>NZ_CP022113.1 GCF_000730165.1 Nitrospirillum viridazoti CBAmc | reverse complement strand
GTCTTGCCCAGGCCCTTGCCCAAGCCGCCGGGCTTGCGCTGCAGCAGGGTGACCGCGCGCGCCGGCGCCGTGATCTCCGGCCGCGTGACGCCACCGCGCGTCGTGGCCGGGTCGGTCACGCCCCATTCCGCTTGCCAAGCCGCCAGGTCCAGGGTGGGGGAGGGGCCGTCCTGCACCAGGTACTCGCTGATGTCGAAGCCGATGCCGCCGGCGCCGATGACCGCCACGCGCTGGCCCACCGGCTTGTTGTGGCGCAGCACGTCCAGGTAGGTCACCACCCGGCCGCTGGCCATGCCGGCCTCCTGCCCCGGGATGCGTGGATCGCGCGGGGTGACGCCCGTGGCCAGGATGACCGCGTCAAAGCCGCCGCCGATCAGGTCTTCGGCGGTGACCTTGCGGTTTAGGTGGAGGGCGACGCCCGTCAGGTCGATCTGCCGGCGGAAATACCGCAGCGTCTCATGGAACTCCTCCTTGCCGGGAATACGCTTGGCCATGTTGAATTGGCCGCCGATCTCGCCCGCCGCCTCGAACAATTCCACGGCGTGACCGCGCTGGGCGGCGACGGTGGCGGCGGCCAGGCCTGCCGGGCCGGCACCCACCACGGCGATACGCTTGCGCACGGCGGCGGGGGCGTAGGTCAGCTCCGTCTCATGGCAGGCGCGGGGGTTCACCAGGCAGGTGGAAATCTGCGCCTTGAAGGTGTGGTCCAGGCAGGCTTGGTTGCAGCCGATGCAGGTGTTGATCTCATCCGCCTTGCCGGCGGCGGCCTTGTTCACGAACGCCGCGTCCGCCAGCAGGGGCCGGGCCATGGACACCATATCGGCGCAGCCGTCGGCCAGGATCTGTTCCGCCACCTCCGGCGTGTTGATGCGGTTGGTGGTGACCAGGGGGATGCCGACATTGCCCTTCATCTTCTTGGTCACCCAGGCGAAGGCCCCGCGGGGGACGGAGGTGGCGATGGTGGGGATGCGCGCCTCGTGCCAGCCGATGCCGGTGTTGATCAGGGTGGCGCCCGCCGCCTCCACCGCTTTGGCCAATTGCACCACCTCCTCCCAAGTGCTGCCGTCGGGGATCAGGTCCAGCATGGACAGGCGGTAGATGATAATGAAGTCGGGGCCCACCGCCTCGCGCGTGCGCCGCACGATCTCGACGGGCAGGCGCATGCGGTTCTCGTAAGAGCCGCCCCAGGCGTCGGTACGCTTGTTGGTGTGGGTCACCAGGAACTGATTAATGAAATAGCCCTCGGACCCCATGATTTCCACGCCGTCGTATCCGGCCTCCCGCGCCAGCAGGGCGCAGCGGACGAAGGCGCGGATCTGCCGCTCTATCCCCCGGGCGCTCAGCGCATGCGGGGTAAAGGGGCTGATGGGCGACTTGATGCGCGACGGCGCGACGGCGAAGGGGTGATAGCCATAGCGGCCGGTGTGCAGGATCTGCAGCGCGATCTTCCCCCCCTCTGCATGCACGGCCTCGGGGATGGGGCGGTGGCGCCGCGCGGTGGACGTCAGGGCCAGGGTACCGCCCAGCGGCTTGGTCCAGCCGGCGATGTTGGGCGCGAAGCCGCCGGTGACGATCAGCCCCACCCCACCCGCCGCCCGCTCCCCCAGATAGGCGGCCAGGCGGTGCAGGTTCTGACGGCTATCCTCCAGCCCGGTATGCATGGACCCCATCAGCACGCGGTTGCGCAACTGGGTGAAGCCCAGGTCCAGCGGCTGCAGCAGGTGGGGGTAGGGGGTGGTCATGGCGGCGTCCGTCATTCTTATTATGCAACTTGTTGCATAATGGGGCAGGCGGATCGTTTGTGCAACTGGTTGCATAAAGCCAGCCCGGCCGAGTACCGTCAGGGGCCGCGTTCTTGGATCGAGCCTTCATGTCCCTGCCCCATGCCCTGCTGACCGCCCTGTTGGAGCGCCCCTGCTCCGGCTCCGAACTGGCCGGCCGCTTCGACCGCTCCATCGGCTTTTTCTGGCAGGCGACACACCAGCAGATTTACCGTGAGCTGAAACGGCTGGAGGAACTGGGTTGGATCACCGCCCTGGAGCCGGAGGCCGGCCGGGGCCGCAAACGCGCCTATCAGGTGCTGCCGGCGGGGCGGGAGGAACTACGCCGCTGGACGGGGGAGGCACAGGAGCCCAAACCCCTGCGCGATGAGCTGATGGTACGCCTGCGGGCCGAGGCGGTGATCGGCCCCACCGACCTGGTGCGCGACATCGAAAGCCGCTTGGCCCAGCACCTGGAAAAGCTGGCGCTGTACCAGGAGATCGAACGGCGCGACTTCCCCGATGGCGGTGTCACCCGCCAGCGGGAGCTGCAGCATCTGGTGCTGCAGGCCGGCGTGATGGCGGAAACGCTATGGGTGGACTTCTGCCGCAAGGCCATCGCCGTGCTGTCGGAAGCGGATGTAGCAACCCATTAACGCTTTAATATCGGAGGGCACGTGAAATTCTGGGCCTCAGCTGAAGTTTTCCAGCCTGCATATGCGGCTCTGGATATGGCGCGTCGCTGCGTCGATCCATTTCTCAGCGCGGCATTTGCCACGTCTAGCCTTGCGAGTGTTGACGCGAAGATACGATATGTTCCAATCGTCATGCCGGAAGTTATGAGACTGCGATATCCGGCTCGTTCAAAACTGAAAAAGAAAGAACGGCTATACGACTGCGCGCCACAGCTTAACTACGAGGTTTTCGTCACTGGAAACTTTGAAGATCAACTCCGGGAATATCTTCGAGGAATTGCGGAATCGGCTCCCCGCCTAGCCGAACTTGGCGCATCGCCCGAGCAGATCGCTGAATTCGAGGCCATTCTTGACAGTGCCGTCGACCGGATTATCGCTGAGCGGCCAGACCAGACGAGGCATTAGCGGAAATAGCCATAACGCCGAGGAGCTTACCCCAACCTCATTCGCGACGTGCTGGCCGCCATCTCCTGCAAGTCCAGCTCATATTCCAGGACGTGCAGCACGTCGTCATGGATGCGGCCGGTCCGGTGCAGGCGCAGCACCTCCGTCCGTCCGGCGGCGATGGTGGCCAGGATCACGTCATAGTGCTCGCTGCGGTCGGCGCTCAGCACGTCCCGCTCCTTGGAATAGCGCTCAGCCACCCGGGCGCGGTGGGTGTACTGCTCCAGCAAGCGGGGGTGGCGCACGCTGCCGTCGGCATTGTGGGCGCGGGCGCGCACCGCTTCCAGCTGGGCGGCGGCGACGGCGGCCATGGCTTGGGGTGCCGTCAGCACCGCACCCTGGTGCCCGGCGGTTTTGTCCAGGCCCAGCCAGCGGATCAGGGGGCCCAGGCTGCTGCCCTGGATCAGCACGGTGCCCAGGATGACGGCGAAGGCGGCGGCCAGGATCAGGTCGCGCCCCGGCACCTCGGTGGGAATGGACAGGGCCACGGCCAGGGTGACCACGCCGCGCATGCCGGCCCAGCTCAGCAACAGGGCGCTGGCGGGGGACCATAACGGCCGGCGCTTCACCATCAGGCCCAGGATCTGCCCAACACCTTCCGCCGCGAACACCCAGAGGAAGCGGGCGACCACGACGGTGCCCAGCACGGCCAAAACCGGCACGGCCAGGGTACCCAGCGCATGCTCCACACCGCCCAGGCGGCTCATCACGCCGCGCAGCGACAGGCCGATCAGGATGAAGACCAGGGCCTCCAGCACGAAGACCATGACCTGCCAGGCGGCGGTGCCCATCAGGCGCACGCTGGCGGTGAACACCTCATGCTGATGCCAGCCCAGCACCAGGCCGGCGGCCACCGTGGCGATGACGCCGGAAACGCCGGCCGCTTCCCCGAGGATATAGGCGGCCCACGGCAGCATGAAGATGGCGGTGATGGTCAGGTGCTCATGTTTCAGCAGGCGCAGACCCCGGATCCAGAGATAGCCCAGCGCGCCGCCGACGATGACGCCACCCACCGCCAGGCCGGTGAAGGCCAGGGTGGCCTGGCCCAGGCTGAAGGCGCCGGTCAGCGCCGCAGCGATGGCGAAGCGGAACAGCACCAGGCCGGCCGCGTCGTTCAGCAGGCTTTCCCCCTCCAGCAGCACGACCAGGCGGCGGGGCAGGGTCACATGCTCCAGCACCGCCTTGGCCGCTACCGCGTCGGGAGGTGAGACCACGGCGCCGAGCGCGAAGCACACCGCCCAGGGCAGGTCCGGCACCAGCAGATGGGTGACGATGCCCACGGCCAGGGTGGTGAACAGCACGGCGCCGATGGCCAGTTGCAGGATGGCGGCCAGGTTGCGCCGGAACTCCCGCCAGACGGTGTAATAAGCCCCGTCCATCAGCAGCGGCGGCAGGAACAGTACCAGCACCAGATCGGGATCCAGGTCGAAGGCCGGCACGCCGGGCACGAAGGCCAGGCCCATACCACCGATGATCAGGGCCGCCGCCGGTGGCAGACCCAGGCGGCCAGCCAGTAGCCTCAGGCCCAGGATAGCCACCAGCAGCAGCAGGATGAATTCGAACTGCCCGACGCTGCTCATGATTCCCCAACGGTTTTCCAGCAAAACATTTATCCGCGCGAACGACGGGCCACGGTAGGGGGTGGCGGCCGGCCGTTCTTGTCGGATGCGCGTGGATTTGAACGATAATCCCGCCAAAACGGCGGGACGGTGGAGGGGGTGCCGGCGACGGTTCGGCCCCCGCCCTTGTCTTTCGACAACCCGTCCCCGGCGGCTGTAGTCTAGTGGGGCACCCCACCAGGGGGAAGCGGGATCGCGCCAGCCAGATGGGGGAGATCATGCCGGACACACAGTTGGCCAGTGCCCACGCGGATGAACCGCGCGCCACCGGCCTGCGGGCGGGCGACACGCAGGTCCTGCGCCTGCGCCAGGAGCATCCCGTCAACCGCGACCGGCAGGACATCCCGTGCCTGGATATGTTCTCCGTCATCGTCCAGCTGCGCGATTTTGCCCGGCATGAGCTGTGGTGCGGCGGCCGCCTGGTCTTTGCCGGCGGGCACGCCCGCATGGCCTTGTCCGTCACCCACCTGGGGGAGGGCTGGGCCTGCCGTCACCTCTCATCCTTCGACAATGTCCGCGTCCAGATTCCGCGCGCCAGCCTGGACGCCCTGTCCGAAGAACTGGAGCGCCCGGCCGTCAGCGGCTTCGCCCGCGCGCAGGGCACGGTGGACCCCGTGGCCTATGGCCTGGTGTCCGCCCTGCTGCCCGCGCTGGACATGCCGGACCGGGGCAACCGCCTGTTCGTGGACCAGGTGACCCTGGCGCTGACCATCCACGTGGCCCAGACCTATGGCGGCATGGCCCCGCTGGCGCCGCCGGGCGGGCGGCGCACGGGCGGCCTTTCACAATGGCAGGAGGCGCGGGCCAAAGAGTTCCTGACCGCCAATCTGGGTGGCGACGTCGCCATCGCCGAGGTGGCAGCCGAATGCGGCCTGTCGCGCAGCCACTTCATCAAGGCCTTCCGCGAAACCACGGGGCAGACGCCCTACCGCTGGCTGCTGGACCATCGTGTGGCCCGCGCGCGCGAGCTGCTGCGCGGCCCCCAGCCCATCGCCGATATCGCGCTGGCCTGCGGCTTCGCCGACCAAAGCCACCTGACCCGCGTCTTCGCCGCCGCCACAGGCATGCTCCCGGCGGCTTGGCGGCGGCGGCAGGGGTAGCTGACTCACTTGATTTCAATAGCCAGCCTTGGCCAGTTCCGCCGCCTTCGCGTTCAACATCCGGGCCAAGTCGTCGTCGCTGTTGTGACCGCCCGCAGTGATGGACGCGTTCAGCAAAGCGCGCAGCGTTTGCAGCCTGGCCGCCTGATCTTCTTCAGACGCTGCCGCATCGGTTCTCGTGATTGATGGCTCCGGATCGTGAGCGTGCCCTTACTGCCCCACCGTAAATACATAACGGGTGGTGGAGTGGAAGGTTTGGCCCGGTCGAAGGGTGGTGGACGGGAAGGACGGGTGGTTGGGGCTATCCGGGAAGTGCTGGGATTCCAGGGAAAAGCCGTGAGTGGGCACGCCGTTCAGGGCGGGCGGCTTGGCCGGCAGGTAGAATTGCAGGCCGGGCTCGGTGGTGTAGACCTCCATCATGCGGCCGGAGGCCGTGTCGGTCACCGTGGCCACGGGGGTCTTCAGGCTGGGGGCGGACAGGACGAAGTTCTGATCCATGCCGCCGCTGCCCAGGATGGCGCTGAACGCGGTGGAGTGGCGCAGGTCGAAGCGGGTGCCGTCCACCGGCTTGACGCTGCCGTCGGGAATGGCGTCGGGGCTGGTGGGGGTATAGCGGTCGGCGGCGATGGTGAGGGCCTGGCCGGTCATGGGCTGGCCGGCCCCCGCCAGGTTGAAGAAGGAATGGTTGGTGAGGTTGACCACTGTCGGCTTGTCGGTCTTGGCGGCATAATCGATGGTGACGATGGCCTGGTGGCCGTGCCGGACCAGATGATAGGTCACGCTCACGTCCAGGGTGCCGGGGAAGCCCATTTCCCCACCCGCGGAGACATAGTGGAATTCCACGCCGTCGCGCACGGCCTTGGCCTCCCACACCCGGCTGTCGAAGCCGTTGGACCCGCCGTGCAGGGTATGCGGCCCCAGGTTGCGGTCCACCTGATAGGTCTTGCCGTCCAGGGTGAAGGCGCCGTTGGCGATGCGGTTGGCGAACCGGCCGATGGAGGCGCCGGCCATCACCCAGAAATCCGTCAGTTTGGCCGGCGTGTCAGGCAGGATCAGCACGTCCGACCAGTGGCCGTCGCGGTCGGGCAGTTGCAGCGACACCATGCGCGCGCCATAGGTGGACAGCGTCAGGTGGGCGATATCGTTGGCGACGGTCAGCGTCTCCGTCTTCTCCCCGCCCGGGCCGGTGCCCCAGGGCGCACGCTCCACGGTGGCGTGTTCGACGGGGGCGGCCAGGGCAGGGTTTCCCGCCAGCGCCGCCAGGTAGATAGTCGTCATCACGCACCGGGCGAACGCCCGCTTGGTCCCGTTCATATTTCCTCCCCTTTATCGCCGCTCGGCCATGTTACCGGTAACTATAGCGGCGGTCGGAAGGAAGCGCGAGGCCCTGACACGGCGGTTTGGATCTCCCGCTCACCGTCCTGCTGGCGCCACAGGGCTAGCCTGGACGTCGCCCGTCACTAGGACGCCGATGAAGGCGATGACCGGCGGCACGACGAAGGCCCATTCGCGCACCACCAGGAACAGGCCGGCGGCGGCGGCGCAACCGAATGCGAAGCCGATGACGCTGGCCGACATCTTGCCCAGGCGCCCCTTGGCGGCGGTCCGCGCCTCCCCCGTCACGCCGCGCATCAGGTCAGCCAGATCGATCATGATCTGGGTGGTGGTGCCCGTCATCAGGGTGGTGGGCGGCGTGGTGCTCATATGGGCGCGGTGCATGCCGTTCTGCAGGGCCATGGCGGTGACCAGCACCATGCCCGTGACGATGGCGGGCAGGGCGTCACCGTTGTGGAAGGGGCCGAAGTGGATGGCCAGGGCGGCGCCGGCGGCCAGCAGCAGCATCTTCAGCACCAGCAGGGTGCGCAGGATGGGGATCTGCCGCCGTTCCAGCCCCGCGCAGAGGAAGCGCGACAGGATCACCACCACGCAGAACACTGGCAGGGCCAGCAGCTTGGCCCCGGCGCCCGACGTGCCCAGCACCAGCGAGGCGCCGAAGGTGACGAAGTTGCCGGTGACATGGGCGGTGAACAGCCCCTGCAAGGCCAGGAAACCGGCGGTGTCGACATAGCCGCCGTTGACGCTCAACAACACGGGCAAACCCTGTTTCATGGCCTTACCATCCCAGTTTGACTTCAATGCCCAGATAATCGCTGTCATGCCCGCCGGCGCGGCGCAAGGTGTCGCCGATGGCGTAGTGCACCGCCTCGACCGCCGTGGTCAGGTTGGCCGTGACGGCATAGTCCGCGCGCAGCTGGCCGTAAACGCCGGTCCAGGGGGTGCCCTTGCCGGCGGTGCCGGGCACGGCGTTGCTAGGCTGGACATAGACGGCATCCGCCGTCGTCTGCCGCCACAACAGGCCCGCCGCCGTCATCAGGCTCAGCTTCGGCATCGGCTTCACCGTCAGCGACGGCTTCAGGTGGATCAGGTTGGCATAGCCGGTATAGCCCGCCAGCGCAAAATAATAGCCATTGGGGAACAGCGGGTTGAAGGTGCCCAGCCGCCCATCCCCGGCCCGGTCGTCGCCCGAGGCGGCGTCCGCCTGCAGGCCCAGGCGCGGCGTCCAGACGACGTCGTTCAAGGTGTAGCCGGTCAGGGCGCCAACCGCCCAGGACCCCACCGCCTTGGGGCCCACCGACCCCCACTGGGCCATGCCCTCCACATCCCAGTCGAAGCCGGCCGCCCCGCCGGCATAGCGCAGGTCGAAGATGTCGCGCCGCTCCAGTCCGCTGGCGTCCAGGTATCTGGCGGTGTCGTTCTGGTAGCGTGAATAGTAGGCGGACAATTCCCCGGGGCCCACACCGGCATGCTCCACGCGGATGCCGCCGTATTGCAGGTGGGTGTTGGAATAGTCGTCGAACGGCTCCCCCGTGCGGTACTGCACCGGGTGGCTCCAGAAACTGATGATGCGCCAAGGGGCGGTCTCGACGTTGACCCACACGGCATCGAAAGCCTGGCGCACATTGGGCCCGTCGCGGGTGGAGACGAAGCGCTGGCGGTCGAAGCCCATCTCCTGTCGGCCGGCGCGCACCTTCAGGGTGATGTCGTCGGTGAGGTCGCCGCTGTAGGCGACGAAGGCCTGGCGCAGATCGGCCTGGTTCTGGTCGGCCGGCGTCAGGGTGGTCTTGTCGAAGGCGCGCGCATCCTCGAACTGGCCGAACAATTGCCAATGGCCATCGATGCGCAGGTCCATATGGGTCTGCAGGCGCTGAATGACGTAGCTGTCGCCCTTGCGCCCGCCGATGCCGAACAGTGGCGCCTCGTTATCCTCAAACCGCTCGCGCAGGGTCAGGCCCAGCGACAGGTAGGTCTGGGCGTTGGTCGCGTCCAGGGGGATGTACTTCAGCCCGTCCAGCGGCTCGGTGCGCAACGCCGGGTTGGCCAGGGCCGACCAATCCTCCTGCCACCGGTTGGACTTGATGGCCGGGCGGGTCGCGGCCGGGGCCGCGGGCGTTTCTATCGTGTCATCCTCCTGTGCCCGGGCGCTGGCGGCGATCGCGCAGGCCAGGGCCAGGGTACCCAGGGTGAGTGTGGATGCCATCAGGTGCCGACGGCACGGGCGCGATGACGGGTGCCGTCGGCGGATCATGACGGGTCTTAGGACGCGCTGTGGATTTCGGCGACGTAGCCGCCGGGGAACTGCACCACCACGGCCTTGCGGTGGTCGGCGGTGTAGGGCTCAACTACCACGGTCACGCCGGCGGCCTTGGCCTTGGCCAGGGTCTCATCCAGGTTCTTGACCTCATAGCCCGTCATCTCCCGGCCATAGGGCCAGGGCAGGTGGCCATCGGTGACCAGGACGGTCATCTTGCCGAAGGCGCTCTCGATACGGACGCGGCGATAGGTGTCATTGGGCCGGCCGATCTCCACGCCCGGGGCCTTGGCGTCATCCGACACCACCTTGCCATGGCTGAAGGCCACCCAGTCCTTCACGAACTCCGTCACCTTGTGGGCGGAGACGTAGACGCGGTTCTCCGGCACGGTTTCGAAGGCGGTGTAGTTGGGCGTCGTGGTGTGCCAGTACAGCTGCATGTTCACGCCACCCGGCCACTGGATGACGGTGTCGCGGCCGATGGGGTCGGGAAAGGGCTCCACCAGCACGTCGGCGCCGGCGGCGACGGCGGCCTTGGTCGCCACGTCCATGTCGGTGACCAGATAGCCCGTGCGCTCCGCGCCGAAGGGGTAGGGGATGGGGGTCTTGAAGCCGAACAGGGAGACGGTGCCCACCGGCGTCTGCAGCAGCTGCGACGTGGTGCTGCTGGGCGTCGGCGTGACGGTGGCCACCACCTGCTTGGTGCTCTGCCCGCCAAAGGTGGCGAGGAAGCTGGCGACGAACTTGTCGACATCCTCCACCGCCACATAGACGTGGGTGGTGTCGTACTGCGGCGCCACGGCGACGGTTGGGCTGGCGGGGTTGGCCGCCTGCGCCGCCAGGGGCAGGGCCAGGCAGGCGCCCATCAGCAGGGCGGCGGCATAAGAACGGATACGCATCGGAAAGGCTCCCATCAGGATGCGGACGAGGAAGGGATGTGGGATTTCAGGTCGTGCCAGGCCACGAGAACGAAGCCGCCGACCAGTCCCAGATGTTCGTAAAAGGCGTTGGCGGTCATGAAACGCTCCTGCCCCGCCATCTCCCAGTAGCGGTTGGCCACGAAGGT
Organism: Nitrospirillum viridazoti CBAmc; assembly: GCF_000730165.1. Taxonomy (GTDB): domain Bacteria; phylum Pseudomonadota; class Alphaproteobacteria; order Azospirillales; family Azospirillaceae; genus Nitrospirillum; species Nitrospirillum viridazoti. The sequence goes on along the minus strand of NZ_CP022113.1, from coordinate 815,089 downwards.
GGCGAACAGGGTGAAGCCGGCCAAGGCCAGGGCACCCATCCAGCGCAGGCGGCCGCTGAGGATCATCAGCGACGCGCCCAGCTCCAGCGCGATGACCATTGCTGCCAGGGCGGGGTAGGCCGGCATGCCGAAGTGCCCCAGCTCCGCCACGGCGCCGCTGAAATCCAGGGCCTTGTTGATCCCGCCCTGGAGGTAGGCGGCGCAGAGGCCCAGCAGCGCCACCCACCGGACGATAGGTGGCGTCAACACGCGAGCGGCCAAGCCTTCCATGATCAGACGGCCCAGCAGGCGCAGCCCAGGGCGCCCCAGAAGGACTTCAGGTCGCGGATGGGCAGCTTGGCCGACCAGGCGGTGGCGTGGCTGTGGCCATGCACGCCGCAGGCGCTGTCACAGCCGCAGGACTGGGCGGCCTGGCGCTGCAGCTTGGTGTTCGTCGGTTCCAGCAGGTTCCAGGCGCCATAGCCGCCGAAGGTCCGCACCGGCGACCAGTCGGGCATGGCCGGCGGGATGGGGGCGGCGTCATGGTTGGCGAAGTCGCCGGCGCCGTAGACCACCTTGCCGCCCACCACGGTCAGCAGGGCGGTGGTGTCGGCGATCTCATCCTCGGCACAGGCGAAGAAGTCGCGGTCGGGCACGATCAGGTCGGCCAGCTGGCCTTCCTGGATGCGGCCCTTCTTGCCCTCCTCGTTGGAGAACCAGGTGGTGTTCTCCGTCCACATGCGCAGGGCCGTTTCGCGGTCCAGGCAGTTGGCGCGGGGGTAGAGGTGCAGGCCGCCCACCGTCTTGCCGGTGATGAGCCAGGCCAGCGAGACCCAGGGGTTGTAGCTGGCGACGCGGGTGGCGTCGGTGCCGGCGGAAACCTTCACGCCCTTTTCCAGGATGCGCGCCACCGGCGGCGTGGCCGCAGCCGCCCCCAGGCCATAGCGCTCCACGAAATATTCGCCTTGATAGGCCATGCGGTGCTGCACGGCGATGCCACCGCCCAGGGCCGCGATGCGGTCGATGGATTCGTCGGAGATGGTCTCGGCGTGATCGAAGAACCAGTTAAGACCCTCCAGCGGCACGTCCTGGTTCACCTTCTCGAACACGTCCAGCGCGCGGCTGATGGTCTCGTCATAGGTCGCGTGCATGCGCCAGGGCCAGCGGTTCTGCGCCAGGATGCGCACCACCTCCTCCAGGTCGCCCTCCATTTCCGGCGCCATGTCGGGGCGGGGCTGGCGGAAATCCTCGAAGTCCGCGGCGGAGAACACCAGCATCTCGCCGGCGCCGTTGTGGCGGAAATAGTCGGTGCCCTGCTTGTAGGTCGAGGTCCGCGTCCAGTTCAGGAAGTCGTCCTTCTCGCCCTTGGGCTTCTGCGTGAACAAATTGTAGGCCAGGCGAATGGTCAGCTGGTCCTCATCCGCCAGCTTCTGAATGACCTCATAGTCATCAGGATAGTTCTGGAAGCCGCCGCCGGCGTCGATGGCGCCGGTGACGCCCAGCCGGTTCAGCTCGCGCATGAAATGGCGGGTGGAGTTCACCTGGTATTCGAAGGGCAGCTTGGGCCCCTTGGCCAGGGTGGCGTAGAGGATGGCGGCGTTGGGCTTGGCCAGCAGCAGGCCGGTGGGGTTGCCCTTGGCGTCGCGCAGGATCTGGCCGCCCGGCGGTTCCGGCGTGTCTTTGGTGTAGCCCACGGCGCGCAGGGCGGCCCCGTTCAGCAGCGCGCGGTCATAAAGGTGCAGGATGAACACCGGCGTGTCGGGCGCCACGGCGTTCAGCTCCTCAATGGTGGGCAGGCGCTTTTCCACGAACTGATGCTCGGTGAAGCCGCCGACCACGCGCACCCACTGCGGGGCGGGGGTAATGGCCACCTGGCGTTTCAGCATGCCCATGGCGTCGGCCAGCGACCGCACGCCGTCCCAGCGCAGTTCCATGTTGAAGTTCAGGCCGCCACGGATGATGTGCAGATGGTTGTCGATCAGGCCGGGCAGGACGCGGTGGCCCTTCAGGTCGATCACCTTGGTGGCCGGGCCGGCATGGGCCATCACCTCATGCTCCCCACCGACCTTCAGGAAGCGGCCATCCTTCACGGCCACGGCGGTGGCGGTGGGGTTGGCGCGATCCAGCGTGGTGAACAGGCCGTGATGCAGGATCAGGTCGGCCGTCTGGACATCGGCAGCGGTGGTCATTTATCAGGTCCCTTTAGCGGTATCGGGTGCGGCGGCATCCGCGGCGGCTTTGGGCGCGCCTTGCGGCAAGTGGCCGAACATGTGCGGGCGCACCTGTTCCTGCATCCAGGACAGGGCGGCCGGTTCCTTGGCCCACAGGGTCTTCAGCAGGGGCGGGATCTGCTCGCCCACCAGGATGCCCAGCAGGCCGACCAGGGCCACCACGGGCGGGGCGGGCGACCGGACGTTGATCAGGGCGTAGATGACGCCCACCAGCAATCCGGCACCCAGCGACATGAGGTAGATTTTCATAAGAGGGCGACCTCCTTGCCGCCGGAAGAAGGACGCGGCCGGGCGCATACCCGGCCGCACCGACGGTTCAGCCCTCGTGGGCGTTGAACATGGTCTTGGCGTAGGTGATGCCCAGGCCGTAGGCGCCGCCCCACTTTTTGGCGATGCCGGTGGTCATGTCATAGGTCTCGGTGCGGGCCCAGTCGCGCTGCAGCTCCAGCAGGTACTGCAGGGCGGTGACGGGACGGGCGCCGGCCTGGACCATGCGTTCCACCGCGCGCTCGTGCGCCTCGGTCGAGACGTCGCCGCAGGCGTCGGTGATGACGTAGACCTCGAAACCCTGGTCAATGGCCGACAGGGCCGGCCCGACGATGCAGACGCTGGTCCACAGGCCGGACAGCACGATGCGCTTCTTGCCAATGGCGTTGATCTGCTTGATCACTGCGGCGTCTTCCCAGGTGTTCATGGACGTGCGGTCCAGCAGGTCCTGGCCGGGGAAGGCGTCGGTGATCTCGGCGTACATCGGGCCGGAGAAGCTGCTTTTCGCCACCGTGGTCAGGATGGTCGACACCTTGAAGCCAGCGGCGGCGTTGGCCACCAGGGCGGCATTGTTGCGCAGCGTGATGGCGTCGATCGAATGCGTCGCGAACGACATCTGCGACTGGAAATCGATCATGATCAGGGTGTGATCGGTGGGGGTCAGCAGCTTGGCGCCGGGGGTGGGCGTGGCCGTGATGGACATGATGTTTTCCTCGCGTAGGCTGGCGGGATTTCGAAAATGCTGCCGGACGGGATGGCCGGCACGAGGGGGAAAATGCCGCCGCGGGCCCCTTGGGGTCTTGTCGAAAGGGTCGAAGATTTGAAGCTCGAGACGGTTCAGTCACCGACGCAAGGCGCGGTACTCCCCGCGCCGCGCCGGTGTCGACGCCAACCCGGCGACCGGGGCCGCCTTGGGGTTTTCGGGGAGGGGGCGCGGGGGCAGGGGGAGCTACAGCACCACGAAGGTCCGGATCAGGCTGTCCAGCCACCGGACATTGAGGAAGGCCAGCGGGATGGCCACAGCCAGGGTCGCCGCCAGGTACAGGCGGGAACCCCGCTGGATGCGGCGCACCGCCCAGGGGCAGCCCGTGGCCAGCAGGCCCAGGGATCCGACAAGGAAACCGCCGATGACATCCACCCAGGTGTGTTCCGTCAGCAGCACGCGCGACCAGCCCTCCACCAGGGCGATACTGGCCAGGGCCGTCAGGATCACCGGCAGGGCCATGCGGCCATGGCTGTGGCCACCGCGCAGATAGATGACCAGCAGTCCGCCATAGAAGGCCACCGCGAGGGTGACATGCCCGCTGGGAAAGTGCGGCAGGTCCGGGTCCGCGCGCAGCATCCCGCGGATCGCCAGGGCGATCAGCAGCGACAGCACCACGCCGCCGCCCCAGGCCGCCGCCACGCTATAATCGCGCCGCGCCAGCAGCATGCCCATAAGGGCGGCGAACACGGGCAGGACGAAGCCGATCGTGGCCAGGGTGCTCAGAAGCTGCATGTCCACCCGTCGGAGGAACCTGGAGATGACGCCGGAGATTAGCAGGCAGCGCTGACGAACGGAACGTGTGGGTGGGTATCATCGGCCCCGGCATTCCGACGCCGGCGCGCGGCCCTGACTGGGCCCCGCCTGATTGGGCCCCGCCTGATTGGGCCCCGCCTGATTGGGCCCCGCCTGATTGGGCCCCGCCTGATTGGGCCCCGCCTGATTGGGCCCCGCCTGATTGGGCCCCGATTGTGGCAGCGCCAGGGCCGACAGCTCCGGGTCGGGCACCAGCCAGACGGTGGCGGGTACGGTGCGCAGCCGTTCCAGCACGGCAGCGGTGCGATCGCCGGCCGTCCACGGCAGGGCCATGAACACGCCCACCTCCCCATGATGGGCCCCATGACGGGCCAGGAAGTCGAACAGGTCCTCCAGGCCGCCCAGATAGGGTGGCTGGCGGGGCGAGGCACCACCGTCGGGGGGCTCGACGCCGAACATGCCCAGCAACTCGATTTCATAGTCCATACGACCGGCCATTTCCTTCACCCGGCGCAGGACGGCGGGGCCGGAGCCGACGATGACGGCGTGGCGAACCCGCCAGCGGCGGGCGATGGCCAGGGGCACGAGGGCGCCTTCCAGACGATGGGCCGGGACCAGGGCGCCGGTGGCCAGCACGGACCACACGGCGATCCAGGCGATGGTGGCGACGCCGCCGTCATTGGCCAGCGCCACCGCCAGCAGGCAGGCGAACAAGGCCGCCATCACCTGGGCAACCACGGACCATGACGGTTCATCGGAGAGGCGCGGCCGAGCATGGCGGCCCAGCATCCAGGCCAGGATGACGTGCGCGGGGCCGGCGGCCAGACACAGGCCGATACGCAAGTCGTCGGCCGGGACCAGTCCGGCGTTCACCGCCAGCGAGAGCAGAATGCCGCCCAGGGACGCCACCGCCCCCGCTTCCAGCAGCGACCACAGCACCTTGAACGCCCTGCGGCTCAGGCCCAGGTTGAAGGCCGGACCGGACTGGGCCACGGGGGCGATTGCGGGATCGGTGTCGCCAAGGGCTTGCCAGGCTTGGTCCATGACGCGGCCTTGCTGTTCGCAGGCGCGAATCAGGGGCGCCGGCGCCGCGGCGGCGCCGCGCGACATGACCGTGTCTGAAACCGTCGTACCGGCTCTGGTGCTCACGGGCCCCGCCCCTCTCTGATGCCGATGGCATGATGCAGGACAAGGATTAATGGCCCATTAACATGGTGCCGTAAAGACCCGTGACGCCAAACGAAAACACCCCCGTCCGGCGGCTCCGGACGGGGGTGTTGGGAATAGGGCTTTTGAGGATGAAGCCGTTTACTTCAGCGTCGCCAGGTAGGCGATGACGTTGTCACGGTCCTTCTGGTCCTTCAGGCCGACGAACACCATCTTGGTGCCCGGCACGACCGCGCGCGGGTCGGTCAGGTAGGTGTCCAGCTCCTTGGCCGTCCATTCCTTATTGGCGCCCTTCATGGCGGCGGAATAGTCGTAGCCCGGCGCGGTGGCGGACTTGCGACCGATGATGCCGTGCAGGCTGGGGCCCACCTTGTTCACGCCGGCGTCGATGGAATGACAGACCGCGCACTTCTTGAACACCACCTGGCCGGCGGCGGGATCACCATCCGCCAGGGCCGTTCCGGCCGTTCCACCCGCGATGATCGTGGCGGCAACCGCCGCCCAAAATCCGATACGTCGCACTTTCCGCTCTCCTTATACCTGGTCTCTGGTCGTCGTGAACTTTGAACTCAGGGAGCCCCCGGGGATGCTGGGGGCGTCAGTGCCGTGGCGGTGGCCAGGGGCAACCTGGCGGCACGCCAGCCGTCAACGCCGTCCGGGTACCAGGCGACGTTGGTGTAACCATAACCGGCGGCGCGCTTGGTTGCATTCCAGCTCATCCAGCACTCGGGCAGACAATAGAACACCAGCGGGCGGTTCTTGTCGCCCCCGCTTAAAGTCGCAAGTTGTTGCTGGAACCAGTTTTCCAGGGTTGGGTTCAGCGCGCCCCGCCCCACGTCCGGCAGCCAGACGCTGCCGGGCAGGTCATCATGGGGCAGGGGCATCCAGGGCGATCCCGGCGTCATACCGGCCGGCCGCCGGGGGGAGGGCAGCACGTCCACCAGCACCACACGGGACCCCTCCCGCGCCAGCAACTCCTGAAGGGTGGCGGTGGTCAGCACCCGGCCGCCAGCCACCGTCGCCGGCACCGGCGCCCGGTAATCATCCAGGCGATAGCCCGGTGGCTCCGGCACGGCCGGGGCCGTCTGCGCCGGCGCGGCGATGGCGGGCAGGATGGCTATCACGCTTGCCAGGACGGCCGCGGGCAGGGCCCTCATGGCTTGGCGCCGACGGCCCCCGGCAAGGACGCGGGGATGGGCTTGTTCTGCTCATCCAGCAAGGGGATGCCATAGTCCGCCAGCAGCTTGTCGACCTCAGCCCGATGGCGCTGCAGGGCCTGATCCACCGAGCGGCGCCATTCCGGCTCGTTGGCGCGCACGCCCATGGCGATGCGGAAATCCAGCCGGTTGCTGTCACCCTCGGGATCCAGGAAGGCGGCCTTCAGCGGCAGCTTGTCCTGCTTGATGTAATAGCCGGCGATGGGACCCCACAGCAGCGCGACGTCGATCTTGCGGTCGGCCAGATCCTGCAGCATGGCGCGCGAGGGCGACTCATACCGCGTGTCCACCGTCAGGGCGTAGGAGGTGGTGTGCGCCATCAGGTTATGGCGCAGCAGCAGGTCGGTGGGCGGTGTCGCCGCCACCAGGCCGAAGCGCTTGTCGGCCAAGCTGGGATCGCCGATCGAGGTGGCGGTGATGCCGGCGTCCGCCCGCGTCACGATCATGTAGCCGCTATGGTAATAGGCATTGGTGTTGTCCATCAGCGGGTCGCCGGCCACCGTGCCCATGACCAGGTCGCACTGGCGGGCGCGCAGGGTGTTGCGCACGAAGCCCATGACTTGGGGGAACCAGACATAGCTGACGGGCAGCTTCAGATCCTGGCCGATGATGGCGGCGATCTTGTTTTCGAACCCCTCGCCCTTCTGGTTGGAATAGGGCATGTCGTTGGGGTCGGCGCAGACGCGCAATTCGGTGCGGGACACCAGCTCGGCCGTTTGGGCCAGGGCTTGGGATGCGGGCAGGGCCAGCGGCAGTAACGCCGCCAGCGCCAGGCGGAAGGCCGTTTTCATGAGGGTGCCGCCGTTGTTCTCAGTCCCCGATGCGCTGCGGCCGGCCGCGGCCGATGGCGCCATCGGATCGGGCCTTCAGATAGCCGTAGATGTCGTCCAGGTAGTTCGCCACGTCCTCCGTCGTGCCGAAGGACGGCATGACGTTGTTGTTGGCGGTGTTCACGTTCTTGCGGCCATTGATCACCGTCTCGGCGAAGGTGTCGTAGTCCATGTGCTTCAGGCTGTCGGTCAGGTCCGGGGCGTAGGAACTGCCGGCCCCGTCAGGACCATGGCACCGCATGCAGGACTCGCCATAGCGGCGATAGCCGTTGTAGGTGCCGGGATCGACCTTGCCGCCTTCGACCTTATAGGGTTTGGCCTCGGCCGCCACCTTGGTGGCGGTCGGCGCGCTACCATCGGCGGCGCTGGCGGCGACGCTGAAGGGCAGGGCCAGAAGGGTGACGGCAGCGGCCAGCGCCAAGCGTTTCGGCATCAGTCGGACCTCTTTTCGCGAAGTGGGGAGTCCAGGCATGTGTGCTCTAGCTCAAGGGGCAAAGAAGCCCCGCCTGAGGGATGATCCCCAGGCGGGGCTGAGAAGGAGAGAGGGTTACGGTAGGGCGAAGACGGTGAGCACACCGCCCAGCTGGGTGTAGTTGGCCAACTGCTTGTAGGCGCCGACGGCGCCCAGGCCGTCGGTGTCGCCGCCCAAGCCGGCGGCCATGCCGATGCCGGCCCAGCCGCCGACACCGGACAGCACGGCGATATACTGCTTGCCGCCGTGCTCATAGGTTGTGACGTTGCCGATGATCCCCGACGGCGTCTTGAACTTGTACAGCTCCTTGCCGGTCTTCATATCCACGGCCTTCAGGTAGCCTTCCAGCGTGCCGTAGAAGGCGACGCCGCCCGCCGTGGTCAGGGCGCCCGACCAGACGGAGAAGGTTTCCTTGTCGGACCAGACGATCTTGCCGGTGCTGGCGTCCCAGGCGATGAAGTTGCCGAGGTGGTTCTCGCCCTTGGGCGGGAACATAGACAGGGTGGCGCCGACATAGGGCTGGCCGGCGGTGTAGGACACCTTGAACGGCTCATAGTCCATGCAGACGTGGTTGGTCGGTACGTAGAACAGGCCGGTATCCGGCGAGTACGAGGCCGGCTGCTGGTCCTTGCTGCCCAGGGCCGCCGGGCAGACGCCCTTGGTGTTGTGGTCTTCGCCGTTCTTGTCGGTGCTGTACTGTGCCACGACTTCCGGCCGGCCGGTCTTCATGTCCACGTGCGTGGCCCAATTGACCGCTGGATCGTACTTCTCCGCCACCAGCAGCTCGCCGGTCTCGCGGTTCATGGTGTAGGCGAAGCCGTTGCGGTCGAAGTGGACCAACGCCTTGACGGGCGTGCCCTTCACCTTGATGTCAGCCAGGATCATCTCGTTGACGCCGTCATAGTCCCATTCGTCATGGGGCGTCATCTGGTAGACCCACTTGGCCATGCCCGTGTCGGCGTCGCGGGCGAAGATGGTCATCGACCATTTGTTGTCGCCGGGGCGCTGCTTGGGGTTCCAGGTCGAGGGGTTGCCCGAACCGTAGTAGATCAGGTTCAGCTGCGGGTCATAGCTGGTCCAGCCCCAGGTGGCGCCACCGCCGGTCTTCCACTGGTCGCCCTGCCAAGTCGACAGGGAGGAGTTGGCGCCGATGGGCTTGCCCAGGCTGGTGGTCTTCTGCGGGTCGACCAGGATCTGGTCGTCGGGGCCGACGGAGTAGGCCTTCCACGCGACGGAGCCGTCCTTCAGGTTGTACGCCGTCATGCGGCCCTGCACGCCGAATTCGCCGCCGCTGATGCCGACCAGCACCTTGTCCTTCACGATGACGGGCGCCCCCGTCATGGTCTCGCCCTTCTTGGGATCGCCGTTGGCGACCTTCCACAGTTCCTTGCCGGTCTTAGCGTCCAGCGCCACGACGTTGGCATCGGCCTGGTTCAGGATGATCTTGCCGTCACCATAGGCTACGCCGCGGTTCACGGTGTCGCAGCACATGACGGGAATGACGGTCGGATCCTGCTTGGGCTCATACTTCCACAGGATGCGGCCCTGGTTGTTCAGGTCCAGCGCATACACCACGTTGGGGAAGGGGGTGTGGACGTACATGACGTCGCCCACGACCAGCGGGCCGCCTTCATGGCCGCGCAGCACGCCGGTGGAGAAGGTCCACACCGGACGCAGTTCCTTAACGTTGGCGGTTGTGATCTGCTTCAAGGAGCTGTAGCGCTGATTGGCGTAGTCACCGGCTTGCATGACCCATTGCTTGGGGTCCTTGCTCGCCTTGGTCAGCTCGTCGTTGGCCAGCGACGGATGGCTGGACAGCAAGCTGGCCGCCACGAGGGCGGTCCAGGACAACAACACCTTCTTCCGCTGTTTCATCTAATTTCCCTCCCTGGGGATTGGCCGGTAGGTCCGGTCCGATTGGTGTCCGCCTGGCCGGCGGATGGGCGACGCGATTAGGCTGATCATGGTCAGGCAGCCCGCCGGACGCAGCAGGCGTCCAGGCCCGGAACTGGTGACGGAACGCATAGGGACGGCGCACCGGGCGGATGCGCGTCGGGCCGGCCAGACCCCGCCGGGTCCGGCCGGTGATGGCGTGGGCGTCAGACGTCCGCGCAGGCGTAGCAGTTGATTTCCATGCCGAGCGCGATCTCGGTGACGATGGGCTTCTTCCAACGCATGGGGGCTCTCCTCAGAAGGTTAAGGATAGGTCCCTTCGGACCGGTTTCCATCCCGCTTGTTCCCATCCCGTCCTGGGCCGCTGACCACCGCTGACAATCCCATCTTCACCGTTGCCGCCCGCCACCGGCGCGCCGGGCCACGGGTGGATGTCGATCGCGCCTGATTCCGCGATGCGAGGAATACCGTTGAAACCAGGCTGCAGTGGGCCAAAAGAGGCAAACGGGGCGCCGACAACCGGTCACACCGCAGGCCCATGATCACGCGGGAACTTCGACTCTGCCAGTTCTTCGTCTTTGCTGGTCCGCCGGGTCTGTCCCGCCGGGCCGTTCCTCTCCTGGGTGCCGTTCCTTTCAGCCTTCCCTCTGGAACATCAAAGGTAAAGGGCCACCGTTCGGCTTGCTGGCCATCTTCAAGAAGCCCGTCCCGGGTGCCAATTGTACTTTGGTACAAGGGTAATTTCAAACCCACCCGGCACCCGTCAAGGTGGTGTCGGCGCCACCCCCCGCGGCGGCGATAAAGCTGGATAATCAAATAATTAAGCCCGCGCATGCGATGGCGTGGGCCCGGTTGCCGCCGAATGGTGGCCTAACCCTCCCAGGCACTAGCCGGGTTGCTCGATATCGACTATCGTCAAGATCGAGGAAACGCCGAATCATAATCGCCCGCAAACGAGGCGACGCATGCCGCAAATAATCATTGCCGACGATCATCCCATGGTGCGGGGCGCCCTGGCCCTGGCCGTGGAGTCCGCATTTGACCAGCCTGAAATCCTGGAATGCGCCCATCTGGCGGGCGTGATGCAGTTGCTGGAGTCCATCGGCGCCGCCGATCTCCTGCTGCTGGATCTGCGCATGCCCGGTGTGGACGGGTTCGAGGGGCTGGTGCGCATCCGCAGTCAATTCCCCGCCACCCCGGTGGTGGTGATCTCCGCCCTGGAGGACCCGCGCCTGGTACGCGAGGCCCTGGCCTTGGGTGCCATGGGTTTCATCCCCAAGTCCACCCCCCGCGCAGAGATCGTGGCCGCCCTGTCGCTGGTAGCCGCCGGCGGCACCTACCGTCCCGACGACCTGTCGCTGGCCGAGCCGGCCCCCGACTCCAAGGGCCGGGCGGCGGATGATGATTTCCTGCAGCGGGTCCTGACGCTGACGCCGCAGCAGCGCCGCGTTTTGCAATTGCTGGGCACGGGTAAGCTGAACAAGGAAATCGCCTATGACCTGGATATCGCCGAAACCACGGTGAAGGCCCACGTCTCCAGCATCCTGCACAAGCTGCGCGTCTACAGCCGGACCCAGGCGGTGGTCATGGCCGGCCGCCTGCACCTGGACAGCTTCGCCGACGTGGCGGAAGGCTGATCCGGAACCTGCTCTGGAACCTGCGGGGGCCCGGCGGATTTCAGAGGGTGGAACCGTTCCGCCTTCAGGGGGTCATGCCATGGCCGACCAGCACGCCGAAGCCGATGCCTATGGCGGCATGGCGGGGGAATACGGCCGCTGGCCGGAGAATTTCATCCTGCACAGCCTCAGTTGGGTGCCCAACAATGCCCGCCTGCACGTCCTGATCTACCGGGGCATGGTGCCGCTGGGCGATGGCGACCCGGCGGCGGTGTTCGAGGCGCTGTTCCAGCGCAACGGCTGGCCCGCGCGCTGGCGCGACGGCATCTACGATTATCACCACTATCATTCGTCCGCGCACGAGGTGCTGGGCTTCGCCCGGGGGCAGGCGGAACTCATGCTGGGTGGGCCCAACGGCCGCCGGGTGGCGGTGCACGCCGGCGATGTCGCCGTGCTGCCGGCCGGCACCGGCCATTGCCGCGTTGCTGCCAGCGATGACTTCCTGGTGGTGGGCGGCTATCCGCCGGGCCAGGACTGGGACATCCGGCGCGAGGCGGCGACGCCGGCGGAGCTGGAGCGCATCGCCCACCTGCCTTTCCCGCCCCTTGATCCCGTCACTGGTGCCAACGGGCCGCTGACCCAGCTGTGGACACCCACCCCCGGCTACCGGATGTAGGTGCGGTTCGGGTGTCAGAATGCCCAATGCCGGACCCAGCGGGGACGCAAGCCGGCGCATCTGCCCAGCTGTCAGTTGCACGGCGTGGAACAAGGCAAATTTTCCGGACCAGCGCTCAGCGGTGGAATTCTTACACCGCGGGTGGTTCTTGAATGCACGGATATCCCGATGTATCTTTCCTGGATATCCGGCGGCCCGTTGGGGAGATAATGGCAATGCCTCTCTACATCAAGGACGACGTTACCGCCGAACTGGTGGCGGAGTTGGCGGTCCTCCGGGGCATTTCCAAACAGGATGCGGTCAAGCTGGCGGTGCGGGCGGAACTTCAGCGCCTGGCAGAGGCTGTTCCCTTGCGGGATCGCTTGGCGGCTTTCCGTGCCCGCCATCCTTTACCGGCCCCAACCGGACTACCGGCCGACAAGGCATTCTTTGACGATCTTTCCGGAAACCTCTGAATGATCTTCGCGGATGCGTCGGCCCTGATCGCCCTTATTGCTGGGGAGGAGGATGCCGCCGCCTTGGCGGACCGGCTGGAAATGCACGCGGATCGCTTCTGTTCTGCCCTTGCGGTTTGGGAAACGGCGGCTGGCCTTTGCCGATCCTACAAAATTGAACCGGCAAGGGCACGCAGCCATGTGCTTGATTTCCTGAAGGAAGCGGGCTTCCGGTTTGTGGACCTCGGCGTGCGGGAGTGGGATATTGCCTATGATGCCTACGCCCGCTACGGGAAGGGCCGTCATCCAGCCGCATTGAACATGGGGGATTGCTTCGCCTATGCCTGTGCCAAAGCGCAGGGCGCGGTCCTTCTCTATAAGGGCGATGACTTCGCACTGACCGACCTGGCCTGACCGGTTCTTATGGGCCGGCCTTGGTAATGCCGCAGCAGGCGGGGGCACAGCGCCTCCAACTGTGCGTCGACCGCCGGATCGCGCGGCTTGTCGCGCCAGCGGTCGGTCACGCCCGGGCCACGGGCGTTGCCAAAGACCACGTCCATGGTTTCCTGCAGCACCGGTTCCGCCTCCCACAGCGTCCGCAGCAGGTCATTGTAGTCGCGGCGGAAGGTATAGTGCGCTTCGTCCAGCGGCCAGCCCAGGTCGGCCAGGGCCGTGAACACCGACGGGTCGCGGGCCACGAAATCCTCATAATGGATGACGGCGTCGAACAGCCGGTGCCGCTCGGCGAACAACTGGTCCAGGATCAGGAACTTCTCGTCCATCAGGCCGGAATGGTGGCGGTAGTTCGCGGTCGACAGGCTGGCGTAGTTGTCACGCGGGTCACGCAGGAACAACACCAGTTTGTCGGGGCGGAAGCGTTCCACGTGGGTCGCCAGGGGATAGGCCGTGGTCACCACCACCTTGGCCACGAAGTCGGCCGTGGTGGTCACGCGCGGGGCGGCGAAGTTGTTGGGAATATCCGCCAGGGCGATGCAGCCGGGCCGCTCCGCCAGGGCGCGGGTGAAGGCGGTGGCCCCGCTCGACTGCATGCCGTGGACCAGCAGGCGCATCTCACATTCCCTCAGGCGCCGGTTGAGCCAGCCAGTCCTCGGTCAGCTCCGCGGTGATGAAGACATAGCGGCGGGTATGCGGTGTAGGGTGGCGGGGGCTGACGCCGTGCAGGGCGTTCAGGCTTTGGGGGAAGATCACCAGCCGGTTGGCGGCGTAGGGCACGGTCAAGACCGCCTCCACAGCGGTGTCCGGCAGCGCATAGTCCGCGATGCGCCCCGTCGGCCCGTTGCGCCAGCGGTACAGCACCAGGTCACCGCCGTGTGCGTCGTCATCGGGCGCCCGCATGTAGAACAGGCAGGAGAAAAGGCGGTTGGGCGTGTCGAGATGGGGCCCGCGCGAGGAGGAGGCGCGGTCGCGCACGGGGGTGTTGATCTCCATGCGCGCGTCCTGGTGGATGCGATACGGCCCCGGCGAGGTCAGGCGCCGCAACCCGGCACTATGACCCGTCAGGTGCCCATCCAGGGCCGCCAGCATCGCCGGGTCCCAGTGGCCGTCGAACAGGGCCGCGACCTCCGCCAGGAAGGCCGGACCGGCGTGGTAGGCGACGAAGTCCTTCCAGCAGGCCGGCAAATCCGGTGATTGAAGGATCATCTCGGCCGACAGTTCGAAGCGCCGGTTGTTGGGCACCTGGTCCGGGGCGCAATGCCAGCCCATGCGGGCAAACCCGGGAAAGCTGGCGCTCAGTTCCTGGTAAAGGCCGTCTTCCATGGGCCGGTCGGCCACGACATGGGGAAAAGGGGTCGTGCGGATGTCGGCGGGGCCGAGACCGGCCAGAAGGGAACGCATGCGCGGCCGGACCTTGTTCGGGCGTGAAAGCGACCAGCCAGGCATATCGCCGGTTGCGAAGGCGTGTCAACCGGGCGCGCGGGTCCGGAACCCGGTCCTACCCCAGCATGCTGGACAGCAACGCCCGCAGCTGCGCCGGATTCAGCGGCTTTTTCAGCATCCAGTACTGGTGCTGCTTCACCTGGGCCTCGACCTCCGGCGTATGGTCGGCGGTGACGATGATGGCGGGTGGGGCCAGGCCGGTGCCGGCGGCGATGACCTGGCGCAGGCGGGTGACCTCATCCGGGCCGGTGTGGCCGTCGCCCAGGTGGAAGTCGGCGATCAGGGCGTCGGGCGGGCGGGGCAGGCGGCCCAGCACCTCCAGCGCTTCCTCTCCGGTGGACGCCACCGCCGCCTCGCAGCCCCACGTGGACAGCAGCGCCTGCATGCCCATCAGTGCGCTGGGCTCGTCATCCAGGACCAGGACCAGGGTTCCGTCCAGGGGACGGGCGTTGCCCTCACCGGTCACACGGCGGGCGACGGCCGAGGCCGTCATGGTGCCCAAGGGCACCGCGACGGAGAAGATGGAGCCGCGGCCGACCATGGACCGGGTTTCCACCGTCACGTCCAGCACCTTGGCGACGCGGCGCACGATGGCCAGGCCCAGGCCCATGCCCCGGCCGGTGGTGCGGGTGCGTCCCTCACCCTTGGTCGAATTCCCCGTGGGGCTGCCCAGCATGGGGCCCCGATGCAACTGGTGGAATTCCTTGAAGATCTCGTCCAGCTGGTCGGCCGGTATGCCGGGACCGCTGTCCCACACCTCGATGCGCAAGGTGTCGCCCCGGCGGCGGCAGCCCAGCAGCACGCCCCCCCGCTGGGTATAGCGCACGGCGTTGGACAGGAAATTCTGCACGATGCTGCGCAGCAGGCGGATGTCGCTGCGCACCACCGCGCGCGACGGCACGTAGCGCAGGGCCAGCCCTTGTTCCTGCGCCAGCACCTGGTGCTCGGTGGACAGGGGCCCCAGCAGACTGCCGATGGGGAAGTCTACGATTTCCGGCGACACCGCCCCGGCGTCCAGCTTCGAGATGTCCAGCAGGGCGTCCAGCAGGCCCTCCACCGCCCCCAGCGACACGTCGATGTTGTCGATCAGCGACCGGTTCTTGCGCGTATGCTCCAGCTCAGCCAAGGCCGACACGAACAGCCTGGCGGAATTCAGGGGCTGCAGCAGGTCATGGCTGGCGGCGGCCAGGAACTTGGTCTTGGACAGGTTGGCCTGCTCCGCCTCCACCTTGGCGGATTGCAGGGCGCGCTCCACCTCCCGCCGCTCCGCGATCTCCTGCTGCAGCTGGCCGTTCAGGGCGGTCAGCGCCGCGGTGCGCTCGGTCACCCGCCGCTCCAGCGTCTCGTTCGCCTCCTTGATGGCAGCGTCGGCGCGTCGCCGTTCCGTAACGTCTTGCATCAGCGTGAAAAGGCCCAGGATCACGCGGTCCTGGTCAGCATGGGGTAGGCCGATATGGGGCACGAAGGTGACATGGGCGTAGCGCGGCTCCGCCAGATTGTCCGGATCGCCGGTGGGCGTCAGCTCCACCTCGAACGACACGATCTGCCCGGCCAGGGCCTGGCGGATGTAGGCGCGGCTGCGCTCGTAGAAGGCGGGGGCCAGCACGCTGCGCATGCGCCGGCCCAGGATGGCCGTTTCCGGCCGGTGCAGCCATTGCCGGTAGGGGGCGTTGACGAACTGGTAGCGCTCGTCCGCGTCGGCATAGGCGATCAGGGCCGGCATGGCGTCCGTCACCAGGCGGATGCGCCGCTCGCTGTCGCGTAGCGCCTCTTCATTGCGCTTGCGCTCGGTGATGTCGGTGAAGGTCAGGACGAAGCCGCCGTCGGGCATGGGGTTGCGCTCGATATCCAGCACCCGGCCGTTGAACCAGGTCTGTTCCAGCCGCAGCGGCAGCGGGTTGTTCTGAGGGTCCAGGAAACGCGGCTCGCTGATGCCATGGGCCAGCAGGCCGTCATTGAAGCGCTGGAAATCGGCGAAGACGGCGCCGCGCCGCACGCAGCGGGGCGTCAGGTCCAGCAGGCGCACGAACTCGTTGTTCCAGGCCACCAGCGCCAGTTGGGCGTCGTACACCGCCACCCCTTGGAAGATGTTGTCCAGCGTGGCCTGCAGCAGGGTGCTCTTCTGCGCCAGCGCCGCCTTCCACTGCTGCGTTTCCCGCCGTTTCAGGGCGGTGATGTCGGTGTAGATGGCGACGACGCCGCCGTCATTGGTGCGCTTCTCATTGATCTGCATCCAGCGGCCGTCGCTCAGCGCGTGGACGGTGGGCCCCTGGCAATCGGCATGCTGGCGCAGGCGGCGGCGGACCCAGCCGTCGGGGTCGCGATAGGCATCCATCACGCTTTTGCGCTGCACCGCCAGGTGCACCATGTCGCTGAACGACATGCCGGGGTGGACGTCGCCCGCCATGCCGGGCCAGAAGCTGAGATAGTCCTGGTTGAACAGCACCAGCCGGTCGTCGGCATCGAACAGGGCGAAGCCGCCGCTGACCGCCTCGATGGCGGTGAACAGGCGCAGGCGGGCCGTTTCCGCCTGCTCCCGTGCCATGGCGGCTTCCTGATAGGATTGCTCCAGGTCAACCAGCGCCTCTTCCAGCGACCGGGTGCGCGACCGGACCTGATTCTCCAGACTGATGGCGGTCTGGAACAGCGAAAAGGCTGAGCCCTGGCCGTCCACATGGCGCTCCACCCGGTCCATCAGCGACTGGTTGATGCGCGTCAGCTTCGCCACCTGCTGTTCCAGGTCGGCGATGCGGCGCGCCGCGTCCGCGTCGGCCGGCACCGGAGCTGCGTCCCGGTTGGCGGGCAGGGGCTTGGGAATGATCATGTCCCACCGATGGCGACGCCGGTGAAGGTCTGGTTCACGTGCATGGACATGTACTGCTCGCCATAGGTGCAGAAGCCGGTGACGCGGTGGGCGACGAACAGATCCGACACGGCGGCCTTCAGGTTGCGCTGTTCCGTTTCCAGGTTCCGCAAGACGCAATCGAACCCGATGATGGCATCCAAGGGACCGATCTCCCGTTCCAGCCGGCGGAACAATTCATGGAGATTTTCCACGATATCGATGCCGCGCGCCACCGTCAGCACCAGGCCCTCGTCGATGGCGCAGTGGAAGGTCAGGCTGTTGTCCGGGTTCACCTTCTGGATGGAGCGGACGTGGTACTGGCCGCCCACCCGCACCACCACGGGATGGGCGGCGAAAATCTTGGGCGTCAGCGGCTCGTTCGACAGGCCCACCAGGCGGGCATATTCCAGGGCCGCCGGCTCGGCGTTGATCTCGAACACCCGGCGGGTTTCCAGGTCGGCGCCGGTCACCACCATCTTGTGTTCCGTAGGCACGAAATGCTCCGTCTTGAAGACAGAGAAGCGCCGGCGGGTGGTGACCAGCAGCAGGATGGCGGCGTCGCTGACGCAGCGGCCCTCATGCAGGACGATGGTGGATTTGAAATCCAGCCCGTCGCCGGCCGACCCGCCGATCAGCGGCAGGCCCGCCAACGCGTTGCCGATGGCGCTGACCAGCTGTTCCTCGCGCGTCGACAGGCCGTCGACCAGCAGCAGGCCGAAGCCGGGCCGCCCCTGGGCCTGGGCATGGCGTTGGGACACCAGTTGATGCGTCCGCTCGATGGTGTTGGCGATCTGGAATTGGCTCAACCCCTCGAACAGGGCGGAATGGACCATGAAGTCCGCCGCCGGGAAGCTGATGCCGGTGAGGCCGTTGCTGATGTAGCCGAAGGGCGTGATCTCCCCGGCCGTGGTGCAGCCGAAGACGGGTGTTGAACCGAACGCCTCCTTCAGCGCCACCAGCATCTCCTCCCGGTCATAAGCGGGGGAGAAGAAGACCAGGATGCCGGCCGCGTCGCCGCCGTCCCCGATCTGCCGACGCAGCTCCGCCACCGCCGCGTGGGCGTCCGTCTTGTCGGACCCGCCACGGCGCAAGGGCACGGTGGGCCCGCCATCGCCGCGGGCGCGCGTCCGCGCCGACGCCATGGGGAAGGGGGGCATGGGGAAGGGGGGAAGGGGCGGCAGGGAAGGGGCCGGGGGCACGGGGGCGGTACCGTTCATCCGCGGCGGGGTGCTGCTGGACCGCGCCGCGACCTTGGGTTTGGTTGGGGATGTGGCGCCGGGCCCGTCAACGGGGCGGGTCTTGGCACCGGGGGGCGGTCCACTATGGGATTGGCCGCTGTCGCCAGGCTTGGTTTTCATGGGTCCATCCGGGTGCGGTGCGGCGGCCGAAGGGCCGCATGCGAACCGCCCCCATGATTTCATAGGCTTGTTCCAGCGTGCGCAACCGGCCGGCAACCCGCAACGGTTCTTTAGTTCTATTGCGCGGACAAGGCAAACGACTTCAAGTTTCAAATTAAGGTGGGGCCCAGAAAGACCCCGCCAAACAGCAGGGAAATGATCGGCGCGCGGAAACTTCCGCCGAATGGCGTTTTATTGCCATGGCCACCGGGCCGACACCCTGCAAATAAAGCCGGGAGGAAACAAGAATGAAATCCAAGCGGATGGCATTGTTTCTGGGCGTGACCGCGATCAGCGGCCTGGCATGTCTGCCGGGATCCATGGCGAAAGCCGACACCACTGACGATCTTCTGGCCAAATTGTTGGCCAAAGGCATCCTGTCCCAGCAGGAATACGACCAACTGAAACAGCGCAAGGCGGTCGAGACGCCGCCACCCCCGCCGCCGGCCGCCGTGGCCAGCGCCAGCGCCGCGGCAGTGGCCGCCGCCCCGCCGCCCGATCCCTTCGCCGTACGCATGACGGAAAAGGGCATCGGCGTCCATGTCGGCCCCGTCGACGTCACCCTCTCTGGGGAGATTAACGGCTATTATGTCCATGACAGCCCGGACAGCGTGGCGCCCAACCATGTGGTGGCGGGCGGCTTGGCGGCAGTGGGCAGCAGCGAGAACTCCTCCATCCGCAACGGTCTGCTGCCCGGCAACTTCGCCGTGGAGTTGAAGACCCAGCAGGAAGGCTTCGATATCGTCGCCCATTTCGGCTTGTACCCGGGCCTGAACAGCGTGTCGGGGGTGGGGGGGGCCAACTCCGCCGGCGCCGCGCATGCCCTGGCGACGTCGGGCATCGACTTCCGCCAGCAGTACCTGACGGTGGGGACGCCCAGCATGGGCACGGTCAAGGTGGGCCGCGACATCGGCCTGTTCGGCCAGCAGGCGATCCTGAACGATTTCACGCTGTTCGGCGTGGGGTCGACCGGCGGCAACGTGGCGCCGTCCAACACCTCGCTGGGGCGCATCGGCATCGGCTACGTCTACACCGACTTCATGCCCCAGATCACCTACACCACGCCCAAGTTCAGCGGCTTCACCGCGTCGGTCGGCATCTTCCAGCCGCTGGACGCCTTCAACTTCTCCGGCCAGTCGGGCACCCTGTCCGCCCATAACGATCCGCAGATCCAGGCCGGCGTTAACTATGAGCTGCCGACCGACGCCAGCAGCCTGCTGAAGGCCCAGTTGTGGGCCAACGTCGTCACCCAGGATTTGAAGAGCGTGTCGGCCGCCGAGGCGCTGCCTCAGGGACGTAGCGTGCGGGGCACCGGCTGGGACTTCGGCGCCAAGGTCGACATCGCGGATGCCGAGCTGGTGGCCTATGGCTACACCGGCGACGCGCTGGGAACCACCGGCCTGTTCTTCGACGGCGTCAGCGCCGCCGGCCAGGCGCGCAGTTCGGACGGCTACTACGTCCAGGGCAGCTACACCTTCTTCAAGAGGTTCACCCTGTCCGGCAGCTATGGGCTGAGCCGCCTGGGCCTGGCCTCGGGCGAGGTCAACCCCTTGCTGGTGAAGACCAACGAATCCTGGGCCGCCGGCTGCAAATATAAGCTGACCAGTTGGGTCAACCTGATCTGTGAGTATGCCCATACCACCGCCACGGCCCACGGCGGCAACAAGGCCCAGGAGGACACGATCGCCGCCGGCGCCATCGCGTTCTTCTAGTCGGCCCTTATTCCTCTGACGGCGCCCTCGCCTGTGGGGTCACCATGGACGGGGCGCCCATCCAGCGGAACAGTGGACGGTGCGCGAAGCTTAAAGCCTTGCACCGTAACACGCCTGTCTGCGGCCCAAGGGATGAGGTGGGGCGGAGGGGTGGTACAGTTGGGCACCTTGACGGAAAGGTAATTTAGAATTATTTTAAATACAGGCGCGGACATGTGGCCGCTCCTCAAAACCGGAGGAAATGTTATGAGCTGGAAGACTCCGAAGATCGTCGAAATCGCGCTGGGCATGGAAATCAACTGCTACGCTTGCGCGGAAGTGAAATAAGCAATTCAACGACTTGGGGCCGCCGCTGGTCTTCCGGGCGTTGGATCCGGCCGGCCGCGACGGCCCCCTGTGCTTTGCCTTGGCGCTTAAGGACCCATGCATATCCTTGTTCTCGGCGCGGCGGCCGGCGGCGGGTTTCCCCAATGGAACTCGCATGCCGAGGCTTGCCGGCGGGCGCGCGCCGGCGATCCGGCGGTACGGCCCCGCACCCAGGCCTCGCTGGCGGTCAGCCGCGACGGCCGGGATTGGTTCCTGCTGAACGCGTCACCTGACCTGCGGCAGCAGATCGCCGCCAACCCGGCGCTGCACCCCAATCACGGGCTGCGTTCCTCCCCCATCGCGGGTGTGGTGCTGAGCGGTGGCGACGTCGATGTCATCGCCGGCTTGCTGAATCTGCGGGAACGCCAACCCTTCACCCTGCACGGCACCGCCCGCACCCTGGGCATCCTGGACGCCAATCCGATCTTCGAAGTGCTGGCCCGTGACGTGGTGGCGCGAAGCGCGCTGCCGTTGAACGAGCGGGTGCCCCTCACCGGATGCGGCATTGGCGGCGCGGAAAGCGGGCTGTGGATCGAGCTGTTCCCCGTGCCCGGCAAGGTGCCGCTATACCTGGAGGGCCACGACGGTCCACCCCCCATCGTGGAGGGGGAGGACACGGTGGGCGTGGCGGTGGATGACGGTGAACGCCGCTTCTTCTTCATTCCGGGCTGCGCCGCCATGACGACGGCGCTGGCGGACCGCCTGCGCGGTGCCGAGTTGGTGTTCTTCGACGGCACGCTTTATACCGATACCGAAATGATCGATGCCGGCCTTGGAAATAAGACCGGTCTGCGCATGGGACACATGAGCGTGGACGCCACCCTTGCCGCCTTCGCCGGCCTGGACGTTCGCCGCCGCGTCTTCATCCATATCAACAATTCCAATCCCATCCTCATGGACGACAGCCCGCAGCGCCGGGTGGTGGACCAAGCGGGATGGGAGGTGGCCTTCGACGGAATGGAAATTGCCTTATGACCGCTGAGCCGCAGGATCGCGTCCTATCGCCGGAAGAGTTGGAGGCGGCGTTGCGCGCCGTTGGGGCGGAGCGCTACCACAACCTGCATCCCTTCCATAAGCTGCTGCACAGCGGCGCCCTGAACCGGGGCCAGGTCCAGGCCTGGGCCCTGAACCGCTATTATTATCAAAGCCGTATCCCGGCGAAGGACGCGGTGTTGCTGTCCCGCCTGCCCACACCGGATCTGCGCCGGCTTTGGCGCAGCCGGCTGGAGGACCACGACGGTTTCCCCGGGGCCGATACCCCCGCCAACGGCGGGATCGAGCGGTGGTTGCGCCTGGCCACGGGCGTGGGGCTGGACCGCGACTATGTCCAGTCCACCGTCGGCATCCTGCCGGCCACGCGCTTCGCCGTGGACGCCTATGTTTCCCTGGTGCGGGACCGCAGCGTGCTGGAGGCGGTGGCCTCTTCCCTCACCGAGATGTTTTCCCCCACCATCATCGCCGAGCGTGTGTCCGGCATGCTGGCCAATTACGACTTCATCACTCAGGAAACCCTGGCTTACTTCACCCCGCGCCTGACCCAGGCGCCGCGCGACGTGGATTTCGCCCTGGCCTATGTGAAGGAACATGCCCGCACGGCGGAGCAGCAGCGGGGCGCCATCGCCGCCCTGACGGAGAAGTGCAACATTCTGTGGGCCCAACTGGACGCCCTGCACTTCGCCTATGTCGAACCCGGCTACATCCCGCCGGGCGCCTTCATACCGGAAGGACGCCGGCAATGACCGATGCCGTGACCACGGAAGCGGTGGGTGAGGCGTCGGTGCCGCGCTTTGCCCGGGGCGTGAAGTTCCGCTTTGATGATACACGGAAAAGCTGGATGGTTCTGGCACCGGAACGACTTTTCCTGCCGGATGAGGCGGCCACCGAGATCCTGAAGCTGGTGGACGGCCAGCGCAGCCTGGGGGCCATCGTCGATGACCTGGCCACCCGCTTCGACGTGCCCCGGGACGAGATGGCGGGCGACGTGGGCGGCATGCTGCGCGATCTGGCGGAGAAGGGCGTGGTCCTGCTATGAGCCATGCTTCCTCCCCTGCGGCTGAGTCACCCCCGGTGGAGGCGCCGATGGGTCTGCTGATGGAGCTGACCCACCGCTGCCCGCTGCGCTGCCCCTATTGCTCCAACCCCGTGGAGTTGCAGCGGGCGGGGGAGGAGATGGACACGGCCACGTGGAAGCGTGTGCTGGGCGAGGCGGCCGCCCTGGGCATTCTGCAGGTGCACTTCTCGGGCGGGGAGCCCACGGCACGCAAGGACCTGCCGGACCTGGTACGCCATGCCGCCGGCCTTGGCCTGTACACCAACCTCATCACCTCCGGCGTGTTGCTGGACGGGGCGTCGCTGGCCGTGCTGGCCGACGCCGGCTTGGACCATGTGCAGCTGAGCTTCCAGGATGTGGAGGTGGAAAGCGCGGAGCGGATCGGCGGCATGCCGGGCGCCCAGGCGCGCAAGCTGGCGCTGGCCGGGCAAGTGACGGCGGCCGGCCTGCCCCTGACCCTGAACTTCGTCGTCCACCGCCAGAACCTGGACCGGCTGCCGCAGATGATAGACCTGGGGCTGGAGCTGGGGGCGGGCCGCATCGAGGTCGCTCATGTCCAGTATTATGGCTGGAGCCTGATGAACCGTGACGCCCTGCTGCCCAGCCGGGCGCAGCTGGACGCGGCCACGGCGACGGTGGAGGCGGCGCGGGCGCGGCTGAAGGGCCGCATGGTCATCGACTACGTGCCGCCGGACTATTACGCCGCCCGCCCCAAGGCCTGCATGGGCGGCTGGGCCCGGCGGTTCATGAACATCTCCCCCGCCGGCCTCGCCTTGCCCTGCCATGCGGCGGAAACGCTGCCCGGCTTCGATTGGCCCTCGGTCGCCACCGGCTCGCTGGCGGCGGCCTGGTACGACAGCGAAGCGTTCAACCGCTATCGCGGCACCGCCTGGATGCCGGAACCCTGCCAGGGGTGCGAGCGGCGGGAGGTGGACTGGGGCGGCTGCCGCTGCCAGGCCTTCGCCCTGACCGGCGATGCCGGCCGCACCGATCCCGCCTGCGCCCTGTCGCCCGACCACGGTGTCATGCTGGCGGCGGTGCGGGCGCGCGGCGAAGTGCCGGCCGAGTTCATCTATCGCCAGTACGGGCCGGCGAAAACAGTTCCCGTGGACGGGACCCAGGTGAGGGAGACATGGCCGGCCGAACCTTGATCCGGGCCGGTTTTCTCTTCTGCGTGGTGGTCGGTCTGGGGCTGCCGGCGCCCCTGTGGGCGAAAGATGTCCCTCTTATTCAGGTGGCGCCCGGCGTCTACGTGCGTCCTGGCGTGATGCAGGACGCCACCGCCGCCAATGACGATGCCATCGCCAACATCGGCTTCATCGTCGGCCATGACGCCGTGGCCGTCATTGATCCGGGTGGCAGCGCCGGGGACGGTGCCCGGTTGCGGGCGCAGATCAGGGCCACGACCCGCCTGCCCATCCGTTATCTGATCTACACCCACGTCCATCCCGACCACGTGCTGGGCGCCGTCGCCTTCGCGGAGGATCACCCGTTGGTGGTTGCCCATGCCCGCTTCGCCGCCGCCTGGGCGGAGCGGGGGGCCTACTACCGCCAGGGCCTAGCCCGCATCCTGGGCGGTGACCCGGCCCAGGCTGGCGGCGCGCTGCCTCCCACCCAGGCTGTTGATACCACCGCCGACATCGACCTAGGCGGCCGTGTGCTGCACCTGGCGGCCTATGGCGCCGCCCATACCGACAGCGACCTCACGGTGTATGATGGGCAAACGCGCACCCTGTGGGCCGGCGACCTGCTGTTCCAGGGCCGCATCCCGGCGCTGGACGGCAGCCTGACCGGCTGGCTGACGGTGTTGGGCCAGTTGAAGGCCCTGCCGGCGGTACGCGTGGTGCCAGGCCATGGCCCCGCCCAGCTGCCCTGGCCGGCCGGGGCGGCGGATGAGGAACGCTATCTCACCACGCTGGCCCGCGACGTCCGGGCTTTGCTGAAAAACGGCGGGGATATTGATGCCGCCGCCACCACGGTGGCGCGGTCGGAACGGGGCCGCTGGAAACTGTTCGACGCCTATAATGGCCGCAACGCCATCACCGCCTTCAAGCAGCTGGAGTGGGAGGATCCGTCATGAAGTCCCGCCTGTTCGCTTTAGTTCTGTTGTCAATCCTGGCCGCTCCGCTTTTCGCCCGGGCCGAGGATCCGGCGGCCGACGCCGCCCGATGGCAGGATCTGCGCCAGACCCTGTTCGCCGCCCATCCTCTGACCCCGGCCAAGGGGCAGATCATGCTGGACGCGCCGGACCGGGCCATGGACGCGGCCTTGGTGCCGGTGACCGTGACCCTGGACCCCACGCTATCGCTGAAGGCCCTCTACCTGGTGGTGGACAACAACCCCGCCCCCCTGGTCGGCACCTTTCATTTCGGCCCTGCGGCCGTGCCGGCGCAGGTGAAGACCCGCATCCGGGTGGATGCCTATACCCACATGCATGCCGTGGCGGAAACGACGGACGGGCATTGGTTCGTGACCGAGCGCTATATCAAGGCCGCCGGCGGCTGCTCCGCCCCCGCCACCAAGGACGCCGCCCTGGCCATGGAGCGCCTGGGCCAGATGCGGCTGAAGACTGTGACCGAGGGTCCGGCCGGCCTGCCCAAGGGGGCGGTCACCGCCCAGCTGCTGATCAGCCATCCCAATTACAATGGCATGCAGATGGACCAGGTGACCCGCAACTACACGCCCGCGCGCTTCGTCCGCGACGTCACGGTCAAAAGCGGCGACGCCCTGGTCTTCACCCTTGAGGCCGACATCTCGCTCAGCGAAGACCCCGCCCTGACCTTCAGCTACCGCCCCCAGGGTCCCCTGGCCGTCACGGTGCGCGACAGCACCGACACCACCTTCAGCCACACCTTCCAGGGTGACGACAAGGGGTGAAGGGGGCTTACGCCTGCACCCACCGGCTCATCTGGGGGAAGGGGGGCAGGCCGTTGTCGCCCATCAGGGCGAAGACGCCGGTGAAGCCGGTCATACCCACATGCGCCAGCCCGCCCAGCCCGTGGTGGGTGCCGGCCTCCAGCCACCGCTGCATGGGATGCGGGCCTTCATACGCGTCGACGTGGTAGGAGCCGGGGAAGAAGATGCATTCCAGCGGCACGCCCAGGTGCAGGGCCGCGGCGTAAGACCAGGCCTGGGCCATCATCTCGCCTTGCTGCAGGGGGACGGACAGCCGGGGATCGGCTGGCAGGCCTGGTCCGGCCTCGGCGGCGATGGCGGCACGCATGTCCGCCTCCAGATCCCGTCCCAGTTGGGCGTGCAGGCGGAGGGGCAGGATGGCCATGTGCCCGGCCTCGTGCAGCAGGTCGCCGGGGCCCACCAGCGTCTCGGGATCCACATGGAGGACGCCGGCCGCGATATTGACGCCGGGCAGGAAGCCGCCTTGCGCTCCCGCGCCGTACTTCACCGTAAAGCCGATGTCGCGCAGGAAGCCGACGATGGGATCCAGCGCCTCCGGATGGTATTTCACCGTCTATTTTCCCCCGCAATGGTCGGCCGGATTGTGGCGTGGGCCCGGGGGCGGCGCAAGACGGATGGGACGCCGGCCCTCATGTGCAGCGCAGGTTGACCTCGGCCTGGGCGCGGCGCAGCTTTTCCACCTCATCCTTGGCGATGGGGGTGTCGCGGAACATGGCCCCCCGATCGCCCAGGCCGCCCTGTTGCATGCGCAGGATCGTGTCCGCCTTCTCGTAATCGTCGTAGGGCATCATGTCGGCGATGGTGTCGATGCCACAGGCGCACTTGCCCAGCAGTTCGTGCTTGAAACCATTGGACGCCAGGCAGCCGATGACATAGTCGGCGCGCACGGCGGTGGGATAATCGTAACGGGGATGATGCTCCCCCTTGGCCTTGGGTTCCGCGGCACCAGCGGATGCCGGCGCCATTCCCAGCCCCACCAGGGCCGCTATCGCCAGCAGGGACCGCGTTACGCGCATCATGGACTCCTCCCGATCTTATTATCGGAAAAGCCTAGCGCAGGGACCTGTCCACGACCATGACCGATTGGTAGTACGAGGAGTGGGGGGCGGCGGCTTTCACAGACGCCTGATGCTCAACAGGTCCAGGACCAGGCGGTCCCGCCACGCATCGTCCGCCCGGATGTCCCGCGCCCGTTGGCAGGCGGCGACGGCCAGGTCCCGGCCGCTGTCGGGGGTGACATGGTGTATGGTTTCGGGGCACAGGCCGCGCAGTTCGTCCACCACCTCGGGCGGGGGCGGCGGGGCGGTGGCCAGGAAGGCTTCCGGCCCGCGGAATTCGTCCCGGCGAAACAGGTCGATCATGTAGTCGCACCCCATTTGCGGCCGGACGGACTGATGGGGAACGCGGCTGATCATGGGGAACAGAGGGGCAAGGTCGGGGATCACCAGGTTGGGGTAGATCTCCCCACCCCAATATTTGCCGGCGATCTCGATGAAATGGGCGATGTCCCGTATGGGCACCAGCCCGCATTCCCGCACCGGCAGGATTTCGACCTTGGGCTTGGTGACGACGACCGTGTCGTTGGCCACGTCGGCGTACAGGCTGCCGATCTGGAAGGCGTTCTGGAAATAGGTGCCGCGCAACGCGCCCCAGATGGTGCGGATGCGGCCGCCCTGGCGAAGGAAGGAGGCGAGGGCGTGCTCCACCGGATGGGCAGGCTCGCGCAAGCGCCGGCCCAGGATCGCCATGCCCGCCCGCGTGATCTCCTCACAGCGGCCCAGGGGATACGGCTTGACCGGGCTGACCGGCTGCAGCGTGGGCTGCAGCTCCGCGTCCACCTGCGCGCGCACCTCGGCGAGATAGACCATCAGCTGCGGCTGGATGGGCAGCACCATCCGCTCGGTCAGCCTTTCCATCTCCGGCGTTGGTGTCTCGATCTCCTGCGGCAGCAATCGGTCCATCACCGGGCCATCACCCGGCCCGCCGGATCAGCGCCGACCAGTCGTTGAGGGAGATGAGGTGGGCGTAAGCCGCGGCCAGCCAACCCTTGTCGCGCCAATGCGCCAACGTTTCCGCCGGGAGCCGGTTCAACTTTTCCTCATCGATGACGCGGAAGCCGGACAGGCTGGGCGTCTCGCCGGAGGGCAGGGTGACGTCCGCCCGCCGCTCGGTCAGCAAGTCACCGTCAAGCAGGGCCGCGACGAAGCCGGTGGTCAGCGCGTGGGATGCCTGGTACTCGCGCGCGAAATCCAGGGCCTGGAGCGTCAAGTCGGTGGGCGCGCCGTTCACGAAGAAGGGGTTTTCCGTTCCCGCCACCACGGCGTCCGCCGCCTCGTCCACGCACAAGGTCAGTTGGTCCGCTTCCGTGTCCTCCAGGAAGATGAAGGGGTAGCGGCGGACATAGGCCGGGATGTAGGCGTCCTCATCCCAGCGGCCATCGGCGTGCACGAACAGGTTCTGCCCTTCCCGCAGGCCCAGCAGGGCGATGGGGGCGGCGGCCTCGCCGGCGAACAGGATGGGGATGGACCGGCAGGCGGCGGCGAACTCGCCCATCACCAGGGGAACCGCGTGCGCGCCGGCGGCGAAGCCGTAACTGACGGGCTGCCGCAGGGACATGGCCTCGTCCAGGGTGGCCTGCATCAGGCGCGGCTGCTTGTAAAAAAGGGGAAGCGTGAGGTCGTCTGTCATCGCATGCGGCTTTTCATAAGGGACGGGGTCGGCGGTTGGCGTTCAGAAGCTGCCTTCGCGCAGCAGGATGGCCACGGTCCGGCGCCACAGGCTGCCCAGCAGGCTTTCGCGCACGCCTTCCAGCGTCACGCGGCCTCGCTCCAGGCTGGCCGGGGCGGTATCCTTGGCCGGCGCGATCAGCACGCGGTACATCGACTCCTCGGGCACCAGCTGGTGCTGGCTGTCTTCGCGTGCCGCGATGTCGCCGCCATAGGTACTGGCCAGATAGCGCCGGGTCAGCACGCGGGTGCTGGTGTCGTCGATGTCCTGGATGTGGCCGTCCACGGCGCTGGTCACGGTCTGGTCGGGGCGGAAGCGGCCCCGGTCCCCCACGGCCACCCGATGCAGGTCGGCCTCGCGCACATAGGCTTCGATCATGGGATGCGCCGGGTCCAGCAGCAGGCCCAGCCGTTCCTTCGCCGGCAGCCATTCGCCGGGCGACAGCGGCTCCGCCACCTCGGCCATGATGCCGGCGAAGGGGGCGGTCACGGTCAGCTTGGCCTTTTCCGCCTCCAGCCCGCGCAGTTCGGCCTGCGCGGTCTCCAACTCCTGCGCCGCGATGCGCTGGCGTTTGGGGTCGACAGCGGCACTGCCGCGGTATGCCGCTTCCCATTGCAGGGTCTGGATCTTCTGGCGCTGGCTGGCCAGCTTGTAGTCCAGGTCGGGGGAACTCAGGCGGAACAGCTCCTGGCCGGCCGCCACGCTCTGGCCGGCCTTGACCAGCACGGCGTCCATCCGCCCTGGCTGGTCCAGGAAAATCTCCATCTCCTGCGCGGCGCGCAGGACGGCCGGCGCCGTCACCGTGCTGCGCCAGGGGATGACGGCCAGGGCCAGCAGGCCCAGCGCCACGGCTGCCGTGGTGGCGGAGCGGCGGTTCCAGGTCATGGTTCCCCGCCGCCGTATCCATTCCCGCACCTCGTTCAGGGGCGGGCGCAGGATGAACCACCACACCTCCACCAGGAACAGGATGATGCCCAGCACCTTGAAGAACAGGTGGTAGACCAGGGCGGCGATGCCGACGAACAGGGTGAAGCGGTAAATCCAGGTGGCGAAGGCCAGGGCGATCAACAGATTGCGGCGCTTGGCCGGCAACTCCTCCGGCACCGGTTCGCCCAGGTGGAATAGTCGCTCGCGCAGCCACCAGCGGCCCAGCGCGAAGGCGCGGTCATGCAGGTTGGGCACATCCAGCAGGTCCGACAGCAGGAAATATCCGTCGAAGCGCATGAAGGGGCTGGTGTTGACCAGCACGGTCATGATCCAGCTGGTGGTGGCCAGCAGGAAGGCGGCGGCCTTCACCGGCCCCTCCGGCAGGAAGGACCAGGCCAGCGTGGCATAGGCGGCCAGCGTCAGTTCCGCGCCCATGCCGGCCACGCCGATGGCCAGGCGCTGGCGCCGGTTGGGCAGCCGCCAGGCGTCGCTGACGTCGGTATAGAGCAGCGGGTACATGACCATGAAGGCGATGCCCATGGTCTGCACCCGGCAGCCATAGCGCTTGGCGGTCAGGGCGTGTCCCAACTCATGCACCACCTTGGCCACTGCCAGGCCGACGGCGCCGGTGATAAGGCCGGAGGGGGAGAGGAAGCTGACGAAGGTGGTGCGGAACTGGTCCCACTGCCGCGTCACCAAGTAAATGCCGAACAAGGCGGCGGCCAGCGTGACTAGGAAGAAGCCGCGGGTGAAGATCCAGGATACATAAGGCAGGGCCTGGGTCAGGAAACGGTCGGGCTTCACCAGCGGTACACGGAAGAACAGGTAGTTCTTCAGCAGCCACTGCCACAAGCCGGGCTTGCGCATCTCCGCCTGGCGCATGAGGGTCGATACCGCCTGCGGCCCATGGCGCTGCAACAGGTTGTTCAGCGCCAGGAACTGCGAAACGGCCATGACATCGTCGACGGTGACGCGCAGCGTGGTGTTGGACGCGACATCGGCGGCGATGGCCTGCGGCACCTCCAGATGCCATCGGCGCAGGATCTCGAACTCCAGCCAGCCCAGCCGATAGAAGCGTCCGGCCACCTGGTCATGCAGCGTCCAGCTGGGCGACCCGTCCGCCAGGGCCGGCCCGGCCAGCAGGGTCAGTTCCTCCCGCAAGGGGGCCAAGCGCACGGGCGGGGCGTCCACCGACGCGGGCGCGGCGTCCGGAACCTCACCGCTCATCAGACGCCCAGCCGCTGACGCAGCGCCGCCAGGGGGCGGCGGAACAGGTAATAGAACAGGGTGGTGCGCTGGCCGTAGATCTTGGCCGTACCCTGCAGGCCGATGCGCACGGGGGCCTGGCCATCGTTGAACCGCGCCTTCAGGCGATAGGCCGCGACACCGTCCGTGCCCACCTCGGGCTGATAAGCCGCCAGCCGCACGGTGGCGTCCAGCGGATGCTGCGGGTCGATGTTCAGGAACAGCGACACAGGGTCGCCCGTGTCCATGGCGATGGCGTCGGCCACCGGCAGCTTGATCTCCAGCTCCACATCCTTGGGCTCCGCCACCATCAGGATGCGCTCGCCCTGGGTGACCGGCCGTCCGATCCAGTCGTTGACGTCAGTGAACACGGCCAGGCCGGCGCGGGGCGCATGCACGACGATGCGCTTCAGCAGGTCCTGGACGTAGGTGACCTCCGCCATGGCCTGGTCGCGCTTGCCTTGCAGCACCACCAACTGGCCCTTGGCCTTCTCATCGAACACGGCCTGCTGCGCGGTCTGGCGGTACTCCGCCTCCGCCGCCTCCAGGGTGGCCTGGGCCACGTCCAGGCGGTTCTGCAGCCGCACCGGGTCCAGCTGGAACAAGGGCTGGTCCTCGGTCACCGGCTGGTTGGGCGTCACCAGGAACTTGTCGACCACGCCGTCGAATGGGGCCCGCACCACGGTCGGGGCCTGGGGAATGACCTCCGCCGGCGCCAGGGCCGACAGGCGCACGGGGAACAGGGACAGGGCCACCAGGCCCGCCGCGACATAGCCCAAGGTGCGCAAGGACTTCAGCCGGGCGGCGTCGCGATGCCAGCGCCGCTGCTGCCGGACTAAGCCGCCCCAGGCATGGGCGTAGGCATCACCCAGATTTTCCAGCAGCACGCGCTCGCCATCCGTCCACGGCTCTTCCCGGGCCAGCAGCAGGCCGCCCAGGGACCGCTCATCCGGTGCTGTCAGCGGCAGCCACAGGCCGTGGGCCGGCAGGTACTCCGGCCACTCCTCGGCCAGATCCGGGGCCAGATCGGCCGTGGTCAGTTCCTTGATCGCGGCGGAATCGCCATGGGCCGCCAGAAGGCGGCAGGCGTAGCGGGCATAGGGACTGTCGGCATCCACGGAGGATAAGCCCGATACGGCCAGCACCGCGCCATCGCCCCGCTCGGTTCGCTGCCAGGCCAGCGCCTGGCGATAGCGCACCAGGCTGAAGGTGTCATTCACCATCAGGAAGCCCAGTTCCTGCTCGGTGCGGGTATGCCGCGCCCGCTTCTGCAACTGCAGCAGGGTAGTCAGGCCGAACAGCTGCCGGCCGGCCAGTTCGGCCGCATCCGGGCGCTGGGGCGGTTCCTCCGGGGTGGGGGGCACGACGCGCATCACCCTATCCTCAATTCGGAGCCGCGACGATGGCGCGACCGCTCATGCCCGGCAACAACTCCGGGAATTTGCCGTCGATGACGGCGAAGACCCGGATGCTCTGCGAGACGGGATCGATGCGCGGCGACAGGCGGGCCACCTTGGCCGGGTACTTGCGGCCCGTTTCCTCAATGCCGATTTCCAGCGCGAAACCCGGCTTCAGCCACTTCAGCCACGACGACGGCACCAGCATTTCCGCCTCCAGTTCCGTCGGGTCCAGGATCTCCAGCAGTTTCTGCCCTTCCGCCACCGATTGGAAGCGTTTCACATCCACCGGCCCCATGCGGCCGGCGAACGGGGCGGTGACCACGCAATGCGACGCGACCTCGCGCGCCATCTGCTGTTCGGCTTCGGCCATGGCGTGCTCCGCCGCCGCTGTTTCCACTTCCAATACGCCGATGGAATTCAGCGTGTTCAGCTTGCTCTTGACCTCATAGGTCTTGCGGGTCGCAGTCTCCTGGGCGTTGGCCTTGGCTTGGCGCGCCTTCTGGATGCCGCAGTCGAAGGCCACCAGCTTTTGCCCCTCGCTGAAACTGTCGCCCTCGCGCAACGGCAGTTCCGAAATCTGGGCGGCGATTTGCGACGACAGCACCGTGCTGCGCTTGGGCACCAACTGGGCGCGGATCTCGGGCATGGTGTCGGCGCCGTGGGCCGTGACGGACAGGCCGAGAAGAAGCGCGGGCAGGATCAGGCTGAACCGGGGGCGGAACAAGGGGCGGACTCGCTTTTCGTTGCAAAGGCCGGCGCCAGATGGTCGCCGAAACAAGACGGGCCGGGAGGGAGGATCCCCGCCCGGCGCCGCTTTGGCTATGGCTCTCTGGAGTTACTGCGTCAAGGCCTTGCCGGGGTCGTCCAGTGTCGGCGTCTCGGCGGAGACCGACGCCTCGGCACCGAACATGCCGCTCTCGATACGGCGGTTCACCGTGGACACCGCGGCGGTCAGGGTCTTCAACGAATAGTCCGGCACGGCCTGGGGCAGCGGATCGATGCCGACCGAAACGTACAGTGACGCCAGCGCGTTCTGCATGTCGGCGTAGGCCCGGGCGCGGGTCAGTTCCGCCACGATGCGCGACGCGGACGCCCGCACGCGGTCCACCTTGCCGGCGGCGCTGTTTTCCTGCTGCGCCAGCACCTGGTCGTAGATACGGCCCTCGATGTTGTCCAGCTCGGATGCTTCCAGGTACTGGGTGCGGGCGCGGCCCAGCTGCTGCCAGGCCACGTTCACCTGGGTCAGCACGGCCATGGACAGGGCTAGGTTGCGCACCTCGGCCTGGTCACGCTGCGTCTCCGCCAGGCCCATGAAGTCATTGCCGGCCAGCAGGTTCACCAGGCCCCAGGACAGGCGCAAGCCCCCCTCGGCCCACCGCTGGTTCACCAGGAAGGAGTTGCTGTCATAGTCCAGACCGCCCTGAATGGACAGGTTGGGGAACAGCTTCAGGAAGGCCTTGTGCACCTCGTCCGTGGCGATGCGGCGGTTGTACGCCTGCTCGCGCAGTTCCGGGCGGTTGATCAGGGCCGTGTGTTCCAGCTCGGTGATGGCGGTCTTCATCTCCGGCAGGGCGGTCGGGTTGTCCGGCAACACCAGCTGGTAGGGCGTCCCCGGGGGCAGACCCATCAAGGCCGCCAACTGGGTCTTGGCCAGCGCCAGGTCGGCCTGCAGGTTCTCCAGCTGGCGGATGATGTCGATGGTCGCCTTCTCGTCCCGCAGCACGTCCAGCATGGGCTTCAGGCGCTGCTTCTCTACCTGGCGGGTGTCTTCCAGGGCCTGGCGGGCATCGGCCAGGATGGGGTTGATGCGGTCGCCGATCTTCTCGGCCGCCACGGCCTGCCAATAGGCGGCGCGGACCTGCTGCACGATGCTGTTGACCGCCGAGCGGCGCTTCTCGGCCGTGGCCAGGGCCCGGTCGCCGTTCTGCCGGGCCTGGTAATAGCTGATGCCGAAGTCCAGGACGCTCCAGCTCAGCTGCAGGTCGGCGGTGCCGGAGCGGCGGTCGCTGGAGATTGAGGGCTCCAGCGACTGCTTGCCGGTCAGGATGGAGTAGGAGGACGAGGCCAGTTCGTTACTGCGCGCCGTCAGGCCACCGTCCACCACCAGCTTGGGCAACAGGTCCCAGCGCGACACGTCGATCTGGCGGTTGGCGATGGCCTGGTCCATCAGCGCCAGCCGGTGGTCCAGGTTGTACTTGACCGCCCGGGCGATGGCCTCGTCCAGGGAGACGGCGACCGTCACCGGATCAATGCGGTCGCGAACGAGCTTCAGCGCCTCGGTGGCGCGGGTCTGGTTCTCATCCGACGTCAAGGGGCGGGGGGTGACGGAACACCCCGCCAGCAAGGCCACCAAGGCTCCGGCGACAATGGGCGTCGCCACGGTACGCGGGCGGGTGCGCCGCGCCGGCGCGGAATAAGGCAAGGACGTCATGGAGCCTCAGGCGGTCGTGGTGGTGGAAGCGTGGTGGGCGGGAAGGGCCGGGCCGTGCTGTGGGGCGGTGCCGCCGAACACGTCCAGCAAGCTGGCGAGAAGGGACACGGTGTCGTCGACGATGCCGTGATGTGTGGCGCCGAAGGTGCCGCTACCGAAGCCCACGGCCTTCTGCGCCTGGGCGGCGGCCTGAAGCTGCGCCGTCAGCGACAGCTTGCCCGCCGGTACCTTGCCGGGGCCGTTGGCGGTCTTGGCGGCCAGATCCTGGGCCGCCGCGTCACGGCCGGTATAGGCGGCCAGCTGCACCGGGTTCAGATCGGCGGGAACGGCAGTCGCCGGGTCATTGGCGGCATGCTGCTGCGGGGCGCGGTTGCCCGGTCCCTGCGGGCCCTGGCCGCCGGGCCCGCCGGTGCCGTTCTGCTGCTGGCCCACCGCCATGTTGAACTTGGCCTCGGCGACATTGCCGTTGCTGTCGCGCGCCGTGACGGTGATGGCGACGTTGCCGTTCTCGCCCGCCGGCGGCTGGCCGCTGAAGGTACCGTTGGCCGGGTTGAAGGTCAGCCACGCAGGCAGCGGTTCGCCGTTGGCCTGCCGCGCCTCCAGCGTCACCTGCGGGTCGCTGCTCTGGAAGGTGCCCTGCGGCAGCTGGAAGGTCACTTGCTGGCCGGCGGTGACCACTTGGTTGCTGACCTGGTTGGCCAGGGTCAGCGGGGTGGTGCCGCTGGCGGAGGAGGTAATGGCGACCACGCCGGTGCCGGCGCTGATAGCGGCGGCGGAGGTGGTCGTCGTTCCGGTCGTCGCAGCCCCGGTGGTCGCGGCCCCGGTGGTCGTGTTCGCCGTCGTGGTGGTGGGCGTCGCACTGCCCGCTGTCGTGCCGGCAGCGGTTGTGCCGGCGGTGGTTGGGGTGGCGGTCGTTGAGCCAGCGGCCGTTGTGGTGGTGGTCGACCGGCTGGTGCTGGTCAACGTGCTGGTGTCGGTCGCCAACGCGGTGATGATGCTGGTGGTGGCGGTCGAGGTTGTCGTCGTGTTTGTGCTGGTCGCGCTGGTGCTGATGACGCTGTTGCCGCTCAGGCCGGCGCTGGGTGTGCCGCTGACGCCGGCGTTGCCCGTGCCCACCGTTTGGGTCAGGGCCACGGTGGTCGTCGCGGTGCTGGTCGCGGCCACCGTGGGCGTCACGATCAAGGTGCTGGTCGTCGTGGTTGTCGGCGCCGTCGTGGCCGTGGTCGTCGGTGTGGTGGTGGTCGTGGCTGGGGGCTGCGGCACCACCACCGGGTTGATGGTCACGCCGATGATGCCGCTGGCCGTCTTGGCGCCGCCCACCCGGTTCGTGCCGCCGTCGCTGACGGTCACGGTGATGATGTCGTTGCCGGTGGTGGCAGGGGTCAGGTTCAGGGTGGCCAGGGTGGCGTTCACGTCGGCCACGCTGCCGCGGACGATGACCGTGCCGGTGCCGTTGCCGGTCAGGGTGGCGGCGCCCGAGGCCGCCATGACCAGCTGACCGTCGAAGCCGTCCTTCACCAGGACGCTGATGGTGCCGCCGGTCAGGGTGTCACTGACGCTGATGCCGGTGATGGCCTGGTTGCCGGTGGCGGACAGGTTCTGGGCGCCCGGCAAGGTCAGGACGGGCGTGTCGTTGCCGGTCAGGCTGATGGCCACCGTGCGCACGGCGGACTTCACGCCGCCGATGCGGCTGGTGCCGCCATCACTGATGGCCACCGTGAGGGTGTCGGTGTCCGTGGTTGTGGCGGTGGTGGCGTAGGTCAGGCTGGCCAGGGTGGCGTTTACGTCGGCCACGCTGCCGGTGATGGAAACCACGCCGCTGCCGTTGCCCGACACCACGGCGCCGCCGGAGGCGGTGACCGTGACGTTGCCCTTGCCGGCCAGCAGGGCCACCGTGACGGTGTTGCCCGACAGGGTATCGCTGACGCTGATGCCGGTGATGGCGTGGGCGTCGCTATCATTATAGCTCTGCGCCCCCGGCACGGTCACCACGGGCGTGTCGTTGCCGGTTAGGCTGACCGCGATGGTCTGGACGGTGGACTTCGCCCCGCCGATGCGGGCGGTGCCACCATCGTTGGCGGTCACCGTGATGGTGTCGCTGCCGGTGGCCGTCGCCGTGGTGGCATAGGTCAGGCTGGCCAGGGTGGCGTTCACATCGGCCAGGCTGCCCGTGATGGTCAGGCTGCCCGTGCCATTGCCGGCCAGGGTGGCGGCGCCCGACGCGGTGGCGGCGACATTGCCCTTAGTGGCCGTCACGGTGGCCGTGACCGTGGTGCCGGTCAGGCTGTCGCTGATGCTGACGCCCGTGATGGCGTGGGCGTTGGTGTCGTTGTAGCTCTGCGCCCCGGCCACGGTCAGGACCGGCGTGTCGTTGCCGGTCAGGTTGATGGTGATGGTCTGCACGGTGGACTTGGCGCCGCCGATGCGGTTGCTGCCGCCATCGCTCAGCGCCACGGTCAGGACGTCCGCGCCCGTGGTTGTGGCGGTCGTGGCGTAGCTCAGCGTGGCCAGGGTGGCATTCACGTCGGCCAGGCTGCCGGTGATGGAAACCACGCCGCTGCCGCTGCCCGACACCGTCGCGCTACCCGACGCGGTGACGGAGATATTGCCCTGGGTGGCGATCAGGGCGGCGGTGACGGTGCTGCCCTGCAGGCTGTCGCTGACGCTGACGCCGGTGATGGCGTGCACGTTGGTGTCGGTATAGGTCTGCGTCCCGGCCACGGTCAGGACCGGCGTGTCGTTGCCGGTCAGGTTGACCGCGATGGTCTGGACGGCGGCCTTGGCGCCGCCGATGCGGCTGGTGCCACCGTCATTGACGCTGACGATGATGGTGTCACTGCCGGTGGCCGTCGCCGTGGTGGCGTAGGTCAGGGTGGCCAAGGTGGCGTTCACGTCGGCCAGGCTGCCGGTGATGGTGACGCTGCCCGTGCCCCCGCCGGTGACGCTGGCGGACCCCGAGGCCGTGAGGCCCAGGTTGCCGTGCAGATCGGCCACGGTGGCGGTGACCGTGCCGCCCTGCAGGGTGTCGCTGATGCTGACGCCGGTGATGGCGTGGGCGCTGGTGTCGTTGTAGCTCTGCGCCCCTGCGACGGTCAGGACCGGGGTGTCGTTGCCGGTCAGGTTGACCGCGATGGTTTGGGTGGCGGACTTGGCGCCGCCGATCAAGTTGCCGCCGCCGTCATTGACGGTGACGGTGATGGTGTCGCTGCCGGTGGCGGTCGCCGTGGTGGTGTAGGTCAGGGTGGCCAGGGTGGCGTTCACGTCGGCAAGGGTGCCGGTGATGGTGACGCTGCCCGTGCCCCCGCCGGTGATACTGGCGGCGCCCGACGCGGTGAAGCCCAGGTTGCCGTGCAGGTCCGACACCGTGGCGGTGATGGTGCCGTTGTAGGTGTCGGCGACGCTGACACCGGTGATGGCATGGGCGTTGGTGTCGTCGTAGGCCTGCGCCCCGGCGACGGTCAGGACCGGCGTGTCGTTGGTGGCGATGGCTACGGCGATGGTGCCGCTGGTGGACTTCGCCCCGCCGATGCGGGCGGTGCCACCATCGTTGACGGCGACGGTGATGGTATCGCTGCCGACGGTGGACAGGGTGGTGGCGTAGCTCAGGGTGGCCAGGGTGGCGTTCACGTCGGCCAGGCTGCCGGTGATGGTGACGCTGCCCGTACCGCCGCCCGTGACTGTGGCGGACCCGGCGGCGGTGAAGCTGAGGTTGCCGTGCAGGTCGGACACGGTGGCCGTGACGGTGCCGCCCGGCAGCGCGTCGGTGATGGCCACACCGGTTATGGCGTGGCCGGCCTGATCGACATAGCTCTGCCCACCCGGCAGGGCCAGGGACGGCGTGTCGTTGCCGGTCAGGTTCACCGCGATGGTCTGGGTGGTCGACTTGGCCCCGCCGATCAGGTTGCCGCCGCCGTCATTGACCGTGACGGTGATGGTATCCGTTCCCGTGGCCGTCGCGGTGGTGGCGTAGGTCAGGGTGGCCAGGGTGGCGTTCACGTCGGCCAGGCTGCCGGTGATGGTGACGCTGCCCGTGCCGGCGCCAGTGACGCTGGCGGAGCCTGCGGCGGTGAAGCCCAGGTTGCCATGCAGGTCGGACACGGTGGCGGTGACGGTGTTGCCGGCCAGATTGTCCGTCACGCCCACGCCGGTTATGGCGTGGCTGTTGGTGTCGGTGTAGCTCTGGGTGCCGGCCACGCTGACGGTGGGGGCGGCGTTGCCGGTCAGGGTGACGGCGATGGTCTTGGCATCCGTCAGGGCGCCGCCCGTGCCGGTGTTGCCGCCGTCATTGACACCGATGGTGATGGTATCGCTGTCGCTGGCGGTTACCGTGGTGGTGTAGGTCAGGCTGGCCAGGGTGGCGTTCACGTCGGCCAGCGTGCCGGTGATGGTGACGCTGCCCGTGCCGGTGCCGGTGACACTGGCGCTGCCCGAGGCGGTGACCGCCAGGTTGCCCTTGCCGGCGCCCAAGGTCACGGTCTCGATGCCGGTTCCGGCGTCAGGGTCGGCCACGCTGACGCTCAGGCCGTGGGCCAGGGTATCGGTGATCGTCTGGGCATCCGGTACGGTCAAGACGGGGGCGGTGTTGACGGCGGTGATGTTGACCGTGCTGGTGGCCGAGAGGGAAAGCTGGATGCCGTCATTCGCGAACCAAGCGATGGTGCGGCTGTTGCGGGTGCCCCCGAGGGTGGGATCCTGGCTGGTCGAGCTGAAGGTGATGCTGCGCAGGGCCGCCTGGTAGTCGGCCACGCTGGCGCTGCCGCTCAGGCTCAGGAAGCCCGTGAGGCTGTTATAGCTGCCGGTGATGCCATTCTGGGCGGTGAAGGACAGGAGGTCGCCGGCCACGCCGCCCGCGATCTCGACGATGGCGCTGGTCAGGGTGTTGGTGGCGGTGTCGGTGAGCGTGAGTGAGGAGTCGATAACGGTGGCGGTGCCAGCCTCGGCATAGCTGCTGGTGCCGCCGGCTGTGAGGGTGATGCCTTGGGCGGCAATGCTGAGTGTGCCGACATTGGTGGAGTAGGCGGTGCCTCCGGTCGTGATGTCACCCGTGCCCCGGGTGGCGCCGCTTGTGGCGGTACCGCTGGTCTCATCCCAAGCCTTGAAGGTCAGCGCAGAGGTTCCCACGGAGAAGGCGCTGGGGGTGAAGCGCAGCTGGGCCGTGCCGTCCAGCAGAAGGGCGCTGGTGGGCGAGACGCTGCCGACACTGTTCCAGGTGGTGCCGCCGTCGGTAGAGTACTCCCAGGTGCCGGGAGAACCGGCAATGGCGGTGATCGCGATGCCGCCGACGCCGTGGGCGTCGGGGTCGGCATAGCCCGCATCGCTCAGCAGGCTGGACACCGTCACACCGGCGCTGGGTGTGGTGCCGGGCGTGCCCGGACCGGTGACGGCAGCCCCGCTGGGCAGGGTGGGGGCGTCGTTGACCGGGGTGATGGTGACGGTGGTGCTGGCGGTCAGGGTGGTGGTGTCGGCGCCGCCGTTGGCGGTGCCGCCATTATCCTGAACACTGGTCAGGGTAACGGTGCGGCCGCTGCCGGCCGTCGGATCGTCGCTGGTGTTCTTGTAGGCCAGGCCGTTGACCAGGGTCTGGGCGGCGCTGGCTGAGAAGTCGCCGGCCTTGGTGATGGTGACGGTGGCGGTGCCACTGTTTACCGAGACGCTGACAGAATAGCCGTTGGCCGTGGTGGTGGCGCTGTTGCCGTTGGTCAGCGCCACGCTCTGGCCGTCGATGCTCAGGGTTTCCGAGGCGCCGTCGGCCAGGCCACCCACCGTCAGGGTGATGGCGTGAACGCTCTGGCTCGCCTCACTGGTGCTGACGGTCGTGCCGCTGAACAGCGCGGTGGCGTTGGCGCCCTCGACATAGTTCGGGCTGGTCGCCGGGGTGGTGGTCAGGGTCGGCGCCTGGTTGATCGGGTGCAGCGTGATGGTGGTGCCGGCGGTCAGGGTGGTGGTGTCATGGCCGCTGTTGGCGGTGCCGCCGTTGTCCTGGATGGCGGTTAGGGTGACGGTGCGGCCACTGCCGGCCGTCGGGTCGCTGCTGGTATCCTTGTAGGTCAGGCCGTCGACCAGGGTCTGGGCCGCCGCCGCCGTGGCGCCGCCCGACTTGGTGATGGTGACGGTGGCGGTGCCGGAGGTCACCGAGACCGCAACGCCATAACCGTTGGCGGTGGTGGTGACGCTGGTGCCGTCGACCAGGGTGACGTCCTGGCCATCAATGGACAGGACCTCTGACGTGCCGTCGGCCAAGCCGCCGACGGTCAAGGTCAGGCCACTGATCTTCTGGCCGGCCTCGATCGCGCTGATGGTCGTGCCGCTGAACAGGCTCACGGCGCTGCCGCCCTCGGTGAAGACCGGGCTGGTGGCGGGCGTGGTGCTGAACGTCGGCGCGTCGTTCACGGCGGTGATGTTGACCGTGCTGGTGACGCCGGCGGAGGGGGCGATGCCGTCGTTCACCGACCAGGTGACCGTGCGGCTGGCACGGGTGCCGCCCAGGGTCGGGTCCTGGCTGGTGGAGCTGAAGGTGATGCTGCGCAGGGCCGCCTGGTAGTTGGCCAGGGTGTCGCTGCCGGTCAGGGTCAGCACGCCGGTGCTGCTGTCATAGCTGCCGGTGATGTTGGCCGTGTTGACGAAGGTCAGCACGTCGCCGGCCACCACGCTGCCGATGGTCACCGTGGCGCTGGTCAAGGTGCTGACGACGGAATCACTGACGGTGATGGTGGTGTCGATGGCGCCGGCGGTGCCGGCTTCGACGTAGGTGACGGAGCCGCCGGCCGTCATCACAGCGCCCTGCGTCTCGACGCTGAGCGTGCCGTTGTTGGCCGAGTAGGCAGTGGTGCCGCCGTTGGTGGTGGTGTCGGCCGTCTGGCGCGTGCTGCCGCTGCTGGCGGTGCCGCTGGTTTCGTCCCAGCCCTTGAAGGTCAGCGTGGCGGTTTCCGCGGTGCTGCCATTGGGCACATAGCGCAGCTGCGCGGTGCTGTTCAGCAACAGGCCGCTGCTGGTGGAAACGGTGCCGACGCCGAACCAGTTCGTGCCATCGGTGGAATACTGCCAGGTACCGGCACCGGAGAGCCCGGTGATGGCGACGCCCGAGACGCCATGGCCGTCCACGTCGACATAGCCGGCGTCGCCCAGGATGCTGGACACGGTGACGGTGTTACTGGTGGTGTTGATGGGCGTGGCCGGGATGGTGGAGACAGCACCGCTGCTGGGCAGGGTGGGGCTGTTGTTGACCGGGGTGATGGTGACGGTGGAGACAATATAGACTGCGGTGGTGTCGTGGCCGCCGTTGGCGGTGCCGCCGTTGTCCTGGATGACGGTCAGCGCGATGGTGCGACCACTGCCAGGAGTAGGGTCGTCGCTGGTGTTCTTGTAGCCCAAGCCATTGATCAAACTCTCGGCGTCTGCCGCAGAGAAGTCACCAGCCTTGGTGATGGTGACTCCCGCAGCGTACTGCACCACATTGCCAGATGTGCTCGTCGTCACAAGGACGGACACGGTATAACCGTTTGTGGTGGTTACCGTATTTTGGTTAGTCAGTGATACAAGAGTTCCGTCGACTTGTAGAGTTTCAGCCCCACCATCGGCGAGGCCTGCCAAAGCCACGGTCAAGGAGTGGATTTTTTGGTTGCTCTCGCCAGTGCTTACGGTCGCGGCACTGAACAGGGTGACGGCATCGGCACCTTCGATGTAATTCGCATTAGTGACCGGTGTCGCGTTCAGGTTAGGTGCGGCGTTCAGGACGCTGGCCACGATATCGTTGCCGGTGCCCCCGCTGTTGGTGATCAGCGCCTTGCCGCCGCTTAGATCCGCTTGCCCGTTACTATCCAAATTGTGAAAGGCGGTGGTGTCGGTGGTGCCGCTGCCGGTGTTGTTGACGATGGTGAAGCTGTCACCCAACGCTACCGTGTAGCCGCCAACGGCGCTCAGCGTCAGGGTGCCGGCATTGCCCGACCCGTCGTTCAGCACGACGTTGCCGCCCACGCTCAACACGTCGTTGTTGCCGGATGTGCCGGCGATCTGGATTTGCAGGGCACCGCCCAGGTTGACGTTGCCCGTGACGGTCAGGGTGCCGATGCCGTTGTTCACGCCCTCGACGCCGGGGGCCAAGGTGCCGCCGCCATAGACCCGCAGGTTCCCGCCGACGGTGCCGGTGCCGGCCAGGGTGGCGCCGTCCTGGACGTTGACGTCGCCGCCAACCGAACCGGTCAGCGCCAGGGTGCCCGCCTGCACATAGGTGGTTTCGGTATATCCGCTGCCGTCGCCCGACAGGGTTACGGTACCGGTTCCGCCTTTGAACAGGCTGCCGAAACCACTGACGGTACCTGACAGGGTCAGGCTGTTGTCCGTGTTGAGGGTGCCGTTGTTGACGGAAATGTTGAGATTCTGGCTCAGGCTGACGCTGGACCCGGTGACCGTGAGGGTACCGCCATTCAGCGTCAGGGCGCTACCGCCCAGGTTGGTGGCGGCGGCAATGCGCAAGGTGGCATCGCGCACTGTCGTATCGCCGGTGTAGGTGTTGGTGCCGGACAGGGTGACGGTGCCACCGCCATTCATCGTCAGGTCACCCGACCCGCTGATCACGCCCGAGAGTGTCAGGGCGTTGGCGGTGCTGACCGTGCCACCATTGCTGCCCAGAGCCACGGCCTGGCTCAGGCTGACGCTGGAGCCGGTCACCGCCAGGGTGCCGCCGTTCAGGGTGAGGGCGCCGCTGCCCAGGTTGGCGCTGGCACCGATGTTCAGGGTGCCGTCGACGACGGTGGTGGTGCCGGTGTAGGTGTTGGCGCCGCTGAACGTCAGTGTGCCCACGCCGTTCAATGTCAGGTTTTTGGAACCCGAAATGACGCCGGACAGGGTGGCGCTGTTGGTGGCGCTGATGGTGCCGTTGGCGCTGAGGACAATGGCGTTGGCGAGGGTGACGGCGCTGCCCGTCACCTCCAGCGCGCCGCCGTTCAGGATGACGGCGCCGTTGATGGTGGTGCTGCCCAGGTTGGTGGCGCCGGTGACGCTGAGGGTGCCGGCGGACACCATGGTGGCGCCCAGGGCGCCGGTGGAGCTGGTGTAGGTGTTGGTGCCGGACAGGGTCAGCTTGCCGGCGCCGACCTTGGTCAGGCTGATGACGTGGCTGAGGTTGCTGCTGACGCCGCCGGTGATGTTGCCGGACAGGGTCAGGGCGTTGGCGTTGCTGATGATGCCGCCGCTGGCGCCGAGCGTGATGTTCTTGGATATGGTGACGTTGCTGCCGGTAACCAGCAGGCCGCCGACGCCGGTGTTGCCCATGTTCAGGGTCAGCGTGCCGGTGGTCAGGTTGGTCTGGTCGGTGATCGACAGCGTGCCGACCTGGATGTTCAGGGCGGTGGCCCCGGCGCTGTTGTTGGCGGTCAGTACCAGCGCGCCGTTGC
Source organism: Nitrospirillum viridazoti CBAmc (assembly GCF_000730165.1). Lineage (GTDB taxonomy): Bacteria > Pseudomonadota > Alphaproteobacteria > Azospirillales > Azospirillaceae > Nitrospirillum > Nitrospirillum viridazoti. Next base: position 771,481 of record NZ_CP022113.1, on the reverse strand, counting down.
CGAAGTTGTGGGTGAGGGTGAACGCGCCGGCCAGCGCCCCGCCCAGGGTCAGGGTGGCGGTATCGCCGACGTAGATGCTGCTGGCGGCGCTCAGGGTGACATTGCCCGACAGCGTCGCGCTGCCGGAGGACAGGTTGATGGCGCCGGAGCTGGAGGTGCCGGCGCCGGCGATGGTCAGGGCATCGGCAATGGTGACGCCGTTGTCCACCTGCAGGGTGGCGCCGCTGGCCACGGTGGTGGCGCCGGTGCTGCTGCCCAGGGCGCCGCTGCTGGCGGCTTCCAGCGTGCCGGCGCTGATGGTGGTGGTTCCGGTGTAGGTGTTGGTGCCCGACAGGGTCAGCGTGCCGCTGCCGGCCTTGGTGATGCCGCCGTTCAGGGCGGTGCCGTCTTGGATGACGCCGGAGAAGGTGGTGGAGGTGTTATCCCCGCCCAACGTCAGCGAACCGCCGTTCAACGTCAGCGTGCCGGCGCCGCTCAACGAGCCCACGGTCTCATTGCTGGCCTGCAGTATCAAGGTGGCGCCCGAAGCGACCGACACGGCGCTGCTGTCGCTGATGGCGCTGCCGCTGGACACCATGATCTCGCCGGCGCTGATGGTGGTGGCGCCGGTGTAGGTGTTGGTGCCCGACAGTTCCAGGGTGCCGGTGCCGGCCTTGGTCAGGCCGCCGGTGCCGGTGATGGCGCCGGAGAAGACGGTGCTGGTGTTGTCGCCCCCTGTCGTCAGGGTGTTGAAGCTGCCAAGACTGACGGTGCCGGCGCCGGCGAGCGAGCCGATGGTCTCGCTGGCGGCCAGGGCCAAGGTGGCGCCCGAGGCGACGGTCACGGCGCTGGTGTCGGCGATGGCGCTGCCACCGCTGGCGGTGACCGTGCCGGCGCCGATGCTGATGGCGCCGCTGTAGGTGTTGGTGCCGGACAGGGTCAGGCCGTCGTTGGCGCCGGTGCCGGTGCTCAGGGTCAGGGTGCCGGTGCTGCCGGTGATGTTCCCGGACAGGGTGGCGGCGTTGCCGCTGGCCACCTGGATGGTGGAACTGGCGGTAACAGCGATGTTCTTGGCGATGCTGGCGGCGCCGTTGACCAGCAGGGTGCCCCCGGCCAGGGTGACGCTGCCGCTGCCCAGGCTGCCGGCGCCGGCGATGCTGAGGGTGCCGGAGGTGACGGTGGCGTTCGTATAGGTGTTGCTGGTGCCGCTCAGCACCACCGAGGCATAGGTGCCGCCGGTGAGCTGTGAGGTGATGTTCAGGCTGCCGTTGCCGACCACGCCCGAGAAGGTCAGGTCCTTGCCGGCGCCCAGCTGGTCATTGATGCTGCGCGTGCCGCCGCCCAGATCGACGGTGCCGGTGAACGTCATGCCGAAGCTGCCGGCCAGCAACAGGTTGCCGTTGATCACCAGGTTGTTGGCCAGGGTGTAGGCGGCGGTGGTGCTGCGGATTTTGCCGCTGTTGAAGGTCAGCGTGCCGGTGCCGATGGCGTTGGCGGACGAGATGTCCAGGATGCCGCCGTCCACCGTGACGCCGCCGGAGAACGTGCTGTTGCCCGACAGCTTGATGGCGTTGCCGGCGGTGGAGCTCTTGGCGTCCAGCGCACCGCTGCCGCTGATGGCGCCGCTCAGGGTGACGGAGCCGGCGGTGTAATCGATGGTGCCGCCGCTTGAATTGACCGTGATGGCGGTGGAGCTGGAGAACGCGGCCGTGGACAGCAACGTGCCGCCGTTGAAGATCAGCGACGAGGTGCTGCCCAGGCCGGCCACGGCCAATATGCCGGCCGAAATCGTCGTCGAGCCGGTGTAGGTGTTGGTGCCCGACAGGGTCAGCTTGCCGGCGCCCGTTTTGGTCAGGCCGCCCGTGCTGCTGATGACGCCCGACAGGGTCACGTCGTTGGCATTGCTGATGGTGCCGCCGCCGCTGCCCAGGGTGATGGCCTTGCTCACGGTCACCGCGGACCCCGTCACCGCCAATGCGCCGCCGTTCAGGGTCAGCGTGCCGGTGGTCAGGTTGGTCTGATCGGTGATGGACAGGGTGCCCGTGGCGACGTTCAGGTTGGTGGCGCCGGTGCCGTTGCTGCCGCTCAGGACCAGGGTGCCTGTGCCGACATTCTTGTACAGCGTGAAGGCGCCGCCCACGGTGCCGCTGAGGGTCAGCGTGCCCGTGCCGCTGACGTTAACCCGGGCGTCTGCCGTCAGGGTCACGTTGCCCGACACCGTGGCGCTGCCGGTCGAGGTGTTCAGAGTCAGCGAACCGTTGCCGGCGGTGCTCACCGCGTCCGCCAGGGTCACGCCATCATCGATGAGCAACGTGCCGGTGGAGGCGATGGTGGTGCCGCCCGCGCTGGTGCCCAAGGCGCTGGAGGTGGCAGCCTCCAATTTGCCGGCGCTGATGGTGGTGGTGCCGGTGTAGGTGTTGGCGCCCGACAGGATGATCGTGCCGGCGCCCGCTGTGGTCAGATTGCCGGCGCCGCTGATGACACCCGACAGGGTCAGGGTGTTGGCGGTGCTGATGGTGCCGCCGCCGGTGCTCAGCAGGATGTTGCCGCTCAGCGTCACGGTGGTGCCGGTCAGCGTCAGCGTACCGCCATCCAGCGTCAGGCCACCGCTGCCCAGGTTGGTGCTGTCGGTGATGCTGAGCGTGCCGGCCGACACGGTGGTGGTGCCGGTGTAGGTGTTGGTGCCGGACAGGGTCAGGGTGCCGACGCCCGTCTTGGTCAGGTTGCCGGTGCCGCTGACGACGCCCGACAGGGTCAGGGCGTTGGCATCGCTGACCGTGCCGCCGCTGCTGCCCAGGGTCACGGCGTTGGTCAGGGTGACGGCGGTTCCGGTCACCGCCAGCGTGCCACCGTTCAGGGTCAGCGCCGCGGTGCTGAGGTTGGTGTTGTCGGTGATGCTGAGCGTGCCCGCGGTCACCGAGGTGGTGCCGGTGTAGGTGTTGGCGCCCGACAGGGTGAGGGTGCCGGCACCCGCCGAGGTCAGGTTTTTGGAACCCGAGATGACGCCGGACAGGGTGGCGCTGTTGGTGGCGCTGATGGTGCCGTTGGCGCTGAGGACAATGGCGTTGGCGAGGGTGACGGCGCTGCCCGTCACCTCCAGCGCGCCGCCGTTCAGGATGACGGCGCCGTTGATGGTGGTGCTGCCCAGGTTGGTGGCGTTGGTGACGCTGAGGGTGCCGGCGGACACCATGGTGGCGCCCAGGGCGCCGGTGGAGCTGGTGTAGGTGTTGGTGCCGGACAGGGTCAGCTTGCCGGCGCCGACCTTGGTCAGGCTGATGACGTGGCTGAGGTTGCTGCTGACGCCGCCGGTGATGTTGCCGGACAGGGTCAGGGCGTTGGCGTTGCTGATGATGCCGCCGCTGGCGCCGAGCGTGATGTTCTTGGATATGGTGACGTTGCTGCCGGTGACCAGCAGGCCGCCGACGCCGGTGTTGCCCATGTTCAGGGTCAGCGTGCCGGTGGTCAGGTTGGTCTGGTCGGTGATCGACAGGGTGCCGACCTGGATGTTCAGGGCGGTGGCCGCGGCGCTGTTGTTGGCGGTCAGCACCAGCGCGCCGTTGCCGAAGTTGTGGGTCAGGGTGAAGGCGCCGGCCAGCGTCCCGCCCAGGGTCAGGGTGGCGGTATCGCCGACGTAGATGCTGCTGGCGGCGCTCAGGGTGACATTGCCCGACAGCGTCGCGCTGCCGGAGGACAGGTTGATGGCGCCGGAGCTGGACGTGCCGGCGCCGGCGATGGTCAGGGCATCGGCGATGGTGACGCCGTTGTCCACCTGCAGGGTGGCGCCGCTGGCCACGGTGGTGGCGCCGGTGCTGCTGCCCAGGGCGGCGCTGCTGGCGGCTTCCAGCGTGCCGGCGCTGATGGTGGTGGTTCCGGTGTAGGTGTTGGTGCCCGACAGGGTCAGCGTGCCGGTGCCGGTCTTGGTGATGCCGCCGTTCAGGGCGGTGCCGTCCTGGATGACGCCGGAGAAGGTGGTGGAGGTGTTATTCCCGCCCAACGTCAGCGAACCGCCGTTCAGCGTCACCGTGCCGGCGCCGTTGAGCGAGCCGACGGTCTCGTCACTGGCTTCCAGCTGCAGCGTCGCACCCGAAGCGACCGACACGGCGCTGCTGTCGCTGATGGCGCTGCCGCCGGACACCATGATCTCGCCGGCGCTGATGGTGGTGGCGCCGGTGTAGGTGTTGGTGCCCGACAGGGTCAGGGTGCCGGTGCCGGCCTTGGTCAGGCCGCCGGTGCCGGTGATGGCGCCGGAGAAGGTGGTGCTGGTGTTATCGCCGCCCGCCGTCAGGGTGTTGAAGCTGCCGAGACTGACGGTGCCGGCGCCGGCGAGCGAGCCGATGGTCTCGCTGGCGGCCAGGGCCAAGGTGGCGCCCGAGGCGACGGTCACGGCGCTGGTGTCGGCGATGGCGCTGCCACCGCTGGCGGTGACCGTGCCGGCGCCGATGCTGATGGCGCCGCTGAAGGTGTTGGCGCCGGACAGGGTCAGGCCGTCGTTGGCGCCGGTGCCGGTGCTCAGGGTCAAGGTGCCGGTGCTGCCGGTGATGTTCCCGGACAGGGTGGCGGCGTTGCCGCTGGCCACCTGGATGGTGGAACTGGCGGTGACGGCGATGTTCTTGGCGATGCTGGCGGCGCCGTTGACCAGCAGGGTGCCTCCGGCCAGGGTGACGCTGCCGCTGCCCAGGCTGCCGGCGCCGGCGATGCTGAGGGTGCCGGAGGTGACGGTGACGTTGGTGTAGGTGTTGCTGGTGCCGCTCAGGACCAGCGAGGCGTAGGTGCCGCCGGTGAGCTGTGAGGCGACGTTCAGGCTGCCGTTGCTGACCACGCCCGAGAAGGTCAGGTCCTTGCCGGCGCCCAACTGGTCGTTGATGGTGCGGGTGCCGCCGCCCAGGTCCACCGTGCCGGTGAACGTCATGCCGAAGCTGCCGGCCAGCAGCACGTTGCCGTTGATCACCAGGTTGTTGGCCAGGGTGTAGGCGGCGGTGGTGCTGCGGATTTTGCCGCTGTTGAAGGTCAGCGTGCCGGTGCCGATGGCGTTGGCCGACGAGATGTCGAGGATGCCGCCGTCCACCGTGATGCCGCCGGAGAACGTGCTGTTGCCCGACAGCTTGATGGCGTTGCCGGCGGTGGTGCTTTTGGCGTCCAGCGCGCCGCTGCCGGTGATGGCGCCGCTCAGGGTGACGGAGCCGGCGGTGTAATCGATGGTGCCGCCGCCGGAATTGACCGTGATGGCGGTGGAACTGGAGAAGGCCGCCGTCGACTTCAGCGTGCCGCCGTCCAGGGTCAGCGACGCCGTGGACCCCATGGCGCCCAGTGCCAGCGTGCCGTCGGACACCGTGGTGGCGCCCGTGTAGGTGTTGGTGCCCGACAGGGTCACCGTGCCCGCCCCGGTTTTGGTCAGGGTGCTGCCGGTGCCCGAAACCCCGGCGGAAATGGTCAGCGTATCACCGCTGCCCACCGACAGGGTGCCGGCGCCGCCCAGGGCCAGGCCGCCGCTGGTGGCGGCGATGGTCAGGCTGCCCGCCGTGGTGGGCGCGTATTTCAGGGTGTCCCCGGCGCCCAGCGTGACGCCGCTGGCCAGCGTGATGGTGCCGGTGACGCTGTCGCCGATGACGACGGTGTCCGCCCCCGTCTGGCTGACGGACCGGGCCAGCGCCTCCCGCAGGCTGAAGCCGTCGGCGGCGGCACCGCTGCTCTGGTCTGCGGTGGTGGTGACGTAGATGGTGGAACTGGTCACCGTCAGGTCGGCGTTGGTGGTGTTGCCGCTGCCGTCGCTCAGGGCGAAGCGGATGGTGGCGTCGCCAAAGGGGGTGGCGTTGCTGTACTGGACGGCGTGGATCAACGCCGCCACGTCCGCGCTGGTGGCGCTGGCGGTCAGGCTGATGGTCAGCACGCCGCCGGTGTTGGTGAAGGTCAGCGCATGGCCGTTGACCGTGACCGTGCCGCCACTGACGCTGACGCTGTTGTCAAAGCTGAAGACGTCGTTGGCCGTGGCGTCCGCGGACCCGGCGGTCACGCGCTGCACCACCAGGCTGCCGCTGGCCCAGCCGGCGCTGTCGTTTTCCGTGTCGCTGACCGAGGCGGCGGTGCTGGAATCCAGGCGGACGGCGGTGCTGGCATCCACCCAGGCGACCGTGTCACCGGCCAGGTTGGTGATGACTGGGGCGGCGTTGGCCCCCGTGACCGTGATGCCGGCCGTGTCGGTGGCCGAGGAGAAGGCGGTGGTGCCGCCGTTGGTGGCGGTCGTCACCTTGCTGCCGGCCGTGCCGCTGGTCTGGTCCCAGGCGCGGAAGGTGATGGTGGCGGTGCCGGTGTAGCTGCTGCTGGGCGCGAAATAAAGGCGGGTGTTGGCGTCCGCCTTCAGCAGCAGGGCGCTGGTGTTGCTGACCGTGGCGACACTGGTCCAGTTGGTGCCGCCGTTGGTGGTGTAATACCAGGTGCCGTTGGTGGTGTCGGTGGCGGTGATGGCCAGGCCCGTCACCGCGTTGACATCGGGGTCGGTGACGTTGCTGACGCCGGTGCCGATACCCACCAAGGCCGACACCAGGGTGCCGACGGCCCCCGTGGGGGTGCTGGCGACGGTGTTCATTTCCGAGGTCAGGACGGGCGATTTGCTGGCGTCCAGCGTCGGCGCGTCGTTGATCGAGGTGACGGTGATCTTGCTGGTGCTGTCCGCCGTGCCGGTGGTGGTGTTGTCCTTCGGCGTCAGGGTGAAGGTCGTCACCTTGGTCGATGTCGGCGCCACCTGGTTGGCGGTGGGCGTGAAGACCAGGGCCCGCAGGTTCGTCTGCAGCGTCGCGGTGCTGCTGGCGGTCAGGGTGTAGTGCGTGCCGTCCGTGCTGGTCAGGCCGGTGCCGGTCAGCGTGCCGTTGTTGGCGTCCAGCGTGATGTCGATGCTGTAACTGGTGGCGCCGCTGGTGCTGTCGGTAAAGCTGACGCCGCTGAAGGGCGTGGCCGTGGCGTTGTCGTTCGCCGTGCTGGTGTGCGTACCGCTTACCGACGGAAGGTCCTGGCACTGCGCCACGTCCGTGCGCGCCAGGAAGGCGTTCAGCGACGTGGTGTAAATGTTGTTGGCGGGGTTGAATTGGGTGCCGGTATGGCCGGGGTCCCAGAACAGGACGTAGGGGTTGCCGCTGTGGCGGGAATAGCCGCCGATGTTGGTGCCGTTGTGATAGATGGTGGCGAAACCCGAGGCGCTCTGCGTGCCGGCGGTGCAGCCCAGGCAGTGGTCGATGTTCTCCATGCCCGCCACGGTGAAGGGCAGCACGGTGTCGATGGCGGCCCCGGTGGTGTATTCCAGCACCCAATCGCCGCCCAACGAGGCCGGGCCCGTGCGGTCGGTGGAGGCGGCGACGTCGATGTCGTTGCCCAGGTAGCGGGCGAAGTCGTCCACGAACTGCTTGCCGGTGTCCGTGGCGGCGATGGAGCAGCCCAGCAACAGGAAGTCGCCACCCGTCTTCATCGAGGCGCCGATGGCGGCCAGGTCGCTGGCGCGGCTGGCCAGGTCGCCGTCCGTCAGCACGTGGTTGCCGCCCAGGATGATGCCGCCGTCGCCGCCCTCGGTCACCAGGATGACGGTGTCCAGGTTCTTGTAGCCGGACAGCGCCTGGGCGATGCCATGGACGGTGCGCTGGCCTTCGCCCAGCAGGATCACGGGCACGGACGGATCCATGCCGGCGATCAGGGTCTGGTAGTCCGCGACACTGGTGTCGACGATGACCACCTCATGCACGCCGGAGGTGGTCGTCGTGGTGGGGGTGACCGTGGCGGCGGTGCTGGTGTCGGCGACCTTGGCGGTCTCCGCGGTGGCGGTCTTGGCGGTGTCGGTGGTCTTCACCGTGTCCGTGGTCGTACCGGCCGTAGCACCGGTCCCCGAGCCGGTCGAGGACGAGGGGCCGCTGGCCGTCGACTTGGCGCTGGTATCGGTTGCCGTCGCGGTGGCGGCCTTGGCGGCCGCGTCCAGCAGGGCAGTGCTGGCGGCCGCGTCTGTGTGCGTATCCACCGTTGCCGTCGTCGCCGTCTTGGTGACCGTCGCCGCCGTGGCGGCGGCGGCGGCGTCGAACATCATGCGAGGTTCCAGGGCCAGGCGCAGGGCGCGCGGGGCGTTCTTGCGGGCCGGGGGGCGTGAACCGTCGGGCATGGCGTGCACTCACCGATTGGAATAGGCGGTCTCGGGGAATGTACCCGGAAGATAGGGTTTCTCTTCGCAGAAAACCCTTTCATCGCTGCAATAGCTCCCCCATAGCGCTTAAATCACAAGTTCCCACAACTGGCCAGTCAAATCAGACCAGGAACATCTCTTCTAAAGAGGTCTGTCTTTTGTGATCAAATGTGAGAGCGCACGGCGCGGGCCTTTTGCAATCCATCTTCCCCGATTCCCCCTATTCAAAAGTATGGCGGTTAAGAAGTTCTTACCATCCAACGAACGTATTCGCCGCCTGTCCGGGGTAATCCCGCCGCACCATATTTATGTGCGGCGCAATATTAATAGAGATTTAACCAAGGGCGCGATGGAACGGGTGGTATCCGAAGCTCAAATTTGATAGAGACGTCCAGTGGTAGTGACGCGGTGCCGGAAATACATCGGCGGTGTTTCTGCCCGAAAGGCATAGGGGAAGGGTCGCCATGGTGTCCGAAGTGGAGGAGGCCGCGCGGGAAAAGGCGGCAGGTGCGGAGAATTCCATCCCCGTGGCCACGCAGGACAAGATGGAGCCGCCCCAGTTCCTTCCGTCCCCGGGTTTCTCCGCCTGGCTGGAGGGAACGGGCGGCAGCCTGATCCTGTCCACCTATCAATCCGGACGCCTGATTTTCCTTTACATGATGGAAGGCCGGCTGCATGTGCTGGACCGGGTGGTCGGCACCGCCATGGGCTTGGCCGTGGATGACGACAAGCTTTGGGTGGGCAACCGGGAGCAAATCTGGAAGTTCGCCAATACCGGCCCGGCCGTGGTGGACGGCAAGGGCTATGGCGCCGTCTACATGCCGCGCAAAGGCTATTTCGTCGGGCCCTGCGACACGCATGACATCATCGCCGACGTCACCTTCCAGGGTGAGCGTCATGCGCTGGTCTTCTCCAGCACCAGCTTCAGCTGCATCGCGACCTTGGATGAGCAGTACAATTTCCGCCCGCTGTGGATGCCGGACTTCGTCACCGCCTTGACCGCCGAGGATCGATGCCACCTGAACGGCATCGGCGCGCGGGACGGCCGGGTCGCCTATGCCACCATATGCGGGCGCTATGACGAGCCCATGGGGTGGCGGGCCGGGCGCAACGGCGGTGGCATGGTGGTCGATCTGGAATCGGGTGAGGTCGTCGCCCAGGGCCTGTCCATGCCCCATTCACCCCGCTGGTACCGCGACCGTCTCTGGCTGTTGAATTCCGCCGCTGGGGAATTCGGCTATGTCGATCCGGAGTGCGGCGGCTTCGTGCCCGTGGCGGATTGCCCGGGCTTCGCCCGTGGCCTGACCTTTCTGGGCGATTACGCGATCATCGGCCTGTCGCAGCTGCGCCCCAACAGTTTCGGTAAGGGAATGGCATTGCACGACAAGCTTGCGGCCACCAACATACAGCAGCGCTGCGGCCTGCAGATCATCGACCTGCGCACCGGCCGCAATGCCCACTGGCTGACGATCGCCGGGCCGGTGACGGAACTCTACGACGTGGTGTTCAAGGCTGGCATCCAACGGCCCTACACCCCTGGCTTCCGTGAACCCTACATGCACCAGCAGCGGGTGCACCTGCCGGAAACGCGTTTTGAACACCCCTATCGGGGTAAACTTCAGATGCTGAGAACCCGCCCCCCGGAACCGGCACAACCGGGTCCGGCGCGGGCCGAAGGAAACGGCACCGCTTCGCCAATGGATAAATAGGAAACCTAGCCTTTTGCGCGATTATCCGGATGGTGTTCGACGCTCTGCGCGTGTATCTTCGCGGATGAAATTACCTAAGAATGTAAGAATCACTCACATATTCCCTCAAATCAATCAAGGGGAGGTGAACGATGGACCCGTTTGTCGGTGAAATTCGCATTTTCACCTGGGACTGGGCGCCCAAAGGCTGGGCGCTATGTAACGGCGCCCTATTGAATCTGCAGCAGAACGTGGCGCTTTATTCGTTGATCGGCGTCTATTACGGCGGCAACGGCACAACCAACTTCAACATCCCCGACTTGCGGGGCCGCACCCCCCGCCATCTCAGCCAGCAGTTGCCGCAGGTCGGCCTGTCCGCCGGGTCGGAAAACGTGACACTGACGGCCGCCAACCTCCCGCAGCATACCCATTCGACCAATGTCGCCAATAGCCCTGGGACGACGCCCCCGGCCGCCCTCGCGGGCCGATTGCCAGGCAACTGTAACGGCACTAACCCGATCTATATCCCAGCCGCCAATGCCGGCACGCCCGTCGCGCTGAACCAGGCCAGCATCGCCGTCGCGGGCGGCAGCAGCCCGGTGGCCAATATGCAGCCATGGGTGACGGCGAATTATTGCATCGCCATCAGCGGTATTTTCCCCCCGCGGAACTGACTTTCCCTCATCCCCGTCCCCTTATCGACGTATACGGGAGGACACGCATGTCCGAATGCTTCATGGGCGAGATCCGCATGTTCGCCGGCGCCTACGTTCCGCTGCACTGGGCCGCCTGCAATGGCGCCAGCGTGGCCATCAGCCAGAACCAGGCGCTGTTCGCGTTGATCTCCACGACGTACGGCGGCAACGGCGTCACAAATTTCAATTTGCCCGACTACCAAGGCCGCACGCCCATTGGCCAGGGCCAGGGCACCGGTTTGACCAGCCGCGTCCTGGGCCAGAACGGCGGAACGGAAACGGTGACGCTGGTTGCCGCCAACACGCCAGGCCACACCCACCCTTTCTATGCCAGCACGGTGGCCGCGACCGCGACGACGGCGTCCGGCAATATGTTCGCGCAGAACACGTCGACCACGGTGAAGGGGCCCTATACGGCCGATACCGCCGGGACGATTGGGCAGCTTTATACCACCTTCATCCAAAGCGCTCTGGGGGCCACCGGCGGCGGCGCCCTTCCCCACGCGAACATGATGCCGTTCATCGTCGTGAACTACATCATCGCCACGCAGGGCATCTTCCCCAGCCGTAACTAGTCCGCAGCATCCGCCGCCCGGTCCCGGGCCGATGCCGTCCATTCCTTATCCGCCATCCATTCCCGCGAGGAATCCCACCATGGCTGATCCGTTCACCGGCGAAATCCGCGCTTTAGCCTTCACTTTCCCGCCTCAGAATTGGTCGCAGTGCAATGGTCAGCAGGTGCTGATCAATCAGAACAACGTGCTGTATGCCATCATCGGCAACATTTACGGCGGCGACCTGCAGAGCTACTACAACCTTCCCAACATGATGGGTCGCATCCCCGTGGCTTCCGGCAGTGGCGCTGGGCTGACTACACGCACGGTGGGGGAGACTGGGGGCGCCGATACGGTCGCGCTTCTCTCCAATAATTTTCCGGCCCACAACCACATGATGAATGTGGATTCGCCGACCAGTGCTGCGAACTTCGTTGGGCTGCCGACCACCACCACCTACCTTAGCCGGGCCCAGGGTGAATTCCTCTACGTGGCACCCACGTCCACAGCGCCCACCGGCTATTCCCTGGCCGCCGCCAGCATTGGACCGACCGGTACGGCGACACCGGCGCCTCGGGCTAATGACCAACCCTATCTGGTGATGAATTTCTGCATCTGCCAGTTCGGCGAATTCCCCAGCCGTCAGTGATGTCGGCTATGGATGCCTTGATGGTTGATACCGTCGTCGCCGATCCGCCGGCGCTGGTGCTTTCCCCCGACCTGGCGGCGCGCGGCCTGTCCCTGCGCGCCAAGCAGGCGGGGGACACCGACTTTGTGCGTGACCTCTACATCTCCCACCGGTGGGAGGAGATGCAGGCCGCCCCCTGGTCGGACGAGGAACGCCTGGCCTTCCTGCGGGACCAGGCGCGCCTTCAGGCCGCGCATTACGATGTGAATTACCACGATGCGGATTTCCTGATCCTGGAAATGGCCGGCCGGCCCATCGGCCGGCTGTATCTTTTCCGTCGGAATCTGAAGGACCTGCGCATCGTGGAAATCGGCCTGATCCCAGACTGGCGCGGCCGGGGCCTGGGCGGCGCGCTGCTGCGCTGGGTTCAGGATGTGGCGCGAGGAGAGGGCTACGCGCTCTGCTCCATTCATGTGGAGCAGAACAACCCGGCGCGGCGCCTATACCATCGCCTGGGCTTCAGGGATGTGGAGCCGGTCGGCCCCTACATGCTGATGCATTGGACGGTGCCGGGGACGGTGCCGGTGGCCTGACGGCCGCCGGCATCCCTGGGTGGTTCAGCTGAACACGGCCTGATAATAGAAGGTCCCGTTCTCATTACGCCCCAGGGGGACCAGGAAAATCTCCAGCGTGCCCAGGGTGGGATGCGTCACGGGATGGATCTGCTGGTTCAGCACCCGCTCCGGATCACTTCCGTTGAAGAAAAGGGAGAATGGATCGCGGAAGCGGCCCGGCGCCACGCTCTTTTTGCCGTGCTCAATCTCGTAAAGCTTCAAGGTCTCCTGGTAATCCGGATAGGTGACCGTGAAATCCTGATCGATCAGCGGCAGGAAATGTTCGGCCTTGAGTTCGCCCAGCATGGTGTGCTCGCTCTCTTCACTTAAAAGGTGCGGCACTATACCATGGCGGGAACTGCGGGGAACGGAAAAATGGGATGCCGCGCCGTTATGACGGCAGGCGGTCCGTCAGCACCCGGGCGTATGTGCCCAGGCGCGCCTCCAAATCCACCGGCACCTCGCAGGTGTAGCGCAGCGTGCGCTCCACCTCCTCGAAATTGCGGATGAGATAGCCGCGGCGCTGCACGATCTCCGCCCGCTGCTGCTGCTTGTCCGGGTCGGTGGTCTCGGCCGGGATGGCCTGCAGTTCGGTGGTGGCCTTGGACACCAGCTCGCCCATGTCGCGCTGGCGGTGCGCCAGATCCTGGATGCGGGTGATGACGCTGCCACGCTGGCTGTTGATCTCCTCGACGATACCGGCGAAGACCTTGGGATAGAGGGCCGCGCGCTGGCCCTTGGGCACCTTGTCGGCAAAGCGGGTCAGGGCCTTCTCGCCCTCATCGGCCGGGATCTCACGCGGGGCCGTGGCCTGCACCACCGCCGCCACCCGCTTGTCGGCACGCCAGTCCACATGCTCCGGCAGGGGCGGCCCGCCCCAGTAGGTGGCGGCCGTCAACTGCGGCACCAGCCGCTGGTGGCAGGGCCAGTCGGGGTTGGTCTGGCCGGCCGGCGGGGGCGGGGCGGCCAGGGCGTTGCCAGCCGCCAGGATCAGGGTAAGGCTCAACAGGACGCGCATGGGCAAACCCTCTTCACTCGCCGCCGCCGCCGCGGCGGGCCAGCAGGCCCCGGCCGGGGTCGTAACCCCACACCGCCAGGATCATGAACAGCAGCGTGGCCCCCGCCACCACCCCGGCCGACAGCGGCGCCATCTGGCCGTACAGCGCGAAGCGGATCAGCTCCGTCGCGTGGGTGAAGGGGTTGGCCTGGCAAATCCAGTAGAGCGTCAGGCTGCTTTCCTTCACCCGCCACAGCGGATAGAGGGCGGAGGAGGCGAAGAACATGGGGAAGATGACGAAGTTCATCACCCCGGCGAAGTTTTCCAGCTGGCGGATGAAGGACGACAGCACCAGGCCCAACGCGCCCAGCATCAGGCCCGACAGGATCAGGGCCGGCAGCACCGTCAGATAGCCCAGCGGCGGCGGATCGATTTCCCAGAACCAGGCGATGGCGAGGAAGATGTAGGCCTGCACCACCGACACCACCACGCTGGCCAGCAGCTTGGCCGTCAGCAGGAACCAGCGGGGGAAGGGACTGACCAGCAGGGTCTTCATGCTGCCCATCTCCCGGTCGTAAACCATGGAAAGGGAGCTTTGCATCCCGTTGAACAGCTGGATCATGGCCAGCAAGCCTGGGGCGATATAGACCTCATACGGGATATAGGTTTCATAGGGCGGGATGATAGAGACGCCCAGGACGAAGTGGAATCCCGCGGCGAAGATGGCCAGCCACACCAGCGGCCGCACCAGGGCGGAAAAGAAGCGGCCGCGCTGCTGCGTCCAGCGCAGCGCCTCGCGCTTCACGATGCCGCCCAGGCAGCGGGCGTAGTGGATGGGGGTCATCGCGCGGCGCCCCCTTGATGCTGACGTGTCCCTTGATGCTGATGTGTCAGGGTGTCGAAGGCGGCGCGCAGGGTGGGCACGCCGGCGCGGGCGGCCACCTGGGGCACGGGCCCCTGGTCCAGCACCTGGCCCTGGTGCAGGACGATGACCTTGGCGGTGTCGTCCGCCTCGTCGATCAGATGGGTGGCCCACAGCACGGCCATGTCCCGGCTGCGGCACAGGTGGCGGACATGGTCGATCAGGAAGCGGCGGCTTTCGATGTCCAGACCAACGGTGGGCTCATCCAGCAGCAGCAGGGCCGGGTCGTGCACCAGGGCGCGGGCCAATTCCACCCGCCGCCGCTGGCCGCCGGACAGCTGGCGCACCCGGGTGTCCCGCCGGTCGGCCAGGCCCACACGCTCCAGCTCCTCCTCAATGCGGAGGCGGGCGCGGGATCCGGACAGGCCGTGCAGGCTGGCGTGATAGGCCAAGTTCTGCCGCACCGTCAGATCCAGGTCCAGGGTGGGCTGCTGGAACACCACGCCCATGGCGGCCAAGGCGGCGGAAGGCTGGCGGCGGATGTCGTGGCCGAAGACGGCGATGCGCCCCTGCCGGCTGTGGTACAGGCGGGTGACCAGGGCGAACAGCGTGGTCTTGCCGGCCCCGTTCAGGCCCAGCAGCACGGTGAAGTCGCCGGGGGCCAGGCTGAAGCCCACGTCGCGCAGGGCTTGACGGGGTCCGAAGGCGTGGCTGAGGCCCGATACATCCAAAGCCGGGGTGGCAAGCTGCGGGGCTGGCGTCACGGCGCCACCACCACGCCCCAGGGCAGGCGGCCCACCGGCACCGACTTCACCACCTTCAACGCGTCGACGTCGATGACCGACAGGTCGTTGCTGACGCCGTTGGTGGTGTACAGCCGCTTGCCGTCGCCGGAGAAGGCCAGGTTCCACACCCGTTGGCCCACCAACAGGTACTTCTTGACCTGGTAGCTGTGGGTATCGATGACGGCGACGCGGTTGGCGGGGCCCAGCGCCACGAACGCGGTGGCGCCGTCGGCGGTCAACTGGATGCCCACCGGCTGGATGGATTCCTTCGGCACCCCGGGAATGTCGAAGCGGATGGTCTGGATGACCTTGTGCTGGGCGGAATCGATGATGCTGACGGTGCCGCCCACCTCCGCCGACACCCACACCAGCGACCCGTCCTTGGTCCACTGCGCCACGCGCGGCCGGCTGCCCACCAGCACGTTGGCCAGCACCTCATGGCTCTGCGTGTCGATGAAATGGGCCATGCTGGTGGTTTCCGACGTGTTCACCAGGATCTTGCCGTCCGGGCTGATGCCCATGCCCTCGGGCTCCACCCCCACGGGGATCTCGGTGACGATGCGGCCGGCGGCGATGTCCAGCACCGACACCATGTTGTCGTTCTCGTTGGACACGTACAGCGTCTTGCCGTCGGGGCTGAGGGTGAACAGCTCCGGGTCTGGCCCGCTGGGCAGGGTGCGGTTGACCGTCAGGCTGGCCAGGTCCAGCACCTCGATATGGTCGGCGTCGCTGGTGCAGATGTAGAGCGCCCTGCCGTCCTTGGACAGGGTGATGCCGCGCGGCCGGGCGCCCACCTTCACCGTCTTGACGACGGCCAGGGTACCGGCGTCCACCACCGTGATGGTGTTGTCCTTCTCATTGGACACCAGCAGCCGCTCGGCCATCGCGGGGGTGGTGGCCAATAGTAGGCCCATCGCGAGCAACAGGCCGGCGACTGCCGGCCCCGCAGTGTTTTGGGGAGTGGAGCGGACCGAAACGCGAGGAAGCCCCAGGGCAAGCATGAGGGCCAGCGGATGCTGGCGCCCGGCGTTTGAGGGGGCCTTTGATCGGATCCGATTAAAGGCCGCAAGCATCAACGTGGATGGCATGTCGTCTCCGGCTGGTCGGGACCCAGCGTGTCCAGTTCCGATGTCTCGTGCAGGAAGCCCGGCTGGGGCGAGACCGACACCAGCGATCGCGCGTCGGCCAGCAGCACCGGCTGGCGCAGCTGCCCGTCCCAGGCGCGGAAGCTGAGCCGCGCGCCCTTGAAGGCCGCCAGTTCGAACTCGGGCTTGCGCAGGTAGGCGGTCATGGCCGCCCCCTCCACGCTGCCGCCCCGGGTGGCGGCCTCGCCCAGGGCGCGCACCGCCATCCAGGCGCCGTAGTCCCGCTCCGTCATCCAGCGGCCGGTCTGCTTCAGGAAGCGCGCCTGCAGTTGCGTGGCGCCCCATTGCTCGAAGGGGCGGGCCCAGGCGGCGGGCACCAGGCCCTGGGTACCGGCCACGGGCCGGGGGTCGGTGGCGCGATAGCCCAGGTCATCGCCGAAATTGTCGCCCTCATCCGCCACCACCAGCACGTCGTACTTGATGCCTTGGGTGAAGCGCGCCACCTCGGCCCCGATGGCGTAGTGGCCGGTGTCGGTACGCCGGGCGCCGGGGTCATAGGTCCAGGGCTTGTCCGCCACGATCTTCAGGCGGAATTTGCGCGCCGATTTGCGCAGCGCGTCGGCATACAGCTTGTCCTCGGGGTTGGGCCCCGCCACCAGCAGGATGTCGCGCCAGTTCTTGATGGTCAGGTACTGCATCAGGGCGTCGGCCAGCATGGCGCGGCTGGGCAGCAGGTGCAGGACGTTGCGCCGGCACTGCTCGCCGCGCAGGGCGTCGTCGGTGCTGGTGGCGTCCAGCAGCGTGGCGTCCTTGGCTTCGGCCAAGTCGGCCAGGCGCAGCAGCAGGTCGGCCGGCATGTCGGTGACGAAGGCGCGATAGCCTTGGGCCACCAGTTTCTTGAAGGCCGCGACCACGGCATCGGCGTCGGGCTCCAGCGCCTCTTCCAGGTGATAGGCCTGGTGGATGAAACGGCCCGTGGTGATGTTGTCGGCCAGGCCTAGGCGGGCGCCCTGCACGCCGTCGTCCTCCGGCGGTTGGTCCAGGAAGCTTTGCGGCAGCACCCGTTTCTGCACCAGCGCCAGATAGGCGATGTTGGCGACAGGATCAGGCTTGGCATCCGGCTTGGGCGCAACGGTGGTGGGCTTCGCCGCCGTGGGCGGGGCGGCACACGCCTGCCCGGCCAGCAGCAGGCCGGAAAGAAGCACGCCTATGGGATACACGCCTATCAGGCCATGGCGGCGGTTGGGCATCTCCGCCGTCTCCTTAAACGTCAGACCAGGGACCGCCGACCGATAATGGCCTGGGCCATCCGGGGCCGCCATAGGAAATCAGGGCCGGAAATCAGCGCGCTGTCTCATTCTATAGTCGTAGAGGGCCCGGGTTGACAGGGGCGAAGCCAGCGGCCCGATAATGGCCGACGAAGCCAGGAACAACCCAGGGATTGAACTGGGTCCGGCGCCCCGGCCGGGCGCGGAGGATGCCCCGATTTGGATGTCCCCATGACCATGACACGCCGCCGCCTGTTGGCCACGGGACTTGCCGCGTCGATGCCCGTGCGGGCCCTGGCCGCCGGCGCGCCGGCCTTGCGTGTCGGCATCCTGCGCTATGGCACCGTGTCGTGGGAACTGGACGTCATCCGCCGCCACGGGCTGGACGCGGCCCACGGCCTGGCCATCGTCCCCCAGGAATTCGCCACCGGCCAGGCGACGCAGGTGGCGCTGCAGGCGGGCCAGGTGGACACCATCGCCGTGGATTGGCTGTGGGTGGCGCGGCAGCGGGCGGCCCAGGGAGGATCGGGCGGCGGCGACTGGACCTTCATCCCCTTTTCCAATTCCGCCGGCGCGTTGATGGCCCCGGCGCAGGGTACCGTGGCCACGGTACCCGACCTGCCGGGCCGCCGCTTGGGCATCGCCGGCGGCGCGCTGGACAAGAACTGGCTGATCCTGCGCGCCTATGCCCAGCGCCAGGTCGGCATCGACCTGGACCGGACGGCAGAGAAGACCTTCGGCGCCCCGCCCCTGTTGGCCAACGCGCTGGCGGCCGGCCGGCTGGACGCCCTGCTGACCTATTGGCCCTTCGCCGCCAAGGGCCAGGCGGCCGGGCAACGCCGCCTGCTGACGGTTGAGGATGCGGTGACCGGGCTGGGCGTCCAGGGCACGCCGCCCATGGTGGGCTACGTCTTCTCCGAACGCTGGGCCAAGGCCAATGGCGCCGTGCTGGAGGGCTTCATCGCCGCCAGCCGCCAGGCGCGCGACCTGCTGGTCAAGGATGAGGCGGAATGGCCCAGGCTGCGCCCCCTGGCAGATGCCGGCAGCGATGCGGAGTTCGACGCCTTGCGCGACTGGTACCGGCGCGGCATTCCCCGCCATTGGGGGGCGGCGGAACAAGAGGCCGCCGCCCAGCTGTACCAGGTGCTGGCCTCGGTGGGCGGACCGGCGCTGGTCGGCGGCGGTGGCGACACGCTGCCGGCCGGTACCTTCTGGCAGGCGGCGCAATCTTGGTGAATCGGGAGGCGGCGGACCGGGGCCGGGCCTGGCTGATCCGCGCGCTGTCCATCCTGGTCCTGCTGCTGGTGTGGGAGGGGGCGGGACGCCTGGCGGCCAGCCCCCTGGCGCCGCCGGCCTCCACCGTGCTGGCCGTCATGGCGCATGAGACGGAGTCGGGCGCCTTGCCCCACCATGTCGGCATCACCCTGGCCCGGGTGGCGGCGTCCTTCCTGCTGGCCATGGGGGCGGGCACGGCGCTGGGCCTGGCCATGGGCTGGTGGCGCACGGTGGATCTGTGGCTGGACAGCGCGCTGCTGTTGCTGCTGAACCTGCCGGCCCTGGTGCTGATCGTCCTGCTCTACGTCTGGTTCGGCCTGACGGAGGCGGCGGCCATCACGGCCGTGGCGCTGAACAAGCTGCCCACCACCGCCGTCACCGTGCGCGAGGGCGTGCGGGCCCTGGACGCGGAGTTGCTGGAGATGGGGCGGGTCTTCCGCTACGGCCGCGCGGCCACCCTGCGCCATATCGTGCTGCCGCAGCTGCTGCCCTACCTGTTCGCCGCCACACGCTCCGGCCTGGCGCTGATCTGGAAGATCGTGCTGGTGGTGGAGCTGCTGGGCCGCAGCGACGGCGTCGGCTTCCAGATCCAGGTCTATTTCCAGCTGTTCGACGTGGCCCACATCCTGGCCTACGCCCTGGCCTTCATCCTCATCGTTCAGGTCATCGAATGGGCGGCCCTGCAGCCGCTGGAGCGCCGGGCGGCGCGGTGGAGGGCGTCGTGACCCGGCTTATCGTCGACATCCGCGAGAAACGCCTGGCCGGCCGGCCGGTACTGGGCAGCCTGGCCTTCAGCCTGGATGAGGGCGAGGTGACGGCCGTGGTCGGCCCCTCCGGCTGTGGCAAGAGCACGCTGCTGCGCCTGGTGGCCGGGCTGGATCGCGGGGTCGCGGGCACCGTGCGGTGGAGCGGGGAGGGCGCGCGCCCGGTTCCCAACCTGGGTGTCGTTTTCCAGCAGCCCCGCCTGCTGCCCTGGCGCACCGTGCGGCAGAACCTGGCCCTGGCCGGCGCCGACCGGGTGGAGGGCGAGCGCCTGCTGGAGCGCTTGGGCCTGGCAGCCCAGGCGGACGTCTGGGCCTCGCAGCTGTCCCTGGGCATGGCGCGGCGGCTGGCGCTGGCCCGTGCCCTGGCGGTGGATGCCCAGGCCCTGCTGCTGGACGAGCCCTTCGCCTCCCTGGATGAGGGCAACCAGCGCCTGGCCCGCGCCGTACTGGCGGAACAGCTCCTGCGCCGGCCTGTGCCCACGCTGCTGATCACCCACGACCTGGCGGAGGCGGTGGCCCTGGCCCATCGCGTGCTGGTGCTCTCACCCGGCCCCGCCCGCCTGCTGTTCGACCAGGCGGTGC
Source organism: Nitrospirillum viridazoti CBAmc (assembly GCF_000730165.1). GTDB lineage: Bacteria > Pseudomonadota > Alphaproteobacteria > Azospirillales > Azospirillaceae > Nitrospirillum > Nitrospirillum viridazoti. The sequence continues at coordinate 751,550 of NZ_CP022113.1, read as the reverse complement.
CGCCCGGGGTCCGCACCGATCCCGCGCTGGCGACGGCGACCGTGGCGGCCTTGCGCGACCTGGCCCGTTAGGGCAGGTCCTCCATGCCGGAAAGCAGGTCGCCGAGCTGCCCCAGTTGTTCCGGCAACGCCGTCGCTGAGCCCTGCAGCGCTTCCTCAAGCGCCTCCTGGGACGGATAGGCCTCGTGGAAAGTCAGCAGCGTCTTCCCGCCCAGGTCCTCGAAGGTCACGGTGGTGATCGCGCCCTCTTCGCCCTCGTCGTTGGTCCAGACAATGCGCTCGTTGGGCACCACCTCGATATACTTGCCGTGGAAGGCCATGGTGTCCGAGCCGCCGGCGGCGAATTCCAGGCGATATTTTCCGCCGGTACGAACGTCCAGCTCGCACGATACGAGAGACATGCCAGGTACGGATTTCGGCACCCACCAGCGCTGGAACAGCTCCGGCTGGCTCCATGCCCTGTAAACCGTGCTCGGCGGCGCGTCGAATGTCCGCGTCACGACGAGTTCGCGATCGCCCCTGCGTTCAACGGACGTGGGGTTGCGCATACCACCTGCACTGTCAACGTGCCGAGTCATCGCTTTCCTCCCGTTTCATTTCACTGATGATTTCGTCCAACGCGTCGAAGCGGGCCTCGAAGAGCTTGCGGTGGGCCTCAATCCATTCGGCCTCTGCCGCCAGGCCGCGCTTCCCAAGCGTGCAGGTCCTCACCCGTCCGACCTTCCGCGTGATGACGAGCCCCGCCCGCTCCAGAACCTGGATGTGCTTCTTCATGCCGGTCAGCGTCATCCGGAACTGGTCGGCAAGACTGGTGATAGACGCGTCCCCGCGGCCAAGCTGATCAATGATCCCACGGCGGGTCGCATCGGACAGCGCCGCGAACGAGAGGTCGAGGGGAGGATTTAGATACTGAACCATGTGGTTCAGTGTATAGCCAGCGCGCGGCATGCGCAAGCGTTCCGAACGTCATCGCCCTGAACCGATCATATACCTGTGGGGCCGGCTGCTGACGCGGCTGGTCCTAGCCCGCCTTCCTGGTGCGGCGGCGCGCCGGGTTCTGCGCTTTTGGCGGGGCGGTGGAGGCGCGTACCACCAGATCGTGCGACACCAGCCGGTGGGGCACGGTGGCGTCGCCGCGCGGCCGTTCCATGAGGCGGGAGATCAGCAGGTCGGCCGCCTCCTCCCCCAGCTTGCGCATGGGTTGGCGCACGGTCGTCAAGGGCGGCCAGGTCATGCTGGCGATGGGGCAATCGTCGAAGCCGGCCACCGACAGGTCGTCGGGCAAGCTCAGGCCCCGCGCCTGGGCCACGACGATGACGGCGGCCGCCATCTCGTCATTGCAGGCGAAGATGGCGGTAGGCGGCTCCGGCAAACTCAGCAGCCGCTCGGCGCAGGGCAGGGCGGAGGGGAAGGTGAAGGCGCCATGTTCGATCAGGTCCGGATCCTCGGCGATGCCCAGCTCCGCCAGCGCGTCGCGATAGCCCAGGTGGCGGCGCTCGGTGGCGCCGTGGTTGGCGGGGCCCTTGATCAGGCCGATGCGGCGGTGGCCCAGCGACAGCAGGTGGCGGGTCAGGGCCGCCGCCGCCTGCCGCTCATCGATCCAGACGGAGGAGAAGGTGTCGCCGCCGCTTTCCGCTGTCACCCGCACCAGAGGTATGCCGCTTTCCGTCAGCACGGACAGCACGCGCGGCTCGTCGGTGATGGGGGCGGTCAGCACCACGCCGTCGGGGCGCAGCCAGTCCAGCACGGCGCGCACCCGCCGTTCCACATCTTGGCCGCGATAGTCGATCTCCTCGATCAGCAGGTGATAGCCCCGGGCGCGGCAGCGGTTCAGCAGGCCCACCTGGATTTCCATGGTGTAGGGGCCGGCCGGATCGCCGTAGAGGTGGCCCAGCAGATAGGAGCGTTTGCCGGCCAGGGTGCGCGCCGACATGTTGGGGTGGTAGCCCAGGTCATGGATGGCCTTCATCACCTTGTCCAAGGTGGCGCGGTTGACGTAAGGCTCACCGTTCAGCACACGCGACACGGTCTTGATGGAAACCCCGGACTCACGGGCGACGTCGATGATCGTCGGTTTCCGGGCGTCATTCCCCATGTGGCATCGCTCCCCTCGGCACCAGCTGTCACTACTCCTGTAATGGCACAAAAAAGAAAGGGCGGCACGATCGCAATCATGCCGCCCGGAGTGGGCGCATAGTCCCCGGGGAGAGGGTATGCGCATAGAAGGGAGATCAAGAAGAAGGCCCGGGAACGGCCAAACCCGGCAGTTCCCGGTATCGGGGACCTTATGGAAAACAGAACCTGAAGGCCCCCGGTTTCTGCAGGATCCGGCCCGGCGTCGCTGCCGGACCGGCCCCGCAGCTCATGGGCATCAGCCGCCGAACTTGAACCGGCCGCCCAGCATGAAGCGGCGACCCGCGTTCACGTAGGTGAAGGGCTGGTTCTTGAACTGCAGATAGGTCTCCTGAGACTCATCAGTCAGATTGATGGCCTCGAAGGTGATGCCGAACTCAGGCGTGAACTGGTAGGCGATCTGGGCGTCCAGCTGGCCGTAGGGCCGGCTGAACACGCCATAGGTCACCGACTTGTTGGTGGTGGCGTCCAGGATGGCGAAGGTGGAGCCGATGGCGTCGCCGTTCACGGCGCTGGACCGCCAGCTGTAGGACAGGCGGGCTTCCAGGCCGCCCTTCTGATAGTAGGTCTGCGCCGTCAGGGCGTGCAGCGACACGCCGGGGATGGGCAGGTCCTGGGCGAAGTCGGTGTGGGTGGACGAGGTGGACAGCGAGTAGGTGTAGTTGGCGTTGAAGCCGACGCCGAAGTCGAAGGCGTACTGCGCCCCGATTTCGAAGCCCTTGATGCTGCCGCCGGCGCCGTTGCTGGGGGCGGTGAAGCCCGCGGTGCTGCCGCCGAAATCGTCCATCACGGTGATGGAGGTGGTCTGCGTCTGGATGAAGGTGTCGATGGACTTGTAGAAGCCGCCGAAGGTCAGCGCGCCCTGCTCACCGAAATACCATTCGTAGCCGATGTCGATCTGGGTGGCGCGGAAGGGGTCCAGATTGGGATTGCCGCCGCTCCCGCCCACGAAGGCGAAGCCCTGCTTGCCCGCTGTGTTGGTCTCGCGGGTGAAGTTGTACTGCGCGCCGCGGCCCAGGTCATAGGGGCTGGGCGGGGACATGACGCGGGCGGCGGAGAAGCGGACCTTCTGGTCCGGCGCCACGTCCAGCACCAGGTTCATGCTGGGCAGGATGTCGGTGTAGTGCCGTTCCGCCGTGACGACGTCCGGGTTGGTGATGGCGTTGGAGCCGTCCCAGGATTCGTCGGAGATGTAGATGGGGTTGGCGGGCAGGGCGCCGGCCGTCACCTTCTGCACCGTGTCGACGATGCGGGCGCCGATGTTCAGGTGGAAGCGATCCTCCTTGCTGCCCATGTCGGCCATGGCGTAGCCGGAGACGCGCTGGCTTTCGATGACGAAGGAGTTGATGGGGTCGCGCACCATCTTGCCCGGGAACTGCGGGAAGTTGCCCTGCAGCCACTGCACCGGGTTCTGCATCTGGGACAGGTTCTGCACCAGGATGCTGCTGCCCGCGTTGCCGGTGGGGAAGAAGTTCTTGACCAGCTGTGCCCGGTTGGGGGCGCTCAGCGCCGTCTGGGCGGGGATGACCGGCGGCGTTTGCGACGGGGCGCCGCTGGCGCCGACGAAGTTGCCGCCGGCGGTAGCGCCGGTGGCGGCGTTGGTCATGCCCTCGTTCAGGATGGCCGGGTCCATGTAGTACCCGTAGGTGCCATAGCAGGTGCCGTTGCTGCAGTACCCGGTCTGGCCGGCCGAGGACTTGTCCAGCTCATAGTGCGACAGGCTGTAATTGATCTTGTCGTCGGTGTAGCGCACGCCGGCGGTGAAGGTGGTCTTGATCGCCTTGATGAAATCGGCGTCGTACTCGCCGTCGGCATGGCCGGACCACAAATCGTCCTTGGAGTGGATGTTCCACGCCCAGGCCGACTTGAAGACCGCGTTGTTGGGGTTGCTGATCAGGTCGGCGTAGGGCGCGTTGTACGATACCGATGGCAGCGTGCCGTTGTTGACGTAGTTGAAGGAATAGGCCGGGCCGTGGCTGACCGGGCTGCTGCCGCCGGGGGCTGAGGGATTCAGCGGGGCGTTGCAATAGCCGTTGGGGCTGGTGGCGCAGGGCTGGGCGGCGTTGTACTGCGAATACTCGACGTCCTGCTGCGCGCTGTCGGAATTGTATTCCGAGGTGGCGTAGGCGACCTTGAACTTGGCGCGGAACGGCCCGCCGTTGTCCCACTTGCCGCCGAAGTGGAAGTTGTCCGCCGTGAGGTGGACGTTCTGCACGTCGCTGTCGCCTTCCGCCCCCAGGGCGCGGATGGTGGCCGACTTGATGACGCCGTTGCTGTCGATGCTGTAGGGCTGGCTGGGGTCGATGCCCAGGCCCAGGCCGTTCGAGTTGAACCACAGCTTGTTCGACGCTTCCTGGGTCAGGATGTCGTAGGTGGAATGCAGCCAGTCGGCGTTCAGGGTCAGGCTGTCGGTGACGGCGTAGTCGATGCCCAGCTGGCCGCTGATGCGGGTGCGGTCGGTGTCGCGGTCGGTGAAGTACAGCAGCTCGGGCGAGATGTACTTCTGCGGGATGGTCGCCATCGGGTTGCTGGAGGTGCCGGCCGCCGGCTCGATGGCCCAACCGCTGCGGTTCTGGCCCTGCATCATGTCGGAGTGGGTGTCGGTCTCGGAGTACGAGAACGCCGCCGTGATGCCGATCCTATTGTTGAAGTTGTAGGTGCCGACGATGGCGCCGATGGGGGTCCAGTCTTCCATGCGGGCGTGCTCGCCCGTGGTCATGCGGAAGTTGCCGCCCACGGTCCAGCCCTGCGGGGTGTCCAGGGCCGAGCGGGTCTTCAGGTTGATGATGCCGCCCATGCCGCCTTCGACCAGGCTGGCCTGGGGCGATTTGTAGACGTCCACGCCGGCGATCAGGTCGGACGGGATGGCTTCCAGCGAGTTGGTGGCGGTGTTGCCGCCGCCGCCGGACCCTTCACCGCTGGCGTAGGCCTCCAGGCCGGACAGGAAGGGCTCGTCGTTCAGCACCGTGACGTTCTGGCTCAGGCCGCGGATGCGCACGCGGGTGCCCTGGCCGTTGTCGCGGTCGATCTGCACGCCCGACAGGCGCTGCAGCGATTCCGCGATATCCTGGTCGGGCATTTTGCCCATGTCTTCGGCCGTGACGGATTCGATGATCAGGTTCGACTGGCGCTTGTTTTCCAGCGCGTCGGCCAGCGACTTGCGGAACCCGGTGACGATGATTTCCTCCACGCCGCCCTGCTCGGCCGGGGTGGCCTGGGGGGCGGCCTGCGGATCGGGCGCCGCCGGCTGCGTGCTTTGGGCGAAGGCGGTGGGCGCGGCCAGGGTGGCAGCCAAGGCGGCGCAGGAGGCGGCACCCATCAACAGCCGCCGTAACATCTTCAACTCTCCGTACATGCGAGTTCCCTCCCTGGGGGGTATTCGTGGATGCGCGGGCCCGGCCGCTGGCCACGGTTCCCGCCCGCAACCCATGGTTTAGGGTGCGCGCCAGGGAACGGCACAGCGCTGCTGTCCGGTCGCGACGGATCTACCTGATACTGGAATAGGGGCATGCCGATCTGACAGTCGGCTAAACCCATCCCTTCCCGTTGCCGGGAAAGGTCAACCAGTTCTAACTGTAGTGAGTATGTCCATGACAGGGTCGGCAGATTGCTTGCGCGCTCATGTCTCTATCCTCCCGAGATGTATTTATTTTTTACTTAGGCTTAGGCTCAACCTTACTGATTACCGGCGGTATGCTTCTGCAAAATCCTTCCCTTATACCGCCGGCGATTGGGTCGCAGGCAGCATCCGGGTGCTTGCCGGGTGTCAGCTCTGTTATTAATAGTTGCGTTGACAGCGTTGTCAAATCATTTCTATTTTTTGCTTTTCTTAATCACAGTGTCCCGCAACACGTTAAATGGCCAAATCACGCCGAACATGGCCAACCCTCCATCCCGACAAGCAGTATGTTATTGAAATACATAATTAATTTCCGGTCGTTTGGTCAGGGCTTGAGGATAATTTATGCACGGCGGCGGGGCCTGGGGTCTGATTGGTCGAGCCTGCCGCGATACATCTGCTCTTCCGGCTGCCGCAGACCTGACAGGGGGGCCGGGGCGATGGCTTCATAGGCTCCCTTACAACCGGAATCGGGCTCGATTGGTTTGGAATGGATGGGGAGAGCCTGCGCGGACGGCTCGACTTCAAGGAAATCTGTTGCCGGATGGGCTGCCACGAGGTCCACGCCTGTGAGGGAAGGCGGGGCCGGCGCGCCTTGGCCCGCCTGCCCACGAGTCATGGTCATTGCAGGTTTGGAACGAGGCCGGTGGCGTGAATGCCGCCGGCCTTACGCGTTGCCGGCTGCCTAACGCCGTAGCGAAATCGCGCCCCGCGCCATCCATTCCCCGATCTCATTTTTGATGTGGCTGAGTGCAGAAAAGCCGTTGCATGGAATTTCATAACGTGGCACTGATATTTCAAACAACGGGCACTGGCATCTCGCTGTCATAAGCCCATCGATCAGGGAGAGGACGTTCATAATGAAGCGTACGTTGATGGGGCTCGCCCAAGGTGTGGCGTGCTGCGCCCTGCTGCATGCCACGGTAGGCACGGCCTTCGCTCAGCAGGCGGCGACCCCGGCCACCGACGACCAGGGCCTGGAAGAGATCGTGGTCACGGGCATCAAGCGCTCCCTGCAGGTGGCCACCGAGATCAAGCGCAATTCGGTCAACGTCGTCGACAGCATCGCCAGTGAAGACCTGGGCAAGATGCCGGACCAGAACGTGGCCGAATCCCTGCAGCGCATCACCGGTGTCGCCATCGACCGCAACCGTGGCGACGGTCAGTTCATCTCGGTCCGCGGCCTGGGGCCCCAGTTCAACACCGTCACCCTGAACGGCCGCACCCTGGCCACGGAAAACGTGGGGCGTGAGTTCAGCTTCGACGTCCTGCCCTCCGAGCTGATTTCCGGCGCCGACGTCTACAAGAGCCCCAGCGCCAACATCAACGGCGCCTCCATCGGCGCCACGGTGAACATCCGCACGGTGCGCCCGCTGGAGCAGAAGCAGGACCTGGTGGTGGCCGGCAGCGCCCGCGCGCTGTATGGCGAGCTGGCGGACAGCACCAACCCCTCGCTGTCCGGCGTCGTCAGCTGGCACAATCCGGAATCGACCTTCGGTGTGGCGCTGGTGGCCTCTTACGAGAAGCGCGACAGCCGCGACGATGAATTCGACATCGGCGCCGGCCATGTGAAGCGCGGCAACGTCGACCCCACCGACTACTGGTACGGCCGCACCGCCCCCGGCGTGGGCAGCTTCACCGGCGTGGACATGCCGTCCAACCTGTCGCCCTTCTTCTATGAGACGTCGCGCAAGCGCACGGGCCTGAACGGCACCGTCCAGTACCAGCCGAACGACAACCTGACGTTCACGCTGGACGGCTTCTATACCAAGATGGACCAGATCGACCAGTCGCAGGGCCTGGCCTACGACTTCTCCTCCGGCACGCTGGTCGACCAGGTGGTCAAGAACGGCTCCGCCGTCTATCAGAAGATCGTCGGCGGCACGGTGGACGAGATCGTCACCTACACCCCGCGCCTGACCGAAACCTATCTGGTGGGCCTGAACACCGCCTGGCACAAGGACGCCTTCAAGCTGGTGTTCGACGCCTCCACTTCGCAGGCGACGCGCAACGGCAAGGAAGACAGCATCTTCTCCACCATCCGCCGCCGCGACATGACCATGACGTTCGACCGGCGCAACGGCAGCCCGATCTACGACTATAACTTCACCTCGCCCACCATTCCCAACGTCGCGACCGACGTGAACCACGTCGGGGCCCACTACAACCTGTGGGGCGGCACCGACTACAAGGATGAGATCAACGAGGCGAAGCTGGACGGCACTTGGGATCCCGGCGGCGGCGTCTCCATCTCCGTCGGCGCGTCGCACCAGGAACGCACCAAGACGGCGGACGCCATCAGCCAGCCGGGTTCCGTGTCCTGCGCCTATTGCGGCGGCGCGGTGCTGCTGCCGTCGTCGCTGTTCACGCCGACGACCATGGACTTCTTCTCCAAGTACCAGAGCGACAACATCGTGCGGAACTGGATCACCTACGATCCACACGCCATGGTCAACTACCTGCTGTCGCGGCCGGAGGGCATCTTTACCCGGCCCGTGGCCGACCCGGCCGCCAGCTCCCGCGTGAAGGAGAAGGTGAACCTGGGCTACATCATGTTCGACCTGAAGACGGAGATCGGCGGCCTGCCTCTGTCCGTCAACACCGGCGTGCGTATCGAGGACACGACGTACACCAGCGCCGGTGCCGCGCAGACCGTGCTGAGCGCCAAGCCCAACGGCCAGGGCCAGAATCTGATTGTGCTGTCGGATGTCCAGCCCATCAGCTTCAGCGGCCACTACACCGACGTCCTGCCGTCGCTGAACGTCAAGCTGGACCTGACCGACGACCTGGTGGCCCGCTTCGCCACCTCCCGCGTCATGACCCGCCCGACCCTGTCCGACCTGTCGCCGGCCCAGACCATCCTGTCCAACCCGGGCAACGAGCAGATCACCAAGGGCAACCCCGACCTGAACCCCTTCCGCGCCTCGCAGGCGGAATTCGGCCTGGAATGGTACTTCCAGCCCCTGTCCATGCTGTCAGCCGCACTGTTCTACAAGAACATCGACAGCTTCGTGGCCCAGGCCACGACGCCGCAGAAGGTGGACCAGGTGGTGTTCCAGGTGACCCAGCCCACGAACGGCAAGGGCGCCACGGTGAAGGGGCTGGAGGTCGGCTACCGCCAGGTGTTCGACAGGCTGCCGGGGCCGTTCGACGGCCTGGGCGGGCAGGCCAGCTTCACCTACGTGGAAAGCGACGCCCAGTACGCCAACGTGGTCAGCGGCGCCAGCTATGGCCTGCAGGGCCTGTCCAAATACTCCTACAGCCTGGTCGCCTTCTATGAGAAGTACGGCGTCCAGGCCCGCCTGGCCTACACCTGGCGCGACAAGTTCCTGCAGGTGGCCAGCGGCCGCAACGGCGATCCGGAATATTTCGACGCCTACGGCCAGCTGGACGCCAGCCTGTCCTACGACCTGACGCAGAACATCTCCCTCACCCTGGAAGGTCTGAACCTGACGGACGAGAACGAGTTCATCTACTCCACCACGCCCGACCGCACCAAAGAGTACCGCACCACCGGCCGCCGCTTCGCCGCCGGCGTGCGCGTGAAGTTCTAGGCTCCCGGTTCCACCTGCCCCTTCCTTCCACCAACCTCCCACCCCCCCATCCCGGCAACGGGGTGGGGTTCTTTTTTGGTGTGCGTAGGGCGCTCCTTCTGTGGTCAGGGGATCAGGTTCGGACGCCAAGGCGGAGATGCCACGGCTGGCCGACGCCCCCGCGTCAAGCCATCCGCGATCACCTGACCCCTGGCTTGCACGCAAAGATAGGCGTATCAATACCAGATCAAAACGGGACCGGTTATCTGGGCGCGGGGTCAGGGTGTGGTCTTTCGGGTCGGCTACTGTTGAGCAGATGCCCGAGCTGGTGGAGGCGACCCGCTTGCCGGATCGAAGAAGCGACGGGCACCATGAGCAAGGCGCGCGGCGCGAGAGGCAGCCGCCGGCAACTGGCTGCTGAAACGGCGTCTTTCGCAGGAGAGATGATATGTCACGCAGTTTTGCAATTTTGCCAATTCCGCTATCGGACGAAATGGTTGGGGCTGCGTCCGACGCTTTTGCCCGAAGCGGCCAAAACATTACCCCAGCCGCGGCCGAGGCCATCCAAGCGGCCATTGATGCGGCCCCAAAGTTAAGCCATCGTGAGCTTCTGAAGCTGGCCATCTCATTGGCGCCAGAAATTGGCGAGCTGGTACTCGCAGCAAGAACTGTCGCTGCGGTTGGCGCGGGACAATGGGTAAGGCCTGTAATGGCCCTCGACCAGGCGCTCAGTCCCTTTGATGGCTTGGTCGACTGATCACAAGGTGAACGAGGGGGCCCATGGCTGGACAGCGCGAGATGGTGCGAAGGTTGCTCTTGGAGCACGGGCATGATGAAGCTGCCGTCTGCGCAGCCTATGTGCGCGCCGAGGCGGATGGCACCGTCGTACGTCGACGGAACGCAACCGGCCATACCCCCGAGAGCTATGCCGCCGCCCTATGGAAGGATGGGCATCGTCGCCAGGGCGTCTGGATAGAGAATTTCTGCAAAGCGCACGGGATCGCTCTCACCACAAGGTGACCGCCGTATCCGGACAGCAGCTCCACCACGGCGCCCCATCCTCACGCCAGGATCGATCGGTCGATCTCCCCCACGCCGCGCACGCCGGTGAGCGCCATGGCGACCTTCATTTCCTTGGCGTAGATCTCCAGCAGCTGGGTGACCCCGGCCTCGCCGCGCGCGGCCATGGCATAGAGCCAGGCGCGGCCCAGCAGGACGCCCTTGGCGCCCAGGGCCAGCATGCGCACCACATCCAGGCCGGAGCGGACGCCGCCGTCGGCCAGCACGGTCAGGTGGTCGCCCACCGCGTCGGCGATGGCGGGCAGGGCCTTGGCCGAGGACAGCACGCCGTCCAGCTGCCGGCCGCCGTGGTTGGAGACGACGATGCCGTCGGCGCCGATGTCGGCGGCCGCGCGGGCGTCGTCTGGGTCCAGGATGCCCTTGATGATCAGGGGGCCGTCCCAGCCCTGGCGGATCCACTCCAGGTCCTGCCAGCAGATGGACGGGTCGAAGTTGGAACCCAGCCAGCCCATGTAGTCGTTCAGGCCGCTCTTGTCGCCCAGCACCGGCTCCAGGTTGCCCAGCCGGTGGGGACGGCCGTGCAGGCCCACGTCCCAGGCCCAGGCGGGCTTGGCCACGGCCTGCAGCATGCGGCGCAGCGGCGCGTTGGGACCGGACATGCCGGAATGCGCGTCGCGGTAGCGGGTGCCGGGCACCGGCATGTCCACCGTGAACACCAGGGCCTTGGCCCCCAGCGCCTTGGCGTTGGCCAGCAGCTCGCGCATGAAGCCGCGGTCGCGGATGACGTAGAGCTGGAACCACAGCGGCCCGTCCGTGCCCGCCGCCACCTCCGCCAATGAGCAGATGGAGACGGTGGACAGGCAGAAGGGCAGGCCCGCCCGGTTGGCGGCGCGGGCCGCTTGCACCTCCCCCCGCCGGCGGAACATGCCGGCGATGCCGACCGGCCCCAGGGCCACGGGCAGGGCGACGTCCTGCCCGAACAGGCGGGTGCCCAGCGTGATGTCGGCCACGTTCTTCAGCACGCGCTGGCGCAGCGCCAGGTCGGCAAGGTCGTCAACGTTGCGGCGCATCGTCTGCTCCGTCCCCGCACCGCCGTCGGCATAGTCGAACAGGAAGCGGGGGAGGCGGCGCCTGGCCGCTTCCCGGAAATCACGCGGAGAGGAAATGATCATGCGGGAGTCTCCATCTTGCCCTTTGATCGTGACCGATCAAAGGCCGCCCCTCAATCGCCGGGCGCGGCCATCCGGCCGCTTGGCTTCCTCGATTTCCAGTCCACTGCGTTCCCCGGAAATCTCCGGCGGCCGCGGTCGCGTCCTACAGTGGCATGAGAACCTCATGCCACCGGTATCGAACGTCGGCAACGGCGTCACGCGTTCGACCAGCCGCCGTCGATGACGTTGATCGTGCCGGTAGTGTAGGAGGAAAGGTCGGAGGCGAGATAGAGCGCCAGTTCCGCGATCTCCTCCGGCCGGCCGATGCGGCCCATGGGCTGGCGGGCGACGAAGGCGGCGCGGGCGGCGTCGGCATCGCCCGTCGCGGCCAGCCGCTCATCCAGCGAGGGCGACTGCACCGTGCCGGGGCAGATGGCGTTGCAGCGGATGTTCCGGCCTACGAAGTCCACGGCGACCGACTTGGTCAGGCCGATGACGGCGGCCTTGGTCACGCCGTAGGCGAAGCGGTTGGCCACGCCCAGGACGGAGCCCGCCACCGACGACATGTTGACGATGGAGCCGCCGCCGCGCGCGATCATGGCGGGCAGGAAGGCCTGGATCATGCGGAAGGCCGCCTTGACGTTCAGGTCGTAGGAGAAGTCCAGGTCCTTCTCCGCCGTCGTGGCCAGCGTGCCGGCGTGGACATAGCCGGCACAGTTGAACAGCACGTCGATGCCGCCGATGTCTTCGGCCAGCGCCTGGATGGCCGCGCCGTCCAGCAGGTTCAGGGTGCGGGTCTCCACGCCTGTCATGCTGGCCAGCGTTTCGGGGTTGATGTCCAGCGCGATGACCCGCGCGCCCTCGCGGGCGAACAGCTCGGCACTGGAGCGGCCGATGCCCTGGCCGGCGGCGGTGACGATGGCGGTCTTGCCTTCAAGGCGTCCCATGATGGTGTTTCCTTCAGGTGATGTCAGCGGCATGCCCCATGCCGCCGCAGGATGCGACCGCATCCGCCGCAGTTTTGCGGGGAGCGTCAGCGGACTGGAGCGGCCTGATTAAACAGGCACCGGCGCATCGGCGCGCAGCAGGCCCTGGTGTTTCAGGTCCGCCCACAGGGCGGTGGGGATGGGGTGGCGGACCAGGCTGACGGCCCGTTCCACCTGGCGCGGACTGTCCATCCCCGGGATGACGGAGACCACCTGGCCGTGGGCCAGGGGGAATTGCAGGGCCGCCGCCGCGAGGGGCACGCCGTGGGCGTCGCACACCGCCTCGATGGCGGCCACGCGGGCCACGATGTCGGGCGGGGCCGGCTGATATTGGTAGTGGATGGGGCCGGGGCCCTTCACGCCGGTGGCCAGGATGCCGGAGTTGTAGGGGCCGCCGATGACGATGCTGACGCCCCGCTGCGCGCACAGCGGCAGGAACAGGTCCAGCGACGACTGGTCCAGCAGGGTATAGCGGCCGGCCAGCAGCATCAGGTCGTAATCACCGTGGGCCAGCGCCTCGACGCAGACCTCCCACTCGTTCACGCCCAGGCCGATGGCGCCCACGGCCCGGCCGTCGCGCAGCTCCCGCAGTGCGCGGTAGCCGCCCGCCATGAACTGGCGGAACGTCTCCGCATGGCGGTCGCCGTGGACGTAACGGCCGATGTCGTGGACATAGAGGATGTCGATGCGCTCCCGCCCCAGCCGTTGCCGGCTGGCCTCATAGGAGCGCATGACCGCGTCGTAGGAATAGTCGAAGCGGCTCTCGAATGGTTCCGGCGTCACGAAGCCCTGGCGTACCTGGGTTCGGTCGGCGTCCGGCACCGGGTCCAGCCGCCGGCCCACCTTGGTGGAGAGGATGAGCTTCCCCTCCGGGTCCAAGGCGGACAGGGCGCGGCCCAGCCGTTTCTCCGACAGGCCGAAGCCATAGTGCGGGGCGGTGTCGAGGTAGCGGATGCCGGCCTCCAGGGCCGACCGGATGGTGGCCTCGGCGTCCTCCTCCGGCATGGCGCGGTAGAGGTTGCCGATGGGCGCGGCCCCGAAGCCGAGCGCGCCCAGGGAAGAGGGGTCCAGCGCCATGCTATTCCACCGTGTTCTGGGCCGTGCTCCAGGCCACGGTGCGCTGGCGCTGCGTGCCCAGGCCGTCGATGCCCAGCTCGATCACGTCGCCGGGCTTGAGATAGGTGGGCGGGGTCTGGCCCAGGCCCACGCCGGCGGGGGTGCCCGTGCTGATGACGTCACCCGGCATCAGGGTCATGTAGCGGCTGATGTAGCTGACCAGGTGGGCCACGCCGAACACCATCTCCGCCGAGGTGCCGTTCTGGTAGCGGTGGCCGTTGACCGTCAGCCACATGCCCAGGGCCTGCGGGTCGGGGATGTCGTCCTTGGTCGCCAGGAAGGGGCCGATGGGGCCGAAGGTGTCGCAGCTCTTGCCCTTCACCCATTGGCCGCCATGCTCCAGCTGGAATTCACGCTCCGACAGGTCGTTGATCAGGACATAGCCGGCCACGTGGTCCAGCGCCTTTTCCAGCGGCACATGGCGGGCGGTGTCGCCGATGACCACGCCCAGCTCCACCTCCCAATCCGTCTTCACCGAGCCGTAGGGGATGACGATGTCGTCGTTGGGGCCGCAGATGGCGGTGGTGGCCTTCATGAAGATGATGGGCTGGTTGGGCAGGGGCAGGTTGGATTCCGCCGCATGGTCGCGGAAATTCAGGCCCACGCAGATCATCTTGCCCACGCGCCCGATGGCCGGCCCGATGCGCTGGCCCGCCGGCAGGGCGGGCAGCGTGGCGGGATCGATGGCGGCCAGCCGCGCCAGGCCGGCGCTGGTCAGCACGTCGCCAGCGATGTCGTCGACGATGCCGGTCAGGTCGCGCGGGGCGCCCTGGGCATCCAGCAGGGCGGGGCGTTCATGGCCGGGGGCGCCGTAACGGGCCAGTTTCATCACGTATCCATTCGGTTGAGACGGTTGAGTCGCAACTGATATATTAGATACGTCATTTCATATGTCAACGGCACGCGACTGCCGACTCAGAACATGCCCAGGATGCGTTGCAGGGCCGCCTGGAAGTGTACGGTCAGCGCCGCCTCCGCCCGGTCGCCGTCGCGGTCGGTGCAGGCCCGCAGCACCTCGATATGCTCATTCAAGGTACGCAGGGCCAGCGGCTGGGTGATCAGCCGTTCCAGCCGGATCAGGGTGACGTAGTTCTTCAGGCGGCGGGCCGTCGTCTCGATCAGCGGGTTGCGCAGGCAGGCGATCATGGCGCCGTGGAAACGCTGCTCCAGCCCCTCCAGCGTCTGGGTCAGGGCGGGGGTCAGGCCGTCCTTCTCTATGGCGGCGATCAGCGCCTGGTGGTCGGCCAACAGGGCCGCGATTTCCGCCGCGTCGCCGGTTTCCGCATAGGTGCGGGCGGCCGCGCGCTCTATGATGGAGCGGAACTGATAGGTGGATCGGGCGAATTCGAAGTCCGGCTTCAGGAACTGGATGCCGGAGCGGGGATGGATGGTCAGCACCCCTTCCGCCTCCAGCACGCGCAGCGCGTCGCGCAAGGGCTGCACCGGGATGCCCAGCAACTGCACCAGGTCATTCTGCGACACGAAGGCGCCGGCCGGCACCTTGCGGGCGAACAGCCCTTCCAGGATGGCGCTATAGGCGATCTCACTCAGGCGCTTGCCCTCCGGGGCACTGCCGGTGTCCTCGACCGCCGCGTTTGCCGCTTGCTTTTTGCGTGCCGCTGCCATATCTAATTCGTGTCCTGATATTTCAGATATCGATATCTGAATAGAGTGTAGCGGTGAAAATGCAGATCGTCGACTTCCGCATCACACGATTCCAGTTTGCCCGAGATCGGGTCATCGGGGATAGCCAAGTCCGTACCGATGACGTTCATGTCGCAGCCCTGGAACTGGTCGGTTCCGATGGCTCGGTGGGCCTGGGCTTCGTCCAGTCGCTGTTCTTCCCCCTGCCGGAAGAAGCCGAGATCATCCGCGTCTTCCAGTCGGAGGTGTGGCCCGGGGTGGAGGGGCAGCAGTCCGGCGCCCTGGCCCATCGGGTGACCCGGCCGCGCGGCGGCATCGCCCGGCGCTACACCCTGCCGTTCGAGGAGGCGTTGCAGCAGGCCGTCTGGGATCTGTTCGCCAAGTCGGTGGGCCTGCCGCTGTGGCGGTTGCTGGGTGCGCGCAAGCAGAAGGTGCGCGCCTATGCTTCCGGCCTGGATTTCCACCTGGACGACGGGGCGTTCCAGGACTTGTTCGCCCATGCCGCGTCCGAGGGTTTCACCGCCTTCAAGATCAAGGTGGGCCATCCGGAGATCGGGCGCGACATCCACCGCCTGAATCTGCTGAAGCAGGCCGTGGGGCCTGACGCCACCGTGATGGTGGACGCCAACGAGGCCTGGTCGCCCAAGCAGGCCATCCTGAACCTGGAACTGATGCGCAAGGCCGGGCATGAGATCTTCTGGCTGGAGGATCCCATCCAGCGCAACGATTTCGACGGCCTGCGCCTGCTGCGCCAGACGGCCGGCCGCACCCTGATCAACAGCGGCGAATATCTGGACGTGTCGGGCAAGCGGGCGCTGATCGAGGCGGGCGGGGCCGACATGCTGAACGTCCACGGCCACGTCACCGACGTCATGCGCATCGGTTGGCTGGCGGCGGAGAAGGTGGTGCCGGTGACTTTGGGCAACTCCTTCCTGGAGGTCGGCGTCAACATGGCCTTGGCCCTGCCGGAGGTCGAGTGGCTGGAATACTCCTACCAGAACTTCGACCATCTGGTGGAGGAGAGCTACCGCATGGAGGACGGCTACATTTACGGCCGGGAGGCGCCGGGCCACGGCCTGGTGCTGAGCGAGGAGGCGCGGCGCGTTTGGCGCCGGCCGGCCATCCTGGCCCGCGCCGACCTGGGCGCCGCCCCGCCGCAAGTTCGCCTGGCGCGCGGGATAAGCCCATGCTGATCGACGCCCATCTGCACCTCTGGGATCCGGCGCGCCTGCACTACGACTGGCTGTCCCACGTTCCCTCAATCGCCGGGCCGCACACCCCGGCGGAATGGGCGGCGTTGGGATTGCCTATCGAGCAGGCGGTGTTCGTGCAGGCGGACTGCGATCCGGCCCAGGCGCTGGATGAAGTGGACTGGGTCGCCGGCCTGGCGGATCGGGTGCCGGTGGGCGGCATCGTGGCCTTCGCGCCTTTGGAACGGGGGGCGGGGGCGCAGGCGGTGATCGACGCCCTGGCCGCACGGCCGCTGGTGCGGGGCGTGCGCCGGTCGGTGCAGAACGAACCGTTGGCCTTCGTCACCGACCCTGACCACCTGGACGGCATGATGCGGGCCGCGAAGGCAGGGTTCAGCCTGGACATCTGCGCCCGCGCGCCGCAGCTGCAGAATCTGGCCCATGCCTTGGACCATCTGTACGCGGTGGTGCCGGATGCCGTCACCGTGCTGGATCACCTGGGCAAGCCCGACATCGCCACCCACGGCGGCGACATCCAGGCCGAGGGCTGGGCCGACGCCCTGGCCCGACTGGCGCGCTTCCCCAACCTAGCTTGCAAGATCTCCGGCCTGACCACCCAGGCGCGGTGGGACGGCTGGCGGGCGGAGGATTTGCGGCCCTACATCGACCATGTCCTGGCCTGCTTCGGCGCTGGGCGCTGCCTGTTCGGCGGCGACTGGCCGGTGGTGGACCTGGCCGGCGGCTACCCGGCGTGGCTGGCGGTGTTTCAGGACATCGCCGCGGGCTGGACCCAGCCGGAGCGGGACGCCGTCTGCCGGCAGACGGCGCGGCGGGTCTACCGGCTGGGCGGCGAATAATGCATCGATAGGCACTCGATCGACAGCGGCCCCACCCAAGAGGGCCGGTCAGGATGGCAGTCAGGGAGAGATCAACCAAAGATGAGCGACATTCCCATGGACGTCCCCCTTCCTTCCGCCCCGGCGGAAGACACCAGCCAGCATGTCGCGGGTCGGCGGCGTTGGGTCCTGCTCTGGTCGCTGCTGATCAATTTCTTCGTGCTGCTGGCCCTCTACAACGGGGTCATCTCGGTGCTGCTGCCCAACCAGGTGGCGGCGCTGGATCCGGCGGCGAAGGCGGCGAACCTCGCCATCGTCATGTCCATCACGTCCATCTTCTCGACGCTGACCACCCCCATCGCCGGCGCCTTGTCCGACCGCACCCGGTCGCGCTGGGGCCGGCGGTCGCCGTGGATCGCGCTGGCCTCCCTCATCGGATCCATGTGCCTGTTCGGCGTGTCGCTGGTCACGTCCCTGTGGTCCATCACCGTGCTGTGGGTGATGGCGGCCATCGCCTACAACGCCATGCAGGGGCCGCTGTCCACCGTGGTGGCCGACCGCTTCGCGCCGGCCAACCGGGGGACCGCCTCGGGCTTCATCGGGGCCGGCATGACGGCCGGCGGCACGGTGGGTATCATCGTGGCGGGGCAACTGGCCAGCCAGCTGGTGCTGGGCTACCTGGTCTTCGCCCTGGCCGTCGCGGCCTGCTGCGTCGCCTTCGTTTTCCTGAACCGTGAGGTGCCGTCCGAGCATCTCAAGCCCGCGCCCTTCAGCCTGCCGGGCTTCCTGCGCAGCTTCTGGATCGATCCGCGCCAGTATCCCGATTTCGGCTGGGCCTTCCTGGGCCGCTTCACGATCTACATGGGATACCAGGGGGTGGTGACCTACCAGCTCTACATCCTGCGGGACTACATCAAGCTGTCGGTGGACCAGGCCAACGTCGTCATCGGCAACATTTCCGCCATCACCTTCGTCATGCTGCTGTTTTCCGGCCTGGTCTCCGGCTTCCTGTCGGACAGGGTGGGGCGGCGCAAGCCCTTCGTCTTCTTCTCCTCCGTCATCATGGCGGCGGCCTGCGTGGTCCCGCTGATCACCCCGACGGTGGAGGGGATGTACCTCTATGCCGGTATCGTCGGGCTGGGCTACGGCGCGTTCACGGCGGTGGACATGGCGCTGATGACGCAGGTGCTGCCCCGCGACACCGGGTCCACCGGCAAGGACCTGGGCATCCTGACCACGGCCATCAATATTCCGCAGGCCATCAGCCCCGTCATGTCGGCCTGGTTGCTGGGCTTGTCCGGTGGCGATTACAGCGTGCTGTTCATCGCGGCCATCCTCTTCGTCTTCGCCTCTTCGTTCTTCGTGTTGCCGATCCGGTCGGTACGCTGAAGCGGCCGGCGTCTTGAAAACAAGCCTGTAAAGGGGGGTGAGCGATGGGATCATATGCGGCGCGTCTCGGCCTGTTGGCCTTGCTTTTGACATCGGCGCCGGGGTGGTCGCAGACACCATCCACTGCCGACCGGCCCACCCCCGAGTTGCCCGTCCCAGGCCTGCCCCCCGGCCATCAGCCGGAACGGCTGTACGGGGAAAAGCTGCTGGCCACCATCAAGATCCCGCAACGGCCCCCATCGCCGCCCGTGGTCCTGTGGGTATCGCCCACCGGGTCCGACACGGGCGACGGGTCGCCGGCCCATCCCTTCGCCACGCCGGCCCGTGCCCAGGCCGCCGTGCGGGACCTGAACCGCGACCGGGACGTCGTCGTGCGGCTAGCCGACGGGGTTTATCGCCTGGCGGAGCCGCTGCGCTTCTCCGCGGCCGATGGCGGGCAGGCGGGGCATCTGGTGCGCTGGGAGGCGGCGGACGGGGCCAAGCCGGTGATTTCCGGTGGCGACAGGGTGACCGGCTGGCGGTTGTCCGACCCGGCCAAGGGGATATGGGCGGCCGACATCCCGCGCGGCGTCGACCCGCGCCAGATCTGGGTCAATGACCGGCTGGCCCGTCGGGCGACGCTGGAGGTGGGGCGCCAGGCCTTCCGCTTCCACGACTGGGGGATGGAGATCGTCGATCCGGCCTGGCGGGGCCTGGCCGATGTGCCGGACCAGAAGCGGATCGAGGTCGAGGGTACGGGCTGGTTCACCGACCGGCACGCGATGGTGGAACGGATCGAGGGCGACCGCATCGTCATGCAGCAGCCGGGTTGGCGGAACAACATCATCGGCTATGACACCATCGCCCGGCCGGTTTCCGAGGCTTCCGCCCGGCTTTTCCTGGTCAACGCCCTGGCCTTCCTGCGTGAACCCGGCCAGTGGTACGCCGACCCGGCCGCCGGTCGCCTTTACTACAAGCCCCGCGCCGGGGAGGACTTGGGCACGGCGTCGGTGGTTTTGCCGCGCCTGTCGATGCTGATCTCCATCGCCGGCACCTATGACACGCCGGTCAAGGATCTGCAGTTCAAGGGGGTGAGCTTCCAGCATACCAGCTGGCTGGAACCATCCGGCCCGCAGGGCTATGCCAGCCAGCAGAGCGGCGCCTTCCTGGCCGGCCAGCTTCCCGACTATCCTCAGGAGCCGATACAGGACTGCTCGTGGGGCTGCTGGGCGTTCGAGGCCGCCCGCAACCACTGGCGCCAGCAGCCGGCGGCGATCCAGGTGGCCGCCGCGACCCGCATCCTGTTCGAGGGGGGCGAGTTCGCACATCTGGGGCAGGTGGCGCTGGGCATCGGCAACAACGCCGATGCCAATGACAGCGGCATCGGGCTAGGCGCCATCGCCGTCGAGGTATCGCGCAACCTGTTCACCGACCTGTCCGGCAGCGCCATCATGGTGGGCGGCGTCACGCCGGATGCCCACCATCCGCCGCGTCCCGAAATGGGTGTCCGCGACATCCTGATCCGCAACAACCGGATCAGGACCGTGTCACAAGACTATCGGGAGCAGGCGGCCATCCTGGTCACCTATGCGACGGCACCGGTGATCCTGCATAACGACGTGTCGGACACGCCCTATGACGGGATCGATGTCGGCTGGGGCTGGGGCGTCAACGACCCGGGCGGAAGCTCTGCCTATCGGACGCGGGAACGCGGCTATTATGACCAGCCGGGCAATTTGGTCTACGACACACCCACCATCCTGCGCGACGCCGTCATCTTCGGGAACCGCGTGCATTCCGTGAAGCAATGGTACGGGGACGGCGGCGCCATCTACCATCTTTCGGCCGATCCCGGCGGCCTGATCGCCGAGAATTACATTTACGACGTCCCCGGCGGCATCGGCATCTACCTGGACGAGGGGTCGCGATACCTGACCGTGCGCAACAACGTCGTCGACAGGGTCGACGTCTGGCTGAACGTCAACACCCTGGACTTCAACCTACCCCGTCGCACGGCCATGGACGATCTGGCCACGGGCAACTGGTTCCGCGACGGGCGGGCGCGGGGAACGCTGACCGACTATCTCAACAACCGTCTGGTCGACAATGTCGAGGTCAAGGGCGACGCCTGGCCGGTTGGCGCCCGGGCGGTGATGGAACGCTCAGGCATCCAGCAGGACGACGCGCCGCGGCGCTGACGGCGCCGGGTTCACGGGCGTGTCTTTGGTCACGCCTGCTCCTTCAGGGAATGGATGCGTTCCATGGCGACCCAGGTCTGGCCGGCCGGTGTGCCGGGCAGAGGCTGCTGGAACGTGCCCATCAGCCGCTCCCATTCCTGGACCTCGGGGTTGGCCGCGTCGCTGGCCGCCTTGGTCCCGGGGTCGAAGTCGGGGCCGACCTCCATGATCAGCACCATGCGCGTCCCGTACAGCCAGATTTCCAGGTCGCGGATGCCGTCTTTCCGGATGGCGTCGACCACCGGCTTCGGCACGGCGCCCGGCCCATGCCAGGCCTTGTAGCGGGCCATTAGCTCCGCGTCATCCCGCAAGTCCACGGTGTAGCACAGCCGGCGTGTGTCGCTCATTCCGCACCTTCTGAAGTTTTTATTTCGTAATCTGAGATATCACATGGCGCTTCTGAATTGACAAGGCCGCGTTTGAAGGCCTTAATCCCCGAAATCCAAGCGCCAAAAAAGCAAGCCCTCAAGACCGGACTGACGGAGGATACGGAATGGTCGGCCTTTACGGACAGGTCTGGTCCCGCCGCGATGTCGCGGCCCACACGGGCTCCCTCTCCCAATTCGCCGGCGTGCGGCTGATGACCCTGGGCGATGGTGTCGAGCGCGGCGTGCGCCTGCTGGAATTCCGCACGGGCACGGGGCTGCGCTTCACCGTCCTGGTCGACCGGGCCATGGACATAGCGGATTGCGAGCATAACGGCCGCGCCATCGGCTGGCATTCGCCGTCCGGCTTCCGCCATCCCGGCCTGCATGAGTATGAGGGGGAGGGCGGCTTGGGCTGGTTCCGCTCCTTCTCCGGCCTGCTGGTCACCTGCGGCTTGGACCACATCCTGTTCATGGATGAGGATGCGGCCGACCATTACGTCTATGGCCCGCGCACGAGCGTCAAATCCTCCCTCCATGGCCGCGTCGGCACCATTCCCGCCCGCCTGACCGGCTATGGCGAGCGCTGGGATGATGATGACTGCTGGCTGTGGGCGGAGGGCGTGGTGCAGCAGTCCACCGTGTTCGGGGAGGACCTGCACCTGATCCGCCGCATCGAGGCCAAGGTGGGCACGGACGAAATCCGCCTGCACGACCGGGTGGTCAACCATGGCTTCTACCGCACGCCGCACATGTACTGTTACCACATCAACGTCGGACACCCGGTGCTGGCGGAAGGGTCGCGCTATGTGGCGCCCATCCGTGACGTGGTCTGGGCCTCCCACGCCGGGGACGATTACCGCAAGCAGGGCGTGGGCTACCGCACCCTGCCGGCGCCGCGGCGCAATTTCCATGAGCAGGTCTGGCAGCACGAGATGGCGGCCGACGCCGAATCCCTCGTGCCCGTCGCCCTGGTGAACGAGGCCATCGGCTTCGGCCTGGAGGTGGAGACGGACAAGCGCCAGTTCCCGGCCATGTATGAATGGCAGAACCTGCAGCAGGGCCACTATGCCCTGGGCATCGAGCCCTCCACCAACCACGTCTTCGGCAAGCCCTTCGCCAAGCGGCGCGATGAACTGATCTGGCTGGAGCACGGGGAGGAGCGGCGCTACGACAGCGTCTTCCGCATCCTGCCGGACGCCGCATTGGTGGCCGCGTCCGTGGCGCGCATCCAGGCCATCGCCCGCCAACCGGACGCGGACTATCCCTGTCCCTCGGGCGACTTCCGCCTCATCACCCGCGCGTGAGGAGGCAGCCGATGTCCATTGGGGCCAAGACCATCCTATACACCGGTGCCGCCGGCGGCCTGGGCCTGCCCGCCACCCTGCATTTCCTGCGCGAGGGCGCCACAGTGCTGGCCGTCGACCATGACGCCGCCAAGCTGGCGGCCCTGGCGGATGCCGCCGCTGGCATCGGCGCCGGCCGGCTGGTGCCCCTTCAGGCCGACCTGTCGGACCTGACGGGTTTCCGTGCCCTGCTGGCGGACCAGGCGGCGGCACTGGGCGGGCTGGATGTCGTCATCAACAACGCCGCGATCTATCCGGCCAAGCCGTTCGAGGACTACAGCATTGAGGATCACCAGGCGGTCCAGCGCGTGAACGTCGATGCCGGCATCGTGGCGGTGCAGGTGGCGCTGCCCCACATGCGGGCCCGGGGCTGGGGCCGCATCATCAACATCGCCAGCATCACCTTCTACGGCGGCTGGGCCAACCTGTCGCCCTACGTCGCGTCCAAGGGCGCCCTGGTCGGCCTGACGCGGGCCTGGGCGCGGGAATTCGGCGCCTACGGCGTTACCGTCAACGCCCTGTCCCCCGGCGCCTTCCCCACGGACGCGGAGAAGATCCACCCGGATCCGGAGGGCTACACCCGCTTCGTGCTGGACCACCAGTCGGTGAAGCGGCGCGGCCACCCCGGAGACATCGCGGCTGCCCTGTCCTTCCTGGCGTCGGACGCCGCCGGCTTCATCAGCGGCCAGACCCTGAACGTCGACGGCGGCTGGGTCATGCACTGAGCCCTTTGCCTGGGCCGCCGCCCTTCCTTCCATTCCAATTTGTCCTAGGACGACACCATCATGGGCATCCTCAGCGGATACCGCGTTCTTGATTGTTCCATCGCCATGGCCGGCCCTTTCGCGGCGCAGCGCCTGGGCGATCTCGGCGCCGACGTCATCAAGGTGGAACCGACCAGCGGCGAATGGCAGCGCCACGCCTCGGCCGGCGGCGCCAGCGGCAACAAGATCAACGTCTCCTTCCTGTCGCTGAACCGCAACAAGCGCTCCTTGGCCGTGGACCTGAAGGCGCCGGAGGGCCGGCAGATCCTGCTGGACCTGGTGAAGGACGCCGACGTCTTCCTGCAGAACTACCGCCCCGGCGTGGCCAAGCGCCTAGGCGTGGATTATCAGACGCTGTCGGCCATCAACCCGGGCCTGGTCTATGTCTCCATGTCCGGCTATGGCGAGGATGGCCCTTATGTGAACTACCCGGGGCAGGACCTGCTGTTGCAGGCGCTGTCCGGCGCCATGCTGTCGGCCGGCAGCGCCGACCAGCCGCCGCAGCCGGCCGGCCAGTACCTGGTGGATGCCATCACCGCCTACACGGCGTTCGAGGGTGCGCTGGCCGCCCTGCTGCACCGGGAGCGGACGGGGGAGGGGCAGTTGGTCCAGGTCAACATGCTGGACGCCATCACCACCCTCCAGATGCAGGAACTTTCCGTTTTCACCGTGGGCAACAAGCCGCAGACCCGCTCGGCCGAGGCGCACGCCCATTGCTATATCCGCGCCCCCTACGGCGTGTTCAAGACGGCCGACGGCTATATCGTCGTCGCCATGGCCGGCCTGGACAAGCTGGGCCGGCTGATCGACGAGCCGTTTTTGCAGGGGTTGAACGACGAGGCGGACAGCTGGAAGTTCCGGGACGAGATCGTCGCCTGCGTCCGCATCCGGCTGCTGGGCCGCAGCTCGGCGGAGTGGCTGGAGCTGTTCCGCGCCCATGATATCTGGTGCGGGCCGGTCTACGGCTACGCCGACCTGGTGGCCGATCCGCAGATCGCCCACAACGGCACCTTCATCACCTATGATCACCCGACCGAAGGCCGGGTGAAGACGCCGGGCTTCCCCATCCGCTTCTCTAAGACGCCGGCGGCGCTGGACCGTGGCGCCCCCCTGGTGGGTGAGCACACGCGCGAGGTGCTGGAGGGTCTGTCCCTGTCGCAGGTGGATATCGACCGGCTGCTGGCCGCCGGTGTCGTGGGGGCGCCGTGAGCCCTCCCATGCCGAATGGTGTCCCCCATTACCGTGCCCTGACCTGGGACCATCCGCGCGGCTACAACGCCCTGGCGGCGGCGGCCGGCGCGCTGGACCCGGCGCGCGACGGGCTGGCCCTGTCCTGGGATCGCCACTCGCTGGAGGACTTCGAGAAGCACCCCATCGCGGAACTGTGCCGGCGCTATGACCTGATCGTGCTGGACCATCCCCACGTGGGCGACGCCGTGGCCGGCCAGGGCCTGGTGCCGCTGGAGGCGCTGTTCGGCGTTGATGAGATCGCGGCCTGGGGCCGGGACGTCATCGGCCCCTGCCTGTCCAGTTATCGCTACGCCGGCCGGCATTGGGCCCTGCCGCTGGATGCCGCCACCCAGGTGATGGCCTATCGCCCCGACCTGGTCGACGGGCCGCCGCCGACGACCTGGGAGGAGGTGGCGGCCCTGTCCGGGCGGCGACCCGTGGCGCTGTCCTTGGCCGGGCCGCACGCGGCCCTGTCGTTCCAGTCCATCTGCGTGGCCCTGGGCGAACCACCGGCGGAGGCCGATCCCGAGTGCTTCGTCGGGCGGGCGACGGGCATGGCGGCGCTGGACCTGATGGCGCGGCTGGCGGCGGCCAGCCCGGCGGCGCTGGCCGACCTGAACCCCATCGGCATCCTGGCCCGCATGGCGGCGGTGGACGACGTGGCGCTGTGCCCGCTGATCTACGGCTATGTCAACTACACCCGCGCTGAGGCGGGTTGCCACCCGCTGCGCTATGCCGACGCCCCCCGGCAGGCGCCCGGTGGCCGGCCGGGATCGACCCTGGGCGGCACGGGCATCGGCATCACCACCCGTGCCCAGATCACCCCGGCCCTGCTGGACCATCTGCGCTGGCTGATGTCGGCCGGCGCCCAGGCCGGTTTCATCCCCGACCATGACGGCCAGCCCAGCCTGCGCTCCGCCTGGGGCGACGCGCGCGTCAACGACCAGTGGGGCGGCTTCTACCGCGACACCGCCGCCACGCTGGAGGCCGCCTTCGTCCGGCCCCGCCACCCCGGCGCCATCCCCTTCCAGACCGCGGCGTCGGCCCTGATCCGCGCCGCCCTGGCCGACGGGCGGTCGCACGGCGCCGTCATCGACGACTTGCAGAGCCTGTACGCCGCGTCCCGCCAGCCGGGCATGGAGAGATGAATTGACCGATGAAGTGTTGTTCAGCGTGGATGGCCACGTCGCCACCCTGACGCTCAACCGCCCGCAGAAGCTGAACTCCGTCACGCCGGAGATGGCAAAGGCCCTGACCGGGGCCGTCACCGAATGCAACGGCAGCGACACCATCCGCGCCGTCGTCATCACCGGGGCAGGGGAACGGTCGTTCTGCTGCGGGTCGGACATCAGGGAGCTGGACAGTTATGCGACACCCTGGGATTTCCGCAACCGCGCCGACTATTGCGATGCCATCCACCATTGCCTGAAACCCACCATCGCCGCCGTCAACGGCTATGCCTTCGGCGGCGGGCTGGAGACGGCACTGTCCTGCGACATCCGCATCGCCGCGACCAACGCTCAATTCGCGGCACCGGAGATCAAGCTGGGCTGGATCGGCGGTGGCGGCATGGCGGCTTTCCTGGCCCATTCCATCGGTGCCTCCAACGCTGCCCTGATGATCATGACAGGCGATCCGGTCGACGCCGCCCGGGCGCTGGCCTGGGGCCTGGTCAGCGAGGTGGTGGAGCCGGCGGCCCTGCTGCCCCGCGCCCAGGCGTTGGCCGCCACCATCGCCGCCCGGGCGCCCATCGCGGCCGAAACGGCCAAGCTGAACCTGCGGGCCGCCTTCTCCATGCCCCTCGACCAGGCCATGGCGTATGAGCGCGACCTGCAGACCATCTGCTTCGCCACCGCCGACGCGGCGGAAGGGCGCGCCGCCTTCAAGGAGAAGCGGCCGCCCGTGTTCCGGCGGCGCTGAGGACCCCGATGATGACCGAGCCGCTCCCCGCCGATCCCCAGACCGGTTTCTCCGTCGTGGCCGTACATGGCGGGCCGTGCGTGACGGGCAATGATATCGGGCTATGATGCCCGCCCGTCCCGTCCCCCGACTGAACAGGAAGCGCCATGCCCCCGAAGATCCTGCTGACCCGCCGCTGGCCCGACGCCGTGGAGGCGCACCTGCGCCAGCGCTACGACGTCACCGTGGACCCCAGTGACCGGCCGTTGAGCGCCGCTGAACTGACCGAGGCCATGGGCCGATATGACGCCATCTGCCCCACGGTCACCGACCGGCTTGGCGCCGCCATCCTGGCGGTCCCCAATGCCCGGGTGCGCATCCTGGGCAACTTCGGCGCCGGCTTCGAGCATATCGACCTGGAGGCGGCTAAGGCCGCCGGCATCGTCGTCACCAACACGCCCGACGTGCTGACCGACGCCACCGCGGACCTGGCCATCCTGCTGATGCTGATGGCCAGCCGCCGCGCGGGCGAGGGGGAGCGGGAGCTGCGCGCCGGCCAGTGGACCGGCTGGCGTCCGACCCACCTGCTGGGCCAGGGGCTGGCGGGCAAGCGGCTGGGCCTGGTGGGCTTCGGCCGTATCGCCCAGGCGACGGCGGCCCGCGCCCGGGCCTTCGGCCTGTCCATCGCCTATTACAGCCGCCGCCGGGCCGATGCGGATGTGGAGGCGGCCCTGGACGCCACCCATGTCGACAGTCTGGAGGAATTGGCCGCCACCTCGGATGTCCTGTCCCTGCATTGCCCCGGCGGGCCGGCCACGCGCCATCTGGTGAACGCCGCCCTGCTGGCGCGCATGAAGCCCACCGCCATCCTGGTCAACACCGCGCGCGGCACCGTGGTGAACGAGGCGGACCTGATCGCGGCCCTGTCCAGCGGCGCCATCGCCGCGGCCGGCCTGGACGTGTTCGAGGGGGAACCGGCGGTGAACCCCGGCCTGATCGCCCTGCCCAACGCCGTGCTGCTGCCCCACCTGGGCAGCGCCACGCTGGAGACGCGCACCGCCATGGGCAT
Organism: Nitrospirillum viridazoti CBAmc; assembly: GCF_000730165.1. GTDB lineage: Bacteria > Pseudomonadota > Alphaproteobacteria > Azospirillales > Azospirillaceae > Nitrospirillum > Nitrospirillum viridazoti. Next base: position 724,045 of record NZ_CP022113.1, on the reverse strand, counting down.
GCGGGTCGCCGCCAACCTGGACCGCTTCTTCGCAGGCGAGGTGCCGCATGACCGCGTCGCTTGACCTGGTGGAGGGCCTGCTGCGCCGGCGCCTGGATGAGGTGCCGCGCCGCCCCTTCATCCTGGGCATCTGTGGTGCCCAGGGCAGCGGCAAGTCCACCCTGGCCGACGGCTTGGCCGAGCGGCTGGCGGCGTCGGGCCTGCGGGTCGCCGTGCTGTCGCTGGACGACCTGTACCTGACCAAGGAGGAGCGGCAGGACCTGGCCCGCGACGTCCATCCCTTGCTGGCCACGCGCGGCGTACCCGGCACACATGACGTACGCTTGGGCCTGGCGGCGCTGGACGGGCTGGGGACGCCGGGCCGGACGCTGCTGCCCCGCTTCGACAAGGCCGTGGACAGCCGCGCCGCCGAGGGCGCCTGGGTCGAGGGTCCGGTGGACGTGGTCCTCTTCGAAGGCTGGTGCGTGGGCGCCGTGCCGCAGGATGCCGCCGACCTGGCCGCGCCGGTGAATGAGCTGGAGCGGGACCGCGATGCCCGCGGGGAGTGGCGTCGGCATGTGAACGCCGCCCTGGCCGGAGACTATCAGCGCCTGTTCGGCCGGCTGGACGCCCTGGTCCTGCTGGCCGCCCCCGACTTCGCCGTGGTGCGCGGCTGGCGCATCCAGCAGGAGGAGGGCCTGCGCGCCAAGCTGCGGGCGGCGGGCAAGCCCACCGACGGCACCATGACCGACGACCAGGTCAGCCGCTTCATCCAGTTCTACGAACGCCTGACCCGGCACATTCTGGCCGAAATGCCCGGCCGTGCCGACCTGACCTTGCGCCTGGATGCGGCACGGCAGGTGGTCTGATACCGGCCTGTACTGGGGCGGCCTGTCGGGGCGGGACGATAAACATTAGGGAGCGCCTGCTTATGATCACCCCGCCGCCCTGGCCCCGCCTGCTGTTGGCGGGTGTGCTGCTGCTGTTGCCCGGCGTGGCCGTGGCGGCAGAGTCCGTGACCTTTCACGTGGCGCCTGGCGGGGATGATTCCGCATCCGGAACGATGACGCGACCCTTCCGCACCCTGGTCCGCGCCCAGGCGGCGGTGCGCACCGCCAACCGCGACCGTGACGTCACGGTGGAACTGGCGGCCGGCACGTACGCGCTGGACAGGCCGCTGGTCTTCGCCGCCACCGACGGCGGGCAGGGGGACCATCGCGTGGTGTGGAAGGCGGCGGCGGGGGCTGAGGCCCTGATATCGGGCGGCACGCGCGTCACCGGCTGGGCGCTGGCGGACGCGGAGAACGACATTTACGTCGCCGATGTGCCCAAGGGCCTGGATAGCCGCCAGTTGTGGATCGACGGCACGGCCGCCGACCGGCCGGCCATCGAGATCACCCACCATGATGTGGAGTTCACTGCCCACGGCTTTATCCTGAAGAACCCGGCGCTGGCCAACGTTGCCGCCGTCAAGGCGCCGCAGCGGCTGGAGGTGGAGGCCACGGGCATCTTCACCGATCGCTATTCCCCGGTGGAGCGGATCGACGGCATGCAGGTCACGCTGAAGCAGCCGGCCTGGGACAACAACAGCTGGGGCTATGACACGCTGAACAAGCCCTTCATGCCTGACCAGGCGCGGCTGTTCCTGGTGAACGCGCCGGAATTCTTCGGCAAGCGCAGCGAATGGCACCTGAACCAGAACCAATGGTACATCGATCCCGCCGCCGGCAAGCTGTACGTGAAGCCCCGGCCCGACGCCGACATCACCACCATGACGATCATCCTGCCCCGGCTGGAGGCGCTGGTCGCCGTCGGCGGCAGCTATGACCATCCCATCCGCAACCTGACCTTCCAGGGATTGCGCTTTTCCCATACCAGCTGGATGGGGCCGTCGCGGGATACCGGCTACGTCAACCAGCAGAGCGGCGCCTACCTCAAGGAGGTTTCCCCCCTGCGGCCGGTGGACGCCTCCGCCACCTGCGGCTGGGGTTGCCCGGAATTCGAGAGCATGCGCCAGAAGTGGGACCAGATCCCCGGCGCCGTGCAGGTCTCGGCCGCGCGCGACATCACCTTCACCGGCAACACCTTCAGCCAGCTGGGGCAGGTGGCGCTGGGCATAGGCAACGACGCCAACGCCCACCTGACCGGCGTGGGCCTGGGGACGGACGGGGTGACGGTGCTGGGCAACCGCTTCGCCGTGATCGCCGGCGGGGCCATCATGGCCGGCGGCGTGCGGGTGGAGGCGCACCACCCCGCCGACCCGCGCCAAGTCAACCGCGACCTGACCATCGCCGACAACGTCATCACCGACGTGGCCCGCGATTACAAGGACAACGCGGCGGTGCTGGCGACCTACATCGACAGGGCCGACATTCTGCACAACGACATCTCCGACGCCAATTACGACGGCATCGCCATCGGCTGGGGCTGGGGCTACAACGACGTGGGCGGCAACCGGAACTACCGGGAAAACCAGAAGGGCTATCTGCACAACCCGGTGTTCGACCAGCCGACCGTGCTGCGGAACATGACGGTGGCGGGCAACCGCATCCATGGTGTGAAGAAATGGTTCTTCGACGGCGGCGCCATCTACAACCTGTCGGCCAACCCCGGCACGGTCATCCGCGACAATCACGTCTTCGACATCGCCGATCGCATCGGCATCTACCTGGATGAGGGCAGCAAGCACCTGCGGGTGGAGGGCAATGTGGTGGAGACCGACGGCTATTGGCTGAACGCCAATACCGTGGGCAAGAGCTTCGCCTGGGGCGTCACCGCCGACAACGCCGCCACCGGCAACTGGCACAATTCGTCCCGCGTCGGCGGCCGCTGGCGGGCGGAGATCGGCATGCGGGTGGAAGATGACCACCTGCTGCCCGACCGCGCCTGGCCGGCGGCGGCGCTGGCGGTGATCCGCCAGGCGGGCCCGCGTCCGGGGTCGAATTGCCGGTGATGGCGGTCCGGTATCACAGGGCGGCGATGTCCGCCTGGGTGGTGTTGAAGCAGTCGGTGACCCAGGAACGGAACGCGAGGGCGCTGGTGCTCAGGGCTGTGCCGGACGGCCACACCAGGTAATAGCCGTAGATGTCCTCCGCCTGGATGTCGAACAGGCGCACCAGGCGCCCCCGGCGGATCTCCTCCTGCACCATCAGGCTGCCGGCCAGCGCCACGCCCTGGCCGCTGCTGGCCACCTCGATCAGCATGGAGCTGTCGGACAGGGTCAGCCCCGCCGTCGGTTCCTGCAGGCGCAGGCCAGCCACGCGCAGCCAGGCCGACCAGCTTTGCCAGCCGTGGCGCAGGATGGTGCAGCGCGCCAGGTCCTCCGGCGTCTCTATGCCCAGGCGGTCGCGATAGTCGGGGGAGCAGACGGGAAACAGCACCTCGCCCCCCAGGCGCTGGCTGACGGAATTGGGCCAGTCGCCGGCGCCATAGCGGATGGCCAAGTCGATGCCCGGCACCAGGAACTCCTCCAGGTCGGCGGTAGAGCGGATTTCCACCGACACCTGGGGCATGATCTGGGTGAAGCCGCGCAGCCGGGGCAGCAGCCAGCGCGTGGCCAAGGCCGGATGGATGCTGACGACCAGCCGGCCGCCATTGACGTGACGGCGGTTGGGAAAGGCGCGTTCCAGGATCGCCAGGGCCTGGCGGACATGGGCGATGATGGTCACGGCCTCACGGGTCGGGGCCATGCCGCGGCCGACCCGGCGGAACAGCGGGATGCCCAGCCGCTCCTCCAATTCCCGGATGCGGTGACTGATCGCGCCGTGCGTGAGGCCCAGCTCATCCGCCGCCGCGGAATAGCTGCCGTGGGTGGCGGCGGAGTCCAGGGCTCGCAAGGTCTGGATGGACGGAAGAGTCTGCATGGGCGCGGCCCCTGGCTTCGTACTGTGAAAACTATTCACATATAGGGTCAGATCATATCGTTTGTCATCAAGCGACATTTCCTTAACCGTAGGACTAACAAATGGGGAGCACGGGGAATGAACAGTGCTTTCATAAACGGGAAGGCAGTTGGGTCCTGTGCTGGCAAGGTTCGCACAGCGCTCCGATCGGGCTGGTACATGGTAATCCTGCTCACAGCAGCCCAGGTCGTCTCTTACATTGACCGTTTTTTGCCCAGCCTGTTGATCGCCCCGATCAAGACCGATCTGGGGTTGAGCGATTTCCAGGTGGGGCTGCTGCTGGGGCCGGCGTTCGGCGTGTTCTACGTGCTCATGGGCCTGCCCATGGGCTGGATGGCGGACCGGTTCAGCCGGCGCGGCATCCTGGCCGCCGGCATCACCATCTGGTGCTGTATGACGGCCGCCGCCAGCCTGGCCCGGGGTTTCCCGGCCCTGTTCGCCGCCCGCTTGGGCGTGGGGCTGGGGGAGGCCGCGATCGCCCCGTGCGCCGTGTCGCTGGTCAGCGACCGGTTTCCCCGCCAGCGGCGGGCCCGGGCGCTCAGCGTCTTCATGTCGGGCACCTTCCTGGGGGCGGGCATCGCCTTCCTGCTGGGCGGCCCCCTGGTCCACGCCATCGCCGGCCTGCCGGTGATGACCGTGCCCCTGCTGGGCGAGTTGCACGCCTGGCAGTTGAGTTTCCTGATCGTCGGCCTGCCGGGCCTGATGTTGGCCCTGCTGATGTTCACCTTCGCCGAGCCTGAGCGCCAGGACCGGGCGGTGGATGCCGACAGCGGCCTGCAAGGCGGGCAGGCGTCCATCGCCCAGGCACTGCGCTTCATCCTGAAGCGGTGGCGCACCTTCGGGGTGCTGTTCGTCGGCTCGGCCGCCTGCGTCACCATGGGGTCGCTGGCCTTCTGGAACGCCACCCTGTTCCAGCGCAGTTTCGGCTGGAACGTCCGGGACATGGGCATCGCCACCGGCATCCTGTTCCTGACCGGCGGCCCGCTGGGCACCGGCCTGGGGATCTGGCTGACCAACCGCTGGATCCGCCTGGGGCGCAAGGACGCGACGCTGCGAGCCCTGCTTGTGGGGTTGCTGATCGCGGTTCCCGGTTTCGCCGCCTATCCCATGATGCCATCGGCGCCGTTGGCCATCGCCGCCCTGTTCTTCGCCTTCGTCGGCCAGGCCATGGCCGCCGCCGCGGGCCCGGCGTCCCTGACCTTGATCGCCCCCGGGCAGATCAAGTCGCAGGCAACCGCCGTCTACTACCTGGTGATCAGCATTTCCGGCCAGTTGATCGGCCCGCCGCCGGTGGGATGGATGACCGACCTGTTCGGCGACCCGGCGCGGCTGGGTTGGGCCATGAGCATCGAGGCCCTGGCGATCGGTGTGACGGCGCTGACCGTCCTGTCCCTGGGCATGCCCGCCTACCGCGCCGGTGTGGTGGCGGTGGAAAAGATGATTGCGAAGGGGGATTGAGCATGACTGAGGGCGGGGCGCCCCTGCTGGGGACCATCCGGGCCGTCACCCATGTGGTGCCGGACCTGGCGGTGATCCGGGCGGCCTACGGTTCCGTGCTGGGTTACCAGCCGGTGGATGAGGGCGTCCTGCCGGCGGACACGGCGGCGGCATGGGGGGCACCGGCCATGGCGGGGCGGCGCTACCTGACCCTGGCCCCGGCCTGTGGCACGCCGGCCTGGTTGCGCTTCGTGGAAAGTCCGGCGGCGGCCGGCTGGCAGGCGCTGACCACCCACGGCTGGAACGCCACGGAGATCGTGGTCCAGGACGTGGATGCGCTGGCTGCCCGGCTGGAGGGCCGGCTGGAGGGATCGGCGTTCCGCGTCATCGGCCCGCCCAAGAGCTTACAGCGTTTCCCCATGATCCGCGCCATGCAGGTCCTGGGGCCGGCGGGGGAGTGTCTGTACCTCACCCAGGTGGGCGCGGGCAGCGGACTGGACCTGGCGCAGGCCGCCGCCTTCGTCGGCCATGTCTTCATCGTCGTCGCCGGCGGGCCTGACCTGGGGGGGCTGTTCGCCACCTATGCCGGCTTCGCCAACGCCATTGATCCGCCGGTGTCGACGCGGGTGCAGGTGATTTCCTGGGCCAACGGCCTGCCGCCGGAGACGGAGCATGCCCACGGCCTGGTCAAGCTGCCGCGCGGCACCCTGATCGAACTGGACGCTTATCCCGCCGTGACCCAGCCGCGGGAAACCGCCCCCGGCGAGCTGCCGCCCGGCATGGCCATGGTCAGTTTCAGCGTGGATGACCCGCGCGTCTTCGCTGGCCGGCCAACCCACGCGGCGCTGTTGCCCGGCGGTGGCACCAGCGCCTGTTTCCAAGGTGCCGCCGGCGAATGGATCGAGTTCGTCGGTCCACCGTGACCGACGCCGACAGCAAGCAAAAAGCCAATAAAGACATGGAGGCAGTATCATGGCTTTGGCCATTGAGGACAGGGCTGCTCTGGATTTTGTGCTGAGCCTGCGGCGGCATTGGGCCGGAACGGTCTATCCCCGCTTGCGGGCCGACTTCGACGCCGCGGTGCCGTCGCCGGTGCCGGTGAACGACCCCGAAAGCCTGGCGCCGCTGGTGCATGGGCTGGCCACCTACCCGTGGTTCTCCTGGTTGGAGCGCGGGTCGCAGAAGATGCTGTGGCGGGCCGTATCCGACGCGGTGGTCCGCCAGGGCGCGTTGCCGCCGGGGCCCGACGGGCCGGCCACGGTGGAGGTGGATCCCGACCTGGTGCTGCCGGACTGGTACACCGACTGGGACATCCACGTGCAGCCGGGCGGGGTGTGGTCGCACGACCTGGCCGGCCGGGTCTATGAACTGGGTGCCCGACTGGTGATGCTGGGGGAGAATGACGACTACGCCTTCCACCGCCTGTTCGTGGAAACCGCGCTGCCCAAGCGGTCCTATCGCCGCATGGTCGATCTCGGCTGCGGCTTCGGCAAGTCCGCCTGGCCGCTGAAGCAGGCGCATCCGGAGGCCGAGGTCATCGGCGTGGACCTGGCGCTGCCCTGCGTGGAATTGGCCGCCCGCCGGGCCAGCGAGCGCAAGCTGGCCGTCCGCTTCCGTCAGGCCGATGCGACGGCCACCGGGCTGGAGGAGGGGAGCGCCGACCTCGTCACCTCCACCATGTTCGTGCATGAGGTGCCGGTTGACGTGCTGCCGGCGATATTCACGGAGGCGTCGCGCCTGCTGGCCCCCGGCGGCGTGCTGCGCTTCCTGGATTTCCAGCGCACCGGCGACGGCCTGCGCGACCTAGCCATGGTGGAACACGGCGCCCGCAACAACGAGCCCTTCCTGCCGCCCATGATCGCCGCCGACCTGCCGGCCATGGCCGCCGCCGCCGGCCTGGTGAACGCCCGCTGGGTGGCCTTCGACGAACGGGGGGGCGGCCGCCTGTCCGACCTGTCCTGGCCCACCCGTGCCGAGTGGCATTTCCCCTGGGCCGTGCTGGAAGCGGAGAAGCCGCAATGACCGACCGAAGCTATCCCCCCTTGCCGCCCATGGCGCCCGACGCGGAACGCCTGACCGGTCTGGTGTTCGAACTGGCGTCCCAGTTGCACATCGAGCGCACGCGGCGCCTGGCCCTGGAAACGGTGCTGGCCCGGGTGGGCGTCATCGCCCCGGGCCAGGCGGACGCCCTGGCCGAGGACGCCGCCGTGCTGGCCCGGTCGCGGGCCGAGCTGGAGGTGTCCATGCGCAAGCTGATGCGGATCTTGAGCGAAAGCGACGACCCCAAAGCACCGTTGCGGGGCGAAGTCCCGGCCCCCCGTTGATTTCATTGCAGTTAGGAGCCTGAATCTTGGCGCGTTCCTGGATCGAATTCATTCAAGCCCAATACATTCCCTGGCAACCCCACACCCTGTGGGGCCTGCGTGACGGCGTCGAGGCCAAGGTCCTGAGCCATGACGACGCCACGGGTGCCGTCAGCATGCTGGTCCGTTATCCCGCCGGCTTCACCGCCCCGGCGTCCCGCCTGGTGGTGGACGAGGAGTTCCTGGTCCTGGATGGCACGCTGACGATGGCCGGCCAGGAGTACGGCCACCTGGCCTACGCCCACCTGCCGGCGGGGTATGAGCGGGGTGAGCTGAACAGCCCCGGCGGCGCCGTGGTCCTGACCTTCCTGTCGGCGGCGCCTGACCAGGCGGTCCCGGTCACCGGCTACGATCCCGCCCGCCTGGTGGTGCGGCTGGACGGCTACCAGGTGCCTTACACCGGTAACTTCCATCCGGAGTTCCCGCCGGGCGCCGGGCGCAAGATGCTCTACAAGGACCCGGTCACCGGCGACGTTTCCTGGTTGCTGGGCACCCTGCCGGTGCGCTGGGCCGAACGGTCGGAGGTTCACCCCACCGTCGAGGAGATGTACCTGCTGAGCGGCGAGGTGCACGGCAACCGCGGCGTCATGCGGCCCGGCGCCTATTTCTGGCGGCCGCCGGAGGCGCCGCACGGCCCTTACGGCACCCTGACAGGCAACCTTTACTTCTTTCGCACCAAGGGCGGCCCGCTGACGACGAACTACGTCCAGGCGGAACGGCCCTTCCAATGGTGGCCGGCCTACGACCCGGTGTTGCCCCCGGATATGGAGGCCTACCGCGGCGAAATGCCGGCCAACCCAACAGCCTGGTGAGAGCGAGGGCGGGCACGCCCCTCACCTTCAAATCAAAAGAACGGGAGCATTCATGATGACGGGTAAAATTCGGGGAGTTTCCATCCTTGCCTTGCTGGGCGCGCTGGCGGCCATGCCTGCCCTGGCGCAATCGGCTGGCCCTTCCACGGCCCAGCCGGCGGCGCCGCAGGCGGCCGATGCCAGCCAGCTTGAGGAAATCATCGTGACGGCCCAGCGCCGTCAGCAGAACCTGCAGGACGTGCCGCTGGCCGTGTCGTCGCTGGGGGCGGCGGATCTGCAGGACCGGCAGATCCGCGACACCATCGACCTGATCCAGCACATCCCCAACCTGATCGGCAACAACAACGTCGGCCTGGGCAGTTCCAACACCTATTACATCCGCGGCATCGGCAACACGGAGTCCATCGCCACGCAGGACGTGCCGGTGGGCACCTATGTCGACGACGTCTACATCTCGCGCCAGAACGCCAACAACTTCGGCCTGTTCGATGTGGAACGCATCGAGGTGCTGCGCGGTCCCCAGGGCACGCTGTTCGGTCGCAACACCACCGGCGGCGCCATCAACGTCATCATGAAGAAGCCCTCGGCCACCGCCGGCGGCTATCTGGAGGCCGGCGCCGGCCGCTTCGGTGAGACCGACATCCGGGCCAGCATGGACGCGCCCCTGTCGGACAAGGTGCTGACCAAGGTCAGCATGTACCGCGACCGCAGCGACGGCTACGTTCGGCAGGTCAACACCGGCGACAAGCTGAACGGCACGGACTCCTACGGTGTGCGGGGTGCCGTCCGCCTGTTGCCGACGGACCGGGTGACCATCGACCTGGCCGGCGACTACGTCGATGAGAACGAGGCCAATCTGATCAACCGGGTCGATCCGGCGACGGGCGACCGCATCGCCACCATCGGCATCACCCAGGGCGCGCTGGCCAAATACTTCACCGGCACCAAGGCCAATAACGAGGTCGGCAACTCCACCAAGAGCTGGTCGCTGAGTTCCAACGCCGCCTGGGAACTGGACGACCTGACGCTGAACTCCATCACCGGCTTCCGCCAGACCACCCAGCGCTATTTCATCGACTCCAACCCGGCAGCGCCCAATCCCGTCGCCACGGGCGTGTCCCCCATCCTGAACTACAGCCTGCACCAGCAGTGGTCGCAGGAGTTCAAGGCCAATGGCCAGGCGCTGGACAACCGCCTGAACTATACCGTTGGCTTCTATTACCTGCATGAGAACAACTGGACCGACCTGGGTACGGGGGTCGGCACCGCCTCCGGCTTCACGGTCAGTGGCGACCGCACCATCAAGAACACGCTGGACTCCTACGCCACCTACGCCCAGGGCGACTACAAGCTGACCGACGCGCTGACCGCCACCGTCGGCGTCCGCCTGTCGAAGGAGGAGAAGCAGCTGAAGGTCGCGACCAACGCCGGGGGCAAGGGGCCGCTGTTCAGCACCGCCCTGATCGAGGCCGCCGGCATCCCGACGGACCTGGAAAACGAGTTCGTGACGCCCCGGTTCGCCCTGTCCTACCAGATCGACCCCGGTCTCATGGTCTACGCCTCCGCCACCCGGGGTGAGAAGTCGGGCGGCTGGAACGGCCGCGCCCTGGCCAACAACCTGTTCCTGGCCTTCAAGCCGGAAAAGGTGTGGTCGGAAGAGGTGGGCATGCGCGGCGATTTCCTGGACCACACGCTGCGCCTGAACGCCACCGCCTTCTACAGCGAGGCGGAGGACGTGCAGATTTCCGCGGCTTATACCGTCAACGGCCAGCGCATCTTCACCACCACCAACCCGGCCGGCCTGCGTAACTACGGCGGTGAGTTGGAGGCGGAGTGGGTGCCCATCCGGGGCCTGACCTTCAGCGGCTCCATCGGTGTGCAGCACGCGCGCTACATCGATATCTCCAGCGATGTCCAGGCGCAGATGGCGGCCTGCCAGGCGGCGCTGGCATCCAACAACAGCTCCGGCATCTCCAACAACTGCAACCGGGGCTTCGTCGACTTCAAGGGCCGTATCGCCCGTCCGGTGCGCGCGCCGGACTTCACCGGCCTGGTGACGGCGACCTACCAGATCGACACCGAGGCCGGCATCTTCCGGCCCACCGTCGGCTTCGACTACAACAACGGCTACGCCATCGGCAACGCCGGCAACACCGACAGCACGGACGGCGCCTGGACCGATCCGCAGGTGCTGTGGAACCTGAACCTGGCCTACGAGCCGGCGAAGGTGCCGAACCTCACCCTGTCGGTCGGCTGCAAGAACTGCACGGACCGGACCTACAAGGTCTCCTTCCTGTCGGCGACCTCCATCTACCTGAACCCGCCCATGACCTGGGATGTGCGGGCGCACTACAAGTTCTGATCCCGGCCTTCGGTACTTTCGAACGGGCCCCGCATAGCGGGGCCCGTTCTCATTTCAGCATGGGCCCGGTATGCCCAGAGTGCCCAGGATGGCAAACGGGCTCGCCGTACCAGCCACGCTGGCATGCGGTATGACGAAATCGGGCTGTACGTCGCGCCCAAGCGCACCAACGTGCCGGGGATCGGCGGCTGGTTGCAGATGGACCCGGCGGGGACTGCCGATGGGCTGAACAGCTATGCCTACGTCCACGCCAGCCCATTGGGGTTGATCGCGCTTCGATCTTGCCCGAATGCCGGTCACCGCCGCGCGGCCTGGCCACAGCCTGACCATGTTCCACCACACGTCGCCGCCAGCGGATCGCGCTCGACACGCTGACCCCGAAGCGGGCCGCCGCGGCGCGGCAGCTCAACCGCTATCAATCGCTGCGACAACTCGGTCCCGAAGATCCTGTGAAAGCGTTCGTACCATTCATGCTGGCCTCCTGCCACCAGCAGGAAGCCTGAAGCACAACGCTCCCGCAAAGGGAATCCCCATCGAGTCAGTTCGTGTGGAAACCGCTCCAATTGAAGGGCCCAATACGGTTATTACGACTATGAACGGGAATGTTGCTACAATACGGGCATTCTTTAAGAACGGACAAATGACTTCGTTGAATATCTTTAAGGGACTTTCCCAGGGAGGAGGAAAGAATGTCGTCGATCTACGGTGACAACGAGATCTCCTCGTTAATCGAGAATGAATCTGCCGAGGAGGTAGTAAGTGCCTTGGAGAAGAAGATAGGTGCTGGTGCTGCGTCTGAAGACGAGAAAATTCTGTGTGGCATCATGTTAATGATGCCTCCTTTTGCAGATTATGAGGCGTCTGCTGAAATTTTTGGCGCAATGATGAAGGGGCGACGTGCCGTTGATGCTGCTATTTGGGATGCATATCGTTTTTCTGTCTTGCTTCCTGTCGGTGATGAGGGTTTTGAACCTATCCTCCAAAAGCGCAGAGACTCTGCGGTAGCAGCGCATATGCGGAGCACAGTTGCTGCTGCCCGAGGGCAGATGGATTTGTCTATTGCTGAGAATAGGCTCTCACGTTCTCTGCGTATCTTTCCATTTAATGCTATTGATGGCATAAATAGGGACGTTAATTTAAGTATAAGTCAGAAAAAATATTTATGGATTGCCGCATGTGACTTAGTAATAAGCCGGTCTGTAGAGAAAGATGCGCGACCAAAGACGGTGGTGGGGGCGATTCAAAGATATTGGGATAACTTAATAATTGGGAATCGGCTGACAAATATTCTGTGGGATAGGTATGTTGGAATATATGGTGCTCTTTAAGTGCGCCCAAAGGAAACCCCCGTGCGGGATGACCTCCCGCGCGGGGCTTTTGCTGTCGGCAATGATCAGCGCGGCGTGGCGCCGACCACCTCCGACCCGGTGGCGAACCAGCTGTTGTCCCGGTCTTTCAGCCAGCGCAGCAGGCCGTCGAAGGCGTCGATGCGGTAGGGCAGGCCCAGGATGTAGGGCGTCACCTGCAGCGGCAGCAGGCGCCCGCCGTAAGTGCGGGATTCCCGGTCCAGCCAGGTGTAGGCGTCCTGGATCTGACGCACGTAGCTGTCGGCCGACTGCTGCAGCACGTTCACGATCTGCCGGTCGGACAGTTCATGGCTCAGCGGCACGTTCATGATGTCGCCGGCCGGGGTCCGCATGGCATAGGGCAGGTCGTCGTTCACCCAGTCGCACATGTAGCGCACGCCGGCCTCGGCCAGCAGGCGGGGCGTGTTCCAGGACTGCGAGCGGGCGATGGACAGCCAGCCGGCCGGTCGCGTGCCCGTCGCCTGTTCCAGCACATCCAGCGCGGTGCCGATCAGGGCGCGCTCCGCCTCTTCCTCCAGCCCGGCGGCGATGGTGCCGTTCATGTCGGTGGAATGGGCGATGATCTCATGGCCCGCCGCGATGATCTCGCTGATGACGGCGGGATAGCGCTGGGCGATGGCCGCGTTGACGGCGACCGACACCTTGGCCCCCACCGCGGCGAAGGCGTCCAGCAGCCGGTAGAAGCCGATGCGGGTGCCGTAGTCGCGGGAGGTGTAGTGGCGATAGTCGGGGAAGGGGGTCTGCATATGCCCCGGTGCCCGGAAGGGCTTGTCCGCCGGTGTCAGGGGGAACCATTCCAGGCTGACCACGACGCAGACGGCGACGCCCTTGCCCCCCGGCCAGCTGACGGCCGGGCGGTCGAACAGGTTGGACCAGGGGTAGAGGTCATGGTCCATGCCCCGGCGGCGGCGGGGATACTCCAGATATGAAGGATCAAGGGACATGGGCGCTTACTCCGCTGCCGGGTGCGCGGTTTCGGCCGCCACCGCGTCGTAATCGTGGGCCAGGAAATGCTCGGCGATGTCGCCGGCCCGGGTGATCCAGGCGCGGCCGTCGGCGGCGATGTGGCGCAGCACCTCCTCGAACGGGCCGATGCGGTGCGGCTGGCCGATCAGATAGCTGTGCAGCGGAATGCACATCACCGTGCCCGACGCCTCCCCCTCCCGCGCCAGGCGCTCGTACTGGCGGATCAGGGTGTCGGCGTATTCCCGGGGGCTCATGTTGTAGACGGCGAAGCCGTAGTGGTCGTTGACCTCCAGGCTGTAGGGCATGGAAACCAGGCGCCCCCGTGCCACATGCACCGGCCCCGGCTGGTCGTCGTGGTACAGGTCGCAGGTGTAGGTGAAGCCCATCTCCGCCAGCAGGTCCATGGTGCGGGTGGTGTGGGTCAGGGCCGGGGCCAGCCAGCCCCGGATGCGCTGGCCCGTGGCCTCCTGCACCGTGCGGATGCTGTCTTCCATGATGGCCCGTTCCTGGGCCTCATCCATGCCGTAGGTGTAGCGGGTGTTGTAGATGCCATGGCTGAAGAACTCCCAGCCCAGGGCGTTGGCGTTCTCCACCACTTCGGGATGGTGCTGGCACAGCGCCACGGACAGGGACACCGTGCCCTTGAAGCCGTGACGCTCCATCACCTCCGCCATGCGCCAGTGGCCGACGCGATTGGCGTAGTCGCGGTGGCTGTAGCCGACCACGTCGGGATGGGGCTTGGTCCAGCTTTTGCGGAAGGGGTTGGCCGGCGGGTCGATCTCGTAGAATTCGAGGTTGGGTGAGATCCAGACGGCGATGGGCTTGTCGCCCGGCCAGCGGATGGGGTGCCGGTCGCGATAGGGGCGGAAATCGTACAGCCCGGGATCGTTGACCACGGGGTTTTGGGGTGCCGTGCCCATCACCGCGCCTCCAGCCAGTCGACCACCGTCTGCACCGGCTCGACATCCGCGTATTTCAGCTGCAGGTCCGTCAGGTTGGCGAAGTGATAGCTCTCGTGCTTGTCGGCGCAGGTTTCGATGGGAACGATGGTGCGATAGCCGCGGCTGAGGGAGTCCACCGCCGTCGCCCGCACGCAGCCGGAGGTGGAACCGCCGGTGACGATGACCGTGTCCACCTTGTGCCAGACCAGATAGCTGGCCAGCGGCGTTTCGAAAAAGGCCGACGGCATGCGCTTGGTGTAAATCGCGTCGACGGTCGTATCGATTTCGCACCGGTCGTCGAAGGCGTGCCGCCGGCTGCCATACTTGATGTTCTGCAGGCTGTCCGGCGTGTTGGTCCGGGTGCCCCAGACGCCGGCGTCGCCGGCATCCTCGGCATAGGCCACGTGGGTCCAGATGACCGGCATGCCCTTGGCCCGCGCCAGGGCGGAGATGCGGTTCACATGTTCGATCTGCCGGGGATCGGTCTCATAAGCCGTCTTGAACTCGTCGATGCGGGTATAGGCGTTCTGGAAATCCACGTTGACGATGGCCAGTTTCTCGCCGAAGCCGAACTTGGTCCGGGCTGGATTGGCCATCACGTCTTCGAAAATCTGGCGGGCCGTCCGGTCATCCCGGATCATGCGCGTGCCGACGATGGTCATGCGACGTCTCCCTCAGTGGTGATCAGCGGGCTTGAAGCCCAACGGCAGGCCGGCGGCGGTAATGAAGCCGTACAGCGGTTCGCCCGGCAACGCGTCCGCCAGGATGGTCCGCACGGCGAACAGGGCGTCCAGGTCGATGCCCGTGCGGACGCCCATGGCTTCCAGCATGAAGGCCAGGTCCTCGGTGACGATGTTGCCGGAGGCGCCGGGCGCGAAGGGGCAGCCGCCCAAGCCCCCCAGTGAGCTGTCCAGCGTGGTCAGCCCGGCGTCCAGCGCCGCCAGGGCGTTGGCCAGGCCCAGGCCGCGCGTGTTGTGCAGATGGATGCCGGTCAGGGCGTCGGCGCCGACGGTGTCGCGGACCAGCTTGATCAGGCGGCGCACGCTGGCCGGATCGGCATAGCCCGTCGTGTCCGACAGCCCGACCTCATCGCAGCCAGCGGCCATCAGCTCCTCCGCCAGGCGGGCGATCTGGCTGTCGGGGATGGGGCCTTCCAGGGTGCAGCCGAAGGCGGTGGACAGGCTGCCCTCGAAATGCGGGCGCCGGTCAGGGGGCAGGGCGGCGATCATAGCGGCGATGGCCTTCGCCTCCTCCATCACCTGGGCGTGGGTGCGGCGCAGGTTGCGCAGGCTGTGCGTCTCCGACACTGACAGGGGCAGGGTTAGCTTGTCGGCGCCGGCCTGGATGGCCGCCTCCGCCCCGCGCGCGTTGGGCACCAGCACCGCGACGGCCAGGCCGGGGATGGTCTTGGCATGGGCCACCACCTCGGCCGTGTCCGCCAGCTGCGGCAGCAGCTTGGCCGGCACGAAGCTGCCCACCTCGATCTCCCGCACGCCGGCCGCGGCTTCCGCTGTGATCCAGGCCTTCTTGGCCGCCAGCGGCATGATGGCGGTGATACTTTGCAGGCCGTCACGCGGCCCCACCTCACTGATCAGGACGTCCCCAGCTGCCATGCTCTTGTCTCCCGGCCCCATCGGCCCGCTTGTTTTATTGTTATAAGTCTATATCAATTAAAAAGGGCCTGTCGAGCCCGAAGCGGATGTGGCGGGAGACAAGAATGGATATGGACAGGGACGCGCTGCCGTTGGCCGGTGTCACGGTGGTTGAATTCACCCACATGGTCATGGGGCCGTCGGTGGGGGTGATCCTGGGCGACCTGGGCGCCACGGTGATCAAGGTGGAACCCATGGGCGGGGACCAGACGCGCCGGCTGCTGGGCTCCGGCGCCGGCTATTTCCCCATGTTCAACCGCAACAAGCGCAGCCTGTGCCTGGATCTGAAGAGCCCCGAGGGTCTGGCCATCGCCCGGCGCCTGGTGGATGGTGCCGACGTGCTGGTGGAGAACTTCCGCCCTGGCACGCTGGAACGGCTGGGCCTGGGGCCTGAGGCGTTGGCCCAGAGCAACCCGGGGCTGGTCTACTGCTCGGCCAAGGGCTTCCTGGCGGGTCCCTATGAACACCGCACCGCCTTGGACGAGGTGACGCAGATGATGGGCGGCCTGGCCTACATGACCGGGCCGCCGGGCCGGCCGCTGCGCGCTGGCTCGTCGGTTGTGGACATCACCGGCGGCATGTTCGGTGTCATCGGCATCCTGGCCGCCCTGCTGCGCCGGCAGCAGACCGGGCGGGGCGGGGCCGTCAAATGTTCCCTCTACG
The DNA here is from genome assembly GCF_000730165.1 of Nitrospirillum viridazoti CBAmc. Classification (GTDB taxonomy): domain Bacteria; phylum Pseudomonadota; class Alphaproteobacteria; order Azospirillales; family Azospirillaceae; genus Nitrospirillum; species Nitrospirillum viridazoti. The sequence goes on along the minus strand of NZ_CP022113.1, from coordinate 707,601 downwards.
AGACCACGGCCTTCCTGGTCGGCCAGCACATGGCCCAGCAGGCGGTGACGGGGAAGGCGGTGCAGCCCATGCCCGTGCGCCTGTCCGCCTGGGCCATCTACGACGTGTTCGAGACCCGACGGGAAGGGGAACTGCTGTTCGTAGGCGTGGTCAGCGACGGGCAATGGCAGGCCTTCTGCACGGCCTTCGGCCTGGAGGATCTTGGCGGCAATCCCGCCTACGCCCGCAACAACGACCGGGTGCTGGCGCGCGACGTCATCCTGCCGCGGGTGCGCGCCCTGTTCGCCAACGAAGACCGCGCCGCCCTGGTGGAGCGGCTGGAAGGCGTGGGCCTGCCCTTCGCCCCCATCACGCGGCCGGACGAGCTGTTCGACGACGCCCATCTGAACGCCGAGGGCGGCCTGCTGGATGTCACCATCCCCGGCGGCCCCGCCACCAGGCTGCCGGCCCTGCCGCTGGAATTCGACGGTTGCCGTCCCGGCCTGCACCATGACATCCCCGAGGCGGGCGCGGACGCCGACGACATCCTGGCCGGTTTGGGCTATGGGGCGGCGGAGATCGGCGCCTGGCGCACGCGCGGCGTGGTGGGATGAGTCAGGAATGGACCTGGGTGCCTAGCGCGCCGGCATCGCCGCCGCCGGCGGCGCCCAGGTCCAGCGTGATCTGGTAGCGGTCGGCGCGGTAGTGGGCGATGGTCAGCAGGATGGGCTGCCCGGCGCTGTCGCTGACCAGCCGCTCGATGCGCAACAGGGGCGCGCGGGGTTCCACCTCCAGCGCGGCGGTCAGGGCGGCGTCGGCCGAGACCGCGGCGATGGTCTGCCGGGCGTGGCCGATGCCGATGCCTGCGCCGCGCAATAGGGCCAGCATGGGCTTGGTGGTCAGGTTCTCCCGCGTTATCAACGGCCCGAGGCGGGCGGGCACATAACTGACGACCTCGCCCAGCGGCGCCCCATCCAGAGAGCGGACGCGCACGGCGCGCACCAGGGCGGCCCCGGCGGGCAGGCCGAAACGCTGGGCCACGGCGGGGCCGGCCGCTTCCTCCGCGATGTCGATCACGCGGACCTGGGTGTTCTGGCCAAAGGCCACCAGCGAATCCACCGCCTGGTCAATGTTGGCTTCCAGCGGCCGCACGGGGGTCTGGAAGATCACGCGGGTGCCGATGCGCCGCCGACGTTCCACCAGCCCGCTGTTCGCCAGTTCGTCCAGGCAGCGCCGGGCCGTGATGCGCGACACGCCGTAGATCTGCACCAGGTCCAGTTCCGTGGGCACGGCGCTGCCATAGGCGCGCTGGCCGCTGGTGATCTCGTCCCGCAAGGTCAGGAACAGTTGATGGTACAGCGGCACGGCCCCCTGCCGGTCCACGACCCCCTTGGCTTCCTTCACCACCGCCCTCCATCCGTCCTGCGTGCCCTTGCGGGTTATAGCGGTTTTTTACCGGCTGGCGCGCCCTCGCAATTTGTTATAGAAATATAACAAATGAAGTGACCCTTGGCAGGCGGGCATTGACAGGCATGCGGACCATCTTCGAAAAAATCTGGGCGGAGCATCAGGTGGCCGACCTGGGCGGCGGGACCGAACTGCTGCTGGTCGACCGCGTGCTGTTGCATGAGCGCACGGGCGGCGTGGCGCTGGAAAGCCTGGCGGCGGCGGGACGGAAGGTCATGGCGCCCGGCCAAGTCTTCGCCACCATGGACCATGTCGTCGACACGCTGCCGGGCCGGGGCGACCGCACCATCATGCCCACCGGCACCGCCTTCATCACCGCCACCCGGGCGGCGGCGCGGGCGGCCGGCATCACCCTGTTCGACCTGGGCGACCCGCGCCAGGGCATCGTCCACGTCATCTCCCCGGAGCAGGGCATCGTGCTGCCCGGCCTGACCCTGGTCTGCCCCGACAGCCACACCTGCAGCCAAGGGGCGCTGGGCGCGCTGGCCTGGGGCATCGGCTCGACGGAGGCGGAGCACGCGCTGGCTACGGGCACCCTGCGGGTGCGCCGGCCGCGCACCATGCGGGTGACGGTCAACGGCCGTTTGGCCCAGGGCGTCACGTCCAAGGACCTGGCGCTGCACATCCTGGCCCGCCATGGCGCCGGCGGCGCCAGGGGCCATGTCGTGGAATACGCCGGGGAGGCGGTGCGGGCGCTGAGCGTCGAGGGACGGCTGACCCTGTGCAACCTGGCCACGGAATTCGCCGCCTTCACCGCCATCATCGCCCCGGATGACGTGGTGTTCGACTATCTCCAGGGCCGCCCCTACGCGCCTAAGGGGGCCCGGTGGGACCAGGCGGTGGCCGCCTGGCGGCAGATGTACAGCGATGACGGTGCCGTGTTCGACCGCACCATCACCCTCGATGCCGGGGCGGTGGCGCCCATGATCACCTGGGGCAACAGTCCCCAGCACGCCGTGCCCCTGGACCAGCCGGTGCCCGCTTTCCAGGACGTGGCCGACCACAACACGCGGGAGGCCTATGACCGCGCCCTGTCCTACATGGCGGTGACGCCCGGCGCGCCGCTGGTGGGCCTGCCCATCGACGCCGCCTTCATCGGCTCATGCACCAACAGCCGGCTGGAGGACCTGCGCCGGGCGGCGGCCCTGCTGCGCGGCCGCAAGGTGGCGGCGGGGGTGCGGGCCATCTGCGTGCCCGGCTCCAGCCGGGTGAAGGCCGAGGCGGAGGCCGAGGGGCTGGACCGCGTCTTCCTGGACGCGGGTTTCGAGTGGCGGGAGGCCGGCTGCTCAATGTGCTTCTTCGCCGGGGGGGAGAGCTTCGGTCATCGCCAGCGCGTGGTCACCTCCACCAACCGCAATTTCGAAAGCCGGCAGGGGCCGGAGACCCGCTCCCACCTGGCATCGCCGGAAACGGTGGCGGCGTCGGCCGTGGCCGGCCGCCTGGCCGATCCCCGCCTGCTGGAGGTTTGATGTGACGCCGTTCACTATCCTGACCGCCGTTGCCGTGCCGCTGCTGCGGCCCAACATCGACACCGACGCCATCATCCCCTCGCGCGAGATGACGTCCGTCTCCAAGAAGGGCCTGGCCGACGGGCTGTTCGCCGGCTGGCGTTACACCGCCGTGGGCGGCCGCGTCCCCAACCCCGATTTCGTGCTGAATGACCCGGTCTACCGGGGGGCGGCCATCCTGCTGGCGGGGGAGAATTTCGGCTGCGGCTCCAGCCGGGAACACGCCGCCTGGGCGCTGGCCGAGTATGGCTTCCGCGCCATCCTGGCCCCGTCCTTCAACCCCATCTTCCGCGGCAACTGCGTGCGCAACGGCATCGTGCCGGTGGAACTGCCCACGGACGCGATCACCTGGATCGCGTCAACGGCGGCCCAGGCGCCGCGCACCCGGCTGGTGACGGTGGACCTGCGGCACCAGATGGTGACCGCGCCGGACGGCGGCACCCATTCCTTCAGCATCGAGCCGGAGGCGCGGGAGATGCTGTTGCACGGCCTGGATGCCATCGACCTGACGCTGCTGCGCCGGGCGGAGATCCAGGCGAAGCGCCAGGCGGACAGGGAACGCCGCCCCTGGGTCTATCTTTAAGGGGACCCATTCTCATGACGGCGACAGCGGTCAGCGAGCTCAGCACGGACCCGCCCTCCATGCTGAGCTGCGCCCCCGGTGGCTTCAGTACCGGTAGGAGACCGTGACCCCATAGGTGGTCGGCTGACCCTGGAAGCGGACGACGGAATCGCCCACGCGGGTGGTCTGGATGGCGTAGAAGGTGTTGGTCAGGTTCCGGACGAAGCCCTCGAAGCGCCAGGTGCCGCTGACGGATGATAGGCCGGCCCGCAGGTCGATGACGCCGTAGTCGGCGTTGTAGGTTGAGGGATAGCCCTGGCTGATGGCGCTCTGGGTGCCGAACAGCCCTTGTGTCTTGGTCTGATAGCGGGCGCTGGCGCCGACGAAGGCGGTGTAGGCGCTGCTGACGCTCCAGTCATACTGGGCATCCACCAGGAAAGACCATCGGGGCGTATTGGGGAAGGCCTGGCCCTTGAAATTCACCGGCGTGGTGGTGAAGGCGTTGTAGCCGAAATAGTCGCTCTCGACCCAGGAATGCAGGTACGTCGTCTTGGCGGTGACGGTCAGATTGTCCAGGGGCTTGGCGCGTAGGCTGAGCTCGGCACCGTCCTCCTTCGACTTGGGCACGTTGACCAGGACGCTCAGCAGCCCGAACACGCCATTCGGATCCAGGCTGCGGGCCTCCAGCTGCTTGTTGGTGTAGTCGTAGTGGAACAACGCGCCGTCGATTTCCAGGCGGTTGTTCAGCAGGCGGGTCTTCACCCCCAGCTCATAGGCCAGCAACTCCTCCTGGGTGACCGGCCGCAATTGCAGGTAAGAGGAGGCGGACAGCGTCGGGAAGCTGCCGGCCTTGAAGCCGCGGCTGACCGTGCCGTAGATCAGGGTCCGTTCCACCGGCGTCCAGTTGAGGCCGACCCGCCAGGAGACATTGTCCTCGCTCAGCCGCTGGTTGATGTAGGCCGGCGTGGAGCTGGCGTCCAGCGTCGTGCAGCCGCCGCGCACCGCGGGGACGACGCCGACCCCGTGCTTCAGGATGGTCTCGATGACCGTGGCGCCGGCGGCGGTGTTGCCGTCTGTGTCGCGCGTGCACCCGCCATGGCTGATGGCCGTCGTCGTGTACCGGGCGCCGGCGGTGATGCCCAGTTCCTCCAGCGGGTGGTATTCGATGTTGCCGAATGCCGCGCGGCTGATCGAATCGTCGTCGGAATCGCTGCGGTTGCCGCTGAAGGGCGGAATGGCCGGCTTGCCGATCAGCAGCGGCACGTTGGTCAGCGCGAAGGAGGAGGAGGAGCCGGCGAGGTCGTACAGCTGGGTTTCGCGCGTGTAGGCCTTGGCATAGTCGGCACCCACCAGCCAGTTCAGGCGGTCGTCGAACTCCTTGCCGCTCAGGCGCAATTCCTGCGAGGTCGCGTTGACGAGGCCGCTCTGCAACTGGCTGAAATGATAGTCGGCGCCCTGCGGCTCGTTTAGGTCATTCTGAGTGAAGTGCTGGAAGGAGCCGAGATAGGTGAGGGTCATGCCGTGGGGCAGCGCGTAGTCGGCGCGCAGCGACGCCTGCTCGGTGGACTCGTCCACCCGGGGCGTGGTCCCGGCCAGCCAGTCCGCCGCCTCCGGATCATCCGGGCCGGGTTTGGCCTTGGTCGTGTTCGGGACCAGGGCGGCCGAGGACTGCCGCTGCAGCACGATCTTGACCAGGTTGGCGGCGGGCAGGTCGGACCGGTCGATGAAGCCGTTGAAGTTGGCCTGGACCTGCAGCGCGTCCGTGGGGTTCCAGTCCAGCAGGGCCCGCAGCTTCACGCTGTTCTGCTGGCCCAAGGTGTCGTCGCGCGTATTGCTCTGCTGCCAGTCGCCGCCCTCGCGGACGCTGAAGGCGAAGCGGCCGGCTAGGGTGTCGCTGATCGGGCCGCTGACAAAGCCGTCCAGCCCGGCGGCGGCGAAGCGGCCCAGGGTGCCGTCCAACCCGGCCTCGAACTGGTTGGTCGGTTTGGCGGCAATGTAGTTGACGGCGCCACCGGTCGCGTTCTGGCCATATAGCGTGCCCTGCGGTCCCTTCAGCACCTCCACCCGTTCCAGGTCGAACGTCGCCCCCTTGGACAGCGCCGGATAGGCATAGGGCACTTCGTCGGTATAGACGCTGACGGTGGGCGTCGCGGCGATGGAGAAATCGTTATAGCTGACGCCGCGGATGCTGTAGACCGGCGAGCTGTAGTTGGTCTGGGACACGACGAAGCTGGGATCGACGCGGGCCAGGTCGCCGACGCTGTCGACCCCCTGCCGCTGCAGATCGGCACCGCTCAGCGTGGTGATGGACATGCCGACGCTGTCGGCCGATTGCGCCCGCTTTTGCGCGGTGACGATGATTTCGTCCAACTGGCCGACGTCCGGCCCCGCCTCCTGCGCGGCGGCGGCCCAGGCCGGGCCCAGCACCAACGCGACGGCGCCGATGCCACAACGAAGACGATAGCGTCCTTTTATCAATTTACACCCTCCCTGAGCCCAACCGTTCGTGCGGCGGGTTTTTGTTTGTCAGCCATGATGGGAACGTCGCCGGCGGGATGGGTGCCCGCGGCTTAAGGCGCTTAACAGAACCTGGAAATCGCTCAGCTACGCTAAGCCAAGGCTGAATATTGTCAATCTTGATTGATATAGTTAAGTATTCTGTCTGTGATGGCGCCTTAATCTTGACAGATCGAGAGGCGCCCCCTCATGTTCGTCGCCCATCAATCAATGAACCTATCGGTCAATGAACGGCGCGCCGCGGCGGCGTGGGGAGGGATGTCATGGCAGGAAACCGTCGGGTCCTTATCAGTCAGAAGTTTTTCGATCAGGCGTCGCTGGATTATCTGCGCGACCAAGGCTGTGAGGCCGAGGTGTTGGCCCTGCCGCTGGGTCGGGCCGATGCCGATTTGACGGAAGACGAATTGCGGGCCTGCCTGGCCGGGGCGGCCGGCTGGATCGTCGGGCATGCGCGCGTCACCCGTTCGCTGCTGGCGGCCCTGCCGGACCTGGCCGTGGTGTCCCGGCGGGGGGTGGGGTATGAGCGGGTCGATTTGGCCGCGGCACGGGATCTGGGCCGGGTGGTCACCATTGCCGCCGGTGGCAACGATGCCGCCGTGGCCGACCACACCATCGGCCTGATGCTGGCTGTTGGGCGCCGGTTCCGGCGGTCCCAGGCGGACATGGCCGCGGGCAAATGGGCCATCCAGATCAGCACGGACCTGTTCTGCAAGACCGTCGGCATCATCGGATACGGCCGCATCGGGCGGAGCGTGATCAAGCGCCTGAGCGGCTTCGACGCCACGGTGCTGGTCTGCACGCCGGGGCCTGTTCCCCCGGATACCGCCGAGGGTGTGGAGTTCGTTTCGCTACCGGAACTGCTGCGGCGCAGCGACTATGTTTCCGTGCATGCGCCGCTGACGCCCGCGACACGCTTCATGATCGACGCGGCGGCGCTGGCGACGATGAAGCCTGGCGCCATCCTGGTCAATGCCGCGCGCGGTGGCCTGGTGGACGATCGCGCCCTGCTTGCCGCGCTGGAGGCGGGGCACTTGGCCGGAGCCGGGCTGGACGTCTTCGTCAGCGAAAGCGATCCGGACTACCGCGAGGTCACCGCCGCCCTGCTGGCGCGCGACGACGTGGTGGCGACGCCGCATGCCGCCGCCTCGTCCCGCGAGGGGCTGGACCGTACCAACATGATCGCCGCGCGATCGGTCGTGGCCGTGCTGGATGGCGACGATCCGCCCGCCGACTGTGTGGTCGCGGACGGGAGGTCCCGCTCACAGGCCGGGTAGGGGCCCGCGATAGTGCGGCTCATGGCGCTCGCGCTCGCCGCCCAGGCTCTGCTCGATGGCGTGGGCGATCCAGCCGGCGGCGCGGGCCAGGAAAAAGGTGGCCTCGCGCGAGCGTAAGCCGAGCTTCAGTCCGGCAAATCCGCCCAGCAGGGAGAAGCTCGGCTCGTAGCCGCCGATGTCCCGCGCCGCGCCGATGGCCGCCATCAGGCGCTGGAAGTCGGCGTCGCGCGCATAGTCGGCTTCCAGCAGGTCCAGCAGGACGGTGGCACGTACGTCGCGGCCGCTGGTGGCGGGCAGGAAGCCGGCGATGGCGTCGCCTTCCTGGACACGGCGGGTGATGGGCTCGAAAGGCCGTTCCGTTTCAACGATTTCCTTGACCAGCCGGCCGATGGCGGCGAACTGGACCGGCCGCGTCTTGCGGCCGATGGCGATGGCGAGGTCAGGCCGGTGGACACCGCCCGCCACGGCGAGACGCCGGTGCTGGCGATCGCCCGCACGGCGAAGGTCGCGGGCTCCAGCCCATGGTCGGCGGCCAGGATCATGACACGCCGCAACAGCGCCGCCTGGCGGTCGGTGAGGCCGAAGGCCTCGGCGATGCTCACGTGGAGGGCTCTGCGGTCGGGGCGGTCATGCCCGGCAATCAGTGCCGTGAAGGCGCGCAGCACGTCGCCACCCGTCCGGGCCATGCCGGCCGGCGAGAAATCCTGCGAGCGCGGATTTGCCCTTTCGATCAGGGGGAAAAGGGCGATGGCCTGATCCATGGGCGACTCCCCCACCAACGCGTGGCTCACCGCCTTGACCGTGTCGGGAAACGCCGGCAGCGACTCGCCGAACACCGCGTCGGCGTCCACGTCCCACAATAGGGCGGCCACGCTTTCGAAGGTGGGCCGGTTCACCAGTTCCCGGACGCTCTGCCCCCGGTAGAACAGATTGTCCTCGGTAAGCAGGGTGATGGAGCTTTCGCCGTCCAGGTCCGTCGGACTGGCCGGCGGCTTGCGGCCGCGGCCGCGCAGCTGTTCCACGTCGGCGCGCCAATAGCGGCGCTTGCGCGAATTGGGAATGCCCGTGGACCGCAAATTCTTGCGCGTCACATAGACGTAGAAGGTGTCGATGGTGACACCCAGCAGCGCCGCGGCCTCTTCGGCCGATATGTAGTCGTCGTCGACCATTTCTAAACTTTTATAATCAAGATTGACGACTTATCCCTTACTCCGTAGCGTCGGTCAAGTTTGTTATGCATGTTGCTAAGAATAGACGGACGGGACACCAGGAAATGTCGGAGTTGGAACGGACGGTGACCAAGGTCATCGTGCCGAGCGGAATGCTCGGTGCGGGAGTGAAACGGGAACACATCGCCTATGGCCTGGCCCAGGGCGCCCACGCCATCGCCATCGACGCCGGTTCGACGGACAGCGGGCCCTCTTATCTGGCGCGCGGCGTCTCCAAGATGAACCGGGAGTCGATCAAGCAGGATCTCCTCGTCCTGCTGCAGATGGCCAATGAGGCCGGCATACCGGTGCTGGTGGGCACCTGCGGCACCTGTGGCGCGGACGCCAGCGTGGACTGGACCCGCGACATCGCCATCGAGGTGGCGCGGGAACTGGGCATAGGACTGCGCATCGCCTGCCTGTACAGCGAACAGCCGGCGGCGGTGCTGAAGCGCAAGCTGGCGCAGGGGAAGATCCGGCCGCTGGCGCCGCTGGGCCAAGCCACCGATGAGTTGTTCGACGCCTGCGACCACATCGTGGCCCTGATGGGGCCGGAGCCCTACATGGACGCCGTCCAGCGCGGTGCCAACCTGGTGCTGGGCGGCAGGACCACCGACACCGCCGTGCTGTCGGCCGTGCCCCTGATGCGGGGCGCCGGCGTGGCCCAGACCTGGCACGCGGCCAAGATCGCCGAATGCGGCGGGCAGTGCACGACCAACCTGCGACGGGGCGGCGTGCTGATGCATGTCGGGGCCGACCACTTCGACATGGAACCTTTGGACCTCGGCAACCGCTGCACACCCGAAAGCGTCTCGGCCCACCTGCTGTATGAGAACAGCGATCCCTTCCTGCTGGTGGAACCGGGCGGCATCCTGGACGCCAAGGAGGCGGTCTACACCCAGGTCGAGCCGCGCATCACCCGGGTCGTCGGCTCCATCTGGCGGCCTATGCCCTACACCATGAAGTTGGAAGGGGCCCGTGGCGGCGACTACCAGACCATCATGCTGATCGGTATCGAGGATCCGGAAGTCCTGGCCAACCTCGATGAATTCCACGACCGCATGCACAAGACGCTGGTGGACCGCATCGCCGCCACCTTCGGCGATGAGGCGGGCAATTTCGAGGTCTCGCTGCGCCTCTACGGCTGGAACGGCACGTCCGGCCAGCCCGTGCCCGCCGATACCCCACCCCCGCGCGACGTGGGCGTGCTGTTCGTGGTGACAGCGCGCACCCAGGACCTGGCCGACCGCATGGCGCGGTCCTGCAACCCCTATTTCTTCCACATGCCGATACGCTTCGACATGGAACTGCCCAGCTACGCCTTCCCCTTCACGCCGGCCGAGATCCCGCGCGGGCGTGTCTATGAATTCATGCTCAACCATGTCGTCGAGACCGAGGACGGGTTCGAACTGGTCAGGACGGATTGGGTGGACGTGTCATCGACCGGTACCGTTGAGCATCTGGAGACGCCACATGCCTAAGATCGCTGAAGTGTGCCGGCATGTCCGGTCGAAGAACGCCGGTCCGTTCTGGATCACCGTGGATTTCTTTTTCGCCGACGACGACAGTTTCGCGCGCTATCGTGACGCGCCGGAGCTGGGGCCGGACCTGTTCGCCCGCCTGTTCGGCACGGACCCGGCCGGCGTGAAGCGTGTGCCGGTGGACGCGCTGCGCATGATCAAGATCTCCTACCCCCGGCCGCACCCCCAAGGCTGGCGGCATGAGCGCGACATGCATGGCGGTCAGCAGTTCGCGCGCCTGCTGTCGGTCGAGCTTGCCTGACGCCGTCGCGGCACCCGTATTTCGCTTAAGCGCACAATAATAAAATCGGGAGGACGCAAATGGGCAGGCAGGCCGCCCTGCATCGCCGGGACACCGCGTATTCCTGGTATGTCGCCGTTGTGATGTGCCTATGTTTCACGTTCAGTTACATGGATCGGGCCCTGTTGCAGCTTCTGGTCGGCCCGATCCAGAAGAGCTTTGACCTCAACGACACACAGCTTGGTCTGCTGCAGGGCGCGGCCTTCGCCGTCTTCTACACGCTGTTCGGCTTTCCCCTGGCACGTGTTGCGGATACACGGCACCGCCGCAACCTGACGCTGGTGGGATTGGTCGTCTGGTGCGCCGCCACGGCGGCGTGCGGCCTGGCGCAAAGCATGCCGCAATTGTTCGGCGCGCGGATTTGCGTCGCCATCGGCGAGGCGGCCCTGGCGCCGGCCGCCGTGTCCCTGATCGCCGATTATTTCTCGCCGGGTGCGCGCACGCGGGCGCTGAGCATCTATTCCATGGGGGTCTTCTTCGGCAGCGGGCTGGCACTCGGCCTTGGCGGCACGCTGCTGAAATATTTCGGCCGCGACGGCGCCGGCCAAACGGAGCCGTGGCGGCTGGTCTTCATCATCCTGGGTGCCGCCGGGCTCCTGATGGTACCGCTGCTGCTGACGGTGCGGGAACCGGCGCGCCTGACGGATGACGGCCGGCGGTCGGAGGCCACCGCCAGCCTGCGCCAAGTGCTGGCGGAATTCGCCCGCAAGAAGGCGGCCCTGCTGACCACGGTCGGCGGCTTCGCCACCACCAGCATGGCGGCCTCGACCCTGGCATCCTGGGCCCCCACCTTTTTCGTCCGCGTCCACGGCTGGGCGCTGGGGCCCACGGGCCAGAAGCTGGGGGGTATGACCCTGGTGCTGAGCCCGCTGGGCGCCATCGTCGGCGCCATGCTGGCCGACGCCCTGACCCGGGCGGGCCGGAAGGACGGCAAGCTGATCGTCGGCATCGGTTCGGCGGCCTTCTGCGCGGTCGCCAGCCTGGTCATGGCGGTCGCCGATCAGGCCGTGGCACTGGTCGCCATCGGCTCCATCCAGTTCGTGGTCGGTTTCAACTTCGGCCTGGTCCAGGCCAGTCTGGCTGAACTGGTGCCCAACCGCATGCGGGCCATCGCGTCGGCCTGCTACATCGCCAGCTCCAACCTGCTGGCGGCGACCTTCGGGCCGCTGCTGGTCGGCGTGCTGAACGATCACGTCTTCCATGACCCGATGATGATCGGCCGGTCCATCGCCATGGTCGCCCCCAGCGGCTTCGCCGTGGCGGCGCTTATCCTCGCCACCGGCCGGCGATCCTATCGTTCGACCCTGTCCTTGGTGGCGGCGGATGGCGCGGCGGCGCAGCGCGCGTCCGATCCCGCCCCCCTCTCTCGTGTGAAGGACCCAGCATGATCGACAGCGAGATCAACCCCATTACCCTGGAAATCTGGTGGAGCCGGCTGATCGCCATCGCCGATGAGGCCGCGGCGACGCTGCTGCGCACCTCCTTCTCCACCGTCATCCGTGAATCCAACGACTACGTCACCGTGCTCATGGATGCGGATGGCGAGACCATCGGCGAGTGCACCCTGGGGATCCCGGCCTTCGCCGCCCTGGTCGGGCGTGCCACCCGCGCCATGCTGGACCGCTTCCCGGCATCGACATGGCGCGAGGGCGACGTGGTCATGACCAACGACCCCTGGATCGGCACGGGCCATCTGCCGGACATCGTCGTGGTCGCCCCCATCTTCCACCACGGCGCGTTGGTCGGCTTCTCCGGTTCCGCCGCCCATGCGCCCGATATCGGCGGCACCTTCAAGGAGGGTCCGACCGAGCTGATCGAAGAAGGCGTGCTGATCCCCCCGGTTCGGCTTTACCGCGCGGGGGAGCTGAATGACGACCTGGTGCAACTGCTGCTGGCCAACATCCGCCTCAAGGACATCGTGTTCGGCGACATCGAGGCGCAGGTCAACGCGAACGAGGTATGCCGGCGCCGGGCGGTGGAGTTCCTGGAGGACACGGGCGAGCCTGACTTCAAACGGCTGGGCCGCGCCGTGACCGGCCTGGCGGAGCGGGCCATGCGCGCGGCCATCGCCGGCTTGCCCAACGGCGTCTATGGCGGCGCCATCGAGGCCGATGGCGTGGGGGACCAGCCGACGCGCATCGCCTGCGCCGTGACCATCGCCGGCGACGACATCACCGTCGACTACGACGGCTCCTCCCCCCAGGTGGCGTACGCGATCAATTCGACGCTCAACTATACCCGCGCTTACACCATCTATCCGTTGAAGTGCCTGCTGGACCCCTTCACGCGGCGCAATGAGGGCTCCTACCGCCCCATCCGGGTGACGGCGCCGGCCGGAACCATCCTCAATCCCACCGCGCCGGCGCCGGTCATGGCGCGCCACCTGACGGGGCACCTGCTGTCTTGCGCCCTGTTCCAGGCGCTGTCGCCCTTGATGCCGGAACGGGTGGTGGCCGACAGCGGCGGGGCGCCGGCCTTGCGCGCGCATTTCAGCGGGCGCACCGCCGACGGGGGACGCTTCGGCCAGCTGTTGTTCGCCAGCGCCGGCATGGGCGCCTCGGCGGAGCGGGACGGCCTGTCCACCACCGCCTTCCCCACCAATTCCGGCGCGGGTAGCGTCGAGGCGATGGAGACGGTGTCACCGCTGCTGTTCCTGCGCAAGGCGTTTCGGCCGGACTCCGGCGGGGCGGGCCGCCAGCGCGGCGGCCTGGGCCAGGACTGCGAAATCCTGAACGCCGCCGCGACACCCATCCAGATGGTGCTGCTGGGGGATCGTGAGCGCCACCCGGCGCTGGGCATCATGGGGGGCGGTGCCGGGGCGCCCGCGCTGGCCGCCCATCGGGACGGGCGCACCGTGCCCATGAAGTCACGCTCCCTCATCCAGCCGGGCGAAAGCGTGACGCTGTCCTTCCCCGGGGGCGGTGGCTATGGACCGCCGGCAGACCGGCCGGTCGCGGCCGTCGAAACCGATCTGAAGCGGGGCGTGGTGACCACCGACGCCGTACGCCGCGATTACCCCACGCAAGCTCTGGCCCTTGGACTGAAGTGATGAAGCAGAAGACCATCCGCATCGGCGTCGACATCGGCGGCACGTTCACCGATTTCGTCCTGCATGATGAGGCCCGCAGCCTCAGCGCCACGGGCAAGCGCCTGACCACCCCCGACCAGCCGGGCCGGGCCATCGTCGAGGGCATCGTCCGCCTGCTGGCGGAGACCAACTCGACCATCGACCAAATCCACAGCATCGTTCACGGGACGACCCTGATCACCAACACGGTGCTGGAGCGGACCGGCGCCAAGATCGGCCTGCTGGCCTCGGCGGGATTCCGCGATATCCTGGAGATGGGGCGGGAGATCCGGTACGACGTGGACGACCTGGCGCTGGAACCCGTGCCCGTCCTGGTGCCGCGTCACCTGCGGCTGGACATCCCCGGGCGATTGAAGGCCGATGGTGGCGAGTTCATGCCGCTGGACGAGCAGGCGGTGCGCGACGCCGTCCGCCACCTGGTGGAGGAGGAAGGCATCGAGGCCCTGGCCATCGCCTTCCTGCATTCCTATCGCAATCCGGCGCACGAACTGGCGGCGCGCCAGGTGGTGCGGGAGCTCTATCCCGACTTGCTGGTCTCGCTGTCCGCCGAGGTCGCGCCGGAGATTCGCGAATACGAACGGACCAACACCACCTGCGTCAACGCCTATGTCCAGCCCCGCGTGCACGGCTATCTGGACCGGCTGGTCGATGATTTGCGCGTCCTGGGCTTCGCGGGCGAGCTGTACATCATGCTGTCCAGCGGCGGCATCACCACCATAGGGGACGCCAAGAATTTCCCGGTGCGCCTCATCGAGTCCGGGCCGGCCGCCGGTGCCATGGCGGCCGCGCACATCGCCCGCGAGACGGGACAGCGGCGGGTGATCTCATTCGACATGGGCGGGACCACGGCCAAGATGTGCCTGGTGGAGGATTACGCGCCCCACATCAAGCATGACTTCGAGGCGGGCCGCCTGCACCGCTTCAAGCAGGGGTCGGGGCTGCCGCTGAAGGTCACGGTCGTCGACATGATCGAAATCGGCGCCGGCGGCGGCTCCATCGCGGGGCTGGACGCCCTGGGCCTGCTCAAGGTGGGGCCGCGCAGCGCCGGCTCCGTGCCCGGCCCGGTCTGCTATGGACGCGGCGGGACGGAGCCGACGGTAACCGACGCCGACCTGATGCTGGGGTATCTTGATCCCGCCTATTTCCTGGGGGGCGAGATGGGCCTGCGCGACACGGCGGCCGGCGACGCGATGGAAAGCCGGCTGGGCCGGCCGCTGGGCATCGATGCCGCCGGGGCCGCGCGTGGCATCCAGGCCGTCGTCAACGAAAGCATGGCGGGGGCCACCCGCATGCACCTGGCCGAGAACGGCAAGGATCCCCGCGACTACACCATGATCGCCTTCGGCGGCGCCGGCCCGGTCCATGCTTACGGCCTGGCCAAGCTGCTGAAGGTCAGGCAGCTGATCGTGCCGCCGGGGGCGGGGGTCATCTCGGCGTTCGGTTTCCTGGTGGCGCCGCCCACGGTCGACTTCGTGCGCGGGTACGTGTCGCCGGTGGCCCGGCTGGACTGGCCTCATGTGCGGGGACTGATCGCCGACATGGCGGACCAGGCCCGGCGTCTGCTGGACGCGGCCAGTGCCGCCACCGTGCCGATGCAGACCAGGCTCTATGCCGACATGCGCTATGTCGGCCAGGGCTTCGAGGTGTCGGTCGGCATCCCGGCGGAGGCGATCGCCGCCGGTGACGGCGGGGCGCTGCACGAGGCCTTCGGCGCGGCCTATCGCGCCCGGTTCGGCCGGGCGGCCCAGGGCATGCCGGTCGAGGTGGTCGGATGGCGCCTCTCCGCCTCGCTGCCCATCCAGCCGATCAGCCTGACGCGGACGCGGGAGGAGGGGGCGGAGCCGCTGCGCGGCCGCCGGCGGGTCGATTTCCCGGATTTCGGCCCAGTCGACACGGCGATCTACGACCGCTATGCCCTGGCGCCGGGCATGCGCATCGTCGGTGCCGCCCTGTTCGAGGAGCGGGAGTCGACTTTCGCGGTGGGACCGGATTGCGTGACGGAGGTCGATCCGCATGGCCATCTGATCACCACCATCGCCGCGGATGCCGGAACGGCGGCAGGCTGACAGGGCCTCAGGGGCGTCTTTCCGGCGCCCCGTTGGGGATGGGCAGGGGCGGAGGCCCGTTCACCGTGGCAGCTCGGGCTGGGTGGTGACCATGAATTTCCAATCGGCCAGCGCCGCGTGCCGGTGTGGTGCTGCCTGCTCCGCGTAGGCCGGGTTTTCGAGAATTCGGCGCAGCGTGGCGAAGCTCGCATAACGGACGATGACGATATCGTCCCAGGCTTCGCCAGCGACGCCCACCAGCACCCCCCGGACATTGCCGACCCAGAAAACCGAATAGTCCTCACCCCGCGCGATAGTTTGGAAGGCGCGGGCATACCGCTGGAAATAGGCCTCCCTGCCCGAGCAGGGTGGCAGGTCGGAGGCCGCTTCAAAGGTGGCCTCATAGATGGCCTGGTCCCGATAGCGCACCAGATTGACCATGTAGACCGGGCCCGCTTCGGCCAGTGTGCTGTCCGCCGCGTCCAGCGCCGCACGGGTGTAGTCAATGATCGCCATATCTCTCGCCTTCTTGGATTGTCGCGCTGAGCATGTTCATGCGGGGGACCCGTGAGCGGCCAGGGCCGCCGGCGGAACTGCGCTTGCCAAGCAATACGTCCAACTGTATTTATTAGCAATGGCCAGACCGTCCCTTCGCGAGAAAATCATCGAGTCCGGGGTGCGTACGCTGCATGAGCGCGGATACGCCGGTGCCGGCGTGCGCGAGATCACCAGTGACGCCGGCGTCCCCCAGGGCTGTTTCACCAACCATTTCCGATCGAAGGAGGCTTTCGCCGCCACCATCCTCGATCGCTACCATGAGCGCACACAGGCGATCATGGACGGCACGTTGCGCGATAAAGGCCGGCCGCCCGTCGAACGGTTGCGCGCCTATTTCGATGCCATCACCGAACGGCTGGAAGCGGCGGGCTGGCGATACGGCTGCCTTGTCGGCAACATGAGCCTTGAGGTGCCGGAACAGAGCGAGGTGCTGCGCACCCATTTGGTCGAGGTTTGCCGCGCGCTTACCGATGCGTTCGCCGAGGCTGTGCGCGCCGGCCAGGATGCGGGCGAGATCCGGGGCGATCTCGATGCCGGCGACGTCGCGACCTTTCTTCTCGCCGCGTGGGAGGGCGCTATGATGCGCATGAAAGTGGACCGGTCCCCCCAACCCATCGAGCAGTTCAAGCGGGTGATCTTCGCCTCCATCCTTGCTCCAGGGGTGAAGGCCGGTTCCCCCCAATAACGCGGCCGGGCATGACGGGCATGGACTGGAACGACCTCAAATATTTTCTGGCCGTGGCGCGGACCGGAAGCCTCACCCGGACATCCGCCGACCTCGGGGTGAGCCAGTCCACCGTCGGTCGCCGCATCGCCGAATTCGAGGAGAGCATCGGGATGGTTCTCTTCCAGCGGCATCAGACCGGCTACTTCCTCACCGACGAGGGGCGCGAGATGCTGGGGCATGCGGAGCGGGTCGAAGACAGCATCCTGGCGTTGGAACGCGGTGCCGCGGGCCTCGACAAGACGCCGGCGGGCACCGTGCGGCTCGCGACGTCCGAGAATCTGGCGACGGACCTCATCATCCCCGCCCTGCCGGCGTTCCGGGACCGCTACCCGGGCATCTGCCTTGAGATCATCACCAGCACGGTCACGGCCGAGCTTGGAAGACGCGAGGCGGACATAGCGCTCCGCGTTGTGCGGCCGACGCGCGGCAACCTGACGGTCAGGCGCGTGGGCCACATGACCTACTCGGTCTACGGCAGCAGGGATTACATTGAGCGGCACCCTCCCATAGCCGGCGAACCGCTGGGCGGACGGCACTTCATCGCCTGGGATGACGGCCACGCGTTCATGCCGGCCGCGGCCTGGCTGGCGCGGGAATACCCCGGCTGCAAGATCGCGCTGGTCACCAGCAGCCTGCCCGCCCAGATCGCCGCCGTGCGCGCCGGCCTGGGCCTGGCCGTCATCCCGGACTTCCTGACCGTGAGGGAGGACTTCATCCGGGTCATTCCGCCCGACCAGATGTTCAGTGCCGAGGTCTGGCTGGTGACCCATGCCGACCTGGTCGCGTCCGCCCGGGTGCGCGCCGTCGGCGACTTTCTGACCGAGGAGGTGATGCGGGCCAACCCCGAGCTTTCGGGGCGCCAGGCGCCGGCTCCGACGCCTGGCGCGCGTTGATCACGACGTCTGGGATATCTTGTCGGCCCACAGATCGACAGGTCCCATCCGGTCGGAGCTCTGGGTGGCGAGCATCCAGCCGGGGTATTCCGGCGGCAACTCGCTGACGGCGTCGAGCGCCGCGATCTCGTCGTCGCTCAGCACGATGCCGGTCGCGGCGATATTGTCCTCCAACTGGCTGAGCCGCTTGGCGCCGACGATGACCGAGGTCACGACCGGCTTGGCCAGCAGCCACGCCAGCGCGATGCGGGCCGGGCTGCAGCCGTGCGCCGCCGCGATGGGCTTCAGCGCGTCGATGACATTCCAGGCCCGTTCCTTGTCGACGATCGGGAAGTCGAAGGATGAGCGGCGCGACCCCTCCGGCGACTGGTTCTCACGGCTGAACTTGCCGGACAAGAGGCCGCCGGCCAGAGGGCTCCACACCAGCAGGCCCATCTTCTCCGTCTCCAGCAGCGGCTTCAGTTCACGCTCCAGATCACGTCCGGCGATCGAGTAATAGGCTTGCAGCGTGTTGAACCGCTCGAGGTTGAGGCGCGCGGAGACGCCCAGCGCCGTCGCGATCCGCCACGCCTGCCAGTTGGACACGCCCAGGTAACGGACCTTGCCCTGCCGGACCAAATCATCGAGCGCGCGCAGCGTCTCCTCCACCGGCGTCAAGGTGTCGGTGGCGTGGATTTGATACAGGTCGATGTGATCGGTCTGGAGGCGGCGCAGGCTGGCCTCGACGGCATCCATGATGTGGCCGCGCGACGCGCCGACGTCATTCCGACCCTGGCCCATCCGGCTGTAGACCTTCGTCGCCAGCACGACCTCATTCCGGGGGATCCCGAGATTCTTGAACGACTGGCCCAGCGTCCGCTCGCTGGCGCCGGCCGAATAGACATCCGCCGTGTCGAAGAAGTTGATGCCGGCATCGATGCTGGCCTTCACCAGATCATCGGCGCCCGACTGGTCGACGTTGCCGATATGCTCGTAAACGCCGGTCCCGTCGCTGAACGTCATGGTTCCGAGACAGAGCTGTGAGACCAGAAGGCCGGTATTTCCCAATGTCTTGTATTTCATCTTCCTCTCCTGAGGACGCGACGGCGCATGCGGGCCGCAGGGGCGCGGGCGCTATGTCGGTTGCTGGTGGTGACCTGTTGATCAGCTCGCGGTGACCGCGGTGCCTTGATGGGCGCGGGAGAACCGGAGGGCGTACGTCATCTATGTCGTGACGCCAGACTGGCCCCACCGATCTCGGAAAGAAATGCAAGAAAATGGCGGTCCGAATTCCAAATTTGGAAAACGCCAGTGACTTCGATAATCAGCCCTGCGCGGGCTGGGTCGCGTAAAGGCTCGACAGGGTCTCGCGGAACCAACGCTGGACCGGGTGGGCGTCGTTCCGGCGGTGCCAGGACATGGCGAACGACACGGTGCCCAACGCCACCGGCGGCGGCAGGATCAGCAGATCGTCGCGCGCCGCGGACGCATCAACCGCACCTTCCATGAGGGTGGCGATGAGGTCGGAGTGGGCCACCAGGGGAGGGGCCGCGTACATCTGCGGCAGCGACAAGGCGATGCGCCGGCGCAAACCCATTGCCGCCAGCGCGGCGTCGACTTGGCCGAACCGCTCCCCCTCCGGCGAGACGAGAAGGTGGGACAGGCTGAGGAATGTCGGCAGATCCAACGTCCCCGAGGCGGCCGGATGGCCGCGCCGCATGATGCAGACGAAGCGCTCCTCAAACAGCGGCTGGCTGAGGATGCGGCCGCCCACCGGCTGGCGGGGCGGGACGCTGATCGTCAGGTCCGCGTCGCCGGCGTCCAGGATGGCGACGGCATCGTCCCGGTGGGTGAAGGCGTTGATGCGCAGCGTCACATTGGGTGCCCGTTCCCGCAGGGCTTCGGTCAGCTGCGGCAGCAGCACCAGGGCCGGATGATCGGACAGGGCCAGCGTGAACGCCTGCGACGACGTGGCGGGGTTGAAGCGCTGAGTGAACTCCAGCGTCCGGCTGATTTCGGCCAGCGCCCGGCCCAGGGGTTCCGCCAGATCGCTGGCGCGCTGGGTGGGTTGCAACCCCGACGGACTGCGGACGAACAGTTCATCCTTGAACAGCGCGCGCAACCGCGCCAGCGCGGCGCTCATTGCCGGCTGGGTACGTCCTATCCGCTTGCCCGCCCGCGTGACGCTCCGCTCAGCCATCAGCGCGTCGAAGGCGACCAACAGGTTGAGGTCTATGCCATGTAAATCCATACCGTGGATGTTTTCACATACAGACTATCGATTTCAAGAATGTTGGTCGATTGCCTAGCTTTTGGAGGGTGTCAACAAGGAGACAGTCCATGTCGCAAGACCCTATCGTCACATCCAACGGGCTCGCCGAGCGGGACCGCATCGCGATCGAGACGCTCTACCGCGCCTTTTCCGACCATAATCCCGACCTTCTGGAGGAGGTGCTGGCCACGGACTGGCAGGACATTCCCCTCGCCCCCGGCCAGGCCCCCGGCCGCGAGGGCATGAAGCCGCTGGTTCGCGCCTTCAGCGCCGCTTTCCCCGACGTGCGTATCACCATCCACGAACTGATCGGCGCACCGGGCCGGGCGGCTGTACGCGCCGAGATAACGGGCACCCACCAGGGCGAATGGTTCGGTGTGGCGCCGACCGGCATCCGTTTCGCCATCCCGATCCACGAGTTCCATCATGTGCGGGATGGGCGCGTCACCCATACCTGGCACCTGGAGGACTGGTTCGGCTGGCTGCATCAAGTGGGCGCCATGGGTGCCGGGGAGAAGGGCGCCGGGGAGAAGGGGGAATGAAGGCGTTTCGTATCCACGGCTACGGGGCGGATCCGGTCATCGATACCGTCGATGTGCCCCGGCCCGGGGCGGGCGACGTGCTGGTGCGCGTCGCGGCCGCCAGCCTGAACCCGCTCGATGTGAAGCTGCAGCGCGGTTACATGCAAGCCTTCTTCCCGTTGACCTTCCCCTACATGCTGGGAAGCGACCTCAGCGGCACCATCGAGGCCGTGGGCGACGACGTGTCGGGCTGGCGCGCCGGTGACCGGGTCGTGGCGCGAACCGCGCCGACCAGCGGCGGCGCGCTGGCGGAGTTCGCTGTGGTTCCGGCCGATCAGCTGGTGCGCCTGCCCGATACCATCAGCTTCGAGCGGGCCGCCGGCATCCCGACGGCCGCAGGCACGGCCTGGCAGGCTCTGTTTGAGGTCGCCGGATTAGGTGCGGGGCAGACGGTGCTTATCCATGCTGGTGCCGGCGGGGTCGGCAGCTTCGCCATCCAGTTCGCCCGCCAGGTCGGCGCGCGGGTGGCGGCGACCGCCTCCGGCGACGGCATCGCCATCGCGGAACGCCTGGGCGCCGATCTCGTGATCGACTACCGCAACCAGGATTTCACCAAACGCGTTTCAGACGTGGACGTGGTCCTGGACACCATCGGTGGCGACACGCAGGCCCGGTCTTATGAGGTGCTGCGCGCTGGCGGTTTCCTGGCCTCCATCGCCGCCCCGCCGGACGAGGCCTTCGCGAAGGCGCACGGCGTGGAGGCGGCGTTCGTCTTCCACAGGTCGGACGCCGTCCGGTTGGCGACCGTCGTGGACAAGGTCGCCGCCGGGGTCGAGGTGCTGATCGACCGGACGGTACCTAGCCGCGATGCCGTGGCGGCGTTCCATCACCAAGCGTCCGGCCGCGCGCGTGGCAAGATCCTCCTGACCAACGCATGGTAAGGGGCGGATGGTGAGAGGCGGACCAGTTCCGGCCCAGGGACCGTCCAGGCGCCACCCGGCGTCCGGACGGTTCCCCGCCTCACGCCTGGTGCACGTACTCGCCGGGTGCCGGACACAGCGTTGTCGATGGCCGTGGCGGTGCCACCTGGGCCGCCGTTCCCGTGTCGCGCAACCACGCCTCCCATGCCGGCCACCAGGAGCCCCCATGGCTGGGTGCCGAGGCCGCCCAGGTGTCGGGATCGACGTACCGCTGCTCATGCTGCCGGGTGAGGATCTGATAGCTGCCCCGCTCCGCCGCCGGCGGGTTGACGATGCCCACGTTGTGCCCGCCGGATACCAGGGTGAAGGTGACGGCGGTGTCGCTGAACAGGTTGATCTTGTAGACCGAACGCCAGGGGGCGACATGGTCGCGCGCGGTGCCCAGGGCGAAGATCGGCACCTTGATGTCGCGCAGCGCAACCACCCGCCCTTCCACGGCGAAGCGGCCGGCGGACAGGCGGTTTTCCAGGAACAGGCCACGCAGGTATTCGCCGTGCATGCGCGCCGGCATGCGCGTGACGTCGGCGTTCCAGGCCATCAGGTCGGTCATGGGCTCGCGATCGCCCAGCAGGTAGTCGCGGATGAAGCGCGACCAGATCAGGTCGTTGGGGCGCAGCAACTGGAAGGCGCCGGACATCTGGCCGCCGCTGAGATAGCCCTGCGTCCACATCAGGTCCTCCAGCAGGCTGACCTGGCGCTCATCCAGGAACAGCATCAGCTCGCCGGCCTCGGCGAAATCGGTCTGGGCCGCGAGAAGGGACAGGCTGGCCAGCCTGTCGTCCCCATCGCGGGCCATGGTGGCGGCGGCGATGGACAGGATGGTGCCACCCAGGCAGTAGCCGCAGGCGTGGATCCGCTGGCCGGGGACGGCGGCGGTGACCGCGTCCAGGGCCGCCATGACCCCCAGGCGGCGGTAATCATCCAGGCTCAGATCCCGGTCCGCGGCATCGGGGTTCTTCCATGACACCATGAAGACGGTGTGGCCGCGCCCCACCAGCCAGCGCACCAGCGAATTCTCCGGCCGCAGGTCCAGGATGTAGTATTTCATGATCCAGGCGGGGACGATCAGCACCGGCTCCGCATGGACGGTGGGTGTGGCCGGCGCGTATTGGATCACCTCCATCAACCGGTTGCGGTAGATGACCGCACCCGGGGTCAGCGCCACGTCGCGGCCCACCTGGAACTCCTCCGCGCCGGCTGGCGGCGCGCCCTTCATCAGGCGGCCGGCATCCTCCATCCAGTTCAGCCAGCCGCGCGCCAGGTTCGCGCCCCCTTCCTGCAGCGTGTGCCCCATGATGACGGGGTTCAGCCAGGGCACGTTGGTGGGCGACAGGACATCGGCCCACTGGCTGAAGAGAAAGGCCAGTTCGTTCTCATGCTGGCGTGCCACGCCGGGCACGCGATGGGCGGCGTCCAGCAGCAGCCTTTCCCCCAGCAGATAGGCCTGGGCCACGGCCACGTGGGGCCATTGCCGCCAGACGGGGTCGGCGAAGCGATGGTCACCGGGTTGCGGCTCGACCAGGGGTGCGGCATCGCCCGCGGCGGACGCTTCCGCCAGCCACACGGCGAATTGCCCGGCGGCGTCCGCCGCCGCCAGTGCCCAGCCCAGACGCCGCCCGGGGCTGGCCAGCAGGTGCAAGGCCCAGTCCGTCCATGCCTCCAGCAGCACCGACGGCGAAAGTCCCTGCGTCATCCGTGCCGCCGTGGCGCGCAGGGCGCGGTCGAGGGCGCGAAAATCCGGATCGGCATCCGCTGCGGGTGGCGGTGGCGGCAGCGGCACGGCCGCCTTTGGCCGGGGCGCCGGACGGCGCGCGCGCCGGGGCGTGGCATGGGGCAGGGTGGCGGTGGGGACGGCGGCGGTCATGGGAGCCTCCTATCGCCGGTCCGCGGCATGGGGCCGGCCATACCCATCATGGCAGCCGTGGTGGCAGCGGCCTTGATGCATCGCAAGGCGCCTGCGCCGGCATCGGCGCATAGTGCCGTCACGGCCCGCAAGGGGCCTTCCCCATCGGCGGGCCGGGAAGGGGAGGAGTCATGGCCTCAGCTCGCCTCAAACTGCCGCAGGTGCTCGGCATTCCCATTTTCGTGGACCTGTCCTGGTTCTTCGTGGCGGCCTTGATCGGGTGGTCACTGGCGGCGGGGGTCTTCCCCGCGCTGCTTCCCGGCATGCCGGGCCCGGTCTATCTGTGGATGGCGGTGGCGGGGACGCTGGGCCTGTTCGTCTGCATCCTGCTGCATGAACTGGCGCACAGCGTGGTGGCGCGCGCTTTCGGCATGCGGATCAACGGCATCACCCTGTTCGTCTTCGGCGGCGTGGCCGAAATCGCGGACGAGCCCGGTAGGCCGTCGCACGAGTTCCTGGTGGCGATCGCGGGCCCCGTCGCCAGCGGAGTCATCGCTCTCGCCTGCTGGGCGGTGTCGCAGCCCTTTCCGGTTCTGGGCGGCTGGCCGGCGGCGGCCACTACCCTCGCCTATCTGGGCCAGCTCAACGCCTATCTGGCGCTGTTCAACCTGGTGCCCGCCTTCCCGCTGGACGGCGGCCGGGTGCTGCGGGCGGCGCTGTGGCGGCTGCGGGGCGACTATGCCTGGGCCACCCACGTCTCGGCGGCCTGCGGTGACCTGTTCGGCTTGTTCCTCATCGCGCTGGGCTTCTGGAACACTGCGACCGGCGATGTCATGGGCGGCTTGTGGGGGGTGGTCATCGGCATGTTTCTTCGGAACGCCGCCGCGAGCGGCTACCGGGACATGCAGGTGCGCACGGTCCTGGGCGGGATGCGCGTGGCCGATATCATGACGCCGGATCCCATTTTCGTCAGCCCGCAGGCCGTCGTCGGTGATTTCCTCACCCGCTATGTCTACCGCTATCACCACCGCAGCTTTCCGGTGGTCTGGGACGGCCGCGTCATGGGCGTCGTCGGCATACCGCAGGTGGCCACCCTGACGCCCGACGAATGGGCCGCGACCCCGGTCCGCGACATCATGGTGCCGTGCGAGGAGCCGGACTTCATCGCCGTCGACGCCGGCGTGGTCGACGCGCTCCGCCGGCTGGGCGAGGCCGGGCGCCACCGGCTTTGGGTCCTGGACCACGGCCGCCTGGTCGGCGTCCTCGCCGCCCGGGATCTGGTGGTCCTGGCCTCGCTGGCCACCGACCTGCCGGCCTTGGCCCGGCACGGCGGCACGGCACCATCCGCCCGGGACGCGTCAAGCCCGCCGCATTTCACAGGGCCCAATCCGCTCGACATCCACACCTGAAGAAATGGAGGTCATCATGCCTGATGCTACGCAACCCCTGAACCCGGCCGGGACCTTGGCGAAAGGCGTCATGGAGGAGGTTTTGACCGGCAACGTCGCCTGGCTGGACGACGTCCACAACGTCTATGGACGCTGGACCCAAGGCATGCTGGGCACCGTCCAGGAGCTGGTGCGGCTTTGGGAGGGTCGCTTCCATGAGGACTGCGAGGCGTGCAAGGCCCTGTCGGCATGCCATACACCGCTGGATCTGCAGCGCTTCGGCCAGGCTTTCGCGGTCAAGGCCAGCCGGGATTACGCCGAAGGCGTCGGGCGGCTGCTGCACGTGGCGGTGGAAGCGTTGGGGCCCCGGGCCGCACACGGTCCCCGTGGCTGAAACAGCGATGGGGCGGCCCCCGCGCCGCCCCATCCGATCGGGACCCCGCCAGCCCTTATTGGCCAGCCCTTACTGCATGTATTTGCCGCCGTTCACGGACAGGGTCTCACCGGTGATGAATCCGGCGTCGTCGGCGGCCAGGAAAGCCACGGCGCGGGCGATCTCCTCCGGCTGGGCCAGGCGCTTGGCCGGAATTCCGTTGACGATGGTCTGCAGGATGTCGGCGGGCACCGCCTCGACCATGGCGGTTTTGGTGTAGCCCGGCGCCACGGCGTTGACGGTGATGTTGCGCGACGCCCCCTCCAGCGCCAGCGCCTTGGTGAAACCGATCAGGCCGGCCTTGGCGGCGGCGTAATTGGTCTGCCCGGCCTGGCCCGACAGGGCGTTAACCGAAGTGATGTTGATGATGCGGCCATAGCGGCGCTCGCGCATGCTTTCGATGACAGCGCGGCACATGTTGAAGCAGCCGCCCAGGTCGATATCGATGACGGCCCGCCATTGCTCGGGCGTCATCTTGTGCAGCATGGCGTCGCGGGTGATGCCGGCGTTGTTGACCAGGATGTCGATGGGGCCGTGCGCTGCGGTGACCCGTGCCACGCCCTCGGCGCAGGCGGCATAGTCGGCGACGTCCCAGAAGACCGTCGGCAGGCCCGTCGCCTGCCGGAAGGTCGCTGCCATCGCCTCGTCCGCGGGCGGGCAGGTGGCCACCACGGTGTGGCCGGCGGCCTTCAAGGCAAGACAGACTGCGGCCCCTATGCCGGTGACCCCGCCTGTGACCAAAGCGACGCGTACCATCAGAACCTCCATCCCTATGTGTCGGTAGCTGCCCATGGGACCATGCGAAGGCCCGGGCCTCCTTGTGATGTGTCAAGACAGCGGCGATTCCGGCCCGGATTGCGGCCGATCAATGCGGGGAGCCGGGAATTGGCGTCCATTAGGGATCGGCCGGGGAGCCGTCCAGACGGAGGAATCGTCATGCGTGCCATGGTGTGGGAAGGGACGGGGGCGCTGAAGGAACGGGACTTGCCCGATCCGGAACCGGGGCCTGGCGAAGTCCGCCTCGTCGTTCGGGCCTGCGGTGTCTGCCGCACCGACCTTCACCTGATTGATGGCGACCTGCCGCCGGGCGGCCTGCCCCGCATTCCAGGCCATGAGATCGTGGGCATCGTCGACCGGCTCGGTCCGGGGGTCGTCGACCTCAGCCTGGGCCAGCGCGTGGGCGTGGGCTGGCTCGGCCACAGTTGCCAGCGCTGCCCTTATTGCCTGGCGGGTCATGAGAACCTCTGCGACCAGCCCGCCTTCACCGGCTATACCCGCGACGGTGGCTTCGCCACGCTGGCCGTGGCGGAGGCGCGCTACGTCTATCCTTTGGATGGCATCGACCTGGCCGACGCCATGGTGGCTCCGCTGCTGTGCGCGGGTCTCATTGGCTGGCGGTCGCTGGTGATGGCCGGCCCGCATCGCAAGCTGGGCATTTACGGCTTCGGGGCTGCCGGCCATATCATCCTGCAGGTGGCCCGCTGGCAGGGCGCCGAGGTGTTCGTCTTCACCCGGCCCGGCGACCTGGCCGCGCAAGAGTTCGCCCTGACCCTGGGCGCCGTTTGGGCCGGCTCGTCGGAGGAGCCGCCGCCCGAGCCCCTGGACGCGGCAATCCTCTACGCCCCGGTGGGCGCGCTGGTGCCGGCGGCGCTGGCGGCGGTGCGCAAGGGCGGGCGGGTGGTCTGCGCCGGCATCCACATGAGCGACATCCCCGCCTTTCCCTACAGCCTGCTGTGGGGAGAACGCCAGTTGGTCTCTGTCGCCAATCTGACGCGGGCCGATGCGCTGGATTTCCTGCGCGTCGTGCCGCTGGCGGGCATCCGGCCGGCGGTGACGTCCTATCCGTTGTCCCAGGCCAACCGCGCGATCCAGGATCTGCGGGCCGGGCGGGTGCGCGGGGCGGCGGTCTTGGTGCCCTGACGGTCAGCGCGCCGCCGCCAGGTGACGGCGGAAGCGCCACAGGCTGAGGCAGAAGAACAAGGCGCCCATGCCCGCGACGGCGGCGAAGTGGCGCCAGACCAGGGTGATGTCCGCCCCCCGGTACAGGATGGCCTGGGCGAAGGCCACGAACTGGGTGGCGGGGGAGAATTGCATGATCCGCTGCAGCCAGATGGGCATGCTCTCCAGCGGCGTGTTGCCGCCTGACAGCAGGTTCAGGGGCAGGACGATCAGGATGAACAGCAGGCCCAGCTGCGGCATGGACCGCGCGACCGTGGCCAGGAAGATGCCCAGGGCGGTGGTGAAGAACAGATAGACGGCGGTGCCGGCCATGAACAGCGGCAGGGACCCGGCCAGGTGGATGCCCAGGGCCCAGCGGATGATCAGCGCCAGGGAAAGCGCCGTCATGCCCAGCACCACCAGGCCGTTGGCCAGCACCTTGGCCCCCATGATCTCCAACGGGCGCACGGGCATGACCAGCAGATGCTCCAGCGTGCCGTGCTCCCGCTCCCGGATGACGGCGGCGCCGGTCAGCAGGACCGACAGCATGGTGACGTTGAACAGGATGGCCATCAGGCCGGTGAAGCGCGTCGTTTCCAGCGTCTGGTTGAAGGCGAAGCGCAGCTGGGCGCTGACCGCGTCGGGGACGATGGTGGTCTTGTCGCGCGCCAGGAAGCGTGTGACCTCGTCGCTCAGCACCGACTGGATCTGGGCGGCCCCGATGCCGGCCTGCATCATGGCGGTGGCATCCACCAGGATCTGCAGCTCCGCCCCGCGGCCGGCCAGCAGGTCGGCCTGGAAGTCCGGCGGCACGTCCAGCACGAAGGTGTAGCGCGCGTCGGCCATGGCGCGGTCGACCTCGCCCTTGCCGATGAGGGCGGGGGCCTGGAAGTCCGGTGCGCGGAAGGCGGAACGGAACCGCAGCGCCAGGGGCGACTGGTCTTCGTCCACGATGGCGATGGAGGCGTTGCGCAGCTCGTGGCTGATGCCCGTGGCCTGCAGGTAGATCATGCCGGTGAAGGCGTAGAGCACAAAGAACAGCATGAAGCGGTCGCGCAGCAGGCCGGCCAGTTCCTTGCGCGCCAGGGTCAGCAGATTGCGGATGGCCGCCATGGGCTCAGGCCTCTTGCTTGCGCAGCAGCACGGTTGCCGCCAGCACCAGCGCCGGGAAGAAGGCAAACAACGACAGGATGAAGGGCGTCAGCTCCGCCAGCGACAGCCCCTTGGTGAAGGCGCCCACCACCGTCTTCACGAAGTATGTCGTGGGAAAGATGGCGCCGAGCAGATGGGGCATGCCCGACAGGGTGGAGACGGGCTGCATCATGCCGGAGAACTGGATGGCCGGCAGCATGGTGACGATGGCGGTGCCGAAGACGGCGGCGGTCTGCGTGCTGACGAAGCAGGAGACCAGCAGGCCCAGCGCGGTGGTGGCCATGACGTAGGCCAGCGCCCCCAGGCTGAGGCCCAACAGGCTGCCCTTCAGGGGCACGTGGAAGATGACCAGCGCCATCATGACCATGATGGCGTAGTTGAAGAAGGCGATGGCGATGTAGGGCAACTGCTTGCCCAACAGGAATTCCAGGCGCGACACCGGTGTGACGTAGAGGTTGGTGATGGACCCCAGCTCCTTCTCCCGCACCACGCCCAGGGCCGTCAGGATGGACGGGATGAAGACCAGCAGCAGGCCGATGACGCAGGGCACCATGGCGTCGGCGGAACGGAAGGCCTGATTGTAGCGGAAGCGCGGAATGAGGTTCAGTCCGGGCGCTTCGTCGACACCGGCCTCCGTCGCCAGATCCTGCTGCAGGCGGACGAACAGGCCGGCGACATAGCCCTGGATGGTTTCCGCCCGGAAGGGCATGGCGCCGTCGATGCGGACGGCGATCTCCGCCGGGGTGCCCTTTTTCACGTCGCGGCCGAAGTCCGGCGGGATATCGACCACCAGGGCGACGTCATTGGCCTGCAGGCGTTTCAGAGCCTGTGCCGCGTCGGCGGCGGGCGGCGTGCCCTGGAAATAGCGGGAACTGGAGAACGCCTCCACCACCGTGCGCGACAGGGGGCTGTGGTCGCGGTCCAGCACGGTATAGCGCAGGTTCTCGACATCGAAGTTGATGCCGAAGCCGAAGACCAGCATCAGCATCAGGGTGCCCAGCAGGGCGACGGTCAGGCGGACGGGGTCGCGGCGCAGCTCCAACCCCTCGCGCAGGGCGTAGGCCGACAGCCGCCGCAGGGAAAAGGCGCCGGCGTCCGCCAAGGCGTTCGGCGTCGGCGATGCCGCTGCCGGGCCGGGTGCCGGCGCCTCATCCGGGGCGCTCTCCCGCATGTAGGCGACGAAGGCGTCGTCCAAACTGGTGGCGTCCTTGGCCTGGCGCAGATCGTCCGGCGCGCCCACCGCCAGCACGCGGCCGGCCTGCATGAAGGCGACGCGGTCGCAGCGCGCGGCCTCGTTCATGTAGTGAGTGGAGACGAAGATGGTGACGCCCTGATCGCGCGACAGGATGGTCAGCTGCCGCCAGAAGGCGTCGCGGGCCACCGGGTCGACGCCCGAGGTGGGTTCGTCCAGGATCAGGACTTCGGGCTTGTGCAGCACCGACACAGCCAGTGACAGGCGCTGGCGCACGCCCAGCGGCAGGCTGTCCGCCAGGGCCGTCAGGTAGGGGGCCAGGCCGAAGTCCGCCACCACCTCGGCGATGCGCGCCTGCGCCGCGCCGCCGGTGAGGCCGAACAGGGTGGCGTGCAGATCCAGATTCTGCGCCACCGACAGGTCACCGTAGAGCGAGAAGGACTGGGCCATGTAGCCCACCCGGCGGCGGGTCGCCAGGTCGCCGGGATCGACCGGCTGGCCGAACAGCAGGGGCGTGCCGGCGCTGGCCGGCAGCAGGCCGGTCAGCATCTTCATGGTGGTGGTCTTCCCGCAGCCGTTGGACCCCAGAAAGCCGAAGATCTCCCCCTTGGGAATGGCGAAGCTGACCCGGTCCACGGCGACGAAATCACCGAAACGGCAGGTCAGCTCCCGCGCCTCGATGGCGATGGGCCGGCCGGCCGGCAGGGTGGTGGTGGCCGCGGCTTCGTCCGGCCCCCGCCGGTCCGGCGGCAGCAGGGCAACGAAGGCCGCTTCCAGGGTGGCCGTGCCGGTGCGGCTCATGAGCTCGACCGGCGTGCCGTCGGCCAGGATGCGGCCGCCATCCATCATCACCGCCCGGTCGAAGCGCTGGGCTTCATCCATGTAGGAGGTGGCGACCAACAGGGTCATGCCCGGCCGCTCCGCCCGTATGCCGTCGATCAGATCCCAGAACTGCCGGCGGGACAGCGGGTCGACGCCGGTGGTGGGCTCATCCAGGATCAGCAGGTCGGGATCATGGATCAGGGCGCAGCACAGCCCCAGCTTCTGGCGCATGCCGCCCGACAGCTTGCCCGCCGGCCGGTCGGGGAAGGGGGCGAGGCCGGTGGCGGCCAGCAGGCGGTCGATGCGCTGGCGGCGTTCTCCCGGGCCCTGCCCGAACAGCTTGCCGAAGAACTCCAGGTTTTCCCGCACCGACAGGTCGGGATAGAGGTTGCGGCCCAGCCCCTGGGGCATGAAGGCGACGCGGGGCTGCAGGCGCCGGCGGTCCCGCCCGCGCGCCATGTCCCCGCCCAAGACCTCCAAGCCGCCCCGCTGCAGCCGCTTGGCGCCGGCGATCAGGCCCAGCAGGGTGGACTTGCCCACGCCATCCGGGCCGATCAGGGCCAGGGTACCGCCGGGCGGCACCGCCAGGGTCACGGCATCCAGCGCCGGGATGCGGCCATACTGGTGGCTGATGCCCGTAGCGCGGATGGCGGGGGGCGGTGTCATTGCGCCGCCGTTGTGGTCAGGCGTGACTGCAGCCAGGCGGGCCAGGCGACCGTCGCGTCCAGGCGGACATAGGCCGTGCCGCTGACACCCGTCTTCACCTGCTCGATATGGCTGGTCACCAGGGCCTGCGGCACCCGGGCCTTCAGGCGGAACATCATGCGGTCGCGCTCCGCCCGGGTTTCCACCTGCTTGGGCGTGAACTGGGCCTTGGGCGCCACAAAGCTGACCTTGGCCGGGATGGCCAGGCCGGGCAGGGCATCCAGCAGCAGGCGCACGTCGGCGCCCAGCGCCACGCGGTTGGCATAGTCGGTGGGCAGGAAGAAGGTCATGTAGACGTCGGACAGGTCCAGCAGGGTGGCGACCTTGCCGCCGGCGCCCAGCATCTCCCCCGGTTGCGCCAGCTTGTACAGGATGCGGCCGGTCACCGGTGCCTTGAGGATGCCGTCGTCCGCCAGGTCACGCAGCCGGTCGGCATCGGCCTCCGCCGCGCGGATCGCCTCCTCGGCGGCGCTCAGTCCGCTCTTGGCCGATCGCAGGGCGGCCGAGGCGCTCTTCAGCTGATTGCGGTTGGTGTCCACCCGCTGCTGCGAAACGTTGCCTCGGGAAAACAATTCGTTGGCCCGGTTCATCTCCTTGGTGGCGAACTCCAGGTCGCTTTGCCGCTGCACCACCAGGCTGGCGGCCTGGTCACGGGTTTTCTGCGCCTGCGCCAGGGCGGCGGTGGCGGCGCGGTACTGGGCCTGGACGTCCCGCACGTCCAGTCGCGCCAGCACGGTGCCGGCCTGCACCAGCTGCCCCTCCTCGAATTCTATGGTCAGGACGCGGGCCGCGTACTTGGCGGCGATGTCCACCTCCTGCGCCTCGATGCGGCCGTCGGCGGAGACGAAGCCCGCCGGCAGCACGTTGCCGCGCGTGCGCAGCCACAGCAGATAGCCGCCGCCGCCGGCGCCGGCCAGCAGGATCAACACCAGCAGGAACTTGAGGAAACGCATGGGGCCGGTGCTCCTTCAGGGGGTGGCCGGGGGCGCCGGGTTGGGGGCCTGGGGTTTCAACAGCGCGGCGATGCGGTCCAGCAGGGCCAGGCGCTGCGCGTCGCTGTCGGCATGACGCAGCGTTTCCGCCAGGTCGAGGATCGTCGCGGCATAGATGTTGTGCCAATCCTGTTCGGGCACGGTGGCCAGACGCGGCTGGTCGGCCGGCTTCCGCTCCGCATGGCCGGGCCGCAGGACGATGGTTTCATCCAGTTCAGGCTGATGGACCGGGACGGACAGGCCCCGGGTGGCCAGCGCGTCGGCCAGGGCCTGCCGCGGCGTGGTCTCCCCGTGCATCAGGGCGATGCCGTTGCGGATGGGACCGCGCGCCGCCAGCCATGCCAATAAGGCCGCCTGGTCAGCGTGGCCGGAGTAGCTGTCCAGGGTGCGAATGCGGGCGTGCACCTCCACCTCTTCGCCATGGATGCGGACGTGGCTGGTCCCCTGGGTCAGGATGCGGCCCAGCGTGCCCGGCGCCTGATAGCCGACGAACAGGACCGTGGCGTTGCGTTGCCACAGATGATTCTTCAGGTGATGGCGGATGCGGCCCGCGTCGCACATGCCGCTGGCCGCCATGATGATGGCGCCGCCGCCCAGACGGTTCAGGCGCTTGCTGTTCTCCACCGCCGTGATGGGGTGGAAATAGGGCCGGTCGAAGGGATCGGCCACGGCGGCGTGGTTGATGTCCGGCAGGTGCTGGCGGAAGACTTCCGTCACGTTCACCGCCAGCGGGCTGTCCAGGAAAATGTCCGTGCGCGGCAGGGCCCCGTCGTCCATCAGCCGGGCCAGGTCGTACAGCAGCTCCTGCGTCCGCTCCACCGCGAACACGGGGATCAGCAGAACGCCGCCCGCCTTCAGCGCCGCGGCCACCTCCTCGCCCAATTGGCGCCGCCGTTCCTCATTGTCCATGGGCGGGCGCAGCGTGCCGCCGTAGGTCGATTCACAAAACACCCAGTCCACGCCCGACGGGCCCTCGGGCAGGCCGTGGAAGGGTTTGTCGCCCGGGCCCAGGTCGCCGGAGAACAGCAGTGTCTGTTCCCCGCCGTCGCCCGCCACCTTGACCTCAACCGAGGCCGAGCCCAGCAGGTGCCCCGCATCCCAGAAGCGGATCCGCACGCCGGGCATGACGTCGATCCAGACGCCGTATTCGCCTGGTTCCAGCTGGTCCAGGCAGGCCTCCGCGTCCTTGCGGGTGTAGATGGGCTGCACCTCCGCCCGACCGCGCTGGCGGTTGCGGTGGTTCAGGTGCTGAACCTCGCTTTCCTGGATGAAGCCGCTGTCGGGCAGCATGAAGGTCAAAAGGTCCCGCGTGCCTCCGGTGCAGTGGATGCGGCCTTTGAAACCCTGGCGGCACAGCTTGGGCACCAGGCCGCTGTGATCGATGTGGGCGTGGGTCAGCACCAGCGTCGCCGGCTCGCGGGGGTCGAAGGGGAAGTCGCGGTAGTTTAGCTCCTTGACCGTCTTGGGACCCTGGAACAGGCCGCAGTCGATCAGCAGCGCCCCGCCATCGTGGCGGATCAGGGTGCAGGACCCGGTGACGGTGCCGGCGGCGCCGTGGAAGGTGACGGTGGGGATCATGGGGACAGGCCTTTGAATGGTCAGGCGTAGGGTCAGGCTTCGGAAGGGGGTGCGGCGGGGGCCGTCGGCACCTTCAGGCCGTGGGCCCGCAGGGCGCGCCATACGCCCACGGCGTCGTCGGCGAAGCTGAACAGTTCCAAGTCGGCCGGGGAGATCATGCCGGTCTTGGCCAGCACGTCGAAATTCACCACCCGTTTCCAGTAGGCCCTGTCCATCAGCACCACGGGAATGGCCGGGGACTTGCCCGCCTGGCGCAGGGTCAGGATCTCGAACATCTCGTCCAAGGTGCCAAAGCCGCCGGGGAAGATGACCAGACCCGCCGCCCGCATGGCGAAGTGCAGCTTGCGCATGGCGAAGTAATGGAACTGGAAGGTCAGTTCCGGCGTGGTGTAGGGGTTGGGTTCCTGCTCATGCGGCAGGGCGATGTTGAAGCCGATGCTGGGCGCGCCCGCTTCCCACGCGCCGCGGTTGACCGCCGCCATCAGGCCGCCGCCGCCGCCGGTGGCGATGACGTTGTCGCGATAGCCGCCGGGAATGCCGTCCAGCGCCCCGCCCTGTTGTGAGGCGAGCCGGCCGAAGGCCAACGCCTCGCCATACCACCGGTGGGAATTGGGGAACTCCGCGGCGCGCGCCACCTCCTCCGCCGTCGCCGGCGGCCCATCCGGGTCGCGAACCCGCGCGCTGCCGAAGGCGACCAGGGTGGAGCGCACGCCCCAGGCCCTCAGCCGCTCCTCGGCCTTCTCATACTCCAGCATCAGGCGGGCCCCCCGCATGCTGTCGCTCAGCAGGAAGCTCTGATCCAGCGCCGGCAGGCGATAGGCGGGGGACGCCAGTTGCGCCCGGTTGTCGGGCCTTGAAGCATCGCGCGACATGATGGGAAGCGTCCTTGTCATGACCGCCGGATGGGCGGCCGGACCCCGTCCGGCCGCCCATCCGTTCATGACCCAACCATTCACCATCCCGGCTGTTGGCAAAATGATCCACCTCAATCTCCGATCGCGTCGCGGCGGGCGTGGGATCAAGGGCTGATGACCACCTTCAGGGCGTGGCTGTCGGCGGCATGGCCGAAGGTGTCATAGGCGGACAGGATGCCGTCCAACGTGAACCGGTGGGTGATCAGCACCGACGGGTCCAGTTTCCGCGACTGCACGGTCTTCAGCAGCATGGGCGTGCTGACCGTATCCACCAGCCGCGTGGTGATGGCGATGTTCTGTGCCCACAGCCGGTCCAGGTGCAGATCGGCCTTGTGTCCGTGCACGCCCACGTTGGCGATGATTCCGCCGGGCGCCACCAGATCCTGGCACAACTCGAACGTGGCCGGGATGCCCACCGCCTCGATCACCGTGTCGGCGCCCATGCCGCCGGTCCAGGCCTTGACTGCCTCCGGCACGTTGGTTTGCGCGCTGTTCAGGGTGCGGGTGGCGCCGAAACGGCGCGCGACCTCCAGCCGGTTGTCGTCGATGTCGATCATGATGATCTCGGCCGGGGAATAGAACTGGGCCGTCAGTAACGCGGCCAAGCCGATGGGGCCCGAGCCCACGATGGCCACGGTGGCGCCCGGCGCCACCTTGCCGTTCAGCACCCCGCATTCGAAGCCGGTGGGCAGGATGTCGCTCAGCATGGCCAGCGCCTCCTCATCCGCCCCGTCGGGGATGGGATAGAGGCTGGTGGCGGCGTGGGGGATGCGCACGTATTCCGCCTGGGTACCATCAATGGTGTTGCCCAGGATCCAGCCGCCGGTGCGGCAGTGGGAATACATGCCGCGACGGCAGTAGTCGCAAGTGCCGCAGGCGGTAATGCAGGAAATCAGCACGCGGTCGCCTGGCCTGAACGTCGTGACGCCCGGGCCAACCGCATCGATCACGCCCACGCCCTCATGGCCCAGGATGCGGCCCGGCGCGCAGGTGGGCACGTCGCCCTTCAGGATGTGCAGGTCGGTGCCGCAGATGGTCGTCTTGGTGATGCGGACGATGGCGTCGCCGGGGTCCTTGATCTCCGGCTTGGGCCGCTGCTCCAGCGCCTTGCGGCCGGGGCCTTGGTAGACAAGCGCCTTCATGACGGTTTTCCCTTATCTCAGGTTAGTGACGTCTCAGGTTGATGGCGTCTCAGATTGATGGGACCGGTCAGCGGGGCGCCGGCGTCAGTGCGCCAGCAGCGCCGGGACCGGGGTCTTGGTCAGGATGTCCCGGGTCACGCCGCCCAGCGCCCATTCCCGTAGGCGGGAATGGCCATAGGCTCCCGCCACGATCAGGCCGGCGCCCGAAAGCTCGGCCTCGTTGAACAGCCCCGCGGCGATGTTGTCCCATTTGCCCAGCCGCCGGATCTCGGCGGCCACGCCGTGCCGTTCCAGATAGCGGGCCAGGTTGCGGTCACCCGGCGCGTCCTTGGGCCCGCCGTTGTCGATCGTGGCGATGATCACCTGGCTGGCGCGGCGCAGGAAGGGCATGGCCTGGGCCACGGCGTTGGCCGCCTCGCGGCTATCCTTCCACGCGACCAGCACGGTGTCGAACGGCCGCAGGCGCAACGGATCCTCTTCCGGGATGACGAACACGCCGCGGCCCGATCCGAACAGCGCCGCCTCCACCACATCGCTGGCGCGATTGGGTTCGGCGATACGATAGGGTGTGCGCACCACCAGCAGATCCGCCGTGCGGGCCTGGGTGGCGACCAGCCCCTGGACATTCGCCGCTCGGCAATCGATGCGATGCAGATCGTGGGGGCCGGCCAGTTTCCCCAGGCGCTCTTCCAGTGCGTGTTCCACCAGCCGGCACTGGGTCTTGGCGTCGTCCAGATGCTGGGACAGCAGGCTGCGGCTGACGGCGTAATGCGATATGCTCTCCGGCGGCTCGGGCAGGATGTTGATGTACAGGCCCTGGACATGGGCCTGATACACGATCGCCAGATGGTCGGCATGCAGGATGCGGCTTTCGTCGTCATCGCCGCCATCCAAGTGAACCAGAATTTCCTTGATCATCGCGCCGGCCCTCCTTCGGTGAAGCGGCCTGTCCATGGGGGCATGGAGGCGGTCGCCAGCTCTGGAACACAGCTTGCCGCAGGCGGGCTGGCGGGACCTTGACTTGGCTCAACGGATCACGGGCTGAAGGCGCGATCCCGAAACATCCAGGCCCAGGTCCCCTCCAGCTTGGCCGTCACATACCGCCGCCGCCTCTCGCCCTAATGGGCGATCGGAATCGTCCGCTCCTGCTTGGCGCCGGTGCCGGCCTTGGGCAGCGTCACGGTCAGGATGCCCTTGTCGAAGGCGGCGGAGATTTTCTCCACATCCGTGTCGCTGGGCACATGGAAGGACCGGCGGAAGCTGCCGTAGCGACGCTCGGTCAGGTGCACGTCCCCCCGCTTCTCATCGACGCTGATGGTCTTCTCGCCCTTCAACGTCAGGACGTTGTCCGCCAGGGACACGCTGATGTCCTTGGTTTCGATCCCCGGCAATTCCGCGGTGATCTGGTAGTCCGCCTCCCGCTCGGTGATGTCGACGGCGGGAATGGTCATGCCGAACGCGCCCTCAAAATGGCGCACGGGGTCGGCGTCCGGCGACCGCCACAGGGCGGGCACGTTGAGCAGCGAGCGCGAGAAGCGGCCGAAGGCGCTGTCCAGCTCGTCACGAAACGAGTTCCAGAAGTGGAAGGGCGAAGCGGTGGGGGCGGCATTGGTGTTGACCGGAACGGATTGCGGCGCCGTGGCTTTGGCCGGTTCAGTCGGGGTGGTTGCTTCAGGCATGGCATGTCTCCTTTCACGGGGGTGAACAGGGAAGGGCGGTCGCGCGACCGCCGATCCCGCGCCCGGCCGCTTGCCGGCGCTGGGAACGGGCTTCATGGCCGCGTCTTTCGCGTCAGTGGGCCAGCAGGGCCGGAAGGGGCGTTTTCGTCAGGATGTCCCGGGTGACGCCTCCCAGGACCCATTCCCGCAGGCGGGAATGGCCATAAGCGCCGGCCACGAGCAAACCGGCGTCCAGACGTTTGGCCTCATTGAAAAGGGCCTCGGAAACGGTGTTCCATTCCCGCAGGTGGCGCAGTTCGACGGTCACACCGTGGCGGTCCAGGTACCGGGCCACATCGGCGCCGGGTTCCGTGCCGCCGGCCTCTGCCGGCTTGTCGCCCTCCACCATGGCGACCACCACCTGGGTCGCCTTTTTCAGGAAAGGCATGGCCTGGGCCACGGCGTTCGCCGCCTCTTTGCTGTCGGTCCAGGCGACAAGGACGGTGTCCAGGGGCCGGAGCCGGGCCGGCTCTTCCTCCGGGACGACGAACACGCCACGCCCGGATCCGAACAGGGCGGCTTCCACGAATTCGGGCGCCCGGCCCGGCAGGGCGAAGCCAGGCTGATAGGGCGTGCGCACCACCGTCAGGTCGGCCGTGCGCGCCTGGCTGGCCACGACGCGATCCACGCCTTCCAGCAGGATATCGAACCGGCGAAGGTCATAGGGAACGCTCAGCTTGTCGAGCCGAAGGCGGATGGCTTTCTCCGTCCTGTCCGCCTGGGCTTTGAGCTCGCTCATCTGTTCGGATGCCACGCCGCGGCTGACGGCGTACTGCGGCAGCGTCAGGACGATCTCGGGCAGGCTTTCACAGTAAAGCCCCCGGATGTGGGCCCTGTGCGCGGTCGCCAGATGCTCGGCATGCAGCAACCGGTATTCGTCGTCGGAACTTCCGTCCAGATGAACCAGTATTTCCGTGATCATGACACCCGCCCTCGTCACAGGGGAGCGGCCTGTCCGTGCCGTGGCACGATGCCGGGTCGCCAGCTCTGGTCGCAGTCTGTCATGCGGGGCCGGCGCCGCATTGACCCAGGTCAAGGGGGCTGGCGCCGGAGGGGATACGCACAACAGGCGCCCCCATTCCCAAATAGGAACGGGGACGACCCGCAGGCGTCAGGGCACGGTGACAGCCGCCGTGGCCGGCTGGGTGTTCCAACCGCGTAAGCCCACCTTGGGCTGACCCTGGGCCAGGGCGGCGGGGTAGGCGATGGTGACCTCGCGCCGGTCGCCTGGCAGGAGGGAGACGTAGTTGTCGCTGGCATAGGCCGGCAGCAGGCGGCTGCCGTCGGCGTTCTGCAGGGTCAGCTTGTTCATCAGGGACGCGGCGGTGCCGGTGTTGGTCAAGGTCACGTGCACCTTGACCTCATCACCTGCCCGTTCCGTGCGCGTGGCCAGGGTCACGGGCTGCGGCGCCAGGTCGTTCAGGCGACGGGTGGCGGCCTCGTCAGTCCCACGCCAGTAGACGTTCTGCGACAGCGTGCCGGTGGCGTCCGACAGCTCCAGTTCCACCAGAACCAGGCCATTGGCCTGGATGGCGCCGGCCAGGTCCAGCTTCCGCGCAGGCGTGGCGGCGTCGGCCGGGGCATCGACCTTCTGCGTCTGGTCGCTGATGACCTGACCCGCCACGGTCAGCACGCGGGACCGGATGGTCAGGCCCTTCTTAGCCTCACGGGTATTGTTGACCACGCTGATCCCGTCGTCCGGCGCGTTCAGCTGCACGTGCAGGGGCTCCGCCGCCTTCTGCACGCCGTAGAAGGCGCCATGGGTGTCGTAGTCGTGGCTCATGATCTGCCAGTTGGTGCTGGGCCAGGCCGGCTGGGTCATCCACAGCAGGCGGCCGCTGTTCACCGTCCACAGGCCGGCATTCATGCCCTCGAAGATGGCCCTGTGGCTTTCATAGTTCATCAGCTGGGCCTTGCGCTCGAAGTCGGCCAGGCTGGTGGCCGCCCCCAGCTTGCGGTCCATGGCGGCCATGAAGCCGTGGGTGTCGCCGTTCCCGGTCTGGTGCCAGTCGTGATAGGCCCAGGTGTCGCTGACCGGCCAGCGGTCGGCGGCGGGCACGGCGGCCTCGAACGCCTCCAGCGTGGGGAAGCTGGGCGTGCCCACCTCCACCGCGAAGCCGCGGGACAGCTTTGTGAAGTACTGCGACGGGTCGCGATAGTCGTAGGGGCCGCTGTCCTGCAGATTCACGCGATTGGAGCTACCGCTGTAATAGCGGGTGCCGTCCAGGGTGGCGATCAGGCTTTCCAGCCCTTCGTTCAGCACCGGCTGCGGCACGCCCTCGTTACGGCCGAACCACAGCACGATGGACGGGTGGTTGCGATAGCGGCGGATGACGTCGGCGGCGTTGTCCAGGAACAGGGGCACGTCCTGGGCTTCGATGTTGTAGTCCTGGGTGCTTTCCCAGAAATCATTCAGCACCATCAGGCCATATTCGTCGGCCAGGTCGAAGAACACGTCCTCGGTATTCTGGCCCACCCAGTTGCGGATGATGTTGACGTGGGCCTCGCGGTGCAGGCGGAAGAACGGCTCCAGCCGGTCGCGTGACACGCGCTTGCGCCAGTCGTCGGTGCCCCAGCTGCCGCCGCGCGCCGGCACGCGCACGCCGTTGACCTTCAGGATCAGGTAGGGGGCCAGGCTGGCATCCTCCAGCGGTTTCACCGCCGGGGATTTCTCCGCCCCCGGAACCAAGGAGGAAACCCAGCCGCCGGCGATCTTGTGGATGCCGGTGTGGCTGCCGTCGACCACGCGCTCGCCCCGCTGGAAGGCGGCCGTGGGGTCCACCTCCACCCGGCGCAGGTGGCCACCGCTGTCCATCAGCGACAGCTCATAGCTGACCTCGCGAATGCCGAAGCGGGTGTGCTTTTCATCCGACTTCATATTCCCCTGGGCCCCACCGACGGCGGCCGTCAGGGTCAGGTTGTGCAGGGCGGGATCGCCCAGGCCGTTGGGCCACCACAGCGTGGGGTTCTTGACCCTCAGCTGTGGGAATTCAGCGGGCGTGAGGGTGACGCTGCCGGCACCCGGCGCCAGGGTCACGGTCTTGGCGACGGTTACGTCGTCGAAGGCGGCGCGGATCTCGGCCTGCACCGGCTGGCCGGTCAGGTTTTCCACCGGCACGGTGATGGTGATGTCCGCCTTGCTGGTATCAGGCAGGGGCAGCTTGGTCACCACCTGGCTGTCGCCGATGCGCACCGCGCCGGTGGCGGTCAGGGTCACGTCCTGCCACAGGCCGGTGTTGCGGTCGCGGACGGCGGGGATCCAGTCCCAGCCCTCGCTGGCGATGAAGGTGGGGCCGTCCAGCGCCTGCATGCCGCCGTTCTCGCCCACGCCGGCCGCGATCGACTGCTCATGCGGCAGGCCGGGATGGGGCGGCGGGGTGATCTTGACCGCCAGCACGTTCTTCTGGCCCGGGCGCAGAGGACCGGTGACGTCGAACTGCCCCCGGATGAAGGCGCCGCGCACGCTGCCCAGCCGTTCGCCGTTCAGCCACACCTCGGCGGCGTAGTTGATGCCCTTGAAGGTCAGCAGCGGATGGCGGCCCTGCAGGTCGGCGGGGGCGTCGAACTCCGTCCGGTACCAGTAATCCTGCC
Organism: Nitrospirillum viridazoti CBAmc; assembly: GCF_000730165.1. Lineage (GTDB taxonomy): Bacteria > Pseudomonadota > Alphaproteobacteria > Azospirillales > Azospirillaceae > Nitrospirillum > Nitrospirillum viridazoti. The sequence goes on along the minus strand of NZ_CP022113.1, from coordinate 666,794 downwards.
TGTTCAGGCTTTCCGGGATGGCCAGGTTGTCCAGGCCGTAATCCGGGTCGGGGTAGACGCCGCGGTCGACCAGGGTGGTCAGCACCGTGCCGGGCACCGTCGCCACATACCAGGACGCGGTGTCGAACCCCGGCTGGGAGATGCGGGCGCCGTCGCCCTGCACCTTGGGTGCCTCCGCCAGGCGCCAGCCGCCCACGGTCCAATTGTCGGCGCCATCGGGCTTCAACGCCGGGCCGGTGGGAAGAGGTTTCGCCACGGGCTTGGAAAACGGGGCGGTGCTCTTGGGCAGGGTCCACGGATCCTGCGGCGTTACCTGGCCCATCATCTGCCTGACTTGCACCGGCCAGGTCGGGCTGGCGGCCTCGAAATTGATCAGGTCGGCGGCGGGCTTGCCCTGGGCGGCGGCCTTGGCCTCCGCCGGGCCCAGCGCTTGGGGGGCGACGGTGAAACCGACGATGCGGCCGGCGAAGGCGCCACCCAGGCGCGGCGCCAGGCCCACCACCGGGGTGACAGTGATCTCTGCGGGGGTGCCGTGCGCCACCTCGGCGCCATCCAGATACAGGCGGGCGGTCTTGCCGTCGAAACTGGCCAGGGCGTGGTGCCACGTGCCGGCCTTCACGGCCGACCCGCCGCTGATGGTTTCACCGGAACCGGTGCGCAAGGCGAGGCGGTCGTCCTTCAGCGCCAGGTAACGGCCTTGGGCCGGGTCGCCCACGCCGGCCAGCAGCACGATGCCGCCGGCCACCTCATCGGCCTGGAACCAGGTGGACAGGGTCCAGGGGCCGGTGGCGGGCAGGGTCACGCCGCGCAGGGGCTTGGTCAGTCCATCACCGCCGGCCAGGAAGGCGGCATTGAAGGGGCCATAGACACCGTCGCTGGCCATCGGAGCCGCCATCGCGTCCAAGGGAGCCGTCCAGGCGGCCGACAGCATCAGGGCGGTCCACAGCAGGCCCCGGCCCGTCTTTTGGGCGCGACTATGGTTTTTGGACATCCGCATCTTAAGGCCTCCCTCCCAGGTCGACCCCGCCGGGCCGGACCATTATTCTTTGGTCACGGACGTTGGACGCCAAGCGGCGTCCTATCCGGTCCTGCCTGTTCAAGGGCGGCCAGAGCGAAGGCCTATCGCCAAACAGGAGAATTCAGTTTAATAAAACAAATTAGTTAAATAAAAAAGAGGGAAGGAAGCGGGGCCATGGCGTTTATCCTTCCTAGTATCGCTCCCGCGTCTCGCTGGAGGAAATGGCCGGTCGGCTGGGAACCTGAGGCGGATCAGGCGCCTGGGGAGGGGCCGGCGCCGTAGCGCAGGCCGTCCAGCAGCAGATCCACCATGCGCCGCCCATGCTCCGGCCCCAACTCCTGCGACGGGGCGGCCAGCACGGCGACGGCCCGCAGAAGATCGGTGGCGGCGAAGCCGGCGCGGACCACGCCCGCCGCCGCCGCTGCGTCCAACAGGGACTGTAGCGCCGGCACCAGGCGCCTCTGGAAATAGCTGGGCAGGACCTCATAGGCGGGGTCGCCGGAATGCAGGGCGGCGGCCAGCCCGCGCTTGGCGGCGATGAAATCCAGGTACCGGCGCATCCAGCGGCTCAGCGCCTCACCCGGGTCATGAGCCGCCGCCAGGGCGGGGGCGGCGTCGGCGCAGGCGTCCACCTCCTGCCGGAAGACGGCGATGATCAGGTCCGACCGCTGGGGGAAGTGGCGGTAGACGGTGCCGATGCCCACGCCGGCCTTCTCCGCGATTTCCCGCACCGGGGCGTCGACGCCGGATGTGGCGAACGCCGCCATGGCCGCCCGCAGCAGGGCGTCCAGATTGCGCTGCGCGTCCGCGCGCACCCGCCGCGGCTTGCCGTCATCTTCAGGACGGATCTCTCCCGCCGTGTCGCCCACCATATCCTCGCTTGAAAAACGGAACAGCGTTCCGTATATGTGAACGGAACGCTGTTCCGCTTGTTATAGCATCCATCGACACGAGAGAGAAGGAGAGGGCGATGCAGTATCGCACCCTGGGCCGCACCGGCATGAAGGTCAGCCCCTATTGCCTGGGCGCCATGATGTTCGGCGCCATGGCCAACCCCGACCATGACGAGGCTACCCGCATCATCCACAAGGCGTTGGATGCCGGGATCAACTTCATCGACACGGCCGACTTCTATAGCCGGGGCGAGTCCGAGGAGATCGTGGGCAAGGCCCTGAAGGGCCGGCGCGACCATGTGGTGCTGACCACCAAGGCTCATCTGCCCATGGGTGAGGATCCCAACCAGCAAGGCAATTCCCGCCGCTGGATCACCCGCGCGCTGGAGGATTCGCTGCGCCGGCTGGGGACCGACCACGTCGACCTCTACCTCATCCACCGGCCCGCCCCCGACACGGATATCGAGGAGACGCTGTCCGTCCTGACCGACCTGATGCGCGCGGGCAAGGTGCGGGCCATCGGCACCTCCACCTTCCCGGCGTCGGACATCGTGGAGGCGCAATGGGTGGCGGAGCGGCGGGGCCTGGCCCGTTTCCGCGCCGAACAGCCGCCCTATTCCATCCTGAACCGCGGCATCGAGCGTGAGGTGCTGCCGGTGTGCGAGCGGTACGGCATGGGCGCCATGGTGTGGAGCCCGCTGGCCATGGGCATGCTGACCGGCCGCTACCGCAAGGGCCAGGCCATGCCCGACAGCCTGCGCGCCCGCCGTTTCCCCAAGCAGATGGCGGATGAGCGCCGGCTGGACGCGGTGGAGCAGCTGATGGGCGTGGCGGAGGAGGCGGGCCTGTCCCTGACCCACCTGGCCATGGCCTTCGCCATTGCGCACCGGGGCGTGACCGCCGCCATCCTGGGGCCGCGTACCCCGGAGCAGTTCGACGACCTGCTGGCCGGGGCCGAGGTGTCGCTGTCGGACGAGATGCTGGACCGCATCGACGCCATCGTGCCACCCGGCACCGACCTGGGCGCGCTGACCGCGATGTATGACCCGCCGGCCATTCAGAAGGCGGACCTGCGCCGCCGCCCGGCTGCCGAGCGCGCGGCGGCCTAAGCGAAGCGGTGGCGCCCGCTTCCTACCGGCCGAACGGGACGCCCGCCGGGTTCACCGGCTGGACAGCACGAAAGTGTTGCCGTCCGGATCCTGGAAGCGGGCGTAACTGCCCCAGGGCTGCTTCTCGATGCCGGAAACGAAGACCACGCCCCGCTCGCTGAGCTTGGCAAAGGTGTACTCCAGGTCATCGCAGTGAAAGCTGCCGTTGAAGAACGTGCCTACCCTGTCTTCTTGGCCTGGCGGGGTGAACAGCACCACGCCGGTCTGGGCGCCGGGGATGGTCAACTCGATCCAGCGCTGATTGCCCATGGGCTGGTCGGTTGCGACCTTGAAACCCATTTTTTCCGTCCAGAATGCCAGCGCTTGGTCCTGGTCTCTGGTGGGAATGCCGACGAATTTGAGGTGCCTGATCATACCCGCTGTCTCCCAGTTTTCTTGGGTTGTCCACGACTAGCATGGGATCCTTGACGGTCGGTAGATAAGCAATCATTGCTATAGCAATGATTGCCAAGGCAGAAATCGACCGCTACGTCTTGGATACGCTGATGCGTGACCTAGTGGGGCACGATCACCGCCCGTCCGCCTACCTGGTCTATCTGGCGCTGGTGGCGGACGCGGTGAACGGCCGCACCATGCTGAGCCATGCCGAACTGGCGGAGCGTACCGGTTTGTCCAAGCGCGCGGTGCAGGATGCCCTGCGTCATCTGGCGGGGCGCGACTTGGTGGCCATCACCCGCACCCGCCGGACGGAGCCGGCGGTGGTGGAGCCCCGTTTCCCCTGGCGCGGCCGCCGCGGCACCTCCGCCGGTTAGAGGCGTCGATGCCGCGGCGCGTGGTGGTTAGAGGTTCGGGTGAAGGCCACGCACGGGGCTCACCCCCTCCAGTAGTGACGCCAGATGCAGGATGGTCGATTCCGCCATCCAGCTGGACACCAGCTGTACGCTGATGGGCAGGCCGTCCCGGCTGGTGCCGAAGCGCAAGGACAGGCCGGGCAAGCCGGTCACGTTCAACGGTGAGGTGGCGGCCATGACGTTCAGCGCGCTCACCGTCTGGCCGTTGATCGTGACCTCCGTGGCGCCGTGGCCGTGGGCCGGAAGCGGCAGCACCGGGCACAACAGGGCATCATAACGGCTGAAATAGTCGGCGAAGCCGTCCTTCAACCGCTCCGCCGCCTGTTCCGCCTCGATAAAGTCCGACATGGATGTCTCAGGCGCCGCCAGCATGCCCCGGGCGATGTGGAACAGGTTCTCCGCTGGCTGGCCGGCAGTGGCCTCCACGAAGGCCGGCTTCATCTCCATGATGTGCAGGCGCATGAACACGTCCAGGGCGAAGTCGCGTTCCAGCGCCGGGATGCGCACCGGCTCCACGACGCAGCCGCTGCCTTTCAGCGCTTCGGCCGCCGCCTGCACGGTCGCAGCCACCTCTGCGTCAATGGGCCCGAAACCCGGCTCCACCAGCCAGCCCACCCGCAGCGGCCGGATGGAGGCTGCGCCGATGCCGGTGTCGACGGGGCCCGTGATGCTCGAAAAGGCGTCGGCGCCGTCCGCGCCGGCCAGCAGCGAATAGGCCAGGGCGACATCACGCACGCTGCGCGCCATTGGGCCCACATGCCAGAAACGGCGCGGCGCCCGGGGCCAGATGCCTGTCATGGGTACGCGGCCATGGGTGGCCTTGAGGCCGATGATGCCGGTCTGCGCCGCCGGCCCCCGGACGGAGATAGCGAGGTCGGTGCCCAGGCCCAGGGGTGACATACCGGCGGCGATGGCGGCGGACTCACCACCGCTGGACCCGCCGGGGGTTCGGTCCAGGTTCCAGGGGTTGTTGGACCGGCCGGTCAGCAGGTTGTCGGATTCGATCGAGTACGAAAACTCCGGCAGGTTGGTCTTGGCCAGCAGGATGCCCCCGGCGGCCTTCAGCCGCGCGACGCTGACGGCGTCGGTGTCCGGCACGCGGCCTTTGAAAATGGGCGACCCGCGCTGGGTCGCGACGCCGGCGGTGTCGATGGAATCCTTGGCGGTGAAGGGCACGCCGTGCAGCGGGCCCAGCTCCTCCCCTTTCATCACCGCCGCCTCCGCCGCCTTGGCGGCGTCCAGCGCCCCGGCGGCCACGGTGACGATGGCGTTGACCTTGGGGTCCACGGCGGCGATGCGGTCCAGGTGCGCCTGCACCACCTCCACCGGTGAAAGCTCACGGCTGCGGATCAGCTGGGCCAGCGTGGTGGCATCGGAAAACAGGATGTCGGATGTCATGTCGATATGTCCTACCTAACGTTTGGTAGGTCAATGGATAGGGCTTTCCTTTTTGGGCGTCAAGGCCTATCTAACGGTTGTTAGGTTAACGGGGCGAAAGAATGAGCACGAACTCCAAGGAAGCGATCCTGGCCGCGGCCCGGCAGATCGCGCAGGCGCACGGCTATAGCGGCCTGAATTTCCGGGACTTGGCGGCGGCGGTGGGCATCAAGGCGGCCAGCATCTATCACCACTTCCCCAGCAAGGCTGACCTGGCCGCCGCGGTGGCCAAGCGCTATTGGGAGGATACGGCGGTGGAGCTGGAGGCCATGGCGGACCAGGTGCCGAATGCCGCCGCCGCCCTGCGGCGGTATCCGCAGGCTTTCCGCCGTGCGCTGGAAAACGACAACCGCCTCTGCCTGTGCAGCTTCATGTCCGCAGAAGTCGATGACCTGCCGGACATCGTCAAGGCGGAGGTGCGGGCCTTCGCCGACGTCAACGTCGCCTGGCTGGCCAAGGGGCTGGTGGCTGCCGGCATCGTGGCGCCTGATAAGGCAGAGGCGCGGGCGCGCGCCATCTTCGCTGCTATTTCGGGCGCGCAGCTGATGGCGCGCAGCCGCGCGGACATCACCCTGTACGACACCTTGGTCGACAGCTACCGCGCGGCGGGTCTGCTGCCGGCGTGATCCGCGCCTACGGTGTGGGCGGGCGCAGGCCGCACAGGGAACCGCGCAGGCCTGTCATGGCCTGCGGCCCGGCATCGGTGAAGGCTAGGTAAGCGCCCGTGGCGTCGTAGGCGGGCCAGTGGGCCAGGCCTTGGCCGTTGGGGTCGCCGTTGCGCGCGAAGTTGACCCAATAGCGTTGCAGGGTGGGTGTGTCGTCGTCAGGGATGCCGGCGGGCCGCCCGTCGAAGACGAAGGGTAGGTCGCTGCCGTGGGTGACGGCGCCCTGTGCCGGGCTGCGGTCGAAATGATAGACCCAGGTGGGATGTCCGCCGGCGGCGTGCACCGCCGCCACATGCAGGGTGGGACAGCGGAAGGTCAGGTCATCGGCCAGCTGCGTCGCCACGTCACCCAGGCGCGTGTCCGGTGCGGGCAGGGCGGTGCCTTTGATGCCGTAAAAGGCCAGCGCTTTCGCCGCGTTGGGGCCGAAGGCCTGGCGGATGGTGGGCACCACGGCATCCGGTCCGCCGTAGAGCGTCAGTTCGCGGGCGTTGTTGCCGATCATCAGCGGCACGGGTGCGGCGCTGGCCAGCAGGTCCTCCGGCGCCTGGGGCAGGATCCAGCCGTCGATGACGGCCTGCAGCCATATGAAGCTGTCATCAGCGATGGTGACGGGCTTCAGCCTGTCCGTGGCCGCCAGGATGTCCGCCCCGGACAGGGTGCGCAACTGCGCCAGGCTTTTCACCCCCGCCTTATCCAGAAGCTGTTGGCCCAGGGCCTCATTCTCGTCCAGGGTGCGGGGCGCGACGCCGAAGCCGGCGGTGCCGCTCTGTCCGATGGCCTTGGCGAACAGGCCGCGGGCATCGGGCGCCAGCATCAGCTGTCCCACATCCTGGCCGCCGGCAGATTCACCGAAGATGGTGATGTTGCCGGGATCGCCACCGAAGATGCCGATGTTCTGGCGGATCCAGGCCAACGCCGCCATCTGGTCCATCAGGCCATAATTGCCCGAGGCGTGGTGCGGGGACTCCGCCGTCAGCTCGGGTAAGGACAGGAAGCCGAAGGTGCCCAGCCGGTACTGGATGGCCACCAGCACCACACCTTGATCCGCGAGGCTGGACAGCACCGTGCCGTCGGCCGCCCCGGCCCGGTTGGCGCCGCCATGGATCCAAACCATCACGGGCAGGGCGGCGCGTGGCAGCAGGGCCGGGGTGCGGATGTCCAGGTACAGGCAATCCTCCTGGCTGCGCGTGGCCAGGGCGTCGTTCCAGCCATAGCCGCGTTGCAGACAGGGCGGCGAGGGATGGGTGGCGTCGCGCACCCCGGCCCAGCTCAGGGGCTGTGGCGGCTGCCAGCGCAGCGGGCCCACGGGCGGCTGGGCGAAGGGGATGCCCCGGAACAGGGCGCCGCCCCTGCCATCACCCGTGCCGCGCAGGGCGCCGCTGCTGGTGATGACCTCTACCACGGGTGGCGGCGCCGCGGCGTCAGCCGGCACCGTGCCACCCAGCAATAGGGCCAGCGCCAAAAGCGTCTGGATTATCCGTTGGATCACCGGGCCGCCCTCCCCAGGCGCTTGTGGTTGCGGCCCAATTAAAGGAAGTTGTTTTACTTAATCAAGCACAGCTTTCTGTCCGACAGGACAGAGGGCGGCCTCAATTGTCCGCTGTCTTCATCAGGGCGGCGCGGCTGGGCAGCAAGCGGTCGGTGAAGGGCAGCATACCGGCACCCACGGCGGGCGCGTCCGCGGCCATGGCGGCGCGCAGCACGGGTGCCACCTGGGGGATGTCCCGCAATTCGCCCAGGCGATGGTTCAGGGCAGCGGCCAGCTTGTCCACCAGCGGGGCGGGCAGGCGCCCGCCCAGGAAAATGGCCTCGGGATTGACCAGACAGTTCGTGGCCACCAGCGGGTCGGTCATCAGGTCGGCCGCCAGCTCTATCCACTCTTCCACCACCGCTTCAGCCGGGGTGCCGGCCAGCCGGCACAGCTGTTCGGGCTCGTCCACGGTGTAGCCGGCGGCGGCCAGGCGGTCGTACAAAGCGGACAGGGACACTGCTTCCTGCAGGGTGCGGGCGGTGGTGCGGTCCGACCGCACGGGCAGGAAGCCGATCTCTCCGCTGCGGCCCCGCGCGCCGCGGAACTGGCTGCCGTCCACGACGATGCCGCCGCCCAGGCCACCGCTGATCAGGATGTAGAAGAAGCTGCGATGGCGCAGGCCGTGGCCGAACTGCAACTCCCCCAGCGCGGCGGCGGTGGCGTCGTTTTCCACGAACACGGGCAGGGGCAGCACGTCGGCGAACAGGCGGGCCACGTCCACGTCGCGCCAGGCGGCATAGGCCTGGGGCCAACGCGCCAGGCTGACGCGGCCGATATCGTCGGGCATGGCGACGCCGATGCCGATGAAGCGCGACAGGGGCAGGCGCGTGGCCGTCAGGATGGCGGAGATTTCCGTCCGGAAGAACTGGGCCACCACCTCCGGCGGGGCCAGGTCGATCTCCCGCGAGGCGCGCGCCCGCACCGTGCCCAGCAGGTCCAGTACCACCAGGGTGATGTGGTCGCGGTCGATGGTGACGCCGATGGAAAAGCAGCCGTCCGGGTTCATCTCCAGCAGGATGGCGGGCTGTCCCCGGCCGCCGTGCTGGCGCCCGGCCTCCACGATCAGCCCCTCGGCCAGCAGTCGCTTGGTGATGTTGGCGATGGCCGGCAGCGTCAGGCCCGTCAGTTCCACCAGTTCGGCGCGGGTGATCTGGCCGCTGACGCGGATGGCCTGCAGGGTGACGCGCTGGTTATGGTCGCTGGCCCGCTCCAGGTTGGTGCCGGACAGGCTGGCGGCAATGGCGTGGAGGGCGTCAACGTGACCGTGGCCGTCGAGCATGGCCTGTTGCCTGTCCTGGTGATGACATCGCTGTCGGATTACACCCCAGTCTGGCCTGTGACAATCGGCAAGTCACAAGAAAAGTCGCATCTGTCCTGGCAAGACAGATGCGGTGCCGGAACGATGGCCGGAAACCCTCACGCCGCCGCCTTGGCCGTTCGGTCGGTGCCCACCAGGTCGTGGATGAAACCCAGCTTGGCGATGACGGCCGGGGTCAGGATGAAGGGATAGAAGTCCGCCTGTCCCATGCTGCGGTTGATGCTGTTGACGGCGAAGGCGATGGGCAGCCAAGCCTCCACGATGTCAGCGATGGTGCCGTGGCGATAGGGATTGAAGTCGACCTTGGCAGACAGGTCGCCGGTACGGTCCACGGTGGGGCGCACCCGCATGCCAAAGGCATGGGCCGTTTCCAACGTGTCGATGATGTGCAGGTAGTGCGCCCAGGTCTCCGCGAAATCCTCCCACGGGTGGCTGGTGGCATAGGCGCTGATGAAATTCTGCTGCCAGTCGGCCGGGGCACCCTGGTCGTAGTGGCGTTGCAGGGCGGCGCCGTAATTCTGCCGGTCGTCACCGAACAGGGCGCGGCAGGCTTCCAGCCGGTTTTCGTCGCGCACCAGCCGGTCCCAGTAGTAATGACCGATCTCATGCCGGAAATGGCCCAGCAGGGTGCGGTAGGGCTCATGCAATTGGGTGCGGCGCGTCTCCCGCTCTGCATCGTCGGCCTCCTTTAAGGCCAATGTTATCAGGCCGTTGTCATGTCCGGTCATGATCGCGCCTTCGGACGTCCCCTGGGGCGGGTCCTCCAGGAAGTCGAAGGCCAAGCCGCCCTCCGGGTCGTCCGTCCGGTTGGCCAGGGGCAGGCCCAGCTTGATCAGGGTGTAGAACAGGCGGTGCTTGGCCAGCTCGATCTTGCGCCATTGGGCCAGCGCCGTGGAACAGGACACGTCGGGGATGGTGCGGTTGTGGCGACAGGCGACGCACAAGGTTTCCTCCGATCCCGCCGGCAGCAGCCAATTGCAGGCATCCAACTCCGCGTTGGCGCAAAACTTGTAGAGCTGCTCGGGCGCGCCCAAGGCGTGCCAGGCGTCCCCTGCCGCCTCGACCGCATGCATTTTGTCATCATCGGGCAGATAGCCCAGCCGGTGGCCGCAGCGTTCGCAGACGCGATTCTCGAAATACAGCATCTGGCCGCAAGACTGGCAGTTGAACAGCTTCACGCTCGGATCTCCCCCGCTGATGGCCCCGCTGATGGCGCGCCTTAAACCGTGCCCCGCCGCCCAAGGTTCCCGGAACCTGCACGCCGCCGCCGGCGTTGAGTCGCCATCCTAACGTGGAAGGCGGCGGCCATGGCACCCAGGGCGAACTGGAAGGGGTTCCTGAAGATCGGGGAGGTCAGCTGCCCGGTGGCGCTCTACACCGCCGCCTCATCCTCCGAACGGATCGCCTTCCATACGGTCAACCGGGCCACGGGCCACCGCGTGCATCGGCAGTTCGTGGATAGCGAGACGGGCAAGCCGGTGGACCGTGAGGAGCAGGTGAAGGGGTACGAGGTTGCCCGCGGCGACTATGTGGTGCTGGAGCCGGATGAGGTGGCGGCCGTCGTGCCGGAAAGCGACAAGACCTTGTCCGTCCTGGCCTTCATCCCCTGTGCCGACATCGACGACGTCTATTTCGACAAGCCCTATTACCTGGCGCCCAGCGACCGGCACGCGGATGAGGCCTTCGCCTTGATCCGCGAAGGCATGCGCGCCAAAAAGGTGGCGGCGCTGGCGCAGACGGTGCTGTTCCGGCGGGTGCGCACCGTCCTGGTCCGCGCCCATGGCGCCGGCCTGATCGCCACCACCCTGAACTTCGACTATGAAGTGCGATCCGCTGCCCAGGCCTTCGATGAGATCGCCGACATCAAGATCGATGGCGAGATGCTGGACTTGGCCAAGCACATTATCGAGACCAAGAAGGGTGTCTTCAAGCCTGAGGACTTCGACGACCGGTACGAGGCGGCGCTGGCCGACCTGGTGAAGGCCAAGCTGGAGGGCAAGACGCCGCCGGCGCGGAAACGGGCGCCGCCGGCCAAGACTACCGACCTCATGGCGGCCTTGCGGGAAAGCGCGGGGCTGGCCGGCAAGCCGGTGGCCAAGAAGGCCGCATCCAACGCCAACCGCGCCAAATCCCGCTCCACCCGGGCGGCGCCCAAGCCGAAGGCGGTCCCCGCCCGACGGAAGGCCAGCTGAGCCATGGCGCTGGAGACCTACCACAAGAAGCGCGATTTCGCGGCCACGCCTGAGCCCCGGGGGCGCAAGGGCCGCACGGCGGGTCACAGCTTCGTCATACAGAAGCATGACGCCACCCGCCTGCACTATGATTTTCGCCTGGAAATGGATGGCGTGCTGAAAAGCTGGGCCGTCACCCGCGGGCCCAGCCTGGTACCCGGCGAAAAGCGCCTGGCCGTCCATGTCGAGGACCACCCGCTGGACTATGGTGACTTCGAGGGCACCATCCCCAAGGGCGAATATGGCGGCGGCACGGTCATCGTCTGGGACCGGGGCGAATGGTCGCCCATCGGCGACGCCCACAAGGGCTATGCCAAGGGCCACCTGGATTTCGAGCTGCACGGGGAAAAGCTGGGCGGCCATTGGCACCTGGTGCGCATGCACAAGCGGCCGGGGGAGAAGCGCGAGAACTGGCTGCTGATCAAGGGCGAGGATGAGGCGGCGCGGGGCGAGGGCGATCCCGACATCCTGGAGGAGCGGCCGGAATCGGTGAAGACCGGCCGCGTCATCAATGAGGTGGCGGGGGAGGAACCGGGCTGGTCCTCCAAAACGGGCAAGATCGAGAAGAAGGCCCGCGCGCCGACCCGTAAGGCCGCGCCCAAGAGCGCGCAAACGCCGGCGACGCCCGCCCTGAAGGGTGCCAAAGCCGGCCCGCTGCCGGATTTCGTGGAGCCAGCCCTGGCCACGCTACAGGCCAAGCCCCCGGTGGGTGAGCGCTGGGTGCATGAGATCAAGTTCGACGGCTACCGCCTGCAGGCGCGCGTCGAGGCGGGGCGGGTGAAGCTGCTGACCCGGGGCGGCCTGGACTGGACCAAGAAGTTCGGCAAGGCAGTGCCGGAGGCGCTGGCGGCGCTGCCGGTGGGCAAGGCACTGATCGATGGCGAACTGGTGGTGGAAAACGCGGCCGGTGCCTCCGACTTTTCCGCCTTGCAGGCCGACCTCAGCGAGGGCCGCAGCGACCGCTTCCTGTTCTACGCCTTCGACCTTCTCTATCTGGAGGACCGGGACCTGCGCGGCGTAGGGCTGGAACGGCGCAAGGCGGCCCTGAAGGACCTGCTGGCGGAAGCCGGCGATCCCCTGCGGTACAGCGAGCATTTTGATGAGTCCGGCGGCCTGGTGCTGAACCACGCCTGCCGCCTGAGCCTGGAGGGCATCGTCTCCAAGGTGCGCGACGCCGCCTATCGGCCGGGCCGGGGCAAGGGCTGGATCAAGTCCAAATGCGGCAACCGGCAGGAATTCGTGGTGGCGGGCTACGTCCCCTCCACCACCGCACGCCGCGCCATCGGCTCCCTGGTCATGGGGGTCTATGACGAGGGCAAGTTGCGCCACGTCGGTCGCGTCGGCACCGGCTATACCGTTTCGGTGGCGGAAGAATTGTTCCGCCGGCTGGAACGCATGCGGGTGCAAGACAGCCCGTTCGAGGACACCCTGACGGCGGAGGAACGGCGCCTGGTGCGCTACGTCCGGCCGGAGTTGGTGGCGGAGGTGGACTTCCGCACCTGGACGGGCGACGGTAACATCCGGCATGCCGCTTTCCGCGGCCTGCGGGAAGACAAGGACCCGAAAGACGTCGTGCGTGAACCAGCCGCCAATGCGCCGGCGGGCACCGCCCGCGCGGTAGGCCGGGCGGAGCCCAAGCCCCTGCTGAAGCTGAGCCACCCCGACCGCCTCTATTGGCCGGACGAGGGGGTGACCAAGGCCGGCTTGGCCGACTATTACACGGAGATATGGCGGTCCATTGCCCCCTTCATCGTCGGGCGGCCGCTGGCCCTGCTGCGTTGCCCCAACGGCATCGCCGGTGAGAAATTCTTCCAGAAGCATGCCTGGAAGGGGCTGAGCAAAGCCATCGTCCAGGTACCCGACCCGACCGAGCCGGCGGAAGGGCCGCTGATCGCGGTCAACGACCTGGATGGCCTGCTGGGCCTGGTGCAGGCGGCGGTGCTGGAAATCCACCCCTGGGGTTCGACCCTCAAGGATTGGGAACGGCCGGACACCATAACCCTCGACCTGGACCCGGGGGAGGGCGTGGCATGGCAGGCCGTCATCGACGCTGCGCGCGAGATCAAGGACAGGCTGGAGCAGGCGAGGCTGGCGGCCTTCGTCAAGACCACGGGCGGCAAGGGCCTGCATGTGGTGGCGCCGCTGAAGCCCAAGGCCGACTGGACGGCTGTGAAGGCCTTCACCAAGGGCATCGCCGACGCCATGGCCGCCGACAGCCCGGACCGTTTCGTGGCCACCATCACCAAGGCCAAGCGCACCGGCAAGATCCTGGTCGACTATCTGCGCAACCAGCGGGGCGCCACGGCGGTCGCGGCCTATTCCACCCGCGCGCGACCCGGTGCGGCCGTCTCCATGCCTATGGCGTGGGAGGAACTGAGCCCGGCCATCGGCCCCGCCTATTTCACGGTCATGACGGCACCCACGCGGCTGGCTGCCCTCTCCGCCGACCCCTGGGCGGATTTCCGGGCGGCGGCCCGGCCCTTGGAGGCGGCAAAAAGGCCGGCGCGAAAGCGGGCCGGTTAGGGGTGGCGGGTCAAGGGGCTGGTGCTACGCCCAGTTTCAGGCAGAATGCGCCTCCCAACAACCCAGGAGGCTCCGCCATGCGCCTGATTGGAATGCCGGATTCGCCCTATGTCCGCCGCGTGGGGATCTCGCTGGTGGCCATGGGGCTGCCCTTCGAGCATGAGCGGGTGTCGGTCTTCCGCCATTATGACACCTTCGCGGCCATCAATCCCGTGGTGAAGGCGCCGACCCTGGTGCTGGACGACGGCACCGTGCTGATGGACAGCACCCTGATCCTGGACGCGCTGGAACGCCTGGTACCGGCGGACCGGCATCTTATGCCCGCCGACCCCGCCGCCTTCATCCGGGCCCAGCGCCTTATCGGCCTGGCATTGGTGGCGTGCGAGAAGACCGTGCAGGTGGTCTATGAGCTGGAGCTGCGCCCCGAGGACAAGCAGCACCAACCCTGGCTGGAGCGGGTGCGCGCCCAGGCCATCACCGCCTTCGACCTGCTGGAGCGCGAGGTGGGGGACGGCGGCGCCTGGATGGGCGGTGACCGTCCCAACCAGGCCGACATCACCACCGCCGTCGCCTGGTATTTCGCCCAGAACATGGCCCCGGGCCTGATTGACCCCGCCAAGCATCCCGGCCTGGTCTGCTTGTCCGACCGGGCCGAGGCATTGCCGGAATTCCAGGCCGTGCCGTACGCCTGAGCGGGCGTGTCTATCGTCGCTTGGGCGCGCCCTTGCCCTCGGCGGCCAGGCTTTTCTTCAGCGCGTCCATGATGTTGATGACGTTGCTGGGCGTGTCGGTCTCGGGCGCCTTGGCCTTGGCGGGGCGCTTGCGGCCCTTCTTCTTGGCGGCGATCAGGTCCAGCAGGCGGTCCTGCACGGGGTCGCCCACCAGCGAAGGGTCCCATGGCCGCGTGCGCTCCTCGATCAGGGTCTTGATCAGGGAGAGGAGCTTGGGCTCGGGCTTCTCCTCGCGGATGCCGCCGAAGTAGGCTTCCGCGTCGCGCACCTCATCGCCGTAGCGCAGGGTCCACACGATGATGCCCTTGCCTTGCGGCTCCAGCATCACGGCCCGTTCCCGCCGGTACATCACCAGGCGGGAGATGCCGACCCTGCCGGTGGCGGCCATGGCCTCGCGGATGACGGAGAACGCCTCCTCCCCAACGGGGTCGCTGGGCGTCAGGTAGTGGGGGGTGTCGTACCAAATCCATTCGATGCTGTCGCGCGGCACGAACATCTCGATGTCGATGGTGCGGGTGCTTTCCAGCGCCACCGCGTCCAGTTCGTCATCCTCCAGAATCAGGTAATCATCCTCGCCCCTGGGATAGCCCTTGGCCTCATCGTCCTCGTCCACCGGCTTGCCGGTGACGGCGTCGACATAATGGCTGATCACCCGGTTGCCCGTCTCGCGGTTCAGGGTGTGGAAGCGGACCTTCTCGTTCTCCGACGTGGCCGGCGTCATGGCCACCTGGCAGGTGACCAGGGACAGCTTGAGATAGCCCTTCCAGAACGAACGCGGCGCCATCCGGCGATCTCCTGCGGCGTTGGACCCCAGGAAACCGCTGGACGGGACGCCGGGTTCCCTTACTCCCGGTTCCCTTACTCTGCCAGCGTCGGCACCGCCGTTCCCGCCCCCGCCTCACGGGGCACGGCGAAGCGGCGGTAGAGGGCCGGCAGGACCACCAGGGTCAGCGCGGTGGCGCTGATCAGGCCGCCGATGACGACGGTGGCCAGCGGCCGCTGCACCTCCGCCCCCGGGCCCGTGGCCAGGGCCATGGGCACGAAACCCAGCGAGGCCACCAGCGCCGTCATCAGCACCGGCCGCAGGCGGGTCAGCGCCCCGTTGCGGATGGCAGTCAGGGGATCGTCGCCCTCGGCGATGGCCTGGCGGATGAAGGACACCATGACCAGGCCGTTCAGCACGGCGATGCCGGACAGGGCGATGAAGCCCACGGCGGCGGAGATGGAGAAGGGCATGCCGCGCAGCCACAGGGCCGCGATGCCGCCGGTCAGGGCCAGCGGCACGCCGCTGAACACCAGCCCGGCATCGCGGGCCGAGCCCAGGGCGCCGTATAGCAGCAGGAAGATGGCGGCGAAGCAGGCCGGCACCACCACCGCCAGCCGGTCGCGCGCCGCCGCCAGATTCTCGAACTGCCCGCCCCACGTCACCCAGTAGCCGGGCGGCAGGGACACCGTGGTCAGCCGCGCCTGCGCCTCCGCCACGAAGGACCCGATATCCCGGCCGCGCACATTGGCCTGGATGACGATGCGCCGCTTGCCGTCCTCCCGCCCGATCTGGTTGGGTCCTTCCGCCAAGGTAAAGCTGGCGACGGAGCCCAGCGGTACGAAGCGCGGGCCCCCCTTGCCCTGGTCGGGCAAGGGCACCGGCAGGGCGCGCAAAGTGTCCAGGTCGTTGCGCAAGGGGTCGGCCAACCGCACGGTGACGTCGAAGCGGCGGTCACCCTCGAAGACCTGCCCAGCGGCCCGCCCGCCCACGGCCATGGCCACGACGTCCTGCACGTCCTGGGCACTGAGGCCGAAGCGGGCTGCGGTCTGGCGATCAACGCGGATGTCCAGGGTGGGCAGGCCCGCCGCCTGGTCCACCCGCACGTCGGCCGCGCCGGCGATGCCCTGCAGCACGCCGGCGATGCGGTTGGCCGAGGCCTGCAGGGCCTCGAAGTCGTCGCCATACAGTTTCACCGCCACATCGCTGCGCACGCCGGAGATCAGCTCGTTGAAGCGCATCTGGATGGGCTGGGTGAACTCATAGGCGTTGCCGGGCAAGTGGCCAAGCGCCGCCTCGATGCGGGCCACCAGTGCGGCCTTGGGCAAGGCCGGGTCGGGCCATTGCGGGCGCGGCTTCAGGATGATGAAGGTGTCCGACGCGTTGGGCGGCATAGGATCGGCCGCCATCTCCGCCGTGCCGGTCTTGGAGAAGACGAAGGCCACCTCCGGCATCGCGCTGACCGCCCGCTCTACGTCCCTCTGCATGGCGGTGGATTGGGACAGTGAGGTGCTGGGGATGCGCACCGCCTGCACCGCGATGTCCTGCTCATCCAGCGTGGGGATGAATTCCTGCCCCATGCGGGTGAACAGGCCCACGCTGACCAGGAACAGGCAGGCGGCACCGAAGATCCAGGGCAAGGGCGCGGCCAATGCTCTTTCCAGGACGGGCGCGTACCAGCCCTTGGCCCCCGCCACCACGCGGTTCTCCTTCTCATTGACCGGCCCCGTGATGACCAGGGCGACCAGCGCCGGCACCAGGGTCAGGGACAGGACGAAGGCGGCCACGAGGGCGGTGATGACCGTCAGGGCCATGGGCTGGAACATCTTGCCCTCCACCCCGGTGAAGGTCAGCAGCGGCACATAGACCAGGATGATGATGGCCTGGCCGTAGACGGACGGGCGTATCATCTCCTTCGAGGCGGCCACCACCTCCGCCAGCCGCTCCGGTGTCGCCAGGGGGCGGCCCAGGGCCTGCTGGCGGTGGCCCAGGCGGCGCAGGCAATTCTCCGCGATGATGACGGCGCCGTCGACGATCAGGCCGAAGTCCAGCGCGCCCAGGCTCATCAGGTTGGCGCTGATGCCGGCCTCCACCATGCCCATGGCCGTCAGCAGCATGGTCACGGGGATGATGGCGGCGGTGATCAAGGCGGCGCGGATATTACCCAGCAGGGCGAACAGCACCACGATCACCAGCAGGGCGCCCTCCGCCAGGTTCTTGCCCACGGTGTGGATGGTGGCATCCACCAGCTTGGTGCGGTTCAGCACCACTTCCGCCTTGATGTCGGGGGGCAGGGTGCGGGCGACGTCGGCCAGTTTGGCCGTCACGGCCGCGGCCGCCGTGCGGCTGTTGCCCCCCACCCGCATCAGGGCGGTGCCCACCACCACCTCCCGCCCGTTCTCGCTGGCGCTGCCGCTGCGCAGTTCATGGCCCAGGGTCACGGCGGCCACATCGCGCAGCAGGACGGGGGTTCCGTCACGGGTCGCGATGGGCACGGCGGCGATGTCCTCCGTATCGCGCAGGCGGCCATCGGCCCGCACCACGTAGGCCTCCCCCCGCCGTTCCAGATAGCCCGCGCCGGCGCTGGTGTTGTTGCGCTCCAGCGCCTGTGCGACATCCGTCAGGGTCAGGCCCCGGGCGGCCAGCCGCTGCGGATCGGGCGCCACCTGGTACTGCTTCACGTACCCACCGATGGCGTCCACCCCGGCGATGCCGGGCACGCCCTTCACCTGCGGCCGGATGATCCAGTCCTGCACGGTGCGCAGGTAGGTCGCCCGTTGCGCCTCCGTGGCCAGCACCTGGCCCTCTGGCGTGCGATAGCTGCCGTCGGCCTGCCAGCCGGCGGCGCCCGGCTTGAGCTTGGCGGAATCAAAGGGGGTCAGGGACACGGTCCACATGGCGACCTCGCCCAGGCCCGTGGACAGCGCCCCCATATGGGGTTCCGCCCCCTCGGGCAGGGCCGCCTTGGCCTCACCCAGGCGTTCCCCGACTTGCTGGCGGGCGAAGTAGATGTCCACGTTCTCGGCGAACAGGGCGGTGACCTGGGAGAAGCCGTTGCGCGACAGCGAGCGGGTGCCCTCCAACCCCGGGATGCCGGCCAGCGCCGTCTCGATGGGGAAGGTCACCTGCTTCTCCACCTCCACCGGCGACAGGGCCGGAGCGGTGGTGTTGATCTGCACCTGCTTGTTGGTGATGTCGGGCACGGCGTCGATGGGCAAGCGCAGGGCCGTCCAGCCGCCCACGGCCATCGCCAGCAGGGCCAGCGCCACCACCATCCAGCGGTGGCGCACGGACAGGGTGAGGATGCGTTCAAGCATGGATAATCCTTTATACGTGCGGCGTCCGACCGTGGCCGGTCAGCCGCCCCCTCAGGCGCCGGGCGTCGCCATCCGGCGACTTGGCTTTCCTCGCATTCCAATCCACTGCGTTTCCCGGAATGCTGCGGCGGACGCAGTCGCGTCCTACAGCGGCATGTACGCCGCCGGGCTTAGTCATCATGGCCAGCGTCGCCCTTTCCTGCCTCCGCCTTCAGGATGAAGGCGTTGCCGGCGGCGACGCTGTCGCCGGGCTTAAGGCCGGCCAGCACTTCCACGCGGGTGCCATCGCCCCGGCCCAGGGTGACAGGGCGCCGCTCATAGCCGCCGGGGACGGGCACGAACACCTGGGTCCGGCCCTCCAGCGTCACCACCGCGCCCTCCGGCACCAGCAGGGCGGCCTCCTGCGCGTCCGCCGCCAGCGTGCCGGTGGCGAAATCGCCGGGCCGCCAGGATCCGTCCGGGTTTTCCAGGGTCGCCACCACGGGGGCGGCGCCGGTGGCTGGATCCAGCACGGGACCGACATGGGTGACGCGGGCGGTGGCCGTGCGGCCGTCCGCGCCGCTGACACCCAGTTCCTTGCCCACTGCCACGAAGGGCAGGTCGCGGGCATAGACGGGGAAGGTCAGGGACAGGCTGGCCAAGTCGGCCACGACATAGGCGTCGGCGTCGGCCGCCAGGCGGTCGCCTCGGGTGGCGCCCCGGGCGATGACGTGCCCGGCGATGGGGCTGCGCAGGTCCAGCCGCTGCAGATTGGCACTCTTGGACCTCACGCTGGTTTCATCCAGCCCCAAGGCTTGCAGGCTGTGGCGGGCACGGCCGGTGCGGATGCCGGCTTCCGCCGCCGCCGCCTTGGCCTGGAGGTAATCCCGCTCGGGCGAGATGCGCTGGCGCCACAGCGCTTCCTCCCGCGCCGCCGTGGTGCGGGCCAGCTCCTCGTTTTCCCGTGCCGCCAGGTACTCGGCGCGGGCGTCCGCGACCTCCGTGCTGTCGATCAGGGCCAGCACTTCGCCGGCCGCGACGGCGTCGCCCAGCTTCTTGCGCGCCTCCGCCACCACACCGGCGATGCGGGGGGCGATATGGACGATGTGGTCCTGGTCGGCCGTCACCGTGGCGGTGACGCGCACTTGGCGGATCAGGCGGCCGGGGCCGGCAATGGCGGTGGTGATGCCGGCGGCTTTGGCTTGCTCCGCTGTCAGGCGCACCAGTCCGTCATCATGCGCCTCATGGGCGGCGGGCTCTTGGCCTTTGGGCGCCTCGCCGGTGGCGATCCAGACGGCCAGCCCGCCCAGGGCCAGCGCACCGGCACCCAGGCGCGACAGGGTCTGCATGGAGATGCGGGTCATGGCTGGGCCTCCTCGGCGCCGGTCAGCCGGTCCAGGTCGGCACGGCTCTGGTGATAGTCCTGATAGGCGGCGACCAGGGTCAGGCGGGTGGCCAGCAGGGTACGCTGGGCGTCCAGCACATCCAGGTAGGGGAATTTGCCCTGGCGGTAGCCTTCACGGGTCGCGGCGGCGGCCTGTTCCGCCCCGGGGACGACCTGTCCGGCCAGTGTCTCGGCCTCGGTCCGGGCCACCGCTACGCGATCGCGGGCGATGGCCAGGGCGGTGTCCTGGTCGCGGGTGGCGCGGTCCAATTCCATCTCCGCCTCGGTGCTCTCCTGATAGGCGCGATGGATGCCGCCCCGGTTGGTGTCGAAGGCCGGGATGGGGATGGTGACGCCCAGCACCAGGGCGGTGTCGCGCCCGTCGTTGAAGCGGCGCACACCGGCACCCACGGTCACGTCGGGCACGGCCCGCGCCCGCTCCACGGCGATGGCGGCGCGGGTGCGCCCCACCTCCGCCCGCCAGCGGGCCACGTCGGGGGTGTTCCCGCCGGCGGCGACGGGCAGGGCGGCGCCCAA
Source organism: Nitrospirillum viridazoti CBAmc (assembly GCF_000730165.1). Classification (GTDB taxonomy): domain Bacteria; phylum Pseudomonadota; class Alphaproteobacteria; order Azospirillales; family Azospirillaceae; genus Nitrospirillum; species Nitrospirillum viridazoti. The sequence goes on along the minus strand of NZ_CP022113.1, from coordinate 646,507 downwards.
GTCGCTCAGGGCGGCCGGATCCAGCGGCGGCACCGGGCAGCCCACCAGCAGTTCCAGGCTGCGGCGCGCGGCGGTCTCGTCACGCACGGCGCGGGCCGCACCGATCTCCGCCTGGCGCAGATCGGTGGCGGCGCGATCCTCCTGGATGGCGCTGTCGTGGCCGGATCGTACCCGGGCCGCGACCGCGCGGGCGGTTTCCGCCGCCAGGCCGCGCTGTTCCTCGACGATGGCACGGCGGGCGGTGGCGGCCAACAGGGCGGCATGGGCCACGCGCACGTCACGGACCAGGTCCAGGCGCACGATGTCGGCGTCCAGGCGGGCACGGTTCCCGGCCGCCGTGGCCACCGCCTGGCGGCTGCCGCGCTTGCCGCCCAGCTCCACCAGCTGATTCAGGCCTATGGTCGTTTCCATGGCGCGGGTGCCGCGATAGGGGCCGGACCCGGCCAGGTTCTCCGTTTGCAGCGAGACCTGCGGATTGGGCAGCACACCTGCCTGCATTACGTCGCCCTGGGCGGCTGCCGCGCGGGCCTCGGCGGCCTTCAGGCGCGGATTTGTGGCCAGCGCCTGGGCGATCAGGGTGGTGAGGGAGGTGTCGCTGGGGGGTGAGGCCCAGGCGGGCCATATGGGAATGGCCAGGCCAACGGCAAGCGCCGTGGCCAGCCCGAGGATCGGGATGCGCATAAAGGCTCCGGACAGGCAGGATCGATCGGGCCGCCCCTGGGGGGCGGCGCTAGGGCGCGAAAGCGCGCGGGGGATCGATCAGGCGGCCGGGGGGCGGTCCGGCGGGGCCAGGGCGCGGGTGGTGTAGGGCTGGTCCAGCGGCGGAAGGGCCGCAAGGCGCATCATGACGCTGGGCCCCGGCATGGGCGTGGGCCCGACGGCATCGGCCACATGGACATGGCCGCAGGGGCCCTGGCCGGCGTGGAAATGCACCGCGCTGTGGCGCAGGCCATCGGTGGGGTCGGGCGCCCCCTCCACAGCCACATGCTCCTGGAGGATGCCGCACGTCGGCGCGCCGCCCGCCATCTCGGTCAGGGACGGGCCGTCGAACACCGCCGTGAACAGCAGCAGAAGGGCGAGCAACCAGCGCATGGCGGGCAATCTGGCGATTAAACCCGCCGGCTTCAAGTCTTTCGGCGATTTATGGCGCGCGCCACAAAAAGTTGTGACGCCGCGTGTCGCGCCACGATAGAAAGGAGGAACAGGGAGAGACATCGCCGGGACCCAACGCATGGCCGCGCCGCATACTTCGCCGCAGATTTCGAATGATACCGCTACCAACGCGCCCTTGCGCCGCATCGTCATCGTCGGCGGTGGCACCGCCGGATGGATGGCGGCCGCCAGCCTGACCAGGTTCCTGCGCAACCTGAAGTGCGACATCGTGCTGGTGGAATCCGAGCAGATCGGCACCGTGGGCGTGGGTGAGGCCACCATCCCGCCCATCATGAACTTCATCCGCGTGCTGGGCATCGATGAGGACGACCTCATCCGCCAGACCAACGCCACCTTCAAGCTGGGCATCCGCTTCCAGGACTGGACCCGCCTGGGCCATTCCTATTTCCATCCCTTCGGCCACACCGGCTTCGAGATGGAGGGGATAGGCTTCCCCGCCTACTGGATGCGGCAGCGGCTGGCCGGTGCCGCCGCCCCGCTGGAGGAATATTCGCTGCAGGCCCAGGCGGCCGCGCACAATCGCTTCATGCGCCCGGTGAAGGCGCCGGGATCGCCGCTGGAGGGCATCACCTACGCCCTGCATTTCGATGCCGCCCTGTTCGCCCGATATCTGCGCACCTACTCCGAGGCGCGGGGCGTCACCCGGGTGGAGGGCAAGGTGGTGAAGGTCGACCTGCGGCCCGAGGACGGCTTCATCGACGCCCTGAGGCTGGAGGATGGCCGCCGGGTCGAAGGCGATTTCTTCATCGACTGCAGCGGCTTCCGTGGCCTGCTGATCGAGGAGGCGCTGCAGGCCGGCTATGAGAACTGGCAAAGCTACCTGCCGTGCGACAGTGCCGTCGCCGTGCCCAGCGAGCGGGCGGGCGCGCCGCCCTCCTACACGCTGGCGGCGGCGCGGGAAGCCGGCTGGCAATGGCGCATCCCGCTGCAGCACCGTGAAGGCAACGGCGTGGTCTACGCCCGCGACTTCCTGGACGATGAGGCGGCGCGGGAGACCCTGCTGGCCAACCTGGCGGGCAAGCCCCTGGCCGACCCCCGCATCCTGCGCTTCGTCACCGGCCGCCGCCGTGAAACCTGGAAGCGCAACTGCCTGTCCCTGGGCCTGGCCAGCGGCTTTCTCGAACCCCTGGAGTCCACCAGCATCCACATGGTGCACCGGGGCCTGGCCCTGTTCATCCAGATGCTGCCCGACCGGCGGTGCGAGCCCGCGGACGTAGCCCGCTACAACAGGATGGTGGCGTTCGAGTATGAGCGCATCCGCGACTTCCTGGTGCTGCACTACGCCACTAACGAACGGCGGGATACGGACTTCTGGCGCCATTGCGCCGGCATCGAGTGGCCGGACAGCCTGAAGTCCAAGATCGAGCTGTTCCAGAGCCATGGCCGTATCCAGCGCGAGGATACCGAGCTGTTTCCTGAGCAAAGCTGGCTTTACGTCTTCACCGGCCAGGGCCTGGTCCCGCGCCGCTATGACCCGCTGACCGACCTGCTGGATCCGGAGAAGATGCGCGGCGCCCTGGCCAACATCCACGACGTGATCGGCTGGGTGGTCCAGACCATGCCCCATCATCAGGCCTTCATCGACCGGTACTGCGCCGCCCAATCATGATGGGCATTGACATGATGGGTATTGATCGGCGCCGGCGGGGACCGTCCGGCGACCGAGGCGAATAAGGGCTATCCCCCGCGCAGCAGCTGCATCACCCGCGCGCGGATGCGGCCGTAATTGCCTGCCTTCAGGGGACCCAGCACGCCGTGCTGCTCCGCCGGCAGGTGGGCCAGGGGATGGCCCTGCAGGCGGAAGACGTAATGGTCGAAGAAGGCGCGCCAGGCCTGCCGCTCCGCCTCCGGCCGCTCCGCCATCGTGATCATGGCCAGAAGCAGGCTGGTGAAGGGGGCGTCCGGGCCGGTGGCGAAGGCGTCCCACCAGTAGTTGACCAGGCCGTTGAACGGGGCGGTCGCCTCCACCTGGTGCCACCACAGCTTGGGTAGAAACAGGGCGTCGCCGGGCTCGAGATCCGCCACCAGCGCCTGATCGCGGATGGCGTGGAAGCGTGGATAGGCGGGGTTGTCAGGATCGGACGCGGCCAGGCTGATGGGCTGGCCCGACAGGGTGTTGTCGATGGGGCCGACATAAAGGTCGCCCACGGCCGCCGGTGGGTACAGGGTGAAGCGCCGTTTGCCGGCCACCACGCAGGCCAGGTTCTCGAACGCGTCGTAATGGGTGGCGACGGTGGAGGCGTGGCCCAGCCAGATGCGCCCCGCCACGCCGGGTGGCAGCAGGGGCATGGGGTTCTCCGCCGCGAAGCCCGGCAGATGCTCGTCCAAGGTCAGCGACCCGGCATAGAGGGTGGGGGAGGCGGGGTCATCCAGGGCCCGCACCATCTGGTCCAGCGCCTCACCCAGGCGCAGGGTGCGGCGCTCGAAATTGTTGCCCTTGAGGTCCGCGCCATAGAAATACCGGCCCCGGATCTCCGGTGGGCCGACGAAGGTCTCCATGGCGGCGCCGGGTCCGAAGCCGCCGAGATAGTCGCGCAGGGCGGCGGGCGTGACCTTCGCCACCACCGGCCAGTGCGCCACCAGGCCGCGCAGGATCAGGGGGCGGCCCGCCATCACCACCTCGCCCAGGAACTGCCCCGGCGAGGTGAGGGTGCGGCCGTCGCGTTCGGCGACTTCGGTCGTCATGGGGGCGCCGCCGTCAGCCCCAGGCCGGGGCCGGGCCGGTGCTCAGCTGCTTGTTCTTGCGCTCCGCCATCAGGGGTACGTGCTTCAGCGACGCGATCATCAGGTAGATCAGCTGCATGTAGCCGCGGCGGAACAGGTCGAGCACCGCGGCATCCGGCAGGGCGCGCAGGGCCTCGCGGTCGATGGTGTACAGGTTGGCCAGCTCATGCCGGCTGCCGTCGTCGAAGCTGAGGCTGATATCGATGGGCTCGATCAGCTTCAGGTTCATCAGCGTTTCGATGAAACGCTTGGTACGCTCCAGCCCCGGACGCAATTCCTGCATGGCGTTGATGATGCCCCGCAGATAGGGGGTCATCTCCCCGTTCGGCGAGAACAGCGGCTCGCCGACATCGGTGCCCACCCGGGCGTCGTCCAGGTCGATGGCCAGATCCTCCCCCACCGTGTAGAAGGGGCCGCGCTGCAGGGTCAGCGGGCGGTAGCCCTGCCAGCCGTCCGGCGTCAGGAACAGGTTTTCATTCTGGGCGAAGCCCAGCACGGCGCCACAGACGAAGGCGCCGGTTTCCGCGTCCTTGGACAGCAGGATGGGGCACTGCACGGCCAGCAGGGGGAACTCGGCCACGATGACGGCGACGAAATGCTTGGCGTCGAAGGCGGGGCTGGCCTTGGCCTTCACCTGCAGGTCGCGGTGGGCTTGGGCGTTGACGATGGCGATGTTGGTCATGGGTCCCATCCGGGCTCAGATCGATTGCATGCCGTGGTCGCGGATCTTGCGCACCAGGTCGCGGTTCTTGGGCAGGTTCGCCCTCATCTTCTGGGCCATGGCCGCGTTCTCTGCCATGATGCGGCTGGCCAGGAGGGCGTCGGCACTGTTTTCGGCGGGGTCCACCTCGGTGCGGAAGCCCATGCCATACAGCACATACTGGTAGCTGGCGGCGGGGAACACTTCCTCCAGCCGGTCGAACTCATCCAGGAACCAGGGCGCGCGGTATTTCCACAGGCGCAGCAGATCCTGCAGCCGTTCCGGTGTCGAGGCGGGATCGACGTTGTCGCGCCAGAACGCCGTGTCCGTCCGCTGGGTCAGGACATAGTGCAGCTTCAGGAAATCGATGATGCGGCCCCAGCGGTAGTGCGTCACTTCGTTGAAGCGGCGGGCGACCACATCCATGACGCTGCGGCGGGCCGGCAGCTGGTCGGCGATGATCTTGGCCGACAGCTCGATCAGCATGATGGCGGAGGCTTCCAGCGGCTCCAGGAAGCCCGCCGCCAGGCCCACGGCCACGCAGTTGTTTTTCCAGAACATCTCGCGATGGCCGGAACGGATGGGAATCTTGCGCGCCTCGGCCTGGGTGCCGGCGTAGCGCGCCAGCTCGACCCGCGCCGCCTCCTCATCGATATGGTCGCTGGAATAGACGTAGCCCAGGCCGCGCCGGGTGGGCAGGGCGATATCCCAGATCCAGCCGGACGATTGCGCGGTGGCGATGGTCTGCGACGCCATGGGGGCGTCTTCGCTCTCGTGCGGAACCTGGATGGCCAGCGCCGTGTCGCAGAACAGCACGTCGCGGCAGTCCTTGAAGCCCACGCCCAAGGTTTTTTCGATGAGCAGGGCGCGAAAACCGGTGCAGTCCACGAACATGTCGCCCGTGATCTCACCCGCCTGCTCGGTCACCAGGCTGGCGATGTCGCCGCTTTCATCCTGCTTCACTTGGGTGACGTCGGCCAGGACATGGTGGACGCCCAGCTTTTGCGTGCAGTGCTTCTGCATGAAGCTGGCGAACTTGCCGGCGTCCAGGTGATAGGCATAGTTGGCCAGGCCCCGGTATTCGGGGGTGGCGATGGTCTTGGGCGCCAGGCCTTCCTCGCAGATGGCCTCCTGCGGGCAGACGGCGGCGGAAAAGGTGCGGCCGCGCGCGTCCTGCAGCCAATGGGGCACCAGGTTCACCTGGGACCAGCCGTGCGGCAGCATCAGCGGGTGGTAATAGGCATCATCGGGGGCGCCGGTGGTCCAGCCCACGAACTTGCCGCCCTGCTTGAAGGCGGTGTCGCAATGGCGGAAGAACTCCGTCTCCGAGACGCCCATCTTTTCCAGCGTGGTGCGCATGGTGGGCCAGGTGCCCTCGCCCACGCCGATGATGGCGACGTTGGGGGATTCCACCAAGGTGACCTTGAAGCCCGAGGCCATGCGCGCCTTGTGCCGGGCGGCGATGACGCCCGCGGTCAGCCAGCCGGCGGTACCGCCGCCGACGATGACGATATGCTGGATGGGACGATCCATGAAGGCATCCTGGTTTTCGGAGACGCCGGCCCCCCTCCCTGGCGGGGACGTGCGGCATCCGGTATCGGTCCAGTTTAAGGCCTTTCTCCCGCTCCTTCAGAGGGAAAAAGGGGGCCGCCACGTGCCACGGCGGCCCCCAGGAGTTTAGGAGGAAGGTACGCTCACAAACAAACCTTAGTACTTGAAGTGCGCGCCGATGGTGTACCGCTGCCCGTAGGCGACGGCATCCAGCAACTGTTCCTGGTACCGGCCATGAGTCGAATAGGTCTCATTGGTCAGGTTCAAGGCTTCGAAGTAGACGCTCACATACTCATTGATGTCGTAGCTGGTGCTGAAGTCCACTTCCCAGGCCGGATCGACGAAGGTCGGTTCGGACCCGTAGATGGAACCGCCCTGCGCCTGGCCGAAGTGGTCCAGGTACTCATCGCGCCAGTTGACGGCGATACGCGCCTGGAACCCGTACTTGTCGTAGAAGCCGACGAAGTTGGCGGAGTTGGCGAGGCCCGTGACGGCGAAGTTGCTAACCGCCAGGTTCAGCGGATCGTAGGGCTTGTTGGTGCCGACGACGGTGGCGTTCGCCTGGAAGCCGAAGCCGGTGTCATCGAACACATGCTGGATGGACATTTCCAGGCCGTAAACCTCGGCCGTCGGTCCGTTGACGTAGGTGCTGTAGCTGTACTGCATGTCCTTGCCGGTGGTCGGGTCGATGACGCCGGCGAAGGTCTTCTGCGATGTGCCGCCGATCACGAAGTTGCTGACGCTCTTCATGAAACCATCGAGGGCGACGTAGGAGTTGCGCTGATAGTAGTACTCGGCACCGATATCCAGGTTATCGGACAGGTAGGGCATCAGGTTGGGGTTGCCACCCGAGGCCGACACCGTGCCGACGCGCTGCGTGGTGATGCTGTAGACCGGGGTCATGTTGTTCAGCGGCGGACGGGTCAGGGTGCGCGACGCGTTGAAGCGCACCTGCAAGTCGTCCGTGACGCCCAAGGTCAAGTCCAGGTTGGGCAGCATGTACTGGTAATTGTTGGTGCCCTCGACCGTGCTGACCGGACCGTAGGCCACCGTGAACGCGGTCTTGTCGCCCGGCGTCACGGTGAAGGCGGTCGGCGTCTGGCCCAGGCCAGAGGAGATGACGTGGGTGATTTCCTCGCGAACGCCCAGGTTGACCTTCAGCGGCATATTGGCCACCTGGGTCTTGAACGTGGTCGAGATATAAGGCGCGTAGGTCTCTTCCTCGATATTGCGCTTGGAGCCCGGGGACAGGATCAGGCGATAGGTGCCGTCGAAGGGCGGGGTGCAGCAGCCGTAGTTGAAGCCCGGGATGTTCTTGGTCTGCGGATTGCCCAGGCCCTGCAGGTAGTTCAAGATCTGGCCCGGATTGGCCATTAGGATCTGCGGCGGCAGGTTGCCGTTGTTGGCGAAGCCCGGGATGAAGTTGGACGTGCTGAAGGTCTTGGTGAACCAGTCCTGCGGCAACGCCACGCCCGTGGGCGAGCCCGACGCCGGACCATAGCCGCTGTACGCCTGCCAATCGCTGTTGGTGAAGCTGTCGTAGCTGGCCAGATCTTCCTTGTTATCGATGTACTGCATGCCGAAGCGAATGGTGGTGTCGCCACTCTTCCATTCAGCCTCGGCCTTGCCCTGATCGATGACGTTGTAGTTGCGGGTCGAACTCATCGGGAAGACGTGCGACCCGATGAAGCCGTTGGTGAAGTGCGACGTGTCGCCGTTCGGCCCGTAGACAGTGGGGTAGGGCAGGGCACCGGCCGCGACGCCGGTGATGCCCACATTGTTGGTGTTGATGCAGGTGCCGCTGGCGCAGGAACCGTAGCCCACGTCGGCGTCCAGGCTGGTCAGCTGGCCGTCGGGGTTTTGCCAGGATTCCGAGCGGGCGGCGTCGACCGTGATCTTCCAGTTGTTGGTCGGCGTCCACTTGATGTTCAGGCCGTACAGGTTGTTTTCCAGCACCTGGCTGTTGTACTGGGCCTGGAAGTCGGTCGGCGTGTTGGGCTGGACGAAATCGACCACCGACCCGTTGCTGTTCAGCTTCACGTTCTGCAGGGCACCCGAGTTGAACCAGATGCTGTAGCCGTACTGGTTCTGGTGGGCGTCCTCACGCTGGAAGTCGTCGTTCAGCGTGATTTCGATCTGGTCGGACGGCTGCCACTGCAGGGCCAGGCGGCCGGACTTGCGGATGGTGTCGCTGTGTTCCTGGTACAGGCCGTAGTCCTGGATGAACCAGGCCGGAACGCCGGACGGCGTGCCGGATGCCAGGCTGCCGAACTTGTCGCTGGTGGTGCCGATCCAGCCCTGGCTGTTCACATGGTTGCCCAGGGTCTGGGTCTCGTTGAAGCCGGCGGCCAGCAGGATGCCGAAGGTGTCGTGGGCGAAGGTGTCGCTGACCAGGATGGCGCCGTTGGGGGAGGCCCCATCCGCGTCGGAGGCGTAGGAGCCGGAAACCGAGCCGGCGGCCCGGAATCCCGAATGTTCCAGCGGCTTGGGGAACTTGATGTTGACGGTGGCGCCGATGGCGCCGGCCGACAGCGATGCGTCCGGCGACTTCAGGACGTCGATCTGCCCGATGAAGTCGGAGCTGACGGAGCTGAAGTCGAAGCCGCGGCCGGAACTGGCGGCCGAGGCGGACACGCGGCCGTCGAACAATGTTTCGTTGAAGCTGGGGCCAAAGCCGCGGACGGTGATGGCGGTGGCGTCACCGGTGGAGGTGGGCACGCCGCCCATGCTGCTGGTGCCGCGGCTGATGGACACGCCGGGAATGCGCTGCATCGAGGCTGCGACGTTGGAATCGGGGAACTTACCGATGTCCTCGGCCGAAATGGCGTCGACGATGCCATCCGCCTCGCGCTTGATATCAAGGTTACGTTGCAGAGATCCGATAATGCCGGTGACGATGATATCTTCCATCGTATCGGAATTGGTGCCGCCCTTGTCCGGGTTGGGCTGAGTCGTTTGCGCGAATGCCGGCGTTGCCAGACCTGCGATGGTGACCAGCGAAACACCGGCCAGAACGGCCGTACGGAAATTCGCCGTCGGTGACTTGGACACTCCCTTTTTTCTTTGGAAACTCACCATATTTTCCCTCCCTAGTTTTAAAGGCGCTGATTTTGTTTGTGATACCGGGCACGGGACACAGAAATACGGAAACGCCAACAGCAGCTGTTAGCGCTATCATATTTATATGCAAAATCCCGTGTGCAGCTTATCGCTGGCGGCCAAGCGGCATGATTTGCCGGCCAGCGTTCATCCTCCCGTTCGCTAGAGTAATTCTAAGCCACCACTGTCGTGGAAAGCCCTCAACCCTATGCAATGGTAACGCTACCACAGGGTGCGGGTAGGGGCGACAAAAATCTGAACATTGCGATTTTGAGAGGCGGAGTGTGTCATTTGTACCAACATTCCCGGTGGCGACGGGGCGATGAGAACGGTCTCAGCCAATGACGTGTGGTGAACAACGGCGGCGCGGCATAGGGACTCCGGCGTTTTTCGCAGGTGCAGCAACCAGAAGGGGAAAAGGGGCCGGTTGCCGCGAAGCGCTGCCACAGGCCCGCGGTTACACTAACTGGGCGGTGCTCGCCCCGGCGGACGCAGTCGCGCCCTACAGCGGCACGAGTCAGAATCTCGTGCCGCTGGTGTAAGACCATGCGTGACCGAGGGCTCTGAACGCGCCCGGCCTCTGCTAAAGTGGCCGGCCTATTACCCGCTTGTTCGGCGGCCCGATATGGGCCGACCAGCTGATGCACCCTCGACCTGTACGGAGCCGCCTCACCTATGCCCCACATCATCGTGAAGATGTACGCCGGCCGCAGCGAAGCGCAGAAGACTAAGCTGGCCGAGGAACTGACCCGCACGCTCATGACCCATATGGGCAGCAGCGAGGCATCGGTTTCCATCACCATCGAAGACATCGATCCCGCCGACTGGGTGGAGACGGTCTACAAGCCCGACATCGTGGACAAGCCCACGACCCTTTATAAGAAGCCGGGTTACGATCCCCGCTGAGGGGGTGCGGCCGATAGCTGGTGCCGTTGCCGCCCGGAATGTTACAACGGTGGGGCGGCGGCCCCGGGACGGGCCACCTATGGATGTCAGCGCCGGCGGATTGTCGTATGGATGAATTGATCGCCGGGCTTACCCGTCTGGGCCGGGGTTCCCCGATGGGTCGGCTGCACGGCTCCCTGGCCCGAAAGCTGGGCACCGACATCGTCACCGGCCGTTACCAGCCGGGCGATGTCCTGGAGAATGAGATCGTTAACGCCGAGCGGCTGAAGGTCTCCCGCTCCGCCTATCGCGAGGCGTTGCGCATCCTGGCGGCCAAGGGGCTGGTGGAGAGCCGGCCCAAAAGCGGCACCCAGGTCTGCGCCCGGTCGCGCTGGAACCTGCTGGATCCCGACGTCCTGGCCTGGCATTTCGCGGCCGAACCCAGCAAGGACTTCATCTACAGCCTGTTCGAACTGCGCATGATCGTGGAACCGGGCATCGCCGCCCTGGCGGCGGAGCGGCGCACCGAGGAACAGCTGGCCCGCATGACGGCGGCGCTGGACATCATGGATCGCCACACCCTGGCGGCGGAGGCGGGGCAGGCCGCCGACGCCGACTTCCACGACACCCTGCTGGAGGCCAGCGGCAATCCGCTCATCGGGTCGCTGGCCGTCAGCATCGGGGCGGCGGTGCGGTGGAGCACCATCCACAAGCTGCGCGAGGGGGTGGTGCTGCGCGACCCCATCCCCCTGCACCGCTACGTCCTGAACGCCGTCGCCGCCCGCGATGCCGAGGCGGCGCGCGACGCCATGCGCCTGCTGATCACCGAGGCGCTGCGCGACACGGCCCAGTCTTTCAAGGCATAGCCTGGCAAAGGCGTAGACTGGGCCGCGCGCGGACTTCGGCTTACCGCTCGATGGACAGCGCCGCCGTGGTGGCGAACTGCCCCTGCTTGACGGGCACGCCGCTGTCCGGCTGGCCGGAACCGACGCTGACCTGGTAGGTGCCGGCCATGACCTGGCGGTCACCGTCGCGGGTGACGAAGCTGAGGTCGCGGGGCGACAGCTCGAACGATACCGTGCGGCTTTCACCCGGCGCCAGGGACAGGCGCTGGAAGCCGCGCAGCGCCAGGCGGGGCGCCCCCTCGAACGCGGGCGGCTTCAGGTACAGCTGCGCCACCTCGTCGCCCGCGCGATCGCCGGTGTTGGTCACCGTGGCCGTCACGCGCACGCCGTTCTCGGCGCCGCCGTGCGTCGGCTCCATGGTCACGGGGCCGTAGTCGAAGCGGGTGTAGGACAGGCCGTAGCCGAAGGGGTAGACGGCCTGGCCGGTGAAGTAGCGATAGGTGCGGCCCGTCATGGCGTAATCGTCGAAGGGCGGCAGGTCGGCCACGCTGCGGTAGAAGGTCAACGGCAAGCGGCCGGCCGGGTTGGTCTTGCCCGACAGCACGTCGGCGACAGCCAGGCCCCCCGCCTGGCCGGGGTACCAGGCCTCCACGATGGCGGCGGCGTTGTCCTTGGCCCAGGACAGGTCCAGCGGGCTGCCGTTCAGCAGGACCACCACCACCGGCTTGCCCGTGGCCTTGGCCGCCTGCAACAGGCGGCGCTGCTCCGACGGCAGGTCGAGGGAGGTCTTGTCGCCGCCGGCGAAGCCCTCGATCTGGCGCTTCATCTCCTCGCCCTCCAGGTCGGCGCTCAGGCCCACGGCGGCGACGATGACGTCGGCGTCGGCCACGGCCGCGGCCAGGTCGCCGTCAGCGGTGGGGGCGGCGGCGGCGGGTGCCACCCGCTTCCACAGGAATTCCACCCCGCCCATGGTGTGCACGTCGGTGGCGACGCGGATGGGATAGCGCTTGCCCTTTTCCAGGGTCACGGTTTCCAGTTTGGGCAGGTCACCCCACAGCGGCGTGCCCAGGTCCACGCGGCGGCCGTCGAACTCGAACTCTCCGCCGGAGAAGCCGGTCATGCCCAGGCGATAGGTGCCGGATTCGGGCGGCACCAGGAAGCCCGTCCAGACCACGCGGTAATTCTCTGCCACCGTCTTCTGGTCATGGCCGCTGCCGCCCACGCCAGCCTCGACCCGCGTCAGCACGGGCTTGGACGTCACCTCCAGCGGCGGCATGGAGCCGAAGGGCGCGTCCGGCGCCGGGGCCTTCACCGGACCGCTGGCGTTGAAATATTGCGCCCGCACGCCCGGCTTGCCGTCCGGCGTCACCAGGGCGGACGTGGGCACCGGGTCACCGTCCATGACGGTCTCGTTGAAGGGGACGTGGGTGATACGGGCGCCCGGCATCACCTGGCGCAAGCCGTCCAGCACCGACACGGGCGGGGCCGACAGGGCGGAGGAATAGTTGCCGCGCAGCACGCGGGTGGAATCGCCATGCGGGCCGATCACCGCCACCTTGACGCCGGGCTTCAGCGGCAGCACGCCGTCATTCTTCAGCAGCACCATGCTTTCACCGGCCACCTTGCGCGCCAGCTGCTGGTGCTCCGCCGTGCCGATGGCCTGGACGGGCACGTCCTGCTTGGGACGGTCCAGGCCGGGCAGGTCGCCGTTGCGGTAGCGGGCGGAGAACAGGCGCACCAGCGCCAGGTCGATGTCCGCCGCACCGATCAGGCCGCGCGTATACGCCTCCTTGTAGCGCGCCGCCAGCCCGCCGCCCCCGCCGAACAGCGTGGCGACGTTGCACTCGTTGTCCACCCCGGCCTTCAGGGCGGCGGCCACCGCGGCGGCCTGGTCGGGCGCGTACTTGTGATTGTCGGCGATGTCCTTCACGGCGTCGCAGTCCGACACGACATAGCCGGTGAAGTGCCACGCACCGCGCAGATGGTCCTTCAGCAGAAGGTCGCTGGCGCAGGCCGGCTGCCCGTCGATGCGGTTGTAGGCGCACATGATGGACCCGGCGCGCGCCTCCACGATGGCGGCGCGGAAGGCGGGCAGGTAGGTATCCTCCAGGTCGTGCGGCGAAACGTAGACGTTGGCGGCATGGCGGGTCGATTCCGGGCCGCTGTGCACGGCGAAATGCTTGGGTGTGGCCACCACGTCCGGCAGGTCGGGGTTAGGCCCCTGCATGCCGCCGACGAAGGCTACCGCCAGGCGCGCCGTCAGATAGGGGTCCTCGCCATAGGTCTCCTGGCCGCGGCCCCAGCGCGGGTCGCGGTAGATGTTGATGTTGGGCGACCAGGTGTCCAGCCCGGTGCCGATGCGGCCCAGGTGGCCGGTGGCGCGGCCCAGCGTGTGCAGGGCGCGCACCTCCACGCTGACGGTCCCGGCCACGTCGTGCACCAGGGGCGCGTCGAAGGTGGCGGCCAGGCCGATGGGCTCGGGGAAGTTGGTGGTGGGGACGGCGCCGATGGCGCCGTGCAGCGATTCCGTCCACCAGTTGTAGGCGGGGATGTCCAGCCGGGGGATGGCGGGCGCCACGTTGACCAGCTGGCCCAGCTTCTCATCCAGTGTCATGCGGGCGACCAGGCTTTGCGCCTTTTGCCATGCCTCGCCGACGGCGGGAGAGGTAGGCTGGTCCGCGCGCACCTGGGTGCTGGCGGCGAAGAAGGCGGCGCCGAGCAGCAGCGCGCGTGTCAGGGGGCGATAACGCATTCTTTCCTTCCCATTCCTTGTTCTTTTACCGGGGTCTTGAGGTCGGCCGGGGCCGTCGTTACCAATCCAGCGCCAGCAGCGAGACCGACTGGCGCGGCATATCCAGGGTGAGGGGGACGGTGCCGCCCGAGGGCGCCAGCCAGCGGGGCGATTCCATCAGCTGCAGCCCGGCCTGCCCCTTCAGCTCCGCCAGTTGCGCCGGGGTCGGGTTCTGCGGCGACCCCATGGCCTGCCAGGCGGTGTAGGCGTTGGAGTGGCGGTCATCGATGCGGTAGTGGCTCAGCCGTACCCGCGCCGCCGTTTTGGGCAGGCCAGTGATAGTCAGCGCCACGGGCGTACCGCCGGCCGGCTTCGCTTCGTCATGATAGTTCCACACCATCACGGCGGCGCCGCGCGCGTCGGCGGTGGCCAGGGCATCGATGTCCGGCGCGTCGCGCACGCCGTGGGCGATGATGTCGGCCGCCGTGTGGGACTGGGGGCCGGCGGTGGCGACGCGGGTGCCGCGCAGCATCGCCGCCATCCGGAAGAAATTCAGGATGGGCTTGTCGACGCCATTGGTCGACAGGTCGCGGAAACCTTCGAAATAGGCCCGGCCCTCGAACTCGAACGACCAGCTCAGCATGGCGAGCAGGTTGACGCCGTGCCGGTCGGCCAGCTCGAACAGGCGCTTGTAGGCGGCGGCAGTATAGGCGGGATAGAGAGCGCCGTTGCGATAGGCGTTGGCGGGGTTGACGGTCATGGAGCAGGCAGCGCAGCCCTCGGGGTCGGCCTCTGACAGGATGATGGGCAGGGAACGGAATTCCGGGTGGCCGGCGATCAGGGCGAAGCCCTTGTCCACGTCCGTCAGTTCCTGCGCCAGGCCCATGGTGACCTGCCCGTCCTGGATGGTGGGCTGTCCCTTGGCGTGGAAGGAGATGAAGTCCAGCGGCGCCCGCGTGGCGGCGACGTGGTCTAGGAAATCCTTCAGGAACTGGGCGCCGCTGGCTCCGCCGGGCCCGGTGGTGGCGGGGCCGCCCACCTTGGCCTGGGGTAGCACGGACCGCACCGCGGCGACGGTGGTGTCATATAGTTGGAAATACTGGGCGGGCGTGCCGTGCCAGTAGGGAATGTCCGGCTCGTTCCACACCTCGAAATACCAGCCGGCCACGGTCTGCCGGCCATAGCGATCCGCCAGGTGGGCCACCACGGTGCGGATCAGCGCCCGCCACTTGGTGTAATCCTTGGGTGGGCTGTGCACCGTGCCGCCGATGGCGGCGTCGGGGTAGACATCCTCATAGGGTCCGGCGCCGCTGACCAGGGCCTTGGGCGTGAAGCCCAGCTCCACCATGGGCACCACGCCGGCATCGCGGTAGGCGTCGAAAATCCCATCCAGGATGTGGAAATCGTAGACGGGGTTGCCGGCCGCGTCCTCGGAATAGACGTTGGTCGAACTCCATTTCAGGGCCGCCACGCCGTCGCCGGAACTCAGCAGGTGGTGGGTGCGGATGTGCACCGGCACCGGCGCCAGGTCGTGCAGCTCGGTCAGCAGGGCCCGGCCGTCCCGCATGGTGGTGTAGTTGGCTTCGTCATAGCCGAACCAGGCGTAAAGGGGATGAGCCGGGCCCACCGGATGGGCCAGGTCCACAGTGATGGACACCGGTGTCGGCATGGGTTGGGGTGTCGGCATGGATTGGGCCAGCCCCGGCCGGGATGAAAGGCTCAGCGCCAGCAGACCGGCCGCCAAGGTGCGCACCCGCTGTCGCCGCCGGGCCGCCCGGCCCCTCCGGCCGTCCTCGCTTCGCCAATCATCCGCCGCCACCCGTTCCTCCCGATTTTCGTGGCCGATTTTCGTGGCCGTTTTCCGTGGCCCGTTTTTTGTGGCGCCACCCTGACACATCTTGACTCCAAATCAAATACTCAGACAATTAAATCATGTTAGCGCTCACATTGCGCGACACGCACACCTCCCGCCGTCACGGACGGGGGGCAAAAACCGGGCGACCCGTCAGGGAAGGGCCCACCTGGGAGGGAATAATGGCAGCCACGCACAGCCGCCTGGGGGCGGTACTCGCGCTTTCGACAGTCTTGCTGGGTGGTGCCGTGTACGCGGCGGCGGAACCCGTGACCACGCGCCCCGTCGTCGCGCGGCCCGTCGTCGCGCGGATCGACGCCACGCGCGCCAGTGCCGCCGTCACGCCCTACGCTTACGGCATGTTCATCGAACCCATCGGCGGCCTCATGAACCGCGCGCTGTGGGCGGAGCTGCTGGACGACCGCAAATTCTACTTCCCCGTCGTCGCCGAGGGGAAGGATCCGCCCCAGCCCCTGTCGGTGGAGGGCAAGCCGGCCCTGGTCAATCGCAAATGGCGCCCCATCGGGGATGAGGCGGCGGTGACCATGGACCGGGCCCAGCCCTATGTCGGTGCGCAGAGCGTGCGCGTGGCGGTGGACGCGGCCGCGCCGCATGGCTTCGGCCAGGGCGGGCTGGGCGTGGCGCAGGGGCGCGAATATGTCGGACATATCGTGGCCAACGGAACCCCGGGCACGGTGCTGACGGTGGCGCTGGCGTGGGGGCCGGGTGCGGGCGACCGCCAGACGGTCACCCTGCCGCCGTTGACGGCGGAGTGGCAGAGCCTGGATTTCGCCTTCAAGCCGGGGGCCGACACGGCGGACGCCCGGTTCGAGGTGACAGGCGCCGGCACGGGCTTCTTCCGCGTCGGCACCGTCACCCTCATGCCGGCGGACAATGTGGACGGCTGGCGGGCCGACACCATCGCCGTGCTGAAGTCGCTGCACTCCGGCTTCTGGCGCCTCCCGGGCGGGAACTTCCTGTCGAACTGGGATTGGCACCAGGCCCTGGGCCCGCGCGACCGGCGGCCCCCCGTCTACGACTACGCCTGGAGCGCCATGCAGCCCAATGACCTTGGCATGGACGAGTATATGGCGCTGACCCGCCTGCTGGGGGTGGACCCCTATGTGACGGTCAACGCCGGCCTGGGCGACGCCCATTCCGCGGCGGAGGAGGTGGAGTACCTGAACGGCCCGGCCACCAGCGAATGGGGTGCCAAGCGCGCCGCCAACGGCCATCCCGAGCCCTACGGCGTACGCTACTGGAACATCGGGAACGAGCCTTACGGCTGGTGGCAGATCGGCCGCACCTCGCTGGACTACTTCATGATCAAGCACCGCGAGTTCGCCGCCGCGATGCGGGCGGTGGATCCGACCATCACCCTGATCGGTTCCGGCGCCATGCCGGACCAGATGCATCCGCGTGACGCCAAGGAGAACGCCAGCCTGGAGAGCATTCAGGCCAAGTTCGGGACCGAGAATGATTGGACCGGCGGGCTGCTGGCCAAGGCCTGGGGCGACTTCGACGGCCTGAGCGAGCATTGGTATGACACGGTGGAGAAGCGCCCCGACGCCCCGCCGGCGGACGAGTTGATGGAGTTCGCCCGCGCCCCCGCCAACCAGGTGCGCATGAAGGCGGAGGAATGGGCCATCTACCAGCGGCGCTTCCCGGCGATGGCGCAGAAGCCCATTTTCCTGTCCATCGACGAGTACGCCTACATCGGGGCCGGCACCAAACCCACCCTGAAGCTGGCGCTGGCCTATTCCATGGTGATGCAGGAGATGCTGCGCCATTCGGACTTCATCCGCATGAGCGCCTTCACCTTCGGCATTTCCACCCTGGACGTGACGCCGGCGGGGGCCACGCTGAACGCGACGGGCCAGGTCTTCAAACTGTATGGGGAGCGGTTCGGCGCCGGTGTCATCCCCGTCGCGGTGACGGGTGACGCGCCACCCCCGGACCCGAAGTTTGCGGTGGGCTACGATCACCCTCAGGTGAAGTCGGGCAGCCCGACCCATCCGCTGGACATCGTCGCCGGCCTCAGCCCCGACCGGCGCTCGTTGCGGGTCGCCGTGGTCAACGCCACTTTCCAGCCGCAACCGCTGTCGCTGGCGGTCCAGGGGGCGAAGGCCGACGGTGCCGGCCGCGTCTGGCGGCTGAGCGGGCCGGACCTGGACGCGCAGAACAAGGTGGGCGCCGCCCCACAGGTCACCATCATCGAGGCGCCGGCCCCGTCCTTGCGCGGGCCGCTGACGGTACCGGCGCTTTCCACCTCGATCTATGAGTTTCCGATCCGCATGGGCGGCCCCGCCCGGGTCGCCGGCCAGTGATTTTCCGCTGGCCAATGATATTCCCCAGGGAGGAACGAATGAGAAAAGCGGCCTATTGCCTTGCCATGGTGTTGGCGGCGGGGGCGGGCATCGGCCCCGCCCGTGCCCAGGTGACGACGGAGGCGCCAGCCCCCGTGCCCGGCGCCCGCGCGGTGACGGTGGAACACATCACCGTGCATGCCCCCACGCTGGAAGGTAACCTGGAGGGCGACGCCGTGGACCGCGACGTCTACGTGGTGCTGCCGCCCGGCTACGCCGCCAATCCGAAGAAGCGCTATCCGGTGGTCTACGCCCTGCACGGCTATTCTATCGGCGCTGCCCAGTGGATGGCGGAAATCCATGTGCCCCAGACGATCGAGGGCGCCTACGCCCAGGGCGCGCGGGAAATGATTGTCGTTCTGCCGGACAGCAAGACGGTCCACAATGGCTCCATGTATTCCAGCTCGGTGACCACCGGCGATTTCGAGACCTTCATCTCCCGGGACCTGGTGACTTATATTGACGGGCACTACCGCACCATCGCCAAGCGCGAGAGCCGGGGCCTGGCCGGCCATTCCATGGGCGGCTACGGCACCTCCCGCATTGGCATGAAGCATGCCGACGTCTTCGGCGCGCTCTATATGCTGAGCCCCTGCTGCCTCTCGCCCCGGGCCCTGGGGCCCATCGATCCCAAGACCTGGGAGACACTGGAGGCGGTAAAGGCGCCGGCGGACTCCGGCACGCTGCCGTTCATGGCGCGAGCGCAACTGGCCACCGCTGCCGCCTGGTCGCCCAACCCGCAGAATCCGCCGCTGTACCTGGATCTGCCCGTGAAGGATGGGCAGCCGCGGCCGGAGGTGCTGGCCAAATGGGCGGCCAACGCTCCGCTGGCCTTCGTGGACCAATATGTCGGGGCGCTGCGCCGCTACCGTGCCATCGCCATTGACGTGGGCGACCAGGACGGCCTCAAGGTCGATGCCGGCAAGCTACATGAGGCTCTGGACAGCTACCGCATCGCCAACAGCTTTGAGATTTACCCGGGCACCCACACCAGCCATGTGGCGTTCCGCATCCAGGAACAGGTCATCCCCTTTTTCAGCCGGAACCTGGATTTCGGCGAGGCACCCTGACGGGCCACCGGGTCCCGGTCGAGGTCGACCGGGACCCGGACTCCCGTCGCGTCAGGCCGCGCGGACCTGTTCCGCCGCCGTGTCGTTCACGGTGCGCGACGCCTTGTTCAGGATCTGGTCCGCGTTCTTTTCCTCTTCCAGCGTTTCGGACAGGATGTCGGCGGCTTCGTTGTACCCAAGCGCCAAGGCCCAGGCGATGGCGGAGCCGTAGCTGGCGATCTCATAATGCTCGACCTTCTGGGCCGCGGCGATGATGGCGCTGTCCAAGGCCTCCGGCGACAGGCCCAGGTCCAGCAACTCATTGGCCTCCGACAGCATGCCTTCCATGGCCTCGCATTTCTTGCCGCGGCTGCGGCTGCTGGTGTCCAGTGTCTCGAACACCTTGTCCAGCCGCTCCACCTGGCCCCGGGTTTCCTCCAGGTGGGTCTCCAGCGCCTGCCTCAAATCGTCGGCCGACGCCGCCTTGGCCAGCTTCGGCAGGGCGCGGACGATCTGGCGTTCCGCGCTGTAGATGTCTCGCAATTCTTCGATGAACATGGTTTGCAGGGTCTTTTGCGCCATGGCGTCCTCTCCGGTCTGATGGGACGGTCCGGTATGGCCCCGCCCCAGGGTTTGCTGGCGGAAAAGCGCGGACACCGGCTTCCCGTTCCATGTGGAATGAAATCTTCATCGATGGGTCACCGTGAAAGCGTGAGAGTAGACCGGGTTTTCCGATCGCGCACAAGTAGAATCATATGTGTATCTGGAATCTAAGCGCAGCTTTGACTTATCTATACTTCATTAAATAGTTTTATTCAGCAAAATCCGGAACCTTCCAGAACGCTTGGCCTTTATATGACACACCGCCAGAAAGATAAGACATCCGGGCCAGAGGCGCCTGGTACACCATTATGGAGACGGCGGTGCTTCCCCAGAATGGAGAGGACGTCATGAGCAAGGACAATGGAACTTCCAATCGCGGCTTCGCCTCGATGGATGAGGACAAGCAGCGGGATATCGCCAGCAAGGGCGGCTCCAGCGTGCCCGACGAGAAGCGCAGCTTCTCGCAGGATCATGAGCTGGCGGCCGAAGCCGGCCGCAAGGGCGGCGCCAGCGTTCCGGACGAGAAGCGCAGCTTCTCCCAGGACCGGGAACTGGCCGCTGAAGCCGGTCGCAAGGGCGGTGAGGCCTCCGGCGGCAACTTCGCCCATGACCGCGAGCGGGCGGCCGAGGCCGGCCGCAAGGGTGGCGAGGCGTCCGGTGGCGGCAACCGGGGCGGTGGCGGCAACTTCGCCAACAATCCGGAACGCGTGTCGGAGGCGGGCCGCAAGGGCGGCGAAGCGTCCCATGGGCATCGTTAGGGCGGCCCCGCGTGAACGTGGGGACACTTTGATGCGCGGGTGACCCCCGCAGGTTAAGAGAGCAGCGGCGGCTGTCCTTGTCGGATAGCCCCGCTGTTTTCCTGCGTCGGCGGCCTTGCCCCCTTCCGGCGGACTAAAGGTTCCAGCCAGGTCGGCGGTGGGGACCAGCTCATCCGAGGTATTAAAACACAGCACGGTTGGGTGGATTTTTATGACTAAGAACTTAATAAAATTCGGTTTTTCACCATTATAACCAAATAAATATCCCACATTTATTAATGAATTTCTCGGCCCTGCCATGATCTAAATGGCCTATGGACTGGACATCGGTGGCCCTGTTTCCGGCTATCGCATGATTGAGGGGTTGCCGTTGGAAACGGATATCGCGACCGGTGAAGCGCAAGGGGGCGACAGCCGGCGGTTTCAGCTTCTCGTAGACGCCATCGACGACTACGCGATCTACATGTTGGACGCGACCGGCGTGGTCAGCAGCTGGAACCCCGGCGCCCGGCGCTTCAAGGGCTATGAGGCCAGTGAGATACTGGGCCAGCACTTTTCCCGCTTCTACACCCAGGAAGACCGCGAGGCCGGGGTGCCCCAGCGAGCCCTGGCCATCGCCACCAGCGAGGGCCGGTTCGAGGCTGAGGGCTGGCGCGTGCGCAAGGACGGGACGCGGTTCTGGGCCAGCGTCGTGATCGACCCCGTCAGGGATGAGGCCGGCACCCTGATCGGCTTCGCCAAGGTCACCCGGGATATCACGGAGCGGCGCGAGGCCCAGCAGGCCCTGCGGGAAAGCGAGGCGCGCTTCCGCCTGCTGGTCCAAAGCGTTACCGACTATGCGATCTACATGCTGGACCCCACCGGCCACGTGACCAACTGGAATGCCGGGGCCGAGCGGATCAAGGGGTATCGCAGCGAGGAAATTGTCGGCGAACATTTCTCGCGCTTCTATACCGAGGAAGATCTGGCCGCCGGGCTGCCCGCCCGCGCGCTGGCCATCGCGGAAGCCGAGGGCCGTTACGAGAAGGAGGGGTGGCGTGTCCGCAAGGATGGCACCCGGTTCTGGGCACATGTGATCATCGACGCCATCCGGGACGACACCGGCAAGCTGGTGGGCTTCGCCAAGATCACCCGCGACAACACCGAACGCCGGGAGCTGGAGGAACGGCTGCGCCACGCCCAGAAGATGGAAGCGATCGGCCAGCTGACGGGCGGCATGGCCCACGACTTCAACAATCTGTTGCAGGCCATTTCAGGATGCCTGCAGATGATTGGCCGCGGTGGGGACAAAAGACGCAACGCGCGCCTGGTGGAGGCCGGAATGCAGGCGGTGGACCGGGGCACCAAGCTGATACAGCAACTCATGACCTTTTCGCGCCAGCGCCAGATGGATGTGGAACCGGTGGATCTGCGGAACGCCCTGCTCAGCTGCATCGGGCTGATCAAGCAGGTGGTCCGCAGCGATATCGAGGTGACGCTGGCGCTACCCAGCGGTGTGTGGCCGGTGCAGACCGACCCCGTCCAGCTGGAGGTGGCGCTCCTGAACCTGGCGGCCAACGCCCGCGACGCCATGCCGGCGGGTGGCAGGCTGGTTCTGGGCGCGGAAAACGTCAGCGGATGGGATGGGCGGACCGACGCGGTGCGGGTTTATCTGTCCGATACCGGCGGCGGCATGCCGCCCGAGGTGGTGGCCCGCGCCTTCGACCCGTTCTTCACCACCAAGGCGACGGGCAAGGGCACCGGATTGGGCTTGTCCCAGGTTTACGGTTTCGCCCATCAGTCGGGCGGTGCCGCCTGGATCGACAGCGCCGTGGGCACCGGCACGACCGTGTCCTTGATATTGCCCCGGGCGGCGGATGCGCCCAAAGGATCCCAGGTTTCGCCCCAGGCCTCCGCCCCCCGTGGCACCGCCCGCATCCTGGTGGCGGAGGACGACCCCATCCTGGCGCCGATCATCGGATCGGCGCTGGAGGATTTGGGCTACAACGTGACGCACGTTCCCAGCGGCCAAGAGGCGCTGGACCTCATCCTGGCCGGCCGGGACTTCGATCTGCTGTTCAGTGACATCGTCATGCCCGGCGCGATGAACGGGCTGGACCTGGCGCGGGAGGTCAAGCGCCTGCGTCCCAGCCTGCCGGTCATCCTGTCCACCGGTTACAGCGAGGAACCCGCCGCTCAGCACGGATATCAGGTGCTCGCCAAGCCTTATCGCATCGAGGAACTGGCCCTGGCCATCGGTAACGCGCTTGAGGCCGCCTGACGCGGCCTCATCCCGCGCGCTTCAGCTCACAGGCGGTCGCGTCCTCGGTGCGGAAGCGTGGCAGGGCGTGCAGCCGGCAGTGTTCCAGATAGGCGCGTTCATGAATGCCGAGCAGGTCCACGACGCTGGCCCACAACCAGCTGGGCGCATCCAGCCTGGCGGAGCGTCCGCGGGCCAAGTCCTTCATCCAGGCGGACCGGTCCTGAGGGTCCATCTGTCGGCCATGGGCGGAGCCAACCACCCCACCGAGGTAGGCGGCCAGGGGTTTGGCCTTGGCGGAGGTCAGCCGGTCAACCTCCAGCTTCAGGTCCTGGGGCATCAGTTCGCGCAGCACCATGGCCTTGTCCAGCAGCCGCGTCGCCACCATGCGGCGGCCCAGCTTGGGTGACAGCGCCCGGGCGCCGGTCACGACCCGGAGCGCATTGTCCCGGGGCATGCTCGCCTCCGGCGATCGGGGGGCGGCCGCCGTCACCCCTTCCTTGAGGTCGATCAGGCAGAAGGAGGCGCCCTTGCCGTCACCGATCTGAGCCATGGCGGCGAAGCGCAAGCGACCCAGGGAGCTGCAGCCCTTCCGCCAATAGGCGGCGTCCACCAGGCGGACCACGTCACCACGGTCGCGAGATTGCAGGCCGGTGACCAGGTCCCGGACCGCCTCTTCCTGGAACAGGGCATGCAGGGCGGCGCGTTCGGCGTCGGTCAGGGCCCAGAACCGCTTGCCCAGCGGCACCTCGGGCTTGACCGTTTCGAACCGCTCCCATGCCAGATGGCGCCACCGCCGGCGGACGGAGCGGTCCAGCAAATTCCGGATGCTGCCGGGCATCAGGGCCTTTTCGCGGTCGTCATCGAAGTTACCCGCCAAGGCCAGCTCATAGCCGGCCACCAGGTTTTCCAGGATGTGGGCGGTGACGACGCCCGGCAGGTCGGCGCCGCGTGCGACCGAGGCCAATGACAGGCCCAGCCGGATCAGGTCGTGGGCGGGGTTGCCGATGACGGTCTGGTCCAGATCGCGGATCTGGATGGCCACCCGCTCCTTATAGTCGGCCACCGGCCCCAGGTTGCCCACATGGCAGTCCCCACATATCCAGACGGGGGGGCCCTGGGGAAGATCGCCCGGCCCGGACTCCAGCCATTCGTAGAACTTGACGGTGCTGCCCCCGACGTAGGCATGGGCGGACTTGGCCATCTTCACGTTGCGGATCTTCCGTAGCCGCTCCGCCCTATCCTCAGGTCTGGTCATGCGGTGTCGCTTCCCCATCGGTCAACGCGCCGGACGCCACGAAGGCGCCCGGACCCTAACCATGTTGAACCGCGTCCGGTAGGCACTGGTTCCTGAGACGCCGCTTTATCGCGCCATCATCTTGGTAAGGCGCTGGGCCAGGACATCCATGGGGAACGGCTTGGTGATCAACTCCATGTCCTGTGCCAGGAAGTCCTGCGAAGGCATGGCGTTTTCGGCGTAGCCGGTCATGAACAGGACCTTGAGGCCGGGCCGCGCCGGGCGGGCGGCGTCGGCGATCTGCCGGCCATTAAGGCCCGGAAGCCCGACATCGGTGATCAGCAGGTCAACCTGCTGGTCCGATTGCAGGATGGCCAGGCCCGACGGCCCATCGTCCGCCTCCAGCACCCGATATCCCAGATCGCCCAACAGTTCGACGATCAGCTTGCGCACCACCGGCTCGTCCTCGACGACCAGGACAACCTCGTCAGAGCGCGCGCGATTGTCTGCCGGCAGCGTCGCCAGGTTCGCCTCGGAGGCATCCGCCTGCCCGCCATGGTGTGGAAGGTAGAGCTTGACCGTCGTGCCTTTGCCCAATTCGCTCTCGATCCGGGCGTACCCTTCGGACTGGCGCATAAAGCCGTAGATCATGGATAGGCCCAATCCCGTGCCCTGGCCCAGCGGCTTGGTGGTGAAAAAGGGATCGAAGGCCCGGCGGATCGTCTCCGGCGACATGCCCATGCCCGTGTCGGTCACGGAGATGCAGACATAGCGCCCCGGCCGCATGTCACCGGCCCCACCGGCGTGCTGGCCGTCCAGATGGGCGTTGCGGGTGCCGATGAAAAGCTTTCCGCCCTCCGGCATGGCGTCACGCGCGTTGATGCACAGGTTCAGGATGGCGTTCTCAAGCTGATTGGGGTCGCACAGCGTCGGCCACAGGCCATCCGCAGGCACGAGTTCTAGGTCGACGCGCTCTCCGAGGCTTCGGCGCAGCAGATCGGCCATGGAGGCGATGAGGCTGTTGGCATCCACCGGCGTCGGCTTCAGCGGCTGGCGGCGGGAGAATGCCAGCAGGCGGTGGGTCAGGGCGCCCGCGCGTTGGGCCGAGGCCATGGCCGCGGCGGTGAAGCGCTCCACATCGCTGGTCCGTCCTTGCGTCAGCCGGCGGTTGACGAGATCCAGTGAGCCGGTGATGCCCTGCAACAGGTTGTTGAAGTCATGGGCGATGCCGCCGGTGAGCTGGCCCACGGCCTCCATCTTCTGCGACTGGCGCAGTTGCTCTTCGATTTCACGCTGGGCCGTGATGTCACGCCCGACGGTGTAGAGCAGCCCGTCATCGGGTGATGCGGTCCAGGCGATCCTGCGGAAGCTTCCGTCCTCCGCGCGCAGTCGCCCTTCGAAGTTCGATATCGGATCGCCGCGTTTCAGCCGCCGCATCTGGTGCTTGATGCCGCCGGCATCCTCGGGGTGGACCAGATCGAACAGGTTGGTGACCCGCAGGTGCTCTTCCGGCCATCCCAGCGCGGCTGTCCAGGCATGGTTCACGGCCAGCAGCGCGCCCTCGGCGTCCAGGACCGCCATCAGGTCGTTTGACAGCCGCCACATCCGGTCGCGCTCGCGCGTGCGCTCCTCGACCCGCGCCTCCAGCGTCGCGTTGGCCTGCTGCACGTCCTGCAACAGGCGCGCGTTGTCCATGGCGACGCCCGCCTGCGCGGCCAGGCCGCCGGCCATCAACACCGCCCGATCATCGAAAACGCCGGCGTCCGGATGGCCGAAGAATAGGCCGCCGAGCCTGTCGCCCGAGCGCGAGAGGACGGGCACCGCCAGGTAGCTGGCCATCCGGGGCGCGTCTTCCGCCGAACCGCTCCCGCCAGGCACGGGTTCCCGGGCGATGTCGTCACGGCGGATGAGATCCCCTGGCATGGGAAACGCCGCGAAGATGTCCGTCTGCGTGCCCGACCAGGCATAGGATTGGCGGGATTCCCCGGCCTCGCTGGTGGTGGCGTGGAAGGCGCCATAGGCGGCGCCGGTCAATTCCACACCGGCGTCGACGACGCGTTGTCCCACTATCCGCAGGTCAAGGCTGGCCGCGATCCGCATGGCTGTTTGATTCAGGAGTTCCAGCATGTGGGTTTGGCGGGCCAGCAGATCGCGGTTTTCCCGCAGCTCCTCGATGCGGCTGCGGGCCTCATATTGCCGCCGGCGCCCCCGGGCAGCGGATCGGATCACGCTGACCAGCGAGGTCGGATGGAACGGGCGTTCCACGAAGGTGACATTGCCCAGTCCGACGGCCATGACCTGGGCTTTGGGCCCGATGGCGGGGGCGGAGCGCAGGGTCAGCACGATGAAAGGCAGATCGGACCAGGACGGCTGCTCCGCCACCCAGCGGAACAGGGGGTCGGGGTCAGCTTTCAGCAACGCCTCCTCGGTCACCAGCACCATGCCGGCCCCGGCGAGGAGTTGCTGATGCAACTCGCCCGGGTCGGCGCAGATGAATGCCGGGAGACCCGCGTCGTCCAGGATGCCGGACGCGATTTTCGCATCACGCCCCATCGGCGTCAGGATCAGGGTGCGAAGGGAATGCAGCCCGGGGGTCACGCCCGGTTTCCGTCAAACAGGGCGGTTTGCGCGCCGGTATAGAGCGGGTTGCCCCGCAGCACACCCTGCAGATTGCGCAGGGGTTCGCCCAATTGAAGGCCACCGTCCGCGATGCGATATTCCCGAATGGTGCTTTCATGCGCGCCGGTCCGCTTCTTCACGACGGACATCGCCCTGCGGACATCGCCATCGGCCTCGAAATAGCGCAGCAGGATCACGGTGTCGGCAAGGTAGGTGATCTCCACCGGGCTCTGCATGCTGCCGAACAGCCCGTGCTGCGCCACCGTGACGAATGTCGCGACCCCCTGGCGATTGAGGTACAGCAGGACTTCGTGAAGGTGCAGGACCAGCGCCCGTTCCTCCGGCATGGCCGCCTCATAGCCCGTCAGGCTGTCGATGACGACAGTCTTGATCCCCTGTTCGTCGATGGCGGCGCGGACCCGGTGTGAGAATTCGCCGGGCGACAGTTCGGCCGCATCCACCTGTTCGACGAACACGTCACCCCTTTTGCGCAGCGCCTCCAGGTCGATGCCGAAGGCCTTCATTCGCTTGAAGAGAAGGCCGATCTCTTCATCGAATGCGAAGATCGCCGCCTTTTCGCCGCGCGCGACGGCGGCGGCGACGAACGTCAAGGCAAGCAGCGACTTCCCGGTTCCCGCCGGACCGATGACCAGCGTGCTGGAACCCGCTTCCACCCCGCCCCCCAGAAGCTGGTCAAGAGGGGGGTTGCCGCTCTTCAGCTCGTCGCGCGGGAAGCGTGTCTTGTGTTCAATGGCGACCAGGCGGGGGAAGACGCGGACACCCTCGGCGCTGATGACGAAGTCGTGGAAGCCGCCCCTGAACGCCGTTCCCCGGTATTTGAGCACCCTCAGACGCCGGCGCTCGGCGCCGTAGGCGGGGGCCAGCTGTTCAAGATGAACGACGCCGTGGGCGACGCTATGAACCGTCCTGTCCCAGGTGTCGGTGGTCAGGTCGTCCAGCATCAGGACGGTGGCACCCAAGCTGGCGAAGTAATGCTTCAGCGTCAGCACCTGGCGGCGATACCGCAGGGAGCTTTGGGCCAGAAGGCGCAGTTCCGACAGGCTGTCCAAGGCAATGCGGTCAGGCTTGATGCGTTCGACCTCTTTGACCAGGCGTTCCATGCTCTCGCCCAGCTCCAACTCCGATGCGTGGATCAAGGTCTGGCGTTGATCGGCGTCCAGAAGCGCCTCGGGCGGCACCAGTTCCAATATCTGGATGCTGGGCGGCAAATCCCATCCCCGCGCGGCGGCACCCTCGCGGAGTTCGGCCTCCGTCTCCGACATGGTGACATAAAGGGTGCGCTCCCCCTTGGCGGCGCCCTCAAGCAGGAACTGCAGGGCGATGGTCGTCTTTCCCGAACCAGGTTCGCCTTCCAGCAGGAACACGTGACGGCGCGTCAGCCCGCCGGCCAGAACATCGTCCAGGCCGGGAATACCGGTGGCGGCCCTGGGCGATAGGGTCTTCGTTTCAACCAAGGCGGCCCTCGTTCCGAATTGCAGGTTGCGGATGCTCCAAGGCTGCGACTTACAACCCGAAGATCCCGCCGATGGTTCCAGGGAACCCCACGGCCGTCGCGTTTGATATGCGGCGGCGTTTCCGGCGAACCGGTCTTAAGGATGGGAGAGGCGAAAAATATCGTAATTTATGAAAGCAACTTCCCGGGGAGGGAAGGTTGGTGGGAACACCCACTCGCGGAAAGAAAAACATTGAATCTTCAGAACGGGAATCGGCCATAAGGACGTAAGCCGGAATATTCAGGGCAGGCGGTGTCGGGAATTCTACTGGGATTCCCCCTGCGATTGGAGCTACTGCCGGGGAGGGGCCAACGGAGCGCCGGTTTCTTGACACGGCCGTGAGCCGACGGCCGTGGAGAATTCTTCCAATAGACAGGCAAGCTGACCGGCCATGGGCGCGCTGATCGCGGACAACCCACGAACCTGCACCCGGGCCGGCTGCGTTGATCTTGGTTGGGAATTTGCCGGCGCGGCCAGTCCGCTCTGGCTCGGCCGCCGCTGACCGGGATGATCGACTGCAACGAGGCGCGGCGCCCTGAGGACCTGGATGCCTTCCTGAAGAATTACCCCATCCTCATCCTGGATGAGGCGACCTCCGCCCTGGACACGGAATCCGAACTGAAAATCCAGCGTTCCCTGGTGGAGCTCATGGCCGGGCGCACGGTGATCGCCGTGGCGCACCGGCTGTCCACCGTTGCCGCCTTCGACCGCATCCTGGTCATGGAGGACGGTCGCATCGTTGAGGACGGGTCCGCCGCGGACCTGCGCCGGTGCAACGGCCTGTTCGCCCGCATGTGGCGCCTGCAGGCGGAGGGTCTGGCCGCGGAATGAACACCCGTGGCCGGCCCTTCAGTCAGCGTCTGAGACGCTGGGCTTGAGCCCGGTTCCCGCGAGGTGTTTCCGCAGCTTGTCGTGCACGGGCGGGGATGCATGAGAGGCCAAGAAATTGATCATAAAGTACTGTGATTAAGCGAAGCTTGGTCTCAGCAATTACTTTGACTTTCTCGTTCTATTGGAACAATTCCAGATTTTCGCCCTTTAAATGTCGCTTCTAAGGGGCGCGGTGTCGCCCATGGGTCACCGACATGAATCAGAGGGACGAAGACGATGTTCATGCACAACAAGCGCCTGCAATACACGGTGCGGGTCGCCGAACCCAATCCCGTCCTGGCCAGCCTGATGCTGGAACAGTTCGGCGGGCCGCAGGGCGAGCTGGCGGCCGCCATGCGCTATTTCACCCAGGCGCTGAGTGAGACCGACCCCGGCCGCAAGGACATGCTGTTCGACATCGCCACGGAGGAACTGAGCCACCTGGAGATCATCGGCAGCATCGTCGCCATGCTGAACAAGGGCATCAAGGGCGACCTCGCCGAGGCCAACATGGCGGAGGCCGACCTCTATGCCGCGCTGAACCAGGGGGGCGACAGCCATACCCAGTCGCTGCTGTACGGCGGCGGGCCGTCGCTGACCAATTCCTCCGGCGTGCCGTGGACGGCGGCCTACATCGACAGCATCGGTGATCCCACCTGCGACTTGCGGTCCAACATCGCGGCAGAAAGCCGGGCCAAGATCGTCTACGAACGGCTGATCAACGTCACCGACGATCCCGGCATCAAGGACGCCCTGGGTTTCCTCATGACGCGGGAGATCGCGCACCAGAAATCATTCGAGAAGGCGCTCTACGCCATCGAACCCAACTTCCCGCCGGGCAAGCTGCCGGGCAAGGCCGAGTTCGCCGACCTTTACGTCAACACGTCTCAAGGCGAAGGGGATACCGAAGGCCCTTGGAACGCCGGCGGGACCTGGCAACGGCTTGACGATGTGGAGGGTAGCCTGCCGCTGGACGGTGGCGACGGCCTGCCGTCCGTCACCTTGACCGACGCTCAGCAGGAAGCCGCCCAGGCCCTGGCGGCCCGCACCATGTCCAACCCCGAAAGCGACCCTGTGACCGGCGCCGACCTCGGATCCGGCAAGCTCGCGGCGGAGATGGCGGACGTCTGATACCGCGCGGGCATTAGCATGGTCTCTTCCGGGGGCCATGGCAGCCCCCTTCATGCCACGCCGGTTTGTCGCCGGCGTGGCTTTTTCTATGCCGGCATGGCTGACATTTGGAATCGTGATTAGTGACGATATAGCAAATCCATCACTCATCACATATTTTAGCGGGGTGGCTTGATGCTGCGCCCCGCCCACGGCGGTGCGGGTTCACGAATGGCTCCTCGCCTGTGTCCCTTTCAGGACGGCGGCGCGGCGCATTGCCGGAGACTAAAGATGTCCGCCTCTGTTCAGAGAGTGTTTCGGGCGCCCATCGGCGCCTTGATCCTGATTGGAATTATGTCCAGCCCGGCGCTCGCGGCGCGGCAGGACGATCCGGCGAAAGCCTTCATCGCGTCATTGGCGGGTGAGCGGGACGCCGGAGTGCCGCACGATCCCGGCTACCTTGAAGCTCAGCCCGGGCCCGAGGCTCAGCCGGGGGAGGACGCGGCGCGGCGGTTCATCGCCGGTTTGGCGGGCAAGCACGACCGTCCGTCCAGCATCACCGCGCCCGAGGTGGACACACCGCCCGAGCGTGACTTCATAAATCGTCTCGCCGGCCGGACACCCTGACACTGGGGCCCGTCCGCCCGTTCTCCGTGGGAAGCGCCAGGTTGGATGGACTATGGGTCCCGCCCTGCCACCGCCGCTTCAACCCGGGTCAGCAGATCCTCCGGATCCAGGGGTTTGCACAGGAAGGCCGCGGCACCGGCCTCCAGCGCCCGCTGGCTCAGGGCGGGGTCGGCGAAGGCCGTCATGATGATGATGGGCAGGTCGTTGCCGGCGTCGCGCAGCGCCGCCTGCAGGGCCAGCCCGTCCATGACCGGCATATGCAGGTCGGTGACCAGGCAGGCGGCCTGGTCACGCGCGGGGGAGTCCAGAAACGCCACTGCCCCGTCGAATCCCCGGGCATCGAACCCGGCAGAGCGCATGAGGCTCAGCAGGCTGCCGCGGACTTCCGCGTCATCGTCGACGATCGCGATAATGGGATTGCTCAGGGCCCTTACTCCGCCTTCGGACACGCACCCGCCGGATGAAGGCGGTGGGGATGCGCGTCCATGGTGCCGCGCGCCTCCTTGAACGCATCCCTGTACCCCAGCGGGCGGGCAGGGGCCCATCATACATAGATGTTAATTTGGGTGTTTGTTGCTGGAAGGCGTCTGGGCACGGCGATCACGCGGCGTGCATGCCGCCACTTTCCCCGACGCCGTCGCCGGCCGCCCGCTCCTCCGGCGCTGCCGGCAGGGTGAAGGCAAAGGTGGCGCCCCGGCGGCCGCCTCCGGGGGCGGTAGCGTCGTTATTGGCGGCGGTGATCTGGCCCCCGTGCGCCTCGATGATGGATCGGCAGATGGACAGGCCCATCCCCATGCCATCGGCCTTGGTGGTAAAGAAGGGCTCGAACAAGGTCGCGGGTTCCACATCCTGGATGCCGCCGCCGCTGTCGCGTACGGAAACCCTGACCAGATCGTCCACCCGCTCCGCCAGGATGGTGATGTCGCGGGCCGCGTCGCCGTCCACCAGCGGGATCCCCTGCGCGGCGGTGGCCTGGATGGCGTTCATCAGCAGGTTCATCAGCACCTGTTGCACCTGCACCTTGTCACCCCGCACCGGTGGCAGGTCGGATGGGCACAGAACGCGGACGGCGATGGCCTTGGCCTGTATCTCGCGGCCCACCAGGGCCACGGTTTCCGCCACCAGCGCCTCCACCACCAAGGTGTCGGCCTTGGGCGGCGCCTTGCGGGCCAGGGCGCGGATGCGGGCGATGACGTCGGCGGCGCGGGTGCCGTTGGTCACCACATGCTGCAGGCAGTCGTCCACCTCATGTGCATGCTCCGGCCCGCGCGCCAGCCAGCGGCGACCCGTCTTGCCATAGGTGATGATGGCCGACAGCGGCTGGTTGACCTCATGCGCGATGGAGGCCGCCAGTTGGCCCAGCGTACTCATGCGCGACACATGCGCCAGTTCGGTCCTGAGCTGCGCCAGCTTGGCCTGGACCTGGTTGCGCTCCGTCACATCAAGCGCCATGACCAGGATGCGCGACCAGTCCTCATCCTCCGGCGGGACGGTGACGCGCAGCACCACGTCCACCATGCCGCCCGACAGGGTACGGAATTGGCCCTCCGCCTCCACCATGCGCTCACCCGCCGACAGGGCGGCGAACACCTGGACCAGGGCGGCCTCGCTGCTGGGCGTGTACATGGCGACGATGCTGCCGGCCAGCAGCTGTTCCGCCCCCTCGGCCTCGAACAGGCGGACGGCGGCGGCGTTGATGGCGCGGATGCGGGTTGCCTGGCCCGCCTGCCGGATCAGGTCGGGGTGCAGGGCCAGGCCGGCCTTGAGGTCGCCGCCACCCAGGTCGCGCGCCCTTTCCAGCACGCGGAAGGCGTCCGTCCAGTCCGACTCCCAGATGGCGAAGCCGGCGGCGTTGAAGATGGCGCGATAGCGTCCCTCGGACCTCTGGCGCTCCGCGTCCGCCCGCCGCTGTTCCGTCAGGTCGGCGCTGGTCTCGATAATGCCGATGTTGCCGCCCTGGCCGTCGAAGCGCGCCAGCCAGCGGCTGGCCAGCACGATGCGGCGGCCGTCGCGGCGCACCCGTGTCAGCTCGCCGGACCAGTGGCCGGCCTGGGCGAGGGCCTGGTGCACCTCGCTCGCCGGGTAAGCGGTCTGCAGCAGCTGCTGACAGGGTTGGCCCAGCGCTTCCTCCCGCGTCCAGCCGTACAGATGTTCCGCGCCATCGTTCCAATAACGGATGATGCCGTCGGCGTCGTGGATGACCACGGTGTCGTGCGTCAGCTCCAGGATGCGGGCCTGCTCCGCCATGGCGGTACGGGCGCTGCGATTGCTGAGCGACAGCAGTGTGGTGATCAGGATGGCCGTCAGGCTGACGGCCAGGCGCATGGCCGCCCCTTCCGACAGGTCATCCATATGGCCGACCAGGAAGGCGCCGCCGGTCAGCGCGGCGCAGGCCAGGCCTGTGAGCATCACCGCCCGGCGGCCGTGGGAGATGGCGACCAGCAGCACGACGGCTGTGTGCAACACCGCCACCGCGCCCTGCAGCGGGCTGAAGGCATCGGCGGAAAAAATCAGCAACGCCAACACGGCTGCGGCCACGCACTGGGTGCGGCCATGGCCGGCCAGCGCCGCCAGGGGTCGTGATCGCCGGCGCGGCGGCGCCCGATGGGGATGCGAGGGAGAGGGGCCCATGATCCGCCCGTGCTTATTGTCCAGGCCGGGCCTGCGATGTTGCGTCGCGGCCAGGATAATCAAGGGCCTAGCGGTCCGTAAATAGTATCGCATTTGTGCAACGAAATCCGCGCGCGATTGCTCCGATGCCCGCCTGGTCGCTGACGCCTTGGCCCGGGTGGTGGAGATGCCGTATGGCCAGCGCCCCTTTCGCACCCACGTCGATCCCGCCAGCGATGGCTGCGAGGTGGTGAACGGCGTGGCCGACCGGGTGCGCGCCGAACTGCTGCGGCGCATCGGGCTTGAGGACATCCTGAGGCCGCACCCGTATGGCCAGCCGCAGGCGCTCTAGTTCCAGCACTGGCAGCCGGCAACCGATACCGCTACTCTCCCGCCATTTGGCATATAAGTCTGATGCTGGGAGGAAAGCGGTGAAGTCCCTAAACGTTCTGTCGGCGTTCATTCTGTCGCTTACGGCCACCCTGGCCGCCGGCCCGGTCCTGGCCAGGGACACGGCGGCCCCCAGTGGGACGGCTCATGGTGGGATAGCCCATGGTGGGGCACCCAAGGTGGAGCCCGTGGCCGACCTGCCCGCTGGCGCCACGGCCCTGCCGGGGCACATCGGCGGCCGGGTGTTGGCCGAGGGGACCGAGGGCGGTTTCCGCCGGCAATGGCCGGGCACCTATGTCGAGACCCGCTTCGTGGGGACTTCGGCCCTGTTCCGCGTCGGTCCGGGCGACGTCAGCCTGCGCATCAGCGTCGATGGCGGCGCGCCGGCGGCGCTGGTGAAGCCCAAGCCGGGCGTCTATCGCGTCACCGGGCTGAAGGCGGGCGCGCATACCCTGCGTGTTGACACCGCCAGTGAAACCCAGGCGGGCCCTAGCGCCTTCGGCGGCTTCTACGCCCCGGCGGGCACCAAGCCGCTGCCCATTCCGGCCCGGGCGCGGCAGATCGAGTTCATCGGCGACAGCCACACCGTGGGCTACGGCAACATCGCGGACCAGGCAGCGTTCCAGCAGACATGCACGACGGCCGAGGTGTGGGACACAACCGATACCTCGCAAGGCATCGCGCCGCGCCTGGCCGGGCGCTATGGTGCCGATTACCAGGTGAACGCCATTTCCGGCCGGGGCATCGTCCGCAACTACAACGGCTTCGCCGCCGACACCCTGCCGCAGGCCTACCCTTACACTCTGTTCGACCATGCCGCCCGCTATGATGATCCGGCCTGGCATCCCCAGGTCATCGTCATCGCCCTGGGTACCAACGACTTCACCACGCCCTTGCATGCGGGGGAGAAGTGGGCCACCCGCGACGCCCTGCACGCCGATTACGAGGCGACCTACGTTGACTTCGTGAAAGCCCTGCGCGCCCATAACCCTCAGGCCTATTTCCTGCTGTGGGCGACCGACATGGCCGATGGCGAGATCGCGGCGGAAGTGGCCAAGGTGGCGGACAAGCTGCACGCAGCCGGCGAGAACCGCCTGGCCTTCCTCCCCATGCACGACATCGCGTTCAGCGGCTGTCATTCCCATCCCGGCCTGGCGGACGATGCCAAGATCGCCAAGGCATTGGGCGACTACATGGATGCCCATCCCGAGGTGTGGCAAGCGAAGTGAGATGAGACGTTTGTGGGAGTTCTGATTTCAGAACTCCCACAACGGCCCGGAGGCGCGGGCCTTACGCCAGGGTGTTGATCAGCCCGCCCTCCAGCCGGACAGCGGCGCCGTTGGTGGCGGCCGACAGGGGACTGGCCAGGAAGGCCACCATGTTGGCGATCTCCTCCGGTTCTATCATGCGCTGCAGCAGGGACCCGGATCGGGCGGTGGCGAAGAACTCGGCCTCCGCCTCGGCCACCGTGGCGTCCGGCTTGCTGGACACGCTGCGCAGGAAATCCACGATGCCCTCCGACCGGGTGGGGCCGGGCATCACCGAATTGACGGTTACCCGCGTACCCTTGGTCTGCCCGGCCAGGCCGCGCGCGATGGACAGCTGCGCCGTTTTGGTCATGGCGTAGTGGATCATGGCCGGATCCACCGCCAGGCCCGTCTCGCTGGAGACAAAGATGATCCGGCCGTCGTTGCGGGCCAGCATCTGCGGGAAATAGTGGCGCGTCA
Organism: Nitrospirillum viridazoti CBAmc; assembly: GCF_000730165.1. Taxonomy (GTDB): domain Bacteria; phylum Pseudomonadota; class Alphaproteobacteria; order Azospirillales; family Azospirillaceae; genus Nitrospirillum; species Nitrospirillum viridazoti. Next base: position 611,228 of record NZ_CP022113.1, on the reverse strand, counting down.
GGCGCACCCCGCTCATGACGTTGACGTCGAAATAGCGCTGCCAGTCCGCATCGCTGATGTCGGCGAAGGACTTGCTTTCATAGATGCCCAGGTTGTTGACCAGGATGTCCACCGACGGCACCTGGTGCAGCAGGTCGGCCGCGCCGTCGGCCGTGGTGATGTCGGCGCGCACGCCGCTCACATCGACGCCGCCCGAGGCGCGGATGCCGGCGACCGCCTGGTCCAGCTTCCGGCCGTCGCGGCCCACAACGATGACGGCTGCCCCTTCCACCGCCAGCTTGCGGGCGATTTCCAGTCCGATGCCGGCCGTCGATCCGGTGATCAGGGCGGTCTTGCCCGCGATCTTCAGGTCCATGACCCATACTCCTTCCATCACGTCCCGATGACGTTTCGACGCCAAATCTAGGCACCGGTCGGCGGTGGGAGTATGGAGTGTGGAAGAACAATATCTATGAATGACAGGCACAGATGGCGCGCGTGCAGATGGAACGCTCCGGCGAGATGGAGGTGTTCGTCCGTGTGGTGCGGGAAGGGGGCTTTTCCGCCGCCGCCCGCACCCTGGACCTGACGCCGTCCGCCGTCAGCAAGCTGATCGCCCGGCTGGAGGCGCGGCTGGGCGCCCGCCTGCTGAACCGCACCACGCGGGCGCTGACCCTGACGGATGAGGGGCGGGGGTACCTACAGGCGGCCGAGCGGGCGCTGCGGGCGCTGGACGACGCCGACCAGGCGGTGGGATCGGGCACCGTGCGTGGCCGTCTCGTCATCAACGCCTCCGTACCCTTCGGCACGCATGTGCTGGCGCCCGCCCTTCCGGCCTTCCTGGCGCGCCATCCCGAGTTGACCATCGATCTCAGCTTCACCGACGACGTGGTGAACCTGCTGGCGCAGAAGGCCGACCTGGCCTTCCGCGTGGGCACGCTGCCCGACAGCGCCCTGGTGGCGCGCAAGCTGGGGCGGAGCCGCCGGGTGATTTGCGCGGCACCCGGTTACCTGGCCCGACATGGCGCGCCGCGAACGCCGGCCGACCTCGCCCAGCACAACTGCCTGGGCTTCAATTTCCGCCGCAGCCGCGTAGGCTGGCCCTTCCGGGAAGACGGCCGCGAGGTGGAGGTGCCGGTGGCCGGCAGCCTGCTGGTGAACAATGGCGAGACCCTGCGACAAATTGTCCTGAGTGGGGTCGGGCTGGGACGTCTCAGCCGCTGGCATGTGGCTGAAGCCATGGCGCGGGGGGAGCTGGTGCCTGTGTTGGAAGCCTACAATCCCGGCGATCTGGAAACGGTCAACGCCGTATATGTCGGCGGTGGCCAAGTGCCTCGCCGGGTGCGCGCTTTTATCGACCACATGGTCGCGGTGGTGGCGGCGTCGCCGTTGTTCGCGGGAGGCTGACCGCCCGCGTGGTGTTGGTTTTGGCGGCGTGGTCGGGGTGTGTCGACCGAGAGCGCGAGGTCTCCCATGGCAGACCGGCGAATACTTAAGTAGGGCGGGTGGCGGGCTGATTTTTGCAGTCAGAGCTTGATAGCTTTCCTGCTATCATTTATAGGATCGTGACTAAATTTGCAAATTTCGCAGAAAGACGATTCGCCCCGGCAATCATTTTCAAGTAGTTTTTGAAAGAAAAGCTAAAAAATCGAACTGTTAAATGGCAAATATCAATACCGGCAAAGCATGTTAATGTTACGTTAATGAGAAGCTCTGATTTCCATATAATTTTTGGACAAATATGACGCGATCTGGCGTTTGTCAGGTCGCGATGGGGATTTTTTCTGCGGAATATTGAGTTCGTTGCAAATATGGCGGCTTAACCATTTGCTGGATAAGAGGATTGTTGATGATGGGGTCGAATACCGCGGCTGGTGTGGTGCGTCTGAGCGTTCGGTCTCGTGCGCTATTGGCCGGCACCTCCGCTCTCGCCGTCGCCACCGCCCTGATGGCGGGCAGTGCGCGCGCGGATGTTACCATCTCCACCTCATCCAGCCCGCTGACGGCGCTGTCGGACAACTTGGTCGTGACCGACACGGGCACGCTGAGCGGCGGCCCGGCCGGTGTCGTCATCGGCACGTCCGCCGCGATAACGAGCATCGTCAACGCTGGCGTCATCAGCGGTAGGACCACCCTTTTCGGCTTCAGCGGCCAGGGGGTGGTTTTCGACACCCTGGTGAATTCGGGCACGATCACGGCCGGGCAGGTGGCGAGCTTCACCAACGCCGCCACCGGCACGATCGTTGGCGTCGTTGCTGGTATCGGCATGGCCGCCGGGAGCATTTCCACCCTGTCCAACGCTGGCCTGATCACCAACACAGGGACTTTCAGCGGCGCGGGCATCAACCTCGCAGCCTCCGTCGTGTCCTACCAGGCCGGCAGTGTGTCGGCCTCGGTGATATCGTCCCCCACCATCGGCACGCTGATCAATCAGGCGACAGGGACGGTCGCCGGCGCCGTCGCCGGTATCGGCATGGCCGCCGGGAGCATTTCCACCCTGTCCAACGCCGGCGTGATCACCAACACCGGAACCTTCAGCGGTGAAGGCATCAATCTCGCCGCTTCCGTCGTGTCTTACCAGGCCGGCAGTGTTTCGGCCTCGGTGATATCGCTCCCCACCATCGGCACGTTGATCAACCAGGCGACGGGCACGATCGCCGGCTGGTCTGCTGGCGTCAATTTGTCTGGTGGCACGGTCGGTACTCTTGAAAATGCCGGTTCGATCACAGGGGCCCAGGGCGCCGGCCTCAGCATCGGCAGCGCCGAGTTCACCTCCTATAACGGTACCGCGAGTGTGCCCAGCGGTATGGTTGCCGCCGACATCGGCGTCCTCACCAACCTTATCGGCGGAACGATCGCGGGCACGTCAGTTGGTATTCAGATCACGGGCGCCGTCGCCATCGAAACCTTGGCCAACGCGGGCTTGATCACCAGCAGTAGCACATTTGGAAACGGCATCGCCGTCGGGGATACGCTTTATTCCGGCATGGTATTGGCGCCCACCATCAGCACGTTGATCAATGCGGCCGGTGGCACCATTTTGGGCGCTTCGGGTATCAATGTGTCTGGCGGCACCATACTCAGCGTCGACAACGCCGGCGTCATTTCCGGCACGGCCGGCACCGGGCTCGTTGCCAGCAGCTACCAGAACTTCTCCTACAATGGCACCATCACGGTGCCTGGGGCGCTAGCGCTCGCCCGCATTGACACCATTGCCAACCATGCAGGGGGTACGATCAGCGGCGGCTCCATCGGCGTTGGCCTGAATGGCGTGTCCGTCAGCAGCTTGGACAACGCGGGGCGGATCAGCGCCACCTCGGCGTTCAGCCAGGGTATCAACATCGACGGCATGTATTTGGCCGGCCAGATGACAGGCGGCGTCGTTGACAGCCTAGTCAATGAGACCACCGGCCAGATTGCCGGTGGGCAGGCAGGTCTTTCGCTGGCCGTCGGGACTATCGGCACGCTGGTCAACAATGGCCTAATCCGGGGTGGCGGCAATACATTTTTCAGCAGTGCCATTTCCATCAATGGCGGCCAGATGTACGGACAGGTCGGCTCAAACTACGAGGTGGGTGCTACGGTTCCGGCGGTCATTAATGGTCTGTATAATGGTGCGACGGGTACCATCCTTGGCGATACCAACGGCATTGTCCTGGTGGGCGGCACCATCGGATCGATTGAAAATGCCGGCCAAATTGTCGGCGGCTCCGGTGTGGGCGTCAGTGTCAGTGGCGTCTCGTTCTCCACGTTCAATGGCAGCATCTCCACGGTTTCCGGCACGCTGAGCGGTGTGATCCCCACCATTCAAAACCTGGCCGGAGCAACGATCGCCGGCGGTTCCATCGGCATCGGAGCCACCGGCGATGTGACGCTGGGGGCCATTCTCAATGATGGGGTGATCAGCGGCACCATGTTCGGCGTGGCCATGGCACCCGCCTTCGGGGCCGTTTCCACGGTTTCCGCGCATCTCGGCAACCTTATCAACAGCGCCTCCGGCACCATTTCCACCCCTAACCTGGGCGTCCTTCTGACCGGCGTCATCGTCGGGACGATTTCCAACAGCGGCGTGATCAATGGTGGCATCGCCGTCAGCTCCGGTTCGACCGGGTTCTACGATGGAACCGCCTATCAGACCTTCCCCCTCGCGGCGTCGGCGGATGCCGTGCTCAATCATGCCGGCGGCACGCTCGGCGGCGTGGACCTCTACGACGCCAATTTGGGCACCTTGGTCAACGACGGCCTGATCAGCGCCAGCAGCACCTTCGCCAGCGCCGTCAGCTTCAGTGCCGACGCCCGGGGCGTGACTGTCGGTGGCATGGTAAACAGCGCGACCGGGACGATTGCGGGAGGCTATGGCGGCGTCTCGGTTTCCGGCGTTCACCTGGGTACCCTGTCCAATAGCGGGACCATCGGCGGCGGAACGGGGGGCGGCATCGTGCTCTCCTCTTCCATGGTGAACACCGGCACCTTCGGGCAGTCGGGAAGTCCGTTGCCGGGGGTCACGGATGTCCTATGGAATGCCGGTGGTGCCCAAATCCTGGGCGGATCCGCAGGCGTGTCGCTGATGGGCGCCACCGTCGGCTCCATCATCAACGGCGGATGGATCTCCGCCACTGCCGGCGCGGGCCTCAGCTTGAGCGGCACCACGCTGTATGACTACAACGGCAGCATTTCCTCCATTGCGGCGGTCCTGCCGGCAATGGTCACCAGCATTGGCAACCAAGTGGGGGCCACCATCACCGGCACCGCAGCCGGCATCCAACTGAACCTGCCCGTGACCATCGGCACACTGGACAACGCCGGCGTCATCTCCGGCACCGGCACGTATGGGCAGGGTGTGAATATCGCCAACGTCTACGGCTCGGGCGGGGTTGGCTCGCTGGGCACGTTGAGGAACGAGACGACGGGGCTCATTTCCGGCACCAATGGCGGCGTCCTTGTCGCCGGAGTCAACGTCGGCACGGTCCTCAACAACAGCCTGATCGATGGCGGCACGGGTACCGGTGTTTCCATTTCCGGCTTGTCCACGCAGACGGTGTCGCTCGGCGGCATTGGTAACGCGGCGGGGGCCACCATCCGGGGTGACTATGCGGGTTTGGCGCTATCGTCGGTCAACGCAGGCTCCATCGTCAACGGCGGGCTTATCGCCGGCACATCGGGCGTCGGCTTGGTGGTCGGCGGATCAGGCTTCATAACGCCGACGATCCTGGCGGTCACGGTTTCCGCCATCAGCAACCTGGCTGGCGCCACCATTAAAGGCAGTACCGCTGGCCTGCAGATGAACCTGCCCGTATCCATCGGCACAGTGGATAACGCAGGCGTGATCGCGGGCACCGGCACGGTCAGCCAGGGCATAAACGTCAGCGCCGGCTACAATTCCCAGGCCACGGCTGCGGCGCCCATCGGAGCGGTGCTGAACGAGGCGGGTGCCGTCATTTCCGGCAACAACGGCGGTCTGTTGATGTCGGGCGTCAGTGTCGGGACGCTGTCCAACAACGGCCTGATCGGTGGTGGCTCCGGTTACGGCATTTCCGTCAGCGGCGCCTTGCTCAGCTACTCGCAGCCCACCGTCGCCGTGGCGGCCACCCTGGGCGGCCTGCAGAACGGCGCGACCGGCACCATCTCCAGCAGCTGGATCGGCATGGCCCTGTCCGGCGCCACCGTGGGGTCGGTGGTGAACGCCGGCCTGATCCAGGGTGGATACGGCGGGGCGATCAGCATCAGCAGCGCTGGCTTGACGAGCTACAACGGCACCATAAGCACCACCAGTGTGCTGTCGTCCCGGGTGGACCGTATCAGCAACCAGCAAGGTGGCACACTCAGCAGCGGCAGCATCAGCTCGCTGGGCGTCGCACTCGCCATTTATGGTGCCGTGACGGTGGGCAGCATCACCAACGATGGGTTGATCACCGCAGCTGGAACGGGCATCAGCACGGGCGTCAGGACGGATGGCGGCGTGCTGTCCCTGGCCCATGTCGCGCAGCTGTCGAACAGCGCCACGGGCACCATTTCAGGTTCCATCGCCGGTATCGAGGTGATTGGCGGCACCATCGGGATGCTGTCCAATAGCGGATCAATCAACGGGGGCATCAACGTCTTTGGGACGAGCTTCTACCTTGGCCATCCGGTCGTGGGGCAGATCGGCACCCTGACGAACGGTGTCAGCGGTACCATTACCGGCGGCACCGCGGTGGACCTGACCGATGGTGTCGTCGGCACCTTGGTCAACAGCGGCCTGATAAGCGGCGGCACCGTCTTCTCCGGCGGCGGTATCCGCCTCACCTCCGCTGGGCAAGCCGGCCAGGCGGTGGCCAGCATCGGCAGCCTGATCAACACCAGCACCGGCACGATTCAGCATAACAACGGTGCGATCCAGCTGCTGGGCGGTACCATCGGCACCCTATCCAACAGTGGACTGATCAAAGGCTATTACGTCGCGTTGAGCGGGTCTTTGTCCAACCTGACGGGGACGACGCAGTCGCGGATCGACAGCCTGCTGAACCTGGCAGGCGGCACCATCACTGCCATGAATGCGCTGCAGTTCCAGGGTGGCAGCATCGGTGCGCTGGCTAATGACGGCCTGATCGGGGGCGATCCCTCCATCAGCAGCGGTATCGCCGTACAACTGGCTTCTTACGGCACGGTGGTTGGCCATGCCGGCACCATCGCCAACCACGCGCGTGGAACCATCGTCAGCGAAAGCGGAGGTATAGCCATCGGCGGCAGCGAGACCGTCGCGGCGATCGTCAACGATGGCCGCATCCTGGCCGGCTCAATGCCCTTTGGCGGAACCATCGTCTATGGCGGCACCGCGCTTTCCGTCGCCAACGGCGCTGTCGTGGGGAGCATCGGCAATAATGCCGGTGGCACCATCGCCGCAGGCTATCTGGGCATCGACGTCAATGCAGCGACCGTGGGCACGCTGGTGAACGCTGGCACGATCACCAATGTCAGCGTGCACGGCTACGCCTATTCGGCTGGAACCATCGCGACGATGGGTACTCTCGCCAATCTCGCGGGGGGCACCATCGGTTCCGCGACGCCCTATGCCGGCGCCGGTGTCAGCGTTGGAAATGCGGCGCGCGTGTCCTCGATAGCCAATTCCGGACTGATCCAGGGCCAGGTGCAGGGCATGGCCTTGAGCGGCACGGCTTTCGCCCAGGTCCCCCCCACCACCATCGGCGCCATCACAAACGCTGGCACGATCCTGGGCGTGGGTATGAACACCATATCGCCGGGCTACAGTTCCAGCGGTGGCCTGATCGTCAATTCGGCCAACGTGGGCACCATTAGCAACAGCGGAGTCATCAGCGGGGCGGTGGGCATCCTCACCGGCCAAAGCGTCAATCCCTACGCCAGCCTTGCTGTTAACGGCAGCATCGGCACCCTCGCCAACCAGGCGAGCGGTACCATCTTGGGGAACGGCCCCATTGCCGCCATCGCGGTGGGTGGCAGCATCGGCACGCTACTGAACAGCGGCTTGATCCAGGACACCGTGGGATCGGTCGCCGTGGGCGTGGACCTACTGGCCGCGCGCACTGGTCTCCTGGTGAATGCCGCTGGGGGCGTGGTCGCTGGTATCCAAGCGGGTGTCCAGGTGGGCGGCACCATGAGTACCGTGACGCTGGACAGTCTGAGCAATGCCGGCACCATTGCCGCCGGTGCTGCGGGCACCGGCGTTCTATTGAAAGGTTTCGCTAGCAGTTTTCAGGGTATTAGCACCATCTACGGAGCCACTGTCGGGTCGATAAACAACAGCGGCGTGGTCAACGCGGGCCTGGCCGGTGTGGGTGTCGTCGGCACCATCGGCAGCATGACCAACAGCGGCACCATCGCTGCCGTCGGCAGCGGCCTGCAGAACTTCGGCTCCGTGCGCCAAGTCTACTACGATTTGGAATCTGCGCTCCGGACCGACAGCATTCCCCTGGCGGGCAGCGTCGGGACGTTGACGAATTCCGGCCTGCTCAGCGGCGGTCAGTCCGGCATCGTCAACGGCCAGGAAACCGTGGTGGAAATCTCGCGTTTCCTTACGGTCGGTGGGTTCTCCGGGCATGGTGACATCGTCTCCACCGTCGTTACGACCTTGGCGCCCCTCGCCAGCACCATAGATATGTTGGCCAATAGCGGCACCATCCAGGGGGTAGCCGGCACTGGTATCGCCAATGCTGCGTCGGCCGCCCGCATCGGCACCCTCAGTAATGAGGGCGTGATCATGGGTGGGCGTAGCGGCGTGGCCAATCTCGGCACAATCGGCGCCTTGTCCAACAGTGGCACCATCGCCGGCGGCGTGGCGGCCATCCGGAACACCGGCGTGCTGGGGACCCTGGTCAACAGCGGGGTGATCGCGGGCAACGTCGTCAACAGCTCGTCCCGCGACTTGGTCATTGTTGGCGGCACCGGGGATACGTTCGGCAAGTTCATTGGCGTGAACGGCACGGCCGGCACGCTCACCAACACCGCCAGCAACGTGGTGCTGTCCAGCGGCAACATCGCGCTGGGCGTCGACGTGAATGTGGGGACCCACACACTGACCAATACCGGCAGCGCCACGTTGCGGCTGGACACGATCGTCAACGTGACGGGCAACTACGTGCAGTCCAGCTCCGGCGCGCTGCTGGTGGGGGTGTCGTCGGCCAGCACCTACGGCGGCCTGAACGTCAGCGGCACAGCGTCGGTCGGCGGCGGCGCCATCATCCTGAACACCGCTTCCGGTTTCAGCCTGATGAATGGGCAGACCTACACCATCCTGTCCGCCGGTGACGCCGCGTCGTCGTACGGCGGCTATAATCTTGTGGCGCCGGGCCATAGCCTGACGTCCATCACCACGATTGTGGGCGGCCATACCGAACTGGTGGTCACCGTCCTGGACGGCACCATCGGGGCTGGCAGCAGCACGACCATCGGCGGTGGATCGACCACCGTGGACCAGGTGGCGGGCGGCACGGTCAATGTGACCGACGGCAATCCAACGCTGAACACCATCAGCAGCGGCACGGTGAATATCAGCGGTGGCCAGTCGACGCTGAACACCATCGCTGGCGGTTCGGTCAACATCAACGGCGGCAGCGCGTCGGTGGGGCAGGTGGCGGGCGGCACGATCAGCCTGGGCACTGGCGCCACCATTGCCGGCACGCAGACGGTGAACGTCAGCGGCGGTTCGGTAGCTGTTGGCGGCACGGTGACGGCGCCGGTGTCGGTCAGCGGTGGTGACGTGGCTGTGGGCAACGGCGGCGTGATCAACACCTCCACCCCTATCCAGGTGTCATCGGGCAGTCTGTCAATCGCCAGCGGCGGCGTGGTCGCCAGTGACAAGCCGGTGCAGATCAGCGGCGGCTCGGTTGACGTTTCCGGTGTGATCGCGGCGCCCGTGCAGGTCAGCGACAGCACGGCCAGCGTATCGATCAGCAGCAGCGGTGTAGTCACGCAGTCCGTGACGGCCAGTGCCGGCAGCGTGAACGTCGCGGGTACGATCCTGGCGCCTGTGACGGTGTCGGGTTCGGGCGCCAGCGTATCGATCAGCAGCGGCGGTGTAGTCACGCAGTCCGTGACGGCCAGCGCCGGCAGCGTGAACGTCGCGGGTACGATCCTGGCGCCTGTGACGGTGTCGGGTTCGGGCGCCAGCGTATCGATCAGCAGCGGCGGTGTAGTCACGCAGTCCGTGACGGCCAGCGCCGGCAGCGTGAACGTCGCGGGTACGATCCTGGCGCCTGTGACGGTGTCGGGTTCGGGCGCCAGCGTATCGATCAGCAGCGGCGGTGTAGTCACGCAGTCCGTGATGGCCAGCGCCGGCAGCGTGAACGTTGCGGGTACGATCCTGGCGCCCGTGACGGTGTCGGGTTCGGGCGCCAGCGTATCGATCAGCAGCGGCGGTATAGTCACGCAGTCCGTAACGGCCAGCGCCGGCAGCGTGAACGTTGCGGGCACCATCACGGCGCCGGTGGGGGTCAGCGGCGGTACTGTGTCGTTGGCCAGCGGCGGCACCATCGTCAGTAGCCAACCAGTGCAGGTGACGGGCGGTAGCCTGTCGATCTCCGGCAACGTCAACGCGCCGGTGCAGGTGACGGGCACCACGGTCTCGGCTTCGCAGATCGCCAGCGCCACGCCCGTGATGACGGTGGACGCGGGTGGCACCATCAGCCAGTCGGTGACGGTGGACGCGGGCAAGGTGTCTATGAACGGCACTATCAGCGGCAATGTCGCCATCGGATCCGGCGGCGCCCTGCGCGGGTCCGGTGTGGTGACGGGCCAGGCCTCGGTGTCCGGCATCCTGGCGCCCGGCAACTCGCCCGGTACCCTGACCTTCACTAACGGGCTGACGCAAGCGGCCAAGTCGGTGCTGTCCATCGACATCGACGGCACGGGCACCGGCAAGGGCGCTGGCAACTACTCCCGCGTCCTGGTTACGGGCGGCAGCTACGTCATCGGCTCCGGCGCCGTGCTGCAGCCCAACCTGCGCGGCATGACCGGCAGCGCCAGCAACACCTACACTCCCAACCTGGGCACCGATTTCACCATCGTCCAAGCGGCGGCTGGCGTGTCGGGCACCTTCGCCGGCATCACTCAACCCAGCAGCGGGCTGCTGGCCGGCACGCAGTTCACGGCGCTGTACGGCAGCAACGCCGTCGACCTGTACGTCACCCCCACCTACGGCAACTTGGCCAGCCTGGGGGCCAGCGCCAACCAGCAGACCATGGGCCGCGTGGTGGCGGGCCTGAGCAGCACCGGCAACGCCGACCTCACCGCCGTGCTGAAGGCCCTGTACGGCCTGCCCACGGTGGGGGCGTCGTTGGATGCCCTGGCCCAGATCGGCGGCAGCAGCCAGGCGAACATCGTAGCCTACAGCCTGAACCGAGGCCTGGCCGCCACCCAGGTGCTGGGCCAGCGCCTGGCCGCGGTGCGCGATGGCGTGGCGGGCGGCATGCAGGGCACGATGCAGGCGCAGCTGGTCGGCCGTACGCTCTACACCAGCGTCGCCAGTGGCGGTGACACTCTGCCGGTGGAGGATGAGCGCGGTGTGGCCGCCGGCTCGGCACCGGAGGAGGGCTGGCACTTCTGGGCCCAGGGCCTGGGGGCGTTTACCCGGGTGGACAGCGACGGCAACGCCACGGGCGGGCATAGCAACACCGGCGGCGGCCTGTTCGGCGGCGACCGCACGGTGGCGCCGGGCGTGACCCTGGGTCTGGCCGGCGTGCTGCTGCAAAGCACCTCCGGCGGGTCCAACGAGACCAGCAGCTATGGCCTGTCGGCCTACGGCAACGTTGATCTGGGGGATGGCCTGTTCGTCACCGGCAACGCCGGCTACACCTACGACCAGTACGACACGGCGCGGACCATGGGCTTTGGCGGGCTCAGCCGCACGGCCTTCGGCCATACCACCGGTGACGAACTGTCGGCGGGGGTCACGGCCGGCTACCGGGTGCGCGTGTCCAACCTGACCTTGGAGCCGCAGGCCGGCATCCAGTGGCTGCGGGTAGGCCGCGACGGCTTCACCGAGACGGGCGCCGGCGCCTTGAACCTGGTGCTGCAGGACCTGGACGCCACGGCCCTGCAGAGCAGCGTGGGCGGCCGGGCCTCGGCCAGCTGGAAGACGGACGGCGGCACGGTGATCACCCCGGCCCTGCGTGCGGCTTGGCTGCATGACTTCCGCGACCGGGCGCTGACCAGCCAGGCCGCGCTGGCGGGCACCACCTTCGCCGTGACCGGCCCCGACACCGGCGCCAACGCGCTTGCGCTCGGCGGCGGGCTGACCCTGCAGGAAGGCAACAACCTGAACCTCTACGCCAATTATGACGGCACGCTGCGCCGGCATGAGACCGACCACGTCTTCACCGCCGGCTTCCGCCTCAGCTGGTAAGACGGGCTCAGGCTCACAAGTGACACGGCCCGGGTGGTATCCACCCGGGCCATTCCATTTATGTCTGGCTTGTCGTTGCCGACGAGCCCCCCGGTTGATGGGATTGTTAAGGGCCGATGGCCCTCAACCCGCCGGCGGCTTTGTCTTTATTCCTTTCTTACCCCTATCATTACCCGCCCATTCGACATTGGATCGATGCCCAGGGATCGATGCCATAGGCGGGGGTGCGTAGCGCGGTCTCGATGCGGGCGACCTCTGCCGCGGGGACGTAGTAGTCCACGTCGCGGTCATAGGTGCGCTGGATGAAGGTCGCGACCATGCCGGCCAAGCCGAACAGCGCCAGGTCCCAGATGTGCCAGATCAGGGCGAAGCACATGATCAGGCCGAAGGCGGCGATAACGGCGCCGGCGGCGGTGTTGCGCGGCATATGGATGGCCTCGTGTCCATGACCTGCACGCCCGCGCGTCCCACCTCCTTATCCTTCCAATGCGGACGGTGGGCATCGGCGTGGTGGCCAGCGACGCGCCTTCGCGCTGGACGGCCCGCCCGAGGCGGTGCGCCTGGGCTTGGGCGCTTCCGGGACCCGTGGCGACCTGGCGCAAAGCCTGCGCATCGTGGCGGACCTGCTGGGTCAGCCGCCGGCCATGTCCTCACTGGTGGTGTGACGCGGCCTCGCCGATGTGGATGGCCAGCCAGACGGTGGGCTGGCCGGGGTCCGTGTAGGTCACCCGGTGGCTGGTGTTGGCCGGGATGAACAGATGGTCGCCAGGCAGCAGGGCCGTCTCCCGCCCCTCCACCTCCACTCGCGCGGCGCCGGCCAGGACCAGCACCCATTCGTCATGCGCCTGGCGATAGGGCTGGTCGACCGGAGTCACCTGCCCGTGAGAGACGATCTGCTCGATACGGCAGCCGGGGTGGCGCAGGATGTCGGTGAACCGCTCCGCCTCCAAGGCGGAGGGCAGGCCGGTCAGCAGGTTGCCGATCGTCTCCATGCCATTGATTCTCCTCATGGTGCCATCGGTGCGCATTCTGGCGGCATGTCGGCCGGGCGGCAACGGCGGACATGAAAAAGGCGGCCACGGGTCACCCCAGGCCGCCTTTTTCCAAGGCCATGACTCAGTTGGTCGCCGGGCGCTGCGAGGTGCGGTCCACCAGGCCGGCCCAGTTGCTGACCGAGATGAAATGGGCATAGGCCAGGGCCAGCCAGCCGCGCTCGCGCCAGCGCTGGAAGTCCTCGGCCGGCAGCTGGTTGAATTTGGCTTCATCGATGACCTTGAAGCCGGCCAGGCTCAGCTTCTGGCCGTCCTTCAGGGTGACGTCGGCGCGGTTCTCCACCAGCAGGTCGGCCTTGATCAGGGCCTCCACGAACTCGGTGGTGGCGTTGTAATGGCCCTGGTAGTCGCTGCAGAAGGCCAGGGCGTTGCGGGTGACCTCGGTGGGCTGGCCGCCCTCGAACAGCTTGTTGGGGCCGCCGTGGCTGAGGCTGGAGGCCGCCTCGTCGATGCACAGGGTGAACTCCGCCTTCTCGCGGTTTTCCAGGAAGATGAAGGGATAGCGGCGGACATAGGCGGGGATGTAGGCGCCGGCTTCCCAGGCGCCGTCGGCGTCCACGAACAGGTTCTCGCCGTTGCGCATGCCCAGCAGGGCGACGGCCTGGGGCGGGGCGCCGTCCAGGAACAGGATGGGGTAGTGCTTGCAGGCCAGCGTGAACTCCGCCGCGATCACGGGCACGGAGTTGGAACCGGCGGCGAACTGGTAGCCGGCGGCGGGCGCCAGCGACAGGTCGCCGTCACGCTCCGCGGCCAGGGGGCGGGGGCGCTGGTAGAAAGCGGGAAGGGTCTGCGTGCTCATCTCTGTTCCAAGTCCAAATCAGGTTGCTCATGCCGCCGAGGGGGTGGCGCGGGATCGCCCACGCCACCCGGACCTCAGCGGGGGGTGTTTTCCTCGGTGGTACCGGTCGTCGTCAGCGGTGTGGAGGGGGCGCTGACACCGGCCGGGGTCGGAGTGGTGCCGGAGGTGGTCAGCACCGACGGTTGGGCGCTGACGCCCACCACGCTGTTGCCGCCGGCCGACAGCACCTGCGGCGAGACGTAGGCGGACAGGGCGTCCGGCGTGATGCCGGTGTTGGACACCGTGCCGGTGAACAGCGCGGTGACACCCGGCGTGCTGGGCACCGGCACCTTGGCCACCACCGTCGCCGCCACGGTGCTGACCGTGTCGGTCGGGCCCCAGGGCGTGTCGTTGATGAACCACGGCGCCCCCTTCAGCGGGCTGTCGATGGCGCCGGCCGCCAGCGACTGCTGCTTGGACGCCACTGTGCCGTACATCTTGGCGGAGGCGGCCGTGGGCACCTTCAGGCTGGCGACGACGATGGTCTGCGTGGGCAGGCCGTTGGCGATGCCGATGCGTTGCGCCCCCGTGCCCGACGCCATGGTCAGGGCCGTGGTCGGGCCCTGCAGGCCCACCATGGTGATGTCGCCGTTGGTGGTGATGCTGGCGGTGCCGGCCGGCAGCGTCGCCACCGTGGCGAAGGTGATGGGGCCGCTGGTGACGGTGATGGTGGCCGGCAGCAGGAAGCTGGCGCCGCCCGTCTGGGCGAAGCCCGCCGCCGCCGACACGTTGGCGGCACTGGCGAAGCGGATCGCCCCGTCGGCCTTGGTGTCGTTCAGCGCGATGGCGCTGCCGGTGGCCGAGACCGCCTGGTCGAAGACGAAGCCGTTGCCCGCCAGTTGCAGGCCGCCGTTGCCGTCCGCCACCAGGGTGCCGTGGAAGGTGGTGACGTCGCCCGCCGCCGTTTCGATCAGGCTGCTCACCCTCACCGCCTGGGCGAAGGTGGCCTTGCCCTTGGCCGACAGGGTCAGCGCACCCAGCGGACCGGTGCCGCCGACGGCACCCGACGCCTGGATGGCGTCGCCCGCCACCAGGTTCAGGGCGGCCCGGCTGGCGCTGTCCACCGTGCCGCCGAACACCAGCGAGGCGCCGGTGCTGGTCAGGCTCTGATCGGCGGCCACCGACACAGCGCCGGCGTAGGTCTGCGCGCCGGTGGTGACGATGTTGCCGCCGTTCAGGCCGCTGCTGCCGTTGACCGACAGGCTCTTCAGCGCCTGGTTGGCGCCGATGGCGCCGCTGAGGATGGCGTTGCCCGCCAGGGTCAACGCCTGGGCGCCGTCGACGCCGCCCGTCAGGGTCAGGGTGCCACCGGTCAGGACCGTGTCGCTGCCCAGGGTCAGGGCGCCGCTGTAGGCCTGGTCGCCGGTGGTGGTGACGGACGCGTTGGTCAGCGTGGCCGGGCCGGTCACCGACACCTGGCGCAGCGCGGTGGTGCCGCCCAGCGCACCGTCGGCGACCAGCGTGCCGGCCACGGTCAGGCCCTGGCCGCCGGCGGTCTTGGCATCGGCCCCTTGCGACAGGGTGATGGTGGTGCCGGTCAGCACCGTGTCCGCCCCCAGCACCGCGCGCTCGCCAAAGGTCTGCGAACCGGTGGTGGTGACACTGCCGCCGTTGAGGAACAGCGAGCCCGGGGCGTCAGTGGTCACCGACGTGGCCCGTACGGTACCGTCGAAGGTGGTGGCGCCGCTGGTGTTGACCGCCAGGGTGCCCAGCGTGCCGCCCACGCCGCCGATGGCGCCGGCGAAGGTGACGTCGCCGCCGGCGGCGTTGACCACCAGCGCGCCGCCGTTGTTCAGCGCGGCGAAGGTCACGGCGCCGTGACCGGTGCTGAGGGTGCTGTCACCCGCGAGGGTGGCGGGGCCGGTAAACGCGATGTCGCCGCCGCTGGTGGTGATGGACAAGGCCGTGGTGGCGACGGTGCCCGCCTGTACCCGACCGCCGTTGCTGGTGACTGTGGTGGTGCCGGTCAGGGCCAGGGTCCCCAGGGCGATATCGCCGCCCGTGGTGCTGACGGTCAGGTCGCCGACGCCGTTGGCGCCAGTGCCCAGGGTGATGCCGGTATCGGCCGACAGCACGCTGCCGCCGGCCACGCTTACCAGGCCGGTGTAGGTCTGCTGGCCGGCGCGGATGGCGCCACCGTTCAGGGTGGTGGCGCCGGTCACGGTCAGGCTGGCGAAGGCGGCGTTGGCGCCGATGTCGCCCGTCAGGCTGGCGTCACCCTGGATGGTCAGCGCGGGCGTCCCCTCCAGGCTGGCCGTCGCGCCGGCGCCGGCGGCCAGGATGACCAGGCTGCCGCTCAGGACGGTGGTGCCGCCCATGACCGCCCGCTCGCCATAGCTCTGGATGCCGGTGGTGTCGATGCTGCCGCCGTTGATCGCCAGCGTGCCGGCGGCGTCGGTGGTGACGCTGGCCGCCGTAACCGCGCCGGTGAAGGTGGTGGCCCCGCCCGTGGTGACGTTCAGGTTGCCCAGGCGGGTGGTGCCGCCCACCGCACCGGTGAAGGTGACATCGGCGGTGCCGGCGGTGATGGTCAGCGCCTGGGTGCCGTCCACGGTGCCGGTGAAGGCGACCGCCCCGCCGCTGCCCAGGCGGGTGTCACCCGCCAGGGTGACGGCGCCGTCGTAGGTCTGCGCGCCGGCCGTGGTCACGCTGCCGTTCAGGGCCGCGGTGCCGGTGACCGACAGGGCATTCAGGGCTGTGGTACCGCCGAAGGCGCCGGTCAGCACGGTGTTGCCCACCAGGATCAGCGACTGGCCACCGGCAGCGACGCCATTGGCGCCGGCTGCCAGGGTGATGGTGCCGGCCGTGCTGGTCAGGGTGGTGCCGGCGCCCAAAGTGACGGCGCCGGCATAGGTCTGGTCGCCGGTGGTGGTGACCGACGGGTCGCCGAACAGGGTGGTGCCGCTGACACGGACGTTGCTCAGCGCCGTGGTGCCGCCCACCGCCTGGTCCATCACGGCGTTGCCGACGATGGCCAGGGACTGGCCGCCGGCCGTCTGGGCGTCCAGCGCGCCGGACAGGGTGACGGTGCTGCCGGTCAGGACGGTATCGGCGCCCAGGGTGACGGTGCCGCCGTAGGTCTGGGCGCCCGTGGTGTCGACGCTGCCGCCGTTGAGCACCAGGGCGGTTCCGGTGGTGACGCTGGCGGCGGCGACCGTGCTGGTGACGGTGGTGGTGCCGCTGCCGGTGACGGTCAGGGCGCCCAGGCGTGTGGTGCCGCCCACGGCCTTGGTGAGGAAGACGTTGCCGCTGCCGGCGTTGATGGTCAGGGCATGGGCCCCATCCAGCGTGCCGAAGCCGATGGAGCCGCCATCGGTCGTGACCAACGTGGTGTCGGCCCCCAGGACGGCGGCGACGTTGTAGCTCTGCGCACCGCTGGTGGTGACGGCGCCGCTGTTCAGGGTGGCGGTGCCGATGTTGACCGACAGGCGGGACAGGGCGGTGGTGCCGCCCACGACGCCGTTGAACACGCCGTTGGCATTGACGGCCAGGATGTAGGCGCCGTCCAGCGTGCCGCCGAAGGTCACGGTGTCGCCGGCCAGCGTGGCGGCCCCGCCCAGGACGACGGCGCCCTGGTAGTTTTGCACGCCGGCGGTGCGGACGTTGTGGCCGTTCAGCAGGGTGTCGCCGCTGACCGTCAGGGTGGTCAGCTTGGTGGTGAGGCCGACACCCGCGTTCAGCACCGCGTCGCCGGTGATGGTCAGGGCATGCGCGCCGTCAACCGTGCCGTTGAGGGTGACGGTGGTGCCCTTCAGCACGGTGTCGGTGCTGAGCGGCAGGGCCTCGCCGTAGGTCTGAGCGCCGGTGGTGTCGACGCTGCCGCCGTTGATGGCCAGGGTGCCGGCGGCGTTGGTGGTGACGCTGGTGGCCTTGACGGCGGCGCCGAAGGTGGTGGCGCCGCCGCTGGTGACCGTCAGGTCGCCCAGGCGGGTGGTGCCGCCCACCACGCCGGTCAGCGTGACGTTGCCGGTGCCCGTGGTCAGCGTCAGGGCGTGGGCGCCGTCCAGCGTGCCGGCGAAGGTGACGGCGCCGTTGGTAGTGGCCAGGGTGGTGTCGGCGCCCAGGGTGGTGGCCCCGGTGTAACTCTGCGCCCCCGTGGTGGTGATGGCGCCGCCGTTCAGCGCGCTGGTGCCGCTGACGGTCAGGCCGGTCAGGGTGGTGGTGCCGCCGACGGCACCGCCGAAGACGGCGTTGCCGGTGACGGCCAGGCTGGCCAGCCCGTCCAGGGTGCCGGTGAAGGTGACGGTGCTGCCGGTCAGGGCGGCGTTGCCACCCAGCAGGACGGCACCGGTATAGCCCTGGGTGCCGGTGGTCTTGATGCCGCCGCCGTTCACGATGGTGTCGCCGCTGACCGAGACGGAGGTGAGCGCGGTGACGGCGCCGGCGGTCTCGTTGAAGGCGGCGTCCCCGGTGACGGTCAGGGCATGCGTGCCGTCGACCGTGCCGTTCAGGATGACGCTGGTGGCCTTCAGGGTGGTGTCGGCGGCCAGGGTCACGGCCTCGCCATAGGCTTGGGCGCCCGTGGTGTCGACACTGCCGCCGGCCAGGGTCACGCCGCCGCCCAGGTCGGTGGTCAGGCTGGCGGCCTTGACGGCGGCGTTGATCGCCAAGGTGCCGCTGTTGTTGACCGTCAGGGCGCCCAGGCGGGCGGTGCCGCCCACGGTACCGGTGAAGGTGACGGTGCCGCTGCCGGCGGTGATGGTCAGGGCCTGGGCTCCATCCAGCGTGCCGGCGAAGGTGACGGCGGCGTTGGTGGTGGTCAGGGTGGTGTCGGCGCCCAGGGTGGCGGCCCCGCTGTAGGTCTGGCCACCCGTGGTCTTGATGCCGCCGCCGTTCAGGGCGGTGGTGCCGCTGACCGACAGGCTGCCCAGGGCATGGGTCGCGCCCACCGCGCCGTTCAGCACGGCGTTGCCGGTGACGGTCAGGGCATGCGTGCCGTCGACCGTGCCGTTCAGCGTGACGGTCGTGGCCTTCAGGGTGGTGTCCACGCCCACGACGACGGCGTCGTTGTAGGTCTGAGCGCCCATGGTGTCGACGTTGCCGAACAGGTCGGTGGCGCCGCCGGCGTCGGTGGTCAGGCTGGTGGCCTTGACCATCGCGCCGAGGGTGGCGGTGCCGCTGCCGGTGATGGTCAGGGCGCCCAGGCGGGTGGTGCCGCCCACGGCGTTGCCCAGAATGACGTTGCCGCTACCGGTGCTGATGGTCAGGGCGTGGGCGCCATCCACCAGGCCCGTGACGATGACGGCGTTGTTGGTGGTGGCCAGGGTGGTGTCGGCGCCCAGGGTGATGTCGCCGCTGTAGGTCTGGGTGCCGGTGGTGGTGACGGCGCCGCCGTTCAGCGCGCTGGCGCCGCCGACCGACAGGCTGGCCAAGGCGGTGGTGCCGCCCACCGAACCGCCGAAGCTGGCGTCACCGGTGATGACCAGGGTCTTGGCGCCGTCCAGGGTGCCGCCGAAGCCGGCACTGCTGGCCGTCAGGGTGGTGTTGGCGCCCAGGGTGGTGGCGCCGGAGTAGGTCTGCGCGCCCCAGGTGCCGACGCTGCCGCCGTTGATGGCGGTCGTGCCGCTGACGGACAGGCTGGTCAGGAAACTGATGCCGCCAACGGCGCCGTTCAGCACGGCGTTGCCGGTGATGGTCAGGGCCTGGTTGTTGTTCACCGTGCCGTTGAGGGTGACGGTGGTGCCCTTCAGCACGGTGTCGGTGCTGAGCGGCAGGGCCTCGCCGTAGGTCTGGGCGCCGGTGGTGTCGACGCTGCCGCCGTTGATGGCCAGGGTGCCGGCGGCGTTGGTGGTGACGCTGGCGGCCTTGACGGCGCTGGTGAAGGTGGTGGCGCCGCCGCTGGTGACCGTCAGGTCGCCCAGGCGGGTGGTGCCGCCGACCACGCCAGTCAGCGTGACGTTGCCGGTGCCGGTGGTCAGCGTCAGGGCGTGGGCGCCATCCAGCGTGCCGCCGAAGGTGACGGCGCCGTTGGTGGTGGCCAGGGTGGTGTCGGCGCCCAGGGTGGCGGCCCCGGTGTAACTCTGCGCCCCCGTGGTGGTGATGGCGCCGCCGTTCAGCGCGCTGGTGCCGGTGACCGACAGGCCGGTCAGGGCGGTGGTGCCGCCGACGGCGCCGCCGAAGACGGCGTTGCCGGTGACGGCCAGGCTGGCCAGCCCGTCCAGGGTGCCGGTGAAGGTGACGGTGCTGCCGGTCAGGGTGGCGTTGCCGCCCAGCAGGACGGTGCCGGTGTAGCCCTGGGTGCCGGTGGTCTTGATGACGCCACCGTTCACGATGGTATCGCCGCTGACCGATACGCTGGTCAGCGCGGTGGTGGCGCCAACGGTCTCGTTGAAGGCGGCGTCGCCGGTGACGGTCAGGCTGTGTGCGCCGTCGACCGTGCCGTTCAGGGTGACGCTGGTAGCCTTCAGGGTGGTGTCGGCGGCCAGGGTCACGGCCTCGCCATAGGCCTGGGCGCCCGTGGTATCGACGCTGCCACCGGCCAGGGTGACGCCGCCGCCCAGGTCGGTGGTCAGGCTGGCGGCCTTGACGGCGGCGTTGATCGCCAGGGTGCCGCTGTTGTTGACCGTCAGGGCGCCCAGGCGGGTGGTGCCGCCTACGGCCCTGGTGAAGGTGACGGTGCCGCTACCGGCGGTGATGGTCAGGGCCTGGGCCCCATCCAGCGTGCCGGCGAAGGTGACCGCGCCGTTGGTGGTGGTCAGGGCGGTATCGGCACCCAAGGTGGCGGCGCTGGTGTAGGTCTGGCCGCCCGTCGTCCGGACGCCGCCGCCGTTCAGGCCGCTGGTGCCGCTTACCGACAGGCTGGTCAGCGCGTTGGTCGCGCCCACGGCACCGGCGAAGGTGGCGTTGCCGGTGATGGTCAAGGCGTGCGCGCCGTTGACCGTGCTGCCCAAGGCGATGGTGCCCCCGGTCAGCACGTCATCGGCCGTCAAGGTGACGGCACCGGTGTAGGTTTGGGTGCCGGTGGTGTGGATGGCGCCGCCACCCAGGCTGCCGGTGCCGCTTACCGACAGGCTGGTCAGGGCAGTGGTGCCGCCGATGGCGCCGTTCAGGACGCCGTTGCCGGTGATGGTCAGGCTGTGGGCGCCGTTGACGGCCCCGCTCAGCGTGACGGTAGTGGCCTTCAGCACCGTGTCGCTGGTCAGGTTGAAGGCCTCACCCAGCGTCAAGGTGCCCTGGGCTTCCAGCGAACCGGTGCCCAGCGACAGGGTGCCGGCGCTGTCGGTGGCGACGTTGACGGCCTTGACCGCGCCGTTGAATGCGGTGGCTCCGCTGGAATTCACGGTCAGCGTGCCGAGGGTGGTGGTGCCGCCGACGGCGCCACCGAAGGTGACGTTGCCGGAACCCGCCTGGATGGTCAGGGCCTTGTTGCCGTCAAGGGTGCCGCCGAAGCCGACCGCGCCATTGCTGGTGGTAAGGATGGCGGCGCCGGTCAGGGTGGCCGCCCCGGTGTAGGTCTGTGTGCCGGTGGTGGTGACGTTGCCCGACAGGCTGCTGGCGCCACTGACCGATAGGCTGGTCAGGGCGTTGGTGGCGCCGATAACGCCGCCGAAGCCTGCATTGCCGATGATGGACAAGACATGCCCGCCATTGACCGTGCCGCTAAAGGTTACGGTGCTGCCCGTCAGGGTGGTGTCGCCCGCCAGAGTGACCGCGCCACCATAGGTCTGGGTGCCGGCCGTGGTGGTGGTGCCGGTCAGGCTGGCGGTGCCGCTGACCGACAGGTTCTTCAGACGGGTGACTGCGCCAAAGGCCCCACTGGTGCCCAGATTGCCGACGATGGACAGGGACTGCTGATCGGCGGTGGTGCCGTTGGCGCCGTTGGTCAGGGTGACGGTGGTGCCGGTCAGGATGGTGTCACCGGCGATGGTGACCGCGCCGGTGTAGGTCTGGGTGCCGGTGGTGGTGACGTCGCCCGACAGGCTGCTGGCGCCGCTGACGGACAGGCTGGTCAGGGTGGCGGTGCCGCCGATGACGCCGCTGAAGTCGGCATTGCCGACGACGGCCAGGGCGTGGGCGCCATTCAGGGTGCCGCTGAAGGTGACGGTGGTGCCGGTCAGGGTGGCGTTGGCGCCCAGGCTGACGTCGCCGGTGTAGGTCTGAGTGCCGGCGGTGGTGACGTTGCCTGACAGGGTCTCGGCGCCGCTGACGGAAACGTTGTTCAGGCGGTGGTTGGCGCCCAGAGCGCCGGTCACCAGGTTGCCGGTGATGGTCAGCGACTGCTGGTCCGCGGTGGTGCCGTCGGCGCCGCCGGTCAGGGTAACGGTGCCGCCGGCCAGGGTGGTGATGGCCGCCGACAGGGTGGCCAGGCCGGTGTAGGTCTGGTTGCCGGTGGTGGTGATGGCGCCGGGCAGGCTGCTGGTGCCACTGACGGACAGGCTGGACAGGGCAGCAGTGCCGCCCACGGCGCCGCCGAAGGTGGTGTTGCCCGTGCTGCCGTTGGCGATGGTCAGGCCGTGGGCGCCATCCACCGTACCGCCGAAGGCGACGGTGCCGTTGCCGGCGCTGGTCAGGGTGGTGTCGGCGCCCAGGGTGGCCGCCCCGGTGTAGGTCTGGCCGCCCGTGGTCCGGATGCTGCCGCCGTTCAGGCCGGACGTGCCGCTGACGGACAGGCTGGTCAGGGCGTTGGTGGCGCCGACGGTATCGGCGAAGGTGGCGTTGCCGGTTATGGCCAGGGTGCGGCCGCCGTTGACCGTGCCGCCGAAGGCGACGGTGCTGCCGGTCAGGATGTCGTTGGCGCCCAGGGTGACGGCCCCGGTGTAGGTCTGGGTACCGGTGGTGGTGATGTTCTTCGACAGTGTGCCGGTACCGCTGACCGACAGGCTGCTCAGGGCGGTGGTGCCGCCGATGATGCCGCTCACGGTGGCATTGCCGGTGATGGTCAGGCTGTGCGCGCCATCGACCGTGCCGCTCAGGGTGATATTGCTGCCCTTCAGCGTGGTGTCGGCGGTCAGGGTCAGCGCCTCGCCATAGGCCTGGGACCCTGTGGTGTCGACACTGCCGGTGTTCAGCGCCAGGGTGCCGACGCCGTCGGTGTAGACGGAGCCCGCCTTGATGGCGCCGCCGAAGCTGGTGGCGCCGGCGCTGTAGAACTGCAGGGAACCGGCGCGGGTGGTGGCACCGATGGTGCTGCTGAAGGTGACGTTGCCGGTGCCGGCGTTGATGGTCAGGCCATCGCTGCCCGACACCACGTCGCCATTGCCGTCCACCGTGCCGCTGAACAGGACGTTGCTGTTGGTGGTGTTCAGGACGGTGGCGCCGGTGCTGCGCGCCAAGGTGACGGCCCCGGTGTAGGTCTGCGTGCCGGTCGTGGTGATGGTGGCGGCGCTGAGGGTGCTGGCCCCGCTGACCGACAGGCTGGTCAGGGCCGTGGTGCCGCCGATGGTGCCTGCGATGACGGCGTCGCCGGTGATGGTCAGGCTGTGGGCGCCGTTGACCGTGCTGTTCAGCGTGATGGTGGTGCCGGCCAGCGTGGTGTCGCCGGCCAAGGTGACGGCCCCGCCGTAGGTCTGGGTGCCGCCGGTGGTGGTGGTGCCGGTCAGGCTGGCGGTGCCGCTGATCGACAGGTTCTTCAGGTGGGTGGTGGAACCGAAGGCCCCGCTGGTGCCCAGATTGCCGACGACGGACAGCGACTGGGTGTCGGTGGTGGTGCCGTTGGCGCCGTTGGTCAGGGTGACGGTGGTGCCGGTCAGGGTGGTGTCGTTCACCAAGGTGACGGCGCCGGTGTAGGCCTGGGCACCGGTGGTGGTGACGTCGCCCGACAGACTGCTGGTGCCGCTGACGGACAGGCTGGCCAGGCCCGTGGCGCCGCCCACGGCGCCGCTGAAGACTGCGTTACCGGTGACGGCCAGGGTCTTGGCCCCGTCCAGGGTGCCGCCGAAGCCGATGGTGGCGCCGGTCAGGGTGGTGTTGGCGCCCAGGGTGGTGGCGCCGGTATAGGTCTGGGTGCCGGTGGTGATGACGTTGGCGCTCAGGGTGGTGGTGCCGCTGACAGACACGCTGGTGAGATTGGTGGTGCTGCCGATGCCGCCGTTGATCACGGCGTTGCCGGTCACGGTCAGGCCATGGGCGCCGTTGACGGTACCGCCCAGCGTGACGGTGCTGCCCGTCAGCGTGGTGTCGGTGACCAGCACCAACGCGTCGCCCAGGCTGATGATGCCGGTGGCGTCCACGGTGCCGGCCGTCAGGACGACGGTGCCGCCGGCGTTGGTGGTCACGCTGCCGGCCTTCACGGCGCTGGTGAAAGTGGTGGTGCCCGTGGAGTTGACGGTCAGGGCGCCCACACGCGTGGTGCCGCCGACGGCGCCGGTCAGGGTGACGGCCCCGGTGCCGCTGCCGATGGTCAGGTTGTGACCGCCATCGACGGTGGAGGTGAAGCCCACCGCGACATTGGTGGTGGTGACGGACGTGTCGCCGCCCAGCGTGGCGGCGCCCGTTACGGTGAAGGTGCCGCTGCCGGTGCTGTAGGTGCCGCCCAGGGTGGTGGCGCCGGTGTAGCTCTGGTTGCCCGTGCCGGCGACGCCGTTGGTGGCGATGGTGGCGCCGGTGGCAGACAGGGCCCCCATGCCGCTGGCGGCCCCGCCCAGGGTGATGGCGCCCGTGCCGGCCGTCAGGGTCAGGTCATGGCTAGCACCGGTCACCGTGCCGGTGATGTCGATGTCGCCGTTGCTGGCGTGGGTGTCGATGGTGCGGGCGCCGGTGCCGCCCAGGGTCAGGTTGCCGGTGACGGTGACAGCGCTGGCCGTCAGGTCGCCGGTGATGGTGGTGTTGCCGGTATAGTTCTGGGTGCCGCTGGTGGTCATGGCGCCGACGCTGATGGTCGTGGCCGTGGCGTCCAGGCTGGCGCCAGTCATGGTGCCGCTGACGCTGATCGCGCCGCCGCCGTTGCTCAGCGTGATGGCGTGACCGTTGCCGGCGGTGATGCCGCCGGTGGAGGTCAGCGTGGTGCCCGCCCCCCCGCCGGTGATGGAGACGACGCCATCGGCCGTGGTCAGGCCCGCCAGCGACAGGGTGCCGGGGGCGGACAGGTAGATGCCGTAGTCGCCGGCGCCGTTGGCCAGGACCGTGCCGGTCACAGTGGCCGACAGGGTGGCGGCGGTGGCGCTAAGCGACTGCGAAGCACTGCCGATGGCCTTCAGGCTGGTCAGGTTCAGCGTGCCCGCGGTGACGGCGTTGCCGCCTTCGCCCGCCAGGGCGCCGGTGGTCGCGATCAGGTTGACGGTGCCGGTGGCGCCGGCGCTGATGCCGCTGCTGCCCACGGTCAGGTCGCCGGTGCTGGCCGTCAGGCTGACGGTCGGCGTGGTGCCGCTGGCGGTGACCGAGGTCGTGGTGAAGCCGACGTCGTTGGTGAAGGTGATGTTGCCCTTGGCGGTGCTGAGCGTCAGGCCCGACAGGGCGCCGGTGTTGCCGACCGTCAGGTTGGCGGCGGTGGTGGTGCCGGTCAGCTCGGCGTCCAGCGCGCCCACCGTGGTGGTCAGGCTGACACTGCCGCCGGCGGCGCCGCTGATGAATTTCAGGCTGTCGGCGGTGATGGTCAGGGCGCGCGGGGTGGCGCCGGTGGCGATGACGTCGGTGACACCCTTCAGGTACAGGTCGCCCTGGGTGCTGACGCCGGCCGAGGGCAGGGTCAGCGTGCCCCCGGCCAGCAGGGCCAGGTTGCCCGTGCCCACATTGGGCAGGCCGCTGCTGGCGTTGATGTTGCCGGTGGCCTGCAGGTAGACGGAGCCGTTGGTGCCCAGGGTCACATTGGTGCCGGTGCCCAGGGTCAGGTTGCCCGTCTGCTTGACGTTGATGATGGAACCGGCGTCGGTGGCCGACAGCGACGTCAGGTTGGTCACGGCGGTGACGATGGGGGCGCCGGCGCCGCTGGCGAAATCGGTCAGCGTGCCGATGCCGCTCTTGGACGACAGGCTGGCGTTGTAGCCGGTCAGGTTGGTGCCGCTGCCGGGGCGGGCCAGGATGGAGCCGTTGGTGGCCGTCAGGGTGAGCGTGCCGCCGTTCAGGCTGGCGGTGTTGGTGCTGATGGCGCCGATGGTCAGGTTGCCGGTGGCGGCCGTGATGGTGATGTCGTTGCCGCCGCCGGTGGCGGAGGTGGCGGTGGCGCTGACCACCGTGGTCGGGCCCGCCGTGGTGATCACGGTGTTGCCGCCGGCGGCGGTGGAACTGGTGATGATGACGCCGCTGGTGTTGCTGTCATCGACATAGATGCCGGCGCCGCCGGCGTTGTCGACCAGGGTCAGGCTGTTGGCGGTGGTCTGGACGGCGCGGGTGGACGTGCCGACGCCGGTGGCGCCGCTCAGCGAGACGGTGTTTCCGACGATGCGGGTCAGGTCCAGACCGTCGTCCAGGATGGCGCCGCCGCTGGAGCTGGCGACGATGGTGACATTGCCGCTGCCGGCGTTGACGTTGCCGGCGTAGACGGTGGTGCCGGTATTGCCCGAGACGGTGATGTTGCCGCCGCTCGAGAGAACGTTACCCAGGTAAAGGCCGCCGTTGCCGACGATGTTGACGGCGCCGCCACCGGAAGAGACGTAGGCCAGGGTGGTGGTGGCCTGCGGCGACAGGTAGATGGTGCCACCCTGCGTCAGGGCGTTCACCCGCTGGCCCACCAGGTTCAGGCCCTTGCCCGAGCCGCCCAGGCCCGTGGTGGCGTCAGCGGTGACGGAGAAGGCGCTGACCTCGTTGCTGACGGTGGGCGCGTTGCTCGCCAGGATGCTGCCGCTGTTGGCGGTCAGGGTGATGTTGCCCTGGGTGGCCCCGGCCGTGATGGCACCGCCCAGCGTCAGGTTGCCGCTGCTGACGGTGACGGAGATGCCGTCGCCGGAGTTGTCGGTGGACGAGGTGGCGCCGTTCAGCAGCAGGGAACCGGCGGAGGTGATGACGATCTGGCCATCATGGGTGGCGGTGGTGAGACCACCCAGCATCTGGCCCTGGCTGTTGATGACGATATCGCCGGTACCGGTGACGGTGGCATTGACCGCGTTGTTGGTGGCGGAGATTTGCAAGGGCGCGTTCACGCCGCCGATGCCGGTGCCGGCCGTCAGGTTGATGGCGCCGTAGCCGCCGACGGTGTTGGGGCTGCCGCCTTGCAGCACACCGCCGCCGCCCAGAATGGCGCCGGCGGTGGTGACGGTCAGGGCCTGGCCGTTGCCGTAGGAAACGCTGCCCAGCGTGATGTCGACCGCCGAGGTGGTGGAGACGGTCAGCGCGCCGCCCGAGGTAACGTTCGACAGGTTGATGTTGGACGTGGGCGCAATGTAGATGCCACCCTGGCCCGCGCTGGCGGTGAAGTCGGTGGCCGAGACCTTCAGCAGGGTGCCGGAGCTGCCGATGCTGCTGCCGTCGATGCTGCTCTCCGACGAGACCTCCAGCGTCAGGCTGCCGGCGGTGATGGAGGAACTGCCGCTGGTCGCCGTGATGGCGCCGTTGCCCGATGCCGGGTCGACCTCCAGGTCCAGCTTGCCGGTGCTGCCGAGGTTGATCGTGCCGACGGCGACGTTGTGGTTGGTCCGCAACGTCAGGTCCAGACCGGACTGCGCCAGGTAGGTAAGGTTCAGGGTTGTGGTGCTGTCGACCCAGGCGGCCGTGAAGCCGGGGACGCTCAGCTGGATGGTGCCGCCACCGGTGTAGTCGCCGGTGCGGTCCAGCGTCAGCTTGCTAAGCGTGGTGTTGTCGTTGAGGTAAATGTCTTTGGTATTGGTCAGCGACAGGACCGGCGTGGACACAATCAGAACGCCGCCGGTTCCACCGCCGATGGAATGACCGCTGCCGCTGTCCGTCACCAGCGTGACGCTGCCGGCGGTGGTCAGGTTACTGCCGTTGATGGCCAGGATGTCGCCGTCACCGGCCGTCAGGCTGACCGCGGCGGTGCCAGCGTTGATGGTGCCGACGGTGATGCCGCCATCGGTGGCGGTCAGTGTCACGCCCCCCGGGGCCAGGATGCTGCTGGCGACCAGGTTGCCGTTGCTTTCGCTGACATTGACGCTGCCCGCAGCGCCGTTGGTGGCGTGGGCGGTCAGGTTCAGGGTGGTGGCGGCGCCGTTGGACGAGGTGGTAATGGCGCTGACGTTGCCGATGGACCCCTGGGCGATCAGCGTCACCGTGGCGGTATCGTTCAGCGTGCCGCTGAGGATGGAGCCACCCTCGTTGTCGACGGTCAGGTTGTGGCCGTTCAGCTCAATGGTGCCCAGCGCGATGTCGCCCACGCTGTTGTTCAGCACGACGTCGCCGCCGGCGGTCAGACCCTTCAACGCGGCGGAGGCGGAGAAGCCGAGGTTGACGGCGCCGCTCTGGGCGTTCGCCGTCAGGGTATTGACCTGGGCGTCGATCTCGTTGCCCGCGCCGGAGGTGCCGATGGCGCCGCTGTCCGACACCAGCGACAGGGTCGCGGCAGTCACGCCGGTGGTGCCGTTGCCGTCACCCTTGATGTCGCCGCTGGTGGTGTGCAGCGCCAGGGTGCCGGCCGTACCCAGGTTGACGGTGCCCACGGTCAGGGTGGCGTCGCTGGTGACGGTCAGCGCCAGGCCGGTGGTGTCGACGATGTTGGTCAGGCTGGCGCCGGTGCCGCCGTCGCTCATCCCGAAGGTCAGGCCGGGGGAGGTGATGCTGTAGGCGCTGGCGTTGGACGTGGGGTGGCGGGTGTAGAGGTCCAGCGTGTCGATGTGGGTATCGGAATTCAGATAGACGCTGCCGCTGGTGTCCATGTCCAGCAGCGGGGTGGACAGGTTCAGCGCCGTGGCGCCGCTGCCGACGGATCCGCCGCCGTTCCAGGTGGTCAGCGACGTCTCCGCCGCGGTGATCCGGTTGGTGCCGTCGATGGCCAGGATGCTCTGGTCGCTGAACAGCGTTACCAGGCCGCCGGCCAGCATACCCGCGGCGCGCGTGTCGATGGTGCCGATCTTCAGGCTGTGTTCGGCCGTGCCGCTGAAGTTGATGCCGGTGCTGTCGGTCACCAGGTCGAAGTGGGTGTAGGTGCCGTCGTCGCCGCCCGAGAAGGTCAGGGTCGGCGTGGCCGAGCCGAAGGCGCCGCCCGAGGTGATGGAGAAGACGCCGCCGGTGGCGGCAGCCTGGGTGGTTTCCACCGACAGGGCGGACAGATCCGTGGCGTTGTCGATGTAGAGGTTGGCGCCGGTGCGGACGTTCAACGTCAGGGCGGTGGTCTTGATATGCGCGCCGGCCGTGCCGATGGACCCGGTGGCGGCCAGATCGATCTCATCACCCGTCAGCATCACGGCGCCGTTGTCCGTCAGGCTGCCGCTGGTGGAGGTGACGCCCACCGTGCGGCCCACCTGGCCGTTCACGGTGCCGATCTGGATGTTCTTGTCGCCGGTGAAGGTGAAGTCGATGCCGCTGGTGTCGGCGACGTTGACGATATTGAACTGGCTGCCGGTGTCGGTGACGGTGAACACCAGGTGCGGGGCGGTGATGGCCAGGGTGTTGGCCCGCGCCGTGGCGTGACGGTCGGTCACGTTCAGGGCGTACAGGTCCGACCGGCCATCGACATAAATGTCATTGCCGGAATCCAGAGACAGGGTCCGGCTGTCGATGCTCAGGTGGGCGCCGCTGGTGCCGATGGATCCGCCGGTGGCCTTGATGGTCACGATGGGGGCGGACACGGTGCCGCCGCCGCTGGTGATGGCGCCGCTGGTGGTGATCTTGGCCGTGTCGCCCACGGTCAGGGCGCCCAGCGCCAGGTCGCCCGTGTTCGACAGATTGATGCTGCCACCGGTGACGGTCTGGCTGGTGGGGTCGATGGTCTGGATGGTGCCGGCCAGGCTGCTGGCCGTGGTCAGGAAGGGATCGATGCCGTCGTTGTAGATGCTGACGCCCGTGGTGTTCAGCGTCAGCGCGCCCGTGGTGATGCGCGAGGAACTGGTGGCGGCCTGGATGGCACCGGTGGTGGTCAGCGTGACGGCGGCGCCGGTGCCCGTGCCGGTGTTGATGGTCCCGACGGTGATCAGCTGGTTGGACGTGACGCTCAGCGCGACGTTGCCGGTGTTGGCCGTGAAGGTGCCGATCTGCAGGCCGTAGGGCCCGCTGTTGCTGTAGGTGATGCTGTCGGTGATGTTGCTGGCGGTGATGCCGAAGCCGGCGGACGGGGTGCCGCTCTGCGTCAGCGTGGAATTCAGCGTCAGGGACGACAGCGCGGCGCTGTCGGCGACATACATGCTGCCGGCCGAGGCGATGGACAGGTTGGCGGTGCTGACGCCGACGGCCTGGCTGGACGTGCCGACGGACGCGTCCTTGGCCAGGGCCGACAGGCTGACCGAGCCGGCGGTGATGGTCTTGCCGGATGAGCCGGTGATGGACCCGCCGGTGGAGGTCAGCGAGACGGTGTTGCCGGTGATGTTGTTCATCACCGCGATCGCCCGGTCGGTCGTGTAGCTGAAGTTCAGCGCCGGCGAGCCGTTCTTGGCGGCGAAGACGCTGCCGTTGGCCAGCGACTGGGTGGCGCCGTCGCCGACGATCAGGCCCGAGCTCTGCAGGAAGAAGCCGGTGACCTTGATATTGTTGTCGTTATCCGACGACGACGCGTGCCGGCTGATGATGGACAGGTTGGCGAGACCGGCGTCGTCGACATAGATCGCGCCCACGGAATCGATGTTCAGCGTGGTGGATTCGATCGACACCGAGTTGGTGCTGGTACCGATGTTGCCGTTGCTGGCGTTGGCGTTCTTGGTCGTCAGGTTGACGGTGCCATTGGCGGAAATCAAGCCGCCGAAGCCGCTGAGGAAGCCGATGTTGGCCGTGGTGTTGTCGGTGGTGACCGAGATGCTGTCCGTCGCCGAAACGGTGCCGACGTTCACGCTTTCGCGGGCGTAGAGGCTGAAGGTGCTCAAATCACCGGTGCCGCCGGAGGTGGCGCCCGCGCGGTTGACGCTCAGCGTGCCGCTGGCGCTGGAGATGATGTAGGTCTGGGTGGGGGCGGTCAGCTTGAAGATGCCGGCGCTGTTGTTGCCGGTGAAGCTCAACGCCAGCGCCGTCAGCGCGTGGTCATCCACCACATACATGTTGGTGGGGGCGCTGAGCGTCAGGTTGGTGGTGCCCGACAGGGCGATCCACTTGGACGTGTCGCTGTCGCTGGTTCCGGCCACGCCGATGGAACCGGTGCCGGAGGTCAGCGAGACGGTGCCGGCCGTGATCTTGGTGGTGCTGTCGCCGTCGTCCTTGATGTTGCCGGCCTTGGCGTTGATCGAGACGCTGCTGGCGGCCAGGGCGCCGACGGTGAAGTCGCCGCTGCCCACCGTGATGCCCAGCGCGCCGTTGCCCGTGTCCACGCCCGACAGGGCGGCCGTGGTGCCGGACGTCAGGGTGGCGGCGCCACCCGTGGTGGTGAGGCCGGTGACGGTCAGGACGCCGCCCGCGGTCAGCGCCGCCGCGCCGCCGCCCGTGGCCAGGCTGGTGACGGTCAGCGCGCCGCCGGCGCCGCTGGTGATGGTCGCCGCCCCGCCACCGGTCGTGATGCTGCCGATGGTGACGTTGCCGGCAGTGGAGGCCAGGGCCACCGCGCCGCCGTCGGTGCTGATGCCGTAATTGGCGGTGCCGGCGTTGCCGTTCACCGGACCCAGGACGGTGATGGCGTGGCCGCCGGTGAAGGTGAAGTTCAGCGCGGAGGTGCTGGTCAGCTGGGTCAGGGTGTACAGGCTGCCGCTGTCGCTCAGCGCGAAGCCGGTCAGGTTGGCGGCGCCGACGGAGAAGCTGTTGCCGGCGCTGGTGCTGGTGCTGGCCAGGGTCAGGTTGGACAGGGCGGCGCTGTCGGCCACCTGGATGCTGCCCTGTGCGGTGACGGCAAGGTTGGCGGTGGCGACGCTGAGTGGGCTGGCCGACGTGCCGGCGCTGCCGGACGCGGCGGTCAGGGCGACGGTGGTGCCGGCGACGGTGGTGGTGCCGTCGCCGTCGTCGGTCAGGCTGCCGGAGGTGGCGGTGACACCCACCGTGCCGCTGGCGCTGATGGCGCCCAGCTTCAGGGCGCCGGCGTTGGTGACGTAGACATCGCCGGCGGTGGCCGTGGCGTTCAGTGTGCCGCCCGAGGCGCTGATCAGGATGGGGGCGGTGCTGCCGCCGATGGCACCCGACGCGGTCAGGCTGACGGTGCCGCCGCTGCCCACCGTCAGCGTGCTGTAGCTGGGGGTGCTGCTGCTGCTGGTGTTGGGATTGGTGATGGAACCGGCGTCGGCCTTCAGGGTGACGGACTGGCCCGTCGTGGTGATGGTGCCCAGCGCCAGGTCGCCCTGCAGCGCTTCCACCATCATGGTGCCGCTGTTGAAGTTGCCCGTGCTCAGCTTCACCACGTTGGTGGTGGAGTTGACGGGCATGGAGATCTGGGCGTAGGTGCCGCCCGAATTGGCGGCCACCTTCAGGTCCCCGGTCGCCAACTGCAGCGGGTTGGCGGCGGTGCCCAGGCCGCCGGCCGTCCAGGTGGCGGTCAGGGTGATGCTGCCGGCCAGGGCCTGGGTCGCGGTGTTGGCGTCATCCAGGATGCTGCCGTACTGGGCCGTCAGGTTCAGCGAGCCCGACCGCGTGACGTTGATGTCGCCCAGGGTGGTCGTACGGTCGTTGACGTAGGTGGCGGACAGGCCCGTGACGTCGGTCAGGGTGTTGATGGACGTGCCGCTGGTGCTGTCCGTCATGTTGAACACCAGCGACGGCGCCGTCAGCTGATAGGTGTTCACGCTGCCGTTGGTGCGGTGATTGGTGGTCAGCGACAGGGTCGTCAGGTCGGCGATGTCGCTGGCGTAGAGGTCGCCCTCGGTCGTCAGCACCAGTCGGGGGGCATTGATGTTCAGCGGGCTGGCAGACGTGCCCAGCTTGCCGCTGTCGGCCTGCAGGGCGACGTAATAGCCGGTGACGCGGGTCTGGCTGTTGCCGTCGTCCAGGATGTCGCCATCGTAGGCCCGCAGGCTGATGTTGCTGTCCGCGGCGCCCTGGACATGGCCCAGCACCAGCGTTTCATCGCTGGCGAAGCTCAGGCTGTCGATGGTGGTGCCGACGATGTTGGTCAGCGTGAACTTGGACCCGTCGTCGCTGATGCCGAAGGTCAGGTAAGGGGCGGTGACGGCCACCGTGTTGATCACGCCGGCCGAGGTGTGCTGATCGTCGATGGACAGTTCGGTGAAGGCCACCGCGTTGTCCAGATAGATGTCGCCAACGGCGGAGACATAGAGTTCCGTCGTGTTGGTCTTGACATGCGAGGCGGTGGTGCCGACGTTCTGGCCGGCCTCCAGCTCCACGCTGTCGGAGGTGATGGCGGTGGTGACGCCACTGTCCGCCAGGATGGCGCCGCTGGCTTGGATTTCCACCGATCCCGTGTAGGCGGTGCTGCCCAGGGACTTCACGGTGCCGGCGACGGTGACGCTGCCGTCGTCCGCCAGGATCTTGATCTTGGCGTAGGTCGGCTGGGACAGCGGGTTGCCGCTGGAACTGGGGACGTAGGTGGTGGCCAGGTCGCCCACCGTCAGGTCGCCGGTCCTCTGCTCGATGGTGATGCCGGTGCCGGACGTGCCGGACACCTTCTGCACCGCCGTGTACAGCTGGACATAGCTGTAGGACGAGGTGCTCAGCACCAGGTTCCGGCCGGTGATCAGCGACCCGCTGCCCATGGCGACGATACCGTCGCCATTGTTGCCGCCCAAGGTGGTGGTCAGCGTGACGTTGCCGGAGGCGCCGGCGTTGATGGTGTTCACCGCCAGGGCGCCGCCCGTCACCGTAATGGTGATGTCGTCGCCCGAGCCGCCGCCGGATGAAACCGTGGTGGCGACCGTGTTGGTGGCGGTGGCGACCTCGACGGCGCCCGCCCCGGCGCTGACGTTGGCGAGGGTGGTGACGACGGCGTTGGTCAGGTTCAGGAAGACGCCGCCGGTATTCGTCGTGGCCTGGACGGTCGCGGCGTTGCTGATGAGCGCGCCGCCATGCGTGCCGACGCCGGTGGAGGCACTCAGGTTCAGGCTGTTGGCGCTGATGCTGGTGGTGGCGTCGGCGTCGTCCAGGATGGCGCCGCCCGTGCTGGCCAGCGTCACCGTGCCGCCGGCGACGGCGCCGACGGTCAGGGTGCCGGCGGTGGCGACGTTCACCGTGCCGCTGGCGACGGCGCTCTGCAGCGCCAGGGTGCTGCCATTGCCGACATAAATGCCGCCCGAGCCGGCGCTGGCGCGCAGGATGCCGGTGTCGGTCTGCAGGGGCGAGGCGCTGCTGCCCACGGCGCCATTGAGGCCGGTGGTCCCCTGCGCCGTCAGCTGGACGGACGCGGCGGTGATGGGCGTGGCGCCGGTGTTGCCGGCACCGGCCAGGATGTTGCCGCCGGTGGAGGTCAGGGAGAAGACGCCGCTGCTGGTGACGTTGACGTTGCCAACGATCGCGTCATGGTCCGTGCTGACCTGCGCGTACAGGGTCGACGACTGCTGTAGCGTGTTGAGGTTCAGGCTGCCCGTGTCGGTGGCGTCGAACGTCAGGCCGGGGGAGGTCAGCTGATAGGTGTTGATGACGCCCGGATGGGCGTGCGTGGCGCTCAGTGCCAGGACGAGCAAAGTCTGGTCGTTGGTGACGTACAGGCTGCCGCCTGTTTCCAGG
Organism: Nitrospirillum viridazoti CBAmc; assembly: GCF_000730165.1. Taxonomy (GTDB): domain Bacteria; phylum Pseudomonadota; class Alphaproteobacteria; order Azospirillales; family Azospirillaceae; genus Nitrospirillum; species Nitrospirillum viridazoti. The sequence continues at coordinate 576,940 of NZ_CP022113.1, read as the reverse complement.
CCCAGGCCCAGGGTGTGGGTGCTGATGGTGGAGGTGGCCGTGCCGATGCTGCCGCCCTGGGCGGACAGGATGACGCCGCTGCCGCTGCCGGTGATCAGGTTCGGGGCGCCGACGTTGGTGATGGAACCCACCACCGACGTGATTCCCACGCCGCTGCCGGTGAGGGTGTTGGCCAGCGTGACATTGCCGTTGGCCGTGATGGTGATGACGCCGGTGTCGCTGGTCAGCTTGGCGACGTTGGTGATCGTGCTGCCGATGCCCAGCGACTGCAGGGTGATGTTGCCGCCGCCGCTGGCCACGATCTCGGTGGTGGACGGGTTGGTGAAGGTGATGCCGCCGGTGGCGGTGGACTGCAGGGTCAGGCTGTGGCCGCTGCCCAGGTTGACGGTGCCGAGGTTGCCCACGGTGATCAGGCCGCTGGCCTGCAGCACGACGTCGCTGGTTGCGGTCAGGGCGACGATCTTGCCCGAGGACACGGTGTTGAGGCCCACGTCCGAGGCGGTTGAGGCCAGGGTGCCGCCGCTGATGGCGCTGTCCTGGCTGCCGCTGCCGCTGGTGCCGCTGGTGATGGTCAGCGTGGTGGGGTCCAGCAGCAGGGTGCCGGTCTTACCCTTAGGTGCCTGCAGGCTGACGTCACCCGCCAGCGCCACGCCGTTGTGGCTGGACACCTCGGTGAAGCCGCCGTCACCGCCTCGGGCCCCGCCCTTGGCGCTGATGGTGCCGGAGAACAGGGTGCTGTCCTCTGACAACAGGCTGACGCGGCCGCCGTTGCCGCTGGTCACGGCGTCGGCGTTCAGGGTGGCGCCCGCCGCCAGGCTGACGCTCTGCGACAGGGACTTGGCCGTATCCAGCGTCGTGCCGGTGCCGTCGCTGCCGATGGCAATGTGGCCGCCGCCGGCGTCGCCGCTGGCGTCAACCACGGCGCCCGTCGCCACGGCCACGTCGGCGCCCGTGGCGATGACGGTGCCACCCGTCTGGCCCGCGTCCTTGCCGCTGGCGTTCAGGGTGCCGTTGACGGCGACGGTGCCGCTGTCGCCGCCCGACAGCACGATCTTGCCGTTCTTGGCGCTGACGCTGGTGGCGACCAGCACGCCGTCGGTGTTGATGACGTGGTCGATCACGCCCTTCACGGCGCGGGCCGACAGCTCGATGGTGCCGCCCTCGGCCGCGATCTGGCCGGAATTGACCACCAGCGCCTGGGCGGGCGTGCCGTCGGCGTTGTGGGGCAGGGCGGTGACGGCGGAGCTGGCGTCAAAGCTCAGCAGGCCGTCGCCCTGGAAGTCCAGGGTGAAGGTCTGGGCGCCGCCCAGGGCCACGCGACCCAGCCTGGCGTGGATGACGCCGGAGTTTCGCACGCTGGGCGCCACCAAGGCGGCCAGGCCGCTGTCCTTGATGGTGATGTCGCCGGCGTTGACGATGGCGGCGTTGGGGTTGGCCGAGGCCTGGTTGAAGGCGTACCGGCCGGCCAGGAAGTCGGCGTCGCTGATGTTGGCGGTGGTGGCCACCAGGCTGCCCACGTCCACCCGCGACCCGGCGCCGAAGACGACGCCGTTGGGGTTGACCAGCATGACCGTGCCGTTGGCGGTCAGCTGGCCGAAGATGCTGGACGGGTCGTTGCCGATGACCCGGTTCAGGATGACGCTGCTGCTGGACGGCTGCAGGAAGTCGACCTTTTCACCGGCGCCGATGCTGAAGGACTGCCAGTTGATGGCGGCCTTGTCGGTACCCTGGGTGATGGTCAGGGTGTTGGGCTTGGACGCGTCGATGACGGCTTGGCCCACCGTGACCGTGCCGCCGGTGGGGTTGGCGTGCGCCGCCGACAGCAGGGACGAGACGATGTAGGCGCCCAGCGTGGTGCCGACGGCGATGGCGGTGCGGCCGGCGCGGCGATTGCGGCGATTGGCCATCTTGGGCGTCGGCGCCGCCAGCCCGGCGACCGAAGCCATCAGCGCGCCGCGCAGGTCAGCGCGGAAGCGCTTCATGCCCGGCAGGGCCTGGGGTTGCTGCGTACCCGGACGGTTGGCGCCGGAACGGGGGCGGAAAAAGCTGCCATGGTTCATGATTGGATTTCCCCGTTCCGATCTCAGTAATGCGCCGTGATGCTGAAGAAGACCCGGGTCGGCTTTCCGCCCTGGGTTTGGACCTGACGGTCCAGCGGCTGGTCGACCTCAAGGGTCGTGAACAGCTCTTTGGCCATGTTGATGCGGACGCCACCGCCCACCGACGCCACCGTGACGCGGCCGGTGGGACGGTAGTTGGACAGGCTCCACACCCGGCCGCCGTCGAACACGGCGTAGAACTGCATCCCTTCGGGGAACAGTTCGGGCACCAGCGGCGTGTAGCGCAGTTCCAGCGAGCCGGCCCAGCCGTTGTCGCCGGAGATTTCGCCCTCGTCATAGGCGCGGCCGAAGTTCGGGCCGCCCAGCGCCATCTCCTCGCTGGCCAGCAGGGGTGCCAGCGACATCTGCGCCGTGGCCGTGGCCAGTAGGCTGAAGTTGGCCGGCAGCTGCTGGACGCGTGTCACGTCCACGGTGAACTTGGTGAAGTCGGCGTTGCCGCCCAGGCGCGAGGCGTAGTCGGACTTGCGCGGTGTCGCGTTCAGGATGTCCAGGCCCTGGTGCACGGTGCCGCGCACGGCGGTGATGCCGTCCCAGGTGTCGGTCTTGTCGTAGCTGACGCCGGCGCGGAAGATACGAAGGTGGTCCTGGTTGAAGAGGTCGGCGCCCAGCGTGGTGCGGATGTCGCGGTACTCGAATTCCCCGAAGGCGCGCAGGTTTTCCAGGCGCGACCGGATGATGGGGTAGGTGACGGTGCCGGTCTCGGACGCCACGCGGCTGTGGACGTTCAACTGGTCCAGCTCCTGCCCCGGGCTGGCGCGGGAGAAGCTGGAGGTGAGGCCGGCCGTCAGCCCGTCACTGCTGAACATGCCCTGGTAGCCGCCCTGGACGAACCATTCGCGGCGGAAGGGGGTGGAGACCTTGCTGGTCAGGGTCAGGCGGTCGGCATGCTCGCCGAAGCTGTTGACCGAGACGGAGCCCACCCATTCGAAGGCGCCGACATAGGGTGTGTTGCGGTTGTCGAAGGCCAGCGAGGCGTCGACCGTCTTGCGCTCCGACTTCACCACGATGATGGAGGCGCCCAGGATGGTGGGCGACGGCTCCAGGCTGGCGCGCACCGTCAGGCCGGGCAGGTCGTCGGCCAGCAGCAGGCGACGCTCGATCTCGCCCACGCTGATGGGGGTAACGCCGCGCAGGGGCTCCAGCAGGCGGGCCACGGCCGCGCGGGCCGGGCCGATGTCGTCGTCGAACCGGATGTCGGCGACGAAGCCCTCGATGACCTGGATGCGGAAGCGGCCGTCCTCGATGGTCTGCTCCGGCACCACGACCCGGCTGGTGATGTAGCCGGCCTCGCGATAGCGCACCTCGATGTCGTTGGCGACCTTGAACATGTCGGCCACGGTGACCGTCTTGCCCACCAGGCTGGCGTAGAAGGCCGCCAGTTCATCGGCGGGGAAGGCGGTGGCGCCTTCGACCGCGACTCCTTTCAGCGCAAAGCTGTACTGCTCGGCCCCCTGCGGTGCCTGGGCCGCCGTCGCCTTGGGCACGGTGATGGCACCGCCGGGTGCGCCAGGCGTGGGCATGACCGGCCGGGGCGCCTCGCGACCCGGTTCGGCGCCGGACGGCAATCGCGGCGGCTGGACCTGCTGCGCCAGCGCCGGCAGGGTGATGAACAAGGCTGCCGTCGTCAGGGCCGCCGCCCGCAAGGTACGCCGGCCGGCCCCCAAGTCCGCCCGCTTGTGGGCCATGCGCGCGTGGGGCGACAGGGGGGACTGGGCGGTCTTGGTCATTTCCAGGGGCACCTTGGGGCTTAAGCGACGGCGGACGGGATAGCGGCGGCAAACAACGGAAAACCCGGTCCCCAGGGTGTCGAACCTGGATGGGACCGGCCGGCAAGAACGGCTCAGGCGAAAGGGGGACAGGGCTGGAGGATCAGCTACTTTCGGATATATCGCTTTTGAGGGTGGCGCGACAATGGCGCACAAGAACGACGATAGTCAACGGCCATGCACTTAATAAAGAGTGAATGTTGGAAGGATGAACATTTGCGACAATATGTGATGATTTGTGATATTGGCTTTAAAATGAGAAATTTAAGGCGGGAATGTCAGAATTTATCAGCTTCCATTGGGATCATCATGCACAAATATCGGCTTTATGATCAGCATCATCTCTCAACGTTAACCAATTCAATTTCAAGTAAGTACAAATGTATGCGTAATTGAAAGACGATGTGGGGATATAGGGAATGTTCAAAATGGCGGCGCCTATACCCAAGGCATAGGTAGCCAACCGGCTTAGAGGTCTGGTCCGGGCGCGATGCCCACTGGGCACCGGGGTTGCCGTCCTTGGTCGGCCGCCGCGACCGTCCATTTGCGCGGTGGAATCCGGGCCGGAAATTTTTGGCCCGTCCCCTGGGCCACCCCTCTTGACATGGATTCCGGGCTGAATAAATTTTTGCCGCGGCCCGGCCCAGAAGGGAGGGTCGCCTTATAAAATCCATGGCATTCGCTTGTAATGAGGAGTGACCCCCATGCGATTCCGCCCCTTGCACGACCGCGTCGTCGTGCGCCGCGTTGACAGCGAGCAGAAGACCGCTGGCGGCATCATCATCCCCGATACCGCCAAGGAAAAGCCCCAGGAGGGCGTGGTGCTTGCCGTCGGTCCCGGCACCCGGGACGAACAGGGCCATGTCATCGACCTGAATGTCCGGGTCGGCGACCGCGTGCTGTTCGGCAAATGGTCCGGCACCGAGATCAAGATCGACGGCGAGGATCTCCTGATCATGAAGGAGAGTGACATCCTCGGCGTCATCGACACCAGCGCGGCCCGCAAGGCCGCCTGAGGCAGTACATCATCACGGGAGAAGGAAATGGCAGCCAAGGACGTGAAGTTCTCGGCCGATGCCCGCGCGCGCCTGCTGCGGGGCGTCGACATCCTGGCGGACGCTGTCAAGGTCACGCTGGGCCCCAAGGGTCGCAACGTCGTCATCGAGAAGAGCTTCGGCGCGCCCCGCATCACCAAGGACGGCGTGACCGTCGCCAAGGAAATCGAGCTTGCCGACAAGTTCGAGAACATGGGCGCGCAGATGCTGCGCGAGGTGGCGTCCAAGCAGAACGACCTGGCGGGTGACGGCACCACCACCGCCACCGTGCTGGCCCAGGCGATCGTGCGCGAGGGCGCCAAGGCCGTGGCCGCCGGCATGAACCCCATGGACCTGCGGCGCGGCGTCGATTTGGCGGTGGAGGCCGTCGTGGCCGAGCTGAAGGGCAAGGCCAGGAAGATCACCACCAACGCCGAGATCGCCCAGGTTGGCACCATCTCGGCCAACGGTGAGGCCGAGATCGGCGAGATGATCGCCAAGGCCATGGAGAAGGTGGGGCATGAGGGCGTGATCACGGTGGAGGAGGCGAAGAGCTTCGACACCGAACTGGACATCGTCGAGGGCATGCAGTTCGACCGGGGCTATGTCTCGCCCTATTTCGTGACCAATGCCGACAAGATGACCGTGGAGCTGGAGGACCCCTACATCCTCATCCATGAAAAGAAGCTGTCTGGCCTGCAAGCCCTGCTGCCGGTGCTGGAACGGGTGGTGCAGAGCGGCCGGCCGCTGCTGATCATTTCCGAGGATGTCGAGGGTGAGGCGCTGGCCACCCTAGTGGTGAACAAGCTGCGCGGCGGCCTGCGGGTGGCGGCAGTGAAGGCGCCGGGCTTCGGTGATCGCCGCAAGGCCATGCTGGAGGATATCGCCATCCTCACCAGTGGGCAGGTCATCTCCGAAGATTTGGGCATCAAGCTCGACACCGTCACCATCGACATGCTGGGCCGGGCTAAGAAGGTGGTCATCGGCAAGGACACCACCACCATCGTCGAAGGGGCGGGCGCCAAGGATGCCATCCAGGCGCGCTGCGCCCAGATCCGGGCGCAGATCGAGGAGACCACCTCGGACTATGACCGCGAGAAGCTGCAGGAGCGCCTGGCGAAGCTGGCGGGCGGCGTCGCCGTCATCCGCGTGGGCGGTGCCACCGAAGTCGATGTGAAGGAACGCAAGGACCGCGTCGACGACGCCATGCACGCCACCCGCGCGGCGGTGGAGGAAGGCATCCTGCCGGGCGGCGGCGTGGCCCTGGCTCGGGCGGTGAAGGCCCTGGAGGGGCTGAAGCCGGCCAACGACGACCAGCGCATGGGCGTGGACATCATCCGCAAGGCCCTGCAGGCGCCGGTGCGCCAGATCGCGGCCAACGCCGGCTACGACGGATCGGTGGTCGTCGGCAAGGTGACCGACAATCCGGACTACAACTGGGGCTTCGATGCCCAGGCCGGCCAGTACCGCGACCTGGTGGCCGCCGGCATCATCGACCCGGCCAAGGTGGTGCGAACTGCCCTGCAGGACGCGGCCTCCGTCGCCGGCCTATTGATCACCACCGAGGCCATGGTCGCGCAGCTTCCGGAGAAGAAGCCCGCCACCCCGGCGCCAGCGGATTTCGACTGACGAAGTCCTAACATAACAGCTGAGTACACTTGGCCACGGCGGCGACTGCCGCCGTGGTTATTGTCGTTCTATAATAAAATTGTCTGTCGATTTGCCTATATCAAAATCAATATTGATATATTGCCAATATTTTCTATATTCACAGGCAGTCGGATGCCGCTTGCGGATCCGGCCCGAACCGGCTCCCGGGTGGGTCCCGGGGCCGCTCGTACCTCGTTGCTCAATGGAGGACATGGCTATGAGCGCTTTTGATTTTTCGCCCCTGTTTCGGTCCGGCGTTGGATTTGACCGTTTGGCGTCTGTGCTGGAACATCTGTCCACCACCAGTCCGGCGGACAGCTATCCCCCGTACGACATCCTGAAGACCGATGAGAACGCCTATCGCATCGTTGTCGCCCTCGCGGGCTGGTCCGCCGACGAACTGGCCCTGACCGCCCATCCCAACCTGCTCATCGTCCAGGGCCGCAAAGCTGCTGAGGAAAAGGCGCAGTATCTGCACCATGGCCTGTCGGCCCGGTCGTTCGAGCGCCGTTTCGAGCTGGCCGATTTCGTTTTCGTTGATCGCGCCTCGCTGGAAAACGGCCTGCTGACCATCGATCTGAAGCGCGAGTTGCCGGAGGCCATGAAGCCACGGCGCATCGAAATCCTGTCCGGTGGCGCCAATCCGCGCCTGGAAGAGCATCAAGCCGGCGAAAAGCAAGCCGCCTGAGGCCGAAGATGAAGGGAGCCGCCGCCGGCCGTCGTGCCGGCGGCGTGTCACCGGCCCGTTGTCAGCACTTCACCTTGACGTTGCCGGTGCCGCGAAGGGCCGGCTGTTTGAACCGGTATCGCTCGTGAGGAGGGTATCGCCATGTTTCCAGTTGTCACCACCCTGGTCCGCTCCGCCATCGCGTTGGCGGCTGATGGCGCCGACCGCGCGGCGGCGGCAGGCGCCTGCCTGTCGGCCCTGCGCCTGTTGCGCCAACTCGTCGTGCAAGCGGACGGTGAGGTGTCGGCCGCCACGCTGATCGATGGCAGCGTTGGCGCCTGTCTGCTGCAGCACAAGCTGGCCGTTTTGAAGGAGGTGGGCGAGGTGCCGCCGGCAATCTCCTTGCCGGGCCCCAGCTTGCCGGGAACACGGGAATACGCCTTGGCCAGCGACCTGGTCGACAACCTGGTGATGGTTCATCAGCAGATGCCGGGCAACCAAGCCCTGGTGCAGGCCTGCGCCGAAGTGCTGTCCGCCCTGGTGGGCCAGATGGATGGCCTGCCGGACTCGGGCGCGCTGCTTGACCTCCTGCGTGACGGCGCCGCCGACACGGGCGATGGGGCGGGCGTGTCCATCCGTACGCTTCCCCTTCATTGAGCGCCTGCACGATAGATGCGCAGTCCCTATGACATCCTGGGCGTATCGCGTACCGCCTCGGCCGAGGAAATCCGGCGGGCGTACCGCAAGCTCGCCAAGACCCATCACCCCGACCTGAACCAGAACCACCCAGAGGCTGAACGCAAATTCAGGGAGGTCACCGCCGCCTACGACCTGTTGTCGGATGCCGCCAAGCGCGCCCGCTTCGACCGCGGTGAAGTCGATGCCGATGGTAATGAGCGGCCACAGGCCTATTCCCGGCGTCACCATGCCGGCGCGTCCGGCAGCGGCTTCCAGTTCACGTCTAACGTTGGCGGGATGGGTGGCTTTGAGGGCATCATCGCCGACATGTTCGGCGGCGGTTCCCGGACCGGCGCAGGGCCGCGCAAAGGCCAGGACATATCGGTCAGCGTCACCGTGGATTTCGTTGAGGCGGCGAAAGGTGGACGCCATCGTGTGACCCTGCCCGACGGGACGCGGCTGGACGTCGACCTACCGCCAGGGCTCGAAGACGGGGGCAAGGTCCGGCTGCGTGGCCGGGGTGCCCCGGGCACCGCTGGCGGACCTCCTGGCGACGCGCTGGTCACCGTTTCGGTCCGGCCCCACCCGTGGTTCAGGCGCGAGCGGGACGATGTCCACCTGGACCTGCCCGTCACGCTGCACGAGGCCGTTTTCGGCGCCAAGGTGCGGGTACCGACCATAGACGGCTCCGTCCTGATGACCATCCCCAAGGGGGCCAATGACGGCACCCGGCTGCGATTGAGGGGACGCGGCATATCCTCAACCGGCGGCCGGGGCGACCAATACGTGACCGTGCGCCTGGCCTTGCCGCCGTTACCGGACCCGGCGCTGGAATCCTTCCTGCGGAACTGGCGGCCCGCCGAGTACAACCCCCGCAAGCCCATGGAGGGGGATTGATGGCAGCAGCCACTACCGTCGGCTGCTAACTATCTGGAGAGATTAGATAAATATTGACGCGCGGCACTCCGTTGATGCCAGAATTCCATCCTCCGCACCCTGGTTGGAAGGACGTCATGACGGACTTGGAAAAGCAACTTTTGGGCTGGCGCCTGACCACGGCTGAGATCCTCTATCGCATGCCGGACCATCCCGGCTTGCTGCAAGCCTATCTATGGCAGGAACTGGACCAGGCGCCCCGTTTCCCGCAACTCCGCCAGTTCCTCGATTTCTGGGAGGCTCGGCTGGACGGCCGCATCCATCGGGTGACGGTGGTTTCGGCGGCCCTGGTCCGGCCTGCGGAAATCCGCCACGGGCAGGACGCGGGCTGGCTGCACTGACGGCCCGTCGCGCTGTTCCGGTCAGGGCCCCTTAGCGGCCCGCGCGGCGGCGATGGTCTTGACCAGGGCGTCGGGCGTCATGGCGCCGGAATGCACGGTGTCGCCGATGACCAGGCCGGGCGTGCCCCGGATGCCGATGGTTTGGGCCAGGGCGCGGGTGCGCTGCAGCCGGACGACGATGTCCGCCGACTGGCTGTCGCGCTCCAGCCGGGCGGTGTCCAGGCCGACGCCGGCGGCGATCTCCTTCACGCGCGCCTCGGTCAGCTGGTGTTCCGGCGTCTTGTCCGCCATCAGGGCGGCGTGCAGCGTCAGATACTTCCCCTGCTGCTGGGCCGCAAGGGCATAGCGCGCCGCGATTTCCGAGCCGGGGCCCAGGACGGCCAGTTCCTTCAGCACCACGCGCACGCCGGGATCGGTCTTCACCACCGTCTCCAGCGTGGGCGCCATCATCTTGCAGTAGGGGCATTCGTCGTCGAAGAACTCCACGACGGTGACGTCGCCCTTGGGGTTGCCCAGGATCGCGTCGCCGGCGTCGGCCATCAGGGCGTCGTGGTTGGCGGCCACGACCGCGCGGGTCTGCGCCTCCCGCTCCGCCGCCTGCTTGGCCGTCAGGGCCTGCTGCATTTCCGTCAGCACCTCGGGGTGGTTGATGAGGTAGGCGTGGATGCGGGCGTCGAAATCATCCGCCGGTCTGGCGGCCTGGGTGGCGGTGCTGGACAGCAGCAGGCAGGACGTGAGGAGGGCGAGGAGGATGGTGCGCACGGATTGATCCTGGAATGGCCGGTGGAAATCAGCGGGGCGTGGAAGCGCCCGGGCTGGGTGGCGGGGACGCGCCCGGGCCCAGGGGAATGGGTCGCGAGGGCAGCTGGGAATTACGGGCCGGCGCCTGGGTGAAGATCCAGTCGGCATAGCTGTCGCGGTTGCGGAAGTCCTGGTAGGCCGCTGGGAAATTGTCCTGCTTGATGGGATGCCCCGGTGCCCGGCTGTAGATCCCGATGATGCCGGCACCGTCCGGGCTCATGACCAGGCCCCAGGGCTGGCCGCCGCCCAAGGGGTCGGGCGGCACCCTCCGCAGGTAACGGCGCACACCGGGATAGCGCGGGTCGCGCACCAGATCCTGCAATGTGCGGGGGGAGCGGGGCAGGCCGGCGGGGGTGCTGTCGGCATAGCTGCGCAAGGCGGTGCGGAAGTCCGATCCGATATCGAGCAGGCTTTCCTCGGCCTGGCGCCGTTGCATCAGGGCGCCGGCCTGCAGGCTGGCTGCGGCCACCACCCCGATGATGGCCAGGATGATCAGCAGGCCGAGGTAGGTGAAGCCCGCTTCATCGGGACGGATGGCGTCACGGCGGTCCCGCATCACATGTCCCCGAAGGCCTTGCCGTCATGGCTGGGGCCCGGCGCCCCGCTTTTGATGTCGTAGACGTTGCCGGTGAACTGCTCTTCCGGCGGGACGATGATCCAGGCGCTGTCGCTGTCGGCCACCGGATCGAAAGGCAGGGCGCGCAGGTAATGCTTCTGCACCAGCTCGTCCAAGGCCTCGGGATAGCGGCCGGTGTCGCCGTAGAACTTGTCGATGGCGTCGCGGGTGACGCGCAGGTTTTCCGCCAGCACCCGCTCCTTTGATGTGTCGATGGCGTGGTAGTAGCGGGGCAAGGCCAGGCTCAGCAGCATGCCGATGATGGCCATGACCACCAGCAACTCCACCAGGGTGAAGCCGGCGGTCCGTTTCTTCGCCGCGCGTCGCGCCATGGTCCTCACCATTTGTTGTAGGGGACGCCGTTCAGGCCGACGCGGGGGCTGGCGGCGTAGACGTCATAGACATCGTCGCCCTCCTGCGGGTCGTCGGGTTCGCTGGCATAGCTGCGCTTGGCCCAGGTGGCGGCATCGGCCAAGTCGGGGTCGCTGGCCAGCGGGTTGCGCGGCACCCGGCGCAGGAAATAGATCTTGTGCTTCTCCGGATCCTTCTGGTCCTCCACCCCCGTCACCAGCACGTCCAGGTCGGGGGGATAGCCGGTGGTCCCGGCTTCCTTGGCGATACGGCCGTCGTCACTGGCGCGGTGATAGGCGTCGATGGCGGCGCGGATATCGCGCAGGGCGCGGCGCAGCTCCGTCTCCTGTGTTCGCTGGGTCGCCACCTGGGCCACCGGCAGGACCAGCGTGGCCAGCAGGCCGACGATGGCCAGGGTGACCAGCAGCTCCACCAGCGTGAACCCCGCCTCTGAGGTGCGTTGCGCCGTCATTTGGCGGCGATCTGCACGGTGTAGGGGCTGGGCGACAGCAGGGTGACGGGCACCCCGTCCACCCCGATGGGGGAGGCGGAGGCCACCTGCACATTGGCCGGCCCGGCGGCCAGCGCCTTGAAGGTCACCGTGGCCAGGACGCCCTGGCTGGTGACGTCGGCGCCCCCGGTGCTACTGTCGGCGATGATGACCTGGCCGTTGCCCAGGCGGCTGGAAAAGCTGGTGGTGGCGCCACTCTGCTTCAGGAACGGCCCCTCCGCGATGTTGGTGACCTGCAGCTTGGCGGCATCGAAGCCCAGAGTAACGGGGAAGCTGGTAACCCCCTGCGTCGCCTGGGCCAGCAGGCTCACCGTGACGGTGCCGCCCACCGCCGCCTGGTTGGTGCCTTGCAGCTGCAGCTGGGCGGTGCCGGCCCCGGGCACGGCGCCCACCGCCCCTTCCTCCGCCCCGCCGACGGTGCCGCCCACGCCATTCTGGCTGAGGCCGAGGCCCAGGTCGTTCACCGCCCCCGTGCCGCCGCCGGTGGTGGACGACGACCCGGTGCCGCTGGTGGCGTTGGGGGCGGCCGGTGGCATGGGCGATACCGGTGCCACGGTGGTGGTGACGGTGGAACTGGTGGAGACGCTGCCGCCGCCGGAACCGGGCAGGGCGGTGTGCATGCTGGTTTCCGTGCCGGCGTTGAACATGGCGTCATTCACGTCCGGCCGCTGCAGGTTGCGCACCAGGTGCGGGGTGATGGACAGGACGATTTCCGTCTTCTGGTCGTCGTCCGTCGTGGCGCCGAACAGGCGGCCCAGCACGGGCACGTCGCCCAGGCCCGGCAGCTTGTTGCCCGAGGTGCGCTCCTGGCTGTCGATCAGGCCGGCCAGCACGTCGGTTTCCCCGTTCTTCAGGCGCAGCGCGGTGCTGGCCGTGCGGGTGCCGATCTCGTAGGCGCTGGTGCCGGTCTGCGTCGTCACCTGGCGGATGATGCTGCTGACCTCCAGCGTCAGTTTTATGCCGACGTTGTCGTCCAGGTAGATCGTGGGCTCCACATTCAGGGTCAGGCCCACGTCGATGTAGTTCACCGACTGCGACAGGAATCCGGTCGAGGTGGCGGTGGAGGTGATGTTGGGCAGCCGTTGCCCGATCAGGATCTTGGCCTTCTCATGGTTGCGCACGCGAATGCGCGGGTTGGTCAGCAGCCGCGCGTCGGAGTCCTGCAGGTTGGCGTTGGCCGTGGCGCTGCCCACGCTGACGCCGATGTTGCGCGTGGTCTGGTGCGTCAGGTCATAGAGCGACACGGCGGAACTGGTGCTCGCACTGCCGCTGCTGCCGGCCGACGAACCGCTGGAGGAGCTGTCGCCGCCCGTCGTCAGGCTGCCCAGGGGGGAGGGCTGGAAACTGGCGGAGGCCGGCCATTGGATGCCGAAGTTCTGCAGCTTGCTGCGCTGGATCTCCAGCACCTCTACATCCAGCATGACCTCGGGATCCGGCACGTCCTCCACCGCCACCAGCTTTTCCGCCATGCGGATGGCCTCGGGCGTGTCGCGCGCGATGACCATGTTCAGCTTTTCGTCCACCGCGATGTCGCGCACCTTAATGATGGTCTTCAGGGTGTTGGCGATGGTCTTGGCCTCGGCGTTGGCCAGGTAGAAGGTGCGGACGCTCAGCTCCTGATAGTCTTTCTGCTTGGCCTGGGTGTTGGGGTAGATCAGGACTGTGTTGCCGTCCAGCACCTGCTGTTCAAGCTGGTTAGTCAGCAGCACCAGGCGCACCGCCGCCTCGATGGTGCTGTTCTTCAGGAAGATGGACGTGCGCTGGTCCGTCTTCACATCCTTGTCGAACAGGAAGTTCAGGCCCGAGGTGTGGGCGATCACCTCGAACACCTGCTTCAGGCTGACGTCCTTGAACTCGATGGTGATGGGCTTGCGGTAGACCTGGGCCAGCCGCGCCTGGGGCGTGCTGGCCGCCAGGCGGGTGTCGATGGCGTGCTTCAGCGCCAGGGCGCGCGGGTCGGCCGGCGCCTCCGTCAGCACGCGGGCCAGTTTCTGGCTGGCGGCGTCCACCTGGCCGCGTGACAGCAGGGCGTCGGCCTCGTTCATCCAGCCGGCCTGCCGGGCCCGGGCCTCTAGCGCCGCCAGGCCGTCCTGCGCACGCTCGTAATTGGCGTTCAGGCCCAGGGCGTGGCGGTACAGGGCCCGCGCCTCGTCATACGAGCCGGCGGCCGCCAGTTTGTCCGCCCGCTCCACATCCGTGGTCAGGGCCCGTTCCCGCGTCTGCAGATAGGCGGTGCGCACCTGCACATCGCGCGGGTCCTGGCGATAGGCCTCCTGCAGCTTGGCCAGGCCGTCGTCCATCTTGCCTTCGGCCACCAGGCTCACGCCGTCCTGATAGGCGGAATGGCCCGCGCAGGCCGTCAGCGCCACGCTGAGCAGCAGGGAAACCCCCTTGCGCGCGGCGGACCGCCACCCCCTCACAACCCCCATCACTCTTCCCCGCCGATCGTCATCGTCTGCTGTTGCTTGGTTGGTAGGTAGGTCATCGTCAGCACCGGCGGCCGGATCTGGTTGACCGCGTATTTCTGGTCGATGACCGTGCCCTCGCGCACGAAGTAGGTCTGCTCCCCGATGGCCAGGTAGACCTCCCACGCCGCGTTCTCATACTTCTTGCCCAGGTAGGTGAAGGGCAGCCCCGGCGTGGCCGACGGCACCGCCATGGGTCCCTGGGCGCCCGCCCCCGCCGGCGCCCGGTCCAGGCTTTGCGCAGCGAACAGCGTGGACTCCGGCCGCTCCTCATCGCGCGGCCCCATCAGATCCTCGCGCGGCAGCAGGGCCAGGATGACGGCCGCGTGCTTGCGCTTGGCGGGGGAGGCGGCCGCCTTGGGTGCCGCCGCGGGCTGCGGGCGCGGCGCCGGCTCCACCGTCTCGCCGCCGCCGTTGGGCGTGCGGTCGCCGAAGATGGCGAGGCCTGCGGACGCGGCCAGGGCCGCCAGCATCAGGGCCTGACGCAGCTTCATCGCGCACCCCCGTCCACCGCCTTGCCCGGCGTGTAGTCCGCCGGACCGTCGAGGTACAGCCCCAGGCGCAATCGCGCCTCCACCGTCGCGTCGCCGATGGCGGCCCGCTTGACGCTGATCTCCTCCAAGGCGGCGTAGGGCAGGGACAGCAGCACCTGCCGGCAGAAGGCGCGGATGGCGGCGTAGCTGCCCGTCACCGGCATCTGCATGGTGTAGACGTGGTAGAGGCCGGCCTTGTCATAGCTCAGCTTGTAGTCCGCCTGGGCGATGGTCAGGCCCTGGCGGTCGGCCTCATCCAGGACGACGGCCACGTCCTGGTCGATATAGCGCACATCGCCCAACGCGTCGTAGAAGGCCTGCAGGTTGCGTTGCGCCGGCGGCAGGGGGGCGGCAGCTGGCTGGGGCTGCCGCGCGGCCCGGGCCGCCCGCGCCGTCACCCGTCCCAGGTCGGCCTGACGGGTGTCCACCCGCGCCTGGAGGGCGGGCAGGCCGATGAGGAAGGCGGCGGCGCCCGCGATGAACAAGGCTCCGGCCAGCAGGCTAGTCCAGCCGATGCGGCCTAGCGCCAGCCGGGTGCGCAACAGCAGGGTGGGGGCGGAGGCCGACAGGAGGCTCATGGCGTGCCCCCAGTGAGATCCCCGGCGGCAATCCCCGCTTCAATCTGGAAGCGTAGGGGGCGTCGCGCCTGGCTTTCCTCCATTCGGTGCTTCACCAGCACGGCGCCGGCCAGCAGGGGCTGCTGCTTCAGCTGCTTCACATAGGCCAGCATGGCCTCGCCGTCCGGCGCCTCGGCCTCGATGCGCACCAGGCCGCGCCGCACGTCGGGTTCCAGCGCCAGCAGGGCGACGGTCTTGGGCGTGCCCGCCTCCACCGCGTCCAGCACGGTGCGCCAGGGCAGGTTCAGCTGGCGCACGGCGGCGTTCACCGCCGTGGCCTGCGCTTCGGGGATGGGGATGTCGGCCACGGGGGCCCGGCCGCGCGCGCGCGCCGCCAGGTCGCCTTCGGCTTGGGCGACGGCCCGGTCCAGGGCCGACAGGCGGTCCAGCCGGTCCCGCGCCTCCAGTGCCGCCGCGAGGCACAGGCCCAGGCCGACGATGCCCAGCAGCTTGGCGGCGGCGGGGGTTTCCTGCTTCAGCCGGGTGTAGCCTTGGGGGGCGAAATTGATGCTCTGCCGTTTCATCCCGCGCGCTGCCCCCAACCGAAGAGATAGGAGAACGCCTGGGCGGCCGTGGGCCGTGCCGCTGGTACCTGCCAGCTGAGCGTGGGTGTGCCCGCGGTGGGGGCGGCCAGTCCGGCGGGAGGGCGTCCTATCAGCTTGACGGCCACCGGGTCCGCCAGGCCATGGCGCAGCGCCACGGTGCGGAGCTGATCGCGCAGCCAGCGGGCGTCCACCCCCGGCGGCAGGGCCAGGCGATGCACCGCCATCAGGCCGGTGGCACCCCTGCCGGGCGGAACGTCCACACAGCCCAGGGTGATGCCCCTCTCCTGCGCGACGCCCAGCCAAGCGCCATCCAGCCGCCGGTGTTCGGCATTCCAGGCGGTGACGAAGCGCGGGGTGACGGCGGTCAGCGCCAACCGGTGCGTTCGGGCCAGGTCCAGCAGGGCGGCGTGCAGCGCCTGCGGCATGGCGCAGGCCAGGAAGGGTTGGTCCACCGCCGCGTCGAAGGTCAGGCGCCACGCGGCGATATCCTCGCCGTAGAGGCGCTGGAAGCGCAGTGCCGCCACGGCGCGGATGTCACCCAGGCCGCGCGCATTGCCCGGCGGGGCCACCATGAACAGCCGCACCAGATCGTCGCCCAGCGTGACCGACAGCGGCAGGCCGGCAAGACGGCCCGCCGCCAGGGTGGGGGCCAGCGCGTCCGGATGAAAGGTGCCGGCCAACGGCAGCTCCACCAGGGAAACGGGGCCCCCCCAAGCCGTGCGCCGCAGGGCCAGCGACAGGCTGGCGCGGGTCAGCGTCAGCTCCAACCGGCCGCCCAGGAAATGGGTGAGGGAGGGGAGGGTGGGCTTACGCATGCTGGGTCACCCGCTTGACCTCGGCCAGGGTGGTGCCGCCCTCCCGCGCCAAGGCCATGGCCACGTCGCGCAGGCTGCGGGTGCCATTGCGGTAAGCCGTGTCCTTGATCAGGCGGATGGGGCTTTTCTCCACCACCATCTCGCGCAGCTCATCCGTCAGGGTCAGGATCTCGGCGATGGCGCGGCGGCCCTTGTAGCCGGTGCCCCGGCAATCGCCACAGCCCAGGCCGCGGCGGAAGCGGAAGCCGGCGATGGCCTCCCCCGTCAGGCCCAGACGCTGCAACTCCCCGTCCTCCGGCGCGTAGTCGGCGGCGCAATGGGGGCAGTTCACCCGGATCAGGCGCTGGGCCCAGATGCCATTGAGGGCGGAGACGAAGGCATAGGGGTCGATGCCCATGTGGGTGAAGCGGCCGAAGACGTCGAACACGCTGTTGGCGTGCACGGTGGTCAGCACCAGATGGCCCGTCAGGGCCGACTGCACCGCGATCTCCGCCGTTTCCCGGTCGCGGATCTCGCCCACCATGATCTTGTCGGGGTCGTGCCGCAGGATGCTGCGCAAACCCTTGGCGAAGGTCAGGCCTTTGCGCTCGTTCACCGGGATCTGGAGGATGCCCGACAACTGGTATTCCACCGGATCCTCAATGGTGATGATCTTGTCGCGCCCGTTGTGGATTTCCGTCAGCGCGGCGTACAGCGTCGTGGTCTTGCCCGAGCCGGTGGGCCCGGTGACCAGCAGCATGCCGTGCGGTTCCTCCGCCAGCTCCCGCAGGATGGCCAGCGAGGCGGCGTCGAAGCCCAGCGTTTCCAGGCTCAGCGCGCCGTAGGCCGCCATCATGGCGCGCTTGTCCAGGATGCGGATGACGGCGTCCTCGCCATGGATGCTGGGCATGATGGAGACGCGCAGGTCGATCTCCCGGCCCGCCGCCTCCACCCGGAAGCTGCCGTCCTGCGGCACGCGGCGTTCGGCGATGTCCAGTTCGGCCAGCACCTTCAGGCGGCTGATGACCTGCTCCGACGTTTCGGTGCCATTGATCGCCGTGCCCCGGTCCAGCACGCCGTCGACGCGATACTTGATGGCCAGGCCGGTGGCCGTGCTTTCCATGTGGATGTCCGACGCGCCCGCCTTCAGCGCGTCGTAGAGGGTGGAGTTGACCAGTTTCACCGCCGGGCTGGCGGCCTCGCTGACGCTGGCGAAGGACAGGATGGCGGCGGTGCGGCCGTCGCGGCGGTCGCCGTCGGCGGCCTGGACCACGCTATCCATGGCGCGCACGGACTCTTCCAGCTTGGACAGATAGGCGTGGATGTCGGCCTGCAGGGCCAGCGCCACGCCCATCTCAGCCCCCGCCTGGGTTTCCAGCCAGGTCAGCAGGTCGGCGTCGAAGGGGTCGGTGACAGCGGCCAGCAGTCCCCCGCCCTCGGCGCGCAGCAGGGCGCAGTGGCGCTGCATGGCGCGGGGCAGGGGCAGCAGGTCCAGGGCCGGCGTCAGGACCAGCATGGCCGCCGTCTCCAGCACGGGCAGGTCCAGCACCCGGCCCAGGCGGTGCAGGCGCTGGCGCGGTTCCCCGCCAGCCAGGGCGTCGAACTCCGCCAAGGTGCCGCGCCGGCTGGTCAGGGCGGCCCGCCGCGCCTGGCGCAGCAGGGCCTCGTCATCCAATGCTGGGAAGAGGGCGTCTTGGCTCATTGCAGGCTGTCCGCCAGGTCGAAGATGGGCATGTAGAGCAGCACGACGATGGCGCCGACGATGATGCCGATAGCGGCCATGAGCAGCGGTTCGAAGATGCGGGTGAAGCGGTCGATCCAACGCCCGATCTCCCCGTCGTAGAACTCGGCGGAGCGGGTAAGCATGGCGCCCAGCTCGCCCGAGCGTTCCCCCACGCGCAGCATGCGCAGCGAGATGGGCGTGGCCAGGCCCTGGGCCTCGAAGGCATCTGACAGGGGGGTGCCGGCCTGCACGGCGTCGCTGGCCAGCCGCAGGCGGGCGGCCACGTCGGCCGACATCATGCCCTGGATGGAGGCCATGGCCGCGACCACGGTGATGCCGCCCTCCAGCAGCATGCCCATGGTGAGATAGAGGCGCGACAACTCATAAATCCGCACCCGCGCCGCCATGCCGGGAATGACGGCCAGCAGCCGGCCCACGCCGCCGCGCCGGACGACGTGCCGGACACCGAAGGCGAGCAGGGCGGCCAGGGCGACGATGCCCGCCGCCAGCGATGCGGAATGCGCCCCGGCGAAGCGGCCCCAATCCATCAGCATGCGCGACAGGAAGGGCAGGGAACGGCCGGTGCCCTGGTAGATCTGGGCGAAGCTGGGAACGACGTAGCCCACCAGGAAGAAGGACACGGCCCCGCCTACCAGGGCCAGGATGCAGGGATAGATCGCGGCGCTGACCACCTTGCCGCGCACGCCATCCACCCTCTGGCGATAGTCGAGATAGCGGGCGAGCGAGCGGGGCAGGTCGCTGGTTCCCTCCGCCGCGCGGACGATGCCCACATAGAGTGGCGGAAAGTGCGCCGGCTGTTCCGCCAGCACGACCGACAGGCGCTTGCCGTCACGCAGGCCGGCCAGCAGGCGCTGCAGGATGGCGCGTGCGGTCTCGTTCGCCTCCTTCTCCAGCAGCGCCTCCAACCCCTCGACGATGGACAGGCCGGCGCGCAGCAGGGCCAACAGCTCCTGGCTAAACAGCACCAAGGACCACTGACGGGCGGTGGCCCCCCCAAGGGCCGTGGGTACGCGCAGGCCCTTGGCCGGCCGCACCTCGGCCACGGCCAGGCCGCGCATCGCTGCCTGGCGGCGCGCGTCGTCCTCATCCTGGGCGTCCAGGACCAGCTGGGTCATCAGGTGATCGGGCGACAGCGCCCGGACCTCATACCGCATTCGAAATGATCCCCGCCTGGCCGCCTACTCGTTGCTGATGTCGGCGTCGGGGCCGCTGCCGCCCGGCTGGCCGTCGCGTCCGTAGGAGGTGATGGCGAACTCGCCCTTCTCCCCGGGGGAGCGATAAAGGTAGGGGTGGCCCCAGGGATCCGGGATCACGTCCTTGCGCAGGTAGGGGCCGTTCCATTTGTCGCCGTCGGTGGCCGGGCGGGTCATCAGGGCGGCCAGCCCTTCCTCCGTCGTGGGGAAGCGGCCCACGTCCAGGCGGAAATTATCCACGGCTTTGGCATAGGCCTCGATCTGCGCCTTGGCCGTCGTCACCTCGGACTTCGATACCTGAGAGAAGTATTTGGGGCCCACGTACGAGGCCAGCAGGCCGATGATCAGCACCACGACCAGCAATTCCAGCAGGGTAAAGCCCCGCTCGCTAGCCCTGTTCTCAAATCCCCTCATTTCCCTATCCCCAAAAGATTACTGGCCCTGAAATGCGAAGAAGCGGCGACGCCCTTTCAGGCGCCGCCGTTCTTTCAGTTGCTTGACGTCGCCGCCATCACCAGCCGATGCCGAACACCGCGTGCTCCGGCGTGTCGGTGGTGATGGTGGAGCTCTGGTCCGACACGTCGTCGTAGGCGAAGCCGTAGGCCAGGCCGCCGACGCTGTGGTCGTGCCAGAACTTGGCGTAGAAGTTGGCCGGCGCCGCGCTGTACCAGACGGACGGCGTGGCCCAGGCCCCGGCGTTGTCCATGATGTGGCGGTTGAAGGCCGCGCACAGCTGGGCTTCCAGCGCCAGCTCGGTGTCGTTGCCGGTGTGCAGGGCGCCAGCCCCGCGCAGCACGTCCTGCGTCGTCGGCTTGTTCACGATGTAGCTGCCGCCGACATAGGCGCCGTTCTTCAGGTCGACCTCGCTGAACACCATCTGGCCGCCTTGCACCTGGCCCCCCTGGACCTGACCGACAAAGCGGCGGGCGCCGCCCCACATGTCGATGGTCAGGGTGTTGGTGGCGTAGAACGCCCAGATCTGGTCGACGTAGCCGTCGAAGTAGGTGGCGTTGGCCTGGCCCACGTCGAAGGTGCCGTTGTAGGGCGCCATGATGCGGTAGGGCGACAGCGGGGCGGAATGGAAGGCCGCCGGCGTCTCCGCGATATAGGCGTCGTACAGCGCGGCACGGCTCTGGTTGATGCCGGTCTGCTTGTGGAAGGTGTTGTTGGCGCCGTAGACGTCCACCAGCAGCGGCAGGCCGAACTGGTCCACCTGGGTGGTGTTGATCCACAGGCCGGACGCGTTGTAGGTGAACTCGTACCAGTCGTAATAGACGTTGATGTTGGGGTCCGTGCCGTTCAGCGGATTGGGTCCCGCGTAACCGACCTGGTTGTTCGCATCCATCAGGATCTTGATGTACAGCGGCTCACCCAGGGCGATGAACACGCGCCCGCTGTCCATCTTGGGCAGCTTCAGCTGTTTGGCCTGGGCCAGGGTGAAGAAGTAGTTGCTGTAGTTCTGGCCGTTCTTGGTCAGGTGGCCGGCGCCGTCATTGTCGGCTGCGCTGGCGGCCGTCAGGGTGCCGTCCGGCTTCAGCCAGGCGAACTGCCCCGTGGCCGGGTCGCGGCCGATGACGGCCACGTACACCTGGTCGTCGCTGTAGGTGCCGTGGGTGTTGTTCTGCAGGTCGACACCGACGAAGCCGGGGAAGACCGTGTAGGGCAGGCCGCTGGCGTTGACCGTCAGGATGGCTGGGGTGCTGGTGACCTTGGTTCCCTGCGGGCCCGTCACGACGACGGTGTACTGGGCGTTGTTGTCGGCGCTGGTGGTGGCCGGCGTGCTGTAGCTGGCGCTGGTGGCACCAGCGATGTCGGTCCCGTTGCGCTGCCACTGGTAGGTGAAGGGACCGGTGCCGCTGACGGTGACCGAGAAGCTGGCGCTCTGGCCCAGGCGCACGGTCTGGTTTTGCGGCTGGCTGGTGATGGCGGGCGCCTGGTCCGTCTGGTTGTTGAACACCTGGAAGCTGAACAGGCTGTAGCCGTAGGGGCTGGACCGCTGCGTGCCCAGCAGGCGGACGTAGCGGGCGGTCACGGAGGTGAAGCTCAGATCCTCCACCCCGCCCTTGCCGGCGGCCTGGGTGTAGACGGTGGTCCAGTCCTTGTCGTCGGTGCCGCCCACGTTGGACACCTGGATCAGGTAGGCGATGCCGTGCGCGTTCTCCCAGTTCAGGACCACGCGGTTGAAGGTCTGGGGGGATCCCAGGTCGATGGCGATCCACGACGGATCGACGAAGGCGGAAGACCAGCGGGTGTTGGGGTTGCCGTCCACCGCGTTGCCGGCGGGATAGCCGTCATTCTCCGTGCCGCTGGCCGTGGCGGCCTTGCCGGCCGCCAGGTCGACGCCGGCCGAGGCCGGACCGAAGGTGACGGCGAGGCTGTGCGGCCCCAGGACGTTGGCGAAGGTGTAGCCGGCCTGGGGGCCGATGTCCTGCCCGTCCACCGCCACCTTGGTGACGACGAAGCCGTCGGCCGCGGTGAAGGTGTAGTGCGGGTCGGCCCCCTGCAGCACCTGGGTGGCGCCGGCCGGGGTGATGGCGCCGTTGTCGCCCGCCGTCGCCGTGACGGTGAAGCGGGGCGTGCTGGCGGTGTTGTACACCTCGAACTCGAACAGGCTGTAACCGTAGCCGGAAGAGCGCTTCACCCCCTGCAGGCGGACGTAGCGGGCGTTCACGGTGGCGAAGGACAGATCCTCGTCCCCGCCCTTGCCGTTGGTCTGGGTGAAGGCGGTGTCCCAGGTCTTGCCGTCGGTGGAGGTCTGGATCAGGTAGCCCACGCCGTAGGCGTTCTCCCAGCGCAGGACCACCCGGTTGACCGCCCGCACCGCGCCCAGGTCGGCCTGCAGCCAGGCCTGGTCGTCGAAGTTGGAGGAGAAGCGCGAGTTGGCGCTGCCGTCGGCGGCGTTGCCGGCGGGGTAGCCGTCATTCTCCGTGCCGCTGGCCGTCATGGTGACGCCCAGGGCCAGGTTGGCGTTGGTGGAGACCGGCGGCGTGCCGCCAGTGCCCGTGTTGCCGTTACCGGTGTCGCCCGTGCCCGACCCTGTCCCCGTTTGGGGTGGGGCAGTCACCGTCACCGTGGCGCTGGCGCTGGCGACGGTGCCGGCCACGTTGCCGACGACGACGCTGACGGTGGTGCCACTGTCGGCGGTGGTCAGGCTCTCGGTGGTGAACAGGGGGGAGTCGGTGGTCGCCGCCAGCGTGCCGTTCACGTACCACTGGTAGGTGAAGGGGGCGGTGCCGGTGGCGGCCACGGTGAACTGCGCGGTCTGGCCGGCCGTCACCGTGACGTTGGCGGGCTGGGCCGTCAGCGCCGGCGGGGTCGGCATGTCGTACACCTGGAAGGACCAGAGGCTGTAGCCATAGGGGCCGGACCGCTGGGTCAGTTTCAGGCGCACATACTGGGCGGTCACCTCGGTGAAGGTGATGTCCTCGATCCCGCCCTTGCCGTTGGTTTCGGGATGGACCGTGGTCCAGTTCTGGTCATCGGCGCCGCCCACGTTGGACACCTGGACCTGGTAGCCCACGGCGTAGGCATTCTCCCAGCTCAGCACCACGCGGTTGAAGGCCTTGGGCGCGCCCAGGTCCACCTGCAGCCAGGCGGTGGGCCCGACGGCGGACGACCAGCGGGTGTTGGGGTCGCCGTCGACCGCGTTGCCGGCGGGGTAGCCCGCGTTCTCCAACTCGCTGGAGGTCGCGGGCTGGTGCAAGGCCAGGTCCACCGCCGCCGAGGAGACGCTGAACGTGGCGGCCACGGTGTGGGTGGCCTGGATGTTGGTGAAGGTGTAGCTGGCCACCTGGCCCACGCTCTGGCCGTCCGCCGTCACGCCGGTGGCGGCGAAGCCGTTGGCCGGCTGGAAGGTGAAGGTCTGTGTGGCGCCGGCCAGGACCGACACCGTGCCGGGCAGGATGGTGCCGTTGGCCCCGGCCGTGGCGGTCAGGGCGTACTGCGGCGTGGTGGCGGTGTTGTAGACCTCGAACTCGAACAGGCTGTAGCCGTACTGGCTGGAGCGCTTGGTGCCGCTCATCCGCACGAACTGCGCCTGGGTGGCGTCGAAGCGGATGTCGTCGACCCCGCCCTTGCCCTGGGTTTCGGTGTGCACCGTCTTCCAGGACTTGTTGTCCGTCGACACCTCGATCAGATAGCCGACGCCGTAGGCGGCTTCCCAGCGCAGGACCACGCGGTCCACGGTCTGGACGGCACCGAGATCGACCGTGATCGATTCCGTGTCGCTGAAGCCGGACGACCAGCGGGAGTTGAGATCACCGTCCACCGCGGCCGACGCCGGATAGCCGTCGCCCTGGTCGCTGGTGGCCGTGGCCTTCTTTCCGGCGGCCAGATCCGACGCCGGGGACTTGGTGGGCGGCGCCAGCGGATCGGCGTTGCCGCCGCCGTTATTGCCCCCGCCATTGTTGCCACCACCACCGGTGTTGCCGCCGGTGTTGCCGTTGCCGCCATTACCGGTGTTGCCGTTACCGTCGCCGGCGGTGCCGTTCAGGGTAAGGGTGGCCACAGCACTGGAGGCACTGCCGCCGCCGTTGCTGACGATGACGTTGAAGGACGCGCCGTCATCGGTCGCCTGCAGGGGGGCCGTGGTGAAGGTGGGAACGGTGGTGATGCCGATGGGGGCGCCGTTCTCCAGCCACTGGTAGCTGAAGGGGCCGGGGCCGCCGACGCCGACGGTGAAGGTGGCGGTGCCGCCCAGCGGCGCCGTCTGGTTGGCGGGCTGCGCCGTGATGGTGGGGGCGGCCAGCGGCTTGCCCACCACGCACAGGGCCCAGCCCGGCGAATTGTCGGTGATCTGCGAGGACGACTGGCCGGCCGAGGAGACGAAGTAGGACCGGTCAGTCTCACCCGCCACGTCGGTTTCCGTCCAGGTGGTCCAGGGGTTGGGGAAGGCGCAGGCCGAGTAGTTGTTGCCGGCGATGGTCAGCGCCTCGTCCTGGGTGGGGACGCGCATGCCCACGGAGGCGCAGTACTGCTCGGCCACCGGCCGGGTGAACTGGGCGCCCGCCTGGGTGAAGGTCGTCACGTACTGCTGCCAGGTCAGGCCGCTGACGTTGTCGACCACGGTGGGCACGAAAGGCCCGTTGGGGATGCCGGCGATGGGCGAGACGTAGGTGCCCGACCTGGCCGGCTGCAGGGTGTAGCGCTCCGTCGCCGTGCCGCATTGCGGCACGTCGTAGACCTGGAACTCGAACAGGCTGTAGCCGTAGTCCGTGGCGCGCTTGTTGCCCAGCATGCGCACGAAGCGGGCGGTGGTGCTGGGGAAGGCCAGGGTTTCCGTACCGCCGTGGCCGACGGCCATGCTGCCGTCCGCGGGGTACACGGTGGTCCAGGTCTTGTTGTCGCCCTCGTCATTGGAAACCTGGATTTGGTATTCCGTGGCGTAGGCGTTCTCCCACACCAGGACAACCTCGTCGAAAGTCTGGAGTGAGCCGAGGTCCACACCCACCCAGGACGGGTCGATCTGTGGGGCGGAGGACCAGCGGGTGGTGGCGTTGCCGTCGAAGGCGTACTTGGCGGTCAGGCCGCCGTTCTGCTCGCTGCTTTCCAGCGGCGTCTTGCCCTGGGCCAGGTTGGTGCCGTTGCTGCCGCTGACCGACAGGGTGGCGGCGGGCTTGGAGGTGATGGTGCCCGCCACGTTGGTGACGGTGACCGTGTAGGCGCCGGCGTCGCCCGTCTGCACCGACGGGATGACGAAGTTGGCGGCGTCGGGGCCGACGGCCACGCCGTCATGCGTCCACTGGTAATGCAGCGGCGCCGTGCCTGAGGCCAGGACTGACAGCACCACCGTCTGGTTCACCGGCACCGCCTGGCTGGCGGGCGGGGTCAGGATGGTGGGCGGGGTGGCGGCCCCCACGGTCAGGACGGCGGCGTCGGAGGTGACGCTGCCCGCCGTGTTGGTGATCACCACGGTGTAGCTGGCGCCGTTGTCGTCCAGCGTCAGCACGGGCGTGTTGTAGATCGCCCCCGTGGCGCCGGTGATGGCGGTCTTGTTCTTGAACCACTGGTACTTCAGCACGGGCGAGCCGTTGGCCTGGACGCTGAAGCTGGCGTTCTGGCCGGCGATGACCGTCGCCCCCTTGGGCTGGGTCAGCACGGTGGGCACGGTGGGCGGCACCACGGTCAGCAAGGCCGCCGTGGAGGTGACGCTGGCGCCCGAAGCGTTGGCGACGATGACGCTGTAGGCGGCGCCGTTGTCGCCCAGGCTGGTGGCGGGGGTGGTGTAGCTGTAGCTGGTGGCGCCGGGGATGGCGACGCCGCCCCGCTGCCACTGGTAGCTCAGGGGCGCCGCCCCCGCGCTCAGCACCGTGAAGGTCGCCGTCTGGCCGACGGTGACGGTCTGGTCCTGCGGCGGGGTGACGATGGACAGCTGGCCGGCCGGCGTGGCCGGGACGGACAGGTTGCCGTTGGCGCCCAGGCTGGGCCCGGTGGTGGGCACGGTCTGGAAGCTGGCGGTACCGGCGCCCAGGCCGGGGGCCGCGGCGGTGACCGTCACGGTGCCGGGGGTGAACTGGGCGCGCACGGCGATGCGGGTGACACCTCCCTCGGCCGTCAGGTTGGGGTCGCCCGGGGCGTGATAGCCGTCGGGTTGGCTGTCGTTGACGTAATGGTCGGCGCCGCCGCGGTAGGTGCCGGGGCCGCTGACCGCGAAGGTCAGGGTGGGGGAAACGTTGGGGACGCGCACATTATTGGCGTCCACCACCTCCGCCGTGATGAAGGCGGCGTCGGTGCCGTTGGCCTGCACGGCGAAGGGCTGGCCGCTGGGGCGAACCAGTTCCGGGGTGACGGTCAGGCGGATGTGGTCCGGCGTGCCGGCGGTGACCTGGGTGTCCTGGATGGGGTTGCCGGCGGCGTCCAGCACCACGCGGGCGTTGGCGTCCAGACACTGGGCGGTCAGGGTGCCCGCGGCCCACATCACATCCCAATGCACCTGCGTGGGCAGGAGGGTGGTGTTCTGGGTCATGTCCGGGCTGACGTCGCTGGTCAGCGGGTTGGGCGTCATGTCGCCGCCCTGACGCTGGCCGTTCAGCAGCAGGCGCACGGACGGGCAGTTGGAGAAGGCGTTGACCCGCACCTGGCCCATGCGATTCCAGTGATAGGCCAGCTTCACGACCGGCCGGGTGTCGTACGGGGTCCAGGCGGCCTGGTAGATGTAGTAGAGCAGGCGGGGAATGCGGTTGGCGTCCATCATCGAGGCGCCGTTGCCGCGGATGCTTTCCGGGGTGTGGCCGCTGGCGGAACCGGTGGGCGAGCCGGGGCCGTCCACCTGGGTCACGATCTCACCCGGCGTGTCGGCCAGGTACCAGTGGGCCATGCCGAAGGACTTCATGGCCACGCTCTGCACCCACTGCTTCATGTACAGCGCGGCGAAGGGCAACTCGAAGTCATAGAGGTCGCGGCCGACGCCGTTGTCCCAGTATTCCGAGCCCCAGGCCGGAACGTTGGGGTTGTCGCGCTTCACGCCGATGTCGCAGCCGTCGCCCGAGCAGCCCAGGATGTCGCCGTTGGCGGCGTCGGGCGTGCGGTCGGACTGGGCGCGGGTCAGGACCGGGTCCCAGGTTTCCGACAGGGACTTCAGGGCGCGGGCGAAGCCGGTGTCCGTGACGCCGTTGTCCGCCTCCCACGCCAGCACGGACGGGTTGTTGCGGTCGTGCACGATCATGTCACGGTGCACCTCCTTCTTCATCTCGATGTCGAGGGTGGAGGCGGTGCAGTTGCCGACATAGGTGTCGCCCGGGCACAGGTGGGCGAAGCCGTTCTCACCATCGCCGCTGGGCTGGACCATCATCACGCCAAAGGCGTCGGCGGCGGCCAGGAACTCCGGTCCCTGGGCGGAATGGCCCGGGCGGTACAGGCTGCCGCCGGCGTTGGCCAGCAGGGCCACGTCGCGCCATTGCTGTTCCTCCGGCACGGCGGATCCCAGGGCGGGGTAGTCGTAGCGGCCCGAGGCGCCCCACAGGTAGTGGGCGTGGCCGTTGATGATGGGGAAGTTCTGGTCCCAGGCGATGGTGCGGATGCCCAGCGGCGTGGTGGTGGCGTCAACCACGACGCCGTCCACGCTGACGGTGTGCACCACCGTGTACATGTAGGGGCGGCCCCACTGGCTGTTGTTGGGGTACCAGAGGGTCGGGTGGTCCACCGTCAGCGTCTGGTCGAAGGTGGCGGGCGGCGGGGCCGTCTCGGGCGCGTTCTGCGCCGGGGTGGCCGGCAGCGGCGCCGAGGCCAGCGTCTTGGTGTCCTGGGCGGACGCCACCACATTGCCGGCCGCGTCCACGATCTGCGTGTTCAGCGTCACCGTCTGGGCGTTGGCGTACTCGTTGGCGACGTTGGTCTGCACCCGAACGGTGGCCGACGCGTCGCTGGCGCTGAGCGTGGAGACGTAGGTGCCCCAGGTGTTCAGCACGGCGTAGGTGTTGCGGGGGATGTGCACCCGGTCGGTTATGTACATCCACACCGGGCGGAACAGCCCGCTGTCGGCCTGGCCGAAGCGGAAGGCGCCGGAGAAGTTGGGGTTGGTGAAGAAGGTGTCGCCCCGGGCTACCTTGACCGCCAGGACGTTGTCGGCGCCGTCGAACTTCACATAGTCGGTGATGTCGACGATGAACGGCACGAAGCCAACGACGTGGGTGGCGTTGGGGTTCACCAGGCTGTTGCCCGGGATGAAATGCCCGTTGATGAAGACGCGGGCGCCCATGTGCGCGCCCTCGAACTCCACGAAGATCTTGCGGGTCTTGTAGGCGTTATCCAGCGAGAAGTGCTTGCGGTACCAGGTGATGTTGCCTGTCAGCTGACCCTGGCCGCCACCAGACTTCAGATTCAGGAAGGTGTCGTTGTCGCTGGGGGAATGGGGCACGCCGACCGAGGTCCATACCTCGTTCGGATTGGGGTT
This sequence comes from Nitrospirillum viridazoti CBAmc, assembly GCF_000730165.1. Lineage (GTDB taxonomy): Bacteria > Pseudomonadota > Alphaproteobacteria > Azospirillales > Azospirillaceae > Nitrospirillum > Nitrospirillum viridazoti. The sequence continues at coordinate 548,688 of NZ_CP022113.1, read as the reverse complement.
GCTGGGGGTGTCGTTGTAGGCGGGATCCATGGCGTTGGCCGGGTCGCTATCCTTCAGGAAGCGCCATGGCGTTTCGCCCAGGTTGATGGAGATGCGGTTGGACGGCGGCAATGCCGTGCCGTTATCCGCCCATGCGGCGGTCATTCCTAAAATACCGCTAATAATTAACCCGACAAACAAAACCCTCAGCGCCCCTAAGGACGCCAGCAAGGCACGAGCTGTCATTTTAAGCCCCCAACTTGCGAGAGACATGCCCCGTCTTCTCTTGCAGTAGCGCCGCCTGAGCGGGCGCGTTTCTTCGGGAGGCTGTATAAGTCAACACTGTCGAGTCAAAGAAGTGGTTAATTCCTAAAATGTTATCGATGTCGTACCCGAAGTTACTGCGCCATGTTCTGATTTCATATGGCCGCAATGGTTACAAAATTCGGCTCTAACTGTCCAAAAGGGGAAAGCGCTCGCTTACAACTTTGAACATGATGCAATGGTATACATTGTTACCTGGAACGCGAGGACGTGCTTCGGCCATGCGCAAGCCATCGAAAGGACGGGTGCGTCGTCTATCCGGATAGGTAACCGGTGACATCGAACCTGTACTTAAAAATTTGAAAGATTCAAAAGTGTGGCGCCGTTTCCGTGGCGTTAACGGCTCATTTCCAGCCGCCGTCACCGATTGGCTGTTGAAATCCCTGGCGAATCGGAGGGGTATGGCGGGCGGTCCCATGGGGCCCCCGGGAGGCATCGGGAAACGGAAAAGTGGACATCATCACCCTTTGGACATTGCTGATTGCCGCCCCCTTCGTCGGCAGCTTCCTGGGGGTGGTCGTGACCCGGCTGCCGGCGGGGCGGTCCGTCGTGTGGGGGCGGTCGGCCTGCGACCGGTGCGGCCATACGCTAGGTCCGGCCTCCCTGGTGCCCGTCCTCTCCTACCTATGGTCCAAGGGGCGTTGCCGGCATTGCGCGGCGCCCATAGGCGCCTTCCATCCGGCGATCGAGCTGGCGGCCGTCCTGCCGCCCCTGTGCCTGGTGTTCCTGATGCCCTTGGATTCCCTGACGCTCTGCGCGGGGGCCGGCCTGGGTTGGGCCTTGCTGGCTTTGGCATGGATCGACCTGCGCCACATGATCCTGCCAGACGCGCTGACCCTGCCGCTGATCCTCGCAGGCATCCTGGTGGGATGGGCGCAGGATGGGCATTTTCCGGTCGACCGGCTGGCGGCGGCTGCCGCGGCCTATGCCGGGCTGGTCCTTCTGGAAACGCTGTACCGGCGGATCAGGGGCCGTGACGGCATCGGCCGGGGGGATGCGAAGCTGCTGGCCGCCGGTGGCGCCTGGACGGGACCCGCCGCCGTGCCCCACGTGTTGCTGATCGCGGCGCTGGCCGGCCTGCTGGCGATGGCGGCGCTGCGTCTGGCAGGTCGGCGGGTGGATGGCCGGCGTGTGGACGGGACCACCCCCATGCCTTTCGGTCCCTGCCTGGCGCTGGGCATCTGGGCCGCCTGGCTGTTTACTCTTTCAGGCCTGTGACGGACGAGGGGTGACATGGATGCCTTGAAGGACCGCTTATCCGGCCTCCTGGGCCGCCACGTGCTGTCCCTGCGCCGCATGGCGGGGGGCGACCTCTCCGTTGTCTATGAGCTGACGCTGTCGGATGGCACGTGGGCGGTCGCCAAACACGGGGACGGCGCCGGGCGGGAAGGCGCCATGCTGCGGGCCATCGCGGCCACGGGCGTTCCGGCGCCGGCGGTGCTGGCGGTGGACGACGGCTGGCTGGTGATGGAAAAGCTGCCCCCGCCGAGGGCGCGCTGGTGGCGGCCTGGGATGATCTGGCGGCCTGCCTGAACCGGCTGCACGCGCCCACCGATGAACCCTATGGCTGGCTGCACGACCACAGCCTGGGGGCCGTGGCCATGCCCAATCCCAGGACAGACGACTGGCCCGCCTTCTGGGCGGAGCGGCGGCTGCGTTGCCACATCGCTCATGTCGATGCCGGCCTCGGCACCCGTATCGGGCGTCTGGCCGACCGGCTGGGCGACCAGGTTCCGCAACGCCCGCCGGCGTCGCTGCTGCACGGCGACCTATGGGGCGGCAATGCGCTGGTGTCCGGTACCCGGGTCTCCGGCCTGATCGATCCGGCCTGCTACTTCGGTGACCGCGAGGTGGACGCGGCCATGCTGACCCTATTCGATCATCCGCCGGCATCCTTCTTCGACGCCTTGGCCTTGGAGCCCGGGTGGCGAGAGCGGCTGCCGGTCTACCGGCTCTGGCCCCTGCTGGTCCATCTGCGGCTGTTCGGCCCAGCCTACGCCGCCGCCGTCGATGCCGATCTGCGTCGGCTGGGGGTCTAGGGGTGCGACCGTTCAGACGGACACGTCCGAAGCGTGATCACTTACCGAAACAGAACCCTGGATCAGGAAGAACTGCCGGTTGACGGCGAACATGTCCGTCGTAGTGCGGGATTCCGTTGCCACAATACCCATGACTGGAGAGGGCGCGGGTTGCAGCCATGTCCCGAAGGGCATGCGTTAATGCTTGTGCTTTGGCGCTGCAAGGTGGATGCTATGGAGGTCGACTTTGCTACTGGGCTATCTACCGGCTGACGCCGGTTCTGTTCCCTGTCGTGACTTTGATGCCCGTCCGCACTCTCGCGCCGGGCAGCTCCGAACGGGAAAAATCCCAGAAAGGCATCTCATGTCCACCGGTACCGTCAAGTGGTTCAACAGCACCAAGGGCTTTGGCTTCATCCAGCCCGAGGATGGCTCCGCCGACGTTTTCGTCCACATCTCCGCCGTTGAGCGCGCTGGCCTCAGCGGCCTGAACGAAGGCCAGAAGGTCAGCTTCGACTCCGTCCGCGACCCGCGCAAGGGCAAGACGGCGGCGGAGAACCTGCGCGCCATCTGACCTCCTCCTCATTTGGACGAGCGGCGGCGGCATGCCTAGGCGTGCCGCCGCCTTTTTCCTTTTTGGGAGGATGCAATGGCCAAGGAAGAATTTCTCGAATTCGACGGCTATGTCGAAGAGGCGCTGCCCGATGGCCGCTTCCGCGTGAAGCTGGAAAACGGGCACGAGATCATCGCCTACACCGCCGGCAAGATGCGCAAGAGCCGGATCCGGTCGCTTGCGGGTGACCGCGTCACGGTGGAAATGACGCCCTATGACCTGACCAAGGGGCGCATCACCTACCGGCACAAGGACGAGCGGCCTGGGTCCGCCGCCCCCGCTCGCCGTCCCCCACCCCGCCGCCGCTGACGGGGATTGTTCCTTTAGGGGGACGCCATCGATACCCACCCCGACCATCTCCGCTGTCCCGTCTACAGCCGTCGTGAGTACGCCGCCGATGCCGTCGTCCACCTGCTGGGCGTGACGGCCGGATGGTTGGGAGGTATCTGGCTGGTCCTGTCGCGCTCAGGGTCCCTCGGCACCGGCAGCTTGACGGCCGTGGCCATCTACGCCCTGGCCATGGCGGGAATGTTCACCGCGTCCGCGGCTTATAATGTGATGGGCGGCGGGTGGCTCAAGGATTACCTGCGGCGGCTGGACCATGCCGTCATCTACGCCGCCATCGCCGGCACCTATACCCCCTTGCTGACACGTCTGCCGGGGGTAACGGCCGCCATTGCCCTCGGCATCGTCTGGGGCGTCGCCATGGCGGGAATCCTGTTGAAGCTGTGGCGGCCTCGCCGCCATGAACGGCTGGGCCTCATCCTCTATGTCTGCCTGGGCTGGGTCGGCCTGCCCCTGATCCCCGCACTGTCCGGCCGCTTGCTGGCGGACACTGGGCTATGGATCGGCGCCGGCGCGCTGACCTATACGCTGGGCGTCGGTGTCTATCTGGCGCACCGCGTGCGTTATCACAACGTCCTGTGGCACCTCATGGTGCTGGTGGCCGCCTCCTTCCATTACGTGGCTATCGGAAACGAGTTTCCGTGATCAGAAGAAGTGGTGCAGGAGGGCAGGGGGGCGGCCCCCAGCGCCGCGCTGTCGCTGCCTATGCGCGAGGCGATCACGCTGGGCGGCACGGAATACGTCCGCGCACTTATCTCAGGATGGCGCGAGCGATCCCCAGGCCGGATCGGACCGGCCAGCCCGGCCGGTTTCGATATAGCCAGCCAGGCGCCAGTTCAACTGCCCCTCGGGCCCCGTCAGGGTCAGCGTGGCGTCGTACCATCCGTCACTGGCGGCGGTGGGCCAGGACAGTACCTTGGATGCCCCGGCCGCAACCGTCGCCGCGATGGGCGCGGCCCCGTAAACGCCGTCAGCGAGGTGCCATCGCACCGTCCCGTTACCATGGTTACGCATTGTCAGGGCCAGTGTCAGGTCGGCTGCGTCGGGTGTGGCCGACAGCGACAGGTGGCCAGCCATGCCCGGGCCGGCCGTGAGATGGCGCAGGAAGCCGTTGGGGCCCAGCACCAGCACATCGCACCCCTGTCCGGCCTTGAGCGGCACCGGCGTGGGCAGGCTGGTGCCCGGCGCCACCGTGTGCCGCGCCGGGCCGGAGCCGGGCGCGAGGCGATCGAAGACGTGAAAGACGGCCGCGGCCCGGCCCCGGTTGTGGAAGACCAGGGAGGGAGGCCGCCCCGGCGCCGCGACCAGATCCATCGCCAAATCATACGGCGTGGGGCGAAGCGGGCGCTGGCCGGGTTCCTGCGGCAATGGCGTGTCGTGGTGGCGGGGCGTCGGTTCCGGCCGGTGGGCCTGCGCCTCCACCTCGGCGCGATAGCCGCGCGTGTCCGGCAGAACCACTGGCGCCTGTGGGGCTTGCGCAAAGTCGAAGGCGCTGGTCAGGTCGCCGCACACCGCCCGGCGCCAGGGGCTGATGTTGGGCTCCGTCACGCCGAACCGCGTTTCCAGGAAGCGCAGGACGGAGGTGTGGTCGAACACTTCCGAGCAGACGGCCCCGCCCGTGGTCCACGGCGAAACGACGATCATGGGCACCCGGGCGCCCAGGCCGAAGGGCTGGCCATCGCCGGCGTTGATCTCGCCGGCCAGGTCCACGTTCGACAGGCCGCCGCCCGGGCCCGCCGGCGGGGCTGGCGGCAGGACGTGGTCGAAGAAGCCGTCGTTCTCGTCATACAGCACGAACAGCGCGGTGTGGCGCCACGTTTCCGGATTGGCGGTCAGCGCTTCCAGCACTGTGGCGATGTAGGCGGCGCCGTCCAACGGGGCATAGCGCGGATGTTCGGAATGGTTGTGCGGCGGCATCAGCCAGGAGACGGCGGGCAGACGGCCCGCCTTGGCATCGGCGGCGAAGACGCTGGGCGGGCGGCGGGTCATCGCCTTGGCGTGCAGCGGTGACCCTACCGGGGCATGGGCGAACTGAGTGAAGAAGCGCAGGGCGTTGAAGCAGCTGACGCCGTCGTTCTCATCCACCGCCAGGCGGTGCCGCGACCGGATCATGTCCTGGACGTCGATGGTGAAGGGGCCGTCCGCGTCCACCCCCTGATAGACGCACCAGGAGATGCCGGCCTGTTCCAGGCGCTCGGGATAGGTGGTCCAGGAGAAGGGCGGGCCGTTCAGCGGCTGGAAGTCCGATCCCTCCGCCGGCTGTTTCAGCACCGGGCCGCCGGCCCGGCCGAACGGGTCGGGGGTGCCCGTCATCAGATGGATGCGGTTGGGATTGGTGGCGCTGGGGGTGGAACAGAAGAAGGCGTCGCAGACGGTGAAGGCGTCGGCCAGGGCGCAGTGGAAGGGGATATCGGCGCGGGTATAATGCGCCATGGTCAGCGCCCCCTTGGCCGGCACCCAGTTGTCGTTGCGGCCGCCGTTCCAGGCGGCATGCCCGTCCACCCAGGAGTGGGGCAGGGAGGCGATGTTCTGGGCGGCGGTCGTGGCACCATCCAGGGGGAAGGGGCGCACATGGCCACCCTGGCCGTCCGCCTGGCGCCAGATATCGCCGTCGCTGCCGGGCGCGGTCGCCCGGTCGTGGAAGCCGCGTACGCCGCGCAGCGTCCCGAAATAATGATCGAAGGAGCGGTTTTCCTGCATCAGGATGACGACATGGCGGATGTCGTCCAGGCCGCCGCCGCTCGGGGGCGGGGACAGGGCCAGCGCCCGCCGAATGGGGGCCAGCAGGGCGGCGGTGCCGGCGGCAGAGAGAAGATGGCGTCGGGTGAACCGCACGGGGATGATCTCGCGTCGATGGGTTGAAAAAGGCGCCCCGGGGACGGTCGCCCCCGGGGCTTCCGGTCCGTCACAGGTCCGGCGTGAACCGCACGCCCACCCAGAACACGGTGGGGACGGAATAGCTGTCCTTCAGCAGGTTCTGGTTGGGACCGACCAGGCTGGTGAGGCGGCTGTGGGTCAGGTTGCTGGCCTCGCCGAACAGGGTGACGCTGTCGCGCACCTTGTAGCTGGCCTGCAAGTCCAGTTGCTCACGCGGCGCCCAGTACAGATCCTGCCAGGCGATATCGGGCACGATGGAGCGCAGGGCCTTGCCCTGGCGGTTGTAGGCCAGGCGGATCTCGAAATCGCTGTCGCTGTAGAACACCTGGACGTTACGCGTCTGGTTGGGCTGGCCCACCAGGCGGCTCAAGGTGCGGGTGGCGCCGCTGGACTGCACCACCGACAGCTCCCCTTGCATGAAGGACCAGTTGCCGCTGACGCCGAAGTCGCGCAGCCAGGGATGGATCCATTCCAGCGAGTTGACGATGGCGTTCAGCTCCACGCCCCGGATGGAGGCGTTGCTTGCGTTCTGCGGGGTGGAGACCACGGCGTTGCTGTAAGTGACGCCCTGGTAGGTGTAGCCGATGGAACTGGCCGTGAAGATCTCGTCCTTGATGTCCTTGTTGAACAGGGCCAGCGACAGCAGGCCGCCGCCCTCGTTAGGCAGCTTGTAATCGAAGGCCAGGTCGACGTTGGTGGACAGGCGCGGCTTGATGTTGGGGTTGCCGATGGTGACGGACACGCCGGTGGCGTTGGGATTGCCCAGGTCGGAGGCGTTGGTGAAGCTGATGGAGGTGCGGGCAGCGTAGGCGTCGTAGCTGGGCCGGCCGATGGTCTGGCTGGCGCCCACGCGCACGTCCACGTCATGGGTGATGTCGTAGCTGGCCAGGGCGGAGGGCAGCAGGTAGTCGTAGCTGGAACTGGTCTCCAGGTCCGTCCACGCGCCGGAGATCTTGGCCCGGCTGATGGTGTCCTGGTCGGTGCTGTCGTTGTGCAGGCCCACCTGGGCGTGGAAGTCGTCCAGGGCGTAGGCGACGGTGGCATAGGCACCCACGGTCTGTTCGGTGTGCTTGAAGTTGTCCTGGTTGTTGAAGGAGGACTGGTCGGTCAGGTTGAACCAGGACGGGTTGGCGTTGAACGCGGCCCAGGCCTTGGCCGGGTCGATGGTCAGCAGGTTCAGGCCGTTGGAATATTTCATGGGTGCGCCGGCCGGCCCGGCGGCGTTGACCAGCAACAGGCTGCCAGCGGTGTTGTTCGGCTCCCAGTCATTGCGCCAGACGTTGTAGTCGGGCCGGTCGTCGGTGAAGCTGGCGCCCAGGGCGAAGCCCAGGCCCTGATCCTTGGCCCCCATGTTGTAGCGATAATCGGCGCGGGTGTTCTTGATATCGTCATCGGCCGAGCGCTTGCCCTGGCGCCAGTACAGCCCGCTGTAGTTCGAGAGGTTGTAGTAGGCGCTGGGCGCCATGGCGAACTGCTGGTTCAGCTGGCTGGTGTCATAGGTGAAGCCATAGGCGGGCTTGGCCGCATTGGTGGTTATGGCGCCGGCGCTGCCCGGGGCCGGATAGCTCAGCCCGGTCATGTATTTCACCATGTCCAAGGGCTCGCGGTAGGTGGAGCGGGAGATGTCACCCCGAACGGACAGCACCTGGTTGGCCGCGGGCCGCCAGTCCAGCCCCGCCTGTGCCAGATTGGTGGTGGTGATGATGTTGGCGTGCTCGTACCCCACCTCCACATCGCCGCCGGGATAGCTACCTGACGTAGCCGTCTGATTGTACACGGTGCCCGTGTTGCGGGGATCGAGGATGACCTCGTTGCGGTCCATCGTGTCGACGAAGCGGTAATGGCCCAGGGTCAGGAAGCCGTAAAGCGTATCCGTGGGCTGGGCTTCCAGCTTGGTGGTGGCACCCACGCGCTGCCGGCTGTCTTCCACGTACCAGTACTTGTCCTGCTGCGGCACGGCGATGCCGTTGCCCAGGTTGTTGTTTTTCTGCAGGACGCCGGCGCTGCTGTAGAAGTCGTAGTGGACGGTGTCCGTCGTCATGTGGGTGTCGGTGAAGCTGTCCAGCTTCTGGTAATTGGCCGACACCACCACGCCGAACATATGGTCGGGCCCGAAGGTCATGCTGCCGGTGCCGCTGATGCGCCGGCCCAGCGGATCCTGGCTGCGGGGCTGGCCATGGTCGTTGGCCATGCCCAGCGCGCCCTCCGCCGTGAAGAAGGGACGGCCGCCATTGTCGAAGGCGCTGCGCGTCTTCAGGTTGATGGCGCCGCCGACGGCGTTGGGGTCGAGATCGGCGGTGAAGGTCTTGGTCACCTGCAGTTCGCTGATCATGGAGGTGGGCAGGATATCCAGCCGCACGCCGCGCCCCATGGAGCCCAGGTTGCCGTTGGGCGTGCCGGGACTGGCGATGGGCACGCCGTCGATGGTCACGTTGTTGTAGGCGGGCCCCAGGCCGCGGATGACAGGCGTCGCCGCTTCGTCACGCGGGTGTTCGTTGTCGGTGGCCGGCAGGACGGACAGGCCGGGCACGCGCCGCAGCGCCTCGACGATGGTGCGGTCCGGCAGGGCCTGGGCGTCGTCGGCGCTGATGACGTCGGTGACGCCGGGCGTGTTCAGCTTGGTGTCGATCGCCTTGGCGTTGGACCGGCGCACGCCGGTGACGATGATCTCTTCCGGGCTGTCGGCGGTATCGACGGGTGCGGCCGTTTCCGCACCCGCGGCCGGCTGCGCCCAGGCGGTCGTCGCGTGCAGAAGCCCCCAGGTCAGCGCGGACCCCATAAGTACGCGCTGGCGGCGTTTATCACAGAGCATGGTCCCCAACCTCATTTCTTTCCCCTGGCCTGTTCCGGCCCTTGAACCGCGGATGGAACCGCAGGCGCCGATTGGCGCGTTAAATGTATGCAGCATGCATACTATGCAGAATGTATGACGCCTTGATGACGACGCCGGCTTATGTCTCTATGGCGCTATCATCACCGTTAACGACTGCCTGCGCCCATGCGGATGTTCCCTGAGTCAGAACCAACACTCCCCATGGTTTCCGTGGCCCGGCCCGTCAGTGAGGGGGGCCGCCGTATCCTGGATTTGCTGTTGAAAAGCGGGGGCTTGAGCCAGGCGGAACTGACCCGGTCGCTGGATCTGTCGCAGCCGACGGTGACGCGGCTGCTGCAGGGGTTCCACCAGGACGGGCTGGTGCGCACGGCGGCGCGGCAGGCGGACCGGCCGGGCCATCCCAGCGTCCACGTCTCCCTCAACCCCGACTTCGCCTATGCCCTGGGCGTGTCGCTGCTGGGCGACGCCGTGTCCATGACCTTGATGGATTTCACCGGCAAGGTGCGGGGGCTGCGGCGCGCTGCCATGCCCACCATGGCGCGGCCGGTGGTGCTGGAGCGCCTGCGGGCCTTTCGCCGGGAATTGGAGGAGGAGACAGGGATCGATCCCCGGCGCCTGGTGGGGGTAGGCGTGGGCATTTCCGCCTTTTATGTGGGGCGGGGGCGGTTGTTCAACCCGCCGGCCTACCTGGACGATTGGGCGATGGTGGAGATCGAACCCATTCTGGAAGAGGCGCTGCGCCTGCCGGTGCGGGTGGACAACGACGGCACGGTGGCCGCCATTGGCGAAAGCCTGTTCGGCGTGGGCCGGCGCTGCCGCAACTTCGCCTACCTGCACCTGACCAATGGCTTCGGCGGCGGCATCATCGCCGATGGCAAACCCTTCCGGGGCCAGAACGGCAACGCGGGGGAGTTCGGCGGCATCTGGACGCTGGCTGGCGTGACGTATGCCAACCTGGACCTGTTGCAGACCTGCCTGAAGAACCACGGTCACGTTTTCGCGACGGTGGAGGAGATGGTGCAGGCCATCGACGCGGGCTGGGATGGCGTGGCGGATTGGCTGGACCAGGCGCGACCCTCCTTCGCCATGCTGTGCGGGCTTCTGGCCTACAGCATGGATCCCGGCCTCATCGTCATCGGCGGCCGGCTGCCCCCCTCCATCGCCCAGGCCTTGGCCGAGCGTATCGTCGTGCCGGTGCCGACCAACCGTCGGGGGTATCCGCCGCCGCTTCCCGCGGTGGTGGTGGCCGAGGCGCCGGGCGATCCGGTGGCGCTGGGCGCTGCCGTCATGCCCCTGCGGGAGGCTTTCTTCGCCTGACGTCCTGTCATAAAGCCGCAATGGCGGGCGGGCTAGTGTGCCGCCCGAACAAAGTCGGGTGGGCCGGATGTCCAGCATGGATGGGAATGGCGGCCCGGAATGGGCGCGGATGCTGCGGGTGGCCGTCTGGCGCGCCTACAGCGTCGGCCATTACGGCAAGAGCCTGATCTGGTACAGCAGCGAACTGCTGTTCGCCTATTTCCTGACCGAGGCGTGCGGCCTGCCGCCCCGCGCCATGGGGGCCGTGCTGGCGGTGTCGCTGGTGATCAACGGCGCCACCGACATGGTGATGGGGCATATGCTGCGGCGCCGGGCGGCGACCGTTCCGGCCGCCGCCCGCCTGCACGTCCTGGGCAGTATCCTCGCGGGGGCGTCGCTGCTGCTGTTCCTGGCGACCGGGCTGGTACCCGCCGGTTGGCGCATCCCCTACGCGCTGGGCACCGGGCTGCTGTTCCGCCTGACCTACGCCTTGTATGACGTGCCGCAGAACGCCGTGCTGGGCATGGTCGCCGGGGACAGGGCGCGCACCGCCCTGTCGGCCTTGCGCTTCGTCGGCGCCGGTCTCGCCACCCTATCCGTCGCGGTGGCGGCGCCGCTGCTGCTGGCCCGGAGCGGGCTGGAACAGGCGCGCGCTTTCGCCGCCTTCGCCCTGGTGTTGTGGGTGCTGGGCATGGCCAGCGCCGGCTGGTTCTGGTGGGCTGCCCGTCGCGGCCTATACCTTGAGCCCTCGGTGCCGGCGATGACGCGCCCTTTGCTGTCACAATTCCGCGTCCCCATGGCCCTGACCGCCGTGCTGGCAGCGGAGTTCGTCCTGTCGGCGACCGCCTCGGTGTTCACCCGGCTGGAGCCTTATTTCGCCGCCACCGTCCTCACCTCCTCCCTGGCGCGGGGAACCGTCATGGCCTGCGTCGCCATCGGCGGGCTGGCCGGGCAGCCACTATGGACGCTGGTGGTGGACCGGCACAGCCCCTCGGCCGCGTTTCGCGCCTCGGCGGCGGCGGCCATCACCGGGGCGCTAGCCTTTCTGGTCTTCGGCGCGCGCAGTCTGCCGCTCACCGCCGCTGCCGCCGGGTTGCTGGGAACGGGCCTGGGCGGCATGAGCATGCTGTTGTGGGCGGCGGCGGGGGCCTGCGCCGTGTCGCCCGCGATGTCGGGCCATCGCCTGGCGCCAACACAGGTGTTCGGCCTGCTGACCCTGTGCATCAAGGTGGCGTGCGCCGTCGCCATCCTGGTGGTCAGCGAGATCCTGGTCTGGCGCACCGGGGATCGCCACACGGTCGTTTCCGCCTTGGGCCTGATCCTGCCCATGACCATCCTGCCTTCCCTGGGCGCCATGCTTTGCCTCGTGCTCACCCCCCGCCTGCGCTTGACGTGAAGCAGCTGTGTGGAACGGAATTTCTAAATAATATAAATATGAAATAGTCATTGCGGCTCCGGAAGCCGCCCGTTAGCATCCACCCAGCAAATCAGCGGGGGGAGGACGCGATGGTGGTCAGCGACGGGGGCATCAGTCGGCGGCAGGTCCTGAAGGCGGGCGGCGGCGTGGCCGTGACGGCGGCCGGGTACGGCCCCCTCACCACCGCGCGGGCCTTCGCGGCGGCAGCCGGAGCGGCACGGCCTGCCGCTTCTTCCCGGGAGGTGCTGGCGCTGGACCAGGGATGGCGCTTTTTCGAGGGCGACATTCCCTTCCCCGAGATCCTCGGCCAGGACGAGTCCTACGACAACGCCAAGGCGGGCAAGGCCTGGGGGGCGGCCGCCCCCAGCTTCGATGATTCCGACTGGGCCGACGTGCGTCTGCCCCATGATTTCGTCAGTTTCCAGCCCATCGAGGCCGACGCCAACCGGGCCCAGGGCTACCGCCGGCGGGGCATCGCCTGGTACCGCACCGCCCTGCGCTTCGATCCGGCCGACCAGGGCCGCCATATCGAACTGCAGATCGACGGCATCGCCACCCATGCCACGATTTGGTTCAACGGCACGGTCGTGGACCGGAACTGGAGCGGCTACAACGGCATCACCATCGACCTGACGCCCTTCGCCGCCTTCGGCGACGACCTGAACACCTTGGCCATCCGCGTGGACGCCCATGCCATGGAAGGCTGGTGGTATGAGGGCGGCGGCCTGTACCGCCCCGTTCGCATCGTGAAGCGCGATCCCGTCCACATCATCACCGACGGCGTCTACGCCCACCCCGTCCCGCAAGGGGACGGCTGGGTGCTGCCGGTGGAGGTCACCGTCTACAACAGCGGCAAGACCACGGCCGCCATGATGGTAATCAGCACGCTGGAGGATGCGGAAGGCCGGGTGGTGGCCAGCGGCCAGGCGCCGGTGTCCGTCCCCGCCCTGGAGCAGGGAATGGCCAGGCTGGACCTGACCGTTGCCAGCCCCCGGCTATGGAGCGTGGAGACACCCACCCTTTATCGCGTCCAGACACGGTTGATGGCGGGGGATCGGTGCGTGGACGCGGTCACCACCACTTGCGGCTTTCGCACCACCAGATTCGACAAGGACAAGGGCTTCTTCCTTAACGGTCGGCCGCTCAAGATCAAGGGCGTGTGCGTGCACCAGGACCATGCCGGCGTCGGCACCGCCATACCCGACGCGCTGTGGGACTACCGTATCCGGCGGCTGAAGGAACTGGGCTGCAACGCCATCCGCTGCACCCACAACGCGCCCTCCGCCGTGGTGCTGGATCTGTGCGACCGATACGGCCTGCTGGTGATGGACGAGAACCGGCAGTTCAACCCGTCGCCCGACACTTTGGCCCAGCTGGAATGGATGGTGCGGCGCGACCGCAACCATCCCTCCGTCATCCTCTGGTCGGTGTTCAATGAGGAACCGATGCAAGGGTCGGCCGCCGGTTATGAGATGGTGCGGCGCATGGCCCACGCGGTGAAGGCGCTGGACTGTACCCGCCCGGTCACGGCGGCCATGAACGGCGGCCTGTTCACCCCGGTGAACGTGTCCCAGGCGGTGGATGTGGTCGGCTTCAACTACCAGCAGGACAAGTACGACGCCTTCCACGCCGCCCATCCAGACGTGCCGCTGATCTCGTCGGAGGACACCAGTGCCTTCAGCACCCGGGGCGCCTATGTGACGGACAAGGACAGCCGCACCATCGCCGGCTATGACGACCCGGTGAAGGACTGGAACACCCACCGCGCCGCCTGGAAGGCGATCGCGACGCGCGATTTCATCGCCGGCGGCTTCGTCTGGACGGGCTTCGACTATCATGGCGAGCCGTCGCCCTGGGGTTGGCCGTCCAATTCCTCCTTCTACGGCATCATGGATTTGTGCGGCTTCGCCAAGGCCGCCTTCCACATCCACCAGGCCCAATGGGTGACGGACCGGCCCGTGCTGGCCCTGGTGCCCCACTGGAACTGGGCGGGGCGGGAGGGCCAGCCCATCAAGGTCATGGCCTGCGCCAACATGGAGGAGGTGGAGCTGTTCCTGAATGGCCGTTCCCAAGGCCGGCAGGCGGTCGACCCCTATGAAATGAACCATTGGATGGTGCCCTACAGCCCAGGGCGGCTGGAGGCGGTGGGCTATGCCGGGGGCAAGGTCACCGCTCGCGCCCTGGTGGAGACGACGGGCCCCGCCGTGGCCCTGAGACTGACGCCCGACCGTGACCGCCTGCGCGGCGACGGACTGGACGCCACGCCCGTCATGGTGGAGGCGATCGACGCCCAGGGCAGGCCGGTGCCGCTGGCCCAGGACATGGTCACCTTCACCATCGAGGGTGGCGACATCATCGGCCTGGGCAATGGCGATCCCAACAGCGCCGCGCCTGAGAAGGGCGACCGCCGCGCCCTGTTCAACGGCCTGGCCCAGGTTATCGTGCAGACGCGGGCGGGTAGCCGTGGGGCCCTCACGCTGACGGCCACGGCGCCTGGCCTGAAATCCGCCCGTGCCCGCGTGGCGATCGAGAGGGCGGCGGCCCCGGCGGAGCAGGCGACCGCGCCCTCCGACCTGATCCTGGACACCTGGTATGCGGCACCGCTGGTTGCCACGGCGGCGGAGGCCTTGGCCTACCGGAACGCCGACATGACGGCGTGGGACGATTTCGGCACACGCTGGGCGCACGACCCGCAGACAGCGGACGGCTACACCCTCTGCTCCGTCCGCTTCACCCCGCAGGCCAAGGTGGGGCGCCAGGGCGGCCGCCTGGCCTTCCTCAGCCTGGTCGGGGCCTGCGACGTCTATGAGGGTGGCCGCCTGTTGGGCCGCAAGACGGAAACGGCGCCGGGGCCGCTGACGGTGGCGCTGGCCCCCGGGGCGGGCGTACGGCGTCTGGACGTGCTGTTCCGTACCCCGGCCGGGGCCGAGTTCGGCTTCAGCCGCAATGTCGCGGTGCGTCAGGCTTGACCGCTGGCCGGGGCGCCGCGCTGGATCCCCCGCTGGGTCCGTTGCGCGGCGGTCTTATGCAGGACATCGTGCTTGGGCAGCAGCCGGTGCAGGAAGGGCAGGGTGGCGGCCCCCACGGTCATGGCATCGGGGGCCACCACGATGCGAACGTGGCCCGGCAGGCCGGTCATTCCGTCCAGGCGCCGGTTCAAGACGCGGGCCAACTGATCCAGCAAGGGGCCCGGCAGCCGGCCGCCGAGATGGATGGCGGGCGGGTTCACCAGGCAAGTGATGGTCACGATGGGCCCCTCCAGCAGGCGGGCGCAGGTGTCGACCCAATCCGCGGCCAGGGCGTTGCCCTGTTCCGACAGGGTCGACAGCCCGTCCAGGCTGTCGATGGGCAGCCCTTGGGCCGCCATGTGCCGGTGCAGGCCGGGCAGGGAGACGATGCTGCCCATGCCTTGGGGGCCCATGCCCGCGGCGCCCGGTGGCCCGCCATGGGGGATCAGCAGATTGATGTCGTTGCCGTGCCCCCCGGCCCCGGTGAAGGGGCGGCCTTGCAGGACCAGGCCGCCACTCAACTCCCGCCCGATCAGAATCTGGAAAAAGCTGGGTTCACGCAGGCCGGGCCCAAAGTGCAGGTCACCCGCGGCGGCGGCGACCGTCATGGTTTCGGTATGGACGGGATAGGGTAACTGCGCGGCCAGCCGGTGCACCACCTCCGCCGCCAGGGCTTGGCCGGGCTCTGATGCGTAGGCCAGACCCAGCCCCATCGGCACCATGCCACCGGCGTCCGCCGGGCCACACAGGTCCTTGATACCTGTTAGGATGGCGTTCGCCCAGGCGGCCGGCGCCTTGCGCGGGATGAGCTGGGTCAGGCGATCCACGATTCGGCGGCCCAGATTCATCAGCGTCAGGGTCAGCCGGTCGCCCTCCATATCCGCGCCCAGGGCTAGCGCCCCGGCGGGATTGATGGACAGCAGCCGCCCCGGCCGGCCCCGGGCGGGAACCGGCGGGTCCCGTTCCACCAACAGGTCATCCCGCACCAGCCGCCGGCAGATATAAGCCACCGTGGGCCCGGTCAATCCGGTGATGGCCACCACTTCCGGCCGGGACAGCGACCCGGCGGCGCGGATAGATTGCAGGATGATGCGCTGGTTGTGGTCCCGCGCCTGGGCGCCGGTCGTTCCCGACAAGCCTTCGCCCGCAGATACCCGGCGGCCGGGGTGCGGGGGTGCGGGCGATAGGCTTGTATGAACTCCACTCATCGGGCCGCCTCCTGGTAGGATGGTTGACCTGATAGCCGGGAGAGGGTCGCCGCAGGTCGCTCGAAGTTATGTCTTCGTGCATGAGATTGGCGCCCTCGCCCGGTGCTTTTTGCCCGGACGGTATCCGGCGGTGTCGTGGCGAGGGGGCGGATGACCGCCCCGATCGGGGCGGTCATCCGCGCATGGACAAGCGGGGGCACGAGCACCGGCTCCGAGGCTTCCGGCCCATCCGTACGGGAGGCGCCATGCAGTTCGTCGGCATCGACATCGCGTCGGAAACCCACGTCTTCGCCGTCATCGACGCGGACGGCACAGTCCTGGTCAAACCCAAGCCGATCGCCGAAGACGCCACCGGGCACAGCACCTTGCTGGCGGCTCTGGCGCCGCCGGGTGAGGCGCTGGTGGTCATGGAGGCGACCGGGCATTACTGGAAGAACCTGTTCGCCGTGCTGGCCGCCAAGGGCTACGGGGTCGCTCTGATCAACCCGCTGCGCACCCACCGCTTCCAAGGCGAGAGCCTGGAGCGCACCAAGACCGACGCCATCGACGCCATCGGCCTTGCCCGCTTCGGCCGTGAGAAGCGGCCGGCCGCCACCCGGCTCGGCAGCCAGGCCAGCGAGGACCTGCGCGAACTGGTCCGCCACCGCGACCGGCTGCGCCAGGACTTCGACGACCGTGTCCGCCAACTCCACCGGCTGGTCGATCTCGGCTTCCCGGAATTCCGCCGCTACGTCCGCACCCTCGACAGCATGTTGGCCACCGCAATCCTGGCCGAATATCCAACCGCCGAGGCCGTCGCCAAGGCCACACCCCGTCGCCTCGCAAAGCTGCGCTACGATGGCCGCCACGCCGTCGGTGCCGAACTGGCCGACCAACTCATCGCCGCCGCCAAACGCTCGGTCGGCCAGCACCACGGCACCGCCTACCGCGTCCAGGTCCGCGACGTCTGCCAGGACCTCGACCTGTGGCGCCGCCGCCTCGCCGAGCGCGACGGCGACATTGCCCGGCTGCTCGATGACCATGAGGTCGGCTCGCTGCTCACCTCCATCGACGGCATCGGACCCGGAACCGCCGCTCGCCTCATCGCCGAACTCGGCGACCCCGCACGCTTCGACAGCGCCGCCGCCCTCGCCGCCTATGTCGGGGTGGTCCCGGCCCTGCGACACTCCGGAAAGCGCCGGCCAAACAGGGCCGCTATCACTGCCATCGGAAACGCCCGCCTGCGCACCGCCTTGTGGATGCCAACACTCACCGCAGTCCGACGAAACCCGTGGCTCAAAGCCTTCTATGACCGCCTGCGCGCCCAGGGAAAGCCCCCCAAGCTTGCCCTTCTCGCCGCCATGCGAAAGCTTCTCGTCGCCGTCTACGCCGTCGCTAAGGCCCGAAAGCCCTTCGTGCCAAAGCTCGCTGGCTGACAAAAACCCTTGATCAACGTGACGGTATCTCATGGGCTGTCCTCTCCCTCGCGAGGCCCGTGTCAGCAGTCGGGGGATCAGCAGTGGATGCAGCGGTCCAGCAGATCGTGCAGCAGGGGGTCCGACGGCTCCCACTCCCCAATGGCGGGATGGATCAGGAAGGCCATGCGCGCCGTCAGCCGGTCGGTGTTCATGGCCGACCGGATGGCGGCCCGCTCATAGGACTTCACCGACTGCACCAGGCCGTGGACTTCGTCCGGCAGGGGCTCCAGCGGTTCCGGAATGATGCTGTCGCGGCTGATCTGGCAAGGCGTTTCGACGATGTCGTCGTCCGGCAGGTTGGGCACGGCGCCATCGTTGCGGGTGTTGACGATGATGCGCGCGGGCTTGTCACCGCACAGCGCCGTCATGACGTCCAGGGCGATGCGGTGATAGCCGCTGGCCACGCGGAAGGGATCCTCGTCGAAGGGCGCGTCCTTGTCGAAGGCCGAGCCGGCCGAGGCCTCCAGCTTCATGTAGGAGCCGGAGCGGCGGTTGAGATAGGCGGCGTAGGCGGCGACCGCCCCCTCGCCGTCGTCGGCCCCCAGCCGGTCCTTCAGGGTGGCGAACAGCTCGTGGTTCAGCTGCTCCACCTCCGTGCCGCGGCTGCTGCCCTGGCGCTTCTGGTTCTCCAGCGCGCGGCGGCGGCTGTAGTAGAAGAACAGGTACTCCGTAGGGATCAGCCGCAGGGTGCGGATCATGGCGAAGTCGAATAGCGGGGCGGTGTACAGCTGCGACAGGATGCTGTCGTCGTCCAGCACACGGTCGGTCACGTCCTCGCCGCGCAGGCGGATGCGGCGCACCCAGCCCAGATGGTTCAGGCCGACATAATCGCACACCACCTCGTCATGCCGGGCGTCCAGCGCCAGGGTGATGCGGTGCAGCAACTCGGTGGGGGTGTCGCAGATGCCCACCACCCGCGCCTTGGTGTGGGTGCTGATGGCCTGGGTGATCAGTCCGGCGGGATTGGTGAAGTTGACGATCCAGGCGCCGGGCGCCAGCCGCTCCACCACCCGCGCGTGGTCCAGGGCCACGGGCACGGTGCGCAGGGCCATGGCGGCGCCGGCCGGGCCGGTGGTTTCCTGCCCTGGATAGCCGTGCTTGATGGCCGCCAGCTCATCGGCCGCGCGCGAGGCGATGCCGCCGACGCGCACGCTGTTCAGGACGAAGTCGGCGCCCTCCACCGCGTCCTCGACAGAGGCGGTTTCCCGGATGATCAGGCTGCCGCCCTCCTTGGCGACGACGGCGCGGCCCAGGGCGGCGATGACCTTCAGACGCTCCTGGTCGGGGTCGTACAGCACCATCTCGCGGGCGCCCAGGGCCTCCGCCGCCTCGTTGATGCCGAAGATGACCAGCGGCGTGCGCACGCCGCCGCCGCCGATCATCGCGATCTTACGATCGGTAGGATTGCTCATAAGTGCTCCATAGTTCCGTTCGGTCGGGGATACCCCCCAAGGCGCCCGCCACCCGGGTGGACAGGGCGCCGCATATGCAGGCGCGGCGCAGGCGTTCCAACACCGGCGCACCGTCCAGCAGCGCGTCGATGTAGCCCGCGTCGAAGGCGTCGCCGGCGCCGGTGGTATCGATGGCGTCCACTGGGGGTGGGGCCGCGCCAAGGGTCGTGTCGCCGTCCAGGCCCAGGGCGCCGCGCCGCCCCAGCTTCAGGACGGGATTGGGCAGGGCCAGGCGGCGGGCCAGGGACAGATAGTCCTCCGCCACGTCGCTGCCGCAGAACAGCGCCGCCTCCTTCTCATTGGGCAACAGATGGTCGACGGCGCGGCAGGTGGCGTGGTTGGCCGGATCGGGCAGCCACCCGGGCTGGAAACCCACGTCCAGCGAGGTGGTGCAGCCGGCGGCCCGCAGGGCGGGCAGCAGGGCGTCGGCCACCGCACGATCCAGCGGCAGGGCGAAATGCACGTGGCGGGCGCGGGCCAGGCCGGCCACCGTCGCCGGGTCGGACAGCAGGGCCGGCAGGGCGCGGTTGACGCCGATATGGGTGAAGAACGAGCGGTCCTCGCGGGTGGAGACGCTGATGCTGATCCCGGTGGCGCCGTCGCCGACACGCAGGCCGCCGGTGTCCAGGGCATAAGGGGCCAGGCGCTGCCGGAACCAGGCGGCGTCAGCCTCGCCCACGATGCCCACCAGCTGGACCGCGCGGCCCAGGCGGGCCAGGCCGCAGGCGGTGTTGGCGGCCCCGCCGCCCACCTCGCGGGTGTAGGCGTCGGTCACCACCTCCTCACCCGGCTGGGGCCAAGTGGTGAAGCCGCTCAGCACATGGTCGATGTACAGTTCGCCGACCACGGCCACGTCATGGGTCTTGGTCACGGTCATGGCGCCCGCCAAGCCGGCATCCGGAAGGGCCAGGCCCCCTCGCGCCGCGATTGCGCCAGATAGATCGCGACACCCAGCGCCAGCATGCCGATACCGATGGCGATGTGCCGGGGCTGGCTGGTGGCGACGATATACAGCCAGCCGGCGATGGTGATGATGACGGGCAGGGGGTACAGCGGCATGCGGAACTGCCCCGGGGCCGCTGCCCCTTGCCGGCGCAGCATGACCACCGCCACGCATTGGGCGGTGAACTGGAACAAGGTCTGGATGACGATCAGCACGGCGATCAGGTCGGCCAGCGAGAAGAAGCAGGCGATAGCCGAGGCCATGCCCATGAACAGCAACGACACGGTGGGGAAGCGCCCCTTGGGATGCAGCCGGGCGAAGGGCTTGAAGAAGCGCCCGTCCACCGCCGCCGCGTAGGGCACGCGGGAAAAGCCCAGCAGCACCACCAGTGCCGACCCCCAACTGGCAATCAGGATGAGGACGGAAACGACCACCCCGCCCCAGCGGCCATAGATCACCTGCATGAAATCCGCCACCACGGCGCCGGACTTCTGCGCCGTCTGCCAGGGTAGGGTGCCCAGGATGGACAGGTTCAGGCCCAGGTACAGCACGGCGACGATGGCGATGGACAGCAGCACGGCGCGGGGGATGGTGCGGCCGGGGTTCTTGATCTCCTCGCCGATCATGCAGACGTTGTTATACCCGCCGTAATCATAGACGGCGATCAGCGTGGCGGAGCCCATGCCCATCCAGAAGGCGCCCGTGGGCTTGAACGCGCCCTCAGGGAAGTCGAAGGCCAGCCTGGCATCGAAATGCAGGGCGCCGCTGAACACGATCCACAGGCAAGCGGCCACCACAACCACCGTGATGGCGATGGACAGGCGCTGGATGGAGCGGATGTCGCGGTACAGCAGGGCGGTGTTCACCAGGCAGACGGCCGCCGCGATGGCCATCATGTGCCAGGGCTTCATGTCCGGCGCCAGGAAGCTGGCGTACTGCGCCAGGCCCACGGTTCCTGAGGCGATGGACAGCGGACCGATCAGCAGCGACTGCCACAGATAGAGGAAGCTGAACAGACGGCCTAGGCGGGCGGGTCCGAAGGCGTGAAGCAGGTAATGGTAGGGCCCGCCGGAGCGGGGAAAGGCGGACCCCAGCTCCGCCCACACCAGGCCATCATAGGCGCACAGCACGGCGCCCACCAGCCAGCCCAGCATGGCCTGCGGTCCGCCCATGGCGGAAATGGCCAAGGGAATGGTGATGAAGGGGCCGATGCCCACCATGTTCAGGATGTTGGCGGCCAGGCCGCCGCCCAGCCCGATGCCACGGACGGGCCTCAGGGCCGGTTGGGAAGCAGGCGCCGGGGCCGTCGTCATAGGCGCACGGCCTGGCCGGTGGCGACGGATTGGGCGGCGGCCTCCGCCAGGGCCAGGGCCGCCACGCCGTCGTGGTATCCCACGCTGGGCTTGGCCGTGCCGGCCAGGATCTCGGTGAAATGGGCCACCTCTTGCCGATAGGCCTCGGCATAGCGGTCCAGGAAAAAGTTCTGGAAGGCGTCGCTGGCCGCCCCCGGGTTGCCGCCGGCCCCGCCCCAGGTCGAGACACTGCTTTCCAGGATGTTGTCGGCGCGCAGCAGGCCCTGCGAGCCGAAGGCCTCGATGCGCTGGTCATAGCCATAGCCGGAGCGGCGGCTGTTGCTGATGACGCACAGCTTGCCCGTGGCGGTGCGCAGGATGGTCTTGGCGGTATCGACGTCCCCGGCCTCGCCGATGGCCGGATCCACCAGGCAGCTGGCGGCGGCGTACACCTCCACCACCGGTTCGCCCAACAGCCAGCGGGCCATGTCGAAGTCGTGGATGGCCATGTCCTTGAACAGCCCGCCGGACACCTTGATGTAGCTGACGGGCGGCGGGGCCGGGTCATGGCTGGTGATCTGCAGGGTCTCCAGCGCCCCCACGGCGCCGGCCTCGAGTCGGGCCTTCAGGGTGGCGAAGTGCGGGTCGAAGCGGCGGTTGAAACCCAGCATCAGGGGAACGTCGCCACCCAGGACGGGCGCGGCGGCCTGGGCGCGGGCCAGATCCATGTCCAGCGGCTTCTCGCACAGCACGGCCTTGCCGGCGGTGATGGCGCGGGCGGCCTGGTCCAGGTGCAGGTCGGTGGAGCTGGCGATGATCACGCCGCGCACGCTCTTGTCCGCCAGGACCGTGTCCAGGTCGGTGACCGTGGCGCCGGTTTCGGCCGCCACGGCGTCACTGGCCGCGGCGTTGGGATCGGTGACGTACTTCAGGCGCAGGGCCGGGTGGGCCGCGACGTTGCGGGCGTGGATGCGGCCGATACGGCCGGCGCCCAGAATGGCGATGTCGAACATGCAGGCTCCCTGTCAAGGCCCGGCCGCCCGGCTGACCGGCCTTTTCGGCGCCGGCGGGGCGGTCATCAACACATTATGGAATGAAAATATCATACCATGGAGTATGATGGAATATCCATAACGCCGGGCGGCGTTGCCTTCACCCGGTGAGCGTCTATTCTTGGGGTCACATAGGATTTTGGAGGGGCGATGACGGGGAGTGCCACCGTGCCGCGCACGGCCGAGGAACTGCGGGCCGCCATATTGGAACGCTACGACACCTTCAGCAAGCGGCTGCAGCAGATCGCCCGCTTCGTCCTGGACCATCCGGACGACCTGGCGCTGGAAACCCTGGCCGTGGTGGCGGAACGCTCGGGCGTCCAGCCTTCGGCCATCGTCCGCTTCGCCAAGGCGCTGGGCTATTCCGGCGCCATGCCCATGCAGCGCCTGCTGCGCGATGGCCTGCTGGCCAACCACACCGCCCTGGGCTATGGCGAGCGCGTGCGCCAGTTCAACGCCGCCCTGGACCACCAGGCGGGAGGCGGCGACGGCGGCGACCTGCTGGCGGAATTCGTGGAACGCGACACGCTGGCGCTGGAAAACCTGGGTCAGACCATGACCAAGGCCGACCTCATGCGCGCCGTGAAGCTGATCGACCAGGCGCAAACCCTGTATATCATGGGTTTCAGGCGCGCGTTCCCGGTGGCGTCATATTTGGCATATTCATTCCAACAGGTGGGCAAGCGCACCATCTTCGTCGATGGCGTGGGCGGTCTGACCAGCCAGCAGATGGGCGCGGTTGGGGAATCCGACCTGCTGATCGCCGTCAGCTACCACCCCTATGCCGAGGAAACGGTGCATGCCGTCGAGGCGGCAGCCGGCGCCGGCGCCAAGGTCCTGACCATCACCGACAGCCTGGTGAGCCCCATGGCCAAGATGGCGGTCCATGTCCTGCAGGTGCGCGAGTCCGAGGTGCGCGGCTTCCGCTCGCTGGCGGCCTCGCTGTGCCTGGCGCAAACCCTGGTGATCAGCCTGGCGTTCGAGCGCGAACGGGCGAGCGCCAGGGGCGTATCGCGGCCCCGCCGCCGGAAAGCCTGACCCGTTTGGCGATACGTTATTTACAAAAACATTGAACGTGGAATATATGTTCCATTCTATCGGGCGCTGATCCGGCGCCCCCAAGGCTGGAACCGGCATGGCGTCTTCTGCGCAATCCCCCGTCCAAACCCATCCCAAGTCGCTGGATCTGATCGCCATCGGCCGATCCAGCGTCGACCTTTACGGCCAGCAGATCGGCGGCCGGCTGGAGGACATGGCGTCCTTCGCCAAGTACCTGGGCGGCAGTCCCACCAACACCGCGGCCGGCGGCGCCCGCCTGGGCCTGCGCACGGGGCTCGTCACCCGGGTGGGGGCGGACCATATGGGCCGCTTCATCCGGGAAGAGCTGGAGCGGGAAGGGGTTGATGTCACCGGTGTCGTGTCCGACCCTGACCGGCTGACCGCGTTGGTGGTATTGGGCATCCGCGACCGCGAAAACTTCCCCCTGATCTTCTATCGCGAGAACTGCGCCGACATGGCGCTGGACGTGGGGGATCTGGACCGCGACTGGCTGCGCCACACCGGCGCGGTGCTGATCAACGGCACCCACCTGTCCCAACCCCAGGCCTTCGCCGCCAGCGTGGCGGCGGCGCGGCTGGTGAAGGAAAACGGCGGTCGCGTGGTGTTCGACATCGACTACCGCCCGGTGCTGTGGGGCCTGGCCGGCCGCGACCGGGGCGAGGATCGCTTCGTGGCGCATGAGGGTGTCACCACCCGCCTGCGCGAGGTGCTGCCGCTGTGCGACCTGATCGTCGGCACGGAGGAGGAAATCCACATCCTGGGTGGCGTGACCGACACGCTGGCGGCGCTGGGCGCCATCCGCGCGCAGACCGGCGCCCTCATCGTCTGCAAGCAGGGGGCGGGCGGCTGCACCGTTTTCCCCGGTGCCATTCCGGCCACCCTGGCAGAGGGCGTCGTGGTACCCGGCTTCCCGGTCGAGGTATTCAACGTCCTGGGTGCCGGTGACGCCTTCATGGCGGGCTTCCTGCGCGGCTGGCTGCGCGATGAGCCGCTGGAGCGCTGCTGCGCCTGGGCCAACGCCTGCGGCGCCATCGTCGTGTCGCGCCACGGCTGCGCTCCCGCCATGCCCACCTGGCCGGAACTGGAATGGTTCCTGGCCCAGCCCAGCCTGCCCCACCGCCTGCGTGACAGCGCCGAGCTGGAACACATCCACTGGGCCACCACCCGGCGTCACCGCTATGACGAGCTGACGGTGCTGGCCGTGGACCACCGCAGCCAGTTCGAGGATCTGGTGGCGGAGCTGGGCGCCGATCCGGCCCGCATCCCGCTGTTCAAGGCGTTAGCCCTGCGGGCGGTGGAGACGGTGGCCGGCGGCGACGACCGCTTCGGCCTGCTGCTGGATGGCCGCTATGGCTTCGAGGCCTTGGCCAGTTCCGCCGACGACCCCTATTGGATCGGCCGCCCCATTGAGGTGCCCAAGTCCCGCCCGCTGGTGTTTGAAAGCTCCGCCGACGTGGCGACGGAGCTGGCGGAATGGCCCCTGCACCATGTGGTCAAGTGCCTGGTCTTCTATCACCCGGACGACGCCGCCGACATGCGCGACCGGCAGGAGCGGCAGCTGCTGCGCCTGTTCGATGCCTGCCGCAAGACGCGGCACGAACTGCTGGTCGAGATGATCGTGCCGGCCGGCTTGCCCGTCGATGCCATGACGGTGGCCCGCGGCATCCGCCGCCTGTATGCCCTGGGCATCAAGCCCGACTGGTGGAAGCTGGAGCCGGTGACCGACCCCGAAGCCTGGCGCAATATTGAAATGGCGGTGCTGGAAAACGACCCCTATTGCCGGGGCGTAGTTTTGCTGGGCCTCTCGGCGCCGGAGGAGGAACTGTTGGCCTCCTTCCAGGCGGCGGCCCCCTCGGGTATTGTCAAGGGCTTCGCCGTCGGGCGGACCATCTTCTATGATGTCGCGCGCGGCTGGCTTGCCAACCGGCTGGACGATGAACAGGTGGTGGCCATGATGGCGGGCAAGCTGAAGACCCTGGTGGACGCCTGGCGGCAGGCCCGCGCGGCCGTGACTGAAGGGCAAAAGGCGTGAGCGGCAGGGTGCTGCGCCTGACGGCGGCCCAGGCGACTGTGCGCTATCTGGCGGCGCAACGGGTCGAGGGCGCGGACGGGCAAGCGGTGCCCTACTTCGCCGGCTGCTGGGCCATCTTCGGCCATGGCAACGTGGCCGGGTTGGGGGAGGCCCTGCAGTGCAGCCAGGACGCCCTGCCCACCTATCGTGCCCATAACGAGCAGGCCATGGCCCACGCCGCCATCGCCTTCGCCAAGCAGGCGCGCCGCCGGCGGGCCATGGTCTGCACCACCTCCATCGGGCCGGGCGCCACCAACATGGTGACGGCGGCCGCCCTGGCCCACGTCAACCGCTTGCCCGTGCTGTTCCTGCCAGGCGACGTCTATGCCAGCCGCCGGCCGGATCCGGTGCTGCAGCAGATCGAGGATTTTGGCGACGGCACCGTCTCGGCCAATGACTGTTTCCGGCCAGTCTCACGTTATTTCGACCGGCTGACGCGGCCCGAGCAGATCCTGGATGCCCTGCCCAAGGCCATGACGGTCCTGACCGATCCTGCCGCCTGCGGCCCCGTCACCCTGGCCTTCTGCCAGGATGTCCAGGCCGAGGCCTGGGATTATCCGGAGGATTTCTTCGCCCCCCGCCTGTGGCGGTTCCGCCGCCCGCCGGCCGACCCCTATGACCTGGCCGACCTGGTGGTGCGCATCCGGGCGGCGCGGCGGCCCCTGATCATTGCCGGCGGCGGCGTGCTGTACGCCGGGGCGGAAGCCCTGCTGGCCGACCTGGCGGCGGCCACCGGCGTTCCGGTGGCGGAGACGCAAGCCGGCAAGGGGGCGCTGCCCTGGGATCATCCGTCCAACCTGGGCGCTGTGGGCGTCACGGGCACCGGCGTGGCCAACGCGGCGGCGGCCGAGGCGGACCTGGTCATCGGTATCGGCACGCGCCTGCAGGATTTCACCACCGGATCCCGCGCCCTGTTCCGGGGGGCGGGGCGCACGCTGGTGCAGGTCAACGTTTCGGCTCACGACGCGGTCAAGCAGGGGGCGGTGGGCGTGGTGGGCGATGCCGCCGCCGTGCTGGCGGCCCTGGCGCCGCTGCTGGCCGGCTGGCGCGTGCCGGCGGACTGGGCGCGGGCCCTGGCGGCCCCGGCGCTGGCCTGGGATCAGGCGTGGGAGGCGGCGATGGCCGCGCCGGGGGGCCCAGGGGGGGATAACGTCCTGCCCACGGACGCCCAGGTGCTGGGCGCCCTATGGCGCCAGGCGGCCGAGGATGCGGTGGTCGTTTGCGCCGCCGGCGGTTTGCCGGGGGAGTTGCACAAGCTGTGGCGGGTGCGGCGGCCCGGCGGCTACCACGTGGAATACGGTTATTCCTGCATGGGCTATGAGATCGCCGGCGGCCTGGGCGTGAAGATGGCGGAGCCGGAGCGCGACGTTCACGTCGTGGTGGGCGACGGCAGCTATCTCATGATGAATTCCGAGATCGCCACGGCCGCCATGCTGGGCCTGAAGCTGACCATCACCGTGCTGGACAACCGCGGCTATGGCTGCATCAACCGCTTGCAGCGGGCCACCGGCGGCGCGCCCTTCAACAATTTGCTGGCCGACACGCGCCACGCGGCCCTGCCCGCCATCGACTTCGCCGCCCATGCCGCCAGCCTGGGCGCCACGGCGCGCAAGGTAGCGGACATCGCCGCGCTGGAGGCGGCCCTGGCCGAGGCGCGATCGGGCACGGGCGTGCAGGTCATCGTCATCGACACCGACCCGGCCGTATCCACCGCCGCCGGCGGCGCCTGGTGGGACGTGGCCGTGCCCGAGGTGTCCGACCGGGCGGCCGTCCGCCAGGCCCGCGCGGCGTATGACGAGAAGACAAAAGACCAACGTTAGGGAGATCAGCCCCCATGTCTACCCGCTTAGGGTCCATCCGCTTCGGCGTCAGTCCCATTGCCTGGATCAACGACGACATGCCCGAGCTGGGCGGGGCGACGCCGGTGGAAACGGTGCTGGCCGACGCCCGCGCCATCGGGTTCAGCGGCATAGAGCTGGGCGGCAAGTTCCCCCGTGATCCGCAGGCGCTGAAGCCCCTGTTGGCCGCTCATGGCCTGGACCTGGTGGGCGGTTGGTACAGCGGCAACCTGCTGGTCCAGGACGCGGCGGCTGAGATCGCCGCCCTGCAAGGGCACCTGGCCCTGCTGAAGGCCATGGGTAGCACCGTCTTCGTCCATGCCGAGACCAGCAACGCCATCCATGGCGACCGCACCCGCCCGCTGGCGCAGACGCCCCGGCTGGATGCCGCCGAATGGGCCGTGTTCGGCCGCCGGCTGACCGAGGTCGCCGACTACATCGCGGGGCAGGGGTTGCGCTTTGCCTATCACCATCATCTGGGCACGGTGGTGGAACGGCCGGACGATCTGGCTCAGTTCCTGGCCCGTACCGGCCCATCCGTGGGCCTGACGGTGGACACCGGCCACGCCGCCTTGGGCGGCATCGACGCGGTGGAGGTCATCCGCGCCCACCCGGCCCGCGTGGCCCATGTCCATTGCAAGGATGTGCGCCAGCCGGTGTTCCAGGCCCTGATGGACCGCGGCGGCAGCTTCCTGGACGGCGTGCTGGACGGCATGTTCACCGTGCCCGGCGACGGCCGCCTGGACTATGCCGCCGTCATGCGCGCCCTGGCCGACATCGGCTACAGCGGTTGGGTCATCATCGAGGCGGAGCAGGATCCCGCCAAGGCCGACCCGCGCCAGTACGGCGAAATGGGCCTGCGTCACCTGCAACAGGCGGCGGCGGGAGCCGGCCTGACGGTGGCGTCATGAGCGCGTCGCCCTTGCTGGTGCGCTCCCAGGCGCCCGGTGCCGATGGCCGCGTGCTGGAGGTGACGCCGGAAAGCGCCGGCTGGACCCATGTCGGTTTCCGCCTGCACCGGCTGGCGCCGGGCCAGTCCCTGGAAGGGGTGGAGCCGGGCCGTGAGGCCTGCCTGGTGGTGTTGTCGGGCACGGCGCGGGTGACGGCGGGGGACCAGGACCTTGGCTCCGTCGGCGGCCGCGCCAGCGTTTTCGACGACAAGGCGCCCGGCGCGGTCTACGTGCCGGCGGGCCAGCCCTATCGCGTGGTGGCGACGGCCGCCGTCGAGCTGGCGGTCTGCACCGCGCCGGGCCAAGCCGGCGCCCAGGCCCGCGTCATCGCGGCGGATGAGATGCCGCGCGAGGTGCGGGGCCAAGGCACGAACACCCGCCATGTCCGCAACATCCTGCCGGAGGGCAAGCCGGCCGACAGCCTGCTGGTGGTGGAGGTCATCACCCCCGGCGGCCACTGGTCCAGCTATCCGCCGCACAAGCACGACACGGCCGAGGCCGGGCACGAGACGGCGCTGGAGGAAACCTACTATCACCGCCTGAACCCACCCCAGGGCTTCGCGTTCCAGCGCGTCTACACCGATGATCGCAGCCTGGATGAGACCATCTGCGTGCAGGACGGCGACGTGGTCATGGTCCCCCGGGGCTATCATCCGGTGGGCGCGCCGCACGGCTATGACCTCTATTATCTGAACGTGATGGCGGGGCCGGAGCGGCGCTGGATATTCCGCAACGACCCCGCGCACGACTGGCTCATGCGCCGCTGACGGGCCCGGTCAGGGGCCGAGATCCAGGCGGATCACCCGGTCCCAACCGTCCATGCCCTCGCCCGCCGTCGCCGGCAGGGTCAGTTCCAGTCCATCCGGTCGGGGCTGCACCGGCACGGCGCTGCCGTCGCGCAGCAGGGTCGCCTTGCGCACGGCCTGGGTCAGCGGCAGGAACAGAGGGCCATCCTTCCAGTCCAGGACATGAACGTAGACGCGGCCTGGCGCCTGGGTGGTGACGCCCCAGGGGCGCGGCGTCACGGGACCGCCCCGGGTCTGGTAGACGCTTTCGCCATAGCGCTTCAGCCACTGTCCCATTTCCTTCAGGGTCTGGACGTTCTCCGGCTGCAGCTCGCCATTGGGCATGGGGCCGGTGTTCATCAGGAAGTTGGCGTTGCGGCCGGCGGCGCCCACCAGGCTGCGGATCAGCGTCGCCGTCGACTTGTACTGGTCGTCGATCATGTTGAAACCCCAGGAGCCGTTCATGGTCTCGGCCATTTCCAGCGGCAGGGCGCTCACACCGGCCTTGTTGAAGCCCATGCTGTTCTCGCCCGGCAGGTCGCGCTCGAACATCTGGAAGTCTTCGCCGGGGAAGGGCGTCTGGTGGTGGTTGTTGCCGATCAGGGCGGCCGGCTGCAGGCTGTGGATCAGGCGGTAGGTCTCATCCAGGCGCCAGCGGTCGCGCATGGCCGTGTCCTTCTGGTCCCACCAGCCGTCGAACCAGATGCCCCCGATGGGCCCATAGTGGGTCAGCAACTCACGCAGCTGCGCCTGTTCGAAATCGATGTAGCGGTCCCAGTCGCCGCCGGCCGGCCGCTCCGAGGCATGGCCCGTGGTGCCCTGGGGGAAATAGTCGGGATGGTGCCAGTCCAACTGCGAATAATAGAAGAACAGCTTCAGCCCGGCCTTGCGACAGGCGGCGGCCAGTTCAGCCAGCGGATCGCGATGGAAGGGTGTGGCGTCGACGACGTTGTAGGGGCTGGCCTTGCTGGCGAACATGGCGAAGCCCTCATGGTGCTTCGACGTGATGACGACGTAGCGGGCGCCCGCCGCCTTGAAGGTCTGCGCCCAGGCGTCGGCGTCGAAGGCCGTGGGGTTGAAGAACCGAGCCAGGCGTTCGTAATGGCGGGCGGGGATCTGGTTCTCATCCATGATCCATTCGGCGATACCCATCTTGCCGGCGCCGCCCAGTTCGCTATACAGCCCCCAGTGCAGGAAGATGCCGAACCGGGCATCCTGGAACCACTGCCGCGCGGCTAGGTTCTCCGCCGTCGGCGCATAGGCCTGGGCCACGGCCGGCGGGGCGGTGTCCGCCCTGGCTTCCGTGCCGAGCGCCATGAGAGCGGCGAGGGCGGTCCCGGCCAGAATGGTGGCGAGGCGGCGGCGGATGACGGCCATGGCGTCGGCTTTCCCTGTCGTGTGGCTGTGCCCATTTCGATAAATATATTCCCAAACGCCGCATAATGGAAATTATTTTCCATCTTGTCGCCGCGATGGCGACCCTCGCGAGTCGGAGACCGGACGGGGGAGTCTGGCGCCGCCTGAAACCGTGTCGGCGCATCCCAAGGGTTCGCCTGGTCCAAGGCTTTGCATCGGCAAGTGGCGATGCGCCCGGGCAATGGTAGGGAAAGCGCCCTTTTTCGCGTCCATGTGAAACAGCACCTTGCGGCATGGTCATTCTGTTAGCCGATACGGCCGTATAGCTTGTTCGAACAATGCAAGCGATTCCAATATCTTCGCCGGCCGCCTTTTCCATCTTCATGAACTCGGGTTTCATATGGGAAGCGATATGGAATGGAATTTTTAGATCAAAAATAAAGAAAATAGAAAAAATGAATTGACTTGGCCGTCAGCCAGGCGTTCCTGTGTAGGTAGAACGGCGCGCTGAATCACCCTTTCCCCAGGGACCGATGCCCCGGGGAAACCGGCCGCCGCTCCACTAAAATCGGGGAGCAAGACATGGGCCTGGGCAAATTCAGGGCTGGCCTTCTGGCGGGATCGACGGTGATGGCGTTCTCGCTGCCGGCCATGGCAGGTAGCATCACCGGCACGATCGTGGACCCGGGCACGGGCAAGCCGCTCGCCGCCACGGCTATCACCATTCCCGGTACCGGCTATTCCACCGCCTCGGGTGAGGACGGGACCTTCACTCTGGCCAACGTGCCTGAGGGCACCTACACGGTGACGGCCTCGCGGGCCGGCCTGCACACCAGCTCGACCCGCGTGACCGTGCCCAGGGACGGCGCCGTGACGGTCAGCTTCGAGGCCTACACCGCCGCGCTGGAAGAGATCATTGTCGCCGCCAACCGCTACCAGGCCTCCAGCCTGCAGATGAACGCCAGCAACACCGTCGACGTCATGTCGGCGGCGGACCTGGAGCACACGGCGGTGCACAACGTGGCCGAGGCGCTGGGCCTGCTGCCCGGCGTGAACGTCATGAACACCGGCCAGTCCTTCGTGGGCGGCATCGACGGCGCCTCGCGCGGCGAGGGCATGTTCACCTCCATCCGCGGCCTGAACGGCGAGTACAACGTCAACCTAATCAACGGCGTCAACGTCGCCCAGGGCATGCCCTACAGCCGCGAGGTGCAGCTGAGCCTGCTGCCGCCGTCCGGTCTGAACACGATCGTCGTCAACAAGACATCCAAGGCCGATATGGACGGCGACGCCATCGGCGGCACCGTCGATTTCCGCACGCCCACGGCCTTCGACTACAACCAGCCGCTGATGTTCAGCTTCACCGCCAGCGGCCGGTTGGAGACGCGGGCGGAGGACTACAACAAGAGCAGCCTGGGCTATGGCCTGGCGGGCGAGGCGGCGGGCAAGTTCGGCCGCGACAACCAGTTCGGCGTCTATGTCAGCGCCTATTACGACATCCGCCACTACGCCAACAGCGAAATGGGCGCGGTGATGGAGTCCACCTGCTGCGACAACGCCTGGGCCTTCGCCGTGGCCAATGCCGACGGCAGCAATCCCAGCAACCTCGATCCGTCCAAGAATCTGGAGACCACGGGTTTCAATGCCGGCGTCTCCTCCGGCTATACCGAGCGCTATGGCGGCAACGTTTCGCTGGACTGGCGGCCGGACGACACCACCAGCGCCTTCTTCCGCCTGGGCTATGCCGTGGCGCAGACGGAACAGAACAGCACGCTGAGCCAGCTGGTCGGCATGAACGTGACCTATGACCAGATCGGCAGCACGGGCCTGTACCACCCCAACATCCAGTACCTGTCCACGCGCCTGTGGTACGAGACCAACCCGGAATATTCCGATCTGGCGACCGCCCAGCTGGGTGGGGAGAAGAAGTGGGGCAAC
This sequence comes from Nitrospirillum viridazoti CBAmc, assembly GCF_000730165.1. Classification (GTDB taxonomy): domain Bacteria; phylum Pseudomonadota; class Alphaproteobacteria; order Azospirillales; family Azospirillaceae; genus Nitrospirillum; species Nitrospirillum viridazoti. The sequence goes on along the minus strand of NZ_CP022113.1, from coordinate 516,578 downwards.
TGGACCTTCAGCCCCAGCGTGTTCCTGAGCTGGGGTGACAACGACCGCCCCAACCACATCGAAATCTCGACCCGGTCCACCCAGAACGACGGCAACGGCTTCGCTTACGGCAACAACGTCCTGGCGACATATGTGAACGACCTGCCCTATCCGCTGGTCGGCTCGCAGATCATCTCGCAGTTGGGCAATGTCGCCAGCCTGCCGGCCCGCGACCGGGGTGAGCTGACGGAGCAGTACAGCGGCCAAGTGCGGGGCGGCGCCAAGCTGGACACCCGCTACGACGTGGACGCCGGCCCGCTGGAATACATCAAGTTCGGCGTGAAGTATCAGGACAGCGAGCGCCAGGTGACCAACCGCGACTGGTACAACGGCAACTTCACCGACGGCCGCACCTTCGGCTCACTGGGCATCATCAACGGCAACTATTCCGCAGTCTATCCCGGCGTCTACAACTGGCCGGTGCCGGTCATCGACCAGTCCGCCCTGTTCCGCCTGTACAACACCTATTCCAGCCCCGGCAACCTGGACAGCTGCAGCAGCCTGTACGTCAACAACTGGAACTGCAACACGCAGAAGGGCACCGAGGCGGTGACGGCGGCCTATGTGATGGCCAACCTGAAGTTCAACGACCTGGAGGTCATCCCCGGCTTCCGCTTCGAGCACACGGCCATCCACAACACCTTCTGGGTCACGCCGCATGATGCCGACGGCAATGAACTGGCGGGCCACTGGGGCTATAACTCCACCCATTACAACGAGCCGCTGCCCAGCATCTTCGCCAACTACCGCCCCGACGACAATTCGGTCTACCGCGCGGCCATCTGGACCAGCTACACCCGTCCCCCCTTCGTGCAGCTGGGTGGCGGGTCGCAGACCAGCATTTCCAACGGCGTCACCACCATCACCGAGGGCAACCCCAACCTGAAGGCCATCACCGCCGTCAATTACGACGTCTCCGGCCAGTGGGACAGCGGCCACGGCGGTACGTTGGTTGTGGCGGGCTATGCCAAGCAGCTGTCCAACTACATCTACGACAACGGCAGCACCTATTCGAACCCGGCTGTCACCAACAGCAACTCCGTGATCTTCCATCATCCTACCAACGGTGGGGACGGCCAGGTCTACGGCGTCGAATTGTCCGCCCGGCAGAAGTTCCAGGACATGCCGGCGCCGTTCGACGGTTTCGGCATCGGCGCCAACCTCACGCGGCAGTGGACCTCGGTCGATACCAAGGCCCCCGGGCTGGATCCGAACGAGCGCATCCAGAACGCCCCGGAATGGATGGCCAATATCGAGGCCTTCTATGAAAAGGACGGCTTCACCCTGGACCTGATCTACCACTACACCGGCGCTTATGTGGCCCAGTACGACTACCTGGGCCTGGGCAGCAGCTGGGATGACCTGTGGGTGCGTTCGTCCCAGCGGGTGGACCTGCATGCCGGCTACGACTTCGGCTATGGCGTGCGGGCCGACCTGTCGGTGGCCAACCTGTTCGACGATGTCTCCTACTGGTCGCACATCGGCAAGCAAAGCCTGGCCATCTCCGACGTGGTGGAGACGGGCCGGACCATCCTGGTCAGCATGAAGTACAGCTACTGATCCTGCGCTGAGACGAAAGGTCCTGGTGGCGGTCACCGGGGCCTTTCCCTATTCTGCAGGGGATGAGGCCGGCGGAACCGGCCCATTCCCATTACGGGCCCCGGACATGGGTTGTGGATGCCTAACCGCCGAGATGTGCTGACTATGGCCGTGGCCGGCGTGGGTATGGGCCTGACCGGCCCGCTTCGTGCCGCCGGGACGCCCACCCTGGCCGGCCGGCGCCCCGCACCTTCCGTTCGGGGCTGCACGAGCCCGGCGGTGGAAGCGGTGATACGGGATGCCCGTGCCGCCATCGCCGACCCGGAACTCTACTGGCTGTTTCAGAACTGCTATCCCAACACCCTGGACACCACGGTATCCTTAGGATCCCTGGATGGCGGGCCCGACGCCTTCGTCATCACCGGCGACATCCCCTGCCTGTGGCTGCGCGACAGTTCCGCCCAGGTGTGGCCGTACCTGCCGCTGGCGCGGCGGGACGCGGCCCTGCGCCACCTCTACCAGGGACTGATCCGCCGCCAGACGCGCTGCATCCTGATCGACCCCTACGCCAACGCCTTCAGCCGCGACACCGACGCCGCCACGCCCTTGAGCTGGGCCAAGGAGGACATGACGGAGATGAAGCCTGGGGTGGCCGAGCGGAAGTGGGAGGTGGACAGCCTGTGCCACGTCATCCGCCTGTCCCACGGCTATTGGCGGGCGACGGGCGACACCGTCCCCTTCGACGCCGCCTGGCGCCAGGCCATGGCCCAGGTGGTGCGCACCTTCCGTGAGCAGCAGCGGCTGGATGGCCCCGGCCCTTATCGCTTCCAGCGCGCCAGTGAGACGCCCAGCGACACGCTGCCCTTGGACGGCTACGGCGCGCCCACGGCCAAGGTCGGACTGATCCACTCCATGTTCCGCCCGTCGGACGACGCCTGCGTCCTCCCCTTCCTCATCCCCGCCAACCTGTTCGCGGTCGTCAGCCTGCGCCAGCTGGCCGACATGACGCAGGCCATCCATGGCGATGCCGATCTCGCCACGGACTGCGGTGCCTTGGCGGACACTGTCGTGGCCGCGCTGGCGCGGCACGGCCGCATGGCGGATGGGGAGGGGCAAGAGGTCTGGGCCTATGAGGTCGACGGTTTCGGCAACGCCCTGTTCCTGGACGACGCCAACGTGCCCAGCCTGCTCAGCCTGCCCTATCTCGGCTGCTGCGACGCCCGGGATCCGCTGTACCGCCGTACCCGGCAACGGGTGTTGAGCGGCCGCAACCCCTATTTCTTCCGGGGCCGCGCGGCGGAGGGTGTCGGCGGGCCGCATGTGGGCCTGGGTATGATCTGGCCCATGTCCCTGATCGTGCGGGCCCTGACCAGCGACGACGACGCGGAAATCCGCCAGTGTCTGGTGTGGCTGAAGGGCACGCATGCCGGTACCGGCTTCATGCACGAGGCCTTCGGCCAGGACGATCCCGGCCATTTCACCCGACCCTGGTTCGCCTGGGCCAACAGCCTGTTCGGCGAACTGATCCTGGACCTGATGGCGCGCAAGCCGGCGCTGCTGCGCCAGCCTTTGACCTGAGCCGATGATGACGGAGGGCCTTTCCATGATGACACGGCGTGACCTGCTGGGCGGTGTGGCCGCCACGGCCCTGGTGCCGCTGGCGGGCGGTGTCGGCACCGCGTTCGCCGGCACAGGGTCCAAAGCAGGCGGGGGCTTTTGCCGCCATGTCGATCCCTTCATCGGCACCGGCGGCCATGGCCACACCTACCCCGGCGCCACCGTGCCCTTCGGCATGGTGCAGCTGAGCCCCGACACCAACACCGCCGGCTGGGACGCCTGCTCCGGCTATCACATCCAGGATCGCAGCCTTCTGGGCTTTTCCCACACCCATCTCAGCGGCACCGGCGTGGGCGACATGCTGGACGTGCTGGTGGTGCCCCGGGTTGGGCCTGTGCGCCTGGACCCCGGCACGCCGGAAAGCCCGGATGAAGGGTACCGCGCCCGTTTCGACCATGCGGACGAACAGGCGACGCCCGGCTTTTACCGCGTGCGGCTGAAGGACAGCGGCATTGAAGCGGAGTTGACGGCCACAAAGCGGGCGGGCCTGCACCGGTATCGCTTCCCCGACGCGGCCGGTGCGCACCTGCTGATCGACTTCGCCCACGGCTTCCAGGACCCTGCCGGCTCCGTCACCCGCATCACCGGCGCCTCGCTGCGCCTGGTGGGCAAGGACACGCTGGTGGGCGGGCGACATGTCCACCAATGGGGGCAGGGGCGGGTCATCTACTTCGCGATGAAGCTGTCGCGCCCCTTCGCCGGCGCGCGGTTCTACAGCAACGACCACGCCATGCCTGAGGGCGCGCAGGATGTCGAAGGGGCGGCGCTGAAGTGCGTGCTGGACCTGCCGGACGCCCACAGCGGCCCCCTGCTGGTCAAGGTCGGGCTGTCGGCCGTAGACATCGACGGCGCCCTGCGCAACCTGGACACCGAAATTCCGGGCTGGGATTTCGACGGCGTGCGCGCAGCGGCGGCCGCGGCGTGGGAGGCGGAGCTGGGCCGACTGGCCATCACCAAGGGTGGTGATGCCGCCGACATCAAGATCTTCTACACCGCCCTCTACCATGCCCTGTTGGCGCCCACGCTGTTCAGCGACGTGGACGGCCGCTACCGCGCCATGGACAGCACGGTGCGCCAGTTGCCGGCGGGGGCCAACAACTACTCCACATATTCGCTGTGGGACACCTATCGCGCCCTGCATCCGCTGTTCACTCTGGCCCAACCGCCTAGCCGAGTGGGCGACATCGTCGGTGGGCTGGTGCGCATGGCGGAGGAAAGCCCCGCCGGCCCGCCCGTATGGCCCCTACAGGGCACTGAAACGGGCTGTATGATCGGCTGGCACTCGGCGGTGGTGGTGGCCGAGGCGGCGGCCAAGAACATACCCGGCGTCGACTACAAGGCGGCCTGGCCCATTTTCCGCAAGCAGGCCTTCCAGGGCCAGACCAGCGGCCTGCCGGAATACCGACGCCTGGGTTACATCCCCAGCGATACGGTGGAAGAGGCGGTCAGCAAGACGCTGGAATACGCTTATGACGACTGGGCCATAGCCCGCCTGGGCGATGCCGTGGGGGCGGCGGACGACGCCAAGGCCTTGCGCCAGCGCTCCCTGAATTACCGCAAGCTGTTCGACCGCGACATGACCTTCATGCGCCCACGCTTCACCGACGGCAGCTGGGCCCAGCCCTTCGACCCGCGCGGCATGGGGCATAGCCGCAAGTGGCGCGACTTCACGGAAAGCAACGCCTGGCAGGCCACCTTCCTGAACCAGCATGACATCTACGGCTATATGGAGATGTTCGGCGGCCCGGCGGCGTTCGAGAACAAGCTGGATGAGCTGTTCACCACCAGTTCCGACCTGCCGGACGATGCGCCCCCGGATATCGCCGGCCTGGTGGGCCAGTACGCCCACGGCAACGAGCCCAGCCACCACATCGCCTACCTCTACGCCTACACCGGTGCACATCATAAGACCCAGGCGCGTGTGCGCAGCCTGCTGAAGACCATGTACCGGGCGGATCCCGACGGCCTGGCCGGCAATGAGGACTGCGGGCAGATGAGCGCCTGGTACCTGATGAGCGCGCTGGGCCTGTACGCCGTCGATCCCGTCACCCCGATTTACGTCTTCGGCTCCCCCCTGTTCGACCGGGTGGACGTGACGGTGGGTGAGGGGCGGACCCTGACCATCGAGGCCGCCGGCAACGCCCCGGACAGCCCCTACATCCAATCGGTCACCTGGCAGGGCAAATCTTACACCCGGACCTGGATCCGGCATGGCGATCTGGTGCAGGGCGGCCGCCTGTTCTTCACCATGGGGCCCAAACCCAACCCCCGCTTCGGTGCCGCGGCGGAGGATCGGCCGTCCTCCTTCACCGCCACGCGGGTTTAGGCCTTTAAACGCTTCCGCAGGCATGGCATCATTAATTTAATTCAGTTTCATTAATGATAAACCATGCCGGGGAGCCAGCCGATGTCCCGCCCGTTCCTGCCGTCGCGCCGTGCCGTCCTGGCGACCGGCGCCGCCTCCAGCGCGCTGTCCCTGGTGGGCGCCTCGGCGGGACAGGTGCCGGCGCCCCAACCCTGGGGGGCGGTACCGACGGCACGGCAGCTGGCCTGGCATGAAATGGCGGCCTACGCCTTCGTCCATTTCAGCATCAACACCTTCACCGACCGGGAATGGGGTTATGGCGATGAATCGCCGGCCTTGTTCAGCCCCACGGACTTCAGCGCCGACCAGATCGCCGGGGCCGCCAAGGCGGCGGGTCTGACGGGCCTGATCCTGACCGCCAAGCACCACGACGGCTTCTGCCTCTGGCCCACGCGGTATACCGAGCACTGCATCCGCAACAGCCCCTACAAGAACGGGCAGGGTGACATCGTGGGGGAGATGGCTGCCGCCTGCCGCCGGGCCGGCCTGCGGTTCGGCCTCTACCTTTCCCCCTGGGATCGCAACCACGCGGAGTATGGCCGACCCGCCTACATCACCTATTACCGCAACCAGCTGCGTGAGCTGCTGACGGGCTATGGCCCCCTGTTCGAGATGTGGTTCGATGGTGCCAACGGGGGCGACGGCTTTTACGGCGGGGCGCGGGAGAAGCGCTCCATCGACGCCGAAAGCTATTACGACTGGACCAACACCTGGGCCCTGGTGCGGCAATACCAGCCGGACGCCGTCATCTGGGGCAATTGGGGCCGTGACGCCCATGGGCCCTGGGGCGCCGATGCGCGCTGGGTGGGCAATGAGGAAGGGTATGCCGGCGACCCTTGCCGCGCGACGGTGGGCGATACCCCCTACACCCAGGAAATTGGGGAGCATGGTGTGCGCGGGGGAACGCACTGGCGCCCGGCGGAGGTGGACGTTTCCTTGCGGCCAGGCTGGTTCTGGCACGCGCGCGAGGATGCCGACGTGAAGTCGGTGGGGCGCCTAACGCGGATCTATTTCGAGTCCGTCGGCCGGGGCGCCAACCTGATCCTGAACCTGCCCCCTGACCGGCGCGGCCGCATCCCGGACCATGACGCGGCCGTGCTGAAGGGCTGGGGTGACGTGCTGCGCGCCACCTTCGGCACCGACCTGGCCCAGGGGGCTATGGTCCAAGCCAGCGCTGCGCGTGGGCCGGGCTTTGACCCCGGCAACGTCCTGGACGGGCGGGCGGACAGTTATTGGGCGCCGCCCGATGCCGCCCGCGCAGCCGACCTTACATTGGAATGGTCCCAGGCGCGCACCTTCAACGTCGTGCGCCTGCGCGAATATCTGCCGTTGGGCCAGCGGATCGGCGCCTTCACGCTGGAGGTTTGGGATGAGGGGCAGGGCAACTGGGCGGAACTCGCCCGCCACACCGCCATCGGCAGTCAGCGCCTGGTGCGCCTGCCCGCCCCGGTCAGCACCACCCGGCTGCGCTTGCGCATCCTGGATGCGGACGCTTGCCCGGCCATCCGCGAGGTGGCGCTGTTCCGTCTGCCCGACCTGGTGGAGGAGCCGGGCATCCACCGCGACCGCCACGGCCTGGTGGCGCTGTCCAGCGACATTCCGGGCGCCATCCTGCACTACACCACCGATGGCGAGGTTCCGACCCTGCGCTCTCCCCTTTACCAGGACCCCTTCCCCTTGCCGGAGGGCGGTGTCGTCCAGGCCATCTGCCACCTGCCGCGGACCGGTGCCAGCAGCGGCGTCGCCATGCGCCGGTTCGACGTGTCCAAGGCGGATTGGCGGGTGGTGTCGGCCACGGCGCCGGGGGCCGAGGCGATCATCGATGAGGACCCCGGCAGCCTGTGGGTCACCGGCGGGCGCGACTTGCCCCATGAGGTCGTGGTGGATTTGGGGGCCATGCGCCCGCTGAAGGGCATCACCCTGCTGCCGGCGGGCCAGCGTCCCCCAGGGGTGGGCGCGCCGGGCGACTACCGAATCGAGGTCAGCGCCGATGGCAAAACCTGGGGGCCGGTGGTGGCGGGGGAGTTCGCCAACATTGCCGCCAACACGGGTGAGCAGCGCGTGATGTTCCCCGAGGTGCGCACCGGCCGTTTCCTGCGGTTGGAAATCACCCGGGCCGCGGGGGGCGAGGGCCAGGTGGCCTTCGCCGAGTTGGGTGTCGTGACCCGCTGATGGACTCAGGGCTGGGGGATCAGCCAGGCCTCGGCCACCTGGTGCCCCCGCCCGCTGCCGCCCAGGCCTGGGGGACGCGTCCATTCCAGATCCAGCCGGCCGTCGCGGGTGGCCTGCTGGGGGATGTCGAAATCCAGGGTCGCCGGGTTCGCCGGCCGCGGCAGGGCCGCATGAATCTCGATGCCGCCGTTGGCCGTCAGGCGCATGGGCAGGGCGTAATCCTCGCCCGCATAGGTGACGCGCAGGGTGTAATGGCGCTTGGGGTCCAGATGTCGGTACCGCAGGTGGATGGGGCGCTCATACAGCGTCTCGGCATAGGTGATCCAGGACCGGCGCCAGCCGTCATCCGGTGTCCGGTCGGCGATGCCGTCGATGGCACTGTCGTACAGTTCCGGATCCTCTCCGTAGGCCTTGCCCCGCACCAGGTGCGGCTCATGCCCCGGGTCCCCCAGGTCGTCGTACAGGCTGCCGGGTACCGGATGCCGCCAGGTGACGATCTCGGCTAGGCGGGCCTGGCGCTCCGCCTCATCCGGCAGTTGGACGATGTCCGCGAAGCGCCGGGTCAACCAGACACGGTCGTTCAGGCTAGTGTCCACCCGGTCCAGGTTGGCGCCCCGCTCGACGCCTGAGGCGCCGTAGAGAGGGACGCTTAGTTGCAGTCCCACATGCGCATAAAGGCGGCCGGCCAGGTCGAACAGCTGGTCGCGCAGGCGGCCGGTTTCGCCATCGTCGGGCTGGGCGAGGGCGGCGGTCGCCGCCGCCATGGCGTCGCGGCTGTCCCGGGCGGAGACCTGGGCCAGGGCATCCAGGGCCTGGGCCTCGCGCCGTGCCTCCGCGCCCACCCGCGCCTGGGCGTAGGCATCGTAGGTGGCACGATAGAGCAGGGACTCGAAGCGCCAATTGTCCTTCAGGCCGGAGCGTTCCTTCAGGCCCTGGAAGCCCTGCAGCGTGGCGGCGATACCGCTGTTGTCCTTGATGGGGCCTGTCCAGTTGCGCTCGAGCGCTGGGATCAGGGCGGCCAGTTGGTCTCCTTCCGCCCCGCCGAGGAAATAGCGGGTGTAGTCGCGCAGCGTTTCTTCCGGTGGGGTGGCGGCGTTCCAGCCCAGGCGCGTCCATAGCACCTTGTTGACATCGTCGTTCACCCCTTCCGAATAGGTCACGAACCCGGCCGTCAGGCCGGCGAAGTAGCGGAAGATGAGTGTTTCGTCCCGGGGGCGGGGGTTGATGGGCTCCCGCCCCTCCAGCAGGGCGAAGGCCGGATCCCAGTGCGGCACGGGGAACTGGGCGTGCAGGGTGTGGCCGATGTCGGGATAAAACTGGATGGGATAGGTCCGGGGAATGCGGGCGCGCTGCCGGGGCAGCGGATCGCGCGATTGGGGACCGAAGAACACACCGGTCAGCCAGGCCGGGCGTCGGGCCAGCAGGCGGTAGAAGGCTTCATAGTGCGCCTGGTCGAAACCTTGGCCCGATACCCACAGCTGGGCCCCGGGGTGATATCGCCGCAGGATGCGTGCCTGCCTTTCCAGCAGGGGGAACAGCAGATCCGGCGGCGTGTGGCCCGGGTCGCCGCCCGGGACGTAGACGGCATGCAGGTGGGGGAAGCGCCGCACCAGATCCTCGAACGCCGCCAGCTCCGCTGTCACCGTGGCCGGATCGGCATAGTCCTGGCGCATCTCCGGGTAAAACAGGTCGCAATCCAGGCCGTATTTGTCCAGCAGACGGGCGATGCCCAGGGTGGTCTCCAAAGCCGAGGCGGGGAACAGGGGGCTGCTGGGCTCATCGTCCGACGCCGGGGCGATCAGCTGGACGGCGTTGGCGCCGAACACCGCCAGGTCGCGGATCTGCTGCTCGAATTGCGGCAGCGTCCAGGCGTCATAGGTGTTGTTCTTGTAGCGATAGCCGATCTGGTGGCCGCGTACCGGCTGGTCCGGGCTGGTGGACAGGTTCAGCGGTTGGTCCAGGGCGATGTGGCCTGGGGTCATTGACAGGGTGCGCAGCAGGTGGCCGATGCCGAACAGCACGCCCCGGCTGTCGTTGCCGGCGATCGTCAGCACGGTCCGCTGCCCCTGCAGTCGGGTCGTGAGGCGATAGCCTTCCGGTTTGCCAACCGCATGCGTGATGACGATGCGGGCTGGCGTGTCGGGCGCCACCGACACCTGGGACCAGGCAATGCCGGTGCGCTTGCGTACCTCATCCACCAGCATGTCGATGGCGGCGACCTCCGGCCCCTTCACCCCTGGGGCCACGACCACGGCCGCCGACAAGTCCAGGGGGGATGCGGCCTGCGCGGTGAGAGACACGGCGGCCATGACCACCGTGGCCCAGTGCCGAGGGGGCAGCATTACAGCGTGCGTTCCCACAGTCGGGCGGCGCCGCGCACACCGGAGGAATCACCCCACCGGGCCGGGACCAGTTTCGCTTCCCAGACATCGGTGAAGAGATAGGGCCGGATGGCGCCGGCCAGCCGGTCGTAGATTTCGGTGACGTTGGACAGGCCGCCGCCGAAGACGAAAACGTCCGGATCGACGATGTTGCTGACCAGGGCCAGGCCGCGGCCTAGCCGGTCGATGAAGCGGCCAAAGGCGGCGACGGCATCCGGCTCGTTGCGGCGCATGCTCTGGATGATGGTCTCGGCATCCAACTTGCGGCCGGTGACTGCCCGGAACTCCCGGCTCAAACCAGTGCCGGACACCCAGGTTTCCAGGCAGCCCTTGTTGCCGCACCAGCAGTCGGGCGCCGGCACCTCATCCGCCTTGGGCCAAGGCAAGGAGATGTGGCCCAATTCCCCGGCCAGTCCGTTGGCGCCCTCGATCAGGCGGCCGTCGATCACGAGGCCGCTGCCACAGCCGGTGCCGAGGATGACGGCGAAGGCGATGCGCGCGCCGGCGGCGGCGCCGTCCACGGCCTCGGACAGGGCCAGGCAGTTGGCGTCGTTGGCGACCCTGACCTCACGGCCCAGGGCGGCGGCGACATCGCTGTGAAAGACGCGGCCGTTCAGCCAAACCGAATTGGCATTGCGCATGAGGCCGGTCTGCGGGGAAATCGAGCCTGGCACGCCGATCCCCACGGTGCCCTGCGTGCCCGCCTCCGCCTCCACCCTTTGGACCAGGCGGCAGATGGTGGCGATGGCGGCGTCATAGCTGCCAGGATTGGGTTCGCGCAGCCGCGACAGGAAGCGGCCGTTGAGATCCAGGGCAGCGGCCTCGATCTTCGTGCCGCCGAAATCGACCCCGATTTGAATCATGCGTAAGCCCTTTCGCAGGCCGTCTGGTAACGGATGGGAATGGTGCTGTGATGGCGTTGCCCGGGCCCCCTCCCTTGCTTCGAGGCCTGCGGATGTCTCCCTAGGCAGACCATACCCATTAAAAAGGCAAAATGAAATAATTAATACCGTCAGTCGGCCGCCGTTTTCATGAGGGTGGTCCGGGTGGGAAGCAGCCGGTCATTGAAGGGCAACAAGGCCGCCCCCACCGCCGGCGCGTCGACGGCCGTGGCCGCGCGGTGGACGGGAACGATGACGGGGATGGCGCCCGAGTGCGCCCACAGCCGGTCGTTGATCATCTGCGCCAGACGGTCGATCAGCGGGGCCGGCAAGCGGCCGCCGAGGAACACCGCTTCTGGATTCACCAGGCAATTGACCGCCACGATGGGCGTGGTCAGCAATTCGGCGGCCAGGTCCAGCCAATCGTTCAGCAGCTGCTGGCCCACGGTGTCGAGATCCAGCAATTGTTCCGGCCGCGTGACGGCGCGGCCCCGGGCGGTCAGATAGGCGCACAGGGCCGAGAGTGACACCGCCTCCTCCAACGTCCGTGCCGGCGTGCGGGGGGAGTTGATGGGCAGGAAACCCAATTCGCCGCTGCGGCCCTGGGCCCCCCTGAAGTACTGCCCGTCGATGACGATTCCGCCGCCCAGGCCCTGGTTGATCAGCACGTAGAAGAAGCTGGGGTCGCGTAGGCCATAGCCGAACTGCAGTTCCCCCAAGGCCGCCGCCGCCGCGTCGTTTTCCATGAACACCGGCAGGGGCAGGGTGGCGGTGAACAGGTCGGGGATATCCGTCGTGCTCCACGCCTCGAAGCTCTTCGGCCGGTTGGGCAGGTTCACCCGGCCCAGATCATCGGGTAGCGCCACGCCGACGCCGATGAGGCGGTTGCGGGGGAAGGCCTGGCTTTCCACCAATTCCTCCACCTGCGCCTTGAAGAAGGCGGCGACGGCGTCGGGCAGGGGGAAGTCCACCTCAAGCACGGCGCGGTGCCGCACCTGGCCCAGCAGGTCCAGGACCACCAGGGTCACATGGTCGCGGTCGACATTGACGCCGATGGCGAAACAACCGTCCGGGTTGATGGCCAGGCGCATGGCGGGCTGCCCGCGTGTGCCTTGCAACCGGCCAACCTCGAGGATGAGACTTTCGTTCAGGAGGCGTCGGGTGATGTTGGCGATGGCCGGTGGGGTGAGGCCGGTGATTCGCCCCAGGTCGGCCCGGGTCAGGGGACCGCTGACGCGGATGGCCTGCAGCATGACCCGCTGATTATGGTCGCCGGCGCGCTCCAGATTCGTGCCGGAAAGACTGGCCCCCAGGGTGGGGTGAAGCTCGGGCTGGTAGTGGGCGAGGGGCGGCTGCATGCGGCCGGGTTCCCTTATTCAAATTAATTTCTTTATTCCACGTTATGATGAGACACCGCTGTCAGAGACACAATGACGCAATTGCGGGCGGGCAAAGAAAGTTCATTGCACATTTGTACAGTGGGATAGCGTATAAAATATAACAGCGCCTTCCGGGTCCCCAATCGCTCAGGCGGGACCGGTCGGGCCGTCCCGCTGTCCGGCGACCCAGGTGCCGAGGACCCGCTGCTGCGCGTCCAGCAGCACCAGGTCGGCTTGGAACCCGGCGGCCAGTTGCCCTAGACGCCCGTCCATGCCCAGGAAGCGCGCGGGGTAAAGCGACGCCATGCGCAACGCCTCTTCCAGTTCCACGTCCAGCAGGCGCATGGCGTTGCGCACCGCTTGTGCCATGTCGATATCGGCGCCGGCCAGCACCCCGTCATCGGTCACCAGCCGCCCATCACGCCGGTGGATGCGCTCGCCATACAGCGTGAAGGTGGTCGCGTCGGTGCCGGTGGGCGGCATGGCGTCCGTGACCAGCATCATCTTGCCCCGGGGCTTGGCGGCCAGGGCAAGCGCCAGCAGATCGGGATGCACGTGCACGCCGTCAACGATCAGGCCGCACCAGGCGTCCTTGGCGGTCATGGCCGCCAGGGCGATGCCCGGTGTCCGGTTGCTGATGGGCGGCATGGCGTTGAACAGGTGGGTGAAACCGCGCAGGCCGGCGCGCAAGGCCGCTTGCGTGCGTTCATGGCTGGCGGCGGAATGCCCCCCGGCCAGCACGATTCCGGCGCGTACCAGCCGCGCGATGTCGCCATCGTCCACCTGTTCCGGCGCCAGGGTCAGCAGCACGCGGCCCAGGTCGCCGAAGTGGCGGGGCAGGGCGGACAGCCGGTCCAGGTCGACACCGTTGGGCCGGCGGATGTGTGCCGCCTTGTGCACGCCCCGGCGTTCCGGGTTCAGGAACGGACCTTCCAGGTGAACGCCGATGATGCCGCCGCCGGGTATGGCGGCCGCTTCGGCGGCGGCTTCCGCCGCGGCCATCATGGTGTTCAGGTCGTCGGTGATGACGGTCGGCAGCAGCGCCGTGGTGCCGAACCGCCGGTGGGCGGCGGCGATGGCCAGCGCGCCGGCGGCGGTAGGCGTGTCATTGAACAGCACGCCGCCGCCGCCGTTGACCTGGGTGTCGATGAAGCCCGGGGCGAGCAGGCTGCCCTCGGGCAGGGGCACCCGCGCCGCGCCCGCCACACTGGCAACGGCCGGCACGATGTCCAGGATTTCGGCCCCCGCCAGCAGCAGCGCGTGGTCATCCAGCAGCACGTCGCCGGTGAACAGCCGGGCCCCCGTCAGAAGTTGGCGCATGTCAGACCGTCTCCGTCACCTTGGCCAGGTTGGGGGGAACGTCGGGGTTCAGGCCCCGGTCGGTGGCGATGCGGTGGATGCCCATGTAAAAGCTTTGCACCGCCGTCAGCGGGGCCAGTTCCGCCGGCACGCCGGCCACCGCGGGCAGTGCCACCACGCCCGGAATGTCGCCCGCCGTGGACAGCACGGTGGCGCCCAGGCCGACCATACGGCGGATGGCGTCGCTGGTGGGGGCCAGGGTCGCGTCATCCTGCGTCAGCGCCAGGACGGGGAAGTCCGGACCCACCAGAGCCAGGGGGCCGTGAATGACCTCGGCCGCGCTGAAGGCATCGGCATGCAGGCGGCTGGTTTCCTTGCACTTCAGGGCCATTTCCTGGGCGGCGGCAGCGCCCAGCCCCCGGCCGATGATGTAGAGACCCCGCACGGCCGCCAGGTGCGATAGGCCGGGATACCAATCCAGCGCCATGGCCTTTTCCAGCCAGCCGGGGGCGTCCGCGACCGTGGCCAGCAGGGCCGGGTCCGCCTTCCAATACGCCACCATCTGCAGGAAGGCGAACAGCGAGGTCAAATAGGACTTGGTCGCCGCGACGCTCTTTTCCGGGCCGGCGCACAGCGGGATGGCCACGTCCACCATCTGGAACAGGGGCGAGGTTTCGTCATTCACGAAGGCCACGGTCAAGGCGCCGCCGGCCTTGGCCGTCTCCGTCAGGCGCAACAGGTCGGGGCTGCGTCCCGATTGCGAAACCGCGATGTAAAGGCTGTCCTGCAGGTGCAGGGGCGTCTGGTACAGCGACACCACGGACGGACCGATGGAGGCCACGGGCAGGCCCAGCTGCGTTTCAATCAGGTACTTGCCGTAGGTCGCGGCGTGGTCGCTGCTGCCCCGGGCGCCGGTCACGACGAAGCGTGGCGCCAGGCGGCGCAGGCGCTCGCCCAGATCCTGGAACAGGGGGGCGCAACGGTCGATTTGCCGGCGCAGGGCGTCCGGGGTTTCAGCGGCCTCGCTGGCCATAAGGGGGGCCATCAGGGTGTCAGCCATCAGGTTATCAAGGGTCATGGCAGGGCGCTCTTGGCGATGGGGGAGGGGATGTTCAGGCGGGCCATCAGCAGGGCCCCTTCCAGGGCGTCGCCCTCGGGCGCGGCCAGCAGGGACCGTGCCCAGGGGCTGAGCCACGGGGTCAGCGGGGCGGACAGCCCGCCCATCAGGCACAGGTGCGGGGCGCCCAGGGCGTGCAGGTGACGGATGTAGGTCTCCAGTTCCTTGGCGGCTTTGGCGATGATGGTGCAGGCGACCACGTCACCCTTGGCAGCATGCGCCAGAACATCCGGGGCCAGGCGGCCATAGTCGGCGGGGCCGGCATCGTTCACCCAGGCGACGATGGCGGCGGGCGAGCCCCCCAGCCGCTGCCGGATTTGCCGGGTCAGGCCGGTTTCCGGGGCCAGGCTGTCATGGGCGCGCAGGGCGACGCGGATGGCTTCGCGGCCGATGCTGGCGCCGCTGCCTTCATCGGAGACCTCGAACCCCCAGCCGCCCACGGCGTGGCCTTGGCCGTTGATCAGGGCATAGCCGGCGCTGCCGGTGCCGGCGATCAGGATGGCGCCGTCCCGGCCGGAGAAGGCGCCCAGGCAGGCGGCGTGGGCGTCCGTCTCGGCGGCAACGCTGGCGAATCTGGGGGCCGCAGCGCGGGTGCGGACGCCGTCCGCCGCCGTGACGATGCCGGCCAGGCCCAGGCCGACATGCAGCCGGGGATAGGCGGCGGCGTCCAGGCCAGCCTGTGCCAGGGCCGCCTGGATGGCCTCCATGATGCTGGCCCAGGCCCGGTCAAGGCCGAGACGGATGTTGGCGGGACCGCCCAGGCCTTCACCCAGCAGCGTGCCGTCGGGGGCGCGCAGGCGGGCACGGCATTTGGTGCCGCCGCCGTCGACGCCCAGATAGTAGCAATCGGATGTCATGAGCTTTTTCAGAAGAAGCGATAAGGATCAGGCGAGGGAGGGAGCCGCGATGGCGGCCTTGCGGCCGACGCGATGGCCGTAGAGGGCGAAGAACAGGATGTAGAGGTAGGCCGGCGCCATCAGGGCAAGGAACACGGCCTGGAAGGGGAAGTGCTGCTTCAGCTGCACGAACAGCTGGGGCAGAACGGCGCCGCCGGCGATGCCCATGACCATGAAGGCGGAGCCGATCTCCGTGTGCCGGCCCAGGCCACGGATGCCCAGGGGGAAGATGGCGGGCCACATCATGGCGTTGGCGAAGCCCAGCGCCGCCACGCAAGCGACGGAGGCGTAGCCATGGGTGGCATAGGCCGCGATGGTCAGCACCACGCCCAGGGCCGCGGACAGGGCCAGATACCGTTCCTGCGACAGCACGCGGGGGATCAGCACCAGGCCGCCCAGATAGCCCGCCAGCATGGCGGCCAGGGTGAAGGAGGTGAAGAACTTGGTCTCATCCAGCGGCAGGTCGAATCCATGGCCGTAGGTGCCGATGGCGTCGCCGGCCATGACCTCCACCCCCACATAAAGGAACAGGCACAGCACGCCCAGCCATAGGTGGGGAATGCGGCTCAGGGGCGGGGTGTCCCCGTCCCGCGATTCGCTGCCCGCATTGGAGTCGGCCGAGATTTCCGGCAGGGGGGAGCGGACCACCCAGACGGCCAGCAGGGCCAGCAGCGCCGCCATGGCGAGGTAGGGCAGGTGAATCTTGGCGGCGAAGGCGGACAGCAGCGCCTCCCGCGCCTCCGGCGTGGGGGCGGCCTTGACCTGCTGGTCCAAGGTGTCGATGCCGCTCAGCACCAGTGCGCCGATGGCCACCGGCGCCAGCATGCCCGCCACCTTGTTGCAGATGCCCATGACGGCGATGCGCTGGGCGGCGCTGTCGATGGGGCCCAGGATGCTGATGTAGGGATTGGCCGCCGTCTGCAGCAGCGACAGGCCCGCACCGATGACGAACAGGCCGGCCAGCGCGCCGGGATAGACCCGAATCGTGGCGCATTCGCCGAAAAGTGCTGCGCCGACGGCCATGACGAACAGCCCAGCCCCCATCCCCTTCTTCATGCCCGTCCGCCGGAGCACCCAGGAGGAGGGCAGGGAAAGGAACAGGTAGGACAAGTAGAAGACCATGGGGATCAGGAAGGCGTTCACATCGTCCAGCGTGAACGCCAGTTTCACGAACGTGATCAGCGGCCCGTTCAGCCAGGTGACGAAGCCGAAGATGAAGAACAGAACCCCGATGACGACCATGGATGCGCGGTTCTGATGCGGGGAAGGGGACGGTTTCACAGGGGCCATGGGCGCCATCCTTGTCCGTGATCGTGAATGGAACGGGTGGGTAGATCAGTGTCGGGGGGGCGTTGTCACCGCTTCCCGGACGGGATGGGCCGGCCGGCCCGCATCCTGCTGGTACTCCTCACTTCCGCCATCGCCCGTTTGTCTCATCATCAGGGCAAAAGGGGAATTATGAAAGCAAATTAAAAAAAAATTGACGAGCGCGGGGCTCTGCGGCACTTTGGTTACCGTTAACACCGACGCAGTAATGCCGATACGGATCGGATCGAAATCAAAGACATCGGCAGAACTCAGAAAAATAAAGCGCAGCAGGGGAAACCACATCATGGGAATTAAGAAGTATGCCTTGGTTACCACCATGCTGATGGGCATGGGGGCGACATCGTTCATATCCATCCAGGCGTACGCGGCGGATGCCAATGCTGACGACGATCTGCAAGAGATCGTTGTCACAAGTATCCGCAAGAGTTTGGAGCGCTCCATCGAGGTGAAGCGCGAGGCGAATGCTATCGTCGACGTCATTTCGGCCGAGGGCGTGGGCAAGTTCCCCGACACCAACGTGGCGGAATCCCTGTCGCACCTACCCGGCATCAGTGTCGATCACCAGTTCGGCGAAGGCGAGAAGATCAGCATCCTGGGTACGGACCCGGCGCTGAACCGCATCCTGGTCGACGGCCAGAGCATCGCCTCGGCCGACTGGGGCGGCAACCCCAACGACCCGAACAGCCGCACGTTCAACTACAGCCTGCTGTCGCCGGAAATCATCGACCAGGCCGAGGTGTACAAGTCGACGGAAGCCCGCATCGACGAAGGCAGCTTGGGTGGTACCGTCATCATCCACACGCGCAAGCCGCTGGATCTGGACGCCAATACCTTGCGCGGCTCGGTTGGTTATTCGTACAACACGCGGTCTGAGCAAGGAAATCCGCGCGGGTCGCTGCTCTACAGCTGGAAGAACGCCGCCAGCAACTTCGGCGTGATGGTCGCCGGCACTTACGATAAGGAAGACTTGTCGCGCGCCGGTATCGAATTCTTCGGTTATGGCAGCGGCAAGGACATCACGGCGGCCAATCCGAATGTGGCCGTCACGGGCGGCGACATTAATTCCGCCAAGTACCCGGCTGGCATCAACGCCGCCTACTTCCAGCAGACCCGTGAACGCGAGGGCGTGCAGGCCGCCATTCAGTACCAGCCGACCGACACCCTCGATTTTGATCTGTCGGGTATCTACATTCATGGCGACTATAACAACTTCAGCCAATCTCGCTTTATCTACCCGGCTGGCAGCAAGAGTGCGTTCCAGACTGCCACGGTGAAGGACGGGTTGATCACCAACGCGACGTTGGGTAATGGCGCCTACACCGAACTGGACACGAATTATCGCCAGACCACGGTGCAGACCGCTCGCCTGAACTTGGCGGGCACCTGGACGCCGACCAAGGATTGGAAGGTCCACACCGACGTCGGCTACACCCGCGCCTTCGGTGGCAAGGACCCCGAATACCTGCTCTCGTTCTATTCGTCGGCGCCGTATAGCTTCGCTTATGACGGCACCAACACGAACGTCACCTACACCAATGGCTCCGCGTCCGGCAATGCGCTGTCGACCCGGGCTGCGGGCGGGCAAGCGGGCGGTATCGCGGCTCAGCTGAATGCCGACTCCGAGGCCTACGGCCAGATGGACGTGACCCATGATATCAACTTGGGTCCGATCACCAGCGTCCAGGCCGGTGTGAAATACACCGACCACCTGAACACGGTCCGCGCCTACGGCAGCCGGACCATGTCCAATGGCGCGGTTTCCCTGACCAGTCTGGGCGCGTCGCCGGTGCCGAGCAGCGTGTTTGATGACCTGAATGCGAGTGGCGACCTCATCCACTTCTCCACCATCAGCAAAGAAGCGGTGGTTAACTATCTGGATGGGCTGAACACCACCTACTATCGGGATTACGGTTCCGAATATAAGGTGACCGAGAAGAATGGGAATGCGTACGTCCAAGCCAACTTTGCCGGCACCAATTACCGCGGTAATTTGGGTGTGCGCTACGTGCACAGTGACGACGATATAAAGTTCTGGAACACCAGTGACAACGGCAACAGCTATCAGTCGGTGACCACGAATAACCGTTATGGCCGCTTCCTGCCGTCCTTCAACGTCGCTTATGACGCCACAGACGATGTGGTGGTTCGTTTCGGTGCCGCCAAGGTTATTGCCCGTCCGCGTTACGCCGACTACGCCGGCGCCTTCTCGAAGGATGACACCAGCTTTAACGGCAGTGGTGGCAACCCCAACCTGAAGCCGTACGAATCGAACAACTACGACGTTTCCGCTGAATGGTACTTCAGTAAGGACTCGCTGGTTTCTGGCGAATTCTTCTTCCGCCAGATTTCATCGTACATTGTGAGTGTCACGAAGGATAACGTGCCGCTTGTCAGCCAGCGCGACGGCCTGGTTCACGATTACTCGATCACAACGCCTCAGAACTTCTCTGATGCGAACGTTAAGGGCTTCTCCGCCCTTTACCAGACCAACATTGCTTACGGGTTTGGTGTCCAGACCAACTACACCTATGCGATCGCCGATACGGCCAGTGGCCTGAACATGCCGTACCTGTCGCGGCATACGGTGAACTTCATCCCCTACTATGAGCAGGGGCCGCTGCAGGCGCGCGTGAGCCTTGGCTGGCGTTCGTCCTACTTCACCAGCATCGGTCGTTTGAATTCGAACAACATGACCGACTCGTACATGCAGTTGGACTTCTCCGCCACTTACAGCATCACGGAGAACCTGCAGGCGACGGTGAACGCCACGAACCTGCTGGACGAGTTGTACTACTCGTACAGCGGCACGAAGGCCGCGCCGATCGGTTACTATCGCAACGGCAGCGTTTACTCCGTCAGCATGTCCTACAAGATGTAAACCTTCCCTCCCCTGGGCCGTCGCCTCGCGCTTTGGCGGCGGCCCATTCTTTTTTAAATTAAAGAAAAGATTTGGCAGAATGGGACGGTTGACAGATCCGCCCCCACGGCTGGGCAGCGCCATTGCCCGCCGATCCGACTCAACTGTCCAAACCGGAGGCCAAGCCATGATCCGCCGCTCTTCACGCTTGACCGGGGGGCGCCTGATCCGGGCCTGCCTGCTGGCGACGGCGCTGTCCGTTCCGGTAGGGGCGGCTCTCGCGGCCAATCAGCCGTCAGCGCCCGCCACCGCCCCCACCGCCGACACTCTGTCGCCGGCGCAAATTGACCTGCGGTGGGAAAAGCGTGGCGCCAAGCATGTGTCCGACGTTGCCGCCGAGCTGAGGCAGGTGGAGCAGGGGGATGGACAGGGCCCATTCCGGCCGGACTGGGCCTCGCTGAAAAACTACCAAGTGCCGCAATGGTATGCGGACGCCAAGTTCGGTGTCTTCATCCACTGGGGCCTGTATTCCGTTCCCGCTTTTGGCAGCGAGTGGTACTCGCGGCTCATGTACACCAAGGGCACCAAGGAATACGACCACCATATCAAGACCTTCGGCTCCCAGGACAAATTCGGCTACAAGGACTTCATCCCCCTGTTCAAGGCGGAGAAGTACGACCCCCGCGCCTGGGCCGCGCTGTTCCGGGCAGCCGGTGCCCAGTACGTGGTGCCGGTGGCGGAGCATCATGACGGCTTCGCCCTATACGACACCAAGCTGTCGGACTGGTCGGCGGTGCGCATGGGGCCTAAGCGCGACCTGATCGGCGACCTGGCGCGGGCGGTGCGGGCGCAAGGCCTGCATCTTGGCCTGTCGTCCCACCGGGCAGAGCATGATTGGTTCTTCGATGAGGGACGCAAGATCCCCTCAGACGTCAATGATCCACGCTACGCCGATTTCTACGGGCCCGCCCAGCTGCGGGTGAAGGAGAAGGGGTCGGACGACGCCGACGTGTTCGGCGACTTCACGCCGGTGTCGCAGGCCTGGCTGAGCGACTGGCTGGCCCGCTCGGCGGAACTGGTGGATCTCTACCATCCCGACCTGATCTACTTCGACTGGTGGATCGGCCACCCGGCATTCCGCGGCACATTGCCCAAGTTCCTGGCCTACTACTACAACAGCCAGGCCAAGCTGGGCGGATCCGCCATCGTCAACTACAAGATCGGCGCCTTCCCCGAGGGCGCCGGCGTGCTGGACATCGAGCGTGGCCAGTTGCCGGGCATCCAGCCGCGCGTCTGGCAGACCTGCACCTCCATCAGCAACGACAGCTGGGGCTATGTCGAGAACGACACCTACAAATCGCCGCAGGCGCTGATCCATCTGCTGGCCGACGTGGTGTCCAAGAACGGCAACCTGCTGCTGAACATCGGCCCGCGCGCCGATGGCAGCATTCCCCAAGGGGCGCAGGACACGCTGATGGCCATGGGCGGCTGGCTGACGGTGAATGGCGAGGCCATCTACGGCACCCGGCCCTGGCGCCAGTTCGGCGAAGGCCCGACCGAGGTGGCCAGCGGGTCCTTCCAGGAAACCAAGACCAAGCCCTACACGGCCCAGGACTTCCGCTTCACCACCAAGGGCGCGGCACTCTACGCCATCGAGCTGGGCTGGCCGGCGGAAGGGGAGGCCGTGATCCACAGCCTGAAGGTGGAGGACAAGGTGAAGGCCGTGACCCTGCTGGGCGTGGGGGGCGGCACGCTGACCTTCCGCCAGGACGCCGATGGCCTGCACCTGACCCTGCCGCAGCGGCCGGCGGGCGCCATCGCCGCCTACGTCTACCGCATCGAGATGCAGTGAGCGGCGTCAAAGCCGCCTTGAAGGAGATGTCATGAAACGACTGTTGGGAACGCTGGCCGCCGGCCTGTCGATGCTGGTGGCCGCCGGATCCGCGCCCACCGCCTGGGCCGCTACTGGGGCCGCCACTGGGACCAAGGCGCCTACCGCCTTGTTCTATATGATGGAAACCCAGAAATCGATTAACTCGTTCGAGCAGCACATCGACAAGATCGACCTGCTGGTTCCCACCTGGTACGGCGTCGACCAGAACGGTCTGGTGTATGGGCAGCCCAACCCCTATGTGCTGAAGCTGGCGCACGAGAACAAGGTGCCGGTGATGCCCATCATCTCGCCGGTGGACAAGCAGAAGTTCCATGAGCTGATCACCAGTGAGCCGGCCAAGAAGGCCATGATCGCCTCGCTGTTGCAGCAGGCCAAGGAACACGGCCTGATCGGCTATCAGTTCGACTTCGAGAATATCGCCTGGACCGACCGTGACGCCTTCACCCTGCTGATCAAGCAGACGGCGACCGCCCTGCATGGCGCCGGCCTGAAGCTGTCCATTGCCGTCGTGCCCAACGCCCCGGGCCATGCCGGCCGCGGCCCCTTCTCCAAGTGGATGTGGGAGTTCTGGCGCGGCGCCTTCGACTACAAGGCCATCGGCGATGCCGTCGACCTGTTCTGCCTCATGACTTATGACGAGCACACGCGCTGGACCGTGCCCGGCCCGGTCGCCGGCATGCCCTGGGTGATGGAGCACCTGAAGTACGCCCTACAGTTCATTCCCAAGGAAAAGCTGTCGCTGGGCATCCCGCTCTATGGCTACCGCTGGTACACCGACAACCCGGTGAAGCCGGACGGGACCGAGGCCTCCAACATCGCCGGCGCCTATTTCGATGCCGACGAGTCCATCCCGCAGGCCAAGCAGTATGGTGCGCAGATCCAGTGGGATCCGGTGGAGCATGAGGCCTTTTACTTCTTCTACCGCGACCAGATGCGCGAGTGGGTGTTCATGCCCGAGGCCCGCAGCTTCCATGACCGTTACGCCCTGGTGAAGGAGTATGGGCTGGAGGGCTTCTGCTCCTGGGTCCTGGGCTCGGAAGACCCCAAGGTCTGGGATGAGCTGCCCAAGGCGCAGCGCTGAGAACAGGAACGAGGCTGAGGGGACTGGGCCGATGGGGATGGGGCCGATGGGGGTGGCAATGAGGACCGTTTTGGGGGCTTTGGCCATGACGATGGTGGTGGTGGCCAGTGCCGCCGCCGGGTCGGATCCGGTGTCATCGCCACCTGGGACGGCACCTGCTCTCATTCCCATGCCAGCCGAGTTCCAGCCAGGACAAGGGACCTTTACCCTGGACGCCGGCGCCGGTATCGCGGTGCCCGCCGGTGACGCTCAGGCGCGCCAGGCGGCCACCCTGCTGGCCGGTATGGTGAGCCGGGTGCGGGGCCTGACCCTGGACGTACGGGACGGCGGCGGCGGCGCCATCACCCTGGCCCTGGATGCCGCCGCCCCGGTGGCCCAGGTCGAAGGCTACGCCCTGGCCGTGACGCCGCAGGGCATTCGCGTCACGGCGCGGGATGAGGCCGGGCTGTTCTATGGCGTCATGAGCCTGGCCCAGCTGTTGACGCCGGAGGGGGAGGGCCGGGGCCCGGTTACGGTGCCGGCGCAGGAGATACGGGACTGGCCGCGCTTTTCCTGGCGCGGCCTGATGCTGGACGTGGCCCGCCACTTCCAGCCCCTGGACAGCGTCAAGGCCCTGGTCGACCAGATGGCGGCGCACAAGCTGAACCGTCTGCACCTGCACCTGACGGATGACCAGGGCTGGCGGCTGGAGATCAAGCACTATCCCGACCTGACCAAGGTGGGCGCCTGGCGCACCCCACCCACTGTCGGCGGGCCGGACGCGCCGAGCCCGCGCTACGGCGGTTTCTACACCCAGGACCAGATCCGTGACCTGGTGGTCTATGCCGCCGCGCGGCACGTGACCATCGTGCCGGAGATCGACATGCCTGGCCACGGCCAGGCGGTCATGGCGGCCTATCCCAAGATCGGCATCACCGGCGCACGGCCCCCGGTGGCGGTGGACTGGGGCGTGAACCCCTATCTGTTCAACGTGGATGAGGCCAGCTTCACCTTCATCCAGACCGTGCTGGATGAGGTGATGGCCCTGTTCCCCTCCACCTATATCCACATCGGCGGCGATGAGGCGCTGAAGGATGAATGGAAGTCGTCCCCCCGGGTACAGGCACGCATGCGCGCCCTGGGCCTCAAGGATGAGAACGCGCTGCAGACCTGGTTTATCGAGCGCGTGGGCCAGTATTTGGCGGCCCATGGCCGTCGCATGATCGGCTGGGACGAGATTCTGGAAGGCGGCATCCCGCCCACGGCCACCATCATGTCCTGGCGCGGCACCAAGGGGGCCGTGGATGCCGCCCGCATGAACCACGACGTGATCCTGTCGCCGGCGCCCACCCTGTACCTGGACAGCCTGCAAAGCCGCAGGAATGATGAGCCGTCCGGCCGCCTGGCCATCGTCACCCTGGCGGACATCTACGCCTACGACGCCCTGCCGGCGGAACTGGATGCGGAGCAGGCACGCCATGTGCTGGGCGGTCAGGGCAACCTCTGGACGGAATACATGATGACGCCGTGGCATGTGACCCATGCCATCTACCCCCGCATCGACGCCCTGGCGGAGGGGCTGTGGTCGCCCAAGGATCGGCGCGATTGGCGGGGCTTCCTGGGGCGCCTGCCGGCGCAACTGGCCCGCTACCGTCACCTGGGCGTGGACGCGGCCGACAGCGCCTTCGCCGTCGATTTCACGGTGGAGGGTGGACCCAACGCCGCGCTGGCCGCCGGGGCCGCCACGGTGGCCCTGTCCAATCAGGCTGGCTTCGGTGCCATCCGCTACACCACCGACGGCAGCGCGCCGACGCCGGCGTCCGCCCGCTACGAGGCGCCGCTGCGCCTCACCCTACCTGCCATCCTGAACGCGGCCGTGTTCAGCGACGCCGGCCAGATGCTGGCGGCCCCCCGCCGGTATGACCTTATCGCCGAGGCGCTGCGCACGCGGCAGAGTGGGGAGCTGGCGGCCTGCCCCGAGGGCGAAATGGGCCTGCGCATTCCCCTGACACCGGACGCGACCACGCGCGGCCCTGTGTTCAACGTCAACCTGTTCGACGCCTGCTGGGTCTATCCCAAGGCCCGGCTCAACGGCGTCACCGCGCTGACGGTGCGGGCCGCCCGCCTGCCGCGCAACTACGGTTTGGCCCATGACGCGGTAAAGGTGCGCAGCCATCCCGCGACCACGCCGAACGGCGAGCTGGTGGTGAGGATGGACGGGTGCGACGGGCCGGTGGCCGCCACCGTGCCCCTGCCGTCGCCGGCCAAGGCGCCCGTACAGTTCCCCCTGACCACCCCGCTGCCGGTGGCGACGGGGGAGCATGACCTATGCCTGACGTACACCGCGTCTATCCATGGTCCGCTATATGCCATCGGAAGTGTCAGCCTGCAGGCCGAACCATGACTAAGCTGATGCCGCACCAGAGGAAATTTCCCATGCCGCGCGCCCTGAACCATTCCCTGTCCCTGGCGTTCGCCTTGGCGCTGATGGTGCCCTGCCAGGCCGAAGCGGCGCCGGTGACGCGGGATCTGGACCAGGGCTGGACCTTCCGCCTGGCGCCGCAGGATCCGGCCGCCAAGGCGCATGGGGGGGAGACGCAATGGCGGGCGGCCACCGTGCCGGGCGCGGTGCAGACCGACCTTCTGGCCCTGGGCCGCATCGGCGACCCGTTCTACCGCGACGCCGAGGCCGGCCTGCAATGGATCGGCCTAGCCGACTGGGACTACCGCACCACCCTGGCCGTGGATGAGACGACGCTGCGCCATGACCATGTCGACCTGGTGTTCGAGGGGCTGGACACCTTCGCCGACGTCAGCGTGAACGGCAAACCGCTGCTGTCGGCCGACAACATGTTCCGCCGCTGGCGCGTGCCGGTGAAACAGGCGCTGCGCCCCGGCACCAACACCCTGTCGGTGGCGCTGCACTCCCCCATCGCCAAGCTGCAACCCTGGCTGCTCAGGCAGCCCTATGCCCTGCCGGGCGAGTTCGACAGCGCCTTCGGTGATGAACCCGCGGGCAAGCAGACCTCCAACTACGTGCGCAAGGCCAACTATCAGTACGGTTGGGACTGGGGTCCCCGCTACGTCACCCTGGGCATTTGGCGGCCGGTGCGGCTGGAGGCCTGGGACGGCCCCCGCCTGGCCGATTTCCACATCGATCAGCAGAAGGTGGGAACAGAGGCGGCGGCGGTGCGGGCGGAGTTCGAGGTCGCCGCCGACCGGCCGGGCACCGTGCGCGTGACGGTCATCCCCACCGCGCCGGATGGCACGGCGCTGCCCGCCGTCACCCAGGACGTGACACTGGACGCCGGCACCAACCAGATCAGCCTGCCGGTACGCATCGACCATCCCCGCCTGTGGTATCCGGTGGGCTATGGTGCGCCCGACCTTTACACCTTCAAGGCGACCATCAGCGATGGCGCGGAGGTGGTGGCGACCACCGCGCGGCGCACCGGCCTGCGCCAGGTGGAACTGCGCCGCGCGCCCGACCAGTGGGGCAAGAGCTTCGAGTTCGTGGTGAACGGCATCCCCGTCTTCGCCAAGGGCGCCAACCTCATCCCCATGGACAGCTTCCCCAGCCGGGTGCCGGCGGAAACCGCCCGCGCCCTGCTGCAGTCGGCCCGCGACGCCAACATGAATATGTTGCGCATGTGGGGCGGCGGCCACTACCAGGACGATGCCTTCTACGACCTGGCGGACGAGATGGGTGTCATGGTGTGGCAGGACTTCATGTTCGGCGGCGCCATCACCCCCTACGACACCGCCTTCCGCGAGAGCAGCAGGGCGGAGGCGGTGGACCAGGTGAAGCGCTTGCGCGACCACCCCAGCATCGTCCTGTGGTGCGGCAACAACGAGGTGCAGACCGGCTGGGAATCCTGGCCCGACCGCCAGACGTTCAAGGACAGCATCGCCCCGGCGGAGCGGGAGCGCATCGTCACCGGCATGACCGTGCTGTTCGGCGACGTGCTGCGGGGCGTGGTGGCCAAGTACGCCGGCGGCGTGCCCTATTGGGCCAGCACCCCCAGCACCGATTTCGACGGCCCCGCCGACCAGATGGACGACGGCGACAAGCATTACTGGAAGGTGTGGTCCGGCTCCGCCCCGCTGGAGGATTACCTGGACACCACGCCGCGCTTCCAGTCCGAGTACGGCCTGCAATCCTTTCCCGTGATGCGCACGGTGCGCGCCTTCGCCAACGCGGAGGATCTGGCCAGCCCGAATTCGCCGGTCATGCGGGCGCACCAGAAGTTCGCCAATGGCAACGGCAACGACCGCCTGCTGTTCTACATCCGCAAATATTATGGCGAGCCTAAGGACTTCGCCGCCTTCGTCTACCTCAGCCAGGTGATGCAGGCGGAGGGCATACAGATGGCGGCGGAACACCTGCGCGCCTCACGACCGCACAGCATGGGCTCGCTGTACTGGCAGCTGAACGACGTCTGGCCCGGTGCCTCCTGGTCCAGCATCGACTATTTCGGCCGGTGGAAGGCGCTGCAGTTCCACGCCCGCCGCTTCTATGCCCCACTGCTGGCGGCGGCCCAGCGGCACAACGGCAAGACCGACGTCCATTTGGTGTCGGACCTGACCGCGCCGGTGGCGGCGCAATGGCGCCTGCGGGTCATGGACATGGACGGCACCGTCCGGCAGGAGCGCACGACGCCCGTCACCCTGGCGCCGCTGTCCAGCACCGACGCGGGGTCCTTCGAGGATGCTGCCCTGTTGAAGGGGGTGGATCCGGCCCGCACCGTCGCGGTGGTGGAACTGCTGCAGGGAGGCCAGCCGGTTTCGCGCGAGATCGTCTATTTCGCCGACGCCATCGACCTGTCCCTGACGGATCCGGGGCTGACCGCCGACCTGCAGCCGGCCGCCGACGGCTATAGCCTGACGATCAAGGCGCAGCGCCTGGCCCGTGGCGTCTGGGTGGAGTTCGGCGACCAGGACGCCAGCCTGTCGGATAACGCTATCGACCTGCTGCCGGGCCAGACGGTGACGTTGGCGGTGCGCAGTGCCGCCGACATCGCCGCCCTGCGCCAGGCCCTGTCCGTGCGCTCCCTGGCCGGCGCCACCAAGGGGACACGGTCGTGAAGCGGGTTCTCGCGCTGGGGGCGGCCCTGCTTTCCCTGGTCCTGCCCACCGGGGCTTGGTCGCAGACGGAAAGCGATGCGCTGGTCAACCGCATGACCCTGGCGGAGAAGATCGGCCAGATCCAGAGTGCGGCCCCGGCCATCCCGCGCCTGGATCTGCCGGCCTACGAATGGTGGAACGAAGGGTTGCACGGCGTCGCCCGTGCCGGTTACGCCACCGTTTTCCCCCAGGCCATCGGCCTGGCCGCCACCTGGGACACGGACCTGCTGCGCCGTGTGGGCGACACCGTTTCCACCGAGGCGCGGGCCAAGTACAACGCCGCTGGGCCCAAGGCCGATCATGACCGCTACCAGGGCCTGACCATCTGGTCACCCAACATCAACATCTTCCGCGATCCGCGCTGGGGGCGGGGGCAGGAAACCTATGGCGAGGATCCCTACCTGACCGGCCGCCTGGCCGTGGCCTTCATCCAGGGCATTCAGGGGCCGGATCCGGCCCATCCCAAGGCCATCGCCACCGCCAAGCATTTCGTCGTGCACAGCGGGCCGGAGGCTGGGCGCCACGCCTTCGACGTCGACGTCTCGCCGCATGATCTGGAGGCGACCTACCTGCCGGCCTTCCGCGCGGCGGTTACGGAGGGGCAGGTGGGGTCCGTCATGTGCGCCTACAACGCCCTGCACGGCACCCCGGTCTGTGCAGATCCGGAATTGCTGAACGGCCGGCTGCGGCGGGATTGGGGGTTCAAGGGCTATGTCGTGTCCGACTGCGACGCGGTGGACGACATGACACGTTTCCATCACTACCGCGCCGACAATGCCGGCTCGGCCGCCGCCGCGCTGCTGGCGGGCACGGACCTCAACTGCGGCGGCGGCGGCCGCTACGCCTATGCCGACCTGGGCGCCGCCGTCAGCCAGCACCTGGTGACGGAGGGTGCGGTGGACCAGGCGGCGCGGCGCGTCATGTCCGCCCGCGCCCGGCTGGGCGCCTTCACCGCCGCCGACCCCTACGCCGACATCGGGGCGGAGCGCATCGACGACGTGAACGCCCGCGCCCTGGCGCTGGAGGCGGCGCGCAAATCCATCGTGCTGCTGAAGAACCGCAACAACGCGCTGCCGCTGGTCCCCGGCTCCAACTTGGCCGTGGTCGGCCCCAACGCCGACGCGTTGGGGGTGCTGGAGGCCAATTATCACGGCACCGCCGTCCAGGCCTATACGCCCCTGGCGGCGCTGCGCATGGCCCCCGGCGTGGGCACAGTCCGCTACGCGCAGGGATCGACCCTGGCGGAGGGCGTGCCCGTGCTGGTGCCGGAGACGGCGCTGAAGACGGGGGCGGGCAGCGGGGCGGAGGCCGGCCTGACCGGCGACTATTTCGACAGCCTGGATTTCAGCGGCGAACCGCGCCTGACCCGCACCGACCGCACCGTCGATTTCGACTGGGACAAGGTGCCGCCGGTCCCCGGCATGGACGCGCGCCGCTACGCCGTGCGCTGGACCGGCCTGCTGGTGCCGCCGGGGCCGGGCGACTACACCCTGGCGGTGCGGGTGGACCGCTGCTTCGACTGCCAAGGGCACGACCCCGTGCGCCTGTACCTGGACGGCCGGCTGGTGCTGAACGACCCCGGCACCGGCAAGGACAGTGACCTCATGGTGCCCTTGCATGTCGAGGGCACCAGCCCCCACCGCCTGCGCCTGGAGCTGGTGCACAGCGGCCAGGACCAGGGTGTGCGCCTGATGTGGCTGGCCCCGGCGGAGGTCCAGCGGGCGGAAGCTTTGGCCGCCACCAAAGGCGCGGACGCCATCATCGCCTTCGTCGGCCTGTCGCCGGACGTGGAGGGGGAGGAACTGGGCATTGCCGTGCACGGCTTCGACGGCGGCGACCGCACCGACATCGGCCTCCCCCTGCCGCAGCGCCAGTTGCTGGAAGCCCTGGCCGGGACCGGCAAGCCCCTGGTGGTGGTGCTGATGTCCGGCAGCGCCGTGGCCCTGAACTGGGCGCAGGATCACGCCGACGCCGTGCTGGCCGCCTGGTATCCGGGGGAACGCGGCGGCCGGGCGCTCGCCGAGACGCTGACCGGCAGCAACAATCCGTCCGGCCGCCTGCCGGTGACCTTCTACCGCTCTGTCCGCGACCTGCCGCCGTTCGTCGACTATGCCATGGCCGGGCGCACCTACCGCTATTTCGAGGGTACGCCTCTATACCCCTTCGGCTTCGGCCTCAGCTACACCCGCTACGCCTATGACGATCTGACGCTGTCCGCGACCGATCTGGCGGCTGGCCAGCCGCTGACGGCCAGCGTCACGGTCAGGAACGTGGGCGACCATCCGGGTGAGGAGGTGGCGCAGCTGTACGTCACGCCGCCGTCCGGTCCCCTGGCGCCGCGGCGCCTGCTTGCCGGTTTCCAGCGCGTGCGCCTGGAACCGGGGGAGAGCAAGCGCGTGACCTTCCAGGTGCAGCTCCGTGACATCAGTGGCGTGGACGCCGCCGGCAACCGCGCGGTGGAGGCGGGGCGCTATCAGGTCTTCGTGGGTGGTGGCCAGCCGGACTTCACCCCGGGGGTGGAGAAGACGGTCGACATCCAGGGCCGTCAAGCCCTACCCAAATGAAGGGCCGAAATGAGGAAGACGCGATGATCAGCCGGCGTGACGCGCTGTGGGGCTTGGCGGGCGGCGCCCTGATCGGGGCCTTCCCGGCAGGGCATGCCCGTGCCGCCCCCCTTGCCAGCCGGCGCCCGCCGCCGGCCCAACGCAAGGTGTCCAGCCCGGCGGTGGAGCGGGAGCTGGCGCGGGTGAAGGCCGCCATCGCGGATCCAGAGCTGGCCTGGCTGTTCGAGAACTGCTTCCCCAACACCCTGGACACGACCGTGGAACTGGGACGGCTGGATGGCAAGGCCGACAGCTTCGTCATCACCGGCGACATCGAATGCCTGTGGCTGCGCGACAGCTCCGCCCAGGTGTGGCCCTACCTGCCGCTGGCCAGGAACGACGCCGTTTTGCGCCAGGTATTCCAGGGCCTGATCCACCGCCAGGCCCGCTGCATCCTGATCGACCCCTACGCCAACGCCTTCCTGCCGGACCCCAAGGGCACCACCCCCAACAAGTGGGCGGTGGACGACCTGACGGACATGAAGCCCGGCGTGGCGGAGCGGAAGTGGGAGATCGACAGCCTGTGCTATCCCATTCGCCTGGCCCACGGCTATTGGCGGGCCACCGGGGATGTGACGCCGTTCGATAAGGAATGGCGGGCGGCCACGCGCCTGGTGGTCGCCACCTTGCGCCAGCAGCAGCGCAAGGACGGCCCCGGCCCCTATCGCTTCCAGCGCAAGGCGGAGACGCCGACGGAAACCCTGGCGCTGGACGGCTACGGCTTCCCCACGCGCAAGGTGGGCATGATCCACGCCATGTTCCGCCCCTCGGATGACGCCTGCCTGTATGCCTTTAACATCCCCGGCAACCTGTTCGCGGTCGCAGCCCTCCGCCTGCTGGTGCCCCTCTGGCGCGCCGTGGGTGGGGAGGAAGCGCTGGCCCAGGACGCGCTGGCCCTGGCGGCGGAGGTCGAGACGGCGGTGCATGCCCATGGCCGCATGGCCGACGCAGCCGGCCAGGACATCTGGGCCTATGAGGTCGACGGCTTCGGCAACCGCCTGTTCATGGACGACGCCAATGTGCCCAGCCTGCTGGGCCTGCCCTACCTGGGCTGCTGCGCTGCCGACGATCCCCTGTACCGCCGCACGCGGGCGCGGGTGTGGAGCGACGACAACCCCTATTTCTTCCAGGGCACCGCCGGGGAAGGTGTTGGCGGCCCACATGAAGGCCTGCGCATGATTTGGCCCATGGCCATCATCGTGCGCGCCCTGACCAGCGACGACGACGCCGAGATCCGCCAGTGCCTGGCCTGGCTGAAGGCCACGCATGCCGGTACCGGCTTCATGCATGAGGCCTTCGACCAGGATGACCCCACCCATTTCACCCGGTCCTGGTTCGCCTGGGCCAACACCCTGTTCGGCGAACTGATGATCGACCTTCTGGCCCGCAAGCCGGCGCTGCTGCGCGCGCCCGTGCGCTGAGGGGGAGGACACGCATGCCGAAGCCTGACGGGGCCGCGCCCCAGCACCTCTCAAACCGGACAGCCATGATCCCCCGCAGAACCTTACTGGCCGGCGCCGCCGGTCTCACCGCTGGCGCCCTGGCGCCTTTCACCGCCGCGCGAGCCGGCACCAGCCGTTTCACCACCAACGGCGACCACTTCCTGCTGGACGGCCAGCCCCTGCAGATCCTGGCCGGGGAGCTGCACTATCCCCGCATCGCCCGTGCGGACTGGCGCGACCGCCTGCGCAAGCTGAAGAGCCTGGGGCTGAATACGCTCAGCGCCTACGTCTTCTGGAACGCCCATGAAAAGGCGCCGGGGCGGTATGACTTCACCGGCAACCTGGACCTGTCCGCCTGGCTGGCCCTGGCGCAGGAGGAGGGCCTGCACGTCCTGCTGCGCATCGGGCCCTACGCCTGCGCGGAATGGGACGGCGGCGCGTTGCCGGCCTGGGTTTTCGCGGACGAAAGCGTCAAGGCGCGGTCGCTGGACCCGACCTATATGGAGCTGTCCGGCCGCTGGCTGAAGCGGCTGGGGCAAGAGGTCGCCCATCTGGAGATCGACAAGGGCGGGCCGGTCCTGATGACCCAGGTGGAGAATGAGTACGGCTCCTTCGGGCAGGACCGCGCCTATATGGAGGCGGTGCGCGACCAGATCCGGTCGGCGGGATTCGACGGCGCGCTGTACACGGTCGACGGCGCGTCGGTCATCGAAAAGGGCACCCTGCCGTCGCTGATCAACGGCATCAATTTCGGCACCACGGACAAGGCGGAGGAGGAGTTCAAGCGCTACGCCGCGTTCAAGCCATCCGGTCCGCGCATCTGTACCGAACTCTGGGGCGGATGGTTCGATCATTTCGGCGAGGTGCATTCCGCGATGCCGGCGCCGCCCTTGCTCGACAGCCTGACATGGATGCTGGACCGCCAGATCTCGGTCAGCTTCTACATGGCGCACGGCGGTACGTCGTTCGGGTTCGATGCCGGCGCCAACTTCGATCGCAAGACCGAAACCTATCAGCCCGACATCTCCAGCTATGACTATGACGCCCTGTTCGATGAGGCCGGGCGCCCCACGCCGAAATTCAGCGCAGTGCTGGAGGTGATGAGGCGCTATCTGCCGGCGGAGCGGTTCGCCCCCCTGCCGGCGCCACAGAAGGCGCTGGAAATTCCCCGCTTCCGGCTGACCGAGACGGCGGCGGTTACGCCCCTGTTCGGCAGACCGGTGGCGGCGCCGGCCCCCCGGACGCTGGAATCCCTGGGTCAAAACCACGGTCTCATGCGCTATCGCCACCGGTTCGCCAAAGCCGCCAAAGGCACCTTGCGTATCGGCGAGGTCCGCGATTACGCCGTGGTGTCGGTCAACGGGCGCCGCGTCGGCGTGCTGGACCGGCGCCTGAGCGAACGGGAAATCACCCTGTCCGTCCAGGCGGGGGACAGCCTGGAGATCCTGGTCGACACCATGGGGCACGTCAATTATGGCGAGCGCATCGGCCGGGACCAGAAGGGCCTCATCGGCGGGGTGGCGCTGGAGGACCAGTCTTTGCAGGGCTGGACCCACGAGGGGTTGCCGCTGGACGACTTGGGCGGCCTGGCGTTCCGGGTTGGCACGGTGAGCGACGGCCCCGCCTTTCACCGCGGCACGTTCGAGGTCAAGGAGGCCGGCTACACCTTCCTCGACATGCGTGGCTGGGGCAAAGGCTACGCCTGGGTGAACGGCCACAATCTCGGCCGTCATTGGTCGGTCGGGCCGCAGCGCACCCTGTTCGTGCCAGAGAGCTTTCTCAAGGTCGGGGTGAATGAGGTCATCGTTTTCGACCTGCATCCAGTCCTGGACGCCAGCCTGGCCGGCGGTCGCGCGCAGATTTGGGACCTGCCCGGACAGGTCAAGGAATAGGTATCCACATAATCAGCCCGCCGGTTCCCGCGAGGGACGGTGGCACCGTGGGCGCCCCGCCAGCAGGCGGGGACGCGATGGGGAAGGAGAAGATCATGCTGACACGTCGGACGTTGCTGGGGGGCACCGCCGGCCTGGCCTTGCTGGGCGGACGTGGGCTGCCGGTGGCGGCGGCCTGGGCCAGGGAAGGGGCAGGGGAGGGCGAGGACCTCACCCGCTGGGTCGATCCCTTCATCGGCACCGGCGGTCATGGCCACACCTATCCCGGCGCCACCGTGCCCTTCGGCATGGTGCAACTGAGCCCGGACACGGACAATGGCCGCTGGGACTCTTGCTCCGGCTATCACCAGGACGACCGCACCCTGATGGGCTTTTCCCATACCCATCTCAGCGGCACCGGCGTGGGCGACATGCTGGACGTGCTGGTGGTGCCCAGGCTCGGCCCGGTCGTGCTGCAACCGGGCAGTCTTGAGTCTCCCGAGGGTGGTTACCGCGCCCGCTTCGACCATGCCGACGAACAGGCCACCCCCGGCTATTACCGCGTGCGGCTGAAGGACAGCGGGATCGCGGCGGAACTGACGGCCACGGCGCGTGCCGGTCTGCACCGCTATATCTTTCCGCAGGGAAAGGACGGGGCTCATCTGCTGGTCGACTTCCACCACGGCATGCAGGACAAGCACGGCGTGCCCACCCGGGTGACCGACGCCAGCCTGCGCCTGGTGGGCAACGACACCCTGGTGGGCGGCCGGCGGGTGCACCAGTGGGCCGACGGGCGCCACATCTACTTCGCCCTGAAGCTGTCCCGGCCCTTCACCACGGCGCAGCTCTATTCCGACGACCAGCCGGTGGCGGGCGACCAGGCGGCCGGCACCAACCTGAAGTGCGCGCTGCATTATCCCGACGCCGCCCAGGCGCCCCTGCTGGTCAAGGTCGGCCTGTCCGCCGTGGATGAGGCGGGCGCGCTACGCAACCTGCAGGGCGACATTCCCGGCTGGGATTTCGACCGCGTGCGGGTGGCGGCGCGCAACGCCTGGCAGGCGGAGCTGTCCCGCATCCGCATCGACGCGGATAGCGACGCCGACCGCCGCATCTTCTACACCGCCCTCTACCACGCCCTGCTGGCGCCCACCCTGTTCAGCGATGGGGACGGGCGCTATCGCGGCATGGACGACGCCGTGCATCAGATGCCGGCGGGGCGCCACACCTATTCCACCTATTCGCTGTGGGATACCTATCGCGCCCTGCACCCCCTGTTCACCTTGGTGCAGCCCGATCGCGTGCCCGACCTCGTGGACGGGCTGGTGCGCATGGCGGTGGAAAGCCCGGCCGGCCCGCCCGTCTGGCCGCTGCAGGGGCGGGAGACGGGCTGCATGATCGGCTGGCATTCCGCCGTGGTGTTGGCGGAGGCGCAGGCCAAGGGCTTCAAGGGCATCGACTACAAGGCCGCCTGGCCGGTGTTCCGCAAGCGGGCCTTCGAGGACACCACCCTGGGCATGGGCGAGTATCGGCGCCTGGGCTACATTCCCAGCGACACGGTGGATGAGGCGGTCAGCCGCACGCTGGAATACGCCTACGACGATTGGGCCATGGCCCATCTGGCGGCGGGGGCCGGCGCCCGCGACGACGCCCGCGCCCTGGCCGAACGCTCCCGCAATTACCGCCATGTCTTCGACCCGGCACTGACCTTCGTGCGCGCCCGCGACGGTGCCGGCAAGTGGATCGAGCCCTTCGATCCCCGTGCCATGGGTCACATGAAGAAATGGCGGGATTTCACCGAGAGCAACGCCTGGCAGGCCACCTTCCTGAACCAGCATGACCTCTACGGCTATATGGAGATGTTCGGCGGGGCCGGCGCGTTCGAGCGCAAGCTGGATGAGCTGTTCACCACCAGTTCCGAGATGCCGGCGGACGCGCCGCCGGACATCGCGGGCCTAGTGGGCCAATACGCCCACGGCAATGAGCCCAGCCACCACGTGGCCTATCTCTACGCCTACGCCGGCGCCCCTCATAAGACCCAGGCGCGGGTGCGCATGCTGTTGCGCACCATGCACCAGGACCAACCCGATGGCCTGGCGGGCAATGAGGATTGCGGTCAGATGAGCGCCTGGTACCTCATGAGCGCCCTGGGCCTTTATGCCGTCGACCCCGTGACGCCCATCTACGTCTTCGGCTCGCCCCTGTTCCGGCGGGCGGAGCTGACCGTGGGGCAGGGGCGCCGGCTGGTGGTGGAGGCGCCGGGCAACGGGCCCGACAGTCCCTATATCCAATCCGTCTCCTGGAATGGAGCAGCCTATACCAAGAGCTGGATCAGCCATGCCAGCCTGGCGGCGGGCGGCCGGCTGACTTTCCAGATGGGCCCCAAGCCCAACCCCCGCTTCGGTGCCGACGCGGCCGACCGGCCGCCGTCCTTCGCGCCCGTCAAGGTGTGAATATCACAAGAAAGACAATGATGAACCGCCATGTCCTGATGTTGGACCTGAAGTCCGATCCCGCCTTGATCGAGCGTTATCGCCAGTGGCACGCGCCCGGTAAGGTGCCGCCGGCCGTGGTGCGCGCCATCCGCCAGGCCGGCATCCTGGAGATGGAAATCCATCTCTGCGGCGACCGGCTGGCGATGATCGTGGAGGTGACGGATGACTACGACCCCGAAGCCAAGGCCGAGGCCGACGCCGCCGATCCCGACGTCCAGGCTTGGGAGGCGCTGATGGATACCTTTCAGCGCCCCTTGCCCTGGGCCAAGCTGGGGGAGAAATGGGTGCCGGCGGAACGCATCTTCAGCCTGGCCGAGCAGTAAGGCTCACTTCATCGTCGGCATGACGAACTCGGCGCCCGCGCGGATGCCGGTGGGCCAGCGGGTGGTGATGGTCTTCAGCCGGGTGTAGAAGCGGATGCCCTCGGGCCCATGCATGTGGTGGTCGCCGAACAGCGACTGCTTCCAGCCGCCAAAGGAATGGAAGGCCATGGGCACGGGAATGGGCACGTTGATGCCCACCATGCCCACCTGGATCTGGTGGGCGAACTCACGGGCGGCGTCGCCATCGCGGGTGAAGATGGCGGTGCCGTTGCCATAGGGATGATCGTTGATCAGCTGGGCCGCCTGGTCGTAGCTGTCTGCCCGCAACACCGACAGGACGGGACCGAAGATCTCCTCCCGGTAGATGCTCATGTCCGGCGTCACGTGGTCGAACAGCGTGCCGCCCAGGAAATAGCCGTTCTCATAGCCCTGCAGCCGGATGTCGCGACCGTCCACCACCAGTTTGGCGCCTGCGGCCACGCCGGCCTCGATGTAGCCGCGTACCTTGTCCAGGTGCTGGCGGGTGACCAGGGGGCCCATTTCCGACTGCGGATCGGTGCCCGGCCCCACCTTCAGCGTGCGCAGCCGGTCGGCCAGGCGGCCCACCAGGGCGTCGGCCGTGGCCTGGCCCACCGGCACCGCGACGGAAATGGCCATGCAGCGCTCACCCGCCGAACCGTAGGCGGCGCCCATCAGGGCGTCCACCGCCTGGTCCAGGTCGGCGTCGGGCAGGATGACCATATGGTTCTTGGCCCCGCCCAGGGCCTGGCAGCGCTTGCCGTGGCGCGCCGCCGTCTCATAGATGTACTGGGCGATGGGCGTGGATCCCACGAAACTGACGGCCTGCACCTGCGGGGCGGTGAGCAGCGCGTCGACCGCGACCTTGTCCCCGTTCACCACGTTGAAGACGCCGGCGGGCAGGCCCGCCTCCTCCAGCCACCGGGCGATGACCAGGGCGGCCGACGGATCCCGCTCCGATGGTTTCAGGATGAAGGTGTTGCCGGCGGCCAGAGCCACCGGGAACATCCACATGGGCACCATGGCCGGAAAGTTGAACGGGGTGATGCCGGCGACCACGCCCAGGGGCTGGCGCAGGGAATGGCTGTCCACCCGCGTGCCCACATTCTCCGTCACCTCGCCCTTCAGCAGGGTGGGGGCGGCCGTGGCGAACTCCACCACCTCCATGCCCCGCTGGATCTCGCCCAGGGCGTCGGAGTGCACTTTGCCATGTTCGGACACGATGATGGCGGCCAGTTCGTCCGCCCGATCCTCCAGGATGCGCAGGAAGCGGTTCAGGATGCGGGCGCGGCGCAGGGGCGGGGTGGCGGCCCAGGCGGGAAAGGCAGCAGCAGCCGCCGCCACGGCCGCCGCCACCTCATCGACGGAGGCGAGGTCGACGCGGGCCGTCTCCTCACCCGTCGCCGGGTTGTAGACCGGCGCGGTGCGGCCGGACCGGCCAGCCTGGGGGCGGCCAGCGATGTGATGGGGGATGGATTTGGTCATGGCGCTCGTTCCTCCGCCGGGTCTTATCCCCTCGCTTATCCGGCTTGCAGAACTGCGCATCAACCTGCAATGTCGCGGCTTCGTTGTGCAGATTTTATAGTCTGGATATGTCGATGGAATGGGATCAGGTCCGCGTCTTCCTGGCCGTGGCCCGTGCTGGGCAAATCCTGGGGGCTGGCCAGCGCCTGGGCCTGAACCACGCCACGGTGGCCCGACACCTGACAGCGCTGGAAACGTCCCTGGGCGTGCTGTTGGTGGAGCGCCGGCCCCAGGGCTGCACCCTGACACCGGCGGGTGAGACGCTGATGGCGGCGGCCGAGCGCATGGAGTCCGAGCTGCTGCAGGCGGGGTCCATCCTCTCCGGCAGTGCCGACCGGCTGACCGGCACGGTGCGGGTGGGCGCGCCGGACGGCATCGGCACCTATTTCCTGGCGCGGGAACTGGGCGCCTTGGCGGAACGGCATCCCGGCCTGACCATCCAGCTGGTGCCCCTGCCGCGCACCTTCTCCCTCTCCCGGCGCGAGGCGGACCTGGTCATCACTCTGGAACAGCCGGACCACGGCCGGCTGATGGTGCGCAAGCTGACCGACTATTCCTTGAGCCTTTATGCCAGTCAGAGGCATCTGGACCGCCATGGCCCTCTGGGTACGACGGCGGATCTGGCCGGCCGGCTGTTCGTCACCCATGTCGAGGATTTCGCCTACAGCCGGGCGCTCGACTACGCCGGAGAAGTCGGCCGCCACACCGACCGCCATTACGAATGCGGCAGCGTCGTCGCCCAGATCGAGGCGGTGCGGTCCGGCCACGGCATCGGCGTGCTGCATGATTACGCGGCTGCGGGCTTTCCGGAACTGGTGCGGGTGCTGCCGGACATACGCTTCACCCGCACCTACTGGCTGCTGAGCCACCCGGACAGCCACCACACCCGGCGTATTGCCGCTGTGCGCGAGCACATCGCCGACCGCATCGCCGCTGCACGCGGCATGATGCTGGCCTGAGCCGTCACCAGCAGGTGAAGTTCGCCGCCTCGTCGCTGGAGCCCTTGCCGGTCCAGTGGGCGACGGCGGGGTAGGGGCACAGGGGCCGGGTGCGCAGCACGGCGGAGGTGGGGTCCAGATCCTTCTCGTGCTTGGCCGCGACCAGCCGGTCCGGCGCCTTGCCCTGTTCCACCCAAGCGCGCAGGGCGGTTACGGCATCGAAACGGTTGGGGCCGGGGCCGCCATAGCAGTGCCCCATGCCCGGCGCCATGAACAGGCGGAAATATCCCCCCAGCCGCGCCCGCGCCTGGGCCGGATCGGACGTGCCCGCCACAGCCTGGTAATACTGGATGGGATAGGTCTGGGCGTTCAGCTGGTCGGCCCAGCCCTGGCTTATGATCAGTTTGCCGCCTCGCGCCTTGAAGGCGGACAGGTCCGGCGACACGGCGGTGATGGTGGCACCGACCTTTTCGTCCGTCAGCGTCACGTCCCGGTCGAAGTCGAAGTCCTGCCAGCGCCAGGACAGGTTGTCGTAGACCATGTTCTGGAACAGGGGGATGACATAGGCTTCCAGCAACTTGCCCTGCTGCAGGTCCCAGCCCCATTCGCTGCCCGGCACCAGGCCGGGATAGATCGCCTCGCCCGTGCGCGGGTTGCGCGGGCCGGCATAGAGCGCGCGCACGGCGGCCACCTGCGGCGCCGTCAGGCAGGCCGTGGTGTCCGTGGCATCAGGCTTACATTGCAGCACGCCAGGGTCGAACCGGCAGGCCTGCGGGTTCTCGATCAGCCCGTCCTTGACGCCATCGGCGGCATCGCAAGCGTTCAGCGCCGCCTGGTGCAGCAGGGTCAGCTTTTCCGCCGACAGGGTGCTGGCGGGATCCAGCAGCGTCGCCCGCGAACTCCACAGGAAGCTCATCATCAGGCGGGTGTAGTTCATGCCCGGCGCGCCGGCATGGATGCCGTCATAGTCGCCGGGAAAATACTCCGCCTCCGTCATGGCCTGGGCGCCGCCGGTGGAGCAGCCTTCGAAATAGGCCTTGGCCGCCGGCGTGCCATAGCGGGCGGCGACGATGGCCTTGGCCGCCACGGTCATGCGGTGGATGGAGTTGTGGCCCCAGTTGGCCAACTGGGTGGGGTCGTGCATCCAGTCCAGGCGGGTACCGGGCTTGCCTTCCGCCGGGCCGTGGCCCGTGTCGGTACCGGCCACGGCATAGCCGGCGCGCAGGGCTGGGCCCATGGCGTAATAGCTGAAGTTGCCGGCGAAGCCGCCGTTGCCCACGCCCTGGAAGCGGCCGTTCCACCCGGCCTCGGGCAGCCAGACCTCCACCTTCACATCCGTCTCGGCCATGGCCACCACGCGGCAGAAGGCGGGCAGGTCGGGGAAGGTGACGGTGCCGTCCGGCGCCTTGTAGGGGCCGGCGGCCACGGGCTCGGCCGACAGGACGCGCGCCTCGGGCAAGCTGCGCCCGGCCAGGCTGGCGCAGTCTACGCTCGGGGTGGCCGCCAGGGCCGCAGGGGCGTTCGCGGCCCATACCAGCAAGGCGCCGGCCGCCGCCCCCATCCAGGTCATCACACGCATGGTCAACCTCCCCACCCTATTCTGTCTTCTGTCCCTGGGAATGCCATGGCGGAAGGGCGGAAGGAATTAGATTAACTTTATGCGATTGATAGATTTTGATTATCGCTGCTGCCCGGCCCCGGGAGGGTCAGCGTGGAATTCATTAAACTTTACTATCGCAAATATAGAACAAATCTATTTCCCTTATCGGGCCCTCCTCCTTAACCCTAGGGATCGAACCATCAGGCGCCAAGGGCCACGACGTCCGGGCTGAACCGGACGCGGGAGAAGGGGGAGAGGCATGATCGCGGTACTGGGTTTCGGTACGGTCACCGTCCTGTTCCTGGCCATTCTCAGCAACCGGCTATCACCCCTGGTGGCCCTGATCGCCGTGCCCGTCGCCGGGGCGCTGCTGGGTGGCTTCGGGCTGGAGACCAGCCGTTTCATCCTGGACGGCATCAAGGCCATCGCCCCCGTGGCCGGCATGTTCGTCTTCGCCATCCTCTATTTCGGCGTGGTCACCGATGCTGGCATGCTGGACCCCATCATCAGCCGCATCCTGCGGCTAGTGGGGCATCGGCCCTGGCGCATCACCGTTGGTGCTGCCTTTTTGGCGCTGCTGATCCATCTGGACGGGTCGGGGGCGGTGACCTTCCTGGTGACCATCCCCGCCATGCTGCCGCTGTTCGACCGGTTGGGCATGGACCGGCGCATCCTGGCCTGCGTCACCTCGCTGGCGGCGGGGGTGAACTTCCTGCCCTGGACGGGCCCCATGATCCGCGCCGCCGCCGCCCTGCACCTGCCGGTGTCCGACATCTTCCGCCCGTTGGTGCCGGTTCAGGTGGCGGGCCTGGCCTTCGTCTTCGCGGCCGCCTGGTGGCTGGGCCGGCGGGAGGAACGCCGCCTGACCCAGGCTGGAACGCTGGCGGGCGCAGGCCCCGTCCCGGCCGCCGAACGGCCGTTGACGGCGGAGGAGCGGGCGTTGCGCCGCCCCCGGCTGTTCTGGGTGAACCTGGCCCTGACGGTCGCCGTCATGACGGTCATGGTGGGCGGCTGGGTGGATCCGGTGGTCATGTTCATGCTGGGCACCGTAGCGGCCCTGATGCTGAACTACCCCGACGTGGCGGAACAGCGCCGGCGGGTGGATGCCCATGCCAAGGCGGCGCTGATGATGGCCGGCATCCTGCTGGCCGCCGGCGCCTTCACCGGCATCATGCAGGGCAGCGGCATGCTGAAGGCCATGGCCGGCGCGGCGGTGTCCGTGATGCCGTCCGGCATGGCGGGGCACATCCCCGTCATCCTGGGCGTGCTGTCCATGCCGCTCAGCCTGCTGTTCGATCCAGACTCCTTCTACTTCGGCATCCTGCCGGTCATCGCCTCGGTTCACGGCAGCTTGGGCGGCCAGCCCGTGCATGTGGCGCAGGCCGCCGTGCTGGGCCAGATGACCACCGGCTTCCCCGTCAGCCCCCTGACGCCCGCCACCTTCCTGGTCATCGGGCTGACCGGCATCGGGCTGGGAGAGCATCAGAAATTCAGCATCCCCTATCTGTTCGGCGCCACACTGCTGATGACGGCGGCCGCCGTCGTCATCGGCGTGCTGCCCCTGTAGGGATCCGCGACCAGGAGGCATCCGCGTTGAAACGCGTCAGACTAGGCACCGGCGCCGGCTATTCCGGCGACCGTATCGAGCCGGCGGTGGAACTGGCCGAGGCGGGGGACATCCGCTATCTGGTCTTCGAATGCTTGGCCGAACGGACCATCGCCCTGGCCCAATTGGCCAAGCGGCGGGATCCCTCCGCCGGCTTCGACCCCCTGCTGGCCGACCGCATGGCGGCCGTTCTGCCCGCCTGCCGGCGCAATGGCATCACCATCATCACCAATATGGGGGCCGCCAACCCCCATGCCGCCGGCGCCGCCGTGGCGGCCGTCGCGCGGTCCTTGGGCCTGGGGCCGTTGCGCATCGCCATCGTCACCGGCGATGACGTGACGGAGATCATCCGCGCCCGCCAGGACCTGACGATCGAGGAAACGGGCGCCCCGGTATCCAGCCTGGCGGACAGCCTGGTGGCCGCCAACGCCTACCTGGGGGCGG
This sequence comes from Nitrospirillum viridazoti CBAmc, assembly GCF_000730165.1. GTDB lineage: Bacteria > Pseudomonadota > Alphaproteobacteria > Azospirillales > Azospirillaceae > Nitrospirillum > Nitrospirillum viridazoti. The sequence goes on along the minus strand of NZ_CP022113.1, from coordinate 473,768 downwards.
AGCCCATCGTGCGGGCGCTGAAGGACGGGGCCGACGTGGTCGTCACCGGCCGGGTGGCCGACCCGTCGCTGTTCCTGGCGCCGCTGGTGCATGAATTCGGCTGGGCGGCGGATGACTGGACACTCATGGGCAAGGGCACGCTGGTCGGCCACCTCATGGAATGCGCCGGCCAGGTCAGCGGCGGCTATTTCGCCGATCCCGGCTACAAGGACGTGCCCAACCTGGCGCGCCTGGGTTTCCCCCTCGCCGAGGTCGCGGCCGATGGCGCCGCCACCATCACCAAGGTGGCGGGCAGCGGCGGCCTGATCACCGGCGCCACCTGCCGGGAGCAGCTGCTGTATGAGGTGCACGATCCCGCGCGCTATCTGACGCCGGACGTGGCGGCCGATTTCAGCGGCGTGTCCATCACCGAGGCGGGCCCCGACCAGGTACGGGTGGATGGCGGCAGCGGGGCGGCACGGCCCGGCAGCCTCAAGGTCTCGCTGGGCTACAGCGACGGTTACATCGGCGAGGGCCAGATCTCCTACGCCGGTCCCGGCGCCCTGGCGCGGGCGCGCCTGGCCCGCGACATCGTGGCGGAACGTCTGCGCATCATCGGCCTGCCCTTGCGCGAACTGCGGCTGGACCTCATCGGCGTGGACGCCATCCATGGGCCGGAGCTGTCGGCGGCGGCCCCCGAACCCTATGAGGTCCGCCTGCGCGTCGCCGGCCGGACCCATACCCTGAAGGATGCCGAGCGCATCGGCAACGAGGTGGAGGGGCTGTACACCAACGGCCCGGCCGGCGGCGGCGGCGCCACCAAGATGGCCAAGGAGGTCATCGCCGTGCAATCGACCCTGATCCCGCGCGAGCTGGTCAATCCGCAAGTCCACATGATGGAGGTTCAGCCATGAAGCTGCGCGAGCTGGCCCATTCCCGCACGGGGGACAAGGGCAACACCTCCAACATCTCCGTCATCGCCTATCGGACGGAGGATTACACCCGGCTGGAGGCGGCGGTGACGGTGGAGCGGGTGCGCCACCACCTGGGCGCCCTGATCCAAGGGGAGGTGGTGCGCTATGCCCTGCCGGGGCTGGGGGCGCTGAACTTCGTCCTGACGCGCACGCTGGGCGGCGGCGTCACGCGATCACTGGCCCTGGACGCCCACGGCAAGTGCCTCAGCTCCGCCATCCTGGACCTCGACATTTAGGCAAGCCCCCGACGTCGCCGTGCAGGAGTTGGCCGCCGCCAGCAGCACCTTGGTGAATTCCTCCACCGCCGGCAGCAGCGAGCTTCCCCGGCGCTTGATGATGACGATGCGGCGGACGAAGCCGGCATCGTCGATCGGCCGCGTGGCGATGTCGGCAAAGCCCCGGATCTCGATGGCGGAGGCAGGCAGGATGGCCAGGCCCAGGCCAGCGCGCACCATGCTGACCGCCGTGGACATGTACGTCGCCTCGCACGCGGGGGTGGCGATGGAACCGGCGCCGGCGAAGGCCTCATCCACAAGGCGGCGCACGCTGGTGTCCTTGTCCATCAGCACCAGCGGGAATTGGGAAATGACGGGCACGGAGGCCAACGGCAGCTCACCCGCCGCATGGCCCCGGGGATAGACCAGCACCAGCCGGTCCTCACAGACGTCGATGGTGTCCAAATCCGGCTCATCCACGCCGCCGACGCCGATGCCGAAGTCCACCTCCTCATTGCGCACCATGGCCAGCACGCGCTTGCCCACCGCGTCCTTCAGCACGAAGGAGACGCGGGGGTTGCGGGCGCGGAAGTCCGCGATCAGGGCGGGCAGGGGCCCGGCGGCGAAGCTGGGCAGCACGGCCACCCGGATGGTGCCGCGCGGCTCTTCCGAGAATTCCCGGATGTCGGCCATGGCGCCGTCGAAATCCTTCATCAGGCGCTGGAACACGGGCAGCAGTTCCTGACCCACGCGGGTCAGCTGCACCGATCGGGTGTTGCGGTCGAACAGGCGCAGGCCGATCTGGTCCTCCAGCTGGCGGATGCGGATGGTCAGGGCGGGCTGGGAAATGTTCAGCGCGCCGGCGGCCCGGGTAAAGCCGCCGAGCCCGACCACCGCCAGGAAGGCGCGGATCTGCCGAAGATTGACATCCATATAAATTCCTTATCACAGCAACCTCATTCATCACAATCGTTGCCGCGCTGAAGGCGGCAGTTTTGCGATGGTTGCATTGATAAGCGCCGTTTATTAATGCATGTAAAAAACAAATTTTACAAATCTAACGACCCCTACAATACTCCTCATGAATAGAGAAGGCGATGCCGTCGTGGGTCGGCATAAAACGCCAATCGGGGAGGGGAAATAATGAAAATTGAAAGTGTATCTGCGTCTGGATTTGCAGCCAATCTGCGGGCGACCGCTTCGGTCGTGGCGCTCATTTCTTTGTGCGTGGCGGCCAATCCTGCAATGGCTCAGCAGAAGGACGTGGATCCGGCCGACGACGGCATCGCGGAGATCGTCGTTACCGGCACCTACCTCAAGGTGAAAAGCCAGGCCGATATTCCCGACCCCACCCAGACCCTGGACCGCGACGCCATCAGCCGTTCAGGCGTTAGCAACCTCAGCCAGCTGACCAATCTGACCCCCGCTAACATCGGCAGCATGGGCGGCGCGCAGGATCTGTCCAAGGGCGGACCGGAAAACCACGGCTCCCGCTCCGCCAACCTGCGCGGCCTTGGCCCGTCCTCCACCCTGGTGCTGCTGAACGGCCACCGCACGGCGGCCACGGACACCGACAGCAACCTCAACCCCTACGTCAACCTGAACACCCTGGTGCCGCTGATCGAAATCCAGCGGGTGGAGACGGTGCTGGACGGCGCATCGGCCCTCTATGGTTCCGACGCCATCGCCGGTGTCATGAACTTCATCACCGATGACAAGTTCAACGGCGTGGCCGCGGGCGGGCAGTACACCTTCATCGACGGGGCGCCCAAGTATTTGGCGGAGGGCATGTTCGGCGGCGGCGGCGACCGCTTCCACGTCGTGGGATCGTTCAGCTACGAACACCAGAAGAACCTGCAGAATTCCCAGCGCCGGGTGACCAACTTCTACAGCCCCTCGGGCACGTCGCAGCCGGGCAACTTCATCCTGTCCTCGGCCCCGCACACCGCCAGCGGCGGCGACGTCGTCATCAACAACGGCGTCAACGGCGCCATCGATTACACCCAGCTGTACAACAACACCGTGGCGGCCCGGGTCGCCGCCGGGGCCAACCCCACCGCGGCGGCCACCAAGAACGTGCAGGTGGCGGACCCCAGCTGTGACGTCCCCGGCACCGGCGGTGTGTTCGTGGGCAACAGCTTCCCCCTGGGCGCCTGCCAGTTCAGCTACCAGGCCATGAACCCCATCCAGCCGGCCTACAAGCAGGTGCTGTCGCATGTGCGCGGCACCTATGACCTGACGGACACCCAGCAGATCTTCTTTGAAGGCCGCTATTACTTCCAGGATTCCGACCGTTACGGTGTCGCCAGCACACCCATCACCCGCGGCAACATTATCGTGCCCGCCAACAACCCCGGCAATCCCTTCGGCGTGCCGGTCACCTTTCTGGGCCGTGTCATGGGCGTGAATGGCCCCCATGACGACGACAAGACGGATTTGACCGGCACCCACCTGGTGCTGGGCGCCAAGGGCAAGCTGTGGGGCGATTGGGAATATTCGCTGGACGGCGTCTATTCCCGTGAGCAGCAGGTCTACGACGTCAAGGAAACCGACCTGGTGTCGCTGCAATACGCCGTCAACGGCTATGGCGGCGCCGGCTGCCCGGTATCCTTCAATGGCACCGCCAGCTTCGTGCCCGGCACCAACGGCTGTTCCTACTTCAGCCCCTTCGGCAAGGACCAGAAGGTCAACAGCCAGGCGGTCATCGACCAGTTCTTCACCTACACCACCTCGCGCACCGTGTCGGAATACATGATCGCGGAGGGGGTGGTGACGGGGAAGCTGTTCGACCTGCCCGGCGGCACCAGCGCGCTGGCCGTGGGTGGTCAGTTCCGTAACGAATATCGCTCCATCCTCTATGACGCCTTCCGCACCAGCGGCCGCACCGCCTACCTGCCGCCGGGGGTGTCGGGATCGGGCACGCGCCAGATCGGCAGCGGCTTCGCCGAGCTGGGCCTGCCCATCCTGAAGGACCTCTATGTCGACGGCGCCATCCGGTATGAGGATTATGGTCCCTTCGACAGCATCGACCCCAAGATCGGCGTCAACTGGCACGCGACGCCGGAACTGACCCTGCGGGCCGCGGCCAGCACTGCTTTCCGCGCGCCGGCCCTGGCCCAATCGGTGGGCAGTGCTGCCACCAGCGGCACGTCCAACCTGTATGACCCGCTGGTGGCCGGGGACAAAGGCACCTTCCGCAACGTCAACACGGTGCCCAACAACAAGCTGCAGCCGGAAACCTCAACCAACTACGATCTGGGCATCACCTGGAACCCCATCCGCCACGCCGAGGTGTCGGTCGATTACTGGAACTATGACTTCAAGAAAAAGATCGCGCTGCAGAACGCCCAGGCCGTGATCAACGCCGACCCGACAGGGCCGGCCGTCATCCGCGACGCCAGCGGCACGCTGGTGGGTGTCAATGTCGGCTATTTCAACGCCGGTGCGGTCACGACCGATGGCATCGACGTCTCCGCCGCCTACACCTGGGACCTGGACGACCATGAACTGACCCTGCGCAGTACGCTGGCCTACATCCACAGCTATGAGATCCAGAACAACCCGGGCGGGCCCATCTATGAGGTGGTAGGCCACCGCAACGCCAACAGCTTCGCCCCCGTCACGCCGCGCTGGCGCGACAACACCTACCTGACCTGGGAGCATGGGCCCCACACCGCCACCCTGACCATGCGCTACACCTCCGGTGTGGTGGACGATTACGGCGTGAACCTGGGGGCAGCCAGTTCCGCCACGGTGGGGTCCTGGGTGGTGTGGGATGCGCAGTACGCCTTCCAGGCCACGGATGCCATCCGGGTCAGCGTGGGTGCGGTCAACCTTCTGGACCGCGATCCGCCCTGGGCCAAGTTCACCGGCTATCTGCCCAGTCTGGAGGATGCGCTGGGCCGGCAGGTTTATATCCGGCTGGACACCAAGTTCTGACGCGACATGCAGGCTGGCGGTCCGTCACAGGGCCGCCAGCCATTTCCTTGTTCAATCCGCCGCCGCCTGCTGCCGCAGCACATGCTTCTGCACCTTGCCGGATCCGGTGCGGGGCAGGCTTTCGACGATCAGCACCCGCTGGGGACGCTTATAGCGGGCGATGCGGCCATCCAGATGGGCCAGCACCTGCTCCGGCGTCACGGTCTGTCCGGCCCGGACCACGACATAGGCCCAGCCGGCCTCCCCCCAGCGTTCGTCCGGCACGCCGATGACCGCGACCTCGGCCACGCAGTCCAGTTCCATGACCGCCGCCTCCACCTCCGCCGGATAGACGTTTTCCCCGCCGGAGATGAACATGTCCTTCTTGCGGTCCACCAGGTAGTAATAGCCGTCGGCGTCCCGCCGGGCAGCATCGCCGGTGCGCAGCCAGCCGCCCAGTTGCGCCAGGGTGGGCAGTTCCGGACGGCGCCAGTATCCGGCCGACAGGTTCGGGCCGCTGATCCAGACCTCTCCCACCTGGCCGTCGGGCACGTCCCGCCCTTCATCGTCCACCAGGCGCAGGCGCACCGTAGGGCCGGGGATGCCGGCCGACCCCGCCTTGGCGGCGATGCGGTTCCGGTCACCCAGGGGCATGCCCAGAACGGTCCCCGCCTCGCTCATGCCGTAGCCGTCGGCGATGGTGATGCCATCGTCACAGAAGCGCTGGATCAGGGCGGCCGGCATGGGTGCGCCGCCGGTGCACAGGGCCACCAGCCGCCGCAGCCGCGCCGGGTCATAGTCGGGATGCTGGCGCAGCGTCTGGGCCATCTGCGGCACGCACATGTAGTGGGTGACGCCCAGAGCCGGGTCGGCCAGCCGGGTCAGGGTCGCCGCCGGCTCGAACCCCCGGGACACCAGCAGCGTGCCGCCGTGGGTCAACGGCGTCCGCGCCAGCGACACGAGCCCCACCACATGGAACAGCGGCATGTCGCACAGCACGACGGATCCGCCGCTGATCCTGTTCATCAGCCCGAAATTGATGGTGGTGAAGAACAGGTTGCTTTCCGTCAGCAGGGCGCCCTTGGGCCGGCCGGACGTGCCGGAGGTGTAGAGCAGGGTGCTGGGTGCGTCGGCATGAGGCGGGCAGGCCGGACGGATGGGGATGGCCTGGTCCCAATCGGCTTTGGCCGACGCCAGGGTCACGACCCGTGTCCCCGTGCCATCCGCCGCCCGGCGGGCGGTTTCCAGGAACTCGGCATCGGCCAGCAACAGGGCGGGTTCGGCGTCCTGCACCTGGAAGGCCAGTTCCGGCACGGTCAGGCGCCAGTTCAGCGGCGCGAAGATGGACCCCAGCCGCGCGCCGGCCAGATGCAGCACGATCATGGCCGCGTCGTTGCGGCCCAGGACGGCGACGCGCTGGCCGGCGGGGGCGCCCAGCGTTGCCGCCAGCCAGGCGGCGCAGCGATTCACCGCCTGGTCCAGCGCGGCATAGGTGTACCGCCGGCCACTGGTCAGGTCGGCCAGGGCCAGCGTGTCCGGCTGCGCCGCCGCCTGGAAGGCGACCGGGTCCGGTGCGGGCAGGAAGGAGGGGGGCACGGTCATGGCGGCGGGCTTCGCGGTTGCCGAGGGGGGATGGATGGGGAAGGGGCGGCGCCCTTATCCCCGCCGGTAGGCGCCCAGGCCGGGCTTGTAGCTTTTCTCGTCGATGAACTGGCGGATGCCTTCCTTGCGGCCGGTGTTGTCATGGAAATTGGCCGCCTCCTGCGCGCGGACCAGATAGTCCTCGGCATTATCGTAGGTCATCTCCTTGACCCGGCGCACCGCGTCCTTCGTGGCCTTCAGCGCCGCCGGATTCTTTTCCAGCAGCATCCTGGCCACCTGCGTCACCCGGTCCTGCAACTGATCCAATGGCACCGCCTCGTTCACCAGCCGCCATTCGGCGGCCTTTTTGCCGTCGATCAGTTCACCGGTCAGGGCATGGTACATGGCGTCGCGCAGGGGCATCAGGTCGACCACCACCTTGGTCGCGCCGCCGCCGGGCAGAATGCCCCAGTTGATCTCCGACAGGGCGAACTTGGCCTCCTCGGCGGCGATGGCCAGGTCACAGGCGTAGAGCGGGCCATAACCGCCGCCGAAGCACCAGCCGTTGACCATGGCGATGGTCGGCTTCTGGTACCAGCGCAGGGCCCGCCACCAACCATAGCTTTCCCGCTGCGACTGGCGCACGGCGCCCAGGCCCTTGGCCTCCGTCTCGCGGAAATATTCCTTCAGGTCCATGCCGGCCGACCAGGCGCTGCCCTCACCCGACAGGACCAGCACGCCGACGTCGTCGCGGAACTCCAACTCGTCCAGCACCTCCATCATGCGGCGGTTCAGGGCGGGGTTCATGCAGTTGCGCTTTTCAGGCCGGTTGAAGCGCACCCAGGCGATGCCATCGGCGACATGGTAAGCAACGGTATCGGCAGTCATGGTCCTGTTTTCCTGTCACGGGGTCGCACGACCCCTCTTGGGTTGGTTAGTTCGATAATGGGGTCAGGCGGCGAACCGGCCCGCGCGGTAGGCGCGGGGGCTGACGCCGAAATGGGCGCGAAAGCTGCGGCTGAAGTGGGACAGATCGTTGAAGCCGACATCGTAAGCGATGTCGCTGATGGTGCCGCCGGCGGCATCACGCGCCTGTCGCAGCGTGGCGGCGGCCAATTCCAGGCGCCGCGCCAGGATGTAGGCGGTCGCGGTGGTGCCCAGGCTGGCGAACGCCATCTGCACATAGCGGGATGAGATGCCCAACGCCGTCGCGATGCGGGCGCTGTTCAGGCAGGGGTCGCGCAAATGGGCGTCCACGTGCCCCCGCACCTGCCGGGTCCAGTGGGCCAGCGCGCCCCGGGCCGGAACGCCGTCGCCGTCCGACGCCGGCTCACACGCGGCGTCGCCGCGGCAGGCCAAGGCCACCACGTCCAGCAGGATGTCCGCCACGGCGCCGGTCCAGCCCGGTTCCGTCGGCAGATCGGCCTGCGGCGCCAGGGAGCGCAGCAGCGACAGCAGCATACGGGATTCCGGCCGGTCGGCCCCCATGCGCACCCCGACCAGGCGTTCCGGATCGGCCACCCGCCGGGTCAGCAGCGACTGCGGCAGCTTCACCACCAGCATCTGGTTGGTGTCGGCGAAGGCGATGGAATAGGGGCTGCGGCTGTCGCACAGCGTCCAGTCGCCGTCGTTCAGCCAAGCCTCGCGCCCCCCTTGACGGTTGAGGCTGCTGCCCCGGTGTTGGGCGTGGATCTTGAAATAGGGCTCCTCCGCCGCGTGCGGGCGGCCCTGCGGCAGGCGGCACACCTTGGCCGGGCTGGAATTGACATAGGCGAAGTCCAGCCGCCCGAGGGGCTGGCGGACGAGATGGGCGGTGAAGCCATCGTCCCGGGGGTCGACGGCCACGTTCGGAAAGGCCTGGGCGACGATGTCGTTCCAGCACGCCCGCCGCTGTTCCGGCGCTATGGTGTCCACGGAAAAGCGCTCCATGAGGCCCATGGCTCTTTTTCCTCCCTGTTTCGGACGTCCGCAGAATGGGCCGCTTGCCCACCGGAACGCTGCTTGTCGTCAGCATAGCCATGATTGTTATATGACACAACAATTGTGATGGCGAAAATGTCGCCGCAAGGCTGGCGGGCACGTCTTTTCGCCCCACGCCAAGTTCCTTTCGCCCAGTGCCAAGAACTCCCGCCCACGCGCATGGTTAGCTGCGTCCGGCGGCCCGCTCAGGGCCCACATGCGGTGCGTTGGCCAAGGGGACTCGGATGTTGGCGATGGATCAGACGGACACCCTTCGGGTACGGACGGAAGGGGGTGACGTCCTCGGCATGGTCGAGGACGGGGTGAGGGCCTGGCGCGGGATCCCGTACGCGGCACCGCCGGTGGGGGAGTTGCGCTTGCGCGCGCCGCGCCCCGTTGTGCCATGGCGGGGCGTCCGGGCCGCGCATGAGTTCGGCCCCATTCCCATGCAGCGGCGCGGGTTCGAACACATGGGCGGCGCCGGCGACACGACGCCCATGTCCGAGGATTGCCTGACCCTCAACATCACGGCACCCCTCGCGCCCGCCAGGGCGCCCCGCCCCGTGGTGGTCTGGCTTTACGGTGGCGCCTTCGCCCTGGGTGGTTCGCGCGGCCCGCTCTATCGCGGTGACCGCATCGTCAAGGACGGCGACGTCATCTTCGTCAGCCTGAACTACCGGGTCGGCGTCTTCGGCTTCAGCGACTTCAGTGCTTGGTCCACGCCCGCCGGCCCCCTGGACAGCAACGTGGGCCTGCGTGACCAGGTGGCCGCCCTGGCGTGGGTGAAACGGAACATCGCCGCCTTCGGCGGGGACCCGGCCAACGTGACCCTGGCCGGCCATTCGGCGGGTGCCATGTCAGTGCTGTGCCTCATGTGCGCGCCCGTCGCCGCCGGCCTGTTCCACCGCGCCTTCGTGATGAGTCCGGCCGCCCAGTGCGCCTACGGCCCGCAGCGGCATGCCGGTCTGGCACGCGACCTGTTGGCCGCGTTGGAGATCGATCATACGGACATGGCGGCCGTGGGGCAGACTCTGCGTCATCTGCCCGCCGACCGGCTGGTGGAGGCGTCTTTCCACCTGTTCTTTGACAAGGGACCGGACGCCTACCCCGGCGTCCTGGCGACCTCACCGGTCATCGACGGCGATTTCCTGCCTTGGCATCCGGTGGACGCGTTCCGCCAGGGAAAGGCCCACCCCATACCGCTGGTCATCGGCACCATGGCGCGCGAGGGGGCGATCCTCGACAAGGGACTGCCCCTGCTGCCCAGCCGCGTGAACCGGCTGGACGCCATGTTCCAGGCCACGGACCCGGCCGTGCGGGGCCGCGTGGCCCCGGCCTATCGCGGCTACCCCTCCCGCCGGTCGGCGATCGACATGGGGGGCGACTTCATCTTCTGGGCGCCGTCCGTCCTGATCGCCGAAGGGCACGCGGACGTCGCTGACACCTGGATGTACCGCATCGACTATGCGACGCCCTTGGCCCGCCTGATGTTTGGCGGCGCCACCCACGCGCTGGATCTGCCGTTGCTGTTCGGCACGACGGGGGAGGGGGATTTGGGTCGCCTCGACCTGTTCTGCCGCCAGACGTCCAAGCGGGTCAGCCAGCGCTTCCAAGGCGCCTTTCTGAACTTCGCTGACGGCATATCGCCCGGCTGGCCGACATACGACGCGGGCACCCGCCTGACGCGTATCATCGACACGACGGATCGGGAGGAGGGCGATCCGCGCGCTGCGCTACGTGTCGCCTGGGGGGACTATCGCGGCCCACTGTGAACCGCCCGTCTTTCCCTTCGCCTCGCGTCAAATCCCCTTCGCTCCGTTCCAAGATCCGGTGCGGCACCCCGTGTTCTTCTTCGTCATCGATAACCGGGCCGGTTTCCAAGGCCTGGGCAGGAACGGGAGGTGATGAGGATGAGGATAGCCATGCATGTGCCGGGCTTGCGGCGCTGGGGCCTGCTGGCCGGCGTCTCGGCCCTGGTGGTGGCGCCGGCGGCCCTGGCGGCGGAAACGCCCCCTGTAGTCGACCAGTTGCAGGACGTGATTGTGACCGCGCAGAAGCGGGCGGAAAATGTGCAGGACGTGCCCATCGCCGTCTCCAGCTTTTCCGCCGCCGCGCTGGAGGGCAAAGGCATCGACGATGTCCAACGCATTGGCGGCCTGGCCCCCAACGTCACCCTGGACGCAGGCTCGCCCTTTTCCGGCTCCACCTCCGTCCTTTCCGCCTCCATCCGTGGCATCGGCCAGGATGACTTCGCCTTCAACCTGGACCCTGGTGTGGGCGTCTACGTCGACGGCGTCTATCTGGCGCGCACCGTGGGCGCCAACAGCGACCTGATGGACGTCGACCATATCGAGGTGCTGAAGGGCCCGCAGGGCACGCTGTTCGGCCGCAACACCATCGGCGGCGCCATCAGCATCGTCACCCGCCAACCGTCGGAGCAGTATCACGCCACGGCGGCCATCACCGGCGGCAGCTTCAACCGCATTGACGTCGGCGCCTCCGCCGACATCCCCCTGACCGACACCCTGTTCAGCACCATCACCGTCTCCTCCAAGAAACGGGACGGCTATCAGCAGGTGGTGCCCTATCCCGGGGCGGCGGGCACGGTGACCGACGCGGCCGCCTTCTCCCGTTCCGGCAACGGCACCTCGGACACCCAAGGCGGGCAGAACAGCCAGACGGTGCGGGCCAAGCTTTACTGGAAAGGGTCCGGCCCCGTCACCGACACGCTGGTCGCTGACTACACGCAAGAGGACCAGTCGGCCACGGCCAACAGCCTGCTGGGCACGGTGACGGGCGGCGGCCTGTCGGCCCTCTACAACGCCTGCGTCACCCTGCCGGTGGCGACCCTGAACGCGATCAGCGGCGTGGGCGGCAACCCCAATTTCACCAACCTGTGCACCGTGCCCCGAGCGGTGGTGGGCACCGCCCTGACCACGGGTCCGCGCCTGACCTTCGGCAACCAGTTCCTGACGGGCGACATCGACAAGACCTACGGCAACGGCCTCAGCTTCTCCCGCCTGCAATCCTACGGCATCGCCAACACCCTGGACTGGGAACTGGGTGAGGATCTGGACCTGAAGTCCATCACCGCCTATCGCCGCCTGCTGTGGCGCACGGGACTGGACGCCGATGGCTCGCCGCTCACCATCGCCGAGCTGTCGTTCAGCATGGACCAACACCAGACCTCGCAGGAATTCCAGCTGACGGGCAAGGCACTGGACGGCCGCCTGCACTTCGTCAACGGCCTCTATTTCTTCAACGAGGGCGGCAACCTGCACGACTACGTCACCTTCGACGAAGGGCTGCTGCAGCTGGACGGGCCCAATAAGCTGGATACCACCTCGGTCGCCGCCTACACCCACCTGAACTATCAGCTGACCGACCGCATCGGCCTGACGCTGGGCGGCCGCTACACCTGGGAACACAAGACGTTCGAGGGCTTCCAGTCCGACCTGAACGGCCTGAACTACAAGATTTCCGGCTGCTATCCGGTGTCGGAGGCCTGCCGGGCGGCCCTGGGCTTCCCCGTGGCGGGGGAGCCGCTGCGCTACTACCCCGCCGGCGTCAACACCAAGGACTTCTACATCTTCACGCCCCGGCTGGGCGCGGAATACCACCTGACCGACGACGTCATGGCCTATACGTCCTGGTCCAAGGGCTTCAAGTCGGGCAGCTGGACCACGCGCCTGTCCAACCCGCTCGGCACCGCCCCCGGCTTCGGCCCGGAAAAGGCGGAAACGGTGGAATTGGGCGTGAAGTCGGAACTGCTGGACCGGCGCCTGCGCCTGAACGTGGCGGGTTTCCACACCGACTACACCGGCATCCAGCTGAACTTCCAGGAAGGGGTGTCGCCCACCCTGCACAACGCCGGCGACGCCGAGATCTGGGGCGGTGAGGTGGAGGCGCAGGCCCTGCTGGGCGGCGGCTTCACCCTGGACGGCACGCTGGGTTACCTGCACGCCCGCTACACCAGCGTCGATCCCCGTGTGGTGGGCGTGACATTGGACAGCCGCCTGCCCAAGACGCCGGACCTGAAGTTCAGCGTCAGCCCGGCCTACACGGTTGGCTTGGCCAACGGCGCCAGCCTGCGGGTCACCGTCGACTATACCCACACCAATCCCATGTACAACGACACCGCCAACACCGCACTGCTGGAGCGGCAGTCGACCAACGTGGTCAACGCCTCCGTCACCTACACCACGGCGGACGAACGCTGGCAGGCCACGGTGGGCGGCAGCAACATCACCAACGACCGCTACCTGACAACCGGCAACGAGAACGACGCCGCCGGCGTCATCTTCGGCACCTACAGCCCGCCGGCCCAGTGGTTCGCCACCCTGAAATACAAATACTGATCCCGGGAAAGAAGAAATGACCAAGCAGTTGGTGTCCGATGCATCTGACGCCCACCTTGATGGCCCATGGAACACGTCCGGGGATGCCCCAGGCGAGGGGCGGATTTTCACCGGCGCCTGGGTCCCGGCTCGGGGCGGGGTGATCGAGGTGACGGAGCCGGCGACCGGCCGGCTCCTCACCCTGGTGGGGCGGGCGGATCCGGCGGATGTCCGCGCCGCTGGCCAGGCCGCGCGGGCGGCCCAGCCGGCCTGGGCCGCCTTGCTCGCTGCGGCCCGCGCCCGGGTGGTGGAGGACGCGGCGCGGGTGATGGGCGCCATGGGCGACGTCGTGGTGCGCTGGCTGATGCGCGAGGGCGGCTCCGCCGGCGGCAAGGCGCAGGTGGAGCATGAGCACGCGCTGGGCTTCCTGCACCACGCCGCCGCCATGGCGCTGGAGCCCCGCGGCCACATCCTGGCCTCGGCCCCGCCGCGCACCAGCGTGGCGGAGCGGGTGCCCCTGGGCGTGGTGGGCGTCATCTCCCCCTTCAACTTCCCGCTGGTCCTGTCCATCCGCGCGGTGGCGCCGGCCCTGGCCGCCGGCAATGCCGTAGTGCTGAAGCCCGATCCCCGCACACCCGTCTCCGGCGGATTCCTCATCGCCCAGGCCTTCGCCGCCGCCGGCCTGCCCCCCGGATTGCTGCACATCCTGCCCGGCGGGGCGGAGGTGGGGCAGGCGATGTGCGCCGACCCCGACATCGCCATGATCACCTTCACCGGCTCCACCGGCGCCGGCCGCGCGGTGGGGGAGCTGGCGGGGCGCCACCTGAAGAAGGTGCAGTTGGAACTGGGCGGCAAGAACGCCCTGGTCATCCTGGAGGATGCCGACATCGACCTGGCCGCCCGCAATGCCGCCTGGGGCGCCTGGCTGCACCAGGGCCAGATCTGCATGAGCACCGGCCGCATCCTGGTGCACCACAGCCTGCACGACGCCCTGGTGGAGCGCCTGGTGGCCAAGGCACGGGGCCTGCCGGTGGGCGACCCGCTGGACGGTGTCGCCATCGGCCCGCTGATCGACGCCGGCCAGGTGGCCCGGGTGCATGCCATCGTCGAGGCCAGCGTGGCGGCCGGCGCCAAGCTGCTGGCCGGCGGCACGCATGACGGCCGCTGCTACGCCCCCACCGTGCTGACCGGTGTCACCCCCGGCATGCCGGCCTTCGAGGAGGAAATCTTCGGGCCGGTGGCGGTGGTCACGGCCTTCGCCGACGACGACCAGGCGGTGGATCTGGCCAACCGCGGCAACTACGGCCTGGCCGCCGGTGTCATCGGCGCCAATGTCGATCGGGCCGCCCGCCTGGGCGCCCGCCTGCGCACCGGCCACCTGCACATCAACGACCAGACCGTGGTGGCCGAACCCCAGGCGCCCTTCGGCGGCATGGGGGCCTCCGGCAACGGCAGCCGCATCAGCGGCCCCGCCAATTGGGACGAGTTCACCACCTGGCGCTGGACCACCACCCAACCCCAGGCCCCCGCCTATCCCTTCTGACCTGCCAAGGACGCAGCGACCCATGCAGATCACCGCCGCCGTGGCCCACGGCATCAAGGCCCCCCTGACCCTGGAAACCGTGGAGATCGAGGACCCCCGTCCCGATGAGGTGCTGGTGCGGGTGGTGGCCACCGGCGTCTGCCACACCGACATGGCCATGCGCGACCAGGAGCTGCCGGTACCGCCGCCGGCGGTGCTGGGGCATGAGGGGGCGGGCATCGTCGTGCGGGTGGGGGCGGACGTCACCTACGTCGCCCCGGGCGACCGCGTGGTCATGAGCTTCAATTCCTGTGGCGTCTGCCCGTCCTGCCACGACCATGTTCCCGCCTATTGCCATGATTTCTTCGGCCGCAACTTCAGCGGTCGGCGCGCCGATGGCAGCAGCGGCCTGAGCTGGCCGGGGGAAGGGCGGGTGCTGGGCGGCAACGTCTTCGGCCAATCCTCCTTCGCCACCCACGCGTTGTGTCCTGAACGCAACGTGGTGAAGGTGCCGGCGACGGCGCCCCTGGAGATCCTGGGGCCGCTGGGCTGTGGCGTCCTGACCGGGGCGGGCGCGGTCATGAACGCCCTGCGGGTGGCGCGCGGCCGGTCCCTGGCCGTCTTCGGCACCGGGGCCGTGGGGCTCAGCGCCGTGATGGCGGCCCGCGTGATGGGGGCGGCCCCCATCATCGCCATCGACTTGGTGGAGGCCCGGCTGGACTTGGCGCGGGAACTGGGCGCCACCCATGCCTTCAATCCCACCCGCGCATCCGTGGTGGACGGGATCATGGAACTGACAGGCGGTGTGGGTGTCGATTACGCCCTGGACACCACCGCCCGCCTGGCCGTCGTCGGCGACGCCGTCCGCTGCCTGGCGCCGCGCGGCGTCTGCGGCCTGGTGGGCGCCATGCCCTTTGGCCAAACCCTGCCGGTGGATGGCGGCCATCTGATGAGCGGCGGCCGCAGCGTGCGCGGCATCGTCGAGGGCGACGCCGACCCGCACCAGTTCATCCCGGCCCTGATCGACCTGTACCTCGCCGGGCAGTTTCCCTTCGACCGGCTGATCACCTTCTACCCCCTGGCGGAGGTCAACCAGGCCATCCACGACGCCGAAGCCGGACGGACGGTGAAGCCGGTGCTGCGCATGCCGGGGTGGTGATCAAGTCGCCCATCGCGATCCTCATATCCAAAACTTCCACCGTGACATAAGGTTATGGAGGATAAGAATAGGGGAGGGCGATGCACGAGTTGCTGCTTGATCTCTATGCGTGCCCGTCCGCCCCAGAACGATGGCCGGCGGTGCTGGACCAGTTGCGCGACCGCATGTCCGCCCTCAGCGCGGTGGTCCAAGTGCTGGACCACCGGGATGGCCGTTTTCATCCGGTCTGGACGGTGAGGGATTCCTATTCATCGGCCCACTGGCGCGAACATGACCGGGTCTTCAACAACGACAGCAATCCCCGGCTGCGCGTCGGCGCCGGTGACCCCATGCCGCGCCACGCTGCGGTTACGCGGGATGAGGATATTTTTCCGCCCGGCTCCGCTGACCTGAGGGAGGTTCAGCGCCGGCGGCGGGCGCTGAACCTGGGCGCCAACCTCAGCGGCATCATCGAACTGTCGCCCGGCCGCTTCCTGGCGCTGGTGCTGCATCGCTCGGCTGACTGCCCCCGGCCCATGGGCGCGGAAGAAGAGGCACTGGCCGTGACGCTGCTGCCGCACTTGCGCCAAGCCGTCGCGCTGGGTGAGCAGTTGCACATGGCGACGCTGAAGGCCGACCTGCTGGCGGACGCCAGTGAGCGGCTGGGCGCCGGCGTCGTCCTTTGTAATGGCGGCGGGCGCCTGATATGGGCGAATGGGTCGGCCCGCGCCATCCTTGCGGGTTCCCCCGTGATCCGGCAAAGCGCGGGCCATGTCCGCGCTGTCCTGCCCGCCGACGCCATCCCCTTTCGCCGGCTGCTGGCGCGCGCCGCCGGGGAAGCCGTAGAGCGGCCGCTTCTTCTGACGTTGGGGCGGATGGAAGGGGACGCCGTTGTCCAGGTCATGGCCATGGCCACGCGATGGGCGCCGGCGCCGGTCCAGGTTCCGGGACAGCCGCGCCCGGTGCTGTTGCTGCTGCGCGAGCCCGGGCGGCCCCTGAACCTGTCCCCCGCGTCCATCGCCGGGCTTTTCGGCATGTCTTCCGCCGAGGCCCGCCTGACCGCCGGACTGTGCGATGGCCTTTCCGTGGCGGAATACGCGCACCGGCGCGGGATCGCGGAAGGGACGGCGCGCATTCAATTGAAGCGGGCCTTGGCCAAGGCGGGCTGTCCCCGCCAGGCGGAATTGGTGCGGCGGGTTTGCGCGTCGCTGGCCGTCAGCCTGACGCAAGGCGGCGGCCTGGCGGACGCGCCCCGGCTGGCGGCAGCAGTACCCTGACGTCCCGTATCCCATTTGGGAGCCGCCAGCCCTTCGCACCCCCCTTAACATTATCGGTACGGACGCGCGAACCAGGCCTTGTGAAGGCCGGCCACGTTCCGGCGACATCGCCATGAACAGGGGGGAATGATGAAAGTCGATAAAGTAAGGGGCCGGGTGCTCGCTCTCATGGTCCTGCTGGCCCCGTGCGGGGTGCTGGCCTATCCAGCGCCGGTCCCCGACCCGTCGCTGCCGGCCTCGACGGTGCCGCCCGCGATCCAGGATCTGCGCCGCAAGATGAACGACGCCGACGTCAACGCGCTGACCTTCCGGGACATGGACCAACTGTTCACCACCCGGACCGTCGCGCGCTCCGGCCCGGTGTGGGAACTGCCGCGGTCCGACCACGCGCTGGACTTCACCTATTCCTTCAAGGGCCAGCGCTACACGGCGGACCAGTTCCTGGAACGCACCTACACCAACGCCCTGCTGATCCTGAAGGACGGGCGCATCGTCTCGGAGGTTTACCGCAACAACACCGATGCGGCGACGCGCCTCATGGGTTGGTCGATGACCAAGTCCATCACGTCCATCCTCATCGGCTGCGCGGTGCAGGAGGGCCGCATCAAATCCCTGGATGACAGGATCACCCAGTACCTGCCGGAACTGAAGGGCGGCGGCTATGACGGCGCCACCATCCGCCAGGTCCTGCAGATGCGTTCCGGCGTCGATTATGAGGAGCGTTACGACTTCGCCAACCCGGGCATTGCCGCCCGAAACCATGAACTTGCCCTGGTGGAGAACGTCGTCCGCTTCGCCGACGCGGCACGGACCGTCAAGCGCGCGCATGCGCCGGGCGAGGTCTGGCAGTACAAGACCCTGGACACGGCGGTTCTGGGCTGGCTGCTGGAACGCGTCAGCGGCGGCAGCACCATCGCCGCCTATGCCGCCCAACGCCTGTGGGAACCGTTGGGGGCGGAGCGGGATGGCTTCTTCATCATGGACGGGCCGCCCGGCGTGGGCCGCGAGTTCAACGGCGCCGGCTTCAACGCCACGCCGCGCGACTACGCGCGCATCGGCCTGATGATGCTGCAGGACGGCCAGGCCAACGGCCATCAGATCGTCCCCGCCGCCTGGGTCCGGGAATCGACCAAGGCCACCGGCGGGCCCGGCCCGGGCTACGGCTATCAATGGTGGATCCCCAACGACCACGCTTTCCAGGCGATCGGCCTGCAGGGCCAGTACATCTTCGTCGACCGCGCGACCCGCACCGTGGTCGTGAAGCTCAGCTATTTCCCGCCCGAGAACCAGGAGGCGCATGATGAAACGGCCGCCTTCATGGCCGCCGCGTCCGCATGGAGGCCACGGTGAGGGGATGCGCGCGATAAAGAACCAAGCCCGGCGTGCAGGCATATCCCGCCTGCACGCCGGCGCCTGTGCCCTATCGCCAGACGGGGAAGCCCAACACGGCGCCCAACTCGACCGAAAGGCGCACGCCGAATGCCAGGATGTCCTTGGATTGATGGACGGCGCCGGGCCGCAGGATGTTATCCGGGTCCAGGACGTACTGGATGTTGGGGCTGACCTTGATGCCGCGCGCGACCTTGTAGCCGTAATTGATTTCAAAGATGCTTTCGGCGTTGTGCACCGGATCCGTGCCGCCGGCCGCGGCACGCGAGGCGCGCAGGAAATCCACCTCACGCGGGCCCAATTGGATATAGCTGCCGACGATGCCGAAGGTGTCGTCCGGCCGGCTCTCGAATGGCCCCGTCAGTACAAAGCCGAGCAACGTCTGCTTCTTGAATTGGGTGTAGTCCGCGGTTGACCCGATCATACCCCCGAACAGTGTCAGGTTGCGCTGCCGGTCCCCGCTGAAGCGGGCCACGACCATGTCCCCCATGGCGTACCAGCCGGTTTGGCCTTCATCGTGGACCAGCGCCGCGCCTTTGTAGGCGATGCGTGACACGCCGCGGCTGTTAAGAAACGGGTCGGAAACGGGGGAGGTGTTGCGGAAACCGCCCAGACGCACATGGTAGGCATAGTCATCCAGGGGTGATGCGGACTGCAAGCCCATCTCCCCCGCGGTTTGCACGCCGGTCCCGCCCTTGGTCGACCAGTCAAACCCGTTGGTGGGGATGAGGGAAGTGTTGGCTTCGAACGCCCCCGCCTGGACATAGAAGGTCTTGGACAGGTTGGCCTTCACCCGCCCGCCCCAGGTGCCGTAGGGAAAGAAGGACAAGGTCTTGTTCTGGATCGGCAGGACGGCGGGGTTGAAGCAGACGGAATTATTCTGAAAGTTGCAGTAAATGGTTGAGGCGTTAAAGAACGTCAGTGCCGAGACGCGCCCGCCGGTGATGTTGATCTTGCCATCAAACAGGTCCTGATCCAGCGACAGGGCGGAAAGGCGCATGTTGTGGTAGGTCTTGAAGCGGGTCTGAAAGCTGACGGCGTTCAAGGTATGCTCAGCGGCCAGGGATGTGCCGATGGAGTCATTGATCGACATATGGAATGTCGCGCCCGTCCAGCCGACCATCTTATCGAGGTCGAGGTCGGTGCCGAAGGGGGTGGCCAGTGAATTCGCCTTGCCCTGTCCCTGGCCGCCCGTGGTGTTGGCCGCGAACTCATCCACGACCAGGGCGCGCAGGTAAACGCCCCGGTCGGCCAAGGCTTGGCCAATGTCCCTGAAGGGGCCGTCGGGGGGAGGGGGTGTGAACCCGCTTCCGGGGGGTGGAAGGATGTGGAGTTGGGGAATGATCCGGGCGCGATCGGCCTCAGTTTTCGGCGCCGCCTGACCTTCAGCGGTGGTAGCCGGTTTCTCTTGAACGGTTTCAGGTGTGGTTTCAGCCAGGCCGGGGGTCGTGCCCAAGATGATGCACCCCGCCAGCACCGCCAGCGTTTTCATGGATAAAGCCTCCCCTTTCGGACTTCGTCTCGCGCGAAGTTCCGTTGAAATTTCCCGTTGAAATTTTGACGTGTGATCGGACGGCCCAGATCTAGGGCGACAGGGTTTCCAGGGACTTGCCGGTCGTCTCCGGTGCCCGCAGCCACACGGCCAAGCCCGTGACGGCCGATACGACAGCGAAGACCAGGAAGACGGGCGCCACGGAGCCTTGGGCGACGACCATGCCGATCACCCAGGGCCCCGCCATGGATCCGGCGCGCAGCCAGGCGCTGCCCAGGCCGGCCCCTAAGGAGCGCAGGCGCGTCGGGTACAATTCGCCCGAGTAGAGGTAGAGGGAATAGGTGACGGTCTGGACGGCGGCGAAGGCGGGGGTGGCGAGCAGCAGAACGGTCAGCGCGCTGCTCGCCCCCTGCAGATAGAGCGCCGCCAGCGGGATGACGGCGAAGGCCAGGGCACCGATATACCAGCGGCGGCGGCCGACCCGATCGATGACCAGTGCGCAGATGAAGGAGGCCACCAAGGCGGCGCCGGTGGTGATGAAGCCATAACCGATGGCCTGTCCGACCGGCATGTTGAAGACCGTCTTGTAAAGGGTCGGCAACCAGGTGACCAAGCCGTTGTTGATCATGTAGGCGCCGAACCACATGACCCACAGCAGCAGCGTCCGCGGGCCATAGAGTGGACCGAATAGCTCCTTCACCGAGCCCTGGGCTTTTGGGGCGATCACCGTCGTGGGAACGGCCGGTTCCGGCAGAACCTTGCCGCTGCGGATCGCGCTCGCCTCAAGGCGGGCCACGATGGCCTCCGCTTGGGCCAGCCGCCCCTTGCCGATCAGCCAGCGCGGGCTTTCCGACAGGAAGAAGCGCAAGGGTATGACCAGGGCGACCGGCACCATGCCTACGATGAACATGGCCTTCCACCCGGCCTCAGGAACCAGCACCAGGCCGATGGCGCCGGCGGATGTAAGGCCCACCAGGAACAGAAGCTCGTACAGCAGGAAGAAGCGCCCCCGTTTCTTGGCGCCCGACAACTCGTTGACGTAGGCGCTGGCCACGGGGACTTCGCCGCCTGTTCCTATCCCTTGCAGGAAGCGGAACAGCATGAGGGAGTGCGCGTCCCAGGCGAAAATGCAGGCGCAGCTCATGGCGGCGAAGATGGCGATGGCGATGGCCAGGACGGGCAGGCGCCCCAGGCGCTCAGCCAGCCAGCCGAAGATGACCGCGCCGATCAGCTGGCCGAAATATCCGGAGGAGATGATGGCGGCGGTGGCCGCCGGCGTCAGCGCCCATTCCTTCGACAGGATGGGCATGGCGTAGGCGATGGCGATGGTCGTGTACCCATCGAAGAAAGTCGCCATGCCGACACATCCGCGCGCCCACATGACGGGCCTGGTTGCCGGCAGGCGTTCCAGCCGGGCGATGAGGCGGGCACCTTCGGTCATGGACGTGGCGCTCCGTCGCTTCGCGTCGTCCATCAAGATCATATCCATTTGACCCCTCCCTCTGGACGCACGCCTTCCCGCCCCAGCGTACCGGGCGCGTGGCATGTCTTATTGTCTTTATATGGGTGGTCAAGGCACCCCAGCGGACCTGGGGTGCCCCGCAGCCGGAATCAGATGATGGACGCCGCCTTCAGCGCGGCCTTGATCTCAGCCTCCGCTTCAGGGGACAGGTCCCGAAGGGGCGAACGGATCGTCGCGTTTTCAAGGATGCCGCGAGCGACCAGCGCGATCTTCAGGGCCACCGTGCCCTCCATATGCGACCCGCGATGATAGATGGCCTTGGTGACCGGCAGCAGCTGGTCATGAATCTTTCGGGCCTTGGGATAGTCCTTGGCCTTCCCCGCGGCGATGAACTCCACCAGCAACTCAGGCGCCACGTTGCCGTATCCGACCAGCGCGCCGTCCACATCGAACATGGTGTGCAGCAGGTATTCATCATGGCAGGTGAGGATCTGCAGATCGGGGAACTCGTTGCGCAGGACGGGGATTTCCGTGTCCCAGCGACGCATGTTGCGCACGCCGTTCTTGGTGGCCACGACGCCCGGCTGGGCGGCGATCTCCAACTGGGTCTTCAGGTTGTAGCTGGCCTTGGTGACGTCGGGGTACTGGAACAGAATGCACTGCAGGCCGGACTCTTCGTGGATGGCCTTGTAGCGATCCTGCGGCGCCCCGTCCTGGAAGCCGAAACGCAGCCAGCCATGGGACGGGTAGACCAGCGCCCCGATGGCGCCGGCGTCGGCGGCGCGGCGCGCTTCCTTTGCCGCCACTTCGGTGCCTTCGCCGGTAATGCCGGCGATGATGGGGACTTGGCCGCCCACCGCCTCCACCAGCGTTTCAATGAGTTTCACCTGCTCATCCTGGGTCAGGAAGGTGCCTTCACCGGCGTGCCCCAGGCAAACCAGGCTCTTCACCCCGTTGATGGAGACCAGCCATTTCGCCAGCGCGGCGTTGGCTTCGTAATCCACCTTGCCGTCCTTGGTGAAGGCCGTCACCGGGGCCGGGCTCAGGCCACGCAAATCCATGACGGGGGTGCGAAAGGCAGACTTCTCCTGTCGGGAGATGGGCGCGTTCATGGGTTTCCTCACAGTTATCGGTTTCAGGCGACGTCCCATCATTCGGGCAGGGATCGTTCGCGGGAACGTTCCCACGATCGATCCAAAGCCTACTGGAGTCAAGCCCCATCTTGGGGCATACAGAAGGCAGGGCAGGGCCTGCGCGGCAGCGTCAGGTCGATGGCGGGGAGAGTCTCTTGACGGAAAAGGAAGACATGGCTGGCGGCTCGGCGCGAGTGACCCCGGGTCGTGTGACCCTGCACGATGTGGCGGCGGCGGCAGGGGTGTCCAAGTCCACCGTATCGCGCATCCTGGATGAGCGGTTGCCGCAGTCGGACAGCGAAACGGCCCGGCGGGTCCGGCAGGTGGCCGCCGGTCTCGGCTATATCCGTGACGTCTCGGCCGCCAGCCTGCGGCGAGGGAAGACGATGACCATAGGCGTGATTGTGCCGCGCCTGACGGACACGGCGATGGCGATGCTCTATGAGGCGCTCACCAAGGCTTGCGTCCGTTCCGGACGCTTCGCCATTGTCGCGACGACGGACGACAGACCCAAGGCCGACAGGATAGCGGCGGAAACCTTGTTGCGGCGGGGGGTTGACGGCCTGATCTTGTCCACCGCCCGGCAGGATGACGACTTCCCGGACGATCTGACGCGGCGCGGCGTGCCTCATGTCCTGGCCCTGCGCACGGATGGCCGCAGCCTGTCCTCCGTGGGGGATGACATGTTGGGCGGGTATCTCGCCACCCGGCATCTGCTGGACCTGGGGCACCGCCACATCGGCCTGATTGCCGGCCCTTCTTATGCATCCAGCGCGCGGGGTCGCGTTGAGGGATATAAGCAGGCGCTCGCCGAGGCCGGGGTGTCGCAGGACCCCGCCTACATCGTCGAGTCAACGTTCGGCATTGAGTCCGGTGCGGAGGCGGCCTTGGCCTTGATGCGCTTGGACCCCAAGCCCACCGCCGTTTTCGCGGTCAACGACAACACGGCCATCGGCGCCCTGTCGGCGCTTGCCAGAATGGGGTATGCGGTGCCGGGCGACGTCTCCATCGTGGGGTTCAACGACATCCCCATCGTCAGCCATCTGCCAACGCCGTTGACCACGTTGCGGGTGCCCTTCGACCAGATTGCGTCAGTCGCGCTTGATTTGCTGACGGAGGATCCGATCGCCGTGAGCGACAGGATCAGGGTTTCCGCACCCACGCTCATTCCCCGCCGGTCCACGGCCCCATTTCCGCCAAAGCGGGGCTAAGCGGGACGCATACGAGATGTTGTCGCCTTCAGAGCACACTCATTGAATAATTTCCATAATTATCCTTATCGGTTTTTTCGTATGTAGGCGCAAAGTTAAAATGTCAGGCCTGTGCAAAGTAGAACTGTCAGTCTTCCGGTTGGCTGTGTCCGACGTGGGAGGCTGCGGTGGGCTGGGTCGTGATGAGCGAACGGGATGTTCGTCGGGTTGAGGTGCTGTCGGATGTCGTGGGCGGCCGGCTGACGGTGTCGTCAGCGGCGGCTGTTCTGGGCTTGAGCGAGCGTCAGGTATGGCGGTTGCTGGGCCGGTATCGGTCAGGCGGCGGTGGTGCCATCGTGCACCAGGCGCGAGGGCGGCCGTCGAACCGTCAGCTGGGTGCTGGGTTGCGCGAGTTGGCGCTGGAACTGGTGCAGCGGCATTACGCGGATTTTGGTCCGACGCTGGCGGCGGAGCAGTTGGCGGAGCGTCATGGGCTGGCTGTGTCGCGGGAGACGCTGCGGGGGTGGATGTCCGCGGCGGGGTTGTGGGTGTCGCGGCATCAGCGACGTCAGTTCCACCGCCCTCGCCTGCGCCGGGAGCGCTTGGGCGAACTGGTTCAGATCGATGGCAGCGAGCATCGGTGGTTTGAGGACCGGGCGGGCCCGTGCAGCCTGCTGGTGTTCATCGACGATGCGACGGGCCGGTTGATGGAACTGCGGTTCGCGGCGTCGGAGAGCGCGTTCAGCTACTTCGCGGCGCTGGAGGGGTATGTGACGCGGCATGGGCGGCCGGTGGCGTTCTACTCCGACAAGCACACGGTGTTCCGGGTGGCGAAGGCGGAGGCGCGGACGGGGCAAGGGATGACGCAGTTCGGTCGGGCCTTGGCGGAGTTGGGGATCGAGATTCTGTGCGCGAACTCCAGCCAGGCGAAGGGGCGGGTTGAGCGGGCGAACCGGACGCTGCAGGACCGGCTGGTGAAGGAGTTGCGGCTGGCGGGGATCAGCGACATGGCGGCGGGGAACGCCTTTTTGCCCGGATTCATGGAGCGGTTCAACGCGCGGTTTGCCGTGGTCCCTGCCCGGCCGGAGGACGCGCACCGACCGCTAGGAGCCTTGGCTGAGCGGTTGGGGGACATCCTGTGCTGGCGGGAGCGGCGGTATGTGGGGCGGCAGCTGACGCTGTCGTATGAGCGCCGGCGTGTGATGCTGGAAGAGACGGCGGTGACGCGGGGGTTGGTGGGGCAGTATGTGGACAGCTACGCCTTTGCCGACGGGCGGGTGGAGTTCCGCTGGCAGGGCGTTGCCCTGCCCTACACCGAGTTCGACAAGACCCAGCGGGTGAGCCCGGGGGCGGTGGTTGAGAACAAGCGGCTGTCGGCGGTTCTGGCAGAGATCAGGACGATGCAGGACACCAGGCTTGCGCCCCAGGTGCAGACCAATAGCGAGCGCATCGGTTATGCCAAGACGGGGGGAAAGCCGGGTCGCAAGAGGGGCTCGACGTCACTGTGTGCTGGGGGTGGCCGGTCCACTGCGCCTTCGGCTCCGCTCCCCGCCCACCCCCAGCACTGACAGTTCTACTTTGCGGGACACCCTGACACTTCTATCCGGTTGAAACATCGTATGTAGGCGGGTGGACTCAAAAACGAAGTGCGACTTTCCAACGTTCTCAGTGAGTTGGACAGGAGGTCGCAAATGGGGTCTCACTACTCTCACCTGGATTTGTCGGAACGTCGGCTGATTGAGGCCGGTCTTATCGCCGGTCTCTCGGTTGCGGCCCTGGCCTCGACACTGGGTCGGCACCGGTCGACGGTCTATCGGGAGATTGCGCGTCACTTCTACCACACGGCGGAGCGAGACCGCTGGGGCCATGGCTATCATGGCTACTATTGCGTGGCGGCGCATCGGGCGGCGGGCCGTCGGCGGCATGGCTGTGCCAAGCTGGCCCGTAATCCGGCGCTTCTGGCCCACGTGCTGTCGAAGCTTCGTGCGGGCTGGTCGCCGGAACAGATCGCCGGGCGGCTGAAGGTGGAACCGGAGGTTGTCGGCTGTGTTTCTCATGAGACCATCTACAGGTATGTTTACAGTGCCGAAGGCCGGCGCGACGGTCTGTTTGCCCTTCTAGCGATGGTCAGGCATCGCCGACGCCGACTGCGGGGCCGCAAGCCCCGCCAGGGTGCGATCCCGCCGGAGCGTTGGATTACCGCCCGGCCTGCCAGCGTGGCGGATCGCAGTGAGTTCGGCCATTGGGAATGCGACCTGGTTCTGTTTGCCAGGGCATTCGGTAAAGCCAACGTGACCTCTTTGCAGGAGCGCCAGAGCCGCTATCTCATCCTGCAAGCCAATGAGGATCGCCGAGCCGGGCCGTTGGCGGCCAGTCTATCGGCTCTCCTGACGCCCCTGCCCGCGCCCGCCCGGCAAACCATCACCTTTGATCGCGGTACCGAGTTCATGGGCTATCGGACTGTTCCGGCGGACTGTTACTTCTGCGATCCGCACAGTCCTTGGCAGAAGGGCGGCGTGGAGAATGGTGGACTCAAAAACGAAGTGCGACTTTCCAACATTATCCGCGGGTTGGTTTCCATCCTGGAGTGCGCACACCAAGGCCGCTACCCTGGCGCAGGATCGGCGACAAGGGAGAACCGCGGTGGATGACCTGAAGCCCCTGCCCGAGGCAAATCCAACCGTTTCCCGGCGCTCGATGGCGATCGCGGCGTTCTCCACGGTGGTGGAATGGTATGATTTCACGCTGTATCTCTATTTCGCGCCCATCATTGCCCGCATCTTTTTCGGAGACGGCAAGGGGTCGTTGATCACCGCGTTGGCGGGATTCGCCATCGCCTACCTGCTGCGGCCACTGGGGGCCGTGGCGTTCGGCCACGTTGGCGATCGCTTCGGGCGCCGACGCATGATGCTGCTGTCCATGGCCATGATGAGCCTGGCGATGCTGGCCACGGCCCTGCTGCCGACCTATACGGCCATCGGTGCCGCCGCCGGGTGGCTGCTGCTGGTGCTGCGCTGTGTCATGAGTTTCTCGGTGGGCGGGGAATATACCGGCGTGGTGGCCTATCTGCTGGAGGGGACCAAGCCGCGGCGGCGGGGTCTGGTCACCTCCTGCGCCTCGGCGGCCAGCGAGGTGGGCGGCCTGCTGGCTGTCGGCATGTCCGCGCTGACCGTACACCTGTTGGACGCGACGGACCTGGCGTCCTGGGGCTGGCGCGTCCCCTTCCTGGTGGGGGCCGGGCTGGCGGGTGGTGTCTGGATCGCGCGGTCGGCCATGGAGGAGTCCCCGGACTTCGAGCGGCAGGCCGCGGCCGGGGCGGCGCCGGCCCGCCCCCTGGCCTACGCCCTCATTCATCATCGCGCGGGCATCTTCCGGTCATTCGCCATCTCCGCGCTGGGGTCGATCACTTATTATGTCGGTATCACCTATGTTCCGGCCTTCCTCACCTCCACAGGGTCGTTGAGCGAAGACATGTCGCTGTGGCTGTCCACCCTCGCCGCCGTGGCGGTCATCGCCGTGACGCCGGCCATAGGCGCGCTGTCGGACCGCGTGGGGCGCAGGCCCGTGCTGATCGGCCTCACCTTGGGAAGCGCGCTGTTGCCGGCGCCCCTGTTCTGGCTGATGGCCAGCGGGTCTGCCAGCCGGGCCCTGGTCGGGGCCATCCTGTTGGCAGCGGTGGCAGGCGGTGTCAGCGCGGTAGGTGCCGTGGCGACGGCCGAGCAGTTTCCCGGCGAAGGGCGGCTGACGGGCCTGGCCCTGGGTGCCACCGGGGCAACGGCCTTGTTCGGCGGACTGACGCCCTTCATCGCCCACGCGCTGGTGACCCGCACGGCCTGGCCCTTGGCTCCCGGCGTCATGATCGCCCTGGTCGCCCTGCTGGTGCTGCCCGTCCTCACGCGGATGCGGGAAACCGCGCCTGGCAGCGGCGATTGAGCGCCGGGCCGACAAGCCCCGCCCTTTCCCCCTACCCTCCGACACACGTCACAGTTGACGCCAGCATCCCATCCGGCACAGGCTTGCGCTAAAAGCGCGAGATGCGTTGAGGCTATTGGATACAACGTGCCAGGGAAATAATCCTTGTGATGTTCGGCATGCCGCACTATACCCATGCCACCCATTAGAGCGGGCATGCCTATCACGTTAATGCAACTTTTATGGAATTGGTCGTTACCTGAGCCAACATACTGAGGCCTCCTTGCCGATTTGGCGAATTATGTAAAACATCAAGGTTTATTTATATTACTGCCTTAATACATTCATGAATGATCAACATATTCCGGCAAATAAATAGCATAACTCAAATCATAAATTAGAATATCGGTTGCGTAGCGTGTATTAAGTTCTGTCTTTAATCACGCGATGGGGCCTTAACCCGTCGTCGCGGGTGGTATCTTTTTACCGTATCCGCCGGTCTATCCGAAAATCACCGATGGTGTTCCTATGCCCGGGTCTGTTCTAGGCGCTAAAGCCATCAGAAACGTCGGCCCATCACCGATGATGGAGCCTGCGCGCGACCTTCAGGATTTTGTCGCCATCGATCAGGCCTTTGACGGCCACGCTCAAAGCCATCCCCATCATCCGGCAATCCTGACCGATGGCGGCATCCAGACCGCCGCCGACATCAACCACAGGGCGAACGTCCTGGCCGCCGCCCTGGTCGCCCGCGGCGTGGTGCCGGGCGAGGCGGTGGGGGTATTTGTGCACCGCTCCGCACAACTCCCGTTTGTGTTCCTCGCCATCCAGCGTGCGGGCGCCGTCTATGTGCCGCTGGCCGCCGACCATCCGCCCGCTCGCCTGCTGGCCATGGTGGAGGATGCGGCCATCCGTTTCGTCGTGGCCATGGATAGCCTGGTACCGCCGGTGGAGGTCATGGACCGGCTGGCTGGG
This sequence comes from Nitrospirillum viridazoti CBAmc, assembly GCF_000730165.1. Classification (GTDB taxonomy): domain Bacteria; phylum Pseudomonadota; class Alphaproteobacteria; order Azospirillales; family Azospirillaceae; genus Nitrospirillum; species Nitrospirillum viridazoti. The sequence goes on along the minus strand of NZ_CP022113.1, from coordinate 445,315 downwards.
CTGTCCGGCGGGTTGATAGACCCGGTCACGGCCCTGGCCACCGAATCCCGCGATGCCCCTTTGTCCGTCCCGCGGCGGACGGCCGACGACATCGCCGCCATCCTGTTCACCTCCGGCTCCACCGGCCGGCCCAAGGGCGTGCTGATCCGCCATGGGGGCATCGCCCATATGGCGCGCGGCCATGCCCAGGCGCAGGGGGTCCATCGGAACGACCGTTTCCTGCTGTCCAGCGCGCCGGGCTTCATCCTGGGTTTTCGGGAGCTGTGCCTGCCCCTGTATCTGGGCGCCACCCAGGTGCCGGCCACCCGTGCCCTTCTGGACGATCCGGCGGCCCTGCTGGCGCTGATGGAGCGTCACGCGGTCAGCGTCGCCTCGTTCACCCCATCCTACCTGCGCTTGCTGGACGGATGTTTGCCTGCCGGCCTGCGCTGCCTGATGACGGCGGGGGAGCGGCCCAATATCGCTGACGCCCTGCACTATGGCACCCGCGTCGCCTATTGGAACATGCATGGCGCGACGGAGGTGTGCGGCACCATCTGCCTGCTGCGTGTCACGCCGGAGGATTGGGCCGATGCCGACCGCCTGCCCAGCGGCCGGCCCTTCCCCGGCATTCGGGTCCTCATCCTGGATGGCGAGGGCAACCCGCTGCCCGCGGGTGAGGTGGGCGAAGTCCATGTCCTGGGTGAGGGCTTGTCGCCCGGCTATCTCAACCAGCCGGACTTGACCGCGCGCACCTTTGTCGACACCGCCTTCGGCCGGGCGTACCGCACCGGCGACATGGGCCGCTGGCGCGAAGATGGCTTGCTGGAGGCGCTGGGCCGTCGCGACGATATGGTCAAGGTCTCCGGCCAGGCCGTGGCTTTGGCGGAGATCGAGCGCGCGCTGGCCCGCCACCCCGGCGTCACCCATGCCAGCGTCGTGCTGGCGGACGGCGGCCTGGTGGGATTCGTGGCCGGCACGGTTTCGCCCGGCACGGACTGGACGGCCTATCTGGCGACCCTGCTGCCGGCCTACATGGTGCCGGCGCGGGTCATCACCCTGCCCCGACTGCCCACCAGCAGCGCCGGCAAGATCGATCGCCAGGCCCTGCTGACGCTGGCCCGCAACCAGCGCTCGGCCCGTGTCGCGACGCCCGACACCCTGCCTCAGGGCGATTTGGAACTGGCTGTGGCCGCCGCCTGGCAGGCCGTGCTGGGGCCAGGCCTCATCCTGCGCGACGATAATTTCTTCAGCCTGGGCGGTACCAGCCTGCGCGCCATCGAGGTGGCCCAGCACCTGCAGGCGCTGGGCCACGCGGCTACGGTGCAGGACGTGCTGTCCACCCTGACGGTGCGCAGCCTGGCGACCCATCTGGCGGCCGGCGGGACTGTCACCGACGACGACGGCGCAGAGGACGAGGGGCCCGCCACCGTGGGCCAGGCCGATTTCTGGCTGGCCCATCGCCTTGGCTTGGCGGGCGTGGGGCATCATGTCGTCCGGGTGCTCGAAATGGCGGCGGGGCAGGCCACGGTTGAGGAATGGCGTGCCGCGTGGCACGGCTTGGTCGCCGACCACCCCGCCCTGCGCACCGCCTTCAAAGAGCAGGCCGACGGCGCCGTCCATTGGCAGACCCTGGCTGACTTGGCGGCACCGGATCCGGCTCTCTGGGATTGCGCCGACGAGCAGGACGCACGGGACCGGTTGGCGGCCGCCGCCGCCCAGCCTTTCGACCTGACCCAGGCGCCGCTGGTGCGCGCCGGCCTCATCCGCCTGCCCACCGATGGGGGGCGCCTGCTGTTCTGGGTGGTGGCGCACCACGCTGTGGTGGATGGCTTGGCCATGGGCCGGTTGCAGGATGACCTGGCCCGCTGGCTGCGGGGCGACGCTGCCGGCCCGGCCGCGCACGGCATCCGGGCCGCCGCGACGGCCGAGGCACGCTACCTGGCCTCCGCCGCGCGGGAGACGGATCAGCGCTATTGGCGGGACCAGCTGGACGTGGCGGCAGCTGGCGGGGATGACGTCCTGGCGGATCTCGCCACCGATTACAGCCGCCCCGCCACGCCCCAACGGGCGCCCGCCGCCCCCCGCCACGCCGTCATCCCCGCCGCCGCGGCCCAGGTCCTGGCCCGGCTGGCCCGCACGGTGGAAACAGGCCTGCACGGCCTGCTGCTGGCCCTGCTGGGGTGGGAGGCGCAACGGCGCAGCGGTCGGTCCCGGGTCATTATCGGCAGCGGCTTTTCCATCCGCCCCTCGGGGGCCGAGACTGCCATCGGCCATTACGTCAACGTGCTGCCCCTGGTGCTGAATAAGGCGGACAACACCTTGGCCGGCCGGCTGGCGGACAGCCGCGACACGCTGCGCGCCGCATTGACCCATGCCCGCTATCCCGGCAGCTGGATCGCGCGGGAGTTCCAGCAGCGCTGGCCCGGCCGCCGCGCGGCGGAACGCCCTGGCCTGTTCGACATCACGCTGACTGCCAACCCGCCCCCAGCCACGGAAGATGCTCCGGACGGCATGCGCCGCCGTCCCCTGCCCGGCTTGGGCCTGCCGCCGCTGGCCGGCGTGGACCTGGCCTTCAGTTATGAATGGGCCGAGGCGGCCGATGACCAGGCCGGCGATGATCTGCGCCTGGTCCTGCATTGGAATCCGGACGTCTATGCCGCCACGACGGCGCAAGCCTGGCTGGACAGCCTGGTGGCCTGGGCGGAATGGCTGGCGGCCGATTCCGATCGGCTGCGCCAGTCGCCCCCGGCCCTGCTGGCGCACGAGGCGGCGACACTGGCAGTGTGGGAGGCTGGCCCCACCGTGGAGCGGCCCGCGGTCGGCGCCCAGGTCCTGTTCCAGGATTGGGCCCGGCGCCAGCCGGACGCCGCGGCCGTGGTGACCCTGGAGGAAACCCAGAGCTATGCCGACTTGGACGCCGCCGCCAACGGCGTCGCCAACGCCCTGCTGGCCCTGGACCTGGGGCCGGATCGTGTCGTCGCCGTCCTGACCGACTGCGCGCCGGCCCTGCCGGCCGTCATTCTCGGCATCTGGAAGGCGGGGGCCGTCTACCTGCCCTTGGCCGCCGACTTGCCGGCGGAGCGCCTGGCCTACATGGTGTCCGACGCGGGCGCCAAGGTTCTGATCACCGTTCCCTCCGGGGACGGGCAGGCACCGCCGCCAGCCCTGCTGACAGGCCTCGGCCCCGTGCTGGACGCCGGCACCCTGCCATCCGCCACAAGCGTGGACCATGCCGGCGCCGGGCCGGACGACCTAGCCTATATCATCTACACCTCGGGGACCACCGGCCGGCCCAAAGGGGTCGCCGTCACCCACCGCGGCTACGTCAACACCATCCTGTCCCATGCCGGCACGGTCGGCTTGACACATGCTGATCGCACCAGCCTGGTGGCAACGCCGGGCTTCGACGCCAGTCCCTGGGAGCTGGGGATGGCGCTGCTGAACGGTGGCGGCCTGGTGCCCATCAGCCCGGCGCTGCGTGACGATCCCTGGGCGCTGAAGCGCCATTACACCCGCCTGGGCGTCACCTGCGCCTTCCATGCCCCCTCATACCTGCGGGTCAGCGCCGAGACGCCATTCCAGGGCCTGCGTATCCTGAACACCGGCGGCGAAGCGCCGCGCCATGGCGATGCCGCCCGGCATGGTCCCCCCATCGCCTTCTGGAACGCCTACGGGCCGACCGAGACCACCATCATCGTCACCATTGGCCTGGTGGAGGGCGATGCCGACCCGCGCCGCCCGCTGTCCATCGGCCGCCCCCTGGCCAATACCAGCGTCAGCCTGCGCCGGGACGACGGCACGCCCGTGCCGCCGGGTGAGGTAGGCGAACTGTGGTTGGCCGGCGCCGGCGTGGCCCGGGGTTACCTCAACAACCCCGAATTGACGGCCGACCGCTTCGTCATGACGGACCAGGGCCGGGCCTACCGCAGCGGCGACCTGGGGCGCTGGACGGCCGATGGCCGCCTGGAACTGCGGGGCCGTATGGATCAGCAGGTGAAGCTGCACGGCCAAAGGGTGGAGCTGGGCGAGATCGAGGCCGCCCTGTTGGCCCATCCGGCGATGCGCCAGGCCGCCGTTCTGGTCTCCGCCGATACCGGGCACATGGCCCTGCGCGCCTTCCTGGTGGCGAAGGACGACCAGGCCCTACCCACCCGCGACACGTGGCAAGCCTGGCTGGCCCCCCGCCTGCCGGCGCACATGATCCCAGCCAGCTACACCCCCGTGGCCGCCATCCCCACCACCGCCAGCGGCAAGATCGACGGCCGCGCCCTGCTGGCCTTGGCGCCGGCCCTGGAGGAAGGTGCACGCACCCCGCCGACGACCGCGCTGGAGCAATCGGTGGCTGGCGTCTGGGCCACCCTGCTGGGGCCGGGCCTGACCGAGCGTGAGCCGCGCGTGGCGCGGGAGGACAACTTCTTCGCCCTGGGCGGCAACAGCCTGCTGGCCGTGACCATGGCGCACCAGTTGGCGCAGGCCTTGGGCCGCCCCGTGCCAGCGCGCGACCTGTTCATCGCGCCGACCCTCGCCCAATTCGCCGCCCACCTGGCGGCGACGGAGATCGTCGCGGACAGCGCCGTGATCGCCGATGTGGACCCCACCCTGGCCACGCTGGGTGAACGGGAGTTTTGGCTGGCGGAGGCCGCGGGCCTCGACACCGGGCATTTCACCATGCCGCTGACCCGCCGCGTGGAGGGACCGCCGCCGGATGCGGCGCGCTGGAACGCCGCATGGCAGGCGCTGGTGGCGCGGCACAGTGCCCTGCGCACGACCTTCGCCGCCGATGCGGACGGCGTGGTGCGCCGGCATGTGAGGGCCCCTGGGGATGCTGTGTTCGCGGAATTGGAATTCACCACCGTTACCGACCGCGCTGCGGCCTTGGCCCACATCCGCGACCGCCAGTGCGCGCCGCTGTCCCTGCGCCAGGCACCGCTGTACCGCGCCGGCGTCGTGACGGTCGCGGAAGGGGAAGCCCTTTTCTGGCTGGCCCTGCACCATGCGGTCGGCGACGGCGCCTCGCTGGAGGTGCTGGTGCGCGACCTGGGCACGCTGCTGCGCGGCGATGAGTTCCGGGGCCCCGCCGTGGATGCCGTGGCGTTGGCCCGGCAAGAGGTGGTCTATCTGGCCGGTCCCGGTGCCGCCCGCGATGCCCAGGCGTGGGGCGCCATCCTGCGGGCCCTGCCCGACGCGGCATTTGCGGAGTGGTCGCTGGACCATCCCCGCCGCCTGGATGCGCCCGCCCGCAGCCACCGGCTGGAGGCGGTGTTGCCCGCCCACCAGGCCGACGCCCTGCGCCGCCTGGCCCGCCGGGGTCAGGGCAGCCTGCACGCCCTGATGCTGACGCTCTTGGGTTCGGAGGTGTTCCGCCGCACCGGCCGCAGCGATTTCCTGATCGGCAGCACCGTATCCCTGCGTGAGGATGCGGCGGTCGCGGAGGCCGTGGGCTATGCGGTCACCCTGGTGCCGGTCGCTTTCCAGCTGACGGTCGACCAGAACCTCGCCAGCCGTTTCGATATCGTAAGGAATGAGCTGACGCACGCGTTACATCATGCCCGCTATCCCTTCGCCCGGTTGTGCCATGATCTGTGGCGCGAGCGCCCCGCCGTGCGCGATCCCGCCCGCTTCCCCCTGTTCGATATCGTCGTGACCGAAACGCCGGACCTGACCGGCACGCGTGACGCCGGCCAGGCGGCCACCGGCCTGGCGCGACTCAGCGCCGTCGAGGCCGGGGGCATTCACTATGAACTGGCGCCCCACGGGGCCGGCCAGGATATGGCGCTGTCGCATGAGGCCCTGCCGGACGGCAGCCTGGTGCTGAAGTGGCAGATGAACGCCGCCATCTATGACGTTGATACCGCTCATCATTGGTTGAAAGGCCTTCTGGACTTGGCCGCCTGGCTGGCGGACGGTCCGGCCATGGACGGCGCCGTGCCCGCCGCGCTGCCGTCCGAGCAAGCGCTGCTGGCGCGCTGGCAGGCGGGCTCGGCCGTCTTCCGGCCCGATGCCCGCCCGGTTGACCTGATCGCCGCGCAAGCGGCCGCCCGGCCAGAGCATCCCGCCCTGATCCTGGCGGACGGGGCCGTGGTTTCCTACGCCGCGCTGCTGGGGCGCGCCAACCGGCTGGCCCGCGGCTTGGTGGTCCAGGGGGTGACGCCGGGCACCGTGGTCGCCATCGTCGCGCCGCGCGGCGCCGCCGACCTGCCGGCGGTGCTGTTGGCCCTTTGGCAGGCCGGGGCGGTGTATTTGCCCCTGGCCGCCGACCTGCCGCCGGAGCGGCGGGAGTTCATGGCCCGCGACGCGGGTGCGGCCCATATCCTGGACCTGACGGCGGACGGGCTGGCGGCCCTGGAGCGGGCGGCCCAGGACGACATCGCCCTGCCGCAGGGGCGGTCCAACGACATCGCCTACATCCTCTACACCTCCGGTTCCACCGGCCTGCCCAAGGGCGTGCGGGTGAGCCATGCCGCCCTGCTGAACACCCTGCTCGGCGTGGGCGACGACTATGGCCTGACTGCCGCCGACCGCACGCTGATGTTCGCCTCCCCGGCGTTCGACGTATCCCTGTCCGACATCGGCTTGCCGCTGGTCTTCGGCGCCACCCTGTGCCTGGCGACAGCGGAGGTCATCGAGCGGCCGGCGGCCCTGTTGGACCTTATCCGCGACCGCGGTGTCACGGTGGCCGACCTCACGCCCACCTATCTGCGCCTGCTGGATGGCGCCCTGCCCGACAGCGTGCGCATCCTGGTGACGGGCGGCGAGGCGCCGCTGACCGGTGACGTGGCGCGCTATGGCAGCCGCCTGCGTTACGTCAACGCCTACGGCCCCACGGAAAACGCGATCACCAGCACCATGGGCGCCCTGCCCGTGGCTGGGCTGGACGGCGTGCTGGCCACCGGCCGCCCCCTGCCCAACACCCTGGTGGAGATCCGCGACGCCACCGGCGCCCTGGCGGCCCCCGGGGCGGTGGGCGAGATCTGGCTGGGCGGCCTGAATCTGGCGGAGGGCTATCTCAACCGCCCCGACCTGACCGCCGCCGCCTTCATCGGTGAGGGTGATCAGCGGCGCTACCGCACCGGCGACCTGGGCCGCTGGCGCGGCGGCCATGATGGCGGCCTGCCGGTGCTGGAGGTGCTGGGCCGGCGTGACCATCAGGTCAAGCTGAACGGCATTCGCATCGAGTTGGGGGAAATCGAGGCGGCGCTGGAGGCCCACCCCGCCGTGGCCCAGGCCGTCGTGGCGCTGGAGGCCGCCCCCAATGGCGAACCCGGCCGCAAAAGCCTGTGGGCCTTCGTCCGCCCGCAGGCCGGCAGCCCCCGCGAATGGTTGGCCCAGGGTTGGCGCGAGACCCTGGCGGGTCGGTTGCCGGCTTATATGATCCCGGCCGCGTTGCTGGTGGTGGACGCCATCCCCACGACCACCTCCGGCAAGATCGACCGCGCGGCCCTGCGCGCCCTGCTGGCCCTGTCGGGCGCGCAGGCCGACGCCGGCCCGGTCGGCGGCCCGCCCCAGGGGCCGGTTGAGGAGCGCATCGCGGCGGCGTGGCGGGATGTGCTGGGCTGTGGCGCCGTGGGTCGGGAGGACGATTTCTTCCGCCTGGGCGGGCATAGCCTGCTGGCCATCGCCGTGTCGCATCAGTTGGAGAAGGCCTTCGGCCATCCGGTGCCGGCGCGCGAACTGTTCAGCGACCCCACCCTGCGCGGCTTCGCCCGCCGCGTGGCCCAGTTGGGCCAGGGCGAAACGGTGGTGGTGGGCAGTGGCAGCGACCGCGCCACCGAAGGCCAACGCGAGTTCTGGGTGGCGGAGGGTGCCGGGCTGGACACACGCGCCTTCACCATGGCGCTGGCCCTGACGGTCACGGGCGCCGTGCCGGATGATGCCGCCTGGCGCCGGGCCTGGACCGGCCTGGTCCAGCGCCATGACGCCCTGCGCTGCCACTTCGAGGAGGCCGGCGAGGGCGTTCTGCGGCGTCCGGTGCTGGACGCCGCTGCCGCCGGGGCGCTGGTCAATCGCCACTTCCTGATCGAGACGGCGGCCGATGCCGACGCGGCGCTGGCCCAGGCGCGCGGCCATGCCGCCACGGCCATTCCGCTCGGCCAGCCCCCGCTGTGGCGGGCGGGCCTGGTGCGGGCGCCGGACACTGCCGTGTTCTGGCTGGGCCTGCACCACGCCGTGGGTGACGGCCTGTCCCTGGCCGTGCTGATCGAGGATCTGACCGCCCTGCTGAAGGGACAGGCGCTGGAGGCGCTGCCGGGCGGCCTGGCCCTGACGGCGGCGTGGGAGGAGGCCTACCTGGCCAGCCCGGCCGCCGATGCCGACGCCGCCTATTGGCGCGATACGCTGGACCATCTGGTGGCCAGCCCGGCGCCGGAGGGCAACGGACCCTTCGATGAATGGCCGCTGGACGCGCCGCGCCCGCTGGGCCGCAGCGGCCAGGCCGCGAAGGGCAGCCACAGCCTGCGCCTGTGCCTCGACGCCAACACGTCCACCGGCCTGCGCCGCATCGCCCAGGGCCAGGGCGCCAGCCTGCATGCCCTGATGCTGGCCCTGATGGCCATCGAGGTGCGGCGACGCACCGGCCGGGCCCACTTCACCCTGGGCACCGCCGCCTCCACCCGCGAGACGGCGGATGAGGCCCGGGTGGTGGGGTATTACCTGAACATGCTGCCCCTGGCCTGCCATCTGGCGGAGGGCGACACGCTGGCCGAGGTTCTGGCCGGGGTGCAGCAGTCGCTGGCCGACGGGCTCGGCCACTCCCGCTACCCCACCGCCCGCATCCTGGGGGACTTCCGTGGCCAGTACCCCCACCTGGTCCAGCCAGGGCGATTTCCCCTGTTCGACATGGCGGTGACGGAGAACCCGGGCGATATGAGCGGCGACGCCGGCCACGATGCTGCCTGGCGCTTCGTGCCGAAGCAGCCCCCCGCCACCGGGGCGTTGGATTATCGCCTGACCACCAACGCCCCGGCCCAGGACATGGTGCTGGCGCACGAGGCCCGGGCCGACGGCAGCCACGCGCTGCAGCTGTTCGTCAACGCCACCATCTATGACCAGGACACGGCGGAGAGCTGGGCGCTGTCGCTGGCAGCCCTGGCCCGCCATGTGGCGCAAGGGGCCGCCGACCAGCCCCTGCCCACCCTGCTGCCCGATGAGGTCGCCCAGCTGGCACGGTGGGAGCACGGGCCCGAATTGGCTTCGCCCGCGTCCCGCTTCGACCGCCTGTTCCAGGATCTGGCCCGGGCCCAGCCTGAGGCGCCCGCCCTCATCACCGCCGCCGGCGTGCGCACCTATGCCGAGGTGGATGCCGAGATCGGCGCCCTGGCGGCCGCCCTGCGCCTGCGGGGCCTGCGCCGGGGCCAGGTCGTGGGCGTCCTGACCGACCGCTCCCCCGCCCTGCCCGCCGCCGTGCTGGCCGTCTGGCGGGCCGGCGGCGCTTATGTGCCGCTGACCAGCGACCTGCCGGGCGACCGGCTGGCCTTCATCGCCCAGGATGCCGGCGCGCAGATGATCCTGGCGCTGGACGGCCATACCCCGCCCGACGCCCTGGCTGCCCTGGGCCTGCCCCTGCTGCGGCCGGAGGAAGTGCGGGATGTCTCCCTGGCGGACGAGGACCTGCCCCAGGATGTCGGCGCCGATCCCGCCTACATCCTCTACACCTCCGGCTCCACCGGCACGCCCAAGGGCGTGGTCATCACCCATGCCGGCCTGATGAACCTGGCGGTGGGCATGGGCGAGCGGTTCGGGATCACGCCGGCGGACCGCGTGCTGACCCTGGCCTCCCCCACCTTCGACCTGTGGGTCTCGGATGTCGTGATGGCCTGGGGGGCGGGCGCCGCCCTGTCCCCCTTGATCCGGGCCGAGATGGACGACATCGCGGCGATGCCGGCCTTGATCGCCGGCCGGGGCATCACCGTCGCCACCATGGCGCCCTCTTACCTGCGCCTGTTCGAGCGGGCGGACCTGCCGCCCTTGCGCATCCTGATGACGGTGGGGGAGGCGCCCATCGCCGCCGACGCCCGCCACTATGCCGGCCGCCTGGCCTGCTACAACGGCTACGGCCCCACGGAAAACACGGCGGCCACCACCATCGGCCGCATAGACCCGGACGCGCCACGTTTGACGGCCGGCCGGCCCCTGCCCAACATCCGCGTCATGATCCTGGACGCCCAGGGGCGCCAAGTTCCCCCTGGCGCCATCGGCGAAATCTGGGTGGCCGGCGACAGCCTGGCCCAGGGCTACCTGAACCGCGCCGACCTGACCAAACGTGCCTTCCCAACCCCGCCTGACGGACGGCGCTATCGCACCGGCGATCTGGGCCGCTGGACGGCCGGGGGCGAGTTGCTGGTGCTGGGCCGTACCGACGGCCAGGTGAAGCTGCGCGGCCAGAGGGTGGAACTGGGCGAGATCGCCGCCGCTATCGAGGCGCAGCCGGGCGTGTGCCAGGCCGTGGTGTTGGTGCACAAGGATCCCGCCGGCAACCAGGCGCTCTACGCCTTCGCCACCGGCGCCAACCTGCCGGACAACACCGCCTGGCGCGAGGCGCTGGCCCAGCGCCTGCCCAGCTATATGCTGCCGGCCGCCGTCATCCCGGTGGAAAGCATCCCCACCACCCTGGCCGGAAAGGTCGACCAGGCCAGCCTGCGTGCCCGCATCGATGAGTACCGACTGCGGCAGGACGGCGGTCAGCGTGCCACCACCCCGCCCCAGGGGCCGGTTGAAGAGCGCATCGCAGCGGCGTGGCGGGATGTGCTGGGTTGCGGCGCCGTGGGTCGGGAGGACGATTTCTTCCGCCTGGGTGGGCATAGCCTGCTGGCCATCGCCGTGTCGCACCAGTTGGAGAAGGCGTTCGGCCATCCGGTGCCGGCGCGCGAACTGTTCAGCGACCCCACCCTGCGCGGCTTCGCCCGCCGCGTGGCCCAGTTGGGCCAGGGCGAAACGGTGGTGGTGGGCAGTGGCAGCGACCGCGCCACCGAAGGCCAACGCGAGTTCTGGGTGGCGGAGGGTGCCGGGCTGGACACACGCGCCTTCACCATGGCGCTGGCCCTGACGGTCACGGGCGCCGTGCCGGATGATGCCGCCTGGCGCCGGGCCTGGACCGGCCTGGTCCAGCGCCATGACGCCCTGCGCTGCCACTTCGAGGAGGCCGGCGAGGGCGTTCTGCGGCGTCCGGTGCTGGACGCCGCTGCCGCCGGGGCGCTGGTCAATCGCCACTTCCTGATCGAGACGGCGGCCGATGCCGACGCGGCGCTGGCCCAGGCGCGCGGCCATGCCGCCACGGCCATTCCGCTCGGCCAGCCCCCGCTGTGGCGGGCGGGCCTGGTGCGAACGTCGGACACCGCCGTGTTCTGGCTGGGCCTGCACCACGCCGTGGGCGACGGCCTGTCCCTGGCCGTGCTGATCGAGGATCTGACCGCCCTGCTGAAGGGACAGGCGCTGGAGGCGCTTCCGGGCGGCCTGGCCCTGACGGCGGCGCGGGAGGAGGCCTACCTGGCCAGCCCGGCCGCCGATGCCGACGCCGCCTATTGGCGCGATACGCTGGACCATCTGGTGGCCAGCCCGGCGCCGGAGGGCAACGGACCCTTCGACGAATGGCCGCTGGATGCGCCGCGCCCGCTGGGCCGCAGCAGTCAGGCCGCGAAGGGCAGCCACAGCCTGCGCCTGTGCCTGGACGCCGACACCACCGCTGCCCTGCGCCGCATCGCCCAGGGCCAGGGCGCCAGCCTGCACGCCCTGATGCTGGCCCTGATGGCCATCGAGGTGCGGCGACGCACCGGCCGGGCCCACTTCACCCTGGGCACCGCCGCCTCCACCCGCGAGACGGCGGATGAGGCCCGGGTGGTGGGGTATTACCTGAACATGCTGCCCCTGGCCTGCCATCTGGCGGAGGGCGACACGCTGGCCGAGGTTCTGGCCGGGGTGCAGCAGTCGCTGGCCGACGGGCTCGGCCACTCCCGCTACCCCACCGCCCGCATCCTGGGGGACTTCCGTGGCCAGTACCCCGACCTGGTCCAGCCAGGGCGCTACCCGCTGTACAACCTCCTGGTCAGCGAGACGCCCATGGCGGTTGGCAACGGCGGGGATGCGGACTGGGCGCTCACGACGGCCACCATCGCCATCCCCGAACGCCCCACCTATCGCCTAAGCCCCTTGGCCGCCGCGCACGACATGGCCCTGACGCACGAGGCCCTGGCAGACGGCCGCCTCGTGCTGCAATGGTTGGTGGACGCGGCACTTTATGAGCGCGAAACGGTGGAGAGCTGGGCGCTGTCGCTGGCGGCTCTGGCCCGCCACGTGGCGCAAGGGGTCGCCGACCAGCCCCTGCCCACCCTGCTGCCCGATGAGGCCGCCCAGCTGGCACGGTGGGAGCACGGGCCCGAATTGGCTTCGCCCGCGTCCCGCTTCGACCGCCTGTTCCAGGATCTGGCCCGGGCCCAGCCTGAGGCGCCCGCCCTCATCACCGCCGCCGGCGTGCGCACCTATGCCGAGGTGGATGCCGGGATCGGCGTCCTGGCGGCCGCCCTGCGCCTGCGGGGCCTGCGCCGGGGCCAGGTCGTGGGCGTCCTGACCGACCGCTCCCCCGCCCTGCCCGCCGCCGTGCTGGCCGTCTGGCGGGCCGGCGGCGCTTATGTGCCGCTGACCAGCGACCTGCCAGGCGACCGGCTGGCCTTCATCGCCCAGGATGCCGGCGCACAGATGATCCTGGCGCTGGACGGCCATACCCCGCCCGACGCCCTGGCTGCCCTGGGCCTGCCCCTGCTGCGGCCGGAGGAAGTGCGGGATGTCTCCCTGGCGGACGAGGATCTGCCTGAGGACGTCGGCGCCGATCCCGCCTACATCCTCTACACTTCCGGCTCCACCGGCACGCCCAAGGGCGTGGTCGTCACCCATGCCGGCCTGATGAACCTGGCGGTGGGCATGGGCGAGCGCTTCGGCATCACGCCGGCGGACCGCGTCTTGACGCTATCGTCCCCCACCTTCGACCTGTGGATCTCGGATGTCGTGATGGCCTGGAGGACGGGCGCCGCCCTGTCCCCCCTGACCCGGGCCGAGATGGACGACATCGCCGGCATGCCGGGCCTGATCGCCGGCCGGGGCATCACCGTCGCCACCATGGCGCCGTCCTACCTGCGCCTGTTCGAGCGGTTAGAGCTGCCGCCCCTGCGCATCCTGATGACGGTGGGGGAGGCACCCATCGCCGCCGACGCCCGCCACTATGCCGGCCGCCTGGCCTGCTACAACGGCTACGGCCCCACGGAAAACACGGCGGCCACCACCATCGGCCGCATAGACCCGGGCGCGCCACGCCTGACGGCCGGCCGGCCCCTGCCCAACGTCCGCGTCATGATCCTGGACGCCCAGGGCCGCCAGGTACCCCCCGGCGCCATCGGCGAGATCTGGGTGGCCGGCGCCAGCCTGGCCCAGGGTTATCTCAACCGGCCCGACCTGACCAAGCGCGCCTTCCCAACCCCGCCTGACGGACGGCGCTATCGCACCGGCGATCTGGGCCGCTGGACGGCCGGGGGCGAGTTGCTGGTGCTGGGCCGCACCGATGGCCAGGTGAAGCTGCGCGGCCAGAGGGTGGAACTGGGCGAGATCGCCGCCGCTATCGAGGCGCAGCCGGGCGTGCGCCAGGCCGTGGTACTGGTGCACAAGGATGCCGCCGGCAACCAGGCGCTCTACGCCTTCGCCACCGGCACCAACCTGCCGGACAACGCCGCCTGGCGCGAGACCCTGGCCCAGCGCCTGCCCAGCTACATGCTGCCGGCCGCCGTCATTCCGGTGGAAAGCATCCCCACCACCCTGGCCGGAAAGGTCGACCAGGCAAGCCTGCGCGCCCGCATCGACGACTATCGCCTGCGGCAGTCCACGGATGGCGATCACCGCGCCGGCACCCCGCCCCAGGGACCGGTGGAAGAACGCGTGGCCGCCATCTGGTCCGCCGTGCTGAAGGTGGGTGGCCTGCGACGCGAGGATGACTTCTTCCAGCTGGGCGGCGACAGCCTGCGCGCCACGGCCATGGTCAACCGCGTGCGCCGGGAATTCGCGTGCACGGTCAATGACCTGTATGAGAACCCCCGGCTGGAGGACTTCGCCCGAAGCTGCCGTCCGCAGGCGGGCCAGCTGACCGGCCTGATCGCCGGCGCCCGCGCGCACTGGCAGGCCTTCAAGGCCCGCGAGGCCGCGTTCGAGGCGGCACGCGAAACCACGTTGGAGCCCCTGCTGGCCGCCTATCGCCAGCGTTATGAGCCCCTGGCGGCCTCGCCCCCGGCGACGACCCGCCCCTATGGCAATGTCCTGCTGACGGGGGCCACCGGTTATCTCGGCGCCTACCTGCTACGCCACCTGGCGTTGGACCCGGCACGGCGCGTCACCGCCCTGGTCCGCGGCCGCGACGACGCGGAGGCGCAAGGGCGGCTTTCCGAGGTGCTGCGCCATTATTTCGGCGACAACGCGGCAATGGACCTGCTGGCGTCCGGTCGCGTCCAGGCCTGGGCCGGCAACCTGCGCGTACCCGATCTAGGCCTGGCCGAAGGCCGGCACGACGCCTTGGCCGTCGAGACCGACGCCATCCTGCACTGCGCGGCCAATGTGAACCACTACGGCCACTACCGCGACAGCCACGCCGACAACGTCCAGGCCACCCGCCACCTGCTGGACCTGGCGGTTGAGCGGGGCCGGCGCACGGGCCGCACGGCCGACATGCACTTCATCTCCACCCTGTCGGTGTGCGGCCGGTCGCCCGACGATGGCTACCGCCTGTACACCGAATATGACGAACACCACGCGGCGTTGGACGACAACTACTACGTCCGCAGCAAGCAGGAAGCGGAGCATCTGGTGGTGGCGGCGCGGGGCGAGATCGCCAACGCCAGCATCCATCGCGTGGGCAATGTCGTCTTCGCGGCGGAAGGTGGCGCACTTCAGCGCAACATCCGGCAAAACGCCTTCTTTCGCCTGACGGCGGCGCTGACCCGCCTGCGCTTCGTGCCCGAGGACATGCACGCCTGGCTGTGCCATGTCGACAAGGTGGCGGAGGCGGTGGTGACCCTGGCGCAGGCGCCGGATCTGGCCCACCACACCCATCACGTCGACCACGCCCGCCGCGATTTCCTGGCCCAGGTCATGCGGGCGGCCCCCGGCATGGCCAGCCATCTGGACACCGGCAGCTACAGCCAATTGCTGGAGCGGATCGAGACCGCCCTGAACGACCCGGCGATGGAAAAACCGCTGGCCGAGCTGCTGCCCACCTTCGGCGTCTATCGCCAGGAATCGCCGCACGAGCGGGACCGCCGCACCGAGTTGGCGACGGCCAAGACCCAGGCCTTGCTGGCCCGTTTGGGCTTCCGCTGGCCGGACGGGCTGCCCGCCGACGGGCTGGCCGCGATGATGGAGGCCGCCCGTGACGCCTACTGACCATTCTCCGAACCCTCAGCCCCTCCTGTTTCCAAGACGGTGACGAGCCATGTTGACCCATCTTGAAGACCTAGGCCTCCGCATCGGCGACTTCGCCCTGTCGCCCGTGCCCGAGCGGGAACGCCTGTGCGTGCAGGCGGCATTACGGGAATTTTACGGCCCGGACATCCGGATCGAGCGGCTGGTGCCGCCCACCACACCCGTGGAGCTGCGCGCCGCCCTCACCGTGGCCAGCCCCACCCTGGCCGCCACGGCCGAGGCGCTGTGCCACATCCTGGAGACCGACTACAGCGGCATCGCCGTGCGCCAGGCCGGCTTGGCGCACCTGGAGCTGGAGGAGCGGGCCCAGGTGCTGTTCGCGCTGGCCGCCTGCATGGGCCGGCCGACGGCCACGGACCAGGTGAACCGCCGCGTCATCTGGGACGTTAAGGTGCGACAGCAGAAGGCAGCCACCACCTTCTCCGAGCATGCCGACGAGGCCGATCTGCACACCGATACGCAGTACTTCGCCCGGCCGGAGCGATACATGATGCTGTACTACATCCGCCCGGCGGCCTGCGGCGGCGGCATCTCCCTGGTGCGCGACCTGCAATGCCTGAAGCGATCGCTGTCCGCGACAGAGGAGGGGCGCTGGGCCATTGACCTGCTGTCGCGCAAGGTGCTGCCGTTCCGCATTCCCGGCGTTTTCACCGCCAACGGCGGCACGGACACGGTGGAGGTGACCTTCGCCACCATCTTCGCCGAACGGCCCGGCATCCGCTTCCGCGCCGACACGCTGATGAAGGGACTGGCCCTGCACCCCGCCGCCGACACACCGGACGTGCGCCGGGCGCTGGACCTGCTGCTGACGGAGGCGCGGCGGCCCGAGGCCCTGCTGCAGATCTCCATGCCGGCGGACAGCATCCATTTCGTCAACAACCACATGGCCTTGCACGGCCGAACTGCGTTCGAGGATCATGAGCGCCACGTCTGGCGCATCCGCGTCGACGATGACGTGCCGCTGTCCGCCTATGGCGGCGCGGACGCCCCCAAAGTAGGACGGGCCGCGTGAACCTTCTCCGCCTGATCAAGCTTATCGGTCCCGCCCGCATCCGGCGCCTGTTGTTGGCGGCGGCGGGATCGGCGTTGTCCAGCACCCTGATCCTGGTCATCGTCAACGCCGCCGCCTCCGAAATCGCGGAGCAGCAGCGCGCAGGCGTCAACTTCGTCCTGGCCGGTGCCTTCCTGGCCAGCCTTGCCGCCTACATGGCGACGGAAGGCTGGATGGTCACCCAGATGGCCGCCTATCTGGAAGAGGTGGTCGACACGGTGCGCATGCGCCTGGTGGACCAGGTGCGCCGGTCCGACCTGCTGAAGCTGGAGCGGTTCGGCCAGGCCCGCCTGTTCGAAAGCGTGACCCAGGCGGGGCAGTTGATCTCGCAGAACTCCGAGTTCATGGCCATCACCCTGCGCTCCGTCCTGTCGGTCGTCGCGGTGCTGGTCTACATGGCGGTGCTGTCGCCGCTGGCCTTCTTCGTCATCTCCGCCGTGCTGGTGGGCGGGGCCTGGTTCTATGTCCGGCTGAGCAGGGCGTTGGAGGAACAGCAGGTCCTGCTGATGGCGGAGGAGGAGGCGCTGTTCGAAAGCGTGTCGGACCTGTTCGACGGCTTCAAGGAACAGCGTTTGAGCAGCGCCCGTAGCGACGACCTCAACACCATTTTCGTCACCACCTCAGACCGCACCATGGCGCAGCGCGGCCGGGTGCACATGCACACCTGGCAGCAGTTCATCTTCGGGGAGATGGTCTTCAACCTGATGCTGGGCATCCTGGTCTTCGTGCTGCCCCACTATTCCAGCAGCTTTTCGCAGCAGATGGTGAAGGTCGCGGCGGCGGTGATCTTCCTGTCCACGCCCATCTTCGGCCTGATGCAATCCTTGGCGGTCATGACCGCGGCCGATGGTGCGGCCGGCCGCATGCTGGACCTGGAAAAGGATCTGGCGGCCCTGGCCGAACCGGGGCAGGACGCGCCCCCCCTGGACCTGCCGGCGGATTTCCGCGAGATCCGCCTGGATGGGGTGGAGTTCACCTTCCCGGCCCCAGCGGGTGAACCGGCCTTCGCCGTCGGACCTTTCGATCTTACCCTGCGGCGGGGCGAGGTGGTGTTCATCACCGGCGGCAACGGCTCCGGCAAGTCCACCTTCATCAAGCTGCTGACTGGCCTGTACCAGCCCATGCGCGGCCGCCTGATGGTGGACGACCTGGCCATCGGGCCCCAGCGGCTGGACCCCTATCGCGAGCAGATGGCCACCGTCTTCGCCGACTTCCACCTGTTCGCGCGCCTCTACGGCGTGCCGGCGCTGGACACGGCCGAGGTCGATGAACTGGTGCGCTGGATGGAGATGCAGCGCGTGACGCGGGTGGACGGCGACCGTTTCGCCCGCCGCGACCTGTCCGCCGGACAACGCAAGCGCCTGGGCCTGGTGGCGGCGCTGCTGGAGCATAAGCCCGTGCTGATCCTGGACGAATGGGCGGCCGACCAGGACCCGCACTTCCGTCAGAAATTCTATCGCGAGGTGGTGCCGGCCCTGAAGGACCGGGGCCTGACCCTGATCGCCGTCACCCACGACGACCAGTATTTCGACGTAGCCGACCGGCGCCTGCACATGGAGGAGGGACGCCTGCGCGAGGTGCCGCTGGATACCGCCTGGCATGGGCGGGAGGTGCCGGCATGAGACTGGCCAAGGTCGTCCTGCGGGAGATCCCGCAGAACCTGAAGATGCTGACCTTCATGAACCTGGTATCGGCCATCGCCACCACCGCCCTGCTGGGCCTGGTGGCGGCGGCCAGCCAGGAAGCGGACAAGGTCGACGCCCGCCTGGTGTTGATGTACGCGGTGACCATCACCCTGTTCTGCGTATCGCACAACGCCATCCTGGTGACGGCGTCGCGGGATGCCGAACGGCTGATCCACACCTTCCGCATGCGGGTGTTCGACGCGGTGCGGCGGGCCGACCTGGTGACGGTGGAGCGCATCGGCCGCGCCGCCCTGCACGGCGTGCTGATCCAGGATACCCAGATCCTGGCCCGCGTGCTGCCCATCCTGGCGGTGGGCGCGCAGCAGGCGGTGATGCTGGTTTTCCTGGCCTATTACCTGGCCTATCTCTCGCCCCTGGCCTGCGTGCTGGCCTTCGCCTTCGCTGGCCTGGCGGTCTCCATCCGCTATCGCCGCACCCGCTCGTTCAAGGAAATGCTGGCGGAATCCGGCCAAGCGGAGGCCGACGTCTTCGACGGGCTGACCGACCTGACCCAGGGCTTCAAGGAGGCCCGCATGAGCCGCCGCCGGGCCGACGCCCTGGTGGGGGCGGTGGGGGCGGCGTCATCCCGCGCACGGCGGGTGAATGTCGAGACCAAGACCCAGTGGGTGCGCAACTTCTCCCTGATTGAGGCCATGTTCTATGCCCTGATCGGCCTGATGGTCTTCGTCGTCCCCCTGGTGTCGGCGGAATACTACAAGGTGGTGGTGCCGGTGACGACGGCCGCCCTGTTCATCGTCGGGCCCATCAGCACCGTGTCCTTCGTGACGCCCATGGTGTCCATGGCCGAACGGGCCTTGAGCAATATCGAGGACATGGAGCGGCGTCTGGCCGAGGCCGCTGGCCGCTGGGCCGTCACCGCCGACGCCCCCGTACCGGCCGGTCGCGCGCCCATCGAGGAGAGACCGGCCGATGGCGTGGCGACGCTGCCCGCCCCCCGGTCCATCGCCCTGGCCGAGGCCGGCTTCGCCTATCGCAACGATGACGGCACGCCCAGCTTCGCCGTGGGGCCGCTGACGGCGGAGTTCCGGGGTGGGGAGGTCACCTTCATCACCGGCGGCAACGGTTCCGGCAAATCCACCATGCTGCGCCTGCTGACCGGCCTCATGCCGCTGGACCACGGCACGCTGCTGGTCAATGGCGCGCCCGTGCCGGCAGCGGCTTTGCAGGACTACCGTGACCAGATCTCGGCCATCTTCTCCGACTATCACCTGTCGCGCCGGCTCTACGGCGTGGCGTCGCCGGATCCGGCGCGGGTGCAGGGGTTGCTGACCCGGCTGGAGATGCAGGACAAGGTGGCCGTGGCCGACGGCGCCTTCACCACCGTCCGTCTGTCCACCGGGCAGCGCAAACGCCTGGCCCTGGTGCTGGCGCAACTGGAGGACAAGCCGGTCATCGTGCTGGACGAATGGGCGGCCGACCAGGACCCCCACTTCCGCGCGGTCTTTTACGAGCAGCTGCTGCCGGAATTGAAGGCGCAGGGCAAGGTGGTCATCTGCGTCACCCATGACGAGCGCTGGTTCGACCTGGCCGACCGCGTCTATCAAATGTCCGAAGGGCGCCTGCGCCTGGTGCATCCCCTGCCGCTTGAACCCGGCCCGGCCGAACCGACGGAGGCCCAGGCATGAGTTGGCTGCACCCCCTGATCCGGGGCACGAACCCTATTGGTACCATCGTCGCCTTCCCCTATGGCGGCGGCGGCTTGAACGCGCTGAATTTTCTGGCCAAGGGCGTGCCGCCGGGCCTGGACGTCTGGGGCGTGCTGCTGCCCGGCCGGCCCGGCCGCTGGCAGGAACCGGCCGCCACCCGCATGGACCAGGTGGTGCCGCCCATCGTGGCGGCGCTGAAGGCCCTGCCCCGGCGGCCCCTGGTCCTGGCCGGCCATTCCCTGGGGGCCGCCATCGCCCACGCGGTGGCCGAGGCGCTGGTGCGCGTCGGACGGCCGCCCCTGGGCCTAGTGGTTTCCGGGCGCCGGGCGCCCCACCTGCCCCCCAACCGCTCCCCGGTTTGGGAGTTGGACGACGCCGGCCTGGATCAGGAACTGCGGCGCCTGGGCGGCACACCGCCCGAGGTGCTGGAGAACCGGGACCTGATGGACCTGATGCGCCCCCTGCTGCGCGCGGACTTCACTTTGTCCGACAGCTATCGGGTGGCTACCCCCGCACCCTTGCCCCTGGAGCTTCTGGCCCTGGCCGGCGATGCCGACACGACCGTCACGGTGGAAGAGGTGGCGGCCTGGGAAACGGTCAGGGCCCGCGGCTTCCAACTACAAACGATGAAAGGAGGTCATTTTTTCATTCAGGAAAATCCCGACGATTACGTCCGCCTTATTCACAGTCTATTTTTAAAGAACGCATTGGCGGCTTCCTCAACCGGGGAACCGCCGTCATGAGCCCGTTATTGGTTAGCCCATATCGTCGGGCTGCCGGCCCTTGCCGGCGGCCAGTCACATCGGGCCGTCCCTCCCGGGATGGAACAAGCCGGACCCGTGGTCCGGACCGGTCCCCCCTCAACGTCTTCTTTGGAGCGTGAGATCATGGTCACGAAGAAAGAACTAACCCCAGAAGAGGCCGCGGCGGCCGGCCCCGAGGCCGTGTCCCCCACGGCCACCACCACGGAAGCCCCGGTCGACGCGGTCGCCTCCGACACGACCCACGCGGCCGTGGCCGTGGCGGATGAGGTCGCCGTCCGCCATATCATCCGCACCCACCTCCTGCTGGCGGCCGGCTCAGCCGTCATCCCGGTCGTGCTGCTGGATGACGCGGTGCTGGCCGGCGTGCAGCTGAACCTGCTGCGCGAATTGGCCAAGCACTACGGCGTGGATTTCCGCGGCGACATCGGCAAGGCCGCCATCGGCACCCTGCTGGCCACCGTCGCCCCGGCAACGCTGGGCGGCAGCCTGCTGGGCTCCTTCGCGTTCCGCCACACGCTGAAGGCCATCCCGCTGGTTGGCCCGGTCCTGGGCCTGCTGACCCAGCCGGCCTTCAACGCGGCCTTCACCTACGCCCTGGGCAAGGTGTTCGCGCAGCACTTCGCCTCCGGCGGCACCTTCCTCACCTTCGACCCGGCCAAGGTCACGGACTTCTTCAAGGAGAAGTTCAACGAGGTGCGTGGAAAGTCGGCGCAGGCGGCTGCGGCGGCCGCCTGATCGCGTTTGAATTGTGGTACCCTTGGAATGAGGCCGGCGTCAGCCGCCCCATTCCAAGGCCCACCACTTGCACGGCGGCCCTTTGCGGGGCTCCACTCGTACGGGATTGCGCACCTCATGCCCTTGACCGTCATCGTCATCTACCTGCTGGCCTGCATCCTCTGTGGTGTCATGGGCCGGAACACCACCATCGGCTTCATGGGTCACTTCCTGCTGGCCTTGATCCTGACGCCCCTGCTGAATTTCCTGATCCAGGCGGTGGGCCGGCAGAGTTCGCGGGTGCGTGACCATTTGCGGACGCCGACCGAACGATGACCATGGCCGAACCCGGGGCCAAGAGCGGCCCGCGATCCTTCCGTCAGCGTCTGAAGCGCTGGGCCGACGCCAACAGCCTGTCGCTCTATGCCGCAGCGCTGCTGCTGCTGCTGGCCGCCCTCGCGCTCGCCCCGGCGGTGGTCGTCGCCGTGCCCGCCGGATCCGTCGGCGTGCTGTGGCACCGCTTCGCCGGCGGGACCGTCACCGACCATGTGCTGGAGGAAGGGACGCACGTCATCGCCCCCTGGGACCAGATCTACATCTACGACAGCCGGCTGCAGACCCTGACGCGCACCTATCCCGCCGTGGCGGCCAATGGCCTGACCATGGAGGTGGAGATGTCGGTGCGCTTCCGCATCAACCCCCACGCCGCCGGCCTGGTGCACAAGCTGGCGGGTCCCGACTACGCCGACACGCTGGTGCGGCCCAAGATCGCCTCGCTGCTCTACGAATTCGTCTCCCAGCACAGCCCGGAGGAGTTCTACTCCCTGAACCGCGCGGAGATTCAGGCCTATCTGCTGAAGCGCGACCGCGAGGAATTCCCCCTGCCGACGCGGGAGACCGCGCCCGATACCCTGACGCTGGAGGAACAGATGGCCAGCGGCCGCGGCCCGGCCCTGGTGCGGGTGGAGGACATCCTGATCTCCAGCGTCACCCTGCCGGACAGCGTGCGCGCCGCCATCGAGCGCAAGGCCGAACAGCAGCAGATCATGCAGGAGTACGACTTCCGCCTGGCGCGCGAGGCCAAGGAACGCGACCGCAAGCGCATCGAGGCCGAGGGCATCCGCGACTTCCAGGCGACGGTGGCCAACACCATCACGCCGGAATACCTGCGCCTGCGCGGCATCGAGGCGACCACCACTTTGGCCAATTCCTCCAACGCCAAGACCATCATCATCGGCGGCCGCGACGGCCTGCCCGTCATCCTGAACACGGGCGACGACGGCCGCCCGCAGGAGGCGCCCAAGCCGGCCGCGGAGGAACATGGCCGCGCCCCCGCGCCTCGGGCTGAGGCGGCCAAGCCCGCTCCCGGCGCTGCCCCGGCCGCCAAGCGGCCGGAACCGACGGTGGCACGCGAAGCGGCGCCGGGACCGACCAACGCCCCCACAACCCCTGCGGAGGCTCCGCCCCTTCCCAATGAACCGACAGGGCCGGCGGCGGATCCGCCGCAGCGCTGACGTCTGCCCCCGGATCCCCCTCACAGCTGGTCGAAAACGGAACCCATGTGCGGGCTGAAAAGCCGGTCGTAGGTCTTCATCAGGAAGTTGTCGGTCATGCCGGAAATGTGGTCGCAGATGACCCGGGGGCTGTCCCCTTCCTGCCGATAACGGGCATAGACCTCGCGCGGCAGGAAATTTGCGGGCTCGGACGCCATGGCCTCGAACACCGACACCACCATCTTCTGGCCCTTGAACTCCAGTTGCTGCACGGCCGGGCTGAGGATGACGATGTCCATCACCGCCTGCTTCAGCGCGTCCAGGAAGCCCCGCGCACGGTCGTCCATGGCGGCGCGATAGCGGATCAGCGGTTCCTGGAACGCTTCCCGCGTGTCGATATGGCAGCTGGCGATCAGGTAGTGGACCATGCGGCCGATGAACAGCTTGCGCTGGTCCTCCTCCCCGAACAGCCTGTCGACGAAGGCCGCGTAAGCATCGCCGCCGAGTTCCTGGGCATAGGGCCCGCGCAGCGTGTCCAGGAAGGCGGCGCACCGTTCACGGGGCACACGGGTCGTGAAGTCATCCCGCCCTATCAGCCGCAGGGCCAGCGCGTCCTCCAGATCATGCACGCCGAAACCGATGTCGTCGGCCAGGTCCATGATGCTGCAGTCGAACGACTTGTGCAGGGGCTTGTGATGCCTGCCGTCCTGGCGGACATAGGCGCGGAAGGCGTCCCGGTCGGACGTGCTCAGGGGCGCCAGGATCCAGTCGACCACGTCCGCCTCGCTGTCCATATAGCATTTGGGCGGCTTGGACGCCTTGCGGTCGATGATCCGGATAGTGGTCGCCCTGGCGTCCAGACCGGGCCGCACCGCGGGATTGGCGGCCTCATGGTAGGCCACGGGGTATTTCAGCACACCCAGAAGGGTGCGGCGCGTCAGGTTGGCACCGGCCCCCTCGGGAAACTTCTCCAGCCGGGACAGGACGCGCAGCGTCTGGCCATTGCCTTCGAAACCGCCATGGTCGCGCATGCAGTAGTTCAGCGCCACCTCCCCGCCATGGCCGAAGGGCGGGTGGCCCAGATCGTGGGTGCAGCCGATGGCCTGGATGCGGGCGATGTCCGGCAGATGCGGATGGGCGGGGTGATCAGTGAACTGGTGCTGGAACTGGCGCACGATGCCGCCGGCAATCTGCGCCACCTCCAGCGAGTGGGTCAGGCGGGTGCGGTAGAAGTCGCTGTCGCCCAAATTCAGGATCTGGGTCTTGCCCTGCAGCCGCCGGAAGCTGGCCGAGTGGATGACACGGGCGTAGTCGATATCCGCCGGCCGGCGCGTGTCGCTGGTCTGCCCCCGCCGATCGCCCCGCCGCTCATCCCACACCATAGGAACCCTCTACCGCCGCCGCCGACCCACCGGGCGGGCCAAATCGGGCGGGAGTGTAGCGGGCGCGGCCGGGAAATGCCGCAGCTAATCCTTGGCCGTCCCGGCCGGTGGCCATGGGGACTACCGCGCCGCGATGGCGGTCATCTCGATGGCGAAATCGGGATAGGCCAGCCGTGACTCGACCGTCGCCCGGGCCGGGGGATTGTCGGAATCCACCCAGCGATCCCAAACCGAATTCATCTCATCGAAGCCGGCCATGTCGGCGAGGTAAATGGTGACGCTGACCAGGTTGGCTTTGGTGATGCCGGCCTTGGCCAAGGTCTCGTCCATCTGGGCCAGCACGTCCGCGGTCTGCGCCGCGACGGACTGGCCGCGCGTCTTATCCGCGACATGGCCGGCCAGAAACACCAGGCCATTCACGGCGACGGCGTCGCTCCAGCGTTGCGCCTTGCCGATGCGTTCGATCATTCAAAAAGCTCCCCTCTTGCATGCGCGCCACCCGGCCCGCGGAGAGGTTATAGCCGCACATGCCCTGGCGGAGAACCGTCGCGGTCCGGTCGGCCAGACCCGGCCGGCCAGACCCGGCCGGAAGTGTGGCGAGGGCTAGCGGGAATAAGCCCGTCCGTCCACACATCCGGCCGGCGGCCCCCTGCCCCGCCGCTGGCGGCTGGCGGGACTTGGCAGGGAACCGGTTGGAGATCGCCCCTTCAGAAGTCGAAGGTGGCGCGCAGAACCCCGGCGTGGCTCTGATAGTCGCGGCGCAACTCGCCGGAGTATTCCAGCCGCAGCTTGAAGCCGTCGCCCTGATCCAGGGTGGCCCCCACGCCGATGCCCAGACCATCGGCGGCGGTGCGGCCGGTGCTGCTGACGAAGCTGGTGCCGGCCAGGACGCTGGTGGTGGCGATGGGGCCGTTCAGATAGTCGTGCACCCAGGCCAGACGCAGGTCCGGCAGCAGCCGGCCCCAGGCCGTCCCTATATTACCCGACAGCTTGGCGCCCAGCTCCTGCGTCAGGTTGTCCACCTTCAAGGCGCCCACCGCCATGTTGGCCACGCCGGCATCATGCTCGTCATAGGCGTGGTTGGTCAGGCGCACGGCCCGCAGGCTGGCCTGCGGCGTCAGGGTGAAGCTGGCGGAGACCGGCAGGTCGTAGCCCACCGTCACCTTGCCCAGATACTGCTCCCCGCCATAGTTGGCGTTGGCGCGGGCGCCCAGGAAACCGATCCAGCGGCGCTGGTCGTAGTGGTTGTAGCCGAAGCTGGCCTGGCCCTCGACCGACAGGCGCTGGTCCGCCCAATCCGGTCGCCAGACGCTGTAGGCCGTCAGCTGGTAGCTGGCCGCCTTGGTCTGGCTGCCGGCGGCGGTGCCCTCGCCGTTGACCGAACCGTTCAGCCAGCTGAAGGCCAGGCCCGCCATGACCGTGTCATTGGCGTACCAGTCCACGCCCAGCACCAGGCCGGCCGTGGTGCCGCTGTAGCCCGCCGCGTCGGCGTTGTTGCCGCGCAGAACGCCGCCGCCCAGGATCTCGCCCCACACCGCGCCTTGCTGGCCGTCGGAGCCGGCCGCCGCCCCCTTCCCGTTTACATCCCCCATTGGGCCATCCATGTACGCCGCCGCATGCTGCTGGTGCAGGCTGATGGCGTTGGTGGAGGGCGTGACGGAGAAGGTGTTGATCTGCGGCGTCAGCTGGCTGGGCGACAGCTGGATCACCGCCAGCTGCTGCGCCTCGCCCGACAGCTTGGACAGGCGGGTCAGCACCGCCGTCTGGAAGGCCTGGGCCGCCGCGCCGTCGCTGTTGGCGATGACGTCCAGCGCCCGGCCGGTGCCCACCCCCGGACCGCCCGCCGCCAGGCCCACCGCCGTGTACTGGGTGCTGGGCGTGGCCGGGCCGGTGGGACCCGTGGGGCCGGTGCTCCCGCCGCTGCCGCTGCTGAGCGTCAGGATCAGATCCGTAGCGCCGTTGGCGGTGATGGTGGAACTGGTGACGGTGTAGCCGGTGGCGGTCAGGGTCAGGTTGCTGGTCGTCAGGGTGGAGCCGGCCGATGCGATGGTGTAGCTGCCCGCCGACAGCTGGCCGCCATTGATCGCCGTCAGCGTCACCGACCCGCCCGTCAGGCTGGCGCTGCCGCTGATGACCAGACTGCCGTAGCTGGTGGTGGACGACACGCCGACCACCAGATTGCCGGCCGTCTGGCTGTAGCTGCCGGTGATGTTGACCGCGCTGTTCACCAGCAGGGTCGCCCCGTTGTTCACCACGCTGTGGCTGCCGACATCGACCCGGCCGTTCAGCATCATGACGCCACGCACGAAGCGCAGATCGGACCGGGTATTGGTGATGGTGCCGCCCGTCAGGGTGCCGGGGGCGCTGTCGGTGCCGCCCGCAACCACCAGGTCGTTGGCCGACAGGTTGGTGATGTTGCCGCTGATGGTGCCGCTGTTGGCCAGGGTGCCCAAGGCGCCGGTGGCCGCGATATAGAGCGCCGTCGGACTGCTGAGCGTGCCGGTGACCGCCAAGTTGGCCAGGCTACCGCCGACATAGTCGTTGCCGGCCACGGCCATCAGGCTGCTGCCGCTGACAGCGGTACTGGCCGACAGGCCGGTGAGGCCGCTGGTGACGGTGGCACCGCTGTAGCTGGAGCCGGTGCCGCCCCGGATCAGGGTGACGCTGTCTCCCGCCAGGACGTTGGCCGTGGCACTGACACCGGCATTGACCACGCCGCCCGTCACGGTGGCAGCATTGCTGACGGTCAGGACATGACCGCCCGTGGTCAGCGTGCCGCTGCTCTGGGCGAAGTTGCCCGTGACCGCCACGTCACTGGCGAGCGCAATGCCAGCGCCGGCGTTGCTGACGGTATGGGTGGCGACGTTCAGCGCATCAGCCAGGCTGACCGCACCGGACGCGAACACCACGTTGGCCCCGGTGCTGGTGATGGTGCCGCCGGTGAAGCGGCCCACCGCGCCATTGCCGCCGCCCCCAGTGGCGCCAATGATGGTCAGGTCCCGGACACCGGTGTTCACCACATTGCCGGTGATGGTGCCGCTGTTGGCCAGGCTGCCCAGGGTGCCCGTGCTGGCAATGTACAGCGCCGTGGCACCGCCGGCCGTGTTGGCCAGCGTGCCGGTGACGTTCAGGGTGTTGAGAGTCCCGCCGACATAATCGTTGCCCGCGATCGCCAGCAGGTTGGTCCCGCTGGTGGTGCCGGTTGCATCGAGGCCGGTGACACCGCTGGTGACAGTCGCACCGGTATAGCTGGAGCCGATGCCGCCCTGGATCAGGGTGACGCTGTCGCCAACGATGTAGTTGCCGGTGGCGTTGACGCCGGCGTTGACCACGCCGCTGACGCTGGCGGCGTCGCTGACGCTCAGCACATGACCGGCAACGGAGAGTGTGCCCGCCGACTGGCTGTAAGCACCGGTGACGCTGATGTCGCTGGCCAGGCTGATGCTGGCACCGCTGTTGGCCACGGTGTGGCCGGTGGCGACAATGGCGTCGCCCAGGCTGACGGCGCCCGACGCGAACACCACATTACTGCCGGCATTCCGGATGGTGCCGCCGGTGAACACACCCACCGCGCCGTTGGACCCACCGGTGATGCTGAGATCACCCGCCGACAGGTTGACGATGTTGCCACGGATGGTGCCGCTGTTGGCCAGGCTGCCCAAGGTGCCCGTGCGGGCGATGTACAGCGCCGTGGCGCCGCCCGCATTGTTGGCCAGGGTACCCGTGACGTTCAGCGTGGCCAGGCTGGCACCGATGTAGTCGTTGCCCGCCACGGCCAACAGGTTGCTGCCGCTGGTGGTGCCGGTGGCGTCCAGGCCCGTCAGGCCGCTGACCACCGTGGCCCCGGTGTAGGTCGAGCCGTTGCCGCCCCGGATCAGGGTGACGCTGTCGCCCACCAGGTAGTTGGCCGTCCCGGTCATCCCGGCATCGACCACGCCGCCCGTCACCTGCGCCGCCCCGCTGACGCTCAAGCTATGACCCGCGACGGCCAACGTGCCCGCCGTCTGGCTGTAGTTGCCCGTCACCGCCACGTCGCCGGCCAGGGTCAGGCTGGCCCCGCTGTTGCTGACCGTGTGGCCCGTTACGTCGATGGCGTCGCCCAGGCTGACGGCACCCGAGGCGAAGGTCAGGTTGCTCAGGCTGTTGCGGATGGTGCCGCCGCTGAAGCTGCCCACCGTGCCGCCATTAACGCCATTTGGGGAACCACCGACGACCACCAGGTCATTGGCGCTGGCGTTGATCACGTTGCCGATGAGGACACCGCTGTTGGCCAGGGTCCCCAGGCTGCCGGCGCTGGTGATCAACACCGCCGTGGCGGCGTTGATCGTGCCGGTGTTGGTCAGCGTCCCCAGCGTGCCACTGACATAGTCGCTGAGCAGCGTCAGCAGCAGGTCGGTGGCCGCGCCGTTGGCGCCCGTGCCCAGCGTGGCGCTGAAGCCCGTGGCTGCGGCACTGAGGCCGCTGGTGGTCAAGGCCCCGCCCACCTCGGCGATGGTGTAGCTCTGACCCGCGATCAGGTTGCTGCCCGAGAGCGCCGTCACGGCGACGGTGCCGCCGGTGAAGGCGGCGTTGCCGCTGACCAACAGCTCACCCGCCGTGCCGCTGCCGATGCCCATGGCCAGCGTGCCCGCCGACTGGCTGTAGTTGCCCGTCACGCCGATGGCGTTGGTCAGCAGCACGTTGGCGCCGCTGTTCACCAGCGTGCCACTGCCCACGTTCACGTGGTCGTTCAGCAGCAGGTTGCCGCTGGTCAGGGTGACGTTGGCGCCGGTGCTGGTGATCGTGCCGATGCCGCCGGTCCCCGTCAGGGTGCCGGTGACCGTGCCGGTGCCGCCCGTAAACACCAGGGCGTTGGCGCTGGTGTTCACGATGCTGCCCGCGATGGTGCCGCTGTTGGCGATGGTGCCTAGCGTGCCCGTGCTGGCGATGTACACCGCCGTGGCGCCGGCGGTGTTGGTCAGGCTACCAGTGACGGCCAAGCTGGCCAGAGTGCCGCCGATATAGTCGTTGGCAGCGACGGCCAGCAGGCTGGTGCCGTTGGTCGTGCCGGTCGCCGACAGGCCGCTGACACCGCTGGTCACCACGGCGCCGGCATAGTTGGAACCGGCACCGCCCTGGATCAGGGTGGCGCTGTCACCCACCAGGTAATTGCCGGTGCCATTGAGACCGGCGGAGACCGTGCCGCCGCTGACGTTGGCGGCATCGCTGACGTTCAGGCTATGGCCGGCCACGTCGAGCGTGCCCGCCGATTGACTGTAGGCGCCGGTGACGGAGATGTCGCTGGCCAGGGTGAGGTTGGCGCCGCTGTTGCTGACGGTATGGCCGGTGACGTCGATGGCATCGCCCAGGCTGACCGCGCCCGACGCGAAGGTCAGGTTGGACAGGCTGTTGCGGATGGTGCCATCCGAGAAGCTGCCCACTGCCGTGCCGCTGCCACCCGCGATCACCAGATCATGGCTGCTGGCGTTGATCAGGTCGCCGATCAGGGCGCCGCTGTTGGAAAGATTGCCCAGGCTGCCGCTGGCCGCGATGTACACAGCCGTGGCGGCGGTGAGGGTGCCGGTGTTGGAAAGATTGCCCAGGGTACCGCCGACATAGTCGTTGCCAACCACCGCCAGCAGGTTGGTGCCCGCCACGCCTTGGCTCACCACCAGACCGGTGAGGCTGCCCTGGACCACCACGCCGAGGTAGCTGGAGCCGACACCGCCGGCCACCAGCGTGTCCACGCCCGCCAGGTAGTTACCGGTGGCGCTGTACTGGGCGACAACCGTGCCGCCGCTGAAACTGGCGGTCCCGCTGACGGCCAGGCCGACATGGGCAGGATCCGTCAGGGTCAGGGTGCCGGCCGTCTGGCTGTAGGCGCCGGTGACGCTGACCAGGCTGTCCAGGATTACCGAGGCGCCACTGTTGACCAGGGTGTGGCCTGCGACATTCACGGCGTCGTTCAGCAACAGGTTGCCGGAGGCAAGGTTCACGTTGCCAAGGGTGTTGATGATGCTGCCCTGGCTGCCGGCGGTGTAGCCGGTCAGGGTACCCACCACCGTCCCGCTGCCGCCGATGATGTTGAGCGTGTTGGCCGACAGGTTCAGGATGTTGCCGGCGACGGTGCCGCTGTTGGCCAGCACACCCAGGCTGGAGCCCGTGTCGAGATAAAGGGCGGTGGGCGCCGTGATCAGGCCGCTGTTGGCCAGCGTGCCGATGGTGCCGGCATTGTAGACGCCATAGGTGGCGCCCAGGATGGTGCCGCTGCTCAGCACCGTGGCGATGTTGCCGGTGTTGTACAGGCCGGCGGCCGTCGGGGCGCCGGCATCGATCAGGGCGCCATTGTTGACGACCACCTCGATGGTGCCGGCGTTGTTCAGCGCCATCTGGCCGGCGACAGTGCCACTGTTGCTGAGCGTGCCGATGCTGGCACCCGCCTGGTTGCCCAGGCCGGTAATGCTGCCGGTGACGGTGCCGGTATTGCCCAGGGTGCCGATGGTGCCGCTGTTGACCACACCGGCGATGGAGCCGCTAACCGAGCCGTCGTTGCTGAAGCTGCCGACGGAACCGGCGTTGGCGACACCGGCGACGGAACCGGTGACGGTACCGCTGTTGGTCAAGGTGCCGACGGTGCCGTTGTTGACCACGCCCACCACGCTGCCCGACAGCGCGCCGCTGTTGCTGACACTGCCGACGCTGCCGCCGCTGCCGACATAGAGGGCGGTGACGGCAACGATGGTACCGGCATTGCCCAGCGTGGACAGGGTGCCGCCGATGTAGTTGTTGGAAACGGTGGCCACCAGGTCGGTGTCGGCGCCGATGCTCACGGCGCTGGCGGCCGCCCCTAGGCCCGTCACGTTCACCTGGGTGAAGACACCGGTGTAGCTGGAGCCGGCGCCGCCGACCACCAGGGTGCCCAGGATGTCACCCTGCAGATAGTTGACGTTGGTGGCCGCCGCGATGCTGGTGCTGACCGTGCCGCCGCTGAGGCTGGCGACACCGCTGACCACCAAATGGTTGCCGGCCAGGGCCAGGGTGCCGCCGGTCTGGCTGTAGGCGCCGGTGATCGTCAGGGTGCTGGACAGCAGGACGTTGGCGCCGCTGTTGACCAGGGTGTGGCCCGTTACGTTGACGGTGTCGTTGAAGACCAGGCCGCCCCCCGCCAGCACCACGTTGCTGGCCAGGTTGGTGAGGGTGCCACCGGTGAAGGTGCCCGCCACGGTGCCGCCACCGGTGATGGTCAGGTCCTGGGCGCCGGCGTTGGTGATGTCGCCGATGATGGTGCCGCTGTTGGCCAGCAGGCCCAGCACGCCGCTGCTGGTGACGCTGAGCACGCCGTGGGTAGCGGTGATCAGGCCGCTGTTGGCCAAGGTACCGAGCGTACCGCTGATGCGGAAAGCGGTGGAGGCGCCGCCGGTGAGCGTGCCGCTGTTGTTGACCAGCCCGGCCTGACCGGCAATGCCTACCAGATGCGCGCCGGTCAGGACACCGGCGTTGCTGAAGCCGCCCAGGGTGCCGCCCAACGCCACCAGGACGCCGACGGTGCCGGCGGCCAGCGTGCCGCCGGCCAAGTTGCTGACCGAACCCACGATGCCGCCAGTGGCGATGTCCAAAGCCACGCCGCCGCCGGTCACCTGGCCGCTGTTGGTCAGGCTGCCCAGGCTGCCCTGGACCAGCACGCCCGAGCCAATGTCGGAGGCGATGGTGCCGCTGTTGCTGAGCGTGCCGAGGCGGCCGCCCGTGCCCACCTGCACACCGGCGGTGGAGGAGCCGCGGATCAGGCCGGCGTTGCTGATTTGGCCCATCTGGCCACCGGCCACGGCCAGACCGTTGAGGGTGCCCGCCAGGGTGCCGTTGTTGACCAGGGTGCCGACGCTGCCCGCCGCCGCCACGTAGAAGGCGGTGGGCCCACCCAGGGCGGCGGTGTTGGTCAGGCTACCCAAGGTGCCGCCGATGTAGTCGTTGGCGATGCTGGCCGTCAGGTCGGTGCCCGACAGCCGCGTCACCATGGCCAAGCCCGTCACGGTGTTGGTGATGGAGGCCGAGACGCTCAGGCCGCCCGCCGCCGACACCAGGGTGGCGATGGCCCCGCCGAAGTAGTTGACGCCCGCGTCGTAGGCGGCCGCCACGACGCCGCCCGACAGGGTGGCGGCACCACTGACCGCCAGGCCGCTGCTGCCTGCGGTCAGGCCCAGGACGCCGCCCGTCTGACTATAGTTGCCGGTGACGGAGACGACGCTGGTGAGCACCAGGGTGGCGCCGCTGTTGACCAGGGTATGGCCGGTGACGTTGACGGCGTCGGCCAGCAAAAGCGTTCCGGCGTTGAAGGCCACGTCGGCGCCGGTGCTGGTGATGGTGCCGCCGGCCAGGGTGCCCACCTGGGTGCCGCTGCCGCCGCTGATGGTCAGACCGCCGGCCGCCAGGTTGACGATGTCGCCCTGGATCAGGCCGCTATTGACGATACCGCCGACGCTGCCGCCAGCCGCGTTGCGCAGGGCGGTGATGCCGGACAGCGTGCCGCTGTTGTCCAGCAGGCCGATGGTGGCGGCGTTCAGCAGCCCCACCTGGCCACCCTGGATCAGGCCGGTATTGGCGACGGTGGCGATGGTGCCGGCCCCGCTGTTGGCGATGGCCGTGGCACCGGTGATGAGGCCGGCGTTGGCCAGTTGGCCCAAGACGCCCTGGTTGGCGATGCCACCCGCCACGGTGCCCGCGACGGCGTTGAGCAGGAGGCCCAGCATGCCGCTGTTGGCCACGCCGGCGGTGGTGCCGGTTATCAGGCCGGCGTTGTACAGCGTGCCCAGGGTGCCGAGGTTGGACGCGGCGTCGACGCCGCCCAGCAGCACGCCGCTGTTGGCGAAGCTGCCCAGTGAGCCGCTGCTGGCGATGCGCAAGGCCGTGACGGCGCTGACCGTGCCGGTGTTGGCCAGGCTGCCCAGGGAAGCGCCGATATAGTCGCTGTGGGCCACGGCCAGCAGGGCGTTGCCCACCACCGTGCTACCGATGTCGAAACCGGTCAGATCGTTGGTGATGGACAGGGTGTAGCGGGATCCCGCGCCACCGGACACCAGGGTGGCCAGGGCAGAGCCCACGGTGTAGTTGGCCAGGCTGCTGGCGCCGGTGATGGTGACCACGCCGCCGGTCAGGGCCGCACTGCCACCGACCGCCAGCTGGCTGCCGCCCAGCGACAGCATCAGGCCGCCGCCGGTCTGGCTGTAGTTGCCGGTGATGGCAACGGTGCCGCCGATGGTCAGGGTGGCGCCGCTGTTCACCACCGTGTTGCCGCCGACATCGATGGCGTCGGCCAGCAACAGGTTGCCGGCGATGAAGGACACGCCCGACAGGCTGTTGACGATGGTGCCGCCGATCAACGTGCCCACAACACCGCCACCATTTCCGCCCCCGGGGCCGCCCACGACCACCAGGTCATGGGCCGTCAGGTTGCGGATGTTGCCCGTCAGGGTGCCGCTGTTGACCAGCGTGCCCAGATTGCCGCTGGCGGCGATGTAGAGCGCGGTGGCTGCGGTGACGGCGCCGCTGTTGGTCAGCGTGGCCAGGGTGCCGCCGATATAGTCGTTATCGGCCATCAGCAGCAGGTCGCCGCCGGCGGTCAGGCCGCTGGACGCCAGGCCGGTGACGGCGGTGACGATGGTGGCGCCGGTGTAGGTGGAACCAACCCCGCCGGCCACGAGGGTGCCCAGCGTACCGGCCAGGTAATTGGCGCCGGCGCTGACGCTGGCCACGATGGTGCCGCCGGTGATGCTGGCGGCATCGGCCACCGCCAGCTGTCCCGCACCTCGGCTGAGGTCCAGCGTGCCGCTGACCTGGCTGTAGGCGCCGCTGATGCTGACGATGCTGGTCAGGATCAGGTCGGACCCGGCGTTGACCACGCTGCCTGCCACCTGGTCGTTCAGCCACACCCCACCACCCGCGAACACCAGGTTGCCGCCGGTGACGGTGATGGTGCCCTGCGTGTTGGCGGCATAGCCGGTGAAGGTGCCGACATGCGTGCCGCTGCCGCCGGTGATGCTGAGGTCGCCGATGGTGGCGACGATGTCGCCGGCCACAATGCCGCTGTTGCTGAAGCCCGCGACCTGGCTGCCGAACCGGGCCGCGACCGGGCCCTGGATCAGGCCGGCGTTGTCGATGACCCCGAAGGCGCCGGACAGGGCGACGGTGCCGCCGACCACGGTGCCGGTGTTCACCAGGCTGCCGACGCCGCTGTTGCTGAAGACGGCGGTGCCGCCGCTGAGGAGACCACTGTTGTTCAGCAGGTCCAGGCCGTTGACGTTCACCGCCCCAAAGCGGCTGACGATGCTGCCGCTGTTGAGGATCGTGCCGGTCGTGCCGGCGGCCGCCACACCGGCATAGCCGCCGCTGATGGTGCCGCTGTTGCGCAGCAGGCCGATGGCGTTGTTATAGACGACGCCCTGGCCGGCGGTCATGCCGGCGGTGAGCGTGCCGCCCTGGATCATTCCGTCGTTCACCAGCGTATCCAGGGTGTCGGCGCGAACGCCGATGGTGCTGCCCTGGATGGTGCCGCTGTTGGCCAGGGTGTTCATCACCCCGGCGTAGACAGCCTGGGCACCAATGACCTGGCCACCGCTGGTGATGGACAGCAGGCCGATGCTGCCGCCGTAGATGCCGGTGCCCGTGGCCAGACCGCCACTGATGAGGCCGCTGTTCAGCAGGGTGCCGATGGTCCCGGCGTTGTTGATGGCGAAACCGGTACTGCCCGTGGCCCAGATGGTGCCGCGGTTGTTCAGCAGGTCGATGGTGCTGGTGGTGCGGCGGTTGTTGATGCCCGCGCTGACCCCCTGGATCAGGCCGTCGTTGGTCAGGGTGCCGATCCGCTCCTCACTCTGGAGGCCCAGCTGGGTGCCGGCCAGCACGCCGCCGGCGCTGATCGACAGGCTGGCGATGGTGCCGCCTTGTGCCAGGTAGATGCCGTTGGCGTTACCGCCGATGGACCCACTGTTCAGCAGCGACAGCACCCGGCCGCTGACGTCCAGCTCGGTGATGGAGCCGGCATTGTCCAGGATGCCGATGGTGCCGCTGTCGCCCAGGCTGCTGATCCAGCCGGTATTCGACAGGGTGCCGATGGTGCTGCTGCCGTCAACGGCAACGGCGACAGCGGCGCTGATGGTGCCGGTGTTGGACAGGTGGCCAATGCTGGCCTGGGTGAGGTTGATCCCGGTCGAGCCGCCGCCGATGGTGCCGCCGTTGCTGATGAGGGTGACCAGGCCGCTGGCGCCCAGGCTGCCCATCCAGCCGGTGTTGACCAGGCTGTCCAGGCGGCCGCCCAGGGCGACCAGCACGCTGGCGAGGCGCCCGCTGTTGTCCACGGTGCGCAGCGTGCCCGTGCCGCCCACGGACACGCCGCCCATGGTGCCACTGTTGGACAGCAGGCCCAGGGTGCCGGCGATGCCCACCTGGTTGCCGGCGGTGCCGATCATGCCGCTGTTGGACAGGGCGCCGACGCTGCCGATGGTGTCGACATGGACGGCCAAGCTGTTGCCGCTGAGGCTGCCGGCGTTGACGAAGGTACCGATGACACCGGCCACGTCCACCTGGAAGACGCCGCCCGTCAGCCTGCCGCTGTTGGTGAAGCTGCCCAGGGTGCCGGTGCTGGCCACCGTCAGGAAGCTGGAGGCCAGGCTACTGACGATGGTGTCGCTGTTGCCGGCCGAGGCCAGGCTGCCGCCGATGTAGTCGCTGGTGGCCACGGCAACCAGGTTGCCGCCGTTGGAGAGGGCGGCCACGCCCTGGTAGCCGGCGGTGAGCGAGGTGCCGCTGTAGTCGGAACCCGCGCCCCCGGCTACGACCGTGCCCAAGGTGCCGGCCAGATAGTTGCCGGTGGCCGTCTGGCCGGTCAGGGAGAAGACGGCGCCGCTGATGCTAGCCACGCCGCTGACAGCCAGCTGGTTGCCCGGGGCCATGGTGACGGTGCCGCCGGCCTCGGCATAGTTGCCAGTGATGCTGACGGTGCCGGCCAGGGTCAGGGCGATGCCGCTGTTGACCACCGTGTGGCTGCCCACGTCGATGGCGTCGTTCAGCGTCAGGGCGCCGGACGCGAACACGACGTTGCCGCCGGTGTTGCGAATGGTGCCCTGGGTGCCGGCGCCGTAGCCGGTGAAGGTGCCGATGGATCCGGCGTTGTTGATGGTCAGGTCCCGGGCGGCCAGGTTGACGATATCGCCCGCCACCAGGCCATCGTTCCGGAAATAGCCGAGAGTGCCCAGGGTGCCAATGGTCAGGGCCGCGGCATTGCCGGCCAGGGTGCCGCCGTTCAGCAGGGTACCCAGGGTGCCGTCGTTGGCGAGGCCGACGACACCCTGGATGGTACCGCTGTTGGCCAGGGTGCCGAGGGTACCCAGCGCGCTGGCCGAGCCTTCGTTGAAGATCGCGGCGCCGTTGGCGCTGGTGATCAGGCCGCTGTTGTCCACCCGGGCGATGGTGGGGCTGAGCGCGCCGCTGACCATGTTGTCGACGCCGTGCGAGGTGCCGCTGATGGTTCCAGCGTTGGTCAGCGTGCCGAGGCTACCCCCGCCGGCGTTGCCGTTGCTGCCGCCGACCCGCACGCCGATGGGACCGGAGATCTGGCCGTCGTTGATCACAGCCGCCAGCGTGCCGGCATTGGCCAGCCCCGTGAACCAGCCGTGCATGGTGCCGGCGGTGCCGATGCTGACCAGGCCGATGGTGCCGCCGTTGTACAGGCCTTGCAGCATGCCGGTGTTGGACACCGTGCCGATCCCGGCCCCCCAGTTGTTGGCCAGGGCCGAATAGGGGTAGGAGGAGGCGATGGTGCCGCTGTTTTGGATCAGGCCGATGGTGCCGGCGAAGTTGTCGATGGCGGCATAGCCGGTTCCGGCCAGCGTGCCGCTGTTGACCAGGATGCCAAGGATACCGCCCTGGCCGACGAAGACGGCGGTCTGGCCGGTGATGCCGCCCTGGTTGACCAGGGTGTCCACCCGGCCGGCGGTGCCGTAGGGGCTGATGGCCACGGCCCGGCTGCTGGTGGTGATGGCACCAGTATTGGTGAAGGTGCCCAGGCTGCCGGTACCGGCGACGTACAGGCCGGTCACGACACCGCTGATGGTGCCAGTGTTGTTCAGCGTGCCCAGCGTGCCGCCGATATAGTCGCTGAACGCCATGGCGACCAGGGCGTTGCCGGCGATGCTGCTGCCGATGTCGAAGCCGGTCAGGTCGGTGGTGATGGACAGACCGGCGTAGTTGGCGCCCGCACCACCGGAAACCAGGGTGGAAAGGGCGGATCCCACGGTGTAGTTGGCCAGGTTGCTGGCGCCAGTGATGGTCAGGGCGCCGCCGGTCATGGCCACGCTGCCGGACACGGTCAGCTGGCTGCCGTACAGGTCCATCAGCAGGCTGCCGCCGGTCTGGCTGAAGTTGCCGGCCACGGCGACGGTGCCGCCGATGGTGAGGTTGGCCCCACTGTTCACCACCGTATGGCCGGTGACGTCGATGGCGTCCTCCAGCCGCAACGCGCCTTCCGTAAAGGTCAGGTCGGACTGCGTGTTGCGGATGGTGCCACCGGTCAGCAGACCCGTGCCGCCGGCCGTGTTGCCGGCGATGGCCAGCGCGTTGGCCGACAGGTTGCGGATGTCACCCGACAGCGTGCCGGTGTTGATCAGGGTACCCAGGCTGCCGGTGGCGGCGATATAGACGGCAGCGGCGGCGGTGATGGTGCCGCTGTTGGTCAGCGTTGCCAGGGTGCCGCCGATGTAGTCGTTGTTGGCGACCAGCAGCAGGTCGTTGCCCATCGTCTGGCCGACGACGTTCAGGCCGGTCAGGTCGGACGCCAGGGTGACGCCGGCGTAGCTGGAGGCGGCACCGGCCGTGACCAGGGTGCCCAGGGTGCTGGCCAGATAGTTGCCGCTGGCGGTGACGCCCTGGGCCACCAGCACGCCGCCCGTCAGGCTGACCGCGTCGCTGACCGCCAGGCTCATGATGGACAGGGTGCCGCCCGTCTGGGCGAAGGCGCCGGTGATGGTGCCGCTGCCCAGCGTCAGGGTGGCGCCGCTGTTGGTCACCGTCTGTCCGGCGGCGTCGATATCGTCGTTCACCAGCAAGTTGCCGGCGGCGAAGGTCAGGCCGCTCAGCACATTGGTGATGGTACCCCGCCCGCCGGCATAGCCCGTGACGGTACCCACCGTGCCGGTACTGCCGCCGGTGATGACCAGCGCGCCGCTGGTGGCGTTGAGGATATCGCCCGCGATGGTGCCGGCGTTGGCCAGGGTATCCAAACGGCCGCTGATGGACAGCGCATTGTCCTGGCCGGCGATCAGGCCGGTGTTGGCCAGGGTGCCGATGGTGCCCCCCACCTGCACCGCCGTGTTGGACCGGGCGGACAGCGTGCCCTGGTTGGTGACGGTGCCAATGGTGGCGGATGCCGCCACGTAGACCGCGACGGAGGTGCCGTCGATGTTCGCCGTGTTGACTACGCTGGTGGCGGAGGCGCCCAGATAGTCGGTATGGGCGGTTGCCAGCAGGCTGCTGCCGCTGACGGCGCTGGTGATGGACAGGTTCCAGCCCTGGACGGTGGCGCCGCTGACACCCAGCGTGCCGCCGGCCTGGGCGATGGTGCTGACGTCGCCGGCCAGGATGTTGGCGGTGCCGGCGTAGACCAGCACCTGGCCCGCTAGGTCGACATTGCCGCTGGCCCGCAAGGCGCCGCTGCCGGCGATGACGTCCAGCTCACCCGCCGTCTGGCGGTAGTTGCCCACCACGTTCAGCGGCGCGTTGGACAGGATGGTGGCGCCGGTGTTGCGCAGCGTCAGGGCGCCGACGTCGACGACATCGCCCATGGAGAGGCGGCCGGCGGCCAGCACCACGTCGGCGCCGCGGCTGCGAATGGTGCCGTTCTGGAAGGAACTGGCCTGGCTGGTGTTGCCGACGATGGTCAGCCCATGGTTGCCGTCGTTGATGACGTTGCCGTCCACCGTCTGTTCGTTGTCCAGCACGTCCAGCACGCCGCCGGCGGCGATGGACACGGCGGCCAGGGTGCCGAACAGGCGGTCGGTGTTGACCAGGGTGCCCAGGCTGCCCGTGCCCGCCACATAGACGCCGGTGTTGGCGCTGATGCTGCCAGTGTTGGACAGGGTCAGCAGGCTGCCGCCGATATAGTCGTTCCGGAAGGCGGCGATCAGGCGACCGGCGCCATCCACCGTGCCGGCGACGTCCATGCCCGCCAGGCCGCCGACGGTGGCGGCGCTGTAGTCGGAGCCCGCCGCCGCGCTGACCAGGGTGGTGGTCTGGTTGACGGTGAAGTTGGCCGTGGCCTGGCCCACCCGCACGCCGCCGGCGATGGTGGCCTGGTCGGCCACCTGCAGCGGGGTGGCGGTGTTGAGCTGGAGGGTACCGCCCGCCTGGGTGTAAGCGCCAGCGATGGTCACCGCCGACGCGATGGTCAGGTTGGCGCCGGCATTGACGACGCTGGCCTGCACCTGGTCGTTCAGGGCCACATTGCCGCCCGCCAGCACCAGGGTGCCGCCGGTGACGGTGATGGTGCCTTGCGTGTTGGCGGCATAGCCGGTGAAGGTGCCCACATGCGTGCCGCTGCCGCCGGTGATGCTGAGGTCGCCGATGGTGGCAACGATGTCGCCGGCCACAATGCCGCTGTTGGTGAAGCCAATGACCTGGTTGCTGAACCGGGCCGCGACGGGGCCCTGGATCAGGCCGGCATTGTCGATGACGCCGAAGGCGCCGGACAGGGCGACGGTGCCGCCGACCACGGTGCCAGTGTTCACCAGGCTGCCGACGCCGCTGTTGCTGAAGACGGCGGTGCCGCCGCTGAGGAGACCGTTGTTGTTCAGCAGGTCCAGACCATTGACGTTCACGGCCCCAAAGCGGCTGAGGATGCTGCCGCTGTTGAGGATCGTGCCGGTCGTGCCGGCGGCCGCCACACCGGCATAGCCGCCGCTGATGGTGCCGCTGTTGCGCAGCAGGCCGACGGCGTTGTTGTAAATGATGCCCTGGCCGGCGGTCATGCCGGCGGTGAGCGTCCCGCCCTGGATGATTCCGTCGTTCACCAGCGTATCCAGGGTGTCGGCGCGAACGCCGATGGTGCTGCCCTGGATGGTGCCGCTGTTGGCCAGGGTGTTCATCTCCCCGGCGTAGACACCCTGGGCACCAATGACCTGGCCGCCGCCGGCGATGGACAGCAGGCCGATGCTGCCGCCATAGATGCCGGTGCCCAAGGGGGCCTCGGCCCGGATGAGGCCGCTGTTCACCAGCGTGCCGAGGGTGCCACCGTCGTTGCTGATGGCGGCGGCGCTGGAGCCCACACCCAGGATGGTGCCGCTGTTCACCAGCCTGGCGATGGTGCCGCCGGTGTTGCTGACGCCGACGCCGCCCCCGGTGGCGCCGATAAGGCCGGTGTTGATCAGGGTGCCGATGGACCCGGTATTGCTGTTGTTGATGCCATAGCCGGACTGGGCCTGGATGGTGCCGTCGTTGGTCAGCAGGCCGATGCTGCCCATCCCATTGTTATTGATGCCCGCTTGCTGGCCGAAGATCGTGCCCTCATTGGCCAGGGTGCCAATGGACTGATCGCTGTAGACGCCGTACCGGCTGCCGGTGATCAGGCCGTCGGCGGCGACCGACAGGAGGGCAATGGTGCCGCCGGTGGCGATGGACACGCCGGTATCGCCGCCGCCCAGCCGGCCGCTGGTCAGCAGGGTGCCGATCCATGCCGTGGGGCTGGTGCCGTTGATGCTGACGCCCAGCTGGATGGCGGTGATGGAGCCGGAATTGTCCAGCAGGCCGATGGTGCCGCCGCTGACCAGCGTGGTGATCGACCCAGTGTTGGCCAGGCTGCCGATGCCGCCGAGGTTGTAGAGGGCGGTGTGCTGACTCCAGATCGTGCCGGCGTTGCTCAGCACGCCGATGGTGCCGGCCGCGTCCACCAACACGCCAGTGTTGGCGAAAATGCCACCGGTGTTGGACAGGGTGGCGACGCTGCCGCCGGCCAGGTGGATCGCCTTGCTGAAGGCGTTGAGGATGCCGCTGTTGCTGATGGTGCCGACGGTGCCGCCGACATGCACCAGGTCCGTGCCACCGCCGTGCAGGGTACCGGTGTTGGTGTAGCCGTCCAGGCTGCCCGTGACCGCGACGTACAGCTGTGCCGCCCCCAGCGTCGCCTGGATGTCAGCGCTGTTCGCCAGCGTGGCGTAGGTGGTGCCGATATAATCGTTCAGCACCACGCCCGTCAGGGTGCCGTTGGCCGCCACACCGCCCACCGCCACGCCATCGACGGTGTTGAGGTAGCGGGCGCCGCTGTAGTCGGACGCGCCGCTGCCGGTGGCCAGCACGCCCAAGGTGGTGTGGATATAGTTGACCGTGGCCGCCAGGTCGTTCACCTGGACATAGCCGCCGCTGATGCTGATCGCGCCACTGGCGCCCAGGGTATTGGTGGTGTTCAGCGACAGGGTGCCGCCGCTTTGTCCATAGTCGCCGGTGATCCTGGCAGCTGACGCCAGGGTGACGGCGGCGCCGGTGTTCAGCACGGCGTGGCCGGTGGCGTCGATGTCGTCATTCAGCAGCACATTGCCGGCCGAGAACACCACGGTGCTGACGGTGTTGTCGATCTGGCCCCGGCCGCCGTTAAGGCCGGTGAAGGTGCCAGTGAGGGTGTCGCCGCCCTGGATTGTCAGGTCCCGGGTGGCGTTGTTCTGAATATTGCCAGCGATGACACCGCTGTTGGCCAGCAGACCCAGGGCGGAATTGCTGTCAATGGTGATGGCATTGCCACTGCCGCCGATCAGGCCGCTGTTGGCTAGGATGGCAATGCTGCCCCGGTTGGTGAGCGCCACGCCGGCGCTGCTGCTGGACAGCGTGCCGCTGTTCAGCAGGGTGCCGATGGTGCCGCCGTTCACGGCGACGGCGAAGTTGTTGCCGGAAATGGAACCGCTGTTGTCCAATAAGCCCACGCCGCCGGCATTCTGCACCACACCGCCGATGCCGCCGTTGATCCAGCCGCTGTTGGTCAGGGTGTCGATGACGCCGATATTGCCGCTGGCGCTGTGATTGCGCAGGCCGAAGTGGGTGGCGGTGATGGTGCCGCTGTTGGACAGGGTGGCGATGCTGCCCTGGCTGTTCAGGCCGGTATTGGCGGCGCTGATCAGGCCGCTGTTGCTGAGGCTGCCGATGACACCGGTGTTGCGCAGGCCGACGGAGGCGCCGATGGCGCTGCTGAAGGTGCCGCCGCCCTGGCTGATGGTGGCGGTGTTTACCAGGGTGCCGATGCTGCCCTCGGTGAAAAGCCCCGCGTACTGGCCCGTCAGCGTGCCATTGTTGGCTAGGCTGCCGACGCTGCCGCTGGTGGCCACGTACAGGGCGGTACGGCTGATTATGGTGTCGGTGTTGACCAGGCTGCCCAGCGTGCCGCCGATATAGTCGTTGCCGATGAGGGCCAGCAGGTTGCCGCCGGTGACGCTGCTGGCGATGTTCAGGTTGCCCACGCCGTCGGCGGTGATGGCGGCGCCGGTCATCAGGGTGCCGCCGGCGTGGACCAGGGTGCCCAGCGTGCCGGCGAAATAGTTGCCGGTGACGCTGAAGCCCGCCATGGCCACCGTGCCGCCCGTCAGGCTGGCGTTGCCGCTGACGTTCAGGCTGTCGGTGCCCGGCCGCAGCAGCAGGATGCCGGCGGACTGGCCATAGTCACCCGTGACGCTGACGGCGCCGGCCACCGTGACGTTGGCGCCGCTGTTGACGAGGGTATGGCCGGCCACGTTGACGGCGTCAGCCAAGGCCAGGTCGCCGGACACCAGGGCCAGGTCGCTGGCGGTATTGGTGATGGTGCCACCGGTGAAGGTGCCGGAGGCACCGCCGGCGCCGCCGCTGATGGACAGGGTATGGGCGCTACGGTTGACGATGTTGCCGGCGATGGTGCCGCTGTTGGTCAGCGTATCCAGCGTGCCGGTGCCGGCGATGTACAGGATGGTGGCGGCGCTGATGCTGCCGCTGTTGGCCAGGCTGCCCAGACTGCCGCCGACGTAATAGTTGGTATGGATGCCCAGCAGGCTGCCGCCGCTGATGCTGGTAGTGACGCCCATGCCGGTGACGGTGGCGACGTGCGCCGCGCTGTAGTCGCTGCCCGAACCGCCGGCCACCAGGGTAGAGACCTGGCCCAGGGTGGCGTTTTCGGTCGCCAGGCCGGCGACAACGGTGCCGGCCACAGTGGCGGCGTCGGTCACGGACAGCCGGCCGGACGTGCCCACCACCAGCGTGCCGCCCGCTGCCTGGGTGTAGGCGCCGGTGACCGTAATCGCGCTGGTCAGGGTGACGTCGGCGCCCAGGTTGCCGACCGTGTGGCCGGTGGCGTCGATGTCATCGTTCAGCCAGAGGTTCCCGCTGGTGAAGAGCAGGTCGCTGAGACGGCTGAGGATGCTGCCCTTGGCCGTCAGGTTCCGGCCGGTGAAGGTGCCGACCAGGCCGCCGCTGCCGCCCTGGATGGACAGGTTGGCGGCCACCGTGTCGACGCCCAGGCCGATCAGGTTGTTGTCGCCATTGACGATGGTGCCGGCGATCACGCCGCTGTTAACCAGGGTGCCGAGCGTGGCGCCGCCGCCCAGGCCCAGGGCGTAGGCGGCGTTGATGGTGCCGGTGTTGACCAGCGTGGCGATGGTGCCGCCATTGCCGACCACGCCCGCCGTCACGCCACCCAGCACGCCGCTGTTGCTGAGCGTGCCGATGCTGCCGGTGGCGGCCACGTACACGCCATAGCCGCCGCTGGTGAGGGTACCGGCGTTGTTCAGGGTGGCCAGGCCGCCGCCGAGATAGTCATTCAGGTAACGGACAACCAGGTTGCCGCCGTCCTGCGCCACGCTGCCGCTGAGGCCGAAGAGGCTGGCCAGGGTGGCGGCGCCATAGTCGGCGGTGGTGGCCTGGACCAGGGTGGGCGTGTCGCCCGCCCTGTAGTTGCCCAGGGCGTCGGTCAGCACCCGGCCGGTGACGGTGGCGCTGTCGGCCGTCAGCAGGCCGGTGGTGGTGCCGATCAGCAGGCCGCCGGCCATGCGCAGGGTGCCGGTCACGGCCACGGTGCCGCCCAGCGTCACGAAGGCCGGGCTGTCGATGGACAGCGCGCCGGTGCCGGCGTTGACCGAATCGTTCAGCCGGATGGTACCCTGGGTGACGTGGATGTCGCCCAGGGTGTGGGTGATGGTGCCGCCGGTGAAGGTGCCCACACCGGTGCCGCCGGCCAGCAGCAGGCTGGCGCCGGCGCGGTCGTCGATGATGTCGCCGGTGATCACGCCGCTGTTGACCAGCGTGCCCACGGCCGTGGCGCCACCGGCGATGTAGACGGCGGTGGCGGCGCTGACAGTGCCGGTGTTGGTGATGTCGGCGCCCAGGCTGCCGCCGATGTAGTAGTTTTGCGCCGTCACCACCACGGCGTTGTTCGTGACGCTGTTGGTCAGCGCCAGATGCGCCAGGTTGCTGGCGATGGTCGCGGCGCTGTAGTCAGACCCCAAGCCGCCGGTTACCAGGGTGGCCTGCTGGCCCGGCAGGAAATTGTCGGTGGCCACGCCCGCGCGCAACTGGCCGGCGATGGTGGCCTGGCCGTCGATGGCCAGCTGGCCACCCTTGCCTACCACCAGTGTGCCGGCGCTACCCTGGACGTAGGTGCCGGTGACATCGATGGTGTCGACCAGGGTCAGGCTGGCGCCGCTGTTGAGCGCGGTGTGGCCGGT
Source organism: Nitrospirillum viridazoti CBAmc (assembly GCF_000730165.1). Lineage (GTDB taxonomy): Bacteria > Pseudomonadota > Alphaproteobacteria > Azospirillales > Azospirillaceae > Nitrospirillum > Nitrospirillum viridazoti. Next base: position 400,440 of record NZ_CP022113.1, on the reverse strand, counting down.
GACGTCAACGTCATCGTTCAGCAGCAGGCTGCCGCCGCTGAACACCAGGTTGCTCAGCTTGTTCTGGATCAGGCCGTTGCCGGTCTGGCCAGTGAAGGTGCCGACCGTCCCGTTGCCGCCGCCCTGGATGGTCAGGTCACTGGCGACGGTGTCGTTGGGCAGGAAACCCAGGACGCCGCTGTTGCCGTTGACGATGGTGCCGGCGATGACGCCGCTGTTGATCAGCGTGCCGATGCTGCTGGCGCCGCCCTGGCTACCCACCATGAGCAGGGCATACTGGGCGTTGATGGTGCCGCTGTTGACCAGCGTGCCAATGCTGGAGGCCGCCATCAGGCCGGCATAGGAAATGCCGGCGAAGGAATTGTAGGCGCCGGTGATGGTGCCGGCGTTTGCGAAGCGCGTGGTGCTGTCGCCAAACAAGGCGATAGCCCCCCGGACGACGCCGGTGTTGAGCACACTGCCCACGGTGCCCGTCAACCCGATGGCGGAGATGGCGCTGATGGTCCCGTTGTTGACCAGGGTATCGATGACACCACCGAGGGCCACGGCCTGCTGTGTCCCGATGACCGCGCCGTCGTTGGTCATGGTGCCGACGCTGCCGGTGCTGGCGACGACGATGCCGGGGAAGGCGCTGGTGATGGTGCCGCTGTTGGTCAGGGTCACCAGGCTACCGCCAATGTAGTCGCTGCTGAACTGCGCCAGCAGCGCGCCGCCGCTCTGGACCAGGGTGCCCAGGACGATGGCGGAGCCAGTGCCGATGGTCCCGTTCAGGGTGGCGCCGCCGTAGGCGCCGGTGGCGCCGCCGATCACGGTCCGCGCCTGGCCGACGATGTAGTTGCCGGAGGCGTCCAGGCCGATCTGGCCGCCCGTCACCGTCGCGCTGTCGGCCTGCAGGGTGTTGGCGCTGCTCACCACCAGCGTGCCGGCGCTCTGCGCATAGGTGCCGGTGACGGTGATGGCGCCGCCCAGGGTGATGGCGGCGCCGCTGTTGATGACGCTGTGGCCAGTGGCCAGGATGTCGTCGTTCAGCAGCAGGTTGCCGCCGGCGATGGACAGGTTGCTTACCCTGTTGTCGATCAGGCCCTTGCCGGTCAGGCCGGTGAAGGTGCCCACGAGGGTGCCGGTGCCGCCCAGCAGGGTCAGGTCGCCGACGGCGGTATCCACCTGGCCCGTCCACGCCCCCGTGGCGTCGCCATTCATGAGGTTGCCCCGGATCAGGCCGCTGTTGGCCACGGTACCCAGGCCGGAATTGCCGTAGGAGCGGATGACGACGCCGGCGGCGATGGTGCCGGTGTTGATCACGGTGCCCAGGGCGGCGCCGTAGGCCTCCTGGATCGCCACGTTGTCGGCCAGGATGGTCCCGGAGTTGACGATGGTGCCGATCGTCCCCGGTATGCCGTAGTTGTTGATGGCCGTGCCGCTGCCGCTGATGCGAATGGTGCCCTGGTTCAGCACCGTGCCGATGGTGCCGTAGGTGTTGGAGATGGCGTTGCCGTTATGGTCCGCCGCCATCAGGCCGCTGTTGGCGATGGTACCGACGGTGGCGTAGGAGATCTGCACGAGACCGGCTGAGGTGGTGCCATAGCCGCTCAAGGTGCCGCTGTTGGTCACCAAGCCGACCCGAGAGAATGCAAGATTGATATTGGCCCGGCCACTGATCACCCCCTGGTTGTCAATGGTGCCGATGACGTTCCCGGTGCCGCTGCTGAAGATGGCGTTGAAACCGGTGATGGTGCCGGAGTTGGTGATCTGGCCGATGGTCCCGCTATTGTTGGAGATGGCGTAGATTTGATAGACGCTGAAATCACCGGGATCGTTGGCGACGGCGATCAGGCCGGCGTTGGTGATGGTGCCGATAGAGCTGAACTGGCCGTTGTAGATGGCCGCGGTGTCCTGATGCAGGGTGCCGGCAGCGGTGACGGTGATGGTGCCGCCGGCCTGGTTTTCCAGCAGGCCCAGGGTGTTGTAGTTCAGGATGGGGCGGTAGGCGCCCGTGACCAGGCCGCTGTTGCTGAAGGTCCCTAGGCTGCCGGTGCCCCCGACCTGCAGGGCCACGGCCCCCGCCAGCGTGCCGCTGTTGGACAGGCTGCCATAACTGGCGCCGATGTAGTTGCCGGTGGCGAACAGCGCCAGGTTGTTGCCGGTCACGGTGCTGCCCATGCCCGGGATGGCGCTGCCGGTCACCGTGGCGCCGGTGTAGTCGGACCCCGCACCGCCGGCCACCAGGGTGCCGTAGATGCTGCCGGCCAGATAGTTGCCGGTGTCAGAAAGGGCGGCGGCGGCGACGGTGCCGCCGCCGATGCTGGCGGCCCCGCTGACCACCAGTTCCGCCCCCGTACCCAGGGCGAGCGTGCCGGTCGCCTGGCTGTAGTTGCCGGTGACGCTGACGATGGTGGAGAGGGACACGGCGGCCCCGGCGTTGGCCAGCGTGCCCGTACCGACATTGACGGCGTCGTTCAGCAGCAGGCTGCCGCCGGCCAGCACGACGTTGGCCAGCGTGCTGGTGATGGTGCCCTGGTTGGTCAGGCTGCCGCCCGTCAGGGTGCCCACCGTGCCGCTGGTGCCGCCCGTGATGCTGAGGGTGTTGGCGCTGGCGTTGACGATGTCACCGGCGATGGTGCCGGTGTTGACCAGGGCGCCCAGGCTGCCCGTGCCGGCGATGTACAAGGCGGTAGGTCCGGTCAGCAGGCCGGTGACGCTGATCGTGCCGTAGCTGCCGCCGATATAGTCGGTGGTGGCGAGCGCGAGCAGTTCGCTGCCGCTGGTACCCACAGTCAGCTGCGCATGGCCATCCAGCGCGCCGTGATTGACGAAGGTGCCGGCGTAGGTCAGGCCACCCGTGGCCTGCACCAGGGTGCCCACCGTGTCGCTCACCAGGTAATTGGCGGCGCTGTCGCCGGCGACCGAGGCCGCCACCTGGCCGGCGATGCTGGCCACGCCGATGACGTTCAGTTGCGCCGCCCCATCCAGCACCAGGGTGCCGGCGGACTGGCTGTAGGCACCCGTCAGGTTGATGGTGTTGACCAGGGTGAGGGCCGCACCGGTGTTGGACACGGTATGGGCGTTGGCCCGGACGTCGTCGTTCAGCAGCAGGGCGCCGCTGGCGAACACCAGGTTGCTCAGGCTGTTGAAGATCAGGCCCGTGGAGACACCATCCTGGCCGGTGAAGGTGCCCACCGTACCGCCGGTGCCGCCCTGGATGGTCAGGTCGCCGGCGACGGTGTCGTTATAGTCGGTGCTGCCGTTGTAGATGCCGCCCCGGATCAGGCCGCTGTTCACCAGGGTGCCCAGGCTGGCGTTCGCAAAACCCAAGTAGGCCCTGACGCCCATGATGGTGCCGCTGTTGACCAGGGTCCCGATGCCGCCGCCGTAGCTGTTCTGGATGGCGGTAGTGCCGCTGATGGTGCCGCTGTTCCCCAGCGCGGTGAGGCTGGCGTAGGCCATCCTGATGCCGATGGCCGCGGCGATGGTGCCCTGGTTGACCAGCGTATTGATGGTGGCGAAGTTGAGGTTGACGCCATAGCCATACCCGTCGGTGCTGACCAGGCCGCTGTTCACCAGGGTGTTGATGGTGCTGTTCGACAGGTTCAGCGCGACCGGCACGCCGGCGCCGGCCAGGGCCTCCAGCGTGCCGCTGTTGGCCAGCAGCGTGACCTGGGCGTATTCCAGGCTGACGGCGTAGGTGCCGCTGATCAGGCCGGCGTTGGCCAGGGTGCTGAGGGTGCTGTTGTTGCCGCTGTAGAGGCCCATCGTGCCGGTGATGGTGCCGATGCTGGTGTTTTCCAGCAGGCCGATGCTGCCCCGGTTTTCGACGGCCCTGCCGCCGCCGATGCTGATCAGACCGTTATTGGTGAAGGTGCCGAGTTGGCCATTCTGCACGATGCTGAGGCCGACATGGCCCGCCAACGTGCCGTTGTTGGCCAGGCTGCCCAGGCTGCCGCCGATATAGTTGCCGGTGGCGCCCAGCAGCAGGCCGTTGTTGGACACGGTGCCGGCCAGGCCCAGGGCGTGGCTGCCGGTGGTGACAGCGACGTTGGTGTAGCTGGACCCGGCCCCGCCGGCCACCAGGGTGGCGTAGGTGCTGCCGACCAGGTAATTGCCCAGAGTGGATTGGCGGGCGACGGAAACGGTGCCGCCGCTGATGCTGGCGGCGCCGCTGACCACCAGTTCCGCCCCCGTGGCCAGGGCCAGGGTGCCGGTCGCCTGGCTGTAGTTGCCGGTGACGCTGACGATGGTGGAGAGGGATACGGTGGCCCCGGCATTGGCCAGCGTGCCCGTGCCGACGTTCACGGCGTCGTTCAACAGCAGGCTGCCGCCGGCCAGGACGACGTTGGCGAGAGTGCTGGTGATGGTGCCCTGGCTGGTCAGGCTGGCGCCCCTCAAGGTGCCGACCACGCCGCCCGTGCCGCCGCTGATGGTGAGGTCGGCCGTGCCGAGATTGACGATGTCGCCGGCGATGGTGCCGCTGTTGGCCAGGGCGCCCAGGCTGCCCGTGCCCGCGATGTACAGGGCGGTGGGTGCCGTCAGCAGGCCGGTGACGCTGATCGTGCCGTAGCTGCCACCGATATAGTCGTTGATCGCCAGGGCCAGCAGCTGGTTGCTGGTGGTGCCGTTGACCAGGACCACGTGGCCGTCCAGCGCCGTGCCCGTCAGGCTGCCGCTGTAGGATACGCCGCCATCGGCCTGCACCACGGTCCCGACGGCGTCACCCACCACATAGTTGGCGCCGGCATTGCCGCTGAGCGTGACTTGGTACAGGCCCGCCAGCCCGGCGCTGCCGGTGACCGACAGCCCGCCGGCGGTGCCCATGGACAGGGTGCCGCCCAACTGGCTGTAGGCGCCGGTGATGGTGACCACCGTGTCCAGGGCCAGGGCGGCGGCGACATTGGTGACGGAATAGCCGGGGACGTAGATGTCGTCGTGCAGCAGCAGGGCGCCCGAGGTGAAGGTGACGTTGCCCAGCGTGTTGTAGATCATGCCCTTGGCAGACATGTCCCAGGCGGTGAAGGTACCCACCGTGCCGGTGTCGCCACCCTGGATGGTGAAATCGGTGCCGATGGTGTCGGAGCTGTAGAGGGCACCCGTCACTGCGCCCGCGATGACACCGGCGTTGATCAGCGTGCCGATGACGGCACCGTTGTGGTTGGCCAGCGCGTAGCCGCTGCCGTTGGCGGCGCGCAGGGTGCCGGTGTTGATCAGCGTGCCGATGGTGGCGGTGTCGCCGTTCAGGATGGCGCCCGTGCCGCCGCTGATCAGGCCGCTGTTGACCAGGGTGCCGATGCTGGCGCTGCTGCTGAAGTTCCCGATGCCGAGGCCGGCGGCGATGATGGTGCCGCTGTTGAGCACGGTGCCGATGGTGCTGGACGCATAGTTGACGATACCGTTGCCGCCGTAGCCGGTCTCGCTGATCACTCCGGCGTTGTCGACGGTTTCGGCACTGGCGCCTTGCAGCAGGATGATGCCGTCGCCGAACGTAGCGGTGCCGGCGATGGTGCCGGTGTTGGTGATCAGCCCGGCCCGGGCGTTATACAGCTCGATGGCGGAGGCAGAGGCGCCGATGCTGCCGCTGTTGGCGATCGTGCCCACGGTCGCGCCAGTGTCGAGCTGGACGCCCCTATGGGCGATGATGGTGCCGCTGTTGTCGAGCTGGCCGAGAGAGCCGCCGCGATCGTAGATGCCGATACCGGTCATGCCCGTGACGGAGATCAGGCCGCTATTGCTGAAGGTGTCCAGGGTGCCGAGGTTGCCCACGACCAAGCCAAAGGCGCCGGACAGGGTGCCGGTGTTGGCCAGACTGCCATAGGTGCCGCCGATATAGTTGCCGGTGGCGCCCAGCAACAGGGCGTCGCCGGAGACGATGCCGCCGATGCCCCCCACCACAGCACTGTTGTTGGTAACCGTCACCCCGTCATAGCTGGACCCCGCGCCACCCGTCACCAGGGTGTCCAGGATGGTGCCGGCCAGGTAGTTGCCGGTGGCGGACAGCGGACGCCCCGACACCAGGCTGCCGCCGGTGATGCTGGCAGCCCCGCTGACCGCCAGCGTGCCGCTGCCGCCCAGTTCCAGGCCGCCGGTGGTCTGGTTGTAATTGCCGCTGACATTAACCAGGGTGGACAGCGTCAGATTGGCGCCATTGTTGACCAGGGTGCCGGTGCCGACATGGACGGCGTCGTTCAATGCCAGGTTGCCACCGCCCAGCACCACGTTGGCCAGCGTGCTGGCGATGGTGCCCTGGTTGGTCAGGCTGCTGCCCGTCAGGGTGCCGATGGTTAGACCGGCGCCGCCCAGGATCGTCAGGTCGCGGGCGCTGTCGTTGGTGATGTCGCCGGCGATGGTGCCGCTGTTGGCCAGTGCGCCCAGGGTGCCCGTGCCGGCAATGTAGAGCGCGGTGGGGGCCGACAGCAGCGTGCCGCCACCAATGCTGAGGGTGCCGTAGGTGCCGCCGATATAATCGCTGGCGGCCAGAGCCATCAAATCGGTGCCGGTGGTGCCATCGCCGACGGCCAGGTGGCCGCCCAGCGCGCTGCGGCCCAGGCTGCCGCTCCACACCAGACCGCCATCCGCATGCACCAGCGTGGCAACGGTATCGCCCACAAGGAAGTTGGCGGTGGCCATGCCGGCGAGGTCGGCCTGCACCAGGCCGCCCACCATGGCCGCACCCGTGACCGACAGGCCGCCGGCCGCGCCCAGCACCAGGGTGCCCGCCGCCTGGTCATAGACGCCGGTGATGGTGAGCAGGGTGGCGACCTGCAGGCTGGCACCGGCGTTGGTGACCGTATGGCCGGTGGCATTGATATCGTCGTTCAGCAGCAACGCGCCGGCGCTGAAGGTCAGGTCGCCCATCTGGTTGACGATCAGCCCCTTGGCCACCCCGTCCTGGCCGGTGAAGGTGCCCACCGTGCCGCCGGCGCCGCCCTGGATGGTCAGGTCAGTGCCGTTTTCGCTGGTGATGCCGCCTTCGATCAGGCCGCTGTTCACCAAGGTACCGAAGTCACCGGAGGTGTAGAGGGCAGTGCGGGCACTGATGGTACCGCTGTTCACCAGGGTGCCGAGGACGCCGGAGGACCAGTTCCTGATGGCGGCGTTGGCGGTAGTGATGGTGCCGCTGTTGGCGAAGATTCCAACCCTGCCAAACTGCCCGCCGTACCCGCCGTTGGATAGCGCGCCGCCACTGCCGCCGTTGATCACGCCGCTGTTGCTGATAGTGCCGATGCTGCCATTGGTGTTGACGACGAAGGTGCCATTCCGGATCGACACCAGGCCGCTGTTGGCGATGCTGCCGATCGTGCTGTTGTCGGCACTGACGATGTAGCTATTGACGCTGCTGTTGGCCGCGACCACCGTGCCGCTGTTGCTGATCTGCCCAATGGTGGCATAGCTCAATTGGATGGCGGTGCCTGTCGGGTATGAGGCGCCCACCACCATGGTGCCGCTGTTGGCAATGCCGCCGATGGCGGCCAGCGCGCCGCTGCTGCCGATGGCGGCGACGAGATAGCGGCCGGTTAGGGTGCCGCTGTTGATGAAGGTGCCGATGGTGCCGCCGCTTTGGACACCGATGACGATACCGCCCTGGCCCTGGATGGTGCCGATGGACTGGTTGTCCAGCGTGTCGACAGTGCCGCTGACGACCACGCCGGAGTGACCCAGGATGGTGCCGCTGTTGATCAGCTGGCCGACGGTGCCGGTGACGCTGATGCCCGCACCGACGGGGGTGGCCAGGGAGAGGTCGGATGCCAGCAGGCCGGCGTTGGTCAGCGTGCCGATGCTGCCGTCGTTGCGCAGGGCCGTCAGGCCGCTGTAGTTCGACACGGTGATGGTGCCGCCGTCCCGGTTTTCCAGGACATCAATGGCACCGGTGTTGAGGACGCCCCGGGTGCCGCCGGAGATATAGCCGCTGTTCACCAGGGTGTGGAGGAGAAGGCTGTTGTCCACGCCGGCGGCATTGGAGGAAACGATGCTGCCGCTGGCCTGGTTTTCCAGCAGGCCGACGGTGCCGTAGACGAAGGCGGCGGGGGCGACGTTGATGGCGCTGCCGATGCCCTGGATGACACCGGCATTGGTCAGGGTGGTGATGCCGCCGTAGACATTGATGGCATGGCTGTTGCCCGCGATGGTGGCGCCGGCCTGGTTCCGCAGCAGGCCGACGGTGCCGTCGACCTCGACCCCCACGGCACTGCCGCTGATCAGGCCGCTGTTGCTCAGCGTGCCCACGGTGCCGGCCGTGCCGTGCAGAGTGGGGGTGACGATCAGGATGGCTTCGACGCTGTTGCCGCCGATGGTGGCGCCGGCCAGGTTCTGCAGCAGGCCGATGCTGCCCTGGACGAACAGGCTGAGGATGTTGCCGGTGATGGTGCCGCTGTTGTTCAGCGTGCCGATGGTGCCGTTGGCGTTGAAGCCGCTGGAGCCGCTGACCTGGATCAGGCCGGCGTTGTCCAGGGTGCCGATGGCGCCGTGCAGGTCGAGGCTGGAAATGGTGCCGGTGGTCTCGTTACGGAAGCCGCCCAGGCTGCCCGTCGCGGCCACGTACAGGCTGCTGATGCTGCCGGTGTTGGTCACGCCGGCCAGCGTGCCGCCGATATAGTCGCTGTCCGCCAGGGCCAGCAGGTTGGACGTGTCCGTCCCCGTCACCAGCGCCAGGGTGAGGCCGCTGGTCAGGGCGCCGGTGATGCCGCTGTAGCTGCCGCTGTCGGCGGCGATCAGCGTGCCCACGGTGTCGCCCACCACGTAATTGCCGCCCGCCGCCAGGCTGGCCAGCGAGGCCGTGACGGTGGCGCCGGTGACGGTGGCGCCGCCGCTGACCACCAGTTCGCCGCTGTTAAGGGCCAGGCTGCCGCCCGTCTGGGCGTAGTCGCCGGTGACGCTGACGATGCTGGCCAGAATGATGCCGGCACCGCTGTTCACCAGGGTCTGGCCGGTGACATTGATATTGTCGTTCAGCAGCAAGCCGCCGCCACCCAGGGTCAGGTTGGCGAGATTGCTGGTGATGGTACCCTGGTTGCCGGACACGCCGGTGAAGGTGCCGACCGCGCCGCCGGTGCCGCCGAAGATGGTAACGGCGCTGTCGCCGCCCAGCAGCAGGTTGCCTTGGATCATGCCGCTGTTGACCAGCGAGACCAGGGTGTTGCCCAGGCCGATTTCGATGGCGTTGCCGGCGGAGACGATGCTGCCGGTGTTCATCAGCGTGGTCAGCGTGACGTAGCCGGCGGCCTGGGTGCCGGCCAGATACGCCCCGCGGATGCTGCCCTGGATCAGGCCCTGGTTGATCAGGAAGCTGGTGCCGTCGGTGTACTTGAGGGCGGTGGCGCCGCTGAGGGTGCCGCTGTTGGTGAGGGTCAGGTTGCCCGATGACTGCGTCGCCACGAACGACGTGCTGCCGCCGGTGATGGTGGTATCCGCCGCCGTTGCCCGGGGGGCCGTCAGGGCCGTGCCCATGGCCAGGAGGGAGGTGCCAGCCAGCAGCAGTGTGCGCGATGGCCGTGCGCGCAACGGCCACGTCCGCGTGTCCTGGCCCTGCGTATCCAGGTCCTTGCGCACGTCCGGCAGCATCTTGCCCATAAGCCCACTCCCCCAAATCAGAAACCGGCATTACGCCGGTTGCCACCCCCACGCGCCGGGACGCGCGCAGGGGACAGCGGTCCCAGCACATCTGAATATCCGAGTAACCCCTTCGTTGGAGATTTGCATCAAGATAGTAGATTCATAATCATCAGGCATATTTTCGGGCTTTGTTTACGGGACATAAACGCCAAATGTGGGAAAATATAGCGTCGTTACTGTCATCAGATTGATGACGTAAAACATGAACGCTCTGGTGATATTTTCATGAGATGCACAGTTTTCCGATATATGTGCAGCAGTTTATGGCAGCATTCTCCAATAAGTTCTTTAACAATATGAGGAATAATTTATTCAAGACGCCATCGCACACGCTTAGCGCAATGCGGTTCAGCAAGGGAGGCCTTGCATAGACATAAGGGAGGATGTGGGGCGAGAGGGGGCGTCCTCTTGCCATGCGTGGCCTGCAGGCCTGTTCTCAAAGTGGCGCCACGCCTTGGTTTCCAGCGCCACGCAAGCACCCAGCCGATGGGCTTCCGCTCCCGCGCACGTTCCGAAAAGACCGCTGCGCGGGTCGCGGGACGGCGGAAGTGCCCATTCCCTTTTACATAAGCGAAACCCATTGGTGATCGGACGCTACTCGGGCCCACCTACCCAAAAGGGTAAGACGGGGCGGGCCGCATGCCCACGCCGTGGCCCTGTCTGGCCGCAGCTTCTCCCTGGTGCGCCACTGTTTCAGCGACGCCCGCATCCGCAACGAAGATGGCGCGGAGCGCGTGACCCTGTACTGTCCCTGATCCGCGAGAATGACCCGCTGTGACGCGCTATTCCTTGCGGTAGCGCAGCAGCCAGGTAACCGTGCCGATCTGGCTGAGAACGGCAAGAGTGGTGAACCAGCCCACGACGATGAGATCTGATTGCCCGCGCACCAAGTCCTCTGTCGGCAGGTTCCATACCAAGATGAAGGCCGCCAGACCCGCCAAGACCTCGACGCATAACACCAGCGTCAAGAGCGTACGCACCAGGTTCTGCATTTGTGGGGGCACCTTCTCCCAGAAGATCAGGCGGAAGGCGTACAGCAGGAACCAGACGAACAGTAGCGCGGGCAGACCTACGGGATTGAGAATGTCGAAAGGATCGGCATGCGCCCGGATCTGTAGGGACGCGGCAATGCTGGTGGCCGCGAAGACGATGCCTGGCAGCGCCAAGCCCAACGTGAGATAGTAACCGGTGGAGGGCCGGCGCCATGTGGGACGTGACGCGGCGCTGGATATCGTCGACACGCCCATCCCGCCCTCCTCACTCCTTGCGGTAGCGCAGCAGCCAGATGATGGTGGAAATCTGGCAGAGGGCGGCCGCTAGGGTGAAGACGGTCACCAGGACGCTGCCGCCAACGCCGCCGGGCTGGGTGAACAGCAGGCCCAAGGCCACGATTGTAGCCACGACCTCGACGGCGAAGATGGCGCTGAGCAACAGGCGAACCAGGCCCTGGGTCTGGCTGGGCACGCGGCCCCAGAAGATCAGGCGAAAGCCGAAGACCAGCGCCCAGCTGAACAGGAAACCCACCAGCCCCGCCCCATCCAGCGCTTCCACCGGATCAAGCTGCGCCCGCAGCTTGAGCGAACCGTCCAGGCCGATGGCCAGGAAAGTGATGCCCACCACCGCGAGCGCCAGGTGGAAGAGATATCCGGGAGAGGGGCGCCGCCAGGCGGGGGCGGAGTGGGTGTCTGTCATCATTTGTGCACCGCGACGCTGTGAACCTGAAGGCGGCGGGCGATTTCATGCAGGGCCGATTCATCACCCAAGATCTCTTCCCGGATCATAAGGAAGCCGGAGCCGACGCCAGCGGCGCGGGGGGCAACCTCCAGCGTCATACCGGCGTGGATCTGCTTGGCACGAAGTTGGGACCGCAAATGAGCACGCTCCGCAATCTGCGCATACCGCTCCGCACGGGAGGCATTGGCGGTGCGCGCGGCCAGGGTCTCCGCCGAACGGGCCGTCGTCAAGTCCGCCTGCAACAGTTCCCGCGCCTCCGCCAGTTCCTTGATGGCCTTGGGACCACCGACGACGATGTCAGGCAGGGTCATGACCGTCGCGATGATGCGGTATTTCTCGGTGTGCTGCTTGAAGGCCTCGGCCCCTTCATCGTTGCCGGCCAGCTCCATGCCGTAGGCGGTACCGTCGGCCACCAGCAGGAAGGCGCCGCCCACTAGGCCGGCCACGCCCAGCACGCCCAGCCCGGTGGGGATGAGCGCGATGGAGGCCGCGACGCACAGCACGTCCAGCGCCACGCCCAGGGCGTCATCGCCGTGCGAGGTAAACATGCGGTTGAAGACGCGTCCCACGGCCTGGCTCATGGCCAGGTCGGCCTCGCTCTGCGCGATGGCGGCCTTGCCCTGCGCTTCCATGCAGCTCTCTATGAAGGCCTTCACCCGATGCCAGAAGTCGGGCGGCGGCTGATGCTTGGGCGGCGGAGCGGGAATGTGGCTCCACTGGAAAACGAAGATGTCACCAAAGCCGCCGGCATCGCGCGTAGGGCCGCGCAGGGGGTAGACATAGCCGTTGGTGGCCCAGGAAATGCCGACCCCGGGACCGCACACCTTGTCGACATAGGCGCACAGGCAGGTCGTGGCCTCGGTCTCATTGCGGAACGGTCCCCAATCACTGTTCAGGACGACTGCCATAGCGTTTCTCCCACTCTCCTATTTCCGCCGAAAGCGGCTTCTACTGCCGCCTACTGTCTTCCGGGTGCAGGTATTCGCCGAGGCCAGGCTCCTGGCATTCTGTTCCTTGCAATACATATAAGTAATCGTTGGAACGATCGGCCACCTTGAAGCACTTCTTATATCCGTGAGCCGAAGCCCATAGATCTCCGGCAAATATCCCAAGAACCATGATCGTTATAAAAGCGCCGATGGAAATCTGGATGATCCCAATTTCCATAGTCATCGGCTTCTTATATTTTCTAAAGATCGCGACATACATCGCAATTCGGATGCCATACAAAAACGGCCCAGCAAAGAAACAAAACACATATCTGCTAAAGAGGACGTGGTCGGCGCCACCGTCAAATACCAAAAGATCCGGATAGGACGTCCAGATCAACCAGATGCAGACTACAAACAAGATATCGAGAAAGTAAAAATGCCAGGTGCTTAGCGTCGCTTGCCCTCGATCCCGCCCCCGACGATGAACACCCAGGGCAGACATCATCTCATTCTCCGTCCACGACTCTGGGCGACCGCCGAAACGGCGGCTTCACCATCCGTGTTACGAGCGCGAGCGATCCCAGGCGCTTATCAGGAGCTTGGAACCACGCGGGCGGCTGCCCGCCCGCGTGGTCGCTCAAGAGATCGATCAAGCCGACTTGGTGGTGGCCAGGTCGTAGGAGGCGATGATCGGGGACTGCGGGTTGTGCTGGCTGTCGTACGGGGTGTACTTCATCTCCACCTTGGTGAAGTTCAGCACGATCTGCTCTTCCGGACGGTCGCTGGAGGCAGAGATGTTGTAGGACGAGATCAGGGTGTTGGTCAGGGTGAACTCGATGTAGGTGTCGCCGGGGTTGCCGCTGGTGACGATGTGGATCTTGGCGGTCACGCCCGAACGGCCGCTGCAGGCCTGGGAGAACAGCTTCACGGAGGAGCTGTCGCTGGTCTTGGTCAGCACGACTTCACGCACCGACGGCTCAGAACCTTCGCGGTTGGCGGTGGCGCCGGCCAGGGTGTTCATGGACCGGGTCACGCCCCACTGCAGGGTCTTGATGTCGGTCCACTGCTGATGGTTCTGCTGGGTGGCGTCGCCGGAGATGCCGTCGATCTGCAGGTAAATGGGCATTCGTAGTTCTCCTCACTTCATGGACTTTGGTTGAACGCGGGTTTGCGTCGATGCACCGGACTGGCGGGCGGCCAGCGGCCGGTGCGGTAGGTACGGTGCGCCGGGTGACCCCAAGCGGCTTGGGTCCGGGCGGTGCCTTGGCGGCTTATTCCGCCGCGGACTCCACCATCGGCCTTTCGGCCAGTGGCACCGTTTGGATGTCGATCCGGAAATCCCCGGCCTCGTCATCCCAATCCACGGTCGCGGCGGCGACGGTGCGCCGGGCGGCCAGGGTTTCCAGAAGGCGCTTGGACAGCGCCGGCATCAGGCTGCGCGACAGCACATGGTCGATAGCGCGGGCCCCGACGTCGCTTTCGCCGCACCGGGCCACCAGCCGTTCGATCACCGCAGGCGACACGGACAGGACGGCGCCATAGGTTTGCTCCACCCGCTGGCGCAGGCGGCCCAGCTGCAGGCCGACAATGTCGCGCAGGCGTTCCGCTGTCAGCGGCAGGTAGGGCACCACCGTGACCCGGCCCAGGAAGGCCGCCTTGTAGTGCTTCAGCAGTTCCGGATGCAGCGCGGCCGTCAGGCCGGCCAGATCCGGCAGGGTCTCGCGGTCGGCGGCCAGGGCCGTCAGCAGGTCGGACCCGGCGTTGGACGCCATCAGGATGGTGGTGTTGCGGAAGTCGATGTCGCGACCTTCGCCGTCGCGCAGCACGCCCTTGTCGAACACCTGGTAGAAGATGTCCTGCACGCCGGGGTGCGCCTTCTCCATCTCATCCAGCAGCAGCACGCCGTAGGGCCGGCGGCGCACCGCCTCGGTCAGGATGCCGCCCTCGCCATAGCCGACATAGCCGGGCGGTGACCCCATGAGGAGGGAGACCTTATGCTCCTCCTTGAACTCCGACATGTTGATGACGGTCAGGCTCTGTTCCCCGCCATACATCATGTCGGCCAGCGCCAGGGCGGTCTCGGTCTTGCCCACGCCGCTGGGGCCGGCCAGAAGGAAGATGGCCGGCGGCTTGCGCGGGTCGGCGATGCCGGCCCGGGCGGTGTGCAGCACGTCGGCGATCAGGTGCAGGGCGTCGTCCTGGCCCACCACCCGCTGGCCCAGGCGCCCTTCCAGGCCCAGCACCGTCTCGATCTCGCTGGACAGCATGCGGCCCACGGGAATGCCGGTCCACCGCGCCACCACCTCGGCCACCGCCTGCGCGGTGACGTCGTGGTGCATCAAGGGCTCCTCACCCTGATAGTCCGTCAGGTCCTGGTGCAGACGGGCGTGGCGTCCGCGCAGGGCGGCCACGTCGGTATCGCCCTGCGCCGTTTCCAGCGAGCCCCGGACGCCGACGATTTCGTCGATCAGGCGGCGTTCCTCCGTCCAGCGCCGGTGCAGGTCGGCCTGGCGCACCTGGGCGTCGGCCAGCCGTTCGTCCAGGGCGGCGATGGCGTCGCCATGGTCGGCACCCAGCGCCACCTCCCGCAGCAGGGACGCCTTTTCCACCTCCAGCCCTTCCGTCTCCCGGGCCACGGCGTCCAGCGCCTCGGGCCGGCCGGCCTGGCTCATGGCCACCATGGCAGCGGCCGTGTCCAGCACGCTGACGCACTTGTCGGGAAGCTGGCGCCCGGTGATGTAGCGGTGGGACAGGTGCACGGCCGCCCGCACCGCCGCATCCAGGATGCGCACGCCGTGATGCTTCTCCAGCGTCGGGACCAGGCCGCGCATCATGGCGATGGCGGTCGCCTCGTCCGGCTCGTCCACCTTCACCGGCTGGAAGCGCCGGACCAGGGCGGCGTCGCGCTCGATATAGCGCTTGTATTCCGCCCAGGTGGTGGCCGCCACCATGCGCAGCGCGCCACGGGCCAGATCGGGCTTCAGCAGGTTGGCGGCGTCACCCTGCCCCGCCTGGCCGCCGGCACCGATCAGGGTGTGCGCCTCGTCCACGAACAGGATGATGGGCTTGATCGAGCCCTTGACCTCGTCGATCACGCCCTTCAGGCGGTTCTCGAACTCGCCCTTCACGCCGGCGCCGGCCTGCAGCAGGCCCAGATCCAGGGTGCGGATGCTGACCTCGCGCAGGGCCGCCGGCACCTCGCCCGCGGCGATGCGCAGGGCCAGGCTTTCCACCACGGCGGTCTTGCCCACGCCGGCCTCGCCCACCAGGATGGGGTTGTTCTGGCGGCGACGGGTCAGGATATCAATCACCTGCCGCACCTCGGCATCGCGGCCGGTGATGGGGTCGATGCGGCCCTGGGCCGCCTCCGCCGTCAGGTCGATGGTGTAAGCATCCAGGTTGGGCGTGCGCCCGCCGGGCTTGCGCGGGGTCTGGCCATCGGCGGCGGCACCCTCGGGAACCTCGGTCTCGATCAGGGCGTCCAGCGCCTGCGGGTCGATGGCTTCCAGCGCGGCGGCCAGATCGCCAAAGGCCAAGGCGCCCTTGTCATCGGCCACCAGGGCCGCCAGCAGGTGCAGGGGCGACACCGCCCCGGCCTTGAAGCGCAAGGTGGCCAGGAACCAGGCCTCGCGCATCAGCGACACGACGCGCGGCGAGAAGGCCGGGGCGCGGCTGCTGCCGGTGCGGCAGCGGGCAAGCCCGCGCTCAAGCGCGCGCTCAAGCGCCTCCGGCCCCAGACCCACTTTGGGCAGCGCCTGGCGCAAGCCGGTGTCCGGCCGGTCGAGCAAGGCATGCAGCCAATGCTCGATCTCGATCTCATAGTGGGTTTTGGCCATGGCACCGCCCGCGGCGGCTTCAAGCGCCCGCCGTGCCGTGGCATCCAGCCCATCGACCAGCGTCCTTAGATCTATCGAATCCATTTCAAGACCCGCGCTTTTGGTTGACGTATTCCCCTACCCCCATCGTCCGACCCAGGTCCGCCGATGGCACGACTGCAAAAATAAAACTCGAACGGCAATTGGAACTTACCCAATAGTTATAGTATCGAATTTTCCGTCTGTTATTATACCGTTCATGTAACATTACATTAATAGAACGGCATTACTTCCGATATATGCTTCAGGTGATACTAATCAGTGTCATTGATACTGATGATTGCATCATCCGGGTCGTGCAGCATGGGCAGCGACGCCAGCCAGCTGTCGTAGCCCAGGCGCGGGCCCGCGCCGTCCCGCCCGTCCAGCTGGCAGGGCGGCACCTCCTCCCGGTGCAGCACCAGCTGCACGTCGAAGCCCAACTCGGGCCCGGCATAAAGACGCGCCAGTTCCACCAGACGTGTCAGCCCCGGCCGGCCCGGCAGATGGTCCATGAACTGGCGTCGCGTCAGGGGGCCCAGGATGATGCGGAACTGGCCCTGCACGTCCCACATGCGGGCGCCGGCAACAGCGTCCACGCCCAGGCGATTGTAGGCGGGTGCCTTTCCACCCAGGCGCAGGCAGGTCTGCTCCTCCGCCGGGATGGCGATCCAGCGGCCGGCGAATTGCTGCACCTTGACAGGCAAGCCGCAGGCGTCGGCCAGCATGCGCTCCAGTGAGATGGCGGCGCGCGGCTGCTGGCTGAACAGGCCGGCGTAGTAAACCGCCACCTCATCCCGCACCGACAGGCGGCCGCGCAGGTGCCCGGTGCCGAAGCCGGCGATGCCGAACAGGGCGGCCGTGGCGGCGTCCCCGCCCTCCAGCCCGCGATGTTCATACAAGGCGGGCAGGCGATAGCGCCGCCAGGCGCGGAACAGCAGGGTGGCGATACGGTCGTTGAACAGGTCGAGGAAGGCGGCGAAGCCAGGCGTGCGGTCACGCAGGCTGCGGATGGCCGTCTCGGTATAGGCCTGCGGCAGGGCCGAGACGGGCCCCGTCAGGGTCATGACGTTCAGATCCAGCCGGGCGGGCTCCGCCGCTGCGCCCTCTCCCCCGTCTTCCGCCAGCCCACCTTCCGCCAGGTGGGGCAGGTGCAGGCGCTGGATCTCATGCGCCGGGAAGCATAACGACTGGTGCGCGGCGAAACGGATGGGCAGTTCGTCCTCTTCGGCCGAGGCGCCGAACTGCCGTTCCAGCAGCTGGATGGCGCGGAACAGGTCGAAGCGAAAGGGCTCATGCCGCAGCATGTCCAGCAGGGCGGGCGAACCGCTGAGCGTCGGCAGGGGCACGATGGCGTTCATGCCGTCACCTTGGCGCCAATGCGCGCGCCCCAGCGGACCAGCGCCTCCTTCCGGCCCTTGGCCCGCACCGTCAGCCGGGTGAAGGAGTTGATGGAGGTGTAGAGGGCGAAGAAGCGCTCCAGCACCGCCGAGGGCAGGTAGATGCCCATGGCGCCCGCCCGCTCCGGATCCATCACCAGGTCGATGTCCACGCCCCGGCACAGGGCGGCGAAATCGGCGTGCGGCGCCCGGGCCGTGGCGCGGCGGTAGCCGATGCCGGTGACGCTGTCGATGATGGCCCGCGTCTCCGGCGTGTCCTTCAGGTCGTAAAGCTTCAGCAGCTCCCGCAACGCCGCCGCCCCGCCCTGGCCATCCCTCCCCCCTTGGCCGTCCACCAGCGACAGGTGGTTGAGGTTGAGGTGGGAGATCAGGCGCCAGCGGGCACCGTCACCCGTTTGCGGCCGCACCACCGCCGTGGGCGGCGTCAGGCAGGTGACGCCGGCGATGGGCCCGCCCTCGGTCAGGTGCATGCGCGGATGGCCACCGCCGAAGGGCAGCTGCGCCGGCAGGTCGCGGTTGAAGCACAGCGTCTCCACGCTGACCGTCCAGTCGGGCGGGGCGTTGGGGTTGAGGCCCAGATCCACCAGCGACAGGTACATTTCGCTGCTGGCGTCGCGCCCGCCCCGGGGGCGACGCATGGCGTGCCAGAAATGCTGGTGGCGCGACGGATCGGTGCCGTGATGGTTGCCGTAGAGGGGCAGGAACTCCGCCTTCTCCCCCCGGGGGGAGGACGCGCGCACCCGTTCGATGGCATAGATCTCGCGCGCCTCCGGCCGGCGGGCGTCGGCCTGCACCAGATATTCGGTGGCATCATGGCCCAGGATGATAGGCTCGGCCGACTGCCGGAACAGGTTGACAACCGGGGCGCAGCCCAGGGCGAACACCTGGGGACGCACCAGCCGCTCCCCCTCGGTCCAGACGCGGTCGAGGTAGAGGTAGACCTCCATATGCTGGCCCACCCCACGCAGGGACCGCGCGCTGAGGCCGTGCAAATCGACGAACAGGAACTTTTCCGGAAAGGTGAACAGCTCGCTCAGCAGGCGGTAGCCCAGGAAGGACTGGGCGCCGTAGGGCACCATGCCGTCCTCGGGCTCGAAGCCCACCGGGGTCAAATGGTCGGGCCCCAGTTCCACGGGGCTGGGGTCATTCACATCCTCCACCACCGCCATGCCGACGACGTTGTTCAGCAGCAGCTCGTGCAGGGTGAACGCCACCTCCGGCGGGCCGGAGAGGAACAGGCGCAGGCGATCCACGCCCAGGTCGGTCAGGCCTTGCCCTTGCGCGGTTGAGCTGATCTTCAGCCGCAGCACCGACTTGGCCTGGCGGGTGGCCGCCACCAGGGGGGCCGCCGCCGGCAGGGCCGCCAGGCTGGCCGCCGTCACCTCCACCGGCCAGATCTCGGCCGGCATGGTGGTCTGGAAGCGGCAGGCCTCACCCCGTACGGCCTCCGTCTCCACCTGTGCGCCGCGCGGCACGGTGAAGCTGCCCGTCAGTTCCGGCGCCGCCTTCATCTGCACGATGGCCATGGACGGCAGCGGCGTCACGTAGTGGGGATAGAGCACGCCCAGGAGCGCGTCGGTCAGTTCCGGGAAATCGTCGTCCAGCTTCTGGCGCACGCGCGCCGTCAGATAGGCGAAGGATTCGATCAGCCGGGCGACGTGGGGGTCGTCCACCGTGGTCGGGCTGATGCGGAGGTTGCCCGCCACCTTGGGATGCTCACCCGCGAAGCGGGTCGCCGCCCGCCGGATGGCCGCCAGTTCCTGGTTGTAGAAGGACAGGAAGGTGTCAGGCATGGGGGTCGCCCTTGATCAGGAAGGTCTGGCTGACGGGGTCCAGCACGGATTCGAAGACGATGGGCTCCGGCGATGGGTCCAGGCGGATCACCGCCTCCACCCGGAAGCGCAGGGTGCGGTCCAGGTTGCGGCCGCCGTTCAGCAGGGTGACCGCCACCGACGACAGGCGCGGCTCGAACTCGCGGATGGCCACCTCCAGCGCGCGGCCGAAGGCGGCCTGGCGTTCCGGTGCGGCCATGCTCATGGCCGTGAAGTCGGGGATGCCGTACTGCAGGGGGGACCGGTGCAGCTCGCCGACATCATTGCCCAGCTTGCCCGGCCGCCGCCGCGTGTTCAGCATGGCCTCCAGATCCCGGCGGATGGAGTTCTTGAGCTGCGACAACGCCGCGTTCCAGCCCAGGCTGCGCACGGCCGGCCCTTCCACCGGCTGGATCAGCCGGTCGAGGACGGAGGGCACGATGGTGGCGGGCTGTTGCGCCGGCATGGCTTACGCCGCCTCCACATCGGCCTGGGTTTCATCGAAGCGCAGGGAGGTGAGGTCGGCTGCCCCCACGGCGTCGTCGCCAAGCAGGAAGCAGCGCTGGCCCCGCCCCAGGATGGCGCCGTGCCGATCCACCCAATCCGTCAGGCGGCCCAGCCGGTGCTGGTCGGTCAGGCCGTCGGTCCCGGCGCCGGCGTAAATCATGGGCATGTACAGGCTGCCGGCCGTGCCGTCGCGCAGGGTCAGGCGCACGGGGCGCCAGATCAGGTCCGACAGGCGCTTGGGCGGCGCGAAATCCAGGCCCAGAACCTCGTCAGCGCCCACCCAGAAGTACTTGCCATCGGCGCTCAGCATCTCCAGCAGGCCGCCGCAGGTGTCGTCCAGGTCGCGGAAGTCGGCAAAGGCCGCGCCCTTGTGCTGGCCGGTGGTGGCGCGGCGCAGCGTCTCCGCCTCCGCCAGCGTGGCGGCGGCCCCCTGCCCGTCCCCGGCGCGTGCCTTCACGCCCGCCTCCAGGTGCAGGCGGGCGGCGGCGGTGATGTCGGTCAGGAATTCCGGCGGACGGCCCTCGCGGTACCAGTCCTGGCGCGCCGTCTCCGCCCGGATCAGCTGGCGCAGCAGCGAGACCGGCACCATGGAGCCGGGGTCCTGGTTCAGCACGACGGACAGCTGATTGTCCGCCCGCTCCAACTGTCCCGCCACGCACAGGATCTCCGCCAGCAGATAGCGGGCGCCGGTGTCGGTGGGCGCCTTCTGCACATGCGCGGTGGCGGCGGACAAGGCGCCGAACAGGTCGCCGGCCTCCAGGGCGTTGGTGATGGCGGTCTGGCTCATGGGGTCCTCTCCCGTCAGGCCTGCGGGCCGACGAGTTCCGTGACCAGGCGGAAGCTGGTCTGGACATCGTCGAGCTGGAAATGCGGTTTCAGATGGATGACGCAGCCGAAGGCGCCCGGCCGGCCCGCAATGTCGCGAACCTGCACCTCGGCCTCGCGCAGGGGATAGCGGGCCTTGAACGAGGTGCTGGCGTCGTCGTTGGCCAGGCAATAGCCCCTGAGCCAATCGCGCAGATGTTCCTCGAAATCATGCGCCGTGGCGAAGGAACCGATCTTGTCCCGGCCGATCATCTTGATGTAGTGCGCGAAGCGCGAGGCGCAGAGAACGTACTGCAGCATGGCCGACAGCCGGGCGTTGGAGGTGGCCGTCGCCCGGTCATAGACCTTGGGCTGGTGCAGCGACTGGCAGCTGTAGAAGACGCAGGCGTCGACGTAGCTGACCCGCGACAGGGGCACGATGCCCAGGTCGCTCAACTGCTTCTCCTGCCGGTCGGACAGGTAGACGTCCAGGGGTGCAGCCGGCGCCGCGGCCCCGCCCAGGGTCGGGAAGGTGTGGCCGGGGAAACGGTCCACCAGGCCGCCGCCGTTCAGGTCGTCCGGCGCGCCCCGGATGTCGGCGAACCAGCCGTACTGGTGGAAGGCGCGCATGACCACGGTGGCGAAGGCGAAGGCGGCGTTGCCCCACAGGTAGTCCCCCGCCCCCGGCCGGCCCGTGCGTTCCATGAAGCGGAAGCCGTCGATGCGGTTGGGGTCGTGGCGGTAGGGTGGCCGCATCATCACCCGGGGCAGGGCGATGCCGATGAAGCGGGCGTCGTCCGCCTCGCGCAGGGCCCGCCAGCGGATGAACTCATGCCCCTCGAAGGAGCGGGCGAGGTCCACGTCGCTGGCCATGTCGCCGAAGCTGTCCAGCCCGAACAGCGCCGGCGAGCAACTGGTGACGAAGGGGCAGAAGGCCGCGGCCGCCACGGCGGCGATGGCCTTCAGCGTGCCCACGTCGTCCGTGGGGTGGTCGGCGTCGCGCTGGTGTTGCACGGCGTAGTCGCCGATCAACAGGCCGAAGGGCTCCCCACCGGGCGTGCCGAACTCATCGCTGTACACCTTGGTGAACAGCTGGCTCTGGTCGAACTCGATGGCGCGTTCGAAGTCGCGGCACAGTTCGCGCCAGGACACGTCCAGCACGCGGATCTTGATGGCGCGGGTGGAGGCCGAGGCCTCCACGAGCTGAAGCAGCCCGCGCCACGACGCCTCCAGCTGCTGGAAGCGGGGATTGTGCAGGATGGCGTTGACCTGGGCCGTGAGCAGAGCGTCGATCGCCGCGATCAGCTGGTCGATGACCAGGCGCTTGTCGGGATGGCGGCTGAGGTCCAGCCGCCAAGCCGGGGGCGCGTCGGGCCGGGGAACCCGGCCTTCCGTCGTGTCGATGCGTCGTTCCACCCCCGGGGCTGCCGCCTCAAGGGTCTGTTGCATCAGAGCTTGCTCGGTATCCGTGCCACCATGCGCAGCGAGGTCGTCAGTTCCTCCATCTGCAACCAGGGCCGCAACCAGGCGATGGCGTTATAGGAACCGGGCTTACCCGGGATTTCCTTCACCGTGATCTTGGCCTCGCGCAGCGGGTAGGCGGCCTTCATTTCCTGGCCGGCGCCCTCGTTGGCGTTGACGTAATTGTTGATCCAGCGGTTCAGCCAAGCCTCGCAATCCTCGACCTCCAGGAAGGAGCCGATCTTGTCGCGCGCCATCACCTTCAGGTAATGGGCGAAGCGGGACGTGGCCATCATGTACGGCAGGCGGGCGGAGATGGCGGCGTTGGCCGTGGCGTCCGGACGGTCGTACTTCTTGGGCTTCTGCACCGTCTGGGCGCCGAAGAACACGGCATAGTCGGTGTTCTTGTAATGGCAGAGCGGCAGGAAGCCCAGCTTGCCCAGCTCGGCGTCGCGACGGTCGGTGATGCCGATCTCCGTCGGGCACTTCTGGTCGGGGTCGCCGTCATCGCTGACGAAGACGTGGGTGGGCAGGGTTTCCACCTTGCCGCCGCCCTCGGCACCGCGGATGGCCGTGCACCAGCCGTACTTGGCGAAGGCCTCGGTGGCGCGCGAGCCCAGGACGTAGGCCGCGTTCATCCAGCAATATTCGTTGTGCTCCAGCGCCAGCGACTTGCCCGAGGGGTCCAGGGGCGCCTCCTCGAAATTGAAGTCATCCACGCTGAGGGTGGCGGCGCCGTAGGGCAGGCGCGCCAGCACGCGCGGCAGGGTCAACGTGGTGAAGCGGCTGTCCTCGCTGTCGCGGAAGCTGCGCCACTGCGCGTATTCCGCCGTCTCGAAAATCTTCTCCAGGTCACGGGGCTTGGCCAGTTCCTGGTAATCCTGGAAGCCGAAAAGCTTGGGGCTGGCGGCGGAGATGAAGGGGGCGAAGGCCGCCGCCGCGATGCTGGAGATGCTGGACAGCATCTGCACATCCTCGGGGTGGTTGGTGAACTCATAGTCACCAATCAGCATGCCGTAGGGCTCACCGCCGGGCGTGCCGAACTCGTTCTCATAGAGCTTCTTGAACAGCTCACTCTGGTCGAACTCCACCGCCTTGGCCAGATCCTTCGCCAGTTCGCGCTTGCGCACGTTCAGCACGCGGATCTTCAGGTTGGCGCTGGTCTCGGTGTTCATGACCAGGTGGTGCAGGCCGCGCCAGCTGCCTTCCAGCTTCAGGAATTCCGGGTGGTGCATGATGGCGGCCAGCTGCTTGGACAGCTTGGCGTCGATGGCCTTCACCGCCGCGGTCAGCGTCTGGGTCAGGTTGCGGCTGTAGGTGACGGTGCCGCCCAGCGCCTCTTCCGTCAGGGTGCGCAGCAGTTCCTGCACACGCGCCGGCTCGGTCTGCTTGGTGGCGCCGATGGCCTGGTCCAGCAGCGAGAGGCCTTCGACGGTGCCGGCCGCGGCTTCTTCGCGGGAAACGGTCAGGGTGTCGGTCATCACTTCACCTCCTCGGCGGTGGCGCCCAGCTGCTGCGACAGCTTGCGCAGCTGAGTGTCGTCCTGAAGAATGGATTCCAGCAGGTCTTCCAACTGGGTCGAGCGGTCGGCCTTGGTCAGCAGGTCGCGCAGCTGGTTGCGCGTCTCCAACAGCTTGCGCAGCGCCGGCACCTGGCGAACGATCTGGCCAGGCTCCATGTCCTCCAGCGAGGAGAACTTCAGCTCCACGGCCATTTCGCTGCCGTCGTCTTCCAGCTCGTTCCGCACGCGCAACGACAGCGACGGCTTCATGCGCGCCAGGATTTCGTTGAAGTTGTCGCGGTCGATCTGGATGAACTTGCGGTCCTTCAGCGGCTTCAGGTCGTCCGTCGGGTCGCCGGAGAAATCGCCGAGCACGCCGACCACGAAGGGCAGCTCCTTCTCGACCATCGCCCCATCGGTTTCGACCTCGTATTTGATGTGCACGCGCGGCTTGCGAACCCGCTCGAGCTTGTCATGAACGCTGGCCATCTACCTTCTCCTACCCATGGGTTGCTGCATGTCGTCAGGGGTTGCCCCGAAATAAAAATGATTTCTCATCAGTGTCTTACTGTCCGTTGCCCTGCACCGGGCGGATGCCGGCGGTGGTCAGCAGGGTGTTGCGGGCACCCGCGTCCGCCAGCAGCTCGGCCAACAGTTCGGGCAGCGGCATGCGGCCGCGCCGGACCAGGTCCTCGATGGTGTAGGACAGGGGTGAATGGGGTTCAGTGCGGCGGAAGTACTGACCAATCTCCGCCAGCAGGGTCAGCGCCTCTTCCCGGCTGGTGATGCCCTTGGCCGGCCGCTGGGGCGCCGCAGCCTCGTCCACGACGGGGGCGCCGGTGGCGGAATGCAGGATGACGTCGGGCACGGCGGCCTCCTCCACCTCTTCCTTGGCCGACAGGCCGGTCAGGAACACCACCGCGTCCTCCACCTCCTCCAGGATGTGGGTGATGGTGGAGGTGGGCGGGGCGTCGGCGCCCGCCCGTTCGGTCAGCAGCCGATCCAGGTCGCGGAAGGCCCGGCGGCAGGCGCGGATGTCGGCCAGCAGCGCCCGGTTGCGGGCCGCTGGCACCTGGCTCATGCGCTGGGACAGGGCGTCCAGCGTGGGCGGCGGGGTGCGGCCCGGGCGGCTGCGCGTGTCCGGCGTCTGGCTGGCGCGCTGGGCCAAGGCATAGTGCCAGTAGGCGATGGGCTGGTCCTCGCGCAGCAGCGGCACCTTGCGGATGGGCTGGATCAGCGTGCCTTCCGCCCCGTGGCCGTTAAGGCCGCCGATCGGCGCCAGGCGGACCGCGATGCCATCCTCGTCCGGCTGGGGATGGACGCCGTCCCAATACTGCTCCACCAAGCCGGCCAGCAGGCGGAAGCCATCGGCCAGGCCGGCGAAACCCTCCAGCCGCACGGCGGCCTCGGTCAGCCAGACGGCGACCTCGATGTCCTTGGTGCGCTGGGCCAGGACGCTGCGCGCCAGGTCCTGGATACGCTGCCACTCCGCCAGAGAGGTCTGGGCCTCATCCTCGGAATCCGCCCGCCGCTCAATGGCACGCGCGGTGGCGCGCAGATCCTTCAGCTGGAAATAGGCGGCATCGCCGCCGTTGTGCACACGCAGGTCCGGCCCGCAGGGCGGGTCGCCCGGGATGGGGGCCAGCAGGGCGGGAAGGTCCAGGACGCCGGGGGGCACGATAACGCCGTTATCCATCATGCACCTTTCCGCGACGGCCACAGCCGGCCCCAGAAGCCGCCCTTGGCCGACGAACCGCTGTTGGCGTCCAGCGCCCGCAGCAGCGTGTTCAGGTCAGTGGGCCGGCGCTTGGGATCGGGCTGCAGCATGGCCTCCACCAAGCCGCGCAGCCGGTCGGGCACGGCGCTGATGTCGGGAACCTGGCGGCGGGCGGCCGTCGCCTCCTCCACCGTCTGGCCCATGGCCAGCTTCTCGCCCCGCGCGGCCGCGACGATGACCAGGCCCAGGCTATAGATGTCGGACGCGACGCCGATGGCGCCGCCGTGCATGCCCAGCTGCTCGGGCGAGGCGAAGGAGAACTTGCCGGCGAAATCCAGCCCGTCGCGCGGGGTGACGCCGTTGCGCATCTCCCGCGCCACGCCGAAATCGATCAGCTTGGCCGCCGCCGGATTGTCGCCGGGCAGCAGGATATTGTCGGGGCTGACGTCGCGGTGGACGATGCCGACGGCGTGCACCGCCGTCAGGCCCGCCGCCAGGCGGCGCAGCAGGGCCTCCAGCGCCGTCAGGCCCAAAGGCCCGCGCCGTAGGAAGTAGGACAGCGATTGGCCGTCGATATACTCCAGCACCAGCATGGACCGGCCGTCGCCGTCGCGGTACAGGCCGGCGCAGCTGACCACCGCGTCATGGCGGATGCGCTGCAGCAGGCGGCCTTCCTCGTGGAACAGGCCCACGATCTTGGCGTCGTCCCGGTATTCCGGGATGATGACCTTGATGGCCTGGTCGGTCTTCAGGTCGCGATGGCGCACCCGATAGATTTCCCCCATCCCGCCGCGCGCCAGCAGGGTGCGCACGATGAAGGTGTTCAGCATGGTGCTGCCCGGCGCCACCGACCAGCCGGTGGGATCGGCCTTGGCCGCCGGCGCGGCACCGGCCGCGGGCTCCGGTCCATCCTCCCAAGGGCGCTGGGCGGCCTGGATGTGGCGGTCCAGCGCGGCACGGGCGCCGCTCAGCAGGTCCAGCGACGCGACCTCATCCAGGCCGGCGCGGTGCGCCTGCGCCCGGACGCCGGCGATGAAGCCCGCCACCTGACTTTCCACCACCTCGCGCGTCGGCACCACCGGGGCGGCGTTCGGCGCGGCGACGTCCGCCGCCACCATGACCTCGGTCAGCTCGGCCGGGGCGAAGCGGGTCAGTTCATCCGGCGCTTCGGGGCTCAGCAGCAGCGAGGTCATCTCGTCCGGCTGCTGCGGTTCCTCGTTCGCCACGGTGGCGCCGGGGTTGGTAAGAACGGCGGCTTGGCTCATTCCGCACCCCCTTGGCGCACGTCTTCAAGCGCCGGCGGGTGCGGCGCCGGCACGGCCGTGGCCTGCATGGCTGCCTCGGCCACCGGATGATCGCTTTCCGGCACATCGACGATGACGGCGGTCAGGTTGTCCGGCGCGCCGCTGACCAGGATGTTCTCCACCAGGGCATCCACCGTCTCGCGCGGGGGCATGCCCCGCATCAGCGTGGCGATCTCCGTCTCGCTCAGCACCTTGGTGACGCCGTCGCTGCACAACAGGAAGCGGTCGCCGGGCTGGACGACGTCCTGCACCATGTCGATCTCCAGCGTGTCGGCGGCGCCCACGGCACGGGTGACCAGCATGGTGGCCCGCTGCTGCTGGTTGATGCCGGCGGCCACGTGGTCGGTGGTCAGTTGGCGCAGCCGGCCGTCGCGCAGCAGGTAGATGCGGCTGTCGCCCACCCACAGGCAATTGAAGCGGTTGGCGTAAATCAGCAGCACTACGGCGGTGGAGGCGATCAGCGCCTGATCGCCCAGGGTGGCAGCCTGGGCCCGCAGCTTGTCGTTGGCCTCGACCAGGGCCTCGCGCACCTCTTCCACGAAGCCGCCGTAGGACAGGGGCGGCATCACCGCGTCCAGCGCCTTCACGGTCAGGGCGCTGGCCACCTCGCCCGCCGAATGGCCGCCCAGGCCGTCGGCGACGCACCACAGGCCCAGGTCGGGCCGCAGCAGCAGGGCGTCCTGGTTGATGGTGCGGCGGGTGCCGGGATGGGTGCGGCCATGGCTGGGCAGCGCCACCACGGGCCGCAGCAGCAGGATGGGCAGTTCCTCGTCCGCCAGGTGCAGCGCCGTGTCGGCCGGCCGTTCCCAGCCCCAGCGCTCCCAGCGTCCATCCAGGAAGGCGGCGTAGTTCTGCGGCGCCGGCAGGCCGGGCGAGATCAGCAGCGAGGACGCCACCTTGTCCGACCCCGTGGTCCACCACAGGCTGAAGCGATTGTTGAAGCCGATCAGCACCTGGTCCAGCAGTTCGGCATAGGCGCCGCCCAGGGCGCCCCGGCCGTTGGCGCCGCCATTGTTGGCCAGCCCGACGCGGAAGGCGCTGCTTTCCACCGGCCCGCGCGTGGTGTCGTAGGGCGGTGCGCCCAGCACACGGGCGGCCTGGTCGAAGCTGTCAAAGTTGAAGTCGTCGTCCAGCGAGGTCAGCGCCAGGTCCTCCACCTTGTCGAACCAGGCGCGACCGCTTTCGATCAGGCGGATGGGGGCGACGCAGCCGGGCAGCGGGGTCGCCAGCACCAGGGGGAAGTAGCGCCCCACCCGGTCGACGCTGGGCATCAGCACGCCGGCCATGGCCGTGTCGCCGCAGACCCCCGGCCCCAGGACAAAGCGCCAGACCGGCGTGTCCAGGTAGCTGGGCAGCCACGCCTCACCCATCTGCCGCTGGCTGGTGGCGAGCGACGCCTGCAGCCATTCGTCCAGCGGGCGGACGGTCGCGGGATCCAGCCGCCGGGAGACAAAGTCCCCCCGCGCCGGGATCTTGCCGAAGAAACCCGGCTCGTGAGCCGAGACGGCGCCATTCAGAAAGAGACTGGACAACGGAACGCCCTCAGTTCTTTGAGGATGAAGGGGTTGAGCGAGGTGCTGGACTTCACCTCGAAGCCGGCGTTGTGGGTGCCGGAAGCGAAGTTGACGCGGAAGTTGTCACTGCCCAGCGGCGTGACCGTGCCCTGGTCCACCAGGTGGAACAGCGACCAGGGACCGCTTTTCAGCACGCTCTGCGGCAGGCCGTCGGTTACCTCGAACACCACGCGGCTGACGCCGTTGGGGTCGTTGTCCGGCCACTGGAGCGAAGCCGGCCACTGAGGCCCATGCTGGTATTCGATCTGCTGGCCGCCGCTGGCGAACAGCACGCCGGTGGACTTCGGATCCAGGGTCACCGGCGTCACCTGCAGGGCGACACGGGGCTGCTGGCCGCCATCGGGGAAGAAGGCGTCGCGGATCTGGGCGGCATACTGGAAGGAGGCCAGCACGCTGTCGGGGATGCCCAGGCCGGTGTCGCCAACCTTGGTCCACCGCCACTTGGCACCTGAGGTGTCGACCAGCGTCTTCAGATGGTTGTTGAAGAAGTTGTCCAACATGCCGTTGGGGGCGAACAGCCGGGTGAAGTCACCCACCGAAATTTCCTTGGTGCTGTCCTTGGCGAAGGGATAGCGGCCATTGACAGCGCGGGTGCAGAAGCCGCCCACCTCGCCACCCCAGAGGTTGCTCAACTGGGCGCGGGCACCGCCCACCGACTGTTCCGACGCGCTACCGGTGATGGTGGCGATCCAGCCGTTGACCGGGCGCGGCATCTGCGCCGCCTGGTTGTTGAGCATCTGGATGGGGCCGCCGGCCCCGCCGTGGGAGGCGCGGGTGTACATGGCCATGCGGCCGTTGCCGGGCCCGCTGGCGACGTTGCTCAGCTCTTGATAAGCCTCGCCCAGCAGGCGCACCAGATCCTCCGCCCGCGCCGGCGCGCCGTTGCTGGGCGTGACGAAATCGGCGATGGGCTGGAAGTGCTGGGCCACGGCCACGGCGCCGGCCGGCGCGTCCGGCGTGGGCAGGGCCGCCGGGGCAGCGGCACCGCCCGGGGCCGGGACCGCCTTGGGCAGGCCCGGCAGTGGGACGATCTGCGTCTCCGCCGCCACGTCCTTCAGCAGCTTCAGCATCGGCATGTCGGGGCTGGACACCAGGTTCAGCACGGCGATGGTCTGCTGCATGTCGGCCAGCGGCACGATGCGCAGGTCGCCCAGCATGGTGTCCCACTGCTGGATGTAGTCGGCGTAGTACAGCTGCGTCACCCGCTCGCGCAGGTCATCGGCCTGGGCCGCCTGCTGCGCCTGGGCGTTGGCCCCGGCGGGCTTGTCGCCCAGCACCCAGCTCTGCCCCTGCACCTCGGCGATGACGGCGGAGAGCGCCGGCTGGAAGGCCTTGTAGCCTTCCGGCGTGTACAGGCCGGGAATGCCCTCGGTCAGCGGCTTGCCGGAGACGCGGGTGAAGACATGGTCGGCCGTGGCGCCGGCATGGTCGACGGGGCGCCATTGCGGCAGCTGGCTGATGCCTTCATGCTGGCGCACCAGGGCGTAGACCCGCTCGGCCGGGGACAGCTTTTCCAGGCTGCGGCGCGATTGGGTGATCAGGTTGGCGTCCAAGGGGATGGGCGTCAGGCTGCCCCGGGTCAGCAGACTGTCCAGGTGGCGGGCCAAGTCGTCGCGCAGGCCCTTGTTGGCCTCGCCCGGCCAGGTGGCAGCCCAGTCGGCCACCATCCACTGGCGCACGGCATTGGCGTCCAAGGGACCACGGCTGCCCAGCATCAGGTAGATCTTGAGCGCGCCGGCCACGAAGTCGTCGTCATCCTCGTGCGCCTGGATCTGCTCCTGCAGCCGCACCAGCAGGCGGGGCAGCATCAGGCCGTTCAGCGCCCGGTGATACACGGCGGCATGCACCGTCTTCAGCTTGTCACCCTGGTAGAGGCCGAAGGTCAGCCACTGACTGGCGACACCCTCGTTGTTCTCCAAGCCCGTGGGCAGGTTGCGCAGGATGTTCAGCGGCTTGACCACGCGCACCAGGTCGGCGTCCGTCACACCCTGGCTGGGGATGCCGGTGGCCGCCTTGTCATAGGCCTGCAGGCCGTCGTCGATCAGGGCCACCTGACGCTTGTTCTCCTGATAGCCGGTGCTCCAGGCATAGGCCAGCACGGCCAAGATGACGGCGGCGGAGGCGTACGTCGCGATGCGCAGGCGGCGGCGGCGCTGCTCCACCTTGGGGTTCAGGCTGACGACGGCGGCCTCGGCGAAGATCACCTCGTTGAACAGCCGGGTCAGGAAATAGCTGCGGCCCTGGCGGTTGTTGGCCGGCATGCGCACCGGATCCAGGCCGAAGGTGGCGGCGATGGTGGCCATGGTGCGGTCGATGGGCATGCCCACCTGCACGCTGCTGGTGAAGTAGCTGCCGCGCAGCAGGGGCCGCGTCTCATAGGGGCTGGCGCGGAAGATTTCCGTGAGGATCTCCAGCAGCGCGTCGCTGAGGCTGGCCACCTGGTTGGGGAAGTTGAACACCAGGCCGCGGCGCTCGATGTCCGCCTCCTGCTGCACCCGTTCCAGCAGCCGCTCGTTCAGGCGGATGACCAGGCCCTCCAGCTCCTGCGGGAACTGCTCGACCACGCCGGGACTGTCGGCGGCGCCGTCGTCCAGGGGGAAGGTCATGCCCCACACCTGTTCGCGTTCCGACTTGCCGAGATTGTCGAAGTATTCGACGAAGCCGGGCACCAGATCGACCTTGGTGAACAGCATGTAGACCGGGAAGCGCAGGCCGAAGCGGTCGTACAGCTCGTTCAGGCGCAGGCGGATGGCGCGGGCATGGTTCAGGCGTTCCGTGGGATCGGGCGCCATCAGGTCTGCCAGGCTCATCACCACGATGGCGCCGTTCACCGGCTGGCGCGGGCGGTAGCTCTTCAGCAGGTCCAGGAAGCCCAGCCAGGCGGCTTGGTCCTGGTGCGGGTCGCTGTCCTGCGTGGTGTAGCGGCCGGCCGTGTCCAGCAGGATGGCCTCGTCCGTGAACCACCAGTCGCAATTGCGGGTGCCGCCGATGCCCTTCAGGGGGTCGCGGCCGATGGTGGTGGACAGCGGAAAGTTCAGGCCCGAAGTCAGCAGGGCCGAGGTTTTGCCCGAGCCCGGCGGCCCGACCATGATGTACCAGGGCAGCTGGTAGAGATAACCCCGGCCCATGCCCTTGCGGCCGGCCTTCTTGCGCAGCTGGCTCAGCGCCTCTTGCAGACGGTCGCGCAGCAGGCGCAGTTCCTCGGCGGACGCGGCGTCGGCACCCCGGCGCTTCTCCTCCTCGCTGGGATCGGTCAGGTCGTGGACCATGCGCCGGTCGGTCTGCCGGGCCTTGAGATTGACCTGAAGGTTGAAGGCGGCCCAGGTGGCGAACACGGCGCAACAGGCGATCAGGCGCACCAGGTCGCCTTCCAGCGGGCGGTGGTTGCCCACCGCCACCAGGGCGCCGAAGAACCAGATGACCAGCGCAAAGCCGATAGCCCACACCAGGGACCAGACCCAGCGGGCGCGGAAGGGCTGCGCCAGGGCGGAAATCAGGGGCTGCGCGAAGTAAACGCTGCTTGGGACGTTCATTGGGCCGTTCCCTGGTTGGGGGTCGGGACAGGCGTGGCGGCTGGGGTCACCGTGGCGGCCGACGGCACCGGCACGGCGGCCGCGGGCGAGCTCAGGATCACGTCGATGCGGCGGTTGGCTTCTCGGCCGGCGTCCTGGTCGTTGGTGGCGATGGGTTGGGTGTCGGCCATGCCCTGGGCCTTCAGACGGGACTTGTCGGTCAGGTGGGTGGCGATGACGGCGGCGACCGCGTCGGCCCGGGCCTGTGACAAATGCCAGTTCGACGGGAACCGGATGGTGCGGATGGGAATATTATCGGTATGTCCCGTGATCAGCACCGTACCGGGCCGGGTGTTCAGGGCCTCGCCGATACGGTTCAGCAGGGCGGTGTAGCTTTCGTTCACCTCGCTGCTGCCGGACGCGAACATGCCGGCGTTGCGGATGCGCACCACGGTGTCCGTGCCCTGGGGCACCACGGTCACCAGGCCCTGGGCGATCTCCGGCGCCAGGAAGGCGCGGAACTGGTCCAGATCCTTGGACTTGGGCTGCACCGGTGCCGTGGGCTGCGCCAGGGCGACGCTGGGCTGTCCCACCGGCGGCAGGGTGGCCATCTTTTCCAGCGTGGCGTCGGAACTGCCGTTCAGCGCGAAGCTGAAGCCCGTGGCCATCACGGTGATGATGATCAGCGTTGCCGCCATGACGGTCCAGAACTCGATGCTGGGCAGCAGGGGGCGGAAGGGCGCCTCCACCCCGCGCCAATGCACCGACAGCTCGCGCTCGGCCTCGCCGCGCCGTTGGGACAGGATGCGGTAGAGGTTGTCGCGGATGCGGGAGTGTTCAAGCGAGCCCTGCGGCAGGATGCGCAGCCGGCCCTCGAACCCCAGCGACAGGCACAGGTACATCAGCTCCAGCACCTGGAAGTTGGCGGCCGGATCCTTCAGCAGGTGGTTCAGCAGGTCGTAGAAGCGCTCGCCACCCGTCACGTCGATGTGGAAGGTGATGACCATGCCGGCCCGCGCCCAGGTGCTGCTGGCGCCCCACGGGGTGTTCAGCACGATGTCGTCGATGGTGGCGCACAGGGCGTAGTGGGCCGCGCGCGCCGCCTCGTTGGTGACGCCGGTGCCTTGCGCCCGCTTCTCGAAGGTCTTGATCTCGTCGGCGACGCGCTCGCGCAGTTCCTCGATATTGGACTGGGCGGCGGACGTGCGCAGGCGGCGGGCCAGCGTCAGGATGGGGCCGGCGGCGGCCACCAGCGGGTTGAGACCGCCCAGCGTCAGGTCGACCGTGTCTTCCGGCGCGTAGTCGGTGGGCGGCGCCACCAGTTGCACCGGCGCCGGACGGCGGCCACCGGGTGTCGGCTTGACGATGGTCGGCTCATGCGCCGTCTGGCCGTAGCTGGGATAGGACATCACGCACCCCCCTTGATGGCCCACAGCTCCATTTCGATCTGCGCAAAATCACCCGCCAGATGCAGAGCGATGCCGCCGGACTTCTGAAGCTGCTTGAAATGCTGGCTGCTGCGGTCCAGTTCGAAGAAGACTTGGCCGCTGCGGTATGGAAGCTGGCGGGGCGCCACCGGCAGGGGCCGGACATTGATGCCGGGCAGCGCCACGTTCACCAGCTGGGCGATCTGTTCCACCGGGCCGATCTTCACCTGGTTGGGGAAGACGCGGCGCAGGTGCTCCACCGGCATGTCCGCGTTCACCGCCAGCACGAAGGTGGCGTTGAACAGCAGCGACCGGTCGACGATGACGCCGACCTTGATGCCGTGGCGGCGGGCCTGCAGCGGGATGGAAACGGCGGTCTGCTCCAGCACGGCGCTCAGGGAGGCGCGCAGGTCGGAGAAGACGGGCCGGAAGGTGTTCTGCAAATCCTCGTGCCGGTATTCCGGAAAGACGGCCGCGCGCTTGGCCTCGGTGGTGAAGGTGGCCAGTTCCCCCGCCACCTCGACACACAGGCGGTAGAACCGCTCCGGATGCAGCATGGGGGCGGTGGCGGCGTAATGGCGCAGGAGCGGCTCATACCGGTTCACGGTCTGCAGCAGCAGGAAGTCCGCGATCTCCGCCGCCCCCTTGGCCGAGGGGCCGGACAGACGGCCGGCCAGGGCCTCAGCCCGGTGCTGGATCAGGGCCTGCAGCTCGGTCAGGAAGGCGGCCAGCGGCGCCTGGGCCGCGACCGAAGTGACCGGGGCGATAAACTGCTCATCCAGGATGATGGCGCGGTCGGACCGCACCTCGACCACCCGGGCGATGGCGATCTTCTCATACCCCGCCAACGGCTGCGTCTCCGGCGCCAAGCGCAGGCGCAAGCGGGCGACATCCATGGCGGCCGCCTGGTCGCTGCCCAGGTTGGCGTCCTCGGCCTCATACCGCGCCGGGACGAAGCGGGTGATGGCGTCCTCGGAGTTGGTCAGCCCCACCTCGGCCCCGCCCGGCTGGCGCACGGGGAGCGTCAGGTAGATGACGCAGTTCTTGGTGGTGTCGAACAGTTCCAGCGGCGGCGGATGATCGGCCTCGTCCGGAATGGAAAAGGGCGTGCCGTCGGGCAGGATGCCCTTGGCGGAGACGATGGCGAACTTGCCGATGCCCAGCAGTTCCCGGTTGATGGTCAGCTCGCTCAGGCCCCAGGAGAAGGGGGTCAGCGGTTCGGTGCGCGCGTGCAGCAGCCGTTCCACATGGCGGTCGGCTTGCTGGAAATGCTGGACCCGCAGGAACATGCCCTCGGTCCAGACCACGCGGTTGGCGGACATCATGGCCGGGGCCTCACTTGGTGGGGGTGCGCTTGGACGCGGCGGCGCCCGGCGGGGTGCCGGCGTCGGCCGTGTCGCGCTTCACCACCAGGCCGTTGGCGCCGATGGTGACGTTCAGCGTCACCGGGCCGGTGTCCGGCAGGGCCACGACCTCGCGCCAGTTGGCCTGGTCGATGGCGCGATAGGCGGCGACGATGCCGACGTAGTGCACCTTGTCGTTCTGCGGCAGGACCATCTGCTTCTTGTCGCCCGGCTGCAGCACGAACTCGTCCCGGCCCAGCTGATCGGTGCCCAGGGCCTGGGTATCGTGCTGTATCAGCTGGATGGGGGCGGCGATGGTGAACTTGTCCTTGGACGCCAGCTGGTAGACGCGCGTCACGATGGGCGACGGACGGCCCAGCGTGTCGGGATTGGCGTCGGGCCCGACGTTGATCGATACCGGCACGGTGGTGCGCACCGGCGGCGGGGGCGGCGGCTCGTGCGAGCAGGCCGCCAGCTGCAGGACGGCGCCGGCGAGCATGGTGGCGAGGGCCGCGCGGCCCATGGGGTGCAGGGTGGAGCGGCGGGCGGTGGTCGTGGCGAAAGGCATCGTCTAGAGGACCCTGTTAGTCTGGGCAGTCTCGGGGCTGGGGTTATCCCCAGGCGGCTGGCGGACGGGTGGAAGTGAGGCGGGTGCCAGGCGGGGACGAAGGCGGATCCCAGGCGGTTCAGAGGCTTCTGAACTGCTGGGTGTAGGCGGAGGAAAACTTGCTGCCGAGGGGCGGTCCCGACGACTGTTCGCCCATCATGCGCTGGTGGACCTGCTCGTACCGTTCCCAGCAGCGGGCCTTGTGCACCTGCGGCAGCATGGAGGCGCTGACGTCGTTCTTGATGGTCTCGGGCGACAGCTGTTCCAGCACGTCGCCCACCACCGTCTTCATGCCGGCGATCAGGGCCACCTCATGGGCCTTGATGTCGCGCAGGCTTTCGCGGATGGCCTCCGGCGCGTCCATGAAGCCCATGACCCGCCGTCCGATCAGCACGGACAGCGTGCCGTCCAGGTTGGCGGAGAACTTCAGGGGGTTGTTCTCCTTGGCGCGCAGCAGCGTGTGCTCGATGCGGAACTCGGATTTCAGGAAGGCGCGCAGTTCCAGCAGCTCACGCAGGCCGTTGACCGCCTCGCGCAGCGCGACGCCCATCTTGTGCATCAGCGCCGGGGCGTCGGATGCATCCACCGCGTCCAGCGGCAGGCCGACGCCGGCCAGGAAGGCCTCGAACACGTCGTTCGGGATCTGGGGAGGCGGGCTCTGGGGGGTGGGGGTCTGGGTAGGCCCCGACTGGGCCTGAGCCTGGGTAAGGGGCGAGGCCTGCGCCGCCGGCTGCGGCGGAGCGACCGGGACGGGCTGCGCCACCGGGGCCACGGCCGGCGTGGCGAGCGCCGCCGGGTTCATGGTGCCCAGCCCCACGACGGGCGCGACGGCGGGGGAAACGGAAGGGACCGGCGCCACGGGGGTGGCCACCGGCTGGGGCCGCACCGGGGTGGCGGCCGGATTGATGGGCAGGATGGTGGCGCCGGCGCCATTGACCGAGGCGCCATTGACTGGGGCGCCATTGACCGGACCCGCCGGGGTGGGGCTGGAAACGGCCGGGCTGGCCATGCGGGCCGTCGCCTGGCCGTTGCGGGTCCCGGCGAAGGCTTCCGCCATCACCTGGGCGGCGGCGCTGACGGACTCCAGCTCATCCTGCGCGCCGACGCCTTCGACGCCCTCGGCCTGCCAGTCCATGGGAATGACGGGGTGTTTGACCTCAGGCGCCTCGAAATAGGCGCCGGTACCGGAATGGGCGGCCAGCGACGGGGCCAGCGCGCCACCGAACGGCGCCTCCACCTCCGCCTCCCCTTCCCCCAGCATGTCGGTCAGCTGCATCTCGGCGACGCGGTCGCCGGCCAGGACCTGGGTCAGCGAGGGGACATAGCCGGTACGGCCGTTGTTCAGCCCCTCCAGGCCGTATTCCATGTCCGGGTCGGCCAGGGCGCCGCTGGTCATGCCCGATCCGGACAGGGGATGGCCGATGCCGGCGACACGGCCGGCGCTGGTCATCGTCGCCATGGGGGACACCGAGGCCGACGGCTGGTCGCTGATTTCCAGGCGCAGGGTGCAGGGGCCCAGATTGATGACATCGCCGTCGTTCACCGGCTGGCTGTTGCCCCGGCCCAGGGGCGCGGCCGCCCCGCCGACGTAGACGCCGTTGGTGCTGGTGTCCGTCACGAAATAGGTCTGGCCGCGCAGCTCTATCCGGCAGTGCTGCTTCGACAGGTGGCGCTGGGGGTCGTTGACCACCCAGTCGTTCTCGGCGCCACGGCCAATGGTGAAACTGGCGCCATCGCAGACGCGGGTTTCGCCCTCGGATATGGAGCAGTCCCCGGCCGAAATAACACGTAAGACAAGGGCCATCTGATCCTCGCTGCGCAAGGACGGCATTGGCGACGTCACTGAGAGGTCGACAACGTGTCCAATCTTTTAACGATAAATTTACCAAGCAATGCACGCTGATATAATTCGGAAGATAGTTCCGTCGACCCCCCAGAAACGGTTCTCGGTGGCGTATCCAGATAGAGGTAGAGATAGGGGCGATCCGCACCAGAGCCCAGTCATAGGGCATAGCTTCAAAGTATATTTTGAACACAATTTTAATTGATATTTTAAGCAATCGCCTTTGTAATTGCTGAGGAAATTACGGAAGCCTATTCCTTATCCACTGGTTCTATAACCGCAGGGATGAAGCGGATATATATCTGCAAAACATAGGTCATATGACCCCGAAAACTGGTGTCGCGGCACCCCTTGGAACCAGCTTTCCACCCCTCAGTCCAACTCAATAACGCGTTAATACGAAGGTGCCTACCCCCGTGAATCGCGCTGAATCCCTAGGGTTTCTCTTCGCCTTGCGGTGAAGGTCGCCGTTCCGGCCGGCAATTTGGACCGCCATCGGTATATGAGGCATCAAGCTTCCTATATCGGAAGGGCGTAACCCTTCGTGGAATGGCCAAGGCGCCGGCAGCAAATCAGAATCGAAGCACGGGCGTTCAATTCTACAGTAACGGCCGATTTTTAAAGCCACATCAACATGAAGCCGCCTCTCATTCATCTCCGGTTAAAGAATAAATTGCGTCACTTTCTTGCCTTATTCATGACGGCATAGGAACCGCGGCCGGCGCGCCCGGCCCTTGACGCCCCGCCGCCGGCCCATAGTTCTGTGTCGCGCCGAAGTTACAGGAGCGGTTTGGAAGGTTTTGAAATCACACCGTGTGAACGGTGGGTTAACAGACGATGACAGTAGCAGCCAGGCGGCCATACCGCCGCGACTGAGGACGTTCGGCGCGCATCCGTCCGCCGGGCATACGAGGATTTGATGGACGGTTACACGCAAGCGGAACGGTTGCTGGGGATCGAGAGCCCCTTGGGGCCCGACCAGCTTTTGCTGGAGGCGCTGGAGGGGGCGGAGGGTATCTCCACGCCCTTCGAGTTCCGCGCGACCGTGCGCGCCATGGACGACAACGTCGACCCCGCCGCCCTGGTGGCGCAGAGCGTGGACCTGAAGCTGCGCCTGGATGACGGCGTTTACCGCGTCTTCAACGGCATCGTCGCCTCGCTCACCGGCGGCCACGCCGCCTCGCGCGGGCAGCGCCACTATGTCCTGCGCGTCGTCCCCCGCCTGTGGTTCCTGACCCGCACCAGCGACTGCCGCATCTTCCAGAACAAGACCACGCTCGACATCCTGGAGACCATCTTCGGCGAGCTGGGCGTCACCCAGTACGACTTCTCCGGCGTCAGCGCCCCGCCCCCGCGCGAGTACTGCGTGCAGTACCGCGAGACCGACTTCGCCTTCGTCTCCCGCCTGATGGAGGAGGACGGCCTTTATTACTTCTTCCGCCACGAGGCGGGGAAGCACACCCTGGTCCTGGGCGCCCAGACTTCCGCCTACCAGACGGGGGATGAGCCCCTGATCCCCTTCAGCGCCACCTCCTCCCGCTCCAACCACATCACCGAGTGGCACCGCAGCCATGCCTACCAGGCCAGCGCCTGGGCCATGACCGACTACAACTTCCAGACCAGCAAGCTGGACCTGAAGCAGACCGTCCCCACCGTCTCCAGCTACACTCAGGACCCCCAGCACGAGCACTTCGACTATCCCGGCCTGCACGACAGCGCCGGCGATGGCGAGCGCCGCGCCAAGCTGGCCATGCAGGCGGAGGAGGTCGAGCGCGAGACGGTGCAGGGCGCCAGCGACTGCCGCTCCATGACCCCCTGCGGCCGCTTCCAGCTGACCGACCATCCCGTCGCCGCCGAGAACGGCGCCTATGTCGTGCTCTCCGCCAGCCACCGGGCCAGCGACCTCAGCTATGAGGGCGGCGGCGCCAGCCACTCCGGCTACGCCAATCACTTCACCTGCCTGCCGGCCGCCACCCCCTTCGTGCCCCGCCGCGTCACCCCCCGACCCACCATCTCCGGCCTGCAGACCGCCGTCGTGGTCGGCCCCAAGGGCCAGGAGATCCACACGGACAAGCATGGCCGGGTGAAGGTGCAGTTCTTCTGGGACCGGCGCGGCCAGTCCAACGAGGGCAGTTCCTGCTGGGTCCGCGTCGCCCAGGGCTGGGCCGGTCGCGGCTTCGGTGCCCAGACCATCCCCCGCATGGGCATGGAGGTCGTCGTCGCCTTCCTGGAGGGCAACCCGGACCGCCCCGTCATCCTGGGCTCCGTCCCCAATTCCGAAACCACCGCCCCCCTCGGCCTGCCCGCCCAGAAAACCCAGACCACCTTCCGCACCGCCAGCAGCCCCGGGGGCGGCGGCTTCAACCTCTTCACCCTGGAAGACAAGGCCGGCGCCGAAGAGATCGCCTTCCACTCCCAAAAAGACCTCTCCGTGGTCGTCCAGAACAACGCCTTCGAGACGGTGACCAAGGCGTCGGTGCGCCAGGCGGGGCAAGTGCTGGCCTTCAAGGTGGGCAACAGCTCCATCCAGTTCACGCCGGACAACATCATCCTGTCCAGCAACGGCAGCACCGTGGTGATGGACAAGGATGGCATCCGCCACAAGGGCGGCAAGATCTGGCTGAACATGAAGGAGCCGGCCCCGGCCAAGCCGCCGGGCCAGGACTTCAAGGCCGAGGGCTCCGCCTGGGCGGCCAACAAAACCACCGGTCCCGTCACCGCCAAGGTCATGGGCGCGGAAGGGTCGATCACCGCCCACGCCGACCCGACCAAGGCCACCGTGGACGCCAAGGGCGAAATCGCCATGGCCCGCATCTCGGCCAAGGGCAAGAACAGCTGGGGCGAGATTTCCGGCGGCATGGACATCTTCGCGGCCGAGGGCACCGGCCACGCCGGGGTGACCACCAACGGCCTGGGCGCCCAGGGTGAGGCCAAGGCCGCCATGCAGCGCGTCACCGGCGAAGGTATCGCGGGCGACCTGAACAAGGGTGGCCTCGGGGTGAAGGGCACGGGCGAGCTGTTCTCCGCCGACGCCAAGGGCCAAGCCTTGCTGGGGGACGACGGCCGCTATGTCGGCGCCGCGCTGGGCGGCAAGGCCGGCGCCCGCGTGGCCCAGGCCAGCGCGGAAGAGAACGTGACCATCCCCATCGGCTGGCTGCCGGGCGTGCCCGATGACTGGACCATCGCCGTGAAGGGCGAACAGGGCGTCTCCGCCGGCAGCGCCGGCATCGGCGCCGGGGGCTACGGCTACTACGACCGGGTGGACCAGCGGACGCATGCTGGCATCTTCGGCGACATCGAGGCCGGCCTGGGCATCAAGACCGGCCTGGACGCCAGCATAGGCCCCGCCCCCAAGGGAGGTGCCCCGTGACTTCCCCTGCCCGACAGGAGCATGGCGTCCTATTCTTCATCCTGGCGGCCGGGCTGCTTGCCGTCCTTACACCGCGTACCCATGCCGCGGAGACCATCACCGCGAAGGAACGACCCATGGCCGACCTGCGAACCACCGTTCAAACCACCCGCGCGGAGGTGGAGCGCGACTATCTGCACCAGGCTTTCCCCAGCCCGGTTCCGGCCTTCGCCTTCGAGCTGATGATTCCCAAGGACTGGCAGTGGTTCGAGAAGGACGGGCGGCCCGCCAAGGCGGACGGCAGCCTGCAACTGCTGGCCCGTTATGGCGAAAAAAATCAGGAGGCCATCACCGAGGTCTACGCCCAGCAGATCGAACGCGAAGTGGCGCCGGAGGACTGGCTGGATCCCTGGATGGCGGCGAACCATTACACGGTGGTGGCCCGCCGCAGCATCCCGTCGGACGCAGGACGCAACGCCGACGTGCTGGCCTCGCGCAGCGTGCAAGGCCAGCCCTATCTGTACCGGCTGCGCACTTTCAAGAATGGCAAGTTCATCTACCTGCTGCACAGCTTCGCCCCCGAACGCCGCTACGCCGCGGCGGAGGACGCCTTCCTGGTGGCGGCCGCCTCCTTCAAGCTGACGGAGGCGAAGCCCCAGCCCACCATGGAAATCCTTCAGGACGTCGCCCTGAACAAAGTCTTCCAGCTGGGCTTCAAGGTGCCGGCGTCCTGGATAGTGCGGGCTGATGACAGCGTTGATGCCGATTGCCAGTCCTGGGGCCTGTCCAATGGCACGGGCGCGGATCGGGCCGGCATGATCAACGTCTACACCGCCCCGCGCGACCGCTTCCGAGGCCCCGACCAGATCGCGCACCTGGTGGCGAACGGGATGCGGCACCTGGGCGCCAGCTTCGCCGACGGCGCGCTGCGAGAGGTGCCGACGGGCACCGCCGGGGTTTCCTTCTGGACAGCGGACGCCCCCGCGACGCTGGGCCAGCGCTCCGCCCTGGTTCGGCAAACGGTGATCGCCACGGCCAAGGGCTGGGCAGTCTTCACCCTGGTCACACCTGCCGGCCCCTCCGACCCCTATCTGGTGACGGCCATCAACAAACGCGCCTTCGACATCGCCATCACCAGCCTGTTGAACGCCTTGGCACCGGCAGGCTGATCCGCCATGTCCCTGTTTCCCCCAACCACCCCACCGCCAACTCTGGGCCTGCTGGCTTCCCTGGCCGCGCGCCTGCCGGACCGGAAACGGACGCCTAAAGCCTTCCTGGCCCTGTTCGGGCTGCTGGGCGTCTGCCTGGCCCTGTTGGCCCTGGGCGGCAAGTCCATGTCCATGATACTGGCAGCGCCC
Organism: Nitrospirillum viridazoti CBAmc; assembly: GCF_000730165.1. Taxonomy (GTDB): domain Bacteria; phylum Pseudomonadota; class Alphaproteobacteria; order Azospirillales; family Azospirillaceae; genus Nitrospirillum; species Nitrospirillum viridazoti. The sequence goes on along the minus strand of NZ_CP022113.1, from coordinate 358,805 downwards.
CTGCTGGCCGCCGCCGGCGTCGCCGCGCTATCGCTGTTCTTCATGGTCGGCCTGCTGCAGTGGCGCTCGACCATCAAGACCTGGATGGCCAGGACCGGGGGAACCGGCGAGTTTCCGGGCCTGTGGCGTCTGTTCCTGGCGCCTTACCGCAAGACGGACGTCGACCACATGGCGGCCACCGGCCGCCTGCCTGAGTTGATGGCCTTTTCCATGATCATGATCATCGTGTCCGGCCTGGTGATCGCCGCCCTTGTCGGCGTTCGACCGGCCGGCGCCCAGCCTATGTGAGGCCTCCATGGACGGTTACACGCAAGCGGAACGGTTGCTGGGGATCGAGAGCCCCTTGGGGCCCGACCAGCTTTTGCTGGAGGCGCTGGAGGGGGCGGAGGGTATCTCCACGCCCTTCGAGTTCCGCGCGACCGTGCGCGCCATGGACGACAACGTCGACCCCGCCGCCCTGGTGGCGCAGAGCGTGGACCTGAAGCTGCGCCTGGATGACGGCGTTTACCGCGTCTTCAACGGCATCGTCGCCTCGCTCACCGGCGGCCACGCCGCCTCGCGCGGGCAGCGCCACTATGTCCTGCGCGTCGTCCCCCGCCTGTGGTTCCTGACCCGCACCAGCGACTGCCGCATCTTCCAGAACAAGACCACGCTCGACATCCTGGAGACCATCTTCGGCGAGCTGGGCGTCACCCAGTACGACTTCTCCGGCGTCAGCGCCCCGCCCCCGCGCGAGTACTGCGTGCAGTACCGCGAGACCGACTTCGCCTTCGTCTCCCGCCTGATGGAGGAGGACGGCCTTTATTACTTCTTCCGCCACGAGGCGGGGAAGCACACCCTGGTCCTGGGCGCCCAGACTTCCGCCTACCAGACGGGGGATGAGCCCCTGATCCCCTTCAGCGCCACCTCCTCCCGCTCCAACCACATCACCGAGTGGCACCGCAGCCATGCCTACCAGGCCAGCGCCTGGGCCATGACCGACTACAACTTCCAGACCAGCAAGCTGGACCTGAAGCAGACCGTCCCCACCGTCTCCAGCTACACCCAGGACCCCCAGCACGAGCACTTCGACTATCCCGGCCTGCACGACAGCGCCGGCGATGGCGAGCGCCGCGCCAAGCTGGCCATGCAGGCGGAGGAGGTCGAGCGCGAGACGGTGCAGGGCGCCAGCGACTGCCGCTCCATGACCCCCTGCGGCCGCTTCCAGCTGACCGACCATCCCGTCGCCGCCGAGAACGGCGCCTATGTCGTGCTCTCCGCCAGCCACCGGGCCAGCGACCTCAGCTATGAGGGCGGCGGCGCCAGCCACTCCGGCTACGCCAATCACTTCACCTGCCTGCCGGCCGCCACCCCCTTCGTGCCCCGCCGCGTCACCCCCCGACCCACCATCTCCGGCCTGCAGACCGCCGTCGTGGTCGGCCCCAAGGGCCAGGAGATCCACACGGACAAGCATGGCCGGGTGAAGGTGCAGTTCTTCTGGGACCGGCGCGGCCAGTCCAACGAGGGCAGTTCCTGCTGGGTCCGCGTCGCCCAGGGCTGGGCCGGTCGCGGCTTCGGTGCCCAGACCATCCCCCGCATGGGCATGGAGGTCGTCGTCGCCTTCCTGGAGGGCAACCCGGACCGCCCCGTCATCCTGGGCTCCGTCCCCAATTCCGAAACCACCGCCCCCCTCGGCCTGCCCGCCCAGAAAACCCAGACCACCTTCCGCACCGCCAGCAGCCCCGGGGGCGGCGGCTTCAACCTCTTCACCCTGGAAGACAAGGCCGGCGCCGAAGAGATCGCCTTCCACTCCCAAAAAGACCTCTCCATGGTCGTCCAGAACAACATGTTCGAAACCGTCGGCAAGTCCATGGTGAACGTGGCGGGCGAGATGGTCGTGCTGCAGGTGGGCAAAAGCTCCCTGCAGATGACCACCGACCACATCATCCTGACCAGCAACGGCAGCACCGTGGTTCTGGACAAGGACGGCATCAGCCAGGACGGCCAGAAAATCTGGCTCAACTGCAGCGGCTGACGCCGACGCGCGCAATCCCAGGCCAGACACCTTCATTCCCCGGGAGATTTCCGGATGTTCGACCTTCCCGCCCTGATCCAGCCCGGCGCCATCGGCGCCAGCCTCGGCATCCAGCCCTACACGCCCCTGTCAATGTCGGCGGCCCCGGCCGGCTTCGGTTCCGCCGGCGACCTCGGGGCGCTGGCCAACGCCGCCGCGCCGGCCCTGCCCTCTTCCGTCGGCGCCCCCCTGGGCAGCGCGGCGCAGGCGGCCCAGCTGCTCGGCGGCGGCTCTGGCCTGGCCACCCCCTCCTTGGGCGCGCCCGCTCTCGGCGCCCCTTCCCTGGCCAGCCCGGCCATCCCCGGCGCCTCCAGCATTCCGGGGGCGTCGACGGCGTCAGGCCTGTCCAATCTGGCGTCGGCCGCCGGCGTGAACACCGGGCTGCCATCCTTGCCCCAGGCGCCCTCGGTTGCCGCCCCCTCGCTCTCGGCACCCACCATGGCCGCGCCTACCGTAGGCACGCCCTCGATGGCCGCACCTGGGGTCACGCCTGGGTTCACCTCCCCGACCTTGTCGCCCACGGGCCTGACGCAGCCGTCCTACGCCCCGCCGCCGGTGGTCGCGACCTCTTCCGCAACGCCGCCCCTCTCGCCCTACACCGCCGGGCCGCAGGCTGGATCGTGGAACCAGGGCGGCACTCTGCCCGGTGTCCAGGCCTCCAGCTATCAGACACCCGGTTACCAGGTGCCCGGTTACCAAGCGCCCAGTTACCAGGCGCCAAGTTATCAGGCACCCGCCTTCCAGACACCGGGCGCGGGGCAATCTCCCCTGCCGAGCCAGACGCCGACCCTGGGCCAGACCGCCTCGGCCTTGCCCAGCACCGGCAACGCGGACGCCGACAGCGCCGTCGCGGTCGCCCGCATCCTGGGCCAGATCTAAAGGAAACCCACCATGCCGCAGACCTGCCGCACGCTAGACTTCAGCATCCAGCTGCCGGACAGCTGGATCGACCGCTCCATGGTGGCCTGGTCCGCCCCGCCGAGCGGCAGCCCCGTAGTGCCCAACATCATGATCGCCTATGACCGGCCACAGGCGGAGGAAGGCCTGGGCGCGTACGTCAACCGGCAGCTGAAGGATCTGATCGCCCGGGCGCGCAGCTTCCAGCTGATCACCCGGCAGGACGTCATGCTGGCCGGCCGCCCGGCGGTGGAACTGCTGTTCCAGTGGGACGGCGGCGCCGGCCCCATCAAGCAGCGCCAAATCTACAGCCTGCTGCCCGACGGCCGCTGCATCACCATCGTCAACACCGCCCGCCTGACGGAGTTCGCGGACGCCGACGCGCAGTTCATGCAGATCCTGAACAGCTTCGCCTGGCCGAGCCCGGCCGGCACCGGAGCCTGACGATGGACGGCGGCGCGCCGCAATACGGGGCCGCCCGACTGGGGGATCCCATCCAGCACACCAGTGCGCTGTCCGGCTTCATCGCCGGCGCGGCCATCGGCCTGGGTGCCGCCCTGGCGGTCATCGCCGTGGTGGGCACGGGCGGTGCGGCGCTGGGCGTCATCGCGGCGGTGGGCGGCGCCATGGCTGCGACCGGCGGCGGCGCCCTTCTGGGCGAGGCACTGGGCAGCACCTTCACCGACCAGACCGGCGTGATCTCACCCGACTGCTCCGACAACGTGCTGATCAACGACAAGCCGGCCGCCCGCGCCATCCAGGACGCGGCCGCCTGTTCCCGCGACGGGCCGCCCGACCAGCACATCGCCCAGGGCAGCAAGACGGTCTTCATCAACGGCAAGCCCGCCGCCCGCATCGCCGACAAGCTGGAGTGCGACGGGTCCATCATGGACGGCTCGCACGACGTCTTCATCGGCCGCGAGCCCGGCACCTACATGTCCATCCACGGCGAGGTGCCGGACTGGGCCAACACGGCGGCCGAATACCTGATGATCGGCGGCTCGCTTCTGGCGCTGGGCGCCGGGGCCGCCGGGGCCTTCATGGCGGAAGGGCTGTGCGGCCTGGCGACTTTCGGTGAAACAACGGTCATCAGCATGGCGGGCGGCTATGCCGGCGCCAAGGTGGGCGGCGCCATCGGCCAGGCGGTGGGCGGAGAGCGCGGACGCATCATCGGCGAAGCCCTGGGCGGGGCCGCCGGTGGCTTCGCCGGCGGCAAGCTGGCCACCCGCTATACTGCCGGCCACCCGGTGGACGTGGCCACGGGCGAGCTGTTCACCCAGGCCACGGATTTCGAGGTGGCGGGCCCCCTGCCCCTGGTCTGGTCGCGCACCTGGATGTCCAGCTCCACCCTGGTGGGCGAACTGGGGTCCGGCTGGCACCACCCGCACGACATGGTGCTGTACCGCTGGATCAACGGCGGCGGCTGGGCCGCGCGCCTGGCCGACGGGCGCCTGGCCTTCTTCACCGACCCGGCCCCCGGCCGCCCCAGCCTGAACGTGGTGGAACGGCTGGTGCTGCACACGGACGGTCAGCGCTATTGGCTGGCCACCTATGGCGGCCTGGCCTACGTCTTCGGTGACCGCGACGAGCAGAGCGGCCTGCGCCACCTGGCGCATGTCGTCGATCCCAACGACAACGCCATCCTCCTGCGGCGCGGACCCGGCGGGCGCCTGGCCGGCATCCAGGACAGCGCCGGCCGCGCTTTCGTCGTGACCACGGACGAGGCGGGCCGCATCACCGCCGTCGATGGCCCCGACCCTGCCGGCGGCGACCAGCCCTTGCGCCTGGTCAGCTACACCTATGACGCGGCCGGCGACCTGGTGGAGACACGCGACGCCCGGGGCAACGCCTGGCATTACCACTACGACAACCATCTGCTGGTGGAAGAGACGCGGCGCGGCGGCCTGCGCTTCCAGTTCGTCTGGGACGACGTCGCGCTGGGCCGCCGCGCCCGCTGCGTCGACACCTGGGGCGTGCACCTGTCCGGCGAGGCCGGCCTGTACCGCGCCCGCATGGTCTACGACGTCCAGGCGCACACCACGGTGGTGACCAACGGCCTGGGCGCCGTCACCCGCTATCGCTGGAACAGCCTGGGCCTGGTGGAGGAGGAGGTGAACCCGGTAGGGGGCGTCACCCACCACCGCTACGACCAGGCCGGCAACCTGCTGGCCCTGACGGGGCCGGACGGTCGCACGCTGCGGCTGACCTACGACGCGCTGGGCCGCCTGGCGCAGCGGACCGAGGTCGACGGCGCCGTCACCCACCTGGCATACGAGGGCGGCGACGTTCCCGCCGATCTCACACCGCCCGGCTTCGGCCAACCCGTGCGGGTAACACGGGCCGATGGCACCGAAGACAGCTTCACCTACGACCGGCGCGGCAACCTGGCGACCCATACCGACCCGCTGGGCCATACCACCCGCTATACCCGCGATACCCGTGGCCTGCCCTTGGCCATCCAGGATGCGCTGGGCCTGGTGGCGCGCTTCAACTGGTCCCCCACCGGCGATCTGCTGGCACAGGGCACGGCGCGGGCCGACCGCCGCCGCTATGCCCATGACGCGCTGGGCCGGGTGGTGGAGATGCGCCGGGGCGAGGACGCGCCCGTGCGGCTGGAGCGTGACGCCAACGGCAACATCACCACCGTCCACCGCCCCGACGGCGGCACGGTGACGCTGGAGTACGACGCCGAGGACCATGTCACCCTGCACCGCGACCCGCTGGGCCGCGTGACCCGCTGGCGCTATGACGGCCTGCCCTATCCGGTGGAGCGCACTTCCGCCGATGGCTCGGTCTTCCGCTATCATTACGACAGCGAACTGAACCTTGTGGCCCTGCGCAACCAGAAAGGGGAGCAGTACCGGCTGGACTATGACCTGGCGGGCCGGCTGGTGGGCGAGACCGGCTTTGACGGCCGGCGGCTGGATTACCACCGCGACACGGCCGGCCTGGTCACCGCCGCCGTGGACCAGGGCCGCGTGACGCGCTTCAACCGCGACCCCGCCGGGCGCCTGCTGGAGACGCTCTACGCCGACGGGAACAGCCATCGCTTCGGCTATGACCCGCTGGGGCGGCTGCTGTCCGCCGACACGCCCGACACCCGGGTGGCCTTCACTTATGACGCCGCCGGACGGCCGACGGCGGAGCGGCAGGGCGACCAGGAGATCCGCTTCCAACGCGACGCCCGGGGCCGGCGTATCGCCACCATCCTACCGGATGGGCGCCGGCTGGAGGTGGCCTGGGGACCGGACAACCTGCCGGCGGCCGTGGGGCTGGACGGCAAGGCCCTGGCCCGCTTCGCCCGCGACGCCGCGGGGCGGGAGGTGGAACGCCTGGCCGGCGGTATCCACCAAATCCAGGCCTTCGACCCCCAGGGCCGCCTGGTCCGCCAGGAAGGCCGGCGCCGGGCCGGTGGTGGAGGCGATGGTGAGGCCGTCTACGCCCGTGCCTATGGCTATGACGGCGCCGACACCCTGACCGCCATCGAGGACGCCCGGCGGGGCGTGAAGCGCTATCACTACGACGCCTGCGACCGCCTGCTGTCGGTGGAGGGCACGAACCCCGAAAGCTTCGTCACCGACCCCGCCGGCAACATCCTGGCCTCCGGCCCCGACGCCGCCTTCTGGGGTGGCGAGGCCCGGGGCGATCGCCTGCTGGTCCATGGCGACGCCAAGTTCGAGTACGACGCCTGGGGCAACCGGGTGAAGGAATGGCGCGCCGCTGGCGGTGCCGTGACCGTGGACTACCGCTATGACGCCGGCAACCGCCTAACGGCGGTGGAGGAGAGCGGCCGCCGGGGCACCACCCTCACCCGCTTCGGCTATGACGCCTTCGGTCGCCGCGTGTGGAAGGAAAGCGCGCATACGGCACCCACCCCAGCCAATGATACCGGCACCGCGCCGCCTGCCGCTCAGCGCACCGCCTTCCTCTGGGACGGCGACACGCTGCTGGCCGAAAGCGCTCCGGTGGAGACCAAGGCGGCGGAGGCGGCCCCCACGCCCGCCGACCCCCTGGCCACCGTCTATGTCTACGAACCCGGCACCTTCCGCCCCCTGGCCCAGCTGCGCCGGGCGGAACCGGGACAACGCGCCCAGGCCTACCACTACCATCTGGACCATCTGGGCACGCCCCAGGAACTGACCAACGACAATGGCGAGGTGGTGTGGGCCGCCGACTACAAGGCCTGGGGGGCGCTCGCCCGCCAGACCGTCGCCACCATCCCCAACCCCCTGCGCTTCCAGGGCCAATACCACGACAGCGAAACCGGCCTGCACTACAACCGCCACCGCTATTACGCCCCGGCCGAAGGCTGCTTCATCACCCAGGACCCCATCCGCCTGCGCGGTGGCAGCAACATCGCCGCCTACGCGCCCAACCCGGTGCAGTGGGTTGATCCATTAGGGTTGGCATGCGGCCTAGAGGAAGAAGCTCTTACGCCTGCGCAGCAGGCCAAGGCATGGCAGGGCAATGAAAAATACCCCGGTGTCGATGATTACCGCGACATAACTCTACCCAAGGGGAAATTGGTGGTTGGCGCTTCGCCAGGCCCATCGGAGTATCACACCACGCTGGAAGGCTTTGAAGCGACGGGAGGCACTGCCGAAGGGTACTACAATGGCCTACAAATCCGGCCAAACATCGATAATCCCGACTATCCGAAGTACCGTAGCGGCGTCACGGTTTATGAGGTGATGGAAGACACGCCCGCCGCGACCGGAAAGACATTGGCCAATCCGCAATATGGCACAGGCGGCGTGGATCAAATCTTCATTCCCAGCTACAAGACTTCTCTCAAACCCTTGTATTCAATACCATTCGCCAAGTGAGACAATGAAAGCAAACATCAACATCACCTGCGGCACGGTCGAGCTTGAGAATGAACCATCGCTCCATAAGGGCTTGGACTATTCCGCCGTCAAAGCCGCCGGTTTCCCAATCGTCCGAGAAGATGACATGGGAACCGGCTGGAAATATCTGCTGATCGGGCCGTGTAACATTGATGGAAACCGCGCTCATTTCTCCTTGGCCTTCGCCCAAGGTTCCCTGGAAAAAATCAGTTTTTCCTTCAATCGGAAGGGCGTGCCTATTGAAGATTTAGTTCATATCCATAACCAATATCTGTCGGACAAGCTCGGACCGCCAACCATGCACGACAAGGGAATTACGCGGTACGTATTCCCCTGGGGCACGATCGCATCCAGCTACGACGCCCGCGGCGGCTCCTGCAGCGTCATCATTGCTTGGGCATAACAAACTGATGCCAGCGGCACGATCGAATCGGAGAACGGGCCATGAACATCGCCGTCAGCCGCGACCATCGCTTCAGCATCGGGGTGGAGCGGGATGGCGGCCGGTTCTATCTGTCCATCCCGGTCAGTAACCGCCTGGTCGATTACGAAGAGCACTACGAGATCAGCCCGGCGGAATTCGAGCTCTATCGGCAGGACCTTTCGGCAGCGCTGCCCTTGATAAACCTGTGCCGACGCCGCCAGGCCGACGACCGGCTGATAACGCCACCGGGCGAAGACCGCGGCGTGGCGACGTAGGGGCGGAGGGTGCCATGGATGGACTGATGACGGTGCGGAAAGGCAGAAGCGTTTGCTGGGTGCGAGAGGACGGCCCCCTCACCCTGACCGTTCCCGGCGCCGATTCAGCCTATGCGCAGGGTGACCTGCTGTTCGTCCTGACAGTCAGCCCACCCGCCCTGCCGCATAGGCTGACGGTCTTCGGCCGCGATGGCATGCCGCTGGCGGAGCTGCCCCCGCCACCGGGCCACGTTTTCCAATACCTCTCCCGTCATATCGAGGCCGGGATGTCCGTGGTCTGCGCGGCAGAAGTGCCGGCGGAACAATGGCCGGACTGGCATTTCGGTTATGACTCCCAGAAGCGCGCCTTGGTCCGGCTCGGGCCGGCCTATTGATGGGGCCGGCGCCTGATCGTCCTGCGAGAGACCGAAAATGGACTACGCCGTGACCACCGTCTGCCGCGGAGGCATTTATCTGGAAAGCCACGCCGGAAAGGCGGTGGCCGAGGGCGAGGGCCTCGCGCCCGGCAACCAGTTCCTGCCCGGCTATGTCATCTACCTGAACGCCATCTTCATGCTGGACGCGGCCGGCGCGCGGCGGCCGGCCACCGGGGTGGAGAAGGAAAACATCGTGAGGGCCATCCAGAGCCATTTCGACACCCGGGGGACGCTCGTTGACTTCGAATGAGCCGCCGCCCGCCATGCCGGACGACGGGATCATCATCACCGAACTGGCCGGGGGACGCGCGGCGGCGCGGGCCATGACACCCACCGATGAGGCGGGCCTGAGCCGATTGGGCTTCCTGCCGCGGGACGGGCAGCTGGTGCGCAGCATCCTGTCGGTAGCGGACAGGATCGCCCTTATCCAGGCGCTGATTGACATCGGCGCGCTGTTCACCGATGGGCGCGACTGGTGTCCGGCGGGGGTGGTCGCCCATTATCGGGACGCGGGGCACATCCGCCAACCGTTCAGGGTAATATCCTGGAATAATCCCAGTAGTTTTCGGATCCGCGAAGCGTGACGGCAACGGAACCGTATTTGATTCAAAACATTTAGCTCAAGCCTGCCCGACAAACCCGCCCCATCCGTCTAAAATCCCTGTACACTCGGGATACATAGAACGGAGAGCTGCCGATGCCCATGAACAGGACCTGGATGACCGCCGCCATAGTCGCCCTTTGCGGCGCGGTCGGTTTCGGGGTCGCCTTCATGCGGACGTCATCGCAGCCGCCGTCGGAGGTGGCGGAGTTCCGCGCCACCATGGCAGCCAACTTCGCCGCGCAGTGCTTCAAGGCGGCGCGGAGCTCATCACCGGCCGATGTGACCGACGCCAAGCTGCACAGCTTTTGCGACTGCACCGCCACCCGGGTGAACAAGGCCCTGAGCGATGCCGACGTGACAGTGCTGGCGGAGCAGGAGCGCAAGGGCGTGACCGCCCCGCCGGCCCTGCTGATGGACAAGGCCAAGCCCATCGCCGCCATCTGCCGCAGCGAGGCCGGCCTGGCCGGCTGAGCTTAAAAGAAAGGGAGGCGCCCCGCAGGACGCCTCCTCGTACGTCAAACGCCGAACACTATTACTGCACGGCCGCCGGCAGGGTGGCGTCGGGCAGGTGCACGGTCACCGTGGACGTGATGTCCTGGTAGGACGTGCCGGTCATGACCTTGTAGTCACCGCCCTTGATCTTCCAGGCATGCGTCGCGACGTCGTAGGTCGCCAGTAGGCGCGGGTCCACCGTCAGGCTCACGTTCTGGCTTTCGCCGGCCTTCAGCGCCACCTTGTGGAACGCGCCCAGGCGCTTCGGCGCTTCCCAGCCGCCGGCGGCCGGGGCCACGTAGACCTGGGCCACGGCCTTGCCATCGCGCGCACCAGTGTTGCGCAGGGCCAGACTGACCTTCAGGCCCTTGCCCTCGGGGGCGGCCGCCAGGTCGGACGTGGCGAAGGTGGTGTAGCTGAGGCCGTAGCCGAAGGGGAATAGCGGCTTCAGGCCCTTCTTCTCATACCATTTGTAGCCGATGGCGGCGCCGTCGATGGTGTAGTCGACGTGTGGATGTTCCGCCTTGTCCTTGCGGTCGCCATCCACCACCTTGCGCGGCAGCTGGTCGACCGAGGCCGGGAAGCTGACCGGCAGGTGGCCGGAGGGGGTGACCTCGCCAGCCAGCACGCGGGCGATGGCCTCGCCGCCGCTGGTGCCGGGGTACCAGGCGTCGACCACGCCCGCCACCTGGTCCAGCCAGGGCATGACCACGGGGCCGCCGTTCTCCAGCACTACCACCGTCTTCTTGTTGGCGCCGGCCACGGCCTTGATCAAGGCGTCCTGGTCGTTGGGCAGGTTCAAGTCGATGGTGTCCTGGCCCTCGCCCGTCCATTGGGTGGCGAAGACGATGGCGACATCGCTGCCGGCGGCCAGCTTGGCGGCGGCCTTAGGATCCTTGCCGTCGATGTAGGTGATCTTGGCCTGGGTCAGGCCTTCCAGCGCCTTCAGGGGCGAGGACGGGTCATAAACCATGGGGCCGGGGAAGGAAGCGGGACCCTCATTGGGGACGATCAGGCCGTTGGTCGGGGCGCCGTAGGGGTAGACCTGGGCCGAACCGCCGCCCGAGAGCACGCCCACGTCAGCATGGCCGCCGATGATGGCGATGGTCTTGACGGTCTTGGCCAGAGGCAGCACGTCGCCCTTGTTCTTCAGCAGGACGATGGCCTCCTCTGCGTCGGCCTGGGTGACCTTGGCGTGAGCGGCATAGTCGATGGTGGCCGCCTGGTCGCCGTTCAGCGGATGCTCAAACAGGCCGTTGGCGAACATGGCGTGCAGCACACGGCCGGCCATGTCGTCCAGGCGGGCGGCGCTGACATGGCCGTTGTTCACCGCTTCATCCAGGGCGTCCTTGAAGTAGGGCGACTTGTCGAAGGGATATCCCGACTGCTGGTCCAGGCCGGCATTGGCGGCCGGTGCGGTGGAGTGGGTGGCGCCCCAGTCGGACATGACGAAGCCCTTGAAGCCCCAGTCCTTCTTCAGGACCTGGTTCAACAGCCAGTCGTTCTCGCAGGCATAGGCGCCGTTGACCCGGTTGTAGGAGCACATGACGGAGCCGGGCTTGCCCGTCTCCAGCGCGATCTCGAAAGCCAACAGGTCGGACTGGCGGCCGGCCGCCTCATCCACCTTCACATCGATGAAGTTGCGGCTGGTCTCCTGATCATTGAAGGCATAGTGCTTCAGCGTGGAGATGATGTTGTTGGACTGGATGCCTTTGATGGCGTGGCCGACGATGGTGCCGGCCAGCAAAGGATCCTCGCCGCCATATTCGAAGTTGCGGCCGTTGCGCGGCTCCCGCATCAGGTTGGTGCCGCCGGCCAGCTGGACGTTGAAGCCGGAACGGCGGGCCTCGTCACCGATCATGGCGCCGCCGGCGAAAGCCATCTCCGGGTTCCAGGTGGCGGCAGTGGCCAGGCCGGACGGCAGCGCGGTGCGTAGGCGCGGGGTGGGGCTGGCCTGCGTGGCCACGCCGACGCCGGCGTCGGTCTGCGACTGGGCGGGAATGCCCAGCCGGGCGACGCCGGGGATGTAGCCGGCGGAATCGGCCATGCCGCCCTCGATGCGCGTATACGCCTTGGGCTTGAAGTCGGTGGAGAAATAGCCGAACACCAGCTGCAGCTTCTCTTCCCGGGTCATGACCTTCAGCAGAGCGGCGGTGCGCGCCTCGGGCGACTGGGCGGCGTCCTGCCAGGGGCCCGTGACCGGCGCGGTCGTGGCGGCCGGCGCATCGGCGGCCAGCGCGGGCCTGAATCCGACATAGGTAAGCGTTGTCATAAGCAACGCAGTCGAGAGCAGCAGGTGATGTTTAACCGACATGGACGTTTCCAATTTTCGTTTAGTCGTCAAGGCGGCATCGCCGGTGGCGACACCGCTGGCGCGGACCTCCCTGGCGTACCCGGGCGGGTGCGCACCCTTCTTCATACCAGCCCTGGCCGGATGGGCGAAGGCGATAATTCCCGGATATCGGATATCCCATGACTATTGGCGTCGCCGCCGCACACCCCTGGCCCCGGTCCGCCCGCGCTTCCGGCGGGAAGGGCTTTGCGGTAGAACGCTCCACTTCGCGTAGGGGCATCCCATATAGGGAAGCCAGCGTTCCCACCAGGGCCCAGAACATGACCGGCGACAGTGACCAGAAGACCACCCTTTACCAATGGATCGGCGGGATGGAACCCGCCGGCCGCCTGGTGGAGGCCTTCTACGCCAACATGGACACCCTGCCGGAGGCGCGCGACCTGCGCGCCATCCACCCGCCGGACCTGACCGAAACCAAGCGCGTGCTGACGCTGTACCTGGCCCAGTGGATGGGCGGGCCCGGCGATTATTCCGCCGAGCGCGGCCACCCCCGCCTGCGTGCCCGCCACATGGGCTTTTCGGTGGGTGAGGCGGAACGTGACGCCTGGCTGTTGTGCATGAAGCGGGCGCTGGATGAGACCATCCCCGACCCGCGCGGCCGCCAGGCCATCCTGGGCGCCCTGGCCCCGCTGGCCGACTGGATGCGCAACCAGCAGCCGGCCGGCTGAGGCTCAGCGGTCCGCGGGCGGGCGCACGGCCAGGTAGACGGTGCTCCACAGCTGGGCGGCGTTGGCCTCGTCGGCGTCGGCGCCACTAGCCCCGAAGGCCACCGGCTGGTAACGGCCGTCCTGGAAGGTCCACGACCAGAGTTCCGAATTCTGAAGTCCGCGCGTGGCCTCGATGGCCCGCCACAGCGACGCCTGGGCCTGGCGCAGCCGCGCCCTGGTGGCGCGGGGCAGATCCGGACGGCGCGCTTGCCGTTCCAAGCCTGTCGCCATCATCGCCTGCTGCCAGGACCAGACCACGCTGCCGTGATAGGCGTTGCGGGTGAAGCGGGCCTGAACCTCGGGCGGGGCGAACACGGGGTTGGCTACCACCATGCCGGCGTCGGTCATCAGGCCCGCCGGGAAGGGGCGCAGCAGGCCCTGCATCGTCTGGTCCAGGGTGCGGGCATCGGGCCGGCCGAACAGCAGGCCGAAGCCCTCGTCGGAATGCATCACCCGCACCGGCGTGCCGTCGCGGTTCAGCGACAGGGCATGGAAACGCACCGCCCCTCGTCCCAGCGCGGCGGCGGTGTCGGGCACGCCCAGGGCATAGGCGTAGGCCGCCACCTCTGCCTTGGCCCGGCGTTCGGGGATGGTGACGGTGAATAGGGACGGCGCCTTGGCCCGCCACACCACCGCCATACCGGCGGCGCGCGACAACAGGGGGCGGTCGCCCGGGTCCATATAGGGATCCAGCAAGCCGCTTTTCAGCAACGCGGTGCAGGCCTCCAGCGCGGCCGGTACCAGGATGGCGTTGACGTCGTAGGCATAGAGGCCACCGCCCAGACCGTCATTACTGTCGCGCCACTGGCCCACGGGCAAACCGTGCTTCAGCCGGATCATGTTGGAATAGCGCGGCTCGCGCGCGAAGGCGGCGGCGTGCAAGACCACATAGCGCAGGTTCTGTACCAGGTCGCGCCCCACCGGGCCCACCTGGTCGGTACGGCCGTCGCCGCTGGCCAGGAAGGCCGCCGCCCGCGCCCGGCCCTGGGCATCATCCAGCAGCCAGGCCCGCGTCACCGCCGGCAGCATGAAGTCGCCATCCACCATCTTGTAATCGTAGACCGGGTCATCCGAGGCGGTGGCCTCCCGCTTCAGATGGTCCAGGACGGCGAATTCGCCCACATCCTCTTCATGCGCCACCTCGCCGATCAGGGACAGGCGCGCGAAGACGGAGCGCAGGCCCGCCTCCACCGCATCGCCCTGCAGGGCCGGCATCAGCAGCATGAGGGACATCATGGTGTCGCGGCCGAAATAGGTGTCGAAGCGCCAGGAGCCGGCCAGGAACTTCTCGCGGTAGCTCAGGAAGGCCAGGGTGTCCCGGGTCGCCACGTCATTGGCCGCCTGGGCATTCAGCAGGGCGTCGGCCGGCAGGGGGGTCAGCGGCGTCTCTCCCGTCAAGGCCGTGACGCGCAGGCCGATGGTGCCATCGGGATCGGCCTTCAGCCCGGTTTCCGTCGCCTGTCCGTGCACCACCTCCACCGTCAGGCGATAGCCGGCCTTGCCGTCCAGCCGGTCGCGCGCCCAGACGAAGCGGGCGCCATCGCGCATCAGGTCCGGGCTGATGCTGTCGGGCACCGTGTGCAGGGCATCATAGTCGCGCAGGACGCGGACGCTGGACAGCACCGCCTGGCGGATGCCGACCGTGCCCGCCGCCAGGCTGGCCTGGAAGGTGATGCCGTGCAAAGGCCGGCCCTGGCCGTCGCTCTCCGTCACCGGTATGGGCGGGGTGGTCAGGGTCCAATCACCGGCCCCCTGCCCCTGCGGAATGTCCAGCCACAGGCCAGCACCGCTGTTACCGGCGGGAAAGGCCACGATGAGGCGCGGGTCGGCGCCGGAGCGCAGCAACAGGTGGGCCGCCACGTCGCCGTCGCGCACGAAGTGGTTGATGTTGCGCCCTTCAATGCGGCCATAGGACAGCGCGCCGGTATCGGCGAACGCGGCGGGCGCCCCCACCAGGGACAGGGCCAAGGCGATGGGGGCGAACAGGCGGGCGAAACGCGGCATGGCGGGCGGCACCTTCAGGCGGCGGGAACGGCGGCGGAAGGTAGATAGGCCGGGAACCGGGTCCGTCGAGGACGCGCGCCCCGGGAGGAGAGGCCTCGGGCGACATACCCCTTGCAGGCCCCTCAGGCGGAGGAAGGGTTACCCCACCCCCAGAAATCGGCGGGAATCATTACTTTCCCGGCGTTGAAAATGCCCCGGTCGGCGCCCGGTTCGGCCAGGAAATAGGGCCCGTCCAGATCGACCACGTCACACAGTTGCGCCAGGACGAAGCCGGGTGCGGCGGCCAGGACCGATCCCGCCATGTTGCCCACCATGACGCCCAGGCCCAGGCGCCGGGCCTCCGCCGCCATGGCCAGCGCCTCGGTCAGGCCGCCGCACTTGTCCAGCTTGATGTTGACGATGTCAAAGCGGCGGTACTGTTCGCGCAGTTCCTTCAGGTCCAGGATGCTCTCGTCCGCTGCTACGGGCAGGGGCGCGTCCCATCCATCCAGCAACTGTTCGCTGCCCCGGCGCACCGGCTGTTCCAGCAGCGCCACGTCCTGGTCCACCAGCATGGCGGCCAGCGGTTCCAGATCCTTCGCGCCGAAACCCTGGTTGGCGTCGACCGACAGCCAGACGTCCGGCCGGGCGCGGCGCACGGCGCGCACCCGTTCCGTGTCCGCCGCCAGGTCGCCCTCCAGCTTCAGCTTGATGGAGGTGGCGCTGGTGAAGGCCTCCAGCCGGCGCAGGATCTCCGCCGGGTCATCGGCCGGCAGGGTGAAGGTGGTGACCTGCGGCTTCGACTCCGGCACCCCGGCCAGCCGCCACACGGGCGTAGCCTTTTTAAGGGACTCCAACTCCCACAAGGCACAGTCCAGCGCGTTGCGGGCGCCGCCGGGCGGCAGCAGGGACTGCAGGCCCTGGCGGTCCACGCCGGCCTCAAGGGCGTCGCGCACCCGCTCGATCTCCCGCTCCATATGCGGCGGGTCATCGTTCAGATAATAGACGCCCGCCGCCTCGCCCCGGCCGAAGTGGGTGCCGTCACCCACGGTGACGACCGTGGCGGGCATGGCATGCAGCAAATAGCCAGAGATACGGAACGGCTCACGCATGCGCATGGCGTCCCGGCGATAGGTGACGGACAGGCTCACCGACTGACACTCCGAGCGGTTCGGGCGGCATGGAGGAAAAGCAGAATGGCAGCCCCGGCCAGGGGGGCGATGACCAGCGTCAGCGACTGCCCGATGGCCAGGGGGTCGGCGAAGACGTGGTCGGTGACATAGCCGGTCAGGGTGGCGCCGCCACCCAGGCCCAGCATGATGTTGCCAAACGCGATGAAGGAAACGCTGAGGCCGCGCGCCCGGTTGGGCACGATCTCCTGCACCGCCGTGATGCCGATGGTGCCGGCGGCGCTGGAGAACAGGGTCCACAGGGTGACGGCGGCCAGGATCTGGTTCGGGGAGGACGCCAGCGCCACCAAGGCGAAGGGAAAGGCCAGGACGGCGCACAGGGTGGCGACCCAGATGCGGCCGGAAGGGCCGTAGCGCTTGACCGCCACATCGCTGATGACACCGCCTGCCACCGTCGCCACCACGCCGGCGACGACGACCAGGGAACCAAGCGCCAGGCCCACCGCATCCGGCGTCATAGCGTAGCGGCGGCTGAGCAGGGCGGGCGCCCAGGCGATCAGGGCGAAGTCGCCCACCGACATGAAGGCGCAGCAGACGATGACCGGGATCAGCACGGTGCGCACGGCCGCCAGTTGGGCGAAGATCTCGCGCAACGACGTCGCCTCTGTCTCACCGGCCAGCGCCTCGCTGCGGCGGGCAGGCTCGCGGATGGGCAGCAGGGCCAGCAGCAGCGGCAGGCCGGCCAGGCCCAGCAGGACCAGGACGGCGCGCCAGGCGGCCAGGCCGTCCAGCAGGGGGATGCCCTGGAAGCCGCCGGCGGCCGCCAGGCCCAGCACGGCCCCGCCGATGGCGATGGCGACACCGCCACCGATGGTCATGCCCATGACGAAGACGCCGGTGGCCAGGCCCCGGCGTTCAGCCGGGAACATGTCGGCGATCATGGACATGGCGGCGGGGGCCAGCGCTGCCTCCCCCACCCCCACGATCAGGCGGCCCGCGAACAGCACCCAGAAGGATGGGGCGTAGCCGCACAGCAGCGTGCCGATGCTCCACAGCCCCACGCCGGCGCAGATGACGGCGCGGCGCGGCAGCATGTCGGCCAGGCGGCCCAGCGGCAATCCGGCGATGGAGTAAATCAGGGCGAAGGCCACCCCCTGCAGCACCCCCACCTGGGTGTCGCTGATGCCCAGGTCAGCCCGGATGGGATCCACCAGCAGGCTGAGGATCTGCCGGTCCGTGTAGGACAGGACGGCCGCCACGCAGAACAGGGCCACCGCCGACCACGCCGCGACAGGGCGCGGCCACGGTTGAAGGTCCCTGTTCGTTATTTTCCCGCTGGGGATTTCCCCGTTGGAAATTTCGTTGTCGGGGGGTGCGATCTGCATGATGGCATCAGCATCACACAGGCCGGCGGGTGTTTCAATATCGGAAACAGTGTGTCAAACCGTTTCCTCGTCCGTGGCCGGCGACAGCTTCCACGCCTTGGCCGCGGATTGGGCCAGACGCTGGATTCCGGGCCCGGCGCAGACCGACAGCACGCGGCATGTCTCCTCGCTCACCCGCACATAGACGTGGCTCATGCCGCTGTCGAAATAGACCGAATCGCCCGCCTCCAGCCGCAGCGGCGCGTAAAGGTCGGAGTGCAGTTCCATAGCGCCGGACAGGACGTATAGGTATTCCTCGCCCGAATGGCGCACCATGCCGCCCATCTCAGCCACGCTGCGGGCCCGCACCTCGATGATGATGGGGACCATCAGCTTGCCCAGCAGGTCAGCCGCCGGATACTGGTGGGCGTGCACGTCCGAGGTGGCGCCTGGCGACCGGCCGGCGCGGGAAACGCTGCGGCGGCCGCCGGCCGCCGGCGGCTCGGCCTCCGGCCCTGGGCTGCTGACCAGGGTGCCGATGTCCACGCCCAGCCCCTGCGCCAGGCGCAGCAGCTTGTCGTAGGTCATCTCCATCTTGCCGTTCTCAAGCTTGGACAGGGTGGAGAAGGGCATGCCGATGCGGGCTGCCAGGGCGCGCAGCGTCAGTCCCTGCTTGATCCGCGCCGCCCGCAGGGCCAGCGCCGGATGCGCCCGGTCCGGTGCGGATTTGGCCATGCCTTCCCCTCCCTCATTCTCCAAGCCCGGCAGCCCAGCCCCGCGTTCCACGTTTCCCATAGGCGTTTCCGAGCGTTTCATCATCCAAGGTGCACCAGCCGCCTGGAGAAAACCAGCGTCGCGGCACAGAAGCATTCGTGTTGCAGAAACACTGTTGCCAAATCTGAAACACATGCCATCATGGGCCCAACATAACGATCAGGGAGATCGGGAAATGAAGCGGGGAACCAGGGCATTCCTCTGCGCGGGCGTGGCGGCCTTGGCCATCAGCGCCGGCGCGCGGGCGCAACAGGCACCGGACGCGGGGTCGCCAACGGCGGCGCCGGCGGACTCGGCCGACATGCTGGCGGAGATCGTCGTCACGGCGCAGAAACGGACGGAGCGCCTGATCGACGTGCCGCAGTCGGTCTCCGCCGTGTCGGCGGAGGCGCTGCAGCAAGCCCACGCAGACCGGCTGGACGACTTTTTCACCCGGGTGCCTAGCGCGGCCCTGGTGGAAACCCAGGCGGGCCAGGCGCGGCTGATCCTGCGCGGCATCAACACCGGTGGCGTGGGCGCCACCGTGGCGACGTATGTGGACGAAACGCCCTACGGCTCCGCCACCTCCCTGGCCAACGGCGCCATCCTGACCCCCGACCTGGACCCCTCGGACCTGGAGCGGGTGGAGGTGCTGCGCGGCCCCCAAGGCACGCTGTACGGTGCCAATTCCCTGGGCGGCCTGATCAAGTACGTGACGGTGGCGCCCAGCACGGACGCGGTGCACGCGGCTGCGGAGCTGAGCACCGAGGACGTGGCCCATGGCGACACCGGCTGGTCCGGTCGGGCTTCGGTCAACGTGCCGCTGGCCGATACACTGGCCGTGCGGGCCAGCGGCTTCTACCGCCGCGACCCGGGCTTCATCGACGACCAGCATGAGAAAGACATCAATGACGGCCGCACCTACGGCGGCCGCGTCTCCGCCCTGTTCAAGCCCACCGAGGCGCTGAGCCTGCGGGCCTCGGTGGTATTGCAGAACCTGGAAAGCAACGGCACCAACCAGGTCGACGTCGACCCCCTCACCCTGAAACCGGTGCTGGGCGACTACATGCAGGCCCGTGTGGTCGCCCAGCCCAGCGACATGCAGTACCGCGTCTACAACCTGACCGGCAGTTACGACTTCGGTCCGGTGCAGCTGTTGTCCTCCACCAGCTACAGCTCGCTCTATCAGAACGCGTTGGAGGACGCGAGCGGCCTGTATGGCGACGTGTTGACGGGGGCCTTCGGCGTGCCGCTGGGCGCCTCCCAGGTGCAGCAGGTGCAGCAGCGCCGCCTGACGGAGGAAGTGCGCCTGGCTTCCACCGACACCGGCTGGCTGGAATGGACGGTGGGCGGCTTCTACACACGTGAGCGCAACGCCATCAACCAGATCATCGACGGTGTGGACGGCGCCAGCGGCGCCCGCATCGCCGACTTCTCCGGCCTGGCGCTGGCCAACCTGGCTTCGCGGTACGAGGAATATGCCGGCTTCGCCAGCGGCACCGTCCACCTCAACGACCAGTTCGACCTGACCTTCGGCGGCCGCTACAGCCATAACGAACAGGACGCGGTGCAGATCAGCAGCGGCCCCCTGGCCGGCGATTCCGACTACACCGCCCATTCCTCGGACGGGGTGTTCACCTATTCCGTGGCGCCGTCGTTCAAGCCCAATGAGGACACCACGATCTATGTGCGGGTGGCCAAGGGCTATCGTCCCGGTGGCCCCAACGTGCTGCCGCCTGGGGCGCCGGACGCCGTCCCCCACCAGTTCGGCGCCGACACCACCACCAATTATGAGATCGGGGTGAAGTCGGAACTGCTGAACCGCAAGCTGTCGCTGGAACTGACCGGCTTCTACATCGACTGGGACAACATCCAGCTGTTCAGTTCGGTCGACGACTACGGCGTCAACATCAACGGCGGCACCGCCCGCAGCCAGGGTATCGAGGCCTCGGTCACGATGCGGCCGCTGACCGGCCTGACCGTGTCGCTGAACGGCGCCTTCGTCGACGCCACCCTGACCAGCGACGCGCCGCCCCTGGTGGGCGGGCTGAAGGGCGACCGCCTGCCCTACACCGCCCGCTTCTCCTCCACCCTGGCGGTGGAATACCAGCGGCCGCTGAGCGAGACGGTGGACGGCATCGCCGGTTTCAGCTGGCGCTACACCGGCGATCGGCTGTCGGCCTTCGACACCAGCTACGGCCAGCGGCACCTCAGCGCCTACAGCCAGGTGGACGCCCATGCCGGCGTCACCTTCGACGGGTACCGGATCGATGCCTTCGTGCGCAACCTGACCGACAGCCGTGGCATCCTGGATGTGGGCGCGGCCGGGTCGGCCCTGGATGGCAATGTCACCGCGGCCATCGTGCGCCCCCGTTCCTTCGGGGCCACGCTCGGCTATCGTTTCTAAGGCAAGGACAGAACACGATGTGGAAGGTTCGCCTCTTAGCGCTTCTCATGACCGCCCTGGCCCTGCCGGCCGCGGCGCAGTCGCCCGCCGATCTCAAGCCGACCCCACCCGCCCAGGTGCCGGCGGCCAGCGAGGCGCCGGCCTCGGCCCCGGCGCCCGCGTCCACGCTGACCAAGGCGGACGTGGACACCTGGCTGGACGGTTACATGCCCTACGCCCTGCAGACCGGCGACATCGCCGGCGCGGTGGTGGTGGTGGTGAAGGACGGCCAGGTGCTGACCCAGCGCGGCTTCGGCTATGCCGACGTGAAGGAGAAGAAGCCGGTGGACCCCGCCGGCACCCTGTTCCGCCCCGGCTCCATCTCCAAGCTGTTCACCTGGACGGCGGTGATGCAGCAGGTGCAGGCCGGCAAGCTGGACCTGGACCGGGACGTCAACGACTACCTGGACTACAAGATTCCGCCGGCCTTCGGCAAACCCATCACGCTGCGCCACATCATGACGCACACCCCCGGGTTCGAGGAGACGGCCAAGTACCTGCTGCTCAACGACCCCAAGCTGGCCAAGCCGCTGGGTGAGGCCATGAAGCGCTGGGTGCCCACGCGCATCTACGCCCCGGGACAAATCCCGGCCTATTCCAACTACGGCGCCTCGATGGCGGGCTATATCGTGGAGCGGGTGTCGGGCGAGCCCTTCGCCCAATACATCCAGAACCACATCTTCACGCCCCTGGGCATGCAGCATTCCACCTTCGTCCAGCCGCTGCCGGCCAACCTGGCCGCAGGGATGTCCAAGGGTTATGAGCAGGCGTCCAAAGACCCGCAGCCGTTCGAGATCATCGACATGTCGCCGGCGGGCGCCCTGTCCGCCACCGGGGCCGACATGGCGCAGTTCATGATCGCGCACCTGGCCCATGGCGGGCCGCTGCTGGACAAGGCGACGGCCGAGCAGATGTACGCCAACGCCAACACCCCCTACCCCGGCCTGCCCGCCATGGGGCTGGGCTTCTATCATGAGGACCGCAACGGCCACCGCATCGTCGGCCACGGTGGCGACACCGACGTCTTCCATTCCGACCTGCACCTGTTCATCGACGATGGCGTCGGCCTCTACATGTCCTTCAACAGCGCGGGGCGCGAGGCTGCCGCCCATGTGCTGCGCGAGCATGTCTTCGTCGACTTCGCGGACCGCTATTTCCCCCAGCCCAAGCCCGAGCTGCCCACGGCCCCCACCGCCAAGGAGCATGCCCAGGTCATGGCCGGGCACTATGTCAGCAGCCGCGGTTCCGAAACCAACTTCATGCGCCTGTTCAGCCTGCTGGGCGAGGCCCAGATCGTGGCGAACGATGACGACACCATCACCGTCTCCGCCCTGCTGGACGCCGCCCGGGTGCCGAAGCGCTGGCGCGAGATCGGCCCCTGGCTGTGGCAGGACGCCGAGGGCAAGGAGCGCCTGGCGGCCGTGGTGAAGGAGGGCAAGGTGGTCATGTTCTCCATCGGCGCCTACGCCCCCATCATCGAGTTCGTGCCGGCGCCGGGCTCGCTGAACGCCGGCTGGATCACGCCGGTGATGGCGGTGGCCCTGGGCGTGCTGGCCCTGACCGCCCTGTCCTGGCCCGTCGTCGCCCTGGTGCGCCGCCGCTACCGCTACAACCCCGGCATCACCGGCCGGGCGCTGATCCTGCACCGCGCCACGCGGGCCGCGGCCTGGCTGGTCCTGGTCTTCGTCCTGGGCTGGGGGATCATGCTGTCGGTCATCAACCACGGCGTGGACGCCCTGGACGGCCGGCTGGACATCTGGATGCGCCTGATGCAGCTGGTGTTGCTGGCCACCATCGCCGGCACCGTAGCCGCCGCCTGGAACGCCTACGACATCGCCACCCGGGGCGGCCGCCGGCCCTGGGCTACCGCCTGGGCGGTGCTGGTGGCTCTGTCGTTGGTCTTCTTCGTCTGGGCTGCCATCAACGTCAAGCTGCTGACGGCCACGCTAAACTTCTGAGTTCGTCAGGGCACTGAAGGCCGGCCGGGATCATGGTCCCGGCCGGCTTCTTTTTTCAAGGCGGGCGGCAATGGACGATCAATCGTCCTGGTTCGGGGAGTCCTGGCCTGGGTCGATCCAGACGTCCCCTGGCTCCAGCGCGCGAAAGCGGTGGGCCGCCACGCCTTCCAACGCCAGCGCCTGGGCCAGTTCCTGCGGCGGGGCCAGCCGTTCCTCATCCGATAGGGGAAAGGTGCCCCAATGCACGGCCAGCCCCTGGCGGGCGCCGCAGTCGGCCAGGATGCGCACGGCCTCCGCCGGATCGCAGTGCTGCTGCTTCATGAACCAGCGGGGGGCGTAGGCGCCGATGGGCAGGATGGCGACGGCGGGCTCGCCATGGTGCTGTCTCACCTGGCGAAAGATAGCGCCGTCGCCATAGCCGGTGTCCCCTGCCACATAGACCGGGCCCGCCGGCGTGCGCAGCACAAAGCCGCACCACAGCGCCATGCGCCGGTCGCCCAGCCGGCGCGCCGACCAGTGATAGGCGGGATGGAAGCAGGCGGTGACGGCGGGGCCCAGCGCGACCGTATCGCCCCAATCGCCCGTCTCCACCGGCAGGGCCCCCACCTCGCGCGCCACCACACGATCATTGCCCAGGGGTGCTACGATGCGGGGACGGTGGGTGGCCCACAGCCGCCGCAGGGTGCCCACGTCCAGATGGTCGTAATGGTTGTGGGTCAGTAGCACCGCATCGATAGGCGGCAGATCCTCGAAGGCGACACCCGGCCGGTTGACGCGGCGCGGCCCCAGCCATTGGAAGGGGCTGACCCGTTCCGACCAGACCGGATCCACCAGCAGGTTCAGCCCCGCCACCTGGATCAGCACGCTGGCGTGGCCGATCATGGTGACCGCCAGGCCATGCACACGCGCCGCCGGGCGCACCTGCCGCCCCGCCGCCGCCGTAGGCCACACCGGCCGCTTCCCGCCCCAGCGCCAGCGCAGAATCTCCCCCAGGCTGCGGTCGGTCGGGGCTTGGCCGGGATTGAAAAAGCGGACACCGTCGAAATGGTCCGTCACAGGACCGGCGTAATAGGGATTCCCAGGCATTCGGCGTCCGCATTGTTGCGTGGCAAGAACCTTCCCTTGTATCGGCACGGGGCGGCGCCGTTTCAAGGCGGCACCCCTTCATTATTGTGCCATGTCAACGACATCCCCGGCCGGTGACGCCCACAGTCTCGCGACCCACCCTAATTGGATGTCACCCCCGTGAGTCTCGACCCGACCGATCCGCCCCCCTTGTCGCCCGTACTGCTGGCCGGGCTGGCGGCGCGTGTCCTGCCGCCCCTGCCGCTGTTGGGCCGCCCGCTGGCCGGACCCGTGGCCGCGCGCCTGTCGCAGATGGCCTTCGACCGCCTGCGGCGGCGCCATGAACCGGTGTTCCAGCGCCTGGCGGTGCTGGGGGAGCGGGCCTTCCTGGTCGATCCCAGCGACCTGCCGGTGCGCTTCCTGCTGCGGCCGGCAGGCACGCGGCCCGGCCTGTGGCCCATCGCCGATGGCAGCACTCTACCCCCAGCGGCCGCCACGCTGCGGGCGCCCCTGGCGGCGCTGCTGGCCTTGCTGGAGGGTCGTGTCGACGGCGACTCCCTGTTCTTCAGCCGGCAGCTGATGATCGAGGGCGACATGGAGGCGGTGCTGATCCTGCGCAATGCCGTGGACGGCGCGGACATCGCGCTGGAGCGCGATCTGGCGGCCCGCCTGCCCCGGCGCGTCCTCACTATGGCGCGGCGTTGGTACGGCGATGTCGACGGCCTACTGCATCTGATGGCGCGTGCCGCGCATCAACCCGTCGCCCTGGCGGTGGCGGAGGTTCAGCCATGACGGCCTCTCCCCTCTCCCTCGTCTGCCCCGCCGGAACGCCGGCGGCATTGGACGCGGCGGTGGAGGCTGGCGCCGATGCCGTCTATTGCGGTTTCGCCGACGCCACCAACGCCCGCAACTTCCCCGGCCTGAATTTCAGCCCGGTGGAGATGCGCGCCGCCGTCGCCCGCACCCACAAGGCCGGCCGGTCGCTCTACATCGCCATCAACACCTTCCCCCGGGCGGGGGAAGAGGCCGCCTGGCACCGCGCCGTGGACAACGCGGCCGAGGCCGGGGCCGACGCGGTCATCTTGGCCGACCTGGGCTTGCTGGCCTACGCGCAGGCCACGCACCCCTCCCTCCGCCTGCACTTGTCCGTCCAGGCCGCCGCCTCCACGCCCGAGGCCATCCGCTATCTGGCCCAGACCTTCGGCGTGCAGCGCGTGGTGCTGCCCCGCGTGCTGACCCTGGCGGAGGTGACGGAACTGACGGCGGCGGTGGCGCCGGTGGAAACGGAGGTGTTCGCCTTCGGCGGCATGTGCGTGATGGCGGAGGGGCGCTGCCAGCTGTCCAGCTATGTCACCGGCCAGTCGCCCAACACCCACGGCGTCTGTTCACCCGCCGGCGCGGTGCAGTTCCGACGCGAGCCCGGTGGCGACGTCACCGCCCGGCTGGGGAATGTCACCATCGACCGCCACCCGGCGGGCGCGCCCGCCGGCTATCCCACCTTGTGCAAGGGCCGGTTCCGCGCCAACGCCACCACCGGCTACCTGTTCGAGGAACCGACGTCGCTGAACGCCGCCGACCATATTCCCGGCCTGATCAAGGCCGGGGTGCGGGCGTTGAAGATCGAGGGGCGGCAGCGGGGCCGCGCCTATGTCGCCCGTGTGGTGGGCGAGTTCCGCCGCGCCATCGACGCGGCCGTGGCCGGCGGCTTCACCGTGCCGGATTTGGCCAGCGAAATGGAAGGCGGCCGCGCCACCGCCGGCGCCTACGACCGGCGCTGGCGCTGAGCGGGGAGGATGATCATGAGCGTCGAACGTCCCAAGCTGACCCTGGGCCCCTTGCACTTCCACTGGCCGGCTGCACGGCGGCGCGACTTCTACGCTCGCATTGCCGATGAGGCGCCGGTCGACACCGTCGTCCTGGGTGAGGTGGTCTGCTCCAAGCGCGCCCCCTTCTTCGACAGCCATATCCCTGAGGTGGCGGAACGCCTGCGGCGGGCCGGCAAGGAAGTGGTGCTGGGCAGCCTGGCGCTGGTCATGCAGGCGCGGGAACGCCAGGGCGTCATGGATCTGGCCGCTAGCGAAGACTTCCTGGTGGAAGCCAACGACCTGACCGCCGTGGCAGCCTGCGCCGGTCGACCGCATGCCATCGGCCCGCTGGTGGCCGTCTACAATCCCAGCACCCTGGAACTGATGGCCCGCCAGGGCGCCACCCGGGTGTGTCTGCCGGGGGAGCTGACGGCCGACGCCATCGGGGCGTTGGCGGGGGCCGCCATGGCGACGGGCACCCAGCTTGAGGTGCAAGCCTTCGGCCGCCTGCCGCTGGCCATCTCTGCCCGCTGCTACCACGCCCGCGCCCACGGCCTGCACAAGGACGGCTGCCGCTACGTGTGTGAGAAGCACCCCGACGGCATGGACCTGGACACCCTGGACGGCGCCCCCTTTCTGGCGGTGAATGGGGTGCAGACCCTGTCGGGCAGCTATCTGGACCTGCTGGGCGACCTACACCGCCTGCGGTCGCTGGGGGTGGATCGCTTCCGCCTGTCGCCCCAAGACTGCGACATGGTGGCCGTGGCCGAGACCTTCCACGCCGTGCTGGATGGCACTCTTCCGGTGACCCCGGCCCGCGACCGCCTGCGCGACCTCTGCCCCGGCCGGCGCTTCAGCAATGGCTTCCTGCGCGGGGTGGAAGGCATGGCCTACCGGGCGGCGGTGATTTAGGACGGGACTGCGATTGTGTTCTTAACCGGCTTGTGGATTTGGTTGAACCGATTGAGCCGTGGTTTCTTTGGCGTCCTCAATTGTTCAACCAGAGA
Source organism: Nitrospirillum viridazoti CBAmc (assembly GCF_000730165.1). Taxonomy (GTDB): domain Bacteria; phylum Pseudomonadota; class Alphaproteobacteria; order Azospirillales; family Azospirillaceae; genus Nitrospirillum; species Nitrospirillum viridazoti. The sequence continues at coordinate 332,226 of NZ_CP022113.1, read as the reverse complement.
GATTTCTTACCAGCCGCCCACCGCTTCGGGATGCCCTTGCTGAAGCCGGGGGACGCATTGCAAAGGATCAGAGCATGACCAAGATTTCAACCTATCCGCTACGGCTGCCTGCATCTGTGAAAGCGGAGGTGGAACGCTTGGCGGCCGAGGACGGCACCAGCCTAAACCAGTTTGTCGCGACCGCCGTGGCGGAAAAGTTGGCGGCCCTGCGAACGGCGGCCTTTTTCACCGAACGGCGTGGACAGGGTGACCGCGCCGCGTTCAGGGCCCTAATGACGCGTGGCGGAGGTGAACCCCCGCGACCGGGCGACGAGCTTCCTGGGAAGGAATAAGTCCAGGTCTCTACCAACGCGGAGGCTGAAGAACCGTCACGGCTGCCCCAGCGCCGCCGTCCCCGCCTGGTCCGTCCCGTTCTGCCGACTGTCGGTGTGGGGGCTGGAGACGGTTTCCGGGTTGGGATGATGCATATCGGTGGGGAAGCCATCCGGTAAGGTGCGGCGGTCGGCGCCCAGGGCCTTGCGCATCTTGGTCACCGTGTCGACATCCACCGGCGCCGCCGCGTTGCCCCAGCTGTTGCGGACATAGGTGGCCACGGCGGCGATCTGTTCGTCCCTGAGTTTCCAGTTGAAGGCCGGCATGGACGTCGGTGTCGGCCGCGCGTCGGTCGGCAGGCTGCGGCTGCCCACCAGCAAGACACGGATGAGCGTGCCGGGGTTGGGTTGCTGCAGGTTCGGGCTGCCGGGCAGGCGGGGGAACATGGCCATGGAGCCCGCGCCGTCCATACGGTGGCAGGCGGCGCAGGTGTCGATATAGACGGCCTCCCCCGCCTTCATGACGGCGGGGTCCGGCTTTTCAGGGCTGTCGTCGGCCCGCGCCGGCCGGTCGCGCAGATAGGCGATGATGGCGCGCACGTCGTCGTCGGTCATGCGCGACGTGGAATAGGCGACCACTTCCCCCATGTCAGCGGCGGCATTGGCATGGACGTTGCGGCCGGTCTTCAGGTACTGGAACAGCTCCTCGTCGCTCCACCCCCCGATGCCGGTGCGCTTGTTGGGGGTGATGTCCGGCGCGTACCAGCCGTTGCCGATATCCCCACCGTGATAGTCGCGGCTGGTGCGCGGGGCGCCGAAGAGGTTCTTGGGCGTATGGCAGGCGGCGCAGTGGCCCGGCCCCTCCACCAGGTAGGCGCCGCGGTTCCAGGCCGCGGACTTGGCGGGATCGGGCTTGTACTCCCCCACATCCAAGAACAGAAGGTTCCAGCCCATCATCAGGGCGCGGATGTTGAACGGAAACGGCAGATCATTGCGCGGCGACCGGTTGGGCGATGGCGGCAGGCTGCGCAGATAGGCGAACAGCGCGTCGGAATCAGCCCGGCCGATGCGGGTGTAATAGTTGTAGGGGAAGGCCGGGTAAAGATGGCCATCCGGCGCCTTGCCCTCATGCAGGGCGCGGTAGAAGTCGTCCGCTGACCAACGCCCGATGCCGGCATCCTTGTCCGGCGTGATGTTGGCGGAATAGATGGTGCCGAAGGGTGTCACCAGGGGGCGTCCGCCGGCGAATGGCAGGCCGCCTGGCACGGTGTGGCAGCCGACGCAATCACCCTGAACCGCCACGTAATACCCTTTCGCCACATCCGGATCTTTCACTGGCGGATAGGGGCCGGACGTGGCGGACGGCGGCTGGCCGTTGGCAATACCGCTGAGGCCAATGGCCACCAGCGACAGGGTGGCCACCAGGATGCCCAGGCTCAGCAGCCCGGTCACAAGCGCGCGCTGCAGGGGGGCCCTCACGTGTGCACCAGGGGCCCGGGGGATTTCAGGTACTGTTCGCGCACCGCCTTCAGCGACCAGTAGGCCAGCGCCGCCACCGTACCGGTGGGGTTGTAGCCTGGGTTCTGGGGAAAGGCGCTGGCCCCCATGACGAACAGGTTGCTGACGTCCCAGCTTTGCAGATAGCGGTTGACCATGCTGGTCTTGGGATCGGCGCCCATGATGGCACCGCCGGTGTTGTGGGTGGTCTGGTAGGGCACCACGTCCCAGGAGCCGTCGCGATACACCACCTTGATCTCGCGCGGGCCCATGGCGCGAGCGACGTCGGCCGCGCGGTCGGTGATGTAGTGGGCCATCTTCTGTTCATTGTCGGTGTAGTCGAAGGTCATGCGCAGCAGCGGCCGGCCGTAGACGTCCCGGTATGTCGGGTCCAGGTCCAGGTAGTTGCCGCGATGGCTCATCACCCCGCCGTGGGTGGAGATGGTGGTGGTCTTGAGGTAGTTGGCGGCCACCGCTTTCTTCCAGGCCCCGCCCCAGGTGGGTGTGCCCTCCGGCACCGGGTGGGTTTCGATGGGCCGGGCGCCGGTCTGCAGCACCCCGAAATAACCCCCGCCCAGGAAACCCAGGCCGCCATGGTCGAAATTATCGCCGTTGAAGTCGTCGATGTGCATGCCGTGGGCGCCCGCCCCGATGAAGGGGTTCAGGATCTTGTCATCGAAGAAGGCGTTCACGAAGGAGGTGCGCTGGTAGGCGTAGTTACGTCCCACCACGCCCTGCCCGGTCCGCGGGTCATACGGCGTGCCGATGCCCGACAGCAGCAGCAGGCGGACATTGTTGAGGGCGTAGGTGCCCAGGAAGATCAGGTCGGCCGGCTGTTCGAACTCCCGCCCCTGGGCGTCGACATAGGTGACGCTGACCGCCCGCTTGCCCGTGCTGTCCCGGTTGATCATCAGCGCCTCCGCCTCCGTGCGCAGGGTGAAGTTGGGCTTGCGCATGAGCACGGGCAGGATGGTCGTCTGCGCCGTGGCCTTGGAATAGTTGCCGCAGCCGAACTTCTCGCAGAAACCGCAATAGGTGCAGGGCCCCAATTGCACGCCCAAAGGGTTGGTATAGGCCTCCGACAGGTTGGAGGACGGCTGCGGGAAAGGGTGGTAGCCGAGCTTGGCGGCGGCCTCCGCGAACAGCGTGGGGGCATAGGCCTGGCGCATGGCGGGGGTGGGATAGGCCCGCTTGCGGGCACCTTCGAACGGGTTGCCGCCCGCCTGGATTTGGCCGTTCAGGTTGCCCGCCGTGCCCGAGGTGCCGCAGAGGTACTCGAAGCGGTCGTAGTGCGGTTCCAGGTCGTCATAGGTGACGCCGAAGTCCTGGATGGTCATGTCGGCGGGAATGGCCTTGGCGCCATAGCGCCGCGTGACATGGCTGCGCACCTCGAGGTCGCTGGGCAGGAAGCGCCATGTCTGCCCGTTCCAGTGTACGCCGGAACCCCCCACCCCCGTCCCCGGCAGGAACGACCCCATCACGCGCATGGGCAGCGCCGTCTGGCTGGTGTTGTTGCGGATGGTCAGCGTGTTGTGCGCCAGGTTCTCGAACAACGCGTGCCGCCACATGTAGCGCAGCTCATCCTGGGCGAAGGTGGGGGCGAAGTCGGTGGGCGTGTCCCGCCACTTGCCCCGCTCCAGCGCCAGGACATTCAGGCCGGCGTCGGTCAATTCCTGGGCCACGATGGCGCCGGTCCAGCCGAACCCCACCACCAGCACGTCAACGGAGGGCAATTTCTCAGACATGGGTCCTGGTTCCCACTTCCTTGGGCTGGCCGTCCTCGTCGCGCGGGGTCCAGCCGGGGCGGCCGGTGATACCGACGGGCGGCAGGGGATAGGGTTGGTTGTGACGCTCCACGAAGGGCCCATGGTCGTAGCGGGCGCCGGGAAAGCCGATCAGGCGCCAGCCGATCATGTCCTTGTTACCGCCGTAGACAGGGTCGCTGAAAAAGCCCTCGATGGTGTTCTGCAGCAGCAGGGTGAAGAACACCTTGGTGTCCACGCCCTCGATGGTCAGCTCGTTCGATTCCAGGCCCTTCAGCACCGCGTCCTGCTGGTCGGGCGGCAGCTTGGCGAAGGACGCGCCGCCGTGCTGTTTGGCCACCACGTCGTCGATGGCACGGATGGCGGAGCGGTACACCTCCGCCGGGGTCATGCGGCTTTGATAGCCCTGGGTCTTCAACGGCGGTGCCCAGGGTCCCTGCATGTACCAGCGGCTGGCATGGCCGTATTCGCCATCCAGCTGGCGATCGATGAACAGTGGCACGGCCGCCTCGATGGCCCCACCACCCAATTCATCGGCGGGGATCAGGCGCCCCACCGCCGCCTCGACAAAGGCGGCCTCCGCCGCCGTGAAATAGATGTAGCCAGCCCGGCGATCGGCCGAAAACGGCGCATCCGCCGCCCCTTCCTGCCACGGCATGTCGCCCCGGATGTCCGGACCTGCGGCACCGCCCCGGGCGGATTGCTCCGGCGCGCCGGGTGCGGCCAACGGCAGGGCGCCGGCGGCACCGGCGGCCAGGCCGACGCCCAACAGGCCGCGCCGGCTGAGTTTGGTCTCCATAAACCCTCTCCACCATTTGGCTGGCACCATCACGTCGGGGCGCACGGCCGTCCCGCAGCCGGTCCGCAAGCCAATGCGCCAGCCCGGCATTGGTTCCCGCCGAAATGCGGGCAGGACGGAACAGGGCGGATGAGGCAGCGGTTCCCTCAATTCAAGACGGGCGGAAAACGCCCTTCGATCAGTAACCAAGGAGGAACCCCCATGGCTTCTTTCACGCCGCCGCCCCACCCCTCCCCCGAACCGCCTCGCCCGCGGCCCCGCACCAAGCTGGAGCAGCTGGCGGAGGGCGCCTATCACGGCACGGGCGAGGCCCCGCCCCCACGCAAGCAGGCCCAGCGCCCGTCGGGCACGAAGCTGACCGACCTGCTGACCAGCGCGCCCGTGGCCTATACCGCCTTTGGCGTGGTGCTGGGCTTCATCTTCGGCAGCCGCCGGCGCTGAATACGAAAGCCCCGCGGGAAGGATGTCCCTCCCGCGGGGCCTTCTTGGCTTCGGATGCCAGGCGTCGTTAGCTCTTGGCGTAATGGAACGCCGGCTGGTTCTTCAGCGCGTCCTTGTTGCCGCCGGGCAGCTCGATCTTGTCATCGGTGATCTGCAGGGCGCTGTAAGGGATGGCCACCAGACGGTCGCCCACACCCAGGAAACCGCCCACGGACAGGATGGCGTAGGGCACGCTGTCCCTGGGCGAGATGATCAGGTCGTCGACCGTGCCGACGGTATCGTTCTGGTCGTTCACCACCTTGGCGCCCACGATCTTGGACGAGCGGTGGCCGGTGGCCACGGTGGCCACGTCCACCTTGGTGGTGGCGATGCGCTGGGTGGTGCCCTGCGCCAGGGTCGGGGCGGCGGGCAGGACAACGGCGGTGCCCAGCGCCGACACACCCAAGGCGGCAGCCAGGAACAGATTGGCGCGTTTCATGGTAACTCCTCCAGTTGGGGCGGGCCGCTTTCCCAGAAGGCGCAGGGCGCCTGGGCGGGCCGCCCGGTTGTTGCAAGGCGGTTTTTGCTAACCGCTTGAACAACAATCGAAAGCGCCCGTGGTTCCCGATAGGGATCGTCCGCCCCATAAATGCCCCAGGCGTTAACGGCCCAGCATTGATGCGGCGTCAGGCCGCGGCCCGGTTCAGCCGCGTCTTGGCCAGCATGGTCAGCCACTCGTCCGTGGCCTTTTCCTCATCCAGGCTGAGGCGCAGCAGTTCGGCGCTGTCCGCCCGGCCCAGCATCTGGGCCCAAGCGACCAGGGTGCCATACCGCGCGATTTCGTAATGCTCGACCGATTGGGCAGCGGCGACCAAGGCGGCATCCAGGACACCCTTGTCCGCCACCTCCCCCACCACGTCGTCGGTCTCGTCGATGATGCCGTCGATGGAGGGACACTTCGCGGTCTCCGGTACCGCGCCATGCATCTGGAACACCTGTTCCAGCCTGGCAATCTGCTCCTGGGTTTCACGCGCGTGCGTCTCGAAACCGTGCCGCAGCTCAAGGTCTGCCGCGCGCGCGGCCATCTTGGGCAGTGCTCTCGCGATGCGACGCTCGGCGTAGTAAATGTCCTTCAACTGGTACACGAACAAATCGTGCAGCGTTTCGATGTCCTTGGTGAACATGCCCATGGCCGTATCCTCCGCATGCGGGCGGGATTCCCCGTCCACCGCCTTGAACACGGATCTGCACGTTTTTGTTCCGAAAGTTCATGTCTGCTGCAACTGAAGCAGCGTGTCCAGGCGCATGGGAATGTCGCGCAGACGCCGGCCCGTGGCATGGTAGATGGCGCTGGCGATGGCGGAGGAGGTACCGACATTGCCCAGTTCACCCAGGCCCTTCACGCCGGCTGGATTCACCTCGGTATCGGTTTCCGGCACCAGGATGACCTCCACCCCCTCCACATCCGCGTTCACGGGCAACAGGTAATCCTGCAGGTCCCGATTGACGGTGCGGGCATGGCGTGGATCGATTTCCGTCATCTCATGCAGCGCGGCGCCCAGACCCCAGATCATGCCGCCCATCAGCTGGCTGCGGGCGGTGCGCGGGTTCATGATGCGGCCAGCGGCGAAGGCGCCCACCATGCGCGGCACCCGGATCTCGCCCGTGCGGGCGTGCACCCGCACCTCCACGAACTCCGCCCCGAAGGCGTACATCAGCACCGGGCCCTTGGCCCCGCCCATGATGCCGGGATTGCCCTGCCGCAGCTGTTCAACCGCCCCGGGGGCCGAGCCTTCGGGCGCGAACTCGGCATATTCCTCCAGCTGTGTCGTGCCCAGCTTCTGAAGCAGGGCGCTCAGCGGTGCTGACCGGCCGCTGTCCAGCACGGCCATGCCATCGCGCAGGGTGAAGCTTTCCGGCGTGGCCGGAGGGCCGCTGTTGACGGTCGCGGCCCGGTAGAGCTTGTCGCGAATGGCGCCGCAGGCCTTCAGCACGGCGGAGCAGACGCTGGCCGTGCTGACCGACCCGCCGGCGACCGGGCCCGCCGGCAGGGCGCTGTCGCCCATTTCCACCGTCACGTCCTCGACGCTCAGGCCCAGCGCCTGCGCGGCGGTCTGGGCGGCGACAGTCCGCACGCCCGTGCCGATTTCGTGCGCCGACGTCTGCAGCAGGGCCTTGCCGTCGGCCGTCAGGCGCACCCGCGCGGCGCAGGGTGCCACCTGGGTTGGATAGACGGCGGTGGCGCAACCCAGGCCCACCAGCCAATCGCCCTCCCGCATCGCGCCCGTCTTCCACACGCCGGCATCCAGGCGGCGCTGCCAGCCGAAGGCGGCGGCGGCCTCATCATAACACCGCATCAGTGACCGGCTGGTGTAGCGCTTGCCGCTGACCGGGTCGGCCTGGGTATCGTTGACGCGCCGGAATTCCACCGGGTCCAGTCCCAGCTTCTCCGCCATCTCGTCCATGGCGCACTCCAGCCCGAAGACATAGGGCGTCTCCGGCGGGGAACGCATATAGCCCGGCGTGTTGCGGTCGGCCTTCACCAGTTGCACCTTGGTGTGCACGGCGCCATAGGCATACAGGCGCGCCGTGGTCTCGGTACCGCCCACGACATAGTCGTCGGGGCGTGACGTCAGCTCCCACCCCTCATGGCTGAAGGCGCGGATCTTGCCGTCGCGGCCGGCGCCCATGCGGATGCGCTGCCGCGTCTCGGCCCGGAAGGTAGCGGTGGTGTAGCCCTGGGCACGGGCGCAGACGCACCGCACCGGCCGCTTCACCAGCTTGGCGGCCAGGGCCACGGCGGCGGTGCGTGGCGTCATGGGACCCTTGGAGCCAAAGGCGCCGCCGATATATTCGCTGACCACGCGGATGTTGGCCGCGTCCATGTCCAGCTGCTTGGCCAGTTGCGCCCGCCATCCCGCCACGAACTGGCTGGGCTCGTACACCGTCAGCTGGCCATCGTTCCATTCCGCCGTGGTCGAGAACAATTCCATGGGGTTGTGATGCTGGGCGGCGGTGTTGTAGGTCGCGTCCAGCACCACCGGCGCCGCCTTGAACGCCGTGTCGAAATCGCCGGCCTTGGGGTCCTCGGGGTACATCGGGCTGGCGCCGGCGCCATCCACGATTTCCACACCGCTGGCGTCGAAGCCGGCGCTGGGCGTGTCGTGATCGTAGGTGATGGCCACCAGATCAGCCGCCTCTCGCGCGACCTCCGGCGTCTCGGCCACGACGATGGCCACCGTCTGGCCGTCGTGCCAAATCCGCTCTTCATTCAGCGGCTGGATGGACGTGCTGCCGCCGGTGCCGAACTTGGGCGCGGTCAGTTGGCCTTGGGCCTGGTCTCGCGTCAGCACCAGCAGCACACCGGGAACTGAGGCCGCCGCCGTGGTGTCCAGGCTGCGGATGCGGCCGCGCGCGATGGTGCTGGTCACCATCACCCCGTGGGCCAGGTTGTGCAGGGGGGTATCGGCCGGATAGCGGGCCTGGCCCGTCACCTTCAGCCGGCCATCGATGCGGGCGACGGGTGCGCCCATGTTTTCAGGAGATGGGTTTCCAGGGAACGGCTGCCCTGGGGGCGGCGGCACGGCGTCAGGCATGGGTCACCCCGTTTCGCGTGGTCGGCGGTGGCGGTTGAAGCGCGCCGGCCTGCAGCAACGCCTGCACCAGCACCTCCTGGCCGAGGGGCACCTTGAAGGCGTTGTGCGCACGGGTGCGGGCGCCGGCGAAAGCGGCAACGGCGGCGGCGCGGGCGGTGGTCTGGTCCAGGGGTTTGCCCACCAAAGCGACCTCCGCCGCCTCCGCCCGCCAGGGCACGGTGGCGACACCGCCCAGCGCGATGCGCGCCTGTTTCACGCGATCACCTTCCAGGTCCAGCGCCACGGCCGCCGAGGCCAAGGCGAAGGCGAAGGAGCGCCGGTCGCGCACCTTGACGTAGCGCGACCGCCAAGACCAGGGGCTGGCAGGCACCACCAAAGCGGTAATCAGCTCATCCGGGGCCAGCGTCGTTTCAAGATAGGGTGTGGCGCCCGGCTGGCGGTGGACCTTGGCCACCGGCATCAGGCGAACGCCGCCCGGGCCCGTCAGCTCCACCTGGGCATCCAGGACCAGCAGGGCCTGGGCCATGTCGCCCGGATATGTCGCGATGCAGGCGTCGCTGGTGCCCAGCACGGCGTGCTGGCGGTTCAGGCCGTCCAGCGCGGCGCAGCCGGACCCGGGCCGGCGCTTGTTGCAGGGCCAGGACGCCTCGCGGAAATACTCACAGCGGGTGCGTTGCAGAAGGTTGCCGCCCAGGCTGGCCATGGTGCGGATCTGCCGGCTGGCGGCCAGGGCCAAGCTGTCGGCCAGCACGGGATAGTGGGCGCGGATGCCAGGGTGATCCTCCGCCTCCGCCATGCGGACCAGGGCCCCGAGGCGCAGGCCCTGATGATCCAGGGTGATACGGCCCAGCGCCGCCGTCTCCCGGTTCAGGCCATTGATGTCCACCACGCGCTTGGGTGACACGACACCCAGGCGCATGTAATCGACCAGGTTGGTCCCGCCGGCGATGACGGTGGCGTCGGAAACGGCGCGCAGGGCCTCGGCCACGCTGCCGGCGCGATCGAACAGGAAAGGCTGCATGTCGCTACGCCCCCATCTCGGTCTTCGCCTGGCGGATGGCGGCGACGATGTTGGGATAGGCGGCGCAGCGGCAGATGTTGCCGCTCATGTATTCCCGTATCTGGTCGTCATCGCCGGCATGCCCCTCCTTGACGCAGGCGACGGCCGACAGGATCTGCCCCGGCGTGCAATACCCGCACTGGAAGGCGTCATGGTCGATGAAGGCCTGTTGCATGGGGTGCAGGGTGTGGGGGTCCGGCGCCAGGCCCTCGATGGTGGTCACCTGGCGCCCCTGGGCCATGACCGCCAGCCGCAGGCAAGACAGTTCCCGCCGGCCGTCGACCAGCACGGTGCAGGCGCCACACTGGCCGTGATCACAGCCCTTCTTGGTGCCCGTCAGGCCCAGCCGGTCCCGCAGCGTGTCGAGCAGGCTGGCACGGGCGTCCAGGCTCAACTGGTGGTCCTGGCCGTTGATCGTGAGGGTGACGGTGTGGGGCACACGGGGGTCACTGGATTTGGCCGCCTCAGCCGCCGGCGCGGCCGCCGCGTCCCCGGTGCCCGGCAGGGTGGTGGCGCCCCCCGCCGCGGCCCCCCCGACGGCGGCCAGGAAATGGCGGCGGTTCACGGCAGCGGATTGGGAACGGTCAGGCATGGCGCGGCATCCCGGCTCGGGTGGGAGGGCTCGGATGGGGAACGGCGTGGGCGCGACTTGGTTCCGCGGCATCCTCGGGTTCCGCGGCATCGATGCCATGGGTCTCCTAGTGCCGCGTCCATTGGGTCGTGGAGGTCGCGTCGGCACCGGCCGGCAGGGTGGTGGCGCTCAGGGCGACGACGCGATTGGGCAGACCCATCAAGCCAGCAAGCTTGGTGCGCGCCCGGTTCACGCGGCTTTTGATGGTGCCCAGGGCGCAGCCGCAGATCTCCGCCGCCTCTTCATAGCTGACGCCGGCACCGCCCACCAGGATCAGCGCCTCGCGCTGGTCCTCCGGCAGGGCGGCTAGGGCCACCTTCAGCTCACGCCCGGTAATGCCCCATTCCTGCGCCGGCTCCATCATCATGCGGCCGGTGTGAAAGCCGTCCGGATCGGCCACCTCGCGTTGGCGGCGCTTGGCGATGGAATAGTGGCGGTTACGCAGGATGGTGAACAGCCAGGCCCGCAGGTTCGTGCCGGGCGTGAACTGGTCGGCATGCGACCAGGCGCGCACCACGCAGTCCTGGACCAGGTCGTCGGTATCGGCAGCGTTGCTGGTCAGCGACCGGGCGAAGGCGCGCAGCGCGGGCAACAGGCGCAACACCTCGTCACGAAATTCCGGTTCCCGCTTGTCCGTGTTCAGCGCACCCACTGGCAGGTCGGTCGATAGTAAATCAGATGGCATAATCTGCCCCGTATCAAGATTCTCTCAAGGAAAACGGGATCCTCGAGAATCGGATGGATGAGGTCTTCGGGTTGATTTGAGATTTTCGCGGCGCTTTCTGCGGCACGCGTTGAAAGCATAGACCCATAAAACTGAGTCGTGGTCGGATTTTCCGGGAGGGGTCGGACGTCTCTATTGTGCCATGAACACGTATATGTCGTAGGCGGAAGCGCCTATACCAAACGAATTCATTATGGCATGCGCCCTAGCGCGAAAACGTGCGTCGAAAGTTTCCAGGGGCCAGGAAACTTTCACGCCGGTCGGCAGGTTCGGAAACCAGATTGCCAGATAGAGAGGAGCGACGCAGATCATGCCGGCACACAGCAGCGCCCCCGCCGACCTCATCACCGAACAGCTACCCTGCCTGCGCCGCTATGCCCGGGCATTGACTGGCAGCGCCATCAGCGGCGACGCCTACGTCCGCATGGTGTTGGAAACGCTGGTGCAGGATGGTGTGGATATCCTGGGGCCGGACGCCGACCGCAGCACGCTGTTCCGTCTGTTCCACCGCATCTATGCCGGCGGCCATCTGGAATTGGGGGACGAGGGCCCCGTGCCCGAAACCATGGGCCCAGGCGCCCTGTTGCGCACCCTGCCATGCGAACGACGCGAGGCCTTGCTGCTGACGGCGGTGGAAGGCTTCACAGCCGGTGAGACCGCCTGGATTCTGGGCCTGCCGCTGGACGAGGTGGAACACCAGATCAAGCTGGCCCGCAAGGCCTTCCGTGACGGCCTGCGGTCGGGCGTGCTGATGCTGGAGGACGACATGACCATACGGCTTCCTCAGGCGGGCAATATGCCGTCGCATGCCCACGCTTCCCTCCGTCATCCCGCCGACGCCCCTCCCGCCGGCTGGGGCGCCGGCTTGCAATAAAACACGCTTCAGGGGGTGACTGGCCGCAGGCGGCTCCATTAAGCTGGCTGCACCGGCGGCGTAGCCTTTGATCACGAAAGTTGTTCCAGCTGTCGGGGGACATGCGGGCGCCAGGGCGCGCCGGCCCAAACAAGGCCCGATCACCGGGGCCGCATCCAGGGGATCCGTCATGACCAAGCAGCCGAAGGCCCCGAACGGCAAGCGATCGCTGCTGACGGCCAGCACCCGTCCGATGCCGCCCGGCCCGCAGACCGTGCTTGACCGGGGACTGCGCGAGATGTTCGAGGATGAGGCGGCGGAGCCCGTGCCCCAACATCTGTTGGACCTGGTGGACAAGCTGCATCAGAAAAACCGCAAGCACTGAGGCGGCGGCCAGGCCAGGCCGCGTTTCGCGCCTTGACTCATTTATAACCGATCAGCTATGAATTGATTCATAACTGATCGGTTATGATTCTATGCCCCAAAACCCCGACCTCCTGTTCCGGACACTGGCCGACCCGACCCGCCGGGGAATTTTTGAGCAATTGTGCCGCCGGGGGGAACAGACCGTGGCGGCGTTGACGGCACATGCCGGCGTTTCCCAACCCGCCGTCTCCAAGCATCTGGCCGCTCTGAAACAGGCCGGCCTGGTGCGTGACCGGCCGGAAGGCCGCCAAACCCATTACAGCGCGCAACCCAAGGCCCTGGCCCCGCTGGCCGACTGGACCCAGCAGATGGCCAGCTTCTGGGACGGCCGCTTCGACGCCCTGGAAGATTTGCTGAAAAGGATGGATCAATGACCGCCCCTGCGACCGCCCCCCAAACACGTTCCGTCGTCATCGAGCGCGAGGTGCCTTATCCGCCGGAGAAAATCTGGCGTGCCCTGACCCAGCCGCACCTGCTGGCGGAATGGCTGATGAAGAACGATTTCCAGGCCGCGGTGGGCCACCGCTTCGACTTCCGGGGCGACTGGGGTTCCGTGGAGTGCATGGTGCTGGAGGTCGAGCCGCACCGGACCCTGTCCTACAGCTGGGTGGCCATGGGGCTGGACAGCGTCGTCACCTGGACACTGACGCCGTCGGCCACGGGCACCCGCCTGCGCATGGAACAGGCCGGTTTCCGTCCGGACCAAGAACAGGCCTATCGCGGCGCCCAGTACGGCTGGACCCAGTTCCTGGCCAAGCTGGAGCAAATCCTGGCCGGTATCCCCGTCTGAAATCCAAGCCCGACAGGAACAAGGGAGGTTTTTCCAATGAACTGGGCCAAAAGCATCCGTCAGCTTCACCGCTGGCTTTCCATCGCCTTCACCGGCGGTGTCATCACCTATATGGCGGTCATGGGCGGGGGCCAGCAACCGGCCGCCTGGGTCGGGTTGCTGGCCCTGGTCCCGCTGATCCTGCTGCTGGCCTCCGGCCTCTACCTGTTCGCGCTGCCCTATGTCGGCCGGGGCCGCGCGGATGTGCAGCGCGTGAGCGGCTAGGCGCCTCACGCGGGCACCGGCGCGACGTTCCGCTGGGGGAAACGATGGCGGCGCATGGCCTCGACGAACAGGGTCAACGTGTCCTCCAGTGTCTCGCCGGTGATGACCCCCTCTTCCTTCAGCGCGGTGGGCAGGTTGGCGGCTGCCAGCACCTGTTCGCCCGTGCCGATGGCGGCGATGGGCTTGCCATGCAGGAAGGCCTCGTTGAGGAAATGGCGGATCAGGCCGCTGGCCTGTAGGGCGCTGGTGTCCGCCCCACCCGGCACCATCACCGCGTCATAAACCACCGACGGGGCGTTGGGCGCGGCGCGCGTGACAGGCACCAGGACGCCGTCGCCGCCCTGCACCGTGCCGGCGGTGGGAGCCACCACCTCCACGATCGCCTCCTCATCCATCAGCGTCTCCTGGATGATGGTCAGCTGTTCGGCGCTGACGCCCTTGTCCACCAGCACCGCCACCTTGCGGCCGCGGATGTCTTCCGCCACCCGGTCCATGCTGAGCGCCGGTGAGCGGCCGACCCTAAGACCGGCGTCAGGAAGATCGGCGTTGGGCCGGCCCGCTGCCGCCGGATGCACCCGGGCCTCCGGCAACGGAATGCCTGTCCGGGCGGCCACGCCCTGCGCCAATTCCAGCGCGATGTTGCTCAGGATCGCATCCATCACCCGCTGGCGCACCACCACGTCGGTGCACTGGTTCAGCTCGAAGGAGAAGGCGGCGACGATGTGGTCCTTCTCCCAACCCGCCATGCTGTTCCAGAACAAGGTGGCCTGGCTGAAATGGTCCCCGAAGCTGTCGCTGCGCACGCGGATCTTCGCGCCGTCCACCTTCTCAGCATAGCTGCGGAAGGCATCGGCGGCCTCGGGTGAATGCATGGGGCAGCCGTGGGCCAGGCCGTTGGGGAAATAGGCCACGCGGCCCCGGTTGATCTGCCGGCGGCCCATGCCGTCGCGCTGGTTGTTGTCCACCCGCTGCAGCGGCCGGTTGATGGGCAGCTCGGCGAAGTTCGGGCCCACGCGGCGCAGCTGGGTATCAAGATAGGAGAACAGGCGCCCCTGCAGCAGCGGATCATTGGTGAAGTCGATGCCGGGCACGACGTGGCCGACGTGAAAGGCCACCTGTTCGGTTTCGGCGAAGAAGTTGCCGGGGTTGGCCGTCAGGGTCATCAGGCCCACCCGGCGCACCGGCACCATCTCTTCCGGGATGATCTTGGTGGGGTCCAGGATGTCGACGCCGTATTTGAACTCGTCCTCCTCCTCGATGACCTGCAGGCCCAGTTCCCATTGCGGGAAATCGCCGCGCTCGATGGCGTCGAACAAGTCGCGGCGGTGGAAGTCGGGATCCTTGCCAGCGGTCTTCTGCGCCTCGTCCCACACCTGGCTGAAAATGCCCTTCAGCGGCTTCCAATGGAACTTGACGAAACGCGCCTTCCCCTCGGCATTCACCAGGCGGAAGGTGTGGACGCCGAATCCTTCCATGGTGGCGTAGCTGCGGGGGATCGCCCGGTCGCTCATCACCCACATCAGCATGTGGGCGGACTCCGGGGTCAGCGACACGAAATCCCAGAAGGTATCATGCGCCGACTGGGCCTGCGGGATCTCGTTATGCGGCTCCGGCTTCACCGCATGGATCAGGTCGGGGAACTTGACGGCGTCCTGGATGAAGAAGACGGGCATGTTGTTGCCCACCAGATCCCAGACGCCTTCCTCCGTATAGAACTTGACGGCGAAGCCGCGCACGTCGCGGACCGTGTCGGCCGACCCGCGCGACCCCGCCACGGTGGAAAAGCGCACGAACACCGGCGTCTCCTTGGCCGGGTCCTGGAAGGGCGCGGCGGTGGTGAGGTCGGTCAGCGGCTCATACACCTGGAAGATGCCGTGGGCGGCGGCACCCCGGGCGTGCACCACCCGCTCCGGGATGCGTTCGTGGTCGAAGTGGGTGATCTTCTCCCGCAGATGGAAATCTTCCATCAGCGTCGGCCCCCGGGGCCCGGCGCGCAACGAATTCTGGTCGTCGCTGACCTTCAGACCCTGGTTGGTGGTCAGCGCCGACCCCGCCTCCTGGCTATCCGAGGCCAGGTCCCGCTGCTTGGCCGTGTCACCGCCGACGAAGGGCACGCTGGGCATCGCGGGCTTGGCCGCCGGCTGGGCCAGCGCATCCGGGATGGGGCTGGGCGTGGGCGGCACCGGGCGCACGGGCGTGTCGTCGTAACGGGTGTCGGACATGGGCTTCCTCTTCGGCAGGCTGGCTTTGGGGGGACGGCTTTGGCGGGAGGGCGTCCACGGCTCCAACCGCCCGGCTCAGCTCAAGTTCCCCGCGTCCCGGCGCTTTTCCGCCCGGCGCAGCACGGTCAGCACCGCGGCCTCCGCCGGGGACAGCCCCGCCGGCCCATCCTGGCGCAGGCGCAACCGGAAACGGCCCGCCAGGTAATCGTCCATGATCACCGGGTGGACATAGCATTGGCGGCAGACGGTGACGGTGTTGCCCAAGCGGGCCGCCACCTGTTTCAACGCGGCGGTGACCATGCGCCGGCCATGGGTGGGGCTGGTGGGCGGCGGGCTGTCGTTCAACGCCAGGGCCATCATGACCGTGCCGGCCCAGGTACGGAAATCCTTGGCCGTCACCCCGTCCTCACGCTTGGCCCCCTTCCCCTCTGCCGCCTCGCGCAGATAGGCGTTCACGTCGGCGGAACTGACTTCCCGCCGGTTACCGTCACCGTCCAGATATTGGAAAAGGGGCTGGCCGGGCAGTTCCTGGCAGGCCTTCACGATCCGGGCCACCCGCCGGTCGGTCACCTTCAGCCGCCAAAGCTTGCCGCTCTTGCCCTTGAAGTCGAAGCGCAGGGACGACTTCTCCACGCTGACGTGGGCGGCGCGCAGGGTGGTCAGGCCGTAGCTCTGGTTGTCGCGGGCGTAATCGGCGTTGCCCACGCGGATCAGCGTCGTGCCCAGCAGGTGAACGATGGTGGCCAGCACCTTGTCGCGGGGCAAGCCGGGCAAGGCCAGATCCCTGGCTACCCGGTCGCGGATTTGCGGCAGGCGGCGGGCGAAATCGATCAGGTGGTGGAACTTGGCCCCTTCCCGCGCCTGGCGGAAAGCGGGGTGGTACATGTACTGCTTGCGCCCTTTGGCGTCGCGGCCGGTAACCTGGAGGTGGCCATGGGCATCGGCGCAGATCCATACATCCGTCCAGGCCGGCGGGATGACCAGGGCCCTGATGCGGGCCCGCAACACGGGGTCGCGCACCGTGGCGCCGTCCGGCAGGCAATAGCGAAAGCCCGATCCGGACTTTCGCCGCCGGATGCCGGGATCGCTGTCGCTGACATAGACCAGGCCCGCCTCATCGCTCATTCGGCGGCCTCAGGCGCCTTCCTGCGGCGCTGGCTGAGATATAGTCCCTGGCCCACGACGGCCGTGGCCAGGATCAGGGCGTTGGTGGTGACGAACACCCAATTGCCCAGCAGCCAGGAATAGGTGACGAAGCCGATGGAGGTGGCGATCTGCCCCGTGAACAGCCAGGGCGACACCCCCTTGGTCGAGCGCTCGCGCCATTGCGTCCAAATCTGGCAGGCCAGGGTCAGGAACAGCAGCAACGCCGCCAGCCAGCCGATGAGGTCCGCGAAGCCGGGCGCGATCATCCGTTGTAGGCCCCCGCGCCGACCTTCACCCCCAGCACGCGGCAGGCTGCGGCGCCCAGATCCTGCTCCAGCTCAAAATAGCGGGCCCAGGGATCAACGCGGCGCATCAGGGCCGGGGCATCGGCGGTGGTGTGGAAGTCCGCCCGTTCCACCTTGGCCAATTCCTCCCAGCTGACCGGGCAGGCGATGGGGGTGCCACCGCCACCGCGCGCGGGCTTGGCCCGGGTCGAGTAGGGGGCGACGGCCGAGGAACCCCGCGTATTGCAGAAATGATCGATGAAAATGCGACCCTGGCGCCGGGCCTTGTTCATAGTGGCGACGTAGGCGTCGGGATTCGCCTCCACCAGTTGTTCCGCCACGGCCTTGGCGAAGGCGGCCACCACCGGCCACTGGCGACGACCACCGGCAGCGCCGGGACCCAGCGGGGCCACGACATGCACGCCCTTGCCGCCCGTCAGCAGGGGGAAGCTGGCAAGGTCCAGCGCCGCCAGCACATCGCGCATGGCCACCGCCGCCGCCTTGACCTTGGCGAAGGGAAGACCGGCGTCGGGGTCCAGGTCGAACACCAGCCGGTCGGGCGATTCAAGCTTGCGCACCGGGCTGCCCCACAGGTGCAGTTCCAGCACGCCCATCTGGGCCGCCGCCCGCAGCCCCGCCGCGTCCGTCAGGTAGAAATAGTCGATCTGCCTGCCGTCCTTCTCCTTCACCGCCTTGCGCCGCCATGGCGAGGGCGTGCCGGCCCCCGCATGGCGTTGGAAGAAGCAGGCCTGTTCCGTCCCTTCTGGACAGCGCAGCAGGCTCAACAGCCGGCCAGCAGCATAGGGCAGCATGCGCGGCGCCACCGTTTCCAGATAGTCGGCCAAGCCCTGCTTGGTCAGGCCGGAGACGGGGTCCAACACCCGTTCCGGATGGGTCAGAGCGACACCGCCCATGGGCGATCCCCCTTCCTTCACCGCTTGCCCCACGGGTTGCCCCACCGCTTGCCCCACATGTTCCGCCCTTTCCAGCACCACGGCCCCGGCTGGCTTGTCGGCGCGCAGGCCCATGAAACGGCCCTGGCGCACCAGCCGGTCGCCGGTAAACCCCGCAAAGGCGATTTCCGCCACCAGCTCAGGCTTCACCCAGCGCGCCTCCCGGGCGATGGCGGGGGGCACGCTGTCCACCGCCACCGTCGGGGCCTTGCGCGCCAGCGCATGCAGCCTCGCCTCCAACCCTGCCTGGGTGTCGGCGTCGAAGCCGCTACCCACCCGGCCGGCATAGCGCAGGGCGCCATCCTCGCGCAGGCCCAGCAGCAGGGAGGCGAAGGCCCGCCCGTGGGTGGAGGGCGACCAGCCGACGATGACAAACTCCTGACGGTTGCCGCACTTCACCTTCAGCCAGTCGTGGCACCGCCCTGGTTGGTATGGCCCGTTGGCCCGCTTCGCGATGATGCCCTCGAATCCCTGTTCGCACAGGGTGGCCAACAGGCCGGCGCCGCCGCCCATCACATGGTCGGTGTAAAAGACCGGGCCGGTTTTGCCCGCCTCCCCCAACAGGGCGGCCAGCCGCGCCTTGCGCGCCACCAGCGGCCGGGGTCCCCAGTCGCGCCCAGCCTCCGCCAGCAGGTCGAAGACGTAGTAGCTGAGGGCAGCCTGGTCGTCCTTCATGGCGCGCTGCAGGGTGCTGAAGTTGCTGAGCCCGCGAGAATCCAGGGCCACGATCTCGCCATCCAGCAACACCGGCGGCAGGTCAAGAGCCACCAGGGCCCGTACGATGGTGGGGAAACGATCGGTCCAATCCAGGCCGGAGCGGGTGTGGATGCGTACCTCCTGGCCTGACACCGCCACCACGGCGCGATAGCCGTCGAACTTGGCCTCGAACAGCCAGTCCGGTCCCTCCGGCGGGCTGTCGACCAAGGTGGCCAGCGCCGGCTCGACGAAAGCGGGGGGCGGAATGTGCGCGCGAGACGGCGGCGTCTTGGCCGGTGCGTCGGACGGCGCCTCGGGCAGATGGTCCAGCACCTCGTCATCGGTGGTGTCGCGGCCCACGGTATCCATCCATCAATGGGTCAGCCGACCGACCAGGGCGCGGGCATCGTCGGGCGCCCGCAGCTTGTCGGTGTTGTCGAAATAGAGGTAGACGTCGCGCGGCGCCGGCTGCGGATCGCGGGGCGGCTCGATATAGTCGTCGCGCCCATAATCGCCGGCGTCCAGCGGCCGTCCCCCGGCCCAGGCGGCCACCCGCCGCGCCCAGCGGTCCAGTTCGTCGGTGCCATAACCGCTACGGTACAGTTCGCTGGAACCGTGCAGGCGGCAGTAGACGAAGTCCGACGTCAAATCCATCAGGCGCGGCCATTCGACCGTGTCGGCGCAGACCAGCGCCACGCCGTGCTGGCGCAGCAGGTCGGTGAAGGCCGGAGCGCGAAAACTCTCGTGGCGGATTTCCACGGCGTGACGCAAACGGCGGTGGGGGCCGGGCCGCATCCAGGCGTGGGCCTTGAGGTTGTCGTCGTGGCGGTGGGCCAGGTCGGCCGCATGTTCGGTGTCGTGGGGCAACAGCGCCAGGAAGTCGCCCAACAGTTGCGCATCGAATTTGAAGCTGGGCGGGAATTGCCACAGCAGGGGGCCCAGCTTATTCCCCAGCCGCAACAGGCCGGAGGCCAGGAAGTTGGCCAGCGGCGCCACGGGATCCTTCAACCGGCGGATATGGGTGATGTAGCGCGGCGCCTTCACCGCGAAGACGAAGCCGTCCGGCGTCTCCTCATTCCACCGGGCGAACACGTCCGGCGTCTGCAGCCCATAAAAGGTGCCGTTGATCTCGATGCTGCGGAAGACGCCGCTGGCATATTCCAGCGCGCGGCGCTGGGGCAGGCCTTCCGGATAAAAGGCCCCACGCCAGGGGGCGTAGGTCCAGCCGGAGATGCCGATGCGGACGTCCGCCTGGGGCGCCATGATGCCGCCGGTCCTTCCTTACCACCACTTGCCCAACCACCAGGCCAGCGCGAAGGCCACGATCACCAAGGCCAGGCTGACCAGCAGGACGGCCAACACCGGCCGGCCCAGGGTGGCCCCCCGCGCCTCCCGCGCGGTCAGGACGACATGGTCTTTCTTGCGTTCCATCTTCGGGCCCTCGCTCGCTCAGGTCACAGCCAAAGCAACCGCCGGATGCCGCGCAGGGTTCCGTGGCGGGCGGGAAAGGGGGCGGTGGCAGGCGCCAGCGGTGCCGCCGTTGTAGACACCATTGATTTCCGCGGGGGCCGCGATATGTCACTGGCTGAGGTCCGGCAAGGAAGAAGGAGCGGGCGTGACGCTACTGAGATCAGTGCTGCGCATGGGCACGGCAGCCTGCCACGCCACCCTGGACAGGCAATTCGCCGCGCTGGATGTCGGCCACCTGCCGGATTACATCCATCTGCTGAAAGCCCAGCACCCAGCGTTGCGCGCCGTTGAATTGAGCCTGGAGGCGGCAGGGGTGGAGCTGATCCTGCCCGACTGGCAACAGCGCCGCCGCCGCCACGCGCTGGAGGCGGATCTGGCGGCGCTGAATGCCAACAACCGCCTATCAGCCGTGCTGGTGGAAGCACCACTCATCCGCAGCCGGGCCCAGGCCCTGGGTCATCTGTATGTGCTGGAAGGGTCACGGCTGGGCGCCGAGGTGCTGTTGCGCCGGGCGCTGGCCTCAGGGGATCCCCTCATTTCCCAGGCCACCCGCTTCCTGGCGCATGGCCGGGGCCGCCCCTTCTGGCGCGGCTTCGTGGCCCTGCTCAACAAGGAAGCCGCCGACAGCACTTTCCGAGCCGAGGCTGTGGCGGCCGCGGTGGCCTCCTTCGGCCTATTCCAAAAGGCGGCCGAACAGGTCTTGGGCCACTATCAGGCTAGCCACGGCCGTGGGCAGGTGTCAGAAAAATGAGCCGCGGCCCCATATTCGCCTTAAATTTCCGGCAAATGGCTGGTTCACGGTTCCTTGGACAAATGGGTCTGCCCCGTGGTCACGTCACATAGCCCAGGAAACACCGATATCGCCCCGGACGTGCCGTCCGTGCCCCACGACCTGCTGGACCAGTGCGCGCGGGAACCCATCCGCATTCCCGGCGGCATCCAGCCTCACGGCGCGGTGGCGGTGTTGCGGCCAGAGGATCTGGTTGTGATCCAGGCCAGCGCGAACCTGGGCGCCATCCTGGACCGCCCTGTCGCCTTCGACGGCAGCCAGACGCTGGGTGACCTGGTGGGCCCGCGCACCGCGTTGGAGAATGACGTCCGCCTCTGGGCCGGCGGCACGGATACCGCCTTTCTGGAGCAGTACCAGATCGACGGACGTACCTTCCATGTCAGCGGCCAGCGCACTTCCCAAGGCCTGATCCTGGAATTCGAGTCATTCGACGAGGCCGAGCGCGGGCGCAGCGCCAGCCTCTACCAGCTGCTGCGCGACTTCCTGGACAATTCCGATGGGCTGAAGACCGTGGCGGATCTCAGCGCCGGCGTTGCGGCAGAGGTGCAGACCCTGACCGGCTTCAACCGCGTCCTGATCTATCGCTTTGATGAGGACTGGAACGGCACCGTCATCGCAGAAAAGGGGGACGGCACCCTGCCCTCCTACCTCGATCTGCGCTTCCCCGCCTCCGACATCCCGGCCCAGGCGCGGGAATTGTATCGCACGAACCGCCTGCGCCTGATCCCGACCGCCACGTACACGCCCGCGCCGCTGATACCCGCCCTGTGTCCCACCGACGGGGCGCCGCTGGACATGAGTTTCGTGGCGTTGCGCAGCGTCTCGCCCGTGCACCTGGAATATATGCGCAACATGGGCACCGCGGCCTCGCTGTCCATCTCCATCGTCATCGACGGGCAGTTGTGGGGCCTGATCTCGTGCCATCATGCCCAGCCGCGCTACGTCGGCCCCCAGATCCGCGCCGCCTGTGACTTCCTGGGCCGCATCGTGGCGCAGCAGATCGCCGCCCGCGAGCGCGCGGCCGAGATCGACGAACGGCTGCAGCTGAAAAACATAGAGACGGAACTGGTGGCCCATCTGGCGCGGGCGCCCGGCTTCCAGGCGGGCTTGGTCGACTGCGCCAGCCAGTGGCTGGCCCTCACCAACAGCGCCGGGGCGGCCGTCGTCACCAACGGTATCGTCCTGGCCGCCGGCAAGGCGCCGCCCATCGACAGCATCCTGGCCCTGGTCGAATGGCTGCGGACCCGCAACGTCGACCAAATCTACGCCACCCGCTCCCTGAGCGCAGACTGGCCGCCGGGCAAGAACATCGCCGGTGTCGCCAGCGGCGTCATCGCCGTTCCCATCTCGCGCCTCCATGCCAGCTTCATCCTATGGTTCCGGCCGGAAGTGGTGCAGACCGTACGCTGGGGTGGCGATCCCCGCGCGGCCAAGGCCACGGACACCGCGGGCCGCCTGCACCCGCGCCTGTCGTTCGAAGCCTGGAAGCAGGAGGTGCGCGAGCGTGCCCAGCCCTGGCGGTCGGCCGAACTGCTGAGCGCCGCCGACTTCCGCGGCGCCATCATCAACTTCGTCCTGCAACGAGCGGAGGAACGCGCCCAGCTGACGGAGGAACTGCAGCGCTCGAACAAAGAGCTGGAGGCCTTCTCCTACTCCATCTCCCATGACCTGCGGGCGCCTTTCCGCCACATCGCGGGCTATGCCGAACTGCTGGGCGAGGAGGAGCCTGATCTGAAAGCCCTGTCGCGCCACTACTTGGACGGCATCATCGCCGCGGCCCTGTCGGCCGGTGAGCTGGTGGATGACCTACTGCACTTCTCGCAACTGGGCCGCACCAATCTGAAGATGTCCCGCATCGACATGACCAAGGTGATGGCGGAAATCCGTCGGAGCCTGGCCATCACCGAAGGACAGCGACCGGTGGAATGGGAAATCGGCGTCCTGCCCCCCGCCTGGGGCGACACCACCCTGGTGCGCCAGGCCCTGTTCAACCTGGTGGACAACGCCTTGAAATACAGCCGGGACGCCACCCCGCCCCGCATCAAGGTCTGGGGCCAGGACCGGCCCGACGAGGTGCTGTACTGCGTGGAGGACAACGGCGTCGGCTTCGACATGAACTATGCCGGCAAGCTGTTCCAGGTGTTCCAGCGCCTGCACCGGCAAGAGGATTTCGAGGGCACGGGCATCGGCCTGGCATTGACGAAACGCATCATCGACCGGCACGGCGGCACGCTGGAAGCCAAAGGTGCCGTCGGCCAGGGCGCCGCCTTCAGCTTCACCCTACCTAAGCGACAGACAGGAGGAAACCGTGGCCACGCTTAGACCCATCCTTCTCGTCGAGGACAATCCCGCCGACGTGGAACTGACCCTGGCAGCCCTGAGGAAAACCCAGCTGGCCAACGAAATCGTGGTCGTCCGCGACGGTGTGGAAGCGCTGGAGTACATTTTCAGCGAGGGCCAATTCGCGAACCGTGAGCCGGGCGCCCCAGCCGTCGTGCTGCTGGACCTGAAGCTGCCCAAGGTGGATGGGCTGGAAGTGCTGGAAAAGGTGAAATCCCACCCCCGGCATCGCGCCACCCCCATCGTCATGCTGACGTCCTCCCGCGAGGAGAGCGACGTGGTGCGCAGCTATCACTACGGGGTCAACTCCTTCGTGGTGAAGCCGGTGGACTTCAAGGCCTTTTTCGAGGCCATCCGCGACCTAGGTATCTTTTGGGCGGTGCTGAACGAGCCCGTGCCTGGAGATTTTTAGTGTCGCCACCCGCGGAAAAGCCTGTCGCCCTGCTGTTGGTGGAGGACAGCGACATCGATGCGGAACTGATCGCCCACCAGTTCCGCAAGATCGATCAGCCCTTGATCCTGACGCGCGTGGCCGTGCGGGCGGAATATGAGGCCGCGCTGGCCGGGGGCGATTTCGACATCATCCTGTCCGATTATTCCCTGCCCGGCTTCAACGGCCTGGCAGCGCTGGAACTGGCCCGCGCCCGCGACCCGGCCGTGCCCTTCATCTTCATCTCCGGCGTCATTGGTGAGGAGTTCGCGACCGAAGCGCTGCGCGCCGGCGCCACCGACTATGTGACCAAGCGCAACCTGGCCCGCATTCCCATGGTGGTGACCCGCGCCCTGCGCGAAGCGGAAGACCGCCGCCAGGCGCGGCGATCGGCCCAGGCGCTGCGGGAAAGCGAGCAGCGCTTCCGGTCCATGGCGGACAACACGCCGGCCCTGATCTGGTCGTCCGACGCCGAAGGCCGCATCATCTTCGCCAACCGCCGCTTTGAAACGGAATTCGGGATTCCGCCGGCGCGCATGGAAGCGGAGGGTTGGGCCGCCCTAATCCATGAAGACGACTGGCCCACGCTGAGCGCCGTACGCCGGGCGCTGTTCGTCGGGCGCACCCCCTTCCTGGACGACATGCGCGTGCGCAAGGCGACGGGCGAGGTGCGCTGGCTGCGGTGTGAAAGCAGCCCACGTTTCGACGACGCCGGCACCTTCCTGGGCTTTCTGGGCTGCGCCATCGACATCACCGAGACCAAGCTGGCCCGCGACGCGCTGGAGGCGGAGGTGGTGGCGCGCACGGAGGAGCTGCGCGTCAAGGAAGAGGCGTTGCGCCAATCACACAAGATGGAGGCCATCGGCCAGCTGACCGGTGGCATCGCCCATGATTTCAACAACATGCTGGCCGGTATCGTCGGTGCCGCCGACCTGATCCAGACGCGGGTGCGCGACGCCCGTTTCGACAGCATCGGCCGCTATGTCGACAACATACTGTCCTCCGCGCACCGGGCGGCCGGCCTGACCCACCGCTTGCTGGCCTTTGCCCGGCGCCAGACGCTGGATCTGAAGCCCGCCGACATCAACCAGCTGGTGAGCTCGCTGGACGACCTGTTGCGCCGGACCCTGGGCCAGGGCATCGACCTGCAGATCTCCCTGGCACCCGAGGTGTGGCCGGCCATCACGGACGCCAACCAGTTCGAGAGCGCCATCCTGAACCTGGCTATCAACGCCCGCGACGCCATGACGGCGGGCGGGCGACTCACCATCCAGACCAGCAACGTCACCATCGGCGACGGGGACGAGCGTGCGTCCGCCGACCTGCAGCCCGGCGACTATGTCCTGACCTGCGTCACCGACACCGGCACCGGCATGCCACCGGAGGTGCTGGAGAAGGCGTTCGACCCCTTCTTCACCACCAAGCCCATCGGCCACGGCACGGGCCTGGGCCTCTCCATGATCTATGGTTTCGCCCGCCAGGTCGGGGGGCATGTCACGCTGGCGTCCACCCCGGGCAAGGGAACCACCATCTGCCTGTACATGCCCCGCGACCGTAGCGCTTCAGCCACGGCGGAGGCGCCCAAGCCCACCCCGCATGAGACCCCGCCCAAGGGACGGGGCACCGTGCTGGTGGTGGAAGACGAGCTGGTGGTGCGCATGGTGGTGGTCGACATCCTGGAGGAGCATGGCTATGGCGTCATCGAGGCCGAAACGGCGGCCGACGCCCTGCCCCACCTGGAAGGGAGCGGCGCCATCGATCTGCTGCTGACCGACGTCGGCCTGCCCGGCATGAACGGACGCGCGCTGGCGCACGAAGCCCGCCGCCTGAGGCCCGGCCTCAAGATCCTGTTCGCCACCGGCTATGCCGAGGGCGCCAGCCAGCGCTCGGCCTTCGTCGGCGAGGGCATGGACTATATCGCCAAGCCCTTCGATCTGGACGAGCTGGGGCGGAAGATCCGGGCGCTGACGGAGGCGTGATCTATCGGTCGGACTTCCCACGTCACCTGTGCTTCGGCCACATTCCCAACGCCGGTATCGCTGAGGTGAACCCCGGTTCAGAGATCGTGACGCTTTATTACTATATTCCGACTGGTTAGCTGTCTGGTGGCTGGCAAGTCATCACCGGGGGCCAATGTTATGTGAGTGTGCCCTTCCCGGGGCCCCTTTTTGCTTCCGGACTTTCGATCGAGGGTGGCCGCCAGTGGATACGTCAGCAAGGAGCGCCCCATGAAACCATCACGCGCCGTCGCCATCACCGCTCTTATCATGATTGCGGCGCCCGCGTTGGGCGCTCAGGCCCTGGAGACACCCCTGGCCAAGTCCGCCGAAGCTACCCGCCAGGACGGCGGCGCCACACCTATCGGAGAAGCCGCGGCCATGATGAGCAGGCGCCTGCCCTACACCTATCTGGCGGATTACGGCGTGGTGTGCGATGGCGCCAAGGACAACGCCGCCGCCATCGCCGCGGCCATCGCCGCTCGGCCGGGAACAGCGATGATCTGGCCGGCCGGCCATTGCCGGTGGAGCGGAACGATCAAGCTCAAGGGCACCGGCACACAATGGATCGGCCAAGGCCGAATGATCACCTTCCTGGAACCCACGTCGGAAACGGGGGACGAGGTTTTTGTCGGTGATGACGCCAAGCCCGGATCGGTGGTCAGCACGTACACCTACGTCTTCCGGGATTTCACCATTTTTCCCGCGGTAACCAAGACCAGCGGCTACACCTTCCACTTAAAGAACGCCATGGATGTATTCTTCCTGAACGTGGATACCAACAACGACCTGCTGGCCGCTTATGGTGGCGGCAATCGGCACTACAGCGGCATCTTCGCCGACTACTCTGGCGGCCTGCATCTGGAGAACGTCCAGGTACGTGCGCAACAGGATGGCCTGCGGCTGGCCCATAGCGTCGATACGCTGATCCACCTGACCAATCTGCGATTCAACCACATAGCCTTGCATTTCACGGGTGGAGCTGAGGGCTTCACCTGTTCCCAGTCCACCATGTCGGAAAGCTTCCACGACTTCTACGTGGACAACAGCGACGACCCAAACACCCCCAACAAAGGAGCCACGTTCGGAGAAGGCTGCTTCTTCGACACCAGCAAGTCCGACAACATCGTCATCAACACGCCGTTGGGGGGCCTGACCCAGTGGCAATGGGTGGGATCAAGCATCGCCACCCAAGGCGGCAACGGCGTGCATGTCGTCTCCGCCCCCAACAGTTCAGCATTGGTCTTCACCAACACCTTCATCGGCAGCACCTCATCCGGCACCCATTCCGGCATTCGCACAGAGGATCCCAGCACACAGATTATCCTAAATGGGCATTCGACCCTCACCGCCAACACCGCCTACGGCATAGAACAGGCTTATCCCCGTATCTTGCCGAACCCCGTCATCATCTCTAATGACGTGTTGTGGGCCATAGGGCCGGGCCACGGCAACCAGATCGCAAACACCAACTTCCCCTACAACAAGGTGATGACCCTGGTGGGAAAAAGCGTGGACGGCGGTACGGTGACCCTGACCACGGACGGCTCCGGCGCCGCGAAGCCGACCAACATGATTTGGCTGCCGGACAACGCCGCCTTGTCCTATGACGTCCAAATGAACTGCCGATCGGCAACGACGCCCGATTATGCCTATTGGCGTTTCGGCGGCTACGCCACCCGGGCCGACGGTCCGTCGACCTTCGCCATTCGCTACACGACGAAAAAAGAGGCGGACAGCGGACCGGCCGGACAATTGTCCGCCAGCGACGCCGGAAAAAAGTGGCGTCTGGGCATCGGCAACGACACCAAGAATGGGGGTATCGCCTTCAGCTTCGCAGGCTCCCGGAACCTAACCGTCTCTTGCATGGCTTTGGTCACGACAATAGAGAATTAGGGTTCTTACTTAAATCCAGTCATCAGAAAGACTCTAAGCTTTTGGCTTGTCGTGTGATCGGTTCAGGTGGCATCACCTGAACCGATCACACGCAATTATCATCACGTAAGAAATGAGCAGTAGATAAGGTGACGAGTGCGGAAATTGCAGACCCGTTCCGAAGCAGCGACTTGCCTTCTCGATCGATCTGCCTTCTCTTTGCTAAGTCTTACCCAGCATAACTTCAATTGAGGCCCGGATGTTCACCCTGTACCGGCTGGAGAATGGCACCCTGACGCGGCGCGACCCCGCCGCCGATTGCCTGGCCGACGACCTGTGGATCGACATGATCGCCCCCACCAAGGAGGAGGAAGCGGCGGTCGAAGCGGCGCTGGGGGTGGAGATCCCCACCCGGGAAGAGATGCGGGAGATCGAGACCAGCGCCCAGGTGTACAAATCCGGCGACGCCCTGGTCATGACCGTGCGGGTGCTGACCCGCCAAGCGCCCCTGGGCCCGGCCCTGGCCGACGCTACCTTCATCCTGACGCCCCAGCATCTGGTGACGGTGCGGTATCTGGACAGCACGCCCTTCCGCACCTTCTCCACCCGGGTGGACCAGGGCAACGACGTACCCACCGACCCAGAAGCCATCCTGCTGGGTATCCTGACCGCCATCGTCGGTCGGGTCGCCGATGTGCTGGAGGAAGTGAAGGACGGGCTGGACACCCTGTCCCGCTCCGTCTTCAGCCAGGGCGGGGAACAATCACCCAGCATCGTCGACGCCGACCTGCAGAACGCGCTGAAGCGCATCGGCCGCAGCGGCGACCTGGCATCCCGCGTGCGGGAGAGTCTGCACAGTCTGGCCCGCACCGTGTCCTTCCTTAAGGCGGCGGAGAAGGCCACGCCCATCGCCCCGGAAATCAAGCTGATCCTGAACACGCTGAACGGCGACATCCAGTCCTTGCTGGACTACAACCTCTACCTGGCGCAGACGACGCAATTCCTGCTGGATTCTACCCTGGGCCTGATCAACATCCAGCAGAACGCCATCATCAAGATCTTCAGCGTGGCGGCCGTCATCTTCCTGCCGCCAACGCTGATCGCCTCCATCTACGGCATGAACTTCAAGCACATGCCGGAACTGAACCTGGTGTTCGGCTACCCCGGCGCGCTGTGCTTGATGGTTGTCTCCGCCATCCTGCCCTACTGGTATTTCCGCCGCCGGGGCTGGCTGTGAGAATCAGCCGGCCTTAATGGGCGTTTCCGGCACAGGTGTGGGCACCGGCCGCCCTTCGGCCCAGGCGACCAGATTGTCCACCACCAGTTGGCCCATCGCCTGACGGGTATGGGTGGTGGCGGATCCGACGTGGGGCAGCAGAACCACATTGTCCAGGTCCAGCAGGGCCTGGGGCACGGCCGGTTCCTGGGCGAACACGTCCAGGCCGGCGCCCAGGATGGTGCCATCCCGCAGGGCGGCGACCAGCGCCTGCTCGTCCACCACCGTGCCCCGGGCGATGTTGACGAGGATGCCATCGGGGCCCAGGGCTTTCAGCACCGCCGCGTCCACCAGGTTGCGCGTCTCCGAGCCGCCCGGGGTCACCACCACCAGGACGTCCACAGCCCGGGCGAGATCGACAGGCGTCGCATGGTAGGGCAGGTCGACATCCGCCTGCCGGTGACGGCCGTGATAGTGCACCGGCACGCCGCAAGCGGCAAAACGCCGGGCAATGGCCTTGCCGATGCGGCCCAGGCCCAGGACGCCGGCCGTGCGGCCGCGCAGAGAAGGTGTTAAGGGGAAGGGCTTTTCCAGCCAGTGGCCGGCACGCAGATAACGTTCGGCCTGGGGCAGGCGCCGAACCGCCATCAACGTCAGAGCCAATGCAGTATCCGCCACCTCCTCCGTCAGCACATCGGGCGTGTTGGTGACCGTGATGCCGTGGGTTCCGGCCCATTGGGCGTCGATGCTGTCGTAACCCACGCCGAAGCCGGAGACACATTCCAGCCTGGGAAGCCGTCTCATCAGGTCGGCGGTGATGGCCGCCCCGCCAGCGGCGGCGATGGCGCGGACGCTGGGGGCGACCTCCGCCAGGAGGGCATCGGCATCCGCCGCCAGCCAGAGCTTGTGCACATGGAAGGCCTGGTCCAGCCGCTCCATGATGAAGGGCATCATGGGGGCGGGCATGAGCAGGTCGATATCGAAGCGAGGTGCCATTCTGCCAAGGTCCTCTTGCCGTTCCGGGGACGGGCCCCCAATTTGCTGGGGTGGGTTGCGGCCAGCATAAGCCGCCTCTCGGGCGCTTGTCTGCCGTTGCCTGCCACCGCAGACCAGCCAAGAACCGCCGACAGGCATGGCCGTGTGATGGCGGAGGGGTGTAGGGTGATGCGGGCGGAGCCGGTGACGGTCGACCCAGCAGCCTGTGACGCCGCTCTTTGCCATTGGCGCGGACATGGGTTATGATTTGAGAATGATTTGCATCTACGGCGCTTAGCCTCCCCGGCGTTGGGGTGGAAGTGGCCGGGGGACTAATGATGTCGTTGATGGATGCCATTGCCGGAACGATGGACCACACGCCGGAATTCGGCCCCGGCGAGCATTTGCTGGTTTGGGCCTTGCGCCGCATGGTCAAGGGTAAGGACTACGGCCCCCTGGTGGGACAGGAGTTCGCCGACACCTGTGGCGAGGACGGGCGCGAGGTGCTGGCCACCCTGCACACTTTCCTGCTGGCCCTGATTCACACCTGCCGTCGGGAATTGTCCATTGGCCATCCCGGCTGCCCCAGCCTGACGGCAGATGAACGGCAAGTGTTGCAGCTGGTCGCGGCCGCCCAGAATGGCAAGGAGGCGCAGTTCGACGCTCAGCTCCGTTGGCTGGCCACGGATGATGACCGCCCCGCCCTGGCAATGACGGCGCGGGCCTTGGCCTTCGCCTTAGGGCACAACCACCTGACCCTGACGCCGCCAGCCTCGCAATTGCCGACCACCTGCGAGCGGGAAGCCTTGAGCGCCTGAGTCCGTCCTATCCCTGAACGACTGCGCCGTCCTTCGGATCATTGGCATCCGCCTGACGCCGATGGCAGAGTGTTCTGCTGTCGCGACACAGGGTCCTGCGACGGGTATTGAATCTTCCGGGGGCCTGGATGGCGGGGACGGAGGCATGCGCATACTGACCAAGGTGGCTTACGCCGCCCCGACTGTGGGGTTGGCGGCCTTAGGCTTGCCGCTGCTGATTTATCTTCCCGACTATTACGGAACCGTGGTCGGGCTTCCCCTGGGACTCGTCGGCACGGCCTTTCTGGTGGCGCGTTTGGCCGACATTGCCGTTGACCCTGTTGTGGGGATCCTGACGGACAGGACACGCTGCCGCTTCGGCCGGTTCCGCCTGTGGCTGGCGATTGGCACGCCCCTATTGATGCTGTCGGTCCAGTATCTGTACATGCCGCCACCCGACGCCGGCTTCCTCCACTTGGCGCTGGGCTTGGCCGGAACCTACACCGCGTGGTCGCTATGTTTCGTCTCCCATCTGGGTTGGGGCGGCACACTGTCGGGGGACTACGACGAACGGAACAGCGTCTTCGCCTGGTGGCAAACACTTTTTCTGGTTGGGGGACTGGTTGTCACCGCCCTGCCCCTGTTGCCCGCCTTGCGCTCGGCACCGCAGCAGGTTCTGCCCGCCATGGGCTGGTTCGTGCTGCTGAGCCTGCCTTTGGGGGTCGGCGCGGCCCTGATTCTGGTGCCGGAGCACGCGGGAAGCCGCCGACGGACACCGGGGCGACGTGATTATCTCAGTCTGCTTGGCCAAGCCGGCGTCATCCGCCTGCTCGCCGCCGATTTCCTCTCCAGTGCGGCCATCTACGCCGGTGGCGCCATGTTCTTTTTCTATTATGGAACCTTCCATGGTCTGGATCGGGTGCAGACGGCAACGTTGCTGTTCGCGGTCAAGGTGGGCGCCATGCTGGGAACGTACGTCTGGAGCCGGATGGGCAGCCGACTGGAAAAGCACCGCGCCATGACGCTTGCCTTCGGCGGCTTGGCCTTAATGTACCTGGTCGTGCATCTGGTTCCGTGGACCACTCTGCCCACAGGCATGGTCATCCTGGGGGGCTTCGGCCTCTTCCTCTCCGCCGATCCTATCCTTGTGCGTTCCATGATGGCGGATTTGGCTGACGAACGCCGCCTGGCCACCGGCGCAGACCAGATGGGTACCCTGGCCTCCCTACTCTCCGTTTCCGACAAGCTGGCCGCGGCCGTGGGGCCGGCGCTGGCGTTGACCGCTTTAAGCGCGGCAGGCTTTGACGCTCGGGCCGCAAGCGTGCCGCAAACACCCCAGGCCCTCTTGGTGCTGGCCATTGCCGCCATCTGGGTACCCATGGCGGCGCATATGACATCGGCATTCCTGGTCTGGCTGCACCCACTGACCGCCGCTCGCCAACAGTCGGTTCAGTCCGAACTGGCCGTACTTGAGTGAAAGGTGGATGCCCATGCTAAAAGGCGGTCAACTGCCACGCGGCGCACAAGCACGTCGACGTTGCGGCGACGATAGTCCGATGCGACACTACGATATGATCGGTTCTACGTTACAGATAGTGCGCGTCTGTTTTACTCTTGGTGGATGATCCGCCTGTTTGTTTATCGATGCCGAGGATATGGCTTTGAGTGATCCGATCTCATTAATCGTCAGAAGTCTTGAATCCATTATCGATGGAAATGGCCTGTCCTCCCTTGAAGGAGCTGGAATCAAACACTTCGACCAGTTATCTCCCAGGGGAAGCTATTCACGGCGTCCTATGGCGCTAGTAGACGATTTTCATATTAACGCCGAAGTTCGGGGCATTTTTGATCATTACAGAAATATTTCTGAACAATTCTACCCACAGATAAATGCAACGACGTTAGTGGATGCTTATGTTGCCGGGCAAGGAACGGTGGTCACGCGCAACGGCTTGCTTATCGAAGAAAGCGCCATTGAATATCTGGCCCACCGACAGGTCCCCGATGGCTTCTGTCACGGTCAGGCGGATCAAACTTTTGCATTCGCGCACCCCCCGAGTACGCCAGTGGAGGCACCCTGCATTCTAGTAAAGCGGCCCTGGTATCGGAATTACGGCCACTGGCTTGTAGATAATGCTACAATTCTTGCGTATTTCGCACAGCAGATCGAAACTAAACAGTTAACCATCATGGTCGGCGCAAATGAAAGTGAAATCCAAAGAAATATTGTCCAGGAGACCATAAGAAAAATTTGCCCGGGCGCCAGCGTCATCGAGATGCCAGACAATGTCACATGGCGATTCTCCAATCTCCTTTATGTCACCCCTCTGCATCGCCCTCCCATGATCAAGTGGCCCCCGGCCATGACCAAGCTTAAGGATGCCTTTGTCGAAAGCCGAGTTCAAATGAACCACGGTGAGCGTTTGTATCTTTCACGGGCAGATGTGAAGACGCGCACTTTGGCCAATGAGGATGCCCTCAAGGACCTGTTTGATCAATTTGGCTTCAGAACGGTCTTCACCAGCGGAATGTCGCTGGCTGAACAGGCACAACTGTTCAGTTCCGCTGAAGTCATCATGGGCGTCAAGGGCGCGGCATTGGCCAATCTTGTGTTCTGCCAACCCGAAGCGACCGCGATTTGCCTATCTCCCGGCGACTTCATTGACCCTTTTTTCTGGGATGTGGCTGGGCAGATAGGAATGACCTACGCCGAGATCTTTGGCCGAGTTGTTACAAACCACCCTGTAGGCCGCAATGACTTCGTGATCGAACCAGAGCGCCTGGAGAGGGCACTGACCACGTTGTTGGGATAGCGTGGCAGGCGGTGGTCAAGCAGTGGTTCACTCGGGTAAGGCAACCCGTGAACTATCGCCAAGACCTTGGAGCAACGGCGCGCTTCGCATGGTCGATCTGGGCTGTTGCCGGATTGGATAACACCGGCGCAAGGCGCTGATTCAGCCTCACGCGCGCATGAAGATCGCACCCAGGCATTGCGACCTGGAGGCCACCAGCTCTATGTCCCCCCACGGCCAAGTAGAGGGCATGACCATGGCCGACCGCATCGTCGCCCTGAACGGCGGCGCCACCCAACAGAGGGCACGCCGGCGGTCAGCCTGCGTTACCCTGTATACGCTTCGCTATACGCGTGGTGGACTGGTCGGGCACCAATTGCACTAGCGCGACGCGGCCGCCGTTCCGCTGCACGAAATCGCCGCCCACGACTTGGTCGATAGTGTAGTCCGCCCCCTTGATCAAAACCTGGGGCTGGACCTGCTGAATCAGCTCCAGCGGCGTATCCTTTTCGAACAGCACCACGGCATCGACGGAAGCCAGCGCCGCAAGGACGATGGCCCGGGACCGCTCCTCTTGAATAGGACGCTGCGGGCCCTTCAACCGTCGTACGGACGCGTCTGAATTCAGGCCCACGATCAGCCTGTCGCATTCGCGCCGCGCGGCCGCCAACAGTTGCACATGTCCAGGATGGACCAGATCGAAGCAGCCGTTGGTGAAACCGACCTTAAGGCCCAACCGCTTCCACAAGGCGATGCGTTCCTGCAATTCCGAAAGCGTCAGCACCTTGTCGGAATTGGCCCGGTCGTCCTGCTCGGCCAGGGCATGCAAGATTTCTGCGGGCGTGACGACGGCCGTTCCTAGCTTCGCCACTACCAAACTGGCCGCCACGTTGGCCAGTTGTACGGCGTCCGACAGATTGGTGCCTGTGGCCAGACAGGCTGCCATGACCGCGACCACCGTGTCGCCAGCCCCCGACACGTCGAAGACCTCCTTGGCCTCAGCCTGGACGTTGACGGACAGGCCGTCGCCGCAAACCAAGGTCATGCCCTCCTCGCTGCGGGTGACCAGCAAGGATTGGATATCATGGTCACGCATCAGCCCTTCGGCTGCCGCGACGATATCCTCCGTCGTCGCGGGCCGGTACCCCACGGCAATCGCCAGCTCCGCGCGGTTCGGAGTGACCAGGGTGGCCCCGCGATACAGGGCGTAGTCGGCGCTCTTGGGATCGACGATCACCGGCTTGCTTGCATTCCGGGCCATGTCAATCAGGCGACGCAACACCGGCGGCGTCAGGACACCCTTGGCATAGTCGGACAGGATGACGGCGGAAACGGTATCGATGTGGTCAGCAGCGGCGGCCAGTAGCCGCTCATGGACCTCCTCGGCCACCGGCGCCTCGCTGTCCCAGTCCGAGCGCAGCAGATGGTGACCATCCGCCACAAACCGGCTTTTCTCAGACGTGACACGCGCCGGATCCACCTGCAGTATGGAGGTTATCTGCCCATCCTCAGCCACCAGCCGCTTGACGTGGCGGCCGGCGTCGTCGTTACCCAGCACGCCAGCCAGGACGACATGCCCCCCCAACGCGGTGATGTTGCGGACGACGTTGCCAGCGCCTCCGAGCATGACCTCTTGATGCGCGTTGCGCAACACGGGGACCGGCGCCTCCGGCGAGATACGCGCCACCTTGCCGCGGACAAACCGGTCGAGCATGACATCGCCAACGACCATAACACGAGCACCGCCAAGGCACTCCACCGAGGATGTCAGTCCGGCGTGACGTTGCATGATGATCCAATTCAGGAACATAAGGGCGGCAAGCAATATCGCGATCCGGCAACCTCATCAACGGTTTTGCACACGGCATACGCAAACCTCCACGGCGGGTCACACCACTCACCAAGGCTTGGCGTCCCTGGATCGGGTCTGTATTAATGGGGGAATGATCGCGGCCGGCGCCCATGGCCGTCACAGTCCATTCCTTAATTCGCGAGAAGTTGAAAGCCATGATCGTTGTTACGGGTGGGGCCGGATTCATTGGTTCCAATTTGGTCGCCGGCCTGGAAGCTAGGGGTATCGGCCCGATTGTCGTGGTCGACCGGCTCCGCCAAGGGGGAAAGTGGCTCAACTTGGCCAAGCGCGGCCTGCACGATATGATCACCCCCGAGCAGCTTCCGGAATTCCTGGAACGTCATGAGGACGACATCAGCGCCATCTTCCATATGGGCGCGATTTCCGCGACGACCGAAACGGACGCGGACCGTATCTTCGAGAACAACTTCCGCCTGACCCTTGACCTGTGGTCATGGTGCGCCAGCCGTGGCGTCCGGCTGATTTACGCGTCTTCGGCGGCGACTTACGGGGACGGCACGCAAGGTTTCGAAGACGACTTTACTGCTAAGGGCCTGGCGGCCCTACGGCCGCTGAACCCATATGGCTGGTCCAAGCATCTGTTCGATCGCCGGGCGCGGGCGGCGTTGGACCGGGGGGAAGTGACGCCGCCACAGTTCGCCGGACTGAAGTTCTTCAACGTATATGGCCCCAACGAGTATCATAAGGGGGACATGCGTTCGGTTCCCGCCAAGCTCTATCCCCAAATCATGGCTGGAGAAGCCGCCCGGCTGTTCGCATCCGACCGTCCAGATTATCCCGATGGCGGCCAAGTGCGCGACTTCATCTGGGTGGGCGACGTCGTCAACGTTATGCTTTGGTTATATGACACCCCGAGTGTCAGCGGCGTGTTCAACCTCGGTACCGGCCGTGCCCGCAGTTGGAACGATCTAGTGACCTCACTCTTCACCGCAGCCGGGTTGCCCCCTCGTATCGACTACATACCCATGCCGGCCCATCTCAAAGGCAAATATCAATACTACACACAGGCGTCGATGGGGCGGCTGCGCGCGGCCGGCTATTCAGCCCCTTTCACGGAACTCGAGGATGGCATTTGCCGTTACGTCCAGGCTTATTTGGCGACGCCCACCCCCTACGTTTAAGAGGCTGTTTGGGAAATCGTTGGTATGGCTTGCGGTGGTGGTGGCGGCGTGATTCAAGCTGTTGATGTGGACGAAGCAGAGCCGTAGTCGGATGACCGAAATCGCCAAGAAGACGAAGCGCTATCCGTCTGACCTGACGGACGAGGAGTGGGAACGGATGGCGCCGCTGATGCCGAAGCCGGGCCGCCGCTGGCTGCGCGAGGTTGACTTTCGGGAGGTGATCAATGCAGTTTGCTATCTTGTCCGATCGGGCTGCGGACGGCGGATGCTGCCGACCAATTTCGGGCCCTGGCAAACGGTCTACGGTTGGTTCCGCGAATTGGCGCGCCGGTTTCTGTTCCAGACCATTCACGATATCGCGCTAATGGTTGATGGAGAGCGGGCAGGTCGGGAGGCGAGCCCCACGGCCGGGGTGATTGACAGCCAATCGGTCAAAGCACCGCACGCGGAAACAAGGGGTTACGACGCGGGGAAGAAAGTCGTCGGTCGCAAGCGGCATATCGCCGTCGATACCGATGGGCGACTGCTGATGGTCAAACTGACGCCAGCCGATATCTCCGACGTGCCGGCGCCCAGGCGATCCTGGAAGCGATCCGCAAACGCTGGCCTTGGATAAAACACCTATTCGCCGATGGTGCCTACGATCGCTTGAAGCTCATGAATAAAGCCGCCTACCTGGATTTCGTCGTCGAGGTCATACGCCGTTGCGATGATCAGAAAGGCTTCCAGGTGCTGCCCCGACGCTGGGTCGTCGAGCGCACCTTCGGCTGGATGATCCGCTGGCGACGTCTCGTTCGTGATTATGAAAAGCGAACCGATGTCTCTCAGGCCATGATCTACGTCGCCATGGGCGGCAATCTGCTAAGACGAAACGCCAATCCGTGATTTCTAAAACGGACTCTAAGCGCCCTGTGAAACGCGCGCCGTTGGTATTGGAATATACACCCTTGATTGCTTCGCCGGTATTTGAAACGATGTTAGATATAAATCCTAATATTCTTGA
The DNA here is from genome assembly GCF_000730165.1 of Nitrospirillum viridazoti CBAmc. Classification (GTDB taxonomy): domain Bacteria; phylum Pseudomonadota; class Alphaproteobacteria; order Azospirillales; family Azospirillaceae; genus Nitrospirillum; species Nitrospirillum viridazoti. The sequence continues at coordinate 295,112 of NZ_CP022113.1, read as the reverse complement.
CTTCATTGCAAAAATGCAAATTTTTATAATAATAATCTTTGGCTGCACTCCACTTCCTTGTGCATTCGCCTATTAGAGCTTGCGGTGAATTGATCGCGGGGTTTATAAGGTGCGACAATATGACCGGAGCCGTGGGGCAAGCCCTAAGTCCGCTTGCTTAACCCTGAGGTCGCCGAATCGTGCCGTGCAAATCCCCTGCGGATTTTTTTTGATGGGAATAGGTGTTAATGCTGAACGGTTGTGTTGATCGGGTTACCCGATCGCTGGTTTCCGGGTGGGCGACGGACACCGATTTCCCCGATCAACCGATCGAGGTGGTCATCAAATTGAATGGATACGATTTGGGGACCGCCATCGCCAACCGTGAACGTGACGACTTGAAGGGCCGGGAGGGTTTTGGCGGTGCTGGCCAACATGGCTTCATTTATCGCTTCGACTATCCGATCCCCCTGAATCTCATCGCGGAAATTACAGTCGAGTTCCTAGCAAGTCGGGCCGTTTTACCGCCTGGCCCACTCAAGATCGCAGCGGTGGCTGAACCCAAGTCGCGTCGGGGGGCCGGCACAAACCTGCCCAGCCCGGCCCCCGTGCTCATGACCACCATGGGACGCTCAGGCGGCACCATGGTGATGGAAAAGATGGGCGCCAACCCAGACATCATCTTGGCTGACGTCTATCCTTATGAGACCCGAATACTTGGTTATTATGCGGCGGCTTACCGCGCTCTGATTTCACCGGCAGACCATGCCAACTCCTGGCACCCGGACGATTTGGTGAACTCCAGCCTACGGCTGGGTTTCAACCCCTATTTCCATGCGGAGCAGGAGTGGCGGTACGATACACCGGAGTTCATGTACGAGTTCTTCGAGGTGGCGGCTCCGCGTCATCTTGCCCGGGCATTCCGCAAACTGGTTTCCGACTATTATGAACGCCGCGCGGCTATTGCCGGAAAAAAGAAGCCCCACTACTTCATCGAAAAATGCGGGGTGGACGATCCGGTGCGCTATGTCAGCCGGACCCTTTTCCCCGACACACGGGAATTGGTCCTGCTGCGCCATCCGCGGGATGTGATCTGTTCGCAAATGTCCTTCTGGGGCAATGACTTCCATGCGTCGCTGATGGGCATGGCCACGGCCGCCGAGGCCATGATGCTCATCAAGCAATCCAACCGTCAGGACACATTGTTCGTGCGGTATGAGGATATCATCGATACTCCCGGCACCTGCGGCGACGCGATCGCCGGTTTCCTGGGATTGGCTTCCCCCATCAATTTCACGTCGGAAGGCCGCGAAGCGATCCGGGCAGTCCATGCGACCACCAAATCAGCGACAGCCTCCAAAGAACGGTGGAGGCAGGATCTCAGCGAAGCGCAGAAGTCGGAATGTAAACGCGTCCTTGGAAAATATGAGGAGTTTTTCGGTTACAGTAGTTCCTGACGCCCCCTATCCGCTGACCGATTTACCCACCACTCCCGATTCTTTTTCCGCGAAAGCTCCATGACCAAGATTCCCCCATCGATTGTCGCCGTTGAGGAAGCTCTCAATTCCATTCACGTCAATGGCCGGATCCGGGTTTCCATTAGCCAGGAACAATTGCGTTTGCTTCTGGGTCAATTGCTGGATTTCGTCATGGTTGATGAAGCCTGGTACTTGAACCAGTATCCGCAGGCCAGGGAAAGTGTGGCGCGGGGTGAGTACCCATCCGCCAAAGAGCACTTTCATGCCGACGGATATTTTAAAGGATACCTGCCATACCCGGTGGCGGTGGATGAGGAGTGGTACAAAAGCCAGTATCGTGACATCCAGATGGCGGTGGAGGCTGGAAACCTAGCCTCTCTCCAGCAACATTTCGCGAGCCACGGTTACAGGGAAGGTCGCTTCCCCAACAGCACCGTCGCGGCCAGGCTCTCGGCTCTCCTGAAAGGCCCCGCACAGCAGACTTCGGGCAAAATCAATATCGCCCTTATATCGTCGCCGTCCGTGGAGTCGCCTGCGCCAGCCACCACGCGCCCGGCCCGAAAAGCGACAGGGGAATAGTTTTCGCCCGAACTGGATCATCGAAGCGGTACCGAAACGATAGCCACGCCGCCACCGACAGCGTGGCACTGTCAGTCACTATCGTACCATCAGTCCAATCCAAATATCCGAGCCCGCAAGCCGGTGCAATGCAACTCCGCCTCAGCGTGGCGCTGCACCGACAGGCCCAACTCCTTGGCCGTCCGGTAACTGCAGGCCGGACACGAACACGCTCCCACAGGCAGGAGAAGCTGATAGGCTTGAGATAAAACACCCAAAAATATCCCGATCCCAAGCAGTATATACCCTATCAATGCTTGGTTCAGGATCGTGCACGCCAAAGCAGAAACGACGAAGACCGCAGAAAGAAACATGGCCGGACGCCATTTTTTTTCGAAATTATGCAGAATCCTCATCATTCACCTAGCCGAGAGCCTTTGTATCACACGATGCCCAGCAGCGACGGCACCGCGAATGGAATAAAGAACTATCCGTGTTTCACCTCGGCATGGTGAAATTCCCGAATCATCGGCAGCAAGACATCTATCGCCGCCTCGGTCTGAACGGTAACAAGACTGGCCGTCTGGTCGGTATCCAAGCGCGGAAGACGGCGGATGAAGGTCCTCACGGCCGGCATCCCTGAATCAATGTCCTGCGCCAGTATTTCCCCTGCCACCTTGGCCATCGCATAGTCCGTCATTCCTGCGGGACGTTCCGCCACCGCAACTGAAGAAGGATAGAACACCGAAAGGGGTGATTTCACCTTATTGAAATGATCACAAATATTATAGAAAGAATTTACATAATAATTGAAGAATTCCGCATGCGCGTCGACCGAGTGAATCGCCGATCCGGTACGAAAAATCTTGGGCGTGGCGAAGTAATACACGTGGGTCGGAACAAGCGTCAGCGCACCCAACTGCGCATCGACGTCTCCCCTGACGTCGTAATGAAGAACGTCGCATGATGCCCCGGCGGGGACCAGTTCACTTTGAACCCGCTCGGCATCGGTCTTGCCGACCGCGTAGGTCAGAATGACCTTGCCTCCACCCGCCGCGACAATCTTGGCCGTCAGTTCACCCAAACCCCGGGAACCGCCGATGATCAACGCGACCGCACCGGTGAATTCGTCCGGCCGCACCAGGGCGGCAACCGCATTCAACGAGGGTTGAACGGTGGGCGGATGCCGGCAGCTGGACTTGACCATGCCGGCGATGGCGGAGGAATCAACCGTGCAACTGACCAGACGGAAACGTTCGTCCACGGTGGTGTTCTTGAAGCGAACGCCGGCCTGAGGGGTTTGCGCGCCGATGTCCTTGAAGGAGATCGTGAGTTGCTGGAAGATCGAATGCAATCCAGGCGATACCTGCCCGACCAACCGGGACAGGGTCGCCAGGCCCCCTACGGCAACGGCCCCAATGTTCCCGGACAAATGAGGATACGCAGCCTCATAAGCATCAGGACCAGCCGCTTCGACAATACTGCCCGACAACCCGATCAGCTGTTCAAGGCTATGCTCCCGGACAGCAATATCGCCAGATTCCACTATCTGAGTATTGTCTACGTCCAATAGCACATATTGAGATACCGGCGCCTTCTTCAGCAGGATGATGGTCGCCACGCTGCCATCGACCGCCAGTTCCATGCGCAACGATGTGGCCGTGCTGGCGACGAGGCGCAGTTGCACAGGGCTATTCAGACCGATGAAACGCTCAAACTTTACCGTGAGACTATTGAATCCGCCGAGGGGTTGGATGGCGCTCAGCGTCTCCAGCGCCCACAACACCCCATGGACGCCATGTATCGCCTGCGCCCCCGCCTGCGTGCGCCGGGCAGCGATCGCGTCCATGTGCATGGGGTTCCAATCGCCCGATAGCGCGGCAAACCAGCGCTGGTCGTCGTCATTGAAGATACGTCGACCAATGACGTCAGCACCCGTCATACCCCGTACCCCGTTCAGCCCTTGGCGGAATTTTTTTCCCGAACAACCCGGACCAGGTCGCCAACGTTCCGGAGGGTGTCAAGCTCACGGGTGTGGAATTTGAAGCCGAACTGAGACTCAACAGCGATAATGATTTCAATCTGTTTGAAGGAATCCCAGCCGGCGACATCCTTCGCCGACAGTTCCGGCGTGAGGACGATGTCGTCACGCATGAACACATCCTCGAATATGGGCGCCAGCGCGGTGTAAATCGCTTCGTCTTGCATCGTCTACTCCGAAACCATGGTGATCGCCGTCGGCCTCAGCGAGAAGCCCTCGATGTCCAGCTCACTGCGGCTACCTAGTTCATCGCTGTGAACGACGGTGAAGCCCAGGTTCTGATAGTGCTCCCTTACCATGCCGTTCTTAGCGGTGGCAATGTACTCGCCCACCAGACGGCGCGCGCCCAGGGCGCGGGCGCGTTCGGCGATCACGTTCAAGGTGGTGACCTCCACCTGGCGCCCCAGCACCCGGCAGCTCATCAGCCAGGTGTCGATGATGAAATCAGTCTCCTCAAGGCGGCCGATGACAATGCCGATGATGCCGTTGTCACCGAACCGGTCGGTGAGACGGAGTTGCAACCCAACGGCATTGCCATCTTCCATGACGCCCTGCACCTGGGCGTCCGTGTAACGGCGGGTGGTCAGATTGAACTGGTTCGTCTTGTTGATCAGTTGCACGATGCGCTGCAGGCCGATCCGGTCGAAATCGCGGCTGATCAGGCGCATTTCGAGGCCGGCCAGATACGACGCCATGTCCGTGGCCTGCGACCGGAACGATTCGCGCTGCTGATTGCCCGCGTACTGGGTGGTGCGGGCTAGGTCGTCCTCGGTCACCGCCAGCCCTTCGAAATAGCCGGCGGCCGCCAGTATCCTAGGGAAGAAGGTCGGGTCATCCGAGACCTCGGGTACCGCCACCATGGGCAGTTCCTGCCGCACGAGGTTGCGTTCGAACGGGTTATCGTCAACGAACACGATGCTGTCGATGCCGATGTTGAGTTCCTTGGCGATGTGCCTCAGGTTCGTGGCCTTGTCCGTCCAGTTCGCGACGAAGCAGGAGATGTCCTGCGATCGCAGGATCATGTCGGGATGACGCTCGAACGGCTCCCTCGCGTTCTTCTCATCGTTCTTGGAGCACACGGCGAGGATGACACCCCGGCGCGAAAGATCACGGGCATACGCCTGGAAAGCGACGTAAGCCTCCCCCAAGGCGCTGCCCTGGCCCAGGGTGATGCCCTCAAGCCCATCGTCACCGATGACACCGCCCCAAAGGGTATTATCCAGATCCAGGGCCAGGCACTTGAACGAGCGGCCTTGCTTGGCCGCCACCAGACGCGCGACCAGGTCTCCGTACAATGGGGCGGCGGTAAGCGCCACCTCCTGCTTCGAGCGATGCCAGAGAGCCTCACTGTGCCAGGCACCCAGCCCATGCTCGGCGACGTGGGCATCCACGGCCAGGATTTCCACGCCCTCCTCATCCGCGATGGCGCGCAGACGATCATTCAGGTAGGTGACCGCCCAGGCGCGGGACCCGGTCAGGCGGTGCTCATTGTTACCCAGCAGGGAGGGGAATACCGGCAGGCAGGCCTGCTGGATCACCATGCCACCGAACGCCCGGCGCGCCAGGCGCCAGCAGTGCCGGACCTCTTCCAGGGTGGCGTCCAGGGGTCCGCGCGCGTCCGCCTGGCTCTGGCCGATGCGCAGGCCGCTGGTCAGCGTCACCGCGTCCAGGGCGAACAGCACCACCGTTGGGCGGAAGGCGTACAGGGCAGACCCCTCGTCCTCCAACTCCTGGCGATATTGGCCATAGTCGTTCTCGTAGACCGCGACGTGTAGGCCGCGGCGCAAACCGCCGACCCTGATGCTGGGCTGCAGATGCGCCAGTGTGGAACTGCCGAGGACGGCGATCCTGACGGGCTTGCCGGTTATCCCGTCCGGGACGGTCTCACCCCACCGACGGCGGGCGATCTCATCCAACGCGTTCGTCTGGGAAAAGTCCAGGCAGGCATTGGCCAGCGACACGGCCTGCGCCCACGTTGGATCAGGAGACTTGGCGAAAGCTTTTAAGGTATCGCGCCAGCCATCGACTTTCGGGAGCCACATCAGATTAGTCACAATACGCCCCCAATCCATATTTTAAGGATATTTAATTATAAAGAAACATTCCCGCGCCGGCGAAGACTCGACACTCAAGATTTCCTTATTTTCCTATAGGCTTCTTTGCATAGGGACAGCCAATCATTTTTCAAAATGCTGGTGCTTTGCTCACCACGGGCCAGAAATTTCGTGACATATCCATTCCACAACCTATCATGCACTAAATTTACGTCTCCTGCAGAATGATTCTCATCCGCCAAACGGACTACAAGAAGAGTGTTATTGCCATATCTCTGTAAAAGCTCATACAGTTTCTCAACCAAATGATCTGGAACATGATCTGCCATCTTGTAAACGTAAATCTTCTCTCCGACCGAAAGATCGTCTTTTAATTTATTAGCAAGGAACTTCAAATATCGGCCCTGCTTTCTAAGCAAAATACTCTCATCAACTTGGCCAATGAATGTGAACGTGTGATATCGGAAATTATACTTACTTTCCATTATACAGATTTCATTATCATTAGCGCTGGTGTCGATCCGAATATCGTCACCAATGTCCGTGAGTTCACCCTCCAATATGTTACACACGTCATGAAAACGGATGCCCGCAAAACGGAGCAGGCCCAACGGCTCAATTCCCATCATTCTCTGGAAAAGGCCAAATTCGCAGTCAGTTCCAATACTTTCAAAAGAATTGACCTCAAATAGATCTTGCCGATTTGGCTTATCAGGAAAAAAGTTATCCGGGATATATTTTTGATCTCGTATCTTCACGCTATTCTTAATATCAACCTGACCTCCAATCGAAACAGAAATCCAAAATAAGCAGATACTTAAGTTACGAAAATCCCCATGCCCGCTATCACTTGGCCGCGAGCCATCCGGATGGTATAGTCGAATTTCATTTTCAAGCCTATCACTCAACATGCCAGGGCCAATCGGCATCTCAAGTGTGCGTGACTCCAAGGAGTCGAGCTCAAAATTGCCAACTTCAAAATTGTTCACAAAGATCTTCAATCGCTGAATTGGCCGGTAGCGGTTAACAAAGCTGGCGATCCGGACTCGCAATGTGCCAGCGGCGGGAGCAGAAACGGAAGGAAGCATAATTATAGATTCATTGGCCACGGCCCAAACCCGGTCAGCCTCAATCCAGGACCACCCCTCGCGCAAGTGATCCTCGCAGCCGCTGCCGCGAGCGATTTTTATATCAAAGGTATTGGCCAATTGCGTAGCCATTGCATTTAATCCTTCGCTCGACAAGGCTCGTTGAATCAAAAATCTAATAGCGAACTAAAATTGCACGCGCATCCCGGAGTTTAGTCGCATACCTCACAGCGTTATGCCCCAGCCCCCCCCCCTGACGTCAACCTCCACAGTCGCGATGCCTGCAGAAGAATGGTCTGGGCGGCGGCCTCTAGCGTTTGCATTGATCACGTCCTGGAACAGGGAGTAACTGACAGGCGGCGATTGCGTCACCACTTACCTTCGCGCAAAAGGCATCGCGCAGCATAATAAGCACACGGCACTGCCCATGGTGGACAATGGTGTCATCGACGCCCCTCCGAAAGGGCTGGTTCTCGAAGACCATTTGTCTTGCGGAAGGGACATGATGTCGCGGCTCAAGTGCATTGGCAGTTACCTTGCCCACGTCTGATCCACCGGCAGCGCAATTGCCCTCAAAGGGCTAACCCTTCCGCGCCACCATTTTATAGATGGCCATCATAGTGCGTCGCACCAGATCAAGCCGAAGCGAAACCGAAATCGACCCGCCCACCCCGGCAGATGCTGGCCATCCACGTAGCGGACGCCCTGCCTGTTATTAGGCTCCTCGCCCAGGTTTCTTTATCGATTCCATTCAAGCCATGATATTTCTTAACACCATACATCGCAATATGATCCTATGGATTTGCCTCGGATATCATTGTCACGCCTGCCTTACCCCCTCGAACCGGAAAAGAGGGAGTCACATCCCGTTCATACTGGGCGCAGATAGACCCGAAGAGCGTCCTACGCCAATATGTGCTGGAGAAAAGCCTCACCCTTCGTTATTGTTAATTTTAGATGGCTTTTATGGGTTTACCATGATTGTTTTGGGTTATTTTATTGCGCTGCACATTTGTGGGAATTCTCGTAAAAGTGGCTCCAGCAATTAAGAACACAAGGGGAGCTTGAGCTGTAGAAAAAATGAGCCCCTGAGGTATCTGGGAACCCTGTCAGGCCATTATGCGCGTCGCGTTAAATTATTTATTCAGGGAATTAGTTAGAAAATGTCAGGAATCGACCAAAATACTTCTACCAATCTCGGAAAATTCCAACTTGAACGACACCCAGATCGGGAGGGTTGCCTTAATTACTATGGCGAAGTCGTTTCTGTTGGTGGCTGGGCCGTACTTCCGGATGGCCTGCATTCTTTTGATGTTTTCTACAACGAGGTTCTTTTAACCTCCATTAGGCCAAACGGAGAACGCAAGGATGTCCAGACGGCGTTCCCTCTCCTCCCAAATGCTCTAATTTCAGGTTTCAAAGCAGAGATCAGCCTTGCCGCCGTGCCGGCCGAAGCGCGTGACGGAGCCGTCTTGTCTTTCCGCATGCGGCGATCCGGCGAGATTCTGCACGAAGCGACAGTCACCCTAGTTAAGGGGTTGCCCACCGGGGAATTCCATCTGGACAACGCGCGGTTCGACAATGGGGTGCTGCAGACATCCACTACTAACATCCACCTAGTGGGCTGGGTGGTGGCACAGGAAGCGATCCGTTCCATCTCCGCCCACCTGGGTGACGACACGGTCATGCCTGTGCAGTTCGGCATTCCCCGCGCCGACGTCCTGGCTGTGCGCCGCACCAACCCCAACGGCCTGAACACCGGCTTTTCCCTGTTTATTCCGGAATTGCCGGAAGGAACCCTGGATCTGAAATTCCGGATCGAGCTGAAGACGGGCCACGTGTTGGAACGTGGCTATACGATGAAGGCGACGCGGTCGGCCGAGGATAATCGCGCGGCGTGCGCGCGCACCTACGCCGAACGCCGTTTCTGGGAACTGGTCGCCGCCCGCCGCATGGCCGGCGATGGTGAACGATCCCACCCGCCGGACACTGACACGCTGTGGGCGGTCGTCATTCTGCAGGCCGATCGCGCCGACGGCCAGTCGGTCGACACGGCCGCCGCCTTTGAGGCGACCTTGGCCTCGGTGCGGAAGGTCCATTCCGGCGGATGGCACATCCAAGCCCTAGTCCCGGCGGAGTTCAGCGAGGCGGGTGGTCCCGCCGACCGGATGGCGACCGACAAGGGCGATCTGGTTTATCGCGACACCACCCGCCTGCGGTCCCTGCTGGCCGGATTGGCCACACGGCGGACGGGGGCGACCTTCGTCAGCTTCCTGACGCCCGGGGAGACGCTGGACCGTATCGCGCCCGCGGTGCTGGCGGCCCATGGCTGCGGCGACGACATTGATCTGCTGTATTGGGATGAGCGGGCCACGATCGCCGGCCGGCCCAGCCTGTTGCGCAAGACGCCGGGCGCCCCCTTCATCACCGCCTTCCATATGAATTTCGTCGGCCGGGGATGGGCGGCGCGTCTGACCAAGGCCACCTTGGCCACCCTCGCCGCCGATGGGCTGGAGTTGTTCATCGCGGGCCATCCTCTGGACCGCTTCTACCATCAGCCCCAGCGCTGCCACCACGTAGCCGAATCCCTGTCCACCACCCTGTACGCCAGCGATCTGCGCGACCTGTCGCCAGTGGAGCGGGAGGCGCGGTCGCGCGTTCTGGCCGGCATCACCCCCCGTTATGGGGCCATCCTGCCGCTGGAACCTGGTACGGACTTCAAGGGCGCCGGGCCGGCACCCCTGCGGCTGGCGGCCGATCTGAAGGCAGCGCCCCCCCTGGTATCCATCATCATCCCCACCAAAGGTGTCCGGGGACGGGTATTCAAGTGCCTGGAAGATTTACGGTATCGCACCAGCTATAAGGCGATCGAGATCGTTGTCCTGGACCACATCGACTTCAAGCCGGAAACGTTGGACGACAAGAATCGCCTGCGGGACCTGGCGGATATCGTCATCCCGGTCGTCGGGCCATTCAACTGGTCGCGTTTCAACAACATGGCTACCGCCCTGTCCAGCGGCGACGTCTTCGTGTTTCTGAACGACGATGTCGAAGTGGTCGATGAGGATTGGATCGAGCAGTTGCTGGCCTATTTGAATCTGCCGGCCATCGGGGCTGTGGGGCCACGCCTGCTGCTGGCGGGCGGACGTATGGTGCAGTCGGCCGGCGTTTCCCTGATGAGCCACGCCGGCTGGGCGCGCAACGACTTCGCGTTCAGCACCGCCGACCACCCTCTGGCGACTAGCGTCAACCAAGTGCCGCGCAACTGCACCTCGCTGCTGGGCGCCGCCATTGCCGTGCCGCGCGACCTGTTCCTATCCATGGAAGGGTTCGAGGAAGGCCTGGCACTGACCTTCAACGACCTGGACTTCCACATGCGGTTGCGCGACCGCGGGCATCAGGTGGCGGTCGTTCCGCAGGCCGAATTGGTGCACCACGAGAAGACGTCGCGCGCCGAGTTGGTGGAAAGCGAGATGGAGCCCTTGTATTGGGAGCGATGGCGGGCACACCATGCCGCCGGCGACCCGTACTGGCACCCGGATCTGGAACGTGAAAGCGGCATTTACAAGGTGGATCCCGAACCGGTGGAGACTATCTGGTCCGCCGGGATTGCTGGCGTGCGCAGTGAGGTGCGGCGCATGCTGCTGCTACGCATGGATCATGTCGGTGACTTCGTTTTGACACTGCCCGCGTTCCGCCAACTCCGGAACGCCTTTCCCAAGGCCAGCATCGAGGTGGTGGTGGGGGCCTGGAATCGCGACCTCGCCGTCCAGTCCGGCCTGTTCGACGTGGTGCACGTTTTTAATTTGTATGCCGCGCGTTCCGGCGATGGCCGGGCCTTGGGGTCGGACGCCGCCGCGGGAGAGCTGTCGAACCTTTTCCACGGCCAATCTTATGATTTAGCTGTGGATTTCCGTGCCGACGGCGACACACGCTTCCTCCTGAAACATATTGCCGCGACCACCCGTGCAGGCTATTCACAGGGGGTCAGTTTCCCCTGGCTGGATGTCTCCGTGGAGTGGGAAGGCAATTTGCCGCAATGGCGGAAGAGCGCTAACGGCGCCGTGCAGATGCGGCGTCTGGTTTCGGCGCTGGAATTGGCCTTCCCCGAGGCGGAGACGACGTCGCCCTCCTTCTGGGGTGACGGTCAGCCGAAATCATTCGCCGGTGACGAACGCCGCCTCATCGTGCTCCATCCCTTCGCCGGCAACGATATCAAGATGTGGCCGGCCGCCCATTGGGCGGGCCTGGTCTCGATGATGGTGGCGGCGGGCTTCACGGTGGAAATCGTGGGGACGCCGGCGGAAAAGGCCGCCTATGCGACCATGGTCGACGACCTTGTGGCGGTGGGCGCGACGGACCGTATCGGGCAATTCACCTTGCCGGAGCTGGTCACTTACATCGGTGGTGCCGATTGCTTCGTGGGGTCGGACAGCGGACCCAAGCACATCGCGGCCTCTACCGGTATTCCGACGGTGGCGGTACAATCCGGGTTTGTGGATCCCGTCACCTGGTCTCCTTTCAACGCTTTGGGCGTCAGTGTTGTCAAACGCGTATCCTGCGCGCCCTGTTATTTGGATGATGTCCGACTGTGCGGCCGCAACCATGATTGCATGCGGAAGATCTTCCCGGCTCAGGTCTTCCGTCATGTGGCCTCGCTGAGTGGCCGCGGCCGTGCCGCCAGCCAACAGCCGGCCCGGACGCCCGTGACGCCGCCGGCCCGCCCGCGCCGATCCTTTGCCTCCTGAACCAACCATGACTACAACGAATTCGAGCAAGCGAAGGGACATCACCGTGACGACCGCCGGTACGACTCGGGCCAAAAAAAAAGTAATTGAAAGCACCACGGCGAAGTCCGCGCCCTCGCTGCAGGTGGTTGAGACGCTGACATCGGCCATAGGGTCGAAAGCCGGGAAGGCAAAGGTCGGCGCGCCCGTCGCACCTCCGGTTCAAACCGTCGCCACGCCGGCGCGGGCCACGGGCGCCAGGACGGCCAAGGCCGCTAAGTCCAAACGGGTCACCATAGCCGCCGCGGGTCGCGAAGAGAATATTCCCACCCCGCCATCGACCGCTCCGGTGGCTCCGGCGATCGGCCCGACGGAAACGCCCCCATCAGCCCTCCAAGGCAAAACCGCTGGTGGAACGACGAAACGGCTCCGCAAACCGAAGGCGCCCAAGGCCGAGGCCGCGCCGGTCACGGCACCGTCCGCTGACGCGCCGCCCACCTCATTGCCCGTGGCCGACGCCACGCCGGGAATGCCACTCGCGGCCGAGACTCCCACCACCAGTCATCAATGGCGTGATCTGCCGGATCTAGATTCATCCGCCTCCAACACGCCGTTCAAGAGCCAGCAAATTCGTAATCTCTGGAGCAACTTCCGCCGGTTGGATGAGTTTGCGAGCGGCTTAGTACTGGAAATCACCCAGTTGCGGCGTCAGTTGGACGCCACCGAGAATGGCCGCAGTTCGGATTCCCGCAAGGTACGGGAACTGCAGGCCGAGTTGGCCCTGCTGCGCGAACGTCCCGACCCCGCCGAGTTGAGCCGCGTCCGCGCGGAAGCTGAAACCTGGAAACAGAACTATCAAGCGGTGTTTTCACAGATCAACCAGCTGACCACCCAGGTCGAGGAGCTGCGCCAGAGCGCGACGGAGCTGGAATGGCTGCGGCGGGATCGAGCCACCCTTAGCGAAGCCTTCCAATCGATAACGGAAACGCTGGCCCAGGTGGCGGATGGCCTCGCCCCCTTGGGCCTGCCCGCCAAGAAGCTGAACGATGCGGATGGGGCAGAGCATTTCAGCAAGGCCGCGCAGGCCTTCTATCGCGTGTCAACAGCAGCCCTAACGTGCCCGCCTACACTGAACGTCGACCTTCGAATCGACCGCATAGTACCCTTTTATGAGACATCCGGCTTAGCGGGCGCCGTGGAAGAAGTCGAACTGAACGGCAACAATTATCAATGCACCGGATGGGCCACGACCCGCATGGTGCCCAACATTGCTTCGTTGGTGGCGGTGTTCGATGATACGGGCTGTCTTGGCTACAGCTACCCCGGCCAGCCTCGCCAGGACGTGGTAGCGGCGTTGACCGGTTGCAATCCCAATTGCGGATTCCGGGTCCCTCTGCTCCGTCATCCGAAGGGTCCCTTGCGGATCTTCCTGATTGTCCTGCTGGAGGGCAAGGCGCCGTTCGCGTTGATGTTGCCCTTCATCAACTAGGTGTTCGGTCCCAGGGATTGATGGTGCGGGTTTAGCCTGAACCGCTGGGGTTCAGCTGTCCATGATTTGCAGATGAATTCCCAGGGCGTCAGGCCTCGAAGCGTCTTGAGGCGCCTTGCAAAGTTGTAGGCGCCGACGAAGGCATTCAGATGCTGCTCGAACTGTTCATGGCTGTCGTAGTGGTAGCGTTTGACCGTAGCTTCCTTGATGGTTCGGTTCATGCGCTCGACCTGGCCGTTGGTCCAGGGATGTTTGATCTTGGTAAGCCGGTGTTCGATGCCATTCTCCTGGCACCGCCTGTCGAACATGTGCGTCACGTACCGGGCTGTCGGGCCATCGGCATATCGTGGCGGGAAGGTGAACTGGATCCCGTTGTCGGTCAGTACCGTGTGGATCGTGTAGGGGACAGCATCGATCAAGGCGACCAGGAAGGCGGAAGCGGATGAGCGCCCCGTCTTCCTGGCTATCTGCACGAAAGCAAATTTGCTTGTCCGATCAATGGCAACGTAAAGGTACAGCTTGCCTTCGGCTGTCCTGATCTCGGCGATATCGATGTGGAAATAGCCGATCGGGTAGGCTTTGAACTTCCGCTTGGCAGGCTTGTCGCCTTCCACCTCCGGCAGCCTGCTGATGCCGTGTCGCTGAAGACATCGGTGTAGGGAAGATCGGGTCAGATGGGGAATGGTCGGTTGCAGGGCATAGAGGCAGTCATCCAGTGGCAATAATGTATGGCGGCGGAAAGCGACGATTACCGCTTCCTCTTCCAGAGTCAGGACAGTGGATCTGGCTTCCCTTGGGCCAGTTGGCTGGTCCACCACATTATGCCGCCCCCGCCACTTGGCGACCGTCTTCTGATTGACCCCGTACCGGCTGGCCAGGGCCCTCAAGCTCTCTTGACTATGTTGTATCGCTCGACGCACTGCCTCTGTCGTGCGGGCGCAGCCGTGAAGTATCTGGCCCATAGTGCATCCCTCCATTCCTGTGAGGTCATTGCACCATCAATCCCTGGGACCGAACACCTAAACGAAGCTATAGTACAGCATCGCAGTTTTAGATGTGATTTTCGGTACGAACCTTGCTCATTGGATTGCATCCTCAAGGATCATAGATGCGGAACATGCGATTCAGATTACGACAATCTCATAGAAAATATATGGTTGGTAAACAGATAATTGGAATTGAATAATGACTCTTATTCTCGGATATACTTTTCACGATTCCCCTATCCTAATCGGAGACGTATTATTATCTAACGATGGATCATCCGATGAATTATTTAATACGCCAACTTACAACAACGTAAATATTTATATGAATAAGAGAAAAGCTCATGCCCATGTCACAGGCATGAAGCAGAAAGTAAATATCTTATCTGATAAATTGATAATTGCATGGGCCGGAAGTTACGTTCAGGCTCGGGCAGTGATGCGCGAGCTAAAAGAGTTTCACAAAAAAGGTGAAATAACACAGTTAAATATTATGGGATATATGGAAAAAATTCCACCAGAAGATTCTTGGAACTTGAGTCTCATTGGCTTCATCAGAGGAGAAACACATACATCCTATTTTTATAGGGATGCCATCCGATTGGAGCATAAATATCTATCAAACGTACTGATCGCTGGCAGTGGATTTCACCACATGGCCCAAATTCTTTCCGAATGTGAAATGCCCACAACCGCAGAAGAGTTGCAGATATTTGATAATAATTATATGGCTATGGCGACAATGAATGGGCTTTGGTTAGCGGCACAAGCAACTGGTATTGAAGTTATGACTGGAGAGAATTTTCTGGATCGATGGGGTGGCGCCATTAAAATTGCAATGTTTAATGCCGGAAAAGCCGCCAAGATTGGTAATATTTTATACACGTTCTGGGATTCAATAGATAATGGACAGAAAATAAAGCACCTTAAAATTCGCAATCACTTCATAAAGACCGAATATCAAGATGATATGCTCGTAACTCGAACACTTAGAGAATACGAAAGCACACCCACACCAAAATTTCAGGAAAAAATTTGCGCTATTCCACCAATTCTTAGCACTCGAATAAAAGGCGAAAGAATATCCGTATATAGACCATCTTTAAATTACGATTATATTTCAAGCACAATCATGCATTGGAAAGACAATCGGATAGAAAATGTTTTTAGCTCGGTTCATAAATTTGGAATATCTGAAAAACCAATTAGATTATCTCAGATTGGGGAAAATATCTCTATAATACCAACGAGCATTAATTACGAGCCATTGGCCCACTGTCGAAGTCCAATGGACATGATGCGGTAAGGCTGTTCGACGAGTTTGTTCCAGGCGTGGCAGCAGTGGTCGACGATGTCGCCATAGTTCTGGAAGACGCGATTTGAGAGCCAGTTGTCGCGCATGAACTGCCAGAGGTTTTCGACGGGGTTAAGTTCTGGGCAGCGGGGAGGCAAGGGCATGAGCGTGATGTTGTCCGGCACGATGAGTTCGTCCGAGTGATGCCACCCGGCCTGATCAAGGATGAGAACAGCCTGCGCGCCCGGCGCGACGTGGACGGCGATTTCCTGGAGATGGCGGTTCATCGCGGCGCTGTTGCAGCGGGGCATGACGATACCTGCCCCTTTGCCCTCGGCGGGGCAGATCGCACCGAAGATCCAAGCCGAGGCCCGGCGCTGATCCTTCGGGGCTGACGGCCTGGTGCCACGCTGGGCCCAGCGCCGGGTGAGTTGGGTCTGCTGACCGATCCGGGCCTCGTCCTGCCACCACACTTCTATCGGCGTTCCCGGCGGGAAGTGGCGCCGGATGCCCGCCAGACGGGTTGCGAAGGTTTTTTAAAATCAGTGATGTCTTCGGGCTTCTGACCACGATGGCGCGGCCGGGCCGAGAGCTTACGATAGCCCAGCGCGCGCAATTCGCGGCCAAGGGTGAAGCGCGTCACCGACACGCCGAACTCGTCCCACAACAACTGGGCCAGGTCGACAAGCCGCCAGCGCACGACCCCGTGTACGGCCGGAATTGGCCCGGCCTCGACGGCTGCGGCCAGGCGCGCGCGGTGCGTATCGTTCAGTAGCGATGCCTTGCCGGGCGCCTTGCGCGTTGCCAAGCCATCCGGGCCACCCGCGTTGAAACGAAGGACCCAGTCCCGCACGATCTGCAGCGTCACACCAGCCGTCCTGGCCGCTTCACCCCGGCTCCGCCCGTCGAGGATCTGCGCCAGGGCCAACAACCGCCGAACCTGATCGGCATCGCCGCACCGGCGGGCCAATTGGCGCAGAGCCGCTGCTGAATAATCCGAACGAACCTCGACTGCCGAACCCATCGCAAGCCTCCTCTTTGCTTGCTCTGGTGAATCAGAAAATCAGCCCGAAGGGAATCCCCCAGTGAGAGTCGCCATCAGCGCTCGCTGGTATAATACCAAAGAGCGTTGATTATGACCCATGGGCCCACTGCCGAAGTCCGATGGACATGATGCGGTATGGCTGTTCGACGAGTTTGTTCCATGCGTGGCAGCAGTGGTCGACGATGTCGTCATAGTTCTGGAAGATGCGATTTGAGAGCCAGTTGTCGCGGATGAACTGCCAGAGGTTTTCGACGGGGTTAAGTTCCGGGCAACGAGGCGGCAAAGGCATGAGCGTGATGTTGTCCGGGACGATGAGTTCGGCGGAGTGATGCCACCCCGCCTGATCAAGGATGAGGACGGCCTGCGCGCCGGGCGCGACGTGGACGGCGATTTCCTGGAGATGGCGGTTCATCGCAGCGGTGTTGCATCGGGGCATGACGATGCCGGCACCTTTGCCCTCGGCGGGGCAGATCGCACCGAAGATCCAAGCCGAGGCCCGGCGCTGATCCTTCGGGGCTGACGGCCTGGTGCCAAGCCTGGCCCAGCGCCGGGTGAGTTCGGTCTGCTGGCCGATCCGGGCTTCGTCCTGCCACCACACTTCTATTGGCGTTCCCGGCGGGAAGTGGCGCCGGATGCCCGCCAGGCGGGTTGCGAAGGTTTTTTAAAATCCGTGATGTCTTCGGGCTTCTGACCGCGATGGCGCGGCCGGGCCGAGAGCTTGCGGTAGCCCAACGCGCGCAATTCGCGGCCAAGGGTGAAGCGCGTCACCGACACGCCGAACTCGTCCCACAACAACTGGGCCAGATCGACAAGCCGCCAGCGAACGACGCCGTGTACGGCCGGAATGGGCCCGGCCTCGACGGCTGCGGCCAAGCGCGCGCGGTGCGTATCGTTCAGCAGCGATGCCTTGCCGGGCGCCTTGCGCGTTGCCAAGCCATCCGGGCCACCCGCATTGAAACGAAGGCCCCAGTCCCGCACGATTTGCAGCGTCACACCAGCCGTCCTGGCCGCTTCACCCCGGCTCCGACCGTCGAGGATCTGCGCCAGGGCCAACAACCGCCGAACCTGATCGCCATCGCCGCACCGGCGGGCCAATTGGCGCAGAGCCGCTGCTGAATAATCCGTACGAATCTCGACTGCCGAACCCATCGCAAGCCTCCTCTGTGCTTGCTCTGGTGAATCAGAAAATCAGCCCCATGGGAATCTGGAGGCTTCTGTGAGGTCGCGTTGCGCCGAGGGTGCTACCGGGGGCGACCGCGACCTCATTGAAGCCGGATTGAGCGAAGCCGCGGGATGACGGGCGCGGGCTATGGGGAAAGTGGCTTTGGGGCCTGGTTCGTGATGCCGATCCGGGCCCGTTGGAAGGGTTCTGATGGGGCTGGATTGACCGTAGGGCGCTCGTTGGCGGCCCACGGGCGAGGACTGGCGTCAGCTTTGCCGCTATTTTGAAGCCGGGAGCTGTCCGCGGTGGTGCGGCGGGTAAAACACCTCCGGCCGGCGCGCGGGGCTGCCGGGGTGGACGGCCGGGCGATGTTGGAATGTTGTCGGTTCATGAGGTGTCGTACCGGAGGGGCGGGCGATGGGGCCGAAGCGGCGGCAAGACGGCCAGGAGGATCATCGCGCCACCGCAGCACGGGCAGCGATCCAGCGGGGGGCTGGCCAATGGGGAGCGGTCGGTGGGTTCTTCGGCCACCGTTGGCGCCGGCGGTGGGACATCGAGGAGCTTGCGGCAAAGTGCCAGCTTTCCGGCCCGGTGACTGTTGGCGAGGAAGCCATAATGGCGGATGCGGTGGAAGCCATCCGGCACGGTGTGGAGCAGGAAGCGCCGGATGAACTCGAAGGATGCCAGGGTCATGACCTTGGCCTTGTCATGATGGCGATAATCCTTCCATCGGAATGTGACGTCTCTGCCGGTCATGGCGACCAAGCGGGTATTGGAGATGGCGACCCGATGGGTGTAGCGGCCCAGATAGGCCAGCACCTGGGCGGGGCCGCCGAAGGGCGGCTTGGCGTAGACGACCCATTCGACCCGCCGCAGGTCGCGCAAGCGGTGGTGGAAGGCGGCGGGCTCCGCCAGGGGGGCGAGGTCGCCGAAGAAGCCGAGGGTGCCGGCCTCGAACGCGGCGGCCAGCGCGTCGAGGAACAAGCGGCGGAACAGGCGGGAGAGCACGCGGACCGGCAGGAAGAAGCCGGGCCGGCATCCGACCCAGCGCGTGCCATCGATCGACGGTCCACCGCCGGGCACGACACAATGGACATGCGGATGGTGGTGAAGGGTCTGGCCCCAGGTGTGGAGCACGGCGACAAGCCCGATCTCGGCGCCCAGGTGCTTGGGATCAGCGGCGATGATGCGCAGGGTCTCGGCGGCGGCCTTGAACAGGATGGCATAGACCACCGCCTTGTTCTGGAACGCGATCTCCGCCACGGGTGCCGGCAGCGTGAACACGACGTGGAAGTAGGGTACCGGCAGCAGATCGGCCTGTCGTGCGGCAAGCCATTCCGCCCGCGCGGCGCCCTGGCACTTGGGACAATGCCGGTTGCGGCAGGAGTTGTAGGCGCACCGCACCAGGCCGCACTCCGGGCAAGCTTCGGCGTGGCCGCCCAGTGCCGCCGTGCGGCATGCCTCGATCGCACCCATCACCCGGCGCTCGACGCAGCCGAGGTGGCCATCGTGCGCCTGGCGATAGGCGTCGCCGTGGCGGCGGAAGACGTCCGCCACCTCCAGCCCGGCCGGCATGGCGATGCCGGCTCAGGCGGGAGGCACCACCTCCAGCTTCAGGCGGTCGAGCGGGCTCTCGGTGCGCCGGATGACGCTGTTGGAGACCTGGGTGTACCGCGCCGTGCTCGACAGGTTGCTGTGGCCCAGCAGGACCTGGATGATGCGGATGTCCGTGCCGTCCTCCAGCAAATGGGTGGCGAAGCTGTGCCGGAGCGTGTGGACCGTCACGCGCTTGGCCAGCCCGGCGGCGGCACAAGCCGAACGGCAGGCCGAATGGAGCACCTGCACGTCCATCGACCGGCTCCCGTCCCGGCCGGGAAACAGCCAATGACCGGGCCGGGCCAGGCGCCAATAGGTGCGCAGGATGCCCAGCAACTGCGCCGACAGCATGACGTGGCGGTCCTTGCCACCCTTGCCGTGCTCGACCCGGATGACCATCCGCCCACCGTCAATATCGCCGACCTTAAGGCTGACGGCCTCCGACGCCCGCAAGCCCGCCGCGTACGCCGTCGTCAACGCCGTCCGGCTCTTCAGGCTCGGCACCGCTTCCAGGAAACGCACCACTTCGTCCGCGCTCAGCACCACCGGCAGCTTGCGTGGCTCGCGCGCGTACGGGATGCGTTCGGGCAGATCGCCATACCCCAGCGTCACGCCATAGAAGAACCGCAGGGCGCACACCGTCTGGTTCAACGCCGGCCACGATATCCCCGTGGCGACCAGATGGACCTGGAAAGCACGGACGTCCTCAAGACCAAGGCGGTCCGGCGACCGCCCAAAATACCGGCTGAACTTCGCCACGGCATGCACGTAGGATCGTTGCGTCGCCGGCGACAGATTACGGACCGTCATGTCCTCGATCATGCGGCGACGTAGAGGGCTCAACTCGGCCATCGCGGAACCTCCGTAAGCGTCAGCGGATCGGCGAGCAGTTCAAGGGTTGACGGCCTTCTTCATTCTTGAAGCGCTGGCGATCCGCTTAAGAGTAATGCGGATCTGCTCTTCATCGATATCGTCGGGGTCGTAGGGGCCGCCGTACCAGTCGAGGGCTTCCTTCTTCTTTTTGCTGCCTCTGCCCTTGTCGGGCCCGGCGATGTCATCGAGGAAGTCGTAGTAGCCGGGAACTCCGCCGCAATCCTCGGGCGGGCAGCGCCGCTCGCCACCAAGGAACTGGGGATAGGGCTGGTCCGGCTGAGCGGCCTCGACGCGCTCGATGATGATCTGGTGTTCCCAGTTGTCGCCCATGTCGTAGACGTAGCCGAACGTCTCGACACCGGCATCGAGCAACTTTTGTAGCTTGATCGTGCTGGCGCGCTTGATAGTGCGCCCCCAGTCCATGCCATCGGGATCGGGAAGGCCGTAGGTGGCCCCCTCGACCTCGAACTCCCACAGATGGTAGTCGAGCCAGCCCATGGCGGCCTGGATGATCTTGTGGAGCGCCGCGAGGCTGGTGGTGCCGCGCACGGCAACGCGGCGCCAGACCAGGGGTTCGGTATGGAGCAGTTCGATGCGCAGGATGGCAAGGGTGTCGGCGGTCATGCCGCGAGTTTGTCAGCCCGGCGCATCCAGTTCCAGGGCAGAAGTTCGGCCAGCCGGTTGATCGGATGCCCCTTGGCCATGCGGTCCAGGACATCCGCCAGATAGGCCTCGGGGTCGAGCCCGTTCAGCTTCGCCGTCTCCAGGACGGAGTAGAGGAGTGCCGCCCGGTCGCCGCCCGCCTCGGAGCCCAGGAACAGGAAGTTCTTCCTGGTGATTGCGATGCCGCGCAGGGAGCGTTCGGCGGGGTTGTTGTCGATGGCGATACGGCCATCGGCGACATAGAGGGTGAGCGCCTCCCAGCGGTTCAGCGCATACCCGATCGCCTTGCCCAGCGTGTTCTTGGCCGACAGGCGCCGTTGCTGCGCCTCCAGCCATGGCTTGAGGTCGTCGAGGATGGGAACGGCGAGTTGCCGCCGGGCGTCCCGGCGCTGTTCAGCCGACAGGCCGGTGATCGCGGCCTCGACCTCGTAGAGCCGCCCGATCCGGCGCAAGGCCTCCTCGGCGATGGGTGACCTGGTCTTCTCGTACTGGTCGTAGAGATGCCGCCGCGCATGCGCCCAGCAGGCAGCATGAACGATGCCCGATGGGATGATGCCGGGCTGGACCAGGCTCGATGGCCGGGTCAGTGCCTCATAACCCGTATAGGCGTCCGCCTGGATCACCCCGCTGAACCCGGAGAGATGCTCACGGGGCCGTTCGCCCTTGCGATCCGGGCTGAAACGATAGAACGCCGCTGGCGCACGCTCCCCGCACCAGGGCCGCTCATCGACCAGGTAGGTCCAAAGCCGACCGAGCCGGGTCTGGCCGTTGCCGGGGGCCAGCACCTTGATCGGCGTGTCGTCGGTGTGGATGACTGGCGCCGCCATTACATGGGCACCGATCAGACCGGCCAGGGGGGCCACCCACCAGGCGGCATGGCCGACCCAATCGGCCAAGGTCGCGCGCTCGATCGCGATGCCCTCGCGCGCCAGGATCGCCGACTGCCGGTAGAGCGGCAGCCCGTCCAGGTACTTCGACACCACGACATTGGCCAGCAGGCCGGGCCCGGGGCGGCCCTTCTCCACCGGCAGGTCTGGGGCAGGCGCCTGGAGGATGACCTCGCACGCCCGGCAGGAGAGCTTCGGCCGGATGTGGCGGATCACCTTGAGGCGGGCCGGGATCTTCTCCAGCACCTCGGTCACGTCCTCGCCCAGCTTGGAGAAATGCGTGCCGCCGCAGCCGGGGCAGACGTCACCGGGGGAATGGACGACCTCCTCCCGCGGCAGATGCTCCGGCAAGGGATGGCGCACCGGATGGCGCTGGTCCCGCTGGCGCCGTTCCGGGGCCGCGTTCCCGGCATCCAGCGACGGCGCCGTCCGGGCGGCTTCGCCTTCCTCCAGGTCTTCCAGCATCAGTTCCAGTTGCGCGATCTGCCGGTCGAGCTTCTCCGATGAGCGGCCGAACTGCATCCGGCGGAGCTTGGCCAGTTGGGCCTTGTACTGCTCGATCAGGAGGCGCGCGCCAGTCAGTTCCGCCCGCGCCGTGGCCAGTTCGGCCTCGCGTTCGGCGAGCCGGGCACGGAGCTCGGCGATCTCTGCGGCGGCGGCGGTCATGGGGCGGATTCTACCCGAAAACGCCGCCGTCGGCAGCGTGGTGGACAGCATCCGAGTCACTATGACGCGCCGGGGGCCGCACGGGACCGAGCGCGCTCAGCAGGCCGCGTCCGGCTGCCAGGTTCGCACCGGCGTCCGCCAATCGATCCCTTCCAGCAGCATGGAAACCTGGGCGGCGGTAAGCGCGACCGAGCCCTCCCGGGCCTGTGGCCAGACGAACCGGCCACGCTCCAGCCGCTTGGAGAACAGGCAGAGGCCCTGGCCGTCCCACCATAAAATCTTGATCAGGTCACCCCGCCGCCCCCGGAAGGCGTAAAGCGCGCCGTCGTGGGGATCAAGCCTCAGCATCGTCTGCACCTGAGCGGCCAGGCTGTCGAACCCACGGCGCATGTCGGTCGCGCCGCACGCCAGGTAGAGGCGGACATTGCCCGGAAGGCCGATCACGACAATGCCGCCAAAACCCGGCGCAAGGCCGCCTCACCGACATCGCCGGTGATCCGCAGGCGCACGCCGGTCGGCAGCTCGACCTCGACCACGCCGACGGCAACGGGCGTCTGCTCCGCCACTTCAGGTACGACAGCCGGTGCGGGCAACGCCGCATCGGCAACAACCGAGACCGGCACGAACCCCGTCAGCTCACCCGACCGGAACTGCTTGCGCCACGTCGATAGCTGACCGGTGCTGATACCGTGCATGCGGCACGTCAGGCTCGGCGACGACCCCGGCGCCACGCTCTGCGCCAGAACCCGCAGCTTCTCTTCGGTACTCCAGCGCCGCCGACGCTCCGGCCCGCTCAAAACTTCGCCGTGCAACTCCGAAGCGCTCGTATGAGCACTTCGAAGCGCCTCCTTGCCGATCACCGTCACGTCATCCATGCGTCCACCACTCAAGCCGAGCGGCAAGCATGCCCATCAATAACGCCATGGGAAGGCGGGGCTGCGCTGACGCTTACGAACCTCCTGTCTGTGGATTGGGCTTCGACAACCGCAATCCTCAGACCGGAGGCCTCATACGCCAACAGCGGCGCCATTCCCGCGACAGCGGGTTCGTTCAATCCCCTTAGCGAGAGTCGCCATCAGCGCTCGTTGGTATAAGTATGTCGAAGCAATGGTACGCCCACATGGGCGAATTTCTCTTCAGGAATCTTCACCAAAATTTCGAATTTTTGTCAACAAAAGTCAGAGACATTTCCGATGATGAAGTAGACGCCATTAATAATTCACGAAATAACAACAACGAAACGCAACAATTAGCTTTCAACCTATTGACGGCACCGTCCACGATCTCGGGTCGTCACTGCCGGGGTGCTGCGCAGTCCAGTCGATACAAGCCATTAAGCAGTACCGAGCCAAAGCTTCAGCACGTTCGCGCCCAGACTCCCAGTCATGGAATGGTTTACTATCCGGCTTTCCTTTCTTGTGATTTTTACGTCCATGCATCGTCGCATTGCGGGCGTGGTCGTAAATTTCCTCGACCGCCTTCTGCGCTGTTTGGGTTCCCCGCATCCAAAGCGCCTTGTCAGCATCAACGTCAAGTTGGACTTTAATTAGTCATCTGTGAAGAATGGCGCTGATTGGCTCAATTGGAGCTGATCAGCGCCATTTTGCTTTGGGTTTGGAGGAGCTGGAAGAGGGCACGCCAAAGGTCTTTGAACCACCTAATGAGGAGGTGGAAGTTGAAGCCGGCGGCGGCGAGGACGGCGTTGATGCGGTCGCCGCTGCGTCCCTTGAGGTAGTTTCGTCCCATGCGGTGCTCGGCCTTGAGATGGCCGATGATGGGCTCGATGGCGGCCCTGCGTTTCATC
Source organism: Nitrospirillum viridazoti CBAmc (assembly GCF_000730165.1). Taxonomy (GTDB): domain Bacteria; phylum Pseudomonadota; class Alphaproteobacteria; order Azospirillales; family Azospirillaceae; genus Nitrospirillum; species Nitrospirillum viridazoti. Next base: position 270,722 of record NZ_CP022113.1, on the reverse strand, counting down.
TCCCGCTTGATGGCGGCGGTGGTTCTGCGGACCTGGCCAGTGATCCAGACCTTGAACTTGTTGGGATGGTTGTGCCCGCGATAGCCCTTGTCGACGTGGACCCGGTCTGGATCGCGCCCGGTGTTGGCCTTGATGTCGGCGACGGCCTTGGCGAGGGTGTGTCCGTCGAAGGGGTTGCCGTGGATGGCCTGGGCGTGGAGGACAAAGAGCCCTCCCTTGGGCTTGGTGATGGGGACGGCGACGCTTACCTTGCAACCGAACTCGTAAGGGGCGCGGGCCTTGCCTTTGCCGATGCATTCGACCTCGGGGGCATGGAGGGAATAGACCTTTTGCCCGCGCTGGCGCTGGGTCTGCATGCTGATCTTGATGGCCAAGTCGCATAAAGGGGCGTAGCGGGCTAGGAGGGCCGGAGCCTTGACGCCCCCCTTGGCGGCGATCTTGCGGTTGATGTCGCGGATGAGGCGGCCCAGGCGGGTGCGCAGGAACTTCAGTTGGCGATTGGCCTGCTTGTGCTGGTGGGCGTGGGTGTAGCGGCCGACCATGATGGCGGCCTTCTTGGCCACGCGCAGATAGCTCTGGCGCAGCGTGATGCCATTGTCCTTGGCGAAGGCGACCAGCTTCTCGATGGCCTTGTGGGTCAGGCGGGCGTCGGTGGGGTGGGCGATGGCCTTGGGCTGGACGGTGGTGTCCACCGCCACGCGCGCCAGGTCCTTGGTGCTGAGCGCGCCGGTGGCCTGGGCCACCCGCAGGCTCTCCTGGATCAGCGCCGCCAGCCGCTCCTCGCCCAGACGCTGGCGCCAGCGGGACATCGACGACCGGTCGAAGGGCATTGCAAAGTTGTAGGCGCCGACCAAGGCGTTCAGATGCTGCTCGAACTGTTCATGGCTGTCGTAGTTGTAGCGTTTGACCGTGGCTTCCTTGATGGTTCGGTTCATGCGCTCGACCTGGCCGTTGGTCCAGGGATGCCTGATCTTGGTAAGGCGGCGTTCGATGCCATTCTCCTGGCATCGCCTGTCGAACATGTGCGTCACGTACCGGGCCGTCGGGCCATCGGCATATCGTGGCGGGAAGGTGAACTGGATCACTTTGTCGCTCAGTCCCCTGATGCTTCGCGATGAAGGCCAACCTTATAGACTACCCTTCGCGAAGCATTCCCTCAGGTAGACATATGATTTTATCGCCTCTTCTCTTTTTGTTCAAAGTTTCGCAGCATCCACTTCCGTCCCTTAGGTACCTGAAAGACACGCCCATGTCCGCGCCCACGCCCAAAATCCCCGCCACCGTCATCACCGGCTTCCTCGGTGCCGGCAAGACCACGCTGATCCGTGGCCTGGTGCAAAACCCAGGCGGCCGCAAGCTGGCGCTGATCATCAACGAGTTCGGCGACGTCGGTGTGGACGGCGCGGTGCTCAAGGGCTGCGGCGACGCGGCCTGCCCGGAGGATCGGGTGATCGAACTGGCCAACGGCTGCCTGTGCTGCACCGTGGCGGATGATTTCGTGCCGGCGCTGGAAATGCTGCTGAACCGCGCCGATCCGCCGGACCACATTATCATCGAGACCAGCGGCCTGGCCCTGCCCAAGCCGCTGGTGCGCGCCTTCACCTGGCCGGCGGTGCGTTCGCGCGTCACGGTGGACGGCGTGGTGGCGGTGGTGGCGGCCGATGCCGTGGCCGAAGGCCGCTTCGCCCCGGATGCGGAGGCGCTGGCGCGGCAGAAGGCCGCCATGGAGGCCGGCGACGCCACCGTGGAGCATGAAACCCCGGTGCAGGAGGTGTTCGAGGATCAGGTATTGTGCGCTGACCTCATCCTGGTCAGCAAGACCGACCTGGTGGACGAGGCCGGGCTGGCCGCCGTGGCCGACACGGTGAAGGCCCTGCGGCCCACCGCCCCGCCCCTGGTGCGCGTGGCCCATGGCGATGTCGACCCCAATGTGCTGCTGGGCCTGTCGGCCGCGGCGGAGGCCGACCTGGACGCCCGCGTCAGCCATCACGACAACGAGGAAGATCACGACCACGATGACTTCACCAGCTTTGTCGCCGAATTGCCGTCCCAGGCCGATCCGGAGGCCCTGGTCCGCCGGCTGGGCGATGTCACCCAGCGCTTCGGCATCCTGCGCCTGAAGGGCTTCATCGATGTGCCGGGCAAGCCCATGCGCCTGCTGGTGCAGGGTGTGGGCCCCCGCATCCAGACCAGCTACGATCGGCTGTGGGGGCCGGACGAGGCACGGCGCAGCCGCCTGGTGGTGATCGGTGAGACGGGCCTGGACAGGGCGGCCATCGAGGCGGCGCTGGCCGCCTGATTGGCCGCGCGGACGAGGCGTGGACGCAAAGCGGTGCCCTGCCCAATCCCGCTGTTGACCCATCCCGCTGTTGAATTGACGGCGTATAGGGGCTAGAGCGGCATAAAGCTCGCTTTTCGTCGTTCAGTGTCGTCACACGGGTTCCGCCCCTCCCATGCACCTGTTGCCCACCCAGGCCGAGGATCTGCTGGCGTCCCCCCAAGCCGAGGATTTGGGGCAGACGCCGGCAGAGTGCGTGTTGCTGTCCTTTTCCGACAGTGACCTGTCGGCGGGGGCCGCCGCCTACCACGCCGTGGGTAATGTTCCCTGGCGGCCCACGCTGCGCCTGGCCAATCTGATGCGCCTGGGGCATCCCCTATCCGTCGATATGTATGTCGAGGCGGTGGTATCGCGCGCCCGTTTGGTGGTGCTGCGCCTGAACGGTGGCGCCGGCTACTGGCGCTATGGGCTGGAGCAGGTGGCGGAGACCTGCCGGGCCCGGGGTATCGCCCTGGCCGTGGTGCCCGGGGAGGCCAAGGCGGATCCCAGCCTGGATGCCGCCGGCACCGTGGATCCTGCCGCCGCCCGCCGGCTGTGGCGCTGCTTCGTGGAAGGCGGGCCCGAGAACACGGTCCGGTTCCTGGCCGAGTCCGCCCAATTGCTGGGACGGCAGCCGCCCGCCGACCTGCTGGCGGGCGAGCCCCTGCCCCTGCCTCGCTATGGCCGTCATGAAGGCTGGCGGCCGTCGGCACCCGTCGCGGGACCAGCGGCGGCGCTGGTTTTCTACCGATCGCACCTGCAGGCCGGCAATCTGGCGGCGCTTCACGCCTTGGCCGACGCCCTGGCCCGGCGTGGCCTGGCGCCTCACCTCTATTACGTGGCCAGCCTGAAGGAAGGCCCGGCTGCGCAATGGCTGGCGGCCCAACTGGCGGCCCTGCAGCCGGCCGTGGTCCTGAACGCCACCGGATTTTCCGCGCGCCAGGGTCCGGAGGATGCGTCGCCCCTGGACGCCCCCGGTGTGCCGGTGCTGCAGGCCGTGCTGTCCACGGGCACGGAGGTACTGTGGGAAAAGGCGCGCGCCGGCTTGGGTCCCGCAGATCTGGCCATGACCGTGGTGCTGCCGGAGATGGACGGCCGCCTACAGGGCCCCGCCATCGCCTTCAAGGCGGCCGCCGACTGGGATGCCGCCCTGGAATACGCCCCGGCCTTGAGCCGTCCCCGTGCCGACCGGGTGGACGCGCTGGCCGACAAGGCGGCTGCCTGGGCCCGTCTGGCCGCCACCCCACCGGCGGGACGACGCGTGGCCCTGGTGCTGTCCGACTATCCGGCCCGCGGCGGCACCGGCCTGGCGCTGGGCCTGGACACGCCGGCCAGCACCCTGGCCATGCTGGCGGCTCTGACCGGCGCCGGCTATGGGGTGGCGGACAAGCCGGCCGACGGCGCCGCCCTGATGACCGCCCTGCGCCGACCCCTGGATGGCGCCGCGCCGGGCCTGAGCCTCACAGAGTACACCCGGCTTATGGATGTCTCGGCGCTGGCCGCCATCACCGACCGCTGGGGCCCACCCTCGGCCGACCCTCTGGCGCATGACGGCGCCCTGCGCTTTCGTGTCCAGGCTTGCGGCAATGTGCTGGTGGCGGTCCAGCCCAGCCGGGGACATGGCGCTATCGACAGCACCGCCCACCATGACCCCGATACCCCGCCCAGCCACGGCTATGCCGCTTTTCACCTGTGGCTGCGCCATGTGATAGATATCCATGCCCTGGTGCAGGTGGGCGCCCATGGCACGCTGGAATGGCTGCCGGGCAAGGCCGTGGCGCTGTCGGCCGACTGCTGGCCGGAGCGGCTGGCCGGCCCCCTGCCCGTCCTCTACCCCTACATCGCCACCAACCCCGGCGAGGGCGTACAGGCCCGCCGCCGCCTGGGCGCCGTGCTGGTGGGGCACCTGCCGCCGCCGCCTGTGCCGGCGGGGCTGCACGGCGATTTGGCGGCCCTGGAGCAAGCGCTGGACGAATACGCCCAGGCGCAGAGCCTGGACCCGCGCCGCCTGCCCACCCTGCGGGCCCGCATCCGCGACCTGGCCTGGGAGGCCGGCGTCACCCGAGACCTGAATCTGCCGACCGATCTGGCCACGGGGAACCTTCCCGACGAGGCCCTGGCCCGGCTGGACGCCCATCTTTGCGACATCAAGGAGATGCAAATCCGCGATGGGCTGCATGTCTTCGGGGCGGCGCCGGTCGACGGCGCCCAGGCCGCCTTCCTGGCCGCCATGGCGCGCTTCCCCCGCCGTGATCAGCCATCCATGACCGAGGCGTTGGCCCGCGACCTAGGCCTGGCCGGCACGCTGGAGGACCTTTTCACAGGCGACGCCGCAGCGCCCTGGCCCCATCCCCTGCCGGCCCTGCTGGCGGAGCGGACGGGCACCGGTCCGTCCGTTGGGCGGGTGCGGGCGGCGCTGGATGGCCTGGTGCGGGAGCTGGTGTCAGGCCAGATCGTTCCGTATCCGGAATGGCAAAGAGCCGCAGCCGTCCTGGCCACTCTGCGGGCCGAGGCGGCGCCCCCGTTGGCGGCCAGCGGCCCGGCGGAGATGGCCGCCCTGCTGGCCGGCCTGGATGGCCGCTTCGTCGCCCCAGGCCCCGGTGGGTCGCCCGCGCGCGGCCGGGCCGACGTGTTGCCCACCGGCCGCAACCTTTACGCCATCGACCCCCGCGCCGTGCCCACGCCCACCGCCTGGGCCTTGGGCTGGAAGGGGGCGGATGCCGTGCTGACGCGCCATCTGCAGGACCAAGGCGACTGGCCGCGCCAACTGGTGGTGGATTGCTGGGGCAGCCCCACCCTGCGCACCGGCGGGGAAGAGCTGGCCCAGGCCCTGGCCCTGATGGGCGTACGTCCTATGTGGGAGGCCGGCAGCGGCCGGGTGATGGGCGTGGAGGTGTTGCCGGCTACCGTGCTGGGCCGGCCGCGCGTGGATGTGACCCTGCGCATCTCCGGCCTGTTCCGCGATATGTTCCCGGCGCAGCTGGCCCTGTTCGACCAGGCGGCGCGCAAGGTCGCCGGGTTGGACGAGCCGGACGCGGTCAACCCTCTGGCCACCGCCGTGCGGGCCGACCGCGACGCCCTGGTGGCCGGTGGCATGGATACGGCGGAGGCTGGCCGCCAGGCGACGGCCCGCGTCTACGGCGCCGCCCCCGGCGGCTACGGCACCGGCCTGGCACAACCGCTGGCCACCGGCGACTGGCAGGCCCGCGACCAGCTGGGCGCCGCTTATCTCGACACCGGCTGCCATGCCTATGGCCTGGACCTGGACGGCGTGGCCTTGCCCGCCCTGTTCCGCCGCCGCGTGGGCCTGGCCGACGCTTTGGTCCATATCCAGGACCAACGCGAAACCGACGTACTGGACAATGATGGCATGACCCAGTTTGAGGGCGGGTTCGCCGCCGCCGCCGGCCTGTTGGGCAGCGATCCCGTCCTCTATCATGTCGACAGCGCCGAGCCGGAGCGCATCACGCCCCGCACCATGGCGGAGGAGGCCGCCCGCGTGGTGCGCGGCCGCGCCGCCAACCCACGCTGGATCGATGGCCAGCGCCGCCATGGCCACAGCGGGGCCGCCAACCTGGCCCGCACGGTGGATGGCGCCGTGGCCCTGGCGGCGCTGACGGGCGCCGTGCGATCGCACCAGGTGGACAGCCTCTATGATGCCTATGTGGCGGACAGCGAAACCTGGGCCTTCCTGTCGGACAGCAACCCCGACGCCGCCCGCCAAATCCTGGACCGGTTCCAAGAGGCTTTGCGGCGCGGCCTATGGCATCCCCGGCGCAATTCCACGCCTGAGGATCTAACCCGCCTGCGGGAGGAATTGGCATGAATGCCCCCATCAATCCGCCGCGTGTGCGGGGCGCCTGCCCCGGCGCGCTGGTACCCATGGCGGTGGCCGACGGCCTGCTGGTGCGCCTGCGTATTCCCGGCGGCAGGCTGCCGGGGCCAACGGCAGCGGCAATCTGCGGCCTGGCGGAGCGCCACGGCAATGGCCTGGTGGATCTGAGCCAACGGGCCAATCTGCAGATCCGCGGCGTGACCGAGGCGGCACTGCCCGCCCTGACCGACGCCTTGCGCGAGCTGGGCCTGGTCAACGGCGATCCGGCAGCGGAGAGGGTGCGCAATGTGCTGTGCAGCCCCACCTGCGGCCTGGACCCGGCGTGCGCGCCCGTACGCGCCCTGGCCCAGGCGCTGGACGCCGCCTTGGCCGATAGTCCCGACCTGTGGGCCGCGCTGCCGGCCAAGTTCAGTTTCGTCCTGAACGGTGGTGGTCAAGCGCCCCTGGCCGATACCGTGGCCGATATCCGCTTCGACGCCCTGCCCGGCACCGGCCTGTTCCGCGTGGCGGTGGGCGGAGATCAGACCGGCGCCACGCCGCTGGGTGTCTGCGCCGCCGACGCGGTGGTGGACACCGCCCTTACCCTGGCCCGCGCCTATGTCCGCCTCTCGAACGGCCGCTACCGGCGCCTGGCCGCCCTGGTGGCGGCGGAGGGCACGGCCGGGCTCGCCGGCCATGTCCCCCTGACCCCGACGCCCGCCGACATCAGCCTGCCTGGCCTGCGCCTTGAGCGGGTGCTGGGGGCGCACGCTGGCTGGATGGGCCTCGCCTTTCCCTTCGGCGGCATGAGCATTCAATGGCTGGCGCTCGTCGCGCATATGACGCCGGCCCTGCGCCTGACACCCTGGCGCGCCGTGCTGCTGGAAGGCGGCGGCAGTGACCTGGTTGAACTCTTTCAGCCCACAGGATTATTCATCCTGGCACCCGAGGACCCCCGCCTGGCGCTGTCGGCCTGCAGTGGTCGCGGTGCCTGTGATTCAGGACTGACGGACGCGCGCGGCGACGCCCTGGCGCTGGCCCGGGTCGCCCCCCGCCTGCTGGCGCGCGGGCATATCCATGTCTCGGCCTGCGCCAAGGGCTGCGCCCACCCCGCGTCGGCGCTGGTCACGCTGACGGCACGGGGCCATCAGGCTTATGATGTCGGCCTGCTGGCCCCCGCCGGCGGGGCGGCGCAATGGCGTGGCGTGACGCCGGCCCGCGCGACATCGCTGGTGGCGGCGCTGGAAGCTGTCTATACCCACCGGATGCGGGCGGATGAGGATCCGGCCGCCTTCATCACCCGCCTGGGTGGGCCGGCCGAACTGGCCACCCTGGTCGAGGCCACTGTCGTCGCGTAGAGGAAGCCGCCCCCGTGTCCAGTCCCGAGCCCCATAGCCGAGGCGAGCCCCCGCAGTACGATTACATCCGCGATGGCGCCGCCATCTACGCCCGGTCGTTCGCCATCATCCGGGAAGAGGCCAGGCTGGACCATCTGCCAGAGGATCTGCGCGCCGTGGCCGTGCGCATCATCCATGCGGCGGGTCTGGTCGAGACGGCCGAGCACCTGCTGTTCTCATCCGACGTGGGGGCGGCCGCCCGCGCGGCCCTGCGCAGCGGCGCGCCCATCCTGTGCGACGCCCAGATGGTGGCGCACGGCGTCACCCGCGCCCGCCTGCCTGCCGATAACGCCGTCATCTGCACCCTGACCGACCCCACCGTGCCCGCCCTGGCGCAGAACCTCGCCACCACCCGCTCCGCCGCGGCTCTGGAACTGTGGCGGCCCCATCTGGCGGGGGCGGTGGTGGCCATCGGCAACGCGCCCACCGCCCTGTTCCACCTGCTGGAGATGATCGCGGCCGGCGCCCCCCGTCCCGCCGCCATCCTGGGCTTCCCCGTGGGCTTCGTCGGGGCGGCGGAGAGCAAGGACGCGCTGGCGGCCAACCCCTGGGGCCTGCCCTATCTGGCCGTGGCGGGCCGACGGGGCGGCAGCGCCATGGCGGCGGCGGCGGTCAACGCCCTGGCCTCGGACCGGGAATGAGCGCCATGACCGACATCGCTTCCAGCGCTTTGGGGCCCGGCACCCTCTACGGCATCGGCACCGGCCCTGGTGACCCCGAGCTGATGACGTTGAAGGCGGTGCGCCTGCTGCGCGCCTGCCCGGTGGTGGCCTATTTCGCCAAGCGTGGCGGCCCCGGCCAGGCCCGGCGCATCGCCGCAAGCCATCTGGACGGCACCCATGAGGAGGTGCCCATGGTCTATCCCGTCACCACCGAACTGCCGCCGGACAGCCCCGCCTATGCCGCCGCCATCGAGGGCTTCTTCGATGAACAGGCGGAGCGGTTGGCGGCCCTGCTGGCCGCCGGCAAATCCGTGGCGGTGCTGAACGAGGGCGACCCGTTCTTTTACGGGTCCTACATGCACCTGCATCTGCGCCTGGCACACCGCTTCCGGGTGGAGGTGGTACCGGGCGTGCCCTCCATCCTGGGCTGTGCGGCGCAGCTGCCCATTCCCCTGACCATCCGCGACGACGTGCTGTCAGTCATCCCCGGCACGCTGGGCGAGGTGGAGCTGGCCGCTGCCCTCAGCCGCGCCGATGCCGCCGCCGTCATGAAGCTGGGCGGCAACCTGCCCAAGGTGCGCCGGGTGATCGAAAGCCTGGGCCTGACCCACCGGGCTTGGTATGTGGAGCGCGGCACGACCGAGACCCAGCGGGTGCACCCCCTGGCCGAGGCGCCCGACGTCGCCCCTTACTTCGCCATGATTCTGATCCCCGGCCAGGGCAAGCGCGGCGACGTGCTGACCGCCCCCCAGGCGGCCAAGTCCGAGGTGGCGGAATGAGCACCCTCGGTTCGCTGACCGTCGTCGGCCTGGGCCCCGGCCCCGACCGGTGGCTGACGCCGGAGGTGGCGGACGTGCTGGCCAGCGCCACCGACCTGGTGGGCTACGGCCCCTATCTGGATCGCATTCCGCAGAGCTTCCACCGCCGCCACGGCTCCGACAACCGGGTGGAGCTGTCGCGCGCCCGTCTGGCGCTGGACCTGGCGGTATCGGGCCGCAAGGTGGCCCTGGTGTCGGGCGGCGACCCCGGCGTCTTCGCCATGGCATCGGCCCTGTTCGAGGCGCTGGAATCCGGCGACGACCCCGCCTGGGCCGGGGTGCCGGTACGGGTTTGCCCCGGCGTGTCCGCCATGCTGGCGGCCGCCGCGCGGGTGGGCGCGCCGCTGGGGCACGACTTCTGCGTACTGTCCCTGTCGGACAACCTGAAACCCTGGGAGGTGGTGCTGAAACGCCTGCGCCTGGCGGCGGAGGCCGACTTCGTCATCGCGCTCTACAACCCTATCTCCAAGGCCCGGCCTTGGCAGCTGGGTGCGGCGCTGGACACCCTGCGTACCATGAAGGATCCGGGAACACCGGTGGTGCTGGCCCGCGCCGTGGGCCGCCATGATGAGGATGTGACCATCACCACCCTGGCCGACTGCGACCCGGCCACGGCCGACATGCGCACCCTGGTGCTGATCGGATCCAGCCAGACCCGGCTGCTGCCGCGCAAGGGCGGCGGCAAAGGGAGCGACAACCTGGGCGACGTCTGGGTCTACACACCGCGCAGCTATTATGCGGCGGAGGTGCCGTGAGCGGCCAGCCAGTCGACGGCGTCGGATGCGGTGTAGAGCCGGGGTGCCGTTCCGGCCACCGGCCGGTCGACCATGACCACGGGCAGGCCCAAGGATCGTGCGGCTTGCAGCTTGGCCGCCGTGGCATTGCCGCCGCTGTTCTTGGTGACCAGCGTGCCAACGGCGTGGGCGCGCATCAGATGCATTTCCCCCGCTGCCGTGTAGGGGCCCCGGTCCAGCACCAGAGTGGCACCGGCCGGCAGGACATCCGGCGGGTCCACCGCGCGCACCAGGAACCGCCGATCCATGGCCAGGAAGGGTTCCAGCTCCTGCCGCCCCACGGTAAGGAAGACGGTATCGGGCAGGCCGGCAAGCGCCTGGGCGGCGGCGGCCATGGTCGGCACCCGGCGCCAGTCGTCACCCGCGCCAGCCGTCCAGGGGGGGCGGGTCAGCACGGCCAGGGGCACGCCGGCGGCGGCGCAGGCTGCCTCGGCATTGGCGCTGATTTGGTCGGCGAAGGGGTGGGTGGCGTCGATGACGGCCCGCACGCCCTCCGCCCGCAGATAATCCGCCAGGCCCGCAATACCGCCGAAGCCACCGATGCGGGTGGGCAAGGGCTGCGGTGCCGGGTCGCGCGTGCGGCCGGCCAGCGACAGCGTGGCCTGGAAACGGGCGTCACCCACCAGCAGGCCCGCCAGTTGTCGCGCCTCCGTCGTGCCGCCCAGGACCAATATCCGCATCGCCCCAACCCCGTTCTCGTGTGCCGGCCATGACTAGCACCGGCACCCCCTGGCTGACCATTCCCTGGCTAACCATCGTCGGCATTGGCGAGGATGGATGGGAGGGCCTGTCGCCGGCCGCCCGCGCCGCCGTGACCGGATCCTGCCTGCTGATCGGCGGTACCCGCCACTTGGCCCTGGTGCCGGAGACGGCGGGGCAGGAGCGCCTGGCCTGGTCCAGCCCGCTCAGCGACGCCTTCCCCACCCTGCTGGCCCGACGCGGCCAGGCGGTGACCGTGCTGGCCAGTGGTGATCCGCAGTGGTTCGGCATCGGCGCCACGCTGGCCCGCCTGGTGCCGCCGGCGGAGACCCGTGTGCTTCCAGCGCCCGGCGCCTTCACCCTGGCGGCCGCCCGCCTGGGCTGGGGCCTGCAGGATGTCGCCTGCCTGTCACTACACGGCCGCCCGCTGGAGGCCGTGATCCCCTACCTGTTCCCCGGGGCCCGCCTGCTGCTGTTGAGCTGGGACGGCACCACGCCGGCCAAGCTGGCGGCCCTGCTGCGCGAGCGCGGCTTCGGCCCCAGCACGCTCAAGGTGCTTGAGGCCATGGGCGGCCCTCGCGAGCGGCTGAGCGACGCCCCGGCTGACGCCTGGCCGGACGGCGATACAGAAGACCTGAACACCATCGCGCTGACCTGCGCCATCACCCCCGGCGCCCGGGTGCTGCCGCGCAGCCCGGGATTGCCCGACGACTGGTTCCAGCACGACGGCAAGATCACCAAGCGCGAGGTGCGCGCCGTGGCCCTATCGCACCTGGCCCCCGGGCGCGGGGAAATGCTGTGGGACGTAGGGGCCGGCTCCGGCTCCATCGCCATCGAATGGCTGCTGGCCGACCCGGCCAACCGCGCCGTGGCGGTGGAGGACAGGGCCGACCGCATGGCCGCCATCCGCGCCAACGCCTTGGCCTTCGGCGTGCCCAACCTGGACTTTCGCGAGGGCGCCGCCCCAGATGCGCTGGCGGATCTGCCCCAGCCGGATGCCGTCTTCATCGGTGGCGGCCTGACGGGTGCCGGCGTAGTGGAGGCGTGCTGGCGAGCCCTGCGCCCGGGTGGCCGGCTGGTCGCCACGGCCGTGACGCTTGAGACGGAGGCCGCACTTTCCCATTGGCACACCGCGCTGGGCGGGTCGCTGACGCGGCTGTCGGTAGAGCGCGCTGTGCCCCTAGGGAGTTTCCGGGGGTGGCGGCCGCAAATGCCCGTCACCCTGTGGCGAGCGGACAAGCCGCTATGACAACCGCTGTCGGAATCGGTTGCCGCCGGGGCGTAGAGGCGGCGGAAATCCTCGATCTGCTGGCCCGGGCCTGGTCTCGCCTGGGCTGGAGCGTCGCGCCCGCCGGCCTTACCCTCAACACCCTGGCCCGCAAGGTTAAGGAGCCGGGTCTGGTCCAGGCCGCGGCCACGCTGGGCCTGCCGTTGTTGGGCCTGGAGGAAGAGGCCTTGCGTACCGTCACCACGCCCAGCCCCAGTGCCGCCCCTGGCCACGACCTGCCCCCGGTGGCGGAAGCGGCGGCGCTGGCCGCCTGTGGCGCCCCGCAGAATCCGAACGCCCGCCTGATCCTGGCCCGCATTCAGGGACCGTCCAGCACCTGCGCCGTGGCCTGTTCCGAAGGCATCCTCTCATGACCGTGCATTTCATCGGCGCCGGTCCCGGCGCGCCCGACCTACTGACCCTGCGCGGCCGCGACCTGATCGCCCGCTGCCCCGTTTGCCTTTATGCCGGGTCACTGGTCCCGGCCGCCGTGCTGGCCCATGCCCCGGCGGATGCTCGCATCGTCGATACCGCCCCGCTGTCGCTGGCGGAGATCGTGGCCGAGTTCCAGGCGGCGCATGCGGCGGGCCAGGACATCGCCCGTCTGCATTCCGGCGACCTGTCGGTCTACAGCGCCCTGGGCGAGCAGCTGAGGGCCCTGAAGGATCTGGGCATCCCCTACACCATCACCCCCGGCGTGCCGGCCTTCGCCGCCGCCGCCGCCGCCCTGGGCCGCGAACTGACCCTGCCGGAGGTCAGCCAGACCCTGGTCATCACCCGCACCGGCGGCCGGGCGTCGGCCATGCCGGCCAATGAGACGTTGGAGGTGCTGGGCCAGTCCGGCGCCACGCTGGCCATCCACCTGTCCATCCATGTCATCGACGACGTGGTGGCGCGCCTGACGCCGCTGTACGGCGCGGACTGCCCGGCGGCGGTGGTCTATCGCGCCTCCTGGCCCGAGGAGCGGGTGTTGCGCGGCACCCTGGCGGACATTGGCGCCCAAGTGAGTGCCAACCCCATAGAGCGCACGGCCCTGATCCTGGTGGGCAAGACGCTGGGGACGGAGGATTTTCGCGCCAGCGCGCTTTACGACGCCGGCTATCAGCGCCGCTATCGCGGGAGGGGGGAGTGAGCCTGGCCCACGCCACCGGCCTGCCCGATGATACCGCCCTGACGGTCGATGACGATCACGTCGACGGTGATGGGCGCGTCCTCCAGCACCCGCAGCGCCACGGCGCGGGCCATCTCCGCCACCCGGTCCGCCACGGGCAGGCTGGCGGCGTCGGCCAGCTGCAGCACCTCGAGCGCCGTATTGGCGCCGCGTGCTTTGGCCACCAGATCGGGTGTGGCGCCCAAGTCGGCCAGCACGCCGGCCAGCCAGTCCAGGTCCACCGCGTGACGCTTGGAATGCAAATCCATCAGGCCCTGGGCCAGCTTGCCCAGCTTGGCGAAGCCGCCGGCGATGGTCAGGTGTGGCACGGGATGGCGGCGCAGGTATTTCAGCGTGCCGCCGGCGAAGTCGCCCATGTCCAGCAGCGCCTGTTCCGGCAGGCCGTAGTGGCGGGTCACCGCCGCCTCCGACGTGCGGCCGGTGCAGGCGGCGACATGGGGCAGGCCGGCCGCCCGGGCCACGTCCACGCCGCGATGGATGCTGGCGATCCAGGCGCCGCAGGAATAGGGCACGACGATGCCGGTGGTACCCAGCACCGACAGGCCGCCGATGATGCCCAGACGCGCGTTCATGGTGCGCCGGGCCAGCACCTCGCCATTGTCGATGCCGATTTCCACCACCAGGTCCGGCGCCCGCCCGGCGGCCTGGGCCACGGCGGTGACCGCCTCGCGGATCATGGCGCGGGGCACGGGGTTGATGGCGGGCTCGCCCACCGGCAGCGGCAGGCCGGGCAAGGTCACGGTGCCGACACCGGGCCCGGCGCGGAAGGTGACGCCGCTGCCCCCCGCCCCCGCCGTGACGCGCGCCCGCACCAGGGCGCCATGGGTCACGTCAGGATCGTCGCCCGCGTCCTTGATCACGCCCGCCTCGGCCCAGCCGTCACCACGCTCGGTGACGGCCAGGGCGAAGGCCGGACGCTGTCCGCCGGGCAGGGTGATGGTCACCGGGTCCGGGAAGTCACCGCCGAACAAAGCCGTCGTGGCCGCCGCCGCCGCCGCCGTGGCGCAGGCGCCGGTGGTCCAGCCGGGGCGCAGCGCGCGCCCTTCCGTCCCCTCCGTATCGATATCGCCGTCCACGTCCATGACTGACCTGACCCTACCGACCTTGGCCTTTCCCGATTTCCAGCCCGGCAGCGTCTGGCTGGTGGGTGCCGGACCGGGCGATCCCGGCCTGCTGACGCTGCTGGCCCTGCATGCTCTACGCCAGGCGGACCATATCGTCTACGACGCGCTGGTGGACGAGCGCATACTGGACATGGCCAACCCCGCCGCCGTGAAGGAATTCGCCGGCAAGCGCGGCGGCCGCCCGTCGCCGGCGCAGGAGGATATCAGCCTGCGCCTGGTGGACCTGGGACGGCAAGGCCTGCGCGTGCTGCGGCTGAAGGCGGGCGACCCCTTCGTCTTCGGCCGTGGGGGTGAGGAGGCACTGGCCCTGGTGGCCGCCGGCCTGCCCTTCCGCGTGGTGCCAGGCATCACCGCCGGGCTGGCGGGCCCCGCCTATGCCGGCATTCCCGCCACCCACCGCACCGCCAACCAAGCCGTGATCCTGGTGACCGGCCAGTCGGCGGGTGACGGGCCGGACTGGGCGGCCCTGGCCGCCACCAAGGCCCCCTTGATCCTGTACATGGCGTGGCGCGGTTTGGGTGGCATCGCCACGGCGCTCATGGAGGGCGGCTTGGCGGCCGACACCGCCGTGGCCGTCATCTGCGACGCCACCACGCCGCGCCAAAAGGTGATGACCTGCACACTGGCCCGCTGCGCCCAGGCGCTGGCGGACAGCGGCTTGGCACCACCCGCCATCATCGTCATCGGCGCCATCGCGGAGTTGCACGCCACCCTCGACTGGCTGGGGGTGGCGTCCCATGACTGAGCGCGTTGCCCCGGGCCTCATCATCGCCTCACCCGCCTCGGGTTCCGGCAAAACCACCCTGACCCTGGGCCTGCTGGCGGCCTTCCGCGCCCGGGGGCTGGACGTGCGCGCCGCCAAGTCGGGGCCGGATTACATCGATCCCGCCTTCCATGCCGCCGCTTGCGGCCACCCCAGCCTGAACCTGGACAGCTGGGCCATGGAACCGGCCCTGGTCGATGGCTTGGCGGCCCAGGCCGCCAACGGGGGGGAACTGCTGATCTGCGAGGCCCTGATGGGCCTGTTCGACGGCGTGGCCCGGGTGGGCGCCTGGGGCAACGGCGCCACGGCCGACCTCGCGGCCCGCACCGGCTGGCCCGTGGTGCTGGTGATGGACGGGCGCGGGGCGTCGCAATCGGTGGCGGCCGTGGTGAAGGGCTTCGCCACCTATCGCGATGACGTGCGCCTAGTCGGCGTGGTGCTAAACAATATCGCCAGCCCCCGCCACCGCAGCCTGATCGAGGGCGCCATCGACGCCCTGGGCATTCCGGTGCTGGGCGCCCTGCCCCGCACCCCCGGCCACGCCCTGCCGGAGCGCCACCTGGGCCTGGTGCAAGCATCGGAAACCGATGCCCTGGCCGAGCGGCTTTCCACCCTGGGCGCCTGGGTGGAAAGCCATGTCGATCTGGACCGCCTGGCGGCCCTGGCCGTGCCCTACGCGCCGGCCGTCAACGGTAGCCCCCCGGCGGCCCTGCCGTCGCCGGGGCAGCGAATCGCCCTGGCCAGCGACGCGGCCTTCAGCTTCGTCTATCCCCACGTCCTGGCCGGCTGGCGGGCGGCGGGGGCGGAGGTGCTGCCCTTCTCCCCCTTGGCCGACCAAGCGCCCGATGCCGGCGCCGACGCGGTGGTGCTGCCCGGCGGCTACCCCGAACTGCACGCCGGCCGCCTGGCAGCGGCGGGGACCTTCAAGGCCGGGATGCAGCACCTGGCCACCCAGGGCGCGTCCATATTCGGGGAATGCGGTGGCTATATGACCCTGGGCGAGGTACTGGTGGATGCCGAAGGCCAGGCGCATGAGATGCTGGGCCTGCTGTCCGTCCGGACCAGCTTCGCCAAGCGCAAGCTGCACCTGGGCTACCGCCTGGTCACCACCCTGAGCGACATGGCCCTGGGCCCGGCCGGCAGCCGCTTCCGCGGCCATGAGTTCCATTACGCCAGCGTCCTGGCCCCCGGCACCGATGCGCCCCTGCTGACCGCCAAGGCCGCCGACGGTACCGACTTGGGGCCCCTGGGCAGCCGACGGGGCAGCGTGGCGGGGTCATTCCTGCACCTGATCGCGCGGGAAGGATGACGTGTTGCACGTCGACTTGAGCTTGCTTCCCCTTCGGCGCGAATGAATACATTTGTCTTCAGGGCCCAAAGCAAAATGGCCCTGACGCTAGATCAATGCGCTACCGAGCAGGCATCCGCATCCAGCGCCACCTGGAAATGGCCCGCGTTGTCGATGGCGAAGTGAGCAATATTCTTCCCAACGTATGCGAGTTTAGTAACGGGGTTTATTTCTTCAGGACGTAGGAAAGCAATACGTCCAAAGGAACCATTGAGACGCTGACCATTCCTTAATGCCCACCGCGCTTCCGCTCCGGCAGGATGGGATCCTCGGTTCCGGTGGCATCCGCCTGATCGACCTGAAGTCCAATCAGAAGTTCAGAAGGATGTACGCTCAGACCGCGTGCCAAATCGACGATCATCGCCAGGCTGGGGTTCCACTTCCCCCGCTCCAAGTCCGACAGATATGTCACGTCCATTCCCGCTCTGAAGGCGAGCTCCTCCTGCGTGAGGCCCCGTTCTCGACGCCTTCCCCTCAATAGCTTCCCAAACTGAACCCGGATGTCTTCCATCCGGGCAAAACACGCTGTTGCATTGCACGTCGCCATGGGATATATACCAAGTATCGGATATATCCGAATAGCGTTGCACCAATCATCGGCTTCGCTCGTTGCGTGCCTTCCTCCAACGGAATCACCCATCATGGCCGCCTTCCTCCGCACCACCGCCCGTCTCACCGTGATCGCCAGCGTCGGCCTGCTGCTGACCGCCTGCGGCGACAACAACCCGGTGCTGGGCAAATGGGAGATGTCCAAGGCGGCCACGAAAGAGCAGCAGGACGCGGCCATCTTCGGTGAAACAGTCGAGTTCACCGCGGGCGCCATGGTCCCTAGCAATGGCTTTCCCGCCGTCCCGGTGAGCTACAAGCACGACGGCGACACTTGGTTCATCGTCACAGCCGATGGTCACAGCATCACCGCCCACCGCACCAAGAACGACCTGACGCTCGAGGTCCCGATGCTCGGTTCCGTCCCCTTCGTCAAAGCCAAAGGCTAGGCAGTCGCCAAGGCGGCTGCCGTATTCCCCGCCCCCGGCCCCAGCCGGCGGCCCGCCTGGATTTGCGGCTTGAAAGCCCGTCCGGCCCGGCCGCCGTGCGCCCCGACAGACGTAGGTGCATCATGAGATCAGTGACTGGAAGACTCAGCCTTCTTGGCAATGGCATCGTTGCGGGAAAGTTCAGCAAGTACTCCGTGGTGAAGATCGGCGACACTGTCCTGAACAATATTCATATCGCGGAATCGCTGGATAGCTTCCTCAACGTCCACGCCCAAGGCGATACGACCATTTATTGGAACGGAAACTGGCTGAGTGGCCGACAGATCCGGGCGATCAGGACACCCTCCGGCGACCTGTACTACCTCAAGAGGTCCATTCTCTTCGTCACGTTCTTCGTTGTTTTCGGCATCCTGACTATCCCCATCCTGGGGTTTGGCCTCCTGCTACTGCCGGCCCTCCTCGCCGACTTCAACTATTGCCTCGCCGCTACCGAGTTCAAGGCCCAGGGCGGTATCCCGATCCCACTCTGACCGCCGGATAAAGGAATATCATCATGACCATGCGCGCCAAAACCAAACGTCCGCCGGTGGCCATAGCCACGGCTTAAGCGCGCCTGGGCTCCAACTGGCCTGGGCACTGCCCCAGGCCAGTTCCGGAGCCCATCATGGTCCGTGTTGCCCTTTTTTCCGACCTTCACCTCGATTCCGCCCCCTGGACACCACCCACCGACCTGCAGGCCGATATCGTCGTCCTGGCTGGTGATCTGAACGTCAAGGCCCGTGGCCTGCCCTGGCCCGACGCCAGGGCCATGTTCGGCTGCGACCATGTCCTGGCCGTAGCCGGCAACCACGACGTCTTCGGCAGCAGCATCGATGATGGCATGGATAGGCTGCGGACCAGGCTGGCCAGCCAGGGCGTGACCTTGCTGGAACGCGACGAGGCCGTCGTTCACGGTATCCGGTTCCTGGGTTGTACCCTGTGGACCGATGTCCGGCTGTTCGCCGGTGCCGACGACCGCCTGGTCAGGGCCGATGCCGCGATGCTGGTCGGCGACGCCTACAGCCCCCACATGCGGGATTATCGGCAGATCAGAGTAGCCGGGGGCGGCTACCGCCGCCTGCGTCCCTTGGACACGGCCACCCTCCACCACCAGTCGGTGGATTGGTTGGAAGGCCGGCTGGCCGCCCCTCACAACGGTCCCACCGTCGTGGTCACTCACCACGCTCCATCCGCCCGGTGCCTGCCGGCCTGGGCGCAGCAGGACCGGTGGTCCTGTGCCTACGCGAGTCACCTGGACTGGCTGGTGGAGCGGTACCAACCGGACGGCTGGTGCTACGGCCACATCCACGACCCGCCACCCAACCTCGCCATCGGCCGGACGCCCCTGTGGACGAACCCCCGCGGCCATGGCGACAGCATTCACGACCACAACCCCTCTTTCGATCCCTACGGCTTGCAACAGGAGTTCTGAAACATGGACAATCTTGACTGCCTCACCATCGCCGATGTGGAGCGTTTGCTCGACGCGGCCCCCGCCCACCCCGTCCTGCCCATCGACGTAGAGTTCGCCCGTCGGATGATCCTGGACACGATCCTGGGCACGGACATGGACCTGCAACTGGGCGGCACCCAGAGCGGCGACCACCAGGTCATCCCCGATGCCCAGACCGCCGCGCTGCTGTTGGTACCGAGCGTTGACTGGCTCCAGCCGGTGCGGGCGGCCCTCCGCCACCTGCTGAACAACCGGGCGGCCGACGACACTGTCGACCACACCGACGACCCGTGGATGGTGCCGGAAAGCCCCGGCCCCCTTTCGTGGAATACCGCAGGTGCTGCGGTGACGGACGCCTGGCAGCGGGGACGAAGCGTGGTCGGGGTGGCTTTCTCAGCCGACGACCTGCCCCTCGAGTTCTGGTGCTTGCCGAGGCGCGGGCAGGCCCGGTTGCCGGGGCCGACAAACCTGCAGGTCATGCAATTCATCGACGACCGGACGGGACAGTGGCCCAGTTTTTCCTGGGAACTGCTACCGGACCCCTTCGCCAGCCAGGTGGTCCCCGGCGACCTGGCACTGGGGTGGTACGACGGGATCACAGCCGACGATTGGCTGGCTGCGGTCCGTAAGTCCCTTGCCACACGGGCGAGTTTTCAGCGGGGAATGCAGGCGGCCACCGAAGCGCCGCCGGCACCTGAGGTTCAAGGACCTCCGGCGGGGCCGACGCTGGATCAACTGGCGGGAATGGATGAAGCGGTGGCCTGGGGGCGTCAGTTGGCCGAGGACCTGGCCGACTACCGCGCGGGCCGGATCGGGTGGGATGCGGTTGAGCACGGCGTCGTTTTGGCCGGCCCGCCGGGTACGGGAAAGACCACGTTCGCGGCAGCCCTGGCGCGCAGTTGCGGCGTGCCCCTGATCCTCGGCTCCCACGCCAGCTGGCAAGCGGCGGGACACCAGGGTGAGATGCTGAAGACCATGAACGCCACCTTCGCCGAGGCTGCCGAGGCTAGCCCCTGCATCCTGTTCATTGATGAGATCGACGGCTTCACCAGCCGTACGGCCAGCTCTAACGGGTACAACAGCACCTATCAGCGCCAGATCGTCAACGCCTTGCTGGAGCACTTGGACGGCGTGGCCGGTCGGCCGGGAGTGGTCGTCATCGGGGCCACCAACATGCCGGAGGTGGTGGAACCGGCCCTGCTGCGGCCCGGCCGCCTGGAACGGGTGATCACCATCCCGGTACCGGACACAGCGGCGCTGATCGGCATCTTCCGGCACCACCTGGGGACGGACCTGCCCGGTGCCGACCTCTTCCAGGTGGCGGCCATTGCCGCCGCCGGCGGTGCCACGGGGGCCCATGTGACACAGTGGGTCCGGGGGGCGAGGCGGGCCGCCAGGAAGGCGCGGCGGTGCATGCGCTTGGGTGACCTGATGCAGCAGTTGGCGTCGCTGGACGCGGCGACTGATGAAACCGCGATCGCGATCCTCGTCCCCATCGGCGGAATGCAGTGACCCCCCCACGAACATGTCAAGACAGCCTGCGGATGCCCGAAGGGCACCGCAGGCGGGATGCTAGGCGCCGCGCTCGCAACGGTCGGCAAGGCGATGCGACTCAGTGACCTAGTAAGGTAGGTATACCACCTCCCTGTCCAAACCTGCTTCAGCTTCGAGGTACGCCTGACACTGATCCCAAAACACAAAGATTAGCTCACCATGAAAATCAGCGCGCAATACTTCAAGTACTTGTTTAACCGTGATAGCTCTTTATTCTTTCCGGCCTGGAATCCCTCATGAACGCGGATCAAAAGATGGCGAAAGCCGGCAGGGTATTGATTACGGGCACCAGCGGTTTTCTGGGAGGTGCCTTGGGAAGGCACCTACGCGGTTTGGGCTGGGAAGTCACCGGGCTCAGCAGGAGCGCCGCACGGTCAGGCAGCGTAGATCACCAGATCCTGCATGACCTTTCCCGCCCGCTCCCCCCCGACCTGCCGCGGCACGACGTCGTCATTCACGCGGCTGCATTGGCATCTCCTTGGGCACCGCCCGCTGCCTATCAGGCGAATATTCTCGATGCAACGGCACATTTGCTCCGGTACGTCCAAGATAAAGAAACAAGCCAGTTCATCTTCATCTCTACGACCGCCGTCTTTTATATATTGGGCGATCAATTCGACCTGACGGAGGACAGCCCTTTCCCGACGCTCCCCGCAAACCTGTATGCCGCAGCGAAAAGGGAGGCGGAAAGATTGGTCCTAACGCAACGATCAGACGCGCTTATATTACGGCCCCGCGCCATATATGGACCCGGCGACACCGTCCTGTTTCCTCGCATTCTACGCGCCGCCGCCAAGGGGATGCTTCCCCGCATCGTCCGTCCCGATGGCGGCACGGCCGTTGCCGACATGGTCTATATCGGCAATCTTGTGCATGCCATCGAACGGTCGATTACACTGAGGATCAGCGGAACCATAAATATCACCGATGCCTCACCTCAGGAAACGGACAGGTTGCTTGGCTCTGTGCTTTCGAGGCTCGGTTATCCACCACCACGCCTGCGTATCCCGGTGGCGGCTGCGATGAGGGCGGCTCGTGTGGCGGAACAGATTTCAGCCCGGCTGCTCGGTTGGCGGGAACCACCGATCACGCGCTTTGGCGTCTCCGCCGTAGCACATTCCAAGACCTTTGACGTGACGCGCATGCTGTCCCTGCTTGGCCCACCGCCCTTTACGCCGGAGCAGGGCTTCGACGCTTTCATTGACTGGCAAAAAGCCGGGGCGGTGCCATGAACGGCGCCAGCTGGTTTGGCATTCTGGCTGCCGCTTATGCGGTGCTGAATCTGATACGGCTGCTTCTGGCCCTATCGGAGCGGCGACGTCAGCAAGCGACCATCCCTTCGCAGCAAACGGAACAAGCAGTCACCGTGTTGCAACCCATCCTGGGGGGCGACCCCGCCTTGACCGATTGTCTAGTGGCAAACTTGCGCCATGCTGGCGGCGCACGCTACGTCTGGCTGCTGGATAACGAGGATGCCGCTGGACAAGCCGCCGCCAGCAAAGCCATGGCACAGGCAATCGCGGCGGGAATCAACGCCAACTTGTACCTGGATGTGGCGCCAGCTCCACCGCGCGGCCTAAATCCCAAAGTCGTCAAGCTGGCCCGTGGCCTGTTGAAGGTGGAAACACCTTTTGTCGCCGTTCTGGATGACGACACCGCACTTCCGCATCATGCGCTGGACCGGGCCGTGGGCTTGGCAGAACCGGGGACCTTAGTCACGGGACTGCCGTTCTATGCCGCGCGCAGCAACAATTGGTCCCGCTTGGTCACCGGCTTCGTCAATGCCAACGCCATGCTTACCTATCTTCCTGCGGCCCGGTTAGGCCTGTCGCGGACCGTCAACGGCATGTTCACACTGATGCGGACCGACGATCTGCACCGGTTAGGAGGCTTCACCGCCATTGAGCATGAAGTCACTGACGATTACGCCCTGGCCCGGCTCTTCCGAAACGGTGGCGGGCAGGTGGTCCAGACAGATCTGCCCGTTACCGTCATCACGAGCGTCGATGGCGCTTCGCACTATTTCAGCCTGATGCGGCGCTGGATGGTATTCGCCCGGTTGTACCTGATGGAAAATTTTGGTTCATCGCGGATTAGCGGGTAGAGGCGGACAACGGCGCGTTCTGACAGACTGGTAGTCGCCAAACATCACAGACTGCCAGGGGGTGCGCCGTTGCCCGATAGAGAAGCTACGTCATGTCTCGTTGGGTGGGAAGGCTACCGGATTGAGACAGTGGAACGCCGCGCGGGTGAGCAGCCGGCGGTTTGGATATATCTTGGCCGACCGTCCTGTTCGCCGATGATCTGCGACGGTTGTGGCCAGGCGAGCGAGCGTGTTCACGACATTGAGATGCGAGTTGTCCGGGACCTTCCGATCCTGGATGCGGCGACGTGGATATCGGTGCCGCGCCGGCGTGTTCTGTGCGGGCAGTGCGGCCCTCGGCTGGAACGACTGGATTGGCTGGAGCGCCATGCCCGGGTGACCCGGCGTTTGGCGGAGAGCGTGGTCCGCCTCTGCCGTGCCCTTCCGGTGAAGCAGGTGGCCGCGTTCTTCGGGCTGGACTGGCACACGGTCAAGGAGATCGACAAACGTGCGTTGCAACGATCCCTCGATCCGGTAGACCTCAGCGGGATCAGCGTGTTGGCGATGGATGAGTTCGCCATCCAGCGCGGCCACCGCTATGCCACGGTGGTAATCGAGCCCCACACCCGGCGGGTGTTATGGGTTGGCCGCGAGCGTTCGCGCGAAGGCATCCGTCCCTTCTTCGACCTGTTGGGGGAGGAAGGCTGCCGCTGCATCAAGGCCGTGGCCATGGACATGAACGCCGCCTACGCCAATGAGGTGCGTGCGCGTTGTCCACAAGCCGAGATCGTCTACGATCTGTTCCACGTCGTCGCCAAATACGGCCATGACGTCATCGACCGCGTCCGGGTCGACGAAGCCAACCGGCTGCGCGACGACAAGAAAGCCCGCAAGGTGATCAAGACTGCCCGGTGGCTGCTGCTGCGCAACCGGGAAAACCTGAAACGCGTCCAGGACGGCGTGCATCTGGATGAACTGCTCGCTGCCAATCAGGCGCTCATGACCGTCTATGTCATGAAAGATGAACTCAAGCAGCTATGGCGCCAGCCTTCTACCCAGGCCGCCCGCACCGCTTGGCAGGCCTGGTTCGACAAGGCCATTGCCAGTGGCATCGACCCGCTGGTCCGCTTCGCCGGAAAATTGGCCGTCTACCTCCAAGGCATCGTCGCCAGCGCCGCATGGCCACTCAACACCAGCATCCTCGAAGGCATCAACAATCGCATCAAGGTCATCAAGCGCATGGCCTACGGCTATCGCGATGACGCCTACTTCTTCCTCAAAATCAGAGCCGCATTCCCCGGGGTTCCGCGATGAACCAAAATTTTTCCGTCCCCCTGCTTGTCCTGGTGCTGTTGCCGGGGATCTTGGCGTTGCCGCTATTGCTAACTGGGGTCATGATCGGTCCGGGTGCCATGCTGGCGGCGCTGCTTCTGTTGGGAACAAAGGCGGTGGCGGCGAGGAGGCTGCGCGGCGGTGGTCCCTTGGCCGACCTGCCGTTCGACGTAGCCGGTGAATTGCTGATGCCACTGCACGCGATGGCAGGCGGCTTCAGAAGCAGCCACATCCGGTGGCGCGGCCGCCGCATGGTGCTAAGCGGCAAGCGGATTACCGATGGTTGACGCCTATCGCCGGCACCTAGCCGGGCTGCCCGAGGAAGGGTTCCTGTTGCCACGGGTGGCGCGCCGGCTTTGCCTGTTGACGGGACAGAGTTGCTTCCGGTCCAGCCTGCTCCCCGCCGACAAGCATGATTTCCTCGCGGCGGTGGCTTCGGCCGGGGTGGAGGTCGTGCAGGCCGGATTCCCTTGGCACCGGCAATTCACCGTGCCCGCCCCGCCGCCGCCGCTCGTGGTCGCCAGCCTGCGCAACGCCCAGCAATGGCTGTGGGCCCGCAGCGACGCGGCCTATCAGGCCGCACTGGCCGCGGTCATCGGCATGTTGCTGGATCGGACGCACGAACGACTGTTTCTGGTTACAGGAAGTTGCGGCATCGACCTGCTGGCGACCGTCTTGCCGCGCCTACCACTGGGGCCTGAAATCCATGTGGCCGCATTGGGTCCAGCCGGCCGCTCGCCCCCTGTAGACCGGCTTTCTGGCCTGCTCGTACTGCAGGGCCGTCGGGATGGGTGGAGCCGGCACCTGTGGCGCGGCGTAGTGCATGCCAACCCCGATTGCGGCCATCTGGACTATTATCGGAACCGGGATGCCATGGCCATGACCCGCGCCTTCCTGGAGAAAGCGAACCGATGACCCGGCCGCGCATCGTCTTCGTAGCCCCGCCCTTCGCGGGCCATCTCTACCCCCTTCTGGAACTGGCCATGGCAGCGCAGGCGGCGGGGTACCGGGTCGAGGTCATAACGGGTGCCGCCAAGCTGCCAAGCGTCACAGCTTCCGGCTTGACGGCATCGGCACTGCCCTGCTTGTCTGGCGTCTCCCTGGAGCGGATTGTCGATACGAATCGCGCTGTTGGCGGCAACCCACTGCGCTTGCTGAAACAGTTGCGGGCCAGCCTTGAAGTGGCCGTGGCTGCACGCGATCAGTTACTGGCACTATGGCGGGTGGCACCGCCAGATCTGGTTGTAGCGGACTCCGTCGCCGTCTCCGCCGGCCTCGCAGCACAGGCGCTGGGGATCGGTTGGATCACGACGATCGCTACCCCGTTCACCATCGAAAACCGGCGCGGCGTTCCCTGCTACATGGGAGGGTGGACGGAGGGTTCCGGACTTGGCCATCGCCTGCGCGACGCTGCGGGGCGAATACTCACTCGCATGGCGAAGCGTGGAATGGCCCTCGCCGTATCCGACCTTCTGTCGGCATTGGGAAGCGGTGTCTATCGCGAGGATGGTACCGAGGCTTGCTATTCACCCCGGTCCATCCTGGGCTTTGGCCTGACAGAACTGGAGTTCAACCGTGACTGGCCTCTCCACTTTCAAATGATCGGGCCTGTGTTCGCCAACCCCGAGGTGGAGTCACCGGCACCGCCTCTGGCCAGCGGCCGGCCGAACGTGCTGGTCAGTCTCGGAACCCACCTGCCATGGGCTAAAAAGACTTTGGCCGCGGACATGGCGTGGTTCGCCGCACAGCGGCCGGATCTGCATTTCGTCGCCACACTGGGCCATCCGGAGAGGATGGACGAAGCAGCGATCTATTTGGCCCGCAATGCGGTGATGGTGCCTTTCCTGTCGTATCGGACGCACCTCGGTTGTTTTGACGCCGTCATCCACCACGGCGGAGCCGGCATTTCTTATGCAGCGATTTCCCTGGGGCGGCCCGCCATCGTCGTGCCCCACGATTACGACCAGTTCGACTATGCGGCCCGCATCGTCGCCAAGGGTGCGGGCCTACGGGTCCGGCGCTTGCGCAGCCCTGAAATGCTGGCGGCCCTGGATGGGATCATGGCGCCGGATACCTGCCCCGGCTTGTCGGCCCTGGCGGCCGCCGCGGCAGGCTATGATCCTCACGCGGCGTTTCTTGAGGTCGTGGACAGCATGACGGGTGGCTGAAGGCGGGAAAGCAGGGGGGCAGTACCCGGTGGTGACAGGCGCAGGGTACGGCGGAACTTTGCTGTCAATGGGAGGGATGGCAGCGTCCGGCGTGTCACCGCCATTCCCGAGAGCTCGTACAGCAGACGCATCGCGCGGGCCGCTTGCGGGCCAGGCACGGCATGGGGCAGTTCAAGGGCGAGTATTCCCCTGTCCGTCTGCGTGACGCGAAACCAGGACCCGGCCAAAGCCGGCGACAGGACGGCGTTGATGTCCTGCGGGAGCAGCAACCGGTCCTGTGGATCTATCGGGTAATCGGCCAACCGCCCCTCGATACCGGCCACCGAAGGCAGCGCCGATCCACAGGGGCAAGGGCCGGATGCCTCCATCGCGACATCGTCTGTGCGGTACCGCACCATCCGCTGTGGCCCGTCACGGACCAGATCAGTGATGATCGGCACAAACCTGTCTGGTGCGCCTTCGATCGGCGATCGTTCCACCCGCACCAAGTCGGTGTTGAAATGCAGCCTACCATATGAACAGGCGGCCGCGAAAAACCCCTCCGCCGCCTGATAGACTTGGCGGACGGGGGCGGCGAAGGCATCGGCGAGCAGGGCCGCATCGTCGGGCCACAGGGGTTCACCACCGGTGACCACCAGCCCTACTGGAAACCGACGGCGAAAGCCGCCGGCCTCCACGATGCGTCGCAATGCGGACGGCGGCCCGACCACAATACCCGGCCGGGCTTCCTCAAGCGCCCTGGCGCACCCCTCGGCCCCCAGCGACAGCGAAATATGGGTCGTCCGCCCGCCAGTCTGGTGATAGAGCTGGCTGTCGTGGCACAGCAGGATAGCGGCCCGGCCGCGCAGCAACAGCGCTGGCGGCAGCACACGAGCCAGGAAACTGCCCAGCCATCGCGCGCGGTCGCGTTCGCTGGTGATGAAGACGCCCGGCTCACCTGTTGTGCCAGTGGACAAACCGAAGCTAAGACCGCGATGGCCGGTATCGCCACCCTCCGCTTCCAGCTGCGCCAAGGCGCGGGCCTGATGCAGGCCAAGTGCAAGAGCGTTGTGACGAGCAAAATCGGCGCGATAGTCTTCCTGACCGATCACCGGCCGGGCGACAAATTCCGGCAACCCCCGTTCGGCACGCGCCAATAGGGCCGGACAGCGTTCTAGCAGTT
Organism: Nitrospirillum viridazoti CBAmc; assembly: GCF_000730165.1. GTDB lineage: Bacteria > Pseudomonadota > Alphaproteobacteria > Azospirillales > Azospirillaceae > Nitrospirillum > Nitrospirillum viridazoti. The sequence goes on along the minus strand of NZ_CP022113.1, from coordinate 243,762 downwards.
TGGCGCGAAGAAACGCCGTAGCGACATCAGCAAAGTTCATGGCGTAAGGCTGCGATAGCCTCCCCGCAATGGGACGGCACGATGCAAAGGTCCGGCTGCAGCAGCGACAGATCGTGCAGGGCGTGGAGCGTGCGGCGATAGGCCGGATAGTCGGCGACGAAAGCCCTGGCCGGCGCCATCGGCTCCAGCCGCTCACGGATACAGACCGACAGCCAAGCAGCATCGGCCGCCAGCAGCACCTCCCTCCCGTTCTGCGCCGTCAGCAGCAGACCGATATGACCGGGCGCGTGGCCTGGCAGCGGGATTGCGATCAGACTGCCGTCGCCCAACAGGTCCGCACCCGTCGGAAGGCCTGCCAGCGACCGGGACGCCGACCGGCAGGATTCGACCGTACGTGTCCGCCCTTCCAGGCTAATGGGAAATAGGTCGCTGATCAGGCCCAGACGCGCCCGGCAACGCCAGCTGCCGGTCCGCATGCCGCTCAGTACCTCGGCAGAGGTGAAGACAGCGGCACCCGGGAAATCCACCAACCCGCCAGCATGGTCCGGATGTAGATGTGACAAGATGATGCCGCGGACGTCACCCCTATCAATGCCAGCCGCCGCCAACTGATGGCAGCAGGCTTCGCCCGCCGTCAGACGATAGGGAAGCAGGCGCCGGTAAGCGCGCGCGACTGGATCGCGCGACCGGGACAGCCCCTCACCGTAACCCGTGTCGAACAGGAACACGCCCTCCACGGGGTGGATGATGCAGGCCACCAACGCGGGAAACCGCGCGACCGCCAGGCTCGCTCGGCCCGTTACCATGCAGGCCGGATGCCGGCAGCTTCCCACTTCCATCAGATCGACATGCACCCGCATGATCAAAACCGGAACACCATGGCGCCCATGCCGAAGCCCGCGGCCGTGCCAACCATCAATCCCAATTGGCCGCGCCGCAACAGTCGGCTTGTTACGGCCTCATGCAGTGCCGTAGGCAGGGAGGCGCTGACCTGGGTTGCCAGGATATCGACCATGGGCGGACCGTCTGGCCCCAGCCAGTTCCGTAGGAATTTGAGGCCCTGCCGGCTGGCTTGGTGCGGGATGACACAAGCGATGTCCCGTATCCCCACCCCTGCTTGGCTCAGCACGCGCTCGATGAAACCCGGCAGATGCGTCATGGCCAACCGCACCAGCCCAACGCCATCCATACGGAACAGATAGTCACGCAGCGATGGTGGCGGCAGGAGCGGATTGAAGCGTGAACCGCCAGCGCGGATTTCACACAGGTCACCCCCAATGGGATGGGTTTCGAGGGCAATCGCCAAAATGGCGGACGCGCCGTCGGATGGGGTAAGAATCGCTGCGGCGGCCCCGTCACCAAAAAGGGGCGCCGTCGTACGGTCAGTACGATCCAACCCCAGCCTTGCAAGATCAGTGGCGACAACGGCAGCGCCATGCGACTGACCGGTGGCAATGGCCATGGCCGCTCCCTCGACGGCTTGGAGGAAACCCAGGCACGAGGCATTGATGTCGTAGGCGGCGACTGGCCTTCCAAGAGACAGCCGCGCGGCTGTCAGTGCCGCTGTGGTTGGTATCGGCTGTTCGGACATAATGGACGCGACTATAAGCCGATCAACGGAATCTAGTCCTGTTGGAAGCCCATCGGTCGCCATTCCGATAGCTGCAGCCGCCATCATTGACGCCGTTTCCTCCACTCCCGCGCAGTACCGCCGGTTCACGCCACTTGCCCGCGCGGTTGTACCCCGCCGCAATCCCCACTCGATATCGAACGTTTCAGATGGCTCTACAGCTTGCGGCAGATAGATGCCCGTGGCGGCGATCGCAACATTAAGATAGTGCAAGAGCATGCCCCAGCAACAATTAAAACACAAATTGTCAATAATTAAACGCCACTGAGGTCAAATCACAAGAAATATAGGGCATTTCTAGTCCCGACCTTTCGCAATACCGCACGGACTACATCAAAATAGGCCATGCTTTTCCTTTATTTCGACCCGTCAATTATTCAAATTCCAGGCCATCCATTGGCCTCCTTGATTTGTTCCCCTCGGCCACCTCGGCAGTGCGATTGAAACAGGCGATGATCACCTCGTAATCTCGCGAGAGGTCGTAGCTTAGCCCTCTCTTCACCAAGTTGTTAGCGCTGAAACCCCGACCGAGATGACGACCTTGCACGGCCACACCTTCCAACGCAAATGATAGCCCATTTAAACCAAGATGATCGGGAGAAAGCCTGACACGGACTTCGATATCTTTCTGCCACAAAAAGTGGACAAAATCTGTAAATGTAGTCGCGCCGCGATCCAAGGCCTGCTTCACGGCCGCAGCGATCTCCAGGCGGTGGAGACGTCCCTTTTTTCGGGCTTTCTCAATGTCACCGCGATTGACCGTAGGTAATTGAAGCAAAGCGTTCTCAGGTTCCAATAAATGGGAAGACCGAACCCATCGTAGATCATACTTGCGCTCAATTTCCCGGACAAAACGCTCACCGCGCAAATAGTCCCAACCATCTGGGACGACTGAACCATCAGGATTGACCCTACTGGCGGCCACATGAATGTGGTCATCATCAGGGCCGTCGTGCCGGAAAATTGTAAATGCCTGGAAATTCATACCCATTGCCCAGTGACATCCAATCTCCGCCCACTCACCGTCAGTTAACCGACGCTCGCTCCATGCCATCGATTGATCAACACTGCCCCTTGGAACACTAAGGCTACAATGCGCAACGCTCTTGCCAAGGCTAAGCCGAAGTTGATTAAGCGCGTGATATTCGGCAGCCATTGCGCGAACATCAGTACTCACAATAGACCCACCGACAATAGCTACCCTGCCGCGCGGTCGGCCGGTATGATCAAACTCTCCCATCAGGTAATCCAGAAGGCCACGCATGCTGGTGCCCTTGGTGATTTTCTCAATCATCCAAGCCTCTTCCCGGGCCGCCGCCAAGTAGTGCAGTGCGGACCTCACACAGCAGTGATTGGTGCCCTGTCAGAAGTTGTTTTAGCCCTTCCCGGTCGAGGTCACCTGTCTCGCGGACTTGGTATCCTATCTGATTGAGGCTCATGGTCAGCCTAAGAAGAGCCTGATACATACGAATATTCTCAATGGGTGGGACTTCTCTCAGGTGCCGGGACATCGCCGCCCGCCGAATGAAGTCCCCGAGCGGAATTCCAGCCGCCGCAGCTCGGACCTGAACGATTAACCGTTCATCCGCTGAGAGCCAAACGGTGATCTTCTTACGCAGGGCATTGGGACTTTTTAGGGGGCGTGCCATGATCCTTCTCAGCCTTCCATCACTGTGCCGACCGTCGGGCCAGAGCGGGCCAACCAAACGATAGGGACGCGCGTCGCGTCCACGTCATCAGCATATGGGTGAGGTGGTGGAATGGCGGCCAAGAATTTTTTGATCATTTACCTATGTCCTGTGCCCGGCGGCTCCCGGTAGGTGGGGTGACCGCTAAACCCTGTACCTCCACCTCAACAACGGTGCGCCAAAGGCTGGCCGATTTGTGAAAGGGCACGCGCTTGGCCGCGGCGTACCACTACGAGCCTGCGGAAAACATGGCTCGCTAAAGGAGCTAAAGGAGCTAAAGGAGCTATGAGATGGCGGCCGTATCCCCGACCTTCGAAGTGCAATGCGAGCCATCCCAGCGTAGCGCCGACGGCTCATCGGATTGAGGCACGACCTGGCCAACCTGCAGCCGGGCGAGACGGTCCTGATCCATCGCGTGGCGTGGGCTCAGCCGCCGTGTAGTTGGCCGGGGCGGTCGGCGCCCCGAATCCTGACCACGATAGATGGCGCCATCGCTGGCGGGGTGCTTGCACTGGAAACCGACGTCACCATCGCCTACAAGACGGAGGATTTCGCCAGCGCCGTCGCCGGGACGATGGAGGGCTGGGATATGGAGGTCATCATCGGCGCACATACCTATAAGCGCAAAATCCAGTCCCTAAGCCATGGAGGCTGACTGGTGCAGGCGGGCCTCACAGGCGGAGCGGAGGGTGCCATCCTTCCCCTTGGTTCTGGTGCTGTACCGCCACCTGCGCATCATCGGCACGCCCATGAAATTCCACCCGCAGAAGGTAAAACATGCCACGTTCCACCGCTACGGCGGGGTGTGGCTAGCGACCTTCGGCGACGGCGCGGTGCGCCTGTTGATCAACAGCACCTGGCCGCCGAGATCTTGTTAATCGGCGTAATCAATTAACCCACCTGATTTCAATAGAATCAAACAGATACCGTGCCGATCTGCATCCAAACTGCATGCCGATTAGCACCGACACGACCTTGATATGGGACCAAGTCCCCCGGGGCAAGCCGGCCCAAGGCACGTCAGAGGGGCGGCCGGGTCAGCCCGCCACGCGGATGCGCTTGGCGATACCGGTGGTGCTTTGGTTGAGCATCTGCTCCTCCAGGGCCACGCGGCCGCCGTTGGCCTGGACCACGTCGGCGCCCACCACCTGGTCGATGGTGTAAGCGGCACCCTTGATCAGCACGTCCGGCATCACCTCGGTGATCAGCGCCAGGGGCCTGTCGTCCTCGAACAGGGCGACTGCATCGACCGAGCCGGAAGCCGCCAGCACGATGGCCCGCGACCGTTCATTCTGGATGGGCCGCTCCGGCCCCTTCATCCGTCAGGTCAAGGTCGGACGCAACGACCCGTGACCCTCCGGCTCAGGCAAGGAATACAAACGCTGCTGCGGTGCAAACTGAACCGTCAACCGCTAACTCGGTGAGGGACGCGCATCGCTTACAGTACGTGGTGGTCATGGCGCCATCCATAACGATGTCCAGCGGGACATCATCGCCTGGCATCCCGCCGATGCCGGGGAAAGCGGCATCCACACCACCAGTTCATTCACGGACGACTCCATCGGTGCGGGACACCGACTGCAAATCCGGCCGGCCAAGGAGCAAGTCCGACCTGCCCCTCGGCCGTGATCACCGTGCTGTACCGCCTGATCAGAAGCTCCAGCTGGCGCGCAGGACGCCGCCGTGGCTCTGGTAGTCGTGGCGGTACTCGCCGTTGTACTCCAGGCGCAGGCTGAAGGTTTCGCTCTGCTGCAGGGTGGCGCCCAGGTTGACGGCCAAGCCGTCGGTGTTGACCCGGCCGGTGGTGCTGGCGAAGGCCACGCCGGCCAGCACGCCCGTGGTCGGGATGGGCCCATCCTTGAAGTCGTGCACCCAGGCCACCCGCAGGTCCGGCGACAGCAGGCCGACGCCCGTGTTCCACTGCGTGTCCACCTTCAGCCCCAGCTCCTGGGTGACGGCATTGGTGCCGAGGACATCCACCTTCAGGTTGGCCGGACCCGCGTCGTGTTCCTGGTAGGCATGGTTCACCAGGCGCACGAAGCGCAGGCTGTACTGCGGCGTGAAGGTGAACGCCCCCTGCTGCGGCAGGTCATAGCCCACCGTCACCTTGCCCAGATACTGCTCCCCGCCATAGTTGGCATTGGCGCGGGCCCCCAGGAACTGGATGACGCGGCGCTGGTCGTAGTGGTTGTAGCCCCAGCCCACCTGGCCTTCGACTGACAGGCGCTGATCCGCCCAGTCGGGCCGCCAGACGCTGTAGGCCGTCAGCTGGTAGCTGCCCACCCGCGTCAGGCTGCCCGCCATGACGCCCTGGCCCACCGAGGCGCTGTTGATCCAGCTGAACGCCAGGCCCGCCATGACCTCGTCGCTGGCGAACCAGTCGGCACCCAGCACCAGGCCGCTGCTGCTGGCGCGGTAGCCCGCCGCCTCCGTCGTCGTGCCGCGCAGCACGCCGGCGCCCACGACCTCGCCCCAGATCACCCCCTCGCGACCGTTGGAGCCCGCGGCCATGCCCTTCTCGCTGCCGTCCATCAGGCTGGCCACCGTCTCCTGGTGCTGGCTGATGGCCGTCGTCGTCGGCGTCACCGAGGTCGCCGTCAGCTGCGGCGTCAGCTGGCTGGGCGACAGCTGCGCCACCGCCACCTGCTTGGCCGCCGGCGTCAGCGTCGCCAGCGGCGCCAGCACCTGCTGCGTGAACGCCGCCAGCTGCGGGTTGGTGGTGATGCTGTTGCCGGCCAAGGCGGCGATCTGATCCAGCGCGGCACCTGTCCCCACCGCCGCACCGCCCTGGGCGTTGCCCACCGCCGTGTAGTTGGTGGCCTTGCCCGCCACCTTCACCACCAGCTGGGTGGTGCTGCCCACCGTCACCAGGTCGCTGGTCACGGTGTAGCCCGTGGCCGTGAAGTCCACACCGCTGAGGCTCAGGCCATTGCCCGAGGCGATGGTGTAGGTGCCGGCCTGCAACGCCCCGGCCCCGCTGCCCACGCCCAGCAGCAGCACCGAGCCGCCGGTGAAGGCCGCGGCACCACTCACCGCCAGGTTGCCGTAGCTGCTCTGCGACGTCACGCCGATGGCCAGCGTGCCCGCCGACTGGCTGTAGCTGCCGGTGATGTTGATGGCGCTGTTCACCAGCAGGGTCGCCCCGCTGTTGAACACCGTGTGGCTGCCGACGGTGATGTGGTCGTTCAGCAGCTGCACGCCGCCGGTGAAGCGCACGTTGCTGCCGGTGTTGCTGATCGTGCCGATGGCGCCGTTGAACCCGGTCAGGGTGCCCGGGGCCGTGGCGCTGCCGCCGTTGATGATCAGGTCGCCGGTCGACAGGTTGGTGATGTTGCCGGCCAGCGCCCCGCTGTTGGCCAAGGTGCCCAAGGTACCGGTCGAGGCGATGTACAGCGCCGTGGGGCTGGCCACCGTGCCGGTGTTGTTAAGGGTATCCAGGCTGGCGCCGATATAGTCGTTGGCGGCCGCCGCCAGCAGGTTGCTGCCGCTGATCACGGCATTGGCACTGAGGCCGGTGATGCCGCTGGTGACCGTGGCCCCGGCGTAGTTGGAGCCCGTGCCACCCTGGATCAGGGTGACGCTGTCGCCCGCCAGGTAGTTGCCCACCGCGCTGACACCGGCATTGACCACGCCGCCCGCCACGGTGGCCGTACCGCTGACGGTCAGCACATGGCCGCCGGCGGCCAGCGTGCCGCTGCTCTGGCTGAAGTTGCCCGTGATACCGACGTTACTGGCCAGCGAGAGGCTGGCGCCGGCGTTGCTGACCGTGTGCGTCGCCACGTTGATGGCGTCGCCCAGGCTGACCGCACCGGACGCGAACACCACGTTGGCGCCCGTGTTGGTGATGGTGCCGCCGCTGAAGCGGCCCACCGCGCCGTTGCCGCCGCCGTTGATCGTCAGATCGTGGGTGCTGGTGTTGACCACATTGCCGCTGATGGTGCCGCTGTTGGCCAGGTTGCCCAGGGTGCCCGTGCCGGCGATGTACAGCGCCGTGGCGCCGCCGGCCGTGTTGGCCAGGGTACCCGTGACGTTCAGCGTGGCCAGGCTGGCGCCGATGTAGTCGTTGCCCGCCACGGCCAGCAGGTTGCCGCCGCTGACCGAGCCCTTGGCGTCCAGGCCCGTCAGGCCGCTGGTGACCACAGCCCCGGTGTAGGACGAGCCCGCCCCGCCCTGGATCATGGTGACGCTGTCGCCCACGAAGTAGTTGCCCACGCCGGAGACGCCGGCGCTGACCGTGCCGCCGCTGACCAGCGCCGGGCCGCTGACGCTCAGCACATGGCCGCCCACGTTCAGGCTGCCCGCGCTCTGGGCATAGGTGCCGTTGACGCCAACGTCCGTGGTCAGCGCGATGGCCGCCCCGATGTTGCTGACCGTGTGCGTGCCGCCCACGTCGATCGCGTCGCCCAGGCTGACGTTGCCCGAGGCGAAGACCACGTTGGCACCGGTGTTGCGGATGGTCCCGCCGGTGAACGCGCCCACCACGGTGCCGCTGCCGCCGGTGATGGTCAGGTCCCGCGCCGAGACGTTGGTGATGTTGCCGCTGACGACACCGCTGTTGGCCAGGGCGCCCAGGGTACCGGTCGAGGCGATGTACAGCGCCGTGGCGCCGCCGGCCGTATTGGCCAGGGTACCCGTGACGTTCAGCACGGCCAGGCTGGCGCCGATGTAGTCGTTGCCCGCCACGGCCAGCAGGTTGCTGCCGCTGGCAGCACCCGTGGCGTCCAGGCCCGTCAGGCCGCTGACCACCGTGGCGCCGGTGTAGGTCGAGCCATTGCCGCCCCGGATCAGGGTGACGCTGTCGCCCACCAGGTAGTTGGCCGTCCCGGTCATCCCGGCATCGACCACGCCGCCTGTCACCTGGGCGGCCCCGCTGACGCTCAAGCTGTGGCCCGCGACGGCCAGCGTGCCTGCCGTCTGGCTGTAGTTGCCCGTCACCGCCACGTCGCCAGCCAGCGTCAGGCTGGCGCCCGTGTTGGCTACCGTGTGCCCTGTCACGTCGATGGCATCGCCCAGGCTGACCGCACCCGACGCCAAGGTCAGGTTGCTCAGGCTGTTGCGGATGGTGCCGCCGCTGAAGCTGCCCACGGCACCATTGCTGCCGCCCACGATGACCAGGTCATTGGCGCTGGCGTTGACCACGTTGCCGATGAGGACACCGCTGTTGGCCAGCGTGCCCAGGCTGCCGGCGCTGGTGATCAGCACCGCCGTGGCGGCGTTGATCGTGCCGGTGTTGGTCAGCGTCCCCAGCGTGCCACTGACATAGTCGCTGAGCAGCGTCAGCAGCAGGTCGGTGGCGGCCCCGTTGGCGCCCGTGCCCAGCGTGGCGCTGAAGCCCGTGGCCGCGGCACTGAGGCCGCTGGTGGTCAAGGACCCGCCCACCTCGGCGATGGTGTAGCTCTGGCCGGCGATCAGGTTGCTGCCCGAGAGCGCCGTCACCGCCACCGTGCCGCCGGTGAAGGCGGCGTTGCCGCTGACCAGCAGCTCACCCGCCGTGCCGCTGCCGATGCCCATGGCCAAGGTGCCCGCCGATTGGCTGTAGTTGCCCGTCACGCTGATGGCGTTGGTCAGCAGCACGTTGGCGCCGCTGTTCACCAGCGTGCCCGTGCCGACGGTCACCTGGTCGTTCAGCACCAGGTTGCCCGACGCCAGTTCCACATTCGCCAGCGTGCTGGTGATGGTGCCGATGCCGCCGGTCCCCGTCAGGGTGCCGGTGACCGTGCCGGTGCCGCCCGTAAACACCAGGGCGTTGGCGCTGGTGTTCACGATGCTGCCCGCGATGGTGCCGCTGTTGGCGATGGTGCCGATGCTGCCCTGGTTGTACAGGGCGGTGACGCCGGCGATGGTGCCGCTGTTGCTGATGGCGCCGATGGTGCCGGCGATGCTGTTGTGCAGCCCCTGGCCAGAGACGGTGTCGGTGGCGCTGATGACGCCGCTGTTGTCGATGCTGGCGATGGTGCCGCTGTTGTACAGGCCGTAGGCGACGCTGCTGATGGTGCCGCCCTGGTTGATGACGGCGCCGATGGTGCCCTGGTTGTTCAGGCCGGCGGCATTCACCTCCGGCGCGTCCTTCAGGGTGCCGGTGTTTAGCACCGTGCCGATGCTGCCCTGGTTCCACAGGCCCACCCGGCCCGTGGCCGTGCCGCTGTTGTCCACCAGGCCGATGGTGCCCCGGTTGCGGATACCATAGAGCTCACCATCCAGCACGCCGCTGTTCACCAGCGTACCCAGGCTGCCCAGGGTGCCGATATAGGCCGCCGTGACCACACCGCTGATCGTGCCCGTGTTGTTCAGGCTGGCCAGCGTACCGCCGATGTAGTCGTTGGCTGCCGCCAGCACCAGGTCGATGTTGGACCCCAGGGTGGTGGTGTCCGCCGCCAGGCTCAAGCCGCTGATGCCCGACAGGACATCCACGCCGGTATAGCTGGACCCCGCCCCGCCCTGCACCAGGATCACGCCCGTGGACGCGCCCACGATGTAGTTGCCGACGCTGTCCAGGGTGGTGCTGACCACGCCGCCACCGATGCTGGCCACGCCACTGACCATCAGGGCGTTGCTGCCCAGCGCCAGGGTGCCACTGGCCTGGCTGTAGTTGCCTGTGATGCTGACCGTGGTGGCCAGGCTCACGGTGGCGCCGCTGTTCACCACCGTGTGGCTGCCAACATTGACGATGCTGTCGCCCAGCACCTGGGTGTTGCCCACGGTGCCGCCCGCGAACACCACGTTGCTGGCCATGTTGCTGATGCTGCCGCCTGTCAGCGTGCCGGCCAAGGTGCCGTTGCCCGCGATGACCAGGTCGCCGGCGGACAGGTTGACGATGTTGCCCTGGATGGTGCCGCTGTTGACGATGGTGCCCAGGGTGGCATTGGCGGCATTGTACAGCGCGGTCACGCCGCCGGCCGCCAGGCCGGTGTTCACCAGGGTGCCAATGCTGCCCTGGTTGTCGATGGCGGCGTTGGTGCCGGTCAGGATACCGCTGTTGGACAGGATGCCGACGCTGCCCGTGGCCGCCACATAGACCGCGTTGTTGGCGCTCAGCGTGCCCGTGTTGCTCAGCGTCCCCAGCGCCGCGCCGACATAGTCGTTCACGCCGACGACGTAGAGGTTGTTGCCGCCCACACTGCCGGTCAGTTCCAGCCCCGCCACGCCGCTGTCATAGCTCAGGCCGGTGTAACTGGAACCGGTGCCGCCGACCACCGCGGCCGGGAAGCCGCCCTGGCCCGCCAGCACGTTGAGCGTGCCCGGTGCGCCGGTGATGGCCAGGGTGCCGCCGGTCATGACCGCGGCGCCGCTGACCGACAGCGCGCCATTGCCGTAGGCCTCCACCAGGGTGCCGGAGGACTGGCTGAAGTTGCCCAGGACGGCGATGCCGTTGCCCAGCCGCAGCGACGCCCCGCTGTTGACCAGCGTGCCACTGCCAACGGTGACCTGGTCGTTCAGGAACAGGTTGCCGCCCCCCAGGACCACGTTGGCCAGCGTGCTGGTGATCGTGCCCTGGGTGCTGAGCGTGCCGGCCAGCGTGCCCGTCAGGCTGCCCACCACCGTGCCTGCGCCGCCGGTGACGGTCAGGGCATTGGTCGAGGCGTTGACGATGCCGCCCTGGATCACGCCGCTGTTGGCCAGCGTGCCCAGGCTGCCCGTACCGGCGATGTAGACCGCCGTGATGACGCCGCTGATCGTCCCGCTGTTGTCCACCAGGCCGAGGATGCCCTGGTTGTTGACGCCAAAGGCGGCACCGGCCAGCAGGCCGCTGTTGGCCAAGGTGCCCAAGCTACCCAGGGTGGCGATGTAGGCCGCCGTGACCACGCCGGTGATGGTGCCGCTGTTACCCAAGCTGCCCAGCGTGCCGCCGATGTAGTCGTTGGCCGCCGCGACCACCAGGTCGACGTTGGAGCCGATGGTGTCCACGCCGGCGGCGATGGTCAGGCCGCTGACGCCGGAGGTCAGGCTGACCCCGGTGTAGCTGGAGCCCGCCCCGCCCTGGATCAGGATGGCGCCGTTGCTGCCCCCCACCACGTAGTTCTGCGCCGCGTCCACGCTGGCGGTGATGACCCCGCCGCTCACATTGGCGACACCGCTGACGAACAGGTGGTTGGTCGACAGGGCCAGCGTGCCCGTGGCCTGGCTGTAGTTGCCGGTGATGCTGAGGTCGCCGCCCAAGGCCAGGCTGGCGCCGCTGTTCACCACCGTGTGGCTGCCGACGTTGAGGGCGTCATTGACCACCTGGGTGCCGCCGGCGAACACCACGTTGCTGGCAGTGTTGCTGATGCTGCCACCCGTCAGCGTGCCGCCACCGCCCGCGATGACCAGGTCGGTCGCCGACAGGTTGACGATGTTGCCGTTGATGATGCCAGCGTTGGCGATGGTGCCCAGCGTGGCACCGGCGCCGTTGTACAAGGCGTAGTTGCCGCCGGAGATGACACCCATGTTCAGCAGCGTGCCGATCACGCCGGTGTTGCGCACACCCGTGGCCGAGCCCGTGATGCTGCCCACCACGGCGGTGAGGCTGCCGGTGGGGAAGAGGGCGTTCGCCAGGCCCAGGACGGTGCCCGAGTTGTTGAGGCCGATGCTGCCGGTGATCGCGCCGGCGTTGACCAGGGTGCCGACCACGCCGGCATTGCTCAGGCCCGTGGCCGAGCCGTTGATGCTGCCGATGAACGTGGTCAGGCTGTCGGTGGCGAAGACGAAGTTCTGGATGAAGCCGATGGTGCCGGTGTTGTTGATGCCGATGCTGCCGGTGACCTGGTTGGCGTTGACCAGGCCGCCGATGCTGCCGGCGTTGGTGATGCCCGCGGTCACCCCGGTGATGGTTCCGGCGTTGCCCAGGCTGTACATCGAGCCCTGGTTGTCGACCGCCGCCCCGGTGGTGCCGACGATGGTGGCGTAGCTGACCAGTGTGCCGATGCTGCCGGCGTTGGTGATACCCACCGCGCCCTGCAGCAGACCCACTGTGCCATAGCTCGTCGTCGTGCCCGTGCCGGTCAGGGTGCCGATGGTGATGGTGCCGATGCTGCCCAGGTTGTTCAGGGCGGCATTGGCACCCAGCAGCGTGCCGGTGTTGGTGAGGCTGCCCAGCGTCCCCGTCGCCGACACGTAGACGGCGTTGTTGGCGCTGATCGTGCCGGTGTTGTTCAAGCTGCCCAGCACCGTGCCGATATAATCGTTCAGGCCGGCCAGGTACAGGCTGTTGCCGCCAACCGAACCCGTGACCTCCATGCCCGTCACGTCGGAGCTGTAGCTGAGACCGGTGTACCCAGAACCCACACCGCCGGTCACCAAGACGACCGTGCCGCCCACGCCCGCCAGCATGTTCAGCGTGCCGGGCACGCCGGTGACGGCGATGGTGCCGCCCGTCAGCACCGCCGCACCCGTGACCGACAGGCGGTTGCCATAGGCCATCATCAGCGCGCCCGCCGATTGGCCGTAGTTGCCGGTGACGTTGAGAAGGGTGTTGAGCACCACGGACGCGCCGCTGTTGACCAGGGTACCGGCGCCGACGTTGACGTCGTCGTTCAGCAGCAGGCCACCGGAGGCCAGCACCACGTTGGACAGGGTGTTGGTGATGAGCCCCTTGCCCGACTGGCCGGTGAAGGTGCCGACGGTGCCGCCCGCGCCGCCGGTGATGGTCAGCGCGTTGGCGCTGGCGTTGACGATGTCGCCCTGGATCACCCCGCTGTTGGCCAGGGCGCCCAGGCTGCCCGTGCTGGCGATGTACAGGGCCGTGGCGCCGCTGAGCGTGCCGGTGTTGTTGATGCTGCCCAGCACCGTGCCGACATAGTCGGTCGTCACCGCCATCAGCAGGTCCAGGTTGCCCCCAACCGTGGCGATGGACGACGTCGCCCCCAGGCCCGTCAGGCCGGCCGTGGCAATGGTGACGCCGGTGTAGCTGGACCCCGCCCCGCCCTGCACCAGGGTATAGGCGTTGCCCGCCAGGTAGTTGCTGGTGCCGGACAGGCTGACCTGCACCGCGCCGCCGGTGATGCTGGCGGTGCCGCTGACCGTCAGCTGGGCCGTACCGGGGTTGACCATCAGCGTGCCGGCATTCTGGCTGTAGTTGCCGGTGATGCTGATGTTGCCAGCCAGCGCCAGGCTGGCGCCGGTGTTGCGGACCGTGTTGGCGCCAACGTTGATCTGATCGTTCAGCGACAGCGCGCCGGAGCTGAACACCACGTTGGCCGAGGTGTTGGTGATGGTGCCGACGGTGCCGCCGGCCCCCGTGAACGTGCCAACCAGGCCGCCCGTGCCGCCGGCGATGTTCAGGTCGTTGCCGCTGTAGTTCTGGATGTTACCCCGGATCAGCCCGCTGTTGACCAGCGTGCCGATACGGCCGACCCCTGTCAGCAGCAGGGCGTTGCCCTGGCCGCTGATGGTGCCGCTGTTGACCAGGCTTCCGATGGTGCCGTTATTCAGGTAGATCGCCGAATAGCTGGCGATCAGCCCGCTGTTGGTCAGCGTATTGATCAGCCCGGCGTTGGCGATGCCGCTGGCCGCGTTCGTGTTCGTGGTCCGGATGGTGCCGCTGTTGTTCAGCGACACGATGGTGCCGTTGCTGAGGTTGTACAAGCCCGGCTGCGGCCCCATGATCAGGCCGGCGTTGACCAGGCTGAGGATGGTGCCGCCGCTGTTGAGCACGCCGCCGCCCAGGGTGCCGCCCGCCTGGATGGTGCCGCCGGCCTGGTTGATGACGGTGCCGATGGTGCCCTGGTTATAGAGGGCGTAGCCGCTGACGCTTCCCTGCGCGCTGATTAGCCCGCTGTTGGTCAGGCTGCCCAGGGTGCCCACCACCCGGACACCGGCCGCCGTGGACCCGCCGTTGCCCGCCAGGGTTCCGCTGTTGACCAGCGTCCCCAGGCTGCCGGTGCCGTAGGCCACGAACAGGGCCGTCGGCGCGGTGTTGATGGTGCCGGTGTTGGCCAGGGTGGGCAGGATGGTGCCAATGTAGTCGTTGACCGACACGGCCAGCAGGTTGTTGCCCGCGGTGGTGCCGTTCAGCACCAGCGGGAACAGACCCGACTGGACGCTGACGCCGATGTAGCTGGACCCGGCGCCGCCCGCCACCAGCGTGCCGCCCGCCTGGCCCGCCAGGTAGTTGACATTGGACTGCAGCGTGGTGGCGACCGTGCCCCCCGTCAGGACGGCGGCACCCGTGACCGACAGGCGGTTGCCGTAGCCCAGGTCCAGCCGGCCCGCCGACTGGCCATAATTACCGGTGACGTTGAGAAGGGTGTTGAGCGCCACGGACGCGCCGCTGTTGACCAGGGTGCCGGCGCCGACGTTGACGTCGTCGTTCAGCACCAGGCTACCGGAGGCCAGCACGACGTTGGACAGGGTGTTGGTGATGAGCCCCTTGCCCGACTGGCCGGTGAAGGTGCCCACGGTGCCGCCCGCGCCGCCGGCGATGGTCAGGTCGTGGCTGGACAGGTTGTTGACGGCACCGGCGATGGTGCCGGTGTTGCTGAGCGTGCCCAGGCTGCCCGTGCCGGCGATGACCACCGCCGTGCCCGCGCTCAGGCTGCCCGTGTTGGTCAACGTCGCCAGCGTGCCGCCGACATAGTCGTTGTTGTAGGCCAGCAGCAGGTTGACCAGCGTGCCCACCGTGCCCAGCCCCGCCGTGGCGCTGAGGCCGGCGGCGCCGGCCGCCACCACGGTCACGCCGGCGAAGCTTGAGATCGACAGGGCCGAGCCCAGCGTGGCGGAGTTGCCCGCCAGGTAGTTGCCGGTGCCGGCCAAGCTGGCCAGCACCGTGCCGCCGGTCATGGACGCGCGGCCGGTGATGCTCAACTGGCTGGTGCCCGGGGTGATCACCAGGGTGCCAGACGCCTGGGTGTAGTTGCCGGTGATGGTGGCGACAGTGCCCAGGGTGATGGCGCCACCGGCGTTGGTCACCGTGTTGGTGCCCACGTTGATGTTGTCATTCAGCCACAGGTTGCCCGACAGCACCACGTTGGTGCCCGTGCTGGTGATCGTGCCCCGGTTGGTCAGCGTGCTGCCGGTCAGTGTGCCGACTACCGTGCCCGTGCCGCCGCCGATGCTGAGGGCGACGGTGCCGGTATTGACGATGTTGCCCTGGATCACGCCGCTGTTGCTGATCGTGCCCACGCGGCCGTTCACGCCGATGGCCAGCGCCTGCGTGCCACTGAGGGTACCGCTGTTCAGCAGCGCCGTCAGGGCGGCATTGGCCACGATGGCCTTGTGCGTGGCCGTGATCGTGCCGCTGTTGCTGATGGTTCCGATGGCGGCGCTCATGTACACGCCGCTGGCGTTGGCCGCGATGGTGCCGTTGTTCACCAGCGTCTGGATCGTGCCCGCCGCCTGGAACAGGCCGTAGTTGTTGCCGATCAGCCCGTCGTTCAGCAGCGTGACGATGGTGCCGTCGTTGCGCAGGCCCTGCTGCGCGCTGGCGCTGTTGGACCGGATGGTGCCGCCAGCCGCGTTGTCCAGCAGCTGGATGGTGCCCGTGTTCTGCAGGCCGCCGTCGTGGCCGGTCATGAGGCCGTAGTTGACGACGGTGTTCAGGATGCTTTGGTTGAGCAGGCCGTAGCCCACCGTGCCGGCCAGGGCGGCGAAGGTGCCGCCCACTGTGTTGATCAGCGTGGCTATGGTGCCGCGGTTCAGCAGGCCATAGCCACCGTTGGCGCCGTCGCCGCTGACTAGGCCGCTGTTGGTCAGCGTGCCGATGGTGCCGGCGATGGAGGCGCCGTAGCCCGTGACGGCACCGACCCCGGCCAGGGTGCCGCTGTTGCTGACCGTGCCGATGCTGCCCGTGCTGCGCACGAACAGGGCCGTCTGCATGCCGCCGATGCTGCCGGTGTTGTCCAGCGTGGGCAGCAGCGTGCCGACATAGTCGTTGTTCACCGCCAGCACCAGATTGGTGCCGCTGGTGGTGCCGCCGAACGCCAGGCCGGTGAGCGACCCGGCGGAAACGCTGTAGCCGCTGTAGCTGGACCCGGCGCCGCCCTGGATCAGGGTGCTGGCGTTGCTGCCCGCCAGATAATTGGCGGTGGATGAGAAGGTGGCGCCGGAAACCACCGTGCCGCCGGTGATGACCGCCGCCCCGCTGACCAGCAGCGCGTTGGCCCCCACGTTCAGCGTCCCGCCCGTCTGGCCGTAGTTGCCGGTGACGCTGACGACAGTGTTCAGCAGCACCGAGGCGCCGCCGTTGACCAGCGTGCCGGCGCCGACATTGACCGCGTCGCCCAGGACCATGGCGCCCGAGGCCAGGGTCACGTTGGCCAGGGTGCTGGTGATGGTGCCGCCGGTGTAGGTGCCCGCCACCGTGCCGCCCGACAGGACCAGCCCGTTGGTCGACAGGTTGACCAGGTTGCCGCTGATGGTACCGGTGTTGATCACCTGGCCCAGCGTGCCGCCCGACGCCACCTCCACCGCGATGGAGCCGGCGATGGTGCCGCTGTTGACCAGGGTGCCCAGGCTGCCCGTGCCGGCCACATAGACCGCGCCCGTGCTGGCGCCGCTGTAGCTCAGCGCGCCGCTGTTGACGATGGAACCCAGCGAGGCGCCGACATAGTCGTTGCCGACCACGGCCAGGAGGTCGTTGCCCGACACGCTGCCGGTCAGGCCCAGGCCGGTGATGCCGCCGCCCGCCACCACCGTGGTGTTGTAGGACGAGCCGGCGCCGCCCTGCACCAGGGTGACGTTGCTGCCACCCGCCAGGTAGTTGCCGGTGGCGTTGAAGCCGCTGGAGGTGACCGTGCCTGCGGTGACGGTGGCCGCACCCGTCACCGACAGCAGCGCGCCGCTGCCCAGCACCAGGGTACCGGTGGCGCCCTGCGCGTAATTGCCCGTGACGATGACGCTGTTGGACAGGCGCAGCGAGGCGCCGCTGTTGACCACCGTGCGGCCGGTGGCGGTGATGTCGTCGTTCAGCAGCAGGTTGCCGCTGTTGAACACCAGGTCGGCGCCGGTGCTGGTGATCCGGCCCTTGTCGGCGCCGCCGACGCTGCCGCTGACCCCCGTCAGCACGCCCACCACCGTGCCAGCACCACCGCCGATGGTCAGGGCGGTGGAAGCGCCGTTCAGGATGGAACCGGCGATGGTGCCGCTGTTGGTGAAGGTGCCGATGGTGCCGCTGCTGCCCAGGCGCAGCGCGGTCGGGCCCTGAATCGTCCCGCTGTTGGAGAGATTGCCGATGGTGCCTTCGTTGAACAGGGCGGAACGGGAGGCGGACGTGATGACGCCGGCGTTGGTCAGTTGGGTGATGTTGCCGCCGGTGTAGTTGTCCAGGCCGTTGATGACCCCACCCACGGAGTTGGACAGCGTGCCGATCACCCCGGCGTTGAACAGGCCCGCCAGGCGGGAGCCGCTGAAGTCGGTGATGCTGCCGGCGGCGGTGATGGTGCTGGCATTGGACAGGACGCCGATCGTGCCGCTCGACAGGTTGGCGATGCCGGCCACCACGTTGAAGCCGGTGACAGTGTTGCGGCCGGTGACGGTGACCAGGCCGCTGTTGGTCAGGGTGCCGATGGTGCCGCCGTTGCTCACGCCAGCGATGATGTTGCTGGTGCCGCTGACGATGGTGCCGCTGGCACCGATGGTGCCGCCCGTGGCGTTGGTCAGGGTGCCCAGGGTGCCGTAGTTCAGCACGCCGTCCGCGATGCGCGCGGCCGTGGCCATGATGAGGCCGCTGTTGGTCAGGGTGTTGAGCGTGCCGTAGTTGGCGATGCCCACCGCGGTGGTCGACCCGCTGGTGACGGAGCCGGCAACCAGCCCGGCGTTCAGGATGGTGCCGAGCAGATTGCTGTTGGCGATGCCAAAGGCGCCGGCGATGGTGCCGGCCGCCTGGTTGTTCACCAGGGTGATGGTGTTGCCGTTGTAGATGCCCGAGTTGGGCAGGCTGTCCAGGATCTGGCCGCTGTTGTCGATGGTGCCGATGACGCCGTTGTAGTTGGCGACACCCACGCGGCCGGCGATGGTGCCGGTGTTGACCAGCGTGCCGATGGACGCGCCCAGCGTGCCCGACGACCCCATGAAGATGCCGTTGCCGAGGTTGGCCTCGCCGTTCAGCACGCCCGTGTTGGTCAGGGTGCCGATGGTGGCCGTCCCCGCCACATAGAGCGCGGCGCTGGCCTGGCTGTTGGTGCCCAGCACGATGGTGCCGGCCTGGGTGAACGCCGCGGTGGACGTGCCGAAGTAGTCGTTCTCGACCACGGCCTGCAGGTTGTTGCCTACCTGGGTGCCGATGACGCCCAGGCCACCCACGTTGGACTGCACCACCGGCACGCTCTGGCTGCTGACCAGGGTGTAGGTGGAGGAGGCACCCGCCTGCACCAAGGTGGCGGTCTCTCCCGCCACATGGTTGGTCAGGCTGTCGAAGCTGCCGACCTTGACGTAGCCGTCGGTGATGATGGCAGACCCAGTGACCACCAGGGGGGCGTTCGGGCCCAGGACCAGGGTGCCGGTGGCGTTGTTCTGCAGGTAGTTGCCCGTGACCGTCACGCCCGGCGCCACGCCCAGCGTGCCGCCGGTGTTGTACAGCAGGCCGCTGCCGACATTGACTTGGTCGGCCAGGTAGACCTGGCCGCCCGAGACTACCACGTTGCCGCCCGTGCTGGTGATCGTGCCCAGCGTGCCGCCGGCACCGGCGAAGGTGCCCCAGGTGGCACTGCCGCCCCGCAGGTTGAGATCGGCCGACCCGTTGTTGGCGATGTTGCCTTGGATGGTCCCGCTGTTGGACAGGGTGCCCAGGACACCGGAACCGGCGATGTAGATCAGCGTCGCCACCCCGGCCGGCGTGGCCAGCACGGTGCCGCTGCCGATGGAGATGCTGGCCAGGCTGTCGCCGACATAGTCGTTCAGCACGGTGCCCCACAGGCTGGTGCCCTGGGTGTAGCCGCCCAGGGTCAGGCCGGTGATGCCGCTGTCGTAGGTGATGCTGGTGTAGCTGGAGCCCGCCCCGCCCGCGATGATGGGCGTGGCCCCCGCCGGACCCTGCAGATAGTGATAGGCACCGGTGGCGCCCACGACCGTGTAGTTGACGCCGCTGACCACGGCCGCCCCGCTGACGATCAGTTCACCGCCGCTGATGGCCGAAAGCTCCGCCAGCGTGCCGCCCGTCTGGCTGTAGTTGCCGGTGATGTTGATGCCATGGTTCAGCCGAACCGTGGCCCCGTCCGCCACCACCGTATGCGTGGTCCCGCCTACATTGACGGTGTCGTCCAGCAGGATACTGCCCGCCAGCGTCACGTTGCTAGCCGTGTTAAAAATGCTGCCCGGCAGTGTGCCGGTGAGGCCGGTGAAGGTGCCGAAGGTGCCGGCGCTGCCGCCCAGCAGGGTCAGGTCGTTGGTGCTGAGGTTGACGATGTTGCCCTGGATGACACCGGTATTGGACACGGCGCCCAGCGTCCCGGTGGCCGCCACATAGACCGCCGACGTGGACGTCAAAGTGCCGGTGTTGGTGATGGTGCCGTAGGTGGTCGCGACATAGTAGTTCTGCACCTGCGCCAGCAGGCTGTTGCCGCTGATGCTGGACGCGGCGTTGATGCCGGTGCCGGACGCGCGGACCACGCCGGTCAAGGTCCCATAAGCGAGGGAAATGCCGCCGTCGGCGGTGATCAGGGTGATACCCTCACCCGGGGTATGGTTGACGGCAGTGTCGAAGCTGCCCAGCACCGTGCCGGCGATGCTGGCCACGCCCGTAATGGACAACCGCGCGGTGCCCAGTGACAGGGTGCCCAAGGTCGAGGTCTGGGCGAAGGCGCCGCTGATGGTGGCGACGCTCTGAGTGCTGAAGCTGATGTTGGCGCTGTTGTTGTAGACCGTGCCGCCGGTGTAAACGATGTCGTTCAGCAGGATGTTGCTGCGCGTCGTGCCAGCGCCGAACACCACGTTGCCGTTGCTGATGATGGCGCCCACCGTCCCGGTCAGGCCGGTGAAGGTGCCAACCGTCGTACCGCTGCCGCCCGCCAGGGTCAGGTCGCGCGTTGATTGGTTGAAGATGTTGCCCAGCACGGTGCCGCTGTTCACCACCGTGCCGATGCTGCCATAGGCGCCGACACGAATGGCGGTCCGCGCGCTGATGGTGCCGCTGTTCAGCACGGTGCCGATCGTGCCGGAAAGGGTGCTGCCGGAGATGACGGTGCCGTCGGCCAAGATGGCGGCTACGGTGCCGCTGCTGGAAGCGCTGGCGTTCTGGATCAGGCCGCTGTTGCTGAGGGTGTTGAGCGTGCCGACGGCCTGCGCACTGCTGGCGCCAACGTAGACGGCGCCATAGTTGGTGGACTGGTTCCGAACCGTGCCGCTGTTGTTGAACTGGGTGACCGTGCCGGTGTCCCAGAGGCCTACGCCGGTGCTGCTGTTCGAGATGAGGCCGGCATTGGTGATGGTGCCGATGACACCGCCGGGGGCGTTGATGGCGGCAAACGAATTGGCCGACGTGATGGTGCCCGTGGCACTGTTGGTGATGGTGCCGATGCTGGCGCCAATGGAAGCGTAGATGCCGCCGGCGCCGCCGGCCACACCACTGATCAGGCCGCTGTTGACCACCTGGCCGAGGGTGCCACCGGTCGCCACCCGGACACCGTAGAATCCAGAAACGGTTCCCGCCGCGGCATTGGTCAGGGTGCCCAGGCTGCCGCCCACATAGACGGCCGAGATCGAGCCCGAAGGCGCCAAGGTGCCGGTATTGCCGATGGAGGCGAGGGTGCCGCCAACATAGTCGTTGCCAATGGACAGGATCAGGTTGTTGCCGCTGACGGCGCCGCTGGCGGAGACCAAGGTGGGCGCCAGCCCGGTCGTGCTCACGACGACGGAGCTGTAGTTCGAGCCTGTCCCGCCCGCGACCAGGGTGGTCACGCTGCCGGTGGCCAGGTAGTTGTTACTGGCCGACAGGCTGGTGAGGACGGTGCCGGCCACGGTGGCGGAGTTGGACACCGCCAGCTTGCCATTGCCCTGCAGCACAAGGGTGCCGGCCGACTGATTGTAGTTGCCAGTGACGCTTACCAAGGTGTTGAGCGTCACGGCGGCGCCCAGGTTGCTCAGCGTGTGGCCGGTGATGGTGACACGATCGTTCAGCAGGATGTTGCCGGTCGACAGCACCAAGTTGCTGAGGTTGTTGATGATGGTGCCGAGGTTGCCGACGGTGTAACCGGTCAGGGTGCCGACGACGCTGCCGCTGCCGCCCGCGATGGTCAGGTTGTTGGACGTCCGGTTCCAGATATTGCCGGCGAGGGTGCCACTGTTGGCGATCAGGCCGATGGAGCCGGGGCCGCCGTCGATCGTGTGGATGAACAGGACATTTTCCGCGCCCCGGATAAGCCCGGTGTTGGTCAGCGTGCCAATCTTGCCGCCGTTATAGATGGCGGCCGCCGTATTATTTGTCGTGTTGGAAGACGAAAGCGTTCCAGTATTGATGAAATTGGTGATCGTGGAGGTGTTGTTATTGGATACCGCCAGCACGCCGGCCAAAATGGTGGCGTTGTTGATCAACGTGCCCATAAGGCTCTGGTTATTGATACCAGAGTAACCGGCATTGATGGTGCCGCTGTTGATCAGCGTGCCGACGGGGGCGGAGATGGACAGCACCGTCGAACCGGAGCGCACCACCCCGCTGGCGATGGAAACCAGGGTCGAGGTGATGGAAACCTTGATCTGGGAGCTGCCGCTGGTTGAGACGATCGTATCGGCCCGGGCAGGTCGCGCCGTCGCCAGCGAGACACCGATGGCCAGCGCGGAAGCCCCTAACAGGAAAGCGTGCTGGATCTTCTTATTGCCGTCCGCGCGCGTGACCATTCGCTTCGTCATAATGCCAGCTCCCAACCATCGGCTTGCGCTGCGCGGGGCATGGACACGAAAAGCGAACGGCTCCGGCTCAGATAAGCCGGAGCGAACAATTCCGTGCTTTGATATCCCAACCCTTACAGCGCCCCGGAGATTCACCAGATAACTGCTCCGCCCCCCAATTGGGCAGGAACGAGATAATCTTCTGATATAGGCCCTGGTAGGCTGTCAATGTAATCTTGTGGATTTACAACTATTGTGAATTCCCAATTAGACTTTTGTCAGAACTTGTCACCAATATGCGTGATGTAATCATGTCATTTTTAGTCACAACCTCAGAGTTCCGCGAAGCGTTGACTCGATTCTCGCTGACATGAACTGATGGTGTGGATGCCACTTTCAATGGCCGCGACGACGACGGCTTCCGCTTCGGTCAGAGCGTCCCGTCCTGAGGTCATGAGCCGGGCGATGGTTCGGGCCGATGGCGTGCGGCTTAGGGCCTCGGCCCCAATCTGATCAACCTGGCACCAGCGGTTGGCCACTCGGCGACAAACCGCAGCAGCGTGTCCTTGCTCACGGGGCATCATCAATCGTTGCGCAGGGTCGCCGCAGGTGGCCCGCCCGGGGCCAAAAATCGGCATGCGGTTTTGACGCCGATCAGCACCGCGACCGGTCGATTACTTTGGGACCAGTGGGTCATTTGATCGCGCCGATCCACCAGCCTGACGGACCTTCCTCAGCCCCTGGCCAACAACTCCGCCAGCAGCGGGTTGGGGAAGCGGCGCTCCAGTGTCACAGCCAGGAAACTTTCGACCACGGTGGGTAAGCGCCCGGCCTCCACCAACTCGCCATTGCTCAACTCGTCCCGCACCACGATGGGGGGGATGACGGCCAAGCCGGCGTCCTCACGCACCATGAGACGGATCATGGCCATGTCGTCCACCTCGGCGGCGATGCGCACCGGGATGCCCAGCTGCGCCACCAGCGCGTCGAACGTCGCCCGTAGCGCTGTTTCCGGGGTGGGCAGGATCAGAGGATGGCGGGTCAGCAGGGTTGCCAGGGGGACGCCGCTTCCGGAGTCGTCTCCCTGGGTGGGGCGCAGCCGGGCCGGTGTGCCAATGAGGCTGACCACCTGCTCGTCCAGGCGATGGATCAGATAGGGGCTGGCGGCATCGCGGGGCGGGGCCAGGTTCGTCAGCACCACGTCCAGCGCCAGGCTGTCCAACCCGCGCAGCAGTTCGCCCTGGGAACCGGAACGCAGCACGATCTCCACATCCGGCCTGCCCAGCAGGGGCCGCAGGAAGCCGATCTGGAAGTTTCGCGACAGGGTGGCGAGCGCCCCGACGCGCAACGCGCGCTGTCCGCCCCCGGCATTGCGCAAGGTGGCGGACAGGTCCTCCGCCAAACGGAAGATCGCCACCGCATGGTCCAACGCGATGCGTCCCGCCTCCGTCAGGATCAGGCCGCGCCCCCGGCGCTCGAACAGGGGGTGGCCCAGGCTGTCCTCCAGCGTGCGCAGCTGGGTCGACAGGGCGGAGGGGGAAAGGTTCAACTGGCGGGCGGCCCCGGTCACGGTGCCCTCCGCGGCGACGGCGCGAAACAGGCGCAAATGGTGCAAGTTGAGTGAAGCCATGCCGAGACCATTCCAATAAATAGAACGTACTTCTTTAAAAGATGTAATTTTCTGGAATTCGAGCAAGAGCTATCTCCTGCCTGCGTTCCAGTCCTGGGCCGCGTTTCCCTGGAGAGTTCGATGCCGTTGTCGAGCCTTGCCCCGGCCGTGCTGCTGGCCGCGGCAGCCATCGCCCTGCTGCGCCCCGGCCGGCGCCCCCGGCCCATTCCCCTGATCGCCGAGGGGGCGGCACTGGCCGCCTTGGCGCTGTGCCTGGCCGGCGCGGCGCGGTTCGCGTTCCTGGGGGTGGGCCAGGGAGTGGGGTATGACGGGCCGCTGGTGCGCCTGGATGTCGTCACTGCCCTGGTGGCGCCGACCGTCGCCTTCATCGGCTGGGTGGTGGTCCGCTACAGCCGCACCTATATGGACGGCGCCGCCCGGGAGGGGTGGTTCCATGCCCTGATGTTGACGGTGCTGGGCCTGGTGCTGCTGCAGGTGCAGGCCGGCAGCCTGGCGCTGCTGGTGCCGGCGCTGGCGGCCATCGGCCTGGTGCTGCGCCAGCTGCTGCTGTTCTTCCCCGACCGGGCGCCGGCGCGGCGCGCGGCCGCGAAATTCACCCTGGTCTGGGGGGCCGGCGACGCCGCGCTGATCCTGGCCACCGGCCTGCTGTGGCTGGCCTATGGCACCATGGACATCGCGACAATCGAAGCCGCCGCCCGCATGGCGCCACTTCCCCCGGCCGCTGAGGGGGCCGCGGGCCTGCTGGTCCTGGCCGCCTTGCTGAAGACGGCCGCCTTCCCCCTGCATGGCTGGCTGACCGAGGTGATGGAGGCGCCGACGCCTGTGTCGGCCCTGCTGCATGCCGGCATCATCAACAGCGGCGGGCTGCTGCTGATCCGCCTGGCCTGGCTGGTGCAGGCCAGTCCGGGGGCCATGGCGGCACTGGTGATGCTGGGCGGGTTCACTGCCCTGTTCGGCGCCCTGGTCATGCTGACACAAAGCGCGGTCAAGACGGCCCTGGCCTGGTCCACGGTGGCACAGATGGGCTTCATGCTGCTGCAATGCGGGCTGGGCCTGTGGCCGGTAGCGATGCTGCACATCCTGGCGCATTCGCTCTATAAGGCGCACGCCTTCCTGTCCTCCGGCGGGGCCATCCGGGCGGTGCAGGCCACCCGGCGCCCGGGTCCGGTGGCAGCGCCCGGCGTCGGAGCGGTGATCCGCGCCTTCGGGCTGGCGCTGGCCCTTTACGGCCTCGCCGCCGTCGGCTTCACCCTGCTGGCCGGGCCGAAGTCACCGCAGGCGCTGGCCCTGGGCCTGATCCTGGTGTCCGGCGTCGCCTATTTGGTGGCGCAGGGGCTGGCGGACGCCGCACCCCGGGCGTTGACCCAGCGCACGCTGGCCGCCTCCACCGCCGTCACCCTCTCCTACTTCGGGCTGCAGGCCCTGGCGGTGCATGCCGCCGGCGGCACCCTGCCCGCCCCGCCGGTGGCGGGGGCGCTGGAATGGGCGCTGATCGGGCTGACCGTCACCTCCTTCTGCGGGGTGGCGGTGGCGCAGGCGCTGTTTCCCCACTGGGCCCACCATCCGGCGGCAGCGGGCCTGCGAGTCCATATCGCCAACGGGTTCTACCTCAACGCCGCCCTCGACCGGCTGATCGGCGGCTTCCGCGCCGTCCGGTCCTGACGACCGTCACTACGGGAGACGACACCATGTTCCACGATCAGCCCGACATCGCGCCGGCACCGGCCAAGGCCCTGTTCGCGGCGGCCGAGGCGGCGATGCGCGCCATCCCGCCCGCCTTTCCCCTGAACGCCACGGTGGCCGTCAATCCCTTTCTGGGCCAGACCGGGGAAGATTTGGCGCAGGCCGCCGCCCGGCTGGCCCGTGTCGCCGGGGTCCGCCTGACCCGCAGCCGCGCGGATTACGCCGCCATGATCGCCACGGGGGAGATCACCGCCAGCGACCTGGCGGCGGCACTGGCCGCCTGCCCCCATCCGGGCAAGCCGGCCGACGGGACCACCCTGACGGCACTGGCCCATCAGGACCAGCCCGCGCCGCAGGCGTTGCCCACCATCGCGGATCTGGCGGCGCGCGCCACCGGCACCGACTGGCCCGCAATCATCCGCCGCTGCCTGGGGCTGTGGGCGGCGGGTCATTTCGACCGGGGACAGGCCCTGTGGACGCCGGCCCCGGGATCATCGGCCTTCGCCGCCTGGCGGGAATGGGCAATCCATGACCTGACGCCCGAGCTGGCCGGCCTGACGGGTTTCTGCCGTCATGTCGCCAATTGCCCCGACACCCCAGGCCGCGCCCTGCTGCGCGCCGCCGCCGCGCTGGACCTCACGGCCGACGCGGCGGAGACGGCCTTCCACCGGCTGCTGACCGACCTTGGGGGCTGGGCCCAGCATGCGCGCTGGCTGCAGTGGCAGGCCGAGCTGGCGGACGATGGCGAAGGTACGCTGGCCGACCTTCTGGCCATCCGCCTGGTGTGGGAAGAGGCCCTGCTGGCCCATGTGCCGGCGGTGGCCCCGGCCTGGGCGGAGGTGCTGGCTGCCCACGCGCAGCCGGTGACGCCGAATGCCGACCTGGTGGTCGACACCATCCTGCAGCACGCGACGGAAATGGCCTATCAGCGGGAGCTGGACACGGTGCTGCGGGGAGCTGATACGGCCACCCCCGGGGACCGGCCCTTATTGCAGGCAGCGTTTTGCATCGACGTGCGATCGGAGCCGTTCCGCCGGGCCTTGGAAAGCCAGGACACCGGTATCGGCACGCTGGGCTTCGCCGGCTTCTTCGGCTTGGCCGTGGACCACCGTCCGGCCGCGTCCGACCTGAGGGAGGCACGGCTGCCCGTCCTGTTGCCGCCCCGCCTGCACTCCAGCATCCCCCTGCCACCCGCCCAGGACCGGCGGCGGCGCATCGCCGCCCGCGCCGCCCGCGCGCTGGGACGGTTCCGCCAGGCGGCGGTATCCTCCTTCGCCTTCGTGGAGTCGGCGGGGCCGCTGTACGCCGCGAAGCTGCTGCGCGACGCCCTGGGGCTGGGCCGGGCGCTGGCGACCGACCCGGCGCCGGCCTTTACGCCCGCCCTGTCGGTGGATGTGAAGGCGGCGACTGCGGCACAGGTGCTGAAGGCCATGTCGCTGACCCAGGATCACGCGCGGCTGGTGCTGCTGATCGGCCATGGCGCGACGCTGCACAACAATCCGCACCACAGCGCCTATCACTGCGGCGCCTGCGGTGGTCATCCGGGCGACGTCTCCGCCCGCCTGCTGGCGGGCTTGCTGAACGATCCGGAGACGCGGGCGGGCCTGCCCGCCCATGGCATCGACCTGCCGGCCGACACCCTGTTCCTGGCCGGCCTGCATGACACGGTGACCGATCGCGTCACCCTTTATACCGATGGCGCCGGCCGAGATCATGAGGCGGACATCCGCCGCGCCCGCGACTGGCTGGACCGGACGGGGCGCCAGGTGCGCCAGGAACGGGCGGCCCGCCTTCCCGGCGCCAGCGCGGCGTCACTGTCGGCCCGCGCCCGCAACTGGGCGGGGATCCGGCCGGAATGGGGGCTGGCCGGGTGTGCCGCCTTCGTCGCCGCCCCGCGCGCCGTGACCGCCTCCGGCGACCTGAAGGGCCGGGCCTTCCTCCATTCCTACGACTGGCGGGAGGATCGCGACTTCGCCACCCTGGAATTGATCCTGACGGCGCCGGTGGTGGTGGCCAGTTGGATCGGCCTGCAATATTACGGGTCGGCCGTGGCACCCACGCTGTTCGGCGGCGGGGACAAGCTCATCCACAATGTCACCGCCGGCATCGGCGTGGTGGAGGGCAACGGCGGCATGCTGCGCACCGGCCTGCCCTGGCAAGCCGTCCACGACGGAGAGCGCCTGGTCCACGCGCCCCTGCGCCTGTCGGTCCTGGTGGAGGCGCCGCAGCACGCCATCGCCGAGGTGCTGGCCCGCCACGAGCAGGTGCGGGCGCTGTTCGACAACGGCTGGCTGACCCTGTTCGCCCTGGAACGCGGGCGTATCACCGCGCGCTGGCATCGCGGCACCGGCTGGGACGAGGCCGGACTGGCCCGGGCCGCCTGACGCGATCATTCCGCCGCCCGCCTCACGCCAGGCGCAACACCATGGCGCCCACGGCGATGAGGCAGGCAGCAGCCAGGCGGCGAGGACCCACCCGCTCCTTCAGCACCAGGCCGGCGATGGCGGTGCCGAACAAGATGGAGCTTTCGCGCAGGGCGGCGATGACGGCGACGGGCGCCACCGTCATGGCCCACAGGGCCAGGCCGTAGGAGATCAGGGTGCCGGCGCCGCCCACCAGGCCCCGCGGCCACTGGCGGACGACATGCTGCAGGAAGATCCGGCGCCGGGCCAGCAACGCCCAAGCCACCAGCGGCAGACCATTGAGCAGCACACCCCACAGCACATAGGACGCGGGCGCGCCCGACAGGCGGACGCCGTGGCCGTCAACCAGGGTGTAACCGGCGATAACCACGGCGGTCAGCAGTGCCAGGCGGGTGCCGGTGGTGCCGCCGTCCGTCAGGCCCGCCCCACCGCGCCGGCCCACCCACGCCATGCTGAGAATGCCGGCGCAGATCACACCGACCCCCAGCAGGGCGTGAAGGGACAGCGCCTCATGCAGCCACAGCCCGCTGACCAGCGCCACCAGCAGCGGCGCCGTCCCCCGCATCAGGGGATAGGTCTGGCTCATGTCCGCGACGTGATAGGCGCGGGCAACCAGGGTCAGATAGAGGATCTGCAGGACGCTGGACGTCACCAGATAGGGCCAGCTGGCCGCCGCCGGCAGGGGCAGGAAGGGCAGCGTCACGATGGCGATGAGGGCCGCGCCGCCTGCCACCAGGACGGCCGCCATCAGCTTGTCCCCCGCCCCCTTCACCAGGGCGTTCCAGGTGGCATGCAGCAGGGCCGCGAACAGGACGATGGCGAAGACGGCGATGGACATGGGATGGAGCGATCCTGCGACGGGACCGTCCATTTCTACGGTTGGCGTCGGGCGGCTGTCATCGACCGGTCATGAATGGCTGCCCGGCGTGGCATTATCGACGTCAGAACAGCGCCGGCCGGTCACCCCGGCGCAGGGCCTGAAGATCACGGGACTGCGCCCGTTCGCATAGCCAGCCGTAGCCCAAGCCCAAGGCCGCCCACAGGGCGGCATGGATGCCCCAGGAGGCGATACGGAAACGCCACAGCAGCTGGGCCGGGAATGTCTCCGGCACCTCGTTCACTTCGGGCAGGGCATATCCCGCCACGACCATGACCGCCAGGAACAGGGCGCCGCCGGCGAGGCCGGCGTTCCAGGTGCCCCAGCGGGCGGCCAGCCGGCGGGCCGTGACCACGGCCGCCGCCATGGCGGCGACGGACAGGATCAGCAGGATGAAGAACAGGGCGGTGCGCTGCTGGATGGTGTCGGGGTCGCCCACCGCCGGGGGATTGGCCGGATACTTGAAGGCCGGCACCAGAACCACGGCCAGGAAACCCAACAGGGCCAGAGCGGCGGCCAGGCCACGCGGCCCCAGGGTGCCCATGCGACCCTGGGCGTAGGCATAGGTCAGGGCGAAGAGCCCGCCCACGGCGGCGCCATAGACCAGCAAGCCGGTCAGCAGGCCCCAGCCACCCTGCGTGCCGCGGCTGAACAGCTCCTCCCCCTCATCCGCCGCCTGGGCGTCATGATGATGATGGCTGTGCCCGGCCTCAACGGTGTCAATGGTGGCGGCCGCGTCATGATGCTCATGACCCCCCGTGGCCTGGGATGCTTCAAAGGCGATGGCGCGTTCGACTGGCGGCTCGCCGATCAGCGTGGCCACGCCGAAGGCAAACAAACCCGCCAGGATGCCGATGAGCATCCCGCGGGCGAGATAAATTCCAACCATGATGTCGAGGGTCCACCCGCCTCAGTGGCAGGGGAAGCCCAGCAGGTGGCGGGCGTCGTGCACGAACTCATGCACCTCACGGCCCTGGATCAGGGAGGTGGCGCCCTGTTCCGCCCCCACGAAATAGACCATCAGCACCAGCAGCAGCCCGCCGAACACGGCCCAGGGCAGCAGTTCAGCGGCGGAGATCACCGGCAGGGCAACGGCGGGGGTGCCGGAATGAGTGGTGGCATGGGCCATGAAAAAACGCTCCCTGGGATTACGCGTCCCGTATGCGGTCTGTGTCATGCGACGGGGGGTCTGGCTTCCGCACGCCCTGGAAAGGCCTGGGCGTTCGGTTACAGTGGCGCGACCGTGCCGGATTTGCACCGGCTTCCCCCATGCGCGGGCGATCCGTTGATGGTAGGGAGGGGCCGCACCGCATTCAAGGACTATCTCCATGACAGCCCCCAATGTCATTGGCCGCCTGACCCTGCTCGCCCACGCCCCCACCCGGGCGCAGCGTGACGCCCTCTTCCCACGCGCAGACGAAGCGGCAGAGGAAGCCGGCCTGGCCCAAGCCGCCCTGCTGGCGGAGGTGCGCGCCCTGCGTAAGGTCGATCGCCTGTGGACGGCGCCTGAAACCCGCGCACGGCAGACAGCGGACGCGCTGGCCGGCGCCCTGGGTGTGGAGGCGCATGAGGACACGGCCCTGGCCGACCTGGACGTGGGCGCCTGGCAGGGCCGCAGCCTGGCCGACCTATCGGCCCATGAGGCGGACGCGGTAGGGGTCTGGCTGAGCGATCCGGAGGCCCGCCCCCATGGGGCTGAGTCGCTGGCGCAGCTGCGGGCGCGGGTGGCGCGGTGGCTGGAGCATGGAACGGCGGAGGGGCACACCCTGGCCGTCACCCACCCGGCCGTGATCCGCATGGCGGTGGCCGTCGTGCTGGAGGCGCCGCCGCGAGCCTTCTGGCGGCTGGACATCGCGCCGCTGTCGCTGACCGATCTGCGCTGGCACCGGCGCTGGGCCGTGCGCGCCACGGGAGTGGACGCGCTGACCCTGCCCCGGCCTTTACGCCACCCGGCATGAAAGCCTGGCGGCGTCATCGGCTGGGGTTGGCTGCGGTTCCGGACCTTCCCCCGCCGAGATGGAGATCCGGGCAGCCCGATCCTTCGTGATGTTCACTCACGCTCGACAGACGGAATCACAGTTCGGGGTGCTTCCGCCTTCGCCTGGCGAAGGCCCGAGCTGATTGGCGGACCGGACGTCCGGCGACGACTGGGCCCGGATGATGATTTCCTGAAGTGTATGCACCCCCAACTTTTCACCCGCGCGTTCCCGGTGCTTCTGGACAGTGCGTGGGCTGATATCAATAAGGCGGGCGATTTCCTTGCTGGTGAGGCCGGCCGCGACGTAGCGCACCACCTCCGCCTCGCGCGGCCCCAGGACATCCCAAGCCAACGGTGGCGGCGGTAGTTGCGGCGCCGTGACACCCCGGGCGTAGGCGATCAGTTGCGCGGTCGAGGTCAGCCCCGCCTTGCGCATGATGTTGGAACGGTGCTTGCGGATGGTCAGTTCCGAGGCACCCAGCGTGGCGGCGATCTCAGAACTGGTCAGGCCTTGTCCGGTCAGGTCCAGGACTTGGCGCTCTCGGGCGGTATAGCGGTTCATGATGTGCTGGCTCATGGGCGGGTTGTCGTCGCCGTGACGCCCCCCGCGCCAACGGCCCAACCACCTTGCCAGCAGGCGGAAGAATTCTTCCTTCTGTTATCTTGCCGATGATAAAATATTGATTTGATTTGGAAATTTATTTGGCGGGCGACTGTCTTTGGAAAGAAGGCGGCCTGGGCTATGGCAAGCCCAGGCCGTACTGACTGTCGCCTAATCAATGACCGCAAGAAGGGGGGACAGCTTCACCACCTGTATTGGTCATTTCTGGATCTGACGAGAGCCTCACCTCCCCATTCGAAGCAATTAGCTCCGCGTTAAGGGTAATTGCGGCGACCTTCACATACCCGCAGTTCTGCTGCGTATTATAAAATGTGATGATTCCATCCTCAATATCGGGTGAAATCGCAGTCGCGTCAGGGAAAGGATTACTTTTTGGCAATCCCACAATCCCGGGTTTGGTAAATTTAAAATTACCTTCTGTTACCTTATCAAACACAAATCTGATGCGACCAACACTAGCAGGCACTCTAATAGAGAAATTTTTTGCCGACATTCCATTGTAATACCAGACATATTTCAATTTTCTGGCATTCCATTCAATGCAAACAGAAATATCTATCACACCAGAAGGGCAGTCGTGCGGCGTCATATGTTCTACTCCTTACTTCCTTAGATTTTGCAAATACTCGATATCTCGATAACCTATACTATCTAGAATCTGCGCCGAGGCATTGGCTACCCCTTGGTCCCCGCCACATCGGTTGGCACGGACCCAGGGATCAAGAACCCTGAAGTCACTGCTTGATGGAACTATAGACCGCAGAGCATCTATAGCACCTTGGCAGGTTTGTTTCGCACCCGCCCCAGCGCCTTGTTTCAAATCGATTTCGGCTGCAGCTAGCAGGATATTGGCGAGAAGGATAGCCCGCAGCCTATCCTGCCCATCCCGATCCGCCACTTTTTGGGCAATTCTCGCCGCTTCATCGATTTTCTGCTTAGCGGCATCTAAATCATTCAGTTCTGTCAAGGCAATGCCATGCAGCAATAACGATTGAGCCTTATGGCGTTGCTCCCAATCGTCCGCAGGATTGGCACGGAGCATCTGATCAATTACTACTTCAATATCGAGGATGTCCGGCAAGACACTCTGGACTTTTCCCAACATCAAGTCCGCCCGCGCCTTTAAGAGGCCTATTTCTATCCGGGTGGCTTGCCAACGCCTATTCTCTGGCTCTTTGTTCAAGCTATCATTAATTTGTTTTTCCGCTTGTCCTAGGCTGATAAGGGCGGATTTAGTCTTACCCAAAGCCAGCAGCACCGAACTTTTTAGCCGATTGGCGGCTGCGAGACGGAATGACCAAAGCGCTGCATCTGGATCTTGGCGCTTCACATTATCCAGCACTTCGCGTTGCTGATCATAAAGATTGATCGCTGTTTCCAATTGCCCCTGCTCGGCCTCCGTAAGGGCAAGCCAAGATAGGCTGTTCGCCAATTCCGCTTGCAGCGCGGTATTTTCCGGATGGATCGTCAGCGCTCGCCGTTTCAAAGAAATGGATGCGTTAAGGTTGGCCGTGGCCGCGCTTCCATCCCCTTTCCGCAGCTGTATGCCGCCTAAGCTGCTCAATGCATAGGAAAGTTCAATCCAGGCGTCCGGCTCATTTGGCTGAAGCTGCATACGGCGCTGCGCGAAATCTCGATACTGAGTGTAGCGGCGCAATCCCTCATCTAATCGCCCCTGATCAATGGCGATCTGCCCAAACCAAAAAGCAACCGTTCCCGAGATCTTCAACGTTTCAGGATCAACATCGCCCTCTTTCAAATTGGCTTGCAGCAAGCTCTCCGCTTGGCCCAAGGCCTTCAGCGCTGCGTCGACGTTGCCGCGGGAGCGGTCCACGTCCGCCAAGGTTTGCAGCGCCTTGGCCTGACGCAGGCGGGCGGCGCTGGGGATGCGGCCGGGGTCGTCGGTGGTGAGATAGCCCAGCGCCTTCTGCGCCACGCCATCCAGCAGGTCCAGCCGGCCCAGCGGCCGCAGCTTGTCGGCCAGTTCGTCCAGCATGTAGTCGGCCAGATCCTCCGCCTCCTGCAGGCGCAGGGCCGCCACCTTTTCCGCCCGGCCGGCGCGCAGGCCCAGGAAGGCAGCGACCAGGGCGATGGCGGCGAAGGCGGCCAGGGCGCCCAGGCGCAGACGCTCGGCCCGCTTGACGTGGCGGGCGGAGGCGGTGACCAGGGCGTTCACGTCGGGGCCCACAGGCACGATGCCCTCGCTCAGCAGGTCGCGCGCCTCCTCCAACGGCTTTCCCCGCCGCAACAGGCGGTCGGACCGCCGGCCTTCCGCCGCCCATTGCCGGGCCAGCCCTTCCAGTTGGCTGCGGACGCGCAGGGCCTGACGGTGCTCAGCAATCCATGACACGGCGCGGGGCCACTGCCGCAGCAGCGCCTCATGGGCGACGCCGAAGACGGCCTCACCGCCCGACACCCGGCTGACGAACAAGCGCTCGTCCACCAGGGCCTGCACCAGGGCGCGCTCGTCATCGGACCTCAGGTCTGACCAGCGGGCGAGCACGCCGCGCACGGCATCGTCAATGGCGCTGAGAGCGACGATGAGGGAGAAGATGCGGGGCAACGCCGCCTGGGCGCCGGCCGACAGGCCCTCCAGCGTCGTTTCCGCCCGCCGGCCGATGGCCCCCTCGATGCCGCCCAAGTCGCGATACGCCGCCAGGGTCAGCTCGCGCGTCGGGCTGCGCAACAGGTAGAGTTGCTGCAGGGTGTATTGCAGCAGCGGCAGGGCATCGGGGCTGTGGGCCGCTGCCTCGCACAGCAGGTCATCCAGACGCTCACGGCCGTCCGTGTCTCCGCCGAAGCTGAGGCCGGCGATTTCCGCCGGCAGACGGATCATCTGGCCGATTTCCGCCCGGCTGGGCGGCATCAGGTCGAAATGTCCGCCCGCCGCCTTGGCCTCCATCAGCAGCGGTTCGCCCACCACGTCGGGATAGAAGTCGTTGCGGCACGCGGCGATGACCATGACCTGGCCGCCCCGGGCCAGCCGGTCAAGCGCGGCCAGGAACTGCTGCCGCTGCAAGCCGCTGGCGAAGGCGCTGCTGAACAAGGCCTCCAGCCGATCAACAAATAGAACGAAACGGCCATCGGCGGGCGCGGTCCCATCATTGGCGCCCTGCCCGTCCTCAACCAGGCTCTGGCCCAGTTGCTCGGCGCTGCGGCCCGCGAACAGCGGCTCCCCATCTTCATCCAGGTCCAGCAAGGCGCTGCCCAATGCGGTCAGCAGCGGCATCGCGCCGATGGCGCCCAGATCCAGGACCGTGGCATCCATGACGTGGGGTGTCGCCCCGGCGCGCATCAGGGCCGGCAGCAAGCCGGCCTGGACCAGGGATGTCTTGCCGCTGCCGCTGGCCCCCAGGATGAGCACGAAGACCCTACCCCCTGGCAACTGGCTGGCGAGCACGTCGCGCAGCCGCACGACGGCCACGTCGCGTCCGAAAAACACCGAGGCGTGGCCCGCACCGAAGGGCGCCAGGCCGACATAGGGGGATTCCCGGGCCCAGGTTTCCGCCAGCGTATCGGACTCGCGGTGCGGCGCGAAAATGACCGGGGCAATGGTGCGATAGCCGCGCTTGCGCAGGTTTTCGATATAGCGGGGGGCGTTGACGCTGTCGCCCAGGGCCCGCCGCAGTTGGGCAACGGCCTTTTGCGCCTGGTTCTCACCGACGGCGACACCGTCCCAGCACAGGTGCAGCAAGTCTTCCGCGCTCAGTATTTTGCCGGCATTCAGGCATAAGGCCACCAGGACATCCAAGGCGCGGGGCTCGACCTGGACTTGCGTCCCCTCATCCTCGCGCCACAGCACGCAGGCTTGCGCATCCACTTGCCAGTCGCCGAATTGAAAGCGCCTCACCTTCACGGGCAGCCCCTCGCTGTCGTAAAAGACAGCTCCCCTTCTGGTTACATCAACTTTCCGAAGGGGCCTGCGGTCACACCCTCTACGGAACGGGCGTAAGTATAACCGCATATTACAACTCCAGCGACAAAACTATTCCAAAGGCGTAGCTCATTCGCGAATATCATCTGCTTTGCGCAGGTTCCGGGAGCGGAGAGATCAGGACGCTACGCGCAGGCCCAAATCGGCACACCGAAGCAGGAGGGCGGTCGGTTCGACCTCCGCCTCGACGGCCACCGGCCGGATGCCGGCGGCATAATCGTCGCGGTACTGAATGGTCAGCGCCTGCAGGCGCATGCGCATGTCGGACTCGTAATTCGTCGCGGCATGGGTGGTGAGCGAGGCGCCGTGGGTGCGGCGCAGGTAGAGGAACTTCTCCAGGACCGTCATGCGGAAGCCGGCGGCCTGCGCCCGGATCACAAACTCGGTATCGCCGCCGCAGGGCCAGGCACGGAAGGCGCCGAGGCTGTCCCAGATCTGCCGCCTGGCGACGAACTGGCCGTCCGTCCCCTTGCGCCGTTGCCCGTTCTGGGGACGGTAGTCCGGCAGGGCGGGCACGATGGCGGTCGGCCGCAGTGTCTCGTCCGTGTACACGCTCCACGACATGCTGAGGTCCACGCCGCCCTCCAGCACCTCGATATGCTCCGCCAGATAGTCGGCCAGCATCACGTCGTCAGCGTCGAAACGGGCGATGAGGTCGCCCTCGGCGTAGGGCATCAGGGTGTTGAAGGTGACGTAGGTGCCACGATTACGCGGCAGGTGCACGACCTGCAGGGCCGGGTACGGCGCCGTCCTGACATAGTCCAGCGTGTCGTCGCAGCCATCCACGCCCAGCAGCACCTGCAGGCGCCAGCCGGGGGGCAGCGCTTGCGCGAACACGGCGTCGAGGCAGTCGCCCAGCCAGGCGCGCGCTCGAAAGGCGGCGATCAGGACGGACACGGTCTTCATCGGGCGACCTCCATCAGGGTGGGGCGGCCGGCGGTCAGCTCCCGCAGGCCGCGTCGCAGGAACGCGAACCACCCCGCCTTGGGCGGGTGCGGGGCGTAAAAGGGCGTTAGGTTCAGGTCGATGATGGTGTGCCGGATGCCGTCATGGATGACGTCCAGGCAGAAATAGTCGAAAGGATATTGGGCGACGAAGCCGGCGAGTTGCCGCCACAAATCCCGGGGAAAGCCGCCGTGGTCGCCGATCGCCGGGGTCAATTGCCGGCGATCGATGTAAACCCATGTGTCTTCCGGCCGCTCATCCTCTTTCTTGATCAGGTCCGGGCTGTGCGCCCGGATGCACACCAGCGCGTCGCCGCAGCCGTAGACGCGGTACAAGGTGTCGTCATGGGCGATGAAATTCTCGATGACCAGATCCGGGTTGTCCCACCAGCCGGGCTCCACTTCATCGCGGCGCATCAGGCGATAATCGTCCCAGCCGCGGATGGGGCAGTCGGCCGCGGCGGAAAACAGCGGCTGTAACTCGGCGGGCAGCGCCCTCTCCGCCTTGCCGCCATAGTTCAGGTCCGTCTTGATGAACAGGAACTGGTCGTCCGGCCCCTGGCGGGCCGCGCGCGCGCTTCTGAGGCCGGCGCGGTCCAGCATGCCGTGCAGCGTGCGCTTGCGCATGTCCGCCAGGCCGGCGTTGAGCACCCGGATGCCCCGCCGCGCCAGCTCCCGCTCAAAAGCGGGGCGTTGGCGCGGGAACAGGGCGGCGTGCGACAGGCAGTGGTGGAACAGCACCGTGTCGATGCCGGGGCCGCAGGCCGCTTCCAGCACTGTCCAGTCGTCATCCCATTGCGCCGCGCAGTGCGCACCCGCCAGATGGCTGATGAGATAGCCGCGCCACGAGTTCCATTCGTACACGAGAAGATTGCCCAGCTTTTCCATGGAGTTGTCCCCTGGAGGTTCAGCGGCGCCGGTCGACAAGCGTCGCCGTCTTGGCGGTCGTGGGGTCGATATGAAGATCGGCAAAGGTGACCGCACGCACGTAGGTCGTGTCGCCGCCCTCATCCTGTTTCATGTGCCGGCGCAGGCGCTCGGCGACGACGGGCAGGATCGCCAGGTCGTCGCAAACGACATGAAGGCCCAGCCGGTCGCAGCCGCCGCCGCCCAGATCCAGAACCACCTGCCAGGCGGCACAGCCCTCGGCCACGGCGGCGAAACCGCTATCGTCATGGGTAATTTCATAAAATCGGAAGGTGCGCGGCCGCCGGCCCCGAACCTCCAGCATGCGCTCACCGTCACGGACCACGATGCGGCCGACATCGCCCTGGCTGTAGCGGAACAGGGGAAACCGCTCACGCCAGGTATTGGTCACTACGATCTCGCCGAACCCGTCCGCATCCGGTGAGGCAATCTCCACCACGATGCGCGGCAGGATGCTGAACAGCCCGGGTGTGGCGGTGGCGTCGCAGACCGCCCAGATGCCGGTTTCCGCCGCACCGTACAGGGACCAGATCTGGCGGATGTCAAAAGTGCGGCACAGACGCTCGCGCACGCTGTCACGCATAAGCTCGCCCGCATACAGCAGTTGCGGAATTTGGGGCAAAGGCTGGCCGGACTCCTCGCACCAGTTGGCGAACAAGGTCAGGACGGACGGCGTACTCGCCAGATGGGTCGGCTGGAACAGCTCCGCCGCCGCCCGCATGTCGCTGTACGGGGACTGCGCGCTCATGGGCAAGGTGGTGGCGTAGCACCGCTCCAGCAGGTCATCCACGATGGCCGCCGTACGATAGAGGCCGGTGTAGGCGAAGAGGTTCAGCACCACCGAACGGGGCGCGAACACGCCCCGGGCCAGCAAGTGCCCGGCCAGCGCCTGCCGCTGGGCGTGGTTTTCCGCGATATCGACGGGGAAGATCAGGGGGCCTCCACCGGCGCTGCCGCCGGAGCGCACAAGGTAGATCCCCCGGTCCTCGCCGGCGGGGGAAAAGCCGTCCAGCGCCGCCAGCAAGTCGCCTTTCTGGCATACGGGCGCGTCACGCCAATGTCCGCCGTCCCGGTAGAGGTGGCGCCAGAAGGGATGACGGCGTGCCCTCTCGAAGGCACGCGCCATCATGTCGTCCACGGCGTGACTATCGCCGCTTACCGACCCGATCCAGCCGGAATCCGGGCTCATGCCGCCCTCCATAGCAAGGGCAGGTCGATATCGAAGTGCGTCAGCAGAGCACCATGGGCGCCGCAGAACGCGTCGCGCTGCGCCTGGTCCGGCAGGCTTTCCATGGCGAAGGTCAGCCAACGGCGCCCCAGCGTGCGGCACAGCCGGCGGTCGTCGGCGTCATCGCTGTGGCGGAAGCGCTCCAGGCTGGGCGGGATTTGCAACTGGCGCCAATCTTGGCACCGCCGGTGGGACAGGCTGTCCGGCAGGATCCGGTAACGGATCACCGGTTCAGCCAGCAGCCCCACCGGCACCGTGGCGCCACCGCCTTTGACGATGCTCTTGGCG
Source organism: Nitrospirillum viridazoti CBAmc (assembly GCF_000730165.1). Lineage (GTDB taxonomy): Bacteria > Pseudomonadota > Alphaproteobacteria > Azospirillales > Azospirillaceae > Nitrospirillum > Nitrospirillum viridazoti. The sequence goes on along the minus strand of NZ_CP022113.1, from coordinate 205,178 downwards.
ACCCGGTACCAGAAGTCGATGTTCTCGTTGACATGCCGGCCTTCCGCGAAGCGCTCTTCGCCGATGGCGCCACGCCGCACGGCCACGTTGCTGGCCCGCCCCATGAAAAAGTCCAGATGGCTGGCGCTGGCGGTCACGCGGGGCAGCCGATGCAACGCCCCTTCCAGCGGTACGACCTCGTCCCGCAAGGCGTCCATGTCCGGGAAATAATCACTGTGGGAGGGGGCATCGAACCCCAGCACCAGCAGTTCCAGGGCGTGGCTTTGCATGCAGCGCAGGATTTCGCTGCAACAGTCATCGCGCCAACGGTCATCAGCGTCCAGGAACGCCAGCACCGTGCCGGCCGCGCGCTCCAGGCCGCGATTGCGCGCGGCGCTGGGGCCGCCGTTGACAGGCAGGCGCAGCAATTCGGTGCGTGCGACGCCCCGCTGGGCCAGGCGACGCAGGCCGCTTTCCGCCCGCGCGGCGCCATCGTCGGTCGAGGCGTCGTCCACCACGATCACTTCGTGGGGCAAATGCGTTTGGCGCGCCAGGGAGGCCAGGGCCTCTTCGATGTAATCTTCCTTGTTGTACAGCGGAATGACGACCGAAAGGCTCATGGCACCGCCTCGCACCGATAGAGCTTGCCGCGCTGCTGATGCAGGTTGATCACCGCGTCGTTCGAGCCGCGGAACATGCCGTTGCCGTAGCAAACGGCGTCGCGGCACAGCAGCATGCCCACCATATGGATGGGATGGGCGAAATCCGGATCATTGAAGTCGAGTTGTTCCAGATAGGGCTGGAACATGAGGTGGGGCCAATCGCGCCTCACCCGGTCAGCCCAATCCGCCTCGCCGCAGGCGGAGCGCACCAACGCGCCGATACCGCGCCCGCCGCTGCTTGGTTTGGCGATCCAATCCCCGTCTTGGCGCAGCAACCGTTCGGCTTCAGCTGGCGAGCGGGCGCAAACCGAGGCGATCAGGTGGGGGCGCAACCGTCCATAGAGATCCGCCGGCATCGCGTCGCGCATGATTTCCGCGTCGGACAAGACCGTCAGCACGCGCTTGTCATGCACCAGGATCACGGTGCGCACGTCGTTGAAGTAGGGGCCACGGGCGATAAGATGGGCCAGGACGACGGGCGCCAGCATCGGCAACTCGTTCCGGTCCAGTTGCAGGATCAGATGATCCAGCCTGCGTCCCTGGGCATACAGCGCCCCCGCATGCACGCTCACGTCCGCTGGCCGGACGGCGACGAAGCCGACGCCGGCCTGACCCAGATGATCTGACAGGCAATCGATCTCGCCACTGGGCTCCTGGGCATGCACCAGCGCCACGGTGTTTCCCGGTTCATAGGGTGCGCACAGATCGTCCCAAAAATCCGCCTGTCCCCGCGACCAGGCGCGGCTGACCATCCAGCCATTCAGCGGATAGCGCGCGCCGATTTCACAAATGCGCGCCGTTCCGTCCCGGTCCAGGATGAAGTCGGGCCGATACCAGCCCACGCGATAGGGTGTGGGCGCGGCCAGGCGCAGGATGTTTTCCAAATCCGGCGGTAGGGAATAGATGGCCCGGATGCGGGCATCGAGGAAATACCGCCGCACCACGGCCCGCAAGGCCACGTCGAGCAGGCCGGCCAGCGTGCGCATCTGGTCCCGGTACACCCCCGGAAGCGCGACCACGCGGTCGGAGCATACCTCTCCATGGCGCAATCCGCCGACCATGGGGAGCGGCGCCTTCACCCCAACGGCGCCACTCGTCTCGACCAGGATTGGGCGCCGGCCGTCATTCATGGCCGGGGAACAGAGCCCGAAGGACGTCCGCCTTCCTTTTCAGGTACTGGCCCGCGATCCCGTGCAGATCATAGGCGTCCCAATCGACCTCGACCGCCCGCGCATAGTGGGTCAGGGTGTTGACCGCATGGAAGAAATGGTTCTTCTCGGTACCACCGCAATGCACGGTGATCCAACGCAACGGGCGGGCGGTGTCTTCTGCCGTGTAATGGAAGTGTTCAACCAGCCATTGCTTGAACAGAGGCAGGATGAACTCGACCTCACCATGCGTGTAGATCTCGTGCACCAACGTGGTCAGCAGGCCCAGCGCGATGTCGGGTTCGCGCAAGGACATGTGGTCCTTCCACGTCTTGAAATCGGCGGCGTTCCGGTCGATGTAGCGGGTTTGCAGCCAAGCGTCATCGCCGACGATGTCGGACGCCATGATGTGGAACATCTTCGAATGCAGGATCTTGTGCGTCACCGCCAAGTCTTCGTCGATGATGCGATGCAGGGAAACCAGAGCCTGCAGCAGGGATTGCGGGTCCAGCACCGGTTCGCCGCGGTGCAGCTTCAAGGTCAGGCGGTTGCTGATGCCGGCCACGGTCATGGCGCTGTTGTTGGTCTGGCCCCAGCTGGCGAAGAACCGACGCAGGGTTTCGCCGTCATGCCGCCGCGAGGTCAGGTCGCGGAAGCCATTCTCGATGGCGGCGAACTCCGGCGCGTGGCTGGCGAAAGCCCTCAGCAGCGGTCCACGAAACGGTCCGTCAGGCATGGTTCGCAGCACAGGCAAAATATGATCGTTTAATCTTTCCATGTGAGAATCCCTAGAAATGACTATGATCGCGTCTCGGCTGGCATTTTATTTTCAATCGTCAGATATTTATTGCAGACAGCCGTCAACAATATGATCTGATGTTCTAATTCATTAACGTGTTCGCCATTGATACAATAAACCATGGGGTGATTTTATAAATGCTACTGAGTGCGTACTGTTGGCGCCATCTCAAACCGCCATTCTATTGGGTCAGGCGCCCTCCCCCGGTTGTGACCGGACGCCAAAAGGGAAGCGCTGGATAGGGCGCGCACGTCCTGCCGATGCCGCCACCCTTCCCTCAAAGGCAACGTAGAGGCGACCATATCGGGCACGCCACAGGCCCGGGCCAGGGTGTGGCCCCACGCCACCGTCTCGTCGGCGAGGAGCTCGGCCATCTGCACGGATGTGAGGGCAGGCGGGCGCACTTGGCTGTGTGGCGGCGGGTTTCAGAACATCAGCGGCAGGTACTGGGTGGCGACCCCGACCCCACCAGCCACGGACCGCCCGGATCCTCGTCCAGTCGGTTGTTGAGGGGGTGGCGTAGGGCCATCCCCCACCCGCGCCACCCATTCGGCGTTGGGCACCAGCGCGGCGGACATTAGGGGCCGTAAACAATCAGCGAGGCGAAGGTATGGGCGAAGTTGGCTGAAACGCACTCCGACGTCTTAGCCGCTGAACCGCCCCCTCGCTGCTGACGAATGAATCATGTTGTGTGGATGAACAGGGGCTCCAGGCTCACTGGGAACCTGACTTCTCGATCACCAGGTTCGTTTCCCCTGCGGACAGTTCCAGTCCGTAGCCGTGCCGACGAACACCGCAGGCTTATCCCAGGCCATTCCCGCAGCATTTCTTGAACTTGCGGCCGGAACCGCAGGGGCAAGGGTCGTTCCTGCCGACCTTGGGTGATGTTCGGGCGGCGGCTTGGAAAGGGGCTGGCTGGCGGCCGTTGCGGGCGCGCCAGAAGCGGGCGATCTCTTCGACGCAGGCGGGGATGAGGTCGGGCGCTTGGCTGGCAAGTTCCTCCTCGCCCTCGGCATCAAGACCGAGCGCGGATTGTCCCGTCTCATCGCCGCACAAGCCCAAGATGGGCAGCAGCAAATGGGCATGCCGCTTGGACTTTAACAGAGGCTCCCACGCGCGGGGGCGAATGCCGATGGCCAGCAGGAAGCCCTCCGCCCAGTCGGCGGCGATGAGCGTGCCGTCGGCCATGGTCCAGAAGATAGGGTCGATCAGGCCGTCCTCAACCTGGACCAGGATTTCGTTGTAGCGCTTCATGATGGTGCCCAGGATGGCCTGGGCCTGGGTGGAATCGGCGAAGATGGGCTCGCCGCCACCCCAGACCACCGGCATCCACTCGCTGGGCATGATCAACTCGGGCCCGATGGCGATTCCCGTGAGGAAGCCGTCGAGGTCGGACAGCATCATGGCCTCGGGCGGCGCATCGTCGGAGGCGAGGAATGTATCCAAGGCCTCCAACCCGGCGTCCATGCCCGGTGTGTCGTGCGGATTGCTCATGCCGCCAGTTTGGCCGAACGCGCCTCCTAATTCCAGGGCAGAAGCTCCGTCAGGCGAGACCAGCGGTGAACTGCGGCCGGATTGGGGGACGGCCTGATGGAGAGCGCTTTTCCAGACGATAAGCAGGAGCAGGGCGCACAGCGAACTCATCTATGCAGATTATCTGAACAGATTATCTTTACAGTTTACCTGCCTATCTGATAGATAACACAGCATGAATGCCACGCCGAATGATCCGGGGCCTATGCGTACATCGGTCCTGGCGCAAGACCTCCGCGCCCTGATGGGAAAGCTGAAGCGGCGCTTGCGCGATCAAGCGCATGTCGGGGACCTCACGCCCTCTCAGGTGTCGGTTCTGCTTCGGCTGGAGAAGGACGGCCCCGCCACGGCGTCAAGCCTTGCCCGCGCCGAAGGGATGCGGCCGCAATCGATGGCGCCGGTGCTGGGCGCGCTGGAAGCCGCTGGCCGCGTAAGCGGAGCGCCGGACCCGGCGGACGGAAGGCAGACCCTTTTCTCGCTCACGGAGGCCTTTCGGAAGTCGGTCGAAGAGGGCCGCGCCGCGCGCCAGGATTGGCTGACGCGCACGCTCCAGGCGCGGCTTTCCCCGCAGGAGCAGGACGAGGTCGCGAGGGCTGTCGAACTACTGAAGCGGCTCGTCGACGACTGAAAGAGTTCTGCGGCCGACAGCTGCCAACTGCATCGGGACCTTCAAGAGGATATCTCCATGGCGCTGACGACACTCGACCCGAACACCGCCCTGATCATCGTCGATCTTCAGAAGGGCATTGTCGGCCTCCCTCTCATCCATCCCATCGATGGCGTCATCGAACGGGCGCGTGCGCTGGCTGACGCTTTCCGTGAGCGCGGCCTGCCAGTCGTGCTCGTCAACGTCGCCGGCGGGGCGCCGGGCCGAACGGAGCAGCCGCGTCAAACAGGAACCCGTCCGGACGGATGGACTGATCTCATCCCGGAGCTGAACCAGCAAGCGGCCGACATCGTCGCGACGAAGCGGAGCTGGGGCGCCTTCGCGACCACCGATCTCGAAGCTCAATTGAAAGCGCGGGGCGTCACCCAGGTGGTGGTCGCGGGCGTGGCGACCGGAACCGGCGTCGAGGCGACGGCGCGTCAAGCCTACGAGGCGGGCTTCAACGTCACCCTCGCGCTCGACGCCATGACCGACATACGTCCCGAGGCGCACGAGTACAGCATCAAGAACATCTTCCCGCGGCTCGGCGAGACCGGCACCAGCCGGGAGATCATCGATCTCCTGCCGGCAAGGAGCTCTTGAAATGCCGTGGCTTGCGCTCGCGTCCTATTTCTTCGGCGGCGCCTTCCTGGCGAACGCGATCCCCCACGCCGTCAGCGGCATGATGGGCAGGCCGTTTCAGAGCCCGTTCGCCAAGCCGTCCGGTCAGGGGCTCTCTTCGTCGACCGTCAACGTGCTCTGGGGGTTCTTCAACCTGGCCGTCGCCTATGTGCTGGTCTGTCGCGTGGGTGATTTCGGGTTGAAGGATACGACGGACGTCCTCGCCTTGGGGGCGGGCGCCTTCCTGATCGCGTTGTTTTCGGCACGGCATTTCGGCCGCTTCCATGGCGGAAATGGTTCGGCGCCGCCTTCGTCTCCAACGTCGGCACCTGGGTCCAGCGCATAGCCCAGGACTGGCTGGTCGTCCTGCTGCCATGGATGTTCTTGGCTCGAGGCAGCGATTTCCCACCGACCGCTGTTCCGATGCAGGGCGGCGCGCCTTCTAGGCCACCGCCTCGCCTATCGCCGGTCGGCTGTCCCCAAGCCCGCCGCGAAGCAGCCATAGCGGCCGTCCATGTAGACCAGCGGGTCGATGGGGGCGAGGTCAATCACCTCCTGCACCTCACCAATGAACAGGCCGTGGGTCCCGAACATCGTGTTCGCCACGCTGCGACAGAAGATGCTGGCCTGGGCATCCGCCAGATAGGCGTGGCCCAGCGGGGACTGCCGCCAATCCCCCACGGAGAAGCGTGCCTCCCCCTTCTCCTTGCCGGCGCATAGGGCGGAGATCTCCGCCTGCCGTGCCGTCAGGATATTGATGCAGAAGTCGGCACCCTGGGACAGCGGCGCGAACAGGCTGGCGGACTTGTTGACGCAGATCAGCATGGAAGGCGGGTCCATGCTGAGCTCGCTGACCGCTGTCGCCGTCATGGCGTAGCGTTGGCCGCCGTGGCGGCAGGTGATGACGACGACGGCCTTGGCCAGGCTGCGCAGGCCCTTGCGCAGGGCCAGGGCGATGGTGGCGGCATCCGCCGCGGTGACGTCAGTAGGCATTGATTTCCCTCAACGCGGCCGCCGCCTCGCGCCAGCTGTCCGCCCCGGCAGGCAGACCTGCATAGAGCGTGGCGTGCAGGAGGATCTCGCGGATTTCCTCCTTGGTGACGCCGTTGGCGATGGCGCCCTTCACGTGGTTGCGCAGCTGGGCCGGCCGGCTCTGCCCCACCAGGATGGCGATGGTCAGCATGCTGCGGATTTTCAGCGGCAGACCGGGGCGGCTCCACACCTCGCCAAAGCAGGTGCGGGTGACCATATCCTGCAGGGGCAGGGTGAAATCATCCGCCTCGACCAGGCTTTTCATCCCCTCAGCGCCGAATATCTGTTCGCGCAGGTCGCGGCCCCGCTGCGCCGCGTCGGTATCCCATGATGAGCTCATGGCGTCTGCTCCCTGTCAGCCGGCCAAAGGTAGGGCCGCACCGCCTGAGCCGCGGCGGCCATTTCGCGCGCCGCGGCCGGCGACATGCCCAACGCGCGCAAAAATCCATGAATCATGTGGCGGGCCGTCAGAACCCGCACCTCGACACCGGCGGCCGCCAGGCGGTCTGCATACTCGGCCCCCTCCCCGCGCAGCGGGTCGTACTCGGCGGCGATCAGCACCGCCGGCGGCAGACGGCTCAAATCCGGAACCGATAGGGGCGGCGCATGAAACGGCTCGGCCTCCTGCGACAGACGGTAGAGCCGCACGAAATCCTCCACCCGCTGCACACTGAGAAGCGGATCGCGCCCCCACCCGTAGGACGGCCGCCCCGGTGTCAGGGCATAAGCGCCGTACATCAGCAACTGGCAGACGGGTTGAACAGGCCCACCGGCATCGCGCGCCATGACGGCCGTCATGGTGGCCAGCAGGGCGCCGACACTGTCACCGGCGACGGCAATGCGCCGCCCGTCGACGCCCAGCTGGGCGGCGTGCGCGACGAACCACTCATAGGCGGCGAAGCAATCCTCCTGTGCCGCCCGGTAGGAATTCTCCGGCAGGCGCCGGTACTGCACGCTGACGACGACGGCCCCTGTCTCCTCCGCCAGCCCTTGCGCCACCCCATCGAAGCTTTCGATGCTGCCGAAAGCAAAGCCCCCGCCGTGGAAATAGCAGATGCCGGGCCTCGGGCCCTCACCGCCGGGGTCAAGGATCGCTACCGCGATTTCGCGCCCGCGCGCCACGATGAAGCTGACATGCCGCCGCAGGCCGGCCGGCCAGGGCCGGCTGAATGCCGCAGCGTTCATGTCGGCGGCCAACCGGGCACCGGCCAGCGTCCCCCCCGCCGCCTGCCCCGCGCGGAAGGCCGCCACATAGGCGTCCATGCCGTCCGCGAGAGGCGTGTCCGAGGTCACGCGAAGGCCTCATAGCGGACATCGGGCGTATCCACCGACATTTCGGCCAGGCGGGGCATGACCTCCTGCGCGAACAGGGTCAGGTTCTCCACCGTCTCGGCATGGCCCAGCGTGCCGGCCTGGCCCATCATCAGCAGGTTCCCAAACCCGCCGACCTCGGCATGAAAGCGGCCGATCTGCTCGAAGACCTCATCGGGCGTGCCCACGAACATCAGGCCCGCATCGATGTACTGCTCGATTGTGGGGTTGGAGGGCAGCGGGCTGCCGTCGCGCAAGCGCGGGCGCACGGCATTCGGACCCGCCTTCAGAAGGCGGACATTGTCCTTCACCGAGGCGAAGCCCGCTGGGTTGCGGAACTGCGGATCCAGCCGGGCGGCGGTGGTGAAATAGGCCTTCATCTGTTCCGCGCGCTGGAAGGCGGTTTCGCGGTCCGTGGCCACGGACACCAGGCCCAGATAGCCCAGGCGATCGTCCGATGCCGGCCGGCCGTGCGTCTCCTGGTAAGTCTTGCGATAGCTGGCGAAGACCGACCGGGCCACGGCGCCGGACAGGAAGGTGGCGCAGACATAGCCCAGTTTCGCCTGCTGCGCCGCGCTGCCGGCGCTGGACGCCGTCATCCAGATGGGCGGCGTCGGCTGCTGGATGGGACGCGGCCACAGGCTGACGGCGCGATAGTTGAAGAATTCACCATCCCAGGAGAAGTTGTCGCCGGTATTGGACAGGGCCTCCAGGATCAGGTCATGCGCCTCCCAATACCGGTCCATGAAGCGCACGGGCTGCCGGTTCGACATGAACACCTCGTAGGCCGCGCCCTTGACCAGGCCCACTTCCAGGCGGCCATTGGAAATCACGTCCGCCATGGCGATCTCTTCCGCCACGCGCACAGGGTTGGCGCGGTTGCCGATGGGAATGCCCAGGGCCAGCAGCCGGGCGCGCTTGGTCTGGCGCGCCAGGATGGCCAGCGTCGTCATGCACGAGGTCGACATGCAGGTTGCCGCCGCGTGATGCTCGTTGATCATGATGTTGTAGCCCAGCTCATCCGCCAGGACGTACTCATCCAGGTAGCGATTGATCAGCCGCCCCGCCTCGGAGGGGTCGCAATGATGCTGCGGCAGGGTGACCCGCATGGGCCCCGGAACGTCGAAGGCCGGGTGGTAAGCTTGCTCGCTGAACTGCCAGACTTTCATGGATAGGCCTCCTCAGGCCGCCGCCGCGACGGCGCGCTGGGCGAAAGTGTTGATGCTGCGGGCGGCCGCCTCGACGCTGTCGACATAGATGCGGTGACCACAGTTCGGGATCGCCTCGAACACCGCCTGGGGGATCAGGGCGGCGTAGTCGCGCCCGTAATCCAGGGGGGCGATGGCGTCATCCTCCCCCCACAGCAACAGCGTGGGGGTGGCGACGCGGTGCAGCCGGTGGCGCAGCTTCGGATTGCACATGTAGGGGGACCAGCCGTACAGCATGGTCGCCTCGGCATTGCGCACCCTGCGCTCCAGCACGTCTTCCGGCAGGGCGGCCAGGTCCAGCTTCTGCGCCGGCGTCACCTGCGACTTGCGCTCCACGGTGCCGCCGTCGCACATGAAGATGTCTACGACCCGACGGTCCTTGCGGTGGGCCGTCTCGATGCCGAAGGGCGCCCCCAGCACCGCCAGAGCCAGGCGCCCGCTGTTTTTCACCAGCATCTCGGCGGCGATCCAGCCCCCGAAGGAAAAGCCGGCGACCAGCACGTCGCGCAGGTCCAACTGGTCCAGCAGATCCAGGTAGAAATAGGCGATGTCGTCGACTGTCGAGAAGGACCGCGGCAGGTCCGACCCGCCGAAGCCGGGATGCGACGGGGCGTAAACTTTGTGCGTCGCGGCAAGCAGATCGACCAGCGGCGCCATAGCCTCGATACCATCCATACCGTGCAGCAGCAAAAGCGGCCGGCCTTCGCCCTTGACCAAGAGTTCCAGACGCACATCGCCCACTTGCAGGAAATGTGGCCCGGACAGAGAGTCAGCGTTCGTCGCTTCGCTATTCATCCGCCACGACCTTTCTTGAACGCATTTGCGCGTAATTGATGATGCTTTACTTCTGCTTATGGGGGCAGAATCGTCCAATTCTTTGTGCTTGCGGAATTGATGCCGTCACGGTATCAATTGGCCATGGAACTAAGACATCTGCGGTATTTTCAAGCAGTTGCCCGCGAGGAGCACTTCGGTCGCGCCGCGCAAACCATCCGCGTGGCCCAGCCGGCGCTGACGCGCCAGGTGCGGGACCTGGAGGATGAACTGGGCGTCCAGCTGTTCGAGCGGCTGCCACGTGGCGTCCGCCTTTCCCCTGCCGGCCGGGCTTTCCTGGAAGACACCAACGCCCTGCTGGAAAAGCTGCAGCGCAGTGTCGCCCGGGCCAAAAGCTACGCCACCGGCCATGTCGGCACGGTGCAGATCGGCTTTAGCGAGATCGCCTCGCGCCATCCCGAGATCCCGGCCAAGCTGCTGCGCTTCCGGCTGGATGAGCCCAAGGTGGAATTGAACCTGCTGCCCATGAGCTCGCGCAGCCAGATCGATGGCCTGCGCAACGGCACGGTGGATGCGGCCATCGTCTACGACATCCACTTCTCCGAAGAGGATCTCGGCGCGCTGGAGCATTGCGAACTGGGTGTCAGCGACATCGTTATCGCCATCAACGAAGACCATCCCCTGGCCCAGCGTCCCATCCGGATGCGCGACTTGGCGGAAGAGCGCTTCCTGTTCCCGGCCCGCAAGCCCCAGCCGCGCTATTTCGACCGGCTGATGCAGGCCTGCCTGGCCAACGGCTTCTCCCCCAACATCGTCCAGGAAACCGCGACGGATTCCATCCTGCTGAGCCTGGTGGCCGTGGGCATGGGCGTGGGCTTCACCCAGCAGACGCGGCAGGTGCCACGCCAGGGTGTACTGTTGCGCGAGGTGGAGGATCTGGACGTCTCGTTCCGTTTGCACTTGGTGTGGCGGAAGTCCGATCCCTCGCCCGCCGTGCTGCGCTTCATCAGCGCGATGAAGTGAGATTTAGGCGTGGTTGATCCTATATAAGCCGCAGTGCTGAAAGCTCCCGATACGCGGCGACCAATTCCCGCTTATCCATCACCCCCAGCTTGCAATAGGCGCGGCGGCGGTAGGTAATGACGCTACCCAGCGACAATCCGGACTGGACGCTGATCTCTTCCTGCGTCCGGCCCAGGATCAGGCCGGCCGCCACCTCCGCTTCGCGTGCGCTGAGGCGGACATCGGCGGCCATCAGGATGGCCGCCGTGTCCGACGGCGTGCCATCGCCGGGGGGGCGGGCCGACAGGTCGACATGGCGGGTCAGCGCCGCCATCAGCACCGGCGCGTACCGCTCCACGCACGCGACATCCCCTGGCCGCGACGCGCCGTCGGACACCGTTCGATAGCCGTTGGCCATAAGGGGGCATGGGCCGGCGGACAGGATGCTCAGCCGCTCGGCGATGCCGCCGCGCTCATAGCAAGCGCTGCGGTAAACGGGGTCGGCGATGTCAGCGGCCCTGGTCCGGATCACAACGACGCTGTCCCGCGGCGCAGTCACGACCAGGCGCGCAGTGCGGTCTTGGCGCCAATGATGGCGGGCGTAGGCCAGTGAAGCGGCGCGGGCGAAGTCGGGGCCGCCCCGGCAATCCCCCGCCGCGAACAGGGCGCGAGGCGGCTCCCGCCCACCAAAGGAAAAGGCGGAGGACAAGCGCGCGCCGCAGAGCATGCCCAGCGCCGCCAGGAATTGGGTGGAGAAGTCTGGTGTTCCCACCGCCCCCACCACACCCGCCAATGTCGTGATGTCGTCCGGCGCCTTCATGATCCTGTCCTCCCGCCGGGGGGACGAGGGCTTGGGCGCCCGGCGGTATGATGGGCGGTGCGGCCGCGTCCTGGGACTCGGCCAGACCATTCCCCGGAGCCTGCGCCATGCCGACACCACCCGCCATTAGGGGCCTGTATCATTTCGCCTATCCCTGCCGTGATGGGGAGGAGACCCGGCACTTCTACGAAGACATACTGGGTCTTCCGCTCGTCAATTGCATGCTGGCCGACCACGTTCCCAGCACGGGCGAGGAGAAGCCCTACGCCCACATGTTCTTCGCCATGACCGACGGATCCTACATCGCCTTCTTCGATCTGGGCGATGATGAGATGCCGGCGCCGTCGCCCAACACCCCCGCCTGGGTCCAGCATTTCGCCATGGAAACCGGGTCGGTGGACGCGGTGCTGGCGATGCGCCAGCGGCTGATCGATCATGGCGTCGAGGTGCTGGGCCTGGTCGATCATCATTTCGTGAAGTCGATCTACTTCTTCGATCCCAACGGCCTGCGCCTGGAGGTCACCGCCCGTACGGAATCGCCGACCTACCTGGCCGACGCCGCCAGTTCCGCCCACGCGGAACTGGACAAGTGGAGCCGGGAAAAGGCCGCCCGCCGGCAGGCCAAGGCTGCCGGCTGACGTGAACGGGGGCGGCGACGGCCGCCCCCTCACAGGCTCACGCGTCCAGGAAGCCCTTCCGGCGGCTCCAGTCCGTGATCAGGCCGATACAGGTGGCCAGATGGTCCGGCTGGCCGATGTAGTAATGGGTGGCGCCGATGATGCGGTGGTATTCCTTATCCGGCGTCGCCAGGGCGGCGTTGATCGCAGGGTTGTGGGTCGCGGGCACCGCCTCATCCGCCGTGTTCTCGATCTGCAGCACTGGCGTCCGGTGGATCCTGGCGGCGTTCATCGGCCCCTTCGCGTTTGATAAATCATAGCTCCACTGGCTGAGCCATGAGCGCAGGGTGGTGAAGCGGGCCAAACCGACGGGCCCCACGTTCACCGCCCGAGGGTCGCCCATATAGCACCAGCCGGGCTTGCGTTCATTGGGGTCGACCGCCGGGTCCAGCCAACGGACGTCGCACATCGTGCGGTGCACGACGAAGGCGCGCTCCTGCTCCGCCCCGCCCTGTTTGCGCAGCCGCTCCAGTTGTTCCTGGCACCAGTAGGTGATACGGCGGTTGCGGTCCACCTGGCGCGCGCGAAACTGTTCCACGAAGCTGGCATCATAAGGCGCCTGGTTGGGGCACGCCTCGGCATAGATATCGAAGGCCCGGTCGCGCCGGTCGGGATCCGCCTCGTCGATGACGGACGGGTCCAGCCATTCAGTCAGCGTCTCGGCACGTGACAGGTGGGCGGCGATGAAGATCACGCCGTCCGCCATCGTCAGGCCGGCAATCGTCAGGTCGACCTCGTCCCCCGCCGGGGTGTGCGTGATGGACGGCCGTTCCGCCTGCGCCTGGTAGAACAGCGACAGGGAACCGCCGCCCGACCAGCCGACCAGCACCACGCGGTCGTAGCCCAACGTTCCCCGCGCATGCGCGATCCACTGCCCCAGGTCGATCGCCACCTTCTCCATGATCAGGGCGCTGTCGTTGCGGGCGTAGCGGCTGGCCGCGCACAGCACGTCCAGCCCCGCGTCGGCCAGCGCCAATGGCATGGGCAGCAGCTGTAGGGTGGAGGTGGGGTGCATGAACACATAGACCGTGTCGGCGCGGCGGTCCGGCCGGCGCAGCAGTTGCCCTTCCAGATTGACCTTCCCCGAATTGCCCGCGAACCCGTAGGTTTCGCTGAACCCGGGGGAGTTCGGGAACGTCACCACCAAGGGGTGCCGGACCCAGGCCCTACCCTCTACCATGTCATCTCCTCCCTGTTTTTCATTCCTTGCGCGTCACAGCGGGGCGGTGGTGACGTCGTAGCGGAACAACCACTCATAGCGCTCCGCCACCCGCTCCGGCTCCCACTCCCGGTCCACGTAGGCCTGCGCGCCGGCCGGGCTGGCAAGGGCGGGATTGTGGAAGCGCTCGGCGTTGCCGGCGGCACCTTGGACCACACGCGTCGTGCGGGGGATGCGCGCGTCCTGATAGACCTTCAGCGCCCTGGCATGGTCGTCACGATAAGCCTCCAGCGCCCGGGCCAGCATGTAGGCGTCCTCGATCGCCATGGCCGCGCCCGACGCCAGGAAGGGCAGCATGGGATGGGCGGCGTCGCCCAGCAGGGTGACCCGTCCGACCGTCCAGTTATCCAGCGGCTTGCGGGACAGCAGCGCCCAGCGGAATGGCTGGGGGATCGCCCGGATGTAGGTGTGGACGTCTTCATGCCAGCCGGGATAGTCGGCCAGGTAGGCCTCCACCGTCGACGGGCTGGACCAGGACTCCGTCTTCCAGTCCTGGTTCTCCACCACGCTGGAAAAGTTCATCAACTCGCCCCGCCGGATGGGGTAGTGGACAATGTGGCCGCCCGGGCCGATCCAGTTGGTGCCCACGTCCCGTACCAGATGGCCGGGCAGGCGTTCCATGGGGATGACGCCCCGCCAGGCGACGATGCCGGTGAAGGTCGCGGGCAGTTCACCGAACAGCCGCTGCCGGATGATGGAATGCACGCCGTCAGCGCCTATCACCAGCTCATACCGCTGCGGCGGCTTGCCGGCGAAGTCCAGCACCACGCCACCCTGCCCCTGCTCCACCCCCACGCAACGCGATCCCAGCTGGATGGCATCGGGGTTCAGGGCGCGCACCGCTGCGGCCAGGGTGGAATGCAGATCGTTGCGGTGGATGGTGACATAAGGCGCGCCATACCGCGCCACCGATTCCGGCCCCAGGTCGAACAGCTTCCAGGTCTGGCCGGTGTTCCAAAGCCGGATCTCCTTGCCCACCGGGCAGAACGATAACGCCATCACCCGATCCAGGATGCCCAGCGCCTCGAACACACGCGTGCCGTTGGCGCTGATCTGCAGGCCCGCCCCCACCTCCCGCAGTTCCTCGGCCTGCTCATAGATCGTGACGTCGAACCCGCGCCTCAGCAGTGCCAGTCCAGCCGTCAGACCGCCGATCCCGGCACCTACAATCGCAATTCGCATGTCGTTCCTCGCCGCAACCGCCAGAGTTTGATAATATCTAACATGGTTCGTCAATATCACAAGCCCGGCACCCAGGCCACCCTCGTATTGCGCGGTCGACGGGACCCCCGTACTCTGATAGGCATGGGTGTAAAGCCAATGAGACATAGATGCTGAAAACGCCCGAAGACACCCTCAGCCAGAAGCGCCGCGTTCAATCGATCGAGGTTGGATTCCGTGTCATCCGCGTGCTGCAGACGGCGCATGAGCCCATGGCGTTGCGTGACATCGCCCAGGCGGCGGACATGCCGCCCAGCAAGGCCCACCTGTACCTGACCAGCTTCATGCGTGAGGGGCTGGTGGCGCAGAACCCCCAGACCGCCCGCTACGCGCTGGGGCCCTACGCGACCGAGCTGGGCCTGTCCGCCATCCGCCAATTGTCGGTGGTGGAGGCGGCGAACGCGGAGATGGCGGAGTTGACGGCGCACACCGGCTGCGCCACCTACCTGTCCGTTCTCACCGAATTCGGGCCGGCCATCGTGTCGAAGGTGGACGGCAGCCGCCAGGGCGCCTTCACCGTACGCCTGGGCCACGTGCTGCCGATGACGACCTCGGCCACTGGGCTGGTGTTCCTGGCCTTCCTGCCGGAACCGCAGACCCGGCAGCCGGCGCGGGCCAGCCGCCAGCACGCGATCGAGGCCGCCGATGCGGTGAAGCCCCCCACCCGCGACGACCTGGCCACGGTGCGCCAGAAGGGCTATGCGACGACAAGCGGGCTTATCAACGCCAACTTCGCCGCCATCTCCGCCCCCATCTTCGACTACAGCGACGCCATGGCCGCCGCCCTTACCCTGCTGGGGCCGGACAAGTACCTGGCGGGGGAACGGCTGCAGCCTTGCATCGACCACGTGCTGGACGCGGCCGCCCGCATCTCCACGAAGATCGGCGGCCGTATCCCTGCCCGTTCCTGAAATGAGGCTGGTTCTTATGCTGGCGGCATGAGGGCGCCCTCATGCCGCCGTAGGATGCGACTGCATCCGCCGGAGGTTTCCGGGGAACGCAGTGGACTGGAAACCAAGGAAGCCAAGGCTGCGGATGCAGCCGCCCGGCGCCTGAGGGAGCCATTATATCAAAGCGCGATGGCGATGGATTTCAGCTCCGTGTAGGCTTCGATGCCGTCGCGGCCGTTCTCTCGGCCCCAGCCGGATTGCTTGAACCCACCGAATGGCAGTGCCGGATCCAGCCCGCCGCCATTGACCCGCACCGTGCCGGCCTTCAGCTTGCGCGACAGCCGGTGCGCGGCGCTGAGGTTCTGTGTCCAGACGATGGCGCCCAGGCCATAGTCGGTATCGTTGGCGCGGGCCGCGATGGCGTCCAGGTCGCCGTCGCTGAACGACATGGCGCATAGGACCGGCCCGAAGATTTCCTCCCGCACCACGGACATGGTCGGCAGGGTCCCCGTCAGCACCGTCGGCGGCACGAAGTATCCGGGGCCCGAAGCCGCGGTTCCCTGCCCGCTGATGCGGGCGCCCTCCCTCACCCCCGCTTCGATATAGCCCAGGACGCGGTCCTTCTGTTCCTGGGACACCACCGGCCCCATCTGGGTTGCGGGATCCAGGCCCGGGCCGACGCGCAGCTTTCCGGCATGCTCGGCCACGCCCTCCACCAGGGCGTCGAACACGCTCTCATGCGCGAACAGGCGGGAACCCGCGTTGCAAACCTGGCCGGCGTTGGTGAAGATGGAGCGGGCGGCGCCCTCGATTGCGCGCGTGATGTCGGCGTCGGGCATGACGATGACCGGGGTCTTGCCGCCCAGTTCCAACGTCACGCGCTTGAAGTTGCCCGCCGCCGCGCGGACGATGTGGCGGCCGACCTCGGTGGAGCCGGTGAACGTCACCTTGTCGACGCCGGGATGTTCCACAAGGGCGGCCCCCGCCGTTTCACCAAAGCCGGTCACGAGGTTGAACACGCCCTTGGGGAAGCCGACCTCCTCCACCAGGTGGGCCAGCCGCAGCGCCGTCAGGGGCGTCTGCTCCGCCGGCTTCAGGATGAGGGTACAGCCGGCGGCCAGTGCCGGCGCCATCTTGGCCACCGACATGGCGAAGGGCGCGTTCCACGGCACGATGGCCGCCACGACGCCGATCGGTTCCCGCACCGTGAAAGCGTGCCAGGTCCCGGGACCGGAGAGATTGATGGTGTCGCCGCCCAGCTTGGTCGCCCAACCGGAATTGTAGCGCAGCGTCTCTATGGCGTGCGGCACATCGAACAGGCGCGCGTCGCGTAGCGGCTTGCCGTTGTTCAGCGTTTCCAGCAGTGCGAAATCGTCGGCGTGAGCCTCGATCGCGTCGGCCAGGCGCCACAGCAGGCGGGCACGTTCCGCCGGCTTGGTGTCCGCCCAAACACCCTCCAGCGCCGTCCGTGCCGCGCGCACCGCCAGGTCGACGTCCGCCGCCTCGCCCTTGGCGGCTTGGCCCAGCAGCGTGCCGTCGCCGGGATTGCGCATCTCAAAGGCGGACCCCGACCGTGGCTCCCGCCAGACGCCATCGATGAACAGCCCATGTTCCTTGCCCGCGAAACGCCGTGCATTCTCCAGGGCATTCTGATCCGCCACGATATCCGGCATTTTCCACCGTCTGGGTATGATGAGGGGACAGCTTACCTCACGGCGCAGGCCGTTCAGGAAGGGCCCGTTCAGGCGCCATGGGCATCGCTGTCGTTTGCTATTGTTGAACATATTCCGTTATTATGCAACAACTCGTTCCAAGAAACGGGGCCAAGGAGGCGTGAGGGAGCGGTGACTCAGGACTTCGACCATATCATCGTCGGCGCCGGATCAGCGGGATGCGTGCTGGCCAACCGCCTTAGTGAGGATGGGCGCCGCAGCGTCCTGCTGATCGAGGCCGGCGGCCCGGATTCCAGCCCGTTTCACGCCATGCCGCTGGGCTTCATGGCGGCCATGGCCGACCCGGCCAAGGACTGGGGCTATATGTCGGAGCCGGAGCCCAACCTGGATGGGCGCCACCTGCCGCTCCCGCGCGGGCGCGTGCTGGGCGGCTGTTCCACCACCAACGGCATGATCTACATGCGCGGCCACGCGCGCGATTATGACGAATGGCGCGACCTGGGCTGCCCGGGGTGGGGCTATGACGACGTGCTGCCCTATTTCCGCAAGATGGAGACCAGCTGGCGTGGCGCAGGCCCCTGGCACGGGGGCGACGGCCCCATCCAGGTGACACCCGTGCGCCACCGCGCGCTGCTGACGGAGCAGATCCTGGCCTCGGCCGCCGCCGCCGGATTCCCGCACAGCGACGACCTGAGCGGTGAGCGGCAGGAGGGCTTCTCTCTGAGCGAGGTGACGGTCGACCGTCGCGGCCGCCGATCCAGCGCCGCGCGGGCCTATCTGCGCCCGGCGCTGAAACGTCCGAACCTGCGGCTGATATCAGGCGCCCAGGTCACCCGCGTCCTGTTCCAGGGCCGCCGCGCCGTGGGCGTGGAATACCGTGGCGAGGGGGCGACTCATCAGGCGCGGGCACGACGCGACGTCATCCTGGCGGGTGGCGCCTACAATTCCCCCCACCTGCTGATGCTGTCCGGCGTCGGCCCCGGCGCGCAGCTGCGCGAACACGGGATCGGGGTGGTGGTGGACAGCCCAGGCGTGGGCGCCAACCTGTCCGAACACCCCATCGTCTACATGGACTTCGCCACCAGCGGCGACACCTTCCTGAAGCAATTGCGGCTGGACCGGGCGGCCCTGTCCGTCCTGCGCTGGGCGTTGCTGGGCACGGGACCGTTCGCCTCCCAGATAACCAGCTGCGCCGCCCTGCTGCGGACGCTGCCGGAGCTTGAGCGGCCGGACATCCAGCTGATGGTCATGCCGGTGCGGCTGGACGCCAAGATCTGGACGCCCGGCCTTGGCAAGCGGCTGCAGGACATGTTCTCGATCATGGTGATCCAACTGCACCCGGAAAGCCGGGGACGGCTGACCTTGCGTTCCGCGGACATGGCGGACACGCCGCGCATAGAGCTGAACCTGCTGTCGCATGAGCGCGACTTCGCCGAACTACGACGGGGCATCCGCGCCGTGCGCACGCTGTTCGGCGCCGGCCCCCTGGCCACCCGCGTCCTGCGGGAGGCCAGGCCGGGTGCCGAGCGGCAGAGCGACGCCGAGCTGGACGCCTACATCCGCGCCAACCTGCGCATCACCCAGCATCCCGTCGGCACCTGCCGCATGGGCCGGGGCGACGGCGCGGTGGTGGATCCCAGCCTGCGCGTCATCGGGGCGGAGAACCTGCGCGTCGTCGACGCCTCCATCATGCCGACGGTCCCGGGCGGCAACACCAACGCCCCCGTGATCATGGTGGCGGAAAAGGCCGCCGACCTGATCCGCCAGCAGGATTAAGCACGTCAGACACACCCGCCCGGCGGCATAGGAGAGATCCCATGCCGCCGTTTTCATTGCGCGTTAAAAAAAGGGCGCCGGGGCGGTAACGCCCCGACGCCCTGCGCACGGGAATTCAAGGGAGGATCACATCCGTGCACGCACGCCCAATACCCAAAAGCGGCCGCGATTGTCGAAGAAGGGGGAGTTGGCGATGGTAGGCTGCACGATGCCGTTGGGCGTGATCGGCGGGGCCTCATCGGTCAGATTCTCGACAGAGCCGTAAATCGTCAGGTTCTCGTTCAGCCGGTAGGAGACGTTGGCGTCCCAATACCCGATGCCGGAGATGTCGTTGTTGGCGATGTCCAAGGTGGTCAGGTTGAAGCGTGTGTCGAACTTGCCGCCAGAGATATAGCGATAGCCCACCCCGAGCCTCCACTTGTCGAAGCTGTAGTTGGCGTCGACGTTCACGCGCCATTCCGGCACGCCCGCCGGGGGCGGTGAGATGCCGGCGAGGCCGACATAGTCGTTGGATACGCCGTTCGCCGTTGTGGTCAGCGTATCGGCATGGTTGGCCAGGACCCGCAGTTGCACATCCCCATCGTTGTTCAGCAGGGTGAGGGGGAAAGAATACTCAGCCTCGAAGTCCTCGCCCGCCGCCCGCTGGGAGTTGGCGTTGAAGGGGATGATGTTGACGCGGGTGATGATACCCCCCGTCTGGATGACACCAGAGCAAAACACAGACTGCCCATTGAAGCAGAAATTCACGATGTCCTGCGCCGCCACCGTGGAAATCGCATTCTTGATCTCGATGTTGTAGTAGTCGAGAGAGGCATGGAACCCGTCCAGCCATCTCGGTTTGAAGACGACGCCCACCGAATAGGTGTCCGCCTCCTCAGGCAGGAGGTTGGGATTGCCGCCCGTGATCTGCGTCGTCTGCCGCGCCACGTTGGTGCGGGGGTCGATGATGGCGTTGATCACCTGGTTGCCTTGCGAGAACAGCTCATAGTTGTTCGGCGCGCGGATGTCGCGGGACACTGTGCCACGGAAACGCACGTCCTCGATCGGTTCGTAGTTGCCGCCGAACTTCCAGGCCCAGACGCCACCGCTGGTCGAATACTCGGTATAGCGGCCCGAGGCGTTGAGCTCCAGCTTGTGGGCCAGCGTCATGTCCTCGGCCAGCGGCACCACGACCTCGCTGTATGCTTCCTTCACATTGTATTCGCCGGAGAATGGCTGCCCGTTGATGGACCGCCAGCGGCTGAGCACGGAGTTCGCGTCCGAGGTCTGAACCGTCTTCTCGATGCGGTATTCCGCGCCAGCCGCGACCGACAGCGGCCCCGCCCAGGTGGAGAAGGGCGAGCCCGATATGTTGGCTGCGTAGACGTCCTGATGCATGTCCGCGGTGATGGTCGAGGTGCCGAGGTAGTAGCCCAGCGCCTGCTGGCTGATGGAGCCTGCACCGAAGGGATTGATGGGCACGCAGCTGCGGATGTCGCCATACGGGTCCTGGGCCGCCGTAGGGTTCGGGTTGGCCAGCTTCACCCGGCAGATGGCCTGGCCCGTGGCCGGGTTGATCACCGAGTCCAGGCCGTAAGTCCACCGCTGCGAGATGCGGTTGTTGTCCGCGAACTCATCATAGGTGTTGCGGCCCAGCTGACCGGTAACGCTCCAGTTCCAGTTCCGCCCGAAGGAACCCTCGGCGCCGAAGGTCCAGCGGCGGGTCTTGGTCACGGTCCGGAACTCGGAATTCCCATCCTCGTAGTTGAGGCGACCGAAGGGAATGCTGGCCAGTTTCAGCGACGCCATCGCCGCCTTGACGCTGGGATCCAGAAAGGCGTTGTCGTTGCGGATGGTGATGGTGCCGACGTCGGGATTGGGCGCCAGGTCCGAATTGGCGTGGACCTGCGAATACAGCATGTCCGCGAACAGGGTGATGTTGTCGGCCAGTTGATAGCTGATCCGGCCGTAACCGCTCTTGCGGTCGATCTCCGGCAGCAGGTTGCCGTCATTGATGGCGGAGCCGCCGCCGCCGCCCTGCATGAAGGTGGCGCCGATGTTGGTGCCATACTGGAACGGGGTGGGCTTGCCGTCGGACCCGAACTGCACGCCCGTGCCCGGGGCGAAGCCCAGCTTGTTGGCCAGGCTGAGCGCCAGTGTGTTGGTGCCGCCCGACAGGCCGACAACGCCGCCGGCCGTCATCTGCGAGTAGGTGCCGTGGTCGACGATCAGCAGGCGCGGCTGGCCGTTGGTCTTGGTATAGGCCGGGTTGGTCAACTGCACGGTGCCGTTGGCGCCCCAGGAGCGCGACGCCTGGCTGCTCTCACCCGAATTGTGCATGAAGTCGCCCGCGACCTCGATGTGCACCTTGTTGTCGGCGAAGCCATGGCCCAGGGCGAAATTGACATCCGGACGGCGGAAGTCGTCATGCTCCGTCGATCCGTAGGAGATGTCGGCCTTCGCTCCCTCGAAATCCTTGTCCAGGACGAAGTTGACCACACCGGCGACGGCGTCGGAACCGTAGGCGGCGGAGGCGCCCCCGGTGACGATGTCGACGTTCTTGATCAACGCCACGGGAATGATGTTGGTGTCGATGGTCCCGGCCGGATCGGTGATGCCGACACGGTTGCCGTTCATCAGCACCAGGGTGCGCTGCGTGCCCAAGCCACGGAGGTCGGCGTTGGAGGCACCGATCGGTTCGCTGGACTTGCCGATGTTCTGATTGATCCGCAACTGCGGCACTTCAAGCAGCATGTCCGCGACGGTGCTGACCGCCTTGTCCTGCAGTTGCACCGCGCTCAGCGACGTCATCGGCGTGGGCGCCGTGAAGCCGGAAATGCGCGTGCCGGTCACGATGATTTCCTCAAGGTCCCCCGCAGGCGCGCTGGCTTCCGCCGGGACACTCTGCGCAGCGGCCTGGTGCGGCGCGGTCATCGCCAGCGCGGCACTGATGGCCAGCAGGCTGACGGCCCCATATTTCAGCGGCCGGCGACCGCCTGTGCCCAAGAACAGTTGGCTGGAATCGTTAGGCAGCCTATCGCTCATCTGTTCCCTCCCCGCTCCGGAATGAAGGTCATTCGGGATGCTCATTGTTTGTTATTTTCATATTCATTTATACGATGACGAAAATCCAATGCCGCAATCGGCAAAACCGATACCGTTTCGGCATCAAAAATCGCCCAAGCCAAGCCCTTAAGGGGAAAGGGCGCTCACGCGGTGGAGCCCACCCCATACTCGGAAAAGAGGTCCCTGATTTGATGCGGTCGCCCGCGTCAGAAGAAGCACAGACGCAACGCCGCGTCGGAAATCTGGCGGCGCACCGCCGGGTCCGGCACCAGCGCATGGAAGTGTGCAAGGGCGTCCGCGTACGTCACGGCGCCTTCCTTCCCCACAAAGGGCGCGTCGCTGCCCCACAGCAGGCGCTCCCCACCGGCCTCCACCAGCAGGCGCGCCGCGCAGGCCTGGCGGATCGCCGGGTCCAGGCGGAAGCCCGCGGAGATCTTGACCCAGGTCCGCCCCGCCGCGACCGCCCGCAGCATGGCCTGGAAGCCGGCGCCCTCCATACCTTCCGGCGCACGCAGCAGGCCGAAGTGATCGACCACGACGTTGACGCCGTGCGCTTCCAACGCCGGCAGCACGATGGCCAATTGGACGGCGCTGGCGTTCAACTCGACATGCATGCCGCAGTCGGCCAGGCGATTAAGGAATTTCAGGTAGGGATAGCTGCGCAAGTCGGGCGGCGCCTGGTCTACCTTCCACTGCATGCGCACGCCCACGACGCCCTGGTCCCGCAGGTGGCGCAGGGTCGCCAGGTCGGTGTCGGGCTGCAGCATCACCGTCGCGCGCAGGCGCCGGTACCGCCCCAGCGCCAACAGGGTGTAGTCGTTGTAATCGCCGTAGAGGCTGGCAGCGGTGACGATCCCGAAGGCGATGCCGTGCCGGTCCAGGTCCTCCAGGAAATCCTCGGCCGTGTAATCATAGTCCGGCCGGATCCAGGCATCGTCCCGCAATGGCATGCGCCGTGTCAGGATGTGGGCATGCGCATCGACGATGGGCGGTTCGGCAAAGGGGCGCTCAACCGTCATGGCGCTTACCTGTCGCCGCGCTGGAACAGGCTGCGCGCCGTGTCGCACAGGAACAGCCGCCGCTCCGTCTCATCGAGGAGCACCGCCGACGCGCGCGCCTGCGCGGCCATGCTCTCGTAACTTTCTTGGGTGTTGCCGACGTCGGAGCCCCACATGACGTGGTCTGCCCCCATGACGTCCACCGCGCGGCGGACGAAGGCCGCATGGTCCACGCCGGCTTGGTCGAACATGCGGAAATTGATGGTCGTCAGCTTATAGTAGACGTTGCGATGCTTCCGCATGGCCTCCAGCACCGGCACCAGGCCCAGCTGCTGAGGGTCGCCACCGCCCGGCCAGCCGAAATGGTCCAGCGCGATACGCAGGCGCGGAAATCGGCGGGCCAGGCTGCCGACGCGGGCCAGCGGGGCGGGCGAGGCCACGCCCGGGGCGTACATCACCACCATGGTCAGGCCAAAGCGGTCGGCGACCGCCCAGGTGCGGAGCGCCGCCTCGGAATCCAGCCAGGGATAGGCGCCGGTGGCGTCGGGATAACCGAACAGGCGCAGGCCCACGATCCCCCGCTCGATCACCATGCGGGTCAGTTGCGCCGGCGTCTCCGGATCCTGGGCGTCCAGAATCACCACGGCCGACAGCTTGTCCGGATGCGCGTACGTGGCGTCCAGCAGGTAGCGGTTGTCGGTCTTGTAAATGGTGTTGTACTGCACGGCCGCACCGGCGACGACGCCGCTGGCTTCCCACCACTGCCGCAGTCGCTCCGCCGTTATGGGGTCGGCGGCAATGCGCCGGCGCAGGTTGTCCTCCCCCTCCCGCGCGTTGCGCGTGTCCATGGGATAGCGCGCCGCATCATTGGTGAAGACGTGCGCGTGCGCGTCGTAGATCGGTTCCCTGCCCGCTTGCTGGCTCATAGCCCCTTCATCCCCCCGATTATCGTATCGTGCCGTATGGTCAGGTCGGCGCGGTGGTCAGCGGGGCCGGCTGGCCGGGCTTGCGGCTCAGGGGCAGCATCGCGACCGCCGGTATCGCGCTCATGGCGGCGAAGAAGGCGAAGGTAGCCGCCCGCCCCACATCCGCCCCCAGCAGCAGGCCGCCGATCAACGGACCGACGACGGCGCCGGCGCGCCCGAACCCGACGACGAAGCCCACGCCGAAATTGCGCAGCCGCTGGGGATAGAGCGCGATGGCGGTCAGGAACACGCCAGTATAGGCGCCGACAGTGAAGTAGGTCAGCACGCAGGCCATTGCGATCATCACCGGCACCCCGGCATGCACGCTGCCGAACAGGACCAGCATCGCACCCATCAGGATGAAGAAGATGGCGGTCATGCGCGCCTCACCCACGCGGCGGGAAAACGCGCCCACGGTGAGGTGGCCGGTGGCACCGACGATGCCCTGCAGCACACCGGAGAAGCTGGCCTGCGTCGGCGTCAGCCCGGCCTCCACCAGCACCGTCGGCTTCCAGTTCAGCAGGAAATAGCCGACCAAGGCATAGATGAAGGAGGCCAGCCACATCAGGACGGACAGCCGCCAGGCATCCTTGGCCAGCAGGGCGACCGCGCCATTCTCCTTCCGCGCCCGCTCGGGCCGCGGCGGCAGTTCAACCAGCGGATCGAGGCCGAGGCCGGCCAGGATCCGGTTGATGCGGGCCAGGGCGCCCCGGGGCTGCGCCGACACCAGATAAGCGGGTGATTCCCACATGAACAGGGCCAACGCCAGCAGCAGCACGGCGTTCATGCCCATGCCGAAGACGTAGACCGACCGCCAGCCGTACGGCACCAGCAGGAAGCCGGCGACCGCCCCCCCGATCATCATGCCAATGGTGAAGCCGGTGTGCAGCATCGACAGCATGAGGTTGCGCCGCTGGTTGTTGGCGAACTCGGACACCAGCACGTTCAGGCTGACGACCAGGATGCCCAACCCCGCCCCCATCAGGAAGCGCAGGGCCATCAGCACCTCAATGGAAGCGGCGATCGACGACAGGCCATGCGCGATGGTGATGGCGACCAGGGCGATCAGCGTCACGCCGCGCCGACCCAGCCGTTCCCCCAGGGGCGCCGCCACGAACGCGCCAAGCGCCAAGCCCAGCGACCCCATGCTGAACAGCAGGCCCAGGGTCGCCTTGGGCACGGCCCATTCGGCGGAGAACAACGGCGCCGTGTAGGCCGCCGACATCATGTCGTAACCCTCGGTGACATTGATCAAGCAGCACAGCGCAACGATGACGTACTGCCGCAAACGCATCGGCGTGACGGCGATGGCGTCAAGCGGATTGGCCGGCATGCTCGGTACCTCCCTGGTCTGGATTTTTATTGTGGCGCGGCGGCGTTCCCCGCCGCCGGCCAGGATCACTCCGCGGCGGATTGCTCACGCGCCGGTTCGTCCAACCCGACCAGCCGGCTGGCGTTCAGGCTGATCATCTTGCGGATGTCGTCGTCGGAATAGCCCAACTCGATACACATGCCGATGACATGGCGGAACCCTTCCACCGGCGTTGGGTTGCCCACCTGGCCCAGGTCGGAGCCGATGATGGTGCTGTCCACGCCGCCGGCCTTGATCACCTGGTTCAAGCTGTCGGCGGTGTAGTTCTTGCCCTGGACGCCGGCCCACATGCAGCACGAATGCTCCAGATAGGCGCCCATGCCGGCCAGTTCCTTCATGTCGGCCGGGCCGCAGCCGATGAGGAAGGTGGGATGGTTGACCAGCAGGCGCTTGACTCCCCGCGTCTTCGCCTCGGCGAACAGCGGCCAGATCTCGCTGATGTGCAGATGGCCGGCGGAGAGGATGGCGTCATACTGCGCGATCTGGTCCAGGATGACCTTGACCTCGTCCAGCAGCGCGCCGCGATCATCCACCACGGTCAGGGCGCGCGGCGGCAGCATCTGGTCCTTCGTGGGCAGGAACTGGCGCCGATGCGAATGGCGGATGTGGTTGGCGGCGGAGAAGGTGGGCATCCACACCAAGCGGGCGCCTAGCTTGAAGCCATGCTCCACCGCGTAGGGGTTCAGGCCGCCCGTGGTGTTATTCAGTGGAACGCCGGTCAGGAGTTGAATCTTGGGATTCATCGTCTCCTTCAGCAGCTCGGCCACGGGCGTCACCGAATAATAGTGATCCTTGAACAGGATGGCCCGCAGGCCGGCGGCCTCGGCGTCCCTGATGGCCTCGACATGGTTCAGCCGGCGCGGCATGACCGAAGGGCCGCTGTGGCAATGCAGATCCACGGCACCGACCAGCAGATCGTCAATCCTGCGATCCGTCATACTCTATCCTCCCGTTTTCAGATGCGCCGCGCTGGCCGCGGTTCGTATTTGGGGTTCCTGTTTATGGCGCCGGGTCCGGCGCCGGATAGTCGGCCGCGTTCAGCACCCAGCCCTCGCGGGCGGAGAAATCGTGGCGCGGCGGGCAGAAAACGTCCGCCAGGCGGTTGAGGCCGGTGCTCATCCCCTGCGAGGTATGGGTCGCCGGCGGTGGTATCACCGCGACCGACGGCGCCGCGCAGTAGGCATGTTGGTCCTCCAGCCAGTGCGCGCTGTTCCCCGTCCAGGGCCAGCGCAGGTGGTGGATGAATTCGCCCGCCGTGGCGATGGAATACTGCTCGAAATCATCATGGTGGTGGGGTGACAAGTCGGCCGGGTCGCGGGGACCCGCGCGGCCGCTGGTCAGGTTCACCATGATGGTGGTGCAGCGGTAGATTCTGCCGAAGCGGCCCGGCTGCGACGGCACGTCGCCGGAATAGACCCGAATGCGCCAGCCGCCGACCGGGTCGGGCCAGGGCGTGAACTCCGGAACGTTCAGATCGGGCGTGGCGAAGTCGCCGGCGTTGGCGCAACGGGCCGCCAGATCCGCCGACCGGGTGGTGATCAGCCGATAGAGGCCGCCGTCGCCCAGCGCGCGGACGCTGCTGTCGCCGGGCGGGATGAAGGCCACGCACGGCCCGTGCGCCGTCTCCGTCTGGCCGCCGGCCGTAATCTCAACACTCAAACCCGCGTCGGGAAGGACGACGGCGTATTCATCGATCTGGCCTGAGCGCGCCAGCACCGCGCCGGAACGCACGGCGCTGTAGGCCACGATCAGGTTCTGGCCACGCGTCAGCCAGGTGGAAGCCAATTCGCTCTCCTCCACCGGCATCTCTTCATAGAAGCGACCGTAAGAGGCCGGCTTGAAAGGGGTCATGGCCACCTTTTCCGCCGACGGCGCCAATGAAGCCCGCAAGTCGTTCTTTCCGTACACGCCGCCTCCCACACGCTCTTCAAGATGCTACACGTCCAAGCGACATGGAGGCCCGGCGGAGCTTTCTTGAAATTCCCGGCAATAGTTTATGAGAACAGTAGGACCGCTACATCGTTAGCCGTCTAATTCTTTTTGACCAGCGCTCCGATACCGCCACGGCATCGGTCCGTAGGCAGCGCCCTCCGATACCGGGCCGTTATCGGACAAGGCATCAATCAGCATTTGATTCCCCATCCACGTTTGCATTGGATGACCGGGCGGCAGACGTCCGGTCCCAAGAGACGTCGCAGGCGGGAGGTGCTTTGTGATCAATAGCCTAGCCAAACGGCGCCTGGAAAAGGGCGAGGTCGTCATCGGCACGTTCGTCAAGTTCGCGTCCGCGAATTTGGTGGAGATGATCGGCCTCGCCGGCTTTGACTTCATCATCATCGATACCGAACACGCGAACTTCACGCATGGCGAGGTCGAGGACCTGATCCGCGCGGCGCAGCTGGTGGGGATGAGCGCCATCGTCCGCACCAGCGATGCCGGCGAGGCCACCATCCTGCACGCCCTGGATAGTGGGGCCAGCGGCGTGCAGGTGCCATCGCTGAGCTCGGCCGCCGAGGCCGGCGCCGTCATCCGCCGGGCCAAATACCACCCGTTGGGCGAGCGCGGCTGGGCCCCCGGCTGCCGGGCGGGCGACTACGCCTACACCCCGGCCAAGACCTACATCGAGCAAGCCAATCGCGACACGCTGATCGCCGTCCATGTCGAGAACGCGCGCATGGCCGCCGACATCGACGCGCTGTGCGCCCTGGACCAACTGGACGTCGCCTTCATCGGCACCGGCGATCTCAGCCAGTCCCTGGGCCATCCGGGCGAGCCGGACCATCCCGACGTGGCCAAGGTGGTGGATGAGGTCGTTGCAGCCTGCGCCCGCGCCGGCAAGCACTACGGCGTGGTGGCCAGCAGCCCCGACGGCCTGAAGGCCTGGGTCGGGCGCGGCGCCCGCTACATCGCCTGGCAGTCCGACATGGTCATGTACAAGAACGCGCTGAAGGCGGCGATGGACAAGGTCGCCCCGTTCCGCGTCGGCCGGGGGGAGGTCTGAATGCGGGCCCCCCAACTGGATTTGACACGCCTGCTGCAGCCACGCTCGGTCGCCGTGGCGGGCGCCTCGCCCGAGCCCGCGTCGCTGGGCGGCGCCGTTTTGCGCAACATCGCGGGGTCCGGTTTCACCGGGCCGCTGTACCTGGTCAGCCCGACGCGCACCGAGATCAATGGCGTTCCCTGCCTGAAATCGCTGCACGACCTGCCCCACGGCGTCGATGTCGCGGTTCTGAACGTGCCACACAAGGCGGTGCGCGAGGCGATCGGGGCCTGCATCGAACGAGGCGTGGGCGGCGCCGTCGTTTTCGCCGCCGGCTTCGGCGAAGCGGGAGAGGAAGGTCGTCGCGAGCAGGAGGAAATCGCGGCTATGTGCCGGACCGGCGGCCTGGCGCTGCTGGGCCCCAACTGCCTGGGCTTCGTCAACTACGCCAACGGCGCGGCGCTCAGCTTTGAATCGCTGGACTTCCAGCCGATGGCCGGCCCGCCGCATGCCGCGGTGGTGGCCCAGAGCGGCGCCATGGCGTCCAACATCCGGTCCGCCCTGCTGGCGCGCGGCGCGCGGATTTCGCACGTGGTCACCACCGGCAATGAGGCGGTCGTCCGCATCGACCATGTCATCCGCCATCTGGTGGACGAAGGCGTGGGCCTGATCGCCGCCTATGTCGAGCAGATCCGCGACCCGGCCGCCTTCCTGGCGGCGGCGCGGGTGGCGCGGGAGGCCGGCCGGCCCATCCTGATGGTTCATCCCGGCGCCAGCGCGTCAGGCCGGGCGGCGGCGCTGTCACATACCGGCGCCATGGTCAGCGACTACGCTGCCATGAAGACGGCGGTGGAGGATGAAGGCGTCGTCCTGGTCGAAACCATGGACGAACTGTTCGACGCCGCCGCCATCCTCTACCGGTTCCCCGAGCCGACACAAGGCAGGGTCGGCGTCATCACCAATTCCGGCGCGGTGCGGGGCCTCAGCCTCGATTTCTGTGAGAAGATCAGCCTGGAGGTGGCGGCCCTGGGTAGGGACACGGCGGACACCTTGCGCCAGCTGCTGCCGCCGCAATGCGAGATCAGCAATCCTCTGGATGTCGGCACCGCCGGCTTCTCCGACGCGTCCGTCTTCGGCAAAACCACCAGCGCCATGCTGGCCGATCCCGCCGTCGGTTCCGTCCTGCTGGCCATGGCCGGCGGCGGTCCCTGGCAGCAGCGCGCGAAGGCGGAGGCCATCGCCCCCGTCGCCCTGACGGCGTCCAAGCCGGTCACCGTCGCCATCCTGGGCGATGAATCGCCGCTGGATCCCGGCTGCGTCGCGCCCTTGCGCGAAACCGGCACGCCGCTGTTCCGTTCACCGGAGCGGGCGCTGCGAGCCTTCCGCGCCGTCAACGGCCGGGCCGTGGCGTATGCGCGGGCCGCGGAACGCACAGCGCCGCCGCCCCCGGCGCCGGCGCTGTCGCGGCATGGCCCCCTGCCGGAATATGAGGGCAAGGCCCTGCTTTCGGCCATAGGTATCCCGGTGCCCGAAGGTGCGCTGGTCCAGGACGTCGAGGCCGCCGTCGCGGCGGCCTCGCGCATCACCTACCCCCTGGTCATGAAGCTGCAGGCGACCTGGCTGACCCATAAGAGCGAAGTCGGCGGCGTCATCGTCGGCGTCAAGGACGAAGCGGCGCTGCGCGCCGGCTGGCGGCGCCTGACGGACAGCGCGGATCGGGCCAGGGCTGGTGGGGCTATCGACGGCATCCTGATCGAGCAGATGGCGCGGCCGGGCCTGGAACTGGTGATTGGCGGCCGCAACGACCCGGACTGGGGCGCCTTCGTGGTGTTAGGCCTGGGCGGCGTGTGGGTAGAGGCTCTGGACGCCATCGAGATGCTGCCGGCCCACGCCGGCCGTGATCAGATCCTGGAGCGTCTGCGACGGATGCGCGGCGCCAAGTTGCTGGGCGCCTTCCGCGGCCAAGCGCCGCGAGACGTGGAAGCTGTGGCCGACGCCGTCATGGCGCTGGGCACCCTGCTGCGAGCCCATCCCGAAATCAAAGAAGTGGACGTCAACCCCCTGACCGTCTTCGCGGAGGGCGAGGGGGTCATGGCGCTTGATGCATTGTTCATCGCCGACTGAGGAGCATCCCCGTGGAAGCCATGGCATCCGATATGACGAAAATTGAGACGCCCGTTGCCGAAAAGCCCATCCCGGGTGGCAAGGAAGTACTGGTCGAGTTTGAGGACGGCATCGCCTGGGTACAGCTCAACCGGCCGGCCAAGCGCAACGCCATGAGCGTCGGGCTGGCCCGTGAGATGAACGAGGTGCTGGACGCGCTGGAAACCGACGACCGCTGCGGCGTCGTCGTCCTGACCGGGGTGGGCGAGGCCTTCTCCGCCGGTATGGACCTGAAGGACTTCTTCCGGGCCACGGACGGGCTATCCGATATCGAGCGCCACCGCGCCTATCGCTCCACGCGAGCCTGGCAATGGCGCACCCTGATGCACTACGCCAAGCCGACCATCGCCATGGTCAACGGCTGGTGCTTCGGCGGCGCGTTCACGCCGCTGATCTGTTGCGACCTGGCCGTCACCGATGAAAAGGCGGTGTTCGGGCTGTCGGAAATCAACTGGGGCGTCATCCCCGGCGGCGTCGTCTCCAAGGCCATCAGCACCGTGATGGGCGACCGCCAGGCGCTGTACTATGTCATGTCGGGCGAGAAGTTCGACGGCGCCAAGGCCGTGGCGCTGGGACTGGCCAACGAGGCGGTGCCCAAGGAACAGCTGCGGGCCCGGACGGCGGAAATCGCCCGGACGCTGCTGGGCAAGAACCCCACCGTGCTGCGCCAGGCCCGGATGGCCTACAAGTATGCGCGCGAAATGACCTGGGAGCAGGCGTCGGAATACCTGACCGCCAAGGTCGACCAGACCAATTTCGTGGATCCGGAGCGCGGCAAGGAGCAGGGCCTGAAGCAGTTCCTGGACGAGAAGTCCTTCCGCCCCGGCCTGGGCAACTACGTCCGCGCCGAATAACCCGCACGATAAGGGGGCTTTGGTCCGGCGCGATCAGAGACCCCCGGCATGGAAGGGAGCCACGCATGCAAAGGCCAAGCAGCGGCAAGGGAAATGAGTTGGCGGCGGTTGTGCCGGCCTTGGTCGAATACACCGACCGCATTCTGTACAACGAGGTGTGGGAGCGGCCGGGCCTGTCCAAGCGCGACCGCAGCCTGGTCACCATCGCCGCCCTGATCTCAATGTACCGGCCGGAGCAGCTGCCGGCCCATCTGGGCCTGGCGCTGGACAACGGCCTGACGGTGGAAGAGATCGGCGAGGCCATCAACCACCTGGCCTTTTACGCGTCCTGGCCGTCCGCCATCTCCGCCAGCCGCAAGTTCCTGGAGGTGGTCCAGCAGCGACAGGCTGAAGGCAAGTCATGATGTCGGCGCCCTTCCTTCTCACCATCGGCGGCGAAGGCATGGCCGCCGATGGTGCGTTTCCCGTCATCGATCCCGCCACTGGTGAGCCCTTCGCGACGGCGCCGGACGCCAGCGAGGCGCACCTGGACCTGGCGGTCGCCGCCGCGCGGGCGGCCTTCCTCTCCTGGCGGCAGGTGGACACGGCCGCCCGCCGCGCGGCCATGCGCGCCTTCGCCGACGCCATCCGCGCGGAGACGGAGGCGCTGGCCGCCCTGCTGACGCGGGAGCAGGGCAAGCCCCTGACCGCCGCGCGGCGCGAGGTAGCGGTGGCCGCCGACCGGATCGAGGGGACGGCGGCGCTGGACATCGGCGGCGGCTATCTGCGGGAGGGGCCGCAAGGGCCGGTGCGCCTGGATTACGTCCCCATGGGCGTGGTGGGGGTGATCGCGCCCTGGAACGCGCCGCTGATCCTGGCCATGCAGATGGTGGCCCAGGCCCTGGCCGCCGGCAA
This sequence comes from Nitrospirillum viridazoti CBAmc, assembly GCF_000730165.1. Lineage (GTDB taxonomy): Bacteria > Pseudomonadota > Alphaproteobacteria > Azospirillales > Azospirillaceae > Nitrospirillum > Nitrospirillum viridazoti. Next base: position 172,916 of record NZ_CP022113.1, on the reverse strand, counting down.
CGCGGTGGTGGTGAAGCCCTCGCCCTTCACGCCGCTGGCCACGCTGCGCCTGGGGGAAATCGCCGCCCGCGCCCTGCCGGCCGGGCTGGTCAACACCCTGTCGGGTGGCGACGCCCTGGGACGGTGGATGACCACCCATCCCGGCATCGACAAGATCGCCTTCATCGGCTCGACCGCCACCGGCAAGAAGGTAATGGCATCCGCCGCCGCGACCCTGAAGAGAGTGTCGCTGGAACTGGGCGGCAACGACGCCGCCATCGTCCTGGACGATGTGGACGTGGCGGCGGTCGCCCCCCGTCTGTTCGCCAGCGCCTTCGCCAACAGCGGCCAGATCTGCATGGCGGTGAAACGCGTCTACGCCCAGGCCGCCATCGCCGACGCGCTGGCCGAAGCCCTGGCGGCGGAGGCGCGGCGGGTGCGCCTGGGCAACGGGTTCGAGCCGGACGTCGACTTGGGCCCGGTGCAGAACCGGCCGCAGTTCGACAAGGTGCTGGCCATCCTCCAGGACGCGCGGGCGCGGGGCGGACGCATCCTGGCCGGGGGTGGCGCCCTGGACCGGCCGGGCTATTTCATCGCCCCCACCATCGTCACCGGCCTCACCGAGGGCGCGCGCCTGGTGGATGAGGAACAGTTCGGGCCGGTGCTGCCCATCCTGGGCTTCGACATTGAGGAAGAAGCGGTGGCGCGGGCCAACGCCACGCGCTTCGGCCTGGGCGCCTCGGTCTGGAGTGGCGACCAGGCCCGCGCCGAGGCCGTCGCCCGGCGGCTGGAAGCCGGCACCGTCTGGATCAACGGCCACGGCGGCGCCACACCCGACCTGCCGTTCGGCGGCTTCAAGGAATCTGGCATCGGGCGGGGCATGGGCGTGGCCGGCTTGCGCTCCTACGCCGAAATCCGGGTGGTCCACGGTGCCCATTGAGCGGAACACGATCATGGGTGATCGGATCTCGCCCAAAGGCGCTTAGCGTCGCCTAGGGGGGACCGGCTTTGGAGGCGGCATCTCCGCGATGCGCTCAAACGCCGCCACCTGCTGGTCGGTGTCCAGCACTTGTTCCAGCCCCATCTCGCGGGCGCGTTGCAGCCGGTCGCGGCCGCGCGCCAGCAGGGCGTCGTCAAACACGTCCCCACGCCGCAACAGGATCTTGCGGACCCGGCGGGGCAGGCGCTCCAGCGCCAACGCCGTACGGGCGCAGTGGAAGCGGCGGCAGACCGAGGGCCGCCGGGCGTGGATGGAGCACCCGGTTTCGACCAGGTAGACGCAATCGCCGGTGGCGGGGTTGCGCTTCAGCGCCGGCACGGTCCGGCCAGGATAGAGCGCGGAAACGATCGGCTCCCACAGGTAGAACCCCAGGTCGTCGCCAGCCTCGGGATGCAGGATCACCTGGTCGTTCCGACAGCACTGGACGCAGCCGTCACAGGGGATGGCGTCCTGGTCTTGGGGTGGCCGTTGCCCATCACTGTTTGCCGATGTCGTATTATCTTTGTCCATGTCATATTAGAAGCATGGTCGGTTCAACATGAATAGAGGATTTCAACGATGGATCTTTCCGGCCAGGTGGCGATCGTGACAGGCGCCAGTTCCGGCATCGGGGCGGCCGTGGGTCGCAGGCTGGCGGCGGCGGGCATGAAGGTTGCCTTGGTCGCCCGCAGCTTGGATCGGCTGGAGGCGGTCGCGGCCGAGGCGCGGGCCGCCGGTGGCAGCGCCCAGGCCTACGCCGCCGACGTGACGCGGGAAGATCAAGTGGAGAACGTGTTCGCCGCCATCGGCCATGACCTCGGCTCCCCCGATCTGCTGGTGAACAATGCCGGCATCGCCGACAAGACCCCGCTGGAGGAATTGACCCTGGCCCGGTGGCGGGCGGTGCTGGACATCAACCTGACGTCGGCGTTCCTGTGCAGCCGCGCGGCCGTTAGGCTGATGAAACCCCGTCGGCGGGGGCGCATCCTGATGGTCGGCAGCATCTCCGCCTTGACCCCGCGCGAGGACACCGCCGCCTACACCGCGTCGAAATTCGCGCTGGACGGGCTGACGCGCGCCATCGCCTTGGACGGCCGCGGCCACGGCATCACCGCCGGCGTCATCCGCCCGGGCTCGGCCATGACGAACTTGGTTCCCGGGCTGGACCGGCTTGGCCCGGAACAAACCATGCAGCCGGAACACGTGGCCGACCTGATCCACTGCGTCGCGGCGATGCCGGCAGAGATCAACGTCCTGGAATCCGTGATCCTGCCGATAGGGCAGCCCTTCCTGGGGCGGGGGTGAGGCACTGCGAGTACCCCTGCAAAACAATGGCCCACTCTTACACGACGGCGTGCTCAAGAAGTTTCGTTTATCATTGAATTAATGGACTTTATCGACAGGCCCCCGCGCGGATAGGGGTTCCCGTATTCCGCCGCCCAATTCCAGCGCGCCAAAGACGCGAAGGGGTGCTGCATTGTCGCTCTCGAACAATCCGACATCCCGAATACGGCGTTGAATTTCCGGATAGCGCTTACGCGAGATTCAGCTCGCCTGAGACAGCGACGACCCGCTTGGCGCCGTCCGTCAAACGCCGGCCAGCCGCGCGAAGTAGGGCAGCACCTGGGCGTTGTCGAGGCCCAGCAGGGTGTCGCCGACATACAGCTCGGTCACGCTCCAGCCCGGCACGTCGGTGGAGCGGATTTCCCCCGCCACCCAGCGGCCCTCGTCGCCGGCGATGGCGTCCCGCGTCTCCGCCACCATCTCCGCGGGACGGTCGAAGAAGATGTGCAGCATGTTGGTCTGCGGCACGGCGGGGTTCAGGCGGATGCCGGGAATGCCGCCCAGGCCCGCCGCCAGGTCCAGGGTGCGGCGGTAGCAGGCGTCCATCTGGGCCAGCCGCGTCTCGAACCGCATGGCGGCGGTGGCCACCATGGGGCTCTGCCGCACCAGGGTGCCGCCCAGGCGCCGTTGCCACAGCCGGGCGTTGGCGATGAAATCGGCACCACCGGCCAGCACCGCCCCGGCGACGCCGCCGATGCCCTTGTAGACCGAGACGTAGACGGAGGCGAAGCCGGCGGCGATCTCGGCATAGCTGCGGCCGTAATAGGCGCGGCTTTCCCACAGGCGGGCACCATCCATGTGCAGCGGCAGCTGGCGCGACCGCGCCAATTCCTTCAGGGCCTGCAACTCATCCCAGTCCGGCAGTTGCCCGCCGATCTCGCGCAAGGGCAGTTCCACCAACAGGCACGCCAGCGGCTGGGACACAGCCGCCAGATCGCGGGCCAGGATGGGCCGGCGGCGATCACCCACCGGCACGCCGTGGAAATTGAACAAGGCCTGATAGGCCTCCTCCTCATGCAGGGCGAGGTGGGAGGTGTGGGGCATGCCGAAGCGGGGTACGCCGCTGACCTCGGTCCACAGCCGCATGGCGATCAGCTGGGCCATGACGCCGCTGGGCATGAAGGCCGCCGCCTCCTTGCCCAGCAGACCCGCCACCGTGCCCTCGAACGCCGTCAGCAGGTCGCCCTGGCCGTACTGGTCATGGGTGACGCCGTTCGCGTCGCACCAGTCTGCCACGGCCCGAAATTCCTCCGCCGGGGTCAGGGTGCGGAAGCCGGGGAAAACGACGGGGCAATCCAGGCGCAAACGCTGGCGGTGGACGGCGAGAGTCCCGGCGGGGGCGGCAGGCATGGGCGTACGATCCGGTTTTACGGGAGAACCCGCTGGGGATGGCCATTATAGGACGGAGGGCGCCACCCTGCGACGGCCCCTTTCCCGGCGCAACAGCCAAATCACATGCCCACATTTATGCCACAGCGCGGGCAGGGCAAGGCGTGACGGAACGGCCGTGACAGCGCACCGGGGAAAGGGCAGCCTGTGCCGGGCCCAGCGGCGTTGGCCCCAATGGCGTTGACCCCAGTGGCGTTGCCCCCGGCCTTGAGAGGAAACCACCCCATGACCGATCACATCCTGGTCCACCGCATCGCCATCTACGCCCACCACGGCCTGACGGCGGAAGAGGCCAAGCTGGGCCAGCGTTTCTACATCTCGCTGGACTGCACGCTGGATCTGTCGGTGGCAGGCAAGGCCGACGATTGGGATCTGAGCGTGTGTTATGCCAAGCTGACGGCGGCGACCACCCGCGTCGCCACCGCCCGGCGCTTCATGACCATCGAGGCGGTGGCGGAGGCGGTGGCCGGCACCCTGTTGGATGAATTCCCCCGCATCGACACCATCACGGTGCAGGTGGACAAGCCCTCCGCCCCCGTTCCCGCCATCATCGACGGCGTATCGGTGCGCATCACCCGGGGGAGAGGATAATCCGCGCGGGCCTCCTCCGGGCGCGAAGGGGCGGACCGGCAGACCCGCCCTCTTTCCATGACCACGGCGGCGCGGCCGGCTCAGGCAACGGCCTCCAACCCCACGCGGCGTTCGGCCCGGCCGTGAACCGCGGCCATGGGCGCGGTGGCGGGAGCGCCCGCCTGATAGCCGCCGCCCTGGCCCCAACGGTGCACCTGCTGTTCCAGCAGCGACAGGGCCAGCGTGGCGGCGTGGGGCAGTTGACGGCCCAGGCGGGTCACCAGGTCGACGGTCGTGGTGTCGGTATCGACGTCGCACAACGGCGTGGCCACCAGGCAGCCGTCCTCAAGATCGGCCAGCACAGCGGCGCGCGGCAGGATGGTGGCGGCGCGACCGCTGAGCGCCAGTTCACGCATGGTATGGACGGAATTGGTGGTGATGGTGGCGCGCAGCCAGACCTGGTGGCGCATTTCCGCCGCCGACAGCAGCTGGCGGATGCGGGTGTCACGCGGCGACAGGCACAGATCGTGGGCGGACAGATCCTGCAGGGTCACCGCCCCACGCTTGGCCACGGCGTGGTCGGGGCGGCTGACCACCATCAGCGGCTGGCGGGCGGAGGTGCGGACGCGCACCTTGGGATCGCTGGGAATCTGGGCGCCGATGGCGATGTGCACCTCGTCATCCACCACCATGCGCACCAGCTCGGCGGTTGAGACGGTGTGCAGCGCCAGCTCGACGCCGGGATAGCGGCTTTGGAAGGTCTCCAGCACGCCCTGCACGGCCTGGACGGTGCAGCCCTCGCCCACCGCCAGTTCCACCGTGCCCATGCGCATGCCGCGCAACGCCTCGAGCCGGGCGGTGAAGGCCTCACGGTCGGCCATCTGCGCCTGGTAGTAGTCGAATACCATTTGCCCGGCGGTGGTGAGCTTCACCGACCGGCGGCCGGTCTCCAGCAGGGGCATGCCCATGGCCGCCTCCAGCTGGGCGATCTGCCGGCTGACGGAGGACACCGCCACGTTCATCTTCTGGCTGGCCGCGCGCATCGACCCGTGGATGGCGGTGGCGTAGAAGTACTTCATCGCAACGTCTGACATCTCGCGTCCCTCATCTCTGTTCCGGGCCGGCAGTCGGGGAACCGCGGGCCTCAGGTCTGGTGATCACAGGGGGGATGCCAGAGGTCCGTGACGGACCCCAACCAGGCGGCGGCTTAGCCCCCATTCGCCTTGCAGTGTATGTGCGCCAACCGCACCACTATTGTCCGGACCTGCACCGATTTGGCGTTAAGCCTTGTTAAATGTTGCAGGGCGGCACTTTTTGCGGCGGCCAATATCGTTTCACATCCAAGGATTTAGAAGAATCGTGCGGCTTTTTGTCGAATAATTATGGACAGATCAGTCTGGAATCACTATCTGGGAATCATGGCGAGACCCAAGGAATTCGACGGCGAGGTGGCGTTGGGCGCCGCCATCGCCCTTTTCTCCCAGCACGGCTTCGAGGGCACCTCGACCGACGCTTTGCTCCGCGCCATGAGGATTAGCCGGCAGAGCCTGTACGACACCTTCGGCGACAAGCGGCAGCTCTATCTCGCGGCCCTGCGCCGCTACAACCAGGAGAACGTGGCCGATTTCATCCACGCCATGACGGCGGCGCCCACGCCCCTGACGGGGGTGGAATACGCCTTCATGGCCTTCATCGCCAAGGCGGCGGCGTCCCATCATCCCAGCTGCCTGGGCGTCAGCGCCGTATGCGAGTTCGGCCGGGCGGACGCGGAGGTCGCGGCCATCGGTGACGCCTCGGCCCATACCCTGGCCCAGGCCCTGGAAACCCAGCTGACCGCCGCCCGGGCGGCGGGTGAAATGGGAACGGACGTGGACGTGCCAACGGCCGCCGCCTTTCTGGGCGCCACCCTGGCCGGGCTGAAGGTGTCGGCCAGGGCCGGCGCCGACGCCGACACGTTGCGGGGCGTGGCCCGCCTGGCGCTGAAGAGCCTGAAGTGACTGCTTAACCCCCTTGGGCTCCATGAGCCTCAAGGATCGGACTCAGCCTAATTTTAGACTGTTACATCTGTAACAATATGGAGATAGACATCATGACCCTTCCCTTCGGCGGAAAGATCGCCCTGGTCACCGGCGGCTCTCGCGGCATCGGCGCCGCCATCGTCCGCCGCCTGGCCCATGACGGCGCCACCGTGGCCTTCACCTATGCCTCGTCGGAGGCGCTGGCCGGGGCCCTGGTGGATGAGATCAAGGCCGCAGGTGGCCGGGCCCTGGCCATCCGCGCCGACAGCGCCGACGTGGTCGCCCTGCGCCAGGCGGTGGATGAGGTGGCGCAGCTGCAGGGCCGGCTGGACATCCTGGTCAACAACGCCGGCCTGTTGACCCATGGCCTGGTGGACGATTACCCGCTGGAGACTTTCGACCGCATGGTGGCGGTCAATGTCCGCGCCGCCTTCGCGGCGGTGCAGGCGGCCCTGCCCCATATGGGCAGGGGCGGGCGCGTCATCACCACCGGCAGCGTAGCGGCCAACCGCACCGCCTTTCCCGGCGCATCGGTCTACAGCATGACCAAGGGGGCGGTGGCGGCGATGACGCGGGGCATGGCCATCGACCTGGCCCCCCGGGGCATCACCGTGAACGCCATCCAACCCGGCCCCACCGCCACCGACATGGTGCCCACCGACCCGGCCGTGTTGACCCGCCTGATGACGCTGATGCCCATCGGCCGCCTGGGCAAGGATAGCGAGATCGCCAGCCTGGTGGCCTATCTGGCGGGGCCGGAGGCGGGCTTCATCACCGGCGCCTGCCTGACCATCGACGGCGGCTACACGGCGTGACGCCAGCGGCATGAGGTCATGCCGTCGTAGGCCCGAAGGGGCCGCCGGAACACCGCAGAGGTGATGCGGTTGGCGCAACAACGGCAGGGCGGGTTGTGAATGAAACCCGCCCCTGCTTACGGGCCAAATCCGACGCGTGAGCACCGGGGCCCTACCCCGGGCTTCCCCCACGCCTTCATGGAGCCCGCACCCATGTCCGATACATTCGAGTCCGGTGGCCCGTCCACGCCCCACATGACCCATGCCACCGGCGCGCCGGTGGTGGACAATGTGAATATCCAGACCGCCGGACCGCGCGGTCCCGCCCTGCTGCAGGACATCTGGCTGATCGAAAAGCTGGCCCATTTCGATCGCGAGGTGATCCCCGAGCGCCGCATGCACGCCAAGGGCAGCGGCGCCCACGGCACCTTCACCGTCACACAGGACGTCAGCCGCTATACCAAGGCCAAGATCTTCGCCGAGGTGGGCAAGCAGACGCCCCTGTTCGTCCGCTTCTCCACCGTGGCCGGTGAGCGCGGCGCCGCGGACGCGGAGCGAGACATCCGCGGCTTCGCCGTCAAGTTCTATACTGAGGAAGGCAACTGGGACATCGTGGGCAACAACACGCCCGTGTTCTTCTTCCGCGACCCCCTGCGCTTCCCCGACCTGAACCACGCCGTGAAGCGGGATCCGCGCACCGGCATGCGCAGCGCCAACAACAATTGGGACTTCTGGACCCTACTGCCCGAGGCGCTGCACCAGGTCACCATCGTCATGAGCGAGCGCGGCATTCCCCGCAGCTATCGCCATATGCATGGCTTCGGCAGCCACACCTTCAGCCTGATCAACGCCGCCAATGAGCGGCACTGGGTGAAGTTCCACTTCACCTGCCAGCAGGGCATCGAGAACCTGACGGACGGCGAATCCGAGGCCGTCATCGGCAAGGACCGCGAAAGCCACCAGCGCGACCTGTTTGGCGCCATCGAGGCCGGCGACTACCCGCGCTGGACCCTGTCCATCCAGGTCATGACCGAGGCCCAGGCCAAGGCGCACAAGCATAATCCCTTCGACCTGACCAAGACTTGGCCCAAGGCGGACTTCCCCTTGATCGAGGTCGGGGTGATGGAGCTGAACCGCAACCCGGACAACGTCTTCGCCGAGGTGGAGCAGGCGGCCTTCTCCCCCGCCAACATCGTGCCCGGCATCGGCTTCTCCCCCGACAAGATGCTGCAGGCCCGGCTGTTCTCCTATGGCGACGCGCAGCGCTATCGCCTGGGGGTGAACTTCAACCACATTCCGGTGAACGCGCCCAAGTGCCCGTTCCACAGCTATCACCGCGACGGCGCCATGCGCACCGACGGCAATAAAGGCGGCACGCTGCACTACTACCCCAACAGCTATGGCGAATGGCCCGACCATCCCGACTTCGCCGAGCCGCCCCTGCCGCTGGAAGGAACGGCCACCCACTGGGACCACCGGGTGGACGACGACCATTGGGAGCAGCCAGGCATCCTGTTCCGCAAGATGAACCCGGCGCAGCAGAAGCTGCTGTTCGAGAACACCGCCCGGTCCTTGAGCGGGGCGGAGGCGGCGATCCAGGAGCGCCACATCGCTAACTGCGCCAAGGCCGACCCGGCCTATGGCGAGGGTGTGGCCCTGGCCCTGCGCGCCCTGGCGGTGGCCACCGCGCGCTGATCCCGTGACAGGGGCGCCGGCGCCGGTCGAAAGGCGGTGCTTCCCAAGGAGCGGAGGGCCGTCCCCTTTTTCTTGCGCTGGAGGCGACGGTCTTTGGCACGGCAGGCGCCTGGGCGCGTTACTAAGCCCCGTTTCCTAAAGCGGGACGGAGTGACAGGATGACCGTCCCTTCAGCCCACCCCGGGAAGCTCATGCGTACGTTGCTCGCCACCCTGTTCATGAGTGGACTGTTGCTGTCTGGCGCCGCCACCGGCGCGGACCTGGCCCCCGACGTGACCGCCAAGATCGACGCGGCGGTGACGCAGGCGCTGGCGGATAGCGGCACGCCCGGTGCCTCCATCGCCGTGGTGCGCGACGGTACCATTGCCTACGTTCACGCCTATGGCCAGGCGCGGCGGGAACCGGCGGTGGCGGCGACGCCGGCGCAGCGCTTCGCCATCGGCTCGGTCTCCAAGCAGTTCACGGCCGCCGCGGTGATGCTGCTGGTGGAGGATGGCGCGCTGTCGCTGGACGACACGGTGGGCAAATTCATCCCCAACCTGACCGACGGCGATCGCATCACCATCCGCCAGGTGCTGAGCCATACGGCGGGCTATCGCGATTTCTGGCCGCAGGACTACGTCCCCGCCATGATGGAAAAGCCCATCACGGCCGACGGCATCTTCGACCGCTGGGCCCGAGTACCGCTGGATTTCCAGCCGGGCGAGGCCTGGCAGTACTCCAACACCGGCTTCACCATCGCCGCCCGCATCGTGGAAAAGGCCTCGGGCCAGCCATTCTTCACCTTCCTCACCAACCGGGTGCTGAAGCCCCTGGGCCTGGACGCCGCCGACATCGACAAGGGCCCGCTGGGCCCCAAGGACGCCGCCGGCTACACCCGCTACGCCCTGGGCCAGCCGCGCCCCGCCCCGAAGGAGGCGCCCGGCTGGCTGGTGGGCGCCGCCCAATTGGCCCTGACGCCGCAGGATCTGGCCCGCTGGGACATCGCGTTGATGGGGCAGAAGCTGCTGAAGCCGGAAAGCTGGCGCACCATGGAGACGAGCGTGCGCCTGAACAACGGCCAGGACGCGCGCTATGGCCTGGGCCTGACGGTCACCAGCGACGGCGCCGCCCGCCTGCTGCGCCACGGCGGCGAGGTCTCGGGCTTCCTGGCGGAAAACCGGGTGTGGCCGGACCTGGGCATGGCCATCGTCGTGCTGGTCAACAGCGACTATGGCGACCCGGCCGGCATCGCCCAGAAGATCAGCGCCCTGTTGCCGCTGGCGACCCAACCCAGCGCGGAGGAAACCGCGACCGCGCGCGCCTTCCTGGAGGGCCTGGCCCATGGCCACGCCGACGCCACCCACCTGACCGCCAATGGCGCCGCCTATTTCAGCCCGGCGGCGCTGGCGGACTATGCCGCGACCTTGGGCCCGTTGGGCGCCGTGACGGACCTGAAGCCCATGGCCCGCCGCCTGCGCGGCGGCTTCACCGAGGAGATCTACCAGGCCCGCTACGCCAGCCGCAGCGTGCGCATTGTCGCCCGGGCGGACGCGGGGCGGTATGAACAGTTCCTCGTCTATGTCGACTGACCGCCAATCTTGATAGCCGCAGGAATTGACGCCATATTGCGTCATATATGGTGGCTATGAGGATCGCGGCCATGTCACTCACCCAATACGCGGACCACGGCCTGTTCGCACCGGCCAAGATCGCCGACAGCCTGCGCACCACCAGCGAGGAGATCGCCCGGTCAGCCGGCTTGGGCCGCGACGCCATCCAGCGCAAGGATCGCCTGCGGTCCGCCAAGACCCAGCGGCGACTGCGGGAAATGGTGGAGGTCATCAATAAGGTCGAGCCACGTTTCGGCTCGGCCCTGATCGCCTACGCCTGGTACCGATCCGAACCCCTGGCCGGCTTCGCCGGTCAAACGGCAATGCAGCTGGTGCGCGACGGCCGGGCCACCGATGTGCTGGACTATATCGACGCCGTCGACGCCGGCATCCACGCCTAGCCCCCGCCTATGGAGTATCGGGGCCTGCTCTATCGTGCGCTGAATCCGGTGTATGCACGGGAGCCGCTGTCCGGACGGGGGGCGGAGCTTCATGGTGGCCGCTTCAACGCCAAGGGCACACCGGCGCTCTATTGCTCCCTCTCCATCATGACAGCGGTGCGGGAGGCCAACCAGGTGGGCGCCCTGCAACCCACCACCCTTGTCTCCTATGACGCAGACATCGCCGCCGTCTTCGACACCCGCGATACCGCCGCGCTGGCCTCGGAAGGCATGGATGCCGACGGCCTGGCCGACCCGGCTTGGCGCGAGCGGATGCGCCAGACGGGGGAGGCCGCCACCCAGGCCTTCGCCCGGCGTCTGATCGCACAAGGCTTCCACGGCCTGCTGGTCCGCAGCTACGCCCGGGGCGCCGGGGCGATGGACCTGAACTTGGTGCTCTGGCGATGGGGTTCCGCAGCCCCGCGCCGGCTGACCCTCATCGACGACGAGCAACGGCTTGCCCGCTGACGGGTCGTTAGCCCACCAGTCCGTTCAGCTTGGCGTACTGCAGCAGCATGATGGTCTTGGCATCGACGATGCGGCCGTCGGCCACCATGGCCAACGCCTCATCCAAAGTGGGCTCCAGCACCTCGATGTCCTCGCCCTCCGCCACCAAGCCACCGCCGGCGCCGACACGGTCGGCGGCGCTGTAGGGGGCGACGAAGAAGGTCAGGCGTTCGGTGACGGAGCCGGGGCTCATGAAGGCCTCGAACACCTTGCGCGCCTCACCGATGCGGCAGCCGGCCTCTTCCTCTGCCTCGCGGCGGATGGTTTCCTCGGGCGAGGTGTCGTCCAGCAGGCCGGCCACCGCCTCGATCATGGGGGTCGTGTAGCCGGCGACGTAGGCAGCATAGCGGAACTGGCGGATCAGCAGCACGGTGCCACGCACCGGGTCATAGGGCAGGATGACGGCGCCGTGTCCCCGGTCATAAACCTCGCGCGTCATGGTCTGCCAGTCACCGTCGCGGCGGTGATAGTCGAAGGTGACGCTGCGCAGTTCGGACCAGCCCTTGGACAAGAGACGGTCCTCACGAACGCGAATGCGGTCTTTCATGGGGGTACGCTTTCATAGGGGCCGCGGCAGGGCGCCGGGCTCGATAAGGCAATCATTCTGTCGCAAGACCGGTTCTGCCCGCATCCCCCGGGCCGCGAACCCCACCTGCGCCCCACACGCAGGGCTACCCGCCGCACACCCCGACCATGGCGCGGTCCAGCGCGATGGCGTCCAGCGTGCCCGCCGGCAGTTGGCGACGATAGAGATAATCGTTCACCGCCGCCGCCACCTCCGCCCGGCAAGTCTTCCGTGCGCGCAAGGGGGCCACGCCCGGCAGGGCAGCCATCAGCGCCTTCTGCGCCGTGTCCAATTGCGGGCGCACATCACGCACCAGGTCAATCGGCGCATGGTCCGGCGCCGCCCCGCTTCGCGCCCAGTCCGCGATCAAGCCGTATTGCACCAGCTTGTTGGCCTCGATCTGCGCACGGAAAACGCTGGCCACCCAGATGCGCTCCAACCCCTGGCCTTCGCCCTGGGAGACGGCGCTCATGATCACCACCGCCTCGCGTCCGCCATCCTCCACCGCGGCACCACTGTCCCACTTGGACAACGCCACCTGATGGGCCAATGCCAGACGATCGGCCGAGGCCTCGACGACGGCCCGCAGGCTGTCAGCCGGGTCTGCGGGCGGCGCGGCCCTGCCCACGGAAGCCATGCCGATAACGGCCATACCCAGGGCGACACAGGCCAAGAGATGCCGGCGCACCATCAGCGACCATCCGTTCCGGTAATGCAACGATCCAAGCGGACCGGGATTCCATCAAGGCGGCGGTCGTTGGACGCAACGGTCATGGTTCCCCTTTCAAGGCTTGGGCGGGCTCTCTCGCCTCAGACTGGCGTGCGGACGGGTGTGGAGACAAGCGGAATCCCAGACCTTGAGGATGGCCGGAAAATTTTCCACCCTGTCGGGCCAGCTGTCGATTCCGCCCTGTGTCGCACGTCTCTTGGCCACCGGGTGCCCGAAGGGCTGGAACCTTTCCACCGCCCCGCCGTTCCCCGGCAGGCGTCCCCGCAGGCTTGGGTCCCGTAAATTCGGATCCCGTAAGCCCGGGTGACGAACGAGCATCGACTGGGAGGGATGAGATCATGGACGGTATTGTGATTGCCCGGCACAGCTGGATCGTGACATGCGACGGCGCCAAAATGCTGGTCCTGCGCAACGATGGCGACGCCCAAGCCCTGAACCTGACCGTCCAGCACACGGAGACGCGGCCGACCACGCCCACCCGCGAGTTGGGTACCGACCAGCCCGGGCGCTTCGGCATGGGCACCGTGCGCAGCGCCACCGAGGAAACCGACTGGCAGGAGCAGGCGGAGGCGGAATTCCTGGCCCATGTGGCCCAGCATCTGGACACCATGGTGCAGGCCGGCACGGTCGGCCGCATGGTACTGGCCGCTCCGCCGCGCGCCCTGGGTATCCTGCGCAAACATCTGACCCCGGCGACCCGTGACGTCATCGTGGCTGAGGTTGCCAAGGACCTGACCAACCTGCCCGTGCCGGACATACAGCAATTGCTGGCCGCCTAACCACGCGGCCGGCAACTGCCATCGTTGTCAGACGGCCCTGCCCTTGGCAGGATGCCCGCCTCAAAAGCGGGAGGCAGGGCATGAAGCGCATCGGGGCGGTGGAACTGGGCGGCACCAAGGCCGTCGTGGGCGCGGCCGTCATGGAGGGTACAGGGCGGCCGCAGCCCATCGGGACCGTCCGCATCCCCACCACCTCGCCGGAGGAAACGCTGGCGCGCTGCGTTGAGACGCTGCGCGAACTGGGCGGTCGCATGGGCGGCCTGGACGCCGTGGGCGTCGCCAGCTTCGGGCCCCTGCAACTGGATCCCCATCGCCCTGAATACGGCAGCATCACCCGTACCCCCAAGCCAGGGTGGGCCGGCGCGCCGGTGCATGATTACCTGGCCAACGCCCTGGGGGTTCCCGTCGCCATCGACACCGACGTCAACGGCGCCGCCGTGGGTGAAGGCCGTTGGGGTGCCGCCCAGGGCCTGGACAGCCATGTCTACGTGACCGTGGGCACGGGCATCGGCGTTGGCGTGGTGGTGGGCGGACACCCGCAGCACGGCCTGGTGCATCCCGAGGGCGGTCACCTGCTGGTACGGCGCGATCCGGCCCGCGACCCCTACGGTGGTCATTGCCCCTATCACGGCGACTGCTTGGAGGGTCTGGCCTGCGGTCCCGCCATCGAGGCGCGCGTGGGCCGGCCAGCCACGGACCTGGCGGACGACCACCCCGTCTGGGACCTGGTGGGCGACTATCTGGGTCAGATGGCGACCAACCTGCTGTTCGCGCTGTCGCCCCAGCGGATTGTCATCGGCGGCGGCGTGGGTGGGCGCCCCGGCCTGCTGGACCGCGTCCGCCATCATGCCCAACGTCACATCGGCGGCTACATCGACCACCCCGCCCTGACCGAGGGCCTGGCCGGCTTCATCGTGCCGCCCGGCCTGGGCGGGGAGGCGGGCCTGGCCGGCGCCTTGGCCTTGGGGTGGGACGCGCCGTGACCGTCGGCAATCCGGACCCGCTGTTGTATGGTCCGCTGGTTGAACTGTCAGGATCAGGACATGGCTGATAAGCCGGCCGCGACGGCCGCGACACAGGAAGGCCAGGCGAGGACCAAGATGGGCGCTGTCAAGATGGACGACATCGCGCGCATGGCCGGTGTTTCCAAATCGACCGTATCACGCGCCCTGTCCGGCAGCCCGCTGGTGAATGAGGAGACGCGGGCCCGCATCCAGGCCCTGGTGGAGTCCCACTCCTACCGGGTCGACACGCGGGCGCAGGGTTTGCGCAAGGGACACACGCACACCATCGCCGTGGTCATCCCCCTGCTGCACGAACACGACCAGCCCATTTCCGACCCGTTCTTCCTGGAATTGCTGGGCCATATCGCCGACGCCGTTGCCGACCACGGCTATGATCTTCTGCTGTCCAAGATCGGTCCCGGACGGACGAACGGCATGGCCGACCTGGTCGATACCGGGCGGGTGGACGGGCTGATCGCCATCGGCCAGAGCACCGCCCACCTGGGGCTGGAGCGGCTGGCTGCCCGCGGCATGCCCCTGGTGGTCTGGGGAGCCCAGCTGCCCGAGCAACACTATGTGACCGTGGGATCCGATAACCGGGCGGGGGCGGAGCGCGCCGTGGCCCACCTGATCGCCCAGGGGCGGCAACGCATCGTGTTCCTGGGCCAGCGGACGGTGCCGGAAATCCGCCTGCGTCATGAGGGGTATGTCGCGGCCCTGGCGGCGGCCGGCATCGAACCCGATCCAGCGCTGGACGTGCCCACGCGCTTCGCCAGCGCCGCAGCACTGACGGCGATGCGCAGCCTGATCTGTGGCGGCGCATCCTTCGATGCGGTGTTCGCCTGTTCCGACGTCATCGCCATCAGCGCCATCCGCGCCCTGCAGGACCAGGGCCTGAAGGTGCCCGAGGACGTGGCCGTGGTTGGCTATGACGACATCCAGATGGCGGCCTTCTACAACCCCGCCCTGACCACCGTGCGCCAGGATACCGCCACCGGCGGCCGCCTGCTGGTGGACCTGCTGTTCGCGCAGATCGCCGGCCGCACCGCCCGCTCGGTCATGCTGCCGACCGAACTGGTGGTGCGGGCCAGCTGCGGGGCCGCCCTCAGCGGAACCACCACACCAGGACCGCGGTGAGGCCCACCAGGCCCAGCGACAGCACCCGATAGTTCATCCACAGCGGCTGCCCCGCCAGGGTCGCCGTCTCCGCCCGGAAGACGGCCGGCGTCCATACCAGCGCCGCGCCCTCCTTGGATTGGCCGGTGCCCGGCTTGCCGTCACCCGTGGCCAAGCTGACCACCACCAGGATGAGGGCGGAGGCCAGCACCAGCACGGGCGCCATCAGCAGGAAGTGGGGGCCGCCGTGCCCCAGCACCACGCAATAGACGAACAAGCCCAGGCCCAGGGCCAACCCTCCGGCGAAGGCGGCGAAGGCGCCCGTGGCGTTCGCCCGCGCCCAGAACAGGCCCACCAGGAACAGGGCCACGACCGGCGGCACGGCGTAGGCCAGGATGGCCTGGAGGTACTGCCACAGCGAACCGAAGCGGGAGATCTGCGGCGCCCACAGTACGGCCAGGGCCATGAAGGCCAGGGTGGCCAGGCGCCCGGTGGTCACCAAGCGCTTCTCCCCCAGGTGGGGCCAGCGCAGGCGCACGAAATCCATGGTCACCAGGGTGGAGGCGGAATTGAAGGTGGAGGCGGTGGCCGACATGATGGCCGCCAGGAAGCCTGCCACCACCAACCCGACCACGCCGGCGGGCAGCAACTTGAACACCAGCGAGGGGTAGACCAGGTCGCCGCGCGGCAGGCCCGGGAACAGCAACAGGGCGGCGGTGCCGGGCAGCACCATCAGGAACAGCACCGGCAGTTTCAGCAGGCCGGCGAACAGGCAGCCCCAGCGGCCATGGTCGATGCTCTTGGCCGACAGCACGCGCTGCACCATGAACTGGTTGGTGCACCAGAAATAAAACCCGATGAGCGGCACACCGGTGACCAGGCCCGTCCAGGGCAGCACCGGGTCGTTGGCCGGGCGGATGAGGCTCAGCATCTCGGGCTTGGTGGCGGCCATCACCGCGTCCCAACCGCCGGCCTGGCTGAAGGCCATGACGGCGATGACGGCGGCGGCGGTCAGCAGCAGCACGGCCTGGATGGTCTCCGTCACCATAACCGCTGCCAGGCCGCCGGCCGTGGTGTAGATGCCGGCGCCCAGGGCCAGCAGCAGCACGATGACGCCCATGGGCACGGCCGGGAAGGCCAGCTGGAACATCAACGCCCCGCCGTACAGCGTGCCGGCCGTGTCCACCGCGATGTTCAGGAACAGGGTCAGGCCAGAGAACAGCAGGCGCGAGCGCCGGTCATAGCGCCGTTCCAGGAATTCCGGCGTGGTGTAGACGCCCGTCTTGAGCAGGAAGGGCAAGAGGAAGATGCAGAAGAACACCAGGACGACACCCGCCATCCATTCATAATCGAAAACGGCGATGCCGTGGTCGTAGGCGGCGCCCGCCAGGCCGATCAGCGTGGTGCTGGAGATGTTGGAGGCCAGAAGGGCCAGGCCGATGACGGGCCAGGTCTTGGACTTGTGGGCCAGGAAATAGTCCGACGCCGTACGCTGGCGCCGGCTGACCGCCAGGCCGATGGCGATGATGACCACGACATACACCAGGATGATCGCCACATCCCAGGACCCCAGCGGACTGCCGCCGTTCATCCCATCCTCCCTTCAACTCTTGCTTATCCTTGGCGCCGGGGCGGCATCGAAGCGAGCCCCAGCGGACGCACCTTGATCGCCCCAGCAGAAAATTGCAATCGGTTGTATAAAAAACAATTGCCGCTGCCCTGGCCGGCCCATTGCCCCACCACCAAGCCGACTGACAAGCTCTTGGTTAATAAAGATTAATGCGCCTGTCGCGCACCGTGTCATTCGCGGAATGAAGCCACTCAGCAAAACTCCAGAAGACTATTGCAATCGGTTGTAACGTGTGTTTGGGTAAAGGCGTCCAGAGGCGGCCGGGGAGGTCGCCCACAATCGACAATAAAAAAAAGACAAACTAGGGAGATCACCATGAAGCGCCATTTGGCCCGCGCCCTGCTGTTGGGTGCCGCCGTCACGCCCGCCCTGTTCACCCCCGCCCTAGCCGATGAGGTTCCCGCCCAGGGCCAAGCCCCGCAGGGCCTGGACATGGATGAAATCGTCATCACCGCCACGGCCCTGCCGCAGAGCAAGTTCAACACCAGCATCTCGGTCAGCACGCTGAACCCGGACCAGATCGCCCAATCCGCGCCCAGCAGCGCCGCCGACATCCTGCGCAACATCCCCGGTTTCCGGGCCGAGGCGTCGGGCGGCGAAGGCAACGCCAACATCGCGGTCCGCGGCCTGCCGGTCGCCTCCGGTGGCGCCAAATTCCTGCAGTTGCAGGAGGATGGCCTGCCGGTGATGCAGTTCGGCGACATCGCCTTCGGCACCGCCGACACCTATCTGCGCGCCGACTACAACGTGGCGCGCGTGGAGGCCGTCCGCGGCGGCTCCGCCTCCACCTTCGCCAGCAACGCGCCCGGCGGCGTCATCAACTTCGTCAGCGACACCGGCGAGAAGGAGGGGGGAGCCATCGGCCTGACCCGGGGTTTGGACTATAACGAGACGCGGGCCGACTTCGCCTATGGCGGCCCCATCGCCCCCGGCTGGCGCTTCCATGTCGGCGGTTATTACCACACCGGCGAGGGCCCGCGTTCCGTCGGCTATGACGACGCCATGAACGGCGGCCAGGTGAAGGCCAACGTCACCCACGACATGGAAAAGGGCTTCATCCGCCTGGACTTCAAATACCTGAACGACCGCTCGCCCGTTTACCTCCCGGTGCCGCTGGCCATTTCCGGCAGCGGCAGCAACCCGCACATCTCCTCCCTGCCCGGATTCGACGCGCTGAGCGGCGCCTTCCAATCACCTTACTTCCGCAAGGACCTGGCGATAGATGCCAACGGCAACCGCCTGACCACCAACATCGGCGACGGCTATCACCCGGTCAGCACGGCGTTCGGCGGCGAGGCCTCATTCGAGGTGGCGCCCGGCTGGACGCTGGACGACAAGTTCCGCGTGGCCGACAACACCGGCGACTTCGTTGGCCCCTACCCGCAGGAGGTGGACCGCGCCTCCGTCCTGGCGACGGAAATCGGCGGCACCGGCGCCACCCTGCAATACGCCAGTGGTCCCAACGCCGGCCAGACGGTCGGCGCCGCCAGCGTGGGCGGCAACGGGCTGGCATCCCGCATCGCCCTGTTCAACGTCAAGCTCAACGACCTGGGCACCTACACCAACGACCTGAAGGTCACCAAGACGCTGGACACTTTGCCCCTGGGCAAAGGCGCCGTCTCCTTCGGTTATTACAAGGCCCGCCAGAACATCGACATGGACTGGCACTGGAACACCTATCTGGAGACGGTCAACGGCAAGGACGGCGCGCTGCTGAACGTGCTGAACGCCAGTGGCAAGGCCGTCACCTCCAACGGCCTGGTCGCCTATGGCGAGCCCTACTGGGGCAATTGCTGCGTGCGCAGCTATGACATGCACTATGACATCGACGCGCCCTATGCCGCCCTGAACTGGGCCTGGGACAAGCTGACGGTGGACGCCAGCCTGCGCTACGATTACGGCCATGCCTCGGGCAGCTACGCCGGACCCACGGGCACCACGTCCCTGGACGTGAACCAGGACGGTGTGCTGCAGGTGCCGGAGCTGACGGTGCCGGTGGTCAACCAGTCTGCGGCCAACCCGGTCAATTACGACTGGCACTACATTTCCTATTCCATCGGCGCCAATTACGCCATCGACCACGATCTGGCGCTGTTCGTGCGCTATAGCGAGGGTGGACGCGCCAACGCCGACCGCCTGGCCTTCGGTTCCATCAACGCCGATGGCTCCACCGCCTATCAGAACGCGGTGAACAAGGTGAAGCAGGCCGAGGGCGGCGTGAAATGGCGGTCTGACGTCGGCCTCAGCGTCTTCCTCACCGGCTTCTACGCCAACACCGAAGAAGCCAACCAGGACGTGACCTCGCTGACCCAGCGCTTCATCTCCCGCGTCTATGACGCGGAGGGGGCGGAGTTGGAGGCCAGCTACCGCTACGGCGCCTTCCAGCTGGACGCGGGCGTCACCTATACCCATTCCCGCATCACCAAGGATGAGATCACCCCCAGCGACGTGGGCAACGTGCCCCAGCGCCAGGCCGATTTCGTCTATCAGATCACCCCGTCCTACGTGGGCAACGATTACAGCGTGGGCGTGAACATCATCGGCACCACCGACAGCTACGCCGACACCACCAACAAGCTGGTGATGCCCGGTTATGCCCAGGTCAACCTGTTCGCCACCTATAACCTGACCAACGACATCGTCTGGTCGTTCTCCGCCAACAACCTGTTCAACACCCTGGGCCTGACCGAGGTGGATGGAACCACCGATGCCGTGCCCAGCAACGGCATCCTGCTGGCGCGGTCCATCAACGGCCGCACCTTCAAGACCGGCGTCAAATACAGCTTCTGACCCTGGCACCGGCTGGCGGGCCCCACTTTCCTCCCCAGTGGGAACGCCCGTCGCGGGCACCCTCCCGCCAGCCGGTTCTTTTTGACATCGACCCTCCTGGAACTTTCACGGCATGACCTCTTCCGTCTTCAGCCGGGCTGCGGCCCTGCACGATCGCCTGGACCGGCACTGGCCCGTGGCCGACGCCCTGCTGCGGCGGCTGTATGGCGGCACCCCCGGACCGGACCACTGGCTGGACCACTGGCTGGGCCAGGTGCGTGAGGCCGTCACCCGGGCGGCGCGGAACCGGCCGCAGGCCCTGGCCGACCTGGACACGTGGCGTCAGGCGAAGCCCGACTGGTTCCAGCGGCCGGACCAGCTGGGCTATTGCTTCTATGTCGACCGCTTCGCCGGCACGCTCGCCGGGGTGCGGCGGCGGCTGGATTATCTAGCGGACCTGGGTGTGACCTACCTGCACCCCCTGCCCCTGCTGGCCATGCAGTCCGGCGACAATGACGGCGGCTTCGCCGTGGCCGACTATCGTTCGGTGGAACCCCGCCTGGGCACGGCGGAGGATCTGAGGGCGCTGGCGGAGGATGCCCACCAGGCCGGCATGGCCTTGTGCCTGGACGTGGTGTGCAACCATACCGCCCGCGACCATGCCTGGGCCCAAGCCGCACTGGCGGGCGATCCGACCTATCGCGCCTATTACCACGTGCTGGACAGCGCGGACGAGGTCGCCGCCTATGAGGCCACGCTGGGCCAAGTCTTCCCCAAGACGGCGCCGGGCAATTTCACCCCCGAGCCGTCGCTGGCCCGCGATGGCGGTGGCGCCTGGGTATGGACCACCTTCTACCCCTACCAATGGGACCTGAATTACGCCAACCCGGCCGTGTTCCTGGAAATGCTGGAGGTGCTGCTGCACCTGGCCAACCAGGGCGTCGACGTCTTCCGCCTGGACAGCACGCCCTTCCTGTGGAAGACGCCGGGCACGTCCTGCCGGGGGCTGCCGCAGACCCATTGGATCGTGCAGGCCTGGCGGGCGCTGCTGGCCATTGCGGCGCCCGGCGTGCTGCTGAAGGGCGAGGCCATCGTCGACCCGGACGACGTGGTGTCCTTCTTCGGCCGGGATGAGGCCACCGGGCTGCCGGCCGCCAACGAATGCCACCTGGCCTACAACAACGGCATGATGACGGCCCTGTGGCTGGCCCAGGCGACCGGCGACGCGAACCCCGCCCATGCCCTGCTGGACCGGCTGTCTGGGCGGCCGCGGCAGGCGGCCTGGATCACCTATGTCCGTTGCCATGACGACATCATCTGGGACGCGCTGGCCGCCCTGATCCCGCAAGAGACGCTGCACCGGGTTTCCGCCTTCTACGCCGGCGCCACGGCCGGCAGCTACGCCCTAGGCGCCGCCTTCCAGGCAGACGGCGGCGGCGCACCCAGCACCAACGGAATGGCGGCCTCGCTGGTGGGCCTGCGGCCGGAAGGGCGCCCCGGCGAAGCGGACACGGATGCCGCCCTGGCCCGCCTGCTGCAGCTGTACCAGGTCACCCTGGCGCTGGATGGCCTGCCGGTTCTGTACATGGGGGACGAAATCGCGCTGACCAACGCCCCGCTGTCCGGCCTGCCCAATGGCGAAGGCCGCTGGCTGCATCGGCCGCATATGGACTGGGACCAGGCCGCTGGACGCGATGACGGCGCCACCGCCGCAGGCGCGTTCCATACCGCCCTGCATCAGCTGATCAGAGTGCGCGCCAGCCTGCCCGCCCTGCATGGCGCGGAACCTGCTCAGCCCTTGGCTGGCTTACCGGCGGGTGTCCTGGGCTTCCGGCGCGTCGGCTTCCGACCCCTGCTGTGCCTAGCCAACCTGACGGGCGAGACGGTCACGGTAGCGCTGCCCACTGGCTCCGCCGGGCGGGACGTGGTGGTGGAAAAGGATGTCGACCCGGCGGCCGTGCCCCTAGCTGCCTGGCAGGCACGCTGGATCGAGGTCCGGTCATGAGGCGTATCGGGGCGGTGGAACTGGGCGGCACCAAGGCCGTCGTGGGCGCGGCCGTCATGGAGGGTACAGGGCGGCCGCAGTCCATCGAGACCGTTCGCATCCCCACCACCTCGCCGGAGGAAACGCTGGCGCGCTGCGCCGAGACGCTGCGCGAGCTGGGCGGGCGCATGGGCGGGTTGGACGCGGTGGGCGTCGCCAGCTTCGGGCCCCTGCAATTGGATCCCCACCGCCCGGAATACGGCAGCATCACCCGCACACCCAAGCCGGGGTGGGCCGGCGCGCCGGTGCGTGACCATCTTGCCAACGCCCTGGGGGTTCCGGTCGCCATAGACACCGACGTCAACGGCGCCGCCCTGGGCGAAGGCCGCTGGGGCGCGGCGCGGGGCCTGGACAGCCATGTCTACGTGACCGTGGGCACGGGCATCGGCGTGGGTGTGGTGGTGGGCGGGCGTCCGCAACACGGCCTGGTGCATCCCGAGGGCGGCCACCTGCTGGTGCGCCGCGATCCGGCCCGCGACCCCTATGCTGGCCATTGCCCCTATCACGGCGATTGCCTGGAGGGACTGGCCTGCGGCCCCGCCATCGAGGCGCGCGTGGGCCGGCCGGCCACGGAGCTGGCCGACGACCATCCCGTCTGGGACCTGGTGGGCGACTATCTGGGCCAGATGGCGGCCAACCTGCTGTTCGCGCTGTCGCCGCAGCGCATCGTCATCGGCGGCGGCGTGGGCGGGCGCCTCGGCCTGCTGGACCGCGTCCGCCATCATGCCGAACGTCACATCGGCGGCTACATCGACCACCCCGTCCTGACCCAGGGCCTGACCGGCTTCATCGTGCCGCCGGGCCTGGGCGGGGAGGCGGGCCTGGCCGGCGCCTTGGCCCTGGGGTGGGCGCACCTTGAAACCGTCTCCGCCTGAGTCGCGCCCCTGTCGCCGCTCATCAATCGGCTGTCGGAACAAGTAAGCTACCGCCGTAATCACGCGCCTCGAATGGCCACCCCAACAGGTTGAGCCATCCTACCCTGAATGGGGGTAGGTGCGGCCATCCCACCGCACCAGAAAGTTATAAAATTCCATTCATTGTGTTGCATTCTTGCGACGTTCGTTTTGAACATCAACAAGAGAGCAACAAAACAGGATTGACCCTGACCGTTTGGTCAACCTCCCATTGATGCCATAACAGGCATCAATAACAACGGGGGCAACTATGGGTCGGTCTACCCAATCGTCGCACTTCTGCCAAAAAATCAACCCCTTGCGCCTATCCCTGATGGTTGGCGCCGCCATCGGCACCATGGGAACGGCCGCCAGCGCCTGGGCTCAGCAGGCTGGGGACGCAACTCCTGCGCCGGCGCAGGTGGCGCAAGCCGCTCAGCAACCGGCCGACACCGCCGCCACCGGCACGCAGCAGACGACCTCCCTCAACGAAATCGTCATCACCGGCTCACGCATCAAGCGCGCCAACTTCGACACCATGCAGCCGGCCGAGGTCATGGGATCGGATGAGATCGCGAAGCGTGGCTTTACCAACCTGGGCCAAGCGCTGCAAGAGCTGCCGGCGTTCGGTGTCCCGGGCAACAGTCCCGTGGGCAGCCAGGGTTCCTTTGGCGCCGGCCAGACCTTCGCCGACCTGTACAATTTGGGCTCCCAGCGCACCTTGACGCTGGTGAACGGCCGCCGTTTCGTGTCGTCCGCCAGTTCGTCCATTTTCGGCGCCGTCGCCGGCAGCCCGGTGGACCTGTCGGCCATCCCCACGGCCCTGGTTGACCGCACCGAAGTGGTGGCGGTGGGCGGCGCGCCCATCTACGGCTCCGACGCTATCGCCGGCACCGTCAACATCATCCTGAAGAAGGATTACCAGGGCGCCGACGTCAGCGTGTCCAGCGGCCTGTCGGAATATGGCGACGCTGCCGACTACAACGCCTCGGCGGTGCTGGGCCGGAACTTCAACAACGGCCGCGGCAACATCACTGTCGCGGTCCAGTACGATAAGCAGAATGGCCTTACGGACGAAGACCGCAAGGGCACCATTGGCGGCGCCAGTAAATTCTACGGCAGCGCCACCAAAGGCCAGACCTTCACACAGCAGCTCTATTCCGGCGGCCGGCATTACAATATCTTCACCAACACCGGCATGCCCATGGTGGACGATGGCATACCTATTTCCCGGGGCCAAGCCGCGTCCGCCATCACCAATGACGCCGGCCAGGCCCTGTACTTCGGCCCCAACGGCCAGCTGACGCCGTTCATCAATGGCCAACTGACAGGCAACGCCATCTATCAAGCCGGCGGCAGCGGCTTCCCCCTTGCCGACTACGGCAACCTGCAGGTCGAAAGCAACCGGACCCAGGTCACGTTGCTCAGTCATTACGACCTGACCGACCATGTGCGTTTCAATACAGAGCTGTGGTACGGCCACCTCCGTGCCGCCAACTTGCGCGACCAGCCCTATTACAACACCGCGCAATTCGGCAATGCGGGCGATCCCAACGGCAACCTTATCCTGAGCACGGACAACCCCTATCTAAGCGCCGCCGACCGCCAAACCATCATCAACAACCTGGTGGCCGCGGACGCCGACCCCAGCACCTTCTACATGGCCCGCGCCAACACGGATCTCGCCACCGGCGCCTTCCGTAGCACGACCAACGTCTATCGCGTCGTAGCGGGGCTGGAGGGTGACTTCTCGGCGCTTGACCGCACCTTCAACTGGGACGTGACGGGAACCTACGGCAAGTCGGAAACCTCGAACGAGGACCGGCAGGTGGTGACCCAGAACCTCTTCAACGCCATCAACGCGGTGCGGGACAGCAGCGGCAACATCGTCTGCGCGCCCGGCTACACCAACGCCGCCATCGCCACGCTGAGCAGCACCTGCGCGCCGTTGAACATCTTCGGCATCAACCACGCCAGCAAGGCGGCAACGGATTACATCACCGCTATCGCCGACCCCAGCCAAGACAATGCCCAGTACGACGTGCTGGCCAACATCGGCGGCAGCATCGTCACCTTGCCCGCCGGCGACGCAAAGTTTTCGCTGGGCTATGAATACAGGCGCGAGACGACCGCCTTCGATCCCGGTGCGTTCTATTACGGACAGCCCAACGGCGACGGCACCCGCACCCAATTCGGCAACAGCATTCCCATCGACCCGGTGGCGGGCGAGTACCACACCAACGAAGGCTTCGGCGAAGTGGACATTCCGGTGGTGGCGCCGGACATGAATCTGCCGCTGATCTATAACCTGGAACTGCAGGGGGCGGCGCGCTTCGTCGACAACAGCCAGACCGGCACCTTCTGGTCCTACAGCGGCGGCGGCACCTACCAGCCCATCCGCGACATCACCCTGCGCGGCAACTACACCCGGTCCTTCCGTGCCCCGGCGGTGACCGAGGCCTATAGCCCCACGGGCAAGATCTACACCACCGCCGACGACCCCTGCGACCAACGCTACATCACCGGCGGCCCCAACCCGGCCAACCGCGCCGCAAACTGCGCCGCCGCCGGCATCACCCAGCCCTTCACGTCCGACATCGTCGACTTCACCAGCCCAGGCACCAGTTCCGGCAACCCACACCTGCAGAACGAAATCGCCGATAGCTGGACGGTGGGCACGGTGCTGCGCCCCCGTTACACCCCCGGGCTGACGCTATCCGCTGATTACATCAGCATCGACATCACCAATGAAATCGCGCAACTGAGCGCCACCGACTTGCTGGACGCCTGCTATGACGGCGCCCCCGGCAATTCGTTCTGCGGCACCTTCGCGCGCGATGGCAGTGGGCAGGTGACATCGGTGGCCGAGGGCTACTACAACGCCGCCATCGAAAGCTTCAAGGCCCTGCAGGCCGAACTGGATTATGCCTTCAACCTGGAGGACGTGGGCCTGCCAGCCAACTATGGCGCCATCGACTTCAGCGTCAATTACCTGCACACCTTCAGCCATTATTATAAGGTGGGCACTGGCGATAAGCAGTACACGGTGGGTGCAGTGGAAGAACCCCGCAACAACTTCACCGCCAACATCAACTACAAGAATGGCGGGTTCGATTTCCTATGGCAAACCCAGTACTATAGTGAAACCCGCCTCAACGTGAACACACCGCTATCCAACTACCAGTACCCGGTCATGGACCCGTACGTGATGTACAACGCCTCGGCCGGCTATGAGTTCGAGGGCGGCTATCGCATACGCTTCCTGGTGGATAACGTTCTGAATTCCCACGTTCCCTTCCCGCAGGCGGGCTATACGGGCGCGAGCGGCACAGCCCTTCCCCGCTACTACAGCGCCGTTCTGGGCCGGTACTATCGCCTCACGGCCGGTTACAAATTCTGATCCACTGACGGTTCGGAGTCGTGAAAAGGCCCGCCTTCGAGTTCCCGGAGGTGGGCCTTTTTTATAGAATCGGATCGACGCAGCGCACACCCGGCCGAATCCACACCGGTGATCCGGTGGCGATGGCAGGCTTGACCCATCTCAGGGTAGACAAATCGGAACCGGGATAGGATGCTGGCGGCACATCGTTCTGGTTGCTGATTAACAATCTTTGCGCGCACAAAAGTAGCATTATGACACTCCGCCCCTTGTCCCCCCTGTCGGCTGTGCTGGCCGCCGCGCTGAGGTTCCTGGACCTCGGACGGGCCCGGCGTGCGCCGCGCGGATGGGCTTGGCTGGTGCTGGCGGCGGTGCTACTGCGCGGGCTGATTCCTGTCGGCTATATGGTCAACACCGGTGGCGGGCCGGCGCCCTTCATGCTCTGCCCTGGCGTGCATGACGTGCTGGATCAGGTGATGGCCCCCATGGACGCCCCCTGGGATGCCCCCATGCCGCCCGCCTCCGTGGCGCACGTGCATCACCATCACCCCGACGCCGAGCCCGGCGGCCTGTTGACGCCATCAGGTCATGCCGGCCATCACGACCACCGGCCGGGCGGCGACCAGGACCATATGGGGCCTTGCGCCTTCGCCGCCTTGGCGGCGCTGGCCGTCCCGCTGCTGCTGCTGATCCTGGCGCTGCCCACGCGGCAGGCGCGGCAAAGCTGGCGGCCCAGCACCCGGGCCCGGCGTTTCACCTCGCGCCTGCCCGGCACCCCCGGCGCCCGCGCCCCGCCCCTGGCCGCTTGAGCCCGGGGCACCCCGCGTTCCAGCGGCCTTCCCACCTCGGGCATCCCCGACATCGCCCGCCGTCCGGCCCCTTTCCGGGGCCGGCGACGGCACCCCTGTCCTGAACGGCCGTGTCCCGCGCCGCCCGGCACCGTCCCGGGCCGCCGCCGGCCGTCCCCCGAAGGGATCACCTTCATGGTATGCCTATCCCGGCGCCCGTCGCGCCGCCCGCTCACCGCCGCCATCGCCCTGGGCGTCGGCCTCTTGGGCATGGTTCCGTCTGCCCCGTCCCTGGCCGCCCCGGCGCCGGAGGCCGACGCCGACCTGGACCTTGCAGCCAACCCCATCGTCATCACCGCTGACCGGCCGGCCCTGGAGAAGTACGCCGCCCCGCAGACCGCGGTGGGAGTCACCGGCGCCACGGTCATGGAAACGCAGAACGTCCTGGACAGCGAGGACGCGCTGAAATACCTGCCTAGCCTGTTCCTGCGTAAGCGTAACAACGGCGACACCCAGGCCGTGCTGGCCACCCGCACCTGGGGCGTGAACTCCAGCGCCCGCACCCTGGTCTATGCCGACGACGTGCTGATCTCGGCCCTGATCGCCAACAACAACACCATCGGCGCCCCGCGCTGGGGCCTGGTGGCGCCGGAGGAGATCGAGCGGGTCGACGTGCTGTACGGCCCCTATTCCGCCGCCTACGCCGGCAACTCCATGGGCGGGGTGGTGCAGATCACCACCCGCACGCCCGAGAAACTGGAGGCCGATGCCCGCCAGTCGGAGGCGGTACAGAGCTTCGGCCTTTATGGCACACACAAGGATCTGGTGACCTCGCAGACCAGCGCCCATGTCGGCGACCGCCTGGGGCGGTTCACCTGGTCGCTGAGCGCCAACTACCAGGACAGCGACAGCCAGCCGCTGAGCTTCGTCACCAACGCCAAGGTGCCCACCGGCACCAGCGGCACCTTCCTGGCACAGAACAAGACGGGGGCCGTCGCCGACGTGGTGGGCGCCAGCGGCCTGCTGCACACCCAGATGACCAACGCCAAGCTGAAGCTGGGGTATGACCTGTCACCGGTCTGGCGGCTGAATTACACCCTTGGGTACTGGCAGAACGACGCGACGTCGGACGTGCAGACCTATCTGCGCGACAGCACCGGTGCCGCCACCTTCGCCGGCCTGTCCGGTTTCGCCAGCGGCAAGTACAGCCTGTGGCAAAGCCATCTGGCCCAAAGCGTCACCCTGCGCAGCGACAGCAAGGACACGTGGGACGCGGAAGTGACGGCCAGCCATTATGAGATGCTGGACGACATCCAGCGCACCCCCACCGGCGTGACCGCCAACGGCACCGGCTTCAGCACCGCCGGCCGCATCGCCCGCATGGACGGCACCAACTGGACCAATGTGGATGCCAAGGCCCTGTGGCGCACCACGCCGTCCAATACCGTCAGCGCCGGCCTGCACGCCGACCAGTATGAGCTGGTCAATCCCACCTACAACACCGCCACCTGGCAGGGCGGCAGCGACCAGGGTCAAAGCCTGTACAGCAGCGGCCGGGGCAAGACCCAGACCCTGGCCCTGTGGGCGCAGGATGAATGGAGCTTCCTGCCTGACTGGACCGCCACCCTGGGCGGACGGCTGGAGCGCTGGCAGGCCTTCGACGGTTATAACTACAGCGGCGGCAAGGGGGTGCAGCAGCCGGACACGGAAAGGGGCGCCTTCTCACCCAAGGCGACCCTGACCTGGACACCCACCGGCGACTGGCACGTCACCGCCTCGTTCGGCGAGGCCTATCGCTTCCCCACGGTCAGCGAACTGTACCAGCTGGTGCAGACGGGCCTGACCTATACCGCGCCCAACGCCAACCTGAAGCCGGAACGGGTGTTGAGCGGCGAACTGGCGATCGAGCGCAGCTTCACCGATGGCCCCTTCGCGGACGGGCGCGTCCGCCTGTCGCTGTTCCAGGAGAACACCCACGACGCCCTGATCGCCCAGACCGCCTTCCTGACGGGATCCACGCCGGTCAGCTACACCGTGAACGTGGATGAGGTACGCAACCGGGGCGTCGAGCTGGCCGCCAGCCAACAGGATGTGCTGGTCAAGGGGCTGGAGCTGTCGGGCAGCGTCACCTATGTCGACAGCACCATCCTGTCCGACCCCAATTTCGCCAGCACCACCGGCACCACGGCCACGGGCAAGCACGTGCCCTACGTCCCGGACTGGCGCGTCACCCTGGCGGCGACCTACCGGCCGGACGAGCAATGGGCCTTCACCATCGCCGGCCGCTATAGTGGAAAGCAGTATTCGACGCTGGACAACACCGACAGCGTGGCCAAGGTATTCGGCGCCTTCGACAGCTTCCTCGTCGCCGACGTCCACATCGACTACAAGGTGCTGGACAATTTGACGCTGGACCTGGGCGTCGACAATCTCAATGATGAGAAGTACTTCCTCTACCATCCCTTCCCGGGGCGGACTTTCTTCGGCGGCCTGAAAGTGTCGCTCTGACGCCCGGTCACGTCACCCGTTTCCCCTTTCATCTCAAGGATACGCCCCATGACCTACCGCACCGTCGCGGCCTCCGCCGCCGCCTTCGTCATCGCCCTGGGCCTGGCCGGCACCGCGGCCGCCCACGCCCACCTGAAGCGTTCCGTCCCCACCGCCAGCAGCACCGTCGCCGGCCCCACCCAGGTGGAGGCATGGTTCACCGAGGATCTGGAGCCCAAGTTCAGCACCATCACCGTCACCGGGCCTGGTCCGAACGGCAAAAAGGTGGACAAGGGCGACACCCACACCGATCCGGCGGACGCCAAGCACCTGATCGTCGGCATCGACGGCGCCACCCCCGGCACCTACACGGTGACCTGGGCCGTCACCTCGGTCGACACCCACAAGTCCAATGGCAGCTTCACGTTTGAGGTTCAGAAGTAAGGCGTCTAAACCCATCTTATGAACACGTTGGAAACCGGCCTGGCCATCGCCCGGGCATTGCATCTCGCCCTGGCGCTGGCCGCCTGGGGCCTGCCCGCCTTCGCCGCCCTGGTGGTGGCGAAGGCGCCCGCGGGCCCCGCCCGTGACGACCTGACCGCCACCCTGCGCCGCTGGACGCGCGGGGCGGCGGGAACAGCCGTCGCGGCCGGGCTGCTGTGGTTCGCCGCGCAGGCGGCCGTGTTCGTGGGTGACGACAACCCCGCCGCCGTGCTGGGTGCGCTGGCTGCCACGGCGGCGACCCGTTACGGGCATGTCGTGTTGCCCCGCCTGGCGTTGCTGGTCGCGGCGGTGGTCCTGGAAAAACGGTTGTCGGTGCAAAGGCTGGCCGGCCTGCTGGGCCTGTCGCTGGCGCTGCACGCCGGCGTCGGCCATGTCGCCGTCACCTTCGACGCCGCCAGCCTGCCGGGCCTGGTGGCGGAGGTGCTGCACCTGCTGGCGGCCGGCGCCTGGCTGGGCGGCATGGCCGGGCTGCTGCTGGCCCTGTCGCGTCCGGCGCTGGCGGCTGATCTGGCCATGCGTTTTTCTACCCTGGGCGTCACCTGCGTCACCCTGCTGGCTGCCACCGCCCTGCTGAACGGCATGGGCCTGATCGGTACCCTGGCCGGCCTGATCGGCACCACGTATGGCCATGTCGCCATCGCCAAGGCCGTGCTGTTCGCCCTGATGCTGGGCTGTGCCGCGCTGAACCGCTGGCGCATTGCCCCCGGCTTGGCCCGGGGCACGGTGCCGCTGGGGATGTTGCGCACCTGCGTGCTGGTGGAACTGTCCCTGGGTATTGCCGTGGTGGCCCTGGCCGCCTGGCTGGCCAGCATCGTGCCGGGGGTGCATGACCAGCCACTGTGGCCCTTCACCCGCAAACTCAGCGGCGAGATCCTGTCCGATCCCGACTACGGCGGCCTGGCGTGGAGGGCCATCCTCCTGACCGGCCTGGGCATCCTGGGCCTGGCCCTGGCCGTAATGCCCCCCTGGCCTGGGGCTTGGCGCCGGCCCGCCCTGGCCCTACGCCTGCCGGCCCTGGCCGCCGCCGGTGCCGCGCTGTGGTTCGGCGTGCCTGACCTGGACCTGCTGACGGTGGAGGCCTTCCCCACCAGTTACTGGTCATCCCCCACCGGCTTCACCGCCGCCTCGGTGGCGCAGGGGGCCGCGTTGTTCCCCGGCCACTGCGCCCGCTGCCATGGCGCTGGCGGCGCCGGTGATGGGCCCGACGCGGCCAAGCTGAGCATCCCGCCCGCCGACCTGACGGCCCACCATCTGCTGGACCACAGCGAGGGCGACATCTTCTGGTGGCTGAGCCACGGCATGCCCGACCCGGACGGCAAGCCGGTCATGCCGGCCTTCGAGGGCCAACTGGCGGAAGACGACCGCTGGGCGCTGATCGACTACATCCACACCCTGAACAGCGGCACGACGGTGGCGGAGGCCAAGGGCGTGTGGACCTGGGGCATGCCCGCCCCGGAATTGGACCTGAGCTGTCCGGCCGACGGCGCGCTGGCCAGGACCGGCAGCCTGGCCGACCTCACCGGCCACCCGCTGCTGCTGGCCATTGGTTATGCCGAGGTGCCCCCACAAGCCCTGGCGGCGGTGCAGGCAACACCGGTGGTGCCCATCATCGTCAGCACCGACCCCGACCGGGCCCCGCCCGCGACCGCCTGCGGCAGCACCAGTCCGGAAGCGGCCGTGGCCTATCGGACCATTGGTGGCGCCCCAGAGGGACCGCTGCTGGTGCTGGTGGACAGCCGGGGCGCCCTGCGCACCATCTGGCAGGGCCCTTTCCCGGCGACGCCGGCCGCGATCGCTGTGCTGGCGGCCAAGGCGGAGGAAGCCGAACGCCATCCCTTCGCCACCGGCGGCGGCGGGCATCACCATCACTGAGATATTAATGACCAAGGGACGCAAGGGCCTTGTCATCTCCCAGGCGCACAGGCCGCTACCTCTAACACCGTATTCCCGGTGACATACCCAGTCCAGAATCGGGCCCTTGGCCTTGCCTGGCAGCAGACCGCACCCTATCCAAATCCGTCATTTCACGAACAACGACAGCGGATTTGGAACGATCATGACGATCTTTTCTCGTTATCATTCCATTAAAGCCAGGAACTACCAGGCAGTACTGACGGTGGCCCTGCCGTTATTGGCGGCAACCCCGGTGCTGGCCGCGGGCGACGTGCCCGGTTCCAAAGACCATCCGCTGGTCTCACGCTTCGCCGGCGCCACCATCACCGCCTATGAACACAAGGACTTCGATGAGGCCTTCCTGCCCGACCGGCCGGTGAAGGACGAAGACAAGGCCGAGGGCCTGCACCTGGAAGGCAAGGTGACCCGCGTCTGGTACACCATCGCCACCGGCAAATCGACGCTGGAGGTGGAACGCAACTACCAGGACGCACTGCAGAAGGCCGGCTTCCAGATGGTGTTCCGCTGCGCCAAGGAAGAATGCGGCGACGACTTCCAGCGGCTGGTCATCAACTCCGGCAAGGTGCTGACCCCAGGCAAGGGCAATGCCGCCTTCGGCGGCGCCCACCGCACCATTCTGGCCAAGCTGCCCCGGCCAACCGGCGACGCTTACGTCTTCCTGCACATCATGGAAGACAGCTCCAACCAGCGCACCCTGGTGAATGAGGAGGTGGTGGAAATCCAGCCCATGCAGACCGGCCAGGTGCAGATCATGGACAGCGGCACCATGAAGAACAGCCTGGCCAGCAGCGGCAAGGTCGCGCTCTACGGCATCTACTTTGACACCGACAAGGCGGAGGTGAAGCCGGAATCCAAGGCCCAACTGGATGAGATGGCCAAGCTGCTGAACAGCAACCCGGCCCTGAAGGTCTACATCGTGGGCCACACCGACAGCCAGGGGCAATTCGCCCACAACCTGGACCTGTCGCAGAGGCGGGCGGACGCGGTGGCGCAATCCCTGACCGGCACCTACCACATCGCGCAAGGGCGCCTGGCGGCCAAGGGCGTCGCGTCGCTGGCCCCCGTCACCACCAACGACAGCGACGACGGCCGGGCGCAGAACCGGCGGGTGGAACTGGTGCAGCAGTAGCTGGGATCAGGCGGCACCGGCGACGGCCCTCGACCCCATGGGAAATGGATATTTCCGCTAGGGATCTATTGGCGGCATCCATAGATGCCGCCCCCTCCTGCGGGCGGACCCATCGGTTTCATCCATACGTGCAATGGATAGGAACGGTTTTTAACAGCGCGACCGGATCCCTAGATTTCAAGCTGGATCGCCCCGCGGGAGAGGGCGGCCCCTACTCGGGAGACGAACGCCTCATGAATATCATCGGACCGGACGCCCTGGTGTTCGGTGTCGACGATGTCGACGCCTGCAGCCAGTATCTGACGGATTACGGCCTGACGCCGGCCGGTGACGGCCGGTTCGAGGCGCTGGACGGCACCTGTGTCGTCATCCGCGCCGCCGACGACCCCCGCCTGCCGCCGGCCATCGGCCCCGCCCCCTCGATCCGCGAGATCGTCTACGGCGTGGGCGACGCGGCGACGCTGGAGGCCATCGCCGCGGAACTGTCCAAAGACCGTGAGGTGCGCCGGGGCGAGGGCGGCAGTGTGCACGCCGACGACGATTCCGGTTTCCACCTCAGCTTCGCGCTGACCATCCGCCGGCCCTACACCGCCCCGGCCGACCTGACCAACGCCCCCGGCCACCCGCCCCAGCGCGGGCCCAACCTGCTGGGCATCAACTGGGATATGAAGGTCGAGCCGCGCACCCTGTCGCACGTGGTGCTGTTCGTTCCCAATATGGAGCAGGCGGAAGCTTTCTACGTGAGCCGCCTGGGCTTCCGCCTGACGGACAAGTTCATCGGCGTCGGCCCCTTCCTGCGCCCGGCAGGCACGCAGGACCACCACACCCTGTTCCTGATCCAGACGCCGCCCTTCATGAAGGGGGTGGAGCATTTCACCTTCCACCTGGGCAGCGGCACCGAGGTGCTGCTGGCCGGCACCCAGTTCGAGGCCAAGGGCTACACCACCTTCTGGGGGCCCGGTCGCCACTACCTCGGGTCCAACTGGTTCTGGTACTTCAACAGCCCGCTGGGCTGCCATGTGGAGTACGACGCCGACATGGACCTGCACGACGACACGTGGGAGGCCCGCCACCGTCCGCCGGGGGCGGACAATTCCCAGCTGTTCCTGTTCACGGCGCGGGAGAAGTGGTTCCCCAGCGGTCCGCCGCCTAAGGGCGGCGCGCACTGAGGTGGCCATCCCATCCGATATCCCCGGGGCGGCAGCTCCGGGGAGGAGCCACCTTACCCCGCTATGCGCCCTGGATGCCTTGCCGCCGGTGGGCCAGGCACGGGGCTTCGACCCGGCCAAATCCGGCCGCGACACGGTTTTCGCGCTGCGCCGCAGCGACGGCATCCGGGTCTACCGCAACCATTGCCCCCACCAGGGCGTACCGCTGGAATACCGCAAGGACCGCTTCCTGTCCGGTGACGGCCAGCGCATCCTTTGCTACGCCCACGGCGCCCATTTCGACGCCGACAGCGGCCTGTGCACCGACGGGCCCTGCCGCGGTATGTCCTTGGCATCCTTGCCCTTGGTCATCGAGGACGGCTGGCTTTACCTGGCCTTGGCCCCGGACAGCCCCCTCTTGCGCTGATCGCTCTGCCCATCAGCGGCACGGCAAGGTCATATCCCGTTCAGCCGAAGGCGAAATGTCGCATCCCCAACCCTAAGTCGCGTCCCGTACGCTTTCCCCAAGAGCAAAACGTGCCGCAAGCGCGAAACGGGCAAATAGGGATAAATCACCACGAAGCGACCCAGAGCGTATCGAAACGATAATCTGGGAGACTTCATATGGGATTTTGCGGCAGTGCGCGGTGGTCCGCGCATGAATGGCGACGTGCGCGCGTTTTTACTGCGCTGACTCTTCTGGCCGGCACGGCGCTGGCCTCCATTCCGCTGTCATCCGGGGCCTGGGCCGCGACGGCACCCGCCGATGCGGACAACCTCGGCGAGATCATCGTCACCGGCACGCGCCGTATCGACCGCTCGGTGGCCGACAGCCCCTCCCCCGTCGACGTCTTCACGCCGGAGGATCTGGAGCGCCAGGCCGGCAGCGACACGCAGGACCTGATCCGCACCCTGGTGCCCTCCTTCAACGTCGGCCATTTCTCCAGCGACGACGGCTCGGGCATTGTGCGCCCGCCGACGCTGCGCGGCCTGCCGCCGGATGAGACCCTGGTGCTGATCAATGGCAAGCGGTTCCACCGCTCGGCCCTGGTGCAGATCGCCGGCGATGCTCAGACCTCGGGCTCGCAGGGTGCCGACCTGAACCAAATCCCGGCCATCGCCATCAAGCAACTGGAGGTGCTGCGCGACGGCGCCTCCGCCCAGTACGGGTCGGACGCCATCGCCGGCGTCATGAACTTCACCCTGAAGGATGCCGCCGACGGCGGCAGCGTCATCGTGCAATGGGGCCAGGACTATGCCGGCGACGGCGCCACCGGCCACATCCAGGTGAATTCCGGCCTGCCCCTGGGTGACCGTGGCTTCGTCAACATCAGCGCCGAGTACCAGAAGAACGACCCCACCGACCGGGGCGTGGAGCGCAGCGACGTCACCGACCTCAAGGCGTCGGGCTACAACCCCGGCCCCAAGGGCTATCCCACGCCCAACCAGCGCTGGGGCGACAACGCGGTGGAGGCGGAGCGGCTGTTCATCAACAGCGGCATCGACCTGACCGACAATTCCAAGATCTACCTGTTCGGCAACTTCGGCCACAGCAACGAGAAGGAAAGCTTCTACTACCGCGACCCGGTCAGCAGCTGGCTGGGCACGACCTTCCCCCTGACCAGCGGCGGCAATTTCTCCTGGGCCAGCGTCTACCCGGGCGGCTACCACCCCTGGTTCTACGGCGACATCCTGGATAGCAGCATCACCGGCGGCTACAAGACGACGCTGAAGTCCGGCCTGATCATCGACGCCAGCGCCAGCTATGGCCGGGATGAGGTGCGCTACAACCTGACCAATACCGTCAACCCCTCGCTGGGCCCCAGCAGCCCCACCCAGTTCTACGTCGGCACCCAGACGCAGGAGGAGACCGACCTCAACCTGGACCTGACCTACCCGGTCCACATCGATTGGCTCGCCAGCCCCCTGACCCTGGCGGGCGGCGCGGAATACCGGCGCGAGACCTATACTATCACGCCCGGCGACGCGGCCTCATACACCTCCGGCGCCTATGCCGCCTACGTGCCGGTGGGGTCCAACGGCATGCCGGGCTTCACGCCCACCGACGCCGGCCAGTTCCCGCGCAGCAACTACGCCTTCTACGCCGATGCCGAAGCGGACGTGATCAAGGACCTGAGCCTGGGCTTCGCCCTGCGCTATGAGGATTTCAGCGACTTCGGCAACACCACCAACTGGAAGGTCACCGGCCGCTATCAGCTGACCGACTGGCTGGCCGTCCGCTCCTCCGTCAACACCGGCTTCCGCGCGCCGACGCCGGGCCAGGAGAACGTGTCCAAGGTCACCACCATCTTCCAGAACGGTAACCCGGTGGAACAGGGCACCTACCCCGTGGGCAGCGCCATCGCCCGCTATTACGGCGCCCAGGCGCTGAAGCCCGAAACCTCGTTCAACATCGCCGGCGGCCTGGTTTTCGACCTGCCCTACAAGGTCAACCTGACCGTCGACTACTACAACATCAAGGTCGAGGATCGCATCGGCATCACCAGCACCTATTCGGTGACGGCGGCCGACATCGTGGCCCAGCCGGCGCTGGCGGCGGTGGGCGTGGGCGGCCAGGTCAACTACTTCGCCAACGGCTTCGACACCCGCACCCAAGGCGTCGACATCGTCGCCAACAAGACCTTCGACCTGGATACGGCGGGTGAGCTGCACGCCACCGCGGCCATGAACATCAACCACACGGTCGTCACCAAGTACAACCCCACGGTCATCGGGCTGGGCCAGGTGCAGGACCTGCAGAACGAAAGCCCGCACTACCGCGCCACGCTGACCGGTGTATGGGACATCGGCAAATTCAGCATCCTGGGCCGCGCCAGCTATTTCGGCGCCTGGGAAGACAACGTCAGCATCTGCGGCACCACCTGCCTGGGCCAGAACTTCGACCCCGCCTGGATCTTCGATGCCGAGGTCTCATACAAGGTGCTGGACGACCTGACCGCCAGCATCGGCGGCCAGAACGTGGGCGACAAATACCCCGCCAAGATCCGGCCGGAGTTCGGCACCTATGGCGTCGGCCAGCAGTACTCCTTCAGCAGCCCCTACGGTTACGACGGTGGCTATTATTATGTGCGCCTGAAATACGATTTCTGACGACAGGAACCGCCCCGCCCCGGCCGTACCACGGGAATGGGGTGATCGTTCCCCAGTTCCCTTCCTCGGGTTGGCCCCCTGGAAGGCACCTCGGGGCCGCCGGACTTCCCGCCGGCGGCCCTTTTTTAGATGGCAGAAATAGCGGGAACGCCATCGGAAAAAGGGAAATCCCATCCTTCAGCAAGGGAACGTGCCTAGACCACGACTGATCGGCACCCGGTGTTCGACGTTATGGTATCGAATGAGGCCAATCTCAAAACACCGTTAACGATACTTATTCGTCTATTATTCCCAAATGGGCATCGATTTGCGACTGAACTCCTGCAGTGAACATATCCGTTGGTATATGATCAAGGCGATTAACCATTTCCTCTTGATCTGGATCACCTCATAACAATCCTACCTATGTATTTTTCCCCTGGATAAATGCCGATTTCGCCGGCCCACATAATCCAGGAGGCTGCCATGCGCTTTAAATCCTTACAAACCAAGATCAGTTTACTTTCCGCGCTGTGCGTCTTGGGGGCAACGGGCGCCCTGGTTGGCTATGGACTGGTCGCGTCCAGCAACACCAAGGCCTTCGTTGGCGATCAGGTCGGGCAACTGAGCGATAACAAGACGCGGGAAAGCCTGCAAACCCTGGCCTCCACCCAGGCCGGCATTGTCCGGTCCACCCTGGATGGGGCGTTCGACAGCGCCCGCGACATGGCCCGCACGTTCGAGGTGCTGGCCAACGCCCAGGACAAGGTCGGCACCGCGCCGGCCCTGCGACGCGCGCAGTTCAACGCCGTCCTGCTGAATGTCCTGAAGGCCAACCCCCGGTTCAACGGGACCTACAGCGCCTGGGAACCCGACGCCCTGGACGGCCAGGACACCGCTTTCAAGGACAAGCATGAAGTGGGTTCCGATGCCACGGGACGTTTCCTGCCCTATTGGACGCGCGACGCTTCGGGCCACATCGCCATCCAGCCGCTGGTGGAATACGACAGCCACGCGCTGCACCCCAACGGCGTCATGAAGGGCGGATGGTATATCGGGCCGCAGGGCGGCGGCGGCGAAAGCATCCTGGACCCCCTGCCCTATATCGTACAGGGCAAGAGCGTGTATCTGGCCACCATGTCGGTGCCGATCATGATCGACGGCAAGTTCCGCGGCGTCGCCGGTGCCGACTTCGACCTGGCGTTCGTGCAGCAGCTGGCCGAACAGGTGAAGGCCTCTGTCTTCGGCGGCAAGGCGTCGGTCACCATCATCAGCCACATGGGCCTGATCGTCGCGTCCAGCGAGCATCCCGACGCCATCGGCAGTTCCTTCGAGCGTTTCGACCACAACTGGCAGGCCGATCTGGCGGTGATCCAGGCCGGCAAGCAGCAGGTGACGATGGACGCGGCGTCCAACTCCATCAAGGCGTTCGCCCCCATCACCCTGGGCCGGACCAAGACGCCCTGGTCCGTGCTGGTGGACGTGCCGCGGGCGGTGGCGATGGCGGAGGCGACGGCCCTGGACAGCGCGCTGCAGCAGCGCGGCAACCGCGACACGGCGCTGCAACTGGTCGTGGCCTTGGCCATCGCCGCCGGCGCCGTCGGCGGCATGTGGTTCGTCGCCCGCGGCATCGCCCGCCCCATCCGCGCCAGCGCCCACTTCGCCGAGGATGTGGCTGCCGGCCGGGCGGACAAGGATCTGGTGGTCGATCAGCTGGATGAGACCGGAACCCTGGCGCAGGCCCTGAACAAGATGGCGGCCGACCTGAAACGCGCCGAGCAGGAACGGGGCGCCATGCAGGCCGCCGCCGAGGCGGAGCGGCGGGAAACCCTGGGCCGCATGGCGAATGAGTTGGAGGCCAGCGTCAAGGCGGTGGTGGCCACCCTGAGCGGCGCCGCCGACCAGATGGGCGGTGCTGCCACCAGCATGACGGCCACGGCGGACCAGACCAACAGCCAGGCCAATCTGGTGGCCGAAGGCTCGCAGGAGGCCAGCGCCAACGTGCAGACGGTCGCCGCCGCCACGGAAGAATTGTCTGTCTCGATCAAGGAGATTGCCAGCCAGGTGGCCAAATCCACGACCATCGCCACGGACGCGGTACGCACGGCGGACGCGGCCAACGTCCAGATCATGGGCCTGACCACGGCGGCCGAGAAGATCGGCAATGTGGTGGAGCTGATCTCGTCCATCGCGGGGCAGACCAACCTGCTGGCACTGAACGCCACCATCGAGGCGGCGCGGGCGGGTGACGCCGGCAAGGGCTTCGCCGTCGTGGCGTCGGAGGTAAAAAGCCTGGCCAATCAGACGGCCAAGGCGACCGACGAGATCGCCCAGCAGATCGCCAACATGCAGCAGGTGGCGCGGGAATCCGCGACCACCATCCAAGGCGTGGGCCGGGTGATCGAGGAAATGCGCAGCATCACGACGGGCATCGCCTCGGCCGTGGAGGAGCAGAACGCGGCCACGGCCGAAATCGCCCGCAACGTTCAACAGGCGGCCAGCGGAACGCAGGAAGTCACGGTCACCATCCAGGGCGTCACCCAGGCCGCCGCTGACACGCGGGAGGCGGCAAGCCAGGTGATGAAGGTCTCTGGCGAGATCTCCCACGAAACCGGGCGCTTGGGTCAGGCCGTCGATGGCTTCCTGGCCAAGATCCGGGCGGCGTGACACAGCCTGCGTCCGGTCCCGGCATGCCCTTGACGGCGCCGGGACCGGGCGCGCCATCTCGCGCGGGCGGCACCGCATCATCACCCAAACCGTTAGCGCTCCATCGCATCGTTCGATTTCCCAAATAGCCGCCCCCGCGTCAGGGTGCAGACGTGCGTATCGTTGGTGCCCAAGGCCACCGGCGGACGGCGGGAGGGAAAGCGCGAGACGGGGCGGAAAGTAGCCCCATAGGCGGCCGCCACGGCACCGTCACCATCCCATCGTCCAGCCTGGTGCCCAGGCCCAGCGCCCCTTTCGCGACCAGAGGCCAGGACCCCATGTTCGAATACTTCCCCAAGAATTACGTCTGGAACCTATCGGTGGACATCGCCATCGAGTCCGGCGCCCAGATCGGTGAGATCGATGAGATGTGCCGGCCGCTGCGCGACGCGGCGGCGCGGGGGGAGGATACCGGCACGGGGGAGTTCCTGAAGCACTGGGTAGCCATGGCCGACAAGCTGGTCGACCTGGCCGCCGAGGACGAGGCCCGGGGCCGCAACTTCTCCGCCGGGACCAAGCTGCAGCGCGCCTCGCTGTACTACACGACGGCGGAGCGCATGCAGGGCCACGGCCATCCCGGCCGGGCCGACACCTATGCCAAGGCGCAGGACAGCTTCCGCCGCGCCATGGCGCTGGGCAAGGAGAACGCCGAGCGCATCGAGATCCCCTACCAGGGCGGCGTCATCGCCGGCCTGTACACCCGGGCGCCGGGCCCCGGCCCCAAGCCGGTGGTCGTCTATGTCAACGGCCTGGATAGCTGCAAGGAGCTGCTGTACTGGTCCCGCCTGCCGGAGGCGCTGCTGCGCCGGGGCATCTCCACCCTGTGCATCGACCAGCCGGGCAGCGGCGAGGCCCTGCGCCTGCATAACCTACCCGCCACCCACAAATCGGAGGAATGGGCGTCCAAGGTGGTGGATTGGCTGGAGACGCAGGGCGACGTCGACCCCAAGCGCATCGGCATCACCGGCATCTCCCTGGGGGGCTACTTCACCCCGCGCGCCGTGGCGTTCGAGCCGCGCTTCGCCCTGGGTGTCGTCTGGGGCGCCAACCACAATTGGGCCGAGGTGCAACAGAAGCGCCTGGCGCGCGAGGGGGAAAACCCCGTGCCCCACTATTGGGCCCATGTCAGCTGGGTGTTCGGCGCCACCGACATGGACGACTTCTTCGCCAAGGCGGAAGGCATGACCCTGAACGGCGTGGTGGAGCGAATCCGCGTGCCCTTCCTGGTCACCCATGGCCAGAACGACCGCCAGATCAGCCTGGACTACGCCCACCAGACCTATGACCAGCTGGTCAACAGCCCCAAGCGCGAGCTGAAGATCTTCACCCCGCGCGAGGGCGGCATCGAGCATGTGGGCGTGGACAACATGTCCTACGGCCGCGACTACATCGCCGACTGGATCGCCGAGACGTTCGGCGGAAACGTGGGCTGAGGGAATATCCGATGAAGTTCGCCACCCTGCCCAACGGGACACGCGGCAGCCGTGACGGCCGTCTGGCCGTCGTGTCCCGCGATCTGCGCCGTGCCGCCTACGCCGACGGTATTGCCGCCACCCTGCAGGATGCCATCGAGCGCTGGGACGAGGTCGCCCCCGCGCTGCAGGCCCTGTATGAGGCGGTGAATATCGGCCGCGACACCTTCCCCTTCGACCCCACCCAGGCCCTGGCCCCCCTGCCCCGCGCCTGGCAATGGCTGGACGGCTCCGCCTATCTCAGCCATGGCGAGCTGATGGCCAAGGTGTTCAAGATCGACAACGTCCAGGGGACGGAGCCGCTGATGTACCAGGGCGTCTCCGACCGTTTCCTGGCGGCGACCGAGGACGTGGCCCTGCCATCTGAGGCGGACGGCATCGATTTCGAGGGGGAGTTCGGCGTCATCACCGGCGCCGTGCCGCTGGGCGTGACGGCGGAGCAGGCGCTGGCCCATGTACGCCTGGTGGTGCAGATCAACGACTGGTCGCTGCGCGTGCTGGCGCCGCGCGAGATGAAGACCGGCTTCGGCTGGGTGCAGGCCAAGCCGCCCTGCAGCGTGGCCCCGGTGGCGGTGACGCCGGATGAACTGGGGGACGCCTGGCGGGAGGGACGCGTGCACCGGCCGCTGGACGTGTGGTTCAACGGCGCCCGCTTTGGCGCCGCCGAGGGCGGGGCCATGGCCTTCGGCTTCCATGAGCTGATCGCCCACGCCGCCCGCACGCGCGACCTGTGCGCCGGCACCATCATCGGCTCCGGCACC
This sequence comes from Nitrospirillum viridazoti CBAmc, assembly GCF_000730165.1. Taxonomy (GTDB): domain Bacteria; phylum Pseudomonadota; class Alphaproteobacteria; order Azospirillales; family Azospirillaceae; genus Nitrospirillum; species Nitrospirillum viridazoti. The sequence continues at coordinate 130,701 of NZ_CP022113.1, read as the reverse complement.
GTGTCCAACGACAGCTACCGCACCGTGGGGTCCAGCTGCATCGCGGAGCGGCGGGGCATTGAGATCCTGGACGAGGGGGAGCCCAAGACCCCCTTCATGCGCTATGGCGACCGGGTGCGCATGGAGGTGAAGCTGGCCGACGGCGCCAGCGTCTTCGGCGCCATCGACCAGCGGGTAGTGCCCGTAGTGCGCTGATCAGGGGGTGCCTTCACCCTGGCGCGGGTTGCGGGGATGCGTCCAAGGCCAGCGGTAGGCGTCCTGCGGCTTGGCCGGGACGGGCGTATCCTCACGCACCAGGGGACGGTATCCGCCGCCCTGGTGCCCCAGGGCCGCCAGCTTCGCGGCCGTGTCGGCGCTGGGCATGAATGCCTGGTCAGCCAGCGCATCCACCACCGGATAGACCGCCAGGCGTTGCAGCAGCGGGGAATTGCCCTGAACGGGTGTTCGGTGATCAGCCGTCAACGGGCACGTGGACCCCTTGGGCAGGCTCAGCGTGCCGGAATTGGCCTGGAAGAAATAGCGCCCGGCCGTGGCCGGCGTGTGGGCGTAGAGGTCCGCCGCCATGCGCTGGTCATTCACGGTGTCGCCGTCATAGACCTGCCAGCCGCGCAGGATCCAGGACGGCAGGTGGGCGAGGTCATTGTCGCTGGTGCCATAGCTGTACCAGGGCGCCAGCATCAGGATGAAGCCACCCCGGCTGCCCCAACCCCGATCCACGAAGGCGCGGCTGGCCAGGAAGGGCACCGCCCCACCGCCGAAGGAATGGCCGATGATGCCCACGCGGCTGAGGTCCATGGCCACCCCTTCGGCCGCCACCGCCGCGGCGAAGCCATCCCACAGCGCGCCATAGCGCTGGTCCTGCGTGGCGCCCAGGGTGGGATAGGGCGCGAAGACCACCACCGCCCCCCGGCTGACCAAGTGGCGGATCAGCCCTTCATAAAGGGTCCAGCGGTCGGCGCCAAAGCCATGGGCGAACAGGATCACCGGGCTGGGGCCGGGCGCCTGCGCCGGCAGAAAGACCTGCACCTCCCGCCCTGCGGCGGCACTCGGCACGGCATGCTGGACCAGGGCATAGGGACCATCGACCCCGGCCGGCATGCCCGGCGGCAGCACCGTGCCGTCGCAAGCCGCCGGCGTCGTGTGCTTATCCCCCCGCAGCGCCTTCACCCCCTGCCGCGCCGCAAAGAAGCAACCAGTGCACAAGGGCAGCAAGGCCGCCAGCACCACCCCCTGCGCCATCAATCGCCGTACCGCCATGTCAACCCTTCCCACCCCGTCACAGCCGGTGATACGGGCGCGGGGGTGTAAAGTTTTCGGGGACAAAAGCTCACCCTCAATTAAACTGGTCTTCCAACCAGTTTGAGACCCGCCATGGCCACCGTAGGCGCATTTGAAGCTAAAACCCATTTGGCTGCGCTGCTTGATAAGGTCGAAGTGGGCGAGGAAGTAATCATCACCCGCCACGGTCGTCCCGTCGCCAAACTCAGTCCTATCGATGGTGGCAAGGATATCGCCTCAGCGAAAGCGGCAGCGTCCGCGCTGACGACGCTGCGCCATTCCATTGCGGCGAAGGACCAAACGCCCTTCGCAATGGCTGAGTTGGATGAATACCGCCTTGAAGGCCGCCGATGACCCTATGGCGCAGGCCCTGGACGCGGTCTCCAACCTCGCCCTACGCCTCCCCGTCATGATGCAATCCGTTTGGAACTGGCGTTGAGGTCGGGCCTGCCGTTCGCCACCTTGAGCACGGTGTTGCGGCAAGCAACGTCCGCCTGATGTTGCCTTAAGACCACCGTCGCCTCACTCCGCTGCCCCGCCCACACCCGGCTGCAACAGCACAGGGCCCGCCGCATCGGCGCCCAAGCGGTCGTAGGGGTTGCGCAGGGGGCAGTCGCCCAGTGACAGGCAGCCGCAACCGATGCAGGTTTCCAACTGGTCGCGAAGCTGCATCAGGCTGTCGATGCGCTGCTGCAGCATGTCCTTCCAGTCACTTGACAGGCGGCGCCAGTCGGCCTGGGTGGGGGTGCGGCCGTCCGGTACTGTGCCCAGGGCGGCATGGATGTCCGCCAGGGCGATGCCGGCGCGCTGAGCCACGCGGATGATGGCGATGCGCCGCAGCACCTCTCGCGGATAGCGGCGCTGGTTGCCGGTGCTGCGGCTGGCGGTTATCAAGCCCTTGGACTCGTAGAAATGCAGGGTGGAAACAGCGACACCGGCGCGTTTCGCCACCTCCCCCACGGAAAGTTCACGTTTCAGTTTGGCAGGGGACAGCTTTGGCGAAGCGGGCATGGAGCAGACCTGAACCTGAACATTGGATGAGGTTTTATAGGGCCCATCGATAACCGGGGCAAGGATGCGACGACAGGACAGGCACCCCTTCGCATGTGCGGCATCTCGCCACCGCGTCAAATGTGCAGTATATTGCCCTTAAGATATAATCAAAGCGATCAGAAACCATTCGTTGTAAGTATAACTTACATGGTTTTGTAATGTTACCGCACCCATTTTGAAATCAAATCTTAATTTGCCGCACTGCGGTAGCGTGGCTATTACCCCAGCAATTTCGTAGCCCTGGGGGAAAGAAATGCAAATCCGTCACCTATTGGCATCGGCCGCCGCCCTGGCGCTGATGACCGGCCTGGCCCTGCCGGCCTCGGCGCAGCAGGCGCCCGACGCGGTCGCCGCCGACACCGATCAGATGCAGGAGGTCATCGTCACCTCGTCCCGCCGCTCCGCATCGGAAATCGAACTGCCGACCCGCGAGATCCAGGCCATCATGCCCGGCGTGAATGCGGTGAAGGCCATCAACATGCTGCCCGGCGTCATTTTCCAGAACGCCGACCCGTGGGGCAACAACGAGCAGAACTCCTCGCTCTACATCCATGGCTTCAACGCCCAGCAGCTGGGCTACACCCTGGACGGCGTGCCGCTGGGCGACCAGTCCTACGGCAACTACAACGGCCTGTCGCCGCAGCGCGCCATCATCAGCGAGAACATCGGCCGCATCAGCCTGGCGTCGGGCGCCGGTGACCTGGGCACCGCCTCCACCAGCAACCTGGGCGGCACGCTGGCCGTGTTCTCCGACGACCCCAAGGCTGACGCCGGCGCGCAGGTGGAGCAGGTGTTCGGCAGCTACGACACCTTCCGCACCTTCGCCCGCATCGACACCGGCGATCTGGGCGGCGGCAACAGCGGTTACGTCTCCTTCGTGCGCCAGGACTCCCGCGCCTGGGACTTCAACGGCCAGCAGGGCGGCTACCAGGTCAACGGCAAGTTCGTGCATGCCGGTGACAAGGGCACGCTGAAGGCCTTCTTCGACTGGTCGGACAAGGTCGAGCCCAACGAGGACGCGACCTCCATCGCCGCCAACCAGGCCTACCAGCCCTATACCCGCCCCTTCCTGTATCCGGACCTGGCCAAGGCGTTGACCTACGTGGACGCCAAGGGCAACACCCCGGCGGCCCTGGGCGCCAACTATTCCAACTATTTCAGCGCGGCGCAGCGTACCGACTACCTGGGCTACGTCAGCTATGACTACCAGTTCAGCGACGATCTGGTCTGGCACAACCAAGTCTACTATCACCATGACGACGGCCGCGGCATCGTGGCCCTGCCCATCAGCGGCGCCGCCTCGGTGTTCAAGGTCTATTACCCGACCCAGGACCTGAAGACCGTGCTGGGCAACACCGGCTACGGCGTGCGCACCACCGAATACACCATCGACCGCGAAGGCGTGCGCTCCAACGCCACCTATACCCTGGGCGATCACCAGATCGAAGGCGGCGTGTGGTGGGAGCATAACGAGACCACCACCGCCCGCCGCTGGTACCAGCTATCGCTGACCAATCCGCTGACGCCCTATGACGTCCCGGACAATGCGCTGTTCACCCAGGTGGAAAGCAAGATCACCAATGACGTGATCCAGCCCTACCTGCAGGACCAGTGGCAGGTGCTGCCCACCGTGAAGCTGCAGGCCGGCTTCAAGGCCAGCCTGCAGTTCGCCGACGGCAAGATGCCGGTGCAGCCGCTGTCCGGTTCTTACAGCGGCACCACCGTGAACCTGCCGGAGGGGCAGATCGACACCAAGGAGGGTTTCCTGCCGCAGGTGGGCGCCCTGTGGGACATCACCGGCAACGACCAGCTGTTCTTCAACATCCAGAAGAACCTGCGCCAGTACATCACCTACGGCCTGGGCGGCGCCTCGCCGTGGAGCCTGGGCAACCAGGCCGCCTTCGACCTGTTCAAGAAGACCGGCAACCCCGAAACCTCGTGGACGTATGAAGCCGGCTGGCGCGGCGACCACCCGGTGGACCTGGGCTTCATCACCGGCATCGGCGGGCAGATCAACTACTACCACGTCGACTTCAGCAACCGTCAGCTGCTGATCAGCCCGAACGCCACCCTCACCAGCTTCGTGGGCGGCGTCGGCATCCTGCAGAACGTGGGCAGCGTCACCACCGACGGCGTGGACGTGGCCGCCACCGTGCACCTGGGCGACCACTTCTCGGTCTATGACGCCCTGTCCTACAACCACTCCCAGTACGACCAGAACTACGTCAGCGGCGCCAGCACGGTGCAGACCGCCGGCAAGCTGATCCCCGGCGATCCGGAGTGGATGAACCGCTTCATCGTCAGCACTAACTACGGCGCCTTCGGGGCCAAGGTCAGCGGCGAGTACTACGGCAAGCGCTACGCCACCTACACCAACGACCTGTGGGTCCCGTCCTACTGGCAGTTCAACCTGGAAGCCAGCTACGACCTGGGCGCCATCGCCCCGGGCGTGAAGTCCTCCTCCATCGCGCTGAACGTCACCAACCTGATGGACAAGCAGGCGGCCAGCACCATCACCGTGGGCTCGGCCTCCGGCACCTACGCCATCTACCCGCTGGCCCCGCGTCAGTTCTTCGTCACCCTGAAGGCCGGGTTCTAAGCCTCAGGTTCCTGACGGTTGGACGGGTTCCAGGGGGCGCATCCCTGGAACCCGGCCTCCGGCGGCACCCCCTGGAACTGAAGAACGTTCCTGCCTACATTGCTCCGGACCCAAGTTCGTTCCGGGGATACCCATGGACAAGTTGCAGGCGATGCAGGTCTTCACCCGCATCGTGGAAGTGAACAGTTTCTCCAAGGCGGCGGACACGCTGGGCCTGCCCCGCGCGTCCGTCACCACCATCATCCAGAACCTGGAAGGCTTCCTGGGCGTGCGCCTGCTGCAGCGGACGACGCGGCGCCTGAGCCTGACCCCGGACGGCGCCGCCTATTACGAGCGCGCCGTCCGCATCCTGTCCGACATCGACGAGGCGGAGTCCTCCTTCGCCAACATGAAGAAGAACCCGCGCGGCAAGCTGCGCGTGGACATGCCGGGCGCCATCGGCCGGCTGCTGGTCATTCCCCGCGTCCATGAATTCCGCCGGCAATATCCCGACATCGACCTGATGATCGGCATGGGCGACCGGCCGGTGGACCTGGTGCAGGACGGCGTGGACTGCGTGGTGCGCGTGGGCCATCTCCAGGACAGCAGCCTCATCGCGCGACGCGTGGGCGTATTCCAGGGCGTGACCTGCGCCAGCCCGGCCTACATCGCCACCTACGGTGTGCCCGAAACGCTGGAGGATCTGGAACGGCACCAGGCTGTGAACTATTTCCACAGCCGCACCGGCAAGATCGTCGATCTGTCCTTCATCGTGGAGGGCGAGGTGCAGGAGGTGAAGGCCGCCGGCCCCGTCGCCGTGAACGACGCCGACGCCTATCTCACCTGCGGGCTGGAAGGGCTGGGCATCATCCAGCCGCCCTATTTCATGGCCAAGCCCTACCTGCTGTCCGGCCAGCTGAAGGAACTGCTGCCCCGGTGGAAGCCGGAGCCCATGCCTATATCCGCCGTCTATCCCCACAACCGCCACCTGTCGCCCAAGGTGCGGGTGTTCGTGGACTGGGTGGCCGACCTGTTCGACAGCTGCCCCCTGTTCAACGGCCAAGCCACCAGCCTCTGCCCGGAAAAGCCGCCCGCCCCGGTCACGGTCGATGCGGAGGAAGAGGAGAAGTGCCTGATCTGCGCGTGAGGGTGCGCGCGCGGGCAACCGACATTGTTTTCAGGGAGGGACAGGTCTATATCTGACCAACTATCTGGTCAGAAGCAACGGACATGACCACGATCAACCTTGCTGATGCCAAGGCACACTTGAGCGATCTGATTAGCCAGGCCGAAGCGGGGGAAACCGTGATCATCACCCGCCGGGGCAAGCCCGTCGCCCGTCTGGTCCCAATGACTGCCCCCCGGCAGCCGATCGCGCTAGCCCCAATGCAAGCGCTAACCGGAAGCACGCCGCCGCAAGCACAGCCCGCTGAGGCCTTCGTGCGTGCCATGCGGAACGACGACCGGTATTGATGCTCTACCTCGACACCTCACTGCTGGTCGCCGCCCTGACGAATGAGCCCGCTTCGCATCGCATCCAGACATGGCTGAGCCGGCAGGACGCTAATGCCCTGGTCATCAGCGATTGGGTGATGACGGAGTTTTCCTCGGCCTTGTCCATCAAGGTACGGACAGGTCAAATCAGCACTGAACATCGGGCACAAGCCTTGAGAATATTTTCGGAGTGGGTCGATGCTTCTTTCGGCCTGCTGCGGATTTCACCTCATCATTTTCAAACCGCCGCGCGTTTCTGCGACCATCATGGTTTGGGTTTGCTGGCCGCCGACGCCTTGCATTTGGCTATCGCCGCCGATGAAGGCGCGACCCTTTGCACTTTGGATCGCAAACTCGCCGAGGCGGGGCTAGCCCTGGGCATCGCGACAATGATACCGTAACGTCATTGCGCAGCCGCAGCGCGGGCAGGGGCTCCCAATCCCCCGATTATGCGGTTTTTTCTAAACAGAGTATTCGCATTATCGCGTATTCCGCTTAGAGCGGCATTCGCTATGATGGAACCGTTGCTGCAGTGCCGGTCACGGACCGGTCAGCGGCCCGGATCCGGGGGATGCTCCTGGGGTCCGCCCTTCGCGAAACCGCCCCGTTCGGGGCCCCAACCTAGTCTCGCGGCCTGATCGTCCTTTTCCATTGGAGAGGGGCGCGGACGCGTTGTCCCTGGCGTGACCCGTGGTCTTGGCAGTCTCCGGTCCCGCCACCCCTTGCCTGATGCCGGCACCCTTGCCGGAACCCCGCGGCCGATACCGCCGCCCGCATCCGCGCCGATTTGACGGCGGGAAACGGGACGCGACCGCCGCAGTTCCCGGCATATGCCTGGCGTCACCCGTTCGTGAGGAGTTCGTTCGATGGCCGCACCGACCTTTGATGTCCAGAACAGCCTGACGCTTCCCACATCACTGGTGGGGGAGGCGCCTGGCTCCAGCCACCTGCTGACCTCGGACGCCCGCATGACCCTGGCGGTCCTGGTGGCCATGGCCACTGGCCTGTCCCTATTCGCCGGCCTGGCGCTGTGCGACCTGTTGCCCTTCATCGGCGTCATGCTGCGGGGTTTCTAAGCACCGCCCACTTCTGACGATCCGCCCTCATGCGTACCGCGGCGCACCAGCCGCGGTACGCGTTGCCGTCTCCGCCCGGCACGATTGTTCTGCCAATCCGAATTGTGTAGCAGCGAAACACTGATTTATTCGCCGCAACACCCCTCATACAGTCCACCCTGTCATAACCAGGAGGGACGCACCCGCGTCCATGTGAAATGTCCAGGCCATCGCGCCATAATCCCTGTGAAACAACCACCAGCGGCCCGGATGAGGTGACCGTGTGCGAGACGCGCATCCCGGGCTATGCCCAGGAGGTGACCTTGCGCCTGTACCGTCCGGCCGTGGCGCGCAAGACCCTGCGGCCTTCGCTGCCGGTCGTGCTGGTGTTCCACGGCGGCGGCTTCACCAAGGGCGGGCTGGACGATGCCGATCCGGCGGCGCGCTTCATCGCCACGCATACGCCCGCCTTCGTCATCTCCGTGGGCTATTCCCTGGCCCCGGCCCACCCCTTCCCCGCCGCCCCCGGCGATGCCTACCGCGCCGCCTTGTGGGCCACCGAACACGCCAAGGACTTCGGCGGCGCCGCCAACCGCCTGGGCGTGGCCGGGTACGACGCCGGCGGGCACATCGTCGCCTCGCTGACCTTCATCGCCCGTGACCAGGGTGACGTGCCGCTGAAGGCGCAGGTGCTGATCGGCCCCATGCTGGACCCCAGCCTGACCCGGGTGGGGGACGAGACGCTGCTGAGTTCGGACATCACCATCGCCGACTGCGCCAAATGCTACCGCGCCTATCTGCCGGAAGCGGCGCAGCGCCTGCATCCCTATGCGGCGCCGCTGGAGTCCCGGCGCCTGGCCGGCCTGCCCCCGGCGCTGATCGTCACGGCCCAGAACGACGTGCTGCACGTCGAGGCCGAGAAGTACGCGGGTCAACTGATCGGGGCCGGCGTGCCCACCGAGGTGACCCGTTTCCCCCGCGTTTCCCATGCCGACCTGGCCGCCAATCCTGCGGCCCTGGCGGCCGTCGCCAACTTCCTCGGGCGTCGCCTGTAACGCCCCGCCAACGCCGTCTCAAGGAGTATCATTCCATGTCCAACACGCGCACGAAGCTGGTGCTGGCGCTGGCCGCCGGCGTCGCCCTGGTCGCCATCGGCGGCTTTTTCCTGCACGGCCCCTCCGGCGCCCAGGCCGCCTCCACCCCCGCCGCCCCGCCGGCGGCCGAGGTGGACGTGGCCCCGGTGCTGGCCCGCACCGTCGTCGACTGGCAGAGCTATTCCGGCCGGTTGGAGGCCGTGGAGCATGTGGACATCCGTCCGCAGATCTCCGGCCCCATCGTGGCCGTGAACTTCAAGAATGGCGCCCTGGTGAAGAAGGGCGATCTGCTGTTCACCATCGATCCCCGCCCCTTCCAGGCGGAGGTTGACCGGGCGGAGGCGGCGCTGGCGTCGGCGCAGTCGCGCCTGCGTTTCGCCACCACGGACCTGGAGCGCGCCCGCAAGCTGATCACCAGCAACGCCATCCCCCAGCGGGACCTGGACGATCGCGAGAACACCGCCCGCACCGCCGCCGCCGACGTGAAGGCGGCCGAGGCGGCGCTGGAGGTGGCGCGCCTGAACCTCAGCTATACCCGCGTGGTGGCGCCGGTGGACGGCCGCGTTTCCCGGGCGGAGATCACGGTGGGCAACATCGTGGCCGCTGGTGCCGCCAGCGTGCCCCTGACCACGCTGGTCTCCGTCTCGCCCATCTATGCCTCCTTCGACGTGGATGAGCAGACCTACCTGCGCTACATCGCCAGCGTGAAGGACGGCACCGCGCCGGTGCAGCTGGGCCTCGCCACCGAGGACGGCTATTCCCGGACCGGTTCGGTGGAGCATGTGGACAACCACCTGGACACCGTGTCCGGCACCATCCGCGTACGCGCCAAGTTCGACAACGCGGACGGCCTGCTGGTTCCCGGCCTGTACGCTCGCATCAAGGTGGGCGGCAGCAGCCCGCATGAGGCGCTGCTGGTGGACGATCGCGCCATCGGCACCGACCAGGACAAGAAGTACGTCCTGGTGGTCGGCGACGACAACAAGGTCGCCTACCGCGAGGTCGCCCTGGGCGGCATGCAGGACGGCCTGCGCGTCATCACCAAGGGCCTGAAGGCCGGGGAGCGCATCGTCGTCAACGGCGTGCAGTTCGCCCGCCCCGGCGACGCGGTGAAGCCCAAGAACGTCGCCATGGCGGGCGAGAACCCCGCCACCCAGACCCGGCAGACCGCCGCCGGTTCCGCCCTGTGAGGCGCAACCCCCGAGGTGCCTGGATGAACGCCCGTTCCCTTAGAGAACAGCCATGAACATCTCCCGTTTCTTCATTGATAGGCCGATTTTCGCCGGCGTGCTGTCGGTGGCCATTTTCGTGGCCGGCCTGATATCCGTGTTCCAACTGCCCATCTCGGAATATCCCGAGGTGGTGCCCGCCACCGTGGTGGTGCACGCCCAATACCCGGGCGCCAACCCCAAGGTCATCGCCGAAGCCGTCGCGGCGCCGCTGGAAGAGCAGATCAACGGCGTCGAGAACATGCTGTACATGCAGTCGCAGGCCAACAGCGACGGCAATCTGGCGGTGACGGTCACCTTCAAGCTGGGCACCAACCCCGACCTGGCCCAGCAGATGGTGCAGAACCGCGTCTCGCAGGCGCTGCCCCGCCTGCCGGAGGACGTGCAGCGCCTGGGTGTCACGACGATCAAGAGCTCCCCCACCCTGACCATGGTGGTGCACCTGATCTCGCCCAACGACCGCTATGACATGACCTATCTGCGCAACTACGCCGTCCTGAACGTGAAGGACAGGCTGGAACGCATCCAGGGCGTGGGCCAGGTGCAGGTCTGGGGTTCGGGCGACTATTCCATGCGCGTCTGGCTGGACCCGCAGAAGGTGGCCCAGCGCAACCTGACCGCCGAGGACGTGGTGGCGGCCATCCGTGACCAGAACGTCCAGGTGGCAGCGGGCGTCATTGGCTCGTCCCCGTCGGTGAAGGGCGTGCCGCTGCAGCTGTCGGTCAACGCCCGCGGCCGTCTGAAGACGGAAGCGGAGTTCGGCGACATCATCCTGCAGACCACGGCCGACGGCGGCGTGACTTACCTGCGCGACGTGGCCCGCATTGAGCTGGCCGCCTCGGAATACGGCCTGCGCGCCCTGCTGGACAACAAGCCGGCCGTGGCCATGGCCATCAACCAGTCGCCCGGCGCCAACTCGCTGGCCATTTCCGATGAGGTCCGCAAGACCATGGCGGAACTGGCCACCGACATGCCCCCCGGCGTGGAATACCGCATCGTCTATGACCCGACGCAGTTCGTCCGCGCCAGCATCAACGCGGTGATCCATACCCTGCTGGAAGCCATCACCCTGGTGGTGATCGTGGTCATCGTCTTCCTGCAGACCTGGCGGGCGTCCATCATCCCGTTGCTGGCGGTGCCCGTCTCCATCGTCGGCACCTTCGCCCTGCTGCTGGCCTTCGGTTATTCCATCAACGCGCTGTCGCTGTTCGGCATGGTGCTGGCCATCGGCATCGTGGTCGACGACGCCATCGTCGTGGTGGAAAACGTCGAGCGCAACATCGAGGCGGGGCTGTCGCCCAAGGAAGCGACCTATCAGGCCATGCGCGAGGTCAGCGGTCCCATCATCGCCATCGCCCTGACCCTGGTGGCCGTGTTCGTGCCGCTGGCGGCCATGAGCGGCCTGACCGGCCAGTTCTACAAGCAGTTCGCGATGACCATCGCGATCTCCACCGTCATCTCCGCCTTCAACTCGCTGACCATGTCCCCCGCCCTGGCGGCCCTGCTGCTGAAGGGTCATCATGACGGCCAGGATTGGCTGACGCGTGGCATGAACACCGTGCTGGGCCCCTTCTTCCGGGGCTTCAACAAGGTGTTCCACCGTGGGTCCCAGGCCTATGGCAACAGCGTGGGCGGCGTCATCCGACACAAGGGCATCATGGTCGGCATTTATGTCGCCCTGCTGGGTGCCACCGTCTTCCTGGGTAACACCGTGCCCGGCGGCTTCGTGCCCGCCCAGGACAAGGAATACCTGGTGACCTTCGCCCAGCTGCCCAACGGCGCCTCGCTGGACCGCACGGAGGAGGTCATCCGCAAGATGTCGGAGATCGCGATGAAGCAGCCGGGCGTGACCCATGCTGTCTCGTTCCCCGGCCTGTCGGTCAACGGCTTCACCAACAGCTCCAGCGCCGGCATCGTCTTCGTGCCGCTGGAACATTACGACGATCGTCCCGGCCACATCTCGGCCGCCGAGATCGCCGCCAACCTGCGCAAGGAATACGCGGGCATCAAGGACGCCTACATCGCCGTCTTCCCGCCCCCGCCCGTCATGGGCCTGGGCACCCTGGGCGGTTTCAAGCTGCAGCTTGAGGATACCGGCGCCCTGGGGTACGAGGCCATGGCCAAGGCCTCCAACGACTTCATCGCCAAGGCCATGAAGACGCCGGAACTGGGGCCGACGTTCTCCAGCTACCAGATCAACGTTCCGCAGCTGAACGTGGACCTGGACCGGGTGAAGGCCAAGCAGCTGGGCGTGTCGGTCAACGACGTCTTCGACACCATGCAGATCTATCTGGGTTCGCTGTACGTCAACGACTTCAACAGCTTCGGCCGCGTCTACCAGGTGCGGGTGCAGGCGGACGCCCCGTTCCGCGCCCATGCCGACGACATCGGCCTGCTGAAGACCCGCAACGCCCAGGGGATGATGGTGCCGCTGTCGTCGCTGGTCAGCGTCAGCCCGACCTATGGTCCGGAAATGGTGGTGCGCTACAACGGCTACACCGCCGCCGACATCAACAGCGGCCCGGCCCCCGGCTATTCCACCAACCAGGCCCAGGCCGCCGCGGAGCGGATCGCGCATGAGGTCCTGCCCCGGGGGATCAAGCTGGAATGGACGGACCTGACCTATCAGCAGATCCTGGCCGGCAACTCCGCCCTGTGGGTGTTCCCCATCAGCGTGCTGCTGGTCTTCCTGGTGCTGGCCGCCCAGTACGAGAGCCTGACCCTGCCGCTGGCCATCCTGCTGATCGTGCCCATGAGCCTGATGTCGGCCCTGGCCGGCCTGTGGCTGACGGGCAGTGACAACAACATCTTCACCCAGATCGGCTTCATGGTGCTGGTGGGCTTGTCGGCCAAGAACGCCATCCTGATCGTGGAGTTCGCCCGTGAACTGGAAATCCACGGCAAAACCCCCGTCCAGGCCGCGATCGAGGCCAGCCGCCTGCGTCTGCGTCCCATCCTGATGACCTCCATCGCCTTCATCATGGGTGTGGTGCCCCTGGTGATGTCGACGGGGCCGGGTGCCGAAATGCGCCATGCCATGGGCGTCGCCGTGTTCTTCGGCATGCTGGGCGTGACCTTCTTCGGCCTGGGCCTGACGCCGGTGTTCTACGTCCTGCTGCGCAAGCTGGCGGGCGGCAAGCTGATCACCCACGAGAAGCTGGACCAGCCGGCCATCAACGGCCACGCGGCGCAGCACGCCGCCGAGTGATCGCACCCGCCGCCTTCCTCTCCCCCCTACAGGCGGCGGTTACGATGCGGCCCAGGTCCTTCACTGGACCTGGGCCGTTTTCTTATCGGCACGCCTTTTGAGTGCCCTCGAAACCACCCGGGTCAAAAGGACAAGGGCCGAACAGATCAGCGCGCCGGATATGAGCCAGCGGAAGAGAACCGGCTTTTCGATGATCCGCATCATGACAACCGCGCCGACCATCCCGCAGATCGCCATGCCAGCGAAGACGTTCTTGGACGCCCGTCGTGTCATGCTAGAACTCCCCACTTGAGCCGCCGTGCTGTTTACGGTTCTCCGTGGCGAATCCCTGTATCCCATGAGGCATGCCGGGCCGGGGACGGTCAGACTCATCGGTCACCGAAATATTACGGCCAGTCACGGCCTTGGCACTGGCCGGCAGGCAGCAGCGCTTTTATGGTCACCCTCAATTCTTCCCCCCAAGGCCGGACCGGAAAGCGAACCATGATGCACGCGGCTGTCCAATCCTCCATCACCCCCAACTCCACCCCCACCGGTGCCGTGGCCGACGCCGCCGCGGTGCGTGGCCAGCTTAAGGCCTGGCTGGTGGAGCAAGCCTACCCCCTGTGGTGGGAGGTGGGGGCGGACCGGGTGAATGGCGGCTTCCATGAGAAGCTGGGCCTGGACGGCAAGCCGACCAACGATGCCCGCCGCGCCCGGGTGCAGGCCCGCCAGGTCTATTCCTATTCCGTCGCCGCCAAGTCCGGATGGAACGGCCCGGTGCGCGAGGCGGCGGAGCATGGCCTGACCTTCTTCCTGAACCATTACCGCCGACCCGACGGCCTGTTCCGCACCAAGGTGGCGCCGGACGGCACCGCCCTGGACGATACCGTGGTGCTGTACGACCAGGCCTTCGCCCTGTTCGCGCTCGCCGCCGCGCAGAGCGCCACGCCGGAGAACCGCAGGGCGGAGGAGATGGCCGTGGCCCTGCGCCAGCGCCTGCTGGACACCCTGCACCACGCCCAGGGCGGCTTCGAGGAGAGCCATCCCCGCACCCTGCCCCTGCTGTCCAACCCGCACATGCACATGCTGGAGGCATCGCTGGCCTGGATGGAGCAGGGCGGCGACGGCGGCTGGCGCGACCTGGCGGAAGAGATCGTGGGCCTGGCGCTCACCCGCTTCATCGACGACGACATGGGCGGGCTGAAGGAGTTCTTCGACGGCGACTGGCGGCCCCAGGCCGGCACGTCCGGCCGCATCGTCGAGCCGGGACACCAGTTCGAATGGTCGTGGCTGATGCTGCGCTGGGCGGCGCTGACCGGCAGCAAAGCGGCCGCCGACGCCGCCTGGCGCATGATCGCCGTGGGCGAGGGGCCGGGCGTGGACCCGGCGCGCGGGGTGGCCATGAACGCCCTGCTGGACGACCTGACCCCCCACGACCCCGTCGCCCGCCTGTGGCCGCAGACCGAACGCATCAAGTGCGCCGTGCTGGCCGCCCTGGCCACCCGCGACGACGCCGACCGCAGCGACACCTACTGGACCATGGCCGCCAACGGCGGGCGCGGCCTGATGAAATACTTCGACACGCCGGTGAAGGGCCTGTGGCGCGACCGCCTGAACCCGGACGGCACCTTCGTCGAAGAGGCCGCACCCGCCAGCAGCTTCTACCACATCGTCTGCGCCATCCAGGAACTGGACCAGGCGTTGGCCGCCATTGGACACCCAGGCTGAAGTCCTTGTTCTGACGTCAGAACGGCCGTTTCACGCGTCCCGGCCCTGCGGGGAAACCCTGGCAGCGCCGGTGCCGATTGGGGTATGGGCTTACCTCATGACCCGGCGGCAGTGAGGAACGGAGCCATGAGCGTGGTGCAGGATATGGTCGGCGCGGCGGCGTCCCCCAATTGGGGCCGCATCCCCGCCGTGACCGTGACGGCCAAGGCCCGCCTGATGGGCGACACCGTCCTGCTGGAAACCGACGCCGGGCCCCTGTGGCTGACCCTGCATGACTTCGGTGCCCGCCTGCGCACCGGCGAACGGGCTATCGGCGGCTATGGCCTGCTGGCGGCCGAGCCGGCGGCGCTGACGCCCACCCTGGAGGCGGAGGACGATCGCACCGTGATCACGGCCGGCGGCCTGATCCTGACGCTGGACCACGCGCCCCTGTCCTTCACCCTCACCCGGGCCGATGGCCGGGTGGTGCAGTCCTCCCCCAGCGATGGGCACTTCGTCCGCCGGTTCCGTCTGCCGCCCTTCGCCAAATTGGACGGCGCCTGGTTCGTCAGCCTGGACCTACGGTCCGGCGAGCCCGTCTACGGCCTGGGGGAGAAGTGGGGACAACTGGACCATCGCGGGCAGTTGCTGCGGTCGCGCAACGAGGACGCGCTGGGCGTCAACGGCCAATGGTCCTACAAGAACACCCCCTTTGCCTGGTCGCCCGAGGGCTGGGGCCTGCTGGTGCACACGCCCAGCCCCGTCACCCACGGCGTGGGCTATGCCCCCTGGTCGCAGCGCGCCTACGGCCTGGTGGTGGAGGATGACCACCTGGACCTGTTCCTGTTCGCCGGTGGCGACGGCCCCGCCCTGCTGGAACAATACACCGGCCTGACCGGCCGGGCGCCGGTGCCGCCGCTATGGAGCCTGGGCGTCATCCTGTCCAAGGCCTATTACCGCACGCCGGAGGAGGTCATCGCGGTGGCGACGGAGGTGCGGGCCAAGGGCATGCCCTGCGACACGATCACCTTCGACGGCCGCGCCTGGCAGGACACCGACACCCGTTTCGCCTTCGAATGGGATCCGAAGCGCTTCCGCGACCCGGCCGCCACGCTGGCGACCCTGAAGGCCATGGACTTCAAGATCTGCGCCTGGGAATACCCGCTGGTGTCGGTCAACAACCCCCTGTTCGATGAACTGGCTGCCAAGGGCTGGCTGCTCAAGGACCGGCGCACGGGTGAGGCCTATCGCTATCAGTGGGACCTGGAACCCTTCGGCCCCGTCTTGACCCCCCTGCCCGACAGCGGCCTGATCGACTTCACCCATCCCGACGCCTATGCCTACTGGCGCGACTGCCACAAGCCGTTGTTCGACGCCGGCGTGGACATGATCAAGGCGGACTTCGGCGAGCAGGTGGAACCCGACATGCTGGCCAGCAATGGCGAGACCGGGCATGCCCTGCACAATGTCTATGCCCACCTTTATAACCGCTGCGTCTATGAGGCCGCGCAGATCTACTGCCCCAGCGGGCCTTTCCTGTTCTCCCGCGCCAGCTGGATCGGGGCGCAGCGCTATCCCGCCCAGTGGGGCGGCGACCCGCAGGCGGATTGGGAAGGCATGGCGGGCAATTTGCGCGGCGGCCTGTCCTGGGGCCTGAGCGGCGCGCCCTACTACGCCACCGATGTCGGCGGCTTCTACCGCGACCAGCGCGACCCCGTCCTGTATGTCCGCTGGGCGCAGGCGGCCGTCTTCTCCGCCCACATGCGCCTGCACGGCATCGGCCCGCGGGAGCCCTGGTCCTATGGGCCGGAGGCGGAGGCCGCGACCCTGGCCGCCCTGAAGCTGCGCTATCGCCTGATCCCCTACCTGCACGCCGTCATGGAAACCGCCGCCGCCACCGGCCTGCCGGTGCAGCGCGCCATGGTGCTGGCCTGCCCCGACGATCGCGCCGCCTGGGCCTTCGAAGACCAGTTCTTCTGCGGCCCCGACCTGCTGGTGGCCCCCTGCCTGAACCCAGCGGGCACCGTTACCGTCTACCTGCCCGCCGGGCAATGGCACCGTTTCCCCGACGGCGCGGCGCTGGAAGGCGGGCGTGCCCACACGCTGACTCTGGCGCTGGACGAAATGGCGGTGTTCGCCCGCGCCGGCGCCCGCATCCCCCTGGGACCGGAAGTCGAGCACACCGGCGCCTTGGGCGGCCGGCCGGTGGTGGCGGGGTATTGGACGACAGGCTGACGCGAACGCGTCACGGCAGCCAGCCGGGGATGGCCTTCATCTCCGGCCGCCGGGCAAGCGTGGCCCAGGCGGCGGCCCAGCAGCAGCCGTGGTCTTGGCCGGGCACGGTGATGATGCTGGCCTGCGCACCAGGCTGATGCGCCACGAAGGACTGGGCGATGGCGACGTCCACCACCTTGTCGTCGGCACCGACGAAATGAACCTGCGGCCGGCCCGCCAGCTTGGCGGCGTCGGCGACGGGATCGACCGACTGCGACAGCGGCGTCAGATCCAGCATCTTGGTCCACAGGCCGAAGTCCAGGTTGCCGGACACGCTGACCAGGCCGGCCACGTCGGCGCGCCGTTCCGCCAGCACCGCCGCCAGGCCGCCGCCGCCGGAATAGCCCACCAGCACCAGGCGTTGCGCGCGGGCGTCGGCCTTCAGCCGGTCCAGCGCCAGGCTGGCGCTGTCCACCACCTCGGGCGCCAGGCGGGCCTTGGTCCAATAGCCCACCTGGCAGTTGCGCGGGCGGGTTTCCATGACGTACTGGCAGGGCCGGGCAAGATAGGCGACGGGCCCGGTGCCGGGATGGCCCATGGCCAGGCGCAGCGCCAAGGGATCGGTGGGCGTGGGATCCTGCGACGGTTCCCGCGCCGACAGGTAGGCCAGGCCATCGCCCTCGATATAGACGGTCAGCACGTCGCCGCCAGGGCCGGGAGCGTAGGGTTTGACCGCCGTCGCCAGGTCGAAACTGCCCGCCGAAAGGTAATCCCAGCGCCAGCCACCACCCTGGGCAAGGGTAGGTCCCCGCTCCTGCCGGCCATGGATGCCGGAGCAGGCGGCCAGGCCGCCCGCCAGCACCAGAGCCATCAGGGCGCGGGCCCGCATACCGTCAACCCTTCTTGGCCTTGAACTCCGCCAGCGCCTTGGCCACGCGATCGACCACTGGACCCCACTGCCCCCATTCCGTCTGGCGGAAGAGGCGGACGGACGGATACCAAGGCGTGTCGTCACGGTTCTGCAGCCAGCGCCAATCCGGCAGCAGGGGCAGCATGACCCAGGCCGGGCGGCCCAGCGCGCCGGCCAAGTGCACCGGCGAGCTGTCGATGGAGATCAGCAGGTCGACCTCCATCAGGATGGCGGCTGTGTCCTCGAAATCCCGGATTTCGGGGCTGAGGCTGACGACGTGCTTGCCCAGGGCCAGCGGCGGGTTCAGCGCCTGCTCTTCCTTCGGCCCCTTCTGCACGGAAAACAGGGTGACGCCGTCCTGTGCCAGCGGCGCCAGCATCTCCAGCCCCATGGACCGGTTGGCATCGTTGAAATGGGTGGGCCGGCCGGCCCAGAGGAAGGCCACCTTCAGGCCCTTATAGGATTCCAGTCGCTTGCGCCAATGCTCCCGCCGGTCCGGTAGGGCCGACAGGTAGGGCATGGGCTCGCCGGGCAGTTGGCTGAGCTGCAGCCCCATGATCATGGGCAGGCTCATCATCTCGGCGTGCACGTCGAAATAGGGCGGCAGTTCGCCGCGCAGGGTCATCGCATCGAAACCCTTCATGCGGCGGGCCAGGCTGGCCGTCTCATGATTGATTTCCAGGATGACGTTGGCCTGGCTCTTCTCCTTGGCCCAGGCGACCATGCGCATGAACTGAAAGGTGTCGCCATAGCCCTGCTCATCATGGATCAGCAGGGTCTTTCCCGGGATGGGACGGCCGTCCCAGCGCGGGCGCTGCACCTTGCGCTCGATGCGCGTGGTGTGCGCCAGGCTGTAACGGTAGGCGTATTCGCGCCAGCCGCGGTCGAACTCCCCCAGCAGCAGCAGGGTTTCCGCCAGGTCGAAACGGGTGGACAGGTGCCCGGGCAGGGCATCCACCAGCATCTCCTGGATGGGCTTGGCTTCAATCACCCGGCCCTGCACGCGCAGCGCCTGGGCCAGCAGCGCCCACAGGGTCACGGGGCCGGTGCCACTGGCCAGCAGGGGCCGGATCATGGCCTCGACCTCGACGCCCCGCCCCGCGATCAGCATGGGGCGGACCTGCTGCTCAAGTTCCTTCATGTCCATGACGGCAGGCCCTGTCAGCTGGCGGCCGGCTTGCGGCGGCTGCGCGCCGGCTTCGCCGCATCCTCGGCGGGGGCGGCGACAGGCTCAGCCACCGGGGCCTCGGCCTTGGCTTTCTTAGGTGCCGCCTTGGCCTTCGGCGCGGAAGCCTCAGGCGCGGGCGTCTCGACCACCGGCTCAGGCGCCTTTTCGGCCTTGGGTGCCGCCTTCTTGGCGGCCGGCTTCTTGGCCGGCACGGCCGCCGGAGTGTCCACCGGGGCGGCGTCCACTGGGGCGTCGGGGGCGTTGGGATCAATCCCCAGCGCCGTCAGCAGCGGCGTCAGCTGGGCCGCGAACGGCTTCCAGCGGCCTATGCTGCTGCGGAAGATGGGCTGGCGCACTTGGTTCAGGCTGGCGGTGCGGATGGTGCGTTGGGTCTTGTGGAAGTCCAGGACGGCGGAGTCCCAGTTCAGGCCGACGGCCTCGATCAGGCGGCGGGATTGGCCTTCCTGGTCGTCCACCACGTCCTCGTACCGCACTTCGATGAAGCGGTCGGCAGGCAGCACGGCCCGCCAATGGTCCATCAGCCGTTCATAGGCGCGGTAGAACTGACCCAGCTCCGCCAGGTCGTAGGTGAACAGCTGCTCACGGGTGAACAGCTTGGTGTAGCAGGACAGGCAGGTGTCCACCGGGTCGCGGCGCACATGGATGATGCGGGCGTCCGGCAGGGCCAGGTTGATCAGGCCGGCGAACAGGAAGTTGGACGGCATCTTGTCCACGACCTTGCGGCGGCCGCCCGCCAGGGGGCGGACGAAGTCCAGATAGCGCTGACCCAGGCCGCCGGTGATCTCCGGCGTCAGGTGGCCGGCGACCTGGGGATACGGGCCCAGCTGGTTCACCAGATTGTTGAAGGTCGACAGCTCGCCGGCGGCGGCAACCTGGGGATGGCTGGCCAGGATCTGCTCAATCAGGGTGGTGCCGGAGCGCGGCATGCCCAGCACGAACACGGCCTGGTCGCTGCCTGCCAGGGTGGACTTGGCCTTCTTGAAAGCGTCGGCCGGGAAAGCGGCGGCGATGTCGGCCATCCAGCGGCCCGTGGCGGCGGCATCATAGGCGAAGGTCGCGCGCTTCTGGCGGTTGCCCTCGTTCAGGTAGCCGAAGGCGCGGTCGGCGTCGCCGATGTCCATCCACGCCTTGCCCAGGGCGAAGTTCAGGGCGGTGCGGTCGGTCTGCGACTGCACGGGGTCGGGGCCGTACAGCAGCGCTTCCATCTTGGTCACGGCCGGGTCGCCGGCCTGGAAGCGGTGCAGGTCCGACATGTTGAACCATGCGGAGGCGGAGCGCGGGAACTGCGCCACCACCTGTTCGAAGGCGGCCTTGGCCTCGGCCTTGTCGCCGCGTTCCATCAGCAGGACGCCGCGGTTGATCAGGGCCTTTTCGGGGGCGAAGCCCAGGGTCTTGGACGCCTTGTCGAAGGCGGCCAGCGCCTCGTCATGCTGGCCCAGGGCCTGCAGCACCTCACCCAGGACGTTCTGCGCCTCGCCATTGTCGGCTTGAGAGGCCACGGCGCGACGGGCGTCGGCCAACGCCTCCTCCAGCCGTTCCAGGTGGCGCAGGGCCGTGGCGCGCACTGTCAGGGCGCCGGCATGCAGCGGGGCGTAGCTCAGCAGCGCGTCGATCCAGCGCAGCGCGTCCTCATTGCGGTTGCGGCCCAGTTCCACCGCCGCCGCGTTGATGTAGGCGTCCGACAGGCGCGGGTTCAGGTCGATGGCCTTGCGCGCCGCGGCCAGTGCCTCGTCCGGGCGGCCCAGGTCGTTCAGCAGGTTGGCCAGGTTGCTCTGCGCCTCGGCATAGGCCGGGGCCAGGTTCAGGGCGTATTCGTAACGCTGGCGGGCCTGGTCCAGCCGGCCCATGCGCTTCAGCGTGTTGCCCAGGTTGTTGTGCGCCTCGGCATAGTTGGGCTGCAGCGCCACCACCCGCTCCAGGCAGGTCAGGCTGTCTTCCAGCTTGCCGGCTTCCTGCAGGATGATGCCCAGGTTGTTCCAGCCGGCCACCAGGGAGTTGTCCATGGTGACGGCGCGGCGGGCGGCCACCTCGGCCTCGGCCAGCAGCCCGCGCTGACGCAGCATCTCACCCAGGTTGCTGAGGTAGACGGCCGGCACGCGCGGCGCCTGGCAGGCGCGGCGCAGGTGGTCGATCGCCAGGTCCAGGTTGCCGTAGGCGTGGGCCATCAGGCCCATCAGGTGCAGGGCGTCCGACTGCCCCGGCCACAGCGCCAGCACATGCTGACACAACCGTTCGGCCTGGTCGGCCTGGCCGGCGTTCCAATGGGCGTGGGCCTGGCCCAGCGCCTGCTCAACGGTCATGGTGGTCTGCGGTTGAGTGTTCATGGCTTCACAGCGCTTTTCAGGAATGGGTCAGTCAGGGCGGGTGGCTTACGGGGTGCGCTTGGGCGGCGTCGGCAGGGCCTTCAGCGCCGCGGCCAGGCCGCTCAGCTGCACAGGGATGTCGACGGCGGCCTTGTCGCCATTGATATAACGCACCGCCAGGACCTTGCCGCCGGTGAAGTGGTCCAACACCTTGCCGTCTTCAAGGTCGGCGGCGGCGACGCACCCGCCCTGCTGGCAGGCGTCGAAGGGCAGGGACAAGGGCTTGTCCTGGTCCACCACCAGGGTGATGCCCGGCTGCAGCAGCACGCCCAGGGGCGTCGCCAGGATCAGGCGCGGCTTGCCGTCGGGGCCGAGATAGCCCACACGGACATGCAGCATCATGACGTTCTGGGGTGTGGCGATGGCGAACTGCTCGACATAGCAAATCTCGGCGCCGGCATCGGTCTTGGCGCAGCTCTTGGACCACAGCGGGCCCGGCGCCTTGGTCACATCGGGGCCTTTGCCGGCGGCCGCGCCATTGGCAGGGGCTGGAATGGACGTCGCCGGCGGGGGCGTCTTCACCGGCTCCGCCGCCACGGTGGCGGTGGCCGCCCCGGTGTACGCCATCAACACGCCGGCCGTCATCGCGACCAACGCCGCCCTCGCCACTATGCTCATCTCGGTACTCCGGCCCCTGCAAGTATGCGGTCTAACCGCTTATAGAATGAAATGGCGGCCTCCCGCCACGTCCTAACTATCGCCCACAGCCTATACGGAAGGACGATAAGGGACTAACCAACAGGGCGATAACAAGGTCAAGCTCTCAAAAGCTTTTTTCGCGCCATTTAGAAGGCGGGCGGCGGTGCCGGCGGTAGACCCGGGGAAATCGCCCACCTACCTCTGATCAATTCTGATTAAAAATGAGCGGCTGTCTGTAAAGGGCAAGCAGTTTTTCACACTTTCGTCAAATCTGTGCGGAAATGGCGCTCGGGCGATTCGTTCACACCCGGGCTACATGCGCTGGGACGGATCTCCGCGCCGTCAAAACGCCCAGGTGGCACGCAGAATGCCGGCGTGCGTCTGATAATCCCGGCGATATTCCCCACTGTATTCAAGGCGCAGGCTGACGCTGTCGCCCTGGCGCAGGGTGGCGCCCACGCCGATGGCGACACCGTCGGCGCTGACCTGGGCCGTGGTGCTGGCGAAAGCCACGCCGGCCAGCACGCCCGTGGTGGCGACGGGACCGTTCAGGTAATCGTGCACCCAGTCCACGCGCAGCTCCGGCATCAGGGCGCCCAGGCCCGTATTGAATTGGGTGGCCATCGTCGCGCCCAGCTCTTGGGTGATGTTGCTGGTCACCAGCGAGTCCACGGCCAGGTCGGCCACGCCCGCGTCGTGTTCCTGGTACCCGTGGTTGGTCAGGCGCACGGCGCGCAGGCTGTATTGCGGCGTCAGGGTGAAGGTTGCCGTCAGCGGCAGGTCATAACCCACCGTCACCTTGCCCAGGTATTGCTCCCCCCCATAATTGGCGTTGGCGCGGGCGCCCAGGAAATCGATCCAGCGGCGCTGGTCGTAATGGTTGTAACCGAAGCTGACCTGGCCGGCGACGGACAGGCGCTGGTCGGCGATGTCCGGCCGCCAGACGCCGTAGGCCGTCAGCTGATAGCTGCCCGCCCGCGTCAGGCTGTTTGCCGACACCCCCTGCCCCACCGCCGCGCTGTTCAGCCAGCTGAAGGCCAGGCCGGCCATCACCTGGTCATCGGCATACCAGTCCGCGCCCAGCACCAGGCCGGCGCTGCTGGCGCGATACCCGGCCGCATCCGCGCTGTTGGCGCGCAGGGCGCCACCGCCCAGGATTTCCCCCCAAATGGCGCCCTGCTGACCGCCGGAGCCGGCAGCGGCGCCGGTGCCAGCCATCAGGCCCGCCACCGTCTGCTGGTGCTGGCTGATGGCCGTGGTGGTGGGCGCCGTCATGGACAGGGTCATCTGCGGCGTCGTCTGGTTGGGCGCAAGCTGCGCCACCGCCAGCCGTTGCGCCGTGACCGACAGACCGGACAGGGGCGTCAGCACCGCCGCCTGGAAGGCCGTGGCCGCACCGCCGCCGCTGGCGGCGATGACGTCCAGTGCCGCCCCCGCGCCCATGGCCGCCCCACCCTGGGCCAGGCCCACCGCGGCATAGCGGGAGCCGACGGGGGGCGTCGGAGTGGTCGTGCCGCCACCGGTGCCCGTCCCACCCGTGTTCCCTGTGCCACCCGTGTTGCCCGTTCCGCCGTCCGTCCCCCCGGTGTCGGTCCCGCCGCCGGTCGACCCGCCGGTTGAGCCCCCAGTATTTCCGCCACCCGTATTCCCGCCCGTATTGCCCCCCGTGGTGCCGGTACTGGCGGTGTTCAGGGTCAGCACCAGTTGGGTGTGGCCGCCGCTGGTCACGGTGGAACTGGTCACGGTGTAGCCGGCGGCCGCCAGGGCCAGCGTACCCATGTTAAGCCCGCCCCCCGCCGACACGATGGTGTAGCTGCCGGCCGTCAGCGCCCCACCTGCCGTAGGCTTCAGCGTCACCGATCCGCCGCCCAGGCTGGCACTGCCGCTGATCACCAGGCTGCCGTAGCTGCTGGTGGAAGCGACGCCGATCACCAGACCGCCGCCCGTCTGGCTGTAGCTGCCCGTGATGTTGATGGCGCTGTTGACCAGCAGGGTGGCGCCACTGTTGACCACGCCATGCGTGCCGACATCCAGATGGTCGTTCAGCAGCAGCGTGCCGGAAATGAAGCGCACGTCGGCCAAGCGGCTGGTGATGGACCCCAGCCGCCCGCCGGCGCCGGTCAGCGTGCCGGGGGCATCATCCGTGCCCCCGCTGATCACCAGGGGATTGGCTGACTGGTTCACGATGTCACCGGCGATGATGCCGCTGTTGGCCAAGGTGCCCAGGGCGCCACTGGCCGCGATGTACAACGCCGTGGCGCCACCGGCGGTGTTGGCGAGCGTTCCGGAAATGTCGAGCTTGTCCAGACCGCCACCGACATAGTCGTTGCCGGCGACGGCCAGCAGGTCGGTGCCGCCGGTGGCGCCGGTGGCCGACAGGCCGGCAACGCCGCTGGTAACCGTGGCGCCCGCGTAGCTGGACCCCACCCCACCGTGGATCAGGGTGACGCTGTCGCCCACTTGGTAATTGCCCCCGGCGCCCACCCCGGCCGAGACCACGCCGCCCATCACACGGGCCGCGTCGCTGACGCTCAGCACGTGGCCGGCGGCGACCAGGGTGCCCGCCGCCTGGGTGTAGGCGCCGGTGATGGCCACGTCGCGCGACAAAGCGATGTTGGCGCCGCCGTTGACCACCGTGTGGCCCGCGGCGTCGATAACGTCGCCCAGGCTGAGGTCACCGGCGGCGAAGATCAGGTTGCTGAGGCTGTTGTGGATGATGCCGCCGGCGAGTGTGCCCACCGTACCGCCGCTGCCACCCGTCAACACCAGGTCGTTGGCGCTGGCATTCACCACATCCCCCAGGATGGCGCCGGTGTTCGCCAGGGTGCCCAGGCTGCCTGCCGGCGTTATCATCACCGCCGTGGCGGCCGACAGCACGCCGCTGTTGGTCAGGGTGCCCAGAGTGCCGCCGATATAGTCGCTGACCAGCGTCAGCACCAGGTCGGTCGCGGCCCCGTTGGTGGTTGTGCCGAGGGTGGCGGTGAAGCCGCTGGCGGCGGCGGTCAGGCCCGTGGCGGTCAGGCTGCCGGCCGCCACGATGGTGTAGCTGTCGCCCGCCAGCAAGTTGGATCCGGCCATCGCCGCCACGGCGACGGTGCCGCCCGTCAGGCTGGCCGCCCCACTGACGACCAATCCACCCATGGAGGCCCCGCCGATGCCCGCCGCCAGGGTGCCGCCCGTCTGAACATAATTGCCGGTCACGCTGACGATGCTGGCCAGCAGCACCGATGCCCCGCTGTTGACCAGCGTGTGCCCGGTCACGTCCACCGCGTCGTTCAGCAGCAGGCTGCCGGTCGGCAGCACCACGTCGGCGCCGGTGCTGACGATGGCCCCTTGGGCGCCGGCCAGCCCCGTCAGGGTGCCCATGGCGCCACCGCCGCCGCCACTGATGCTGAGCGTGTTGGGGGAGGCGTTGACGATCCGCCCCGCGATCACGCCGCTGTTGCTGACGGCGCCAATGCTGCCGCTGGTGTATAACGCGGTCGCGCCGGTGATCAGGCCACTGTTGGTCACGGTACCGATGGTGCCGAGGTTGGCGACGGCCGCCACGGTGCCCACCAGGACACCGGTGTTGCCGGCGGTGCCCAAGCTGCCCGTGGCCGCGATGTGGACAGCCGTGGCGGCCGTGATCACGCCGCTGTTCTCCAGCGCGGCCAGGGTGCCGCCGACATAGTCGTTGGTGGCCGTGGCCACTAGGTCCACCTGCCCGCCGATGGTCATCGCCACCGCAGCCACCGACAAGCCGGTGACACCGACGTCCACCGCCATGCCGCCATAGCGCGAGGCCAGGCCACCTGCAACCAAGGTGCCCGCGACCTCTCCCGCCATCCGGTTGGCGGTGGCGGACAGGCTGGCCGTGACCGTGCCGCCGGTCAGTTGCGCCGCCTCCGTCACCACCAGGGTGTTGCCGCCCAGCGCCAGGACGCCACCGGTCTGGCTGTAGCCGCCGGTGATCGTCAGCGTGCCGCCCAGCGCCACGGTGGCGCCGGTGTTGGCCACCGTGTGCCCGGCGGCGTCGATGGCGTCGTTCAGCAGCAGGGCGCCACCGGCCAGGACCACATCGCCGCCGCTGCGCAGCAGTCCCGGGCCGCCCGCCATGCCGGTCAGCGTGCCGATGGCACCCCCGAGGCCACCGGCAATGGTCAGGGCATGGGCAGTGGCATTGACGATGGTACCGGCGATCACCCCGCTGTTGACCACGGTGTCCAGCGTGCCGGCGCCGTAGATCGCATAGGCCGTCCCCTCCAGGGTGCCGCTGTTGTTCAGGGTGCCTAGGCTGCCGGTCGCCGCAATGTGTACGGCCGTGGCGGCCGCCAGCGTGCCGGTGTTGGCCAGTGAGCCCTGGGCATCGCCGATGTAATCGTTGGCCGCCACCGCCAGCAGGTCGGTGCCACCCGCCTGACCCGCCAAGGCAAGGCCCGCCACGCCGCTGGCGACGGTGACGCCGGCATAGCTGGATCCGGTGCCGCCCTGGACCAACGTACCCACGGTAGCGCCCACCCGATAGGTGGCCATGGCCGTGGGCGACGTCATGACCGTGCCGCCGCTGATCAGGGCGGCACCGCCGACCACCAGCCGGGCGGCGACGGTGGCCAGGTCCAGCCCGCCTTGCGCCTGGGCATAGGCCCCGGTGACACTGACCACCGTATCCAGCACCACGGTGGCACCGGCGTTCACCAGGGTGTGGCCGCCGACATCCACGCCATCGTTCAGCAGCAGGCGCCCGCCGCCCAGCACCACGTTGGCCAGCGTACTGGATACCATGGCCTGGCCGCCGTTGGTGCCGGTGTAGGTGCCGAGGACAGCCCCGCCCGCCAGCGTCAGGGTGTCCGCCGACAGGTTCACGATGTTGCCGATAATGGTGCCCTGGTTGACCAGGCCGGCCAGGGTGGCGCCGCTGTTCAGGCGCAGGGCGGTGGGGCCGATGATGGTGCCGCTGTTGCTGACCGTCCCCGTGGTGCCTGACAGATCCAGCGCGAATCCCGTGCCGCTGATCAGCCCGCTGTTGGTCACCTGGCCCAAGCCGGCGGCGTTGGCGATGGCCTTGTAGCCGCTGAGGGTGCCGCTGTTGTCCAGCAGGGCCAGGGTTCCCTGGCCGTTATAGATCGCCTCCCCCCGGCTGCTGGTCAGGGTGCCGCTGTTGCTGAGCGTGCCCACGGTGCCGGCGTTCACCAGGCCGTCGCTGCGCCCGATGATGGTGCCGCTGTTGATGACGCTGTCCAGCGTGCCGGCATTGTCCAGGCCGGTAAGCAGGGCATTGATGGTGGCGCCGTTGTCCACCGTGCCGATCCAGCCCCGGTTCAGCAGACCAGCCAGGGTGCCGCCGCTGAGGGCGCCGGTGTTGATCAGCGTGGCGATGCTGCCGTCGTTCCACAGGCCGGCCTGGCCGGCGATCAAACCGCTGTTGCTGACCAGGCCGACGCCGCCCAAGGTGCGGATGTACAGGGCGGTGCTGGCGGCATTGATGATCCCGCTGTTGTCCAGCCGGCCGATTGTCCCCTGGTTCATCAAGGCGATGACCGGCCCCTCGATGGTGCCGGTGTTGCCCAGGCTGCCCATGGCGCCGACGTTGACCACGCCACCGGAAAAACCGCTGATCAGGCCACCGTTGAGGACGGTGCCGATGCTGCCGGTATTCAAAAGCGCATGCCGGCCGAAACCGATGCCGTCGCCGATGCGGCCCTGGTTCACCAGGGTGCCGATGCTGCCGCCGTTGTATAATGCCGTGGAATTGGCGCTGAGGCCGCCACCGGCGGTGATGCTGACACTGGCGATGGTGCCTTCGTTGCGCACCGCCATGCCCGATGCCTGAACGGTGCCGCTGTCAACCAGTGCGCCGATGCTGCCTTGGTTCAGCACGCCAAAAGTGCCGCTCAGCGTGCCATCATTGGTCAGGGTGGCGATGGCGCCGGTGTTGGCGATACCCGCGACCGTGCCGCCCGCCACGGTGGCCGTGCCGGCAACCAGCAACACCCCCAGCGCGCCGGCGTTGGCATAGCCGATGGTGGTCCCGGTGAGCGTGACATCCTGCGCCCGCGCCGATCCCGCCGCCAGTGCGACACCCACCGCCAGCAAGGAGGTTCCGCCCTTCAGCAGCCGCGCCGCCGTGCCCGTATTAAGCCCCATATGGCCCTCCCCGCCTTGATCTGGGCGCGCCCTTGAGCGGGCGCCGCCCCTTTCAAGCGTGCCGGCGTTGGCCTTGGCCTGTGACCAAACGGTGACCAGCGGGCGCGAAACGGAGGGTGCTCAACAAACCTGCGTCTTTTCCATTACTTGCACCTACCTGGGTATTTTGGACAGCGGCGGATGGGCAGGCCAGGATCCTCTGTCAAAACCCCACGGCCGCCGCCGCCATGACCTGAGCGAAAGGCCCGCCCAGCGTCAGGTTGTGGTGGTGGATGATGGCGCCCGCGGCCAGGGCCGGCGTGTCGATCGTCGTGTGGGCGTCACCGGCCAACACGGCCTCGAAGCCCAAGTCACGGGCGGCGCGGCAGGAGGCATCGACGCAATATTCCGTCTTCATGCCCGACAGCACCACGCGGCCGATGCCATGGTCGCGCAGCAGGGCCGCCAGCTCCGTGCCGGCGAACACGCTGGGCCGCGACTTACGCACTACCAGGTCGCCGGCCTGGGGCGCCAGCTGTTCCACAAGCTGCCAATCGGCGGAACCCGGGGCGGCGCGCGACCCTTCCGGGCCGTCATGCTGGACCAGGACCACCATGCCGCCGGCCTTGCGGGCGCGATCGGCCATGTCCTGGATGCGCACGACCACGCCGGCGCCGCCATGGGGCGGCACGGGGCCATGTACCAAGCCCACCTGCATGTCGAGGACGATGAGGGCGGAGGAGGAACGACGGGAGTGTTGGGGTCTCATGAGGGGTCTCCGTTCGGGTCTTGGAACGGAGGCGCCTCTGGCCGTCTCCCCCGTCCCGTTAGGGCGGGGGGTTGCGGAACGACCTGGCTTTACGCCGACAAGCCCATCCCGCACCGCCCGCCGATGGCGGTGGTGGTGATGGTTTTAGTGGCCAGGGCGGCCACGAGGATGGAGGACAGGGCGTTCATGACAGGCACCATGCCGGGTGGGCGTGGACGGCGTCAAGCCCCCTTATCCGAAGCGTGCCACCAACTCCGCCAGTCGTCCGCAGTCGGCGGCCAGGTGGCGGCCGTTCAAGTTGGTAACGCCCAGCAGCTGGCCGGCCTGGTCGTTACCGTCGGTCGCGTACCAGGGCGACAGCGGCACCGGCGCCATGCCGAAGGCCAGGGCCTGGTTGGCGATGGCGATATCATTGGTACCGGGGGGCAGCGACACCACCACCGACAGGCCGGCCGTGGCCCGTACCGGCAGCAGACCATCCAGGGCGCGCAGCAGCGTGGCTCGCCGGGCAGCGTACAGCCGCTTCATGCGCCGCAGGTGGCGCAGGTAGTGCCCCTCCGCCAGGAAGGCGGCGACGGCCCGCTGCATCGGGGCCGCCGGGGCCGGCGACAGGCAGGCGGCCACGTCGCCGAAATGGCCGGCCAGGGCGGCCGGCACCACCAGGAAGCCCAGGCGTAGGGCCGGGCTGATGGTCTTGCTGAAGGTGCCCGCGTGCAGCACCCGGGCGTCACCGCCCGCCGCGTGGTCCACCGCCGCCAGGGCGGGCGCTGCCCGGCCGGCCAGTTGCAGCTCGCTCAGGTAATCATCCTCCAACACCCAGGCGCCGGTGTGGCGGGCCCAGTCCAACAGGGCGATGCGGCGGGCCAGCGACAGCGCCATGCCCAGGGGCGCCTGCTGCCCCGGCGTCACCACCGCCAGGGCGGCATCACGGGCCGCCGCCACCCCGGCGGCCACGTCCAGTCCCTCGCCGTCCACCGGCACGGGCACCGGCCGCATCCCGGCCAGCGACAGGGCCGTACGGGTCAGCGGGAAGCCCGGTTCCTCCATCCACGCCGCCTTGCCCTCCAGCCCCAGGGCGCGAACGGCCAGGTTGAGCGCCCCGGCATAGCCGTTGGTCACGAGCACCTGGCCCGGCGCGCATTGGATGCCGCGGGCGATCGCGAGGTAAGCGGCGATCGCGTGCCGCAACTCGGGATGGCCGCGCGGGTCGGGATAACCCACCGGCGCCTGGGCCGCCGTGCGCGCCGCACGCGCCAGGACGCGGGACCATTGGGTATAGGGAAAGGCATCCTGAGCCGGCACACCCATCTGGAAGGCCAGCGGCGTGCCCTCGAAATCATGGAAGAAGGCCGCCATGGGCAAGGTTTCCGCCGGCGGCGGCCCCGGCGGCAGGTCGGGCACAGGCCAGCGCGCCACCCGGGTGCCGGCCGCCCCCATGCCCACCACCAGCTGCTCATCCATCAGCCGTTCATACGCCACCCGCACGGTGCCGCGCGCAACACCCAGCTGGGCCGCCAGGTCGCGCCAGGACGGCAGGCGGGCACCGGCGGCCAGACGGCCGCCCAGGATGGCCTGACGCAGGGCGCCGTGGATCTGGGCCGCCAGCGGCATCGCCGCCGCCCGGTCCAGGACGATGGAAAGGTCGGTATCCATGGACCGTCATGGTACAGCCTTTTTGGTAATTCTTGGTCCTGTTTCCTGATCCATGCCGGGTGCATCTTCCTGTCAACGGCCCCCGCCACCCGACCCAACAGACAGACATAAGGAAACGGATCATGACCCTGCGTCTCGACTACGCCAACGCCTCCCCCGCCGGCATGAAAGCCTTGGGCGGCGTCTATGGCTACATCACCCAGAGTGGCCTGCCCGCCCAGCTGGTGAACCTGGTCTACCTGCGCGTCTCGCAGATCAACGGTTGCGCCTACTGCATAGACATGCATTCCCGCGACCTGCTGAAGGGCGGGCTGGACGTGGAAAAGCTGGTGCTGGTCCCGGCCTGGCATGAGGCGGGCGCCCTGTTCACGGAGCAGGAGCAGGCGGCCCTGCGCTGGGCGGAGACGGTGACCCGGGTGGCCGAGACCACCGTGCCGGACGCGGAGTTTCAGGCCGCCCGCGCGCGGTTCAGTGATAAGGAGCTGGCTGACCTGACCATCGCCATCGGCCTGATGAACGCCTACAACCGCATGGCCATCAGCTTCCGCGCCGTGCCGGCCGCCGCCAAGATTTGAACAGACCCATCATACCAACAGGCGGGCGGGGCGGCGGCGCTACGCGGCATCGCCTCCAGCGGTCGCACCGGCACGGTTCGGACGGTCAACGGCGGCCTTGACATGACCCTGGCGGCCCCGCGCGAGCTGGACGGCAAAGGCGAGTCCGATGACGCGAGCCGCTGATGGGGCAAACGTATATCCCATTGACATATCCACTCCGGGATATACGCTGTGGATATCCCGGAACGGAGGCATGCCATGGCGGTCCGCACCACTCTTTTCCAATCCAATCGCAGCCAGGCCGTTCGCCTGCCCAAAGACGTCTCCTTCCCGGCGGACGTGCGGGAGGTGGTCATTATCCGGGAAGGCAAGAAGCGCATCATCGTACCGGCTGACGGCCTTTGGGACGACTTCTTCGATGAGCCCGCTGCGGATTTCCCTGACCGAGACCAACCCGAGCATCAGGCCCGGGAAGAGCTTTGATGTTGCGCTACATGTTGGATACCAACGTCTGTATCCGGGTGCTGCGGGACAGGCCACCGGCGGCGCGCGCAAGATTCAACGCCGCCGGCCCCGGCGGCCTCTGCATCTCGACCATCACCTTGGCGGAGTTGTTCCACGGGGCGGCCAACTCCACGCAGCCAACGCAAAACCGGGACAAGGTTGAGCGCCTGATCGCCCGCCTGGAGGTGCTGCCCTTCGATGACGATGCGGCATCCCACTATGGCGACATCCGCGCGGACCTGGAACGTCGAGAATGCCTGATTGGGCCTTATGACCTGATGATCGCCGGTCATGCACGCAGCCGGGGCCTGGTGGTCGTGACGGGCAATCTGGGGGAGTTCCGGCGCGTGGACGGGCTGCGCTGCGAGGATTGGCTGGACGCCTGATCTAAAAGCAAAAGCGCCCCATGAAGGGGAGGCATCGCCCCGGTCCCTTATCGGCCCTCGGGCTCTTCATCCAGCCTGTCGTCATCCCGAGGTGGATTCCCCACCCCAGCCTCAGCCAGGATTTGTCGGGCACGCCCCGGAATCGCGCGGGCGGCGCGGGCGGCGAAGTATCGCTCGGCGTCTGTTTGAGCGCCAACCCGCCCAGCCACGGCGACCGCGATGAACTGATTCAAACTCACTCCCGCGCGCTCAGCCTGTGCGGCGGCGGCGGCTTTCAAGTCGTCGGGCAAACGCAAGGGGAAGGTGGTCATTCCCGAATCCTCCGTAAGACGTCAGCGGGTCGCAGGCAGGGAACCCCAAATTGGGCGGCGGGGGCGGCCAGGTGCTTCAAATTGAAAGTGGCGATGTAGTCCGCCACACCGTTGACAGCCGTTTCCAGGACCAAGTCATCATCCGGATCTTGAGCCGCAGGCCGCCAGCGATAATCGAGCCCAACCGGCACACACAAACCCGCCAGTTCATCCAACAGGTGGTAGACGGCTCCGGTCGTAAGGCGCGCCTGCGTCAGAGTCGATGACCTGGTCAGCACCGCTTCGTATTCAATCATCAAGGTTGTCGACAAAAGTAACTGGTATGACCGATCCAGCGCCGCCAGCAGCAACGCCCGAGACGCCCCCGCATCGCTCTGCAAGGCCGCAACCATCACATCGGTATCCAGTACCACCTTCAACATGGAGATATCATAGGCGACATCACGCCTGGATACAATTGCGCTCCCACCCAAGCCGGATGGGGCGCCTCTCTTTAACGGGCCTCAATGCGCCCCCGCCCCGCCGCCGCTGGTCTTTTTCATCATCAGGGCGGCCAGCAGGGCCAGCACCAGGGCACCACCCATGAGGTAGAAGGCGTCGCCGTAGGCCAGCAGGAAGGACTGCAGCTTCACCGACTTGCCGATGGCCTGCACCGCCTGGTTCCAGGCGAGGTCGGGGTCGACGCCGCCCACCGAGAGGAAGCGTTCCTGCAGCTGCTGGATGCGGTCAGCCGTCGCCTCGCTGAAGCCCGTCACATGGGTGGTGATGACGGTGGAGTGGAACTGTTCCCGCTTGGTCAGGATGGTCTGCAGGCCGGCGATGCCGACCGAGCCGCCCAGGTTGCGCATCATGTTGAACAGGGCGGAGGCGGAGCCGGCGCTCTCACGCTCGATGCCACCGGTGGCCAGCGCCGACAGGGGCGTCATCACCAAGGACTGGCCCACGGCGCGGACCACGTTGGGCAGGACCAGTTGGTCGGCGGCGTAGTCCTTGGACAAATGGATGTTCAGGAAGCAGCTGGCGGCGAAGAGGAGGAAGCCCACGCCCACCAGGATACGGGCATCGACCTTCTTCATCAGGAAGGGCACGAAGGGGATGATGAGCAACTGGGGAAAGCCGGTCCAGGCCAGCACCTCGCCCACCTGTTCCGAGTTGTAGCCCTGCATCTGCGACAGGTAACTGGGCAGCAGGAAGACCGAACCATAGAGCGCCATGCCCAGGATAATGTTGCTGACGCTGCCCAGGCCGAAATTGCGCCGGGTCAGCAGGCGCAGGTTCAGCAGCGGGTTGGCCACCGTCAGCTCGATCCACAGGAAGGCGCCCAGCGACAGCACCGCCACCACCGACAGCTTCACGATGAAGGGGGAGCCGAACCAGTCGTCCTTGTTGCCTTCCTCCAGCACCGTCTGCAGGGCGGCCAGGCCGATGGCCAGGGTGGCGATGCCGGGCCAATCCCCCCTCTTCAGCAGCGACAGCTTCATGGGCGCCGCCGGCAGGGTGGGGAACAGAGCGGCCAGCATGACGGCGCCGGGCACGACGTTGACGTAGAAGATGTACTGCCAGCCGTAGGTCTGGGTCAGGTAGCCGCCGATGGTGGGGCCGATGGCGGGCGCGAAGGTGGCCGATAGGGCGAACAGCGCAAGGCCGATGGGCTGCTTCGACCGGGGCAGCATGGTCAGGGTGATGGTGAAGGCCAGCGGAATAAGCACGCCGCCGAAGAAGCCCTGCAGGGCGCGCAGCAGGATCATCTGCTGCAGGTTGCCGGCGAAGGCGCAGGCCACCGACAGCACCAGGAACAGGGCCGTGTTGGTCAGCAGGTAGCGGCGCAGCGAGAACACCGGCACCAGGAAACCGGTCAGCGGGATGACCACGATCTCCGCCACCAGGTAGGAGGTGGAGATCCAGCCGCCGTCGTCGATGCCGGCGCCGATGGCGCCCTGGATGTCGGGCAGGGAGGCGTTGGTGATCTGGATGTTCAGCACCGCCATGAAGGCGCCGATCATCGACCCCACCACCGCGAACCAGGTCTTGAAGCTGGTGGGCGCTTCAGCGCCGGCGGGTGCCGCCTGTGATACTGCGTTTACCATGACCCTCACTCCTGGAAGCGGCGGGTTGAGCCGGGACGGGCTGTCAGTCCGCGTCCTTCGTGTTGATGGTGGGTTCCACGGACATGCCGGGGCGCAGCTGCACCGCGCCCTTGCCGGCGGCGGCGTAGGCATCCAGCGTGATCTTCACCGGCACGCGCTGGACGATCTTGGTGAAGTTGCCGGTGGCGTTGTCCGCTGGCAGCAGCGCAAACTTCAGCCCGCTGGCGGGGGAAATGCTGTCCACCCGGCCATGGACGACGACGCCGGGATAGGTGTCGACGGCGATGTCCACCGGCTGGCCCGGCTTCACGTCGGTCAGCTGGGTTTCCTTGAGGTTGGCGACAACATAGACCTGCTGCAGCGGCACCACCGCCATCAGCTGCGTGCCCGCCTGGACATAGCGGCCGACGCGGACGGAGCGGGCGCCCACCACGCCATCCACCGGGGCGGTGATGGTGGCGTAGCCCAGGTTCAGTTCGGCCTGGTGCTCCGCGGCGCGCGCCTGGTCCACCTCCGTCTCCGCCGTGACTTTCTGGGTCTTCAGCACCTCCACCTGCTGGCGGGCGGCGACCAGGCCAGCCTCGGCCGTGCTGAGGTCGGCATCCGCCTGTTGGCGCACGGAGGTCGCCTGCTGCGCCTTCTGCGCGCTGCCGGCGCCGGTGGTGACCAGCTGGTTGAAGCGGTCGCTGTCCTGGCCGGCGAAGGTGGCCGCCGCCTTGGCCGACATCCGGCGGGCGGCGGCCTGGTCGATGAGGGCCTGTTGCAGGGTGATCTGCGCCTGGATGTTGGCCACCTTGGCCTCCGCCGTCTGGCGGGCGGCCCGGGCCTGGTCCAGCGCCGTCCTCAGGTCCTTGTCATCGATGACGGCCAAGGGCTGGCCCGCCTTGACCACCTGGTTGTCGTCCACCAGCACCTTGGCGATGTAGCCGGAAACGTGCGGCGCGATGGTGGAGGCGTCGGCATCGACGTAGGCGTCGTCCGTCTCCACCAAGAACCGGCCGGTGCGCCAATAGTCCAAACCATAGTGGCCGGCGGCGGCCAGGGCGGCGATGCCGACACCGGCCAGCAGGATGCGCTTGAGGATGCCACCGGCACGGGCGCCAGCGACAGCGGGGACGGCGGCGGTATCAGTGATGTCGACCATGGAAATCTCCTGAGGCACCAGAAGGGGTGAGTTCAAGTTTCGATACAAGTTGGATCGTTTCGTAATTCACGAGCAGCGCCACCTTTGAATGTGAGACATGCTGTGCCGTAATGTCTCACTGCTCTCGCCCAGCCCCCGAATGGGGCCTATGGTGAGGTGGATGCCCAGGCGAGCTTGAAGCTCGGACTATATTGCTGAGGAGAATCCCCATGGCCCCCGTCGGTCGCCCCCGCAGCGACGCCAGCCACGCCGCCATCCTGAAGGCGACCTATGAGCTGTTGCGGGAAGAGGGTCTGGCGCGGCTGACCCTGGACAAGGTGGCCAGCCGGGCAGGCGCCTCACGCAGCACGCTGTATCGCTGGTGGCCCAGCCGGGGCGCCATCGCCATGGAGGCGACGCTGGACATGCTGAATCAGGAGCTGTCGCTGGAACCCAAGGGCGACAACGCCCTGGCGGAGTTTCGCCGGCTGCTGAAGTCGGTGGCGCGGGCCATGCGGGGCAGCACCGGTCCCATCATGGCCGGCATCCTGGCGGAATGTCAGCGCGACCCGGAAACCCTGCGCCTGTTCAAGGAGAACCTGGTGGCCCCCCGCCGGGCGGAGGTGGTGCCCCTGCTGGAACGGGGCATCCAGGACGGATCCATCCGCCCGAGCGTGGCGCCGCACACCATCCTGGACCTGACCTTCGGCGCCATTTACCACCAGCTGCTGCTGCATGTGCCCACCGATGACGCCTGGATGGATGGCGTCATCGACATCCTGGTGAACGGCATCGCCGCCAAACCGACAGCCTGATCCACTGATCAGCCCAGGCGCATGTAGCTGCCCATGTCAGCCTTTATGCCCCACTGGGCCAGGAAGGCGCCGGGGTTGAAATCCTGGCGCCGGTACTCCTCAGCCGCACGGGCCTTGGCGGCGGCCATGGCCTCCTCACTTTCCCACTGCACCAAGGTGACGACGCCGTAGTCGCCATCATCCAGCCGCCATTCATACAGGCCATGCTGCAAGCAGCCGGGCTGATCATGCAGGAAGCCGTCGATGAAGCGGATACGCTCGATAAAGGCATCGCGCGCCGCCGCCGGCACGGTGAACTTGTCGATGCGATAGCGGTGACTGGCGTCCGCGCAGGAGGACACGGGGGCATGGGTGTTCATGGGGGGGCTGGCTCCAACCGGATCGTTCAAAGGCCCCCGCACGCTAAGACCTCAACATAAGTTGAGGTCAAGCAGGAAAATCGCCTCGCCGGCCTTGGTGAAATCTCATATGACAACGTTGTCAGAATATGTCATGGTGCGCCCCATAAAAGATCGGGGAGAACCGGAACGTCATGACCATCGCCGCCGCCACGCCATCCGGCGCACACGCCTCAGCGACCAACCGCCTGCCCTCGCTGGACGTGCTGCGCGGCCTGGCCGTCGCCGGCATGATTCTGGTGGTCAGCCCGGGGGACTGGAACAAGGCCTACGCGCCGTTAAAGCACGCGCCCTGGGACGGCTGGACCCTGGCGGACATGGTGTTCCCCACCTTCCTGTTCAGCGTGGGCCTGGCCATTGCCCTGTCCTTCGGGAAGCTGGCGCGGGACAAGCGGGCGGCGGGGGCTAAGATCGCGCGGCGCGCCCTGATCCTGATCGCCCTGGGCCTGGTACTGAACGCCCTGCCCTATTTCGACCTGCCGCATCTGCGCCTGCCCGGCATCCTGCAGCGCATCGCCCTGTGCTACACCCTGGCCACCACGCTGTGCCTCGCAACCGACAGGATGGATCCGGATGCCGGGAGCACGGTGAACCGGCGGGCGTTGCTGGTCGCCATGGCGGTGGTCCTGCTGGGCTATTGGGCGGTGCTGGCCTGGGTGCCGGTGCCCGGCATCGGCGCGGGGCACCTGGACCCCGGCGGCAACCTGCCATCCTGGATCGACCGCGGCGTCTTCACGGTGCCCCATCTGTGGCCTTACGGCACCGATGCGGCCGGCGCCGTTGTCTATGATCCCGAGGGCCTGCTGTCCACCCTGCCCGCCACGGTCAACGTGCTGGTGGGCGTGCTGGCCGGCACGGCGCTGAAGGCATCCAAAAGCCGCCTGAACCTGCTGGTCGCCGCCGTCCTGCTGATGATGGCGGGCTTGGCGCTGGACCCCGTGCTGGTCATCAACAAGCGCATCTGGACCAGCAGCTTCGCCCTGTTCAGCAGCGGCTTTTCCCTGGCTGTCCTGGTCGTCCTGTCGGTGCTGCTCGATCAGGGGCCCGCGGCCCTGCCCCAGACGCTGAGCTTCCCCTTCCGCGTGCTGGGCGGCAACGCAATCCTGGCCTTCACCCTGTCACAGAGTCTGAGCGCCGTCGGCGGCGTGCCCTTCATCGTCACCGCGCAAGGGCGCATGACCCCGCAGGCCTGGGGCGATGGGCTGGCGGGGGCGGCCATCGCCGACCCCTACCTGGCATCCTTCGCCTGTGCGCTGGGCATCCTGAGCCTGGTGGTGCTGACGCTGCTGCCCCTGCACCGCAGGGGCCTGCATGTGCGGCTTTAGACGGCCAGGGCGGCCTTGGCCTCCAGCAGCTTGACCAGGGCCAGCAGCGCCCGGTTGGCCGGCGTGGGGATGCCCAGGCCCGCCCCCTGGCGCACGATATGGCCGTTCAGGTAATCGATTTCGCTCCGCTTGCGCCGCGCCAGATCCTGGGCGGTGGAGGAGTATTGGTTGGGCATGGCCGCGGCCAGGGCCATGACCCGGTCCAGGATGTCGTCGCCCACGGTAATGTCGCGGGCGCGCGCCACGGCCACGGCCTCCGCCACCACGTCGGCCATGACGGCACGCACCTCGGGCACGGTCACCATGGTGCCGTAGGTCACCTGCGCCACCGCCGACATGGCGTTGTAGGCGCAGTTGATGATCAGCTTGTCCCACAGGGCGGCGGTGACGCCGGCTGATACCGTGGCCGGAATATTGGCCGTCCGCAGCAACTCGGCTACCCGCCCGCTGTCAGGCCCCGTGCCCAGGATCAGGTCGCCCCGGCCATGGTGGCGCACATGGGCCGGCCCCGCCATGTCGGTCGCGACATACACCACCACCGGCACCACCGGTCGGCCCAGCACGGCGGCCAGCCGTTCGGCGTTGTCGACGCCGTTCTGCATCGCCAGCACCACCGCACCCGGCTTCAGATGAGGCAGCATGGCGCGCCCTGTCGCCTCGGTATCTGCGGACTTCACGCAGAACAGCACCAGGTCGGCATCGGCCAGCGCCTCCGGCCCCGGGGCGGCGCCGATAACGATTTGGCCGTCGAACCCATCCTTCATCTGCAGCCGCAGGCCATGGGCGCGCACCGCCTCCACCAGGGCCGGCCGGCCCACCAGGGTGACGGCATGGCCGGCACGGGCCAGCAGCCCGCCGAAGAAGCAGCCGACCG
Organism: Nitrospirillum viridazoti CBAmc; assembly: GCF_000730165.1. GTDB lineage: Bacteria > Pseudomonadota > Alphaproteobacteria > Azospirillales > Azospirillaceae > Nitrospirillum > Nitrospirillum viridazoti. The sequence goes on along the minus strand of NZ_CP022113.1, from coordinate 91,801 downwards.
CGCCGGCCCCCATGACACCGATGTTCATCCTGCGTGTCTCCCGTGTGGTGCGCGTCTTTCGCTACGCGGCGTTGCGGTTAAGGTGCGGGGGACAGGGAAGCGGCGCAACGGCCCATCGCTCATCCCTCCCCCGCCGAAAGCGCATCCGCCGGACCGGATCCCGCCCTTCACCGTTCCCAGCGGCCGGGCTATCCTTTCATCCCATGCCGTCCACCGTTCCCCACGCCGCCTCCCACGCTGCCCCGGCCCAAAGCGCCGGCTGGCCACCCCAGGCGCTGGCGGGAATGGAGCTGTTCCGGGGCCTGGAGGTGCCTGCCCTGGCGGAGGTGATGGCCGTGGCCCTCATCCGCACTGTGCCCCGCCATACGCCGCTGTTCCATCAGGGCGACCCGGCCCAGCACTGCCACGCCCTGCTGAGCGGCGGGGTGCGCATCAGCCAGACCAATGCCGCCGGCGCCCAGGTGGCGCTGCGCTTCATCGGCGCCGGCGAGATGTTCGGCAGCGTGCCGCTGTTCACCGACCGCCTCTATCCGGCCGACGCCGAAACTGTGGCCGACAGCGTGGAGATCCGCTGGACCGAGGCGTCCTTGCGCGAGCTGATCACCCGCCACCCGGCCATCGCCCTGAACCTGGTGACGGTCATCGGCCGCCGGTTGATGGAGGTGCAGGACCGCCTGCGCGAGGTCACCACCGGCCGGGTGGAGCAACGCCTGGCCCGCGCCCTGCTGCGCCTGGCGGCCAGCGGCAAGACGTCCGACGCCGGCACCGCACTGGCCTTCCCCCTGACCCGCAAGGATTTGGCGGAACTGTCCGGCACCACCCTGCACACCGCCAGCCGCACCCTGGCGGCGTGGGAAAAGCGGGGCTGGCTGTCCAGCGGCCGCGCCCAGGGACGGTCCCGCATCACCCTGCACGACCAGGCGGCGCTGGCCGCGGTGGCGGAGGAAGGGCGGGAATAGCGACGGTCAGGCCTCGACCGGCTGCTCCGCCCCCTGGCCCACCCCGTGGCCTACCCCTTGGCCGGGCCGAAAGAACAGCGCCAGCAGCACGGCCCCGGCCAGAGCCAGGGCCGTCGGCACCAGGAACAGGGTGCGGTAGTCCACCGCCGCCTGCGGCCCGGCGGCCGTGTCCACCACCACCGTCCACCGGCTGGACAGGGCGGGAAAGACGAAGCTGGCGATGACGTTGCCGACGCCCAGGATCAGCAGGTTGAACAGGCCCTGGGCGCTGACCCGGACATCCTTGGGGAAGGCGTCGTCGACGAAGATGTACACGGTGGCGAAGAAGAAGGCGTAGCAGACGCCGTGCAGCAACTGCACCGCCACGATGGCGGGCACGCTGTCCGCCAGGAAGGCGAAGACCAGGAAACGGGCGGCATGCCCCAGGATACCGATGATCATGGTGAGCCGCCAACCCAGGCGGGCCAGGACCCAGCCCAGCACGGCCATGGTCGCCATCTCCGCCACCTGGCCCAGGCTCAGCACCACCATGCTGAGGTTTCCGGCGATGCCCACGCGGTTGGTGAGGAAGGCATCCGACATCACGAAGTAGCCGTTGTGGACCACGGCATCCAGCAGCGTGACCAGGAACAGCACGGCCACCGCCGGCTGGCGCAGGCAGGCGACGGCCCGGCGCCATGCCAGCCGGTCGACCGCCCCCTCCCGCCCCCCTTCCCGCTGCGGCGGGGTGTGCGGTAGGGCCAGGGCATAGGCCGCCATGGCGAAGGAGAGGATGGCGGCGACCAGGAAGATCCAGCGCACCTGGGCCGCCGTCGCCTGCGCGCCCAGCAGGAAGACGAAGGGCCAACTGGCCAGCACCCAGCCCAGCGTGCCGCCCAGGCGCACCGTCCCGAATTCCCGCGCCGGCTGCACCAAGTTGGCGAAGGCCAGGGTGTTGGCCACCGACAGGGTGGGCACATAGACCAGGCTGTAGCCCAGGAAGCAGGCGAAAAAGGGCCAGAAGTCGGTTGCGAACCCCGCCCCGACTAGGCACAGCCCGCCGATCAGGTGGCTGACCGCCAGGAAACGCTCCGCCGAAAAGCGGCGGTCGGCGAACTGGTTGGAGAAGAAGATGCCGATAACGGAGGCGATGCCCCAGGCGCTGCCCACCAGCGCCTGCCGGCCGGGCCCGAAGCCCAGCATGGTCATATAGGGGAACAGCTTGGGCGCCCAGGCACCCCAGACGGCGGTCTGCAACGCCATCATCACCAGCAGGCGCGTCCTCATGCCCCCTCCCCCTTTATCGGATTGCCGCCCATTCCTGCGGCTTGGCCGACTCATAGGGCTGATTGGCCTTCATGTAAACCTTTACATTGAGAGCAGAGCGGGAAGATGGCCGAGAAAAGCGCTGCCCCAGCCGCAGCAAAATCACCTACCCGCCGCCCTTTCCCGCCCCCTATAACGAACCCTCCATTCCGGCACCGGAGGTTCCGTCCATGTCGCGTACCAGGAAAGCCGTGGCGTTGCGCCATGTGGCGTTTGAGGATCTGGGCCTGCTGGCGCCCGTGCTGGCCGCCGGTGGCTGGGATGTCGGATATCGCGAGGCGCCGGTGGATGATCTGGCCGACCCGGCCATCGCCGATGCCGACCTGCTGGTGGTGCTGGGCGGCCCCATCGGCGTGTATGAGGATAAGGAACATCCCTTCCTGACGCAGGAGATCGCCCTGCTGGAACGGCGGCTGGCGGCCGGGCGGCCGGTGCTGGGCATCTGCCTGGGCGCCCAGCTGATGGCCCGCGCCCTGGGAGCCCGCGTCTATGCCGGTCCCGCCAAGGAGATCGGTTGGGGCGCCTTGGAACTGACCGAGGCGGGCCGCGCGTCCTGCCTGGCGCCGTTGGGGGAGCCGGGGGCCCGGGTGCTGCATTGGCACGGCGATACCTTCGACCTGCCGCAGGGCGCCACCCGCCTGGCCGGCAACAGCCTTTATCCCAACCAGGCCTACAGCCATGGCACAAACACCCTGGCCCTGCAGTTCCATATCGAGGCCGATCCGGCGCGCCTGAACCTGTGGTATGTGGGCCACGCGGCAGAGCTGTCGGCCGCTGGCCTGTCGGTGCCGGAGCTGCGCGCGGCCGGCGCTGTGATGGCCGCCCGCGCCGCCGACCAGGCGACACGTATATTCACCCCCTGGCTGGCGCGGCTGGATTGAACCCGCGCCATCATTTGCCCCCGAGGACGCCTTCCCATGTTCCAAGCCCGCACCAGCGACACCCCGCGCGACAAGGCCACGCTGTACAGCGACCTGAAATCCGACCTCAGCGGCCTGTTGACGGATGAGCGCGACGCCATCGCCAACGCCGCCAACCTGTCGGCGCTGCTGTTCACAACCCTGCCCGACCTGAACTGGGCCGGCTTCTATTTCATGCGCAACGCCGCCAAGGGCAACCTGGGCGGCACCCGGGAGCTGGTGCTGGGGCCGTTCCAGGGGAAGCCGGCCTGCGTGCGCATCGCCGTGGGCCGGGGCGTCTGCGGCACCGCCGTGGAACGGCGCCAGTCCGTACTGGTGGAGGATGTGCACGCCTTCCCTGGTCACATCGCCTGCGACGCGGCCTCGCGCTCGGAACTGGTGGTGCCGCTGATCCTGGATGGCCAGGTGCTGGGCGTCATCGACCTGGACAGCCCCAGCCCCGCCCGTTTCGACGCACAGGACCAGGCCGGCATCGAAGCCCTGGCCGAGCTGTTCGTCACCGGCAGCGACTGGCCTTTGTAAGTTTGCCCTGCGGGCGCGTCCCAGCAACTATGTAGTTCCCTGCGGGCGGTCACATCCGTGGCCTTGCCATCCTCGCTGCGCGCCTCTTTACACCAACTGGGCGGTGCTCACTGCGGCGGACGCGGTCGCGTCCTAGCCCGCTGACGCTGGCATTTGGCGGTGTAGGGTTTGCGCCAGCACAACGATGGCCGTCGGTGGAAAGCCCATCCTGAGCAGGATCGCGCCGGGTTCGGCGCTCTTGTCCGGAGGGTTTTGCCATGGCCACCGCGCCCCGTCCTTATGCCGGCCCCGTGCTGCTGGCCGAGGGGTTTCGTCCTTTCTTCCTGGCGGCGGCGGTGTGGGCCGCCGTCGCGCTGGGCCTGTGGGTGGCGCTTCTGAGCGGCGCCATTGTCGGGCCCCGTGCCCTGGATCCGCTGGCTTGGCACATCCATGAGATGCTGTTCGGCTTCGTCATGGCGGGGGTGGCCGGCTTCATCCTGACCGCCATCCCCAACTGGACGGGCCGGCCCCCTCTGCGCGGCACCCCCTTGGCCGCCCTGGTCGTCCTGTGGCTGGCGGCACGCCTGCTGGCGCTCACCAGCTTGGTGGCGACACTGCCCTTGGCCCTGGTGGCGGTGGTGGACGCCGGTCTGCCCCTTGCGCTGGCCGCCTATGCCGCGCGCCAGGTGATGGCCGCGCGTAACTGGCGCAACCTGGTGATGACGGGACCCCTGCTGGTGCTGGCCATCGCCGATGGGCTGATGGTCGCGGAGGGCGCAGGTGTCACCGTGCCCCAGGGCCTGGGCTGGCGCCTGGGTCTGGCCGCCATCATCATCCTGATCTCCGCCATCGGCGGACGCATCATCCCGGCCTTCACCCGCAACTGGCTGATGAAGCGGGGCGCCACCGCCCTACCCCCGGCCAGCCCCGGCCCGGTCGACCGACTGGCGCTGGCCAGCCTGCACACCGGCCTGCTGGCCTGGGCCTTCCTGGCCAACGGCCATGGGCCGGGCACCGCCCTCACCGGTGGCCTGTTGCTGCTGGCCAGCGCCGCCAACCTGGCGCGCCTGGCCCGTTGGCGGGGATGGACCACCCTGGCCGAACCGCTGCTGAGCATCCTGCATCTGGGCTATCTGTGGGTGGTGGTGGGGGCGGCCCTGCTGGGCGGCACCCTGCTGACCAGCACCGTGCCCATGGCGACGGCGATACACGCCCTGACCGCCGGGTCCATCGGCACCATGATGCTGGCGGTCATGAGCCGGGCGACACTGGGCCATACCGGCCGCCCCCTGACCGCCGACCGGGCGACGGTCAGTGTCTATCTGCTGGTCAACGGCGCCGCCCTGTCCCGCATTGTGGCCAGCCTGATGGGGGGTGCACACCTATCGCTGCTGGCTCTGTCGGCCCTGCTCTGGGTCACCGCCTTCGCCCTGTTCGCGGCGCGCTACCTGCCTTATTGGCGGCGGCCGCGCCTCGAACGGATCGCGTGAACGCGCAAACGCGTCGGCGCGGATGTCCGCTCGCGGACAGGATCGGCCAAACCGGCCGTTGTTGCGACTTGGGCACGACCGGTGCCTGGCGGGGTGGCCTCACCCTGGCGCGAGGCCGTCGCCGTAGTTTCCCAGAAAATTTGTCACACGGGGGGGTGCGTCTTCACATTTCTTCAAGACTCCAAACCCGGAGATCCATATATTTAGAGCGATCATAAATAATTCGGCGGGCGCATGTTCGCGACCATCCAAGAAAAATGATCAGTCATAGGCAAGTTTTTTGCGCAATATGCGTCCTGTCACAATATATTGTTCGTCCTTTTGCGTGGTATCGGCCTCAGGAATCGATAATTCGTATCTGGAAGAAATATCATGCACAACATTCAACGGAATATATCGCCAGAACGCCATAATCCGGACACGATTGCGCTTATAAAGTTAATGTCTGATCAAGGATATCCCATTTATCGGATAGCCAGCGCCCTGAATATGAGCCCAAGTTATTTATCGATATTGATAAATTGGTATTTTCCAGAACTCTCCAGCCGAAATATCGACCTGCGATTATATCAGCTTGAAACGATCGAAGCGCTGCTGCGCGCCGGTGAAACCGTGCCATCGATCGCCGTGATTCTGGGCAAGAGTCAGCACACCATCCGGCAATACATATATAGGAATATCCGAGGATTTGGTGGAACCAGCAAGCTGACGCCCGAGATCATCGCCCGTATCGGCGAGCTGTACCGCCAGGGCCATAAGCCAGCGCATATCAGCCGGGAAACCGGCGTTTCGGAATATTATGTCCGTAACGCCATCGGCCAGTACTTCCCAACCTTGAAACCGCGCAACCCCGCCGTCCTGAAGGAACGGATCCGCAAGATCGGGGAGATGCTGGATGCCGGCCAGTCCTACAAGGCGATTGCCGCGGCTCTGGATACCAGCACCGGCAACGTCCATTCGCTGATTTTTCGCCATTTCCCCAGCCGCCGGAACGAACCACGGGGCGGGAAGTACATCGCGAAATGAACGGCGCCCCGGCCGGCATCGACGCCGGCCGGGCTCCCGTCATCAATGATAGCCCGCGTCCGCCTTCACCTTGCCGCGGAAGACCCAATAGGACCAGCCGCTGTACAGCAGGATGATGGGCAGCAGGAACAGCGTGCCCACCAGCAGGAAGGCCTGGGTGCTTTCCGAGCTGGCGGCGTCCCATAGCGAATATCTGTGGGGCACAATGTTGGGCCACAGGCTGATGGCCAGGCCCAGGTAGGCAGTGATGAACAGGCCGATGCCATAGACGAAGGGCCAGGCGTGATGGTCACGGCCCAGGCTGCGCCAGGTGGCCCAGGCCAGAACCGCGCTGGCGAGGGGCACCGGCGCCAGGAAGACGATATTGGGCCAGGTGAACCAGCGCTGGGCGATGTCGGGCTGGGCATAGGGAGTCCACAGGCTGACGATACCGATGCCAACCAGCACCAGGATCAGCGCCCGCCGCCCCTGCACCCGCGCCCAGTCCTGCAGGCCCCCCTCGGTCTTCAAGATCAGCCAGCCGGCGCCCAGCAGGGTGTAGCCCGCCATCAGGGCCACGCCCGTCATGACGGAAAAGGGCGTCAGCCAATCGAAGGAGCCACCGGTGAACTGCCGCCCCTCCACCTGGAAACCCTGGATGAAGGCGCCCAGCACCGTGCCCTGGGCGAAGGTGGCGACGGCGGAACCGTAGGCGAAGGCGTTGTCCCAGAAGCCCCGGTGCTCCTTGTCCTTGAAGCGGAACTCGAAGGCCACGCCACGGAAGATGAGGGCCAGCAGCATCAGCAGCACGGGGAAATACAAGGCCGGGATGATGATGGCGAAGGCCAGGGGAAATGCCGCCAGCAGGGCCAGGCCGCCCAGGATCAGCCAGGTCTCGTTACCGTCCCAGATGGGGGCGATGGAGTTCATGATGATGCCGCGCGACGTGCTGTCGGGGTTCAGGCCGTAAAGCATGCCCACGCCCAGGTCGAACCCGTCCAGCAGCACGTAGAAGAAGACGCCGGCGCCCAGGATCACCGTCCAGACGCCGACCAGGTCGAGCATGGGGCCGTTCATGGCGTATGTCCCTCCGCAGCATGTCCCTCGGGAAGTTGGGCCAGCGGCAGGGCCACCACCGGCTGGGCCGGCCGGCCGCTTTCCACCGGCGTGTCGTTCTCCGCATCGTGATCCAGCGGCCCGTTGCGCACGATGCGGCGCAGGAGCAGCAGACCCGTGGGGTAGATCAGCAGGTAGACCGCCATGTACATCAGCAATGACAGGATGACGTCCCCGCCGGTCAGGGACGGCGTCACCGAGTCCGCCGTCCGCATCAGGCCGTAGACGGTCCAAGGCTGGCGACCCACCTCCGTCGTGGTCCAGCCGGCCAGCACGGCGATGAAACCCAGAGGCCCCGCCCATTGCAGGCCGCGCAGATACCACTCGGTCGTGTAAAGCCGCCCGGACCAGCGCAGCAGCCAGCCCACGCCGACGATGGCCAGCATGGCCAAGCCCGCCCCCACCATGACGCGGAAGGCCCAGTAGACGACGATCACCGGCGGCCGTTGGTCGGCGGGGAAATCCTTCAGTCCCTTCACCGCCCCATCCCAATGGTGGGTGAGGTACAGGCTGCCCAGCTTGGGCACGGTGATCTCGAAATGGTTGGTTTCCGCCTTCTGGTCGGGGAAACCGAACAAGGAGGCCGGGACGCCCTGCCCGCCCTCCCACAGCCCTTCCATGGCGGCCAGCTTGGCCGGCTGGTGTTCCAAGGTGTTCAGGCCGTGCATGTCGCCCAGCACGATCTGCAGCGGCACGAACAGGGTGAGGAAGCCCAGCGCCATACGCATCATCACCCGTCCCTCATCCGGGAAGCGGCCCTTGCGCAGGGTGTAGGCCGCCACCGCCAGCACGACGAAGGCGGTGGTGACATAAAAGCCGCTGACCACGTGGGCCAGGCGGTAGGGGAAGCTGGGGCTGAAGATGATGTCCACCCAGCTGGCGGGGAAGAAGCGCCCATCGACGACGGTGTAGCCCCGGGGCGTTTGCATCCAGCTGTTGACCGCCAGGATCCAGAAGGTGGACAGCAGGGTGCCCAGCGCCACCATGCTGGCGGCGATGAAATGGGCCCAGGGCGGCACCAGCTTGCGCCCGAACAGCAGCACGCCCAGGAAGGCCGCCTCCAGGAAGAACGCCGTCAGCCCCTCATAGGCGAACAGCGGCCCCACCACGTTGGAAACGGCGTCGGTGAAACGGCTCCAGTTCGTGCCGAACTGGAAGGGCATGACGATGCCGCTGACCACGCCCATGCCGAAGGTGACGGCGAACACGCGGATCCAGAACTTGGAAATCCTCAGGTAGACGGGATTTTTGGTCCAGGCGTGCAGCCCTTCCAACATGGCGATGTAAGAGGCGATCCCCACGGTGAAGGCCGGCAACAGGATGTGCCAGGCCACCACCCAGACGAATTGCAACCGGGACAGGATCAGGGGATCCAACAGGCGGTCGGTGGACATGGGACTGGTCTCCTTCTCGAAGGCCGCCGGGGGTGGAGCCTGTCCGCGGTTGAAAATGCCCCTGGCGTTCACGTGCGCTCAAGATCCGCTTGCTCGGGCGAACCGTCCAGCGGTCGAATTGTCTAAGGCACCGAGCCCGGAAATGATTGGTGATTTTTGCGGTAACTTGTCGGAACCGGTTGGCATCATCCGGTCTTCACGACCAGCATCGCATGACACCCATAACAAAACCGGCGAACATGCCCCTGTGAATGGGGTATAGATGTATCCTTCATGCTGTTTTTGAGGGCGCCCATGCGGCTGTCGAGCTATACGGATTACGCGTTGCGCACGCTGGTCTTCCTGGCGCTGAAGTCCGACGGCCTGGCCACCATCAACGACGTCGCCCAGACCTACGACATCTCAAAAAACCACCTGATGAAGGTGGTGCACCAGTTGAGCCAGCTGGGATACGTCGAGGCCGTGCGCGGACGGGGCGGCGGACTGCGCCTGGGCCGCAACGCGGAAGACATCCGCCTGGGCGAGGTCGTGCGCGCCACGGAGCAGGAGCTGGACATCCTGGAGTGCTTCTCCAGTACCTCGCCCGCCCTGTGCCGCCTGAATCCCACATGCGTGCTGAAGTCCGCCTTGAAGGAGGCGCTGCAGGCTTTCCTGGCCGTGCTGGATGACTATACCCTGGCCGACCTGGTGAACCCCCGCCGCACCCTGGCCGGCTTGCTGGATTTGCCGCTGCCCGCCAGCTTGGCCGGGACCGCCTGACCACCCGCCACGCCCCGGTGTCCCGATCCGCGCAGGGTCGCCCCGATGGCAACGATGGTGACAGGGGAACGTCCAGCCCTTACCGTCGGTTACACCCCACCCGCATCCTTGCCGGATGTCATTCGCAATGCTGAACCGACTGCGCGCCGCCCTGAGGCCGGCCCAGGCCCGTCCCGACCGGACGGCGCCCCGGGCGCCGGACGGGCATGTCCTCTATGCCGTAGGCGACGTCCACGGTGAACTGGGATTGCTGCGCCGCTTGCTTGACGCCATCGCCCGGGACCACGCCCAGATGGTGGAGCGCCATGGGCCCCTGACGCCGGTGCTGATCATGCTGGGCGACTATGTCGACCGGGGTCCGGACAGCCGCGGGGTCGTCGATCTGCTGCGCGGCGGCGCCGATCCGGCCGGGCGCACCCTGGACGATATGTTGCCCGGCTTCACCCGCCATTGCCTGCGTGGCAACCACGAACAATCCATGCTGGACTTCCTGGACGATCCCATGGCCGCCCTGCGGTGGCTGGACTTCGGCGGCCCGGCCACCTTGCGCAGCTATGGCCTGCCCGCGGTGATGGAGGGGCCTGCCGTACTGCAGGCCGTGGCGTTGAGCGAGGCACTGGCGGCCCAGCTGCCCCCATCGCACCGCCGCTTTCTGGACGACCTGACTTATCAAGTCGTCTACGGCGACTATGCCTTCGTCCACGCCGGCATACGCCCCGGCCGGCCCCTGGCCGAACAGACGGCGGAAGACATGCTGTGGATCCGCGCGCCCTTCATGCTGGCCGAGGGGCCGCACGAGAAAGTCATCGTCCACGGCCATACCATTGTGCCGGACGTCGACATCCTGCCGCAACGCATCGCGGTGGACACCGGCGCCTACCGCAGCGGCCGCCTGTCCGCCGTGGTCCTGCACGGACCTGACATCCGTGTCCTGGACGCCCAGCGGGCGGGGCCGCTGTAAGGCCCTCACCCCGCCCTGTCCCCCGTGTCCAGCGTCACCGTGCCGGTGGCGCGGGAGACGCAGACGCACATCTGGCGGCCCTCCGCCTTTTGCCGGTCGCTGAGGAAGACGTCGCGGTGGTCCAAGGTGCCGCCGGCCACATCCACCACGTCCAGGGCGCAGAGGCCGCATTCACCCCGGCGGCAATCGTACATCAGGTCGGCGCCAGCCTCCTGCAGGGCCGACAGCAAGGTCTGGTCGGGACGCACGGTCACCGTCAGGTTCAGGCGCGGCACGCGGGCGATGAACGGCTGGGCGGGAGAGGCGCCGCCGGCACCGAAGGTTTCCAGCCGGAAATCGGACGGCGGGCGGCCCAGGGCGGCCCACGCCTGGCGTGCCGCCGCCATCATGGGTGCGGGGCCGCAGATATAGACCTCGCCGCCCGGCGCCACGCGCGCCAGCTCGAGCTTGAAGTCGATGACTTGGCCCTCGGCGTCCAGGAAGATCTGCAGCCGGTCGCCCAGCAGCGTCCGCAATTCCTCCGCGAAGGCTAGGTCCACGGCACGGCGGGCGGCGTAGAGCAGGCGGACGGCGGCGTCCCGGCGGGCCAGCGCGCGCGCCATCGCCAGGATGGGGGTGATGCCGATGCCGCCAGCGATGAGCAGATGATCGGGCCGGCCGGCCGACAGCTGGAAATGGTTCAGGGGCGCACTGATGGTCAGGCGCGCGCCCGGCGTCAGGCCCCACATGTAGGCAGAACCGCCCCGGCTGTCAGGCAGCCGCTTCACCGCGATGCGCAGGATGCCGTCGCCCGGTTCCCCCACCAGGGAATAGTGGCGCACGTCCGGCTGGCCGCCGATCAGCACCTGCACCTGGATGTGCGATCCGGGGCCGTAGGCCGGCACCGGCCCCTCAGGCTGGATGTCGAACTGGCGGACACCATCCGCCACGTCGCGGGTGGCCAGCACGCGCGCCAACCCCCATTCCGCCTTGAATCCCATAGGTCGTTTTCCTCCCGTTATGTTTCAGCGCCGCGCCACGGTCACGGCCACGCCGCCGCCAGCCGCAGCAGCGATCCGCCAGGCAGGCCGGTCAGCTTGTCCCGGTCGCTCAGGGCGGCGCGCAGGCGGCGCTGGGCCACGCGGGCATGCTCGGCGGCCAGCGCCTCGGCCCGGGCCCCTTCGCCCCGGCTGATCGCTTCAAGCAGCAGGCGGTGCTGTTCCTGGGCCACCACCAGGGTGTCGCGGCCCGCCGCCTCGGTGGCGTGCAGCTGTACGAAGGCGGAAGGGCCGGCGAAGGGTTGTGCCGCCGCCTGCTCCACCGCGCGCGCCACCACGCCGCTACCGGCCAGGCGCACCAGTTCCTCATGGAAAAAAGCGTTGAGGCGGACGTACTCGTCAAAGTCCGCCTCGCTCAGCACCGGCTGGGCCACCACCCGGTCAAGCGCCGCCACACAGTCGCGCAAAGGTGCCAGGGCGGCGGCGGTGGGCCGGCGCTCCGCCGCCAGGCGGGCGGCCAGCCCCTCCAGCGTGCCGCGCACCTCGATGGCGTCGGCAAGATCCGCGGCAGTGAAGGCGCGCACGACGAAGCCGCCGCTGGCCCCGGGCGCCACCAGCCCTTCCTGCGCCAGCCGCTCCAGGGCCAGGCGCACCGGCGTGCGCGACACGCCAAGCCGCTCGACCATGGCCGGTTCGGACACGCGCTTGCCGGGCGGCAGCTCACCCGCCAGGATCAGCTCGCGCAGACCCTGCTGCGCGCGCGCCACCTGCATGCCCCTGCCCTCTTCCTCCGCCACCATCGCCTTCATTCCGCCGCCACCCGCTGCGGCCGCTCGGCCGCGATCATGCGGTCGATCAGGCGACGGGCCCACATGCCGCCGGCGTCGATGTTGAGATTGTAGAAGCGGCGATCCGGATGGCTTTCGATGGCGCGCTGCTGCGCCTCCAGCACCTCTTCATCCTCGCCGAAGATGCGGTGCACGCCCTCGCGCAGCTCGTGGGTCAGGCGTTGTTCACCCAGGCGGTAGTTGCGGCAGAAGGCCCAGAAGTAATGGCAGCTGCCGTCCGCCTCGGGGGTGATGGTGTTCAGCACATAGCCGTTGACACCCTGGCTGCGGTCGCCCTCCGGCGCGCCGGTGCCGGCGGGGGCCACGCCCACGTCGATGGCGATGGTGCAGGGCGCCTCGAAATTGATGATCTGCCAGCGGTCGACCTTGCCCGGCTTGCCCAGCTGGGCCGCCCAGAAGGGCGGCGGGTCGATGCCGTGCATCCAGCGGGTGACGGTGGCGGTCTTGTCGGTATGGGTCACCTGGAAGGGCGCCTCGGCCACCGCGTCGTTGCCGATGCTGGAGCCGTGCACGAAGGTTTCGTGCGTCAGGTCCATCAGATTGTCCAGCACCAGGCGGTAGTCGCACTTCACCGTGATCAGGTGGCCGTCGCCTGCCCAGTCGGGATCATGGTTCCAATGCAGGTCGGGCACCAGGGCGGGGTCGGCCAGGGCCGGATCGCCCATCCATACCCACAGGAAACGGTGACGCTCCACCACCGGATAGGATCGCACGCATGCCGCCGGGTTCAGCGTTTCCTGGCTGGGCATGTGGGTGCAGCGGCCGTTGGCGGCGTATTCCAGGCCGTGATAGCCGCAGCGCACGCCATCGCCCACCAGCCGGCCCTTGGACAGCGGTACCAGGCGATGCCAGCAGGCGTCGGCCAGGGCCACCGGCGTGCGGTCCAGCTGACGGTAGAACACCAGTTGCGTGCCGCAGATGGTACGCGGGAACAGGGCCCGACCCACCTCATGGTCCCAGGCCGCCGCGTACCAGGCGTTGTCCGGCCAGGCCTTCGCCGCCGTATCCAGCCCAGGGGCCCCAGCCCCTGAAACCAACGAACGCCCCGTCACCCAGGACTGGCCCTCACCCTGCGCGCGATCGTCCCGACCCATGGCACCGCTCCTCCACATTTGTTATGGAGCATATGTACCGTATCGCGGAGATGCATGCAACTTGACTCTTTATCGGCGGAATCTGACGTCCATTGCCCTATTTTGTATACATCAAGCCCGGCAGGCATAAGGCCCACAGGCCAAGGTAACGCCGCCCTCCTCCCTCGTCGGGTCCAGGACGAAGATGCGGTAGCTGTCGCCACCGGGGGTGACGCGCACCACCACATGGCCCTGGCGGCTGCGCAGGGCCGGCAGAAAGCGTTCGTTGACCTGGGCCGCCGCCGGCAGCAGTTCGGTGGCGAAGACATCGCGGGGCTTGGCGCCCGGCCAGGCATTGGTCAGCCGTTCCATCTGCGCCATGCCCGGATGGGCGGCGTGCCAGGAGGGGATGATATAGGCCTGGGCGTCGAGCAGGCGGACGAAGTCCGGCCCGCAGGCATCGAAATAGCCGTGATGGTCGGCCACCGCCACCTCCACCCGGCCGCAGGCGGCGGCCACGGGCGTCTCGACATCCATCCAGGGAAAACGGCCGTCGCGGGTGGACGCCGTCAGATCACCGCCGGTGAAATAGCCGAAGCGGCCATAGTCCAGGCGCAGGGCCAGGGACATCATGTTCTCCACCGGCCGGTCGGCGGGCGCCAGGGTGGCATTGTCGGGGAACAGCGGCCGGCTGTCCGGGCCCTGGCCCGTCCACACGCGGCCATTGCCCGCCACCACGCGGATGGCGAAGCCCGCCACCGGGGTGCGCGACCGGATCTGGTCCACCGATCCCACCCGCACCGCCGCCACCGCCCGGCCCGACCGCGCCCGGGCATCCAGCCAGGCGCGGTAGTTGGTGGCGAAAGGCGCCAACAGGGGCGGCAAGTCGCCATAGTCGGGATAGGCGCGATCGATGACCATGGCCGCCGGCATGAGGCGGTCGACCTCGCTGAGGCCCGTCAGGCGATAATCGCCGTCCGGCGCCTGGGCCAGGTCCGACGTCACGTCACCGATATGGTCGGGGTGGATATGGGTGGCGACCATATAGTCCAGGCTGTCCCGTCCGGCGGCCCGGGCCTGGCGCAGGGCATAGCGCGCCACCCATTCCCCCGGCTGGCGGCTGGCGTCGGGCCGGATGGGGGCGGAGAGGCCCGGCCCGTCATGGTTGGTGCCGCAATCGACCAGCAGAGTGGTGCCGTCGGGTGCCAGGATGAAGGTGGCGTTGCCCCGGCCGGTGTCGATGTGGTGGATGTCCAGCGTGCCTGGCGTCCAGGGCGGCAGCGCCTCGCCTGCAGCTCCCACGCGCCGGGTGCCGGCCAACAGCAGGCCGCCGGCCAGGGCACCACAGAATTGGCGGCGATCCATGTGCGCCCTCATCTTAAAACGACGCCGACAGGGTGAAGCCATAGGTGCGCGGCGGGCCCAGATATTCCGACAGCACGCCCGCCGTGGACGGTGTCTGCAGGAAGGCCGTGTCGAACAGGTTCTTGCCCCACAGGGTCAGACGATAGCGTCGGTCCGGCGTTTCGAACGACAGGCTGGCGTTGAGCAGGTCATAGGCCGGCACGAACAGCTGCGGGCTTTTGGTGGCGCCGGTGTAGTAGTCGTCCAGCCAGGAATAGCTGACGTTGCCACTGAGGAAGCCCAGCGTGCCCACTGGCGTCTCATAATTGGCCGTCAGCGCCACCTTGTGCTTAGGCGAGGAGCCCAGGGGGTGGCCGGTGTTGTTCACCACCTTGGCGATGAAGAAATCGTCATAGGCGGTGTCCAGGTAGGAATAGGCAGCGGTCAGGTCCAGGCCCTGGACGGGATGCAGGCCCAGCTCCAGCTCCGCCCCCTGCGATGTCGCCTTGGCGGCGTTCAGGATGGTGCCGATGCCGGTGACGGTGTTCTGCACGAATTCCTGCTTGTCGCGGTAGTCCAGGTGGAACAGCGCCAGGTTTGCGGTCAGGCGCTGGTCCCACCAGCCGGTCTTGGCCCCCACCTCATAGTTCGTGACCTTTTCGGGGTTGAAGGGGGTGACGATGGCGGCAAGGCTGCTGGCCTCGGTGTTGTACCCGCCGGAGGTGAAACCCTTGGCCATGCTGGCGTACAGCATGGTGTCGGGGATGGGTCGCCACGACAGCACGGCGCGCGGCGTGAACTGCGCCCAGGCGCTGTTAAGGTCCCCGGTGCGGAAGCCCGCCGCCGGCACCAGGTAATTGGTGCGGACCAGGTTGCCCTGCTTCTGGTCCAGGGTGTAGCGGCCGCCCAGCGTCAGCTTGACGTCCGCCGGCAGGTTGATAGTGCCATCGAGAAAGCCGGAGATGCTGTCCGTGCCCACCGACTGATTGGCCAGCTGATTGGTGGTCAGCACGCCGGTGCGTGCCGCGTAATTGCGGGTGCCCAACTGCCGGCTGGCGTCCTCGTTCAGGTAATAGACACCGGCGACGAAGGTGCCGAGGTCCCATTCCGGGCTGGTGTAGCGCACCTCCTCAGAGAAATCCTTCACATCGTCGGCATCGTCGTTCATCTGCTGGCTGCCGGTGGTGAGGAAGGCGTAGTTGGTGCCGGTGGAGGAATAGCGCTCCACCGCGCGCGACAGGCGGTAGGCGGTGATGGCGGTGACCGTGCCCTGGCCCACGTCGATCTCGGTGTTGTTGGCGAAACCCGCCATGTGTCGGGTGAAGCTCTGCGGGAAGCCCAGCTCGGAGGTGCGCGGGTTGCCGTCATTACCACCGCCCAGCGACGACAGGGTGCGCCCGCCGTTGTGGTCGTCGCCGTAGTCCAGGGTGAACAGGGTCTGCACCCGGCCAGCGCGGGCGCGCAGCTGGCCACGAACGCTGGTGCTGTCCAGATCATCCTCCGCCCTGCCGGTCAGGCGATCCTCGCCATAGCCGTCATGGCTGCGGCGGGAGACCACCAGCTTGGCCGCCACATCGTCGCTGACCGGGCCGCTGACCAGGGCGTTGAGGTCCACCGCGTTATAGTTGCCGTAGCCGACGGAGACCGAGCCCTCCGGCGTGGTGAAGGACGGCTTGCGTGTGTTCAGCAGGATGGCGCCGCCGGTGACGTTGCGGCCGAACAGCGTGCCCTGCGGCCCGCGCAGCACCTGCACCGAGTCCAGGTCGAACAGGTCGAACATGGCGGCGGAGCTGCGGGTGATGAAGACGTCATCCAACACCACCGCCACCGGCCGGTTCACGCCGATCTGGGTGAAGGTGTTGCTGGCGCCGCGGATGGCGATGGTAGGGCTGCTGTAGTTGAAGGAGGAGACCAGCAGGCCCGGCGTCACCCGCGACACGTCCTGCAGGTTGGTGATGCGCTGATCACGCAGGGCCTTCGCCGGCAGGGCCGTCACCGCCACCGGCACGTCCTGCAGCTTTTCCTCACGCCGCTGGGCGGTGACCAGGATTTCCGTCAGGTCGGCGGCGGCGTACCGGGCCGCCTCCCCCGCCGCCGCGTGCGGCACCGCCTTGCGCACCACCAGGCCGCCGCCCGCATCCGGCACCACCTCCAGCCCGCTGCCGGCCAGCAGCCGGACCACGGCGTCCCACACGCTCATGCGGCCGTCCACCGCCGGCGCGGTGCGGCCCGCCACCATGTCGGGCGCGAACAGGATGTTGGTGTCCGTCTGGCGCGACAGCTCCTCCAGCGACGCCGCCAGCGGCTGGACCGGCAGTTGCACCTGTGCCTGGGCAGGGCCGGCCGGCGCTTGAGCCTGGGCGGCCCCCACCGCCAGGCAAGCCAGCGCCGTGCCCACGATCAAGGACCGGGGCAACCGCCCGACCACCATTTTCCTGTGATGAAACGCCATGATTTTCCCCCGAGTGACAGGGCTGATTTCCAGCCTCTTTCCCTCGACGCCGGGGGCCCGCCTTTACCTCACCCCCCTTTGGGAAATTTCACGAAATTGTCATCCGGCTCTTTACCGGACGAGCGTCAGCCGGTCCCCCTGCCCCACCACACGCAAGGTCAGCAGGGTGCCCACGGAGCGGGCGAAGGCGGCGTTGTCGCCCACGCGATAGGTGCCGCTGACCCGCAGGGCCGCCACCTCGGGCGCCACCGCCAGCTTCACAGCGCTGTAGCGGTTCATTTCCGCCACCGCCGCCGCCAGCGTGTCGTCGCGGAACACCGCGCGCCCGCCCTGCCAGGCGATGGCGTCGGCCACGTTGGGCTGGCTCAGCCGCACGCCGGCGGCTGCCGTCGCCAACTGCTGGCCCCCGGCCAGGGTGACCGGGGCGGCGTCTCCCGGCAGTCCCACCACCTGGGCGCCGCCATCCACCAGAGTGACGGTGACGTCGTCGGCATCGCGGCGGATATCCAGCTGGGCGACGCCCGGCTGGACCTGGACGTGACGACCGGCGGCTTCCACCTCAAAGGGGCGGGGGTCGGTGGCGGCGGTGGTGAAACTGGCGCGACCGCGTACCAGGGTCACGCGGCGGGCCTTGTCGTCCAGGCGCACCCGGATCCGGCTGTCGGTATCCAGGATGACCCGGGTGCCGTCGGCCAGGGTCACGCGCCGCTGCTCACCCACGGCGGTGCTGTAGACGGTGGCGCCCGCCCGCTGCCAAAAGCCGATGCCGCCCACGGCCAGGACCAGCCCGCCGGCGATGCCGGCCAGGACCAGGCGGCGGCTGGGCACGTCAGGCGCCGGTGGCGGCGACAGGCTGGCGCGCTCCGCATGCAGGCCGCCGGCCACCTCCCACACCAGGGTCATGTGTTCGAACGCAGCGGCGTGCGCGGGATCGGCGGCGCACCAGGCGCGGAAGGCCGCCACGGTGTCCTCGGTCCGATCGGGGGCATGCAGACGCGCCATCCAGGCGGCGGCCTCGACATCGGCCGGCTCATGCGGCGACACACTATGGGATTGTGCCCGGGCCACCTGTCTCACCACCCCTTCGTCCATTCGGCCAAGGCCAGGGCCGCCTTGGCGATGTGCTTTTCCACGGCACTCTGGCTGATGCCAAGACGGGCCGCGATCTCATGGTATTTCAGCCCATCCAGCCGGTGCATCAGGAAAATCTCCCGCGTGCGCGGCGGCAAGCGACTGATGCCCTCGCGCACCCGGTCCAGGCGCTGGCGGGCGGCGTAAACCTCGTCCTGCAGGGGAGCATCGTCGGCCAAGGTGTCGGCCATGCCCTCGTCCAAGGGGGCGGCGGCGGTTTGGCGACGGGCACGGCGGTGCTCGTCCAGGGCGCTGTTCGCGGCGGCCCGCACCAGGAAGGCCTCGGGATTACGCACCTGTTCCCGGGCGCGGTACGCCTCCAGCTTCATGAAGGCGGCGTGTAGATGGTCGTCCACGTCCTGCGCGCCCGTCAGGCGGATCAACTGCCGACGCAGGCGCGCCCACAGGGTGCGGCTGGCCAGGGCGTCCTTCTGGTGCTGGTCCATGGGCGCGGGGTTCCGTCAGGCGGCGCGGCGTAAGGAATATATACGCGCGCATGATACCGCGGCCGGCGCACCCCGGGAAAGGTGCGCCGCGCAGAAGCCCTCCCGCCCCCCGCTTGCCCGCCCCCGCTTGGGAGGGCTTGGCCATGCGGTCCGGATCAGGCCCGGCCCGCCTTGACCGGCACGTCCTCTGGCGCGTTCACCAAGGCGTCGGCATGGTCCAACAGGTGCTGGCGGATCTGGCGGCCGCTGAGGCCGGTGTCCGCCAGGCTGTGGCTGTTGAACACGGTGCGGTCCTTATCGCCGCGCCGCAAGCCATGGGCCCACAGGTAGAATTCTCCGGTGGTCGCTTCCACCACGATGTCATCCAGGCCGGCGCCCAGGCGCTGCATTTCCGCCGGGCTCAGTTCGGCCACGAAGATGATGAAGCGGCGCACGGACTCGTCGTTCTCGCGGTTGATGCGCAGGATGTGGCGGATGCCCTGCTCCATCAGCGCGTTGATGCTGGTGCCGTCCAGCGCCGCGCGGATCTTGATCTGCCGCAGCAGGTCGGGTTCCAGGCGGAAGGTGGTCATGACCCGCTGATCCTTAAGCTTGGGGGTGGCTTTTTCCGGCATGACGGTCGTGCTCCTCTTCGGGGGCGGTCCCGTCCATCAAGCTTTCATGATGGCATCGGGACCTTGGAAAAGGCCCGGCCCCCGAGGGAGCCGGGCCCGGTGATGGACTTAGAACGGGTAGTAACGGAAAGCGGTGTAGAGCACCGTGTCGTCGGTGCTGGGGCTGCCGCCCACGCCCTGGAAAAGGTCGCGTCGGATGTATTCGCCCTGCATGCCGAACTGCATGGTGCCCATGTTGCCGTGGTAGAATTTCCACCAGAAGCCGGCCGTCGCCTCACGCACCGAACGGGTGTTGCCCGCGCAGGCGAGGGGCGAGTTTTCGGTGTAGCAACCGGTGTTGACGGCCAGGCCGCTGCCATAGCCGTAGGCCTTGCCGGCAACCGTGAACGCCTTGCTGTCGTCCTGTTCCAGGCCGTAGTAGGCGTACAGATCCCAATCGGACGTGGGGTGGCCGATGACGCCGGCCATGGCCGTGACCTCGGTGATGGGCGACAGGCGGCCGTAGGGGTTGACCGTCACGTCCGGCAGGCTGGACGAACCATAGCGGCCGATACCCTGGCCGGCCATGGTGCTCAGCTGAATGTCCACATACTTGGGCACCACCGGCAGGATGGCGGCGGCACCGAAGCCGAAGCCGGTCTCGGTGTAGTTTTGACCGGCGGCACGGCTCTGAAACTCACGCGCCAGACCGAACACCTCATAGTGGCCCCAGCCGGGCTCGGCCACGGCCTTCACGATCAGGTCGGGGGCGATGTCGGTGGAGTAGTTGGCCGTGCTGTTCAGCAGCGAGCCGCCGGGGTTGGTGTTGCTGTTGGGTACCAAAGCGGTCGAACCGCTGATGGACGCCTGCGGGCTTTCCAACGCCACACCCAGCCAATAATGGCGGTTCCAGTCCTTGACCACGCGCAGGCCCCAGTTGCGGGTCCAGTCGAAGCCGGCGGCGTACTGGGCGTCCGGGCCCATCGGCAGCGCTTCGGTGCGGGGATCGATGCCGGACTTGTTGGTGGTGACCAGGCTGAAGGACTGGCCCGCCAGCAGGTGCCAGCCGGTATCCTTCCAATCGGCGGTCAGGTAGCCCTGGCGCAGACGCGGAACATAGCTGTTGCTCTGCCCGCTGTTGGAGGACGTGCCGACGCCCAGGAAGTCGGATTCGAAGTAGGCGCCCAGGTGGGTATCGGGGCCGACATCGCTTTCGGCCAGCATGGTCACGCGGCTCTGGCGCGCGCTGCCGCGGAACTCACCCCGATCATAGTTGGAGGAGTTCTTCAGCGGGATGGCGGCATAGGGGGTGGCGACGTCCGCGGTCATGTTGCGCGAGCGGTAGACGCTGGCCGCTTCGATGAAGCCGCCGAAGGTCAGCTTCACGCCCTTGCCCAGGCGCAGGCTGTTGTCGTTGGGGTCGGTCACCTTCTGCTGCTGGGCGATCTGCGTGGCGGCAGTGGCCGCCTTTTCCGCGGCCGCGCGGGATTCCACCACCGCCTTGGCGTTGGTGTCCTGCTGGGACGCCAGCGCCTGCAGCTGGGACTGCAGCGCCTGGATCTGCTTGTTCAGGGCATCGATCTGCGCCTGGGTCGCCACGATCTGGGTCGGGGTGGCGGCGGTGGCGGCAGCCGAGGCGGCCTTCTTATGCTTCGTGGTGCTGGCGGCGTCCTCAGCGCGCGCCGCCGTCGTCGCACCCATCAGGGCGACGCAGGCCGTGGTCATGAACGCGGCACGCGCGAGGGCGCGGCCTTTCCGGATCTGATGCGGCGGATGGGTCCATCCGTTCCGCGCTTCAATAGACATTACTGTCCACTCCCATCAACTGATTGGCTTCTTATCCGCACCCGGACAGGCGCGATGGCCCTTTAAAGCAGTTGTCGATTGAAGAAATGTGGCAGTCGACTAAAGGATCTTTTAGTTAAGTAAATTCGTTTTTAAGATCCTATGAGCGACTTTAAGCCGCACGTGCGAGCCATCATTCAATGTAAAGCACGATATACTGCTATATTACTAGCTAAAGACCGCGCCCCGCCGCCGGGTTTTCTGGGGGATGCAACCGGCGGCGGGGCGGGCCGATAGGCCCTGGGTGGTCTTGCGGGGGCCACCCGGGCCGTACGACGGATCCCCAGACAGGCGGGACGGGGATCCGTCGATGGCGGGTGAGGGCGGGAAGCGCCTTAGTTGATGGGCACCAGGGTCTGGGTCATGGCGGCGTCGAGATTGTCGACGCAGCGGGAATGTTCCCCCGTGCCCGGGGTAAAGCCGACCTCAGCACAGGCGCGGTTCTCTTGCGCCAGCCGCTGGGTGGCGAAGGAGGGGCCAGCGCAGGCGGCCAAGCTGCCGCCGATGCCGGCGACGAGGGTGACGGCGGCCAGGATGGCGGCCCAATGGGCCTTGATCAGGCGGCGGCTGATGGCGATGGTCATGGTTTAGTTCCCCCCGGCGACGTCGATCGGGTTTTGGGTGGAGTGATAGGCGGCGACATGGGTGGCGTTGCCCAGGACCTTGTCGCGATAGTTCAGCACGCACATGGCGTAGTCCGGCGTATCCGGGGTCAGGCCCTTCTGGCTGCACGCCGACTGGCCGGCCAGGTTGGCGGAAGCCTCCGCCCGGTTCGTGGCGGCTTCGGCCAGCGATCCGGTCAAGCTGTCCACGCAGGCGACATAGTCGGTGTTGGGTGCCGTCAGGCCCATGGTGTCGCGACAGACGCGCTTCACGGTGTCCAACTGAGTGGCGGGAACCGTCGCGGCATGGGCGCAAGCCGCCACCCCGGCCCATACCAGCAGAGCCAGACCGGCCTTCTGCACTTTGGCATTATTCAGTATACGCTGCATCTTCCACTCCAACCGTCAAGTGAATGACTGATGGATCGAATGTTATCGTCACAGACTCGCGTCACAACTAAAGCTTAGTTTATTTATTAAAACTGATTTTATGTTTTCAGTAGTTGAGTCAATCAACTTACCAAAGATGTCCTCAGTAAACTCACACTGACAAGAACCATATTGGTCGCACCATATCGAAAGTTTCAAAAATCCTGCGGTAGATGTGCAGGGTTTTTTACAACTACATATCATGATATATTGCGACATTAGGTCACATCCCGGACTTTCACGGGCTAATGCGTTATCACAGCGCTCGCATAGCCAAAATTATAATTTTTTTTAGAAATCATTCGTCCTTTTTAATTGGCGGCGTTAATCAAACGAGCCGAAAGTTGCGGCGGCAACGTCCCCGCCAGAGGACCGCCGTCGTCCGTTTCCCGCCCCAGCGGTATCGCCGCGTTCACCATGTTTGGTGGTTGCCACCGGCACGCCCTTGGCGGATGGTCAGGCCTTCGCCTTGGACGCGCACGCGCCCAGGGTATTGGCGTAACGGCTGACGACGGAACCGGCGGATGGACATCGACACATTCGACGATCAGGGATGGCCCCCCGTGACTTCCAAAGCTCACATCCTGCTGATTGAGGATGATCGGGAAACCGCCGATGAGATCATCCGCGATATGGCCGACCGCGGGTATATGATCAGCCACGCCGACAACGGCCGCGTGGGCCTGGAGCGGGCGCGCGAGGGCAAGTACGACCTGCTGATCCTGGACCGCATGCTGCCGGAGGTGGACGGCCTGTCCATCATCAGCCAGCTGCGGGCGGAAGACGTGCGCGTGCCCGTGCTGTTCCTGAGCGCGTTGAACGACGTGGACGAACGCGTGCGCGGGCTGAAGGCCGGTGGCGACGATTACCTGACCAAGCCCTTCGTGCTGTCGGAACTGTCCGCCCGGGTGGAGGCCTTGCTGCGGCGGCCGGCGGAGCCGCGCACCACCCGCCTGCGCGTGGGCCCGCTGGAACTGGACCTCATCAGCCGCGAGGCCAACCGCGACGGCCGTCCGGTGGAACTGCTGCCGCGCGAGTTCAAGCTGCTGGAGTACCTGATGCGCCACCCCGCTCAGGTCATCACCCGCGCCATGCTGCTGGAAGATGTGTGGAACTACCGCTTTTCGCCCCAGACCAACCTGGTGGATGTGCACATCGGCAAGCTGCGGCGCAAGGTGGACGCGCCCGGCGACTTCCCCATGATCTACAACATCCGCAACGTGGGCTTCGTTCTTCGTGAACCTCAGTGACATCGGCGGTATTCGATCGTGACCGCTGAAATGCCGCCTTGCGCAAGTGTCGGACGCCGCCATCCGGCGGCCTGGCTCACGCGCCTCACGACGCGGCCCGCCAGCCGGCGCGCCCCGGCAACACCTTCCCATGACCGCTGGTACGAGATAGCCCGCACCACCAGTTTCCGGCTGGCCACGGTGTTCGCCTGCTTTTTCGCCGGATCGTCCCTGCTGTTGTTCGCCTTCATCTACTGGCGGGCCACGGTGTTTGAGACCAATCGCATCGATGCCCTGATCACCGAGGACGCACGCACACTGGCCAGCGAGGATCAGGACGCCATCCTGGCTCTGATCAACACCCACGTGACGGGTGATTTCCACCGCGTGGGCTATGCCGCCCTGTTCGCACCCAACGGCAGCCGTATCGCCGGCAACCTGGAAGGGGTGCCGCCCGGCCTTCCCATCGACGGCAAGGTCCACGTCGTGCGCGCCGCGCGCACCGACCTTCCGGCCATGGGTGCCATCGACGTACGCCTGGCGGCCCTGCGCATCGCCAATGGCAACATCCTGGTGATCGGCCGCAATGGCCAATACATGGTCGTGTTGCGCGAAGTGGTGATGCATGCCCTGACCATGGGGGCCATCCCGGCCATGGGCCTGGCGCTGGGCGCCGGCATGTTCCTGGCCTGGCGCACCCAGCAGCGCCTGAAGGAGGTGCATCGCGCCGCCGAGCGCATCATGGGTGGAGAGGTGCATGAGCGCCTGCCCATCGCTGGCATGGGCCCCCGGGATGAGCTGGACCGCCTGTCCCTGCTGTTCAACGGCATCCTGGATGAGACGGAACGCCTGCTGGGCGAGATCAAGGCCACGGGCGATGAGATCGCGCATGATTTGCGCACCCCCTTGACCCGCGTCCGCGCCCGCCTGGAGCGCACCATGAAGGGCGACATGGAGCCGGAGGAGACGCGGGAGACGGTGGGCAAGGCCATCGGCGGCCTGGACCAGGCGCTGGCTGTCATCACCGCCCTGCTGCGCATCCGCGAGCTGGAGAACAGCAAGCGCCAGCGCGGCTTCACCACCCTGGATCCGGCCGAGGTCATCCTGCTGATCGAGGAGTTGTACCAGCCCATCGCCGAAACCAAGGACATCACCTTCACCGTCGACATCGCGCCCGTGCCGCCGATGTTCGCCGACCGCGACCTGCTGATGGAGGCGGTGGGAAATCTGGTGGACAACGCCCTGAAGTTCACGCCCCCGGGCGGCCGGGTCACCCTGGCGCTGGGCCCGCGCGCGGATGACGGCGCCACCGTCATCCGCGTGGCCGACAGCGGCCCGGGCATCGCGGCACACGAGCGCGACCTGGTCTTCTCCCGCTTCTACCGCTCCGACCGCACCCGCCACCTGGAGGGCACCGGCCTGGGCCTCAGCCTGGTGGCCGCCATCGCCCGGCTGCACGGCATGGCGCCCCGGGTCGGCGACAACAACCCCGGCTGCGTGGTGGAGCTGGTGGCGGAGGGGGCACTGGCGCCCAGGGCGCCGGTGGCTGCCTCCCCGGCCGTTTGAATATCCGCCCGCCCCCAGCGTTCCGGCGCGCGCCAGCCCCACTGCCCGGTTGCCAGTCCCTGAGCCAACGGGCAAGGTGACCGGCCTCAAGAAGACGAACGCAGGGACGCCGCGGGCCCCATGATCACCATCTTCCCCAATGTCCTGAGCCCCCAGGAAGTCAGCCAGTTGCTGGTGGGCCTGCGCGGCACGCCGTTCGCCGACGGCGCCGCCACGGCGGGGGAGCAGATCCGGCAGGTGAAGAAGAACCTGCAATTGCAGGCGGGCATGCCGGGCTATGACAGCGCGTTCCGCACGGTGGTGCGTGGCATCGAGCGCTGTGAGGATTTCCGCCGCGCCCTGTTTCCCCTGCTGATGGCGCCGCTGGCCTTCAACCGCTATGACGAGGGCATGGAGTACGGCGCCCACAACGACATGCCGGTGATCAACACACCGGACCGGGGGCCCATCCGCGCCGACATCTCCTTCACCCTGTTCCTGTGCGATCCCGCGTCCTATGACGGCGGGGAACTGGTCATCGACCAGGGTGGGCACGAACAGGGGTTCAAGCCAGCGGCGGGGTCGCTGGTCGCCTACCCGTCCGGCGCCATCCACCGCGTGGCCAAGGTGACGCGGGGCACCCGCATGGCCGCCGTGGGCTGGCTGCAAAGCATGATCCGCCGGCCAGAACATCGGTCCATTCTGTATGACCTGGGCCAAGCCCGCACCCATCTGCACAGCCTGGAAGGCAAGAGCGCGCAATTCGACGCCCTGGCCCGCATCTACGCCAACCTGATGCGCGAGTGGACGGAGCTGTGAGGCCTTAACGGCCTAGTCGCCAGCGCTGGCCGCGTCCAGCTTCAGGGGAATCAATCCTTCCCTGTCCACCTTCGCCTGGACCTCGCCGCGCAGGCTGACCCGCTTGGGATCCAGGTTGGGCAGCCGCTGCTTCAGGGCGCCGGCTACTGCGGTCGCCCGGGCTTGCGCCAGGGCTTTCAAGGCTTGTTCCGCTACCGGTTCCATCTTGGCGACACGGTCGCGCAGGGCACCGACATAGCCCGGCTCATCCAGCACCGGGGCTGGTGGGGTCTTGGCGCCGGGAGCCGCCGGGGGCGTGCGGGTGAAGGAATCACGCAACAGCGGCAGTTGGTCGGCGCCCAGGCGCTCACGGAACTGCGCCTCCAGGAACTGGCGCTGGCCTTCCAGGGTATAGTTGTGGGCCAGGGCCTGGGTCATGCGGGCGTCCAGCGTGTCCATCTGCAGCTGTGCCTTGTCCGCCTCCGGCGCCACGACGCCGGGCACGACCAGGGCCAATTGCGGCCGGGCGCCCAGCGCCTGAGCCAGATGGACAATCTTCTCCTGCTCCGGCGGGGAAAGGTCGGCCCGGCCGGGAGCGAAGTCGATATGATCCAGCTTGTCCGCGTCCGCCCCGTCGAACAGCGCGGCCAGGGCGCGGAAGGGGGCGGTGACGAGATTGGTCAGCAGGTCGGCGGCAGCGGCGCGGATGACGCTGCCGATGTCAAAGCGCGGATCGTTGATGTTGCCGCTGACCGGCAGGTCGACGTTGATCTTGCCCTCGTCATCCTTCAGCAGGGCGATGGCGAGGTCCAAGGGCAGGTCCAGCGCGCCAGGCACATCCACCCGGTCACCCAGCTTGATATCGCGGATGACGACGCGGTTGGTGCCGTTCAGCGCGCCGCCCTTGACCAGGTAGTGCAGGTCGACATCCAGCCGCCCCCGGTCGATGCGCCGGCCGGCGAACTTCACCGTGTAAGGCGACAGGTCGGGGAATTCGACGTTGCGGAACAGCATGTTGACGTTGGAATCGCGGCCGGGGTCGAAGGGTACCAGCCGGCCGTCGATGGTCACCTGGCCGAAGTCGCCCACCTGGCCGCGCAAGGCCAGGCGCGAGGATGCCGTGGCGCTGGAACTGAGCGCCGCCACCTCCCCTTGCAGGGCGGTGATGTGGGCCGAGAACGGCAGGGGCAGGGAGGCGTCGCCGTAATCGGCCTTCCCGCCCGTGATCACCACCCGGCCCGCGCTGATCGCCGGGGCCGGTGCTGAAGCTTGTGCGGCCGACCCGGCGGCGGCCTTGGCCCGTGGCACTATCAGATGGTTGAAGTTGGTGGTCTGGTTGGCCGCCACCTGCAGGCGCAGATAGGGCGCCGCCACGGTGACCTGGGAAACGCGCAGCTCATTGGCCACCTGGCTGTATTCAAAGCGATCGATGCTCAACCTGTCCCAGGAGACGACCGGGATGCCACCGCCCTGCTCCGCCACGGCCAGCGACCGCACCTCGCCCTTGCCGACCACGGTGAGACCGCCGGGCGTCTTGCCCTCGGGCGGTGTGATCGTGATGTCACCCTCCGCCGACAGATGGCCATCGTTGATGTTCACCCGGGCGCTTTCGCGCACATAGGGCTGGGCGGCGGCGACCGGCAGGTCGGTCAGGGTGGCCGTGGCCTCAAGCCGCAGGGCCGGCATCGCCGTGACCTTGCCGTGCGCCGTCACCTGGCCGCCGCCGGACAGCGCCGCCGCCAGGGTGAAGGGGAATGCGGCGCCCGCTTGGTTGGAGAGATTGTCCAGGGTGAGGTCGATGGGCGTCAGCTCCAGCCGCGCCGGCTCATGCAGCGCCTGATCCTCCACCACCGCCTTGGCCTTGCGCACCTGGACCTTGCCCAGTGTGGCGGCCCATGGCGGCGCGTCGGCCCCCTTTGATGTCGGCACGGCCGTCGGGTCGTCATCCCCCGCCAGCCAGGGCATGGGGCCGACGCGGCCGTCCGCCTGGCGCCGCACGGCCACGGTCAAGCCGTCCACGCTGAGGCTGTCGGCGACGGCGGTGCGTTCGGGCCAAGCCAGGCGGCCACCGGCCAGGCGCAGTTCCGGCAGGGTCAGGAAAGGCCCCGCCACCCCGGCCTCATGCACCGCCAGGTCGCGCACCACCACACCCGCGTGGGTGACCGCCAGGGCATAGGCACCATCGGCGCGGCGGCTGACCTGATAGTCCAGGTCGACCGCGAGGGTGCCGGTCGGCACGGTGACCTTGAAGACATCGCCGAAATAGCGGGCCGCCAGGGGAATGTAAGGCCCGCGCGCCGCCACATGGCCGGCGGACATAATGGGGTTCAAGCCGGATGTGCCCGTCCATTCCAAGGTGGCGCCACCCTCCAGTCCCACCTGCAGGTGCTGTTGCCCCTGGCGTTCCGGCAGGGTGCTGAGGTCGTTGAACTCCATGCTGACGGGGCCGACCTTGGTCTTGAACGGTGTGCCCGGCACCTGGTCGGTCACATCGGCGGCCGCGTTGGTGATGGTCACGCGATGGATCAGCAGACGCGGCAAGCCCTGGCTGGGCGCTTCGGCCTTGCCCTGGTCATCGCCAGAGGCGGCGGCCTGGATCAGGCGCCCGATGTTGGTGTCGGTCTCGCCATAGCGCACCAGGGTGGCTTTCAGGCCATCCAGCTGGATGTCGTTGACGCCCCAAGCCCAGCGCAGCAGTCCGCTGGGCGCCAGGCGGA
This sequence comes from Nitrospirillum viridazoti CBAmc, assembly GCF_000730165.1. Classification (GTDB taxonomy): domain Bacteria; phylum Pseudomonadota; class Alphaproteobacteria; order Azospirillales; family Azospirillaceae; genus Nitrospirillum; species Nitrospirillum viridazoti. Next base: position 63,362 of record NZ_CP022113.1, on the reverse strand, counting down.
CATACAGCCGGTCGAAACCCAGCAGAGGGGCGCCATCAGCCTCCGTCAGGCGGAAGCCGCCCAACTCCACACTGAGGGCGTAAGGGTTGACGCGCACCTCATCCAGACTGGCAGGACGTTGGAAGGCCTTCTGCACCACATCCACGATTTCCCGCCGCAGCACGGGCGGGGCGACGAAAAAGCCCCCCAGCGTGTACAGCGCCATAAGCAGGACGGCCCAGAAGCGCTTGCGCCGCACATTCCACCACAGGCGGGGCTCGCCCAGGCGCTGCCGGCGGATGAAGGCGCCGAGACGGTGGTGGAATGAGGACGGCGTGGGTGGCGGGATCGGCATGGGATGGGGTCCTGCGGCGTGGACCCCATCTTATAATGGCAAAGCTGCAAGGGATACGGGCTTGGTGTCGTCCGGACCTGCCCGGACGACACTAACCCTTTGGGTTAATTATGATTCCCAAGCTTTGGCCCTATTGGGGATCGCCATAGACGATACCCCGGCCATGGGTCCCGACATAGACGCGGCCATACCGCTTGGGGTCACCCGACACCTGCAGGATCAAACCCCACTGGTGCCGGTCATCGTTCACCCGCAACCAATGCCGCCCGGCATCGTCGGAGCGGAAGATGCCCCGCTGACGGTCGATGGTGCCCACCAGGTAAAGGGCGGCGATGTCGGCCCCGGGCGCGGCCTTGCCGAAGCCGAAGGCGTGCAACTCCTCCACACCGGGCAGGCGGGTGTAGGCCCCGCCATCGGCCGTGCCATGATAGAGCCCATCGAAGGCGGCGATCCACAGGTCGCCCTTGCGCCCGGGCGTGGTGTACAGGGCATCCTGGCCGCCACGCGGATCCCCCCGGCCGTTGCGCACCGCCGCCGGCGTGGGCAGGCCGTTGGGCAGGGTGAAGGGCCGCGCCTCGAAATGGGCGGCGCGGTCGGTGCTGACGTACAGTTTCCCGTCGAACAGCGACAGGGCGTAGAAGGTGTTGGAATCCACGGCGTCGCCGATCACCCGCACACCGTCCGGCAGGCCCTGGGCGGAGGTCCAGGTAGCGCCGTGGTCAGTGGTGACGAAGGCGCCGGACACCAGGCCTTCCTTCGCGCCCTGCGGCGTCCACACCCAGGTGGCGCCGTCGGCGGAGACGGCGACCTTGCCACGCTTGGCCTCCGGCACCGGCATCACCGCCGGCTTCCAGCTGCGGCCGCCATCCAGGGAATAGCCGATGTTGGGCGCGGGATAGCGTTCATCATGGATGCCCACGCGCACCACGACGCCGGGGTTCAGCGGCGCCGACACCACGCTGTCGGTGTTGCCGAACAGGGGCGAGGAGGCAGCGCCCTCCGGCGCCGGCTTGTCCAGGTCCCAATGCACGAATCCGCCATAGTCGCCGATGGCGGAAATCAGCGGGGCGCCCTGGACCGGGCTGTTGAAGGCCATGCCCACCGTTTCCTCGATGCCGGTGCTCATCACCTGCCAGTGGCTGGGCTGGCCCTTGTCCACGGCGGTGAGATCAAACGTCTCCCACCCGCCGTAGCCGGTGGTGAACATGGCGTGATCGGGGTTGGCGGGGTCGATCTCGATATCGAACAGCCAGTGGATGGGCGTGGGCCTCACATAGGGCGCCAGGCTGTAATCATAGACGCCGCCGTTCTTGCCGTCGCCCCGGGGGCCGCCGAACACGCCGTGCCAGGTCTTGCCGCCATCCAGGCTGCGGAAGATGTCCTCCCCCAGGCCGGGGTAGGAGCCCGGCTGGCGGTGCCGGTCGAAGGAGCTGGCGATGACCACCTTGGGATTGTGCGCGTCCACCGCCACGGCGGCATAGCCGAAAGCCGCCCCCTTGGCGGCGTCCGGCTTCTCCGGCGTGATGTCGGTCCACCTGCCCCGCCGGGTGTCCAGCTTCCATACGGCGCCGTCGGTCATGCGGGTGGGGCCGGGGCTGCTGCCGTAAGAGACGTAGAGCGTGCCATCGGCGGCGAGGGCGGCGCGCGTCGGCCGGTTGGCGGTGGGCTGGCCCGGCACCGGCGCCCAGGTCCGGCCGCCATCGGTGCTGCGGAACAGGTTGTCCCGCCCCTTGAGGGAGGCGCCGACGTAGATGGTGCGGCTGCCCTTGCCGTCCTTGGTCGCGCTTCTGGGATCGAAAATGACGAACACCAAGCCGGAGCCACCGCGCGCCCAGGGCGACACGCCAGCCGCGACCTCCTTCGACAGATCCTCCGTCACGTCGGGGAAACCGGCCGCGCGTGACCAGGTGGCCGCACCGTCGTGGCTGACCCACAAGCCGTCATGGCGGGTGCCGAGGTAGAGGGTGTCCGGGTCGTTGGGGTCGACCGCCAGGCGTTCGCCATTGCCACGACCGTTCTCGTTACCACCGAACTTGATGGGCACATCGACGCGGCGGAAGGTCCGCCCCCGGTCGTCGGAGCGCACGATGGCGCCGGTGGGCGCCAGCGGGTTGGTGTAGGTGCCCAGCGCCATGTAGACACGGTCTGGGTTGTGCGGGTCCAGCGCGATGCTTTCCACGCCCATCAGGTTGGTGTCGGCATAGGACACCCAGTCCAGCAGGGGGATCCAGCGCTTGGCCCCCTCGTCCCAGCGGTAGGCGCCGCCCATGTCGGTGCGGGCATAGCGCAGGCCGGGCACGGTAGGATGGAAAACGATGCCGTCGACGAAGCCGCCGCCCACGATCTGAACGTTCTTCCATTGATAGGGCGCCTGCCCCATCAACGCGGGCCCCTGCGGCGCCGATGGCGTGGCGGCGGCGAGCGGAGCCTTGTGGCCGCCATCAGTGTGACCGCCATCAGTCTGGCAGCCGGCCAGCGCCAAGACGGCTACCGTGGCGAGCAGCAGGCGTCGCGCCCGCGCGGAATGCGAGTTTCCTGTCATGACAGCGTTCCCAACCCCATTTTGTAATCGTTTTCGGGCCCACTGTTGCCTAAGTTACCGGTAACATCAAGGGCGCCGACCGAGCCCGGAACGTCGCAGGCAGCGGGAGGCCGACACAACCGCCGTTCCTCGTGCGGCATCGCCACGGGCCGCCAACCGCCATCAAATCTTCACAGCCTGTCACGGCATTGGCACGGGACGATCGCCGGCACGCCCCCGCATCATCCTGGCATCCCCGGCAGGATATCATGTGAAAGGAAGCCCATGCCCACGCGTACGCCCACACCTCCACCCAGAGCCACCACCCCCGGCCAAACCGGGACCACCGGCCCCGCCAAGGTCAATGACCGTCATGTCGACGAGCTGCTGGACGAGGCGCTGGAGGAAAGCTTTCCCGCCAGCGACACGCCGTCGGTTCCCCCGTCACGCGAACCATGACGGGGTTATTGTGCGGTGCGAAAGGAGTCTTGACAGACCGCCTCGCCAGCCGTTAATCACCGCCCATCATTGGGGAGTAGCCGCCTGCCGATTTTGAGCGGGCGCCGCGTCAACAGACTTGGGCCCCGCCGGTGCCTCACCGGTGCGGCCCATGGCGCGTGCGATCGATCCGCCCTGCGCGGATCGCTGGCGAGACCAGTGGCATGTCGCGTCCGACCTGGCCGGGCCGGACGCTGACTGCTGCTGTCGTCCGCCTGGCCTGTCGCATTGCCGCCCCCCGAGGTCTGTACCATGCCCATCACCACGTCCTTCGCCCTGGCGTTCAGCCTGTCCATGGATGCCTTCGCCGCCTCCTTGGGCAAGGGCGCCAGCCTGAACCGCCCCGGCGTGCGAGAGGCGGCCCGGGTGGGCGCCTATTTCGGCTTGTTCGAGCTGGCGGCCCCCATCCTGGGCTGGGGCCTGGGCCTGTCCTTCGCCCATTACATCGAGGCTTACGACCACTGGATCGCCTTCGGCTTGCTGCTGATCGTGGGCGGCCGCATGGCTTGGCTGGCGTGGAAGAATGACGGCGAGGACAAGCCCAAGGCCGACCGGCATTCGCCCCTGGCCCTGGCCATGACCGCCATCGCCACCAGCATCGACGCCACCGCCGTCGGCATTACCCTGGGCTACATGAATGTCGACGTGCCCACCACCATCGCCCTGATCGGCCTGGTGACATTCACCATGGCCTTCGGCGGGGTGATGTTGGGCCGGGCCGCCGGCCCCGTGCTGGGCCGCTGGGCCGAGGTGCTGGGCGGCCTGGGCCTGATCGGCATCGGCGCCAAGGTGCTGTACGACCACACCCTGGGAGGCTTTGGCGGCTAACTGCCGGGTTAAGGCGCTATAGCATCCAACTTGGCCAGATGCGGCGTCTGGGCCGCAGCATCCAGGAAGGACCCGGTGATGCTGTTGCGGGCCAGCCGCGCCAGCTGCGCCCGGTCCAGGCCCAGGGCCGCCGCCACGCGCACATAGTTGTCCAGCAGATAGCCGCCGAAATAAGCCGGGTCGTCGGCGTTGACCGTGGCCTTCAGCCCCAGGCCCAGCATGCGCCGCAGGGGATGCGCCTCCAGGCTGGGCACGACGCAGAGCTTGAGGTTGGACAGCGGGCACACCGTCAGCGTCGTGCCCTGGTCAACTAGGCGGCGGGTCAGTGCCTCGTCCTCCAGCGCGCGGTTGCCATGGTCCAGGCGATCCACGCCCAGGATGTCCAGCGCCTGCCAGACATAGTCGGGCGGCCCCTCCTCCCCCGCGTGGGCCACCAGCTTCAGTCCCCGCTCCCGCGAGGCCTGGAACACCCGGGCGAACTTGGATGGCGGATTGCCGACCTCGGATGAATCCAGCCCCACGCCCTTGATGCGGTCCAGATAGGGCTCCGCCGCCTTCAGCGTGGCGAAGGCGGCCTCCTCATCCAGGTGGCGCAGATAGCAGAGGATGAGGTGGGAGGTGACGCCCAGTTCATCCTTCGCTGCCACCATGCCGGCCAGCAGGCCATCGGCCACGACCTGGAAGGGGATGCCCCGGTCGGTATGGGTCTGGGGGTCGAAGAAGATCTCAGCATGCACACCGCCGTCCGCCGCCAGCCGGCGGAAATAGGCCAGCGCCAGGTCGTGGAAATCCTCCTCTGTGCGCAACACCTGGGCGCCCTGGTAATAGATGTCCAGGAAATCCTGAAGGTTGGTGAAGGCGTAGGCGGCCCGCACCTCCTCCACCGTGTGGAAGGGCAGCGCCACGCGGTTGCGGCGGGCGAACGCGAACATCTGCTCCGGTTCCAGGCTGCCTTCTATGTGCAGGTGCAGCTCCGCCTTGGGCAGGCTGCGGATGAAATCGGAGAGAGGGTCGGTCATCGAGCTGCCTTTCATCATCGCAAGAATGAACAGTGTAGCCTCAGCACCACCGCCGATGACAGACCTTCCCGCAGCGCCGTTAAAAGGCCGTCTACATCCGACGATGGGTATATCAATTGTGCATACTCGTTAAACGAGTGGATTGGTGCCACGCATCTGCTAGATTGCACCCCAATAACTCAACCAGAGGCGGCATCGTCCGCGAAGAGGGGGTGGAGCATGCAGAGATATCCGACGCGTGGCGCGTCATTGAAGGGACGCTTGGGGGCCGGCGTCGCCACCCTGGGCCTGATGCTGCTGGGGGCCGCCCAGCCGGCAGCGGCGCAAAGCACCTTCGCCAACCCACCCAGCTTGCCGCAGACGGCACCGGCGACGGGCTCGGCCAACGTTCCCGGCCTGCCCAAGGCGCCATCGGCCATCAGCCTGGCCACCGCCCCGGCGGCTCACGCCGGCAAGGAGCGGGCCTTCGACCTGCACATCCAATATACCGACGGCGCCCTGTATGACCCAGGGGAGCAGCGGTACCAGCGCGTGCACCTGCGCAGCTATGTCGGCACCGGCGTGTCGCCTGGCACGCCCTATGTGGCGCCGGAGATCGACGTGACGCCGGGCGACACGGTGCGCGTCACCCTGCACAACGACCTGCCGCCCGACCCCAGCTGCAACGACCACAACATCCCGGTGGACCAGCCGCACTGCAACAACGGCACCAACCTGCATTCGCATGGCCTGTGGGTCAGCCCCACGGGCAACAGCGACAATGTGCTGATCTCCCTGAACCCGGGTGTCAGCTTCCAGTATGAATACAACATCCCCGCCGACCATCCGGCCGGCACCTTCTGGTACCACCCGCACCGGCACGGCTCGACCGCCTTGCAGGTGGCCAGCGGTATGGCGGGCGCTCTGGTCATCCATGGCGACCGCAAACCCACGCCCCAGGTGAACGGCGACCTGGACACCCTGCTGGTCGGTCCCGACGGCAAGGCCTTCAAGGACCGCACGGTGCTGTTCCAGCAGATCCAGTACTACTGCCTGGACGACAAGGGCCAGCAGACCTGGAACTGCAAGGCCAACCAGACGGGCATCATCGAGAGCATCGACAACTTCGGCCCCGGTTCCTGGCAACAGTCCGGCCGCTGGACCAGCATCAACGGCGTGATCATGCCGACCTTCACCGACGCCCAGGCGGGCACTGTGGAGCGCTGGCGTCTAATCCATGCCGGCATACGTGAGACCATCAATGTGGAATTCCACAAGATGGTGGACACCACCGCCGCCACCGCCCGCCCCACCAAGGACAGCATGGGCAACTTCATCGATACGGTGTGCACCGGCCCCGCCGTCCCCTACCAGGTGGTGGCCGCCGATGGCCTGACCATGGGCAACACCCTGACCAATACCAACACCGTTCTGCAGCCGGGCTATCGCTACGACTTGCTGGTGGTCTTCCCCCAGGCCGGCAATTACTGCGTGACGCAGAAGGCGCAGACCGCGAGCAACACCGTCAGCCGGTCCGATACACTGCGCAGCCTGCTGGGCGTGGTGACCGTCCGTGGCGGTGCGCCCACGGCCAACCCGACGCAGACTTTGGTGAACACCCTGGTTGCTTCCGCCCAGCGCACCATGCCGGCCGACGTGCGCACCCAGATCATCGCCGATCTGACCGCCAAGGACGGCATGAAGCTGACCCGCTTCGTTCCCCACCCCACCATCACCGATGATGAGGTCAAGGGCGTACCCGAAGAGGACATGGTGTTCTATCTGGGACCGGGCGTGCCGGATGACCCCAAAAAGCAGCCCTACACCGGCCTGACGGCCACCAAGTTCACCGTGGCCAACAACTTCGAGATGGTGCAGTACGACGGTCAGAACTGGGTGCCCAAGGGCACCGCGCCCTATAACCCGGCCCAGATCGACCGCAAGCTGGTGCTGGGCACGGCTCAGCAGTGGGAATTGCGGTCCTACAGCATCAGCCACCCCTTCCACATCCACGTGAACCCCTTCCAGATCGTCGCCATCTATAACGACAAGGGCCGGGACGTCAGCCTGCCCGGCGCGGTGGACGACGATGGCGACACCCAGTTCGCCGGCCTGAAGGGCGCCTGGAAGGACACGCTATGGGTCAAGACCAACGACAGCGCCTTCGCACCACCTGGCTTCAAGCCCGATCCGAACCCGCCGATCCATTATTACCGCCTGATCGTCCGCACCCGCTATGAGCGGTACATCGGGGAGTTCGTCCTGCACTGCCACATCCTGGACCATGAGGATCAGGGCATGATGCAGAACGTGGAGATCGGTATCAGCGACGGGGCAGGCGGCCTGGCCCACGCCCACCACTGACCGATCCCCGTTCCTGAACCTTCTCTATGACGGCCCAGCCCCCACGGCTGGGCCGTCTTCTTTGGCGCCCTTAAGACGCGTCGACACTTTAGCCATCCTCATGAGTCGCCGCTTGAACGGCCCCCCGGTTCGGCGCAGGCCGTCGCCCCAGGATTTCAGGCATTTATGCGAAATAAGGCCGGGTTTTGCGGAAGGCATCGACTTGATGCTTCCATGGCAAGCCGTATTGGTTAATTTCTCGGACCCTTTTCAGAAATTATCCTTGAAATTCAACCAGCAACCTACGGGGATAGGCAGCCACAGAACGTCAATATAAATGCAATATAAACGCATTATGATCGCATTTGATCTTTATTTATTATCCAAAAGTAGATGTTTTCTACGCCTCTTTTCATATTAATATTGCCTTAAGACTCCCTGTCCTATTCTTTGGGTTAGGGCCTTGACTTGGGGCGGAAGGGATGCTGCCACGGGACTATCGGCCTTTATCCTTGGCGGGGAAAGAAATGGTCGCTTTCTACAAGCAAATCATAGATTTAGACAGGCTTGCGGAACTGGTGGAGGCGGACGACGCTTCCCTGGGAAAGGTCTGCCTAGCCTCCGATGGGCGATATCAGGTCAGGGAATTCCATTTAGACGGCTTAACCAACCAGGTTGCCTCCTACTTGGCTGCCGGCTTCGGCGGGCGGACGGAACAGGATTTCCCTCACCTGACCTGTGCCTGGGGACGAGCCCGTGTCGGCTCCACGGCCATGGCCAACCTGTTCGGCGTGGCCGGCCTGCCCTCGTACTACCAGCCCACCAAGGCGGTCATGCGCCATGTGCTGGCGGCCGACCGCCCCGGCCCCTGGGCCATTCCCCTGGCCGACCAGGCACCGCATATCTTCTGCAAGGACGTGGCCGGGCCCTATCTGACGGCGGAATGTCTCTATATCCCGCTGCAGATGCTGATCGAAGCGGGATATCCCGCCAGTCGCCTGCACCTGGTGATGCTGGACCGCGAGCCGGTGCACGCCCTGGCATCCTGGCTGCGCAAGTGGTCGCATCGGATCAGCCGGGACCAGTTGCTGGAGAACTTCGTTATCGCCTCCCTGAACGCCGCGCGGGTCGAGAACTACGCCCGCCGGCAGGGCGTGCCCGTGACCCACTACGTTCATGAGGCGGCCCGGCAGCCGGTACTGTCGGCCGCGGCCCTGTTCCACCGGCTGGGCCTGTCCGATTACTTCACGCCTGAAACGGTGACCTGCTGGCAGCGGATGGACAGCCTGGACGACAGCCAGTCGCGCATCCTGTTCCCGGTGGAGCCGGAGGCCTATGCCGCCCCGGGCCTGCACCAGCAGACTGGCGGCATCGGCTGCTACGCCTATCAGGACCGGGACCGGGGAGCGGTCACGGACGCGGACCTGGATCTGCTGTGCCGTCATGGCGTGGATGAGGTCTATGCCCGCAGCGCGGCCGCCTGCGCCCGCGACCTGGACCTGCCCCGCGGCCTGTTCCGCGAGGACGACACCGCGTCCGCCGCCGCCGTCGCCTGACCCCTACGCCCTGCGCGAGAGATCGAATCATGCTGAACAAACTAAAGATTTCCCACCGACTGGCGCTGTTCATGCCCATGCTGGTGCTGGCCCTGGGCCTGGCCGTCAGCTTCGCCCTGACCTCGCTACGCCACACCCTGACCGAGGACCGCAAGGAAGAGCTGAAGCAGATCCTGATGGTCACCCGCGGGGTGGCGCAGAACTGGTACGACCGCGAGCAGTCGGGCGAGCTGACCCGGGCCCAGGCGCAGAAGGGCGCCCAGGACGACATCCGCAAGCTGCGCTTCGGCAATGGCGAATACGTCTACGTCAACCAGTACGACGGCCTGACCGTCGTCCACATCAAGAAGGAATTCGAAGGCAAGAACCGCATGGACTTCAAGACGGCCGATGGCGTCGAGACCGTGCGCCTGGGCATCGAGGCCGCCAAGCAGGGCGGGGGGTCCTTCACCTACACCTACCCCCGGCCGGGCAACAAGGGCGGCCCCAGCCAGAACTTCCCCAAGATGACCTACAGCCTGGGCTTCGAGCCGTGGCAGTGGGCGCTGGGCACCGGCATCTACGTCGACGACATCGACGATATATATCATGATATATTGATTGATATGCTGATGCTGACCGCCATCGTGGTGGGCGCCGGTGGCCTGGTGGCCTATATGCTGGCCCGCAGCATCGCCAAGCCCCTGAAGCTGATGACGGAGCGCATGGGCCAGTTGGCCGATGGCGACCTGACCGTCGACATCCCGCTGCTGAACGACCGCCATGAAATCGGCCGCTTGGCCCGCGCGCTAGAAGTGTTCAAGCGCAACGGCCTGCGCAACGCCGAACTGACCCAGGCCCAGCAGGCCGAGCAGCAAGAGAAGCTGCGCCGCCAGGAGGCGGTGGAGGCTTCGCTGGCCGATTTCCAGCAGCGCAGCGCCCGGGTGCTGAGCAACGTGGTGCATGCCTCGGAAGACGTGCGCAACCATTCCTCGGGCCTGGCCGACATGGCGACGCAGAGCCGCGGCATGGTGGAAATGGCCAACCACGCCTCGGCCGAGACCACCGGCAATGTGCAGATGATCGCCAGCGCCGCCGAGGAACTGGCCGCCGCCGTGGGCGAGGTCAACAGCCAGGTCACCCGCTCGACCGATATCGCCGAGCGCGCGGTGGCACAGGCCGAGCAAACGGGCGTCACCATGCAAGGCCTGGCGGATGCGGCCCAGAGCATCGGCAACATCATCCAGGTCATTCAGGAGATCGCCGGCCAGACCAACCTGCTGGCCCTGAACGCCACCATCGAGGCGGCGCGGGCCGGGGAGGCGGGCAAGGGCTTCGCCGTGGTGGCCAGCGAAGTGAAGACCCTGGCCAGCCAGACGACCAAGGCCACCGACGAAATCCAGGGCTACATCACCGGCATCCAGCAGGAAACCACACGAGCGGTGGAGGCCATCGGCAGCATCGCCACCGTGGTGGGCGATATGCGGACGATCGCCACCGCCATCGCGTCCGCGATGGAACAGCAAGGCGCGACCACCTCGGAAATCGCCCGCAACATCAACCAGGCAGCCATGGGCACCCAGCAGGTGTCGACCAACATCGTGGGCGTGGCGGGTGCGGCCGAACAAACCAGCCAGTCGGCCAACGCCCTGCACACGGCCTCGGAAGCCCTGCGCCAGGACGCCGACGCCCTGAACGCCGAGATCACCGGCTTCTTCGCCCGCCTGCGCGCGATCTGAAGACGGTAGCGAGGGTAGGAAGGGCGGCGATCTCCGCAGGGAGGCGCCGCCCTTTTTTCGGGCTTCAGCTGTGGGAGAAGGGCGGGACCAACACCGTGCTGCCCACCTGGACGGATCCGATGACAGTGGGGTCGCTGTAGTAGTTGGCGTAGGTCACCACCGTGTTCCCCGTCGTCAGCGATAGCACCAGGTCGTTGCCCGACTGCTGGAAGACAAGGCTGCCCGGATCAACGTCGGAGGAGAACACCAGCGCATTGGCGCCCGCCCCATCGGTGATGACGTCAGAACCGCTGTTCAGGCCAAAGACGTAGGTGTCATTCCCCAATCCACCAGCGAAGGTGTCATCGCCTGAACCGCCGGTAATGACGTTATCCAGGTCATTGCCCGTGCCGGTGAAGGCGCCCATCCCCGTGTAGGTCAGGTTCTCCACATTGTCACCCAGCGTGTAGCTCGCCAGCGTCGTACGGACCTCGTCCGTCCCGGCCCCGACCACCTCTGTCACCACGTCACCGGCGTCATCCACCAGATAGGTGTCGTTGCCGCCGCCGCCGATCAGCGTATCGGCTCCGGTACCGCCATCCAGCAGGTCATCACCAGCACCACCGGTGATGACGTTGGCCAAGGCATTACCCGTGCCGGTGAAGGCCGCGCTGCCCGTGTAGGTCAGGTTCTCGACGTTGCCGCTCAGCGTGTAGCTCACCAGCGTCGTCTGCACGGTGTCGACGCCGGCGCCGGCCGCTTCCATCACCACGTCGTCGGCGTCATCCACCAGATAGGTGTCGTTGCCGCCGCCGCCGACCAGCGTGTCCGCCCCGGTACCGCCATCCAGCAGGTCATCACCAGCACCACCGGTGATGACGTTGGCCAAGGCATTACCCGTGCCGGTGAAGGCCGCGCTGCCCGTGTAGGTCAGGTTCTCGACGTTGCCGCCCAGCGTGTAACTCATCAGCGTCGTCTGCACCGTGTCGACGCCGGCGCCGGCTGCCTCCGTCACCACGTCACCGGCGTCATCCACCAGATAGGTGTCGTTGCCGGTACCGCCGACCAGCGTATCGGCTCCGGCGGCGCCGTCCAGCACGTCATCGCCAGCACCTCCCGTGATGACGTTGGCCAGCGCGTTACCCGTACCGGTGAAGCTGCCCGCCCCGGTGTAGGTCAGGTTCTCGACGTTGCCGCTCAGCGTGTAGCTCACCAGCGTCGTCTGCACGGTGTCGACGCCGGCGCCGGCCGCTTCCATCACCACGTCGTCGGCGTCATCCACCAGATAGGTGTCGTTGCCGCCGCCGCCGACCAGCGTGTCCGCCCCGGTACCGCCATCCAGCACGTCATCACCAGCGCCGCCCGTGATGATGTTGGCCAAGGCATTGCCCGTGCCGGTGAAGGCACCGGTGCCTGTGTAGGTCAGGTTCTCGACGTTGCTGCCCAGCGTGTAGCTCACCAGCGTCGTCTGCACGGTATCGACACCAGCCCCAGCCGCTTCCATCACCACGTCGCCGGCGTCATCCACCAGATAGGTATCGTTGCCGGCACCGCCGACCAGCGTATCCGCCCCGGTACCACCATCCAGCACGTCATTCCCGGCGCCACCGGTGATCACGTTGGCCAAGGCATTACCCGTGCCGGTGAAGGCACCGGTGCCTGTGTAGGTCAGGTTCTCGACGTTGCTGCCCAGCGTGTAGCTCACCAGCGTCGTCTGCACGGTGTCGACGCCAGCGCCGGCTGCCTCCGTCACCACGTCACCGGCGTCATCCACCAGATAGGTGTCGTTGCCGGCACCGCCGACCAGCGTATCCGCCCCGGTACCACCATCCAGCACGTCATTCCCGGCGCCACCGGTGATCACGTTGGCCAGCGCGTTGCCCCTGCCGGTGAAGCTGCCGCTGCCCGTATAGGTCAAGTTCTCCACATTGGCGCCCAGCGTGTAGCTCGCCAGCGTCGTGCGAACCTCATCCGTCCCGGCGCCGACCGCCTCCGTCACCACGTCGGTGGCACTATCCACCAGGTAAACGTCGTTGCCCGTGCCCCCCACCAACGTGTCATTGCCACTGCCACCGTCCAAGGTATCGTCGCCGGCACCGCCCGTCAGCGAGTCATTGGCGGCCCCACCCGTGATGACGTTGTTCAGCTCATTGCCCGTGCCGGTGAAGGCCACCGTGCCCGTGTAGGTCAGGTTCTCCACATTGGCACCCAGCGTGTAGGTGGCCAATGTAGTCCGCACCGTGTCGGTGCCGGCGCCCGCATTTTCCCGCACCACGTCACCGGCGTTGTCCACCACATAGGTGTCGTTCCCCGCGCCGCCGATCAAGGTGTCGACACCGGCGGCGCCATCCAGCGTGTCGTCCCCCATCCCGCCGGTCAGTTGATTGTTCAGGATGCTGCCCGTGCCGGAGAAATTGCCCGTGCCGATGAAGGTCAGGTTCTCGACGTTGGCCGAAACCAGGGTGTAATTCGTCAGCCAAGTCCGGATTTCATCCGCACCGCCACCCGAATTCTCCTTCACCACGTCACCCAGATCATCGACATAATAGACGTCGTCACCTGTGCCCGCCCCCATGGTGTCGGCGCCGGCGCCACCATCCAGCGTGTCATTGCCGGTGGCACCAATCAGGCTGTTGGCCAGATCGTTGCCGACACCATAGAAATTGCCGCTGCCCGTGTAGGTCAGGTTCTCGACATTGGCACCCAGCGTGTAGCTGGACGCAGTGACCTTCACCTCATCCGTGCCGCCCCCGGCCGCCTCCACCACCACATCGTTGGCGCTATCGGCGAAATAGGTGTCGTTGCCCGAGCCACCGATCATCGTGTCGTCGCCGGCCCCGCCCGTGATGCTATTGGCAACCGCGGCATTGCCCCTGAGCACGTTGTTCAACTCGTTGCCGATGACGGTGAAGCCCGCTGTACCCGCGCCACCGGTGTAGGTCACGTTCTCCACATTGGCGCTGGTTAGCGTGTAGTTCGCCAGGCCGGTCTGGATCTCATCCGTGCCCTCGCCCGCATTCTCGATGACCACGTCGAGGGCGGTGCTCACGACATAGACGTCGTTGCCCGCACCACCGATCATCGTGTCGGCGGCAGCACCACCGTCCAGTGTGTCGTTGCCACCGCCGCCAACCAGCAGATTGCTGAGAGTGTTGCCGGTGCCATAGAAATTGCCGGTGCCGACGTAGCGCAGGTTTTCCACGTTGGCGCTCAGGATGTAACTGGGGGCAGTGGCCCACACCTCATCCGCGCCGGCGCCCGTCTCCGTCACCACATCATTGGCATCATCCACCAGGTAGATGTCGTTGCCCAGGCCACCGATCAGGGTGTCCACCCCGGCACCGCCATCCAACGTGTCATTACCCCCGCCGCCGGTGACGGTGTTGGTCAGGGCGTTGCCGACACCGGAGAAATTGCCACTGCCCGTGTAGGTCAGCTTCTCGACATTGGCGCTCAGCGTGTAGCTGGCCGAGGTGGCCTGAACCTCATCGGCGCCCTCGCCCGGGTTCTCCACCACCACATCATTGGCGCTGTCCACCTGGAAGATATCGTCGCCAGTGCCACCGATCAGGGTGTCGTCCCCCGCACCGCCGTTCAGCGTGTCGTTGCCGCCGGCACCGTTCAGCACGTCATTGCCAGCACCGCCGGTGAGGACGTTGGCGGCGTCGTTGCCCATACCGGTGAAGGCATCAGCGCCGACATAGGTCAGCTTCTCGATATTGGCGCTCAGCACGTAACCGGCCACCGAGGACCGCACCTCGTCGGCACCCTCGCCCGCGTTCTCCACCACCACGTCGTTGAGGCTGTCCACGAAATAGACATCGTTACCGGCGCCACCGACCAGGGTGTCGGCCCCCGCCCCGCCATTCAGCGTGTCGTTGCCGGCACCGCTGGTGATGACATTCCCCAGGGCGTTGCCGGTGCCGGTGAAGGCCAGGGTGCCGGTATAGGTCAGGTTGTCGACATCAGCGGTCAGCGCATAGGTCGCTACCGACGTCTTGACCAAATCCACGCCGGCCCCAGCCGCCTCGACCACCAGGTCGCCGGCATTGTCGACGATGTAGGTGTCGTTGCCGGCGCCGCCGACCAGCGTGTCGGCCCCCGCGCCACCATCCAGCGTGTCGTCCCCCGCCCCACCGGTCAGGCTATTGCCCACGTTGTTGCCCGTGCCGGCAAAGTTGCCGGTACCGAGGAAAGCCAGGTTCTCAAGATTGAGATTGACGAGCATCGAGTATGTGTTGAGCGTGGTTCGCACCTCGTCCGTGCCACCATTGGCCCCCTCGCCAATCACGTCACCGACATTATCGATGTAATAGGTGTCATTGCCGGCCCCACCGTTCAGCGTGTCAGCTCCCAGGCCGCCGTCCAGCACGTCATCACCGGCCCCGCCTGTCAGGGTATTGGCCAGATCATTGCCGACACCCCTGAAGTTTCCGGTGCCCCAGAAGGTCAAGTTCTCAATATTGGCGCTAAGGGTGTAGCTGGCCGACGTGGCACGCACCAAGTCCGTGCCCTCGTTCGCATTTTCCACGATCACGTCGTTGACGCTATCGACGTAATAGATTTCGTTGCCGGCACCGCCGATCAGGATGTCGTTGCCCGCCTTACCATCTATCGTGTCGTTGCCGGCGCCACCGATGATGACATTATCGAGCTCGTTGCCGTTGCCCAGGAAACCCGCTGTGCCGGTGTAGGTCATATTTTCGATGTTAGCGCCCAAGGTGTAGCCCGCCGCCGACACCTTCACCAAATCGACACCCTCATCCGGGTTTTCGATCACCACATCGGCGCCGTTGTCAGCGATGTAAACATCATTGCCAACGCCACCGATAAGGGTGTCAGCACCCGTGCCGCCGTCCAGCGTATCGTCACCGGCGCCGCCAGTGATAACGTTCAGCCGCGTGTTATTACCAGTGCCGACGAAGTTCCCCGTGCCGGTGAACGTCAGGTTCTCCATATTGGCGTCCAGCGCATAGGCATTGAGCGAGGTCCGCACTTCGTCCGTGCCGGCGTTGCTCCCCTCCGTCACCACATCACCGGCGTTGTCCACGATGTAGACGTCGTCGCCGGCGCCGCCGATCAACGTGTCGGCGCCGGCGCCACCATCCAGCGTGTCGCTGCCGGCGCCACCGGTGAGCGTGTTGGCCAAGTTATTGCCCACGCCATAGAAAGTGCCGCTGCCCGTGTAGGTCAACTTTTCGATGTTGGCGCCGAGCGTGTAGCTGGCCGACGTGGCCTGGACCTCGTCAGTGCCCTCGCCCGCATTCTCCACCACCACGTCATTGGCACTGTTGACACGGAAGATGTCATTGCCGGCACCGCCGATCAGCATGTCGTCCCCGGCACCGCCCGTGATCACGTTGGCCAGTTCGTTGCCGATACCGGTGAAGGCTTCCGTGCCGATATAGGTAAGGTTCTCCACATTGGCGCCCAGGGTGTAGGCGTTAAGCGTGGTCCGCACTTCATCGGTGCCGGCGGCGGCGTTCTCCGTCACCACATCGCCGGCGTCATCCACCCAATAGGTGTCGTTGCCGGCCCCACCAATCAACGTGTCGGCCCCGGCGGCGCCATCCAGCTGATCACCACCGGCGCCACCCTTGATCAGATTGCCCAAGCCATTACCGGTGCCGGCGAAGGCCGCCGTACCGGTATAGGTCAGGTTCTCGAAGTTGGCGCCCAGGGTATAGCCGGTCAGCGTGGTGAGGATGGTGTCTGTGCCCTCGCCCGCGTTCTCCTGTAAGACGTCGCCGGTGTCATCAACCCCATAGGTGTCGTCGCCCATACCGCCGATCAACGTGTCCGCGCCAGTCCCACCGATCAATTGGTCGTTGCCGGTCCCACCGGTGATCAGATTGCCCAGCGCATTGCCCGTCCCGGTGAAATTGCCGCTACCGGTGAACGTCAGGTTCTCGACATTGGGGGTCAGGGTATACGCCGCCAGCGTGGTTCGCACCTCGTCCAGGCCTTCACCGGGATTCTCGGTGACCACGTCGCCCGCGTTGTCCACAACGTAGAGATCGTTACCGGCGCCACCGATCAACGCGTCCGCCCCCGCCGCGCCATCCAACACATCATCGCCTATGCCACCGATGATCGTATTATTCAGGCTGTTGCCGAAACCGCTGAAGGCATTCGTGCCGGTATAGGTCAGGTTCTCGAAATTGGCGCCCAGCGTGTAGGTGGCAAGCGTGGTGCGGATACCGTCCGTCCCCTCGCCCGCGTTCTCGGCAACCACGTCGGTGACGCTGTCCACCACATAGGTGTCGTTGCCGGTCCCCCCCAGCATAGTATCGGCACCGCCATTGCCGACCAGGGTGTCATCACCACCGGCACCGCTGAGCACATCGTTCCCGGCGCCGCCGGTGATGAGGTTGTTCTGCGCGTTGCCTGTGCCGGTGAAGTCGCCCGTGCCGACGAAGGTCAATGTTTCGATGTTGGCGCTCAAGGCGTAGCTGGCCGCCGTGGCCCGCACCTCGTCATTGCCTTCGCCGGCGTTCTCCGTCACCACGTCGGCGACGTTGTCCACCAGGAAAAGGTCATTGCCGGCGCCACCGACCAGGGTATCGATCCCCGCCCCGCCGGCCAGTGTGTCATCGCCGGCCCCGCCGGCCAGCAGATCGTTGCCGGCGCCACCGGTGATCACGTTGGCCTGGGCGTTACCCGTACCGGTGAAGTTGCCCGTACCGACGAAGGTCAGCTTCTCCACATTGGCACTGAGGGTGTAGCTGGCCGCCGTGGTCCGCACCTCGTCCGTGCCCTCGCCAGGGTTCTCAAGCACCACGTCACCGGCGTTATCCACCAGGTAAAGGTCATCGCCGATACCGCCCACCATGTAGTCGACGCCGGTTCCGCCATCCAACGTATCGTTGCCCGTGCCGCCGGAGAGGGTGTCATCGCCACCCATGCCGGCGAGAATGTCGTCGCCGGCCCCGCCGGAGATGACATCGTCGCTGGCGCCACCTGTCAGCGTATCGTTACCGCCATATCCAGAAATGGTGTTCCGTTCATCGGATCCCGTCAGCAGATCCGGGCCGTCAGTCCCCCGCAGCGGCGCGTAGTAAGGCAAGGCCGGGCCGGCGCTGGGCAACAGCTTGGTGACGATATCGTATCCAGTGGCTGTCTGGCTGGCCCACACCGCCATCAGGCCGCCATCCGCCTGCACGACCACGGACGCCTGGTACTGGTTGCCATCCGTCGTGTCGTTCAGGCGGAATTCGCCCCCGGCCTTGGCGCCGCTGGCGTCGAAGCGCTGGGCGTACACGCCGTAGCCGCTGCCATCCTCGTTGTTCGACGCCCAGGTGACCAGGTAACCACCATCCGGCAAGGCCACCGCCTTGGGCTGGGTCTGGTTGCCCGCGGTATAGGTGTTCACCCTGACGGTGCTGCCCATCAAGGTGCCGGCCGCGTTGTAACGCCGCAGCAGGATGTCATAGGTGCCGGCGGCCGAATCCCAGGACGCGGTACTGTCGACAAAGGCCACCACATAGCCGCCGTCCGTGAGACCGGCGAGCGAAGCCTGCAGTTGGCTGCCCGACCCCGGGCCGCCCAACAGATAAATGGAATTGCCGGAGCCAGTACCGCTGGCATCGAACTTCTGGAGGAAGACATCTCGGCCGGCAGCACCGTTGACGAAGTCATAGGCAACGATGAAGGTGCCGTTGGCCAGCGGCGTGACCGACGTGTGCTCCACATCCGCCGACGCCAGGACACCATCCACCCGGAACGCGCCGGTGAGGGCCATGCCGTTGTCGTTGAACAGTTGCCCATAGGTAAGGCCGCCGCTGCTCCACGTCACCACCACGTTGTCGTTCGTCAGCAAGGTCGCGCTGACGTCGATGCTGTTCAGCATGCCGCCCATGGTGATGGGATCGCCCACGGCGTTGCCGTTGGAATCATAACGCCGACCGGCAAGGGGTCCCCCTGCCTGCTGCCAGATCACCTGGAACCCGCCATCGGCCAAGCCCACGACCGCCGGCTTGCTCTGCGTGCCGCCCGTCAGCAGGGTCACGCGGAACTCATCCCCGATCTTTTGCCCCGTGGCCGTGAAAAGCTGGGCGTAGATACCGCCGGCATCGCCATCGCCGTCCTGGCCCGGCGACGTCCAGGTCACCACGTAAGTGCCGTCCTTCAGGACGGTCACGGTCGGCCACGTCTGGTCCCCATCCATGTAGGTGTTGGCGATCACTTCCGTTCCGGTGGCGCTGGCCGGCGCCGGAACGACCGTGTTGATGATCGTCGGCTGCCATTCGCTCCAGGTCACGCCATCGCTGACCCGCACCATGACGACATCGGTGGCGGCGGTATTGCTGCCGACGAAGCGCAGGCGGGTCAACTGGTCCGGGGTCAAGGTGATGATATCACCGGTGGCCTCGGCGTCACCGTCCACCGTGAAGTATCCACCCCCGGGCTTGATCTCCTGGAACTGGTAGGCGACTACCGCCTGGTTCCAATTGTAGACCAAGGCCTTGGGCGCCAAGGTTCCCTGTGCGCGTACCAGCAGCGTGCGCGCATCCGCCGCCGGGGGCGCGGCGGCCAGGGTCTTGGTCATGATGTCATAGCCGGTAGCGGTCTGGCTGGCCCACACGACCACCACGCTGCCGTCCGCCCGCACGTCCAGGTTGGCCTGGTACTGGTTGCCGTCGGTCGTGTCGTTCAGACGGAACTCACCCCCGATCCGCGTGCCGTTGGCATCATAGCGCTGGGCGTACACGCCGTAGCCGCTGCCATCCTCGTTGTTCGACGCCCAGGTGACCAGGTAGCCGCCGTCCGGCATGGCCACCACCTTGGGCTGGAGCTGGGTATCCGTCGTAACGGAATCGACGCGCACCGTACCACCGACCAAGGTGCCTGAAGCATTGTAGCGCCGCAGCAGGATGTCGTAGGTCCCAGTGCCATCCCACGGCGCCGTGTCGTCGATGAACGCCACCACATAGCCGCCATCCGTGAGGCCGGCGAGCGAGGCCTGCAGTTGGCTGCCCGACCCCGGCCCGCCCAACAGATAGATGGAATTGCCGGAGCCAGTGCCGCTGGCATCGAACTTCTGGAGGAAGATATCGCGGCCGGCAGCACCGTTGACGACGTCATAGGCAACGATGAAGGTGCCGTTGGCCAGCGGCGTGACCGACGTGCGCTCCACGTCCGACGACGCCAGGAAGCCATCCACCCGGAACGCGCCGGTGAGGGCCATGCCATTGTCATTGAACAGTTGCCCATAGGTAAGGCCGCCGCTGCTCCACGTCACCACCACGTTGCCGTTCGTCAGCAGGGTGGCGGCCACGTCCACGCTGTTCAGCATGCCGCCCATGGTGATGGGATCGCCCACGGCGTTGCCGTTCGAATCATAGCGCCGGCCGGCGAGGGCCCCGCCCGTCTGTTGCCAGATGATCTGGAACCCGCCATCGGCCAGCCCCACGACCACCGGCTTGCCCTGTGCCCCCGCGGTCAGCAGATTCACCCGGAACTCATCACCCAGTTTCTGGCCGTCAGCGGCGAAACGCTGGCCGTAGATGCCGGCGCCATCACCGTCCTGGCCCGCCGACGTCCAGGTCACCACATAGCTGCCGTCCGTCAGGAAGGTCACCGACGGCGTCGTCTGGTCCCCATCCGTATAGCTGTTGACCACGCTTTCCGGGCCCGGCGTGTAGTTCCCGGATGCCGCCGTGACCGTCACCGTGCTGTACGCCCAGCCGCTATAGTCCTTTCCATCACCGATCCGCACGGCGACGGTGTTGTCGCCCTGGCCGGTTCCAGCCACGAAGCGCAGGCCCCTCAACTGCGCGGCGGTCACGGTGATCACGCTGCCCGCCGCCTGAACCACGCCGTTCAGGGTGAAATAACCGCCGGCCGGATCGGCGCTCATGTCCTGGAACTGATAGACCGAGGCATACTGCGCACCCATGTCGATCAACGCCCGGGCCGCCACGGACTGCTGCATGCCGAGGAGCAGCGTGCGCCCACCCGCCGCCGGGGGCGTGGCGGCCAAGGTCTTGGTCATGATGTCATAGCCGGTGGCGGTCTGGCTGGCCCACACGACCACCACGCTGCCGTCCGCCCGCACGTCCAGGTTGGCCTGGTACTGGTTGCCGTCGGTCGTGTCGTTCAGACGGAACTCACCCCCGATCCGCGTGCCGTTGGCATCATAGCGCTGGGCGTACACGCCGTAGCCGCTGCCATCCTCGTTGTTCGACGCCCAGGTGACCAGGTAGCCGCCGTCCGGCATGGCCACCACCTTGGGCTGGAGCTGGGTATCCGTCGTAACGGAATCGACGCGCACCGTACCACCGACCAAGGTGCCTGAAGCATTGTAGCGCCGCAGCAGGATGTCGTAGGTCCCGGTGCCATCCCACGGCGCCGTGTCGTCGATGAACGCCACCACATAGCCGCCATCCGTGAGGCCGGCGAGAGAGGCCTGCAACTGGTTGCCGGGACCCGGACCACCCATCAGGTAAATGTAGTCGCCCAAGCCAGTACCGTTGGCGTCGAATTTCTGAAGAAAAATATCACGGCCGGCAGCACCGTTGACGAAGTCATAGGCAACGATGAAGGTGCCGTTGGCCAGCGGCGTGACCGACGTGCGCTCCACGTCCGACGACGCCAGGAAGCCATCCAGCCGGAACGCGCCAGTGAGGGCCATGCCATTGTCGTTGAACAGTTGCCCATAGGTAAGGCCGCCGCTGCTCCACGTCACCACCACGTTGCCGTTCGTCAGCAGGGTCGCGGCCACGTCCACGCTGTTCAGCATGCCGCCCATGGTGATCTGGTTGCCCATGGCGTTGCCGTTGGCATCGTATCGCTGACCGCCAAGGGCCCCGCCCGACTGCTGCCAGATGATCTGGAATCCGCCATCGGCCAGCCCCACCACCACCGGCTTGCTCTGCGCCCCCGCCGTCACCGTATTCACGCGGAACTCATCACCCAATTTCTGGCCGTCAGCGGCGAAACGCTGGCCGTAGATGCCGGCCCCATCACCGTCCTGGCCCGCCGACGTCCAGGTCACCACGTAGCTGCCGTTCGCCAGGAAGGTCACCGATGGTGCCGTCTGGTCCCCATCCGTATAGCTGTTGACCACGCTTGCCGGGCCCGGCGTATAGTTCCCGGATGCCGCCGTGACCGTCACCGTGCTGTATGCCCAATCGCTCAGATTCGTCCCATCGCTGATCCGCACGGCGATGGTGTGGTCACCCTGGCCGGTTCCAGCCACGAAGCGCAGGCCGCTCAACTGCGCGGCGGTCACGGTGATCACGCTGCCCGCCGCCTGAACCACGCCGTTCAGGGTGAAATAGCCGCTGGCCGGGTCGGCGTTCATGTCCTGGAACTGATAGGCGGCCGCGTATTGCTGCCCGATATCGACCAGGGCTTTAGCGGCGATGGCTCCCTGCAGTCCAAGGATGGTGTCACGGCTTCCCGCCGTCAGCGGGGACACGGGCAGAACCTTGGTCACAATGTCGTTGCCGTCGGCGGTTTGACTGGTCCACGCCGCCACCACAGTGCCGTCCGCCCGCACGGCGATGCTGGGTTGAAGCTGGTCGCCTGACGTCGCATCATTCAGGCGGAACTGGCCCCCCACCACCACACCGCGGGAATCATACCGCTGACCGTAGACGCCGTAGCCACTGCCGTCCTGGCCATTCGAAACCCAGGTCACCAGATAGCCGCCGTCGGGCAAGGCGGTCACCTGTGGCTGCAGCTGGGTGCCCGCAGTGAAGGTGTCGATGCGAACGGTGCCGCCCACCAGCGTGCCGGAGGCATTGTAGCGCCGCAGCAGGATGTCGTAGGTGCCGCTGCCATCCCACGGCGCCGTGTCGTCGGCAAAGACCACGACACGGTCGCCCCCCGTTAAGGCGGCGATCGACGCCTGGGTCTGATTCCCTCCCGCCGGGCCGCCCAAGAGGAAATAAGGTCCGCCAGCGCTATTGCCACTGGCATCGAACTGCCACCAGAAGACATCCCTGGCGTTGTTGAGATTTTCGTCCCAGCTGGTGGCGAAACCGCCATTGGGCAGCGCCGTGATGGCAATGCGCTGCCCATCCTGCGCCGCCACGCTATTGGACACCTGCATTTGGCCGCCGACGGCGGCACCGCTGCCGTTATAGATCCGGCCATAGGCCACGCCATTGTAATTCCAGACGACGACCAGATTGCCGTTCGTCATCACCGCCGCCTTCGGCCCATTGCCCGTACCGAGGGTCGTCTGTCCGCCCGACGGCGTATCATCGGCGTTGTAGCGTTGGGCGACGATGGTCCCGCCCTGGTTCCAGACGACTTCATAGCCGCCGTTCGGCAGCGCCACGGTGAAAGGGGTGACCTCGTTCCCGGCGGTGACGGTGTTCACCCGGAACTCGTCACCGGTCTTCTGCCCATCCCCCGCGAAGTGCTGGGCGTAAATGCCGGATCCGTCGCCATCCTGCCCCGCCGATGCCCAACTGACCACATAGCTGCCGTCCGCCAGCACCGCCACCGACGGTGTCGTTTGATCGCTTGCCGTATAGCTGTTGGCAATGGTCTCGGGGATGGAATCGTAGGGACCGGGCATGGCTTCCTCCATAGGGAGATCAATGGGCGGGGTACCGGCCAACCCCTGGGCAAACCAGGGGCTTTCGCCGCCGTCAGGGAAGGGCGTCGCCGGAACCGGAGGGGTCTGATCAGGAAATGGGTCGAGAAAGAGCCACCGAGGTCCGCTCAGGCATCGGTCACGCCTAGGGAGGAAGGTGCGGTTTCCACCTTATGCCCCGCCAGGGCCCAATGCCGGTGTCTACCTTGCCACCACCGGGGCCCCCCGCCATGGCGGGGGTGTGTTTGACAGTTGCAATACACAGCGTAACCCCTGCCAAGGTTGTGTTTGCTGGAGCAATCAACCATGGTGCGGACAAGACTGCAAGCAACAACCCGTCACAAGGTGCGTCAATTTGCAGATTTGACATATATCGGCCGCGCGTGATTGTCGCAGGACGCTGCCTCGTAGACCGATTATCTTTCTATATCAAATGAGTAAGGCCACCAGGCACCTGTCGGGCGCCTGGTGGCCTTCAAGTGAACACCATGAAACCGTGTCAGAGGGCCTTGGCCGCCCGCTCCGGCAGGGTGCTAGACTCGTCATCGGAGGGGAGCGCGCTTTTGTCCCACCCCCCGCCCAGCGCCCGGATGAGGGCCACGTCGGCCTGCACCTGGCGGGTGTGCAGATCCAGGCTGCTCTGCTGCGCCTCCAACAGGGCTGTCTGCGCCGTCACCACCTCCAGGTAGCTGTCGGCGCCGTCGCGGTAGAGGTTGGTGGCCATGTCCAGGGTGCGCTGGGCCGCCAGGGTGCCGGCGTCCTCATCCTTGGCGGCCGTCCCCAGCCAACGGATGGCGGCCAAATTGTCCTCCACCTCGCGGAAAGCGTTCAGCACCGTCTCGCGATACTTGCCGGAGGCCTCGTCATGCTGGGCCACCGCCTTGGCCAGGCCTGCGTCCAGCCGCCCGCCCTCGAACAGCGGCAGGGTGACGCCGGGCCCCACCGACCAGAAAGCCATGGGCAGCTTCAGCAGGTTGAAGCCCGTGTCCTGGAAGCCGCCCACCGCCTGCAACGACAGGTCGGGATAATAGGCGGCGCGGGCCACGCCGATGCCGGCGTTGGCAGCCAGCACGTCGCGTTCCGCCGCCGCCACGTCCGGCCGGCGCTGCAGCAGGGTGGAGGGCAGCCCCGTGGGCACGGCCGGCAGGGCCGGTATCCACCGCACGGGCGCCAGGGTGAATTCCGCCGGCGCCAGGCCCACCAGGGCTGCGATGGCGTGTTCCATCTGCGCCCGCTGCGACGCCACCTGCGAGACCTGGGACCGGGCGGTGTCCAGCTGGGTTTCCGCCCGCGACACGTCCAGCCCGGCCACGATACGGCCCTGGAACATGGTCTGGGTCAGGCTGAGCTGCTTCTCATAGGCCGTGACCGTATCGGCCAGGATGTGGGCGCGTTCATCCAGGCCGCGCAGCGCGAAATAATCGCTGGCCAGCTCGGCCTGCAACCCCAGCCGCACCGAGGCCAGGTCGGCGGCGCTGGCCTGGGCTTCCGCCCGGCCGGCGGCCACCTGGTTGCGCACCTTGCCCCAGAGGTCCAGTTCATAAGAGGCGGAGGCGCCGATGGTGTTGGCGCCGTAGACGTTGCGCTGCCCGGCGCCGCGCAGGGGGCGGTCCTTGGACTGGCGGTTGGTGCTGATGCTGGCGGTGCCGTCCACGCGCGGCAACAGACCGGCGGAGACGGCGGCGGCATCCGCGCGCGCCTCGTCATAGCGGGCCAGCGCCACGGCCAGCGTAGGGTTGGCCGCTTCGATCCGGTCCTCAAGGCCGTTCAGCACCGGGTCGTTGAAGGCCGTCCACCAGGGGCCGCGCGCCTGCTGGTCCGCCGGCTGGGCCGGCTGCCACGGGGCGCCACCGGCCTCCTTGAAGGCGGGCGGCAGGTCGAGGTGCGGCGGCTGATAGTCCGGCGCCAGGTTGCAGCCCGCCAGCGCCAGCAGCGCGCCACCGGCCATGAGAAACTTCGTGAAAGACATGGCTGTTACCGGTCCGCCTTCGCCGTGGTGCCCGCGGCCGCTTCCGCCACCTTGCCCGCCCCCTCACCCGCACCGGCCAGGCGCACCACGTCGCCCGACACCAATGTCTCGGGCGGGTTGTCGATGACCTTGTCCGTGGGCGTCAGGCCCGCCACGATCTCAACGCTGTCACCCATGTCGCGGCCAATGGTCACCGGCTTCAGCTGGGCCTTGCCGTCGGGGCCCAGCACGGCCACCTCGGCCCCCTTGTCGCTGGGGACCAGGACGGTCGCCGGCACCTTCACCATGTTGGCGTCGCTGGGCACCTGGAAATGCACCTCGGCGAAGGTGCCGGGCGTCAGCAGACCGTCCGGGTTGTCGGCCTGAAGTTCCACCAGCATGGTGCGCGACGCCTGGCTGACGGCGTTGGCCGTTGTCACCAGCGTGGCATCGAAGTGCCGGCCGGGATACTGCGGCAGGTCGAAGGCGGCCTTGACCCCCGGGGTCAGCAGACTGGCGAAGGCCTGCGGGATCTGCACGTACAGGCGCATGCTGTGCAGGTCCGACACCTGGAACAGTTCCTGCCCGGTCCCGCCGCCGGCATTGATCAGGGCGCCCACGTCGGTGGTGCGGGCGGTGACGACGCCGTCGAAGGGTGCCACGATGCGCTTGAACGCCGTCAGCGCCTCCAGCCGGCGGACGTTGGCGGCAGCACTTTCCACCGCCGCCCGCTTGGCGGCGCTATCGCCCACCTTCTCATCCGCCGCCTGCTGCGACACCGACTGCGAGGCCACCAGCGCCGCCCAGCGCTTGGCCGTCAGGTCCGCCAGCTCGGCGGTCGCCTTGGCCTTGGCCAGATCGGCCTTGGCCTGTTCCAGCTGCTGGTCCAGGTCGGGGGTGTCGATGGTGCCCAGCAGGTCACCCGCCTTCACCTTGGCACCGATATCCTTGTCCCAGCTTTTGAGGTAGCCGCTCACCCGGGCGTAGATCGGCGCCTGGGTATAGGCCTGCAGCGTGCCCGGCAAGGTCAGCGTCTGCTGCGCCGCCCCACGACTGACGGGCGCCAGCGCCACGGTGGGGACGGCCTGGTCGGCGTTCCATTGGACCAGTTCGCGGGTCGCACGGGCCCGGTCGGTCAAACCGACGGCGACGATGGCGCCGGCGGCAAGCAAGGCCACCCCCCCCAGCAAGGCCAGGCGGCGGGGATTGGGGGTGGTGATTTGGGCGGTGGACATGATCGGGTCGCTCCTATCCGGGACGGCGGCTGCGGCTCAAAGGAAGGGGTGGGATCGGGAAAAGGCTTAAACGGGGGCTGGCGCGGCCTGCCCGCCGGGCTCTCGGGCTCGCTCATGGTCGCGGGCATGCACCAGGCTGAACAGCGCCGGCACCAGGAACAGCGTGGCCAGCGTGGCGAAGACCAGCCCACCGATGACCGCGCGGCCCAGGGGAGCGTTCTGCCCCGGCTCGATGGCCATGGGCGCCATGCCGATGACCATGGCCAGGGCCGTCATCAGCACGGGGCGGAAGCGGGTGTGCCCCGCCTCCATGGCGGCGGTCAGGGCATCCACGCCGGCGGCGAGCCGTTCCCGGGCGAAGCTGATGACCAGGATGCTGTTGGCCGTGGCCACACCCATGCACATGATGGCCCCGGTCAGCGCCGGCACCGACAGGGTGGTGCCCGTGCCGAACAGCATCCAGATGATGCCGGCCAGCGCGCTGGGCAGGGCCATGACAATGACGAACGGGTCCATCCAGGATTGGAAGTTCACGACGATCAGCAGATAGATCAGCACGATGGCGAAGGCCAGGCCGATGAACAGCTGGTGGTAGGCGCTGGTCATGGTGGTGACCTGGCCCTGGATCTCAACGTGGCTGGCCCGCGGCAGATCCGCCGCCATGCTATCGACGGCCTTCTGCACGTCGGCGGCGATGGCGCCCAGGTCACGATCCTTGGGCGTGGCG
The DNA here is from genome assembly GCF_000730165.1 of Nitrospirillum viridazoti CBAmc. Taxonomy (GTDB): domain Bacteria; phylum Pseudomonadota; class Alphaproteobacteria; order Azospirillales; family Azospirillaceae; genus Nitrospirillum; species Nitrospirillum viridazoti. Next base: position 36,127 of record NZ_CP022113.1, on the reverse strand, counting down.
TAGATGTCGATGGTCGGGCGCACGTTATAGTGAGTCACCACCGCGTCCTGCCGCCCCCGGCTGATCTGCGCCAGGCCGCCCAGCAACTGGCTGGACTTGCCGGCAGCGGCCGGCGTCAGCGGCATGGTCTGCAGGCCGGCCATGGTGTCGATGTCGCGCTGGGGCGTCTGGATGGACACTGGATAGGAGATGCCGTTCCTGTGATTCAGCCAGAAGGTCGGCGCCGTTTGCGTGCTGCCGGCCAGGGTGTCCAGCATGGTGGTCGCGGCATCCTTTTCGGTGAGCCCAACCAGGCCGGCCAGCGACCGGTTCACCGCCACCTTCAGCGACGGCAGCTGGAAGGCCTGTTCCACCCGGGCGTCGGCCACGCCGGGAATGCGGGCAATCTTGGCCAACAGCTTGTTGGTGTAGACGCGGTTGGCCTCCAGGTCGCTGCCGACGATCTTCACGTCCAGCGGCGCCGGCAGGCCGAAGTTCAGCACCTGGGTGGTGATGTCGGCCGGCAGGAAGGCGAAGGTGGTGCCGGGAAACAGCCGCGGCAGGTCGTGGCGCAGGATGTCCACATAGTCGTCGGTGGGCGCGTGGTCCTTGTTCAGCGCGATCAGGATGTCGGCATCCTCCACCCCGATGGTGCCGCTGTTGCCGTAGGCCATGTTGATGCCGCTGACCGGCAGGCCGATGTTGTCGACCATACCGCCCAGATCCTTGGATGGGATCACATGGCGGATGGCATCGCCGACATGGTCGCAAAGGCGGCTCATCTCCTCGATGCGCAGGCCGGTGCGGCCGCGGACGTGGATCTTGATCTGGCCGCCGTCAACGGCGGGGAAAAAATTCTGTCCCAGGAAGGGCGCCAGCCCGAACGTGCCCAGCGACACGGCCAGGAAACCGCCGATCATCCAGCGGCGATTCTCCAGGCCCAGCAGCAGCAGGCCCTGGTAGGTGGACCGCACCGCCTCGAACCCGCGTTCGAAGGTGCGCTGGAACTTCACGAAGGGATTGCGCGTGGGTGCGCCGTGGACATCGGTGTGCAGCCCGTGGCCGGCGTGGGCCTGGTTGCGCAGCAGATAGTTGGCCAGCGTGGGCACCAGGGTGCGCGACAGCACGTACGAGGCCATCAGGGCGAACACCACCGCCTCCGCCATGGGGCGGAACAGGAAGCCGGCGACACCGCCCAGGCCGAACATGGGCACGAAGGCGATGCAGATGCACAGGAGCGACACGGTGGCCGGCACCACGATCTGCTTGGCGCCGTCCAGGATGGCGGTCTCGATGGGCTTGCCGTGTTCCAGGTGCCAGTTGATGTTCTCGATGGTCACCGTGGCATCGTCCACCAGGATGCCCACCGCCAGCGCCAGCCCGCCCAGGGTCATGACATTGATGGTCTCGCCAAGGACGGACAGGGTGGTGATGGACGCCAGGATGGCCAGGGGAATGGACACGGTGATGATGAGCGTGGATCGCCAGCTGCCCAGGAACAGCAGGATCAGCAGGCCAGTAAGGCCAGCGGCGATGACACCCTCGCGGATCACGCCGCTGACCGCGTCCTTCACGAAGATGGACTGGTCGCCGATGGGGGTCAGGGTCACGCCGTCGGGCAGGGTCTTCTGGACATCGGGCAGGCGCTTGTAGACGCCGGCGATGATGTCGAGGGTGGAGGCGGAGCCGGCCTTCAGCACGGACATCAGCACCGCCTTCTTGCCATCCACGTGCACCACGTTGGTCTGGGGCGGGCTGCCGTCGTGAACATTGGCGACATCCCGCATATAGACAACGGCGCCGTTCACGGTCTTGATCGGCAAGTCGTTGAATGTGCTGATGTCGATCGGGGAGTCGTTCAGGTCGACGGGGTATTCCAGCTTGCCGATCTTCTGCGTGCCGGCCGGGGTGATCAGGTTCTGCACCGACAGGGCGGCGGCGACGTCGGTGGCCGACAGGCCGTAGGCGTGCAGGGCCTGCTGGTTCAGGTCGATCTGCACCTGGCGGACCTTGCCACCATAGACCGAGGGCAGCACGGCGCCCGGCACCGTCACCAGCTGCGGCCGGATGGAATTCTGCGCGATGTCGTTCAGCCGCGTTTCCGACAGATGATCGCTGGACAGGGCCAGTTGCAGGATGGGCACGCTGGCGGCGTTGAAGGTCAGGACCTGCGGCGGGTTGATGCCCGGCGGCATCTGCTTCAGCACCGTCTGCGAGATCGCCACCACCTGGGCCTGGGCGGCGTTGATGTTGACGTTGGGCTGGAAGAACACCTTCACCACGCCGAAGCCCTGCATCGATTGGGATTCGATATGCTCCACATCATTCACGGTGGAGGTCAGGGAACGCTCGTAATAGCCGATGATGCGCCCGGCCATGTCGTCGGGCTGCAGGCCGTTGTAGGTCCACACCACGGCGATGACGGGAATGCCGATGTCGGGGAAGATGTCGGTCGGCGTCTTCACCGCCGACGACACGCCGAAGATGAGGATCAGGATGGCCATCACGATGAACGTGTAGGGCCGGCGGAGCGCGATCTTGACGATTTCGATCATGACGGCACCCCCGGCTGCGGGCGGTGGCGACAGGCACAGGGCCGGCGATGGTCATTCATGATGCGGTGCGACACGTCTCGTGATCCCTCGAGAGCGGGTTCGTGAACCCAACACCTTGGGAAATAGGGGACGTCTCAACGAATTGGGATTAAATAATTTTTTTGGTTGCGTCGCAAAATACCGCCATAAATTGCGCCGAACCTACGGCCAAACGCCTGGGTTTCCAACCCCTTCGCTGTCTGCTGCGCCGCAAACGAGCGCGATGACGGCGCCCAAATCGTTGCCATCAATCACCAATTTGAAGCCATGCAGGGTCGCGATGGCCTGCACCAACGACAGGCCCAGGCCGTTGCCCTGGATATGGCGGCTTTTATCCAGGCGGTACAGGCGGCGGACCACGGCCCCCCGTTCCGCCGCCGGAATTCCAGGCCCGGTGTCCGACACCTCCACCACCGGCACAGCCTCCCCGCCGGTACCGCCCATGCCGGTGCGGATGAGGACGCGCCCGCCCTCGGGCGTGAACTTCACGGCGTTGTCCACGAGGTTGGCCACCGCCTCGATCAGCAGATCACGGTCGCCGGTCACGAAAAGGGGGCCTTTATCCTCTCGCGCCAGGGTCACCCCCTTGGCTTCGGCCAAGGGTTCGTAAAGGTCGAAGACCTCGCCCGCCACCTCCGCGAGATCCACGGTGGCGAAGCCCGCCTGGCGGCGGCTGTCCTCCAGCTCGGCGATGCGCAGCAGGGCGGTGATCATGCCGAACGCCTTGTCCAGGTCGGCCAGCGCCGCCTCCGCGCCCCGGCGCAGTTCCTCCGGCTCCTCGGCGGCCAACCCTCGCTCCAGCTTGGCGCGCATGACCGACAGGGGGGTGCGCAGATCGTGCGCTATATTGTCGCCCACCGCCCGGATCTCATCCAGCAGATGGACGATGCGGTCCAGCATCTGGTTCACCCGGGCCGACAGCTGGTCCACCGCGTCACGGTTGCCGGACAGGGGCAGGCGCTCGCGCAGGTCGCCACCCATGATGCGTCCTATGGTCTGCTGCACCGTCTGCACCCGGCGGCGCGCCCGCGCCCCACCCAGGACGCCGGACGCCAGCACCAGGGCCACGGCGGGCAGCAAGCCGGCGATCAGGGTGCGCGCCACCACCCGTTGCAGGGCCAGCAGCTCATCCATGGCGCGGCCCAGCACGACGGTGCCGCCGTCCGCCCGTTTGGCCGCGGCCAGGATGGCCGGCTGGGGCGGGCGGGCGTCGTTGGTCTGGATGTCCAGGCGATGGCCCTTGTCATCGATGGGCAGGTCCGGCGGCAAGGCATCCAGATTGCCGTAGCGCAGCTTGCCATCGGCGTCGAACCAGGCGGCCACGGTGACGCGGTGATAGTCCGACATGATGCGGACCTGCAGCTGATACAGCAGGATGTCGTCGCGCGTCTGCGCCGCCACCGCCGCCTCCTGCACCAGGTCGCGCTGCATGCGGCGCGTCTCCACCTCGCTGGTTTGCCAGTAGATGAAGCCGAAGATCAGCAGCATGCCCACCGACAGCGCGGTGGCGAAGCCCAGCGCCAGCCGGAACGGGCCCGCGCGGAACAGCTCAGTCCGCCGCACGGAGCATGAACCCGGCGCCACGCACGCGATGGATCATGGGCAGCTCCCCCATTTCATCGATCTTGTGCCTCAGTTTGCCCATGTGCACATCGACCACGTTGGTCTGCGGCACGAAGCGATAATTCCAGACATCGGTCAACAGCATGGCCGGCGTGATCACCTGGTCCGGCCGGCGCATCATGTACTCCAGCAGCTTGAATTCCCGGGGCAGCAGCGGCACCTCCCGTTCCCCCCGGCGCACGGTGCGGCTGAGCAAATCCATCTCCAGCGATCCCACCCGCAGGGTGGTGGCGCGGGTATCCGGCGGGCGGCGGCGCAGCGCCTCGACGCGGGCCACCAGTTCCGCCACGGCGAAGGGCTTGGTCAGGTAGTCGTCGCCGCCGGCGTTCAGGCCGCGCACCCGGTCATCGACCGAGCCTAGCGCGCTCAAGACCAGGATGGGGGTGGCGATGCCCTCATCCCGCAGTTCCTGCACCATGTCCAGCCCGTCCATGCCACCGGGCAGCATGCGGTCGGCGATGACTACCGCCACGCTGCGGTCGGCGCGCAGCACCTCCAGCGCCGCGGCGGCGGTGACGGAATGGCTGACGGTATACCCCCGGGCTTCCAGGCTGGTGACGATCTCCCGCGCCATGTCGGGCTCGTCTTCAACCAGGTGGAGGTGGGCGATGGTGTCGGAGGAAGGCATCAGGGGCAGTTCCAATACGGTCCTGCCCCCTAATCTAGTGCGTCACTGCGGTCTTGGGAATTAGGCGACGGTGATCCACACCTGCGAATGCCGGGCGTGGCCGCGGTCATGCCCCTCCGCCTCCCCCGTGGTATCGGCCGCCACCACCTGGCCTTGGGCGCCGATGGCGTAGTTGACGCCGGAGTCGATGCCGCCGACGCCGCCGGCCGCCGATGGCAGGCGGTTCATGCGGGCGTAGTTGGGGATGGCCAGCATGGGCGTGCCATCCTGCCATTGGCCCTTCAGGGCTACCACGCCGCCCAGCAGGTCGGGCCGCCATTCGGCGGTCACCGGCGTGGCCGCCAGCGGCTGATCGATGGACGGCTGATCGGCCTTCTCCACGTTGTAGACCAGCGGGCCGTAGCGAAGGGCGACCTTGCCTCGGGTCGCCTCCACCTTGTCGTCGCCCCTCACGCGCTGCACGGCCAGGGGCAGGACGAAATCGACGCGGTCACCGGCCGCCCATTCCCGCTCCACCACCGCATAGCCCTTTTCCATGCGGTACTGCACAGCCTTGCCGTTCACCGTCAGACTCTCCAGCCCGCGTACCGGCGGCGTGGCGGTGTAAAGGGCACTGGTGGCGCGGTCGGGCACGCGGATGCGCACGGCGAAGGATGTTGTCTTGGCCGGGTTGACGGTCAAGGCGACCGCCCCTTCCCAGGGGTAGTTGGTCTTCTGCACCATCTCCACCGCCGTGCCGGCGACATCGCCCACGTTCACCCGGCTGCCGATGAAAAGGTTCACGTTCACGCCCGCCTTGTCCTTGGCATAGGCCCAGGTGGGCACCATCAACAGGGTGCGCGGGATGTTACCGACGCAGCAGGGGCAGACGTGCCAGGTGGTGCGTTCGGTATCCACCAGCGGGTTGGTGTAGCAGAACGTCTGGCCGTCCAGCGCCGTGGAGCCAAGCAGCGCGTTGTACATCGTTTCCTCATAGAGGTCGGCGTACTTGGCGTCGTGATAGGCGATGTTGAGCTTGTACTGGAAAAAGATCAGGCCGCAGCTGGAGCAGGATTCACAGTAGGCGTCGTTGCGCAGGGCGTAATTCTCGCCAAAACCCTCCGCCGTATCGCCGCTGCCGACGCCGCCGGTGACGTAATACTTCTTGTTCACCATGTTGTCCCACAGGGACAGCACGGCGCTCTGGTAATTGATGTCGCGGGTTTCCGCCGCGATGTCCGCCATGCCGGAGTAGAAGTAGACGGCGCGCACGGCGTGGCCCACCGCCTCGTACTGCCGGCCGGGTGGCAGGTGGCTCTGGTCGTATTCCGATCCGCCGCGCCGGCTGTCCAGCAGGAAGCGCGCCAGCCGGATATAGGCGTCGCCGTGGCCCTGCCCCTCCATGTCGTTGACGAAGCGGCCGAAACGCACCAGCGCCTGCTCCATCTCCTGGTGCCCGTCAAACCAGTCCTTCTTGCCCGGGCCGATGTTGGCGACCCAGCAATCCGCCAGCTTCTTGGCCGCGTTATAGAGGCGCAGGTCCTTGCCGCCCGTCAGGGTGTAGTGGTTGATGGCGGATTCGATGAAATACCCCGCGACATAGCCCTCATGGTTGCCCCGCTGCTCCGGCGACCAGCGCGCCGGCCATTTGGCGCGGTCGGCCAGGGTGTAGGCGGTTTGCAGATAGCCGTCCGGCTCCTGCGCCGCCAGGATGACGGGTATCCATTCCCCCAGCTTGCGGCGCATCAGGTCCTGCGCGGCAATGATCTCCTTGTCGCCCTGCGGGTCGACCATCAGGGCGATGCACATGGATTCCACCGTCTGGTGCACCCAGGCGTTGGAAAAGACATAGCCCTTGTGGGCCGCGTGCGGCTCCCCGCGCAGGGCCTTGCCCGCCTCGATGAAATTATCCAGGCCCCCCTGCCCGATCTTCAGGTCCGTGCGCTCGCAATAGTCGATGCAATGGGGGATCCAGCGGGTGATCAGGGCCTTGGCCCGGGACGACCACAGGGGGCTGTCGATGGCGTAGGGGGTGGTGTAGACGACATCCAGCCGCTCGTCCGGCGGCGGCGTTTCCGCCCGTACCTTCAGGATGGACTGGGTGGTCTTGCCATCCGCCTTGGCGCTGAGTTGCAACACGTACTCGCCAGGGGCGGAGAAACGCGCGGTGGTGTCGACGCGGGTGGCGTCGGCGAAGCTGACGCCACCCGGCCCGCTGACCTTGTGCCACAAGGCCGCGGCGCCGGGGGCGGCGTCCAGGGTGCGCACCCTGCCGTCAAGGTAGGTTTGCCCGCCCAGTACCACGGCCCGGTCCTGACCGGCGGTGACCAAGGGCGGGAACACCGGTACGGCGCCATGGCTCCACACCCGCCACTGCAGCACGCCGACGGAGGCCTTGGCCGCCGGATCGATGTCCAGGCGCAGCCGCGTGGTGGTGATGGGATCGAAGGTGGTGCGGTTATAGGCGTCGGGCGCCAGGCCCAGCCCCTGCACGTTGCGCACCGGTACGAAGCGCTTGCCATCCCAGGCCGACACCCGCCAGCCGGTGGGCAAGGCCCCCTTCCAGCCGCCCAGCCACCAGTAGACGTCCACCGCGTTGGTACGCACCGGCACGTCCCAGCTGTATTCGATCCAGGCAGGACCGGAATGCGGCTCCGTCGCGAAGGCGCCCTCGGTATCATCCTTGGAGTTGGTGGGGGCGGCGTTGGTGTTGATGGCCGCTAGGCGCGTGCCGCTGGAGCGGTTGGACCAGCTGGTGCGGGCCATGACCGCCAGGTTGACGGGCGCCACAGCCCCTGCCGCCAGAGCCGCATGTCCGCCGCTCAGCCCAACGGCCAGGACGCCACCACCCGTGGTGGCCAGGAAGCGCCGCCGGTCGACCATACCCCCGACGGGGGGCATCCTCTCATCCATAGGGCTGCCCTGCACCCCGGTTCCGGAAACCGTGGCCTGATCACGCGTGCTGGTCATGGTTGTTCTTTCCCTCCGGCCGTTCGGGCCTGCCCGCTGATCACCAACGGCGGCCCCGTACCTCCCTGCCATAGTATTATCATATGATTATTGGATGCGGCGGGTCAACCCGGGCAAGGATACCGATGAGGGAACATCACCTCCCTTGACGTCCTGATATTTCTTCTACAATGTAATTAAAAATAGGCTGGCGGGCTCATCTAGAGACAAGCGACCCAGATTACCTAGATATAACAACGATATCAGCCAATCGTCCCGCAGATGGGTCCACGGAACGGCCGGGGGAAATCCATGGGAAATCAAACGACGCAGCCGTCCATCGCCATTGTTGGACTGCAAACCTTCATATTGGCGGCTTGCATGGGTCTGCTGACGCAAACGCCTGACGCTCATCCGATCGCGGAATGGGGACGCAGCATCGTGCTGGTAGGCACCGGCCTGACCGGCCTGATCCTGCGCACCCGCTATCGCGGCGAGGGATCGCCCCTGCGCCGGGGCTTGCTAGACGCCATGACGGCGGGGGTTTGCGTCCTATTGGCCCAGGCAGCCCTGATGGGCCTGATCGCCAGCGGGATATTGGGGCCCGACTGGGTGTTGCCCGGGCACCTGCGTGTCTTGGCGGTAGTGGCCCCGCCCATCCTCTGCCTGGTGGGTGCTACAGAGACCAGGGTGCGGATCGCCCCCCTTCCCCACAACCGGCTGATTCAGGATTACGGCCGGTTCGAGACCCGGGTGCGCCGGCGCAACTACGCGGAAATGATGGCCTTGACTATCATCATCCTGCTAACCGCCTTCTACGCCTTGCGCTTCCATCCCATGGTGGAACCGCTGAGTTGGACCTTCGTCACCCTTTACACCGCTGTCCTGCTCTACCTTGTCTTCCGGGGGGAAGTGCGGCCCCTACTCCCCGTCGGGGAAGACATGATGCGGGTACATTATGGGGCGGAGTTGAGACGCCAGCACCGCTTGCGGGGCGCGCTATGGTGGTTCTGGTTCATCCCACTGTTCGCCGGCCTGCTGACCAACGCGGCGTTGGGCGTATTGAAAGGGCAAATCGTCTTCGCCGTGGCCCATGCCCTGGGCATAGTCGGCCTCGCCTATTTCATTGTCCGCTTGAACCGCGACCGGGAACGGGCCGTGCGCCAGCAGGTGTCCAGTCTGGCGATCCCCTTCGCCTGACACCGGCCCTGCATGCCGCGCACCGGCGGGGGAGCGGCAGGGGAGACCCCTCCCCCGCCGCTTTTCTTTAAATTCAATGTCTTACTTGGCGGCAGCCAACAGTTTCTCAAACGCGGCCTTGGCCTTGCCGGTTTGCGGCACCGCCTTGGCGGCGTCCAAGTTTGTGGGCGTGCCGACCACGACCACGCCAACCATGCCCATGCCATAGTGCGGCTTGCAGCGATAGCCGTAGACGCCCGGCTTGTCGAAGGTGACGGTGAGCGTCTCATTGGGCTTGCCGGTGAAAGCCTGGGCGCCATCCGGCAGCATGCCGGGGATGCTTTCCACGTTGTGTCCGGCATCGACGGACTGGAAAGTCACCTTGTCACCGGGTGCGACCTTCACCAGGGCGGGTTCGAACACGAACATGCCGTCAGCGCCCTTGTTCAACATCTTGACGACATGCTCAGCGCCGAAAGCCGGGCCCGCCAAGGTCATCAAGGCCACCAGCGCCAGGGGAAGGGAACGCATCTTTACTCTCCGTCATGAGATAAGGTGGAACCGGATCCATCACCCGGCCCGCCCCTTCCCTACGACGGCGGAGCATTCCCGTCTTTGCGCTGGCGCAATGATTCGGGATCGTGGCCTTTATCCCAGCAGCGCATCGATGGCGGCGCGCAAGGCCCGCAACCGGTCGCGCTCCCTGTCCTTCAGCGCCGCTGGCCGCAGGGACCGCAGATTGCTGACCAGGCGTTCCACCGACGCCAGGTTCACGCCCGGGGTGGTGATGCCGGTGGACGGCCTGCCTTCCGTCACTTCCGGCGCCTGGTCCTGCGCCTTGGCGGCCCGGATGGTTCGAATGCTCAGCATGCCGCTGCGCGCGGATTGAATCAGCCTCTCCCGCACCGCCGGCTCATCAACCCGGGACAATTCCACCAGCACGTTGCGCGACAGGCCCAGTTCTGACGTCAGAACACCTTCGAGGACGTCGTCGGGCAGGCTGAGGATGCGCAGGGTGGCGCTGATCTCGCCCTTGGTCTTGCCCAGTGCCTCCGCCGCCTGGTTTTGGGTCCAGCCCTTGCCATCGATCAGGCGCTTCAGGCCGCGCGCCTCTTCCACCGGTGTCAGGTCCACCCGCTGCAGGTTCTCGATCAGCGCCAGCACTTCCGGGTCGCCGGTATGTTCGATGGCCAGGATGACGCCCCAGCCCAGCCGCTGCGCCGCCCGCCAGCGGCGCTCACCCGCCACCACGATCCAACGGCCGCGGTCCGCGGGGTCGCGGCGCACCAGGATGGGCTGTAGCTGGCCCTGCTCCGCCATGCTGGCGGCCAGGCCATCCAGCTCTTCTTCCGAGAACAGCTTGCGCGGCTGCTCCGGGTCCGGCGCAATGTGGTCGACCTGCAGCTCAATGCTGTGGTGGAAGCGGCTGTCGCGCGACATCACCAGCTCGCCCGACGCCTCACCAATCATGGCGGACGCGGCTCCCAGGATGGGGGAGGGTCGTTTCTTCACCGTCATGGCGCTTACGCCTCGCTCTCAACAGGAATTAGGTCGATGTCGGCGCGAGCCAGGGGCCGGCCGGCGATGATGCAATCCGCCAACTTACGATAAACCGCCGTGGCGGACGAGGTGGGCGATGCCTCCAGCGCGATGCGGCCGTTGCGCGCGGCGTGCCCGAACACGGCGCTATCGGGCACAGCCTCCAGCACCGGCACCTTTTCGCCCAGCGCCGTCACCAAGTGGGCCAGCACCTCGCGGTCCACCGACTTGCGGCGGCCGAATTGTGTGGGAAGGATGCCGGACAGGCGCAGGCCCGGGTTCAGGCGGCGCTGCACCTTATGGATGGTGTTCAGGATCAGGCCCACGCCCATGGTGTCATAGGGCTCGGTCCGCACCGGGATCAGCACCTCCTGTGCTGCGGCCAGGGCCATCCACGTCAACATACCCAGGTTGGGTGGGGCGTCGATGACAATGAAGTCATAGCCGGCGCGCACCGTGTCCACCGCCTCGCGCAAGGCGGCGTCGAAGCCCGGTTCCCGCCGACCATCGGTTTCCGACAGCTCAATATGGCTGGCCGCCAAATCGAAGGGCAGGGGGACCGCGGTTTCCACCATGCCCGGCTTCAGGATGGCGTCGGCCATGGCGCGGTTCTGCAGGATGACATGGGCCATGGTGCGGCCCTGGCGATAAACCTCCACCGCCGCGTCCGCCAGCAGGGCCACGGTCGCCGTTGCCTGCGGATCCATGTCGATCAACAGCACCCGGCTGCCGGACTGGCCGAGGGCGTAGGCCAGGTTCAGGGCGCTGGTGGTCTTGCCCACGCCGCCCTTCTGGTTGGCCAGCACGAAAACACGGGCGTTGCGTGGCTTGTGCGACGCGATCTGTTCCAGCTCGGCCGCAACATCGTCCGGAATGGGTTCCTTGCCGTTTTCCCAGCGGCTGATTTTGGGCTTGTCGTACGAGCGGGACAGGCGCTGGTTCAGCATGTCCTTCAAATCGCCTTGGCTTTGCCGCAGCATCTGGCGCAGCTCACGCATCCGATCGCCGTTCATCGCCCATCCTTCATTCTCAGGCCCGGTTCTGACGTCAGAACCTGCCAGGGGGACCATCAAGTGTCAACGACAACGTTGATGGTTGATAGTTGATCCTTCTTCCGAATCCAATCCTTGGGATGGACCTCGTCAGACTCTTTCCTAGATTCCAGTTGTTCCTGTTCAGAGGGCAAAAACGCGTTTCTTTGTAGGAGCTTAAGCGTCGTTTCCATGTGCTTTGTCCCGAGTCTGGATGCGCTTTGTCGCCGCTTCCAATGCGTTTTGTCCGCCGTCTATGTGTGAGCTGTCGCCAGCGGCCTGTTTTCTATGCGTTTTCTCGCCAGGGGTGCCATCCGAGGTCCGCGAGACGGGGCAGGGCGTGCGCCGGCCCTTTCCTGTGCGTTTTCTCGCCAGGGGGCCCGAGTCGTTTCCATGCGGTTTCTCGCCATATCGGCGGGGAGCCGAACGCCCCTAAAATAAGCAAGTAAAAACAAAGCGCTATGGCGCGTCGGCTAGCAACGTGACGCCGTTCTTCATGTGTTTTCTCGCCAGCCCTTTCCCACCCTTTCTATGCGTTTTCTCGTCATGGGGCGAAAGGTGCGGAGTCGCCGGTACGCTGAACCCGATTCACCGGGGTAGGGCGCCATTCTTATGTGTTTTCTCGCCAGTCGGGAGGCAGCCGCCGGGGTCTTTATGCGCTTTGTCGCCAGTTTGCCCGCGCCTATCGCGCCTTTCTATGTGTTCTATCGCCACCAACCGGGGGGCTGTTGACTCTGTGTGGTGCCGCTGCTCGACTGCACAGCATGAGCAGGATCGCAGCAAAACCGCCGGCCAGGCGCCCGGAGGCGACAGGGGATCCCTTTCGCCTGGACACGGATCCCACCGTGCCCAAGCCGCGTGGCACCATAGAGATCATTGAGACCGGTGGCGGCCTGACACTGTCCGACAAGAAGCTGTTCAATGTCATCCTGGCGCACAGCTGGGACAAGCTGGCTGATGCCACTGCGGCACTGCCGCCCTTCCGCGCCGCCACGGCCGATCTCAAGCGCGCCATCGGTGAGGAAACGGAGCATAGCAACGCCCGCCTGAAAAGCTGCTTTGACCGGCTGATGTCGGTGCGGGTGGAGTTCCCCTACCTCAGTTCCGATGGCGAGGTGAAGGAAGGCGGCGCGCCACTGCTGAGCTTCCGCGCCCTGCCCAAGGGCAAGGGTTACGCTGAATGGTCTTTCCCGGCGGAACTGCGCCCCGCCCTGGCCGAGCCATCGGCCTGGGCGCGCATCCACCTGGCGGTGTGCACCAGCTTCAGTTCCAAGTACGCGCTGGCGCTGTATGAGCTGCTGAGCGTGCGGGTCAACTTGCGCGAACCGGATTGGGAGGTGGATATCGACACCTTCCGCCAGCTGCTGAGCGTCAAGAACACCTCGGCCAACAAGAACTTTGGTATCCTTCAGCGCGAGGTGCTGGAACGTGCCGTGCGCGAGGTGAATGAGCTGTCGGCCATCGAGTGCAGCTATACCCCCATTCGGTCGCCGTCGCGCGGCCGGCCGGTGGTGGCCTTGCGCTTCACCATCCGCAAGAAGGAGCGGGCGGCCCTGACCTCCGCCGCGCGCGCCACGGAATTCGCCATTGATCCCGTGGGCCCGGTGGGCAAGGGCGGCTTTGCTGCCGGCGCCCGTGATGCCGACACCGTGGATTTGGAGGACGGCAAAACCGATCGTGACCGTCCCGTATCCGTACTGGGGTTGAAGCGGCGGGTCAGCGACACGGCGCTGGAACAGCTGCGCGCCGAATATCCCGGCACCGATATCGACGTGGCACTGGACCGCTGGGCGGATTGGGCGTCGGGCCAGGCGGGCAAGATCCGCAACGCCGACTTGGCCTTCGCCGGCTTCGTGCGCAAGCTGGCGGGCGAAGCGCCACCGGTCGTCGTCGCCGCTCCGGCACCCGCCTTGCCGGCGCCGCGCGGTACCCACCAGGGGCTGATTGATCGCCTGGCGGCGGAACCGTTGGACGTGCGCACTCGTCTGTACAAGCGGGCCCGGGAGTTGGGCGCGCCGGAAGTGCGGGCGGCATCGGCCGCCAGCAATATCCACAAGTGGGTGGATTGGGTGGCGGAGGAAGTGGCGGGCGTCCTGCGCTGATCCGAAATGGGGCGGGTTCTGGTTCTGACGTCGGAACTGGCTCGCTTTGGTTTCGCTGACAACAGAATGATGGAAGAACCGGCCTGTCCCTCGGAGGAACGCAAGCTAAGTAGGGTATCGCTTGCGTCAGCCAGGAGTAGGGGGGCTATTCCAGAAGCGCCAGCACATCCCCCACGGTCTCAACGTGGAGAACATCATGGTCTTCCGTGAATCGTTCCAGGGTGGAAGCAGCAGCGCGCGGCCCATGTCCTGAGAGCCCTCGATACGCGGCGCCTTCCGGCTGATGTCCAGGGTATGCCCGTTGGGAGCGCCGCTGGTGATGGCGGCGGGCAGGTCCGCGATCGCTTCCACCACAGGTATCGAGGACGAGAAGGACGCGCTTGTCCTCTATGAACTGCACCAGGCTGGGCGTCGGATCGTCCGATTGGTCCGCCAGGCTCTTCAGCGAGGTGAGCGCGGTTGCCCCCAATGATAGTAACGAGTCGCGTACCCGCCAATAGAGCCGGCAGCGCCATCACCTCCTTATCCCGCCCGGTCATCGGCTCAGGTGGGGCGGAAGGTTGGCGTGATCGCGTAAGCCGTCGGCACCGAATTCAGGGCCCCGGCCGTGGGGAGTTCTGACATCAGAACTCCCCACGGTTTCCGCAGCTTAATCGGAGGGCGGGAGATAGAGGCCCCGCATGGCGATCACCCACATGCAGCCCTTGGGGGCCTCTTTCCGCAGGTCGGGCAGGGCGAAGGTGGTGTGGCCGTCGCCACCAAACTTTGGGCCCAGCAGGGAGAAGAGCGCCTGGTAGTCACGGATGGGCAGTTGCGTGCCATCGCACAGGTGGAAACCTTCCGGCACGTAGGTGCCCGGCCATAACATGAGACTGGCGAGATAGGGATCGTCCATGAAGGTCCTCTGCATTATCCGCGCCGAGTCGGCTGCGGACATGTGTGCCAGGGCGGGAAATGCCCCCGCCTGTTGTGCCTCAGCAGGGTAATGTGATCAATCCATCGCATGCTGCCCATCGTGCGCTGCGGGCCCGGTCTGTCACGGGTCGTCCGGCAGCCGTATCCACCGCGCCATGACCGAATCGCCGCCGTTTCCCAAGTCCTCTACCTCACATGCGGGCGCCTGGTTCAGTCCCCGCATCGCGCCAGCCAAAGGGAATTGGTGGTATCGTCTCACCGCCGCTGAATGGAATAGGCCGGACACAACGAGGCGTGCGCCTTCCCCTATGATAAGCGGGCGGCGGAATCGGTTCCGGCGCTGGAATAGCCTCGCCTAGAACGAGACAATTTTACCGACAATTTCTTGAATCTTTTAGGTCCAAGGCACCCTGCTACAGCAGTAGCGAGGAGTAGCAGCTCGGGGCACTGCGATTCCACGGATCCAACGGGCTGGAACCGACGCATCATTACCAGGATGGGGACAGCGTTATCATGTCTCCGCCGCCTCTAAACAGAGTCGTTGGTTGCCGGGACGAACCTATTCGAAGGAATATGAAGGAACAAAGGCGGCCCATATATTGGGCGGGGACCGGTTCTGTTTGTCTCATACTAGTGGCCCCATCCGTTTGGTAATGTCTCGTTAACGCTTTGGGGTATGAAGATTCATGGGCTTCATTAGCCTTATGGGCAAAATACGCCTTGAAGTTGCCCACGCATCTTATTATCGTGGCCGCCAGGCTATCCGTGTGCCAGAGGTCCCTTTAGGCTTTGGGGGTACCGGGGTTGCCAGGCGGCATATGTCCAGAAGGGACGCCGTCAGGATGCGTGGGATCCCGTTGCCGTTTCCATAAGGGAAGCGTTAACCGGAGTATGATTTTCATATCAACCGCATGGCTGTGGTTGCGCCCAAAAAATGGGTGTTTTTAGCGCCGTCCATGAGGCATCTCAAACGAGATGCGATCGGAGGTTGTAAATGGTCTCGCCTATTACTTTCCTGGGCCCGTCTCAGATTGCCGCCCTGTCCACGGCGAACATCCAGGCCCTCAGCACGGCTGATGTTGCCGCGCTGTCGACAGCCCAGATCCAGGCGCTAACGACGACCCAGGTGGCGGCCTTCCAGGCCAGCCAGATGGTCTTCAGCCCTTTGCAGCTTCAGGCGTTCAGCGACGCGGACATCAGTGTCCTGTCCACGGATGATTTTGAGGCGCTGAAGTCCACTCAGGTCCAGGCGCTGACATCCGATCAGATCCAGGCGCTGACCACCGACCAGCTCGGTGCGATCTCCACCACGTCCATCCAGGAATTCAGCAAGACCCAGGTCGGGTTCTTGACGACGGCGCAACTCAGCGCCTTCAACACCGCCGATGCGCGCGCCCTGACGACGACGCAGCTCTCCGGGTTGACCTCCGCGCAGATTTCCGGCCTCAGCAGCGACAATCTGTCGGCGCTCAACAGCGCCCAGGTGCAGTCGCTGTCCACCGTGCAGCTGCAGGGCCTGACCACCAGCCAGCTGAACGCGCTCAGCACCTCCGACATTAACGAGTTCAGCGCCCCCCAGATTGGCGGCCTCACCGCGGGCCAGATCGGTGGCCTCAGCAGCGACAACCTGAACGCGCTTAGCAGCGCGCAGGTGGCGAAGCTATCCAGCGCCCAGGTTCAGGCACTGACTACCGACCAGCTGAACAGCCTGACCACATCTGACGTGCGTGAGCTGAACTCCGCCCAGATCGGACAGCTGACCACCGCGCAGCTGTCCTCCATCAGCACCGCCAATGTATCCGCGCTGACCACCTCCCAGGTGGCCGGCCTGACGACGACTCAGATTCAATCGCTGACCACCGATCAGCTTAACGCGCTGACCACCACGGACGTGCAGGCGCTCAGCCTGAATCAGGTGGGCGCGCTGACGACCAGCCAGATTTCCGGTCTCAACAGCACCAACTTGAACGCGCTTAACAGCGCACAAGTGGCCAAGCTGTCCAGCAGCCAGGTCCAGGCGCTGACCACCGATCAGCTTAACGCCCTGACGACATCGGACGTCCGGGAACTGTCCAGCGCCCAGATTGGCCAGCTGACCACGACTCAACTGTCCGAGTTGGGCACCGATCAGCTGAACGCCCTCAGCTCCAGCCAGGTGGCGGGCCTGACGACGGCCCAGGTTCAGTCGCTGACCACCAGCCAGGTGTCGGCGCTGGGCACGGCGCAGGTTCAATCGCTGACGACCAGCCAGGTGAAGGCCCTGTCCACCGACCAGTTGGGCGCCCTGTCCACGGCCACGGTGCAGAAGCTGACGACGGCCCAGGTCCAGTCGCTGACGACGACCCAGGTCTCCGGTCTGACCAGCGACAACCTGAACGCGCTGACCAGCGCCCAGGTGTCGAAGCTGACCAGCGCCCAGGTCCAGTCGCTGACCAGCAGCCAGCTGAACAGCCTGACCTCGGCGGACGTCCAGGAACTGACGACGACCCAGATCGGGCAGCTGACGACGGCCCAGGTGTCGAACCTGAGCACTGACGTGGTTTCCTCGCTGACGACGGCGCAGGTGGCCAGCCTGTCGACCACGGATGTGCAGCAGTTGTCGACCGACCAGCTGGCCTCGCTCAGCACGGCGGATGCCCGGGCCCTGACGACGGCGCAGATCGGCGCGCTGACGACCAGCCAGGTGTCCGGCCTCAGCAGCACCAACCTGAACGCGCTGAGCAGTGCTCAGGTGGCCAAGCTGTCCAGCAGCCAGATCCAGGCCCTGACCACGGATCAGCTGAATGGCCTGACGACCGCCGACGTCCGGGAACTGTCCAGCGCCCAGATCGGGCAGCTGACGACGGCGCAGCTCTCGACGCTGGGCACCGACCAGCTTAACGCCCTCAGCTCCAGCCAGGTGGCGGGTCTGACGACCGCCCAGGTTCAGTCGCTGACCACCAGCCAGGTGTCGGCGCTGGGCACGGCGCAGGTTCAGTCGCTGACCACCAGCCAGGTGAAGGCCCTGTCCACCGACCAGCTGGGCGCGCTGTCCACGGCCACGGTGCAGAAGCTGACGACGGCCCAGGTCCAGTCGCTGACGACGACCCAGGTCTCCGGTCTGACCAGCGACAACCTGAACGCGCTGACCAGCAGCCAGGTGTCCAGCCTGAGCAGCGCCCAGGTCCAGTCGCTGACCAGCAGCCAGCTGAACAGCCTGACGACTTCGGACGTGCAGGAACTGACGACGGCTCAGGTCAGCCAACTGACGACGGCGCAGGTGTCGAACCTCAGCAGCGACAACCTGAACGCGCTGACCAGCGCCCAGGTGTCGAAGCTCACCAGTGCCCAGGTCCAATCGCTGACCAGCAGCCAGCTGAACAGCCTGACCTCGGCGGACGTCCAGGAACTGACGACGGCACAGGTCAGCCAGCTGACGACGGCGCAGGTGTCCAACCTCAGCAGCGATAACCTGAACGCGCTGACCAGCGCCCAGGTGTCGAAGCTGTCCAGCGCCCAGGTTCAGTCGCTGACCAGCAGCCAGCTGAACAGCCTGACCTCAGCGGACGTCCAGGAACTGACGACGGCTCAGGTCAGCCAACTGACGACGGCCCAGGTGTCGAACCTGAGCACGGACGTGGTTTCCTCGCTGACGACGGCGCAGGTGGCCAGCCTGTCGACCACGGATGTGCAGCAGCTGTCGACCGACCAGTTGGCCTCGCTCAGCACGGCGGATGCCCGTGCCCTGACGACGGCGCAGATCGGCGCGCTGACCACCAGCCAAGTGTCCGGCCTCAGCAGCACCAACCTGAACGCGCTGAGCAGCGCTCAGGTGGCCAAGCTGTCCAGCAGCCAGATCCAGGCCTTGACCACGGATCAGCTGAACAACCTGACCACGGCCGACGTGGGTGAACTCAGCAGCGCCCAGATCGGGCAGCTGACGACGGCGCAGCTGTCGGCGCTGGGCACCACGAACCTGCAGGCTCTCAGCTCCAGCCAGGTGGCGGGTCTGACGACGACCCAGGTCCAGTCGCTGACGACCGACCAGGCCGCAGCCCTGACGACCGCGCAGGTGACCAGCCTGACGACCAGCCAGGTGAAGGCTCTGTCCACCGACCAGCTGGGCGCGCTCGCCACGGCGACGGTGCAGAAGCTGACGACCACGCAGGTCCAGGCGCTGACGACGGCCCAGATTTCCGGGCTCAGCACTGACAATTTGAGCGCGCTGAATTCCACCCAGGTGGCCGCGCTGTCCAGCGCCCAGGTTCAGTCGCTGACCACCACGCAGCTGAACAGCCTGTCGACGTCCGACATCCGGGAGTTCACGACGGCGCAGGTCAGCCAGCTGACGACGGCGCAGGTGTCCAACCTCAGCAGCGATAACCTGAACGCGCTGACCAGCGCCCAGGTGTCGAAGCTGACCAGCACCCAGGTCCAGTCGCTGACCAGCAGCCAGCTGAACAGCCTGACGTCGGCGGACGTCCAGGAACTGACGACGGCGCAGGTCAGCCAGCTGACCACCGCCCAGGTGTCGAACCTGAGCACGGACGTGGTTTCCTCGCTGACGACGGCGCAGGTGGCCAGCCTGTCGACCACGGATGTGCAGCAGCTGTCGACCGACCAGCTGGCCTCGCTCAGCACGGCGGATGCCCGTGCCCTGACGACGGCGCAGATCGGCGCGCTGACCACCAGCCAGGTGTCCGGCCTCAGCAGCACCAACCTGAACGCGCTGAGCAGCGCTCAGGTGGCCAAGCTGTCCAGCAGCCAGATCCAGGCCTTGACCACGGATCAGCTGAACAACCTGACCACGGCCGACGTGGGTGAACTCAGCAGCGCCCAGATCGGGCAGCTGACGACGGCGCAGCTGTCGGCGCTGGGCACCACGAACCTGCAGGCTCTCAGCTCCAGCCAGGTGGCGGGTCTGACGACGACCCAGGTCCAGTCGCTGACGACCGACCAGGCCGCAGCCCTGACGACCGCGCAGGTGACCAGCCTGACGACCAGCCAGGTGAAGGCTCTGTCCACCGACCAGCTGGGCGCGCTCGCCACGGCGACGGTGCAGAAGCTGACGACCACGCAGGTCCAGGCGCTGACGACGGCCCAGATTTCCGGGCTCAGCACTGACAATTTGAGCGCGCTGAATTCCACCCAGGTGGCCGCGCTGTCCAGCGCCCAGGTTCAGTCGCTGACCACCACGCAGCTGAACAGCCTGTCGACGTCCGACATCCGGGAGTTCACGACGGCGCAGGTCAGCCAGCTGACGACGGCGCAGGTGTCGAACCTCAGCAGCGATAACCTGAACGCGCTGACCAGCGCCCAGGTGTCGAAGCTGACCAGCACCCAGGTCCAGTCGCTGACCAGCAGCCAGCTGAACAGCCTGACCTCGGCGGATGTGCAGGAACTGACGACGGCCCAGATCGGGCAGCTGACCACGGCCCAGGTGTCGAACCTCAGCACGGACGTGGTCTCCTCGTTGACGACGGCGCAGGTCGCCAGCCTGTCGACGACGGATGTGCAGCAGCTGTCGACTGACCAGCTGGCCTCGCTCAGCACGGCGGATGCCCGGGCCCTGACGACGGCGCAGATCGGCGCGCTGACCACCAGCCAGGTGTCCGGCCTCAGCAGCACCAACCTGAACGCGCTGAGCAGCGCTCAGGTGGCCAAGCTGTCCAGCAGCCAGATCCAGGCCTTGACCACGGATCAGCTGAACAACCTGACCACGGCCGACGTGGGTGAACTCAGCAGCGCCCAGATCGGGCAGCTGACGACGGCGCAGCTGTCGGCGCTGGGCACCACGAACCTGCAGGCTCTCAGCTCCAGCCAGGTGGCGGGTCTGACGACGACCCAGGTCCAGTCGCTGACGACCGACCAGGCCGCAGCCCTGACGACCGCGCAGGTGACCAGCCTGACGACCAGCCAGGTGAAGGCTCTGTCCACCGACCAGCTGGGCGCGCTCGCCACGGCGACGGTGCAGAAGCTGACGACCACGCAGGTCCAGGCGCTGACGACGGCCCAGATTTCCGGGCTCAGCACTGACAATTTGAGCGCGCTGAATTCCACCCAGGTGGCCGCGCTGTCCAGCGCCCAGGTTCAGTCGCTGACCACCACGCAGCTGAACAGCCTGTCGACGTCCGACATCCGGGAGTTCACGACGGCGCAGGTCAGCCAGCTGACGACGGCGCAGGTGTCGAACCTCAGCAGCGATAACCTGAACGCGCTGACCAGCGCCCAGGTGTCGAAGCTGACCAGCACCCAGGTCCAATCGCTGACCAGCAGCCAGCTGAACAGCCTGACCTCGGCGGATGTGCAGGAACTGACGACGGCCCAGATCGGGCAGCTGACGACGGCCCAGGTGTCGAACCTGAGCACGGACGTGGTTTCCTCGTTGACGACGGCGCAGGTGGCCAGCCTGTCGACCACGGACGTGCAGCAGCTGTCGACCGACCAGCTGGCCTCGCTCAGCACGGCGGATGCCCGGGCCCTGACGACGGCGCAGATCGGCGCGTTGACGACCAGCCAGGTGTCCGGCCTGACGACCAGCAACCTGAACGCGCTGAGCAGTGCTCAGGTGGCCAAGCTGTCCAGCAGCCAGATCCAGGCCTTGACCACGGATCAGCTGAACGGCCTGACGACCGCCGACGTCCGCGAGCTGTCCAGCAGCCAGATCGGGCAGCTGTCGACGGCGCAGCTATCGACGCTGGGCACCGACCAGCTTAACGCCCTCAGCTCCAGCCAGGTGGCAGGTCTGACGACGGCCCAGGTTCAGTCGCTGACCACCAGCCAGGTGTCGGCGCTGGGCACGGCGCAGGTTCAGTCGCTGACGACCAGCCAGGTGAAGGCACTGTCCACCGATCAGCTGGGCGCCCTGTCCACCGACACGGTGCAGAAGCTGACGACGGCGCAGGTCAGCCAGTTGACGACCACCCAGGTCTCCGGCCTGACCAGCGACAACCTGAACGCGCTGACCAGCAGCCAGGTGTCCAGCCTGACCAGCGCGCAGGTTCAGTCGCTGACGACGGCCCAGCTGAACAGCCTGACGACCGCGGACGTCCGTGAGCTGACGACGGCGCAGGTCAGCCAGCTGACGACGGCGCAGGTCTCCAACCTCAGCAGCGACAACCTGAACGCGCTGAGCAGCGCCCAGGTGTCGAAGCTGAGCAGCGCCCAGGTCCAGTCGCTGACCAGCAGCCAGCTGAACAGCCTGACCTCGGCGGATGTGCAGGAACTGACGACGGCGCAGGTCAGCCAGCTGACCACCGCCCAGGTGTCGAACCTGAGCACGGACGTGGTTTCCTCGCTGACGACGGCGCAGGTGGCCAGCCTGTCGACCACGGATGTGCAGCAGCTGTCGACTGACCAGCTGGCCTCGCTCAGCACGGCGGATGCCCGGGCCCTGACGACGGCGCAGATCGGCGCGCTGACGACCAGCCAGGTGTCCGGCCTGACGACCAGCAACCTGAACGCACTGAGCAGTGCTCAGGTGGCCAAGCTGTCCAGCAGCCAGATCCAGGCCTTGACCACGGATCAGCTGAACGGCCTGACGACCGCCGACGTCCGCGAGCTGTCCAGCAGCCAGATCGGGCAGCTGACGACGGCCCAGCTCTCGACGCTGGGCACCACGAACCTGCAGGCTCTCAGCTCCAGCCAGGTGGCGGGTCTGACGACGACCCAGGTTCAGTCGCTGACGACCGACCAGGCCGCGGCCCTGACGACCGCGCAGGTGACCAGCCTGTCGACCAGCCAGGTGAAGGCCCTGACGACGGATCAGCTGAACGCCCTGTCCACCGACACGGTGCAGAAGCTGACGACCCAGCAGGTCAGCCAGCTGACCACGGCCCAGATTTCCGGCCTCAACAGCACCAACCTGAGCGCCCTGAACAGCGCCCAGGTGTCCAGCCTGACCAGCGCGCTGGTCCAGGCCCTGACCAGCAGCCAGCTGAACAGCCTGACGACCTCCGACATCCGGGAGTTCACGACGGCACAGGTCAGCCAGCTGACGACGGCGCAGGTGTCCAACCTCAGCAGCGATAACCTGAACGCGCTGACCAGCGCCCAGGTGTCGAAGCTGACCAGCACCCAGGTTCAGTCGCTGACCAGCAGCCAGCTGAACAGCCTGACCTCGGCGGATGTGCAGGAACTGACGACGGCCCAGATCGGGCAGCTGACCACGGCCCAGGTGTCGAACCTGAGCACGGACGTGGTTTCCTCGCTGACGACGGCGCAGGTCGCCAGTCTGTCGACCACGGATGTGCAGCAGCTGTCGACCGACCAGCTGGCCTCGCTCAGCACGGCGGATGCCCGTGCCCTGACGACGGCGCAGATCGGCGCGTTGACGACCAGCCAGGTGTCCGGCCTGACGACCAGCAACCTGAACGCGCTGAGCAGCGCCCAGGTGGCCAAGCTGTCCAGCAGCCAGATCCAGGCCCTGACCACGGATCAGCTGAATGGCCTGACGACCGCCGACGTCCGGGAACTGTCCAGCGCCCAGATCGGGCAGCTGACGACGGCGCAGCTCTCGACGCTGGGCACCGACCAGCTTAACGCCCTCAGCTCCAGCCAGGTGGCAGGTCTGACGACCTCCCAGGTTCAGTCGCTGACCACCAGCCAGGTGTCGGCGCTGGGCACGGCGCAGGTTCAGTCGCTGACGACCAGCCAGGTGAAGGCCCTGTCCACCGACCAGCTGGGCGCGCTGTCCACGGCCACGGTGCAGAAGCTGACGACGGCCCAGGTCCAGTCGCTGACGACGACCCAGGTCTCCGGTCTGACCAGCGACAACCTGAACGCGCTGACCAGCAGCCAGGTGTCCAGCCTGAGCAGCGCCCAGGTCCAGTCGCTGACCAGCAGCCAGCTGAACAGCCTGACGACTTCGGACGTGCAGGAACTGACGACGGCTCAGGTCAGCCAACTGACGACGGCGCAGGTGTCCAACCTCAGCAGCGACAACCTGAACGCGCTGACCAGCGCCCAGGTGTCGAAGCTCACCAGCGCCCAGGTCCAGTCGCTGACCAGCAGCCAGCTGAACAGCCTGACCTCGGCGGACGTCCAGGAACTGACGACGGCCCAGATCGGGCAGCTGACCACGGCCCAGGTGTCGAACCTCAGCACTGACGTGGTTTCCTCGCTGACGACGGCGCAGGTCGCCAGCCTGTCGACGACGGATGTGCAGCAGCTGTCGACTGACCAGCTGGCCTCGCTCAGCACGGCGGATGCCCGGGCCCTGACGACGGCGCAGATCGGCGCGCTGACGACCAGCCAGGTGTCCGGCCTGACGACCAGCAACCTGAACGCGCTGAGCAGCGCCCAGGTGGCCAAACTGTCCAGCAGCCAGATCCAGGCCCTGACCACGGATCAGCTGAATGGCCTGACGACCGCCGACGTCCGGGAACTGTCCAGCACCCAGGTCGGGCAGCTGACGACGGCCCAGCTGTCGGCCCTCAGCACCACCAACGTGGCGGCGCTGACGACCTCGCAGGAAGCCGGTCTGACGACCGCCCAGGTTCAGTCGCTGACCACCGACCAGGTGGCGGCGCTGGGCACGGCTCAGATCAGCGGGCTGTCGACCAGCCAGGTGAAGGCCCTGACGACGGATCAGCTGAACGCCCTGTCCACCGACACGGTGCAGAAGCTGACGACCCAGCAGGTCAGCCAGCTGACGACGGCCCAGATTTCCGGCCTCAACAGCACCAACCTGAGCGCCCTGACCAGCGCCCAGGTGTCCAGCCTGACCAGCACACTGGTCCAGGCCCTGACCAGCAGCCAGCTGAACAGCCTGACGACCTCCGACATCCGGGAGTTCACGACGGCGCAGATCGGCCAGCTGACGACGGCCCAGGTGTCGAACCTCAGCAGCGACAACCTGAACGCGCTGACCAGCGCCCAGGTGTCGAAGCTGACCAGCGCCCAGGTTCAGTCGCTGACCACGGATCAGCTGAATGCCCTGACCACAGCGGACGTCCAGGAACTGACGACGGCTCAGATCGGCCAGCTGACGACGGCCCAGGTGTCGAGTCTGAGCACCACCAACGTGGGGGCCCTGACGACGGCCCAAGTCGCCAATCTGACGACGGCGGACGTGCAGCAGCTGTCGACCGACCAGCTGGCCTCGCTCAGCACGGCGGATACCCAGGCGTTGACGACGGCGCAGGTCGGCGCGCTGACCACCAGCCAGGTGTCCAGCCTGACGACCAACAACCTGAACGCACTGTCCAGCAATCAGGTAGCCAAGCTGTCCAGCAGCCAGATCCAGGCCCTGACCACGGATCAGCTGAACAACCTGACCACCTCGGACTTGCGTGAGCTCAACAGCACCCAGATCGGCCAATTGACAACGGCGCAGCTGTCGGCCCTCAGCACCACCAACGTGGCGGCGCTGTCGACGACGCAGGAAGCCGGTTTGACCTCGGCCCAGGTGGGCGCGCTGACTACCGACCAGGTCTCGGCGCTGGGGACGGCGCAGATCACTGGCCTGTCGACGGCCCAGGTGAAGGCGCTGAACTCCGACCAGCTGAACGCCTTGTCCACCGCGACGGTGACGAAGCTGAGCAGCACCCAGGTCCAGGCGCTGTCGTCGGCCCAACTCTCCGGTCTCAGCAGTGACAACCTGTCGGCGCTGACCAGCAACCAAGTCCAGTCGCTGACCAGCGCCCAGGTCCAGTCGCTGACCAGCGCCCAGCTGAATGCGCTGTCCACCACCGATGTCCGGGAGTTCACAACCGCCCAGATCGGCCAGTTGACGACGGCGCAGGTGTCGACGCTCAGCACCAGCACGGTGACGGCACTCAGCACCTCCCAGGTGGCCAGCCTGACCAGCGCCTTGGTTCAGGCCCTGACCTCCGACCAGCTGAACAGCCTCAGCACAGCGGATGTGCGGGCGCTGACCACGGCCCAGGTCTCGGCCCTGACCACGTCGCAGGTGTCGACGCTCAGCACGGATAACCTGAACGCCCTCAGCAGCGCCCAGGTGACCAGGCTGACGACGACACAGGTCCAGGCCCTGACCACGGATCAGCTCTCGGCCCTGGGCACCAGCCAGGTGGTTGGCCTGAACACCGCGCAGGTAAAGGCGCTGTCGACCGATCAGCTGGGGGCCTTGAGCACCACGGATGTCCAGGCGCTGAACACCGCGCAGGTCCAGGCGCTGACGACCACCCAAGTGGCCGGCCTGACGACCAGCAACCTGTCAGCCTTGAGCAGCGCCCAAGTCGCGGCCCTCAGCAGCGCCCAAGTCCGGTCGCTGACGACGGACCAGATCAGCGCGCTGACCACGGCGGATATCCGGGAGTTCACGACTACCCAGGTGACGAGCCTGACCACGGATCAGATCCCTGGGTTGACCACCGACCAGCTGTCGAACCTGACGACGGCCCAGGCCAGCGTGTTCACCTCGGCCCAGGTCCACGCGTTCAGCACCGATCAGGTCAACGCTTGGCTGACGGGTCTGTCCGGGTAAGGATAAGAGTGGCGTGATGGTTCGGGCCGGGGCTGCGGGGCAGCATCTCCGGCCCGTTCAGGGGCGGGTGCCAGAGGATTGAGGGGTGCTGATCCTCTCAATCCTCGGCGCTTTTCAGGGCCCCGGATTCGTGGTTAAGGCATGGGTCCCGACAGTTGGGCCCCATGCGGGGTTGGGGTTCATGGGTAACGATCCGGTGTCATCGCGGCCAATAGGCGGGGTGGTCGGCAGGACCGCCCTCACCAAGGCCGCGCCCGCCAGCCGGGGCGATACCGACTTTCAGAAAGCCCTGGCCAAGGCGGGCGCTACGGCGGAGCCGTCCAGGACCGCTCAGAGCAGCACCCCGGCGGATGCCGTCCGAATCTCTCAGCAGAGTATGCTGTCGGGCGTGGCGGCGTATAATATGGCGGCACAGGCATCGCCGGCGATGCCGGGATATCAGCGGCCGGTGGTTCGGGTTGGTGACAACGTGACGACGAAGAACGAAAAGCCTGAGAAAGGCGCCTTCCGGCTGTCGCCCTCGCGCCAGCTGCAGGGCAGCACGGCCTATGCCAAGGTCGTGCAGACCCAGACGGCCGTCGCCCAGGCATCGGGGTCGCAGAATGGCGGTGCCCAGGCCGCCGCGACGCCGGTCAACAGTGCGGCCGCCGCGCCGGCATCGCCGCCACCGGCTGAAACAGCGGCGCCGGGCAGCGAGCAGGCTAAAGTTGCGGATCGCTCCACCGTGAATATCGTGTTATGATTCCATTTGATATTTCAGGGACTAAGAAGTCCTGAGGCGCTTTATTCATGGAACGTCGACCGTGGCCTCTGCTGCTTCCATTACACATCAGGCACCGCTGCAATCCGCTGACCTTATCGAATACCTGACCGCCAGAGCTTGGAAGATCCCGCCGGGGGTCGAGGAAACGGCGTTTCGTTACCTGGTGGGCCGCCTGGATTTCGCGGGCTTGCTGGGCTTGGTCGAGGCGGCGCGGGAGGCCGCCCCCTGGATGCGACCCGCCTCGCTGTACCAGCTTTGGCTGGATGAGGTACCGGCCGACGCCACCTTGCGGCACGCGGCCTATTTCAACCTGGGTGTGGAACTGGCCAACGTGGGCGATACGGTTGCGGCCGGTGCGGCCTACAACGCCGCCCTGTCGCTGAAGTCCGATTTCCTGATCGCCGCCATAAACCTGGGCCTGATGTCCGAGGGCCAGGGCAAGCATGACGAGGCGCTGGAGATTTGGCGCCGATCCATCCAGCCCGACGACATGCGCACCACCCTGCTGAACCAGCGGGGCCGCCTGCTGGAACGGCTGAACCGGTTCGAGGAGGCGGAGCGGGAGCTGTACCGCAGCCTCCTGACCGTGCCCAAGCAGTCCGACGCCATCAGCCATTGGGTGCATCTGCGCCTGAAGATGTGCGCCTGGCCCGTCTACCTGCCCATTCCCGGCCTGACCAAGGATGACATGGTCGCCAGCTCAGGCGGCCTGACGCTGATGTCGCTGTTCGACGAGAACGCGGTGGTCAATCGCTGGGTCGAACAATGGATTTCCCGCTTCGGCGCACCGGAGCGGCTGGCGCCGGCGCAGGGCTACGCCCATGAGAAGGTGCGCATCGGCTACCTGTCGTCCGACTACAACCTGCACCCCGTCAGCATGCTGATGGTGGAACTGATCGAGAAGCACGATCGGGCCAAGTTTGAGGTCTACGGCTATGACATGGGCCTGGACGACAACAGCTATCTGCGGCATCGCATCCTGGGCGCCTTCGACCAATGGTTCCGCGTCGTGGAAATGAGCGACGACCAAGTGGCGGCGCTGATGCGCCAGCATGAGCTGGATATCCTGGTCGACCTCAACGGCCTGACCGATGGGTCACGCCCCGGCATCGTCCGGCGCAAGCCGGCGCCCGTCCAGATCACCTACCTGGGCTTCGTCGGTTCGCAGCCCATTCCTGAGCTGGACTACGCCATCGTCGACGATTTCGTGGTGCCGAAGGACTTGGCCGGCGATTTCCACCCCAAGCCTCTGTACATGCCCATCTGCTATCAGGTGAACGACAGCAAGGCGCTGGTGGATCCGTCACCCACGCGGGAAAGCGTGGGCTTGCCGGCGGACAAGTTCGTCTACACCTGCTTCTCCAACACCTACAAGATCACGGAAGAGGTCTTCGACGCCTGGATGCGCATCCTCGGTGGGGTGGATAATTCCGTGCTGTGGCTGCTGGCCCGCACGCCTTGGGCGCGGCAGAACATGCAGGAGCGGGCGCGCGCCCGAGGCATCGATCCCGGCCGCTTGCTGTTCGCCGGCCCGGCCAGCCCGGCGCAATACCTGGCCCGCCTGCCACTGGCCGACGTGTTTCTGGACACCTATCCCTATAACTCCGGCACCACGGCCAGCGACGCCTTGCGCATGGGCCTGCCCATCGTCACCCTGTCCGGTAAGACTTTCGCCTCGCGCATGGCGGGCAGCCTGCTCCGCACCGTGGGCCTGCCCCAGGGCGTGACCACCAGCGTAGACGACTATGTGAAACTGGCGGTGAAGCTGGGCAACAAGCCCAAGGAGTACAAGGCGTTCCGCGACGCGCTGGCGGGCGGCGAGGCTTGGCGGCGCACCTTGGGCGACACCGACCGTTTCGTCCAGGAACTGGAAGAACGGCTGCTGGCCATCCGGGTCACGCCTGGCAAGGCCGGCTGAGGCCGGGACGCGGACGGTCTAGGGGCTGCATATCCAACGGTGGGTCGCATGGGAACACTGCGTCATTTCGATCTCAAGGGCCTGCTGGACGCCTATCAGTGCCAGGTCTATCTGGAGACCCTGACAGGGACGGGCGACAACGTGCTGCATGCCGCGTCCTTTGGATTTGAGCGGCTGTTTTCCGCCGAAACGGCGACGGAGGCCCTGAACCAGGCGCGCGCGCGTCTGGCCGGGGTGCCTCGGGCCCAGCTGCTGTACGCCACCCGCGAGGATGTGCTGAAGGCCGTGCTGCCCTTGGTCCCGGCGCAGCTTCCCATACTGTTCTGGCTGGATGGCCACGAACCCGGCCCCGCCTATCACCAGGCCAAGTATGGCCCCGGTGGGAACGACGCCCTGCGCCCGCCGCTGGAAAGCCTGATGGCCCAGTTGCGGCAGTTGCGGCCACGCAGCCGCGACGTGATCCTGGTGAATGGCCTGCGCGCTTATGAGGACGGCCCCTACGCCGACGGTGCCGTGCCAGTGCCTGAGCACAAGCTGGCCTTTTACGACCGAAACATCGATTTCGTCTTCCGCCAGTTCCGTCACACTCACACTATCGTCCGCGACTATGCCGATGATGGTTATCTGGCGCTGACCCCGCGGTGACAGGATGCCTGCGGCTCGGTTTGGTCATTTTCTCGACGCGTCCGGGGACGGGACGCGGCCGATATGCGGAGTGGCGTGATGGCGGATGAAACGACCAAGCAGATGCTGCGCCGTGCCGCGGACGGGCGCTTCGCCCGGCGCTGGATCGTGGGCGATGGGATAGACATCGGCTGTGGCCCCAGTCCCTTGGGCAACCTCCGGGACTATTTTCCGCTGATGAAGTCCGCCCGGCCGTGGGATGTGCCCGATGGTGACGCCATGTTGATGGAAGGGGTGGCGGACAACAGTTACGACTTCGTCCATTCCAGCCATTGCCTGGAAAAGCTGGTGGACCCCGTGCGGTCGCTCGGCAACTGGATCCGCATCTGCAAGCCCGGCGGCCATCTGATCATCACCATTCCGGACGAGGATATGTATGAGCAGGGCGTGTGGCCCTCCATCTTCAACCAGGACCACAAATGGACCTTCACCATCCTGAAGCCGCAGAGCTGGTCGCCGAAGTCGATCAGCGTCGTGCAGTTGCTGGATCTGTTCAAGGAAGAGGTGGAGGTGCTGAAGCTGGAGAAGCTGGACAGCGGCTTCCGGTACGACGCGCCCTTGCGCGACCAAACCCTGAAGGGCACGTCGGAATCGGCCATCGAGTTCGTGTTGCGCAAGCGGAACAAGGGCTGGGGCTTGGGTGCCGCGGCCGACGACAGTGCGGCGCGGTTCGCCCAGGTGGCGCGCCAGCAGGAAATCAGCACCAAATTCGCCGAGGCCATCGGCCTGCATCAGCAGGGCCGCGTGGGGGAGGCGCACGCCGCCTACACCGCCATCCTGGCCGCCGACCCAGACAACCTGGCGGTCATGAACAACCTGGCCCTGATCGCCACCTTCCCGGAGGCCGAGCGCCTGCTGCGTCGCGCGCTTGAGATCGATCCCGCCTACGTCGATGCTCTCTTGAACCTGGGCAACCAGTTGGTGGCCAACCAGCGGGCGGAAGAGGGGCGGGATATGCTGCGCCGGGCGCTGGCCGCAGCTCCCGACGACCCCCGGGTCATCAACGCGCTGTCCCAGGCCTATGACGCGCTGGAGGCCCATGAGGACGCGGTGGCCCTGCTGCAGGAAAAGGGTGGCTTGCTGGGCAACCTCGACGACGTCTACTGCCGTCTTGGCAAGTACGCCGAGCATCTGGGGCGGACGGATGAGGCGCTGGCCTACCTGGCCAACGCGCTGCGCATCAATCCGTCGCATGTCGAAGCCAACATCTATACCGGCCGCCAGCACCTGCGGAAGGGTGACTTCGCCAAGGGGGCGGAGGGAATCGCCTGGATTTGGCACGGCCGTATCACGGAAAGCCAGATCGGCCTGTTCATGGATCCGGCCGGCCAGCCCATACGCCAAGATGGACGCACCATCGTGCTGTCGGCCGACAGCGGCCTGGGCGATACGCTGCAGTTCGTGCGCTACGCCCGGCCGCTGAAGGCCCTGGGCGCTCGCGTCGTCGTGGAATGCCAGCCGGAGCTGCTGCGCCTGGTGGCCGCCATGCCGGAGGTGGATGAGGCGGTGGCCATCGGCGAGCTTTCCGCCGGGTTCGACCTGCGCCTGCCTCTGCACAACCTGATGGGCGCCTTCCGCACCACGCTGGCGACGGTGCCGGCGGAGGTGCCCTACCTGGCCGCCCCCGTGGATGAGGCGGCGGCGTTTGCCCGGCGCCTGGCCGCGCACCAGGGCCTGCGGGTGGGCCTGTGCTGGGCGGGCAACCCCAACCACCCGCGCAACAGCAGCCGCTCCGTGGCGCCGGACCTGCTGGCTCCCCTTCTGAACCAGGCGGGGGCCAGCTTCTTCTCCCTGCAGAAGGGGGGGGACGGCGCCGCCCTGGGTCTGATCGACTGGACGGCGGATTTCGCCGACATGGCCAACACCGCGGCCCTGGTACAAGGCCTGGACCTGGTGATCAGCGTGGATTCCGCCGTGGCCCACCTGGCGGGCGCACTGGGCCGGCCGGTGTGGCTGCTGAACCGCTTCGACAGCTGCTGGCGCTGGCTGGAGGCGGGGGTGGAGACCAGCCCCTGGTACCCCAACCTGACGCAGTTCCGCCAGCCGGCGGCGGGTGAATGGGGCCCGGTCATGGCGGCGGTGACGGCGCGGTTGGCGGAGGAGATACGAATCCATGGCGCGGCCAACAAGCCCGCCGCCGGCCGCAAGCCGGCCAAGCGCTGATCGTCGAAACCGCCATGGCCGCCCAACCCGACGTCACCGTCATCATTCCCACGCACAAGCGGGCGCACCTGCTGCGTCGCGCCCTGGAATCCGTCAAGCAGCAGCCGGCGGTGGTGGAGGTGATTGTCATTTCCGATGCCACGGATGGGGAGACGGACCGCGCCTGCGCTGCATGGCTGTCGGCGGACGACATCTACATCCGCCGCAACGGCGCCCCCGGCCCCTCGGCCAGCCGCAACCTGGGCCTGTCACTGGCGCGCGGGCGCTATGTCCTGTTCCTGGACGACGACGACGCCTGGCACGCCAACTTCATCCCCGCTCTGCTGGCCCAGCCGGCGGTGCAGCAGGGCCTGGCCGTTTATGCCAACAGCAGCGTCGTCACCGAACGGCGGGGGCCGGACGGGCCGGAGTTCCTGGACGAAGGCTTCATGGACGTGGCCGGGCGCCTGACGCTGGAGATTTACATCAAGAACCAGGTCCACATGTCGTGCTTCGCCTTTCCGCGCACGCTGCTGGCGGGGCTGGAGTTCGACGTATTCATGCGGGCCTATGAGGATTGGGATTTCATGCTGGCCGTCATCAACCGGCAGATGCCGGTGCACGTGCCGGTGCTGGCCTCGCGTATCTTCGAGGTGAAGGACGCGACGACGGACCGCCGGGGCGACAGCCGCGCTGCCAACGACTACAACGTCGTCATCGACTATCTCTACGTCTACCGCCGCCACCCCGCGCCCAATGCGGATATCGCGCAGCGGCGGGTGTCGCTGATGAACGGCCTGGGCATCCCGGCCACCCCTTCCATGCTCTAACGGCCGCCTTATCATGACCGCCCCCGGGACCGCCACGCCGCACGACCTGGACGCCTTTGCCGGCCGTATCGTCTTCTGCCTGTGGACAGGGCCGGAGATCATGTCGGACGCCCGCTTGCGGGCGCTGTGGACCATCTTCCGCAACACCGGCTGCGGCGTCGCCTTCATCACGCGCGAGACGGTGGGGGATTGGGTGAAGCCTGACTTCCCCCTGCACCCCGCCTGGCCCTATCTCAGCTCCACCCACAAGGCGGACTATCTGCGCTGCTATCTGATGCACCACTACGGCGGTGGCTACACGGACATCAAAAGCACCTCCAAGCGGTGGGGGCCGTTCTTCGACCAGCTGGCCGCATCGGACAAGCTGGCCCTCGGTTACCAGGAGCTGGCCCACGGCATTCCGCACATCACTGGGGAGTTGGGGGATCTGCTGCGCCGCTCGCATCAGGAGCTGATCGGTCTCTGCGCCTTCATCTTCAGGAAGGGCACGGCGCTCACCGCCGCCTGGCTGGCGCGGACGGAGGCGCTGTTGGATCAAAAGCTGGAAGCGCTGCGGCGCCATCCCGCCATCCATCCTCTGGACCAGACGGGCGTGCTGCTGCCCAACGGCCAACCCTCGCCCTATCCCCTGCGCTGGGCGGAACTGCTGGGGGAAATCTTCCATCCCCTGACCTATGAACAGCGCCACCAGCTGCTGCTGTCCCCCATCGACCCCAGCTTCGCGTCGTATCGCTAAGCGGGCTTGCAGCGGCCGGCGGATCCGGCAAGGAATTCGGGGCCTTAGAACCGTTATGAACCGCCCTGGAACCGATGCCCGGCTCGCGGGTTCCAGGTGTCCGCGCGTCCCTTCCCATTCGGGCGGACCGGGGCGCGCGGGGCTTCATCTTCCTTCCTACCCACCTTCAGGCCCGGTTCGCTCACCCGATCGAACCGGGCTTTTCTTCTGGGGACGGGGCCGTCCGCGCGCTATCTTCGGCCGCTTTCGACCGCCGGCAGGAGAGTCCTGGTGACCCGTCCCGTCCTTCCCCCCGATCTGGAGACGCCCGTGCTGCTGCTGGACGAGGGGCGGATGGCGGCCAATATCGCCCGCATGCAGGGACGGATGGACGCGCTGGGGGTGCGCTTCCGTCCCCATGTGAAGACGGCCAAGTGCCTGGAGGTGGCACGGCGCCAGGTGGCCGCCGGCGCCCGGGGCCTGACCGTGTCCACCTTGAAGGAGGCGGAGTGCTTTTTCGCCGCCGGCTATGGCGACATCCTCTACGCCGTGGCCATCGCGCCGCCCAAGTTCGACCACGCCCTGCGCCTGGCCAAGGCCGGCGTGCGCCTGACCGTGGTGGTGGAATCGGTGGCGGCGGCGGAGCGCCTGTCCCGCCATGGGCGGGAGAACGGCCATGTCCACACCGTGCTGATCGAGGTCGATACCGATGGTCACCGCTCCGGCATCCATCCGGAGGCGCCGGCGTTGCTGGACGTGGCGGCGGCCCTGACGGTCGAGGGCGGCGGCGGTGCCCGCCTCAGCGGTGTCATGACCCATGCCGGCAGCTCCTACGGCCTCAACACGCCCGAGGCGCTGACGGCCATGGCGGAGCAGGAGAGGGCGGGCTGCGTGCGTGCGGCCGAACGCTTGCGCGCCGCCGGCCATGCCTGTCCGGTGGTCAGCGTCGGCTCCACCCCCACCGCCCTCAGCGCCCGGCATCTGGAGGGTGTGACGGAGGTGCGCGCCGGCGTCTATGTCTTCTTCGACCTGGTCATGGCCGGGGTGGGGGTCTGCACCGTGGACGACATCGCCCTGTCGGTGTTGTGCACCGTCATCGGCCACCGCGCCGACACGGGCTGGGTCATCACCGACGGCGGCTGGATGGCCATGAGCCGCGACCGGGGGACCCAGCGCCAGACCAAGGACTACGGCTATGGCCTGGTCGCCGCCGCCGACGGCACGCCCATTGCCGACCTGGCCTTCCGCGATGCCAACCAGGAACACGGCGTGCTGCACTGGACCGGGGCGGTTGGCACCGACCTGGAGGCCCTGTTTCCCATCGGCACCCAGCTGCGCATCCTGCCCAACCACGCCTGCGCCACCGCCGCCCAGTTCGACGCCTATACCGTCCTGCCCAAGGATGGTGGTGATCTTCAGCGTTGGGGCCGGTTCAACGGCTGGTAAGGTTCAGCGCCTGAAGCTCCGTTCACGGAACTGCGGCGCTTCCTTCTTCAGGCCGGCGCTGAGCGCGATGCGCCAGTTGGGACCGCGCATGATCTGGAACTGGATGCGGCGCTCGGCCGCGAAGGCGCCCCGGATGCTGGCGCTCCAGGCGCGCTGGAACAGGGCCTTGGCGCCGGCCACCGCGTCGGGGGAGCGGGCGCACAGCTCGGCCGCCAACGCTTCCGCCGCCGCCATGGGGTCGTCCGCCACCTCGGTCACCAGGTTCAGGGCCTTGGCCTCCGTTCCGCTGATCACCTGGGCCGTCATGGTCAGACGCTTGGCCACGTCGATGGGCACCAGCTCGCGTAAAGATACGCTGCCGCTCATGTCCGGGATCAGGCCCCACTTGCCCTCCATCACCGATAGCTCGCAGTCGGGCGTGGCGATGCGGAAGTCGGCGGCCAACGCCACCTGCAGGGCGCCGCCATAACAGCGGCCATGCAGCACGGCGATGACGGGCACCGGCAGCTCGCGCCAGCACCAGCAGGCGCGCTGGAACAGGTTGGTGCTGCGGCCCAGGGTGACGAAGGCCTTCACCACCTCCCACGGCTTCCGGGTCACGGCGGCGAAGTCCAGGCCGGCGCTGAAGGCCGCACCCTCACCGCTCAGGATGACGGCGCGCACCTGGCGGTGGCGGCGTATCTCCCCGGCGGCGCGTACCAAGGCGCGCAGCATAGGGAAGTCCATGCCGTTCAGCTTCTCCGGCCGCGCCAGGCGGACGTGGGCGATGGCGCCCTGGATGTCCAGGATGATCCTCTGGGGGGCCGTGTTTGTCATGGCTTTCCGCTCCCTCGTTTCGCAGTCCACTCCGGTCCGCGCAAATCCGCGGCGGACCCCCATTTTCGTAAATAGGGAGCGTCCTACACTTGCTCATGCCGCTGGTATATTTGTTGGTCAGGCCCGCTGCTTATGCGCGGGCAGGGCATGGGCCAGGCGGCGGCCCATTTCCTCGCCCAGGGCCTGCAGGCCGCTCATGGGGCGGACCATCACCTCGAACTCCACGATGCGACCCTGCGCGTCGAAGCGGATCATGTCGATGCCCTTCAACGCGCGCTCGCCCACCTTGGCGCTGAACTCCAGCACCACGTTCAGGCCGTCGGCGTCGACGAACTGACGGTGATAGGCGAAGTCCTGAAACACCTGGATGACGGTGCCCAGGATGAGCACCAAGGCCTGCGCCGGGCCATAGGGCGTGAATGCCATGGGGGAACGGAACACCGCCTCCGGATGCACGATGGCGGGCAGGAAGGACAGGTCGCGGCGGGCGACGCCGTCGTGCCACTTCTCCAGGCTGGCGGCGACGGCGGGATGCAGCGGCAGGTCGGTCATGATGGTCTCCGTCAGAGGGTGGCGGCCAAGCGGCTGCCCTGGTTGATCGCCCGCTTGGCGTCCAGCTCAGCCGCCACGTCGGCGCCGCCGATCAGGTGGACCGCGACGCCCGCTGCTGTCAGCGGTCCGTGCAGCTCGCGCAGCGGTTCCTGTCCGGTGCACAGCACGATGGTGTCGGCCTCGATCACGGTCGGGTTTTCCCGCTTCTCGCCAAAGGTGATGAACAGGCCGGCATCGTCGATGCGCTCGTAATTCACGCCGGCCAGCATCTGCACGTTCTTCATCTTCAGCAGGCGGCGGTGGATCCAGCCGGTG
>NZ_CP022112.1:970000-1603407 GCF_000730165.1 Nitrospirillum viridazoti CBAmc | reverse complement strand
CTCCGTCTGTACGGGAATCAGCACGCCATCGGCCGCCGCCAGGGCGTTGAGGGTCAGCATGCCCAGGTGGGGCGGGCAGTCGATCAGGATGTAGTCATAGGCCCGGCGCACCATGGCCAACCGTTCCCGCAGCACCAGCGTGCCCATGGGCTCGGCGATCAGCTCCGTCTCCGCCGCCGACAGCAGGATGGTGCTGGGCAGCAGGTGGAAACGGCCGTCGCACACCGGCACGGCCGCCTGGCCCGTCGCCTGGTCCTTCAGCATGACGTGATAGGTGGTCTTGCCCGCTTCCGACATGGCTGCCTGGCTGATGCCCAGGTGCACCGTGGCACTGGCCTGCGGGTCGGCATCCACCAACAGCACCCGCTGGCCCAAGGCCGCCAAGGCGGCGCAGATGTTGACCGAGGCGCTGGTCTTGCCCACGCCGCCCTTTTGATTGGACAGGGCGATGATGGTGGCCGTCTGGCGGGCGCGGCGGCGGGGGGTCAGCAGGTCGATGACCGCCTGGGGGATCTTCTCACCGCCGGTTTCCCAACGGCTGATACGGCCCTTATCGTACTTGCGGCCCAGGCTGGCGTTCAGCCAGTCGGCGAAGGTCTGTTGGGTTTCACCACGCGCTTCCCGCGCGATCCGCAATGCGGCGCCATCCATGGCCGTCCCTTCCGTTTTAAGCCCCAAGATGTTGGACGGCAGAATAGTGGCGCCGAATTGGCGACGTCAACATGTCCCGTTGTGTTACGTCAACATCACGCGCCGGGTTGCGACGTCGCAACCATCGTCGCGGTTGCCATCCTTACGCCGAGGGGGCCCTTACGCCGAGGGGGCGGGATCAGCAGCCCTATCCTTACGGCGCGGGGGTGCCACGATCTCCACCCCGGTGATGGACCCCGAGGTCAGCGAGACCAGGACGCTGCGGATGCTGGGCTCGTGGTTCATGCGGGCCGTCTGTGCCGTAGCGGGATGGCCCGCTACCAACACCAGCCGGCGTTCGCCCCGCGCCGTCTCCTCGATGCGCTCCACCTCCAGGTCGCGCAGCAGCGGGGCAGGAACGTTCTTGGCCAGCAAGGCGTGGCGGGCGGCGGCCCACAGGGCGTTGGCATCGTCGGCGTCGGGCAGGGGCGTTGCCTCGACCACCGCCGGCTCCAGCTTCTCCACCTTGCCGGTGCGCCGCGCCCGGCGGCCCACACTGTGCCGTTCCCGTTCCAGGAAGGTGTCGGCGACCTCATCCTCGTCCTTGGCGAAGAAGTCCAGCGTGACCTCCTCCACCTTGCGGCCCCGGCGCACCATCTTGGCCTCGGGCATTTCCACGCGGAAGGGCGCCAACTGGTTCACCTCGGCGATGGCGCGGTCGATGGTGCGGGTGCGCAGGATGCCGAAATCCTTGTACGCCCCCTCCGGCACGTTCAGCAGGCGACGCAACGTGTCGATGTCCAGTGCCAGGGAAGGAAAGTCCATCTGGTAGCGCTGCATGCCGATCTCATAGAGCTTCAGCGCGTAGGTGCTGGTGACCTTCACCATGGCCGGACCCGACAACCTCGCCCACAGCTTGGAGGCGCGCTGCAGTTCCAGAAAGGCATCGGTGAACTGGAAGTGGATGTCGGCGCTGTCGCTCTCGATCTCCTCCTCCGGCCGGACATAGCTGCTGAGGATGCGCAGCTCGGCACGGGACCGGCGGCCGCGGAAGGGGCCGATGACCACCAGGCTGGACTCGTAGATCTCCTTCACCGCGTCGAAGATGCGCTCATTGCCCTTGTGATTGCCGCGCACGACCTTCTTGGGCAGGCGGTAGAGCTTGTTGGCGAAGTTCTGGCTGCCGGCCAGGTGGATCATGAAGTTCAGCATCTTCTGCGCCGGCAGGGACAGGCGTGATCCGTTGGCGGGATAGGAATAGACGGCCTCCGCCGCCTTGATCAGGTGCTTATAGCCATCCCGCTCGAATGTCGCCGCCGCCACCTTGGCCGTCAGGCCCAGCGCATTCTCCTCCGCCAGCGCCGGGACGGAGGTGTCCATGCCGCCGTCCATGTCGATGACGATGCCCGGTCCCGCCACGTCCTGTGGCCGATAGGGCATGAGGGCGTCCCTGGTCGCGACCGTTGCGGGCGACACCAAGCGGTCAGCCGCAGGCCCCGCCGGCATTGAAACCGACGGCCTCAAGACCGGTTTATCGCTTTTGCGCGCCATGCCATCATCCCGTGAACGAATGGCGGCACTTTAGGGGCTTCCTTACATGGGCCGCAAGTAAGGAAAGGGTGGAAAGCCCTGACTCGCCAACTCCTTACCGCTTGGGGGCGGGGCAACGTGGTGCCCTTACGCCCTGGGGCGGCAGGCGACTCGCCCCCACCGGTAGGGATGTTGCCCCCGACTGGTAAGCATAAGGCCGCAAAACCCCAGGGTTTGTCAGGGTTTGCGCCGCCTAGAATCCTTTTTGAAAGGGAACACCCTTTAAAAGGGATCATTTTCGGGGGACAAAAAGGCCAATCAGGTCTTACCCGATCACCAAAAGCCGCTGCGGTGACGACTCGCGATGTAAGGATGCGCTGTCACCGTTTCCCGAATCGCCTCGTGCGAATATGGGTAGGGCGCAGCATTCGTTCCTACCCAGCCGGCAATCCTTACCACGTGGGGGAGAGCCTCCGTCATCCTTACCGGCTGGGGGAGTGGGAGAGCCATCCTTACTCCCTGGGGGGCGGAATTTATCTGGAAACGGTGCGGCCTAGCTCCTTAACCATCTGGAATCGTTCATAGGAGCGCCACACAGGACCCATATCGGGGGAATGGGGCGCCTCCCAGTCAGAAATCTCCCCCGAGCGGTAAGGATGCGGTTCACAACGGTCACAAACGCAGGGAGTCGGGCCCCCCCAGCCGGTAAGGAAACGCGTCCGGGGCATCGAGGTATTCTGGAAATCCTGGTCATGTCGCGACTCGCCCCCGGCCGGTAAGGACATAGACGCACACCCGAGTCCCTTATTCCCCCCAACGGTAAGGGTGAGCCCCCAAGGTGTAAGGAAAGGCCCTTCCCATGACCGTCGACAGCGCCATGCCTGTCGGTTGCTACCCCTGGGGCTGCAGGCCCTGGCTACGCGAGCCCAACGATGGTACGGGGAGAAGGGGAAGTCTCAGTGGGCGGATATCGAGTGGGCAGATATCGGGGCGCGCCACGCCTTGAACTTTGGGACGGCGTGTCGGATAACTTGGCCGCGTTAAACTATTTTGGACCGGGCGGGATCAAATATGTCAGTTGGAATGGGCGGCCTGCGCAGGAAATATTCCGCTGGAACGATGAGTGTCGGGTCTATTTTCAGGCTTTTTATTATTGTATCCGTTCTGGTTATCGCTGCCGCAGTCGTTTCGACAACGATTCTCGCATTGGTGCGTTTCGGCAGCTCTATGCTTCTTTCGGACCAGTGGACAGACTTTGATTATACGCGCCGGCTGGCTGAAGGCAGCTTGCGATTCGCCGATTTATTCGACCAGCACAATGAGCATCGCATATTTTTCCCGCGGCTGATTTTCTTCCTGGACTACCTCGTCGCGAATAACACGAACACGGTTGACCTGACGTTCAACGTACTGATCGCGGCGGGCACGCTGTTCTCGATTTTGGCGCTCTACCGAAAGCTGGAGAAAGACCGGGGCATTTATCTAGGTTTTGCGGCCATCGGCACCGCCATCTTGTTCTCGCTGTCGCAGCGCGAAAACTTCCTGTGGGGCTTCCAGGTCCAATTCTTCGGTGCGGTGGCCGCCGCCGCCGGCGCCTTTCTGGCGTTCGCCGTTTCCATCGAGCGGGCGCGCCGGGGCGTGGCGGCGATGGGCCCGCGCTGCTTGGCTTACGTCCTGGTCCTGGTCGATACCTATACCCTGTCAAACGGCATTCTGGCCGCCTTCCTTCTTATTCCCATGGCACTGGCGCTGCGGGCGGGACGCGCGATAGTGCTTGCGACCTTGGGATGGGCCCTGCTTCTGGCGGTCAGCTATTTCCTCAACTTCCATCCGGTGCAGGGGCATTCACCCTACCTTTATTCCCTGACGCATCCTCTCGACTATCTTGGCTACCTCAGCGGGTACTTGGGTAATCTGGTGACCTGCCTGGGGATAGCGGAACCGCTGCGCAGCCGGGCCGCCATTCTGCTGGGCGCGATCGGCCTGTTGCTGACCCTGGCGGCCCTGGCGCGTTCGCTGCGGACTTGGGACGAGCCGCCGGCCCGTGTCGCCCTGTTGGCCCTGATGCTGTTCGTCCTGGGCACAGCCATGCTGACCGCGCTGGGCCGCATTACTTTTGGCATGGAACAAGCCTTTTCCGGTCGCTATGTAACCCCGGTTTCGGTCTTCTGGGTGGCACATATCTGTTATTGGGCGCCCTTGCGACGGCTGCGGGATGGTCTTGGGCTGGGCTTGGCCCTTGCCGGTGCGGTGGTCGTCGCAGGCCTGACGCTGTGCGCTGTAAAAGGTCATCTGCGGGGGTGGCAGGAAGGAAACGCTCAGGCACTGACCACCGCGAAGGCACGCGACGCCATTCTTAGTGACGTCCGTGACGTCTCCACATACCAAAGCGTGTTCCCGGTGGCGGAAGTCATTGTCCAGCATGTGCCCTTCATGCGGAATCACCATCTGTCGGTCTTCGCCGACCCCGACAACCGCCTGCTGGGGCAAAAGCCGGATTGGCTGGCTGTCACATTG
Source organism: Nitrospirillum viridazoti CBAmc (assembly GCF_000730165.1). Lineage (GTDB taxonomy): Bacteria > Pseudomonadota > Alphaproteobacteria > Azospirillales > Azospirillaceae > Nitrospirillum > Nitrospirillum viridazoti. The sequence goes on along the minus strand of NZ_CP022112.1, from coordinate 1,598,730 downwards.
GCCAATCGGTGCATTGGCGCCTTCGATCTCACCGCATTGCTCTCTTCGAGCGGCGGGGAGCTAAGCTTGGCGGCGACAGGTTGGGCGTGGGATCAGGCGAGGGGGAAGGCTGTGGCGCGCCTGCTTTTCACCGATGCGGCGGGTATGGTCGTCGGCTATGCCGGTGGTGGATGGCCGCGCCCGGATGTGCGTCTGGCCATACCGGCCGTACGAAGCGGTGCGGTGGGATGGACCGGCTTCCTGAAGGCGGCTCCGGCGACGCTGGTCCGGGCCTATGCGCTGTTGCCGGGCCATCGTGCCTGTGTGGTTGGGGAGAAGATCACTCCATCGGACGACTCCCACCTTGTGCCTCTATCGTCTCTGGGCGCCGCCATTTCCGTCTCCTCGGCGCCGGCCCTGTCTGGTGGTTGGTCACAAGACGGGCAGAACGCCGCTGCCGGGTCCCTGTCCTTGGATGAAGTTGTTTACGGTTCATGGAGTGGCACCGATGGCAATGTCGGTGAAATGAGGGTCGGCCCTTTCACGGCCACCCACTCGCGCATCGCGTTTCCCATGGTCACCGGCCCGCACGCGGAGAACCAAGTCGCCGTGCTGCTGGACGCGGAGACGGGCATCGAACTGCGACGCTATCCGTTGTTTACGTCACTCACCTGGACCGGCCTCGAAATCCAGTTGCCCGAGGCGGCGGTGGGCAAGGCGGTGGTCCTGGAATTCCGGGACCAAGGTACTGGCTGGGGTGAGTGGTCCGCCGTGGGTGGGTTGCACGAGGTCGTGTCCGACAACCCGACGCCGTAGGGGTTGCGGGCCGGCACGGGCTCACGGCTCTACTTGCGGAACGAGAAGTGCCGGTGGCCGAAATAACTGGTCACCACGGGTGACAGCACGCCGATGACATGAGCGATGTCCTCGGCGTGCCAGGTCAGGCCGATGGCGGGAAAGGCGAGGCGCGCCAGGCCTTCGCTGACCAGCCATACCTGTGCTGCCGCCACGGCGTTGACCATGCAGAAGCGGATGAATTCCTCGTGGGCCTTGCGGCCTGACGCCTCGAATACGAAGCGGCGAGACAGCAGGTAGGCCGTGACCATGCCGAACAGATAGGCCACCAGCACGGCGGCCTCGAACGGCATGACGCGGTTCAGCAGGTAGCGCGCCACCACGTTCACGCCGGCGGAGAATCCGCCCACCAGCAGGAAGCGGGCGAACTCGCTGGCCAGCAGACGATCCAGCGGCGACTGGGGCTTGGTCATGGTCTTGTCCATCACAACGCGTCGACCATGCCCTTGGCGAAACGGATGCTTTCGGCGATGCCCCGGTCCTCGGGGTAGTAGTAGCAGGTGTCGGCCACCTGCAGCCCGGCGATCTCGGTTTTCACCGGCGGCAGCTTGTCCAGGAAATCGGGCTCGCATACCGGCTGAGCGTAGCGCAGGCGGCCGACGTGGGTGTCGATCAGGTCGGCGTCGGTCAGGGCTGGGTTCAGGCGACGCACGCAGGCCATCGTCTCCGCCACGAAATTGGCATCCGTCCAGCCCCACTTGGGGTGGCTGTGCGGCATGTAATACGGAATATAGACCACCGTGTCGGGCAGGGGCCGCAGGTTGGAGAACTCGATGATGCCGGGGATTTCCATCGTCGGGTCGTTCACGTTCAGCCAGAAATGCCGGGTGACCGGCCGCTTCAGCTTCAGCATGACGCAGACCACGCCGATGTTCTTGATGGCGTCATACTTGTCCTTGGTGGACTGGGTGAAGGCTGGAACGAGGCCCGCCACGTAGGGCGTGGGGGTGGTGCAGATGACGGCGTCGGCGGGGAAGAAGCCCTGGGCGGTGCGTACGCCCGTCACGCGGCCGTCCTCGGACACGATCTCCTCCACCTTGGTGCCCAGGTGCAGGCTGCCGCTGCGCCGCGTGATGTCGGCGGCGAGGGCCTGGACCAGGGTCTCCGACCCGCCTTCCAGATAACCCAGCTGTTCCTTCATCAGGGACTGGCGGGAATTGCCGATGCGGCGGATGCGGGTGGCGATCCAGCTGGCCGAGACGTTATCGGCGTATTCGAAGAACTTCAGGTCCAGCAACCGCTTCCACAGCACGTTGAATGGCTTCTCGCCCGCGCCGCGCTTGAACCAGGTGGCGGCATCCAGATGCTCGATGGACTGGAAGTCGCGGGCCTTGGTGGTCAGGAACATCTGCAGGCCCAGACGCAGTTTGTCGATGGGGCCCAGCAGGGGGAAGGACAGCAGGGCCAGCGGATCTCCCCAGCGGTAATGCTTGCCGTCGATGAAATAGCCCATCGACGTAGTGCGCCATTTCAGCGTGCCGGCGATCCCCAGCTCCGCCAGCAGGTCGAAGGTTGGCTGGTCCGATTTGCAGATGAAGTGGTAATAGCGCTCGATGCTGAGGCCGCCGAAGTCGAAGTGCGCCGCCATGCCTCCGGGCTGAGTATCCACTTCATAGACCGCCACGTCATGGCCGGCCTTCAGGGCATAGTGGGCGGCGGCCAGGCCCATGGCGCCAGCACCGATGACGGCAAGTTTAGCCATTGCGAGGAAACCCTTCGAAAATCAGAAGTCGAGAACGACGCCGGCGTAGCGCGGGTCGTTGAAGGTGACGGACAGCGCCTCGTCCAGGGGCGTGGAGCGCACGCCGAAGATGCCGGGCCAGTCGATAACGATGAATTCGTCGGGCGTCACCAAGGCCTTCAGCTGCTTGGTGGTGAAGGGCGGGTTGCGATCGACCAGGGCGTAGACCGTTAGCAGCGCGTGGAAGAGGCCGTAAGGAATGCGCAGCAAGGGCGTCTTGGCGCCCACCGCCTTGCGCAGGGCGCGGATCAGCTCGATGTAGGTGATCTTTTGCTGGCCCGAGATGTCGTAGGTGCCCATGCGGCGGCCTTCCAGACAGGCGATGATGATGGCGCTGAAATCCCCCACATACAGCGGCTGGCGGATATAGCGGCCGGATCCGGGAATGGGGAAGACCGGCACCCTTTGCATGAAGCGGGCGAGCCATCCCAGATGCTTGCGGTCGAACCAGCCGAACATCAGTGTGGGACGCAGGGTGACATGGGGGATGGGGCAGGCATCCACCAGCTTTTCCTGGGCCTTCTTGCTCTCGGTGTAGAAGTCCACCGCCATGGAATTCACGACGGAGGAACTGGCGTGAACCAGATAGGGCACGTCGGCGGCTTGCATGGCGGCCAGCACCCGCTCCGTCGCCGTGATGTTGTTGTCCACGAACTCAGCCCAGTCCAGCCCACCGATTTGGGCGTGCATCTGGATCACGGCGGCGGCACCTTCCAAGCTGTCCTGCCAGCCATCGTCCCGCGCCAGATCGGCCTGGATGACGGTGAGGTCCGGGTGCATGCGGGCCAGCGCCGGGGTATTCGCCGGATGCTTGTCGATGCAGACGATGTTGGTGTAGCCGGCATCCTTCAGGCGGACCACCAGGTTCTGGCCCACCAGGCCGGCGGCACCGGTGATGACGATCTTACCCGTGGGCTTGCCCGTGGACTTGTCGGTGCGGTTGGGCATCAGATTTTCGTCCGCCATTAGATTTTCATACGATTGAAGATGGCGCCCGGCAGGTTGCGGATGATCATCATGATGCCCATCCAGAACCAGGGGGTGTAGAGGGTGGTGGCGCCCTTGGCCGCCGCCCTGTCGATGTCGGCCGCCACCTTTTCCGGCGTGGCCCACAGTGGTCCGCCCTTGGCCAAGCCATCGGTCATGGGCGTGTCGATGAAGCCTGGCTTCACCGTCAGCACCTTCACCTTCGTGCCGGCGAAGCGGTGGGCCATGCCCTGCGCGAACAGGGCCAAGCCGCCCTTGGCGGCGCCATAGACGTAATTCGACTGACGTCCACGATCCCCGGCGACGGAAGCTATGGCGATCAGCGTGCCTTGGCCCTGTCGCTCGAGATGATTGGCGGCGACGGTCAGCCAGGCGCAGGCGCTGGTCATGTTGGTGGTCAACTGGCGGGCCATTTCGGCGGTGTCGGCCTCGGCTGCCTTTTGGTCGCCCAGGATGCCGTAGGCCAGCAGCGCCGTGTCCACACGGCCGCCCAGCTTGGCGGCCATGTCGGCCCAGGCCGCGTCGAAGCCCGCCGCCGGGGCCGCTAGATCCATCACGGCCACCTCGGCACCGGCGGCACCGCGTGCCATCAGGTCGGTCGCGATGCTGCCAAGCCGCCGGCTGTCGCGGCCAGCCAGCACCAGGCGCGCGCCGCGCGCCGCATGCAGGCGGGCGTAACGCTCCGCGACGGCGGAGGTCGCCCCCAGGATCACCACGGTCTGTCCGGTCATTTCGGTCACGCCTGCTTGCTCTTCGTGGGGGCCTGTTCCATGCGCCGCCAGAAGTCGGACATGAAGGCCGGGTCAATGTGCCGCTTGAAATCCGCCACAGCGGGATAGCCCGCCGCGAACAGGTCCGCCGGCATGCGGGCGTCCTTGGCGGGATAGAGCCGGCCGCCGGCGGCCGCCACCGTGCGGTCCAGATCCGCCATCAGGGCCAGGGTGCGCTGACCCTGGTTGGGGAAGTCCAGCGCCAGGGTGGTACCGGCCATGGGAAAGGACAGGAGGCCGGCGGGCGCGACGTCGCCGAAGTTCTTCAGCACCACCAGGCACGATCCAGTGCCCGAGGCCGCGATTCGGGCCAGCAGATCCGTCACGGCCTCCCGCGCCACGGCGGGCGGCACGACGCATTGGTACTGGTAGAACCCGCTGGGACCGTACACGCGGTTCCAGTGGTGCACGCCGTCCAGGGGATAGAAGAAGCCGTCGAAGTGGCAGCGGCCGGCGAAAGTGGCGCTGGGCCTATTATAATAGGCGGCGTTGAACGCGCGCAGGCTCAGGCCGTTGATCAGGCTGATGGGCGGGGTCAGGGGCACCGCGAGCTTGGCGCCTGCCGGCTGGGCCAGGCGCGGGCCATCCGGCGCGTGGCGCCCGCGGGAGAAGATGCCCCGCCCTAAGCTGGCGCCCTGGCTCAGGCAATCGACCCAGGCCACGCTGTAAGGCCAGTCCAGGCTTTCTGCCGCCAAGTCGAAAAAGCGGTCGACATGGTCGAAGCGGATGTTCTCCACCTCCATGTCGGACGAGGCGATGGCTTGCAGCTGGATTTCCACCCATTCGATCAGGCCGGTCAGGCCCAAGCCGCCGATCGTGGCGTGGAACAGATCGGCGTTGCGGTCGGGCGCGCAATCAACCAGAGTCCCATCGGACCGGCGTAGGCCCAGGGCACGGACGTGATGGCCGAAGCTGCCGGCCACGTGGTGGTTCTTGCCGTGTACGTCGTTGGCCACGGCGCCGCCCAGGGTGACGAACTTTGTGCCGGGGGTGACGGCCACGAACCAGCCGCGCGGCACGGTGATGACATGCAGATCGGCCAGGCTCAGGCCCGCGTCCGCCCGCAACACGCCGGTGGCGATGTCGAAGGCGTGGCAGCGATCCATACGGCGGGTGATCAGCAGGCCGCCGCCGCCGTTCAGCGGGCTGTCGCCATAGGAGCGGCCCAGGCCGTGGGCCAGCACACTGCCGGTTTTCTCCACCAGGGTCGATAGCAAGGGGGCGGCATCTTCGCGGAAGGCGGGCGTCGCCACTTCATGGTCGACGCTCGCCAGATTTCCCCAGGACTTGATCGGCTGGCGCATGGGTCAGATCGCCGCCAGGACGATGGCCACCATAACGGCGCCGGTGATCAGGCTGGTGCGGTCGGTGGCGGCGAAGACGACGGGGTCGTCATGCAACTCGCCACGATGGGCCAGCAGCAGCAGGCGGCTGATCCAGTATAAGAGGGGCGCGCAGGCCAGCCACAGCAGCGATGGATTGCGGTAAAGGACGTGGACCTCGGGGCTGTTGAAATACAGTGCCAGGACCAGGACGGAACAATAGCCGCTGGCGCTGGCCAAGCCCGACAGGATGCTGAGATCCTCCAACCGGTAGCCGCGACCTTTGGGGTTGCCCTTGTTCGCCTTCAGGCTGCCGACCAGTTCGATGTAGCGTTTGATCAAGGCCAGGCAGAGGAAGACGAACACGGAAAAGCCCAGCAGCCAGGCGGACGACGGCCGGTCGATGGCGGCGCTGCCCGCCAGAATGCGCATCGTATAGAGCCCTGCCAGCGTCAGCACATCGATCAGCATGTGGCGCTTGAGATGCAGCGAGTAGGCCAGGGTGATGATGTAATAGGCGGCCAGGACAGCGAGGAAATCGGCCGACACCACGCCGCCGCATAGGGTGGAAACGCCCAGCAGCAGGGGCGCCAGAACAGCTCCCTGGATCAGGGGCAGGCGACCGCTGGCCAGGGGCCGGTGGCGTTTGCTGGGATGGACCCGGTCATTGGGCAGGTCCAGCAAATCGTTCAGCAGATAGGCGCTGGAAGCCGCCAGACTGAAAGCCAGGGCCGCTAAGAGGCTGTTGGCGATGGTGTGGCCGGTCAGGTCATGGCTGGCCAGCAGCGGCACGAACACCAGGAGGTTCTTCAGCCATTGATGCACGCGAATGGCTTTCAGATAAACCTTGATTCCAGCCTTGGGCACCGCCAACTCAACGGCATCCTGACGTTCCGCTTTCAGCTGCCGTACCAGGCGGGCTGTCGCGTTGGTCGCGATGGCCACGCGGCAGCGACGCCACACCGCGAAATCCACCCGATCGTTGCCTATATAGTCGAAGCCCCGTTCTCCGAACGCGCGGCACAACACGTCGGCCTTGGCCTTGCCCGATAGGTTGACGGCCTCATTCGACCCGAAGGAACCATCGATGAAACCGAGATGTCGCGCCAGAGCCTCGACCAGCCGTTGGTTGGAGGCGGAGGCCAAGTAAATATGACGACCTTTTGCTTTTTCCTGAAGAAGAAAATCAACGACAGGCTGATTAAGAGGTAGTGTCGTGACATCGAGGTCGGAGTTGGCAGCCAGATAATCCTTCAGCCACGCTTTGCTGCGCAGCGGCAAACGCCAGATGCCCAAAGCCACCCACGGTTTGGCGGCCAGCATGGTAAAGAAATTCTCAATCAGAAGATCAGTGCGAATAAGAGTGCCATCGATGTCCACCACCAACGGTACTTCGCCAACGTGGGCCAGGGGCTTGCTTTCAGCACCGTTCATCGGCTGGTGGACCCCCAAATATGATCGCCAGTGCGTTGAATATCTGCGCAAATACATCGTGTCCTGGCCCAGGCCAAGGACGCTTGGAGCGAAAAAAGCCATGGGCCCAGGCTGGGCGTCAATCTTTTAATCTCCACTTTATAATCGCAGGGTTGACTGGTTGAACACGGTTAACCTTTGCGGAAGCGACTGTTGGTTTGGTGCGCGAATCGCTGCACCCGCGAACGGCGATCGGGTCATTTCTCCCCTCGGCAAGGCAGCCAAGTCAGCCGGCTCGCCGAAGGTAATAGGTCTAATGGGTTAAAATCCCGCCCTGCTTGTTGGTCGCTTTTCTTTGGCGGATGTGCCTAGGCGGCTTACATCTAAAATTAAGGCGATAATCTTCTTGAATCCGTCTTGTGCAGCAGAACCGACGTGAATTATACCTACTTCCACGCGGGACTGGCGGAACGCGTTAATAAATTCGCCAAGGGGTTTTAACTGACGCGTCAGTGCCGCAGCGGGCTGCGGCTCCATAGCCAAAAGCGACGTTTTAGCGGGGGTATTGAATTATGCCGACTCTTTCCGGTGGTAACGGTACGGTTAGCTTCTCGACGGCACCAACCGTCTCGCAGGCGGATCAGGACAAGATCACGACGGCCCTGTCCGGTATCCTGGCGAACAGCAGCGGCACGCTGAGCATTGCTTCCGTGGCGCCGACGTCGTCCAACACCCCCACCCAGACCCTGTCCTCGACCATCACGTTCGGCACCACGACCGTCAGCTCGGTCAGCAGCGTCGTCGTTTCCGGCTCCAGCGGCAACCCGACGCTGGCGGCTGTTGACCTGTCCCAGACGGCTGCGGGCACCTCCGCCGGCAGCAGCGTCGTCACCAACGTCATTGCTGACCCCTCCCTCACGTCCGTCGTGCTGACCGGCACGGCCGCCGGTAACACCACCGCCCTGTTCCTGGACGCCAGCAGTGGCGGCAAGGTCGTCGTCGGTGACTCGGGCAACAACTTCCTGGTGTTGAGCGGTGGCTCGGGCACTGGCTCGGGTGGCGTGAACACCGTCATCGCCGGCACCGGCAACGACAGCATCATCGGTTCCTCCACCAACGACGTCATCAGCTCCAGCGTCGGCAACGACATCATCAACGGTGGCGCCGGCAATGACTCCCTGGTCGGCGGCTCGGGTTTTGATACGCTGGGTGGTGGCGCCGGTAACGACACCATCGTTGCCGGTAGCGGCGGAGCCTACATCATTGGCGAGTCGGGCAACGACAGCCTGGTCGGTGGCGCCGGCAAGGACACCTTCATCTTCAGCCCGGGCGACGGCAACGACACGGTCGCCGGCTTCGACGCGACGAAGGATGTGCTGGGCTTCACCAGCACCAATTATGGTGGCAAGTCGCTGGACCTCGCTTCGCTGATCAGCAACGCCACGGTCAGCAACGGCAACACCATTCTGACCCTGCCGGACGGCAGCACCGTGACCGTTCAGGGCGCTACGGGTGTGAACGTCAGCTGGTTCACCAGCAAGGGCTGATGCAGTCGCCTATACATGAGTTACGCTATGGCGGGCCTAGTGCCCGCCATAGTCGTTTCTGCACCACGGTCTTCTTGCATTCGGATTTATTCCAGGGCAGGGTTCGGGTCTTCCGCTCCCTTCTGTATTGGTAGACCCATGCAGCCTAATATCTTGGCGCCGGCCGACACGACGGCGGTGACGACTCCCGCTTCCAGTGCCGATCCGGTGCGTGCGACGCCCAAGGTCATGGCCCTGCCGGAAGGCACCTATTACATTACCACCCGCCTCAGCGCCGAAGGACGGCAGCAGATCAAGGGCGTGACCTTCCCCTGCGTCCAGCTCTCTTCACTGCCGGAACCCGGACGCAAGGCCCTGCAGTTCCTGACACCCGATGGTCTCAGCACCTCGACCTGGATCAGCGGGTCGAACGGCGTGGCCGTGCTGGTTACGGCGGATTCGGCGCCGTTGCTGCTTACCACCTTGAGTTTGAACGGCCAGCTGTCCTCTCAGATCTCCATCGGCGTGCAGCGATTGGGGGATGAGACGGTTCCCGCCACCATCGACGTACGGCTGGTCGCGCACATCCAGCGCATGGGGGATAAGGTCTTCGCCGGCGGCGAATGGGCCTCGGCCGGGGATCATCTGCTATGGCTCGAAGGCTTCACCGTCGTCGGTTCGCCCGAACTGGCCGATAGCTTGGAATACTGCGCTGCCAACCCGATCGACCAGGCCGGCACCTGGGTGAAGGCCGGCACCTTGGCGGGGACCCAGGGTCGGGGTCTGCCCCTGTTGGGCGCTGGCTTCCGCCTGGTGGGACCGTTGGCAGCGACCCACCGCCTGGATTACGCCGTTCGTTTCCTGCGCCACGGCGACATTGAAGGGCAGGCAGGGGTGTTATGCCGTTCCAGCCAACCCCAGGACCCTTTGATGGCGATGAAGGTCGCGGTCCTGCCGCGATGATGCGATCCGCGTGATGTCCGGCTTATCTACTCCAGTCCTAGGTCGGACGCTGCAGGACATGGAAGCGGCTTCGGCCAGGAAGGACTATGACACGGCCATAGCCTTGGGTTGGGTGGCGCTGGCCGAGCCAGAGACCAGGCTGGCTGCACTTCGGGGATTGGTGCATGCCACCTTGGGGGCCGGCCGGCTGGAAGAGGCCGCCCATTACGCCGCCCGTTTGGTCCAGGGCGGAAAAATCGCGCTTGATGTCATCCTCGAAGGGGTCGTCGCCCTGAGCAGAGGTGAGCTTCATCAGGCTGCCGGGTGCTTCACCCACGCCTTGGAGATGGACGGCACCCACCCTTTGGCGGCGGTTGGTTTGTTTCAGGCGCTATCGGGATCCCGTGAGGCCCTGGCGGCTGCCCTGGATCGCCTCGTCCCCGCGCTTTCCTGGAATGCCGAAACCAACGACACCTGCCTTGCCGCCCTGCGTGGGCTGGTGGCGGGGGGCGCTGTGCCCGCCGTGGTCTACACCTGCGCCGGCCGGATCGAGGGCATCGCGGCGGCGCCCGGGGTGCGGGCCGAACTTATTTGGAACGGCCTGACGGTGGACCAGGCCACCCTGGTTCCCGATCAGCGGGATCCGGGGTTGTGCCTTTTCACCTTTACCGTGCCAACGGACTTGGCAGGGAATGCCCAGGTCCAGGTCACGGTCAATGGCATGCCCGTGCCGGGCATGCCCCTGCCGGCCGCCATGACCCGGCCACCCCGCCTCCTGGCGCGCTTCACCCGCATATCCGCTTCGGCGACGCCAGGTTTCGCCCCGCAGGGTGATGCCGAGTGGTCGGTGCTGGCCTGGGACGCCGCCCATCCGGCGCGTCCAGTCGCCCTTGACCTGGTGGACCGGGACGGGCAGATGCGCCGGCTGGTCTTCCGGCCGGAGGAAGAGGGCGCGCGGCCGGCGGAGCCCCAGACGGTGTCGGTGGGGCAGGGTGTACGGCCACTTTTTCCCGCCACCGGCGAGCCCGCCTATTGGCAGGGCGGTGCGCTGCCTGGGGAAGACGCGGTCCGGCCTCGCGCGCCCGTGTCAGGGCTGAGGCGGCCGGTGGACATCATCGTCCCCGTTTACGGCGACGCCGCCGTGACGCGGGCCTGTCTGGCGGCGCTACGCGACAGTATGGCGGGGGTGCAGGTTGGACCATCTGTCGAAGTCATCCTGATCGCCGATGCTCCGGCGGACGCGGCCGTGACGGCGCTGGTGGACGAGGTGGCGACCGAGGGCTGGGCGACGGTGTTGCGCAATCCCGGCAACCTGGGCTTTGTGCGCACGGTCAACCGGGGCATGGCCTTGCACCCCGACCGTGACGTGGTTCTGCTGAACGCGGATGCCATGGTTCACGGGGATTGGCTGGCCCGTCTGGCCGCCGCGGCCTACAGGGACGCCGCGATAGGGACGGTGACCCCGCTGTCCAATGATGCCACCATCCTCAGTTATCCCGATCCCGAGGGGACTCAGCTGGCTGAGGTCTCGGTGCCTTTCCTCGATGGGCTGGCCGCCATGGCCTTGTCGGGCAAGGTCGCGGACGTGCCAACGGGCGTGGGCTTTTGCTTCTATATCCGCCGCGACTGCCTGGACGACGTCGGCTATTTCGATGCCGAAACGTTCGGCCGGGGCTATGGCGAGGAAAACGATTTCTGCTGGCGGGCCCGGGCGCGGGGTTGGCGTAACGTCGCGGCGCTGGATATCCTGGTCGGCCATGTCGGCGGTTCCTCCTTCGGCGGGGAAAAGGCGGATCGCATCGCCGCGGCGCTCGCGCTGCTGGACCAGCGGCATCCTGACTACCAGGCCGCCGTCCATGCTTTCATCGCCGCCAATCCGCTGCTGCCGGCCCGGCGCGCGCTGGACGTGGCCTGGGCGCGCACCCTGGGCCCTCAGACCTGCCTGCTGCTTTGTCCCGTCCTGGGTGGCGGCACGGATCGTTTTGTCGATGGCCAAGTCGCATCGTTGATGGCGCAGGGTATCGGCGTGGTGGTGTTGCGGCCAGAGGGGTGGGGAGACGAGGCGGGGGAGATGCCGCGTGTCCGGCTGGAAATAGCCGGCGCGCCGCGACTTCAATCCCTGGTGTACGAAGGCTTGGCGGCCCTGCCGGATCTATTGCGTAACTTGCAGACCCTGGGTGTGGGCCGCATGGTGGTTCACCACGTCAAGGGCGTACCGGCCATGCTGCTGGCCATGCTGGCCGGTCGATGGCCCTATGACGTGCATATCCATGATTACGTCTGGTACTGCCCGCGCATCAACTTGGTGGACGGCAGCGACCGTTATTGCGGTGAACCGGCGGTGGCGGTGTGCGAGGCGTGTGTGCGTGACAATGGCCATTTTCTACGGTCCGGGGACCTGGCGGGCAATCTGCCGGTCGCGACCTGGCGCCGGTCCATGGCAGCCTTGCTGGCCGGAGCGCAGCGGGTGATCTGTCCCACGCAGGATACGGCGCGCCGTCTGGCGGCGCAGTTCCCCGGGTCCGGCATCCGCCTGGCGGTGCAACCCCATCCGGATCGGGAGATTCCGGCGGTGGAACCAACGCCGGCCCGGCCGTCGATGGTGCGGGTGGCCGTCGTCGGCGCCATCGGCGATGCCAAGGGACACGGCGTCCTGCTGGCGTGCGCCCGGGATGCCCGGGCCCGGGCCCTGCCTCTGGAATTCCTGCTGGTCGGATACTCCCGCGACAACACGCCGTTGCTGGAGACCGGGCGCGTGCGCGTGACCGGCGTCTACGCCGCGGATGAGGCCGTGGATCTGGTGCGCGCCTATCAGGCGCACCTGGGATTCCTCCCCTCCGTCTGGCCGGAAACCTGGTCCTACACCCTCACGGAAATGCTGGCCGCCGGTCTGGCCGTCGCCGCCTTCGATCTGGGTGCCCAGGCGGAACGCCTGCGGATGCATGGCCGTGGCATGTTGCTGCCGTTGGGCATGACCGCGCCGCGCATCAATGATGCCCTGTTGGAATTGGCGCGCCGCCAGGGGATAGTACCGTCCGCCGACGCCGTGCCGGCGTCGGCGTGAGTTTGGGATTGAGTGGGCATGATCTTGGATACCCCGGTTTCACGCACCGTCCTGCATGTCGGATGCGGCGTCCACAGGCCGGAGAAACTGCACAGCCTGTTTCATAGCAGCGAATGGCGTGAGGTTCGGCTGGACATCGATCCGGCGGTCCAGCCTGACATCGTCGCTTCCATCACCGACCTGTCCATGGTGGCGGATGGCAGCGTCGACGCTGTCTGGTCCTCCCACAATGTCGAACATCTCCACGCCCATCAGGTACCGGTGGCCTTGGCCGAATTTCGCCGGGTGCTGAAGCCCGATGGCTTTGCCCTCATTACCTTGCCGGATCTGCAGGCGGTCGCCGCCCTGGTGGCTGAGGACAAGCTGGATGAGGCCGTCTACTTGTCGGCCGCCGGCCCCATTGCGCCCCTGGACATGCTGTTCGGATTGCGCAGCGCCATCGCGCGCGGTAACGAGTATATGGCGCACCGCACCGGCTTTACCGCTCAAACCTTGGGCAAGGCGTTGCTGGCCGCTGGCTTCGCTGCCGTGAAGGTGACGAAGGACAAGCCCAGCTTCAACCTGTGGGCCATGGCCTACGTCACGCCGCCGGCGGGTACTGCCAAGCCATCATGAAGCTGCTGTTCGTCCATCAGAATTTTCCTGGTCAATATCGTCATCTGGCACCGGCGATGGCGGCGGCCGGGCATGAAGTGGTTTGCATGGGCGATGACGGGAATGTGCTGATACAGAGCCCGCCATCCGGCATGGTTGTGGTGCGCTATCCCCCACCGGCCGGCGCCAGCCCCGGCAGTCATCATTATGTGGCCGGGTTCGAGGCGGCGGTCCGGCGGGGCCAGGCGGTATTGCGGGCGTGCATGGAACTGGGCCGGCAAGGCTTCATTCCAGACGTCATCTGCGCTCATCCCGGTTGGGGCGAGTCACTGTTTCTGAAGGATATCTACCCCCAAGCCAAGCTGCTGGCGTATCTGGAGTTTTTCTACAACGCGCGCGGGCAGGATGCGGGCTTCGACCCGGAATTTCCAGGTACGCTGGACGATACCTTCCGCATTCGCATCAAGAACAGCGTCCTGCTGCACGGGCTGCAGGCCATGGACTGGGGTGTCACACCCACCCGCTGGCAGGCGCAGCGCTTCCCGGCTGACGTCCAGCACCGCATCTCCACCGTGCACGATGGGGTGGACACCCGCCTGGTTTGTCCGGATCCGGCGGCGACCCTGACGGTCACGCCCGAGGGCGCTTCCACCCCTTTGACCTTGCGGCCGGGGGATGAGGTGGTGACGTTCGTCAACCGCAATCTGGAACCCTATCGCGGCTTCCACACCTTCATGCGTGCCTTGCCGGAATTGTTGCGCCGCCGCCCCAACGCCCAGGTGGTGGTCCTGGGCGGGGATGAGGTCAGCTATGGCTCGCGCCCCACCAATCACCCGCACTATCGCGCCCAATACCTGGCGGAGGTGGGCGCAAACCTTGATCTGTCGCGCGTCCACTTCCTGGGCAAGGTCCCATACTCCACGTTCCTGTCGGCGCTGCGCGTCTCGGCCGTGCATGTCTACCTCAGCTACCCCTTCGTGCTGTCCTGGTCCCTGATGGAGGCCATGGCCGCCGGGTGCCTGGTGGTGGCGTCGGATACGGCGCCGGTGCGCGAGGTTGTCCGCCACGGCCACAATGGCCTGCTGGTGGACTTCTTCTCGCCCGGCCAACTGGCGGAGACCGTGGCGACGGCCCTGGAAAACCCCCAGCGGCTGGAACGCCTGCGCCGCCGAGCGCGGGAAACCATCCTGGCCCGCTATGATTTGGAGACGATCTGCTTGCCGGCGCAAATGCGCCTGATCGAGGATTTGGCGGCCGGCCGCACGCCGTCGCGGCGTCCGGCGGATTCGAAACCGCTTCCCGCCCCCACGGAGTAAGTGTCCCCCGGGGCGTAAGGAAGTGCTTCCTGCGGCCCCGGTCGACAGGTTCCTGTCAGGAAACGCGTGGAAACTGGACCGGCCCGTCCCATATTGGACATGGGCCTGCCGCCCGCCCCGGTCGGGCCGATGCGGTTCCCGCAGCGGTCCTGGAGTTGAAAGCCATGCCTGTCGTCCATTCCTCCAAGCTCTTGGGTAAAGCCGTTGGCAAAGCCGGGGTGCCCGCCCTGGTGCTGATGGCCTGCCTTACCGCCGCGGGCGATGGCGCCTTGGCGCAGACCGGGACGGCCAACACGCCGGCAAACGCCATCGACGAGGGCCCGGCGCGCCCGCCGGTGCTGGACGGTCCCGGCGTCGCCACGGCCGACGGCCGGGATGATGGCGTGGTTGCCGCCCGCCCGCCCGAGGATGATGGCTGGAAGTCCAAGGACACCAGCTGCCGGGCCGGTGGCAGTGTCACCATGGGTATCGGCTTCGGTGGCGGCATGATCGAGCGCGGCGCGGGCGCCACCCTGAATTACGGCCAGGACGGCAACCCCTTGCGGCCGTGCGAGGACACGGGCATCGGCTTCTCGCTATCGGTGTCGCAGGGCAATGTCAGCGGTCATCCCCGCAATGGGGGCTGGGGTGTTGGCCCCTGGGGTGGGGTTGGCGGCGGCCCATGGGGGCCGGGGCTGGTCGATGGCGTGGACGGTGCCTATCCCTATTATGGATCGGCCTACCCTTATGGCGGCACCTATGCCGCCCCGTACGCCTATGGCCGCTGGCTGGATCGTGGCAGCCTGGACAGCTGGTTCCCCAGCCGTATCCACCCCTGACGGTGCTGGCGCGCCTCAACCCCTGGTGCCGTACAGCGTGTCCAGCCGGTCGATCAGGGCCTTCACCGACAGGGGCTTGATGAAAAAGGCATCGGCGCCGCCGGCGCGGGCCGTGGCCTCATCCACATTGGCGCTGTAGCCGGTGCACAGCACGCAGATCAGACCGGGGTTCCTTCCCTTGGCGGCGTGGATCAGGCTCAGGCCCGTCATGCCCGGCATGGTCTGATCGGTGATCAGGGCGTTGTAGCCCCTCGTCTGGTCGGCCAGCAGGGTCAATGCCGCCTGCGGGTCGCCGCAGACGGTGACGTCGTGGCCCCGCCGGGTCAGGCCCTCGCGCAGCAGCTCGCCCATGGCCTCGGTGTCGTCCACCACCAGCACCCGCAGGCGGGCCGGGGCCGGGTCGAGGGGCGAAGGCGTGGCCGCTCCGCCAGAGGAGAGCGCCGGCGCCGTGCCCGCGGCCATGCTGCGACCCGACAGGCTGGGACCCGACAGGCTGGGAAGGGTGATGCAGATGACGGTGCCGGCCCCCAGCTTGCTCGCGACCGCGAGGCCACCGCCATGGGCCTTGACGATGCTGTGCACATTGGCCAGGCCCAGGCCGGTGCCTTTGTCCTGGCCCTTGGTGGTGAAGAAGGGTTCGAACATGCGGGAAAGGTGGTCGGGCGCCAAGCCGGTTCCCTGGTCGGTCACCTCCAGCACCACATGCGGGGCGCCCACCGGTGCCGGCAGGATGTCCGCCACCGCCCAGTCGTCGGGGAAGGTGAAGGGCAGGGGGCCCCGGTTCAGGCGGATGGTGATATCGCCCGTCTCGCCCCGGCGGGCGTCGTGGGCGTTGATGACCAGGTTCATCAGCACCTGCATCATCTGCGTCTGGTTGGCGCGTAGGGGCGGCAGGCCTTCCTCGGTCATGCACGTCAGGCGGGTCGTGGCCGGCACGGTGGAGCGCAGCACCACCTGCGCGTCGTCCACGATGGCGCGGGCCGGCACCACCTCCTGCACGCCGGCGTCGATGCGGGCGAAGCCCAGGATCTGGCGGACCAGTTCCTTGGCGCTGGCGCCCACCGCCAGGATGCGGTCGGCATAGCCGCGCGCGGGACTGTCCGTCGGCAGGTCGGCCACCAGAAAGCCGGCATAGCCCAGGATGGCGCCCAGCAGATTGTTGAAGTCGTGCGCGACACCGCCGGCCAAGCGGCCCACCGTTTCCAGCTTGTCCTGCTGCAGGATCTGGCGCTGCAGGATCTGGCGCTCCCGCTCCACCCGGTCACGTTCCGATACGTCGCGGGCCACGACCAGGATGTCGCCGCCGGCGTCGTTGCTGGCGGTGAACTCCACCGCCTCGATGCGATGGCCGGTCAGGGTGGTCCAGTTGTCGACCCGGCCCGTCCACACGCCGGTGTGGGCCAGGCTCGCGGCGATCTGCTGGCGCAGCCCCGCCAGCGTGGCGGCCGTCTCGGGCGTGACGAATTGGGAAATGCGCTTGCCCAGCAGGGTCTCGCCGTCGGTGACGCCCACCAGGGTCAACGCCTGGCCGTTGGCGTACAGCACCGTGTAGTCGCGGCTCATCATGTAGATGGCGTCATGCGCCACCTCGATGCAGGCGGCCACCCGCTGCAAGTCGCGCCGCAGATGGTCCCGTTCCACCAGGGTTTGGCGGAAGTCCTCCAACCCCCGCGCCAGGTCGCCGATGACGTCGGGACAGTTCTGGTCCGGCAGGGTGCGGTCGTATTCGCCCCGCTTCAGCCCATCCACCCCCGCCTGCAGACGTTGCAGCGGCCTGGCAACGATCAGGCGCACGGCCAGGACCATCAGGCCGCTCAGCAACAGGGCACACAGCAGTCCGGCCATCAGGATGGCGGTGCGGATGCCGGCGAAAGGCCGCGCCAGCCGGTCCAGGGGCACGTCCATGACCAGCAGACGCCGACCCTCGCCCGGGAACAAGTCCACCGGCCAAGTGAAGCGGCGCAGCCGGGACCCATCGGGCAGGCGGCGTTCCAGGCTGTAGGGCTGGGCCTGGTTGACGAACACCCGTTCCCCTGGTGTGAACTGGTAGTCGGGTCCGTCGCCGAAGGTGGCGGCGCTGCCCAGCCGGGCCGGGTCCGGGTGATAGCCCCAGACACCAAAGGTGTTGATGATGGCGATGGGTGCGCCGAAGGGGTGGTGCCCTTCATAAATATGGGCGCGCTGCCGCTGGTCCAGGTCCACGCCGGCCACGCCGATGAGGCGGTCGCCCACCATGGCCGGGAAGGCGTGGGAAACCAGGGTGGTGGGCACCCCCTGTATGGGGAAGATATGGACCGGCAGGATGGTCAGGCGGTGGCTGCGCTGGGCGCGGGTGTAATAATCCTGGGCGTCGAAGTCCGCTGGCGGGGACTGCAGGCGCACCGCGCCCTCTTGGCTGGTGGCGTACAGGGCGTAGCGGCCGGTGCCCGCCATTCCCACCAAGGGATCCTGCGCGGCCAGCGCTGCGCCGTCGGGCCCCAGGGCGTCGGGTTCGGCAAAGAACCAAATGCCCACGGCCTCGGGATGCAAGGCCGCTGCCTGCCGCAAATATTCGGTGATCTGCCGTCGGTCGGCCAACGTAGGGGGGACCCCTTCCCGCTCCCGCGTGGCGGCCAGGGCGGAGACCAGGCGGGCGGCGCCCTCGGCCAGGGTCATCTCCTCCTGGATGCCGGCGCTGATGGCCAGAGCCTCGCGCTGGGCGGTGTCGCGGCCGTAATCGTTGATGAAACGCTCCACCACCCGCTGGCTCAGATGCAGGGTGACCAGGATCATCCCCCCCAGCATGACGCCGGCGGCCGGCAGAATCACCAGCAGCAGCCGCATGGGGAGGGAAAAGCGGATCATCCGCGGGTCCATGATTGGCGCCCGGGCCGGGCTCGGGGCGGGCGGGCGCGGCGGGGTCGGCCTGGTTGGCACAAACGCCTGAAAAGCGTAGCGCAATCAACGTGGATTTGCGCCTTACCAAGAAGGTCAGGGTTGGGGCGTCACCGCCAGCTCGGCAGCGCTTCCCACGGCCAGGTCTCCCGCCGCCAGGCCATCGGGCACGCCCAGATCAATGAGGGAGCTGGTCAGGACAGGCCGTGCCGCGCGACGGCGCAGCAAGGCTGCCGGCAGGGATAAGGCATTGGGCACCCGCAGCGCCGGCTCCGCCTCATCCGTCGCCTCTTCGGTCTGGCGCAGGCGGGCGTTCAGGGCCAGGGCGAACACAGGGACCAGCCACACCAGCCGGTTCTGATAGCGGTCGTGCGGGTTGGACAGCGCGCCGCAGATCAGGGCGTTGCCGGCCAGCGCCGCCCACAGGAACAGCAGGGCGCCCAGGGCCATGCCGTCGCGACGCCTTACCGCTTGGGGGACCAGGGCCGCCAGGGCGGCCAGCGCCAGATAAGCCAGGGGGACGGTCAGATAGTTGGACAGGTCCGCCATGCCGGGGGTCGGCCCTTCGCTCTGCTGGTCGGCCTTCAGGTAGGCGGGCTCCAGCGGCGCCAGCCACTGGTGCACCGCCTCGCGGGTGCTGCGGTGGAACTCGTCCAGCCCATCACCCGTCTGCACGCGAAAGAACTGTTCCATCCCCGCCTGCAGCGAAGACAGGGCCAGGGCCAAGGGATAGGCGCGCATCACCGCCATGTTGATGCGCGCCGCCTCTGGCTCCATGCCTTCCCAGCCGCCCAGGGCCATCAGGGGGGAATCCTCCGCCCACAGGAATTCATCCGCCGTGGTCGGCAAGCGGTGGCGATAGGAACACAGGGCGTAGGCGTGGGGATCTTCGGCGCACCGCTCGTCCAGCAGGCGGCGCACCTGGCCCTGCTGCAGCAGGCTGCCGAACAGGAACAGCGGCCCGCCGGGGGTCAGCCTGGTCTCGCCGGTGACGGCACCGTTCAGCAGGGGCAGGGTCACCACGCTGCCCACCACCAGGGCCGCTGCCGGCAGCAGGCGCAGGGCCCGCCAGGATCGCGGGCGGCCCAGGACGCCGACGGTCTTCATCAGGGCCAGCACCGCCACCAGGCCGGCGCCCAGGGCCATGCCCGACATGTGCGACAGCAGGCTGACCAGGCCCACGGCGGCCGCGCCCAGACGCGTCCCCCAGGACAGGCGGTCCCAGCGGAAGGCCAGCAGCCACAGGGTCGCCACGACCAGGGGGATGGCGATGTCCGGCATCAGCTGGGCCGTGTACCAGGCCATGCCGGTGCCCAGCGCCAGCAACGCCACCAGGCCCAGGGTGCCGGGTCCATTGCCGTTGCCGCCCGGCAATCCGTCGCTGGGCGCCAGGCCGGCGCACAGCAGGCGCAACAGCCACAGGGTCAGCAGGCTCTGCGCCACCACCGGTCCCCACAGCGTGCGCCAGTTCAGCGACGTCGCCTGCAGGAACAGGCCATAGGCCAGCGACCGCCCCTCCACCAATTCACGCTCGGCCGCAGCCTCGATGTAGCCGCCGGTGTCGAAGAAGACGATGGGGAAGCCGTTCAGCAGTGCCGGCCACAGCATCAGGACCAGGGCGCCGAGGGTCGCCAGCAGCGGCAGCAGGACGCGCCGGGCCAGGGCGGCGCGCACAAACCCACCCAGCCGCGCACCAAGGTGGCGGACAGTAGACGACCCAGGCATGGCGGATGGGTCCCCCAAAACCAAAACTTCCCCAAAATTCTTATGCTTAGCGTGTCAGTAGCACTGGCGGCGGCCCCTGCTGTCAAGGGCAAAGGGTGGGGATGGTTGCAGATGTGCGGCCAAGGTGGTTTTCCTGCCACGGCGGGCGGGCCACCCTGCTGTGCCGCTACAGCCCCAGGCTGGGCCCGCCGCCGATCCAGGCGGGATTGGCGGGGCAAGCGGCCGTGGGCCGCTCGGCGAATTCCGCCGCCAAGGCGTCGATGAAGCCGCGCACCGCCGGCACCAGGCCCCGGCGCGAGGGGAACACCGCGTGCACCACGCCCGCCGGCAGGGTCCAGCCGGGCAACAGCGCCTCCAGCATGCCCTGAGCCAGATAGTTGTCGATGATGAAGTGGGGCAACTGGGCGACGGCGACCCCGGTCAGCGCCGCATCGCGCAGCAGGGCCATGTCCTCGGTGATCAGGCGGGCCTGATGCGGCACGGTGCGCAGGATGCCGTCGGGGCCATAGAGGCGCCAGACGTAGTCGCCACCCGTGCGCGGCATGTCGGCGGCGGGCAGGGCCGACAGCTCCTCCGGTGTGGCGGGCCGGCCGTGGCGATCCAGAAAGGCGGGGCTGGCCACCAGGGCCGAGCCATGGCTTTCCAGCACCTTGACGATCAGGTCGCTGTCCTCTAGCGGCGGCATGCGCACGCGGATCGCCAAGTCGTAGCCTTCCTCGATGACGTCGACGCGGCGGTTGCTGGCCTCCAGCCGGATGGTCACACGGGGATGTTGCGCCATGTAGCGGGTGACGACCGACCCCACGCGGGTGGGCACCAGGGCGGTGGGGCAGCTGACGCGCACGGTACCCTGCGGCTCTGCCCGGGTGCGGTCCACCACCTCCTGTGCCGCCTCAGCCTCGGCGATCATGGCCAGGCAGTGGGCGTGGTAGGTGCGGCCCACGTCGGTGACGGCGAAGCGGCGGGTGGAACGCTGCAGCAGCCGCACACCCAGCTGGTCCTCCAGCATCGAGACGCGGCGGCTGAGAGTGGACTTGGGCACGCCCAGTGCCCGCTCCGCTGCGGCGAAGCCGCCGTGCTCCACCACCTGGGCGAAGTAGTAGAGGTCGTTCAGGTCGCGCATGGTGGTGCCCCGATCGCCGCCCGGTTGCCGGGGGCGGCCATTGTTCCAATCATGGAACATAGAGTGTGAAATCTGGCCCCTGATGGCAAGAGCGTTCCAGTGGCAATCTCAAGGGGTCTTCGGCGGCCGGTCCTCACCGGCGCCCATCCCAGAAATGAGAGTATGGATCATGAAGCTCCTGCACATCGACTCCAGCCCCCTGGCCCAGGCCTCCGTCTCCCGCCAGCTGACCGCCGCCGTGGTCCAGGCGTGGCAGCAGGCCAACCCGTCGGGCGAGGTGACGTACCGTGACGTCGCCGCCGTGGCCCCCGCCCACCTGGACGCCGAGTTGCTGGCCGTCGCCAAGTTCGGCGCCGACCAGAACCTGACCCCGGCGCAACAGGCCGAGCGCGCGCTGGTCGACACCCTGGTGGACGAGCTGCTGTCGGCTGACGTCGTGGTCATCGGCGCCCCCATGTACAACTTCTCCATCCCCAGCCAGCTGAAGTCCTACCTGGACCGCCTGGCCCAGGCCGGCCGTACCTTCCGCTACACCGAGGCCGGCCCCCAGGGCCTGGCCGGCGGCCGCAAGGTCATCGTCGTTTCCTCCCGCGGCGGCAAGTACGCCGGCACCCCGTATGAGGCGGCGCTGGACCATCAGGAAGCCTATCTGAAGGCCTTCCTCGGCTTCCTGGGCATGACCGACGTCACCATCGTCCGCGCCGAGGGTGTCGCCATGGGTCCCGACGCCAAGGCCGGCGCGCTGACCGCCGCCAACACCCAGATCGGCGACCTGTTCGTGGCCCAGGCCGCCTGATACCTCCGGTCCCTGAACAAAATTCCCCCGTTGGCGGTTGGAAGCCGGCGTCCCTGATCCCCTCCCCGGGGGGCGTCAGGGGCGCCGGTTTTCTTTCGCCGGTGTATGCTGTGCGCCGGCCGTCGTGGGAATAAGGGAAGGGAGCCATGGACCACCCTGTCGATTCATCCACCGCCAGCCCGCATTGGGACCTGCAACGCTTCGTCGATGCCCAGAACCCGCAGCTGGACACGGTGATCCAGGAGCTGACCATCGGGCACAAGCGCAGCCATTGGATGTGGTACTTTTTCCCCCAGATCGCCGGGCTGGGTCAAAGTGCGACGTCGCAACACTACGCCCTGGCCTCGCTGGACGAGGCGCGGGCTTACCTTGAGCACACCATCCTGGGCGGGCGCCTGCGCCAGCTGACCGGCCTGGTCAACGAGCTGCCAGGCCATGACGCCCGGGCTGTGTTCGGGCCCGTGGACGCGCTGAAGTTCCGCTCCAGCATGACCCTGTTCCACCTGGCGGCTGGTGACTGCGACAGCCTGTTTCAGGATGCGCTGGACAAGTACTTCGACGGCCAGCCTGACGACCGAACGCTGCAGTTGGCCGGTGCCGCCGATAAAATGCCTGCATAAGTAGTGTCATCTGGATCTATACGCGTCTATCGGGCAGTGTGTCCCAAAGGGATACGCTGACGGGGGAACGTGCATGTCCATTATCGCGAAGCCGGGCCGGCGGGCCCTGATCTTGGGGGCCCTGGCCCTTACGGCACTGGCCGCCGGCCCCGCGCTGGCGGGGGAACTGGTCCAGCCGGCACCGGTGCCGGTGGTGGCCGGCGTGTCGCAGCTGATGGCCTTCCCGCAGATCTTCACCCTGCCCAACGGCGGCGGCGCGCCCCTGAAGGTGCAGGCCAACGCCTTCGTCAGCTTCGGCGACCGCAAGGGGGCGGAGGTGAAGGCGGCGGTGACCGCGCGCAAGCAGGTCATGGGGGCTGCCTTGCCGACGGGTGAGCTGCTGGCCGGTCCCACCATCCGCGCCCATCCCGGCGACACGCTGGACATTCTGTTCACCAACGGCCTGCCGTTCGACGCGGACGAGGGCGACGGCACCATGTTCAACGCCGTGCCCCATGGCTTCGACGTGCTGAACCTGCACACCCACGGCCTGCACGTCAGCCCGCAGAAGGATGGCGACAATGTCCTGCTGACCATCTATCCGGCCGACACGCCGGCCGATGTCATGGCCATGTGCGTGCGGGACGCGAACGGCGACGCCAGCCTGTGCCAGAAGGGGGACTACCACTACCGCATCAAGATACCGGAGCAGCATCCGGCCGGCACCTATTGGTACCACCCGCACAAGCACGGGGCGGTGGCCCTGCAGCTGGCCAGTGGCATGAGCGGCGCGCTGATCATCCAGGATGAAAAGAACGGCATCGACAGCCTGCCCGCGGTGCGGGGAGCGGCGGAAAAGGTCATGCTGCTGCAAAGCATCGAATCCGCGCCCAACCT
Organism: Nitrospirillum viridazoti CBAmc; assembly: GCF_000730165.1. Taxonomy (GTDB): domain Bacteria; phylum Pseudomonadota; class Alphaproteobacteria; order Azospirillales; family Azospirillaceae; genus Nitrospirillum; species Nitrospirillum viridazoti. The sequence continues at coordinate 1,575,389 of NZ_CP022112.1, read as the reverse complement.
GACCAGCCCGCAGCGGGTGACGTGCAAGAGCGTCTATTCCTTCGCCCGCTGTACCTATGTCGACGGCCAACCGGCGCCCGAGCCGGCGCAGAACGTCAACCAGAAACTGTCCGTCAATGGCCAGCTGAACCCCACCGTCACCATGACGACGGATGAGGTGCAGTTGTGGCGGGTGGTGAACACCACAGTGGGCACGGTGGTGCCCATGTGCCTGGTGCCCCAAACCGGCGTGGACGCGGCGGCGGCGCCCGCCGCCTATGTCCTGGCGGCTGATGGCGTGCCGGTGCAGCGCCCCCTGTCGGCGGGGGAAGAGGACCTGCCGCTGCGCCTGACGGCGCCGGTGGCCAAGCCGGACGGCAAGGGGGTGGTCAACAATGAGCTGTTGTTCCTGGCGCCCGGCCAGCGCCTGGACCTGATGGTCAAGGCCCCGGCCAAGCCCGGCCGCTACCTGCTGGTCCAGCCCGCCCCCGGCACGGTGGTGAAGCGGCAGCAATCCTCGCAGGATCCCCTGGCGCGCCAGCCCGGTATCGGCGACCTGTGCAAGCCCGGTGTGGTCCCCGACGCCCAGCTGGTGATGACGGTGAACGTGGTGGTGGCGGCGGCGTCCGGGCCCACGGCGACCGCCCTGCCCACCCAGTCTCAGTTGAACCGGCTGTACGCCCCCGCCACCCTGGTGGATGCGGCCGATCGGCCGGCCTCACCCACCCAGGGGGTGGTGTTCGGCTTCACCAGCGGCACCTACGCGGAATCGGCCGGTGGCGCCTCGGTGGTCAACGGCCGTCCCTTCAATGCCGAAGGCGGGCCGCAGCGCATCCTGACCCTGGGCCAGACGAACCTGTGGGGGGTGATGAGCGCCGCTGACACCCACATGTTCCACATCCACACCAATCCCTTTCAGGTGATGAAGCGTGGGACGGTCGACTATGCCTTCCCCATCTGGCGCGATACGGTGCTGATCAATTGCGCCCCGACGGTGGGGGGGACGAACTGCACCTTCCCGGGCGGGTTGACCAACGTCGACGCCAACACCGGCTTCAATTACGGCGAGGTGGTGCAGTTCCTCAGCCAGGCGCTGGACTACACCGGCGCCATCGTCATGCACTGCCACAACACCAGCCACGAGGATAACGGCATGATGGAACTGGTGGAGATGGTGGAAGCGGGCCACGCGCCCACCATCACTCCGCACGCCCATCACCACGAGGGGGCAGGGCAACACTGAGCTGAAAGGGACCGCCGGCGCTTAATCGGCGGCCCCACTGCTTTCATCTACTTCATTTCCCACACGTCGTTGCCCCGGTTGGTGTCCGGCAGGGCGTGGGTGGGGTCTATGGTGACGCGGGTGATGGCGGGCCCGCCGTCCAGGCGCACGGTGGTCTCGGCCCGGCCGCGCCAGGTCTCCACCGGGATGCGGAGGCTGCGCTGGCTGCCGTCGGCGTAGTCCACCTGCAGGGTGGCCGGCAGGACCAGGCGGTCCAGGGCCGCCAGGGTGACCAGGGCGCCCTTGTCCGGCCCGCCCTCGGCATAGGCGACCTTGCGCACGGCGAAGTCGACCGCCCAGTTGTTGAAGTACCAGCCGCGCCAGAACCAGGTCAGGTCCTCGCCCGCCCCGGATTCCATGGCGCGGAAGAAGTCGGACGGCGAGGGGTGCTTGTAGGCCCAGGCGCGGATATAGCGGCGCAGGGCGGCGTCGAACCGCTCCGGCCCCAGGATCTGTTCGCGCAGCAGCACCAGGCCCAGGGCCGGTTTGAAATAGCTGACGGGGTGGCGGTACTTCTCCGACATGCCGTCGGGGGCGTTGACGATGTTGGGCGCGGCGGCGTCGGCCAGCAGGGGCAGGATCTCGTCCACCGGGTTGCCGCCGCCGGGCGCGTATTCCCCGTCGCGCTTGGGGGCGTATTCGCCGTGGTTGAAGGCGTCCTGGGCGTAGATGTCGATGAAGGTGTTCGACCCCTCGTCCATCCAGGCGTCGCGCCGCTCGTTCGAGCCCACGATCATGGGGAACCATGTGTGGCCGATCTCATGCGCCGTGATCCAGTACAGGTTCTTGCCCTGGTCCTTGTACCCGTCGAACACCATGCCCGGATATTCCATGCCGGCACCGTGGCCGCCCAGGTTCACGGCGACGGGCCAGGGATAGGGGAACCACTGGCTGGAGAAATGCTCAATGGAGGCCTTCAGGTACTCCGTCGACCGGTTCCACTTGTCCGGCCCCACGCCCTCCACCGGGTAAACCGACATGGCCAGCGCGTGCTTGCCCTCCGGCAGGTTCACGCGCGCGGCGTCCCAGACGAAGGCGGCGGAGGCGGCGAACACCACGTCGCGGGTGTTCCGCATGCGGAAATGCCAGGTCATTTCCCCATTGGTGCGCGGGCGGCTGCCGGGATCCGTCACCTCCTCCGGCATGCGGATCATGACCGTGGCGTCGCTGGCGCGGGCCTGGTCCAGGCGCTTCACTTGCGTGGGCGTCAGCACCTCTGCCCCGTTCACCAGCTCGCCCGAACCCGCCACCAGCATGGCGGCCGGCACGGTGACGGTGTAGTCGAAGTCGCCATACTCCAGATAAAACTCCGACCCCAGATAGGGCAGGGTGTCCCAGCCGCGCAGGTCGTCGTAAACCGCCATCCGCGGGTACCACTGGGCGATCTCATAGATCTCGCCGTTCTGGGTGGGCGTGTGCGCCGTGCGCCCGCCCCAGGTGCCGGGGATGGTGTAGGTGTAGTCGATGTGCAGCGCCAGCTTGCCGCCCTTGGCCGCCAGCGGCTTGGGCAGGTCTATCCACATGCGGGTGTCGTCGATGTGGAAGGGCAGGGCCACCACCTTGCCGTCCCCCATATCGACCGCGACGGCCTTGATGGTCATGCCGTCGGTGTTGCCCCGGCTGGGTCGGCTGCCGCCGGCCACGGCCGCGCGCGCGTCCTTGCGATAGATGTTCTGATCCAGCTGCAGCCACAGCCGGTCCAGCGCGTCCGGGCTGTTGTTGGTGTAGCGGATGACGCTGCTGCCGGTCAGCGCGGGGGTGTCGGGGTTGCTCAGGTCCAGGCGGGCGTGCAGCTCATAATCCGCGCGGTTCTGCCAATAGGCCGGGCCCGGCAGGCCGCTGCCCGACCGGTACTGGTTCACCGCCTGTGGCAGGGTCAGGGGCGCGAACGCCTCGAATGGACGATAGGCGGTGGCCAGCGGCGGTTCGGGGTCGGCGGGCTTTTCCAGCTGCTGGGTGATCCGCGGCGAGGCTTGCTGCGTATCGGTAGGTTGAGCGCTTTGGCCATGGCTTGTTCCCATGGCTGTCAAGGCCAGTGCGAACCCGATGGACACGGTGCGGCGGAACCAGGACATGGCCATGGAGAAGGCGACCTTTGCTGTCGTTTCAGGAAGCGGAAGGATAGGTGGCCGGGCGCCCTCATCCCCTGCCCAAGGCGTGGCGCCGGCCGTTAAGTCACTGCCATCATGGGGTATTGCGCAAAAGAGGGGAAGCCCTGCGGCAATGGGCAGCATCCGCCTCCGGATGGTTGGTCAGTAAATTTTAACGTGGAGCGGTTAATGTTTCGGTCTTTTCTGGTGCGGCATATCCGGGACATGAAGGCGACGCTGGCCGCCCTGGGCAAGTCACAGGCCATTATCGAGTTCGCCCTGGACGGCACCATCCTCACCGCCAACGACAACTTCCTGAGCGCCATGGGCTATACCCTGGCCGAGGTTAAGGGACGGCATCACAGCCTGTTCGTGGCGCCAGGGTATAGGGACAGCCTGGAATACCGCCAATTCTGGGACAGTCTGCGCCGGGGGGAATTCCGTGCCGCGCAGTTCAAGCGCCTGGGAAAAGGCGGCCGCGAAGTCTGGATCGAGGCTTCATACAATCCCATCCTCGACCGCGCCGGCCAGCCGTACAAGGTGGTGAAGTACGCGACCGACGTGACGGCGGCGAAGCGGGAACACGCCGACCTGCTGGGCCAGGTCACGGCCATCAACAAGTCGCAGGCGGTCATCGAGTTCAGCCTGGACGGCACCATCCTGCGCGCCAACGACAATTTCCTGAACACCATGGGCTACACGGCGGCGGAGGTCGAGGGCCGGAACCACAGCCTGTTCGTGGAACCGGGCTATAGGGACACGCCGGAATACCACCAGTTCTGGGAAGCCCTGCGCCGGGGTGAGTTCCAAGCGGCGCAGTTCAAGCGCATAGGCAAGGGCGGGCGCGAGGTCTGGATAGAGGCCTCGTACAACCCCATCCTCGATCCCGACGGCCGGCCGTACAAGGTGGTGAAGTATGCCACCGATATCACCCGCCAGGTGCGCATGCTGGCAAACCTGAAGCAGCTGATCGACAGCAACTTCAAGGAAATCGACACCGCCGTCGAGCAGTCGGTGAGCCGGTCCGAGGGCGTGGCCGCGGCGGCGAACCAGACGGCCGGCTCGGTCCAGGGCATCGCCGCCGGGGCGGAGCAGTTGGCCGCGTCCACCCGCGAACTGGCGGCCAGCATGGCCCAGTCCCGTCAGGCGGTGGACAGTGTCGCGGCCGAGGCGGAAACCGCCGGGTCGGCGACCGAGCGCCTCAACGCTGTCGCCCAATCCATGGAGCGGGTGGTGGACGTCATCCGCGGGATCGCCGGCCAGATCAACCTGCTGGCCTTGAACGCGACCATCGAGGCGGCGCGGGCGGGGGACGCCGGCAAGGGCTTCGCCGTCGTCGCGACGGAAGTGAAGAACCTGGCCAACCAGGCGGCAAGCGCCACGCAAGGGATTTCGGACGAGATCACCGGCATGCAGTCCGTGGCTGGTGAGGTGGTCGGCGCCCTGGAGGGCATCCGCCGGTCCATCGATGCCGTGCGGGACCACGTCACCTCGGCCGTCGCGGCGGTGGAGCAGCAAGGTGCGGTCACGCTGGAAATGTCGCAGAACATGCAGCAGACGGCCGGCGCGGTGGACACCGTGACCGAAAACATCAACGACATCGGCCGCGCCATCCGGCAGGTGGAAACCATGGTGGACAAGACCCGGGAAGCGGCCCGCGTGTTGGCCCAGTAAGCGGAACATCCCGGCGCCAGCCCGATGCCGCCAACCAGCATTGCCAGTTCATCCTCGAATGCCTGAGCGACCAGGCGGCGGACACGCGCCGCCGCCTGGAAACGCTGTGATCTCAGGCCTGGAAGACACTTAAGCCGGGAAGTCGGTGCTGAGCGCGACCGACCGCCAGTCGGCCAGGTTGGTGGTGAACGCCTCCTGCCGGGCCTGTACCCGGTTCCAGGCGTCGGTGCCCAGCACCAGGTGCAGGGGCGGGTTGGGTGAGCGCACGGCGGCCACGATGGCGCGGGCGGCCAGCACCGGGTCCCCCGGCTGCCTGCCGTTCAGCGCCTGCAGGCGGGCCACCGCCGCCCCGGCCGTCGCGGCATAGTCCGTGATGGGGGCGCCGGTTAGCCGCAGGGAATGATCGGTCAGGAAGTCGGTGCGGAAGGCGCCCGGCTCCACCAGCGTGATGCCGATGCCCAGGGGCGCCACCTCCTGCGCCAGGCTGAGCGACACGCCCTCCAGCGCGAACTTGGACGCGGCGTACAGGCCGGACCCCACCCCCGGCGCCAGCCCGGCGATGGAGGTGATGTTGACGATATGGCCGGATCGCCGCGCCCGCATCAGCGGCAGGGCCGCCTGCATCACCGCCAGCGCGCCGAAGAAGTTGACCTCGAACATGTGGCGGGTGGCGGCGGTGTCGGCATCCTCAACCGCGCCCAGCAGGCCATAGCCGGCATTGTTGACCACCACGTCCAGGCGGCCGTGCAGGGCGTGGGCCTTGGCCACCGTCTCCTTGACCTGGGCCGTGTCCGTGACGTCCAGCGGCAGGACGTGCGACCGGCCGTCGGCGGGCAGGTCGCTCTGGCCGTCGCGGGTGGTGCCGATGACGACTTGGCCCTGGTCCAGCAGGGTGCGCGCCAACTCTTTACCGAAACCGCGCGAAATGCCGGTGATGAACCAGACCTGTTGGGTGTCGTTGACCATGATCCGCATCCTTCCTGAAAAGCCGGCCCGAAAAATGGGATTGGGGGCCGGGGGATGCGCTGAAGATGGGGGGCGGCCGCTCTGTGCGGTATGCGCTATAGTCGAAACGGTTAATGAAGGGCGGCGTGCATAATCAGCCGTAGGTCGCGCGCATGAAATCGGTGAAGACGCGCAGGGGCAGGGGTGTGTGCCGCTGCTTGGGATAGCACAGGAAAAACCCCGGGAAGGCGCCCGACCATTCCTCCAGGATCGGCACCAGCCGGCCGTCCTTGACATAGGGCAGGATGCGGTCCTCCAGCCACAGGGCGATGCCCACGCCTTGCAGGGCGGCGGCCAGTACCATGCTGCGGTCGGTGACGATGATGGGGCCCTTCACCGCGACGGAGAACCAGTCGCCGCCCGGCTCCTGGAATTCCCAGTGGTAGATGCGGCCCGTCTCCGTCCAGCGCCAGTTGATGCAGGCATGGTCCAGCAGGTCGCGCGGATGCTGGGGCACGCCGTGGCGGGCCAGGTACTCTGGGGTGGCGACGGCCACCTGGCGCAAACTGCCGCCCAGCTTGATGGCCACCATGTCGTCGGAAATCATCTCGCCCAGGCGGATTCCGGCGTCGTAGCCTTCCGCCACGATGTCGCGCACCACGTCATCCACCGTGGTGTCCAGCACGATGTCGGGATAGGCGCGGTGGAATGGGCCCAGAATGGGCGCCAGGAACCGCTCCGCCCCGACGCGAGAGGAGGTCAGGCGCAGGGTGCCGGCCGGTCGCTCGCGCAGGTCGTTCACGTCGGCGACGGCGGCCTCCAGTTCCTCCAGCACCGGCTTCAAGCGGGCGTAGAGGCGCGAACCGGCATCGGTGACGGAAACGCTGCGCGTGGTGCGGTTCAGCAGGCGCACGCCCAGCCGCGCCTCCAAACCTCGGATGGTCTGGCTGAGCGCGGAGGGGGAGACGCTCAACTGCACCGCCGCCCGCGCGAAGGTGCCGTACGCCACGATGGTGGCGAACGCGCGCAGGTCGGCGAACTCACTGCCCCGCATTCTATCCCTTCCCCTTCAGGATCAACCGGGGATGGGTAGCATGGCGGATGGCGCCGTCGCTGTGTCAGCCGACACTACTTGATGGAAATCATGGCATAAGGCCATTGCAGGGCTTTCTATGCCGATTGTCCGCATACACATAATCCATGCAATTTCGGACAGGGGAGGGATGGGATGGCCGACGACGACGTGTGGAAGCCCCGGCTGAGCGATCGGGGCGGGCCGCTCTATCTGGCCATCGCCGACGCCATGGCGGCCGACATCGGCGCCGGGCGCCTCGTTCCCGGGGAACGCCTGCCCACCCAGCGGGCCTTGGCGGAGGCGCTGGGCATCGATCTCACCACCGTCACCCGCGCCTATGCCGAGGCGCGGCATCGCGGCCTGCTGTCGGGCGTGGTGGGGCGGGGCACCTTCATCTCCGACCGCGCGGCGGCGGACATGGCGCCCCTGGCCCAGGGCGACATCGACATGTCCATGAACGTGCCGCCGCAGCCGCTGGCCTTGCTGCGCACCCATTTGGCCCAGGGGCTGGAGCGATTCGTGCGGGCGCCGGACCTGGGGCGCCGTCTGGGCTATCGCGCCGCGGGCGGCGGGGCGACGGAACGCACGGCCGGGGCCGCCTGGCTGCGCCGCCGCTACACCGCCGCCGGGCTGGCGGCCAACACCAGTCCCCATGCCGACCGCGTGCTGGTGGCGCCCGGGGCGCAGGCGGCGCTGCACGCCCTCCTGTCCCTGCTGGCGCAGCGGGCCGACGTGGTGTTGGCGGAAACGCTGAGCTATCCCGGCTTCACCGCCATTGCGGCGCGCCTGGGGCTGCGGGTGGTGGCGGTGGACTGCGATGGCGAGGGGCTGGTGCCCGATGCGGTGGCGGCCGCCTGTCGCAGCAGCGGCGCCCGCCTGCTCTACTGCACCCCCACCCACCATAACCCGACGACCGCGACGATGTCGGAAGGGCGGCGGCAGGCTCTGGCCGCCATGATCCAGGCCCAGGGCCTGACGGTGGTGGAGGATGACGCCTATGGCGCGCTGGCGGCCACCCCCGGCACGCCGCTGGCGGCCTTGGCCCCCGCCCAGGTCTGGCACGTGGCCACCCTGTCCAAATGCCTGACCCCGGCGCTGCGCACCGCCTATGTCGCCGCGCCCGACGCCATCCAGGCGGAACGGTTCGAGGGCGTGCTGCGCACCCAGACGCAGATGCCCTCACCCTTGGCGGCCGGCCTGGCGGCGGATTGGATCCTGGACGGCACCGCCGCCACCCTGGCGGAGGCCATCCGGGCCGAGGCGGCGACGCGCCAGCGCCTGGCGGCGGAGCTGCTGCCCCCAGGCAGCTACCAGGCCCAGCCCGACAGCCTGCACCTGTGGCTCAATTTGCCGCCCGATTGGACGCCGCACGCCTTCGTCCAGCGCGCCGCCCGCACCGGCCTCACCCTGGTGGCGGGCGACGCCTTCCTCTCATCCGACACCCCGGTGCCCGCCGCCGTGCGCCTGGCCTTAGGCGCCGCCCCCGACGCGGCGTCGCTGAAGGGGGCGCTGATCCGCGTGGCTGGCCTGCTGGCGGGACCCAGGGGCGGGGCGACAGGGGTGATTTGACCTCAGCCCATGGTGCGGCCGCCATCCACCACCAGCGACTGCCCCGTCATCATGGATGAGGCGCGTGAGGCCAGGAACAGCACGGCGCTGGCGATGTCCTCGCCCGACAGGGGACGCTTCAGGCATTGCGCGGCCAGGGTTTCGGCCAGGGCCTCGGGCGTCACCCACAGGCGCTGCTGCCGTTCCGTCATGACCCAGCCGGGCACCACGGTGTTGACGCGGATGCCGTCGGGGCCGAACTCGCGGGCCAGCGCCCGGGTCAGGCCCGTAACGCCGGCCTTGGCGGCGACATAGGCCGGGTATCCCGCCAGGCCCAAATTGTGGGCGGTGGACCCCAGGTTGACGATGGCGCCGCCGCCGGCGCGCTTCATGCCCGGCGCCACCGTCTGGGCCAGGAAGAACTGCGGGCGCAGGTTGATGGCCAGGTTGTCGTCCCACTCCGCCACCGTCATGTCGGCGGTGGCGTGGCGGTCATCGCGGGCGGCGTTGTTGACCAGCACGTCGAAGGCGCCCATCTGCGCCTCCGCCTCGCGCACCTTGGCCTGCAGCGTCTCCACGTCGCGCAGGTCGCAGCGCAGGAACACGGGGCGCTGGCCGGTCGCGGCCTCCACCGCCTGCACCAGGTTCATGGCCGACTGCTCACGCAGGGCGATGAAGGCGACGCGGCAGCCCTGGGCCGCGAAGGCGTAGGTGAGATAGGCGCCGATGCCCGACCCCCCGCCGCTGATCAGCACGGCCTTGCCCGCCAAGTCGCCATAGACGGGATAAAGATGCTGGGTGACGCCTTCCGGGGCGCCGGGCGGCGGCTCTTCCGGTGTGTTGATGGGACCGGTGGCGGTCTGGTTGCTGTCTGGCATGGGGGCGCCTTCCTTGCATTGGGCCCATGGGCGTGTTGGGCCACGTGACGGCCGGGTCAGGAAGGATAGTTAGAACGGTCCCACCCAGGCCGCAATTGCCCATGGCACCAAATCCCCTTTACAGGGGCTATTTTTGTCCGATAAATCATACCAGGAACCGGAGGCTGGGTGCCGGGTCGTGGGTTCGTGCCATGGCGGTCACGATACCGCAAACCGCGCCGGGACCTCCTATCATAACGACATTGGGTGGGGAAACGGCGGGTGCGGGCGGCCACTGTTTGGCGCCATGCCATCAGCCGCCGCGGGCGACCGGTTGACTTGCGTGCCCAGGCCACGACCAGGCCTGCGCCTTGAAGGGTCCGGCCATCCATCACCCCACCCTGTGCCAAGGACAGGGGCCGTTCCAGGCCCCCGAGGTGGACGGTAGACGATGACCGACGACGGCAAGCGGACGTTACGCAGCGCGCACAGCTATGGAAAACTGGACCGCGACGGGTTCATCCACCGCAGCTGGATGAAGAACCAGGGCCTGCCCGGCGACGTGTTCGACGGCCGGCCGGTCATCGGCATCTGCAACACCTGGTCGGAACTGACCCCCTGCAATTCCCACCTGCGCGAGGTGGCGGAGCATGTGAAGCGCGGCGTGTGGGAGGCCGGCGGCCTGCCGGTGGAATTCCCCGCCATGTCGTTGGGCGAGACGCAGATGCGCCCCACCGCCATGCTGTTCCGCAACCTGCTGGCCATGGAGGTCGAGGAATCGATCCGCGGCAACCCCATCGACGGCGTGGTGCTGCTGGGCGGCTGCGACAAGACCACCCCGGGCCAGATCATGGGGGCGGCCAGCGTCGACCTGCCCACCATGGTCATCTCCTCCGGCCCCATGCTGAACGGCAAGTACCGCGGCAAGGACATCGGCTCCGGCACCGACGTGTGGAAGTTCAGCGAGGCGGTGCGCGCCGGCGAGATGACGCTGAAGGACTTCATGGGGGCGGAGGCCGGCATGTCCCGCTCGCCCGGCACCTGCATGACCATGGGTACCGCCTCCACCATGGCCTGCCTGATCGAGGCCATGGGCCTGTCGCTGCCCTTCAACGGCACGCTGCCGGCCATGGACGCCCGCCGCCGCGCCATGGCGCATGAGACGGGCCGCCGCATCGTCGCCATGGTCAAGGACGACGTGAAGCCGTCGCACATCCTGACCCGCGCCGCGTTCGAGAACGCCATCCGCGTGCATGCCGCCATCGGCGGGTCCACCAACGCCGTCATCCACCTGCTGGCCCTGGCCGGCCGGCTGGGCGTGGAATTGTCGCTGGAGGACTTCGATGCCCTGAGCGCCGACATTCCCCTGCTGGTGGACCTGCAGCCCTCGGGCCAGTACCTGATGGAGGATTTCCACTACGCCGGCGCGCTGCCGGGCCTGATGACCAAGATCAAGGACAAGCTGAACCTGGACGCGGTCACCGTCGGCGGCATGACCATCGGCGACATCGTGGCCGAGGGCGAGGTCTACAACGACGAGGTCATCCGCCCCAGGACCAACCCGGTGAAGCCCGTCTCGGGCATCTGGGTGCTGCGCGGCAACCTGGCGCCCGATGGCGCGGTGATGAAACCCAACGCCGCCTCGCCCGAGCTGCTGACCCATCGTGGCCGCGCCGTGGTGTTCGACACCATCGAGGACTTCAAGGCCCGCATCGACGATCCGGCGCTGGAGGTGGACGAAACCTCCATGCTGGTGTTGCGCGGCTGTGGCCCGAAGGGGTATCCCGGCATGCCGGAAGTGGGCAACATGCCCCTGCCGCCCAAGCTGCTGGCCAAGGGGGTCAAGGACATGGTGCGCATCTCCGACGCCCGCATGAGCGGCACGGCCTTCGGCACCGTGGTGCTGCACGTCGCCCCTGAATCCACTGCCGGCGGCCCGCTGGCTCTGGTGCGCACGGGCGATGAGATCGAGCTGAACGGCCCCGGCCGCAGCCTGTCCCTGCTGGTGGATGAGGCCGAGCTGGCCCGCCGCCGGGCCGAGCTGGCGGCCCAGCCCGCCGCCCCCATCCCGGCGCGCGGCTACTACCGCCTGCATGTCGAGCATGTGATGCAGGCCGACAAGGGCTGCGATCTGGATTTCCTGGTGGGCGCCAGCGGCGACCGCGTCACGCGGGAGTCGCACTGACATGACGGCACCCGTCTTCATCGCCGGCGACTGGGGCACCAGCAACCTGCGCCTGTCGCTGGTTGACGCGGACGGCGCCGTGCTGGACACCCGTACCGGTCCCGGGGCCGCCGCCGTGCCGGTGGGTGGCTTCCCCGACACGGTGCGCGGCCTGCTGGCCGACTGGGACGCCGCCTACGGCCGCCTGCCCCTGCTGCTGTGTGGCATGGTGGGCTCCACCCTCGGCTGGGTGGAGGTGCCCTACGCCGCCGCCCCGGCGGGGGCGGGGGAGATCGCCGGGCATCTCCACCGCATCGATCTGCCATTCGAAGGTGAGGGGGGCCGGCCCGTCTATATCGCGCCGGGCGTGAAGGGCACCAACCTGCAGGGGGCCCCCGACGTCATGCGCGGGGAGGAAACCCAGGTGCTGGGTGCCCTCATCACTCATCCGGATCTCGCCACAGGCGACCACCTGCTGTGCCTGCCCGGCACCCATTCCAAGTGGGTGGACCTGTCGGATGGCCGCATCACCGGCTTCACCACCGCCATGTCGGGTGAGATCTACGCCCTGCTGTCCAAGCACAGCACCCTGGCGCGCGGGGCGGCCGAATGGGATGGCGCGCCGGACGCCGGTTTCCGCCAGGGCCTGGCCCGGGTGGCGGAGGCGGGCGCCGACGTCCTGCACCTGCTGTTCGAAACCCGCGCCCGGCAGATGGCGGGCGTGCTGACGCCTAAGGACGCCCTGGGCTTCCTGTCCGGCCTGGTCATCGGCGGCGACGTGGCCGCCACCTTGGCCCGGCACCGGGCGCTGGGCAGGCCGGCGCCCACGCGGGTGGTCCTGGTCGGCACCCCGGCGCTGAACACCCTATATACCCTGGCATTGGCCAGCCACGGCGTGGCCGCCCTGGCGCTGAACGGCGCCGAGCAATCCACCGCCGGCCTGCTGGCCTATTTCCGCCGTTTGTGAAGGGCCGCCTGTGAAGGGCCCCCCTGTGAAGGAACGCGTCATGACCGAAGCCTGGTTGAAGCACATGCCCGTGGTGGCCATCCTGCGCGGGGTGACGCCCGATGAGGTGGTGGCCGTGGCCCGCACCCTGCACGACGCTGGCATTCGCGCCATCGAGGTGCCGCTGAACTCGCCGGAGCCGCTGCGCAGCATCGAGCGGCTGGTGCAGACCTTCGGCGACGAATGCCTGGTGGGGGCGGGCACCGTGCTGTCGCCGGACAAGGTGGACGCGGTGCGCGCCGTGGGCGGCCAGCTGATCGTCTCGCCCAACGTCGACGTTTCCGTCATCGCCCGCACCGTGGCGCTGGACATGGTGTCCATGCCCGGCTTCTCGACCGGGACCGAGGCCTTCGCCGCCATCGGCGCCGGCGCCCGCTACCTGAAGCTGTTCCCGGCCAGCAGCCACGCGCCCGGCCATGTGAAGGCGCTGAAGGCCGTGCTGCCGGCCGATGTCGCCGTCTACGCCGTGGGCGGCGTCACCGCCGCCAACCTGCAGCCCTGGGTGGACGCCGGCGTCACCGGCTTCGGCTCCGGCGGCGACCTGTACAAGCCGGGCGTGGATCTGGGCCAGATGGCGGACCGGGCCGCCGGCCTGGTGGCCGCCGTGCGCGCCGCGCTGAAGCTTTCGTGAAGTCTGATACTGAGGACCCGCCACCGACCCTCGGTGGCGGTGGGACGCGACCCGCGTCCGCCGGACATTTCCGGCGACTGAGGGGGCCTCGAAAAGGCCAAATAACATAAGGGGGGTACGCCGATGGGTTTGGCGACGCTTGATATCGCGGTGCTGGGATTCTACGCCGTGTTCATTTTCCTGCTGGCGCAGTGGGTGTCGCGGGAAAAGGTCGGCCATGAGAAGAATGCCAAGGATTATTTCCTGGCCGGCCGATCGCTGCCCTGGTGGGCCATCGGCGCCTCCCTCATCGCCGCCAACATCTCGGCGGAGCAGATCATTGGCATGGCGGGCTCCGGCTACGCCATCGGCCTCGCCATCTCCTGCTATGAATGGATGGCGGCGCTGACCCTGATCATCGTGGGCAAGTACTTCCTGCCCATCTTCCTGGAAAACCAGATCTACACTATGCCCCAGTTCCTGGAGCAGCGGTACGGTCCCAGCGTGCGCCTGACGCTGGCCGTGTTCTGGCTGGGTGTCTACGTCTTCGTCAACCTGGCCTCCATCCTGTGGCTGGGCTCCATCGCGGTGCACGCGGTGGCGGGCGTGGACCAGATGTACGCCCTCATCGCGCTGGGCCTGTTCGCCTGCGCCTATTCCCTGTTCGGCGGGCTGAAGGCGGTGGCGCTGACCGACATCGTGCAGGTGGGCCTGCTGGTCATGGGCGGGCTGATCATCAGCTATCTGGCCCTGAACCAGATCGCGGACGGCCAGGGCGTGGTGGCCGGCTTCCACCAGCTGGCGGCCAACGTGCCGGAGAAGTTCAAGCTGATCCTGACCAAGGACAGCCCCTTCTACAAGGACCTGCCCGGCATCTCCGTCCTGGTGGGCGGCCTGTGGGTCATGAACGTGTCCTACTGGGGCTTCAACCAGTACATCATCCAGCGCGCCCTGGCCGCCAAGTCGGTGCGCGAGGCGCAGCGCGGCGTGGTGTTCGCCGCCTTCCTGAAGCTGCTGATGCCGGTCATCATCGTGCTGCCGGGCCTGGCCGCCGTGATGCTGATCCCCAACCTGCCGGTGCCCGACCAGGCCTACCCGGAGCTGATGAAGATGCTGCCCGTGGGCCTGAAGGGCCTGGTGTTCGCGGCCCTGGTCGCGGCCATCGTCGCGTCGCTGGCGTCCAAGATCAACAGCGTGGCCACCATCTTCACCCTGGACCTCTACGCCCACATCAAGACGAACGCGTCCCAGCACCATCTGGTGGCCGTGGGCCGCATCGTCAGCGTGGTGGCTGTGCTGATCGGCATCGTGGTGGCGAAGCCCCTGCTGGGCAACTTCGACCAGGCCTTCCAGTACATCCAGGAATTCACCGGCTTCTTCACGCCCGGCATCTGCGTCATCTTCCTGCTGGGCATGTTCTGGGCCCGCGCCAGCGCCGCCGGCGCCCTGACGGCCGCCATCGGCTCCGCCGTGCTGTCGCTGGCCTTCAAGATCTGGCTGCCGGAACTGCCCTTCATGGACCGCGTGGGCGTCGTGTTCCTGCTGTGCCTGGCCGGCGCGGTGCTGGTGTCGCTGGCGGCCCCGGCCGCCATCCCAGGCCAGATCAAGGTCAAGCTGAAGGGCATCGACTACTCCACCACCACCGGCTTCAACATCGCGGCCTTGGTGGTGCTGGTCGTCCTGTCCGCCCTCTACATCACCTGGTGGTAAAATGACGAACGCCCGTCCGCCGAACGCCCATCCGGTGCTCGATGCTCCGCTGGTCGCCACCTTCGCCCTGGGCAACACCCTGGGCGAAGGGGTCACCTGGGATGAACGCGACCAGTCGCTGTGGTGGACGGACATTCACGAGCGCCGCCTGCACCGGCTGGACTGGGCCAGCCGCGCGGTGGAAACCTTCGCGGCACCGGAACGCGTCTGCTCCTTCGGCCTGATCGAGGGTGACTCCGGCCGCCTGGTGGTGGCCTTCGAAAGCGGCTTCGCCCTGTTCACCCCGCGCAGCGGGGTGGTGGAATGGCTGGCGCGTCAGGACCTGCCCGCCGGCGTTCGCTTCAACGATGGCCGGGTGGACCGCCAGGGCCGCTTCTGGGCCGGCACGATGGTGGAGGATGAGGCGGCGCGGGCGGCCAAGTCGCTGGCCGGCGCGCTCTACCGCCTGGATGGGCGGGACCGGGCCACGCCCCTGGTGCACGGCGCCCTCATCTCCAACAGCCTGTGCTGGAGCCCGGACGGCACCCGCATGTACTACACCGACGGCCCCACCCGCCGGATTCGCGCCTTCGATTACGATCCGGCCACCGGTATGCCGTCGAATGAACGCGTTTTCGTGACGACGGAAGAGGGGGCCTTCCCCGACGGCGCCAACATCGACGCCGCCGGCCATCTGTGGAGCGCGCAGTGGGGGGCGTCGCAGGTGGTGCGCTACGCCCCGGATGGAAGCGTTTCCGGCGTCATTCCCGTGCCCACGGCGCGCGTCAGCTGCGTCGCCTTCGGCGGGCCGGACCTGACCCTGCTGTTCGTCACCACGGCGCGTGAAGGCATGACGGCGGCGGAGATCGCGGCCGATCCCGATGCCGGCACCCTGTTCGTGTATGATATCGGTATCATCGGCACGCGCGGCTTGGTCGATAGTGCGTTCAAATTGGCGTCGGCAGGGATATAAGTAGTTGTGAGGAATAATGTGGGGGAAGGGATGATTGCCAAGTTTCGCGGCCAAAACCTGACGTTCGCCATCGTCCAGGATCTGGGGGCCGCGATCGTTACCGGGACCTACAGCGCCGACAAGCCCTTCCCCATCGAGGCCGACCTGTGCAAGCACTACAACGCCAGCCGCAGCGTGCTGCGCGAGGCGGTGAAGATGCTGACGGCCAAGGGTCTGCTGCGCGCCCGCCCCCGCCAGGGGACCTGGGTCGAGCCCGAGGAAAGCTGGAGCCTGCTGGACCCCGACGTGCTGCGCTGGATTCTGGAGCGCAAGTTCTCCCTGCCCCTGCTGGCCGAATTCACCGAGATCCGCCTGGCCGTGGAACCGCTTGCGGCCCAGCTGGCCGCCGCCCGGGCGACACCGGCGGAGAAGGCCGCCATCAAGGTGGCCATCGACCGCATGTACGCGGCCGAGCGGGGGGAGGATGACCCCCTGACCACGGACATCAACTTCCACGTCGCCATTCTGAAGGCCAGCGGCAACCGCTTTTACCTGCAGCTGCGGGAACTGATCGACACCGCCCTGCGTTTCAGCATCCGGCGCACCAACCAGTATAAGGGCGTGCGCCTGGCCAGCGTGGCCGACCACAACGCCGTGGCCGAGGCCATCCTGGCGGGCGATCCCCCCCGGGCAGAGGCCGCCATGCGCTACCTGATGCAGGAGGCGCTGGACCTGCTGTCGCAGGGCGAGGAGGCTGAGGGCAAGGCCGCGGCCTCGTGAGATCCCGCCTGAAAATCCGGAGTCTGCAGGATGCGTGAAGACGCCAGTCGTGAAAATGGCAGGCTTGCCATCGGGCTGATCGCCCATGATGGCAAGAAACAGGCGATGGTCGATTGGGCCCTGGCCCACGCCGATTTCCTACGGGCGGGAAAAATCTACGCCACCTCCTCCACCGGTACCCGGGTGGCGGAGGTGATCGACGGCCTGGACATGACCCGCCTGCGCAGCGGCCCGCTGGGCGGCGATCAGCAGATCGGCGCGATGATCGTCGAGGGCGGGCTGGACATCATGATCTTCTTCGTCGACCCGTTGGGCACCCTGCCGCACGACGTGGATGTGAAGGCCCTGCTGCGCCTGGCGACGCTGGCCGATCTGCCCTTCGCCTGCAACCCCGCCACCGCCAGCCTGCTGGTGGCGGCCATGGCATGAAAAAGGGGTGGCCCCTGCGGGCCGCCCCTCTTTGCCGGTGATCACGGGATTTACTTCGTCTTGTCCAGGGTCTTGGCCATTTCCAGATGCGAGGCGATGGTCGGTTCTGTCTTGGCGGCCCAGTCCTTCAGGGCCGCGTTGTCGCCGCCCTTGGCATAGCGCTGGAAGGCGCTGTCGGCGTCTTTGTGCACGCTCACCTGATCCTCGCGGTACTGCTTCACGAAGTCGGCGCCGCTCAAGCTGTTCAGCTTGTCCAGCTTCTTCTGGTGGGTGTTGTCCAGTGCGGTGGGGATGGTCGCCTGCACGGTGCCGCCGGTGACGATGGTCTTCAGTTCGGCCGAAGTCTTCTTGTGCGCCTCGATCATCTGGGCGGCGAAGCTCTTGGTGGCCGCGTCGCCCTTCTCCTGTGCCAGCTCGCTGGACTGGATTTCGAACATGTCGCCGATGGCGACCTCTTTCACGAAGTCCTCCGTGCGCGGGGTGACGCCCAGCACGGAATTGGCGCCGGTCTTCTCGCCCATGGACTTGGCCTTGTCGCCCACGGAGTCTTGCGCCGACGCCGGGGTGGCGACGGCGGGGGCGAACAGCATCAGGCACAGGGCGGAGGCGGCGGCCGCCTTGCCGGTCAGGGTCCTCATGATGGCAACTCCTCATGACGGGATTGGGTCGGGCGGTCCGGGTGGGCCACCCACAACCCCAGCAGAAGTGCCAAGGCGGCTGTTCGGTTCCGCCGGTCGCTGTTATTGCGCCGGCGGCCCCCCGCCTCCTATGGTGGCAACCCGCCGCCGGCGGATGGTGAGTGAGAGATGGGGGACGGAGTTGGCCCAGGTGGTCATTCTTGCGGGCGACGGCGACACTCCCGCCCTGACCGACGTCGCCGGCATGCCCCTGCTGGGCCGGCAGCTGGTGATGATCGCCCGGTCCGCCCTGCGCGACGTGCTGGTGCTGAGCGGTTCGGCCGCCGTCGCCCGGTACTGCGGCGATGGCGCCCGCTGGGGCCTGGCGGTGCGGGTGGCGCCCAGGGCGGGGGAGGCGGCCGGGGAGGCCGGGACCATGGTGGTTCTGCCCGGCGACGTCCTGCTGGAGGTGGATCTGGATCGCCTGCTGGACCATCACCGCCGCCAGGGCGCGGACGCTACCCTGCTGCTACGGCCCAGCGACGATATGACGGACGCCGACCTGGTCGACAGGGCGGAGGACGGCCGGGTTCGGGGCGTTCATGCCCCGCCGCACGTGGGTGATTTCCATAACCAGGCATGGCCCGGCCCTTACGTCGTGGAGCGGCGGGCGCTGGCCGCTGGCGACCTGTGGGGCCGGCCGCTGGTGGATCGCCTGTTACGAACGGGCCGCGTGGTGCAGAGCCATCTCAGCCCGGAATATGTCCGCCGCGTCGCCTCGGCGGACGATCTGGATCGGGCGCGGGCGGACGTGGCCGCCGGCCTGCCCGACCGCCTGTCGCTGCGCTCACCCCAGCCTGCCGTGTTCCTGGACCGCGACGGCGTGCTGAACGTGGAGAAGGGCAGCGTCAACAGTGTGGCGGCGCTGGAACTGATCCCCAACGCTGCGCCCGCGCTGGCGCGGCTGAACCGGGCCGGCTTCCGCACGCCGGTGGTGACCAACCAGGCGGCGGTCGCTCGGGGGCTGTGCACCCTGGATACGCTGGACGCCATCCATGCCCGCCTGGAAGCGGGCTTGGGTGCCGAGCGGGCGTACGTCGACCGGATCTATTTCTGCCCGCATCATCCCGACCCCACCCTGCCCGGTGGGGTGCCGTCGCTGCTGGTCCGCTGTGATTGCCGCAAGCCCAAGCCGGGCATGGTCCACGCGGCGGCGGCCGACCTGAACATCGACGTCGCCCGCTCGTGGATGGTCGGAGACAGCTCCAGCGACATGGGACTGGCGCGGATCTGCGGCATGGGCGGCATCCTGGTGCGTGACGGCCATGGCGGGCGCGACGGTAAGAGCGCCGCCCAGCCGCACGTCGTGGTCGACGACCTGGCCGATGCCGTGCGCTTCATCCTGGACGTCTGGCCTGGCCTGTCGGCGCATCTCGACGGCTTGGCCGCCGGCATTGCGCCGGGCGACGTGGTGCTGGTCGGCGGCCTGGCCCGCGCGGGCAAGAGCCTGTTGGCGCAGTGCCTGTCCTTGCGCCTGGGTCAGCGGGGCCACCGGGCCGTGGTGCTGAGCCTGGACAGTTGGCTGAAATCCCACGACCGGCGGGGCGTGGGCGTTCTGGGCCGCTATGATCTCGAGGCGGCGGGCCAGGCGCTGGCCGCTGTGGCGAACCGGGGCACGGCCATCACCCCGCCACGCTATGATGTGCTGACCCAGACCAGCCATCTCGGCCGTGAGGATGTTGTCCTGGGGCCGGACGATATCCTGATCGTCGAGGGCGTGCCCGCGCTGACACAGCCCGCCTGGCGGGCCCTGGCCACGCGCCGCCTCTACGTCGCTACGGACGAGGCGGGCCGCAGGGCGCGCTTCCACGCAGAATATCGGCGCCGGGGCTGGTCGGACGACCGTATCGAGTCGACCTATAAGGATCGTCTGCGGGATGAGCGGCCCATCGTCCTTGCCAGCAAAGGTTACGCGGATGCCGAAACCAGCCTGGACGGCCTGCTGGACTGACCCCCTGGGCATGGAGGCGCGGCGTATCAAAAATTTCGCCGTTCAAATTATTAAAGAAACAATGCAAGATTTTTACATATGAATTGAAGGGCTAAGCTAAGATCTGGCCCATGCCAACATGCCTGCGCGGGGCGGGCCAACAAGATGGGGTTTGATGTCCGTGAAGTCTTCCGTCCTGTCCCTGGCCGCCCTGCTGGCGGCCGGTACCGCCCTGATGAGCCCGCTGTCGGCCGTGCCGGTCCGGGCTGATGAGGTTCTGCCGCAGCCCTATCCCGCCGCGGCCCCCATACCCGAGCCGCAGGACGTGGCCTATCCCGGCACCATCCGGCTGCAGGTCGATGCCACCGATACCGAGCGCCGCATTTTCTGGGTGAAGGAATCGGTGCCGGTTAAGGGTCCCGGCCCCATGACCCTGCTGTACCCGAAGTGGCTGCCCGGCAACCACTCCCCCACCGGGGCCATCGACAAGCTGGCCGGCCTGATCATCCATGCCAAGGGCGGGGCCGCCGATGGCCAGCGGGTGGAATGGGAACGTGACCCGGTGGAGGTTTACGGCTTCCATGTCGACGTGCCCAAGGGTGCCACGGCGCTGGAGATGGAATTCCAGTTCGTTTCCCCCACCGCCGACAACCAGGGCCGCATTGTCATGACGCCCGACATGACGAACGTGCAGTGGAACGCGGTGGCCCTGTACCCCGCCGGCTACTTCACCCGCCGCATCCCGGTGGAGGCCAGTGTGAAGCTTCCGGAGGGCTGGGGCTTCGGCACGGCGCTGGACGTGGCCAAGGAGGCGGGCAAGGACGGCGTCACCACCTTCAAGACCGTGTCCTTCGAAACCCTGGTGGACAGCCCCATGTTCGCCGGCCGCTACTACCGCCGGCTGGACCTGGACCCGGGCGGGCGCTCCCCCATGCATCTGAACATCGTCGCCGACCGGCCTGAGTTACTGGAGGCGACGCCCGACCAGATCGCCTTCCACCGCAACCTGGTGGTCCAGGCGGACAAGCTGTTCGGCGCCCGCCATTACGACCATTACGAGATGCTGCTGGCGCTCAGCGACAAGCTGGGCCACATCGGGCTGGAGCATCACCGCTCCAGCGAGAACGGCACCACGCCCACCTATTTCACCGACTGGAACAAGTCGGCGGGGCATGAGCTGCTGTCGCACGAATACACCCATTCCTGGAACGGCAAGTACCGCCGCCCGGCTGACCTGTGGACGCCCAACTTCAACGTGTCCATGCGCGACAGCGGCCTGTGGGTGTATGAGGGCCAGACGCAGTTCTGGGGCTGGGTCCTGGCCGCGCGCGCCGGCCTGACCACCCGGCAGCAGGCGCTGGACAACCTGGCCGGCGTGGCCGCCACGCTGGAAACCCGCGCGGGCCGCGCCTGGCGTGACCTGGCCGACACCACCAACGGCCCCACCGTCGCCATGCGCCGCCCGGCGCCGTGGATCAGCTGGCAGCGCGCGGAGGATTACTACATCGAAGGCCAGCTGATCTGGCTGGACGCCGACAGCCTGATCCGCGAGCGGTCGGGCGGCAAGCGCAGCCTTGACGATTTCGCCAAGGCCTTCTTCGGCATCAACGACGGCAGCTATGTCCCGGCGACATACACCTTCGACGACGTGGTCAAGACGCTGAACCAGGTGGAGCCCTATGACTGGGCGACCTTCCTGCGCACGCGCCTGGAAACCCACCAGTCCGCGCCGCTGGATGGTCTGGCGCGGGGCGGCTACAAGCTGGTCTACACCGACCAGCCGCTGTCCGAGGCCAGCCGCGCCAACGAGGCGCCGGGTTCCCTGAACCTGACCTATTCCCTGGGCCTGGCCCTGGACAAGGCCGGCATGCTGACCAGCGTCCAGTGGAACGGCCCGGCCTTCAAGATGGGCCTGACCGTGGGAACCAGCGTGGTGGCGGTCAACGGTGTCGCCTACGACGCCGACCGCATGAAGGCGGCGGTGACGGCGGCCAAGGGCCAGGGTCCGGCGGTGGAGCTGATCGTGAAGAACGGCGACCGCTACCGCATCGTGCGCATCGACTACCACGACGGCCTGCGCTACCCGCACCTGGAACGGGTGGAAGGCACGCCAGCACGCCTGGATGATTTGCTGACCCCGCGCAGCTGATGGAACTGCCATCCCCGGCCCCGCGCGGGCCGGGGGTGCGCGCAATAAAGTGTCCGGGACGGTGGATTTCTGCGCAATGCAGGCCCCAGGTTCCGGTGGTGGACACGGAACAAAATTATCCTATGGTGGCAGCGCAAAATTTTCTGATTCAAATTTTTTGACCCGCCCCAAGCGCATCATCCAGATGCGGGTGGGCCAGATGCGGGTGGGGTGCCCGGGCAGACGGTGCGCGTGTGAAAAAAGGGCCGGGACTGATCCAACGGTTTCGGAGTGGGGCCTAGCGTTTCAGGAGGAGGTGGGGGCGGCCGGGTATTCCCCTGGCGGCGGCCCGTTGAGGAAGGTCGAGGAGTCCCAATGCAGATTTTGAGTACCCGGGCCAAAAAGCCGTCCATGCCCATCGGGGAGCAAATCCGCAAGCGTCGCAAGGACATGGGCCTGACGCTGCAGCAGCTAGCCGATCGCTCCGGCCTGTCGGCGCCGTTCATCAGCCAGGCGGAGCGCAACCTCAGCGTCCCCTCGCTGGTGTCCTTGCTGGCGCTGGCCGAGGCGCTGGAGGTTGACATCTCCTTTTTTATGCAGGTGCCCAACACCGGCACCATCGTACACCGCGCCGCCAAGCCCAACATCATCGAGGTGGACAGCCCCGTCCAGTACATCGACCTGGCGTCGGACCTGGATGACCGCAAGCTGGACATCATCCTGATGAAGATTCCGCCGGGCCACGCCTTCCCAGTGGATACCCGCAATGGGGAGCATTTCCGCTACGTCCTGTCGGGTGAGCTTTACGCTACGGCCGGCAACACCCGCACCACCCTGAAGGCCGGCGACAGCATGCATTTCGATGCCCGCATGAAGCACACGGTGGAAAACCGCACGGACCAGGAAGCGGTGTTGCTGTACGTCGGCACGCCCAGCGTCTTCAAGAAGGCCCAGCGCGCCAAGTAAGGGGCGGGTCGGCAGCAAGTAGATAATTCCGTCTGAGGCGCCGCCGGCAGAATTTTCGGAACGGCGGTGGCGGCCTTTCGGTCACTTTCACTAACGATCCCACCTTGGTCCCGAACGGGGCGCCAGGGTAGGGTAAGGCCCGTCGGCATCAGGCGGCCCGTGGGGGACAACTCCCCCGCGGGCACTCAAGAAGAAAGACGGGACATGGCGGCAGTGCGTCCGGAGGCAGGCGGATCCGGCTGGGAATTCTGGGTCGATCGCGGCGGCACCTTCACCGATGTCGTCGCCCGCCGGCCCGACGGCCGGCTGCTGACCGCCAAGCTGCTGTCGGAAAATCCCGAGCAATACCAGGACGCGGCGGTCGCCGGCATCCGCGCCCTGCTGGCGGATCACTCCGCCTTCCCCGCCGACATCGACGCCGTGAAGATCGGCACCACCGTCGCCACCAACGCCCTGCTGGAGCGCAAGGGTGAGCCGCTGGTGCTGGCCATCACCCGGGGCCATGCCGACGCGCTTCGCATCGGTTACCAGGCGCGCCCCCGCCTGTTCGACCGTCACATCAGCCTGCCCGACGCCCTCTACACCCGTGTGGTCGAGGTGGCGGAGCGGGTGGACGCCGACGGCGCCATCCTGACGCCGCTGGATGAGGACGCGACCCGCCGCGACTTGCGGGCCGCCTATGACGCCGGCTACCGCGCCGTGGCCATCGTGCTGATGCACGGCTACCGCTTCGACGATCATGAAAGGCGGGTGGCCGCCATCGCCCGCGCCATCGGCTATACCCAGGTGTCGATCAGTCATGAGACCAGCCGGCTGATCAAGCTGGTGCGCCGGGGCGACACCACGGTGGTGGACGCCTACCTGTCGCCGGTGCTGCGCCGCTATGTCGACCAGGTGTCGGGCGCGCTGAAGGACAATGAAGGTGCAAAGGGTGGCAAGCCCCGGCTGCTGTTCATGCAGTCGAACGGCGGCCTGGTGGATGCCCGATCCTTCCAGGGCAAGGACGCCGTGCTGTCCGGTCCCGCCGGCGGCATCGTCGGCATGGTCAGCACGGCGGTCGAGGCCGGGTTCGACCGGGTCATCGGCTTCGACATGGGGGGCACCTCCACCGACGTGTCGCACTACGCCGGCACCTATGAGCGCACCTACGAGACCACCGTGGCCGGCGTGCGCCTGTGCGCACCCATGATGAACATCCACACCGTGGCGGCGGGCGGCGGCAGCGTCTGTACCTTCGACGGGTCGCGCTTCCGCGTCGGCCCGGAATCGGCGGGGGCGGTGCCCGGCCCCGTCTGCTACCGCCGGGGCGGGCCCTTGGCCGTCACCGACTGCAACCTGATGCTGGGCAAGATCCAGCCGGCCTTCTTCCCCCACGTCTTCGGGCCCGGCGCCGACCAGCCGCTGGATCTGGCCGCCGTCGAGGCCCGCTTCCACGCCCTGGCCGCCGAGGTCAAGACGGCCACGGGGGAGGAACGCACACCGCACCAGCTGGCCGAAGGGTTCATCACCATCGCGGTGGAGAAGATGGCCAAGGCCATCAAGGAAATCTCCGTCCAGCGCGGCTACGACGTGGCCCAGTACACGCTGGCCTGCTTCGGCGGCGCCGGCGGGCAGCACGCCTGCCTGGTGGCCGATGCCCTGGGCATGAAGCGGGTGATGATCCATCCCTTCGCCGGGGTGCTGTCGGCCTACGGCATGGGCCTGGCCGACCTCCGCGTCATCCGCGACCGCACGGTGGAACAGCCGCTGTCGGCGGACCTGGATCTCACCACCCCGGCCGACGCCCTGGCGCAAGAGGCCAAGGCCGCGCTGGCCGCCCAGGACGTGCCGGTGGCGGATGTGGCGGTCGAGCTGACCGCCCGGCTGAAGTACGCCGGCACCGACACCAGCCTGGCCGTGCCCTTCGGTGACGCCACGGCACTGGCCGACGCCTTCGCCGACGCCCACCAGCGCCGCTTCGGCTTCATCGCCCCGGGCAAGGCCGTGGTGGTGGAGGCGCTGGCGGCCGAGGCCATCGGCCATCCCGGCCGGGGCAGCATCACGGCGGCGGCGGGGGACGCGGCCATCGGCGCACCACGGCCCTTGGCCGAGGTGCGCACCTATATGGCGGGTGCCAAGGCCGGTACCCCTGTCTATGACCGCGCCCACCTGTCGCCCGGCCATGAGGTGAGCGGCCCCGCCCTCATCCGCGAAGCCACGGCCACCACGGTGATCGAGCCCGGCTGGCGCGCCCGGGTGGACGGCCATGCCAACCTGGTCCTGGAACGGGTGGTGGCCCTGGCGCCCCGCACCGCCATCGGCACCACCGTGGATCCGGTGATGCTGGAGGTATTCAACAACCTGTTCATGGCGGTGGCGGAGCAGATGGGCTACGCCCTGCAGAACACCGCCTATTCGGTCAACATCAAGGAACGGCTGGACTTCTCCTGCGCGCTGTTCGACGCCGAGGGCGGGCTGATCGCCAACGCCCCGCACATGCCGGTGCACCTGGGCTCCATGGGCGACAGCGTGCGCGCCATCGTCGACGCCCGGTCCAGGGATGGCCGGGGCATGCGGCCCGGCGACGTCTACATGTTGAACGCGCCCTATAACGGCGGCACCCATCTGCCCGATGTCACCGTGGTCATGCCGGTGTTTGATGCCGACGGCAGCCTGCTGGTGTTCGTGGCGGCGCGCGGCCACCAGGGCGACATCGGCGGCATCACCCCCGGTTCCATGCCGCCCGACAGCCGCACCGTGGAGGACGAGGGCGTGCTGATCGACAACTTCCTGCTGGTGGAGGGCGGCCGCTTCCGGGAGGACGAGACGCGGGCCCTGCTGGCCGGCGGCCGCTATCCCGCCCGCAATCCCGACCAGAACATCGGCGACCTGCGCGCCCAGGTGGCCGCCTGCGCCAAGGGGGCGGAGGAGATGGCGGCCATGGTGGGGCAGTTCGGCCGCGACGTGGTCGAGGCCTACATGGCCCACATGCAGGACAACGCCGAGGAGGCGGTGCGCCGCGTCATCGACGTGCTGAGGGACGGCACCTTCCGCTATGAGATGGACAACGGCGCCGTCATCCAGGTGGCCGTTACCGTGGACCGGCGGGCGCGCCAGGCGCTGGTGGACTTCACCGGCACCAGCCCGCAGCTGGAAACCAACTTCAACGCGCCGCTCAGCGTCTGCCGCGCTGCCGTGCTCTACGTCTTCCGTACCCTGGTGGATGACGAGATCCCGATGAACGAGGGATGCCTGAAGCCCATCGTGCTGAAGGTGCCGGCCGGCTGCCTGCTGAACCCCGCCTATCCGGCGGCGGTGGTGGCCGGGAATGTGGAGACCAGCCAGGTGGTGGTGGACGCGCTCTACGGGGCGCTGGGCGTGATGGCCGGTGCCCAGGGCACCATGAACAACTTCACCTTCGGCGACGACGCCCGCCAATATTACGAGACCATCTGCGGCGGCTCTGGCGCGGGGGCCGATTTCGACGGCACCAGTGCGGTGCAGACGCACATGACCAACAGCCGCCTGACCGATCCCGAGGTGATGGAGGTGCGCTACCCCGTGCTGGTGGAGCGCTTCGGCATCCGCCGCGGCTCCGGCGGGGCGGGGCGCCATCGCGGCGGTGATGGGGTGGAGCGGCTGATCCGCTTCCGCGCGCCCATGACCGCCGCCATCCTGTCCAACCGCCGCCGCGTGCCGCCCTTCGGTCTGGACGGCGGCGGCGCGGGGGCGCCGGGGGTGACGGAGGTGCACCGGGCCGACGGCACGGTCCAGGTGCTGGCCGCCACCGATACCGTGGCCATGAACCCGGGCGACGCCATCCTGGTCAGGACACCGGGCGGTGGCGGCTATGGCAAGGCGGGCGAGGGCGACGCCTGATGCTCAGCCTGGTCGGCATCGCCATTGTCGCCGCCGGCTTCGCCGCCCGCCTGAACCCGCTGCTGGTGGCGGTGGCGGCGGCCTTCGGCACCGGCCTTGCCGCGGGCATGGGCGTGCTGGAGATCGTCGCCGCCTTCGGCCGCCTGTTCAACGCTAACCGCTACATCTGCCTGGTTTACCTGTTCCTGCCCCTGATCGGCCTGCTGGAACGCCTGGGCATCCAGGTGCAGGCGCAGCGCCTGATCGGCGGCCTGAAGGCCGCGACGGTGGGACGCACCTACCTGGTGTTCTTCGTCCTGCGCCAGGCGCTGGCGGCCCTGGGCGCCAAGGACCTCAGCGGCCATGCCCAGATGGTGCGCCCCGTGCTGGCCCCCATGGGCGAGGCGGTGGCGGAGGAAAACCTGGGCCGCCCCCTGGCCCCGGCGGAGCGCGCCCTGGTGCGGGCCCATGCGGCGGCGGCGGAGAACATCGCCCTGTTCTTCAGCGAGGACATCTTCGTCGCCATCGGCTCCGTCATCCTGATCAAGGGCTACCTGGCCGCCAATGGCATCGAGGTCAGCCCCCTGGACGTTTCGGTCTGGGCCATTCCCACCGCCATCGTCGCCGTGGTGGTCCACGGCGCCCGCCTGCTGCTGCTGGACCGCCGGCTGAAGGCCGAAAAAGGGGCGGTGGCGTCATGATCGGCATCAGCGTCGCCTATGACCTGGCCGGCCTGATGTTCGCCGCCATCGCCTGGCGCTCGGCGCGGGACGCCGGCAATCCCCGGCGCCTCGGCGCCGGCCTGTTCTGGGCCCTGCTGGCGCTCAGCTTCCTGGCCGGCGATTATCTGGGTGACTTCGGCAACGGCATCCTGGTGCTGGCGCTCGGCGTCCTGGGCGGCTTCGGCCTCATGGGCCGCGGGACGGAGGCGGAGGCGCCGAGGGCGGAACGGGAGGCCCAGGCACGGCGCTGGGGCTACTGGCTGTTCCCCGTCCTGTTCCTGCCGCCGGTCATCGCCCTGGCGGGCACGATCTGGGGGCCAGCCCTGACCTGGAACGGCCAGCCGCTGGTGGACCCCAGGCAGGGCACGCTGATCTGGCTGGCGCTGGGCATTGTGGCGGTGCTGGCGGCGACGGCCCTGTACACCCGCCAGCGGCTGGCCGCCCCCCTGCGTGACGCGCGGCGCCTGGCGGAACTGGTGGGCTGGGCCATCATCCTGCCCCAGGTGCTGGCGGCCCTGGGCGGCATCTTCGCGCTGGCCAAGGTGGGTGACGCCGTCGCCGCGCTGGTGGGCCAGTACCTGACCCTGGACCACCGCTTTCCCCTGGTGTGCGCCTACACCGGCGGCATGGCGCTGCTGACCATCCTCATGGGCAACGCCTTCGCCGCCTTTCCGGTCATGACCTCGGGCATCGCCCTGCCGCTGCTGGTGGGCCGCTTCGGCGGCGACCCCGCCGTCATCTCCGCCATCGGCATGCTGTCGGGCTTCTGCGGCACGCTGATGACGCCCATGGCCGCCAACTTCAACATCGTCCCGGCCGCCCTGCTGGAGCTGCCGGACCGCAACGCGGTCATCCGGGCGCAGGTGCCGACGGCCCTGCTGGTCCTGGTGGCTAACACCCTGCTGATCCAAATCCTGGGCTTCCCCAAATGACCAATTCCGCTTTTCCCGGCCTCAGCGAGGCCCACGCCGTCCGGTTCGCCGAGATCGCGCTGGGCCACGTCACCCGTGAATACCCCAACGTCATCACCCATTTCCTGAACGGGCTGGAGGACGCGCGGACGCCGCGCGCCATGCACCCCATCTTCTTTGGCAGCCTGGACTGGCATTCCTGCGTCCATGGCCACTGGCTGTTGGCCCGCACCCTGCGGCTATTTCCCGGCAGCCCGGTGGCCGACCGCATCCGCGCCCTGTTCGCCGACAGCTACACCCCGGAAAAGGTGGCGGGCGAACTGGCCTATTTCCAGCGGCCCAACACCGGCACCTTCGAACGGCCCTACGGCTGGGCCTGGTACCTGCTGCTGGCCGCCGAACTGCGCCGCACCGGTATGGGCGCCGTCGGCGCCGCCTGGGCTACGGCGCTGGCGCCCCTGACGGCGGAGATCGTGGGCCGGCTGAAGGCCTATCTGCCCAAGGCGACGTACCCGGTGCGCACCGGCCTGCACATCAACACCGCCTTCGCCCTGACCCTGTCCATGGCCTATGCCCGACGCCGGGGCGACGACGGCCTGGCCGACCTCATCACCCAAGCCGCCCAGGCCTGGTACGGCGGTGATGCCGATGCCCAGGTGTGGGAACCGTCGGGCGCCGATTTCCTGTCGCCGGTGCTGACCTCCGCCGTCGCCATGGCCGCCGTGCTGCCGCGTGCGGAGTTCCGCGCCTGGTTCGCCCGCCTGCTGCCCGGCGTGGCGGATGGCCAACCACGAACCCTGTTCACCCCGGCCACGGTCAGCGACCGCAGCGACGGCACCATCGCCCACCTGGACGGTCTGAACCTCAGCCGCGCCTGGTGCTGGCGCGCCATCGCCGCCCAGCTGGACCCGGCGGACCCCGTTGCCATCCAGGCGCGGGCGGCGGCTGACCTGCACCTGGCGGACGCCCTGCCGCACCTGGAATCCGATTATATGGGCGAACATTGGCTGGCCAGCTTCGCCGTGCTGGCGCTCGACGGGGTGTGACGGCGACAGGTTGAATGAGGGAGGGGTTGGATGGGACGGCGCACGATCCTGCTGGACGGTGGCATGGGACGCGAATTGCAGCGCATGGGCGCGCCCTTCCGCCAGCCGGAATGGTCGGCCCTGGCGTTGATCGAGGCGCCGGATTATGTGCGCCGGGCCCATGACGCCTTCCTGGATGCCGGTGCCGACATCATCACCAGCAACAGCTATGCCCTGGTGCCCTTCCATATCGGGGAGGAGAGGTTTGCTGCGCAAGGCAAGGCCCTGGCCTCCCTTGCCGGACGGCTGGCCCGGCAGGCGGCGGACGCCAAGACCGGCGCCCGCGTCGCCGGATCCTTGCCGCCGCTGTTCGGCTCCTACCGCGCCGATCTGTTCGATGCGGCGCGTGCGGCGGATCTGCTGGCCCCGTTGGTAGATTGCCTGGCGCCGCACGTCGACCTTTGGCTGGCGGAAACCCAAAGCGCGGTGGCGGAGGTGCGGGCCGTGCGCGCGGCTTTGGGGGAGGATGCCAAGCCGCTATGGCTGTCCTTTACACTGGAGGATGAGGCGGCCGACGCGGCCATTCATCCCCGCCTGCGCGGGGGCGAGGCGGTGGCCCAGGCAACCGAGGCGGCGCTGGCCCTGGGCGCCGCCGCCCTGCTGTTCAATTGCAGCCAGCCCGAGGTCATGGGGCCGGCGCTGGTCGCCGCCCGGGCCGCCGCCGCTGGCGCACCGCTGCCTTTGGGCGTGTACGCCAACGCCTTCCCTCCGCAGCCCAAGGCTGCCACCGCCAACGACGGCCTGGATGAGCTGCGCGCCGACCTGACGCCCGCCAGCTACCTGGACTGGGCACGGCGCTGGGTGGATGCCGGCGCGGCCATCGTCGGGGGCTGTTGCGGCATCGGGCCCGACCATATCCGCGCCCTGGCGGCGGCTTTGCCGTGAGGGGTGCCGGGTCCGCCGCCCTTCGGGCCCGCCTGCTGGGATGGGCCGCCCCCTGGCTGTTCATCCTCATCTGGTCCACCGGCTTTCTGGTGGGGCGGGCGGTGCTGCCCTATGCCGACGTGCAGCTGTTCCTGGTGGCGCGCTTCGGCCTGACGGCGCTGCTCTTCACCGGCGCCACGCTGACGGCCGGCGTTTCCTGGCCCCGTGGCCGGGCGGCGGGCCTGCACCTGCTGGCCGGTGGCCTGATGCAGGGCGTCTATATCGGCTTCTCCTACTGGGCCATCGCCCAGGGGCTGGCCGCCGGCATCATGGCGCTGATGGGTGCCTTGCAGCCCCTGTTCACCGCCCTCATCACCACCCTGGTGTTCCGTCAGCGGCTCAGCCGCCTGGCCTGGCTGGGCCTGGCCATCGGTTTCGCCGGCGTCGCCTGCGTGCTGGCGCCGAAGCTGGCCCTGCACGCGGCGGCCGGGGCGGGGTCGGGTGGCTTGCCGCCGCTGGGCGCGGCCCTGGCCGTGCTCAGCGTCCTGTCCATCACCATCGGCACCCTGCTGCAGAAGTCCTCCGTGGCCGGGGATGACTTGCGCCCGGCCGGCGCGCTGCAGAACCTGGGCGCCCTTTGTGTGGTCTGCCTGCTATTCCTGACCGTGGGCACGCCGCACTGGGATCCGCACCCGGTGTTGTGGACGGCGCTGGCCTGGGCCGTCCTGGGCCCTTCGGTCATCGGCATCTCGCTGCTGGTGTGGATGGTGCGCCATGGCGAGGCCACGCGCGCCACGGCGCTGCTGCTGCTGGTCCCGCCGCTGGCGGCGCTGGAGGCCTTCTTCCTGTTCCATGAAACACTGACACCGCTGCAGCTGGCCGGCTTCGCCCTGGCCCTGGGCGGCGTGGGCCTGACCCGCCGGGGGTGAGGGCGCGGCCGGTTGCCCTCCGCCACGGGCGGTGTGCTAAGCTGCGCGACTAATGTGTGGCCTGTTGTTTGATCGGGGGATGGGGAAGCCATGAGCCGCTTCGTCGGTTTGAGTTCCACGGTGGAGGGCCTGGCGGGGGGCCGGGTCATGGTCATCGGCGACGTCATGCTAGACCGTTTCGTGCGCGGCAAGGTGGGGCGCATTTCGCCCGAGGCGCCGGTACCCGTGCTGCGCAACGCGCATGAGGACGTCATGCTGGGCGGTGCGGGCAACGTGGTGCGCAACATCACGGCGCTGGGCGGCCACGTGGTGTTCGGCGGCGTCATCGGCGGCGATGCCGCCGGCGTGCGCGTCAGCCAGCTGGTGGCGGCCGACGCCCAGGTCACCCCCATCCTGCAGGTGGATACCCAGCGCCGCACCTCGGAAAAGACGCGCTTCGTGGCCGATGGCCACCACCTGCTGCGCTCCGACTGGGACAGTGAGGAGGCGGTGGCGGAGGATACGCACCGCGGCCTGGTGACGGCCATGGCCGCGCACCTGTCCGGCGTCGACGTCGTCATCCTGTCCGACTACGGCAAGGGCGTGTTCACGCCGCCGGTCCTGAAGGAGCTGATCGCCCTGGCGCGCGAGGCCGGCAAGCCGGTGATCGTCGATCCCAAGAGCGCCGACTATTCGATCTATCGCGGCGCCACCCTGGTCACGCCCAACCGGGCGGAGCTGGCGCTGGCCGTGGGGCACAATCCCAGGACCACGGAAGAGATCGTGGCCGCCGCCGCCACCCTGATGCGCGACCATGGCATCGAGGGCATGCTGGTCACCCGCAGTGAGGAGGGCATGACCCTGGTCCGGGGCGATGGCACGTCCCTGAACGTGCAGGCCGAGGCCAAGGAGGTCTTCGACGTTTCCGGTGCCGGCGACACCGTGGTGTCCGTCATCGCCGCCGCGCTGGCGACAGGGGCGGACATCGCAGAGGCGGTGGAACTGGCCAACGTCGCCGCCGGCCTGGTGGTGGCCAAGGTGGGCACGGCCGTGGTCAGCCCGGCGGAACTGTTGCACGCCCTGGCCGAACAGGACGACCGCCAGAACCTGTCCAAGGTGCTGGGCGGGGCGGAACTGCGGGAGCAGATCGGCCGCTGGCGCCGCCGGGGCCTGAAGGTGGGTTTCACCAACGGCTGCTTCGACCTGATCCATCCCGGCCATGTCCAGCTGTTGGCCGCCGCGCGCGCCACCTGCGACCGCCTGATCGTCGGCCTCAACTCCGACGCGTCGGTGCGCCGCCTGAAGGGGCCCGAGCGGCCCATCCAGGACGAGCGGTCGCGGGCCATCGTGCTGGCGGCTTTCGGCTCGGTCGACGCCGTCGCCCTGTTCGAGGATGACACGCCCCTGGCGCTGATCACCGAGGTGATGCCCGACGTGCTGATCAAGGGTGCCGATTACACCATCGACCAGGTGGTGGGCGCGGACGTGGTCCAGGCCAACGGCGGCCGCGTGGCCCTGGTGGAGCTGGTGCCGAACCAAAGCACCACCGGCATCGCCAAGCGCATCCGCGTGACGGGCTGACCCGGCCGCCCCTCTGGCGTGCGTTGGGGGCGGCTTGCCCCGGGGGACGGGGTCCCCTATCAAGGCCGTGTCGGTCTCGACCCCAGGGGCCGGCGCGGATTTTACGGGAAACAGCAGTCCATGATCATCGTGACCGGCGGCGCCGGCTTCATCGGGTCCAATCTGGTGGCCGGCCTGGAACAGCGGGGCCTGGGTCCCCTCGTCGTGGTCGATCGGCTGCGCCAGGGGGACAAGTGGCGCAACATCGCCAAGCGCAACCTGCATGACCTGGTGACGCCGGAACAGCTGCCGGAGTTCCTGGACCGCCACGGCGACGCGGTGAAGGTCATCTTCCACATGGGCGCCATCTCGGCCACCACCGAGACGGATGCCGACCTGGTGGTGGAGAATAACTTCCGGCTGACGCTGGACCTGTGGTCGTGGTGCGCCGTCGCGGGCGTGCGGCTCATCTACGCTTCCTCCGCCGCGACATACGGCGACGGTGCCCAGGGCTTTGACGATGAGTCCTCGGCCGCGGCGCTGGCGCGCCTGCGGCCGCTGAATCCCTATGGCTGGTCCAAGCACCTGCTGGATCGCCGGGTGCGCGCCGCCCTGGACCAGGGGGCGCCCAGGCCGCCGCAGCATGTGGGCCTGAAGTTCTTCAACGTCTATGGTCCCAACGAGTACCATAAGGGCGGCATGCGCTCCGTCCCCGCCAAGCTTTATCCCCAGATCATGGGTGGGGAGCCGGCGCGCCTGTTCGCCAGCGACCGAGCGGACTACGCCGATGGCGGCCAGGTGCGCGACTTCGTCTGGGTGGGCGATACGGTCGACGTCATGCTGTGGCTGTACGACAACCCGGGCGTCAACGGCCTGTTCAACCTGGGCACCGGCAAGGCGCGCAGCTGGAACGACCTGGCGCACGCCCTGTTCGCCGCCGCGGGCTTGCCGCCGCGCATCGACTACATCCCCATGCCCAACCACCTGAAGGGCAAGTACCAGTACTACACCCAGGCGGACATGGCCCGCCTGCGCGCCGCCGGCTACGACCGCCCCTTCACCGAGCTGGAGGAGGGCATCCGCCGCTACGTCCAGGACCATATGGGGACGGCGGATCCGTATGTGTGAGGGCGGATAGCCCCTAAACGCCCAGCTTCTGCAGCCAGTTGATCACCGCCGCCTCCAGCGCGATTCGGTGGTCGGACCAGCCGTGGTCGGTGGCGGCGTGGGCGGTGCTGATCCGGGTGCCGCCGTGGGCGCGGATGCCGGCCACCAGGGCGTCGGTGTGGCTGGCCAGGCCGTCGTCGGAGGTCAGGGCCAGAAGGGGCGTGGCCGTCAGGCGGGCGGCCAGCGGGGCGGTGGCGAAGGCGTCGGCATGGCTCTCGATGTCCTTGGCCATGCTTTCCGGCGTGACGCCGGCCAGCGACTCGCGATTGTCGGCGGCCAGCGCCACCAGCTTGTCATGGGGAAGGTGGGCGATGACGCCGATGTCACCCATGGAAATCAGGATCAGGCCGGCCAACGTGCCGTCCTTGGCCGCGGCATGGGCAGCCGCCCAGGCACCCATGCTGTGCCCGGCGATGACCAGGCGCCCGGTGTCGACGCCCAGTTCCTGGGCGTGGGCCGGGTCGCGCAGATAGGCCAGGGCCGCCGCCGTGTCCTCCGGATTGTTGGCGAAGCGGAAGCTGCCGGGGCTGCCCCAGGATCCGCGATAGTTCATAGTCACCACGTTCCAGCCGGCCCGGCGCACCGCCTGGGCCAGGTCGAGGTTCTTCTCGTTGCCCGGCAAGCCATGCAGCAACAGCAGGGTGGGGTGGGGCCCGGCGCCCGACGCCAGATAGGCGACGCCGTTGATCTCCACCGGGTGGCCGGTGCGGCCGCCGGTGGGGATGTGCAGCACCGCCATGCGGGCGGGGTGCTGGGAGTCAGGGGCGGGATCGGTGCCGATGGTGGGGGGGGTGGTCTGGGCCGCCAGGTCGATGTCGCCGGCCCGTACCTTGGCGCTCGCAACGGTTCCCGTCGCGACGGACAGCGTGCAAAAGGCCACGGCCAGGGCGGCTATGGCAAGCGGATGCCAACGCATGATTGTCGAAGTCCCTCAGGTTTTCCCGGTTCGCATCCTGGCGCATGAAATGCGTCTAGGGAATCAGGAACTTCGCGCCGATCTGGGGAGGATAAAAAAGAAGCCGGGGCGACGCGCGCCCCGGCTTGGGGAGATAAGACCCTGGGAACGGGAGGGTTCTCACAGGGCCATCGGGTAACCCCTGCCGGACCATGAGCGGGCCTCTGCAGGACTTGCCAGATGCGATGTGCCGACAGGGCCGGCGAAACTCGGGCGATGGGGAAACGGGAAGCGGTGGCCGTCGGGCCAACCCGCCGCACGCCCATTGGGCGATGCTGCGTCTTCGGGTGTTTCGTCCCCATCTTGGTCGATCGATCCATGGGATCGTTCGCTTGGGATAAATAATATTTATATCCCGTCCTGTCGTCAAGCGACTTTTGTTAGCGGTAACAAATTTTAATGGCGTTACATGGACGCGCCCTTGCCGCTACCAGCGTAGGACGCCCGGCCCTGCTGACCGGCCATGTTCAGCAAAGGCGCTGGTTTCGCGCCAAATAGGCGTATTCATGAGACCAACCGGATGTTTAAGGATGGGTAGCATCGAGGAACGGGTCATGGCGCGGGTGCCGGTCGCGGGATTGATAATGCTGGGTATCGCCTTGGTCCTCGGCACCTGGCTGGTGGAGAAGGGCGAGGGGCGCCGGACGGTCGGCCAGGCTTGGGTCCTGGCCGCGGCCCCCCAATCGCTGCCTTTAAGCGGCCCGGCGCGGTGGGCCGATGCTGTGGCGGCCGCGGCCCAGGGGCACAGGGTGCAGCTGGTCATCCATGACGTGCGCCGGCGCGCGCCGACGGGCACGCCGGTGATGGTGTTCGCCGGCACGTTGGAAACCGCACCGGTGGATGCGGCGGATGAGCCCCGCCGCCTGGGCCTTTACACCTTCATGGCCAGCCAGCCGGCGGAGGATGACGGCGGCCACCGCGACGTGGTGCTGGACATTACCGGCCGCCTGCCCGCGCTGGCGACCGCGGTGGGCGGATCACCCCTGGCCGATACCGTCACCTTGATCTCCCGGCGGCCACCCAAACCCGGCTCCGACCCCAGCGTCGGTGGCGTCAGCCTGGTGATAGACTGAGTGCATGTGCCGTTTTCCCAGGGCCGGGGTGTTGCGTCTGCGCATTCTTGCACAGCCGTTTCGCGTACTTGCTACCTATGTCGCCAAGCTCCCCGCCCGGATAATGGCGATCCGCGCGGGGCCATGCCATGTCTCCAGCGGAACGCGCGTCCTGAGGCCCAGCCGGGAGCGCACACAGAATAAACAGGAGTGAACCCCCATGAGCACCACCGCCGCCCCGCTGGCCCCGCAGCTGGATCCCTATGCCCTGGCGGCCGAGCTGTCAGGCAAGCACCTGATCGGCGGACGCCTGGTGGCCTCGGCCTCGGGCAAGACCTTCGACGTGGTCAACCCGGCCAAGGGTGAGGTCATGGGCCGCGCCGGCTATGGCGAGGCCGCCGACGTGGATGCCGCCGTGGCCGCCGCTGTCGAGGCCGGCGTTACGTGGAAGGCCCTGCCGGCGCGCGAGCGGGGCCGGCTGGTGGCGGAATGCGGCCGCCTGCTGACCGCCCACACCGAAGAACTGGCCCGCCTGGTGGCGCTGGAGACGGGCAAGGCCCTGCGCACGGAAAGCCGGGTCGAGGCCGGCGTGCTGGCCGACGCCTTCACCTTCTTCGGCGGTCTGGGCGGTGAGCTGAAGGGCGAGACGGTGCCCTTCAATCCCAAGATGCTGACCTTGACGGTGCGTGAGCCACTGGGCGTGGTGGGCGCCATCATCCCGTGGAACGTGCCCATGATGCTGATGGCGCTGAAGATCGCGCCGGCGCTGGTGGCGGGTAACACCGTGGTGGTGAAGTCGGCGGAAGAGGCGCCGTTCGCCGTGTTGCGCGCCTGCCAGATCATGGCCCAGGTGCTGCCGGCCGGCGTGCTGAACATCCTGTCCGGTTTTGGGCCCGAATGCGGCGCGCCGCTGGTGGCCCATCCCAGGGTGGCCAAGGTCACCTTCACCGGCTCGGTCGAAACCGGCCGCATCGTCAGCCGGACGGCGGCGGACAAGCTGATCCCCGTGACGCTGGAGCTGGGCGGCAAGAGCCCCATGATCGTCATGGGCGACGCCGACTTGGCGGCGGCAGTGGCCGGCGCCGTCACCGGCATGCGCTTCACCCGCCAGGGGCAGAGCTGCACCGCCGCCAGCCGCATCTTCGTGCACGACAGCCTGCACGATGCCTTCGTCACGGCGCTGAAGGCCAAGGTGGACGCCATGGTCATGGGCGACCCGCTGGATGAAAGGACGGACATCGGCACCATCGTCTCGCCGCAGCAGTTCGACCGCGTCCAGGGCTACATCGCCGAGGGCAAGCGCACCCCCGGCGCCGCCGCGCACGAATGCTCCGCCCTCCCCACGGACGCCGCCCTGGCCAAGGGCCTGTACGTCCGCCCCGTCATCTTCACCGGCATGACCAACGACAGCCGCTTGGCGCGGGAGGAGATCTTCGGGCCCGTCACCTGCGTCATCCGCTTCACGGAGTACGAGGACGTGATCGCCCAGGCCAACGACAGCGACTTCGGCCTGGCCGCCACCATCTGGACCCGCGACCTGAAGACGGCGCTGGACGCCACCCAGCGCCTGCAGGCCGGCCTGGTGCAGGTGAACCAGAACCTGGTGGTGCAGCCCAACCTGTCCTACGGCGGCGTGAAATCCTCCGGCCTGGGCAAGGAGGCGACCCTGGAGGCCATGCTGGAACACTTCACCCACAAGAAGACCATCATGCTGAACATGGCCTGAGGCCGGGCCGCCTTAAAACCAAGAACAGGGAGGATAGGGCCCATGGACTTCAACCTGACCGAGGAGCAGGCGGCGTTCCGCGACATGGCGCGGGACTTCGCCGCCGAGCATCTGGCGCCGCATGCCGCCGAGTGGGATGAGAAGGAGATCTTCCCGCTCGACGCCCTGCGTGCCGCGGCGGCCCTGGGCATGGGTGGGCTTTATTGCGGGGAGGAACATGGCGGCTCCGGCCTCACCCGCCTGGACGCGGCCCTGTTATTCGAGGAGCTGTCGGCCGGCTGCGTCGCCACCTCGGCCTTCCTGTCCATCCACAACATGGCGGCGTGGATGATCGATCGTTTCGGTAGCGATACGATCAGAGGCAGGTATCTGCCTGGCCTCATGACGATGGACCGGGTGGCCAGCTATTGCCTGACCGAACCCGGCTCCGGCTCCGACGCGGCCGCCTTGCGCACCAAGGCGGTGCGCGACGGCGACCACTATGTGCTGAACGGGTCCAAGGCCTTCATCTCCGGCGCCGGCGTGTCCGACCTTTATGTCGTCATGGTGCGCACCGGCGGTCCCGGTCCCAAGGGCATCTCTGCCCTGGTGGTGGAGAAGGGCACGCCGGGCCTCAGCTTCGGCAAGAAGGAGAAGAAGATGGGCTGGAACTGCCAGCCCACCGCCCAGGTGATTTTCGAGGAGTGCCGCGTGCCAGTGGAAAACCGGCTGGGGGAGGAGGGTGCGGGCTTCGGCATCGCCATGAAGGGCCTGGACGGCGGCCGCATCAACATCGCCTCCTGCTCCCTGGGCGGGGCGCGGGCCTGCCTGGACCTCGCCACCCGCTACATGGGTGAACGCGAAGCCTTCGGCCGCAAGCTGGCGGATTTCCAGGCCCTGCAGTTCCGCCTGGCCGACATGGCGACGGAGCTGGAGGCCGCGCGCCTGATGGTGCACCGCGCGGCGGCCGCCCTGGACGCCGGCGATCCGGAGGCCACCACCTGGTGCGCCATGGCCAAACGCTTCGCCACCGACGTGGGATTCCAGGTTTGCAACGAGGCGCTGCAACTGCACGGCGGCTACGGCTACATCCGGGAATACCCGCTGGAACGCTACGTCCGCGACGTCCGGGTGCACCAGATCCTGGAAGGCACCAATGAGATCATGCGTCTGATCATCGCCCGCCGCCTGTTGGCGAAGGGGTGAAGAATAATTACGGGAGAGGAACGATCATGAGCCGCATCGCATTTATCGGCCTGGGCAACATGGGCCTGCCCATGGCCCGCAACCTATTGAAGGCCGGACATACCGTCGTGGGCTTCGACCTGGCGCCCCAGTCGCTGGCCGCCTTGGCCGAGGCCGGCGGTGTCATCGCCGGGTCCGTCGGCGACGCCGCCTCGGGTGCCGAGGTGGTGGTGACCATGCTGCCCGCCGGCCGCCATGTGCGCGGCGTGTACGAGGACGCCGGTAACGTGTTCGACACCGCGGCCCCGGCCGCCCTGCTGATCGACAGCTCCACCATCGATGTCGACAGCGCCCGCGCCGTGGCAGCCGCCGCCGCCGCCCGCGGCTTCGCCATGGTGGATGCCCCCGTCTCCGGTGGCACCGGCGGGGCTGCGGCGGGCACCCTGACCTTCATGGTGGGCGGCAGTGACGAGGCGATGGAGCGGGCGCGGCCCTATCTCTCGCAGATGGGCAAGACGGTGGTGCACACCGGCGGGCCCGGCACCGGCCAGGCGGCCAAGATCTGCAACAACATGATCCTGGGCATTTCCATGATCGCCGTGTCGGAGGCCTTCGCCCTGGCCGACAAGCTGGGCCTGGACCGGCAAAAACTGTTCGACGTCAGCTCCACCTCTTCCGGCCAGTGCTGGTCCTTGACCACCTACTGCCCCGTGCCCGGCCCCGTACCCACCTCCCCCGCCAACCGCGACTACGCCCCCGGCTTCGCCGTCGACATGATGCTGAAGGACCTGAAGCTGGCCCAGGCCGCCGCCGCCTCCAGCGGCGCCGCCACGCCCTTAGGCGCCAGCGCGGCGGCGCTGTACGCCTTGTTCGCCGCTGCCGGCAACGGGCATTTGGACTTCTCGGCCATTGTGAAGATGCTGGGGGGGAGTTGAGGGATCGGCGCCTCCGAATACTCGGAATTCCAGGCGCGCGGTCTACATTATAGTGGATACAGTAGATGGACTATGCGGCCGCCACGGCGACGTGGAGTTTTCTGTCAAATATCTGCTGCGCCCAGCTGTATAGCTCCATGTCCAAATAGTTGCTGTCAATGAAGTCTGCGATGATGTCGGCACCCGCGAGGTCTCGAGCCCGTTCGACCTCCATCTCGTCAGAGATAAAGGCGGCGTTAGTTATATTCTCGTGGCAGGAGCCTTCGAATAGACCCGGGAAAAGACTACCATAGGCGGCATTGAAAAGAGCCATGGATTCGTCGAAGCGGCGTACGATGCCGAATGTGGACCAATTCTCCAGTAATGCCTTCAGATCATTCAAATCCTGAGTATTTGGCGCGTAATAACCATCCATCCGATACCGGAAAGCAGCTCCAGTCAGGTGGATGACATGGTAGTTCTTGATGATAGAGCCGACATCATTGGATTTTATTGACCAATCGATGAAGTCCCTGAATGTGCGATTCACCACGAACTGATGTCCTGGTAGATGCGGATTCGCCTGCCAGAAGCGGTAGACGGACAAGGCTCGATCAACTGGATGTCGCAAGAAAACAATAGGAATGGTGTCGGCATAGGGAATGGGCGGCCTGGCCAAATGGCTTGACAGAGCAATTACATATTCATGACATTCAAAATACTCTCGGATCTGCTGGTCATCTATTAAGCCATAAGGATCATTCCCGTCGAATGAAGCCCACTGATCTTCAAAATACTTCCGCAGTATCTTATCAATGCTACTTCCCGCATTCTTGAACAAATGGTAGTGAATAAGGGTCTTGCCCATGATTTCCTGCGCATATTTGCAATTTTATCTATATAATAACACTCCGGATGGGCGTTTATACATAGACCATGGGGCTATGCCTTTTTGGTGGCGGCGCGCCTGCCGGATGCTTTCCAATTATCCGTATGGCTTTCCTGAAAGGATGCCGCGCCATGAGTTGGTGCCGGTGGCGGCTGCCTCTCGTGGGCAAGAGAGGTGCGTGTTTAAAAACTGGCACTGACGCCAAAAGTATATTATCTGTCAGCGACCATTCCTGGATCGCCCGGGAATGGTTGTCTATGTTATTCCGGGTGTAAGCGGTGACTGACGTTTCTTTTTATTTTCCCCGTCCTGATAATCAGTTGGAATTCACGGGAGAGCGTTATGTTTCAGGTGTGCTCGGCGGAATACAGCATGAGCATTACCACCGCTATTTATTCGCGGCATCCCTGTGCCGGGGCAAGGACGTAATCGACGTAGCGAGTGGCGAGGGCTACGGCAGCTTTCTGCTGGGCCAGGTCGCGCGATCCGTAACTGGTATCGATATCGATCAGCCGGCGGTGGATTTCGCCAACGCCCACTATGGTTCGGACAACGTGCGTTATCGCCACGGCGATGCTGCGCATCTGGATCTGCCCGATGCGTCCATTGATGTTGTTGTCAGCTTCGAGACGCTTGAGCATTTTCAAGAACAAGAGCGATTTATTGAGAATGTCGCCCGTATTCTGCGGCATGATGGATTGCTGATTATCTCTTCTCCGAACCGTGACGTTTATACTGAGGCGGCAGACTACCATAATCCCTTTCATTGTCGTGAACTGAACCGGCAGGAATTTGAAGGCCTGTTGGCTACTCACTTCCCGAATGTTCGTATCTTCGAGCAGCGCGCCTTGACGGGCTCGGTTATTTTGGGGGCGGACGGCGTCGCGGAGCCTGCAATCGACGGATACGAAACGGAGGACGGCACCCATTTCAAAAAGTCGTCCGGCGTCCCCAGCCCGCCTTATTATATCGCCATAGCCACGCGCCACGTGCTGCCCACCGTCTTGAACAGTGTGATGCAGTCGCCGGTGCACGAAAAGGCGCTGGAGACAGCGCTGGCATCCGCACAAGGTAAGATGGGGGAGCTGTATGATGAGATTTCGCGCGTCAATGGCGAATTCGCTCTGCGCGAGGCGGAGGTCGAACGCCTGAACGGCGAGATCAGCCGCGTCAATGGCGAATTCGCTCTGCGCGAGGCGGAGGTCGAACGCCTGAACGGCGAGATCAGCCGCGTCA
Organism: Nitrospirillum viridazoti CBAmc; assembly: GCF_000730165.1. GTDB lineage: Bacteria > Pseudomonadota > Alphaproteobacteria > Azospirillales > Azospirillaceae > Nitrospirillum > Nitrospirillum viridazoti. Next base: position 1,533,618 of record NZ_CP022112.1, on the reverse strand, counting down.
ATGGCGAATTCGCTCTGCGCGAGGCGGAGGTCGAACGCCTGAACGGCGAGATCAGCCGCGTCAATGGCGAATTCGCTCTGCGTGAGGCGGAGGTCGAACGCCTGAACGGCGAGATCAGCCGCATCAATGGCGAATTCGCTCTGCGCGAGGCGGAGGTCGAACGCCTGAACGGCGAGATCAGCCGCATCAATGGCGAGTTCGCGCTGCGTGAGGCGGAGATCGCGCGGCTGAACGGCGAGATGAGCCGCGTCAATGGCGAGTTCGCGTTGCGTGAGGCGGAGATCGCGCGGCTGAATGGCGAGATTTCCCATCGCGATGGTGAGATCAGCCGCATCAACGGTGAGCTCGCGCTGCGTAAGGCGGAAGTCGCGGGGCTGAACGATGATCTTTCCAGCCGGGATGTTGAGCTCGCCCGCTTGAAGGCCAATGCCTTTGAACGGGATAAGCGCCAAGTGTTTATGAGCCGTGAAATCAACCGCCATTTGGCGACCATTAATGCCCGTGACGGTGAGTTGCTGAACCGGGACCATGAAATGAGCCGGCTGGCGCAGGAAGCCGCCGACATTGGCGCCCAGCTTGTTGCCCGGGACGCAGTTCTCGCGGCCCTATACGGGTCGGCGTCTTGGCGGTTCACGGCGCCTTTGCGCCTGGCGGGGAAAGTCAGCCGCCGGGTCCTGCGGTCCGGTGCTTCTGTCCGGTTGAGGCTGTTCATGGGCTGGCTGGTCACCGGCCAGTTGCAGGCCCGCTTGAAGGAACGCCGGCTGGTCAGATTTATCAACGCGAGCGGCGTGTTCGATACCGACTTCTATCTGTCCCAATATCCAGACGTGGCGGCCTCGGGGGTAGTGCCGGTTCTGCACTATGTCGCCTGGGGGGCGGCGGAGGGCCGTCAGCCCAATGCGTGGTTCCATAGGACAGGCTACGTGGCGAAGGGCGACAATCCCCTCGTGCGATGGATCGGCGATCGCCGGCGGCAAGGGCTGCCGATCGTGGACGCTGGTTCGGCGCCGGCTGACGGGACCGTCATTGAGGACGGGCCGGCCACCTCCCTCGTGTCCAACGCGTCCTGGCCGCGTTTCGCGCCTGCGGACCATCCGGAGGTTACCGTTCTGCTTTTAGGCGGCGACCCCGAAGGCGCCCGTGCTTCGCTGGTTTCGCTGGGTGACGAGTCAATCAAGGTCGTTGCCGTGGCCGAATGGGCTGCAGATCCGGCGTGGAAGCAGCAGTGCGATTCGGCGGGCATTGAAGTCGCCGACACCGGGGAGCAATCCTTACCCGCAGTGATCAACCGTTCCATTCTGACGTCAGGCAGCCCGCAACTCTTGTTGCTGACAGCCGGTACCCAGTTGGCGCCGGGCTGGCGGGACGCCTTGACGCAGGCTCAGGCGCTTTTTCCGCAGGCTGGCCTCGTGACCGCCTGCCACCTGACGGAGGATGGTCGCGTGGCCGCCGCAGGCCTATGCATCCATGCGGATGGCACCATATCGCCCAACGCGGCCGGCCTCCCTGCTGACCACTACGCCGTCGCTTCGGTGCAGGATGTCGATGGGGCTGGTTCCGGCGCCCTGTTCGTCGCCCGGTCGCTGTGGCAGGAGGTCGGAGGGCTGTCGGAAGACTATCTGGGCTTGGGTTATGCGCTGGCCGATTTCTCGATGCGATTGCGCGATCTTAACCGCGCGACCGTGTGCCAACCCTTCGCGCCCGTAGTTGGGGCGCCGCCTCTGGGGGCGCCAGAGCCCTGGACCCTGTCCCACGACCGTTGGCGGTTCCGGCAGGAATGGGCGCGCGCGCTTGGCGGCACCGGTCTGGTCTTGGATCGGCAGCTGTCTTATCGGGCGATGCGTCGGCCGCGAGTCCTGTTCATTGATCATCTGACGCCTGAGGTGGACAAGGACTCCGGGTCTGCTGACATCTTCTGGTTCATGCGCATTTTCCTGGAACTGGGCTACGACGTAACCTTTGTTCCGGCCCATTCCCTTGCACATGCGAGCCGCTATACCGACGATTTACGGCGGTTGGGCGTAACCTGCGTTTGCGCACCCTATGTCGATAGCGCCGCCGGCTTTGTGGAAGCCCACGGGGCCGAGTTTGATCTGGTGATGCTGTATCGCGTCACGGTCGCCTGCCACCTAATCGACCCGTTGCTGCGTCACGCGATCAACGCTCGCATCGTCTTTGACACCGTTGACCTGCACTTCGTACGGGAGGAGCGGCAAGCGGTCATGATGCGCTCGCCCCAGATGCTAGAGCAGGCGAATTATACCCGCGCGGTGGAACTGGATGTGGCGTCCCGCGCGGACTGCACTATCGTGTTGAGCGAGCAGGAATACCGCCTGCTGGATGAGATCCTGCCGCAGGCGCCCAAGCGGCTGATCCCCATCGTTCGCGACATTCCCGGCCGGTCCGCGCCGTTCGAGACGCGGCGGGACATCGTGTTCATCGGAGGCTTCGCCCACCAGCCGAACGTTGATGCCATCCTGACCTTCGTGGCCGAGATTTGGCCCAAGGTCCGGCACTTGTTGCCTGACGTGATCTTGAGGATCGTTGGCAGCAACCCGACGGCCGAGGTGTTGGCGCTGCACGCCCCGGACCAAGGTGTGGTCGTCGTCGGCTATGTCGCAGACCTAACGGAAACCTTCGCGAATTGCCGAATCACTGTGGCGCCGCTTCGCTTCGGTGCCGGCATCAAGGGAAAGGTCGTGACCAGCTTGTCCTATGGCGTGCCGTGCGTCGCGTCCAAAGTCGCGGTGGAGGGCATGGGGTTGAAGACGGGCTTGAACATACTGACCGCCGAGACGCCTGACGACTATGCGGCGGCCATCGCGGCCCTCTATCAAGAGCGGGAGCTGTGGCAGCGCCTGTCCGATGGCGGCATCGCATTTGCCACCGAGCGCTTCTCCATCCCGGCGATTACCGCGCAATTGAAGGAGATGCTACGCTTCCTGAACTTGCCGGTCCCGAGGTGACGCAGGCGATCTTTGACAATGCTGGCGGTAATGGGGTAGTGCCGTAGCCTTGCCCTTCGCGCGGGGGCCGCCCGGCGTCTGGATGGAAACCATGAACTCTAATCAATCGCGCATATCCGTCGTAATCCCGCTCTATAATCATCAGCATTACATCGGGGCGGCGTTGGAGGGCGTTCTTGGGCAGACCGTTCCCGTGCACGAGATCGTCATTGTGGATGATGGTTCACGTGACCAGTCGGCCCAGGTGGCCCGCGACTACGCCGCCGGTGACGCGCGGATTGTGTTTTGGTCCAAGCCGAATGGCGGCGCGCACGCCGCCATCAACGACGGCATCCATCGGGCGACGGGCGACCTGATCGCCATCTTGAACTCCGACGATATCTATCACCCGGATCGGTTCCAGCGAATGCTAGCGCCCCTTCAGGCGGACCCGGCGTTGGATGTGGTGATGACCGGTCTGGATTTCATTGACGGGCGGGGCGGAGCGCTGGCGAACACCTGGTACGAGGAGGCGGTGGCCTTCCATCGCACCTCCGGCGACTTGGGGCTGACCCTGGTCAACGGCAACATCTTCATGACGACGTCAAACCTTCTCATTCGGCGGCGGGCGTTCGACGAACTGGGGTATTTCAGCGCGTTGCGCTATGCCCACGACCTGGATTTCTTCTTACGCGTGGTCGGCTCAGGCCGGACCATCCATCGCGTCGATGCCCCCTTGCTGAGCTATCGGCAACATGACACCAATACCATCAGCGAAGGCCACTTGAAGGTGAAGGTGGAATGGGCGGCGGTGGTGGCGCACTACCTGCACCGCCTGTGGCGGGCGCCGGATGCGGCGGCCGTGGATTGGCAGCGGACCCTGCCCATGCTCGATCTGCTCGATCGCCACACCCTGACCCGGCCGGTGCTGCTTTTCCTCAATTACTTCGACCGTCATCCCAGCCGGACGTTGGAGAACCATCCTTTCTTCACGGACGTCGCCTTCCGCCAGTTCATGAATAGTGTCGTCGCATGAAAATCCTTTTTCTGAGCAATCTCTATCCTCCCAACGTTGTCGGCGGGTATGAACGGCTCTGCGCCGATGTTGCTGGCGCTTTCGTCCAGCGGGAGCACGAGGTTGCTGTCCTGACCAGCACTTATGGCGGCAAGGTCCAGGACTATGCCGGCCAAACGGTGCATCGCAGCCTGACGCTGCTGGCCAACGCCGACGACATCTACAGCCCGTTCTCCGCCGACGAAGCGGAACGCGCCCGCATCAACGCGGCCAACGTCGCCATCCTGCACGCCACCGTGGCAGCGGAAAAGCCCGACGTCATTTTCGCCTGGAACCTGTTCTTCTTCGACCTGTCGCTGCTGCGGGCGTTGGAAGGTGTGGGATGCCGGGTCGTTCTCATGCTCACGGACAACTGGCTTATCGCCGCCCTGGATGGCGATTACATCGGCCGTTTCTTCACCGAGCATGTTTTTGGGGATAAGCCCTTCATGCCGCCGGCTCAGCCCGCGGCCGTGACAGGCTGGCGCCGCCTGCTGCCGTCCTGGATACGCGCCCCGGCCGCCCCTGTGGTCACGCCCCGCTTCCCCTTGGCGGAAGACGCAATCTTCGGTGCGGCGTTTATGCGCGACCTGTATGCCGACGCCGGCATCTCGTTCCGTTCGCACAAAGTAATCCACAATGGCGTGCGCATCGCGGACATGCCGTCCTCGGCTTTCCGTGATCGCCGCCAGTTTTGTGACCCGGGCACGGTGCGCCTCCTGTTCGCGGGCCGGCTTGTCGACTTGAAGGGTGTGCATACTGCGCTGGAAGCCCTGGCCCATCTGCGCCGGACCGAACCGGATCGGCAGTTCCATCTGACCATTGTGGGCGACGGCCAGGACCGTGCCTATTCGGAAAGGCTGAAGAGCCTGATCGCGGATCTGGACGTCGCACCCGCGATCACGTTCCAGGAACCGGTGCGGGAAGACACGCTGTTCCGGTTGTTCAACGAGCATGACATCTATCTCTTCCCGTCGCTGTACGAGCCGTTTTCCCTCACCCTAATCCATGCTTTGGCCTGTGGCATCCCCACGGTGGCCTCGGCCGTGGGCGGCAATGTCGAGATCGTCACCGATCGCGAGAGCGGCATACTCTTCCGCAAGGGCGACGCGCAGGACATGGGGGCCGGGATCATGGCTCTGGTGGGCGATCCTGAACTGCGCCACCGTGTGTCGGCGCGGGCGCGGACGTTCGCCCGCGGTTTCACGTTCGAGCGCATGGTCACCGAGATGGAGCGCTACCTGATATGACGCCTGTTGGCAGTCGAGATGATGTGGGCGGCGCGTCCCCGCTGAAGGGTCGCCGATGCCTGGTTCTGGGTGCGGGCGGCTTTATCGGCACCAACCTTTGCCGCCGCTTGCAGGCGAATGGTGCTGTGGTCCAAGCTTTCGGCCGCTCCCAGCCACTTCCCGGGGCCTTGGGGGGGGGGGATTGGATGACGGGGGACTTCACCGACCACGCCGCGGTGGCCCGGGCGGTGGAAGGCAATGAGGTGATCTTCCACCTCATCAGTGGCAGTTTGCCGGAAAGCTCCAACAAGGATCCGATCGCAGATCTGTCCGGCAGCGTTGTGCAGACGCTGCATTTGCTGGATATCGCCCGTGCCTCTGGCGTGCGCAAGGTCGTCTTCGCCTCTTCCGGGGGAACCGTCTACGGCATTCCCCAGCAAGTCCCCATTCCCGAGAGCGCCCCCACCAACCCCATCGCGGCCTATGGCATTGGCAAGCTGGCCATAGAGAAGTATCTGGGGCTGTATCGCCATCTCTATGGCTTGGACTATGCCGTGCTGCGGGTGGCGAACCCCTTCGGGCCTTACCAGACTGGGCGTCGTAAGCAGGGTGTCATCGCCGCACTGGCTCGTCGGGCGTTGGATGGGTTGCCGCTGGAGATCTGGGGCACGGGCGAGGTGGTGCGCGACTTCATTTATGTCGATGACGTGGTGTCCGCGCTCGTCGCGTCAGCCACCCACGACGGATCGCACAAGGTCTTCAACGTTGGCCAGGGCGAGGGCCGCAGCATCAACCAGATCATTGCCGACCTGAGGGCGATCTTGTCCGACAGGACGCTGGATGTCATCTATAAGCCTGGGCGAGCCACCGACGTGCCGGTCAACGTGCTGGATATCGGTCTGATTTACCGGGAAATGGGGTGGCGCCCGCTGACCAGTTGGTCGGATGGGCTGCGTGCTACGATTGAATGGATCAGGAAAAGTGCGCCCTAAGTATTATAGTCGCATAAATTTCTTGGTGTGAGCGCGGTTGACGCGGAATTATCGCGCTGCGGCAATCAAGAAGAAGACCCGCCCTGATCACCTCCAATTGAGCCGATCAGGGCCATTCTTCACAGGCGACGAAGTAGTCCATTTGAGCGCAGCGCCATCCGCTACTGGGGGATGGGAAGCCTCTTCCCCGTCCGACATTCCGTCCAATCCCCCATGATGCCAGTCACTCGGCAATTCCCGGTCAGAACTTCTTCTCGGTGATCAACCGTTCATCAGGCATGTGGCGCTGGCGCAGAAACTGGGCCAGCAAATGCATGAAGGACTGATGCAGGTCTTCCACGACGCCGTAGTTATGAGCATCGACATGCAGGCTGACATCCGCAGCTTTAGCCGACGCGCCGCCGGTGAAGCCGGTCATGGCGATGGACTTCATGCCCAGTTCGCGCGCCTTTTCAATGGCTTTGATGATGTTAGGCGATCCACCGGAAGAACTGATGGCGATCAGGACGTCGCCGGGCCTGCCGTATGACTCCAATTGGAACGAAAAGATATCCTCATAGGCAATGTCGTTCGCGATCGCTGTGATGATCTCGGTATTGGCCGACAGGCTGTGCACGCGGGGCTTCACTGTCGTGTCGGTGCGCACGCCTTTGACGCAGTCGCAGACCAAGTGATTGGCGATAGCCGCGGACCCGCCGTTGCCACAGGCGTACAGCGTGGCGCCGCCGGCGATCGCGCCAGTCAGCAGATCGGCGGCGCACTGCAGGGCCCCCCGGTCCACCGTCGCGGAAGCCTTAGCCAGTTGATCGAAATAATCTTCGCCGTATTTGCCACAGTCTTCATAAGACTTGCTTGGGAATTTCAACATTCTTCACCTGAACATATTTTGCGGGTCAATGATGCCATCTATTGGATGCTCGAGGAAGATCAGTTCCGTATGCTTGCTCTGTCCATGGCGGAACGGTCTAGGTGCGCTTCCGCCAAGCCATGATGGCGCTGTGGAACAACTGCAGCCAGACAGGCAAACAGAACTGATAGAGAGGGCCCACCGATTCCACATAGCGGTGGTCGTTGTGGCCGAAAACCAAGACGGCGACGGCCGTCATCAGGATCAGCCGCGCGAGAACCATTCCGCCCAAGAATAAAACAATGTGGAACGGCGCATAAGATATAGCGGCGGGGCGCCGATTACGGATCAGGTGGCCGAGCAACAGGATCAGGGTGGCGATGCCAATCAGCGTACCCCAGGTCGTCAGCCGAGCCGCGACGCCGGTATAGATCGCAGCGATGCCATCATTGATCGGATGGGCATCGGGGCCACCACCCTTTGGCGTTAGCAGCCAGGTCCGACGCAGGGCCGCCTGATTGAATAGCTCCTCAATTTCCGGCCGCTTGGCCTGGGCGGCAACCGTCTCATCGGTGATGATGTGGCGGTGGACAGCCGTGGGGCGGGCCATGTCACCGACATAGACCTTGAAGAACTTCCAGGCATCTTGTGGGATGCCGGCCCAAAAGCCACGGTAGAAAGGGTAAAAGCTGGGGCGCGAGGGCAGCCGGCCGTCCTCCAGCGCCTTGTCGATTTCCGCACTGCACTGGAGATAGATTTGCTCCATATCCGCGTAGTCGTCCAGCACCGGGCCCGTCTTGCCAGCGGCACGGGCTTGTTCCTCCCGGACGGAGCCGATGGCGGACATGATAGCCCAGTTCAACCATGTGCCAAAATGCCCCTTCACCTGCGTATCGGCATAAGCGGAGGGTTCCAGATCGCGCAGGGCCCTACCCTCCAGACCCGGCTCGAATTGCTTGAAGCAAGGACTGGCGGCGTAGGCCTTTTCCCGAGCGTCCTTCATGAAGGGGGCATAGGGGATGGCCTGTTCACTGCGGATCCGCAGGATCGACCGCTGGATCGCTTCATATCCCGGCGATTCCAGATCGAATGTCAAATAGTAGCCGTAGACCGTATAGTTGGCCAGTTTGATGGCCGAGGTCACCGTGAAGATGCTGATGAGCGGTGCCATTACCGTGAGGCCCAGAATCGCGGCGAAGCGCAGTTTGGTCTGGGCCATTTGCCAGGCCGCAATGAGGCCGATGCCCAGCACCGCCACAGCTACGTAAACATGTTCGGGCCGGGTATTATAGGCTAGGGCCATGACCACGCCAAAACCCCAGCTGACAGGGGATGCCAGGATCCGCTTGAGCGTGAGGGTTCCGGTCTGCTCCAAATGCCGGACGGTGGCTACGAGGATAAGACCGAGGCCACACCCGAGGGTCATGAGCAGGGTATAGAGCGTGTCGGACATAAGCCGATCAAAGCCGCCAAAAGTACCCGGGAAAAAGGCGCCAAGCGCGAACGCCAGAACGGCGAAAAAGGGCTTAACGCCCAGTCGGCCCATGCCGACGTACATCGCGTAACAGCCGAGCAGGAATAGGAATTCCACGCTCAGCCGCAATGGTATGCCGGTGAACGAATTAAAATATACAAACAGATAATAAACAGGCTGTCGGCAGGCTAAATAACGATCAAAATGATCAAATGACCAAAAGAACTTGAGTCCTCCTTGGGCATAGACCACGGCGTCGGTGTATTCGGTCGTGATTTCAAAAGGGGCGATAAGGGCAATTTTTGCAAAATATAAAAGTATAATGAAATAAATTGGCTTAAGTATGCTCTTAAGAAAATTCTTGGAGCTGGCAGGTGGCATAAGTATCCCGACAATCACTGTAAATATCCCTCTCTCGAAGATTTCACGAAGCCTGTGCCTGGAAAAGCGCTTCGATAATCCCTGTGATGCGTTGGATAGCTTAAGGTATGCGCGGCGGGAGGATATCGTTTTGTGGCGCAAGATCAAGGCGGTTGAGCGCTTCGGACGGGCGGCGCTGCGGAAAATGGCCCCCGCCCAAGCTTACCTGTCGTCGGGACAGCGGATCGATGAATGGCCCGGCCGTCTCCACTGACGGATCGGCGCCGACCAAGCGACAGCCCGAAATCCAGCGTGTCCGTCAACGTGTCGGTATTGGTGGGGATATCCTTCCGAGACGCCCATCCGGGCAGCTTGGCTCGCCGCCATCACCCGCCGATATTGACCATGCCCCGACTCCAGGGGCCGGCGATCATGCCATGTTTCTTGCCTCCACGCTGTCCACCAATCGGTTCTTGTGGACAGCGCGGATCTGGTGGCGGGGTCATATGGGGCGGTATTGCAGCCGCTTGATTAGGGCGTTGACCAGGAGGGTGAAGCCGAACGTCAGGCAGCCGATGGCGATCATTCCCAACCCAAAGATGGCTAGATGGCTTACCTGTTCATCTTGCGAACTCAGGACATAGCCGTTCTGCACATAGCGGTGGACAAGCAGCACATCCAGCACCAGACCGACCATGATCGTGAAGGCGCTTGCCTTCACTGATCGATTGAAGGTGAACACGGATGCCCAGCGGGCGATGTGCCGTCCGTGCAGATCGTTCACCATCTTCGCCAAGATACCCATGTACATCGAAGCCGATCCGATAAGGAAGGTCGATACGCCCAGGAAAAGGAAGTGCAGATCAAGCTGCACATTACCCACCTGACGCGAGCCAAGGGCCGTCAACAGCATCAGCAACAAGCCAGGCAAGGCGAGCAAAATGCCCGGCCACAGCAGAAAAGCTGATGCGCCATAGGTGAAGGTCACCTGCAAACTGGCCCAGCCGGCCTTCCACGGCTCAACCCAGCCACCGCGCTGCGCCAGGTGACTGATGCGGCCCTCAGGTTCCTTCAGGAAATGGATGGGGACTTCAGTGGTCTTCAGTTCCAGCAGCACGGACTTCAACACCATTTCGGGCGCATAGCTCCAGCCCTTAGACTGCAGGTGCATGCGCCGGAAGGCGTCCAGCGTGATGCCACGCATACCACAGTGGATGTCGCTGAAATGGGTGCCGTGGATCATGTTCAGCGCCCAGTTGGTGACCGGCGCGCCGAAATACTGATGCAGGGGCGGGCGCGATCCGGGTTCAACCGAACCTTTCACGCGGGAACCCATGATGTACTCGTACCCTTCCTGGAACTTTTCGATGAAGGGCGTGATCTTACGGAAATCGTAAGTGCAGTCCGCATCACCCAGCAGCAGCCACTTGCCACGAATGAAAGGAAGGGAATCGATGTAAGCCTGCCCCAGCCCCCGCTTCGGCGTGCGGATGACGCGGGCGCCCTTGGCCAGGGCGATGTCCGGTGTCCGGTCGTTGGAACTGTCGATGATGATGATCTCGGCGGCGATGCCCGCCGCCTGGATCCCCTCATGGCACCAGTCGATGAACTGGCTGATCGATATTTCCTCGTTTAAGGCCGGAATGACGATGGACAGGATAGGGTCGGTAGCGTCGTTCTCAGGGACGAGCAACTGGGTCTCAGTAATAGGCTTCGACCGGTCGAACACATCGGGACACATGGTTAATAACCCTTCCTATCGCTAACCTCGGCGGCCCATCAAAAAGGGCTGGCAGTTTCAGGTGCCAGGTAGGCCGAGGCCGCACACGTTGTCTATATCAGTTGTGATAGAAGATTACACTGCTGCCACGCCGATCAAAGGCGAGATCAATGGGGCGCAGGTGGGACAACGCCTTGATGACTTCGGAGTGGCGTTCACGGGGGGCATAGAAGACCATGAAGCCACCGCCGCCGGCCCCTAGAAGCTTGCCACCCAGGGCACCGGCCTTGCGTGCCGCCTCATAGCTGTCGTCGATCAGCGGGTTGGAAATGCCTTCGCTCAGGCTTTTCTTCAGCAGCCAGTTCTCGTGAAGGATTTCGCCCAGGGCGTCGACATTGCCACTGTTGAGCTCCCGTGCCAGCACATCGACGTAGCCCACCATGCGGTCCATGGTGCGGCGCTTGTCCTGGTCGGAGCGCATCGTGGCAGTCTGCTTTTCCAGCAGAGCCGACGCCGACCGCGTGATGCCGGTGTAAAACATCAGCATGGACTCTTCCGTCCGCTGCAGCGAGCCCGGCGGCATGATGACGGGCTCCACATCCACCGTCTCATCGGGGTTGAAGCGAATGATGTTCAATCCGCCCATGGCGCCGCCGTACTGATCCTGCTTGCCGATGGGTTCGCCAAGGATTTCGATCTCGACCTCGCACGCCTCGGCCGCCAAGTCGTTCTTGGAACGGTATTCGCCTTTGAAGGCGTGCACGGCGTGCAACAGGCCAACCGTGAAGCTGCTGGACGATCCAAGTCCGCTGCCCCTGGAGGGCACGTCGGCGATGGAGGTAATTTCCAGGCCGCCATCCACATCCAGCTTCTGCAGCACCGTCCGGACGATGCGGTGCTCAATCTGGTCGACATGGTCAACTTCTTCGGTCTTGGCGTAGCTGATGCGCAGCGTGTGATCGAAGCGCTTGTTGACGGTGATATAGATGAATTTGTCGATGCTGGTGCTCAGCACCGCGCCGCCATTTTCCTTATAGTATTCCCGAATGTCACTGCCCCCACCAACAAAGCTCAGGCGCAACGGGGTCTTGGTAATGATCATTCTAAAATTCCGTCAAGGCTAATAATTTGTTCGGCCTGGTCCTTGCTAGCCAGGATCACGGGAAGCTCATCCTGCATACGCGATTGATATGTTGCCTCGATCAGGTCATCGGACCAACCCCGGCGCCGGTACTCCTGGAAGAAGCGACGCTTGCGCCCATCTTCGTCCGCGGCAACGAACCAGCGCTTCCGGGCCTTGGCTAGCCAGGCGGCCTGAGTCAGGGCCGGCACGCCTTCGATGATGAGAATATCGTCCGCCACCAGGCTGATGGCCTCCGTGCCGTCATGGCTGAGACGCGTCGCGGTGTCATAGCGCGGCGGCGTCACGGCCGGGCCGCGGGCCAGCAGGGTCGTCAGGGCCCGATCCGCCGCCGGCAGGTCGTACCGGCCCAGCACGCCATCATCCCGCTGGTCGTGGGATTTCAGCCAGCTGTCCAGGCCGAGTACCACGGCGCGCCGTCCCTGCCGAGCCAGGTGGAGGGCCAGGCACTGGGCCAGCACGCTCTTGCCCGACCGGGCGCTGCCGCCGATCAGCGCCACGTCGCCGGACCGCAGGTCCGCGGCCAGGCCATCCAGCCGCGCTTCCAGCTTCGGCCATGCGTCTAGGATGAAGCGGACGGCCGCCGCCAAGTCGTCGACCACCAGGTGGGGCAGGGCTGTGCTCTTGCCGTCGTTGCCGCCGTGGCCGCTGCGGACCAGGATGCCGCCCATGCCGCACGCCCGGGCCAGCCCCATGTCGCTGGAACTGTCGCCGATCATCCAGGAACGGGCGACGTCAATGTTCAGGTCGCGCGCGGCTGAATGGACCATGCCCGGGGCGGGCTTCCTGCAATCACATACGATCTTCAGCGCCGCGACCTCTTTGGGGAAGCCCTTGTCCGGATGATGCGGACAGAAATACAGCCGGTCGAAAAAGGCCCGCTCCGCGCCCAGCAGCGTTTCCAGCCGGGCATGAATGGCGTCCAGTTCCTCCAGCGTGCAGTCGCCGCGCGCGACGATGGCCTGGTTGGTGACTACTACCGTGCGATAGTCCGCGCGGTTGAGGCGCGCCAAGGCGGGGGCCGCGCCGGGCGTCAATTCCAGATCCTCAGGCCGGGCGATGCGGCCCTTCTCCACGTTGAGGACGCCGTCCCGGTCCAGGAACACGGCCGGCACGGGATGGCGCAGGGACATGCGGGCCACCCGGCCCTTCTCGATATCCGTCCTGACCTTGGCGATGCGGTCCGGCGTACCCGCGTCCTTGATGTATTCGGGGCTGACATAGCCCTGCAAGGTGCGACCTTCGGCCAGCATGCGACTGAACACGTGCTTGCCGAAATCCGGCTTGTCCGGCAACCCGCCGGTCGCGAGCACCGCGTCCCGCTCCAGCACGTAGAGGCCGGCGTTGACGATATTGTGATAGTCCATCCCCTCGGGATGGGGGTAGGGAAGGAAGCGGCGCACCCTACCGTCCGCATCCAGATCAACGAGGTCGGAATCATAAGGGTGATCGTTGGGATGCAGGAATAGAGTGGCGTCGGCGCCATGCTGGCGGTGATGGGCCAGCAGCCGGTCCACGTCCACGTCCAGCACGGTGTCACCATAAAAGACCACGAAGGTCGGCGCCAGTAAGTTACGCGCGTCCAGCACCGCACCGGCGGTGCCGCGGGCCTGGGGCTCCGCCACGGTACGCAGGTTCAGCCCCCACTTGGCGCCGTCCTGGCAATAGTCGGCTATGGCGCCAGCGCCATAGCCGGTCAACACCAGCACGTCGCGGATACTCGATTGCGCAATCATTTCCAGCTGCCGGCCCAGAAGCGGCGTGCCGCACACATCCACCAGCGGTTTGGGTAGGTCGCCCGTGACGGACTTCAGCCGTGTGCCGCCGCCACCGGCAAGAATGACCGCCTGGATCAAATCAATCCCCTTTCGACCACCAGTTCCGCCACCGCGCGGCTCACCGCTTGCGCGGAGGAACCGCTGGGCCGCCAACCCAACTTGGCCAGCTTTTCGACGGAATAATAGAAGCGAGGAACGTCGCCCACCCAGCCGCGGTTGCCGCCGGTATAGCGCAGGCGGGCGCCGGTCTTGGAAGCGTCGAGCACCGCCTGCGCGATGGACGCGACGGTGACGCCGTCGTCTTCTGGCCCGATATTGTAAAGGGCGCGCTTTTCCGTGGCGTTGCCGCGGATGAATAGCATGGCGTCGATCAGATCGCTGACATGTAGGTAAGGCTTTTTTTGAGAACCGTCGCCCAGCACTTCCAGCTCTTCCCGGTTCTTCAGCAACTTACCCAGCAGATCATAGATGATCCCGTGGGTGCCTCGGCTGCCGACCACGTTGGGGAAGCGGAAGAGCCAGGTCTGAGATATGTGGGATTCCGCCGCCGCGCTGATATGCGCCTCGCTTGCCAGCTTCATGGCGCCATAGGAGGAGATGGGCAGCAGCGGCCCCAGGGTTTCCACCAACTGCTCGGGATGGTTGCCATATACCGCCGAGGTGGACGCGAACGCCAGCTCCTTCATGTCGAAGGCACGCATCAGCGCCACGGTTTCGTACGTGGTCTGGAACGTGTCCTTCAGGTCAATGCCGGGATCCGCCACGCCGGCCGCCACGTCGGAATTGGCGGCCAGATGCCAGACCGTGTGCACAGGCTCCGCCAGGCTCTCGAACACAGGATAAAGGACGGTCCGGATGGACTGGGGGTTGGCCATGTCCACTTCCAGAAACCGGAAGGAGGGATTGGCCAGGGCGGTGGCGATATTGGCTCGGGTGCCGCGAATCATGTTGTCCACGCCGATGACGCGATGACCTTGGGCTAGCAGGCGGTCGACAAGATGGCTGCCGATGAACCCTGCGGCTCCCGTTACGAACATTACCATTGGCGTTGTCTTCGGTTGATACTGCGGGCCGCCACCATACTGGGCTGTCCCCGCCAGCGCAATCACCCCGGCTATCCGGGCCACGGCAATCGCTTGAAGCGGGTCTTGACAAGACGGGGCTTTCGGAGCGGTGGCGATCTGTGATTCGTAGGAGGCTCCATTGATCTGGAGTTCTCGATGGCCGGTTCGCTTCTCGACCATTTTGCGGCGCTCAGCGATCCGCGGCAATCCTGGAAGGTCATTTATCCACTGCCGGAGATTCTGCTTGTGGTGCTCTGCGCAACGATCGCGGGGGCTGAGGATTTCGTCGAGATTCGGCGCTGGGGCACGATGAACCGGGATTTCCTGCGGCGGTTTTTGCCCTATGCGGGCGGGATTCCGAGCCACGATACGCTGAACGACATCCTCAACGCGCTCGACGGCGATCTTTTTGCGCGATGCTTCGGCGACTGGGTCGAGGGGCTGCGCGAGGCCGAGCCCGACATCGTCGCGATCGACGGTAAGACCTCGCGGCGGACGCATGACCGGGCGAAGGATCGCAATCCGCTGCATCTCGTTTCAGCCTGGGCCAGCCGGCAGCGCTTGGTGCTGGGCCAGCAAGCTTGCGAGGCCAAGTCGAATGAGATTACGGCCATTCCGTTGCTGCTCGACCGCTTGGCGTTGACCGGGGCGCTCGTCACCATCGATGCGATGGGCTGCCAGACCAAGATCGCCCAGAAGATTCTCGATAAAGGCGCCGATTACCTGCTGGCCATCAAAGAGAACTGGCCCAACCTGCACAGCGAGGTCATCCGCCACTTCGACGATCTGCCTGCCGCCGACACGTTCGACACGACCGATGGCGAGCACGGCCGCATCGAGGTGCGCCGCCATGTCGTCAGCCACGAAGTTGACTGGCTTACCACAGACCGCCGCTTCCCCGGCGAGCCCCGCTTCCCCGGCCTCAAGGCCATCGCCATGGTCGAAGCCGAGATCGAGCGTGACGGCAAAACCAGCCGGGAACGCCGATACTACCTGTCATCTCAAAAACTCGACACGCGCCTCTTCGCTCATGCCGTCCGAGCCCACTGGCATATCGAAAACCGGCTCCACTGGGTCCTCGATGTCGTCTTCCATGAAGACTTGAGCCGTCTCAGATCCGGCAACGGCCCCCACAACATGGCAACCATCCGACACATGGCCTTGAACCTCCTGCGCGGCGCAAAGGATAAGCACAGCCTCAAAGTCCGAAGAAAATCCGCCGCATGGGATACCCAATACCTTCACGCCGTCATCACACAGTCCGCATAACCCCCTTCAAGCGATTCCCCTGCTATCCGGGCCATGGCGGCGGGGAACTTGGTTAACGGGGGCGATGCCATGGGCGCCGCGCCGGCGGATTATGGAGATGCTGCGGCGAAGGGCAGGTTGACTTGAGTCTCGCCGGGCGACGTCGTATACCCGGCCTCTAAAGTTTCCACGCCATCGGGCGCCGGGGTGCATTGACGTCCTCGTGCCCAGGTGGCTCTGTCAATCCGAGTCGCGTTTCGTCCGAGGCTTTTTGATGTCCACTGCCGCAGTGATGTCGCCGTCAATCACCAGCCGCCTTTACGCCAACCGGCGTTTGATCCTGCGCCTTGCCGTCCGACAGCTCAGCGCCAAATGGCAAGGCACGATGCTGGGTATGGTCTGGTCCCTTTTGACGCCGCTGTTGACCTTCGCGGTCTATGGCTTTGTCTTCACGCAGATTTTTCACTCACGCTGGACGGGATCCCTATCAGCCGCCAGCTATCCCCTGCTGATCTTCTCTGGGCTGGTGACCTTC
This sequence comes from Nitrospirillum viridazoti CBAmc, assembly GCF_000730165.1. Classification (GTDB taxonomy): domain Bacteria; phylum Pseudomonadota; class Alphaproteobacteria; order Azospirillales; family Azospirillaceae; genus Nitrospirillum; species Nitrospirillum viridazoti. Next base: position 1,517,231 of record NZ_CP022112.1, on the reverse strand, counting down.
TCCATCTTCAGCGAGACGGTCAACGCCGCGCCCACGCTGATCCTGGAGAACGCCTCTTACGTCAAGAAGGTGATATTCCCGTTGGAGATCCTTCCGATCGTCAGCATCCTAGTCAACATCGTGAACGCCGGTTTCGGCCTGGCTATCCTGTTGATTGTGCAGTTGGTGACGACGGGATCGCTGTCTTTCGGCTTAATCTACGTTCCCTTCATCATCCTCCCCTTGGGCGTGGCGACACTGGGCGTCGCCTGGTTTCTCGCGTCCCTGGGGGTCTTCATCCGCGACATGCGTCACATCGTCGGTGTTGCCACGTCGTTGCTGATGTTCCTGACGCCGATCTTCTACGCGCCGGAAACCGTGCCGGACTCGTTCAAGTTGGTGATGAAGCTAAACCCCATCGCACTGACCCTGGAGCAGATGCGCGCTGCCATCTTTCTCGGGCAATTCCCAGACCTACTGGATTACCTGGGGCTATGGGCCTATGCGCTGTTCATCGCGTCCCTAGGATACGCTTGGTTTGCCCGCAGCCGGAAGGCTTTCGCTGATGTCCTCTGAAATCGCCCTTAAAGCCGAAGACCTCGGCAAGGCCTATCTCATCTACAAGCGGCCCGAGGACCGCCTGAAGCAGATGCTGTTTCGCTGGCGCCGCTTCTATGAGGAGTACTGGGCCCTACGGGGGGTGAGTCTCGAGATTCGGAAAGGCGAGTCTGTAGGCCTGGTTGGGCGCAACGGCGCCGGCAAATCCACCTTCCTGCAGCTGGCCGCCGGCATAATCCAGCCTACGACCGGCAGCGTTACCGCACATGGACGCATCGCTGCGTTGCTAGAGTTGGGGGCAGGCTTCAACCCGGAATTCACCGGGGCGGAAAACGTGCGCCTGTCGGCCGCGATCTTGGGTCTCAGCAGTGAAGAGATTGAAGATCGCTTCCAGTCAATTGCGGAATTCGCCGCCATCGGTGACTTCATCAATCTGCCGGTGAAGCTCTATTCCAGCGGGATGTATGCCCGCCTGGCCTTCGCGGTCGCCGCACATGTAGATGCCAGTATCCTGATCGTGGACGAAATCCTGGCGGTGGGTGACGCGGCCTTTACACAGAAGTGCATGCGCTTCATCCGAAAGTTCCGTGAGAATGGCACCCTGATCTTTGTGTCCCATTCCCCGAGTTCGGTCGTATCTTTGTGCGATCGCGCCATCTGGATCGATGGGGGCGAGGTGCAGGAGATTGGTGATGCCAAGGTGGTCTGCGACAATTACCTGGCGTCATTGGATCGGGAACGGGACAACGGCGCATCCTTCAAGATCGGCGGCCGCCGTCGGTCCACCGTGGAACGGCCGGCCTCGGCGGTCAATCTCCCCAAGGCGGTGAACCCCATCCAGGTGTTCTCGTTCGACCCTGAAGCCAGTTGGTATGGCCGCCGTGGCGCCACCATTGAAGGTGTCCGGTTTCTCGACGCTGATCGGCTGCCCTTGCAGATCATGCATGGCGGGGAGGAGGTCATCCTTCAGATCCGGTGCAGCATCGCGGATGAGCTGTCCTCCCCCATCGTCGGTTTCTATATCCGTGACCGGTTGGGGCAGAACCTCTTCGGCGACAACACGTACCTGCATTACGTGAACGATCCCGTCGCTGTGCGGCAGGGTCAGGAGTTGCATGCTGAATTCCGCTTCGAGATGCCTTACCTACCCACCGGGCAGTATTCGGTCTGCTGCGCCATCGCCAACGGCACCCAGCAGGATCATGTGCAACATCATTGGTATGACGAGGCGCTGATTTTCGACGTGGCGTCCAGCCATATTGTCCGGGGTCTGGTTGGCATCCCGATGCTAGGCGTCGATCTGCACCCGGTTGAGATCAGCGAGGCGGCGGCGCTTCCGGCTATGAATGCCGCCATGGGTGACTAGAGCCGGCTGCATAAAACCAGACGCAGCCGGCTCTCGCTGAGTCCGTCCACGAGTAGATCGTTCAAAGTCATTCTGCCTTTGAACGATCTACTCTAGGTGGAATTAGGACGGCATAGACCTGTATGGGCGGGTTCAAGGTACTTCGTGGCACCGCATGTCGAATTGACAGACTGGCTAGGTAAACCCAATCTAGCTGCGTCACGCTGGTTACGGATGTCGAGCGGATCGCAACCATCGGCAGGCAACCGGCCGATGGGCAATATTGCTTGGAGGATATGTGGTGCTCGGTAGCCTCGTGAAAATATGTATCTCCAGGCAGTTCTTGATGTTCCTGCTTTTTGGCGGCTCGGCGGCGCTGGTCAGTCTAGTGACCGGAAAGTTGCTGTATGACTATCAGCAGCTGGTGAAACTGCCTTATCAGCTGGCCATCTTTCTGGCGGCCGTGGCCGGCATGTTTGTCAGCTTCGCAATGAATTATGCCTTCAATTATAAATTTAATGGGCGTTCCATTTGGGGTCAATTCTTAACATTTGCTTGGATGTCATTAATTGGCATGGGCCTTTCGGCCATTCTTGCGGAAATTGCTCTGATAATTCTTGAATGGATAAATATTGACTTCTCGTCATTGCTGCGCATAAAGGGAATTACAAATAAATTTGTCGCCCACATTATATCTATAGCGATTGTGACCATTTACTCATACGCTGCCCATACGTACTTTAGCTTCAACGTGGGAATACGCTCCCGCGTTCAGTCATGGTTGTGTTCGAGGGCGACTTGAATATCTTAACGTATGAGGCATTTACTCGGACGAGCATCCTGTGACTTTGAGGGTCTCCTCTGTTGGAGGCCAAGCTGCTCCTGTCCACTGTGACGGAGTGGCGCGCGCCGTGTACCGTGGTCCACTCGCTTCTCTTCTCGATCAGCGCGGTGGTCGCTGCAGCATGGGCTCAGGGGTGGTGCGTCTCAATCTGGCCAGGACCTTCGGGGATGTTCATCGAAGCACCTCCAGGCTCCGGACTCTCAACGAGATCACCTCACCGATCGTTCCCGCTCAGCAACCGGTCCTCACCAGCCGATTCACCGACACGATCAGCAAACCGTTGGCGTCCTGGCGTGCCCAGCTTTATCCCACTCTCGCGCAACCCCGCGCGGACGTAAGCGCTATTTTGCCCCCACGTCGTCCGATATCCCATGATGTGCGATGATCGGGCCTGTCGAAGGAGGCCCGGTTGGATCGTTTGCCCATTAATTTGCCAATCAATGAGCCCACGCCGTTTCCGGCGGAGGTGTTGGAGGGGTCTGAGCGTCGGCGCCGATGGAGTGCGGAGGAGAAGGCGCGGATCGTGGCGGAGAGTTTGGAGCCGGAGGCGGTGGCGAGCGTCGTGGCGCGGCGCCATGGGATGCACCGGAACCAGTTGTATGCGTGGCGCCGGGAGCTTCGCGGCGGCGAGAAGGCGGCTGGCGTCACGTTCGCCCCCGTTGTCGCGGAAGGGGTGGCGGCGCCAATGACTCCGGGCATCGAGATCACCTATGCGGGCGCGGTGATCCGTGTCGGCCGCGATACCGACCCGGCCCTGTTGGCGCGGGTGCTGCGCACGCTGAAACGGCTGGGATGATACTTCCCCCGTCCGGCATCCGGGTTCTGGTGGCGACGCGGCCGGTGGACTTCCGGCGCGGTGCCAACGGCTTGGCGGCGCTGGTGCAGGAGGTGCTGGCGCAGGATGCCTACTCCGGCACGGTCTTCGTGTTCCGCTCCAAGCGCGCGGACAGGCTGAAGCTGCTGGTCTGGGATGGCACCGGGTTGGTGCTGGTGTGGAAGCGCCTTGAGACCGGCACCTTCCGCTGGCCGCCGATCACCGACAGGGTGATGCGGCTGTCGGGCGCTCAAGTGGAGGCACTGTTGGCCGGGCTGGACTGGAGCCGGTTGCACGTTCCACGGCAGGGTCGTCCGAAAGCCGCGCGGTAGCGCCGGAACCGCCGGGGTCTATGGCCCAAGTGGCTGATTCCGTGCTATAAATGCTCTTGTCATGCGGATCGATCCCGACACCCTTCCGGCCGATGTCGAGGCCTTGCGCGCCCAGGTTCTGGCGCTGGCGGAGACGTTGGAGGCCGAGCGGACGGAGCGCCGGCGGGTCGAGGGCCTGAACGACCGGTTGCGCCACCTCATCCGCCAACTGCAGCGCATGCAGTTCGGCCCGCGGTCGGAACGGCTTGATGCCGACCAGCTCAACCTGGCGCTGGAGGACGTCGAGCAGGCCCGGGCTGAGACCGAGGCGGTGGCGGAGATGGATGATCCCGCGCTGAAGCGGCGGCGAACCGGTGAGCGCCGCCAGGCAAGGGGGGCGCTGCCGCCACACCTGCCGCGCGTCGAGGTGGTGGTGGCGCCGGAGAGCACGGCCTGCCCTTGCTGCCAGGGGGCCATGCACGTGATCGGCGAGGACCGGTCGGAGCGGCTGGACGTGGTGCCGGCCCGCTACCAGGTGATCGTGACCCGCCGGCCCCGCTATGGCTGTCGCACCTGTTCGGGCGCCGTGGTCCAGGCCCCGGCGCCGGCCCGCCTGATCGAGGGCGGCCTGCCGACCGAGCGCCTGGTGGCGGCCGTGCTGGTCACCAAATACGCCGATCACGTTCCCCTGTACCGGCAGGCCCAGGGCTTCGCCCGGCAGGGCATCGTGATCGACCGCTCGACGCTGGCCTTCTGGGTGGGCTACGCCGCCGCCGAGTTGACGCCGATCTGGCGGCTGATGCGCGCCGACCTGTTGCGCTCCGGCAAGCTGTTCGTTGACGAGACCAAGGCGCCGGTGCTCGATCCGGGCCGGGGCCGGACCAAGAGCGGCTACTTCTGGGCGCTGGCGCGGGATGACCGGCCCTGGCGGGGCGGCGATCCGCCGGCGGTGGTCTATCACTACGCGCCCGGCCGGAGCGCCAAGCATGCCGCTGGCGTGCTCGATGGGTTCACCGCGGCATCATCCAGACCGACGGCTATACCGTCTACAAGACGGCGGCGGGCCGCGCGGGCATCGGCATCGCCCATTGCTGGGCGCATCTGCGGCGGGAGTTCTTCGACGTCACCAAGACGGGACCGGCACCCATCGCCGAGGAGGCGTTGCGGCGGATCGCCCGGCTTTATGCCATCGAGGCGGAGATACGGGGCCGCACGGCAACAGAACGGCGGTCCGCCCGCCAGGCCCGGAGCCGGCCGCTGGTCGAGGACCTCAAACGATGGCTGGAGCGGCAGCTCGGCCGTGTGTCCGCCAAATCGACGACGGCCGAGGCGATCCGCTATGCGCTCAACCAGTGGACCGGCCTTGTCCGCTTCCTGGACGACGGGCGGATAGAGATTGATTCCAACACGGTGGAACGGAGCATCCGGCCCTTGGTCCTCAATCGCAAGAACGCGCTCTTCGCCGGTCACGACCGCGGAGCGGAGAACTGGGCGGTGATCGCCTCGCTGATCGAAACCTGCAAGCTGCAGGGCGTGAATCCGGAAGCCTATCTGGCCGACGTGCTGACCCGGCTGGTTGACGGATGGTCCAACGCGCGGCTGGCCGAACTCACGCCGTGGGCCTGGGCCGAGGCGCAGGCCACTGCGGTGAGGGCCGCGGCATGACCATCGCCTCCTCATCCACCGCCTGGCTGGGCTTCCTCGCCTCACCGGCGGCACCGAAAGGCGCGCTGTCGCCGCTGGCGCTGGAGGGCTATCTGACCGGCATCGTGGTGGCCCCCGACCTGATCCCGCCCAGCCGCTGGATCGCCGCCCTCTGGGGCGACGAGGAACCCACCTTCGACAACGACGCCGACCTCCACGCGGTGCTCGGCACGCTCATGACCCGCTACAACAGCCTCTTGGCCGAGATCGACGCCGGCCTTGAACGGCTGGAAACGGAGCAGGTCTGCGATTACCGGCCCGCCTTCCTGGACGCCGGAGAAAAGCCCTCCCGCCAGGCCGTCCAGGAATGGGTCTCCGGCTTCTGGCGGGCCATGACCCTGGCGCCCGAAGGCTGGACCGCCTTTGCCGGGGACGAACGGCTGGAGCCCGTCATCACCCCCTTCATCGGCTTCATTGACCTCGACGACGGCGGCTTCGTCCCCGCCGAGGACATCGATGAGCGCCTCAATGAGGCCGCCGGACAAATCCCCCGCGCCATCCTCGTCCTGCACACGATCGCCAAGATCAGGGCCGCACGCCCACCCGCAAAGCCAGCGCCCATCCGTCAGGCCAAGGTCAGCCGCAACGACCCATGCCCCTGCGGATCAGGTAAGAAATACAAGCGCTGCTGCGGCGCGAACTGAGCCGTCAACCGTTACGCCGGTGGGGCGCACGCACCGCTTACGCGCGGACACCATCCTCGTGAGGATGTTCCGTTCGGCCTTCAGACGGACAACCTCCCGACGGAGCCGGTCGATCTCCCCCCGTTCCGGTGTTCGGCACCCACGCCCGGGAAAGGCATCCCGGCGGCGCCCTTTGACTGCACGCCTGTGCGACGTGTCAGGGATGGTCACCCTCCTCCATTCGAACAATGTCATCGTCGCCCAGATAGGCACCAGACTGCACTTCGATCAATTCCAGTGGCAGCTTGCCTGGATTCTCTAACCGGTGGATGCAGCCGGATGGCAGATAAATAGATTCATTCTCCCGGACCAGCATCTGCTCCTTGTCCCGTGTCACCAAAGCCACCCCGCTCACCACTACCCAATGTTCCGCCCGATGATGATGTTTCTGAAGCGACAGCTTGCCGCCGGGCTTCACTGAAAGGCGCTTCACCTCGTAGCGATGGCCGGAGAGCAGGCTCTGGCTGGATCCCCAGGGGCGATGAACCTTGCGGTGCTGCAGATACTCGGTCCGCTTGTCCCGCTTCAGAGTATCAACGACATGCTTCACGTCCTGGGCCCGATCTCGATGCACAAGCAGAACGGCATCGTCGGTGGTGACGAGAACGACATTGTCCACGCCGACCACGGCGGCGACGCGCCCGTCATCGCAACGTACATAGGTGTTGTTGGCGTCGACGTGTATCACCGTGCCGACGGTGGCATTGCCATTCTGATCCTTGGCGCTGATGTCCCAAAGCGCCGACCATGTGCCGACGTCGGTCCAGCCGATGTCGGCGGAAACCATAGCCGCTCTGTCCGTTTTTTCCATGACGGCGTAGTCGATGGACAGATTGGGCGCCCGGGCGAAGGCGGTGGCGTCCAGGCGTAGGAAGTCCGTGTCCTGTTTGGCCAGGTCCAGTGCATCACGCACTGCGGTCAAGGTCTCCGGGCTGTGCCGACGCAGTTCCTCGATCAAAATGCGGGCCGGCATCATAAACATGCCGCTGTTCCAATAATGGTTCCCGTTGGCGACGAAGGTTTCCGCCCTAGCCAAGTCTGGCTTTTCGATGAAGGCGGCGACATGGAAGGCGTTGGTGGCCTTGGGAATGGACGCACCTCGCTGGATATAGCCGTATCCCGTTTCCGGATATTGCGGCTGGATGCCGAAGGTCACCAGATGGCCCTGTGCCGCCAAGCTGTGGGCCCTGGTCACGGCCGCTTGAAAAGCCTGCTGATCAAGAACGGCATGGTCGGCGGGAAGCAGGAGAAGAATGGCGTCGGGGTCGGCGTTACAGGCCACCAGGGCGGCCACTGCAGCAGCGGGCGCGGTGTTTCGGCCGACAGGCTCAAGAATGATGGCGAATGGTTGGACGGCGATGTCCCGAAACTGCTCTGCGATAATGAAACGATGATCTTCATTGCAAACAATCATTGGCGGTGCAAAGCGGGTCGTCTCCGCCACGCGTAATGCCGTGTCCTGGATTAGAGACCGCTTGCCATGGATGGTTTGCAGCTGCTTTGGGTACCGTTCGCGTGACACCGGCCAGAGCCGGGAGCCGACGCCACCGGACAGCAGAACGGGTTGGATGAGCCCCAACCGGTGGGAGGCGCTCTCCAGCTCCGGAAACGCGCGATCATCGGTTGCCACAATACTCATAATGCGAAGCCTTATTATCGGTGTGATTGGATCAACCAGTATCATCTGTATCGTCAATCACACGACGAACCAGAAGCTTAGAGTCTTTCTGAAGATTCACCCTCGATCGGGAAGACTCTAAAATGCGTGCCCAAGCGGGCGATATAGGCGATCAGTAACGGAAGAGCAAATGGGCAACCTTGCGGATAAACGCGACGGTGCTTGTCTAACCGAAAATGGCCAGTGTGAATGCTTACCCCCGGCGACTGGGGACCGTAGCGGTTGGGCTCGCCGGCGAATTGCGCCGCCGGCTACCGCCTCCTCACCCCGCGTACTTCTTCACCACCGCGTACAGGAACTCCCGCCCCTCATAGAGGGACCGGACGCGGATGCGTTCGTTCAGGCCGTGCACCCCACTGCCGTCCGGGTCGCGGAACATGCCGCTGAGGCCGTAGGTGGCGATGCCGGCGGCGTTCAGGAAGCGGCCGTCGGTGGCGCCGGTGGACTGGGTGGGCACCACCGGCACGCCGGGCCACATCTTGGCCGCCACCTCCTTCACCGGCTCCAGCACCGTGGGTGTCAGGGCCGGCGGGGGGGAGACGGGGCTGGGCTCGCCCACCGCCGTCACCTTGATGGCGGGATCGTCCAGCACCTTGACCAGGGTCTGGCGTACGTCCTCCAGCGGCTGGCCCGGCAGGATGCGGCAGTTGACGTTGGCCTGGGCGTGCTGCGGCAGGGCGTTGGGCGCGTGGCCGGCGTTCACCATGGTGGCGACGCAGGTGGTGCGCAGCGTGCTGTTCCAGCCCGCGTCCTGGCTGACGCGGGTGATGGCCGCCGGATCGGGATTGTCCTTGGTGATGGCCAGCAAGTCGGCACCGGTGGCGCCGCCGATGACCGGTGACAGGGCGGTGAAATAGGCCTTGGTCACCGGGTTGAGTGCCACCGGGAAATCAAACGCTGCCAGCCGGTTCAGGCCCGCCGCCAGGTGATAGATGGCGTTGTCCTTGCTGGGCCGGGAGCTGTGCCCGCCGGGGTTGGTCGTCTCCAGCGTGAAGTCCTGATAGACCTTCTCCCCCGCCTGGATTTCCAGGGCCAGGTACTTGCCGTCCTTGTCCAGCCTGCCGCCCGCCCCCTCGTTCAGGGCGAACTCGGCGTCCAGCGCGTCGCGGTTGTGGGCCAGCAGGTAGGCCACGCCGTCGAAGGTGTCGCTGGTCTCCTCGCCGCAGGTCAGCGCCAGCTTGATGTCGCGCTTGGGTCGGAAGCCTTCCTGGCGCAGGCGGATCAGCAGGTCGGCGAAGACGGCGGCCATGGCCTTGTCGTCGCTGCTGCCGCGCCCATAGAAATAGCCGTTTTCCTCCACCAGGGTGAAGGGGTCGCGCTGCCAATCCTCGCGCTTGGCCTCCACCACGTCGATATGGGCCAGCAGCAAAAGCGGCTTGGCCGCCTTGTCTGTGCCGGGAAGCACCGCCGCCAGCGCGCCGTCCTTGGGCCGGCCATCCGGCACCAGCACGCGCACATCACTTTTCTTCAAGCCGATGGCGATCAGCCGGTTCGCGATGTTCTGCGCCGCCGCCGTGCAGCTGCCGGCCGACAGCGTGGTGTTGGTCTGCACCAGCTGCTGGTACAGGTTGCGGAAGGCCACCCAGTCGGGCCGGGTCAGGTCAACCTGAACACCGTCCGACTTCGCGGCCTCCGCCGCGCCGGCCGCACCTCCCAGGGGAAGGCTCAGCGCCGTGCCCAATGCCAACGCCGCCCATCTGCTCGTCTTCTTCATCGCCTGCCGCTTCCAACGTTTATTGTGCGTGGAAGAATAGAGAAGGGTTTCAGCCCCTGGCAAGCGGCCTCCAGCCCCTACCGGTCCAGCGGCCCCATCCCGCAGCCATCACCCGCCGTCACCGGGTTGCAGCGTGCGGCGACCCCACCCGGCAGGCTGACGGCGAAACCGCTGCCGGCCGGTTCCGAGGCCGGATAGTCCGTGCTGATGATCTGCGCCCCGCTGCCCAGAGCCATGTCGCGGCGGCGGGTATCGTTGGCCCGCGCCTCCTTGGTGTCGGCATCGGACCGGGTGCGGACCAAGTATCCCTGGCGCACCAGGGCGGTGATGGCGTCGCCCGGGCCATCGTTCATCTCGATGAAGGCGGCGTCGGCGTCACCGGGCTGGGCGTTGGTGAAGGCGACGCGGCCCTTCAGGCCGGGGTGACCCTCCAGGTAGCGGGCGGTGACCCTCTTCTGGTCCAGCAGGAAGACGACCTTGCCCCGCGCCACCTCCAGGCTGGGCCAGCCGCGCATCCGGATGGCGGCGTTCAGGGTCACGGCATCGCCCCGCACCGCGTCGGGGGTGACGATCTCATCCGCCTTGAACACCGATAGGATCTCCCGGTCCAGGGCGTCCAGGCTGCCCGGCGTCAGCGCTTCCGGCGTCACGGTGGGGAAGGGCAGGGTCAGCGCCTCCTCCTTGGTCTCGATCAGGATGAAGATGGGAACATGGCCGGGATGGGCCTGCGACCAGGCGCGGATGTCGGCCAGGCACGCGGTGAAGGGCTGGCAGGTGCTGCGGTAGTCCACGTCCTCCATGTGCAGGACCTTGAAGCCCGGCTTGTCCATGACGTGGTGGGGGGCGAACGGCGGATCGGCCGGCAGGCCGGCCTTCGCCACCAGGCCGGGCCCGGCGGGGTGGGCGTAAAGCCCGCCCTTGCTGTCGGCGAAGATGTCCAGTTCCACCTGGCGCACCCCGGCCGACAGCTGCGCCGCCAGGGGCTGGTGGCGGTAATCCAGGGCGGCGTACTGCTCAGGATGGGTTTCCTTCCACAACACCGCCTCGTTGGGCGCGATCCCGGCGTGATAGCTGTTGTGGGTGCCAATGACCTGGATCTGGTTCATGGCGACGGCGCTCTCCGGCGCCTTGGTGGCGCAGGCAGTGAGGCCCAGGACGGCGATGGTCAGGGGCAGCAGACGGGGCAAAGGCATGGGAATGGCGTCCTTGAAAGTTCGGGCCCAGGCTTAACCGCGAATGGTTTCAAGGCTATGACGGCTGACGCCCGGCGCGGGCCTTGGAGGGGCGGCCGCCGGGCCGATTCGACACCATGCCGGACGGCGGCTGACGCCAGCGGTGGTGGTGGGCCGGCGGGCAAACAATTTACAATAGATGCAGCCGGCCGGATCGCCGCGGAACGGACGGGCAGCCTGTTTGATGGCGGGGCCCGGCTTTCATCCATCAAAAATTTACGCATACTCTCCCCAAAACAGGGGCATACGAGTTGGGAGAGTTCCATGGTCAATCGTCGCCAGTTCCTGGCCGGCAGTTCCGCCGCCGTCGCCTTGTCCGCCGCGTTGCCCGCATGGGCGCAGAACTCCGACCCGTCCGGCGCCGGCGCCTCGCTGACGGCCCTGCTGGAAACCTTCTTCCAGGAGGATTTGCGGCGCCGGCCCGAGGCGGCGACCAACCTGGGCCTGGACACCGGAGATCTCGCGGGACTGCGCAGCCGTCTGGGCGACCGCTCGGCCGCCGGCCTGGCGGCCGAGCGTGAGGCCGCCGCCAGCCAGATGCGCCGCCTGGCGGGCATCGACCGCCGCAGCCTGAGCGGCATCGACGCCGTGAATTACGATTGCGTCGCTTACGTCCTGTCCAATCGGCTGGAAACCTACAAGCGCTTCGACTTCGGCCGGCCGGGCGAACGCTCCCCCTATGCCATCAGCCAGCTGACCGGCTGCTACCAGTCCACCCCCACCTTCCTGGACACCAAGCACCCCATTGCCACCCAGGACGATGCCGAGGCCTATCTTTCGCGGCTGGAGGCCTTCGCCACCGCGCTGGACCAGGATACGGAGCGTCTGGACCATGACCGGGGCGTCGGCGTGGTGGCGCCGGATTTCCTGCTGGACACGACCCTGACGCAGATGCGCGCCCTGCGCGTCGATGCGGACAAGTCGGACCTGGTATCATCCGTTGCCAAGCGCGCCAAGGCCAAGGGCATCGAGGGCGACTGGGCCGCCCGTGCCGCCGGCATCTACACATCCAAGGTGCTGCCCGCCCTGGACCGTCAGATCGCGGCGGTAGAGGCTGCGCGCAGGCAGGCGACGCACGACGCCGGCGTCTGGCACGTCAAGGACGGCGACGCCTGGTATGTCGACGGCCTGCGCGCCAACACCACCACCACCCTGTCGCCGGACGAGGTGCACAAGATCGGCCTGGACCAGGGCCGGGAGATCACCGCCCGCCTGGACGCCGTGCTGAAGGCGCAGGGCCTGACAAAGGGTACGGTGGGCCAGCGCATCAAGGCGCTGTACCAGGACCCCGCCTCCTTCTACCCGAAGACGGAGGAAGGCAAGGCCCAGCTGATCGCCGACCTGGGCGTGCGCTTGGCCGACGTGGTCAGCCACCTGCCCCAATACTTCTCCACCCTGCCCAAGGCCAAGGCGGAGGTGAAGCCGGTGCCGGCACAGATCGACGCCGGCGCGCCGCTGGCCTATTACCAGTCGCCCTCGCTGGACGGCAAGCGGCCGGCCACTATCTACTTCAATCTGCACGACACCGGCGAATGGCCCAAATGGGCGCTGCCCTCCACCCTTTACCATGAGGGCATCCCCGGCCATCACCTGCAGGTGGCCCTGGCGCAGGAGACGGCGGGCATTCCCCGCTACCGCTCCAACATGTTCTTCTCCGGCTACGGCGAGGGCTGGGCCCTGTATGCCGAGCAGCTGGCTGATGAGATGGGCATGTATGAGAAGGAACCCATGGGCCGCATCGGCCACCTGAAGTTCCTGCTGTTCCGCGCCGGCCGCTGCGTCATCGACACCGGCATGCACCACAAGCGGTGGACGCGGGAGCAGGCGGTCAAATACATGGTCGAGCTCACGGGCGATACCGAAAGCGCCATGACGCGGGAGACGGACCGCTACTGCGCCTGGCCGGGCCAGGCCTGCAGCTACAAGATCGGTCATACCATGTGGGTGCGCCTGCGCGACCAGGCTAAAAAGGAACTGGGGCCGAAGTTCGACATCCGCGAGTTCCATCATGCCGGTCTGTCCTCCGGCAGCATGCCGCTGGACGTGCTGTCCCTGGTCATCCAGGACTACATCAAGGCGCGCCAGGCGGCGTGAGCCCCAGGCGGCGTGAGCCAAGGAAGGGCGCCCGGCTTGCGCCGGGCGGCCCTTCCGGCTGGTTCAGTCGGCGGACGTCTCAGCCGGCACCGTCTCCGATCCGCCCAGCACCTTGAACAGGCTGACCCGGTTTTCCAGCAGCGACAGCTGCACGGCGATGCGGGTCTGCTGGGCGTTGTACAGGCTGCGCTGCGCGTCCAGCACGGTCAGGAAGCTGTCGATGCCGCGGTCGTAGCGCTTGGTCGACAGGTCGTAGGTCAGCTGGCTGGATTTCACCAGCGAGGTCTGGGCCGCCAGCTGGCGGTCCAGGGTGCCGCGCGCCGCCAGGGCGTCCGACACCTCGCGGAAGGCGGTCTGCACCGCCTTCTCGTAGCTGGCCACGTCGATGTCGCGATTGGCCTTGGCGATATCCAGGTTGGCCTGGTTCTTCCCGTTGTCGAAGATGGGCAGGCTGATGCTGGGGCCGAAGCTCCAGGCGCTGCTGCCCGGCGCGAACAGGTCGGTCAGGCCGGCGCTGGCGGTGCCGTAGCTGCCGGTCAGCGTGATCTGGGGGAAGAAGGCGGCGCGGGCGGCGCCGATGTTGGCGTTGGCCGCCTTCAGCGTGTGTTCCGCCTGGCGGATGTCCGGGCGGCGCAGCATCAGGTCGGCCGGCAAGCCCGCGGGCAGGTCACTCAGCACGTCCTGGTCGTCCAGGCTGGCGCCCTCGATCTCCGCCTCGCTCAGCGGCGCGCCCACCAGCAGTTCCAGGGCGTTGCGGTCCTGGGCCACCAGGCGGGTGTACTGCTCCAGATTGGCGCGGGCGGTGTCCACGGCCGTCTGCGACTGCGCCAGGTCCAGGGCCGAGCTGCTGCCCCGGTCGAACATGCGCTTGTTGCGGTCGTACGTCGCCTGCTGGGCCTTCAGCGTGTCCTGCGTCAGGGTCAGCAGCTGGCGATCCGACACCAAGGTCAGATAGGCGTTGGCCACCTCCGCAATCAGGGCCAGGCGGGTGCCCGCTGTGGCTTCCGTCGTCGCCAGATACTGTTCCAGCGCCTGCTGCGACAGGCTGTGCACCCGGCCGAACAGATCCAGCTCGTATGAGGTGACGCCCACCTGGACCTGGCTGGAATTGTAGGTGACGCCCTTGGTGCTGGACCCGGACGCGCCGGCGGATGCCCCTTGCGCCCCCAGGGCCGAGATGGGCGTGCGGGCGCGGGTGGTGCTGCCGCTCACGTTCAGTTGGGGCAGGGTGGCTGCGTCCTGGACGCGGTATGTCGCCCGCGCCACCTCGATGTTCAGCAGGGCCACGCGCAGGTCGCGGTTGTTGTCCAGCGACTTGGCGATCAGGGCCTGCAGCCGGGGGCCGCGGAACACGGCCTTCCAGCTATCGGGTCCCTGAAGGGGCGAGGGCTTGCCGGGCGCGTCCGCGGGTTCATAGGCCTGGCCGGTGGGCCAGGCGTTGGGAACCGGGCTTTGCGGCCGGCTATAGTCCGGCGCCAGGGAGCAGGCTGTGGTGAGCAGCAGGGCGGTGATGGCCGCGATGCGCTTGGGGGTCGAAAACACGGTCATCACGGATGTCCTGCGGTGTCGTGCCCCGGGGTGGCGGGAGCGGGCGTGCCCGAGGCGGGAGTGCCGGGGGCGGGCCGCTTGCCGAAGCGCCGGAGGACCGAGACGAAGAAGACGGGAACGAAGAAGATGGCGAGGAAGGTGGCCGACAGCATGCCGCCCATCACGCCCACACCGATGGCGTTCTGCCCGCCCGAGCCGGCGCCGTTGGCCACGGCCAGCGGCAGCACGCCTAGAATGAAGGCGAAGGACGTCATCAGGATTGGGCGCAGGCGCTGCTTGGCGGCGATGGTCACCGCGTCGATCAACTCGTGCCCGGCCTCATACTGTTCCTTGGCGAACTCCACGATCAGGATGGCGTTCTTGGCGGCCAGGCCGATGGTCGTCAGCAGGCCCACCTGGAAGTAGACGTCGTTGCTGAGACCCCGCAGCGTGGCCGCCAACACCGCGCCGATGACGCCCAGGGGCACCACCAGCATGACGGCGAAGGGGATGGACCAGCTTTCATACAGGGCCGCCAGGCAGAGGAAGACGATGGCCAGGGAGATGCCGTAGAGGGCGGGGGCCTGCGAGCCGGCCAGCCGTTCCTCGTACGACAGGCCCGTCCATTCGAAGCCGAAGCCCGTCGGCAGCTTGGCCGCCAGCTTTTCCATCTCCGCCATGGCCTGGCCGGTGGTGTGACCGGGGGCGGGCACGCCCTGGATGTCGCGCGACGACACGCCGTTGTAGCGCTCCAGCTGGGGCGAGCCGTATTCCCAATAGGCGTTGGTGAAGGTGGAGAAGGGCACCATCTGGTTGGCCGACCCGCGTACGTACCAGCGGTTGATGTCGCCGGGCAGCATGCGGAAGGGCGCGTCCGCCTGGGCGTAGACCTTTTTGACGCGACCCTTGTCGATGAAGTCGTTGACGTAGGCCGAGCCCCAGGCGGTGCTGAGCGTGGTGTTGATGTCGCTGATGGACAGGCCCAGCGCCTCCGCCTTGGTCTGGTCGACCTTGACGCGCAACTGCGGCACGTCCTCCAGCCCGTTGGGACGGACTTGCGCCAGGATGGGGTTTTGCGCCGCCATGCCCAGCAGCTGGTTGCGCGCGGCCATCAGCTTCTCATGGCCCAGGCTGGCCCGGTCCACCAGTTCGAAATCGAAGCCGGTGGCGTTGCCCAGTTCCAGCACGGCGGGCGGCGTCAGGGTGTAGATCGAGGCGTCGCGGTAGGCCGCCAGCTTCATCATGGCGCGCTGGGCGATGGCGCTGGCCCGCTGCTCCGGCTTGGACCGCTCCGACCAGTCGCGCAGGTTCACGAAGGCGAAGGCGGAGTTCTGGCCGCGGCCGGCGAAGCTGAAGCCCACCACAGTGAACAGGCCCTTCACGTTATCCTTTTCGTCCTCCAGGAAGTGCTTCTCCATGGCCTTGGCGGCGGCCAGGGTGCGCTCGGCGGTGGCGCCGGGCGGGGTGGATGCCTGGACGAACAGGAAGCCCTGGTCCTCGTCCGGCAGGAAGGCGGTGGGGAGGCGCACGAACAGCAGGACCAGCCCGACGACGATGACGCCATAGACCAGCAGATAGCGCAGCGTGCGCCGGCTGACATGGCCCACGGCGCGGCCGTAGGCCTCGCTGGTGCGGTTGAAGCCACGGTTGAACCAGCCGAAGGGGCCGCTCTCCACGCCGCCGCCGCCATGATGGGCGGCGGGCTTCAGCAGGGTGGCACACAGGGCCGGGGTCAGGATCAGGGCCACCAGCACCGACAGGCCCATGGCCGACACGATGGTCAGCGAGAACTGGCGGTAGATGGCGCCGGTGGAGCCGGAGAAGAACGCCATGGGCACGAACACGGCCGACAGCACCATGGCGATGCCCACCAGGGCGCCGGTGATCTGGCCCATGGACTTGCGCGTGGCCTCGCGGGGGGACAGCCCCTCTTCCGCCATCACGCGCTCCACGTTCTCCACCACCACGATGGCGTCGTCGACCAGCAGGCCGATGGCCAGCACCATGGCGAACATGGTCAGGGTATTGATGCTGAAGCCGCAGGCCGACAGCACGCCGAAGGTGCCCAGCAACACCACCGGGACGGCGATGGTGGGGATCAGCGTGGCCCGCCAGCTTTGCAGGAAGACGAACATGACGATGAAGACCAGAACGACGGCCTCGGCCAGCGTCTCGACCACATCATGGATGGACAGGCGCACGAACGGCGTCGTGTCGTAGGGGTAGGAGACCTCCAGGCCCTCGGGGAAGAAGGGCTTCATCTCGTCCAGCTTGGCGATGATGGCCTTTTCCACCTGCAGGGCGTTGGCCCCCGTGGTCAGCTTGATGGCCAGGCCGGCGGCCGGGTGGCCGTTGAAGCGGGCCGCGACCTCATAATTGTTGCTGCCCAGCTCCACCCGCGCCACGTCGCGCAGGCGCACCTGCGATCCGTCCTGGTTCACGCGCAGGATTATGTTGGAAAACTCCTCCGGCGTCTCCAGGCGGGTCTGGGCGATGATGGTGGCGTTCAGCTGCTGGCCCTTCACAGCGGGCAGGCCGCCCACCTGGCCGGCGGAAATGGCCTTGTTCTGCACGCCGATGGCGCTGGTCACGTCCGCCGCCGTCATCTGCACGGCGGCCAGCTTGTTCGGGTCCAGCCAGATACGCATGGCGTGCTGCGGCCCGAACAGGGTGATGTCGCCCACGCCGTCGACGCGGCTGATGGGGTCCTGCAGGTTGGACGCGACGAAGTCGCCGATTTCCGTTTCGCCCAGCTGGCCGCTGGGGGAATAGAAGGCCAGCACCATCAGGAAGTTCTTGGTGGCCTTGCTGACCTGCACGCCCTGCTGCTGCACCTCGGTGGGCAGCAGCGGTGTGGCCAACTGCAGCTTGTTCTGCACCTGCACCTGGGCGATGTCGGGATCGGCCTCGGGGTTGAAGGTCAGGGTGATGGTGACGTTGCCCGAGCTGTCGCTGGTGGAGGACATGTAGCGCAGATGATCGATGCCGTTCATCTTCTGCTCGATCACCTGGGTGACCGTGTCTTCCAGCGTCTTGGCCGAGGCGCCCGGATAGGTGGTGGTGATCGCCACCGACGGCGGGGCGATGCGGGGGAACTGCTCGATGGGCAGTGTGTTGATGGCCAGCGCGCCCGCCATCATGATGACGATGGCGATGACCCAGGCGAACACGGGCCTGTCGATGAAGAACTTGGACATGGGGATGGCCCTGCCTTACAGCGGCTGCGGGGTGGCGGGGGCGGCCGCCTTGGGCTGGGCCTCGTCCGCCTTGACGTCCGCGCCGGGGCGCAGGCGCTGCAGGCCTTCCACCACCACGCGGTCGCCGGCGTTCAGCCCGCCGGTCACCACCCACTTGTCGCCCTGGGCCTGGGTGGTGGTGACGGGACGGATGGCGGCCTTGTTGTCCTGGCCCACCACCCAGACGGTGGTGCTGCCGTCGCCGCCGCGCACCACGGCCTGCTGGGGCACCAGCATGGCCTGGTCGCGCACGCCCTCCTCCACCCGCGCCCGCACGAACAGGCCCGGCAGCAGTTCCGCCTTGGGGTTGGGCACGGTGGCGCGCAGGGTGACCATGCCGGTGGTCTGGTCCACGGTCACGTCGGCGAACTGCAGGCGGCCGGGCTCGCCATAAGGCTTGTCGCCCAGGCCGTCGATCAGCAGGCTGATGGGCGCGTCGCCCGCCGTGGCGCCCTTCACATGGCCGGCGGCGATCTCCTGCCGCAAGCGCATCAGGTCGACGCTGGACTGGGTGACGTCGACATACATCGGGTCCAGCTGCTGCACGGTGGCCAGCGCGGTGGTCTGGTCGGCGGTGACCAGGGCGCCCTCCGTCACGGTGGAGCGGCCGACGCGGCCGCTGATGGGGGAGTAGACGCGGGTGTAGTCCAGGTTGATCTGGGCCGTCTTGACCTGGGCCCGGGCGGCGTCCACCGCCGCCTGGTCGGTGGCCAGGTTGGCCGTGATGTCGTCGTAGTCCTGCTTGGACACGGCGTTGACCGTCACCAGGTCGCTGTAGCGCTCCGCCTTGGCCTTGACCGACTTCACGGTGGCCTCCGCCTGGGCCAGGCTGGCCTTGGCGCTGGCCAGCGCTGCCTCATAGGGGGTGGGGTCGATCTGATACAGCTGCTGGCCGGCCTTGACCTCGCCGCCCTCGGTGAACAGCCGCTTCAGGATGACGCCGCTGACCTGCGGGCGCACCTCCGCCACGCGGAAGGCCGAGGTGCGGCCGGTCAGCTCGGTCGACAGGGTCACGGGCTGTGGCGTCACGGTGACGACGCCCACCGAGACGGGCCCCTGCGGGGGTGGAGCCTGCTTTTTCTCGCCGCAACCGGCCAGCGCCACCGCCGCCACCGACAGCGTCGCCACCAAGGCCACCCTAGGAATAGTGAGCGTCATCAAATGCCTCTTCCACCGAAAGCCAGCCCCGGTCCCGTCAACCCGTCCAGATGGCGGCCAAAACGCGTTTCAGCCGGGACAACCTGGGGGTGGTAAGGGAACGGGGAAAAAGATAGGCAAGAGTGCAAGGAACGGAAGCCCCGCCCTTGCCTGATGACAATTACGTACTGTATCATACAGTACAGTCCTGTGACGGGCGTCACCGGGGCCTTTGATTAAGCTATGAAAAAACGATGACCACCCCCGCCCGCGCCTCCTTGCCCACCTTGACCGATATGTCCGATGCGCCGACCCAGGCGTCCCCGGCCGCTGATGCGGCGCCCGCCCCCAAGCTGGGCCGCCGGGCGGAGGCGCGGCGCATCGCCATGATGGACGCCGCGCTGAAGGTCTTCATGGAAAAGGGGTTCGAGCGTGCGACCCTGGGTGACATCGTGGCCCTGTCTGGCGGATCCCGCGCCACCCTCTATGAGCTGTTCGGCGGCAAGGAGGGGCTGTTCCTGGCGGTGCTGGAGGTGGTGACCGGGCACATCAGCCAGCTGATGAACGACATCGCCGAAAGCTGCGGACCGCCGGAAGAGGTGCTGCTTCAGTTCGGCACCTCGCTGCTGGAGGCATTGGTGCAGCCGGACGTCATGGCCATGAACCGCATCCTGGTGGCGGAGGGGCGGCTGTTCCCCGACCAGTTGGAGGGCTTCTTCCGCACCGGCCCCGACCAGTCGCGCGAGAAGGTGGCCAACTACCTGCGCCGGGCGGCGGACCAGGGACTGATCGTGGTGGATGACCCCATCACCGCCGCCCGCATCTTCTTCGGCATGGTCACGGCCGGGTATTCGTTCGAGGGCCAGATCAATCCGGCCCGCCTGGGCGACGCCGCCTATCGCCACACCTACGTCCAGCAGGTGGTGCACCTGTTCCTGCACGGCCTGTGCCCGCGCTGACGTTCCGTCGGTGGCGGGCGTCAGCCGTGCTGGCTGCGCTGGTTCAGCTGGATGAACAGGACCCCCAGGGCGGCGACGGCGGCGGCGAAGGGCGCGCCGATGATCCACACCATCAGGAAGACGTACTGCGAGACGTTCAGCAGCATCAGGACCAGGGCCAGGAGCACGATGGCGCCCAGGGCCGCGATGGCCATGGACCAGCTTACGATGGACAGGCAAGCCACCGTGGGGTCGCTGGTGTCGACGCTGACGATTTCCCCGTCGTCGGTCGGACTGTCACTGGCGCTGCTCATATCGCATCCAGTCGTTTTGTCTCCCGTCTATGAAGTTTATCACTCCCCTGCGTAGAATCCAGGGGCTGCCGGGCTATACCTGCGTATGGATGTAGGTATCCGGGGAAGGGTGGGGCGCGATCGGCCTTGGCGTTCCGGTACCGGACGCGGTAGTCATGGGGCGCAGTAGGCTCCGCGCCGTTCTTCAACCCCCTTGCCGATCCCTCGTGACCCGTGTCTGACACAGCTTCCGACGTCCCTCTCGCCCCCGGTCCGACCTCGGGTCCCGCCCTGACCGGCCGGGCGGCGGCCATGCGCATGCGGCTGATGCAGGCGGGGGCCGAACTGTTGGGCGAGGTGGGGATCGAGCGCATCTCCACCAACCAGGTGGCCAGCCGCGCCGGGGTGACGCCGCCCGTTTTCTACCGCCATTTCAAGGACAAGTACGACCTGCTGGCGGCCCTGGGCAGCACCCTGATGGAGGCCCAGAACGACATCCTCTATGAGTGGCTGGAGCGCAGCGCGCCCGCCGGTTTTGAAGAGCTGATGGGGGCCCACTACCAGTTCCTGCTGTCCACCATCCAGGCCACGGCCGAGATGCCGGGGGCGGTGTGGATCATGCGGGCACTGCGCGCCGTGCCCTCGCTGACCGCCGTCCGCCTGGCCTCGCACGAGATGGTCACCGACCGCATCTGCCGCGCCATGGGCCCGCTGTTGCCCGACATGGACCCGGCCGAATTGCGCCTGCGCACCCGCATCGCCGTGGACGCGGGCTACGCCGCCGTGGAGATGGCGCTGGACGACCCCAGCATGTCACCCGAAAGCGTTTGCCGCGCCCTGACCCAGATGTGGTTGGGCGGCCTGCGCCACGGAGTGTGAGGCCGCCCGGCACTCAATCTTTTATTTCGGCCCTTTATTTCGGCATGAAGCGCTCACGCATCAGGTTCATATAGGCTTCTTCCGACGTCTCGCGGCGGGCGGCGATCAGCGGCTTGATGTCGTCGGTCGCCACGTAACGCAGCTGGTTGGTGCCGTCGGTGGCGGCGGTGTAGATCACCTCCGCCACGCCGTCCGGCGTGGTGCCGGCCAGCGAATTGCGCCAGCCCTCGAAAAAGGCGTCCAGCTTGGCGACGAAGGGGCGGTAGTCGGCGAGATCGGCCTGGCCCCCCGCCTCCGTGCCGCTACGCGGGCCGAAGTTGGTGCTGGTGACGCCGCCCGGCTCAACCAGCTTCACCGTCACGCCCACGCTGGCCAGCTCGAAGGACAGGGCCTCGGAGTAGCCCTCCAGCGCGAACTTGCTGGCGCAGTACAGCGACATCAGGGGCAGGCCAAAGGCGCCCGCGCCGGAACTGATGTTGATGATGGTGCCGGCGCCGTTCGCGCGGAAATGGGGCAGGATGGCCCGGGTCACGTCCATCACGCCGAAGACGTTGACCTCGAACTGTTCGGTTATCTTGGCCACGGGCGTGGCCTCGAACACGCCGAACAGGCCGAAGCCGGCATTGTTCACCAGCGTGTCGATGCGGCCGAAGCGGCGCAGCCCAGCCTCGACGGCGGCGGCGATGCTGTCGCGGTCCTGCACGTCCAGGCGGACGACCTGCACGGTGTCCAGGGCGACCAGGCCGGGATCGCGCGCCGGGTCGCGCATGGTGGCGATGACGTTCCAGCCGCGCGCGGCGAACAGACGGGCGGCGGTCTCCCCGAAGCCGGAGGAACAGCCGGTGATCAGGACGGTCTTGGCCGGGGTGCTGGGGTTGGAGGGGCTCATGGTCTCTTTTCTCCGTGAAGCAGGGTTGAGACCGCTGATGTAATGCGCCGCCATTGGTGCAATAATCGGCGCAATCTTGCATGTGCCGATGAAGGACATTGTACAGTGACGGATCTGACGCTGCGGGAGTTGGCGGCCCTGGCGGCGGTGGCGGAACACCGCAGCTTCCGCGCGGCGGCGGCGGCCATCGGCGCCTCCCCCTCGTCGCTCAGCCATCGGGTCGCGGCCATGGAGCGGCAACTGGGCGTGCGCCTGTTCAATCGCACCACCCGCAGCGTGGCCCTGACCGAGGCGGGGGAGCATTTCCTGGCGCGGGTGATGCCGGCCACGCGCGAGATCGCCGACGCGGTGGAAACGGTGAACCGTTTCCGCGACACCCCCGCCGGCCTGCTGCGCCTCAATACCTCGGAGGAGGCCGCCGCGCGCATGCTGCCCCTGATCCTGGATTTCATGACCCGCTATCCGGACATGCGGGTCGATCTGGTGGCCGAGGGGCGCATGATCGACATCGTCGCCTCCGGCTTCGACGCCGGCTTCCGCGCCGCCGATACGGTGCCGGAGGATATGGTGGCCATCCCGTTGGGGGAGGAGGAGGGCTGGGCCGTCGTGGCCACGCCCGCCTATTTCCAGACGCACGGGCTGCCCCGCGTGCCGGCCGACCTGCTGCGCCACGACTGCATCCGCGCCCGCCTGCCCAGCGGCACCATCTACCGCTGGGAATTCGCCCCGCGCGGTGGTGAAGAGATCCGCATCGACGTGCCCGGCCGCCTGACCCTTGGCAGCCATACCTTGTGTCTGAACGCCGCCCGCGCCGGCGCCGGCATCGCCTATGTCAGCCTGCGCGACGTGGCGGCCGACCTGGCCGAGGGCCGCCTGGCCCGCGCGCTGGCCGACTGGACGCCGCCCTCGCCAGGCCTTGCGCTGTACTATCCCCGCCAGCGCCTGCCGTCGGCCGGGCTCAAGGCCTTCATCGACCATGCCAAGGCCTGGCGTTCGGCGGGCCGGGGGTATGCGTGATTCTTTTTAAACGGTTACCGGCCTATATAGCCGGTGTCGGCGCCTATCCCGGAGGCGCCCCTTGGATGTGGAACAGGTCATGGGTAAAGCGCAGATTATTTCAGTTCGCTTGCCAGCCGGGTCAGTTGGCCCGGCAGCCGGGCGCTGGGTGGCCATGGACATCGAGATGACCGGTTTCCGGCCGGTGGAGGGGCGCAGCATCATCGAGGTGTCGGCCGTCGCGGTTTCGCCGTCGGGCGCTGGCGGGTATGTGCGGGAGGCGTGCAGCTGGCGCATCAATCCGCGCTGCCCGCTCAACCCCATCGCCATCGGTGTGCACGGCGTTCGGGCGGAGGAACTCGCCGACTGTCCCGACTTCGCGGACGTGGCGGGCGATATCCTGGCCTTCATCGGTTCCGACCCGCTGGTGTTCCATGGTGCCGCCGGTGATGTCGCCCTGTTGAACCAGGAACTGGCGGTGGCCGGTCTTCCGCCTCTGGCCAATCCCGTGGTGTGTACCGAAAAATTGGCCCGCCGCCGCTGGCCGGCCGAACGCTCCCGCCTGCCCCTGGTGGCGGAGCGTGTGGGCGGCACGGCCCGGACGCGTCACAAAAGGCGGCGGCAGCAGGACGGCAGCGTCAGCGTCACCGGCGATTACCAACACAAGTCCCGGGCCGATGCCGAGATGACGGCGGACATCTGGCTGGCGCTGGGCGGCGCTGGCGGGGCGCTGGCCTGACGGGCTAATCGGCATGCAGCTGGGCCGCCGAGCGGTGCGGTATCGCGCCGCGTCTCCCCGATGTCAGCCGGAGTTATCTGATCAGCGACCTTGAGCTGCGGCAGCGCTCGGCGCGCGGTGCAGCGGCAGCCACAGGCTAAGGCGCGTGCCCATGGGACCGGAATGCCAGGTGATGGTGCCGCCCACGGCCTGGGCCCGGCGCTGCTGGTTCCGTAGGCCCCGGCCGGCGGATGTCTCCAGGGCCTTTTCCGTATCGAAGCCCCGCCCATCGTCCTCGATCGTGACGCGCACGCCGGCCACATCTCCTTGGGCGTTGGGCGCGGTGCCCAGCCGGATGCGTCGGGCATCGGCATGGTGCAGGGCGTTCGCGATGCCCTCCTGCAGGATGCGCAGGATATGCAACGCGCTGCCGGGATCCAGCCAGACAAGGGTCGGCAGATCCTGCACATCCCACACCAGGGCGATGCCCGATCCTTCCAGGCGCGGTTCCAGCCGATAGCGCAGCGAGGCCAGCAGCAGCAGCAGATCGGCGTCCACCGGTTCCATGGAATCGATGGCCAGCTTCAAATCGTCTAGGCAGCCCTTCAGGATTTGCGAGACCTCGGCGTCGTTCACGGCGCCCCGCTCGACGGAGCGGATGGCGCTGATCAGCGAGGCACCCACGCCGTCGTGCATGTCCTGCATCAGGCGCTGGCGCTCCTCACTGATGGTCTGGCGCCGTTCCACCTCGCGCAGGCGCTGGTGGCTGACCTCCAACTCGGCTTCGCGGACCCGCAGGCGTTCGGCCAAGTCGGCGTTGGCCCGTTGCATCCTGGCTATGGCGGCGCTGTAGCGCCGGTACAGGAGGATGCCGACAAGCACCAGGGCGACGACGTTGATGTAGGCCCCCAGGAACCAGCCATCGAGGCCCAGGCCGCTGGAATGCATCCATTGGTCGGCTACGCCCAGCATGACACAAACGCCGACACAGCTGACCACCATGCGCGTCGCGCTGAACCCGGGCCCGGCCTGCGTCATGTCCACAATGCTGACACTGGCCGCCATCGCCAGCGCCATGCCGTAGAGTGCGGGAATGAGGAAGGGTGCGCAGGATAGCACCGGTATCGGCCCCGCCGCCGGCACTGTCAGCAGGGTGACGGCGCCCGCCACCGTGGTCGCGGCCCCGGTCAGAATCGTGAACGGGGGACGCAACGCCGGACGCAGCAGAAAAAAATGAATGATCCCGATGAGCCAGAACAAGGTGCAGATCGTCAGCCAGGTAAACCAGCCGGTGACGAGGCCGGGGCTCAAGTAAAAGTGGAGGTGCGCGGTGAAGGAGATGACCGCCAAGCTGAAAAACAGCATATAGCCGAATGATCGCCGCCGTTGGAACCACACGCGCAGGGCATAGAACCCTGATCCCAGGAAAACGACATCCAAGGCCGCAGGCAGGTCACGCTGAAAAAATTCGCTCAAAGGGAGACGGCCGGGCGGCGCATGCCCCGGTTCCACGGCCAGGGAAAACAGGACGGTTCGCGCCACCTGTCCCCGCCCGTCCCAGCCGCCCATGGCGCCGATCAGGCTGACGACGGCCAGCGGCATCACCGACAATAGGATCGCCACGGCGCAGAGAAGGGAAGTGGGGCGGTATTTCATGCGAGCGATCACGCGGCGTCCCATCGGGGTTTCGGGTGCGGAGGATTATTGGTTCAGCGGGTCCAGCATCCTGGCCTCATAAATCGCTTCGGCCTTCGAGGTGACCTGGCGGCCCATTCAGCAGCGCCAGCCCATCGGCACACCAGTAATGGTATGGGGGTGATTGTATTGGGCAAGCAGATGGCTGTGTCACGCGATATCGGGGGAGTCCCCAATTGGCCAAACTATGGGTGCCGTGACAACCGCGACAAACCCCCTTGCCAGCCCTGCCATCTTTAGTTATCACTAACACTAGTTAGCGATGACTAACGCCGTGCCCGCGATAGACGGGCGGCGACGGGGAGTTTCATGGGCTTGGGCATCGGGTATTTTCCGAAACGGGCACGCATGCCCGCACTGATCCTGCTGGCTGCGCTGGCGGCGGGCCTGTCGGCCTGCGACCCGGCGCCCGAGGCGCCGCCCACGGCCGAGGCGCTGGCCGCGCGGCGCCCGGCAGGGGACCGCCTGGCCGGCCTGTATGAGGCCAGCTGCAAGGCCTGCCACGCCAATCCGGACTCCGGCGCCCCCTTGGCAGGCTACGCCACCGCGTGGAAGCCGCGCTGGGCCAAGGGGTCGGACACCTTGCTGAAACACACGCTGGAAGGCTTCAACGGCATGCCCGCGGGTGGCCAATGCTTCTCCTGCACCGCCGACGATTACCAGGCGCTGATCCGCTTCATGGCCGGGCAGGCGCCGGCCGCAAAAGCCAACTGAACGACAAGCCTTGATGGGGGAACGGACCGAACCATGCTGACACGGCGCACCCTGTTTCTGTTGATGGGCGGCACGGCGCTGGCCGCCGGTGGCGTGGCGGCTTCCCGCGTGGGCGTGCAGCCGGAACCGCCGGCCCCGCCCAGCGCCGACGCCGGCGGCCATCTGCTATGGCGCAACTGGTCCGGCATCCAGCACTCCTACCCCGCCAGCCGCGCGGCCCCGGCGGATGAGGGCGAACTGGCCGACCTGGTGCGCAAGAGCCCCGGCCCCATCCGCGCCGTGGGCGCCGGCCATTCCTTCATGCCCCTGGTGCCCACGTCCGGCACGCTGGTGACGCTGGACCGCATCGCCGGGCTGGATGGTCACGACGCGGAGGCGCTGACTGCCCATGTCCGGGCTGGCACCCGGCTGGCCGACCTGGGCCCGGCCCTGTCCGCCGTGGGCCAAGAGATGCCCAACCTGCCGGACATCAACAAGCAATCGCTGGCCGGCGCCCTGTCCACCGCCACCCACGGTACCGGCGTCAACCTCATGGCCCTGCACGGCAACGTCCAAGCCTTCCGTCTGGTCACCGCCGACGGCCAGGTGCTGGATTGCAGCCCTAGCCAGAACGCCGACCTGTTCGCCGCCGCCCGGGTGGGGCTGGGCGCCTTCGGCATCCTCACCCGGGTGACGCTGAAGAACAGCCCGGCGCAACGGGTGGAACGGCGGGTGTGGCTGCAGCCCGTGGAGCAGACCCTGGCGGAATGGCCCACCCTGCAGGCGGCCCACCGCAATGTGGAGTTCTACTACCTGCCTTTCACCGGCATGACCGCCGTCATTACCCATGACGAGACGGACGCGCCGGCGACGCCCCGGCCGCCCACCCAGGACAATGACGCGGTCATGAGCCTGAAGGCGCTGCGCGACTGGCTGGGCTGGTCCCCAGCCATCCGCCGCCGCGTGGCCAAGCATGTGCTGTCCGGCCTGGAACCGGAACGGGTGGTGGCGGAAAGCTGGCAGCTGCTGTCCAACGAGCGCCCCATCCGCTTCAACGAGATGGAATTCCACCTGCCGCGCGAGGCGCAGGTACAGGCGCTGAAGGACGTGATCGAGGCCATCGAGACCCGGCGGCACGATGTCTTCTTCCCCATCGAGGCGCGGGTGATCGCGCCCGACGACGCTTGGCTGTCGCCCTTCCACGATCGGCCGTCCGGCTCCATCGCCGTGCACGCCTATTACAAGGACGACTACCAGTTCCTGTTCGACGTGGTGGAACCCATCCTGCGGCGCCATGGCGGCCGGCCGCACTGGGGCAAGCTGAACACGCTGAAGACCGCCGATTTCATCGCCCTCTATCCCCGCTTCCGCGACGCCATGGACATGCGCCGCCAGGTCGACCCGGAGGGGCGCTTCCTCAACGACTATATGCGGGGGGTGTTCACCGATGCGTGATGACTATGGAAGGCGGCCCAGCCGTCGCGGCGTGCTGGCGGGCGGCATCGCCGGCGCCGCCGTCGTAGGGGCCGCCGCCCTGGCCTGGCCGGAGGGCGACCACGGCGGCGGGCACGACGCCTATTTCACCGGGCTGTCGGCCGCCCTGACCAAGGCGGGCGTGGCCCAGCCGGTGCTGGTGGTCGACACCACGCGGCTGGATGCCAACATCAAGGCGGTGGGTGATACGCTTGGGAAGGCGGGCAGCCAGGCCAAGGGCCTGCGCATCGTCGTCAAGTCGCTGCCCTGCCACGAGCTGATGGACCGGGTGGCGGCGGGCCTGAAGACCAAGCGCTACATGGTCTTCAACCAGCCCATGCTGGTGGAGATGGGCACCCACGTTCCCGATGCCGACCTGCTGATGGGCAAGCCCCTGCCGGTGGCCGCCGCTGCCGCCTATTACGACGCGCTGGGGGCGCAGGCCCCCGGCCCGCAATGGCTGATCGACACGCCGGAGCGTTTGGCCCAGTACACAGGCATGGCCAAGGCGCGCGGCGTGGCGCTGTCGGTGAATTTCGAGATCGACGTGGGCCTGCACCGGGGTGGCCTGACGGATCCCGCGGCGCTGGCCGCCATGCTGGCGGGCCTGGACCCGGCCGTCACCGCCCGCGGCCTCATGGGCTACGACCCCCATGTCGCCAAGATGCCCGGCGTGTTCGACATGCGTGGCAAGGCGCTGGCCCGGGCCAAGGACATCTACGCCCGCATGGCCGGGGTGTTGAAAGAGAAGGCGCCGCTGAAGGACGGGCAGGCGCCCCACACCTTCAACACGGCCGGCAGTCCCACCTATGCCCTGCACACCGACGACCCGGTGGCGACGGAGGTGGCGGTGGGCTCCGCCTTCGTGAAGCCCACGGATTTCGACATCGACACCCTGGCCCATCACCAGCCCGCCTGCTTCATCGCCACGCCGGTGCTGAAGGTGGCGGAGCCGGGGCTGGTCCCCGGGCTGGAAAGCCTGAGCGGCATCGCCGCTTTCTTCGACCCTAACACGGCCCGCGCCTTCTTCGTGCAGGGTGGCCACTGGCTGGCCAACCCGGTGTCGCCGCCGGGCCTGCAGCTCAGCGGCCTCTATGGCCGGTCCAGCAACCAGGAACGCTGGTCGGGCTCCCGCCGCGTGCCGCTGAAGCCGGACGACTGGGTGTTCCTGCGCCCTTCGCAGAGCGAGGCGGTGCTGCTGCAGTTCGGACCGCTGCTGGCTTATGACGGCGCCGCCATAACCGGGCGGTGGCCGGTGTTCGAGATGTCGGCCTGACCGAAAACGGCGGCCGAGCGCGTACCCCGGCGGGCACCGGGGCCAAGAAGAAAGAGTGCTAGGGCGGTTGCGCAACGACGGAACCAAAAACAGGGAGCCAACCATGATGCGGATAGGCAAGGCGGGTATCGGGTTCATGCTGCTGTCGGGCGTGGCGCTGGGTGCGCTGCAGGGCACCGCCCGGGCGCAGTCTGCGGCGCCGCCCGATACGGACGGCGTGTTGCAGGAAATCGTGGTCACGGCGCAGAAGCGGGCGGAAAACCTGCAGGACGTGCCGGTGGCCATCACCGCGCTGACGGCCGAGACGCTGGAGAAGACCGGCGTGCGCGACGTGCAGGATCTGCCCGCGCTGACGCCGGGCCTGCAGATCAAGACGTCGGACGCCAGCGCCAACCCCAAGGTCTTCATCCGCGGCGTGGGCCTGAACGACTTCAACGCCAACGCCGCCGGGGCCGTCGGCATCTATATGGACGGGGTCTTCGTCGCCTCCCCCCTGGCCCAGTTGGGCCAGTTTTTCGACCTTGAGCGGGTGGAGGTGCTGAAGGGACCCCAGGGGACCCTCTATGGCCGCAACACCACCGGTGGCGCCATCAACATCACGTCGCGTCAGCCGACCTTCGACACCACCAGCGACGGCAGCCTGGAATACGGCCGCTTCAATTCAGTGAAGGCGGAGGCCGGCGTGGGCGGCGCCATCGTCCCCGGCAAGCTGGCGGTGCGCCTGGCCGGCGTCTATGAACGCGACGACGGCGACACCTACAACCGCTACTACAACGACTATGTCAACGCCGTGAACCGCTGGGGCGGGCGCGCCAGCCTGCTGTTCACCCCCAGCGATGACCTCAGCGTCACGGTTCAGTTCCATGGCGGCCAGAACCGGGGCGACAGCCGGTATTTCCAGTCCCGGCCGCTGATCCCGCAGGATCCGTCCGTCGCGGGGCCCGATGGCCTGTGCGCCGCCGGCGCCTACGCCTCCGGTCTGTGCACCGACGCGCTGGGCTACGCCGACACCGACAACAACCCCTACGCCGGCGCCTACAACGTCAAGGGCCAGGACAAGGTGGACACCTGGGGCGCCTCCGTCAACGTGCGGTGGGACCTGGGCAAGGCCACCCTCTATTCCATCACCGGTTTCGACAGCGCCGAGCGCAACGACCTGGAGGACACCGACGCCAGCCCCAACAACCTGCTGACCAGCACCTACAAGGCCACGCAGCACGACGTATCCCAGGAACTGCGGGTGGAGGCGCCGCTGGGCGACCGGCTGCGGGCCGTGGCCGGCGCCTATTTCCTGCACGACTATCTGAACACCGCCAGCCAGTACGACATCCTGCGCGACCTGCGGCCCCTGTTCATCACCGACGACAACCCCACCGGCTTCTCGCTGGAAAACAACGTGGCCACGGTGGGCTATCCTTATACCCAGATCAGCGACAGCTACGCCGTCTTCGGCCAGGTGGATTACCAGCTGACGGACATGGTCACGCTGACCGGCGGCCTGCGCTATTCCCAGGACGACAAGGATTTCCGCTACCGCAGCACGGTGGAACAGGTGGTGGACGTGTTGAACTATGCCGCCTCCAAATCCTTCGACAGCGTGTCGGGCCGCGCCTCCATCCAGGTGAAGCCCACCGACGACGTCATGCTCTATGCCAGCTACAACCGCGGCTACAAAAGCGGCGGCTTCTTCGGCGGCTATACCCGCGACCCGGCCGACCTGGCGCCCTATGCCGACGAAACGCTGGACGCCTATGAGGTGGGCGCCAAGACCGAGCTGTGGAACAAGCGCCTGCGCCTGAACGCCGCCGGCTTCTATTACGACTACAGCAACCTGCAGGTCTTCCAGATCGTCACCCGCGACGGCGTCCCCACCCAGACCTTCAACAATGCCGCCAACGCCCGCCTCTACGGTGTGGACGCGGACGTGACCCTGGTGCCGCTGAAGGGGCTGGAGATCAGCCTGGGCGGCGAATACCTCAACAGCGAATACCAGAACTATGTCTCGGAGGGGGAGACCCTATCCGGCAACCGCCTGCCGTCCGCCCCGCGCTGGACCCTGTCCGGCCTGGTCAGCTATGACCAGCCGCTGGACGGCGCGGGCGGCAAGGACGCCGGCACGCTGAACGCCAGCGTCAACGTCAGCTA
This sequence comes from Nitrospirillum viridazoti CBAmc, assembly GCF_000730165.1. Lineage (GTDB taxonomy): Bacteria > Pseudomonadota > Alphaproteobacteria > Azospirillales > Azospirillaceae > Nitrospirillum > Nitrospirillum viridazoti. The sequence goes on along the minus strand of NZ_CP022112.1, from coordinate 1,486,380 downwards.
TCGTTCCCTGGTCTATTTCGCCAGCCACAACCTGACCCGGCTCAGCCAGTCCGGCTATTGGCTGGGGGACGCGCGGCTGGGCTGGACCGCGCCCAACGGCACCATCAGCGTCGGCCTGTGGGTGCGCAACCTGTTCGACCAGACCTACATCATGGATATCAACAACCTGGACAGTTTCGGCCTGGATTCCATCAGCATGGGCTCACCCCGCCGCTTCGGTGGTTATTTGAGCTGGCATTTTTAAGGTTCCCCAGGCGCCGGCAGGCCCGTCCGGGCCTTTGGCTATCCTCTATTTCCAGTGCGCCGCGTTCCCCGGAAATCTGCGGGGGCCGGCGGTCACTGGCCTGCAGGAAAAAGTCAGAAGGGTGGAGGAAGAGAGAATGATGGCGGTGGAGCAGGGCGAGGACGGGGGCTTGGCGGCGGTGTCCCAGGCCTTCGACCGGCTGCGGGCGGCGGCGCGACAGGATCCCTACCCCTCGGCGGAGCGGCGGCGGGACCAGCTAAGGGCGTTGGAGCGGGCACTGGTCCGCCGGCAAGACGCCCTGGTCCAGGCGGTGGATGCCGACTTCGGCGGCCGCCTGGCGCACGAGACGCTGTTCGCCGAGATCTTCGTGTCGCTGGAAGGCCTGCGCCATGCCCGCCGCCACCTGGCGGGCTGGATGAAGCCCCGCCGCCGGTCCGTCCCCCTGACCCTGGGCCCCGGCCGCGCCTGGGTGCAGCCGCAGCCGGTGGGCGTGGTCGGGGTCATCGCCCCCTGGAACTACCCTTTGTTCCTGGCGCTGGGGCCCCTGACCGGAGCGCTGGCCGCCGGCAACCGCGTGCTGCTGAAACCCTCGGAACTCACCCCCCGCACCACGGCGCTGATCGCCGACATCGTGGCGGAGGCCGTGGGGGCTGACACCGCCATCGTCGTTTCCGGTGGAGCGGAGGTGGGGGCCCACTTCGGCCGGCTGCCCTTCGACCATATCCTGTTCACCGGGTCCACCCGCGTGGGGCGCCTGGTGATGAAGGCGGCGGCGGAGAATCTGACGCCCGTCACCCTGGAACTGGGCGGCAAGTCGCCGGCCCTGGTGCTGCCGGACGCCGACCTGGCGTCGGCCGCCACCGACATCGCCTATGGCAAGTTCACCAACGCCGGCCAGACCTGCGTGGCGCCCGACTACGCCCTGGTGCCCCGATCCCGGATGCAGGACTTCGCAACGGAACTGGGCAAGGCCGTACCCGGCTATTTCCCGGCGGAAGGGGGCGCCAGCGCCATGTCCGCCGTTTTCGGCGGGGCGGGCCGCGCCCGCATGGCGGCGCTGGTGGCGGAGGCCAAGGGCCGGGGGGCCGTGGTGCGGGAACTGGGCCCGCCCGTGCCGGGCCTGGACATGGGCCCCGCCGTGGTGCTGGACCCGCCCGAGGACATCGCCCTGCAGCGGGAGGAGATCTTCGGCCCCATCCTGCCCATCGTGCCCTATGACGATGTCGGCCAGGCGCTGGACTATGTGCGTGACCGGCCCCGGCCGCTGGCCTTCTATCTGTTCGGGCGTGACCGCGCCCTGATCGACCGGGCGCTGGAGACCACCGCCGCCGGCGGCGTGGTGGTCAACGACACCCTGATCCATGTGGCGGTGGAGGATCTGCCCTTCGGCGGCATCGGCCCCAGCGGCATGGGCCGCTATCACGGCCGCGACGGCTTCGACACCTTCAGCCACCTCAAGGCGGTGTTCGACCGCAAGGGCCCCCGCCTGGACCGGCTGGCCCGGCCGCCGCTGAAACCCCTGCACCGCTGGCTGACCAAACTGTTGATCGGCGGGTAGGGCGCTGGCGTCGGCGGCATCCGCATCCTATCTTCGGGGGCATGCTGAGAAGGGTGCCCCAAATCCGCGCGTGCGTCGCCTTCGCCCTGCTGGGCCTGCTACTGCCGTCCGCTGTCGCGCGGGCGGACGAGTGGGACTATGCGCGCTCCGCCGGGCCCATCATCGGGCAGGCCAAGGCCTGCGGTGTCACGGTGGCGCGCACCAACCATGCCTCCGACCAGGTGCGGGAACTCCTGGACCTGACGGCGCCCAACGCGGATGAGCGGCGCAAGGTAGGCGAGATGTTCGAGTTTCTGGTGAACACTGCCGTCACCATGCAGACCCAGGCGCCCAACCGGGATGAGTGTCCCGAGGCGCTGGTCACCTTCGCCGACCTGGAACGGCGCCTGCCCCTGTGGCGGGAGATGCTGCCGCCGCGCAAGCCCTGACCGAATAATTCCCGAATGGATCATCGCTTGCAGGGATGCGATGCATTACTGCAAGCGCGTGTGGCTAATTTAACTCCAATCGGTCAAACGGCTATCTTCAGATAATCGGGCGCATTTTTTTCGAGAGAAATGCGACGGACTCCAGATCCACTTGCGTGCAACGCGCGGCGGGGGGTCTCAACGGGGCCGATCCCCCGATATTTCCCATCAGACCCCGACGACGGAGAGTGTTCATGTCGATCTCTTCTGTGTCGTCGTCTACCACCGCTGCGTATACGACGAGCACCAGCGGCACGGCTCAGTCCGCGAAGTCGACCCTCAAGGACGACTTCAAGGCCTTGAGCGACGCGCTGTCTTCCGGTGACCTGGATACGGCCAAGTCGGCCTATGATACCCTGAGCAAGGATTTGCAGGCCAACGCGCCCGCCAACTCCTCGTCCTCTTCCAGCGGCGGCAACCCGCTGAAGGACGCCTTGGACAAGGTGGGAACGGCCCTGCAGAACGGTGATGTGTCGGGGGCGCAAAGCGCCTTCGCCGACATCAAGTCCCACGGGGGCGACCGCCATGGCCCGCCGCCGGGCCCGCCCCCGGGCGGGGATGCCGGTGGCCAGGGTGGCGGCAACGGCCAGGCGTCGGCCGTGCGTTCCGCTTTCTCCAGCCTGTCGGACGCCTTGTCCTCCGGCGACCAATCCAGCGCCCAGTCCGCCTACAGCAGCCTGACCCAGCTTCTGGGCAGCAGCTCGACCGACAGCACGGACGGCAGCAGCACGTCCTCGTCGACCAGCAGCAGCACCAGCGACAGCAGCAATCCGCTGAAAGGCCTGCTCAGCCAGATCGGCAGTTCACTGAACAGCGGCGACGTGTCGTCGGCGGCCAGCCTGCTGTCTTCCTTCACCCAGCAGACGGGCGCGGGACAGTCGGTGAACGTGACGGCCTGACAGATGGCCTGATGTACGGATTGAGGGCGGCGAACCGCTCCGATCATGCCTGAACCGGTGGGCGCCGGGGCCGTGGCAACGGCCTCGACCTCCCGTACCGGGACATCAGGCTCCCCGGCTCGACTGGGCCAGGGGCAGGATCGCCTCCAGCCCACCGGGTCCCACGCTCAGCGTTTCGGTGCGGTTGCGGCCCGTGTCCTTGGCGCGGTACAGCGCCTGGTCGGCCGCCGTCACCAGCTCCTCCCATACATGGCCGTCGGCCCCCAGCGTGGCGACACCGATGCTGACGGTGCAGCGCACCGCCCCCTGCGGCCGGTCCAGGGTGGCGGTCGCCACCTGCTGGCGCACCCGCTCCGCCACCGCCCAGGCATCCTCCAGCCCGGTTTCGGGCAGCAGGGCCATGAACTCCTCCCCGCCCACCCGGGCCAGAATGTCGCTGCGCCGCAGCTCATGCGTCAAGCAATCCGCCACGGCCACCAGCAGGGCGTCGCCGGTGCCGTGGCCCCAGCGATCGTTCACCGCCTTGAAATGGTCGATGTCGATCATCAGCAGCGACAGCGCCCGGTGGTGGCGCAGGGCGCGCGACACTTCCATCTCGCCCGCCGCCCACATCACCCGCCGGTTGGCCACGCCGGTCAAGGGGTCTTGCCGCGCCTGCTGCATCAGTTCGGAATCCAGGCGCCGGCTGATCATCCACAGATAGCCGTTGGTGACGGTGGTGGTGACGCAGATGATGACCAGGCGGGTCGCCACCTTCATGGCGTGGGGTTCCTGGGCCGTGCCCTGCCAGTCGATCACCAGGGCCCACCCGGCGCGGGCCAGGGCCAGCAGCGCCCACGCGGCATAGAGGGCGGCGGTGACGGTGGTGGCTGGGCACAGATCCCGCTCCGCATGGCGCACCAGGTGCCAGGCCATGGCGGCGGAAAGGGCGGCGAAGAACAGGCTGCTGACCAGGATGCGCCCCCGGTTTTCCGGCGCGCCCACGGTGAACCACAGGAACATGGCCGCCAGCAGCACGCCGACCGCCAGCATGGGCCACGTCTCATGCGCCGGCCGGCCCAGGAAGCGGACCACGCCGATATAGGCCAGGCCATAGCCTGTGAAGATCAGGAATTGGCTGGACAGCAGGGTCAGCCAAGGCGGCAGCCAGTCCAGCTGGTTGCTCAGGGCCAGGCCGGCCGCCTGGGCGAAGCCGGATGCCGCCCAATAGGTCAGGCCCGCCTGGCGGGGCAGGGACAGGGCCGCCATCGACAGGCAGAGCGCCGCCACGGTCTGCAGCAGCGTGTTGACGACCAGCAGGCTGGGGATGTCCAGGTCCACCGACGTACCCTTCCCACCCGGGGATGGTCCCGGCCGATGCCGGGGCCTAAGCATGCCCTGAAGGATACGAAAGGTTCGTTCCACCTACAATGGTACGAACATGCCGCCAGGCCAAATCTTCCGGTTAGGTCAATGGCTTAAGGGTTCGGTGGTTCATATGTGGTTTACGCTTCTCCCTCTCCCGCCCATACCACCCGGGATGCGGCCGGTGCCCCCCCGGCACCAGCCGCCCGGCGGCTCAGGCGGCCGCCAGCGTCAGGCCGGACAACGCCGCCAGCATCTCCAGGCTCATGCCCTGGCACAGCTCGCGCACGGCGAAGCCGTCAGCCGTCACGTCCAGCACCGCCAGGTCGGTATAGACGCGGGTGACGCAGCCCAGCCCGGTCAGGGGATAGCTGCAGCGGTGTACCAGCTTGGACTGCCCGTCCTTGGTCAGGTGCTCCATCATCACGAAGACCTGGCGGGCGCCCACGGCCAGGTCCATGGCCCCGCCCACGGCCGGGATGGCGCCGGGCTTACCGGTGGACCAGTTGGCAATGTCGCCGTTCTCCGCCACCTGGAAGGCGCCCAGGATGGCGATGTCCAGATGCCCGCCGCGCATCATGGCGAAAGACAGGCTGTGGTCGAAGAACGCGCCGCCGTCCAGCAGGGTCACCGGCTGCTTGCCAGCGTTGATCAGGTCCGGATCCACGGCGTCGGCGGCGGGCCTGGGGCCCATGCCCAGGATGCCGTTCTCGCTGTGCAGCAGGATTTCCTTGTTGGGCGACAGGTGGTTGGCCACCAGCTCGGGCATGCCGATGCCGATATTGACGACGGCACCGTCCTCGATGTCGTTGGCGATGCGGGCGGCCATCTGGTCGCGGGTCCAGGCGATGTAGCTCGGGGTCTGGGTCATGATCTGGCTCCTTGACCTCAGGCGGCAGCGCGGGCGGACTTGCCCACGGCCACCACGCGGCTGACGAATATTCCGGGCAGGACGACGGTTTCCGGGTCCAGCGTGCCCAGCTCCACGATCTCCTCCACCTGTGCCACCGACACCTTGGCGGCGGACGCCATGATGGGGCCGAAGTTGCGGGCAGTCTTACGGAAGACCATGTTGCCCCAGCGGTCGGCCAGCCGGCCCTTGATCAGGGCCACGTCGGCGTGAATCGGGTATTCCAGGACATAGCCTTTGCCGTCGATGACGCGCGTCTCCTTGCCCTCGGCCAGCGGCGTGCCGTAGCCGGTGGGGGTGAAGAAGCCGCCGATGCCGGCACCGGCCGCGCGGATGCGCTCCACCAGGTTGCCCTGGGGCACCAGCTCTAGTTCCACCTTGCCGGCGCGGTACAGCTCGTCGAAGACGAAGCTGTCGGTCTGGCGGGGGAAGGAACAGATGACCTTGCGCACCCGCCCCGCCGCCAGCAGGGCCGCTAGGCCGGTGGTGCCGTTGCCGGCGTTGTTGCTGACGATCGTCAGATCCTTCGCACCCTGCTGGATCAGGGCGTCCACCAATTCCATGGGCATGCCGGCGTTGCCGAAGCCGCCCACCATGATGGTGGCGCCATCGCGGACGTCGGCAAGCGCGTCCAGGGCTGAAGTACGAACTTTGGATAACATCGGTTCTTATTCCTCAAGCGCCGGCGGGGCATCCGCCCCTTGGCTTGTCCTCGGTTTCCAGCTCGCTATGCTCCCCGGAAACCTGCGGCGGCCCCGGTCGGGGCCTCGTCGCTACGCTCCGGTGTGCTTAGGGCCCGGGGTGATCAGACCCGTTCGATGACGCTGGCGATGCCCTGGCCCACGCCGATGCACATGGTGCACAGGGCGCGGCGGGCGTCGCCGCCGGCCAGCTCATGGGCGGCGGTGGCGACCAGGCGGGCGCCGGACATACCCAGGGGATGGCCCAGGGCGATGGCGCCGCCGTTGGGGTTCACCCGCGCGTCGTCGTCGGCGATGCCCAACTGGCGCAGCACGGCCAGGCCCTGGCTGGCGAAGGCCTCGTTCAGCTCGATGACGTCGATGTCGCCGATGGTCAGGCCCAGTCGGGCCAGCAGCTTCTGCGTCGCCGGGGCCGGGCCGATGCCCATGACGCGCGGCGGCACGCCGGCCGTGGCGGCCCCAACGAAGCGGGCCAGGGGCGTCAGGCCGTACTTGCGCACGCCCTCGCTGGATGCCAGCAGCAGGGCGGCGGCGCCGTCGTTCACGCCAGAGGCGTTGCCGGCCGTCACCGTGCCCTCGGCCTTCACCACGCCCTTCAGCTTGGCCAGCGCCTCCAGCGTGGTGTCGGGGCGGGGATGCTCATCCGTGGTCACCACCTTGGGCTCACCCTTGCGCTGGGGGATGGTGACGGGGACGATTTCCCGCTCAAACCGGCCGCGAGCCTGGGCGGCGGCGGCCTTCCGCTGGCTGGCGATGGCGAAGGCGTCCTGGTCGGCGCGGGACACGCCAAAGTCCTCGGCCACGTTCTCGCCCGTCTCCGGCATGCTGTCGACACCATAGGCCGCCTTCATCGCCTTGTTGACGAAGCGCCAGCCGATCGTGGTGTCGAAGATCTCCGCCTTGCGGGAAAAGGCGTCCTCCGCCTTCCCCATGACGAAGGGTGCGCGGGACATGCTTTCCACCCCGCCGGCGATCATCACGTCCGCCTCACCCAGGGCCACCACGCGGGCGGCCATGGCGACAGCGTCCATGCCCGATCCGCACAGGCGGTTGACGGTGGTGCCGCCCAGGCCGACCGGCAGACCCGCCAGCAGCAGCGCCATGCGGGCCACGTTGCGGTTGTCCTCCCCCGCCTGGTTGGCGCAGCCGAAAACGACATCGCCCACCGCGTCCCAATCCACCTTGGCGTTGCGCGCCATCAGGGCCTTCAACGGTACCGCCGCCAGATCGTCGGCGCGCACCGACGACAGGGCGCCGCCATAGCGCCCGATGGGGGTCCGGATCGCGTCGCAGATGAAGACTTCGGTCATGGAATACGCACTCCTTCGTCGTCGCGAAGGAAGGGGCCTGGCTGGCGCCCGGACGGCGGTCACCCTGTCGGCGATCGCGCGGGGCCTGGTCGGCTGTCCCCTCCCTGGGAAAGTCGTCGCCAACATTTTTTCGTCGGCCGTATCTTTTTGTTCGTCTAGCGCACAAATGTCCGTATAATGAACATTAGAGTGAACCTCCCGCCCCGGCCTGTCAACGGCCGTGGGCGCGAATTCCTGCATGGGAGAGGGCGGCGCATGGGGGACGCGGACGGTGAGGCGGGTGACGAGGGTGGGGAGTTCGTGCGGGCGCTGGCGCGCGGCTTGGCGGTGATCGAGGCCTTCGGCGCCACCCACACGCCCATGACCCTGTCGCAGGTGGCCAAGCGCGCCGACGTCACGCGCGCCACCGCGCGGCGCCTGTTGCACACTCTGTGCGCGCTAGGCTACGTCGCCTTCGATGGCAAGCTGTTCAGCCTGCGGCCCAAGGTGCTGAACCTGGGCCTGGCCTATCTGTCATCCCTGACGCTGACGGGTGTCGCCCAGCCCTTCATGCAGGAACTGGTGGGGCGGGTGCAGGAATCCTGCTCCATTTCCGTGCTGGACGGCACGGACATCGTCTACGTCGTGCGCGTGCCCATGAAACGCATCATGTCCATCGAGATCAGCATCGGTACCCGCCTGCCGGCCGCCCGCACCTCCATGGGCCGGGTGCTGCTGTCAGCCCTGCCGGATGCCGATCTGGACGCCATCCTGGCCGCCACGGCGGACATCAAGGTGGACGCGGTCAAGGCCGCCGTGCGCCAGGCCGGCGGCCAGGGCTGGGCCCTGGTGAACCAGGAACTGGAGGAGGGTTTGCGCTCCATCGCCGTGCCCATCCGCGGCCGGGGTGGGGCCGTGATCGCCGCCATGAACGTCAGCACCCACGCCTCGCGGGTCAGCGAGGCGCAGTTGCGGGAGGAGTTCCTGCCGGCGCTGCAGGCCACGGCGGCGGCAATCTCCCATGCCCTCAGTTTCGCCTGACCGTCACTTCCGCTTGGGCCCATAGCGCTTCCGGGGCGCTCCCCTGAAACCGGGCTTGGGCTTGTGGGGGCCTTCACCGGCGGCGCGGGCGCGGCTGCGCATGGCCAGGACCTGGGCCAGGCGTTCGGCCACGGCGGCGCGGCGTTCGGTTACGGCCTCGCGGTCGGGGAAGTAGGCGGAGAACTTGCGGGTCGCCCAGTAATAAAGGTCGCAGATGCGTGACTGTGCCTCCAGCCCCAGGTCATCCAGGCTGTCGATGCGCTTGCCGGCCACGCTGTCCAGCGGCAGGGGCTGCTCCCGCTCCAGGGCGCGGCAGATGCCGTAGACCAGGTCGGCGTCGGTCTCGCGGTCCAGGTCCGCCGGCATGAACAGCAGGGTCAGGCGGCGGTCGAAGTCCAGGCGGCGGGCGTCCAGGGCCACCGCCATCTTGCGCACCGGCGTCAGGTCGGCCAGGGCGTAGGGTGACCCCTTGGTATCAGCGGCGGCGAAGCAGTCGACCAAGGGCACCAGGCGGTCGGTGCCGACATAGGTCGCCAGGCGTTCCATCATGGCGCGGGTGGGCCGCAGGGTCAGGGACATGGCGGCGTGGACCTTCTCATCTGCCGCCTTGTACATGTGGCGCAGGGCGTTGGGACTGCCGCGCCCGACCACGCCATACTCGCCCACCTCGAACTTGCCATAACGGCCGGCTCGGCCGGCGATCTGCCGCACCTCCGACCCCGACAGGGGCCGCACCTCGTGCCCGTCGAACTTCTCTAGGCTGGTGAACAACACCCGGCGCACCGGCAGGTTCAGGCCCATGCCGATGGCGTCCGTCGCCACCACCACGTCGGCCTCGCCGGTGGTGAAACGCTCCGCCTCCCGCCGTCGCACCTCGGGCGCCAGGGCGCCATAGATCACGGCGGCGCTCAGGCCCGTGGCGCGGATTGTTTCGCGGACGGAATGAACCTCTCGCCGGGAAAAGGCGATCAAGGCGTCGCCCGCCTGCACGTCGCTCCACTCCAGCCGGCGGTCGATCAGCTTCAGCGGCGTCTTGCGCTCCAGCTCCACCACCTCCAGCGGTTCGCCCAGGTACTGGGCCATGCGCTCGACCACCGGGCGGATGTCCGGGGAGCCCAGCAGGTACACCGTCTCCGCCGGCACGCCCACCAGGGCGGCCGACCAGGCCCAGCCGCGCTCCGCATCGGCCAGCATCTGGACCTCGTCGATGACGGCCACCTCCAGGCGGCTCTCCGGATCCAGCATCTCGACCGTAGAGGCGGTGATGCGGGCACCGGGCACGCGGATCTCCTCCTCACCCGTCACCAGGTTGGCGGCCACGCCCTCCTTGTTCAGGCGGTCCATGATCTCCAGCGCCAGCAGGCGCAAGGGCGCCAGGTAGGCGCCGCTGCGGGCGTCCTTCAGCGCCTGCATGGCGCGGCGGGTCTTGCCGGAATTGGTCGGCCCCACCACCAGCACCAGGCGGCGGGGCATGCTGCGCGCCTGGGGGAACAGGTCCTCATAGCGCTTCAGGTCGAAATGGCTGTCGACGAAGCTGCGGCCGCGGGCGTGGATGCGGTCCTGCGCCCAGGCTGCCACCTCCCGTTCCCACCGGCGCAGCACCGACGGCGCGTCCGTCAGGTGGTGGGTGGCCCGCCACAGGCGGTCGCGGATCTCGGCCAGGGCTTCGGCGTCGCTTGACACCTCCGCCTCGATCTCGGCCAGGCGGCGGGCCAGGCTGCTTTCAGCGTCGCGCCGACGCCCGTTCAGCTTGCCATCGGCGCTGACCAAATCGACCAGGGCCGTGCCGTCCAGGCCAGACAGCTCACCGACGGAGAAGGTGCGGTCCACGTTCAGGCGATAGGGATGAGGGAGGCTGGGCAGCCGCACCTCCAGCCTCTGGCTGACGCGGACGCGGTCGGGAACGATGGCCGGGGTGATCTCAAATCCCGCCTCCCGCAGGGGCGGACGGGCGGCGGCCAGAAGGGCAGGGCGCACCACGGCTTCGGACGCCCGGCGCTGGATGGTGGCCAGCAGCTCGTCCCGCCGCGCCTCCTCCACCCAAACCTGTTCCTTGTCGGGGAAGACCAGGGGCAGGGGCACCAGCCCCATGGCCGCCGCTTGGCGAGGGCGCACCAGGCCCAGCTGGGCCAAGGTGGCGCAGCCTTCCTCCGTCGTGGCGACGGCCAGCAGCAGGTCGGGATCCCAGCTGTGGGATTCGGAATCGGGGACGTGCGGGGTGGTGTCGGGCGTCATCGCAGCGAGAAAGACCGGAAAGGACAGGACGTTCCGCCTTTATGGGCCGCCGGGCCGCTGCCGTCCACCCGTCTTGGGCCCACACCGGTTCAGCGTGCGCCCGCCAGCGCCCGGTCAAAGGCGGCGATCAGGTCGTCGCCCACCGTCTGCGCGCACATGATGCGCCCGGCGCCCACGGCGGACAGTTCGGGAAAGTGGACGGCGACGATCTCCGATGGATCGACGCCGGCCGAGATGGCGGCCGCCTTGGCGTCCTCCGAACCGGATACGATGCTGTAATCCACATGTCCGGACGCGATCATCTTCACCAAATCCGACGGCGTGCCGCGGATGGGGCGGACGTGGCTGGCCTCCTCGGCCGTCATGGCGTCTATCACCGGCCCCTTGGACGCGCCCAGCATGCTGCCATAGACACGGGCCTTGTCCCGCAGCAGCGCCTGGATCGAAGGATAGGCCTTGATCCACTCCGCGTTCTTCTTGGTAATGACCACCCAGTCAATCTGCGGGAAAATGGGCTCGGTGAACTTGAACCGCGCCTCGCGGTCCGGTGTCTTGATGACGTTGGGGGTACAGGCCGCCCTGCCGTCCTGCAGGTCCGCCAGAATGCGGTTGCGGGGGATGGGCCCTAGCCAGCTGATCTCATACCCGGCCTTGGCGGCCAATGCCTCTACCCGGGCGGCGATGGGGCCGCGCACGGCCTCGCCATCCGAAACGCCCTGCAGAAAAGGACCCACGTCAGGATAGAGGAACTGAATAACCGGTTTGCCGCTGGGTTGATCCACGGCGCTGGACAGGCCAGTACCACTCGCGATAACGCTTAAGAACAAGCTGCCAATTAAACTCGCGGTGGCGCCCACGGGTCAGGCCCCCAATCGACGGAAAAGAGCGATAGGATGGGTCATTTCTGCCTACCCGCCAAGAGACGTTATTGCCCACCGGCAATAATAATATTGCCCGCGACTGCGCCGCCACTTTCCTAATAACTCAAATCTTAACGGATTAACAATGGCTTGCCGTTTCAAGACCTGAAAACTGTCCTGATGGTAGAGGGTCTGAAAACTGGCCCGAGGTTTGCTTTCCCCTGCTTTCGCCTGCCATCGGGATTGTCCCGACCGGCGCTTTGATGGGGGAAAATCCATGTCTTTCAAGAAGATCGTTATGGCGTGCCTGGTTTTGGTCGGTGTCGGCGTCTATGCCACCAGCCACATGACGGCTGAGCGCAAGGTCGCCATGGCCAGCCCGATCGAGTGCCAGGGCTGCGAGCCCTGGTAAGGCTCATCCTTACGCTTGTACCAGGTGCCGGCCCATCCGGCGCAAAAGCGAACGGCCGCTCCTGGGGGGGAGCGGCCGCTTGTTTTTTTTGATGACGCCAGGCCCTTACTTCGCCGTGCCGTCCTTGGGGGCGTCTTCCGCCACCGTCACGGCGTCGCCGTCATTCAGCATGGTGTTGGGGTTCAGCACGACGCGATCCTTGTCGCTGACCCCGCCCACCACCTCGACCGTGGTGTTGAATTCACGGCCCAGGGTCACGGGGTGGAAGCGTACCTTGCCCTCGCCATCGACCACGGCGACGCGCTTGCCTTCCGGCCGGGTGACGATGGTGTTCACCGGCAGGGCCAGCACCTGAGCACCGGCCTCGGGGAAATGGGCGTTGCCGCGCATGCCGGCCGGGATGGTCAGGTCGGGGTTGGGCAGGTCGGCCTCGACCCGCATGGTGCCGCTGGTGCTGTCCACCGCGTGCGAGATGCGCACCACCTTGGCCGGGAAGCGGCGGCCCGGAAACTCCACGAAGCTGGCGTCCACCGCGGCGCCCACCGCCACGGCCGGCACCTGGCCCTGAGGCACGTCGATGACCAGGCGCAGGTGGTCCTGGCGCGACACCTGGTACAGGGCCTTGCCGCTGCTGGCGTCGGCCACCACCAGGTCGCCCTGTTCCACCAGGCGCTGGGTGATGATGCCGTCGATGGCCGTCGTCACCGTCTTGTAGGCGGTCAGCTGCTCCAGCCGCTTCACGTTGGCGATGGCGGCCTCCAGGTCGGCCTGGGCGGCGTTCAGGGCGGACTCGCGCGTGTCATAGGTCTCGCGCGTCACCCAGCCGTCGCCCAGCAGGGACTTGGACCGGCTGTAGTTGGACTTGGCCAGGGCCAGATTGGCTTCCGCCTGGTGCTGCGAGGCGCGGGCCTGCATCAGCTGCTGGTCCTGATCGGGCGCCTCGATGACGGCCAGGGTCTGGCCAGCCTTCACCACGTCGCCGATGTCCACCAGGCGCTTGCCGATATAGCCGGAGACGCGGGCGTAGACGGTGTATTCCGTCAGGGCCTGGGTCTGGGCCGGCAGCAGCAGGCCGTCGGACGATTTCACCGGCTTGGGGTTGGTGGTCTTCACCTGCAGCGGGGCTTGCGGCCGGGCTTCCGGCGGGGCCTTGGTGCCGCTGGCCAGGTGGGGGGCAGACACCAGGCCGATGGCGGCCAGGGCCACGACGGCGGTGCCCAGCATCCAGGACCGGCGGCGGACGGTGGTCTTAGGGGCGGCGCTCATAATCATCAGACTCCTAAAATCACTCGGCGGCCGAGCCGGCGGGAACGGTGGTGGTGGCAAGCACGGCATGGCGCCGGCGATGCAGCAGGACGTACAACGCTGGAACCGCCAGCAGGGTCATGGGTGTCGAGAACAGCAGCCCGCCCATCACCGCGCGGGCCAGGGGGGCGTTCTGCTCGCCACCCTCGCTCAGCGCCAGGGCCATGGGGATCATGCCCAGCACCATGGCCAGCGCCGTCATCATGACGGGGCGCAGGCGGGCGCCGCCTGCCTCCGCCATGGCGTCCAGGGGTGTCAGGCCCTGTTCGCGCCGCTGGTTGGCGAAGGATACCATCAGCACGCTGTTGGCGGTGGCGACACCAATGACCATGATCATACCCATTAGGGCCGGTTCGCTGAAGGTGGTGCCGGTCAGCAGCAGCATGACGGCGCCGCCCAGGATGGCGGCGGGGGTGGCCCCCAGCACGATCAGCGGGTCCAGCCACGACTGGAAGTTCACCACCATCAGCATGTAGACGAAGACAACGGCCAGGGCCATGCCGGCGGCGATGTCGCCGTAGGCCTGTTCCATGGTCTTGATCTGGCCGCCCATCTCGATGCGGTTGCCGGGCTTCAGCTGCGGGCGCACGGCGTCGATGGCGGCCTTGATGTCGCGGCCGACCGAGCCCAGGTCACGGCCGGAGACGTTGGCGATGACGTCGTAGCGGGGGGCGAAGGAGGTGCGGCTGATGTCCGCGGCCACCTTGGTCGGCACCAGCTTGGCGACATTGCGCAGCAGCACCGGCGTGGTCACCCGTGTGGAATGGATGGGAGTGTTCAGCAGATCCTCGGCCGAGGCCATCAGGCGCTGCGGCGACTGCACCACGACCGGGTAGATGACCAGCGAATTGACATCCATCCAGTAGCTGGGATTGACCACGCCGGAGGACGCCAGCGACACCAGCACCTCCTGCGCCACGTCGTTCTGGGTCAGGCCCAGCTCGGCGGCGCGGGCCCGGTCGACCTCGATGCGGTAGGCCGGCGTGGCCGTCACCTGGCGCAGCGTCACGTCCACCAGGCCGGGGATGTTCTTGAAGCGCTGGCGCAGGTCTTCCGCGATCAGGGCGTTGGGCCCGCGGGCCGTGCCGATGATGCGGATGTCGATGGGGGTGGGCACGGCGCCGTTCAGGATCTGGCTGGTGATGTCGCCGGGCTTCTGGAAGATTTCAACGCCCGGGAAATCCTTGGCCACCATGGCGCGGATCTGCTCGACATACTCATGGGTGGGCCGCGACCGCTTCTCGGTCAGGGCGCCCAGGATTTCACCGTCGGCGGAGCTGACGGTGACGCTGTCGGTCAGGCCCAGGTTCACCGGGTCGGGCAGGCCGATGTTGTCGATGATCAGGCCCAGTTCCTCCGGCGGGATGATCTTGCGGATGGACCGCTCGATGGCGCCGAACTGCCGCGACGCCTCCTCCAGCCGGGTGCCGGCGGGGGTGCGGACGTGCAGGCGGAACTGGCCGGCATCGACCTCGGGGAAGAAGTTGGTGCCGACGAAGGGGATGGTGGCGGCGGCGCACACCAGCAGCACCACAGCGAAACCGGTTACCATCCACGGCCGTGACAGGCCGCCGCCCAGCACCCTCAGGTACCGCTGGCGCAGGCCCTCGAAGCCGCGCTCGAACCCGGCATGGAAGCGCGCCCAGGCACCGGCCACGCCGGTCGGGGGCGCCACATGGCCGTGGTTGCCCTCCTCGCCATGGCCGTGGCCGCGCAGTTCCGCCGGCAGCAGCCAGGCAGCCATGGCCGGGACCAGGGTACGCGACAGCACGTAGCTCATCAGCATGGAGGAGATGACGGCCAGCGCCAGGGGCGAGAACAGGTACTTGGCGATGCCGTGCAAGAAGAAGATGGGCACGAACACGATACAGATGCACAGCGTCGAGACCAGGGCCGGGAAGGCCACCTCGTCCGAGCCTTCCAGGATGGCCTGGCGCAGCGGCTTGCCCATGCCGATGTGGCGGTGGATGTTCTCGATGGCCACGGTGCCGTCGTCCACCAGGATGCCGATGGCCAGCGCCAGGCCGCCCAGAGTCATCACGTTCAAGGTGTGGCCGGCCATGGACAGCACGGCCACGGCCGTCAGGATGGACAGCGGGATGGAGGTCAGCACGATGGCCGTGCTGCGCCAACCACCCAGGAACAGCAGGATCAGGATGGCCACCAGCGCGCCGACGATCAGGCCCTCGTGCTGAATGCCTTCCATGGCGTGCTTGATGAAGGTGGTCTGGTCGAACAGCGGCTGGATGCGCATGCCCTCGGGTGCCGCCTTGCGGATGTCCGGCAGGCGGCGCATGACCTCGTCCACCACCGCCAGGGTGCTGGCGCCGCCCAGCTTCATGATGGTCAGCAGCACGGCGGGCTGGCCGTCGGCGTGCACCACGTTGGTCTGCACGGCGGCGCCGTCGCGAACATTGGCCACGTCGCGCATGAACACGGTGCGGCCGTTCACGTCGCGCAGGGGGATGTCGTTGAAGGTGTCGACGGCGATGGGCGAGCTGTTGAGGCCCACCTGGTATTCGGTGTCGCCGATCTTGGCGGTGCCGGACGGCAGGTTCAGGTTCTGGGCGGTGATGGCCTTATTGACGTCATTGGGGGTCAGGCCGTAGCTGCGCAGCTTGTCCGGGTCGATGTCGACCATGATCTGGCGCGCGTTGCCGCCGTAGGGCAGGGGCAGGCGCATGCCGGGGATGTCGCTGATCTGCGACCGGATGGTGATGCGGCCATAGTCGTACAGCTGCGCCTCCGACATGGTGTCGGACGACAGGGCCAGCTGCAGGATGGGCACGGAGGACCGGCTGTACTGCACGATCAGCGGCGGCTGCGTGCCCGTGGGCATGCGCTTCAGGATGGTCTGGCAGATGGCGGAGATCTGCGAGATGGCCAGGTCGATGTTCACGCCCGGCTGGAAGGTGGTGCGGATGATGCCCACGCCGTTGGACGTCTCGGATTCCACCTCCGCCACGTTGTCGGCGGTATTGATGATGGCCAGCTCACCAAAGGCGGTGATCTTGCCCGTCATCTCCTGCGCGTCCAGGCCCGAGTAGCTCCACACCACGGTGACTGTGGGGATCTCCACCTCGGGGAAGATGTCCGTGGGCATCCGGAACAGGCTCAGCACGCCCAGCAGCGTGATCAGGCCGGCCAGCACGGCGAAACTATAGGGACGCCTCAGGGCGTAGGCGACGATCCACATGGGGGCGGGGCTCCGGCAATGCGATGCGGAAAAATGCAACGCTACACCCAGGGGCCGAGGTCGCCCCCCGCCCGGCACAGCCCAAAACAATTAACGCGCTTGACGGTTAAGGGGAACCTACTTCGATACGCAACGGTTCGAATTTAGGCATGCCGCGACCAATCGCCGCCAAATCGCAAAACTGTGGCCTGCGTCACTGCATCTGTCGGCGAAGGGGAATGTAAAGGCGGCTAACCTTGAATTGCCAAGCTCTCCCTCGGTGCATCCTGGGTGGCATCCTGGCGGCCCGCGACGGTCCGGTCGGACAGGGAAGGTACCCAGCGGACCACGACATACAAGCCGAATCCGCACGCCAGCAGCGGCTTGAACCACGTGGCGGTGGCCAGGTGTAGGCCCCGCGTCCAGACGTGGGTGGTCAGCGCGAAGCACAGCAGCACCAGTACCCAGCCCAGCGCGCGGTTGCGGCGGATATGGAATTCCCAGCCCGCCAGGGCGCCAGCGACCAGCGCCATGTCCCCGAAATGGCCAAGGACCGTACGCGGGTTGAACAGCAGCAGATAGGTCACCATCAACGCCGCGACAGTGGCGGCGGCCTTGGGGGCCGGCAGGCGGCTGACGGCGCCGCGTGCCAGGATCAGCACGGCGACGCCGGCCAGGGCGCGGATGACGGTCTGCGCCATCAGGTCCAGCGGCAGGCCCAGCGTGGCCAGGCCATTGGCGAAATCGTGCCAGACGCCGCCGCCGGGGTTGGCGCTGCTCATGGTCTTGCGCACCAGCTGGCCATATTCGCCCAGGGCGTAGCCGGGGTCCCAGTGCGCCAGGGGCAGGGCCAGGGCCGCCACTAGCCACAGCGCCAGGGACAGGCGCAAGCGGGGCCACAGGGCGAAGGCCAGCATGACCAGGGCCAGTGCCTGGGGCTTGAACGCGCCGGCCAGCACCAGCAGGAAGGCGGCACGGCGCCACCGGCCTTCCGCCACGTCGGCCAGGCCGGCCAGCATCAGGCCCAGCATCAGGAATTCCGTCTGGGCGCCGCGCAGATCCACCACGCCAATGGGCAGCGCCGCCAGCAGGGCGACACCGAACAGCCGTTGCCAATCCGTACCCGGGCAGTCCGCCCCTGGGTAGTCCGCCCCTGGGGAGTCCACCGGCGCCAGCAGGCGGCACAGCCGGGCTACCCCCCACCAGCACACCGCCAGCAGGCTCAGGCGCCATAGGGCATCCCCCAGCAGGGGCGGCAGATAGGCCCAGGGGGTGAACAGCACGGCGCTGGACGGCAGGTAGAGGAAGCCGTTGATGCCATCCTCGTAAATCTCAGCGCCCCGCCACCAGGCCCAGGTGGCCTTGGCATAGATGTGGAATTCAGAAACGAACCGTCCACTAATCACCTGCGCCTCGATCGCCACCAAGGCGATCGCCCAGAGGGCCAGGCCGAACACCAGCGGGCGGGCCAGGGAAGGAAGTGGCGGACGAACCATGTTGCGGGATAACCTATCTCATAGGTAATAGGCTCTATGGTCTATGCCTAACACCTTTGCGCTCAAGGTCAAGTGCCAAGGCCTGGCCGTTGCCCATTTACGATAAAATGTCGCGACGCTGCCCTTGCCCGGCACGAGCGATTGCCGTAAGGCTGCCGTCGCCGACGGTTCCACAGGCCCGCCTGTGGATGAAAAGGGAACGTGGTGAGGATGCGGGGCATCCGACTCCATGGCTGCCCCCGCAACTGTGAACGGTGAGCGCCGCCCACCCCGCCGCACGGGGAAGTGCCACTGGGTTTCCAACGGAACCTGGGAAGGCCGGGCCGGCGCCCTGACCCGTGAGCCAGGAGACCTGCCGCCGGCGGCATTGCGCGTGGTCGCGGGGGCGGGGTGTCCCGGCGGAACCGGTCAGCGGTGATGCGGGCCCCAGGGGTCCCGTGGGCCTCCGGTCTCGTCGAAAGACTATCCCATCCTTCCGGCCGGTCTTGGCCTCTGGTACCACCGGTGCGTGAGACCGGGTGGGATGGAACTGACTGATGACGCACGAGCACACGGCCGTCCCCGGCGTCACCCTGGTCCTGGGCGGCGCCCGCTCCGGCAAAAGCCGCTTCGCCGAAGGGCTGGTGACCGCCCTGCCGGGCCCCTGGACCTATATCGCCACCGCCCAGGCCTGGGATGACGAAATGCGCGACCGCATCGGCCGCCACCAGGCCGAGCGGGTGCCCGGCTGGACGACGGTGGAGGTGCTGCTGGACCTTGCCGGCGCGCTGGCCGCCGCCGGCGATGGGCCGGTTCTGGTCGATTGCCTGACGCTATGGCTGACCAACGTCATGCTGGCCGACCGGGACGTGGCCGCCGCCGTCGCCGCGCTGGAGGCGGCGCTGGCCGCCCGCACCGGCGCCACCGTCCTGGTGGGGAATGAGGTGGGCATGGGGATCGTGCCCGAGAACGCGCTGGCCCGCGCCTTCCGCGACCATGCCGGCCGCCTGCACCAGCGCCTGGCGGCCACGGCGTCGCAGGTGTTCCTGACGGTGGCGGGCCTGCCCCTGAAAGTGAAATAAGAGCGGAAGGAGATAGCCATGGCCGATCTTGAGTCCCCGGACGACGAAGCCGCCCGCCATCGCGAGAAGATGCAGAAGCGCAAGGCCGTGCAGGACGCGCGTGTGGCGCAGGCCACGCGGGAGAAGGGCCTGCTGATGGTTCACACGGGCCCCGGCAAGGGCAAGACCACGGCGGCGCTGGGCATGATGCTGCGCACCGCCGGTTATGGCCTGCGGGTGGGATTCATCCAGTTCGTGAAGGGCAATTGGGCGACGGGGGAGCAGACGGCGCTGACGCGCTTTTCCGACCTGATCGACCACCATGTGATGGGTGAGGGCTTCACCTGGGACACCCAGGACAAGGAGCGTGACATCGCCGCCGCCGTCCGCGCGTGGGAGCTGGGCCGCCGCATGCTGGCCGACCCGCAGTACCACCTGGTGGTGCTGGACGAGATCAACATCGTGCTGCGCTACGGCTACCTGGATGTGGCCGAGGTGCTGGCCGGGCTGAACGCCCGCCTGCCCGACACCCATGTCCTGGTCACCGGCCGCAACGCCAAGCCCGAGATCATCGAGGCCGCCGATCTGGTGACGGAGTTCCAGGCGGTGAAGCATCCCTTCCAGGCCGGGATCAAGGCGCAGCGCGGGATCGACTTCTGATGGCCGACCGTACCGCCGGGGGCGCCCGCGCCCTGATGATCCAGGGCACCGGTTCGGACGTGGGCAAGTCGCTGCTGGTGGCGGCATTGGCCCGGGCCTACACGCGGCGCGGCCTGCGGGTGCGCCCGTTCAAGCCGCAGAACATGTCCAACAACGCCGCCGTGACGCCGGACGGGGGGGAGATCGGCCGCGCCCAGGCGCTGCAGGCCCGCGCCTGCGGTCTGGCACCCTCGGTGGACATGAACCCGGTGCTGCTGAAGCCGCAGACGGACGTGGGCGCGCAACTGGTGCTGCGCGGGCGCGTGTTGGGCAATGCCGAGGCCTCGGCCTATCAGCGCCGCAAGGGCGAACTGCTGCCGGCCGTGCTGGAAAGCTTCCACCGCCTGCGGGGGGAGTGCGACCTGGTGGTGGTGGAGGGGGCGGGCAGCCCGGCGGAAACCAACCTGCGCGCCGGCGACATCGCCAACATGGGCTTCGCCCGTGCGGCCGGCGTGCCGGTGGTATTGGCCGGCGACATCGACCGGGGCGGCGTCATCGCCAGCCTGGTGGGCACCCATCGCGTGCTGGACGTGGAGGATCGCGCCCAGATCCGCGGCTTCCTCATCAACAAGTTCCGCGGCGACGTCCGCCTGTTCGAAAAGGGCGTGACGGAGATCGAGGCCCGCACCAGCTGGCCCTGCTTCGGCGTCATGCCGCACCAGCCGGCGGCGGCCCGCCTGCCGGCCGAGGACGGCATGGACTTGGCCCACTGGGCGAAACGCGCCTCCGGTGGGCCCTTGCGCATTGCCGTGCCCATGCTGTCGCGCATCGCCAATTTCGACGACCTCGACCCCCTGCGGCTGGAGCCGGGCGTGACGGTGGCGATGGTGCCCCCCGGCCGGCCCCTGCCGGGCGACGCCCACGGCGTCATCCTGCCCGGATCCAAGGCGACGCTGGCCGACCTGGCCTTCTTCCGCGCGCAGGGGTGGGACATCGACCTGGCGGGCCACGTGCGCCGGGGTGGTTGGGTACTGGGCCTGTGTGGCGGCTATCAGATGCTGGGCCGCACCGTGGCCGACCCCGACGGCATCGAGGGGGCGCCCGGCACCGCCGCCGGCCTGGGCTACCTGGACGTGGAAACCGTGCTGGCCCCAGCCAAGACCCTGCGGGCGGTGACGGGCCGTGATGCCGCCAGCGGGTCGGCCCTCACGGGCTATGAGATGCATCTGGGCGTGACCCAGGGGCCGGATAGCGCCCGGCCGCTGCTGCATCTGGACACCGAGGGCGGCGGCATGGTGGCGGAAGGGGCGGTCAGCCTTGATGGCCGCGTCGCCGGCACCTATGTCCACGGCCTGTTCGGCCATGACGCCCAGCGGGCGGCCTGGCTGCGGCGATGGAACGTGGCCCCCGGCCTCGATAGTTACGACGGCACGGTGGAGGCGGCGCTGGATGACCTGGCCATGGCCGCCGAACGCCACCTGGATCTCGACGCGCTCTGGGCCATCAGCCGATGACCGCCCCCGACAGGCCGTGCCCCGACTTCGACGCAGACTTCCGGTCCCATTTCCGGGACCTGCTGGTCTGGCGGCGCGACGTGCGGCGCTTCCGTACCGACCCTCTGCCGGACGGCCTGCTGGAATGCCTGCTGGATCTGGCCTGCCTGGCGCCGTCCGTGGGACTCAGCCAGCCCTGGCGTTTCGTCCGCGTGGATGATCCCGCCCGCCGCGACGCCGTGCGGGCGGAGTTCGAGCGCTGCAACGCCGCGGCGCTGGCGGCCCAGGGGCCGGACCGCGCCCGCCTCTACGCCAGCCTGAAGCTCGCGGGTTTGCGGGAGGCGCCCTGCCACCTGGCGGTGTTCGTCGACCCCGACCCGGCGCAGGGCGCAGGCCTGGGCCGTCGCACCATGCCGGAGACCCTGGCCTATTCCGCCGTGGCGGCCATCCAGACGCTGTGGCTGGCGGCGCGGGTGGAGGGGATCGGCCTGGGCTGGGTTTCCATCCTGCAGCCGGAGGTGATGAATGGCCTGCTGGCAGTGCCGGCCGAGTGGCGCCTGGTGGGCTATCTCTGCATCGGCTATCCCGCCGAGCCGGACGACGTGCCCGAACTGGAACGCGTCCATTGGGAACAGCGGCATCCGCTGTCCGACGTGCTGTTTCAGAGATGAAAACGCTAGAGCACCCAGGCCAGCACCAGCGCCAAACCCCACAGCAGGGCCAGGCTGCGGCGGTAGAGGCTGAGGCCGGCATCGATGTCGGCGGCGGTGGCCTCGGCCCGGCCGTCACCCATCCAGTGGTCGTCCACCCGCACGTCGCCATAAGTGCGGGGGCCCGCCAGGCGCAGGCCCAGGGCGCCCGCCATGGCGGCCTCCGGCCAGCCGGCGTTGGGGCTGCGGTGGTGGCCGGCATCGCGGCGGACGGCGGACAGCGCCGCCTTGGCCTGCCCGGGCCCGCGCGTCCAGGCCGCGCACGTCAGCAGCAAGGCCGTCAGGCGCGAGGCCGGCAGGTTCACCACATCGTCCAGCCGGGCCGCTGCCCAGCCATAGGCCTCATGCCGGGGCGTGCGGTGCCCCACCATGCTGTCGGCGGTGTTGATGGCCTTGTACGCCAGCAATCCCGGCAGTCCCCCCACCGCCAGCCAGAAGGCCGGCGCCACCACCCCGTCGGAGAAATTCTCCGCCAGGCTTTCGATGGCCGCGCGGGCCACGCCGGCCTCATCCAGGCTGGCCGGGTTGCGACCGACGATGTGGGATACCGCCTCCCGCCCGCCCTCCAGCCCGCGCTGGCGCACGGCGCGCGGCACGGCGCCGACGAAACGGTGCAGGCTGCGCTGGGCCAGCAGGGTGCCGGCCACCAGGCCCGTCGCCAGGGTTCCCCAAAGGCCACCCAGGCGCGCCAGCAGGGACTGCAGCAAGACGCCGGCAGCCAGCGCCACCCCCACCAGCACCAGTTCGGCCGCGATGCCGGCCGCCTTGCGCCAAGCCGCCGGCCGTTCCTCCTGGTTCCAGGCGCGGTCCAGCCGGCCGATCAGGGCGCCGATCCACACCACCGGATGCCGGATGCGGGCATACAGGGCGTCGGGATAGCCCAGCAGGGCCTCCAGCGCCAGGGCGGCCAGGGCCAGCCAGGGCAGGCCGGGGTAGAGGGTGGGGAAGACGCTCATGATGTCTGGGGTTTAGCATGATGACGGCCGAAATCCAGATCCGTCATGGCGGTGACCTGACCCAGGCGGCGGCCCTGTTCCCCGATGCGCCCGGGCCCTGGGTCGATCTCAGCACCGGCATCAACCCCTGGCCCTATCCCTTGCCCGCCATCCCGCCCGCGGCCTGGACGGCCCTACCCACGCGCGGTGGCCTGCAGGCGCTGCTGGCGGCGGCGGCCATGGCTTATGGCGCGCCGGCGCCGGACAGCCTGGTGGCGGCACCGGGATCGGAACTGCTGATCCAGACCCTGCCGCGTCTGCGCGCCACCGGGGAGGTTGCCATCGTCGGCCCCACCTATGGCGACCACGCCCGCGCCTGGGCCGCCGCCGGCCATGCCGTGCGCGCCGTGACGGTACCCGGGGATGCGGTGGACGCGGCCGATGTGGTGGTGCTGTGCAATCCCAACAATCCCGATGGCCGCACCTGGGACGCGGAAGCATTGCTGGACTGGGCGGCACGGCTGGCGGCGCGCGGCGGCTGGCTGGTGGTGGACGAGGCCTATGCCGACCTTGATCCCGCCCGCAGCCTCTGTCGCCACGCCGGCGCGCTGGGGCTGGTCATCCTGCGATCCTTCGGCAAGTTCTTCGGCCTGGGCGGCGTGCGTTTGGGTTTCGTCCTGGCGCCGCCGGCGCTGCTGGACGCGGTGCGTCTGGCGTTGGGGTCATGGGCGGTCAGCGGCCCCGCCCTGGCGGTGGGCGCGGTGGCACTGGCGGACCTGGACTGGCAGGCTGCCACCCGGCGCCGGCTGGCGGCGGCGGCGGACGCGCTGGACGGCGTGCTGCGGGCCGGTGGCCTGCGCGTCATCGGCGGCACGGCGCTGTATCGGCTGGGGGATGCCGGTGACGCCGCCGCGCTCTGGCGGCATCTGGCATGTGCCGGGCTGTGGACCCGACCCTTCCCGGAACATGCCGGCTGCCAGGGCTGGCTGCGTCTGGGCCTGGCAGCCGACCGGGGTGTGCTGGACCGGCTGGGGGCGGCGCTGGCGGCGTCCTAATGCCCGAACCCGTACTTGTCCGGCAGGGCGGCCGTCTCCGGCGACTGAACGGGGTTGGGGATGTCGATGCGCTGACGGGTCTCCAGGTGCGCCTCGGGCTGGGCGCCGGCTTTGGCAACGGGGCGTAAGGTTGGGATCAGGCCGTGATGTCGGCCCACCGCGCATTGGCGGCCTTGACCAGGTCAGCGGGGGCCAGTGCCAGTTGCAGGCCCCGGCGGCCGCCGTTCACAATGATTTCAGCCAATGCTTCCGCCGACCGGTCCAGGAAGGTGGGCAGCGTGCGCCGTTGGCCCAGGGGACTGATGCCGCCCACGACATAGCCGCTGCTGCGCTCCGCCACCGCCTGGGGTGCCAGGTCCGACTTCTTGGCCTTGGCCGCCGCCGCCAGCGCCTTCAGGTCCAGGCGCGCCCCGGCCGGGATGATGGCGCAGGCCAGCCCCCCCGGCCCGCCCTCCAACTGGCAGACCAGGGTCTTGTAGACCAGGGCGGGATCCAGCCCCAGCGCTTCCGCCGCGGCCAGGCCGATGGCGGCGGCGTTGGGGTCGTAGTCATATTCCAGCAGGCGATAGGCCACGCCCGCCGCCTCTACCGCGCGCACCGCCGGTGTTCCCTTGGTCGCCATGGTTCCTCATCCCCCTTCGGTCGGGGGCAGCGTATCAAATCCCCGCGCCGTCGATGAAATTGTAAATGTCGAAGGATGCCAGTCCCTTGGCGATATCGGCCACCGCCTTTTGCGCCTGGGGCAGGCGGCCGCCCAGGGTGATGAAGCCGTGCACCATGTCGGGATAGACGGTGTGCAACACGGGCACCCCGCTGCCGGCCAGGCGGGCGGCGTACTCCCGCCCCTCATCCTGCAATACGTCCAGGCCGGCGGTCAGGATGACGGCGGGCGGCAACCCGGCCAGGCTGTCGGCCAGAAGGGGCGACAGGCGCCAGTCATTGCGATCGGCGCCGTTCACGTAGTTATCCACGTACCACAGGTATTGCTCCCGGCTCATGAGATAGCCGTTGGCGCGGCGGTGGTGGGAGGGGCGGTCGGCGTTGAGATCCGTGCAGGGATAGATCAGCACCTGGGTCTTCAGGTGCGGCCCGCCCTCGTCCCGCGCCTTCAGCGCCAGCACGGCGGCCAGGTTGCCGCCGGCGCTGTCACCTGCCACGCCGATGGCCAGCGGGTCGATGGCCAGGCGCTCGGCACTGGCGGCCAGCCAGGTCAGGGCGGCCCAGGCGTCGTCCAGGGCGGCGGGATAGGGATGTTCCGGTGCCAGGCGGTAGTCCACCGCCACCACGGTGTGTCCGGAGGCCGCCGCCACCTGGCGGCACAGGGTGTCATGGCTTTCCAGATTGCCGATGGTCCAGCCGCCGCCATGCAGGAACAGCAGCGCTGGAACCGGCCGCCAGCCGAAATTGGCGCGATAGAGGCGCACCCGCAGGGGCCCGGCCGGCCCGCCAATGATCTGGTCCATGACCGATGCCAGGGCCGGCGGCTCCGGTGCCAGGGGGCGGCGGCTTTCCACATAGCCGGCCCGCAGTGCGTCCAGCGGCACGTCGCGGTACCGGGGCGGCCCAATCTCCCGCAGCAGATCGGCCAGGGCCGGGGGCACGTCATCCGGCACGAAGAAACCGCTATCATCGGGCGGGGTATGGGCGGGGCTGGCGGCCATGGCATCCTCACGAGAATTACCGCGTGAAGCGCAGTATGGCCGCACACATATACTCAAGTCAACGTGTTATATCTGATATACAACACAAAAATATTGTTCTATTCGGCGCGCCCGGCCGCCTGGCCCAGGGCATTCAGGATCAGCAGCCCCAGCAGCCCGCCCACGAACAGGGTAATGCCGGTCCATTCCCAGCCGTGCCAGAAAAAGCCGCCGGCCGTCCCGGCGAGGGTAGAGCCCATATAATAGGCGAACAGGTAGAGGGCGGAGGCCTGGCCCCGGTGTTGGCGGGCGCGCAGGCCGATCCAGCCGGATGCCACCGAATGCACGCCGAAGAAGGCGAAGGTGAACAGGCCCAGGCCCAGCGCCAGCGTGTCCAGCCGCGCGATGTCCATGATGCCCAGGCCCGCCAGCATCAGCACGGCCGACGCGACCAGCACCCGGCCGGGGCCGAAGCGGCTGGACAGCCCGCCGAACAGGGGCGAACTGATGATGCCGAAGACATAAACCAGGAACAGCACGGCCACCGTGGCGGGGGGTGCGTTCAAGGGCGGCGCCTGCAGGCGGAAGCCGACATAGTTGAACACGGTGACGAAGGCCCCCATGGCCAGGAAGCCGGTGGCGAACAGGGCGACCAGTCCGCTGTCCGACAGGTGCAGGCGCCAGGCGGCGGTCAGGCCGCTCCACAGTCCTTTCATCCCTTGGCCCCCTTCGCGCTGGCGGAAATGGCGTGACGGTGGCAGGGCCATGGCCACGGTGAGGGCGGCCAGGATGCCCACCGCGCCCACCAGACCCACCGCCACCCGCCAGCTGGAAATGTCGGTGATCAGCACGGTCAGGATGCGGCCCGCCATGCCGCCCATGGCGGTGCCGCCGATGTACAGGCCCATGGTGAGGCCGGCGGATTTCGGGTTCACCTCTTCCGCCACATAGGCCATGGCGACGGCGGGCAGTCCGCCCAGCGCCAGCCCGGCCAGGGCCCGCAGCACCAGGAACAGGGGCCAGCTGGGCGCCAGTGCGCTGGCCAGGCCCAGGCCGCCGGACAGGGCCAATGATGCCACCATGATGCCCTTACGCCCCGAGCGGTCGGAGATGGCCCCGGCCACCAGCAGGGCCACGGCCAGCGCCGCCGTGGTGACGGACAGCGACAGGCTGGCCCCCGGTGGGCTGATACCATAGGCGCGCACGAAATCCGGCAGCAGCGGCTGCACGCAATAGAGCGTGGCGAAGGTGGAAAATCCCGCCACGAATAGGATGGCCGTCATCCGGCGGTAGGCGGCGGTGCCGACCTCAAGATAGGGCAGGTCTTTACCAATCTGGGTCGCGCGTGCCGCTGGGGCGGTGGCGGTGGGTGTATCGCTGGGCATGCCGGAACCTTCGGGCCAGGGGAACGCGCCGCTTGGCGGCGCCCCTGCCAAGGCCTTGCCGCCACATGCCTTTTTCGCAAGAAGCCGACGCGGCCGGAAGGCCTGTCCCCGCATGGCACCAATCCACCCACCGGGCGACATACTCAAGTAGCGGTCTTCAAATTATACGACCGATAAAATTTTATATATTATGGGTATGCGGGGAATTAATTAATCAAACATGGTAAATGCAAAGTTGATGACAGAATATTTATAAGAAATTCCCCTAATAATATCCAAAAGCATAGATTGCTCAGCTTGCCATGTGAACCAGTTAACCTGAAACAATCCGTCTTGGTCTTGTCTCGGGTGAGTTGGGGTCAAAAATGAAAAACACCATGTGCTTGAAGTCAAAATTGGCGCGTTCGCCGTCCCGGCTTGTACTGATGTTGTTGGGTGTCGCCCTCGCGTCCGGCGCGCAGGCCCAGTCGATGAACTACGGGTCGCTGGAAGATTTGTTCGGCGAGGCGGTGACGACCTCGGCCACCGGCAAGCCGCAGCGCGCCAGCGAGGCGCCGGCCCCCATGACCATCATCAGCGCGGATGAGATCGCCCGCTCCGGCGCCCGCACCATCCCCGACATCCTGAACCGGGTGGCCGGCGTGGACGTGGAGACGTGGGGTGTCAGCGGCGCCGATGTCGGCGTCGACGGCTACAACCAGGGCAACAACCCGCGCCTGCTGGTGCTGGTGAACGGCCGGCAGGTCTATCTGGACCATTACGGCGTCACCATCTGGTCCGCCATCCCGGTGCAACTGGCGGAAATCCGCCAGATCGAGGTGGTGAAGGGCCCGCAGGCCGCGCTGTTCGGCTTCAACGCCGTCTCCGGCGTCGTCAACATCATCACCTACAACCCGCTGTACGACAATGTAGGGTCCGCCCAGGTGACGGTGGGCTCCCAGGGCCAGAAGGAGGTCAGCGTCGTCAAGAGCGTGAAGTTGGGCGACAAGGTCGGTGTGCGCCTGTCCGCCGGCGGCTGGAACATAGACGAATACGGGACATCCTCAGACGCGCTGGTCCGCCATCTGCGGGACAACCAGTCCCTGCGCCGCACGGCGTCTTTGGATAGCCTGGCCCAGATCACACCCAATGTTCAAGCCGGCTTCGAGGGTACCTGGGCTCGTGCCGACCTGTTTGAGGTGGGTGCGCTGCAGGAACCGCACCAGGGCATTTACCAGACCCACTCCTACAAGGGCACGGTCAAGGCCGATACCGATTGGGGCCTGATCGAGGCCACCGCCTACAACAACCATCTGGATTTCAACCTGCACTATGTCACTGGCGGCGCTCCGGGCACCTACGCCACCACCACCGACACCACCGTGGTGCAGGTGCAGGATCTGGTGAAGCTGGCGCCGACCCTGACCACGCGCGTGGCGATGGAGTACCGCGACAACAGCATCGATTCCACGCCGGTCAAGAACGCCACCACGGGCTACCAGGATTTCGCCCTGTCCAACATGTACGACTGGCAGATCGACGACACTTTGTCGCTGACGGTTGCTGGGCGGTGGGACCATACCATGCTGAACCATGACGGGGTCACGCCCGTGCCGTTCACGCAGGCCGACTACGACCGCAGCTTCGACAGCTTCTCATACAATGTCGGCATGGTTTGGCGGCCGACGGCGGATGATACCGTGACGCTGACCGCCGGCCGGGGCATTCAGTCCCCCACGCTGATCGAACTGGGCAACAACGCGCCGAATCAGCCTGTCCCCGGTTCCGTGCAGATCACGGGCAACCCCCGGCTCAACCCGACCGTGGTGACCAATTACGAGGTGGGATACCAGCGGGCGGTGGCGGCGATAGGCGGCACGGCCAAGGTGTCGGTCCTGTATCAGAAGACCCAGGACTTCAAGGCCATCAACTTCCAGAACATCCACTTCATCAACGGTTATCCCACCATCCTCCTGGGTGACAATCTCGGGCGCAGTTCTGAGTGGGGCACCGAGGTCGAGCTGCGCGGCAAGATCGGGCCGGTGCGCTGGAGCGCCTCATGGGATTGGTTGAACCCCACGGATAACTTCACCTTCGTTCCGGGCACGGTTACGGCCAACTTCCAAAAGTCCACGCCCAAGAACACGGTGAAGGGCAACGTCGGCTATGACTTCGGCCGCTTCACCACCGACCTGTTCCTGGTGTGGCGGTCCGACTATCAGGCCTTCAACACCTACGGCGTGACCCGGCTTTACGATGTCAGCCCGGGCCTGACGGCCCAGGCCGCCGTCACCTACAAGGTCAGCGACGATTTCTCCCTGACGCTGGCGGGCAGCAATCTGCTGCAGGACCACACCCAGCTGTCCGTGGCCCCTAAGGCCGAACGGCGTGTCTGGGGCACGGCCACGTACAAGTTCTAAGGGGGGAAGTCCAATGAACAGCATGATCCTCAAGACCGGCGTGCTGGCCGCCGCCCTGTCGGTGTCCGGCCTGGCCGGTGCGGCGGAGATGGATGCCAAGCAGGTGACCATCGCCGCCAAGGCCCTCGGCTTCCTGACCACCAAGGCCCCCGCCGGCGCCAAGGTGGTGGTGACCGCCGGCGCCGCCCCCGTGGCGGCGGTGCAGGCGGCCCTGCCGGGTGCCGCCGTCGCCGCCGGTGACGCCGCTCCCGGCGCCTACGCCGTGTTCGTGTCTTCCGCCGCTGAGGGTAAGAAGGCCTTGGCCAAGGGCACCGTCACCGTGGGCAACGACGTCGCCTGCGTCGATGCCGGCGGCTGCGTCATCGCCGTCGAGACGGCGCCGAAGGTCACCATCTACGTCAGCAAGGCGGCGGCAAGCGCCGCCGGCGTCGAGTTCGACCCCAACTTCAAGATGATGGTCACCGAAAAATAAGGACCCAGGGCAGGGCCCCGGGATGGCGGGGTGGGCGGCTGGGTTGGGCCGTCCATCCCGCCGTCGTCCCCGGGAACCATGTCCACAGGAATTCAAGCCACAGGAATTGAAGACGACGGGTGCAAGCCCGGCCCAGGACTGGTGGCCAAGATTGGTGAAAGGATGAAGGTGATGCGGTTCGATGATCTTCCCATGGCGTTGAAGCTGTTCGCGGCCCCCGCCATCGGCCTGGTGGCCCTGGTGGCGATGGCCGTCGCGTCCCACCAGGTGGTGGGCGGCATCACCGCCACCGCCAAGGATGTGGGCGAGGTCCGTTTCGAGGCCACCGCCGAATTGCTGAGCGCATCCAGCGAGCTGAACGGCGCCACCAAGGATCTCTATTACGCCCTGGCCGCCGCCACCGCCGGCGGCGACACCAAGGCCTCCGTCGCCCTGCTGGACGGCGTGGTCCAGCGCATGGGCAAAGCCAAGGACGCCGTGTTGCGGGCGCAGGCACGCCTGCCGGATGGCAAGGCGAAGACGGACTTGGCGACGATGGGTCAGGACATCGACAAGCTGGGCCAGCCGGTGGGGTTTGTGAAGGACATGCTGGGCATCGACGCCCAGTCGGCCGTCTCTTTCCTGGAGCCGCTGCGCGCCAGCCTGCAAGGCGTGCAGGACCGCCTGAACGCGACCGCGAGCGAAGAGCGCACGACGGCCGCCACCGCCATCAAGAATATGGAAGCCAGCGCCGCGTCCACCCAGACCACCTCGGGCATCGTCGTGCTGCTGGTGGCGTTGGGTGTGGCGGCCATCACCTTCGTTATTGTGCGGGCGCTGAAGGGGTCCATCGACCGCATCTCCGGTGTCACCGAGGCCCTGGCCGCCGGCGACACCGCCGTGAACATCGAGGCGCTGGCCCGCAAGGATGAGCTGGGCGCCATCGTCGGCGCGCTGGCCGTCTTCCGCGCCAACTTGGCCGACCGCGACCGCCTGACCCGGGAACAGGCCGAGGCCGAGAAGCGGGCGGAAGCGGAGAAGCGCCAGGCCTCGTTGCGCATTGCCGACAGCCTGGAAAGCTCCGTCCACAGCCTGGTGGAACGCCTGAACGCCGCCGTGCAGCAACTGGCCGGCAACGCCCGGGGCCTCAGCGACCAGGCCCAGGTGGGGCAGGAACGGACCAGCGTGGTCGACCGCGCCGTGACCGAGGCCAACGGCAACGTTCAGGCCGTGGCCAGCGCCGCCGAGGAACTGTCCGTCTCCTTCGGGGAGATCAGCGGCCAGGTCACCCGTGCGGCCACCATGGCCACCAACGCCCGTGTCCGGGTGGAGGAAAGCACCCAGCAGATGGAACGGCTGCAGAACCAGGGCGACCGCATCGGCTCCGTCGTGCGCCTGATCAGCGAGATCGCCAGCCAGACCAACCTGCTGGCGCTGAACGCCACCATCGAGGCGGCGCGGGCGGGTGAAGCCGGCAAGGGCTTCGCCGTCGTGGCCAGCGAGGTCAAGAGCCTGGCGACCCAGACTGCGAAAGCCACCGAGGAGATCGGCGGCCAGATCACCAGCATGCAGGGTGCCACCCGCGAGGCGGTCGCCGCCATCGCCGCCATCCAGCAGACGGTGAACGAGATCACCACCATCTCCTCCGCCATCGCCGCCGCCGTGGAACAGCAGGAGGCCGCGACCCGCGAGATCGCCCGCAACGTCCAGATGGCGTCCCAGGGCACGGCCGTGGTGGCGGAGAACGTGGCCGGCCTGCAGGCCATCGCCGACAGCACCCACCGCTCCAGTGACGACGTCCTGTCCTCCTCCCAGGTGCTGGGGTCCGAGACGTCGGCGCTGAGCGCCAGCGTGTCGAAGGCCATCGCCTCGCTACGTGCCGCCTAAGGGGCGCGCCGCGTAAAGCGTGAGTGTCCGCCGGCGCAATTCGCTAGCGGGCGACCGGTAACGCCCTGTATTCCTGGATATCCCCGTCACCGGGGATCCTGGAATCACAGGGCGGAACCATGTGCGGCATCGCGGGGCTTTGGGTATTCGGCGGGGCGGACGGCACCCGGTTGGCGCGCCAGGCGGGCGTCATGATCGACCGCTTGGCTCATCGCGGGCCGGATGACCGGGGCGTCTGGCAGGATGATTCCGCGGGCGTGGCCCTGGCCAACCGCCGCCTGGCCATCATCGACCTGTCCCCCCTGGGCCACCAGCCCATGACGTCGGCCGACGGCCGCGTCACCGTCGCCTTCAATGGCGAAATCTACAACTACCAGGACCTGCGCCAGCAGCTGGTGGGGGAGGGCGTGGTCTTCCGCGGCCAATCCGACACCGAGGTGCTGGTGGAAGCCATCGCGCGCTGGGGTGCCGCCCGCGCGCTGGCCGCCTGCAACGGCATGTTCGGCCTGGCCATCTGGCTGGCGGATGAGCGCCGGCTGCTGCTGGTGCGCGACCGGTTGGGGGAAAAGCCGCTCTACTGGTCGCTCAGCAATGGCGTGCTGCTGTTTGCGTCCGAGCTCAAAGCCATCCGGGCGGAGCTGGGCTATCGCGTCGTGCCGGATGAGGCGGCGCTGGCCGACTATTTCCGCCACGGCTTTATCCCGGCGCCGCGCACGGCCTTCACCGGCATCCACCAACTGCCGCCGGGCACCTGCATGACGGTGTCGGCCGACGGCAGTGCCGAGACGCGGGCCTACTGGTCGGTCGCGGACGCCGCCCGCCGCGCCCTGGCCGCCCCGCTGACGCTGGAGGATCCCGAGATCCTGCGTCTGACCGGCGACCTGCTGACCGACGCGGTCCGCCGGCGCATGGTGTCGGACGTGCCGCTGGGCGTCTTCCTCTCCGGCGGCATCGACAGCGCCCTGGTGGCGGCCCTGATGCAGGGGCAGAGCGCCACCCCCATCCGCAGCTTCACCATTGGCTTCGACCAGGCGGAATTCGACGAGTCCGCCGCGGCCGAGGCAACGGCCAGGGCCCTAGGCACCGACCACACCACCCTGCGGGTGGGCGCCGGGGACGTGGTGGACCTGGTGCCCCACCTGGCCGGCATGTATGACGAGCCTTTCGCCGACATCTCCGCCATTCCCACGGCCTTGCTGTGCCGTCTGGCGCGCCGCCACGTGACGGTGGCCCTGTCCGGTGATGGCGGGGATGAGGCCTTCGGCGGCTATTCCCGCCACCTGTGGGCGGGGTCCATCGACCGGTGGCGGCGGCGGCCGGCTTGGCTGCGCCATGGCCTGGCCCGTCTGGATGCCGCCGTGCCCGACGCCTGGATCGACGGCGCCGTCCATCTGCTGAGGCCCCACTTGCGCCAGCCGTCGGACAAGGTGGGCAAATTCCTGGGCGCCGTGGCGGCGGCGGACGAGGATCAGGCTTACATCGCCATGCTGGGCATGAAGGCCGACGCCATCCTGCGCCCAGGCCTGGCGCTGGAGACGGCCGCCCCCGTGGCGTTGGCGCCCGTCACGCCCCTGGGGGGCGCCGACCCCGCCCTGCGCCTGCAGCTGCGCGACCTTGCCCGCTATCTGCCGGACGGTGTTTTGGTCAAGGTGGACCGCGCCAGCATGGCCGCCGGCCTGGAGGCGCGGGCCCCCCTGCTGGACCCGCGCGTGGTGGAATGGGGCCTGCGTCTGCCGCTACACCAGCGCCTGCGCGATGGACGGGGCAAATGGATGCTGCGCCGGATGCTGGCCGATCGTCTTCCGCCGGGTGTCGTCACCGCACCGAAGACCGGCTTCGGGGCCCCGTTGGGTGCCTGGCTGCGCGGCCCCCTGCGCGACTGGGCGTCCAGCCTGCTCGATGGCGCCACCGACGACGCCCTGATCCAGGCGCCGGTGGCCGCCGCCCTGTGGCGGCAGCATCTTTCCGGCCGCCACGACCATGCGGGGCGCCTCTGGACCGTGCTGTCATATCTGTCGTGGAAAGCCACGGTGGCCCACGCCGACTGAATGGCCCGCCCGCCCTCACCCCCTGTAAACAAGAATGGCCCTGCAACAAGAATGGCCCTGCAACAAGAATGGAAAGAACGTCATGACCCATAGCGTGAAGATCACGGCCGTCCTCATCGCCCGGCCGGGCAAGCTGGACGAGTTGAAGGCCCTGCTGGCCGGCATGGTGGCGCCCTCGCGGGCCGAGCCGGGCAACCTGCGCTGGGACATTTGGCAGGACCAGGCCGACGCCAACCGCTTCGTGCTGGATGAGCTGTATGTGGACAATGACGCCATCGCCGCCCACCGCGCGACGGCCCACTTCCAGAACTATCTGTCCAGGATCAACGACGTGGCCGAGCGCACGTCCATGGTGCTGAACCCGGTCGAGGTCGCCTGATGACGCCGGGCTCAGCCCGGCCGGCCGGCTGGACGGTTCAGCCCGCCTGACTGGCGGCCGTATACTCCTTGAACCACGCGACGAACCGTGCCACGCCCTCTTCCACCGGCGTGGCGGGGGCATAGCCGATGTCGCGGGCCAGGTCGTCGATGTCCGCCCAGGTGGCGGGCACGTCGCCGGGCTGGATGGGCAACAGGCGGATGTCCGCCGTCATACCCAGCTTTTCCTCCAGCAGGCGGACATAGCGCATCAACTCCACCGGGCGGTCGCTGCCGACGTTGTACAGGCGATAGGGGGCGACGCCGCTGCTGGCGGGATCGGGGTGGGCGCCGGTCCAGGCCGCGTCGATGGCCGGCGGGCGGTCCAGCAGGGCCAGGATGGCCGACACCACGTCGTCGATGTAGGTGAAGTCGCGCTGCATGCGCCCCTCGCCGTAAACCTCGATGGGCCGGCCCTCGACGATGGCCTGCGCGAACTTGTACAGCGCCATGTCCGGGCGGCCCCAGGGGCCATAGACGGTGAAAAGCCGCAGGCCGGTCACGGGTATGCGGAACAGGTGGCTGTAGGAATGGGCCATCAGCTCATTGGCGCGCTTGGTGGCGGCGTAGAGCGTCATGGGGTGGTCAGCCCCCCCGTGCGGGCTGAAGGGCATGGCGGTGCTGGCGCCATAGACCGAGCTGGTGGAGGCGTAGATCAGGTGGGCGCAGGCGACCGCCCGGCACCCTTCCAGCACATTGACGAAACCCACCAGGTTGCTGTCCACGTAGGCGGCCGGATGCTCCAGGCTATACCGCACGCCGGCTTGGGCCGCCAGGTGCACCACCCGGCCGAAGCGGTGGGTGTGGAACAGGTCCGCCACGGCGGCGCGGTCCGCCAGGTCGATGCGCGCCTCAGTGAAGCCGGGGAAGGGGCGCAGGCGGGCCAGCCGCGCCTCCTTCAAGGCCACGTCGTAGTAGGGAGTCATGTTGTCCAGCCCCACCACCGCCACGCCCCGTCGCAGCAAGGCCAGCGCCACGTGGTTGCCGATGAACCCGGCGCTGCCGGTGACCAGGACGGGGGACATCGTGAGGGGATTTCCTGGGGCCAAGATCTTGGAAGCGTTCGCGGACGGCCTTGCCTACCACGTCCGGGTGCATAGTGCGACAGTCGCTTGATGCCGCATCCCAAGGGTTAGGTCGGAACCGGCACGGACTTTGCGTTAATGGCATGTGTACAAAGGTCACAGGTGCCGCCATGGAAGACATCACCTACTACGACGCCGAGGAAATCCGCCGCAAACTGGAGCGCGCGGCCGATGAACTGGACGCCGCCGGCGATCCCATTTTGGCTCGCAGATTGCGAGAAATTGTCGATTTGGATCGCGCCGGCGATGGCGTGCCGGCCGTGCGACTGCGCGACAACGGCCGTGCCCGGGGCTGGACGCCGGTCGTGTTGACCGGCGGCGCCTCCCCCAGGAAGTAAGGCCCCAGGGGGCGGCGGGTCAGCTGGCGAGCGGCGTGCGCTCCAGCACCGCGCGGCGGATGGCCACGGCCACCTCGTGCAGGGCTTGATCCTGGTCGGGCCACAGCGTGACCGGCCGGCCATCGCGCGGCACCGCCAGCAGGTGGCGCAGCGGCGTGGACAGCCAGTCGCAGGCCCGCAGGATGACGGGTATCACGCGCGCGCGCCCCGTCCGGTGGCGGTCCACCGCGTGCTGCATCTCCCCGTCATGGCAGGCGGAGGACGCCAGGAAATCCGGACTGACCAGCAGCAACACCACGTCGGCCTCGGCCAGGGCCGCGCCGATGCCGTCCTCCAGCGCGTCGCCGGCCAGCAGGCGCCGGTCGTGCCAGAGGGCCACGCCCTGGCGCTTCAGGGGCGCCAGATGCACCTCCAGCCGGTCGCGCAAGGCTTCGTCGATGTGGGAATAGGACATGAACACGCGCACCACGGCAGGCCTCCGCCGATACCAGAACCAAGGATTTTCAGGGCGCTGGCGCATGCGGTCCCACCGCGACGGGGCCGCCGGCCAGCGCGGCGCGCCGTTCCCCCACCCCGATACTGTTCCGCTTTTGTTCTTGTGTCAACGCGGGCGGCCCGGTGCAAAAGGGGGCTCACCTTTGGCCAGGGCCGCCCGTGCCTCCAAAAGAAAACGGCCGGGGAGCGACCCCGGCCGTTTCCATACTCAGCACCGCTGAAGCGCCGTCAGGCGACCTCGGCGATCTCGCGCAGGCGGCGTGAACTGGCGGCCGCCTTGTGGTCCTTGGCCAGCAGGGTATAGACCGCCGGCAGGACGAACAGGGTGAACAGCGTGCCGATGGACATGCCGGTCACCACCACCAGACCGATGGAGAAGCGGCTGGCGGCACCGGCGCCCGACGCGATCAGCAGCGGCAGCAGGCCCACCACCATGGCGGCGGTGGTCATCAGGATGGGGCGCAGGCGCACGCGGGCGGCGTGCAGAATGGCCTCCCGGCGGCCCAGCCCTTCCTTCACCTGCATCTCGTTGGCGAATTCCACCAGCAGGATGCCGTGCTTGGAGATCAGGCCGATCAGCGTCACCAGGCCCACCTGGGTGTAGATGTTGATCGAGGTGATGCCGATGAACAGCGGGATCAGCGCGCCGCAGATGGACATGGGCACGCTGACCATGATGACCAGCGGGTCGCGCAGGCTTTCGAACTGCGCCGCCAGCACCAGGAAGATGACGATCAGCGCGAAGCCGAAAGTCATGGCCAACTGGTTGCCTTCCTCGACGAACTGCCGGGTCTGGCTGAGATAGCTGTGGCTGTAGCCGGCCGGCAGCTGCTTCACCTGGTCTTCCAGGAAGGCCACCGCCTCGCCCATGGACACGCCCGGCATGGGCACGGCCTGGAAGGTGGCGGAGTTCATCTGGTTGTAGTGGGTCAGCGCGTTGGGATCCGTGCCCTCTTCCAGGCGCAGGAAGGTGGACAGCGGCACCTGGTCGCCGGTGACGGAGGTGACGTAGAAGCGCGTCAGCTTGTCCGGCGTCAGGCGGTCGATGCGCGGCACCTGGGGGATGACCTCGTACGACCGGCCCTGCAGGTTGAAGCGGTTGACGTAGTTCTCACCCACCATCAGGGCCAGGGTATCGCCGATGCTGGCCATGGTGACGCCCATCTCGTTGGCCTTGGACCGGTCGATGTGGATGCGCACCACGGGGGTGTTGTAGTCCAGGTCGCTGTCCACGATCAGGAACTTGTGGCTGGCGTTGGCGGCGGCCTTGATCTTCTCCATCGCCTCATAGATGGCGGGGAAGCCCTGGGTCCCGTTCAGCACCATCTGCACCGGCAGGCCGCCGGTGGTGCCGGGCAGGGGCGGCAGGTTGAACACCAGCGCCTTTTCGCCCGGAACTTGGTTGAACGCCGCCTGCAGCGCCGCCAGCGACTGCTGGATGGGCCGGTCGCGCTCCCCCCATGGCTTCAGCAACACGCCCGCGATGCCCTGGCTGGTGCCGGAGGTGCCGCTGATCAGGAAGCGCTCCCGCCCCTCGGGCAGGGTGCCGCCGGCGGCGTCCAGCTGCTGGGCATAATGCTGGGTATAGTCGATGTTGGCGTACTGCGGGCCCTTGAACAGGCTGAACAGGATGCCCTGGTCCTCTTCCGGGGCCAGTTCCGCCCGGCCGTGCAGGTACAGGTAGGGGATGCTGGCCAGCACGACCACGGCGAATACCAGGACGACCGGACGATAGTCCAGTGCGCGGGTCAGCCGCCGCTCATAGAAGTTGGCCAGGCCGTTGAAGGTGCGGTCGATGAAGCGGGAGAAGGCGGTGTGGTCGCCGCCCTTGGGCAGCAGCACCGACGCCATCATGGGCGACAGCGTCAGAGCCACCACGCCCGAGATGATGACCGAGCCGGCCAGGGTGAAGGCGAACTCACGGAACAGGGCGCCGGTGACGCCGCCCAGCAGGCCGATGGGGGCGTAGACCGCCGCCAGCGTGATGGTCATGGCGATGACGGGGCCGGCGATCTCGCGGGCACCCACCAGGGCCGCCTGCACCGGCGTCTTGCCTTCCTCCAGGTGGCGGTAGACGTTCTCCACCACCACGATGGCGTCGTCGACCACCAGGCCGATGGCCAGCACCATGGCCAGCAGGGTCAGCAGGTTCAGGCTGAACCCCGCCGCCAGCATCAGGGTGAAGGCGCCGATCAGCGACAGCGGGATGGTGATCACGGGGATCAGCACCGACCGCAGGGATCCGAGGAACAGGAAGATGACGACGATGACGATGCCGATGGCCTCGATCAGCGTGTGCTCCACTTCGCTGATCGAGGCGTTGATGAAGTTGGTGGCGTCATAGGCCACCTTCATCTCGATGGCGGGCGGCAGGTTGCGCTGAATCTCCGGCAGGATCTTCTCACGCACGTTCTGCACCATCTGCAGCGGGTTGCCCGTGGGCGTCACCTGCACGCCGATGAACACGGCGTTCAGGCCGCTGAACATGACGGCGCTGTTGGTGTTCTGGGCGCCCAGCGAGATGGAGGCGACGTCCTCCAGCCGTACCACCGCCCCGCCCGACGCCTTCACCACCATGCGGCGGAAATCATCCACGCTGGTCAGGTCGGTGTCGGCGGTGACGTTGGACACGGTGAACAGGCCCTTCACCTGGCCCGGGGCGGACTGCACGTTGTTGTTGCGCAGGGCGTTGGCCACGTCATCGGCGGAAACGCCGCGCGCCGCCATGCGGGCCGGGTCCAGCCACAGGCGCATGGCGAAGGTCTGGCCGCCCAG
Organism: Nitrospirillum viridazoti CBAmc; assembly: GCF_000730165.1. GTDB lineage: Bacteria > Pseudomonadota > Alphaproteobacteria > Azospirillales > Azospirillaceae > Nitrospirillum > Nitrospirillum viridazoti. The sequence continues at coordinate 1,447,652 of NZ_CP022112.1, read as the reverse complement.
GATGTCGGCCGAGGCGACGCCGTCGACTGTGGCGATCAGCGGCTGCACCACGCGGGTGAGATAGTCGGAGATGGCCGAGCCCGGCAGCTCCTTGGATGCGAAGCTCAGGTACATCACCGCCGTGGTGTCGCCCGTCGACTTGGTGATGACCGGGTCGTTCGCCTCTTTCGGGATCAGGTACTTGACCTGCTGCACCTTGGCGATGACGTCGGTCATGGCTTGGCTGGGGTCGTAGTTCAGCTTGACGTAGACCGTGACCGTGCTTTGCCCCTGGACGGAGTTGCTGGTCATGTAGTCGATGCCATCGGCGCTGGCCACCGCCTGCTCGATGGGGGTGGTGATGAACCCCTGCATCAGGTCGGCCGTGGCGCCGGGATAGACGGTGGTGATGCTGATGGTGGTGGACGACAGCTTGGGATACTGCCGGATGGGCAGGGTCGACAACGACCGCAGGCCCAGCAGCAGGATCAGCAGGCTGACCACCAGCGCCAGCACCGGCCGTTTGATGAATAGATCGGTGAATTTCATGGTCGGGGTGTCCCCTGGGACCGGCCGCGCGCCGCTATGGGCGCGGCCGGTCCTGATTTCGGGTCTATGACTGGATCAGGGGCGCGGCGTCTGGGCCGGGGCGGGCGGCGGGCCCTGGTCCGACAGGCTGACGGCGGCGCCGTTCTGCAGCTTGTTCTGGCCCACGGCCACCACGCGGTCGCCAGGCTTCACGCCGCTCACCACCACGACCTTGCCGTCCGCCCGGTCGCCGGTCTTGACGAAGATGCGCTCGACGTGGAGGGACGGCTTGCCGTCCGCGCCATTCACCGGCTTGCCGTCCTTGTCCACCGTCGGGCGGACGATATAGACGCTGTTGCCGTACAGCGAATAATCGACGGCCGTTTCCGGCAGGGTGACCTGGTTGGGCGTGGCCGGCAGCACGACGGTGACGTTGCTGAACATCCCCGGTTGCAGGGCGTGATCCTTGTTGGGGATGGTGGCCTGCAGCTTCACGGTGCGGGTGTCGCTGCTGATCTGGGGATCGATGGCGGTGATGGTGCCCTGGAACACGCGGCCGGGGAAGGCGTCCACCGTCACGCGCACGGCCTGGCCCACGGTCACGCGGCCGCGTTCGCCCTCCGCCAGGGTGAAGTTGGCGTACAGCTCGTCCAGGTCGGTCAGGGTGACGACGGCGTCGCCGGCCTTGACGTACTGCCCCACATCCACCTGGCGCACGCCCAGCACGCCGTCGAACGGCGCCCGGACCAGCAGCTGGGCGATCAGGGCGTTGGTCTTGGCGATGTTGGCGTTGGCCTGGTCCAGGGCGGCGGCCTGCTGGTCCACCGTCTGCTGCGAGGTCGCCTGCTTGGCCACCAGGGCGCGATAGCGGGCCAGGTCCAGCTCGGCCACCTTGGCCTGGGCCTTGTAGTTTGCCAAGTCGCCCTGCTGCGGCTTGTCGTTCAGTTGCAGCAGCGGGGTGCCGGCGCTGACGGTGGCGCCGGACTGGAACAGGATCTTGGTGACCGAGCCGCCCACCTCGGGCGTTACCGTCACCTGGTGCACGGCCTGCAGGCTGCCCACGGCGGGCAGCAGCTGCGGCACGTCCTCGGCCTGGGCCACGGCGGTGGCGACGGCGGCGGGCGGCGGCATCATGCTCTTCAGGAATTCGCCGATCATCTTTGGGCGGACGACGCGGTCATAGGCCACGAACAGGCCGCCGATGATGGCCAGCGCGATGACGGTGATGACCATGAACAGGGCGATGCGCGGCGGGCGCTGGCGGCCGTTCTGCCCCCGGTAGTCGGTGCGCGACAGTCCCGTCGGCGGCGCACCCGGTTTCGGCACGGTGGTCACGGTCGATTGGGATTCCATGGTGTCGGTCTCGCTCGGCGCAAAATGCCCAGGTTCCGGCGGGACGATCCCGCCGGGTGGGCGATGGTGTCGGTCTCGAAATCGCACACGCGCGGCAACGCGCCGCCACGGCGTGAACCGGGCGATGGCTGTCCACCGGATGCGAAGGGCAAACCCTTCCGCGCCGTCTCGCCCCCAAGGAAATCCTTAGGGCAGGCGGCTACAGCCGGCAGCGGTGCGCTTTCCTAAACGATGGCCTGTCCCCGGCGATCCGATGCCCCCGCACCCGATCCGTCCGATCCCATGGGCCCTCATTATTGCAGCGGACTATGGGCAGGGCGTCACGCCGCTGCCAGTGAGCGGTGTCACAACACGGCACTCGCTTTTCGCGAATTCCGGAAAAAATGCAATGATTGCTATGTCCAGCTGAATTATCGGCCGCCCTGGGTATGCTTTATCCATCGGCGGCTTAATTATGCGCCTGCCGGGATTTTCCGTCTCGCGGAATCAGGCGGTGCGCAGCCCGTCCTCGTCCTCATCCCGCCACTGGCTCAGCGCCAGCAGGCAGTGGGCGGGCAGGACGGACAACACATCGATGCGTCGCCGTAAATCCTGGAAGATGGCGTCCACCAGTACCTCAGGCGCGTCGGCATCCGGATACAGGGCGGGGTCCGGGTCGGGCAGGGCCCAGTGCGCCGTCACCGGCTGGCTCGGCCAGGCGCCGGCCATGCCCGTCGCCGCCAGCTCGCTGACGGTGATGACGATGTCCACCGGCGGGGCGTCCGGCGCCATGAAGCGCTCCAGCGGCTTGGGCGCCAGGCCGCCGGTGGCGACACCTTCCGCCCGCAGGCGGGCCAGGGCGTAGGGGTTCGGCCGGTCCACAGGGGTCAGGCCCGCGCTGTGGGCGTCGAATCGGTGCCCCGCATGATGACGCAGCAGCGCCTCCGCCATCATGCTGCGCCCGGCGTTGACCCGCCCGACGAACAGCACGCCCAGGCGCCGGTTCACCATGCCGTAGCGGGTGCCGTTCGGCGGCTGGGGCAAGATCATGTCCGGCGTCGGGCTGTCGGGCGGCATCATGGGACTCGTCCGGTACGGGGCGGGAGGGCTGGGGAAGGGCCGGCTCAGCCGGCCGCCGCCCAACCCTCCTCACTGTGCATCGCCGTCAGCGCCTCGGCTGTCAGGCGGGCCAACCTTTGCTCGGGCAGCGAACAGAAGATGCGCACCCGGCGCTCGATCATGCCGAACAGCAGATTGAACAGGGCCCGCTGTTCCACCTCCGACCCCTTGAACCCCTGCGGGTCGGGGAAGCCCCAGTGGGCGATCATCGGGTGGCCGGGCCAATGGGGCGCTTCCGCCTTGGCGCTCGTGTCACAGGTGTGGAAGATGAAGTCCATGGGCGCCACGTCGGGGCCCGCGAATTCGTTCCACGATTTGGGATGCAGGCCCTCGGTGGGAATGCGGGCCTTGGTCAGCAGGTCCAGGGCGATGGGGTTGCATTCCGGCAGCGGGTCGGACCCGGCGCTGAACACCTCGAACCGGCCGCCGGCCCAATGGCGCATCAGCGCCTCGGCCATGATGCTGCGGGCGGAGTTGAACTGGCATAGAAACAGAACGCGGTAGACCTTCGCCATGTCGCTTCATTCCCCCTGAATGCCGCGCCCCATGGGTTTGGGGACCGCAGCCGCGTGCCGCCCGCCCCCCGGGCAGGCACGTTTAACCGCATGCTAATCCCAGCGTATGCCAGTCTTGTGACGCTGGTGTTGCAGCCCGGCGAAAAGGGATTGGGTTTGGCCTTGACCTCAGGCGCGGTAGCAGACCCGCAGGCCGCCCCATAGCCGCCCGCGCACCCAGATGGGGGCGGAGGCGTCCTTCATCAGGGCGAAGACGCCGCCGCCCATGTCGCGGCGATAGGTCTGCAGCAGGAACGGCGCGGTGCCGCGGCTGACGGCGGTGGCCGTCTTGTCGGCGTAGACGCGGCGGTTGCGGCCATTGGCGGCGTTCCACACCGAGTCGGGTCCGTGGGCCTTGCGGAACTGCGGATTATGGCAGGGGATCAGGCGGTTGTGGTCGGTGGGCGCGCAGAAGACCATGCGCGGGTCCATGGTCAGCACGGGATCGTGCAGGGGGGTGACGGCCGCGTCCAGGAAGGGGATGTAGCGCGTCATGTATTGCTGCGGGTTACTGCCGGCGATGGGTTTGAGGTCGGTGTCGAACAGGTCCTCCATGGTCAGTTCCCCTGCCGCCAGGGCCTGTTCCATGCGGGCCGATATCTGGCCCGCCACCTCGCGCGCCCGGTTGATGAAGGGCGTGTCCTCCGTCGCGTAGCCGGACGTGGCGGTCAGCATCATGATGGCCTCCGCCCGTTCCAGCGTGCGGTCCAGGTGGGTGGTCGCGGTCTTCAGCGCCGTGCCGGACGATGCCGCGTCACGGTGCAGCGCGTCCACCGTCTCCTGGAAGCCGTCGCAGCGCCGGGCGATATCGCCGGTGGCGCCGGCGATGGCGGTGGCGTTCTCTTCCACCTGGGCCACGGCCGTGCCCACGGTTTCCACCGCCTGGCCGATGGTGGCGGTGCTGCGGCCCACGCGCTCAGCCTGTTCCGACCCCGCCGCCATGCGGGCGGTCAGCCGGCGCACCTGCTCGGTCAGGGCCTTCAGCGTGGCGTCGATCTCAGCGGTGGCCTCGGCCGTCTGGCGGGCCAGGGCCTTCACTTCCGTGGCGACGACGGCGAAGCCCTTGCCGGCTTCCCCGGCGCGTGCCGCCTCGATGGTGGCGTTCAGGGCCAGCAGGTTGGTCTGGGCCGCGATGCGGTTGATGTCGCTGGACACGCGGGCCACGCGGCCCATGGCGCCCTCCAGCCCGCCCAGCTCGTCCGCGCTGGCGTTCACCGCCGCGACCAGGTCGCCAATGGCGGACAGCGACTGGCGGATTTCCCCGGCCGAGGCGTCGATGTCCCGCCGCGCGCCCGCCGCCACGCCCTGCGTCGCCTGGGCCATGCCGGCGATGGCGCGATTGCTGGCGACGATGTCGCGCGTCGCCGCCTGGATGCCGGCCAGTTGCTTGCCCTGGTTGTCGATGGCGCTGTCCACCTGATGGATGTTGCCGACCACATCGGCGATGTCGACGCTCAGGTGCCCGACCTCGGTCGCGATGTCGGCGATCAGCGTGCCGGCGTCGGCGCGCAGCGGTGTTGATTGGTGGGTGTCCACGGCCATGTCCTCTCCCCAGGATCGGTATGGGTATTCTGCGGCCCATACCGTAAAGAAAGCGCAAACGCCCCTGTCCGAACAGGGTGACCATTTAGGATAGGGGCATCGCGGCGGTGCCGCCCTCATCCTTTGGTTGATCACATGATTTGGTGGGAAAGGAAATTTTTTCCCCGTTCTTTTCTTGTAATATCAGATTATTCGACCAGATATGCAGTCGCAGCGATCCAGGGCAGTGTATTTTCGCATTTGCGGAAAGGCGTGGAACCGCCATTCTCCCCGGCTTAAAGCGATGTTTTCCGGTGTGTCAGGAAAGAGGGTATAGCGAGGATGAGCGCGTTTCTGTCCGGCAAGGTCACCCACGTCCACCATTGGACTGACAACCTGTTCAGCTTCCGGCTGACCCGCGATCCGTCCTTCCGCTTCCGCAACGGTGAATTCACCATGGTGGGCCTGGAAGTCGACGGCCGCCCGCTGATGCGCGCCTATTCCATGGCCAGCACCAATTATGAAGAGCACCTGGAATTCTTCAGCATCAAGGTGCCGAACGGTCCGCTGACCTCCCGCCTGCAACACATCCAGGAAGGGGATGAGGTGCTGTACGGCCGCAAGGCCACCGGTACCCTGCTGCTGGACAACCTGCTGCCCGGCCGCACCCTGTACATGCTGGGCTCCGGCACCGGCCTCGCCCCGTTCATGAGCCTGATGAAGGACCCCGACGTCTACGAGCGCTTCGAGAAGGTGGTGGTCACCCACACCGTGCGCCGCGTGGCTGAGCTGGCCTACTACGACGACATCACCAAGCACCTGCCGAATGACGAGTTCATCGGCGAGATGCTGCGCGACAAGCTGGTCTACTACCCGACCGTGACGCGTGAGCCCTTCCGCACGGAAGGCCGCCTGACCGACCTGATCAAAAACGGCAAGTTCTTCGCCGACATTGGTGAGAAGCCGTTCGATCCGGCCCAGGACCGCGTCATGATCTGCGGCGGCCCCGGCGTGCTGAAGGATCTGCAGGACCTGTGCGAAGAGGCCGGCATGAGCGAAGGCAGCTCGAACGAGCCCGGCCACTACGTCATCGAGAAAGCCTTCGTGGAGCGCTGATCCAGCGATCCCCGTCGGTACGGTTCACGGCCGCGCTCCCACCCGGGGCGCGGCCGTTTCTTTTTAGGGCTCCGGCATCGCCCGCCACTCATCCTCGCCGATGACGATGTAGCGGGTCACGGCCCGGCCATCCCAATGATAGCGCAGGGTGCGGGCCTGCAGGATGGGCGGGGTGATCAGGTCGGGGTAATACAGGGCGGCGGCAAGGCCCTGGGGCCAGCGCACGCTGGGGTACAGCACGCCGTCGCTGCCCTGGGCCTTCAGCCGCTTGCCCAGCGCCTGACCCGCCGCCCAATCGTCCGGCGCCAGGCAGTCCTGGAAGGCCTCACCGCGCACGTCGTGGAGGCTGGCGGCCACGCGGGCGGTCAGCTCGCGGAACTGGGCGTCGGCCGCCGGCTCATCCGTCATGCGCATGAAGCGGCCGAAGTGATGGACGGTTTCCATCAGCGCTACCTCGAAGCGGTCACCGCAGTACCACACGCCAAAGCTGCCGTCGGAAAAACGGCTGGGCCGGTCGGTGGAGGTGTGGGTGAAGGCGCCCATGGCCAAGCTGGCGCCGGGGCCGGACAGGCGGCGGCCCGCCGGCACCAGCGACAGGTCGCCCACCTCATCCCGCACGCGCGGATTGGTCTTGGCTTCCGCGCTGGCGATCAGGTCCCAATCAGCCGGGTCGGCGATATCCTCGAACAGCCAGACGGGCGGATAGATGGTGCGGACGATGCGGTAGGCCGGGCGCCAGTCCAGGGCCGTGGTGGGCGGGGTGTCGGGCGGCGTCACCACCCGCCGCGCTCCGCATCCAGGTAGTTGCGCACAGCGGTGAGGTCGGACGGGGCGCCGGCCAGCATGCGCTGCAGCGCCGACTTGCCGTGGAAGGCGGCATTGGGCTTGGCTACCCAGGCATAGGCGCGCTCCGGCTCCATGAACAGATAGCGCAGGGCCTTGTGGATGCCCATCAGGTCGCCCAGGCGCCACAGCAGGTCCGATGGCAGGCTGCCGATGTCGCCCCGCTTCCAGCGGTAGAAGGTGGACGGGCTGGGCTGGCCCAACAGCACGCGGGCCTGGCCATCGTCCACCCCCCACAGGCGGAACAGGTTGAAAACGGCGCGCAGCATGGCCGCCCCCTCGGCCTGGGTGACGGCGCCGGGGACGGCCGCATCGGGCGTGCTGGCAGGTAGGGCCTGGGCCATGGCGAACTCCTTAATGCCATACGGCAGTCAATATAGGACTAACTGCCATATGGCACAAGTGGCGCTCATTTGAAGGCCGCTACCGTATCGGCCACCAGCCGCTCCAGCGCCAGAATATCGCCCTCGGGCTGATAGGACATGCCCAGTCGAACGATTACCAGGCGGGCGCTGGGGATGATGATGATGGACTGGCCCTGGTTGCCGCGGGCCATGAAGCTGTCGGCCGGCATGCCGGCGCGCACCCGCCGGGCAGCGGCGCCCCCATTGTTCGCAGAGCCGGCCCGGTTGGTCCAGAAGCCGGCGCCATAGCCGAAATCCTCCGACCCCGGCGTCAGGCGGGCGGAATAGTCCACCCAGCCCTCGGGCAGCAGGCGCCGGCCGCCCACCACGCCATCATCCAGGAACAGCTGGCCGAAGCGCGCCCAATCCCGCGCCGTGGCCCACATATGGCTGGATCCGATGGGTGTGCCGGTGGCGTCCAGTTCCAGCGTGGCATGCTCCATGCCCAGGGGGTCGAACAGCTCACGGTGGGCGAAGGCCAGGACTTCCGAGCCGCTTCCGCCCGTCCGTTGCTTGATCAGGCGGGACAGCAGCAGGGTGTTGCCGTTGCTGTAGGTCCAGACCTGGCCGGGCGGCGCTTTGGCTGGCGCGGCCTCCACCATCGCCGCCATGTCGGCGCGGGCATAAACCATCTGCGTGGTCGGGTCGGCCATGCTGGTCCAGTCGGCGGTCAGGGATTGGCCGAAGTCCAACCCGCTGGTCATGCGCAGCAGGCCGTCCACGGTGATGTCCCGGCGCGCATCATGGTCCCAAGCCGGCACGTCCAGGCGCTGGTCCACCGTCAGCTTGCCCTGCCGCACCAGGATGCCGATCAGCGCGTTGGTGACCGACTTGGTCATGGACCATCCGATCAGGGGCGTGTCGACACCCACGCCGGGGGCATACCGCTCCGCCACCACCTTACCATCGTGCAGGATGACGACCGCCTTGGTCCAGCGGTGGGGGGCCTTATCCGGCTCGGCGAAGGCCCGGTCCAGCGCCGCCGTCAGGGTGGGATCGGCGGGTGCCACCACGTCAGGTCCGGCGATGGGCGGCAGCAGGGCCGGGGCCGGCGGCGGCAGGGCGATGCGGGGCCCGGGCGGCGGATCCTCCGCCGTCAGCACGCGGCAGCCGGCCGGCCCTTCGTATACCGCCTTGCTCTTCACCAGGCCGGCGAACCGCACGGTGACGGTCCCGGTGTCGTAATCGACCTGATAGCGGGTCAGGGCGCCCCCCGGCCGCATCTGCGGGGCGACACCCTGGTCGAAGAAGGTGGCGGCGTCCAACCCGCCGACGAACACGGCGGAGCAGATCTGGTGGCTGGTGAAATGGGCCGGCACCGACGCGGCGCGGCGGGCACCGTCGCAAGCGGTCAGGGCCAGGGTTAGCAGCAGGGCGGATAGCAGACGGGGCGGCATGGGCGGCGCTCAAGGCTGGGGGAGAGGCCGCCAGCCTTGACGCTCCGGTCCCGCGCGATCATGCCGGATTTGAAATCCGGCTAGCCGTTGCCACACTTTTCGACGGTTCGGCCAGGGCCTGGCGGCGATAGTCGCCGGGTGTCAGGCCGGTGTCCGCCTTGAAGGCGCGGTTGAACGGACCCAGGGAGCCGAAGCCCGCGTCCAGCGCAATGGTCAGGATGGGCACCTCGGCCTGTGCCGGATCGGCCAGCGCGGCCTTGGCTTCCGCCAGGCGGTAGTGGTTGAGGAAGGCGTTGAAGTTGCGATGGCCCAGGCCCTGGTTGATCAGTCGGCGCAGACGGTACTCGGGCAGGCCCAGCTCCACCGCCAGCTGACCGATGGTCAGGCCGTCGCGGCGATAGGCGCGGTCCAGGCGCATGGCGCGTTCCAGCGCCGTCACCCAGATGGGATCGACGGCGGTGGGTTCCGACTCCGGTGCCGGCGGCGCGGCAGGGACAGGTGGGCACGGATCGTGGAACAGGGCCTGACCGCCGCCCACGCGCAGCAGCGACCACGCGATGACGCCGGCGATGGTCAGCAGGCCGGCCGCGTCCAGCAGGTTGCCGCTGGCGCCCGCGGCCTGTTCCCGCCCCGTCGAGGAAGGGCCCGCCAGGGTGGCGAGCGCCGTGACGATGGAATGCAGGGCCGCTGCGGCCACGATGAACAGCCGCAGGCGGCGGCGCGGCTCCACCAGGTCGGCGGCGGCCGTGGCCACGGACTGCCAGGCGGCCAGGCCAGCCCAGAGCAGGGGCTGCAGGTCCAGCACCAGGCCCAGGGGACGGGCCGCCGCATGGTGGCCCGGCACCAGCACCAGGCCTTGGGTGATGCCCGTGGCGGCCAGCGCCAGCCAGACCAACCCGTGCCAGGCGCGGGGGCGGAAGGCGTCGTCGAACAGGCTGCAGGCGAACAGCCAGAAAATGAAGCTGTTGGCCGTGGCCAGCCCCATCAGTGGCGCCGCGCCAACCCCGGCCCAGGCATGCACGCCGGCCAGGGTGCACAAGGTGTAGGCCGCACTGCCCATGGCGAACAGGGCGCCCAGCCGGGCGGCATTCACCCGGGGGTATTCCGCCAGCAGACGGCCGGCCAGCAGGACCAGCAGGCTGACCACGCCACCGCGCAGGAACAGGTCTATGGCAGCGGCGTTCACGGCTTTAGTCGCGGTAGCTCAGCCACACCGTGTCGGCCACCCGCTTGGCCAGGGCGCGGGCCTCGTCGGCCGTGGCGCCTTCGGCCAGGGCCACGCCCATGCGGCGATAGGGCCGGGTGGTGGGCTTGTTGAAGATGCGCACCTCCACGTCATGCTCGGACGTGCCCAGGGCCAGGGCATCGGCCAGGCCTTCCACGCCGAAATGGCTGGAGTCCTGGCTGGCCAGGATGACGGCGCTGGCGGTGGGGCCGCGCAGGGTGATGCGGGGAATGGGCAGGCCCAAGATGGCCCGGGCGTGCAGGTCGAATTCCGACAGGTTCTGCGACATCAGCGTCACCATGCCGGTGTCGTGCGGGCGGGGTGACAGCTCGCTGAACACCACGTCGTCGCCCGCCACGAAGAACTCCACCCCGAACAGGCCGTAGCCGCCCAGGTTGTCCACCACCTTCTCCGCCATGTCGCGGGCGGCGGCCAGGGCCTTGGCGTCCATGGGCACGGGCTGCCAGGATTCCTGGTAGTCGCCACGTTCCTGACGGTGGCCGATAGGCTCGCAGAACACCACGCCGTCGCGCGTGCGCACGGTCAGCAGGGTGATCTCATAGTCGAAGGCAATGAACTCCTCGACGATCACCTTGCGGCGGTCGCCGCGCATGTTGGCCACGGCGTAGTTCCAGGCGGCTTCCAGCTCGTCCGTCGTGCGCACCGTGCTCTGTCCCTTGCCGGAGGAGGACATGACCGGCTTGATCACGCAGGGCAGGCCGGTGTGCGCCGCCCCCGCCCGAACCTCTTCCAGGCTTTCGGCGTAGCGGTAGCGCGAGGTGCGCAGGCCCAGTTCCGTGGCCGCCACCTCACGGATGCGGTCGCGGTTCATGGTCATGTAGGTGGCGCGGGCGCTGGGGACCACGGTGTGGCCGGCGGCCTCCATCTCCTGCAGCACCTCGGTGCGGATGGCCTCCACCTCCGGCACGATATAGTCCGGCTTGTGGCGCAGGATGGCGGCCTTCAGCGCCTCCCCGTCCAGCATGGAGAACACCTCGGACTCGTCGGCCACCTGCATGGCCGGCGCGCCGGCATAGGCGTCGCAGGCCACGACGTGGGCGCCGTAGCGCTTGGCGGAGATGACGAACTCCCGGCCCAGCTCGCCCGAGCCCAGCAGCAGGATTTTGGCGGTCGCGGTCATGATGGCGGCGGTTCCGGCTTAGAAGTATCGGGAAAGGTTGCGGCGGATGCGGGCCAGCACCCCGTCCGGGTCGCGGGCGGGTACATAGGTCTCACCCGTGATCATCTCATAGGCCTGGATGTAGATGGCCGCCGCCTGCAGCACCACGTCGCCCGGGATCTCCGGCACGTCGTCGGTGTAGGGGTCGCACCGCGCCACCACCCAGCTGCGCACGAAGTCCTTGTCGAAACTCTCCGGCCGCTCCCCCGCCTCGAACTTGGCGGGGTAGGTTTCGGCGAACCAGTAGCGGCTGCTGTCCGGCGTGTGGATCTCGTCGGCCAGGATGATGTTGCCGTCCTGGTCCAGGCCGAACTCGTACTTCGTGTCCACCAGGATCAGGCCGCGCTGGGCCGCCAGTTCCCGGCCGCGGGCGAACAGGGCCAGCGCCTTGGCCGACAGCTCTTCCCACTGGGCCGCGGTCAGCAGCTTGCGCTCCACGATCTCCGCCGGGGTCAGCGGTTCGTCATGGCCGCCGTCGAAGGCCTTGCTGGTGGGGGTGATGATGGTCTGGGGCAGCTTCTGGTTGGGGCGCAGGCCGTCCGGCAGGGTCACGCCGTACATCGTGCGTTCCCCCTTCTTGTACATGGACAGGATGGAGGTGCTGGTGGTGCCGGCCAGATAGTCGCGCACCACCACCTCGACCGGCAGGATGTCCAGGCGCTTGGCCACCACCACGTTGGGATCGGGATAGTCGATGACGTGATTGGGGCACAGGTCGCGCGTGGCCTCGAACCAATAGCGCGCCGTCTGGGTCAGCACGGCCCCCTTGTGTGGCACCGCCGTCAGGATGCGGTCGAAGGCGCTGAGGCGATCGGACGCGATGATGATGCGCCGGCCGTCCGCCAGGTCATAGTTGTCGCGCACCTTTCCCCGGTAGTGCTTGGGCAGTTCCGGGATGGTCGCGTCATCGAGGACGTTGGCGGGGGCGAGATCGGAAGGGGTGAGGTCCACCGGGCACCTGACGGGTTGCGGCGCGCCCCTCTCGGCCTGGATGCCGGGGCGCGGGGTTGGAATCGCGCGCGATCCTAGTGCGGCCGCGTCCGTTTGACCACTGCGCCGACGGCGGGGGCGCATCCCGCCGCAGGGTCATCTCGGGCACGGCCTTGCGCGGGCCGCCAGCGGCCGTCCCCCTGCGACCTTCTGTCTTTTGCTGCACCTGCGCTTTCCCGTTGACGCACCCCGGTAGGCGGGTTAGAACCAAGTCACGTTATACTATAACATAACGAAACTTGGCAGTTCGGGTCCTGTCTCCAGCCCACCCAGCCGCTCTCGCCGGCCGCGCCCATTCCTGGGTGCGGCAACGGGGGCGGTTGGCCTGGGCCCAAGGGGGCGGCATGAAGGGAACAGGGGCCGCCCGCGCTGGGGCGGCCTTCACGAAAGGTGGGAAGGTATGGCTTTCAAGGTGGGGCGCGCCGGGGTGATGGGCGCCATTCTGTTGGGTTCGGTCAGCACGGTGGCCCTGGCCGCGGATAATCCCGCGGGTGACGCGGCGGCGGAGCCGGCCGGCGCCAGCGGCCAGCTGGGCAACAGTTCCGCCAGCGGCCCGGTGCCCGAGATCGTCATCACCGCCAAGCGCCTGCTGGACGCGCGCAACAGCATCCAGCCCGACCTGGGCGCCTCCACCTACAAGCTGGACGAAAGCGCGCTCGAGGCGCAGCCCGGCGGTGTGAACAACGGCCTGAACCAGGTCATGTTGCAGGCGCCGGGCGTGGCGCAGGACAGCTTCGGCCAGCTGCACATCCGGGGTGAGCACGCCAACGTCCAATACCGCATCAACGGCGTCATCCTGCCGGAAGGCATCAGCGGCTTCGGCCAGACGCTCAGCCCCCGCTTCGCCCACAGCGTCAGCCTGGTGACCGGTGCCCTGCCGGCGCAATACGGCCTGCGCACCGCCGGTATCATCGACATCCAGACCAAGTCCGGCGCCTTCGACAACGGTGGCGACATCAGCGTCTATGGCGGCAGCTACAATACGCTGCAGACCAGCTTCGACATTTCCGGTTCCTCCGGCAACCTGAACTACTTCGCCTCGGGTGATTTCAAGACCAGCGGCGTGGGCATCGAGAGCCCCGACGGCAGCGGCAAACCCAACCACGACCGCACCGAAAACGGCCGCGGCTTCGTCTTCCTGCAGGACATCCTGGATCCCGACACCCAGGTCAGCCTGATGGCGGGGACGGAGCGCGGGCAGTTCCAGATCCCCACCCGCTCCGGCCAGTCGCCCAGCCTGGGCTACAACTTCAACGGCCAGACCGATTACCCCAGCGACAAGATCGACGAGAACCAGCGCGAGATCACCCACTACGCCGCCGCGACTTACCTGAAGGCGCTGGACGCGGTGACCATCCAGTCCTCGGTCTATGGCCGTTATTCCAGCCTGTGGTTCAAGCCCGACCCCGTCCCGGACCTGCTGTACAACGGCATCTCGCAGGAAGCCTACCGCCGCTCCATCGCCGGCGGCTGGCAGACAGACGGCAGCTGGGTGGTCAACGACCACCACACCTTGCGGGCCGGCTTGCTGCTGCAGGTCGAGCGTTCGTCCGGCATCACCAATTCCCAGGTGTTCCCGGTGGATGACGACGGCAACCAGATCGGCAGCACCCCCACTAGCGTGCACGACACCTTCGGCAAGACCGGCTACAGCGAAAGCGTCTACATCCAGGACGAATGGAAGTTCGCGCCGGACTGGACCTTGAACGTCGGCGGCCGCTTCGACAGCTTCCAGCAGTTCGACAGCGAAAGCCAGTTCAGCCCGCGCGTGAACCTGGTGTGGCAGGCGACGCCGGGCACGACGGTGCACGCCGGCTATTCCCGCTACTTCACCCCGCCGCCGTTCGAGCTGGTGTCCAACACGGCCGTCACCAAATACGCCGGCACCAGCGCCGCCGCCGCCAGCAGCATCAACGACGCGCCCAAGGCCGAACGCGCCAACTATTTCGACGTCGGCATCGAACAGAAGCTGACCGACGCCCTGACCGTGGGCCTGGACGGCTATTACAAGAAGTCCAAGAACATGCTGGACGAGGGCCAGTTCGGCGCCCCCATCATCCTGACGCCTTTCAACTATGACGAAGGCACGCAGAAGGGTGTGGAGCTGTCGCTGACCTATGCGGTCGACAACTTCCAGTCCTACGCCAACTTCGCGGTGTCGAAGGCCGAGGGCAAGAAGATCGTCTCCAGCCAGTTCAGCTTCAGCCAGGATGACCTGGACTACATTTCCAACCACTTCATCCCGGTGGACCATGACCAGCGCTTCACCGCGTCGGCCGGCGCCAGCTACCGCATCGACAGGACGCTGCTGACCACCGACCTGATCTACGGTTCGGGATTGCGGGCCGACGGCGCCACGCCCAATGGCGCCGCCCTGCCGGGCTATGTCCAGGTCAACTTCGGCGCCGTCCAGACCCTGGACCTGCCGACCGTGGGCCTGATGGACGTGCGCTTCGACGTCATCAATGTCTTCGATGAGAAGTATGAGATCCGTGACGGAACGGGGGTCGGCGTGGGCGCCCCGCAATATGGCCCGCGCCGCGGCTTCTACTTCGGCGTGACCAAGACGTTCTGACCCTGTGACCGACCTGGGCGTCCCCGCCCGGGGTCGGCCTCACGGGACGGAAGCCCGAGGCCCCTCGACACCTCGGGACGCGCCTTGGTTGGGCGGAACACGACAGCCTTGCCCCCTGACGGCGGGCCCGGGAAGGACAGCCTTCCCGGGCCCGCTTCATTTTAAAATATATCAAATTATATGATGTGGCGATGCCTGTGGCGGGCATCCCGCGAACCTTGTATCAAGGCGCCTGGCGGTTGGCCGCCCGTGAGGTTCGCCGTCCGAACGGTGCGCTGCCACGGCGGGACGGGCCCGCGCGGGAATAGGGTTACGGGCATGAGCATCAGCGTCTTCGAACTGTTCAAGGTGGGCGTCGGTCCCTCCAGCTCCCACACCATGGGGCCCATGACGGCCGCCTGCCGCTTTGTCCGGCGCGTGGCCCAGGGTGGGCGCCTGGCCGCCGTGGCGCGGGTGGAGGTGCAGCTCTACGGCTCCCTGGCGCTGACGGGCCGGGGCCACGCCACCGACACCGCCGCCATCATCGGCCTGACCGGCCAGATGCCCGCCGACGCCGATCCCGACGCCTGCGCCGCCTTGGTCGCCCGCGTGCTGGCCAGCCGGCGCCTGCCGCTGAATGGCGGGGATGGCCATGAGATCGACTTCGACGCCGACCGCGACATCCGCTGGGAAGGGGGCAGCCAGCTGCCCTTCCACCCCAACGCCATCACCTTCGTGGCCTTCGACGTGGCGGGCGCGGAGCTGACGCGCGGCACCTACTACTCCGTCGGCGGTGGCTTCGTGCTGGATGAGGACGAGGCACGGGCCAACGCCCCCGCCAACCCGGGCCCGACCGTGCCCTATGATTTCGCCAACGCCGACCAGTTGCTGGATATGGCGGCCAAGGGTGGCCTGACCATCGCCGAGCTGATGCGCGAGAATGAGCGCGCCGGCCGCACGGATGCGGAGATCGACCAGGGCCTGGACCGCATCCTGGCCACCATGGACGCCTGCATCGACCGCGGCATGCGCGAGACCGGCATCCTACCCGGCGGGCTGGACGTGCCGCGCCGCGCCGCCAAGATCCACGCCCAGCTGCTGCAGCGCCAGGAACGCATGCTGCGCGACCCGCTGTCGGTCATGGACTGGGTGAACCTGTGGGCCCTGGCGGTGAATGAGGAGAACGCGGCCGGCGGCAAGGTCGTGACCTCCCCCACCAACGGGGCGGCCGGCATCATCCCGGCCGTCCTGCGCTATTACGAGCGCTTCCACGATCCGGACCGCCGCCGCCTGCACATCTTCCTGCTGACGGCTGCCGCCATCGGCGGCCTGTACAAGCGCAACGCCAGCATCTCCGCGGCCGAGGTGGGCTGCCAGGGCGAGGTGGGGGTGGCCTGTTCCATGGCTGCCGCCGGCCTGACCGCCGCCATGGGCGGCACCAACGCCCAGATCGAGAACGCGGCCGAGATCGGCATGGAGCACAACCTGGGCCTGACCTGTGACCCTATCAAGGGCCTGGTGCAGATCCCCTGCATCGAGCGCAACGCCATGGGCGCCATCAAGGCCATCGACGCCGCCCGCCTGGCCCTGATGGGCGACGGCACCCACAAGGTCAGCCTGGACCGGGTGATCGAGACCATGCGGCGCACCGGCGCCGACATGAAGGATTTGTACAAGGAAACGTCCCTGGGCGGCCTGGCGGTTAACCTGCCGGAGTGTTAGGTGTTCCTTTACCTCAGGCGCCGGCGGGGCATCTCTCGGGAAGGCTTGGTTATTCCGCCACCACATACCCCGGCGGATGGCTGCCCGCATAGCGCCGGGCCAGCACGGCGCAGACCATCAGCTGGATCTGGTGGAACAGCATCAGGGGCAGGACGATCATCCCGATGGCATGGCCGGCGAACAGCACGTTGGCCATGGGGATGCCGCTGACCAGGCTTTTCTTGGACCCGCAGAACACCACGGCAATCTCATCGGCCCGCGACAGGTGGAAGCGGCGGCTGATGACAGTGGTCAGCACCAGGATCAGGGCCAGCAGGCCGCCGTCGACCAGCACCACCTTCACCAGGCTGGCCACGTCCAGTTGGCGCCAGATGCCCTCGTTCACCGCGTGGCTGAAGGCGCCGTAGACCACCAGCAGGATGCTGGCCCGGTCGACGGGGCCCAGCACCTTCCTATTGCGCGCCACCCAGCCCCCGATGCGGGACCGCAGCAGTTGGCCCAACACGAAGGGCAGCAACAGCTGCACGAAGACCGAGGTCAGGGCGTCGGCCGAGAAGCCGGCGCCCGCCTTGCTGAGCAGCAGGCCCACCAGCACCGGCGTGATCACCATGCCCAGCAGGTTGCTGGCCGAGGCGCTGCAGATGGCCGCCGCCACGTTGCCGCCGGCGATGGAGGTGAAGGCGATGGACGACTGCACCGTGGACGGCAGGGTGCAGAGAAACAGCACGCCCAGATACAGGTCGGGCGTCAGAATATCCAGGTTCACCAGCGGCTTCAGCGCCAGCCCCACCAGGGGGAACAGGGCGAAGGTGCACAGCGTCACCAGCAGATGCAGCCGCCACTGCGTCAGCCCGCCGATCACCGCCTCGCGCGACAGCCGGGCGCCGTAGAGGAAGAACAGCAGGAAGACGGCCACGTCCGTGGCCCCGTTGGCCACGCCGATCATGGCGCCCTTGGCCGGCAGGAACGAGGCCAGCACCACCGTGCCCACCAGCAGCAGGGTGAAGGTGTCGGGCTTCAGGCGCGCCAGCCACAGCAGAGCCGTAGAGGGCTTCCGGGAGGAGGGCATGGATGGGCCAGGGGCGGTTGCGGCGGGGGCTGGTGCGGCGGGGACGGACATGGGCTGACAACCTTGTACGGGCGGCGGTTCCGGGGCAAGGGCGGAACAAGATGACGCACCATCATAAAGTGCTGGACGGTCCATCTTGAAGACTGCTTACAATTGTTATTGTGATCATATTCATGAATGATCGTATCGTCGCCGGGGATGGGCATGCTGGACACCACGTTGTTGCGCACCTTCATGGAAGTGGCGCGCGCCCAAGGGTTTACCGAGGCCGGCCGCCGGCTGGGCCTGCGCCAGTCCACCGTCAGCCAGCAGATCGGCCGGCTGGAGGAGGCGGTGAGCCGCCGCCTGTTCGTGCGCGACACCCACACCGTGCGCCTGACGGCGGATGGCGAGGCGCTGGTGGAATTCGCTCGCGGCATGCTGGAGCTGGAGGAACGGGCGCGCCAGCACTTCGCCGGCGCCGACCTGCGCGGCCGGGTGCGGCTGGGTGCAGGGGAGGACTTCGTCATTTCCCACCTGTCCGACGTGCTGGCCGCCTTCGTGCGCCGCCACCCGGCGGTGGACCTGGAGCTGACCGTGGGCCTCAGCGGCTTCCTCTATCAGAAGCTGGACGCGGGCGAGCTGGACCTGGTGCTGGCCAAGCGCCGCCCGGGCGACACGCTGGGCCGCCCGCTGTGGCGCGACCGCTTCGTTTGGGCGGGGCGGGAGGGGGAGGTGCTGGACCCCGCGAAGCCCGTGCCGCTGGTGTTGTATACCCCGCCCAGCATCAGCCGCTCCGTCGCCCTGGAAGCCTTGGAACGCCACGGTCGCCCCTGGCGCATCGCCTGTGTCAGCGGCAGCCTCAGCGGTTTGCGCGCCGCGGCCTTGGCCGGCTTGGGCGTCACCGTCCAGCCGCGCGCCATGCTGCCCAGCGGCATGGCGGAGGTGCCGCATCTGCCGCCCCTGGTGGATGTCGAATTCGTCCTGGCCGGCCCCGGCGCCACGGGGCGCGGCCCGGCGGCGGCCCTGGCCCAGGCCATCACCGATAGTGCGGTGAGGTTGCAGGGGGCGGCGTGATCAGCCGGGCCCCAGCCACCCCCGGTAATGCACGATCAGTCCCGCCAGCGGATGGCTGAGGCGGACGTTGAAGTGGAAGCGGTCGCCGCCCGGCGTGGACGCCACCGTCTCGGTGGCGTCGCTGCGCGGTGCCAGCCACAGGGGCAGGGGCAGGCCGAACAGGGTCCAGCGGCGCAAGACCAGGGTCACGCCATCGGCGTTGGCTACCAGGGCCATGGCGAAGGCGGCGGGGCCGAAGCTCTCCACCACCAGATGCTCGTTGCGGCCCCGGCCCAGGCTTTGCCGGCTGGCGAAGCGACGGCCGGCGAAGTCGCGTACCCACAGCTCGCCGTCCTCTGCGGTGCGGCTGAGGGTAACGGTGACGGGCACGTCGGTGCCGCTGGGCGGGAAGCCCACCACCAGGGCGGCCAGGCGGGCCAGCGGGCTCCGCCCCCGGGTGACGGCGGCACAGCCGCGCCATATACCGGGCCCATCGGTGGGCAGGGTATGAAGGGCGCGCCAGGCGGCGGGCTGCCGGTCCCAGGCCTCAGTGCCCATCACCTGGGCGAACAGGGGCGTCTCCGGCCCGGGCGTATCGCGCACGCCGGTGTGGATGTCGCGGGGGGCGAACAGGGGTTGATAGTCCGCCAATTCCAGGTCGGTGACGGCGGCGCGGGCGCCGGCGGGCGGGGGCAATCCCGCCAGCCAGCGGCGCACCAGGGCGGCGGCCGGCATGGCGGGGATGTAGGGGCCGTCATCCCCCTCCGCCACCATGTGCCAGGACCGGGTGGCCGGACGGCCCTCAGCGTCGCGTCCCGTGACCTCGACGACCATGCCGCCGCGATGTTCCCCCCAGCGGAGGATGCCGGCGCCCCAGTGGAACAAGGGCGCTAGGGGCAGCAGGCTGGGCAGCACCTTCAGGCGCACCAGCCAGGCCAGCGTGGTCATGACCCGGTGCACGCTTTCCGGCCGCGTGCCCGCCCCCACCCAGATGTCGCGCATCTCCGGCCACAGGGGCGGCAGCACCCGCAGGTCTGGCACCTCCACCAGGGCGAAGCGGGTGTTGCGCAGGGGCAGGACGCCCGGCGGGGCGATGGTGCGGCGCCGCACCTCCGTCATGGCCTGGCCCTGGGTCCAGGCGCCGTCGCGCATCAGGGGCACGGGCCGGCCGGCATAGCTGGCGATGGCGCGCAGCACGTTGGCGCCCACCACGGCGTAGGGGGAGGGGGCGACGCCCGCCGTGATGCCCGTTACCGCTGTCCAGCCCGGCGTCAGGTGGCGCACGGCCGCCGCCGTCAGCACGGGGAAGCTGCTGACCCCCGACAGCACGGGAACGCCGCGCGCGCGGGCGGCCCCGTCAAAGGCCTGGATGCCCATGACGAAGTCGGCGCCGTCCGCCAGGTCCAGATAGGGCAGGCCCAGGTCCAGGCAGGCCTGCACCACGCGGTAGGGCGCGTCGCCATAGACCTGGAAGGGGCCGGTGGCATCGATCACCAGGTCGGGCGCGGCGGCCGACAGTTGGGGCGTCAGGTCACCGTCGCGGTCGAAGGCCAGGGCCGACAGCCGGGTGGCGCCGCGTGCCCGCGCCAGGGCCGCGCAAAAGGTGGCGGCCTTGCCCGCCGACCGGCCGGCAATGACCAGGGTCAGGCCCGGCTCATCCGCCAGCAGGGTGGCGATTCGGCCGCCGAAGGTGCCGTAGCCGCCGATGATCAGGACCCGCAAGCCCGGTTTGGACATCCGTGCACTTCCCCTCCAGTGGCCGCAGGCGGCGCCCGTCATCAAGGCACAGTCTGGCGCGGATGACAAACGGTGGCCGGGCGGCGGGATGGCGTGCTGTGGAAGGGGCCACGTCGTCCTTCCTTTTTCCCAGGCTTTGCGCAATCGTGAGGGTGGCGACCCGGCGGCAGGGCGGGCGCCTGACGGGAAATGGGGACCGGATGACAATGATGGATCGCCGCGCCGTGCTGGCGGGTGCAATGGCGAGCTTGGGCGGCGGGTTGGCCGCCGGCCCGGTACTGGCGCGCAGTCGCGCCCCCGACGCCTCCGCTGGCCCCCCTGCCGGCAAGCCTGTCGCGGAGACCTCCTTGCGTGCGCCTGTCATCAATTTTCTGGGCGGTTTCTCCAACCCCAACATCGAGGTGGATGCCGCGCTGGATCCGCAGTCGGCGGCGGCCCGGCTGCCGGACACGCCGCAGGCCAAGGTGGACGCCCGCGCCTTGGCCGATGTGCGCCAGTCCGGCCTGACGGCCGTGAACCTGACCCTAGGGTATGTCTCCGGCCCCATGGACCCGTTCGAGTTCACGGTGCGTGACATTGGCCGTTGGGACCGGCTTATCCGCCAGCATCCCGGCGCGCTGTGCAAGGTCCACACCGCCGCCGACATCGTCGCGGCGCAGGCCCAGGGCCAGCTGGGCGTCATCTACGGCTTCCAGAACGCGGTGCAGCTGGGTGGCGATCTGGACCGGGTGGAGCTGTTCGCCGATCTCGGCGTGCGCATCATCCAGCTGACCTACAACCCCGCCAACCCGCTGGGCGCCGGTTCCATGGCGCCCAACACCGGGCTGACCGACTTTGGCCGACAGGCGGTGGAGCGGCTGCAGGCCGCCCGGGTCATGGTCGATCTGTCGCATAGTGGCGAGAAGACCTGCCTGGACGCCCTGGCCGTGGCCAAGGGCCCCATCACCATCAGCCACACCGGCTGCCGTGCCGTGTGCGACCTGCCGCGCAACAAGACGGATGCGGAGCTGCGCGGCGTGGCCCAGGGCGGCGGCGTGGTCGGCATCTATTTCATGCCCTTCCTGACGCCGGACGGCCACGCCAAGGCCGAGGACGTGGTGCGCCATATCGAGCACGCCTTGGACGTCTGCGGCGAGGACCACGTGGCCATCGGCACCGACGGCGACGTCACCGGCATCGACGACCTGGACCGCTACCGCGCCGTGTTACGCGAGGAGATCCAGCGGCGCCGTGCCGCCGGCATCAGCGCCACCGGCGAGTCCGAGGACACCTACCCCTTCGTGGTCGACCTGCGCGGCCCGGGCCAGTTCGCCCACCTGGCCGACCTGTTGTCCAAGCGCGGCCACAAGGCAGCCCGCATCGATAAAATCCTGGGCGGCAACGTCCTGCGCTTCGCGCGCGACGTGTGGGGGGCGTGAGGCGGGTCAGGGGCCGGGGACATCCGGTGGATTTTCCGGCGGCGTGGACATCAGTCCGCGGTCTGCCAGTGTCTTCTTCAGGTCGTCCATAATGCGGTCGGTGAGGGCTGAGGCGATGCCGCCGCTGGCCACCAGCGACAACAGCCAGGGACCGAAGCCCGGCAGACTGTCTGCCCGCACCTTCTTCAGCAGCACTTCCACGCGTTGATCGATGCGGTCGCTCAAGGCCTCCAAATCTTCGGTGTCCAGCGCGTCGGTCGGCCATTCGGGCGGCTGAACCCCAAAGCTCCCTTCCGGAACGGGAATGATGGGCAGGAAGAAGACCGCGCGGTCGGTGCCCGCTTGCACCTCCCCGGGAAAGGGGGTGCCGCGTTCGGTGAGCCCGTAATCCTTGAGCAGATCCAGTCGGTCGGGAAACCAACCGTCGAACACCGGATTGCTCGCCCGCAAGATCATTTCGGTGCGGAGGTAGGTCGCCATGTTGAAGCGGCCCAGCAGGTAATCGTGCACGCGCAAGGGTCGCGCGTACCAACCCGCCATGGCGAACAGGTCGGTTCCCGCTAAGGCGGCCTCGCCGACGGGAGCGTTCTTGTCCTTGTCCAGGGGCGCTTTGTCGCCGGGAATGGGCAGTCCGTTTTCGGCGAGGCGGTTGGGGACAAGCTGGAAGCGGCTGAACACGTCCCGATCCTGGAACAGATCCAGGTCTGCCGTCAGATAGCGGCTGCCATGGACGAAGGTATTGATCACCGCTTTGACCGTGGCCACCAAGCTGCCGTCGACTGCCTCGATATGGGTGGGTTTGTCGACCAGGGGATCGATCAGCAGCAGCGCGCGGTTGGCTTGGCCGGGGGGCCGGGGGTTGTGTTGCCCGACACCCGCCAGTGCGTCATGGGCGATCTTGACGGGGTCGTTGTTCATGGTCCCGCCGTCGACGCCGGTGAATGTGTAATCACCGCCGGCCAGCACTTCGGGCAGTTCCGACCAGTCCGGTTTAGGCCAACCGATGCCGGGTACGCCGTAGTCATTAACGCGGGTATAGGGCCGGTAGAGATAATGGATGGCCGGCCTGCTCAGTTCCTGTGACGGCAGCCCCACCGGCATGGCGCCGGAGGCGCGGGCGAACCGGCCCAGGATGTCGTAGGAACTGCCATTCTGCTCGGCGGGGGGCCGGGGAAGGTGGAATTCGTTGGGGCGCAAGTCTTGGGGCGCGGGGCGGTTGGGATCGCTCAAGGCGAACCAGGCATAATCGTCATGTTCGACGAAGGCGTTGCCGCTGTAGGGGCCGATGATGGGCGCGCCGGCCACTGTGTAGGGCACGCCCCGCAGATTGCAGACCGTCGTTGCCACCCGGAAGGGGTTGGCGACCCAAGGCCGGGATAGAGTGCCAGGGGTGATCGTGCGCTGCAGGACCGCTGTCATCGCGTGCTTGATGGGGGTGTCGTTCAGCAGCGCCCTTGCGGGCTGATCCTGGTCTAGATCGTCCGTATCCAGCATGGGATTCAGATCCAGACTTTCGACCCATAGCTGCCAGAACGGATTGTCCTTCAATGCGTCTTTCAGCGCATTGCGGGCATCGTTGCCTTCGACGTTCAATTCGGCCTGGCTTTGGCGAACAGGCGTAATGGATTTGTTGAGCGACACCCCCAGGACGGCGGCGCAGACGGCACCGCCGGAGGTGCCCGCCGCGAGGCGCAGCAGCACCTTGTGCGGTGGGTTCTGCCCATGCCAGTGATCCAGCGCCTGGATCAGGAAATCCAGGGCGCCGGCGGTGTAAGCGCCAGCGGATACCGTGCCACCCAACACCAGACCCAGTTCGAAGGTCCGGTCCGTGACCGGTGGGGGCCAGGCCAAGAACTTGGCTTTTTCATCTTCCGAAAGAGCGGACGGGGGTGAG
Organism: Nitrospirillum viridazoti CBAmc; assembly: GCF_000730165.1. Lineage (GTDB taxonomy): Bacteria > Pseudomonadota > Alphaproteobacteria > Azospirillales > Azospirillaceae > Nitrospirillum > Nitrospirillum viridazoti. The sequence continues at coordinate 1,424,035 of NZ_CP022112.1, read as the reverse complement.
CCTTGAGCCATAATCGCGCCTTCCTCGATTGTCTGGGAGTGGCGAAGCCGTCGGGATTCGATCATAGAATTTTCGACTAGAATATCAACTATTAATATAAATTTGTTTTCAAACGCATCTATTGCGCGAGTTTTGCTGAGCGGGCCGGGGCGCGCTGCCTTGCCGTCTTTCATCTCACGGCACACTGATTTTCGCGCGATGGGGCTTGTGTTCTGTATCGGGTGCTCTAATTTAACTGGAGCGAGCGATACAGAACCGCCCCGCATGGGCGTACGGCGGTTCTTTCCGGATTTGAGGAGGGACCGCCATGGCGCGGCCGCGCGAGTTTGATGAGGGGGTGGCGCTGCAGGCCGCCGTCGATGGGTTCTGGTCCCAGGGCTATGGCGCCGCCAGCACCCGGGATCTGGCAGCGCGCATGGGGCTGACCACGGCCAGCTTCTACAACGCCTTCGGCGACAAGCGCGGCCTGTTCATGAAGGCGCTGGACCAGTATCTGAGCGGGACGCTGAGCCAGCGCATCGCCCGGCTGGACCGGTTGCCGCCACGCCAGGCGGTGTCCGGCTACCTGGCCGATGTCGTCGAACGCTCCTTGGGTGATCCGCAGCGGCGGGGCTGCATGCTGATCAACGCCGCGCTGGACGTGACGGCCCAGGACCCGGACATCCGCGAGGAGGTGGCCGGCGGCCTGGGTGAAATCCGCGCCTTTTTCCTGCGCCACCTGCGTGCGGGCCAGGCCGACGGCACCATATCCCCCGCCCAGCCGGCGGAAGACTTGTCCCAGCTGTTCCTGAGCGTGGTGGTGGCCATGCGCGTCATGGCGCGCCTGCATGCCGACCGTGACCAGCTTGAGAGCATGGCCCGCCCGGCCCTGGCCCTGCTGGACCCCTGCGAGCCCCCGCCCATCCCGTGAGGTATTCGATGATCGAGCTGTACTACTGGCCCACCCCCAATGGCCACAAGATCACCCTGTTCCTGGAAGAGGCGGGGCTGGACTACACCATCCACCCGGTGGACATCAGCGCCGGCGACCAGTTCAAGCCGGACTTCCTGGCGTTCTCCCCCAACAACCGCATGCCGGCCATCATCGATACCGCGCCGGCTGACGGGGGCGATGCCATTACCGTGTTCGAAAGCGGCGCCATCCTGCTGTACCTGGCGGAAAAGACCGGCCGCTTCATCCCTGCCGACGTGCGCGGCCGCAAGACGGTGATGGAATGGCTGTTCTGGCAGATGGGCGGCCTGGGGCCTATGGCCGGGCAGAACCATCACTTTGTGCAGTACGCGCCGGAACGCATCCCCTATGCCATGACCCGCTATGTCAATGAGACCAACCGCCTGTACGGCGTGCTGAACCGCCGCCTGGCGGGCCGCCCTTTCGTGGCCGGTGACGACTATTCCATCGCCGACATGGCGATCTACCCCTGGATCGTGCCGTGGCAGCGCCAGCAGCAGAACCTGGACGACTTCCCCGACCTGAAGCGCTGGTTCGAGGCCGTGGCCGCCCGTCCCGCCACCGTCCGCGCCTATGCCAAGGGGGAGCCCCTGCGCACCCGTCCCACGGTGACGGAGGAGGGGAAGAAGATCCTGTTCGGCCAGACCTCGACCAACACACCCACCATCAAATAGCGCCGGGCCGTCCGCGGCCGGCCGCAGCATAGGCGGTTCATTCCATGTCCACCTTCACCACCGGGGACGGCGCCGTCCCCCGGAACGCCCCCGGCTTGTCCGCCGCGTCCTGGATGGCCGCCATCGCCGGGCTCAGCGGCAGCCTGGTCGCCGTCGGCCTGGCGCGCTTCGCCTACACGCCCCTGATCCCGCCGCTGATCGCCGCCCACTGGTTCGCGGCCGGCGACGTGGTTACCCTGGGGGCGGCCAACTTTGCCGGCTACCTGGCGGGCGCGCTGCTGGGCCGGCCCCTGGCTGCGGGCCTGACCAGCCGCTGGGTCCTGCGCCTGATGATGCTGGCGGTCACCGTCGCGTTCTTCGCCTGCGCCTTCCCCGTGTCGCTCGCCTGGTTCTTCGTCTGGCGCTTCCTGTCCGGACTGGCCGGCGGTGCCATCATGGTGCTGGTGGCCACATCCATCCTGCCGCACATCCCGCCGGCCAGGCGCGGCTTGGTCAGCGGCATCATCTTCGTCGGCCTGGGGCTGGGCATCGCCGCGTCGGGCACCGTGGTGCCGGCGTTGCTGCGCCTGGGCCTGGTGCAGACCTGGGTGGGCCTGGGCGGCCTGTCGCTGCTGTTGACGGTGCTCAGCTGGTTCGGCTGGCCGGCGAGGGACCTGCCGGCCCCCATCGCGACAGCGGGTGAGGCGGAGGGTGGGCGCACCGGCGGTATCCTGCGCGTGCTCTACGCCGAATACGCCCTGAACGCCCTGGGCCTGGTGCCGGTCATGGTGCTGCTGGTCGATTATGTCGCGCGCGGCCTGGGCCGGGGGGCGGACGTCGGCGCGTTCTACTGGGTGCTGTATGGTATCGCCGCGATCGCCGGCCCCCTGGTCAGCGGCCCCATGGCCGACCGCCTGGGTGCGGGGCTGGCCTATCGTCTGTCCCTGGTCCTGCAGGCGGGGGCGGTGGCCCTGCTGGCGGTCAGCGGCCATCCCGCCGCCATCGCCGCCGCCACCGTCGTGCTGGGCATTTTCACCGCCGGCATCGTGCCCCTGGTGCTGGGCCGAATCCGCGAACTGCTGCCGCACAGTCACAAGCAGCAGCAGGCGGCGTGGAGCCGCGCCACGACCGCCTTCGCCCTGTTCCAGGCGCTGGCCGGCTACGGCTATTCCTACCTGTTCAACCACAGCGGCCAGGATTACGCCCTGATCTTCCTCTGCGGCGCGATCGCCCTGGTGGTGGCGCTGGTGGCCGATACGGCGGCGGCGCTGGGCGGCCGGAAATAACGTGCGGGCGTCTGGCGGACGCGCCCGGTGTCAGGCCCGGGGCAGGGTCACCTCAAACACCGCCCCGCCACTTTCCGGCGCATCGCCCAGGCGGATGTCGCCACCGTGCGAGCGCAGCAGCGACTGCACGATGTGCAGGCCCATGCCGGTGCCGCCGCTGTCCCGCCGGGTGGTGAAGAAGGCGTCGAACACCCGGTCGCGGTTGGCGGGGGAGATGCCGTGGCCGTTGTCGGCCACGGTGACCACCACCGCCCAGTCGCGGAAGGCCACGGCGATGTCCAGCGCGGTAGCGCCGTGGCGGCCGGCGTTGTCCGCCAGGTGGCCGAACAGGATCATCACGTTCTCCGCCGACATGGCGACGGCGGCGTCCTCACCGCTGACGGTCAGCGCCAGGCGGGGGAACTGGGCCGCCAACTCGGGCCAGACGGCGGCCAGGCTGGTGCGACCACCGCGCACCGGGTTGTCCGCCTGGGCCAGGTCGCGCAGCCGCTGCACCAGGGCCGTCAGGCGGCGGGTGTCGGCCAGGATGTTGCCCAGGAAGCGCCGGCGCTGGCTGGCATCCATGGCCTCTTCCCCCTCCAAATCGTCGTGCAGCAGCTCCGCCGCTCCCTGGATGCCAGTCAGGGGCGACTTCAGCTCGTGGCTGACATGGGCGGCGAAGGTGGTGATGTAGCGCGATCGGTCGGACAGGCGCTGCGCCATGTCGTGGAAGCTTTGCGACAGCAGGGCGATTTCCCGGGTGCCGTAGTGTGGCGCGTCGGCCGGCCCCTCATCCAGGCCGCGGGTGCCCAGTTCCCGCGTCTGGCGCACCAGTTGGTGGATGGGGCGGGTGATGGTGCGGGAAAAAACGAAGGCGATGATCAGGATGACGGCCAGAATGCAGCCGCCGGCCAGGGCCACCTTGCGCCGTTCTCCATACAGGTGGCGGAAGATGTTGTTGGGTGTGCGCGAGGCGTAGATGACGCCGGCCACCCGGTCGCCGTCTTGGGTATGGGCGATGACGGGCAGGGCCACGAACACCCGCACCCCCGTCCCCCGGCTGATGGAATAGAGCGGCGGCGGTTCATGCTGCGACCGGCGGACGCGCAGGGCCGCGTGGTATTGGCCGGCCAGGGCGCCCGCCACCTCCGGCACGCCGGCCAGGGACAGGCCTACCTCCTCCGCCCCGGCCAGGATGGTGCCGTTGAAATCCAGCACGCGCACGCCGGCCAACGTCTGGTCCTGCGCCCGCCAGGCGATGGCGTAGATTTGGGCGCCGATGGCCTGCAGGGCCGGGTCCACGGCGGCGGTGGCCGGCACGGCCGCCGGCCGGGCGCCCAGCACATCATCACTGGTCAGGTCCAGCGCCGGCTCGATGGGGTGGAAGCGCTCCTCTGGTGTCAGGGATGTGAGGGGGGTGGGCGACAGGGCCGGCGGTGGGTCCAGCCGCTCCACCGCGTCGGCGTAGGCGGCGGCCAGCACGCTGGCCTGGGCGATCAGCTCCGCCTCCGTCTGACGGACCAGCTGGTTCTCATAAAGGCGGAAGAAGAACAGGCCGGCCAGGGGCAATGCCGCGACCGCCAGCAGCACCGCCACCACGATCATGCCCAGCGATGGGCGCCATTTGGCGCGGACGCGCAGGGGTGTCACGGCGCCGTGCCCGTGGTGCAGGGGCCCAGGCGGAAGCCCACCCCGTGCACCGTCTCCACCGCGTCCTCGCAGCCCGCCGCCTGGAACTTGGCGCGGATGTTGCGCACATGGCTGTCGATGGTGCGGTCGGAGACGTGGATGTTGTCGGGATAGGCCGCGTCCATCAGCTGGTTGCGGCTGAACACCACCGCCGGCCGGCCGGCCAGGGTCTTCACGATCATGAATTCGCGGGCCGTCAGGCCGAGCTCACGGCCGGCCATAGTGGCCCGGTGGCCGGCGCTGTCCAGCATCAGGGCGCCCCTGACTATGGGGCAGGGCGTCAGGGGCGGGGCGTCCTCCTGCGGCGTTGCCACCACGGTCGCGCCCCGGGCGCGACGCAGGATGACATTGACGCGGGCCACCAGTTCACGCGGGCTGAACGGCTTGGTGACGTAATCGTCGCCGCCCATCTCCAGCCCCAGCACGCGGTCGATCTCCTCATCCCGGGCGGACAGGAACAGGATGGGCACGTCGGAGGCGCGCCGCAGGCGGCGGCAGACCTCCAGCCCGTCCATCTCCGGCATGCCCACGTCCAGCACCACCAGGCTGGGCGGGTTGCGGGTGGCCAAGTCCAGGGCGTCCACGCCGTTGCCCGCCCACTCCGCCGCCATGCCCGCCTTCTCCAGGGCGAAGCATAGGACGTCACGGATGTGGGGATCGTCATCGACGACAAGGATGCGGTGCATGATGCCCATCATGGTTGGCTCGTCTGATCGATACCATCTGGATGGGCGGCCAGATAGTCCCGCAAGCCCTGATCGCGTACGGTCCAGCTGCGCCAATCGGCGTGGCGGGTCAGGAAGACCGGCGGGGCAATGCCCAGCGGCGCGTCATGAAACAAATGGCTCGCCAGCGTCGCCAAGCCGGCGACAGGCAAGCCGGGGGCGTCGCCGCCAGGCGCAGCACCGGCGGTCGTGACGGGGATGGTGTCGGTCATGGGGCCGGGGTCTTCCTGGTCTTGAAGGGCAGGATGACGGCCGTCGGGCCCCAGGAACCCGGGCGCGGGTTCGCCGCCAGCCACCATCCGTCGCGCAGGACGCACGGCGGCAGGGGGACAGGCGTGGGAGTCAGGGGTGGGGTTCCGGCGGATGTCATGCCGCCGTTATGCGACGCGACCGTGCAGCCCTGCGGGCGCCGGTCAGCAGATATTCAGCGTCTTTTGTGCAGATTTTGTGCAGACGGGCGGTCAGGGCCCGCCGCCTTACTTCGCCTTGATGGTCACCGTCAGGGTGTCGGTGTAGTGGCCGGCGATGGTCTTGGCGTTGCCGGCGATGGTCACGGCCAGGGCGGCCGTCTTGGCGAAGGTGGCCTTGGACCGGGTGACCGAGACGCTGCCGCTGCCGTTGCCGCTGGTGCCGTCATAGAGGGTGGTGAAGGTGACCGTGTTCTTTCCCGACTGCAGCTTGCCATTGTTGGCGGAGTTGACCGTGATGGTGTAGCCCTTGGCATCGTTGCAGTTTTCAACCACGCTGCCTACCTGGCGCTTGGTCTCCCCGCCCACCACATCCAGGGCGACGCCCAGGTCGGTGACATCCACGGTGCAGGCGGTGACGACGGCGGCCTTCAGGCCGATGGTGTTCCTGGCGGTGGCGGCGCGGGCCGGCGCGATGGCGGCGGCCCATGCCAAGCAGCCCAGGATCAGGGCTGTCAACAGGCGGGTCATGAAAGGTCCTCGGTTCCGATGGGCTTGCAGCCCTTTTGGGGACTGGTTAAAGCAAGGACCGGGCCAGATGCGGCGGATAGCCGCGCGCGGTACGGTAAATAAGGAATTAACTGAGGGTGGCGCGTCGGCTCCATCCCTCTGAAAAGGCGAAGATAATGCGTTATGCAACAGAGATGTCCGACGCTTTTGCTGTCAGTTTTGCAAACAGTATTGCATACTGCAGCGGCTTCCCCGGGAGCTGGGCATGAACTGGCGCCTGTGGCAGGACAGGGCCGGCCGCTATTCCTGGCTGATGACCCTGGTGCTGGCGGGTCTCTGCCTGCCCATGGCCCTCGTCGCCTATGACGCCATCATGGGGCAGCTGGGCCCCCGGCCCTACAACGCCTTCATCCATGAGGTGGGCGTGTGGACCTTCCGCTTCCTGCTACTGTCGCTGCTGGTGACCCCGCTGGCGCGCATCGCCCGCTGGCCGGCGCTGATGACCGTGCGGCGGCGCATCGGCGTGGCCGCCTGCCTCTACGCCGTGGTCCACCTGGGCGGCTACGCCGCCGACCAGTCGCTGGACCTTTTGCACATCGCGTCCGAGATCGCGCGCCGCGTCTACCTCACCATCGGCTTCGTGGCGCTGCTGGGCTTGGTGGCGCTGGGCGTCACCTCCACCGATGGGATGATCAAGCGGCTGGGGGGGCCGCGCTGGCGCCGGTTGCACGCCCTGGTCTATCCCATCGCCATCCTGGGCCTGGTCCATTATTTCCTGCAGGAAAAGGCCGACGTGACGGTGCCCACCCTGATGGCCGGCTGGCTGGCCTGGCTGCTGGCCTACCGCCTGCTGAACCGCGTGCTGCCGGATGGTCGGGCGCGCTCGGTACCCGTGCTGCTGGGGCTAAGCGTCCTGACGGCCCTCGGCACGGCGGGGGCGGAGGCGTTGGGCTTCTGGGCCGTGCGTCATCTGCCCCCGGATCTGGTGCTGGAAGCCAACCTCAGCTTCGATTGGGACGCCGGCATCCGCCCCGCCTGGTACGTCCTGGCCGGCGGCCTGGGCCTGACCCTGGCGTCCATGGTGGGCGATCTGAAGCAGCGCGCGCGGCGGCTGGCGCGGGCGTAGGCGTCAACCTTTCAGCCCGCGCCCCTCGGCCAGGGTGACGAAGTTCACCAGGTTGGCATCGCGCCAGTGCTTGGTCCGGCGCAGCTCGTTCTGCGCCTTGACCAGTAGGGTGGTGATCAGGGCCATCTCGGCGCCGGTCATGGGCGTGGCGTCGCGCAGGCGGTCGGTTGCCGTCTGCACCAGCCCCTGGTCCAGCAGGGTCATGCTTTCGCGCAAATCGGCGCCGACGGCCTGCGACAGCTCCGCCGCGCGCACGGCCTGGCCCAGCCGCTCGCGGCTGTCGCCCGCCTCGGTGCGGGAGAAGGCGGCGCGGTAGGCGTCCGTCAGATCCTCCACCAGCCGCTCGCGGAAGTCGCTGTAGCGGGTGCCCCAGTGCAGGCTGCGCGTCAGGGTGTTGCGCCAGCGCATGGTGTAGCCCAGCGCCCAGGCCAGCGCGGCATGGTCCAGCGCCATCCGGCCTTTGGCATGGGCCGTGACCGACACGCGCGTGGACAGGTAGGGGTACAGCGCGCCTTCCACCTTCTTGATCATGGTGTCCAGGGTGCTGTGGGCCAGGCTGGCCTCACGGCCATCGCGCAGCAGGTCGAATTCGTCGAACAGGGTCAACAGGTCGTCCAGGTAGACCAGCTCCCGCTCCAGCAACTCGCGCCGTTCTGAGGCGACGACCAGGGGACGGCGGGCCACCTCGCCGGCGCCGGCCAGGGCGCCCAGTTCGTCAGCCAGGACCTGGCAGGTGCGGGCCAGATGGCGCACCAGGGCCGACAGCAGCACCGGCTGCCAGTCGGGGGGGCCCTGCACCAGATAGCCGCTCATCTGCCGGTAGGCGCGGTGACGGTTCAGCAGCACCAGGGGCATCAGCAGGGTCAGCTGGCTGGCCTGGGGCGCGGGCACCCCCGGCGCCTGGAAGGACAGCACGGCCGCCGCCCCGTCGGCCCCGCCATTGTCGTCATTGCCGTTCAGGCCCATGACCAGGCGGGAATAGGGACCGCCGTTCTCCAGCAGCATGTACAGCAGCGACAGGTCGGCCAGCACCAGCGGGCGGGGCACCACCCCAAGGTTCTTGCGCGTCGCCTCCGTCCGGCGCCAGGCGTTCATCGCCTCCAGCAAATCCTTGGTGGCGGCCTTGTCCTGCAGGGTCTGTGACAGCCGCGCGGCGGCGGCCACGCGCAATTCCTCGCGCAGGGCCAGGGCCTTGGGCGTGCGCAGCACCACGAACAGCGGCTGTTCCTGGGCCAGGGCCGACAGGATCTCATCCACCGAGCGGCTCAGCGGCGCCAGCGGCTTGGCGGCCAGGGCGGACCACAGGCCGCCCACGTCCAGCGGGTGGATGCTGCCGGGACAGTGGAACTCTTCGCGAAGCAGCCAGGGGTCGCTGGTCAGGAAAGGTTCGAACAGCTGGGTGAACTGGCGCCGGGCGTGGGCCTGGCGCTGGGCGTTCAGCTTGTGGATCAGGGCGCGGCGCACCATGGTCCGGCTTTGGTCCGGGCTGGAGTCGACCTCTTCGAACAGTTTGCGCGCGGCCTCGGGGGACAGTCGGTCCACCAAGTCGGTCAGCGTGCGGGCACGATCCTCTTCCGCCGGTGTCATGCCCTGCCCCGAAGACCGCCGTGGCAAGCCGTGCTCAACCCCATGCTTCCAACCCCATAGCCCATGCGCCAACGGCATCCATTATGGCCTGCGGATATTTCCGGCAGGTAAACGAACATCCCCAAGGTAATACGCCCCCGTCCCTTGGCCGACAATTATCTTAAAGGTTTGAAATAGTGTTTATGCCTGCGGCATTGCGCGACGCGGCACCGTCCGGGCAGATTTGACCGCGGATAGGACGGGAGCAAGGCATGGCCGGCGCGGATACGGATTTCGACGCGATCATTGTGGGGGCGGGGGCCGTGGGTTTGGCCTGCGGCCGCGCCCTGGCCCTGCGCGGCCTGACCGTCGCGGTGCTGGAGGCGGAGGACGCCATCGGCCAAGGCGTGTCCTCCCGTAATTCCGAGGTGGCGCACGGCGGCCTCTACTATCCCACCGGATCCCTGCGGGCGCGGTTCTGCGTTGCCGGGCGGCGGATGCTGTACCCCTTCCTGGATGCCCACGGCGTCACCTACGACAAGTGTGGCAAGCTGGTGGTGGCGACGGAAGAGGCGGAGGTGCCCCGGCTGGAGGGCATCCTGAACCAGGCCCGGATCAACGACGTGGAAGGCATGCGCTGGTTGAGCGCGGCCGAGGTGCACGCGCTGGAGCCGGACCTGCGCGCCGTGGCCGCCCTGATCTCGCCCGAGAGCGGCATCTTCGACAGCCATGGCTACATGGTGGCGCTGCGGGGAGAGATCGAGGGGCGGGATGGCGCCGTGGTCACCGGCACGCCGGTGCTGGGTGCCACCCCCCTGGGGGGCGGCGGCTATGCCGTGCGCACCGGCGGGCGCGATCCCACCACCGTCACCACCCGTCTGCTGGTGACCGCGCCGGGCCTGTCGGCCCAGGATGTGGCGGCCCGTATCGAGGGCTTCCCGGCCGACCTGATCCCCCGGGCGCACTACGGCAAGGGTAGCTACTTCGCCCTCAATGGCCGGGCGCCGTTCAAGCGCTTGGTCTATCCACCCCCCATTCCCGGCGCCTTGGGCGTGCACTATCGCCGCGACCTGGGCGGGCAGGCGCGCTTCGGCCCCGACCTGGAATATGTCGAGGCGCCGGACTATCGCGTGGATCCCGGCCGTGCCGACGGCTTCTACCGCTACATCCGCCGGTTCTGGCCGGGCCTGCCCGACGGCGCCCTGGTGCCGGATTACGCCGGCGTGCGGCCCAAGATCCATGGGCCCGGCGAGGCGCAGCCCGACTTCCGCCTGGACGGGCAGCCGGCCCACGGCCTGCCGGGCCTGGTGGCCCTGTTCGGCATCGAAAGCCCGGGGCTGACCTCCTCGCTGGCCATCGGTGAGGCGGTGGCTGACCTGCTGGACGCATGAGTAAGGAAGACCGGACCGTCAGCGCACCCCGGGCGCGATTGTCTCCTGGGCGCGGTTGCCCATGAGCGCCAGACCGCCCAGCGCCAGCGCGGCGGCGATGCCGCTGGCGATGGCCAGGCCCAGGAAAGCGCTGAAGATGTCGCCGAAACGATGGGACAGGGTGGTGACCACGAAGGCGCTCAGGAACTGCCCAACGAAGAAGGACGCTTGCCACAGGCCGGTGGCCCGGCCGCGGATCTCGAACGCCAGGCCGCGCAGGGCCCAGGTCAGCAGGGTGGGCAGGATGAGGCCGCAGCCGAACTGGGCCAGCGCCACGGAGGCCAGCAGCCATCCATGGCCGGTCGCCAGCGCCATGCCGCTGAAGCCCGCGCCGCAGAGGGCGAAGGCCATCAGCAACAGCATGGCCACCGGCAGGCCGGACAGGCGTTGGAAGGCGATGGTGCCCACCGGCACCGCCAGGCTGGCCGCCGCCGTCATTCCGCCGATGGCGGCGGGGTCGGTGACGCCCCGGCCGGTGAGCGCCAGGGACAGGTCCACCTGCACGGTATAGAACAGCACGGCGGCGAAGGCGGTAATGGCGCAGATGCCGCCCAGGCGCGCCCAGGGCAGGGCCACGGTCCGGTGCGCCTCGGGATGGTGAAGGACGTCCTCGGTCTCCTCCGGCTCCCAGGTGAAGAAGCGGATGCCGGCCAGCAGCAGCAGGCTGCTGGCATAAACGGCGAAAGGGGCCCGCCAGCTGATGGCGCCCAGCGCGCCGCCGATGACGAACAGCGCCACGGCGGAGATGGAGGCGACGGCGGTCTGCAGCGCCAGCCATTTCTCCCGCTGGTGCCCCCTGAAGTAGTCGCCGATCAAGGTGGTGGTCAGGGTCATGACGGCTGCCTCCGTCACCCCCACCACCACGCGGCTGGCCAGGATGGCCCGGAAATCATCAAGGACCAGCGGGGCGACGCCACAGACGGCGTACAGCAGCATGGACAGCATCAGCAGCCGGCGGCGGCCAAAGCGGTCGGCCAGCCAACCGGCGGGCGCGGAGAACAGGGCCACGCACAGCGCCGGTGTCGTCAGGATCATGGGCACCCAGTAATCGGCCTGGGGCATGTCCTTGAAATGCGCCAGCATTTGCGGCAGCACCGGTGCTAGCACGACGACACCCATCACCGACATCGTGCTGGGCAGCAGCAGCGCCAGCCCCTGCGCCGGGCCGGCCGTCCGACTTTTGGAAGCCACGTCAAATACCCTCCCTGGGGACGGGCGCGGGCGCCGGTCCGTTATCCTCCTGGCATGTCCGGGGTGGGCTTTTCCCGCCGGCCTCCGAACCATGGCGCCCCTAAACTAGAAGGCGGGGACAGGGCGGTAAAATCGGGGTTTCCGATATCATGCATCGGCGGCACCGGCAGGTCGCTATCGGCGTACCAGGACGACGCCCAGGATCAGCAGCGCCGCGCCCAGCAGCCGGGCGACGCCGGCGGGGTGCGGGGTCACTCCCAAGGCGCCGATATGGTCGATGACCAGGCCGCACAGCATCTGCCCCACCACGATCAAGGCCAGGACGGTGGCGGCGCCCAAGCGCGGGATCATCAGGATGGCGGTGGCGATGAAGGCGGCGCCGAACAGGCCGCCGGCCCAGGCCGGCCCCGGTGTGGCGCCCAATGCCGCCGCCGTCGGCCGGGGCCCGGGCATCGTCAGCGCCAGCAGCAGCATGGCCGCCATCCCCACCAGATAGCTGGTGAAGCCCGCCCACCAGGGTGATCCCAGCGCCATGCGCAGATTGGCGTTCAGGACCTGCTGCACGGCCAGGCTGACACCGGCGGCGACCACCAGCAAGCACGAGAGCACGGTGGCGAGGGATGGGGCGAGGGATGGCATGGGGCGCGGCTTTCCAAAAGGGTGAAGGTGGCACCACCGATAACGGTGCGCCGCGCCGCGCTATAGAACGGGTGTGACCTCAGCCGGCGCGATAGCGTCCCGGCGTGACACCGAAGGTGCCGCGGAAACAGCGGCCCAGGTGGCTCTGGTCGGCGAAGCCCGTGTCGGCCGCCACGGCAGCGATGGCTTCACCCTGGCGCAGCAGGGCGCGGGCGGCGTTCAGCCGGTCCAGCAGGCGGAACCGCTGCGGCGCCATACCGTGCAACCGCTTGAAGCGGCGGGAATAGCCCTCACGGCTCAGGCCCGCCAGCGCCGCCGCCCGGGTCACGGTTTCCCAACCGGCGTCAATGTCGGCCGGCGGCCGCGGGGTGCCCGGCGGCAGGTAGAGGTTGGTGCACACCACGCCCGCCGGGCTGGGCAGGGAAAGGTGGGGCACGCCGGCGGGGATGCGCACGGCCTGGCCCGCCGCCACCTCGACCGGGACGCCGGCGACGACGAAGCGGCGCACGCCGAGGAGGACCATGGTCACCTGGTCCTCCTCATGGAAATGGACGGGCAGGGCCACGTCGCGCCCGCGCACCGTTCCCACTTCAACGGCCGCGCCGTCCCCAGGACGCCAGTAGCGCCAGGGCGCGTCGGGGGTTCCGGGGACGGGGGACGGATGCATGGCGGCGGCCTGGTGGGTAGCGGGCCACCAATGGTAGCGCCAATCGCAGGGATCGAAACTGCTGTTTTGGTGACCGGGTAGCCTGGCGGCTGGCGCCCCCACAGCCGGGTGAATCACCCTTTATCTTGTTGCGTCATCTTTATTCCACCCAATACCTGGACAGAATCCGTTGAATCTTCTACCCCTAGGGACAGTATTCCATTCCCTAGGGCGAGAGGAGCGGCACGGTGGGTTTCAAGGGGGCGATTGGGGTGGCGCGGCGTGTTCTGGGCCGGCTGGGGACTGTCGTCGCGGCGCTGGGGGCGGTGGCCGTCGGCTTGGGGGCGGTCCACCCGGCGCAGGCGGGCTATGCCTCCCTGGTGGTCGACGGCGGCACGGGAGAGGTGCTGAACGCCGTGAACCCGGATGAGCAGAACCATCCGGCGTCGCTGACCAAGATGATGACGCTCTACCTCACCTTCGAGGCCATCCACCAGGGGCGCCTGCACTGGGAGGATGAGTTGCCGGTGTCGCGCAACGCCGCCAACAAGGAACCGACCAAGCTGGGGCTGGAGGTCGGGCAGACGGTCAGCGTCAAGGACTGCGTCCTGGGCATGATCGTCATTTCCGCCAATGACGGCGCCACCGTGGTGGGCGAAGCCCTGGCCGGCGGCAGCGAACAGGTGTTCGCCCGCATGATGACGGACAAGGCCCACCAGCTGGGCATGACCAACACCGTGTTCCGCAACGCCTCGGGCCTGCCCGATCGCGAGCAGGTGACGACGGCGCGTGACATGTCGCGCCTCGCCATGGCGCTGCATCGCGATTTCCCGCAGGACTATCACTACTTCGCCACGCGTGAGTTTGATTTCGAGGGACGCCACCTGACCGGCCATAACCGCCTCATGTACCGCTACCCCGGCATGGACGGCATGAAGACCGGCTTCACCAACGCCTCCGGTTCCAATCTGGTGTCCTCGGCCGTGCATGACGGGCGCCGCCTGTTTGGCGTGGTGTTCGGCGGCAGCAGCGCCAAGACCCGCGACACGCTGATGGCGACCCTGCTGGACAACGCCTTCGCCAACCGCGACACCGACCCCAAGCTGGTGGCGCTGGCCGCCGGCCGCCCCCTGACCCGGGTGGCCCGCGCCCGTGGCACGGGCCGCGTCGCCCATGCCGGCCGGGCCCGCACCGTGCACGTGGCCGTGGCACCGGTGCAGCGGCGCGGCCACGCCGCCGCCGCGCACCAGCGCGTGGCCTCGGGTCACGCCGGCAGGCATGTGACGGCCCATGCCCATGCCAGGACGGTGAAGGTGGCGGGCAAGGCCGCCAAGGGCAAGGTGGCCGGCAAGACGCACGGGCACCACCACAAGGTCGCCGCAGATTGATCTGAAAAGAAGATCGATATCAACAGAACAATCTGTTGGATGGTTTTGTGTGAAATGGCGATGTTTGGGGGGCGCGATCCAGTGGGGTCGCGCCCCTTTCGTATCAAGGCACCGCCATTATGGTCCACACCGCCCACACCGCCGCCGCATCCGCTGTCCGCTGGCCCGCGCTGTCCTCAGCCACCCGCCTGGTTCCGGGCCTGGTCTACTGCCTCATCCCGGCCGCGGCCGGCCTTGCCCTGCACCGGGTGCCGGCCCTGGGACTGTTCAGCCCCATGATCCTGGCCGTGGTGGTGGGCATCGCGCTGCGCAGCGCGGTGGGCCTGCCCAGGGTGACGCAGGCCGGGGTGACCTTCGTGCTGAAGCGCCTGTTGCGCATCGCCGTGGCCCTTCTGGGCCTGCAGTTGACGGCGGCCCAGGTGGCGGCGGTGGGGCCCACGGGCGTCGCCATCATCGCCCTCAGCCTGGTGGCCACCTTCGTCTTCACCAAGACGGTGGGCCGCTGGCTGGGCGTACCGGCGCCGCTGGCGGAACTGATCGCCGCCGGTACCTCGATCTGTGGCGCGTCGGCTGTGGTCGCGGCCAACACCGTCACCCAGGCGGATGACGAGGACGCGGCCTACGCCGTCGCCTGCGTCACCGTCTTCGGCAGCATCGCCATGCTGAGCTACCCGGCCCTGGGTGCCGCCCTGCACCTGGCGCCCCGCGCCGTGGGCCTGTGGGCCGGCGCCTCCATCCATGAGATCGCCCAGGTGGTGGCCGCCGCCTTCCAGTCGGGCCAGCAGGCCGGTGAGTTCGGCACGGTGGCCAAGCTGACCCGCGTGGCCATGCTGGCCCCCCTGGTCCTGTCGCTGGGCGCCCTGCGCCGCCGGCGGGAAGGCACGGGTGGCAAGCCCATGCCCATGCCGTGGTTCATCCTGGGCTTCGTGGCCCTGGTCGCCCTGAACAGCCTGCACGCCGTTCCCGCCGTGGTGAAGGACTGGGCCCCCGGCGTCACCACCAGCCTGCTGACCTTGGCCCTGGCCGCCATGGGCCTGCACACACACGTCGGCCGCATGGCCGCCAAGGGCTTCGCCCCCCTGGCCCTGGGCGCCCTGGCCAGCCTGTTCATCGCAGGATTGAGCCTGGTGCTGATCGTCACGGTATGGGCGTGAAGCGATCCTCGCCCCTCTGACGACGGGCCCGCCGGCGCTGTTGGCGGGCCCCTATTCGTACCGCAGCGCCAGCACCGGGCGGGCGCGGGCGATCAGGATGGTCTGGCCGGCCACGGTGGCGGCGGCGATGGCCAGGGCCAGGGCGGTGGGGCCCAGGAAGGTCCAGGGGCCGATGTCCACGTGATAGGCGAAGCCGGCCAGCCAGCGGTGCAGGAACAGGTAGGCCGGCAGCCAGGCCAGCGCGCTGGCCAGCAGCACCGGCTTGGCGAACTGCCACAACAGCAGGCGCAGGATGTCGGCCAGCGAGGCACCGTAGACCTTGCGCACCCCGATCTCCTTGGTCCGCCGCTCCGCCGTCACGGCCGACAGGCCGTAGATGCCGGCGCAGGCCATGCCCAGGTTGATCAGGCTGAAGAAGGTGATCATCTGGGTCTCATGCCGGATCAGGCTGGTCAGCGAGTTCAGGTGATCATCGAAGAAATAGCGGTCGCTGGGCGACAGCTCCCCCATGCGGCGCCACAGGGCGTCGATGGCGGCCAGCGTCCGGGTGCGGTCGCCCGGCGACAGCTTCACGTACATCAGCTCGTACCCGCCGGGATCGCTGACGAAAAAGGTGGGGGCGATCTTGTCCTGCAGCGACCCCATGGGGAAGTCGGGCACCACCGCCGCCACCTGCACGTCGCCGTCCACGCCCGGCAGGTGCAGCGCCTGGCCGATGGCGTCCTCCGGCATGTCGTTGCCCAAGGCCCGCGCGGCCGTTTCGTTGATCACCACCTTGTGGCGCACGGTGCTGGGGCGTTTGGGGTCCGGCAGCTGCCCGGCGAGGGCCGGCAGGTGGAACACGGGCAGGAAGCCGGGGTCGGCCGCCACGCGGTTCAGGCGGACGGCGTGGCCATCGTTCAGCGTGGCCGTCACCAGCGGGCGGCTGCGCTCCAGGCTTTCCATGCCGGTGCAGCCCACGCCCTTCACCCCGTCGATGTGTTGCAGGCCGATGCGGATGGATTCCGGGCAGTTGGCGTCCAGGATCAGGATGTCGGCGGTGTCATAGGAGACGCGGTCGCGGGTCAGCAGCTGCTGCTGGCGATAGGTGACGGACGCCCCCACCAGCAGCATGACCAGCAGCATGAACTGCCCCATCATCAGGATCTGCCGCACCCGGGCCGTGCGGTCCACCACCGGGGCCGCCGTTCCCGGGCCGTTGCCCTTCAGGATGGCCACCGGCCGGTGCGCCGCCAGCACCAGGGCGGGGTAGAACCCCGCCAGCAGCGTGACGCCCGCGCCCAGGCCGGCGACGATGGCTCCGACCTCGGGCGAGGCGGCGTCCAGCGACAGCCGCGCGTCCAGGAAGCGGTTGACCTGGGGGATGGCCAGTTCGGTCAGCGACAGGGCGATGACCATGGCGATGCCCACCAGGATCAGCGTTTCCAGCATGAACTGGATCACCAGGTCGCGCCGCCGCGCGCCGCCCATCTTGCGCACCCCCACCTCCACGGCGCGGCGGGTGGCCCGCGCCGTGGCCATGTTGATGAAGTTGATGCAGGGGATCAGCAGGGTCAGCAGGGCGATGCCGCCGATCATGTACATGCGGTTCAGCCGGTCGGGGTTCAGGCCGGCGTGTAGCTGCAGACCGGTCATGGGCACCAGCTGCGGCGATTGCCCGCCGGGGTGTCCTGCCCCCCAGTGCCGGGCCGCCAGCCCATCCAGGGTCGCTTGCGCCGCCGCCGGGTCGGCGCCGTCGCGCAATCGGACATAGGTGTAGACGTCGCCCGTCGTCCGCGCCGCCGCCTGGTCGTCATCCGCCCGTGGCCCGTCGACACGGGACTGGGGCGCGCTGAAGGGCGAATAAGGCGAGGCGGAGGACGCCAGGATCATCACCTCCCGCATATGGCTGCGGAACGGCAGGTCCTTCAGCACGGCGCGCACGCGCAGCGTCGTGCGTTCGTCCAGCTCGATGCGCTTCCCCAGGGGGGATTCCGGCCCGAACAGCTTGCGCGCCATGGTCTGCGTCAGGGCCACGGCGCCCGGGTCGGCCAGGCTTTCCTTCAGGTCGCCTTCCACCGCCGGCAGGCGCATGATGTCGGCGAAGGAGGGATCGACCCAGGTGACGAACTCGCGGAAGGCCGCGCTTCCGCGCCGGATCTTGCGGGCGTCGTCCAGCAGGCGGGCGGCCGCCTCCACCTCCGGCGCCTCCGCCACCAGCGTGGCGGCCAGATCGGGCGGGGTGCGCCAGCGCACCAGGGGGCCCGGATCCTGGACCTCATCCACTGGCGCCAGGACGCTGTCCACCAGGTACAGCTGGGCATGGTCGGGCAGGAAGGTGTCGTAGGCCATCTGGTCGCGGATCAGCAAGGCCATCAACAGGCTGGCCGTCAGCCCGACCACCAGCCCGGCCAGGCTGATGACGATGTCGGCCTTCACCTGCCGCAAGGACCGCATGGCCTGGCTTGCCGCGATGTACAGCATGGTCGCTTCCCTGTTCCCCACCCCGTTTGCGGGGCCGCCGCGCCCGCAAGCAAAGGGCGGACCACCGCTTAAGCCATTGGAATCACTCAATACAAAGGCCTCGGGGCGCTGTCCGGAACCGCGCCTTGTCCGTTTCCGGACAGCCTGGTTGCCCGCTTCCGGACAATGATGCCGCGTACCCTTCGCCTGCGCTACAGTGGCGGCGACGCCGCCGCTTCCGGCGGCACCCTGACGGCGGGCCCAACCCTTGACCCTGGAACAGTTGCGCATCTTCGTGGCGGTGGCGGAACGCCAGCACGTGACCCAGGCGGCACGCGCCCTGAACCTGGCACAGTCGGCGGCCAGCGCCGCCGTCGCGGCGCTGGAGGATCGCTACCAGACGGCCCTGTTCAACCGCGTGGGCCGCGGCATCACCCTGACGGAGGCCGGCCGCCTGTTCCTGGCGGAGGCCAAGGCCGTGCTGGCCCGGGCCGACATGGCCGAACGGGCGCTGGCCGAACTGTCGGGCCTGCAGCGCGGGCAGTTACGGGTGCAGGCCAGCCAGACCATCGCCAGCTATTGGCTGCCGCGCCACCTGGTGGCCTTCCGCGACCGGCACCCGGGTGTGGACCTGGACCTCACCATCGGCAACACGGCGCAGGTGGCGGCCGCCGTGCTGGACGGCACGGCCGACCTGGGCTTCGTCGAGGGGGCGGTGGACAGCCCTGACCTGTCCGCCCACCAGGTGGCGCTGGACCAGCTGGTGGTGGTGGTCGCCCCCCATCATCCCTGGGCCTTCCGCGAGACGGTGGCGCCGGCCGACCTGCACGAGACGCCCTGGATCATGCGGGAACAGGGCTCGGGCACCCGCTCCGCCTTCCTGGCGGCCCTGGCGGACTTGGGCGTGGATACCGCCCGGTTGCGCATCGCGCTGGAGCTGCCTTCGAACGAGGCGGTGCGGGCGGCGGTGGAGGCGGGCGGCGGCGCGGCGGCGCTGTCGGCCTCCGTCGCCAGCGGCAGCATCGAGGTGGGGCTGCTGCATCCCGTGCCCTTGGCCCTGGCCCCGCGCGCCTTCACTTTGGTGCGTCATGCCGATCGCGGGCTAAGCCGCGCGGCTAGCGCCTTTCTAGACGAAATGGGCCGCCGGGATTTGGCTTAAGCGATAGAAGCCGCCGGTTGAAACCCCGTTCCCTCAAGTGAACTTCTTTTGACTGTCCTGGCCGGGTCTTGACCTGGCGCAGGGCCTGTTCGATTGAAGGCAGACAAGGATAAGCGCGCCTTTTGGTTTGCCAGGGCGGCCGGCGCGCGGTTGAGGAGGAAACCTGTGATCATATCGCCGCAACGGTCCGCATCGGGGTCCGCATCGGGCGGAGGCCAGGGCTATAAGAGCATCTGCACAATTTATGGGCGATGAACGGCGGGCGGATGCCTGCGCATTGGGCGCCCATGCTTTTGCGTCCTTGGCGGAACGCATATTTCCTGGGCAGTTCCTAGGCTAGGCCGAGTTGGCGTGGCTCTTGCTCAACCAATCAGTCGGGCCTACCGATGGGGAAGGGGTTTATGGCGAAAGCAGACGGTCCATTCAATGAAATGGGCATGTCGGATGAGGTGCGCGGCCCGTATGCGGACATCGAACGATGGCTGCGCGAAATGCCGTCCGACAAACTGGAACTGAAGCGCCGCGAGGCGGAGACGCTGTTCCGGCGTGTGGGCATCACCTTCGCGGTGTACACGGAAGGTGGGGATCCGGAACGGTTGATCCCCTTCGACATCATTCCCCGCGTGCTGGCGCGGGCCGAATGGGACAGGCTGTCGCTGGGCCTGCACCAGCGGGTGAAGGCGCTGAACGCCTTCCTGGCCGATGTCTACGGCGAACGCCACATCCTGCGCGCGGGCAAGGTGCCGGAACGCATGGTGCTGGGGAACGAAAGCTTCCGACCCGAGATGCAGGGCTTCCTGCCCCCGGCCGGCGCTTACACCCATGTGGCCGGCATCGACATCGTCCGACTGGATGCGGACAATTTCTATGTGCTGGAAGACAATTGCCGCACGCCGTCCGGTGTCTCCTACATGCTGGAAAACCGCGAGGCCATGCTGCGCCTGTTACCCGACCTCTGCGGCATGCACAAGCTGGCGCCCGTCTCCCACTACCCGGAAGACCTGCTGGACACGCTGAAGTCGGTGGCGCCGCCCGCCTGCCGCGATGCCCCCACCGTGGCGGTGCTGACGCCCGGGTCCTACAACAGCGCCTATTACGAACACTCGTTCCTGGCCGATGAGATGGGCGTGGAACTGGTGGAGGGCGGCGACCTGTTCGTGGACGAGGGCTTCGTCTACATGCGCACCACCCAAGGGCCGAAGCGGGTGGACGTGCTGTACCGCCGCATCGACGACGATTACCTGGACCCGCTGACCTTCCGTCCCGACAGCGCCCTGGGCGTGCCTGGCCTGTTCGCGGCCTACCGCGCCGGCCGGGTCACCCTGGCCAACGCCGTCGGCACCGGCATCGCGGACGACAAGGCAATCTATCCTTTCGTCCCCGAAATGATCCGCTTCTATCTTGGAGAAGAACCCATCCTGTTGAACGTCCCCACCTATCTCTGCGAACGGGACGACGACCGCAAATACGTGCTGGAGCACCTGCACGAACTGGTGGTGAAGGAGACGCGCGGGTCCGGCGGCTACGGCATGCTGATCGGGCCGCAATCCACCGCCGCCGACCGGGCGGTGTTCGCCGACCGCATCAAGGCGCGGCCGGCCGACTACATCGCCCAGCCGACGCTGGCGCTGTCCACCTGCCCGACCTTCGTGGAGCAGGGCATCGCCCCCCGCCATGTCGACCTGCGGCCTTTCGTGCTGAACGGGCGGGAGATCCGGGTGGTGCCCGGCGGGCTCACCCGCGTGGCCCTGCGCGAGGGCTCCCTGGTGGTGAATTCCAGCCAGGGCGGCGGCACCAAAGACACCTGGGTACTGGAGCGCTGACCAATGCTGAGCCGTACCGCAGACGGACTGTTCTGGCTGGCCCGCTATATGGAGCGGGCGGCCAGCGTCGCGCGCCTGGTGCAGGTGGGCAACCGCATGTCCAACATGTCGCTGTCCCTGGACAATCCGGGCAACGAGTGGCGCTCCACCCTGGTGGCCACCGGGACGGAGCCAGGCTACCTCGCCAAGCATGGGGAGATCGTGCCCTCCCTGGTGCTGGACTATCTGGTGCTGGACCCGGAGAACCCGTCCAGCATCGTGTCCTGCATCGAGACAGCCCGGCGCAACGGCCGCGCCGTGCGCACCGCCCTGACAGTGGAAACGTGGGAGGCGCTGAACGAGACCTGGCAGCAGACCCGGGCCTTGAAGGCCGACCGCCTGGCGGCGGACAGCCTGCCCGGCCTGATGGATTGGGTGGCGCAGCGCTCCCTGCTGTTCTGCGGCACCTATGCCAATACCATGCTGCGCAACGACGGCTACCTGTTCACCCATCTGGGCACGCTGCTGGAACGGGCGGACAACACCGCCCGCATCCTGGACGTCAAGTATCACGTCCTGCTGCCGGACCATGAGGGCGTGGGCGGGGTGCTGGATTATTATCAGTGGCAAAGCATCCTGCGGGCCGTCTCCGCCCTGCGCAGCTATCACTGGGTCTATCATGACCGCCTGAAGCCCTGGCTGATCGCCGAGCTGCTGATCCTGCGGCCGGAAATGCCCCGGTCCCTGGTGGCCTGCCTGGCCCATGTGGTGGACCTGCTGGAGGCCCTGGCCGTGCGCTATGGCGGCCAGCGGGGCGAGTGCCACCGCCTGGCGGGCGAGATCCATGCCCGGCTGCGCTACGGACGGGTGGAGGACATCTTCCAGTTCGGCCTGCACGAATACGTGACGCAGTTCATCGACGACATGCTGCGCCTGGGCCAGGAGATCAGCGGCTTCTACCTCAACGTCCGCTGAGCCGACGCGGTGGGATCCGGCCCCGGTTGCGGCCGGATCCATTCGTTGCGTTTCCGGGCCGTCGCCAATACTTAACGTGCGCACCCCCTGGTGACAGCCGCCGGTTTCGCGGTATGACGGGGCATGGGGATAGGCGCCCTGTTCGTCGGGGTGCCTATCCCCCACCTGAGGAAGAAAGCCGCCCGTCAAGGATGGCGTCCCGCATGTCGAGGCCTGAAGATGACCTATTGCGTCGCCCTGTTCCTGAAGGCTGGGCTGGTGATGCTCTCCGACACCCGCACCAACGCGGGGGTCGACAACATCTCCACCTTCTGCAAGATGCACCGGTTCGAAACCCCGGGTGAGCGCTGCATGGTCCTGCTGACGGCGGGCAACCTGTCCATCAGCCAGTCGGTGGTGAACCGCCTGCACGAAGGCGTTTCCATCGGCGATGCCGATCCGGAAACGTTGGCCACCGTCCCGTCCATGTTCCGCGCCGCCCAGCTGGTGGGGGCCGCCATCCGCGACGTCTACAACAGCGACGGCCTGGCCATGAAGGCGCAGGGCGTGGGCTTCGACGCGTCGTTCCTGCTGGGGGGACAGATCCGGGGCCGGGGCATGCGCCTGTTCCAGATTTATTCGCCCGGCAACTTCATCGAGGCGACGCCCGAAACGCCCTACCTGCAGATCGGGGAGCACAAGTACGGCAAGCCCATCCTGGATCGTGTCGTCTCTTACGACACGCCGGTGCAGGACGGGGTGAAGCTGGTGCTGGTTTCCATGGACAGCACCCTGCGCAGCAACCTGTCTGTCGGCATGCCCATCGACCTTGCGGTCTACCATCGCGACGATATGCAGCTGCGCATCCACCGCCGCATCACCGAGACCGACAGCTATTTCCAGCATGTGCGCGACCATTGGTCCAACGCCCTGCGCCAAAGCTACGGCACGCTGCCTACGGCGGACGAATGGTGGGCGGGTGAGCGCCAGGTGTAAGGCGCCGCCGGCTTGGTATTACCCTTCGTTCCTCTTCAGTAGCGGCTTCAGCACGGCGGCCACCGCGGCCAGGCTGGCGGGCAAGGCCGCCGCCAGGGCGGCGATTTCGGGCCGGCACTCGTCCGCCTTGCCGGCGCGCGCGCAGGTCTGGATGCGGGTGGCCGTTGCCTGCATCTGGCGCAACCCGATATCGCCCGCCGTGGCGATAAGGGTATGGGCGGCCCTGGCCATGGCGTCGGTGTCGCTGGTGTTCGCCAGGGCCTCCAGCGCCGCCACCCGCGCTTCGCATTCGTTCACCGATGACATGACCAGGTCGGCCAGGGTGTCGGTGTCCAACAGCTCCGCCAGCTGGCGCAGCGGGGCCGGGTCCAGCACGGGCGGACCGGCCACCGGTGCCGACGGAACCGATACCGGGGAAACCGATACCGGGGCCGATACCGGGACCTGTACTGAGGTTGAAGCGGCGGGGGTGGCGGGAACGGCTGCTTCCACACTGTCCTCGATCGGCCCGCCGGCCGCGACCCAGCGCGCCACAGTGGTGGCCAGGGTGGGTAGGGCGAAGGGTTTGGCGATGTAGTCGTCCATGCCGGCGGCCAGATATTCCTCGCGCATGCCGGCCATGGCGTTGGCCGTCATGGCGATGACGGGGGTGCGCGGCCGGCCCGTTCCTTCCTGAATGTCGCGGATGCGCTGGGTGGCCTGCACGCCGTCCATCTCCGGCATCTGGATGTCCATCAGCACGGCGTGGAAGGTTTCGCGCTCGTAAAGATCCAGGGCTGTACGGGCGTCGCCGGCCAGGGTGACACGATAGCCCAGCTTCTCCAGCATGGTCCGGGCGACCGTCTGATTGATGGAGTTGTCGTCCACCACCAGCAGCCGGGCGCCGTTGCCGGCGGGCAGGCCGGGCCGGATGGGCTTGGGCGGTCGGCTGGGGCGCAGGGGCGAGGCCGATGGCGATCCCTGTATCGGGGGCAGGGCCTGCGCCTTGGGCATATCCTTGGCGCGCGCCGCCGGCAGGCGCACGGTGAAGGCGAAGGTGCTGCCCTGGTTCAGCGTGCTGTCCAGGGTGATGGCGCCGCCCATGAGCGCCACCAGCCGCTGGGAAATGGCCAAGCCCAGACCCGACCCGCCGAAGCGGCGGGAGATCGAGGTGTCCGCCTGTCCGAACTTGCGGAACAACTGCGCCTGGGCTGGCGCGCTGATGCCGATGCCGGTGTCGCGCACGGCGAAGTGCAGCGGCACCAGGCCGTCCTTGGCGATGCCCACCTCCACCTCCAGCGTGACCGATCCCCTCTCTGTGAACTTCACGGCGTTGCCCACCAGGTTCAGCAGGACCTGGCGTAGGCGGAACGGGTCGCCCCGATAATGGCCGGGGGCCGCCCCCACCACCATCGTTTCCAGCCGGATGCCCTTGTCGCGGGCGCGTGGTTCCAGGATGGCCAGCACGCCGGCGGTGACGTCGGCCAGGGCGAAGGGCACCTCCTCCAGCTCCACCCGCCCCGCTTCCAGCTTCGAGATGTCCAGGATGTCGTTGATGATGGACAGCAGGGCCTCGGCGCTGTCGCGGATGATGGCGGCGTAGGTCGCCTGGTCGGCGGTCAGCGGGCTTTCCAGCAACAGCTGCACCATGCCCATGACGCCGTTCATGGGCGTGCGGATCTCATGGCTCATGTTGGCCAGGAAGTCCGACTTGGCGGCGTTGGCCGCCTCGGCGGCGCGGCGGGCTGCGTCCAGCTCCTCCGCCAGGGTGCGCAGTTCGCGCGCCTGCGCCGCCAGGCGGTCCCGCGCGTCGATCAGGTCGCTGACCTGCCGCCGCTGCAGCGTCATGTCCATATAGCTGACGACGAAGCCGCCGCCCGGCATGGGGATGGCCCGCGCCTCCAGCGTGCTGCCATCGGCCCGTGTGAGCTCATAGGTCATGGGCTCCGGCGAGCGCACCCCCGCCAGCGGGTCGGCGGCGCCATCCTTCAGCAGGAGCTCGACCTCCCCCAGGGGCAGGCCGGGCGGGCAATCCCCCGCCTTCAGCCCCATCAGGTCCAGGAAATGGCGATTGCGGATGGACAGGCGCAGCTGGGCGTCGAAGGCGACGATGCCCTGGTCGATGGATTCCAGGATGGTGGTCAGCAGCCTGTCGCGTTCCTGCAGGTGCTGGCGCGCCTCCACCAGGGGCGTGATATTGCGCCCCACTCCGCGAAAACCGCGAAAGCGGCCGTTGGGCGCGTAATAGGGCCGGCCGGAGATTTCCACGTGCCGGATCTGGCCGTTTGGGCCCGGGACGGAATAGGTGAAGTCGCGGAAGGGGGTGCGTGTGTTGAGGAAACCCTCGTAGACCACCCAGTGGGCGGCGTCGGCATTGGTCGACAGCTCCCGCCGGGTGCGGCCCAGCAACTGGGTCATGTCGATGCCCACGAACTGCACCCCGTCGGAGATGTAGGTCAGGCGGTGGGTCTCGTCCGTTTCCCAGTACCAGTCGGTCGACACCTCCGTCAGGTCGCGGAAACGCTCCTCCCGCGCCACCAGTTCCTGCTCCTGCCGGGCGACGGCGTCAGCCATGGCGTTGAAGGCCTGGGCCACGGCCTCCAGTTCCGGCCCGCTGCCGGGGCTGTCGATGTGGATGGCGCGGTCGCCGGCAGCGATGCGCTGCGCCGCGTCGCCCAGGGCGCGCAGCCAGCGCAGGACCGACAGCTCCAACCCCGCCACACCCACGGCGAAGGCCAGCAGGGTGACGGCCAGAACCACCACCAGGTTGCGGCGGAAATCGATGTTGGCGGCGGCCAGCACATCGGCCTTGGACAGGCCGACGGCCACGCGGGCACCAGTATCCCCCACGCTGGCGATGCCGAACAGCCGGCCCACGCCATGCAAATCGACCGTGTCGGCGTTGCCGTCCGGCGTGGCCAGCATGGCGCCGATCAAGGGCGAGCGAGGTTCGCCATCCCCCACCTCGGCACCGGCCTCCGGATAGCGCGCCAGAATATGACCATGGCGGTCCACCGCCAGGAACACGGCGTGCCGCGTCTCCACCAACTGCCGGCCCATGTCCTCCAGCCATTGCAGGCTGATGGCGGTGCTGGCCACCCGGGCGACGCCGCCCTTGGGGGTGGCCTGCATCTGCGCCACCACCATCACCGGTTGGCCCGAGGTGCGGCCGATCAGGAAATCGCTGATGGTCGGCTGGCCGGTCTTGATCAGGGTCTGGAAATAGTCGCGGTCGCCAAAGCTCTGGAAGGGTGGCGCGGAGGAGGAACAGAAGGCCTGGCCATCCGGTCCCATCAGATTGACGTTGGTGATCCAGGGATGGGCCGCCTTTATCAGCCGCGCGTCCTGCACACACTCCTCCAGCGGCAGGCGCGCGCTTTCGCTGATCAGCGTGTCCGCGATATGCCGGGCCTGGGCGATCAGCATCGCCTGCTGCCCGGCCACCGCGTGCGCCAGGCCCAGTGCCTGGGCCTGGGCGCCGGCGATGGCCTCCGACCGCCGGGCGCCGTAGTCGGCGATGGACAGGGCCGTGAGGGGTGCCACCACCACCAGCAGCAGGATTTGCAGCCGGGCGCGCAGGCCTTTGCCGTGCAGCTTCAGGTAGTGGGCTGGCAAGCCGTTGTGCCTTTCCGGCTAAACGTCAGGGTCGCGCCATCATAGCGAAAGCCACCGGGAAATACAGGCACAGCCGCAAGACAGGATCGTTGCAGATCCGATTTTTCAATAAATTAGACGTGGCCCGCGCGGTCGGCTTTCAGGCCGCCTGCACCTTGCGCGCCCGGGGCACGGTGATGGAGATGTAGAACTGCGTGCCGGCCTTATCGAAGGCCATCTCCGCGCCAATCTGGCGGCACAGCGCCTGGACCACGGTCATGCCGATGCCGGCCAGGCGGGCGGCTCCCATATCGGTGGGCAACTGACCGCTGGGGTCGTCGATGATGCAAGACAGCCGGTTGTCCACCACCGCCAGGGTCAGCTGCACGGGGCTGCACAGCTCGTCCGACCGGCGCAGGGTGGGGGTCAGCATCTCGTTCAGGATCAGCGCCAGCGCGACACCCGTCTCCACCGGCAGCAGCACGGGCGTGCTGGTCACCTGCACCCGGTCCAGCGCCCCGTATTCCGCCGCCACCTCACGGCAGAAGGCGGGCAGCAGGGCGCCGAACTCCACCTCGTCCACCGTTTCGGCCTGCAGCATGCGCTTGTGGACCTCGTTGATGGCCAGCACACGGGTGCGGGCCTCCGCCAGGGCGCGTTCGGCCTGCGGGTCCTTGGTGTCATGGGTCTGCAGCTGCAGCAGGGTACCGATCATGGCCAGGCCGTTGCCCACGCGGTGGTTGATCTCGCGCAGCAGGCGGCCCTTTTCGTCCAGCATGTCCTGCAACTGCTGGCGCATGCGGCTTTCGCGGTCCGCCTCCGTCATGGCGCCGCTGGACAGGCGCCAGACCAGGCCGCCGGCCACCAGGCAGATGACGACGCTGCCGGCCACGAACAGCAGGCGCAGGGTGTTGACCCGGCCTTGCCGCTGCACCAGCAGCGCCTGCTCGGTGCCGTCGATGATGGCTACCTGCTCCCGCACCTCGGCCATCAGGGATTCGCCCCGTTCCAGGGTTATGGTGTCCGTGGGCGATCCGGTGGGGGCCTGCATCAGCACCTGCAGCGCATCCAGCCGCGCATTGGCCAGGGCCGTCAGGGTGGATGCACGCCGCACCTGGTCCGGGTTGTCGCTCAACAGGGTGGTCAGCGCCAGCAACTGGTTGGTGGTGTCGTCGCGATAGCCCTGGAAGCGGTCGCGCGCCTCTGGCGCGTGGACCAGCAGGTACAGGCGCTGGGCTGATTCCGCCGACAGGATGTGGCTTAGCACCAGGGTCGCCGTGGTGCGGACCTGATGGCTGTGGTTCACCCACCTCTCGCTGCTCACCACCTCCGCGAAGATGGATTGCATGATCAACAGCAGGGCGACGATGCCACCCAGGGCCGCCAGCCCCGCCAGTCGCACCCGCTGTCGCAGCAGCATGTCCACGGCTTACGCCCTCATCAAACCCGGCACCCTCACGAAACCGCGACGCGCCAACCGCCCATAAAAAAACCCACCGCGTTTCGCAACACGGATGGGGCAAAACAGAAACGGAACATGACGCAGTTTTCCCCGGCTGGCGATCTTGCCTTTGGCGTATGCCCCTTTAGGGACGCGGCAGGGGGACCGGCAGGGGGATTGCCGTGGTGGATTTGATCCGTTCCATGGCGAAGCTGGAACTGACGTCGGTCAGCTTGGTCACCTTGATCAGGCGCTTGTATACCCGGTCGTAATGGGGAATGTCAGCCACCAGCACCTTCAGCAGATAATCGACGTCGCCGCTCATGCGGTAGAACTCCACGATTTCGGGGATGTCCGCCACGCCCCGGGCGAACGTCTCCAGCCAATCTTCGTCATGCTGGTTGGTGCGGATGGCGACGAACACGGTGATGCCGCAGCCCAGCAGGTCGGCGTCCAGCAGGGCGACGCGGCGGCGGATGATGCCGGCCTCCTCCAGCTGCTTGACCCGGCGCCAGCAGGCGTTGGCCGACAGGGCCACGGTGTCGGCCAACTGGGCGATGGACAGCGAGGCGTCCTCTTGCAGTAACTGCAGAAGCCGGATGTCGATTTTGTCAAGATGATCCATATAACCGCCATTTCATGGGATGAATTCACCATACATTCCGGCAACAGTGGGACAGTTTGGGATTTTTCTCAAGGCCGTCCGGGTTATGCTGATGTCATTGGCACCGAATGACAGGGGAAGATGCGGACCATGTTGGGCAAGCTGTTTATCGACCACCCGCGGTCGGTCCAGGAAAACTACGGTGAGCATGCCGTCATGGCGGCATCCTTCGGCGGCCGTATGGTGCTGGCGGGCTTGGCCTGTCTGGTGCACGCTGCCGTGCCGGGCCTCTTCGTGCGCACCGGCAGCCGCACCATCACCACCCTGTATGACGAGATGGTGGTGAACCGCAACCGCAAGGCCGCCCGGGGGGAAGGCACCGGAGGTGCCGGCTACCGCTCGATATCCGGGTAACGCGTCCGGCTTTCCATCAGCGCCGGCGCCAACGCCAGGATGGCGTCCACCACGGTGGGGTCGAAATGGCGGCCCCGCTCCTTGACCATATGCTCCAGGATGCGTTCCAGGGGCCAGGGCGTCTTGTAGGGCCGGTGGCTGCCTAGGGCATCGAACACGTCGGCGGCGGCGACGATGCGGGCCAGCGGGTCGATCTCATCCCCGCGCAGGCCGCGGGGATAGCCCGTCCCATCCCATTTCTCATGATGTTGAAGGGAGATGACGGCGCCGGCGCGCAGGATGTCCTGACGTGCGTCCTTCAGCATGCGCCAGCCGATGTCGGCGTGCGTCTGCATGACCTTCCATTCCTCCGCATCCAGTTGGCCGCGCTTGTTCAGGATGTGGTCGGGGATGCCGATCTTGCCGATGTCGTGCAGGGGGGCCGCGTAGCGCACCCGCGACACCATGGTCTCATCATAACCCAGATAGGCGGCGATCATGCCCGCCGCCTCCGACACCCGCTTCAAATGGTTGCCGGTTTCCTGGTTGCGGGTCTCCACCGCCTCGCCCAGGCGGAAGACGATCTCGCGCTGGGTCTCTTCGATCTCTTCCTTCAGGCGCAGGTTGTCGAAGGCCACGGCCAGGTTGCGTACGAACAGGGCCAGCAGGTCCCGGCCCAGGGGTGTGGCGGCGGCGACACCATCCAGATACAGCAGGCGGCGCCCGCCGCCGCCGGTGGGCAGCCATTCGCTCCAGCGGTCGTGTTCCCGCAGGTTGCCGTCCAGCGTCAGGGCGGCCAGCACATCGGGGGGCAGGGGGCCATCCTCCGCCCACTCCGCGAACCGGCCGCAGGCGGCAAGGGCGCGGGCCGGACCGTCGGGCCGATCCTGCTCCAGCACCACGCCGTTCAGCCCCACCCCTCCCGTCAGGCCCGCCAGCTGCTCCAGGCAGGTGCGGGCCAGGCGGTCGGCGGCGGTCAGGTGGAAGATGCGGGGCAAGGCGTCGACCAGCCTGCGCAGACCCTGGCGGCTTTGCTCTACCGCCGCGATGTCGCGGTACCCGCGCAGGCAGGAATACATCAGGGTGAACAGCTGCCGCTCCGTCAGTTCCCCCTTCTCACGATAATTGTCGATGTCGTAGCGGGCGATGATGTCGGCCTCGGGCGCCGAGCCCGGCTGACCGGTGTTCAGCACAATGCGCACCTGGCGGTTGCCCAGCCGCTCCCGCACCGCCTTGGCCGCGTCCAGGCCGGCGCTGTCGCTTTCCATCACCACGTCCAGCAGAAGCACGGCGATGTCCGGATGTTCCGCCATGCACTGCAGGGTCTCCACCCCGGAATAGGCATGCAGGAAGGCCAGCGGCCGGCCGTCCATGCGAAACCCCTCCAGCGCCAGCTCGGTGACGGCGTGGATGGCCGCGTCATCGTCGGCGATCAGCACCTTCCAGGGCGCCACGGGGGGCGCCACGGGGGACGCCGGCGGAACCGGGTCGGCGGGCGGCCGGGCGAACAGGTCGTCGAAGGTCATCATGGCGATGTCCGGGTGAGGGCTTCAGGCGCGGCCTCCGCCGAATTGGCAGGAGGCAGGACCAGGGGCATTTCGATGCGGAAGGTGGTGCCGGCGCCGGGGGCGCTGTCCACGGAGATGCGGCCGTTGAGGCCGCTGGTGACCAGGGTATGGGCGATGGAGAGGCCCAGGCCGCTGCCGCCCTGGCCCCGCTTGGTGGTGTAGAAGGGTTCGAAACAGCGGTGGCGCACCTCCGCGGTCATGCCGATGCCGTCGTCGCGCACCTCCAGGATGGCGCGGGGGCCTGAGCGGGCCAGGGTGACGCGCACGGTGCCGCCCTCCTGGTCGGGGAAGGCATGCATCACGGCGTTCAGCACCAGGTTGCTGACCACCTGCCACAGCTGGGCCGGCACGGCCCGCACGATGATCTCGCCGTCCCCCTCAATGGCCAGGGTGTGCCGGCCGCGCCGCAGCTCCGGCCGCAGGTTGACCAGCGCGTCCTCCAGGTACTGCTTCAGCCGCACCTCATGCTCGGCGTCGCGGTGCTGGTCGATGGCCACCTGCTTGAAGCTGCGCACCAGCCGCGTGGCGCGGTCCAGATTCTCCTGGATCAGCGACGTCAGCGTGGCCGCCCGCTTCAGGTAGTCGTCCAGCATCTCCTTGGTCATGGTGCGCTCGGCGAAGGCGCCGGCCAGCAGGCGGGTGCGCTCCGCCAGGGTGCTGGCGGCGGTGACACCGACGCCGATGGGGGTGTTCACCTCATGCGCCACACCGGCCACCAGGCCGCCCAACGCGGCCATCTTCTCGCTTTCCACCAGCTGGTCCTGCGTCTCCTGCAACTGGGCCAGGGTCGTCACCGCGCGCTCCTTGGCGGCGGTGAGCGCCAGCTCGTCGCGCTTGCGGGCGGTGATGTCGGCGGCCAGGCCCACGATCATGTCGCCGCCGGGGACCAGCCGGAAGCGGGCCTCATACCAGCGCCGGCCACCGGGCAGGGGCGCGTCGAAGCTGTACTGCCCGCCACCCTCCGCCAGGCGGGCCAGCAGGATGGGCATGGTCAACAACCGTATGCCGGCGGGGTAGAGGGTGGCCAAGTGGGCGTTGACCTCGGCCAGGGTGGCGCCGGGCCGGGTCAGATGCTCCGGCAGGTCCAGCACGGTGGCCAGGCGGGCATTGGCCGCCCTCACCCGGCCCTCGCGGTCCAGCAGGCACAAGCCTTCCGTCATGTTGTCGAAGGTCAGCCGCAATTCGCCCACCGCCTTGTGCAGGCGCTGCTCCAGCAGGATGGCCGGGGCCAGCAGCCGGCGCGACGCGGCGCCGTAGGCCAGCCAGATGCCGGCCAGCAGCAGGATCGCGCTGCTCAGCGGCCACAGGCTGCTGCCGAGCAGCGCCGACAGGAAATCCCCCCAGGGCACGCGGACCACCAGCGACCAGCCGAGGTTGGTCAGGGGCAGGGCGGCGGTCAGCCAGGCGCCGTCGCGCACCGGCTGGCCCGCGCCCCCCAGGGCCTTTCGCACCTCGGCCAAGGGTAGGCTGGGACGATCGCCGGTCTTGGGGTCCGGCAGCACGGCCTCCGCCGGGGCGCCCCCACGCGACACGATGGTGCCTTTGGCATCGACGATCAGCAGTTCGTTGCCGGGAAGGTCCGGCAGGGGCCCGATCGCCCGCCACATTCCCTCCAGTGACAGGCTGACGGTGACGGCCAGGAAGTCCGGCCGGTCGCTGGATCGGGTGAGATAGGCGGCGGTGACGCCCCGGCCTGCCACCATGCTGCGATAGGGCGGGCTCATCATGCCTTGGCCGGTCTTCAGCGCGCGTTGCGCCAGGCCGCGGATGCTGGCGATCAAGCGGTCGCCGGTCACGTCGTCGCGCAGGCCCCGGGGCATGTCGGGATAGGTCAGCGCCCAGTCCGGCCCGATCACGGTGACCGAACTGATGGGCGTGCCGCTGGCCAGCAGGCTGATGCTCTGCAGCAAGGACAGAAGGCAGGCGGTGGGGCCGGCGGGCGGACGCTGGTCAGGCGCTGCCAGGATCAGGTGGGCGTTCAGCGCTGCGGGGTCGGGGGCCAAGCGCTCGTCACAGCGCACGGCGTCGTTGGCAGGCAGGCCTTGGATGCTGCCGGGTTCCGCCCGCGTCCCCGACAGGCGCGTGGCCACGCCGTCACCAATGGTGCGCGCCTGTTCCAGCGCCGGGGTGAGGGTCAGGGCCCGGGCCAGCAGCTGGCGCTGCAGGTCGGCAACCAGCGCGTCGGCGTCGTGATGCAGCTGCGCCCCCGCCACCGCCAGCACGGCCAGGGTCAGCAGCACGGCCGCACCCAGCAGGCCCCGGCGGCCGAATTGGCCCAGACGCGGAATGCCGCCCTCCAAAGCGTGGTCCGGGTCAAGCGCTCCGTCCCGCCGCATCGTCGTCAGCGCCGGGGTTGAGGTAGGGGTAGGGGAGGAATGGAAAGTCATAAGGGTCCGCGTGCCACCTGCCCCGGTCCGAAAAAGGGGGAAGGGGGACGCGCTCCGGACGCGCCCGCTGGGACCGGTCACCGCCCGGTCATATGGACCGATGCGCGGCCGTGCTCACTGTATGCTTTGGCATAGCTTGGCCAAGCCGACGCCAGCCTAAAGGCCGCTTTCTTGACCGGTCTGGGCGGGACCGTCACCATTGAATCGATCAATGCCGGTCATGACCCGGGTGATCATCTCGCGCTCGGCCGCGCTCAGGTGCGGGTGCCAGATGTCGAACAGCAGGATGACGCGGGTCTGGTCACTGTCGTTCCATGCCTCATGCTCGATGGTGTCGTCGAACACCCAGGCCTCGCCCACCTTCCACTCCCGCACTTCGTTGCCGACCCGGAAGCCGCAGCCGGGCGGGACCACCAGGGGCAGATGGACCACCAGCCGGGTGTTGGATACGCCGGTGTGGGCGGGAATGCGGGTGCGCGGCTTCAGGATCGAGAACATGGCGGCGGGTGACTTGCCCGGAACCTGCGGCTGGGGCATGGCGTCCAGCAGGGCGGCGGTCCTGGGGCAGCGGGCGCGATTTTCCGTGTGCGGCCGGCCGTAATGCATGAAGTGGAAGGCGCTCCACCGCGGGGAATGGTTCAGCTCCGCCCACTGGTCCAGGGGCAGGCCCTCGGGATAGGCGATGTAGGGCACGAACCGCTGGGGATCGTCCCCGTCCCGCAGGACACCCGCCAGTTCCGCGCGCACGGCGTCGGTCCCGGTTTCCAGCTCCGCCAGCCAGGGGAATTCCTCGCGGTCGAAAAACTCGATGGCCGGCAGGCCCGGGTAGAAGAACTGCGCCGGCTGCTGATGATAGGGTCTGGTGCGCCCCAGCGCCATGTCGACGAAGCGGGCCATGCGCCGCGCCTCCCCGCTGGCGCAGCGGCGCAGGTCGCCGTCGATCTCTCCTTTCAGGAAGCCGTCGAGGTCGGCGAGGTATTCCGCATGGCGTTCCCGTGCGCGGGCCACGGCCCGGGCGGTGGCGGCGTCCAGCACGGCGTCCGGCGGCGCCAACTGCAAGGCGGTGCCGTAGGCTGCCCCCGCCTGGCGCGGCTGACCCATACTGTCCAGCAGCGAGGCGCGCATCAGCAGGGCCATGAAGTTCCGGGCGTCCAGCGCCAGCGCCCGGTCCAGTGCCGACAAGGCGACCTGGGGCTGGCCCAGCGCGCGGTGGGCACCTGCCAGGTTCAGCCACAGCGGCACCTGACCGGGAAGGAAGGACAGCGCCTCTTCCAGCAGGGCCACAGCCCGCGCCGGCTGGCCCGCCGCCATGGCCCGGACCGCCGCCGCGTTCAGGCCGCGCGCCTGATCCTCTGCCTCCGGTCGGCCTCCGCCGGCCTCCGCCTCGTCACCCATAACGCCCCCGCGTTTTCGGGGTGGTGCCGATCCTATCGGGAACACAGCAGGCCTCGCGGCACCGATTCCCCGCCAGCACCCTCCCGGTTTCATTACCGGCCTGGCCGCACCGGCCTGCCTTTATGCCTACTACTATAGGCGGGGCGGAAGAGGCCCCACAAGGGGGCGCGTCAGGATTTGTTACACAGCTTAAAATTTAGGCGAACTGCAAAAAATTAAGCCCCAGCAGAGGGTTCCGCTGGGGCTTTGCTCGTCTGTGGCGGGGGGTCCTACTTCTCGCCCACCACGCCGCAGGCGATGCGGCCGCCACCGCCGCCAAGGGGTTCCGGCGTGTCGGAGAAGTTGTCGCCGCCGGCATGGATCACAAAGGCATGACCGGCCAGGTCGGACAGCGTCAGGTGCGGCACCGTCAGCGGCTCGGGCGCGCTGCTGCCATCAGCTGTGACCGTCAGCGGCGGCAGGTCGCCCTTATGGCCGTCGGCCGTGGGGCCCAAGTGCTTGCCGGTGCCGGCGGGGTCGAAGTGGCCGCCGGCGCCCAGCCCGGCGCCGGGTTTGCCGTCCTTCTCCCCCGGCTGGCACGAGGCGTTGGCGTGCAGGTGGAAGCCGTGCACCCCTGGCGGCAGGCCGGTCAGCTTGGGCGTCAGCACCAGGCCTCCGCTGCCCTCGGTCGCGGTGATGGTGCCGATGGCGGCCCCCACGCCGGTGGCGGTGATCAGGTGGACGGTGGTGACGACCGGGGCGCCGGCGGCCAGGGCCGGGGCGGTGGTGGCGACCGCCATCGCGGCCGACAGCAGGGCGGCGCGCAGAATGGACTTCGTCATGCTTTCCCTCCAGATGGGCCCGGCGTTTCCGGGTCTACCGGGCGCGGGCTTTTGGGCAGGCAGGTTTGGTTAACGCTCTGAATGATAGGGGAGAAGGCGAGGCCCGACCAGCAGGCAGGCTGCTTAGGCCGTAAGATTGCGACTATGTCGCGGGGCCGGCGTTTCACGCTATCGTCGGGCGTGCATACATCGCTGTCAAAGGCCGCCTCCATGATCCCACCCCCGCCCGACGATGGTCTGAAACGCCAGGGCCGCATCCTGCTGGTGGAAGATGATGACCGGCTCGCGCCCCTGGTGGTGCGCCATTTGGCCGACAGCGGTTTCCAGATCGACTGGGCGGCGGACGCGGCGGCGGCGGACGCGCATCTGCGGGCGCATCCTGTCGATCTGGCGGTGCTGGACATCATGCTGCCGGGGGAGGATGGCCTGTCCCTCTGCCGCCGTATCCGCCGCGACCACGACATTGGCATCATCATGGTCACCGCCCGGGGGCAAGAGGCCGACCGCATCCGCGGCCTGGACCTGGGCGCCGACGACTACCTGCCCAAGCCCTACAGCCTGTGGGAGCTGGAGGCGCGGGCCAAGGCGGTGCTGCGCCGCTGCGTCCGGGCGGGCCCGATGGCGGCCCCGCCGGCCATCCACCATGCCGGTCCCTTCCGCATCGACGCCGGCAGCCGCGCCGCCAGCCTGCATGGCCAGGCCCTGGATTTGACGCGCACCGAATTCGACCTGCTGGCCCGCCTGGCGGGGGAGCCCGGGCGGGTGTTCAGCCGCGACATGTTGCTGGAATGCGTGCGGGGCGGGGAGACGGACGCCTTCGACCGCGCCGTCGACACCCATATCAGCAACCTGCGCCGCAAGATTGGCGACGACCCCAAGGCCCCCACCTTCATCCGCACGGTGTGGGGCGTGGGCTACCGGTTCCACCTGTTATGAGGGGGCCGGGCCTGTTCCGCCTGATGTTCTGGCGGGCGCTGCTGCTGGTTGCCGTCTGCCTGGGCATCCTGGTGACGCTGTCCTTCCACTTCCAGGCGCGCTTCCTCTACGGCGATTGGCAGCGCGACCTGCAGGACGAGGCCCGCTGGCAGGGGAGCCACTGGCCTGTGGACCAGGACCCGGCGACCGTCGTCCAGGCCTGGCGGGCGGCGCACGGCCGCGTGCGCCTGACCGTGTTGGCGGCGGACGGCAGCGTCGTTGCGGACAGCCGCCCCGACAAGCCACCCTTGGATCCCCGGCTGATCGGCGCGGGGCACCAGGATCTGGAGGTTCTGGTGGGGGCCGCCCCGCTGCCCGGCGGGGATACCTTGGTCCTGAGCCGCGCCGGCCAACCGGCGCTACCCTTCCATGTGGAGTTCGTGCCCGTCGTGCTGGTGTTCATTGGACTGGCCGCCCTGCTGATCTGGCCGCCGGTGCGCGACCTGACGGCAGCCTTCCGCCGTCTGTCCACCTTGGCCGCCCGCGTGGCTGGGGGGCATTTCGGGGAGACGCTGGATCCGCCGCGCCAGCGCGAACTGGCGGGGCTGGTCAAATCCTTCAACGACATGTCGCAGGCCTTGCGCGACGCCGAGACGCGGCAGCGCCGGCTGCTGGCCGACGTGTCGCATGAACTGCGTTCCCCCTTGGGCCGGCTGCGGGCATTGGGGGAAACCATCGCCCGCCGGCCGGAACAGGCGAACCCGCACCTGGCGCAGATGGATGCGGAAATCGCGCTGATGGATCGCCTGATCGGCGACATCCTGGAGGCGGCACGGGCGGAGGAGGGGCCCGTTCCCCTGATGCGGCAGGCCGTGCCGTTGGCCGACTGGGGGCGCGACGCCTTCGCCCGGCTCTCATCCCGCATCGAGGGCGCCGGCATCGGAGTGTCGGTGAGCGTGGACGCGGACGCCACCGTCCACGTCGACGCCGAACGCCTGTTCCAGGCCTTGGGCAACCTGGTGGACAATGCCGTGGCCGCCACCCAGGGCCGGCCGGACGCGCGCATCACCCTCAGCCTGTGGGCCGACGACGCGGGCTGGGGGGTGACCGTGACCGACAACGGCCGGGGCATCCCGGCGGCCGACCTGCCCTACGTCTTCGACCGTTTCTTTCGTGTCGACCGCCACCGGGGCCGACATACCGGCGGCGCCGGCCTGGGCCTCGGTATCGCCCGCAGCCTGGTGGTGGCGCAGGGCGGCCGGCTGACGCTGGACAGCACGGTGGACGTGGGCACCACCGCCACCATGGCTTTCCCCACACTTTCCTGACAATCGCGGCAAAGGCGCCTGACACGGCCCCGCCATGCTGCCCCCTCTTCAACGACAGAGGGGGTTCTCGTGTCGCCTGTCATTCAATTGCTGGCCGCCGGGCGGACGTTCCGCCAAGGGCCTGACGAATACGCCGCCCTGCGGCCCGCCACCGTCACCATCGACCGGGGGCAGTATGTGGCGGTGACGGGGGCGTCCGGCTCCGGCAAGTCCACACTGCTGAACCTCATCACCGGGGTGGACCGGGCCAGCCAAGGCTCCGTCCGCGTCAACGGCACGGCGCTGGAGATGTTGGGGGAGGGGGCGCTGGCCCGTTTCCGGGGGGCCAGCATCGGCATCGTCTTCCAGTTCTTCGAACTGATCCCCACCCTGACCGCCCTGGACAATGTCGTGCTGGCCATGGATTTGGTGGGCACGGTGCCGCCCAGGGCGCGCCGGGCGCGGGCCCTGGCCCTGCTGAGCGACATGGGCCTGGCCAACCACGTCTTCCGCCCGCCCGGCCGCCTGTCGGGCGGCGAGCAGCAGCGCGTGGCCATCGCCCGCGCCCTGGCCAACGACCCGCCCATCCTGGTCGCGGACGAGCCCACCGGCAATCTGGACCGCGCCAATGGCGAGCGCGTGACCGCCCTGTTCGACCGCTGCGTGGCCGATGGGCGCACGGTCATCGTCGCCACCCATGAACGCGGCGGGCTGGACCGCTATCACCGCGTGCTACGGGTCGAGGATGGCCAGGTGATGGAAAGTGGGATGGCGGAGGGCGCGCCATGACCGCCGTGCGTCTGAAGAAGGTGGCGCGCGACTTCGGTGTGCGCTGGGGCCGTACCCTCATGGCTTTTGCCGGCCTGACCATCGGCCTGTTCGTCGCCGGCGCGGTGGTGGCCGCTTACTCCCTGCTGCGCACGGACCTGGACGCCGGCTATCGCCGCACCAACCCGCCCAACCTGGTGCTGCGCACCGATGCGGTGTCGCCGGAGGTGTTGCGCCGGCTGGCGGCCCTGCCCGGTGTGGCGGCGGTGGAGGAGCGCCCCCTGGTGATGGCGCGGGTGCAAACCAGGCCGGGCCGCTGGTGGCCCCTGGAACTGGCGGTGGTGGACGACTTCCGCGACCTGCGGGTGGCCACGTTCGCCCCCGACGCCGGCCTGCCCAAGGAGGCTTGGCCGCCCCCCACCGGCGGGCTGCTGCTGGAACGCGATGGGCGCTATTTCATGGAAGGCGGACCGGGTGCGGCCCTGCCGCTGCGTTTCGCCGGCGGCGGAACCGCCAGCGGGACCTTCAGCGGCTATGTCTTCGATCCCGGCCAGCATCCCTCGCGCATGGAAATGGTGCTCTACGGCTACGTCACCCGCGCCACCCTGGCCGCCTGGGGCCAGGCCTTGGACGGCACCCGCCTGCTGCTGACCACGCGTGCGTCCAGCGGGCCGGAAAGCGCCGGCGCGCTGGCCCCGGCGGTGGACTCCATGCTGGCGGCGGCGGGCGTGGCCGTGCGGCGCATGGACATCCAGGATATGCCGGTCTACGGCCACCAGAACCAGCTGGACGCGCTGATGGTGCTGATGGCCGGCCTGGCCCTGACCACCCTGGTCATGGGCATGGTGCTGGTGGTCAACCTGATCGACGGGATGATGACGCGGGAACGGCGGGTGGTGGGGGTATTGCGGGTCCTGGGGGCCCGGCCGGGGCAGGTACTGCGTGATTATCTGCTGGCCGCGGGCGCCTTGGGCCTGGCGGCGGCCCTGGCCAGCCTCTGGCCCGCCTTGGCCGTGGGCACGGTCATGGCCCGTTTCCTGGCCGCCGGCAATAATTTCGACCTGTTGACGCCCCGGCCGCCCCTCTGGGTGGCAGCCGTCATCCTGGTCTTCGGTGTCGGCACGCCCCTGGCGGTGGCCACTTGGCGGGTGGGGCGGACGGTGCGCCTGCCTGTGCGCCTGGCCCTGATACGGGCCGAAGGTCAGGGCGGCGGCTGGGGCGTGGGGATGCTGGGCCGCGCCGTGTTCCTGCCCCTGCTGCCCCGTCTGGCGGTGGGGACGGTGCTGCGGCGGCCCCGCCCGGCCCTGCTCAGCGCCCTGGTGTTGGCCATCGGTCTGGCCTTTTTCCTGACGGCCTTGAACGTCCGCGCCTCCATGCAGGGCACGGCGGCGGCCGTGGCGCGGACCAAGCCCTATGACGTGCAACTGGCGCTGCGCCAGCCTTATCCGGCGGACCGCCTGCGCCCGCTGCTGGCCGGCCGGGCCCAGATACGCGCGGCGGAGTACTGGCGGGCAATCCCCGCCATCCCGTTGGGCGCCGACGGGGCGCGCCTGGGCAACGCCATCCCCGTGGTGGCGCCGCCGGCGGACACCCGCCTGCTGCGTCCCGACCTGCTGGCCGGGCGGTGGCTGGACGGGACGCAGCCCCACGGTGTCGTCGTGACGCAGAAGCTGCTGGCTGACGTGCCGGCTTTCCAACTGGGGGGAGGCTATCAACTGCGCGCCGGGGACCGTGCCGCACCGGTCACCGTGATCGGCGTGGTGCGGGAATTCGGACCGGGCCGCATCTACGCCCCGGCGGCGGTGATGGACGCCTTGCGCCCGTCCCCGGCGGATGCCGACCTGGTCTACCTGGCGTTGGCTCCGGGCGCGGACCAGCGCCAGGCCGCCCAGGAATTGCAGGACGATCTGACCACCGCCGGCATCCAGGTGGGGGAGGCGGAGACGGCGGGGATGCTGAAGGCCATCATCGATGGTCATCTGGACTTCATCACCCTCATCCTCATGGCGATCTCCGCCCTGGCCTTGGCTACCGGTGTACTGGGCTTGGCGGCCTGCATCGGTGTCAGCGTGGCGGAACGGGCGCGCGAGATTGGGGTGATGAAGGCCATGGGCGGCGGCGGCGCCACTCTGGTGCGTCTGTTCATCTATGAGGCGGTGCTGATCGCCGTCCTGGGCTGGGGCGTCGCCGGGGCATTGGCGCCACTCATCAGCCGCCCGGTGGTGGCCCGCTTTGGCCAGAGCATCATCCGCTACCCCTTCGACTACCAGGCCTGCGTCTGGGGTGGTGCCGCGGGCCTGGGGATCGCCCTCGTGGTGGCGGTACTGGCGGCGTTGGCCCCCGCGCTGACCGCGGCGCGCGCTGCCGTGACCACCGCTCTCCGGGCGGAATGAGCCTGCCCCGTTTGATGGTTGTTTTGTAATTGCCAGGCCGGATCCGCAAGGGTCCGGCCTTTTTCATTGTGCACGTGCACACGTGAATATTTGGGTGAGCGAAGCAGAATTGGTTAACGGCCACTTTCCTGTGTGAATACGTATGTGACTGTTACTGGATCGTTGCACATACGTATGCGCACTATGTTACAAAAATCCGCCCCCCACTATGATCGTCACAAATTCGGGAGGATACGGGGCCAGGGTGCCCAAGCACCCAAATCCAGGTTGATGCACGTTCAGGTGGAAGCGATACGGCCAGGCGTTTGAAATGCTTGGGACAATCGTACCTGAACCATCTCTGATCCACACCGTGACATTCATGACGTCGTGCAAGGTGCCCCGTCGACCCGGGGCGGCCACAGCCTTCGTTCACGCCGGGGCGACCCGGGGGGTATCCGCCCGTTCGGGCGGGCGCTTTGAAGAACAGCAGCAACTGGGCCGGGTAACGGCCCGCGTAAGGCGAGACTTAAGGGGAGGGTGCCATGAGGAACACGAAGATCAGTTTGGCCGCCAGGTTGGCCCTGGGTGTCAGCGCCGCCGTGCTGATGATGCACGGGTCCGCCCTGGCGCAGAACGCGCCGGCCGATGCCGCCGCCGCCAACGACGACATGCAGGAAATCGTCGTCAGCGGCTTCCGCCACTCGCTGGAAACGGCGATCGAGGCGAAGCGCGACGCCAGCCAGATCGTGGAAGCGATCTCGGCTGAGGATATCGGCAAGCTGCCGGACAACTCCATCGCTGAATCGCTGGCCCGCCTGCCCGGCCTGGCCGCCCAGCGTGTCGACGGCCGCGCCCAGGTGATCAGCCTGCGCGGCCTGGGCCCGGACTTCACCCTGACTACCCTGAACGGGCGCGAGCAGGTGTCCACCGGCAACAACCGCAGCGTCGAATACGACCTGTACCCCTCGGAAATCATCAGCAGCGCCGTGGTCTACAAGACCCCGCAGGCCGGCTTCACCGCCCAGGGCCTGGCCGGCACCGTGGACCTGCAGACCGTGCGCCCGCTGGATTACGGCAAGCAGGTGTTGTCCGCCTCCGCCCGGTATGAGCAGACCTCCATCGGAAAGCTGAACTCCGACAGCGAGGACAAGGGCTACCGCGCCAGCGCCACCTACATCGACCAGTTCGCCCACGACACCCTGGGCGTGTCGCTGTCCATCGCCCACCTGAACTCGCCGACGCAGCAGGAAACCTCGCGCGTCTGGGGCTACCCGCAGCTATCCAACGGTAGCTACGTCATCGGCGGTGACGAGGTGCGCGCCAACTCCGAAGAGTTCAACCGCACCGGCATCATGAGCACGGTGCAGTACAAGCCCACCGACAACTTCACCACGTCGCTGGACTTCTTCTACACCCACTACCAGGACTACCAGTGGCAGCGCGGCGTCGAGATGCCGCTGCAGTGGGGCAACGGCTCGGCCATCGGCGCGCAGCCGCCTGTGGCGCTGCTGCCCGGCTACACCACCGTTGGCAACATGATCACCAGCGGCGCCTTCAGCGGCGTGAAGGCCGTGGGCCGCAGCGACGAGGGCAGCACCCAGTCCGACCTGTACTCCATCGGCTGGAACGGCCGGTACACCAAGGGCGACTGGACCGGCACCCTGGACGCCGGCTACAGCCTGGCCGACCGTACCACCACCCGCTTCGAATCCTACTTCGGCACCGGTTCCAGCGGGTCGTCGGGCGCCACCGACACCATCGGGTTCACCAATGTCGGCACCAATGAGGCCGGGTACCAGTACACCCACAACCTGAATTACGCCGACCCCAACCTGATCAAGCTGACCGATCCCAACAACTGGAACGGCGGCACCACCCCCTATGCCCAGAATGGCTATCTGAACAAGCCGCGGGTGCATGACGACCTGTACTCGCTGAAGGGCGACCTGAAGAAGGACTTCCACGAAGTCGCCTTCCTGAAGGACGTCGACATCGGCGTGAACTACACCGAGCGCAACAAGGAATACTACCAGCCGGAATGGTACGTCACCCTGACGTCCAACCTGACCGCGCCGGTCGACCCGCTGACCGGGGTGAGGGGCGCCAGCGCCGCCATTCCGTCCTGGGCCATGGTGGGCACCGCCGACCTCAGTTGGATCGGCCTGGGCAACACCGTCGCCTACAACCCGGTGGAATTGTTGTCCCGCGGCGTCTACAGCCTGGTTCCTTGCGGTCAGTACCGCGCCAACTGCACCGGCGACAGCCACTACACCGTGGATGAGAAGGTCACGACCGCCTTCGTCAAGGCCGATGTCGATGGCAACCTGGGTAGCGTGAAGGTCACCGGCAACGTCGGCCTGCAGTTGGTCCATACCGACCAGTCGTCCACGGGCATTGCCGTCAGCACCGCCAACTCCGCCGCCGGCGTCTACGCCCCCCGCACCCAGGGCATCGCCTACAACGACCTGCTGCCCAGCCTGAACCTGTCCTTCGTGCTGCCCAACCCGGACCACCAGATCCGCCTGGGTGCCGCCCGCGAGATGATGCGGGCCCGCATGGACCAGATGCAGGCCAACCTGGCCTACAGCTTCGACAGCTCCAAGGCCGGCTATACCGGCGGCAACCTGAACAACAGTCCGTGGAGCGGCAACGGCGGCAACCCGTACCTGAAGCCCTGGTACGCCGACGCGGTCGACCTGTCCTACGAATACTACTTCAACCGTGCCGGCTACCTGTCGCTGGCGGCGTTCTACAAGCACCTGGAAAACAACATCTACAACAAGAGCACGGTGACGGACTTCACCGGCGTCACCAGCAACTCCACCGCCGGGTCCAGCACCAACCTGGGTTATGTCACCGTGCCGGTGAACGGCACCGGCGGCATGATCGAGGGCGTGGAGGCCGCGTTCGCCGTGCCGCTGGACATGGTGTGGTCCAAGCTGGAGGGCTTCGGCATCAACGGCGCCGCCGGCTGGACAGAGACCGACCTGCAGGCCGGGTCGCAGGGTGTGGGTTCCGGCAACAGCAGCCTGCCGGTGGCCGGCTACTCCAAGTGGACGGAGCAGGGCACCCTCTACTACGAGAACCACGGCTTCGGCGCCCGTGTCTCGGTCACTCACCGCTCCGGCTACCTGTCGGAACAGACCGGCTTCGGCCAAGGCCGCGAGTTTGACCTGGCGGTGCCGGAAACCCTGGTCGATGCCCAGGTCAGCTACGACTTCGGCGAAGGCGCCCTGAAGGGCCTCTCCATCGTCCTGCAGGCCCAGAACCTGACCGACGAGCCGGTCATCACCTACTACAACGGCGATACCACGCAGAATTGGCGGTACGAAAAGTACGGCGTTCGTTATCTGCTCGGCGCTTCCTACAAGTACTGAGCCGATAGGGTGGGGTCTCCCGCCGGCATCCCGGCCGGTGGGCGCCTCTCGCCTTTCTCCCCGAGCCCTCGTGAGGCGGGCCCAGACCCAGGTGGTCCCGGGGCCCGCCTCACCCTTTTCCTCGCCCCTGCGGGGACGTACCGGCAACAGCGACCTGGAAGACGGGCCATGACGTTCGCCCCCCTCCGCGACATCGTCATCGTCGGCGGCGGCACCGCCGGATGGATGGCGGCCGCCCTCTTCAGCCACATCCTCGGCCCTGGTGGCCACCGCATCCACCTGGTGGAATCCGAAGAGATCGGAACCGTGGGCGTGGGCGAGGCGACCATCCCCCCCATCGCGATCTTCAACCGCGCCT
This sequence comes from Nitrospirillum viridazoti CBAmc, assembly GCF_000730165.1. Lineage (GTDB taxonomy): Bacteria > Pseudomonadota > Alphaproteobacteria > Azospirillales > Azospirillaceae > Nitrospirillum > Nitrospirillum viridazoti. Next base: position 1,380,059 of record NZ_CP022112.1, on the reverse strand, counting down.
TGGGCCTGGACGAAAACGATTTTCTGCGCCAGACCCAGGGCACCATCAAGCTGGCCATTGAATTCGTGGACTGGCTGCGGCCAGGACACCGTTACCTGCACAGCTTCGGCGCTTTCAGCCGTTCGTTGGGGCTGGGCCATTTCCAGGATTTCTGGCTGCGCGCCCACCGCCTGGGCATGACGGATGATTGGGAACCCTACATTCTGAACAGCGTGGCGGCCCGGCGCGGGCGCTTCATCCAGCCCGACCCGCGCCGGCAAAGCCCGCTTGAGCCGCTGGCCCACGCCTTCCACATTGATGCCGGGCTTTACGCCCGCTATCTGCGGCGGTTCGCGGAACAACGGGGTGTGCGCCGGACGGAGGGCAAAATCGTCCGCACCGTACTGCGCGCCCACGACGGCTTCGTCGACGCGGTGGAGATGGCGGACGGCACCCGCATCGCCGGGGACCTGTTCATCGACTGCTCCGGCTTTCGCGGCCTGTTGATCGAGCAGGCGCTGAACACCGGGTTCGAGGACTGGACGCATTGGCTGCCCTGTGACCGCGCCTGGGCCGTGCCCAGCGCGCATGATGGGTCGGCCGCCGCCCTGACGCCCTACACCCGCTCCACCGCGCGGCCCGCCGGCTGGCAGTGGCGCATTCCGCTGCAACACCGCACCGGCAACGGCTACGTCTATTCCAGCCGCCATGTCAGCGATGACGAGGCGGCCGCCACGCTCATGGCCAACCTGGACGGCGAGGCCTTGGCCGAGCCGCGGCAGCTGCGTTTCACCGCCGGCCGGCGCCGCCGCTTCTGGAACCGCAACGTCGTCGCCGTGGGCCTGGCCAGCGGATTCATGGAGCCCCTGGAATCCACCAGCATCCACCTGGTCCAGTCGGCGATTTCCCGGCTGATCACGCTGCTGCCCAACCATTCGTTGGCCAACGGGGGGGTCGATCCCGCCGTGGCGGACGAGTTCAACCGCGCGTCGGCCATCGAGTATGAGCGCATCCGCGACTTCATCATCCTGCACTACGCGGCCACGGAACGCGCCGACAGCCCCTTCTGGCGCGCGTGCCGGGACCGGCCCGTGCCTGAGGAATTGGCCCGTCGCATGCGCGTCTTCCGGGCGCTGGGCCGTGTCGCTCGCGACCACGACGAACTGTTCAGCGAGGTCAGCTGGCTGCACGTCTTCCTGGGGCAGGGGGTCTGGCCGCGCGATCACCACCCCCTGGCCGACCAGTTGTCGGAGGAGGATCTGCACTGTTTCCTGGACGACATCAAGGCGGCGGTGGCGCGCGAGGTGGACGCCATGCCCACCCATGCCGACTTCATCGCCCACCACTGCAAGGCCGACAGCCTGACGAGGACCGCATGACGCCCTTCAGCCGCCGCCTGGCGCTGCTTGCCACGACCATGATCATCGCCGCCGGGACCTTGCTGCCGGCCGGCATCTCCCCGGCGCGGGCTGCCGACTATCGCGACCGCCTGGCGGAGGATGAGGTGGTCTATTTCCTGCTGCCCGACCGCTTCGACAATGCCGACACCACCAACGACACGGGTGGCCTGGGCGGCGGGCGGGCCGGCGACCGGTCGGTCACCGGCTATGACCCGACCGACAGCGGTTATTATCACGGCGGCGATCTCAAGGGCCTGATCCGGCGGCTGGACTACATCCAGGGCCTGGGCGTCACGGCCCTGTGGGTCGGCCCGGTGTTCAGGAACAAGGCGGTGCAGGGCGCGCCCGGCCACCAGTCCGCCGGCTATCACGGCTATTGGATCACCGACTTCACCCATGTCGATCCGCATCTGGGCACCGACGACGACTTCAAGGCCCTGGTGGACGCGGCGCACGCGCGCGGCATGAAGGTCTACCTGGACATCGTCATCAACCACACGGCCGACGTCATCCAATTCAAGGAATGTGTAGGCAAGCCGTGTCCCTACCGCTCCAAGGCCGATTATCCCTATACCCGCAAGGGCGGCCCGGCCGGTCCGGCCATCAACGCCGGCTTCCAGGGCGACGAGGTCCAGACGGAAGAGAACTTCGCGCGGCTGACGGACCCCGCCTACGCCTACACGCCTTTCGTGCCCGAGGCGGAACGGCATGTTAAGGCGCCGGAGTGGCTGAACGACCCCCGCTACTACCACAACCGCGGCAATTCCACCTTCAAGGGAGAAAGCTCCCTTTATGGGGACTTCGGCGGCCTGGACGATGTGATGACGGAGAACCCGGCCGTGGTGCGGGGCTTCATCGACATCTACGGCGCCTGGATCGACCGCTACGGCATCGACGGCTACCGCATCGATACCACCCGCCACGTGAATCCGGAATTCTGGCAGGCCTTCGTGCCCGCCATGCTGGAACGCGCCAGGGCCAAGGGCATTCCCCATTTCCATATCTTTGGCGAGGTGGCGGACACCGACGGCCGGGTGGCCATCCTGGCCCGCCACACCCGGGTGGACAAGCTGCCGGCCGTGCTGGATTTCGCCTTCCGCCGCGCCGTGGTCGACACGGTGGCCGGCACCAAGGGCACCGACAGGCTGGCCCTGATGCTGGACGGCGACGCCCTGTACGAGGGCGGTGAGGATGCGGCGCGCCAGCTGCCCACCTTCGTCAGCAACCATGACCACGGCCGCTTCGCCTACTTCGCCCGCAAGGCTTTTCCCCAGGCCGGCGAGGATGAGATCCTGAAGCGTGTGATCCTGGCCAACGCCCTGATGTTCACCCAGCGCGGCGTCCCCGTCGTCTATTCGGGGGATGAGCAGGGCTTCAGCGGCGGGGAGGATCGCGCCGGCCGCGAGGACATGTTCGGCAGCCGGGTTGCGTCCTATAACGCGGAACGCCTGGTGGGCACGACGGCTACCACCGCCACGCCGAGCTTCAACCCCGACCACCCGCTCTATAAAGCCCTGGCCGAGATGGCGCGCCTGCGCGAGGCGGAGCCGGCGCTGCGCCGCGGCCGCAGCGTCGTGCGCTACGCCGGTGAAAAGCCGGGTTTGTTCGCCGTCTCGCGCATCGACCCCGCCACGGGGCGGGAGGTGCTGGTGGCCGTCAACACCGGGACCCAACCGGTGAGCGCCCAGGTTGAGGTCGGCAGCCAGTGGACCACTTTCACCGCCCTGCACGGCTCATGTGGCCGCGCCCCTACCGCCCCTGGCAGCTATGCTGTCCAGCTGGCCCCGCTTGATTACGTTGTCTGCGCATCTGGAGAGGCTTCATGACCATGGAACACCCCACCCATACCGGACCGGGCGGCCCCCGACCCTGGTGGCGCGGGGCGGCGATCTACCAGATCTATCCGCGCAGTTTCGCCGACGCCAACAATGACGGGGTGGGCGACCTGCCCGGCATCACCCGGCACCTGGACCATGTCGCCAGCCTGGGGGTGGACGCCATCTGGCTGTCGCCCTTCTTCACCTCCCCCATGCGCGACTTCGGCTATGACGTGTCCGATTTCCGCGATGTCGACCCGCTGTTCGGCACGCTGCAGGACTTCGACGCCCTGGTGGCGCGGGCGCATGAATTGAACCTCAAGGTCATCATCGACCAGGTCTATTCCCACACCTCGGACCAGCACGCCTGGTTCCAGGAAAGCCGCCAGGACCGCACCAACCCCAAGGCCGACTGGTATGTCTGGGCCGATGCCAAGCCCGACGGCAGCCCGCCCTGCAACTGGCAATCCGTCTTCGGCGGCCCGGCCTGGACCTGGGATGCGCGGCGGGGCCAATACTACCTGCACAACTTCCTGACCGAGCAGCCGGACCTGAACGTGCACAATCCGGTGGTGCAGGACGCCTTGCTGGACGTGGCGCGCTTCTGGCTGGACCGGGGGGTGGACGGTTTCCGCCTGGACGCCATCAACTTCTCCATGCACGACCCGGCCTTCACCGATAACCCGGTGAACCCGGATACGCATGCCGTGCGCACGCGGCCTTTCGATTTCCAGCTGCACACCAGGAACATGTCCCACCCGGACATCCCGAAGTTCCTGGAGCGCATCCGCGGCGTGCTGGACAGCTACGGCGGCGACCGTTTCACGGTGGCGGAGGTGGGCGGCCCCGGTGCCGACCGCGAGATGAAGGCCTTCACCGCCGGGAACACGCGGCTGAACAGCGCCTATGACTTCAGCTTCCTCTATGCCGACGCCCTGACGCCGGCCCTGGTGCGCAAGGCGCTGGCGCTGTGGCCGGATGAACCCGGCCTGGGCTGGCCCAGCTGGGCCTTCTCCAACCACGACGCGCCGCGCTGCGTTTCCCGCTGGGCCCAGCCCCAGGACCGCGCGGCCTTCGCCCGCATGGCGGCGCTGCTGCTGGTCACCCTGCGCGGCAACATCTTCCTCTACCAGGGGGAGGAACTGGCGCTGACCCAGGTGGCCATCCCGTTCGAGCAGTTGCAGGACCCCGAGGCCATCGCCAACTGGCCCCTGACCCTGGGCCGTGACGGCGCCCGCACGCCCATGCCGTGGACGTCCGGCGCCCCCAACGCGGGTTTCAGCACGGCCCAGCCCTGGCTGCCCGTGGGCGCCGACCATGACGCCATGGCGGTGGACCGGCAACAGGCCGACCCCCAGTCCCATCTGGCGCTGACCCGCCGGGTGCTGGGCCTGCGTAAAGGCCATGAGGCGCTCGCGGTGGGCGAGATGCGCTTTGTCGAGGCCGGCGAGCACGTGCTGGCCTTCGAACGCAGCCATGGCGACGAGACGCTGCTGTGCCTGTTCAACTTCGGGCCCGGGGCGTGGACGACGCCTGAGGGCGCCAACTGGCCGGTGGTGGACAGCGTGGGTGAACCCCAGTCCGGCACCCAGGGCTGGACCCTGCCGCCCTTCGGCGGGCTGGTGCTGTCGCGGCCGTAAAAATAAAATGGGAGGGCGGTGGTGATGGTTTCCCTGACAAGGCGCCTGGGGGCGCTGGTGGTTTTGGCGGTGGTGCTTGTGGCGTTGCCGGCCCTGGCGGAAACACCGGCCAAGGTCGTGGCCACCATCGCCTCCCCCGCCGGCACTCTTGCCCTGCGGGTGGAGCTGGATGGGGAGGGGCGCCCCGCCTATGCCGTCACCCGCCGTGGGGCGGAGGTCATCGCCCCCTCTCGCCTGGGTTTCCTGTTCACCGATGCGCCGAAGATGGAACGCGGCTTCACCCTGGCCGGCCAGTCCAGCCGCACGGTGGATGAGACCTGGGAACAGCCCTGGGGTGAATGGCGCACCATCGCCAATCATTTCAACGAACTGCGCGTGCGGCTGAAGGAAAAGGCGGGGGCGGCGCGCGAGCTGGACGTGGTGTTCCGCGTCTACGACGACGGTGTCGGCTTCCGCTACGAATTTCCCGACCAGCCACAACTGAAGACCGCGCGCATCGCGGATGAGCTGACCGAGTTCGCCGTCGCCGGCCCCGGGGCCGCTTCCGCCGAGGCCTGGTGGATTCCGGGCGGCGAGTGGAACCGCTATGAATACCTGTACCAGCACACGCGCCTGGACGCGGTCGCCCAGGCGCACACGCCGCTGACCATCCGGCTGGCCGACGGCACCCACATCGCCTTGCACGAGGCGGCCCTGGTGGATTATTCGTCCATGTGGCTGCGGCGGGTGGAGGGCACCCGCCTGAAGGCCGTGTTGTCGCCGGGGGCGCAAGGGCCCAAGGTGGTGCGCGCCGCACCCTTCACCACGCCCTGGCGCACCCTGATCTTCGCCGACAGCGCCGGCGGCCTCTACCAGTCCCACCTGGAATTGAACCTGAACGAGCCCAACAAGCTGGGCGACGTCAGCTGGTTCACGCCGCAGAAGTTCGTGGGCGTGTGGTGGGAGATGCATCTGGACCACAGCACCTGGTCCACCGGCCGCAAGCACGGGGCGACCACCGCCAATGTCCGCCGCTATGTCGACTTCGCCGCCGCCAACGGCATCCCCGGCGTGCTGGTGGAGGGCTGGAACGTGGGCTGGGACGGCCAGTGGTTCGGTAACGGCAACGATTTCGATTTCAAGAGGCCGACGCCGGACCTGGACCTGCCCGGAGTCGCCGCCTACGCCAAGGCCAGGGGAGTCGGTATCATCGGCCATCATGAGACGGGCGGTGGCGTCAGCCATTACGAGAGCCAGCTGGGCGCCGCGCTGGACTACGCCCAGGGCCTGGGCATCGGTGTCATCAAGACCGGTTACGTCGCCGACGCAGGCCAGGTGGAACGGGTGGATCCGGATGGCACCACCCTACGCGAATGGCACGACGGTCAGTGGATGGCCCGCCATCACCTGCTGGTGGTGACGGAGGCGGCCAAGCGCCATATCGCCATCGACAGCCATGAGCCCATCAAGGATACCGGCCTGCGCCGCACCTATCCCAACTGGGTGGCGCGGGAAGGGGCGCGGGGCATGGAATACAACGCCTGGGGCGAGCCCAAGAATCCGCCCAACCATGAGGCGACGCTTGCTTTCACGCGCATGCTGTCTGGGCCGATGGATTTCACGCCGGGCGTGGTCAGCCTGCGCGGTAAGGGCGACACGCCCATCGCCTCGACGCTTGCCAAGCAGCTGGCGTTGTACGTCGTGCTGTACAGCCCGGTGCAGATGCTGGCCGACCTGCCGGAGAACTACGCCAAGTACCCGGATGCCCTGGCCTTCATCAAGGCGGTGCCGGTCGACTGGTCCGACACCCGCGTGCCGAATGGCGAGGTCGGGCAGTACGCCACCTTCGCCCGCAAAGATCGGCGTGGCGACGACTGGTACGTCGGGAGCGTCGGCGACGACCAGCCCCGCACCCTGACCGTGACCTTGGACTTCCTGGACGCCGGCCGCGACTACACCGCCCACATCTACCGCGATGGCCCCAACGCCGACTGGCACACCGACGGCCACCCCATGATTGTGGAGACCCGCACCGTCCACCAGGGCGACACGCTGACCCTACCCCTGGCGCGCGGCGGCGGGGCGGCCGTGCAGCTGGTGGCAGGCAAGGGGCGCTGAGCCCATGGCGGTCTTGATCATCCCGTGCCGTTGCCCGGCAGGTAGAACCACTCAGAGATTCTTTATCTGATCTGTTATTTTTCTTACGTATAGCGGAGCATTCACTCCGTTTTCAGCTCAAAAAGTCTTACAATTCGCAAGCCTTGGGGTGCGCGCATGCCCTCATCATTAGTGAGGATTGCGTCACAGCCGACGGCCCGAGCCGTGGCAACATGGGTCGCGTCTACCAACTTCATACCCAGTGCCACACCGATCGCTGCGGCGTCCTTCGCTATGTCCTCGTCAACCGGCACAAGCTCGAAGGTGCCGCCCTGAAGCACCGACCCATAATCGGATGCCAGCTCTGCATCGCCCCGAATGTGAGCGCCATATAGGCACTCTGTCAGCGTAAGCGTGCTGGTGACTAGCTTAATACTCGACACTTTCGCATAGGAAAAAGCGCGCCTTGCCGCTTCTTCCAACTCTTGATGGGCGCCCTCTATGAAGTATATTAACACATTTGCGTCGATATATAGTCGGCTTGTTCCGGCTAGGACTTTACTCATCCCCACGGAACTCACGAATGCGTGCTAGCAGCTCTTCATGCGTGGGGCTGTGAGGCCGCGTCCGCCCTTTACCGCCTAAAGCCAAAAGTTTATCGAATGGGCCTTGACCAGCGTCTACCGCCTTGGCTACCGCAGCGGCTTCCTGCCTGGACTTGTGGAGCTTGGCCGCGTCATGTCGCCCCACGATCACATGGACATTATATGCCGTTACCTTCTGTGCGTCGTCTACGTCTTCATATTTGAAGGAAACGACCATTCGCCGGCCAGACTGGAAGCCTGCCTCTAGCGCGACTTCGCCAAGCTTCATTTCCAGTGATGTATCTACAGGTGCCATGGGTCTTCCTTAAAGCACTACCTCCATTATAAGCCCGAGGGAGCGGAGCGTCAAATTACGCTCTTGGAGGAGGTGAGTCCGCAGTTGCATTTATTATATGTATTTGCGCGGATATTTAAAGGCGATAGAAGATGGAGTCGGCTAGGCTGCGCGAAATTTCACTATTGGGGAGATTTTGCCAATACGGCTGTTTCAGCAATCCTCATCCGCCGAAAGTGCGTGCGCTACGCCAGCGTCAGGCCCGACCACGTTAGCCGCAGCCACATACGTATTTCCCCCTTCCACCCAGCACCTCCCATACGTATTCAAGGCCCTGTGCAGTGCACTGCGGGGGACAGTGGGGCCTGCTGTCTTTTGAGCCTGGTGATGGAATGACGAACAATAAGACGATGGGACGGAAACGGGCGGCCGCGCTGATGGCGATGCTGCTGGCCTCCAGCATGACGGGGGCCGCTTTCGCCGCCGTGGCGCCGGGTGCGCCGGGGCAGGCGGCGACGGGCGCCTACGCGGGCAAGACGGGCATCGGCACAGCGTATCACGCCTACGATGCGCAAGCGGGCAAGGCGGTGCCGTCGCGCGTCTGGTTCTCGCTGGCCAAGGGGGTGGTCACGGAAACCATGTACGGCCTGATCCATGAGGTGCAGCTGCGCGAGCTGAAGCTCGCCATCCAGGGCGACGGCTTCCTGGATGTGGAGGACAAGGATACCGACAGCACCACCAGCTATCTGGATGTCGATGCCGCCGGCCGTCCCCGCTCGCTGGCCTACAAGGTCGTGAACAAGGCCAGGAACGGCAAGTACGAGATCGAGAAACAGGTCTTCACCGACCCCGCCGCCGACACGCTGGTGGTGCGCGTGACGGTGCGGGCCAAGGGCGGTACGGTCACCCCCTTTCTGCTGGTGGACCCGCAGATGGCCGGCACCGGTGGCGGCGACAAGGCCGATGTGGTCGACGGCGCCCTGCACGCCTATGAGGGCGACCGCCATCTGGTGGTGAAGGCCGCCCCGGGCTTCAAGACCGCCAGCGTGGGCTTCGTCGGCGCTTCCGACGGGCTGACCCAGTTGCAAAAGGCCGGCAAGCTGGAGGGCAGCTACACCACCACCGGCGACAAGGCCGGCAACGTGGCCCTGGCGGGCGCCCTGGCGCCCGTGACGGGGGAAGCAACCTTCGACATCGTCGTCGGCTTCGGCGACAGCGCCAAGGCGGCGGACGCCGCCGCCACGGCCACGCTGAAGCGCGGGCACGACGCTGTGCAGGCGGCGTATGATGCCGGCTGGGAAGGATACCAGGCCAAGCTGGCGCCCTTGCCGGACCTGGCTAAGGTCGCCATGGATGGCGGCAAGCTATTGTACGCCAGTGCCCTGGTGCTGAAGGCGCAGGAGGATAAGACCCATCCTGGCGCGCTGATCGCGTCGCTGTCCGCGCCCTGGGGCGACACGCAGAAGGCGGACAAGCCGGCGACGGGCTACAAGGCGGTGTGGCCGCGCGACTTCTACCAGTGCGCCATGGCCCTGCTGGCCCTGGGCGACAGCGAGACGCCCAAGGCGGCGCTGACCTACCTGAAGACCATCCAGGTGGGACCGAAGACGCCCGGCAACCATGGCGACGGCGGCTGGTTCCTGCAGAAGACGCATGTGGACGGCACGCCGGAATGGGTGGGCGTGCAGTTGGATCAGACCGCCATGCCGCTGATGCTGGCCTGGCGCCTGTGGCGCAACGGCGTCATCAGCGACGCCGATGTCACGGCGCTCTACACCAGCATGGTGAAGCCGGCCGCCGACTTCCTGGTCAAGGGCGGTACCGCCGGCATCGGCTGGAACAAGGCCACCATCCGCCCGCCCGTAACCCAGCAGGAACGCTGGGAGGAGCAGGCCGGCAACTCCCCCTCCACCACGGCGGCGGTCATCGCCGGCTTGGCGGCGGCGGCTGAACTGGCGGGCCAGGCGGGGGATGAGGCGTCGGTGAAGCGCTACTACGCCGCTGCCGACACCTATTCCGCCGGGCTGGAGGCCGCGACGGTCACCACCAACGGCCAGCTGGCGCCGAAAGGATCGAAAGCGGGGTATTACCTGCGCATCGCGCCCACCGGGCAGCCCAACGCCCGCACGCCCCTGGCGGTGCGGAACGGACAGCAGGCGCTGACGGAGGATGCCTATGTCGACGGCGGCTTCCTGGAGCTGGTGCGCTATGGTGTGCGGGCGCCCAGCGACCCCGTCATCAAGGCCAGCCTGGCCGTCCTGGATGACGAGACGCTGCCGGAGAACCTGCGCGTCAAGTATACCTTCCACTTTGCCGGCGACCCCACGGCCTATCCCGGCTGGCGCCGCTACGGCAACGACGGCTATGGCGAGGACCGGGCGACCGGCGCCAACTACGCCGTCAGCGGCAGCATGACCCCCACCCAGCGCGGCCGCGTCTGGCCCTTGCTGACGGGGGAGCGCGGGCATTACGAGCTGGCGCTGGCGGCGGCCAAGGCCGGCGGCGCCAAGCCGGCGGAGGTGGAGGCCATCCGCGCCACCTACGTCCGCGCTATGGAGCGCTTCGCCAACCAGGGCCTGATGATCCCGGAACAGGTGTGGGATGGCGTTGGCAGCGACGGCGGCCGCGGCTACAAGGCCGGTGCCGGCACCGACAGCGCGACGCCGCTGGCCTGGGCGCATGCTGAGTATGTGAAGTTGCTGCGCTCCCTGCACGACGGCGGGGTCTGGGACCTCTACGCCCCCGTGGCGGTGCGCTACGCGACCAAGCCGTAAGGAAATGAAAGCCCCGAAGCCAAGCCGGCTCCGGGGCTTTCAGCACCGCCACCCGCTCTGGGGCTAAACCTTCGTCAGCACGTAACTGCTGACCGCCGCTGCCAAGTCCGCCGGGGAATAGTGGGCGAAGCGGGGGTGCAGGCGGGTGTGGTCGATATACCCGTCAGGCGCCGCCATAAGCCGCACGATGCTGCCGTGGAAGCCGCTCAGCACGAACAGGGATTCCAAGTCCCCGGCGCGCAGGCCGTTCACCTCGTCCAGGATGCCGTCGTAGTACATGTGGAAGGAATGCTCGATGTCCTCCCGGTCGGCCGAGATGGCGCGGTGGTCGGTGAAGTCCACCGTGTGCACGCAGGCGCCGTCGTCTTTCAGGATCTCCCGCTGTCGGGTCAGGGCGCCGCGCATGTCCTCCACATGCTCCAGCACCGAATTGCTGCACACCAGGTCGTAATACCCGTTGTCCATCATGTCGGTGTTGTTGAACAGCCGGACGGGGCCGAAATCGATCACGCGCGGGCCGCCGGCGTTCAGGCCGTCCAGCTTTTCCTCCAGGCCGGAGAAATCCAGGGCGGCCACGCGCTGCTTCATCGTCGCCGGCGTGGCGCCGAAGACGGCGAAGGCGTCCGGCGTGTCATACAGCCAGCGGATGGTCTGGAAGACGCTCTCCGCCACCATGTCCGGCGCGATGGGGAAGGGCTCGAACGCGTCCGCCTGCTCGAACCCGATGGCGTACAGCATGATGGAGGCGGACAGGGACGACCATACGCCGGCGCCGAAGTCCAGGATGCGCGACCGCCGGATGCGGTCGGGGTCCAGGCGATGCCCCTGCTTGCAGACCTGCAGGGCCTGGCTGAAATTGGCGATGACGGCGCGGGTCTTGACCGCCGTTAGCTCCCCGCCCACCTGGCGCAGCAGCTTTTCGATGCGCACCTTTTCCTGGGAGACGATTTCGCTGAGGTAGCGGGTGGCGTATTTGGGCCGGGCCAGTTCGGCCGCCCAAACCTCCCGCAGCGCCGGCGTGAGATAGCCGGCAGCCTCCAGCGCGTCCAGCCCGGCGGCGCGGGTGTCCGGCCCGGTCAGATCCGACAGCAGCGAAATCAGGGATTGCCTGTAGCTGGGTCGTTGCAGCACGTCCAACTCCAATCGGGGTGTATGCCCGGTCGCCCCAACGACGTCCCCCCTTGCGGTCCCCACCACCGGGATACCGTACGCCTGGGATGTTGGCAACAACCGGGGTATGCCGGCCATCCCGAAGGGGTCAGGCGCCGCCGCAGCTGCCCCGTACCACCAGGCTGGTGGTGATCTGGGTCGTCTCGATGGGGCGGCCGTCGATCAGGCGCAGCAGGTTTTCCACCAGCAGTTCGCCGGCGGCGGCGGTGTCCTGGCGGATGGTCGTCAGGGGGGGTGAGGTGAAGGGGGCGGCGACGATGTCGTCGAAGCCCACCACCGCCACATCCTCGGGCACGCGCAAGGATCGCTCGCGCAGGCCGTTCATGGCACCGATGGCCAGCAGGTCGCAGGCGCCGAACACGGCGTCGATAGGCCCCTCGCGGCCGATCAGGTTCAGGATGGCCTGGTGCCCGACCTCCTCCGACGCGGCGGCATCGGCGTACAGCGCCTCGATCACCGGCAGGCCCGCCTCGCCCAGCGCCTCGACATAGCCGGTGTAGCGGTCGCGGAATTCCGGGCAATGCTCGGAAATGTCGCCCAGGAAGGCGATGCGCTTGCGGCCGCGCGCGATCAGGTGGCGCACGCCCTCGCGGGCGCCCTGGATGTTGTCCGACCCAATGAAGTGTCCGGGCTGGCCCGGGACCACGGGGCCCCAGGTGACGAAGGCGGTGCTGACCTCATCCAGGCGGCTGATCTTGTCGACGTAGCGCAGATAGTCGCCATAGCCCAGGAAGATCAGGCCGTCGGCCCGCTTGGACGCGGCGTAGTCCGCACTCCAGTCGTCGCTGGACTGCTGGAAGCTGATCAGCAGGTCATAGCCGCGCCGGGCGGACGCCTTGGTGATGCTGCTCAGCATGGACAGGAAGAAGGGGTTGATCAGTGACTGGCTGGTCACCGGGTCTTCATACAGCAGCAGGGCCAGGGTGTTGGTCTTCTGCGAGCGCAGATTGCGGGCGTTGACGTCGACCTTATAGTTCAGCAGGCGGGCCGCCTGGGCCACGCGCTGGCGGGTGTCCTCGCTGACCATCGCGTCGTTGCGCAGGGCGCGGGACACGGTGGACTGCGACACGCCGGCCAGTTCGGCGATGTCGAACGATGTCGGACGCTTGACCCGCATCCCCTTGCTTCCGGCCTCTTGGTGCTCCCCTGGGCGCGGATGATAGCAATCGGTCCCGCGTCCCCGCAATGCGCGTCGCGGCTCGGGATCCATTAGGTCAGGGCGGATGGTGCCGGGCGGCAACACCCGCAGCGGATCAACCATGGACGGGGCCCTTAGCGGAAGGTGTAGACGATGACGGCGGTGGCGGCCAGCAGCAGGCCGGCCAGGACGCGGTAGTTGCGCCAGAAGGGCTCATGCGCCAGGCGCACGCTTTCCTCCCGGAAGAAGGCGGGGGTCCAGACCAGGCCGGCCGACTTTTCCGCCGCGTCCGGCGCCGTGGCCAGGCTGACCAGCACCAGCACGATGGCGCACAACACGAACAGCAGGGGCGCCACGTACAGGAAGTGGATGCTGACGACGTCCAGCACCGTGTTCGCCACGAACAGGGCCGCCCCGCCCAGGACACCGGCGGTGATGCAGGCGGCGGCCCCGGCGGCGTTGGCCCGGCGCCAGAAGATGCCCACCAGGTACAGCGCCATCACCGGCGGCACGGCATAGGCGATGATGACCTGCAGGTACTGCCACAGCGATCCGAAATGCTCGATCTGCGGCGCCCAGGCCATGGCGGCCACGGCCATGACCAGGGTGGCCATCCGGCCCACGCGGACCAGGGCGGCGCCCTGCATCTCCGGCCGCCAGCGGCGCACGAAGTCCATGGTGAACAGGGTGGACGCCGAATTGAAGGTGGAAGCGATGGACGACATCAGTGCCGACATGAAGCCGGCCACCGCCAGGCCCACCAGGCCGGCAGGGAGCAGGCCGAACAGCAGGGTGGGGAACACCAGGTCCGGCGATTTCAGGTTGGGGTACAGCAGGATGGCGGCGGTGCCGGGCAGCACCATCAGGAACAGCACCGGCAGCTTCAGGGCACCGGCGAACAGGCTGCCCCAGCGCCCGTGGTTCTCATCCTTGGCCGACAGCACGCGCTGCACCATGAACTGATTGGTGCACCAGAAGTAGAAACCCAGTAGCGGCACGCCGGTCAGCAGGCCGGGCCAGGGCACGGCCGCGTCGCTCAAGGGGCGGATCAGCGACAGCTTGGCGGGGTCGACCGCCCCCATCACCGCATCCCAGCCCCCGGCCTTCAGGAAGGTGCGCACGGCGATGACGCATGACGCGGTCAGCAGCAGCACGGCCTGGATGGTCTCGGTGTAAATCACGGCGCGCAGGCCGCCGGCGATGGTGTAGATGCCGGCCGACACCGCCAGCACGATCACGATCTGCCACAGGGGCACGCCGGGCAGCAGCAGCTTGAACAGCAGGGCGCCGCCGTAGAGGGCGCTGGCCGTGTCCACCACCAGGTTCAGGAACAGGGTCAGGCCTGAGAAATAGCTGCGCGCCAGGCCGCTGTACCGCCGCTCCAGAAACTCCGGCAGGGTGTAGACCTTGGACCGCAGCAGGAAGGGCAGGAAGAAGACGCAGAAGAACACCAGGACGGCCGCTGCCATCCATTCGTAATTGTACACCGAGATGCCGGTGCCGTAGGCCGCCCCCGCCAGCCCGATCAGCGTGGTGGATGAGATGTTGGAGGCCAGCAGCGCCAGGCCGATGACGGGCCAAGTGGTGCCGCGCGACGCCAGGAAGAAATCCTCGGTCGAGGAATGGCGGCGGGCCAGGTATAGCCCCAATGAGACGATGCCGATGAGATACACCGCCACGATGGCGTAGTCGACCCAGGCCATGCCTGCAACCGGCACCATACGTCCCCTCCCTGTCCCTTGATTTCCCTGCGCTTGTAAGGCGTTGCGCAGGCTTCGTCCATGGGGCCGGAACCCCAGCCACCGTGTCCTTCATGGCACAGGAGGGGGGGCGAACCACAACAAGAATTCGTATGCGGCCTTCTGGACGCCTTCCAGGCTCCCGTCCGCCTCCGCCAGCACGGCAAGCACCCTATGAAACTGGTTTCATTTTAGCATTGAAACTGATTTCACATATGCTACGATTAATGAAAATAAATTTATCAAACATAAAAACGCAACGAAGCAGAACGGGAGTTCACGATGGTTTCACGAAGGATCGCATCCCTGACGCTGGGCACCGTCCTAGGCGTCGTGGCCCTGCCGATGATGGCGGGGGGCCAGTCCGCGTCGGCGGGCGGGCAGGTGGCGCAAAATACCGACGGCGGGGCCGACGGTTCCGAATTGACGGAGGTGGTGGTCGTAGGCTCGCACATTGCGGCCCGGCCCAACATCACCTCGGCGGCGCCCATCACCTCGGTGACATCGCTGGAAATTCAGCAGTCGGGCGCCTTGAACGTCGAGGACATCCTGAACCGCCTGCCCCAGGTGTCCCCTGACAACCAGCAGACCTATCAGGACAGTGACGGCGCGCAGAAGATCAATTTGCGGCGCATCGGTTTCGGCCGCACCCTGACGCTGATCGACGGCCAGCGCGTGGCCACCAACATCGGCCTGGACATCAACATCATCCCCGTCGCCTTCCTGGAGCGTATTGACGTGCTCAGTGGTGGCGCCTCGGCCGCCTATGGCTCGGACGCCGTGGCCGGCGTGGTGAATTTCATGTTGAAGAAGGAATTCACCGGTTTCCAGGTCAGCGGCAACTACAGTCTTTACGATCACTACAACCAGCGCACCATCGTGCAGCCGGTGGCGGACAAATACGGCATCGGCTCGCCCGACGGCCAGGCGTGGGACGGCGGGCGCGGGGATTTCAACGCCGCCTGGGGCGGCAAGTTCGCCGATGGGCGGCTGAACGTGCGCGCTTTCGCCGACTATCGCCGGACGGAGCCGGTTCTGTACAAGGACCGCGACTTTTCCGCCTGCGGCCTGATCCAGTCCACCACCGACGGCCCGCTGTCCTGCCAGACCTCCACCTATTCCAAGTACGGCTATTTCAGCCCGCAGTCAGGGGACAACGCAGGCCAAGTCTTCTCAAACGCCAAGAACGGCTCGCAGACCTTCGTCACCCGCGACCAGACCTATGCCTATAATTCGTACCAGGATTATTACCTGCAGCGTCAGGATGAACGCATCAACGGCGGCCTGTTCCTGAACTATGACCTGACGGATTCCGTGGAGCTTTATGGCTCCTACCTGATTTCCAGCGACACCTCCTACAACCAGTTCCGCACCTCGCGGCTGTATTCGCCGTCGACGTTCGGCGAGTCCGCCTACAACATCAACTGCAACAACCCCCTGATGTCGGCGCAGCAGCAGCAGGCGCTGTGCGGCTCCCTGGCGGGCACCGGCGCCCTGATGCCGACCGAGGTGCGCTACCAGTTCGACAGCACGGCGCAGCTGAAAGACTATTATTTGAACGAGAACCAGCGCGTCTCGGCCGGTTTCCGCGGCAAGGTCTGGGACGCCTGGCACTATGACGTCGGCGGCGTGTATGCCCGGTTCGACAAGACCTACAAGCCGGCTTTCGAGAACCCGGTCTACCAGACCCAGGCCGACTCCCTGAACGTCGTCAACGTCAACGGCACGCCTACCTGCGCCGCCAAGGTGGCCGGCACCAGCCCCAATTGCGTCCCCGCCAACATCTTCGTCGCCAACGGCGGCAGCCAGTCCCTGGTCAACTTCTATGAGGGCGGCTATGGCGGCACGCAGGAACAGGTCGGCGTCCTGTGGGACGCCACGGTCAACGTCAACGGTGACCTGGGGCGCTATGGCGTCACCAGCCCCCTGGCGAAGGATGGCCTGGCGGTGGCCTTCGGCGCCGAATACCGCAAGGACATGGAGAACAACACCGTCGACGACGCCTTCGTCAGCAACGCGGGGTATGGCAGCAACTTCAAGGCCAGCCAGAGCGTGAAGGAAGGCTATATCGAGGTGCAGGCGCCCCTGGTGCAGGACAAGCCCTTCGTGCACCTTTTGTCCGCCCAGGGCGGGTATCGCTGGTCGAAGTACGACACCAATCCCGACACCTTCACCACCTGGAAGATCGAGGGCACCTATGCCCCGGTGCCGGACGTGACCCTGCGCACCAGCTACAACAAGGCGGCGCGCGCCCCCAACATTTATGAGAACAACCAGGCCATCGACTTCACCTCGGGCGGCCCCGACATCTGCGCCGGCAGCAACCCCACGGCCAGCCTCGCCGCGTGCCAGCTGACCGGTGTCACCGCCGCCCAGTACGGGCACATCAAGCAGTGCGATGACAACGCCTGCCTGGCGCGCCAGGGTGGTTTCGTGCTGGACCCCGAAACGGCCCACACCCTGACCTACGGCGCGGTGCTGAAGCCCAGCTTCCTGCCCGGCCTGACCCTGTCGGCCGACCGGTACCTGATCATGATCGACAGCTCGATCGGCTTTAACTACGACGACTTCTACAGCAGCAGCTGCGCGCTGTTCGCCACCGCCTATTACTGCAGCCACTTCAGCCGCAACCCGGACGGGTCGCTCACCAGCTACGACACCGTTCGCGGCGGCACGCCCAGTACCGGCTTCGTCACCTACGGCAATACCAACAATTACAAGACCTTCGCCGAGGGCTACGACTTCCAGGCCCAGTATCTGCTGCCGGTGGCTGAGCTGGGCGGTCATCTCGATTTCGACTTCAACGGCTCGCTCAGCACCCGCACGGGCGGTCAGGACACGCCCAACTCGCTGGCCGCCAGCTGCGTCGGTTACTTTGGTCCGCGCTGCAACCAGCCGTTCCCGGCCTGGACGCACAACCTGCGCGGCACCTACATGCGCGATGGCGGCGCCTACAGCATCTCCCTCAACTGGCGCCACATTTCCGGCGTCACCAACGCCGCCAACAGCAACGACCCGGCGCTGGGCGCCAGCGCGTCCACCCGTGTCACCACCTTCACCTACATCCCGTCCTACGATTACTTCGACGTGGCCGTCGGCTATATGGTCAACGACCAGATCAGCCTGCGGCTGACCGTCAACAACCTGACGGACAAGATGCCGCCCATCGTGGCCAACTCCTACAACATCTCGCTGGCCCGCTCGAACACCATCCCCCAGGTTTATGACGCCTTGGGCCGCATGGTGCAGATGGGCTTCACCGTCTCGTTCTGATGCCGGTACCGGCCCCGTGCGGCAGGCGTCGCGCGGGGCCATTCCTTTGAGGAGCCTCAGCATGGGGGATATCTTGGCGGGACCCTTGCCTGGATCATCGGGGCTGACGCGCCGTGGTTTCGCGTCCCTGGCCCTGGCGGCGCTTGCGGCCGGGACCGTGCCTGTCCCGCTTTCGGCGGCCCGCGCGGGAGGGGAGGCCGCGGGGGGCGGCCGCCTGCTGCCGCGCTACCCCTTGGCCCCGGCCGGGTCCGGGTGGGACGCGTTCCAGGCGCTGATGGACTACGATCCCAGGGACGACGCCGACGCACCCTATTTCCAGTCGCGGGTAAAGCGCGCGCGCCGTATCGCGCCCTTCGCCGCCACCCAGGCCCATCCGGCACTGGATCCGGTGCCGGGTGTCGCCAGCCTGTCCGACTGCTACGGCCCCTTGGCGGCGGGCATTCCCGAGGAAACGCTGATGCGCCGGCGTCACGGCACCCCGCTTCCGGGCGGCGTGCAGGTGCCGCGCATCTTCACCTATCACGACATCATCGTGGGCTGGCGCGGCACCGGCATGATCCCCAATCCCGCGCTGGTCGACGTGGCTCACCGCAACGGCGCCCTCGCCCTCGGCACCATCTTCCAGCCCGACCACCGTCTCTATGACGGCAGCGCGGTACCAATGCCGGAGGTCGCGCGCCGTATGGTCGACTTGGCGGATTATTTCGGCTTCGACGGCTATTTCGTGAACTTCGAGAACGGGACGGAGGCGGCGGAGGCCCAGGTCCTGGACTGGATCGCCGCCATGCGCGACGAGGCGAAGCGGCGCGGCCTGGCCGATTTCCACATCCAATTTTATGACGGCGGCACCGACATGAATTGGCTCATGCGCCGCCGCGACGGCCGGCCGGGCCAGGCTTTCCCTGACAGCGCCATGCTGGACCAGGGATGGAGCCGTTACGGTGGGCCCGGCAACTGCTGCTCCGGCGCGCCGGTGGCGCCGCTGGAGGTGCGCGGCTATTGCCTGGCGAACGGCTTCGACCCCCGCGCCGTGGCTTACTTCGGGCTTCAACTGTACCCCGGGCCGGGCTATTTGGGCGCCGCGGCACCCCGGGTCATCCACCCCAACGACGGCGCCTACGCCTATGGCGGCTTGCAGGTCTACAGCGTGGAGGATGGGCTGCGCACCCTGTTGCGCGCCGTGCGGACGTCCCTGCTGGCCCCGGGGGAGGGGGCTGGCGCCACGGCCGACCGGCGTATTCTCGGCACGCTGGAGCGCATGTTCTTCAGCGGACAATCGCAGAATCCCGCGCACGAGAACGCACCGGACGCCGCGCAGGCGCGGGCCTATCTGCCCGGCCCCCGGGGGCGCCACCGCTACACCGACCATGACGCGGCGGCGCCCAAGCCAACGGACCAGCTGAACCTGCCCATGACCTACGGCGTCGCCAATTTCATCGCCGAGCGCTCGGTCATCGGCGCCTTCCCGTTCCTCACCCGGTTCAACACCGGCGAAGGGGATCGTTTCCATGTCGGCGGCGCCGTCGTGGCGGATCGGCCCTGGTTCAACCTGGGCATCCAGGACATCCTTCCCACCTGGCAATGGCGGGTCGAGCCCATGGCCGGCCCAGCCTCCCACGGGGCGGATTTGCTGGCGGTGGATTATGCCTACGACACCGCGTTCGACGGCGGCTCGTCCCTGGCCATCACGGGTGCGCTGGGGCCGGCCAACGCGACGCGGGTGTGGTTGTATAAGACCGCGCTGGCGGTAGACGGCGTGCCCGGCTGCGTGGCCCAACTGGTGCTGAAGGGGCAGGGCGCCGGTGCCCTGCGGCTGGGGCTTGTTTTCGCCGACGCGCCGGCCACGCCCGCATGGCTGCCCCTGGAGGGCGCGCACCGGCAAGCGCTTCCAGGGGGCTGGTCGCGCCTGACATTGCCGCTGGCGCCTTATCGCGGGCGGACGATCGCGGCTGTGCTTTTAGGGGCGGCTTCGGCGGCGGCCGCGCCGCTGCCGGTCGACATCCGCATTGGGGAGCTTTATGTCGGACCGCCGCCTGCCGGCGTCACGATGCCGCCGCCGCGTGGATTGACGGTGGAGGCATGTGCGGCTTCGGTGGACGGGCGTTGGGCCGAGGCGCGCCTGCGATGGGCGCCTGAGCCCGCGGCGGCATATCACGATGTCTATGCCGCGGCGGAGGGGGCCGCCGGGGACGACTGGATCTGGCAGGGGCGCGTCACCGGCACGGCTTATCACGTCACGGGCGCGCCGGTCGGCACCGGCGGCCAGGTCCGTTTGCGCCTGCGGGCGGCGTCGCACGGCCCGCAGGCGCTGCCGGGGAGCCCGGCGGAAGTCATCGTCATGGCCAGCTGAGGCTGGTCGGACCGTCAACGATGGGGGCCGTGGTCCCCGTCGCCCCGGTGGTCGCCGCCGTGATGGTCGCCCCCGGGACCGCCGCCGGGGCCGCCCCCCGGACCGCCATGATGATCACCGCCAGGACCGGGACCGGGGCGGCCAGGGCCGGGGCCGTCGTGATGGTCGCCGGGTCCGGGGCCGGGCCGGCCGGGTCCGGGGCCCGGACGGTAGTCATGATGATCCCACCGATCCCAGCCGGGCCGGCCTGGGCCCGGACCGGGGCGGAAGTCGTGGCCGGGGTGGTAGATGGGCCGGGGCGGGGGCAAGCGCTCCCACCGGTGCCGGTCCGCGAACCACGGCCGGTCACGATAGTAGCGGCCCCAGTAGTCGTTGAACGAGAAGGTGATGATGGGCAGGCCGATCACGCCGCCATACTGGGGCAGGTACACCCGCTGGCCCTGGTAGGGGTACATCAGGCTGCCGCCGTAAAGCCAGCCGCGATAGCCCTGGAAATCCACGTCGCACCACGACCAGCCGGCCAGGCAGCCATAGACGTTCAGCGATACCCCGGGCGGCAGGCTGGCGATGGCCGGGTAACCGCCGCCCGGACCGGCGCGCAGGATGGTGCCGCTGGCGGTGTAGGCATATTCCGCCTTGGCCGCGACGGGCAAGGCCACCAGGGCGGTGAACATGGCCGCCGCCAAACGTGCGCGCCCCCCAGGGGTGCGATGAAGGCGGGGCAGGCGCAGACGGAACATGGTGTGAGCCCTTTCTGTGAAGGCTGGTTCTTACAGGGTAACCCGCCCGCGCCGGATGGGGCGGTGGGGACCTTAAGGGACTGATAATACGATACCGATACTCTCCCCCCAATGTGCCCAAAGGATGGCGGTCTAAAGGCGGAGATTTGCAACCGTTTAGGCAAATTGACGCCCCAAGGCTCGGCTTTCCGGTGGGGTGACGTGTAAGGTGGGGCTATAAGGGCAAGCCTGAATTGTGCTTCTTGATGCGGGGATGAGTGGGAATGACCAGGACCGTGAATGCCGCGGGTATCGCCTTGACCGAACAGTCCGAGGGACTGCGACTGACCGCCTATCGTTGCCCAGCCGGCCGCCTGACCATCGGGTATGGCCATACCGGGCCCGACGTCACGCCGGACATGACCATCACCGAGGATCAGGCCCAGGACCTGCTGGCCCAGGATTTGGCCACCGCCGGCAATGGGGTGAGCAAGGCGGTGACGGTGCCGCTGACCGACAACCAATACGCCGCGCTGACGGATTTCGCGTTCAACCTGGGTGTCGGTGCCCTGACCCAGTCCACGCTGCTGCGTCTGTTGAACCAGGGCGATTACGCTGGCGCCGCCGAACAGTTCCTGGTCTGGGACAAGGCGACGGTGAACGGCCAGCTGGTCACGCTGCCGGGGCTCGCCGCCCGCCGACAGAAGGAACAGGCCCTGTTCCTGACGGCTTGATCCATAGGCGTTGGAGCTATCCCCAGCCGGCGCGTGACAGGCGCCGGGACTCCCGGTATGACGATGCGGACGGCTGTATTGACGCCGTCCGCACCACCCTCATGGGATTCATTAGGTTCGGCAGTCAGGGGCCCTCGATGAACCGCCGGTTCGTTATTGTTTTTAGTGCATTTTTCGGTTTGTCCGCAGCCATCGCCCGCGCCGAGCCGGTGGCCCCGCCCGCAGCGGTCCCCCAACCGCCCGCCACCCCCGCTGGCGTCACGATTTCCGTCTATGGCGATTCCTTGGCCGATGGGGTGTGGAGTGGGCTGTACGAACGGCTGAAATCCCAGCCGCAGACACGGCTGGTTCGCCATTCCCAGCTGGGCGCCGGCCTGACCCGGCCCGATTATGCCAGCTGGCAAGCGGAAACCGCCCGCCAGATCGATGAGGCGGGGGAGGGCGGCTACGCCGTCATCATGTTCGGCGCCAACGACATGCAGGGCGTGCGGGACGAGAACCGCAAGGGTTACCTCTTCAAGTCGCCGGGCTGGACCAACGTCTACACGCAGCGCATCGACTGGCTGCTGCAGACGCTGAAGGAACACCATGTCACGACGGTGTGGGTGGGCCTGCCCGTCATGCGCAAGCCGGAAACGAACGACGACGCCAAATTCATGACCGGCCTTTATGAAACCGAAGCCGGCAAGTACGGCGCCGTGTTCCTGCCGCTGTACCAGGATTATCTGGACGCCGACGGCAACTTCATGGCGCGCATCGACGACAGCCGCCAGAAAAGTCAGCAACTGCGGTCCGACGACGGCATCCACTTTACCGGCTTTGGCTACCAGCTGGTGGCGGGCAAAGTGCTGACCCGGCTGCAGTTGGCCGGGGCGCCAGCGGCCAAGCCGGCGGTCAAGGCCGCGTCCGCCGCCCCGCCCGCCCCCGCCCCGATGGCGCCGGCTGCTTCCCCCGCCCCGGCCCCCGTTCCGGCGGTCACGCCGGCGGCCGTCACCACCTCCACCCCTTCCGACGCCCCCATCGCCAAGCCCATGCCCGCCGACTTGCCGGCCAGCCCGCCCATCAGCCAGCAGCCCGGTGCCGCCACGGGCGCCGCGGCCGGCTCGTCCATCGGCTCCCGCGGCCGGGCGCTCATGGCCACCCCGGCGCGGCAGCTCTGACCTCCATGCGCCGCCGTCTTGCGTCCCTCAGCCTGATGCTGGCCGCCCTGGCGGCCTGCAGTGGCACCCCCGCTGGCCATTCCGCCTCCCCCCTGCCGAAGGGGGCCACCCAGGTGGCCGCTACCGGAACCCTGCCGCTGGCGCCGCCGGCCCGCGTACCCTCGCCGTACGACGGCAATCCGGGCTTTGAACGGCTGTTCCAGCGGCTGGCAGCCATCGAGGCTGGGCATGGCGGCACGGTCGATATCCTGCAACTGGGCGACAGCCACACCGCCGGCGGCGTCTTCACCACCCGCCTGCGCGACGCCCTGCAAGAACGCTTCGGCTCCGCCGGACCGGGTTACATGCCGGCGGGCAAGCCCTACATCGGATCGCGCCGCGCCGACGTGGCGGTGACCCAGGAAGGCAAGTGGCAGTATTTCAACAGCCTCAGCGACACCCCGTCGCCGGGCTGGGGCATGACCGGTTTCATCGCTCGCAGCCGCGCGCGCGGGGCGGCCATCGCCGTCACACCCAAGGACGGCTTGGGCTTCGACATCGCCGGCGTCACCGTGGTGCGGCAGCCCGGCGGCGGTGATCTGCTGGTGCTGATCGACGACCGGGTGGTGAAGCAGATCTCCACCCAAGGTCCCGCCGGCCAGGCCGACTGTATCAGCCTGCCCACCGCCGGCCAGGCGCAGCAGCTGAAGCTGGTTGCGGCCGATGGCCGGCCGGTGGACATCGCCGGCTGGTCGCTGGACCGGGCCAAGCCGGGTGTGGTGTTCGACAGTGCCGGTGTGGTGGGCGCCCGGCTGACCACGATGGACCGCTGGAACCCTGAGACGGTCGCGCTGGAACTGGCCAGGCGCAAGCCGGACCTGGTCATCTTGGCCTATGGCACCAACGAAGGCTTCGACCGCGACCTGGACCTGTCCGCTTATCAGGAGCGTTTCAAGGCGGCCCTGCGCCGGCTGAACGCCGGGCCGGTGGCCGTGGTCGTCCTGGGCCCCCTGGATGGCCAGGCGGAATCCGCCGCCTGCAAGAAGGTGGCGGACAAGGATGCCGTCTTCCCCTGCCAGGATACCCCGCCGCCCCTGGGGAAATGCGCCTGGTACACGCCCACCATGCTGGGCCGGGTGCGGGCCCTGCAGGCCCAGGGCGCCAAGTCCGGCGACTATGTGTTCTGGGATTGGGCGCAACTGATGCCGGGAGCCTGCGGCATGGACCGCTGGGTGCGCCAGGCCGTGCCCCTGGCCCGGGCCGACCATGTGCACCTGACGCCGGAAGGCTACACCCTGACGGCCAACGCCTTCTTCGCCTGGCTGATGGACCAGTACCAGGGCTATGTCCAGCCCGGGGCCGTGCCGCCCCGCCCGGTGGTGGCCGGGCGCCCCGATACGGCCGCCGCTGCCTTGGCCGGCCGGTGAGGGAACCCCCATGCTGTTCCCCACGCTGAACTTCGGCCTGTTCTTCCTGATCGTCTTCGCCGTTGCCTGGGCACTGGTGCGCTTCCCGCAGGGGCGCATCGCCTTCCTGTCGGCCGCCAGCTACGTGTTCTACGGCTGGTGGGATTGGCGCTATCTTTTCCTGCTGGGCGGCAGCACGCTGTTCAACTATCTGGCCGGCCACGCCATCGTGCGCCAGGACACCCCGGCCCGGCGCACGCTGGCGGTGTCCCTGGCCGTGGCCGTGAACCTGGGCGTGCTGGCCTTCTTCAAGTACGCCGACTTCACCAGCCACGCGGTGAACGACACCGCCACCCTACTGGGCCTGCCGGTGCGGCTGGGCTTCCTGGACATGGTGGTGCCCGTCGGCATCTCCTTCTTCACCTTCCACGGCATCTCCTACCTGGTGGACCTCTACCGCGGCACGCTGCGCCGGCCGGCCAGCCTGATGCACCTGGTGCTCTACATCTCCTTCTTCCCGCAGCTGGTGGCGGGGCCCATCGTCCGCGCCAGCCACTTCCTGCCCCAGATCGGGGAGCGGCCGGATCCGGACGACATTCGCGCCACCCGCGCCTACCTGCTGATCATGGGCGGGCTGTTCAAGAAGGTGGTGGTGGCCAACTACCTGGCGACCGACCTGGTCGATGCCGTGTTCATGGATCCGGACCGTTACGGCGCCCTGGATCTGCTGCTGGCCACATACGGCTACGCCATGCAGATCTATTGCGACTTCAGCGCCTACACCGACATCGCCATCGGCTTGGCGGCCCTGCTGGGCTTCCGCTTCCCGCAGAACTTCGACCAGCCCTACCGGTCGGGCTCCCTGCGGGAATTCTGGCGGCGCTGGCACATCTCGCTGTCGTCGTGGCTGCGCGACTATCTCTACATCCCCCTGGGCGGCAACCGGGGCGGCACGTGGAAGCACTGCCGCAACCTGATGATCACCATGCTGCTGGGCGGCCTGTGGCACGGCGCCAACTGGACCTTTGTCATCTGGGGGGCGCTGCACGGCGGCATGCTGGTGGTGGAGCATCTGGTGAACCGCCTGCGCGCCATCACCATCGGGGAGTGGGAGGCGCCGCCCCTGCGCGGCTGGCGGCGGACCCTGGCCATCGTCGCCACCTTCCACTTCGTCTGCTTCACCTGGATCTTCTTCCGCTCGCCCACGCTGGAGGTGGCCGGCCATTTCCTGGCGGGCTTTGGCCGCTGGCAGGTACTGCCCACCGCCGCGACGCCCCTGACCCTGCTGCTGATCGCCGGCACCCTGGCCAGCCAATTCCTGCCCGCCGACCGGCTGGCGCGCATCGAGGACGGGGTGCGCCGCTTGCCGCTTCCGGCCATGGGTGCTGCCGTGGGTCTGGCCGTGGTGCTGATCCAGGCCTGCGCGCCCGAGGGCGTCGCCCCCTTCATCTATTTCCAGTTCTGACGGGGCCGAGACATGAACGCCATCCCGACCCGCCGCCTGTCAGCCCCCGCCGAGGCCACACCCGTGCCCCCGCCGGTGCGCCCCCGCTACAACCCGGTCGAGGTGATCGAGGGGGCGGCCCCCTCCCGCCTGCGGTCCGTGGCCTTGTCGCTGGCGGCGGCCACCCTGGTGGCGTTGGTGCTGGGCGCCCGTCCGCTGGCCGACTGGGTCAACGGCCTGCCCATCAACCCGGTCACCGACCGGCTGTCCGGCTGGGTGCAGGCCTGGCAGGATTGGATGGACGCCATCGGCGCCGGGCGCCTGTATACTGGCCTGCAGGCCCTGTTCCGCTGGTTCCAGGGCTTGCGGTTCTAGGGCGCCTCACACCCTGTAATCCCTTGCGCAGTCCACTGCGGCGGCCCTACACTTGCACCATGAAAGTCGCGGACGCGTGATCCGCCACCCCTGGTGTGACCGATATGCAGCGTAAAAGTTTCGAGGACCTGACCTGCCCCATCGCCCGCAGCCTGGAACGGGTGGGGGAGTGGTGGAGCATCCTGATCCTGCGCGACGCCTTTCACGGCATGACGCGTTTCGACCAGTTCCAGAAGAGCCTGGATATCGCCCCCAACATGCTGACCCGCCGCCTGACCGCCCTGGTCGAGGCCGGGTTGATGGAAAAACGGCAGTACAGCGAACGACCGCCCCGATACGAGTACGTGCTGACCGAGCGGGGCCGCGATTTCCGCGAGGTCATGCTGGCCCTGCTGGCCTGGGGCAACCGCCACTTCGCGCCCGAGGGGCCGACCGTGCAACTGGTTGACACCCAGACGGGCCAGCCTGCCGACCTGGTGCTGGTGGACCGGGTGAGCGGCAAGCCTGCCACCAGCCGCGACTTCCGCCTAGCGGCCGGCCCCGGCGCCGATGAGGCCCAGCGCCAGCGCTATGCGCCCAAGGCCAAGCCCGCCGCCTGACGCCCGGCAACAGGTCTAGGCCGAAAGGCCCGGATTGCGGCGGCGCGGCAAATTCGGGCGCCGGCCTCGCCCCCATGCCCTATTCATTAAGAATTATGGTTGCTACCACCAACCGATGATACGGTTGCGCCGGTCCCTTTGGCGGCGCATCCAATACTCATGGGTGTGTGCGCCAATTTCCATCATCGATTTAGGGAATTACCGTCGATGAAGATTGCGCAAATCGCCCCGCTGTATGAGACGGTGCCGCCCACATACTATGGTGGTACTGAAAGGGTTATATCTTATCTCACGGATGAGTTGGTGGACCTGGGCCATGATGTGACCCTGTTCGCCAGCGGGGCCTCCCAGACCAAGGCCAGGCTGGTGCCCATGCGGCCCAAGGCCCTGTGGCTGGATGATGCGCCGTTGAAATCGCCGGTGGTGGCCCACCTGGCCATGCTGGAACAGGTGCGGGCCCGCGCGGATGAGTTCGATGTGCTGCATTTCCATCTCAGCCACTTCATGCACTTTCCCTTCTTCAAGGAATGCGCGCAGCGCACGGTGACCACGCCGCACGGCCGCCTGGACTATGTCGACCTGGCGCCGTCCTACGGGCTTTGGCCGCGCTACCCCATGATTTCCATCTCGGATCGCCAGCGGCGGCCCCTGGCGGATGCCAACTGGCTGGCCACCGTCTATCACGGCCTGCCGCTGGACCTGTACCGCCCGCCGGCGGACCGGCCGGGCGGCACCGGCAATTACCTGGCCTTTCTGGGCCGCTTTTCCCGCGACAAGCGGCCGGACCGCGCCATCGAGATCGCGGAGAAGTCCGGTCTGTCGCTGAAGATGGCGGCCAAGGTGGGGGACGATGACGGTCCCTATTTCAAGGAACACGTCGAACCGCGCATCGATGGCCGCGTCATTCAGCACGTGGGTGAGATCGACGACGCCGGTAAACCCGGTTTCCTGGGCGACGCCGCCGCCCTGCTGATGCCCATCGACTGGCCGGAACCCTTCGGCCTGGTGGTGATCGAGGCCTTCGCCTGCGGCACGCCCGTCATCGCCTGGAACAACGGCGCCATGCCCGAGATCATCGACCAGGGTGTGACCGGTTTCGTCGTCGACACCATCGCCGATGCCGTGGATGCGGTGGAAAAGGTGCGCGCCCTGGACCGCGCCCGCATCCGCGAGGTGTTCGAGCGGCGCTTTTCCGTCGCGGCCATGGCGCGCAACTACGTCGCGGCCTATGAGGCCTTGCTGAAGGGCGGCGGGGCCGCCTCCGTGCCCGGCGGCCGTGCCGTCGCCGCCCCGTCGCCCTGAGCCGTGAGACCGGACCCCATGGCAGCCCTCGACGAACGACAGTTGGACCCGGCCATCGGCCTGGCCGGCCCCGACGGCAGCGGCCCGCGCGAGACCTTCAAGCTGTTCGCGCTGAAGCATGGCGATTGCTTCGTCGTGGCCGACGCCCATGGCGACATCCTGGGCCAGGGCGACGGCCTGTTCGTGGACGACACCCGCATCCTGTCCCGCTATCAGCTGCGCATCGGCGATAAGGAGCCGTCGCTGCTGGGCGCCTCGCTCAGCGAGGACAACATCCTGTTCACGGCCAACAGCACCAATGTGCCCATGCCCGCCCCCGGCGGCGGCATGACCCTGTGGGGTGTCATCCATATCGAGCGCACGCGCATCCTGTGGCAGAACCGGCTGTATGAGCGGGTGACCCTGTCCAATTTCGGCGGCAGCGACATCGTCGTGCCGCTGACCTTCAATTTCGCCGCAGACTTCCGCGACATGTTCGAGGTGCGGGGCTCCACCCGCCAACTGCGCGGCCGCACGCATGAGGCCCAGCTGTCCGGCGACGGCGTGACGCTGAGCTATGAGGGCCTGGACCAGGTGACCCGCCAGTCCACCCTGTCCTTCAGTCAGGCCCCCGACCGGCTGCAGGGCGATCGCGCCGTGTTCAACATCAACCTGCCCAAACGCGGCGACCACGTCCTGTACATCGAGGTCGGAACCGAGCGCACGGACACGCCCAGCCGCGTGCGCTTCCGTGCCGCCGCGGTGCGGGCGCGGCTGGAGATGCGCACCAAGCGCCGCCGCGGCGCCAGCGTCTACAGCTCCGGCCGGGTGTTCAACGACTGGCTGGCGCGCGCCCAGGCGGACACCGCCCTGCTGACGACGGAACTGGCCACCGGCCCCTACCCCTATGCCGGCATCCCCTGGTTCTCCACCGCCTTCGGCCGCGACGGCATCATCTCCGCCTTGCAGATGATGTGGCTGAACCCCCGCCTGGCGCGGGGGGTGCTGGCCTTCCTCGCCACCCATCAGGCCACCGAAACGGCACCCTTCAGCGACGCTCAGCCGGGCAAGATCCTGCATGAGACGCGCAAGGGGGAGATGGCGGTGCTGCGTGAGCTGCCCTTCGGCCGCTATTACGGCAGCGTCGACACCACGCCGCTCTACATCTACCTGGCCTCGGTCTACGCCGACCGCACCGGGGACATGGCCTTCATCGACCAGCTGTGGCCCTCGCTCTGCGCCGCCGCCGCGTGGATGGAAGGGGCGGGCGACCAGAACGGCGACGGCTTCGTCGACTACCAGCGCGCCGAGGAATCCGGCTTGGCGAACCAGGGCTGGAAGGACAGCTTCGACAGCATCCAGCATGCCGACGGCAGCCTGCCGGAGGGGCCCATTGCCCTGGTCGAGGTCCAGGGCTACGTCTACGCCGCCTATTGCGGCCTGGCCCGCCTGGCCAAGCGGCGGGGGGAGGACGCGCAGGCCGCCTACTGGCAGCATCGGGCCGAGGCCCTGCGCCAGGCGGTGGAAACCCATTTCTGGATGGAGGACATGGGCTTCTACGCCCTGGCGCTGGACGGCAAGGGCAGGCCCTGCCGCGTGCGCGCCTCCAACGTCGGGCATCTGCTGTTCGTGGGCCTGCCCTCGCCGGAGCGGGCGCACCGCGTGGCGGACCAGCTGTTGGCCGGCGCCTTCCACACCGGCTGGGGCATCCGCACGCTGGCGGACACCGAGGTCTGCTTCAACCCCATGTCCTACCACAACGGCTCCGTGTGGCCGCACGACACCGCCATCTGCGCCGCCGGTCTGGCGCGCTATGGCGTGCGCGGGGGCGTGGTGAAGCTGATGAGCGACACCTTCGAGGCGGCGGTGCGCTTCGGTATGCGCCTGCCCGAGCTGTTCTGCGGCTTCCCGCGTGAACAGGGGGAGACGCCCATCGCCTATCCGGTGGCCTGCGTGCCTCAGGCCTGGGCCGCCGGTTCGGTCTTCATGCTATTGCAGGCCTGCCTGGGCATCGAGGTCGACGGCTGGCGGGGGGAAATCCACGTCAACCGCCCCAAGCTGCCCATCGGTATCGATCAACTGACCGTGCGCCGCGTGACGGTGGGGGAACACACCGTCGATCTTTTCTTCCAGCGCATGGGGGGGCAGGTCATCGCCTCCATCTCTGACCACGAGGAAGGCCTGGTGCCGCTCATCGTCCGCTCGTAAGGGCCGATAGGTCTACGGCGATGGGACCAAGGAACCGGCGGATGCTCCGCCACGGTCTTACGCTGCCTATGCGGATTTTCGGTCCCGCCTCCGCCGCGGTTGCCTTTTTTGGAACACAATCTCGTCTCTAGAATTCCTACATGAATACTGAGGGGCGGAGCAATAGAAAACGCCGTTACGGCTATATCTGTTCGATCTGCGCGATATATGACCTGATTATTGCAATCATAACACCAGGTCATAGTTTTCTTAACCGATAGGGTATGGGTGTATCACCATGATGGACATCGATTTGGGCGCGCTGCTGACGCAGGACTCCGCCGCCGTCTACCTGGTGGGGGCCAGCCTACTCTTATCCGTTGCGGCCCTTGTGCTTTCCAGCGCACTGCTGCTGCGCTGGAGCCGCAACCGCCATGCGCCGGTGGCGGAGGCCGCCATTCCCACCTACGAAGAGACGCGACGCCAGGTTCTGGCGGAGGGGGACCGGGCGCCTTCGCCTGTGGTCGGCGCGCGCGACGCCCATGCCGCGGCGCAGCGCGCCCTGCGGTCCACCAAGGGCGAGGGCGTCGCCACCGACCGGCTGGGCACCTGGACGCCGGACACGCTGCGGCACCTGCTGAAGACGGAACTGACGGGGGCACAGGTCATCGTCGTCTCCAACCGCGAGCCCTTCATCCATGACTTGGAGGAGGGCGGGGCGGTGAAGCTGCGGGCGCCGGCCGGCGGCCTGGTGGCGGCGCTGGATCCGGTCATGCGCACCTGCGCCGGCACCTGGATCGCGCACGGCAGCGGCTCGGCCGATCACCTGACCGTGGACGCGGACGACCGCATCGCCGTGCCGCCCGACAACCCCAGCTACACCCTGCGCCGCGTCTGGCTGAGCGAGCGTGAGGAGAAGCACTATTACTACGGCTTCTCCAACGACGGCCTCTGGCCCTTGTGCCACGTGGCCTTCACCCGGCCCAGCTTCAACGCCGAGGATTGGGAGGTTTACGAGGCGGTGAACCAGCGCTTCGCCGACGTGGTGGTGGAGGAGGCGCGGGACGAGCGTCCGGTGGTCCTGATCCAGGACTATCACTTCGCCCTGCTGCCCCGCATGATCCGCGAGCGGCTGCCCGACGCCGTCATCATCACCTTCTGGCACATCCCCTGGCCCAACGCCGAGATCTTCGGCATCTGCCCGTGGCGGGAACGCATCCTGGACGGCATGCTGGGCAGCTCGGTCATGGGCTTCCATACCCAGTATTACTGCAACAACTTCATCGAGACGGTGGACCGCTTCCTCGAAAGCCGGATCGAGCGGGACTCGTCGGCCGTCACCTTCGGCGGCCACACCACCCATGTGCACGCCCATCCCATCTCCATCGAATGGCCGCCGGCCTCACTGTCGCGCCAGCCGCCGGTGCCCGCCAGCCGCCGGGCCATCTTCGACCGTTTCAACCTGGCGCCGGACATGAAGCTGTGTGTGGGGGTGGAGCGCTTCGACTACACCAAGGGCATCATCGACCGCTTCCGCGCGGTGGAGGAACTGTTCAAGCGCCACCCGGAATGGATCGGCCGCATGGTGGTCCTGCAGGTGGCGGCCCCCAGCCGCACCGCCCTGCCGGCCTATCAGCAGTGCCAGCGGGAGTGCCTGGATTTTGTGGACGAGCTGAACGCCCGCTACGGCCATGACGGCTATCAGCCCATCCACCTGCTGAACGAATCCTACGGCAAGGACGAGGTCTACGGCCTGTTGCGGGCCGCCGACCTGTGCATGGTCACCAGCCTGCACGACGGCATGAACCTGGTGGCCAAGGAGTTCGTGGCCGCCCGGGAGGATGAGCAGGGCGTGCTGCTGCTCAGCAGCTTCGCCGGCGCCGCCAAGGAGCTGCCCGAAAGCATCATCATCAACCCGTACGACACCTGCGGCATGGCCGACGCGTTGCTGCGCGGCCTGACCATGTCGCCGGAGGAACAGCGTGAGCGTATGCGCCGCATGCGCGAAACGGTGCGGGAAAACAACATCTACCGCTGGGCGGGCAACATGCTGCTGGACGGCGCCCGCCTGCGCAAACGCCACCACACCGCCAACGTCACCGCCCGCCTGGCCAGGCAGCACTCGGCGCGCGGTGCCCTGGGTCGCACACCCCTGGGCCGCAACGTGGTGCGCCTGGTCAGCATGGGGAAAGGAAAGAACGTTGAGCCGAGCCATTTCTGAAGCGATGCCGTCCCCCGCCCTGGCGCCCGCCGCCGGGGACCGCTGGGCCCTGTTCCTGGACATTGACGGGACGCTGCTGGAACACCACAAGGACCCCACCGGCGTGGTGGTGGATGACGAGTTGCGCACCCTGCTGTCCAACCTGGACCGCCAGCTGGGCGGGGCTGTCGCGGTGATCAGTGGCCGCTCGCTGGCGTCCATCGACACGCTGTTCCAGCCCATGGTGCTGCGCGCCGGCGGGCTGTTCGGGATCGAGCTGCGGCTGTCTCCGGACGAGCCGGCGGTGGCGGCGGAGGAGCCCCCGGCCCTGGCCGCCCTGGCGGATCGGGCTGAGGCTGAACTGGGCCGCGCCCCCAACATCGTCATCGAGCGCAAGGGCCCGGTGTTGGCCATCCACACCGGGCCGCACCCGCAATCCCTGGACCATATCACCCGGCTGGCCAAGGCGGCGCTACCCGGCCTGCCCGACGGCTACCGGGTGGTCGAAGGCAATGTGGGCGTGGAATTGCTGCCGGCCGCAGCCCTCAAGGGGGATGCCGTCTATCGCTTCATGACCGTGGAACCGTTCAAGGGCCGCCGTCCCATCTTCATCGGCGACGACGTGCCGGATGAACATGCGTTCGAGAGCGTGCATGCCTTGGGCGGCATCTCCGTCAAGGTCGGCCGGCCGGAGCAGGCGACGGCCGCCCTGCACGCCCTGGCCGACGTGGCCGCCGTGCGCGCCTGGCTGGGCGACCCCCAGTTCCCCCTGCTGGACAAACTGGTTCGACGCGAGGTGACCGAGGCCGCGGAGGAGGCGGCCCGCTGACACCAGCCAACGCCGGCCCCGGCGTCGCAAGCCTCACCCTGTGCGTGCAGGACTTGGTCAATCTAATCGAACGCGCGACTTGACGGGCGCGATGCCCGGCGCCACCGTTCCATACTCGCAAAGGTTTGGGGGTAAAACCTCTGGACTTGGCGATGTGCCGGTGGCGGAGGTCGCTTATGAGTTTGACGGACTGGTTGCTGGATCCATCCGGCCTGACGCCGCATGGCTTCTGCCTCAGTTGGCTGCCGGGTCTTATTTGGCTACACGCCGGTTCCGACGCCGTCATCGGCCTGTCCTATTTCTCCATACCCCTGGCGCTGGCTTGGTTCGTACGCAAGCGTAACGATTTGGCCTACCGCTGGGTGGGGCATTTGTTCGTGGCCTTCATCCTGGCCTGCGGCCTAACCCACATGCTGTCCATCCTGACCCTGTGGATGCCGGCCTATGGGATGGAGGGGGTGGTGAAGCTGGTGACGGCGTTGCTGTCGGTGGCCACCGCCGCCATGCTGTGGCCCCTGGTGCCGCGCGTGCTGGCCCTGCCCACGCCGGCGCAGCTGGGCCGGCTGAACGCCGACCTGACCCGCACCATCCAGGAGCAGGAGCGCACCGCCGCCCTGCTGCGGGAGAGCGAGGCCAAGGTGCTGGCCGCCAATTCCGAGTTGGAGCGCAGGGTGGCCGAGCGCACGGCCGAACTGCGCGCGGCGAACGCCCAGCTCACGGAGGCCCTGGCCGAACGGGCGGCGGCGCTGGAGGCCCTGGCCGGCAGCGAGGCGGAATACCGCGCCAGTTTCGAGGCGGCAGCCGTGGGCAAGGTGCAGGTCAATCCGGAGACCGGGTTGATGCTGCGGGTGAACAACGCCTTCGCCAGCATGCTGGGCTACAATCGGGCCGACCTGGCTGGCCGGATGGCTTGGCCCGACCTGCTGTGGGGGGAGGATCGCGCGGCGCAGGGGCTGGAGTTGGCGCGCCTGCTGGCGGGCGAGGCCAGCGTCTATGTCCGCGAGCTGCGCTTCCGGCGCCAGGATGGCACACCCGTCTGGGGCCGCGTGTCCGCGACGCTGGTGCGTGGCGCGGGGATGCGCAAGGCCGGTGCCCGGCTGCCGCCCTTGCTGCTGGCGGTGGTCGAGGACATCGACACCATGCACAAGACGGCCCTGGCGTTGAAGGAAAGCGAGACGCGCCTGCGCCTGGCGGCGGAGGGCGCCAAGCTGGGCATCTGGGAATTGGATTTGGCGCGGGGCCTGGGCTGGGTGGATCGGCGCACGGCGGAGGTCACGGGCGGCACCTTGCCGGCGGAGAGATGGTTCCCCCTGCATGGTCCCGAATACGCCGCGTGGGCGGATTGGGTTCATCCGGATGACCGGGGCGAACGCGCGGCCGGCCTGAGTCTGCTGCAGACCGGTGCCGCGGAACTGGTGCAGATGCAGTACCGGGTGCGCCGGGCCGACGGCGACCCGGACGCGGCGGAGGGGGGCGGGGGCTGGATTTGGCTATCCCATCGCAGCGCCATCGTGGCGCGCGATCCGGTCACCTGGGCCCCCACCCGCGCCACCGGGGTGCTGATCGACGTGACCGAACGGGCGGAGGCGGAGGCAGCGCTACGCGAGGCCAAGGCGGACCTGGAACTGGTGGTGGCCGAGCGTACCGCCGCCTTGAAACAGCGCGACCTGTTGTTGCGCGAGGTCTATCACCGGGTGAAGAACAACCTGCAAATCATCGACGGCCTGGTGATGATGCAGGCCCTGCAGCTGAAGGATCCGGATGGACGCCAGGCGCTGATGGGGCTGCGCAGCCGGGTCTATGCCCTGGGCCTGGTGCATCAGCAGCTGATGGCCTCCCCCGACCTGGAGAGCTTCGACATCGCGCCCTTCCTGGATGAACTGGCCCGCAACATCCTGCTGTCGGGGGCGGATGACGGGGTGGGGCTGGACATCGCCATCTGCCCGCTGACGGTCAATTTGGATTTCGCCATCCCCTTGGGCCTGCTGGTGACTGAATTGATCACCAACTCGCTGAAACATGCCTTCCCGGAAGGGCGTGGTACCATCACAATAGCGATGCGCCGCCGGGAGGAGGGAGGCGTGCTGCTGGTGGTGGCGGATGACGGCGACGGCATCCCGACCTCTCCACCGGCGGGGGAAGATGGGGGCGGCTACCGGCGCGGTCTGGGCGGCACCATCGTAAAGGGCTTGGTGGCGCAGCTGGACGGAACGA
Organism: Nitrospirillum viridazoti CBAmc; assembly: GCF_000730165.1. GTDB lineage: Bacteria > Pseudomonadota > Alphaproteobacteria > Azospirillales > Azospirillaceae > Nitrospirillum > Nitrospirillum viridazoti. Next base: position 1,344,697 of record NZ_CP022112.1, on the reverse strand, counting down.
TCGAGATGCGGTTCGATAAGGGCACACGGGCGGAAATCATCCTGCCGACACCGGTGGTGGATGTGGCGGGTTCCCCCGTCGAAATGGCGGCGCCATGAGCGATCGGCTGCAAGACTGCGTCCTGGTCGTGGATGACGAATTCCTGATCGCCCAAACCCTCAGCATCCAGATCGAGGACATGGGGCTGATCGTGTGCGGCACCGCCGCGACCGCCGCCGACGCCATCGCCCTGGCCAAGGCCCAACGGCCCCGCCTGGTGCTGATGGACATGCGGCTGAAGGGCGTGGGCGACGGCGTGGACGCGGCTCTCGCCATCCATGAGTTCGTCGGCTCCAAGGTCATCTTCATCACCGCCTCGCGCGAACCGGCGATGCTGGAACGCATGAACCAGGACCATCCCGCGGCCATCCTGTACAAGCCGGTGTTCGGCCGGCAGCTGCAGACGGTGGTGCGCGAGGTGCTGGCGGCGGAGTAGGCCGGCCGGCCGTCGGCCGTCAGGCGTCGTTGGCCGGCGTGGCGACTTTTCCCATCGGTCCGGCCGACAGCGGTACCGGCGGCACAGGCTGAATCCATCGGCCGGACAGCTGCCAAGATATCTTCCAAATCAATTTTAACAATAGATGAGCGGCTTCTAGGATCGCCCATGACGCGCCCCCTTCGAGAGGGCGCGCTAGGGAAGAAACGGGAGAAGTTGGCGATGCCTCAGTCTTTACCGCGCGCGGACCGCGCCCCCATCCTTGTCCTGGGCGGCGGCATCGGCGGCATGTCTTTCGCCATCCTGGCCAGCCGCGCCGGGTGGCCCGTGCATGTGGTGGAGGCCGATCCCAACTGGCGTGTCTATGGCGCCGGCATCACCGTGACGGGGCCCACATACCGTGCCTTCCGGACCCTGGGTATCCTGGACGACCTCAAGGCCCAGGGCTTCCATGTGACGAAGGGCGGGCGCCTGTGCGCTCCCAACGGCATGGCCGTGACCGACCTGCAAGACAGGCCCATCCAGCCCGACCTGCCGGTGTCCGGCGGCATCATGCGGCCCGACCTGCACGCCCTGCTGTCGCGGCTGACGCGTGAGGCGGGGGTACGGGTCAGCCTGGGCCTGACCGCCACCGAATGGACCGACACCGGCGATGGTGTGGACGTGCGTTTCAGCGACGGCGGCGCCGGCACCTATGATTTCGTGGTCGCGGCCGACGGCGCCTTCTCCAAGGCGCGGTCCTTCCTGTTCCCCGACGCGCCCAAGCCCACCTACACCGGCCAGTATTGCTGGCGCGTGGTGGCCAGGCGCCCGCCTGAGATCGACCGCTCGCACTTCTTTGTCGGCGCGCCGGTGACCTGCGGCCTGGTGCCGGTCAGCCAGGACCTGATGTACCTGTGGCTGCTGGAAAACGTGCCCGAGATGCGCCGGGTGGATGAGGCCACGGCCTACCAGCAGCTGGCCCAGCTGTTGGCCCCCTTCGGCGGCCCGGTGGGCATCTTGCGGGAGAATTTGAACGCGGACTCCTGGGTCAACGTCCGCCCGCTGGAGGCCGTGCTGCTGCCCCCCCATCAGTGGTTCAAGAGCCGCAGCATCCTGATCGGCGACGCCGCCCACGCCACCACCCCGCACCTGGCGTCCGGCGCCGGCATCGCGGTGGAGGACGCCCTGGTCCTGGTGGAGGAACTGGCCCGCCACGACGACTTGGCCGCCGCCTTCCGGGCCTTCACCGACCGGCGCTTCGAACGCTGTCGCCTGGTGGTGGAGAGCAGTGTCGCCATCGGCAAGGCGCAGCAAGACCACGTCTCGCCCGAAATCATGGGCGCCATGATGGCCAAGGCGCAGATGGCGCTGCTGGCCGATATCTGATTCCCTGCAGAAAGCTCGATGCCATGATCAGTGATTCAGGGCTGCCCGCCATCCGCCGCGTGGTGACGGGGCACGACGCCGGCGCGCGCGCCATCTTCAAATCGGACGATGAGTTCCCGACCCGGCGCATCCCCTCGGGCGATGCCGCCTTCACCCTGATCTGGACCACGCCCACCGTCCCGGCCGACAACAATGACGAGACGGACGGTCGCCTGCGCGACGCCGGCCTGACCTTGAACCAGGGTTCCGTCATCCGGGTGGTGGACATGTTGCCCGGTAGCTCCTCGCCCATGCACCGCACCAACAGCATCGACTACGGCATCGTCCTGTCGGGCGAGGTGGAGCTGGAACTGGACGACGGCGTCAAGACCATTGTGGGCACCGGCGGCATCATCATCCAGCGCGGCACCATGCACCTATGGCGCAACCCCAGCGCCACCACCCCGTGCCGCATCGTCTTCGTCCTGATCGAGGCGCCGCCCTACCTGCACGAGGGCCAGCCTCTGGCCGAAGACAAGCCGGAGCATAAGTAGTCCCCTGAAACGCCGGGCGCCGGTCATTTCCCCATGCGCGGGTGGAACAGCTGGAAGCGTTCCGTCACCAGCACGATGGCCAGCGCGCCGACGCCGCAGCACAGGAACCCGCCGACCAGGGGCAGGGTGGTGCCATCGAAGTGCTGGCTGATGACGAAGCCCACCAGGGCCCCCACCACCGTGCTGATGAACCCCTGGACCGAGGCGGCGGTGCCGGCGATGGCGCCCACCGGTTCCATGGCCATGGCGCCGAAGTTGCTGGTCGCCAGGCCGAAGCAGAACATGGTCAGGGCCTGCAGCACGGTGAAGACCAGCAGGCTTTCCCCATGCCGGGCGATGATGGTGTGGATGCCGGTGAATAGGATGAAGCCCAGCAGCGCGCTGTGCGATAGGCGCCGGGTGCCTAAGCGGACGACAATGCGGGCATTCAGCAGTGCGGACACGGCCAACGACATGCCGGTCAGGGCGAAGATCAGCGGGAACAGCTGCGGCGCCTTGAACACCTCTTCGAAGATGGGCGGCATACTGTTGAGGTAGGCGAAGACGGCGCTGATCATCAGGGTTTGCGCCAGGGTGTAGCCGATGGCCTGGCGGTCCGTCACCGTTTGCCAGACGGCGGACAGGATGGTGGGCACGTCGATGGGCCGGCGGTATTCCGGGTGCAGTGTTTCCGGCAGGCGCCGCCACAGCCAGAAGACCACCGCCAGGGCATAGGCCGCCAGGCAGGCGAAGATGGCGCGCCACGGCGCCACCAGCATGATCAGCTGCCCCAGGCTGGGCGCCAGGATGGGCACGGCCAGCAGGATCATGAAGGCCAGCGACATGACTCGCGCCATCTGCCGCCCGGCGTAGCAGTCGCGCACCACGGACACGACGACGATGCGGGTGGAGGCGACGGCGATGCCCTGCACCACGCGCACGGCCAGCAGCAGCTCGAACGTGGGGGCCAGGGCCGCGGCCAAGTTGCCCAGGGCGTAGAAGACGATGCCCCACAGCAGGATGGGCCGGCGGCCGTAACGGTCGGAAATGGGCCCATACAGGATCTGCGCGCCGCCGAAGCCCAGCAGGAAGGCGGTGACGATCCACTGCCAGCGCGGTTCCTCCAGCACACCCAGCGAGCGGCCGATCTGGCCCAGCGCCGGCAGCATGCTGTCGGTGCCCAGCGCGTTCATGGCCATCATGGCCGAGACCATCAGGACGAATTCGGTGAAGCCGATGCCGGCATGGGGGTCGTCCTTGCGGACGTCCGGTGGTGGCGCGTCGGTGGCCAACTGCATGGGATGCGCGTTCCGTGGGCGGTGCCGGTCCCGGGGCCTCCGCATGCGGGGCGGGTGCCTGGGCCGATCTTCGTTTTGGGACATGTCCTGGTGACAAGGGCGAACGCCCCCAGGGGTTCCTTTATACCCAAAGCGTGCGGGCCCGCAGCCTACTGTTTTCGGTCTAGGCGGGTTGATCGGGGAGGCGCCGGCCTTTTTCTCCCGGCGCGATTGACGCCACCGCGCCGCCCGGCTAAAGCCCTGGGCATGACCGAAGAAACGCCCGCCTCCGCGCCCGCCGCCACCATCGATACCCTGTTCGTCACCCGCATCTACCGGGCTGAGTTGGTGGAGATGCTGCCCCTGAACGAAGAGGTGGCGGCCTGCTGCCGGACAGCGGCGGAGGATGACGGGGCGGGGCAACGCTGGTCGGACAAGCACGGCTATACCGGCTACACCAGCTATGCCTCGCTGGACGACCTCATCTGGCGCTTCCCCATCCTGAAGAAGCTGAAGGCCCAGCTGGACCGCCATGCCAAGTCCTTCGCCAAGGTGCAGGATTGGGACCTGGGCGGGCGTAAGCTGGAATTGGACAGCCTGTGGATCAACGTGCTGGACCCCGGCGGTTCCCACGGGTCACACATCCATCCCAACAGCGTCATCAGCGGCACCTATTATGTGCGGGTGCCGGCCGGCGCCTCCGTCCTGAAGTTCGAGGACCCGCGCCTGCCCTTCATGATGGCGGCCCCGCCGCGCAAGGCCAAGGCCGACCGCACCCTGCAGCCCACCATCGCCGTGGCGCCGCAGGAAGGTACCCTGCTGATGTGGGAAAGCTGGCTGCGGCATGAGGTGGCCCTGAACCGCGCCGATGAGGAACGCATCTCCCTCAGCTTCAATTACGCCTGGCGCTGATTTTCCTGCCCGGCCCGCGGCGTTTTTCAGGCCACGATGGGCAGGCTTGTGGTCAGCTTGACGCAGCTGAGGGCGAAGCGGGAATTGACGGCCGCCACCCCCGGCAGGTGCAACAGCACCTTTTTCAGGAAATGCTCATAGCTTTCCACGCTGCTGACGATGATGCGCATGAGGTAGTCGCCCTCGCCGCCGGCCATGCAAAAGCATTCCACGATCTCCGCCCGGGTGCGCACCACCTGCTCCAGCGCCTCCAGCGTGTCCTCGTCATGCTGCTTCAGCCGCACCTCGGCGAAGACGGTGATGGGCAGGTCCAGGGCCTTGGCGTTCAGCAGCAGGGCCCGGCCCAGAATGATGCCTTCCTCCTCCAGTCGCTTCAGCCGGCGCCAGCAGGGGGTATGCGACAGGCCGACCTGGGCCGCCAAGTCGGCGGTGGAGATGTCGGGATTTTCCTGTAAGGCCAGCAGGATACGCCGGTCTAGACGGTCCAACGCAATCGCCATCCTAAAATCTCCCCGTTTCGCGCGTTGTCCATTTCTATTACGGGCTGACTTAAGACGTATCAGATATTTTTTTTCCAGGTCCCACCCCACATCCTTGGGGGCAACAGGAAGGCACGGGAGGGACCAGGAAATATGTCACCCCAAGACCCAATCGGCGCGTCGAACCGGCCGCCGCTACAGCTGCACATACCGGAGCCGCCGGCCCGGCCGGGCCAGGCGCCCCGCTTCGACCATCTGCCCTTTTCCCCCGCCGGTGCCATCCGGCGGCCGGATCCCGGCGTGGCGGAGCCGGAGATGCGCGACCTGCCCTACGGCCTCATCCGCGTGCTGGATGACGAAGGCAACGCGGTTGGCCCCTGGGATCCCGGCCTGGATGCCGAGACGCTGCGTCGCGGCCTCAAGGTCATGGCCCAGACCCGCGCCTTCGACGACCGCATGTTCCGTGCCCAGCGCCAGGGCAAGACCAGCTTCTACATGAAGTCGACGGGGGAGGAGGCCATCGGCGCCGCCCAGTCCATGATGCTGGACCGCGACGACATGTGCTTCCCCACGTACCGGGTGCTGAGCTGGCTGTGGGCGCGGGATTATCCCATGCTCGACCTGGTCAACCAGATCTTCTCCAACGAGGGCGACCCGCTGAAGGGCCGCCAGCTGCCCATCCTGTTTTCCGCCCGCGACTATGGCTTCTATTCGCTGTCGGGCAATCTGGGCACCCGGTTCAGCCAGGCGGTGGGCTGGGCCATGGCCTCGGCTTATCGCGGCGACACCAGGATCGCGCTGGCCTATGTCGGCGACGGCACCACGGCGGAGGGCGACTTCCATGAGGCGCTGACCTTCGCCGCCGTCTACCGCGCCCCGGCCATCCTGTGCGTCACCAACAACCAGTGGGCCATTTCCAGCTACGCCGGCATCGCCGGGGCGGAATCCACCACCTTTGCCGCCAAGGCCATCGCCTACGGCCTGCCCGGCCTGCGGGTGGACGGCAACGACTTCCTGGCGGTGTGGGCCGCCACCGTGTGGGCGGCGGAGCGGGCGCGCACCAACAAGGGCGCCACCCTGATCGAGTTCGTGACCTATCGCGCCGCCGGCCATTCCACCAGCGACGATCCCAGCAAGTATCGCCCGGCGGAGGAGGCGGCGTGCTGGCCCCTGGGCGACCCCATCGAACGGCTGAAGACCCACCTGATCGCGCGCGGCGAATGGTCGGCGGAGCGCCACACCCAGATGGAGGCTGAACTGGCCGACGGCGTACGCGCCGCGGTGAAGGAAGGCGAACGCATCGGCACGCTGGGCCAATCCAAGCCGCCCGTGCGCGAGATGTTCGAAGACGTGTTCAAGGAGCCCGATTGGCGCGTCCTGGAACAGCGCCGTGAACTGGGGGTCTGATCCCATGCCCAAGATGGACATGATCCAGGCGTTGAACTCCGCCTTGGACGTGATGATGAGCCGGGACCCCGACGTCCTGGTGTTCGGCGAGGACGTGGGCTATTTCGGCGGCGTCTTCCGCGTGACCGACGGACTGCAGAAGAAGCACGGGCTGAAGCGCTGCTTCGACACGCCCATTTCCGAGGGCGGCATCATCGCCACCGCCATCGGCATGGGCGCCTACGGCCTGCGCCCGGTGGCGGAAATCCAGTTCGCCGACTACATCCTGCCGGCGTTCGACCAGCTGGTGTCGGAAGCTGCCCGCCTGCGCTACCGCTCGGGCGGGGAGTTCTGGGCACCCATCACCGTGCGCTCCCCCTACGGCGGCGGCATCTTCGGCGGGCAGACCCACAGCCAGAGCCCGGAGGCCATCTTCGCCCACGTGACGGGCCTGAAGACGGTCATCCCCTCCAACCCCTATGACGCCAAGGGCCTGCTGATCGCGTCCATCGAGGATGACGACCCCGTCATCTTTCTGGAGCCCAAGCGCATCTACAACGGCCCCTTCGACGGCCACCACGACCGCGCGCTGAAGACCTGGGCCGAGTCCCCCGGCTCGGACGTGCCGGAGGGGCACTACACCGTGCCGCTGGGCAAGGCGGCGGTGGTGAGGGAAGGGCGTGAGGCCACGGTGCTGGCCTATGGCACCATGGTGCACGTGGCCAAGTCGGGCATAGAGGAATCGGGCGTGGATGCCGAGCTGATCGACCTGCGCAGCATCGTGCCGCTGGACATCGACACCATCGTCGCCTCGGTCAGGAAGACCGGCCGCTGCGTCATCCTGCATGAGGCTTCGCGCTTCGGCGGCTTCGGGGGCGAGCTGTCGGCCCTGCTGCAGGAGCGTTGCTTCTATCACCTGAAAAGTCCCATCGGCCGGGTAGCGGGCTGGGACACGCCCTATCCGCATGCTTTCGAGTGGGACTATTTCCCCGGGCCCGCGCGCCTTGCCGCCGCCCTGAAGCGCGTCATGGAGGACTGACCCATGGGCACCTACCTGTTCCGCCTGCCCGATGTGGGCGAAGGCGTGGTCGAGGCCGAGATCGTCAAATGGCGAGTGCAGCCGGGCGACCATGTGCGCGAGGACCAGGATCTGGTCGATGTCATGACCGACAAGGCCACGGTGGAGATGAGCGCGCCGGTGGACGGCGTGGTCACCGCCATCCATGGCGAGGTCGGCCAGATGATGGCCGTGGGCAGCGTGCTGGTGGAACTGGAGGTCGAGGGCGCCGGCAACGCCGACGCCGCCCGCCCGGCACCCAAGGCGGAGGCCAAGCCGGAACCCAAGCTGGAACCCAAGCCTGGGCCGAAACCGGAACCGGTGAAGGGTGAAGCGAAGCCCGCACCCAAGCCGGTGGAGCAGCCCAAGCCCCAGCCGGCGAAGGCGGCGGCCTTCACCACCCGCCTGGCCGAGGATGCGCCCCTGGCCGCCCCCGCCACCCGGCGGCGGGCGCATGAGCTGGGCATCCCGCTGCAGTACGTGCCCGGCACCGGCCCCGGCGGCCGCATCACGCCGGAGGATCTGGACGCCTACATCGCCGGCGGTGGCGCCATCCCCACGGGTGACGCGCGCTACACCGCGCGGGACGGCGTGGAGGAGACCAAGATCATCGGCCTGCGCCGCAAGATCGCGGAGAAGATGCAGGACTCCAAGCGTCGCATCCCCCACTTCACCTATGTGGAGGAATGCGACCTGACGGAGCTGGAGGCCCTGCGCCAGGACCTGAACGAGAACAAGCGGGACGACCAGCCCAAGCTGACCCTGCTGCCTTTCTTCATGCGGGCGGTGGTGCGCATCCTGCCCGAGTTCCCGCACATCAACAGCCGCTACGACGACGATGCCGGGGTGCTGCACACCTATGACGGCGTGCACATCGGCATCGCCACGCAGACGCCCAACGGCCTGATCGTGCCGGTGGTGCGCCATGCCGAGACGCGGGACCTGTGGGATTGCGCCGCCGAGCTGGTGCGGGTCAGCAAAGCCGCCCGCGACGGCACTGCCGCGCGGGATGAGCTGAGCGGGTCGACCATCACGCTGACCAGCTTAGGCGCCCTGGGCGGCATTGCCGCCACCCCGGTGATCAACCATCCCGAGGTCGCCATCATCGGCCCCAACAAGCTGGTGGAACGGCCGGTAGTCAATGGGTCCTTCATCACCGTGCGCAAGGTGATGAACCTGTCGTCCTCCTTCGATCACCGCATCGTCGACGGCTATGACGCCGCCCGTTTCATCCAGCGGCTGAAGCGCCTGCTGGAACACCCCGCCCTCATCTTCATGGACTGACGTCATGGCCGAGACCATCAAGACACCCGTCCTCAATGTTGGCGTGCTTGTCATTGGCGGCGGGCCCGGCGGCTACGTCGCCGCCATCCGCGCCGGCCAGCTGGGGCTGGACACCGTACTGGTGGACGCTGATCGCCTGGGCGGGACCTGCCTCATCCGCGGCTGCATCCCGTCCAAGGCGCTGATCCACGCCGCCGGCCTCTATGAGGAAATGACCTTGGCGGCGGCCTCATCCGGCCGCTTCGGCATCCACCTGGACGCCAGGCCGGCGCTGAACTTCACCGAGACCATGGCCTGGAAGGAGGGCGTGGTCGACCGGCTGAACGGCGGCGTCACCGCCTTGCTGAAGCGGGCGAAGGTGCGCACCCTGGCCGGCAAAGCGGTGTTCGGCGACGCCAAGCGCTGCACCGTGGAGACGGCGGACGGCCCCGTCACCGTGGTGGCGGAGAACGTCATCCTGGCCACTGGTTCGCTGCCGGTGGAACTGCCCAACCTGCCGTTCGGTGGTAAAGTCATCTCCTCCACCGGCGCCCTGTCGCTGTCGGCGGTGCCCAAGCGGCTGGTCGTGGTGGGTGCCGGCTATATCGGCCTGGAACTGGGCATCGCCTACGCCAAGCTGGGCGCCCAGGTCACGGTGGTGGAGGCGCAGGACCGCATCCTGCCGCTGTACGATGCCCAGCTGACCCAGCCGGTGCGCCGTTGGCTGGAAAAGCACGGTGTCACGGTGCATCTGGGCGCCAAGGCCATTGGCCAGGAAGGCGAGGGCCTGGCTATCGAGACCCGGGACGGCCAGCGCCAAGTGCTGCCGGCTGACCATATCCTGGTCACGGTCGGGCGCCGGCCCAATACCGAGGGCTGGGGGCGCGAGGCCATGGGCCTGGCCATGAACGGCCGCTTCATCGCCGTGGACGACCGCTGCGCCACGCCGACGACGGGCGTCTACGCCATCGGCGACGTGGTGGGCGAGCCCATGCTGGCGCACAAGGCGTCCGCCCAGGGCGAGATGGTGGCGGAGATCATCGCCGGGAAGCGCCGTCGTTTCGACCCCGTATCGATCGTGGCGGTCTGTTTCACCGAGCCGGAGATCGTCACGGCGGGCTTAGGCCCCGACGAGGTGCCGGCGGGGGTGGAAACGGTGGTGGGCCAATTCCCCTGGGCCGCCAACGGCCGCGCCCTGTCCATGGACGCGGGCGACGACGGCGGTTTCGTCCGGGTGGTGGCGCGCAAGGCCGACCACCGCATCCTGGGCCTGCAGGCCGTGGGCCGCCACATCTCCGAACTCGCCGGCGAATTCGCCACGCTGTTGGAGATGGGCGCCGTACTGGAGGATGTGGCCGGCATCATCCACGCCCATCCGACATTAAGCGAGGGCGTGCACGAAAGCGCCCTGAAGGCCCTGGGCCACGCTATCCACATCTGATCCCGGCACATTTGGAACCACCATGACCTTCACCATCGAGCGCACCGCCAATCCGACCGATGCCGCTACCCTGGCCCGCATCCTGGAAAACCCCGGCTTCGGCAAGGTATTCACCGACCACATGGTGACGATCCGCTGGACGGAAGGCCAGGGCTGGCATGACGCCAAGGTCACGGCGCGGGTGCCGTTCGCGCTTGATCCGGCCGCCGCCGTGCTGCACTACGCCCAGGAAATCTTCGAGGGCATGAAGGCCTATCGCGCGGCGGACGGCGGTGTGACCCTGTTCCGGCCCGACGCCAACGCCAAGCGCTTCCGGGACTCAGGCAGCCGCATGGCCATGCCCCTGATCCCGGAGGAGCTGTTCCTGGAGGCGGTGGAACAGCTGGTGCGGATCGACCAGGCCTGGATCCCCGGCGGCGAGGGCGGCAGCCTCTACATCCGGCCCTTCATGTTCGCCAACGAGGCTTTCTTAGGCGTGCGGCCGGCGTCGGAGTACGTCTTCTGTGTCATCGCCTGCCCGGTAGGCGCCTATTTCAAGGGCGGGGCCAAGGCCATCACCATCTGGGCGCCGGAGAACTACACGCGCGCCGCCCCCGGCGGCACCGGTGCGGCCAAGTGCGGCGGCAACTACGCCGCCAGCCTGATCGCCCAGCTGGAGGCCAGCAAGCACGGCTGCGACCAGGTGGTGTTCCTGGACGCGGCGGAGCATCGCTGGATCGAGGAGCTGGGCGGCATGAACGTCTTCTTCGTCCGCGACGACGGCAGTCTGCTGACCCCGCCGCTCAGCGGCACCATCCTGCCCGGCATCACCCGCGACAGCATCATCCAGCTGGCGCGCAGCCTGGGCCACACGGTGGTGGAGCAGCCGTATTCCCTGGCGCAGTGGAAGGAGGATGCCGCCACCGGCCGGGTGCGCGAGGCCTTTGCCTGCGGCACCGCCGCCGTGCTGGCGCCCATCGGCACCGTGCGCACGGCCGAGGGCGACTTCGTCATCGGCAATGGCGAGGGCGGGTCGACCACGGCCAGCCTGCGCGAACGCCTGGTCGGCATGCAGCGCGGCACCCAGGCCCCGTTGGTGGATGGCTGGATCCGCCGCGTCATTTAAGAAAACGAACCGGGAAGGCGGTGGGAGGGACCCGCCTTCCCGGTTCCCCTCACTCCGGGGACCTTTAATCCGGCGATGAGCGAGGGTAATACAGCGGCACGCACCAGTGGTTCTTGGCCACCCACTCCGTGTTCGGCAGGTCGGCCTCCACCCCCATGATGCGATGGCAGGGTAGCTCGTAGACCTTGCCGGTCGAGGTGGGGATGCTCTGGAAGACGATGTACTTGTAGAAGCCGCTGCTCATGCCCTCCGGCAGGCGCACCCGGTCGGGGTACAGCGGGTCCAGCACATCGCGGGCGTAGGTCTGCTTCCACGCCACGATTTCCGGCATGCGCCGGATTTGAACGGTGCCGAAGGCGGCGCGGAACTCATCCATGCGGTGGTTCAGGCTTTGCACCTTGTAGCCCGAGCCACGGCCGTAATCGCGGTAGGACCGGGCGTGGCGCAGCACGTCCTCATGGCGGCTGACCACCACGCCGCCTTCGCCGGTGGTGATGGTCTTGGTGGCGTAGAGGGAGAAGATGCCGGCATCGCCGAAGCTGCCCGGCTTCTGCCCGTTCCAGTCGGCGCCTACGGCATGGGCGCAATCCTCCACCAGGATGATGCCCTTGTCCCGGCAATAGGCCGCGATCTTGTGGATGTCGAAGGCAATGTGGCCGCCGATATGGACGATGAAGGCCAGGGCCGGACGATGCCGTTCCGCCTTGGCCACGAAATCATCGAAGGACCCGCACAAATCGTGGCGGTTGCAGTCGTAGAACACCACCTCCGCCCCCGACAGCTGGGCGGCACGGGGCGTGGCCAGGAAGGTGTTGGACGGGCACAGCACGGTGGCGCCCCGGACCTTGAAATGGTCCAGCACGGCCATGGCGCCGCCGGCCCAATTGTCGAAGGCGACCGCCGGCAGTTCGTTCCACGCCCGCCAGGCATCCTCGAACTCTTCCAGATAAGCGGCGTGGCTCCACTTGTTGGACCGCAGGATGGCGCGCCAGCGGCGCATGATCTCTTCCTCATCCCGGTCGTCGTAGCCCAGGCTGAAGGGCAGGGGCGGGGAGGGGTTTTGGTCCGGCTGTCCGCTCAAAGCAAAGTATCCTTCACGTCCAGTTGGAACAGGTGGGCGCCCAGCGTCCGGCCATAGATCTCATATTGGTTGGCGGCGTGCTGGCGGGCGGCCTGGATGTCGGCGCAGACGCGCCCTAGCGGGTTGGCGACCGACAGGGCGGAGGCGCCGGCGGCCTTGAACAGGCGCCGTGCCAGCCGGTCGCATCGTTCCACCACCGAGGTGGCTTGGACGCGATACAGCATGCGGTCGGGGATGGGCGCGTCCCGGCCCTGGCGGGCATGGTCCAGCATACGGTCGAAATTGCCTTCCAGGGTGTGGGTCATCTCATCCAGCTCCGCCGCCGTCTCGCCGCAGGCCAGCTGGGCCACGGGGTCCACCAGGGGGCCGCCGCCGTTGGGGCCAGCTCGCCGGCGGCTATGCTCGATGAAGGCGTCCAGCATGCCGCGCAGGCCGCCCAGCGCCGGGGTGGAAATGGCGCGGAACAGCATCTGGGGCAGGGGAATATGATAGAGCGGCGCCAGGTTCACCGCCCGGCCCGGTCCCCCAATCAGGAAACGTTCCTGCACGCCGTGGCGGCGGTGGGCGGGGACGAAGCCGTCCTCCACCGACACGTCGTGGCTGCCCGTGCCGCGCAGCCCGATGGTGTCCCAGGTGTCGTGGATGCGCACGTCGGCGCGCGGCACCAGGAAAATAACATGCTCCGGCCCTTCTCCTTCCAGCACCGCCATGGCGCCCAGCATGAACCAGTCGGCGTGGTCGGCGCCGCTGGAGAAACCCCAGCGGCCGGTGAGGCGAAAGCCGCCCGGTACCCGGGTCGCCTTGCCCGCCGGCATGTAGCTGGAGGCCAGCAGCGCCGTCGGATCATCGCGCCAGACATCGTCCTGCGCCTCCGCCGGCAACAGCGCCAGGTGGAAGGCCACCATGCCCATGACGCCCTGCAGCCAGCCGACGGACATGTCCCCGGCAGACAACGCGGCCTGCACGGCGAAGAAGGTGGCGGGATGACATTCGGCGCCGCCATAACGGCGGGGCTGCAACAGGCGGAACAGGCCAGCCTGTTTGATGGCGTCGATCAGGGCGGCGGGGGCTCGGCGCTGACGCTCCCCCTCCGCCTTCAGGTTGTCGACCAGGGGCAGCAGTTGGCGGGTGCGGTCCAGGATGCCGACGGGCGACAGGTCGTCAGCCACCGGCGGCGCATCCAACACTGGTTCCAACCCTGTTTCCGGCATGGGGCCTGCCCCCGGTGTTCTTGTCCTGAACGGAAGGGTCGGCAACCCCGCCTGAGGCAGGCCGCCGGACCACTGGTTGCATACCATATGAATACCAGCTTGTCCAGGTTGGCCGGCCGTGCCACCCTGGCGTCAGCGATCCGGCGGGGAGGTGAGCATGCCCAACCTTGTCCTGAAGGCCGCCGTGGCCGATTACGGCCAACTGGCCGCGCGCGCCGCCTATCTCGTCTCCCAGGGGCGACCGGTACGGCTGGAGCTGCACACCTTTGGGGAGCGGGACGTGACCTCCGCCGCCGGTCTCGCCCTCGCCCGGCAGAATATCGCCCGGTTGCGACAGGAATTTCCGGTGGACGCGCTGATCGTTCACATCCCGCCGCAGTCGGTGCCCCTGGTCACCCGGGTCGGCTTCGATGCCGACCAATGCCGGCATACTCTGGCCTTCGCGGCAGAGATCGGGGCCCAGGCTGTCGTCCTGCACCGCTATTTCGATATGGTCTTCGGCCAGGCCCCGCCCCGCGCCCACGACCGGGACGAGGCCGCGCAGGGCTTTGAGGAGGCGGTGCGCGACCTGGCGCGCCTGGCGGGCGGCATGCGGCTGCTGGTGGAGAATGTCGGCCACTATTCCCTGCTGCCCCGCGACGGCCGCACCTACATGACCGGGCCGCTGGACCATTTCTTTCCGTGGGAGATTGCACGCTTCCGCGAGGCGCTGGACCGGCACGGGCTGACGGGGGTGGAGCCGTTCATCGACGTGGCGCACGCCACCCTGTCGGCCAACCTGTTCAACCGCCGCCGCGCCCAGCCGCGCCTGACCGACGGCGACGCCCGTTTCGGCTGGATCACCGCTGATGACCTGGACCGGACGGCTTGGCTGGATCCCTTCGATTTCGTGGATGAGCGGATGAGCTATCTGCACGTCTCCGACGCCATCCGCCTAGATGAACGCGCCTGCGCCGATCCGGGCCTGGATGCGGCCGCCCTGGTGCGCGCCATCTCCTCCGAAGGGCTGGAATTGGGTACCGGCAGCCTGCCCTTCGCCGACCTGCCGGCCCGCTTCGGCACCGACGGCGACCTGGTGCTGGAGGTGGAGCCGGCGGCGGGGGAGGACCATGTGACCAACGGCGCGCAGCTGCGCTCGCTGGAGGCGCTGTCGAGCCATTTCGTCGGCTGTTCCTGCCACCGCCCGGTGGCCGGGCCGGGATTCTAGAGGCGGCCCCTTACGGCCGGACTGGGGCGGGCCAGTGGGCGGGTGGCTGGAACGGCGCCGCGTCGGCCGCCTGGTCGGCATAGCCGCGCGTGGTGGTGCAGCTGCACCCCGGCCGGGCGCGCTGCGGCCGATCCACGGCGCCCAGGCAGTCCGACACGAGATCCAGTTGCAGCCGTTCGAAGGTGGGGGAGAAGCGGCCGGTCAGCCAGCCGATGACGAAACCCGCCGCCAGCGTTCCGGCCGTGGTGGTGATGTAGCCCACGGTGTCGATCTGTGGCACGGCGGTCAGGATGGGGTCCGGCCGCTCGCCACGCGCCGCCGCCAGGGCCGCCTGGTCCGCCGGGGCCAGTCGCTCCACCACGGGCAGCATCTCCTGCATCACCCGGGTGGCGGAGATCATGCCGCGGCAGCGGGGGCAGGGGTCGGCCGCCAGGAAGCGGACGATCTGCACCAGCTGTCCGGTGACGATACCGTCGCGCCCCTCAATCAGGCCGCCGCAATCCACCGCCGGGATCAGGTAGCGGGTGGCGATATCGGCCACCGCCATGCGGCTGGAATGCTGATCGGTACAGCCCATCAGCACGTCGGCCTGCAGCACGGCGTCCAGCACCTCGGGTTGCGGCAGGCGGCCGTTGATGGCCTCCACCACCGTGCCGGGGGCATATTCGGCGACGGAGCGCTTGGCGATGGTGACCTTGGGCACGCGGTTGGCCACGTCGGCCGGGGTGCTGCCGTGCAGCCGTTCCAGATTGGATTCCGAGGCGTGGTCGCTGTCGATGATGATCAGGCGGCCCACGCCGGCCCGCGCCAGGATGGGAATGGCGGCGGAGCCGGTGCCGCCGGCGCCGATCAGGGCGACGGTGGAACGCTGCAGGCGCTGGTACGCCTCCCGCCCGAAGGCGCTGGTCAGGCGGGCCACCCGCTCCGGCGGGATGGGCGGCTCCGGCGGTGGTTCCCCCTGCGGCCAGGCCATCACGGTGGGGTCCCGCTCCGCCGCCACGCGGCCGATCTCATGCCAGGCGTCGTCGTAGAAGATGCGGCCGGAAATGGCGGTGTCGTTGCCGATCTTGGCGACGATCAGGCTGACGAAGGGGCGGCCGGGGACCAGGTCGGCGAAATAGCCGGCCATGTAGCGGTCCATCTCGTCATCCAGGGCGCTGGGCTTGGGCGCCACGCTGGCGGGATGGGCGTGGATGAAGCCGACGGCCAGCGGATGGTCGCTGGCCGCCAGGGCGGCGCGGCGCAGGGCGTTGGCCGTGATCTTGATCTCTGCCCCGCCGCCCTCGATATCGCCCGGCAGCGGTGTGTCGATGGCGGCCAGGGTTATGGCCAGATGCGTGCCTGTCACCCTCCAGCCGAAACGGGCGAAACAGCCGCCCTCCCGATCCGGCTGTCCCGTGAAGGCGGTGGCGAACAGCGCCTCCTTCTCCGGTGAGGCCAGGCGCAGCAAGCCTGTGGGCGTGGCGCGGTAGGGCTTGCCGTTCGGGGAGAGTCGCTCAGCCATGCCCACCCATCACGAACTGGCGGGTGACCAGGAAGGTGTCGCCCGAGTGGATGTCCAGGGTGTCGGCCAGGGGCAGGGCCACCCACTCGCCGGTGGGGTCACTGCGTTCAACCACCGCATTGTCCGCCGGCACGCCCATCAGGGCGGCGATGTCGGCGGCGGTCACCATCTGGTTGCCGATGGCGAAGCGGCGGCGGTTGATGAAGATTTCGCAGGTGGCGCCGGCGGTCTGGGTCGGGCCGGCTTGATCGGGGGCCTGATCTGGGGTCAAGCTTGGATGGATCGGTGCAGCAGGCATCGCGGTTGGACTTCTGCTCGGTCGATTGGGATCGGTGCCGAGGCTAACAGTATAAAACCAGTTTGTCACCACTTGGCGAACTGGCATGATAGACAGGGTGTGCGGGGCGAACGGCTAGGATGCGGAAAACCTCATGGATCGCTTGATCATCCGCGGCGGGCGGCGGCTGGCTGGCACGGTGGACATCGCTGGCGCCAAGAACGCGGCGCTGCCCCTGATCGCCGCCAGCCTGTTGAGTGATCGGCCGGTGACGTTGGCCAACCTGCCGGCCATCACCGACGTGGAAACCATGCAGGTGCTGGCGGGCGGCTATGGCGTGCGGGTGACGCGCGGACAGGCCCACCAGGTGACGCTGGACGCTGCGGCCGCCGTGAATGCCGAGGCGCATTACGACACCGTGCGTCGCGCCCGGGCGACGGCCCTGGTGCTGGGGCCCCTGCTGGGCCGCTTCGGGCACGCCCGCGTTTCCCTGCCCGGCGGCTGCGCCATCGGCGCGCGGCCCATCGACCTGCACCTGAAGGCGCTGACCGCCCTGGGCGCCGAGGTGGCGGTGGATGGCGGCTATGTCACCGCCCGGGCGCCGCACGGCGGCCTGGCTGGAGGCCGCATTGTCCTGACCCTGCCCTCGGTGGGCGCCACGGAGACGGCGCTGATGGCCGCCGTGACGGCGCGGGGCGAAACGGAAATCCTGAACGCCGCGCGCGAACCGGAGGTGGCGGACCTCGCCGCCTGCCTGGTGGCCATGGGCGCCCATATCGAGGGTGCTGGCACGCAGCGCATCCTGGTGCAGGGGCCGGCCAGCTTCCGTCCGGCGACGCACACGCTGATTCCCGATCGCATCGAGGCCGGCACCTATGCCGTGGCCGCCGCCATCACCGGCGGCCGGCTGGAACTGATTGGCGCCCGTCTGGAGCACCTGGCGGTGCAATGCCAGATCCTGGAGCGGGCGGGGGTCAGCGTCTATCCCACCGACCGGGGCCTGATGGTGGAACGGGCGGGGCATCTGCGCGCCACCGACGTCTCGACCGAACCCTATCCCGGCTTCCCCACCGACCTGCAGGCCCAGTTCATGGCCCTGATGTCGGTGGCGGAGGGGGCGGCCATGATCCGCGAGACCATCTTCGAGAACCGCTTCATGCATGTGCCGGAACTGGCGCGCCTGGGCGCCGACCTCACCCTGCGGGGCACATCCGTGCTGGTGCGCGGGGTGGAGCGGCTGCGCGGTGCGCCCGTCATGGCGACGGACCTGCGCGCCTCGGTCTGCCTTATCCTGGCGGGGCTGGTGGCGGAGGGGGAGACGGTGGTGAACCGCGTCTATCACCTGGACCGGGGCTATGAGGATTTGGCGCGCAAGCTGGTGCGCTGCGGCGCCGATATCGAGCGGGTGCCCGGCTGATGGACGACGCGCTGTACTTGGGCGTGGACGGCGGCGGCACCGGCTGCCGCGCGCGGCTGGAGGATGCGGCCGGCACCGTCCTGGGGCAGGGCATCGCCGGCCCTGCCGCCACCCGTTTCGGCATCGAGGCGTCGTGGCAGGCCATCGAGACGGCGGCCCGCCACGCCATCGAGGAGGCCGGACTGAATGGGACGCAGGTGGGCCGCATCCGCGCCGGCGTGGGCGTGGCCGGCATCGGCCGCAAGGGCGCCCGCGCGGCGCTGGAGGCCATCCGCCACCCCTATGCCAGCATCGCCTTCACCAGCGACGCCATGATCGCCTGCCTGGGCGCGCACGGGGGCCGGGATGGCGGCATCGTCATCGTCGGCACCGGCACATGCGCCATCGGCCGTATCGACGGGCGGGAGATGAAGTTCGGCGGCTATGGCTTCCCCATCTCCGACGAGGGCAGCGGCGCCTATCTGGGCCTGAGGGCCCTGCAGCACAGCCTGCGCGCCCATGACGGGCGCGAGGGCGGCAGCGTCCTGACGCGGGAGCTGATGGCCCGCTTCCAGGATGACCCGGCGGAGGTGGTGCTGTGGATGGACCGGTCGACGGCCACCGACTACGCGACCTTCGCCCCCCTCGTGCTGCGTCAGGCCGACCAGGGCGACGCCGTGGCCCGCCACGTGGTGCAGGACGCGGCGGAGCATGTGAACGGCTTGGTGCGGGCGCTGCTGGCCGAAGGGGCGCCGCGCGTCAGCCTGATCGGCGGCCTGGCCAGCGCCCTGGAGGCCTGGCTGGCCCCCGACGTGCGCCGCCGCCTGTCACCCACCCTGGGTGATGCCATGACAGGCGCCCTGGCGCTGGCGGGGCGGGCGTCGGATTGATCTTCAGGCTGGGCGCACCAGGATGAAACTGGCGTCGTCTGACCGCTTCAGCCGCAGATGGCCATGGTGGGGATCGTCCGCGGCCTCGATGCGCCGCAGGTCCCGCAGGGCGGATTCCGCCTTGGCTTGATCGTCCAGGCCCAGGAAATCCGCCGCCGTCGCCCGGCCGAACATGTCGATCAGGCGCAGGAAGCCGTCACTGGCCAGCGCCACTGGGCCGCCGTCCACTGGGATGGTGGCACGGTCGACATGGGCCAGGGCGTCCGTGTCGGTGCTCAGCACCCAATAGCCGCCTCCGGCGTTCATGCAGCGGCGGTTGGCGCGCAACTGGTCCACCACCTGGTCCCACAGGCCCGCCGGTGTCAGGTCGGGCGCCTCATCCAGCGCCCGGCGGGCGGCGGCCAGGGTGCGTTCCTCGAAGGCGGGAATGGCGGAGGCGCCGAAGACGCGGGCTTGGCCGTCCTCGGCGCGGTGGATGATCTGGCAGTCGCCCAGGGTGGTCATCTCCAGCCGCTCGCCCAACCGCCGCAGCAGGGCGAAGGCGGCGGACGGCCGCTCGTGCCACGCCCGGGGAACATCGCGCGTCGCCTGGGCGAAGGCCTGGGTGCAGTCCTCCACCACCCGGCGCAGCACGGCATCGGTGGGCAGGTGCCCGCTGTCGGGAAGGACACGGCGCAGGGTCTGGTCCACGGCGCGGGCGAACCAGGCGGCGTCGCTCAAGCCCTCGATGGTGGCGCCGCTGACGCCCGTGGCCCCGTCAATGACCCAAGCCCAATCACCGTGATGGCCGGCCGCGTCCTCGTTGGGCAAGGGGCCGCCGGCATCCGAAATCAACGCGCAGACCTGCAGCAACCGTTCCTCCTCCTTGCCCGTGATGGCCTGGGCCCGTGGCGGCCTGGCCTCGCGTCTCTGCCTCGCGTCCCGGGCCACCCGTTTTCCGCGATCCGGGCCAGTCTCTTCGCCGCCTTAAATCTTTTCCACCCATATCGTGTGAATTTAGTGATGTCTTTATGGTATTAATCTGGTACACATCTGGGCACGACATCCTTCCCGCCTGGGGCTCAACGGGCCGCCCCTGTATGACAATAAACGGTCGGAGGTGTACGTTGTTCAAACCATTGCATGACCAGTCTGACCAGATACATCCAATATGGCTATGGTTGGATCCGACAACCCGGTGCAATTTGTCCTGTCGTCTTTGCTATACAAAGCAAAGCCATGGGAAATTGGATCTGGAGCCTGATGATCTTGAACAAGTACTGATAAAACTGGCCACGTCATCAGCGATGAAGGTCAAGGGAATACACCTGAATTGGCGTGGTGAACCCTTGATGAATCCGTATTTCGCTGAATTGTTGGCCATTACGCGGCGACTTTTGCCCCACTCCCCCCTCCAATGGCATACAAATGGTACGCTGCTGACGCCCAAACGGGTTAAGGAAATTCTGGCGGTGCCTTACTCCCACACCATTTACGTGTCCATCGATGGCGGCAACCAGGCCAGCCATGATTTGAACCGGGGTGAGGGCTCGTTCCAGAAGACCATGCGCGGCCTGCGGACCTTGCTGGACTTGCGCGGCCGGGACCATGGCCATGTCCGCGTGGGGGTGTACCAGATCGACCTCAACGAACCGCTTGAGGACTATGATTCGGAGTTCCTGGAGCTGGTGGCGCGGGTGGACAACCATGTGAAGGTCACGCCCCTGCTGCCGGGCGGCGCCCACCACAAGATCCGGGAGCTGGATGACCTGGAAAGTGACGAGGCGCTGCACCGGCGCATGTCGCAGGACATCAACCCGTCCCTGCCCGTGCCCACCGGCGCCTGCTTCTGGGCTGGCCACACCCTGTGCATGGCTCCGGATGGCGAGACGTCGATCTGCGTGATCAGCCACGGCGCCCAGGGCGTCGTCGGCAACCTGATGACGGAGACGGCCGAAACCGTGGTGGGCCGCGCCGTCGACTTCCGGCGCCGCATGGCGGAGGACGGGCGGCAATCCATCCTGCTCTGCGCCGGCTGCCGCAAGCCGGAGGGTGAGATCCACGCCAAGCATACCGCCGCGTTGCGGCGTGCGGACGGGCGCGAGCCTGCCCGCCAATACGCCTGACGCCGGGATGGTGCGCGGGCGTGATACAGTGAAGAACCTTTGGGAACTCAGGGAGATTGATGAATGCAACCGATGTGGGCCATCGGCCTGATGACGGGCACAGTGCTGGACGGGATGATCGATATCGCGTGCATCCGCACGGATGGCGTCCATGTGTTCGACTTTGGTCCTTGGAAATTGGCCCCTTATCCGACGGACCTGCGCGGCCTTTTGGGGGAGGCGGTGGCCCAGGCGCTCACCTGGCGCTTCGAGGGCGCGGAGCCCCCGATTTTCGCTGAGGCGGAACGGGCCCTGTCCCGCGCCCAGGCCGAGGCGGTGGCCCAGTTCCTGGCTGAGAACGGCATGCGGCCGGATGAGGTGGCGGCCGTCGGCTTCCACGGCCAGACGGTGCTGCACCGCGCGCCGGTTCCCGGCCGCTTCGGCGACACCCGCCAGTTGGGCGACGGTCAGCTGATGGCGGACATCCTGGGCATCGACGTCGTCTATGACTTCCGCACTGCCGACATGCGCGCGGGCGGCCACGGCGCGCCCCTATCCGCCAGCTACCACGCCGCCCTGCTGAAGCGGGTCCACGCCGGGCCTGAGGTCGCGGCCCTGAACCTGGGTGGCGTGGGCAACGTCACCTGGTGGGACGGCAAGGACCATTTCGAGGCCTTCGACACCGGCCCGGCCAATGGTCCCATCAATGACTGGATCATGCGCCACGGGGCTGGGGAGATGGATGTGGACGGCGCCATCGCCCGGCGCGGCCGGGTGGATGAGGCGCGGCTGGCCCGCCTGTTGGACCATCCCTACCTGTCGGCGGCATACCCGAAGTCGCTGGACCGCTACGACTTCACCGCCGACATGGCCGATGGCCTGTCGCTGGAGGATGGCGCCGCCACCCTGACCGCTTTCACGGCGGGCACGGTTGGGCGCTCGCTGGACCTGCTGCCCACCCGCCCGACCAAGCTGATCGTCTGTGGCGGCGGCCGCAAGAACCCGGCCATCATGGCCGCCCTGGGCGAGCGTGCCAAGATCGAGGCCGTGCCGGCCGAGGCGGTGGACTGGCGCGGCGACGCGGTGGAGGCGGAGTGTTTCGCCTATCTCGCCGCCCGCGTGCTGGCCGGCCTGCCCATCAGCTTCCCCAAGACCACGGGGGTTAAGGCGCCCATGACGGGCGGCATCGTGGCGCGGCACAAGCGCTGAGGGCAGGGGCGGACCCCATGACCGACCTAGCCGACCCCACCGTATTCACCGTCGCGGACATCGACGCCGCCGCCGCGGCGCTGGAGGCGGAGTTCGCCGGGCTGGACGATTGGTCCGCCCGCCTGAAGCACCTGATGGACCTGGGCCGCGCCCTGGACGGCATCCCGCCGCAGCAGCGCCGGGACCAGGACCAGGTCACCGGCTGCCAGTCGCAACTGTGGCTGGTGATCGAGCGGACGCCGGCGGCCCTGCGTATCCGGGCGGATTCCGACGCCCTGATCATGCGGGGCCTGCTGGCCCTGGTGCTGCGGCTGTATGACGGCCGGCCGCCCGCCGCGATCCTGGCCCACAGTCCAGCGGTGCTGGACCGGCTGGCCGTTGGGCGCAACCTCGCGCCCAGCCGGGCCAACGGCGTGCATCTGATCGTGAAGCGCATCCGCGAGGCCGCCGCCGCGGCCTGAGCCATCAAGAAAACCGGAACCGGAGGCCTGGGTGATGTCGACCGTTCCTGATGAGGCCAGTTTCTATCGGCGCCAGGTGGTGTTGCCGGAGATCGGCGCCGCTGGCCAGGCCCGGCTGAAGGCTGCGCGCGTGCTGGTCATCGGCGCCGGCGGCTTGGGCTCCCCCCTGCTGATGTACCTGGCCGGGGCGGGGGTGGGCACGCTGGGCTTCGCTGATTACGACTGTGTCGAGCCGTCCAACCTGCATCGCCAGATCCTGCACGGCGTCGACCGGCTGGACATGCCCAAGGTGCGGAGTGCCGCCCTCACGCTGGCCCGCATCAACCCGCATGTGCGGCTGGTGGAACACGCGGTGCCGGTGAACGCGGGGAACGCGGACGCGCTGGTGGCCCAGTACGACATTGTGGCCGACGGCTGCGACAACTTCGCCACCCGCGACGCGGTGCATGCCGCCTGCCGCCGGGCCGGCATCGTCCTGGTCAGCGCCGCCGTGCAACTGGCCGACGGCATCCTGACCACCTTCAAATCCCATTTGGGGGGCTCTCACCCCTGCTTTCGCTGTCTCTATCCCGAGGTGCCGGCGCTGGCGCCCAGCTGTTCGGAAATCGGCGTGCTGGGCCCGGCGGTGGGCGTCATGGGCGCCCTGCAGGCCATCGAGGTGATCAAGGAGATTCTGGGCGTGGAGCCCAGCCTGTCCGGCACCCTGGCGATGTATGACGCCTGGAGCTGCGACGTCACCAAGGTGGAACTGCCACGCCGGGAGAATTGTCCCTGCTGCGGGGCGGCCCAGGAAGGAAAAGCCGGTCAGCCGCCGGTGACGGGCGGGAACAGGACCACCTCATCCGTCGCCGTCAGCGGATGCGATTTCTCGACATAGCGGCGGTTGACGGTGTAGCGCAGGCTGCCCTGCGCGGTGGCGATTTCCGCCAGGGCCGGATGCCGGCCAGACAGGTAATCGATCAGATCGTTCACCGTGTTACAGTTCTGCGGCAAGTCTATTTGTTCCGATGCGGTGCCGGTCTTGGCGCGAAGCCAGGAAAAATAAGCGATGCGCATGGCTGCCTCCTGTTTCGGATACTATTGCTCATCGGCATGATGATTTCAACAGCCTATCGTGTCTGGTCGTTCTATAGAAAAAGGCGAGGTGACTATGCTGGGATCACTTGACGGTATTCGCGTTCTTGACATGACGCGATACATCGCCGGTCCGTTCTGCGGCCAGCTGATGGGCGATCTGGGCGCCGACGTGGTGAAGGTGGAACGCATCGATGGGGGCGAGGACGGCCGCCGCGTGGGGGAGGCTGTGGCCGGCGACACCCTGTTCTTCCTGTCCGCCAACCGCAACAAGCGCGGCTTCGCCGTCGATTTCCGCGACCCGAACGGCCAGGCCCTGATCCGCCGCCTGGCGGCCAAGGCCGACATCCTCATCGAGAATTTCCGGCCGGGCACGCTGGAGGGCATGGGCCTGGGCTGGGATGTGCTGAGCGAGGCCCACCCCGGCCTGATCCTGGTGCGCGTCACCGGCTTCGGGCAGAAGGGGCCGCTGGCGCAGCATCCCTGCTTCGACGGCGCCGCCCAGGCCATCAGCGGCATCATGAGCATGACCGGCGCCCATGACGGCCCGCCCACCATGTCCGGTGTCTTCGTCTGTGATTACACCACCGCCCTCTATGCCACCATCGGCGCCCTGGCCGCCCTGCAGGCGCGGGGGAAGACGGGGCGGGGCCAGGTGGTGGAGGCGACGCTGATGGACAGCGGGATGGCGCTGATGACCACGGCTATCCCGGAATATCTGCTGAACGGGGCGGCGCCGCCGCGCCTGGGCAACCGCGACCGCTACCTCTCGCCCTCGCATTGCTTCCGCGCCCGCGATGGCGTCTGGATCTACGTCGTGGCCGGCAACGACGCCCACTTCCCCCGCTTCGCCAATGCCATGGGCATGCCGGGCCTGGTGCAGGACCCGCGCTTTTCCACCTTCGTGGCGCGCAACGCCAATGTCGGCCTGTTGGAAAGCATCATCAACGAATGGGCGCTGACCCTGGACGGCGAAACCATCCTGGCCCGCCTGCATGAGGCCGAGGTGCCGTGCGAGCGGGTGGCGACCATCGCTGATGTCGTCACCAATCCCCAGGTGGTGGCGCGCGAGCAGATCATCAACGTGCCCCATCCCGTCCTGGGCTCCGTCCCCTTCCAGGCGCCGGCCGTGCGCCTGTGGGAAACGCCCACCAGCGTGCGCCACGGCGCCCCGGCCATCGGTGAGCACAGCGGCGACATCCTGAAGGAATGGCTGGGCGCCGACGATGCGGAGGTCGAGCGGCTGCGCGACCAGGGCACCATCTGAACGGCCGGGAGCCAGGGAAGGGAGGCGGTGATGGACGGAACCGTGACGACCCCATACGACGTCGACCGCCTGCGCGCCGACTTCCCCATCCTGTCGCTGGAGGTCGAGGGCGGGCCGCTGGTCTATCTGGACAACGCCGCCTCGGCGCAGAAGCCGCGCGCGGTGGTGGACCGCATGACCCAGGCCATCTACGCCGAATACGCCAATGTCCATCGTGGGTCCCACACCCTGGCCAACCGGGCGACGGACGGGTTCGAGCGGGCGCGGGACAGCGTCCGCGCCTTCCTGAACGCGGAAAGCGCGGAGGAGATCGTCTTCACCAAATCGGCGACGGAGGCCATCAACCTGGTGGCCCACGCCTTTGGCGAGGCCATCGTCCAGCCGGGGGACGAGATCGTGCTCTCGGTCATGGAGCATCACGCCAACATCATCCCCTGGCATTTCCTGCGTGAGCGTCACGGCGCCGTGCTGAAATGGGTGGATGTGGATGAGGAGGGCGGCCTGGCGCTGGACGCGGTGGAACGGGCGCTGACGCCCCGGACGCGGCTGGTCGCCATCACCCACATGTCCAACGTCCTGGGCACGGTGACGCCGCTGCGCGACATTGTGCGCCTGGCCCACGGCCGGGGCATCCCCGTGCTGGCCGATGGCACGCAAGGGGCCGTCCACCTGGGCGCGGACGTGCGCGACCTGGATGTCGATTTCTATGTCCTGACGGGTCACAAGCTCTACGGCCCCACCGGCATCGGCGCCCTCTACGGCAAGGCGGCGTGGCTGCGGCGGTTGCCGCCCGTGCTGGGTGGGGGCGAGATGGTGCGCCAGGTGACGCGCGACACCGTCACCTATGCCGAGCCGCCCCACCGGTTCGAGGCCGGTACCCCGCCCATCGTCGAGGCCATCGGCTTGGGCGCCGCCCTGGACTACCTACGCGGCGTGGGTCCCGCCGCCATCGCCGCGCATGAGGCGGGGTTGCTGGCCTACGCGCAGGAGCGTCTGGCCGCCATCCCCTCACTGCGCCTGATCGGCACGGCGGCGGGGAAGGGGCCCATCCTAGCCTTCACCCTGGGCGGCGCCCATCCCCTGGATGTCGCCACCATCCTGGATGGCTTCGGCGTTGCCGTGCGCGCCGGCACCCATTGCGCCCAGCCGCTGCTGGCCCGCTTCGGTGTCACCGCCACCTGCCGCGCCTCCTTCGCGCTGTACAACACGCCTGCCGAGGTCGACCGCCTGGCCGACGCCCTGCTGGCCGCGCGGGACATGCTGGGCTGACTGGTCTTAGGTGTCTGGCGTCAATGTAGACCAATAGAGTCCACCTCTTGGTCGGCATCTCTCTCTGTCGACGCAGATCTATCCGGAATCCCTTCGCCTTATTGCTAGCATGGTAGGGAATCTGCAACGAAGCGCTTGACGCAAGTTGGCTTCGATTGGTATTAATCGGCGAGAGATATGCCGCAAAGTGGTATGTCCACGATCAAAAAACAGGGGGGCTTGGAGCATGCGGAACAAACATTGGCGTGCCGCGTTGGCGGCACCGTTGCTTTTCCTGCCGGCGCTGGCCGGCGGCGCCTACGCGCAAACCACCGCCACGGCCGGCGCCGAGCCGGCGGATTCCGGCCTGGAAGAAATCGTGGTGACGGGCACGCGCATTCCCCGGCCCAGCCTGACGGCGGCCAGCCCGGTGGCCTCGACCTCGTCGGAGGACATTCGCCTGCAGCAGGCGCTGACGGTGCAGGATTTCTCGACCAAGCTGCCGCAGCTGGCGGGTGGCGTGCGCGCCTCATCCCAGGGCAGCGATGCCTTCGGCGCCCAGGTCTTCGACCTGCGCAACTTCGGGCAAAGCCGGTCGCTGGTGCTGATCGACGGCACCCGTGCCACGCCGTTCAGCTTCCGCAACTCCGTCGACGTCGGCAGCATCCCGGTGGCGCTGATCAAGCGGGTGGACGTGCTGACGGGCGGTGCGGCCGCGGTCTACGGCGCCGATGCCGTGGCCGGCGTGGTGAACTTCATCCTGGATCGCGATTTCGAGGGTATCGAGGGCACGGTCACCGACCGCAGCGCCCAGCATGGCGGCTCCGAATACGGTGCCGACCTGACCTTCGGCGGCAACATCAACAACGGCCGCGGCCATGTCGTCGTCGCCTTGAACTACACCAAGCGGGATGAGGTGGATTCCGGGTCGCGCAAATGGGCGCTGACCCCCGCCAGCACCATTCCCAACGTGGGCGGCGTCTTCACCGATGTGGCCAGCGGGCGCAAATTCGGCTTCGACGGCAGCGGCCAGTTCACCACCAGCCCGTCCGCCACCTCGAACATCAGCAGCGAATACCCGCTGATCGAGCCGCTGAACCGCTACAACGCCACCGCCCTTTACCACTATGACCTGTTCGACAATGTCGAACTCTACGGCCGCGCCATGTACACCCGCGCGAAGACGGAGGAGTCGGGCACGCCCGGCCCCAATCCGCCGTCCATCGACCAGGTCGTTTCCATCAGCCAGAACAACCCCTTCCTGACGCCGCAGATCGCCAACCAGCTGACCTTCGTCAACGGCACGGCGCAGATGCGCATCACCCGGTCGCTGGCCGAGCTGGGCCTGATCACCTATCACACCGATCGCGAGACGGAGCAGGTCCAGACCGGCCTGCGCGGCGATATCACCAAGAACATCAAGTGGGATGCCTATGTGCAGTACGGCCGTTCCACCGAAGATTCGCCCATCACCGGCGACGGCCTGGTCACCAGCGCCGCCGGCGTGAACAACGTCGCCTCGCTGGCCAACACCATCGACTTCTTCGGCCCCAACCAGTCCAGCGTGAAGCAGCTGGGCCTGACCTTCGACGCCTTCCATCGCACCCGCGAGCAGCTGATCGGCTCGGGCGTGCTGAGCGGCACCTCGGCCGACCTGTTCTCCCTGCCGGCGGGCCCGGTGGGCTTTTCCCTGGGCTATGAGTACCGCAACGAGACCGGCAACTACACGCAGGATTCCGCCCTGCTGACGGGCAACACCTTCCGCCAGGGTGTGCAGGCCGCCTACAGCGGCAGCTTCGACGTGAAGGAAATATACGGCGAATTGCTGGTGCCGGTCCTGAAGGACCTGCCGCTGATCAAGGGCTTCGACGTCGGCGGCGCCTACCGCTACTCCGAATACTCGCTGTGGGGGGCCGACGGCACGCCCAAGGGCGAATTCACCTGGACGGTGGATGACAACATCCGTTTCCGCGGCACCATGCAGCGCGTCATCCGCACGCCGAACTTCAGCGAATACGCGGCCGCCACCTCGTCCCTGCCGTTCAACAACCTGGTGACGGTGGCCCGCCTGGCGCCGCGCTACGCCGGCGATCCCTGCGTGCTGGGCACCGGCAACGCCGCGCAGTGCGCCCGCTTCGGCGCGCCGGCGGTGGGCTCCACCAATTCCTTCGCGCCGTCGTACCTTGAGGGCCAGTATTTCTACGGCGGCAACGCCAACATCCAGCCGGAAACCGGCCAGACCAAGACCATCGGGGCGGTCATCACCCCCACCTTCATTCCCCACCTGAACATCACGGTCGACTATTACCAGCTGAACCTGACCGGGGCGATCGGCGTCATCCAGCCGGTCAACGCCCTGACCAGCTGCTACATCACCAACCCGACGGCCAACAACCCGCTGTGCAAGCTGGTCTCGCGCAACCCGGCCAACGGCCACCTGGCGAACGCCTATGTCAACAACCAGAACCTGGGCCTGCTGGATCAGAAGGGTTTCGACATCGGCATGACCTACTTCGTGGAGCCGGACTGGCTGCCTGGTGCTGGCCTGCAATTCGCCTACCAGGCCAATATCGTCTCCACATACCTGTTCCAGCCCAACGCCGCCGTGGCCACGCTGGAATGCGCCGGCACCTACGGCGCCACCTGCTCCAGCGACGGCACCACGCTGGTGCAGCCGGACTACCGCCACAACGCCAGTGTCAGCTGGCTGTTCGATGACGCCATGGTCCGCCTGGCCTGGACGCGCATCGGCTCGGTGCGCAACAGTGCCCCGGGGCAGAACGGCACCATCGCGGCCCAGAACTACTTTGACCTGACGGGTTCGTACAAGCTGACCAAGGACATCTCGGTGTCCGGTGGCATCCAGAACATCCTGGACAAGGACCCGCCCTTCGTCGCCGGCGGCGTGTTCAACACCTTCCCCGACACCTACAATGTCGAGGGCCGCGTGTTTTCCATCGCGCTGACGTTCCGCCAGTAAGGGGAAGTTGGCGGGCATCGCCATCTGGTGGTGCCCGCCGGCGGCCGCAAATCGAAGGGTTCCCCGTATCGGGGGGACAAGGTGTTGGGGGTGGTATGAGTGGCGCTTTCTCTGGCTGGGACTGGATGGTCGTCGGCCTGTATTTCCTGGCCGTCGCCGGCGTGGGCTACGCCGTCAACCGGCAGGACAGCGGCGACGCCCGGGATTATTTCCTGGCGTCGGGACAGGTTCCGGCCTGGCTGGCCGCCATCTCCGTCCTGGCCACCACCCAGTCCGCCGCCACCTTCCTGGGCGGTCCCGACTTCGGCTATCGCGGTGATTTCACCTATCTCAGCACCTTCCTCGGCGCCTTCCTGGCGGTGGTGATCGTCGCCCACGTCTTCATCCCCCGCTTCTACGCCAACAACGTCACCACGGTGTATGAGCTGCTGGGCCAGCGCTTCGGCCCGTCGGCCATGAAGGCGGCGGGCGGCATGTTCCTGGTGGGCCGCATCATCGCCGGCGGCGCCCGCCTGTATCTGGCGGCTATCGCCGTGGCCATGATCATCTTTGGCACCGTCACGGCGGCCAATGTCTCCGTCGCGTCTGCCTTCCTCATCCTGGCGTCCTTCCTTTTCGCCTTTCACAAGGGGCTGAAGGCCATCGTCTGGATCGACCTGCTGCAGTTCATCGTCTATGTCGGCGCCGCCATCGGCATTACGCTGCTGCTGCTGCACCGCTTGGACATGCCGCTGGGCGACATGATCCAAACCCTGTCGGCGGCCCCGGATGGCCATGACAAGCTGCGCCTGTTCGACCTCACGGCCAGCCTCTCCGCCCCGTTCAGCCTGTGGGCGTCGCTGACCGGCATCGTGCTGCTGTTCATCGGCAACTATGCGCTGGACCAGGACACGACGCAGCGCCTGCTGGCCTGCCGCGACGCGCGCACCAGCGCCAAGGGCCTGTACCTGTCCATCGCCGCCGCCATCCCCATCGTCTGGCTGTTCATCGCCATCGGCAGCCTGCTCTACCTGTTCTATCGCGGGCCCGCGGCGGCCGGCGCCGGGCCCGCCCGCGCCTTCCAGGGCGAGGACATCACCGTCCTTATGCACTTCATCCTGACGGAGGCGCCGGCCGGCATCCGCGGCATGATGGCCATCGGCGTCATCGCCACAGCGGTGGGCACCACCATGTCGGCGCTGAACGCCATGTCGTCGGTGCTGATCCAGGATTTCTACCGCCCCTGGCACGCCGCCAGGCACCAGGCGGGTGAACACCATTACGTCATGGCCGGCCGCTTCGGCATGGCGGCGGTCAGTGCCGCCACCCTGGTCATGGCCATCGGCTCCTACTACTGGCAGCACTACACCCGGGCGCCGCTGCTGGACTTCGTGCTGTCGGTCATGAACTTCGCCTATGCCGGGCTGCTGGGTGTCTACTTCACCGCCCTGTTCACCAAGCGGGGCTCCAGCGTCTCGGTCATGGTGGCGCTGGCCGGCGGCTTCCTCGTCGTGCTGGCCCTGCAGCCCGCCGTGGCCCGGGCCCTGTCCCTGCCGGCGGGCCTGCAGAACCTCGCCTTTCCGTGGCAGCTGTGCGTGGGAACGCTGGCCGCCTTCGCCCTATGCGCGTGCGGACGCGCCGTCCGCCAGACGGATGGCGCCACGCGGCGCGCGCGCCTTCAGGAGATTTGAATGTCCACCGAAACCTACGGCCGACGCTTCGTCGAGATCGCCGAATGGCCGACCAAGGTCGCGCTGGAGGCGATGCTGGAGGGGCAGCTTGCCGCCGTGTCCTCCGTTTACGGCCAGCTGGACCGCATCGCCGCCGCCAGCGAGGCGGCGGCCGACCGGCTGCGTGACGGCGGGCGCATCGTCTACATGGGCGCCGGCACCTCCGGCCGCATCGCGGTGCAGGATGGCGTGGAACTGACCCCCACCTACAATTGGCCGGCCGACCGTCTGGTGTTCGTGCTGGCGGGCGGCACCCTGGCCGTGACGGAAAGCGTGGAGGGGGCGGAGGATGATGAGGCTGACGCCCGCGCCCAGATCGCGGCGGCCGCTCTGGGCCCCAGCGATGTCGCCATCGGCGTGGCCGCCAGCGGCCGCACGCCCTTCACCGTGGCGGGCATAGCGGCGGCGCGGGCGGCCGGCGCCCTGACCATCGGCATCGCCAACAATCCCGGCAGCCTGCTGCTGAGCTCCAGCGACCACCCCATCCTGGCGGAGACGGGGGGCGAGCCTGTCGCCGGGTCCACCCGCATGAAGGCGGGCACGGCGCAGAAGGTGGTCCTTAACCTTTTATCCACGACAATGATGCTAAGATTAGGGCTGGTCTACCGCGGCCTGATGGTGGACATGCGGGTTTCCAACGAAAAGCTGGCGCGCCGTGCCTGCGGTATCGTACAGGAATTGACGGGTGTCTCCGAAGTAGAGGCGGAGGACGCGCTGAAGGTTTCGGACTATAACATCCGCAAGGCCGTCCTTGTCGCTTCGGGGCGCCCCCCGGTGGAGGCCGACGCACTCTTGTCGCTATATCCGAAAGACCTGAAGTCGGCCTTGGCCCATGGTCCCCTTTGACGTCTAACCATCCCCATTTTTTGACCCTCTCCATCTTTGCGATATGTGATCCCGATGCGCGATAAACTGGCCCCCCAGCCCGAAGACAGCACCCCGATTTATTTGCAGCTCGCGCGGAAACTGCGGGAACAGATCGCATCGGGCAGTATCGACCCCGGCAACGCCCTGCCGTCGGAACGTAATCTCAGCGACCTGACCGGCATGTCGCGGGTGACGATCCGCAAGGCCATCGACAAGCTGATCGAGGAAGGGCTGCTGTTCCGCAAGCACGGGTCGGGCACCTTCGTGGCGCCGCGGATAGAGGCCCCGGCCTTCCTCAGCGGCTTCAGCGACGATGCCCGCCGGCGCGGCGACAAGCCCGGCGTCATCTGGATGATGAAGGCCTACGCCAGCCCCACGGAGGATGAGGCGGCCATGCTGGAGATCCCGGTGGTGACCAAGGTGGCGCGGCTGAGCCGCATCCGCCTGTCGGATGGGGAACCGCTGGCCATAGAGCATGCGGTCGTGCCGGCGCGCTTCCTGCCGGCGCTGGAGGAACTGGGCGATTCCCTGTACGAGGCCCTGGGCACCCACGGCTATCGCCCGGTGAAGGGCCAGCAGCGCATCCGCGCCTCGCTCGCCACGCCGACGGAGGCCGGCATCTTCTCCGTCAAGGAGAATGCCGAGGTGCTGCGCATCGAGCGCGTCACCCGCCTGGGCGATGGCACGCCGGTGGAATTCACCCGCTCGGCCTATCGCGGCGACCGCTATGAGTTCATGAGCGACCTGCGCTGCGAATGACGCCCGTCGGCCGGTCTGGTGGTTAGAGCGGGGGCGCGGCTGACAGCCGCCAATACCGCATCACAAGCCATAACGGGCGGGGCGCCCGTCTCTCGCTTACTGATTTCGCCGTGGGACTATCCTCTGCGGAAAAGGGAAGCGATCGATGAATTTCCCCCCGGCGACACGCCGTCATTTCCTGGCCGCCACGGCGGCGGCCGGCGCCCTCGGCGCCCTGCCCGGCGCGGTACGGGCCGCCACGGGCGACGAAGCCATCCGCCCGTTCAAGGTCCAGATCCCGGATGAGGCGCTGGCCGAGATGAAGAGGCGTGTCAACGCCACCATCTGGCCCGAGGCCGAGACCGTGCCCGACGACAGCCAGGGGGTCAGGCTGGCCACCATGCAGTCGCTGCTGCGCACCTGGGGCACGGATTACGACTGGCGCAAGCTTGAGGCCAAGCTGAACGCGCTGCCCATGTTCATCACCGAGATCGACGGGCTGGACATCCACTTCATCCATGTGAAGTCCCGGCACCCCAAGGCCCTGCCCATGATCATGACCCATGGCTGGCCGGGGTCCATCCTGGAGTTCCTGAAGGTCATCGACCCGCTGACCAACCCCACGGCTCATGGTGGCAGCGCCGACGACGCCTTCCACCTGGTCATTCCCTCCATTCCCGGTTTCGGCTTTTCGGGGAAGCCCTCGGCGAAGGGCTGGGGGTCCGACCATGTCGGTCGCGCCTGGGGCACGCTGATGCGCCGCCTGGGGTATGAGCGTTACGTTTCCCAGGGCGGCGACTGCGGTTCCGTCATTTCGCAGCGCATGGCCCTGCAGAACGTGCCCGGCCTGATGGCCATCCACCTCAACATGCCGGGCACGGTGCCGAAGGAGATCGCGGCCATCCTGAAGGCCGGTGGCCCGGCCCCGGTGTCGCTCACCCCCCAGGAGCGGGCGGCCTTCGACGCGCTGGAGACCTTCTACCGCGACAGCTCCGGCTATGCCGACATGATGGTCACGCGGCCGCAGACCATCGGCTATTCCCTGCTGGACAGTCCGGCCGGCCTGGCCGCCTGGATGTACGACAAGTTCGCGACCTGGACCTACAGCGGGGGCCAGCCGGAACGCGTGCTGACGCGGGAGGAGATGCTGGACGACATCTCCCTCTACTGGCTGACTCGCACCGGGGCCTCGGCCGCGCGCATCTACTGGGAAGATCACTCCAACAACTTCAACGCCATCGAGATCAAGACGCTGCCGGTCGCCGTCACCGTCTTCCCCGGTGAGATCTATCGCGCGCCCAAGACCTGGGCGGAACGCTGCTACCACCACCTGGTCTACTTCAGCGAGGCCGGCAACGGCGGCCATTTCGCCTCCTGGGAACAGCCCGAGTTGTTCACGGCCGAGGTGCGCGCCGCCTTCCGCTCGCTGCGCTGACCGACCCTCTCTCTCCCTTTTCCCTCTCAAGGAAATGATCATGAAGAAGCTCTTCGCCGCCGCCACCGCGGTGGCGCTGCTGACGGCCGGCGTCGCCGCCGCCGAAATGGTCGCCAAGCCCCCGAAGCCCACCATCGTCCTGGTGCACGGCGCCTTCGCCGACGCGTCCAGCTGGAACGGTGTCATCCGCATCCTGGAAAAGGACGGCTATCCGGTGGTGGCCGCCGCCAACCCGCTGCGCGGTGTTAAAAGCGATGCCACCGCCGTGGCCGACGTCGTGGCCAGCATCCCGGGGCCGGTGGTGCTGGTCGGCCATTCCTATGGCGGTTCCGTCATCAGCGAAGCGGCCAACGGCAAGGCCAACGTGCGGTCCCTGGTGTTCGTGGCCGCCTTCGCGCCCGACACGGGGGAGACGGCGGCCGGCCTCAGCGGCAAGTTCCCCGGCAGCACGCTGGCCCCCACCTTGGCCCCGGCCGTGACCCTGTCGGACGGGGGCAAGGACCTCTATATCCAACAGGAACGCTTCCCCGACCAGTTCGCCGCCGACCTGCCGGCGGCGGAGGCCAAGCTGATGGCCGCGACGCAGCGCCCCATCGCCCAGGCCGCCCTGGGCGAGGCGTCGGGCGAGGGCGCCTGGCACCACGTCCCGTCCTGGTTCGTCTATGGCGACCAGGACAGGAACATCCCACCCCAGGCCCTGGCCTTCATGGCCGAGCGGGCGCATTCCCACGGGACGGTGGTGGTCAAGGGCGGCTCCCACGTCGTGATGGTGTCGCATCCCGGCACCGTCGCCGCCCTGATCGAAAAGGCGGCCGCCAGCCCGGCGCCCTGATTGCAGGAAAGGGGGAAGGTCCATGTACCGCATCGACACAGTCTATATCGGCGGCACGTTCCAGCCGGCCCATGGCCGCGAGGAACTGCTGTTGCTCAACCCCACGACCGAAGCGCCCATGGGCGTTCTGGTCCTGGCGGATGAGGAGGATGCCCGGCGGGCGGTGGCCAGCGCCGTCGGGGCCTTCCCCACCTGGTCGCGCAGCGGCCGGCAGGAACGTATGGACCTGCTGAACGCCCTGGCGGAGGCGGTGCGCCGCCGCGCCGACGACCTGACCGAAGCCACCATCCTGGAATATGGCGGTCCCATCGAGCAGGCGCGCTGGCGCGCCGGCCTGGCGGCGAACAATTTTCTGGCCGCCGCCACGCTGCTGGAGGACTACGCCTTCACCCGCCGCATCAATGAGGTGGAGGTGGTGGCCCAGGCTGTGGGCGTCGCTACGCACATCGTGCCCTGGAACAGCGTCTACAACGCCATCAGCGTGAAAATGGCGGGGGCGCTGGCGGCCGGCTGCCCGGTGGTGGTCAAGCCCAGTGAATACAGCGCCTGGCAGGTGCAACTGTTCACCGAATGCCTGCACGCGGCGGGTGCCCCGGCCGGTGTCGTCAATGTCGTCAACGGTCGTGGCGTCGTGGCGGGCCAGGCCCTGGCCGCCCATCCTGATGTCTGCAAAATCTCCTTCACCGGGTCCACGCCCGTGGGCAAATCCATCCTGCGCACGGCGGCGGAGCGCATGGCCCGTGTGACCCTCGAACTGGGCGGCAAGTCGCCGACCATCGTCATGGACGACGCCGACCTGGCCAAGGCGGCGGCGCTGGCCCTGTCCATCGGCTATGCCAACAACGGCCAGGCCTGCATCGCCGGCACCCGCATCCTGGTGCCCCGCGCCCGTGTGGACGCTTTTTGCGAGGCACTCCGGGTCGCGATGCGGGACGTGGTGCCCGGCGACCCCCGGATCGCGCGCACCACCCTGGGGCCCCTGGTGAACCACCGCCAGTACGATCGCGTCCAGGCCTATATCCGCAAGGGCCTGGAGGAGGGCGCGCGGCTGGTTACCGGCGGTCCCGGCCGGCCGGAAGGCATCACGCGTGGCTATTTCGTCCAGCCCACCATCTTCGCGGACGTGACCAACGACATGACCATCGCTCGGGAGGAAATCTTCGGCCCCGTGCTGTGCGTCATCGCCTATGACGATGACGACCACGCCGTGGCCATCGCCAACGACACGCCCTACGGACTGCACGCCTACATCATCGGCCAGGACATGGGTCGGGCGCGGGCCATCGCCGACCGCGTCGATGCCGGCCGGGTGGCGATCAACGCCCTGACGCACGAGCCCCTGGCCCCCTTCGGCGGTTTCAAGCAATCCGGCGTGGGGCGGGAATATGGCGCCTTCGGCATCGAGGCGCATCTGGAGCTGAAAGCCGTCATCGGGGCGGCCCGCTCATAAGGTCTCACGACACATAACGGGCCTGTCCGGCACCGATCGCTATCCTGGGCCCTGACGAAAATGCAACGCGGGCGGGACGGGACACCCCCCGCCGGATCAAAGGTGATTGGGTCATGAACCTCACGAACCCCTTCGACAAGATCGACCAGCGGCGGCGCCAGCTGCTGGGCGCCAGCGCCGCGGCGGCCGTGGCCGCCACCTTCGGGGCCACCCTGGGGACCGCCGAGCCCGCCCGCGCGGCGCCGGCCACTCCCACGGGTACTCCCGCCGGGAAACCAGTGGCCGGTGGCGCCGATCCCTTCGCGTCGCTGAAGCGGATCGATGCCGGGCCCCTGACCGTGGGCTATGCCGACATCGGGCCCGCCGATGGCAAGCCGGTGCTGCTGTTCCACGGCTGGCCCTATGATATCCACGCCTACGCCGAGGTGGCGCCCAAGCTGGCCGCCGCCGGCTATCGCGTGATCGTGCCCCACCTGCGCGGCTATGGCACAACGCGCCTGCGCGACGCCAACGCCATGCGCAATGGCGAGCAGGCGGCCCTGGCCGTGGACGCCATCGCCTTCATGGACGTGCTGAACATCCGCCAGGCCGTGGTCGCCGGCTTCGACTGGGGGGCCCGTACGGTCAACATCCTGGCCGCCTTGTGGCCGGAGCGGTGCCGGGCCATGGTGTCGGTCAGCGGCTATCTCATCGGCAGCCAGGCCGCCGGCAAGGCCCCCCTGCCGCCGGCGGCGGAGCTGCAGTGGTGGTACCAGTTCTATTTCGCCACCGAGCGCGGCCGGGCCGGCTATGGCGCCAATACCCATGAGTTTTCCAAGCTGATCTGGCGCCTGGCCTCGCCGAAGTGGGGCTTCGACGACGCCACCTTCGACCGCTCGGCGGCGTCGTTCGACAACCCCGACCATGTCGACATCGTCATCCACAACTACCGTTGGCGCCTGGGCCTGGCGGAAGGCGAGGCGCAGTTCGATGAGCTGGAGAAGCGGCTGGCCCAGGCGCCCGCCATCGGCGTCCCCACCATCACCATGGAAGGCGATGCCAACGGCGCCCCGCATCCGGAGCCGGCGGCCTACGCCAAGAAGTTCACCGGCAAGTACGCCCATCGCCTGGTGACCGGCGGCATCGGGCACAACCTGCCGCAGGAGGCGCCCGACGACTTCGTCCGCGCCGTCATCGATGCCGACAAGATGTGAGGGACGCGCCATGCGACTGTTCACAAGCGCGCTGCTGGTGGCTGGCACGTTGGCCGCCACGGCCCTGACCCTGGCGCCGGCGGGGGCGTCGGCCGAAGGGGCGCCGGCTGAAGGGGGGCCGGCTGAAGGGGGGCCGAATGGCGCCAATGCCGGCGCCGCCTCCCCCATCTATGGCGTGACCATCCCGGAGGGTTATCGCGCCTGGCAACTGGTGGCACCCGCGCAGGAGGCGGCGCCCTTGGATGAGCTGCGCGCCATCGTGGGCAACACCACGGCCATCAAGGCCTACCAGGCGGGCACGCTGCCGTTCCCGGACGGCACCGTCCTGGTGAAGCTGGCTTGGAAGCATACCCAGTCGCCGGAATTCGCCACCGCCTCCGTCCCCGGGGCGGCGACCACGGTGCAGATCATGGTCAAGGACAGCAAGCGCTACGCCGCCACCGGCGGCTGGGGCTTCGGCCGCTTCGTCAACGGCAAGCCGGCCGACCAGGCCCAGCATGAGACCTGCTGGGGCTGCCACCAGGCGCTGGTGGCGGACCGGGATTATGTCTTCACCCGGTATGCGCCCTGATGCGGCCGCGTCGCCGTCTTTGAATTTAAGGACATCTCATGACCACGCATAACGCGGCGCCGGTTCTGGACCCCAGCCTGATCGAACGGGTGCGGACGGCGGAGGATGGCTGGAACCTGCGCGATCTCGACGCCGTGGTTCTCAGCCATCGCATAGACTGCCACTGGCGCAGCCGCGCCGACTTCCTGTGGGGGCGGGAGCAGATCCGGACCTTCGTCACCCGCAAATGGCGCCGCGAGATCGAGATGCGGACCATCAAGGAATTATGGGCGTCACATGGCGCCCGCGTCGCCGTCCGCTTCGCCAGCGAGTTCCGCAACGACAGCGGCACCTGGTTCCGCGCCTACGGCAATGAGGCGTGGCAGTATGACGAAACCGGTCTGATCTGCCGTCGCCTGACCAGCGTGAACGAGCACCCGATCCAGGAACACGAACGCATGCTGCGCTGGCGCCTGGGCGCCCGGCCCGCCGACCACCCCTCGCTGTCGGAACTGGGGCTGTAAGTCTTGGGGTCGTGCCGCCGTCCTAGCTGTCCGCCGGCGCGCTCCTCAGCTCCCGCCCGCGTGTCTCGGGCAGCAGGAAGGCGGCCACCACCACCAGGGCATAGGCGGCGGTGGCGTACAGGCCGATGGCGTGGCGGAGCCCCAGACCCAGGATGCTGCTACCGATCAGCAAGGGCGTGACGCCGGCCATGCCCCGCCCGAAATTATAGCAGAAGCCCAGGCCGGACCCGCGCAGCGCCGTCGGGTATAGCTCCGCCAGGACGGCGCCGATGACGCTGAACATGCCCAGCGCGAAGAAGCCCAGCGGAAAGCTCAACAGCAACAGCGCCTGGTCGGACACGGGATAGAGCGTGCAGGCCAGCAGCAGCAGGGTGGCGCCCAGGGCGAAGCTGGCCAGCGTCTCCCGCCGGCCTTTGCGGTCGCCCAGCCAGGCGCCGAAGGCGTAGCCCAGGAAGGACCCGGCCACCAGGGCGCCGAAGTACAGGCTGGCGGTGGCGGTGGAAAACCCCCGCTCCGCCTTCAGCATGGCCGGCCACCAGGTGGCGATGGCCCAATAGCCGCCGTGCATGCCGGTGGTCAGCAGGCAGCCCTTGAGGGTGGAGGGCAGCACGGGGGCGGCGAAGATGCCGTTCCACGCGGGTCGGGCGCGCGTCAATTGCAGGAAGGCCTCGGTCTCGCTCATGCGCGTGCGGTAGAAAAACACAAGCAGGGTGGGCGGCAGCCCGATCATGAAGGGCGCCCGCCAGCCCCAGTCCGGCGGCAGCAGCGCGGGGATCAGGGTGGCGCTGGCGGCGGCCAGGCCCCAGCCTACCGGCCAGGCGCTCTGCGCGGCACCCACCATGCGCCCCCGGAATTCCGGGGGCGCGGCCTCCGCCACCAGGACGGCGCCCACCGTCCATTCGCTGCCGAAGCACAGCCCCTGGAACGCCCGCGCGGCCAGGAAGGACACATAATCGTCGGCCAGGCCGCAAAAACAGGTGGAGATGGCCAGGCCCAGGATGGTGATCTTCAGCAACCGGACGCGGCCCAGCCGGTCGGCCAGCATCCCCGCGATCCAACCACCGGCGGCGGAAGAGACCAGGGTGACTGTGGCCAGCAGGCCGGCCTGCGCATGGGTCAAATGCCACAAGGCCACCAGGACGGGCAGCATGAAGGCGTACAACTGCACGTCCATGGCATCCAGGCTGAACCCCGCGAACGAGGTCCAGAATGCCCGGCGGGAATTGGTTCCCAATTTGCAATACCAGTTCGTTCGCATCGCTGAGACTGACCATGTTCCGGGCCCGCTGTATACGGGTGGCTGGTCCGAATTCCTATGTCTCACAGGGTCTAACGTGCTCTAACTTGCGGGGAAGGGATGAAAGCACCACACACTTGTCCTCGATGTCCGCGCGCCTCCGGCCGGGGCCTGCCCTCCGTGGCCCGGGCGATGGCTTGTGACTCGACCGCGCTGCGAAAAGGCGGCAGTTTGTGAACGACATGTCTTCCTCTTCCCAAATTCCCCCGATCCAGGTCTCATCCCTGGAGGGCCCCGTCACCTTTGGTCCCTTCCGCCTCACCGTGGGCGAGCGCCTGCTGACCCGCGACGGCGCCCCGGTCGAGATCGGCGGCCGCACCTTTGACCTGCTGGTCGCCCTGGTGGAACAGCCCGGCCGCGTGCTGGCCAAGCGTGACCTGCTGAAGCGGGTCTGGCCGGACGTGGTGGTGGAGGATGGCAGCCTGCGCTTCCACATGGCGGGCCTGCGCAAGCTCCTGGGCGATGGCGAGAACGGCGCCCGCTACATCGCGACCCAGGTGGGGGTGGGTTACGCCTTCGTCGCCACCCTGCAGCGCGCGGCGCCGGTGGCAGAGGCGTCGCCTGTCGCGGCTCCGCTGCCGCGTGACGGCGGGTCCTACTCCATGGAGGCCGCCGGCCGCCTGCCGGCCCGTCTGCCGCGCGTCTTCGGTCGCGACACGGACGTGCATCTGCTGACCGGCCGCATACCCGAAACGCCGCTTTTCACCATCGTGGGCGCCGCCGGCGTGGGCAAGACCACCCTGGCGGTGGAGGTGGGGCACATGCTGATGCCCCACTTCGCCGGCAAGGTGCGCTTTGTCGACCTGGCCACCTTGGAGGATCCGGCCCTGCTGGCCTCGGCCATCGCCGGCGCGCTGGGGGCACTGGTCCAGTCCGAAGACCCCATGGCCGTCATCCTGGGTCATATCCGGCAGGAACATCTGCTGCTGATCCTGGACAATTGCGAACACCTGGTGGACGCCGTGTCGCGGGTGGTGGAACGTCTCATGGACGCCGCGCCCCATG
Organism: Nitrospirillum viridazoti CBAmc; assembly: GCF_000730165.1. Lineage (GTDB taxonomy): Bacteria > Pseudomonadota > Alphaproteobacteria > Azospirillales > Azospirillaceae > Nitrospirillum > Nitrospirillum viridazoti. Next base: position 1,303,933 of record NZ_CP022112.1, on the reverse strand, counting down.
TCCACATCGTTGCCACCAGCCGCGAACCCCTGCGCGTGCGGGCGGAGCATGTGCATTGGCTGGGCTCGCTGGCCTATCCCGACACCGCGGTCGAGGGCCTGTCGCTGGACGCGCTGCTGGCCTTTCCTGCGGTGGCGTTGTTCGTGGAGCGCGCGTCGGCGGGCAACAGCGCGCTGCGCTTCGATGTCGATGCCGTCCGGGTGGTGTCCGACATGTGCGGCCGGCTGGACGGCATGGCCCTGCCCATCGAACTGACGGCGGTGCGGGTGGCGGCCCACGGGCTGGAGGCCACGGCCCAGCTGCTGGGGGAGCGGTTCAGCCTGGCCTGGGCCGGGCGCCGCACCGCCCTGCCGCGCCAGCAGACCCTGCAGGCCACCCTGGATTGGAGTTACAACCTTCTGCCGGAGGCGGAGCGCCTGACCCTGGAACGGCTGTCGGTCTTCCTGGGCCCGTTCTCCATCGACGCGGCGCTGCAGGTGGTGACGGATGAGGAGGTGCCCACCGATGCGGCGGTCTTGGCCCTGGATGAGCTGACGACCAAGTCGCTGATCTCCCCCGACCGGCTGGGCAACGCCAGCACCTACCGCCTGCTGGAAATGACACGCGCCTACGCCCGGGAAAAGCTGCTGGGCCGGGGACCGCAGGCCTTCCAAGCCGTTGCCCGGCGGCACGCGGCCTTTTTCGTGGCCAAGCTGGAGGAGCCGGCCTTTTCCGATCGGCGCTGCCTCGATCGCTTCCATTACTTCTCGCGCCAGCTGGGCAACATACGCAGCGCCCTGGATTGGAGCTTCGGCCCCGATGGCGACGTGGCGCTGGCCGTCCGCCTGGCGGCGGCGAGCGTGCCTGTTTTCACCAACATGTCGCTGCTGGTGGAATGCCGCGACTGGTGCGCGCGGGCCGTGGCCCACCTGGACGGCCACCGCGATACGGCGGTGGAGATTGAGATCCAGGCGGCGCTGGGCCTGGCGCTGATGTTCACCCGCGGCAATAGCGAGGCGGCGGAAACGGCGCTGCGCCGCGCGCTGGCCGTCGCCACCACCCTGGGCGACCATTGGAACCAGCTGCGCCTTCTGGGCCGCCTGCAGATCTTCCATGAGAGGATCGGCGACTACGCGACGGCCCATGGCTGGGCCGACATGGCGGTGAAGGTGGCCGGGGTGATCGACACGCCGGAGGCGGCGGCCGTCGCGGCCTCCCTGGCTGGTATTTCCCATCATCTTGCCGGCGACCAGTCCCGTGCGCGGCAGGAACTGGAATTCTCCATCCGGCAGAGCATGCCCTCCGACCGGCGGTGGACAGTCTATTTTGGCTTCGATCACCGCAATCGCTCGGGCATCGCGCTGGCCCGCACGCTGTGGCTGCTGGGTCTGGCCGACCAGGCCCGGGCCGTGGCCGCCCGCACCGTGCGCGAGGCGGCGGGGCTGGAGCACGCGGTGACCCACTGCATCGCGCTGCTGTGGACGCTGTCGGTCGACCTGTGGGCGGGGGACCTGGAGAAGGCGGAGGTCAGCCTGGCCAACTTCGCGCGCGCCGCCGAGGTCAACGCGCTGGGCCCCTACATCGCCGCCAGTGGCGGCCTGCGGGGGGAGCTGGCCATCCAGCGGGGCCATGTCGGCGAGGCGCTGGATTGGCTGGAGGAAAGCCTGGCCCGCCTGCGTGCCGCCCGGTATGAGCTGCTGACCACCACCTTCAGCCTGGCGCTGGCCCAGGGCCTCATGCTCAGCGGCCGGCAGGAGGAGGCGCTGGATCTGGTGGACGCCGCCGTCGGCCGCTGCGCCGGCAATGGCGAGTTGTTCAGCATGCCCGAGCTGTTGCGCGTCAAGGCCGACGTCCTGCGGGCCTTGCCCGACCGCGACCCGGCGGAGGTGGAGGCGCTGTTGCAGGACGCGCTGGCGTGGAGCCGCCGGCAGGCGGCCAAGGCCTGGGAATTGCGGGCCGCGATCGACCTTGCCCGCCTGTGGATGGATCAGGGGCAGCCGGCCCGGGCGCTGGCCCTGCTGCGGCCCCTGCGCGACGGATTCCAGGAAGGGCTGGATACCGCCGACCTGCGTGCCGCCGATCAGCTGCTGCTCATGCTGGCGGATATGCCAGGGACGGCCGGCGGCGGCGGCGCGCTGTCGGCCTGGCCCTGGTGATGCAGCAGTCTCAAGGCCGGGGCCGGCGGACGGCACGCAGCGTGCCGCTGTCGCCGCCGCCGCAGAAGAAGCGGTCGCCGCCATCGGATTCCAGGCCGGATATGCCGGTCCCGGCCGGCATGTCCAGCTGCTCCAGGACGGTGCCGGTGCGCGGGTCGATGTGGCGAAGGTCGCTTTCGCCCCCTTCCCAGGTCCCGTGCCACAGCTCCCCGTCGACCCAGGTGACCCCGGTGACGAAGCGGTTGGTCTCGATGGAGCGCAGGATGGCTCCCGTCTCGGGGTCGATCTGGTGGATCTTGCGGGCGCGGTATTCCCCGACCCACAGCGTGCCCTCCGCCCAGGCCAGCCCGGAATCGGCACCCCCGGCCGGGGCGGGGATGGTGGACAGCACCCGGCCGGTGGCGGGGTCCAGCTTCTGGATGCGATCCTCGGCGATCTGGTACAGGTGCCGGCCGTCGTAGGCCGTGCCGGCGTGGGCCGCGACCTCGATGGACTGCTGCACGGTGCCGCCTTCCGGATCCAGGGCGTTCAGCCGGTCGCCGGCGGCGAACCAGACCTGCTGGCCGTCATAGGTCACCCCATGCACGCGGTCGACGTCGGGGAAGGGGCCGTATTCGCGCAGGATTTCAGCGGCTGATCGTTTCATGGGTGTCGCCTCCGTCGGATGTCCGTCCCACGCTAATCGCCCGGCAGGAAGGTGGGGAGTAACAAGGTCGTCGTGAATCCCGGCAGGGGCGAGGTGGTCCAGCGCCGCGCCCGGCCCTGGCCGAAGGCCTGCGCCTTGCCTGCTGCCGCCAGCGTTTCCAGCGCGCGCTGGACGGTGCGCTGGCTGGCGCCCAGCGCCATGGCCAGGGCGGAACTGGACCATGGCTCGCCGTCCGCCAGCAAGGCCAGCACGGTGGCCAGCGCATCCTCCTCCGGCAGCGTCAGCACCGCCACGTCAGCCGCTTCCAAGGGCTGCAGGGCAAACCCCTGCCTGGTGGCCTGCACCTGGGCCAGCGGCCGCAGCAACGCGCGCAGCCGCCCGATTTCCACCCGCAGGCGTGCCCGGTGGGACTCATCGGCGTCCTTGGCGCGGAAGGCGCGGGCCACCAGCGCGCGTCGCGACACGTCGGCCGGCCAGGCCTCGGCCAGCGCGCGGGCCAGCGTGAACAGGACGGGGCGGCGGGTCAGCGGAATGAGGGTGCCGCCGGCGTGCACCGTCAGGCGGCAGGCATCCACGACCAGCATGGTCGAGGCCCGCAGCGCCTCGACCTCCTCCAGGGTCAGCAGCCGCTGCGTTCCCTGCGTCAGCAGGCGGGCGGCCGGCAGTGTCAGGGCGCGGGCGGCAGCGTCCACCTCCGCCATCAGGGCCGGGATGCCGGCTTGTCGCGCGGCGCGCCCGGCGCGGGCCAGGGCCGCGCGGGCCGGTTTCGCCCGCACGCGCCGCAGGGCGATGCCGGCCACCACCAGTTCATGGGCGGCGCGCAGGGCGGGCGGGAAGGGGGTGGGGTCCAGCTGGGCCAGCGCCCCCTCCGCCTCATCCAGCCGGCCGACCAGCAGCAGGCGCCGGATCTCCAGGTACCGGGCGTGCGCCGCGTTCAGGCGGTCGCCGCGCGCCTCCAGCACCCCGCGCGCCTGGTCCAGCGTCGCGGCTGAAAAGCCGAGGTCGCGCGCGGCCAGCGCGATCTCCGCCTCCGCCACGGCGCAGCGCGCCCGGGCCACGGCCTCCTGCGGGCCGAAGCCGCGCATGGCGCCCCGCAGCAGCACCCGTGCTCGGGGAAGATCGCCCAGCTGCGCCATGGCGATGCCACGCAATGCCAGGGCCGGCGGGTCGTCGCGCAGGGCGACGCGGTTCAGCGCGCCCAGCGGATCGCCCAGGGCCAACGCCCGTCCGGCGGCCGTGATCAGCGAGTCCATGCGTATCCCGTCACACTTGTCACTCCCGACCCTCCGGCGCCCGGGCCCAGTCTGGCCCCGACCACCGCCCCCTGTCCCTGGCGCAGGGGCGGGTGGACATACTGACGGAGAGGAAATGATGACACCACATGTGACGGGAACGCGGGAAGACTGGCTGGCGGCGCGGCTGGACCTGCTGGAGGCGGAGAAGGCGCTGACGCGCCAGAGCGATGCGCTGGCACAACGCCGCCGGGCCCTGCCCTGGGTGCGGGTGGACAAGGATTACCGCTTCGAAACCGACGGCGGCCCCGCCACGCTGGCCGACCTGTTCGACGGGCGTTCGCAGCTGATCGTCTATCACTTCATGTTCGGGCCCGATTACACGGCGGGCTGCCCCTCCTGCTCCATGATCGCGGACGGGTTCAACGGCTTCGCCATCCACCTGGCCAACCATGACGTGGCGCTGGTGGCGGTGTCGCGGGCGCCGTTGGCCAAGCTGCAGGCTTATAAGCGGCGCATGGGCTGGACCTTCCCCTGGGTGTCATCGGCCGGCGGCGACTTCAATTTCGACTACAACGTCGCCTTCACCGAGGCGGAGCAGCGCGACGGCCGTATCGAGTACAACTACAAGCGCGGCGGCCACGCCATGGATGCGACGACGGCCGTACCGGAGCCTGTGGCCCAATTCGCGGCGACCTGCGGCACCGACGCGCCCACCTATACCCGCGACCGGCCGGGCATGAGCGCCTTCGCGCGCGGCGACGATGGCGCCCTCTACCACACCTACTCGACCTACGCGCGGGGCCTGGACAGCCTGTGGGGCGCCTACCAATGGCTGGACCGCGCGCCGCTGGGCCGCAACGAGAGCGGCGTCTGGTGGCGCCGGCATGACGAATACGGTCCGCAACGCTGAAGCGGGCGGCCCGGGGGCGGCGTCTTGGCGGCATCCCGGGCCCTTCCCCTTCTTCCACAGGGATGCGAGATATGGGATTTCCACGTATCGCGGATTGGCTGCGCCTGGCCGCGGCACCGACCTTCGCCGTCATGGCGGCGGTCACGGGCGTTCAGGAGGCCGCGCAGCCGGCGATGCTCTGCATGACCCCGGCGGACGCGTGGCCCCTGGGCGGGATGACGCAGATGTACCTGCTGATGGCCATTTTCCACCTGGGGCCCTGGCTGGCGCCGGCGGCCCGCCAACCCAGCCCGCATCTGGGGCAGCCACCGCGCCGAAAAGATGATATGACCCTTCTGCCCAAGTAAAGATTGACTGGCGGAAACCTTGAATTACCTGGGAACGGGCAAGCGTCGTGCTTTGGTCAAGTAACATAAGAATTTTCGGGAGAGGGATTTTAATGTTTTGTGATCAATCCGCTGGCGGTGCCGCGTGAGTGAAGCGTCGGAAGGGCTGGTTCGCGGCCTGAAAAACCGTCATGTGCAGATGATCGCACTGGGCGGCGCCATCGGGTCGGGGCTGTTCCTGGGATCGGCGCAGGCCATCCACAAGGCGGGGCCCAGCCTGCTGCTGGCCTATGCGCTGGGCGGCATGGCGGTGTTCTTCATGGCGCGGGCGCTGGGTGAGCTGCTGCTCTACCGCCCGGTGGCGGGGTCCTTCGCGACATACGCCCAGGAATTCGTGGGGCCCTGGGCCGGCTTCGTTTCCGGCTGGTCCTACTGGTTCCTGTGGGTGATGGTCGGCATCGCCGAGCTGACGGCGGTCGGCGTCTATATCCGTTACTGGTTCCCCGACCTGCCGCAATGGGTGCCGGTGCTGGCCATGCTGGGCGTGCTGCTGGCCGCCAACCTGCGCAGCGTGAAGGTGTTCGGCGAGTTTGAATTCTGGTTCGCCCTGATCAAGGTCCTGGCCGTCGTCGCCCTGCTGATCTTCGGCGTGGCGGTGCTGGGCTTCGACGCCGGCGGTCTTGGCACCCACGCCAGCGTCTCCAACCTGTGGACCCACGGCAGCATCTTCGCCAACGGCACCATGGCCACCCTGCTGGTCTTCCCGGCCGCCCTGTTCGCCTTCGGCGGCATCGAGCTGATCGGCGTGACGGCGGGCGAGGCGGAGGATCCGGGCAAGACCCTGCCGCGCGCCATCAACGGCGCCCTGCTGCGCATCCTGGTGTTCTACATCGGTGCCATCGTGGTGATCATGTCGCTGGTGCCGTGGGATCAGATCTCGCCGAACTTCAGCCCCTTCGTCACGGTGTTCGACCATTTCGGCATTCCCGCCGCCGCCGGGGTGATCAATTTCGTGGTGCTGACGGCCGCCGCCTCGGCCTGCAACAGCGGCATCTTCTCCTGCGGCCGCATGCTGCACACCCTGGCCAACGCCAAGGAGGCGCCGGCCTACTTCGCCACGCTCAGCGACCAGCACGTGCCCACACGCGGCATCATCGCCTCGGTGGTCTTCATGCTGGCCGGCGTGCTGGTGAACTACGTGGCGCCCGAGCAGGCCTTCATCTACGTGATGAGCACGGTGGTGGTGATCCAGCTGTGGACCTGGTCCATCATCATCATTTCCCACCTGTTCTACCGCCGCGCCGTGGCGGCGGGCCGGGTGGCGCCCTCGCCCTATCGCATGCCCGGCGCGCCGTGGAGCGGGTATCTGACGCTGGCCTTCTTCGCCCTGACCCTGGTGCTGCTGGCGTTTGACGACAATACCCGCCTGGCCGTCTACGTAGCACCCGCCTGGGTGGTGGCGATGGTCATCGGCTGGCAGGTGGCCAAGAGGGGATGACCGCCGGGCGGGACGCCCGGTCCCGTCAGGATCGGGCTTTCCCCCGCCGTCGCACGTTTTTGCCCACAATGGCGGCGATGATCAGCGAGAAGGCCACCAGCCGCAGGCCGAATGCCCACAGGTATTCCCCCTGTGCCACATCGGCGAAGGTGGTGATCGCCTGGTTGATGGCCAGCAGCCCGAAGGCGGTGGCGAAAGCCAGGAACAGCGTGTCCCGCACCCGTACCCAGAACCGCAGGAAGAAAAGGCCGACCAGGAAGTAGCCCAGCGTCACGCCGCCGGACAGGTAGCTCAGCACCCTGACAGACACTTCCATCCCCGCGCCCATCACTCCGTCTCCCAGATAAGTCCGACCAGCAGAATGCCGACGGAGACCAGGGCGGTCACCGTGCGCAGCGGACGCAGGTCGATGTCGGGCAGCACGACAAAATCCAGGAACAGCAGGAAGTTGTTGATCGCCAGGCCGGTGAAGCAGAGCGCGCTCCACAGCAACAGGCGTGAGCGGTCCTGCAGGTATTTGCGGATCAGAAGAACCATGCACAGAAAGCTGGTGGCCCCACACAGCAGATAAACGACCGCTGCAAGCGTCGGCATGGCCTCAATCCTTGCTCAGTTTGAAGGCGTCGGCGAAAGACTTGATACGCGAATTCGGGGTCGAAAGGATGGCTCTCATGACGGATAGCGGCTGTTCGGCATAGGCGGTTTCGAGGTCGCGCACGAACGCTTCCAGGATGGGTCCGGCCGGCTGGAACCGGTGGGCGTCGCCTTCCGCGACGACCAGGCCCGCCTGGGTGAGGGGGGCCAGCGCCCCCTCGATTGCGGCGGCGCTGCTGCGCAGATGCAGGACCAGTTCAGGCGCCGTCCATGCCCGGTCACGTTCCCGATACAGGAACAGAAGGGTCTCCAACGCCCAGACGGAAGGGATGGAGAGGCGCAAGAGCTGAAGGTGCCGTTCGGAAAGCATGGGCGTTACCGTCTAGTCCCCGGTGGCCCATGGCCGCCCCCGGCGTTGCCGCGGGCCCGGGATCTGCCTCCAGTGATGGGGGTGGGAAATGTCAGGCGAGACTGGCCACCTGCCCCGTGGCGAAGACGCGGACGGGGGGTGACGCGGCCGTGCCGATGAGCGTCAGCAGGGCACGCTCCAGGTCGGACAGCCGCACCGGCTTCTGCAGTACCGGCACGCCATGATAGCGGCCATCCATCGTCACCTTGTCGTACCCGGTGAGGAAGATGAAGGGCACGCCCGCGTCGGTCAGCAGATCGGCCACCGGATAGATTGGCGTGCCTTGCAGGTTGACGTCCAGGATGGCGCAATCGATGCCACCGGCCTTGGCCAGGACCAGGGCCTGGGGCAGGGTACCCACGGGGCCGGCCACCGTCATGCCCAGGTCCAGCAGCGCCTGCTCCATCATCATGGCCACCATGGCCTCGTCATCCACCACCAGGACCCGCCGCCCAGGCGGAAGGTGGTGGGCCGGGGCGGCGGGCTCCGGCGCCGGCGGGGCGACGGGGGCGGCGTCATCGGCCACCAGCTTCCCCACCTCGCTCATGGGAATGCTGAAGGTGCAGACCAGGCCGGTGGGCAGCCAGTTCATCTCGACCCGGCCGGACAGTTGCCGTTCCACGCTCTCGGTGATGGCGCGGATGCCGAAGCCGCGCGACCGGGGCAACGTTGCCGAAGGCCCGCCGGTTTCCCGCCATGTCAGGGTGAGGACATCCGCCCGGCTGTGCCAGGTCAGCCGGACGCTGCCGGTCGGCACCGACAGCGATCCGTACTTGGCGGCGTTGGTGGCCAGCTCATGGATGCTGAGCGCCAGCGACTGGGCGGTGGCGGGCAGCAACATCACGTCCGGGCCGTCGAACACCACGCGCGGCATGTCGCCGGACTGATAGGGGGCCATTTCCTCGCGCACCAGCCGCACCAGTTCAGCGCCCTGCCAGCGCGAATTCGATAGCAGCGTGTGCACCCAGGCGATGGCGCCGATGCGACCCTCGACCGCCTCCACGAATTCGGGGACGGACGGCGCCCGCGTCAGGCGCAGCACCGACTGGACGACCGCCAGGGCGTTCTTGGCCCGATGGTCGACCTCGCGCGCCAGCATCATCTGTCGGGCCTCGGCATCCTTGCGCTCGGTGATGTCCAAGGTGACACCGCTCAGTCGGCGGGGGCGGCCGTTCGCGTCACCCGTGGGGGCCGCGGCCGCGAAGCACCAGCGGATGGCGCCGTCGGGCCGGATGATGCGGAACTCCTCGCCATAGCGCTGGCCGGTGGTGGCGGCCTGGCGGATGGCCCGGATCTGCGCCTCCCGGTCCTCGGGGTGGAACAGGGCCCAGGCGCTGGCGGCGGTGACGGCGAAGCGGGCGGGGTCGGTGCCGAAGATGCGATGCTGGGCGTCGTCCCACATCAGTTCGTCGGTATCGGCGTTCCAGTCCCAGGACCCCATGCCGCCGGCGGCCAGGGCCAGGCTGCGCCGCCGCTCGCTCTGCTGCAGGCGGGCGGCCGTGTGCTCCAGGTCGGCGGTGCGCTCCGCCACGCGGCGCTCCAGCTCGGCGTTCAACTGCTCCAGCTGGCGGGTCTTGCGGTGCAGCTCGACGAAGATGCGAACCTTGGCGCGCAAGACCTCGGGCACCACCGGCACGGGCACATAGTCGACCGCCCCCGCCTCATAGCCGCGCAGCCGGTCGACGTCCGACATCATGACCGCCGAGATGAAGATCATGGCGGTCTTCTCGAAGCGGGGGTGGCTGCGGATCATCTCGGCCAATTGGAAGCCGTCCAGATCCGGCATGCAGACATCGACCAGGATGACGGCGATGTCGTGCCGCAGCAGATGCTCCAGCGCCTCCCGCGCGGAGCCGGCCTTGATCAGGTTCTCCCCCAGTTCGCTCAGGATGACCTCGTAGCTCAGCAGCTTGGCCGGCTGGTCATCCACCAGGAGTATGTTGGCCTTGGGCGTGACGTCCATGGTGAAGCGTTCCCTCAGCGATGCAGCCACATGCGCAACGCCGACAGCAATTGCTCGGTGTTTACCGGTTTGGCCAGGTAATCAGAGGCGCCCGCTTCCAGGCATTTCTCACGATCGCCCTTCATCGCCTTGGCCGTCAAGGCGACGATGGGCAGCCGGCGAAAGGCCGGGTTGGCGCGGATGACGCCCATGGTCTGATACCCGTCCATCTCCGGCATCATGATGTCCATCAGCACGATGGCGATGTCGGGGGTCTGCTCGATCAGGGTGATGGCCTCGCGCCCCGTGGTGGCCGCCAGCACCCGCATGCCCCGGCGTTCCAGCACGCTGGACAGGGCGAAGATGTTGCGGGCGTCGTCGTCCACCAGCAGCACGGTGCTGCCCACCAGATCCTCGTCCGAGCCGTGCAGCCGTTCCAGCATGCGGCGCTTGTCCGCCGGCAGGTCGGCCACCACCCGGTGCAGGAACAGCGACGTCTCGTCCAACAGCCGCTCCGGCGATTCCACGCCCTTGACGACGATACTGCGCGCCATGGCGTGCAGCTTGGCGTCCTCTTCCGCCGACAGCTCGCGCCCGGTGAAGACGATCACCGGCACGTCGCACAGGTTGCTGTCGGCGCTGATGACCTCCAGCACCTCGAACCCGGTCATGTCGGGCAGGCGCAGGTCCAGCACCACGCAGTCGCACGGCTTCTCGCGCAGGGTCTTCAGCGCCTCCGCCCCGGTTCCGGCGGCCAAGACCTCGATGTCGTCGTGGCCCAGCAGCTCGGTGATGCTCATCAGCTCGGCGGCGTTGTCCTCCACCACCAGCAGGCGCTTGCGCCGCGGCTGGGCGTATTCCTTGATCCGCTCCAGCGCGCTGTCCAGCACGTCCGGCGAGGTCGGCTTGGACATGAAGGAGAAGGCGCCCCGGGCCAGCCCATGCTGCCGATCCTCGTCCAGGGTGATGATCTGCACGGGGATGTGGCGGGTGGCCGGGTTGTGCTTCAGCTGGCTCAGCACCGTCCAGCCCAGCATGTCGGGCAGGAATACGTCCAGCGACACCGCCGTCGGCTGATACTGGCGCGCCAGGTCCAGGGCGTCGATGCCGCGCATGGCGACCAGCACCTTGAAGCCCTTGTCGCGGGCCAGATCGACCATCACCCGGCTGTAGTGCGGGTCATCCTCGACGATCAGCAGGACGGCATCGCCGGGTTGGATGTCCAGCCGGTCGTCCACCACCTGCTCCAGCGCCCGCTCCGGCAGGCCGGCGGCATGGCGCCAGTTGGCGTCGGCCGGTACCAGGGCGGGGCGGTGGTCGTTGGCTGCGGCGTTGGAGGTCACGGCGCGGGCGGTGTGGACGGGGGCCAGATATGTCGCCGGGATGTAGAGGGTGAAGGTGCTGCCGCTGCCGGGCGTGCTGCGCAGGTGGATTTCGCCGCCCAGTAGGTTGGCCAGCTCGCGGCTGATGGCCAGGCCCAGGCCGGTGCCGCCATACTTGCGGCTGGTGCTGGCGTCGGCCTGCTGGAAGGCCTCGAAGATGATCTTCTGCTTTTCGGTGGGAATGCCGATGCCGGTGTCGCTGACCTCGAAGGCCACCACCTTGGGCGACTGCTTCAGGATGGGATGGTCCGACGACCAACCGCTGGCCGGTGCCGAGACGGTGAGGCGCACGCCGCCCGTCTCGGTGAACTTGAAGGCGTTGGACAGCAGGTTCTTCAGCACCTGCTGCAGGCGCTTGCTGTCGGTGGTGAGCGTCCGGCCCAGTACCGGATCCAGCTGCACGTCGAAGGCCAGGCGGCGGTTTTCCGCCTCGTGCCGGAAGGGCCGCGCCACGGTGTCCAGCAGGTTGCTGAAGAAGATCTCCTCCGCCTCCACCGAGACGGTGCCGGACTCGATCTTCGACAGGTCCAGGATGTCGCTGATGAGGTTCAAGAGGTCGGTGCCGGCACCATGGATGGTGCGGGAGAATTCCACCTGCTTGGGCGTCAGGTTGCCGTCGGGGTTCTCGCTCAGCTGCTGGCCCAGGATGAGGATGGAATTCAGCGGCGTGCGCAGCTCGTGGCTCATGTTGGCCAGGAACTCCGACTTGTACTTCGAGGTCAGGGACAGTTCCGTCGCCTTTTCCTCCAGCGCGCGGCGGGCCTGTTCGATTTCCTGGTTCTTGCGCTCCACCTCGACGTTGCGCTCGGCCAGCTGCTGCGCCTTCTGTTCCAGCTGTTCGTTGGTCTGCTGCAACTCACCCTGCTGGGCCTGCAGTTCGGCGGCCAGCTGCTGCGATTGCTTCAGCAGGCCTTCCGTCTGCATCGTCGCCTCGATGCTGTTCAGCACGATGCCGATGCTGGCGGTCAACTGCTCCAGGAAGGTCATCTGCAGGCCGGTGAACGCCGTCATGGACGCCAGCTCGATCACCGCCTTCACCTGGCCCTCGAACTGCACGGGCAGGACGACGACGCTTTGCGGGATGGCCTTGAACAGGCCGGAGGAGATGGGCACGACGTTGGCCGGCATCTCCGTGATCAGGATGCGGCGCTTGTCGGCGGCGCATTGGCCGATCAGCCCCTCGCCGATCTGCAGGCGCTGCGGGTGGCCGTGGGTGGCGTCGTCGGCATAGCCCGAGACCAGCCTCAGGCTGCGCGGGCCTTCCTCATCCATCTGGTAGATCACGCCCTGATGGGCGCCGACCAGGGGCGTCAGTTCGGTCAGCAGCATGCGGCCCACGGTCGACAGGTCGCGCTGGCCCTGCAGCATGTTGGTGAAGCGGGCCAGGTTGGTCTTCAGCCAGTCCTGTTCGGTGTTGCGGTCGGTGGTCAGCCGCAAATTGTCGATCATCGTGTTGATGTTGTCTTTCAGCTCCGCCACCTCGCCGCGGGCGTCGACCTGGATCGAACGGGTCAGGTCGCCCTTGGTCACGGCGGTCGCCACCTCGGCGATGGCGCGCACCTGGGTCGTCAGGTTGGCGGCCAGCAGGTTGACGTTGCCGGTCAGGTCCTTCCAGGTGCCGGCCGCGCCCGGCACGTTGGCCTGGCCGCCCAGGCGCCCTTCCACGCCCACCTCGCGCGCCACGGTCGTCACCTGGTCGGCGAAGGTGGCGAGCGTATTGGTCATGTTGTTGATGGTCTCGGCCAGGGCCGCCACCTCGCCCTTGGACTTCACCGCCAGGTTCTGCTTCAGGTCGCCGTTGGCGACGGCGGTCACCACCTTCACGATGCCGCGCACCTGTTCCGTCAGGTTGGCGGCCATGACGTTCACGGTGTCGGTCAGGTCCTTCCAGGTGCCGGCCACGCCGGGCACCTGGGCCTGACCGCCCAGCTTGCCCTCGGTGCCGACCTCGCGGGCCACGCGGGTCACCTCGCCGGCGAAGGCGTTCAGCTGGTCCACCATGGTGTTGATGGTGTTCTTCAGCTCCAGGATTTCGCCCTTCACGTCCACGGTGATCTTGCGCGACAGGTCGCCGCGCGCCACGGCCGTGGTCACTTCCGCGATGTTGCGCACCTGGGTGGTCAGGTTGGCGGCCAGCAGGTTGACGTTGTCGGTCAGGTCCTTCCAGGTGCCGCCCACGCCGGGCACCACCGCCTGGCCGCCCAGGCGGCCTTCGGTGCCGACCTCGCGCGCCACGCGCGTCACCTCGGCCGCGAAGGAGCGCAACTGCTCCACCATGGTGTTCAGCGTTTCCTTCAGCAGCAGGATCTCGCCGCGCACGTCCACGGTAATCTTCTTGGACAGGTCGCCGTTGGCGATGGCGGTGGCCACCTCGGCGATGTTGCGCACCTGGGCCGTCAGGTTGCCGGCCATGAAGTTCACGCTGTCGGTCAAATCCTTCCAGGTGCCGGCGACGCCGGACACCTGGGCCTGGCCGCCCAGCTTGCCTTCGGTACCGACCTCGCGCGCCACGCGCGTCACCTCGGCGGCGAAGGCGTTCAGCTGGTCCACCATGGTGTTGATGGTGTTCTTCAGCTCCAGGATTTCGCCCTTCACGTCCACGGTGATCTTGCGCGACAGGTCGCCGCGCGCCACGGCCGTGGTCACCTCCGCGATGTTGCGCACCTGGTCGGTCAGGTTGGAGGCCATGAAGTTGACGCTGTCGGTCAGGTCCTTCCAGGTGCCGGCCACGCCGGGCACCTGCGCCTGACCGCCCAGGCGCCCTTCGGTGCCGACCTCGCGGGCCACGCGCGTCACCTCACCGGCGAAGCGGTTCAGCTGGTCCACCATGGTGTTCAGCGTTTCCTTCAGCTGAAGGATCTCGCCGCGCACGTCCACGGTGATCTTGCGCGACAGGTCGCCGTTGGCGATGGCGGTGGCCACCTCCGCGATGTTGCGCACCTGGCCGGTGAGGTTGCCGGCCATGGAGTTCACGCTGTCGGTCAAATCCTTCCAGGTGCCGGCGACGCCGGGCACCTGGGCCTGGCCGCCCAGCTTGCCATCGGTGCCGACCTCGCGCGCCACGCGGGTCACTTCGGCGGCGAAGGCGTTCAGCTGGTCCACCATCGTGTTGATGGTTTCCTTCAGCTGCAGGATTTCGCCGCTGACGTTGACGGTGATCTTCTTGGACAGGTCGCCCTGGGCCACGGCGGTGGCGACCTCGGCGATGTTGCGCACCTGGCCGGTGAGGTTGCCGGCCATGGAGTTGACGTTGTCGGTCAGATCCTTCCAGGTGCCGGCCACACCGGGCACCTGGGCTTGGCCGCCCAGCTTGCCCTCGGTGCCGACCTCGCGCGCCACGCGGGTCACTTCGGCGGCGAAGGCGTTCAGCTGGTCCACCATGGTGTTCAGCGTTTCCTTCAGCTGAAGGATTTCGCCCTTCACGTCCACGGTGATCTTGCGCGACAGGTCGCCGTTGGCCACGGCGGTGGCGACCTCGGCGATGTTGCGCACCTGGTCGGTCAGGTTGCCGGCCATGGAGTTCACACTGTCGGTCAGGTCCTTCCACGTGCCGGCCACGCCGCGCACCATGGCCTGGCCGCCCAGCTTGCCCTCGGTGCCGACCTCGCGGGCCACGCGCGTCACCTCGCCGGCGAAGGCGTTCAGCTGGTCCACCATGGTGTTGATGGTTTCCTTCAGCTGCAGGATTTCGCCGCTGACGTTGACGGTGATCTTCTTGGACAGGTCGCCGTTGGCGATGGCGGTGGACACTTCCGCGATGTTGCGCACCTGGGCCGTCAGATTGCCGGCCATGAAGTTCACGTTGTCGGTCAGGTCCTTCCAGGTGCCGCCCACGCCCGGCACCACCGCCTGGCCACCCAGCTTGCCCTCGGTGCCCACCTCGCGGGCCACGCGCGTCACCTCGCCGGCGAAGGCGTTCAGCTGGTCCACCATGGTGTTGATGGTGTTCTTCAGTTCCAGGATTTCGCCGCGCACGTCCACGGTGATCTTGCGCGACAGGTCGCCGCGCGCCACGGCCGTCGTCACCTGGGCAATGTTGCGCACCTGGTCGGTCAGGTTGCCGCACATGGCGTTGACCGAGTCCGTCAGGTCCTTCCAGGTACCGGCGACGCCGGGCACGATGGCTTGGCCACCCAGCTTGCCATCGGTGCCCACTTCGCGCGCCACGCGCGTCACTTCCGACGCGAAGGAGCGCAGCTGGTCCACCATGGTGTTGATGGCTTCCTTCAGCTGCAGGATCTCGCCGCGCACGTCCACGGTGATCTTCTTGGACAGGTCGCCGTTGGCCACGGCGATGGTCACCTCCGCGATGTTGCGCACCTGGGCCGTCAGGTTGGACGCCATGGAGTTCACGGACTCCGTCAGGTCCTTCCACACGCCCGTCACCTCGCGCACCTGGGCCTGGCCGCCCAGCTTGCCGTCGGTGCCCACCTCGCGCGCCACGCGCGTCACTTCCGAGGTGAAGACGTTCAGCTGCTTGATCATGGTGTTGACGATGGTGGCGGAGCGCAGGAACTCACCCTGCAGCGGCCGGCCGTCCACATCCAGCGGCACCGTCTGCAGCAGGTCGCCGCGCGCCACGGCGGTGATGGCGCGGGTCACTTCCGTCGTCGGCCACAACAGGTCGTCGATCAGGGAATTGACCGAGCCTTCCATGTCGCCCCAGGACCCGCTGGACAGGTTGAACTTCACACGCTGGCGCGTCTTGCCCTCGCGCCCCACCACCTGGCCCACCCGCTCCAGCTGCTGCGCCATCCGTTCATTGGCGGCGACGATCTCGTTGAAGGTGTCGGCGATCTTGCCCAGGACGCCGACATGGTTGCCGGACATGCGGACGGAGAAGTCGCCAACCTTCACCGCCTGCAAGGCCTCCAGCAACTGGTACAGCTCCGCTCCGCCGGGGGGAGGGCTGTCCAACGCCACGGTCGAAACGGGGACGGCATCGGCGGTGTCGTGCTGGAGCTGCAAGGAAGCCTCCCGGCATGGGCCCGGCTGGGCCACGGATTGATGACGCTCGGCCCCGGGGGTGGCCGGGGCCCTGTTCTTCCCTGAGGGGGCGCCGCATCCGTTCCTGCCGTACAATCGCCGACCGGAGCACCCCTATTGGGCCGATTTTACAAGTACGGATATTTCACGGGCGTAGTTTAGCATGTCGTTCTATTCATATGGTCTAGCAGTTCCCAAGAGTTCGATACAGCTTCTGTCCGTCTATGCCGTCCTATAACTTAGGTAAGTGGGATACTGCGGTGATCGTATATCTGTTTTGACTACGCCGTTTGGGCGGGTGCCGCCCCTTGCGTGGGCGACCGGGACGCGGTGGTTCCGCTGCGGACCCGCAAGTCGGTGTCAGCGGCTCGGCCGGCTCTTCACTCCGGGCGGCGGCCGGGCACGACGTTCCGCTGATGGGCGCGGCGCCAGACGCCCGGGGACTGGCCGCACAAGCGGGAAAAGACCTGGGTGAAATGGCTCTGGTCGGAGAAGCCGCAGCGCAGGGCGATGTCGGCCAGGGGCAATTCGCCCGCCGTCAGCAACGCCTTGGCCAATTCCACCCGGCGGCCGGTCAGCCAGCGGTGTGGCGGTTCCCCCACCGATTGGCGGAAGGCGCGGGCGAAGTGCGCCGCCGACAGGCCGCAGGCGTCCGCCAGCTGTTTCAGCGTCACCGGCGCCCGCAGGTCCGCTTCCATCATTTCCTTCGCCCGGCGTTCCTGCCATAGGGCTAGGCCGCCCCGGCGCCAGCCATCGGGCAGCTCGCGCCCCATGATGCGCACCAGATAGGTGCAGAAGGCGTTCAGGATATAGTCGACGAACAGGGCTGGGGCCCGGCCGGGCGTGGCCAGCGGCGCCATCAGCGCCAGGCCGAAATGGGTGATGACGTCGTCGATCATCGTCAGGCCGGATTCATAGTCCAGCCCGTGGAAGCCGCGTAGCCCCACGTCCCGGGCCCAATGGGCCATGGCGCCGCGCGGCAGCTCGAAACTGATGATGTCCACGGGATGGACGATGCGCCAGACGCAGGGGTCGCGCATGTCGCGGAACGAGCATTCCATGGGCGCCCGGGGTTCCAGCTGCAGCATGCGCCGGCCCTGCTGCATGGTGCAGGCGGGGGTGGGCTGCAGGTAAAGCCGCGCCAGGTGGGCGTCAATGCCGCCGTAGCCCATTTCCACATCGGGCAGGGCGTCACAGGTGGTGCGCCGGACGCTCAGCCGTTCGCCGTCATCCGTCAGCTGCGAGTGCAGGATGGTCGCGGAAATGAAATTCGTTTCCGCCACGCTGCGGGCGTTGGAGGCGGAGGACGCGGACAGGGCGGGCGGCTGCATCTCCAATTTCCCCTCGGCAGGACGGGCACCGGTCCAATGATGGTTCGGAACGGAGGCAGCGTAGCAGCCAAGGGTCTAAAAATATTGTCAAATTTAACCCGATAGAGCGCGGCGGGCGAGGGCCCTTCCTCGCCCGGCTGCCACAGGACAGCCAGGGCGCGGTCTCACCTCACCGTCCTGTCGGACCAGGAACAGGGCGTGCCGCCGGCCCCGGTGACGATCGCGGCACGTCCCGTCGGCAGCCTGTCAGCAACCCTCCGCATGCGGGGGCAGCACGGGCGAGACGACGCCGGTGTTCCAGTTCCAGGGCAGGTTGCCCGCCGCCCGCCGGCGGCACACGGTGGCCTCGTGCAACGCGTACATGCCCGGCATCACCTTGTGCCCCGGTTGCGCGGTGTCGGTGAAGGCCATGTAGCCTTCATCCTGGCCGAAGACGGGCCAGGCGGGCAGTCCCTCCGCCACCGGCTTTCCGTCGCGGGCGAAGCTGGCCCAGTAATCGCTCATGGCGGCGGTCAGGCGGCGCTCGACCGGGCTGTCCGGCGCCTTCGGCCAATAGGATGGGGTGTGCGCCATGGTGCCGAAGACATAGGGGATTTCCGAGGCGTGGAAGCTGTGCAACCCCTTGTCGTCCATGGCCGGATAGCCGTGGTCGAACAGGTAGAGATATCCCGGTTGCCCCAGCCTGGTCTGGTCCCGCACCAGCCGCTCTGCCGTCCAGCCGTACAGCGCATCGCGGGTGGCCGCCAGCTCGCTTTCCTCCAGCGTGCTGGTGGCTGGGTAGAGCCGTAGGAATTCATCGGCCAGGTCGCCGTAGCGTTCGCGGATCATCGCCTCATAGGCCTTGGCGTCGGCCGGCGGCGGGGCGATCAGCCAGCGCAGGGAACGGATTTCCCCGCTGTTGAACCCGGCCAGGATGGGAACAGGCGCCTGCCCCCCCTTGTCGAAAACATCGACCAACTGGCCGGTCAGTACTTTGCCGTCCACCGTGCCGAGGGGGAAGTAGTTGACCTTGGCCGCCGCCTGTACCAGCGTTTCCGCGTCCATGGCGCGCAGCGCCGCCACGTCGGTCGCCCCCACCTGTCCGGCGATGTAGGACCCGATAGCCTCTGCCGCGAACTCGCCATGGTTGGGTTGCTTCAGCTCGGGCATGGAGATCATGTAGCCGCTCTCCACCACCGCTTTGGCGAACAGCCCCTTCGCCTTGGGCGACGCCATCAGGTACATGACCGACAGCGCGCCGGCGGACTCGCCGGACACCGTGACATTGGCCGGGTCACCACCGAAGGCGGCGATGTTGTCGTGGATCCAGCGCAATGCTGCGATCTGGTCCAGCAGGCCGTAATTGCCGGAAATGCCGTCGGGATTCTCCGCGCTCAGACCCGGATGGGCCATGTAGCCCAGGACGCTCAGCCGGTAATTGATGGATACAACAATGACGCCGCGCCGGGCCAGGGCGGCGCCGTCATACATTTCGTTGAAGCCATAGCCGTTGAGCAGCGTGCCGCCGTGGATCCACACCAGGACAGGGGCGCTCTTCGCCCGCTTCGGCGCCGTGATGTTCAGGGTCAGGCAATCCTCGCCCATCGCCGGTGGCGGGCTGGTGTAGACGGTGGTGCCGGCCGCCTTGGGCTGCACGCAGGCCAGGCCCGGCGCCCCGGCGTCACGCACGCCCGTCCACGACGGCAGCGCTTCCGGCGCCTTCCACCGCAGCGGGCCTACCGGGGGCTTGGCGTAGGGAATCCCCTTGAAGACGTTCAGGTCGCCGCTGCTGCGGCCCGCCACGCTGCCGGCCGGCGCCCGCACCGTGGGATTGTCCTCGGCCATGGCGCCGAAGGACAGCAAGGCGGCCGCGGCGCAGGCGCCCAGGCGTAGGAAAAGACGCATCAGTGATCTCCGGTCCGGTTGGCTTCACCCTCCAGCACCCGCGCCAGCGCCAGGAAAAGCGTGATGGCCAGGAAATAGAAGGGGACAAGGGTGTAGAAGGCGAGTTGCAGGGAATTGCCGGGATGGGCCGTCCGGAAGTGGTCGCTGGCGGCCCCCAGGTAGGTGGGGCCGAACCCCAGGCCGATCAGGTTCATGACCAGCAGCAGCAAGGCGCCCGACAGCACGCGCTGGCTGGGCCGTACCTCCTCCTGCACCAAGGTGACGGCGGGGGAGAGGAAGAAGTAATTGAGGATGGTCGGACCGATCAGCAGCAGCAACGCCAGCTGCCACCCCGGCGCCCAGACGAAGCCCACGAAGAAGGGTACTGCGCCCGCCAGGCCCAGCGCCGGGACCAGGGCGTAGGCTTGCTTGGATCGGCCGCTGAACCGGTCGACCAGCCGGCCCGAGGCATACATGCCGATGGAAATGCCGATGCCGATCAGCAGGGCGTAATATACCGCCACCTGCTGCAGGCTCATGCCCTTTTCCCGCATCAGGAACAGGACGGTGAAATTCATGACGGCGTAGGTGACGAACTGCGTTGCCCCGCAGGCCAGCGCCATCAGCAGCAGCGCCGGCCGCCGGAAGAACATCGCCACCGTTTCGATGAAACCGGCCTTGGCTTGGGCTGGGGCTTCGGCCGGCTGGGCAGGCGTGGCACCGACCGGTGGCGCATCCAGCCGGCCGCGCTTGGGCTCGCGGATGGTCAGCCAGACGATGAGCGCGGCGGCGACGCCGAACATGCCCAGCACCAGGAAGGCCTGGCGCCAGCTGTAGGCGGCGGCGATGGAGGCGCCGAAGGCGACGCCCAACGCCTGGCCCAGGGGCGGGCCCAGGTTGAACAGGCCCAAAGCGGCACCCCGCCGCCCCGGTGGGAAATAATCGGTGATGATGGCGTAGGAGGGGGGCACACCACCCGCTTCCCCCACGCCCACCGTCATGCGTGCCAGCACCAGCTGCGGATACGTGGCCGACAGACCGCAGGCCACCGTGGCCGCGCTCCATAGGGCGCAGGCGATGGACAGCACCCGCACCCGATTGGTGCGATCGGCCAGCCAGGCCACGGGGATGGAGATGAAGCAATAGAACAGGGCGAAGTAGAGCCCGCTGATCAGGCCCAGCTGGCCGTCGCTGACGCCCAGGTCATCCTGGATGGGCTTGGCCAGAATGGACAGCAACTGCCGGTCCAGGAAGTTCAGTACATAGACGAAGCAAAGCGCCGCCAAAACGTACCAGGCGCGTGCATCAGGCGGCGGCGCCGTGCCTCGGGGCGAAGTCGACACCGGCTTTGGCGCCGGGGAAACGATGGTCATGTCTTAAATACCCGTGGCTGGTGCCGATGCCCGACGTCGGAAGAGTGACCCAACTGCCTAGAAGCTTTTTCTGATATTGAGGGCGACGAAGCGGCCGATGGGATTGTAGTTGCTGCCGATGCCGTCCGTCGCGGGGAAGTAGGGTGGCCGCTTGTCCAAGAGGTCGTTGATCTGCAAGGCCAGCTCTGTCTTCGAGGTCATGCCGCTGTCCGGCAGTGTCCAGGTGACGCGCAAGTCGACCGTCGTGTACGGGTCGGCGCTGTACACGCCGGTGCCGGTGGGCGTGGCGAAGCTGTTGGTCACGCCGTCCTGGTAATTGACGAAGGTGACCACGCTGACCGCCCCGACGGTGGCGCCCAGCGAGGCCCGGAAGGTCCATTGCGGCAGGCCCAGCCGCAGGCTGTCCGACACCGGGGCGGTGGGCGACAGCTGCGTGTCGAACTTCAGGATGTAGTTGCCGGCCAGGCCCGCGAACACGGTGCCGAAGCCCACGTCCCGGTGATAGCCGAAATCGAAGTCCAGGCCGTTGGTGGCGCGGCTGCCGAAATTGCCCAGGCGCTCGTCCAGCAGGTTGCCGATCTGAGGCAGGGGATTGGGCAGGTTGACCGGTGTGGCCACCCCCAGCAGCTTGGCCAGCTGCGCCGGGGTGGGGTTGCGGTAGACGACGGACGCGAACGTCGGGTCGGTGAAGACCAGCGACGCCGGCGGGGTGCCGATCGCGCCGTCGAACTTGATATCGTAAAAGGTGGCGCTGGCGCGGAAGTCCGGCAGGAAGTGCGGTTGCCAGTCGACGCCGACGGAGTAGGTGCGGGCCGTCTCGGGCTGCAGGTCGCGGTTACCGCCCGCCAGGTAGACCGTGTTGACCTGCGCCGCCCCCCGCGACGGGTCGCGGGCCAGGACGGCGGCGCTGGCGGCGTCGAGGTAGTAGGCGCCCACGGTGGCTCCCACCTGGCGCATGCCCGGCGCCCGGAAGGATTTGCCGTAAGAGCCGCGGATGGTCAGGTCTTCCACCGGGTCCCAGTTGAGGCCGACCTTGGGATTGCTGGTCGATCCGAAGTCGCTGTAGTGGTCGTAGCGGCCGGACACCGACAGCGACAGGCGGTGCAGCAGCGGCGCCTCATTGCCGGCGCCCACGATGGGCGCGAAGATTTCGCCGAAGGCGGAATAGATGTCCCGGTCCAGATCCTCGGGCACCGGCGCCGCGCCGACGTAGCCCCGCTGGGTGAAGGTCTCGTTGCGGAACTCCGCCCCGGCCGCGAACTTCAGCGGGCCGCCCGGCAGGTCGAACAGTGGCCCGTCCAGCTTCAGGGCGCCCAGGTTGGTGTGCTGGGTGACGGTGACAGTGGTGGGGTAGGTGGTGATGGCAGCGGCGACGCTGGGGGCGGTGCGCTGGCCGAAGGGATCCAGGGCCGTGGCCGTCGTCGTTCCCGCCGCCGCCACGGCGAGGGCCACGGGATTGACGCCGGGGATGAAGGCGTCGTTGGTCGCCCAGTCGAAGGTGCCGTAGACGCTCAGGTTCAAATCGGCGGGCAGTTGCACGTCGACGCCCACCGACGAATTGCCCACCCGGGTGTTGTCGGTGTTGTTGAGATGGTCGGCGCCGAAAAGGTTGTCGGTGCGAAACAGCACGGTCTCCGACGTGGCTCCGGTGCCGGGCGGTGCCACGAAGTAGGGGTTGGTCCTGGTGATGGTCAGCGTTTCGACGGGCGGAGCCGCCTGGATGATGTCCATGCGGTCCGAATACAGCAGATCGGCCCACACGGTGACACGCTCGCCCAGTTCCTGCCGGCCGGTCAGGAAGCCGCTGTGCAGGCGTGACCGGGGAAGCAGGTCGACCGCGGCGTTGCCGTCGCAGTAATTGATCGTGCCGGGCCTGAAGCCGGGGGCGGCGTAGGTCAGCGCGCCGGTCTGCGGGATCACCACGTTAGCGGACGGGCAATTGTACGACCGGGTATCGACACCGCCGGAAGGCCGGAAGTCCTGGACGCGATAGTCCCGTTCGCTGCCGGTGATATTGGTATTCCGCATGAACTCATAAGCTGCCAGGAAGGACCCGGTGGCCCAGGTCCGGCCAATCACGCCGCTGGCCGACACTGAGTGATAGCCGTCGGACATGCCGTAGCGGACGTCGGCTTCCGCCCCTGAGAAGTGCTGGCGGGTGATGAAGTTGACCACGCCGGCTATGGCGTCCGAGCCGTAAACCGATGACGCGCCATCGGGCACGACCTCCACCCGCTCCAGCGCCAGGCTGGGGATGTTGGGATAGTCCGGCCCTGTGTCGTTGGCCGCGGCGCTGGCCAGGCGGTGGCCGTTCATCAGCGTCAGCGTGGCGCTGGAGGGTAGGCCGCGCAGGCCCGGCGCGAAGGTGCCGAACCCGGCGCTGCTGGCGCGCGGGGCGGTGTTGAAGCTGTTCAGCTGCGGCACGGTGGCCAGCAGGTCCGCCGTCGTGGTGGCGCCGACGGTCTTGATATCCTCATTCGAGACGCTGATCAGGTTCGAGCCCACCGGCGGGACGCCGCGAATTCTGGAACCGGTGACGATGATCTCTTCCAGCTCGCCACCTGATGTCGCGGCGGTGGTCTGCGTCGGCGCGGCCGACGTTTGGGCCCATGATGGGCCCGACGCGAAAAGCATGACGGTCACGAGCGATGTGCCGGACAGCGCGACGCGCCTCGCGGCTTTCGAGGTCCCAGGCATGCGTTCCCTCCCCTGTTTATTTATAGGTTTCTCAAAGCGATATCCGATGGCCGATGGGTCGTCAAGTTCATTCATTTAGTGATAAATGAAAAAGTTCATTGGGCAATGTCATTGCTTGACCGGACGGGGCGGGCGCCCCATCGTCCCTGTCGAATGAAGGGGTGGATGGCGTCTTTTCCCGACGCGTCCGATCAGGAAGGCCGGAGAATATGGCAGCAGAGCCGAAGCCTACGGGCCGCCGCACGCGGGCGGAGCAGCGGGCCGCGACTGTGAAGTTGATCCTCGATACCAGCGAGGATCTGTTCGCCCAACTCGGGTACTTCGGGGTGACGATCAAGGATGTCGCCGACAGGATGGGCATCCATCCGGCACTGATTCACTATTACTTCGATGGCAAGAAGGCATTGTTCGATGCCGTCTTTGAACGCCGCGTGCAATATGCGGTCACTACCCGCACCGCGGCGCTGGACGCTTATGAGGCGGCGGCAGGGGACCACCCCACCGTCGAGGGGATACTGCGCGCCTATTATGAAGGGGCGTTCGACATCTACATCGGCGGGGGTGACGGCTGGCGCCACTTCGGACGTATTTTCGCGCAGGTGAACAATGCGCCGGGCTATGGCGCGGAATTGATGGACACCTATTTCGACCCCCTGGCGCTGCGGCTCATCAGCCTTCTGCAGAAGGCTCTGCCCGACGCCACGCCGGAAGATCTCTTCTGGAGTTTCCAGTTCACCTCCGGCGCCTACACGCTGATCCTGTCACGCACCGGCCGCATCGACCGCCTGTCGGACAATTTGTGCACGTCCGAGGATTTCGAGGCCGCCCGCCAGCGCTTCGTGACCTTCATGGCAGGCGGCTTCGAGGCCCTGTACAAGCGCGCGAAGTAGGCTAGTCGGGACGGGGGGGCGTTCCGACCAGCCGCGCGTCGCGAAGGGCGGCCCGGCGCACCTTTCCCGCCTCATCACGCAAGGGTTCGCTGGTGAATTCGATGCTCTTTGGCAGCTTGAAGCGCGCCAGCCGTTCGGCCACGAAATCCAGGAGGTCCGCGTCGTTGAGATCCGCGCCCTCGACCGGCTGGACGATGGCGTGGACGCGGGCGCCCCAGTCCTCGTCGGGCAGCCCGACCACGGCGCTGGTTCGCACCGCCGGATGCGCGTCCAATGCCGCCTCGACCTCCGCCGGATAGATATTGGCGCCGCCGGAGATGATCAGGTCGTTGCGGCGGTCGGACAGGTAGAGATAGCCATCCTGGTCCACGGACCCGAGATCGCCGGTCGACTCCCAGTCACCGATACGCCGGGACGGGCTGCCCAGATAATGGTAGGTCGACCCTGGGCCGCCGTGTGGCCGGAAATAGATTTCACCCACCTCGCCCGGACGGCGGCGGTGCCCGTCGGCGTCCAGGACGGCAAGCTCATATCCCTCGCGCACCTGGCCGACCGAGCCACGATGCGCCAGCCAGTCCGTGCCGGAGATCATGGTCGACCCGATGCCCTCGGTCGTGCCGTAAAATTCCCAGACCCGCTCGCTGCCCAGCCAGCCGATCCACGCCTCTTTCAGCCAGGTGGCGCAGGGGGCGGCCATGTGCAGCATCATGCGCAGGCTGGGCAGGGTGAAACGCGACAAGGTTTCCGGGGCCAGGCGCCAAATGCGATGCATCATGGTGGGCACCATGGTCACCCAGGTCACACCGTGGGCCTCAATGAGCTCCAGCGCGCGCAGCGCATCGAACCGCCCCATCTCGACAATGGTGCCGCCGACGAACAAGCCGGTGAAAATGCAGTGGAAAGGGGCGTTATGGTAGAGCGGTCCGGGGTTCAGGATGATGTCGCCGGGACGCTGGCACAGGAAGCCCTCTTCCGGATTCCAGCGCGCCGGCATGGCATCGACGATCACCTTGGGCCGCCCGGTGGACCCACCGCTGGTCATCGCCTTCCAGTGGGGTGAAACCACCTCCGGCAGTGGATCAGCCGAATATTGGTCCAGGGCCGCTCCCTGGCCAGGGGGCAGCACCGGGATTCCAGCCTGGGGCAAATGGCCGACGACCAGCCGGGGGCGGACGATGTCAAGGATCGCGTCCATTTCCAGCCGCGGAAGCTTGGCCGACACGATGTTGGGGATGGCGCCCAGTTTCCAGATCGCGAAGGTGGTCTCATAGAAGTCGAGGCCATTGGGCAACGCCACCGTGACGAAGTCGCCTGGGCCGACGCCTTGCGTCGCCAGCAGGCGCGCGCGCGCATTTGAGCGCGCGTCCAGTTCGTCATAGGGAACGGCGACACCTTCCAGGACCAGCGCGGCCCTGCCGGGCGACTGGCGCGCGTGGTGGGCCAGAATGGAACTCAGCGCGATACCATCGTTTGACATAGCGACAACGCCTCTTGGGAAGCCCTTTCCCCGACCCCTTCTCGTCTTTGGTGCGCTCGAATGGGGTTGGGAATGAGAACCACCTACCGCGCGGGCGCCGGCCGGTCAAGTTCATTCATTTACCACTAAATGAAAATTGCGCATCGGAAGGGTGCCGACACCTCTAATCCAGCCCCTGGTCTACCCCCTTGGGCCCAGCCGTCGTGGTCCAACGCGGCAAAAGGGCGGGGCGGGGGGGGGGGCGTGGTGGCGCCACTTCGCGGGAACCTCACGGCTCAGCCAGGCAACTGACCACAAGCCTGACGCGTGCTGCTCGCGCGCCTTGTCTGATCCGGCCGGAACGCTCCAGATCCGCCAACCCATGGAGCGCGGCCCAGAACGTCTCGGTCGCGACCTCGACATCTGCCCTCGCCGGCCCGACAGCCTCGGCCAGCGCCGCGAAGGCGTCCTTCAACTCGGGGCGTGTATCGGTTTCTGCGAAGCGCAGGCCGGTTGCCTTGGTGAACATCGCCTCGTACAGGGCTGGGTGCGCACGCGCGAAGGCGAGATAGGCCATGGCGACGCTCTCAAGCGCGCCTTGACAACCGGCCGATCCATGTGCGGCCTGGCGGAGCGCTGTCGCCAGTTCGCCAAACCCCTCGATGGCGATCGCCGCCACGATGGCGTCCCTGTTCTCGAAGTGCGAGTAGAGGACGGGCTGGCTGTACTCGATCTCCTCCGCCAGGCGCCGGATCGTGACGGCGTTCCATCCTTCACTTTCCGCGATCAGGCGTGCCGCCGCCGTGATGCGCTGCTCGCGCTCGGCGCGCTCTCTGCCCTTTCTCTCCGCGATACCCATTTGCCGCCTCCCGTGCCATGGCCACAAAATTTATAATGAAGCTTGAAAATATAGCAATGCTAGAATATATATCGTTCAGAAACATGGAGGGTGACATGCACTGGTTCTCAATCGCGGTGGCGCTGCTGGCGGCTTTCGGAATCATCGTCATCGGCGGCCTGTATCTTTTCAGCCCAAGGTCGGCGACCTTGAGTTTCGGTCTGCCCCTCCCTGGGGAGGGCGCGAACATCGCCTGGTGGCTGCGGCTCAAGGGTGTGCGCGACGTCGCCTCTGGATTGGTGGTTCTCGCCCTGATGGTTTGGGGCGGGCCGCAAACGGTCGGCATCGCCTTGCTGGTCGAAGCGATGATTCCGCTGGGCGACATGTCGCTCATCCTTGCGGCGAAAGGTTCAACCGGGCGGGCATTCGGCATCCATGGCGTCACGGCGGCGCTGATGGTCCTGGCCGCGGTCCCGCTGCTGGCCGGGGTGGCCTGAGATGCCGTCCATGCTCCCGACTTGGTTCCTCGCTGCGGCTTTCCTCGGTGCAGGGATGTTCAACGCCATCGGCGCGTTCGGCGTGCGTGCGAGTTTCATCCGCTGGGGATTTCCCGGGTGGTGGTGTCGCGTGACCGGCGCCTTGGAGATTGTGGTCGCGGTTCTGGTCGCGTTTCGGGCCAGCCGTCAGGCGGGCCTCATCCTGGGGGCGATTATCATTGCCTCGGCGATTCTCACGGTCGTGCGGCGCCGTGACTTCTCCCACCTCGCGCCCCTCGGCCTGTTTGCCGTCTTGCTCGCCGTGGCAGAGGCCGCGTTTTGACCCCAGAGAGGCGTGTGACACTCTTCAAATTTCCCCAATCACGTGCGCCTGTGCCGCCAGGATCTTGGGCAATATCCGAAAAAACTCGATCACGCTCGACCGTCGGGCCGGCAGGAATCCCGGCATCTGGCAATAATTTTTCCGCCATCCTGGAACCCGACTTGCTTTTGTCATGGGGCCATCACGGTTCCAATCCGTGCTCCTAACCTTAAGGATAGCGGATGGGGCGGTGCTTGCGCTGTCAGGTGGTCTACATATAGTGAGTTTTGCACGTATTTTTCGCGAAATATCATTCTTGTAAACGTTTAATTAAGATGCGCGGATTATGGTAGCAGCCGATAATAGCCCTAATATTTTGGTGCCAAGTTGCGGATACTGAGAACGTTGCTTGCCGCGACGGCCCTGGTTCCCTTGGCGATGGCCAAGCGGTCTCACGCTCAGGATGCCGGCCAGATATTGCGCGATGTTGAGCGCAACATTCCGCGCGCAGCACCGCAGGCCCCCGCTCTGCCCGATCTGGCGCCCCCCACCACCGAGGGTGAATTCCTGAAGGCGGGTGAGACGGTGCACGTCACCGGCTTTCACATCATCGCCACCCTCATTCCCGAAGCTGAATTGCGGGATCAGTTGACGTCCTATGTCGGGCGCGACTGCACCTTGGGCGATCTGCGTGAGGCGGCAGCCCGCATCAGCCGCTATTACGCGCAGCACGACCTGCTGGCCCGTGCCGTCCTGCCGCGCCAGAGCCTGGAAGGCGGGGTCGTCACCATCCAGGTGCTGGAAGCGCGCATGGGGCGGGTGCTGGTCGACCCCTCCAGCGACGTGCGCCTGGATGCCGACCAGGCGGCGGATTTCATCTTCGCCCAAAACCCGCAGGGCGATCCGCTGCGGCCCAGCGCGGTCGCCACCGGCGTGTCCAACCTGGGCCTGATCCCAGGCATGCAGGCGCTGGGCGTGCTGGATGCCGGCGCGGAGGAGGGAACGACCGACGTCCACCTCAAGATGCGTGAGCCGCCGCTGCTGACGGCCACCGCGCTGGTCGACAACAACGCGCCGCGCGAAATCGGCGGCACGCGCGGCCTCGCCATCGTCACCATGACGGACGCGGCGGGTATCGGCGACCAGGTCGCCGTCACCGGCCAGGCCAGCCAGTCGTCGAAATACGGCCAGATGCTGGTCGGGGCGCCCATCTGGCACGAAGGCCTGTGGCTGGAAGCCAGCGGCGCCGTGTTGCAATACGACGTGCCGGAAGACATCAACGCCAGCACACCCGCGGGCGACGCGCAGACGGCCGCCCTGACCCTGCGCTGGCTGGCGCTGCGCAGCTCCGCGGCACCGGTGAACCTGGCGTTCGGTCTGGAGCATAAATGGACCAGCGACAAGTTGGCCGACGTGGTTACGGCGTCCAACAGGCTGGGTGCGTTGACCTTGGCCGCCCACCGGCTGATGCGCGATGATTGGCAGGGTGGCGGCGCCTTCACCTTCGATGTGCAGGTCAAGGCGGGCAACGTCGACCTGTCGCACAACGCTGCCAACCAGGCCATCGATCAGGCCACCGCCCGCACCCAGGGCCACTATGTCAAGGCCAGCGCGTCGGTCAGCCGTGCCCAGGCCCTGTGGCGGGGCGGGGACATGCTGGCCACCCTGGCGGCGCAGGTCGCGTCCAAGAACCTCAACAGTTCCGAACAGTTTTCCCTGGGCGGGCCCACCGGCGTGCGGGCCTATCCCCTGAACCAGGGCGGCGGCGACCAGGGTGCCATGCTGAACCTGGAGGTGGGGCAGCAGGTGTCCACCAGTATCCGCTTTTCCGCCTTCTGGGACGGCGGCTGGGTGGAGCAGCACAAGGAAACCTGGGGCGGCTGGGAGGGTGTGGGCTCGCCGCACAACCACTACTTCCTGCAGGGGGTTGGCGCCAGCGTTCAGTGGACGCCGGCCGGCAACGTGCAGATGAAGGCCACCGTCGCCCACCGCATCGGTTCCGACGCCGGGCGCACCGCCCAAAACCTGGACCTGGATGGCCGGCGGCGCGAACTGCGGGCCTGGATGCAAGTGGTATTGTCGGTCTAGGGGGCCCAGGAGGAATAATGGCCAGCCGCTCCGCGCTTCCGTTCCGCCTTCCCCTGCGCGCCAGGCTGCTGGGATGCACCGCCGTGCTGTCGGTGATGCAGGCGCTGACCTTGCCGGCCGTGGCAGGCACGCCGGCACCCGGCACGCTGCCCACAGGGGGACAGGTCCAGGCCGGTACAGCGGGCATCAGTTCCACCGGACCGGTGATGACCGTCACCCAGTCGACGGACAAGGCCATCATCAGCTGGCAGCAGTTCAACGTGGGCGCCGGCGCCACCGTGAATTTTCAGCAGCCCAACAGCTCGGCCATGACGCTGAACCGCGTACGCGGCGGCGATCCCTCCCTGATTGAGGGCGCGATCAAGGCGCCCGGCACGGTCATCCTGGTCAATCCCGGCGGCGTGGTCTTCGGCGGCGGCGCCACGGTGGACGTGGGCGGCCTGGTCGCTTCGACCATGGACATCGCGGATGAGGATTTCCAGAAGGGCCGGCTGGTCTTCAACCGGGGATCGGCCACCGGCTCGGTGGTCAACGGCGGCACCATCACCGCCCATAACGGCTCGGTGGTCCTGCTGGCGGCGCAGATCCGCAATCAGGGCCTGATCCAGGCTCAGCTGGGCTCGGTGGTGCTGGCGGCGGGGGAGACCGTGACGCTGACGCCGGACGGCGGCGCCCCTCTCAAGGTGGATCCCGCCACGGTCGAGGCGCAGATCGAGGCGGGCGGCATCATCCGCGCACCCGGCGGCACCGTCTACCTTACGGCCCAGGCGCTGAACATCGTGGCCGGCGGCGTCATCAAGGCCACCGGCGTCATCGAGGCCGACTCCCTCACCCGCGAGGGCGGCAAGCTGGTCCTGGACGCCAACGGCCCCATCACCCTGCAGGGCGCCACGCTGAGCGCCAAGGGCGCCACCGGTGGCGGCACGGTCACGGTGGGAACGGCGGAGACGGCCTCCGTCACCATGGATGCCGCCAGCCGCATCGACGCTTCGGCCACGGAGACGGGCAAGGGCGGGTCGGTCACGGTCAACAGCCAGGACACCGCCGCCCACGGCGTGCTGCTGGCCCGGGGCGGCAGCTTGTGGGGTGACGGCGGCGCCATTGAGACGTCCGGCCACGCGCTGGCCTTCGACGGGGCGACGGTGGATGTGGGGGCGGCCCATGGCAAGGGCGGCACCTGGCTGCTGGACCCCGTCGACCTGACGGTGAACGCCGCCTATGCCGCCGCCATCCAGACGGCGCTGGCCAGCGGCAGCGTCACGCTGCAGACCACCAATACCAGCGTGGGGTACACCGGCGTCACCGCCGGCGGGGTCACCAAAGCCAGCGGCCTGGGCGACATCGCCGTCAATGCCGGCATCACCTGGTCCTCGGCCAACAGCCTGACGCTGGATGCCTATCACGGCGTGTCCATCAACGCCGCCCTGTCGGGCACCAGCCTGGTGGTCCTGACCAATGACGGCGGCAGCGGCGGTGTGTTCCGGGTGACCGCCCCGGTGTCACTGACCACCAGCCTGACGGTCAACAGCACGGCCTATACCCTGGTCACGTCGGCGGCGGCCTTGGCCGCCATCACCGGCAGCGGCAATTACGCGCTGACCAGCGACTTGGCGCTGACCGGCGCGTGGACGCCCATCGGCTACAGCGCCACGGGCAACAACGCGTCGCCCACCGCCTTCACCGGCACGCTTGAGGGGCTGGGACATACGATCACCGGCGTGACCGTCAATGCCGCCGGGGGCGGGGCGGGCAACCTGGGCCTGCTCAGCGTCATCGGCGGCGGTGGCCTGGTTCAGAACCTGACGCTGTCCGGTGGAATGCTGTTTGGCGGCACCGGCGCCAACCTTGGCCAGCTGGCCGGCCAGAACCAGGGCACGGTGCGCAACGTCACCGCCTCCGGCACCGTCACCGCCGGCGATGGCGCCAGCACCGTGGGCGGTCTGATCGGCGGCAACAGCGGCACGGTCACGGCTTCCTCCGCCGCCGTGACCGTTTCGGTCGGCAGTGGTGTGTCCAAGGTGGGCGGGCTGGTGGGCGCCCAAACGGCGGGCCTCATCGCCAACAGCTTTGTCACCGGTGCCGTCACGGCCGGCTCGGCCGCCACGGCGGTTGGCGGCCTGGCCGGCTGGGTCGGCGGCGGTACGGTATCCGGCAGCTACGCCGACAGCAGCCTGACCGTTGGCGACGGTGGCAACCGCGTCGGCGGCCTGGTCGGCTACAGCGACGCGTTGATCACCCAGAGCTACGCCAGTGAGACCATCTCCGCCGGTGGCGGGGTTCAGTATGTCGGCGGATTGCTGGGATATGGCGACACCGCCAACACCGTCAGTGCCGTCTATGCCATCGGCCCCATTTCGGTTGGCACCACGTCCGACAGCGTGGGTGGCTTGGCCGGCTATAACGCCGGCACCATCAGCGCCGCCTATGCCACCGGGTCCATCACCGCTGGCGCCGGCACCACCAACATCGGCGGCTTCGTCGGTTCCAATGCCGGCCTGGTGACGGTTGGCTTCTGGGACACGGCGACCAGCGGCCTGTCCGTCGCCTACGGCAGCAATACCGGCACGGTGTCTGCCACGGCCATCGCCGCGAACACGCTGACCACCGCCACCTATGTCGGCTTTGACTTCAGCAACGACTGGTATGAGGTCGACGGCCGCACCCGCCCGTTCCTGCGCAGCGAATACGCCACCACCATCACCAACACCCATCAGTTGCAACTGATGGGCGTGGACCCGACGGCATCCTATGTCCTGGGTAAAAACCTGGACATGAGCGGCACCACGGTGCAGGGCGGTCTTTGGTCCACCAGCGGCTTCACCCCCATCGGGTTCACGACGGTGGGGGGCAATGCTTCCCCCACCGTCTTCACCGGTTCGCTGGACGGCCAGGGCTACACCATCAGCAATCTGACCCTGAGGGCGACCACCTCCCACGGCGTCGGTCTGTTCTCCAGCATCGGTCCCGCCGGCTCGGTCGCCAACCTGGGGCTGGTGAACGGCACGATGATCAACTCCTCGGCGGGGACCCAGGTCACCGGCTGGGGCATGCTGGCCGGCAAGTTATCCGGCACCGTCACCAACAGCTACGCCACCGGCGTGGTCTTTGTCTCCAAGACCACGGGCGTGGGGGGGCTGGTCGGCTATATGTCGGGCGGCACCATCCTGAACAGTTATTCCGGTGTCAGCTTCCTGAACGGCCTTTCGGTGACGGCGGTCGGCGGCTTGGCGGGGCAGGTCTCGGCCCAGTCCTATATCAGCGGCAGCTATGCCACTGGCGGCTTCAGCCTCTCCTCCTTCAACCAGCGTATCGGCGGGTTGGTGGGCGACGCCAATACCATGACGCTGGTCAATTCCTACGCCACCGGCGGCGTCAGCACCGGCAGCAGCGGCGCGCAATATGTCGGCGGCCTGGTCGGCGTCAACACCTTCGGCTCAATCCTGGGCAGCTACGCCACCGGCAATATACTGCTGTCGAGTGCCGCGGCGCGCATCGGTGGCTTGGTCGGTTCCAACTCAGGCACTGTCAGCGGTAGTTATGCTACCGGAACAATCACCGCCACCGGCACCGGCAACCAGTATTTCGGTGGCTTGGTCGGGGTGAACTCCCAAACCACGGCCGGTTCGGCGTCCGCGCTCATCGCCGACAGCTACGCCACGGGCAACCTGTCGGTCGGGGCGGCCACGGGTGTCGGCACCATGGCGCAGTATATCGGCGGGCTGCTCGGCCACGAGCAGAACGGCATCATCAGCGGCAGCTATGCCACCGGCACGGTGTCGGTTGGCCGGACCGCCTTCTACGTCGGTGGCTTGGTCGGGGCGTCGGAGGCATTCAACCTCACCTCGTCATCCGTGCTGGGCAGCTATGCCACTGGCACGGTCATCGCCGGCACGGCGGGCACTGATATCGGCGGCCTCGCCGGTCGCAACTATGGCAGCCTGATCCGGGGCGCCTACGCGACGGGGGCCGTCAGGGCCGGTACCCTATCCAACGGCGTTGGTGGCCTGGTGGGCGAGAACGCCGTCAGCGGCACCGTCATCCCCACGATCGCCCAGAGCTGGGCCAGCGGGTCGGTGTCAGCGGCAGCGGGCGTCAGCGTGGGCGGTCTGGTCGGCAGGATGACCTCCGGCACGGTGATGACCAGCTTCTGGGACACGGTCTCCACCAACCAGACGAACGCCTATGGCACCAGTTCGGCCGGCTCCTTTTCCGCCACGGGGGTCAGTGGCACCGCCGCCTATGCCTCCGCGACCTACAGCGGTTTCGACTTCACCTCCACCTGGTACATGGTGGACGGCTATACCCGGCCCTTCCTGAAGGCGGAAGCCCGGACCACCATCATCAACGCCCATCAGCTTGAACTGATGGGCGCCAACCCGGGCGGAAGCTACGTCCTGGGCGCCAACATCACGATGGCGGAGTTGGCGCTGACCTCGGGCCTGTGGAACACGGCCACCGGCTTCGCCCCCATCGGCATCACCTCCGCCGGCGGCAACGCCAGCCCCACCGCCTTCACCGGCACGCTGAACGGCCGGGGCTACAGCATCAGCGGCATGACCATCGTCAGTGCCGCCAGCGATAATATCGGCCTGTTCAGCGATATCGGCGCCGGCGGCACGGTCACCAACCTGACGCTGACGAACGCCAGGATCAGCGTCGGCGCCGTCAGCGGCGTCGGCCTCGTCGCCGGGCAGAACAGCGGCACCATCAGCGGCGTCCAGACCAACGGCACGATTCTGGCGGCGTCGGGCGCCCAGCGCCTCGGCGGGGTGGCCGGCGTGAATGCCGGTCTCATCACGGCGGCGTACACGGGCGGCACCGTGTCGGCCGTGGCGGCCCAGAGTGTGGGTGGCATCGTCGGCTACAACAGCGCCACCGTCGCCAACAGCCACGCCATCAGCGCCGTCATTGTCGGTGATGGCGCGCAGTCCGTGGGCGGCGCCGTGGGCTATGACGCCGGCACCATCAGCGCCAGCGACGGTATCGGCATCGTCCAGGTGGGCAGCGGGGCGCAGGCCGTCGGCGGCTTGGTCGGGTATGAGGCGGGGCTGGTCACGGCCAGTTATGGCGGTGGCACAGTCACGGTGGGCAGCGCCGCGCAATATGTGGGCGGCCTCGCCGGGACCGTCACTACCGCGGGCGTCGTCAACGGCGGCTACGGCACCGCCACCATTATCGCCGGTGCCGGCGCGGTGGATATCGGCGGCCTGGTCGGCGCCAACGCCGGTCAGGTGACCGGCGCCTACGCCATTGGCAGCATCCTGGTCGGCAGCGCCGGCACCGCCGTGGGCGGCCTGGCGGGCGCCAACACCGGGACCATCACTGCGACCTATGCCACGGGCAGCGTCCTCGCGGGCCAGGGCACCACCGTGATAGGCGGCCTGGTGGGCCAGAACGACGGCGCGGTGTCGGGCTATTGGGACACGGGCACCACCGGCCTGACCGTGGGCTATGGCGCCAATACCGGCAGCGCCTCGGTCACGGGCATCAGCGGCTCATCGGTTTATCTCAGCGCCACCTACGCGGCCTTCGACTTCACCAGCGTCTGGTACATGGTCGATGGCTACACCCGGCCCTTCCTGCGGGACGAGTACAACACCACTGTCGTGAACGCCCACCAGTTGGAGCTCGTGAACCTGGACCTGACGGCGACCTACACGCTGGGGCGCGATATTGACGTCAGTGAAGCCACCAGCACGGCCGGCTTGTGGGCGACGGCCACCGGCTTCCTGCCCATCGGCTTCAGCACCAGTGGTAACAATGCCAGCCCAGGCAGCTTCACGGGCACGCTGAACGGCCAGGGCCATGCCGTCAACAACCTGGTCATGGCCAATGCCGCGGCCAGCAACATGGCACTGTTCAGCGCCATCGGCACCGGCGGCGTCGTGCAAAGCGTGGGTGTCTACAACGGCACGGTGGTGGGCGGCGGCGGCAACGTCGCGCTGCTGGCCGGCAGCAACGCCGGCACCATCCTCAGCGCCTATGCCACCGGCACCGTCACGGCCGGCAGCGGCGCCCAGTACGTCGGCGGGTTGGTCGGCGGCAATACGGGTACGATCAGCGTGGCCTACGCGACGGCCGACGTCACCGCCGGCGCCAACGCGGCGGACGTCGGCGGGCTGGTGGGCTACAATGCCGGCCGGGTCACCGTGGCCTATGCCAGCGGCGTGGTGACGGCGGGGACGGGCGTGGGCGCCGTCGGGGCGTTCGCCGGTGGTAACGACGGCGTGATCGCGGGCGCCTATTGGGATGGTTCCAGCAGCGGCCAGACCGTGGGCTATGGCGGCGGGACGGGGACGTTCAGCGCCACCAACGTCAGCGGCACCGCGGCCTACGCCTCAGCCACCTATAGCAGCTTCGACCTCACCAACACCTGGTACATGGTCAGCGGCTACACCCGCCCGCTGCTGCGCATGGAATACGGCACGGTCATCAACAACGCCCACGAGTTGCAGCTGATCAACCTGGCCATGACGGCCAACTATGTCCTGGGCGCCAACATCACGATGAGCGAGCTGACGCAGGCCGGTGGCCTGTGGAGTTCCGCCGGCTTCGTGCCCCTGGGCCTCAATACCGCCAACTCGAACAACAGCCCGGCCTTGTTCAACGGCACGTTCGATGGTTTTGGCCACAGCATCGTCGGCCTCACCATCAACAACACCGTTTCCAACAATGTCGGCCTGATCAGCTACAACAACGGCACCATCCGCAATTTGAGCGTGCTGGGTGCCCGCATCAACGTCGATGGCCCCAACGACGTCGGCATCGTCGCGGGTGAAAGCGTCGCGACGGTCAGCAACGTTTATGCCAGCGGCACCCTCATCGCCTCCGGCGCGGTCTCCTACATTGGCGGCCTGTTCGGATTCATGAGCGGTACCGTGGTGAACAGCGGTGCCGCCGTCACCCTGCAGGTAGGATTCGCCGCGCAGCAGGTGGGCGGC
Organism: Nitrospirillum viridazoti CBAmc; assembly: GCF_000730165.1. Lineage (GTDB taxonomy): Bacteria > Pseudomonadota > Alphaproteobacteria > Azospirillales > Azospirillaceae > Nitrospirillum > Nitrospirillum viridazoti. Next base: position 1,267,595 of record NZ_CP022112.1, on the reverse strand, counting down.
CTGGTCGGCATCAATTCCGGCTTTCTGTCCGGCAGCTTCGCCACCGGCACCATCTCCGCCGGCAGCGGTGTGCTGAACCTCGGCGGCCTGGTGGGCCAAGTCGCGGGCACCGTCAGCAACAGCTATGCCATGGTCAATGTTTCCGTGGCCAGCGGCACCGCCGGCGGCACGGCCATTGGTGGGTTGGCGGGCGTCAATCAGGGGTTGATCGCCAGCAGCTATTCCACCGGCAGTGTCACGGCGGGCCCGTCCGCGGTTTCCGTCGGGGCGTTCTTGGGCGACAACCAGAACGCGGTGACCACCAGCTATTGGGACACGACCACGTCGGGCATGACGGTGGGCATCGGTGGCGGCACGGGCACGGCCGCGGACGCCACCGGCTTGGCCACCACCGCCTGGCTGACCAGCGGGCCCATAGCGCAGTCCGTGTTCAGCACGACGGATTGGTTCAACGGCTCACCCTATCCGCTGTTGAAGTCGCTGCCCTACATCGTGATCACCGGTTCGGGTAGCGGCGTCTATGGCGCCGCCACCGTCACGGCGACCACCACCAGTGCCTATGATCAGCTGGGCCGCAGCGTCGGCAGCGGCCTATCCACCTCCGGCATGGTCTGGACCACGAGCGAGGCGCGCTCCGCTGTTGGCTCCTACAGCCTGCTTGGCCTGGGTGGCGCCAGCTATTCCGGCGGTGTCTACCAGTTCTCGTCCTCCGGCACGCTGACGGTGACCCCAGCGTCGCTGACGATCACGGCCAGCGGGGCGACCAAGACTTACGGGACCAGCGCCAGCCTGACGGGGTACAGCAGCAGCGGCCTGGTGAATGGCGATACCATCAGTGCCGTGACGCTTGCGTCCAGTGGTTCTGGCACGGCAGCGTCGGTGGGCAGCTACAGCGTTGTGGCCAGCGGCGCCACGGGCACGGGGCTCAGCAATTACTCGGTGAGCTACACCGACGGCACGCTGACGGTGACCCAGGCGGCGCTGACCATCACGGCCAGTGGGGCGAGCAAGACCTACGGCGCCAGCGCCAGCCTGACGGGCTACAGCAGCAGCGGCCTGGTGAACGGCGACAGCATCAGTGCGGTGACGCTGGCCAGCACGGGCAGCGGTACGGCGGCGTCGGTGGGCAGCTACAGCGTTGTGGCCTCGGGCGCCACAGGCACGGGGCTCAGTAATTACTCGGTGAGCTACGCCGACGGCACGCTGACGGTGACCCCAGCGTCGCTGACGATCACGGCCAGCGGGGCGAGCAAGACCTACGGCGCCAGCGCCAGCCTGACGGGGTACAGCAGCAGCGGCCTGGTCAATGGCGACAGCATCAGTGCGGTGACGCTGGCCAGCAGCGGCAGTGGCACCGCCGCGTCGGTCGGGAGCTACAGCGTCGTGGCCTCGGGCGCCACGGGCACGGGTCTGAGCAATTACTCGGTGAGCTACGCCGACGGCACGCTGACGGTGACCCCGGCGGCGCTGACCATCACGGCCAGCGGGGCGAGCAAGACCTACGGCGCCAGCGCCAGCCTGACGGGCTACAGCAGCAGCGGCCTGGTGAACGGCGACAGCATCAGTGCGGTGACGCTGGCCAGCACGGGCAGCGGTACGGCGGCGTCGGTGGGCAGCTACAGCGTTGTGGCCTCGGGCGCCACAGGCACGGGGCTCAGTAATTACTCGGTGAGCTACGCCGACGGCACGCTGACGGTGACCCCGGCAGCGCTGACGATCACGGCCAGCGGTGCCACCAAGACCTATGGCATCAGCGCCAGTCTGACGGGCTACAGCAGCAGCGGGCTGGTGAATGGCGACAGCATCAGCGCCGTGACCTTGGCCAGCAGCGGCAGCGGCACGGCCGCCTCGGTGGGCAGCTACAGCATCACCGCCAGCGGTGCCACGGGCACGGGGCTCAGCAATTACTCGGTGAGCTACGCCGACGGCACGCTGACGGTGAATCCGGCAGCGCTGACGATCACGGCCAGCGGTGCGACCAAGACCTACGGCACCAGTGCCAGTCTGACGGGCTACAGCAGCAGCGGCCTGGTCAATGGCGACAGCATCAGCGCCGTGACCTTGGCCAGCAGCGGCAGCGGCACGGCCGCCTCGGTGGGCAGCTACAGCATCACCGCCAGCGGTGCCACGGGCACGGGGCTCAGCAATTACTCGGTGAGCTACGCCGACGGCACGCTGACGGTGAATCCGGCAGCGCTGACGATCACGGCCAGCGGTGCGACCAAGACCTACGGCACCAGTGCCAGTCTGACGGGCTACAGCAGCAGCGGCCTGGTCAATGGCGACAGCATCAGTGCGGTGACCCTGGCCAGCACGGGCAGCGGCACGGCGGCGTCGGTGGGCAGCTATAGCATCAACGCCAGCGGCGCCACGGGCACGGGGCTGAGCAATTACTCGGTGAGCTACGCTGACGGCACGCTGACGGTGAATCCGGCAGCGCTGACGATCACGGCCAGCGGGGCGAGCAAGACCTATGGCACCAGCGCCAGCCTGACGGGCTACAGCAGCAGCGGCCTGGTCAATGGCGACAGCATCAGTGCGGTGACGCTGGCCAGCACCGGCAGCGGCACGGCGGCGTCGGTGGGCAGCTACAGCGTTGTGGCTTCCGGTGCCACGGGCACGGGGCTCAGCAATTACTCGGTGAGCTACGCCGACGGCACGCTGACGGTGAACCCGGCCGCGCTGACGATCACGGCCAGCGGGGCGACCAAGACCTACGGCACCAGTGCCAGCCTGACGGGCTACAGCAGCAGCGGCCTGGTCAATGGCGACAGCATCAGTGCGGTGACGCTGGCCAGCACGGGCAGCGGTACGGCGGCGTCGGTGGGCAGCTACAGCATCAGCGCCAGCGGTGCCACGGGCACGGGGCTCAGCAATTACTCGGTGAGCTACGCCGCCGGCACGCTGACGGTGACCCAGGCGGCGCTGACCATCACGGCCAGCGGGGCGAGCAAGACCTACGGCACCAGCGCCAGCCTGACGGGGTACAGCAGCAGCGGCCTGGTGAACGGCGACAGCATCAGTGCGGTGACGCTGGCCAGCAGCGGCAGCGGCACCGCCGCCTCGGTGGGCAGCTATAGCATCACCGCCAGCGGCGCCACGGGCACGGGGCTCAGCAATTACTCGGTGAGCTACGCCGACGGCACGCTGACGGTGAATCCGGCAGCGCTGACGATCACGGCCAGCGGGGCGAGCAAGACCTACGGGACCAGCGCCAGCCTAACGGGCTACAGCAGCAGCGGCCTGGTGAACGGCGACAGCATCAGCGCCGTAACGCTGGCCAGCAGCGGCAGCGGCACGGCCGCCTCGGTGGGCAGCTACAGCATCAGCGCCAGCGGTGCCACGGGTACGGGGCTGAGCAATTACTCGGTGAGCTACACCGACGGCACGCTGACGGTGACCCCGGCGGCGCTGACGATCACGGCCAGCGGGGCGAGCAAGACCTACGGGACCAGCGCCAGCCTGACGGGCTACAGCAGTTCTGGCCTGGTGAATGGCGACAGCATCAGCGCGGTGACCTTGGCCAGCACGGGCAGCGGCACGGCGGCGTCGGTGGGCAGCTATAGCGTTGTGGCCTCGGGCGCCACAGGCATGGGGCTCAGCAACTACTCGGTGAGCTATGCCGACGGTACGCTGACGGTGACCCCAGCGTCGCTGACGATCACGGCCAGCGGGGCGACCAAGACCTACGGCGCCAGCGCCAGCCTGACGGGGTACAGCAGCAGCGGCCTGGTGAATGGCGACAGCATCAGTGCGGTGACCTTGGCGTCCAGTGGTTCCGGCACGGCGGCGTCGGTGGGCAGCTACAGCATCACCGCCAGCGGTGCGACGGGCACAGGGCTCAGCAACTACTCGGTGAGCTATGCCGACGGTACGCTGACGGTGAATCCAGCGGCGCTGACGATCACGGCCAGCGGGGCGAGCAAGACCTACGGCGCCAGCGCCAGCCTGACGGGGTACAGCAGCAGCGGCCTGGTGAATGGTGACAGCATCAGCGCCGTGACGCTGGCCAGCAGCGGCAGCGGCACGGCGGCGTCGGTGGGCAGCTACAGCGTTGTGGCCAGCGGCGCCACGGGCACGGGGCTCAGCAATTACTCGGTGAGCTATGCCGCCGGCACGCTGACGGTGAACCCGGCAGCGCTGACGATCACGGCCAGCGGGGCGAGCAAGACCTACGGCACCAGCGCCAGCCTGACAGGGTACAGCAGCAGCGGGCTGGTGAACGGCGATAGCATCAGTGGCGTGACCCTGGCCAGCACGGGCAGCGGCACGGCGGCGTCGGTGGGCAGCTATAGCGTTGTGGCTTCCAGTGCCACAGGCACGGGGCTCAGCAATTACTCGGTGAGCTACGCCGACGGCACGCTGACGGTGACCCAGGCGTCGCTGACGATCACGGCCAGCGGGGCGAGCAAGACCTATGGCACCAGCGCCAGCCTGACGGGCTACAGCAGCAGCGGCCTGGTGAACGGCGACAGCATCAGCGCGGTGACGCTGGCCAGCAGCGGCAGTGGCACCGCCGCGTCGGTGGGCAGCTACAGCGTTGTGGCCAGCGGTGCGACGGGCACGGGTCTGAGCAACTACTCGGTGAGCTACGCCGACGGCACGCTGACGGTGACCCCAGCGTCGCTGACGATCACGGCCAGCGGTGCCACCAAGACCTACGGGACCAGCGCCAGCCTGACGGGGTACAGCAGCAGCGGCCTGGTGAATGGCGATACCATCAGTGCCGTGACGCTTGCGTCCAGTGGTTCTGGCACGGCAGCGTCGGTGGGCAGCTACAGCGTTGTGGCCAGCGGCGCCACGGGCACGGGGCTCAGCAATTACTCGGTGAGCTACACCGACGGCACGCTGACGGTGACCCAGGCGGCGCTGACCATCACGGCCAGTGGGGCGAGCAAGACCTACGGCGCCAGCGCCAGCCTGACGGGCTACAGCAGCAGCGGCCTGGTGAACGGCGACAGCATCAGTGCGGTGACCCTGGCCAGCACGGGCAGCGGCACGGCGGCGTCGGTGGGCAGCTATAGCGTTGTGGCTTCCAGTGCCACAGGCACGGGGCTCAGCAATTACTCGGTGAGCTACGCCGACGGCACGCTGACGGTGACCCAGGCGGCGCTGACCATCACGGCCAGCGGGGCGACTAAGACCTACGGCGCCAGCGCCAGCCTGACGGGGTACAGCAGCAGCGGCCTGGTGAACGGCGATACCATCAGCGCGGTGACCCTGGCCAGCACGGGCAGCGGCACGGCGGCGTCGGTGGGCAGCTACAGCGTTGTGGCCTCGGGCGCCACGGGCACGGGGCTGAGCAACTACTCGGTGAGCTACACCGACGGTACGCTGACGGTGAACCCCGCGGCGCTGACCATCACGGCCAGCGGTGCGACCAAGACCTATGGGACCAGCGCCAGCCTGACAGGGTACAGCGGCAGCGGCCTGGTGAACGGCGACAGCATCAGCGCCGTGACGCTGGCCAGCACGGGCAGCGGCACGGCGGCGTCGGTGGGCAGCTACAGCGTTGTGGCCAGCGGCGCCACGGGCACGGGGCTCAGCAATTACTCGGTGAGCTATGCCGACGGCACGCTGACGGTGAACCCGGCGGCGCTGACCATCACGGCCAGCGGTGCGACCAAGACCTATGGCACCAGCGCCAGCCTGACGGGGTACAGCAGCAGCGGCCTGGTCAACGGCGACAGCATTAGTGCCGTGACGCTGGCCAGCAGCGGCAGCAGCACCGCCGCGTCGGTGGGCAGCTACAGCGTTGTGGCCAGCGGTGCGACGGGCACGGGCCTCAGTAACTACTCGGTGAGCTACGCCGACGGCACGCTGACGGTGAACCCGGCGGCGCTGACCATCACGGCCAGCGGGGCGACCAAGACCTACGGCAGCAGCGCCAGCCTGACGGGCTACAGCAGCAGCGGGCTGGTGAACGGCGACAGCATCAGCGCCGTGACGCTGGCCAGCAGCGGCAGCGGCACGGCCGCGTCGGTGGGCAGCTACAGCGTTGTGGCCTCGGGCGCCACGGGCACGGGGCTCAGCAACTACTCGGTGAGCTATGCCGACGGTACGCTGACGGTGACCCAGGCGGCGCTGACCATCACGGCCAGCGGGGCGACCAAGACCTACGGCGCCAGCGCCAGCCTGACGGGGTACAGCAGCAGCGGCCTGGTGAACGGCGACAGCATCAGCGCCGTGACCCTGGCCAGCACGGGCAGCGGCACGGCGGCGTCGGTGGGCAGCTACAGCATCAACGCCAGCGGTGCCACAGGCACGGGGCTGAGCAACTACTCGGTGAGCTACGCCGACGGCACGCTGACGGTGACCCCGGCGGCGCTGACGATCACGGCCAGCGGTGCGACCAAGACCTATGGTGCCAGCGCCAGCCTGACGGGCTACAGCAGCAGCGGCCTGGTGAACGGCGACAGCATTGCGGCCGTGACGCTGGCCAGCAGCGGCAGCGGTACGGCGGCGTCGGTGGGCAGCTATAGCATCACCGCCAGCGGTGCGACGGGTACGGGGCTGAGCAATTACTCGGTGAGCTACGCCGATGGCACGCTGACGGTGAACCCGGCAGCGCTGACGATCACGGCCAGCGGGGCGACCAAGACCTACGGGGCCAGCGCCAGCCTGACGGGCTACAGCAGCAGCGGCCTGGTGAACGGCGACAGCATTGCGGCCGTGACGCTGGCCAGCAGCGGCAGCGGTACGGCGGCGTCGGTGGGCAGCTACAGCGTTGTGGCCAGTGGTGCGACGGGCACGGGGCTGAGCAATTATTCGGTGAGCTACGCCGACGGCACGCTGACGGTGAATCCGGCAGCACTGACGATCACGGCCAGCGGGGCGAGCAAGACCTACGGCACCAGCGCCAGCCTGACGGGCTACAGCAGCAGCGGCCTGGTGAATGGCGACAGCATCAGCGCCGTAACGCTGGCCAGCAGCGGCAGCGGCACGGCGGCGTCGGTGGGCAGCTACAGCATCAACGCCAGCGGTGCCACAGGCACGGGGCTGAGCAACTACTCGGTGAGCTACGCCGACGGTACGCTGACGGTGACCCCGGCGGCGCTGACGATCACGGCCAGCGGGGCGAGCAAGACCTACGGGGCCAGCGCCAGCCTGACGGGGTACAGCAGCAGCGGCCTGGTGAACGGCGACAGCATCAGCGCCGTAACGCTGGCCAGCAGCGGCAGCGGCACGGCGGCGTCGGTGGGCAGCTACAGCGTCGTGGCCTCTGGTGCTACGGGCACAGGGCTGAGCAATTACTCGGTGAGCTACACCGATGGCACGCTGACGGTAAACCCGGCGGCACTGACGATCACGGCCAGTGGGGCGACCAAGACCTACGGCGCCAGCGCCAGCCTGACGGGCTACAGCAGCAGCGGCCTGGTGAACGGCGACAGCATCAGCGCCGTCACCTTGGCCAGCACGGGCAGCGGCACGGCGGCGTCGGTGGGCAGCTATAGCATCAGCGCCAGCGGTGCCACGGGTACGGGGCTGAGCAATTACTCGGTGAGCTACACCGACGGCACGCTGACGGTGACCCCGGCGGCGCTGACGATCACGGCCAGCGGTGCGACCAAGACCTATGGTGCCAGCGCCAGCCTGACGGGCTACAGCAGCAGCGGCCTGGTGAACGGCGACAGCATTGCGGCCGTGACGCTGGCCAGCAGCGGCAGCGGTACGGCGGCGTCGGTGGGCAGCTACAGCGTTGTGGCTTCCGGTGCTACGGGCACAGGGCTCAGCAATTACTCGGTGAGCTACGCTGACGGCACGCTGACGGTGAATCCGGCGGCGCTGACGATCACGGCCAGCGGGGCGAGCAAGACCTACGGCACCAGCGCCAGCCTGACGGGGTACAGCAGCAGCGGCCTGGTCAATGGCGACAGCATCAGTGCGGTGACGCTGGCCAGCACGGGCAGCGGCACGGCCGCCTCGGTGGGCAGCTATAGCGTTGTGGCCTCGGGCGCCACAGGCATGGGGCTCAGCAACTACTCGGTGAGCTATGCCGACGGTACGCTGACGGTGACCCCAGCGTCGCTGACGATCACGGCCAGCGGGGCGACCAAGACCTACGGCATCAGCGCCAGCCTGACGGGGTACAGCAGCAGCGGCCTGGTCAATGGCGACAGCATCAGTGCGGTGACCTTGGCGTCCAGTGGTTCCGGCACGGCGGCGTCGGTGGGCAGCTACAGCGTTGTGGCCAGCGGTGCGACGGGCACGGGGCTCAGCAATTACTCGGTGAGCTACGCCGATGGCACGCTGACGGTGAATCCGGCAGCGCTGACGATCACGGCCAGCGGGGCGAGCAAGACCTACGGCGCCAGCGCCAGCCTGACGGGGTACAGCAGCAGCGGCCTGGTGAACGGCGACAGCATCAGCGCCGTCACCTTGGCCAGCAGCGGCAGCGGCACGGCCGCCTCGGTGGGCAGCTACAGCGTTGTGGCTTCCGGCGCCATGGGCACGGGCCTGAGCAATTACTCGGTGAGCTACGCCGATGGCACGCTGACGGTGAACCCGGCGGCGCTGACGATCACGGCCAGCGGGGCCACCAAGACCTATGGCAGCAGCGCCAGCCTGACGGGGTACAGCAGCAGCGGGCTGGTGAACGGCGACAGCATTAGCGCCGTGACGCTCGCGTCCAGTGGTTCTGGCACGGCGGCGTCGGTGGGCAGCTACAGCGTCGTGGCCAGCGGTGCCACGGGCACGGGTCTGAGCAATTACTCGGTGAGCTACGCCGACGGCACGCTGACGGTGAACCCTGCGGCGCTGACGATCACGGCCAGCGGGGCCACCAAGACCTATGGCAGCAGCGCCAGCCTGACGGGGTACAGCAGCAGCGGGCTGGTGAACGGCGACAGCATTAGCGCCGTGACGCTCGCGTCCAGTGGTTCTGGCACGGCGGCGTCGGTGGGCAGCTACAGCGTCGTGGCCAGCGGTGCCACGGGCACGGGTCTGAGCAATTACTCGGTGAGCTACGCCGACGGCACGCTGACGGTGAACCCTGCGGCGCTGACGATCACGGCCAGCGGTGCGACCAAGACCTACGGCGCCAGCGCCAGCCTGACGGGGTACAGCAGTTCTGGCCTGGTCAACGGCGACAGCATCAGCGCTGTCACCCTGGCCAGCAGCGGCAGTGGCACGGCGGCGTCGGTGGGCAGCTACAGCATCAACGCCAGCGGTGCGACGGGCACGGGGCTGAGCAACTACTCGGTGAGCTACGCCGCCGGCACGCTGACGGTGAACCCCGCCAGCCTGACCATTACGGCCAGCGATGAAACCAAGACGGCTGGTCTCGAGCTGATCCTGGCGGGTTACGGCGTGACGGGATTGATGAACGGTGACAGCGTCACCCAGGTGACGTTGAACAGTCCCGGCGCCGTGGCTTCGGCGGCGCCCGGCAGCTATGGCATCACCGCCTCGGGCGCCATCGGTACTGGCCTCGGCAATTACACGATTCTGTACCAGACTGGGTCGCTGAGCATCGGTGCGTCTGCGGCACTGACCACAAGCACCTTGCAGCGCCAAGTCGTGGCGGCTTTGCTGCCGACCGCAAGCCTGGCCGCCCCCGCCATCACCGCCAGTCTCGGTGGGGGCGTGGGAAGCGTCAGCGCGCCGGTCACCGCCAGCGGCACGGGCTCGACCGGGGCGACAGCAGCCATCGCCACCGCCGGCACTGCGGCATCGACGCCGGCGGCCGGCGGCGATGCAACGGCGCCGAGCGCGGCCGCATCCTCGGGCACATCCGGCGGAACCTCGTCCGGCGCATCCGGCGGGACGTCGTCCAGCGACAGTGGCGCATCTTCGAGCAGCACCGCCTCGCAAGGCAGTTCCTCCCGTGGCGGCGAGAGCGGTGGCGGTCAAGTATCCTCCGCGCAGACATACGCGGTTTCTTCCGCCGGTAGCGAAGGCGGCGTCTATAATCAGCTACAAATGACCTCAGCCCCCATTCAAGGCACGAAGCAGGATGAGCGGAAACAATAGCGGCGACTTTTCCATCCCGGTGGTCGAACGCAGCGGCGACATGCTGATGGAATTGGGACGTCGCGTTCCCGTATTCGCGCAGGGGTTGCAACTGCAGGCCGCCGGAAGGACGGCCGAGGCGCGCCAGGTCTTCCTGCAGTTGACCGAGCGCCCGGAGGTGACGGCGCCCAGTTTGCACCAGCTGGGCGTCATGGCCGCCTATGAGGGAGACAATTTGAGAGCCGCCGGCCTGTTCGAACACGCCTTGAAGATCGAACCCGGTGAGCCCCTTTACTACTGCTCGCTGGGCACCGTGTTCGAGCGCATGGGCGACCTGCCGCGCGCCGCTGCCGCCATGCTGAACCTGGCGGTCATGCTGCAGACCCGTGGCCAGCATGCGGATGCGATGCCTCTCTACCGTCGCATCCTGGCGTTATCGCCCTTGAACTATTCCGCCTGGGTCAACATGGGTACGGGATTGGCCTGGATGGGGCAATCGCGTGAAGCGGTCGTGCCGCTGATCGTGGGCGTCATCCTCTTTGGCCGGGTGCTGCCCGAGGCGCGCGATCTGGGCAGGCAGCTGGTCGACGAAATCAGCGACCGTCTGCCGGAACTGACGGCGGCGCTGGCCACCCTGCCGGAAGGGATGCCCGACGGACGGCTGGAACGGCTGGAGGAAGTCCTTCAGACCCTGGACAAGGCCCTGCGCACCGCCGGCTTCATCGACGCCACCGTGATGGCGTTGGATATGGCGCTGAAGCTGGCGCCCGGCAACGCGCTGGCCCGCTGGAACCACTCCTTGGCATGCCTGGCGCGCGGCGACTTCGCCACGGGCTGGGCGGACTACGAATGGCGCTGGGTATGGGACCAGTTTCCCGAACCCCGTCGTATCCTGGCGGCACCGCAATGGCGGGGCGAGAACCTAGCGGGCAAACGCATCTACGTTTGGGGGGAACAGGGCTTCGGCGACATTCTCCAGTTCACCCCGCTGGCCCATATCCTGAGGGATCGCCATGGCCTCGCGGATCTGGTGTTGGAAGTGTCGTCTCCGCTGACCGGGGTCCTGAGTACCGCCCTGGCCAAAGACGGCATCCGTGTGGTTCCCCGCCCCGACAACCCGCACATGTTCAGCGTCCAGGAATCGTTTGATTATCACGTGCCGCTGTTAAGCCTGCCGCACATGCTGTCGCTCCGCGTCGCGGACCTGCCGCTGTTGCCCGGCTGGCTGACCCTGCCGGAGGAACAGGTGGCCCGCGGCCGGACCTTGCTGCCGCCGCCCAACGGCCGGCGCCGCGTCGGCGTCGTCTGGGCTGGCCGTCCCCAGCATTCCGAGGACGCCCGCCGCTCTTTGCCGCTGGCGCATCTGGGGGCGGTTCTCGACGCCATTCCCGATGCCGACTGGTTCTCGTTGCAGGTCGGGCCGCGGGCGGGAGAGTCCCTGGCCTTCAAGGGTCGGTTGCACGATCTGAGCCCCAAGCTTCAGGACTTCATCGACACGGCGGCCGTCATCGCCAACCTGGATCATGTGGTGGCGGTGGACACCGGGGTGGCGCATCTTGCCGGATCCATGGGCAAACCGGTCTCGCTGCTGCTCGCGCACTCCGTCGACTGGCGCTGGGGCATCGGCGACACGACATCGCCCTGGTATCCCAACCACCGCGTGCATCGCCAGCCCGCCCTGGGCGACTGGTTGAGCGCCATCGCCGCCTTGAAGGAGGAACATGCGCAATACGGGATGACCGTCCCCGCGCCAGCCTCCGACGCCCCTCCACCCGAGGCTAGCCCTGGGCCGAAGCCGGCCAGAGCAGGCCGCAAGGCATCCGTCACCGCTACGGCCAAGCCTTAACGGATTTTCCTGTTCTTATCCGCCTTAACGGGACGTGATGGCCAGGTGCCTTGGCGCGGTGGTGGCGTGTGCCGGCCTCGTACTTCACGGGTTCCCTGGCACTCCAGACAGGTTTCGCTTGATTGGTCGAGCTGACCCGTCCGAAAGATGACAATGTTGCTTGACATTAAAGCGTTATCAAACGGACCGGGCGCATTTTGCCAACCCGGCGATGGTGCCATGCCTACCGTTGGCCGTGACCGTGGGATGCCGCAGCGATAAATACTGACTTACTCGTCAGTCAGTATTGCCTCACCGCAGCGGATATGAGAAGGTTCCTCCGTTCGCGACAACGCGTCACTAAGACGCGGCCGCAACAGGGAGGCACACATGAACCGCTTAGCTTACGCGGCGTCGCTGGTGGCGCTGCTTGCCGGCGCGTCGGCAGCCGTCGCGCAGACCACGCCGGTGCCGGCCGCACAGGATTCAGACCAGAAGCGCGACAATTCCACCGGGCTTGAGGAAATCTTGGTGACGGCGACCCGCCGGGCCGAGCGTCTGCAGGACGTGCCGATCAGCATCACGGCCTTCTCGCAGGATGAACTGACCCAGAAGGGCATCGTCGGGGTGGAGGGCATCGCGCGGGAGACACCCGGCGTCGTGCTGGACCACCGCAGCGACAATAATCTCAGCGTCACCACCCGCGGCATTTCCGTAAACGGTTACGAGGCCGGGCTGCAAAGCACCACCACCGTCTATCTCGACGATCTGCCGCTGACGACCATCGGCAACTCCGTGACGCTGGACCCCAGCCTGTTCGACGTGGAACGCGTGGAATTCCTGCGCGGGCCGCAGGGCACGCTGTTCGGATCGGGCTCGCTGTCCGGCGCGCTCCGCATCCTGACCAAAAGCCCCGACCTGAACCGGGTGGACGCCTCCGTCCTGACCGACACGGGCTACACCCCGGACGCCGGTGCCGTCCGCCAGCGCTACAACGGCATGGTCAACGTACCGTTGGTGGATGACAAGCTGGGGGTGCGCGTCGTCGGCTTCTACCGGCACGAGGATGGTTACGTCGACAATGTCGGCACGGGCGTCAAGAACTCCAACACCCTGAAGGACTGGGGCGGGCGGGGGATCATCCTATGGAAACCGACGGATCGTCTCAGCATCCGGCTGATGGGCCTCTATGAGGACAGCCATCCCCAGGACGCGTCGCTGGTAACTCCTTCCCTGGGTGATCGCAAGCGATACACCACCATGCCCGACCTTTATACGTCGAAGTCGCAGCTCTATAACGCCACCATCGACTATCAGTTTGACTGGGCGCATCTGACCAGTTCCACCAGCTACGGCTACCAGGATGGGCTGTTCGACGTCGACTTGGCCGGCACGTTCGCCTTGGCCTTGCCTTTCAACCTTTTCGACCACGGCATCTGGAAAACAGTGGTCCAGGAAACGCGGCTGGTTTCGGAAAAGGGCGGCCGGTTCGATTGGACGGTGGGCACCTACTATCTGCATCGTGACCAGTACCTGGCCGCGCGCGAGGCATCGACCCCGGCCTATCTCGCCACGCACGGCATCACCGGCCTGCCCGCCGACGGCACTTTCTATTCCAATGTCAGCAACTCCAGTTCCTATGAACTGGCTGGCTTCGGTGAGCTGACCTACCATATCACCGACACGCTCTCGGCGATCGGTGGCCTGCGCTACGGCAAATACGCCACAACGGTCGATGTCGCCCCGGGGTTCAACTCGCTTTATTTCGCCTACGCCTTGGGCGGCATCCGGGCGCCGCTGGCCCTGACGCCGACGCCGGCGTCCAGCACCGCCTATCCCGACGCCGAAAAAGCGTCCTGGAAAGCAAGCTTGACTTATGAGCCGTCGCATGACCTGACGCTCTACGCCACCGTATCGACCGGCTACCGCACGCCCGTTTACAACGCGCGCGCGGGCAGTGTCAGCACGGTCAGTCCCACCGATCTGGTCATCCCAACGGGGGCGAGTTCGGACGACCTCACCAACTATGAAATCGGGTTGAAGGGGCGCTGGTGGGATGGGCGGCTGACCGCCAACCTGGCGGCCTATTACATCGACTGGCAGAATCTGCAGGTCCAGGCCAACCGCGTCTCTGACTCCGTGCAGTTCGCCACCAACATCGGCGCCGCGGAAAGCAAGGGGCTGGAGGCGGAGGTCACGCTGGAACCGGTACACGGGCTGGTCCTGGGCCTGAACGCCGCGGTGAACGATGCCAAGGTGACGGGGCTTTCCGCGCAGGAGGCGCAGATTTCCGGCGCCGTGAACGGGGCCAGCCTGGCCTCGCCACACCTGCAGGGATCGTTCTTCGGCACCTACGGCTACACCTTGTTCGGCACGATCCCCGGGTTCAGCGGTTTCCAGGTGCAGCACGTCGGGTCGTTCCCCGTCGGCTTTCCCAATACCCCCGGCACGCTGGGCAAGCCCAGCGCGCTCTATGACCACACCGATAGCTATACGCTGCTGAACCTGCAGACGGGTGCCACGTTCGGCAAGGTCACCGCCACGCTGTACGGCGAAAATCTCACCAACAGCCGCGCCATCACCTACGTGCATCCGGAGGCCTTCGTCTACAGCCGCTACGCCATCGTGCGGCCGCTGACGTTCGGCCTGCGGCTGGCGGCCGACCTATGAGGACGACGATGCGGAAAGCGCGAAGGGGACAAGGGCACCGCTGGCTGGCGGCGGCCTGCCTGGGGTTGGCCCTTATGTCCTGCGCCAAAACAGCGCCGGTCGGGCCGGCGGACACCCCGCCCCGGGCACACGTCAGCGGTGGCGACCTGCAGGGAGCCATGGTGCCGGGAACCAAGGTGGCAGCCTTCAAAGGCATTCCCTACGCCGAGCCGCCGGTGGGCGACCTGCGCTGGCGCCCGCCGGTTCCGGCCCGAGCTTGGACGGGGGTGCGCGACGCCCGCGATTTCGGCCACGCCTGCCTGCAACCGCCGCCGTCATCCACCGGCATCTATTCGGGCGGCATGGCCCCGGTCAGCGAGGACTGCCTTACCCTGAACGTCTGGACGCCCGCCGGGGCGGAACATTTGCCGGTCATGGTCTGGATCCACGGCGGCGCGCTGGTGGGGGGCAGCAGTTCCGAACCGCTGTATGACGGTGCCAACCTGGCGCGACGCGGCATCATCGTCGTTTCCATCAATTATCGCTTGGGTTTGCTGGGCTTCCTGGCGCATCCGGCGCTCAGTGCGGAATCGCCGCAGCACCTGTCGGGCAACTACGGGCTGTTGGACCAGATCGCGGCGCTGCGCTGGGTACGCGACAACATCGCGGCGTTCGGCGGCGATCCCGGCCGGGTCACCATCGCCGGGGAGTCGGCCGGCGGCCTCAGCGTCATCGCGCTGCTGGCCAGCCCGCCGGCCCGCGGCCTGTTCGCCGGCGCGATTTCGCAAAGCGGGTACATGCCCTCTTACCGGGCTCTGCATGAGGAAACCCTGGGCCTTCCATCGGCGGAGGCGGCGGGTGCGGCGTTGGCCACCGCGGTGGGCGCCACCGACGCTGCTGCGCTGCGCAAAGCCGACCTTGTCGCCTTGTTCAAGGCCGGCATGGCCCAAGGCTGGCAGCCGGAGCCGGTGATCGACGGCGTCACGCTGACGCGGCAGTTCGCGGACACCTTCGCCCGGGGAGAGCAGGCCAAGGTGCCCGTTCTGGCGGGCTTCAACGAGGGGGAGATCCGCTCGCTGCCCTTCCTGATGCCCAAGGCGCCCGACACCCCGGCGGCGTATGATGCCGACGTCCGCCGCCGCTTCGGTCCCCAGGCGCCCGCCTACCTGGCGGTCTATCCCGGGGCCGACCCACGGGCCGATGTGATGGCTTCCATCCGCGACGGGCTGTATGGGTGGGCCGCCCAGTATTTGGCGCGCCAACAGGCGGCGGCGGGACAGCCGGCCTATCTCTATTATTTCCGACACAGCACCCCGGCGGAGCGGGCGCGCGACCTAGCGGCCTTCCATGCCAGCGAGCTGCCCTACATCTTCGGCCAGGTCGGTCCGTCCGGGGCGCTGGGACCCAACTGGCCCCGGCCGCCGCTGACCGAAACGGAGGCCCGGCTCTCGGATGCCATGATGAACTACTGGGCCAGCTTCGTCCGGGATGGCGCGCCCACCGCCCCGGGGGAGGCGGCATGGCCCCGGTATATGGCAGCCCAGGCCGGCTATCTCGACATCGATGACCGTCCAGCCGCCCGGCGCGGCCTGCAGCCGGCCGCCTTCACCTACGCCGATACGCTGGTCGCCACCCGCCGCCAGCAGGGACGCGGCTGGCGGCTCGACATCGGCTTCTCGGCCTTTTAACCGTACCTGGGACAGACCAAGGCGGCCCGGGAAGGCCGCCTTGGTATCCAGGTCGGGAGTTTGGAATCGAATGAGCAACACTGATCAACCCACGCGCGCCCGTAACCACAAAGCCCGCGCCCGCGAGGCGTCGATCGAACGCATCCTGGACGCGGCGGAGCAGCTGTTCGCCGAATTCGGCTACCACGGCTTCACGCTGAAGGACGTGGCCGCCCGCGTCGGCGTCAGTTCCACGCTGATCCACTACCACTTCAACGGCAAGGACAGCATCTGCGAGGCGGTCTGGGCGCGCAAGGCGCCCATTTCCGCCCGTAACCGTCTGGAGTCCATGCGGCGCTATGCCGAGGAGGTGGGCGACGCCGTCACGGTCGAGGGGGCGTTGAGCGCCTGGATCGACGCCGACCTGAACGTGCAGATCGACGATGTGGAACAGTGGGCCACCTTCGGCAAGATCGCCGCGCAGGCCAACAGCGCTGCCGGCTGGGGCGCCGAGAAAATGACCAAATACTTCAATCCCGTCGTCCTGGCGCTGATCGACCTGCTGAAGAAGGCCATGCCGGACTGTGACGAGGAGACGATCTTCTGGGGCTATCACTTCGTGTCGGGCGCCATGACTCACAACATGGCCCGTACCGGCCGTCTGGACGAATTGTCCCACGGCCTTTGTTCTTCCAACGACTTCGTCTCCATCAAGAAGCACATGGCCAAGTTCATGGCCGCCGGCTTCCTGGCCATCTGCCAACAGAACAAGACACCCTAGCATGCCTGAACCGCCCACCCCGATGACCAGCTCTTCGCCCCTTGGGCCTCCACCCCTTGGGCCTTTGCCGGCCGGCGCGATGCAGCCGTATGCCCTGACCCTGGATCGCTTCATCGACCATGCGGCCAAGTGGCACGGCGCCACCGAGGTAGTGACGGCGGGCGGGCCCGGTACCCGCATCGGCTATGCGGCGCTGCGGGACCGCAGCCGGCGGCTGTCAGGCGCGTTCCAGGCGCTGGGCCTGGGCCTCGGGGATAATCTGGGCATCCTGGCCTGGAACAGCCAGGCGCATCTGGAATGCTGGTATGGCGCCGTCGGGGTCGGCATCGTGTGCCATACCCTCAATCCCCGCCTGGCACCCGCACACTTGGCCGGCATGATCCGGCAGGCAGCCAACCGCGTGCTGGTCGTCAGCCCGGATCTGACGGCGTTGGCCGGCGCGCTGGCGGCGGCCTGCCCGACGCTGGAGCATGTCGTCGTGCTGGACGAGCCGGGTGCCGAGGCGCGGGGCCCGCTTCCCGGCGTGCTGGACGACGGCCCTGTCCGCGTCTGGGGGTACGAGGACATGCTGGCGGGCCTGGGCCGGGATACCGCCTGGGGCGGCTTCGACGAGAACACCCCGGCGGGGCTGTGCTTCACCTCCGGCACCACGGGCGCGCCCAAGGGCGTTACCTACACGCACCGGTCCAACTACCTGCACACCGTCCACCAGCTGCAGGCGGACGCCAGCGGCCTCACCGCGCGCGACAGCGTTCTGGTCGCGGTGCCCATGTTCCATGCCAACGGCTGGGGTTTCCCGTTCTCCGGGCCGGCTGTGGGGGCCAAGCTGATCCTTCCCGGCCGTCACCAGGACGGCCCCAGCCTGGCGGCCATGATCAACGCGGAGGGCGTCACCGTCGCGGCTGGCGTGGCGACAGTTTGGCTGGGGCTGCTGGACCATCTGGACCGGACGGGCGAGGACACGCCTTCGCTGAAAAGGGTCATGCTGGGCGGCGCGTCGGTGCCGCAGGCGCTTATGGACCGGCTGGAAAGGCGCCTGGGCGTGGTCGTGCAGACCAGCTGGGGCATGACGGAACTGTCGCCCCTGGGCACCACCACGCCACCGGGCGCGCCGGTGCGGCTGGCCTCCCGTTCCGGCCGCCCGCCCATCGGTGTCGATTTACGGCTGACCGATGCCGACGGCGCGCCGCTGCCCGAGCAGCGGGGACGTGAGGGCCGGCTGCGGGTGCGGGGGGCCGCCGTGGTCGAACGCTATTTTGGGCAGGGCGAACCGGCCATCGACGCCGACGGCTGGTTCGACACCGGCGACCTGGCCGTCATCGACGCCGACGGCCAGGTCAGTATCACGGGCCGGGCCAAGGACCTGATCAAGTCGGGCGGGGAATGGATCAACCCTGTCGAGATCGAGGCCATCGTGGGCGCCTTGCCCGAGGTGGCGCAAGTGGCGGTGGTAGGCAGGGCCGATGCCAAGTGGGGCGAGCGTCCGGTCCTGGTGATCGAGCAGCGCCAGGGCGGATACATCAGCGACGAGGCGCTGCTGGCCGCGCTGCGGCCACGCATACCGTCCTGGTGGTTGCCCGACGCCATCGTGCGCGTCGGTGCCATGCCGCAGGCGGTGACGGGCAAGATCGACAAGGCGCGCCTGCGTGCCGACCACGGCTGAGCAAGGTGGGGATGCGGCACACGGGGAACAGAGGCGAAGGATTTGAGGGAGGAAGGAATGGCGACCACACGCCGGACGGTATTGGCGGGGCTGGCGGCGGCGACCGCCTTGAACGCGCTTCCCGCGCGCGCGGCCCGACGCCCGGCCATGCCGAAGGGCTTCCTGTGGGGGGCCGCGATCTCGGCCCACCAGAGCGAAGGCAACGACACCAATTCCGACAGCTGGCTGCTGGAGCACCTGCCGGAGACGGTCTACAAGGAGCCGTCGGGCGGCGCCTGCGACAGCTATCATCGATACGAGCAGGACTTCGCCATCGCCCGGGCGATCGGGCTGAACTGCTATCGCTTCGGCATCGAATGGGCCCGGATAGAGCCGGAGCCGGGCCATTTTTCCCAGGTCGAGCTGGACCACTACACGCGGGTACTGGCCGCCTGCCGGGCGCACGGGCTGTTGCCCATCGTGACGTACAACCACTTCACCGTGCCGTTGTGGTTCGCGACCCGCGGGGGATGGGAGGCACCGGACAGCCCCGACCTGTTCGCCCGCTTCTGCGAACGGGCCACGCGCGCGCTGGGCGGCCAAATCGGCATGGCCTCGCCCTTCAACGAGGCCAACATCCACCTGCTGGTGAAGGTCCTGCGGGGGGCGGCCACGCCCGAATACCGGGCCGCGCGCACCGCGATGATCGCCGCCGCGGCCCGTGCCACCCAGTCCCCACGGTTCTCTTCCATCCTGTTCGCCGACCCCGACCGCATCGACGCCCATCTGCTCGAGGCTCATGCCAAGGCCTACCAGGCCATCAAGGCGGGACCCGGCGATTTCCCCGTGGGCGTCACGCTGACCACGCAGGCGGTGGAAGCGGTGGGCGACGACAGCCTCGCCCCCACCGTCGAGGCGACGCTGTACGGTGGCTGGTGGGATGCGGTGAACGCCAGCGATTTCGTGGGCGTGCAGGCGTACACGCGCCTGCGGGTCGATGCCAAGGGCCTGACCGCCGCGCCGCCGGGGGCGGAGATGACGGCGGCGGGATATGAATATTACCCGCAGGCCCTGGGACAGGTGATCCGGCTGGCCGCGCGCAAGACCGCCAAGCCCATATTCGTCACCGAAAGCGGCATCGCCACGGATGACGACGCCCGCCGCGTCGCCTGGCTGGACGCCAGCGTCGCGGAGGTAGAGGCAAGCCTGCGCGCGGGTATCGACGTGCGCAGCTACATCTACTGGTCGTTGCTGGACAATTTCGAATGGACGCAAGGGTACGGCCAGCATTTCGGCCTGGTGGCCGTCGACCGCGACACCTTCGCGCGAACACCCAAGCCCAGTTCCCAGCACCTGGCGGACATCATCCGCGGAGGCTGAGACGGCCCAGCCCGCCACAGGATCCGAGAGTTGGCAGCGAACGATAAACCGGGAAAACGATAAAACGGGAGGCGTCATGGACGGGTTTTGGAAAGGCGCGGCGCTGGTCGCCGGCCTGTGGGTCGCGGCCGTGCCGGGCCGGGCGCAAACCGCCGGGCCAGCGGCGCCCGACTATAGCCAGGACGCCAACTGGCTCTGCCGTCCCGGCCGGGCCGACGCCTGCGCGCAGGACCAGACCGCGACCGTCATCACGGCGGATGGCCACATGACGCGCGAGACCTTCAGGCCGGCCAGCGATCCGCCGATCGACTGCTTCTACGTCTATCCCACCGTTTCGCTGGATCCGGGCGGCAACAGTGACCTGATGCCTGGGCCGGAGGAATTCACCGTCGTGGCCGGGCAATTCGCCCGGTATGCCGCCCGGTGCCGAACCTTCGCACCGATGTACCGGCAGGTGACCCTGACCTCACTGCATGCGCGCATGAACGGCACGGCCGGCCAGCCGCCGGACAGGGCGATGCCGTATGCCGACATCCTGGCGGCGTGGCGCCACTACATGGCGCACGATAACCAGGGGCGTGGTGTCGTGCTTATCGGGCATAGCCAGGGCTCCGTCGTGTTGACGCAGCTGATGCAGGAAGAGATCGACGGCAAGCCGGCGCAGGCGCGCCTGGTGTCGGCCATCCTGCTGGGCACCAACGTCGTGGTCCCCGATGGGGCCGACGTCGGCGGCACCTTCCAGCATATTCCGGCCTGTCACGCCGCCGACCAGACGGGCTGTGTCATCGCCTACGTTTCCTTCCGGGATTCGGCGCCGCCGCCGCCGGGCGGCCTGTTCGGCCGCGCCCTGGACCCTTTGTCCCAGAAGATTTTCACCAATTCCCACGCGCTCTGCACCAATCCGGCTGACCTGGCGGGAGGGGCAGGATCCCTGCACAGCTATTTCGCGGCGGATTTCGGGGCCTGGGCGCCGGCCGGCTTTTCCTGGACCAGGACACCCCGAACGATCGATACCCCCTTCGTCACCACCCCCGGCCTGTTGACCGCCCGGTGCGTCAGCAACGGGGACCACACCTACCTGGCCATCCACGTCAACGCGGGCACGGACGATGCCCGGACACGGGATATCCCCGGCGATGTGATCGTGGACGGGCGCTTGTTTCCCGACTGGGGGCTGCATCGCATCGACATGCACGAGGCGATCGGCGACTTGGTCGACATCATAGGCCGCCAAGGCGCGGCCTATGCCGCCGGGCGCCGCTAGAATGGATAAGAAAATAGAGGGGGAGGGGACGATGACCGGCAAGGTGCCCGCGCCTGGCGCGTCCATCGTCCCCGCGCCTGGCGCGTCCATCGTCAAGGTCGCCGTCACCGCTGCGGCCGCCGCGGCCATCGAGTGGTACGACTTCTTCATCTACGGAACGGCGGCGGCCCTGGTGTTTCCGGCGCAGTTCTTTCCCATCGACCTGCCCCCGCTCGTGGCGCAGATCGCGGCGTTCAGCACCTTCGCCGTGGGGTTCATCGTGCGGCCCCTGGGCGGCGTCGTGTTCGGCCATCTGGGGGACGTTTTCGGCCGCAAACGCGCGCTTTCGGGCGCCCTGCTGCTGATGGGGCTTGCGACCACCGGCATCGGCCTGTTGCCGGGCTATGCCCAGGTCGGCGTGGCCGCCCCCCTGGCGCTGGTGGCCCTGCGGTTCGCACAGGGCCTGGCGGTGGGCGGGCAGTGGGGCGGCGCCGCGCTCATGGCGATCGAGAGCGCACCCAGCGGACGGCGCGGGTTCTATGGCAGTTTCGTCCAGATCGGCGTACCTGTGGGCCTGGTGCTGGCGAACGTCGTCTTCCTGCTGGTCGGCCAGGGCTTGGCACCCCAGGCCTTCCTGGCGTGGGGGTGGCGCCTGCCGTTCCTGCTCAGCGTCGTGCTGGTTCTGATCGGCGGTTATGTCCGGCGTCACCTGGAGGAACCCGGGGAGTTCGAGACCGTTGGGGCCACTGTGGCGGGCGCCGTCCAGGGACCGCCCCTGGCCAGGGTCCTGCGTGACCACCTTGGGGATGTGCTGCTGGCGGGGGGCGCCTTCGTCGCCAACAACACCTGCTTCTACATGGCGATCACCTATGTCGTCGCCTACGGTACCGCGACCCTGGGCATCGCGAAGGAGACATTGCTGGCCGCCGTGATGCTGGCCAGCGCGCTCATGCTGCCGGTCCTCATCATCTGCGGGGCTGTTTCCGACAAATTCGGCCGCCGGGGCATATTCATGGTCGGCGCCGTGCTGGCCGGTCTCTGGGCCTTCGCCCTGTTTCCCCTGATTGAAACGGCATCGCCCGTCCTTATCACCTTGGCGATCACGGTGGAGATGCTGTTCCTCAGCCTGATGTACGGGCCGCAGGCCGCCCTGTTCGCGGAACTGTTTCCCGTCGAGGTGCGCTATTCCGGCGCGTCGCTCGGTTATCAGGTCGGTTCCGTCGTCGGTGGCGGCTTCGCCCCCATCATCGCCACGGCGCTGTTCGCGCGCTTCCAGTCAACGGTACCCATATCGGTCTACCTGGGCGCGATGTGCGCCGTTTCCTTCCTCAGCGTCCTTGCCCTCGGTCGCCGGGCGAGGGGCCGCCGGGCGAGGGCGCGCGCTACGGTTGGGTAGGCCCAGGGCCCGGCGGGGGACGGCCCCCCTCTTCGACAAGCCAGTCGACGAAACCGGTCAGCAGGTTGGCGGCGTCGGCCTGGCGCGGGACGACGGCGACATAGCCCAGGCGCGGAACTTGGATCTGCGGCAGTGGCGTCATCAGCCGTCCCCCGGCGATATCGATCTCCAGCATGGGCAGCGGGCCGATCCCGATGCCCAGCCCGTCTTCCACTGCCTGGCGCGTCACGAAGAAGTGATCGAACACCTGGCGCGGAAGCCCGGCGAGGTGGTGCAGGTCCGCCGCTTCCAGCCAGTCGGCCCAGTCGCCGCCGCGTGTCTCGGTCGCCAGCAGGGTGTGCCCCTCGATGTCGGCGGGCCGCAGGATGGGCCGGCGGGCGAACAACGCCGGGCTCATGATCAGCGTGTCGATGTCATCCAGCACCGGAACGACGCGGTGCTGCGGCCACGCGTGCTCCCGCGCGGTGCTCCGCCGGATCGCCACGTCCACACCCCCGCGCAACGCCTCAAGCACCGTTGAGACGGTGGTGACCACGACCTCCACATGCGGATGGTCCGCATGATAGCGGCCGAGGCGCGGGATCAGCCATCGCATCGCGAAGCTGGTTGGCGCGCTGACACGCAGGATGCGGCGCGCGCCCGGCCGGCCGCAGGCCTCCGCGGCGACAGCCAGGCGGTCGAGGGAAAGGCCGACTTCCGCCGCGAATATGCCCGCCATGGGCGTCGCCACCATGCGGCGGCCTTCCTTGGTGAACAGCCTCTGGCCCAGCCAGCCTTCCAGGGCGGCGATGTGCCGGCTCACCGCGCCATGGGTTACGCCAAGCTCCGCCGCCGCCTCGGCGTAACTGCCCGTGCGGGCGGCGACCTCGAAGACGCGCAGCGCGTTCAGGGGGGGCAGGCGGCGCATGGAATCCCGTGATTAAAGCTGACGCATATCGTGATCAATGACAGGCTAGTTGAAAATTTATCGCCTATCTACCATCCCGCCATGGCATCCTCGACCGGCCTTTCCGCGACGGTGGGCGACCCCAGCCCCCCAGCGACGACGAAATTGCGCAGCCTGTTGGCCGCGTGCCTCGCCCATGCGCTCCATGACGGCTATACCGACGGGCTCTATGCGTTCCTACCGGTGTGGCAGGCGCAATTCGGTCTTTCCTACGCGGCGCTCGCCCTCATCCGCGCGCTTTATTCGGGAACGATGGGTGGGCTGCAACTGCCGGCCGACCGGCTTCTGCGCGGGGTCTCCGCGCGGTCGGCGCTGATCCTGTCGACCCTCATCGCATCAACGGGACTGCTGGTCGTGGCGTTGCCGTTCGGCTTCGCCGGCCTTTGCGTCGGTCTTATCGTGGCCGGCGCCGGGTCCAGCATCCAGCATCCACGCGGCTCGATGCTCGTCGCCGACAGTTACGGCAGGGCGTCGCGCCGCCCGCTCGGCATCTACAATTTTTCGGGCGACCTCGGAAAGGCCTTGCTGCCGGCGCTCGTCGCGGTCCTGCTGCCCGTCCTCGCCTGGCGGGCGGTGCTGGGCCTGATGGTGGTGCTTGGCGTCGTCGTCGCGATCGCCCTGACATCGCTGGCGCGGGGGGCGACCGCCCTGGGAAAGGCCGCGCCAGTTGGCCATTCCGGCCGTCGTGGCCGCGGCGGCTTCGGGATTCTCACGGCGATAGGCGGGCTCGATACGGCCACCCGCATGGGCTATTTACTGTTTCTGCCCTTCCTCATCCACGGACAGGGCGGGGGTTCGCCCACCGTGGGGTTGGCCCTTGGCCTGCTGTTCATCGGCGGCGCGTTCGGGAAGGCGACGTGCGGCTGGCTGGGGGAACGGCTGGGTGTGGTCGGAACCGTCATTGTGACCGAGGCCGCGACCGCCGTGCTGATCATGGCGACGCTGTTCACACCCCTGACGCAGACGCTGATCTTGCTTCCGCTGCTCGGCGTCGTTCTCAACGGCACCTCTTCGGTGCTTTACGGCACCGTGCCTGAGCTTTCGGGCGCCGATACGGGCCGCGCCTTCGCCGTCTTTTACACCAGCGTGATCGGCTCCGGCGGCGTCGCACCTATCCTTTACGGCGCGATCGCCGACCACAGCAGCCAGACCGTCGGCGTGCTGGCCTCCGCCGCGACCGCCGCCCTGATTGTCCCGCTTGTTCTGGCGTTGCGCCCCCACCTGTGCGGCACCGCCGCGTGAAACAGGGCCGCGTGAAATAGGGCCAGGTGAAATAGAAAGGTTGATCCAATGAATACTGTCTCTGATGCGCCGCTGATGCTGATAACGGGGGGAAGTCGCGGCATCGGCGCGGCGACGGCCCGGCTCGCGGCCACGCAAGGCTATGACGTGGCGATCAGCTTCCTGTCCGACGAGGCCGCCGCCCAGGCGGTGGCGGCGGATGTGGAGGCGGCCGGGCGCCGGGCTCTGCCCGTGCGCGCCGATAGTGCCGATCCGGCGCAGGTCGCCGACCTGTTCGCCGCGATCGACCAAGTGTTCGGGCGGATCGATGTCTTGGTCAACAACGCCGCCATGCTGGCGCGGCAATCCCGGCTGGAGGATTTGGCGTTCGAGCGGATGCGGCGCATCTTCCTGGTCAACGCGATTGGCCCCATCCTGTGCGCGCAACAGGCGGTGAAGCGCATGGCCTATCGCCACAACGGGCGGGGCGGCGCCGTGATCAACATCTCGTCGGCGTCGGCCCGGCTTGGCAGCCCCAACGAATATGTCGATTACGCCGCGTCCAAGGGCGCCGTCGAGACGTTCACCATCGGCTTCGCGAAAGAGGTGGCGCGGGAGGGGATCCGCGTCAATTGCATTCGCCCCGGTCACATCTATACCGACATGCATGCCAGCGGTGGCGAGCCGGGCCGGGTTGATCGTGTCAAGGACACCATCCCCATGGGAAGGGGCGGCCAACCGGAGGAGGTCGCCCGCGCGATCCTGTGGTTGGCCAGCGCCGAGGCGTCCTTCATCACCGGCACCTTCCTCGATGTGACCGGCGGTAAATGAGCGGCGGGGCTTGCGTGATTCCCGCGCCGGCTGCCGTCACGGCAGAGGCCGTAAAAGCGCCGTCAGGCGGTCGGGCGTGCCGGTGACGCGTTCCAGGCGGGGATAGCGCAAGGTCCCATGATAGTCGACGGCGGCGGTATGGTCCGCCCCGTCGCTGTCGAAGCGCAGCTCGACCGGACGGGTGGCCGCTTGCCGTACCGCCTCGATCAGCCTGTCGCTGCTGAAGGGTTGGCCGTTGACCGCGGTGAGGCGGCTGCCGACGGTCAGGCCGGCGCGGAAGGCCGGGCCGTTCCAGGCGACGGCGCGGGCCTGGCCCTTGGCGTCCACCACCAAGCCGATGGAGTAGCTGAGGTCGATACCACCGCCGTCCGTCTCCGTCTGCCGGAAATAGTCGGTGGGTGTGTCGGTGAAGACCAGGCGATAGCCGCCCCGCGTCAGGCCATCCAACAGTCCGGTGTCGTCGTGCGCGTCCAGCCGCCGGCGCAGGAAGGCGGCCCAGTCGAAGGGCAATACGCTGTTGAGGGCGGCGCAGACGTCGTCGAAGCCATAGGTGCGGATCACCCGGTCCCCGGCCGGGCCGCCGAACAGGGCGCGCGCCACGTCGTCCAGGCCGCGCTTGCCGCCCGTGCGCTCGCGGATGAGGCTGTCGGCATCCAGCCACAGCAGCACGCCCTCGCCATAATAATCCTCCCGCCGTTGCCAATCGCGCCACACCATGGGCCGGCCGATGGCGATGGACGGGTCGTTGGCGCTGTCCTGCAGCGACTTCCACGCCCGGCCGACACGGGATTGGGCGACGGCGGCATCGATCGCCAGGGCATCCAGCGTCTGCGCCGCCGTCCTCAGGCCGGCGCGTGCCGCCAGCACACGGCCCCAAAACTCCGTCTGCCCCTCATAGACCCAAAGCAGGCTGCCATCGACCGGCTGGTTGTAGGTCGGGGCCCACAGGCCGGCCGGCTGGCGGTAGCGGCCGTTCCAGGAATGGACGAACTCGTGCGCGAATAGGTCCTGGTAGACGGCATAGCCGTCGGCGGCCTGGAAGAAGTCCGGCGGCACCGCGTTCTCGCTGGACTCCATGTGCTCGAACCCGCCGGGGCCCGGCAGTTGGTCGTTAAGCGCCACGATCAGGGCGTAGCGGCGGTAGTGCGCTGACCCCAGCAGGCGGTGGGTCTGCGATACCATGCGGGCAAGGCCCGCGATCTGCGTCGGCGTGGTCTCCAGATCCTCGGCTTTTTCCGCCAGCAGCGCCAGGGTCACCGGCGCCGCCTTGTCTTGTGACAGCGGAACCTCGCGGACATGGCGGCCGGCATAAACCGGGGAATCGACCAGATCCTCCAGCGTCTCAGTCGCGAAGCTCAGCATTCCCCCGGCGCCGGAAGTGGGCGCCAGGGTGGTGGCCGGGGTCATGCCGGTGGGCAGGCGCAGGCTGGCCGCCACGGGTATGTCGCGGGTGAACCAGCCGGCCGGGTACAGCAACAGGGTCTGCCAGGCGATGGTGACCATGCCGGGCGTCATGCGCATGGGCCCCTGGCGCGGGCCGGTGGGGGACAGGAACTGGAAGTCGGCCTCGACGGCGGTGACGCCCGCCGGCACCTCCACCTCGAAGGCGTAGGGGTTCAGCGGGTCGCGACGCCAGGCCAGGGGCTGGCCGCCCGCATGCAGCGTCAGGCCCGCCAGCGCCGCGATGGAGGCGGTGGCGGCGTGGCTGCCCGTCTCATATTCCGGGTACAGCAGGACCATGCGGCCGGCCTGCTGCACCGGGATGGTTTCATGGACGGTGAAGACCCTGTGCACGGTATCCGTCGCGTCCACCTCCAGCCGGATGGCGCCGTTGAAGGGCCTGTCCTGGGGTGCCGGGACGAATGGCGCCGACGTCACCGGCTGGGGGCCGGCACCGGGTTGCGCCGAGGCGGAACCCGCCACCAGGAGAAGGGCGACGGCGGCAGAACCTAAGGTCTTCAACGCGGGATCCTTCTTTGCCTGTCAGGCGGGCTTTATAGACACCACGCCTACCTCTAGCGCAACCGGGTGGCGCGCGCCGGGGAATAGCGGCGTCAGGGTTTGGACCCAGCCCGCGCGGTGATCTCCGCCAACCCCCTCACGCACATTCCCAAGCCCGGCCTGCTGCCATGACCATAATATTCACACACGTGAGAGTGAATGTTGACATGGAGGTGCGCCTGCCTCATGGTGACGCCCATACGCCGACGTTCGATCGGCGACGCACGGGAGGATTAACACGTCATGAGAGCCAAGCTGCTCGTGTCCGCGTGCGCGGCCACGTTACTCACGTCCACGGTTTCGGCCCGGGCGCAGGATACCGCGTCAACGGCGCCCAAGGCGTCCGCCTCCGACGCCCTGCAGGAAATTGTCGTCACCGCCACCCGCCGGCCCGAGCGTCTGCAGGACGTGCCGCTGAGCGTCACCGCGTTCTCGCAGGAGGAACTGACCAAGCAGGGCATCGTCGGTTATGAGGGGCTGGCGCGCGAGACGCCGGGCGTGGTGCTGAACAAGCCCACCGCCAACTTCAACAATTTCACGGCCCGCGGCATCGCCACCAATGGCTATGGCGCCAACCTGCAAAGCAGCGTCGCCGTCTACATCGACGAACTGCCCATCTCCACCACCGGCAACACCACCGTTCTGGATCCCAACCTGTTCGACGTGGAACGCGTGGAGTTCTTGCGCGGTCCGCAGGGGACGCTGTTCGGGTCGGGCTCGCTGTCGGGCGCCCTGCGCATCCTGCTCAAGAGCCCCGACGTGACCCAATATGACAGCAGCGCCCTGGCCGATGTCGCCCTGACCGGATCGGACTCCTGGCGCCAGCGCTATGACGCCATGGTCAACGTGCCGCTGGTGGAGGACAAGCTGGCGCTGCGCATGGTGGGCTTCTACCGCCATGAGGAGGGTTGGGTCGACAACCTGGGCACCGGCGTGCACAACGCCAACACGCTGATCGACACCGGCGGCCGCATGAGCCTGTTGCTCAAGGGGTCGGACCGCCTGCAGATCAAGCTGCTGGCCTCGTATGAGGACAGCAACCCGCATGACAGCGCCCTGGTCGATCCCCGGCTGGGCAAGTACAAGCGCAACTCCAACGAGCCGGACCTGTTCACCGGCAAGCTGGGCACCGTCAACGGCACCATCGACTATCAGTTCGACGGCGCGCACTTCACCAGTTCGACGACCTGGTCGGAATTCGACCAGCAGTTCTTCGTGGACCTGGCCGGCACCTTCGCCGGCGCCATTCCCTTCGGCCTGGATGCGTCCGCCTTCCAGAACACCTTCGTGGAGGAGGCGCGGCTGTCGTCCGATCCCGGCGGCAAATGGGATTGGACCATCGGCACCTTCTATTTGGATCGCCGGCTGGACATCAACTACCTCTACCGCTCGGACATCGCCTACCTGAAGGCGCACAACATCACCGGCGTGCCGGATCAGTATTACCAACGCCTTTACACCTACACGAACTCGCATGAGCTGGCGGGTTTTGGTGAGCTGACCTACCACGTCACGGACGACTTCTGGCTGACCGGCGGCCTGCGCTATGGCGGCCTGGATGCCCAGGCGTTCACCACGGGCGGCTACAACTCCAATTATCTGACGAACGCCTTGCTGGGCAGGTCGGGACCCTTGACCATCACCTCGACGCCGCCGGCCACCGGCACGAAGGCGGAGGGCAGCCAGCCGTCCTACAAGGTCAGCGCGTCGTTCAAGCCCATCCCGGAACTGACGACCTACGCGACCATCGCCACCGGCTTCCGCGCCCCCGTGGTCAACGCCTATGCCGGGCGGCCCAGCACGGTCAACGCCAACGACCTGATCATTCCCAACGGCGCGGATTCCGACGACCTGACCAACTATGAGATCGGCGCCAAGGGTCGGTGGTTTGACGGCCGGCTGTCGGCGAACCTGGCGCTCTACCTGATCGACTGGAGCAACATCCAGGTCCAGGCCAACCGCGTGTCGGACTCGGTGCAGTTCGCCACCAACATCGGCGCGGCACAAAGCAAGGGCATCGAGTTCGAGATCGCCGCCGTGCCCGTCACCGGCCTCACCATCGGCCTGAACGGTTCGTTCAATGACGCCCGGGTGACGAAGCTCAGCGCGGCCGAGGCGGCGATTTCCGGCGCCGTGCTGGGCGCCAGCCTGTCGTCACCGCATTTCCAGGGATCCGCCTACGCCCAGTACGCCTTCGATGTGACGCCGGACATGATGGGCAACGTCGCCATCAATTTCCAGCATGTGGGGTCCTTTCCCAGCGAGTTCCCGCGGGTGCCGGGACAGCCGCAGACCATCAACCCCACCTTCGGCTACACCGACAGCTATAACAATGTGAACATGAGCTTCAGCGTGGCGCGCGACAAATGGACGGCCACGGCTTATGTCGAGAACCTCTTCGACGACGCCTCCATCACCTACATCCATCCCGAGGCGTTCCTGGCCAGCCGCTATGGCACCATGCGGCCGCGCACCGTCGGCATCCGGCTGACCTATGGGATTTGAGGTGATGGCGGTGCCCGAGACGCTTGCGCCGCCGGCGGCCGACGCCGGCACCACCTCCCCGGTCGCGCCGTCCGCGCGGCCGGGGGCACGCGCCTGGTTCGTGCTGGGCATGCTCTGCTTCGTCTATGTCCTGAATTTCCTGGATCGGCAGTTGCTGTCCATCCTGGCCAAGCCCATCCAGGATGACCTGAAGGTCACCGACGGCCAGTTGGGCCTGATCAGCGGGCTCTACTTCGCTCTGTTCTATTGCTTCATCTCCATCCCCGTGGCCTGGCTGGCCGACCGAACTAACCGGGTGCGGGTGCTGTCCATCGCCTGCGCGTTGTGGAGTGCGGCCACGGTGGCCTGCGGCATGGCCTCGACCTATCCGCAGCTGGTGCTGGCGCGCATGACCGTGGGGGTGGGGGAGGCGGGCGGCGTGCCGCCCTCCTACGCCATCATCTCCGACTATTTCGGCCCGGGCCGGCGCGGCACGGCGCTGGGGTTGTACAACTTCGGCCCGCCGCTGGGCCAGGCCCTGGGGGTGGCCTTCGGGGCCGCCATCGCCGCCGCCTATAACTGGCGCAGCGCCTTCCAACTGCTGGGCGCCGTCGGTGTCGTCACGGCGCTGGCCGTGTACCTGCTGGTGCGCGAACCACGCCGAGGGGGGCTGGACGTCGTCGGCCCGGTGGCGTCGGTGCCGGCCGGCCCGGTCACGCCATCGGCGAAGGCCGGGTTCTGGGAAACGGTGCGAATGTTCTTCACCCGCCCGGCGCTGCTGCTGGTGGCGCTGGCGACCGGCGCCACCCAGTTCGTCACCTATGCCCTGCTGAACTTCACCACCTTGTTCCTGATGCGGGAAAAGGGCATGGCCCTGGGCCAGGTGGCGATCTACTACGCCCTGTTGATCGGCATCGGCGTCAGCGCCGGCATGTACGTCTCCGGCCGGTTGATCGACCGGTTCGCCGCCCGGGCCAGGCACAGCTACGCGCTGGTGCCGGCAGTGGCCCTGTGCGCGGCGGTGCCCTTCTTCGTCGGCTTCATCTGGGCGCCGTCCTGGCCCCTGGCGCTGCTGTTCCTGGCCGGCCCAACCTTCTTCAACTACTTCTACCTGTCGCCGGCCGTCGCCCTGGTGCAGGAGGAGGTGCGGCCCGACCAGCGCGTGTTGTCCGGCGCCTTGCTGCTGCTGGTCATGAACCTGATCGGCCTGGGCTTTGGTCCCACCTATCTGGGCGCGGTCAGCGACCTGTTTCACGCCACACACCCCCACCACTCGCTGCAACTCGCCTTCTACACGCTCGTCCCCTTCTATGGCCTGGCCGTCCTGCTGTTCCTGGCCCTGGCGCGGGTGTTGCGGAAGGAAGGGGCCCGGACTGGAGATCGATGATGCGTCCGCTTCTGCGCATGGGCGTCTGCGCCGCCGTGCTGCTTCTCGCCCACGCCACTTCCGCCAGCGCCGCCCCGGGTGGGCCCGTCGTCAACGCCCCGGTGGGCTTGGTCGAAGGTCAGGTCGTGGGCGACCTGGCCGTGTTCAAGGGCATACCCTACGCCCAGCCCCCGGTCGGGCCGCTGCGGTGGAAGCCGCCGGTGCCGGTCCCGTCCTGGACGGGCGTGCGACCGGCCCATGATTTCGGCGCCGCCTGCGTACAGCCGCCGCCCCGCCCCGGCAGCCTTTATGCCGACCCGCCGGCGAAAATGGGCGAGGACTGCCTGTCGCTGAAAGTCTGGGCGCCGAAGGCGGCGAAAAGGGCGCCGGTGCTGGTGTGGATCCACGGGGGCGCCCTGGTGGGCGGCGCCAGCAGCGAGGGGCTGTACGACGGCACCCGCCTGGCGGAACACGGCGTGATCGTCGTTTCCATCAACTATCGCTTGGGCGTCCTGGGCTACCTGGCCCATCCGGATCTGAGCGCTGAATCTCCGGACGGCGTTTCCGGTAACTACGGCCTGCTGGACCAGATCGAGGCCCTGCGCTGGGTCCAGCGCAACATCGGCGCCTTTGGTGGCGACCCCGCCAACGTGACCGTCGCCGGTGAATCCGCCGGCGCGCTCAGCGTCATGTACTTGATGGCGTCGCCACCGGCCCGCGACCTGTTCGCCAAGGCCATCGCGCAGAGCGCCTATATGATCTCCACCCCGACGCTGAAGGAGGCCCGCTACGGCGAACAGTCGGCGGAGGAGAATGGCAGGCGGCTGGCGGCGGCGGTCGGCGCCGCCGACGTCGCGGCGTTACGCGGCATGGACGCCGAAGCCTTGACCGTCGCGGCCGTCAAGGCCGGCTACGGTCCCTGGGGCAACATCGACGGCCACGTCCTGACCGGCCAGCTGGTCGATGTGTTCGACCAGGGGCGGCAGGCGCCCGTACCCCTGCTGGTCGGCTTCAACAGCGGAGAGATCCGGTCTCTGCGGTTCCTGGCGCCACCACCGCCGACCGACGCCGCGACCTATGAAACGGCCATCCGCCACCAGTACGGCGACCTGGCCGACGCCTACCTGGCGCTATATCCCGCCAGCGACATGGGCGAGAGCATCCTGGCCAACACCCGCGACGCGCTCTACGCCTGGACGTCAGAGCGCCTGGCGATCAAGCAGACGGCGCTGGGCCAGCCGGCGTTCCTCTATCTGTTCGACCACGGTTATCCCGAGGCGGACGCCAAGGGCCTGCACGGCTTCCACGCCTCGGAAATCCCCTACGTTTTCGGCACCGCCCACGGCACGCCGCCGTACTGGCCCAAGGTGGCGGACGCCCCGGCCGAAGCCCGCTTTTCGGATGCGATGATGGATTACTGGACCTCCTTTGCCCGCACCGGCACGCCCAGCGCGGCCGGCCAGCCGGCATGGCAACCCTACGACGGCGCCGCGGCCTACATGCATTTCGCCGCCACGCCGCAGCCGGAGACCCACCTGATGCCCGGCATGTACGCGCTGCACGAGGCGACGGTCTGCCGCCGCCACGCCGCCGGCACCCTGCCGTGGAACTGGAACACCGGCATCATGTCCCCGGTCCTTCCGGCCAAGACCGCGGGTTGCCCGTGATGTGGGGAGCGATGCAGGACTACGCCCTGACGCTGGACCAGTTCCTGCGCCACGCCGCCAAATGGCATCCCCGCGCCCAGGTCGTCACCGCCCGGGAGGGCGGCGGTGCCGACCGGATCGGTTATGCCGACCTGAAGACGCGCAGCCTGGCCGTGTCATCCGTGCTCGCGAGTTTCGGCATCACGGTCGGTGACTGTGTGGCCACGCTGGCCTGGAACACCCAGCGCCATGTCGAGGCGTGGTACGCCATCATGGGCATGGGCGCCGTCTGCCACACGCTGAACCCCCGCCTGACGGCGGAACAGCTGGCCGCCATGCTGACGCAGTCCGGTGCGCGGCTGCTGGTCGCCAGCGCCGACCTGTTGCCCCTGGCGCGCCAGATCCAGCAGGGCGTGCCGGGCCTGGAACGCCTCCTGGTCATCGATGGGGACGCCGAGGGGGCGGGCGGGCCATCCGACGGACCGCCAGTCTCGGTGCTGGAACCGCTCATCGCCGAGCCGCGGCATGACGTCACCTGGGGCGACTTCGCGGAGACGGCACCATCGGGCCTTTGCTTCACCTCCGGCACCACCGGCGCGCCGAAGGGGGTGATGTACACCCACCGCTCCAGCTTCCTGCACACCTTGCGGGTGCTGCAGACCGACGTCATGGCCATTTCCGGCAGCGACAGCGTGCTGGCGGTGGTGCCGATGTTCCACGCCAACGCCTGGGGCCTGCCTTTCGCGGCGCCGGCGGTGGGGGCGAAGCTGGTGCTGCCCGGCCGCCATGCCGACGGCGCCAGCCTGGCCCGGCTGATCCTGGCGGAAGGCGTGACCGTCGGCGTGGGCGTGCCCACCGTCTGGCTGGGCCTGGTGGAACATCTGGAGGCGGTGGGCGGCGAGTTGCCCACGCTGAAGCGCATCCTCATGGGCGGTTCTCCCCTGGCGCCCGCTCTCATGGACCGGATCGAGCGGCGCCTGGGGGTGGCTGTGCAGACCAGCTGGGGCATGACGGAGATGTCGCCCACCGGCACGGTGACGCCGGCGCACGACCCCGGGCGGTCGGCCACCCTGGCGGGCCGGCCCGCCGTGGGCGTGGACCTGCTGTTGACCGATGCCGAGGGCCGGCCGTTGCCGGAGCAGCGCGAGGTTGAAGGGCATCTGCGCGTCCGCGGCTCCGCCGTCATCGCCCGTTATTTCGGCCACGACGCGCCTGCCACCGATGCCGACGGCTGGTTCCCCACCGGCGACCTGGCGCGCATCGACGCCAATGGCAATCTCATGATCACCGGCCGGGCCAAGGATTTGATCAAGTCCGGCGGCGAATGGATCAACCCGGCGGAGATCGAGGCCATCGTCGGCGCGCTGCCGCAGGTGTCACTGGCCGCCGTCATCGGCCGGCCGGACCCCAAATGGGGCGAACGCCCCATTCTGCTGGTGGAAACCTGCGACGATATCAGCGATGGGGCGCTGCTGGCGTCCCTGCGGGGCCGGGTCGCGGCCTGGTGGATACCCGACGCGGTCATCCGCGTGGACAGCATGCCCCAGGCCTCGACCGGCAAGATCGACAAAATCCGGCTGCGTGCCCAATATGGAGGCTGATTGAAGGAACGGGTGGCGCGCGTGCCATCCGGGGCACACGTCAGGACGGAAGATTGCGTGGTGAGTGAACAGGTGAAACCGCGTCGGCGCTCGACCAAGGCCGAGCAGCGCGCCGAGATGATGGAGCAGATCCTCGATGAGGCCGAGTATCTTTTCTCCAAGCATGGGCTCTACGGCGTCACGTTGAAGGATGTGGCCAAGCGCGTCGGCGTGCATCATACGCTGTTGAACTATTACTTCGAAGACAAGAAGAAGTTGTTCGATGCGGTCTTTGCCCGTCGCGCGGAGGTCACCAGCACCCGACGCATGAAGGCGCTGGACGAATATGATGCGGCCACCGGCGGCAAGCCCACGGTGGAGGGCGCGCTGCACGCTTTCCTCGACACCGACCTGGACCTGTACATCAAGGGGGGCGATGGCTGGAAGAACTATGCCGCCCTGGGCGCGCAGGTGGCCAACACCCCGGAATGGGGGGCGGAGCTGATGGACCAGCACTTCGACCCTGTTGTGCTGCGCCTGATCGGTCTGTTGAAGAAGGCCCTGCCGGACAGTCCGGAGGAAGACATCTTCTGGGGCTATCACTTCGTCACCGGCGCCCTGTTGCTGACGCTGGCGCGCACGGGGCGCATCGACAAGCTGTCGGGGGGCTTGTGCAAGTCTGACGATTTCGCGGCGGTCAAGGCGCGCATGGCCTCGTTCATGGCCGCCGGCTTCCTGGAGGTCTGCAGGCAGCGGCGACAGGAGTCCTGAGGGCCTGGGCCGCGTTGAAGCAGACCGCCATCATTTTATTCACTCACCAGAGAGTTAGATGAAAATGCAAATATGGGAGAACGAAATGGCGAAGGGGGAACGCATGTCGCTGGAGGGGCGGGTCGCTATCATCACCGGGGCCGGTGGGGGCCTGGGGCGCGCCCATGCCCTGTACCTGGCGGGGCAGGGCGCGCGGGTGGTCGTGAATGACCTGGCACAGGCTGCCGCCGACGCGGTGGCGGCGGAGATTGCCGCGCAGGGGGGCCAAGCCATCGCCATCGCCGCGTCGGTGACGGACGAGGCGGGGGTGGCGGCCATGGTGGCGCGGGTCATGGATACCTGGGGCCGCGTCGACGTCCTGGTGAACAATGCCGGCATCCTGCGCGACAAGAGCTTCGCCAAGATGAACCTGGATGATTTCCGCCTGGTGGTGGATGTGCACCTGACCGGGGCGTTCATCTGCGCCAAGGCGGTGTGGGACATCATGCGGGAGCAGCGCTATGGCCGCATCGTCATGACCACGTCGTCATCCGGCCTCTATGGCAATTTCGGCCAGGCCAATTACGGTGCGGCCAAGATGGCGCTGGTGGGGCTGATGCAGACCCTGGCCATCGAGGGTGAGAAATACGGCATCCGGATCAATTGCCTGGCCCCGACGGCGGCGACGCAGATGACCCACGGCGTGCTGTCGGAGAACAGCCTGGATCTGCTGGCGCCCAGCCTGGTCAGCCCCGGCCTTCTGGCGCTGGCGGGTGAGGACGCGCCCACCCGCGCCATCCTCTGCGCGGGTGCCGGCCATTTCGCCACGGCCAGCGTCACCCTGACGGCTGGCCGCTATATCGGGGCGGGCGCTGGCGCGGGCGAGAAGGTGGTGGCCAATTGGGACGGCATCTCCGACCGCAGCGACGAGATCGTGCCGGCCTATGGTTTCACCCAGGCGGAACGGGAACTGGCCAACGCCGGCATGGGCGGCGACAGGGTGATGGCGGTGCCGCGCTAGGTGCCCATTCACGCCGGCAGGCCATTTCGGATGATGTCGGCGCCGATATTGAGGTGATCGGCCAACGGCCGATCATCGCGATAACGGCCGACGCAGGCGCGCACATGATCGTGGATGGCGGCGGTGCCGGGCGCGCGGTCCGCCGGATCAACCGCCAGGTCATGCGCCTCGGTCGCCGCCAGCAGTTCAATTCCCAGGATGTATTCAGTGTTGTCGATGACGGCCAGCAGTTTGGTGGCCGCCGCCGTGGGATGGGCCAGGTAATCCTCCTGCAGCGCGGAGTTGATGCCGCCGTCGAGGCTGGCGGGCGCGCACAGGCGGCGGTTGTCCGCCACCAGCGCTGACGCGGTGTACTGCGCGATCATGAAGCCGGTGGTGGCGCCGGGATCGCTGGCCAGGAAAGGGGGAAGGCCGCTGACCAGCGGATTGACCAGCCGGTCGGTATGACGTTCGGAGATGGCGCCGAGATGCGCGATGGCGATGGCCAACGAGTCCAGGGCGATGGCCAGCGCGGGGGCCACGGCGTGCGCCTCGGACTCGACGACCGGTGCCGCCGGCGTGCCGGAGACGATGGGGTTGTCCGTGACGGATTGCAGTTCCCGGTCGATCACGGCACAGGCGCCGTCGAAGGCGTCCCGGGCGGCACCATGCACATGCGGCACGGCCCGCAGGCTGAGCGCGTCCTGCAAACGGGTCCCCGCGGCGCGCTCCAGGCGGCGGCTGCCCGCCAGGTAATTCCGCAGGGCGGCGCCCGTGCGGTGCAGCCCATTCGACATCCGTACCTGCAGCACCTGGGCCTCATACGCCGACATCTGGGCGCCCAGCGCCTCCAGCGTCAGCGCCGCCACGGCGTCCGCCGCGGCCAGCAGCCGCTCAATCCGTGATAGCGCATAGCCGCCCAGGCCGGTGGCGCAGGGCGAGCCATTCACCAGGCTCAGCCCTTCCTTGGAATCGAGCACCAAGGGGGACATGCCGATGGTGTCCAGCGCCTCCCGCCCCGACAGGCGGCGGTCGCCCATATAGGCCGAGCCGGCGCCAATGAGGACCAGGCCGATATGGGCCATGTGGGTCAGATAGCCCACCGACCCGCGTGACGGCACTTCCGGTATGCAGCCCCGGGCCAGCAGTGTCAGTAGGCCTTGCACCAGGTCGGGCCGCACACCGGAGCGGCCATGCGCGAAATTGTTGATCTGGGCGGCGATGATGCCCCGCACGGCGGCCGTCTCCAGGGGCTGTCCCATGCCACAGGCATGGCTCATGACCAGGTTGCGGGACAGGTCGCGCTGTTTGGCGCGATCCACCACCGTGCTCACCAGCGCGCCGACCCCCGTGTTCACGCCATAAGCCCGGATGCCCTGCGCCACAATGGCCTCGACC
This sequence comes from Nitrospirillum viridazoti CBAmc, assembly GCF_000730165.1. GTDB lineage: Bacteria > Pseudomonadota > Alphaproteobacteria > Azospirillales > Azospirillaceae > Nitrospirillum > Nitrospirillum viridazoti. The sequence continues at coordinate 1,229,838 of NZ_CP022112.1, read as the reverse complement.
ACGGCATGGGCGTTCCCGATGCGGGCCCAGGCGTCCGGGGACAGCACCAGCTCGCTGCCCCGGGCGACGGCGCTGAGGTCGCGCCAGGTCAGGGGACCATTCAGCAGGACGGATGGCGTCATTGTTTGCTCCTCAGGTCCATAAGTCGCAAGATTCATGCGGCGGGCAGCGCGATCTGGCAATTATGTATAGACTAAATCGAAGCGGGAATGTATAGACAATATGCGTGAACAGGCGACATCGGCAACGGAACCGGGCCCAGCTGGGACAAATGGGCCATCCCAGACGAAGCAGGAGTTGGCATCCCATGTCGGACCTTGCATATCCCTCCCATCCCGGTCCGCAGGCGAGGGCCGCATGAACGGCGCCGCGCCGCCCCTGGTTTCCATCGATGCGGCCCTGGACCGCGCGGCCGCGCTGGTTGATCGCGCCCCGGCCCTGGCCATCGCGCAGGTCGCGGAAGTGCTCGACGCGGCGCCCGGCCACCCGCGCGCGCGGCTGATCCAAGGCCGCGCCCTCAGGCTGGCGGGGGACATCCAGGCGGCGGCGGAGGTTCTCCGCCACTTGGCCGCGGCGGAGCCGAAATCGGCCGCCACGGCCCTGGAACTGGGCCTGACGCTGCGCGACCTGGGCCAGCTTCCGGATGCCCTGATTGAAATGCGTCGCGCCGGCGCTCTCAGCCCCGACCTGGCCGCCGCCTGGCGGGCGCTGGCCGACACGCTGGCTCTCGCCGGCGAGCATGAGGAGGCGGAACGGGCCCACCTGGCCGGCGTGAAGGCGTCCACCCGCGATCCCGTCCTGGCCCAGGCCGCCATGGCCATGATCGAGGGCCGGTTGAACGTGGCGGAGCGGGCACTGCGGGACCGGTTGCGCGCCCAGCCCACCGACGTAGCGGCCATCCGCATGATGGCGGAGCTGGCCGTGCGCCTGGGCCGGTACGACGATGCCATCACCCTGCTGCGGCGCGCGTTGGAACTGGCGCCCGCCTTCACCGCGGCCCGCGAGTTGCTGGCCCGCACGCTGCAACGGCACAACCGGCCGGCCGACGCCCTTGCCGAGGTGGAGCATCTGCTGGCGGCTGAGCCGGACAATCCGTCGGTGCTGATGCTCAAGGCCTCGCTGCTGGTCCGCATCGGCGACCAGGAGGCCGCCGCCGCCGTGTACGCCCACGTTCTGGCCCGCCACCCGCAGCAGGCCAAGGGCTGGATGAGCTACGGCCATGTCCTGAAGGCGATCGGCCGGGTGGACGACGCCATCGCCGCCTATCGCACCGCCCTTGAGCAGCAGCCCACGCTGGGCGAGGCGTGGTGGAGCCTGGCCAACCTCAAGACCTTCCGCTTTTCCGTGGACGACAGGGCGGCCATGGAGCGCGGCTTGCGGGCCACGGCGGATGACGAGAACCGGTTGCACCTGCATTTCGCGCTGGGCAAGGCGCTTGAGGATGCGGGAGGTGACGACGCGGCCGCCTTCCAGGCCTATGCCGAGGGCAACCGCCTGCGCCGGGCCCAGCTGGGCTACGACCCGGATGAGACGCACGACCAATGCGCCCGCATCGCCGCCATGGTCGACAGGGGCTTCCTGGACCGGGCGCGCGGTGGCTGCCTGGCGCCCGACCCCATCTTCGTCGTCGGCCTGCCCCGTTCGGGTTCCACCCTGGTGGAGCAGATCCTGGCGAGCCACAGCATGGTCGAGGGCACCAGCGAACTGCCCGACATGATGGCGATCGCCGCACGGCTGGCAGCACCCGGCAAGGGGGCTGCCGCCGGGCGGTATCCGGAATGCCTGGATGACCTGCCCCCCGACGCCTTGCAGGCGTTGGGCGCCGAATACATCGCGCGGACGCGGGTGCACCGGCACGAGGCGAAACCCTTCTTCATCGACAAGATGCCGAACAACTGGATGCATGTGGCGCTGATCCGCGCCATCCTGCCCAAGGCGCGGATCGTCGATGTCCGCCGGCATCCCCTGGGTGTCGGGTGGTCCGCCTACAAGCAGCATTTCGCGCGCGGCCAGGCCTTCACGTACGACCTGATGGAACTGGGGCGTTACTACGCGGACTACGCAACGCTCATGGCCCATGTGGACCGGGCGGCCCCCGGCAGCGTGCACCGTGTCGTCTATGAACGGCTGGTGGCAGACACCGAAAACGAGGTCCACGCGCTGTTGGAGCATCTGGGCCTGCCGTTCGAGGACGGCTGCCTGGCCTTTTGGGACAACCGGCGCACCGTGCGCACCCCCAGTTCGGAGCAGGTCCGCCAGCCCATCTTCACCGAGGGGCTGGACCATTGGCGGCGTTTCGAGCCCTGGCTGGCGCCGCTGAAAGCGGCGCTGGGGACCGTGCTGCACACCTATCCGGAAGTTGAGTTGTAGTTGTGTGAGTCAATATAAAGTAAAACAACAAAAATACCTAAGGGCGGAAGACCCACAAGAACAGGGACAGAAGCGGAACTTCATGGGAAAGGGCGATCATAATGCGAGTTAAGACCAAGCGGGCCGGCAGGCTGGTCCTGCTTCTGGCCTCCACGGCGCTTGCGCCGATATGGGGAATGCAGTCCGCCATCGCCGCCGACACCACGCCCGCCGCACCGGCGACCCCGGATTCTGCGGCGAACGAAGGCCTGATGGAAATCGTGGTGACGGCGCAGAAGCGCAGCGAGAACCTCCAGAACGTGCCCATCAGCCTGCAGGCCCTGGGCACGGCCACGCTGGAGCAGCACCAGGTTCAGTCCTTCGACGACTACGCCAAGCAGCTGCCCAGCGTGTCTTTCCAGTCTTTCGGGCCAGGCCAGAGCCAGCTGTTCTTCCGCGGCATCTCGTCCGGCGGCGACGGCCTGCCGTTCGGCGCGCTGCCCACCAGCGGCTTCTACCTGGACGAAATACCGGTCACCACCATCGGCTCCCTGCTGGACGTCCATATCTATGACGTTGCCCGGGTCGAGGCGCTGTCCGGGCCGCAAGGCACGCTCTACGGCGCCAGTTCCCTCTCCGGCACCCTGCGCATCATCACCAACAAGCCGGACACGTCCAAATTCTCCGCGGGCTATGACGTGCAGGGCACCCGCTTCGACAAGGGCAGCCTGGGCGGCACCATCGAGGGTTTCGTCAACATCCCCCTCAGCAACAGGGCGGCGGTGCGCATCGTCGGCTTTGACGAGCATGACGGCGGCTATATCGACAACACCTACCACCAGCGCACCTACCAGAGCCCCCATACCCTGGACGACGGCACGGTGGTCAACAGCCCCATCACCGTGGACAACTCGAAGTTCGTCAAAAAGAACTTCAACGACGTCGACACCTATGGCGGCCGCGTCGCCCTGGGCATCGACCTGGACGACGACTGGACCGTTACCCCCCAGGTCATCGCCCAGCATCAGCGGTCCAACGGTTCCTTCCTTTACGACCCCAAGGCCGGTGACCTGCAGGTCCACGACTATGCGCCGGAACGCAACATCGACAAGTGGTACCAGGCGGCCCTGACGGTCGAGGGCAAGGTCTGGGATTGGGATGTGCTCTATTCCGGCGGCTATATGCAGCGGTCGATCGACACCCACGCCGACTACAGCTACTACACCGTCGCCTACGACGCCTATCCCAACTATGGGTATTTCACGAATTCGATGGGGAAGCAGATCGACCCCACCCAATATTATTATGGGCACCAGGATCTGACCAAGCAAAGTCACGAACTGCGCTTCAGCTCGCCCTCAACCAACCGCTGGCGGGTTACCGCCGGCCTGTTCTATCAAGAGCAGACCAACCAGTCCCAGGCGAACTATTACGCGCCGGGTTACGGGTCGTCCCAACAGGGATCGCCCGTGTATGAAGACGACATCTTCCTCACCAACGTGCATATCGTCGACCGCGACTACGCGGTGTTCAGCCAGGCCTCCTACGATATCCTGCCCAGCGTCACCCTGACCGGCGGCGTGCGCGGATTCATCGCCGACAACACGCTAACCGGCTTCTCAGGCTTCGCCAGCGACGCGGCGAAGGCCGGCTGCGTGACCCCCTTCCCGTCGCTCAACAGCTGTTCCTACCTCAACAAGAAATTCAATGACTCGGGCGAGACCCACAAACTGAACGTGACCTGGCAGATCGATCCGGATCGCATGGTCTATGCGACATATTCCACCGGCTACCGCCCCGGCGGTAACAATCGCCGCGCGGGCGTCGAACCCTACGGATCGGATACGCTGGACAATTACGAGCTGGGATGGAAGACGTCGTGGTTCGATCAGAAGCTACGCTTCAACGGCGCCGTCTATTACGAGGAATGGAACAACCTGCAGTACGCCCTGGTGGCGCTCAACTCCGGCAGCGTGACCAACATCTACAATGCCGGCGACGCCCGGGTGTACGGCGTCGAGACGGACATCACCTGGGCCGTCACCCGCAGCCTGACCCTGTCGGCATCGGGTGCGTTCAACGATGCCCGTTTGGCGACCGACTTCTGCGCCATCGGCGCCAACAGCAACCCGGATTGCGCCTCCGGCATCATCGCGGCGCCGAAGGGCACGCGGTTGCCGGTGCAGCCCCGGATCAAGTTCAACACCACGGCCCGCTATGAATTCCTGTTGGGGGAGGCGGACAGCTTCGTCCAGGGATCCCTGAACCACCAGACCAGCACGCGCAGCTTCCTGGGCACCACGGCGGACGAGCTCGTCGGCGACAGTCCGGGCTTCACCACCGTGGACATTTCGATGGGCGGCAAGATCGGCAACACCAGCGCCGAGTTCTATGTCCAGAACCTGTTCGACGACCGTGGGGGGCTGACCCGCAACACCTTCTCCGCCCCTGAAATCTCCGGCCAGTACGCGCGCATCTATCCGACGAAGCCGCGACTGTTCGGTGTCAAGTTCGGGCAGAAGTTCTGATGTCCCGTCCGGCCTGCGGTCCTTCGGGGCCGCAGGCCGTCACGGACGGCTGCTGCCGAACCGGGCGACCAGATGATAGGCCGTGCCCAGGAAATATTGGCGCACGGCCGTGATCCGTTCCGAACTGCGCCAGGTCTGCCGTTCCACCAACAGGCAGGCCGTGCCGACCGGCGTCTTGAGAAGACGCGCGATCTCCGCATCCGCGGGGACGGCGGAAATGCGGGTTTCCGCCTCCGTCCACGGCACATGCCGCAGCAGCCAGGTTCCTGGCGGTTCCTTCTCAAGGTCCGCCTCCGCGATCGCCGGCACGGCGGCCAGGCTGACCAGGCGGCGTTCCACCGCCAGGGGCGCGCCGTCGGCGGAATGCAGGCCGTCCAACTGCAACAGCCGGCGACCGCCGGCCAGCAACTCCTCCTCGGCGTTTCCCCGAGCCGCCGCCCGCAGCTTCCGCACCAGCAGCTGATAGCCGTAGACATGGCCGCGTTTGGCCACCTCGACCGGTAGGTCCGGAACGTCCAGGATCATGGAATGGGCATGCGGGCGGCCCACGAAGGAGCCGGCGCCCTTGCGCCGCTCGATGAGACCCGCCGCGGCCAAGGCGGACAGCGCCTTGTTGACCGTCATGCGCGAGCATTGATAGGTCTGCATCAGCTCATGCTCGACGGGGAGCCGGTCTTCCGGCGCCAGCTTTCCCGACAGGATGGCCGATTCTATGTCCGTTCGAATGCGCTCATGCAGGGAAAGCGTCACTGGGTCAATCTTTCGAGGACTTGGCGGTAACGGGTGACAATGGCGTCCCGCCGCTGGTGCCGGCCAGTATTAACCACCTGCTTGCCCCGGCGCCAGACCCCGTCAATGGCCGTCCGGCCGGCGGCGAAGATCAGGGCGTCCAGCAGCGCCGGGCCCCGACGGCCGTGCAGCGACGGATGTTGGGTGTCGAGGCTGACCAGGTCCGCCGCATGGCCGACCGCGATGGCGGATGGCGCGCCCAGGGCGGCGGCGCCACCCGCCAGCGCGCCCTCCATCAGATCCTGGCCCGTCGATCGTCCCGGCGCCCGCGCCATCACGTTGCGGCTGCGGCCCGCCAGGCGCTGGCCGTATTCCAACAGGCGCAGTTCCTCGGTCGCGTCGATCAGGACGTTCGAGTCCGATCCGACGCCGAACCGGCCACCGGCGGACAGATAGGCGGGGGCTGGGAAGATGCCGTCGCCCAGGTTGGCCTCCGTGATGGGGCAGAGGCCGACCACTGCGCCGCGCGCCGCCATGTCCGCGACCTCCGCCGGGGTCACGTGGGTGGCATGCACCAGGCACCATCGGGCGTCCACGGCCACGTTGGCCAGCAGCCATTCCACCGGCCGGCCCCCGCCCCAGGCCACGCAGTCCTCGACCTCTTTCACCTGCTCGGCGACGTGGATGTGCACGGGGGCGGCGCCGGCCAGGCCGGCCACCTCGGTCAATTCCTCGGGCGTCACCGCGCGCAGGCTGTGCGGCGCCACGCCGACGACCGCATCGGGCAGGGCACGCGCCTTGGTCCGCGCCGCGTCCAGCAGGCGGGCGAAGCCGTCCAGGTCGTGCAGGAAGCGGCGCTGTCCGTGTCCCGGTGCCGCCCCGCCAAAACCGGAATGCGCGTAGAACACGGGCAGATGGGTCAGGGCGATGCCGGTCTCATCCGCCGCCGCGACGATGGCGGCGCTCATCTCCGCCGGGTCGGCGAACCGGCCGCCGTCCCGATCATGATGAAGGTAATGGAATTCCCCGACGCGGGTGAACCCGGCCTCCAGCATTTCCATGTAGGCCAAGGCCGCGATGGCGTGCAGGTCATCGGGTGAAAGGCGATCGACGAAGCGGTACATGACGTCGCGCCAGGTCCAGAAGCTGTCGCCCGCCGGCCCCCGCACCTCCGCCAGGCCGGCCATGCCGCGCTGGAAGGCATGGCTGTGCAGGTTGGGCAGGCCCGGCACCGCCACCGGCTGCCGTTCATCACCGGCCTGGGGGGTCGCGTTCCGTTCCAGGGTGGCGATGACGCCATCCCGGACCGTCAGCCGCACATTGTCCGCCCAACCCTCGGGAAGCAGGGCCTGCTGGAAGTGGAAAGCCCCGTCCGAACCGCCGTCAGTGCCCATGGTGCATTCTCCTGTTGCGCCATATGTCTATACATTCTAAGGTGCGAACGCAACCATTGAGGCGGACCTGAGCCGCCGGGAGAACGGGCATGCGTTGCGACAAGCTGTGGAAAAACGCCCATTTGGCGACGCTTGCCGGGGCTGAGCCTGGGCTGGGGATCGTTCGCGATGGCGTCGTTGCCATGCGCGACGGCCTGATCGTCTATGCCGGCCCCGCTGCCGACGCGCCCGCTTTCGACGCCGGCGTGGTGGTGGATTGCGCCGGCCGTTGGATCACCCCCGGCCTGATCGATTGTCACACGCATCTGGTCCATGGCGGAAGCCGGGCGCATGAGTTCGAACTGCGGCTGGCCGGCGCCTCTTATGAGGAGATCGCCCGGGCTGGCGGCGGCATCCTTTCCACCATGCGTGCCACGCGCGACGCCGACGTGGCGGCGCTGACGGCCAGCGCGCTGCCTCGGCTGGACGCCCTGATGGCGGAAGGGGCGACGACGGTGGAGGTCAAGTCAGGATACGGACTGACTCTGGAGGCTGAGCTGCACATGCTGCGCGCCGCGCGCCGGCTGGGGCAGGCGCGGCCGGTCCGGATCACCACCACCTTCCTGGGCGCCCACGCGCTGCCGCCTGAATTCAGCGGTGACGCCGACGGCTATATCGACTTCCTGTGCGACACCGTGCTGCCGGCGGCGGCGGGGGAGGGGCTGGCCGACGCCGTCGACGCGTTCTGCGAGGGCATCGGCTTCACGCCGGATCAGACGGCGCGGATGTTCGCCGCCGCCGCCGCCCATGGCCTGCCGATCAAACTGCATGCCGACCAGTTGTCCAACCTGTCCGGCGCCGCGCTGGCGGCCCGGCATGGTGCCCTGTCGGCCGATCATCTGGAACATACCGACGCCGATGGTGTCGCGGCCATGGCTGCGGCCGGCACCGTGGCGACGTTGCTGCCCGGCGCCTTCTATTTCGTGCGGGAAACCAAGCTGCCGCCCGTGGACGCCTTCCGCGCGGCCGGCGTGCCCATGGCCCTGGCCACGGATTGCAACCCGGGTACGTCGCCCCTGACCTCGCTGCTGCTGGTCATGAACATGGGGGCCACCCTGTTCCGCATGACGGTCGATGAGTGCATTGCCGGCGTCACCCGCAACGCCGCCCGCGCCTTGGGGCTGCACCATGAGATAGGCACGCTGGAGGCGGGCAAGTCCTGCGACCTGGCGATCTGGGATATCGAGCGGCCGGCGGATCTGGTCTATCGCATGGGGTTCACCCCCCTGCACGCGCGTGTCTGGCGGGGAAACTGAGATGACAGACTGGCTGGAAATCCACCGCGGCGCCGCGCCCCTGGTCGTGACCTTTCCCCATACCGGCACCGACATACCGGATGGGCTGCTGGGCCGCTTCGCGTCGCCCTGGCTGGCGCGCAAGGACGCCGACTGGTGGATCGATCGGCTGTACGCCTTCGCGGCGGACATGGGCGCCACCACCATCCGGACGCGGCTGTCGCGCAGCGTCATCGACGTCAACCGCGACCCCTCCGGCGCATCGCTCTATCCCGGCCAGGCGACAACCGACCTCTGCCCCGTCACCACCTTCGACGGTGAGCCGCTTTACGCCGGGGCCACGCCCGATGCCGCCGACATCGCCGCGCGGCGGACAGCTTATTTCGATCCCTACCACGACGCCATCCGGGCGGAGCTGGCGCGGCTGCGGCGGAACCATGGCGCCGTCGTCCTGTATGACGCCCATTCCATCCGCAGCGTCATCCCGCGCCTGTTCGACGGCCCCCTGCCGCAGTTCAACATCGGTACCAACGGTGGCGCCACCTGCGACGGGGCGCTGGCCACCGCCGTCCACGACCGCTGCGCCGCCAGCGGCCACAGCCACGTGCTGAACGGCCGGTTCAAAGGCGGTTGGACGACGCGCCACTATGGCCGCCCCGCCGAGGGCATCCACGCCATTCAGATGGAACTGGCCATCCGGGGCTATCTCGCCGAGCCGGACGAGCCTGGCCCCGACACTTGGCCGCCCCCTTTCGACCCCGCTTACGCGAGGCCTCTCGTCACGGTCCTGACCGGTATCCTGGACGACTGCCTCGCCTTCGCCACCAGCCTGGGAAGGACCCTATGAGCCGCATCGACAACACCCGCGTCATCCGCCCCGCCACCGGCACGGAACGCACCGCCAAAAGCTGGCTGACCGAGGCGGCGCTGCGCATGCTGATGAACAACCTGCACCCCGACGTGGCGGAGCGCCCGGAGGAGCTGGTGGTCTACGGCGGCATCGGCCGCGCCGCTCGCGACTGGCAGAGCTACGATCGGATCGTGGAGGCGTTGACGCGGCTGGAGGCCGACCAGACCCTGCTGGTCCAGTCCGGCAAGCCGGTGGGTGTCTTCCGCACCCATCCCGACGCCCCGCGCGTCCTGATCGCCAACAGCAATCTGGTCCCGAAATGGGCCAATTGGGAGCATTTTCACGAGCTGGACCGCAAGGGCCTGGCTATGTACGGCCAGATGACGGCCGGTTCCTGGATCTACATCGGGTCCCAGGGCATCGTCCAAGGCACCTATGAGACCTTTGTCGAGATGGGCCGCCAGCATTATGGTGGCGACCTGTCGGGCCGCTGGCTGCTGACCGCCGGCCTGGGCGGGATGGGCGGGGCGCAGCCGCTGGCCGCCGTCATGGCCGGCGCCTCCTGCCTGGCCATCGAATGCCAGCGCAGCCGCATCGAGATGCGCCTGAGGACCGGCTATTTGGATCATGCCGCCGAAACCATCGATGAGGCGATGGCCATCATCGAACGCAGCTGTGCCGAGAAGAAGGCGGTGTCGGTCGGCCTGCTGGGCAATGCCGCCGAACTCCTGCCCGAGATGGTCCGGCGCGGCATCCGTCCGGATTTGCTGACCGACCAGACCTCGGCCCACGATCCCGTCAACGGCTATCTGCCGGTGGGTTGGACGGTGGCCGAGTGGGTCGAGCGGCGGGAACGCGAGCCGCAGGCCGTGGCCGCCGCCGCGCGCGCCAGCATGGCGGTGCACGTCCAGGCCATGCTGGACTTCCAGGCGGCGGGTGTGCCCACCGTCGACTATGGCAACAACATCCGCCAAGTGGCGAAGGACGAGGGGGTTGCCAACGCCTTCGACTTCCCCGGCTTCGTGCCCGCCTACATCCGCCCGCTGTTCTGCCGTGGCATCGGCCCCTTCCGCTGGGCGGCCCTGTCCGGCGATCCCGAGGACATCTACAAGACCGACGCCAAGGTGAAGGAACTGCTGCCGGACAACCGGCACCTGCACAATTGGCTGGACATGGCGCGGGAGAGGATCCGGTTCCAGGGCCTGCCGGCCCGCATCTGCTGGGTTGGGCTGGGGGACCGCCACCGCCTGGGACTGGCCTTCAATGAGATGGTGGCCAGGGGCGAGCTGAAGGCCCCCGTGGTGATCGGCCGCGACCATCTGGACAGCGGCAGCGTCGCCAGCCCCAACCGCGAGACGGAAGCCATGCGGGACGGCAGCGACGCCGTGTCCGACTGGCCGCTGCTGAACGCGTTGCTGAACACCGCGTCGGGCGCCACCTGGGTATCGCTGCACCATGGTGGCGGCGTGGGCATGGGCTATTCCCAGCATAGCGGCATGGTCATCGTCGCCGATGGCACCCCCGAAGCCGCCAAGCGGCTGGAGCGCGTCCTGTGGAATGACCCGGCCACCGGCGTGATGCGCCATGCCGACGCCGGCTACGACATCGCCCGCGACTGCGCCCGCACCATGGGCCTTGACCTGCCCGGTATCCTGGGATGAGGGGTGTCCGCCTGCTTCCCTCGGCCTCACGGCCCGCTCAGGCCTGGAAGAACGGGGGCGGCGTCACGCGCGAGGTCGCCCGCCAGGACGATGGCGCGGGCGACATCCTCTGGCGCGTCAGCATCGCGGACGTGCGGGGGGCGGGGCCCTTTTCCCACTTCCCGGGCATCGACCGCGTGCTGGCGGTGCTGGAAGGCCGCCTGCTGCTGGACTTCGGCGGCGGCACGGCCCCCGTCCTGGTGACACCGGAAATAGCAGCCCACGCGTTTCCCGGCGATGTGCCGGTATCGGGAACGCCGGACGGCGGGCCCGTCACCGACCTGAACCTGATGGTGCGCCGTGGCCGGATGCGCGGCACGCAGCGCCAGCTGCCCCCCGGCACCGTTACCCTGCCGCTGACCCCGGCCGCCACCCACCTGCTGGTGGCGACCGGGACGGCGCAGGTGATGCACGGCGACGAAGCCCATACCCTGGGGCCGCTTGACGCCCTCCTCGTCGATGCTGGGACGGCAGCGTCCATCACCGTCCGGGCGACGGCGGTGTGCTGGTGGATCGAGATCGTCCCGTTGGCGGAGCGGCCATGAGCAAAACCCTGCGCGGCGCCGTTCTCGGGCTGGCCGTCCTACTGTCTCTAGGCGGCGCGCGGGCGGCCGACCTACCCCCTCGGACCGTCGTGATCGGGACGGAGGGAGCCTTCCCGCCCTGGAACATCACCCGGCCCGACGGCACCCTGATCGGTTTCGAGCCCGATCTGCTTCAAATCCTTTGCCAGCGGGCGAACCTGCGCTGCCAGCTGGTGGCCCAGGATTGGGACGGCATGATCGGCGCCTTGCAGGCCCACAAGATCGACGTCATCGCCGACGCGTTGCAGATCACGCCGGCGCGCAAGGCGGTGCTGGCCTTCTCCCTGCCGTACGCCGTCACCACCGGCGTCTTCGTCACCCAGAAGGACAGCCCCTTGGCCCGCATGGCCAACCGGGACCTGGTGCTGGACCTGGACGCCAACCCCACGCCCGAGCACCAGACCCAGGCGCTGGCGGCCCTGCGCGAGGAGTTGCGCGGCAAGACCCTGGGCGTCGCCATTTCCAGCACCTACGACGGCTTCCTGGACAAATACCTGGCCGATGTCATCACCGTTAAATCCTATCGCACCATGGGCGAACGGGATCTGGACCTGTTGAGCGGCCGTATCGACCTCACGCTGGATGACACCACCTACCTGCGGCCGCTGCTGGCGGCACCGGACGCGCAGGACCTGGTCCTGGTCGGGCCGGAACTGATCGGCGGCGAGCTTGGCGCCGGCGAAGGCTTCGGCCTGCGCAAGGACGACACCGCCTTGGCGGAGCGCCTGAACGCCGCCATCCGCTCCGCCGTGGAGGACGGCACCGTGCGGCGCCTCAGCCTGAAATGGTTCAAGGCGGACGCCACCCCGACCCTGGATGCCCACCCGGGCGCCGCCGCCGGGAGCCCCCAACCATGATGGACGACCTCACGCTTCTCGGCTTTGGGCCGGACGGTTGGGCGCCCCTGCTGCTGAAGGGCTGCCTGCTCACCCTGGCGGTGTCCGCCACCTCCATGGCCATCGGCACGGTACTGGGCGTCCTGCTGGCCTGGGCGCGGCTGAAGGGACCACGCTGGCTGCGGCGCACGGCGCTGGTTTATGGCGTGGTCTTGCGCGGGGTGCCGGAGTTGCTGGTCATCCTGCTGCTGTACTTCGGCCTACCGTCACTGATCCTGTCGCTGTCGGAGACCTTCGGCTGGGAGGCACCGGGTCTGCCGCCGCCCTTCCTGATCGGCAGCGTGTCGGTCGGCCTCGTGTCGGCGGCCTATCAGGCCGAGATTTTCCGGGGTGGGGTCGGCGCCATTCCCCGGGGCCAGTTCGAGGCGGCGCGGGCCATGGGCTTCGGCGACCTCATGTGCTTCCACCGCATCGTCCTGCCGCAGGTGACACGCATCGTCCTGCCCGCGCTGGGCAATGTCTGGCAATTCAACCTGAAGGACAGCGCCCTTATCGCCGTCACCGGGCTGAGCGAGCTGATGCGTACCAGCCTGGTGGCCGCCGGATCAACCCGGCATCCCTTCCTGTTCTTCGGCGTGGCCATGGCGCTTTACCTGGTGCTCACCACCCTTTCCAGCACGGCCTTCCACTATGGCGGCCGCTATTCCAACCGGTGGGACAGGGGCTGAGCGCGATGGAGGAGCATCTGACGTTCATCGGGTCGGTCACCGCGCAGCTGGTGCGCGCCGTGCCCGTGACCCTGCTGATTCTGGCGGTTTCCGGCGTCTGCGCCACGGTGCTGGCCACGGGCCTCACGGCGATGTCGGTGGCGCGGTCGCCGCTACCGCGCCTGATCCAGCGGACCTGGACCTTCCTGTTCCGGGGCACGCCGCTGATCCTGCAGATCTTCATGATCTATTATGGGTTCGCCATGGTCCCCTGGATACGCCACGGCATCCTCTGGGCGGCGTTCCGGGACCCGGTCTTCTGCACCTGCCTGGCCATGACCTGCTGTTGCTCCGCCTATATCGCCGAAATCTTTCGCGGGGCCTTGGCCGCCGTGCCGCGTGGAGAGATCGAAGCCGGCCGCGCCTGCGGCATGACCGGGTTCATGCTGTTGCGGCGGGTGATCGCGCCGTCGCTCATCCGCATCGCGCTGCCCAGCTATTCCAATGAAATCATCATGATGACCAAGTCGACCTCCTTGGCCAGCACCATCACGGTACTGGACATCACCGGCGTGGCGCAACAGGTCATCGCCCACAGCTACCGCACCCTGGACGTGTTCTGCGCGGCGGCGGCGTTGTACCTGCTGATCAACGCGACCCTGTCGACCCTGCTGACGGCGCTGGAGCGCCGGCTGGACGTCGACCGCGCGCCCACCCCGCTCGCACCCATTCCGCCCACCCTGGAGCCGCTGTCATGACCGTGCCGCCCCCTGTCCTGACCGCCACCAACATCCGCAAGTCCTTCGGCGACAGGGAAGTACTGGCCGGCATTTCGCTGGAGGCGCGGGAGGGGGAGGTCATCTCCATCCTGGGGGGCAGCGGCTCGGGCAAAAGCACCTTCCTGCGCTGCCTCAACCTGCTGGAGGTTCCAGACGAGGGGCAGATCGCCATCGGCGACGTGCAGGCGCCCCTGGCGCGCAACCGCCACGGCCGCCTGGAGGTTTCCGACAGCCGTGCCGCCGCCCGCCTGCGGACGCAGACGGCCATGGTCTTCCAAGGCTTCAATCTCTGGCCCCACCTCACGGTGCTGCAGAACGTCATGGAGGCCCCCTTGCGCGTCCATCGCCGTGACCGCGAGGAGGTTTTGGCCACCGCGCGGTCGCTGCTGGAACGGGTGGGCATGGCCAGCTTTCACGCCGCCTATCCCAAGCGGCTCTCCGGCGGGCAGCAGCAGCGGGTGGCCATCGCCCGGGCCCTGGCGACGAACCCGAAGCTGGTCCTGTTCGATGAGCCGACCTCCGCCCTCGATCCGGAACGGGTGCGCGAGGTCCTGGCCCTGATGCGATCCCTGGCGGAGGAGGGGCGCACCATGATCGTCGTGACCCACGAGATGGCGTTCGCGCGGGACGTGTCCAGCCGGGTAGTGCATTTGATGAACGGGCGGGTCGAGTCCAGCGGACCGCCGGCCCACATGTTCGGCGCCGACGCATCCCCGGCGTTTCGCGCCTTTCTGTCCCCCGCGGCTCTTTGACCCCGCAATTCTTTGACAAGGCGATACCTTCCGGCGGCGGCTTCGGGCGTAGGGGCGGGCCTGGTGCCTCTCGCCCCCGGCAGCTGGACGTCACCCTTCCTTCAGCGACAGGATGTAGGTGATCAGATCGTCCTGCTGTTCGGATGTCAGGTGATAGATCGGCATGGGCAGGTGGAGGTCGGACGCGAAGCCCTTCAAATGGCGCCTGTCCACATCGGGCCGCGCGGCAACGCTCATGAAGCTGGGGGCGTTCATGGGCGGTGGCATGATATGGCCGGGCCGTGCGCCCGTGGGCTGGTCAGGCGCTACCCTATGGCATTCCGAGCACCAGGTGATGGCTAGCTCCTTCCCCCGTCGCACCGCCTCTGGGTTATCCTGTCTGGCGGCGCAGGCGGTGGTGATGAGGCAGCACAGGACCGTGAGGGAGGCGCGCATGATGGCTCTCCGGCGGTGGCTTCAGTCGCCAATCCAGGAAATGTGGGCGGCATTACGGGGCGGCTTCGCCGGGGCGCCATCCCTGGGGTGGCCGATGATGATGGGCGCCACGACCGGCATGGTCGGCGGCAGGGCCAAGGCGTCCTTGCCGTGGGCGCTGTTCAGCCAAGCGTGCGACAAGCCGATCCAGCAGGTCGCGAGGCCATGGCCGTAGGCCGCGAGCATGAGGTTCTCGGCCGCCAGGCAACAGTCCTGCTGGGCCATGGCATCCGGCACCGTGGCGCAAATCGCGATCAGGGCGGGCGCGTCGTAAAAGATGTTGAAGGCCGGGTCGGCAAGATGGCTTTCCATCGGCTTCAACTCGGGCTGGTCGTCCAAGGACCGCAGCAGAAAGGCTTTGGCCTGGTCCGACCACAGGCGCAGCCGGGGGCGGTCCATCACCACGATGAATGACCAGGGCTGGCGGTTCATGCCGCTTGGGGCGTCCACCGCCGCCTCGATGACCGAACGGATTTGGTTGGCGGCGACGCCGGATTCGCTGTAGGCGCGGACGGCCCGGCGGTTATGCAGGGCGTCGAAGAGATCCATGGTTCCCTCCTGTGCGGCATGACCCTTCCGGTTACGGCCGGCGCGTCGGGTCCAGCGTGCGCCGATGGTTCGCACCTTCCCATGGTCCGGCGCCGCGCACCTTGAGATGGATCAGGCCGCCGCTGTTCACGGGTAGAGCAGATGTTTGGCGCGTAGCGCCTTGAAGGCCGCCAGGTCCGCGTCCCATCCGGCGGCGATGGCGCGGGGGTCGACGCCAGAACGGATGGCCTCAACCGTGGCCTTGGAGCCGATCAGGCCCAGGGTGTCATCCAGGGTGAACCGCTGCGGGTAGAGCCGGTGGAGCGCTGCCGCCAGTTCCACACCCAACAGCGGACTGTCCAGGGTCGTGCGATCCGTCACCGTCAGGCGCACCCCTTGGCACGGCAAGCCGGCGTAGCGATCCGCCGTCGGGGTGAAGGTCGCAGGCGCGAACTGGATACCGGGGATGGCCCTGGCCTGCAGCACGTCAGCCAGGGCCGGTCCGTCGATCCACGGCGCGCCCACCACCTCGAATGGGGTCGCTGTGCCGCGCCCCACGCTGACGGCGCTGCCCTCGATGAGCGCCACGCCGGGATAGAGGGTGGCCTCGTTCACGGATCGGAGGTTGGGCGATGGATTGATCCAGTGGAGGTCCGTCTCGTCATACCAGCGGTCACGGCGGTAGCCCTGCATAGGCACGACGGTCAGCGCCGCGCCGATATTGTTCTCGGCATTGAACAGCGAAGCCAGTTCCCCCAGGGTCATGCCATGGCGGACCGGCAGGGCGAAATAGCCGGTGAAGGACCGGCGGTCCGCGTCCAGCACCGGCCCCTGCACCGCGGTGGCGGTGATGGGGTTGGGGCGGTCCAGCACATAGACCGGAACATGGGCCGCGGCCGCCGCCTCCAGGACATAGGCCATGGTGGTGGCGTAGGTGTAGAAGCGCGCGCCGGCGTCCTGGATGTCGATGACGATCGCGTCCAGGCCTGCCATCGCTTCCGGTGGGGGGCGCCGACTGCTGCCGTAAAGGCTGAGGATGGGAACACCGGTGGCCGCGTCCGTGCCCGAGGCGACCCGGCCTTCGCGGTCACCCGCCGGCCCATGTTCCGGGCTCAGCAGCAGCGCCAGGTGCACACCCGCTGCGCCTGACAGCAGGTCGGCGGTCCGGTGGCCCTGCCGGTCCACGCCCGTCTGATTGGTCAGCAGTGCCACCCGCTTGCCCAGCAGTGGGGCGAAGCCCTGGGCCGCCAGCACATCAATGCCGGTCAATACCGGGGGAGCCCAGGCGGCGGCCACCGCTTCGGCCAAGCGCCGCCGCAAGGGGCGTGCGTCGCCCTTCCCGTCGGGATGCAGACGGCTGGTCAGGATGATGAGGTAGCATCCGCGGTTCGGGTCCACCCACAGCGATGTGCCGGTATAGCCGGTGTGTCCATAGGAACCCGGACCGAACGCGGTGTCCTGCCCACCGGCATAGGGGGAGGTCCTGTCCCAGCCCAACCCCCTGGTTGTTCCCCCTGGCAACACATGGGGCTCAACCATCCGGGTGATGGTGCTGGCCTTCAGCATGCGCCGTTTCCCCAGCGTGCCGCCGTTCAGCAGCATGCGGGCGAAGCGGGCCAGGTCCGCCGCCGTACCGAAGACGCCGGCATGTCCGGCCACGCCCCCCATGTGATAGGCGGCGGGGTCGCTGACCTTCCCCCATCGCAACATCCCATCCTGAACGTCTGTCGGGGCGATGCGGGGGCGCCAGGCGGCGGGAGGCACGAACCGCGTGTCCGTCATGCCCAAGGGGCGGAAGATATGCCGGGCCGCGTACCGGTCCAGCGGCAGGCCACTGACCCGCCGCACCACCTCACCCAGGACCAGGAAATTGATGTCGCTGTAGCGGAAGCGCTCTCCGGGGGGGCTGACCGGCGCCTCCGCCAGCAGCAGGGCCCGCGCCTCGGCGGCGCCGTCCCAGCGGCGCGCCCGGTCCAGGTCCGCGCGCAGGCCGGATGTATGGGTCAGCAACGCCTCAACGGTGATGGCGGCCTTGCCGTTGGCGGCGAAGGCCGGCCAATAGCGGGAAACCGGCGCTTCCAGATGCACCTTGCCCCGTTCCACCAGCTGCATGATGGCGGTGGTGGTCACCAGCACCTTGGTCAGCGAGGCCAGGTCGAAGATGGTGTCGGCTGTCATGGGTGCCGTGTCCGGGAACACCCGGCGCAGCCCCCAGGCGCCTTGGTACAGGATGCCGTCGCGGTCGCCGACCAGGACCACGGCCCCCGGGATATGGCCGGCGGTCATCTCCTCCCGGACGGCGGTATCGATGGCGGACGCCAGGGAGGCCATGTCCGGCCGGGCGGCGAACGCCGGTGTGACGCCCAGCCCCAGCAGGGCCAAGCCCAGCAGGAGATGGCGACGCAGCCACAGGGACATGCCGGTCCTCAGCGCGCGGCCTGCTGTTCCACGCCCAGGTCGCCGTAAACGTTGCGCGGGTTCCACAGCATCCATCCGTCCACCCCCACATCCTCGGCCGCCTTGGTCTGCAACCGTACCTCACCACCGCCGAAGGACCGGCGATCAAAGGCGTAGTCCTTGAAGGCCTGCAGCCAGGGGCGGAACCGCTTGGGCGATATGTTCAGGCGCGACAGCGCATTTTCCAGGGAGAGGCGCACGATCTCATAGGAATGGCTGACCGGATTGCGATATCCGGGAATGCCGAACTGGAAGCCGGACGGGTAAAGCATGGGGGACAGGTAATCCACCTGCGGCGCCAGCTCCTCCAGGTGCTGTCCGATACCGGTATCGTCCAGGTTCCAGCAGACGTAGCCGAAGATGTCTGCCGCGACATAGACGTTATAGGGCAGCAGGCGGTGGCGAGCCTCCCCCAGGAAGCCGGCGATGGCTGCCACCCGATCCTTTTCCGTGGTCGGCCCGGCGAAGCGCAGACGCTGGTTGGCGTCCGGGAAGCGCACATAGTCGAACTGGATCTCGTCGAAGCCGGCCTGGGCCGCTTCGATGGCGATGCCGATGTTGTAGTCGCGAACCGCCTGTTGCAGCGGGTCGGTCCAGGCGAGATTCTCCCGGTCGCGGAACAGCTCGCCATTGCCGCGCTTCACCGCCAGGTCGGGCCGGCTGGCCGCCAGCAGCGGGTCCTTGAAGGTGACGATGCGGGCGATGAGGTAGATCCCCTGCGCGTGAAGCGTCGCCACCAGCTCCGCCGGGTTGGGGATGGTGGTGATCGCGCGGGCGCCGGGCACCGTCATGGCGGTTGCGCTGGGGAAGGGGACCAGCCCCCTGTCCCCCTTCACGTCGATCACCAGGGCGTTCAGGCCTTTCTCCCGCATCAAGGCCAGGGCGGGATCGCGCAAGGAACTGGAGCCGATGCCGTAGACGGTGAGATAGAGCGCCTTGGGTGTGAACGGCTCCAGGCGCAGCACGGCATCTGTGGGCGGCGATGCCGTCAGGGTGATTGTACGTGCCCGATAGCCGGGAGCGCGGGCGAAGACCGGACCGGGGGAGGCGACAGCGAAGCGTCCCATCTCGTCCACGGGCACCAGGTGGCCGTCGACGATGATCGTGGCGCCGGCGATGGGCGCACCGGTGGCACCGTCGACAACCCGGCCCGCCATGGCTGCCGCCGCATGGGCCAGCGCCGGCGCCAGGCAGAAGGCAAGCAAGGCGCTCCTGAGGAACCGTCGGATCATCGCGGGTGGTCCCTTTTCTCGGGCGCCTGGGCCAGCAGTGCTGCGAAGGCGGTGTCGCGGGCCTGGTTCGAAACCGGAATGCGGGGAATGGCGTAGGGCAGCACGCCGGGTGCCGCCAATCCACCCTCATAGGCGAAGGCGGCGCGGTAGCCGGCATGCTCGGCGGCGCTTTGGAGGTCGGCATCGATGACCCCGAACGGCCAGGCCAGCAGGTCGACCTTGACGCCCAGGTGCCGCTCCAGCGCCGCCTTGGACCGGACCAGCTGGGAATTCACGAAGGCCCGGTAATCGTCCGGTGTCCGGCGGGCACGTTCCTTGCGGAAATCGGGGTGCCAATAGGTGTGGGACTGCACGTCCACCAGGCCGGACCGCACCATCTCCGCCAGTTGTTCCCATGTCAGGGCGTAGGCGGCGTTGGAAATGGCCGAAGGGTAGATGAACAGGGTGACCGGTACATGACGGCGGAGGATGACGGGGTAGAGCTGGGTGTAGACCGAGACGTGACCGTCATCAACGGTGATGGCGGCCGCCGGGCCAACGGCCTCGGTGGGCCGTTCGCCGCCGCGCACCGCCTCCACCACGCTTTGCAAGGGGACGACCTTGATGCCGTGGGCGTCCAGCCAGTCGAGCTGCCGCTCGAAGACGGGCGTCGTGATGGTGGTGGGACCGGGCGTGGTGGGATCGAAGCGGTGATAGGCCAGGACCGGTGTGCCGCCTTGCCCCCACGCGGCCGGCGCCGCCAATGCGGACACCAGGAGGAGGATCACGGGAAACAGCCCCCGGCATCTCATGGCGCCCCTCCTATTCCCGGCCATCGACGGCCACGTCGAAGGTGAAGATCCCGTCCGCCGTTTCCGGGCGCCGCGTCACTTCCGGATGGCGCAAGGTCCGCACCGTGTCCTGGTAGCCGACGGCCCAATGCTCCCCCACGCTCAGCCGGGAGAACTCGAAATCCTTGGTGCTGCCCTGGTGGCGTTTGGCGTGATAGATCAGGTGGATGATGTTGAACACCTTATGGTCCGCGTCGGGCTCCAGGTCGCGGGCCGCTGGCAGGTCGCGGTAGTCGGCGGGCAGGCCGGCCAGCAGGGCGGCGATGGCATGCCGCAGCCGTTGCTTGCGCCGAAATTCATCGGTCACGGCCCGTGTCCGGCTGGAATACTGGATTTCCTTCTGACGGGTCATGGCCTCGGCCAGGCTTGTCGGCATGTCGCCCCTGGCGCTCCATAGGTCCACCTGGAACGCCAGCGTGTCCTCATGCGCGTCGCCTTCCAGCACCCATTGCAGGGGCGTGTTCGACACCAATCCGCCATCCCAATAAAATTCGCCATCGACCTCGATGGCCGGGAAACCCGGCGGCAGGGCGGCGCTGGCCATGACGTGTTCTGGTCCGATGGTGTGGGTGGTGGTGTCGAAATAGGTGAAGTTGCCGGTTTCGATGTTGACGGCGCCGACGCTGAAGCGCAGGCCGCCGGCGTTGATGCGGTCGAAATCCCCCAGCCGCTCCAGCGTGCGGCGAAGGGGGGCGGTGTCGTAGAAACTGGTCGCCGCCGTGCTGCCCGGCCACGACGCCCAGGGTGGGACCAGCCGGGGGGTGCACATGCCGGGCACGCCGGCCACGGTCGAAATAAGGGCACTCAGCTGGTTGAGGGTGGATCGCGGCGCCTCGCCATCCATTTGCGAGGTCGCCAACGCTTCCAGGCAATCCAGGGCCCGGGCCGCCCCGGCCACTTCGTCCCAAAACTGCCGCAGCTTGGCCACGCGCTCCTCGGGCGGGTTCCCGGCGATCAGCGCGGCGTTGATGGCGCCGATGGACATGCCGGCCACCCAGTTGGGGTGCAACTCCGCCTCGGCCAGCGCCTCGTAGGCCCCGGCCTGGTAAGAGCCCAGGGCGCCGCCGCCCTGCAGGACCAGGGCGATGCGCCGGAACGGCGGACGCGCATTGGACCGATGGGTCCGGAGCAGGGGCATGTCGGGCATGGTTCCGGTCCCGCCCCTCAAAGCCGACCGACTTCGAATTCCTCGCAGGAGTGGCCCAGCGCCGCCAACCCTTCCTCCAGATAATCCCCCAACGCCGGCATGCCCATGAGGTACGAGGCGGAATGGCGGTGGTGGCGTTCGCGGGCCAAGGCCCGGACGGTGGCCCAGTCGTCATCGCCGCGCCCCAGCCAGGCCAGGGCGATCAGGTCGATCACTTCATCGTCGTTCAGGGCGTTGATGGCGGCGCGAAGCTCGGCGGCCGTCGGATCGTCGGCATAGTCGCCGAGGATGGAGCCCTCGCCGTCATCGGCGGGATTGGAACCAGGGTCGGGTTCCACCGGTGCCACCTTCACATCGAATTCCCGCGCCTTCACAATGATGTAGAAGACTTTCTCGACGCTGATGTTCAACTCGACCCGCTGGGGCGTCTCGACCGTGGGCATGGTCCTCTCCCTTGTCCGGCCGGCAGCGACCGTGGGCGTGCGTGGTCTTGAACGCTTAAAGGAATTGGCGGGATATATCCTTGATTTGGCTCAAGGGGGTTGTCTTTCGGCTTTGCGGCTGCTGGCGGTGCCCGTCGTACTTCGCTTAAGTACATGAAGATTCATTCGGCGAATATTCCAGCCGTCCTGATCCACATCAGTGTCTTTCCCGGTGCCGCATTTAAGGTGAAGCGTCGCTTGTTTCATCGGGAAGGCGCCGATGCTTGGCATCTTCAAAATCGCCTACAAGCTGTTGGTAAATGATAGGGCGAAGTTCGCTGCCCTGCTGGTGGGCATCACCTTCGCCGTTTTCCTGATGATCCAGATGACCTCGCTGTTCTCCGGTGTCCTGAGCCGGTCGTCGGCGACGGTCATCAATATCGGCGCCACGATGTGGGTGATGGATCCGGCCGTGCAGACGGTGGCCAATTCCATTCCCATGCCCGATTACGTGCTGGATGAGGTGCGGTCCATACCCGGGGTGAAATACGCCGTGCCGCTCTATTCCGGCGGCGCCCTGGCCAAGCTGCGCGATGGCACCTACCAGTTCGTCACCGTCATGGGCCTGGACGACGCCACGCTGTTCGGCCGGCCGCGCCTGATCGACGGCAACATCCAGGACATCTTCGCCGAGAACGGGTTCATCGTCATCAAGGACGCTGAATTCGCCAAGCTGGAAAACCCAACCATCGGCACGGAATTCGAACTGAACGACCATCGCGTCAAGATCGTGGGCATCGGTGAGGTGGCCACCAGCGGCCTGTTCGGCGTGCCCACGCTCTATACGACCTACAATCGCGCCCTGCAGTACCTTCCGAATACCCGCTTCACCGCGTCCTATATCCTGGTCGAACCCAAGACGGCGTCGGACGCGGCGGTCATTGCGGGCAGGGTCCACGCCATGGGCTACCTGGCCCTGACCAAGGACCAGTTCATCGACAAGATCGCGGCCTTCTACACCTTCCGCACCGGCCTCGGGACCAACATTCTGCTGATGACCGTCATCAGCTTCATCGTCGGCCTCTCCATCTCCGGCCAGACCTTCTACACCTTCATCATCGAGAACCTGGAGAAGTTCGGCGCCCTGAAGGCCATCGGCGCCAAGAGCCGTGAGCTGGTGGCCATGATCCTGTTCCAGGCGGCGTTCACGGCGCTCACCGGCTACGGCCTGGGCATCGGATTGTGCGCCGTCATGATCTGGCTGGCCCGCTTGCGCATCCCCGACTACGCCGCCGTCATCACTTTTCCGAACATCGGGCTGGCCTTCGCCATGGTGGTGATCATCGCCGGCATCTCCAGCTATGTCGGGGTCCGCAAGGTGCTGACCATCGAACCCTTCGACATCTTCCGGGGATAGGCCATGGCCGACGTCGCCGTCCGGGCCGCCGGACTGACCAAATGGTTCGGGGAGGGGGCGACGCGGACACTGGCCGTCCAGAACGTCAGCTTCGAGGCGTTTTTCGGCGAAATGCTATACGTCGTCGGCCCGTCGGGCAGCGGCAAGACCACCATGCTCAGCATGGTTTCCGGCATCCTGCGCCCCAACGCCGGCACGGTGGAGATCGAGGGCACAGACATCTGGCGCCTGTCCGGTGACGAGATCGCCACTTTCCGCCTGCGCAAGCTGGGCTTCGTCTTCCAGGATTATCACCTGTTCCCCCGCCTGACGACACAGGAGAACGTGGCCATTCCCCTGATCCTGCAACATCGGGACTGGGACGAAGCCATGGCGGAGGCCCTGCGCGATCTCAAGATCGTGGGGCTGGAGAATCGCGCCGCCCTGCCGCCGGTCAAGCTCAGCGGAGGCGAGCAGCAGCGGGTGGCCATCGCGCGCGCCATCGTCAGCCGCCCGGAGATCCTGATCCTGGATGAACCGACGGCGTCCCTGGACGGCGATACCGGTCGCACTGTCCTGAGCTTCGTGCGGCGGGAACTCCTGACCGACCAGCGCTGCATCATCATCATCACCCACGACGCCCGCATCTTCGAATTCGCCAACCGCATCATGCACATGGAAGACGGCAAGCTGACTGGGATCACCCAGGCCGGCGCCGGGCCGATGGAGGTTGCCGGTGAAACTTAAGATCCTGTTCCTGTTCGCCGCCATCGGCCTGCTGCTGGGTATCGTCAGCGCCTATGTCGCCGCCCAGCAACTGTCGGCGCAGCCGCCTGTGTTCAGCCCGGCGCCCAATCCCTACGCCAACGGCATCTATGCCAACGGCATTGTGGAAAGCCGGCAGACCCACGGGGCGAACATCGCCATCTTCCCTGAGGTCAGCGGCCCCATCACCCGCGTTCTGGCGGCGGAAGGCAGTCTGGTCAAGGCGGGCGACCCGCTGGTGATCATCGATGATTCCGTCCAGCGGGAAACGACCGGGCAGCAGAAGGCCCAGTTGGAGGTCGCCGTGGCCCAGATCGCCAACGCGCGGGCCAGTCTGAAGAGCGTGGCCGACACCTTCGCCAAGCAGCAGCGCTCCTACACGCTGGACCCCCAGTCCGTCAGCCAGGACACGCTCGACACCGCCCGCAACGCCGTGGCCGTGGCGGAAACCAACCTGCGGGTGGTCGAACGGCAGCAGGTGGCCCTAAGCCGGGCCGCCGCCGCGTCGGAGGCGCTGCTGCGCAAATACACCATCAGGGCCCCCAGGGATGGCATCGTGCTGTCGATCCAGGCCGCCGCCGGCAGCTACGTCTCATCGCAAGGCGCCTATGACGGCTACATCCAGGGCTATCTGCCCTTGGTCATCATCGGATCGGCACCGGAGGAATTGGAGATTCGCTGTTATGTCGACGAGATTCTGATCAACCGCCTGCCGCCGGCGGAGAAGATGGTCGCCCGCATGTATGTGCAGGGCACGGACATCAACCTGCCGCTGACCTATGAGCGGATGCAGCCCTACGTCTCGCCCAAGATCGAACTGTCGAACCAGCGGCAGGAGCGGGTCGACGTGCGGGTGCTGCCCATCATCTTCCGCTTCGACAAGCCGGCGAACCTCAACCTCTATCCGGGGCAGTTGGTCGATGTCTATATCGGTGCGAAATAACACGGCCACCTTGGCGCGGCGCGTCTACCCGGCCCTGACGCCGGCCGTCGCCCTGGTCGCCTTGCTTGCCGGTTGCACCGTCGGGCCGGACTTCAAGGCGCCCGACGCGCCGGTCGCCAGCGGCTATGCCGAAGGCCCGGCCCTTCGGTCCACGGTGGCGGCGGACGGCACCGTCCAGACCATCGACGGGGAGGCGCGGCTGCCGGCCGACTGGTGGCACCTGTTCGATTGCCCGGCGCTGGACGGTCTGGTGCGGCAGGGCTTGGCCGACAGTCCCAGCCTGGCCGCCACCGAGGCAACCCTACGGCAGGCGCAGGACACCCTGAAGGCTGGTGAAGGCATCTTCTGGCCCCAGGCGGATGCCGGGGCTGATATGGCGCGCCAGCGGGAGTCCCGGAACGCGGCAGGCGGAGCGAGGCAAGGTGCCTTCAACCTGTTCACCCTGTCGGCGTCGGTCAGCTACGCCCTGGATATTTTCGGGGGCGAGCACAGGCGTGTGGAGGGACTGGCCGCCCAGGTGGACTATCAACGCAACGCCATGCGCGCTGCCGCGCTGACGCTCGCCACCACCCTTGTCGACACGGCCATCGCCAGTGCCGCCTATGACGCCCAGATTGAGGCCACCGTGGCCATTGTCGCGTTGGAACGGGAACAGGTCCGTCTGGCCATTGTGCACGCAACCGCGGGGACGGCGGGCCAGGCTGCGGTATTGAGCCTGCGGGCGCAGTTGGAGGCGACGGAGGCGTCATTGCCGGGCCTGCGCCAGAAGCAGGCACAGGCCCGGCACCAGATGGCCGTACTGGTCGGCCGGCTGCCGGCGGATTGGCAGCCGCCGTTCTTCAATTTCAGCGAGCTGACGCTGCCCCGCTCGCTTCCCCTGTCGCTGCCCTCGGCGCTGGTGCGGCAACGTCCCGACATCCTGCAGGCGGAAAGCGCATTGCACGCGGCCAGCGCCGCCATCGGCGTGGCCACGGCGGCCTTACTGCCGAGCGTCACGTTGGATGGATCGTTCGGGGTTTCCAGCACGTCGTCCGACACGCTGTTCCAGGCCGGCAGCGGTGTGTGGAGCGTGGGCGCCGGCGTAGCCCAGCCGATATTCAATGGCGGCGCGCTGTCCTATCAGCGCCAGGCTGCCATCGATGCCTATGACGCCGCCGCCGCTGCCTATCGCCAGACCGTCCTGAACGCCTTCCAGCAGGTGGCGGACGTGCTGCGCGCGCTTGAGCATGACGCGGAAAGCCTGGCCCTGCTGGAACAGGCGGAAAAGACGGCCGGTGCCGCGCTGGCGCTGACCCAGGCGAATTTCGCCGCCGGCCTCGCCGCCCAGGCGGACGTGCTGGTCGCCGATGTCCAGTACCGCACGGCCAAGCTTTCCGTCATCGCCGCGCGCGCCAGCCGTTACCAGGATACCGTGGCGCTGTTCGCAGCCCTGGGCGGGGGCTGGTGGAACGCGCCCGCAGCGGATCATTGACAGGCGACCGAAGGGGAACTCCTGATCAGGAAAATCTCTTGAAGAACAGCCTTTTAACGCCCTCCGCCAGCATGAGGTAGACCACGATGGCCCCGACCAGGAACAGATAGAAGGCGGGCGGTGGCGCGACCAGTCCGAACAGCCCTCCCAAGGGGGTCAGCGGCAGCAGCGCGGCCAGCGCCGCCGTGGACACGGCCAACCCGGCCAACAGGGGATGGGGCCGGCCGCGCCAGGGTGCGCGGGGCGTGCGGATGACGAAGATCACCAGCACCTGTGTCGCCAGGCTCTCGATGAACCAGCCGGTCTGGAACAGGGCCTCGTGGGCATGCAACAGGTGCAGCAGGACGTAAAAGGTCAGGAAGTCGAACAGAGAGCTGACCGGGCCCAGCACCAGCATGAAGCGCAGGATCAGGGGCAGGTTCCAGTGCACCGGCCGCGTCAGCGCCTCCTCCTCCACGCGGTCGAAGGGGATGCCCGCCTCCGACGCGTCATAGAGCAGGTTGTTCAGCAGAACCTGCACTGGCAGCATGGGCAGGAAGGGCAGGAACAAGGCCGCGCCGGCCATGCTGAACATGTTGCCGAAATTGGAACTGCTGCCCATCAGGACGTACTTGGTGACGTTCAGGACCGTGCGCCGCCCCTCCAGCACGGCCTCGTGCACGACGGAAAGATCCTGGTCCAACAGGATAAGGCTGGCGGCCTCCTTGGCCACGTCGGCGGCGCTATCCACGGAAATGCCGACATCGGCGGCGTGCAGGGCGGCGGCGTCGTTGACCCCATCCCCCATGAAACCCACGACGTGCCCAGCCCGGCGGCAGGCTGACAGCACACGCTCCTTCTGCTGCGGCGTCACGCGGCAGAAGACGTTCACCTGTTTCAGCCGCGCGTGTAACGCCTCACTGTTCAGGGCCTGCAGTTCCTCGCCCGTCAACAGTCCGGTGATGGGCAGGTTCAGCTGCGCGCACAGGTGCCGGGTGACCGCCTCGGTGTCGCCGGTCAATATCTTGATGTCGACGCCGGATCGCGCAAGCGTGGTCACGGCGGCCGTGGCGCTGGCCTTGGGCGGATCCAGGAAGGCGAGATGCCCTTCGAAGACCAGGTCGTGTTCATCGGCGCGGTCGATGTGTTGGCGGTCCGGCGGCAGCGGCCGGGTGGCGACGGCCAGCACGCGATAGCCGTCATGGCCCAGCGACTGGAATTGGGCACCCAGCCGCGCCTGGGCCTCCTCATCCAAGGGGCGAAGCGTTCCCCCCGGTCCGCGCCACTGGCCGGACAGCCGCACCATGTCCTCCGGCGCGCCTTTGACCACCAGCAGTTTGGTTCCATGGTTTTCCGCCAGGACCGACACGCGCCGGCGCTCGAAATCGAAAGGTACCTCGTCGCACTTCCGCCAAGCGGTCATGTCGATCTGGCCATGGGCCAGGATGGCCTCGTCCATGGGGCTGTGCAGGCCGGTTTCAAACCGGCTGTTGATGTAGGCCAGCTCGAAAAGGCGGGGGTCATCCTTCCCCTCACCATCCAGCGTGCGCACCAGTTGGATGGCGGCCTGGGTCAGTGTTCCCGTCTTGTCGGTGCACAGCACATCCATGGCGCCGACATTGTGCATGGACGCCAGCCGCTTGACGATCACCCTGCGCTTGGCCAGCCGCAGGGCGCCGCGCGCCAGGGTCACCGTGACGATCATGGGCAGCAGTTCGGGCGTCAGCCCCACCGCCAGGGCCAGCGCGAACATCAGGGAGTCCAGCCAGGGGCGGTGGAACAGGGAATTCACCGCCAGCACGAACAGGACCAGGAAAAAGGTGAGCCGCAGAATCAGGAAGCCGAACCGGCGGACCCCGGTTTCAAAAGCCGTCGGTGGCGCCGCCGATTGCAGGCTGCGGCTCATCTGTCCGAACAGGGTGGCGCCGCCCGTCTGGCAGACGACGGCCGTGGCGCTGCCGGCGAGGACGGAGGTGCCCATGAACAGGCAGGCGGTCGCCTCCCCAGGCGCGCCGGTGAGCAGGGGCCCCTGGTCCGCGCGCTTCTCCACCGGGTAGGGCTCACCCGTCAGGATGGCCTGGTTCACGAACAGGTCGCGCGCTTCCAGCAGGCGGCAGTCGGCAGGGACCAGGTCGCCAGCCGCCAGCCGCACCACGTCACCCGGCACCAGTTGCTCCAGCGGCACGGTCGTCTCATGGCCGTCGCGCCATAGCTGGACCCGCACGGCGACGGTGCGGCGCAGGGCTTCCACCGCTGCTTCGGCCTGCCGCTCCTGAATGAAGTCCAGCACGACGCTCAGCAAGACGACGGCCAGGACGATGACGAAGCTGGAGGTGTTGCCGGTGGCCGCCGACAGGGCGCTGGCGAACAGCAGGATCAACACCAGCGGATTGGCGAAACGGGCCAGGAAGTCCAGCCAAGCGGGTCGCCGGCGGCGGTCCAACGCCTGGTTGGGCCCCCACCGCAGTAGTCGTTGCTCCGCCTCCGCCGTCATGAGGCCACCGGCATCGGCCGGCAGTGCCGCCAACAGGTCGGCCAGCGGCAAGGCCCAGATGGCGGGCGGGCAGGTGTTCAACATGGCCCCCTGCATGGTCCCACTGCGGCACCGTACGCCATCAGAGCCTCCTCCTGATGTTCTCGACCCTGCAAGGGCCGGGGACCCTAGTGGGCCAGCAAGGCCGGTATCGGCGTTTTGGTCAGGATGTCCCGGGTGACGCCGCCCAACGCCCATTCCCGCAGGCGGGAATGGCTGTAGGCGCCCGCCACGATCAGGCCGGCGTTCAGCAGCTCCGCCTCGTTGAACAGCCCGGCGGCGACAGTGTCCCATTTGCCCAGCCGCCGGATCTCGGCGGCCACGTCATGCCGCTCCAGATAGCTGGCCAGATCGCGGTCGCCGGGAACCTCCTCCGGCCCGTCGGTGGCGACGGTGGCGATGACGACCTCTTTTGCCTGGCGGAGAAACGGCATGGCCTGCGCCACCGCGTTCGCCGCTTCGCGGCTGTTTTTCCAGGCGACGAGAATGGTATCCATGGGGCGCAGCCGCAAAGGGTCCTCTTCCGGAATGACGAACACGCCGCGGCCCGATCCGAACAGCGCCGCCTCCACCACGGTGCTGGCGCGGTTCGGTTTGTCGATGCGGTAAGGGGTGCGTACCACCATCAGGTCCGCCGTCTGGGCCTGGGCCATGACGACATCGCCGACATTCGCCGCGATACAGTCGAAGCGGCGCAGGTCATGGGATGCGGAGAGCTTTGCAAATCGCCGCTCCAGCGCGTGTTCGACCGACCGGCACTGTGTTCGGGTCTCATCAAGCCGTTGGGACATCAAGCTCCGGCTGATGGCGTAGTGGGAGATGCCGACCGGCGGTTCTGGCAGGAGATTGAGGTAAAGGCCCCGGATGTGGGCCTGATGCATACCCGCCAGATGGTCGGCATGGATGATCCGGCTTTCGTCGTCGGCGCTGCCGTCCAGATGGACGAGAATTTCCTTGATCATCACGCCCGCCCTCATTCCATGCAGCGGCCGGAGAGGGGTTCCCAACCGTGAATTGCAATCTGACGCAAATTGGCGGCTGGGACCTTGATGCATCTCAACCAATCCCGGCTAGGAGGCACATAAAACCTAGGCTGGCCACAGGCGGGGCGTCTCGGACGCAATGGATAATAAGGTAAATCAAGACGGCATTATTTTAATTTGAATAAAAAAAGTTTATTAAAAATAAATAAATTTCAGTAGACTCCATAAGTCTATTATTGGATTAGCGGGAAAATTGTTTTGATACGCACCAAATTAATAGCACATGTTGTGCTTCTTTAAAAACAAAACACAACACACTGTCACTTTAGTATTTATCTAACGTGTATGTATATCTTTAATCATAGATCTTGGCCTCCTGTGACAATAAATTGAATTGTCTCCGATGACTTCCCGTCGACGCGTCAAAGGGAGAACTGAATGATGGGTTTCTCCAATTCACAGGAATCGCATCTCGCCGACCTGCCTACCGCCTTGACCATCGCCGACTCCATTCGACACCACAATCTGCCTGGCGCCTTCACAGAGCCCGTCGCTTATGCCAAGGAACAAAGCATCTTGAGTGAAGGGGAACTGGCGACGGACATCCACATCGTCGTGTCCGGTGCGGTTCGGCTGTTCAAGATGATGCCGGACGGCCGGCGTCAGATCATCGGCTTCGCATTTCCGGGTGACATGCTCGGTCTGTCGCTGGACGATCGTTATCTGCATTCCGCCGAGGCGATCTCGCCGGTCATCCTGCGCCATATGGGCCGCCGGCAACTGGCCGCGCTGCTGGAACGCGACCATGGGCTGCGCAAGGCTCTGCTGGCCTGGACGATGACGGAGTTGCAGATCGCCCAGGACCAGATGCTGCTGCTGGGGCGCAAAGACGCCACGGAGCGGCTCTCATCGTTCCTGCTCACCCTTCTGCAGCGGCGGAACCATTCCACCGAAGACCGTCACCTGCCGCTGGCCATGACAAGGACGGATATCGCCGATTATCTGGGTCTGACGATGGAAACGGTGTCCCGCACCATTTCCCTGCTCAAAGGCAGGCGGCTCATCCGACCCCTGGCCGACCATTCCATTGAGCTTCTGAACGTCCCGGGCCTGCAGGACCTTGCCGCCGGCAACGCGATTACCGTCCAGCTGGACCCGTAGCGGCCTGCGAAGGCCTGACCCATCCGGTATTTGAGACCTATCCGGTATTTCAGAAAGGAGGCGCGCCATGAAGGCCAGCGATCAACCGGCGGTGCCATCGCGAGGGCGCCGTATTTCCGGCCGGGCCCAAAATCCCGCGTCGAATGACCCCTATCATTCCGTTGAAAAGATGCCGGACGGCACCTGTTGCCCCGATTGCGGCGCGGTTTTCAGCGAAGGCCGCTGGCATTGGGGGGAGTGCGCCGCCCTGGGGCCGGCGCAGACATGTCCGGCATGCCGGCGGATCAGGGAAGGCGCCGCCGGGGGCATACTCACCCTGAAGGGGGAGTTCGTGCGGGCGAAGCAGCAGGAACTGCTCAGCCTCATCCACCATCAGGAGGAACTGGAAAAGGCCGAGCACGCCTTGAACCGCATCATGGACATCGCGGTGGATGACGATGGGATCACCGTCCGCACCACGGATCCGCGCCTGGCCTGCCGCATGGGTGACGCGCTGGAACGGGCCTATGAAGGCGCCCTGGAAATCCATCATGACGAAGATGGGTTCTTCGCAAGGGTGGCTTGGGAACGCGCCTGACGTGGCGGTGGCCGGCGTGTCTCAGCGATCGCGCCGGTCACCCATCAACTGCAGCAGTGCCAGGAACAGGTTGATGAAATCCAGATACAGCGCCAGCGCACCCATGAGGGCCAGCTTTTCCCGCGCCGTGCTGGCGGCCCAGTGCCAGTAAAGTTCCTTGATGCGCTGGGTGTCCCAGGCCGTAAGGCCGGTGAATACGATCACCCCGCCGACGGACAGCGCAAACTGCAGCCCGGTCGAACCCAGGAACAGGTTGACCACCCCGGCGATCAGGATGCCGACCAGCCCCATCATCATGAAGGCGCCCAACCGTGTCAGGTCGCGCCCGGTCGTGTAGCCCCAGAGGCTCATGGCCAGGAACATGGCTGCGGCGATGAAGAAGACGCGGGTGATGCTGGTGGCGGTGTAGACCAGGAAGACGCCGGCCAAGGACAGGCCCATGGCCACGGCGTAAACCCAGAACAAGGCGCGCGTCGCCCCCAGGCTGAGTCGCTGGAAGCCGAAGCTGAACACCAGGGCCAGGGCGAGCGGCGCCAGCAGGACCAGCCATAGCCAGGCGGAATGGGCGATGACGGCGTAAAAGCCGGACTGGATGGCCAGAAGGGCGGTGGCGCCGGTTACGGCCAGACCCAGACCCATATGGCGATAGACGGACAGCATATAGCGCCGCAGGCCGCCGCCGTCCGTCTGATCCAGGGCCATGTCCCGCCATACGAACTGTTCAGACATGTCTTCCTCCTCCACTGGTCGTCCGGATGTCGGCCATCGCCGCCCGACAGATCAGAAGTCGGTGGGCGGGTGGTCGTGCGCGCTATCGCCGACCTCACCGACCAGCACCTCGGTGGTGATCAGCAGGCCGGCGACCGACGCGGCGTCCTGCAGGGCCAGCCGCACCACCTTGACCGGATCGATGATCCCAGCCGCCATCAGGTCGGTGTATTGGCCGCGCTGGGCGTCGTAGCCGAAGTTGGGGCTGCCGGCCGCCAGCAGCCGGCCGACCACGACGGCGCCGTCCGTGCCGGCGTTTCCCGCTATGTCGCGGATGGGGCGCTCCAGCGCCCGACGGACGATGTCCACGCCCACGCGCTGGTCCTGGTTTTCCGTATCCAGGGCGGACAACGCCCGGGTGGCGTAGAGCAGGGCCACGCCCCCACCGGCCACGATGCCCTCCGCCACCGCGGCGCGGGTGGCGTGGACGGCGTCATCCACGCGGTCGTGGCGCTCCTTCACCTCCAGTTCCGTGGCGCCGCCGACGCGGATGACCGCCACGCCGCCGGACAGCTTGGCCAGCCGTTCCTTCAACTTGTCCTTGTCGTAGGTTGAGGTGGCGGTCGCCACCTGGTCGCGCAGCTGGGCGCATCGGGCCTCGATGGCCGCCTCGGCGCCGGCGCCGTCGATGATGGTCGTCTCCTTCTGGGTGATGACGACACGCCGCGCCCGGCCCAGCATGGCCAGCGTCACGCTGTCCAGATTCATGCCCAGGTCGCCGCTGATCACCTGCCCGCCGGTGACGATGGCGATGTCCTCCAGCTGCGCACGCCGGCGGTCGCCATAGCCGGGCGCCTTGACGGCCGCGACCCTCAGGCCCCCGCGCAGGCGGTTGACCACCAGGGTGGCCAGGACGTCCTGTTCCACATCCTCGGCGACGATCAGCAGGCTGCGGCCGGCCTTCATTACCTCCTCCAGCAGGGGCACCAGCTGCTGGATACCGGCCAGTCGCTTCTCATGGAGCAGGAGATAGGGCTCCTCCAACGTGCAGGTCATCTTCTCCGGGTCGGTCATGAAATAGGGGGAGATGTAGCCCTGGTCGAACTGCAGTCCCTCCACCGCGTCCAGCGCCGTGTCCAGCGATTGCGCATCCTCGATGGTGATGGCGCCCTCGCGGCCCACGCGGGCGATGGCGTCCGCCACCAGCTGGCCGATCACCCGGTCGCCGTTGGCCGAAACGGTGCCGACCTGCACGATCTCCTCCTGTGTGTCGACCGGCTTGGCCCGCTTCTTGATGTCGGCTACGGCGGCGGCGGTCGCCAAATCTATGCCGCGCTTGAGGTCCATGGGGTTCAGGCCGGCGGCGATGGCCTTCACGCCCTCGTGCAGGATGGCCTGCGCCAGGACGGTGGCGGTGGTCGTGCCGTCGCCCACCTCGTCCCCCGTCTTGGCCGCGACCTCGCGCACCATCTCCGCGCCCATGTTCTCGAACACGCCGGGCAGGGTGATGGCTCGGGCCACGGTCACGCCGTCGTTGGTCACCCTGGCGGGGCCGAAGCCTTGCTTGATCAGGACAGTGCGGCCCTTGGGGCCCAGTGTGGCCTTGACTGCCCGGGCCAGGACGTCCGCGCCGTGCAGCAGTTGAGCGCGGGCTTCATCGCCGAAACGTAGATCGGTATGGCTCATGGCTGTTCTCCCTAGGCTGGCGTGGGGGCGGTGGGCGAGCGTCAGTCGCCCGCCACAGCCAGTTCATTGAGCACTTCCCGCGTCCCGGGCGCGGACCAGGCGGCCCAGGCCGCCGCTTCACGTTCGTAGAGGCTGTGGACGGTGCCGGTCAGGGTGACGACCCCGTCGGCGACCATGACGGCGACCTGCCCGGCATCGATCAGGGCGTTGCGTCGCAGGGCGGCCTCGATCCGCTGCTGCACATCAGCGGGACTGACGACGGCGGGCCTCAGGGTCAGGGCGTTGACCACCATGCGTACGCCCGGGATGTCACGCACCTCCGCGGCCGCGATCTCGCGCTGCCCATGGTTTTCGACCTGGCCGGTCAGCATGACGCCGCCGTTTTCCACCGAAACCTTGATGGCTTCGGCTGGAATGCCGGTTCGCCAGCTGAGGCGGGCGACGGCGGCGGTGGCGATGTCCGCGTCATCAGGCCATAGCGGGTCCGTCAGCTGGACGTGCATATCCTGGACCAGCGCGCGCACCCCGCGCACGCGGCGGACCGCTTCCGCCGCCGCATGCTTTTCCGCGAAGCTGGTGACGTGGCCCGTCAGCGTGACGACGCCATGGTCGACGGACACGCCGATGTGGGCGGGGTTCACAAACGGCTCCCAGTCCAACTCGGCCAGGATGTCCTTCTGCAACTGCTTGTCGTTCATGCCGCTTCTCCGCCGCCACTATTCCCGCGGGTCGCCACTCAGGGTTCGACCTGGATCAGGTTGTTGACCTCGGTGACGCCGGGGGCGCCCCAGGCTGCGCGTTCCGCGATGTCATGTTCCTGCCAGCTGCGCACGCGTCCGCGCAGCGTCACCACGGGGCCGTCGGCGGTGACACTGAGGTGGTCCGCCGCCAGGTTGGCGTTGCGGCGGAAGGCGGCCTCGATCTTGTCATGGACATCGGCCAGGCTCGCCTGGCTGGATACGATAAGGTGGTTGTCCACCCGCACGATGCCGTGCAGCCGATGTACGTTACGCTCCGCCTCCATGCGGTCGAAGAAATGCTCCACCGTGCCCTCCAGGGTCAGCACGCCGGCGGTCACGGTGATCTTCACGCGCGGGGCGACCTGGGGGCAGGACCAGTGCAGGATGTCCACGGCGCGCTTGGCGATTTCATCGTCGTGCCATTTGCGGTCGGCGGGCAGGCGGACCTCGATTTCATTGGCGACCGCGCCCACGCCCCGAACCCGCCGCGCCGCGGCGACGGCCGCCCGCTTCTCCGCCCAACTCGTCACGTGGCCGGTGAGCGTGACGACGGCGCCCTCCGCCGCCACCCCGATATGGCTGGCGTCCAGGTGGGGGTCCCAGGCCAGCTCAGCCATCACATCCAGCTGTAAGGTCTTGTCGTCGCTCATCTTTATCTCCTGTGTGAGGGGTTGCGTCCGGGGAATCACCGTGTTCCGCCACGGTCTGATGGCGAAGCCGGAGCTTGGCGGCCAAAGAGGGCACGCGCCGGAAGCCGTCCATGAAGCCGGGCGCCGGTTCCGCCAGTGTTTTCTGGGCACGGCGCAGCAGCAGGCGGGCCGCCGCCATGCGGCGCGCGGCGATGGCGGGGTCGGATTGCCGGCGCGCGGAGGCCGCGGCGGCGTAGGCCATGGTGCCCAGCCGAACCGCCATGAGCAGCGGCATGACCCTGAGGCTGGCGGAATCGCCCGTCAGCTCGATGTATTGGCGCAAGGCCGCGTCCAGGAGCGAGGTCAGGCCCCGCCGGCGCAGGTCGGCCAGCAGGAAGGCCAAGTCGTACAGCGTGTCGACGCAGCCGATGTCGTCGCTGAACTCGATGCCGTCGAACAGGGTGACGCGACCCTTGTACAGGCAGATGTTCGCCAGCCGCAGGTCGCCATGGCCCCGCTTGACGAAGCCGGTGGTGCGGCGGTGCTCCAGCAAGTCGGCGACGGTGGTCAGCCTCATCTGGCACTCGTCGTGCAGCGCCATGGCCAGGGTGCAGCCCTTGAGGTCCAGGTGCTTCAGTCCCTCCTGCAGGTTACGGGCGATGGCCCGTCGCACGCCGTCGGCGCCGCCCCAGGTGGTCGTGGTCTCGGCGATCGCGTGCAGGCTGGCCAGCTCCGCCGCGGCGTGGCGCACCAGGGCGGCGGACAGGCGCCCCTCGCGGGCCATGGCGTCGAACAGGTCCCGGCCGTTGAAGCGCCGCATCACCACCACCCAATCGACCGGAGGCCCCTGGCCATCGAACTCCAGACCGCCGCCCGGCGCACGGGTGATGGCGCGGATGGTCAGATAGAGATCCGGGGCCGTCCGTATGTTCAGGGCGATCTCTCGCCGGCACGCCCTCTCGCGCTTTTCCAGGGTGCTGTAGTCAAGCGCCGAGAAAATGAGGGCGTGCTTGAGCTTGTAGGCGTAGCCGTCGACCAGGAAGACGCTGGAGCAATGGGTGGTGATCCGTTCCACAGCGGGCGTGCCGCCATAGGAATGTGGGTTGCACAGGAAGGCCAAGACCTCGGACTGGGCGGTGAAATCGGCCATGTCATGGCTCCACGTCGACCAGGTTGTGCACCCGTGCCACGCCGGGCACGGCCCAGGTGATATGCTCCGCCAGGGTGCGCAGCGGCCAGTTATCGACACGGCCGCGGAGGGTCACCTCCGACCCGGTCCCGCTCACGCTCAACCATTGCAGGGACAGCAGGGAGTGGCGGCGCAGGGCGGCGCTCACCACGAAGGCCAGGGGGACGTCCGGCAACCTGGGCACCGGTAACGTCCCCTTCCTCCCCTGAAGGGCGGGGGATGGGGTGTCTGCGGTGGTAAGGGCCGGGCTGCGAGGCATGGCATTGTCTCTCCAGGCGTGCCGGTTTGGCGGTTCAGTGGCTCATGTCCCGGCGCGTAGGCGGCGGATGGCGGCGGCAATCAGGGGGCTGGTGTCCAGGATCGTCAGCTTGCGGTCGCTCAAGGGCGGCCTTTCGACGGGCGTGACCGAGTTGGTCACCACCACGCTGTCCACCTCGTCGCTGAACAGCGTGGCCGCGCCGCCATTGAACAGGCCGTGCGTGGCCGCGATGTGGACCAGGCGGGCCCCGCCCAGGCGGCAGGCGCGGGCGGCGCGCACCATGGTGGCCCCGGTGCTGATCATGTCATCCAGGATGATCACGGCCCGGTCCTTGACGTCGCCCATGAGCGCGCCGCCGGTGATGAAGCCGCCGCTGCGGTTCTTCTCGACGAAGCCGCTGTCGACGGCGCGGCCGGCGGCCGCCTGCAGCGCCTGGCGGAACCGTTCCGCCCGCTTCGCGCCCCCGGTGTCGGGAGAGACGACGGTCACCGGCAGGTCCCGGGCCAGGCCCCGGAAATGGTCCGCGAACAGGCCCGCCGTCTCCAGATGGATGAAGGGCCGGCGGAAGGCGTTCTCGGCGGCGGCCGGGTTGTGCACCTCCAGCGCCATGACGCGGTCCACGCCCATGGCCTCCAGCATCGTGGCCACATAGCGCATGGTCACGGGGTCGAACGGCTGGGTGCGCCTGTCCTTGCGGGCATAGCAGAGATAGGGGGCGGTCAGCGTCACGCTGGCGGCGTCGTTGTCCTTCAGGCAGGCGATCAGGAAGGCCAGGCGGCACAGACGGTCGTGGACGCTGGCCGCGCCATCGCCGTGCAGCGACTGCACGACATGGACGTCGTGGCCGGCCACATCGACCAGCGGACGGATCTTCACCTCCCCGTCCTCGAAGCGCCGCTCTTCCAGGGGGAAGGGCGACAGGGCGAGATGGGTGGCCACGCCCTGGGCGTAGTCGTGGCTGTCCTGCAAGGCCAGGATGGTGAGCGGGCGCGCGGTCATGGCAATCCCCCGATATTGGATTTCAAGATCGCCGGGCGGCCTCAATGGGCCAACAGGGCGGGGATCGGCGTTCTCGTCAGGATGTCCCGGGTGACGCCGCCCAACACCCATTCCCTCAGGCGGGAATGTCCGTAGGCCCCGGCCACCAGCAGGCCGGCACCCAGCCGCTCAGCCTCGTTGAACAGCGCTTCGGAGGCGTTGCGCCATTCGCGCAAGTGGCGAAGCTCGACCTTCACGCCATGCCGGTCCAGATAGCGCGCCAGGTCGGCGCCCGGTTCCTCGCCCGTGGCCTCCGGCGGCCGGCCATCCTCCACCATCGCGGCCACCACCTGGGTCGCCGCTTGCAGGAAGGGCATGGCCCGGCTGACCGCGTTGGCGGCTTCCCGGCTGTCGGTCCAGGCGACCAGGACGGTGTCCAGGGGACGGATGCGCACCGGCTCTTCATCCGGTACCACGAACACGCCGCGACCGGATCCGAACAGGGCGGCCTCCACGATCTCCGGGGCCCGCCCCGGCATGGCGAAACCGGGCCGGTAGGGGGTGCGCACCACCATCAGGTCGGCGGTCCGGGCCTGGTTGGCCACGATGCCTTCCACTCCCCCGGCCAGGATATCGAAACGGCGGAGGTCATAGGGAACGCTCAGCCTGTCCAGCCGGGTCCGCAGGGCCTCCTCGGTCTTGTCCACCTGGGCCTTGAACTGGGCCATCTGTTCCGATGCCACGTCCCGGCTGATGGCATATTGGGGCAGGTTCAGGATGATTTCCGGCAGCAGCACGCAATAGAGCCCGCGAATATGGGCGCCACGCGCCGCGGCCAGGTATTCCGCATAAGCGATGCGGGCCTCGTCGTCAGGCGTACCGTCAAGATGAACGATGATTTCTTTGATCATGACGCCGGCCCTCATCTTCAGGGGAAGCGGCCTGTCCACGCCAGGGCGCGGTGCCGGGTCGCCAGCACGGTTTGAGTATTGCCCTCATCCCGTGCGGCCGCCTTGATGCAAGTCAACGAGGCCCATCTTGTGGGACGTACGCAAATGGAACAGACGGGAGGAGGCTGGTGGTGGTCTTCGTGGCATCGGTCATCTTCATGGTGGGGACTGCTCCGCCCCCGCTGCCGTATCCGGAGACTTCAGGATGGGAACAGGCAGGCCGTTGCGACTTGAAAGGATGTCGTCGACCAGCCCCCAATCCACCCGGTCCACGGCATCGCCCGCCAGGCGGGCGATCCACAGCCGGGTGTCCATGGTCGATTGGGCCGACAGGTGCGGGACGAAGGTGCCGTTCCGCTCTATCTCGTCCGCTTGGTCGCGGTCGGGATGGGCCTCCAGATAAAGCTCGCCATCGATCCATCCCAGCTTGACCGGCTGATCCACCATCACGACCCGCGTGCCTATGCCCACCTGGGGGAAAAGGCGCGCGATGTCCTCCGGATACAGGCGGATGCAGCCGTGGCTGACGCGCCGGCCCACGCCGTCGGGCTTGTTCGTCCCGTGCACGGCATAGGCTGGCCACGACATGTCCAGGGCGAAGGCGCCGAGGGGATTGTCCGGCCCTGGACCCACCGAACGGGGAAGCTCGGGATGCTCCGCCCGAACCGTGGGCGGTGGTGTCCAAACCGGATTGACCCTTTTGCCGCGGATATGGCCTTCGCCCATGGGCTCGGGGTAGGGATCCGCCGCGCTGCCAATGGGCATGCTGGTCGGTTCCCCATTGGCCGGTAGCCAGTACAGGCGGAAGTCGCCCAGGTTGATGATGATCAGTGACCGGCGGGCGGGGGCGGGCGGCACATCCGGCAAAAGATGCGCCAGGGGCAACAGCACCACGGCACCGGGGCGGGGCTGCCAAGGGTCGATGTCCGGGTTCACCGCGCGCACCTCGACATAGCCGAGGTCGAAGCGGCGGGCGACATCCATCAAGGTCTCGCTGGGGGATTCTATGCGATAGGCGGCGGTTTCGCCGATCAAGGTGCCGGCCAACACCGGGTGCCAGTGGGGGAGAAGCGCGAGCAGGGCGGCCACCCCCACAAATCGCCAACCAGTGGGCCAGCCAGCGGGCCGGCCGCGAATGGGCCGGCCCGACCTGGGTTTGGTCATTTGCGCAGGTTCCGCTGGAAGATCTTGTCGATCTTGTCGGCGGCCGCGTTGGCCTTGGCGGCGGCTTCCTGTGCGGCGGCGGCGGCGGCTTGGGCGGCGGTGGCGGCCTGGGCGGCGCTGGCGGCAGCCTGGTCTGCGGCGGCCTTGGCCGCCGCCGCCGTGGCCTGCGCCTGTTCGGCGACGGCCTTGGTGTTGGCCAGCAGGGCCTTGTCCTGCTCGCTCAAGGAGGTGCAGCCGGCCAGCAAGGTGCCGCCGATCACGAGCACCGAGAAGGTTTTCAGCATGGTCAATTCTCCTGCATGGAATGGGGCCCCGCGCTGGCGAGGCAGCGGTGTCAGACGAACGGGAATCCAAGCGGCTACGGAGACGTGTGGTCGCGGCGGCTCTTCGACTGACTGCTCAAGGCCTCGAGAGGCTCGAAACCGCCTAGCCGCCAATGAGGACTTTAAGGGAATGCCGGATGCGGCACCTTGAGTTGGATCAAGTCGAGACAATGGCCGTGATTACTTCATTTTTCTAAAAAGCCCGCAATCTCATGGCATCACGAAGTCGTGGCCCGGAGCGAAGGCGTTCAGGAACCAACGTTGTGCCAGGACCGCGACGGTTTCGAGGGCGCCAGGCTCTTCGAACAGGTGGGTCGCGTCCGGTATGACCTCGACACGATGTGGGCAGCGCAGATGGCGCGCCGCGGAGCGGTTGAGGTCCAGCACCTCGGCATCGGCGCCGCCGACGATCAGCAGGGTGGGGGCCGCGACGGCGGGCAGGGCCGTGCCGGCGAGATCCGGCCGTCCCCCTCGCGAGACCACGGCGGCAATCGTGTCGGCAAGGCCGGCGGCGGCAACCAGGGCCGCGGCGGCGCCCGTGCTGGCGCCGAAATAGCCGATGGGAAGCCCGCGCGTCACCTCCTGCGCGGCTATCCAGTCCGTCGTTATCGTGAGGCGCCGTGCCAGCAGGCCGATGTCGAAAACGCGGCGCCTGTCGCCTTCTTCCTCCTCGCTCAGCAGATCGAACAGCAGGGTGGCGATGCCGGCGCGATTCAGTTCACTGGCGACGAAACCGTTGCGCGGGCTGTGACGGCTGCTGCCGCTGCCGTGGGCGAACAGCACGACGCCGTGCGGGTAATCCGGGATGCGGAGCATAGCCTCGCCATCCAGGGGCGGGACCCGGACGACGTGGGATTGCACCATGAGATCGGCGCCGGAAGGGAGGTGGGTCATGATGCCGTTCCCGTCGGCGGGCGTGGGGGCGGCCGTTCGCCCGTCGCCCGGGGCCCGTCGTGAAGCAGGGCCATCACTTCCTCGTCGCTCACCTGCTGGAAGTCGACGTAGTGGTATCCGACGGCCACGAGGGTTTCGGTAGGCTTAAGGCAGGCGATCTCGTCCGCCTCCGCCGCCAGCGGCCCCAGGGACTGTGTGGCGGCCACGGGCACGGCCACCACCACAGCAGCGGCGTGCCGCTGGCGGGCGGCGCGCACGGCGGCCCGCATGGTGGCGCCGGTGGCGATGCCGTCGTCCACCAGGATGGCGGTCTTGCCGGCCAGGTCGGGGGCGGGCCGGCCATCCCGGTACAGGCGGCGCCGTCGGTCCAGCTCCCGCGTCTCGCCGGCGATGACCCGGTCCACCTCGGTTGGGGAGATCCGCAGGGCGGACAAGGTCGCTTCATCCAGCACGACGACCGGTTCGCCGCCTTCGGGACCTTCGGTGATGGCGCCCATAGCGATTTCGGGCTCGATGGGAACGCCCAGCTTGCGGACCAGCATCACCTCCAACGGCACGCCCAGGGCATGGGCGACCTGATACGCGACGGGCACGCCACCCCGGGGCAGGGCCAGGACCACCGTGTTCACGCCCTTGAGGCCTGCCAAGCGGCCGGCCAGGCGTTGACCGGCGTCGCGTCTGTCCATGAACCGCATGGAGTGATCCTCATCTAGAGGCGCTGGTGCAGGAATTCGCTGACCACGGGCCGCACCTGCTCCCGCCAGACGGTGCCGTGAAAAAGGTCGAAATGCCCGGCACCGGGGAGAAGACGGTGGCCGCGCCTGTCCTGGGGGATGCCGGGGCACAAGTCATGGGCCACCCGGCATTGTCCCGGGCCGGCGATATCGTCTCGGCCGCCTTCGATGGTCAGCAGGGCGGTGTCGCGGACGGCGCTGGTGTCCACCGGCAGGTCGAACCAGGTCATCCTGCCCTGCGGCAGGGCACGGGCATGGTAGACGGTGCCGATGACGTCCAGGAAAAACTCCGCCGGCACGTCGATCAGGGCCCCCAGGCTGGGCAGGAAGGGATGCTCCGCGGGATCCAGGCCATCGTCATGCAGCATCTTGGCCAGGATGTCGCATCCGTCGGCCAGATGACGGTTCAGATAGGACCAGAGCACCTTCTCCTGGGTCGCCCTGGCGTAGACCGGGCGCCCCGCGCCAGGCCGGCCGGGCCCGACGGCGGTGATCGCGTTTTGGCGGAACCAATCCAGGGAATGACCGGTGGCGAAGCGGTCGCCGGGCGTGGGGTTGGTCCGGGGATCGATCTTGCCGCCGATCAGGACCAGGCTACGCGGCTTGTGCAAGGTCCGGCTGGAGGCCAGCAGGGCGGTGGCGGCAAGGGCCGGCAAGGCCGATTGGCACAGGCCGATAAGGTCGACCTCCTCCCCCAGATCCTGAATGGCTTCCAGCACCTGTGACAGGCAGTGAGCCAAGCCGAAGCCGCCGCATGCGGCAGGCACTTCCGCCGCGTCGCGCCATTCCAGCAGATGCAGATCGGTTTCCCCGGCCAAGTCCGCGACCATGTCGTACATGAGGCGGGGGTTGACGCCTGACAATGGCGCGACCAGCAGCGCGCGCGGCCGGGACGCCGGTGCCAAATCGCCGCCGGTGTGAAAGCGCATCAGGCGCGCGAACGCGCCGTCCCGCAGGACCTCCTCCGTGAAGGCATCCTGGCTGGCTGGTCTGTCGCGCGGCGAAGGCAATGGTTCCGGCATGCTCTCCTCCATTGGGGGACGGGGGCAGGCAACGCGGACGCTGATGGCATTGGCTGATCAGGCGCGCCATCACGGGCGGCCAAGATCGTTAAGCATATTGGGGCTTATCGTTGGCTGACGACATTGACCTAGCGCAAGGATGGAATGCCCAACTCGGCTATTCTCACCACGGGCGTGGCGGGATGGCGCCTGGAAACGCCCGACGGCGAAACGCCCGAGAGCGCATTCCAGAAAAAATCAGAGGCTGGCAATGACCCCGCCTCTCCACTCGTCCTATACGCATGGCTATGTGTGGGTTGCTGCCTGCACGCCCCCTATCGCCGTCGCCAATCCCCCTCATGGCGATTGGCGGGCGCCCAGCGGCGGCGGCGGCGCGGCCTGGTTACAGGAACTGGCGACCCGCGGACCTTGAACCGACGGCGGCCCATGAACGGAGGCACGGGATGGAAGGTCCGCTTCTGACTGATCTCTACCAGTTCAGCATGCTCGACGCCTACTGGGCCCAGGACATGACCGAGACCGCGGTCTTCGAATTCTTCGTACGCCGGCTTCCGGCCCGCCGCGGCTTCCTGATGGCGGCCGGCCTTGAGCAGGTGATCGACTATCTGGAAACGCTGTGCTTTGGCGCGGAGGAGATTGGGCAACTTAGGCGATGCGGACGTTTTGGCGATGACTTCCTGGACCCGCTGGCGGCGTTCCGCTTCACGGGTGATGTCGATGCCTTGCCGGAGGGAACCATCTTCTTCGCGGACGAACCTGTCATCCGGGTGACGGCACCGTTACCGCAAGCGCAGTTGGTGGAAAGCCGGCTGGTCAATCTGCTTCATTTCCAGACGCTGGTCGCATCAAAGGCGGCGCGCATGGTGCTGGCGGCGCCGGGGAAGCGGTTGGTGGATTTCGGCATGCGCCGGGCCCATGGCGCGGAGGCCGCGCTGCTGGCCGCCCGCGCCTGCTATCTCGCCGGATTCGATGGAACAGCCACGCTGGCGGCGGGCATTCGCTTCGACATTCCTGTCTTCGGCACGATGGCTCATTCCTTCATTCAGGCCCATGACAGCGAGGCGGAGGCGTTCGAACATTTCGCCCGCGCGCGGCCGCAGGGCGTGACCCTATTGATCGATACCTACGATACCGAACGGGCGGCGGAACTCGTCACCCGCGTGGCCCCCCGCCTCAAAGCAGATGGTATCGCCATCCAGGCGGTGCGTCTCGACAGTGGCGACCTGGGGGGCCATGCGCGCAAGGTCCGCGCCATCCTCGATGTGGCCGGGCTGCACGAAATCTCGATTTTCGCCAGCGGCGGGTTGGATGAAGACCAATTGGCTGCATTCACCCGGGGCCAGGTGCCCATCGATGGCTACGGTATCGGCACTTGCCTCACCACCTCGTACGACGCGCCGGCGCTCGATTGCGCCTACAAACTTCAGGAATATGGCGGCGTGCCCCGCCGCAAACAGTCGGAAGGAAAGGCCACTTGGCCAGGGCGCAAGCAGGTGTGGCGGCGCTTGCGGGATGGCCGCATGGCGGGCGATCTCCTGGCCCAGCATGGTGCGCCTCATCGCGGATACCCGTTGCTGCGGCCGGTCATGCGCGATGGC
This sequence comes from Nitrospirillum viridazoti CBAmc, assembly GCF_000730165.1. Lineage (GTDB taxonomy): Bacteria > Pseudomonadota > Alphaproteobacteria > Azospirillales > Azospirillaceae > Nitrospirillum > Nitrospirillum viridazoti. The sequence continues at coordinate 1,185,584 of NZ_CP022112.1, read as the reverse complement.
CGGCGCATTGGAGGGCCGCCATCGTTGGATACGGCGCGTGAGCATGCGTCGGCGGAACTCAGGAGCTTGCCTGTCTCTTTGAAGGCGCTTCTTCCCACGAGCTATCCGGTCGAGGTCGACATGTCGCTGAAGCTTCTGGCGGCTGAATGTGATCAGCGTATCGCAGAAGGGACCTGTACTTTGTGGGTATGAAGATGTCCGGACTGGATTTTCCAGATAAATCAATTAAATGCGGCGATTCTTTAAAATGAATATATAAATTGTCGCAATGAAAGTTGAGAAAGATCAAGGCCGCCAACCGCCCAATACAGAAAAATGCGGCTGCCTGCCGCCGGTGGGCCCAGCAGATGAATGGAGATGGTGATGCCCGACACCGAAATCGATGTGAAGACGGTCCCGGCCGTCCGCGAACCCGCCACCGATCTGTGGCATTCGTTCCGCAGCGAGGTCGACCGTCTGTTCGAACGCTTCGACGGGGGATTCAAACTACCGTCGATGGCACGCATATTCGACACGACCCCCACCATTCAAACCAGCTTTGAATTCTCAGTGCCGGCCGTGGATGTGAATGAAGACGACAAGGCCTATAAGATCACGGCCGAGTTGCCCGGCCTGGATGAAAAGCACATCGAGGTCTCCCTCTTCGGTGACCGCCTGATCCTGAAGGGCGAGAAGCGGCAAGAGCGGAAGGAAAAGGACAAGGACCACTTCCTGTCGGAACGGGCCTATGGTTCCTTCCAGCGGTCCTTCCGGTTGCCGGAGGGTGTCGACGTGGAAAATATCAGCGCCACCATGGCCAAGGGCGTGCTGGAAATCGTCCTGCCCAAGACCGCTGAAGCGCAGAAGCAGCAGAAGAAGATCCAGGTCAAGGCCGCGTGACGGCCCGTGCCGGCGGTGGCGAGCCCATTCCCCGTCACCGCCGGAATCCGGCTATGGGGCCCGCTATGTGGGGAGGTGGCGACAGCATGGCACCTGAAAATATGCCAATGGCCGAGCCGTTTCTGGGCGAGCTGCAGAATCTCGTTCGCGCCCATTACCCGCTCATCCACATCAGCACGCATGAAGAAGACCGTTGCCTGACGGCCATCCGGCTGTTGGCCGCGCAGATGGATAAGAAAGTTTTCCTCTGGAGCACCAGTCGCGGATGCCATGCAATGGATCCGGCGGAAGACGTTCCGGCGGCAAGCAGATACAGGCTGGCGGACCTGACCGCTGCGATCGAGTTCTTTGAAAAGCAGGTGACGACCAAGGCGCGGGACGACAATGGTTTCATCTTCGTGCTGCTCGATCCCTTCCCCTATCTCAGCGATCGCAGCATCAATCCCATCTATCGTCGGCGCCTGCGCGATTTCGCCATCAGTATCCGGACGAAGAGTTATCAGGCCAGTTGCCTGGTCATTTCCCCCACGGGGGAAATGCCGGTCGAACTGGAAAAGGAAGTGACCGTCATCGACTTTCCCCTGCCCAGCCGGGCGGAGATTACAGGCTACATGAACAGCTTGCTGGACAGGCTGGGCACGCGCACGGCCATCACGGTGGATGATGATCCCGGCTTGACGGAGAAGCTGGTGGATGCGGCGCTTGGCTTGACCTTGGCGGAAATCGAGGGGGCGCTGGTCAAGGCTGTTGTGGAGGACACGCACCTCACGGCCGAGGCCGTGGACAAAATTTTCCGGCAAAAGCAGCAGATCGTGCGTAAGAGCGGTGTGTTGGACTATATCGACACCGGAAGCCTCGCCCTTTCGGAAATCGGCGGCTTGAAGGTCTTTAAGGAGTGGCTGCGCATCCGCGCTGCCACCTTTTCCCCGAAGGCGCGGGGTTTTGGCATAGAAGCGCCCAAGGGCGTCCTTCTCACCGGCATACCCGGATGCGGCAAATCCTGGGCGGCCAAATGCGTGGCCGCTTCCTGGCGTCTGCCATTGGTTCGCCTGGACATGGGAAAGATCTATTCCGCCCTGATCGGTTCGTCGGAGGAGCACATGCGCCACGCGATCCAGACGGCGGAGGCCATCGCGCCCTGCATTCTGTGGATCGACGAGATTGAAAAGGGCCTGCCACGGCCGCGCGGCTATATCGGTGACAGCGGGGTATCGCTGCGGGTGCTCGGGAAATTCCTGACCTGGATGCAGGAGAAGACCGCGCCCGTTTTCGTCTTCGCCACGGCCAACCAGATCGACCTGTTGCCGCCTGAGGTGTTGCGGAAAGGCCGGTTCGACGAGGTCTTCTTCGTCGATCTGCCGAGTTCCGCCGAGCGGCGCGAAATCCTGCGTATCCACCTGAGCCGGGTGGGACGCGATCCGCAACAGCTCGACCTGGAAGAATTGGTTCGCCTGTCCGGGCCCGAGTTCCTGGGGGACAGCTTGAGCCTGACGGGTGCCGAATTGGCCGCGTGGATCAACGAGGCGCTGATCCATGCGTTTGATCGGGGGGCGGACGACCTGATGATGGACGACTTCCGCCTGATCGCGCGGCAGACGGTGCCGCTGGCGCAGATGCGGCAAGAGGAGATCCGTGAAATGCGGGAGTGGGCATCGATGCACGCCATGGACGCTTCCGCCGCGATCCACCGTCGCTCACAGCTGACCCCGGAACTGGGGGTCCTGGAAGGGGGGGCGTCCGCCGGCGGCCTGCCGTCTGGCGAGCTGAAGGACGTTGCCGCTCCCGATCCTTGAGGGCGGCGGGAACTCAAACAAAGGCCTCGCGCCACAGGGAGGAACCATGGACGGTCTGACACACCACGTCGCTTATCAACGCCCCGATGAGCCCTCATCACGGCTTGGCGGTCCTAGTCCGCTCATCAATCGCCAGGGAAGGGGGACGTCCCTCCTTATCGAGGCGAGTGTCGATGACATGCTTGCCGATCCCATCTTTCACGAGATCATGCGGCGAGATGGAGTTTCGGCCGATGATATCCGCACGCTGATGGCGTCCCTGCGCCGCCCGGTGGACTGAGACCGGTGAGGGGAACCGGTGCAACCTGGATGAGTGCTTGGCTATCAGGCTGCGGATCAAAGCTCGCAGTAGATTTTGACCATGGCCGGATCGTTGCGCATATACCCCTGGCGTGGATGGTCGAAGGTTTCCTCCAACACGGTCGTGTCGCGCATCTCCTCAAGATGGAACAGCTTCCAGCCTTGCTCCAGGGACCGGCTGAAGCCGGAAACCTGATAGGCGCGCAGGACGGGGTGCCCGCCGTCCGCCACGCCGAAGGCGTACGGCTCCACGGTGCGGACGCCGCCACGATACCAGAACCGCAGGCGCCGGTGTTTATGGATGGCGTCACTGATTGTGTGCTCTTCCATGATGGAGCCTCGGATCAGGGGACAGTTTTGGCTTCGTGAGTCTTCACATCGCCCCGCTGCCGACGGGCGTGGTCTTCCAATTCCCGACGAACGGCATCGAAGGCATCCCCCACGGCCACCATGATGTCTTCATGAGCATGCCGCTGGGACGGATGCTGGTTGGCAACAATGTCCCGTCCGGGCACCGCCACGGTGATGCCGACCTGATGAAGCTTGCCTTGATGGTGCCGCCGGCCGCTGAATTCGACGACAACCCGGCAATGCAGGATCGGGTCGAAGAAGCGGAGGAGTTTCTGCGCCTTGTCCCGGATGTGCGCTTCCAGGGCGGGGGAGGGGTCCATGTTGTGGAAAATGATCTCCAACGGAAGTTCCATCTGCTCCTCCCTTCCCGCGTATGGGGTGATCCCCAACGTAAGCGAAGGCCGGCCTTTCCGCTTTGAGCTGAGTCACCTTACGGAGAAGTCCGTCGCGCGGGTGTTGAAGGAGAAGAATTTTGGCGGTTTGACGAAGGCGTTGACGTCCACGCCCTTCGCCAGCCGGGGCTTGCCGTCCAGGTAGAAGTCCTTGCCCCGAAGCGCGACGCTCTGCGCCGCCAGCACGGGCGTCGACATCAGCAGGACCAGCAGGAAGGCGACTACCCTCATCAGAACCACCTTGGGGCTGGCATATGAGGCCGGACACGCCGCTGTTGGCTTGCGGGACAACGGCGTTTCAGGTGCGCCCTATTTGTCGCCCACGATGCGGGCGCGGCCAGGGGACTGGCGACGGAAGGCGGAATAGTACTTTGCCATCGCCTTGCTGGGGGCCGCCAGCCGCGCCAGCAGCTGGCTGCGGAAACCGATGGCGAGGGCGTCCTGCGGCTCGGCGCCGGCGAGGGTCGCCGTGGGATGTTTGACCCAGGTGGGGATGGCCGGCTCGGCCGGGATGAGGCCCAGTTCGCGTCCGGTGTCTGCGAACAGGGAGAGGGCGTGGTCGATCTGGCTGCGGCTGTGGGCGGCGCTGACGCTGGAGCGGAGCAGGGCGAGGCCCTTGGGCGTGGCGGGGGGGAGGCTGACGTTGGTGTAGAGGCCGGCCTCCAGCAGCCGGGTCCAGAAAGCGAAGGCCGTCTTGGGATCGGGCATGATGGCGGAGACGACGGGGCTGGCCTCTGGCCCGACATGGAAGCCCAGGTCGCCGAGGCCGGCATGGAAGCGGCGGGCGTTGTCCATCAGCTGCTGGCGCAGCGCCGGGCGGTGGCGCAGCTGGTTCAGCGCCTCCGTCACCGCCGCCACCACGGCCGGGGGCAGGGAGGCGGTGAACATGTAGGGCCGGCTGGCGACGCGCAGGATGTCGAATCCGTCCATGTCGCTGACGCAGAAGCCGCCGATGCCGCCCAGGCTCTTGGAGAAGGTGCCGACGACGAAGTCGACCTCATCCTCGACGCCGGCCGCCTCGGCCAGTCCGCGCCCGGTGCGCCCCAGGACGCCCAGGGAATGGGCCTCGTCCACCACCAGGTAGGCGCCCCACTTGCGCTTGACCTCGACGAACTCGCGCAAGGGGGCGGTGTCGCCCAGCATGGAATAGATGCCCTCGACGACGATGACCTTGTCGCCGGGGGTGTCGGCCAGACGGCGCAGGCGGTTGTCCAGGTCGTCGGGGTCGTTGTGGCGGAAACGGGTGACCTGGGCGTGGCCCAGGCGGGAGCCGTCATAGATGCTGGCGTGGCTGTCGGCGTCCAGGATCAGGTGGTCGTCCTTGCCGGCCAGGGCGGAGAGGATGCCCAGGTTGGCCTGATAGCCGGTGGAGAACACCATGCAGTGCTGCCGGCCGTAGAAGTCGGCCAGGTGGCGTTCCAGCTGCCGGTGGCCGCCGTAGCTGCCGTTGGCGACGCGCGAGCCGGTGGTGCCGGCGCCCAGGCTGCGGGTCGCGGCGACGGCGGCGTCGATCACGTCGGGGTCGTAGGTCAACCCCAGGTAGTTGTTGGTGCCCAGCAGCAGGATGCGCCGGCCGGCGATCACCCCCTCGGTGGGGGAGAGCACCCGGTCGAAGCTGACGTTGAAGGGGTTGTAGCCGGTGGATTCCAGGCTCTCGAACTGCCCCATCAGGGGCGCGTACTTGTCGAAGAGGGCCATGGATCAGCGGCCGCCCTTAAGGTCCTGCGCCGCGGCGACGAGGTCGCCGACGGTCTTCACCTCGGCGATCCGATCCAGCGGGATGGAGATGTCGAGCGCATCCTCGATCTCCATCACGAAATCCATGACTGCAACCGAATCCAGACCGAGGCCTTCGGTGATGTTCGTATCATCCGAAAATTCGACGGGCCTATCCAGCGCGGCACGGAGGGCGTCGAAGACAAGCGACCGGATCTGCTCTGCGGAGTTCTGCATATCTTGGCATCGGAAACGTTATGAGGGGGAACGTTATGAGCGGACCCGATCGCATGGGCGACGGCTGCCCTTAATGGTGTCAGCGGCTTGAGCAGGCCGCGCTTCGCAGCCGGGTTCCTTGCCCGGCTGCGACGATGAGGCACTTCATTTGGCGACGGCGAGCTTCAGGGTGGTGCCGCGGATGAAGGTCTCGGTCATCTGGTAGGCATCGTCGTCGGTGTACTGGACCGGGGGATGCTTGCAGAAATAGGCGCTGGGTCCTTCCAGGATGCCGCCGATGCCGTTGTCCAGGGCCAGCTTGCAGCAGCGGATCATGTCGATGACGACGCCGGCGGAATTGGGCGAGTCCTCGACCGACAGGCGCAGCTCGATATCCATGGGGACGTCGCCGAACAGATAGCCCTCCATGCGGATGAAGCACAGCTTGTTGTCGTTCTGCCAGGGCACGTAGTCGCTGGGGCCGACGTGGATGTTGTCGTCCTCGATGCGTTTGTGGGCGACGGCCTGCACGGCCTCCGTCTTCGACTTCTTCTTGGAGACCAGGCGGTGCTGATTCTTCATGTTGAGGAAGTCGGTGTTGCCGCCGGTGTTGAGCTGGTAGGTGCGGCGCAGCTTCACGCCGCGCTTGGCGAACAGGTCGGTCAGCACGCGGTGGGTGATGGTGGCGCCCAGCTGGGATTTGATGTCGTCGCCGATGATGGGCAGGTTGCGGGCCTTGAAGCGGTCGGCGAAGGCTTTGTCGCTGGCGATGAACACCGGCATGTTGTTGATGAAGGCGACGCCGGCCTCCAGCGCGCATTCCGCGTAGAAGCGGGCGGCCTGTTCGGAGCCCACGGGCATGTAGTTCAGCAGGACCTCGGCGCCGGTGCGCTTCAGCTCGGCGACGATCTCGTCCTTGCTCAGCTCGGCCGCGTCGGCGCGCACGAAGGTGCGGTCTTCCGAATAGTCCGCCATGTGGTCGGAAATGCCGTCCAGCACCTGGCCCATCTTGACGGTCACGCCGCTGTCGGGAATGTCGGCCTGGAAAACCTTGGTGCAGTTGGGCTTGGCGAAGATGGCGCGATGGACGTCGGTGCCCACCTTGCGCGCGTCCACGTCGAAGGCGGCGACGACCTCGATGTCGCAGGGCAGGAAGCCGCCGATCTCACGATGCATCAGGCCGACCACGCCGTCGCGGCAGCGCTCAGGGGTGTAGTAATGAATGCCCTGGATCAGCGCGCTCGCACAGTTTCCGATGCCCGCGATGGCAATACGGATTTTGGCCCTCTGCATGACGTAACCTGTGAGTTGGGAATTTGCAAAATGGTAGTCGAAAGTCGGGCAAGGCGCGCCAAAAGGATGTGAGCACCCTCACACTTTTGTGACGGAAATGATGGCCGACACACCGTATCGGCGCCATTTCCGCCCGCGGGACCCATAAGCGGCGTGCCGGGGCCGGATTCCAACCGGCCATTCAGCATGCCCGGTGAGAGGAACGGTGGGGGCCGTCGCTATTGAATCCGGCTGTCACCTATGAAAGAAACGGGCACCCCTCCGCTCTCCCATGGTGCAGTTTTCGATGCGAATATTATTCACTTTCGAGAACCCTTTACCAAGCACCGAAGCGGACGCCGAAGTATTTACCACCACGGCCCGGTATCTGGCCCCGCTGACGGAAGGGGCGTGGTTGCACGTCCCCCTGAAGGACGCGGCGGGGCGGGCGGCGGCGGAGGCCCTGGCCGGGATGCCGGTGGTCGACGCGCGGGCACCGATCACGCCGGCGGCGCTGCGGCATTTCCTCTGCGGGCTCACCCTGCCTTTCCGGAGAGAGTTTCGCCGCGCCGACGTGATCTACACCCGCAACCTGTGGGTCGCCTGGATGGCCATCCTGTTCGGGCAGAAGGTTGCCTTCGACCACTACCGCCCATGGCCCGACCAGATTCCGCCGCTGCAGTTCTGGCTGTACCGCCTGCTCAGCCACCCGCGCTTCATCGTCAAGATCTGCCATTCCGACTACACCCGGCGCAAATACCTGGCCTTGGGAATTCCCGAGGACAAGGTGCACTGTATCCGCAACGGCTATGAGCCGGCGCGGTTCCAAGCCCGCATTCCCCTGGAGGAGGCCAAGCGGCGGATCGGCGTCGAGCCCGGTCAGAAGACGGTCGTCTACACCGGCCGGGTGAACCACAAGAAGGGCTTGGCCCTGGCGGTCGAGGCGGCCAGGGAGCGGCCGGACGTGCTGTTCATCCTGGTGGGATCGTATGGGGAAGGGCCGATCGAGGCCATGGCCCGCGACGTGCCCAATGTGCGCATCGTCCCCTATCAGCCGGCGGACAAGCTGGCCGACTATGTCTACGCCGCCGACATCCTGCTGATTCCACCGTCCTGGCTGCCGCTGGCGGAGTTCGGATCGACGGTCCTGCCGCTGAAGGTGTTCTTCTACCTCGCTTCCGGCCGGCCCATCCTGGCCGGGCGCACGCCCGACGTGGGCGAGGTCCTGCACCACGATGAAAACGCCCATCTCTGCCCGCCCGATTCCGTACCCGACCTGGTCGCCGGCATTGACGCGCTGCTGGGCGATCCGGCCCGTGCCGCCCGCTTGGCGGAAACGGCCCTGGCCGACAGCCGCGACTATACCTGGGCCGCGCGGGCCCAGCGCATCCATGCTCTGGTGGAGGAGCGCATGAGCACCGCCCCGGTAAGGGCGGGCACCTGGGGCAGGCGGGAATTCCGGGCGTGGCGCCAGCAGTCGCGCCACTGGCTGGCCCACCTGGTCAACAAAGGTGCCTGGGTGCTGCCGCCCCGTCCCGAGGCCCCCCTCGGAATGGATAGGGCCCGGAATGGATAGGACAATGGATAGCGCGACGTGAGCGACGGCGATCATCAGCGCCATCTGCGCCGGGGCTTCAACTGGCTGGGCGGCGCCACCGTCCTGGCCAAGGTCATCGACTTCTCCACCATCCTCGCCGTACTGACCTTCCTCAGCAAGGAACAGGTGGGCGTGGCCTCGCTGGTCATCTCCACCGGCATGGTGATCGAGGCCTTCGACGGGTTGGGCACGGGCGACGCCCTGGTCCAGGCGCCCACGGTGGCCAAGCGTCAGCTGGACAGCCTTTTCTGGTTTATCCTGGGCGCCGCCTTCCTCATGGGGGCCGTGACCTTGGCCGTGGCGCCGGGGCTGGAGGCCCTGTATGGCGTTACCGGCATGGCGGCCTACTTCATCGCCGTGGCCGCCAAGCAGCCGATGGTCGCCGCCGCGGTGATCCCGCTGGCGCTGCTGAACCGCGACCTGAAATATGAGCGGATCGCCGTCGTCAACGTGGCGGCCACGCTGGGGGCGGCGCTGACGCGGCTGGGCTTGGCCGTGGCGGGCGCCGGGGCCTGGGCCCTGGTGGCGGGTTATGTTTCCAGCGGCCTCTACACGCTGGTCGGCGCCACGCTGGCACGCCCCTTCCGCCCGGGGGCGCATTTCCGGCTGGACGACATCCGCGGCCTGGTCCGCTTCGGTTTCCGCGCCGCGGCGGTCAACCTGTTCGAGCAGATCTTCAAGAACGTCGATTTCCTGCTGGTGGGCTGGTTCTACGGCCCGGCCCCCCTGGCGCTGTACCGCGTCGCCTTCGACATCGCCATGGAACCGGTGATGGCGGTGGGCACGCTCATCAACCGCACGGCGCTGCCCGTCTTCGCCCGCCTGGCTGGCGACAGGGCCGGGCTGACCCAGTCGCTCACCTGGTCCTTGCGCCGGCTGGCATTGCTGACGGCCCCCCTGATGGTGGGCCTGATCCTGGCGGCCGATCCCCTGACCACCCTGATCCATGACGACCACGGCCTCAGCTATGCCGCCGCCGCCCTGCCGCTAAAGCTGTTGGCCGCGGCCGCCCTGCTGCGTGTGACCTCGCAACTGCTGACGCCGCTGATGATGGCGTCGGGCCGGCCGGGCCTGGCGGCCCAGCTGTCGGCCGCCACGCTGACCCTGCTGAGCGCCGGCATCGTGGCGGTGGGCATCCTGCTGCCGGCCGAGGGCGGAATCATCGCCGTCGCGGCCGTGTGGCTGGCCATCTATCCGCCGCTGCTGGCGTGGGGCGCCCGCTATCTGGAGCGGACATGGGCCATCGGCACCGCCAGCGTCGCCCGCGCCTTCCTGCTGCCCGCCGCCGGCGTAGCCCTCATGGCCGCCGTGGTCTGGACCCTGCGCCTGCTGCCCGGGGGGGACCGGCCCGCCGTCAGCGTCGCCATCGTCGCGGTGGCGATGGCGGCCGCCTATGGCGGGCTGTTCCGGTACGACCGGGAAAAGCCGGTCAGCTGACCGGCTTGGCAGCACCATCCGCCGGTGGCGCGCCGGCGGGCCGGACCGTGGGGTCCGGAATGGACTGGCGCCGCCGGTCGAACATGCTCATCTGGTGCACGCAGCTCAGTGTGCAGGTCGGGGCGCAGCCCTTTTCGGTGTGGTATTCCCGCTTGATGTCTTCCAGCGTGTAGTCCAGCAGCGGCTTGTTGGGATAGCCCCGCTGCTGCGAACACCAATGCACCCGCCCGTCCTCGGTGACGTAAAGGTAGCGGGCGCCGGCGCGGCAGTGCCAGTCGTTGGCCTGGCCGTTCATCAGGTTTTTCTGGAACAGCCGGTAGTTCAGGGTGTGCACCAGCGACGGCGAAATCTGGGTGACCTTCTCATAGGCCAGCATCTGCGCCGGGCTCAGGGGCTTCAGCGTGCCGCTGCCGTCGTGCAGCACGCCCACGGAATGCTGCAGCCCGAACTTGGCCGCCGTTTCCGCCACCGTCACCACGTCCTGCGTCCGCTCCCCGGTGACGCCCAGCACGGAGTTCACGTTCACCTTGAACAGCGCATGCTTGGACAGCAGCTCCAGCTTGCCCTCGACCGACTTCAGGCTCTTCATCGAGATTTCGTCGGGCTCAAGGTTGTCGATGCTGATCTGCATGCCCTGAAGGCCGGCGGCGTTCAGGCGGTCGATCCATTCCTTGGTCAGGCGGAAGCCGTTGGTGATGGTGGTGACGATCATGCCCTTTTGCCGGGCATGGCGCACGGCCTTGTCCAGGTCGGGGTTCAGCAGGGGCTCGCCGCCCGTGAAGGTGATGGAGGACGTCTTCAGCGCCGCCAGATGGTCGACGCGCGCCAGCAGATCCTTCAGCGGCACGGGCGGGGAGAAGTCGTCGTATTCGTTGCAATAGCCGCAGGCCAAGTTGCAGCGGCGCGTCACCACGACCTGGGCCAGCAGCGGCGTATACCGCTGCCCGACGGCGCGGGCGGCGAAGCGGAGACCGGCGGCCAGGTTTTCCAGGCGGCCGGGACGGGTGGTGTCAGTCGTCGAGGTCATAGGGACATTCCGCGCAGCAGATCGTGTTTCGCAGCAGGCCGTGTTTCAAAGCGAAGGGACAAAGGATCAAACCGGAAGGGCCGTCAGGCGCCGCCGCGCCCGGCGCCAGGGCGGGGGCCACCAGCGCAGGCCGGCCACGTCCAGCATCTCCTCCCCCGCCATGGGGTGGCGACCTTCGACCTCCGGCGCCTGGCCGTAAAGTGTTTCTTGCGCCGGCCAGCGATGGAATGGCGTCCAGGTCCAGGCGCCATGGCGCCGATACGTCTTCATCAAGCCGCGCGCCAGGGCGACGTCGGGCCGGACGCAGCGCCGCTCCGTCCAGCATGGGGCGCCAGCCAGCCGGCGGGCCAGCGGCCAGCTCTTGGTATCCACATAGTTGCTGAACCAGACGCGAAAGCCCAGCTCGGCCTGAAGGGCGGTGACGGCGCGGTGGACCTGCACATGCTCGGCATGGCCGTACTCACCCCAGGGATTGTGGGTGTAGACCTCCGCGCATCCCGCCAGGGCCGGGCGCAGGGCCGCCACCAGGCGGGGGAAGTTCGCCTCATAGCGGGTGCGGGCGGCCGTGTCGGTGATCTGCAGCCCCTGGGGCGTGGCCACCGGGCTGGCCCGGTCGACGGCGAAGCCGGCGCCGCTTTCCGGAATGCGAAGGTCAATCAGCCCCGGCAAGGCCAGGGCCGCCACCGCCCGCCGCCGCGCCGCCGCCTTGGCCGGCCGGCCGAAGGGGTCGCCGAAGCAGAAGACGACCCGGTCGGCCCCGGCCAGGGCGGAGCTGAGCCACAGGATCTCGTCATCCGGATGCGCGACCACGACCGCCCGCCCGGACGTCCTCTGGTCGCTCGCCCCTTGGGGGCCTGCGCCGCCGTCATGCCGCATGGCCGGCCACCTGGTCGTACATATCCTCCAGCGCTGCCGTCTGGCGGGTGATGTCGAACCGCGCCCCCACGTGGGCGCGCGCCTCCCATCCCATGCGGTGGCGCAGGTCGCGGTTGTCCAGCAGGGTTTCCATGTGCCGGGCCAGGGCCTCGGCATCCCGCTCCGGCGCCAGCAGGCCGGTGCGATCCTCCACGATGGCTTCCGGAATGCCGCCGATGCGGCTGCCGATCACGGGGACGCCGGTGGCGGCGGCCTCCAGCATGACCATCCCCAGGCCCTCGACGCGACCGGTGTTGGTGCGCACGCTGGGCAGGACCAGCATCGCCGCCCGGCGCATCCGCGTCAGGACCTCGGTATGGGGCAGGGCGCCCAAAAAGCGTATGCGACTGCTCAATCCCAGCGTTCCCGCAAGCCGTTGCAACGGCTTGCGCAAAGGCCCGTCGCCGATGATGTCCAGTTGGGCCTTGGGATGCCAATCCGCAAGAAGGGAGAAGGCGCGGATCAGATATTCCGCCCCTTTCACCTCCACCAGGCGGGCGACGTGCAGGATGGTCGGCGTCTCCTCTTCCGGGTCGCGGGGGCGGATGGCCTGGCAGTCGACACCGATGTAGTGCACCCGCGTCCGCTCCGCCGGGAAGCCCATGGCCAGCACCCGCTCGCGAATGAAGGCGGAGGCGCAGAGGAACAAGTCGCCCTGCCGGGCCAGGCTACCGCGAAACAGGGGATAGTTCACCCAGGCGGGCGACATCATCAGCGCCGCGGTCGACAGCGTGGCGTCGAAGCCGTGGAAGGTGGTGATCAGCGGCAGGCTCAGGCGCCGTGCCACCGGCAGGGCATAGACGCCCTCCACCCCGAAGTGGGCATGGATCAGGGCCGGGCGCCGCCCCGCCAGCAGGCGCTGATACGGTGCCGGATCGCGGGTCAGCATCTGCCAGCCGATGCGGGGCAGGGTGAAGCGCGGCCAAAGATCGGCCAGCGCCAGCGAGGCGGCGCCCGGCGGCGGCGGGCCGTAGCGCAGGCGCCCGACGTATAGCGGCGCATGGCGGCGCAGGAAGCGCGCCTGCTCCGTGATGAAGGTCTCGGAGACGCGGAACAGGTTGTGCCGGAAGATGACCACGTCACGCATGCGCGAGGTCTTCACAGGGCTTGAAGTCCATCCGCGCCCGCCCGTACATGGTGCGGGCGGGCGCGCCCGGAAGAATGGACTGGTAGGGGACGTGTTGGTGATGCGAGGCAAGCTTAACGCCCGCGCCGTGCTGGCGGGCATCTGGTCCCTGGCAGCGGTGGCGGCCCTGATGACGGCGGCCCTGGTCCTCCCCGCGGCGGCCCGGGCGGAGAAGGCGGTGGCCATGCCCGGCCCGCCGTGCGACCCGGACGATGCCGCCCAGGTCCGGCTGCGGCTCAGCGTCACCGGCATGCACTCGGGCAAGGGCAATGTCACCATCACCATCTATCCGGACGATGCCGATCATTTCCTGGACGGCGCCTACAAAGTCGCCCGCCAGATCCTGCCGGTCGTCCTGCCCGTGACAGAGGCCTGCTTCGTCCTGCCCCAGGCCGGCCATTACGCGGTGGCGTTGTTCCATGATGAAAACGACAATGGCCATTTCGATACGACGATGCTCGGCATTCCGGCGGAGGGGTACGGCTTCTCCAACAATCCGACGCTGTACCTGGGGCCGCCGGACCTGGGCAAGGTGCGCATCCCCGTTCAGGCCGGGGACAATCCCGTTTCCGTGCTGATGAAGTATTACTGAGCGGCGGCGCGGATTTCGGGCTGGGCGACCGGCTCGGCCGGGATGAGGCCCAGTTCGCGCCCGGTGTCTGCGAACAGGGAGAGGGCGTGGTCGATCTGGCTGCGGCTATGGGCGGCGCTGACGCTGGAGCGGAGCAGGGCGAGGCCCTTGGGCGTGGCGGGTGGCAGGCTGACGTTGGTGTAGAGGCCGGCCTCCAGCAGGCGTGTCCAGAAGGCGAAGGCCGTCTTGGGGTCGGGCATGATGGCGGAGACGACGGGGCTGGCCTCTGGCCCGACATGGAAGCCCAGGTCGCCGAGGCCGGCATGGAAGCGGCGGGCGTTGTCCATCAGCTGCTGGCGCAGCGCCGGGCGGTGGCGCAGCTGGTTCAGCGCCTCCGTCACCGCCGCTACCACGGCCGGGGGCAGGGAGGCGGTGAACATGTAAGGCCGGCTGGCGACGCGCAGGATGTCGAATCCGTCCATGTCGCTGACGCAGAAGCCGCCGATGCCGCCCAGGCTCTTGGAGAAGGTGCCGACGACGAAGTCGACCTCATCCTCGACGCCGGCCGCCTCGGCCAGTCCGCGCCCGGTGCGCCCCAGGACGCCCAGGGAATGGGCCTCGTCCACCACCAGGTAGGCGCCCCACTTGCGCTTGACCTCGACGAACTCGCGCAAGGGGGCGGTGTCGCCCAGCATGGAATAGATGCCCTCGACGACGATGACCTTGTCGCCGGGGGTGTCGGCCAGACGGCGCAGGCGGTTGTCCAGGTCGTCGGGGTCGTTGTGGCGGAAACGGGTGACCTGGGCGTGGCCCAGGCGGGAGCCGTCATAGATGCTGGCGTGGCTGTCGGCGTCCAGGATCAGGTGGTCGTCCTTGCCGGCCAGGGCGGAGAGGATGCCCAGGTTGGCCTGATAGCCGGTGGAGAACACCATGCAGTGCTGCCGGCCGTAGAAGTCGGCCAGGTGGCGTTCCAGCTGCCGGTGGCCGCCGTAGCTGCCGTTGGCGACGCGCGAGCCGGTGGTGCCGGCGCCCAGGCTGCGGGTCGCGGCGACGGCGGCGTCGATCACGTCGGGGTCGTAGGTCAACCCCAGGTAGTTGTTGGTGCCCAGCAGCAGGATGCGCCGGCCGGCGATCACCCCCTCGGTGGGCGAGAGCACCCGGTCGAAGCTGACGTTGAAGGGGTTGTAGCCGGTGGATTCCAGGCTCTCGAACTGCCTCATCAGGGGCGCGAACTTATCGAAAAGAGCCATGGGTCAGCGGTTGCCCTTAAGATCACGTGCCGTAGCGATAAGATCACCGACGGTCTTCACCTCGGCGATCCGGTCCAGCGGGATGGAGATGTCGAGCGCATCCTCGATCTCCATCACAAAATCCATGACTGCAACCGAATCCAGGCCGAGGCCTTCGGTGATGTTCGTATCATCCGACAATTCGACGGGCCGTTCCAGAGCGGCACGGAGGGCGTCGAATACAAGCGACCGGATCTGCTCTTCTGAGTTAGCCATGCTTCTATATTAGCTATGCCACCATCGCGGAGCCGCCATTCCGCCCACTCGCAATTTAGCGAAGGCTTCATATATCCGCCGTAGCCTTTATAGAAGGCTGTCGTCGGATTGTCATAGACATTAATGCGAGATGTCGTATGCCATGGTCCGACGGCCGGTGCGATGACGCCGGGGAAGTCAGCCGGCGCCCGGCCGGATAGGGTAATCCCCAGACGAACCAAGCGCGGGATGGCGTAGAGCTTTGATCATCGAACGCTACCTAATCCGAGAAGTCGCGAAGCCGCTGGCGGCCGTGCTGGGCATCCTTGCGGCCCTGTTCGTGGGCTACAGCACCGCGGGCCTGCTGGCCGATGCGGTCAACGGCCTGCTGCCCACCGGCGCCATCGCCGAATTGGTTGGGCTCAAGCTCCTGATTTCGCTTGAGGTTTTGATCCCCATCTCGCTGTACGTCTCGGTGGTGATGGCCTTCGGCAAGCTCTACGGCGACTCCGAAATCACCGCCATGTTCGCCCTGCAGGTGACGCCAGGCATCGTGCTGCGCGCGCTGTTCATGCTGTCGGGCGGCCTGGCGGTGCTGGTGCTGGCGCTCTCCCTGGTCGTGCGCCCCTGGGCGTACGAGAAGTCGCACGACATCACGTACCGCGCGCAGCTTTCCATGAACGTCGATGCCATGGAATCGGGCACCTTCTACCTCAACAAGCACGGCGGCCGGGTCATCTTCTTCCCCCGGCGGGAGGGAATCCGGGGCCCGGCGAAAGAGGTCTTCATCCAGATCCAGCATCCGACCACCACCGACATCATCATGGCGCAGAGCGCCCGCGCCCTGCCGCCGAAGCGGGACGGCGGATCGAACGTGCGGCTGGATAGCGCGCACGTCTATTTCCTGGGCCGCGACGACTCGACCCAGGACCGCATGATGGATGTGGGCAGCGTCACGCTGGACCCTGCCAACCACAACATCGCCCCGCAGGAATACAGCGCCACGGGCGTCAGCAGCGCCCGCCTGGCCCGCTCCAGCGATCCCGCCGACATCGCGGAGTTCCAGTGGCGGCTGTCCACCTGCCTCTCCACCTTGCTGCTGGGCCTGCTGGGCATGCCCCTCAGCCGCGTCAATCCCCGGCAGGGGGGGCGCTACGCCAAGTTCGGTACCGCCATCCTGGTCTATTCCGGCTATTACCTGCTGTGCACGTCGGCCCGCACCTGGGTGCAGCACGGCTCCGTCGGCGCCATTCCGGGCATCTGGTGGGCGCCGGCGCTGCTGGGGGTGCTGCTGGTCGTGGCGCTGTACTGGCCGCAGTGGAACGTGGAGTTCCGTGTCCGGACCCTGGTCAAGCGGCTGTCCGGCAGCCTTGAGGTGCCGCGGGAACACACTGTCCGCCATGACCCAGTTTGACCGGTATATCGGCGGCGCGGTACTGAAGGCTTTCCTGACGGTCGCCGGCGGCGTGGTGGCGCTGTTCAGCCTGCTCGAGTTCGTCGAACAGCTGAAGTCGGTGGGCGAGGGCCAGTACCACGTGGTCAACGCCCTGGTCTACGTGCTGCTGACCAGCCCGTCGCGCGTCCTGCAGGTGGCGCCCGTGGCCATGCTGATCGGAACCCTGCTGGCCCTGGGCAGCCTGGGCAAGGGCTCGGAACTGACGGCCATGCGCGCCTTGTGCCTATCGGAAATGCGCATCATCGGGTCGGTGCTCAAACTGCTGCCGCCGGTGGTCCTCGTGCTGTTCCTGGTGGCGGAATTCGTCATTCCGCCAGCGCAACATTTGGCCCTGACCCTGCGGTCCGCCGCTTTGGCCGACTCGTCCCTGGCGGACAGCGGCGACAGCTTCTGGGCCAGCGGCGCGCGGCAATACCTGAACGTGCTGCGGATCGAGAGCAAGAACGTCCTGCGCGGCGTGAACGTCTACACCTTCTCACAGGACGGCCGGCTGGAGACGTTCATCCATGCCGACCGCGCGGAAATCCAGTCGGAAGGTCCCTGGCAACTCCGCGACGTGACGCGCAAGACCGTGGATGCCAAGCAGATCCATACCGAGCATCTGGACAACCTGTCCTGGGCGTCCTTCCTGCCGGGCAAGCGCGTGCAGGACCTGATGCCGGTGCCGGAGAACATGTCGCCGACTAGCCTTTATCGCTATGTCCGCGAGTTGGGGCGGCAGGGCCAGCGCGCGGTGCGCTATGAACAGGAATTGTGGACCAAGCTCAGCCTGCCGCTGACCATGCTGGCCATGGCGCTGACCGCGGCGCCGTTCGTGTTCGGGCCGCCGCGGTCCCAGTCCACGGGCCAGCAGATCACCATCGGTGCCGTGATCGGCATCGGCTTTTCCCTGACGCAGCAGATTTCCGATCGCCTCGACCTGCTGCTGAACCTCAGCCCCGCCGTGACGGCCCTGGGCCCGTCGCTGATCCTGATCGGGCTGTCCGCCTATCTCTTCCACCGGGCGCACAGGACGCGCCCGGTGCCGGCTATGCCGCCTGTCGCAGGCTCGTGAGGAAGCGGGCGGAGCGGGCGGCCTGGCGCGACAGCAGGACGGCCAGGATCACGCTGAAGCCCACCAGCTCGAACCAGAAATACAGCAGCGGCCGGCCCGCGGCGGCAGCGATGAAAATGCCCAGCGTGCGATAGTTGGCCGACAGGATGGACCAGCGCCGCACCGCCGGGGCGAAGGCGGCCCGGTACGCCTCCCGAATCTTCGGTGCGCGGGCCTCATCGGCGGCCAAGGCACGCGCCAGTTCGTCGTGGAAGCCAACGGTGACGCCCGTCGTCAGGTACTGCAGGTGCAGATACAGGCGGTAGAGCGCGCCCAGCACGCCCGGGCGGTGCGCCGCCGGGGTGTCCAGCTTGGCCAGCTCGGCGGATTTCCGTCCCCAGCCCCAGAAGTTGTAGCACTGGCGCTGCATCTCATAGGCGGCGGACTGGACCGCGTGGGCCACGCCGGCGGCCACGATGACGATCCACACCCAGCCGCCTTGTTCCGCCGCCAGCGTCATGGCCAGGCCGACATAGACGGCGATGAAGGTGACGTAGTCGCAGATGCCGTCCAGGATCTTGCCGGTTTCCGACTGCGCGTTGGTCAGCCGGGCCAACTGGCCGTCGGCGCCGTCCATGACGTGCCAGGCGATCATCAGGACGAAGGCCGCCACCGTCGACGCCAGGGTCTGGTAATGGGCGTAGGCCACGCCGGCGGCGATGCCGAAGGCCATCCCGGCCAGGGACACCGCGTTCGGCGGTATCCCCAGGGCGGCGAACCTGGGGGTCAGCCAGCTTGAGATGGGATGGATGACGTACAGGTTGGTGACCTCCTCGATTTCGGAGGTCCGCTTGACCGGTTCAGTGGTTTGCATGGCTCAGAGCTGGCCGGCGTCCAGAAGCTTTTCGGCCTTCTCGAACGCGACCGGGTCGTCTACGTCGATCCAGAACCGGTCGCCGATGTCGTGGACGCAGGCCTTCTTCCACCCCGCCAGCACGTTCATGGCGCCCGAGATGCTGTCGTCGCCCTTGGCTTGGCTTTCCTCCAGCGCCGCGAACATGCCCGGCGTGCAGAGGAAGACGCCGGTATCGAAGGCGTTGAAGTCGCGGATAACCTTGCCGATGTGCACGATCCGGCCATCCACGCACTTCACGCGCGTGACGTCTTCCGGGTCGTTCAACGGCCGTTCGATGTTGAAGTCGACGGCCAGGGTCACGCTGTCCGGTTCTGGCCGCAGCGCCATCAGGCCCTGGAAAATGCCGGGGTCCACCAGGTGATCGCACATGGTCAGCAGGAATGGCTCCGCCAGCAGGGCCTTCGCCTTGTGGACCGAGACGCCGTTGGCCCGTTCCCATTCGTCGTTGACGACATGGGAGACGGCAACGCCAACCCGCGCCGCCAGGACATCCACGGCCGCCCGCAGATCTTCGCCGCGATAGCCGCTGACTACCACGAATTCCGTGACGCCGGCGGCGCGCCCCCGCTCCATCACGCGTTCGATCAGGGGGCTGCCCTTGATGGGGATCAGCGGCTTGAGCAGGCCGCGCTCCCGCAGCCGGGTTCCTTGCCCGGCTGCGACGATCAGGCACTTCATTTGGCGACGGCGAGCTTCAGGGTGGTGCCGCGGATGAAGGTCTCGGTCATCTGGTAGGCGTCGTCGTCGGTGTACTGGACCGGGGGGTGCTTGCAGAAATAGGCGCTGGGTCCTTCCAGGATGCCGCCGATGCCGTTGTCCAGGGCCAGCTTGCAGCAACGGATCATGTCGATGACGACGCCGGCGGAATTGGGCGAGTCCTCGACCGACAGGCGCAGCTCGATATCCATGGGGACGTCGCCGAACAGATAGCCCTCCATGCGGATGAAGCACAGCTTGTTGTCGTTCTGCCAGGGCACGTAGTCGCTGGGGCCGACGTGGATGTTGTCGTCCTCGATGCGCTTGTGGGCGACGGCCTGCACGGCCTCCGTCTTCGACTTCTTCTTGGAGACCAGGCGGTGCTGGTTCTTCATGTTGAGGAAGTCGGTGTTGCCGCCGGTGTTGAGCTGGTAGGTGCGGCGCAGCTTCACGCCGCGCTTGGCGAACAGGTCAGTCAGCACGCGGTGGGTGATGGTGGCGCCCAGCTGGGATTTGATGTCGTCGCCGATGATGGGCAGGTTGCGGGCCTTGAAGCGGTCGGCGAAGGCTTTGTCGCTGGCGATGAACACCGGCATGTTGTTGATGAAGGCGACGCCGGCCTCCAGCGCGCATTCCGCGTAGAAGCGGGCGGCCTGTTCGGAGCCCACGGGCATGTAGTTCAGCAGGACCTCGGCGCCGGTGCGCTTCAGCTCGGCGACGATCTCGTCCTTGCTCAGCTCGGCCGCGTCGGCGCGCACGAAGGTGCGGTCTTCCGAATAGTCCGCCATGTGGTCGGAGATGCCGTCCAGCACCTGGCCCATCTTGACGGTCACGCCGCTGTCGGGAATGTCGGCCTGGAAAACCTTGGTGCAGTTGGGCTTGGCGAAGATGGCGCGATGGACGTCGGTGCCCACCTTGCGCGCGTCCACGTCGAAGGCGGCGACGACCTCGATGTCGCAGGGCAGGAAGCCGCCGATCTCACGATGCATCAGGCCGACCACGCCGTCGCGGCAGCGCTCAGGGGTGTAGTAATGAATGCCCTGGATCAGCGCGCTCGCACAGTTTCCGATGCCCGCGATGGCAATACGGATTTTGGCCCTCTGCATGACGTAACCTGTGAGTTGCTAGTTGCAAAAAAATCTTCAGCGCCCCGCCGGGTCTCGGTCACAGACGGTGCCGTTGTGTCCGCGGTAAGGAGCTTCGCATTCTCAGGTCACGATAGCGCATGACATAGATCGGCAACAGCATTGACATGAACCTGCAAAGCCACTTGCCCATCTACCGGGGCGCCGGGCCGGCCACAAGCGCCGCGTTCGGCGCATCAGCCTCAACGACGGCACATTTGCCTTTCTGTCATCAATTTGCATACCTGTGTTCCAATCCCTCGGCGTAAAGCCATAGAGAGTTAGGGTTACACGTAAAAATGACGTTTCCGACGCCCTCCCATCATCCCGGGCTCCCGACTCGCCATGCGGATTTCCTGTCCGTAGCCGACGCGCTGGATTACGCCGCCCAGGGCCCCACGGGTTATAATTTCTATTCCGGCAAGGGTGTGCTCAGCGAGGCCTTGCCCTACGCCACCCTGCGGGAACAGGCGATCGATCTGGCCCGCCGCCTGCTGGGTATGGGTCTGGAACCCGGCGACCGCGTCGGCCTGATCGCGGAAAGCGATGGTGATTTCGTCCGCGCCTTCTTCGCGTGCCAATACGCCCGGCTGGTGCCGGCGCCCATGCCGCTGCCCTCGGCGTTCGGCGGCAAGGACACCTACATCGCCCACATCCGGCGCATGCTGGAAAGCTGCGGCGCCACCGCTGCCTTCGGGCCGGCCATGCTCAACGATTGGCTGGTGCAGTCGGCGGAGTGCCTGGACCTCAAGATTTCCGGCACACTGGCCCTGCTTGACGACGTGGCGCCGTTCGCGGGCGACCTGCCGGTACAGTCCGCCGACAGCATCAGCTACCTGCAATTCTCATCGGGCAGCACACGCTTCCCCATGGGCGTTGCCGTGACCCAGCGCGCCTTCCTCAGCAACGCCGCCCACGTGGGCCGCACCGGCTTGGCCATCGACGACGGTGACCGCTGCATCTCGTGGCTGCCCTTTTATCATGACATGGGCCTGGTCGGCTTCCTGCTGATCCCCATGGCGTGCCAGGTGTCGGTGGACACGCTACCCACGCGGGAATTCGCCCGCCGTCCCCTGATGTGGCTTGACCTCATCAGCCGCAACCGCGGCACCATCTCCTACAGCCCATCCTTCGGGTATGAGTTGTGCGCCCGCCGGGCGGAGACGCTGTCGACCGAGGGGATAGACCTTTCCAGCTGGCGCAGCGCCGGTATCGGCGGCGACATGATTCGCCCGCACGTGCTGGCCAACTTCGCGGCGCGCTTCGCCGCCAACGGCTTCGACGCCCATGCCTTCGTGCCCAGCTATGGCATGGCTGAGGCGACGCTGGCCCTGAACTTCACACCCAAGGGCCAGGGCGTGCGCCACGACGTGGTCGACAGCATCCTGCTGGAGAAGGAGCACCGCGCCGTGCCGGCCGCGCCCGGCGCCGAACGCAGCCGCACCTTCGTGCTCTGCGGCCACATCCTGCCCGACCACACCATCGAGGTGCGCGACGGTGCCGGCCGGCCGCAGCCGCAGCGCCACGTCGGGCGGATTTTCGTCCGCGGCCCCAGCCTGATGAGCGGCTATTTCGACGCGCCGGAGGAAACCGCTCGGGTTCTGGACGGGGACGGCTGGCTGGATACCGGTGACCTGGGCTACCTGCTGGACGACCAGATCGTCCTCACCGGGCGGGCCAAGGACCTGATCATCGTCAACGGCCGCAACCTGTGGCCGCAGGATCTGGAATGGACGGCAGAGGCGGAAATCGCCGCCCTGCGCAGCGGCGATGTCGCGGTCTTCTCCGTCGACAGCGGCGATGAGGAAGAGGTGGTGGCGCTGGTTCAGTGCCGCAGCCAGGACCAGGCCACGCGGGACGCCTTGGCCGGCGAAATCGGCCAGGTCTTCCGCAGCCGCTACGGTGTGCTGGTCCGCGTCGTCCTGGTGCCGCCGCACAGCCTGCCGCAGACCACGTCGGGCAAGCTCAGCCGCAGTCGGGCGAAGACCCTGTACCAAGCGGGCGACATGCCCATCCTCGGCGTCTCCGCGCCGGTGGAGCCCGTCCCGGCATGAATGGGCGGCCCATCGTCGCTGTCACGGGCGCGACGGGCTTTCTCGGGCTGCACCTGGTTGCCACCCTGGCGCGGTCGGGCGCGCGGTTGCGGATATTGGCCCGCCGGCCGCCGGACCACCCATCCTGGACCGGCCTCACCTTCGAGACCGTCCGGGGCGGGCTGGAGGATCCCGACGCCCTGGCGCACCTGGCCGCGGGGGCGCAGGTGCTGGTCCATGCCGCTGGCCTGATCAAAGCGCCGGACCGGAACGCCTTCATGGCCATCAACCGGGATGGCACCGCCCGGGTGGCCTCAACGCTGCGCCGTTTGGCGCCCCAGGCCCGCCTCATCGTCGTCTCCTCCCTGGCTGCGCGTGAACCGCAACTGTCGGACTACGCGGCCAGCAAGCGGGCGGGGGAGGAGGCGGCACGGCAGGCTTATGCGGACGCGCCGGGTCAATTGGCCGTCCTGCGCCCGCCCATGATCTACGGCCCCTGGGATCGGGAGACGCTGGCGATTTTCCGGACTGCGTCGCGGCCGGTCGTCCCACTGGTGAGCGACGGGCGCCTGGCCGCGATCCATGTCAGCGACGCGGCCGGGGCCTTGAGCGCGGTCGCGACCGGCACCGGGGCCTCCTACGGGGGCACCTACGCCCTGGCAGATACCGAACCGGCCGGGTATGCCATGGCCGAGATGATGCGGCAGGCCGCCCTGGCCATGCGCGGCGACGCGCGGCCTCGGTTCCTGCGGGTGCCCGGCCGCCTGCTGCTAGCGGCCGGGCAGGCCTCATCCTGGTGGGGAAGGGTGCGCGGCATCGCCCCCATATTCACCGTGGGCAAGGCGCGGGAGATCCTGCACCCCGACTGGACGGTCACGCCCGGTGAACTGCTGCCCGCAAGCGTGTACCAGCCCGCCGTAAGCCTGGCGCAGGGGTTCCGCGACACCGTCGGCTGGTACAGGTCCGCCGGCTGGCTGCCGTAAGCCGCGTCAGAGGGCCTTCTCATAGATGCGGTAGGTCTTGTACGCGACGCCGCCCAGGCTTTCGTTGATGCGGCGCATGGGCAGGTTGTCCTCCAGAATCCACGACAGCTCGATGTGCTGGAAGCCCATGGCCGCCGCGTCGGTGCGTACGGCGTCGATCAGCAGGAAGGGCAGCAGGCTGCCGATCATGCCCTGGGACGCCGCCTTGCGGATGCCCATCAGCGGCACGCGCGCGGTCTTGAGGCCGGCAACCTTCAGCCGCCACAGCAGCTTGGCCCAGCCCAGGGGCAGCAGCTTGCCGTTCAGGTCGCGGATGGCCTCGTTCAGGTTGGGCAGGCAGACGATGAAGCCGACCGCCTCGCCATCCTGTTCCACGAACCGCACCAGGCGCGGGTTCAACAAGGGCTTCAGCGACTTGGCCAGGTAGTCGGTCTCCACCTCCGTCAGGGGGACGAAGCCCCAATTGTCCCGCCAGGCGTCGTTGAAGATGGAGGTGACGGCCTTGATCTCGTCATCGTAGCGCTTGAAATCCATGCGCCGCACCGTGATGCCCTTGGGCAGCGGCCGGTCGATCAGGCGGCGGGCGCCGGCGGGCAGGTCCTTGGTGATGTCGTAAAGATAGGCGTAGACGTCCTTTTCCTTGCGCAGTCCCTGCTCTTCCAGGCGGGGACCCAGGTAGGGCTTGTCGTGGCCCATGAGCAGCATGGGCGGTGTGCCGAAGCCGTCGACCAGCAGCCCGATCTCCTCATTGATGTTCAGGTTCAGCGGTCCCTGCATGCGCGTCATGTCGCGGGCCCGCAGCCAGTCGGCGGCCACGTCCAGCAGAGCCTTGATGACTGCCGGATCGTCCTCGGCGGCGATCAGGCCGAACTGCCCGGTCCCGTCCGGCCGCAGTTCCAGGGCGTGATGGTCGATCTGGGCGCTGATCCGGCCCACGTCCCGCCCGTCCTTCCGGGCCAGCCAGAACTGTACGTCGGCATGGCCGAAGAAGGGGTTCTTGGCCGTCAGCGCCTCTTTACGCTCCAGATGCAGCGGCGCGATGTAGTGCGGATCGTTCTTGTGCAGCCTTTCGGGCAGGCGGATGAAACGGTCGAGAAGGGCGGGCCCCGTCACGGGGACGATGTCGATCGCGGTCACGAGGCCGCACCACCTGTGTCAGAAGTTGCGAACGCGGTTGGCGGACGGTCACGCGGCGGCGAGCCGGTCACCTCCATCACCCAGGGATAACGGCGGGCCTCGTCAAGGTCATAGCCGAGGTTGAAGACCGTGGCGCTTTTCGGGCAGTCGCGGGCCGAGGCGAAATAGGTGCCGAACAGCCGGTCGGGCGTGAAGCTGACGATCCCCAGGTTGGTATCCTCATTATGGAAATGATGGATCAGGTGATCGCGCTTCAGCTTCTGGATGAAGCGGCTCTTGGGTTTGTAGTTCAGGTGCTGGATACAGTGGATGAATTCATAGACGCAGGTGGTGGCCAGGCCGGTCGCCAGGGCCGCGCCGGCGGCCGGCCAGCCGCCGATGACATAGCCGACCGGCATGGACACCAGGGCGATGGTCGGCAGCGTGTTGGCGGGGGAACCGAACAGGACCTCCAGCAGGTGCGGGTCCTGGTGATGGTCGAAATGGATGCGCTTCCACAGGCTGGCCGACCATTTCATCCGATACAGCCAGCGGCCGTGCAGGATGTAGCGGTGAATCAGGAACCAGGCCATGGGATAGACGAAGAAGACCGCCAGGACGGCCAGCGCCGGCCCCTGCCATTGCCGCGCCGTGGCGATGGTGTAGGCCGCGGCGGCCACGGCCAGCAGGCCATAGATCTGGATTGCCGGATAGGTGAGGTACGCCCGCCAGAGATCCGCCAGGGTCATGCGGCCGAGATCGTAACTGCGCCCATGCCAGGCACGGCCCCAGGCGAGTTTCTGTGCCATTTCCTTAACCTCAAAGTCCCCAACGCCGTTTACCCACAGCGCCCGGCTAGTTCTAGTCATGAATCTGCCGGGGGTAAATCCCCGCATCCATCGCAGCGGCAACGCATATTCGCTATGGGCGGCGTCACAGCGCGCACTGTCCCGCCGGCGGTGAGGCGGCGCTATCCAATATCACTTGGTACGGGTGACGGTGGCGCCGGCGCGCCCTTGGGCGCTCAAAGCGGCAAACCTACCTCTTTGGCGGTGCTTCGGGAAGAGTCGCCCTCCAGGACGATGTCCAATTCATCCCGTCGCCGTCGCTTTTCCCTCGCCCTGTCTTGCCCCTCATGCCTTGGTGGGAGGGCGCCGGTCGCCCGCTGCTCGGGAAGTGCGCTATACTTTTGGATAGGCTGCGGCCTGCGCCGCCATCCGCCGCCACTAATAATTCGCAAAAACGCAAATAGTGTTGGTCTAAGGCGGGTGGTTGCGTCTGTGGGGCGGCGAAAATTGCCCGTTCCGGCTCAATTTCCTTGAGAAACAACGGTGTGAGGCGATGGGCTGTCGCTACTTTCGCGATTGTTATCGGTAATTAAACACCGACGTACAGTAATTATAATTCATCCTCTGAAATATGCGCGGTGCGCCATGATCGTGGGATTGACAGGCATTAAGACATCCCGCAGAACCAGTAAGGGACACCATCTTTTGGCTAGGTGTGCCTGCCTGGCACTTAGGCTTGTGGCCAGGGGTGGGGATACAAGGTTGGGATGCGTGTGGCAGACCGGAGGTGGGGCTGAACTGGGTCCCGTGGTTCATCCGCTTTGCCTGTTTCCCCTTTCCGCGTGCCCCCGAAATTCGGCGTGGGATGGGGATGACGATGAAGCGTGTGACTTCCGCCAAGGTTCTGCTGGCCGGCTCTTCCCTGCTGGCGATGGGTGTCGCCCTCTCGCTGCCCCGTGCCGTCCAGGCGCAAACCACCATTTCCAGCGACACCGTCATCTCCGGCTCGACCTCCGCCAGCTTCGTGGTGACAGGCGGCGCCAACATCACCGTCACCAATACCGGCACGGTGCACACCGCGACCGCCAGCGTCGTGGCACTCTCCGTGTCGAGCGTGGGCAGTGTCGGCACCCTTTCCAATAGCGGCACCCTCTGGGCCCAAAGCACGGCCTACGCCATCCAGAACCTCGGCACCATCGGCACGCTGAGCAATAATGGCCTGATCCGGGGAGGCAACGACCCCGCGGTTCAGAACGAGAACATCATCGGCCTGGTGACGATCACCAGCATCGGCGCGATCATCGGGCGGACCGGCCTTTATAACGCCGCTGGCGCCAGCATAGGCGCGATCATCAACGACGGCACCCTCACCAACGATGGCTCCAGCGGGCCGGCCATCAGCAACGCCGGCGTCATCGACACCATCGTCAATAATGGCGGCGGCCAGATTCTGAACCAAACCGCCGCCGCCATCCGGAATCTCGGCACCATCGGCAGTCTGAACAACGCCGGCACCATCAGCGCCTACTACACCGCCATCAACAACGTCGGCGGCGCCATCAACCTCCTGACCAACAGCGGTTCCATCGCCGCCAGCAGCGCCGCCATCAATGGCGGCAGTGTCGGCACCCTGATCAACACCGGCCTGATCAACGCCGGGTCGGCGATTGCGGCCAGCATTGGAACCGTGATCAACAGCGGCACCATTGCCGGCGACATCACGAACAACTCCAATGTCGCGCTCACCATCATCGGGGGCAGCGGTGCCACGGTGGGCACGCTGAAGGGCGCGATGGGGGGATGGTCCAGCAACCCGATTGTGACCCTCGACAGTATCGGCACGATCCACAATACCAACAGCGACCTTGTATTCAGCGGCGGCAACCTGGTTCTTGGCGACAGTGTCGATGCCACCGGGCACACGGTGCTGAACACCGGCGCGGCGCTGACATTGACCCAAGCGGTCACGGTGACGGGCGCCTACGGCCAATCGGCCGGCACCTTGGCCTTGACGGGCGGTCAACTGGTGGTGACCGACGGCGCCACCATCGCCGGCACGGTGGCGGCCACCCTGTCCGCCACCGGTAACTATTTGGCGGGCAGCGGCGTTACCTTGGTGTCCTCCCCCAGTGCGTCCGACTACAGCGCAGTCGTCGCCCGAATCACCACCGTCAGCAATGTTGCCGGCGCCGGCTTCAGCGTCGGCGGCGGTAGTCTGCTGCTGACGGTGACCAACGACTATGTCGGCGGCAGCCTGGGGACGATCGATAACACCGGTACCATCAGCGGTGTCGCGACTGGCGTGTACATCGCCCCAACCGGCACGGTCGGCACCCTGACCAACAGCGGAACGATCAGCGGCAGCGTGCGTGGTTTCGCCATGGACGACACTCTGATCGGGTCCCAAGTCGGCGGGTCCGTGGGCACGCTCAGCAACGCCGGTACGCTTTCTGGCGGCTCCATGGGCGTTTATATGGCGGACGGCAGCCGCATTGACCGCATCGTCAACAGCGGCGTGATCCTTGGCACGACGTCGGCCGGCATGGGCCTGTTCGGTTCCGTCGGCACCCTGGTCAACAGCGTCACCGGCACCATCGTCAGCACCAATAGCACCGCGCTGGGTGTCGGTGGGCAGGGGCTCGGCCAGCTGACCAACAACGGGCTGATCAGCGGGGCTGTGGGCGGCATCGCCGTTCTGACTTCCTTGAGTCAGGTCATCAATGCGGGCACGGTGACCGGCGCCACCGCCCTGTTCGTCGCGTCCAGCGCCACGCTGGGCCCGGTCGCCAACAGCGGCCTGATCGCCGGCAAGATTCTGAATGCGTCGACCAACGCCCTGACGATCAGCGGCGGCACCGGCGCCACCATCGGCACGCTGACGGGCCAGACCGTGACCAGCACGGGCAGCATCGTCAACACGCTGTCCAACCTGTCGTTCACCAGCGGCAATCTGCTGCTGAACGACGACATCAATGTCACCGGCCACACGGTGGTGAACAGCGGCGCGTCGCTGACGTTGACCAATCCGGTCACGGTGACGGGCGCCTTTGATCAAACGGCCGGCACGCTGAACCTGACTCCGGGGACCAGCGGGCTGATCGTCAGCGGCACGGTCAGCCTGACCGGCGGCAGCGTGGTCGCCAGCGTGTCCAGCACCAGCACTTACCTGGCGGGCGCCTCCACCCTGATCAGCGCCGGCTCGGCCCTCCAGGGCGGTGCGGCGTTGGTGACGGGCACCATCACCGGTCTCGACAGCGGCCTTAGCATCAGCGGCAACAACCTGCTGTTCGTCGCCAACAACGACTATGTGGGCGGCGCGCTGGCGACGCTCAGCACCGGCGGCAGCATCGGCGGCGTCAGTCAAGCCCTCTATGTGGCCTCGACCGGCACGGTCGGCACGCTCAGCAACAGCGGGACGCTGACGGGATCGAACACGGGGCTAAGCAACAACGGCAGCGTCGGCACGCTGATCAACAGCGGACTGATCTCCAGCGCGGTCAAGGCGCTGGGCAACCAGTCCACCATCGGGCTGCTGATCAACAGCGCTGGTGGCACCATCCTGGGTGGCACGGCCGCCGGCGCGCAGAACGACAGCTATCTGGGCACGCTGTCCAACGCCGGCCTGATCAGCTCCGGCTCCGCCGGCGTCGTTGACTTCGGCACCCTGGGGCTGCTGACGAACAGCGGCAGCATCAATGGCGGCCCGCAGGGCGTCTACATCGACGGCAACGCCACGATGGGCACGCTGAACAACAGCGGCACCATCACCGCCGGGCAGAGCGCCGTCCAGGTGTCCGGCACTTTGGATACGCTGGTGAACAGCGGCGTCATCGCCAACGCCACCAGCGCCGTGAACGTCGCGGGTACGCTAGGCACGCTGGTCAACCTGGCGGGCGGCACCATCAGCAGCAGCAACGCGCTGTACCTTACCGGGACGCTGGTCAACGGCTTCAGCAACAGCGGCGTGGTCCGGGGCACCATTAATAATCAGACCGCCGCCACCCTGACCATCAGCGGCGGTGCCACCGGCACCATCGGCACGCTGACCGGCCAGTCGGGCCAGGGCACCATCGTCAGCACGCTGGGCAACGTGGCCTTCACGTCCGGCAACTTGCTGGTGAACGACCGCATCTTCGCGCCCAACCACACCGTCAGCAACCTTGGCGCCAGCCTGTCGCTGAGCACCATCGTCCGCATCACTGGCCACTATGCCCAGAGCGCCGGCACGCTGAACCTGATTCCGGGGACCAGCGGGCTGATCGTCAGCGGCACGGCCAGCCTGACCGGCGGCAGCGTGGTCGCCAGCGTGTCCAGCACCAGCACCTACCTGGCGGGCACCTCCACCCTGATCAGCGCCGGCTCGGCCCTCCAGGGCGGTGCGGCGTTGGTGACGGGCACCATCACCGGTCTCGACAGCGGCCTTAGCATCAGCGGCAACAACCTGCTGTTCGTCGCCAACAACGACTATGTGGGCGGCGCGCTGGCGACGCTCAGCACCGGCGGCAGCATCGGCGGCGTCAGTCAAGCCCTCTATGTGGCCTCGACCGGCACGGTCGGCACGCTCAGCAACAGCGGGACGCTGACGGGATCGAACACGGGGCTAAGCAACAACGGCAGCGTCGGCACGCTGATCAACAGCGGACTGATCTCCAGCGCGGTCAAGGCGCTGGGCAACCAGTCCACCATCGGGCTGCTGATCAACAGCGCTGGTGGCACCATCCTGGGTGGCACGGCCGCCGGCGCGCAGAACGACAGCTATCTGGGCACGCTGTCCAACGCCGGCCTGATCAGCTCCGGCTCCGCCGGCGTCGTTGACTTCGGCACCCTGGGGCTGCTGACGAACAGCGGCAGCATCCACGGTGGCCCGCAGGGCGTCTACATCGACGGCAACGCCACGATGGGCACGCTGAACAACAGCGGCACCATCACCGCCGGGCAGAGCGCCGTCCAGGTGTCCGGCACTTTGGATACGCTGGTGAACAGCGGCGTCATCGCCAACGCCACCAGCGCCGTGAACGTCGCGGGTACGCTAGGCACGCTGGTCAACCTGGCGGGCGGCACCATCAGCAGCAGCAACGCGCTGTACCTTACCGGGACGCTGGTCAACGGCTTCAGCAACAGCGGCGTGGTCCGGGGCACCATTAATAATCAGACCGCCGCCACCCTGACCATCAGCGGCGGTGCCACCGGCACCATCGGCACGCTGACCGGCCAGTCGGGCCAGGGCACCATCGTCAGCACGCTGGGCAACGTGGCCTTCACGTCCGGCAACTTGCTGGTGAACGACCGCATCTTCGCGCCCAACCACACCGTCAGCAACCTTGGCGCCAGCCTGTCGCTGAGCACCATCGTCCGCATCACTGGCCACTATGCCCAGAGCGCCGGCACGCTGAACCTGATTCCGGGGACCAGTGGGCTGATCGTCAGCGGCACGGCCAGCCTGACCGGCGGCAGCGTGGTCGCCAGCGTGTCCAGCACCAGCACCTACCTGGCGGGCGCCTCCACCCTGATCAGCGCCGGCTCGGCCCTCCAGGGCGGAGCGGCGCTGGTGACGGGCACCGTCACCGGTCTCGACAGCGGCCTCAGCATCAGCGGCAACAACCTGCTGTTCGTCGCCAACAACGACTATGTGGGCGGCACGCTGGCGACGCTCAGCACCGGCGGCAGCATCGGCGGCGTCAGTCAAGCCCTCTATGTGGCCTCGACCGGCACGGTCGGCACGCTCAGCAACAGTGGGACGCTGACGGGATCGAACACGGGGTTAAGCAACAACGGCAGCGTCGGCACGCTGATCAACAGCGGACTGATCTCCAGCGCGGTCAAGGCGCTGGGCAACCAGTCCACCATCGGGCTGCTGATCAACAGCGCTGGTGGCACCATCCTGGGTGGCACGGCCGCCGGCGCGCAGAACGACAGCTATCTGGGCACGCTGTCCAACGCCGGCCTGATCAGCTCCGGCTCCGCCGGCGTCGTTGACTTCGGCACCCTGGGGCTGCTGACGAACAGCGGCAGCATCAATGGCGGCCCGCAGGGCGTCTACATCGACGGCAACGCCACGATGGGCACGCTGAACAACAGCGGCACCATCACCGCCGGGCAGAGCGCCGTCCAGGTGTCCGGCACCTTGGATACGCTGGTGAACAGCGGCGTCATCGCCAACGCCACCAGCGCCGTGAACGTCGCGGGCACGCTGGGCACGCTGGTCAACCTGGCGGGCGGCACCATCAGCGGCGGCAACGCGCTGTACCTGACCGGGACGCTGGTCAACGGCTTCAGCAACAGCGGCGTGGTCCGGGGCACCATTAATAATCAGACCGCCGCCACCCTGACCATCAGCGGCGGTGCCGCCGGCACCATCGGCACGCTGACCGGCCAGTCGGGCCAGGGCACCATCGTCAGCACGCTGGGCAATGTGGCCTTCACCGCCGGCAATATGCTGCTGAACGACCGCATCCTGGCCACGGGCCATACCGTCATCAACAGCGGCGCCGGCCTGACGCTGGCCAGCATCGTCAGCATCACCGGCGCCTACACCCAGGGTGCCGGCGGCACGCTTAGCGTGGGCACGAGCACCGAGTTGGTGGTCAGTGGGGCCGCCAGCATCGCCGGCACGCTCCTGGCCGGGCTGTCCACGGCCGGCAACTACACCGCAGGCAACCGTACCCTGGTGGCCGGCGGCAGCGGCTCCGACTACGCCGCCGCTGTCCTGGGCGACGCAGTGGGCGGGCTGGCCGCTGCCGTGGCGGGCGACGGTGCCAACAACCTGCTGCTGACCATCACCAACGACTATGTCGGCGGCAGCCTGGGCAGCCTCACCAACGCCGGCGCCCTCACCAGCCAGAACGCCCTGTACGTGGCCGGTACGGGCAGCCTGGGGGCCTTCACCAACAGCGGCACCCTGACCGGCGTGACCAATGGCATCGTCGTGGAGGGCACGGTCGGCACGCTGACCAACGCGGGCACCATCGGTGCCATCAACTATGCCGTCCAGGTCGACGGCAGCATCGCTTCCTTGGCCAACGGAGGAACCATCGCCGTGGTGAACGCCACGGGGATCGCCATCGGCAACTACGGCACCATCGGTAGGCTGACCAATGACGGCACCCTTGGCGGCCCGGGGATCGGCTTGGAGAATGGCGGAACCCTCGGCACCTTCGTCAACAACGGCCTGATCAGCGTGGGCGTCGGCGCTCATGTCGCCGGCGGCACCATCGGCCAGTTCATCAACGCCGGCACCATCAGTGGCCTGAGCGGCGGGATCAACAACACCGGCCGCATCGGTACCATCACCAACAGCGGACTCCTCACCGTCACCGGCAGTACCGCCGTCGCCCTCAATAACAGTGGCACCATAGCCACGCTGATCAACAGCGGAACGATCAAGGCCGGCCTGGCCGTCCAGATCAACGGCGGCGGCACCCTGGGCAGCCTGGTGAACAGCGGCCTGATCGCGGGTGACATCACCAATGACACCCGCACCCTGACCATCGTCGGCGGAAGCAGCGGCACGGTCGGCACTCTGACGGGCTACGCCGCATCCAGCCAGGGCACGCTGACCAGTGCCGCGGACGTGGTGATCGCGGGGGGTGCCCTGGTGCTGAACGACAGCATCATGGCCGGCGGCCACACCGTCTTCAACACCGGTGCCACGCTGGCGCTAACCAGCATCGTCAGCATCACCGGCGCTTACACCCAGGGCGCTGGCGGCACGCTGTCGCTGACCCCTGGCGCCAGCGAGTTGGTGGTCAGCGGCGCCGCCACCGTCGCCGGCACGGTCCTGGCCGCCCTGTCCTCGACCGGCAACTACACCATTGGCGCCAGCACCCTGGTGACCGGCGGTGCCGGGTCCGACTACGCGTCCGCCACCCTGGGCGGCACAGTCACCGGCTTGGCCGCCGCCATGGCGGGCGATGGCGCCAACAACCTGCTGCTGACCATTACCAACGATTACATCGGCGGTACCCTGGCCAGCCTGGGCAACGCCGGCACCATCAGCGGCGCCAAGTATGCGGCCTATGTCGGCGGCACGCTGGACTCGTTGAACAACAGTGGCGTCCTGTTCGGTGGGGTCCTGGGCGGGGGTGTCTATGTCACCGGCACGCTGGGCACGCTGGTCAACGACAGCGTCGGCACCATCAGCGGCTCCTCCAACGGCGTCCACATCGAGGCCACGGGCACCGTCGGCACGCTCAGCAACAGCGGCAGCGTGTCGGCCGGTTTCGGCGGCGGCGTGGCCAACCTTGGCACCATCGGGCTGTTGGCCAATACCGGCACGGGAACGATCACCGGCGGCAGCGCCGTGCAGAACAATGCCGGTGGCACCATAGGCACGCTGAGCAACAGCGGTGTCATCGGCAGCAGCTACTTCGCCGTGCGCAATAGCGGCAGCATGGGGCGGCTGGACAACAGCGGCACCATCGTGGGCCGGAACGTCGCCTTCCTCAACGATCCGGGCGCCGTCATCGACACGCTGGTCAACAGCGGCGTCATGCGCGGCACCTCGGGCAGCGGCAGCTCGGCCCTGTACAGCGCCGGCACGGTCGGCACGCTGATCAACAGCGGCCTGATCCAGGCGTCCAAGGCGGTGGCGCTCTATGGCCCGCTGGGGGGCCTGCGCAACAGTGGCACCATCGCCGGCGCCATCATCAACAACGGCGGCGGCGCCTTGACCATTAGCGGCGGGACGGGGGGCACCGTCGGCACGCTGACGGGCGCCTCGCTGACCAACCAGGGCACCCTCACCAGCGCGTCCGACGTGATGTTCGCTGGGGGCGCCCTGGTGCTGAACGACAGCATCAGCGCCGGCGGCTTCACCGTCACCAACAGTGGTGCCAGCCTGACGCTGACCACCATCGTCAGCATCACCGGCGCCTATACCCAGGGTGCGGCGGGTACCCTGTCGCTGACCCCCGGCACCAGCGGGCTGGTGGTCAGCGGGGCCGCCAGCATCGCCGGCACCATCGCGGCCGGCCTGTCCTCGACCGGCAACTACACCGTAGGGGCCAGCACCTTGGTCGCCGGTGGCACGGGCTCCGATTACACCGCCGCCATCCAGGCCGGCGCCGTCACCGGCCTATCGATTGGCCTGTCCGCCGACGGCGCCAACAACCTGTTGCTGACCATCGGCAACGACTATGTGGGCGGCACGCTGGCGACGCTCAGCAACGGCGGCAGCATCGGCGGCGTCAGTCAAGCCCTCCATGTGGCCTCGACCGGCACGGTCGGCACGCTCAGCAACAGCGGCACGCTGACGGGGTCGAACACGGGGTTAAGCAACAACGGCAGCATTGGCACGCTGATCAACAGCGGGCTGATCTCCAGCGCGGTCAAGGCGCTGGGCAACCAGTCCACCATCGGGCTGCTGATCAATAGCGCTGGCGGCACCATCCTGGGTGGCACGGCCGCCGGCGCGCAGAACGACAGCTATCTGGGCACGCTGTCCAACGCCGGCCTGATCAGCTCTGGCTCCGCCGGCGTCGTTGACTTCGGCACCCTGGGGCTGCTGACGAACAGCGGCAGCATCAACGGTGGCCCGCAGGGCGTCTACATCGACGGCAACGCCACGATGGGCACGCTGAACAACAGCGGCACCATCACCGCCGGGCAGAGCGCCGTCCAGGTGTCCGGCACCTTGGATACGCTGGTGAACAGCGGCGTCATCGCCAACGCCACCAGCGCCGTGAACGTCGCGGGCACGCTGGGCACGCTGGTCAACCTGGCGGGCGGCACCATCAGCGGCGGCAACGCGCTGTACCTTACCGGGACGCTGGTCAACGGCTTCAGCAACAGCGGCGTGGTCCGGGGCACCATCGACAATGAGACCGCCGCCACCCTGACCATCACCGGCGGTGCCGCCGGCACTATCGGCACGCTGACCGGCCAGTCGGGCCAGGGCACCATCGTCAGCACGCTGGGCAATGTGGCCTTCACCGCCGGCAATATGCTGCTGAACGACCGCATCCTGGCCACGGGCCATACCGTCATCAACAGCGGCGCCGGCCTGACGCTGTCCACCATCGTCAGCATCACCGGCGCCTACACCCAGACGGCCGGCACGCTGGCGGTGACACCGGGCACCAGCGGCCTGGTCGCCAGCGACGTCGTGACCCTCAGCGGTGGCACCGTCCTGACCAGCCTGTCGGGTACCGGCAACCACCTGTCCGGCACCTACACGCTGGTTGCCGGGGCCGCCGGTTCATCCTTCGCCGGCGTCACGCTGGTTGGCGGCACCATCACCGGGCTCAGCACCGCCGGTGGCACGGTTGGCGGCACGATCCTGACGTTGGGCGTCCAGAACGACTATGTCGGTACGGTGCTGGCCAGCATCGTCAACACCGGCACCATCACCCAGGGGGCGGGCGCGGTCTATGTTGCGGCCACGGGCAGCCTGGGCTCGCTCAGCAACAGCGGCACGCTGTTCAGCGCCATCGGCGTCGACGTCCTGGGCACCATCGGCACGCTGGTGAACAGCGGCGCCGGTACGGTGAAGGGCACCAGCGCCAGCGGCGGCGGCCTGTTTGTGGCGGCGGGCGGCTCCATCGGCACGCTGGTGAACAGCGGCCTGGTGGTGGGGACCATCGCCGCCGCGGGCCTGCTGGCCACCCTGGGCGCCCATATCGGGGAAGTGGACAACAGTCTGACGGGCACCATCGGCGCGCTGAGCGGCAACGCGGTGGGCATGAAGCTGCTGGGCGCCACCATCGGCGCGGTCAACAACGCCGGCCTGATCAGCGGCATCGGCAACGCGGCGGGCGTGTTCAACGCCGGCGTAATTACCGCCTTCACCAACAGCGGCACCATCGCCGACAGCGCCACCAACAACGGTGCCGTCTATGTCGCCGTGACCGGCTCGCTCATCGGCACCATCGGAACCCTGACCAACAGCGGCCTGATCACCAACAGCAGCGCCGGCGTCTCCTCCTCCATCGTCGCGTTGAACATCCTGGGCGGCACCGTCGGCACGGTGGTCAACAGCGGCACCATCAGCGGCAAGACGGCGGTGCGCCTGGGCGGTGTCTCTAACGGCACGGTGAGCAGCAACGGCTACCTGGGCACCTTGGTCAACAGCGGCGTCATCGCCGGCACCATCAACGGCCGGGGCCTGAACCTGGCGGGTGGTGCCGGCACCTTTGGCACCTACACCGGCACCGCCGGCAGCATCGGGTACCTGACCAGCGCCTTCGCAGACGTGACCCTGTCCACCGGCGACATGCTGTGGAACGACCATGTCTCCGTCGCCAGCCACACGCTGCTGAACATCGGCGCGGACGTCCTGCTGAACACCATCATCAGCGTCACCGGCAACTACCTTCAGTCCGCCGGCACCCTGCGGCTGGCCAGCGGGGCGCAACTGTCGGTCACCGGGGCGGCGGTGCTGTCCGGCGGGTCGCTGGTCGCCACCCTGTCGGCCTTGACCAACTACATCGCGGGGCAGGTGGGCGCCACCCTGGTGGCGGGTGGCCCCGGGTCCAGCTACAGCGGCGTCTCGGTCACCAGCGGCGGGGTCTCGGGCCTGGCGGTTTCCGGCACCATCAGCGGCACCAACCTCGTGGCGCTCAGCTCCAACGACTATGTCGGCACGCTGCTGCCCACGCTGAACAACACCGGCAGCATCGGCGGCATGCAGACCGCCTTGTTCGTGCGCAGCACGGGCAGCATCGGCACGGTGAGCAACAGCGGCACGCTGGCGGGTGTGGGCGCCGTCACGGGCTACGGCGCCTCCATCGCCGGCACGATCGGGACGCTGACCAACAGCGGTGTCGTCAGCGGCGACGGCACCAACGGCGGCTATGGTCTGCTGAACCGCGGCACCATAGCCACGCTGATCAACACGGTGGGCGGCACCTTCGCCGCCCTGGCCGGCACGGTGGGCTACGGCCTGATCAACCAAAGCATCCTGAACACCGTCGTCAACTATGGCCTGATGACCGGCCACGACGGCGGCCTGCAGAACACGGGCACCATCCAACTGCTGGACAATACGGCCGGCGGCACCATCCGGTCCAACAGCGCCAGCGCGCAGCAGGGCCTGCGCAACGACGGCACCATCGTCACGCTGCTGAACGATGGCCTGATCGGCAACAACTACGGCCTGTTCCAGGCGGCGGGCACGATCCAGACGCTGGTGAACAACGGCACCATCGTGGCCAACGCCAGCGGCGTTTACATGAGCGCCGCCATCGGGACCATCAGCAACAGCGGCACCATCGCCGCGTCGCACAAGGCCATCGTGGCCAACGCCGCCCTGACGGCGCTGCTGAACAGCGGCACCCTCAGTGGCACGCAGGCGCTGGCCATCGGCGTGAACGGCCGCGTGGGCACGATCAGCAACAGCGGCGTGATCCAGGGCAACATCGTCAATACCGGCACCGTCGGCCTGACCATCGGCGGCGGCACCGGCGGCACCATCGGCACCCTGACGGGCTCATCCGGCCAGGGCACGATCACCAACACCGCCGGCAACCTGGTGTTCAGCGGCGGCGCGCTGGCGCTGAACGACGCCCTCAACGTCGGTACCCACACCGTCATCAACAGCGCCAGCCTGACGCTGGACAGTGTTATCAGCATCGCCGGCCACAACAGCCTGGTCGGGTCGGCGGTGACGCTGTTCGGCGGCAACTTCGTCCAGAACGGCGGGACGCTGAACATCAGGGCGGGCGCGGGCCAGCTGTTCGCCCCCGGCTCGGTCAGCATCACCAGCGGCCGGGTCAACGTCATCCTGAACGACCAGGCCAACTACCTGGCCGGGGACAAGTTCACGCTGGTGCAGAGCGAAAGCTCCAGCGTCAGCTTCACCGCCCCGGTCAACTGGGTGGGCGCCCACGACACCATGGCCCAGGGGGCGGCCTTCGCCACCACCCTGCTGGGCTGGGCCAGCACGCTGTCCGGTTCCGGCGAGTATTTCGCCTACGTGGCGTACAATGCCAACGACTACATCGGCGGGTCGATCGCCAGTGTTTCCAACACGGGCAGCATCGGCTTCAACACCGCCGTCTATGTCGCCTCAACCGGCACACTGGGGACGCTGACCAACAGCGGCACGCTGGGGGCCACCGTCGGCATCCTGAACCACGGGACCATCGGATCCATCCAGAACGATGGCCTCATCCACAGCGCCACCACCGCCATCCAGGGCGATGGCAGCTACGGGACCCTGTCCAACAGCGGCACCATTTTCAGCAGCGTCATCGGCCTGTCGCTGGGCGGGCACATGGACGTGTTGGCCAACAGCGGGCTGTTCACCATCGGTCCGGACGGCTTCCAGGCGGTCTACGTCGGCGGCACGCTGGGGACCTTGGCCAACAGCGGCCGGCTGGCGGTCGGCACGGCCAGCCAGCAGGCGGTGTACATCAGCGCCACGGGCAGCCTGGGGACGCTGGTCAACAGCGGCACCATCGCTGGCGACATCACCAACGACAGCGCCCATGCCCTCATCCTCCAGGGTGGCAGCGGCACCACCGTTGGTACCCTGGCCGGTGCTACCGGCATGGGCACCCTCACCAGCACCCTGGCCAACGTGACCCTGGCCTCGGGCAACCTGGCGCTGAATGACGCCGTCATTGTCACCGGCCACACCCTGGTGAACAGCGGCGCGTCGGTGCGGCTGGACAGCATCGTCACCGTGACGGGCGACTACAGCCAGTCGGCCGGTGGGCTGACCGTGGCAGCGGGCGCCAGCCGCCTGGTGGTGACGGGGGCGGCCAGCCTCTCCGGCGGCTCCGTCGTCGCCGGCCTGTCCAGCATCGCCAACTATCTGGTGGGCACCTTGGTCGGCACCCTGGTGACGGGCAACGCCAGTTCCGACTACGCCGGCGTCCAGGCGGATGGCGGCTTCGTCGCCCTGCGGACCAGCACGGTCAGCGGCGGCGGCGCCATCAGCCTGTTGGCCACGGCGATCAGCGACTATATCGGCGGCATGCTCGCCACGCTGACCAACTCCGGCAGCATCGGCGCGGGCGTTCCGCTCTACGTGGCGGCTACTGGCAGCGTCGGCACCGTTCTCAACAACGGCACGCTGACCGGCGCCACGCCGCTGCAGAACGACGGCGTCATCGCCACCCTGACCAACACCACCCTGGGCACCATCGCGGGCAACTTCCTGGGCCTGGTCAACAACGGCACCATTGGCATCCTCAACAATGCCGGCCTCATCAGCTCCACCAGCCTGCCCGCCGTGAGCAATGCGGGCGGCATTGCGACGCTGAACAACAGCGGCCTGATCCAGGGCCTGAGCGGCGGGATTAGTGACAGCGGCAGCATCGGGACCCTGGACAACAGCGGCAGCATCGCCGGGGGCAGGGCGGTCGCCGTCAACGGCACCCTGGGCCTGCTGAACAACAGCGGCCACCTGGTCGCCGGCGGGTCCACCGCCCTTTACATTGGCAGCGGCGGCACGCTGGCCAGCCTGGTCAACAGCGGCACGGTGCAGGGCAACATCGTCAACGCTGGCACCCGGCCGCTGACCATCAGTGGCGGCACCAACACCGGCCAGGCGGGCCTGCTGACGGGCGCGACCCTGACCAACGCCGGCACCATCACCAGCACCGGGGCCAACCTGGTGTTCGCCGGCGGCTACCTGGCGCTGAACGACCAGATCGACGTCGGCGGCCAGACGGTGGTCAACAGCGGCGCCGGGTTGACCCTGGGGACGCACATCGCCATCACCGGCAATTATACCCAGACAGGGGGCGGCCTGGTCCTGACGCCGGGTACGGGCCTCTTGTCCGTCAGTGGCGTCGCCAGCCTCAGCGGCGGCAATGTGGTCGCCCTGCTTGACGCGGGCGGCAACTACCTGGTTGGCACCATCGCCGGCACCGCGGTACAGGGCGGTGCGGGGTCCGACTACACCGGTGTCACCGTTACCTCCACCGTCGGCAACCTGGTCCTGGCCGGCACCACGACCACCATCGGCGGCACCGTCGACCTGTTGCTGAACCCGCTCAGCGACTATGTCGGCGGCACCCTGGCCACGCTGAGCAACACCAGCACCATCAGCGGCGTCACCATCCCCGTCAATGTCGCCAGCAGCGGCCAGGTCGGCACGCTGACCAACAGCGCCCTGCTGTCGGGCCGGCTCTACGGCATCCTGAACCAGGGCACCATCGGCCAGCTTCAGAACAGCGGCACGGCCACCGGCAGCATCGGCCTCTACAATTTGGGCAGCATCGGCACGGTGCTGAACACCGGCGCCCTGCTGGACGCCCCCGCGCCGCTGGCGGGTGGGCTGAACAACGGCGGCACCATCGCCGTCCTGGT
Organism: Nitrospirillum viridazoti CBAmc; assembly: GCF_000730165.1. GTDB lineage: Bacteria > Pseudomonadota > Alphaproteobacteria > Azospirillales > Azospirillaceae > Nitrospirillum > Nitrospirillum viridazoti. The sequence goes on along the minus strand of NZ_CP022112.1, from coordinate 1,145,108 downwards.
CAACCAGGGCATCATCAGCGGCGCCCCCTACGGCATCTACAACTCCCGTACCATCGGGACCCTGGCCAACAGCGGCACGATCAGCGGCCGTACCGCCCTGTTCAACCGCGTCTCCGGCACCCTGGGCACCATCAGCAATAGTGGGCTGATTGCGGGCAACATCGTCAACCTGGCGACCCAGGATCTGATCTTCACCGGGGGTCTGGGCGGCACGGTCGGCACATTGGCGGGTACCACCCAGGGCACTCTTGGAACCCTCAGCAACACGCTGGGCAACGTGGTGTTCTCGGCCGGCAGTCTGCTGCTGAACGACACCCTCAATGTCTCCGGCCACACGGTGGTGAACAGCGGCGCCGCGCTGACCCTGGCCAGCGTCATCGGCATCACCGGCGCCTACAGCCAGGCGGCCGGCACGCTGGTGGTAGGCAATGGCGCGCAGCTGGCGGTCGGCGGCGTGGCCAGCATCACCGGCGGCACGGTCCTGGCCAGCCTGTCCGGCACCGGCATCTACCTGGCGGGGAACGCCACCACCCTGGTGAGCGGCACCACCGGGTCCAGCTACCTCGGCGCCACCGTCCAGGCCACCGGCGCCACCGGCCTTGCCAGCGCCGGCACTGTTGGCGGCCCCAGCCTGTTGCTGGCCTTCGGCAGCGACTATGTCGGCGCCGGCCTGGCCACCCTGGCCAACACCATCGCCATCAGCGGCGTCACCCAAGCCCTGCACGTGGCGGCGGGCGGCAGCATCGGCACGCTGCTCAACAGCGGCACGCTCAGCGGCACCAATGCCGCGCTCTACATCGCCGGCACCGTCGGCCTGGTGGCCAACACCGGCCTGATCCAGGGCGATATCGTCAACGGCGGCGGCACCCTTACCGTCACCGGTGGCGGCTTCGGCACCCTTGGCACCCTGACCGGCCAGTTTGGGCTGGGCAGCATCACCAACACCGGCGGCGACCTGGTCTTCGCCGGCGGCAACCTGGTGCTGAACGACGCCATCAACGCCACCGGCCATACGGTGGTGAACAGCGGCGCCTCCCTGACGTTGCCCGGCAGCGTCAGCATCACCGGCGCTTATCGCCAGACGGGCGGCACCCTGGCGCTGAACGCCGGCACCAACCCGCTGACGGTCAGTGGTGCGGCCAGCATCGGCGGCGGCACGGTCCTGGGCCTCGTGGACGCCGGCGGCAACTACCTGGTGGGGGCCTCCTACACCCTGGTGCGGGGCGGGGCGGGCTCCAGCTACGTCGGGGCCACGGTCACCGACACCGTGGCCGGCCTGGCCACCGGCGGCCTCACCGCCAGCCAGACCCTGCTGATGACCATCGCCAACGACTATGCCGGCGGCACCCTGGCCACCCTCAGCAATACCGGCACCCTCAGCGTCGGGACTGGCATGGTCGTGGCAGCCACGGGCAGCGTCGGCACCCTGGCCAACGCCGGCACGATCAACGGCACCTGGGGCATCCACAACATGGGCAGCGTGGGCACGCTGCTGAACAGCGCGCTGATCAGCGTGGCCGGTACCGGCATCCTCAACAATGCCGCCGTCGGCCTGTTGGTCAACAGCGGCACGCTGCTGGCCGACGGCACCAACGGCCTTTACAACGGTGGCAGCATCGGCACGCTGGTCAACAGCGGCCGCCTGGTCAGTTCCCAGATCTCGGCCGGATCGGGCACCCCCGCCGCGGTGGGGAACCAGGGCACCATCGGCGTCCTGTCCAACAGCGGCGTGATCAGCGGCCCCGTCGCGCTGGCCAACGGCGGCACCATCGGCCTGCTGGCCAACAGCGGCACCATCGCCGGCGACATCCAGAACACCGGCGGCATCGACCTCACCATCGCCGGCGGCAGCGCCGGGACGGTGGGCACGCTCACCGGCTATACCGGCGTCGGCACCCTGACCAGCAGCGGCGCCAACGTGGTGCTGGCGTCTGGCAGCCTGTTGCTGAACGACCAGGTGGACGTGGGCGGCGGCACGCTGGTCAACAGCGGCGCCTCGGTTCGGCTCGACACCCTGATCAGCGTCACCGGCACCTACAGCCAGAGCGCCGGCACCCTGGCGCTGTCCTCCGGCGCCGGCCAGCTGTCGGTCAGCGGGGGCGCCCTGATGACCGGCGGCACGGTGGCGCTGGCCGGTGTCGTCAGCACCGACAACGTGCTGGCGGGCAGCGGCGGTGGCTTGGCTGTGGCGGGCGGTGCCGGCTCGACCTTCACCGGCCTGACCTATGCCTCGCCCGTCAGCGGCCTGGAACTGACGGGCAGCGTGGGCGGCAACAGCCTGTACCTGCTGACCCTCAACGATTACCTGGGCGGCGTCCAGGGCAGCCTGGTCAACACCGGGACTCTCAGCGCCAACAACGCGGTCTATGTCGCGGCCAGCGGCAGCGTAGGCACCTTGACCAACGCCGGCGCCCTGCTGGGCACCATCGCGGCGGTGAACAACCTGGGCAGCATCGGCACCCTGGTGAACCAGGGGATGCTGTCGGGCGTCACCGCGTTCAGCAACGCCGCCACGGCGACGCTGGGTACCCTGGTCAACAGCGGCACCATCAGCGGCAACATCGTCAACCTCTCGGCCCGCGACCTGGTGCTGATGGGCGGGGCCACCGTCGCCGGCACCCTGAGGGGTGGCAGCATCGGCAATACGGCGTCCAACCTGGTGTTCGCCGGGGGCCAACTGGCGCTGGGCGATGCCATCGACGTCGGCGGCCACACGGTGGTCAACAGCGGCGCCACCCTGCGCCTGGATACGGCGGTCAGCATCACCGGCGCCTACAGCCAGACGGGCGGCACGCTGGCCCTGGGCACGCTGGGTGAACTGGCGGTCAGCGGCGCCGCCAGCATCAGCGGCGGCCTGGTGCAGGTCAGCCTGTCCAGCGCCGGCAACTACCTGGCCAGCAGCCTGACCACGGTGGTGGCCGGCGGCACGGGTTCCAGCTACGCCGGCGCCACCATCACGGCGGCCGGCACCATCGCCGGCCTGGGCCTGGCCACCAGCATCGTGGGCGACAACCTGGTACTGGCCATCGCCAACGACTACATCGGCGGCACGCTGGCGACGCTGACCAACAGCGGCCTGCTGGCGGCCAGCACGGCGGTCTATATCGCCACCAGCGGGTCCCTGGGCACGCTGGTCAACAGCGGCGTCATCCAGGGCAATATCGTCAACGCCTCGGCCAATGCCCTCACCATCGCCGGCGGGACCGGCACCCTGGCAGGGACTCTGGCGGGCGCCGGTGGCGGCATCGGCACCCTGACCAGCACGCTCGCCAACGTGGTCTTCGCCAGCGGCACAACCCGCCTGGACGACCAGGTCAACGTCGGCGGCGGTACCGTGCTGAACGACAGCGGCGCCACCCTGTGGGTGGGCGCCCCCATCACCATCACCGGCAACTACAGCCAGGCGGCGTCCGCCAACAGCGCCCTCAGCATCAGCGCCGGCGGCGGCCTGGTGGTCACGGGGGCAGCCACCATCACCGACGGCAGCGTCCAGGCCGGGGGCTACAGCGTCACGGGCAACTATCTGGCCAGCGGCAGCATCACCACGCTGGTCAGTGGCGGGGCGGGCTCCCGCTACGCCACCACCCTGGTGGGCGCCGGCGTCAGCGGGCTGGAGGTCGGCGGCAGCGTGGCGGGCAACGCCCTGCTGGCGACCATCGGCAACGACTATGTCGGCGGTACCCTCGCCACCCTGGCCAACAGCGGCAGCATCAGCGGCGCCGTCACGGCGGTGTACGTGGCGGCCACGGGCAGCGTCGGCACCCTGGCCAACAGCGGCCTGCTGGCCGGCAGCGCCCACGGCATCCGCAACCTGGGCATCGTCGGCACGCTGGCCAACAGCGGCACGATAGTCGGCTTGCTGGACAGCGGCACCATTGGCCTGCTCAGCAACACAGGCACGCTGTCGGGCGCCACCGCCCTGTCCATTGCCAGCGGCGGCTCGCTGGGTATGATCGCCAACAGCGGCCTGATCAGCGGCAACATCGTCAACGCCAGTGCCAACGCCCTGACTATCACCGGTGGCAGCGGCACTCTGGTGGGGACCTTCACGGGCGGCAGCATCGCCAGCGCTCTGGCCAACGTGGTGCTCGCGTCGGGCAACCTGGCGCTGAACGATCAGGTCACCGTCACCGGCCATACCTTGGTCAACGTTGGGGCCAGCGTGTTGCTGAACACCATCGTCGGTGTCAGCGGCGACTACAGCCAGTCGGCGGGCACGTTGGGCCTGGCCAGCGGTGCGCAGCTGGCGGTCGGCGGGACGGCCAGCCTGACGGGCGGCACGGTGGTCGCCACCCTGTCCTCCACGGCCAACCACCTGGTGGGCCAAGTCGGCCCCACCCTGGTGGCCGGTGGTGCGGGGTCCAGCTACACCGGTGTCAGCGTCACCACCAGCGGAGTCATGGGCCTCAGCATGGCCGGCACCACCAGCGGCACCAACCTGGTGCTGGTGGGCCTGAACGATTACATCGGCGGCACCCTCGCCAGCATCGCCAACAGCGGCACGCTCAGCGCCGCCACCGCCGTCTACATCGCCGGCACCGGCAGCCTGGGGACCCTGGCCAACAGCGGCGTCATCGCTGGCAGCATCACCAACCTGGGCAGCGGTGATTTGACCATCACCGGCGGCGGCAATGGCACGGTGGGCACGCTGACCGGCCTGTCGGGCATGGGCGTCATCACCAGCGGTACCGCCAACGTGGTGTTCGCCTCCGGCGCCCTGGCGTTGAACGACAGCGTGAATGTCGGCAGCCATACGGTGGTGAACAGCGGGGCCAGCCTGATCCTGGCCGGCACCATCGACGTCACCGGCGCCTACAGCCAGACGGGCGGCAGCCTGCTGATCGACCCGGCCACGGCCCAGCTGGCAGTCAGCAATGCCGCCAGCATCACGGGCGGCACGGTGCGGGCCAGCCTGTCGGGCGCCAGCAACTACCTGGCGGGCAGCGCCTACACCCTGGTGCAGGGCGGCGCCGGGTCCGACTACACCGGCGCCACCATCACCGTGACGGGCCTTCAGGGCCTGGGCGGCACCGCCGCCATCGCCACGGTGGGCAGCAGCCTCGACCTGTTGCTGGCGGTCACCACCGACTATGTCGGCGGCACGCTTGGGACGCTGTCCAACACCGGTACCTTGAGCGGCGCCACCCCGGTCTACATTGCCAGCAGCGGCACGCTGGGCACCCTGGTCAACAGCGGCCTGATCCAGGGCAACATCATCAACGCCAGCGCCAACGCCCTGACCATCCAGGGCGGCACGGGCACGGTGGTGGGCACGCTGACCGGCGGCGGCATCATGAGCACGCTGGCCAATGTGGTGCTGGCGTCGGGCAACCTGGCGCTGAACGACCTGGTCACCGTCACCGGCCACACCTTGGTCAACGTTGGGGCCAGTGTGTTGCTGAACACCATCGTCGGTGTCAGCGGCGACTACAGCCAGTCGGCCGGTACGCTGGCGCTGGCCTATGGCGGCGGCCAGCTGTCGGTGACCGGGGCCGCCGTGCTGACGGGCGGCACCATCGCCGTTAGCGGCGCGCCGGGCACCCTCAACCTCCTGGCGGGCAACCTGCTGGGGGGCCAGGGCGGCGGCACCGCGGCCGTGGCCGGCGGGGTGGGGTCCAGCTACACCGGCCTCAGCTACGCCTCCGGCGTCACGGGGCTGGAGCTGACGGGCAGCGTCGGCGGCACCAGCCTCACCTTGGTGGGTCTGAACGACTATGTCGGCGGCACGCTGGGCACGCTGGGGAACAGCGGCACCGTCAGCGCCGGCAACGCCGTCTATGTGGCGGCGACGGGCGGCATCGGTACCCTCTCCAACAGCGGCACGCTGGCGGGCACGCTCAGCGGCGTGCGCAACGGCGGCTCCATCGGCGCCCTGCTGAACCAGGGCCTGATCGCAGGGGCCACCGCGCTCTACAACGCGGCCGGCGCCACCCTGGGCACGGTGACCAACAGCGGCACCCTTAGTGGCAACATTGTCAACCTGTCCTCGGGCGACCTGGTCATCGCGGGCAACGGCACGCTGGCGGGCGGCACCATCGCGAACGCGGCCAGCAACCTGGTGTTCGCCGGGGGTGCTCAGGTGGTTGGCGACGCCATCAATGTAGGCAGCCATACGGTGGTGAACAGCGGCGCCGGCCTGACGCTGGCCAGCACCCTCAGCATCACCGGCAACTACAGCCAGGCCAGCGGCACGCTGGCGCTGGGCACGCTGTCGGCGGTGGTCAGCGGTGTCGCCAGCATCAGCGGCGGCATGATCACCACGGCCCAGCTGGATGCCGGCGGCAACTACGTGGCGGGGGGCGCCGCCGGCACGCTGGTGCAGGGCGGGGCGGGGTCCGGCTATAGCGGGGTCAGCGTCACCTCGGCCATCACCGGCCTGGCCGCCGCCACCCGTGTGGCCACCATCGGGTCCAGCGTGGACCTGCTGATCGCCGTGGCCAACGACTATGTGGGCGGCACGCTGGGCACGCTCAACAACACAGGCACCATCAGCGGTGTGACCACGGCGGCCTACATCGGTACCCTGGGCAGCGTGGGCTCTCTGGTCAACAGCGGCCTGCTGCAGGGCACGCAGTACGGCGTGCGCAACCTGGGTCGCGTGGCCTTGGTCAGCAACAGCGGCACGATCGATGGTCGGGTGGGCCTGTACAACCAGGGCAGCATCGGCATGGTGGTCAACACCGGCGCCCTGATCGACGCGCCATCGGTGGCAGCGGCCGGCCTGAACAATGCCGGGACCATCGGCAGCCTGCTGAACCAGGGTCTGATCAGCGGCACGGCCTACGGCCTGTACAACAGCGCCACCCTGAGCGCGGTCAGCAACAGCGGCACCATCGCCGGCCAGGTGGCGGTGCAAAACAGCGGCACCATCGGCGGGCTGGCCAACAGCGGCCTGATCACCGGCGTGACGGCGATCCACACCAGCGGCACGCTGGGCACCATCGCTAACAGCGGCACCATTGCGGGCAGCATCGTGAACACCAGCGCCAATGCCCTGGTGTTCACCGGCGGCAGCGGCACGGTCACCGGCACGCTGACCGGTACCAGCGGCATCGGCACAATCACCAGCACGCTGGCGAATGTGGAACTGGCCAGCGGCAACCTGGTGCTGAACGACCAGGTGAACGTGGGCAGTGGCACGCTGGTGAACAGCGGCGCCAACGTACTGCTGACCAACGCCATCAGCGTGACGGGTAACTACGCGCAAAGCGCCGGCACGCTGGCCATGGGCATCGGCAGCGGCACGGCGGGTGAACTGCTGGTCAGCAGCAACGCCGCCTTCACCGGCGGCACGGTGGCGGTGACGGCGCTGTCGGGCAGCAACCTGATCGCCGGCCAGAGCTACACCATCGCCGAGGTGGGCGGGTCCTTGACCACCAGCGGCCTCAGCGCCGCGGCCACGGGCTTCAGCGCCACGCTGGGCACGGGCGTCAACGGGGCCGCCACCGATCTGCTGCTGACCCTGCTCAGCGACTATGTCAGTGGCACGCTGGGGACGCTGACCAACACCGGGACCATCAACGCCGCCACGGCGGTGCTGATCACCAGGGCCGGCAGCCTGGGCACCCTGGCCAACAGCGGGGCCATCATCGGCAACGTGGTCAACGCCAGCGCCAATGACCTGGTGATCGTCGGTGGTTCCCCAAATGGCGTTAATGGCGGCACGGTGGGCAGCTTCTCGGGCGGCACCATCCGCAATAGCCTGAGCAACCTGACCTTCGCTAGCGGGGCGGTCAGCTTGGCGGATGCCATCGACGTGACCGGCCACACGGTCAGCAACACCGGGGCCGGCCTGACGTTGGCCGGCGACGTCAGCATCAGCGGCGCCTACAGCCAGGCGGCGGGCACGCTGGGCCTGGGTGGCCATGTGCTGTCCGTCAGCGACGCGGCCAGCATCAGCGGCGGCGTGGTCAATGGCGGCCTGAACGGGGCGGCCAACTACCTGGTGGGTGACGGCGTCACCTTGGTCCAGGGCGGGGCGGGTTCCAACTACAGCGGGGCCACGGTGGTGAGCGGCCTGACCGGCCTGGACGCCACCGGCACCACCAGCGGTAGCAACCTGCTGGCGGTCGCGGGCAACGACTACATCGGTGCCAGCCTGGCTAGTGTGGCGGTCACCGGCACGCTGGCCAACAATGCCGGCGGTGCCACGGCGCTGTACATTGCCAGCACGGGCACCTTGGGCGCCCTGGCCAACAGCGGCACCATCGCGGGCAACATCGTCAACCTGTCGGCGGGTGATCTCCGCATCACCGGTGGCTCCAACGGCGCGGTGGGTGTGTTCACCGGCGGCACCATCCGCAATGCCGGCAGTAATGTGGTGTTCGCCTCGGGCGCCGTCAGCCTGGGCGACGTGATCGTCGCCACCGGTCATACGGTGGCCAACACGGGCGCCAGCATCAGCCTGGCCGGCGACATCAGTGTCACGGGGGCCTACAGCCAGACGGCGGGCACCCTGGGCCTGGGTGGTCATGTGCTGTCCGTCAGCGACGCCGCCAGCGTCACCGGCGGCGTGGTCAACGGCGGCTTGAACGGGGCGGCCAATTACCTGGTGGGTGACGGCGTCGTCCTGATCCAGGGTGGGGCTGGTTCCAACTATACCGGCGCGACGGTGGTCAGCGGCCTGACCGGCCTGTCGGCCAACGGCGGCACTAGCGGCGGCAACCTGCTGGCGGTCGCGGGCAACGACTACATCGGCGCCAGCCTGGCCACGCTGAACGTCACAGGGACCCTGGCCAACACGGCCGGCGGCGCCACGGCGCTGTACATCGCCAGCACCGGCACCCTGGGCAACCTGGCCAACAGCGGCCTGATCAGCGGCAACGTGGTCAACACCAGCACCCACGATCTGACGATCAACGGCGGCGGCAATGGGGCGGTGGGCCGCTTCACCGGCGGCACCATCATCAACACGGGCGCCAACGTGGTGTTCGCGTCCGGTGCGGTCAGCCTGGGCGACGCCATCAACGTGGCGACGCACACGGTCAGCAACGCCGGCGCCAGCATCGCCCTCGCCAATGACGTGGCGGTCACGGGCAACTTCACCCAGAGCAGCGGCACCCTGACCACGGGCGGTCATGTCCTGACCGTCAGCAATGCTGCCACCGTGGCGGGCGGCGTGGTCAATGCCGCCGTCAGCGCGGTGGGCAACTACCTGGCGGGCGACAGCGTCACCCTGATCCAGGGTGGCACCGGCTCCAGCTACAGTGGTGCCACGGTCACCAGCGGCCTCACCGGCCTGTCGGCAAACGCGGTCACCAGCGGCAGCAACCTGCTGGCGGCAGCGGGCAACGACTATATCGGCGCCAGCCTGGCCACGCTGACTGTCACCGGCACCCTGGCCAATACCGCTGGCGGCGCCACGGCGCTGTATATCGCCGGCACCGGTACGCTGGGCACACTGGCCAACAGTGGCACCGTCACGGGCAACGTCGTGAACCTGTCGGCCAACGACCTCGTGATTACGGGCGGCACGGATGCCGCACCGGGCGTGTTCACCGGCGGCACCATCGACAACCGCCTGTCCAACCTGCGCTTCGCCAGCGGCACGGTGCGGTTGGCCGATGCGGTGAACGTCGGCAGCCACAGCGTGGTCAACAACGGGTCCACCCTGCTGGTGAACAGTGCCGTGAACATCACCGGCAGCTACAGCCAGACGGCCGGCAGCCTGGTCATCGGCGCCACGTCGCAGACCAGCTACGGCAACCTGGTGATCAGCGGCGGCGCCAGCCTGACGGGCGGGTCGGTGACGCTGCAGGGGGCCGGCGGCAACGCCCTGCAGGCCGGCACCTACACCATCGCCGCGGCGGGCGGCGGCCTCAACCTCAGTGGTGTCAGCTTCAACGCCACCGGCTACACCGTCAGCGCCGCCACCGTCACGGTGGGCGGTACCACTGACCTGGTGGTGACGGTGGCGGGCACCACCACCAATTACACGGCCGTGGGCGTGGCCCAGGGCGGTGCGGCGGTGGGTTCGGGTGCCGCCCTGGACCAGATCGCCGCGCTGGCCTCCTCGTCCATCACCAGCACCGCGCAGGTGGCGGCGTTCACGCAGCAGGTGCTGGCGCCCCTGGCGAAACTGTCGGTGGAGGCCAAGCAGGTGGCGGTGGCGCAGCTGGCGCCCAGTCAGCTGACGCCGCAGCTGACCGCCACGGCGGTCACGCCGACGACGACAGCCATCAGCCAGCACCAGGAGACGGTGGCCAGCCTGATGGACGGATCGACGAAAGGCGCCGCCGCCGGTTCTGAAGGCCGTGAGGGCGTGATTTGGGGCGAGATCCTGGGCGGCGGCGTGCTGCGCGGCACGACGACGGAGGCGGCGGGCTACCGCGCCAGCAGCAGTGGCGTGGTGCTGGGCGCCGACTGGTTCGCCAGCGACGAGGTCATGGCGGGCCTGGCCTTCAGCTGGATCAACAGCGCGTCGGTGGGCCAGGGCGTCATGGCGGGCAGCACCACGCGGGTGGGCAGCTACCAGTTGACCGCCTACAGCGTCTGGCGGCCCGACTGGGCGGATCAGCGCCTGTCAGTCGAAGGCCAGGTGGGCTGGGGCTACAACCACTACGACCAGCGCCGCGTCATCCAGTTCCTGGGGGCCCGCGCCAATGCCAACTATGGCGGGGAGCAGTATCTGGGCAAGGTGACGGTGGGCTATGACCTGCCGGTGGCGCGGGACTTCACCCTGACGCCGCAGATCAGCGTGCGGGCCGTGCGCCTGACCAACCACGCCTATAACGAGCGGGACGCGGGCATCGCCGACCTGAACATTGACGCGCTGGTGACCAACGCCATAACCCACGAGGTGGGCGTGAAGCTGGACACCCGCATCGATACCGGCATCGGTCGCCTGTTTCCCGACCTGCGGGTGTTCTGGGTGCACGACTATCTGAACGGCCCCATCGCCACCACCGGCGCGCTGGCCGGCGTGACCTTCGCCAGCACTACCGGCCGGCCGCAGGCCGACGGCCTGGGTGTCGCCCTGGGCGCCACCGTGGAGCAGTCGGACGGCTTCAAGCTGCGCCTGGAGTACAACGGCGAACTGCGCCGCGACTACCAAGGCCACTCCGGCGTCCTGCGGGCCAGCTGGGACTTCTAACACCCGGGGCCCGTTCACCTATGTGCTGTACGGAAACTGGTGCGTTCGGGAATCCGGAAAACGCCCGCTTGTTCGGGGAAACAGGCGTTTTGTCCTTCTCGCCATCTTGACGTTGCATCGGCTTACGCCAGCCGCCGCGCCAGTTCCTCCGCGTCGGCGTGATAGTACCGTGCCAGCATGGCCAGCGACTTGTGGCCGGTGATCCGCATTCAGCTCCGTAAGCATGCGGTGTAGACCGCAGGTTGACGGCGGTCACGCGATGCGCGCTAGTTGTTGGCGAGGTCACTACCAGGGTGTTCTTGTGGGTGAGCACCAGCAACCCTGTCACCCCTATAATCGGCATGCGCTTTGGACGTCAATCAGCGCAGTGGCCACCCGTCTGATCCAATTGAAATCAGCCGCGCCATTGATCGCGCCGGTTCACAGCGATGACCATCCGTCAGGCTGGCCTGGCTGTAAATCGGCGCGACCAAATGACCCCGTAGACATCAATAGACTCAAATGGGTACCGCGCAGATCGCGACCTCGCCTCAGGCTGCCGTGAACGGAACGCTGCAGGATAGAGAGACCCAGGGCGATCTTCAGGGCAAGGCATTCCACCCCTGCCAGCCGATATAGAGGCCAACCAGGGTGATGAGGGCGCCGGAGGCATAGGGCGCCCGCCGCGCCAGGGTGGCGAAGGCGCCGGAGAAGCGCTTGGCGGCATGGCGCATGCCCAGCGCCGCGGTGGCCCCCACGCTGACCATGGTCAGGGCCAGGCCGACGCTGAAGCACAGCACCAGCGCCACGCCGAGGGTAACCTGCTTCAACTGCAGGCACAGCACCAGCACGGTGATGGCGGCGGGGCAGGGAATGAGGCCACCGGTCAAGCCGAAGAGGATGATCTGCCCCGTCGTCACCTGCCGGTTGGCGAAGCGCCGCTGGATATCGCCGGCGTGCTGCAGTTCGTGCGCGTCCTGATAACCGGTCAGCCCCAAATCCATACCCTGCGCCGGGGTGGCGGGTTCGCTGAACCGGAAGGCATGCTGGTGCACATGGCGGCCGTGGCTGGCGCTGAGCAGGGCGGAGAATTCGTGCGGCTCCGGAATTTCCTCCGCCGACTCCCAATAGTCGTCCTGGTCCACCATGGTGAACCGCTGGCGGGCGCCGTCGGGTCGGACGGTTTCAATCCACACGGCATCCTGGGAAGCGGCGGGAAGTGGGCGGCCGCCCACAAGGAAGCGCACGCGGAAGCGGGGCGGCACGCCGTCTGCAAACACCTCCACGTCCACCGTCACGCTGTGACCGATCTCCGCGCGCTGCGCCCCATGGTCGGTGTGGGCATTGTGACCGTGGTGGTCATGCCTATGGCCATGATCGTAAGCGCCGTGGTCATGCCCGTGATCATGACTATGGGCATGTTCCGCCATCTGGGCCTGGCGGGTGCGCCACAGCATCCACAGGGCGACGGCGATGATGATGACGGCGGAGGCGACCTGGAAATAGGGCTCGGTCGTTTCCGCGTTCCAGCTGCGGCTAAAGTGCAGGCCCGCCAACGCCACCACCCAGACCACCAGGGTGTGGGAGGCCGTGGCCGACAGGCCCAGCAGCACCGCCTGGGTGACGGTGCCCCGGATGGCGATGATGAAGGCGGCCATCATGGTCTTGGAGTGCCCGGGCTCCAGCCCATGCAGGGCGCCCAACAGGATGGCGCTGGGGATGAACAGCCAGGCGTTGCCAGCCCCCTGCTGGAGCAGGTCGGAAAGCGGGGTCATTTGGGGCTCACAGGTATTTGGTGATCTCAGCCATCTCGGACAGCCGATCCCGGGTTTCCTTCGGCAACGGCCCTACGGCTTCGTAGAGGTGATGCTCGATATGGTGCAGGACGAGGAAGGCCTTGGCCTTGTCCACCGCCTTGACCACCGCTTGCAGTTGCTGGGCGATCACCAGGGCGTCGCGTCCTTCCTCCACCATCTCCACGATCTTGGAGAGATGGCCTTGGGCGCGCTTCAGGCGGTTCAGGACGTCGGGGTTGTTGGCGTGGCTCATAATGGCGGCATCCTATCCCCCTGGGGGGGATATGACAACGAAAAGAAGCCGGGTTGCCAGACTATGCTCGGGGCAGGTGGCCTATCAGGAAGCCGGACGGAAGACCAGAATGGCGGCGTCACCGCCGAACCAGCCGGCGCGGGCAGCGACGAACAGCCGGTCCAGTTCCGGCACGAACAGCGACGTCCGGGCGCCTGACGCGGTCTTGATCCGGTCGCGGTGGACCAGACCGTCGGGCGTGCGGTTGATGACGTCCACGGCGCCCTCGCCGCAGCTCACGTAATAGCGGCTGCGCTTGGCGTCGAAGGAGACGTCGTCGGTATCGTCGCAGAGGGGGATGCTGCCGGTGACGGTGCCGTCCGCCGCCTTCATCTCGACCAGGCGGGCCGGGCTGCGATAGCCCACCGCGATCCGGCCGGCGGCTCCGTCCAACGCCATCGGGTAGTTGGACCGCATGTCCGGAGACGACCAGGCCGCGATCTGGCGGCCAGTCCCGCGGTCCAGCACGTCGATCTGTTGCCGGTCGGGGACGTTGACGTAGAGGCGGCCGGCAGAGACGTCGTAGCGGAAGCCCTCTGGATGGGCGCGCAGCGGCAGGTCTCCGATCTTGGCCGGGCGGGCCGGATCGATGACGGCGATGCTGCCGGCGCCATACCCGACCAGGACGGTTCCCGTGGCGGTGTCGATCCGGACGTTGTCGGCATCGTCGCCTAGATCGACGGTCCCGGCCGGCATCAGGGTGGCGCCGGCATAGAGGCGCACGCTGCCGTCGCCGGCACTTGCGACGACGATCATGTCCCGGGCGGGCAGGTAGCCGATCCCCTGGGGCTCCTTCAGGCCGGTGATCCGCCCCGACCGCTTCCGGCGGGCGATGTCGATGCTGTCCACCGTGCCGTTGCCCAGTTCGGCCACGAACAGGCGGTCGTGCGCCAGGTCCACCGCCATATGATCGATCCGTCCGCCGACATTGGGCAGTGGGATCGTCGCCTCCAGCACCAAGGCAGGGTCGCCCGCGCCAGCCGATCCGGTGAGGAAGAGCATGGCCATCAGAAGGGGCCGGCCGGCGCGGGCGGAAGGCATCATGAGTGGGCGACCTGCATCTGGGCCAGGGCGTCGTGCAGGCCCTTTGCCAGCTTGACGGCATCGTCGTTGGCCCAGAAGTGCATGAAGAACAGCCGGGGCTCGTCGTCGAGCATGTGGTTGTGCAGCGCCGTGATCTCGATGCCGTTGTCGCGCAGCGCCTTGATGACCGGGTTGACCTCGGAGGCGATCAGCACGAAGTCGCCGGTGATCGCGGCCTTGCCGGCACCGGTCGGCTGGAAGTTGATGGCGATGCCGGCGCCCATGGATGGGGGAATCTCCATGCCGCCGGCCTTGGCGGCCTCCGCCCTGGGGACGGTCACCTGGTACACGCCGCCGTTGGCCTTGCCCGTGTAGCCCAGCGCCTTGTCCACCGCGGCGGTGTCCAGGTCAATGGCGGCCGGAGCCGGTGCGGCCGCCGGCGCCGCCAGGGGCGTCTTGCTCTTGGCCAGGGCGTCGTGCAGCACCGTCGCCAGCTTCACCGCGTCGCCGTGGCCGTCCACATGCATGTAGAGCGTGGCGGGCTGGGCGCGGAGCAGATGGTTGTGCAGGGCGGTGATCTGGATGCCCCCATCCTCCAGCGCCTTGGCCACCGCGTTGACCTCGTCCTGGGTCAGCACCAGGTCGCCCATGACCATGGCCTGCCCCTTGGCCGTCTCCTTGAAGGCCAGCCAGGACCCCAGGGCCAGGGTGGGCTTTATGGCGATGCCGTCCAGTGTCACCGACAGGTCGGTGCGCGGCAGACCCACCTTGTAGACGCCGTCCGGCTGCACGGTGCCAGCCTTGCCCAGCGCTTGCCCCACGGCGCTCCAGTCGGCATCGGCCGCCAGGGCCGGCACCGCCGTGGCCGCCAGGGCGGCGACCGTCACGGCGCGGATGATCCCGATGTTCATGCGTAGCTTCCTCTCAACAGGGGCTGGCTCCCGTTCGGGCCGGCCTGGTCGGTGTTGCGCACGCCTTCCCCGCTCCGGACCCTTGCGCCGGGGCGGCCGCCGTGATGGCCACCCCGGCAGGAGGCGATGCCGCGCCGCCGCCGATACGGCCCGGCAGCGGCGAGTGGAAAAATGATACATGTGTTGCATTAAGTCAATTACAGCAATAAGATGTATCAAATTTGGCATAGGCCCGGCTTCGGCATGCCCAGATTCTCCAGCGAATTCCCTGAAACGCCTGTATGCCTGTGGCATCCGCCGCTGGATGCGGGCGGGCTGGGGATTGAGGACAGGTTGGACGGAATGAGCCACGCCGCGAGGACGCAAGACGACTGGCTGCTGTTGGTGCACCAGTTGCCGGCCAAGCCGGCCTATCTTCGGGTCAAGATCTGGAGGCGGCTGCAGGCCCTGGGCGCGGTGCCCATCAAGAACGCGGTCCATGTGTTGCCGGCCACCGAGGAGGCGCGAGAGGACTTCTCCTGGCTCATCCGGGAAATCCTGGACGGCGGGGGCGAGGCCACGCTGTGCGAGGCCCGGTTCCTGGACGGGCTGACGGACGCCGACGTGCGCGGCCTGTTCGACCAGGCGCGGGATGAGGACTATGCGACCTTGGCCAAGGAAGCCCGCGCGCTGCTGGAGGTCGTGCGGGCCGACCCGGCCAAGATGGAGGAGGCACGTGCCGGCGCCGCCCGCCTGCGGGCCCGCATCAACCAAGTGGCTGCAATTGACTTCTTCGGAGCCCACGGCCGGGCCGCCGCGTCCGGCGTGCTCGACTTGCTGGAAACCACGACACGGGAACAGACTGAGATGCAAGCCAGTGAACCGGCCTCATCCGATGTGGACGCTTATAAGGGGCTGAGGTGGATCACCCGCCAGGGCATCCATGTCGACCGCATCGCCACGGCCTGGCTGGTACGGCGCTTCATCGACGCCGACGCCGTCTTCACCTTCGTTCCGTCGCGGTCGGTGGACCCGGTCCCCGGCGCCGTGCGCTTCGACATGATGGACGGCGAGGTGACGCACGAGGGCGACCGCTGCACCTTCGAGGTGCTGCTGGGCCGCATTGGCCTTGCCAACACCTCCCTGCAAGCCATCGCGGAGATCGTCCACGACATCGACCTGAAGGACGGTAAGTACGGCCGGGCGGAGGCCGACGGCATCCGCGTGCTGATCGCCGGCATCTGCATGAGCACCAAGGACGACGAGGAACGCCTGGCGCGGGGCATGGCCGTGTTCGACGACCTGCTGGGCTTTTTCCGCAAGAAGGGAAGCTGACGCCATGGCCGACGCCATCCTCCGCCCCTCCACCGACGTGCCGGCGCACGGCATCTCCTTCGGCGAGGCCGTCAAGGTCTGGGCCCGCGTTGCCGCGCTAAGCTTCGGCGGCCCCGCCGGGCAGATCGCGGTGATGCACCGCATCGTGGTGGAGGAGAAGCGGTGGATCGGCGAAGAGCGGTTCCTGCACGCCCTCAACTACTGCATGCTGCTGCCGGGCCCGGAGGCTCAGCAGCTGGCCGTCTACATCGGCTGGCTGCTGCACAAGACGCGCGGCGGCCTGGTCGCCGGCACACTGTTCGTGCTGCCGGGGTTCCTATCCATTCTGGCGCTTAGCTGGATTTACGTGCTGCTGGGCTCCGTTGACGCCGTGGCCGGCCTGTTCTTCGGCCTGAAGTCGGCCGTGCTGGCCGTGGTGCTGCAGGCGGTGATGCGCGTCGGATCACGGGCCCTGAAGAACCAGGCCATGGTGCTGCTGGCGGCCGTGGCGTTCCTGGCCATCTTCGTGGGCCAGGTGCCGTTCCCCATCATCGTGCTGGCGGCGGGCCTCATCGGCTACGCCGGCGGCAAGGCCGGGCATCCGGCCTTCCAGGGGGGCAAGGGACATGGTGCCGCCGCTGGCAAGGCGGTGCCGGACCGGGAGACGGCGCTGGGTGAGGAGATGCCGGCCCATGCGCACCCCTCCTTGTCCTGGTCGCTGCGG
Source organism: Nitrospirillum viridazoti CBAmc (assembly GCF_000730165.1). Taxonomy (GTDB): domain Bacteria; phylum Pseudomonadota; class Alphaproteobacteria; order Azospirillales; family Azospirillaceae; genus Nitrospirillum; species Nitrospirillum viridazoti. The sequence goes on along the minus strand of NZ_CP022112.1, from coordinate 1,127,998 downwards.
ATTTCCGGGATCTGCCTGGTGCTGTGGCTGGTTCCCGTCGCGGCGTTGGTCCTGCTGCTGGGTCCGGACGACGTGTTCAGCCGCATCGGCATCTTCTTCTCGCAGATGGCGGTCGTCACCTTCGGCGGCGCCTACGCCGCCCTGGCCTACGTCGCCCAGCAGGCGGTGGACACCTATCACTGGCTGGCACCGGGCGAGATGCTGGACGGGTTGGGCATGGCGGAGACGACACCTGGCCCGCTGATCATGGTGCTGGAATTCGTCGGCTTCCTGGCGGCGTTCCGCGCGCCCGGCGCCCTGCCGCCGCTGGTGGCCGGCACCCTGGCGGCGGTGCTCACCACCTGGGTGACCTTCGTGCCCTGCTTCCTGTGGATTTTCCTGGGGGCGCCCTTCATCGAGAAGCTGCGCGGCAATCGCGCCGTCTCCGCCACCCTGACGGCCATCACCGCCGCCGTGGTGGGCGTGATCCTCAACCTGGCGGTCTGGTTCGCCCTGCATGCCCTGTTCCGGGAGGTGATGGACCTCAAGGCGTTCGGCCTGGTGCTGGAAATCCCGGCGCTGGCCAGCGTTAACGTGGCCGCTTTGTCGTTGACCGCCGCAGCCGTCGTCGCGGTGTTCCGGTTCAAGGTCGGGATGATCCCGGTGCTGGCGGCTTGCTCCATCGCGGGTCTGACGCTCCGGCTGACCGGCTTGGCCTGAGGCCAACGCAGTCAGCTGGATCGCTGCTCGTACCAGGGTCGGGTGGCCTTCACCAGGCGCACCACCGACAGCATCACCGGCACCTCCACCAGCACGCCCACCACCGTGGCCAGGGCAGCACCGGAGTTGAGTCCAAACAAGCTGATGGCGGCGGCCACGGCCAGTTCGAAGAAGTTGCTGGCGCCGATCAGAGCCGCGGGTGCGGCTACGCACCAGGCCACGCCGAACCGGCGGCTCAGCAGGTAGGCCAGGCCGGCGTTCAGGTAAACCTGGATGAGGATGGGCACCGCCAGCAGGCCGATGACCAGCGGCTGGGCCAGGATCTGCTCCCCCTGGAAGCCGAACAGCAGCACCAGGGTGGTCAGCAGCGCCACCAGGGACAGCGGCTGCAGGACGGATAGGGCGCGCTTCAGCCGGGCCTCGCCGCCGGCCAGCAGGGAGCGGCGCCAACCTTGCGCCACCACCACCGGCACGACGATGTAGAGGGCGACGGACAGCGCCAGGGTGGCCCAGGGCACGGTGATGGAGGCGACGCCCAGCAGCAGGCCCACCAGCGGCGCGAAGGCGAAGACCATGATGAGGTCGTTCAGGGCCACCTGGCTGAGGGTGTAGTGCGGCTCCCCCCCGCAGAGGTTGGACCAGACGAACACCATGGCCGTGCAGGGGGCGGATGCCAGCAGGATGAGGCCGGCGATATAGGACGGGCCCTGGCCCGCCGGCAGCAGGCCGGCGAACAGGGTGCCAATGAACAGCGTGCCCAGCAGCGCCATGGAGAAGGGCTTGACCGCCCAGTTGATGAACAGGGTGACCATCACCCCGCGCCAGTGCTCCTTCACCTGCGCCAGGGCGCCGAAGTCGATCTTCAGCAGCATGGGGATGATCATCAGCCAGATCAGCCCGGCCACCGGCAGGTTGACCTTGGCCACCTCGGCCGACGCCACGGTGTTGAATACGCCCGGCAGCAGGTGGCCCAGGGCGATACCGGCGACGATGCACAGCGCCACCCACAGGCTGAGGGTGCGTTCGAAGCGGGACATTGAGGGCCTCAGACGGTGATGGTCCGCGACAGCAGCGTCGCGGTGGAGGGGCACAGACCCTGGGCCTGGGGCGTGGCCAGGACGGAGGCCGGCGCCTGGTCGCGGGGGACGGGCTTGAACCCGGCCTTCTCGAAGAAGCCGCCGGCGGAGGTGGTCAGCAGCCAGGCCCGCTGGTGGCCTTCTTCCCAGGCGCGGCGCAGCAGCAGGGCCACCAGGTTGCGGCCGATGCCCTTGCCTTGCACCGTCTCCGGTACCACCACGGAGCGGACCAGAATGTCGGTGCCCAGCGGCACGTAGCCGCCATAGCCCGCGGGCGTGCCCCCGAGGGTCCGGTAGGCGAAGAAGCGGGCCTCGCCTTCGGCCAGGTCCGCCACCGGCAGGCCGGCGGCCGTCAGCGCCGCCACCAGGCCGGGATCGGAGGCCAGGACCGGTTCGTCCTTCAGGAAGGGCGCCCCTTCCTCCTTGTCGAAGTCCGCGCCGGGCAGACCGGGCAGCAGGTCCAGGACGACGTCAGACGGCCGGCAGAGCTTCACGCCCCGGGGCGTCACCACGATGGGCCGGTTGATCAGGATGGGATGGGCCATCATGAAGTCCAGCAGGTCGTCGTCGGTCCATTTGGGATCGTCCAGGCCAAGCTCCGCATAGGGCGTGCCCTTGCGGCGCAGCACCTGGCGCATGGGCATGCCCATGCGCCGGATGAGGTCGGCCAGCACGGCACGGCTGGGTGGGGCCTTCAGGTACTCGATCACCTCGAGCTCGGCGCCGGCCCGGCGGATCATGGCCAGGACGTTGCGCGAGGTGCCGCAGTCGGGGTTGTGGTAGATGGTGATCGCGGTCATGGGATGCTCGGGTGCGGGTTGTCAGGCATCGACGGTGGGTTTGGGGCAGCAGTCGATCGCCTCGGCGATGCCGGTGCCGCACAGTTCGGGCAGGCCCTGGCAGCAATCCTCCATAAGGAAGGCCAGCAGGCGCCGCGTGCCCTCGTAATCGGTGGCGTAGAAGATCTGGCGCTGCACCCGCCAGGAGCGCAGCAGGCCCGCCCGCTCCAGCAAGCCCAGATGATGCGACAGGGTGGAGGCGGGCACGCCGATCCGGGCGGCGACGTCGCCGGCTGTCAGGCCGTTGGGACCCGCCTGCACCAGCAGGCGAAAGACGCTCAGGCGGGTCTCTTGGGCGAGGGCGGCGAAGGCGTCGATGGCGGCTTTCGGTTCCATGGCCGTCACGCCTTCTCGGCCGCCGGTGCCGGCGCCTCATGGCTCATGGCGATTGCACCCAAGTCAGGGGCCCCCAGGTCGGGCTTCGGCTCCTTGGCCGCGGCCTCCTTCCGCTCGCTGTAGCGGTCGACCATGTAGTCGGCGCGGTCGCGCACCAGCAGGGTGAACTTCACCAACTCCTCCATCACGTCCACCACGCGGTCGTAGTAGGCGGACGGCTTCATGCGGCCGTCGTCGTCGAATTCCTGGTAGGCCTTGGCCACCGACGACTGATTGGGGATGGTCACCATCCGCATCCAGCGGCCCAGCACCCGCATGGCGTTCACGGCGTTGAAGGACTGGCTGCCGCCGGACACCTGCATCACCGCCAGAGTGCGGCCCTGGGTGGGGCGGACGCTGCCTGTCTCCAGGGGCAGCCAGTCGATCTGGCTCTTGAACACGCCGGTCAGGGTGCCGTGGCGTTCCGGCGAGCACCACACCTGGCCCTCGGACCAGATGGACAGTTCCCGCAATTCCGCGACCTTGGGGTGGGTGGGCGGCACACTGTCGGGCAGGGGCAGGCCGGCGGGGTCGAAGATGCGGGTCTCACACCCGAACCGCTCCAGCAGGCGGGCGGCTTCCTGCGTCAGGAAACGGCTGTAGGACCGCTCGCGCAGGGAACCGTAGAGCAGCAGGATGCGCGGCGGATGGGTGGAAATCCGCTTGGGTGTGAGCTTATCCAGGTCGGGGAAGTCGAACCGGGCAGCGTCAATGTTCGGTAGGTCGATCATGTCGATACGATACTTCGACAAGTATAGAAATGTCAATGCGAGGCGGATGGCCATCGCATTAGGACGGCCTTCAGGTCTCTGGGTGGGAATGGCGGTGGTGCAGGTCGGGATAGTGGGGATGGCGATGCACCATGGGCGCGTGCCGATGCACGTGGGAGTGGGGTTCGCCCGGGGATGTGCTGGGCGCGTGGTCGTGTTGGTGGTGTTCGTCATGCACATGGACGTGCTCGTGCACCATTTCCTCATGGGCATGCTCATGCTCGTGGTGCTCGACCAAGTGCAGGTAGAGCCCGACTCCCATGAGCACAGCGGCCGCCATCAGGCGCCAGGTCAGGGGCTCATCGAACAGCATCAGGGCCAGGATGGCGCCGATGAAGGGCGCCATGGAGAAGTAGGCGCCGGTGCGGGCCGTGCCCAGGTGGCGCAGGCCCAGGACGAACAGCACCAGGCTGAGACCGTAGCCGAAGAAGCCCACCACGGCGGTGGCGGCGGTGACGCCGACGGACGGTAGTGCCGCTCCCTGGGACAGGGCCAGGACCAGATTGACGCTGCCGGCCACCAGCCCCTTCGTCATGGCGATCTGGACGGGATCGGCGGAACTGAGCCGGCGGGTGAGGTTGTTATCGATGCCCCAGGCCAGGCACGCCCAGGCGACGGCGAGCGCGCCCCAGCCGACACCCTCCGGCCCGCCCTGCCAGGATAGCAGCAATGCCCCTGCTAGGATCGCCAGGGCGCCCAGCAGAAGCCGGCGGTCGACGTTCTCATGGAAGGCCAACCAGGCGATGCCCATGGTGGCCAGCCCCTCCAGGTTCAGCAGCAGGGCGGCGCTGGAGGCCGGGGTGCGGGTCAGACCGACCATCAGCAGCACCGGGCCCACCATACCACCCGCCAGCACGACGGCCGCCAGCCAGGGCAAGTCCCCTCGCCGTAGCGGCGCTTCCGGCTGGTCGATCCCTAGGAATCGGCGACCCAGATGCACGATGCCCAGCCCGATGCCGGAGCCCAGGTAGAGCAGGCCCGCCAGCAGCCAGGGATCGACATGGCCGACCAGCAGCTTGGCTAGGGGCGTGCTGGCGCCGAAGAGCGCGGCCGAGGCCAGGGCCATTGGGGCGCCCGGCCAAGCGACGGATCGGGACAGGGCCATGGCGTTCCCCTTATTAAATGATCAGGGTTAAATGATCAGGCGGCGAGCAGTCGTTCGGCCAGCGACACATGCAGGCGCACGCCGGTCGCAAGAATGGCATCGTTGAAGTCGTAGTGTGGATGATGCAGCGGCGCTGACGCTCCTCCATCACCTTGGCCCAGCCATAGATAGGCACCCTTGCAGGCTTGCAGCATGAAGGCGAAGTCCTCGGACGTGAAGGCCGGCTCCGGCGCGGTCCTGACGTCGGCGCAGACCGTCCCGGCGGCGGCCAGCGCCTCGGCCGCTGCTTCCGGGTCATTGATCGTCGCCGGATAGTAACGGTCATAGGTGACGGTCATGCGGGTGCCGCTCGCGATGGCCACGCCCTCGGCCACCTGCCGCAAGGATTCCTCGATCCGGTCCTGGACGGCCGCGTCGAAGCTGCGCACCGTGCCGGTGACCCGGACCTCAGCCGGCAGCACGTTGTGCGCGTGGCCGCCGTTGATCTGGGTGACCGACAGGACGGCCGACGCCGTGGGGGAAATACGCCGGGCCACGATGGTGTTCAATTGGCCGACCAGGTCGCTGGCGGCCAGGATGGCATCTGGCGTCTGGTGCGGCAAGGCCGCGTGACCGCCCCGGCCCTCCACTCGGATCTCGAACTTGTCCGCAGCGGCCATGATGGGGCCGGGTCGCGTGGCGATGGTGCCGGCCGGCAGGTCCGGCCAGTTGTGCAGGGCGAAAACCCGCTGGCAGGGGAAGCGCTCGAACAGGCCTTCCTGGACCATGGCCCGGGCGCCGCCCAGCCCTTCTTCCGCCGGTTGAAAGATGAAATGCACCGTACCGTCGAAGCGACGGGTGCGGGCCAAGTGGCGGGCCGCCCCCAGCAACATGGCGACATGGCCGTCGTGGCCGCAGCCATGGAAAGCGCCGGTATGGCGGCTTTGATAAGGCAGGCCGGTCTGCTCGTGGATGGGCAGGGCGTCCATGTCGGCGCGCAGGCCCACGCATCGGTCCGACGCGCCTGCCTTAAGGACGCCGACGACGCCAGTGCCGCCGATGCCCGTGTATACCTCCAGGCCCAAGTCGGTGAGTGCCCCGGCAATGCGGGCCGCCGTGCGGTGTTCCGCGAAGCCCAGTTCCGGGTGGGCGTGTAGATCGCGCCTGAAGGCCGTCAGCGGTTCAATGAGATCGTCTACGTCGGCCATGGCGCGTCTCCAACGGGCTGCCCGGGCCGGCCGCCTATCCGCGCTCGAACAGGCCCTGGATCGGGTAGTGCTGTTTGATGAAAGGGGTTTTGATGACGATGTAGCTGAAGTACTTTTCGATGCCGAAATCACCTTCCAGCATGCTCTCGATGATGGTCTGGTAATGGGTGACGCCAACCGTGATGAACTTCAGGAGGTAATCGTAGCCACCGCTGACCAGATGGCATTCCACGATCTCGTCGATCTTGCGGATTTTTGATTCGAAACGGGAAAAGTCGCCGCTGCGGTGTTCCGACAGTGTCACTTCGGTGAACACCGTCATGAAGTCCCCGAGCTTCTGGTAATTGATCTGGGCCCCATACCCAGTGATGTATCCGGCCTTCTCCAGTCGCTTCACCCGTGCCAGGCAGGGGCTGGGCGAAAGCCCCACGGCGTCGGCCAGTTCCACATTCGTGATGCGGCCGCTCTGCTGCAGCTGTACCAGGATGTTGATATCGATGCGGTCGAGTTTGGGGCCGAGCGTCATGTTCCGGTCTGGTCTCCTGTCCCGGGCGGGTGATGGGGAAATCCACAGCCGCCTCGAAGGGGAAGCGGCTGCCAGCTTACATCGTCCGAAGCCGGATCAGCCCGCCAAATATTCGTCATACGACGGCGCTCCGAACGTCCGGCTTCTCCAGTATAATGTCCAAAGTCTGGCGGATGCGGGCGAAGATCATATCCATTTCATCTTCGGTACAGCACAAGGCCGGCGCAAGCCCCAGGATGTTGTCACCAAAGGCGCGGAAGATCACGCCATTGCGATATCCTTCGGCGAATAAACGCTCCGGCAGCTTCAATGCGGGATCGAATCGCTTCTTGGATGTTTTGTCGGAAACCAGTTCAATTGCGCCGAGCAAGCCGCGCCCCCGGACGTCCCCCACCAGGGGATGGTCGGACAGGCCGTCCAGGCCGGCGGCGAAGCGGGGGGCGACGTGCCGCCCATTCGCCAGGATGCCGCCCTCTGTATACAGCCGCAGTACCTCCAGCCCGATGGCGGCGCTGACCGGGTGGCCGGAATAGGTTTGACCGTGGCCGATGGGCAGGTCGGGGGCGGCACCGTCGGCGATGCCCTGGTAGACGGCGTCGGACATCAGCACCGCCCCCATGGGCGCGTAGCCAGCGGTCAAGCCCTTGGCCACAGTCATGAGGTCGGGGTTCACGTCCTCATGCTCGCAGGCGAACAGGGGCCCCGTGCGGCCGAAGCCGGTGATGACCTCATCGGCCACGAACAGGATATCCAGCTCGGCGCAGGTCTCGCGCATGGCCTTTAGCCAGCCTGTGGGTGGAACAATGACGCCGCCCGATCCTTGGATGGGCTCGCAGAAGAAGGCGGCGACGGTGTCGGCCCCCAGTTCGGCCACCTTGGCGCGCAACTCCGCCACCGACTGGGCGATCACCGCCGCCGGGTCGTCGCCCACAGGGCTGCGGTAGGGGTAGGGCGAGGGAATATGATGCTGCCAGCGCAGCGGCACGTCGAAGTTGCGGTGGAAGTTACCCAGCGCCGTAAGGCCCGAACTCATGGCCGACGAACCGTGATAGCCCCGTTCCAGCGCAATGAACTGCTTCTTCCCTGGTTTGCCGATGGCGTTGAAGTAGTGGACGATGTAGCGGATGGCGCTGTCCACGGCGTCGGATCCGCCCAGGGTGAAATAGACGTGGGTGAGCGACGGTGGCGCCAGTTCCACCAGGCGCTGGGCCAGGCGTACGGCCGGCTCCGATCCGAAATGGAAATAGCCGGTGGCATAGGGCAGGCGGCGGATCTGCTCGGCGGCGACCTCGGCAATGCTCTCCTGCCCGTAGCCGACGTTCACGCACCACAGGCCGGCGAAGGCGTCCAGCAATTCGCGGCCGTCCATGTCGGTCACGTACATGCCGCGCGCGCTCTGCAGAAGGGTGGCGCCGCGCGCCTCATGGCCGCGGAAGGAGGTGACGGGATGGATCAGATAGTCGCGATCGACATCCACGAGGGAACGGTTGCGCTTCAGCATCGGGCTCTGGCTCATCATGGTGTCCACGGCTGCAAGCCTAGCCGACACCGGGTGGTCAGATGCGCCGTGTTAGGCCCGGGCGGGTACCGCCGCGCCCCTTCTTCCGGGTCGCGGCAGCACAAAATGCCGTGTCAGCGCAGAGCCTCGGCGATAGCCTTGCCGCAGGCCTCGGTGCCGGCCTTGCCCTTGAGGTCTGCGGTGCGCAGGCCGGGTTCCTTCAGCACGGTTTCGATAGCCGCCATGATGGCCGCGGCAGCGGCGGTTTCGCCCAGATGGTCCAGCATCATGGCGGCGGACCAGATCTGGCCCACAGGGTTGGCGATGCCCTTGCCGGCGATATCGGGGGCGGAGCCGTGCACCGGTTCGAACAGCGATGGGTGAGTGCCGTCGGGGTTGATATTGCCGGAGGGTGCCACGCCGATGGTGCCGGTGCAGGCCGGCCCCAGATCCGACAGGATATCGCCGAACAGGTTTGACGCCACCACCACGTCGAAACGGTCGGGGTTCAGCACGAACTGCGCCGTCAGGATGTCGATGTGGTACTTGTCCCAGCGCACATCCGGATACCGCGCAGCCATGGCCTCTACCCGCTGGTCCCAGAAGGGCATGGTGATGGCGATGCCGTTGGATTTGGTGGCGGAGGTCAGGTGCCGGTTGGGGCGGCGGTTCGCCAAGTCGAAGGCGTAGCGCAGCACCCGGTCGACGCCGAAACGGGTCATGACCGTTTCCTGGATCACGACCTCGCGGTCCGTGCCGGCGAACATGTGGCCGCCGACGGAGGAATACTCGCCCTCGGTATTCTCTCGCACGATCCAAAAGTCGATGCTGCCCGGTTCCCGCCCCGCCAGGGGCGATGGCACGCCGGGCAACAGGCGGGCGGGGCGCAGGTTGACGTATTGGTCGTACTCGCGCCGGAACTGCAGCAGCGATCCCCAGAGAGAGATATGGTCCGGCACCGTTTCAGGCCAACCGACGGCTCCGAAGAAGATGGCGTCAGGCGAGCCGATCCTTTCCTTCCAGTCCTCCGGCATCATGCGGCCGTGCCGGGCGTAGTAGTCGCAGGAGGCGAAATCGTGCCAGCGCTGCTCCACCGTGAAGCCGTAGAGGGCGGCCGCACATTCGAGGACGCGCACACCCTCGGGCACCACTTCCTTGCCGATGCCGTCACCCGGAATGACGGCGATGGTGTAGCGGCGGTTGGGCTTATTCGTCGTATCGGTCACGGCACGGCTCCCAGCTTGAGGCCCCCGATGTGAAAGGCCTTGTGCTCAAGGTATTCCTCGATCCCGGCTTGCCCGCCCTCGCGGCCCAGGCCGGACTGCTTGACGCCGCCGAAGGGCGACATCTCCATGGCGATGGAGCCGGTGTTCAGCGCCACCATCCCGGCCTCCAGCCGTTCGGACACGCGCCAGGCCCGGTGCAGGTCGTTGGTGTAGAAATAGCTGGCCAGGCCATAGGGCGTGGCGTTGGCCATCGTCACCGCCTCGTCCTCGCTCTCGAACCGGAACAACGGCGCCACCGGGCCGAAGGTTTCCTCGTGCGCCAGGCGCATGTCTACCGTGGCGCCGGTCAGCACGACGGGGGCTGTGAAGCGGGTGGGGTCGCCGCCGCTGGGCGCCTGGGCGGCGATGCGCGCGCCCTTGGTCAAGGCGTCATCGACATGGTCGCGCACCTTGCGCACGGCGGCCGCGTTGATCAGGGGGCCTGTGGTGACGCCGGCCGCCATGCCCGGTCCCACGCGAAGCGCCGCGACGGCCTGGCCCAGCCGTTCGGCGAAGGCGTCATGGATGCCGTCCTGCACCAGGATGCGATTGGGGCAGACGCAGGTCTGGCCGGCGTTGCGGAACTTGGCCGCCATGGCGCCGGCCACGGCCAGGTCCAGGTCCGCGTCGTCGAAGATGATCAGGGGGGCGTTGCCGCCCAATTCCAGGCTCAGGCGCTTGACCGTGTCGGCGCATTGGCGCATCAGCAGGCTGCCCACACGGGTGGACCCGGTGAAGGACAGCTTGCGCACCACGGGGCTGGCCGTCAGTTCCTGGCCGATGGCATCCGGCATGCCGGTGACGACGGTCAGCACGCCGGCCGGGACGCCGGCGCGCTCCGCCAGCACGGCCAGCGCCAGGGCGGTGAGGGGCGTCAGGTCGGACGGCTTGATCACCACGGTGCAACCGGCCGCGAGGGCGGGGGCGCACTTGCGGGTGATCATCGCGGCCGGGAAGTTCCAGGGGGTGATGATGGCGCAGACGCCCACCGGCTCCTTGCGCACCAGGATGCGGCGGTCGGCCTCCGGCGCCGGCACCTCGTAACCGTGCACCCGGCGGCCTTCCTCGGCGAACCATTTCACGAAGGACGCGGCGTACCGCACCTCGCCCGCCGCTTCGGCCAGGGGCTTGCCCTGCTCGGCCGTCATGATGCGGGCCAGGTCGTCGACGTTCGCCAGGATCAGGGCGTGCCAACGCGCCAGAATTTCGCACCGCTGGCCGGCGGTGCGGGCCCGCCAGGGGGACAGGGCCACTGCCGCCGCCGCGATCGCGGCGCGCGTGTCCCCTTCGTCGCAATCGGGCGCCTCGCCCACCGGCCGACCGGTCGCGGGGTCGAATACGGGAAGGGTCCGTCCGGCGGCGGCGGGCCGCCACGTGCCGTCAATGAAGGCCAGCCCTGGCAGCAGCGCCGGGTCTTTCAGGTCAAGGATCGTCATGGCGTAACCTGGATGGTGAGGGGTCAGCCCAGCGCCTGGCTGACCAGGGAGAAAGTGCGGATGGCCTGGGCTTGGGGCGGCAGGCGCCCCCGCACCATGCGGGTGACCCGGCCGACACAGGGCAGGCCCAGATCGTCCAGCCAGGCGGCCAGGTCGCTGTCATGGGGAATGTCGACGCGGGCCAGCATGCCGGCATTGGACCCCAGCCAGTGGGAGATCAGGGTCCGGGCCCCCTCGGCGTCCGGCGCCGTGGTGGGGCCGATCACATAGCCGCGGCCGAAGCGGCGGAACAGAGCGAAGCCGATGGCCTGGCTATCCCGGTCCAGGACCACGCCGTGCGCCAGCTTGCGCAGCTGCGCGAACAGGCCGGTGCGGTCCATGCCGCAGGCCTTCCGGTCCAGCGCGATGATGGCGTCATGGTCCTTGCTGCCCAGCGGTCGGACCCGCTCGTTGGGGCGCAGGCTGGGGATGGGCACGGAAAAGGCGGCACCCTGGTGCTGCAGGATTTCTCCAAAGGGGGTGAATCCCAGGCGGGTGTAGAGGGGCAGGCCCTCGGTCGTTGCGTTCAGCACGATGGCGCGATTGCCCAGCCGCGCCATCATCGCGTCCATCAATTGGCGGCCGATACCCGCACCCTGCTTTTCTTCGGCGACGATGACCATGCCCAGCGTGGCGACCTCGGGGCCGTACGGCCAGCCCATGATGGTGCCGACGATGGCCCCGTTCTCCTCCGCCACGATGCCGGTGCCGGCCCGCAGCATGAAATCCCAATCCTCAATTCGATGCGGCCATTGCAGCTTGCGGGAAAGCGCATGCGCTTGGGGCAGGTCATCCGCCGTCATGTCCCGCAGTTTCACCAGGAGATCGGTACGTCTTTCCATCGGCCATCTTCTCGTTGGCTTCCCCGGGGAATCCCGGCGCGTTCTTGGCGGTCGATGTCGGCATGATATGCCGACGGATGCGGTCGACCCTGTCAATCGTGCACAGACTATAAGGGCGGCGGCGGAGCATTCGATGCCGCCTTGCGCGTCAAATCAGAAGATTATGGCGCGCGCGGTTCGATCCGATCCCGCCAAATGCCGGCATTGGCACCCCTGTCACGGGCTGATGGCCGATTGGCGGCCGCGTTGGAGATGCTGCAACGCCTGCCCGTCATGGTGGCACAGCAGTTCGTTGCCACCACCCAGAACAATACGGGGCGGGGGCAGGCGGTCGCACAAGCCCTCCACCCGGGCGGCGCATCGCGGCAGGAAGCAGCACAGATTCGCACTCTGGGCGGTGGCCAGGGGTGGCAGGGTCGCCGCCATTTCCTTCTCCTCCAGCCAGCCCCGGCGCATTTCCGGAACCGACCCGATCAGCAAATCGGTGTAGGGGTGGACGGGAGCGTCGCCGAAGCCGTTGCGCGGCCCCATCTCCACCTTCTGGCCGGCATACAGCACTGCGATGTCATCGCAGATGGCGCGGACGGTGGAGATGTCATGGCTGATGAACAGGTAAGACAGGTCCAGTTCGCGCCGCAGCTCGGCCAGCAAATCCAGGATGGCGGTGCCGACCACGGTGTCCAGCGCCGACGTTACCTCGTCGCACAGGATAAGGTGGGGATCGGCGGCCAGGGCCCGGGCCAGGTTCACGCGCTGCTTTTGGCCGCCGGACAGCTCGCCGCAGTGCCGGTCGGCAAGGCCGGCGGGCAGTTGGGTCAGGTCCAGCAGTTCGGCCACACGGCGATTTCGCGCCCGACCGTCCATGCCATGATAGAAGGCCAGAGGCCGGCCCAGGATGCGGGACACGGTATGGGCGGGGTTCAGCGCGGTGTCTGCGTTCTGAAAGACCAGTTGGATGCGCTGGAACTGTTCCCGGGTTCGGCCCGATAATGTGGGGGCCAGGGGCTGGCCTTGGAACAGCACCTGGCCGCCGGCGGGCGCCACCAGGCCGGCGATGACCCGGGCTAGCGTGGACTTGCCGGAGCCGGATTCGCCGATGACACCCAGCGTGGTACCCTTGGCGATGGATAGGGTGACGTCGCGCAGGACCGGGATCTTGGGCACGCCCGCTTCCACCCGGCCATAGCCCGCCGTCAAGCCGCGCACCTCCAGAAGCGGGGGCGCCTGCTGAGGGGCGGGCCGCTGGGGACTGGCCTGCGCCGGGGGACGCGCCGCCGCCATGAGGGTGCGGGTATAGATGTCGGCCGGCCTCTCCAGCACCTGGGTGGCGTCACCGGCTTCGCGTATCCGACCCCGTTGCAGCACCACGATGCGGTCCGCGACCTGCGCCACGACCGCCAGGTCGTGCGAAACGTACAGCGCCGTGGCACCCTGTTGGCGCACCACCCGCTTGAAGGCGCGCAGCACGTCGATCTGGGTGGTGACGTCCAGGGCGGTGGTCGGCTCGTCCAGGATCACCAGCTCTGGATCGGTCATCAGGGCCATTGCGGCCATCAGCCGCTGCAATTGCCCGCCCGACAGCTGGTGGACATAGCGGCCGCCGATGGCTTCCGGCTGGGGCAGGGCCAAGGCGCGGAACAGGCTTACGGCCTTGGCCTCGGCGGCCGGCCGGGATATCAGGCCACGCCCCACCGCCGTCTCCACCACCTGGTCCATGATGGTGCGCGATAGGTTGAAGGCGGAAGCGGCGCTCTGCGCCACATAGGCGATCCGGCTGCCGCGCACGGTGCGCAGCTGGGATGCGTCCAGGGTCAAGATTTCAGTGTCGCCAACCCGCACGCCGCCGCCCGCGATGCGGCAGCCACCCCGGGCATAGCCCATCAAGGCCTGGGCGATGCTGGTCTTACCCGACCCGGATTCCCCGATCAGCGCCAGCACCTGTCCCCTGGGGATGGTGAAGTCCACGTCGCTGACGATGGGCGTTTCCTGGCCGCCAGCGGCTGGCGCGGTAATCCGCAGGCCTGAAACCTGGACGTGATCCTGCGCGGCGCCCATCTCAACGCCCTCCGGTGATGCGCCGGCCACGCCCCGGCAGGGCGTCGATCAGCAGGTTGACGCCGATGGTCAGCGTGGCGATGGCCATGGCCGGTGCCAGGATGGCCAGGGCGCCGTCGCCCAGGCCGGAGATATTCTCCCGGACCAGTGAGCCCAGGTCGGCGTTGGGCGGCTGCACGCCCAGGCCCAGGAAGCTCAAGCCTGAGAGCAGCAGTACGATGAAGACGAAGCGCAGGCCGAAATCCGCCAGCACGGGATGGATCATGTTGGGCATGATTTCCGCGGTGGCGATGTACAGCCGGCCCTCGCCCCGGGCGTAGGCCACCTGCACGTAGTCCATCTGATTTAGATTGATGGCCAAGGCCCGGGCGATGCGGAAGGCCCCCGGGGTGTAGGTCGCGGCCGCGATCAGCAGCAGCAAGGCCAGGGACGACCCGAAGGCGGCGACCAGCACCAGGGCGAACACCTTGCTGGGAATGGATATCAGAGTGTCCATGAAACGGCTGATCACCTCATCGACCCAGCGGGGGCTGACGGTGGCGGTCAACGCCAGGCCGGCGCCGGTCGCGCTGGCCAGCAAGGCGGAGGCCAAGGCCAGGCCGACCGTGTATTGGGCCCCGGAAAGCAGGCGGCTCAGCACGTCGCGGCCCAGATAGTCACTGCCCAGCCAGTGCCGGGTGCTCATGCCGTCGAAAACCTCCGGCGAGACGAAGGCGCCCACGTCATAGGGCGCCAACAGGGGCCCGGCAGCGCCCAGGACCAGCCACAGGATGACCAGCGCCAGGCCCACCCGTCCTGATGTGGACAGACCGGACAGCCAATGCCGAACCCGGCTTGCGGCTGTGGACGCCGGTTTCGCCATGCTTTCCTCGCGCAAGGGGACGGTGGGGGTCATTGGCCGCGCAGCCTCGGGTTGGCCAGAATGGCGCAGACGTCGGCCGCCAGCATCAGCAACAGGTAGGCCGTGCAGAAGATCATGGCGCATGCCTGCAGCAGGGGCATGTCGCGGCTGGTGACGGCGTTGACCATCAGGCTGGCGATGCCGGGATAATTGAAGATCGTCTCGACGATGACGGCACCACCCAGCAGGTAGGACAGGCTGAGCGCCATGGCGTTGACGATAGGGGCCACGGCGTTGGGCAGCACATGGACCAGCACGACGCGCGAGGGGGACAACCCCTTCAACAGCGCCATCTCCACATAAGGACGGCTCAACTGGTCGATGACGGCCGCGCGGGTCATGCGCGCCATCTGCGCCACGGTCACGCAAGCCAGGGTCATCACCGGCATGGCATATCCGCGCAGCATCTCCGCCCAGCCAATTCCCTCACGCACCACGGTGATGGACGGCAGCCACCGCAGTGTGACGGAAAAGACCAGGACGGCGATGGTCGCCACCAGGAACTCCGGCACCGCAACCATGCCCAGGGTCATCAGGTTCAGGGCCCGGTCCAGCCCCGTATCGCGGTAAAGGGCCGACAGGATGCCAATGGCCAGGGCCAGCGGGATGGCGACGGCGGCAGTGAGGCCGGCCAGCGTCAGTGAATTGGGCAGGCGGCCGGCGATGACCTGGCCCACCGGCATGTTCGCCACCAGCGACTGGCCGGGATCGCCCTTGATCATGCCGCCCAGCCAGCGCACGTAGCGCAGGTGTGCCGGCTGGTCCAGACCCATCTGGTGGCGCAGGGCGGCCACGGCCTCCGGCGTGGCGCTTTGTCCCAGCGTCTCTTCCGCGGCATCGCCGGGCAGCAGCGCGCTTATGGTGAAGACCACCAGGGACACCAGCAGCAAGGTCAGCAGCGCCGATCCCAGCCTGCGCAGGATCAGACGACCGGCCGCCGCGATGCCGCTGCGATTTCTTGGGGTGCCATGGACCACCGGTCAGCCCTCCCACCAGACATGTTCTGCGAAGGAATAGCCCATGAGACCGCCGATGGGGATGGAGCCCAGCCCCTTCAAGCGCTGGTCGTATCCGTCCAGCGAACTGATGAAGACGGGAATGCCGACGCCGCAATGGTCATGCACCAGCACCTGCATGTCGCCGTACATCTGGCGCCGGCGCGCCTCGTCCCGTTCGCCGCGCGCCGCCAGCAGCAATTGGTCGAACTGCTCGTTCCGCCAGCCGGATTCGTTCCACGGCGCGTCCGATTTGTAGAACAGGCTGAACAGCATGTCCGCTGTCGGCCGGGGATTGGTATTGCCGAAGCCCAGCGGGTGCTTCATCCAGTGGGTAGACCAGTAGCCGTCGGCCGGCACCCGGTTCACCGCCAGGTGCAGGCCCGCCTGGGCGGCGAATTCCTGCAGCATCGAGGCCATGTCCACCGATCCATCGGCGGCCGGCGAGGCGTAGACAGGCAGCCGCGCCCCGGCCAGGCCCGCCTTGCGCAGATGGAAGCCGGCGCGATCCGGGTCGTAGGGCCGCTGCGGCAGATCGGCCAGGTAATAGGGACTGCCGGGCGGGATTGGCTGGTCGTTGGCGATGGTGGCGTAGTTGCGGTACAGCGTGCGGCGGACGAGGTCGCGGTTGAACAGGTATTTCATGGCCAGCACGAAGTCCGGATCCCGCGTGGGCAGGGCGTCCTGCCGCATGATCAGATTGGTGTACAGGCCGGATTTGGTTTCCAACACGCGGTGGCCGGGCGACGCCTCGATACGGCGGGCGGAGCGGGGGTTCACCGCGTTGACCAGGTGGACATCGCCTGACAGCAGGGCGTTGACGCGCGACACCTCATCCGGAATGCCGAGCAGCTCGATCCCGTCCAAATAAGGTTTGCCCTCGACCCAGTAGTTTTCGTTGCGCACGGCGATGGTGGCAATGCCGGGTTGGAAGGAGGTGCAGCGATAGGGCCCAGTGCCGATGGCCTGGCGGAAGTCGGTGCAGCCGTCCTGCACGATCAGGAAGTGCGAGTCCGCGAGGATGGCCGGCAGGTCGGCGTTGGGGCCGGCCAGTTCGATCGTCACCTCGTTGGAACCGGAGACGGAGACGCGCCTGAACTGGTCCGCGATGGTCCTGACCTTGGATGCCGTGGCCGGATCCTGGTGCCGCACCAGGGAATAGACCACGTCCTGCGGTGACAGTGGCTTGCCATCATGAAAAGTCACGCCCTTGCGCAGGACGGCCCGCCACAGGATCCGGTCATCGCTTTCCAGCGTCTCCGCCAGGGCGGGTTCCGCCGACAGGTCCGCGCGGTATCGCGTCAGGCCGCTGTAGAACATGTAGTGGCGGGCGTAGTCGGTGGACAAGGCGCCCTTGGCCGGATCCAGCGTATCGGCCGTGGAGCTGGACATGCCGGCCACGCGGATGCGGCCACCCCGCCGGGGCAGGGCCGGTCCCTGGCCGGCGCCGAACGCCGGCCCGCCCGCTGCCAGACCCGTTGCCAGCATCCCGCCTATGAGGTGGCGCCGCGTGATCAGGGATGGGGTAGCGCGGGCCGTCAATGCAGGATGTCCTGGACGCGGTAATAGGCGCCCACCAGCGGAAGGAACCAGGGCTTGCCCAGGTGCCCCGGGATGCTGGGCCAATCCAGGTCCGCCCAGGGGTTGGCCTGGGGCCGGCCCACCATCACCTCGGCCATGCGCTCCCCCATGTAGGTTGCCATCTGCACGCCGTGGCCGCTGTAGCCCATGGAGTAATACAGGCCGTCATGCTGGCCGGCGCGGGGCAGGCGGTCGGCGGTCAGGTCGACCATGCCGCCCCAGCAATAATCGATGCGCGTTCCCGCCAGTTCGGGGAAGGTCCGGCCCAGCGTCGCCTCCAGGATGCGCCCACTCTTGAGGTCGGACAGGGGATTGGAAACGGCGAACCGCGCCCGCCCGCCGAAGACCAGGCGGTTGTCGGTGGTGGTCCGGAAGTAGTTGCCGATATTCTTGCTGGTGACGTAGTTGCGCCGGTTGGGGAACAGCCGGTCCAGCAGCGTCGGGTCCAACGGCTGGGTGGCGATGATGAAGCTGCCGACGGAAACGATGCGGCGGCGGAACCATTGCAGTGGGCGCAGGGCGCCGCCGGTGCCGCCACCGCCCGTGGCGATCAGAACCTGGTCGGCGACGATCTCGCCCCGGGGCGTTACCACCCGCCAGCCGCCGCCGGGGCGGCGCAGGATGTCGGTCACGGGGGTGTGTTCATGAATGCGGGCGCCGGCCCGGGCGGCGGCGTGGGCCATCCCCACCCCGAACTTGCCGACGTGCAGCTGGGCGCTGGTCGTTTGGATCAGGCCGCCGTGGAAGGCGGCGGAGCCGATCTCGTCCCCGATGCGGCCAGGCGCCACCAACTCCACATCGGTGTCGATTTCCGCCCGCAACACATCGTATGCCCTGGCCAGCTTCTCGAAATGCTCGGGCTTGGCCGCCAGCTTGAGACGGCCGGGGCGGCGGAAGTCACAGTCGATATCATTCTCGCGCGCCAGCCGTTCCACCGTGTCCACGGCCGCGACATGGGCGCGGTAGTAGGCGCCGGCGCGATCCCGGCCCAGCTTGGCGGACAGGGCGGCGTAGTCGTGCGCCAGTCCATTGTTGCAATGGCCGCCATTGCGTCCCGATGCGGCCCCGATGGCGCGGTCCGCCTCCAGCACGGTGACGGAAACGCCCCGTTGGCGGAGCGCCAGGGCGGCGGAGAGGCCGGTGAAGCCGGCGCCGATGATGGCGACGTCCGTGCGGCTGTCCAGGCCACCGTCCGCGCCGCCGGTGAAAGGGGGCGCGGTATCCAGCCAATAGGAGCAGGTCTTGGGTCCGGTCATGGACGTCAGGGCCCGATAAGGGCGGCCGCCAGGGCGCCGTGGCGGTCGACGGTGAGGTGTGGGGGCCGGAACGCGATCATGCGATGCCTTTCCTTTTGGGATGCCATGATTTGGCTGTTCGGCTCCGGCACGGGCCCAGGCGAGGGGAAGGGCCCGGCCTTGCCGGCCGGCACCGCTTTCCACATTCCATGCGCACCCTGTCCGGTGACCATTCTTGTGAACCCATTAGGCCACAGGCCGATCAAAACATGTCCTTAAACTGCCCCGGGCCGGCGCAGGATTCCGCCTTTTGCCCATCGCATTCAGCATAGTTTGCTGCGGCGCGGGAAAGGCGACCGGCGTTAATATCCGAGATCGCGCCGGATCAGGCCCTGCATGGGAATGCCGGCTTGATGACGCCGGATATTGTCCAGGAGGGCCTGACCGCCGGTATCGGCCGTGGTCATGCTGGCGACGTGCGGTGTCAGGAGAATCTTGGGATGGCGCCAGAAGGGGTGGGTGGCGGGCGGTGGTTCGCTGTTCAGCACATCCAGCACGGCACCGGCCAGCCGGCCGCCATCCAGGGCATCCAGCAAGTCGCTTTCGATCAGGTGTCCGCCCCGGCCAGCGTTGATCAGCCCCGCGCCTTCGGGCAGCCGGTCGAAGGTTTCGCGGCATAATATGCCACGCGTCCCCGGCGTCAGCGGCAACAGGCAGATCAGAACGTCGCATTGCGCCAGGAAGTCCGGCAACTGCTCGCGTCCGGCGTAGCAATCCACGCCGGCAATGGCATGCGGGGTTCGGCTCCACCCCAGTAAAGGGAAGCCGAAGGCGCTCAGCCGGGCCAGTACCGCTTGCCCCAGCACACCCAGGCCCATGACGCCCACTCGCCGCTTGGCCGGCGGCACGAGACGGGCGGGCTGCCATCGGCCTTGGCGCTGGTCGCTGATGTAGTCGATGACCCGGCGGTGCAGGGCCAAGGTCGCGAATACCGCGTATTCGACCATGCCTTCGGTCAGGCCAGCCTCAACCATGCGCACCACGGCAACGGACTGCGGCACCTGTGACAGGTCAAGCTGGTCAACGCCGGCGCCGATGGAGAATAAAACCTCCAGGTTGGGCAGGGCCGCAAAGATGTCGGCGGTTGGCGCCCAGGCCGCGAGGTAGCGTATGGCCGCCGGATCCCCCATCTCCGGCCAAAGGTGGAAGCCGATGTCGGGGGCGTGGTCCGCGAACAGGGACTGCCAAGCACGGCCACGGTCAGTCTCGGACTTGTAGAGGACGCTCATGACCGCACCTTCTGGATTGCGGTGACAGGGGATGGCGCTCCGGCCATGCGGCGCCGACGGTTGCGAGCCTTCACCAACGCCAGGTGCAGCCACATGGCCGGACCGGTGATCGCCAGCGTCGCCAGCGAGAGGCCGGCGAACAAGGCCAGCCCCAATCCGGTGGCGCCCGCCATCCCCCCGGTATGGATGGGCAGAGCGACCACCCAGGCGTCGGTATTCCGGTCAGCGGGCACGGACAGGGTCTCGTGCCCGGACAACAGATCGACGGTCACTTGGTGCACTGCCACGGGGCCGTACTCCGGCGCTCGGAAGTACACATCCAGAAGGTCGGCACCCCGCGAACGCAGATCGCGGACGGGGTGGGCGGGGAAGCGCGCACGGGCCAGCACCAGCGCCCCACCCCAATCGCTCATTGTCGCAAGGGTCGCCGTGGGCGGTGGGGATGGCGCGGCCAGCACCATAGGTACCGCCAGGGTCAAGCCCGTCAGCGTGCTGATGGCGATGACGACGGCCGCGACCGCGCCCAGGATGCGATGACCCTGCCGCAGGATCATGCGTGCCGGTTGGCCCCGCTGGATGGTCAGGCTCTGGCGCCAGCGCCCGGGGCGGGGCCACCAGTGGGCAAGGCCCGTCAGCGTCACCATCAACGTGGCGAGGCCAACCAGGATGATGACGGCCGTGCCCGGCCTGCCCGTCAGCATCTGGTCGTGCAGCCGGAGTAACGCGATGGCCGGAAAACGCCAGACGGATCCATCCCGCAGAATTCCGGCCGACGTCGGGTCAAGCGCGACATAGCGGGCGCGGCCATCGGGGTCGGTCAAATGGGCCAGGTAGGGGGCGTCCGCTTGGCTGGGGAAGTCCAGCCGGCGCAACGTGGCGTTGGGATGCGCGGTGGCGAGAACCGCCTGCAGGCGTCTCAGCCGCACGGTGTCGGCGGCGGCACCATCGGTGGTTTGAGTGGGCGGCCTTCCCGCGTCCAAGCGGGGGCCCAGGGTATCCTGGAACAGCAGCAGGACACCCGACGCCGCCTGGATCAGAATGAAAACCGCCGCGACCAGGCCGCAGTATTTATGCAGTTGATAAAGGGCGCGCTTGGTAATCATGAGGTCCTTCGGGCCCAAGGCGGCCACTCGGGGCGACACGGTGCGCCGGCGGGCCGGAAAGGTCGCGGAATGGCGGCAGGAGCCGCCTGGTCGAGCCCTATCCCCGTGGGGGATAGGGCGTTCTCGGGTCAGAACTTGTAGCGGACCCGTGCCTTGAACGTGCGTGGCGCGCCAGGCTGCACCCATAGCGCCGCGTAGCTGTTCGCGTACCACGTTTTATCGAACAGATTGTTGATTTCGCCGCTCAGCTCGATGTCGTCAGTCAAATGGACGGACCCCATCAACCGCACCAGCGTGTAGGCGGGCAGGGTGAAGGTCGTGCCGGTCTCCCCCAGCCGCTTGTCGACGTAGTTGACCCCGATGCCGACGTTGGCGGGCTTTTCCATCACGGAGAAGTCTTTAAACAGGATCAGGTTGCCGCTCAGTTCGGGAATGTTGATCAGTGGATCGCCCGCGGCCACGACCTTGCCGAAGTCGGGGTCGAGAACCGATGACGTCGAATAGGCGTCGACATAGGCGAAGCTGCCCAGCAACCGGAAATCATAGGGCAGCTTGGCACTGACGTCGAACTCGACACCCTTGCTTTCCGCGGTGCCGATGGCGATCACATAGCCCGAGTGCACGGGATCGGCCGTGATGATGTTGTCCTTGCTCATCTTGAACAGGGCGATGGAACTGGTAATCCCCTGGTCCGGTGACACGTATTTTGCGCCGACCTCGTAAGATTCCGTTCTCTCGGGCGCGAAGGGCGTTCCGTAATAATCTTGCCCGGTATTCGCGCGGAACCCTTGCCCGTAGCTGAAATAGACTGAGATTGACTTGGTCGGCTCATAGACGATGCCGACCTGCGGGCTGAAGGAATCCGGATTCTGACGTGTCGTCACATTCGTCGCCCGGGTCAGGATCGACTGCGAAAAGTCATCGTAACGCGCGCCCAGACGCAGCTTGATGCTGTCGGTGACATCGATCTGATCCTGCACGTAGGCGCCGGTGGTCTTGTCGCGCTCGTACTGATTAAAGACCAGGCTGGTCGTGGCGGGCAGCAAGCTCGCCGGCGTGTAGACGGGATTGTAGATGTCGATGGCGTTCTGCTGGGCGAATGTCGGATGTGTCGACAGGGCGGGCGGCCGCGACCGCGTCTGGAAGTTGTTGAATTTGAAGTCGTCGTAGTCGGCGCCCACCAGCACGTGGTGCGTGATGCCGAAAGTGTCGAACTGCCCGTTGATTTCGCCACGCAGGACCAGATCCTTGGTGTCGTAGCTGGTGTAGCGGCGCTGCCGGGAGAGGGTGCGGCCATCGGTGAAGAACGGCTGGCGGGATGTGACCAGTTCCGGCGTCTCACCGTAGCCGGTAAGGTCGGTAGTGCGATAGCCCGCCCCCAGCAAGACCCCCCACTTGTCGTTGAAGTCATGCTGCAACTGCAGTTGGTGGCCATAATCGTTGGTCTTGGTCGGCCCATCGGCCGGCTCGCCCAAGAAACGGGAAATGGGGATGACGCCGAGTTTGCCGTTGACCGCCACGACGCCGCGGTCGAACGGGACCTCCTGATGAGTGTACGCGAACTGGTAGGAGACGCTGGTATTGTCGTTGAGGAACCACAGGATCGAGGGCGATACGGTTTCCTTCCTGGCGTGAACTGTGTCGCGGAAGCTGTCCTCGTCCTCGAAGGCGCCGTTCATACGGACGGCCAACCGCCTGCTGAGCGGGGTGGTATAGTCCGCCTCCCCACGGAAATGGCTATAGCTTCCGCCTTCGAGCATGACGCTGCCTTCCGGCGTGAACTGCGGCTGTTTGGTGATAATGTTGACGGTGCCGCCTGGCTCGCCACGGCCGAACAGGGCGGATGTCGGGCCCTTCAAGACATCGATCCGCTCCACGCCGGAGACATCCCGGGTGCCGCCGAATCCCCGACCATAGTTGAAGCCGTTGACGAGGAATCCGCTGGGAACGTTGATATCGCCGGCGAAGCCCCGAACGGCGAAACCGTCCCACAGGCCGCCATAGCTGTTTTGCCGGGCCACGCCGCTGACCAGGTCCAGGGCGTCGGCGAGGCGGCTGATGCCAACTTCCTGCAGCGTGGCGCCGCTTAACGTCTGAACATTTTGCGGTACATCCTTGGCCGGCACAGTGCCGACATATTGCTGCTTTTGCGCCGTGACCGTGATTTCCTCAAGGGTGTCGCCGGTGGCCGGGGCCTGGTCTTCCGCGGCGCGGGCCACGGGCTGGAGCATCAGGTAAGCCGCGGTCGCGGCACAAAAGAATCGAATACCGGAATGGCCCTTCATTTTTCTCGCCCCCTGTTCTGATTTTAATGTGAAGGCTCCCTAGGCATTTTTTTGTAAAATCTCCCGCTTCGCGACGAATGTGCGCCGCGGCGGAAGATGTCAGAAGAGTGGACCCAACTTTCGCCCGTTTTATTAGGAATCATGGTGCCTGATCTTTTGGGAATCTTTGTTCGAAGACCAGGTTGTTTTCAGGGGGAAATATTGCGGCATCTTGCCAAACAGATGAATCTGCCGGCTCCTGATGGCAGGCGTCATCACACCTATTCGGCGTGGGGCCTGAACAAATCCCCATAAAATCCGACGGTCTTCACGGTCACCGTGATGGGAACGTCGCTGCGGTTATGCCAATACCAGCCGTGCGTGCCCTCGAAGGGGGCGGTCAGGTCGCCCTGCGCGGCCGAAAGCTCCTTTTCCTTCCAGTAGCTGGTGAAATCGTCACCGGCGTTCACCCGCTCGCCATGCATGTCCACCTTCACGGGCGCGCTCGCTTCCCAGCGGAAGATGAAATGGTCGCCTTCCCGCATGTGGGCCTTGATCTCGGCGCCGGTGTGGGGCGCCAGGGTCAGGGTCATTTCATCGCTGCGCAGGGCCGTCGTCTTTTCGATCATGGCCCGGTTGGGAATGGGAAT
This sequence comes from Nitrospirillum viridazoti CBAmc, assembly GCF_000730165.1. Taxonomy (GTDB): domain Bacteria; phylum Pseudomonadota; class Alphaproteobacteria; order Azospirillales; family Azospirillaceae; genus Nitrospirillum; species Nitrospirillum viridazoti. Next base: position 1,104,268 of record NZ_CP022112.1, on the reverse strand, counting down.
GGCGGTCGGTGCCTGGGACGGGGCCGTCATCTCCTTTTCAGTCTGGCTCATTCGGGTCAGGCCGATGGCGGAGCCGATCCCGGTCAGGTCGATGCCGCGTTCGGCCGGCAGCACGAACAGGGTCAGGATCAGGGCCGCGGCCACGCCCGCCCCCGCCGTCGCCTTGGTCAGGGTGCGGGGGGCGACCACGTATTGGTCCATGGAGGGGCTCGCCATGTCAGGCTCCTTGCTGGAAATAGCCCGCCAGTTGATAGCCGGTCAGTACGAAGCCGGCGGCCATGAGGGTGGCGTTGGCCAGGACGACGCTGTGCCGGAAGTTCTCCGTTTGGCGCCATAGGCTCATGAGGATGAGGATGACGCTCAGCGCCAGGAACTGGCCGATCTCCACGCCCACGTTAAAGCTGATCAAGTTGGGGATCAGCCCCTCCTGGGACAGCGCCAATTCCTGCAGTTTGGTCGCCAGGCCGAAGCCATGGAAAAAGCCGAAGACCAGGACAGCGGCGCGGGGATTGGGCGTGAAGCCCAGCACGGTCTTGAAGGCTCCCAAATTGTCCAGGGCCTTGTAGACCACCGACAGGCCGATGATGGCATCCACCAGGTAGGCGTTGGCCCGCACGTCGGTCAGCACGCCCAGCAATAGCGTCGTGCTGTGGCCGATGGCGAACAGGGTGACGTAGCGGCCCACGTCCTTCAGCCGATACAGCAGAAAGATGACGCCGACCAGGAACAGCAGATGGTCATAGCCGGTGACCATGTGCTTGGCGCCCAGATAGATGTAGGGGACGATGTTGACGCCGTCGGCGCCGGTGATGAAGGCCTTGTCGGCGTCCGACACGCCGTGGGCCCGGGCGGCCGTAGCGGTGAGGGCCGTGGCCAGGGCGGCCAGGGCGGCCAGCACCGCCAGCCGGCACGACGCTTTGGCCGTGCGTGGGGCCGATGTGGAAAGCGGGGCTGCTGCCTGCATCGGGGGCCCCTAGTTGATGGTGAAGGTGGTGCCCAGGCTGGTTTTCGTCGCGGTGTCGACGACCTGGACGGCGACCTGGGACTTGGCCGGGATGGTGGCGCCAGGCGCGTCGAAGCGGTTGCCGTCGGCGGGCTTCAGCGCCACCACCTGCGTCTTGCCGCCGGTTGTGATGCTGATCTGCCCCGTCATGGCGGTGGCCGCCACCGGTTCGTCATCATCGGTGACGTACAGAGCCACGGCGCCGGCCTTGTTCACCAGTTCGAACACTGTTTCGCCAGCCATCAGCACCACGCCGCCGTGCTGCGGCTTGGTGTTGCCATGCGCCAGGGCGGGCTGGGCGGCGGCCAGCGCCAGGGCGACCAGGGCTGGGCTCAGGAACTTTGCTAAGGTCATGGCGAGGCCTTTCAAAGAGGGGGCCGGGTTCATTCCGGCGCGTGCTGCAGCAGGAAGGACAGCGTGGCCCCAAGCTCGATTTCGTCGTATTTCTTCGGATCGTCCGTTGGTGCCTTATAGACCGCCTCGATCACGTTCAGGCCCTGGTTGCGCACCGGCAGGGTGACGGTGCCGTCGGCGGCCGTCTTCATCGGGGTGGCGTCGGGGTCGTTAACCAAGTCGTTGATGACCGACACGCCGGCGATTGGCTTGCCCTTGTACAGGACCCTGTAGGTCATGGGCGTGCCCAGCTTTTCCGGTATGGGGCCGACCGGGACGATCTGCAGTACCTGTCCCGGCAGGGCGGGAATGGGCTTCTCCAGCGGGCCGCGAACGCCCACAGTGTATTTGATGGTCTTTTCCGAATAGAAGGCGTTCGGCATTTCCTCCCGCGTCTTCTTCTCGAACTCCTCGCCCTTCATCCGCGACCAGATGCCGTTCTGCAGGACGGCGGCCACCAGGGTCGGGCGCAGCTCGGTGTCCAGGACCACCAGGGGGCCAGCCACGCGCAGCTTGGCCTCGATTGGCTGGTAATTGGCGTCATAGGCGGCAATGCCTTCGAAGCCCGGCAGACGCTTCACGGAATCCAGGTCGTCGGCGCCAACACCGTAGATCAAGGCTAACTGGCGGGCATGTTCGGCATACCAGATGGCGTGGGCGCCGGCGGGGCCGGACAAGAGGGCGCTGGTGAGCGCGGCGAGGGCGACGGGCTTGAAACGGCGCATTATCGATCCCCTGTTTATGTTTTGACCCAGCACGCCTTTTGGTGGCGGTCCCGTTCTTTTTAAGAAGGCTAACACCCCGGATTGGCGGGATGGCACCGATTGCGGGGGGCTTGGCGGCAGAAAACCATCCCGGGCCGGCGGGCGGACGGCCGATTGTGCTTTGGGTTTAACGGATGCGCCGGCGGATGGCCGCAGTTGCCGTCCGCCGGCGCGCCCCGCTTGTCAGTGGCGGTGGTCGGCTTCCGGATCACCGTTCGGCGATGCCGGGTCGTCATGATCGTGGTGATGATGGTGGGCATGCCCCTGATGATCGTCGAGGGCGGCGGGGTCGGGCAGGCGCTGTACGCCGATGCCATGGCGGTAGACGTTCTCCGCCCCATACCACCCGGTGATTGCCACCAGTCCCATGCCGCCAGCCACGCACAGCAGCAGCAGGGGATGGGCGCCTACGGCCCGCTTGCGGTCCAGCCAAGCGCCCAGCGACGCGACGGCCAGCACGGCCGCAGTGCGGTAGGCCCAGGTCAGGTGGATATGCACGTTCTCATGGCCGGCCAGGTCCATGGTGGACGTGGTCATGGCCCCCTGTCCCGTCAGGACGGCTGCCAGCGCCGCCACCGTACCCAGGCACAGCGACCAGCGCGCGGCGGTGGTCAGGGCTGGTGCCCATCCGGTCCTGTGCCGGACGGATGCCGCGATGAAAAACAGGAAGGTCAGAAGGGGCAGCGCCACGGCGAAATGAACCACCGCAGGGTGCCAGTTGGGCAGGATTTCCGGCATGGCTCAACCCCCGTGGTCATCGTGGCCGTGGCCCGTGGGCATGGCGGCGTCGCCCGGCATGACATGATCGATCCAGTAGGCGCCAGCCGGGGATCTCCCCAAGGTGAACATAACCTGGGCGCCGGGCCGCAATCCGGCCAAGTCGATCCCCGGGGCCACCGGGAAGTCCATGGTCATGCCGGGCCAGTTCAGGGCGGTGATCGGGCCATGTGTCAGAGTCACTGTGTGGCGGCCTGCATCCACGGCGTTCACCGTGCCGGTGCCGATCGGCGTCGCCGTCTTCTCGGTCGTCTCGCCGGGATGGTTGTGGTCCATTTGAGGCGGGGCCGCCGCCAGGGCTGGCGCGTGCGTGATCATCAGCGCCGCCACGACGGCGCGCGCGAAGGTCTTCGGGATCATTTGATTCTCCCAGGGAATCTGGATTGGGCCGCCGATTGCGGAACGGCCGGGGTGAGGGGGGCCTTACAGCCGGGCCACGCCCCTGGGAGGTTCAAGTGGGGGAAGTGAGGTGATGCCGGTCCCGTCCGTATGCGCAGGCGATCCCGGCGCTCGCGCCTGGTCCGCCAGCCAGTCCGGTGCTGCCGCGGGGCTGAGTGCCGCCCCGTGGCAGGCCATGGCGCAGCACGGGGAGATCCCATGGCAGCAACAGCCGTCCTGGCATCCAAGGTCCTGCACGTCGGCCACCAGGATGAAGGGCGCCACGACGGCGACAGGCGCCGCCGCGACCTCGATGACAGTATGCCGCCCCACGCCATGGGCTTGCGCCCGGCCAGCCCATCCGAGGACGCAGGCGGCGATGCATAGCAGGACGAAGAGTTGCGGGAGCGAACGGAGGCGCATGCCGACACCATAACGATCCGATGCCGGCTGTGCAAAGGCGCATCGCAGGGCGCCGGGCCCCATCCGTCACAACAGTATATCGTGCTGCGCCAATGCCCCCTGACGCGGAAGCATGCCAATCGGGGCGATAACAAAGGCGCCATCATGTCGCGTGTTGGCGCTAGGCTTTCATGAATCGCGCCGGCCGGCATGCCGACCGAAAATCCAAAATCCTTAAGTGACAGGGGGCTTCCATGACTGTCTTGCGGCCGAAGTTCATCACGTTCGACTGCTATGGCACGTTGATCAACTTCGAAATGGCCCCGGTGGCGCGGATGGTCTACGCCGACCGCCTGGCGGGGGAGGCTCTGGAAGAGTTCTGCCGGGACTTCTCCGCCTACAGGCTGGATGCCGTTCTGGGCGCCTGGCGGCCTTACCGCGAGGTGGTGGTCGAGGCCCTGCAGCGCGCGTGCAAGAAGGCGGGGGTTCCGTATCGCGACGCCGACGGGGCGGCGCTCTATGCCGCCATCCCGACGTGGAACCCCCATCCCGACGTTGTTCAGCCATTGAAGCGCATCGCGGCCGAGTTTCCGCTCGTCATCCTGTCCAATTCGATGGTTGACCTCATCCCCCACAGCGTCGAGAAGCTGCAGGCGCCGTTCCACACGGTCTGCACGGCGGAGGAGGCCCAGGCCTACAAGCCCCGGATGCGCGCCTTCGAGTTCATGTTCGACACCCTGGGCTGCGGGCCGGCGGACGTGCTCCACTGTTCCTCCAGCTTCCGCTACGACTTGATGACCGCCTATGACATGGGCGTCACCATGAAAGCCTTCGTCAACCGGGGGCACGAGCCGCTGAACAGCTACTACCAGGTCCACGATATCCCCAACATTGGCGGTCTGCCTGGGCTGCTGGGGCTATGATCGCGAAGGCGCTGAAGGGCCGGGTGGGGGCCGTTGTCGATCTGCGGGCCTATGCGGCCGGCACTGCCCCTTCGGGCGACTGGATCGGTGGTCGCGCCGTGCCGGCCTTTACCGACGCCGCGGCCACCGTCGCGGCCCTGGCGCCGCGCGGGGAAGGGCGCGTCGATGGCCTGTCGGCGGACGAATTCGTCCTTGTTCTTGGGGGCGGGCTTGAAATCGACAGCGGTGGCGGCCGCCTCTCGCTGCGGGCGGGCATGAGCGGCGTGCTGCCGGTGGGGTCAAGCTTCACCTGGCGGGCCGCCGAGGGAACGCTGCTGGTCATCGCCAGTTGCCCAGCGGCCCAGCCCGGGACGTCGGAGACGCCGGTGACGATCGACCAGGCCGCACCTCTCTCGCCCTCCAACCCGCCGCTGGCCGAATTACTGGTCGGCCCCACGCCGTCCTGCCGGAACCATTCCGATTACTGGTCGGCCAGCCGTGAGTTCGTTTGCGGCACCTGGGATTCCACGCCCTATCACCGCAGGCAGATGCCCTATCGCCATATCGAGCTCATGCATCTGCTGGAAGGCAGCGTCACTTTCGCTGACGCCGGCGGCTGTGTCACCTTCTCCGCCGGCGATGTCTGCCTGGCCATCCGGGGCGATGGCTGCGCGTGGATCAGCGAGACGCATGTCAAGAAGGTCTACGCGACGCAGCGCCCCGCGTGACCGTCCCTGCGGTCACGCGCCCCGGCCGGCAGCGCGCCGCCACGGTATCTTATATCGCCTCGCGTCCATGTCGCCGCATGACGGTGGTGCGGTTCGGCGACATACGGGAGAAGTTGCCGGCGGAGGCTGGCTTAATAAACGGCAATAAAGTCATCGCCGACAAGCACGGGGAACGGGACATGGGCCAAATAGCGTCGGTTGGATCTGGATCATTTGGTGTGAGTGAAGCGTCCGTGAAGCGCACGACGATGGCGCGGCCGCGACTTCAGAATATCGACGCGCTGCGCGGGCTGGTCATGGTCTTCATGCTGCTCGATCATGTTCGCGAGACGTGGTTCCTGTATGTGCCTGTGGCCGATCCGGTCGATGCCCGGACGGCTGCTCCGGCGGTGTTTCTCGCCCGTCTGCTGGTCAGCCTGTGCGCGCCGATCTTCGTGGCGCTCACCGGTCTCGGCGTCTATCTGTATGCCAGCAATCACACCACGGGTGAAACGACGGCTTATTTGGTGAAACGCGGCCTTCTGCTGATGGCGATCGAGGTGCTGATCCTGTCGCCCATTTATTGGGGCATATCGCCGCCGATGCTCTGGCTGCAAGTCATCTGGTGCATCGGTGTGTGCATGATCGTGCTGGCGGCCTTGATCCGCCTGCCACGCCCCGCGTTGATTACCTTAGGCCTGGTTATCGTCTGCGGTCACAACCTTCTCGATCCCATCCACCTCACCCCCGATAATCCGATGTTCATCCTTTGGGCCGAGCTGCATCAGCGCGATTTCATCGCCCTGCCGTTCGGCCTCGTTGCGAAAACAAGCTATCCCGTTCTTCCGTGGATTGGTGTGATATCGCTGGGCTATGGCATCGGTCCGTGGTTCGAGGCCGACATTTTCCCGGAAACGCGCCAGCGCCGTCTTTTGACGCTTGGTTTCGGGATGATTGCTGCCTTCGTCGTGTTGCGCGCGCTCAACATCTATGGCGACAAGCCGTGGTTCGTCGTCGACGGCGATCCGTTGCGCACGATGATGAGCTTTCTGGCGCTCACCAAGTATCCGCCGTCTCTTCTCTTCCTGCTGCCGACCTTGGGCGTCGGCGCGGTTCTGCTCGCCTTGCTGGACCGCGTGCGGGACTCCGGCTTCGTCGGTGTGCTGTCGGTGTTCGGTGGGGCGCCGATGTTCTTTTACATCGTCCACCTCTGCACGCTTCGCATTCTGTATCATATCGCCTTCGCGATCTGGGGTTCGAACCACGACACCGTTTTCGGGGTTGGCAGCTACGGCTGGGTGGTCGTTTGGTATCTCGGTTTGATAATTCCCTTCTACGTGCCGACCGCGTGGTTCTCCCGCCTCAAGAGGCGCCGTCGCGACATCGCCTGGCTGAAATACTTTTGAGGCGAGGGGGGGTAACGGTGCGCGCGTCGCGGCCCCTTCCAACGCCCCCATTGGGTCCGCTTGTTCGCGCTTTCCAACCGGTCGCCCGTCCGACCGCCGGCATGGATTTTCAAGAAAATCCCCAATAGAGACCCAAGATGATTGAAACCTTGTCCAAGTCGCCCACCCATGCCCGTCAGATGACCCTTGATGGGGCTGAGACCCCGGCGCTGGTGCTTGATGTGGCGCGGTTCGACCGGAACGTGGCCCGATTGAAGGCGCATTTGGCGCATCTCGGTGTTGGCTTCCGACCGCATGTGAAAACCGCCAAATCGATCGACGTGGCCCGGCGCCTTTTCGCCGGTGACCTGGGGCCGATCACCGTTTCAACAATAGCTGAAGCGGAATACTTCGCCGCCGCGGGTGCGACGGACGTCGTCTATGCCGTCGGCTTGGCGCCGAAGAAGATCGCGCGGATACGTGCCCTTGTGGCCCAGGGCGTCGACGTCGCGGTACTTATCGATACCGTCGAACAGGCCCAGGCCCTCGCCACAACGGCACGGGACGGCGGCGCGATGCCGGCGGTGTTGATCGAGATTGACTGTGATGGCCATCGCGGCGGGCTTTCCCCCGACAGCGCCACCATCATCGAGATCGCGGATATTCTGCGGGCAGGGGCGGTGGAGGTCCGGGGCGTGCTTACCCACGCCGGGGAGTCCTACGCGTGCCGGGGAGGTGTGGGCCTGGTGGAGGCTGCCGAGGGCGAGCGCGCGGCCGCGGTGGCTGCCGCGATGGCTCTGCGCCGCCACGGGCACGCGGCACCGGTGGTCAGCGTGGGCTCGACCCCGACCGCGCATTTCGCCCGCGATCTCGATGGTGTGACGGAAGTGCGCGCCGGTGTATTCATGTTCTTCGATCTCGTGATGCATGGCATCGGCGTCTGTGCGGTCGATGACATCGCCGTCTCGGTGCTGGCCACGGTCATCGGACACAAGCTGGAAAAGGGCTGGATCCTGATTGACGCCGGCTGGATGGCCCTGTCTCGCGACCGGGGGACGCAACGCCATCCGGTCGATCAAGGGTACGGACTCGTCTGCGACGTCGATGGTGTGCCGTGGCCGGATCTGATCGTGGATGATGCCAGCCAGGAGCATGGGATCATCAAGGTCCGGCCCGGCAGCGCCGCCGCGTTGCCCGACCTGCCGGTCGGTGCCCGCGTGCGTATTCTGCCCAACCATGCATGCGCGACGGCGGCCCAGCACGGGGCCTACCAGGTGGTCACAACGGGCAGCCGCGACGTCGTGGCGGCGTGGCCACGGATGCGGGGATGGTGAACCTCATGGAGATGAAGATCGAGACGTTGGAACCGGAGGGCCTTGCACGGCCAGGCGGTCACTACAGCCATGCCGCCCGCCATGGCGGCTTGGTCTTCACGGCGGGCCAACTCGGCGTGCGCGCGGACGGCTCCCATACCGCTGATTTGGGGTTCGAAGATCAAGTCCGGCAGGCGCTGTCCAACGTGCTGGCGGCATTGCGCGCCGCAGGCGCCGGGCCTGGCGATATTCTCAAGGTTACCGCCTACATCGTCGGCGTTGAGAACTGGCCCCGCTTCAACGCGGTCTATGCCGAGATGATGGGCGACGCACGGCCGGCGCGGACGGTGGTTCCGGTTGGCGAGCTGCATTACGGCTATCTGGTCGAGATCGATGCCGTGGCGGTGGGCGGCGCAACCGGCGCCCGGGAGGGCGCGCCATGAACATGACCTGATCTCAGCCCTTCGTGCTTTCGATGGACCGGCCATTCCGGCGAGCCCTGGTTTCCGTCCATCGTCGGCGCCCACTACCGCCGTCAGGATCTGGTGCGATGACATCTGGAATGAATTCGGTTGCGGCCGGGGATGTGAATCCGGGGCGCGCCCTTTATATCGACGGGGCATGGGGGCCGGCGTCCAGTCCGGTGTCGTTGCCGGTGGTCGACCCGGCGAGCGAGGCTGTGATCGCTGAACTCGCGGCGGCGACCGCCGCCGATCTCGACCGTGCCGTCGTGGCGGCGCGCGCGGCCCTGCCGGCGTTCAGCGCCACGCCCGTCTCGGACCGGCGCGCGCTGCTTGAGCGCATACACGCGCTGATCCTGGAGCGGGCGGAACCGTTGGCCCAGGTGCTATCGCGTGAGATGGGGGCGGCCATCAGCCACGCCCGCGCCGCCCATGTCCCCCTTGCGGCGGCGCACGTCCGTGCGGCTGCCGATGTGCTGGCGACCTATCCGTTCCTGACCATGCGGGGCACCACCGCCATCGTGCGCGAGCCGATTGGGGTCTGCGGCCTGATCACGCCGTGGAACTGGCCGCTATACCAGATAACGGCGAAGGTCGCCCCGGCCCTGGCCGCCGGATGCACGGTGGTGCTGAAGCCCAGCGAGTTGTCACCGCTGAACGCTTTGCTATTCACCGAAATCATGCACGACGCGGGCACGCCGCCGGGCGTCCTCAACTTGGTCAACGGCACCGGCCCGGAAATCGGGGCGGCCATGGCGGCCCATCCCGGTATCGACATGATCTCGATCACCGGTTCCAACCGGGCTGGCGTGCTGGTCGCCCAGGCGGCGGCGGTGACCGTTAAGCGCGTGACCCAGGAGCTGGGCGGCAAGTCGCCCAACGTTTTCCTGCCCGATGCCGATGTCCCGCGCGCTGTTCCGCTGGGCGTCATGGCCGCGTTCCGCAATGCCGGCCAGTCCTGCAGCGCGCCCACCCGCATGATCGTGCCCCGGGCCCGAATGGCGGAGGTGGAGGCCATCGCCCGGGCGACGGCCGGGGCCATCATTGTCGGCGATCCGTCCGACGGGAAGACCGTCTTGGGGCCCATCGCCAACCGCGCCCAGTTTGAGCGCGTCCAGGCCATGATCGCCGTGGGTATTGCGGAGGGGGCCACCCTGGTCTGCGGCGGGCTCGGGCGTCCGGAGGGCAGGACCCGCGGTTTCTATGTCCGTCCGACGATCTTCTCCGGCGTCACGCGCACGATGAGGGTCGCGCAGGAGGAAATCTTCGGGCCTGTCCTGTGCATCATGCCTTACGACGATATCGACGAAGCCGTCGATATCGCCAACGACACGGTCTTTGGGCTGGGCGGCCATGTCCAAGGAGATGATATCGAGCGCGCGCGCGATGTCGCTCGCCGCATCCGCACCGGGCAGGTCCATCTCAATCATCCCGCCTGGGATCCCCACGCGCCGTTCGGCGGCTACAAGCGGTCGGGCAACGGCCGGGAATACGGGGTCTTCGGTGTCGAGGAGTACCTCGAAACCAAGGCCATACTCGGCTACGCCTGACCTTTCCGTCTCATGGGAGATCGCACCGCCATGTCGGCGCCCCTACGCCTCATCCAATCCTCCCCCGCCTTGCCCACCGAGGCCGACGCCGTGGTGATCGGCGGCGGCATCGTCGGCGCCTTCGCCACCTATTATCTTGCGATGCGGGGCCTGAAGGTCGCGCTGGTTGAGAAGGGCGTGGTCGGCGGTGAGCAATCGAGCCGCAACTGGGGCTGGTGCCGGCAGCAGAACCGCGACGCGCGTGAACTGCCGATATCAACCAAGAGCCTCGATCTTTGGGACCGCTTCGCCGCCGACAGCGGTGAGGATGCCGGATTTCGCCGCTGCGGCTTGTTTTACCTGAGCAACGACGAAGAGGAACTGGACACCTGGGCCCGTTGGGGCGCCTTCGCGCGGACGGTCGGCGTCAGTACGCGGATGCTGGACGGTGCCGAGGCGACCGAACGGGGCGGCTTCACAGGACGGCGTTGGCGGGGCGGGGTATTGGCTCCGACCGATGGCATTGCCGATCCCGGGCTCGCGGCCCCGGCGGCGGCGAAGGCGGCGATGCGGCACGGCGGCACCGTCCACCAAGGCTGTGCCGCGCGGGGCATCGAACTGGCGGGCGGCGCCGTGAGCGGCATCATTACCGAAAAGGGCACCATCCGCACGAAGCTGGCCATACACACCGGCGGCGCGTGGGCCTCTTCCTTTTGTCATCAGTTGGGCATCCGCTTCCCCCAGGCATCGGTGCGCCAGTCCATTGTTGCGGTGGCCAGCGACCAGATCGATTTGCCGGACGCCCTTCACACCAAGTCGGTGTCGATCACGCGCCGTGGCGACGGTTGTCATACCCTATCGATCAGCGGGTGGGCGCGGGTCGATCCGACGCCCCAGTTTTTCCGCTTCCACCGCGAATTCCTGCCCATGTTCCTGCGGCGCTGGCGCAGCCTGTCGCCTGGGGGGCTGGAAGGCTGGCGCTCCGGCCATGAAACGGGCTCCCGCTGGACTGTCGACCAGCCGACGCCGATGGAGCGGATGCGCGTTCTGGATCCGACGCCGGACCCGCGCACGGTACGCCTGACGGTGAAACGGGCGATTGACCTCGTTCCTGGCCTTAGGGCCGCTCCAGTCATCAACACCTGGGCTGGCTATATCGATAGCACGCCCGATGGCGTCCCGGTGATTGGTGGGGTACCAGACGTCCCTGGCTTCATCCTGGCGGCGGGATTCAGCGGCCACGGCTTCGGCATCGGACCCGGCGCGGGGCACCTGATCGCTGATCTTGCGACAGGCTCCGCCCCCATCGTCGATCCCCGCCCTTATGCCCTGTCACGCTTCGACAAGGGGAAGAAGATCGACGTCGCGGACTTCTGAGCGGTAACCGGCCTGGAAATGTTAACGTATGGCCCGCCCCATCCACAGGTGGTGTGACGATGGAAAACGGCCGTTCTCAGCGGGAAACGTTCGTTTATCCGGAGAAACAGGCGCTTTGTCCTTCCCGTCATCTGGACGTTGCATCGGCTCACGCCAGCCGCCGCGCCAGTTCCTCCGCGTCGGCGTGATAGTACCGGGCCAGCGTGGCCAGCGACTTGTGGCCGGTGATCCGCATCAGCTCCAGGGGGTTGGTATAGATTTTGGCGAGGCGGCTGGTGGCCTCGTGCCTGAGGTCGTGGAAGGTAAGATCTTCGATGCCGAGGCGGTCCATGGCGCACGCTTATACGGCGGCAGGCCGCGAAGAGGCCGTGGCCCTATGCCTGTGCTCCAGCCCCGATGAGCGCCTGCATGACGAATTGATGGACATCCACCACCCCGACATCATGATCACGCCGTCCCCGGGCTTATCCGGGGGACGGCGTACTGATCAGAAATAAGTCCGGTAGGCATCCACCACCGTGTAGTCTTCATCGACCACCAGCAGCAGCTGCCACTTGTCCAGCGTGGTGCAGGGGTGGGATACGCCCAGGCCGACACGGTCGCCCACCTTCAGGTCGGCATCCATCGGGATGCGCAGGTAGGCGTGCTGGTCGTTGACGCCGACAACCTCCCATCCCATCCCATCCACCGATGCCGGCGCTGCGCCGGCGCGGGACAGCAGCAGGGGAACCGGTAGGCCCGCGTCCGTCCCGAAATCACGCCGGCCGGCGGTCAGCAGCGCCAGCCCTGGTTCGGGTCGCGATTGGACGTAGGCCCAGACCTCCAGCGCCCGTTCCAAACCACCCGCCGTCGCCCGCTTGGCCCTCAGCGCCTCATGAGCCTTCTGATAGATGCCGGAATCCTGGGTAACGTAGCAGCCGCTGCGGGTCACGACGCGGGCGTCAAGCCCGGCGAACGCCTCCAGCACCAGGTCGTAGTGGATGGACCCGCCGGCAGTCAGCAGGGGCTGTGCCATGCCGAACAGCCCTTCATCGCGGCAGCGCCGGTACAGGGTCGCCATGTCGGCCAGGAACTGGGTCACGGTTGGCTGGCCAAGAGGGGCGGCCACGGGCAGCATGCCCTCAAACCCCTCGACCCCGGCCAGGGCCAGGGCTGGGCCCGCCTGGTGGATGGCGCGGGCGACGGTCATGGCCGCGTCCACGCCGCGGGCACCCGTGCGGCCGCCGGTGTAGCCCAGTTCCACCAACACCTGGATGGGCCGCTCCAGCCCCGCCCGCAGGGCCGCCTGGGTCAGCAGCGCCACGCCGGCCGGTGAATCCGCCAGGCAGTAAAAATCGAACCCGGGATCCCGCCGCAGTTCCTCGACGATGCCCGCCAGTTCGGCGTCACCCACCGGCTGGTTGGCGAGGATGATGCGCCCCGCTCCCCAGCGGCGGCAGAGACGCATTTGCTGGACCGTTGCCACGGTGACACCCCATGCGCCATCGGCCAGCTGACGGCGCATGATGGCCGGGCACATGGTGGTCTTGACATGAGGGGCCAGCAGCGCCTGGGCATCCTTGACGAAAGCCTGCATCCAGCGCGAGTTGCGCTCCAGCGCCGGCAGCTTGATGATCGCGGCGGGCAGGGGGATGTCCCCGCGCAGCAGGCTCCACCCCCGGCCGCCCACCTGCGACAGAAGGGCCTGCTGGTGCGGTGGGAAGCCCTTGACCGTATCATTCAGCATCACATCCTCAAGCACTCTCGTTCTCCCCGTGTCTTGCATGAAGGGTCTCATCGCCGCGCGGCGGCGCGGGAGCGTGTGAACAGCGCCAGCCCAGCGACGCTTGCCGGCAGGGCGACGGTGACCATGGCCCAAACCACCGCCGCCGGGTCGCCATAGACAGGCTCGGTCACCAGTGATTTATTCAGCCGACCGGCTGTAAATCCTGAAAAGACCAGAGGTAATGTGAAAGACATCATTATGGGTATTGTTGGAGAAGACGGCGATCAGCAGATCATCATCGCGGCTATACAAGAAAAAGCTTCTGAAGCCGACGATAGACCCCTCATGCATGATCAAGTCACCGCTTCGCATGAGTCCCAAGCCGTAGAAACCTTGACCACGCATGTCTCGCTCGGGCCACCGATATGTATCAGACGGCGCCGCCTGGGCAAGCATGCGTTCGAGAGAGGCGGTCGATAGTTTGGGGTGCTCCATAAACTTGTAAACTGTTACCCAGCGAGCAAAATCGTCCAGCGTTATCACCAATCCACCATCCGCTGGTGTCACAGGCAGGGACGCTACGTCATCTCTCACATGGCAACCCAGCTGATCATCCCATCGGAGGCCGATTGCATCGTCCAACGTAGGAATATAGCGCTCATCATGGATCTGCGAATGCCCCATTCCCATAGGATCAAGGAGCGCCTGCTTAATATAGTCCGCGTAACGGAGGCCCGTCTGGGTCTCAATGATTTCGCCCAAAAGGGTGTAGCCAAGGTTGCAGTAGCGAAATTGCGTTCCCGGCTCGAAATTGAGCGGAAGCGTCATCGCCTCGCGTATCATCCCGTCTATGGTCTTCCCAAAAGCCCAACCATCGACAACATCATAATAATCGCGCGTTACGGCGTAGTCGGGGATGCCGCTGGTATGCGACAGGAGATGCTGCACGCTGACGGTCTCCCAGATCGCCGATCGGTGAGGCTCGGGGAGAAACTTATTGATCCGTCCATCAAGCTGCACCATTCCCGTTTCAATCAATTGCATAATCGCCGCAGCCGTGAACTGCTTGGCTATGGACGCGACATGAAAGCGACCAGCGACGCGGTTTTTGAAATGTTCGGACACGGGACCATAAGCGCGTCTATGCAAAACCTGCCCATTGCGGGCTATCATGACAACGCCCGAGAAATGTTCCGCCTCGATCATCTGGCGAAGGAATGATTCCGCAGCAATATCCACTGTTTCTCTACCTTTCTCAGGGAGGGGATTTTTGGGGTGCGGCATGCGTTAATGTCCCCGCGGTGTCCGATTGCTGGCGCCGAGGAGCAATGCAGCGATCAGTGCCAAAGGAGCCGTGGCGACTGCGATTGCCCATGACAATCCGGAAATGCGTACAATCATTCCACTGGTCAGGGCGCCGGGCAGCGAGGCGCCAACTCCCAGCCCCAGGCTTATATTTCCCATGCTGATGAATGAGATGCACAAGCCTCTGGCATCGTCCGGGACAATATCCTGGGCAGTCGCGATGCCACAGATTGTCGCGACAGCGGAAACAAAGAGCCAAAATCCGCTTAGCGCAACGACATACCCGGCGGTAGCAATTGTAAGGAAGATGAGTGAAAGTCCGCCCGACAATCCCAACACAGCGGCGAAGCGAAGCCGAAGCGGGTTACCCCCCCTGATAAACAGTCTATCAGCGGCAAATCCGCCGACTACCGTTCCCAGAAAGCCGCAAATCAGAACCACCAGTCCAAAGCCGTTGGAAACTTCCCAGGCGGAGGCAGAAAAATCGCGCAACAACAGCGTCGGTGTCCAACTGATCAATGCAAAATCGACGGCCGCCAACGCCGCTAACGCCACGAATATGGGAAGAAGACGCCTCCATCGGCCCCACATTTCATTCAGAACGACCCTGAACGGGCGTTTCCACTGGCTTTGACTGGCTCTTCGTTGCGGCTCTCGAATGAGCAGGAGCAAAGCCAGTACCGGAAAGCCAAGGAGGCCGATGAGCACGAGTGTCGTCCGCCATGGCGTGACATGGCCGCCGCCAAGGCTATTGAATGCTCCGGACTGAGCGAGCGTCAAAACCCCTCCACCGATGACGATCGCCAAGCCGCTTCCCACGTTCATTCCGGATAGGAAAACCGCCATTGGACGGCCCCTGCGTTCCTGAGGAAAAAGATCGGAGATCATCGATATGGCTGTTGGTGCCAGGATAGCTTCACCAGCAGCGACGAATACTCTTGCCGCGATCAGCGAAGCCATGCCGGTGGCCAGGCCACATATGACCGTCCCAGTACTCCAGATGATTATACCGATGAGCAGCAGGTTGCGGCGATTGGCAATGTCGGCAAGCCGGCCTGCCGGTAGGCCCGCCAGAGCATAAATGATTGCGAACGAAGTGCCTTGCGCCAGGCCGACCTGGAAATCGGAAATGCCGAGGCTGTTCCTCACCGGATCGACGAGCAGACTGAATATGAGGCGATCCGTGTAGGAGAGGATCGCCGTTACGAAAAAGATGACGACCGTGAGCCATCCCCGTGAACTGGACGGCCATGGCACCGCAGCCCCTGATCCGCCCTGAGCCGGATGCACGTCGGCGCCGCTTTGGTTAGCTGCCATCAGATCGAGCCGATCATGCAGTTTTTCTCCAATCTATAAGTAAAGGCATCTTGAGATAGTCCGCACGAACGCGCGTTTGATTTTCAATTTGCTTTGTTTGCGATGCAATGACAGGCACTCCGCCAGACCGGTGGCGGGCATCCGATGCTGAACTTTGCGCAGCATCTCAAATAAACTTAAGGTTCGCGCAAAGGAAATCCGCTGCCTCTGACTTTAGAAGTCGTTACTTCGAGCCATGGGATCGGCAGGGAAAGGTGAAAAATCTGATGATCATTTTCTTGCATCGCGACCACCCAACTTGTCGATTGCCTCAGATTGTGGAGTTTGACTGATGAGCGGCCACGCATATGAAGCAGGCAGGTTGAACCTGCCTTTCGTCGGCATCTGCACCTTCGCGAAAAGTCCGTATGTGCAGGACTGGTCCCGTATCGATGCCGATGTCGCCATCCTCGGCGCGCCATTCGATGCCGGCACGCAATATCGCGCTGGCGCCCGGTTCGGGCCGCGATCGGTGCGGGAAGCGTCCACGCTGTTCAGTTTCGGGCATGCGGGCGCCTACGATCACGAGGATGATCGCGTCTACCTTGGCCCCGACGTTCGGATGGTTGATATCGGCGATGCGGACATCATTCATACCGACACAATTCAAAGCCATGCCAATATTCGAACTGGCGTCGAGGCGATTCTGGACGCTGGTGCTCTACCAATTGTGATCGACGGCGATCATTCGATCAACATTCCCTGCATCGACGCCTATGAAGGCCGTGACAGTTTTCATATCTTCCATATCGATGCCCATCTCGACTTTGTGGATGAGCGCCATGGCGTACGCTTTGGCCACGGTAATCCACTGCGACGGGCCGCGGAGAAACCCTATGTGACGGGCCTGACCCAGGTGGGCATTCGCAATGTCTCCTCTACAGCCAGGGATGGGTATGAAGAGGCCCGGGCGCTGGGTTCGGATATCATTTCAGTCCGGCAAATGCGCGCCTTGGGGCCGGAAGCTGTTGTCGCGCGCATTCCCGAAGGCGCTCGGGTTTATGTAACGCTGGATATTGATGGGTTCTGCCCATCGATTGCGCCCGGTACAGGCACCCCAAGTCACGGCGGCTTCCTCTACTATGAGGTGCTTGAAATGCTCCAGCATCTCGCTAATCGACACGACATCGTCGGTATGGACCTCGTGGAGGTGGCACCCGATTATGATGCGACCGGCAGCACGTCGATTCTTGCTGCTCAGACTTTGTTGAACTTCCTCGGTTTCATATTTGGCGCGCGCACCGAAAAGGCAAAGGCCAGAGCGTATCATACGAAAATCGCGGTGGCCGCCGACAAACTTGCATGATCAGCATTGGCCCGCTCTCTGCCTTTTTGAGGGTATTTTATTATTCATCTACAAGTCGAGTGCCAGAACCCCCACGAGTATATGAAGCTCGCGGGGGTTTGTTTTATGGGCACCCCATCGGGCGCAACACTCCCATGCTGGGGCAAACGAATTTGACGGCCGATCAAACACGGGGTCGCCAAGGTTTATTTAACAATGCCACCATAAAACACCGAATGGAGGCTTCATTGAAGGGACAACAGGGCAGGGGGAACGCCTTGGCGCCAGACCGGAAAAGGCTGCTGGGTGGGGGACTGGGCGCGCTGATGATCGCTGCGGCGCCCGCGATGGCGATTGCCCAGGACACGGGCGACGGCCTTCAACTGGATGAAATTGTCGTCACGGCGCAAAAGCGTGCCGAACGTATCCAGGACGTCCCCATCAGCATCACCGCCTTGACCGGGGCCGACCTGGAAAAGCGCGGCCTGGTGGGGATGGGGGACTATCTTCTGGCGCAGCCGAGCGTCGTCATTCAGGACCGTGGCCCCGCGCGCAACCAGATCGTCATTCGCGGTATTTCCACCGTGGTGGGGTCTGAGAACCCGACGGTGGCGTTTTATATTGACGAGGTGCCCGTCAGTTCCGGCCTGGGCATTAATGCCAATGGCTTCCCCGATCTACGCACCTTCGACGTGGGGCGGGTTGAGGTCTTGCGCGGGCCGCAGGGCACGCTGTATGGCGCGGGATCGATGGGTGGCACGGTGAAGGTGGTGCCGAACCGCGCCAAGATCGGTGAATGGCAGGTCAAGGCGGAATCCTCCCTGTCGTCGACGGCTGGTGGCGGCCTTGGCAATGAGGTTGCCGCTGCGGTCAACGCGCCGCTGGGCGACACGTTGGCCGTGCGTGTCGCCGGCTATCACTATCACGAGGCCGGTTTCATCAAAGACCGATTCCCGGGTTCCCCCAACCCGTCGGCGCCCGTGGCCGCCCTAGGTGGGGCATCGTGGGCGGATGTGGGCGTGTCCTCGTTCGGCGTGCCGGCGCGGTCGGTGGATGACGTCAACGCGGCCAATGTGGATGGGGTCCGGGCCGGCGTCACCTTCCAGCCCACGGAAAAATTGGAGATCGTTCTCACCGCCCTGGCGCAGCGTTCCAAGGCCAATGGTCTGCCGGAAAATATGCCTACCCTGGGCACGTATACCCAGTCGCGTTTCCTGCCGGAAATGCTTAAAGACAACTATCAGCTTTACGATGCCCTCATCAATTATGATCTGGGGTTCGGCAGGCTGACCTCCGTCACGGCGTATGTGAACCGCAGCCAGGTGCAGTATCGGGATGTCTCCGCCTCTTTCCTCGGGGCGCCCATATCCCTGGATGACGACAACGAGAACAAGAACTTCAGCCAGGAAATCCGGTTCTCGTCGGATGCCCTCAACCCATTCGGTATCCTGATCGGCGGCTTTTATTCGCGTACGACCGCCCACGCGATCCAGGATGCCGCCTGGCATGGCACAGCCCAATCCCTGCCGGAGTTCACCTCGGTCTTGTTGGGAAGTCCGGTGGCGGCAGGCTCCTCGCTTTTCCACAAGAACGACCGCAACGTGGGTGAACAGCTTTCCGGCTTCGGTGAATTGTCCTACCGCCCCATTGAAAGCCTGAAGCTGTCCGCCGGCCTGCGTGTCGCGAACTACACGCTCACGACCGACGCGTTCCAGGACGGCGCCCTCAACGGCAACGTGGTGACGTCGTATTCGGTCCGCACCGAGGAAACGGTGCCGACGCCCAGCTTCCAGGTGGAATATAAGCCCGAAGAGGGCAGCCTTTACTATGCCCGCGCCGCCAAGGGCTTCCGGCTCGGCGGGCCCAACCAGCCGTTGCCGAGCACGTGCGCGGCCGACCTCGCCGCCATCGGCCTTACCAAGGCGCCATCGTCGGTCAATTCCGACTCCCTGTGGAGTTACGAGGCGGGAGTCAAGCAGACCCTGGCCGGCGGCAGCGCGTCCTTGAACGCGTCGGCCTTCTACATCGACTGGACGGACATTCAGACCGGCTTCCTGCTGCCCAACTGCGGGTTCTCATTCGCCGGCAACGCCGGCGACGCCCGCAGCCGGGGCTTGGAAATGGACTTCTCTTGGCGGGTCACCAAGAGCCTGACCCTGAACACATCGGGGTCCTTCACCGATGCCACCCTGCAAAGCGACTCCCCGCCCTCAACCGGGATAGGCGGGAAGAAGGGAGACCGGTTGCCCGGTATCCCGCGATGGAGCGTGCAGGGTGGGGCGCAGTACGATTTCCCGGTGGTGGACAAGTCCGCCTTCGCCAGGGTCGATGTCCGCTACATTTCCGGCTATCTCAACCGTTTCCCCGGGGCCTCGACGGAAGCGCAACCCGCCGGCAATTTCACCGTGGTCGACGCCCGTGTCGGCATGGATGTGAGCAGCGGCCTGCAGGCGGAGATATTCGCCACCAATATCTTCAATACCAAGCAATTGCTGGAAGTGGATACGGAGTTGCCGGACCAGCGGCAGATATTGGGCCGGCCGCGCACGGTCGGGATCACCCTGCGCTACGACTACTGAAACACCGGAATTCACCATCCCTGTCTCGCCCGGACACCTCATCCGAAGTGTCCGGGTGCTCGCCCATGACATGCGGGGTTCCTCAATGACGACTATCATGGATCAGGCGGCGGCACTGCCGTCGCAACTGGACGCGCTGTTCGCGCCGTGGAACCGGAGCGACTGCCCGGGTCTGGTGGTGGGGGTTCAGCGCGGCGGGCGTCCCGTCTACAGGCGGGCGTTCGGCATGGCCAGCCTGGAAACGGCCTGCGCCAATACCATCACGACCCGGATGCGGATCGGTTCCAGCAGCAAGCATTTCCTCGGGCTGCTGGTTCTGCTGCTGCAGGAGAGGGGCCTGCTCCAGCTCGACAATCCGATCGGCCTGTATCTGCCGGAGCTGACAGGGGTCAACGCCCTGCCAACGCTACGCCAGTTGCTGCAGCACCGTGGCGGAACGCGGTGCCACCTGGATCTCGGCTTTATCGGTCACGGCATGTTGGCCGCGCCAGAGGGCTGCGGCCTGCGAACGCTGCTGCGGCAGACCGGCGCCAATTTCCCCCCGGGGGAAGCGATGATCTATAACAATGGCGGCTACCATCTGGTCTCGCTGGCCGCGTCGCGTGTGACGGGGCAGCCGTTGGACGTATTGTTCAAAAGCCACCTGTTCGATCCGCTGGGTATGTCATCCACAACGCTGGCGCCCAGCGATCATGTGATGACGCCTGGCATGGCCAGCATGCACCTGCCGCCGCTGGTGGACGGCCAGTGGCGGCGGGGCCTTTTCCCGTCGTTGGAAGTCCTGGGTGAGGGCGGCATCGTTTCCACCGTGGACGACATGCTCACCTGGGCCACGCACCTGCGTTCGCGGAACGCTTTCGGGGCGCCGGAAAGTTGGGCGCAGTTGCTTCAGTCCCATGCGGACGGGGACGGCGTGTCCGGCCGGTACGGGCTGGGGCTGATGACCATCACCTACCGGGGAATGGCGATATGGCGGCATCCCGGCGGCGTGGTCGGTGGGGCATCCGAATTCATTTCCGCCGTGGATGGGGATCTCGACATCATCATCCTCAGCAATGGCGCGCCGGGCGCGTCGCCAACGGCGCTGGCGGATCGCGTGATGGACATCGTCCTGGCGGACAGACTGGACCCGCCCGCGCCGCGCCCCTTGTTGGAGGATTTCGCGGCGTGGCTGGGCGATTACGTCAGCGCCGACACAGGTTTCCTGTACAGCCTGGAACCCCAGGACGGGGCCTTGTGCCTGCGGATCGCCAAATATGCCACGCCGGTGGCGCTGATCCTTGATGCGGATGGCAGCCTGGTGACCGGCCTCAGCGGCATCGGCACCATACGCCTGCGGTGCGAGTGGGCGGACGGGCAGCCGTCCATCAGCCTGCGCTTCGGGGGGCGCGAGGAACGGTTCCACCGCCTCCCCGCACCGGCGGCCGATGAAACGCCGGATTGGGCGGCGCTGGCCGGACGGTATGAAAGCGAGGAGAGCGGGCTTTCAGCCACCATCCAACCCCAGGGTGACGCCGCCATCGTGCAGTTTCGGGACGCCTGGGGCGTGTCCGACTTCGAATTGACGGCCATTGGCCGATCCTGGCTGCACATGCGGCCCAGCTCCGACCCCGCAGCCTTCGGCGCGGTGCTGTGGTTTCCCCATGGCTGGTCGTCGGGCTTCGTGCTGCATTCCGCGCGCACGCGCCATCTGCCATTCGCGCGGGCGGGAAAGGCGGGACCGGAATGATGGGCATCCGTCAGCGCACTCTGAAACAAGGACTGCCGATGAAGGGCAATCGTATGAAACGGCGCTGCATCACTTTGCTGCGCGGGGCCTTGCTGTCGATACTGGTATCGGCCACTCAGGCCCCCATGGCCTGGTCGCAGCCTGAGGCTCCGGCGCCGCAGGGTGGGCAGCCGGCCCGGGCCCTGACACAAGGGGACGCGGAGGCCTGGCTGGATGGGTTGCTGCCCTATGCAATCCAGCAGGGCGACATCGCCGGCGGTGTCGTCAGCATCGTGAAGGATGGGCAGCTGCTTCTGGCCAAAGGCTACGGCTATGCCGACACGGACAGCCGCACGCCCATGGCCGCCGACACCACCCTCATCCGGCCTGGTTCCATCTCCAAGCTGTTCGTATGGACGGCCGTCATGCAACTGGTGGAACAACGCCGGCTGGACCTGGACGCGGACATCAACCGCTATCTGGATTTCCACATCCCCGACTATGACGGCCGGCCAATCACCATGCGGAACATCGTGACGCACAGGAGCGGCTTCGAGGATGTGCTGAAGGACATCATGGGGCGGTACCCGCCTCAGAGCCTGGAGCATTATGTGAAGACGCGGTTACCGCCGCGGATCTACGCACCGGGCGCCGTCCCCGCCTATTCCAACTACGCCACGGCCCTGGCGGCCTATGTGGTTGAGCGTGTTTCCGGCCAGGGCTTCGCCGCCTATGCGGCCCAGCATATCCTGCGCCCCCTGGGCATGGATCACTCCACCTTCGACCAGCCGGTGCCGGAGGCCTGGCGCCCGAACCTGAGCCAGGGATACATCACGGCCAGCACGGCCCCCGGCTATTACGAATATATCGGACCTTCGCCCGCCGGCGCCTTGACATCGACCGCGACGGACTTGGCGAAGTTCATGCTGGCTCACCTTCAGCTGGGCCGGTTGGCGGACGGTCGCATCCTGACGGAAGAGTCGGCGAGCGCCATGCACGCGCTCCAGCCCAAAGTATTCCCCGCCTTGAACGGGATGGCGACCGGCTTTTACGAGACGACCCGGAACGGCCATCGGTCCATTGCCCACAATGGCGGCACCCAGTTCTTCCACAGCGACCTTCACCTGCTGCTGGATGACGGGGTGGGGATCTTCATCTCGCTCAACAGTGCCGGGAACGACGAGGCCGCCACCAGGATCCACAATGCCCTGTTCAACGGCTTCATGGACCGATATTTCCCGGCGGCGCCCATGGCCCCGGCGTACGGTCCCGCCGTCGCGGATGCCCCGCCCGCAACGGTTCGCGATGATGCCAAGGCCTTGTCGGGATACTGGGGACTATCGGAACGGCACACGGCATCGTGGTTGAGCGTGGCAGACCTTCTGGCCCCCGTCGCCATTCACGACAACGGCGATGGCAGCGTCAGCTTTTCCATCCCTACGCGTAGCACGGCGCGCTGGCGCGAGATCGCCCCCAATCTCTGGCGATCGGACGACATGCGGGACAGGATGCAGGTTCTGCCGCAGGATGGACGCCCCGCCCTGCTGGGCTTTGATGTCGCGGCACCCATCGCCTTCCTGCCTGTTCCCTGGTGGCGTTCACCGGGTTGGATCATGCCCGGCCTAGTGGGCGCGCTGGCCGTGCTATTGCTCCATGGCCTCGCGCTGCCGGCGGGTGCGCTGGCCCGGCGCGTTTACGGCCTGGAGAACAAGCCGGGTGCACAATGGTTGGACCACCGGGTCCCGAAGCTGTTGAGCCTGGCCCTGATCGCGGCCCTGGCGGGCTATCCCGTGTTGCTTTCCGTCCTGTCCGCCGATTTCACCTACTTCTCGGCCAGAACCGACGGCATCACCTACGTCCTGGAAGGCGTTACGCTGCTGCTGCTGTGTGGCGCGACGGGGCTGGCGATGCTTTCAACGATGGCGCAATGGCGACGGCATTCCAGGGCGTGGCGTAAGGCGGGGGCGTTGGTTCTCCTGGCCGCCCTGGCACTGGTGTGGTGGGTCGCGATCGCTTTCCGGCTGATAAACTTCAATCTCCAGTATTGAAATCACCGAGCGGGTCACCGCCTGGCGGTGGCCCGCTCTTCCTTTGGTGTGATGCCGAAATGCCTTTTGTAGGCGACGCTGAAGTTGCAGGAATAGTCGTAGCCGACCTCGAAGGCGATCTCCGTGACCGAGAGCTTGCCGACGCGCAGCAGGCGCTGGCCTTCTTCCATGCGGCGGGCGCGGATGTACTCGAAGATGGTCATGCCGAAGACGGCGCGAAACGCCTGGGACAGCTTGGTCTCGTTCGTGCCGACATGCCTGGCCAGCTTCTGCATGGCCAGCGGTTCCCTGAAATAGGTGTCGATATGGTCGCGCGCCCGCTCCACCTTGGACAGCGTGCGCTCATCGACGGCCGGGTTGGGCGGCGTTCCGCCCCGGCTGATCTGCGACCAGAATTCACAAAGCAATTCCACGCCGCGCGCCTCGACATAGGCGTTGCGCATGGCGCCCTTGAAGGACATGGCCTCCAGCGCGCGCACGCTCATCACCATTTCGGGCGTCATCTTGCCGGTTTCGGCATACCAAGTGGGCTCACCTTGTTCCAGGTACCGTGACAACGGACCCGGCATGTCCGCGAGGTGGACGCCAAAGCGTTCGCGCAACACCTCGGGACGGCACAGCACCGTCACAGCGAAGCCGGGGCGGGGGGCGACAAGGCTTTTCTTCACGATGCCCTGACCGTGCAGGGCTGCCACGCAGGTCAGGTCGTCGACGGCAAGCGGCGACTGTCCCGGCACGGTATAAGATATCGTGCCGCGCAGCTGAAAGTGGAACTTTAACCAGTCCTGGCCGATCTCCTCATCGACGATTTCCACCGTGGGGTTGAATCGGGAAAGGCCAACTAAAAAATTCGGGCCAAAGGAAATGATTTCGGCGTCCGGATCTTGCGGCAGACTATTGGGCGGCAGGCCGACATCAGCCCATTCCTGAAGCATGGCTCACACATGATTGCTTGAGGATTAATGGGCTGAGAATACAACAGACCGGGCAAGTTCTCCACAGCCGGATGTGACAGTTACAATCTCTTTTCGCGGGCAATCAGCCGTCCAGCCGCGCGACGGCCTCTATCTCCACCAGGGCGCCGGTGATGGCCAGCGCGGCCACCACGGTCGAGCGCGCGGGCTTGTGGTCGCCGAAGAAAGAGGTGTAGGCGTCGTTGAAAGCCGCGAAGGACGTCGCGTCCGTCAGCCATACCGTGGTCTTCGCGATGGCGTTGCGGTCGAGGCCGTGCTGGTGCAGCACGGCTTCAAGCCCGTCCAGGCAGCGGCGGGTCTGTTGGGCGACGTCGCCGGTTACCGCGCCCCGGTCGTCAAAGGCGATCTGGCCGGACAGGAAAAGCGAACCACCCAGCGCCACGGCCGGGCTGAGATGCGGAGCCGTCATGGTATTCTCCTCATGAATCAATAATTTATGATTTCGGGCGTGACATCGTCGCGCCGGGGCCAATAGTCCAGGGACTTCACCTGGTAGGGGATATTGGCGAAGTCCGGTGTCAGGGCACCGGGCGCAGCGATATAGAGCACCCCCCCGCGGGCGATGGGGGCGAACAGGGCATAGAAGTGCTGGATCGACTTCACGACGATCAGGCGCTTGCGGGACAGGTCGATGCCCAGCTGTTGCAGGCAGACGGGATCGAACGCCTGGCTGCGCGCTGAGGTCAGGACCAGGTCCAGGTCGTGGGGCCCACGCACCCAGACAGTCGCGCCCAGAGGCCAGCGGAGGCCCAGGCCCGTCTGGTAGTGGTCGGGGATGACCTGCCTGACCTGTACGCGCAGGTCCACCGGCGCGCCCGACGCCGGGCCGGTTTTGCCGCCGATGCGCATGTCCAGGGTGGCGCCGACACCGGCATCGGACAGAACCCGGACGGCTTCCGGGTCATAAAAGAACGCGATCAACGCCCCTTCCAGTCCCCGGTCCAGGATGCGCTGCAGCACGAAGGTGCTGTCGGACGGGGCGCCGCCGCCGGGGTTGTCGGCGCCATCCGCGCCGACGATGGGGAAGACGTCGCTCCGCGTCACCTTATCCAGCACCTGGTCGATCGACAGCAGCGGCTGGACCGTGTCTTTCCGTATCTGGAAAAACCTGTTGGCCAGGTCCAGCGCCAGCGGTTCACCCAGGGCGGGGCGGCCATCGGTGATGACCCAGAGCTTGGCGCCCGCCTCGGCCACATCCCCCCAGGGGAAGCCATGACCCAGGGAGACGCTCAGGACCTCTTTGCCATCCTGGCACGCTTCCATACTGCGTACGAATGAGGCCATCGGCTCGCGGGTGGTGTGCCAGAGGCCGACCATGTGGCAGTCGGCGACCGAGATCACCGGCTTTATTCGCCCCGCCGCCGTGGCCAGGGTCAGTTCCAGCACTTCCCGCGCCCGGTCCGCTATGTCGGTGTGGGGATAGTGCTTGTAGGCGACGATGATGTCGGCAGCCCGCAGCATCCGGGTGGTGAGGTGGCAATGAAGGTCCAACTCGACCCCGATCGCCACCGATGGCCCCACCGCCCTGCGGATTTCCTCAAGCAAGTCGCCCTCACAGTCGTCATAGCCCTCCGCGGACATGGCGCCGTGCAGGTTGAGCAGGACGGCGTCCAGGGTGGGCGCCGCCGCGATTGCTCGCAGCACCTTGGCCCGGAAGCCCTCATAGACCGCCTTCAGCGTGCGTCCGCCCGGCTGCGCCTGCGCCGCCAGCCCTTCGACCACCTCATGCCCCTGGGCTTCGGCGAGGCCGCGCCAAAGCGCCAGGGTTCCAAAGACTCCGTCAGGGGCGACACGGCTGGCGTCGCCCTGGTGTATGCCCATTTCCTCGTAAGCCCGACGCCCGCTGGGGATGGGCGCGAAGGTGTTCGTCTCGGTCACCAGTTGGGTGGTGAATATCCGCATGATCGTATCGCCTCGTATTTTGTCCGCTGGTGTCAGCACGGGGCGGCCGCCGGGATCAGCCGGTCCGGCCGCAGCACCGCCATGTCGACCCCGTGATCCGCGATCTGTCCTGGAATGGCGCCGTCCAGCAGCAGTGCCGCCGCCGCTTGGCTCAGTGCCGGCGCGGTCTGGATGCCGTAGCCGCCCTGGCCGGCCAGCCAGAAGAAGCCGTCGCTCCTGGGATCGAAGCCGACCACGGGCACCCTGTCCGGCGAGAAACTGCGCAGTCCCGCCCATTTGTGCAGGACCCGCCTGACCCGCAGGCTGGTGGCCTGTTCCACACGGTCCACGGCGATGGCGACGTCCATTTCATCCGGCTGCGCGTCATAGGGTTCGACCGGATGTTCGTCCGCCGGCGACAGCAGCAGGTGGCCCCCGTCCGGCTTGAAGTAGAACGCCTCGTCAATGTCGATGACGCAAGGCCAGGGCGCGACGTTGACACCCTCCGGGGATGGAACCAGCAACGCCGTGCGCTGCAGGGGCTGGATGCCCAGGGGCGCCAGCCCGGCCTGCGCCGCCAGGTTGTCCGCCCACGCGCCGGCGGCGTTGACGATGACCGGTGCCTGATAGCGGCCCTGTTCCGTGGCGACCCGCCAAAGCCCGTCCCTTCGATCGAAGCCGACCACCGCGCTGCCCGTCCGCACCACCCCGCCCAGCCCCCGGCAGCGGCGTATGAAGGCCTGCAGCAGGGCGTTCACCTCCAGGTCCTGCGCGCCCGGCTCCCACAGGGCGGCGGTCACATGATCTGGCTTCAGGATGGGGCAGCGGCTCAATGCCTCGTCGCGGCTCAGCAGCGTCGCGGCCGACCGCATCAGCGGATTCCGCGCGGCCGCCAGCAGCTTTTCTTCCTGTGCCGCCGACGCGACGTAAAGGCAGCCGCGCGGCAGCAGGGGGGAGGCGATGTTGAAGGCTTCCGGCGGATTGGTCAGGAAGGCGTTGCTTGCCCGGGACAGTGCACGGATGGGGTCAGCGCCGTAGGTTTCCGAAAAAAGGGCCGCCGACCGGCCCGTCGCATGCATGCCCGTGTGCGCTTCCTTTTCCAGGACCAGCACACGGGCGCGCTCCGCAAGGAAGGCGGCGATGCCACATCCGGCGATACCCCCGCCGACGACGATGATGTCGAACAATTCTTCCATGACGGTCCCACCCTCACTTTCTGTCCGCCGGTTTTTATGTCCGGCGCCGGATCCTGCGGGCGAGAGTGGAGGGGCCGCTGGCCACCGGCAAGACGTCCGCCCCGCGCCGGAACCAGGTTGTGGGTCACGCAAAAAGGACAGACGGGGACGCAAAAGTAGGCCGGTCTTGGGAAGGCTCAGATGCGTTTGGCGCGAGGTCCATCGCGACACGACAGCCGGTCATGACAGGGGCGGTGGCGACTCCGCCAGCCGGTGTCATCACCGGCGCTGATGACTGAGGGGTGTTTTCTTCCCATGGTGAATCTTGAACCTGAAGCGATGCAAACCGGCTGGCGTGGGCGCGCCGCTGCGCTGAGCTGGGACGGTCGTCCACTGATCGGCGGCACGCGCCGTGAGGGGACGGGGGCGATGGCCATCTGGTCGCCCGTTCATGGCGGTCTCTTGTACGAGGCGGCGCTGTGCTCGGCCGATATGGTCGACCAGGCGGTTGTAGATGCCCACCGCGCCTGCGAGCGGGGCGTATGGAGCGACCTCAGCCCTCGCGCCCGAGGCATGATCTTGCTGCGCCTGGCCGAACTTATCGTGGAAAACCACGAAGAATTGGCGTTGCGCGACACCCTGGAGATGGGGAAGCCCATCGCCTCCGCCCTGGTCGACATCCGTGATCTGGCGCCGACCTTGTGCCGGCACTATGCGGAGGCGGCGGACAAGATTTATGGAGACGTGGCCGGCAGCGATGCGGCCAGCTTGGCCTTCAGCCTGCGTGAGCCCCGGGGGGTCGTGGCAGCCATCGCGCCGTGGAACTATCCGCTGCCGAACGCGGTCATCAAGGTCATGCCTGCGCTGGCGGTGGGCAATTGCGTCGTGCTCAAGCCCTCGGAACTGACGCCCGGGTCGGCCCTGCGGTTGGGCGAGCTGGCGCTGGAGGCCGGTGTTCCGCCGGGGGTCCTGAACGTCATACCGGGCGACGGTGTCACCACGGGGGCCGCCCTGGCGCGGCATCCCCTGGTCGACATGGTGACCTTCACCGGCTCGACCCAGGCGGGCCGGGCGATCATGGCCACGGCGTCGCAAAGCCGCATCCGGCCGGTCATTCTCGAATGCGGCGGCAAATCCCCCCAGATCGTCTTCGCCGACGCCCCCGCATCCGATCTGGTCGCCCCGCGCATCCTGGGGGAGGCGTTCGCCAATCAAGGCCAGCTTTGCGTCGCCCGCTCCCGCCTGCTGGTCCATGCATCACGCAAGGCCGATCTGATGGCGGCATTGGAGCGGGAGGTTCGGCAGTACGCGGTGGGTGATCCCCTGGAACCGGCCACGACTTTTGGGCCATTGGCCGGGCAGCGCCAGTGTGAGCGTGTCCTGGGCCATATCGCCGGTGCCCTGCGCGACGGCGCCCGCATGGTGGCCGGCGGCCCCGTCGACCGCCCTTGCGGCGTGGCCCCCACCATCCTCGACGACGTGTCGCAGGGGATGGCCATCGTCCGGGACGAGGTGTTCGGCCCGGTGCTGACGGTCCAATCCTTCGAGAGTACGGAAGAGGCCATTGGCTTGGCCAACGGTAGCAGTTACGGCCTGGCCGCCACGGTCTGGACCGCGCACTACCCCACGGCCCAAACCCTGGTTCGCCGGCTCAAGACGGGGCACGTCACCGTCAACGGCACGGTTGAATCCTATGAGGGGCCGGGCATGTCCCTGGCGGGGGAGCCGCGTGGCGATTCCGGCTTCGGCAGCGAAACCGGCCTGGACAGTCTGCGCAGCTACACGGCGATCAAGGGGGTGGTGCTGGCGGGTGGGCCCTGCCGGTCAGCGGATCGCTGACCGCCGCCGCACCACCATGGCGGTGCTGACGACGACGATGGCGAAGCCGCAGAGATAGGCGCCATCTACCCGCCCCCCGCTGATGAATAACGCGCCAAGCAAGGGGCCCAGGGCCTGGCCGCCGCTCTGCATGGCGGCCAGGCCCTCGATGCCACGGCCGCTGGCATCCCGGTCGACCAGGGCCGCGACCTGCAGGGGTCCCAGGATAGTGATGCACATTTGAACCAGGAAGAACGCGGCGGTGAACACCAGCGCGCCGGGCACCCACAACATGACGGCGACCGCCAGACATTGCAGTCCCGCGGCGGCCACCATCATCAGGCGGCGGTGTTCCGGCGTGGCCGCCAGCATGGCGATGAGCGAGCCCGGCAGGGCCCCCAGGTTGCCGACCGCCAGCGCCGTGCTGACCGCTTCGATCGACAGGCCCTGCTGCGTGCTGAGTTGGCCGGCGTAGTTGGAGATGATGGCGGCGGCGGCGAAATAGATGAAGATGCCGCCCAGGATCAGTGAAACGGGCCGCATCTCGGCAAGGGTGGGCAAGCTGTGCGCCTGGCCGCTGCGGCCCGGCAGCAGCATCGCCGCGGGCAAGGACAGGACCGCGATGGCCACCACGGCCAACAGCACTGGACGGGGGCCGCCGGCGGCCAGCAATTGCCCGGCGCCCGCCAGGGCGGCGCCCGCCAGCAGAAGCTGAAGCACCTGGACCGCACTGATCAGCCGGGCCGGCCGCTGGCTGGCCGAGACGATGGGAATGGCGCTGCTCAGCACCAGGCCCGTCCCCACGCCGGCCACCAGGCGTGTCGTCAACAGCAACAGAGAGGTGCCGGCGAAGGCGGCGGCGATGTTGGCGGTGGCGACCACCATCAAGCCCCCGATGACACCGCCGCGGCATCCCGTGCGCTGCAGCCAGAGTGGCGCGCTGATCGACGCCAGGCAGGCCCCGGCCAGGTCGGCCGACGCCAGGAACCCCATCGCACTGGCGTCCAGCGCGTAGCTTTGCTGGTACACCGGCAGCAGCAGGGGAACCAGAATCGCCGCGAGGGGCGCGACGCTGCACAGCCACACCAGCGCCACGGACGTGCCGACACTTGATCCTTGCTTGTTCACCTATTAAGCCTCCCATCGCGGAACTTCAGCCAACCAGGCTAGCAGTTAGTTTCGGCGCCGACATTTGGGGGAGGGGGGCAGTTCTTTGCGCGCGCTTTCCCTTTTTGCCGCCATGGCCTCCCCTTCGGTAAGGTGGCACGCAATCCTTTATCTGGTCTGATCAAAAGACGGCGCCCGCCGTATAGGCAGGATGGGGCCGTTGTTTCCTTTGGCGGTCTGGTGCTTCATGACATTGGCGGAAGAGAGCTTTGACTACGTGATCGTTGGCGCCGGTTCGGCGGGATGTGTGCTGGCCGACCGATTGAGCGCTGATGGCGCGGCGGTTCTGCTGTTGGAAGCCGGGGCCCGCGACCGCTCACCTTTCATCCATATCCCGGCGGGCGAGGCGATGCTGTTTTCCGCGCTGGGGAAATGGTTTGGTGCCGGCGACGTCAACTGGGCGTATCCCGCTGAACCGGACCCCTCCCGCAACGGCCTGAGGGACATCTGGTCGGCGGGCAAGATTTTGGGGGGCGGCAGTTCCATCAACGGCATGATGTGGGTCCGGGGCAATCCCGGCGACTTTGACGCCTGGGCCCGGATGGGGTGCCGGGGGTGGTCGTATGCGGAGGTGCTGCCCTATTTCAAGAGCGCCGAGACGAACGAGGGCGGGGCATCGGAAACCCGCGGCGGAATGGGCCCCCAACCCGCTTCCGCCTTGCGTCTGAAGCACAAGTTGACCGACCGCTTCATCCAGGCGGCAATGGCCTTGGGCCATCCCTACAATCCTGACCAGAATGGCGCGGAGCAAGAGGGGGTGGGGCCTTGCCAGGCGTCGCAGAAGGCCGGCCTCCGCTACAGTTCCGCCCGCTCCTTCCTGAAGCCCGTCCTCAAGCGCCCCAATCTGTTCGTCCGCACCAAGGCGCGGGTGTTGCGGATCGAGACGGAGAGGGGGCGGGCGACTAGGGTCAGATACCAGTGGGAAGGCCAGGAATACGGGGCGCGGGCGCACCGGGACATCATCGTGAGCGCTGGGGCGATAGGCTCCCCCAAGCTTCTGATGCTGTCCGGCATCGGGCCCGCCGATCACCTGCGCGGCATGGGCATCGACGTGGTGCGGGATTCCCCGGGCGTCGGCGGCAATCTTCAGGAACACCCCTGTGTCATGATCACGCGCGGTTCCAAAGTCTCCACGCTCAATACCGAGACGACGTGGTGGAAGGCGCTGTTCCACGGCGCGCGCTTCCTGCTGGCGCGCCGGGGGCCGCTTACCAGCCCCGTCGGGCATGCCCAGGCCTTCTTCCGGACGCGCGATGACCATGCCCTGCCGACCATCCAGACGATTTTGGTTCCGGCCGCCTACCAGATGGAAACCCTGCAGGACGGCCTCCGCCTTCATCCGAAACCGGGCATGAGTCTGGCGACATGCCTGCTTCACCCCCGCCAGCGGGGGCGTATCACCTTGCGGTCGTCCGATCCGATGGATCAACCCATCATCGAACACCAACTGCTGGGGAACGACCAGGATGTTGCCGACCTGGTGGCCGGCTGCCGGGAAGCGATGCGGATACTGGACACGTCGCCCCTGGCCGACATGCTGACCGGGATGATCGCGCCCGCGGCCCGGCCCGAAACCGATGCCGATTGGATGGCCTATTTACGGTCGGCCGCGTTCCGCGGGGACCATCCGGTCGGTACCTGCCGCATGGGTGAGGATGCGGACGCTGTGGTGGATACACGGCTGCGGGTGAGGGGGCTTGAAGGGTTGCGGGTGGTCGATGCATCCATCATGCCGGTTGTCACCTCCGGCAATACCAACGCCGTCGTCATCATGATCGCCGAAAAGGCTGCCGCCATGATCAAGGACGATCACCGCCGTTAGGCGCCGAAGCCAACCTTGTAATTCCCTCGCCGGGGAACAGTGTCATGTCCCCGCGAGACGGTAGGGCTTCAAGAGCGTCCATCGTGTGGATCGGCGCGATCAAATGGCTCCATTGACCCTAATAGAATCAATTGGCTGCTGTGCCGACCGGCATCCAACCGCATGCCGATATACACGCTTGGCCTATCCAGGGACCTTAGGTGTGGATCGGCGCGATTAAATGCCCCCGTCAGTCCCAATAGAATCAATTGGTTGTTATGCCGATCGGCGTCCAAGCCGCGTGCTGATTTACCGCCGGGAACGGGGCAGTCCACGGCGGGAGGTCCGAGTGCGGTAGGCCTATGCGCCCAATCGCGCAGGATTATGCGCCGTTTTGCGCAACCTTTGGGCCACTTAACAAGGCGGTCGGGGGCGGGAGGTTCGTAGGCCGGGAATTGAACCGGGATTCACGGATTTGCGATTCGTTTTTGGTCGACCGCGCCCATGAGCGGACCGGTGTCAGCATGGCTAAGGCCAGCCCGCCGAATTCCGCCCAGCACCGCGCGGAGACGAAGTGCCAGCGGCGGGTCGCCGCCGCCAGTGCCGGCTGGGAAGCAAAGGTTCTTTCACGACTTGCTAGGCCCGACCCGGCGGATGCCGCCCCCACACCATGCGGATGGGATGTGACCCACAAATCTGGTGATGAACGACGGTTCATAGCGCATGAACAGCCGTTCACGGCTACCGAACGCCGGTTCACTGTCCCTTAGCGGCACGACAGCGCCATGCGCGCTTGCCTTAGAGTCCGGCCCGGAATCGGATAAGTGGTTTTAAGTGCGCGCCAATCTCCTGGTGAGGGGCTTGACGCTGGCGGCGAAGATCCATGCGGTTGCGGTGTCGGTTCCCCGTTCGAAGTCTTTAGCGAGGCGCCGATTGCGGCCTAACCAGGCGAAAGTCCGTTCCACCACCCAACGCCTGGGCAGGACGACGAAGCCCTGGGCGGTGTCGGATCGCTTGATGATCTCCAGGGTCCAATTGCCCATGGTGGCCAAGGGGGTCTCCAACTTGTCACCCGCGTAGCCGCCGTCGGCGAAGACATGCCGCAGCCAAGGGAACGCGGCGCGGATCGAAGCCAGTACCGAAGGAGCGCCATCGCGGTCCTGGATATCGGCACCATGAACGACGGCACCGACCAGAAACCCGTTGGTATCCGTGATGATATGGCGCTTGCGGCCCTTCACCTTCTTGCCCGCGTCATACCCACGCACGCCACCGGCTTCCGTGGTCTTGGCCGACTGGCTGTCGATGACGCCGGCGCTGGGACTGGCCTCGCGGCCCATCCTTTCCCGCGTACGCATCAGCAATAAATGGTTCAGCCGCTTCCATGTCCCATCGTTCCGCCAGGCGTAGAAGTAACGCTGCACCGTTGTCCGCGGCGGAAAGCTGTCCGGTAGCATCCGCCATGCGCATCCGCCCTCCAGCACGTAGAAAATCGCCTCCACCACCGACCGCAGCTCTACCTCTCGCGGCCGGCCCCGCCGGTACGCGCCAGGAAGCGCCGGGCACAGGATGTCCCATTCTTCGTTCGTCAGATCGCTTGCATACTTCAGATGATCCCGCCGATACTGGCGACGGGTGATATCAGTCCACATAATCTTGGGATTCATTCTCGTCTTCGCAAACAGAACGAATCACAAGAGACTGATATCACTCAACTTATTTATGGGCCAGGCTCTGACAGTTGTCCCCTCTGGTGAGGTCATCGGGCGGCGGGTTTGAGGTTGGCTTCGGGCCCTCCTTCTGTGGTTTGGGGATGCCGTCGCGGAAGGCCTGGAGGGCGTGCGCCCCTTCATGCCGCCTCCCTGGTGGGGCCGCTTGGTATTGTAGACGAGCAGCTGCTGGTCGAGCACGACCTGCATCTCCTCGATGGTATCGAACCAGGTTCGGCGGCCTTCGACGCGGAAGTGCTCATCCAGCAGCGTGCGGTGCAGGCGCACTCCAGTCCCTGGTGGAGTAGGGGAGTGACGTCCGCGTGACCAGCCTGCCTTCGCGCCGAATCTAACCTTTAGGACTAACTATTTCG
Source organism: Nitrospirillum viridazoti CBAmc (assembly GCF_000730165.1). Classification (GTDB taxonomy): domain Bacteria; phylum Pseudomonadota; class Alphaproteobacteria; order Azospirillales; family Azospirillaceae; genus Nitrospirillum; species Nitrospirillum viridazoti. The sequence continues at coordinate 1,069,992 of NZ_CP022112.1, read as the reverse complement.
ATTGTAAACTGTCGCTCATAAAGGGTATTTCTGGCGGCGGCATATATGGGCGGTCGGCAGTGCCCTGTGATCCTGGGCTTGGCGGCCTCCATCCGGGAGAGCGAATTTGACCGAGCCCGAGGACAACGGCAACAGGCCGCGCAGCCAATCGGCACCCGTCGCGACAGCCGGCCAGGAAGCGGACCCCGTGGGAACGCGGCCACGGGCGCAAACGGCCCCGGCAGTGACGGGAAACGAGCCGAAGGACAAGGACAAGTTCAAGACCAGCGCGTCGATCAGCGACAAGCTCCACGAGCGCGACTGGGTCAACCTTTCCGACGAGGCCAAGACCAAGGCACTCAGCCTCGGCGGCCCAACGACGCTCCAGGGCGTGGCGGCGGGCTCGGTGAAGGTGACCACCGAGGCGATCGCCGGCATCGGCTCCGACGGCCTGAAGGCGGAAGCCTCCGTCACCGCCAAGATCAACGGCGATGTCTCGGCCAAGCTGGAAAGCCGGATCGCCCAGCGTGACGTCAGGGGCCAGGCGCAATTGGGAGCGGCCGCCAGCGCCGCGGCCAGCGCGGCCGCGAAGCTTGGCACCGCCGGCCTGTCCCTGGAGGGCAAGGCAGAGGCGGAAGCCAAGGCCACCGCCAAGACCGAACTGTCCGGCAATATCGATGACAGGCATTCGGCCTCGGCTGGTGGGGAGGCCGTTGCCTATGCCACGGCAACCGCGTCGGCCTCCGCCCAGGCCAGCCTTGCGAAGGGCCTGGGCGCCGAAGGCAAGCTGGAAGCCGGCGCCGGTGCCAAGCTGGGGCCGACTATCGTGCTCAAGCAGGGCAACAACAGCTATACCAGCAAGCCGCGGCTGGTGTTCGGCAAGGTAGGCGGTGGTGCCAAGGTGGGCATCACGAACGAGGTTGGCAAGATCGGCTTCCAGGCCAAGCTAGGCGCCAATATCGGGGTCGGGCTGGAAGGCGAGCTGAAGATCGACTACGACACCGAACAGATCGCGGCGGCAGGCCGCCACGCGTCCAGCCGCATGAAGGAACGGCTGGGCGCCATTCTCGCCCGGCCGTTGGGAACCGAGGAGCAGCAGTTCGACCGTTTTCGCGAGGTTGCCGAGGGCGGTTCGGAGGTCATCGGCGATTTCGCCGGCAAGCTGAAGGAAGAGGGGCGCAGGCAGGGCGGTGTCGTGGGAACCGGCCATGTCATCGCTGGGACGCTGCTGGAACTGGGCGCCGGGTCTTCCCGCTTCGTCAACAAGGGCGCGGCGGAGGCAGCCATCGCCGTCTACAAGGCGGGCGACAAGGCGGTCGATGTCGGCAAGCAGGCATGGGGCAGCGTCAAGGCCCTGTTCAGCTTCTAGCCAGCCAGTTCCCCGGCCGAGCGGCCGAAACGCCCTGAAGGAGATTCCCCGTGACCGACAATCATCCGGCTGAGAGACAAGACCCCGCCGGCGCACCCGCGGTCGCCGCCATCGACCAGGAGACCCAGGAGGTCATCGACGAACTCTCGGGCGAGTTCCTGACCGTGGCAGCCGACGCCGCAGCCCGCGACGGCTGGCCCGACGAGCTGATCGAACCCCTGACGCTGATCGCCCTGGAGCCTTTCCTGGACTCCGTCCTCGGCGGCGGCGATCCGGATCAGGCCTTCGAGCAGGCGATGGCCGAGGCCCACGCCCGGATGTTCGAGGAGATCTTCACCTCCGCGCAGGACGACGGAGAGACCCTGGCCGATGCCTTCCTCTGCATGCTGCTGCTGGACCGCACGCTGGCGGAAGGGCGCGGAGAGCCGGAGGTGAAATATCCGGAAGTTTGGGTCGAGGCGGCCCTTGTTGCGGTCTATGAAGAGGCGGAGCGGGGCAGCGACCCCGGCCGGCAAATCGGTGCCGGCTTCGACGCGCTGGCCGCGGCGGCGCGCGCCGCCGCCTGAGGATCCGCCTTTTCGCTTAAGAAGGATAGTCGGCCCATGAGGACCCTGAATGCACGCTTACGCTTGGGCGGGCGTGTCGAGCTACCGCGGTTCTAATACCCAACGAGCGCTAATTACTCCATGCCGATTCACAGGCTGCCGCAGGCGGCTGAACGGCTCCCCAATTTCGAACACACGGCCGGCCAGGCTGTAGGTGAAGCGACGCCCTCCCTTTTTTAGGTTCATCGCTGATCGCCGGGGGCGTTTCCGGCATCGGGCCGATCTGCGGGGCGGCTTCGCCTATGTTGCCAAATGTGTCTATTCGCTACAGCGAGGACCTGGCCGCCTCTGCAAGGCCGAAGTGATCCATCGCCGGGGCCCCGGCGAACCTTGGAGGCCGTCGAGTTCGCCACCCTGGAGTGGTCGACTGCTTCAATCGCCGCAGTTTGCTGAGAACTGCACGATTGCGGTAGCCAAATCGTCCACCAGCGCACTGGCATTCGCCGCCCCGACCGTCCGGCCGCAATATTCCAGGCGCAGCACCAGGGTCGCACCGGGGACGATCACCAGGGCCAGGGGATAGCTGAGGCGGCCCCGGTTGCTGACGTCGCTGAAGCTGACCTCGCCGCGCACCTCGTGGCGCAAGGCCTCGTCCACCGGATAGTTCTCGAACACCAGCGTGCTGTCGAAAGGGGCGTCGGCCGGATCGTTCCAGGATTGCAGGGCAGGCGGCGGAGCGTGCTCGAACTGGCGTAATCGCAGGTTCTGGTCGAACAGCCGGCGCAGGGTGTCGCCGGCGTCCTTCCCCTCCGCCACGCCTTCGGTCAGCGTGTGGACCACGGGCAGGGTGCCCGCCAGCAGGCCCATGACGCTGTCGATGTCAGGGACGTCCAGGGTGCGGCCCGACATGGTGGCGCCGAAGGCCACGGTGCGTTGGCCCGTCATCCGGGACAGCACCCGCAGCCAGCCGGCCTGCACCAGGGTATTCAGGGTTACCCGCTCCCGCGCCGCCGCCGCGTTCAGCCGGCGCACGGCGTCTTCATCCAATTCGCGCTCCACCGAGCCATTGGCTTCGGCTGTGGCCGGCGGGACCAGATGGTCGCGCAGCCGGGTTGGTGCGGGCAGGGCCGCCAGCTCGGCATTCCAGAAGGCCTCGGCGGCGCCGGCGTCCTGGCGCTGTTTCCAAGCAGCCACATCGCGCAGGCGGCCGGCGGGGGCGGGCGGTGATTCTCCATCGTACAGCCGCAGGATATCACCCAGCAGGCGCGACATGCTCCACCCGTCCAGCAGCGCATGGTGCCAGGTCCAGAGGAAGCGGTACTGCCGTGCCCCCGTGCGCGCCAGGGTCAGGCGCATCAGCGGCGCCTGCTCCAGCGCGAAACCACGGCGCCACTCCGCATCCCGGTGGGTGTTCCAGGCGACGTCGATGTCGGCCTCGCCCCGCCAGTCCGGAGAGAGGACCTCCAACCGCACCGTGCGGCGCACGACCAGCACCGGCGGCTCAGCCTCCCCCTGCGGCCAGGCGAAGCCCGCCCGCAAGATGTCGCAACGCTCGATCACGGCCTTCCATGCGGTTGCCATGCGCGCCGGGTCCAGCCCATCGATCAGGGCCCAGACCTGCACCCTGTAGGCGTCGCTGTCCGGGTACAGGCGGCTGTGCCGCGCCATGCTGGCCTGGAGTGCCGTGGCCGGCAGGATGTCGGCGATGTCGGGCGCCGGCACCGGCAGGGCGTCAAGCTGCGCCTGGGTCAGGCTCACCAGCGGGAAGTCGGACGGCGTGACCTGGCCGGCGCCTTTCGCCAGGCAATGGTCGATAACGCCGGCCAGCGCGTCCTCGTATGCCGCCAGGAAGGCCGCCGCCGTGTCCTGGCGGAACAGGGCGGTGCTGTGGCGCACATGCAGGGCCAGCACTCCATCCAGGATCTGGCCATCCACCGACAGCAGGGCACCCAGGGGGGCGTCTGGGTCGGTGCCGCCGCCGCACTCCTCGGTCGCCGCGCGCCAGGGGCCGTCGCGCATCACCCCGTCGAATTGGCCCAGGTAATTGAAGGACAGGGACACGGATGCCGCCAGCGCGTCGCGCGTCGCGGCATCGTCGGCCAAATGGCGCAGCAGGCCGAAACCGATGCCGCCGTCCGGTACGGCGCGCAGGGCTTCCTTCACCTGACGCACGGTCCCGTCCCACCCGTCGCCGGCCTGCAGCCGCACGGGATAGACGCTGGTGAACCAGCCCACCGTGCGTTCCAGGTCCAGTTCGGGGAACAGCGGCTCCCGCCCATGTCCCTCCAGGTGCACGGTGACTGCCGCTCGCTTCCAGGTCCGTCGCACCGCCTCGGCCACGGCCGCCAGCAGCAATACGTCGATGCGGGTGCGATAGGCGGCGGGGGCCGTGGTCAGCAGGGCCTGGGTGCGCTCCGCATCCAGGCGCAGGGTGCGGGTGACGGCGTGGCGGCGGGTATTGGGCGCGCCCGGCCGGTCCACCGGCAGCGGCGACGTGTCCAGTGCCGCCTGCCAGAAGGACAATTGCGCCCGTATCGCTGGCGCCTGGGCCAGTTCGGCCAGCCGCCGCGCCCACACCGCGAAGGGGGCGGTGCGGGCTGGTAGGGTCCGGTCCAGGCAGGGGCCGGTGGTCAGCGCCCGCAGGTCATCCAGCAGCACGCGCCAGGACACGCCGTCCACCACCAGATGGTGCGCCACCAGGAACAGGCGCTGGGCGCCGTCCGGCAGACAAATCAGGCGGGCCCGCATCAGGGGGCCTTGCCCCAGGTCCAGCCCGTCCTGGGCCTCATCACACAGGCGGGTGACGTCAGCCACGGTTTGCGCCGTGCCCTCATCCAGGACGATGCCTGCCTCGGCGGCGTGGCTTTGCGTCCAGGCGCCATCGGCGTCCTGATGGAAGCGCAGGCGCAGGGCGTCGTGATGATGGCCCAGCGCCGCCATGGCGCCTGCCAGGGTGTCCCGGTCCAGCAACCTGTCGCAGGCCAGCAGCACCGACTGGTTCCACCGCTGGCGACGGGGGATGGGCTGGCCGAAGAACCAGGCCTGGATCGGAGTGAGGGGCGAGGGGCCGTCCGGCACGGGCAGCTCCTGCGCCACCTCGCTAGTCACCTCAACCACCGGAGCCAGCGCCGCGATGGTCTGGCGGTCGAACAGCTGCCTGGGCGTGAAGCGCAGACCCTGGGCCCGGGCGCGGGCCACGATCTGCAGCGCCAGGATGGAATCGCCACCGATCTCGAAGAAGTTGTCGGTCACACCCACCGTCGCCTGCCCCAGCGCGTCGGCCCACAGGCGGGCCAGTGTCGCCTCTCGCGCGTCACGCGGGGCAACCTGGCCGTCCGTCTCCCACCGTGGGGCAGGTAGGGCGGCGCGGTCCAGCTTGCCGGCCGTGGTTACCGGCAGGATGGGAATGGATATCAGCCGGGCCGGCACCATGTGGGTGGGCAGCACCTGGGCCAGCCGCGCGGTGAGGGCGGCCACGTCCACTTCGGCGCCGGCAGCTGGCACCACATAGCCCACCAGGCGGGTGATGCCGCCCGTCTCGTCGGCCACCACCACGGCCTGGTGGATACCGGCTTGGGCGATTAACTGCGCCTCGATCTCCCCCGGCTCCACACGGAATCCCCGCACCTTCACCTGGGTATCGCGGCGGCCCAGATATTCCACCGTGCCATCCTCGCGCCAGCGGGCCAGGTCGCCGGTGCGGTATAGCCGGGCACCGGGATCGCCGAAGGGGTCGGGGATGAAACGGGCCGCGGTGGCGGCCGGCTGGCCGACATAGCCCCGGGCCAGGCCGCTGCCGCCAATCCACAGTTCCCCCACCGCGCCGATGGGCACGGGCCGCAGGTCGCCGTCCAGGACATGGGCGGCGCGGTCGCCCACCGGCCGGCCGATGGGGACATAGGGCGTGTCGGGCAGGCTGGCGCCGTCGCCCTTCCACACCAGGGGCGTCACCACCGTTTCCGTGGGGCCATAGCCGTTGATGGCGCGGCGGGGGCGCAGGGCGGCGAACAATCGCTCCAGCCCCGCGCGCGGCATGGCCTCGCCCCCGAAGGAATAGAGGTGGACGGGTGGCGGGTCGCCCTGGGTCTCTGCCCAGGCGGCCAGCTGCTGCAGATATTTGGGCGGGAAGCCGGCATGGGTGACGCCGTGGCGGCGGATGGCCTCATAGGTCTGCTCCGCCGTCCACAGACTGTCGTCGCGCAACACCAGGCTGCCGCCCTGGGTCAGGGCGGTCATCCAGCGCTCATGCGCGCCGTCGAAGGTGAAGGAAAGGAAGTGAAGCTCGCGGCTGCCGGCCGTCATGTCGTAGAGGGCGGCGGTGGCGACGCAATGCATGGCCAGGGCCCCGTGCTCCACCGCCACTCCCTTGGGCACGCCGGTGGAGCCGGAGGTGTGGATGATGTAGGCGAGGCTGCGCGGGTGGGGTGTCAAACCCAGGTCGCCGTCATCCTCCCCGTCCGTGCCGTCATTCGGACCGGCCAGGGTGGGCAGGTCGTCCAGCGGTATGGCGCCCACCATCAGCGCCAGGCCGGCGGCCTCACGGATGGCGCGCAGCCGCTCCAGGGGATAAGCCGGGTCCAGGGGCACGAAGGCGGCGCCCGACTTCATCACCGCCAGCAGGGTGACGATCAGGTCCGGTGTGCGGTTGAGGCAGACGCCGACCCGTACCTCCGGCCCCGCGCCCAGGATGCGCAGGCGGCGGGCCAGGCGGTTGGCGCGGCGGTTCAGGGCGCCGAAGGTCAGCACGCTATCGCCGAACAGCACGGCGGGCGCGTCCGGCCGGGTCACTGCATGGCGGGCGATCAGCAGCGGCACGGCCGGGGGTGGCGGCAGGGCCCAGGCGGGATCGCGGTGCCAGGCGGCAATGGCCGCCGTCTCCGCCGGGGTGCGCGGGTCCAACGTCCCGATGGGCTTGTTGGGTGAAGCCACCGCCTGGGTTAGCAGGGCCCGCCAGCGCTCCGCCACCCGCTGCGCGGACTTGTCCGTGAACAGGGCCGTACGATAGGCCAGCCGGCCCAGGATGGCGCCATCCGCCTGTTCCACGCTGCCCAGCGCCAGCTCGAACTTGGCGGTGCGGACGGGTAGGGGCAAGACCTCCACCGCGATGCCGTCCATGGCCAGCGCGCCCAGGGGGGCGGGGGCGTGGTCGAACATGACCTGCACCAGTGGCTGGCCGTCGCGCGCGGGCGCCAGGACGGCGATGTCCTCCAACGGCAGGTCCTGGTGGTCCAGCGCTGCCGCCACGGCCCCCGCCACCTGGGGCATGAGGGTGGAAAAGCCGGCGCGATCGTCCAGGCGCAAACGCACCGGCAGGGTGTTCACGAAACAGCCGATCAGGCCCTCGGCCTCCCGCTGCCGGCGGCCGGCCGCGGGGATGCCGACGACCACCTCGTCTTGGCCCGCCAAGCGCGCCAGCAGCAGCGCGTAGGCGGAAAGCAGCACGGTGAACAGTGTGTGCCCGTGGTCCCGCGCCAGGCGGCGGAGGTCGTCGGCCAGGGCCGGCGGCAGGGTCACGGCGCATTCCGCGCCGGCCATCTGCCCCTCCGCCGACACCCCACCCCGGGCGCCATCCGCTGGCAGCGCCAAGGGCGGGGGCGCGTCGGCCATCCGGGCGTGCCAATACGCCCGCTGACGATCCGCCTCCCCCGCCTCCAGCCACAGGGCTTGCCAAGTGACAGCATCGGCGTACTGCAGGGTCGCCGGTCCCGCTTGCGCCGTGCCGTGCCGCGCCGCCGCATATCCCGCCGCCAGATCAGCCATGGCCAGGGGCAGGGAGGTGCCGTCGGCTGCGATGTGGTGAAGCGCCACCACCAGCCAGTGCTCCTCCGCCGCCAGGGTCAGCAGATGGGCCCGCAGCGGCGCCTCGGCCGCCAGGTCGAAGGGGCGAGTGATAATGTCCTCCACCACTGCCCACGCTGCCGTTTCGGCATCCGCCTGGTTACTCAGGTCGGTATGACCCAGCGTCACGCCATTGGGCGGTAATGTCACAGGCCAGGCGCCGCCATTGCCATCGGGCTGGTAAATGGTTCGCAGGATGGCGTGGCGGATCACCAGCCCGTTCAGCGCCGTTTGCAGCGCCGCGATGTCCAGCGTGCCGCGCAGGCGAAAGACGTCCGGCATGGTGTAGGCGGTGGAGGTGGAGTCCAGCTGCGCTTGGGCCCACAGCCGCCGCTGCGCCGCCGACATCACCGGTGCCGCCCCTTCCCCGCGGGGGGGAATGGGCAGGCGGGTGAAGGGCATTCCCCGGGCGGCCAGCGCCTCCAGGAACGCCTGCCGCTTTTCCGGCGGCAACTGGGCGAAGCGCTGGGCGATGTCCAAGGTCGTCTGGGCCATGGGGATCTAGACCATCAATAAATGGGGCAGGGGGTGTCAGGCCACGGCCTGTCGCGCGGCGTCCGGGTCGGCGCCCAGCGTGCGCAGCTGGTCCGCCACGGCGGCCACCGTGGGGTGGTCGAAGACCAGGGCGGGGGCGATCTCCACGCCTAGGCGTCGGCGCAGGCGGGCGACCAGCTTGATGACCAGCAGGGAATGGAAACCCAGGTCGAACAGGTTGTCTGTCCGCCCCACCGCGTCCCGTTCCAGCAGCGCGGCCACCAGGCCAGCCACCATAATCTCCAGCGGATCCCCGGCGGTTTCCGGCGCCGTCGCGGGGGCTGCCTCGGGCGGTGGCAAGGCGCTGCGGTCCACCTTGCCGTTGCCCAGGCGGGGCAGGGCCGGCATCGCCATCACGTGGGTGGGGACAAGGGCGTCGGGCAGGCGTTGCTTCAGGGCGGCGCGCAGGGCGTCGATATCCCCCCCGCCGGTCACGTACAACACCAGCCGCAGATCGGCGCCCTCCCCCCAGGGGCGCACGGCCGCCTGCCGCACGCCCGGTTGGGCCAGGGCCGCCGCCTCGATCTCCGCCGGTTCCACGCGGAAGCCGCGGACCTTGACCTGGTCATCCGCCCGGCCGACCAGGCGCAGGCCGCCCTCGGGCAGCAGGCGGGCCAGGTCGCCGGTGCGGTAGAGGCGTTGGCCGGGGACCAGCGGATCGTCGATGAACGCGGGGTCGTCCGGCCGGTCGAGATAGCCCCGGCCGACTTGGGCACCGCCAATGTGCACTTCGCCCACCGCCCCCAGCGGAACGGGGTGTCCGGCGGCGTCCAGCAGGCGCACCACGCTGCCGGCCAGCACGCGGTCCAGCGGCAGGCCGTCCGGGATGGCCCCCCCCGCGTCCAGGGCGTGCACCATCACGCCCACGGTGGTTTCCGTGGGGCCGTAGTGGTTGAAGACGCGCACCCCGGAGTCCAGCGCCCGGATGGTGGACAGCAGCGTGGCCGCTGCCCGTTCCCCGCCCAGCACCAGGGTGCGGGGCAGACGGGGGGTGGCGGTATCCAGCAGGGCCGCGAGGTGCGACGGCACGATCTTCAGACAGTCGATGTCCTGTCTGGCGATGAAGCGGGCGAAGGCCGTTCCATCGGTCATGGCCGCCTCGTCCGCCACCACCAGGCAGCCGCCGACGGCCATCGCGCCGAACAGGGTAGTGTTGCCCAGGTCGGCCGCGACGGTGGAGGACAAGGCGAAGCGCCGGTTGCCGGCCAAATCCAGGGCCTGGGTGACGGCGGCGACATAGGCGGCCAGCTGGGCATGTTCCACCACCACGCCCTTGGGCGCGCCGGTGGAACCGGAGGTGAAGATGACATAGGCTGCGTCCCGCCCGTCCGGCAGCGGCAGAGCGGCCTCCGGTGCCGGCTGGTTCAGCAGATGGGCCACTTCCGCCGCCGTCATCACCCGGTGGGGCTGGGCGGCCGCCAGGGTGGACTTACGCCGCGCCTCCGGCCAGGCGGGGTCGATGGGGACGTAGGCGCCCCCGGCGCGCAGCACCGCCCACAGCGCGAGGACCAGGGGCGTCCCGCGCGGCATGACCAGGGCCACGCGCCGTTCCGCCGTCACGCCCTCCTGGCGCAGATGACGGGCCAGATGGTCCACCTGGCGGCGGAATTCGGCATAGCTCAACACGGCTTCGCCGTCTGACAGTGCCGGTGCCGCCGGCTGGTCGCCGGACCATCGCAGCAGCAGGTCGACCACGCCGGGGACGGCGATTGCCTCTTGCCGCCGGTCCAGGGCCGCGTGCGCCTGGCGGGCGCGTTCATCCAGCACGGGCGGAGGGTTGGTCATCACGCCACCTCCGTCGCGCCGGCCGCTTTGCTGGTGTCCAAGCTGGCGCGGTCCGTCATGGCGCCCATGGCGACGACGACGCGGCGCGGCCCCTGGTAAGGGTCGCGGGCATGGGCCGCCAGCATGTTGTCCAGCATCACCACGTCGCCGTTGCGCCAGTCGAAGCGCACGGCGCAGGCCTCGTACATCTCACCGATCAGGGCCATAACGTCGTCGGGGATGGGACTGCCATCCCCATAGAGGACGTTGCGCGGCAGGCGGTCGATGCCCACCAGGTCCAGCAGGTCTTCACGCACATCGGCCTCCAGGCAATAGGGGTGGTGCAACTGCACTTGGTTGAAGAAGCTGCGCTCCCCCGTCAGGGGGTGGCGTATGACGGCGGGCCCCCGGCTGCGGGTCTGCGGCGTCTCCGGGTCCAGCCAGCGGCAGTCGATGCCGCCGGCGGCACAGCGGGCCGTCACCGCCTCGCGGTCATCGGTCTTGAAGAAGTCGCGCCAGCCCACATCCAGGCGCGGGGTGAAGGTGCGGACGTACAGCAGGCCGCGCCGCTCCAGGTCGGCTACCAGGTCCAACGGTAGGCGGCGCAGCATTTCCCGGCAGTCCACGATGGGGGTGCAGCCGCCCACGGGGGCCACCTGTTCGGCGAAGAACCATTGCTTGCGCGGCCAGCGGTCCAGATGGGCGCTTTCATTGTGGAACAGGATCATCTGCCGTTCCGGATAAGGGGTGGAGCGATAGGTGTTGCGCCCCCCTTCCTTCTTGGGCAGGTCGCCATAGCCCCCGAACAGGCCGCCGGGCTCCATGGCCTCGGCGAACCCTTCGAAGGCCCGCGGGCCGGGCAGGTCGAAGCCGCGGAACAGGATGCCGGCATGTCGGGCCAGCAGTCCGTCGATGAAGGGGCGGTTGGCCGCCGCCCAGGCGGCGGGATCCAATCCGCTGGTTACCGGCTCCAACATCACGGGGAAGGCGCCGCCGTCCGCCAGAAAGGACTGGCGGACGGCCTCATGGGCCGGCTTGGGGGCCAGGCGGGCGGGGGCCAGGCGGGCGGGGATGGTCATGGGTGATGCCTCGGGCGCTTTGGCGGGCAGGGTCGAAAGGGGCAAGGGCTGGTCCGGCGCCTCCACCGCCTGGCGCAGCAGGGCGATCCAGCCATGGTGGAAGCGGGTGATGGTGACGGGATCGAGCAGGGCGGCGGCGTAGACCCAGTCGGCCACCATGCCGTCCGCCCCGGGTTCCAGGAACAGGGCCAGGTCGAACTTGCTGCGCCGTTCCAGGGCGGGCAACTGGGTGACGGTCAGTCCCGGCAGATCGAAGCGGCTTTCCGGCACGTTTTGCAGGACGAACAGGGCCTGGACCAGGGGGTTGCGGCTGCGGTCGCGGGGCACACCCACCGCCTCGACGATGCGGTCGAAAGGCAGGGCATCCTGCTCGAACGCGGCCAGCGCGGTGTGTCGTGTCTGGTCCAGCATGTCGGCTGGGCTCATGCCCGCGCGGTGGCGGGACCGCAGGGGAACCACGTTGACGAAGAAGCCGATCAACTCCTCCACCTCCGGTACGGCGCGGCCGGCCGTATCGGTGCCCACCACCAGGTCATCGTCGCCCGTCACTTGGTGCAGCAAGGACTGGAAACTGGCCAGCAGCGCCATGAAAAGGGTGGCGCCGCGCGACCGTGCCCACTCGTCCAGGGGGCCCAGCAGATCCGGCGGCACGATGAAGCGGAGGGCGCCGCCGGCCGTCTGTGCCACCGGCGGCCGAGGCCGGTTGGTAGGCAGGCGCAGTCGCGTCGGGGCGCCGGCCAGGTGGCCGCGCCAGAAGGCGACACGCGACCGCAGGCCCTCCCCTGACAGCAGGGCCCGCTGCCACACGGCATAGTCGGCGTACTGCACAGGCAGGGCCGGCCAGTCCGGCGGCGTACCGGCCCGGGCGGCACGATAGGCGGTGGACAGGTCGCGGGTCAGCACCCCCACGGACCAGCCGTCGGCCACCATGTGGTGCATGGCGAAGATCAGCTGGTGATGACCCGGTGCCAGGCGCAGCAGTCGGGCGCGCAGGGGTGGGCCCTGGGCCAGGTCGAAGGGCCGGCCCATTTCCGCCTCCCGTATGGCCAGGGCGCAGGCCTCCCGCTCTTCCGCCAGCAGGGGGGACAGGTCGTCCACGGCCAGCGACAGCGTCAGGGCCGCCGCTGGCCGGGCAATCGGTTCCCCGTCCTCATCGGCGTCGTTTTCGGGGTAGGCGGTGCGCAGGATCTCATGCCGGGCGATGACGGCGTTCAGCGCGCCTTCCAGTGCCCGGGCGTCCAGGTCGCCGTGCAGGTCCAGGGTGGCGGCCATGGTGTAGGCGGCATCGCCCCCTGTCAGCCGGTCGACCAGCCACAGGCGCTGCTGCGCCGGCGACAGGGGCAGGGGGCCGCCGCGCGGCACGGGCGCCAGGATGGGCATGGGCTCGACCCCTTCTGCCACGTCGTTCGCGTCCAGCCGCGCTGCCAGGTGGGACAGGCCTGGCGCCTCGAACACCGTACGCAGGGCCAGCCGGTCCCAGCCCATGCGCCGCAGCCGCGCCACCAGGCGCGCGGCCAACAGGGAATGGCCGCCGAGGGCGAAGAAGTCGCTGTCGCGGTGGACAGCGGCGCCGGGCAGCAGCTCCCGCCACAGGGCGGCCAGCCGCTGTTCCGTCTCCGTCGCCGGCTCCTCACCAGCACCGTTGTCGGTGACAGGCTCGGGCAGGGCCTGGCGGTCCAGCTTGCCGTTGGCGTTCAGGGGCCAGGTGGTCACGGATACCCATCGCGTCGGCACCATATAGGGCGGCAGGTGGGCGGCGGCGTGGCGGGCCAGGTCGTCGGGCGTCCCGTCGCCGGCCGCCTGCCAATAGGCCACCAGCCGGTCGCCACGCGCCACCACGGCGGCACGGCACACGGCCGGGTGGCGCTCCAGCACGGCCTCGACCTCCCCCGGTTCGATGCGGAAGCCTCGGACCTTGACCTGGAAGTCCTTGCGGCCGGCCCATTCCAGCACGCCATCGCCCGTCCAGCGGCCCAGGTCGCCGGTGCGGTAGATGCGGGCGCCGGGCGGACCATCGGGGTCGGGCACGAAGACCACTGCCGTGCGGCGTGGGTCGCCGCTGTAGCCCCGGCCCACGCCGACGCCACCAATCACGATCTCCCCCACCGCTCCCACGGGGGCTGGTGACAGGTCGGCGTCCAACACCCGTAGGTCGGCATTGGCGGTGGGCCGGCCGATGGGGATGACGGCGCCCGGTTCCGGCGCCTGGCGCAGGGGGTGGAAGGCCACGTCGTCGGCGCATTCCGCCGGGCCGTAGGCGTTCATCAACGGGATGTGGGGATAGGCGGCGAACCAGGCGCGCGCGTCGTCGGCGCGCAGCGCTTCCCCCGTCGGCAACACCCAGCGCAAGGTAGGTAGGGGCACGGCCCCGCCGTCCGTCCCACCAATGTCGACCAGGGCGCGCATCAGCGACGGCACCGGCTCGAACACCGTCACGCCGGTGGTGCGCAGGCGGCGCAGCAGGGCGTCCGGATCCTTGACCACGGCGTCGGGAATGATCTCCACCACCGCGCCCAGCAGCGGCGCCATCAGCGTCTGCCAGACGGAAATGTCGAAGCAGGCGGGTGCCGTCTGGGCGATGACGTCGCTTTCGCCCAGGCCCAGGGGCGCCACCTTGGCCAGCATGTTGTTCAGCATGCCGTCGCGGGTGACCATTACCCCCTTGGGTATGCCAGTGGAGCCGGAGGTGAACAGCACATAAGCCAGCTGGCGGCCCTCCGCCGGGGATGTCGGCAGGTCGCCCGCCTCCGCCCGGTCCAGCAGGTTGGCCGGCGTCAGGGCCGGCAGATCGCAGGCGATGGCCAGGTCCCTCACCAGCAAGGCCTTGGCTTGAGCCGTCACCTGGGCCCAACGCGCAGGCGGATGGGCCGGATCCAGCGGCAGCCAGGCGCCACCGGCGCGCAGCACCGCCACCATCAGGGTCAGCAGTTCCAGCCCCCGGGGCAGCAACAGGGCGACGACGCCGTCCGGCCGCAGGCCGGCGGCCACAAGGCCGCGCGCCAGGCTTTCCGACCGGTCCCACAGTTGCCGGTAGGTCAGGCTGGCGCCATCGCAGCGGGCCACGACACGATCGGGATGGCGGACCACCCGGTCGGCCACCCGGGTCAGCCAGTCGGACCCCAAGGCGTAGTCAGCCGGGGTCGTGCGCCAGCGGCGTAGCAGCGCCGCCTCCGCCGCGCCTAAGCGGGGGATGGCACTAAGGGGGGTGTTGGCGCCGCGCGCCAGGCCCAGCAGGGCGGTGCGGAAGCCGTCTGCCACCCGGGCCAGTGTCGCATCGTCGATGCGGCGGGCGTCAGCGTCCAGCGCCACGCCCAGTTCCTCGCCGGGGAAGACCTCCACCGTCAGGCCATAGTGCGTGCGCTCCACATTTTCCCGCTGGCGCAGATCCAGGGTCCCCAAGCGACGGCGGCGCCCCTCCAGCATGGGCAGGTTCTGAAAGACCAGCAGCGTGTCGAACAGCGCCCCGACGCCCAGGCGCTTCTGGATATCGGCCAGCGACGCGTGCTCATGCTCGCGCATGGCCACGTTGTCGGCCTGCACCGCGCGCAGGTAGTCGCCCAGGCGCCGGCCGGCCGCCGGTTTCACCCGCAGGGGCAGGGTGGTGATGAAGACGCCCAGCATGGTCTCGGCGCCGTCGAGATCCATGGATCGCCCGGCGGAGGTGACGCCGAACACCACATCCTCGCGCCCCGACAGGGCTGCCAGGGTCAGGCCCCAGGCGCCCTGCACCAGGGTGTTCAGCGTGACACCCAGCTCGCGTGCGGTGGCCGTCAGACGCCCCGTCTCGGCCCGGTCCAGCATCAGGGTGCGGTTCAGGGGTGCGGCCGGCCCCGGCTGGGCGGGGCGCAGCACGGGCAAGGGCGTGGCGTCCCGGACACCGGCCAGGAAATCCTCCCAGAAGGCCAGGGGCCCGGCGCCGTCTCGGCGGACCAGCCAGGCGACATGATCGCGGAAGGGGCGGCGTTGGGGCAGTGCCGGCGCCTCCCCCGCCAGTTGGGCGCGGTAGCGTTCCAGCACCTCATCCAGCAGCAGGACGGAGCACCAGCCGTCCACCACCAGATGATGGCGGCTCCACACCAGCCACCAGCGGCCTTCACCCCGATCCATCACCGCCAGGCGCATCAAGGGTGCCGCTTCCAGCACAAAGCCTTGGGCCCGATCGGCGGCCAGGAAGTCGGCCAGCGCCGCCTCCTGCGCCGCCTCGTTCCACCCCCGCCAGTCATGCTGCGTGACGGGCAGCGTCGCGGCGCACTGCACCAGCTGCAGCGGCGCGTCCAGCCCTTCCCAGCGGAAGGCGGTGCGCAGCATAGGGTGGGCGTCCACGGCGGCCTGCCAGGCATGGGCGAAGGCCTCAGGGGCAAAGGGGCCGGTGGCGTCCAACACCAGCTGGTTGACGTAGGCACCGCTTTCCCGGTCAATCAGGCTGTGGAACAGCAGTCCCTGCTGCAGCGATGACAGGGGATAGGCATCGGTCACGTCCGGCCGGTCGGCTCGCAGGTCCGCCAGCGCATCGGCGTCCAGGCCGCTCAGGGCGAAGGGCTGGTCGGTTGGTGGCGGGGGCGTCTTCCTGGTTCCCTTGGGTGGCGTCGCGGCCAGGACCGCCGCCACGGCGGCGACGGTGCGCTTCTGGAACAACATCTTGGGCGTCAGGGCCAGGCCCTGGGGCCGGGCCTTGGCGATGACCTGCAAGGCCAGGATGGAATCGCCGCCGATGGCGAAGAAGTCGTCCGTGATCGCCACGGCGGGCCGGCCCAGCACCTCCGCCCACAGCGCGCTCAAAGCGGCCTCTATCGGCGACAGACCGGTGGATGTGGTGGGTTGTGCCATGTTCTGCGGTGCGTCCACCGGCAGGGCGGCGCGATCGATCTTGCCGTTGGGCAGGCGGGGCAGGGACGGCAGCACCGCGAGGGTGGCGGGAACCATGGCGTCCGGCACCTGGCCGGCCAGCGTGCGCAGCAGCGCAGCGGGTTCAGCCAAATCGCGGCCGGTGATGAAGGCCACCAGCCGCAAGCCGGCACCACCGGGGGCGGGGCGGGCGATCACGGCCGCCTCCGTCACGCCGGGCAGGCGGCGCAATTGCGCCTCCACCTCACCCAGTTCCACGCGGAAGCCCCGGATCTTCACCTGATCATCGGCACGGCCCAGGAAGCGGACGGCGCCGTTCGCCCCCATCACCACCCGGTCGCCCGTCAGGTACAGCCGGCCGCCGGGTATCGCCGGGTCGGGCACGAAGCGCTGGGCGGTCAGGGCAGCCCGGCCGCGATAGCCGCTGGCAACACCCGCACCGCCCACCGCCAGCTCGCCGGGCACGCCCACGGGCAATGGCTGAAGATCGCGGTCCAGCACGGCAACATGCACGCCCGCCAGCGGCCGGCCTACGGGAACGCCGTCCTCATCTGCATGGTCGGCGGTCCAGGTCAGGCAGCCCACTGTGGTTTCCGTGGGGCCGTAATGGTTCACCACCCGGCAGCCGGGCGCCAGGGCGCGCACTCGGGCCACGAAGTCGGCAGACAGCGCTTCGCCCCCCAGCACCAGGCGCCGGCGGGGCAGCAGGCGTTCCGGCTGGGGGACAGCCATCAGGGCCGCCAAGTGCGACGGTACGATCTTCAGCGCGTCCACCGGCCGTTCGGCCAGGTGGCGGGCCAGGGCGTCCGGGTCGTCGGCCAGGGCGGTGTCGATGATGCGCAGGGTGTGCCCGCCCAGCAGGGCACCGAACCAGGCGGTGTAGCCCAGGTCGGCGGTGACGGCGGCCAGGGTGGCGAGGATGGACTCCGGCGGCAGGTCCAGCACGTCCAGCACGCCCAGGGCGTAGTTGGCCAGGTTGCCCTGCGTCACCACCACGCCCTTGGGCGCGCCGGTGGAGCCGGAGGTGTAGATGACGTAAGCGGGCAGGGTGGGCACAGCCGGGGGAGGTGGTGTTGCACCGGCTTCCGGCCCGTTCAAGGCCAGCCGGGGCTGCGGCAGCTCGGCCGGCGCGTCCTCGCCCACGATCAGGCGGACGTCGGCGTCGGCGGCCATGAAGGCCAAGCGGGCGACTGGCAGGGCAGGATCCAGGCAGAGGTAGGCGGCCCCCGCCTTCCACGCGGCGATCATCGCCACGGCCAGGTCGGTGCCGCGCGGCAGGTGCAGGCCGACGGTATCACCCGGCGTCACGCCGGCGGTGGCCAGCCGGCTGGCCAGCGTCGCGGCGCGGGCGTCCAGGGCGGCGTAGCTCACGTTGTCCGCGCCGTGCTCGACGGCGATGGCGTCGGGCGCCTGGCCCACACGGCGATGGAACAGGGCCAGGGCGGTGTCTGGTGTCGCCGCCGGTCCGTGCCGCACCGCCGCGTCTTCCTCGGCATGGGCGCGTAAGGAGGACAGGCGGGCATTGGGGGCCGCCAGCACTTGGTCCACCAACGCCAGGAAACCCCGCTGCATGCGGGCGATGGTGGCGGGTCGGTAGCGGCTGGTGTCCTGGCGCCATTGCAGTGTCAGGCGGTCGCCGCCATCCACCCAGCGCAGGTTCAGATCGTTGGCGGCCCCGCGCTGGGTCGCGAACCTCAGGCGGGGAATATAATGGCCTGTCAGCCGGCGTTCGCCCACCGGCACATAGGTCGTCATGTGCTGGAACAGGGCGCCGCCCCGGCCGATGGCCGCTGCGATGCGCGCCAGGGGCAGGCGGTGGTGGCGCAGCATGGCCATTAAGGTGGCCTGGGTTCGCCGTGCCAAGTCGGCGAAGGCGGGGTTGCCCCGCAAATCCACGGGCCAGGGCAGGACGTTCAGGGTGCAGCCGATCAGGTCGTGGTCGGCCGCCCCCATGCGCCCCGACACGGGCGTGCCGATCAGAAAACGGTCCTGCCCGCTCCAGTGCCCCAGGAATGTGTGGTAAAGGGTGGCCAGCAGCGGAAAGAGGCCGATGCCCAGCCGCTCCGCCAGGGCTCGCAGCGCCGCCGTGGTTTCGGGGGATAGGGCGATCTCGGCTTCATGCGTGGCGCTGCCGTCGCCGCCATCCGACGGCAGGTCCAGCGCCGCCGGCGGGTCGGCCAGCAGCTCGCGCCAGAAGGCCTCCAGCTTCAGGCAGCGCGGCCCCGCGAGCGAGGCGCGCTGCCGGTCCAGCCAGGCTCGGTACAGGCCGGCGGGGATGGGGACCGGCGCCTGCCCCTGGACCAGGCGCTCATAGGCCAGCATCACCTGTTCCGTCAGGGATTCCATAGCCAGGAAATCACCGGCGATGTGATGCACCGCCACGACGATATAATCGCCGTCCGCGCCGCGCAGCAGCCGCACGCGGCAGACCTGGCCCGCCTCCAGATCCAAGGGTGTGTCCGCCTGGGCTGCCAGCCAAGCCGTGCACATGTCGTCATCCGGGATGGTCTTGGTGACGACGGCCACATCGGGTGCGACGGTGCGTAGTGGCCGCATCACCGGGGTGCCGGCCGCGTCCTCGCCATAGGCGCTGGCCAGTGTCTCATGCCCGGCGATGACATGGGTGAAGGCGGCGGCCAGGCAGGTCAGGTCCATACCCGGCAATAGGGTGCCGGCATAGGCCATGATATGGCCCGCCTCCTCCGGTGCTGCGCGATAGGCCGCCCAAAGGGCGCGCTGCTCTTCCCCCAGGGGATAGGCTGAAGCCGGGGCGTGGTCGGATGGGCAATCCGGCGCGATGCGCGTCGTGGTCATGGAAGTATCCATAGAAATGGCGGGGTCAGCGCGCGGCGGCGGACAATTCCGGGGCGCGGATGGGGTCGGCCATGGCCACTACCACCTTGCGGGCGCCGGTGAAGGGCGCGCGGCCGTGGGCCGCCAGCATGTTGTCCAGCATCATCACGTCGCCCGCCTGCCAGGGAAATGACACGGTGCAGGCGTCCAGCACACCCCGGATATGGGCCAG
This sequence comes from Nitrospirillum viridazoti CBAmc, assembly GCF_000730165.1. Taxonomy (GTDB): domain Bacteria; phylum Pseudomonadota; class Alphaproteobacteria; order Azospirillales; family Azospirillaceae; genus Nitrospirillum; species Nitrospirillum viridazoti. The sequence goes on along the minus strand of NZ_CP022112.1, from coordinate 1,051,014 downwards.
GTCCGCCTCCGCGATGGGGCCGCCATCGGCATGGAAGACGTGGCGGGGCAGGTCCATCTCATCCTCCACTACCGCCAGCAGGGTGTCGCGCACGGCATGGGGCAGGCCGGAGACGTGGAACAGGTGGGCTTGGTTGAACCACACCATCTCCCCAGTCACGGGGTGGCGGGCCACCGCCTGGCAGCTCTGGCGGGTCCGCAGTTCCCCATCCTCCTTCCATTCCCACTCGATGGCGTTGGCGCGGCAGAACCGCTCCACCGCCGCCGGATCGTCGGTGTTGAAGGCGCGCTGCCAGGGCAGGTCCAGGCCGTTGCCGTAGTTGCGCACATACATCAGGCGCCGATGCGCGAAGCGCTGGCGGACATCCGGATCAAGGGCGCGGTAGATGGCACGGCTGTCGGCGATAGGGGTGGCGCCGCCGGTTTCCGACGCCGTCACGCAGTGGAACCAAATCGTGCCCGGCCACTGCAGGGTGTACGACTGCTCGTTATGCAGGGGGATGGACTGGTGCGCCGGGTATTCGGTGGAGGTGTAGACCCCCCGTTCCACCACCGACCGTGGGGTGGAACCGAAGTCGTAATCCAGCAGCGGCCGGCCGAAGGCTTCAACGAAGGCGCGAAACGGGGCGTCACCCTGGATGTCCAGTCCCCGGAACACCAGGCCCCCCACCGTGGGCAGGATCTGGGCCACAACCCTTTTGATGTCGGTGAAGACATCACGCCACGCCGTGCCCTGTACCGCTGGCGTCACCAACAGGGGTAAAGGCGCGTCCGGGTTCCCCAACAGGGGTGTCAGCCGCAAGGACGACACCCCTGTTGTGACGGGCGGAGTGGCGAGAGGAGGAAATGTATCCATTTCAATCCATTCCGTGTGATTGCTTGCTTCCTTGGCATTGGCGCGGATGCCCCGAGTCGACCCGTCAGTCCCGCCGGAGGGACATGTTCAGGCTTATATCTTAGGAATGAGAATCACTTTCAGTTATTGACCGAGGCGGGGATTTCCGTAAAACCAGCGGTGGCCATTGCTATCACCGGTGGTCTTTCCCCAGCGTTCGATGCTGCCCGGCCGGTGTGATCGACCTTTCCCATCGTTGACGTACTGATCGTCCCCGAATGTGGGTAACGCTACCCCAGCCTGAAACGACTTGCAAATAAGAATTAATATCAATATTAAAGAAGTTGTTAGGCAACGATGGGGATCAAACATGAGCTGGGATAGCCCTGACACCCGCTTCCACGTCGTGATCAACGAGGAAGAGCAATATTCCATCTGGCCGGACCACAAGCCGCTGCCTGCCGGCTGGCAGGCCGTTGGCGTCAGTGGCACGCGGGATGAGTGCCTGGCCCACATCGAGACGGTGTGGACGGACATGCGGCCGTTGAGCCTGCGCCGCGCGTTGGAAGCCGCCGGCCGGATGACCTGATCCGGCACCGCCGGGCCCTTACCGGCTAGGCGGCGCTTTCGCACAACTATGGGAGATGCACGATGCCCAGCGACCTTCAGGGCGTGGCGCCATTGACCCTGGCGGGTTTCTGCGGCCAGCCGCCCATCCGCTTACAGGACGATCCCTTGCTGCGCCGGCAGGCGGCGCGGGAATCCAACGCCCGCTCCTACCCCCGCCGCATTCCATTGGCGCTGAGGCAGGCGGGCGGCATCTATGTCCGCGATGGGGCGGGGCAGCTGTACATCGACTGCCTGGCGGGCGCCGGTACCCTGGCGCTGGGCCATAATCATCCCGACGTGGTGGCGGCCCTGCGCGACACCCTGGATTCCGGCCTGCCCCTGCACACGCTCGACCTGACGACGCCGGTCAAGGACCGCTTCGTCGAGGATTTGTTCGCCAGCCTGCCGGCGGACTTCGCCGCCAAGGCGCGCATCCAGTTCTGCGGCCCCACCGGCGCCGACGGCATCGAGGCGGCGCTGAAGCTGACGCGCACCGCCACCGGCCGGCGCGTGGTCCTGGGCTTCTCCGGCGCCTATCACGGCATGACCCAGGGCGCCCTGGCGCTGATGGGCAACCGCGCGCCCAAGGAGCCGCTGGGCACCATGGGCGCCGATGTGCAGATGCTGCCCTACCCCTATGACTACCGCTGTCCCTTCGGCCTGGGCGGGGAGGCGGGGGTGGATGCCGGCCTGTCGCTGATCGAGCAGATCCTGGTCGACCCGGAGTCCGGCGTGCTGCCGCCTGCCGCTGTCGTGGTGGAGGTGGTGCAGGGCGAGGGCGGCGTTATTCCGGCGCCGGTGCGCTGGCTGCAGGGCCTGCGCCGCCTGACGCGGGAGCATGGCGTGGCCCTGGTGGTGGATGAGGTGCAGACTGGCCTGGGCCGCACCGGTCGCCTGTACGCCTTCGAACATGCCGGCATCGAGCCCGACGTGCTGGTGCTGTCCAAGGCCATCGGCGGCGGACTGCCCCTGTCGGTGGTGGTTTACAACCAGGACCTGGACCGCTGGGCCCCTGGCGCCCATGCCGGCACCTTCCGTGGCAACCAACTGGCCATGGCGGCCGGCGTCGAAACCCTGCGCCGCATCCGGGCCGACCGCCTGGACGAGCAGGCCGCCCTGCTGGGCCACCGCCTGACGCAGCATCTGAAAGCCCTACAGATCGACCATGCCTGCCTGGGCGACGTGCGCGGCCTGGGCCTGATGATCGGGGTGGAGATCGTGGACGAACGCCGGCCGCAATTGCGCCTGGGCGCCCGCCCGGCCGACGGCGATTTGGCCAGGACGATCCAGCGGCGCTGCCTGGAACAGGGCCTGATCCTGGAGGTCGGCGGCCGCCACGGCGCCGTCATGCGCTTCCTGCCGCCGCTGATCGTCACCGCCGATGAGGTGGATGAGATTGCCGCCCGCTTCCAGGCAGGCCTGAAGGCGGCGCTGGCCGAGCGGCCGGGCACTGTCCTGGCGGCAGAATAATGCGGCCCCGAGTCGCGATTAAGTCTGATTAGCGAATGGGGTGGGTGCGATGGATGGCTTGGTGAATGAGGTGGAACGGGCGGCACCGCTGTCGCATGCGCAAGAGCGCCTGTGGCTGCTGCAGCGCTTCAACCCCGCCGACACCGCTTATAACCTGACCCGCGCCTTCCGGCTCCGCGGCCCCCTGGACGTCGCGGTGTTGGGGCGGGCCTTGCAGTCGGTCGCCTGGCGCCATGCCATCCTGCGCACCCGCTTCACGGAGGGGGAGGGCGCGCCTGTCCAACTGATCCAGCGCGCCCCCCTCCTGCCGCTGGTGGTGGAGGAAGGCGGCGACCCGGCGGCGCGGGCAATGGCGGCGGCGGCACGACCCTTCGACTTGGCGGCCGCCCCGCCCATCCGCGCCATCCTGGTGCGGGCTGGGCCCGATGATCACACCCTGATCCTGGCCCTGCACCACATCGTTTCCGACGCCGCGTCCAACCCCATCCTGGCCCGTGACCTGATGACCGCCTATCAGGGGGCGATGGCGGATGAGGACAAGGATGCCGCTCGCCTGCTGCCAGCGTTGGATCTGCAATACGCCGACTATGCCACCGCGCAGCGCGGACCGGCGGCGCAGGTACGGATAGCGCGGGCGGTGGATGGGGCCGTGGCATTGTTGGGCGGCCTGCCCCCGGCCCTTGACCTGCCCACGGACCGGCCGCGCCCGGCGGCCTGGTCCGGCCGGGGTGCCCGCCACACCTTCGACCTGCCCGTTCACCTGCTGCCGGTGATCAAGGCCGTGGGTGGGGCGGAGGGCTGCACGCCCTTCACCCTGGTGCTGGCCGCCTGGCAGGCGGTGCTGTCCCGCTGGGGCGGGCAACGGCACTTCGCCGTGGGGGTGCCCTTCGACGGACGTGAGGAGGAGGAGATGGAGGAACTGATCGGCTTCTTCGTCGACACCGCCGTCTTCCCTGCCGACATCGGGGCCGGCCTGACCGGCCGCACCCTATGCCGCCGCCTGCGCGACGCCGCCCGCACCCTGATCGGCAATGGTGCGGCCCCCTTCGACCAGGTGCTGGCCCGGCTGGCGCCACCGCGTGATCCAAGCCGTGCGCCCGTATTCCAGACCATGGTGAACGTGCAGATGGGCGCGCCTGCGGTCGTGCGGCTCGCCGGTTTGGCCATCGAGGCCGTGCCGGTGGCGGAGACGACGGCCAAGGTCGACCTGGCGCTGGAGGTCGCGGTGACCGCCGACGCCATCCATTGCGCCATCGACTACGCCACCGACTTGTTCGATCCGGTCACCATCGCCGCCCTGGCCAGCGCCTTCGGCACGCTTCTGGCTGGGCTGCTCGCCAACCCCGATGCTCCCCTGGACGCGCTGCCCCTGCTGGACTTGGCCGGCCGCGCGCACGAGCTGACTACAGGCAACGACACCGCGCTGGATGTCCATCCGACGGACGATTTGGTGGTTCGGTTCGAGGCGCAAGCCCGCCGTGCGCCCGGCCGCACCGCGCTGGTGTTCGAGGACGCCCCCCTTAGCTACGGCGATCTCAACGCGCGCGCCAACCGCCTGGCCCGCCGCCTGCTGGCGCAGGGCGTGGGGCCGGACATTGTGGTGGGCGTGCGCCTACCTCGGGGGCCGGCCCTGGTGGTGGCGCTGCTGGCCGTGCTGAAGGCCGGCGGCGCCTATTTGCCGCTGGACCCAGACCAGCCCGCCGCCCGCACTGACGCCATCCTGGCCCATGCCGGTCCCCGCTTGGTGCTGGACGACGTGCCGGATCAGGACGGTGACGACAGCGACCTGGGTTTGTCCGTCCATCCCCGGCAACTGGCCTATCGCCTCTACACCTCCGGCTCCACCGGTGTGCCCAAGGGGGTGGAGATCGACCGGCAGGCCATTTCCAGCCTGCTGCGCGCCATGGCGTTACCCGTCGCGGCGGGGCCGGACGACAGGCTGTTGGCCGTGACCACCGTGGGCTTCGACATCGCCGGACTGGAGCTGTTCCTGCCCCTGACCGCCGGCGGCACCATCGTGCTGGCCAGCCGGGCGCAGGCGCTGGATCCGGCCGCGCTGGACGGCCTGATCCGGGACCAGGGTGTCACATGCATGCAGGCGACGCCCGCCACCTGGCGCATGATGCTGGATGCCACGGACAGCCGTTGGCCGGGCTTGCGCGCCCTGTGCGGGGGGGAGGCGTTGCGCGGCGACCTGGCCCGCCGCCTGCTGGACCGGGGCGTGCGCCTGTGGAACGTCTACGGTCCCACCGAGACCACCGTCTGGTCCGCCGCCCATGCGGTGACGCCGGCCGATGGCGATGCCCCGGCCGTGGCCATCGGCGGCGCCATCGCCAACAACCGCCTGTTCATCCTGGACGACAGGCTGGAGCCCATGCCCCCCGGTGCTGTGGGTGACCTGTGGATCGGCGGCATCGGTTTGGCGCGCGGCTATGCCGGCCAGCCAGCGGTGACGGCGGCGGCTTTCGCTCCCAATCCCTTCCCCGACGCGGGCTTTCCCGGCGGGGGCGCCGGCAGCCGTATCTACCGCACCGGCGACCGCGCCCGCCGCCGGCCTGACGGCGCCATCGAATTCCTGGGCCGCGCCGACCATCAGCTGAAGGTCCGCGGTTTCCGTATCGAGGCGGCGGAGGTTGAGGGCGCGCTGGAAGCCCATGCCTTCGTGCGCCAGGCGGCCGTCACCGCCCACGTGCCGGCGGATGGGGAGGCTATCCTATGTGCCTATCTGGTGGCCGATGGGGAACTGCCCGACCTGCGCCCCTTCCTGGCCGCCCGCCTGCCGGCCTACATGGTGCCCACCGCCTATGTCCGGTTGGACCGCTTGCCGCTCAGCGCCAGCGGCAAGCTGGACCGGCGCGCCTTGCCGCCGCCGGATGCCATCCCTCCGTCCACCGCCGCCGACACGGCTCCCCTGAGGGGCACGGCCGCCGCCTTGGCGGCCCTGTGGGCGGAGGTATTGGACCGGCCGGTCACGCGCCTGGATGCCGACTTCTTCCTGCTGGGTGGCCATTCGCTGCGTCTGGTGCGGCTGCAGACCCGCATCCGCGCCGCCTTCGGGCGCGAAATTCCCCTGGCCGACTTGTTCCAGGTTCCGACCCTGAGCGCCATGACAGCCCGCATCGATGCCCTGGGAGCGGTGGATGAGGCCGAAGACATCGCCTTCATGGCCAACCTTCTGGATACGCTATGAAATTGCTGTCCACCCTGATGCGGCGTTTCGGCGCGCGCCTGCCGCTGGCCCTGTGCCTGGGCGCCGTCGGCGCCGTGGCCGGCCTGGCGGTCATTGCCCTGGTCAACCGCCTGATCGCCGGCACATTGGCTGCCAACGCCGCCACCTTCGCCGGCCTGGGCCTGGCCTTGGTCCTGGTGTTCGGCTGCGGCTTCGCCTCCCAGTCCGTGCTCACGGCGCTGGGCCACCGCGTGGTGCGCGACATGCGCACCACCACGGTGAAGCGCCTGCTGGACACCGACATCGACCGGCTGGAGGGCATCGGCGCGCCGGCGCTCTACGCCACCCTGACCAAGGACATCACGGCGGTGGGCCAGGCCTTCAACCGCCTGCCTTTCATCTTCTACAACGGCATCCTGCTGGGCGGCGGCTTCGCTTACCTGGCTTGGCTGTCGTGGCAGCTGTTCCTGATGAGCGCCGTGGTCCTGGGTTTGGCGGTGGCCTGCGCCCAGGGCTGGGTCTTCGCCATGCGTCGCCTGATGATGGAGGTGCGCGCCACGGACGACCGGCTGTTCGCCGGCTATCGGGGCGCCATCGAGGGGCGGGCCGAGTTGGCGTTGAACGCCGCCCGGCGCGCCGTCTTCCACCGCCTGGACGTGGAGGCGGCGGCCGAGCATGCCCGTGCCACCGAAACCCACGCCGACCGCTATTGGGTGCTGAGCCTCAGCTGGACGTCGCTGGTCATCCTGGGGCTGATCGTAGGCCTGTTCATCGTGGGCACCCACCTGGGCCTGGCGCGGGAACAGGTGGCGGGCTTCGTCCTGGTGCTGCTGTTCCTGCGCATGCCGCTGAACGACCTGGTGGGCACGCTGCCCATCCTGATGGCGGGTGGTGTGGCGCTGGCCAAGGTGGAAAGCCTGAACCTGGCGCCTTACCGCGCCGGTTTCGACGTGCCTGGCGGCCTCATCCTGGTGACGGCCGCCCCTGCCGGCGCCACCGCCGTGCCGCCGCCCCTGTTCGACCTGTCGGGCGTCACCTACGACCACCCGGGCCAGGATGGTGAAGCGGGTTTCCACCTGGGCCCCGTTGACCTGTCCGTGCCGGTGGGGGAGACGCTGTTCATCGTCGGGGGCAACGGCGGCGGCAAGTCCACACTGCTGGCCTTGCTGGCGGGCCTGCGCCGTCCGGTCGGTGGCCATCTGCGCCTGGGCGGGGTGGAGGTGACGGACGACTTGCGCGGCTGGCACCGTGAACAAATCAGCGCCGTGCTATCTCCGGCCTATGTCTTCGAGCACCTGGTGGGGCCGGACGGCCGGCTGGACCAGGATCTGGCCCAGGATTTCCTGCGTCGTCTGCGCATGGACCATAAGGTCACCATCGCCGAGGACCGTTTTTCCGACACCCGCTTCTCCCAAGGGCAGCGCAAGCGCCTGGCGCTGCTGTCAGCCGTGGTGGAGCGGCGGCCCATCCTGCTGCTGGACGAGTGGGCTGCCGATCAGGACCCGGCCTTTCGCCGCTATTTCTATGAGGAGCTGCTGCCCGAGCTGAAGCGGGGCGGCCGCACCATCATCGCCGTCAGCCATGACGATCGCTTCTTTCACCTGGCCGACAGGGTGCTGCGCTGCGATGCCGGCGTGCTGACCCCCTGGCAGGTCCCGCCGGCCGACGCCGGCCCCGCCCATTCCTTGGGCCCCACCTTCAACGACGGGGCGCCGCGCGCGTCGGCGCCGCCGGGAGGGCGACAGCAATGACAGGCGATACCCAGAACCGTTCCGCCGAGACCATTCCCTATCTGTCCGGCGCCGCGCCGCGCTGCCTGTGGGAAGGCGACACCCTGGTCGTGAAGGTGGGTGGCACCGTCCACCAGCGCTGGGTGCTGGAACGGACGGACGGCGAACCCGTCCTGGTCTTCATGCACGATGTGGGCGGGACCGGTTCCCGCACCGTGCCGGCGCTGGCCGCCCTGGACGGCGCCCTGACCCGGACCGGCGATCCGGCGGTCCTGCGCGTATCGCTGCCGGCTGACCTGCGCGCTGCATTGGAGGCGGAGGGCGTCCTGGCCGTGGCGGCAGGCGGCGTGGTCCGGGTGCTGGCCGCCGCCCTGTACCAGAAGCCGGACCTGTGGCTGCGCGGGCCCGGCGGCAGCCGGCATCCCCAGATCCACACGCTCAGCCACGGGCGCTACCACCCGTGCCGGCCGGCCAAGGCGCCGGGCGTCCTCTACGAACGCCGCATCCCCTGGCTGGACCGCGCCCTGTCCTTCCGCCTGGTCGACATGGACCGCGATCTTACCCGGTTCCACACCTGGATGAACGACCCGCGCGTGGCCGCCTTCTGGCAGGAGGAAGGCGATGTCGCCCAGCACCGGGCTTATCTGGAAAACCAGCTGGAAGACCCGCACACCCTGCCGCTGATCGCCAGCTTGGACGGCGAGGCCTTCGGCTATTTCGAGGTGTACTGGGCCAAGGAAAACCGCATCGGTGCCTTCTACGACGCCCAGGACTACGACCGAGGTTGGCACGTCCTGATCGGCGACGAAAATATCCGGGGCAAAGCCTATGTCAGCGCCTGGCTGCCGTCCTTGGTTCACTTCATGTTCCTGGACGACGTGCGCACCCAGCGCATCGTGGGTGAACCCCGGGCCGACCATCATCAGCAGATCCGGAACCTGGACCGTTCCGGCTTCGCCAAGGTCAAGGAATTCAACTTTCCCCACAAGCGCGCCCTGCTGGTGATGCTGCTGCGCGAGCGCTTCTTCGATGACCGGTTGTGGCTGCCCCGCGCGGACCCGGCCCCCAAGGCGGGGGCCTGAGCCATGGGCGCCACCGTCAGCCTGAACGAGGCGTCCCGCCCGCTGGACGTGCTGGGCATCGGCTTCGGCCCCTCCAACCTGGCGCTGGCCATCGCGTTGCGTGAGGCGGGGCGCGAAGGCGGGCCGGATCTCGCCTGCCGCTTCTTGGAACGCCAGGACGGTTTCGTCTGGCACGGCAACATGCTGCTGGACGGCAGCCGCATGCAGATCTCGTTCTTGAAGGACCTGGTCTCCATGCGGGACCCCACCAGTCCCTACAGCTTCCTCAATTACCTGCACGTCCACGGCCGGCTGCACGACTTCATCAACCTGCGGACCTTCTATCCCACCCGGCGGGAGTTCAACGACTACCTGGCCTGGGTGGCCGGCCATTTCAGCGACCGCTGCGACTATGGCGAGGAGGTGGTGGCGCTGGAACCCGACGTGCAGGACGGCCGGGTCCATCGTCTGCGGGTGCGCGCTCGCAACCGGGCGGGGCGGGAACGGGCCTGGCTGGCGCGCAACGTCGTCATCGGCGTGGGCGCGACACCGCGCATCCCCGACGCCTTCACCGGCGCCTTGACGGATGCTCGCGTCATCCATTCCAGCACCTATCTGGCGGCGACGGAAACCCTGGCGCGCGCGGGCCGCGTGGCGGTCATCGGCTTCGGCCAGAGCGCCGCGGAGATCTTCCTGGACCTGCACGCCCGGGGCGTGGCGGTGGACCTCATCGCCCGGTCGCCCGCCATGCGACCGGCGGACAGCAGCCCCTTCGTGAACCAGATCTTCGACCCCGCCTATACCGACTACCACTACCACCGGCCGGCAGGGGAACGGGACCACATCCTGCGGGAATTCCAGAACACCAACTATGCCGTCGTCGACCCCGAGCTGATCGAGACGGTCTACGACCTGTTCTACCAGCAGAAGGTGGAGCGGGTGGACCGGCACCGCCTGCTGCCAGGGCATGAGGTGCGCGAAGTACGCCTGATCAGCGGGGCGGATGGCGTGCAGCTGGACCTTCTGTCCCTGGATGATGGCGAGCGGCGTATCCGCCGCTATGGCGGCGTGGTCCTGGCCACCGGATATCACCGCCAGCAGCACCATCGCCTGCTGGAACCGCTGACGCCCTGGCTGGCGGGGGCCTGGCAGACGGGGGAGGGGGTGCGGCGCGACTACCGCCTGGCCACCACCGACGCCTGCACGGCCGGCGTCTTCCTTCAGGGTTGCTGCGAACCGACGCACGGCCTCAGCGACACCCTGCTTTCCGTCCTGCCCATCCGGGCGCGGGAGATCACGGCGGCCTTGGCCGCCCCCTATTCCGGCGCGGGGGCGCCGGAGCGCCGAACCGCGGCGCACGCCTTCTGAAAACTGGAGACATCAGGAAATGAACAAGGTCGGGAATCCGGCGCGTCTGTGGGGACTCATGGGGACCGTGGCGATGATCGCCCTGCTGCCCGCGGCGGGATGGGCGGCACCCGGCGACGCGGCGCCGGACGGCGCCGTCGCCGAGAGCGACACCGCCACCACGGTGATCGTGACAGCGGACCGGGAGAAGGACAGGACCGTCACGGCCAAGCTGCCCATGACGCCGCATGAACTGCCGCAGTCGCTGTCCGTCCTGGGGGCGGAGCAGTTGCAGGAGCAGAAGCTGGTCACCCTGGATGATGCGCTGCGCCAGACCCCGGGCGTGATCGTGGAGCCCATCGACGGCAACCGCGTGAATTTCTATTCGCGCGGGTTCGAGATCACCAATCTGCAGTTCGACGGCATTCCCACCACCATGGATGACCGCATCTTCTCGCCGCCCGACTTGGTGGTATTCGATAAGGTGGAGGTGCTGAAGGGCCCGGCGGGCTTGCTGGCCGGCTTCGGCGGCCCAGGCGGCGCCATTAACCTGGTGCGGAAGGTGCCGCTCAGCACCACGGCAGGCTATGCCAACCTGACCGTCGGCTCGTGGGATAACTATCGGCTTGAGGGGGACTTCACCAGCCCGCTGAATTCGTCCGGCACCGTGCGCGGCCGCCTGGTCGGAACCTTCCAGGAGCGGGACACCTTCCAGGACTGGACGCACCAGAAGCGCCTGCTAGGCTATGGCACCGTGGGCGCCGACCTGACGCCCGACACCACGGCCACTGTCGGCGTCTACCGGCAGGAGAACGACTACAAGGGCGGCTGGAACCTGCCAGGCCGGGTCAATGTGGTGGGCGGCAAATATGTGCTGAGCCTGCTGGATGTGCCGCGCTCCACCTCGCTGGGGGAGAAGTGGAACGAAGACGAGTTCACCACCACCGGCGCCTTCGCCAATGTGGAACATCGCTTCGGCGATGGCTGGCACGTCAACCTTGGCACGCAGTACCTGGACAACGTGATGGACCGGGTCATGGCCTACGCCTACACCCCGGTGGTCGTGGGCCAGAACACCACCACCCTGTACGCCCAGAAGGTGCGCTATGACCAGTCGCAGGCCGGCACCGACCTGTCCGCCTCCGGCCCCTTTACCCTGTTCGGCCAAGTGCATGAGGCGGTGATCGGCGCCAGCTATGAACGGACGGAGTTCCGTGCCCGATCGGCCAACGGCTACAACGCCAACGGCAGCACCTGGGCGTCCACCGTCAACGTCTACGCTCCCGTGGCGACGGCGGCGGAGCCGGTGTGGGCCCCCTGGCAGCGGGACAACACCACCCTGACCCAGACCTACAGCACCTATGGCGCGGTGCGGCTGCGCCTGCTGGATCCCTTGCGCCTGATCGCCGGCGTGCGCGCCACCTGGTGGGACACGGCGGTCACCACCGTCATTCCGGCCAAGACCCCGCGCAGCACCGCCTCCATCGATGGCAAGGTCACGCCCAACGCCGGCCTGGTCTATGAGGTGAACCCGGCCGTGGCGCTATACACCAGCGTCACCCAGGTCTTCCAGCCGCAGTCCTACACGGACGCCAGCGGCAAGGTGCTGAAACCCCTCCAGGGCATGCAGTACGAGGTCGGCACCAAGGTGGATTTCCTCGACGGTCGCCTGCACAGCAGTCTGGCCCTGTTCCATGTCGATGAGGAAAACCGGGCCCAGGCCGACACGCGCTATCCCAACCAGTCCATCTATCTGGCCCAGGGCAAGGCGCAGAGCGAGGGGGTGGAGCTGGACCTGACGGGCGAGGTGCTGCCCGGCTGGACCGTCACCGCCGGCTATGCCTATACCTTCGCGGAGAACCTGGACAACAGCGTCTCGGACAGCAGCGCCTTCAGTGCCATCGCGCCCAAGCATTCCTTCAAGCTGTGGACCAATTACCGGCTGCCGGAAAGCCTGGACAAGCGCTGGACCATCGGCGGCGGCGCCACGGTGCAGTCGTCCATGTCCAACACCTTCCCCACCCTGGGCAACGCCGTGCTGACCCAGGGCGGCTACGCCGTGTTCGACGCCCGCGTCGGCTTTGACGTGACGGAAAAGATCAGTGTCGCCGCCAACCTGAAGAACCTGTTCGACCGCACCTACTATCAGCGTGTGAGCACCCCGCAGTCCGGCAACATCTATGGTGAACCCCGGTCCGTGCTGGTGACCCTGCAGGCCAAGCTGTGACGGCGCCAGTGTCCCCACCTGCGCCTTCACCGCGGACCCGGCCCCCCAAACGGGGGGCCGGTGCTCCGCCGCAGGGGCGGTGGCGCATCCTGGGCCGGGTGTTGGCCGCTATCGTCGGCACCTATGCCATGGCCTGGGGCTTCGGCGCCCTAGGGGCTGTGGTTGGCGCGCGGCTGGGCATGGCCCCGGCGGAATCCTCCGCCCTGTTCGGCCTGCTGGCGCTATTGGTCATGCCCGTCATCGCCCTGTGGGCGTTGGCGGCGGGCCGTGTCGGCCGGGTCTGGGCCGTGTTGGCGGTGGGGACCGTGGTCCAGATCGCGCTGGCCTACCTGATACGGGGCCTGGTCCCGGGGAGTGGAGCTTGAGCAAGGCTTTGCGCGCGGCCCTGCTGTGGCCTCACACCTGGATGGGCGTGACCCTGGGCGGGCTGCTGATCGTCATCTTCTTCATGGGATCGCTGACCGTCTTCATGCCGGAGATCGACCGGTGGATGATGCCGGCCACCCGCGTGGCCGTGCCGCAGACGCCGGTATCGCTGGACGCCGTCGCCCGGCCGCTGCTGGAACAACTGACCGCTCAGCGCGCGACCGGGGGCGCCACGGTGCGCGACTGGCTGGTGGAAATGCCGGACGCCCGCACCCCCGTCCTGCAATTGCGCGTCCGCACCAGCGCCGGCGGCGCCGGCATGATGGCGACCACAACGGGCCGGCGCCTGCCACCGCCCGGCACGCTGGGCGCGTCCTCCTTCTTCTATCCGCTGCACTATTGCCTGCTGCTGCGGCCTGGTTTCGTCGGCTATTGGATCGTGGCTCTGGCGGCGGTGGCGATGATGGCGGGGCTGGTGTCCGGCGTGATCATTCATGCCCGCCTTTTCCAGGACTTCTTCACCTTCCGCCCCCGGGCCCATCCGCAACGGTTGCTGCTGGACCTGCACAACCTCATGGGCGTGCTGGCCTTGCCCTTCCACCTGATGATCACCTTCAGCGGCATCGCCATTATCCTCCCCGTGGTCTTTCCCGCCGGCACCACGCTGCTGTACGGCGGCGACATGAACCGTTTCTACGCCGACGCGATCGGCAACTACGACCGGCCGGCCGTGGGTGTCGCGGCCCCGCTGTTGCCGCTGGATCCGCTGGTGGAGCAGGCCCGTCGGCTGTGGTCGGCGGAGATCGGCAAAGACGTAGCGGTGGCGCAGGTCGGCGTCGTCCATCCCGGCGATGCCGGCGCCTATGTCCGCATCACCCGCGTCAACGACGACCGGGTGACCCTGCACAACGACCCGCTCTACTTCGATGGGATCACCGGCGTCCTGCTGGCCCGGGGGCTGCCAGGGCCAGTGGTGGGGGCGCAGCGCGTCATCGCCGGGCTGCATGAGGTCCGGTTCGACCATTGGACCCTGCGTTGGCTTTACTTTCTGCAAGGGCTGGGGGGCAGCGTGCTGATCGCCACCGGCCTGCTGTATTGGCTGGAGAAGCGGCGGGCCCGGCATGGGGGCCGAGGGTGGCGGGTGGTCGCGGCCACGGCCTGCGCCACCACCACCGGGGTTGTCATCGCCACCCTGGCCATGCTGGTGGCCAACCGCCTGCTGCCGGCGGCACTGCCCAGCCGTGAGCTGGCGGAGGTGGCGGTGTTCTTTCTGAGCTGGATCGGTACGGCCCTGCACGCCGGCCTGCACCTGCGTTGGCAGCTGGCACCACCCTGGCGAACCCAGGCGATCCTGGTGGGCGGCCTGGCGCTGACGGCCATGGTCGCCAACTGGATCACCACCGGTGATCACCCCTTCCATGCCTGGGCGGCCGGCCATGGCGCCGTGCTGGGCGTGGATGCCGGCTTGGCGGCGACGGCCCTGACGGCCTTCTTAGCCGCATGGCGGCTGGCACGGCGAGTACGGACGCGCCAAGGCAAGGCATGGGGCCCCGATCGCCTGGCGGTCGTCTCGACGGGGGTGGAAAATGGCTGACGCGCTGGAGGTCGGCGTTTTCGCCTTGGCCACCCTGGGCATGGCCTCGGCGGCATTGGGCCTGGACCGCCATTGGCGCGATCTTGTCGGACCGCGTTGGGCTGCCAGCCCCCGCTGGACCAAGACCCTACGTTTGATTGGCGTTGCTTGCTGGGGCGGTGTGTTCATCCTGGCGGTACGGGAAGAAGGGGCAGGCATTGGTACCTTGCTCGGAATCACGGCTCTAACCGTCGGCGCCTCCACCGTCGCCCTTACGCTTGCGATCTTGTCCATGCGGAAGCCGCGCCGACCTGTCCGGCGGGCGGCGGAGGCGCCGAAAGGAATGGCTTCCGGGTGTGACGAATAAAGGCTGAACCAGCTAGCATTGGGAGACCCTGCGCCCATCAGCCTCGCACCAGCCCCGCATCGGGATGCACAGCAGTCGTTCCACCTTCGCCACCGGCTAGGAGCGGTCGTGGGACGGCCGATTGTGGGACGGCCGATTATTGAATAGCAGCATTATCTATCACCTGCTCACCAATCGGGTGGATGTGGCCCCAACCTGACGAGGACATGTGCCAAGTACGGCTTTACCAAACTTGGTAAGAATTTTTGCCGAATCTTCCCGTCGGCTTTGCGCAATGTTCTAGTGGAATGCCCTATAGAGAAGTTCATATTTGAGGGTGAGAATGGGCTTATTGTTAAGTAAAAATTCCCATATTTAAAGTAAATGACACCATACAAAGTACTATAGACCAACAAAATCCTTACGGTTCTTAATGGCCTCGTCACCAGCCGCGATAACAAGGCTGGCTTGCTGAACAGCAGGGAGGTCACGAAACATGAAGAAGCTTCGCGCTACCACGTCGCTGACTGCCATTCTCTCGGTAATGATGCTGGCGTGTGTGGGGGTGGCCAAGGCCAACGACACGTTGGACAAGATGTCCAATGATGACTCCAACTGGGTGATGCCGGGCAAGGACTATCACTCCGACAACTACAGCAAGCTCAACCAGATCAACACTGACAACGTCAAGAACCTGAAGGCGGCTTGGACGTTTTCCACCGGCCTACTGAACGGCCATGAGGGCGCGCCCCTGGTCGTCGACGGGGTGATGTACGTCCACACCTCCTTCCCCAACGTGACCTTCGCGTTGGGCCTGGACGATCCCGGCAAAATCCTGTGGCAGGACAAGCCCAAGCAGAACCCGGCGGCCCGCTCCGTCGCCTGCTGCGACATCGTCAACCGCGGCCTGGCCTACTGGCCGGGTGACAGCAAGACACCACCCCTGATCCTGAAGACCCTGCTGGACGGCCACATTGTGGCGCTGAACGCCAAGACGGGCGAGACGGTGTGGAAGATGGAGAATTCCGACATCAAGGTCGGCTCCACCCTGACCATCGCGCCCTATGTGGTGAAGGACAAGGTCATCGTCGGATCGTCGGGCGCCGAGCTGGGTGTGCGCGGCTATGTCACCGCCTACGACGTCCACACGGGCGAGCAGGTGTGGCGCGCCTACGCCACCGGCTCCGACAAGGACATGCTGCTGGCGTCCGACTTCAACATCAAGAACCCGCACTACGGCCAGAAGGGCTTGGGCCTGTCCACCTGGGAGGGCGACGCCTGGAAGATCGGCGGTGGCACCAACTGGGGCTGGTACGCCTTCGACCCCAAGACCAACCTCATATACTTCGGTACCGGCAACCCGGCCCCGTGGAATGAGACCATGCGCCCCGGCGACAACAAATGGACGATGACCATCTTCGGTCGCGACGTTGACACCGGCCAGGCCAAGTTCGGCTACCAGAAGACGCCGCATGACGAATGGGACTACGCCGGTGTCAACGTCATGATGCTGTCGGAGCAGAAGGACAAGGACGGCAAGGTGCGCAGCCTGCTGACGCATCCCGACCGCAACGGCATCGTCTACACCCTGGACCGCACCAACGGCGACCTGGTCTCCGCCAACAAGATCGACGACACGGTCAACGTCTTCAAAACGGTGGACCTGAAGTCCGGCGTGCCGGTGCGCGACCCCGAATACGGCACGCGCATGGACCACCAGGGCAAGGATATCTGCCCGTCGGCCATGGGCTATCACAACCAGGGCCACGACAGCTACGACCCCAACAAGCAGCTGTTCTTCATGGGGATCAACCACATCTGCATGGACTGGGAGCCCTTCATGCTGCCCTATCGCGCCGGGCAGTTCTTCGTGGGCGCCACCCTGAACATGTATCCGGGCCCCAAGGGCGATCGGCAGAACTATGAAGGCCTGGGCCAGATCAAGGCCTACAACGCCATCTCCGGTCAGTTCAAATGGGAGAAGATGGAACGGTTCGCCGTCTGGGGCGGTACCATGGCCACCGCCGGCAACCTGGTCTTCTACGGAACGCTGGACGGCTTCATCAAAGCGCGCAACAGCGACACGGGCGAATTGCTGTGGAAGTTCAAGCTGCCGTCCGGCGCCATCGGCTATCCCATCACCTATACCCACGGCGGCACGCAATACATCGCCATCTACTACGGCGTGGGCGGCTGGCCGGGTGTGGGCCTGGTGTTCGATCTGCAGGACCCGACCGCCGGCCTGGGCGCCGTCGGCGCCTTCAAGAAGCTGGCCAACTACACCCAGATGGGTGGTGGCGTCATGGTCTTCTCGCTGAACGGCAAGAGCCCCTACGACGACGTGAACGTGGGTGAATACCAGGGCGGGAAGTAGTCCCCGCCCAACCTTCCCGCGCCGGCCGCCACCTTTCCCCCAAAGGATGGCGGCCGGCCGGGGAGGCGACCGCCCCGCTCCCAGCCCCGCTCCCATTTGGCCCCGACATCAGCAGCGTTGGTGATATCCATGCCGAAATCCGTGACCATCCGCGCCGCCATCGTTTCCGGCGCCATAGCCGCCGGCGCCCTGCTTCCCGCTTCGGGTTTGGCCGCCGCCGGCCCCGCCGTGTCCGGCGACGCCCCGCTGCCGGCCTTGCGCATCTGCGCCGCCGCCAAGGAACTGCCGTACTCCGCGCAGGACAATTCCGGCTTCGAGAACAGGATCGCCATGGCCGTGGCCAGCGCCATGGGCCGCCAGCCGGTCTTCGTCTATTCCGACAAGCCGGGCATCTACGCGGTGCGCGACTGGCTGGACAAGAAGAAGTGCGACGTCATCGTCGGTATGGACGCCAACGACCCCCGCGTCCTGACCACGGCGCCCTACTACCGCACCGGCTACGTCTTCGTCACCCGCAAGGACCGGCACCTGGACGTGCAGTCCTGGAACGATCCGGCCATCCGCAAGGTCGGCCACATCGTGGTGGAGTTTGGCTCCCCCAGCGAGGTGATGCTGAAGCAGGTCGACCGCTACAACGACAACATGGCCTACCTCTACTCATTGGTGGGTTTCCGCTCTCCCCGGAACGAATACGTGCAGATCCCGCCCGAGAAGATGGTGGGGGAGGTGCGCGCTGGTGGCGCCGACCTGGCCGTGGCCTTCGCGCCCAGCATCGCCCGCTACGTCAAGGCTGATCCCGGCCTGCAACTGACGCCGGTGAAGGATGACGCCAAGCGGAGCGACGGGCAGGCGCTGCCCCAGTACTACGACCAGTCCATGGGCGTCCGCTTGGGCGACACCGGCCTGCAGGCCGCGCTGAACGCCGCCCTGGTCAAGGCCCGGCCCCAGATCACCGCCATCCTGGAGGAAGAAGGGATACCGCTGGTCCAGGTCGCCAACTGAGCGCGGGGTCCCCGAACCGACAAGGTATCGCAGTCACTGAAATCGGGATGCGTCATGAAGAAGTTGTTCGTCGGCCTGACCCTGCTCACCTGTACCGGCGTGGCGGCCGGGGGCGCCTGGTGGACCAGCGCCCGCGCCGCCGCCGGCCTTCCGACCACCAGCCTGGACCTGCGCAACACCGATACGGGCGAACCGTTGGACCTGTCCATGGCGCAGGAGGAAGGGCGCGACACGCCGGGCGTGAAGAAGTTTTTCCAGACCGGCGTCGACCCCTACCTGGAGGACAAAAGCTGCCTGAAGAAGGGGGAGATCATCTACCTGGAGTCGTGCTCCGGCTGCCACGGCCATGTGGGCGAGGGCAAGATCGGCCCCGGTCTCAATGACGACTACTGGACCTATCCCAAGAACGAGACGGACCAGGGCCTGTTCGAGACCATCTTCGGCGGCGCCCGGGCGCAGATGGGCCCGCATTACGACCTGACGCTGGATGAGATCCTGAAGGTCATGGCCTGGGTCCGCCACCTCTACAAGGATGACGTGAAGCACGCGCCCTGGCTGACCGATGCCCAGAAGAAGAGTTTCCGGCCTTTCAAGGTCGGCGAGAAATTCCCGGAAGACGCGCCGGGAATGTGCGCGGCGGACAGGACGCAGGTCCGCTGACGCTGTTTTGGTCCACGATTAACGGAGGAAACCATGAAAAGTACTGTCGCGGTGTTGGCGGTGGTTGCGGGTCTGGGGCTCGCCGCCCCGGCCTTCGCCTACGACGGCACCCATTGCAAGGAGCCCGGCAATTGCTGGGAGCCGAAGCCCGGCTTCCCCGCCGTGATCGCGGGCTCCAAGTACGACCCCAAGCATGACCCCAAGGAATTGGCCAAGCAGGACACTTCCGAACGGGAGATGGAGGCGCGGAACGCCAAGCGTGTCGCGTACTTCAAGAAGACCGGCAAGTTCATCTACGACGTGGACAAGATCCCGAACGACTGAACCTGTCGCTGCTTGTTTCATCTGAGTACCGATTTTTTACCCTGGGACTATCCGCATCGCGGCGGCCCGGGTGGCGGTTCATCCACCCGGGCCGACCTTTCCCGTCCGGAACTTTATTGGCGAGGTCCTTGGCCTGATGGCCTTCACTGAAACGGCGTCCATGAAAGATTTCACATCCAATGGCGCGGCGTTGAACGACCTGCGGACAGCGGCCAACGCCCTGGAGACTGCCGTCGGCCAAGTGGTGGTGGGGCAGGCGCGGGCCATCCGGCTGATCACCATCTCCATCTTCGCGCGCGGACACGTTCTGCTGGTGGGCGATGTCGGTGTCGGCAAGACCACCCTGCTGCGGGCCTTCGGCCGCGCGCTGGGCGGGGCCTATGAGCGGATGGAAGGTACGGTGGACATGATGCCCGCCGACCTGCTCTATCACACCTTCATCAATGAGGACGGTCGCCCGAGGGTGGAGCCGTCGAGCCTGCTGGCCCAGGCCGACAGCCTGTCCATCTTCTTCTTCAATGAGATCAACCGCGCCCGGCCGCAGGTACACGCCCTGCTGCTGCGCCTGATGGCGGAACGGTCGGTCACCGCCTTCAAGCGCACCTACCAATTTCCCTTCCTGCAGGTCTATGCCGACCGCAACCGGGTGGAGAAGGAAGAGACCTTCGAGCTGCCGGCCGCGGCCCGTGACCGCTTCTTCATGGAAATCCCCGTGGAGGCGCCCACGGATTTCGAGGCGCGGCGCCAGCTGATCTTCGATCCGCGTTTCCACGATGTGGACCGCCTGCTGGACGGCATCGGTGGGCCCGTCCTGGATCATCGCGGGCTGGAGATGGCGGCCATCCAGGTTCAGCAGGGTGTGCACACCAGCACGGCCGTGCAGGACTATGTCACCCGCCTGTGGGATGCCATCGTCCGGCCCGCCGCTGCCGGCATTGATCTGCCGGCCATCGACATGGACCGCCTGGTCCAGGGTGGCGCCAGCCCGCGCGGCCTGGCCTTCCTGGTGCGTGCGGCCCGGGTGCGCGCCTGGCTGGAGGGGCGCGACATGCTGGTGCCGGAGGATGTGCGCGACGTCTTCGCGGAGACCATGGCCCACCGCGTCTTCCTGGACCCAATCTATGAACTGCGGCGGGAAACCATCGTCCGCGACCTGTGCGCCGCCGTCCTGGCCACGGTGCCGGCGCCATGAGCCCCGACGTTCCGGACATCCATTATCGCCCCCGGGGGGCCATCGCCAGTTGGCGTGCCGGGGCCCATCCCAGCCGACAGGTGGGGGCGCTGGGGGCCTTTCGTGACCTGGTGCCCTTCGCAACATATCCCGACGCCCGGCGCATCGACGTGCGGGCCACGGCCCTGGACCCCTTCGAGACCACCATGGTGCGCCGTTTTCGCCAGCGAGCCGCCATCGACGTCTACGCCCTGGTCGATCTGTCGGCCTCCCTACGCTACCAGGGCCAGGCGGCCAAGGCGGCGCTGGTGCGGGACCTCTGCGTCGTCCTGGCGCGGTCGGCTACGCGCACGGGGGACCGTTTCGGCCTGATTGGCTGTGATGCCGGCATGCGGCAGGAGTGCTTCCTGCCAGCCACGGCCCGGCGCGCGGTGTCCACCGACGTGGCCGAGCGGCTGGACCCGTCGCGATGGGCGGCCGCCGGTATGGTCAAGGGGGGCATGCAACCGGGAGCGGAGGGATTGGCGCAGGCGGCGCCCTATTTGGCCGGCGCCCGCAAGATGGCCTTCCTGATCTCCGACTTCCTGTTGCCCATGGATCTGCTGCGCCGGGTATTCGAGGGACTGGCGATGCATGACATCGTGCCCGTCGTCGTCCGCGATTCCACGGAGGAAGAGGAGTTGCCTGACTGGGGCCTGCTGGACCTGGCCGATCTGGAAAGCGCCAGGCGGCGCCTGGTGTTCATGCGCCCCGGGCTGAAGCGGCGCTGGCGGGAGGCGGAACGGGCCCGCCAGGCGGCGATCCGCCAGTTGGCCGCCCGCTATGGCCGCACGCCGGTGACGGTGATCGATCGGCTGGATATCGACCGCTTCTCCCGCGACTTGATGGAGGCCTGAGACATGGTGGGCCGCATCGTCCTGGCGCTGGTGATGGTGCTGCTGGTGGGGGCCGCGCAAGCGCAGCCGGGGGCGAACGATGGCCAGGCCGTGACGGTGCGGGCGGAACGGGATATCGGTTTTTTCGCGGGCGATCTGGTGACGGCGGAGATCACCATCGCCACACCGCCGGGCGCGTCGCTGGATCGCGCGTCGCTGCCGGTGCCGGGGCCCGTCACCTATTGGCTGGACCTGCGTGCCATCACAGTCGCGGAGCATAAGGGCGCCGTTACCCTGCGGATGACCTACCAGAACTTCTACGTGGCGCTGGACGCGCGGCCCATGGAAATCCCCGGCTTCTCGGTACGCCTGCAGGTGGGTGGGGACGCGCGCACGATGGACGTACCGCCCTGGACCATCGGCGTCTCCCCCCTGCGGGAGGTGGCGCCGCCGGCCAAGGAAGACCCCAAAGCCTATTTGCAGGCGGATCGTCCCGCCGGCCTTGCCGACGCCGTGCGCTGGTGGGCCGTCGCCGGCGGTCTTGCCGGGGCGGCCATCCTGGCCTTGCTGCCGCTGGCCTATCATCACGCCTGGGGGCCGTTCCGGCGCCGGGTGGACCGGCCTTTCGCCATCGCCATCCGTCATCTGCGGCGCCTGGAGGCGCGAGGGGAGACGGAGGAAGGGTACCTGGAGGCGTTGCTGGTCCTGCATCGCGCGCTGGACCGAGCCGACGGCCGGCGCGTCCTGGCCGACGACGTGCAGACCTTCCTGGACCGCCATTCCGTCTTCGCGTCCTTGGACGTTCCGCTGGAAGCTTTCTTCCAGGCCTCGCGCCGCGCCTTCTTCGGCAGCGCCTCGGCCCAGGCGCGGCACGACTTGCCGTTCAGGGACCTGCTGGTCTTGGGGCGGGCTCTGGCGGTGGCTGAGCGGGGGCGGACATGACTCTTGGCGTCGATCAGCCCTGGATGCTGGTCCTGCTGCCGCTGGTGGTCCTGCCTTGGCTGCGGTCACCGCACCGGCGGACGGCGGTGGGGTCCATCGCGGTGGTGCCGGCCGACCACCTGTCCGCCTGGCTGGGCCATATCCTGCGGGGGGCGGGGGCGTTGACCATCGGCCTGATCGTCCTGGCGCTGTCCAGTCCCTACGCTGGCGGCCGCACCGTCAGCCGCATCGGCACGGGCGCCCAGCTGGTCCTGCTGCTGGACCGCAGCGGCAGCATGAACGACACCTTCGCCGGGCGCACGCCGGCAGGGGCGGAGGAGTCCAAGGCCTCGGCCACCAAGCGCCTGCTGCGTGAGTTCATTGGCCGGCGGCCGCATGATCTGTTCGGCGTTGCCGCCTTTTCCACCGCCCCCATGCTGGTGCTGCCCCTGACAGACCACCAGGACGCCGTGCTGGCGGCGGTCAACGCCAGCGATCGGCGTGGGCTGGACTTCACCAACATCGCGCGCGGGCTGGGCATGGCCCTGTCCATGTTCGCCGCCGACCGGCCGGATGAGCACCATGTCATCCTGCTGGTCTCCGACGGTGGCGCCGTTATCGACCCGCACGTACAGGACCAACTGCGCGCCGCCTTCGCCCGCCATCGCGCTGATCTCTATTTCCTGTTCCTGCGCACTGCGGGGTCCAAGGGCCTGTTCGACACACCTGCACCCGGCGAGGACACGCCCCAGGCCATGCCGGAGCGCTTCCTGCATCTGTATTTCCAGACGCTGGGCATTCCCTACCACGCCTTCCAGGCGGAGAGCCCGCAGCAGGTGGAGGAGGCCATCCGCCAAGTCGACGCCCTGGAACGCTACCCCATCACCTATACCGAGCGCCTGCCGCGCCATGACCTGACCGGTTGGGCCTATGCGCTGGCCTGCCTGCCCACCCTGGTTCTGCTGGCCGCCAAGCTAGCGGAGGCCCGCATCACGCCGCAGCCTCAGGTGTTGGCGGTGATGTCGCCGCGCAGGAGGAAGGCGGCATGATGCTCCGGGCCCAGTTGCGCACCCTGGTTCTCGCCGCCCCACCGGTCCTGCTGGGTCTGGCGGCGGTGGCCGCCACCGCTTGGGGGCTGCACCTGGCGGCGGATAATCGAACCATCCGGGCGCTGAAGGCCAACCGCGACGTAGCGGTGACGGCGGATGCGCCGCCGGCAGTCCTGCTGGCGCGGGTGGAATTCCTGATCCGCCTGGATCGCCTGACGGAGGCTCAGCCGCTGGTGGAGGCGCTGGATGGGCATGGCGCTGTCCCCATCCGCGACGACGCCCACTACAACCTGGCCAACGCCTACCTGCGCCGGGGCTTGGATCTGATCACCCAGGGCAAGATCGACGCCGCCGGGCCCTTCGTCGTGCTGGCCCGCCAGGAATACCGGAACAGCCTGACCCTGGTGCCGGAGGATTGGGACGCCAAGTTCAACCTGGACGTGGCCTCCCGCCTGATCCGCGATTTCCCGGCGTTTGAGCGCACTGTGGGGGACGCCGCCACGGCTGACCGCAAACGGCTGTGGACCGACATTCCCGGCACGCCGCGCGGGGGCCCTTGATGACACCCGTTATCCGCCTTGTGCGCCGTAATGCGCGGGACCCGCGTACGCTGGCCCTGGCCGCTGCCCTGTTGTTGTTGCTGGCGGCCGTGGTCGTGCCGCGGTTGCCCGTCACCCGCGACGGCGTGCGGGTCCTGGTGGTGGTCGACATCACCGGCAGCATGAACACCCGCGACTATATCCACGACGGCGCCCCGGTCAGCCGGCTGACCGTCGCCAAGGGCGCCTTGCGCGATCTGCTGAGCCGCCTGCCGTGCCCCAGCCACCTGGGCTTGGCCCTGTTCAGCGAGCGGGTGCCCTTCCTGCTGTTCGAACCGGTAGAGGTCTGCCGCGATTACGGCGCGGTGGCGGGGGCGGTGGACGCCGTCGACTGGCGCGAGGGCTGGGAGGGTGATAGCCACATCGCGGAGGGCATCTTCGGCGCCATCGAGATGGCCCAGGGCCTGGATAGCGACCTGGTGTTCATCACCGACGGGCAGGAGACGCCGCCCTTGCCCTTGTCTGGCGGCCCTACCTTCGGGGGCAAGGCGGGCGCGGTGCGCGGCCTGATCGTGGGGGCCGGCGGCTACGGCCTGGCGCCCATCCCCAAGTTCGACGACCGGGGCAATGAGATCGGGTTCTGGGGCGCCAACGATGTGCAGCACGAAAACCATTTCGGCCCGCCGCCGCCCGATGCCGAAAGCCGCCCCGGCTATCAGGCGCGCAACGCCCCCTTCGGGGCGGAGATACCCACGGGCACGGAGCATCTGTCCTCTGTGCGTGAGCCCTACCTGCGCGCCCTGGCCGGGCAGACAGGCTTGGCTTATGCGCACCTGGACGATGGCCGGCACCTGGCCCGCGCCCTGACGGCGGCTGCCACCCCGCGTCCGGCCAAGGGGATGGCCGACGTGCGCTGGGTGCCGGGTGCCTTGGCCCTGGCGGCGGTGCTGGCGGCCTATGGCCTTTTCCCCGCCAGGTATCCGCGCGGCTTTCTACGGTTCGTCAAAGCAGCTGGAAGGTGGCCATGAAACGCACACTTCTTTTCCCTCTGGTTCTCACCGCACTTATCGGCCTGGCGGGATCGGCCTCCGCCGAGCATGGCCCCACGCCGCAGAAGGTGGATGAAACGGTTGAGATCAAGGCGACGCCAGCGGCCGTGTGGGCCATCGCCGGGGACTTCGCCGGCATTGCCAAATGGGATGCGGAGGTCAAAGCCAGCGAAGGCAGCACCAAGAAGCGGGTCATGACGCTGAAGAACGGCGAGAAGATCACGGAGGAGGTGGACGAATATGATCCGGCCCACATGACCTACACCTATCGCATGCTGGATCCCAACCTGAAGGCTCTGCCCGCCAGTTCCTATTCCGCCACCCTGGTGGTGACGGCGGGCGCAGAGGGCGGCACGCAGGTGCAATGGTACGGCCGGGTCTATCGCGGCGACACCGGCAACGAACCGCCGGAGGAACTGGATGACGAGGCGGCGAAGGCGGCGCTGAGCAAGCTGTTCAAGGCGGGACTGGAGGGCATCAAGGCCAAGGCCGAGGGGAAAAGCTGACATGGTCCGCCGGCTTCTCCCGTTGCTGCTGGCCGGCCTGATCCTGGCCACGGGCTCGGCCCCGGCGGGTGAACTCGTCGCAGTGATCAGCCAGGATGCTGGTACGGTCAGCCTGGTGGACGCGGCGGGCGGCGCCCCCATCGCCTATCCGGTGGGATCGGGACCGGCGGGCATCGCCCTGTCGCCGGATGGGGCGGAGATGTACATGGCCTTCCCCGACGGTGGCCACGTCGCCGTGCTGGATCGGGCGACCGGTGCGGTGCGGCGGACGCTGCCGGTCCAGGGACAGCCCTTCGGCATCGCCGCCGACAGCCGCTTCCTCTACGTGTCGGACTGGTCCAAGGATCGCGTGCTCAAGCTCGACGCTGCCACAGGCCGGATGGTGGCCGCGGCGGCGGTGGGCCGCAGCCCGGCCGGACTGCTGTTGGCCGGCGACCGCCTCTATGTCGCCGGCCGTGAAAGCGGCGACGTGACGGTGGTGACTGCGAACGACATGCGCGTGCTGGCCACCATCCCCAGTGGCGACAGCCCCTATGCCCTGGCCCTGTCGCCGGATGGCCGCACGCTCTACGCCGTCAACGTGCGCAGCGACGACATGGCGGTGGTGGACATTGCCACATTGACGCGGACGGCGCGCGTGCCAGCCGGCCGCATGCCCTATGGTGTGGCCGTGACGCCCGATGGCACCAACATCCTTGTCACCAGCCAGCACGGCAACAGTCTGGTTATCATTGACGCCGCCCGTTTGACTGCGGAGGGGGAGGTTCCCGTGGGCCGCTATCCCGAGGGTGTCGTGGCCGACCATGCCGGCCGGGCCTACGTCGCCAACTGGTTCTCGGGTGACATTTCGGTCATCGATGTCGCCCGGCGGCGGGAACTGACACGCATCAAGGTGGGCGACGGCCCGCGCTTCCTAACGCTACTCCCTCCGCCATCGAGGGCAGTCAAAGATAGCGCGCCATGAGGGCCGCTGCCTTGGTGGTTCTGATGCTTTGTGGTCTGGCGCTCGCGGCCTGCGATGATGAAACCACGCCGGTGCCCAAGGGCAAGGTGGTGGCCATGCAGGGTAATGGGAAGCTGCCGGCTTGGCTGGACATCCGTGACGCCATGGAGCCAGCCCTCTGGCTGCGCAGCCGGGAGATGGGACGTCCGGTGCTGGCCACCGATCCCGAAGTGGACCGCCTGCGCCGCGCGCTGCGCCAGGCGGCGGAGCGGTTCATCGAGGAACCACGGATGATCGCCAACCGCACGGCCCAAACCGGGGACCTCCTGGCGGAGGCGGGGGACCGCGAACAGGCGGTGGACATCCTGACGGGCATGATCGACGTGGCCGATGCCACGCGGCACAAGCAAATCTATGGTGTCTTGTGCCAGCATTACCTAAACTTGCGAAAGTCCGGCATGGATCGATCAGCGGCGCTGGCGCGGCTGGTCGCGTCCTATAAGGCCCAAAACAACCTATGATGGGCAGGGATGGACACGTCATTGCCGCATAGCCCCGTTCCGATGGCCGGGTCGGTGGTGGAAAAGCCGCCGCGCCAGCCCCGTGGCGCGCTGTTCAGCCTATCCCGTTATTCCCTGCGCGTGCGCCTGATCGCCATCGTGCTGGCGGTCGACTGCGTGGCCGCGGTGCTGTTGGGCGGGGTCATCATCCTGAAGGCGCGGACCTCCACGCGGCTGGAAATCGCGTCATCCATCCAGTTGGCCGACCTGCTGGTCGCCGACGCCACCCGCCTGCTGGCGGATGACACGGGGACGCCCCGGTTGGAGAACGTGCCCCTGCCGCTACGGTCCCTCCGGCACGTCAAGATCACGGTGACGGATAACAACGGCCGGGTGATGGAGGCGAGCCGCCAGCCCGCCGGCCCCAATGCCGGCTCCATCGTTGGCGGGCACGCCGGCGCCGACACGTATGCCGAGGCGCCGCGCTGGTTCAACCGGCTGATCGCCCCGCCCATCGAGTCCAAGATCTTTCCCATCATCGTGCGGCAGCAGCATATCGGCGCCGTGACGGTGGAATCCGAACCCGGTGATGAGATCGACGAGGCCTGGACCTACGCCCGTTCCGTCATGGGACTGGTGCTGGGTGTCAACCTGGCCACCCTGGTGGCACTCTACCTGCTGTTCGGGCGGGCGTTGGCGCCGCTGACCCGCCTGGGCGCTGGTTTGCGGGAACTGGAAGGCAAAAACTACGCCGTGCACCTGCCGCGCCCCTCCTCGCGGGAACTGGGTGAGATCACCGACCATTTCAACACGGCGGCGGCGGCCTTGCTGGCCGCCAACCAGGCCAACCGCGACCTGAACCGCAAGCTGCTGACCGCGCATGATGATGAGCGGCGGCGCACGGCGCTGGAACTGCACGACGATGTCGGCCCCTGCCTGTTCGCGCTGGAGGCCAGCGCCGCCTCCATCGCCGCCCTGACACAGGGGCGCGAGGCCGACGCGCGGCTGTTCGAGCGGGCGCAGGACGTCGTCTCCCTGGTGCAGACGGTGCAGCGGGTGAACCGTCAGGTCCTGGACGGCCTGCGCCCCATGGCGCTGGGCCAGGTGCCGTTGAGGGACTGCATCCATAAGGTGCTGCTGGATTTCGGCGACGGGGCCGACGACGGCACCGGGCCGGCCATCAATCACCGTTTCGGCGCCGTGCGCGACAGCTACGGTGTCATCGTCGATCTGACCTTCTACCGCTGCGCCCGCGAGGGGCTGCTGAACGCCGCTCGCCACGCCCGGGCCCACCATGTCCTGCTGACCTTTGGGGAAAGGATGGTGGACAGTGTGCCCTGCCTGGAGATGCGCATCGAGGACGACGGCAAGGGCTTCGACCGTCGCAGCCGGCGCGCGGGCATGGGCCTGTCCGGCATGCGCGAGCGGGTGGAGGCGCTGTCCGGCTGGTTCGATCTCACCACCTCCGCCGATGGCACGGCGCTGACCATTCGGCTGCCGCTGGCGGCCATCGAAGAACTCGCCCAGTTCCCATCGCAGGAGACGGCCTGATGACCACCGCCCTCGTCGTTGACGATCACCCCATCGTGTATCAGGGCTGCCGCCGCGTGCTGCAGGACATGGGGGTGGATGCGGTGTTCGACGCCGGCAGCGTGGTGGCTGGCTATCGCTCCTACCTGCGGCGCAGGCCGGACATGGTCATCGTCGACCTGACGTTCAGTGGCGACGATCTCGGTGGCCTGGCCTTGATCCGCCGCATCCGCACCAGCAACGCCAACGCCCGTATCGTCGTCTTCAGCATGCACAACGATCCCACCGTCGTTGCCCGCGCGCTGGAGTGTGGGGCCCTGGGTTATGTGCTGAAGGACGCGCCGCCCGCCGAACTGATGGCCGCCTGTGAACGGGCCCTGGCGGGGGAGCCGCACCTGAACCACAAGCTGGCCGTGCAGGTGGCCCTGCTGCGCAGCAGGGGTAACAGCCTGCCCATGCGCGACCTGTCTGAGCGGGAAAAGCAAGTGCTGGCCCTGTTGGCCCGGGGCAACAACTACGACCAGATCGCGGCCAAGCTGGGCGTCAGCTACAAGACGGTCGCCAACGCGTCTTCGTTGATGCGCGACAAGCTGCGGGTCAAGAACCTGGCCGGCTTGATCCGATTTGCCATCGCCAACCAGATGGACGGCTGAGCAATTTGTTATGGCGCCATGAAGCTGCCACTTCCTCCAGCAGTCGCAGCTGCTTGCAAGAGCATTTTTCCTTTAATCGGACTACATCCTGCGGTCTTGAGGCAGTTCCAGCATTCGTCTTGATCGTAGAGGTCACAGATATTGCCGACAGCTTTCCAGAGGTTCTCGAGGTCCTGGCACCGATGCGTCTGAGGTGGGCCTTGAGCAAGGGGGGCATCTCACACGAAGGCTACGTTCGCGAGTTGCAAGGACGTCTCCCAGAGACGGGCGGCAACAGCGGCATCCAGCGCCTGTTCGGGAGGCTTCTCCTCAGCCGGGTAACCGCGCGTCCCGCCTAGTCGGTCGGGCCCATAATAGGCGCCGTCCCGCGCGGCGGGGTCAGTTGCCGCGTACAGCGTGGGCAGCGCGCCTTGCCAGGCGGGCTGGAACAGGAAGGGGAGGAAGCGTCGCAGCATAGCGGAAGGGCTTGATCGGCCTGCGCCATTGGGGATCAGATCAGTGCGAGTGATGCCCGGATGCGCCGCGATGCTCGCGATGCCCCACGCAGCAGCCTTGCTGCGTCGGCTGAGCTCGAAGGCGAACATGATGCAAGCCAGCTTCGACTGGCTATAGACCGGAAACGGCTTGTAAGCGCGCTCAGCTTGCAGGTCGTCAAAGTCGATCGCACCGCTACGCGCCGCGAT
This sequence comes from Nitrospirillum viridazoti CBAmc, assembly GCF_000730165.1. GTDB lineage: Bacteria > Pseudomonadota > Alphaproteobacteria > Azospirillales > Azospirillaceae > Nitrospirillum > Nitrospirillum viridazoti. Next base: position 1,021,503 of record NZ_CP022112.1, on the reverse strand, counting down.
ACTGCTAACCGTCACGACCCGCGGACTCTGCCCTTTCTTTAGCAGCGGGAGCAGGTGGGCAGTGAGCGCGAAATGGCCGAGATAGTTTGTGCCGAATTGCAGTTCGAAGCCGTCGCTGGTTTGGCGACGTTGCGGCGGCGTCATCACCCCGGCGTTGTTGATCAGAAGGTCGAGCCTGTCCTGCTCGCCCGAGAGCTGCTTGGCGAAGGCGGCGATCGAGGCGAGATCTGCGAGGTCCAACTGTCCAAACCGCACCTGCGCTCCTGGAACGGCCTCACTGATTGCTGCGACAGCCTTGGCACCCTTCTGAGGATTGCGCCCAGCGATGACGACATTGGCGCCGGCGTGGGCCAGGGCCAATGCGTCCTCGTATCCCAATCCGCCCGTACCTGTGATGACTGCCAAACGGCCCCTTTGCGGCGGGATATTCCTCGTCGTCCATTTCGTCATGCTTGGGCGGTGCCTCCTCGGCAGTTTGGCTAACGTCGAGTCTGTCGTATCACGACGAGCCCGCGTTTGTTCTCTCGGCCAAAATGCCTTCGACGCAGCGATTCCTCCATGCCGGAACTAGCAAAAAACTTGCCTGATCCTCCACGGAGCAACGGTTCGCAGTTCGGTTGGGCACGGAAGAAAGAGCCCGTCCATCGGACAACGGCCCTGCTCATCGAATATTTCTCTGAGGCATCACGCCCGCACGCCACGGTCTTGATCGAGGAGGTCGAGGACGGCGGCTACGCCCGCGCCGACGAAATGTTCGTAATCCCGGACCAGTATCGGGCGGAGGACTGGCCCCTGCGGCGACATCACGCGGCAAAGAGATAATAACTTGGGCGGGCGACCGCCCGCAATCGCACCAGGCAGCGCCAAGGCGGCGCACAACCCGTCACGCGATCAGGACCGTGGTTCCATGCCCGCCCGGGGAGCCGCGCCGAGCCGTACTGCCGGAGTGATCCCCTCGACATGACCGAGCCGCTACGCCATTTGCACCCTGCGACCTACATATTCGCTGTACAGGCGTCGGTGATTCATGACGTCCCGCTTGGGAGCGACGCCAAACATTCGAGAATACTCCCGGCTGAACTGGGACGCGCTTTCGTACCCGACCTGATAGGCGGCCTCGGAGACATTGGTATCTTCCGTTACCATCAGGCGCCGTGCCTCGAGAAGACGCAACTGCTTCTGGAACTGCAGCGGCGTCATCGAAGTCATAGCCTTGAAGTGCTGATGGAACGACGAAAGGCTCATTCGCGCCACTTCCGCCAATTCCTCCATACGCAGCGTCCGGGTGATGTCCTTGTGCATAAGGTGGAGAGCTTTCGCGACCCGGGCGGCGTTCGATTCAGGCTCGGCCAACTTGCAGAGTTCGCCGCCGTTCGGACCGCTCAAGAGCCAATAGCAGATCTCGCGCATGACGGACGGAAAGAGGATCGGGATTGCCTTTGGCGTCTCGCACATGCGCAGAAGGCGGAGAACACACTCGGCCAGAGGCTCATCGACCCGCCGCACGAACAGGCATGGCCTGGAACTGGCGGGTGGCGCCGGCGGCATTTCAAGCTGCTCCAGCACATCGCGGATCATCGCCACGTCCAGCTCAAGCGTTAATCCGGTGTATGGCGCGTCTGGGCTTGCCTCAACGATGTGCCCCGTTGCCGGCAGCGTCATGCCGATTGCCAGACACTCCATCGCGCCATAGCGAAGCGTGTCCGCCCCAAGGGCGATTTCTTTCGCCCCCTGGACCACAACGCAGATCGACGGCTTGTAAACCTGCCGCATCCGCATTCTTTCCTTGAAGGATCGGACAATATCGAAGCCGCCGATCGGTGTTGGGAACAAGCCCTGCCCCCCGCCCTGGGCCTCGATATAGGCGGTGATCGTCCCGAACAGCGATGGCGGCACACATACCTCCGGGGTGTTGCGAGGCCAGCGCAGCACCGGGCCCTCAACTGACAACGTATCGCCATCTGCAGGATTGGGCAATTTCTGAGGCTCCGGCATGCTCTTCGGCGTCGCGTTCGAAGGGCGGTACTTGCCGGCCATACGCTGATCGCGCGCAAAACCTGGCCCGAGCGTCACGGCCTGGCCATCGGGCTGTTCGCCAAAGACATTCCCCTCGGAATCTTGGTCGGCATAGTCAGCGACGCAACGACATGTCGCGCGATAAACAGGAGGAGAGCGACGTGTTGTCGAGCCGGCGCGTCAACGACCATTAGATAAAGCCATTCATGAAGTTGCGGCAGACGATCCCGGTGACCGCGGCGGCGGCCAAGGCGGGGTTCAGCACGGCGACGGCGGTGGAAATGAACTCAGGCGCTGAAGCCGGCGTCCACATTGAGGATCGCCCCCGTAATCAGACTTGCAGCGGGACCGGCAAGGAACGAGACGGCGCTGGCGATTTCACGAGGCTCGCCAAATCGACCCAGCGACGTGAAACTCCGCTGATAATCGGCGTTGTCGCCATCGGCCGGGTTCATTTCTGTGTCGGTTGAACCCGGCAAAACGAGGTTCACAGTAATACCTTGTGGGCCGAGTTCGCGCGAAAGGCCTCGAGTGAACGACAGAAGTGCCGACTTCGACATTGCGTACGCCGTTACCCCCGGGAATGGGACACGCTCGGCCAATGAAGAGCCGATGGAGATGATCCGGCCTCCAGATGAGAGGTGCGGTATCGCTGCCTGGGCGAACAGAACTGGTGCGCGAACATTGACGTCGAGCATGGTTTGCAAATCGGCCAGGGACAGGTCCGCCGTCATCCCAGCCGTTCCGACGCCCGCGCTGTTGACCAGAATATCGAGCCCGCCAAGTGTGTCGACCGTCTCGGTTACGGCCCGGCTTATAGCGTCCGGATCGGCGCTGTCCGCCTGAATAGCAATCCCGCGGCGGCCTTTCTCCTCGATTGCCCGAACCACTGTCGCGGCCCGATCCGCTGAGCGGTGATAGGTGAAGGCGACATCGGCGCCATTCTCGGCGAGCGCTATCGCAATCGCGGCCCCTATCCCACGTGAGCCACCGTTCACTATGGCGCGCTTTCCAAGCAAATCCATGATCGCTTCCTTTATGCAGCGGTTGATGTATAAATCGGTATGCCCATTGCGGCTCATGGTCAACTGATTTATGCAGTGATTGATGCACAAAGATCTTCCAGCGCCTCTAGCCGGGCCGGCGCCGACCCGCCCCGCACGGGGTCGGCCGAGGGAATTCGATCGCCAGGCAGCGCTCGCCGCTGCGATGCGACTGTTTTGGATCAGGGGATACGAGGCGACCTCGATCGCCGATCTGACGGAGGCAATGGGGATCGGGACGAAGAGCCTCTACGCGGCCTTTGGTTCAAAGGACGCGCTCTACGCCGAAGCGCTCGAATACTATTGCACGACCTATGAGGGACTGGTCTGGACCCGTTTCCGGAAGGCGGCGACCGCGAGAAAAGCGGCGCTGGCGTTCCTTCAGGATTCCGCCATCGCCATGACGGGTGGTGGCTGCGATTTGCCGCATGGCTGCATGGCGACGCTCGCCACGGTGGGCAGCGAAGGACATGCCGAACTCGGTGAGCTCATGCGAACCACTCGCGCGGGTGGCTTCGATCTTCTCAAGGCCCGCTTCGAAAAAGCAAAACGCGACGGGGATCTCCAGGCAACGGTAGACACAACCAAGCTGGCGAGGCTCGTGCAGACAGTACAAAGCGGGATGGCCATTCGCGCCCGCGATGGAGCGGATCGCGCTGAGCTTGAGGCTGTCGCGGAAATCGCCTTAGCTGGCTGGGATCACATCACTGCCGCCATCGACAATGGGGAGTGAGATAGAGCTCGTCCGCGGACGATCAGTGCGGCGATCTGTGCCGTGCCTAAGAGCCTGGCCCATAAATAAGTTGAGTGATATCAGTCGCTTGTGATTCGTTCTGTTTGCGAAGACGAGAATGGATCCCAAGATTATGTGGACTGATATCACCCGTCGCCAGTATCGGCGGGATCATCTGAAGTATGCAAGCGATCTGACGAACGAAGAATGGGATGTCCTGTGCCCAGCGCTTCCTGGCGCGTACCGGCGGGGCCGGCCGCGAGAGGTAGAGCTGCGGTCGGTGGTGGAGGCGATTTTCTGCGTGCTGGAGGGCGGATGCTACCGGACAGCTTTCCGCCGCGGACAACGGTGCAGCGTTACTTCTACGCCTGGCGGAACGATGGGACGTGGAAGCGGCTGAACCATTTATTGCTGATGCGTACGCGGGAAAGGATGGGCCGCGAGGCCAGTCCCAGCGCCGGCGTCATCGACAGCCAGTCGGCCAAGACCACGGAAGCCGGTGGCGTGCGTGGGTATGACGCGGGCAAGAAGGTGAAGGGCCGCAAGCGCCATATCATCACGGATACCAACGGGTTACTGGTCGGTGCCGTAACAGGGGCAAAACCCCGGGCGGCCTGCTGATTGTCAGACTGGTTTGGCGACGAGCGCAGGGAGCCTGGGGATGTCGACGGTTTGGGGGACCGCGAGCCTGTTGCCGAGATAGTCCCAGAAGGAGAGCCCGAGTTTTGCGCATGTCTTGGCCAGGCCGAGGAAGGCGTCGCGGCATTGCCGGCCTGCGTCGCTGCGGGTGCCGCCGCTGATCTTGCGCTTGGTGACCTGGCAGCGGATGTCGTTTTCCGAGCCGTTGGTGTGAAGCGGGATATCGGGCTGGTCGAGGACCATCAGCAATTCCGGCTTGTTGGCGTGGAGGCGGGCGAGCAGCCTGTCGAGGGTGGCGAAGCCGGTCTTGCGTTTGAAGATGCGGTCGAAGCGGGCACGCAAGGCGGCCTTTCGCGCCGGCGTGGGATCGTGGCGATAGGCCTTGAGGTCGGCGTAGAACCACCAGATCAGGCTGCGGATGCGCTGCTGGGCGGCGCGATGATGATCGGTGAAGGTGTCGAGCGTGTGGACCAGGCGCTCGGCATGGACCCAGCACAAGGCATGGCGCCCGACGTGGAACTGGCCGGCGTCGTCGCTGACGATGACGGTGTCGGCCAGCAGGTCCTGCGCCCTGACGCTGCCCCAGAGCGCGCCCTCGGTGGCGACCAGCACCGGATCGGGCGAGACCTTGAGAGAGGTGATGCCCAGCCGGTCGAGATGGGCCCGCCAGGCCGCCTCGTCGGCGAAGCGCTTGTCCGGGTGATCCGCCAGCAGGCGGACGACCGGGCCGGCCAGCGCCCGGCGGCGCATATAGGCCAGGCCCTCGTCGTTGATCACATAGTCTTCCCGGCCGGCCCGCAGCAGGCCCAGGAAGTTGAGCCGGCTCTTGGAGCCGGTGGTGGCGAACCAGGCGAAACGGTCGTTGCCGATGTGGGTGCAGACACCGTTGCGGCCCTGGTGCCGCGCCCCGGTGTCATCCACCGTGATCCAGGAAGCGGCGGCCAGGCCGGCGCGCAACACGTCCTGCGCCTCATTCCGGAAGCGGTCATGGCGATCGATCAGCAGCCGCACCACCTGCCGCTTGGAAACGGCGATGCCGATCGCGTCCAGCAGTGTCGTCAGCCGGGGGATGGTCACCTGCCCCTGATGGTACTGCATCAGCACGAAGCGGCGCAGCGCCGGACCAAAATGACCGTCGATCCCAGCCGGCAGCGGCGCCACCACTGTGCGCCCGTCGGGTGTCAGCCACCGCTCGCGCTGGAACCGGATCGCCACCGGCCGCAGTTCCAAGTCCTGAACAAAGAAACTCTCGTACCCCTTGAAACGCGACCCGGCCGGCGCCGCCAGGGGGACCACCCGGTCCTCGATCGCCACCCGCGTCCGTTTGGCACCTCGGCCCGGGCGTTTACCGCCGCCAGCACGCGGCTTCGGACCGGCCGCCTGCTCCATCCCGCTCGGCTTGATCGAGGGGGGGCCCTTCAAGCCCTTCAGCCGCGCGATCTCAGCCCGTTGTTCCAACACAACCTGCTTCAGCGCCCCAACCTCGCCCAAGAGCGAGACAACCAGCGCCTTCAGGTCGGCAACAGACAGCGCGTCAAGATCGGGGGGCGGAGACATCACCCCACAGAATCAGAAAAAGCCGGGCCGCGAAACAACCTTCACGCACGCCGAGCCAGTTTGACGCGCCCGGGGTTTTGCCCCTGTTACGAAGTATGGCGTCCCCTAGGGGAGGTTTCGCCGACGGAGGCCCAAGAGATTGATCGTCTTGGTTATTAGGACGCCAGATCTTGTGGATCGGCGTGTGTCACGACTGTATGCCACGTTGCTGCCTGCGGCAAGCGCATCATGGCGTCTACGATGCCATGGCAGGCGGTGAGGATAGCGAGGGTGGCCCGGCCGATGCTGCCACTCATAGCGCTGGGGGCTCGGTGAGGCGGACGTTGGGTAGACGCTATGAAGATCGCCGCAGCCTAGCTGGTTTGGGTAGTTCCTTCTGGTGGTATTGATATACAATCTGGCGATAATACCGCACTCTGTTCTCTCGCCATTCGATCTAACCCATGCTGGCACCTACCGCTGAACCTGTCACAAACTTCCGCTCGCCATCCATAGATGGCTTGACCCGCGTCCTGTCCGCGCTGGCGGCACAGGGCCAGCTGGCCAACGGCGCGGTGGCGCGTGCGCAGGCGGCGGGTGGCCGGGTGGACCGCCGGCTGGTGGATTTGGGTCTGGTGTCGGAAGAGCATATGGCGGGGGCGTACGCCCAGGCCCTGGGCCTGGCGCTGTGGCCGGCCGACCATTTGCCCGAGGCGCCGGTGATGATGGAAACGGCCAACCTGTCCTTCCTGAAGACCAAGCTGATGCTGCCCCTGACCGCGGGCGGCGCCCCTGGCGACGGCACCCAGGCCGTGTTCGCCGTGGCCGACCCACTGGATAGCCAGGCGTTGAAGGCCGCCGCTTTCCTGGCCGGCCGCCCGGTGCGGCCCGTGATCATGACCGGAACCGCCATCGCCGCGGCCCTGGACCGGCTGGATGAGGCCGCACCCGCCGCCGCCAACCAGTACGAGATACCCGACCTGCTGGAGGGCGACGCCGAGCGCCTGCGGGACCTGGCCAGCGAGGGGCCGGTGGTGCGCCTGGTGGGCAACGCCATCCAGGCGGCGCTGGCCGCCGGCGCCACCGACATCCATGTCGAGCCCATGGCCGACCGCCTGGTCGTCCGCCACCGCGTCGACGGCATCCTGCGCGAGGCCGAGGTGCTGCCCCGGCGCGTGGCCGCCGGCTTCATCACCCGCGTCAAGGTCATGGCCGGCCTGGACATCGGCGAGCGGCGCCTGCCCCAGGACGGCCGCATCCGCCAGACCCTGCAGGGCCGCGAGATCGACTTCCGCGTCTCCACCACCCCGACCGTGCATGGCGAGGATGTGGTGATGCGCATCCTGGACCAGCAGACCGCCGGCGGCCGGCTGGACAGCCTGGGCCTGCCGGCCTGGGTGGCGGACCCGCTGGCGGCCGAGCTGGACCGCCCCCACGGCATCGTGCTGGTGACAGGGCCCACCGGCAGCGGCAAGACCACCACCCTCTACGCCGGCCTGCGCGGCATGGACGCCGCCCGCCGCAAGATCCTGACCGTCGAGGATCCGGTGGAATATTTGCTGGACGGCATCAACCAGACCCAGGTGAAGCCGGGCATCGGCCTGACCTTCGCCCACGCCCTGCGCAGCTTCCTGCGCCAGGACCCCGACGTCATCCTGGTGGGCGAAATGCGCGATGGCGAGACCACCAAGGTGGCGGTGCAGGCGGCCCTGACCGGCCACCTGGTGCTGTCCACCCTGCACACCAACGACGCCGCCGGCGCGGTGCCGCGCCTGATGGATATGGGGGTGGACCCCTATTTGCTGGCCTCCACCCTCAACGGCGTGCTGGCCCAGCGCCTGGTGCGCACCCTGTGCCCCCACTGCCGCCAGCCCCAGGCCCTGTCGGCCGAGGCGGCGGCGTCACTGGGCTTGCCGGCGCGCCCGACGACGGTCTATCGCGCCGTGGGCTGCCCCGCCTGCAACGGCACGGGCTATCGCGGCCGCTGCGCCATCGCCGAGTGGCTGCCCATCAACGACCATGTGCGGGCTTTGATCCGCCAGGGGGCGTCGTCGGCTGAGATCGAGGCGGCGGCGGTGGCGACCGGCGGCATGGTGCCCCTGTACCAGGACGGCCTGCAGCGGGTGTTGGACGGCGTCACCACCCCTGAGGAAATCCTGCGCGTCACCAAGGCGGACTGACCCAGTGCCCCGATACATGTACAGCGCCGTGTCCATGGAAGGCCGCCGCAGCCGCGGCGGGCTGGACGCCGACAGCGAGGCGGCGGCCATAGACCAGTTGTTGCAGCGAGGCCTGCGGCCCATCTCGGTCGAGACGGAGGGTGTCTCCCGATGGTGGCGCCGCGCACCTGGGTTGATGCGGGCGGAGCGCCTGTCCTTCATCCGCGACCTGGCTAACCTGGTCTCCGCCGGTATCGCGCTGGAACCGGCGCTGGGCCTGGTCGCTGACCAGATGGAACGGCCAGCAGCCGGCACCCTGGTGGCGGATCTGCGGCAGCGTGTGCGGGCGGGCGAGAACCTCGCCCGCGCCTTGGAACGCTATCCCAAGGTTTTCCCGCTGGAATTCGTCGGGCTGGTTGGGGCTGGGGAGCAGAGTGGCTCCTTGGCCGCGGCGCTGGAGCACCTGGCGGTGCTGGAGGCGGATCGCGCCCAGTTCCGGCAGCGCCTGATCAGCGCCATGATCTATCCGGCCCTGATCGCGCTGCTGACCTTGGCCGCCCTGGCCTTGATGACCGGCTACGTCCTGCCGCAGTTCCAGGACCTGTTCGCCGGCAGCAAGGCCAAGCTGCCCACGGCGACGCTCGCCGTCCTCTCCGTCGGCGACTTTATGGGACATTACGGGCCCGGTGTGCTGGCCGTCGTGGCTATCGCGTTGCTGGGGTTGCTCCGCCTCTATCGGCGGGCCGAGGTTCGGTTGCGCATCGATCGTATAGCGCTGGTTGCCACTGGTCCCTTCGGCCGCCTGCTGCGTGACGCCCAATTGACGCTTTACACCCGCACGCTGGCCAGCTTGCTGGCCGGGGGCGTGCCGCTGGCGTCCGCCTTGGCGACGGCGGGCGGATGCATGGCGAACCGGGCCCTGGCGGATGCCGCGGACCGGGTACGCATCGCTGTGCGGGGTGGGCAGGGGTTGAGCCGGGCGTTCGGGAATGAACCGCTTTTCCCGACGCGGCTGGTCAGACTTATTGCCCTTGCGGAGCAGACGGCCAGCCTGCCACAAGCTCTGCTGGATTTGTCCAAGGCGTTGGAGCGCGAGAGGACGGCGTCGCTGGACCGCGCGCTCTCCCTGCTGACGCCGACCTTGACCCTTATTCTTGGCGGAATGGTGGGTACGATTTTCGCCGCCCTCATATCGGGAATCATGAGCCTCAATGACATTGCCATCTAAGAAAACGACGCGGCGTCCAGCGGCGGACGGCCAACAGGGCTTCACCCTGGTGGAGGTTCTGGTGGTGCTGGTGATCATCGGCCTGCTGGGCCTGCTGGTGGCGCCCAACCTCGTATCCCGTCTGGGCAAGGCCAAGGGGGAGGCGGCGCAGGCGCAGATCAATACCCTGGTCTCCGCCGTCGACCTGTTCTACGTCGACATGGGCCGCTATCCCACCAACGATGAGGGGCTGGAGGCTTTGGTGACGGCGCCGGCCGGCGACGCCAACTGGCGTGGTCCCTACCTGCGCAAGCGCCAGGCCCTGATCGATCCCTGGGGCAATGCCTATCGCTACAAGGTGCCCGGCCAACACGGCGCCTACGATCTTTATTCCTGGGGCAGCGACAACAAGGAGGGCGGCGAGGGCGATGCCCGCGACGTCACGAACTGGTAGGCATGCGCGACGCCGGTTTCACATTGGTGGAACTGCTGGTGGTCCTTGCGATCATCGGCTTGGCCGGGAGCGTGCTCTCCCTCGGGCTGCAACAGCGCTTGCCCGGCCTGCGCCTCAACGCGGCGGTCTCCGCCCTTGAGGAGGAACTGCGCAACCGCCAGTCCGACGCCCTCGTTTCCCGGCGCGAGACGGAGTTCTCCCTCAAGGATCTGACGGAGGGGGCCCGCAGCGTCCGTCTGCGCCGCATCGCGGCGGTGGAAGTGCGCGTCGTGGGAGGGGATCCAGCCTTTCCCGAGGCTATCCGTTTCCTGCCAGGCGGCTGGTCCAAGGGAGGACGGCTTCTGCTGCGGGACGCCGGGCAGGAAAAGACCGTCCTGGTGGACTGGCCTCTGGGCACCGTGCATGAGGAGCGCCAGCCGTGAAAGGGATGCGGGGCTTCACCCTGCTGGAGATGCTGGTGGCGCTGACCATTTTCAGCCTGGTCACGGCCATGCTGGCGCATAACGCCTGGTCGGGTGTCTGGGCCGCCCGGCAGGCCTGGAGCGAGACCGTCGCCCTGCGGCTGGCGCAATCGGTGGCGACCGCGGGTGGCGCCCTGCCCCTGGGCGCGGACGGCAGCATGGCCAAGGCCGATCCCGCCATCACAGGCCTGCCGTTCTTGCTCAAGGACAACCGTGCCCTTGGAGAGGGCGGAGCGACGTATCGGGTGGAGGTGGCGACGCCCAGCGGCCAGACCTTGGCCGTGTCCACAAAACGTGTGCCGGGAGAAAGGACGCCATGAACGCGACCCTTTCCCAGAGTGCGGGGCAGCGGGGAATGACCCTGGTTGAGGCCTTGGTGGTGCTGGCGCTGTTGGGCCTGTTGGCCCTGGCAGGCGTCGAGCTGTTGCCCCTAATGAGTCGGATGTCGGACCGGAGCGGATCGTTGCAAAGGGGGGCGGCTGCCTTGGAGCGCGTCCACGATTTCACCCGCGCCGTTGTGCAGAACGCCCTGCCCGTCGCCGATCTCGGCGCAGTGGGGGCCGAAGTGATGCCCTTGTCCGCTGACGCCACCCATCTGGAACTGCTGACCACCCTGCCGCCGGGGTTGGGGCGCGGCGGCCTCTATCGGGTGACCATGACGGTGGAGGGGGCTGCGGATCACCAGGCGTTGCATCTGCATGTGGCGGGGCTGCGACCCGATGCGCCTGCCGCGACCGATGGCACGTTGGTGGAGGATGCATCCCAAATCGCCTGGTCTTACTTTGATCGGCGGCAGGACAGCTGGTCGGCCCGATGGACGCGCAAGGACGCGCTGCCCGACCTGGTACGGTTGGATGTGAAGACGGCCGGCGCTGGCTGGTGGCCACCCATGATCGCGGCACCGATGCTCGGGGGCGGCGTTTTCTGCGAATTCGACACCATCGCCAATGTCTGCCGGCGGAGCGCGTCATGAAACACGGACGCGCCCTGGTGTTGACCGCCGGCATGATCGATGGTTTGGCGGAGGCTGTCGCCGCGGCATTGCCGCGGCCGATGGCGCGATACCTGGGGCTGTCGCCGCAACCGGTGCAACTGGCGCCGGGGGGAATGAGCGTGGTGGGGCGGGCGGGACATGGACCGCTCACCCTGTTGCTGGACAGCCAGGATGTCTACACGGTCGATCTGCCCATTCCGCGCGGGATCGGCATCGACCCCTGGAAACAGGCGGCTATGCTGGCGCACCGATACATGCCCCTGAAGCCTGAGTTGCTGGCTTGGGATCTGGTCACGGTCCGCGAGGGCAATGACGTCATCGCCCGTATATCCATGGTTCGGCGGAGTGTGCTGGCGGCGGCCTTGCACGCGGGCGGGCGCATCGCGTCCGTGACGACGGCCGGTCCCGGCCCGCAGCCGCAATTCCTGCGCTTGGATGTGATGCGGTTGCGTCGGCGTCTGGGTCGCATGCTGGCGCTTTTGACTGTGGCGGCTGTGGTTCTGCCGCTTCCGCCCTTGCTGGCCGCCTGGACGCTGGACCAGCAGACCGCGCATATGGAGCAGAAGCTCAAAACCCTGGCGGACGAGGTCAAAGCCGTGCGCCAACTGCGGGAAAGGGCGGAGGTGTTGGACGCGGTGCTGAGCCGTGACAGCGACGCCTTGGTTCAGCCATCCCGCCGCCAGCTGCTGGATGAGGTCGCACGGGCCTTGCCCGACGACGCCTGGCTGCAGGAGCTATCCCTGCATGGCGGGGAAATGGTCCTGCAGGTCCGCGCGGCCGACCCTCAGGCGGTTCTCACCCGCTTCCAGGAAGTTCCCCTCTTCTCCAGGGCCCATTTCCTGGCGCCGCCCGGGCCCAACGGAGCCGCTTTCGGTCTGGTCCTTCCCATAAGCGGGGATTCCTCCGCGGTGGGGACGAGGGGAGAGGCGCGATGAAAGTGATGCTTCAATTGCGGTCGGGGTTCGTCCTGGTCCTGGTTCTGGTATTGGGCGCCGCCACCCTTTACGCGCTGACGCCGCCGTTGATGGAGCGCGTGACCGCCGCCATGGAGCGGCGCCAGGCCCGGTCCGTTCAGCTGGCCCTGGCCCGGGGAACTGCGGCCCAGCGGGAGGAACTGATGCGGCGGACCGCACAGCTGGAACGCGTGGTGGATGAGGGGACTCTCTTCCAAAAGGGCGCTACCGTCGCCGGGACGCAAACGGCCATACGCACGGCGGTCCAGCCAACCGGCGCCACCCTGCGCAGTCTCGACACCGCAACGGAAGCCATCGGTCCACACCGCCAGCGGCTGACCAGCCGCCTCGTCATCGACGGGACGCCTGAGGCCGTCCAGAACGCGCTGACCCAGCTTGAAGCGGCCCGCCCGCGACTATTGCTACGGGACATGCGCCTTCGCCCCCCGGTCCCCGCGACGCCTGACGACTCTGCGGCCTTGAGCATGGAATTGGAAATCGACGCTTATGCCGACCTTACCCCACCTTGACCGCGCGGCCCTGGTGCTGGCGGGCGTTGGCGCGGCGACGGGTGTCGCCCTGGCGCTGGTGGGCGTCTTGTCCGCGGCTGGGCCGACGGCCGTGGCGGTGCCGGCGTTGCCACCAGCCAGCGCCGTGCCCGCGCCAGCTGTGGCTCAGCCCATGGCGGACATGGGCGAAGCTGTCCGCCGCCCCCTTTTCGCTGAAGGCCGCCGGCCACCTCCGCCGAAGCCAGTGCAGCCGCCCCCGTCCACTCTGGTCCAGCCCCCCGATCTGCAGGTCGTCGGCATCATCGCCGGGACCAGCAGCGGGGTGGCGACCGGCACGGACAAGCGCGCGCAAAAACCCTTCCGTCTCAGGACGGGCGACGCGCTGGGGGAATGGCAAGTCGAGGCCATCACCCGGACCAGTCTTCGCCTGCGCCATGCCGACCAGGTGCAGGACTATCCCCTTGTCACCCCGCCCCCTCTCGCGCCGTCACCGCACCCCAGGTAAAGCAACGTTATGATTCCCAGATTCCTCTCGTTTTCGCTCTTGGCCGGCGTAGCGCTGGCCGGCTGCTCCAGCGCACCTGAGAAGGCGGGCACCGGCATACCCCTGCCGTCGGCTCCCGCCACGCCAAAAGCCGGCCCGGACACCACCTTGTTCACGGCGCCGGCATCGACGGCGCCCCGCCAGCCGGCCCAGACCTTCAGCGGCACCGGGGAGTTCGTCCGGCCAGGGGGCGCGGTGCGCGGTCTGGGCGGCGGCGAGGGCGAACCCATCGACGTGAACTTCGTCAACGCCGATGTTCGCGCCGTCCTGGACGCTGTCCTGGGTGGCATGCTGAACCTAAACTACACGATCGACCCCAAGGTCCAGGGGCAGGTCACCATCCGCACCACGCGACCTCTGCCCCGCGCCCAGGCCTTGGCCGCGATCGATACCGTCCTGCGGGCCCAAGGTTTCGCCATCATCGCCGGGGATGGCTTCTACCAGGTGGTGCCCGTTTCCGAGGCGGCCGCCCAGGCGCCCTTCCAGCGGCTGTCCGCTGCCGAGCAGGCGGCTGGCTTCAGCACGGCCATCGTGCCGGTACGCTTCATTTCCACGGCTGACATCGACAAGATCGTCCGGCCGCTGACCCGGCCCGGCCTGATCCAGATGGTGGACGCCAACCGCAACATCTTTATCGTTAGCGGCACCGCCCGGGAAATCGAGTCATTCACCCAGCTGGTCGCCAGTTTCGACGTCGATTGGCTGGCCGGCCTATCGTTCTCGCTGTTCACGCTCCAGTCGGTGGAGCCGGCCAAGCTTGAGACGGAACTGCGCCAGGTGCTGCAGCTTAACGCTGGGCCACTGCAGGGCATGGTGGAGTTCGTGCCGCTGCCGCGCCTGAACGCGCTGCTGGTCGCGGCCAAGCGGCCGGAGTTCCTGGCCACGATCGGATCGTGGGTGGAGAGGCTGGACCATACCTCCACGGACGGGGGCCGCATGGTGCATTACTATGAGGTGCAGAACGGATCCGCGGCGGAACTGGCGGCCTCCCTTAACCGCCTGATGGGCCGAGGCGGCGGTTCTTCATCCTCTTCGGACAGAAGTGGCGAAAGCGCTCGTTCATCAAGCCGGACGACCGCGGCAAGCGCGACGAACAATTCCTCGCTGACGGGCGGAGGTCTTGGCGGCACTTCCGCCGGTGGTAGCGGCTTTGGCAGCAATTCCTCAGGCTTTGGCTCCAGCGGCGCGCTGAGCACCAGCCCGGTCAGTCCAGTGCCATCCCCGGCATCGGCGGGTTTCGGCAGTTCGGACGGCGGAGGGGAGGGGGAAGCGATCCCAGAGTTGAAAGGCGCCAAGGTCGTGGCCGATGAGCGGCGCAACGCCCTGCTGATCTACGGCACGGCCAGCCAGTACGCCATGCTGGAGCAGGCGTTGACGCGGCTGGATTCCCCCCGGGAACAGGTGCTGATCGAGGCCACGATCGCCGAGGTCACCCTCAACAACGACCTCAATTTCGGCGTGCAGTGGTTCCTGGACCGGGGCAGCAGCACCGCCGGCTACGGCACGGCCGCCAAGCTGGGCGCCAGCTACCCCAACTTCAACTACACCTTCCTGACGCCCAATACCCAGGTGGTGCTGAACGCGCTGTCCAGTGTGACGGATGTGCAGGTCCTGTCCGCCCCCCGGCTGCTGGTGCTGAACAACGAGACGGCCCGGCTGCAGGTGGGTGACGAGGTGCCGGTGGTGGTACAGCAGGCGACCAGCACGCTGACCAGCGACAGCGCCGTCGTGAACTCCATCCAGTACCAGAACACGGGCGTGATCCTGGAGGTGACGCCCCGCATCAACCACAGCGGGGCCGTGGTGCTGGACGTGAACCAGGAGGTCAGCAGCGTGGCGACCACGACCACCTCGGGCATCGACAGCCCCACCATCCAGCAGCGCAAGATCAGCAGCATCGTCAACATTCAGGACGGGGAGACGGTGGCCCTGGGCGGTCTGATCAGCGACACCTCCAGCAAGTCCGGCAGTGGTATCCCTTACCTCAGCGAGATCCCGGTGGTGGGCAAGCTGTTCGGCAGTGATAAGAACAGTCATGGCCGGACTGAGCTGTTGGTCTTTCTGCGGCCGGTGATCGTGCGCAACGTGATCCAGGCCCGGGAGGTGACGGATGCCCTGAAGGCCCGCATGAACCAGCTGGAAGCGCTCGCGGGGGCGAATGGTACCGCCCCGCGCTGATCTTGAGGGGGACCGTTGGGCGGGGCAGCGCGGCTATGCCCTGTTGCTGACGCTGTTCCTGCTGGCCATCGCCACGGCGGTGGGGGCCGTTGTCGTCGGCAACGGGGTGGCCGCGCGCCGGCTCACGCGGTCGGCGTCGGTGGCGCTGGGTGGAGAGGAGCGGGCTGCCCTGGCCACGTGGCAGGTGCTGGATGGCGTCGCCGCGTCCGGCAGGGCGCCGTCCTCTTCCCAGGGCGGTTCGGTTGCCGTCGAGGGCAAGATGGTGGGCGTCACGGTGATGTCGGAGGTGGGGCGCATCGACCTGAACGGCCTCTCCCGCAAGGACCTGGCGGAGGCGATACACGGGCTGGGCTTCCCCGAGCGCCAGGCGGTGGAAGCGGCGGACGCCATTGCCCAGTGGCGGGGCATGGATCCGCCCGGCGCCGATGGCAAGAACCTGAGGATGAACGGCCGTACGGCCCTTTGGTCACTCGATGATCTGGATACCGTGCCCGGTCTGGATGGCGGGGTCCGGGCTTGCCTCCAGGTTTGGGGAACCGTCCATGCGCGGGCGCCGTTTCGGGGAAAAGCCGCCTTGGAAGGGCAGGCGTTCGCCACGACGGGTTTTGGCGGAGGCGGCGGACTGATCGCCGGCACCATGCTGCGGGTTCTTGCCACCGACACCGCTACCGGGGGTGCTTTTCGGACCATCGCGCTATATCGCGGCACGCCGGCGCGACAGCCCGGAGCGCGGACCATTACGCCGGCGCCATGGTTGGTTCTGGAATGGATGCGCCCTGTGGTCGAGCGGCCCAGTTGCCCTTACTGATGCAGCTAAGATCAGGAATCTGTCAGTGTGGGGAATAATTCTATCGCTATACCAAATATCAAGGGCGTTTCAGGTTCAGAAAATCAAAAGAGCAATTGCTGCTGTTTCCGTATAATTTAACCGTCATGCCGGTTGATACCGCAGTCAGAAAAGTTGAGTATGCAGCGGCGACGTTGGCGTTTTGGGACGCTTGGTCAGGGCCCCTTGCGTACCAATATAGCCATGTGTAGGCCTTGCATGGCCCGATGTCGGTATCTAATTGAAACGTCACGTATCCCGGCATGTAGGTGGGTTCAACCACAACCACCTTGGCTTCGCCTTGGATGTCGAAGGCCAGTGCAGTGGGCGAAATTAGCAGTTCCGCGACGAGGGCGACTACCGCAATTCTAGCTGTTATTTTATCTGCGATCATTTCAGATCTTCCGCCTGACGATTCTATTTGCAGACCGAAGCCACTATGGCATTTGAATAAATATTAATCAAATTCAAAAGGAAATCATTCCGGCCTGTTAAAACTGCCCCACTTAAACGGTGGCTCCGCCCGTCTTTGGCCCATATAAAAATATGGGTGTATGCGTCATGGCTGCGGACAGTATGGCGGAGTACATCGCTTTCCCGGAATCCGTATTGAGGGAAATCCAATAGGCTTGGCAGCACCCCAGCCAGGTACTGTCAAAATCCGAAATGTTCCTTAGCTAGACATTTTCATCTGCGTTTACGGCGTATTTTAACGCCCAAAAGGGGATCTCAAATCGCAGGAAAGCCGAGATCAAGCCCCGCTTTCCTGCAAATCCAATTATTGACCCAGCACGAAAACCGCAGCTCATCAGAGGCTTGGGGGATTATTCATAGGCGACTAATTTTCAAATTGTGTCAGCCCCACAATGGCCTTAACGTTATCTGACAATTCTAACATTATGTTGGCGACTAAATGACTATCTCAAAAGTTGTGGCGATTTCATTCTTAGGAATTCTCTTCGCTGGTGTCCTGTCGCCGATGCCAGCGCAGGCTGGCTGGTCTGACTACGGCTATATCCTGGACGTCAACGTTGTGAACAATGGCGTGTACATTTTTAGGTCGGATGGAGCGAGGAACTCGGCCCCCGGCTGCGCGACCTTCAACGCCCGCTATGCCGTTAATGCAGCCAACCCAGGCGGGCAGGCGCTGATGAGCGCCCTCACCACAGCCTTTGCCCTTCACCTGAAGGTGCAGGTTTTCGGGCTGGGTACGTGCAATACCTGGGGGGATTCTGAAGATGTCCAATACATCATCTATCAGAATCCCTGACTTTCGAACCTGAGCCATTCAGGACAAATCAGTGACGGCCCGGTAGCTTTCTCACCGGGCCATCCTCCTGTCGAAGCCCAAGCCCCGTCCCCCAAGGGGCGCACTCCATCGGGGTGGTGAATTATCCAGGCTAGATCAGCGCTGCCAGCCGCTCCTCGCCTATGCGCTGACGCCAGCGGGTCAGGGAGGAGCGGTCGGGGGGCCATGCGGCGTAGGCCGTAGGTCGCCAACGGCTTGGTGATTTTTCACAGGAGATTATAAAATATTCACGTCGAAGAGACGTGCATGTACGCCATTGACGTTGCTAATCCTGGCGGCATTCATGGCACTCATTTTTTGTAATAAATATCCTGCTCATGGCAGCAGATAAATGGACTGTAGGCGCGAGCCCTGGCCTTGGCAGCCGGTAACATTGGAGACTTCAACTTTCACAAGCTTTTGGGTGGTCATTGCGGTCATAGCAATACTCAACATCCCCGGGCCAGCGGGAGTGTCCAGCGGTATGGTGAACGTGCCGGTGCCGCATAGATCTGGATTGTTAATATAGAGCAATGCGAATGAGTACTGGCCGTTGTCGTAAACCCGAACCAAGGTCACATTTGCCGGTGTTCCTGTTGGTTCTGCAAAAGATGGCCCGGATATCATCGAAGCGACCACTGCAACGCATGCTGCGATACGGTCGCATACTTTCTTTAGCATTTGTTGGCCCGCCATAGATTGTTCTTTGCCCGCATGGACTATAAGGAATGTATTTTTTTCGTCAATCAATGACTTGTTGCGTTAAAAGATTTAAGTAGAAGTTGCGCTCCGTGCAGCAATTTGCATTGAGATATCCAGCTTAGCCGACTATTGCGCCATGGGCGCGGTAGTCGTGTTGTTCACCAGGGTTTGGGAAGAGGTAAGACGAATCCACCCAGCAAAGGCAGCACAATCACCGGGCTGCCGACTGCACTGCCTACGGTGGGTTCTGTCGTGCCTGTCGCAGACACGGTAGTGCGGTTTCCCGCAGCATCATAGCTGTACTGTATTGTGGCGCCATTCGATGCGGTGCTTTTGATCACCCGGCCCAGCGCATCGTATGTATAGGTGATGGAGCCGGCGCTGGCGGGTATGGCCAGACAGGAAAGGGCGAAAACAAACGCATATGTATGCAAGAGGCGGAAGGGGGCGATTTGCTGCTTTTCAATACGCTTCATTGTGGGGCCTTTGATCTCAATATTGAGCGCGTCAAGTTTAAAATACTTCACGGAACTGTGCGAAGGATGTATGGACGCGCGTGTGATCCCTATCAGTATGCCTCCCTTAGATATGGCCACATCCACGGAGGCACCGTCAATCGAATATCAAGTGTCGTGAGATGTTCTCGTCGCCATTGAAAAGATGCGGCTTTGCAGGCTATCGTGCATCATAGGGGTAAGCTGAAAGGCTTACGCGGCCCTCGGGGTCGTTTTGGGGCGGGTCGCGGAGCATGTAAGGTTTACGCGATAATTTTATCCATGCTTTGAATTAAAACAAGACAAAGAAAATAACGTGGGGCGTTGATGTTTAAGAAATTGTCGCTCGTGTCCAAGGTCTTAATTTCCGCTATTGCGGGGATTTCTTTAATATCACTTCCATCCCGAGCTGACCCTTTGCCTTCCGTCAAGATCGGTACGGCGGCCTTGCTGTCGCCTTCGGTGGCCGAGGGGTATTACGGTTCAAATACCGGCTGGACGAACAGTCTTGGTGTCGGCACGCGGCCCAACGAGCTTGTCGAGCTGGCGCTTGCGCTGCGTAACGATCCGGACCTGATCTACGATTACGTCCGCAACAACATTGACACCACCTTCCTCTACGGCCTGCAGAAGGGGGCCATGGGCGCCTTGGTGGATCGGGCTGGCACACCCTTCGATCAAGCGGCGCTGATGATCGAGTTGCTGCGCCAGTCGGGCTATACCGCCAATTATCAGGCGGGGACCATCACCCTGAATGGACAGCAGTTCTATGATTGGACGGGCATCACCAACGCCAATGCCGCTTGCCAATTGCTGTCCAGCGGCGGCATCCCGGCCGCGATCAATGGTGGCGTGAACGCCGATTGCAACTATGGTGGCGCGTCCGTCACCTCCGTGCAGATGGCCCACGTGTGGGTCTCCGCCAATGTGGCCGGCGGAACCTATCTGTTCGATCCCAGCTATAAAGCCTACTCCTGGAAGTCCGGTATCGACGTGGCCGGGGCGGCGGCCATGCAGCCCGGGCAGTTGCTATCCCAGACGACAACCGGCGGCGCGGGCACGCCGTTTGAGACCGGGTCGGCGAATGGCGTCCCCTATGTTCGCCAGCTTTATAGTGGTGCTCTCAGCTTATTCATGAAGGCTTATGCTCAGAATCTGCTGAATACCGTCAACACCATGCCGGGCGCGCACATTCAGGATGTGGTCGGCGGCGGAATCATCGTGCGCCAGGAAGGGCCGGTGCGGCAGACCTCGCTGCCCTACGGGGCGACAGCTACCCATACTTGGACCTTCAATGTTCCCGACCAATACCGCACCAGCCTGCGGGTGCAGATTTCCAGGCCAGTCGCCAACATGGCGAGCGGTACGCTCAGTACCGTCACGATGGCCGACGTAACCCTGTTCGTGGACGAGATCTATGGCCGCAAGCTGATCTATGACACCAATTTCACCGGACCTGGCACCAATGTGGACAGTCTCAATAACTTCACGGGCACGCTGAAGCTGGTGGATGAGTTCGGTACCGCCCAGGTGTTGGCGACCAGCACCTCAACCGACGACAAGATTGCGTACCGCCAGGACGCCACCATCAGTTTGACAGCCAATCATCCTTACGCCGCCGCGGCCGATGGCAGCAGCAACGCCTACGGCACTTACATGGATGCGGTGGTCACTCGCCCAGTTAAGGTCCTGACGCCCTTCACCATCGTCCATGCCTGGGGCGATGTCAGCAGCAAAGGCATACTCGACAAATGGGGTTCCCGCCCGGATAAGTCCGTGCCCACTGTGCCCCGCTTCGGATGCGACGCGTGTGGCAACGAATTTTTCACCAGCGCCGGTGATGGTGTGCGTGAGCAACTAGCCGCCACTTGGGTCGTGCAGTCGGCCAAGGCGGCTTCTCTGCATGCGGCCATCGCCAAGTCCGTCTATGGCCATCATCATTCCCTCGGCGTGGTCGCCGCGGACAACCAAATCAACGTCGTCGACAACGACAAACAGTCGAGCACCAACCAGCTATACTATTCAATCTCCGACAATTTCGACCGTATTGATGTCGAATCAGGTATTAGCTTGACCAGCAGGACGGCGGATGCCCCGCGCCGCCGCGCCGGTCTGCATGCCATCGCCGCGACGCTGGAGTCGCTGGAATCGGCCGCCGTGGCCCAGGTGTCGGACCTGCCGGATACCAGTTCCACGGCCACCCGCTTCTCCTGGGGCAACGCGCCGCCCGCAGACGGGGAGGATCCGTCCAATGTTGGCGGCCGCCGCTTCTATTATTATGACAACACCAATGGCAGTCAGTCCTTGGCCCTGGCCAAGGTGGAGGGCCAGGCGGTATCAGCCTATGCCAGCAGCACCGGCCAGCACGGTGCCTATAATGTCGTCATCGGAAGTGCCGAGGCCAGTCAACGTGCTAACGCCTTGTCCACAGCCATCGTCAATTACACCAATGCTGGCTTCAAGGTCGTGGGTTCTGAGGAGGCCTTCCTCGGGCCGGGCGGCCGCGCCGGTGCGTTCGTGCCCCAGGTCACCGGCAACACCACGACTTACATCCATCGCCCCAGCGAGCAGCGTGGCGGCGCCCTGGTGGCGACCCGTTACAACGGCAATGGCGACCCGGTGGAGATCGCCCACATCCTGGTGGGGCCGACGACCAATTCCAAGGGCGGCGGCGGCGGCGTCCAGGCTGAGCACCAGGCGCAGTATGATCCCTCGCAGGCGGCCGACGTGCTGAAGGCGCGCTTCGTCGATCGTTCCAAGGCCATGGGTGTGGATCTCAAGTCCGGTGGGCTGTCTTATACCGTTCCCGTCAACCTGACGGTGGGCAGCGGCAAGTTTCCTTACCAGCTAAGTGCGCAAGTGATCTGGCGCGGCGGTGAGAAGACGCCCACCCTTTTCGGACCGACCGTCCATACCCAGCCGCAGGCGCCGTGGACCACCAATTGGAACAACATGGCCTCCATCTCCTCCAGCGCGCTAGAGATGATGCAGGATGGCGACCTTCGCGCGGCAGCCACCACAATCAGCGCCTTTGCCGCCATGCAGGACGTTTATACGGCCAGCCCCAGCGCACAGCGCGAGGTAGCCGGCCCCTTGGCCGCCGCTTGGTGGCTCAGCCAAATGACCGGCAATGTCGTCACCACCAATGTGGGAACCAGCACCCAGCAGTTCGTGCACCTGATCGACGGCAATTGGGTCAGCCCTGGCGCGGGTGCTGCTGCTACCGCCGCCGTGATCGGCAATCGCGTGGCCTATCGCAACACCGACTGCCTGAACGTCACCGCACAATCGACCCAACCGCAGACGCGCGGCTGGGACAGCACCGGCATGTCGATCCGGGTGACCGGTCCGCAAGCCGATACCCAAATATTCAACCAGTGGAACTTCCTCTACAGGGGGGACGAGGCCACCTGCGCCAGCATGAAGGGATTTCGGCTGGAGAAATGGACCTTCCCGCAAGGGGTGACCATCAACCTGACTTACGACAACGGGTCAGGCAGCCGCGGCGTGCCGGAACTGCTGTCGGTGTCCAACAACCTGGGCCGTCAGATCAACTTCACCAACAGCGGCGATACCGGTTTCAATAATAATTTGTCGGGTGGTGATTTCCGCCAAGTCACCATCGTGCGAGGCGCCACTGACGGCACCGGTACGGTGACGGTCACCGGTACAAACTGGGACGTCTATAAAATAAACGCCCGATATGCGGGCAATCGCTATCTTCTGGACCAGGTTTATTACCCAGCAACGCCCAACACGCCCTTCCTGCAATACGATTATGATACGCTGCAGCGGGTGGTGTGGGTCATGGATGCGGAAAATCTGCAGGTCGGGGACCGTGGATGGTGGGGTTTCCGCATCGCCAACGGCATTCGCGGCTTTCGGACGGATCCCGTCGGCGGCCGGTACGAGGTGATGTACGACACCTACGGCATGCCCTTCCGCTATACTGACGAGGTGGGGCGGACGACGACTGCCTTATATGACGGCCGCGGCCGCGTGACGGAGTACGACTATCCCGCCGGCGGCAAGCAGACCTTCGCCTATGACGCGCGCAACAACACCACCGACATGTGGCGGGTGGCGCGTCCCGGCTCATCCCTGGGCACGACGCATGTACATGTCGATTGGCACCCGAACTTCGCCAAGCCCATGCACATCGTGGATGCTAGAGGCAACGCCACGGACTTGAACTACGACGGGAACACCAGCGTGCTGTCGAACATGTACGGCGCGCCCATCGCGGATTCGACCAACGGCATCACCACGTCGACGACGCGCCCCACCACATCTTTCTGGTACGACACCCTGGGCCGCATGACGCGGACCCAGAACGCCACGGGGATGTTGACGGATTTCAGCTATGACGGCGTGAATGGCAGCCCGACGCAGGAGATCGTGGATTCCGGCGCCGCGCGCATCACCTCGACCTTCGGCTATGACGCCCAGGGCCAGGCGACCACGGTGACCGACCCCCGGGGCAAGACCGCCACCACCACCTATGATGCCAACGGCCGCCCCATCTCGGTGGATTTGCCGGAGGGTGCGCGGACGGAATGGTCCTATAACGCCAATGGCTGGGTGCTGTACGAGCGTCAGGCGAAGGACGCTGGACATACCCAGTGGTCGACGGTCTCCACCACCTACACGGCGACAGGCCAGAAGGCGACGGTTACGGATCCGGCGGGGCAGGTGACGACCTACGGCTATGACGCGGCTGACCGCTTGGTGCGGACGGCAGACCCGCTGGGCCGTGTCAGCGTGACGGACTATGACGCCGCGGGTCAGAAGGTACGGGAGCACCGCGCGGTTGGTACGGCGGTGGAGCAGGTGTCCGCCGCTTACACCTATGACGCCGATGGCCTGGTATCGACGATCACGGACCCTCGCGGCAATGTGCTGAGCTACGTCTATGATGGGTTCGGGCGGGTGGCGTGGCTGGTCTATCCGGACAACGCGGCGGACGGGTATGATTACGACGCGAACGACAACCAGACGGCCCTGCACCTGCGGGACGGGACCGGGGCGACGATGAGCTATGATGCGGCCAACCGGCTGGTGACGGTGGCGCGGGCTAACCTGCCGACGGTGACGCTGGGGTATGACCTGATTGGCCGCCTGCGCCAGCAGACGACGTCGGATGGCTCGTCGGGCCGGTCGCTGGGGTATGATGGCGCGAACCATCTGATGACGGCGACGACCTATGTGCCGCGTCCGGGGGCGGGGCCTGTCGGCCTGACGATGCAATTCGGGTATGACGCGGCGGGGAACCGGACATCGGCACGGTGGCCGGACGGGTCGACGGTGACATGGAGTTATGACGGCCTGGCGCGGGTAACCGGGGTGAGCGAGGGAGGCTTCACGTGGATCGGGTATGGCTATGACACGTTGAGCCGGAAGACAGGGACGTGGCGCGGTTATCAAGGGGCCGCGGTGATGACGAACAGCTACGGTTACGACAACGCCAGTCGCCTGACCTTCCTGGGGGCCGGTTGGAATGGGGGCGGGGCGAACTACAGCTACGGCTATGACGTCGTCGGCCAATTGATCACCACGGCTGTCGATAACGACGCCTTCCTGTCGACGGTAGGGGCATCGCAAAACTACGGCACGGCCAACTCCATCAATGGCTACCCCAGTGTGAACAATAACAACTACACCTACGACGGCCGGGGCAACCTGACCGCGGCGGGTAGTCTGACGACCATGGCTTACGACAGCCGCAACATGCTGACGCGCTTCCAGCAAGGGGCGACGGTACAGACCATGGGGTATTATCCCGAGGGCGGGCGGGCCTGGAAGCAGATCAACGGCGTGACGACGCTGACGTTCGAGGCGCTGGGGGTGGAGTGGGGCGATTACGACGTCAACGGTAACCTGCTGCGGCGCTATGTGCGGTCTACCGCCACGGGTGAAGCCGGTGGCGGCGACGTGGTGGGCATGGTGGATGGCGGTGGCAACCGCTCGCTGGTGGTGCACGACCGCCAGGGCAGCGTGATCGCCGTGCTGAACACAGCCGGCCAAGCCATCAGTACATACTCCTACAACGAATTTGGCCAGAGTGCCCAGGACGGGCAGACGGGGTCGCCGTATCGCTACGCCGGCATGCGGTATGACGAGATCGGGCTGTATGTGACGCCCAACCGCACTTACGTGCCGGGGATAGGCCGCTGGTTGCAGATGGACCCGGCGGGGATTGCCGATGGGCTGAATCAGTATGCTTATGTAGGGAACGCCCCATTAGGACTGGTTGATCCTACGGGACTAGCGGGTAGCTGCACGGGGTCCAACATTCGGGGGTCAGATGGGGACTGTGGAGACGGAGGCACTAGGGCAGCCGGTGTGTCGGTGCAGTCCTGGGGTGACACCCGCTCACAGGCTGAGATTAGAGCTGGAAACACCTTCGCTCCTGTTCTGACACAGGCGTCAGGCCAGCAACTGACCCAGAAGGCGGATGGACCTCACAAGGGATGGGGAGCGACCAAAAACGCTATGAGTCAGCCTGGTAAACTGAATTTATTTAACGAAGACCAGGCGGAGTATTCTTATTTCAGAAATGTTCCAGCTCAAGACGGCAGCTTTATTGTGGGTATTCATGGCTCTTCCCGGAGGGTCATGAGTCAGCGTGGAACTTACTACTCGGCTGATGAGGCGGCGGCTGTAATCCGAGATGGTGGATTCAAGCCAGGAAATGGCATCAAAATTATTTTGTATGCATGTGAAACTGGCAAAGGAGGGGCGACCAGTTTTGCTCAGAACCTTGCAAATTCTCTAGGTGTTACAGTAGAGGCTCCCTCAGAGAACGGTTGGATATTGTGGAGTGGTGGATATATAGTCTCGCATAATTCATATGGAGCTGCGCAAATGGAGGCGGATTTTAAGCGGGGCGTGAATACGCATCTCGATATCTTTCAACCGCAATCTAAGTAGTGCCGAGGTAATGATGATTAATAGTAGGGTAATTCTTGCGGCTATCCTATTTTCTGCGTGGCCGATGAGTGGTCACTCAGCAGTTTCTGGTTGGGTCCAATACAAAGAAGAAGATAAATCGATGCGATCGGCGGGCGATCAGATATTTGATATGCAGCCTAGTGAGATTGAGGCATCGAAAAAGGCCGCGTTGTCGGGGGAGACCGATGCCGCTATGCGTCTAGGGCGCTTCTATCTTAATATGAAGAAGGAATCCCCTGACCAGGGAGTCCGCTGGCTGGAAATCGCCTATCAGAATGGCTCAAAGGACGCTATGTATTTATTGGGTTTAAATCTATTTAGATCAAAAAATATTAATTCGAGATTGCGGGGCGTTTATTGGCTTAAAAGGGCCTCTACTGAGTGCGGTGAGCCAGACAGAATGAATTCTTTAAATTTCATAAAGTTAAATCAAAAATCTGTGTCTCGCTTAGAAAAATTCATGAAATATGAACCATCTTTTAATAAATATTTTCCAGAAGATGAAGGGTTCTCCATAAAGCCCAATCGGATTAAATATTTTGAGCGCGCTGCTTTGGCGGGAGCGCCCGGCGCTGCTATGCATCTGGGTAAGTTTCACTTGATAACAAAAGATCCACATTCCGAAATTGGCGTCCGTTGGCTTGAGGTCGCGTTTGAAAATGGAAGTTCTGAAGCTATGTATGCTTTGGGCTCAAATCTAATAGATTTTGAAGGTGATGATGCACGATTAAGGGCAATCTACTGGTTAAGAAGGGCGGAAAATGAAAGCGATGAAAGTACTGAGCCTTTCCGGAGTTTGGCGAGATCGATGTTAAGGGCCTATAATATTGAGTGAATTGATTGAGGTGGGTTTGGATTCATATCGTTGCTTGCTGTGGGCGGTTTTTTTGGGGGTATATTGTGTCAATGGAGCAATGGCAGTCATGATAGAAGTAAATGAACCGTATGCTCATCTGGAATTACTATGCGGAATCCCCCCGTTAAATCAGAGCCCTAATCGGCTTACGTGATAAAATGTGCATAAGTGATGCACAGGTGTAATCCTAAATCCTGTCATTTTTGATGCTGCGGAGCAGGGTCGCGGCTCTTTTAGCGTAAGCGCTATTTTGCCCCCACGTCGTCCGATATCCCATGATGTGCGATGATCGGGCCTGTCGAAGGAGGCCCGGTTGGATCGTTTGCCCATTAATTTGCCAATCAATGAGCCCACGCCGTTTCCGGCGGAGGTGTTGGAGGGGTCTGAGCGTCGGCGCCGATGGAGTGCGGAGGAGAAGGCGCGGATCGTGGCGGAGAGTTTGGAGCCGGAGGCGGTGGCGAGCACTGTGGCGCGGCGCCATGGGATGCACCGGAACCAGTTGTATGCGTGGCGCCGGGAGCTTCGCGGCGGCGAGAAGGCGGCTGGCGTCACGTTCGCCCCCGTTGTCGCGGAAGGGGTGGCGGCGCCAATGACTCCGGGCATCGAGATCACCTATGCGGGCGCGGTGATCCGTGTCGGCCGCGATACCGACCCGGCCCTGTTGGCGCGGGTGCTGCGCACGCTGAAACGGCTGGGATGATACTTCCCCCGTCCGGCATCCGGGTTCTGGTGGCGACGCGGCCGGTGGACTTCCGGCGCGGTGCCAACGGCTTGGCGGCGCTGGTGCAGGAGGTGCTGGCGCAGGACCCGTTCTCAGGGACGGTCTTCGTGTTCCGCTCCAAGCGCACGGACAGGCTGAAGCTGCTGGTCTGGGATGGCACCGGGCTGGTGTTGGTGTGGAAGCGTCTGGAGGCCGGCAGCTTCCGCTGGCCGCCGATCACCGACGGGGTGATGCGGCTGTCGGGCGCCCAGATGGAGGCACTGTTGGCCGGGCTGGACTGGAGCCGGCTGCATGTCCCGCGACAGGGGCGCCCGAAGGTTGCGGGATAGCCCGACCGTTGGGGCATACGATGCCAAGTGGCTGATTCCGTGCTATAAATGCTCTTGCCATGCGGATCGATCCCGACACCCTTCCGGCCAATGTCGAGGCCTTGCGCGCCCAGGTTCTGGCGCTGGCGGAGACATTGGAGGCCGAGCGGACGGAGCGCCAGCGGGTCGAGGACCTGAACGACCGGTTACGCCACCTCATCCGCCAACTGCAGCGCATGCAGTTCGGTCCCCGGTCGGAGCGGCTCGATGCCGACCAGCTCAATCTGGCGCTGGAGGATGTCGAGCAGGCCCGGGCTGAGACCGAGGCCGTGGCGGAGAAGGATGATCCCGCGCTGAAGCGGCGGCGAACCGGTGAGCGCCGCAAGGCAAGGGGATCGCTGCCGCCGCACCTGCCGCGCGTCGAGGTGGTGGTGGCGCCGGAGAGCACGGCCTGCCCTTGCTGCCAGGGGGCCATGCACGTGATCGGCGAGGACCGGTCGGAGCGGCTGGACGTGGTGCCGGCCCGCTACCAGGTGATCGTGACCCGCCGGCCCCGCTATGGCTGTCGCACCTGTTCGGGCGCCGTGGTCCAGGCCCCGGCGCCGGCCCGCCTGATCGAGGGCGGCCTGCCGACCGAGCGCCTGGTGGCGGCCGTGCTGGTCACCAAATACGCCGATCACGTTCCCCTGTACCGGCAGGCCCAGGGCTTCGCCCGGCAGGGCATCGTGATCGACCGCTTGACGCTGGCCTTCTGGGTGGGCTACGCCGCCGCCGAGTTGACGCCGATCTGGCGGCTGATGCGCGCCGACCTGTTGCGCTCCGGCAAGCTGTTCGTTGACGAGACCAAGGCGCCGGTGCTCGATCCGGGCCGGGGCCGGACCAAGAGCGGCTACTTCTGGGCGCTGGCGCGGGATGACCGGCCCTGGCGGGGCGGCGATCCGCCGGCGGTGGTCTATCACTACGCGCCCGGCCGGAGCGCCAAGCATGCCGCCGGCGTGCTCGACGGGTTCGCCGGCATCATCCAGACCGACGGCTATATCGTCTACAAGACGGTGGCGAACCGCGCAGGCATCGCGATCGCCCATTGCTGGGCGCATCTGCGGCGGGAGTTCTTCGACGTCACCAAGACGGGACCGGCACCCATCGCCGAGGAGGCGTTGCGGCGGATCGCCCGGCTTTATGCCATCGAAGCGGAGATACGGGGCCGCACGGCAGCAGAACGGCGGTCCGCCCGCCAGGCCCGGAGCCGGCCGCTGGTCGAGGACCTCAAACGATGGCTGGAGCGGCAGCTCGGCCGTGTGTCCGCCAAATCGACGACGGCTGAGGCGATCCGCTATGCGCTCAACCAGTGGACCGGCCTTGTCCGCTTCCTGGACGACGGGCGGATAGAGATTGATTCCAACACGGTGGAACGGAGCATCCGGCCCTTGGTCCTCAATCGCAAGAACGCGCTCTTCGCCGGTCACGACCGCGGAGCGGAGAACTGGGCGGTGATCGCCTCGCTGATCGAAACCTGCAAGCTGCAGGGCGTGAATCCGGAAGCCTATCTGGCCGACGTGCTGACCCGGCTGGTTGACGGATGGTCCAACGCGCGGCTGGCCGAACTCACGCCGTGGGCCTGGGCCGAGGCGCAGGCCACTGCGGTGAGGGCCGCGGCATGACCATCGCCTCCTCATCCACCGCCTGGCTGGGCTTCCTCGCCTCGCCGGCGGCACCGAAAAGCGCGCCGTCGCCGCTGGCGCTGGAGGGGTATCTGACCGGCATCGTGGTGGCCCCCGACCTGATCCCGCCCAGCCGCTGGATCGCCGCCCTCTGGGGCGACGAGGAACCCACCTTCGACAACGACGCCGACCTCCACGCGGTGATCGGCACGCTCATGACCCGCTACAACAGCCTCCTGAGCGAGATCGACGCTGGCCTTGAACGGCTGGAGGCGGAGCAGGTCTGCGACTACCGGCCCGCCTTCCTGGACGCCGGAGAAAAGCCCACCCACCAGGCCGTCCGGGAATGGGTCTCCGGCTTCTGGCGGGCCATGGCCCTGGCGCCCGAGGGCTGGACCGCCTTTGCCGGGGACGAACGGCTGGAGGCGGTCATCACCCCCTTCGTCGGCTTCATCGACCTCGACGACGGCGCCTTCGTCCCCGCCGAGGACATCGACGAACGCCTCAATGAGGCCGCCGGACAAATCCCCCGCGCCATCCTCGTCCTGCACAAGATCGCCAAGATCAGAGCGGCACGCCCACCCGCAAAGCCAGCGCCCATCCGTCAGGCCAAGGTCAGCCGCAACGACCCATGCCCCTGCGGATCAGGTAAGAAATACAAGCGCTGCTGCGGCGCGAACTGAGCCGTCAACCGTTACGCCGGTGGGGCGCACGCACCGCTTACTGTGCGCCCGCATGTTGCCCAGAACATCAGCGGGCGGCGTTCGGCCATCGATGGGCGCACCACCCGCCACCCCGGCTATTCGGCATCCTTGAAGGCGCGCAAGCGCATTGAGGAGGCCTTCGGCTGGATAAAGACGGTGGCTGGCTTGCGCCGAACCAAGCTGCGTGGCCTCGCCAAGGTGGATTGGGCCTTCGCCTTCACCGCCGCCGCTTACAACCTGGTGCGCCTGCCCAAGCTCCTGGCGGTTACGCCATGAGCGGCCCGGCGGATTGCAAAATCCTCGGGCGTTGGCGGATCGTTGAGGCTGACCTCTGGGATGGCAGCTACCTCAACCTGGCCGGGCCCGCCACGCTGACCATCGGCAACGACGGCCAGGGTGAAATGGCCCTCGGCGCCATGCAAGCCAGCCTGGATCTGCAATATGGCCGCTCCATCGTCTTCTTCCGGTGGGGCGGTTCCGATGAAGGTGATAAGGTCACCGGCTCAGGATCGGCTGAGCTTAACGATAACGGCACCCTTGAGATCGAGCTCTCATACGACAACGATGACGAGGTCACCCTCAAAGGCCAAAGAAGCTGACTTCTTCAACACCCCTAGCCCAAATTCATACCCGACGACGTACGGCGCCCGCTGATATCGCCTGTCAGGCGCGCGGATGGTCGGGGCAGCGCTGTTACGCGAAGCTCTCTATTCAATTGTTCTCATATTGAATAAATGCAACGTCCTCGGAATCCGGCCACGTATTGCAATACCCACCTCCGGTAACCGCAATTTTAATATGGGATGAGTACGCGGTCAATATGGATGCCATTAGAACTTGACCTGCCGGTGTACTAGCATTGAAGGCCCAGCGCCCATTGTATGATGTTGCACAGGGGGCGGGTAATATTCTATTGCTGTCAACTGTAAAATAAAAATAACCGCCGTTCCCCATACTAACATTTTTTACATACCCGTAATCCGATCCTCCTGCTGTTGCAGTGGCCGGGGCGGCCAAAATTTCAAGAGCAATACCCATTAAGAATATTTTATTAAATTTCATAGCGCCAGTTCCTTTTTTGGTGAATTGCAAGAGGGGTTTTCCAAGAATAATTTGACACAACAAGGGAATATAAATTCCTTTTTTATTCTGTTAATCCACAAGAAGCGGATTTCCAAAGAGTCTTGTCAGCAATCGGCTAGGCAACACCCAGACCCCAGCCAATTTTCTGATTCACATGCTCCTGAAAAGGTCAGTCCTTACAGGCTTTGAGTACATTACTGCTTGCATCATGTGGCAATTCAATTTCGATCGTCTCATCATTGTTAATTAACCCAACTCCGAGCCAGAATCCTCATCGCAATTTTGGGGCCCACCCCACCGGAAGAGGGCAGAAGAATATATCCTAATATCACGTTAATTTATAATACCGAAGAGCGTTGATTGTGACCCAAGGGCCTACTGCCGAAGTCCGATGGACATGATGCGGTATGGCTGTTCGACGAGTTTGTTCCAGGCGCGGCAGCAATGGTCAACGATGTCGTCATAGTTCTGGAAGATGCGATTTGGGAGCCAGTTGCCGCGCATGAACTGTCAAAGGTTTTCGGCCGGGTTGAGTTCCGGACAGCGAGGCGGCAGGGACATGAGCGTGATGTTGACCGGCACGATGAGTTCGGCCGAGTGATGCCACCCTGCCTGATCAAGGATGAGGACGGCGTGCGCGCCGGGCGCGACGTGGACGGCGATTTCCTGGAGATGGCGGTTCATCGCGGCGCTGTTGCAGCGGGGCATGACGATGCCGGCACCTTTACCCTCCGCCGGGCAGATCGCACCGAAGATCCAGGCTGAGGCCCGGCGCTGATCCTTTGGTGCTGACGGCCTGGTGCCAATCCTGGCCCAGCGCCGGGTGAGCTCGGTCTGCTGACCGATCCGCGCCTCGTCCTTACATGAGGGTTCGTTTGTCAAGTCGGGTTCCGCACACCTGTATTCTCCTGTCGGCTGTGGGTGTTGATGAGGAATGGGGCCGGGGAAATCCTTGTCGCAGCTGCGGCTGCATCACCTTACATACGGCCGGGTCCTTGGCCCGCGCCACAATGCCTCATGCACGAGGCGCACTCCCCGGTAGGACGCGACCCACCTGCCACGCGGCAGTTCGGAATGACCATTGACGAAGACGGTCGCGTTTCCTCCATCGCGCCAGCGACGACGCCGGACGTGATCCTTTATGCTGCGCGCAGGACCACGCCGTCCGGCACCTGGCTCGTCTCGGTGTAGCGCCAGAGCGCGATCAGCAGCTTGCGCGCCAACGCGACGATGGCGATCCGCCGTGTCCGTCCCTCCAGGGCCCCGACGCGCCGGCGGAACCAGCCGGCCAGTTCGCTATCCGGCTGGTAGCGCAGCCAGAGCCAGGCGAGTTGGATCAGGGTGGTGCGGGCACGGGTATTGCCGGCCCGCCCGATCCGCCGGTCACGGTCGATACTGCCGCTCTGAAAGGGCGTTGGCGTCAGGCCGACATAGCTGGCGAGTTGCTTGCGGTTGGCGAAGGAGCGGTACAATACCTCGCGTACCAGCACGGCCGCGAAATTCTCGCCGATACCGCGGATGCGGCGCAGGGTAACGATCTTCTGGTTGTCCGTATCCTGCGGCGCTGCCTCCAGCGCCCCATCGCGTTCGCCGTCAAGCTCGCGGATCAATTCCATCGTCAGGACGAGGCGCCGGCGCAACCGGTCGAGTTCGCGGGCCAGCAGGGGCGGCAACGGTCGCCCGTCGCCGGCCCGTAAGGCTGCAAGATCGCGGTCCCATGTGCGCAAGGATGGCCGTTGCCGGATACCCTGGGTCGCCAGCAGCGCCAGGATGCGGTTCTCATAGCGGGTACGTTCCTGAACCAGATGCTCGCGTTCGCGATGGGGACGCCGAGCATCCTCCGCCTCGGGTGACGGAACGCGAACCATGCTGCACACTTGGTGATCGCCACCGGACCAGGCGGCAAGGAGGCGGAGCATGCCCTCGGTGTCCAACCGATCCGTCTTGGCGCGCCTGGCGCGGCGGTTGACCAGGATGCTGGCCGGCTCGATCACATGGCAGTCGACACCATGGGCGAGACGGGACCGATGAAGCCAGAACCCATCCCGTCCGGCCTCGAAACAGCAGACAACGGACACCGGCTGGCCCAGCCTGGCGATGACCTGCGAACTTAGATCGGTGAGCAGGTCCAACTGGAGTGCGCCCCTTGGGGTGGACACGGCGGGGGTAAAAGATTGACGGTGATGTCGGGCCTTGCAGGAGTAGTGTCATGGCGAAGCACCGAGTTCACAGCATCGCGTTCAAACGCTAGGTGGTTGCCGAATATGCCGGTGGTGAATCCCTTCACGGCCTGGCGACGCGGCATGGCATCTGTCGCAATCTGATCCGGGTTTGGGTTGCCAAGGCGGAGGCCGGGGAATTCGACGACGAGATTGAGGCGTCGAACCTGCTGGCGGAATACGAAGGCCGGATCGCCGCCCTGGAACGGCTGGTCGGCCGACAAGCGCTTGAGATCGAGTTTCTAAAGGGGGCGCTGAAGCACGGACGCTCCAGCAAAAGCGGGACTACATCCGTGGTTGCCGGCCCGTCGGTATCAGCGTCGCCGAAGGCTGCCGGCTGATGGGGATCGCACGCTCCACCTACTATGACGCCCCCATCGAGACCGACGGCGACGCCATGATCCTGGACCGGATGAAAGCCATCTGCGCCGAGTTCGAAAGCTACGGCTATCGGCGGGTCGGCGCGGAACTGCGCCACCAGGGGCTGGTGGTCAACAGCAAGAAGGTGCGCCGGCTCATGCGCGAGCACAACCTGCAACCCCGGCGCCGGCGGCGCTTCGTCGCCACGACCGACAGCGACCATGACGAGCCGATTTTCCCGAACCGGGCGGCCGACATGCCCCTCACTGGTCCCGATCAGCTCTGGGTCGGCGACATCACCTATGTCGCCGTGATGGCCGGCTTCGTCTACGTGGCCGTGATCCTGGACGCCTGGTCCCGCCGTGTCGTGGGCTATGCGATCAGCCGCTCCATCGACACCCGGCTTACGATCGCAGCCCTGAAGGCCGCCATCGCCGCGCGAAGCCCACCCGCCGGCTGCGTCCAACACACCGACCGTGGCAGTCAATATGCCAGTGCCGCCTATCGCCGGATCTTGGCGGACAACGGCTTGGTCGGTTCCATGAGCCGGCGTGGCAATCCCTACGACAACGCCAAGGCCGAAAGCTTCATGAAAACCCTGAAGGTCGAGGCCGTTTATCCCATGGCGTACGAGACCTTCGACGACGTGGTGGCCGATCTGCCGCGCTTCATCGATCTGGTTTACAATGCCCGCCGCCTCCATTCGGCGTTGGGCTACATCAGTCCTATAGCTTTTGAGGAACAACACGCCCGATCACCGGTCAATTCCGCGGCTTGAAGCTGTCCACCCCAAGGGGCGCACTCCAACTTCTGGGGAGTATTCATCCGCCACTGACAGGAACGTCCGGCGCTGGGCGAGTGGGTCGTGACAGAGCCATTATCAACGGTGAGTGAGGGTGAAGTATTGTCAAGGCGAAAATATTTTAACGTGCAATTCTGAGTTCTCTGCGCCATAAAGTAAAATTAGAGGTGTCTTCCAAAAGGGATATGGGAATGCTTGCGAAGGTTGTTAAAATTGCCTTGTCCTGTCTTCCGGCGGCGCTTGCTGTCGTGGTCGGTACGTCGCCGGCCAAGGCCGTGGAAGGATCAGCGATTATGACCATACAGAACATCATGACCGGCTTCACATCAATAGGAGGTGACCAACTGTGGATTCGCGTTTCCGGCCAGCCGACGGGCGTTCCCGCTGCCTGCGTGTGGGGGCCCTATTCCTATTTCTACGTTAAAAGCGGCGGGGATGTGGATCCGCAAAAGGCGCTTGCCATTTTCCTGACGTCGAAGAGCACCAACCAGCCCGTCGAAGTAGCATGGGACACCTCAGGCGCCATCAGCAACTTCGGCGGTTATGGGCAGACGAGTTGCATGATCCGGAAAATTCTCTGGTAGGGCCCATCGGCCAAGGCGAGGTTAGATTACGCGAACCAAACGGGAGGAGCAGGTCCACTCTGGCTAAGGCCTTGAGGTCGCCATCCTGTGGTCTGTGTGTGAACTTATGGCCCGCCCCGTCCACAGGTGGTTTAACGATCCAGCCTTGATCAGTCTGCTTCAACGTATCCGGCCTCGGGACGACGCCCCAGCCAAGATGGAGGTCCGCGCAGTCCGGTCTTCATAATCGGCCCGGCCTCGAAGGCCGTTCACAACGCCCAGGTTTCCGCACTGCCGTTCGACTGCCTGGCCGCTTCACCCCGGCTCCGGCCGTTGAGGATCTGCGCCAAGGCCAACAACCGCCGAACCTGATCGGTATCGCCGCACCGGCGGGCCAATTGGCGCAGAGCCGCTGCTGAATAATCCGAACGAACCGCGACTGCCGAACCTATAGCAAGCTTCCTCTGCGCTTGCTCTGGTGATTCAGAAATCAGCCCGATGGGAATCCCCTTACCGAGAGTCGCCGTCAGCGCTCGTTGGTGTGGACGCGCATACGCGTTCTGACATTTTCCAACTTATTCCGACAAATTCGGAACAATCCGAACTTTTTCGGAGAAAGTCCGAATTGTTCGCACTTTGTTGAAAGTGTTCAAACAAGTTCTGAACCGTTCCAACAAGGTCGGAACGGTTCAAAACTTTTGCCCGACGCATGGGTAGCCGCCATAGGCTCCGTGCCATAATAACCTCCCGCCATTATGGCTGCCCTTTTCCCCAAGGGGCTCACCATCAGTTCAGGCGAGATCGACCATCGAAGCTCATGCTAAGGCGATGGCTCACGTTTGCCCTGGCAGTGAATTGAACGAAGAGCGTCGATCCATTTCTAATCCAGAATACGCGGCGTTATCGCTGGCACACGTTGCCTCGGCTCGCCGCAAACTCATGGCGTTGATCACTGCAGCCGCCGCCACGATGCCTTCCGCTTGGTTCAAGAACCGCTTGATGTTGTCGGCCACTTCAGCCGGAAGCTGATCCGCCAACGCTTCAAGGGCATATTTAACCGCGACACAGCCCGTATCGAGGGCCTCTTCCCGACTGGCTGTCCAGGCCTGCATCTGGATCACTTGCTGATCGAGGGCGCTCTCCCGCTCCTCCAAGACCTGCGTCCTCGCCTCCAACGCAGCTTGCCGATCAGCGAGGGCCTCCGCATCACGGCGGGCTCGGGCCAAGCGCGTCGCGCTAGCCTTTTCACGCTGCCAGTCACCACGACTGAGGCGCTTCCGTCGGGGCCCCGTGCGCGTGAGGCCGGCGTCCAGGCTCACCTTTTCCCAATATTCGTCCTGGAACTCGACCATGGCAGCCTTGTAGGCCTTGTTGCCGGCTCGGGTAACGTCTTTCCCGCTCAAGCCCGTGTTTCGGGCTTGGCCCTCCGCCATTTTTTTCGCGACCTTTCCCGGATGGCAATTATCCGCTTTCATGCCATTATCAGGGCGTGGCAGGAAATAAATATGCAAATGTGGATAGGCTTCGTCTCGATGATGAACGGCAGTGAAGAAGTCAAGGTGGTGTGCTTTGGCCCATGACCGAGCCCAGTTGATGGAAGATTTTGCCCAATTATCAAACGTTTCTTCTTCAATCTGATGTGTTGGGGTCGGATGGCTAGTCACCATAGATACAAGGACCCTCCGGTCTTTTCTGATTGCCCTGCCGGAAATGCGGCCCGCTTCCTGAACACGACGCCCCAGTTCATCTATGAGTGCATCTATCGGGACGCCTTGAACGCGTGGTAGCTGGCGAGAAGCAACATGTTCGCAGCTGCCTGGCAATCGAAACGCCTCGGCCATAATCTCATCGACGGGGCGTGTCGCGTCCGGTCCAGCCATT
The DNA here is from genome assembly GCF_000730165.1 of Nitrospirillum viridazoti CBAmc. Lineage (GTDB taxonomy): Bacteria > Pseudomonadota > Alphaproteobacteria > Azospirillales > Azospirillaceae > Nitrospirillum > Nitrospirillum viridazoti. Next base: position 984,658 of record NZ_CP022112.1, on the reverse strand, counting down.
GTCGAGCGGACCAACGGATGTGTCTGTAGATGGATGAACTGGTAGCCGGCCATGTTACACCTGCTCGATAAGTGCGATGCCTTAAGGGTACGATGCAGGGAGCGAAACGACGACGCAAAACCGAAACCAAGCCGAAGTCATAGTCGGTCCGTATTATTTTGAACTGACGCCGGTGACCGGAGTGATAACAATCCTGCTGGTTGCGGATGTTAGGACCGTAGATCCGTTCTGTCCGGACCGCCGGATCAACGTCCCTAGTTCTACTGTGTCATAAACATAGCGATAAAATGAGGTAGAAAGTATAAGGGAGATTCATGTTCTGTTCGAGGGCGACATGGATTTTTCTGCGGGAGAAGGCAGCGGCGAAGGCCGTTTTGCGACCTATGTCGAGCACTTGGCCTCAGCGCTGGGTCACGTGGATCGAGTTGCCCCATTCCGGGCTTACTGCACCGGGCTGATGCTTCCGGGCGAGCGCAAGAGCGTGGAGCCGATGGCGGCCCGGGTGGAGCCTGGCCGGGTTGGGGCGGCGCACCAGTCCCTGCATCACTTCGTCGCCAAAGCGGCCTGGGATGACGCGGTGGTGCTGGGCGCGGTGCGTGACCTGGTGTTGCCGGTGCTGCAAGCCCATGGACCGATCCGAGCCTGGATCATCGACGACACGGGCATGCCCAAGAAGGGCCGCCACTCCGTCGGCGTGGCGCGGCAATACTGCGGCCAGTTGGGCAAGCAGGACAATTGCCAGGTCGCCGTCTCGCTGTCGGTGGCCTCCGACCACGCCAGCCTTCCCGTCGCTTTCCAACTCTATCTGCCCGAAGCCTGGGCCAACGACCCGACGCTACGGGCCAAGGCTGGCGTTCCCGATACCGTCAGCTTCCAGACCAAGCCCGCCATCGCCCTGGACCAGGCCCGTGCTGCTGTGGCAGCGGGACTGCCCCCCGGGGTGGTGCTCATGGATGCGGGCTATGGCAACGACACCGCTCTACGGGATGGGATCAGCGCGTTGGGCCTCACCTATGTCGCCGGCGTCCAATCCAACATCACCGTCTGGCCGCCCGGTGTGGTGCCGTTGCCGCCCAAGCCCTGGAGCGGCAAGGGGCGGCCACCGAAGCTGCTGCGTCGCGCTCCGGGACATGAACCGACATCGGCGAAGGCACTGGCCACCAGCCTGGCGCCAGAAGCGTGGCGCACCGTCACCTGGCGCGAAGGCACCAACGCCCCGCTCACTTCCCGCTTCGCTGCCGTCCGCGTCCGTCCCGCCCACCGGGACAATGAGCGGGCCGAACTGCGGCCGGCGGAGTGGCTGCTCATCGAATGGCCGGAAGACGAGCAAGAGCCTACCAAATATTGGCTGTCCACCCTGCCGGAAGCGACGGCGCTGCCGGACTTGGTCGATACCGCCAAGCTGCGCTGGCGCATTGAGCGCGACTATCTTGAACTTAAGCAGGAACTCGGCCTCGATCACTATGAGGGCCGGGGATGGCGCGGATTCCACCACCACGCCACCCTCTGCATCGCCGCCTATGGATTCCTGCTCCGAGAACGGGCCGCGATTCCCCCCTCAGCTTCTGCTCAAACCAGGAGCCTCAAGGCGCCTGACCTTCCCAAAACTTACAGACCCAGGGGCTCCACCCCCTCGGCCTGAGCGCCACGTTCCGACCTCCATCGCCACCATGCGCATAACCATCGCACGGGCTCTCGCCAAAACACTCCCGCGATGTCCATGCTGCCATCAAATGCGCTACTTATGACACAGTAGAACTAGTGCGGATGGGGCCCCCCGGCGGCGTGGGGATGTTGTGCTTCGTTCGCTTCGACCGGCCATCGGCCAGCTTGATCAGAATATGCATCATGGATGACATCGACACCGACCGCATCGACGAGGCGGTCCTGGCGCTACTGCACCTGGGGCTGCATGATGAGGGACGGACCTGGAAGACATTCGACTGGGAGGCGATGAACCGGCTTCACGCGAAGGGGTTCATCTCCGATCCAATCGGCAAGACGAAATCCGTGGTGTTCACGGAGGTTGGTGCGCGGCGCGCCGAGGAGCTGTTCCGCCAGCTGTTTGCCCGTCGCTCCTAGATAGTCCGCAACGCTATTGGGGCGTAAATTCGTCGCGCGCCTGGTGGGCGATCCGACCACGGGTGCTCTCTGCGATCAGCCGTGGTCGGAATCCCGGGGACGCGGGCGGTCCTTGCCCCCAGCCGCCGTCACCCGGCCGCCCGCCGTTTCACCAGAGCATACAGCGCCGGGATCACCAGCAAGGTCAGGACGGTGGAGGAGACCATGCCGCCCACCATGGGCACGGCGATGCGGCGCATGACCTCGGAACCCGTGCCCGTGCTCCACAGGATGGGCAGCAGGCCGGCCATGATGGCCACCACGGTCATCATCTTGGGCCGCACCCGCTCCACCGCTCCTTCCAGGATGGCGGCGCGCAGGTCGGCGGGTGTTGCCGGGGCGCCCTCGCGCGTCCGCTGGGCCAAGGTGGCCGACCAGGCGTGGTCCAGGTAAATCAGCATCACCACCCCGGTCTCAGCCGCCACGCCGGCCAGGGCGATGAACCCCACGGCAACCGCGACGCTGATGTTGTAGCCCAGGGCCCACAGCAACCAAGCGCCGCCTACCAGGGCGAAGGGCACCGACAGCATGACGATCAGGGTTTCAGCCAGGCGTCCGAAGTTCAGGTACAGCAGAATGAAGATGACGCCCAGCGTGGCGGGGACGACCAAAGCCAGCTTGGCCTTGGCCCGCTGTAGATACTCGAACTGTCCGCTCCATTCGAGGCGATAACCCGGTGGCAGGCTGACCTTGGCCGCCACGGCACGCGCCGCTTCCGCCACATAACCGCCCACGTCGCGACCATGCATGTCGACATAGACATAGCCAACCAACTGCGCGTTCTCGGTGCGGATGGACGGCGGGCCTTGGGTGAGGGCCACGCTGGCCAGGTCGCCCAGCGGCACCATGGCCCCATTGGGCAGTGGCACCAGAACCTGAGTGGCAATGGCCTGGGGACTGTCCCGCAGGTCGCGGGGATAGCGGACGATGACGCCATACCGCTCCCGCCCCTCCACCGTCGTGGTCACCGTCTCCCCGCCCAGGGCCGTGGCCACCACCTGCTGCACCGCGTCGATGCCCAGGCCATAGCGGGCGATGCGGTCGCGGTCGGGGGTGATCTCCAGGTAATGGCCCCCGCCCAGGCGCTCGGCATAGGCGCTGGTGGTGCCGGGCACGCCGCGCACCGCCGTCTCCACCGCCGTCGTCAGCCGCTCCAGCACCGCCAGGTCGGGCCCGAACACCTTGACGCCGACCGGCGTGCGGATGCCGGTGGACAGCATGTCGATACGGGCCTTGATCGGCATGGTCCAGGCGTTGCTGACCCCTGGCAATTGCAGGGCCTGGTCCATCTCCCGCACCAGGCCGTCCAGGGTCAGGCCCGGCCGCCAGTCGGCCTGCGGCTTCAGGGATACCACCGTTTCGCTCATCTCCAGCGGGGCGGGGTCGGTGGCGGAGGCGGCACGTCCCGCCTTGCCATAGACGGACGCCACTTCGGGGAACGACTTCAGGATGCGGTCCTGCGTCTGCAGCAGTTCCGCCGCCTTGGTGACGGAAATGCCGGGCAGGGTGACGGGCATGAACAGCAGCGTGCCCTCGTTCAAGTCCGGCATGAATTCCGAGCCCAGGCGGGACACCGGCCAGGCCGTGGCGGCCAGGGCCAGGATCGCCGCCACCACCGTCACCTTGGGCCAGCGCAGCACCAGCGTGATCAGCGGACGATAGGCCGCGATCAGGGCGCGGTTCAGGGGGTTGCGCGCCTCCGGCACGATGCGGCCGCGCACGAAGAACAGCATCAACACCGGCACCAGGGTGACGGACAGCAGGGCGCCGCCGGCCATGGCGAAGGTCTTGGTGTAGGCCAGCGGCTTGAACAGCCGCCCCTCCTGCGCCTCCAGCGCGAACACCGGCAGGAAGGAGGCAACGATGACCAGCAGGCTGAAGAACAGCGACGGGCCCACCTCGCGCGCCGCCGCCAGCAGGGCGGGGCCCCGAGGCTCACCCGGGGCCAGCCGTTCCACATGCTTGTGCGCGTTCTCGATCATGACGATGGCGGCGTCCACCATGGCGCCCAGGGCGATGGCGATGCCGCCCAGGCTCATGATGTTGGCGCCGATGCCCAGTGGCCGCATGACCGCGAAGGCCGCCAGGATGCCGATGGGCAGGGTGATGATGGCGACCAGGGCGCTGCGCACGTGGAACAGGAAGACGACGCAGACCGCCGCCACGATCAGGCTTTCCTCCAGCAAGGTATGTTTCAGCGTCTCGATGGCCCGGTCGATGAGGTTGGACCGGTCGTACACCGCCTTGAGGGTCACACCCTCCGGCAACGCCGGCAGCAGTTCCGCCAGCCGCCGCTTGACGCTGGCGATGGTGGTCAGGGCGTCGGCACCGTCGCGCTTAACCACGATGCCCCCCACGGCCTCACCCTGGCCATCCAGTTCGCCGATACCGCGCCGCTCATCCGGTCCCAGTTCCACCCGGGCCACGTCGCGCAGCAGCACGGGGGCGGCCCCGGCGGTATCCGCCTTCAGCACCACCCGTTCCAGGTCGCCGGCGTCGCGCAGATAGCCCCGCCCGCGCACCATGTATTCGGTCTCCGCCATCTCCAGCGTGCGGCCGCCCACATCGCGGTTGCTGGCGCGAACGGCGTCCGACACCGCCGACAGCGGAATGCCGTAGGCTTGCAGCTTGCGGGGATCGACCACCACCTGGTACTGGCGCTCGAACCCGCCCAAGGCGGCCACCTCGGCCACGCCATCGGCCTTGGCCAGTTGGTAGCGGACCAGCCAATCCTGGATGCTGCGCAGTTCGGCCAGGGTGCGGCCCGCACCCTGGACAACATATTGGTAGACCCAGCCCACACCGGTGGCGTCCGGCCCCAGCGAGGGCGTGGCGCCGGCTGGCAGCCGTTTTTGCGCGACGTTCAGATACTCCAGCACGCGGGAGCGCGCCCAGTAGAGATCCGTCCCCTCCTCGAACACCACATAGACGAAGGAGACGCCGAAGTTGGAAAAGCCGCGCACCACCTTGGAGCGGGGCACCGCCAGCAGGGCGGTGGACAGGGGGTAGGTCACCTGGTCCTCCACCACCTGCGGCGCCTGGCCGGGATAATCGGTGTAGACGATGACCTGCGTGTCGGACAGGTCGGGTAGGGCATCCAGCGGCGTATGCCGCAGGGACCAGGCGCCCAGCGCGGCGATGAACAGGGTGGCCGCCAGCACCAGCACCTTGTTGGCGGCCGACCAGTCGATGAGGCGGGCGATCATGGCTTGGCCCCCCCGTTGGAGGTGCCCCTGTTGGAGGTGCCCCTGTCCGACGGGACGGTTGGGCCGGTCGTGAAGGCTTCCAGGGCGGCCTTCAGGTTGCTTTCCGCGTCGATCAGGAAATTGGCGCCGACCACCACGCGATCACCTTTCCGCAGGCCGTCGCGCACCTCCACCTTGCCATCGCCCCGTACGCCCAGATGGACGGCGCGCGGCTGGAAGCGGCCGTCGCCCAGGTCCAGCAGCACCGTCTGTCGGGCGCCGCCGTCCAGGACGGCGGACTCCGGAACCACCAGCAGGGTGGGGCCGTCGCCGCCGGCGTGCGGCGTTTCTATGGTCACGCTGGCGTACATATCGGCCAGCAGGGCGCGGTCGCGGTTGGGCAGGATGATGCGTACCCGTGCCGTCCGCGTCTCCCGCGACAGGGCGGGGTAGATGAAGTCCACCACCCCGTCGAAGCGGCGGCCGGGATAGGCCGTCAGGGTGGCGTGGGCCATCTGGCCGGGCCGCACCAGGCCCACCTCCCGTTCCGGGACCTCCGCCACCAGCCAGACGGTGGACAGGTCGGCCAAGCCGTACAGCGGCTCACCCGGCGCCACCCGCATGCCCGTCACCACCGGCTTGTCGATGACCACGCCATCCGCCGGCGCCCGGATCGCGATCTGGCGGGCGGCCTCGCCACTGCGTTGCAGGCGCGCGATCTCCTCCGCCGGAATGTCCAGGGCGCGCAGGCGGGACAGGGCGGCCGCCACCAGATCGGCGGGCTGGCCATGACCCATGTCGGCATGGCCGTCGGCGGCCAAGGACAGGGCCAGCAGGTATTCCTTCTCCGCCGTCAGCAGGTCGGGGGCGTAGAGCTGGGCCAGGATCTGACCCCGGCGGACGGCATCGCCGGTGGCGGCTACGACCAAGTTCTCCACCCAGCCTTCCGCCCGGGTGGTCACCACCACCTGGTGCCGCTCATCCAGCGCGATGGTGCCGGTGGCCTGCACCGATCCCACCAGAGCCGGCATCTCTTCCACCGGGGCCGTCCTGACGCCCAGGGTCTGCAGCTTGCCGGGCGCGATGCGCACCGTGCCCGCGGGCTCCGCCCCCTCGGCGTAGACCGGCAGGTAGTCCATGCCCATGCCGTCCTTCTTGGGCACGGGCGAGGTGTCGGGCAAACCCATGGGATTGCGGTAGTAGAGGACCTTGCCTTTGCCATCGGGTGCCTTGGCGGCCAGTGGGGTTTGGCCCTGAGCCAAGGGGACGATAAGAAAGGCCAGGCTCAGGCCCAGGGCGACGCGGATGCGGGTCATAGCGGGCCTCCCACTAGGCGTTCCAGAGCGGCAAGCGCCTTCTGACCCTCCACCTCGATACGCAGCAGGTCCAGCCGGGCCTGGTGCAGGCGATGTTCCGCCTCCAGCACGGCGGCCAGGCTGCCCTGTCCCCGGCCATAGGCAGCCAAGGCGGCTTCATGGGCGCCGCCCAGATCAGGCAGCAGTTGCGCGCGATAGATGCCGGCCTGCTGGCGGGCGGCGTTCAGCGCCGCCAGCGCCTCGGCCAAGTCGCCCTCGATGTCCGCTGCCGTGGCGGCCAGGCTCTGCCGGCTGGCGTTGGCCTTGGCCACGGCTTGGCGCTCCTTGGCGCGCTTCGGCTCCGCCTGCAGGGGAATCCTGAAGCCGACCGTGGCGGTATAGCCGGTGGGGCCGTTGTCGCGCTGGATGGCACCCACGGCCAGGGAAAGGTCGGGGTACCAGGCCTTGGCGGCCAGGCGGCGTTCTTCCTCGGCGCCGCGCACCTCCGCCAATCCGGCAGCCAGGCGGGGGTTGTCGGCCCGGGCCCGGTCGGCCAACACCGGAAGGGGCGGAGTGGACGCCGGCAGGGGACGGGCGCCGGTCGGCGGGGCCAACGGCATATCCGCCGGACGCGCCAGCAGGGTATTCAGGCGGGCGGCGGCGGCGGTCCGGTCGGCCATCAGGCGGGCGGCCTCCACCTCGGTGCGGGCCGCTTCGGCCGTGGCCGTCAGGGCGTCGCCCTGGCTGCCCAGGCCCTGGGCGTAGCGGTCGGCGGCGTTGCGGGCCATCTGGCGATCCAGGTGCCCCACATCGCCGTTGATGGCCAAGGCGGCCGAGGCGGCAGCGTACAGGGCGTAGGCGCCCTTGATACGCTCCTCCAGCTCCAGGCCCACCGCCCGTTCCCGGCCCCGCGCCGCGTCCACCGCCGCCAGGGCGACGCTGCGGCGCAGGTCGCGCTTGCCCCACAGGGGGAATTCCTGCTCCACCGTGATGTAGGTCTTGTTGAGGCGCGGGCCGCTGGTGCGGTCCACCTCATCGGAATTGACGCGGAAGGTGGGGTCCTCCAGCGCATCGGCGGCGGAGGCTTCGGCATCCATGGCCGCCGTCTCCAAGGCCGCGGCCTGGAGGGATGGGTTCAGGTGGCGGCCGGCATCCAGCAGGCCGTCCAGATCAGCGCCCAGCGTTGGCGTGTCGGGGTCGGATGCGGCCTGGGCGTGGGGGCTGAAGGCGAGCAACAGGGACAGCGCCGTCACGGCGCTGGCCGTGCGGGCATGGGTGTATCGGGTCATGAAGCTTCCCTTCCCGAAAGGGCATCGGGGCCGGCGTGCGATGCCGGCGGCGCGGACGGACCTCGGGCAAAGCCCCAGGTCGCGGGGACGCCCTCAGGGCGCCCCGGTCACGCGGCGATGGGAGGGAAGGGTTCCGGCGCGATGGACAGGCCGGCCAAGGTCGTCGATGGTGGCCAGAACAGGACCATGCTGAAGACCGCCGGTGCCCCCGGCTGGCCGGACCGCTCCGGCAGCAGGGAGACGCCCAGGCAGCCCATCTGCTTCAGGCAAGCGGCGTTCAGGCCATGGCAGGGACCGTCCTTGGCTGGGGTGCCGGCGATCTGCGCCATAGGGCAGTCATCGGGCATGGCTATGGCCGTCGCGATCGTGGGCGTGGCCGCAGGCGAGTCCAGGGGCATGGCCTGGACCGTAGTGCCGCCCAGGAAGGCCAGCAGGCAAAAGACCATCACCACGCCGCGCAGGCATGCCACCACCATCCTTGACCGGTGGCCCGGCAGGCGGGTTGGAATCAATGAAGAGGCAAGCCGACGGCGTGACATGCGTCTAGAGGTAGGCCCCGCTGACCAGGAATGCAATGCGGCACGTGTGACCAGGGGCTGGCCGGACATTCTACCTTCTGATCTACCTCCTGATTTCAATGCCGCCCTGGCGAGCCCATTGCCCGGCTTCGAAGTTCATTCCTACCAAGTCGAATATCAGCGGCAGCAGTAACAGCCCCAAGCCGAAGAAAAGGCAGCCGATAAGGGCGAGCACCACGAAGAAGATTATCCCTCCCCAGCCGGGTACAGAATAATACAACTTCCCGTCGGGAAGCTTGATGGCAAGGACCTGTTTCTTGTCGGCGAACGGCTTGGTGAACCAAATCGTGAGTTCCTGACCGTCGCATTCATCCAGAAAGGCGTCCAGACCGTTCGGCACGCCCAGATCCGTGATGATGCGATCACCGATCTCAGCGATCGAGTAGACACAGAAGCCGCCGGTGAGGGTGTGATTGCCCCGGCGGCGGAGAACCCCGCGGGCTTCCTGCAGCTTGGCCAAAGTCGTGATCCGTTAATGAGGGAAAGGGAGAAGTCTCATGGCGTGCCCTTCCGGCGGACGCCTTATCGGAGGGGGCGCCACAGGACGGGGAGCAGTGGGTGTGAGCTTGCTTTCCCTACTTCGTCCGGACGTAGGGGATGGGCTTGCTATGACCAATGTCGATTTCGATCTTATCGTCACCGACGACCTTCACGGGCAGACCTTGGTCGCTTTGCCCTTCCGGGGTAACGAACCAGCGGCCGTCCCGCTGGTCATATTGGACCTTCACGGGGACGCCGGCGCCGGTAACCATCGTGCCCGGCTCGAACTCGATTTCGTCGCCGATAGCGCTGGCCGCAATCTTATCAAGCATGTCGGCGGTTGGAGGCAGATTCAGCTTCCAATGGCCGATGAGCGGGTTTTTTCCGCAGCTGGCGAGGATACCAAGCGAGAGCAGCAGAATGGCGGCGCGGCCGAAGGGGCGGCCGTTCAAGTGGAGGCGCATCGGGAACCTAGCTGAAAGGATGGACGAAGGGCGATCTGGCTTCGGATGCTAACCAATGTTCGGGAGGAGCTATGGTTTGGCGTCATCCTCATCGACAGACTTAAGATATATATTATGGCCTTGGCCTTTGCAACCGCGTGTTTTTCCCGGATGGCTGAGGACATCCGGATCCAGTTTGGGAAATTGCTGCGGCAGCACAGGAAGGCGAAAAGCCTGACGCAGGAGGAGCTTGCCGGCCGTGCGAATATGGCTGTGCCCTACTTGTCTGACCTGGAACGGGGCAAATGGAATCCCAGCCTTGCGGTAATGGTGGATCTCGCCCGCGGGTTGGAGATCGAGGCGTCGGACCTGCTGGTGGGACTTAAGATCGACCGTGCAGGCGGAGAAGAAGGGGATGGGCCCGGGCCTGAATTGCCAGAGAGGAAAAGAGGCGGAGTGTAAGGAGTGGATGCCGGTTGGTGAGAGCCTGAAGCCTCCCGGCCCTTGCCGTTCATAGGGCAATATAAGCAGCGCCCAATTTTATGGCAGGGCAAGTGGGGTCGCCGCTATTTAATTCTTTATTCTTGACAAAAATCTGGTGGCATCTCCAGATTCGATGAATTCGAAAGCTCTTATCTTCGCGTCGAGGACGGTCGGGTATTTCATTACCCCCCGAACATTACCGATTTTAAGCCGGTAATGGCCTTCGTAAGGTGATATTTGGACAAGTATCCGGTCGCGGATCATTGCCATGTCGCCTGCCACTGTGACTTTCCACTTGGGCGAGTCGACGAAGCGCCTTTTCTTTTCACGCTCCTTGATAAGGTTGGCGTGGTGCTCCCCGGCGTCGGTGGTGGCGGTGAGCGCGTCGCAGCAGTCCGTTCCGACCCCCATGGCGCCCCAGGAGGGGTGACCGACGGCGTAGATGTATCGAATTTCGGTGCCACAGAGTTCACAGCTGCCGCAGAGGCTGCCGAGATCATCCACCCCGAAAAGCGACCAACCCGTCTTGGGCATTGCGATGCCGTGCTCCGCCGCATGGCAGCCTTTGCAGAGGGTTTCACAGTCACCATAGGGGTATTCCCAAGGCAGTCGGCCTGAGACGTAGGCCTTGTGATGGGCCTGCAGCACGGCACCGTCAGCCCGGCTTCGATGGCATCGGACGCAGCGGCCGCCGTCCAACTTGATGACCTCCTCCCGGTAGAGGTGCCAACGGGCATGACTGTAGGGTTTCATGATCATCCTTCCGTGGCGTCCGGCGGAACCTGCTGGGAGGGCGGGTTCCGCCTGGGCGACGATCACTGCAGCGTCCGCGTCCGGGTTTCATTGAGGGTGGCGTTGGCGATGGCGATGATCTCGGTGGCGGAGGCCGCCTCCCGCGCCAGCAAGAGGCCGGCCACATGCTCGACCGCGCTGTGCCACGCGTAGAGCAGGACCCGCACCTTGGCGTACTGGGTGTCCACGATGGCCGTCACTTGCGCCGCAATCTGCGGATTGGAGTTCAGGAGGCGTGGTACGGTCTCTGCCGTCACCGGCCCCAACCAGGTCAGGTGATCACCCAGTCCGTGGGAAGTCAGCATCTGGGTTGCCAGCACGGTCGCGCGGGCCAAGTCGCTATCCCCGTTGCCCCCCGCGCCGGTGCTGGGCGCGCCGAGGAGCAGTTCTTCAGCCGCCCGGCCAGCCAGATGGATCTGGATGAGGTCCAACAGGTCGTTCTGCCGTAAAACCTCGCCATCCATGCGGTAGTTCACGCCGCCCAGCCCGCCGGCCGAGATGCGGATTGACGCCGAGATCAGCATGCTCGGCCGAAGGACCGCCGCGGCAACGGCATGCCCCGCTTCATGGACCGCACAAAGCTGGCGGAGTGCCGGCGTTCTGGGATCCGCAGGGTAGAGATCCGCTTCCAGGTCCGCCGCGACCATAGGCCTGCCCGCAACCCGGGCCCGGCGCTTGGCGGTACGAACCAGGAGTTCGCAGTCCGCGCCGCTGGCACCTTCCATTTGCGCCGCGAAACGGGTCAGATCCAAACCCGGCAGATGGTCGGGCCCCAGATGATAGCGGAGGATGCCCGCCAGGGCGGCTCGATCGGGAAGTGGAATGTGTACCACTCGGTCAAACCGACCCGCTCGAACGAGGGCGGGATCCAGTAAGGCGGGGTAATTGCAGGCGCCAATCATGATGACCCCCTGCCGCCCGTGCAAACCGCCTACGTGCTCCAGCATCGCGTTCGTGATCTGGCGGTTATAACTCTGATTTTGGCCGGGCCTTTCCGAGTGCCGTGCGGTGAAGCTATCCAGCTCATCGATGAAGAGCAGGCACGGTGCGGCGCGCTTGGCATCCGCGAAAGTCGAAGCCATGGCCCGCAACATATCGCCCTGATGACCGGCGGCCTGCCACTCGGCATACGACGCGGTGATCAACGGCAGGCCACAGCTGGTGGCGAGGGCGCTTGCGAATTGGGTCTTCCCTACGCCTGGCGGGCCGGCTAACAAAAGGCCCTTGTCCATCTCGTGCCAGGAAAGCATACCGGCGCGATAAGCGGCAACGTCGCGACGCAGGGCTTCGCCCCATTCCTTCGCTTCATCCATGCCGTGCAAATCCTCTAAACGGGGGCTTGCCGGCAAGCGAACGCGCGCTTTGGCCATCCGTTCCAGCCGGTCGACCCAATCGTCGGGAGATGTTGCGGGTCGCGCCGCCAGCTTCAGGTCCGCGGCGCTCAGCAACGCGCATAATGCATCCGATAGGGTGCGCGCAGGCCGCCGTGCAAGCTGTGCCATCGCCTCGGTCAGAATGGCGCCCGTCAGCGCTGGAACAACCAAGCGGAAGTCTGCCGCTGCCGTGAGACGTGGCGGCAAATCCGCTTCGCTGGCCGCGAGGATGATGACGCCAGTCCCCCGCATGAGTTGGTTGGCGGCCATTGTTTCCAGATGATCGATGGTTGGGCTGCGCGGGGTTCCGTCGCGCGTGGCGACGCTCCAGATGCTGGTGATTTGATGGTCGGGCGCGTCGAGATCGGGAAAACGAGGGTCGACTAAATCGCCAGTACTGCCGACAGGAAAGTCGTCATCGTCGTCCAGTTCGATCATATCCGGGTATGCCGGGGTGTTCAGCGGTGCGCCAACGGTTGGAGCCTTACGCCAGGCGAAACCGTTCAGTGCGTCCTCGACCACACTCTCCATCGGGGCCACCCAACTGGCGTCAGGCACGACGATGGTGATGGCGACGCCGCCACGGCGAGCGGCGGGTGCGAGGCCTTGCGTACCCGCAAATGTCGCCTCCAGAAGGAGTTTTGCGGCGGCCTTCTCCAACATCGGCGGCTTAGGGCGGCTCGGCATCGGGGCTGTATACTCATCACGCAGTTGATTCAGCTTATCCAAAGACATGGCTTCTCCTTGCGGCGGAAGGGTTTCGCGCCGTCTTTTGCAGAGGGGGGATGTCGCTCTTGACCAAACAGAACCTTGTGGTCGCTCAAGGGGGCGTATTTTTTGCGCCTGGCGTCATAAATAACGCAAATTATGCGGTTACCGCAAGCGCTAAATCCGCCTATCATGCGGAAATGGACGTTAAAGCTCGCGTGGCCACGCGGATAAAGGCCATCCGCAAACGCAGAGGCCTCTCCCAAGAGGCCCTGGCAGCGCTTATTGGCCGATCACCGGATGCAATCTCGAATCTCGAGCGGGGGGTATCGTCGCTGCCCTATGACACGCTGGACCTCCTGGCCAAGGGCTTGGACGTTCCGTTGTCAGAGCTATTCTTAGAGGAAAGTGGGGACCCGAGCCGGGCGGAGGCGGTAGCCCGCCTCACCGATGCAGCAAGGCAGCTGGATGATCAGATGCTGGCCACAGCGGTGGCCATCGTGGAACTGCTTGTTGCAGGGGCGGGAAAAGGCAGTTAGTTGCGGCGTGTGCAGGGTTGGGCTTTCAAGCTATAGAAGGACCTTTTGCGTCCTTACTCGCTGTACTCTAAAGCATCGATCAGCAGACGGAGGGCAGGAGTGATCTCGCCTCTGGGAAAATATAGATAGTGGCTGGTCAAGGGGGCGCACCAGTCATCCAACACGCGATGCACGAGACCTGAGTTAATGTAAGACGCAGCGAGCCTTTCCGGGGCATATGCGAGGCCGAAGCCCGAAATGGCTGCTTCAAGCGCGTGTTCGAACTGGTTGAATATCAATTGCCCTTCAACAGTGACTTGCACTTCCTGTCCGTCTTTCTTGAACTGCCAGTTCAAGATGTCTCCAGTAATCTCCGGACGAATGTTGATGCATCGATGCCCCTCAAGGTCATGCGGTTTCCACGGTAACGGTTTGGCCTCAAAATAGGACGGAGAACCAACGACCGCGAAGCGGATGTCGGGGCTCACGCGAGTGGTAGTGGCGTTATCAAGTAGTGGGTCGTGAGGACCCACGTAAGCGTGGAACATTTGTGCCACTTCGTTTATCGGTAGGCAAATAACATTCATCTCAATTCTTATATTCGGATGAAATTGCAGAAATCTGCACAGCTTTGGCAACAGAATCATCTGGATGATATGGCTCGTGACTGCAAGGCGGACAGTCCCTGAGGGCGTATTATCCTTGGGAATGAGCGCATTTAGCCGGTCATCAATTCTTCGGTAGAGCGGTTCCACTGACTGAAACAATTGTCGGCCGGCCACGGTCAATGAAACACTTCGAGTGGTGCGTTCCAACAGGCGAGCACCCAGCCGTCCTTCAAGCTGTTTTATAGTGGCGCTCAGGGTCGATTGGGAGACGCCGAGCACCTTCGCAGCCTTGCTGAAATTCAATTCGCGCGCGACAGCGAAGAAGGCAGGAAGGTCACCGATGATGGAGCGTGTCATGCAAATTCCATGATATTGATGCGGAAATCCGATTAATGGCCGAAACTAATGGTCAAAATTTATGGATTTCAGGGAATTAACAGATAATCTAAATATCTGCTCGCTGTTCAGTCGAAGAATTTCGGTCCTGGCCGCTTGAATTCCTAAACGATGGTGCCAAGGTGGGCGGGTGGACCCGGCCAAGCGATGTGCCTACCGCGCGGTCCTGGTCGCATCACAGCCAGATCAACTGCCCCCGCTGATGAACAGGTGGTCCAGCGCCACCGGCGCCTTGACCCGCTCAATCACCAGCTTGGCCTCAGATGGGGCCAGGTCCCGGCCGTAGCCCGCGCCGATGCTCTTGCCTTCGTGGCCGAATACCTTGTTGACGATTTCCTCGTGCAGATCGGCGCCGCGAAGCGCCTGCCGGAACGTATGCCTCAGCGAGT
>NZ_CP022112.1:537500-960000 GCF_000730165.1 Nitrospirillum viridazoti CBAmc | reverse complement strand
ATTCTACCCGAAAACGCCGCCGTCGGCAGGGTGGTGGACAGCACCCGAGTCACTATGACGCGCCGGGGGCCACATGGGACCGAGCGCGCTCAGCAGGCTGCGTCCGGTTGCCAGGTGCGCACCGGCGTCCGCCAATCGATCCCTTCCAGCAGCATGGAAACCTGGGCGGCGGTGAGCGCGACCGAACCCTCCCTGGCCTGCGGCCAGACGAACCGGCCGCGCTCCAGCCGCTTGGAGAACAGGCAAAGGCCCTGGCCGTCCCACCATAGAATCTTGATCAGGTCGCCACGCCGCCCCCGGAAGGCGTAAAGCGCGCCGTCATGGGGATCGAGCCTCAGCATCGTCTGCACCTGGGCGGCCAGGCTGTCGAACCCGCGGCGCATGTCGGTCGCGCCGCACGCCAGGTAGATGCGCACATTGCCCGGAATGCCGATCACGAAAATGCCGCCAAAACCCGTCGCAAGGCCGCCTCGCCGACATCACCGGTGATCCGCAGCCTCACGCCGGTCGGCAGCTCGACCTCGATCATGCCGATGGAAATGGGGGCCTGCTCCGCCGCTTCAGGAACGACCGCCGGTTCGGGCAACGCCGCATCGGCAACGACCGAAACCGGAACGAACCCCGTCAACTCACCCGACCGGAACTGCTTGCGCCACGTCGACAGCTGACCGGTGCTGATACCGTGCATGCGGCACGTCAGGCTCGGCGACGACCCCGGCGCCACACTCTGCGCCAGAACCCGCAGCTTCTCCTCGGTACTCCAGCGCCGCCGACGCTCCGGGCCGCCCAAAACCTCGCCGTGCAGCTCAGGAGCGCTCGTATGAGCACTTCGAAGCGCCTCCTTGCCGATCACCGTCACGTCGTCCATGCGTCCACCACTCAAGCCGAGCGGCAAGCATGCCCATCAATAACGCCCTGGGAAGGCGGGGCTGCGCTGACGCTTACCCGCTTCATGCAGGCGGGGGTTTTGCTTTTGGGGTCGAGACCGGCGGCTGAGCTTGGGGAGGGGGGAGTGCCAGCCCTGGGAGGGCCGGTCGGCAGCACAGCTCAGCCGGAAGGGCGCTACGGGCAACGCCGATGGAACCCTTGCAACACTGGCCGAGCACAGCGCATCCGCGGATAACCGATCTCCGTCGGGAGGCGGCTCGTCAGGCAAAACACACACACGCTCCCCGTCTGATCGTCCGGCGGTTGCTTCAGGACGGGGCCCCCGCCGCTTCGGGGGATGCGATTCGGGCGAGGGCTGGTAGGGATCGGTCCTTTTCGCAGGAGCCGGGGTGAGGAAGATCGCAAGGTTGCGGTCA
Source organism: Nitrospirillum viridazoti CBAmc (assembly GCF_000730165.1). Classification (GTDB taxonomy): domain Bacteria; phylum Pseudomonadota; class Alphaproteobacteria; order Azospirillales; family Azospirillaceae; genus Nitrospirillum; species Nitrospirillum viridazoti. The sequence goes on along the minus strand of NZ_CP022112.1, from coordinate 958,696 downwards.
CATTCCGTCACCAGAAGTAAGATTTAATAATATTGTGTTGGATCTAGTTGGAAGCTAAAAGACACAGCACTATCAATTGGCGATATTTCTCATTTTTACTAGCGGAATTATAAGAATATTTTTGTGCGGAGATAATATTCTGTTGAGGGGGGCAGCCATAAACAAGACTATCCCGCCACTGGCGATGCCACGGGTTCACTGCGCGCGCAAAGTGGTCCGAGGCAGGTGAATATCTGTGATGGTGGGAATGATGGGACGGATTGCGAACGTCGGCGGTGCTGGCGCCATGACTCATGGTGATACGGGCCAGGCTATGCTCCAGCGCGACACGATCCAGGGCAATCGCGGCCGCCTGCTGGCCGGCGCCTCGCTGCTGGCCGTGGGCATGGCGCTGGCGGCGCCGTCGCTGGCCCAGGCGCAGACCACCGTTTCCACCACGCTGACCGGCACGCAGGTGAGCAATGCCAACCTGACGACCTACCGGATCACCAGCTCCGGCGCCATCGTCTCCACCGGCCAGACGCTGCTGAACAACCGCGCGTCCATCGGCACGCTGGAAAATGACGGGCTGCTGTGGAACACCAGCCTTGTCGGCGGCATCGCCCTGGGCAACACATCCATCGGCAGCATCGGCCTGCTGCTCAACGTCGGCACCATCCTTGGCCACGCGAGCGGCCTTGCCAACTTCGGAACCATCGGTACGGTATCCAACACCGGCACCATCTCGTCCGTGACCATGCCCGCCTTGGTGAACTACGGCGGCATCGGGACGCTGTCCAACAGCGGCACCCTCATCGGCTTCGCCGGTTTCACCAACATCGGCAGCATCGACACCTTCGTCAACAGCGTCGGCGCCCGCATCCAGGGCGGTACCGCCATCACCAACGGCGGGCCGATCGCCGTCATGGTGAACAGCGGCACCATCGCCGGCACTTGGATCGGCATGACCAACAATGGCGGCCTGGTCGGCACCCTGGACAACCGGGGCGTCATCTCCGACGTGGGGGGCGGCGGCCTCAGCAGCGCCGCGGCCCTGCTGAACAATGGCACCATCAATACGCTGACCAACAGCGGCATCATTTCCGCCATCGGCGCCACGGTCAACGCCGTCTACAACCAGTACAGCCAAGCCGTGGTGGGTACGCTGATCAACACCGGCACCATCAGCGCCACCGGTGCCGCCGGCATTCTCAGCGATGACGGCGCCACCATCACCGTTCTGAGCAACGGCGCCGGCGGTGTCATCAGCGGCGGCACCGACGCCGTCCGCAACCTGGGCAGCATCGGCACGCTGGTCAACGCCGGTATCATCCACGGCGGCTCGATCGGCGTCTATTCCAGCGGCAGCATCGGCACGGTGCTGAACGCGACCAACGCCACCATCGCCGGTGACAGCCGGACGGGCCTCAACAACACCGGCAAGGTGGGCACGGTGTCGAACGCCGGCACGATCACCGGCACGACCTACGCGGTCAGCAACACCACCGCCGCCACCATCGCCGTCGTCGTGAACAGCATAGGCGGCGTCATCTCCAGCGACGGCACCGGCGTCTACAACGGCAGCGGCGCCAGCATCACCACGCTCAGCAACAGCGGCAGCATCGGCGGCAAGTTCGCCATCACCAACGCCGGCCTGGTCACTGTGCTGCGCAACGACGGGACCATCACCGGCTCCCTGGGCAGCAACCGCTACGCCATCAAGAACACCGCCACCATAGTCCGGCTGGACAACAGCGGCACCGTGACGGGCGGCAACGCGGCCGTCTTCAACGGCGGCAGCATCGGCAGCCTGTCCAACAGCGGTGGCATGAATGCCTCCAACGCCGTCTACAACTTCACCGGCGCCGTCATCGGCACGCTGTCGAATTCGGGCAGCATCACCGGCGGGGAGGGGGTCGCCAACGGCGGCACGGTGACCCTGCTGACCAATACCGGCCTTCTGGCGGGCAGTGGGGCCGGCGGCGTCATGAACAACGGCGTCCTGGGCACCCTGGTGAACAATGGCACCATTTCGAACGGGGCCGCCAGCAGCGGCAGCGCCGGCGTGTACGTCTTCGGTGGCACCATCGGTACCCTGGTCAACAACGGGGTGATCACCAGCGCCCATGTCGGCGTTTACAACACCAGCACCATCGGTACGCTGACCAACAACAACCTCATTTCCGGTGTCTTCAACGGTGTGGTCAATACCGGCCGTCTCATCCTGGTGGCCAACGCTGGCACCATTGCCGGCAGCATCGGCATCAACAACACCGGCACCATCGGCACCCTGGTCAACACCGGCAGCATCACCGGCTCCAACAAGGCGCTCTCCAACGCCGGCACGATCACCCGCCTGACCAATGCCGGCACCATCGCCGGCGATATCTCCAGCGCCAGCGCGCTGACCATCACCGGCGGTGGTGCCGGGACGGTGGGCACCTTCACGGGCCGCGCCGGCGGCCAGGGCCTCATCACCAGCACCATCGCCAACGTGGTGCTGGCGTCCGGCAATATCCTGTTGAACGACGTGGTCAACCTGAACACCCAGACGCTGGTCAACAGCGGTGCCGGTCTGACGGTGACGGGCGTGACCATCATCGGCAACTACAGCCAGACGGGCGGCACGCTGGTGGTGGGGGCCGGCAGCGGCGCCCTGCTGGTCACCGGCACGGCCAGCATTTCCGGCGGCCTGCTGGGGGCAGCCGACGCCCCCGCCGCCAGCGGCGCCGTCAATGTGTTCGCTGGGGCCAGCGCCACCATCGTGGAGGCGGGCACCCTGGTCACCACCGGTCTGACCGCCAGCAACGCGGCTTACAGCACCGTCGCGGACGGCAACTTCCAGGACCTGGTCCTGGTGCGGACCGGCGACTATATCGGCACCGTCTACGGCAGCCTGGGCGTCACCGGCCAGCTCAGCGCCACCACGGCGGTGATCGTGGCCACGACCGGCACCCTGGGCACGCTGACCAACAGCGGCACCATCAACGGCGTGAACCAGACCGGCGTGTGGAGCGCCGGCACCATCGGCACCCTGGCCAACAGCGGCACGATCCGGGGCACGGTGGACGCCGTCAACAACACGGTTTCCGCCACCCTGGGCCTGCTGACCAACGGCGGCGGGGGCGTCATCGCCGGCACGCTGCGCGGTGTCGACAACGCCGGCACCCTTGGCACGCTGCTCAACCAAGCCGGCGGCGTCATTTCCGGCAGCAGCGTCGCCGTCTATAATCGGGGCGCCGGCAGCAGCATCGGCACCCTGAAGAACGCCGGCACCATCGCAGGCGTCGGCGGCCGCTCGGCCATCGGCGTTTGGAACGCCGGCGCGATCGGCACCCTGGTCAATGGCGGCGTGGTCTCGGGCGGCTCCACCGGCATCTACAACGACAACGGCGCCAGCCTCGGCGGCCTGACCAACAGCGGCAGCATCGGGGGCAAGTCTGGCATCATCAACGCCGGGATCATCGGCGCGCTGCGGAACGACGGGACCATCACCGGCACCACCGGCAGCACCCGCTATGCCATCAAGAACACCGCCACCATCGGCTCGCTGGATAACACCGGCCTGATCAGCGGCGGTGGCGCCGCCGTGTACAGCACCGGCAGTATCGGCACGTTGTCGAACGGCGGAACCCTGTCCGGCGTGAACGCGGTCTACAACAATACCGGCGGTATCATCGGCACCCTGTCGAATACCGGCGCCATCGGCGGTGAGGCCGGTGTCGGCAACGGCGGCACCATCGGCCTGCTGACCAACAGCGGCAGCATCGGCGGCAGCGGCATGGGCGGCGTGCTCAACACCGCCACCATCGGCACGCTGGTCAATGGCACCGCCGGCATCATCACCGGCCACACCGCGGGCGTCTACGCCTTTGGCGGCACCATCGGGACGCTGGCCAATCGCGGCACCATCGCCGGCGACCTCATCGGCCTCTACAACACCGGCATCCTGGGCACGTTGGCCAACAGCGGCACCGTCACCGGCGCCAACGCCGCCATCGCCAATGCCGGCCAGATCGGCCTGCTGTCCAACAGCGGCGTGGTCGCCGGCAACGTCCTCAACACCGGTGCCGCGGCGCTGACCATCACCGGCGGCACCGGCACCGCCACGGGCACCTTCACCGGCTATGCGGCGAGCGGGCAGGGCACCATCACCAGCACCCTTGGCGGTGTGGTCCTGGCCTCCGGCAACATCCTGCTGAACGACGCGGTCAGCCTGGGCACCCAGACACTGGTGAACAGCGGTGCCGGCCTGACGGTGACCGGCGTGACCGTCACCGGCAACTACAGCCAGACAGGCGGCACCCTGGCGCTGGGCGCCGGCAGTGGCGCCCTGGTCGTCACCGGCACGGCCAGCATCAGCGGCGGCATCGCCACCGCGGCCGGGCTGACCGGCGCGGTCAACCTGCTGGCGGGTGATACCCACACCATCGTGAAGGCCGGCACCCTGGTGGCCAGCGGCCTATGGGCCGGCAACGCCACCTACGGCACCGTCGCCGACGGCGGACTGCAGGATCTGGTGTTGATCCAGAGCGGCGATTACATCGGCACCGTCTACGGCAGCCTGGGCAACGTCGGCGCCATCAACGCCACCACGGCCGTGGCGGTGGCCGCCACCGGTACCCTGGGCACCCTGTCCAACAGCGGCACCCTGTCGGGCGGCGCCTATGGCGTGCTGAACCAGGGCGGCATCGGCAGCGTGGTCAATGGCGCGGGCGGCCTGATCGCCGCCACCCAGGTGGCCGTCGCCAACACCGGCGGCACCATCGCCGTGCTGAGCAACGCCGGCACGATCAGCGGCCGTACCGGCGTGCTCAGCAGCGGCAGCATCGGCGCGCTGCTGAACAGCGGCACCATCGCCGCCGCATCCGACGGCATCGTCAACACCATCGGCGGCACGATCGGCAGCCTGGGCAACAGCGGCAGCATCCGTGGCGGCGGGGGCGTCAACAACGCCGGCGTCATCGGTACGCTGGTGAACAACAGCGCCATCGCCGCGAACTATGTCGGCGTCCGCAATGTCGGCAGCATCGGCGGGCTGTCCAACGCCGGGGTGATCAGCGGCGCCTTCACCGCCCTGTTCAGCAACGGGACGATCGGCACACTGGCCAACACCGGCACCATCACCGGCGGCAACTGGGGCCTTTACAACGCCGACAGCATCGGCACCCTGATGAACAGCGGCACCATCAGTGCCGTCAGCTGGGCCATCGACAACGAAGGCAGCTTGGGGCGGCTGGTCAACAGCGGCGTCATCGCCGGCAATATCGTCGACGCCAATACCGGCGGCGCCGGCCTGACCATCATCGGTGGCAGTGGGAACGCCGTGGGCACCCTGACCGGCTATGCCGGGGCGCAGGGCACCATCTCCCTGCCCAATGGCGGCGACGTGGTGCTGGCGTCGGGCAAGGTACTGCTGAACGACGCGGTCAACCTGGCCTCGGGCGCGCTGGTCAGTGCCGGCGCCTCGGTCACACTGGTCAGCATCGTCAACGTCACAGGCGATTTCCATCAGATGGTCGGCACCCTGCTGACGGCGGCCGACGGCGGCGGTCTGGTGGTCAGCGGGTCGGCCAGCCTGACCGGCGGCACCCTGGGCATCCGGCATGACGGCGCCAACGTGCTGGCGGGCGACACCATCACCGTGGTGGAGGCCGGCACTCTTTCCGCCAGCGGTGTGGCGGGCATCAACGGCAGCCTGTCCACCGTCACCAGCGGGTCGGTCACCGGCCTGATGCTGACCATGAGCGGCGACTATATCGGCGGTACCTACGGCAACCTGGGCACCGCCGGCCTGATCCAGTCCACCACCGCGGTGGCGGTGGGCACCGGCGGCACCCTGGGCACCCTGTCCAACACCGGGACTCTGGCGGGTACCCGCATGGCGGTCGACAACCAGGGCAGCCTGGGCCTGCTGGACAACGCGGGTACCCTGTCCGGCACCATCGTAGCGGTCTATAACAACGGCGGCACCATCGGTGCGGTGCGGAACAGCGGCACCATCGCCGGCGGCACCTATGCCGCCGTCTACAACGATGGCGGCACCATCGGCACGCTGTCCAACAGCGGCACCATCACCGATGTTTCGCTGGCGGCGATCGCCAACGACTACGGCGGCACCATCAACCGGATCGACAACAGCGGCACGGTGGCCGGCGCCATCACCGGCGTGTGGAACGCCAGCTCCATCGGAACCGTGGCCAACAGCGGCCTCATCAGCGGCATGATCGCCCTCTACAACGACGGCGGCACCATCGGCCTGGTGGCCAACAGCGGCACCATCGCCGGCACCATCCTCAACGCCTCGGCATCCGCCCTGACCATCGCGGGCGGCAGCTTCGACACCGTGGGCACCTTCACCGGCTACGCCCCGGGCAGCCAGGGCACCATCACCAGCACGCTGGCCAACGTGGTGATGGTGTCGGGCAACGTGCTGTTGAACGACGCGGTGAAACTGGGTGCGGGCACGCTGGTGAACAGCGGCGCCAACCTTCTGCTGACCAGCATCGTCAACGTCGCCGGCAACTACAGCCAGACGGGCGGCGCCCTGACCGCCGTCATCGGCGCCGACGCGGCCGGCCAGCTGGTGGTCAGCGGCACCGCCAGCCTGACCGGCGGCACGGTCGCCGTCCAGTCGGGCAGCAACGCCATCGCCGGCGACCGCTACACCGTGGTGGAGGCCGGCACCCTGACCGCCACCGGCGTCACGGCGCGCAACGGCGTCCTGACCACGGTCACCAGCGGCTCGGTCACCGACCTGGTGCTGACGGTGGATGCCGACTATATCGGCGGCGCCTATGGCACCCTGATGAACATGGGCCTGGTCAGCGCCGTCACGGCGGTGCAGGTGGCGTCCGCCGGTACCCTGGCGGCCCTGTCCAACAGCGGCACCCTGGTGGGCAGCATCTATGGCGTGGCCGTTGCCAATGGCGGCACGCTGGGCTGGCTGACCAACGCCGGCACCATTTCCGGCGGATCCACCGGCGCCACCAACCACGGGACGCTGGGGACCGTGGTGAACCGCGGCCTGATCACCGGCGCCAGCGCGAATGGCATCGCCAACGACGGCATCCTGGGCACGCTCGCCAATGCCGGCACCGTCGCGGCCACCTTGGGCGCCCTGTACAATTCCGGCGGCACCGTGGGCAAGCTGGACAACAGCGGAGCCATGACCGGCGGCACGGCGGGCATCTATAACGCCGCCGCCATCGGCACGCTGCTGAACAGCGGCACCATCGCGGGCGGCACCTATGCCGGCATCTACAGCAACGGCTCCATCGGCAGCCTGGCCAACAGCGGCAGCATCGCCGGCGGCTATGCCGGCATCCTGAACAAGGGGACGCTGGGCACCCTGTCCAACGATGCCGGCGGCGTCATCACCGGCTCCGCGACAGGCGTGTACAACCACGGCACCATCGCCGTGTTGAGCAACGCCGGCACCATCACCAGCGCCAACCTGGGTGTCTACAACCACGGCACCATCGATACCCTGGTCAACAGCGGCATCCTGGCCGGTGCCACCGCCCTGCACAACAGCGGCACCATCGGCGTGGTGGCGAACACCGGCGCCATCATCGGCAATGTGGTGAACGACGGCGGCACCGCCCTGGTCATCACCGGCGGCACGGGTGGTGCCGCGGGCACGCTGACCGGCGGCACCATCACCAGCACGGCCGCGAACGTGGTGCTGGCCTCCGGCACCGTGGCCCTGGATGACACGGTGAATGTCGGCAGCCACACGCTGGTGAACAGCGGCGCGTCCGTCGTGCTCACCAGCATCGTCAGCGTCACAGGCAATTACAGCCAGTCGGCCGGCACGTTGACCGCTGTCCTGGGCGCCGGCAGCGCGGGGGAACTGGTCGTCAGCGGCAATGCCAGCCTGACGGGCGGCACCGTGGCCGTCACGGCCACGGACGGCATGAACCTGATCGCCGGCGACAGCTACACCATCGTCGAGGCTGGCGGCAGCCTGTCGGCCACTGGCCTGAGGGCCGCGGCCGATGGCTTCAGCGCCACGCTGGGCACGTCCGCCAACGGCGGCACCACCGACCTGGTGCTGACGCTGGTCAGCGACTATGTCGGCGGCACTCTGGGCACCCTGACCAACAGCGGCACCATCCACGCTGCCACGGCGGTGAACATCGCCGCCGCCGGCTCCCTGGGCACGCTGGCCAACACCGGCGCCCTTATCGGCAATGTGGTGAACAACAGTGCCAACGACCTAGTGGTGGTGGGCGGCGGCAACGGCACGGTGGGCAGCTTCACCGGCGGCACCATCCGCAACAGCCTGAGCAACCTGACCTTGGGCTCGGGCGCCATCAGCCTGGGTGACGCCATCGATGTGGGCGGCCATACGGTTGCCAACACCGGCGCCGCCATCGCGCTGGCCGGCGATGTCGGTGTCACCGGCAATTTCAGCCAGAGCGGCGGCACGCTGTCGGTGGACGGCCACGTGCTGGGCGTCAGCGGTGCCGCCAAGGTCACCGGCGGGGTGGTGAATGCCGGCCTGTCCGGCACCGGCAACTACCTGGTGGGCGACAGCGCCACCCTGATCCAGGGTGGGGCAGGCTCCAGCTACACCGGTGCCGTGGTCACCAGCGGCGTGGCCGGCCTGGACGCCGGCGGTAGCGTCAGCGGCACCAGCCTGCTGGCCGTGGCCGCCAACGACTTCATCGGCGGCACCCTGGCCAGCCTGGCGGTCACCGGCACGCTCGTTAACGCCGCCGGTGGTGCGACGGCGCTATACATCGCCGCCACCGGCACGCTGGGCACCCTGGCCAATACCGGCACCATCGTCGGCAACGTCACCAACCTGTCGGCGGGTGACCTGACCGTCACCGGCGGCAGCGGCGGCACGGTGGGCGGCCTCCTCGGCGGCACCATTCGCAACGCCAGCAGCAACCTGGTGTTCGCGGCCGGCGATCTCAGCCTGGGTGACGACATCGATGTCACCGGCCATACGGTCACCAATGCCGGTGCCAACCTGTCGCTGGCCCGGAACGTGGCGGTGGCCGGTGATTACAGCCAGTCGTCCGGCACCCTGGCCCTGTCCGGTCATGCGCTGAGCGTCAGCGGGGCGGCCCGTTTCACCGGCGGCGCGGTCAATGCCGGCCTGGCCCCCGTCGCCAACTACCGGGTGGGCGACAGCGTCACCCTGATCCAGGGCGGGGTGGGCTCCAGCTATACGGGCGCCACCGTCACCAGCGGCCTCACCGGCCTGGACATCGGCGGCAGCGTCAGCGGCACCAATCTGCTGGCCGTGGCTGCCAACGACTATATCGGTGGCTCGCTCGCCAGCCTGGCCGTCACCGGGACGCTGACCAACACCACGGGCGGGGCCACGGCCCTGTACATCGCCGGCACCGGCACGCTGGGCGGCTTGGCGAACACGGGCGTTATCGCGGGCGACATCACCAACCTGTCGGCCAACGACCTGGCCATCAGCGGTGGAACGGATGCGGCACCGGGCACCCTGACGGGCCGGGGCGGCAACCGGGGCACCATCACCAACAACCTGGCCAACCTGCGCTTCGTTTCCGGCACGCTGCTGTTGAACGACAACATCAGCGTGGGCAACCACAGCGTCATCAACAGCGGGGCCACCCTGCTGGTGAACAGCGCCATCAACATCACCGGCAGCTACAGCCAGACGGCGGGCAACCTTGTGATCGGCGTGTCGTCCACCAGCAGCTACGGCAATCTGGTGATCAGCGGCAGCGCCAGCCTGACGGGCGGTTCCGTGACGCTGAAGGCCACCAGCGGCTCCCTGGCCGCCGGCAGCTACACCATCGCCACCGCCGGCAGCGGCCTGTCCACCAGCAACCTGGTGCTGACCGCCGCCGGCTACACGGTGACCAGCAGCACCATCACCAGCGGCGGCAAGACCGAGCTGGTGCTGACCCTGAACACCAGCAGCACCGGCACCACCGGCTCCGGCGATGGCACGGGGACGAACGGCGGCTCTTCAGGCAACGGCTCCTCGGGGAATGGCTCCTCCGGCAACGGGTCGTCCGGCAGTGGTTCCACGGGTGGCGGTTCCTCGGGCGATGGCACGACGCCGCCAGCCACCACTAACTACACGGCCGTGGGCGTGGCCCAGGGTGGTGCGGCGGTGGGCACCGGCGCCGCGCTGGACATTATCGCGGCCAGCGGCGGCTCGGCCGCGGCGGCCGTGCAGACGGCGGTGCTGGCGCCCCTGTCCACCCTGACCGGCACGGCCAAGCAGGTGGCGGTGGCCCAACTGGCGCCCAACCAGCTGACGCCGCAGCTGACCACCAGCCTGGTCACCCCCACCACCACGGCCATCAGCCAGCACCAGCAGACGGTGGCGGGACTGATGGACAGTTATGGCGGCAAGGGGGCCGCCGCCGGCGACGGCACGCTGAACGGCGTGTTGTGGGGTGAGGTGCTGGGCGGCGGCGCGCTGCGCGCCAACGCCACGGACGCAGCGGGCTACCGCGCCAGCAGCGCCGGCCTGGTGCTGGGGGCGGATTGGTACGCCGATCCGGAGGTCATGGCCGGCCTGGCGTTCAGCTGGCTGAACAGCGCCGCCGTGGGGCAGGGGGTGACGGCCGGCAGCCTCACACGCGTGGGCAGCTACCAGCTGACCGCGTACAGCGTCTGGCGCCCGGCCTTCGCGGAGCAGCGGCTGTCGGTCGAGGGCCAGGTGGCGTTCGGCTACAACCACTACGACCAGCGCCGGACCATCGACTTCCTGGGGGCCCGCGCCAACGCCAACTATGGCGGTGAACAGTACCTGGGCAAGGTGACGGTGGGATACGCCATGCCGGACCGCAACGGCTTCACCCTGACGCCGCAGTGGAGCCTGCAGGCTGCCCGCCTGACCAACCACGCCTACAACGAGCACGACGCCGGGGTGGCCGATCTGGCGGTCAACGCCATGACCACCAACAGCCTGACCCAGGAATTGGGCTTCAAGCTGGATACGGCCTTGAACACCGGCATCGGCAAGCTGATGCCGGACCTGAAGGTGGCGTGGGTGCACGACTACCTGCATGGTCCGGTGACGACCACCAGCGTCCTGGGCGGCGTCAGCTTCGCCAGCACCACCGGCCGAGTCAGCGCCGATGGCGTCGCCATCGGCCTGGGCGCCACCCTGGCCAAGGGCGACGGCATCAGCCTGCGCCTGGAATACAGCGGCGAACTGCGCAGCGACTATCAGAGCCACGCCGGCGTTCTGCGTGCCAGCTGGGCGTTCTGACCAGAAAAGGAAGGCCGGGGCGCCAAATGCTCCGGTCTTCCCCCTAGGTCGTCCATTCCCTCGCGATCCCGATGCCCGGCAGGGCGACGAAGACGGGTGCCGTGACGGTTCAGCGCGGCGTGGCCGGCACGGGCGGTGGCGGCAACAGCCGGCCTTGCAGGGTGCGGTAGACCGTGCCGACGGCCACCACGCCCACCACCACATTGGCCAGCAGGAACAGCGCCGGGGCTAGCTGCGCCAGGACGCCGGTATCGCCCCGCGCCACCATGCGCACCGGGGTGGTGGCCAGGGCGGTGGCGCCGAAGGTGAAAGCCCAGAAGGACGGGGTGAACGGCTCCTTCAAAATCCAGGGAAGCAGGCGTAGCAGGACCAAGGCTTGCAACAGTCCGTAGCCGACCAGCATGCGGGGGAAGAAGGCCGGCAGATCCGGCGCCACGCTGATCAGGGCGACCGCACCCACCACCGGCGGCGCCAGTTGCACCCCCAGGGTGGGGCGCAGGGCGGGGGCCAGGGCCGGCGCGGTGAGCAGGCGGTGCAGCAGCACGGATTCGATGGCCAGCCAGCCGAAGAAGCCGGCACCGAAGGCCATCTGGCCCACCTCGCGATAGCCCAGGGCCGCCGCCACGATGCCGGCGACGAAGCTGCCCGCCACCGTGGGCAGGTACAACACGGCGGTAGTGGTGGCGGGGTCGCGCCCGCCCTGCCACAGCCCGCCCGTCCTCCACACGGCGAACAGCAGCGTGAAGGCGGCGCCCAGGGCGTATAGCGTCAGGGCCAGGGGCCGTGAATGGGGCAGGGCGCCCCCCGCGACCAGCATGGTGGCGACGCCGGCCAGGCCGATGAAGCAGCATTGGACGGGGTGATCCACCTCTGCCAGGGCGGCCGGGCGGTGGTTGATCCATTTGGCGGCGTACAGCAGCAGCACGACGGCCCACACGGCCGCGCCGGCGGCCATCAGCGCCTCACCCACCGCCGAAGGCAGGCCCCAGGCGTCATGGGCCGCCCGCCAGCTGGCGCCCAGGCCGGTCAGGCCCAGCACGATGCCGAAGAAGGCGGCCGGCACGGGAGGCAGGAAGGGACGGGTGCTCATGGGGGCTCCTTGACGGGTCGAGCGGCATGCGCCAGGGCAAACAGCCTGACCGACTAGCCGCGCCCGTCAAGGTGGCGCTTAAGCCCCGCAACAAAGTTGCCGCGGAACCTAAAACCTAAATGGAGTAGTTGAAGGAGCTGTAGGCGAGGTCGCTCAGCACCTGGTCCAACTGCTGGGCCGCCTGCCGCCCCGCCTCGTCCACCTTCACCACCTTGGCCGGGATGCCGGCGACGGTGGAATAAGGTTCCGTGGGCCGCAACACGACGGAACCGGCTGCTACCCGGGTATAGGCACCGATCTCGATATTGCCCAGGATCTTGGCGCCGGCACCGATGATCGTGCCCTTGCGCACCTTGGGATGTCGATCGGTCGTGTTCTTGCCGGTGCCGCCCAGGGTCACGTCCTGCAGCAACGACACGTCATCCTCGATCACCGCCGTCTCGCCCACCACCAGGCCGGTGGCGTGGTCGAGGAAGACGCCCTGGCCGATGGCGGCCGCCGGGTGGATGTCGGTCTGGAACACCTCGGATGAGCGGCTCTGCAGGTACAGCGCGAAGTCCCGCGCCCCGTTGATCCACAGCCAGTGCGCCAGCCGATGGGTCTGGATGGCATGGAAGCCCTTGAAATAGAGGAAGGGCTCGATCAGCCGCTCGCACGCCGGGTCGCGGTCCAGCACGGCGGTGATGTCGGCGCGCAAAGCCGCCGCCAGGGTGGTGTCGTCGGCTGCCGCCTGGTTGAAGGTATCAACGATCAGGGGCTGGGACACCACGTCGTTCTTCAGGCGCGCCGCGATGCGGTGGAACAGCGCCGTCTCGAACGAGGATTGGTTGATGATGGAATCCAGGAACAGCGGCGCCAGCATGGGCGCGCCGGCCAGCGCGTCCTCCGCCTCGGTCCGGATGCGGTCCCACAGACCGTCGCCGGTCAGCTGGGCTGCTGCTTTTTCACGGCGCACCAAAGCCAACCGTCCCCCAAGCACCGGCATTGCCATCCCTCCGCCCACGCGTCCACGCGACAGCGAAGGCTGCGCCCGGAAGCTATAAAGCCCCCGTTGGGGCGTCAACAATTTGACAATGCTCAAGCGAGCCTCGCGGTTCCTTGAGCCGGCCTCATGAAAACAAGCCCCACTAGGGCAGAGACGGCTGCGACGATAGCCGCGGCCGCCTGCTGTGTGAAATGACGCGTGTCACATGCCGCTTAACGGCCCATGACCTGCACCAGTTCGGCCGGGGCCTTGGCGAAGGGCTCGCGTGCGCCGTCGGCCGTCAGCTTGCCCGACCTGTCGTCCCAGCGCAGGGTGGCCAGGGCGCCGCCCTTGCCCTTCTCATAGTCCAGGCTCAGGCCGTCGTCATCATAGACGGTGAAGCTGGCGTCACGGCCGGGATAGACCTTCAGGGCCACGATCTTCTGCTTTTCCGCCGTCGACTGGACGGCGGAGCCCAGGGGCAGGATGGAACCCGCGCGCACGAACAGGGGGATCTGGTCGATGGGGGACGCGACGGTCACCCACTGGCCGCCAGCCAGCTTCTCGTTGGTCCAGTAATTGTACCAGTCGGTCCCGGCCGGCAGGTAGACCTGCTTGTGCGTCTGTCCGGGCTCCGTCACCGGCGCCACGAGGAAGGCCGGACCGAACATGTATTCTGTGCCGATGTTCGCCACGGCGGGGTCATGGGGAAAGTCCATCCACAAGGCCCGCATGAACGGCACGCCGGTGTCGTAGGTGACCTTGGCCTGGGCGTAAAGGTAGGGCACCAGGGCATAGCGCAACGTGTCGTAGCGGGCCATGATGGCCTCTGCCTCCGGACCGAAAGCCCAGATCTCCGTGTGCTTGCGGTCGCCGTGCAGGCGCAGGGTGGGCAGGAAGGTGCCGTACTGGAACCAGCGGACCATCAGTTCCGGATAGTCGTGATTCTGGCCCACCGTTTCTTCCGCGCCCGCCGGGCTGACCAGGGGGGTGCCGGTATAGCTGGTGGTTTGCGGCAGGTACTGCCAGCCGCCGATGTCGTTGCCCCAATAGGCGATGCCCGAGGCGGTCATGTTCAGGCCGGTGGGGATCTGGCGGGCCAGCACCTCCCACTGCGGGCTGATGTCCGACGACCAGAACAGGGCACCGGTACGCTGGGCACCCAGGTAGGCGGCGCGCGACAGGATCAGCGGCCGGCGGTTGGGCCGCCAAGCCCGCAGGCCTTGCGACGCATTTTCCACATGCAGCAGCGGGAAGACGTTGTGATACCGGTCGCCGGAACCGATGGAATAGAAGAAACCGTCGGGTACCAGATCCGGCTCCGTCTCATCCAGCCAGGGATAGTCGAAGCCGTGGCTCAGCACATTGTCGCGGGCGTGTTCCCAGAACCACTTGCGCGCGGCGGGGTTGGTTACGTCGATCAGGCCGCCGGTGCGGTCGGAGCGGAAGGGCAGGCCGTCAACGCTTCTGCCGTCCTCATCCTTCAGCAGATAGCCCTTGGCGTCCAATTCGTTGAAATAGCGGCCTGAGGTCTCGAAACGCGGCCAGATGGAGATGATGGACTGCATGCCCATGGCGTGCAGGTCCTGGTTCATGGCGTCGGGATTGGGAAACTCCGCCGGGTTGATGTCGAGCTGGCCCATGCGGGTCCAGTAGAACCAATCGATGACCATGATATCCAGCGGGTACTTCTTCTGCCGGTAGGTCTTGGCCACCCGCAGGATTTCATCCTGGCTGTCGTACCGCGCCTTGGACTGGATCAGGCCGAAGGCAGCCTTGGGTGGAATGGGCGTCTTGCCGGTCAGGCGGGCGTAGGCGCCATAGATGTCGGCGGGCGTGTCGCCGGTGATGACGAAGAAGCTGACCCGCTCCCCCACGGTGGAGGTGAGGGAGGTGGCGCCGTTGATGCCGGCGTTCAGCACCGTCTCCGCAGGATTGTCCCAAACGATGGCGTAGCCCTTGGAACTGACCAGCACCGGCACGCACACGGTTTCACCACCGGGCGCGTCATACCAGTGCTTGCAGTCCAGGGTGCGGCCGCGCAGGTCCAGCGGGCCGACCGACTGCTGGTTCTGCCCCATGCCGTAATAGTGCTCATCGGCCGGGGACTTGAAGCTGGCGCCGACCTGGTAGGTCTTCTCGCCGGCCACGGTGTGCGGGGCCATGGACCAGCCGTCCATGTTCAGCACGACCTCACCGCGCGCGTTCTTCACCTGCAGGGTGACGGGCGGCAGCTGGGGGGCGAAGTACTTCTCCATGGTGGAGGGCACGCGCGGCGCCTTGGCCGCATCGACATGCAGGGTCAGCGCGCTGGAGGCGAAGCTGTCGCCACCCTGGTCGCTGGTCCGGTGAAAGCCGCTGTTGTCCAGCGCGCCGGGCAGAAGGCCGTAGCCGGGGCCCTTCAGCGCCTGGTCCTTCTCGGTGGCGATGGTGACGCGCACGACGTTGGCGCCGTAGCCTTCGACCGAGACGTAGGCGCCGTAGCGGTCCAGCACCGCGATGGGGTCGGCCTTCGCCGCGGCCGTGAGGGCCAGGGCCGACACGAAACCCGCCAGCGCCGCCCGCAGGAACGGCTTCCTTTTTCTCGAACTCAGCATCTCGCGACCATCCCCTCCGGGTGCCGGGCGTGATCCATCCCGCTGGGAAGGGGCCGGCTTTATTGGGCATTAATAATACAAAACGTTCTCGCACGTCGCGGCGTTGGCGCCAAGACGGGAAAATGGGCCGGGAACCGAATGCCACGTGACGTTGAAATGGATTTCAGACGGTGATTTCGATGGGAATGCCGTCCGGGGTGCGCACCACCGCCTCATAAAGCCCGTCACCGGTTTGGCGGGGCGGGGAGATGAGAAGGCCCGCCGCGTCCAGCCGAGCGGCGGTGGCGTCCACCGCCGCCTGGCTACCCAGCGACAGGGCCAGATGCGCCCAGCCCACCCGGGTCTGCGGATCGGCCTCAGCCACCCACGGGGCCTGCATCAGTTCCAGCACCACCTGTTGCCCCGGCAGGCGGGCGAAGCGGGACAGGAAGCCCGGCTGCCGGCGGCTGCGGTAAAGGTCGCCGATGTCGGCGGCGAAATGGTCGCGCCAGAAGGCGCTGGCGGCGTCGAGGTCGCGGGTCCACAGGGCGACGTGCGCCAGCAGGGCGGTGGCCGGCATGGGGGTAGGACGGTTGGTGCTCATGCGTGCCCCGCCCGGGCGATGCGGCCCGCCAGCAGCGGCACGAAGGCCATCAGCAAGGCCAACAGCCAAAAGGCCGTGGGCAGGCCGACGGCATGCGCGATGAAGCCGATGCCGGCCGGGCCGGCCAGGATGCCGGCATAGCCAGTGGTGGTCAGGGCGGCGACGGCCAGGCCCACCGGCATCACCGTCTGGCTGCCCGCCAGGCGGAACAGCACCGGCACGATGTTCGAGGCGCCCAGTCCGATCAGCAGGAACCCGGCGGTGGCCACCATCGCCGTGGGTGCCATCAGCAGCAGGGCCAGTCCCAGGATGGCGCCGGCGCCGCCGCAGGCCAATATCCGGCGGTTGCCGAAGTGCGCAACGATGCGGTCGCCTGTCAGCCGGCCCACGGTCATGGCGATGGAAAACACCATGTAGCCGAAGCCGCCCTGCGCCGTGTCGGCCAGGCCGGCGCCAATGACCAGCAGGGCGCTCCAGTCCAGGATGGCGCCCTCGACCAGGAAGCAGATGGCCGCCAGCGCCGCCAGCAGCAGAACGATGCCGTGGGGCGCCACCAGGGGCGTGGGTTCGCCACGCGCGGGCAGCAGGCCGGGCAGGGCCAGCAGGACGGCCGCCAGCACCAATCCGGCGCTGAGCAGCGTTGCGACCAGGGGAGCCGTTCCCGTGGACAGCAGCAGGGTCATGCCACCGGACCCCAGGAAGCCGCCGACGCTGAACATGGCATGAAAGCCGGACATCAGCGGCTGGCCGGCGCCCCGCTCCACCTCCACCGCGTGGACGTTCATGGCCACATCGATGGTGCCCAGCGCCGCGCCAAAGCCCAGCAGGGCGGCGGCCAAGGTGGGCACCTGGCCGGCCACGGACAGCAGCGGCAACAACAGGGCAAGGGCGACGCCGCCGGCCAGGATCATGGGCTTGCTGCCCCAACGGGCGCTGAGAAATCCGGTCAGCGGCATGGCCAGGATGGAGCCGATGCCCAGGCACAGCAGGATCAAGCCCAGTTGACCATCGTCGGTACCGACACGGGCCTTGGCCAGCGGCACCAGCGGCGCCCAGCAGGCCATAGCAAACCCGGCGGCCAGGAAGGCCAGGCGCGTCGCCAGGCGCGTCGCCAGGCGGGCACCGGCGGGAGCAGCCAGGGCCGGATCGGCGGAGGGGGAGAGGGGGCTCATGGTCTTTCCCAGTCGAAGGAGGGCCCAATCAAAAGAGGCCCCAGTCAAAAGAGGGCCGCCATTCCGCTCCCGTGTTCCGGCAACAGGTGGTCGGCCGCTATCAGGCAAGTTCCGCCTAATGGATTTATCGTTAAACCAGAAGCGCAAACTTGGAGTCTGGGCGCGCCGTTAAAGTCTAGCCTACTGCTGCCCGCTTTCCGCGATGTCACAGGAGGGCCATACAACAAAAAGTTCTAAGCCCGTGGCTGTGGGGCGTCGCCTCCGCCGGGAACTGACACCGGCTAGGCCTGGGAGCAGGAGTTTGAGGTTGGCGGCCCGCCACCAACGAAGCGGTCCGGAAAACGATCAATACTGGATTGTAAACTTCATAATTCAGGATCGCTCGCCCAAATTTCATTCAGTATTCGCCAATAAACTATCACAAAATATTAATTCTGACGGAATTATCACCAGTTGTGATGAAATGTGACATCCTATTATGGTCGCTTTAATTATCTGGGTTCTTGGGTATCTTCTTCGATCTTCCGATAAAATAGCAGCCTTTACGCATGTTGAAATTGACAGAAGCTTAGAACCTATACAGAAGGGTATGGCGGCCTGCCCTATTGGGTTGAGGGCCGTGATGGAGTTTTGGGGGCCGAGGCGGGACTGATCGGGGGTATAGGCGGATTTGGGCGCAAGGGGCGGTCTAGCCCGGCGATCCCCGAGCCGCCTTTTTGTTCGCCCAATCCCAGCCCGCGTCAAACCAGCGGTTGGGAGTGATATGGCATGACAAAGCTGATGAAGAAGATGGACGGTCAGGGCGGCAAGCTGCGGCAGACTTTCCTTCTCGGGGCGTCCGCCCTGGCTGTGGGCGTGGCGCTTGCCGCCCCCCGGGCCGCATCGGCGCAGTCCGCATGCACCACCAACGCCGGGTCCATCTCCGCCGGGTCCAGTTGCACCAGCCTGGTGCTGTCCTCCGGCAATAGCGGGACGCTGGTGAACAGCGGTACCATCCGCGGTGTTCCTGCCATCACCATCGCCAGCGGCGCCGCGGCGACGACGCTGCTCAACAGCGGCCTGGTGGCCGGCAACATCGTCAACGGCTCCACCCTTGCGCTTACCATCGCGGGCGGTACGCTGGGCACGATCGGCACGCTGACGGGCGCCTCCGGTGGCCTGAGCAGCGGTCAGAAGGGCACCATCACCAGCACGGGCGCCAACGTCACCATTGGCGGCGGCGTGTACGGCATCAACGGCAACTTGCTGCTGAACGATGACCTCAACGTCGCCACCGGCACCGTGTTGCTCAACAGCGGCACGGTCGCCGTTAACAACAACATCACCATCACCGGCAACTTCACCGAGACGATCCAGACCCTGGGCAGCAACCGGCTGGTCCTGAACAACGGCACCTACATCTCGGTCACCGGCAGGATTGTCACGTCGGGCGGTACCATCGTCGACGGCAACTACAACGCCACCAGCAACTATACGCCGGGCAGTATCCACACCCTGTTGGTGGGTGGCCAGCTCTCCAGCTTCAACACCTTGATGGTCGCCGACTCCATCATCACGGGCCTGGGCCTGAGAACCACCATCGTCAACGAAAACAGCATCAGCACCGGGACCACCACCACGGTCCGCAGTGCCACGCTGCTCAATTACCTGAACAATTATTACTTCGGCACCACCTCCGCCGGCCTGAACAACACCGGCGCTCTGGACATCAGCACCAGCAAGGCGGCGGTCTACATCGCCTCTACCGGCAGCTTGGGCACCCTGACCAATTCCGGCACGCTGGGCGGAACGGCCGGGTTGTCGATCGGTCGCGACACCGCTACCGGCAGCGTGGGCACCGTGGGCCTGATCATCAACAGCGGCCTGATGCAGGGCCGGGTCGGCAGCGGCGGCGGCATCGCCCTGTCCTCCGGCGGCTCCATCGGCTCCATCCAGAATGATGGCACGATCCAGGGGTCGGCATCCGCCACCGGTGGTATTTATGCCAATGGCGGCGCCCAGATCGGGGCGCTGGTCAATGGCACCGCCGGCCCCATCCAGTCCATGGCCGCCGCGGCCGGGGTGAACTTCCTGGGCGTCACCGTCGGTACCGTCACCAATTCCGGCCTGATCAGGAACACCTCCACCGGCACCGGCTTCAACCTGACCGGTGACGTGGACGTCTTCAACAACACCGGTACCGGCACCGTCACCAACCAGAGCACGGGCTATCAGGCGGGTGCCCTCGTCGTGGCGATAACGGCGGCCACCGTCGCCAATGTCGGCAACCTCGGCACGCTGCTGAACAGCGGCCTGATCATCAACACCAGCACCGCCACGACCTCCGGCAACGCCATCGCCCTCGCGGCGGTTAACATGGTCGGCGGCACCATCGACACGCTGCAGAACAGCGGCACGATCACCAGCGGTCGCACCGGCTTGCGCGTTGGTCAGTTCGTCGCCGGCGGCACGCTCGTCAATTACGGCCACCTCGGCCTGCTGGACAACAGCGGCCTGATCAGCGGTTCCACCGCCGCGATCGTGAAGGGGGCGGCGGTCAGCATCGCCGGCGGCATGATCGGCACCCTGGTCAACAGCGGCACCATCACCGGTCCGCGGGCCATCCAGATCGACAACATCCAATACGGTCCCACCGTCGCCACCCCTGGCACTGTCGGCCTGATCAGCAACACCAACCTGGTCAGCGCCACCAACGTGGCGGTCAGCATCGCCGGCGGCACCCTGGGCACGCTGCTGAACAGCGGCACCATCACCGCCCCCACGGCCATTCGCGTCACCGACTACACCATCCTGTCAGGCACCGTCGTCTCCTACACCAACGCCGCCAAGGTGGGCTTGCTGCAGAACAGCGGCGTGATCAAGGGCACCATCCTGAACCTGGCCGCCCAGGACATGACCTTGGCGGGCGGCACCGGCGGCACCATCGGCACCTTCACCGGAGTCAGCGGCCTGGGCCTGATCAGCAACACCGTCAGCAATGTGACGCTGGCCTCGGGCGCCCTGTTGCTGAACGACGCCGTGGACGTCACCGGCCACACACTGGTCAACAGCGGCGCGTCGGTGGTGCTGAATACGCTCCTGAACGTCACCGGCAATTTCGATCAGTCGGCCGGCACGCTAACCCTCAACAACGGCGCCCAGGTCGTGGCCAGTGGTGCCGCGATCATGTCCGGCGGTACCGTCGTCACCAGCGTCGCGTCCAACCTCAATTATCTGGTGGGACAGGGGGGCGCCACCCTGGTCGCCGGCGGCACCGGCTCCAGCTATAGCGGCGTCGCCGTCGCCACCACCAACACCGTCACCGGTTTGGCGCTGACCAGCGGCGCCTCCGGCACCAACCTGGTGGTGATGGGGGCCAACGACTACATCGGCGGCACGCTGGGCACGCTGAACAACACCGGCACCATCAGCGCCAGCAACGCCATCTACGTGGCGGCCACGGGCACGCTGGGCACATTGAGCAATAGCGGCACCCTGATGGGGGCCACCGCCGCCCTCAACAACCTGGGCGGCATCGGCACCGTCACCCTCGGAACACAGGGGGTTTCCGGCGGCGTGACAAGCTATGGCACCGTGGGCCTCCTGCAAGGTGGCATCGGTCTCGCCAACACCGGCAGCATCGGCTCGCTGACCAACTACGCCACCATCCTGGGCACGACCGGGGCGGCGGTCGACAATCAGGGCCTGATCGTCGCCCTGGGCAATGCCGGGACCATGACCGGCGCCACCAGCGGCATCAACAACGCCGGCACCATCGGCACCCTGATCAACGCCGACATGGTCTCCGGCAGCATTGGCCTCAGCAATACGGGCCTCATTGGCTTCCTGGAGAACTTTGTCCTCGGCACCGGCAGCCTGACCACCCTGATCGGCACCATCCATGGCTCCGCCACCGGCCTGCGCAACGCCGGCGGCATCGGCACGCTGTTCAATGCCGGCGTGATCTCCGGTTCCGTCGCCCTCAACAACGCCGGCAGCATCGCCATCATCGGCAACCTCAACATAGGGCCGCTGGTGGGCACTATCAGCGGGGCGGCCACCGGCCTGCTGAACACCGGTGTCATCGGCAGCCTGATGAACACGGGCGTCATCTCGGGCTCCAACTACGCCTTGTACAACAGCGCCGGCGGCACCCTGGGAACCATCTTCAACGCCGGCACCATCAGCGGCACCATCGCCAACCTGTCCGCCCGCGACCTGGTGGTGATGGGCGACACGTTGACCATCGGCACCCTGACGGGCGGCGCCATCGCCAACACATCCTCTAACCTCGTGTTCGCCGGCGGCCGGCAGGTGGTGGATGACGCCATCAATGTGGGCGCCAACACCGTGGTCAACAGCGGTGCCGTCCTGACCCTGACCGACAATGTCAGCATCACCGGCAACTACAGCCAGACCACCGGCACCTTGGGCCTGGGTGCCCAGGCACTGATGGTCAGCGGTGTCGCCAGCATCACCGGCGGCAGGGTCATCGCCACCCTGTCCGGGACCCAGAACTACATCGTGGGCACCACCACGGGTCTGGTCGTCGTGCAGGCCGGGGCGGGATCCAATTACACGGGCGTCAGCCTGACCTCAGGCGTCACCGGCCTGACGGTGGGGGCGGATACCCAGACGGTCGGCGGCAACGTCGACCTGATGGTCACGGCCGTCAACGACTACATCGGCGGCACCCTGGGCAGCCTGTCCAACATCGGCACCCTCGGCGGCGTGCAGACCGCCGCCTACATCGCTACCCAGGGCAGCCTGGGCACGCTATCCAACAGCGGCCTGCTGGACGGCACCCGTTACGGCATCCACAACTTCGGCACCATCGGCCTGGTGGACAACAGCGGCACCGCGACCGGCCTCATCGGTCTTTACAATCAGGGCAGCATCGGCACGGTGGTCAACAGCGGCGTGCTGAAGGACGCGCCTTCGGCCCAGGCCGCCGGCCTGAACAACGCCGGCACCATCGGCGTCCTGACCAACCTGGGCACCATCACCAGCCCGGTCGCCCTGTACAACACCGGCAGCATCGGCCAGTTGAACAACAGCGGCCTCATCGCGGGCAGCCTGATCAACCGGTCGGCCAACGTGCTGACCATCAGCGGTGGCAGCGGCACGGTGGTGGGCAGCCTGACGGGCACGCTGAACGGCACCCTCAACACCATGGGCTCCATCACCAGCACCCTGGGGAACGTGGTGTTGGCCGGTGGAAACCTGTGGCTGAACGACCAGGTCAACGTCGCCGGCCAGACCTTGGCCAACAGCGGTGCCTCGCTGCGGCTCAGCACCATCATCAACGTCACCGGCAACTACAGCCAGAGCGCCGGCACCATCGTGTTGGCTGCCGGCGCGCAACTGTCGGTCACCGGTGCCGCCGTCATGACCGGCGGCGCCGTGTCCATCACCGGTCTGTCCGCGACGGCCAACTATCTGGTGGGCCAGGGCGGCACCACCCTGGTGGCCGGCGGCGTCGGCTCCAGCTACAGCGGTGTCAGCCTGCAGGCCAACACCATCGCCGGCCTGGTCGCCGCCGCGGGTGGTGTGGGCACCAACCTGGTTGTGACGGGGGCCAACGACTATGTCGGGACCCTGCTGCCCACGCTGAACAACACCGGCAGCATCGGCGGCATGCAGACGGCCCTGTTCGTGCGCAGCACGGGCAGCATCGGCACGGTCAGCAACAGCGGTACGCTGGCGGGTGTGGGCGCCGTCACCGGCTACGGCGCGTCCATCGCCGGCACCATCGGCACCCTGACCAACAGCGGTGTCGTCAGCGGCGACGGCACCAACGGCGGCTACGGCCTGCTGAACCGCGGCACCATCGGCACGCTGATCAACACGGTGGGCGGCACCTTCGCCGGCCTGGCCGGCACGGTGGGCTATGGCCTGATCAACCAGAGCATCCTGAACACCGTCGTCAACTATGGCCTGATGACCGGCCATGACGGCGGCCTGCAGAACATGGGCACCATCCAGCTGCTGGACAACGCCAGCGGCGGCACCATCCGGTCCAACAGCGCCAGCGCGCAGCAGGGCCTGCGCAATGACGGCACCATCGTCACGCTGCTGAACGATGGCCTGATCGGCAACAACTACGGCATCTTCCAAGCGGCCGGCACGATTCAGACGCTGGTGAACAACGGCACCATCGCGGCCAACGCCAGCGGCGTGTACATGAGCGCCGCCATCGGGACCATCAGCAACAGCGGCACCATCAGCGCGGCGCACAAGGCCATCGTGGCCAACTCAACCCTGACGGCGCTGCTGAACAGCGGCACGCTGAAGGGCACGCAGGCGCTGGCCATCGGCGTGAACGGCCGCGTGGGCACGATCAGCAACAGCGGCGTGATCCAGGGCAACATCGTCAATACCGGCACCGGCGGCCTGACCATCGGCGGCGGCGCCAACGGCACCATCGGCACCCTGTCGGGCCTGACCGGCCGGGGCACCATCACCAATACCGGATCCTCCGTGGTGTTCAGCGACGGCGCCCTGTCGCTGAACGACAACATCAATGTCGGCGCCAATACGGTGGTGAACAGTGGCGCCAACCTTATCCTGTCCAACACCGTCAACGTCACCGGCAACTACAGCCAGTCCTCGGGCACGCTGGTGGTGAACCCGGGTGTCAGCCAGTTGCTGGTCAGCGGTGCCGCCAGCATCAGTGGCGGCACCATCCTGACCAGCCTGTCCAACACCGGCAATTACCTGGTGGGCAGCGCCTACACCTTGGTGCAGGGCGGGGCGGGCTCCAATTACACCGGCGCCTCCGTCGTCACCAACAGCATCACCGGCCTGGGCTACGCCAGCAGCATCGCCACGGTGGGCGGCAACCTTGATCTGCTGCTGTCGTTCAACAGCGATTACATCGGCGGCAGCTATGGCACGCTGGTCAACGCGGGCACCCTGAACGCCGCCACGGTGCTGTACATCGCCAGCACGGGCACCCTGGGCGCCCTGGTCAACAGCGGCACCATCCAAGGCAACATCACCAATGCCGGCAGCCAGGATCTGACCATCATTGGCGCCGATAATGGCACCTTTGGCACGCTGGCCGGGCAGTCCGGCATGGGCACCATCGCCAGCACGCTGGCCAATGTGGTGCTGGCGTCGGGCAACCTGGCCCTGAACGACCGGGTCAACGTCGGCAGCCATACGCTGGTCAACAGCGGCGCCACCGTCCAGATGGACAATGTCGTGAGCGTCACCGGCAACTACAGCCAGACGGGCGGTTGGCTGGCGGCGGACTATAATTCCGGCGGGCTGGTGGTCAGCGGGGCGGTATCGCTGACCGGCGGCACCGTCAGCATGTACAACGACACCGTGGTGCGGAATCTGATGGTGGGCGACGTCTATGGCGGCGCCGTGGTGTCCGGCGGTGCCGGCTCCACCTTCACCAACCTCGGCTACTACTCCGGTGTCACGGGGCTGGAGGTCACGGGCACCGTCAACGGCAACAGCCTGTACCTGCAGGCCGCCAACGACTATGTCGGCACGGTGCAGGGTGCCCTCACCAACACCGGCACCCTCAGTGGCGTCGCCAACCCCGTCTATCTGGCGCGGTCGGCCACCCTGGGCACCCTGGACAACAGCGGCGCCCTGGTGGGTACCATCGACGGCGTGCTGAACCAGGGAACCATCAGCAGCGTGGTCAACACCGGCCTGATCTCCGGCGGCACCGTGGGCTGGTTCAACCAGAACGCGCCCAGCAGCGTGGCCGTGCTGGACAACCAGGGTACGCTGGTCGGTGGCAAGAACGGCCTGGTCAACAGCGGCACCATCGGCGCCCTGCTGAACAGCGGCACCATTACCGGTAGCCTGCTGGCCCTCTACATCTACCCCACCGGCACCCTGGGCACCCTGGTCAACAGCGGCACCATTGCCGGCAGCATCCTGAACAGCGGCCAGGGTAACCTGACCATCGCCGGCGGCGTCGGCACGGGCCTTTTCACCGGCTACGGCGGCACCGTGGGCACCATCACCAGCACGGGCCACGATGTGGTGCTGGCCTCCGGCACCCTTGAGCTGAACGACGTCTTCAACGTCGGCAGCCACACGGTGGTGAACAATGGCGCCAGCCTGCTGCTGGACACGACCCTCAGCATCACCGGCAACTACAGCCAGACCGGCGGCAGCCTGGACGTGGGCAGCCACACCGTGGTGGTCAGCGGCATCGCCAATGTCAGCGGCGCCGCCATCACGACCAGCCAGTTGGACGCCAGCGGCAATTACCTGGTGGGCAGCATCAGCGGCAGCGTGATCCAGGGCGGGCTGGGGTCCAGCTACACCGGGATCAGCGTCACCTCCAACCTCACCGGCCTGTCCCTCACCGGCACCACGGGCACCATCGGCTCCAACGTGGATCTGATGCTGGTGTCGACCAACGACTATATCGGCGGCACGCTCGCCAGCCTGGACAATACCGGCACCATCGCCGGCGTGGTCACGGCGGCCTATGTCGCCACCACCGGCAGCCTGGGCACGCTGAACAATACGGGCCTGCTGTCGGCTGATAGCTATGGCCTGCGCAACCGCGGCACCATCGGCCTGGTGGACAACAGCGGCACCGTCACCGGCCGTGTCGCCCTGTGGAACCAAGGCGTCATCGGCACGGTGCTGAACACCGGCGCGCTGTTGGACGCGCCGTCGGTCAACGCCGCCGGCCTGAACAACCAGGGCACCATCGGCGCCGTCATCAACCAGGGCACCATCTTCGGCACCGTCTACGGCCTGTACAACTCCGGCAGCATCGGCAGCGTGGCCAACGCCGGCGGCACCATCGCCGGTGAGGTGGCGCTCTACAACGGCGGCACCATCGGCACGGTGACCAACAGCGGCCAGATCGTCGACGGCGCCGGCCCGACCAGCGCCGGCCTGAACAACCACGGCAGCCTGGGCCTGCTGGACAACAGCGGCACCATCGCCGGCGTCACCAACGGCCTGTACAACACCGGCACCATCGGCAGTGTCAGCAACAGCGGTCTGATCACGGCGGTCACCGCCCTGTATACCAGCGGCCTGCTGGGCACGGTGGCCAACAGCGGTACGATATCCGGCAATATCGTCAACGACAGCGCCAACGCCCTGGTGTTCACCGGCGGCAGCGGCGATACCATCGGCACCCTCACCGGCCAGTCGGGCGCCATGGGCACCATCACCAGCACCAACGCCAACGTGGTGCTGGCGTCGGGCAACTTGGCGCTGAACGACGCCGTCAACGTCGGCGCCAACACCTTGGTGAACAGCGGCGCCTCCGTGCTGCTGAACTCCATCGTCAGCGTCACCGGCAATTTCGCCCAGACGGACGGCACCCTGGTGGCGGCCTTCGGTCATGGCGAACTGCTGGTCAGCGGCAACGCCGCCGTGACCGGCGGTACGGTGTCGGTGGTCAATGTGCCCTCCACCGTCAACTTCGTGGCGGGCCAGGGGGGCGGCAATGCCCTGATCGCCGCCGGCGGCACGGGCAGCTACAGCGGCCTGACCTACGTCACCGACCTCACGGGGCTGGAGGCCACGGGCAGCGTCAGCGGCGGCAACCTGTACCTGACGGCGGCCAACGACTACGTCGGCACCCTGATGGCCAGCCTGTCCAACACCGGCACCATCAACGCCGGCAACGCCGTCTATGTGGCGACCTCGGGCAGCCTGGGCTCGCTGTTCAACAGCGGCGCGCTGACCGGCGCCCATGGCGTGCACAACGAAGGTGTCATCGCCACGCTGGTGAATACCGGCGTCATCTCCGGCTACACCATCGGCCTGTATAATCACGGCGCCACCAGCAGCATGGTCCTGTTGGACAACCAGGGCACAATTCAGGGCAACCTGGGTGTGGTGAACGAAGGCAGCCTGGGCACGCTGAACAACAGCGGCCTGCTGACCGGCAGCTTCGGCGCCATCAACAACACGGGTGAACTGGACACCATCGTCAACAGCGGCACCATCGCCGGCAAGATCGTCAGCACCAGCACCCATGACCTGACCATCATGGGTGGCAACGCCACCGGTCTGTTCACCGGCATCAACGGTTCCATCGGCATCCTCACCAACACCGCGTCCAACCTGGTGTTCGCCTCGGGCGCCGTCCGGCTGAACGAGGTGATCAACGTCGGCAGCCACACGGTGGTGAACAGCGGCGCCAGCATCCTGCTGGACAGCACGCTCAGCATCACCGGCAACTACAGCCAGGCCAGCGGCAGCCTGGACCTGAGCAACCACAACCTGGTGGTCAGTGGTGTCGCCAACGTCAGCGGCGGCGCCATCCTGACCAGCCAGTTGGACGCCAACGGCAACTACCTGGTGGGCAACAGCAACGGCACCCTGATCCAGGGTGGCGCTGGCTCCAGCTACACCGGGGTGAACATCACCTCCAACCTCAGCGGCCTGTCCCTCACCGGCACCACCGCCACGCTCGGGTCCAACGTGGACCTGCTGCTGCTGTCGGCCAACGACTACATCGGCGGCACGCTCGCCAGCCTGGACAATACCGGCACCATCGCTGGCGTGGTCACGGCGGCCTATGTCGCCACCACCGGCAGCCTGGGCACGCTGAACAACACCGGCATGCTGTCCGGCGAGAACTTCGGCCTGCGCAACCTGGGCACCATCGGTCTGCTGGACAACAGCGGCGTCGTCACCGGCCGCGTCGCCCTGTGGAATCGGGGCGTCATCGGCACCGTCGTGAACACGGGCGCCTTAGTGGATGAGCCGTCGGTCAACGCTGCCGGCCTGAACAACCAAGGCATCATCGGCGCCGTCATCAACCAGGGCGGCACCATCTTCGGCACCGTCTACGGCCTGTTCAACACCGGCAGCATCGGCAGCGTGGCCAACAGCGGCACCATCGCCGGCGAGGCGGCGCTCTACAACGGCGGCACCATCGGCACGGTCACCAACAGCGGTCAGATCATCGACGCCGCCGGCCCGGTCAGCGCCGGCTTGAACAATGGCGGCAGCCTGGACCTGCTGAACAACAGCGGTACCCTCAGCGGCGTTACCAACGGGCTGTACAACACCGGCACCATCGGGTCGGTGGTCAACACCGGCCTGATCACCGCGGTCACGGCCCTCTATACCAGCGGCATGCTGGGCACGGTGGCCAACAGCGGGACGATATCCGGCAATATCGTCAACGACAGCGCCAACGCACTGGTGTTCACCGGCGGCACCGGCACCGTCTTCGGTGTTCTGACCGGCCAGAACAATGCCCTGGGCCTGATCACCAGCACCAACGCCAACGTGGTGCTGGCCTCCGGCAACCTGCTGCTGAACGACGCCGTGAATGTCGGGACCAATACCCTGGTCAACAGCGGCGCCTCCCTGCTGCTGTCCAATGCGCTCAGCATTACGGGCAACTTCCTCCAGACGGCCGGCACCCTGGCCATGGGCGTGGGCAGTTCCGTCACCGGTGAGTTGCTGGTCAGCGGTGCCGCCACCCTGACGGGGGGCACGGTGGCCGTGACGGCGCTGGACGGCGCCAACCTGCTGGCGGGCCAGAGCTACACCATCGTCGGGGCCGGCAGCGGCACCCTGACGGCCACCGGCCTGACCGCCCAGGTCAGCGGCTTCAGTGCCACCCTGGGTACCGCCTCCAACGGCGGCGCCCAGGATCTGCTGCTGACCCTCCTCAGCGATTACATCAGCGGCACGCTGGGCACGGTCACCAACACCGGCGTCATCAACGCCGCCACGGCGGTCAGCATCACCAGCAACGGCAGCCTGGGCACGCTGGCCAACAGCGGCACCATCATCGGCAACGTGGTGAACGACAGCGCCAACGACCTGGTCATCGTTGGCGGCAGCGGCACCACGGTGGGCACCTTCGCCGGCGGTACCATCCGCAACACCAACAGCAACCTGACCTTCGCCTCCGGCGCCATCGCCCTGCGCGATACCATCAATGTCGGCACCAACACGGTGGTGAACAGCGGCGCCTCCCTGACGTTGGGCAGCGCTTTGAACGTCACCGGCAACTTCACCCAGACCGGCGGCACGCTGGGCTTGGGGACGCAGTCGGCGACGATCAGCGGTGTGGCCGACATCACCGGCGGCACCATCACCACCGGCAAGCTGAGCTCGACCGGCAACTACCTGGTGGGCAGCACCAATGGCACCCTGATCCAGGGTGGTGCCGGGTCCGACTACACTGGGGCCGTCATCCGCACCGGCATCCTCGGCGCGTCCGTCACGGCCAACAACAGCACGGTGGGCGGCAACGTCGACCTGTTGCTGGTCGCGTCCAACGACTATGTCGGCGGCACGCTGGCCAGCCTGGACAACACCAGCACCATCGCCGGGGCCGCGGTGAATACGGCGGTGTTCGTCGCCACGCGCGGCAGCATCGGCACCCTGTCCAACAGCGGCCTGCTGTCCGGCCCGTTCTATGGTGTCCGCAACACCGGCACCATCGGCCTGGTGACCAACAGCGGCACGGCCATGGGGCAGGTGGGCCTGTACAACCTGACCAGCATCGGCACTGTCATCAACACCGGTGTGCTGAGCGCCGCGCCCAACAATAACGGTATCGGCGTCGCCGCCGGCTTGAGCAACGGCGGCAAGATCGGCGCCGTCATCAACCAGGGCACCATCAGCAACACCAACTATGGCCTGTACAACAGCGGCAGCATCACCAGTGTCGACAACAGCGGCCTGATCACCCAGACCAACACCGTCGGCGCGGCCTTCTACAACCGCGGCACCATCGGCAGCGTCAGCAACAGCGGCCTCATCACCGGCGTTACGGCGCTGCGCAACGAGGGCAGCATCGGCACCATCGCCAATAGCGGCACCATCGCCGGCAACGTGCTGAACACCGTTGCCAGCGCCCTGGTGTTCACCGGCGGCACCGGAACCGTGACCGGTACCCTGACGGGCCGGAACGGTGCCATCGGCACCATCACCAGCACCAGCGGCAACGTGGAATTGGCCAGCGGCAACCTGCTGCTGAACGACCAGGTGAACGTGGGCAGTGGCACGCTGGTGAACAGCGGCGCCAACGTGCTGCTGACCAACGCCATCGGCGTGACGGGTAACTACGCGCAAAGCGCCGGCACGCTGGCCATGGGCATCGGCAGCGGCACGGCGGGTGAACTGCTGGTCAGCGGCAACGCCGCCTTCACCGGCGGCACCGTGGCGGTGACGGCGCTCTCGGGCAGCAACCTGATCGCGGGCCAGAGCTACACCATCGCCGAGGTGGGCGGGTCCTTGACCACCAGCGGCCTCAGTGCCGCGGCCACGGGCTTCAGCGCCACGCTGGGCACGGGCGCCAACGGCGCGGCCACCGACCTGCTGCTGACGCTGCTCAGCGACTATGTCAGTGGCACGCTGGGCACCCTGACCAACACCGGCACGATCAACGCCGCCACGGCGGTGTTGATCACCAGCGCCGGCAGCCTGGGGACCCTGGCCAACAGCGGTGTCCTCATCGGCAACGTGATCAACGCCAGCGCCAATGACCTGGTGATCGTCGGTGGTTCCCCAAATGGCGTTAATGGCGGCACGGTGGGCAGCTTCAGCGGCGGCACCATCCGCAACAGCCTGAGCAACCTGACCTTCGCTAGCGGGGCGGTCAGCCTGTCAGACAACATTGATGCCACCGGCCACACGGTGGCCAACACCGGTGCCACCATCGCCCTCGCCAGCGACGTCAGCATCAGCGGCGCCTACAGCCAGGCGGCGGGCACGCTGGGCCTGGGCGGTCATGTGCTGTCCGTCAGCGACGCGGCCAGCATCAGCGGCGGCGTGGTCAATGGCGGCCTGAACGGGGCGGCCAACTACCTGGTGGGTGACGGCGTCACCTTGGTCCAGGGCGGGGCGGGTTCCAACTACAGCGGGGCCACGGTGGTGAGCGGCCTGACCGGCCTGGACGCCACCGGCACCACCAGCGGCAGCAACCTGCTGGCCGTGGCGGGCAACGACTACATCGGCGCCAGCCTGGCCGTGCTGAACGTCACGGGTACCCTGGCCAACAATGCGGGCGGCGCCACGGCGCTGTACATCGCCCGCACGGGCACCTTGGGCAGCCTGGCCAACAGCGGCACCATCCGTGGCAATATCACCAACCTGTCGGCGGGTGATCTCAGCATCACCGGTGGCTCCAACGGCACGGTGGGTGTGTTCACCGGCGGCACCATCCGCAATGCCGGCAGCAATGTGGTGTTCGCCTCGGGCGCCGTCAGCCTGGGCGACGTGATCGTCGCCACCGGTCATACGGTGGCCAACACGGGCGCCAGCATCAGCCTGGCCGGCGACATCAGTGTCACGGGGGCCTACAGCCAGACGGCGGGCACCCTGGGCCTGGGTGGTCATGTGCTGTCCGTCAGCGACGCCGCCAGCGTCACCGGCGGCGTGGTCAACGGCGGCTTGAACGGGGCGGCCAATTACCTGGTGGGTGACGGCGTCGTCCTGATCCAGGGTGGGGCTGGTTCCAACTATACCGGCGCGACGGTGGTCAGCGGCCTGACCGGCCTGTCGGCCAACGGCGGCACTAGCGGCGGCAACCTGCTGGCCGTGGCGGGCAACGACTACATCGGCGCCAGCCTGGCCACCCTGAACGTCACGGGGACCCTGGCCAACACGGCCGGCGGGGCCACGGCGCTGTACATCGCCGGCACCGGCACCCTGGGCAGCTTGGCCAACAGCGGCCTGATCAGCGGCAACGTGGTCAACACCAGCACCCACGATCTGACGATCAACGGCAGCGGCAACGGCGCGGTGGGCCGCTTCACCGGCGGCACTATCACCAGCACCGGGGCCAACGTGGTGTTCGCGTCCGGTGCGGTCAGCCTGGGCGACGCCATCACCGTGGCGACGCACACGGTCAGCAACGCCGGCGCCAGCATCGCCCTGGCATCCGATGTGGCCGTCACGGGCAACTTTGCCCAGTCGTCGGGCACCCTGACCACGGGTGGCCATGTGCTGACCGTCAGCGGGGCTGCCACCGTGGCGGGCGGCGTGGTCAACGCCGGCGTCAGCGCGGTGGGCAACTATCTGGCGGGAGACAGCGTCACCCTGATCCAGGGTGGCACCGGCTCCAACTACGCCGGGGCCACGGTCACCAGCGGCATCACCGGCCTCAGTGCCAATGCCGTGACCAGCGGCAGCAACCTGCTGGCGGCGGCCGCCAACGACTACATCGGCGCCAGCCTGGACACCCTTAACAACACCGGCACGGTGGCCAGCCCGACGGCGCTGTACATCGCCTCGACCGGCACGCTGGGCACGCTGGCCAACAGCGGGGCGCTGGCGGGCAACATCACCAACCTGTCGACCGGCGACCTGATCATCAACGGCGGCAGTCTGGCTTCCCCGGGCACCCTGACCGGGTTCAACGGCGCCATCGGCACGATCAGCAACACCGGCAGCAACGTGCGCTTCACCGGCGGCGTGCAGCTGCTGAACGACCACATCACCGTCGGCAGCCACACGGTGTTCAACAGCGGGGCGACCCTGCTGGTGAACAGCGCCATCAACATCACCGGCAGCTATAGCCAGTCGGCGGGCACGCTGGCCATCGGGGTGACGTCGCAGAGCAGCTACGGCAACCTGGCGGTCAGTGGTGCCGCGGCCTTCACCGGCGGCTCGGTGCTGCTGCAGGGCGTGGGCAGCGGGGCCGGGGCGTTGCAGGCCGGCACCTACACCATCGCCTCGGGCAATGGCCTGAGCCTCAGCGGTGTGGACTTCACGGCCACGGGCTACACCGTGACCAGCGACCTGGTGACGGTGGGCGGCACCACCCAGCTGGTGGTGAAGGTGGCGGGCAAGGCCACCAACTACACGGCGGTGGGCAACGCCCAGGGCGGTGCGGCGGTGGGGACGGGCTCGGCCCTGGACCAGATCGCGGCCTTGACCGGCAACAGCATCACCACCAACCCGCAGCTGGCGGCGTTCACGCAGCAGGTGCTGGCGCCGCTGGCGACGCTGACGCCGGCGGCCAAGCAGGTGGCGGTGGCGCAGCTGTCGCCCAGCCAGCTGACGCCGCAGCTGACGGCGGCGTCGGTGACGCCGACGACGACGGCCATCAGCCAGCACCAGGAGACGGTGGCCAGCCTGATGGACGGCAGCGAGAAGGGGGCCGCCGCCGGCTCCAACGGTCGCGAGGGCGTGATCTGGGGCGAGGTCGTGGGCGCCGGCGTGCTGCGCGGCACGACGACGGAGGCGGCAGGCTACCGCGCCAGCAGCAGCGGCCTGGTGCTGGGCGCCGACTGGTTCGCCAGCGACGAGGTCATGGCGGGCCTGGCGTTCAGCTGGATCAACAGCGCGTCGGTGGGCCAGGGCGTCATGGCGGGCAGCCTGACGCGGGTGGGCAGCTACCAGCTGACCGCCTACAGCGTCTGGCGTCCGGACTTCGCCGACCAGAAGCTGTCGGTGGAGGGCCAGGTGGGCTGGGGCTACAACCACTTTGACCAGCGCCGCGACATCGCCTTCTTAGGCGCCCGCGCCAACGCCAACTATGGTGGCGAGCAGTACCTGGGCAAGGTGACGGTGGGCTACGACCTGCCGCAGCAGGGGGCGTTCACCTTCACGCCGCAGTACAGCCTGCGCTTCGTGCGCCTGGTGAACCATGCCTACCAGGAACACGACGCGGGTCCGGCCAACCTGAAGGTGGATGTCCTCGGCACCAATGCCGTCACCCAGGAGCTGGGGCTGAAGGTGGACACGCAGTGGAACACGGGTGTCGGCCTGCTGTCGCCGGACCTGCGGGTGGCCTGGGTGCACGACTTCAAGGATGGGCCCATCCCGACCACGGGCGTGCTGGCCGGCGTGGCCTTCGCCAGCACCACCGGCCGGGTCAACACCGACGGCCTGGCCGTCAACCTGGGCGCCACGCTGCAGCAGAGCGAAACCTTCAGCCTGCGTCTGGAGTACAACGGCGAGTACCGCCACGACTACCAGAGCCACGGCGGCGTCCTGCGCGCCAGCTGGAGCTTCTGATCCCAGCGGCACGAGATGTTGGCTCGTGCCGCTGTAGCCCGCGACTGCGGGCGCCGCAGCGAGTACCGCAGGGCGGAGCGAGGAAGCCAAGGGCGCGGATGCGCCCGCCCGGCGATTGAAGGGGCATTTGAGAGGTCACGATCAAATGCCGCACATATGAGGTCGAGCGTTCAACAGAAAGCCCCGCTGGAGCGATCCGGCGGGGCTTCTTTGTTTTGGGAACTTTGCCCCGTCGCGGCCGGTTTTTTCAGGCGTGCGAAACGGAGGGCTCCACGATGTCCAATACCCAGGAAACGACCGGTGATGGCACCCCGGCGGCGGAACTCAACATCAGTCTGGAAAAGGTCTGCTTCATCATCGTCAAGGCGCGGGAATTCGATGTGAAGGTCGATCCGGTGGAACCGGACCCGGCATCCAATCCCGCCGATGACGGCGAGCGTGGCATCCTGGAGGATTACGACGACGATCCCACCCAGGCGGAACTGGTGGGTGCCATCACGTCCCTGAACGAGGATGAGGTGGTGGACCTGATCACCCTGACCTGGATCGGGCGAGGCGACTACACCGCGGCCGAATGGGCCGAGGCCCGCGCCCTGGCGTTCGAGCGTCACCGGGAAAGGTCCGCCCGCTACCTGATCGGCATCCCCACCCTGGGCGATTTCCTGGAGGAGGGCTTGGCCGCCCTGGGCTATTCCTGTGAGGAATTCGAGGTGAACCGCCTATGACGGCGGTGGACGGGTGTCGGCGGCGGAAGGGCGCTCAAAAACCCCGGAACCGGGCCGGGGTTCGGGAATTGAGTGGTGGCCGGCAGCCCCACCGACGCCGGCGCCATAAACACAATCCCGCGTCCAATCCCCAGGAGGAACACCATGGGTTTGTTCACCAAGGACATTGAGACCATGAACGACCTGTTCGTTCATCAACTGAAGGACATCTATTACGCGGAGAAGCGCATTCTGAAGGCGCTGCCCGACATGATCGAAAAGGCCACCAACCCAGAACTGAAGCAGGGCTTCCAGACCCACCTGCGGGAAACCGAAGGCCAGATCCAGCGGCTGGAGCAGGTGTTCCGCCAGCACGGCGTGGAGCCGGAAGCGGTGAAGTGTCCGGCCATCGACGGGATCATCGATGAGACCGACGACATCGCCGGCGACGTGGACGACAAGCAGGTGCTGGACGCCGCCCTGGTCGCCGCCGGCCAGGCGGTGGAGCATTATGAGATCTCGCGCTACGGCACGCTGGTGACCTGGGCCAAGCTGCTAGGCCGCGACGACTGCGCCGCCCTGCTGCACCAGAACCTGGAAGAGGAAAAGGCCACGGATGAGAAGCTGACCATGCTGGCCAAGTCGCATATCAACGCCATGGCGGCGGAATAAGCGACCCGGCGTCAGCCGGTCGTGGCCTGGGCGCCTCCCGTGGTGGGGCGCCCGTCTTCGGCCATCCCGTTCCCGGCTGGCCGCGCCCGTTTGGAGGCCGTCCCCCTCGCGCTCGCCCGGGGGGCGGCCTTTTTCGTTGGGAGCCCGCCAGTCCCGTCGCGCTCCGTTTTGGTGCGCGCCATCTTGCGGTTGGCCAGCGCGTCGGCGAAGGCCTCGCCCCACGCCAGGGCCGACGTGTCCTTTATGACATCCCATAGGTCGCGCCAGCGCTCCCGCCGCTCCGCCAGCGGCATGGTCAGGGCCCGGCGCAAGGCCTCCTCGATCTGGTCGGGGTCATAGGGGTTGACCTGCAGGGCGGCGTCCAGCTGGGTGGCGGCCCCGGCGAAGCGGGACAGCACCAGCACGCCCGGGTCGTCCGGATCCTGCGCCGCCACGAACTCCTTGGCCACCAGGTTCATGCCGTCGCGCAAAGGGGTGACCAGCCCTACGCGGGCATGCCGCATATAGCTGGCGACGGTGTTGCGGGTGCTGCTTTGTGTCACCAGCTTCAACGGCGTCCAGTCGGGTTCGGCATAGGCGCCGTTGGTGGCGCCGGCGATCCTTTCCAGGTCCCGCAACAGGCTGCGGTAGGCCTGCACCCCTTCGCGCGACTTGGCGGCGATCTGCAGGAAGCTGACACGGCGGTGCCATTTCGGCTCTGCCGCCAGGAACTGCCGGAAGGCGGTCAGGCGTTCCACCAATCCCTTGCTGGGATCCAGCCGGTCCACCCCCAGAACCAGCGCGCGGTCGCGCAGATTGTGGGCCAGATCCTGGGCCGGCCGCCGTTCCATGGCTGCCTTGGTCACGCGCGCAAATTCCTGCGCGTCGATCTCCACCGGGAAGACCCCCAGACGGACGGTACGGTCGCCCAGTCTAAGCCCCAGCTTGCCTACCCGGCGGGCGCCGGCGTACCGCGCCGCCGTCTGGGCGAAATGCTCCGCATCCGTCGCCGTCTGGAAGCCGATGAGGTCGGCGGCCAGCACGTCACGCACCAGTCCCAGCAGGCCTTCGGAAATGGCCGCCACCACTGGCGGGGGGAAGGGGATGTGCAGGAAGAAGCCGATGGGGTTGCCAACCTTCAGGTCCCGCAGCGCTGCCGGCACAGCCAGCAACTGGTAGTCCTGGACCCAGATCAGGTCATCCTTTTTCAGCAGACCCTTCAATGCCGTGGCGAAACGGACGTTCACGGCGCGATAGGTCTCCAGCTCGTTCCGGTGGAAGCTCACCACGCCGGGCAGGATGTGCATCAGCGGCCACAGCACGCCGTTGGCGAAGCCGAGGTAGTATTTGCGATGCTCGTCCGGCGTCAGGTCGATCATGGCGCAACTGATGCCCTGCCGATCGACCACCCGCGGCTCGGGATCAGGATGGTCCGCCAACGCGTCGCTCCACCCGAACCAAAGGCCCTTGTGCCGGCGCAACAGGCCCACCAGCGCCACGACCAGGCCGCCGGCCTGCGGCGTGCCGGCGGCCGGAACCCGGTTGGAAACGATAACCAGGCGCTTCATGGGTGCCCCCTCGAATGATGTCTGCCCATGCAGGCAACATCCTCGGACGCCGCCGGTTCCCGCCTGAAATGAAAAAATCTCTACGCTTCAATGGCTTCCGCATTAATGGCTTCCAGGATGGCTCTCCATCCCCACGACGCTGGCGCCCGGCGTGGGCAGGGCGTAGGCCATGATGTAGTCGCCGTTGCGCGTGCGCAGGCCGCCGTGCCCGCCGGCGGCGACGACCACGTACTGCCGCCCATCCTTGCCCTGGTAGGTCATGGGGTTGGCCTGACCGCCGGCCGGCAGGCGCGCCTTCCACAGCTCCCGCCCCGTATGCTCGTCGAAGGCGCGCAGATACTGGTCGGCGGTGGCGCCGATGAAGATGACGCCGCTGGCCGTCACCAGGTTGCCGCCGATGTTGAAGATGCCGGTCGGCAGGGGCAGGTTCGTCCGGATGTTGAACAGGTTGGTGTCCCGCGTGGTGCCCAGGGGACGCTGCCAGACGATCGTGCGGCTCTGAAGGTCGATGGCCACCAGCTTCCCCCAGGGCGGGGCGTGGCAGGGGGCGCCGAACGCACCCAGCCAGGGCTGGACCACGGCGGCATAGGGTGTGCCGTACTGCGGCCCGATGCTGAAGTCCTTGGGCTTGGGATAGGGTTCGCTCCAGCCCTTCCACGGCTTGATCATGCCCTTCTTCACCGCCTCCTCGCGCGGAAGGATATCGACGGTGAAGGGGATGTAGCTGGCGTTGGCGATCAGCAGGTGGCGGCTGGGGTCGATGCTGGCGCCGTGCCAGTCGACGACGCCATCGAAGGCGGGATAGGCGATGGTCCCGCGGTCCAGCGTGGGCGGGGTATAAAGACCATCGTAGCGCCGGCGCTGGAAATCCAGCCGGCACAGCAACTGGTCGATGGGGGTGGCGCCCCAGGCGTCGGTGGCCCTCAACGGCGGCGGGGTCAACGAGGGCATGCCGGTGGAAAAGGGCTGGGTGGGTGACAGACGCTCGCCCGGCAGGCCCCGGCCGGGCACGGCCTTCTCCTCCACCCGCGCCAGCGGATGGCCGTCGCGCCGGTCCAGCAGGTACAGCTCCCCCATCTTGGTGGTCTGCACCAGGGCCGGGACGACGCCGTCGGGCGTCGATACCTCCACCAGCGAGGGGCCTATGGGCAGGTCGAAATCCCAGACGTCATGGTGCACGGTCTGAAAGTGCCAGCGCTCCTGGCCCGTGGTGATGTCCAGCGCCACCAGGGCGCTGGAATAGGCGTCGTCGAAGGGTCGGCGGTCGGCGCCGTAATAGTCCGGCGTGGCGTTGCCCAGGGGGATGTAGACCAGACCCAGAGCCGGGTCGGCGGTATAGGTGCCCCAGCCGTTGGGCGTGCCGCGGGTATATACCTCACCCGGCGTCAGCGGCGCCGTGGGGTCGGGCCGGCCCATGTCCCAGGCCCAGGCCAGCGCGCCGCTGACGGGATCATAGGCGCGCACCACGCCCGAGGGTTCGCCCTTGGATTGGTTGTCGTAAATCCAGCCACCCAGGATGACGCGGTTGTTCACCACCAGCGGCTGCGAGGTGATGAAGTGGAAGCCCGGCGGCACCGGGCCCATGGCGTCCGTCAGGCTGACGTAGCCGTTGCTGCCGAAATCGGGGCAGGGCTGTCCCGTGTCGGCATCAAGGGCCATCAGCCGGGCGTCCGCCGTGGTGGCGATGATGCGCCGGGGGCAGGCGGCGGCCATGGGGTTTCCTGTGGGGGCAAGGGGCGTGGGTGCAGCCTCGGCCGGCTTCTCGTAATAGGCCACGCCCCGGCAGGCCAGGTACTCGTTGGCCGATGTGTCGTTGTGCGGATCGTATTTCCACTTCACGGCGCCGGTGGTGGCGTCCAGGGCGATGACCTGGCGGTGCGGCGTGCAGAAATAAAGGGTGTCGTTCACCTTGATGGGCGTCGCCTCGAAATTGAATTCCCGCCCGTTCTGATTCTCGAAGTCGCTGGGCATGTCGCCGGTGCGGTAGGACCAGGCCAAATCCAGCTGGTTCACATTGTCCGGCCGGATTTGGCTCAAGGAGGAGAAGCGGTCGCCATCGGCGGTGCGGCCATAATACTGCCAGCCGCCCTCGGGCACCGGCGGGTTGGGCGTCGGTTCCGTGACGGGCTTGCCGCCCACCAGGGGGTTGCCCTCCACCGCGCGGATGGCCGAGACGCGGTAGCCCAGCACCACGATCGCCAGTGCCACCAGGGCGTAGACGCCCACGCCCAGCCAGGGTCGGTAAGTCAGGGGCCGGGGTCGGACGCTGTGCGTGGCCAGGGGATCGTCCTCCGGCGGCCCTGCCGGGCGCGGCGCGCCATGCAGGGGGCGCACCACCCACGGCAGGCTGAGCCAGACGCCCAGCAGGGCCGGCGTCAGCAGGCGGGGAACAAGCTGCCAGCCGTCCAGTCCCACCTCCCAATAGGCCCAAAGTGCTGTCGCCAGGAACAGCAGGGCATACAGCCATAAGGCTTCCCACCGGCCCAGGCCAAGCAGCACGCCCACCGCCATCAGCGTCAGGCCGGCCAGGAGGTAATACCAGCTGCCACCCGCCACGATCAGCCAGCCGCCGGGGATCGCCAGCGCCAGCCCGAGAAGGATGACGACGACGCCCGTCAGGCCGGGCCAGGACAGCCAGGCGGAGAAGCGGCGGGGTTTCAGGGGCGTAGGCATGGGTTCCATCTCCGTTCGTCACCGGGAAACGCCGCAGCCTGTGCCGGGTTCCGCCTCAGTAATCCGGCGGGTTGGGCAACCGCGCCGGATCCACCGGCTGCCAGCCCAGGCCCAGGCTTTTCTGCAAGGCGATGTAGTCGTTGCTGGTCTGCGCCTGGGCCTGCGCCAAGCTCTGCTCCACCAGCAGGCGCTGGCGCTCGGCGTCCAGGGCCTCCAGCGCGGTGGCGGTGCCGCCGCGATAGCGGGCGTCGGCCAGGCGCTGGGCGCGGGTGGCCACGTCCAGCGCGGCCGCCAGCTGGAAGGTGGCCTCGCGTTGGTGGCCGTAGCGTGACAGGCCGCTCTCCGCGTCCTGCAGGGCCTGCAGCACCGTGCTCTGGTATTGCGCCAGGCTTTCCTCGTTGGCGGCGCTGGCTTGGCGGATCTGGGCGCGCACCCGGCCCCAGTCCAGCACGTTCCAGCTCAGCATGGGGGCGCCGATCATGCTGAGGCTGCTGCTGCGGAACAGGGTGTCCACCTTGTTGGAACCGAAGCCGATGCTGCCGAACAGGCTGACATTCGGAAACAGCTGGGCCACGGCGTAGCCGATCTCCGCATTGCTGGCGGCCAGCTGGCGTTCGGCGGCGCGGATGTCCGGCCGGCGCCGCAGCAGGGCGGCCGGGTCGGCCACCGGCACCACCGCCGGCGGCAGGGGCAGGGGGCGGATGGGCGCCAGCTCGGCATCCAGGGTCCCGGGCTCCTGTCCCGCCAGCAGGGCCAGCTGGTCCATGGCCTGTTCCACCTGGCCTTCCAGCGGTGGAATCTGGGCGTCGGTCTGGCGGGCCTGGGTCTCCATCCGGGCCACGTCGGCCTCCGTGGCCGTGCCCAGGCGGCGCTTATCCACCGTCAGGTCCAGCATGCGGTGCTCGGCCGCCGCCGACGCGCGGGTCAGGTCCAGCCGGTGCTGGGCATCGCGCAGGCCCACATAGGCCTGGCCCACCTCCGCCGCCAGCTGCACCTGGGCGTCCTCGACCTTGGCGGCGGCCGCGTCGGTCTGGGCCGCCGCCGCCTCGATCTCCCGTCGCGTGCCGCCGAACAGGTCCAGTTCCCAGCGCGCGTCGAAGCCCAGGTTGTACAGCTCCGTCGTCACATGGTTGGGGATGTCGACATGGGGTGGTGTGCCGCCGGGGAAAAGGCTGGGGTTGGTGATGGCCTCGCGCGCCAAGGCGGCATTGATCTGATTGTCGGCAGTGGACAGCGCGCCGGTGGGGATGCGGGCCTTGGCCGCCAGGGCGGTGGCGTTTCCCTGGGGGAACAGGGCGGCGCGCTGCTGCGCCACCAGGGCGCGGGCCTCCAGCACGCGGGCCTGCGCCGCCTTCAGCGTCGGGCTGGCGGCTAGGGCCAGATCCACCAGGTGGGCCAGCTCCGGATCGCCCCTGCCGTCCCAACCCATGCCGTCCCACCAGCGCGCCGGCGGGGTGGCGATATCCACCGGCGCGCTGGCGGCGCGGCGGAACTGGCCGGCGGCTTCGGACCGGGGCGCCACGTCGGGCGGGCCCTTGTAGTCGGGCCCCACCGTGCAGGCGGCCAATAACGAGAGCAGGGGCGGGAGCAGGGCTAGGCGCCTCATCGTCAATGCCCCCCGCCCGGCGCGCCGCCCTTGGGCAGCGGCCGCATCATCAGCACCAGGGGGATGGAGCCGAACAGGATCATGCCAAACAGCCAGAACAGGTCGCTGAAGGTCAGGACGTTGGCCTGGTGGGCCACCTGCTGGCTGAACACCGCCAGGCCGCGCAGCCGGCCGCCCTCCGGATCGCCGTTGGCGAAGGCCTGGGTCAGCTGGGCGACGTAGGCCTGTCCCTCGGGGGAGTTGTAGGTGACGCTTTCTCCGATGCGGTTGATGTGCAGGGTGTCGCGCTGGTCCAGCAGGGTGGAGATGACGGCCAGGCCGAAGGAGCCGCCCAGGTTGCGGGCGGCGTTGAACAGGCAGGACGCGTCCTCCGCATGCTCCTTGCCGGCCGAGGCGGTGGCCGCCTGGTTCAGGAACAGCATGGAGAAGAACTGGCCCACGCCGCGCAGCAACTGCGGCACCACCAGTTCCGGCCCGGCGATATCGGGTGTCAGGTGGCTGTTCAGCATGCAGCTGATGCCGTAGAAGCCCAGGCCCATCGCGACGGCCAGGCGCACGTCGATGCGGCGCACGGCAAGGGGGAAGAGGGGCATCAGCATCAGGGTGGGCACGCCGCTGATCATGGCGATATAGCCCGACTGTTCCGGGTTATAGCCCTGCACATTGGCCAGGTACTGCGGGATCAGGTACAGCAGGCCATACAGCGCCCCGCCCACCACCAGGCTCATGGCGAAGACGGCGGCGAAGCTGTGGTTGCTGACCAGGATGCTGAGGCGGATGACCGGCCGGCGGGCCACGAACTGCCCCGCGATCAGCAGCACGAAGCCGAGGATGGACACGCCGGCCAGGGTGTTGATCATGTCGGATTCGAACCACCGCTCCCGCTGGCCCTCCTCCAGCAGGGTGGTCAGGCAGCCCAGGCCCAGCGTCAGCCCCAGGATTCCCAGCCAGTCGGCGTCGGCCAGTTGGCCCCAATCGCCCTTTTCCGAAGGCAGCCCCAAGGTCAGCAGGCCCAGCAGCGTCAGGCCGATGGGCAGGTTCAGGAAAAAGGCGTAATGCCAGCTGACGTTCTCCGCCAGATAGCCGCCGATGGCCGGCCCCAGCACGGGCCCCAGCACAGCGGTGGCGCCGAACATGGCGATGCCCACCGGCTGCTGGCTGGGCGGCAGGCGGGTGGAGACGATGGTCATGGCGGTGGGGATCATGGCACCGCCGGTCATGCCCTGGCCGACGCGGCCGATGATCATCTGCACCAGGTTGCTGGAAATGCCGCAGGCCATGGACGACAGGACGAAACCGGCGGTGACGATCAGCAGGAAGGTGCGCAGGCCCAGCATGCGAACGAACCAGCCGGCCAGGGCGATCATGACGATTTCCGCCACCAGGTAGGCGGTGGAGATCCAGGTGCCCTCGCTGCCGCTGGCGCCCACCTCGCCCTGGATCAGGGGCAGGGCGGCGTTGACGATGGAAACGTCCAGTGTGGCCATCAGGGCGCCGATGGTGCCGGCCGCCACGGCCAACCAGGCGCCGCTGCCGGCCTTCGACGTATTTCCCTTCGGGGCCGCTGCTGCTGCGGCGGCGCTCATTTCCCGGCCCCATTCTGCGGCTGGTTGGTTTTCTCCGCCTCCCGGTTGCGCTGGACGGCGTCGTCATGCTCGCGCTGGCGGCGTTCCTCCGTGCGCTTGGCCTCTTCCTTGATACGGCGCTGCTCCTCCTTGGCGCCGATGGTGTCGACGGTGACGATGACCGACAGCCCCGGCACCAGCACCTTGCGCGCTTCCGGCCCTGCCTCGATGCGGATGCGCACCGGCACGCGCTGCACGATCTTGGTGAAGTTGCCGGTGGCGTTCTGCGGCGGCAGCAGGGCGAACTGGGCGCCGGTGCCGGGGGCGAAGCTGTCCACGGTGCCGTGGAACTCCCCGCCGCTGACGGCGTCGACGGTGAAGGTGGCGGGCTGCCCGATGCGCATCAGGCCGATCTGCGTCTCCTTGTAGTTGGCGACGAGGTAGACGCCCTCCAGCGGTACGATGGACATCAGGCGCGTGCCCGTCTGCACGTACTGGCCGACGCGCACGGTGCGGTCACCCACCCGGCCCCTGATGCTGCTGCGCACCAGGGTGCTGCGCAAATCCACGTCCGCCTGGTCCACCTGGGCCTGGGCTTGCTCCACCTGGGCCTGGGCACTCTGGATCTGGGCGTCCAGCACATCGATCTGGCGCCGCGCGCTTTCCACCTGCGCCTCATCGGCGACGGCCTCGGCCCTGGCTTGGTCGCGGGTCTGGCGCATCTGGTCCAGCTGCTCCGCCGTCTGGGCGCCGCTGGCGGCGAGCGGTGTGTAGCGGTCGACCTGGCGCTGGGCATACAGGGCGGTGCTGCGGGCGCCGGCCAGTTGGGCCTGGGCGCGGACGATCTCCGCCTCCTGCCGGCGGATCTGGGCCTGGTATTCCACGATGGCGGCCTTGCCCTGGGCCACCTGGGCCACGGCCTGGTCGTGGCGCGCCCTGGTCTCCCGCTCATCGATCTTCACCAGGGGCTGGCCGGGCTCGACCAACTGGTTATCCTCGACCAGCACCTGCTCGACATAACCGCCCACCTTGGGCGCGACGGTCACCATGTCGGCTTGCAGATAGGCGTCGTTGGTCTCCTGCTCGTACTGGCCGGTGGTCCAGTAGTAGACGCCCCAGGCGATCAGGGCCGCGACGACCACCACGGCCGCGATGATCAGGCCGATGCGCACCCGCGGGTTGGCGAGGGGGGAGGGCTTCTTCTCCTCATCGCCGTCCTTGTCCCGGCCGTCTGCGTCCCGCTTCTTGTCGTCCTGTCGTTTGTCGTCACCCTGATGACGATCGCCCTGGGGCTGCTGGTCCTCGCGTGGCGTCTCGTCATCACTCATGGGGCAGGCCTGCTCAGGTAGGGGGCGGCTGGTGAACGGCCGCTGTAAACGGACAGGCCTGTCCAGATGTTCCGTGACAATCGCCGTGGCGGGAAATTTTAGAAGCGGTGCAACCCGATACGCCATCGCGGCGTTCCGGTTGAAGAATCTCCCCAAGGAAGGAGCGGCCCCCGTGCGTCGGGATGCGCAGGACCGTCGGGAACGGCTGATCACGGCGGCGGCGGCGCTGT
Source organism: Nitrospirillum viridazoti CBAmc (assembly GCF_000730165.1). Lineage (GTDB taxonomy): Bacteria > Pseudomonadota > Alphaproteobacteria > Azospirillales > Azospirillaceae > Nitrospirillum > Nitrospirillum viridazoti. The sequence goes on along the minus strand of NZ_CP022112.1, from coordinate 913,848 downwards.
TCCAGTGCCACGGCTATCATGTCGCGCTGGAGGCCATTGCGACGGAGGCCGGGGTAGGCCGCGCCACCCTCTATCGCAACTTCGCCGACCGGCGCGCGCTGGCCCTGGCGGTGTTCGAGCGGCAACTGGCGGCCTTGGCCCAGGATTGGGCGGGCACCGGCGGCGACCAGGCGGCCTTCTATCCCTTCCTGTGCCGCATCGCCCGCCAGGCCGTGCTGCACGGCCCCCTGATCGCCAGCCTGGAGGCGGAGGAGGACGGGCCTGCCCTCATCCAGGGGCTACACCGGCTACTGGACGCCGTGCTGGCCCCGCCGCTGGCCTCGGCGCAGGCGGTGGGCCTGGTGCGCGCGGACCTCACGGTGGGGGAGCTGCATCGCGCGGCCAAGATGCTGGTAGGCGCCGCCGAGCGCTTGGCGGTAGAGGCTCAGGAGCAAGCCCTGGCCGAGGCCTTGGCCCTGCTGGTCGAGGGCTTGCGGCCGCGATAGGGTCAGCCCGCCAGGAAGGGGCGCGTGATCGCCATGAACTCGTCAAGGCGGTCGTGATGCGGCCAATGGCCGGCGTCCGCGATCATGGCCGTTCGCCCTTGCGGGAACAAGGCGGCGGCACCATTGGCCACCGGATCCTCCACCCAGCTTTTCCCGCCGTTGATCAGCAAGGTGGGGCAGGTGACCGCCGACCAAAGGTCCCGCAGCTCATCCAGGCTGATACGGAAGGGATAGGCGGTGCGGATGTAGTTGTCGAACTTCCAGCTGTAGGTGCCGTCCTCATTCTGGTGCAGGCCGTGGACCGTCAGGTGGTGCGCCTGGTCGGTCGACAGGAAACTGTTCTCCGCCTGCATGCGGGCCACGGCTTCCTCCAGTGTCTGGTATTTGCGGGGGCCCCGGGCCGACAGTTCGTGCACCTTGTCCACCCAGTCGCGGAAACGGTCGGCCAGGGGCTTCTGCGTCCGCAGTTCCTGCCAGGGCCAGGTGCCCTCCACCACCGCCAGCCGCTCCACCAGCTCGGGGTACAGGCTGGCCAGGAACAGGGCCGCCGCCCCGCCGTAGGAATGGCCCATGACCACGACCTTGCGGCCGGCGCGCTGGCGCAGCAGCTGCACCAGGTCGGCCACCACCTCCGCCAGGGTATAGGCGCCCCCTTGCGACCAAGTGGAGTCGCCGTGGCCGCGCAGGTCGGGTGCCAGGATGTGGAAGTCGCGCGCCAACTCCTGCGCCACCCAATCCCAGCTGCGGCAATGGTCGCGGCCGCCGTGGACCAGCAGCAGGGTGGGCTTGTCCTCCCGGCCCCACTCGACATAGTGCAGGCGCAGGCGGTCGGAGAAATAGAAGCGAGAGACGGGCCCGTTCATCAACGTTATCCCTTTAACGTTACGGGGACGGAATGACGGGCCGTCCCCCTCTTGTTGGCTCAGTCGCGGGGGGCGATGGATTCCCGCTCCACCTCCGGCGACACCCAGTCCAGCATCAGGCGGTTCTGCCGACGCGCCAGCAGCACGGCCATCTCCGGGTCGCGGGCCAGGATGGCGTCCACCATGCGCAGGCGACCGGTGCGCCAGTGGGCGCAACGGTCGGGATGGCCCTGGAAGACGCGCAGGTTCGCATCGCGCTGGCCGAACTCGAACAGCGTGCGGTGGAACAGTTCCAGCGCCGGGTTACCCGCCATGCGCATGAGGATGGCGTACAGGGCCACCTCGTCCCGCACCACGTCGGCCGCCAGGTAGGTCACGTCTTTGCGGTCCATCAGATGCTGGCGGAATTCCGCCAGATCCAGCCGCGCGCCCGTGGCGTCGGCCGCCATCGTATCCGTCAGGGCGGCCAGGCGGGCGGCCTCCACATTCACCAGCTGGAAGGCGTCCAGCACATCGCGCACCGTGGTCTGGCGCAGGCGCAGGTAGAGCGCCGCGGCCTGGGTGACGGCGCCGATGTCCGGCCGCCGGCCGTAATAGCCGCCGCCGTTGCCCCGGCGCACGACCAGCAACTGTTCCTGCTCCAGGATACGGGCCGTCTGACGCAGGGTGGGCCGGCTCAGGCCATAGCGGGCCAGCAGTTCCTCTTCCGAGCCTAGCGGCGCGCCGTCGGGCAGGGCCAGGATCTCATCGCGCATCCGCCGCGCCGCCTGGGCCGGCGCCCCGCCACGGGGGGGAACCGCGGGCGTCTTTGCAGTCTGGGTCGTCACGGTGTTGGTTTCACGAGCGGGCAGGGTCATAGGTACCGGTTTGGGGCCGCCAGGCCCGCGCATCGCGGCGGATCATTCCAGGATTGCCCGTAACAGGCAACCTTTCGGGCTTGGGCACGGCGGCGCGGCAGCCGTGCGAGAGGCTACTTCACAAACTTCGCAAGCCCCTTTTCCAGCCTTCACCCCCTTTTTCTAGTCAGGCCGGGCGGATCGCTGAATAATCTTGGCGACATCGGTATTTGCCTGCCCTTTCCCCGATAATGGGCAGGTCGCGGAAACTGGTCGGGCCGTGATGCGGTCCCGGTTCCCAATCCGGCGCTGGCGAGAAAACGCCCGCCGTAATCATCCTGGAGAGGACCCCAATGTCCGAGTTCGCCTACGAGAACATCCTGGTCGAGGTGCGGGGGCCCGTGGGCCTGATCCGCCTGAACCGTCCCAAGGCGCTGAACGCCCTGTCGGACGGCCTGGTGACCGACCTGCAGGACGCGCTGGACCGGCTGGAGGCCGACGATTCCATTGGCGCCATCGTCGTGACGGGCAGCGAAAAGGCCTTCGCCGCTGGCGCCGACATCAAGGAGATGCAGTCCAAGACCTATATGGACGCCTACCTAGGCGACTTCATCACCAAGAAGTGGGGTCGCCTGGCCACCTGCCGCAAACCGACCATCGCGGCGGTTGCGGGCTATGCCCTGGGCGGCGGATGCGAACTGGCCATGATGGCCGATATTCTGCTGGCCGCCGACACGGCCAAGTTCGGCCAGCCCGAAATCACCATCGGCACCATTCCCGGCGCCGGCGGCACCCAGCGTCTGACCCGTGCCATCGGCAAGGCCAAGGCCATGGAACTGGTGCTGACCGGCCGCATGATGGACGCGGCGGAGGCCGAGCGGGCGGGCCTGGTGGCGCGCATCATCCCGGCGGCGGACCTGGTGGATGAGGCGATCAAGGTGGCGGAGAAGATCTGCGGCTATTCCCGCCCCGCCGTGATGATGGCGAAAGAGGCGGTGGACCGCGCGTTCGAGCTGACGCTGGCCGAAGGGCTGCGGTTCGAGCGCCGGCTGTTCCACTCGACCTTCGCGCTGGAGGATCAGAAGGAAGGCATGAGCGCGTTCGCCGAGAAGCGTCCGCCCCAGTTCAAGGGCCGGTGAGCGCTTCCATTCGGTACCAGGCAAAGGCGACGCGGAACAGGAGACGACCAACCCAGGGAGGACGGCATGGCGGCGGCGGAAGGGCCCGGGCAATGGGGTGACCGGTGGGTTGGTGCGCAACGGATAGCGGCGGCCTTGCTGGCCCTTGTGAACGCCCTGCACCCATGGCGCATCTACCTCCTGGTCCCGTCGCCGATGCGTGGGGAAGGCGCCACCGGCCACTTCCTGATCGTCATTGATGACGAGGCGCCGCTGCCTTGCTGGGACGGCAACCTGGCGCTGGCCACTCTTGGCCGCCTGGACCTGCCCGCCGCCGTCACCGTCCTGTGCATGGGCGATTTCCGCAGCGCCCTGCAGATCGACGGCTCCATCGCCCAGCGTATGGTGGAGGAGGGTGAGCTCCTTTTCGCCGCCCGGTCGCCCTGGAAAGATGGAGAAGTTCGCCTGAAAGCCTAGAGTTGATTTTTATCAAATACTTGGACGCCGTTTCTAACACTCAAGGTGAGAGCATGCGTAGCGCCGCCAAACTGGGCCCCGCGCGATCCTGGGATGAGGAAAGCCTGGCCCAGCTGATCGCCATGAACGCCGCCGGGCAGGGCGACCGGGAAATCGCCCAAGCCCTGGGCCGCACCGTCGCCTCTGTCCAGCACAAGCGTCACCTGCTGCGCTTGGCTACGCCGGTGGATCATCGCCGCGGCCGGCGCATGCGGCTGGAGGGGACGGCCGTTCCCGCCTAAGCGGGCCGGCGGGCCACCAGGATGAAGGTGGCGATGCCACTCAATGCCGCCACCGGGATAATGCCCATCAGCACGTCGGCGCTGCTGCTGCCGCTGGCGATCAACTGGCCGGCCAGCAGCGGCCCGGCGACGGAACCCAGGCGGCCGGCGGCCACGACGGCGCCCACGCCCAGGCCGCGCACCTCCGCCGGGTAATAGCCGGGCGCTAGGCCGTAAATCAGCGCCTGGGCCGCCAGCACCGCCGCGCCGGCGACAGCGGCCACGGCCATGAGGAAATTGGCCTCCGCCCCGGCCAGGCCGGCCAGGGCCAGCGCCAAGGCCAGGAATATGACGATCACGGTCAGCCGACGGTCAACCCGGTCCATCAACTGGCCGGCGATGCCGGAGCCGCAGGCGCCGCCCATGTTGAAGACGATCTGCACGCCCAGCACCAGGGTGCGGGGCAGGCCGCGCGACAACAGCAGCACGGGCAGCCAGTTCAGCAGCAGGTACAGGACCAGCAGCGCGAAGAAGGACCCCAGCCACAAGGCGCCTGTGTCCACGCGTCGCCCCGGGGCGAACAGGGCCTGAACGATGCCCTGGCGCGGGGTGTCGGCCGTCGGCGCCAGGCGGAAAGCGGGCAGGGCCACGGCCAGGATGGGCAGCAGCGCCAGCGGGGCGATGCCGCCCATCCAGAACACCGTCTGCCAATCGCCGTGGCCGCCGTGCAAGGCCATGACGGCGGCCAGCGCCCCGCCCAGGGGCATGCCGGCATAGATGATGGCCACGGCGCCGGCCTTGCCCCGCTCCGTGCTTTCCGAGGCTATGGCGATCAGGTTGGGAAAGGCGCCGCCCAGGCCCAGGCCGGTCAGGAAGCGCGCGGCCAACAGGCTGGGATAATCCCAGGTGAGCGCCGTGAGGCAGGAGAACAGGCCGAAGACGCCCAGCGACAGCATCAGCGCCACCTTGCGCCCCTTGAGGTCGGAGACGCGGCCCCCCACCAGGGCGCCCACGATCAGGCCGGCGATGGCGGCGCTGAACACCAGGCTCATCTGTGTGGGGTCCAGCTGGAAGGCGGGGCCCAGCCGGGGAGCCGCGACACCGGCCGACTGCAGATCGAACCCTTCGATGGCGGCCGCCAGGAAGCACAGCCCCATGGTCAGGCGCTGCATACCCGCCGAAATCCCCACAGGTCCGGCCGCCCCGGCCATCGGCAATGTTTCGCCCATCCCGTCCTCCGCCGTTGTTCTTTAATGGCGTTTCACATCAGATTTAGCTTCGATCTGATCCGGCCGCTAGGCAGGTTTGAAAATCCGCCGTACCACCTGGGGCCAAAAATGCATGACCGTATGCGGCCGGCCGATCGGTTAGGCTACCGGCATGGGGACACGAAGGCTTGAAATCATGACGTTCACGATAGACCGCACCGCCAATCCGACCGACGCCGCCACTCTGGCCCGCATCCTGGAAAACCCCGGCTTCGGCAAGGTATTCACCGACCACATGGTGACGATCCGCTGGACGGAAGGCCAGGGCTGGCATGACGCCAAGGTCACGGCGCGGGTGCCGTTCGCGCTCGATCCGGCGGCGGCCGTGCTGCACTACGCCCAGGAAATCTTCGAGGGCATGAAGGCCTATCGCGCGGCGGACGGCGGCGTGACGCTGTTCCGGCCCGACGCCAACGCCAAGCGCTTCTGGGACTCGGCGGAGCGCATGGCCATGCCCCTGATCCCGGAAGAGCTGTTCCTGGAGGCGGTGGAGCAGCTGGTGCGCATCGACCAGGCCTGGATCCCCGGCGGCGAGGGCGGCAGCCTGTACATCCGGCCCTTCATGTTCGCCAACGAGGCTTTCTTGGGCGTGCGGCCGGCGTCGGAGTACGTCTTCTGTGTCATCGCCTGCCCGGTGGGCGCCTATTTCAAGGGCGGGGCCAAGGCCATCACCATCTGGGCGCCGGAGAACTACACGCGCGCCGCCCCCGGCGGCACCGGTGCGGCCAAGTGCGGCGGCAACTACGCCGCCAGCCTGATCGCCCAGCTGGAGGCCAGCAAGCACGGCTGCGACCAGGTGGTGTTCCTGGACGCGGCGGAGCATCGCTGGATCGAGGAGCTGGGCGGCATGAACGTCTTCTTCGTCCGCGACGACGGCAGTCTGCTGACCCCGCCGCTCAGCGGCACCATCCTGCCCGGCATCACCCGCGACAGCATCATCCAGCTGGCGCGCAGCCTGGGCCACACGGTGGTAGAGGAGCCGTATACCCTGGCGCAGTGGAAGGAAGACGCTGCCACCGGCCGGGTGCGTGAGGCCTTCGCCTGCGGCACCGCCGCCGTGCTGGCGCCCATCGGCACCGTGCGCACGGCCGAGGGCGACTTCGTCATCGGCAATGGCGAAGGCGGGTCGACCACCGCCAGCCTGCGTGAACGCCTGGTCGGCATGCAGCGCGGCAGCCAGGCACCGTTGGTGGATGGCTGGATCCGCCGCGTCATTTAAGCCATTCCATGAAAACCCCCGGTGCCCGGCAAGGCACCGGGGGCGTGGCTGTCATCCGATCAGCGCCGAAATTCCGGCGGCGTCATGTGCTAAAGGGCAGAAACTGCCAAATGGGCGCCGCCTCCGCCCCGAAGAAACGATTGTCTCGCCCAGTATCGGATGCCGTGAAAACAGGCCGCCCGTCCTTATACTGATTGGAGGCTGCGGCCCATATGCCGGGTGCGCTGCCAATCTGTGGGGCGCCTTCCCCCATGACGGCACCGTTTGCGACCGCCATCGGGCCGATGGCCCGGCCGGTAACGGCAGGGCTTGGCAGCAAAGACCCCAGATATCCTGGGTGGCTGTTCACAGACCGATTGGCGATGCCCGTCCACACCCCCTGAGCATCGCCCGCCGCATGGGCAAGCTCGTTTACGGCGGCCGCGTTCTCGAAGGCTGCCGGAGCCGATGCGTTTCCGAAGGAGCCGGGCAGCACGCACCACGCGGGAACGGAGTTGGCGAGAACGCCGTTAACGGGACTGGTAATACCCGTCGCAGAATCGGGCGTGATCTGTGTCAGCTTCATGGGTTTCTCCGTATTGGCCGCCCCGGTAGCCTCGGACGATTTCATTTCAAAAATCATATTTGCTTCCCCTATCAACAGCGTCAGCTGGAGCATCAATCCGCCACGGCGACGCCCGGTTTGGACCGCGCACCGTTTTTCGGCGCTTCCGGGGCGGCCTGGCCCGGCAGGCGCCGGGCCACGGATCGCGCCACCTCCTCGGCATGGGTCAGCACCTGGGGCAGGCCCATCAGTTCGCCGAAGGTCGCGCGGGCCAGGGGACCGGCCACCCACAGCGTCTCATCCGGCACACCCCGCACGTCCAGCACCCGGCTCTGGTCGTCGACGGCGATGCCCAGGCCCAGCGCGTCTGGGTGCAGGCGGCCGCTTGCCACCAGCGGCGCCAGAGCCGGCACGGCGCCGATCAGGTGGTCGTGCGCCGGCCCGGTAGCCACCACCACCGCATCCACCGTGCGAGTGAGGTTGGCGCCGCCCCGGCGCGGGCGCAGGGTGGCGTGAATGCCATCGGGTGCCGCACCGATGTCCGTCAGGCGCGCCGCCAGAATCTCCAGCTGTCCCCGCGCTTCCAGCGCATGGATCGTCGCTTCCGGCTGAGGGGCGATGCGGTAGCGGTGCACGTCCCAGAAGGGTCGCAGGTGGCGCAGCAGTTTGCGCTTCTGCTCCAGGGGTAGGGCCTGCCAGATGGCGCGTGCGTCGCGACGCACGGCGTCCAGCACCACCTGCCACGGCCTACCCTCGACCTCCGCCGCTTTCACCGTGGCGCGGATGCGGCGCAACAGGGCCAGGGCCGTCACCTCGGGCCGGGTAGCGAAGTCGCCCACCAGGTCGCTCGCGTCCAAGGCATGCCCCCGGGGCGTCAGCCCACGGCGGGAGAAGACGGTGATGGGGCCCTTGTGCCCCCCGGCCTCCAGTGTGGCCAGGATGTCGGCCATGGTCAGGCCTGAGCCCACCACCAGCACCCGGGCATTCGCGTCCAGTCCATCCAGCGCGCCGGGCGCCCAGGGATTGGCGATCAGGCGCGGGTCGTCGCCCAGCGCTTCCACCAGGTTCCGGGGCGGGGACGGCGGCGGATGGCTGGTGGCGATGATCACCATGTCGGCCACCAAGCGGCCGCCATTCTCCAGCGCCACGGCATAGCCGAAGGATTGGCCCGGCGGCGCGTCGCGTGGAATGGGGGTGATGGATGTCGCCCGCTGCTGCACGTGACGGATGTGGGCGGGCCCGTCAGACGCCGCCTGTTCCCGCACCAGCCCGTCGAGATAGCGCCCGAACTCCAGCCGGCTGGAGAAGATGTGCCCGCCCTTCACCAGGGCCTGCGGGTCGGTGGCCAGCACGCCGGAGCGGCGCAGCCAGCGGTCGAAATGCCCCATGTCGGCGGAAAAGGCGCTCATGCGCGCCGCCGGCACATTGATGCGGTGCTGCGGGTCGGGGGTGGAATAGGCGACACCGCCGCCCAGCAGCGGGCGCGGCTCCACGATATCGATATCCACCGGCACCGGCGTGTTGCGGGCCAGGTGCAGGGCGGCAATGGCCCCGCTGAACCCGCCGCCCAGGATGACGACGCGGGGGGCGGTTCTTTGGTGGGGCGCATCACCCAGGGACATGTGGAACCCGATCAAGTGATACCGGTTGCAGCGGTGCCGGTTATAGGGCGGCGGTCAGGCTGTCGGGTGCCAGAGTGTCAGGGGCCAACGATTGGTTCAAGGCGGCACGTAGTTGCCTTTTATGGTGTGAATTGAATCGCCATGAGAATGCTTTCCTTCTTTTAGACGGAGTTGAGGATGCGGCGTTCCAGTTCCGCCAGCCGGGGGGCGCCGCCGACTCGGGCGCTGCGGGGGATGTCGACGGTGATGTCCTCGGCCACGCGGCCGTCGCGCAGCACCAGCACGCGGTCGGCCAGGGCCACGGCCTCCGCCACGTCATGGGTGATGAGGATGGCGGTGAAGCCGTGCTGGCGCCAAATCCGGGTCAGCAGGCGGTGCATGTCGGCCCGGGTCAGGGCGTCCAGGGCGCCGAACGGCTCATCCAGCAGCAGGATGCCCGGCTCGGTCACCAGGGCGCGGGCCAGGGCCACGCGCTGCTTCTGCCCGCCGGACAGGACATAGGGCCAGTCGCCGGCGCGATCCGCCAGGCCCACCTCGGCCAGCAGCGCCTGGGCGCGCTCCTTCCAGTCGGGGCCACGGGCGATGCCGACATTGCTCAGCACCCGCTGCCAGGGCAGTAGGCGGGCGTCCTGGAACAGCAGGCGCACGTCGGGCTGCAGGCCCCGGCGGGCTGTGCCGTTGATGCGGATGGTGCCACTGGTTGGGCCGTCCAGCCCGGCGATGAGGCGCATCAGCGTGGTCTTGCCACCGCCCGAGCGGCCGACGACGGCGACGAACTGCCCGGCCGGGATGACCAGGTCCAGGCCCTTCAGCACGCCCACGTCGCCGAAGGCCTTGGTGACGCTGTCGAAGGCCAGTTCCAAGCCCTTGCCGGTAACGGTAGCCTGGTCCTGAACCTCGGGCTGAACCTGGGGTGGGGGCGCCGCGCGCAGGGGGACCATCATGCCGCCTCCAGCCCGGTATGGAAGGACGGGTTCCACTCCAGCGCCCTGCGCTCCAGCCAGCGCGACGCGATGTCGGCCAGCTTGCCCAGCAGGGCATAGACGATGATGCCCAGCAGCACCATGTCGGTCTGCAAGAACTCCCGCGCGTTCATGGTCATATAGCCGATGCCGGAGGAGGCGGAGATGGTCTCCGCCACGATCAGGGTCAGCCACATGATGCCCAGGGCGTAGCGCAGGCCCACCAGGATGGCGGGCAAGGCGCCCGGCAGGATGACGCGCAGGTAGAGGGCCACGGGGCCAAGGCCATAGACCCGGCCCATCTCCACCAGGCCCCGGTCAACCGAGCGAATGCCGTGGAAGGTGTTGAGGTACATGGGGAACAGCACGCCCACGGCCACCAGGAAGACCTTGGCCTCCTCTCCGATGCCGAACCACAGGATGACCATGGGGATGATGGCCAGGTGCGGCACGTTGCGCAGCATCTGCAAGGAACTGTCCAGGATGTCCTCGGCCAGGGGCAGGGCACCGTTGATTAGGCCCAGGGCGAAGCCCAGGCCGCCGCCGATGACCAGGCCCAGCACGGCACGCTCCGCGCTGATGCCGACATGATGGGGCAGGCTGCCATCCTTCAGCGTGGTCCAGAAGGCGACGGCGATGTCGCTGGGCGCCGGCAGCACGCGGGCCGACAACCATCCCGCCTTGGCCGCCACCTCCCACACCGCCAGCAGGGCGAGGGGCAGCAGCCAGGGGACCAGCCCCCGGCGCAGGGCTTTCGTCCTGGTCATGATGCCGATGCCTGGCGCAGGGCGGCGGTCTCCTTGGGTGCCGGGGGCAGGGTGTTGGCGATGCGCTCGCCAAAGGGGCCGTGGTTGGTGGCCTCGCCCTTGTCCCGGCCATTGCCTGGCGCCAGCGGCAGCAGGGGGAAGACCAGCTCGGCGAAGCGGTAGGCTTCCTCCAGGTGCGGGTAGCCCGACAGGATGAAGCTGTCGATGCCGACGGCCATGTATTCCTTCATGCGCTGCGCCACCGTTTCCGGATCGCCCACCAGGGCGGTGCCGGCGCCGCCGCGCACCAGGCCCACGCCGGCCCACAGGTTGGGGCTGACTTCCAGCTTGTCGCGCCGGCCGCCGTGCAGCGCCTGCATGCGGGCCTGGCCCACGCTGTCCATGCGGGCGAAGGTCTTCTGCGCCTGGGCGATGGTGGCGTCATCGACGTGCTGGATCAGTTCATCGGCGGCACGCCAGGCGGCTTCGTTGGTTTCGCGCACGATGACGTGCAGGCGGATGCCGAAGGTCACCTTGCGGCCCTTGGCGGCGGCGGCGGCACGGACGACGGCCACCTTTTCCGCCACCTGCGCCGGCGGTTCGCCCCAGGTCAGGTACTTGTCGACCGTCTCCGCCGCCACGTCGATGCCGGCGGTGGATGATCCGCCGAAATACAGGGGCGGGTAGGGCCGCTGCAGGGAGGGGAAGAACAGCCGCCCATCCTCGATGCGGATGTGCTTGCCCTCATAATGTACCGTCTCGCCGGCGATCAGGCGGGTCCAGACCGACAGGAATTCCCACGTCACCTCATAGCGCTCGGTATGCGACAGGAAGATGCCGTCGCCGGCGTTCTCCACCGGGTCGCCGCCGGTGACGACGTTGATCAGCAGCCGGCCGTTGGATACCCGGTCCAATGTGGCCGCCATGCGGGCCGAAACGGTGGGCGATTGCAGGCCCGGCCGCACCGCCACCAGATAGCGCAGCCGCTCCGTCAGCGGCGCCAGGGCGGAGGCAATGACCCAGCTGTCCTCGCAACTGCGCCCGGTGGGCAGCAGCACGCCGTAATAGCCCAGGCTGTCGGCCGCCTGTGCGATCTGCTTCAGGTAATCGAAGCTGACGGCGCGGGCGCCGTGGGTGGTGCCCAGATAGCGGCCGTCGCCATGGGTGGGGATGAACCAGAAGACGTTCGCTTCCGTCACCGGTTCGGCGGGGTGAAGGGGGGTGTCGCTCATGATTTCGATCCGGGAATGGCGTCCGAGACGCGGATGGGCTTGGGGATCAGCCCCAGCTGGTGGAAGGTGTCGGCGATCTTCTGCTGGGCAGCGACCACCTCGGGTGTGATGGGCTGCACGCCGTAGCCCATGCGGGCCAGCGCCGTTTCCAGCACCGGCACCGGGATGCCCACCTGCGGGCTCAGGCGCTGGGCCACGGCCTTCTGGTCGCCCCTGGACTGGGCGTCGATGTCCTTCAGGGCCGCCAGGATGGTCTGCACCACCTGGGGCCGCGTCTCGTTGAAGCCGCGTTCGGCCAGGTAGAACTGATGGTTGGCCACCAGGTCGCTGCCGTCGGCACGCACGCCGTCCACCAGCACGCGGGCCTGGGTGGCGGCCGCCGCGGCGGCGTAGTAGGGGTCCCAGATGACCCAGGCGTCGACGCTGCCTTGCTCGAACGCCGCGCGGGCATCGGCCGGCGCCAGGTAGGTGGGCTGGATGTCGCTGTATTTCAGGCCCGCGTCCTCCAGCGCCTTCACCAGCAGGTAGTGGACGTTGGAGCCCTTGTTCAGCGCCACCTTCTTGCCCTTCAGGTCGGCCACGCTTTTCAGCGGACTGTCCTTGGGCACCAGGATGGCCTCGCCCTTGGGCGCGGGTGGTTCCACGCCGACATAGACCAGGGGGGCGCCGGCGGCCTGGGCGAAGATGGGCGGCGCCTCGCCGGTGATGCCGAAGTCCAGCGCGCCGACGTTCAGCGCCTCCAGCAACTGCGGGCCGCCGGGGAATTCCCGCCATTCCACAGCGATGCCTTGGGCTTTCAGCTGTTTGTCCAGCTTGCCGCTTTCCTTGAGCAGAAGCAGGGTTCCGTATTTCTGATAGCCGATGCGCACCGGCTTTTCCGCTGCGGATGCCGCGCCAATACCCAGGGTCAAGGCCGCAGCCAGGGCCAGGCGGCAAAGGGCGGAATAGGCTTTACCCATCATGGTCTCCCGCAAATTCACACTTCCTGATGCGCTATTTAACGATCGATGAGCGTTATTTTACGATCTAAGTTGAGGCTAAATTAACGGTCTGTTGAGAGTCAATCTGTATAATTAACTGCAAAATTATGTTAAATAAGGAAGCTATGCGCTGCGGCGGCTTGACAGGGCGCGGGCGGGATGATCACCATCCGCCCATGGTCACAACGCTGCCCCCCTGCTGCACGTATTACGCGCCCTCCTCATAGGAGCGGCGTTGTTCGACCATGTTGAAACGATGCCGCCGCCAAGGCGGCAGTCGTTTCCCAAAAGCGGTCTCCCTCTTGGTGGCGGTCCACCAGACCAGGAACCGCTTCATGGATACCCAGGATTTTTCCCCACAGACGTTGCGCTCCACAGCCCTGCAGGCGCTGGGCGCGCGCGGCTACATCCACCAGTGCACCAACCTCGATGGGCTGGACGCGGCTTTCGCGGCCGGTGTGGTGCCGGTCTACATCGGCTTCGACGCCACGGCCGACAGCCTGCACGTCGGCCATCTGCTGCCCATCATGACGCTGCGCCGCCTGCAACGGGCGGGGCACAAGCCCATCGTGCTGATCGGCGGCGGCACCACCCGGGTGGGTGACCCCAGCTTTCGCGCCACGGAACGTCCGCTGCTAAGCGACGAGCAGATCGCCGCGAACATCCAGGGCATCCGCCGGGTGTTCGAACGTTTCCTGACCTTCGGGTCGGGGCCCATCGATGCCGTCATGGTCAACAACGCCGACTGGCTGGACCGCCTGGGCTACATCGACCTGCTGCGCGACATCGGCCGCCATTTCTCCGTCAACCGCATGCTGTCCTTCGACAGCGTGAAGGCGCGGCTGGAGCGGCAGGACCCCATGAGCTTCCTGGAATTCAACTACATGATCCTCCAGGCCTTCGATTTCCTGGAACTGCACCGCCGCGCTGGCTGCCTGGCGCAGATGGGCGGGTCGGACCAATGGGGCAATATCGTCAACGGCATCGACCTGGTGCGCCGGCTTGAGGGGCGGGAGGTCTTCGGCCTGACCACCCCGCTGCTGACCACCGCGTCCGGTGCCAAGATGGGCAAGACCGCAGGTGGTGCCGTCTGGCTGAACGCCGACCGGCTGCCGCCCTACGACTATTGGCAGTTCTGGCGCAACACGGAGGATGCCGACGTCGGCCGCTTCCTGCGCCTGTTCACCGATCTGCCGCTGGAGCGCATCGCGGAGTTGGAGGCGCTGCCGGGGGCGGAGATCAACCAGGCCAAGGAGGTGCTGGCCAACGCCGCGACCGCCCTGGCCCACGGGCCCGAGGCAGCCCAGGCCGCCAATGAGACCGCCCGCCGGGCCTTCACCGGCACCAACGCCGAGGGCCTGCCGGCGGTGGCGCTGACGGGGGAGGAGGCGCCGGACGGCGCCCTGGTGGTCGACCTGCTGGTGCGCGGCGGCCTGGCGGCCTCGAAAGGGGAGGCGCGGCGCCTGATCGCCGGCGGTGGCGTGCGGGTCGATGGGGTGGCGGTGGCGGACCTGGATGCCCGCATCGTGGCGCGGGCCCTGCCGGTGCGCCTGTCGGCGGGGCGCAAGCGTCACCTGCTGGTGCGCGGCGCCTAAGCATAAACGGTGGGTGCCCAGGCGATCCCTTGCGCCCACCGTTGCCCTTCGGCACAGTTCACCTGGGCAAGCACAGGGGCGTTGGGGGCGTCATGGGCAAGCGGGCGGTCATCACTTTTTTGGCGGTCGTGTTGGCAAGCGGCGGGGCGGAGGCCGCGGAGGTGCCCGTGCCCGGTCTCACGCCGGCGGATTGTCAGGCGCCCACCTCCGCCTCTGTCCAGGCCTTGTGCACCGATCCAAGCCTGGGCCAGCTGATCGACAGCGTTCAGGATGTGCCCTATGTCCGCCTGGGCCGCGCCTGGACGGTGGATGAGGCGATGTTCCAGCGTTGCGACGCCACGCTGGACGCCCGCGCCTGCCTGGACCGGGAATACAGGGTGAAGATCAAGGCCGTGCAGGCGGAATCGGCCAAGCGCGCCATGGCCTACGCGCCGGACGGCAGCAAGGCCGACGCCAAGGCCCTGCTGGCCCGCATCGCCGGCATTTACCGGCACCCGGTCAAGACCGCCGACGGCGCCCACGGGGCGGAGGACGTGTTGCAGGTCACCCCGGTGGCGGATGGCGCCGCCTACCTGGACATGCGCCTGTCCTTCCATAACGGTCAGAGTTGCACCCTGACCGGCATCGCGGAATACAAGAAGATCGGCAGCTTCGTCTTCCAGGATCCGGCGCCCACGCAGCGGTGCCTGCTGACCATGACCCTTAGTGGCGATGAGGTGGGCTTCAGCGATCCCACCGGCGCCTGCGCCAAGTTCTGTGGGGAGCATGCCAGCCTGACGGCGGAAACCTTCGTGCTGAAGCAGAAAAAGAAGCTCCGCACCCTACCGGCCGTGCAGCAATCTCCAGCGTACCAGGAAGCCCTGCAAGCCTACCAGGCACGCCACGCCACGGCCAAGGCCACCCCCTGACGGCCAGTCCCCGCATAAAACTTGCCGTCACCCGCCCGGCGGGCGGGATAACGCAAAAACATTCCGCCGCCGGCCGGTATTATTTCCCCTGAGAACAGGGCGCCTGCGACAGGGGGACGACGATGACCGGGAAAGCCACCGGACGTAAAGTGGGGGGCCTGATGGCCGCGCTGATGCTGGCCATATCCATGCCGGCATTGGCGGACGCGCCGGCCGTGACCCATCACACCACCACGCTGAACGGCCATAAGCTGTCCTATGCCGCGACGGTGGAAGGGGCGGATGTGAATGACGCCGCCGGCAAGCCGGGCGCGCACCTGGTCAGCTTCGCCTACACCGTGGAAGCCAAGGACGCGGCCAAGCGGCCGGTGACCTTCGTTTTCAACGGCGGGCCCATCACCGCCTCCCTCTGGTTGCACCTGGGCGTCATGGGGCCGAAGCGCGTGGCCGTGCCGGATGACCTGAAGGCCGATCCCGCCACCTTCACGCTGGTGGACAATCCCTATTCGCCGCTGGACGCCACCGACCTGGTGTTCATCGACCCGGCCTCCACCGGTTTCAGCCGCGTGGCCGAGGGCGTCGATCCCAAGAGCTATTTCTCGGTGAAGGCGGACGGGCAGGAGGTCACCGCCTTCATCCAGGCTTGGCTGGCGCAGCATCATCGCGAGGGTTCCCCCGTTTACCTGCTGGGTGAAAGCTACGGCACCATGCGTGCGGCCGAGGTGGCCGGCCAACTGGCCGAGCTGCCCAAGCCCATCCCGCTGGCTGGCGTGCTGCTGATGGGGCAGGCGGTCAATATCATCGAATACGTTCAGCGGCCGCAGAACATCATGAGCTACGTGGTGTCGCTGCCCACCCTGGCGGCCATCGCCTGGTACCACCAGAGGGTGGACCGCCACGGCCTGTCGCTGGAAGCTTTCGTGGATGAGGCGCGGCGCTACGCCCAAAGCGACTATATGCCGGCGCTGTACCAGGGCGGCGCGCTGCCGGTGGCCGACCGTGACCGGGTGGCCCAGCGGCTGCAGGAGCTGACCGGCATTCCCGCCGCCTATTACCGCGACCACGCCCTGCGCATCAGCAAGGAGCAGTACCGGGGTGAGCTGCTGAAGGATCAGGGCCTGCTGCTGGGCCGCGCCGACGCGCGCTATGCCGCCCCCATCACCGACAAGGGCATCGGCCCCGACCCCTTCGCAGCCGCCGTCATGCCGGCGTTCTCCCGCCTGTTCAAGGACTACCTCCACACCGACCTCAAGGTCGACCGCGCCCAACCCTATGTGGAGATAGCGGAGGTCCAGGGCCTGGACGACTGGGGATGGGGCTACGCCTCGCCCTTCGCCAACTGGGCCTACAGCGACCGCCTGCTGAAGGCCATGAAGGCCAATCCCAAGATGCAGCTGTTGATCGGCAACGGCTATTACGACACCCAGACCACGGTGGGGGCGGCGGAGCTGCTGGTCCGCCAGGGGGGCTGGCCCGAGGGTCGCGTGCGCCTGACCTTCTATGAGGGCGGGCACATGGCCTATACGGATGAGGGCGCCGCCCGCAAGCTCGGCACCGACATCCGCGCCTTCGTCCATCCAGCACCCTGACGCCGGCGATCCCGGAAATCCCACGCCCGCAGGTGCCGCCTGCGGGCGTTTGTATTTCGGCCATGCGACAGGCCGGTCTACCGTGCTCATCCAGGGAAAATCTATTCCTCGATCCAGGATCGGCGGCATTGGAAATGCCGTCTTTAGACAGCCAAGGGGTGTTCGGTTCCGTCTGGTGGTCCTTCACCCGCCTGCGCGGAATGAGAGGCCAACCTGTCCCGGCAGAAAATTTCCGCAGTGCACACCTGGGGAATAAAATTTTCTCCCCACCCGCTTCGGCATACGCAATTTGGAAAGAAAAGCCCGGGCGCGGCGGTATCATAAATTATCTTTTTCGACCCCGCCGAATAACAAAATCCCACAAGGATTGGTGGCGGCAGAGGGCGCTCATAAGAACAGGGGGTAGTAATATGCAGGGCAAGAATGGAATCCGGGCGTTGCTCGCCACGACTATTCTTACAACTTTCTCTTTCTGGTCGCTGCCCAGCTTCGCCGATGGCGCGGCGGCTGATGACAGCCTGGATGAGCTGCAAGAGATCGTCGTCACGGCGCAGAAGAAGACCGAGCGCCTGATGGACGTGCCGGCCTCCGTCGCCGTCGTCACCAGCCAGTCGCTGCTGCAGGCCAACAACACCCAGCTGCGCGACTTCTACACCCAGGTGCCGGGCCTGAACGTCACGTCCAGTGGCAACGGCCGCACCACCATCGCCATCCGCGGCATCACCACCGGCGCCGGCAACAACCCCACCGTGGGCCTGACCATCGATGACGTTCCCATCGGCTCCGCCACCAGCGGCGGCCTGGGTGACGCGGTGGTCCCGGAAATCGACCCGTCCAGCCTGCAGCAGATCGAAGTGCTGCGCGGGCCCCAGGGGTCACTGTACGGCGCCAGCTCCATGGGTGGCCTGATCCGCTACGTGACGGCGGCGCCCAGCCTGACCGAGACCTTCGGCCAGGTGGCCGTGTCCGGTTCCAGTGTCGCCCATGGTGGCGAGGGCGGCGGCGGCCGCGCCTACATCAACGTGCCCATCGTCGAGGACAAGCTGGGCCTGCGGGTCAGCGCCTTCGCCCGCATGGACCCGGGCTACATGACCAACGCCAACAGCGGCCAGACGGAAATCAACGTCAACCGCACGGAAGGCGGCCGCGCCAGCCTGCTGTGGCAGATCACGCCCAGCGTCAGCTACCAGGCCTCCGCCACCTACCAGCACATGACGGCCGGCGGCTCGGCCAACGAGTACGTCTCGGTGGATCGCGTGCCCACCTATGGCGACTACACCCAGGCGCCCATCGCCGGCCTGAACACCGGCTATCTCGACATGGGCATCTACAACGGCAACCTGAAGGCTGACCTCGGCTTCGCCAACTTGGTGGCCGTCACCTCCTACAGCCACACGGTATTCAACGGCCCGCAGGACACCACCGGCACCTTCGGCCGTTACCTGGGCTTCTTCTTCCCCGCCCCGGCCCTGCCGGCGCTGGGCACCGGCATCTACAACTATTACCAGACGAACAAGCTCAGCCAGGAAATCCGCCTGGAATCCCAGCCGGGCGGCATGATCGACTGGATGGTCGGCGGCTTCGCCACCAACGAAGACAACCTCAACCGTCAGAACGTCTACGTCGCCAACAAGGCCAACGGCGAGAACGTCGGCTTCCCCGACCTCTACACCGTCTTTGGCCCGTCGCATTACCGGGAATACGCCGGCTTCGGTTCCGCCACCTATCACTTCGACGACAAGCTGGACTTCACCTTCGGCGGCCGCTTCAGCCGGCAGTTCCAGGAAAGCTACCAGGATGTCGGCGGCGTGCTGCAGGGTGACAACGAAATCACCGACATCCATTCCGGCACCAGCGTCTTCACCTACTCGCTGGGCCCGCAGTACCACATCAACAAGGACATGATGGTCTATGGCCGCGTGTCCACCGGCTTCCGTCCCGGCGGTCCCAACGCCGCCCCGGGTGAGCCCGCCGCCTACAACTCCGACACCACCACCAACTACGAGGTGGGCTTCAAGGGTGTCGTGGTCGATCGCTTGCTGACGGTGGACGCCGCCCTGTTCGACATCGAATGGGACGACATCCAGCTGCAGGCGGCATCGCCCACCGGCTTCTCCTACGTGCAGAACGGCGGCACGGCCCGGTCGCGCGGTGGCGAGCTGACGCTGACCCTGACGCCTTCGGAAGGGCTGAGCGTGGTGGCCAACCTGGGCTACACCGACGCGACGCTGACCGAAAACATCAAGACCTCGGGCCTGTACGGCCTGAAGGGCCAGCGCCTGCCGTACTCCGCCAAGTTCAGCGGCAGCCTGTCGGCGGACCAGAAGTTCCGCATCATGGACGGCTTCAATGGCTTCGTCGGCGCCACCGTGTCCTACATCGGCGACCGCTACAGCGTGTTCCCGACCAAGTCCACGGGCCAGCGTTTCTTCATGCCGTCCTACACCACGGTGGACCTGCGCGCCGGCGTCACCCACGACGACTGGAACCTGTCTGTCTACGCCAAGAACCTGGGCAACGAGATCGCCTTCGTCTCCGGCGGCCCGCTGGATACCATCACCCGCACGGGCATCTACTCGGCGGCCATCATCCAGCCGCGTACCTTCGGCATGACCATCAGCAAAGACTTCTGATGACCAAGCCTTGATGGACGCGTGAGTGACGGGGCCGGTCCGGCAGCACCGGGTCGGCCCCCTGTTTTCCGGGGTCGGTAGAAGCAGGCGGGGGCGCGGGCGATGCGGTATTTCAAGACGGGTGGCTTGGCGGCCCTGCTGGCGCTGTCCGCAGCACCGGCGGCCTTGGCAGCACCCCAGTTGGCCGTGACGCTGAAGCCGGCTGCGGCGGAGGGGGCAGGGCCCAATGGGACAGGGATCGTGCCTTTTGTTGACGTCACGGTTGAGATCCCGGACGTGGAGGCGGAGGCGGGTGCGCCGCTGCTGCGCCTGCCGCTGGTGGCCAACAACGTCAAGAGTGTCGCCGACACGCTGACGGACCTGACGGCCAGCGACGCCGCCGGTCCCGTAGCACTGACGGCCAAGGACGATGCCGACAGGCCGGCCATGGCTTACCGCCACTGGACGGCGGCGCGGGCGGTCAAGGGCGCGCTGACGGTCCGTTACCGCGCCCCGATCACCACCCTGGCCAACCCGCGCGGCGCCGCCCCGCCGCTGGAACTGCGCACCGACGGCGGCGGCTTTTCCGGCGCGGCCGTGACCTTTTTGATCCTGCCGGAGGTGGATGCCAAGTATGGCCTGGCGCTGCGTTGGGACCTGTCGGCGGCCGGCCCAGGCGCCGCCGGCGTTTCCAACTTCGGCACGGGTGACGTGACCTCCAGCGGTCCCTTGAGCGCGGAGGATCTAGGCGCCACCTATGTCATGGGTGGGGCCATCCACCGCTATCCCGAGGCGCCACCCAAGCAAGGCTTCTTCTCCGCCTGGCAGGGCAGCCCGCCCTTCGACGGCACGGAACTGATGCGGTGGACGGAATCGCTGTATCACCATTACCTGGGCTATTTCAAGGCGGTGGGCACGCCGCCCTACGGCGTTTTCCTGCGGCCCAACCTGGTGAACGCCGGCGGCGGCGTGGAACTGAACGGCGCCTTCATCGGTACCTTCGACCAGAAGACCGACGTGAAGGACTTCAAGTTCACCCTGGCGCACGAAATGGTGCACACATTCGTGCGGTCGCTGGATGCTTCAAAGGAAGACGGGCCGCAGGGCTTGGCCTTATCCTGGTTCAGCGAGGGCATCGCGGTCTATTACCAGAACCGCCTGCCGCTGCGCGCCGGCATGATCACGGGTGATGAGTTCCTGAGGGATCTCAACACCACCGCCGCCCGCTACTACACCAACGCCCTGAACGGCACGCCCAACAGCGCCATCCCGGACCGCTTCTGGGCCGACACCCGCATCCGCGTGCTGCCCTACGATCGGGGCGCCCTGTACTTCGCCCTTGTGGATGGCGAGGTGCGCAAGGCCAGCCACGGCAAGCGCTCCCTGGATGACCTGATCCTGGCCATGCTGGACCGCCGCCGCCACGGCCGGCCCATGGACCACGCCGCCTGGGTGGAGGTCATCACCCATGAACTGGGACCGCGCGGCAAGCTGGAACTGGACGCCATGCTGAACGGCGCCCTGGTCCTGCCGGACGACGATGCCTTCGGCCCCTGCTTCACCCGCACCACGGCCGCCTTGCGCCGCTATCAGCTAGGCTTCGATCCCGAGGTGCTGATCCAGCCCAAGCGCATCGTGCATGGCCTGATCCCCGGCTCGGCCGCGGCGGACGCCGGTCTGCGCGACGGAGATGAGATCGTGAAGCCCGTGCCCCAGGACATGATCCAGGGAAACCAGCAGGCCACGCTGACCCTGCAGATACGTCGCGACAGCCAGGTCTTCCCAATCACCTACCTGCCCCGGGGCGAAACGGTGCAGGCCTATCAATGGGCCCGTCGTCCGGATGCGCCGGCCAATTGCCGATAGGGCGGGAACCGGTGCGGTCAGCTTATGCGCGGCTCCGGCGGGGTGCTGCATAAACCGACCGCCGCCACCCTGCCGGACCCGGGCATACGCAAAAAAGCACCCGCCAAGTCGAATAGAATTTAGGCATCGCCGGCTTCGATGACCCATCGCGCCCGAATGCCTGGCCCGAATAGGAAGTACGCCTTGAAATCTGCCGGTAAATCCGTCGGTTCCGCACCCAACGTCCCCTCCGGTACCCCGTCCGGCGGCGACTTCTTCGCGGCCGCCCAATATTCCGACTGGGTGCGGGGGTCCATACGCGCGCTCGCCGGCCGACCCAACGCCATTGCCCTGTACGACAGCACCATCAGCGAACCTTCGGATCTGCTGGCCGGACTGGTGGCCAAGTCGCTGGTCACCGTGGATGACGACGGCGCGCCACGGCTCAGCAGCCGCTACGTCAGCGTCTTCGCCAACGGCAACCGCTTCCTGGTCGACGCGCTGTGCGCGCGCTATGACGAGACGCCGGAGCGGTTGCAGACCGTCACCGGCGTCACCGGCGCCCTGCAGCTGATCCTGCGCGCCCTGGTGAAGCCGGGCGAACGGGTGCTGATCGAAAACCCGGGGTTCAAGCTTCTCACCAACCTGGCCTTGGAGGCGGGCGCCGTGGTGGATGAGGTGGATCGGCCGGCGCCGCATTTCGGCATCGACCCGGCCCAGGTGGCGGCCAAGCTGACGCCCGAGACCCGCTTGGTCATCCTGACCAATCCGCACAACCCCACCGGCGCATTCCTGGATCACGCCACGCTGAAGGCCGTGGCGCAGGCGGCGGCCACCGTTGGCGCGCTGCTGGTGGTGGATGAAGTCTACGGCGATTTCGCCCGGCGCCCCTCGGCCGGGCTGGCGGCCAGGCTGGCGCCCAACATCGTCAGCCTGGCCAGCCTGACCAAGGTGTTCGGGCTGTTCGCGCTCAAATGCGGCTGGATGGTGGCGGCACCCGAGGTGCTGGGCCGCATCCGTGCCGGCCAGCCGGAGGGGGATGTCGGCGTGTCCAAGCTGTCGCACGCCGTGGCCGCCCATGTGATGGAGAATGCCGACACCTTCGACCGGCACTGGCAGGCGGTCATGACCTCCACCACGCCGGTGCTGCACCGCCACGCCGCCGCCATGCGGGACGAGGGCCTGATCGAGGGCGCCGTGCCGGCGGCCGGTTGCCTTTATTTCCCCCGCATCGTCGGGGTGGCGGACACCCTGGCGCTGACCCGTCACCTGTGGAACCAGGTCGATCTGCTGGTGGCGCCTGGCGAGTATTTCGGCCTGGCCGGCCATGTCCGTCTGGGCTACGCCGGTGATGCCGAGACATTGGACCGGGGATTGAGCCGGCTGCACGCCGGCCTGCGGGCCTGGCGGGATCGGTGAGGGAAACGCGGCAACGGGGGAGTGGGGGCATGCGGGCGGCAATACGGAACGGCATCAGTGCGGTGGCCCTGGCCGTGGCGGGCTGCGCGGCCCGTGACCCGGCGATGGCGCCCCCTTCCGGGGTCGCCCACCAGCAGATCACCCTGGCGGGCAAGCCGCTGCGCTACGTGGCCGAGGCCGCGACCCTGGACCTGACCGATGCGCAGGGTGTGGTGCGGGGCCACGTCTTCTACGTCGCCTATCGTGTTCCCGGGCAAGGCGGCCGGCCGGTCACCTTCCTGTGGAACGGCGGGCCTGGTGCCAATTCCACGTTGCTGCATTTCGAGGCCTTTGGCCCGAAGCGGCTGGAGGGCGGCGCCCTGGTGGACAACGCCCAGACTTTGCTAGCCGACAGCGACTTGGTGTTCGTCGATCCCGTGGGCACGGGCTTCAGCCGCCCGGCCACGGCGCAGGATGGGGCGCGTTTTTACAGCACCCTGGGCGACCAGTCCTCCATCACCGACTTCGTGCAGGCCTGGACCCAGCGCCATGCCGATGTCCGCACACCGGTATACCTGATCGGTGAAAGCTTCGGTGTCTGGCGCGCCGCCGGTGTGGCGGAGGCGCTGGAGAAGCGCGGCCGGCCGGTGGCGGGCGTCGTCCTCATCTCCGGCGGCATTCCCGTGGGGCCGGTGCTGCCCAAGGAACTGGTGACCGCGCTGAAGCTGCCGGGCCGTGCCGCCGCCGCCCAGGTGCACGGCCGGCTGCCGGCCAGCTTGGCGGGAACCAGCCCATCGGCCACGGCCGAGGCCACCCGCGCCTGGGCGGAACAGGTTTACGCCCCGGCCCTGGCCCATCTGGGCGATCTCAGCGCCCAGCAAAAGGCCGCCCTGGCCCAGGATGTGGCCCACCACATGGGCGTGGACCCGTCCCAGGTCGACAGGACCAGCCTGGCGGTCTCGTCCCGCCAGTTCCTGAACAACCTGCTGCCCAGCCGTCGGCTGGATACCTTCGACATGCGTATCAGCACGACGGTGAACCCGGGGGCCGGCCAGGTGGACGCGGAGGAGCCAGGCGCCGCCATCATGGTGCGCTATTTGCGCGAGACCTTGGGCTACCACACCGATCTGCCCTATCTGGGGCTGGAGAAGGACACCGACCCGGCGGCCAAGCCGGTGGGCGAGCAGTGGGACTACAATTCCGGGGATACCTCACCGGCCGCCTTCGCCGCCGCCATCGCCGCCGCGCGCGCGGGTGAGGGGCCGCCCGGCGCGGAACCCTGGATCCGCAGGGCCATGGAGATGGACGGCAAGCTGCGCGTCTTCGCTGCCGCAGGGCTGTACGACAGCCTGAACAGCTGCGCCGCCAACGAGATCCTGAAAACCAGGCTGGAACCGGGCCTGTTCGCCCGGCTGTCGGTGAACTGCTACGGCGGTGGCCACATGATGTACCGCGACGCCGAGGCGCGGGTGCGCCTGAGCGCCGACCTCGGCCGCTTCATCACCCGCCAGCCCTGACTGGGCCCGGTGGGTAATTTTATTCACTGGAACTGGCGTGGTTTCAGCGGCACGGCGGTGGTGTGCTTGGCCTCCGACAGGGTCACGATGGAGCGGATGTCCTGCACGCCTGGCAGCTTCATCAGGCTGCTGAAAATGAACTGCTGATACCATTTGACGTCCGGCGCCACGACCTTCATCAGGATGTCCATCTCCCCGAATACGGTATAGCATTCAAGGATCTCTGGAATGTTCTCCACACCCCGGAAAAAGGTCTGGCGTTCCTCGTCCGACAGCCGGGCCATCTTCACCTGGGCGAAGATCTGCATGTGGAAGCCAAGTTTCTCCCGGTCGACGATGACCACTTGGCCCTTGATATAGCCCTCGCCCTGCAGGCGCTGGATGCGGCGCCAGCAGGGGGATTGGGAAATCCCCACCTTTTCAGCCAGTTCCGCCGTGGTCAGTGACGCGTCTTTCTGCATCAGCGTCAGGATTTTCATGTCTATGGCGTCGAGTTCCGCAGCCGGCATATCCTATGTGATCCCCTGTTCATTCTGGTATCGCCCATGGGGTCTTCCGCCCCTGTCCAGCATAAATCTACCTGGTTTGAACGGCCTCCGGTAGCGCCGGTTTCGGGAAACCACCGGCCGGCGGCGGCCCAGCGGAGGCCATGAAAAAGGGCCGGGAAAGACCCGGCCCCCGATGTGTCGACCCAGCCAATCAAAGATGGCAGGCGCTGTCCTCCACCCCCGGCACGCGTTCCCAATGCCAGCTGGTCACGGCCTGGCCGCGTGGCAGGTAGGTGAAGCTCCGCTCCTGGCCGTCGCGCTTGACGGTGATTTCCATCTGCTTGGCCGGGTCGTCCATCAGCGCCTGCTTGGGACTGGACTTCACGATCAGGTCGCCTTCCTTCACACCGGCCTGGGCGGCCGGACTGTCGGCGCGCAGATCGGCCACCACACCCAGGCGCATCTCGTCATAGCCCAGGTCGAAGGGACGCTCCGGCGCCTTCACGGCGCGGTAGCAGGGGGCGAATCCGGTGGGGGCGGGCTCGATCAGTTTGCCGGCCACCATGTCCTCATATTCCTGTCGGGCGCCGTCGCCCAACTCGCGCACCACCATGGCCACCCATTGCTCCAGGCCCACCTTCTCGCCTTTGCGCTGGCGCTCCAGCACCTCTAAGACCAGATCGTCCAGGCTGCGCCTGCCGTCCGACGTGGCGCGGATTTCGGCGTCGACGCGGGCCAGATACATGAAGCCCCGGCCGTAGGGCACGCGCTGGGCGCGGGCGTCGCTCCAGAATTTGGCACCGGCCTGGGTGTTGGTCAGAGCCACGTAAGGATTGCTGTAGTAGCCGGAGGCATGGTCGTTGACCACGCGCAGGAACTTGGCCTGGTCGATCACGCCGGCGCGGCCGGCCAGCACGACGGAGTAATATTCGGCCATGCCCTCGGTGTACCAGGCGGTGGCGGCATGCTCCCCGCCGTCCAGCCTGGGCCAATTGTGGGTCATCTCATGGGCAAGCAGCATCTGGGTGTCGCTGCCGGCCGTGGTACCATCCACGCCGTAGCCGAACATGAAGGACTTGGCCAAAGCCGTGCCGCCGCCGGCGGGGTAGGGATTGGCCCGGATGAAGACGCGGTAGGGCGCGCCGTCATCCTTGAAGAAATGGGACATGTAGCCGTAAAGGCGCTGGATGCCCGTGGCCAGGTCGTTCACGTTGAAGGGCGGCTGGGTCAGCCAGTACAGGCCGAAATTGCCCTTCCCCGCCGCCGGCACGCTCTTCACCGAACCGGTGGCGTAGAAGGAAAAGGCCAGCAACTCCGCCGGGGCGACCGTGGACTGGTCGCCTTCGCCCAAGCTCCAGATCCCCCGGGCGCCCTTGGGCATGCCTGACAGATCCCACTTCAGGCTGATGCGGTAGGGCTGCTCCCCCGCCGGCAGGGCCAGGAAATAGACGCCGGCACCCATCAGGCCGTCCGCCTGCTGGCGCAGGTCGAACAGCGGGCCGTTGCGCGTGGCGACGCTGACGGCGCGGGGCGGGGTACCGTACCGCACCACCACGTCGCCCACCGTGGCCCGGCCCACGTCATAGTGGCGGTAGGTGCCGGTGGGCGTCGGCGCCTCATCCGCCATGGTCAGCGGCAGGGGGCCCTTGTCGTCCCGCGCCACGATGGCGCTGGCGTCATAGCCCGCCGTGGGGGTGGAGACGATGGTGGTGGGCATGCGCAGCAAGGGCTGGCCGGCGGCCACGCCGGGATGCGCGATGCGCAGTTCCACGTCCATGCGATCGGCCACGCCGCCGCTGGCGTGCGGACGCAGCACGACGTCCAGGGGGGCTGGCGCCTCGGCGGCGGCGGCGCTAAATGTCAGCATGGAGGTGGCCAGCAGGCCCAAGGTCAGTTTTCTCATGGATGGTCCCCACCTGTTCTGTCCGGCCGTTTCCCCGGCCGCTCAAACGCCCCCGCGTTCCCGCATGATGGCGGACGGCGGCAGGTTTATGTTTTCCCAGTGCCGGCCCCGCGCTGGGTCCCGGGCATAGGCTATGCATCGCGGGGATGCTTATTGGAATGTGCGCGGTTTCAGCGGGATGGCCGTGGTGCTCTTGGCCTCCGACAGGGTGACGATGGAACGGATGTCCTCCACCCCCGGCAGCTTCATCAGGGTGTTGAAGATGAACTCCTGGTACCACTTCACGTCCGGCGCCACGATCTTCAGCAGGGCGTCCATTTCACCGAAAACGGTGTAGCACTCCAGCACTTCGGGGATGTTCTGGATGCCGCGGAAAAAGGTCTCGCGCTCCTCCTCCGACAGCCGGGCGATCTTCACCTGGGCGAAGATGTGCATGTCGAAGCCCAGCTTCTGCCGGTCGACCAGCACCACCTGGGACTTGATGTAGCCCTCGTCATGCAGGCGCTGTACCCGGCGCCAGCAGGGGGATTGTGAGATGCCAACCTTCTCCGCCAGTTCCGCCGTGGTCAGCGAGGCGTCGCGCTGCATGTGGGTCAGGATCTTCATGTCGATGGCGTCGAGTTCCGCGTTCGCCATGGCCTCAATCCTTCTTCAGCAGCGGCCAGGCGGCGGCCAGGTCCTGGACGACGTGGCCCAGTGATTTGTAGAGCGTGACCTGCTCCGCCGACTGGCGGCCCTCGGCGTGGCCCGCCAGCACCTCCCCAATCTCCGCCACCACGTGGGCGTCGCCGATCAGGCCGGCGGCCTTGGCTCGCAGGAACTCCGCCCCCTGGCGCAGCACATGCTCCCGGCAATCGGCAATGAAGCGGGACCGGATGACTAGGTCATGGTCCACCTCCGCCGGGCCGGCGATGCTGGAGCCCACGACGTTCACATGCGCTCCCGGTGCCACCCAGGCGCCGTTCAGGATGGGTTCCTTCGCGGCTGTCACGGTGCAGACGATATCGGCGTCCACCACCGCCTCCTGCGCGCTGGCGGTGGCGCGGACGGATAGGCCCAGTTCCTCCGCCAGCCGCGCGGCGAAGGCGGCGGCGCGGCCGGGGGCGCGGCCCCAGACGGTGATACGGCTTAGGCGGCGCACCCGGGTGATGGCACGGGCGTGGGTCAGGGCCTGCTCGCCATAGCCCAGCAGGGCCAGGGTCTTGGCCTCGGGCCGGGCCAAGGCGTCGGTG
The DNA here is from genome assembly GCF_000730165.1 of Nitrospirillum viridazoti CBAmc. Classification (GTDB taxonomy): domain Bacteria; phylum Pseudomonadota; class Alphaproteobacteria; order Azospirillales; family Azospirillaceae; genus Nitrospirillum; species Nitrospirillum viridazoti. The sequence goes on along the minus strand of NZ_CP022112.1, from coordinate 886,149 downwards.
GCCACGGCGCTGGCCGCCGCCGTGCGGATGGCCGTGACCTCCCCGCCGTCAACCACGCCCACGGGCCGGCCGCTGTCCCGGTCGAACAGGACGATGACGCCCTGGTGTGAGGGCAGGCCCTTGTCGAAATTATCCGGGAATACGGCCACCAGCTTGGCGCCGAAGGGCCCGCCGCCAAAGGGCCCACCGTTGAGCGCGCCGGGCATGACGCCGAACATGTGGCCGTGGTCCAGGGGCAGCACGCCGCGCGGCAACTGCTGCGTCTCCCCCTTGGACAGCGCCGTCATGGCTTGGCGTACGATGGGAATGCAGGTGTCATAGTCCAGGCTGTCGGCCACGGCATGCCCGTCGACGATGGGCAGGGGCGACGTGGCGGGATGGCGGGCGTTTTCATACAGCCATGCCGTGGCGGCCAGATCCTGCACGGCATGGCCCAGGGACTTGTAAACGGTGATCTGCGCCGCCGACTGCCGGCCTGGCGCCCGGCCCGCCAGCACCTCCCCGATCTCCGCCGCGATGTGGTCGTCACCGAGGGTGCCGGCCGCCTTGGCGCGCAGGAACTCCCCGCCATGGACCAGCACATGCTCCCGGTGGTCGACGATGAAGCGGCTGGCCGCCACCAGGTCGGTGTCGATCTCCGCCTGGGCCGGGCCGCTGGAGCCAACGACGTTGACATGGGTGCCGGGGGCGATCCAGTCGCCGCGCAGGATGGGATCGGCGGCGGCGGTGATGGTGCAGACGATGGCGGCACCGGCCACGGCCCGCTGCACGCTGTCATGGGCTTGGGTGTCGATGCCGGTGGCGGCCTGCACCTGGGCGGCGAACGCCCTGGTCTTGGCGGGGTCGCGGCCCCAGACGCGAATGTGGCGCACAGTGCGGATGCCGGCCAGTGCCAGGGCATGGGCCAGGGCCTGGCGCCCTGTGCCCACCAGGGCCAGGGTGTCGGCATCCGACCGGGACAGGGCTTCGGTGGCGACGGCGCTGGCCGCGGCGGTGCGGATGGCCGTGACCTCGGCCGCATCGGCCAGGCAGACGGGGCGGCCGCTGGCGCCGTCAAACAGCACCACCAGGCCTTCATGCGCCTTGCGGCCCTGGCCATCATTATAGACGCTGACCAGCTTGGCGCCGAAATAGCCGGGCCGATCCGCACCGACGAAGGCCGCCGGCATGATGGCGAAGGTGCGGCCGGCGCCCAGGCTGATGAAACTGCGCAGCTGCTGGCGCACCCGTCCGGTGCTCAAGTCCACCATGGCCTGGCGGATGGCGGAAATTGCCGCCCCATAACCCAGGCCCGCACGGACGGCGGCGGCATCGAAAACGGCAAGGCCGGACGGCGCGAAACCCATAGGTGTCTTCCCTGTCATCCTGTTCCCGAACCACCTTAGGGCAGGGGATAGGGTTTTTCTTTCCGGAGTTTGCAGAAAAGCCGCCGTCGGTCCGGTGGAATTTCCATCATCCTGACCAACATGAGCAGGTTTTATGCAGAGATGCCGCCAAAGCGGGGGAGAAGCACCGCCGCGCCATCGTCAATGGGGCGGAAGGATAATTCCGGGAACACCCCCTCAGGGCACGTCCATGCGCGGTCTATCCGGCCAACGGATAAAATTTCCCGGGCACCGCCCAAATGCCTGCAACTTCGCCAAAAATGCCCCCGGGGTTTCCGTTAGCATGGGTTTCGGTCAGGGAACCTCTTGGCCAACGGGCGCCTTTTCCAAACCTACGAGTACACGGATGAGAATGACGCGCAGGGACGTGATGCTGGCCGCCGGCACCCTCACCATGGCCGAAGTCGTGCCGGCCGCCGTGGGCGCCCAGACGGCCCCAACCGGCGCGTCCAAGCCGACCCTGCCTACGCGCTTTCCGGACAAGGCGTCCTTTTTCCCCCACGACCTGGTTTATCTCGACAGCGGGTCCCAGCACCCCGTCAGCACGGGCGCCAAGGCCGCCGTCGACACCTATCTGTCCAAGCGCATGCTGGACCCGGCGGCGGCGCACTATGACCTGCCCGACGACGGCGTGCGGGAGAAGTTCGCCCGTCTGGTGAATGCCGACGCCGACGACATCGCCTATGTGCAGAGCACCACGGCGGGGGAACAGATGGTGCTGCGCGGCCTGGGCCTTCCCAAGTCGGGCGGCCACATCGTCACCGACACGCTGCACTTCTTCGGTTCCTTGCCGCTGTATGAGGAGATGCAGCGCCATGGGGTGGAGGTCACGTGGGTGGAGCCCAAGGACGGCCGCATCCTGCTGGCCGACCTGAAGCAGGCCATCCGCAAGGACACCAGGCTGGTGGCCCTGTCGCTGGTCTCCACCATCAACGGCTTCGAGCATGACTTGAAGGCGGTGTGCGATCTGGCGCATGCCAACGGCGCGTTGGTCTACGCCGACATCATCCACGCCGCCGGCTGCGTGCCCGTTGATTTGAAGGGCAGCGGCGTCGATTTCGCCGCCTGCGCCAGCTACAAGTGGCTGATGGGCGATTTCGGCCTGGGCTTCATCTATGGAACCAAGGCCGCCCGCGCCCAGTTGGCCCGTACCGAGTACGGCTATTACGGGATGAGCGCGTTCAAGCCGCACATCTACCCCTTTGATCCGCCGGGGGAGATGATCGCCGACTATGCCTATGCCGACACGGCGGAGGGCACCTTCGCCCACGGCACCCATGCCCATATGGTGATCGCACAGCTGGACCATTCCCTGGACTATATCCTGGGTGTGGGGGTGGCGGGCATCCAGGCGCATGCCCAGGACCTGATCCGCCGGCTGAAGCAGGAATTGCCCAAGCTGGGCTACAGCCTGATGACCCCGCCCGAGGCGACCACGCCCCTGGTCACCTGCGCCTATGAGAACGCGCGGGAGAAACTGGGGGCCAAGCTGGCGGCGGCCAAGATCAAGATGACGGTCAGCGCCAATCGCTTCCGCGTCACGCCTTCGGTGTTCAACGACCACACCGATATCGACCGGCTGCTCGCCGCACTCGGTCATGCCTAGGTCGTACGTTCAGGTCGCCTGTTAAAAAGAGAGTTTTGGCAGTTGGGTTCATTCAGAAAAATACCGGGCAGGGTGGGGCGGTGACAAGCCTCCCACCCGCCGGAACAGGGACATGTTTACATGCGCATCATCAGTTTGGCTTTGCTGGGCTGCCTGCTGGCCGGCCCGGCCCTGGCCCTGACGGCCGCCCCGCCCGGTGGCCCGGATGAGGGTGGCGCCATGACCAATGGCACCATCGCGGCACCGCCGGCCGGCGTGCAATTCTACCGCCCGGAGACGACCAAGGCGCCCTATTCCCAGGTCGTGCGCGTGGGCGACATCCTCTACGTTTCCGGCCAACTGGGTGTGAACCAGGATGGCAAGGTGGTGGGCGACATGGGCGTCCAGGCCAAGGCGGCCATGGACAACATCAGCGCCGCCCTGGGCCGTGTGGGCAGCGGCATGGACGCCGTCTTCAAATGCACGGTCATGCTGACCGACATGACGCAGTGGGCGGCCTTCAACCAAGTCTATGTCAGCTATTTCAAGCCGGACCGGCTGCCGGGCCGCAGCGCCATGGGCGTCGGTGCCCTGCCGCTGGGCGCGGGCGTCGAGGTCGAGTGCTGGGCCTACGCGCCCAAATAACGCCCGCGGCTCGTGCCGCTGTAGGCCCCGACTGGGGCCGCCGGAGTTTTGCGGGGAGCATCAGCGGACTGCAAAACGAGGAAGCCAAGGGCGCGGATGCGCCCGCCCGGCGACTGAGGGAACAAATAAAGGGGATACTATGATGGGCAAACGGGTGCGCAGCCTGGTTCTGAGCCTGATGATGACGGCCGTCCCGGTGGCGGCGCTCGCTCAAGGTGCGCCGGTGCCGGAGATCGCGGGCCCCATCCTGGGACCGGTGACGACGCCGCACAGCATCACGCTGAACGGCAAGACCGTGCGCTACACCGCCACCTTCGCGGAGAAGGTTCTGACGGACGCGACCGGCAAGCCCTTGGCCTCGATCTCCGCCACCGCCTATGTGGCGAGTCCGGTTGTGAAGACCCGGCCGGTGCTGTTCGTCTTCAACGGCGGGCCCGGCGCCTCATCCTCCCCCCTGCATTTCGGTGCCTTCGGGCCACGCAGCATCGTGAAGGGCGCCGACGGCAACCGCATGCTGGCCGACAACCCGCACAGCCTGCTGGCCGATGCCGACCTGGTGTTCATCGACCCTGTAAGTACCGGCTTCAGCCGGGTGCTGCCCGGCGGCGACGGCCATCCCTACTGGAACGCCGACGGTGATGCCCAGGCGGTGCTGGGCCTGATCCGGGATTGGCTGCGCGACCAGGGGCGCACCGGTTCCCCCGTCTACATCGCCGGTGAGAGCTATGGCGGCTTTCGCCTCGCCACCATGATGAAGTTCGTGGGCGACCTGCCCATCGCCGGCCTGATCCTCATCTCCCCCGCGTTGGACTTCACGGCGGTGGCGGAAAACCCCGGCAACGACCTGCCGCACATCTTCGAACTGCCGGCCATGGCGGTGACGGCCTGGAAGCATGGCCGCGCCAAGATCGACGCGCAGACACCGGACCAAGTGTTCCAGGTGGCCGCCGACTATGCCGAGGGCCCCTACGCCCTGGCCCTGCTGAAGGGCGGCCAGCTACCGGCGGCGGAGCGTGACGCCGTGGCCGCCCGCCTGGGCGACCTGATCGGCCTGCCGGCCAAGACCATCGCCGACGCCAACCTGCGCATAGGCACCCAAACCTTCCTGGAAACGCTGCTGGCCGACCAGGGACTGGTGGTGGGCCGCCTGGACGGCCGCGTCACCGGGCCGGTGCCCAAGGACGCGCCCGCCGACCGTCCGGCCGCCGCCAAGGACCCGGCACTGGGCCTGGGCCGTACCAACGTCATCACCTCCAGCGTCGCTACCGATTATTTCAAGCATGAGCTGAACGTGCCGGTGGGCCGCGACTATGTGTCCCTGACCCTGGACGTGAACTTTAGCTGGAACTTCCAGCCGGCCAAGCGCGAGGACGGATTCTACGTCAACGCAGCACCCGACATCGCGCCGGTTATGAAGGCGCAGCCCGGGACCCGCCTGCTGCTGGTCGGCGGCTATTACGACATGGCCGTGCCGCTGCTTTCCGCTCGCTACGCCATCGACCGGGCCGGCATTCCTCTTGACCGCGTGACCGTTGCCGCCTTCGATGCGGGCCACAGCCCTTTCGACGGGGAAGCGGGGCAGGTTCGGATGCGGGAGATGATGCATGGCTTCTTGGTGGGGCGCTGATCGCGGGTTTGTTGGGGCAACGGCGATCGGCCTGGTGCTGGCGGTGTCTGGGGCGGCCGGGGTGGCACAGGCTGGGGCCGCGCAGGCCGCCAGTTCGCACCAGTACACTGGCCTCAGCCTGTCGGGCGACGGCAGGCACCTGGCGGCGGTCGAGGCCGACAAGGCCGAGGGGGTCGGTAGCGCCGGCCATGGCACCGTGGTGGTGCGCGGCGCGGATGGCGCTGTCGCCCTGACGCTGGATCCGTGCGCCGCCTGCCGCTATGCCGGGCCCGCTTGGTCACCGGACGACAAGGTCCTGGCCTTCGTCGGCACCTCCGCCGGGCAAGCCATCCTCTACCTGGCAGAAGGCGGGACGGTGCGTCCGCTGGCCGCCGTCCAGGGCCTGGCCAGCACGCCGCGCTGGTCGCCGGACGGCACGGAAATCGCCCTGCTGGTGACGGAGAACGCCAAGAAAGAGGCGGGCGCCACCCACGCCGGTGCCCGCCAGGTGGGTGAGCAGGGCGAGGGGGACGACGTCCAGCGCATCGCCATCGTCACGGTCGCCAGCGGTGCCGTGCGCCTGGTCAGCCCGGACAAGACCTACGTCTACGATTATGACTGGATGCCGGACGGCAAGGGCTTCGTCGCCACCGCCGCCGAGGGCAACGGCGACAACAACTGGTGGATCGCCAGCCTGCGCGCCTTCGGCCGCGATGGCACCATGCGCGTCATCGCCAGCTCTTCAATGCAGATCGCCTTCCCGCGCGTGTCGCCCGATGGCAAGACCGTGGCCTTCATCGGCGGTCTGATGAGCGACTTCGGCTCCTTCGGCGGCGACGTCTACACCGTGCCTGTCAAGGGCGGGGAGCCTAAGGATGTGACCGCCGGCTATGCCGGCACGCTGACCTCATTGGCGTGGCGGGGCAACCGGCTGGTCGCCGGAGTCACCCTGGGTGGGGAGACGGGCAGCGCTGTGGTCGATCCCGCCAAGGGCACCGTAACGGAGGTCAAGACTGCTGCCGCCACCCGTACCGCCGGCGATGGCCGATTGGCGCTGGACCGCGCCGGCACCCACGCCGCCTGGGTGGCGGAGGGCTTCGATTTCGGCCCCCGCATTGAGTATGGGCACCTGGGCGACCTGGCGGCCATAACCCACGACAACGATGGTCTGGCGCCGCTGGTCACTGTCACCAGCCTGAGCTGGAAGAACGACGGCATGACCGTCCAGGGCTGGCTGGTGACGCCCAGGACGCCGGTGGCCAATGGCGCCAAGCGGCCCATGGTGGTGAACATCCATGGCGGCCCGTCGGCCGCGCACACGCCGCGCTTTGTCTGGGGTGACATCATGGCCGCCTTCGCCAAGGCGGGCTATGCCGTGTTCCTGCCCAATCCGCGCGGCAGCTTCGGCCAGGGGGAGGCGTTCACCCGCGCCAACATCCGCGACTTCGGCGGCGGCGACCTGCGCGACATCATGGCCGGCATCGACGCGGCGGAGGCGCAAGCGCCCATCGACGACAACCGCCTGATGATCTTCGGCCGCAGCTATGGCGGCTTCATGAGCATGTGGGCCATCACCCAGACCCAACGCTTCAAGGCCGCGGCCATCGGTGCCGGGTTGTCGGACTGGTATTCCTACTACGGCCAGAACGGCATCGACCGCTGGATGATCCCCTTCTTCGGTAAGTCGGCGTACGAGGATCCGGAGATTTACGACCGGTTGTCGCCCATCCGCTACATCCGCAATGTGAAGACGCCCACCCTGCTGCATGTGGGGGAACGCGACATCGAAACCCCGGTGATGCAGACGCGGGAATATTGGCACGCCCTGCGTGCCATGGGCGTGGAGACCAGCTTCATCGTCTACGCCGATGAGGGCCACGTCATGCAGAAGGCGGAAAATATTGAGGATTTGAACCGCCGCATCATCGCCTGGTTCGACCTGCACATCGGCGGCGCCGGTACAGCCGGTGGCGCCCAGCAATAAAAGCGGACGGGGTGCCGGCGGCGCCGGTACCCTTATGCCGAGACCGGGTCCGTGGCGGCATAGTTTATGCGACGCCCGAGTGCTTTCCTCCATATCGGCATAATCTATCCCCCAAGCCCGCTATAGGCTTTCCCCAATACAGGGATCCTGGTCCGGCGGCGCCATCGACGCGCCGGACAGGCTGGGCCGGCAACCGGCCTGATGGGAAGAAGCAGGAGCACCGGGCATGAACACGCGCGTTTCCCCCCGCCATTTGGCGACCATCCTCTGGCTGAACGGCGCTGCCGCGCTGGCCCTGACCGCCGGGACGGCGCAGGCCGCCGCCGTTACCGAAAAGCTGGTCATCGTTCAGAATGGGGAGAACATCGGCACCGTCACCGGCACGACCGACGGCGCGTCGGTCAGCGTTGACTATTACGTCGACGACAACGGCCGGGGCCCGAAGCACAAGGAAAATCTCACCATCGGTGCCGGCGGCATTCCCACCAGCTGGACGGTGGGCGGCACCTCGCTGATGGGGGGCAGCGTCAACGAAAGCTTCAAGTGGGAAGGCGGCCAGGCTAGCTGGACCAGCCAGGCGGACAAGGGGGCGGTGCCGGCGGCCAAGGCGCCGCTGTACGTCGTCAACGACGACAGTCCCTGGGCCCTGGGCGTCTATGCCCGCGCTCTGTTGAAGGCGCCGGGCAACAGCCTGCCGCTGCTGCCTGCCGGCACCATGCGCCTGGTGAAGGTCAAGGCCACCACGCTGGGTGCTGGCAAGGACGCCTTGCCCCTGACGCTCTATCGCATTGAGGGCGTGAACCTGCAGCCGGACTATGTGCTGCTGGACAAGGCGGGCCGCCTGTTTGCCACCTTCGGCGGCCACTACCTGACCATCCGTCAGGGGCATGAGAAAGAGGCGCACGCCATCCAAGCCCTGGGCGCGGAGGCGGAGCGCGCGCTGGCACGCGACCGGCAGAAGGCGCTGGCCCATCGCTACACCCAACCGGTTCGCATCCGGAACGTTCATGTGTTCGATGCGCGCACCGGCACGCTGGGCGGCCTGTCCACCGTCATCGTGCTGCGCGACCGCATCACCGCCGTGATGCCATCGGACCAGGACCCATTTGGTGGGAATGGGGCCCAACCTGACGACCAGGTGATCGTGGACGGGCAGGGCGGCACCTTGATGCCCGGCCTGCACGACATGCATTCCCACACCACGCTCGATTCCGGACTGTTCTACCTGGCGGCCGGCGTCACCGAGACGCGGGACATGGGCAACGACAACGCCTTCCTTCAGGACATGATGCCCCGGATCGAGGCGGGGGAACTGGCGGGCCCGCGCATCACGCCCAACGGTTTCCTGGAAGGCCGCAGCCCCTATTCCGCCCGCTTCGGCATCATTCCGGAAACGGTGGCCGACGCGGTCAAGGCCGTGGACTGGTATGCCGACCGCGGATATTTCCAGATCAAGATCTACAATTCCATGACGCCGGACTGGGTGCGTCCCATTGCGGACGAGGCGCACAAGCGCGGCATGACCGTCACCGGCCACGTGCCGGCCTTCGACACGCCCGACCGCTGCATCAGGGACGGCTATAGCGAGATCACCCACATCAACCAGCTGATGCTGGGCTGGCTGCTGAAGCCGGAGGAGGATACCCGCACGCCCCTGCGCCTGACCGCCATGGCGCGCGCCGCCGATCTGGATCTGAACTCGGCGCCCGTGCAGGCGACGGTGAAGCTGATGGTGGATGGGCACATCGCCCACGACCCTACCGCCGTCATCCTGGAACGCCTGATGTTGAGCCGCGCCGGTGTGACCCCGCCGGGCGATGTCGACTACCTCGACAACATGCCCATCGGCTATCAGCGCTATCGCAAGCGCACCTTCGTGCCCCTGAAGTCGCCGGCCGACGACCAGGCCTACGTGAAAGCGTTTGGTAAAGTGCTGGAGACGCTGAAGCTGCTGCACGACAAGGGCATCCGCCTGCTGCCGGGCACGGACGACGTCACCGGCTTCACCGTGCACCGGGAGATGGAGCTGTACACCATGGCCGGCATCAGCCCGGCCGAGGTGCTGCGCCTGTCCACCCTGTCGCCCGAGGAGTACATGGGCCACGGCGATCTGGGCACCGTGGAGCGCGGCAAGCTGGCCGACCTGGTGCTGATCGCCGGCGATCCCACCCAGGACATCCGCGCGGTCAAGAAGCCGCGCCTGGTGATGAAGGGCGGGGCGATCTACTACCCCAGCGAAATCTACCAGTCGCTGAGCATCAAGCCCTTCGCCGACGCCCCGCCGGTGACGGTGCCCAAGGTGATGGAGGGCCCCGGTGACAGCCTGGGCGCGCCCGGCCTGTTCGGCGGCGGCCACGACGACGACTTGGGCGACTGAGCCTAGACGCTCCAGCGGCATGAGTTCCTACTCATGCCGCCAGGTTTCTGGGGAGCGAAGCGGACTGGAAACCGAGGATAAGCCAAGCCGGCGGATGCCGGCGCCCGGCGCTTGAGGGACATGACAATGGGCAACTACAAGACGGCGTTGATGGCGGGCGTTATGCTGGCCTGTCTGGCTGGCAACGCTTCGAACGCAGCGGAGGCGGGCGGGGGGCCCGCCGCCGCACCCCGCGTGTTCACCTCCGAGCACAGCGGCACCTTCAACAGTCGGAAGTTGCGCTACACGGCGACGGTGGCGGAAACCATCCTGACCAACCCGGCCGGGCAACGGACCGCTAGTGTCTTCACCACCAGCTACATCCGCACCGACGTGCCCAAAGGCACCGTACGGCCGGTGGTGTTCGTCTTTAACGGTGGGCCGGGTTCTGCCAGCCTGTGGCTGCACATGGGCTTCGTCGGCCCCAAGCGGGTGGATTTCGCCGACCCGGTGCACCCGCCGACCACGCCGCCCTTCCACACGGTGGACAACCCCGACAGCCCGCTGGACGTGGCCGACATCGTCCTGATCGATCCGCCCGGCACCGGCTACAGCCGCGTCTTGCCCGATGGCAAGCCGGAGCAGTTCTACGGCACCGCGCAGGACGCGCAGATGACCGTGGACGTCATCGAGCGCTGGACGCGGGAGCATGACCGCTGGAACGCGCCCAAGTACCTCATGTCGGAAAGCTACGGTACCATCCGGGCCGCCGTGGTGGCCCGCCTGCTGGCCGGGGGGCCCATGGCCACGGGCAGCATGGACGGCATGACGCTGAATGGCATCATCCTGCTGGGACAGTCCATGGACATGAGCGGTTCCGGCGGGGACGATGCCCGGCACCTGACGGCGCTACCCACCCTGGCTGCCATCGCCTGCTATCACCACAAGGGCCCGGCCGGCTGCACGGCCGAGAGCCAGGTGGCCGCGGCCAAGGCCTTCGCGGCCGACCGCTACCTGAAGGCCCTTTACGCCGGCAACGCCCTGCCGGAGGCGGAGCGGGAGGCGGTGACGGTGGAGCTGTCCACTCTGACCGGCCTGTCTCCCGCCGTCATCAAGGCCAACGACCTGCGCGTCAGCACCGGGGTTTTCGCTCATGAGCTGCTGGAGGGCCAGGAGGTCGGCGCCTATGACGGGCGCTACACCCTGCCGCTGGCCAGCAGCGCCAAGGACCCGGTGGCCGACGATCCGGCCATGGGCCAGTACGTGCCGGGCTTCGTCGGCGCATTCAACGATTACATCCGTCATGACCTGAACGTGACGGTGGCGGAGGCGTACGAGGCCATCTCCTTCCGCGCCGTCAACGGCCGCTGGGACTATGGGCAGGGGCCGGGCGTGCCGATCTATTCCAATTACGCCAAGGACCTGGCGACGGCCATGCGCCGCAACCCGCGCCTGCGGGTCATGGTGGGGGCCGGCTACTACGATCTGGTGACGACCCTGGGCTCCGCCGCCTACACCATCGCCCATGCCGGCATTCCCCAGGAGCGTACGGAAACCCATCTCTACCCCTCGGGCCACATGCCCTATCTGGGGAATGAGGCGCGTACCGCGCTGGCGCGCGATGTGCGGACTTTCCTGAGCCAGTAGTGTTCCCTCAATCGCCGGGCGTCCGCGTCCTACAACGGCATGGCAATGCCGTTGACCGAGCACATTTAGGATTGGTTCATTCCCCATGAGCGACAGCAAGGCTGGCCTGAAGCCCGGCGGCTTGAAACAGGGCGTCACCCTGATCGACCTGGTGATGCTGGGGGCGGGCACCGCCATTGGCGCCGCCATCTTCTCCGTGCTGGGACCCGCCACACAGGTGGGCGGCGCCGGCATCCTGGTGGCGGCCGGGCTGGCCGCCTTGCCCATGGTGCTGTTCGCCCTGGTCTACGCCTACATGGCCTCGGCCGTGCCCCGCACGGCGGCCTCGTACGAGTGGCAGCGGCAGTTCAGCCACCCGGTCATCGCCTTTTCCATCGTCTGGCTGCGGGTGCTGAGCAACGCCGTGGTCATGATCGTGCTGGGCCGGGTGCTGATGAACTACCTGGGCATGGTGCTGCCCCTGCCGGCGGTGCCGGTCATCCTCGGCTTGTTCACCTTGATCTTCGCCCTCAACTACCTGGGCGTGGCCGTGGCGGCGCGGGCGCAGACGGTGCTGATGATCATGCTGCTGGGCCTGTTCGCCGTGCTGGTGGTGAGTGGCGCCCCGGCGATGAAGCCGGAACTGTTCGTGCAGGCCGTGACCGGCGGTTGGACGCCCATCCTGGCGGCCCTGCCGCTGATGATCCAGCTGTTCCTGGGCATCGAGACCGCGACCGAGGTGGGGGAGGAGGTCAAGAACGCCAAGGTGGTGGTGCCCTGGGGCATCGCGCTGGGCCTGCTGCTGACCGTGGTCGTCTACGTCGCCGTCTCCTTCACCGCGCTCAGCGTCGTGGGGCCGGAGGCGCTGGGGACGGCCAAGGCGCCCCTGCTGATGGTGGCGCAGGCCACGCTGGGCCGCTGGGCCACGCCGCTGATCGTCACGGCGGCGGTGGCGGCCCTGATCAAGTCGATGAACGCCATCTTCCTGGTCTACGCCCGCTTCCTCTACGCCATGGGTGCCACCGGCGTGCTGCCGGCGCCGCTGGGGCGCATCCATCCCCGCTTCGGCACGCCGCATATGGCCACCGCCGTTGCTTTCCTCGCCTCGTGCACCGGCCTGTTCCTGCCCGACAGCCTGCTGTTCCTGCTGCTGTCCATCAACGTGCCGACCATGATGAAGTACTTCGGCTCCTGCCTTGCCGCCTACAACGTGGCGGACAAGCATCCGGAGGTGCGGGCCCAGGCCCGGCTGCGTTTCAGCCCCGGCCTGGTGAAGGCGCTCTCGGCCCTGGGCATGCTGGCCGCCATCGTCATCGCCGCCCTGGGCTTCGGCACTGACTGGCGGCCCTATGCGCTGCTGGCTATATGGCTGGCGCTGGGGCTGGGATATTACGCCCAGACCCGGCGCCAGCGGCCGGCTGGATGCTGATCGTGGAGGATTTCAAGTATCCCAATGCCAAAGAAAATGGGGACTGATGTGTCCCCATTTTGCGTTGACAGGGGACAAATATGACCCCACTATCGCTTACCCCGAACCTGCCTAGGGAGAGATGCAATGCGAATAAAGTTGACTTCATGGAGATGTAATTGCCTACGAAGCCACGTGCGCTTAGGAGCGCATTAACTCGACTAGGTGCTACTATCCGCCCTGGTAAGGGTGGCCATCAAGTTGCTGTTTTCAAAGGGCGAAAAACACACATTCCCAATCATGGGAAGGGATTTGAAATCAGCGATAACTTGCTTCTTAAAATCCTGAAAGATCTCAATCTTTTACGGAAAGATGTAGATCTCTGATCTACATAGCGACATCTGCGAGGTTTCATATGCGTTTCCCGATAGTCATCGAGGAAGATGGAGGTGTTTATGTTGCGTCAGCCCCCGACCTTCCCGGCGTGCATGATCAGGGAGATAGCATTGATGAAGCTGTTACTCGTCTCTGTGATGCTGCTATCGTAATGATAGGTGAGATGATCGAGGACGGCGATCCTATTCCCGATCCTTCACCAGTCAACAACAGCAAAAGCATCGCTATTCCATCTCTCGTATGGGCAAAAGCACTACTCTATCGAGCCATGAAGGCGAAAGGGTGGCGGCGCGCCGATCTTCAAAGGGCGATGGGGGTCGATAAGACGACTGTTGCTCGGCTTCTTAATGTGCATCATGCCTCACGCATGAATCAAATCGACCAAGCTCTAGCAGTTTTGGGTGTTGATTTAGACATACGGACGGCGGCTTAATGCCGCCGTCCGTAACCTCTTAGTGTTTTTTACGTTAGGGTGCAAAGCGCGTCGTCTATATTTAACGCTCTGTATTCCTCATCCGTAAACAGCCGCGACCGGGTGAGGAAACGCAGGCCCTCCGGCCCTTCCAGGGAGAACATGCCGCCCCGGCCGGGAACGACGTCTATGGTCAGGCGGGTGTGCTTCCAATACTCGAACTGGGCCTTGCCCATGTAGAAGGGCTGGCCGCCGATTTCGCCCAGCAGGACGTCGCCGTCGCCGGTCATGAACTCCCCACGCGGGTAGCACATGGGCGCGCTGCCATCGCAGCAGCCGCCGGACTGGTGGAACAGCAGGGGGCCGTGGCGGGCCTCCAGCCTTTGGATCAGCGCCAGCGCCTCCGGTGTCGCGTCGACCCTCAGCACGGCGGCCCGGACCACCGTTTCCGATGGTCCGGGATCCGTGGAGGCCTGGCTGTCCGGGTTGGGAATGGCCAGGCCGGTCATCAGAAGAAGCCCAGGGCGTTGGGGCTGTAGCTGACCAACTGGTTCTTGGTCTGCTGGTAATGGTCCAGCATCATGGCGTGGTTTTCCCGCCCGATGCCGGACTGCTTGTAGCCGCCGAAGGCTGCGTGCGCCGGGTACAGGTGGTAGCAGTTGGTCCACACCCGGCCCGCCTGGATTTCCCGGCCGAAGCGGTAGGCGCGGTTGATGTCGCGCGTCCACACGCCCGCACCCAGGCCATACAGCGTGTCGTTGGCGACGTGCAGGGCCTCCTCCTCGTCCTTGAAGGTGGTGACGGCCACGACCGGGCCGAAAATTTCCTCCTGGAAGATGCGCATGCGGTTGTTGCCCTGGAACACCGTGGGCTGGACGTAGAAGCCGCCGGCGAGGTCACCCGACAGTTCCGCCCGGTTGCCGCCGGCCAGCACCTTGGCGCCTTCTTTTTTGCCGATGTCGAGGTAAGAGAGGATCTTCTCCAGCTGCTCGCTGCTGGCCTGGGCGCCGATCATGGTGTCGCCGTCCAGCGGGTTGCCCTGCTTGATGGCCTGCACGCGGGCCAGCGCCTTGTCCATGAAGCGGCCGTACAGGCTTTCCTGGATCAGGGCGCGCGAGGGGCAGGTGCAGACCTCGCCCTGGTTCAGGGCGAACATGACGAAGCCCTCGATGGCCTTGTCCAGGAAGGCGTCGTCCTGGGCCGCCACGTCGTCGAAGAAGATGTTGGGCGACTTGCCGCCCAACTCCAGCGTCACGGGGATCAGGTTCTGTGAGGCGTACTGCATGATCAGCCGGCCGGTGGTGGTTTCTCCGGTGAAGGCGATCTTGGCGATGCGGGAACTGCTGGCCAGCGGCTTGCCGGCCTCGACACCGAAGCCGTTAACGACGTTGAGCACGCCCTTGGGTAACAGGTCCTGGATCAGTTCCACCAGCACCAGGATGCTGACCGGCGTCTGTTCCGCCGGCTTCAGCACCACGCAGTTGCCGGCGGCCAGGGCCGGGGCCAGCTTCCACGTCGCCATCAGGATGGGGAAGTTCCAGGGGATGATCTGGCCCACCACGCCCAGGGGCTCGTGGTAATGGTAGGCGATGGTGTTGTGGTCGATCTCCGAGATGCCGCTTTCTTGCGCGCGAATGGCGGCGGCGAAATAGCGGAAATGATCGGCGGCCAGGGGGATGTCGGCGGCGCGCGTCTCGCGGATGGGCTTGCCGTTGTCCCAGGTTTCCACCGTCGCCAGGGTTTCCAGGTTGTCGTCGATGCGCTGGGCGATCTTTTCCAGGACGCGGGCGCGGTCGGCGGCCGAGGTGCGGCCCCAGTCGCGTTTGGCGGCGTGCGCCGCGTCCAGCGCGCGCTCGATATCCTCCGCGTTCGACCGCGGTATCTCGCAAATGACCTGGCCGGTGATGGGGGTGGTGTTCTGGAAATACTCGCCGGACGCCGGCGGCACCCACTCACCGCCGATGAAATTGCCATAGCGGCTCTTGAACGAGACCGGGCTGCCATACTGTCCGGGGGCGATCTTGGCCATGTAACGTGTCCTCCAGCTTGTTTTGCGCCTCAGGCGGGCGGTTTGCGCTGGCTTACCAATGGCAAGGGCCGTGCCAACCGCGTTGATGATTTCAGGAATCCCGCCGGATCAAGCCCTTAATCCATGCCACTTAGGTCGGGTTGCGGGAGGCGCCGATCTGCCCCATGCTTTACCCCAAAGACCGGCGCCGGATGTGTCGCAATGCGCGACACGTCCGCGACACCTGTCGCGATTATCGGGAGGATCAGCATGGCGAACGCCCCGCAAAGTCTGGCGACCGCCCTGGCCATGGCGCGCGAGCGGTTGGGCGAGGCGGGCGGCCTGGAGGGGGCTCCCGTACCGCCCATCATCGCGCGGTCCTGGCGCCGCTGTGCCGATCGGGGCCTGCGCGCCGACCGGCCCGCACGCCAGGATCCGCTGTCACGCGCCGATCTGGCGGTGCTGCGCGAGCGTCACCATACCCTGATGCATCTTGCGACACCCGAGCTGGACACCCTGCACCAGGCCATGCGTGACCTGGGCGGCATGGTGCTTCTGACCAACGATCGGGGCCTGATCCTGGATGCGCGCGGCGACGCCGGCTTTGTCCGCCGCGCCCGCCGCGTCTCCCTCCAGCCCGGCGCCGGCTGGGGGGAGGATGACGAGGGCACCAACGCCGTGGGTACCGCCTTGGCGGAACGCGCCCTGGTCCAGGTGCGGGGGGCGGAGCATTACCTGACCGACAATGCCTTTCTCATCTGCACCGCCATGCCGGTGATGGACCCCTATGGCGCGCTGGCCGGTGTCATCGACCTGTCGGGCGACACGCGCGCGGCCCGGTCGGATAGCCAGGGCACCAGCGCCAGAAGCCTGGCCAGCCTGGCGGTGGCCCACCTGGAACATCGTTGGGCGGCGCAAGCGGCGGAGGGGCACGAGCTGGTGGTGCGCCTGCACGCCCATCCCGGCTGGCTGGGCACGCCGCAGGAAGGCCTGCTGGCGGTGGACGATGGCGTGGTGCGTGCAGCCAACCCGGCGGCGCTGGCCCTGTTGGGCCTGGACGCCGCCGCCATCGGCCGCGTGCGGCTGGAGAGCGTGCTGGATGGCGGCCTGGCGCGGGGCGACCGTATCCTGCGCACTGCCGACAGCGGCCGCCCGCTGCATGCCCGCATCACCACGCCAGGCAAGAGCCGCCCCGCGATACGCCGCCCGGCCCATGCCAAGGACCTGTCCCCGCCGGCGACCGCCCCGGACGGCATGCTGTGGGATGCCGGCACCCGGCCGCTGCTGGAGCGCGCCATCCGGGCGCTGGACGCCAGCATCCCCGTGCTGCTGCAGGGGGAGACGGGAACGGGCAAGGAGGTGTTCGTGCGCGCGGCCCATGCCGCCTGTGGGCGGGCGCAGGCGCCCCTGGTGGCGGTCAACTGCGCCGCCATTCCGGAAGGCCTGCTGGAATCCGAGCTGTTCGGGTACGAGGATGGTGCCTTCACCGGCGCCCGGCGGGGCGGCCATCGCGGCCAGATCCGCCAGGCCGACGGCGGCATCCTGTTCCTGGATGAGATCGGCGACATGCCGCCGGCCCTGCAGGCCCGCCTGCTGCGCGTGCTGCAGGATGGGGAGGTGACGCCCGTGGGCGGCCGCCCGGTGAAGGTGGATTTCCTGCTGGTCACCGCCACCCACCGCGACTTGGCGGCCTGCGTGGCCGAGGGCACCTTCCGCGCCGACCTCTATTACCGGCTGAAGCACCTGGTGGTGACCCTGCCGCCCCTGCGCGAGCGGTCGTTGGACGGCATCATCGACGCCCTGATGGCCAGCTTTGGCACCGCCGAGCGGGGCATCCGTCTGGCCCCCGCCGCCCGCGACCGCCTGCGCCGCCATGACTGGCCCGGCAACCTGCGCGAACTGGCCAACCTGCTGCGCACCCTGGTGGCCCTGTCGCCGCCGGGGACCCTGATCGCCCCGGCCGACCTGCCGCCGGACCTGGCGCCCGCAGCACAGACCGGCGCCCCGGCGCCCAGCCTCAAAGCGCGGGAGGATGACGCCATCCGCCAGGTACTGGAGCGCCACCGTGGCAACATCAGCGCCGCCGCCCGGGAACTGGGCGTGCACCGCAGCACCCTGCACCGGCGAATGCGGCCGGATTGATCCTGGTGTTGGTCAGGGAGATATGACCGCCAGCGCCGTCTCCGCCATGGCGTGATACCCGGCATCGGACGGATGCAGGTGGTCACCGCAGTCATAGTCGGCGCGGATGCGGTCGGGGTGGGCTGGGTCGCGCACGGCGGCGTCGAAATCGATCACGTCGTCAAAGGCACCGCTGGTGCGGATCCAGGTGTTGATCTTTTGCCGCATCGCGTCCTTTTCCGGTGTGGCGTAGCCGGGGAAGGTGGCGCCGATGGCCGGCGTAAGGGTGGCGCCATGCACCTTCAGGTGCCGCGCCCGCGCCCGCTCGATCAGCTGGCGGTAGCCGGCGATGATGTCCTCCGCCGTCACCACCGGGTGCGTGGCGCTGGTCCGCAAGGTCGGCAGGCCGCTCAGGCCCAAATCGTTGATGCCCTCCAGCAGGACGATGTCGGTCACGCCTGGGACAGCCAGCGCATCGCGGTCGAACCGGGCCAGGGCTGACGGGCCGACCTCACCGCGCAGAACCCGGTTGCCGCCGATGCCGGCGTTGGCGATACCGATATCGCGCCGGCCCTTGGCGCGCAGCAAGGCGGCCAACTGGTCCGGCCAGCCCCGCATCAGCCTATCCTTGGCACCGAAGCCGTCGGTAATGGAATCGCCGAACGCGACGATGGTGCGCGCCTGTGCGCCGGAATGGACCAGCAGGGCGGACACAATCTCCCGCGCGTCCTCGCCCCGCGCGCCGTCCAGCGTGACGGCCTCCGTCCGGTCGTCGCCGGGCAGGATGTCGGTGTGATGGTTGTTGTCCGCCTGCGGCACGGTGACCGGCTGGGGCAGATGCAGGCTCACCACCAGCACCGCGCCGGCATCGACCGGCAGGTCGAGCGGATCGCTCAGCAGCGGTGCGCCCGCCGGCACACGGGCCGTGCGGGCGCCATCGAAGGTCCGGGTGCGAAAGGCGCTCGGCGCCACATGCCCTTGGGCATCGGCCACCGCGACGGTGGCATGGTCGACCACCAGGTCCTGCGGTAGGGTCTCGGCCGACAGCCGGACGCGTACCTGGTCACCCCCGGCGCTGATCCGCAGGGTGTAACGCACCGTGCCTTGCGCCTCCGGCGCCGGCTTCCAGAACGGCAGGGGCAGCTTTTCGGTGGCCAGAGAGGGACTGGACGCCCAGGTGGTTATCCAGGCGCCGGTATCGGATGCCCCGGCCGGGCCGCATAGGCCCGTAACCAAGCCAACCGCGAGAAGCGCGGAAAGCATCGGGTGTCGCCGCATGGATGTGATCCCCCCTTATCAATCGTTTATTGGCGGCGACTTGGACGGCGCGGTCACTACGCCTATCCTGCCGTCGCAGTTAATAGATGTTGCGTATAACTTTTATAGCGCGCGGCCGCCTGAAACAAGAGTGAATTGCAACCGATTGCAGAAACCCGTGGGCGCCCCGCGCCGGTGGTCAGGCGTCGCTTTAGACTGGGCAGAAGGGCGCCTGGCGGGGCTTTCCTCACGCCCGCAACTGATCCCGGATGGGCAGGCTGCGGATGCGTTTGCCGGTGGCGGCGAACACGGCGTTCAGCAGGGCGGGGGCGATGGGGGGGACGCCGGGTTCGCCCACGCCGCCCAGGGGCGCGTCGTACTTGGGCGCCGGCATAAGGTGGACGCGGATGTCCTTGGGCGCCGCCTCGATGCGGGTGACTTGATAGGTGTCGAAGTTGTCCTGCTGCACCTGGCCGGCCTTGAAGCTGATCTCGCCCAGCGTGGCCAAGCTGACGCCCTGGGTCACCGCCCCCTCCAGCTGCGCCCGCACCCGGTCGGGGTTGATGACGGGGCCGCAATCGAAGGCGATGTCGACGCGGGGGATGGTCAGCTTGCCCTGGGCGTCGACATCCACCTGCACGACGGCGGCGGCATAGCTGGCGAAGCTGCGGTGGGCGGCGATGCCCCGGCCCTGGCCCTTGGGCAGGGGCTTGCCCCAGCCGGCTTCCCTGGCCGCCCGCTCCACCACGCCGCGCAGACGGCCGGTGTCATAGGCATACGCCACCGGGTCTTCGTTGTAGTTCCAGCTGTCCGACAGGTCGGCCGGGTTGATCTGCCGGGCCGGGCCGATCAGGTCCAGCAGGAAATCCTTGGGGTCGCGTCCCGCCGCCTCCGCCAGTTCGGCGACGAAGCTCTGCACCGCGAAGGCGTGCGGGATGTTGGAGACGCTGCGGAACCAGCCGATGCGGGTGTGGCTCTCCGCCTCCGGGTTCTCCACCCGCAGGTTGGGCACGATCCAGGGCGTGTTGACGGCGCCCATGCCCAGTTCCGAGGCGCCCTCATGCTTCACGCCGGCGGTGAAGGTGGCACCGATGGACGGGGCCACGGTGCGGTGCAGCCAGGCCACCGGCTTGCCCTTGGCGTCCAGTCCGCCCTCCAGCCGCTCCACCGACACGGTGTGCAGGAAGCCGTGGTGCAAGTCGTCGGTGCGGGTGAAGGTCAGCTTTACCGGCCGGCCATCCATGGCGCGGGACAGCAGGGCCGCCTCCGCGATGTAATCCGGCTTGGACTTGCGACCGAAGCCGCCGCCCACCAGGGTCTGGTGGACCGTCACGTTCTCCGGCGGGATGCTCAGCACCTTGGCCACCGTCTCGCGCGTCGTCTGCGGCGCCTGGGTGCTGCCCCAAATCTCGCACTTGTCGCCCGTCACCTGGGCGGCGGCGGCCGGCGGTTCCATGGGCGCCTGGGCCAGGTGGGGGATGTAGTATTCCGCCGTGACATGCTTGGCCGCCGACTTGAGCGCGCCGTCCACGTCACCCACGTTCCGCACCACCTGGCCGGGGGCGCGGGCCGCCGCCTCCAGCTCCGCCCGGTAGGCGGCGCTGTCATAGCTGGCGTTGGGCCCATCCTCCCAGGTGACCTTCAGCTTCTCGCGGCCCTTCAGCGCGGCCCAGGTGTTCTCCGCCACCACGGCCAGGCCGCCCTTGGGTAGGAAGCCGGAGGGCAGGGGCGCGGTGTTCAGCACCACGACCTTCAGCACGCCCGGCACCTGCAGCGCCTCATCCACGTTGTAGTGGCCCAGCTTGCCGCCATGCACCGGCGGGCGGGCGACCACGGCGTACAGCATATTGTCCCGCCGCACGTCGATGCCGTAGGTGGCGCGGCCGGTGGTGATGTCGAAGCCGTCGACCAGGCCAACGTCGCCCCGGCCGATGTAGCGGAACTTGGCCGGGTCCTTGAACACCAGCGTCTCGCGCGCCGGCACGGGCAGCGCGGCAGCGGCCGCCGCCACCTCGCCGAAGCCCAGGCGCCGGCCGCTGGCGGCGTGCACCAGGCTGTGGTGATCCACCGTCACCTCCGCCACCGGCACGCCCCACTGGGACGCTGCGGCCTGGGCCAGCATCTGGCGCGCGGCGGCGCCGATGCGGCGCAGGGCCTGGAAGTGGTGGCGCATGCTGCGTGAGCCGTCGGTGTTCTGGTTGCCGTAGCGCGCCTCATCACCCGGCGCCTGGTCCACCTTCACCTTGGCCCAGTCGGCATCCATCTCATCGGCGATGACCATGGCCCAGCTGGTGCGCACGCCCTGGCCCATCTCCGCCCGATGGCAAAGGATGGTGAGGGTGCCGTCGGCGGCCAGGGCCACGAACAGGCGTGGGTCATCCTTCACCCCGCCCGGCATGGCGTCGCCGCCATACTTCTTGGGCGCATCCTCTGCCAGGGCGCCGGGGCCGACCGCAAGGCCGAGCCCGCCGGCCAGGATGAAGGTGCCGGCGCCCAGGCCCATCAGGGCGGCGCGGCGGCTGAGGTTGGTGATGCCGCTCATCACTTCGCACTCCCGCTGCTGGCCGTCTTGCGGTGCACCTCGCCGGCCGCGCGCTTGATGGCGGCGCGGATGCGGGGGTAGGTCGCGCAGCGGCAGATGTTGCCGCTCATGGCGTCGTCGATGGCTTCGTCGCTGGGGTGGGGCGTATCCTTCAGCAGGGCCGCCGCCGACATGATCTGCCCGGCCTGGCAATAGCCGCACTGGGCCACGTTCAGTTCCCGCCATGCCACCTGCACCGGGTGCATGCCGTCGGGCGACAGGCCTTCGATGGTGGTGACGGCCACGCCGGACAGGTCGCCCAGAGTCGTCTGGCAGCTGCGGATGGGGGCGCCGTCGGCATGCACGGTGCAGGCGCCGCACAGCGCCTCGCCACAGCCGAACTTGGTGCCGGTCAGGCCCTGGACATCGCGCAAATACCACAGCAGGGGCATCTCGGGATCGCCCTCGAAACGCTGCGCCTGTCCGTTCAGCGTGAACGTGATCATGTCAACTGCCCATTCTTGTCGTGCCGGGCCTTCACCGTTGCGGCGGTGAACAACCGGCGCCCATTCTGCCACCGGTCCCGAAAGAGGGGAACCGTTCTCGGACGCCGCGGTGGTGCGGCCCAATGGCATCCTATGAGCGAAACCGGAATACGCAACAAGATCAGGGTCGTCGTCAGCGCTTCCCCCGGGTGGCATACAGCTTCGGCGCGCATGAGTTGGGGCAGTTGATCCGGCTAGGGTGTGGCCTCCCGCGGGCTCCCCCAGGCCCGTCTCCGACAGGGTTTCCCCATGCCGCTCATTTCCAACTGCACCTTCGCCAATCCCCAGGGCGCCCAGATTCCGGCGGAGCCGGCGCCGACCGCCGCCCCGCCCCTGGCCCCCATGCAGGGGGATCATGTTTTCGGTGACGTCGTCGGCGTCGTCCGCAACGCGTTGTCCGACATCTTCGGCGGCGGCGCTGTCTGGCCGACCCGCATGGCCAACTACAGCGGCATGCTGGCCGAGGTGTGGAACGGCCTGTCGTCGATCGACCTCGGCCATGCCAACACCGGGGCCCCCGTTGTCACCCGCAGCGGCCTGCCGGAACAGGACCAGCACGCCCACATGTTCGGCGGCTACGCCAGCCGGCTGCGCTGGCACCTGGCGGAGGTGGTGTGCGCCGGCCACGCCCATGGCGGGGAGGAACGGCGTATCGGCGGCGTCACCACCCGTTGGCGGGGGGAGGTGCTGCACGCCCTGGATGACGTGCTGCGGCACCTGGTGGACGAAACGGCGCTGCTGGCTTACATCCGTGCCCCCAACGCCACCCGCCAAGCCGCCCCCGGCATCATCGTCCACCGGGCCATCCCGCTGGACGAGGCCATCACCCTGGCGGGCCGGACCGCCGGCCCGGGCCAGGCGCAGGTGCAGGCCATCCTCAACCGCTATCAAAGCCTGTCCGGCCTGCTGGACGGTTTGATGCGCCGTTTCGAGGGGCCGGTGAAACGTCTGGATCCCAACACCAACGGCTGGACGGTGCTGCCGACGGCCTGACCCGGAACAGGTCAGCCGATGTCCTGCATTTTTTGGGTGAAGGTCAGTTCGATGAACTCCGCCGGATGGACCATTTGCAGGGTGACGGAGACGATCATGTAGCCGTTCAGGATGTCTTGCGCGGTCATAGTCGACCCCAGCCCGCATTGGACGCTGAAGGCGTCGCTGGCCTTATCGCCCAACAGGCCGCCCTGGCTCCACAGCCCCGTCAAGAAGTTGGAGATCATGGCCGTGACGGTGACCCAGGTTTGGCGATCATTCTGCGCAAAAACAAACTGCTGCAGGGCGATCTTGATGGATTGCTCAATGTAGATCAGGGTGCGGCGCACCTGGATATAGCGATAGTCGTTGCTGTTGCCGTCCAGGGTGCGGGCGCCCCATACCAGGGTGCCGCGATTGACGAAGGCGCGCAGGATGTTGATGGCGTTGCCGTTCAGCGGGACGTTGTAGTCCCCCTGCTGCGCGTCGTTCAGAAGCACCGTGGGCGCTGTCACGCCGACCAGCGCCGTATTGGCGGGTGCGTTCCAGACGCCACGATTGGTATCGTTCTGCGTCCAGATGCCGGCCATGATGCCGCTGGGCGGCGTCACATTCAGCTTCTGCGCCACGATGCCTTCGATCGTGCCCAGCAGGGGCAGGGCACTCAGCAGGGTCTGGTTGGTGGCGCTGATCTGGCTGGCGCTGGGCGCCGGGACGGGGGGAGTTTCGGGGAAGGCTGTCGCCAGTTGTGTCTGGACCTCGGCCAGTTTGGCGCCGGTGTAGAGGGTCGACGCCTCTTGGCCCAGCAGACCCCGTATCAGGGCGGCGCTGCCCTGCAGGCGGGTGTAGTCGACCTCACCCGCTGTGACCAGGCTGGTCCGCAGCGCCGGCGCGTAGGCGGCGCCATAGCTGAAGGCATCCGGGGCCGGGGCGATGGCGGCGTAGAAAGCGTCGCGCTGGGCGGCCAGGCCGTTGGCGCTCCAGCTTGCCGGATCAACGGCGCCCGGCAGGTCCAGTATGGCCATACGGTCCTGCAGGGTGGCCGCCTGCGTCAGCATGGCCGTCACCACCGCCCCATAATCGGTGCCGGACAGCAGGCAGGCGTCCGGCATCACGGTCATGGTCGACCCCGCCTGCGTGCCGGCGCCCTGCAAGCCGGCGAGCAGGGTGTCCTTGGAGACCCCGCCTTGGCCGTAATCCGCGACCGACACGACATAGCAGTTGCCGCCGCCATTGGCATAGAAGGCCTGGATGGCCAGGTACAGATTGAAACGCGGGCCGCTGGGGCTGACCGCGTAGTAAGCGCTTTCCTGGCCATTCGGCGGTGTCGCCTGGAAATCGGCCGCGCCCGCGGCCGCCGGCGCCACCTCGAACGGCTGGGAATAGGCGCCACCGAAATAAGTGGTGTAGTCCGCGAGGGAACTGACCGGCACGGCCTGAAGGTGGAGCGGCTTTTGGCTTGCGGGGTCGCTGGCCCGCTCGGTGTAGCCGACGAAGATGGGAACGGCCGTCTGCACCCCGACGATGCTGGGCGGAAAGGCCGAAAGCTCCGTGATGTAGACGCCGGGCGTGGCGCGATTGATCGGGTTGGGCACGGGCGGTATTCCCCTGGGTGGTGCGTTGCCGGCAGTATGCCCGTCAGCCAACACACGCCCAAGGCGAATATCATCTCAGGTTGGCGATACCAGTTCGCGTTTGGCGGTAGCCACCACGCGCCGGCTGAGGTCGGCAAGCTGATCGGCGGCCAAACGGCTCACCTGCCAGAACAGGGGTACGTCCAGGACGGTGCCGGGCACCAGTTCCACCAGCCGGCCCGCATCCAGATGGCCGCGCACCAGCTGGGCGGGGTTCATGCCCCAGCCCATCCCGGCCAGGGCGCCGTCAACGAAGCCCTGCGTCGACGGCAGCCAGTGGGTGGGCAAGTGGGTGGGATGCACGACATCGCGGCTCAGCGTCCGCCGAATCCAGTCATGCTGTAGCCGATCCTTCTGGTTGAAGGTCAGCGCCGGCGCCTGGGCCAGCGCCTCTGGTGTCACCCCGCCCGGGAAATGGCGCGCCATGAAGTCGGGGCTGGCCGTGGCGTGATAGCGCAAGGCGCCCAAGGGGGTGACGCGGCAGCCTTGTATGGGCTTTTCCAGTGAGGTCACCGCCGCCAGCACCCGGCCACGCCGCAACCAGTCAGCCGTGTGGTCCTGGTCGTCGATGATGATATTCAGCAGATGGTCGCAGCCTTGGGTGAAGGCAGAGGCCGCCGCCAGGAACCAGGTGCCCAGGCTGTCGGCGTTGGCGGCGACGGCCAGGGTCACGCGCGGCACCGGTGCTGCCGGGTCGACCAGGCCCGGCAGATGAGCCGTCAGTTCCCGTTCCAGCAGGCCGACGTGGTCCATGTGGCGGCATAGCCACTCGCCCTTTTCCGTGGCGGTGCAGGGACTGCCCCGCTCGACCAGCACGGCGCCCAGCCGCTCCTCCAGCTGTTTCACGCGCTGGGACACGGCGGAGGGGGTGACGTTCAGCGCGGCGGCGGCCTTCTCGAAGCTGCCGGTCTGGACCACCAGCGCCACGGCACGCGCCGCCGGGTAATCAATCATGGATAAGTTTCGCTAAGTTCGGATTAGGTGAATTAATTAGCCTAATCCTGAGGCGGCGCCTACCACAAGGCCCAGTCACCTCCTGGGATTCGCCTTACCGCCATGAATGTCTCGGTTTACATCGCGGGCCTGAGCATGGGGCTCAGCCTCATCGTCGCCATCGGTGCGCAGAACGCCTTCCTGTTGCGCCAGGGCCTGCGCGGCCAGCACGTCTTCGCCGTGTGCCTGGCCTGCGCCCTGTCCGATGCCGTCCTCATCGGCATTGGCGTGACCGGCTTCGGCACTGCCGCCGCCTGGCTGCCCTGGCTGGACCCGGTCATGCGCTATGCCGGCGCCGCCTTCCTGGCCTGGTACGGGGCCAAAAGCCTATGGTCGGCCTGGCGCTCCACCGGCGCGCTGACGGCAGGCCCCAGGGCGGAGGGGCAGGGCTTGGGCCGGACCCTGCTGGCTTGCCTGGCCATCACCTGGCTGAACCCGCATGTCTACCTGGATACGGTGGTCTTGCTGGGCACCATCTCCACCCAGTTCGACGGCTTCCAAGCGTCCTTCGCCGCCGGCGCCATCACCGGTTCCTTCCTGTTCTTCTTCTCGCTGGGCTTTGGCGCGACCAAGCTGCGCCCCATCTTCGCCCGCCCCGCCGCCTGGCGGCTGCTGGAGGGCGTCATCGCGCTGGTGATGTGGGGCATCGCGTTCAGTCTGGTCACGGGCAGGTGAGTACACTGGCTTTTCGGTTTAGGCAGTTGGCAAAGCCAGTCGGTTGATTCATCTGATCTTGTTAGTGCATTCATGGTTATATATATGCTATGCTCGAAGTTATCGAATTCTGAAAAGTGAAAACTTTATTTTTAATATAAGTAGGGATGGAATGAGAATTCTGAAGATTTTCCTGGCAGCTTTAGTTGTTTTTTTTCCCATCAACGCTTTCGCTTACACGGAATGCACCGTCAATGTCGTGCGCATTTGGATTGGGAGCGGCGACTTATATATTCACTATGCGCAAGGAGCAGCGGTCATTCCGTCCAGCAATACGGATAGGGACGCGTTGCTGGCCTTGGCTACCACGGCATTTACCGCTGGCCGTTCCATCACCATACGTTTTCAGGCCGATGGCGTGGTCTGCACCTCCGCAGGCGCGCGCTCGGACGTTTGGGGCATTTACCTTAACCCTACCTGATCCGGAAAACGGCATAAGAGGCCTTTCTCATGTCGTTTGGGGGCGTCATCGCGCTGGTGATGTGGGGCATCGCGTTCAGGCTAGTAACGGGCGGATGACGTCCGGCGGGAACCCGGCCGCCGCTGCCTCGTTGTATGGTCCAACAGCTGGAGGAGGCCGCTCTTGCGTACCCTGACACCGATCGATGTGTGGGAAGCCCCGTCCGTCCGCCGGACCATCACAACGGTGGACGAGGCTTCCAACTGGCTGATCTACCGTTGGCCGGAAGCCCACCTCAACGATCCCGCCCGCCAGGCCGCCACCGCCGCGTGCCTGGCGGCCCTGGACGGGTCGGGCGAGGCGGAGGCCGCTCGCGCGGCCTTCGTCACCGCCGCTGAGACCGCGCATATCCTGGCGGATTGATCTCAAGGTGATTCCAGCGGCCCGTGCGGCCGCTGGAATCGGCCCGTGCTTACTTAGTGTGCAGCGCCTTGACCGCGTCCAGCATCAGCTGCACGTGCTGGTCGGGGTTGTTGTCCGTGTAGCTGGCGACGACCTTGCCGTCCTGGCCGATGACGTAGGAGGTGCGGTTGGAGATGGCGGAATTGCCCTGGCTCTTGGCGTCATACTCGGCGGCGATCTTGGCATCGGGATCGGCGGCCACCATGAACTTGTCCCGGCATTCGACGGAGGAGAACTCGGCCACGCGATCGATGTTGCCGGCGGTCACGCCCACCACGGTGGCGCCGTATTGCTTGAACGTCTCCGTCGCCTCGGCGAATTCGTGCGCCTCCACGGTGCAGCCCTTGGTGAAGGCGGCGGGGAAGAAGTAGAGCACCACCGGCCCCTTCTTCAGCGCGTCGGTCAGCGAGAAGGTCGAAGTCTTGCCGCCCAGGGCCCCCTGGGCGGTGAAGGCCGGGGCCGGGGCGCCGTTGGGCAGGGCCGCCCAGGCCGGGACCGTGACCGCCAGCGAGAGGGCGGCGGCGAGAACGATGGTGCGCATGGGATCTCCACAGAGTTTGTCGGGGTGCGTCTGCCCCGGTTCACGGCCCAGACCCTACGTCATTGCGGGCGTGGGCGCGGGGCGGTCTTTTGCCTCAGGCGCGCTTTGGCCGCTCACGCGATTCCCGCCAGCCCCCGCGCGGCGGCGGCGAAGGCATCCACATGCGCCGGGTCGGTGTTCCAGGCGGTCACCAGGCGGATGCAGGCGCCATCCCAGCGGTAGAAGTGGAAGCCGGCGGCCTCCAGGCCAGCGATCATCGGCTCCGGCATCACGGCGAAGACCTCGTTGGCCTGTACCGGGCTGCGCAGGCCGACGCCGGGCAGGGCGTCCAGGCCCTGGGCCAGGCGCGTCGCCATCGCATTGGCGTGGGTGGCCAGGCGCAGCCACAGGCCGTCCGTCAGGTAGGCGTCCAACTGTGCCGACAGGAAGCGCATCTTGGAGAACAAATGGCCGGCCCGCTTGCGGCGATAGGCGAAGTTGTCGGCCAGGGCCTTGTCGAAGAAGATCACCGCCTCCGCCGCCAGGGCGCCGTTCTTGGTGGCACCGAAGGACAGCACGTCCACGCCGGCGCGCCAGGTGATGTCGGCCGGGGCGCAGGCCAGGCTGGCCACGGCGTTGGCGAAGCGGGCCCCGTCCATGTGGACGCGCAGCTTGTGCGCCCGCGCCACCTCCGTCAGGGCCATGACCTCGTCGGGGGTGTAGACCGTGCCGGACTCCGTCGCCTGAGTCAGGGTCAGCGCAGCCGGCTGCACATGGTGGACGACGCCGGCGCCGCCCTTGTCCAAGGCGGCCTTCAGCGCCATCGCGTCCAGCTTGCCATGGGGGCCCGCCAGTGGGACCAGCTTGGCGCCGCCGGACATCAGCTCCGGCGCGCCGCACTCATCCACCTCCACATGGGCCTCGTCATGGCAATAGACGGCGCCGTAAGGCGGGGTCAGCACCGACAGGGCCAGCGCGTTGGCGGCGGTGCCGGTGGCGACGGGGAAAACGGTGACGTCGCACTCGAACAATTCGGCCAGGTCCCGGGTCACCCGCGCCGTCAGCGGGTCGCCGCCGTAAGAGGGCTGCGCGCCCTCATTGGCCGCGGCCAGGGCCGCCAGGATCTCCGGGGCCGCGCCCACCACATTGTCGCTCATGAAGTTCATGGGGGACCGTCTCGCCTATTGCTGGATGTCGGGTGATGATCGGGGCCGGCGCGCACGAAGAGGAAGCAAAAAAGTATGGAAGAGCCTAATGCTGCCGTGCATCGCTGAAATATTGGGCAGTCACCCCCGGCCCTCATTCCAGCGCCGGCTTCCTGACAGGGGCCATTAAATCTCTGTCATGTAGGGCGATTACGCTGGTGGGCGGCCGGCCGGTGTGACCGTAAT
Organism: Nitrospirillum viridazoti CBAmc; assembly: GCF_000730165.1. Classification (GTDB taxonomy): domain Bacteria; phylum Pseudomonadota; class Alphaproteobacteria; order Azospirillales; family Azospirillaceae; genus Nitrospirillum; species Nitrospirillum viridazoti. The sequence continues at coordinate 857,208 of NZ_CP022112.1, read as the reverse complement.
CACGGCGTCCGGGGAACCTGCGGGCGCATCGTCTGGTTGGGTTCAGGCACCCCACCTGTGGAAGATGGGGTGCCCGATGAAGTGGTTCCAGCAACGACCGCGATCTGGATCTTTCCGGTACTGGGCTCCAGCAGGACGATCTGCTGGGCACCGCCGGGAAGGGCGACCTGGACGGCCAAGCGGCTGCCCACGCTGGTCATGGCTTCGATGCGGCTGCCTTCCGGCAGTTTCAGCAGGGGGGCCAGGGCCTCGGGCGGCAGGGCCGAAGGGGTAGTGGCACCTGATGCCGCCGTATCGGCGTGGCGGCCGAAGGCGCGGGGGTGGTTCGGGTCGGTGGCACGCCGCCAGACCTCCACCCCGATGAAGGTGAAACCGGCGACGATCAGTACGCCCATGATGACGAGGAAGGTCTTTATTGTCCGCACTTGCTTCAACCATCTGTGCCGCCTCGGGCCAGCCTGCCGACCCTGCCGTCGCGCGTTTCAGCGCCATGGCGGGTGAGGGCGGGGCTGACCGCCTGGACCTTGGCGCCCCGGTGGTGGATGGCGCGGAGGATGAGGAACTGGAGGGCGAGGAGGCGGGTTGCGCCCTTATCGCTGTCACCATCCCCGACACCGCGGCCCGCGACCGGTTGGACAAGGCCCTGGCCCAGCTGGTGCCGGAGGCCGCCGGCCTCACCCGCTCGCGCTTGCAAGCGCTGATCGGGGAGGGGCGCGTGGCCTTGGGTCAGCCGGGCGGCCAGACCATAGACGACGCCTCATACCGGGTCAAACCCGGCCAGGTGTTCCAGATTGCCGTGCCGGCGCCGGAGCCGGCCGTGCCGGTGGCGCAGGACATCCCGCTGACCATCGTCTTCGAGGACGATGACCTGCTGGTGATCGACAAGCCCGCCGGGATGGTGGTGCATCCCGCCGCCGGCAACCCGGACGGCACGCTGGTGAATGCTCTGCTGTTCCACTGTGGGGAACGGCTGTCCGGCATCGGCGGCGTGCGCCGGCCGGGCATCGTCCACCGGCTGGACAAGGATACCAGCGGCTTGATGGTGGTGGCCAAGACCGACCGGGCCCATGCCGGCCTGTCCGCTCAGTTCGCCGACCGCACCCTGTCGCGCACCTACCACGCCGTCGTCTGGGGCTCACCGGCGACGGGCGAGGGGGAAATCGAGGGCAACATCGGCCGCCATCCGACGGATCGCAAGCGCATGGCCGTGGTAAGCAAGGGCGGCAAGCCGGCGCTGACCCGCTGGCGCACGCTGGCCCGCTACGGCCTGCTGGCCGCCCATGTGGAATGCAAGCTGGCCACGGGCCGTACGCACCAGATCCGGGTGCACATGGCCCAGATCGGCCATCCGTTGGTGGGCGATCCGCTGTATGGCAAGGCTCGCCCCACCGGCGCCCTGGGCGCCCGGCTGAAGGAGGCGACGCCGGACGCGCAGGCCCAACTTCTCGGTTTTCGTCGCCAAGCGTTGCATGCGAAGGACATCGCCTTCCGTCACCCGGTCAGCGGTGACATGGTGGCCTTCACCAGCGACCTGCCCGCCGATCTTGCAGGGCTGATCTTTAGTTTAGAATGATTTTAAAGTGTGGTCGGATACGAGTCAGAGGCGTATACTGATCAATGTGTCACCCCAACCCCGTCCGGGGGGCTCCATTTGAGCATCCGGTACGGGGGGACCGCCCGATCCCCGGGGGTCCTTAACCGTGAAAGGTTGTTGACCATGGCCACCTTGCCCGCCATCCCCGCCGTCAGTTCGGAATCGAGCCTGTCGCGGTATCTTCAGGAAATCCGCCGCTTCCCCATGCTGGAGCCGGAGAAGGAGTTCATGCTGGCCAAGCGCTGGCAGGAACATGAGGACGGCATTGCCGCCCACCAGCTGGTGACCAGCCATTTGCGCTTGGTGGCCAAGATCGCCATGGGCTACCGCGGCTACGGCCTGCCGCTGTCCGAGCTGATCTCCGAAGGCAACGTCGGCATGATGCAGGCGGTGAAGCGCTTCGACCCCGATCGCGGCTTCCGCCTGGCCACCTACGCCATGTGGTGGATCCGCGCCGCCATCCAGGAATACATCCTGCACAGCTGGAGCCTGGTGAAGATGGGTACGACGGCCGCGCAGAAGAAACTGTTCTTCAACCTGCGCAAGCTGAAGGGCCAGATGCAGGCCATCGAGGACGGCGACCTGTCGCCGGAGACGGTGACCGCCATCGCCACCAAGCTGGACGTGCCGGAACAGGACGTCGTGTCCATGAACCGCCGCCTGGGCAGCCCCGACCATAGCCTGAACGCGCCCCTGCGCGTGGATGGCGAGGGCGAGTGGCAGGATTGGCTGGTGGATGAGACGGAAAGCCAGGAAATCCGCCTGGCCGACCGGGAAGAGCTGGGCAAGCGTAAGGCCCTGCTGGCCGGCGCCATGAAGGGCCTGAACGACCGTGAGCGCCGTATCCTGGCGGAGCGTCGCCTGCGCGACGACCCGACGACGCTGGAGGACCTGTCCCAGGAGTTCGGCATCAGCCGCGAACGTGTGCGCCAGATCGAGGTGCGGGCGTTCGAAAAGCTTCAGAAGGCCGTGAAGAACGCGGCGCTGGAGACCCATTTGGCCTAATTCTGGACGTGAGTGCGCCTGACCGGACGACAACGCCACGGCGGGTGCCTTACGCGCAAGAGCACAGTTCAAGGGCAAGTGGCAGTTGGACGGGACGGCGGGACCCTCGGGTTCCGCCGTTGCCTTTTGCGGCACAGGTCAGGACAGCTCTATTTAAAGGAGATGAGCTCCCGTCACAATCCATCAGAAAGCAAAATTCAAAATGTTCTTTTGATTTTTCCGCTGATTTTTTAGGCCTCTGCGGGAGAAACTTTGTCTTGATGACCTTTTATTAACGAAGGACCGCTATCACATAGGCTCCCGCGGTGATGAACCTTAAAGCCTGAGACCCATATGAGCCCCAGGGCCGACGTTGACAGTCTCGATATCGGTTACCGGCGCCTCTCGGCCGCGGAGATCGAGCAAGCCCTGACCTTGCATCTGCGCTACCTCCAGGGGCAACGGGGCGGGGCGCGGGCCAGCCTGAAGTTCTGCGACCTGTCCAACGCCGTACTGCGCGGCCGGATGTTGGCCGGCGCCGACCTGACCGGCGCGCGGCTTAGCGATGCCGACCTGTCAGAGGCCGATTTGCGCTCCGCCTGCCTGTTCGGGGCGGACCTGCGCCGCGCCACGCTGGAGCGCACCAACCTGACCCGGGCCGATCTACGCGGTGCCGCCTTCCGTGGGGCCAGCATGCAGCGGGTTGTGATGGTGGAGGCCGACCTGCGCGATGGTCATCTGATGCGCAGCAAGGACGGCGAGCTGACGCCCAATGTGCAGGGCAATCCTTCGGCCGAGCTGGCGGAGGCGTCCATGACCAAGGCCGACCTCAGCCACGCCAAGCTGTCCAACGCCTTCGTCGTCCAGACCGATCTGCGCGACACCGACCTGCGCGGCGCCATCTTCGTCAGGGCGGACCTCAGCGGCTCCGACCTCACCGGCTGTAATTTGGAAGGCGCGGACCTGTCGGAGGCCAATCTCAGCGGCACCAAGCTGGATGGCGCCGTGCTGACCCGCGCCCTGCTGCGCAGCGCCAATCTGTCCAAGGCCAGTCTGCTGGGCGCCCTGCTGGACGATGTCGACCTCTCCATGGCCAACCTGACGGGCGCCGACCTGGTGCGCCGCCTGGACGATATCGAGGGCACCATCGGCGAGACGTTGCGTCAGCACCGCCTGTGGATATTGAGCAATGGCGGCAAGGGCAGGCGCGCGGACCTGTCGGCCATCGACCTCAGCGGCCAGGATCTGTCCAACCTGAACCTGTCGGCTGCCATCCTCAGGCAGACAACGCTGAAGGGCGCCAACCTCAGCGGCACAGTGCTGGCCATGGCCGATCTGTCCATGGCCGACCTGCGCGGTGCGGAGCTTGCCGGCGCCGATCTGCGCGGCGCCTGCCTGGAGCGGGCGACGCTGAACGAGGCGAACCTGGCCAATGCCGTAGCCTGCCCCATGGATTTGCGCAACGGCCATGAATGGCCCACCAATTTCAGCAAGGCGCGCATGGTGCGGGTGAATCTGGCGGGCGCGGACCTGACCATGGCCCGCTTGGAAGATGGTGACCTGAGCCAGGGGAACCTGCGCAATGCCGTCCTGGCCGGCGCCTGCCTGACCGACGCGACCCTGACCATGGCCGATCTGCGCGGGGCCGACATCCGCAACGCCGACTTCCGCGGCGCCAAGAATTTTTCCGCTGAAGCCTTGGCCGTCTAATCCGGGTAGGATGGCGCCCATGACGGATGAGACGCCTCCCTCCGCAGTGGACCGCCGCCAGGCCACCCGCCTGTCCGGCGACGCGTACCCGTTGCGGGTGGACCGCCATCAGGCTCGCCTGGTCGACTGGTCTGCCAAGGGCATCGGCCTACAGTTGCACGGCGGGGTGGAGGATATTGCCCCAGGCCAGGCCCTGACCGTCAGCATCCATAGCGAGGTGACCAACGGCGTCGCCCTGTTCCCCATCATCGTCCGACGGGTGGATGTGGAACGGCGGATTATCGGCGCGGGCTTCCTAGCCGACGCCGAGGACGCGTCCGACTTCCTGGCCTGCCTGCTGGCAGTGTCGAGCGCCCCCGATCAGACGGCCTGACCACTTCGCGCCCCGTTTTGCACAGGCGTCGCCATCCGATTGGCAGGCCTATTCCCTTGTGCTGAGGCGGGCGGCGCTCCGTTGGCGGTTCTGAAATTTCAGATAGCCAATGACATACAGGACGTCATGCTGATCCATCATTGGCCAAACATCGCAAGGGAATCAGACAGCCAGATCCAGCGTTTTGGCAGGGCGTAGCAGGGCTGCGAGGCTCTATACCGGCGAGCTAACTGACAGGTCAGATGGCGTAGTAGGCCTTTACGCGGCATCACTCCGCCGCTAGGATGGCGCCCGTTGTGCCGCCATTGCCATCGAGATCAGTCGTTTCGGGGCCAAAACACCCCTCAGCGATATGCTCTGACCGGCGAAGCAGGAAGGAGGAATGTCAAATGAGGCCCGCCGTTCCACACGTCGTCGTCGGCCATGATCTGACTGCCTACGGCGCCCCGCACCATGGTCTGAACCTGTCCGTGGTTGGCAAATGACGGCGCCAATCTTCACTTTCCGCGAAGGAACGGCACCGCTGCTGATCTCCTTTCCCCATGTGGGCATCCAGGTGCCGGGGGACATAGCGTCCCGCCTGGTGCCGGAGGCCCACGGCCTGCTCGACACCGACTGGCATGTTGATCTGCTGTATGACTTCGCGGGCGAGCTTGGCGCTTCTACCCTGGTGGCCGGCTACAGCCGCTATGTCGTGGACCTGAACCGCCCGGTCAATGACGCCAACCTCTATCCGGGCCAGGCCGGCACCGGCCTGATCCCGGATGTGATGTTCGACGGCACGCCCTTGTATTTGCCGGGGCAAGGGCCCGACGATACTGAAAAAGCCGTCCGCGTGGACACCTATTGGCAGCCTTACCACGCTCAATTGAGGGCGGAGTTGGCCCGGCTGAAGGCCCGGCACGGCTACGCCCTGTTGTGGGACGCGCATTCCATCGCGGCGGAGGTGCCGCGCCTGTTCGACGGCCGGCTGCCCGACCTGAACCTGGGCAGCAACGCCGGCGCCTCCTGCGCCGGCGGTTTCGCCGACGCGGTGTTCCGGGTAGCCCAGGCCAGCGGCTACAGCGCGGTGCTGAACGGCCGCTTCAAGGGCGGGCACATCACCCGCCACTACGGCCAACCGGCGGCGCATGTCCACGCCCTGCAGTTGGAGCTGTCGCAGGACACCCATTTGGCCCCCGGCCTGGTGCCGGCGCTGGATGAAGGGCGCTGTTCCCGCCTGCGTCCGGTGCTGCGCCAGATGATCGCAACCTTCCTGTCCTCAGCGGCGGCGCATTACGCCGCCGGCTGAAGACGAGCCTATAGTCTGTTGATTTTTCGGGAGTTCCCGTGTCATGCACACCCTTACCCTGGTCCCCGGCCGCCTGACCCTGGCTGACCTGCGCGCCACCTTGGCGGGCCCTGTCCACCTGATGGTGGATGACGCCACCCTGGCGAATGCGGAAAAGTCCGCCGCCACGGTCGACGCCGTCATGGCCGCGGGCCACACCGCCTACGGCATCAACACCGGCTTCGGCTTGCTGGCCAAGACCCGTATCGGCAACGACCAGCTGTCGCAGTTGCAGCGCAACCTGGTGCTGAGCCACGCCGTGGGCACCGGCCCGCTGCTGGACGACGCCATCGTCCGCCTGATCCTGGTGCTCAAGATCTCCAGCCTGGCGCGCGGCTATTCCGGCGTGCGCAGTAGCGTCATCCGGGCGCTGGCGGCGCTGGCCAACCACGGCGTCTACCCCTGCATCCCGTCCAAGGGCTCCGTCGGCGCCTCGGGCGACCTGGCGCCGCTGGCCCATCTGGTGGCGCCGTTGCTGGGCGTGGGCGACGTGCGGGTGGACGGCCAGATCCTGCCCGCCGCCGAAGGCATCAAGCGGGCGGGGCTGGCGCCCGTGGAACTTGGCCCCAAGGAGGGCCTGGCGCTGCTGAACGGCACCCAGGTGTCGACCGCCCTGGCCTTGAACGGCCTGTTCGCGGCGGAGCGGGTGTTCCAGGCGGCGCTGACCGCCGGCGCCCTGTCGGTGGACGCGGCGCGGGGCAGCGACACGCCCTTCGACGCCCGCATCCACGACCTGCGCGGCCAGAAGGGCCAGATCGACACCGCCGCCGCCTATCGCCGCCTGCTGGACGGCAGCGCCGTGCGCGCCAGCCACCTGGATTGCGAGCGGGTGCAGGACCCCTATTGCCTGCGCTGCCAGCCGCAGGTCATGGGTGCCTGCCTGGACCAGTTGCGCATGGCGGCGGGCACCCTGCTGATCGAGGCCAACGCCGTCACCGACAACCCCCTGGTCTTCCCCGACACCGACGACATCCTGTCCGGCGGCAACTTCCATGCCGAGCCGGTGGCCTTCGCCGCCGACCAGATCGCCCTGGCGCTCGCCGAGATCGGCAACCTGTCGGAACGCCGCATTGCCATGCTGGTGGACCCGCACCACAACGGGGGCCTGCCGGCCTTCCTGGTGAAGGACGGCGGCATCAACTCCGGCTTCATGATCGCCCACGTCACGGCGGCGGCGCTCGCCAGCGAGAACAAGGGCCTGGCCCATCCGGCCTCCGTCGACAGCATCCCCACCTCCGCCAATCAGGAGGACCACGTCTCCATGGCCACTTGGGCCGCCCGCCGCCTGATCGACATGGCCGACAACGCCGCCGGCATCGTCGGCATCGAGGCGCTGGCCGCCATCCAGGGCCTGGAATTCCATCTGCCGCTGAGGACCTCGGAAGCATTGGAGGCGGCCCGGGCCAAGCTGCGCGCCGTGGTGCCGGCCTACGACCAGGACCGCTACTTCGCCCCCGACATCGCCGCCGCCAAGGCCCTGGTGGTGAATGGCGACCTGGGCGCGGGGCTGGCGTTCTAGTAAGAGGGACGGCATTAGGGCGGCATGAGCGGGAGGTAAGCGGGCCTTGACCACCACTGACGAACGCCTGAGCGAACGGGCCTATCAGGCCCTGCGCGCCGACATCATGCTCTGCCGGCTGACGCCGGGGCAGCGGGTCAGTGAGGCCCTGCTGGCCGAGCGGTTGGGCTTCGGCAAGGCGCCGGTGCGTACCGCCCTGGCCCGCCTGTGCCAGGAAGGGCTGATGGCGGCGCGGGCGCGCAGCGGTTTCACCGTGGCGCCCATCACGCCGGAAGACATCATGCACTGCTTCCAACTCCGCCTGACCTTGGAGCCTATGGCCGGGCGGCTGGCGGCGGGGCGGTTGACCACGGCGCATGTCCGCCGCCTGGTGCGTGCCACCACCATTACGGTGGAGCCGGACGACCCCGACCAGCACCGCAAGATCCTGGAGGCCGACCAGGATTTCCACGAGACCATCGCCGAGGCGTCAGGCAACCCGCGCCTGCACCAGATCCTGCAGAACCTGTACGAGCGCGGGCAGCGCCCCCTGTTCATGGGGATCCCCCAGTCCGAAGGGGCGGCGGCTTACCGGGCCGGCAGCCAGCCGGTGCTGGCCGCCCTGATCGCCGGCGATGGCGAGAAGGCGGCACAGCTGCTGTATGAGCATGTCTATACCGGCCAGAATTTCGTCATCGAGGCGGTGCTGCGCCGATACCCCTCACCGGAGGATGAAGGCGTGGATTAAAAATTTGATCGCGTTCAGGGCCCGGGCTGGGACGGGCGTGCCGGAACGTGCTAGGACGGGAATAACGGATAGGACAGGGCCCCGGACGTGCGGCCCACCTGATGGTGCGAACGGGGAAAGGGACGGGTATGGGGTTATGGACGGTCAAGCCGGTCGATGCGCTCATCGCGGCCGGTGAGGGGAAGCACGGGGCCGCAAAGCTTGCGCGTGGCCTGGGCACGCTGGACCTGATCCTGGCGGGCGTAGGTTGCACGGTGGGGGCCGGCATCTTCGTCATGACCGGATCGCAGGCCGCCACCCATGCGGGGCCGGCGGTCGCCATCTCCTTCGCCTTCGCCGCGCTGGCCTGCCTGTTCGCCGGGCTGTGCTTCGCCGAACTGGCCACCGTCATCCCCGTGGCGGGCAGCGCCTACAGCTACACCTACGCCACCCTTGGTGAAATCGTGGCCTGGCTGGTGGGTTGGAACCTGGTGCTGGAATACATGATCAGCGGGTCGGCCGTGGCCGTGGGCTTTTCCGGCTACCTCAACGCCTTCCTCGGGCAATGGGGGGTGCATCTGCCCACCAACCTGGCATCGGCCCCCTTGTCCTACTCGGATGAGAAGGGCTTTGAATGGACCGGGGCCTTCATCAACGGGCCGGCCGTGTTCATCATCGCCCTGTGCGGCGTGATCCTCAGCCTGGGCATCAAAGAAACGGCGCGCTTCAACAACATCTCCGTGGCCATCAAGGTGGGCGCCATGGTGCTGTTCGCAGTGGTGGGCATCTTCTACGTCGATACCGCCAACTGGCATCCCTTTATTCCCGAGAACACGGGCGACGGCGCCTTCGGCTGGTCCGGCGTGTTCCGCGCCGCCGGCACCCTGTTCTTCGCCTATATCGGCTTTGACGCGGTCTCCACCGCGGCGCAGGAGGCGCGCGCGCCCCAGCGCACCGTGCCGCGCGGCATCCTGGGCGGCCTGGCCGTCTGCGTGACGCTGTACGTGGTGGTGGGCCTGGTCATGACCGGCCTGGCGCCCTACACCATGCTGGACGCGCCCGAGGCCATCTTCATCGCCATCAAGAACGCCGGCCCGTCCCTGGCCTGGCTGGGCATGATCATCAACCTGGCCGCCATCCTGGGCCTGGGCTCCGCCATCCTGATCTGCAACTACGGCCAGATCCGCATCTTCTACGCCATGGCCCGCGACGGCCTGATGCCGCCGTCCTTCGCCTCGGTCAATCCGGAGCACCATGTGCCGTGGCAGGCGACGCTGTGGGTGACGGTGGTGGCCGCCATCATCGGCGGCATCGCCCCCCTGGACGTGCTGGGCGACCTGGTGTCCCTGGGCACGCTCATGGCCTTCGCCCTGGTCTGCGTCGCCACCCTGGTGCTGCGCGTGCGCGACCCGCACCGCCCGCGCCCCTTCCGTGTGCCCTACCTGCCGGTGGTGGCCGTCGTCGGCGCGGTGATCTGCGTGGCGCTGATGATCTCGCTGGGTCTCAGCAACTGGATCCGCTTCGGCGCGTGGAGCCTGCTGGGCCTGGCCATCTACTTCCTCTACGGCATGCGCAACTCCGCCCGCCAGCGTGAGGCGCAGCTGGCGGAGTGATCACCCGGCGGACAGCATAAGGGCGGGTTCGGCAGCGTTCCCGCCCATACGCCGCCAGCGATTGACGGCGCCACGATCAAACGAAACAAACACTTCACCACCCTTGTCCCGGCCATCGGTCGCGATGGCCCCATCGGCGAAGTCACCACCGGCGCGCAGGAAAGCGACACCCGCCATCAGCGCCTGCCTGTCGATGACGATTGTTTCGACAAGAAGCAGGCGTTCCAACTGATCCGCGATATCCGCGGCGGGAAGTCGATACCCGCGTCGCAGTACCCATGCCGCCTCGCACAGCGCGGGCAGGGGAATGACGATCCGTGTCCCTTTGATCATCAGGGCGCGTGCCTGGGCCGCCTGCTCTGGATCGTCTTCAATGAAGAAACGGACCAGGATATTGGTATCGATTGTGATCTTCATCGTTCGCCGGCCCAACCGGCCGCGATCGCCTCATTCATCTCATCAATGGTAAGGACAGGCTGGCCGGGCCGTTTCAGCGCACCGAACAGCTCCGTTATGGCTAGGCCCGGTTTGGCATGGACCTGGACCCGGCCATCCGGCAATAGATCGACCACGACCTTGTCGCCTGGCCCTATGCCTAAGTGAGCCAGGACTTCCTGACGCAGGGTGACTTGGCCCTTGGCCGTTACCGTCAGTTCGATGGACATCGGAAAAATCCCTCCCGTGGGAATTTCCACATTGTAAGGCTCCTAGCCCTTACCCGCAACCCATCGGACTTCACCTCTCCCAATCCCGTTCCAGACGGCGGCTGGAAAGGATGAAGAACAGCGCGCTCAGCAGGTAGAAACCCAGCCCGATCAGCATGGAATAGCGCAGGGCCTCGGTGCCGTACCGGGGGGCCAGGAGGTCGGACAGACGGCCGAAGAAGAAGATGCCGAAGCCGATGCCCACCAGGTTGTTGATGAACAGGAAGATGGCCGAGGCGGTGGCCCGCATGGCCGGCGGCACCACGTGCTGCACGGCGGCGATGACGGGGCCCAGCCAGGCGAGGCCCAGGGCCAGCGGCAGGGTGCATAGCGCCCCCCCCAGCCACAGCTCCTTGGCCAGGAAGCCCAGGGCGTAGAGCGGCACCGCCACCAGGAAGGCCACGGCTGGCACCAGCGGATAGGCGGCTTTGCGCGCGCTGCCCAGCCGGTCGGCCAGGGCGCCGCCAGCCCAGATGCCCAGCGTGCCGGCCACCAGGCTGCCGACGCCCAGCAACAGCGACACGTCCTTCAGCGCCATGCCATGCATGCGCGCCAGGAAGGCCGGCATCCAGAACGCCAGGCCATAGCCCAGCACGGAGCAGGAGGCGGCACCGGCCGACAGCAGCCAGAACGACGGCTTGGTGCCCAGAATGGACAGCACGGCCCGCAGCGGCACTGGGGCACCTGCGTTCTTCACCGCGTCGAACGCGCCGCGCATCGGCTCGCGCACGCAAATCAGGAAGATGGGCGTCATGATCAGGCCGGCGATGCCGCAAACGGTGAAGGCCAGGCGCCAGTTCACGGCCGTGGCGATGTAGCCGCCCAGCAGGATGCCCAGGGCACTGCCGAAGGGGATGCCGAAGGAATAGACGGCCAGGGCGCGGGCGCGCTGGTGCTTGGGGAAATAGTCGCTGATCAGGGAATAGGCGGGGGCCACGCCACCGGCCTCGCCCACGCCCACGCCCATGCGGCACAGGAACAGTTGCCAGAACAGGCCCACCTGGCCGGTCAGCGCGGTGAAGCCGCTCCACAGTGCCAGCGACACGGCCATGATGCGCACCCGGCTCATGCGGTCGGCCAGGCGGGCAATGGGGATGGCGAGGAAGGTATAGAACAGGGCGAAGGCCGGCCCGCCCAGCCAGCCCAGCTGCGTATCGGTCAGGCCCAGCTCCGTCTTGATGGGCAGGGCCAGAATGCTGAGGATCTGCCGGTCCACGAAGTTCAGGGTGTAGACCACGAACAGCGCCGCCATCACCAGGACGCGGTAGCGAGGCCGTGCCTGGGTCGGGGCCAGAACCGGTGACGGAGGAGGAACGGCGGTCTCGGTCATCGTGCTCTCGCTCATGGGTGATCCTGGCTGATCTCTAGCATGGGTAAGCGGGCGGAACCGCTGATCTGGATCCGCCCGCTCAGGCCCCAAACGAACCGTTGTCAGAAATGCAGGCCGATGGTGCCGGTGATGGTGCGCGGCGGGCCGTAATAGGCGGCGAAGGAATTGGCATAGGTGGCGCCGCCGAAGGGATAGCCGCCCACGCGGTACCGCTCGTCCGTCAGGTTCTTGGCATGCAGGCCCACCTGCCAGTGGTCGTCGGCGGAGGTCCAGATGAAGTTGAGGTCCAGCAGGGTGTAGCCGGGCTGGTCCAGGATGCTGGCGGTATCGTACAGCTGGGTGAAGCTGCGATAGGACACGCTCGCCGAGGAATTCAGGGTGCTCTTGTCATCGAAGGGCAGCAGGTAGGACAGGGTGAAGCCGGTGGTCCATTTGGGCGTGTTCTGGAAGCCCCGGGTGTTGGCCACATCCACGTACTGCCTGCTGGTCAAGTCGTAGGACAGGAACTTGTCGAACTGCGCCAGGGTGTAGCCGACATTGGCCTGGGCGGTCAGCTGGCGGGTCAGCTTGGCCACGGCCTCGAACTCCAGGCCGTAGATATGGCTGGCGCCGGCGTTGTCGACGAAGCTGGCGATGCCGGTGGCGGTGGGCACCTGGGTCGTCACCTGCTGGCCGCTGTAGTCGGCGTAGAAGCCGGCCAGGTTCAGGGTCAGGCGCCGGTCCAGATAATCCCCCTTCAGGCCCACCTCATAGCTGTCGACCGTCTCGGGGTTGTAGCCCTTGACCGTGTCGGGGGTGAGCACGGCGTCGCCGCGCATGTCGAAGCCGCCGGACTTGAAGCCCTTGGAGTAGGAGACATAGCCCGTCACGTCCGGCGTCAGCTTGTAGCTGACGCTGGCGCGCGGCGTGAATTCGCCGAAGCTGCGGTCGTTGGTGTAGTTGGTGCGGATGGAGAAGGGCGCCTGCTGCTTGCCGCCGAACATGGGGCTGCGGATGCCCAGGTAATAGGCGCGATAGACGCTGCCGGTCTTGTCGTCGTTGGTGTAGCGCCCGCCCAGCGAGACCTTCAGGTCGTCGGTGAGGTCGTAGCTGAGGTCGGTGAAGCCGGCGATGCTCTTGGTCTTGACCGAGCCGGAGGTCAGGATGCTGAGGCCCAGGTTCTGCACATCGGTGTCGAAGGCGCCGGCGGCGGTCGCGTCCATGTAATAGATGCCGGCCACGCCCTGCAGCCGTTCGCCGGCGTAAACGGCCTGAACCTCCTGGCTGAACTGGTGGTCCTTGTACCAGGCGGGTACGTCCAGATAGGGCTGGGGCAGGTTGTCGAAATCGATGTTGGTCTGGGTGTAGCCGTCGCGATAGGCGCTGATGGCCTTCAGCAGCCACTGGTCCGACAGCTGCCATTCGGCCGTCAAGGACATGCCCCGGTTGGTCACGAAGTTGTGGTCGCCCACGCCGGCCATGGTGTCGTAATCGTCGGGCAGGGGAGCGGCGCCAGCCGGTGTCGCCGTTTCGCGGTGGCCGCTCTTGGCGTTGGACATGTCGTTGGTCTGGTCGGCCGCCACCTTGATGGTGAATTTCTCGGTAGGCTTGAATTCCGCGCTGATGCGGCCGGCCACCACGTCCTTATTGTACTGGTCGGCGCCGGTATAGAGGTTGTGACCGTAGCCGTCGTGGCGGTAGATGGCCACGGCGCCGCCGATGGCGAACTTCTCACTGAGCGGCGTGCTGCCGGACAGGATGACGTTGTGCTCGTTATAGCTGCCGATCTCCACCCGCGCATTGGCGGTGGGCTGGTCGGTCATGTCGCGGGTCACGTACTTGATCGCGCCGCCGATGGTGTTGCGGCCATACAGCGTGCCCTGCGGCCCGCGCAGCACCTCGATGCGGCTGACGTCGTAGATGTCCAGTACAGCACCCTGCGGGCGGGCGACGTAGACGTCGTCGACGTACAGGCCCACGCCGGGCTCGAAGCCCCACAGCGGGTCCTGCTGGCCCACGCCGCGGATGAAGGCGATGAGGGTGGAGTTGGAGCCGCGCGCCACCTGCACCGTGGTGTTGGGCGACTTGTATTCCAGGTCGGTCAGGTTGACGGAGCCCTGGGCCTGCAACTGGTCGGCGGAAATGGCGGTGACCGCCACCGGCACATCCTTCAGGTTTTCCGCCCGGCGGCGGGCCGTCACCACCACCTCTTGCAGCACGTCGCTGTCGGTGGCGGGGTCGGCGGCCTGTTGCGCCCACGCCGCATCCCCCAGCATCAGACCCGCGACCGAAACGCCCAACAACCAGCGTGCAGCTTTGCTCATTCCCTTTGCCCTCCCGTCCATGGCCCTGTTCATGGGCCCGTTCTTTCGTCCGTTGATCGCCGTTCCCCGCCCAACCCCTCAGGGCGGCAGGCCGGCGGCGAAGCCGGTGATGATCTCGTTGAAGCGCTGCGGTTCCTCCAGATGCGGCGCATGGCCGGAAGCGGCGAAGGTGACCTGTCGCGCCTGGGGCAAGGCCGTCGCCAGCCAATCGGCCGTGCCGGCGGGATAGAGCTGGCTCAGCCCCCCGCGCAGGATCAGCGTGGGCAGGTCCAGCCGGCCCAGGTCGGCCCGGAAATCCTGGGCCAGCAGATCCAGCCATAGGGCGGCCATGGCTTCGGCATCGCATCGCGCGACCTCTCCCTCCACCCAGCGGCGCAGGTCGGTGTGCAGGCTGCCGGCGGCGAAGATGCGCCGGGCGATGCGGGGCGCAAACACGGCCCAGTCGGTGGCCAGCAGGCGGGCCGCCTGGGGCCCACGCGCCTGGACCGCCCCCCGCAGGCCCCAGGGCCAGCCGGTGTCGTTGCACAGGCGCGGGCTCATATCCACCACCACCAGGCCGGTCACCCGTTCCCCGGCGCCATCCAGCAGAGCGCGCCACGCCACCATGGCCCCCATGGACCAGCCGACCAGCATGGCGCCCCGCAGATCCAGGGCGTTCAGCAGGGCACGCAGCGCATCCGCCTGGTGCCGCACGGTGGGGTGGGGGACCGGGGTGGCGCCATGGCCGGGCAGGTCGGGCGCCAGCACCTGGAACGACGCGGCCAAGTCGGCGAACTGCGGGGCGAAGAAGCCGCCATGGGTGGCCCAGCCGTGCAGCAGCACCAAAGGGCGGCCCTTGCCAGCCAGACGATAGGTCATCAGCCCGCCGTCAGCCGGTATCAGCGGGCATGAGTCCTCCCCGCGTGGCCGGGCCCCGGCCTGTCGCCCCAGTTCGTGCATCGGTGTTTTCCGCGCTTCGTGGTATCCACCGACGGTAGCGTCGGCGGATCATCCTCCCGCCGTCATGCTTGCCGTAAGATGAAAGTTGAGTCAACGTTCAAGTTCTAGAAAACGAGAGAGGGAGATTGGGGCATGGCGCGTTCACCCGAGGCGGCGAAGCGGGCTGCCGGCGATGGCGAAACCGATGCCATGACGCAGGGCGGCGTGGGCGAGGGCCCTGAGACCGAGGCGGCGCCTGGGGAAGCGGCCGCCGACAAGACGCCGCGTACCGAGCGGGGCAAGCGCACTCTGCGCAAGCTGCTGGACGCCGCCGCCCTGGAATTCGGTGAGCGCGGCTTCCACGAGGCATCGGTCAGCGGCATCACCCAGCGCGCCGCCGTGGCCCTGGGCACCTTCTACACTTACTTCGACAGCAAGGAATCGCTGTTCCGCGCGCTGGTGGAGGATATGGGCGCGCTGACCCGCCGGTGGATCGCGGAGCGGGTGGCCCACGCACCCGACCGGCTGACGGCGGAACGCCTGGGTCTGGAGGCGTTCATCGAGTTCGTGCGCGCCCACCGCAACCTCTACCGCATCGTGATGGAGGCGCAGTTCGTTGCCGAGGATGCCTACCGGCGCTACTATCAGGTGTTCGCCGACGGCTATATCAACAATCTGGAGTCGGCCAAGAAACGGGGGGAGATACGCGAGGGCGACGTGGAGGTGCGGGCCTGGGCCTTGATCGGCGTCAGTGTCTTCATCGGCCAGCGCTACGCCGTCTGGGGCGACGACCGCCCGGCGGCGGAGGTCGCGGCAGAGGCGGCCGACTTCATCGCCCGGGGTCTGAAGCCCTAATTGACCAAGCCTTAAGCTGACTGGATCATTTCTGAACCGGAACAATGAAGGAGCGGGGCGTCCGCCGCCAAACCATGTGGGATCTGTTCGACCTGACGGCGCAGCGCGCCCGGCTGTCGCCGGACCGCAGGGCCCTGGTGGACCTCACCGCGGTTGGGTCCGCTGCCGGGGCGCTGACCTATGCCGGCCTGGACGATCGCGCCGCGCGTGCCGCCAGCCTGCTGGCCGCTTTGGGCGCCGAGCCCGGGGACAGGGTGGCGGTGCTGTGCCGCAACCGACCGGACTTCTTCGTGCTGCTGTTCGCCTGCGCCAAGCTGGGCTGCCTGCTGGTGCCGCTGAATTGGCGCATGCCGGCGGCGGAACTGGCTCCCGTGCTGGCCGACTGCCAACCCCGGCTGCTGTTCCATGGGGTCGAGGACAGGGCTACGGCCCAGGCCCTGGCCGATGGGCTGGCCCTTGTCGATCTGGCCCTTGTCGATCTGGACGATTGCTTCGAAGCCCTAGTGGCGAAGCAGTCGTCGTTGCCGTCCCGCGAGGTCTGGCCGGCCGATGATGTCTGGTACCTGCTCTACACTTCCGGCACGACGGGGAAGCCGAAGGCCGTGCTCTACACCTACGGCATGGCCATGGCGAACTATGTCAATCTGCGCCAGGGCGTTGATTTGTCGGAGAATGACCGCACCCTGAACTACCTGCCGCTGTTCCACACCGCCGGCATCAACCTGCACACCCTGCCGCTGCTGATGGCGGGAGGGGAGGTGATGGTGCAGTCGCAATTCGACGCCGGCGCTGTCTTGGACCTGATCGCCCAGGGCCGCATCACCACCTTTTTCGGCGTGCCCGCCGTCTATCGCCAGCTGGCCTTGCATCCCCGCTTCAGGACCACGGACTTGGGCGCCGTGAGGCGCTGGGCCTGCGGCGGCGCGCCGCTGGAGGATGCGCTGGCCCGCCGCTTCGTCGAGCGCGGGGCGTTCGTGTGCAACGGCATGGGCATGACGGAGACGGGACCCACCCTGTTCCTGAACGACCCGGCCGGGGCCGCCGCCAAGGTGGGCTCCATCGGCAAGCCGCAAATCCTATGCCGGGTGCGCGTGGTAGATGGGGCCGGGCGGGACGTGCCCGCCGGCCACGTGGGCGAGGTGTGGGTGAAGGGGGCCGCGGTCACGCCCGGCTATTGGCGCCAGCCGGCGGCCACTGCCGCCGCCTTTTCCCCCGACGGTTGGCTGCGCACCGGCGATTTGGTGCGCCAGGACGAGGACGGCTATTACTACCCTGTGGGGCGGTTGAAGGAGATGTTCATCTCTGGCGGGGAGAACGTCTATCCGGTGGAAGTGGAGAACGCCTTGCTGCGCCATTCCGGCGTGCTGGAGGTTGCGGTGGTGGCAGTGCCCGACCCGGTGTGGGGGGAGGTGGGGCATGCCCATGTCCGCGCCCAGCCCGGCACCGACATCGACAGCCTGGCCAGGCATTGCCGGGGGCTACTGGCCGGCTACAAGGTACCGCGCCGGTTCGTGCTGGTGGAGGATTTCCCCCGCACCGCCGCCGGCAAGATCCAGAAGCACCGTCTGGTGCCGCCGCCGGGGTTGGATCTGGCCTCGTGATCCTCACGCGCACCCTGACCCAGGATGATTTCCACGCCTTCGCCCGGCTGTCGGGCGATGACAACCCCATCCATGTCGATCCCGGCCACGCTGCCCTTACCCGCTTCGGCCGTACCGTGGCGCATGGTGCGCTGCTGTGCGCCCTGCTGCGTGGCCTGGCCGCCGATGCGCAGCCCGGCCAGCCGCTGGCCCGCCTGGCCGTGACCTTCCCCGCCCCCGCATACGCGGACGAGGCGCTGACCTTCCGCGCCGATCCGCAAGACGGCGCCCACGTGCGCCTGCTGGCCCAGCGGCGGGCGGACGGCCAGGTCGTGTGCGACGGGGTGGCCACCCTGGCGCCGCTGGCGCCGGATGAGGACTGGCGCGAGCCGCCGCGGGGCGCCGCCGCCCACGTCACCCGCCTGTACGCGGACCAGGATCTGGCGCTTTATGAGCGCCTGACCGGCCATCGCCTGCGCGAGCCGCTGGTGCTGAACCTCTTTTCCTTCCTGCTGGGCGTCCGCCTGCCGGGGCCGGGCACCAACTACCTGAAGCAAGACACGGTGTTCTGGCGCCGGGTGCCCTTGGATGCGGCGCTGTCCGCCACTGTGGCCATCACCCGCCTGCGACCCGAAAAGCGGCTGGTGGACTTGGCCACGGTGTGCCGTATTCATGACAGCGGGCGGGATGGCGACATCGTCGCCACCGGCCGCGCCCTGGTGCTGGCGCCGCACTGGACGCCGGATGACTGGGACCGTCATGCCCAATTGGCGGCTTGCCAGGCCTAACGGTTGCGGGTATCCACAACGCGCCGGTGTTCGTGCCGGCACTGTTGCATCAGGAGCGGGGCCGGCGTCCCGCACCAACCTGCCAGCCCAGGCAAGGTGGTTTCCGCGTTCGCGCGGAGATGTGGCGGCCCCCGGTTCCCGGGCGGCGGCAACCAAGTGGGTCGCAGCGTATGGTCGCGTCATGCCGGGTCAGCTCCGTCTGGAGTGGACATCCCGTGCATATTCCCGCCGCTTTCCCGCTGAATACGCCCAGTACCGTCACGCAGGCGGAGGAAGATTCGCCGACGCCGGTCCTGGGCACCGCACCGGGCATCACCAGCCATCCGGGGGATGCCGTGCATCTGCTGCGGGAAGAGCGCATGCCCCTTGCCGGCGTGCCGGACTGTGTCGCCCGCACCTACGCCGTCATCCACCGCCGCCACGGCGTGTACACCCATATCTACACGGTGCTGGAAAGCCGGCAGCATGTGCGCCGGGTGGCCCATTTGCGGCGGGTTCTGGCCGGCGAACAACTGGCCGCCGCCCGCGCCTGGGTTCTGGCCGGCCGCCATCTGGGACGCCTGGCTTTTTAACGTCAGGGCTTTCAGTCAGGGCTTGGGCATCGCCGGCTGCAGATAGCGCATCAGGACGATCATCTCGGTGGCGTAGCCGTCGACATCGGGCGGGTCGTCCATGGCGTGCAGGATCTGTGCGCGCCCCTGCATCCAGGTGGACACGATCTGCGCCTGGAAGGGGGAAAGGGAGGCCTGCGGCCCCACCACGTGATCCAACGCCGCGCGAATTCGGGAGCCCCGGCCCTGGCGAAAGGCCAGATACAGTGGCACCAGGCTGGCGTCGCGGCAAGCTTCCAGGGCGAAGTCGCCCATGGCGTGGGTGGTGTTGCGGCCGGCGATGCGTCCGCCCTCCACCGGCGTCAGCATGTTGTCGGCCACGGCCCGCAAAAACATGCCCAGCGGTGGCGGTTCGCGGTGCACCGCCGGGATTTCGCGCCGCAGCTCCTCATGGATGAACTGGAAGGCGCGGCGGATGATGTCGCCGCGCGAGCGGAAGTAATAGGTGGTGGAGGAGAGGGACACGCCCGCCCGCTGCGCCACCGCGCGATGGGTCACGGCGGCCACGCCCTGGTCGATGATGGTGGCCACGGCGGCGGCGACGATGCGCCGCTCCGTCTCTCCCACCGGTTCCCCACCGTCGTCGCCCGCGCCGCCGGGACGGCGCAGACGCTCATGCCACAGGGCGCCACGGCCTTCTTCCGGATCGCACAGGTGGCGGATGTTCTCCACCACCGACAGGGCGAAGCCCGATGCGCCGCCGGCCACCAGCAGGGTGGACCGGTCGCCCACCAGATAGTGGGTCATGATGTCGGCGATATGGGTGGGCAGGCCGGCCAGCGCGAACAGGTCACGATAGCGGCCGCGCCGCTCCTCATACCATTGCGTCAGGATGGGGCGCAGGGCGGGGGTATGGCGGGCCTGGTGGATCAGCTCGTACCATACCAACTCGATGGTGCCCTGGCGGGACGACAGGTCCAGCGCCTGCACCACCAGCGCGTCGGCCAGGGCGTGGACGGGCAGGCCGCCGTCGCCCAGCGAAACGCGGAACTGGGCCCAAGCTTGCCGGTCACGCTCCGCCGCGGCCAGGAACACGGCTTGGGTCAGGCTGTCCTTGTCGCCCAGGTGATAGGGAACGGCGCTGGTGGACAGGCCGGCGGCGGCGGCCAGGTTGCGCACGCTCAGCGCCTTCAGACCGCCCTGGGCCAGCAGGGTGTGCGCCTGGTCGATCAGCCGTTCCCGGGTGCCGTCCTGGGACCGAGCCGCCGTGCGGGATGGCGCCGAACCTCCCGCCGCCGCCGGCGGAGACTCGGAAAGGGACGGGTCCAGGGGGGGGATCAGGCCGGGCTTCATGACCGCGCTTTTATCTGCCGAAGCGCACTGATAGTCCATCCCCGACACGACGGCAACGGCGCCGTGTCAGAATACGTCACAAAGGCCCGACAGGACGGCCCGGCCCGCGATTGCCCTGGCCGGCAGCAGGCGCCGCCTAGAGCAAGATGCGATCAGCCATGATCGCATCTTGCTCTTAACCTATTCATAATAGAGCGGATTTACACGATCAGGTGACACCACCTGATCGCGTTCCGCTCTAGGGATTTTCGGCCAGGTATGCGGCGCTGAAGGTTTTCTTAGCCTCGGCGATGGGGCGCAGGGTTGGATAGAATTGCACGAAAGTAGTGTTCACCGCCCCATGGTCCCGATGGCAGCTGTAACAACTCTGCTCCACCGGCAATTGCTCCGCGGGTGGGGGAGCCGCCTCGCCCGCGTTGAAGGAATAGAAGCCCCAGCCGTCGTCGTGGAAGCGGGCGGTATCTTTCACATGAACCTCCAGCCCCATGACCTCCGACGTCTGGAAATGGCCGGACTTGTTGATGGAGCCTTTGTCCGCCGCGCCGCGCACCTCCAGCACGAAGGTTGTCTTCTCCGGCCAGGTGCCCGTCTGTTTGAAGGCCAGATAGGCCTCGCGGTTCACGAAGACGTTGTCGAACATGGAATGGCCCATGCGCATGGCCGGGCCATAGGCCATGTCGATGCCGGTGGTGACATAGACCCATTCCCGATAGTCGGCGGGGAAGGTCAGTCGGTCGTCCTTGTCGAATTGTGGAACGAAAGGGGCAGGACGGTCCGTGGCGGTGGAGCCGGTCGCCGGGGTGAGCAGCAGGCAAAGCAGGGGCATCGCCGCCGCTAGGCGGCGGGCAGAGGAAAACCAGGCCATGGGGCCCTCCGGTGGTGGTTCAGGGTGGAATGAAACGGCTCAGCTGCTGCCGGCCGGGGAGAAATGCGCCTGATATTGGCTGGGGGACACGCCGTAGCGCTGGCGGAAGGCCCGGCGGAAGGCGTCGGCGCTGCGGAAGCCGATGGCGGCGGCCAGCGTGTCCACGCTCACGCCTGGCTGTACCAGGCGGCGGCAGGCCTCGCCCAGGCGCAGGTCAGCGACATAGTCGGCGGGTGGACGGCCCAGGGCGGCGGTGAAGCGGCGCCGGAACTGCCGGGGACTGAGGTTCACCCGCGTCGCCAGTTCCTCTACCGACAGGTCGCGGTCCAGGTTGCCCAGCATCCAGGCCGACAGGTCGGCGAAGCGGTCGGCCGCCCGGCTTTGAAACCGCAGCGGTTCAGAGAATTGCGCCTGGCCGCCCGGGCGCTTCATGAACACCACCAACTCCCGGGCCGTCGCCAGGGCCAGGGCCGGCCCGTGGTCCTCTTCCACCAGCGACAGGGCCAGGTCGATGCCGGCGGTGACGCCGGCGGCGGTGTAGAAATCGCCGTCCTTCAGGAACAGGGCGTCGGCGCAGACGCTCAAGCGCGGGAAGCGCCGGGCCAGGTCGGCGGCATGACGCCAGTGGGTGGTGACACGGCGGCCATCCATCAGGCCGCTGGCCGCCAAGCCGTAGATGCCGGTGCAGACGCTGGCCACGCGGCGGAAGCGATGGGCGTTTCCGACCAGCCACTGCGCCACGGCGGCATTGGTGACAGGCTCGCGCAAACCTTTGCCGCCGGCAATGATCAGGGTGTCCAGGTCCGGCACATCGTCGGCCGCCAGGCTGTGCGCCGGGGTGAAGGTCAGGCCGGACTCGCTGGTGAAGGGCCCTGCCTTCACGCCCAGCGGCACGACGCGATAGGGCCGTTTCCCCGGCGCCATCTCGGCCTCGCCCCATTCCGCCAGGTCGGCGGCATTGGCGAAGACCTCGGCCGGACCGGTCACGTCCAGGGCGTTGACGTCGTCATAGCCCAGAATTCCGATGCCTGCCGGTGCCCGCGTCATTCCCCATCCCCCTCATCGCGCCGCCTCTCCGGTCGGCCGCGTCGTGGGGGCAGTATCAGCCGGGCGCGTGCCGGGCGGAAGGACATCCCCCCGACACTATCGGCCACGACCGGTGGCACCATGCGGAATGGCACCATCCCTCATTCAGGGAACTTCATGGCCCTGGCTGGCCTCCAGAATCTGGAACCAGTGCTGGCGCTGCATCTTCAGTTGCGCTGCCTGCATGTAGGTGCGCACGCGGTCCAGCCGCGTGGTGCCCAGCACGGGCACGGGGCGCGACGGGTGGCGCATCAGCCAGGCCAGCGCCACGGTGCCCGGGTCGCCGATGCCCATTTCCGCACCTACGGCCTCCAGCGCCGCCAGGGTGCGGCGCGCCTGCTCCGTGGCGCCGGTGAACAGGCCGCCACCGCCCAGAGGTGACCAGGCCATGGGCCGCATGCGCAGTTCCAGCGCCTGGTCCAGCGTGCCGTCGAACAGGGGCGCCAGGCTGGTGACGGAGAATTCGATCTGGTTGGTCACCAGCGGCCGGCCCAGGCGGGATTGCAGCAGCCGCACCTGTGACGGGTTATGGTTGGACACGCCGATGTGGCGGATCACGCCCGACCGCAGCAGCCGGTCCAGCGCGTCGGCCGTATTGTCCGGGTTCATCAGCGGATCGGGCCGGTGCAGCAGCAGCAGGTCGATATAGTCGGTGCCCAGGTTGCGCAGCGATTGCTCGACCGAGGCGATGATGTGGTCGCCGCAGGTGTTGTAATGCTTCACCACATGGCCTGGCCGCTGCGGCGACAGTAGGGCGATGTCGCACTTGGTGACCAACTGCAGGGCGGAGCGCTTGCCGCCCCATTCCTTCAGCGCCTGGCCGAACAGGGCTTCCGCCCCGTAATCGCCGTAAATGTCTGCATGATCGAAGCTGCTGATGCCCAGCTGCAGGCATCCGTCCAGGAAGCGGGCAAGCTTTGCCGGGGTGCCGGTTTCTTCCCCCTCGCGCGAGCGCCACGCTCCCCAGACCAGCGGCGACAGTCGCGGGCCTTCGGCGTGGAGGCAGCTCTGGGCGTCGGGAACGGGCGGGGTGTGGGTGGGGGTGCCAGGCATGGATCAGGATCCGGTTCTAAGATGGGGAATGGAAACCGTATGAAAACCGTCTGGAGAAAGGGACGTTGTTGCCGTCCCGTCCGTCCAGCGCCGATCTTCGACCTCTCCAGGGACCGCCGTCGAGTGGAAAACGTCAAGCCCACGCCATATGCCACGCCCGGCCGCCTTCACCGTGGCCGCACGCGGGGCGTTGCCCGTCCGCCCTCTGTCGAGAAGGGTAGGCCCGGCCTCTTGTCGCCGCGCCGGCGCTGCTGGCACAATCCCTGCATTCTTGTCAGGCCATGCGTCGTCCACACCGGCGGTGCCGGTATCGAGGAGGAATCGCGATGGGCCTGACCATACTGTTCGATGACAGCCGCCGGGTTCCCGACGACATCCTCAGCATGACCGGCGTGGGTAGTTTCGGCGGCCTGATCCACGGCCGCCGCACCTTGCTTCGCCACGTGCAAGAGGCGACGCAGGAGGCGGGCCTGCCCCCGCCCGTGGTGGCCACCACCCGTGCCGCCCTGGATGAGGCGGCGGAGCGGGCGGGGACGGCCCCGGCTTCCACCCAATTCCTGCTGTTCCCCGCAAATCTCGCCGCCGCCGGTGCGCGTGGTCAGTTGACGCAGTTGCTGAGGACCTTGGCCCAGGCCACCGGCAACCAGGCTTGGCCGGTGCGTACCGCCGCGGAGTGGACCGGCCTGGTGCTGGTGGAACAGCGCCTGGCCGAAGGGGCCCTGAGCGCCCTGGCCCAGGGGCGCCTGCGCGAATTCGTGGCGCGGCGGCGCAAGGACTTCACGGTACCCGACCTGGCCGACACGGGCCTGATCGATTTGCGCGACCCGGCGCAGTTCGTGGGATTCCTGGCCAACAACTTCGACGCCCGCCACTTCAATTCCATCAGCGACGGGCCGGACTACACCTTGGTGAAGCGGTCGCGCGACCGCGCCAAGCTGCGGCGGGAGTTCGAGTATTACGGACTGCTGCCGGCGCAGCAGCGCATCTTCTTCGTCCAGCCTTTCGACTTCCAGGACGACGGCGAGACCGCCAGCTATCGCATGGAGCGCCTGCTGATCGCCGACATGGGCATCCAGTGGGTTCATGGCACCATGACCCCGGCGGAGTTCAGCCTGTTCCTGGACCGGGTGTTCAGCTACGTCACCCAGCGCCCGGCGCGCCGCGTCGCCCGGCCGGAGGGCAGGGCCGTCATGGACCGCCTTTACCGCGACAAGGTGGTGGAGCGGTTGGCCCTGCTGAAAAGCCTGCCGGCCTATGGCGACCTGGCGCCCCTGCTGGCCCGGGCCGTAGGCGGCATCGACGCGCTGGCCGACCGCTACCTGGCGGCCTATCAGGGCCTGCGGGACCGCTTCCCCGCCGACCGGCTGGTGGTGGGCCATGGCGACCTGTGTTTCTCCAACATCCTCTATTCCAAGGCGACGCAGCTGCTGCGCTTCATCGATCCGCGCGGCGTGGAGTCGGCCGATGAGTTGCACACCGATCCCTATTACGACCTGGCCAAGCTGTCCCATTCCATCCTGGGCGGCTACGACTTCGTCAACAGCGGGCAGTATGAGGTGGCGCTGGGCGCCGACCTGGGCCTGACCCTGGCCAGCAACGCCGGGGAACGCGCCTGGGCGCAAGCGCTGTTCCGCGACCGGCTGGCCCAGGCGGGATTTGACCCCCTGCTGGTGCGGCTGTGCGAGGCCTCGCTGTTCATCAGCATGGCGCCCTTGCACATCGACGTGCCGAAGAAGATTTTAGGCTTCGCCCTGACCGCCCGCTCCATCCTGGAAGAGATCGAGCAGGCGACCGCCGCTTGAAGCCAATCCGCTTGATGGAAGGTCCGCGCCCCCATGTCCACCGCCGCCCCGGCCACGGTCATCATCACCATGGCGGGCATGGGCCAGCGCTTCCGCGACGCCGGCTACACTGTGCCCAAATACCGGATCGAGGCGCACGGCCGCACCCTGTTCGCCTGGTCCATGCTCAGCTTGCGCTCGTTCATCGAGGCTGGGTCGCCCTTCATCTTCGTGGCCCTGCGCCAGGATGGGGCGGAGGATTTCATTCGTGAGCAAGCTGCCGCCCTGGGCATCCGCGACGTGTCCTTGGTCGAACTGGACGCGCTGACCGACGGCCAGGCCACCAGCGCCCTGGCTGCCCGGGACGCGGTGGCCCACCCCGACCGACCCATGCTGGTCTACAACATCGACACCCATGTCGATCCCGCCCACCTGCCGGCCGATGCCGTGCGCGGCGACGGCTGGGTTCCCTGCTTCCCCGGACCGGGGGCGGCCTGGAGCTTCGCCCGCGCCGACGAAGACGGCCGTATCGTGGAACTGCGGGAGAAGGAGCGCATCTCCGACGACGCCACCGTCGGGCTCTACTGGTTTTCCTCCTTCACCCTCTACGCCCGATCCTATGCCGAGTTCTTCGCCAACCCGGCCAACATGGCGAAGGGGGAGAAGTACATTGCCCCCCTCTACAACCATTTGATCCGGGCGGGGCTCCCCGTCTACCTGCACCGCATGCCATTCGCGGCGGTGGTGCCCCTCGGCACCCCGGCGGAGGTGGCCCGCTTCCTGGCGGCGACGCCGCCGGCGCTTTAACTGGCGCTGCAGGTTCCAGCGCGCCGGGCAGCGTGCAGAAGGCCCGCTTCAGCATAAGCAAGCAGCAGGTGCGGTGCATCGACAGTCCCATCACCCACGCTTCAGCTTCACGCCGTCGCTGTCCTTGTTCGTGACATTCACCGACCAGCCGCGCTGGACCAGGAATATGCCACCTTGAGTGAGGGTGGCGGCATACTGATACCGTTGGTCGCCTGTCCCTTCAGCTGCCGCTACGCCTGGCTGGCGGACCAGTTCGGCGTGTCGCGGCAGGTGGGTTGTCCCAGTTGATGGCACACTTAAATTTTAGCTGAAGAAATACAATATCGGCGTGAAATTAAAGCTCATGGCACACATTTTCTAATATTATCTTCTGCGCTAGCAACTTGGCTGGCAATTTGATCGGTGAATGGGCCCGCAGCCATTTGCGATAGATGACGCCGAGAGTCAACGATATGGGTGCTTGCGTAATTACATTGACGAATGGCTAGTTCTGAAAACGCCCAGCTCATTTCTGTGTGGGTGTTAGTGTATTCAATGTGATAAAGATTGTTATTGTCGTATTTCGAAAATACATCGAGTGCCATTCTATATTGTTGCCTCCCTTTCTCGACGCTGCCGGTGGCAAATAGTAAACTTGCCAGCGCTCTCCGTAATGACACTTCGTCGTCAGCATTATTTGATATTGTTACGCCAATTTGGTACATTTTTAGGGCTCTGTCATAGATATTTGAATTCGCTAACGCGCTTCCGATTCCCATGTATTCTGTTGCCGTAATGCTTTTTGGTATTTCTTCTGCAATGTCTGCCGCTTGCCGAGCTAGCATAGAGTTTTCCTGATTTAGCGTTCCATTAATCATTCCAATGATTGCGGGGTCGCCAGAGTATTTTTTTCCATACTCAATATTATCTAATGGAATTTTATCTAGTCTCTGTATGAGGCCTCTTAACTCAACTCTTCTTTCGCTTATGTCCTGTTGTCGTGTGTGAATATAGGAAACCAGGGATGTTCCAAGGGAGAAGACAAAGGCAACAATTGAGATGATTGTGGATGCTTCACGGTACCATGGCTTATAGGTGCCCTGGTCCCCGTTCTCAACATTGTCGGGCATAGACTAGCTCCCAACCATCGGCTTAGGAATGCGCAATGCAAGGTAATTAAGTTGTGTAAATTTTCAATCAAAGAATGAGTTTGATCACGGTTGAGCCCCTGACGCCAGCACCCCGCCCAAGATCATGTCCTGGTGCAGGCGGATCAGGTCTTCCTCGCCCATGCGGCCGGCGGGGTTGTACCAGGTGCACACGCCGGTCAGCATGGCCAGGATGGCATAGGCGGTGACGGGTGGGTCGGTGCGCTTGAACTGGCCGGCGGCCATGCCGTCCTCCAGGATGACGACCAGCAGGCGCTCATAATCGCGGCGCATGGCCAGGATGGCGGTACGGTTTTCGCCCTCCAGGCTGCGCAATTCGGACCCGCCGATGAACACCTCGTCCGTGCGGCGGATGTGGTAGGAGACGTGGAAACGGATGAAGCGCCGCAGCCGGTCCAGGGGATCGGCCGCCCCCTCCAGCGCCGTCGCCACCTCGGCCGACAGGGCCACCATGTGGTCGCGGATGAGGGTGAACAGCAGTTCCTGTTTCGACTGGATGTAGTTGTACATCGAGCCGGGCTGGATGCCGACTTCCTGCCCAAGCTGGCGTAGCGTGATGGCCTCATAGCCGTGCTGCCGGATCAGGCGCAGGCCCGCCGCGCGTATCGCCTCCATCGTCTTGGGCCCGCGTGAGCCCACCGTCCGCACCATGCCGAGAAATCCAATTCCTGATGTTTCCGGGGCTTAGGGCCGCCGGCGCCCGCGACTTTTCGGCCCGCCGCTGGCGGCCGTCAAGATCACGCCCCATTTGGTCCCTAAATCACCCTTGCGGCCCGCTCGAAAGAAACGTATGACCGTTTGTAAATAAGCAATCTCACATTCCCTGAGGGAGGACAAGCCCGCCATGTCGATCTCCGCCGCGTTCCCCACCATGGATTTTGGCCTCGGCGAAACCGCCGACATGCTGCGCGACGCCGTGGCGTCCTTCTCGGCGGCGGAGATCGCCCCGCGCGCGGCGGAGATCGACCGCACGGACCAGTTCCCCATGGACCTGTGGCGCAAGCTGGGCGACCTGGGCGTGCTGGGCGTGACGGCGGAGGAGGAGTACGGCGGGGCGGCCATGGGCTATATCGAGCACATGGTGGCGATGGAAGAGATCAGCCGCGCCTCCGCCTCCGTCGGCCTCAGCTACGGCGCCCATTCCAACCTGTGCGTCAACCAGATCCGCCTGAACGGCCGGGCGGAACAGAAGGCCCGCTACCTACCCAAGCTGATCTCGGGCGAGCATGTCGGCGCCCTGGCCATGAGCGAGCCCGGTGCCGGTTCCGACGTGGTGTCCATGAAGCTGAAGGCGGAGCGCCGGGGCGACCGCTACGTCCTCAACGGCACCAAGATGTGGATCACCAACGGCCCGGACGCCGACACCCTGGTGGTCTACGCCAAGACCGACCCATCGGCGGGCCCCAAGGGCATCACCGCCTTCCTGATCGAGAAGGGCTTCAAGGGCTTCTCCTGCGCGCAGAAGCTGGACAAGCTGGGCATGCGCGGCAGCCACACCGGCGAGCTGGTGTTTGAGGACTGCGAGGTGCCGGAGGAGAACATCCTGGGCCAGGTGGGCGGCGGCGTCCGCGTGCTGATGAGCGGCCTGGACTATGAGCGCGCGGTGCTGGCCGCCGGTCCGCTGGGCATCATGCAGGCCTGCCTGGACGTGGTCGTGCCCTACGTCCATGACCGGGAGCAGTTCGGCCAGCCCATCGGTGAGTTCCAGTTCATCCAGGGCAAGGTCGCGGACATGTACGTGGCCCTGAACTCCGCCCGCGCCTATGTCTATGCCGTGGGCCGCGCGGCCGACGCCAAGAAGATCACCCGCAAGGACGCCGCCGGGGCCATTCTGCTGGCGGCCGAAAGCGCCACCAAATGCGCGCTGGACGCCATCCAGATCCTGGGCGGCAACGGCTACATCAACGAATTCGCCACCGGCCGCCTGCTGCGCGATGCCAAGCTGTATGAGATCGGCGCCGGCACCTCGGAGATCCGCCGCATGCTGATCGGCCGGGAACTGTTCCGCGAAAGCGCCACCTGACCGGCGCATCGGCCCGCCGACCTCATCTGCCTGAGACAACAAGGGGGGAACACCCGCGTCATGCCCCAGCTGATTTCCCAGATCGACACCCGCGCCGCCGCCTTCGCCGACAATGTCGCGGCCATGCGCGCCCTGGTCGACGACCTGCATACCACCGTCACCGGCATCAAGCAGGGCGGGGGCGAGAAGGCACGGGCCAAGCACCTGTCGCGTGGCAAGCTGCTGCCCCGCGACCGGGTGCGCCACCTGCTGGACCCGGGCAGCCCCTGGCTGGAGTTCTCGCAACTGGCCGCCCACGGCGTCTATGACGATGTGGTGCCGGCCGCCGGCATCCTCACCGGCATCGGCCGCGTCTCCGGCACTGAATGCGTGGTTGTGGCTAACGACGCCACGGTCAAGGGCGGCACCTACTACCCCCTGACGGTGAAGAAGCACCTGCGGGCGCAGGAGATCGCGCGGGAGAACAACCTGCCCTGCGTCTATCTGGTGGACAGCGGCGGCGCCAACCTGCCCAACCAGGACGAGGTGTTCCCCGATCGCGACCATTTCGGCCGCATCTTTTACAACCAGGCCACCATGTCGGCCGCCGGCATCCCCCAGATCGCCGTGGTCATGGGCAGTTGCACCGCCGGTGGCGCCTATGTCCCCGCCATGGCGGACGAGTCCATCATCGTCCGCAACCAGGGCACCATCTTCCTCGGCGGTCCGCCCCTGGTGAAGGCCGCCACCGGTGAGGTGGTGAGTGCCGAGGATCTGGGCGGTGCCGACGTGCACAGCCGCACCAGCGGCGTCACCGACCACTTGGCCCAGAACGACGCCCATGCCCTGGCCATCGCCCGGCGCATCGTCGGTAATTTGAACCGGGTGAAGGCGCCGGCCCTGGCGCTCCGCGAACCGGTGGCGCCCAAGTACGCCGCCGAGGAAATCTACGGCATCATTCCCACCGACAGCCGCAAGCCCTTCGACGTGCGCGAGATCATCGCCCGCCTGGTCGATGGGTCGGAATTCGATGAGTTCAAGCAGCTGTACGGCACCACGCTGGTCTGCGGCTTCGCCCACCTATGGGGCTATCCCGTCGGCATCATCGCCAACAACGGCATCCTGTTCTCGGAAAGCGCGCTGAAGGGCGCGCACTTCATCGAGCTGTGCAACCAGCGCGGCATCCCGCTGATTTTCCTGCAGAACATCACCGGCTTCATGGTCGGGCAGAAGTATGAGAATGCCGGTATCGCCAAGGACGGTGCCAAGCTGGTGACGGCGGTCGCCTGTGCCAAGGTGCCCAAGTTCACCGTCATCATCGGCGGCAGCTTCGGCGCCGGCAATTACGGCATGTGCGGCCGGGGCTATTCCCCGCGCTTCCTCTACATGTGGCCCAACGCCCGCATCAGCGTCATGGGCGGGGAGCAGGCGGCCGGCGTGCTGGCCACCGTGAAGCGCGATGGCCTGGAGGCCCAGGGCAAGACCTGGAGTGCCGAGGAGGAGGAGGCGTTCAAGGCCCCCATCCGCGCCCAGTACGAACACCAGGGCCATCCCTATTACGCCAGCGCCCGCCTGTGGGACGACGGCATCATCGATCCGGCCGAGACGCGCATGGTGCTGGCGCTCTCCCTCTCCGCCGCCCTCAACGCGGCCCCTGACGCCAATAGTGGGGAGCCCACCACCTACGGCGTCTTCCGGATGTGAGATCAAGACCATGACCGATGTTCTTGCCACAGTGGATCAAGCCGGCGTCGCCACCGTCACCCTGGACCGGCCGGCCTTGCACAACGCCTTCAACGAGGGGGTGATCGCTGAATTGACCCAGCTGTTCGACCAGCTGGGCGCCGACCCAGACGTGCGCGTCATCCTGCTGAAGGGCAACGGCCCCAGCTTCTCCGCCGGGGCCGACCTGGACTGGATGCGGCGCATGGCGGGCTATACCCGCGACCAGAACCACGCCGACGCGCTGGGCCTGGCCACCATGCTGCGCACCCTGAACCGGGTGCCTAAGCCCACCATTGCCGTAGTGCACGGGGCGGCCTTCGGCGGCGGCGTGGGCCTGGTGGCCTGCTGCGACATCGCCGTCGCGGCCGAGGGCGCCACCTTCTGCCTGTCGGAGGTCAAGCTGGGCCTGATCCCGGCCACCATCGGCCCCTATGTCGTGGCCGCCATGGGGGAGCGCGCCTGCCGCCGCTATTTCCTGACGGCGGAACGCTTCAGCGCGGCGGAGGCCCAGGCGGCGGGCCTGGTGCACCAGGTGGTACCGGCCGAGCAGCTGAACGAGGCCGTGGCCACGCTGGTCAAGCGGCTGGCCGAGGGCGGGCCGCACGCCCAGATGGCCGCCAAGGCCCTGGTCTTCGACTGCGCCAACCAGCCGGTGACCGACGCGCTGATCAGCGACACGGCGGAACGCATCGCCCGCATCCGGGCCAGTGACGAGGGGCGGGAGGGTGTTTCCGCCTTCCTGGAAAAGCGCAAGGCCGCCTGGGTCCAGCCTGCAGGGGACAAGTGATGATCGATACGCTGCTGATCGCCAACCGCGGTGAAATCGCCTGCCGCATCATCCGCACGGCCCGCCGCCTGGGCATCCGCACCGTCGCCGTCTATTCCGACGCCGACGCGGGTGCGCTGCATGTGGCCATGGCGGATGAGGCGGTGCGCATCGGCGCCGCCCCGGCCCGCGACAGCTACCTGCGCATGGATGCCATCCTGGACGCGGCCGCCCGCACCGGCGCCCAGGCCATCCACCCCGGCTATGGCTTCCTGTCGGAGAATGCCGGCTTCGCCGAGGCCTGCGCCGCCGCCGGCCTGGTCTTCGTCGGCCCGCCGGCCAGCGCCATCCGCGCCATGGGCGGCAAGTCCGAGGCCAAGGCCCTGATGGAAACCGCCGGCGTCCCCTTGGTGCCCGGCTATCATGGGGAGGAGCAGAACAGCGGCGTGCTGGCGGCGGAGGCGGCCCGCATCGGCTTCCCCGTGCTGATCAAGGCCTCGGCCGGCGGCGGCGGCAAGGGCATGAAGGTCGCCACCTCGGCCGAGGACTTCCATGAACAGCTGGCCTCCGCCAAGCGCGAGGCACAGGCCGCCTTCGGCAATGACCGGGTGCTGATCGAGAAGTACCTGGGCCGGCCGCGCCACGTCGAAATCCAGGTCTTCGCCGACAGCCACGGCAACTGCGTCTACCTGTTCGAGCGTGACTGCTCCATCCAGCGCCGCCACCAGAAGGTGGTGGAGGAGGCGCCCGCGCCCAACCTGCCGCTGGACCTGCGGCAGGAGATGGGGGCGGCGGCCGTGGCGGCGGCCAAGGCCATCGGCTATGTCGGCGCCGGCACAGTGGAATTCCTGCTGGATCCGGTAGAGACGGGCGGCGACGGCCGTTTCTATTTCATGGAGATGAACACCCGCCTGCAGGTGGAACATCCGGTGACGGAGTACATCACCGGCCAGGATCTGGTGGAGTGGCAGCTGCGGGTGGCGGCCGGCGGTACCCTGCCGCTGAGCCAGGACCAGCTGGCGATGAACGGCCACGCCATCGAGGTGCGCCTCTACGCTGAGGATCCGGATAAGGGCTTCCTGCCGCAGACCGGCACCCTGTCGCACCTGCGCTTCCCCGAGGCCGGTCCGCACATCCGTGTGGACACGGGCGTGCGCCAGGGCGACGCCATTTCCATCCACTATGATCCCATGATCGCCAAGCTGATCGTCTGGGACGTGGACCGCCCCGCCGCCGTGCGCCGCCTGCGCCAGGCCCTGGCGGGTACGGAAGTGGGCGGCCTGGCCGCCAATATCCCCTTCCTGGCGTCCATCGCCGGCCATGCGGCCTTCCTGGAGGCCGACCTGGATACCCGTTTCATCGAGCGGTACCAGGCCGACCTGCTGCCCCAGCCGGCTGGTCCGGACGATGATGTGCTGGCGCTGGCCGCCTTGGGTGTGCTGCTGGAGCGCAAGGCGGAGACGGTGGCCGCGGCGGCCCGGACCAACGATCCGTGGAGCCCCTGGGCCACAGCGGACAGTTGGCGCCTGAACGACGCCGTGCCGGAAATCCTGACCTTCACCGATGGGCGCGAGAATGGCGAGCCGCAGGAGGTGCGGGCCTGCCGCCGGCGCGATGGCGGCTTCGACATCACCCTGCCCAGTGGCCAGGAACTGACAGGTAATGCCCGCTTCGAGCCCGATAACGCTCATGGGGGCGGCCGCCTGGTGGCCGAGGTCGGCGGGCGTCGCCTGACGGCCGGGTGGTCGCGCCGGGGGCGGGAGCTGGACCTGTTCCGTCCCGGCCAGCATCACCGCTTGACCCTGGTCGATCCGCTGGACGTGGGCGCGGTCGATGCCGGCGGCGGCGGACGCCTGGTGGCGCCCATGCCGGGCAAGGTCATTGCCGTGCTGGTGGCGGCCGGGGACCGGGTGGAGAAGGGCCAGGGCCTGGTGGTGCTGGAGGCCATGAAGATGGAGCACACCATCAAGGCGCAAGGGCCCGGCACGGTGGAAACCGTGCGCTATACCGTGGGCGACCAGGTGCCGGACGGTGCCGAACTGATCATCGTGAAGGGGGATGAGGCATGAGTGGTCCTGCCATTCGCATCGTCGAAGTCGGCCCCCGCGACGGCCTGCAGAACGAGGCGGCGCTGGTGCCCACCGACACCAAGGTGGCCCTGATCGACCGCCTGTCGGCCACCGGCCTCCCGGTGGTGGAGGCGGGGGCCTTCGTCTCGCCCAAATGGGTGCCGCAGATGGCCGATACCGCTGACGTGCTGGCCCGCATCCAGCGGCGGCCGGGCGTCGGCTACCCCGTGCTGGTGCCCAATGAACGGGGCCTCACCCAGGCCCTGGCGGCGGGCGTGACGGAAATCGCCGTCTTCGCCGCCGCGTCGGAGGCCTTTTCCCAGCGCAACATCAACTGTTCCATCGCCGAGAGCCTGGACCGGTTCGCCCCCGTGACCCGCCTGGCGCGGGACAACGGCGTCGCCGTGCGCGGCTATGTCTCCTGCGTGCTGGGGTGCCCCTATGAGGGCGCGATCGACCCCGCCAAGGTGGCGGAGGTGTCAGCCCGCCTGGTGGAGCTGGGCTGCGCCGAAATCTCCCTGGGCGACACCATCGGCGTGGGCACGCCGGCCAAGGCGGCCGCCCTGATCCGCCGCGTGGCCGAAGAGGTTCCGGTGTCGCGGCTGGCCGCGCATTTCCACGACACCTACGGCCAGGCCCTGGCCAACCTGCTGGCCTGCCTGGACGAGGGCATCCGGGTCATCGACAGCTCCGTCGCCGGTCTCGGCGGCTGCCCTTACGCCAAGGGCGCCACCGGCAACGTGGCGACGGAGGACGTGGTCTACATGCTGGAAGGGCAGGGCCTGTCCACCGGTGTGGACCTGGATGCCCTGTCCGCCATCGGCGGCTGGATTTCGGACGCCATCGGCCGCCCCAACGCCAGCCGCGCCGGCCGCGCCCTGCTGGCCAAGGCGGGCTGAGGGGCGGCTATTCGCCGATCTTTCGCAAGATCAGGTCGTGAAGGGCGGACGCGGGCTGGCTTAGCCGCGTCCCGGCGCGGGTGACCAGGCCCAGGGTGCGGCTGAGCTCAGGATCCCGCATCGGTATGCCCACCAGCGCCGGGTAGGCGTTATTGGCCAGGGCCAGGCCGGGCAGCACCGCCACCCCCAGTCCGGCCGACACGAGGCCCAGCGCCCCGGCGACATGGTTGGCCTCATAATGGATGGTGGGTCGCCGCGGCAGGCCGGCCAGCACGTTTTCGATCAGGATGCGGTTGCCGCTGTTCAGCGAGACGGCGATCAGGCGTTCGGCCTCCAGGCTGTCCCAGCGGGCTGCCGCAGCAGCCGCCAGGGGATGGTCCCGGCGCACCGCCAGCACATAGGGTTCGCTGCGGATGGGGATGAAATCCACCTCCGCGTTCTGGGCGCCCAGGAAACTGATCCCGATATCGGCCTCGCCCTCCATCACGGCATCCAGCACCTTGCCGGCGCTTTCATCGATGATGCGGATCCGGACCCCCGGATGGGTTTGTGCGTAAAGGCGCAGGATGTCGGGCAATACGTGGTTGGCCACGGAGGGCACGCAGGCCACCGTCACCAGCTGCTTGGCCCGGCTGGCGCGCGCCACCATGCTTGCGCGCGCTAATTCCAACTCCTCCAGGATGACGACGGCGTGGTTCAGGAATTGGCGGCCGGCCTCTGTCAGTTCCACCTTGCGCGTCGTGCGCTCCAGCAGGCGCATTTCCAGCGCCGCCTCCAGCTTCTCCACCCGCCGGCTCAGCGCGGGCTGGGACAGGTGCAGCCTGTCCGCCGCCGCGCGGAAGTTCAGCGTTTGCGCCACCGTGACGAAGGCCAGCACCTCCCCGAACTCGAAATCCAGCCGCATGCCATACACTCCAATTGATGCGTAATAATTATTAATTGAGAAGATAAATGCAATTCCTGTCCGGTTCCCGGCATTCCACAATGGCGGCGATATGAAAACCGGAGGAGACGGTGATGACTGGAAGTGTCCCGCGTTCCGCGGGCGGCGTCATGTCGCGTGCGTTCGCCCTGCTGCTGGCGTTGTCGCCGCTGCCGGCCAGCGCCGCGGAACTGCACGTCGCCAGTTCCGGTGGTTTCGCCGCCGCGTACAAGGCCTTGGCGCCTGAGTTCGAGAAGCGCACCGGGAATACGCTGGTGTCCGTATGGGGCCCGTCCATGGGCGACACGCCGGAAGCCATCCCCAATCGGCTGCGGCAGCATCAGGATATCGATGTCGTCATCATGGTGGGCGACAGCCTTGAAACGCTGGTGCGGGCGGGGCAGGTGATGGATTTGGACCACAGGGTCCTGGCCCTGTCCAAGATCGGCCTGGCCGTGAAGGCCGGCGCGCCCCATCCGGACATCTCGACCGTGGCGTCATTGAAGAAGGTGCTGCTGGACGCCAAGTCCGTTGCCTATTCCGACAGCGCCAGCGGTGTCTTCCTATCGACGGTCCTCTTCAAGCGCCTGGGCATCGCCGACGCCATGAAAGGCAAGGCGCGGATGATCCCGGCGGAGCCGGTCGGCAACGTCGTCGCCCGCGGCGAGGCGGAGATCGGCTTCCAGCAGATCAGCGAATTATTGCCGCTGTCCGGCATCGACATCGTCGGGCCGTTGCCCGATGAGGCGCAGAAGGTGACGCCGTTTTCCATCGGCATCGTCGCCGGAACGCGCGAAACGCAGGCGGCCGAGGACTTGATCGCATTTCTGTCCTCGCCCGACGCGGCGTCGCTGATCACCAAATCCGGGCTGGTGCCCGCCACCGCAGCCCCCCGCTGAGGATCGCCCCTATGCCGAGTTCCAATGCCAAGCAGCCGTCCCGGCTGGCCACGGTGCTGCGCGTCACCAGTGGCAACTTCCTGGAGATGTTCGATTTCTTCCTTTACGGTTTCTACGCGCCCTACATCGCGAGCACCTTCTTCCCCAGCGGCGACGACACCGCGTCGCTGATGCTGACCTTTGCCACCTTTGGCGCCGGATTCCTGATGCGGCCGGTGGGTGCCGTCATCCTGGGCAGCTACATCGACAGGATCGGGCGCCGCAAGGGCCTAGTGGTGACGTTGGCCATCATGGCGCTGGGCACGGTGCTGATCGCCTTCGTGCCCGGGTACGCCAGCATCGGGCTGCTGGCCCCCGCCTTGGTGCTGATCGGCCGACTGCTGCAGGGCTTTTCCGCCGGGGTGGAGATGGGCGGTGTCTCGGTCTACCTGTCGGAAATGGCCACACCGGGCCGCAAGGGCTTTTACGTCAGCTGGCAATCCGCCAGCCAGCAGGCGGCCATCATGGCCGCCGCCCTCATTGGCTATGGGCTGAGCCGGTTTTTGACGCCGCAGCAAATCCACGACTGGGCCTGGCGCATACCCTTCTTCATCGGCTGCCTGATCGTGCCGGTGATCTTCGTCATCCGCCGCTCGCTGGAGGAGACGGCGGAATTCCAGCACCGGCGGCATCGTCCCACCTTTCGGGAGATCGTCCGGTCCATCGCCGCGAACTGGCGGCTGGTGCTGGCCGGCATGATGATGGTGGTGATGACGACGGTGTCCTTCTACCTCATCACCGTCTACGCGCCGACCTATGGCAAAAGCGTGCTGAAGCTCGATGCCGGGGAAAGCCTGCTGCTTACCTTCTGCGTCGGCCTGTCCAATTTCATCTGGCTGCCGGTGATGGGGGCGCTGTCCGACAAGGTGGGCCGCCGGCCCCTGCTGATGGCCTTTACCATCCTGGCCATGCTGACGGCGTATCCGGTGCTGAACTGGCTGGTCCATGACGTCAGCTTCGGCACCATGCTGGTGGCCGAGCTGTGGTTGTCCTTCCTCTACGCCAGTTACAATGCGGCGGCCCTGGTGGCCCTGACGGAGGTGATGCCCCCGGAGGTGCGGACGGTTGGGTTTTCCCTGGCCTACAGCCTGGCCACGGCGCTGTTCGGCGGCTTTACGCCGCTGGTGTCGACCTGGCTGATCGATTTGACGGACGACAGGGCCGCGCCCGGCCTGTGGATGGCCGCCGCCGCCTTCTGCGGTTTGCTGTCCGTCCTCATGGTCTATCGGCGTGACCCGGCGACTGTGCGGATGCTGGCGGATACGCCATGATGTTAATACCTTGGATAAAGGCGGCCAGACTTCCCAGCCGGCGTGGCCGCCGTTGACACAGCCAAGCCACTGGACATCCGGTGGCGCGGCGGTAGAAGATGGATCAGGCACGCGCCCGGCGACAGGGCCGGCCATATTCTGAGGGTGGAGCTGGCGGCAAAGACCGGCCCACCTGTACTCAACTTCGGGGAGTAGCGCACAATGACCTTCACCCACGGAATCCATCGACGATCCCGTCCGCGGGGCGATCCCCCTGCCGCACCCGGCCTGTCCGGTGCCAGGGAGGCATGCGCATATAGTTGACCTATCAACGGTCGGCCGTCGCGCCCTTCAACGCCCCACACCAATCATGACCGTCTGCGCCGATGGAAGCGGCGCGGCATCATTTGCCATCGGCTGTGCCCACACCCTGCCGGCCCCCGGGAACGATGCTGCGAACCTGACGCTTCCGTCGATGGCCGGCGCCCCTTCCGGGCCAGGCAGGCCGGGACGGCGCCGGGCCAACCGCCAGCGGTTTCGCGGATCGAAAGGTAGAATATTTCCATGAGCAGCTCCGTCACGAGGTCCTCCGCCCTGACCGGCTCCCCCCTGGCCGGCTCCACCGGCGCGCCCACCACCAACCGGGCCCTGCTGGACTGGGTTGATGAGGTCGTCGCCCATTGCCAGCCGGCGGCGGTCCATTGGTGCGACGGCAGCCAGGAGGAATATGACCGGCTGTGCGAAGAGATGGTGGCCCAAGGCACCTTCATCCGCCTGAACCCGGCCAAGCGGCCCAATTCCTTCCTCTGCCGGTCCGATGCCGGCGACGTGGCCCGGGTGGAGGACCGCACCTTCATCTGCACCCCGACGGCGGAAGAGGCCGGCCCGACCAACAACTGGGCCGATCCCGCCGAGATGCGCCAGACGCTGCAGGGCCTGTTCAAGGGCAGCATGCGCGGCCGTACCCTGTACGTGGTGCCCTTTAGCATGGGACCCCTGGGCTCCCCCATCTCCCACATCGGCGTGCAACTGTCCGACAGCCCCTATGTCGCCGTGAACATGCGCATCATGACCCGCATGGGCGAGGCGGT
This sequence comes from Nitrospirillum viridazoti CBAmc, assembly GCF_000730165.1. Taxonomy (GTDB): domain Bacteria; phylum Pseudomonadota; class Alphaproteobacteria; order Azospirillales; family Azospirillaceae; genus Nitrospirillum; species Nitrospirillum viridazoti. The sequence goes on along the minus strand of NZ_CP022112.1, from coordinate 818,595 downwards.
GCTGCGCCAGCTGGGTGACGGCGGTTTCGTGAAGTGCCTGCACTCCGTGGGCGCGCCCTTGGCCGCCGGCCAGAAGGACGTGGCCTGGCCCTGCAACGCCCGGCACAAGTACATTGTCCACTTCCCCGAGACGCATGAGATCATCAGCTATGGCTCCGGCTATGGCGGCAATGCGCTGCTGGGCAAGAAATGCTTCGCGCTGCGCATCGCGTCATCCCTGGGGCGCGAGGAGGGCTGGCTGGCCGAGCATATGCTGATCCTGGGCGTGGAAAGCCCGGAGGGCGAGAAGACCTATGTCGCCGCCGCCTTCCCCTCGGCCTGCGGCAAGACCAACTTCGCCATGATGGTGCCGCCCGCCGCCTTCGACGGCTGGAAGGTGCGCACCATCGGCGACGACATCGCCTGGATCAAGCCGGCGCCGGACGGCACCCTGCGCGCCATCAATCCGGAGGCGGGATTCTTCGGTGTGGCGCCCGGCACCAGCCTGAAGTCCAACCCCAACGCCCTGCTGACCCTGCACGCCAACGTCATCTTCACCAACTGCGCCCTGACCGATGACGGCGACGTGTGGTGGGAGGGCCTGACCGAGACGCCGCCAGCCCACCTGATCGACTGGGAGGGCAAGGACTGGACGCCCGCCAGCGGCCGCAAGGCGGCGCACCCCAACGCCCGCTTCACCGCCCCGGCCAGCCAATGCCCCAGCATCGATCCGGCCTGGGAGGACCCCGCCGGCGTGCCCATCAGCGCCTTCATCTTCGGTGGTCGCCTGTCGCGCACCTTCCCGCTGGTGTTCGAGACCCGCGGCTGGAACGAGGGCGTGTACTGGGCGGCGACCCTGGGGTCGGAGGCGACCGCCGCCGCCGTGGGCCAGGCCGCCATCCGCCGCGATCCCTTCGCCATGCTGCCCTTCTGCGGCTACAACATGGCGGAGTACTGGCGCCACTGGCTGGACATGGGCAACAAGATCAATGACCTGCCGCGCATCTACCGCGTCAACTGGTTCCGCAAGGACCAGGACGGCAAGTTCGCCTGGCCGGGCTTCGGCGATAACATGCGGGTGCTGAAGTGGATCGTGGACCGGGTGCGCGGCCGCGTCGTGGAGACGGAAGAGAACCTGTTCGGCCTGACGCCGCGTTATGAAGACCTGACCTGGCACGGCCTGGACTTCGGTCGCGACCAGTTCGACGTCGTCATGGCGGTGGACGAGGTTGAGGCCGAAACGGAACTGCGTGACCAGTCCGAGCTGTTCGGCCGCTTCGGCGGCGACACGCCACAGGAACTGATCGACCAGCAGGACGCGCTGCTGGACCGCCTGGCGCAGAACCGCGAAGCGGCCTGATACCTTTGGCAGCGACATGGGGCACACCTCATGTCGCTGTAGGACGCGACTGCGTCCGCCGGACGGCGGCACCCGGCGTTGAGGCAGCACTAAAAACCCCGGATGGTTCGCCATCCGGGGTTTTGCATATCAACGACTCAGTAACCCTTGGCCCAGTAGACGAAGGCCACCGTGTTCCAGCTGGCCGGGCCATTGGGGCGGCCGCCGGCATCCTGGCCGCCGATGACGAAGCCGGTCAGGCTGGGGTCGTCGAAGGGGATCTTCACGACGGTGGAGGGGGCGAAGCCGCCGCCCGGATCATAGGACATGGTGATGCTGACCTGCCGGCCGTTGCCGGGCGGGATCACCACCTGGCCCACCAGCTTGTTGTTCTGGGCGCCGGTGCCGTTCCAGGTGATGGGCGCCTGGCCCGTGACCTCGATCACGATGCGCTGGGCCCAATAGGCGGAATTGGTGAAACCGTTGATCTTGATGGTGGTGCCGTCCGGCACAGGGAAGGTGGCGGTGTTGTACATGCTCTTCTCCAGGGCTGGCGCGACAACCTATGCGCGCATAAAAGATGTCCCTCCTCATACATCTTTTTGCGGGAGTTTCCCACAAAAATAGATTTCTCAGGTTGTGGCGTTTCCGCTTGCCCCTGAAAGGGAAAGGCCGGCCGCTGGCACCGTTTCATCGGTTGACGCCATGGCCGCCAGGCTGGTGGCGTAGCGGCGGCACGCGATCAGCGCCAGCACGATGCAGGCGCCCAGCATGGCGGGCAGGGTCAGCAGCAGCGACAGGTCCAGCCGGCTTTCGTCGCGCAGCACCTTGTCCGTCACCAGCGCCACCACCGACGGGCCCGCGCCCAGGCCCAGCAGGGTGGCGATCAGCGCCGCCACGGCGTGCTGGAACCCGCGCAGGCGGTTGGGGGTGATCTCCTGCAAGGCCGGGGGGCTGGAGCCGATGGCCAAGGTCATGCAGCCGATCAACGGCCCCAGCCATGCCAGCGCGCCGGCGCCGTCTGGCGCGCGCAGGGCGGGGTAAAGCAGCAGGCAAGACGCGGCGGCGCCGGCGATCATCACGACCAGGCGTCCCTGGACCAAGCCCCGCCGGCGCAGGAGGTCACCCAAGATGCCGGCCAGCAAGGCGCCGCCGGCGCCGAACACCATCAGGCGCCAGCCCATGCCCTGGCCGATGTCCAGCGGCTTCATGTGGTGGATGCGGGCCAGCAGATGCGGCAGCCAAGCGCCCAGGCTGTACAGCGCCATGGCGGCGAAGGTGCCGGCCAGGTTGACCAGCAGGGCGTTGACGCCATGGACGCGGTAGTAGGCCCGCACCTCGGCCCAGTTGGGGGCGGTGCGCGCCCCGGCGCCCGTCCTCTCCGGTTCCCGCACGGTGGCGACCCACAGCGCCATCAGCAGGCCCACGGGCCCCAGCAGCAGGAACACCACCTGCCAGCCGCGCAGGTTGCCCAGCAGGGGAAGCACGACATCCGGCGGCAGATGGTGCAGCACCAGTCCGCCCAGGATCAGGGCCAGCCCGGCCCCCACATAAGGGCCCATGTTGTACAGGCCGATGGCCAGACCAAGCCGGCGGCCGTGGAACAGGTCGCCGATCAGGGAGTAGGCCGACGGGACCATGGTCGCCTCGCCGAAGCCCACGCCCACGCGCGCCAGGAACAGGGCTGGAAAGGATCGCGCCAAGCCGCAGGCCGCGGTGAACAGGCTCCAAGCCGCGACGCCGGCGGCCAGCACCGCCGTGCGCCGCCGCCGATCCACCAGGCGGCCGATGGGCAGGCCGCCAACGGCCAGGAACAAGGCGAAGGACAGGCCCTGCAGCAGGCTGAGCTGCAGGTCGCTGAGGCCCAGATCGGCCTTCATCGGCACCGCCAGCAGGGTCAAGATCTGGCGGTCAATGAAGGCCAGCACATAGGCCAGCACCAGCACCACCAAGACATAGACGGAATAAGCCACGGGAATTCCCCACCGTTCCTGGTCCAACGCCGGCCTTGATTTCCCCAATCCGGCACCAGACCTTACCGCTGCAGTATACACATCCATGTAGTCACTTAAGAGTGTGGTCGCGGTTCCATCCTCGCCGCTGCCGTGACGGCCAAAATGCGCTAGGATAAGGAGAAACCTTGGCAGGGAAGGGAGGGGCGGTATGACCCATCGCACCGCCGACTTGGTCGATGCCTATGAGGACAGCCTGCAAAGCTGTGAGATTCAGTTCCGCTCCTTTGGGGCGCGGGCGTCCTTCCACGGGCCCATCCGGACCGTGCGCTGCCATGAGGACAACGCCCTGCTGAAGCATACGCTGTCCGAAGCGGGCGAGGGTGCCGTCCTGGTGGTGGACGGCCATGGCTCGCTGCGCACCGCCCTGGTGGGTGACGTCATCGCCGGCCTGGCGTTCAAGCACGGCTGGGCCGGCCTGGTGCTGTGGGGCGCCGTGCGCGACAGCGTGGCCCTGGCCCACATCGACCTGGGCATCAAGGCGCTGGGCACCAACCCGAAGAAAAGCACCAAGACCGGCGCCGGCCAGGTGGACGTGCCCTTGTCCTTCGGCGGTGCGCAGTTCACGCCCGGCGCCTGGCTCTATGCCGATGAGGACGGCATCGTCGTCAGTGCCGTGCGGATTTAGCTGTTATTGTTTATGTTGGGTCAGATTTAGGCGTTCCAATAACACCTAGCAGCTTCATATCTGCTTTGGCTAATTTGGGATGAATATCTGAGCGCATTGCCTTAAATAGGCGATCGACTAGCTGATATTCATTATCATAGTCTCGATTGGCGTTCTTCTCGGAAATTTCTGACTGTAGCGCGATCATCGCTTCCAACACGCGCGGACTGGCTATTATCTGCATGGAATTATATGCGTCTGCATATCGCCGAAGGGCCGCTGCCAGTACCGCAGAGTCTCCATTCCTTCCTTCTATTATACCTGAGAAGGCTAAGGTAAATTCCTGATATTGTTCGAATTTCATCTTGCGCCAATCGGCCTCCCGCTCGCGGCGCAAGGTAAAGAGATAAGTAAGCCAGCCAGCACCTAACCCTGAAAGTAGTGAGCTGCTAAGTACCGGCCACAAAATCGCTACGGTGTCGCTCAATTCATCACCCCGGCAGCGGAATGAATTCCTTGTCGTCCAGGTCCGGTAGCTTCATGCGGCCGGCGCGCCAGTCGGCCTTGGCCTGCTCGATCCGCTCCTTGCGCGAGGAGACGAAGTTCCAGTCGATGTAGCGGTCGCCCAGCGGCTCCCCGCCCAGCAGCATGACCACGGCGGGGGTGACGGCGGTGAACAGCACCGGCTGGCCGGGGGCGAACACCAGCATGTGGCCGGCCTCCACCGTTCTGCCTTCCACCTCCACCGAGCCGACGGCGACATAGGCCGCGCGCTCCGGATACTCGGCCGGCAACTGCGCCTTGGTGCCGGGCTGAAGCACCCAGTGCACATAGAACAGGGGGGAGTGGGTCTTGACCCCGGCCTTGGCGCCGAAGGCCTCACCCGCCACCAGCCGGGCCCACAGCCCGCCATGCTCATAGGTGGGTAGGTCGTCCGCACCGTAATGATGGAAGCTGGGGTCGGTCTCCTCATCCGCTTCCGGCAGGGCCACCCAGGCCTGGATGCCGTGCAGCGCGCCGCCCTCGGCCCGCGCCTTCTCGAACCGTTCGGAATGGGTGATGCCGCTGCCGGCGGTCATCCAGTTGACCTCGCCCGGGCGGATGGCCTGTTCGGAGCCCACGCTGTCGCGGTGCATGATCTCACCATCAAACAGGTAGGTGACGGTGGACAGGCCGATGTGCGGGTGCGGGCGCACGTCCCGCTCCAGCGGGATGCCCTTGGGGAAGTCCACCGGGCCCATGTGGTCGAAGAAGACGAAGGGGCCGACATGGCGGCGCTGGGCCACGGGCAGGATGCGCCCGACCTCGAACCCGCCCAAGTCGCGCCGCCGCTGGTCGATGACGAGTTCGATCATGATGCTTTTCCCCCATAGGCCTTGGGCGGGAAGGATGCCAACGACGCGGTTGGGGTTCAACCGTTTAGCGACGGCCGCCCCACTTCATAGCATATGGCGCAACAGGGCGGTGACGGCCACGCCGACGATCACCGTGGGCAGCATGGGGAAGCGGCAGGCCATGGCCAGGGTCACCGCCAGGCCCAGCAGGTCCGCCGGATTGGTGGTGGTGAAGGCCGGCGCGATGACGGAGATCAGCACGGCACCCGGTACCGCTTCCAGCACCGCGGTGGCGCGGGGGCTGAGGGTACGGTTGCGCAGCACCAGGTATCCCGTGACGCGGGTGGCATAGGTCACCGCCATCATGGCCAGGATGGCCAGCAGCGACGGGACGTCCAGGGCGAAATAGCGGGCGAAGTCGCTCACGGCGCGGCCTCCCGGGTTTCAGTGCCGGCAACGAAATAGGCGACAGCCAGGCCGGCCAGCGTGCCGGCCGGCACATACCAGGCGCCCGGCACCGCCAGATGGGTGACAGCAGCCACGCCCAGGCTGACCGGCCAGGGCAGGGCGCGGCGCCAGCCCTTCCACATGCCGCGGATCAGCACCAGGAAGACGGCGGTGAAGGCCATGTCGAAGCCATAGGCGTGCGGGTTGCCCAGCACCGGCCCTACCACGGCGCCCAGCACCGTCACCGCCACCCAGGCGATGTAGAGGGAGACGGCGAGGCCGGCATAGTAAGGCAGGCTGATGCCCGGCCGGCCGGTGACGGCCATGCGGCGGCGGGCGTCGTCCATGCCCAGCGCCCAGGTCTCATCGGCCATGACGAACAGCACCAGCGCCGCCTGCCAAGGGCGCAGGCGCCGCAGATGTGGGGCGAATGACGCCCCCATCAGCAGGTGGCGGCAGTTGACCAGCAGGGTCATGCCGGCGATCAGCGCGATTTGCGGCGGGCTGCGCCACAGCTCGATGGCCACGAATTCCGACCCGCCGGCGAAGTTCAGGCCGCACATCAACGCCACTTCAAGCGGGCTCAGGCCCTTCATCGCCGCCTGGGAGCCCAGCACCAGGGCGAAGGGCGTCACGCCCAGCAGGATGGGCGCCATGGCAGCCAAACCCCGGCGGAACTCTGCCCACACCGACCGGCTGGGCTCTCGCTCGTCCGGGGCGATATCGTCGGGCAAGGCGGTTGCGGTCATGGATGGTCCGTTGGTCGGGGCGGGCCAAAGGCGGGGCCACAAAGGAGAATGCACATGGTAGGCGAACGGTGCGCGTGCGGAATTGCATAGTCCGTGCCCTTGCCCCGCCAATTTGGCATCCTGCCACCGCGCGCGGCACCCCCGTTGTCACGGGATACCCTTGGCGCGCCAACAACGATGAGGGAAACAGAATGCTGACCGTGGACATGGCCGACCTGCCCGCCTTGGTGGGGCGGGACCTGGGCTACTCCGACTGGGTGGTGATCGCTCAGGACCGCATCAACGGTTTCGCCGACGCCACCGGCGACCATCAATGGATCCATGTCGACGTGCCGCGTGCCACGGCGGCGCTGGGCGGCACCATCGCCCATGGCTTCCTCACCCTGTCGTTGCTGGCCGTCTTCAGCGACCAGACGCTGGTGGTGCGCGACGCCGGCAAGGGCGTGAACTATGGCTTCAACAAGATCCGCTTCCTGGCCCCGGTGCCGGCCGGGTCGCGCCTGCGCAGTCGCCAGACCGTGGACTCGGTTGAGGAAAAGGGCGGCGGCTGGGTGTTGACCCGCACCGTCACCATTGAAATCGAAGGTCAGGAAAAGCCGGCGCTGCTGGCCGAATGGCTGACCGCCGTCTATCCCTGATGGCTAAGTGATCAATTCATCATTCGGGCGGCATGAGGAGTATATGCCGCCCATCGATTCTCCTATCCATTTTAAAATACCCCTGCGTCCGCGAAGGGGTTAAGCAAATAGAACCATGATTATTGCCAAATTCCGGCCATATTACGAGGATGAACTCTGGTCGGTAACAGGCAGGCGCATCGTTTCATGTGATGCCCGCCGTACGCAGATACGGAGGAATAATCATGAATACCCGTCTTCTTCTGAGCAGCGTGGCTTTCGCCAGCCTTCTGGCCGGTGCGGCATGCGCCCAGTCCGATACCACCACCACGCGCACCACGACGACCACGGCCGTTCCTGTGGCCCAGTCGCGCACCACCACCACGGAAACCACCACGCAGCAGCCCCCGGCCCCGGATGCGGCCATGCCCGGCACCACCCAGTCGACGGAGACCTACAGCTCCCAGTCTGGTTCGGACGATGATCGCACGGCCAAGTCGAAGACCACGACCACCACCTATCCGGACGGCAGCAAGTCCACCCGCAGCAAGAGCAAGGTGGAGACCCCGGACGGCAGCACGGTGGAGCACCAATCGACCCAGACCGATGGCAACGGCAATTCCACCAGCACCACCACGACGACCAGCACGCCGCGCTGACGCCCGTCACGGTGTGATGTATCCTCCAGAATAGTGTCCTGGGTAAAGAAGGGTAGGACGTCCCGGCGGATGTCCTGCCTTTTTTTTATTTATTGATATTTGAATATGCCCTGAACATATGTGGCTATAATAATATAGCAGCAAATTTATTCCAATTATCTGCCAGAATCTGGTCATATTCAAAGATAGAATTTAAATCCGTAGTAAGGCGGGCGCGATGATTTCAATGAATGACGCTCGCCATAAGGCAATGCCCGCCATAACGCAATGGAGGAATAATCATGAACACCCGTCTTCTTCTGAGCGGCGCGGCCCTGGCCAGTCTTCTGGCTAGCGCGGCCTGCGCCCAGTCCGAAACGACCACGACCCGCACCGTCACCACCAGCGCGGTGCCGGTGGCCCAATCCCGCACCACCACCACCACCGAAACCACCACGGTACAGCCGCCCGCGCCCGACATGATGGCGCCCGGCACCACCCAATCGACCGAGACCTCCTACAGCTCGGTCACCGGCTCCGATGACGATCGTGTCACCAAATCCCGCACCACCACCACGACCTATCCGGATGGCACCAAGGTCACGCGCAGCGGCAGCAAGGTGGAGACGCCGGACGGTAGCGTGGTGGAACGCCGGTCCACCCAGACGGACGGGTACGGCAACACCAGCACCACGACCACCACTACCAGCACGCCGCGCTGAGCGCCGTTGGTGTGACCAGTCCTTGTGGCCGGCGAAAGCAGGGCGGGATGTCCCCGGGACGTCCCGTCCTTTCTCATAGCTACGCTCTTGAAAATTCGCGTAAGGTCGGTAGGTGTGGAGACCGACTCTGGCCCAACTTCATTTTTAATAGCGCGCGAATATTTTGAATGAACGGCCGTTATGGCCTTCACACTAGGCTAATAGAATCCATTCCCTTGCCAAATTGCCGCCATCATTGGGTAATGAACTGGCATCCGTAGCAAGGGCAGGCGCGGAAAACTTGAAGGCGCTTGCCGCACTGCGATACGGAGGAACACCATGAATACCCGTCTTCTCCTGAGCGGCGTGGCTGTCGCCGCCCTGCTGGCCGGCGCCGCCAACGCGCAGTTGATCGGCGGCCACGCCGCCGGTGCCGTGACCGGTGGCGCCAACAGCACCCTGAACACCGCCACCGGCGTCAACCTGGGGGCCCAGCAGAATGCAATGGCCGGCTTGAACGCCCAGGCCGCCCCCCGCGCCGCCAGCGGCACCGCCGCCGCCACCGGCCGGGTGAAGGACAGCGCCGCCGTAACGGCGCAGGACACCACCAACGCCGCGACCGATGCCGCCAAGGCAAACGCCAACGCCGCCGGCAACACCGCCGCCAGCGCCGCAGCCACCACCCAGGAGGTCGAGAACGGCACCACCGCCGGCGCCATGGGCGTGACCAACGGTACCGCCGCCGGTACGACCCAGACCACTGGCAGCACCAGCACCACGGCCGTAGGCGCCGCCAAGGCTCCGAGCCCGCTGAACGGTGGCGCCGACATCTCCACCGGCACCACCGGCGGCGCCGGCGTCTCGGCCGGCAGGTCCGGCGTGTCCGCCAACGATCAGGCCAGGATCCAGACCCAGGACAGTGTGTCCGCCGGGGGCGCCTCGGCCAAGGTGAACGCCTCGGGCGGCACCTCGACCAGCACCAGCGTGACGCCCCGCTAATTCGTAGTGGCGCTGGAAGATGAGGGGCGGGACGGCCAACTGGCTGTCCCGCCCTTTTCGTTCAGCTGAACACGATGGTCTTCTGCCCCGTCACCAGGATGCGGCGTTCAATATGCCAGCGCACCGCGCGGGCCAGCACGGCGCATTCGATGTCACGGCCAATATCCACCAGGTCTTCCGGCGTCTGGGTGTGGTCCACCCGCTCGATACCCTGTTCGATGATGGGACCTTCGTCCAGGTCGGTCGTCACATAGTGGGCGGTGGCGCCGATCAGCTTCACGCCACGGGCGTGGGCCTGGTGGTAGGGCTTGGCGCCCTTGAAGCTGGGCAGGAAGGAGTGATGGATGTTGATGCAGCGGCCTGCCAACTGGCCGCAGAGGTCGGCCGACAGGATCTGCATGTAGCGGGCCAGCACCACCAGATCGGCACCGGCCTGGTTCACCACGTCCATGAACGCGGCCTCCTGCGCTGCCTTGTCCCCCTTCACCGGCAGGTGGTGGTAGGGAATGCCGCTCCATTCCACGAAGGACCGCATGTCGTCATGGTTGGAGATGACGGCCGGGATGTCGATGGGCAGGGAGCCGGAGCGGGCGCGGTGCAGCAGGTCGTAGAGGCAATGGCCGAACTTGGACACGGCGATCACCACCTTGGGCTTCACCGTCATGTCCACCAGCTGCCAGTCCATGCGGAAGCGGCGGGCGATCAACTGAAAGCCTTGGCGCAGGCTGTCCAGGTCTGGGAATCCCGGGCCGTCCGGCCGGAAGGCCGTGCGCATGGAAAAGCTGTTGGTCAGCTGGTCGTTGAAATGGTTGGATTCGGTGATGGAGGCGTCGTTGTCGGCCAGATAGCTGGAGACGGCGGCCACCACACCCTTCACGTCGGGGCAGGTCAGGACCAGGACGTAGGGGCTATGGGGGGCGGGGGTCGGCTGCGACGTCACGGCGAACGATTCCTCAAGGCATGCGGGTGTTATTTGGAAGGAAGTTGCCCGGGTCTAGCATAAACCATGGCCCTGTCACAGCCCTGGGCGCGTGCATGCCGGCCATCCCGTGCGGGCCGGTTCACGCCCGTTCCGTGAGGTCCTGGGCGATCTGCCGGGCGGTGGCTTGCACCATGCCTATGGCTTCCGCCAAGGAACGGACCAGGGGCGTATGCTGCATGAAGGGCACGGTCAGTGCCGCCACCGCCGCCCCGGTGCCGCCGATGACGGGGGCGGACAGGTCCATGACACCCAGGGCGTAGTCGCTGGCGGCCTGGGCATAGCCCTGGGCGCGCACGGCGTCGGCGCGGGCGGCGAAAGAGGCCACCCGGTCAGGCCCTACGGCGCGTTCCAACATGGCGTGCCACAGGGCCTGGGTGTGCGGCGGCTGGAAGGCGTACAGCACCATGCCGGACGTGGCCTCCACCAGGCTGCGGTGATAGCCGGGACGGACGGAGAAGCCCAGGTGGCCAGGGTTCTCGACGCGCGCCACCACCACCATCTGGTCGTCGGAGGCCACCGCCAGGTGGCAGGACTGGCCGATGGCCAGCGCCAGCTCGCGCATCAGGGGCAGGGCCGCCTCCAGCAGGGTGCGCACCGACGCCCGCGCCATGCCCAGGGTGAACAACTTGTTGGTCAGCTCATAGCCATCGGCCGCTGCCGCCGGCGCGATATAGCCCCGGAATTCCAGCACCTGGATCATGCGGAACAGCTCGCTGACCGAGCGGCCCAGCCGGGCGGAAATCTGCGACGGCGTCATGGGCGCGCCGTGGCTGGCCATCAGCTCCAGGATGTCCAGGCCCTTCTCCAAGGCGGGCGCCCGGTATTTGCGCACGGCTTCCGCCGCGCCGTCGCCGGTCAACCCGTCGGTGGCGTCGAGGTCGGGCACGGTATCATCAGGAAGGGTGGTCATGGATAATCCGGCCTGGGCCTGAGGGCTGGGTTTGCGGCTCTCCGGCTATGCCATCAGGCTGCCCGCCGGGCAAGAGATGGCGTGAGGCGCCTTGACTTACGGAATGCGGACGGCGATTTTATATGCGGAAGGTGATTTCGTATATGAATGGAAAGTCGCCCCGCCCTGGGAAGGCCCCCGATGGACTCATCTTCTTCCTTCAGCCCGACATGTCCGCCCTTGCCCCCACTGGGCTTCGGCGCCGCGGCCATCGGCAACCTGTACCAGCCGGTGACGGAGGCGTCGGCCCGCGCCGCCGTAACGGCGGCGGTGACCGCCGGCATCCGCTATCTGGACACGGCCCCCCATTACGGCTTCGGTCTCAGCGAGAGCCGCCTCGGTGCTGTGCTGGCGGAGCTGGACCCCGGTGAAGAGCTGCTGGTCTCCACCAAGGTGGGGCGGGTGCTGGTCCCGGTCGACGCGGGCGCGAGCCCGATGAGGCACGGCTTTGCTGACGCCGCACCGTATGAGCCGGTGTTCGACTACAGCTATGACGGCGTCATGCGCTCCTATGCTGAAAGCCGGCGGCGGCTGGGGCGGAAGCGCATCGATCTGTTGTTGGCCCATGACCTGGGCACTGCCACCCACGGTGACGACCACACTGCTCATTTCCGCCGTTTCTTGGACGGCGGCTACCGCGCCATGCGGGAATTGCGGGACCAAGGGGCGGTGCGCGCCATCGGCCTGGGCGTCAATGAGTGGCAGGTGTGCCTGGAGGCGATGGGCCATGCCGACTTCGATGTCGTGCTGCTGGCCGGCCGCTACACCCTGCTGGAGCAGACGGCGCTGGACGCCTTCTTTCCCGCCTGCGCCGCCCGCGGGGTGAGGGTCATCGTCGGCGGCCCCTACAATTCCGGCATCCTGGTGAACGGCACCCGGGGGGCCGCGCCGCTGTACTACAATTACGAGCCGGCACCCGCCGCCATCATCGATCGCGTGCGCCGGCTGGAGGCGGCCTGCGACCGCTTCGACGTGCCTTTGGCGGCGGCGGCCTTGCAGTTTCCCCTGGCCCATCCGGTGGTGGCCAGCGTCATCCCGGGCATGGCGGATGCGGCCCAGGTGGCCCAAACCCGGGCCTTGATGGACACCGTCATTCCGCCGGAGTTGTGGCAGGCCCTGCGCGCCGATGGCTTGCTGCATCCGGACGCCCCCGTTCCCACCCCCAATACAACGAAAGCCGCATGAGCACGCCCATCTCCCCCCTCATCCTGCTGCATCCGGATGACAACGTGCTGGTGGTCCGCGCCGCCATCCGTGCCGGCGACGCCCTGGACATCGACGGCGCCCGGGTCACCGCCACCCAGGACGTGACCGTGGGCCATAAGCTGGCCCGCCGAGCCTTGGCCGCCGGCGACAAGGTGCTGAAATACGGCGCGCCCATCGGCTCCATGACCGCCACTGTGGACGTCGGCGGCCATGTCCACATGCACAACATGAAAAGCGATTACATCGCCAGCCATACACGACAGGTGGTCGGCGGCAGCGAAGGGGGCCACTGATATGGCTGAGATGCGTGGATTTCTGAGAAGCGACGGGCGCAAGGGCATCCGCAACGTCATCGTGGTCGCCTATCTGGTGGAATGCGCCCACCATGTGGCCCGCCGCATCGTCACGCTCTGCGACGACATGGACGTGCACCTGATCGGCTTCCCCGGCTGTTATCCCAACAGCTACGCCTTTCAGATCATGACCAAGCTGTGCACCCACCCCAACGTGGGCGGCGTGCTGCTGCTATCGCTGGGCTGCGAAAGCTTCAACCGTGAGGCCCTGCGCCAGGCGGTGGCGGCCAGCGGCCGGCCGGTGGAAACCCTGGTCATCCAGCAGGCCGGCGGCACCAAGGCCACCATTGAGGCCGGGCGCGCCGCCGTGGCCCGCCTGAAGGCCATCGCCGACCAGACGCCGGTGGTGCCCATGGCCCGGCATGAGCTGGTGGTGGGCACCATCTGCGGCGGGTCCGACGGCACCAGCGGAATCACCGCCAACCCGGCTGTGGGACGCTGCTTCGACTGGCTGGTCGAGGCCGGTGCCACCTGCATCTTCGAGGAGACGGGCGAACTGGTAGGCTGTGAGCGCATCATGTCCGACCGCGCCGTGACGCCGGAACTGGGCGCCGAGATCGAGGCCTGCGTACAGAAGGCGGAGCGCTACTACACCATTATGGGCTTCGGCAGCTTCGCCCCGGGCAATGCCGAGGGCGGCCTGACCACCCAGGAAGAGAAGTCCATGGGCGCCTATTCCAAGTCCGGCTCCTCCCCCATCAGCGGCCTGATCAAGCCGGGCGACATCCCCCCGTCGGGCGGCCTGTACCTGATGGACGTGGTGCCGGATGGGGAGCCGCGCTTCGGTTTCCCCAACATTTCCGACAACGCGGAGATCGTGGAACTGATCGCGTCGGGCAGCCACCTCATCCTGTTCACCACCGGCCGCGGCTCCGTCGTCGGTTCCGCCATCTCCCCCGTTATCAAGGTCTGCGCCAATCCGGAGACCTACTCCCGGCTGTCGGAGGACATGGACGTGAATGCCGGCCGCATCCTGGAAGGTAAGGCCACGCTGGATGAGGTGGGGGCTGAAATCCTGGGCCTGGTCGAGGCGGCGGCGGCGGGCGACCGCACCGTGTCCGAGGCCCTGGGCCATCAGGAATTCATCCTGACCTACAAATCGTTCGAGCCGGTGGGCCCCGCCTGCCTGCCCACGCGGGCTGCGTAAGCCAGCGGGGTGGGCTAGTCTCACCCCCGCTGGTGGCCCGCGACTGCGGGCCCCGAAGTGAGTACCGCAGGGCGGAACGAGGATAGCCAAGGGGCGGATGCCCCGCCGGCGCTTGAGGAACAAGGGAAGACTCACATGGGACGTCTTGAAGGCAAAACGGCGCTGGTGACGGCGGCGGCACAAGGCATCGGCCGGGCGGCGGCGGAACTGTTCGCGCGCGAGGGGGCCACCGTCCATGCCACCGACATCAACACCGACAAGCTGGCCGAGGTGGCGGGCTGCCGTCCCCACCGGCTGGACGTGCGCAGTGACGCGGATGTGGCCGCGATCGCGGCCGAGGTCGGCCCCATCGACGTGCTGTTCAACTGCGCCGGTTTCGTCCACGCCGGCACCATCCTGGAGTGCGATGCGGCTTCCTGGGATTTCTCCTGGGACCTGAACGTCACGGCCATGGTTCGCACCATCCGCGCCTTCCTGCCCAGCATGCTTGAGGCGGGCAGGGGCAGCATCGTCAACATGTCGTCGGTCGCCAGCTCCATCAAGGGCGTGCCCAACCGCTTCGCCTACGGTGCCACCAAGGCCGCCGTCATCGGCCTGACCAAGGCGGTGGCGGCTGACTTCGTGGGCCGGGGCGTGCGCTGCAATGCCATCTGCCCCGGTACGGTGCAGACCCCCTCGCTGGATGAACGCCTGGCCGCCACCGGCGACTATGCCGCCGCGCAGGTCGCCTTCGTCGCCCGCCAGCCCATGGGCCGCCTGGGCCGGCCGGAGGAGATCGCGGAACTGGCGCTGTATCTGGCCAGCGACGCCTCATCCTTCACCACCGGCGCCATCCATGTGATCGACGGTGGCTGGACGGCATAAGCCGGTGTACTCACCCGCATAAGCCGGAAATCGGGTCCGCCCCGCCGCTGGTCGCAATGGCCGGCCGGCGGTGGCGGTGGCACGATCCGGCCATGCCGCCCCGCCTAAGCTTCGTCAAAACCGCCCTCATCGCCCTTGCCCTGGTTAGCGGCCTCGCCGGCTGCGCCACGCTGCCCTCGGCCGACCCCGACATCGCCCGGGCGCTGGCCACGGCGGACGCGACCAGCCGGCTGGATCTGCTGCGCCGGCAGGGGGAGATCATCGGCGGCGCGCCCTTCGTCGGCGGCAACAGCGTCACCCTGCTGCGCAGCGGCACCGAGACCTATGCCGCCATGGACGCCGCCATCGACGGCGCCCGCACCCGCATCGACATGGAAAGCTATGAGTTCGATGGGGTGGAGGGATCCCGCTTCGCGGAGAAGCTGGTGGCCAAGCGGGCGCAAGGCGTCGAGGTCAACCTGATCTATGACGCCTGGGGCTCGCAGGACACGCCCAAGGAGGTGTTCGACCGTCTGCGCCAGGGTGGGGTGAACCTGCTGGTGTTCAACCCGGTCGACCCGGCCACCCTGCTGACCCTGGACGTCAACCGCCGCGACCATCGCAAGCTGCTGATCGTGGACGACGCCGTCGCCATCGTGGGCGGCGTGAACATCAGTGAGGTGTATGATCGCCGCCATCACGCCGGCGCGGGCGCTGAGAATCAGGATCCGGAACAGCGCCCCTGGCGCGACACCGACGTGCGCATCGCCGGCCCGGTGGTGGCGGAGTTCCAGCGCCTGTACGCCGAGACCTGGGAACAGCAGCGCCAGGCCCAGGGGCCGGACGCTACCCCGGCCCTGAACGCGCCGCCACCGGTGCCGCGGACCCGCCCCGGCGATATCGTCCTTCAGGCCCTGAGCGGCGCGCCGACGGAGGGCCGGCCGCTGATTTACCGCAGCCTATTGGTGGCCATCACCCTGGCCCGCAAGTCCATCCACCTGACCACCGGCTATTTCGTGCCGACGCCGGATCTGGCCCGGGCATTGAGGCAGGCGGCGGGGCGGGGCGTGGATGTCACCGTGCTGGTGCCGGGGCCCAGCGACAGCCCCCTGTCGGTTATGGCGGGGCGCGGCTATTACAGCGACCTACTGGCTGCCGGCGTGCATATTTACGAATATGCGGACGCCATCCTGCATGCCAAGACCGCCGTCATCGACGGCGACTGGTCCACCGTCGGTTCCTCCAACCTCGATTGGCGCAGCGTCGCCTTCAACAACGAGATCAACGCCGTGGTCCTGGGCGCCGGCTTCGGACAGGAGATGGAGGCCATGTTCCAGCATGACCTGACCCACGCCCGGGCCATAGAGCCCGAGGCCTGGCGCCATCGCGGCCTGGACGAGCGCTTGGGCGAATGGGGTGCGCGGCTGGTGGAGGAGGTGCTTTAGAGACGGTAGAAGCGCTGCGCCGTACCGTCGAACACCGCCGGGTGCACCTCGGCCGGCACCAGATCGCACGCCATGGCCAGCCAGCCGGCGTAATCGCCCGCCAGGTTCAGCACCGGCCAGTCGCTGCCCCACATCAGGCGGTCGGGGCCGAAGGCGTCCAGCAGGATGTCCACGTAGGGTTTCAGGGCGTCGGCCGACGTTCGGTCGCCAGCCTCCGTCAGCAGGCCGGACAGCTTGGCGTGGACCTGGGGCAAGGCGGCCAGGTCACGCATGCTGGCGGCCCAGTCGTCGATCTCGCGCCGGGCGATAGGGGGCTTGGCGCCGTGGTCGATCACCATGGCCAAATCCGGGTGCCGGCGGGCGAAGTCCAGCAAGGCGGGCAGGTGGGGCGGCAGGACCAGGGCGTCGAAGCTCAAGCCATGCGCCACCAGGGCGCGCGCAGCGGCGTCGATGGATGGATCGGCGATCCAGTCCACGGGCAGGGACTGCAGCATGGGACGCAGGCCCCGCATCTTGGGGCGGGCGGCCAGGGCAGCGATGCGCGCGGGCGCGTCCGGTGCCTTCATGTCCGCCCAGCCCACCACACCCCGGACGAAGGGCTGGCGCGCCGCCTCATGCAGCAGGAAATCGGTGTCCTCATCACAGGGCTGGGATTGCACCAGCACGCTGCCGGTGATGCCCAGGGGGGCGGCCAGGGCTTCCAGGTCCGCCACCTCATGGTCGCGGTGGATGACCGCCAGGTCGGGGGTGGGCCAACTGTGCCCGTGCCGGCCCAGGCGCCAGATATGCTGGTGGGCATCGATCATGCCGGTCGCCCTCAGTGCGTGGCCACGATCTTCAGGCGCTCATCGCGCTCGCCCACCGGCGCCGCGCGCCCCGCCAGGCTGAAGGCGCTGACGACGGCGAAGCACACCCCCGGCACCACCATGGCGACGGCGATGCTGGCCATGTCCGACACACGGCCCATGACCACGGGGATGGCGGCGCCGCCGATGATGGCCATGACCAGCCAGGACGATCCCAGCTTGGTCAGCGGCCCCAGGCCGCGGAGCGACAGGGCGAAGATGGTGGGGAACATGATGGACATGAAGAAGCTGGTGGCGATCATGGCGCCCAGGCCCAGCCAGCCGCCGCCAAACGCCCCGACCAGGCACAGCGCGACGTTGATGGCGGCGAACACGCCCATCAGCCGTTCCGCCGACACGCGGCCCATCAGGGCCGTTCCCGCGAAGCGCCCGGCCATGAAGGCCACCAGGGAAAGGGTGAGGTAGGCGGCGGCCGTCTTCTCCCCCGTGCCGGGCAGGGCGTGCTGGGAATAGCGGATCAGGAAGCTCCACACCCCCACCTGGGCGCCCACGTAGAAGAACTGCGCCACCACGCCGAACAGGAAATGGCGATGGCGCAGCAGGCGGCGGAAGCCGCCCTCGGCGGGCACGGCCTCATTCGTCTCCTCCTCCGGCCCGTCGGTCAGGGTGGGGAAACGCACGGTGAACACCACCACCGCCCACAGCAGGACCAACACGCCCAGCACCAGGTAGGAGGATTGGGCCGCCATGGCCTCCGTATCCCGGAACCGGGCCAGCGCCTCCGGCGACAGGGTGGCCAACTGCTCGGGCGTGTATTCCACGCCGGACAGGATGAACTGCCGCCCCACCAGGACGCCCGCGACCGAGCCCAGGGGATTGAAGGCCTGGGCCAGGTTCAGCCGCCGCTCCGCCCCCGCCGGGTCGCCCAGCACGGTCATCAGCGGGTTGGCGGAGGTTTCCAGAAAGGCGAGGCCGCTGGCGATGACAAAAAGGGCGCCCAGGAAGGCGCTGTAGGCCCGCAGTTCGGCCGCCGGATAGAACAGCAGCGCGCCGATGCCGTAGAGCGCCAGGCCAAGTACAATGGCGGCCTTGTAACCGTAGCGCCGGGCGAACAGGGCTGCCGGCATGGCGCAGAAGAAATAGCCCAGGTAGAAGGCGGACTGCACCAGACCGGACTGCCAATCCTGAAGGTCGAAGGCCTTGCGGAACTGCGCGATCAACACGTCGTTCAGATTGTTGGCCACGCCCCACAGGAAAAACAGGCTGACGATCAGGGCGATGGGAATCGCCCATTTCGGCTGTGCGGCTTGGTGCTGATGCGGATGCGCGCGGCCGTCCGACATGTCCCCTCCCAGGGTGTTCTTTGTGCCGGCGTGCGGCCCGGCTGGTAATCAGCACATCAAATATGAATTTATACGTCAAATATAAAAACGCCTGGCAATAGCCTTGTCACGGTGCCGAGGGGACCGACGGCGCCGCATGGCAGGGTTCGGAAGGCTTTTGAGCCCAAGGGATTGGCGGCACCGTGCGCTGCGGCTAATGTCCCCGCGCAATTCTCAGGTTTCGCTGGCGGAGGAAGTCATGGCGCACATCATCGATGGTAAGGCATTCGCTGCGGCCTTGCGGGAACGCATCGGCGCCAAGGTCGCCGACCTCATCACCCGTCACGGGCTGAAGCCCGGTCTGGCCGTGGTGCTGGTGGGCGAGGATCCGGCCAGCCAGGTCTATGTCCGCAACAAGGGCGAACAGACCCACGCCGCCGGCATGCACTCCGTCACCCACCGGCTGGAGGCCAGCACCACGCAGGAAGACCTGCTGGCCCTGGTACATAGCCTGAACGCCGATCCCGCCATCCACGGCATCCTGGTGCAGTTGCCCCTGCCGGCCCATATCGACAGCAACGCCGTGCTGGCCGCCATCGACCCCAACAAGGACGTGGACGGCTTCCACGTCGTCAACGCCGGACGCCTGGCGGTGGGCCTGCCCGGCATGGTTCCCTGCACCCCGCTGGGCTGCCTGATGCTGCTGAAGGACCATCTGGGCAGCCTGACGGGCAAGCACGCTGTGGTGGTGGGCCGGTCCAACATCGTGGGCAAGCCCATGGCCCAACTGCTGCTGCAGGCCGACTGCACCGTCACCATCGCCCACAGCCGCACCGCCGATCTGCCCGCGCTGTGCCGCACCGCCGACATCCTGGTCGCCGCCGTCGGCCGGCCTGAGATGGTGAAAGGCGATTGGGTGAAGCCCGGCGCCGTGGTCATCGACGTGGGCATCAACCGCGTGCCCGCCCGCGATCCCGAGGCGGCGGCCGCCGGCAAGACCCGCCTGGTGGGCGATGTCGCCTATGACGAGGCGGCCGCCGTGGCCGGCGCCATCACCCCCGTGCCGGGCGGCGTGGGCCCCATGACCATCGCCGTGCTGCTGCTGAACACCCTGACCGCCGCCTGCCGCAGCCGTGGGCTGGAGGCGGAACTGGCGGAGTTCGCGTAACAAGCGCTTGCTTCATCAAAACCCCGGTCTGATTTTGCAATGTGAAATCAGTCAGGGGTTCTTCATGAGCAATGAGTGGCGCAAGGGGTGGTTTGGGCCTCAGCGTGGCGCCTTTACGATCAAGGGCCTCAAAGTCAGCCCCTCGGGCTGGAAGGGGTGGGCGCTCTATGTCGGGTTCTTCCCCACATTCCTGGCGTTGCTGACGGTGGCCGTGATCTCCCGTACCCCGTGGCTGGTGTATGGTTCGGTAATGCTGGTGGCTGGATTCATTGCGGCCACTCGGCTGCTGTATGATGCAACTCCATCAGCGCCGCCCGCACCTCGGCCACCACGCCATCCCAGTCCCCCGGTGCCGCCTGGTTGAACAGGCGCAGGGTAGGATACCAGGGGCTGTCGTTCCGGCCCCGGAACCATCGCCAGCAGCTGTCGTGGCGGTTCATCACCCACACCGGCTTGCCCAGCGCGCCGGCGAGATGGACGACCGAGGTGTCGGCGCTGATCACCAGGTCCAGGTTGGCGATCAGGGCGGCGGTGTCGGCGAAGTCCGCCACCTCGGCCATAGGATCGACCATGGGGAAGGCGGCCGGCGGCGTGTCGTCCTTCTGCAGGCTGTAGAGGCGCATGCCGGGCACGGTGCTCAGCGGCATCAGCAACTCCGGCGCCACGGAGCGGCGTCGGTCGACCGCCGCCAATTCCGGCCGGTCGCGCCGGGGATTGCCGGCCCAGGCCAGGCCGACGCGCAAGCCCGCGCCGTCGCCCGCCAGGCGATCACGCCAGACGGCCACGTCCCCCGCGTCGGCGGCCAGGTAGGGCACCTCCGCCGGGATGGTTTCCACCGTGGTGCCAAAGGCCAGCGGCAGGCTCATCATCGGACACTGCAGGTCGAAGGGCGGCAGGGGCTCCCCCTCCACCAGGATGTGGGTCACGCCGGGCAGGGGGCGCAGCAGGCGGGCCACTTGCGGCTGGACGGCCAGCGTGATGCGCAGGCCCCGCGCCGCCACCAGGGGTAGGTAGCGGCTGAACTGAAGGGTATCGCCCAGGCCCTGTTCGGCGTGGATCAGGATGGTCTTGCCGGCGGCGTCCTCACCCCGCCATTGCGGCTGGGGAAACTGACGGGCATAGGGCGTCATCTGGCGGGTGCGCCAGCGCCATTCATATTCCCGCCAGCCTTCGGCGTACTGCCCAGCGGCCAGCAGCGACATGCCCAGATTGTTGTGGCAGGCGCCGTAGTCCGGCTTCAGCGCGATGGCGCGGCGGAAGCAGGCGGCGGCCATGTCCAGCTCACCTTTCGCCTGAAAAACGGCGCCCAAGTTGTTGTGTGCCTCCGGATAATCCGGATTCAGGGCCAAGGCCGCCTGGATGCTGGCCTGCGCCAGATCCATCTGCCCCTCCGCATGCAGGGCCATGCCGAGATTGTTGTGTGGCTCGGCATAGTCCGGCTGGGCGTCAATGGCCAGGTCGAAGGCTCGCGCCGCCGCCGCGCCCTTACTCTGCGCCAGAAGGGCGAGCCCTAAGTTATTGTGGGTCTTGGGATTACCGGGCAACAGCGCGATGGCGCGGGCAAAACAAGACTCCGCCTCGGCATAGCGGCCGTGGACGTAGAGGATGAGGCCCATATTGTTGTGGGCGTCGGCGAAATCAGGATTCAACGACAGCGCCCGCTGGTAGCACAGCAGTGCCTCCGGCGCGTGCCCCAGGGTCTGCAGGGTGGTGCCCAGGCTGCTGTGGGGCACGGGATCGTCGGGGCGCAGGGCTGCCGCCCGGCGCAGGTGCGGCAGGGCGTCGTCGTGCCTGTCCAGGTCCTGCAAGGCGAGGCCCAGGTTGAAGCAGGCTTCGGCATGGTCGGGCGCCCGGTCCACCGCCTGCTCCAGCCAGGGCAGGGCCTCCGCCAGCCGGCCAGTCAAGCGCAGCACCAGGCCCAGGTTGTAGAGTGCGTTGACATAGGCGGGTTTGGCCGCCAGTGCCTGGCGAAAGCCGGCTTCAGCCTCCGCCCAGCGGCTTTGCAGGCGGTGGACGACACCCCGGTTGTTGTGCGCCTCCGCATAGGCGGGGCGGAGCTCCAGCGCCCGGCCCAACGCCGCCAGGGCTTCCTCCAACTTTCCCTGAGCCTTCAAGGCATTGCCCAGGTTGTTGTATCCTTCGGCGAAGTCTGGTTTCAGCGCCACGGCGCGCTGGAAGCAATCGGCGGCGGCATCGATGTCGCCCTGCGCCTCCCGCACCGTGCCCAGGTTGTTCAGCGCCTCGGGGAAGGCCGGCCTCAAGGCCAGGGCCTGGGTGATCAACGCCATCGCCTCATCCATGCGCTTCTGCTGGAAGGCGACGACGCCCAGCAGGTGCAGGCTTTCCGGGTGGCGGGGCATCAGCGACAGCGCCTTGCGGTACAGCACCGCCGCCGCCTCCAACCGACCGGCCTTGTGTTGTACCACAGCGGCGGCGAAGGCCTTCTGCGCCGGCGGCAGGGGCGGTTTGGGAACGGCGGCGGGGCGGGCGGTCATGGGCGGTTTCCAGAGGTGAAGGTGGCGGCCAGGGCCGCGCGTACGGATTTAACGACGTCTCCCCAGTCACCCAGGCGCGCTTGCCGGAACTGACGCAGGGTCGTGGGATACCAGGGACTGTCATCCCGGCCGCGCAGCCAGCGCCAGCAGCTGTCGAAACGGTTCAGCAGCCAGACGCTGACGCCCATGGCGGCCGCCAGATGGGCCACGGCGGTGTCGACGCTGATCACCAGATCCAGGTTGCTGACCAGGGCGGCGGTGTCGGCGAAATCCACAGCGCTGTCGATCAGGCCGCCCAGGCCGGGTGGCACCTCCGTCTCCGCCGCGTCCTTTTGCAGACTGATGAAACGCACGCGGTCATCATCCAACAGGGGCATGAGGGCGGCCAGGCCCATGGACCGGCGGCGATCGGCCACCGCCACGTCGGGCGTACCGGCGCGGGCTGCCCCCGCCCAAACCAATCCCACCAAGGGCCGGTTGTCACCCGGCGCTGCCAGCACCAGGCGCCGTCGCCAAATCTCCACCTCCGCCGGATCGGCCGCCAGATAAGGGAGGGGCCCCGGGATGGTGGCGAGGGTGGTGCCGAAGGCCAGCGGCAGGCTCATCATCGGGCAATGCAGGTCGAACGGCGGCAGGGCCTGGCCATGGGCCACCACCTGCTCCACCCCCGGCAGACGGCGCATCAGCCGGACCAGGGGCTGGGGCACTTCCACCACCACGCGCAGGCCGCGTTCGGCCACCAGGGGGATGTAGCGGCAGAACTGCAGGCTATCGCCGTAGCCTTGTTCCCCATGGATCAGCACGATGCGGCCAGGCGCCTCCTCGCCGCGCCATTGCGGGCAGGTAAAGGGGCGGCGGGCACCGGCCAGTTGGGCGTCCTGCCAGCGCCATTCGAACTCCCGCCAGCCTTCCTCATATTGGCCGGCCGCCAGCAGGGTCATGCCCAGGTTCTTGTGCGCGGCGGCATAGTCGGGGCGCAGCGCCACGGCGCGGCGGTATAGGGCGACGGCCTGGTCCAGCCGGCCCTGCATCTGCCTGACCACGCCGCTGTTGTTCAGCGCCTCCGGATAGTCAGGCCGCAGGGCCAGCGCCCAATCGAAGAAGGCCAGCGCGTCGTCCAGCCGGTTCTCCACCTGCAGCAGGTGGCCCATGTTGTTGTGCGCCTGGGGATCGTCCGGATCGCTGGCCAGCGCATCCTCGAAACAGCTCATGGCCTGGGCCATGTCGCCGGCGTCGTGGTGCGCGATGCCCAGGGCGTTGTGCAAATGGGCGTCGAAGGGGTTCAGCACCAAGGCCTGGCGGTACTGCGCCACCGCCTCGTCCCGCCGGCCGTCGGCCTGCAACAGGACGCCGAGGTGAAAGCGCGCATCGATGGATGTGGGGCTGTCCGCCACCGCACCTTCCAGCCGCAGGATCGCCCGCCGGATGGCCTCGGCGCTGGGCATGCTGCCCGTGGGCACGCCCGCCGTGCCGGATGCCCCTTCCATATGCCGATCGCCCCCGATGCCCCGGCACCCGCCCACGGGGCGCCTGGGTCATTAAACGGGGCGGGGCCCGCTGGCTGTCGGGGGCCTGCTGGACTGCGACGTCATGTCCCTGAATGAAGAGGGGCGGCAGCGCCCCTTTCACGCTCTTCCTCGGACAGTTTTGGTCACCGCGCCTTGGGCTTGGTGGCGGGGACCGCCGGCTGGGGTGTCGGTGCTACCGGCGGGGACGCCTGGGGCTGCTGGGTGCCCTGCGGCGTCGGATGGGGCAGCTTGGTCAGGGGCGTTTTCAGCACGGCGTCGGAGCCCACCACCGCCACGGTGGCGGTGCGGCCGGGGATCAGGCGCAGGTCGGCCGGCGGGTTGTCCAGCACCACCCGCACCGGGATGCGCTGGGCCAGGCGCACCCAGCTGAAGGTGGGGTTCACGTTGGCCAGCAGGTTGCTGCCGTCCGTGCGCTCCCGGTCCTCGATGGCGGCGGCCACGCTCTCCACATGGCCACTGAAGCTGCGCGGGTCGCCCATCAGGCGCACGGTCACCGGATCACCCACATGGATGCGGCCCAGCTTGGTTTCCTCGAAATAGCCCTGGACGTGCAGGCTGTCGCTGTCCACCAGGGCGGTCACGGCCTTGCCGGCGGTGACATAGTCGCCGGGGCGCAGGTCGAAGTTGGTGATGTAGCCGTTCACGGTGGCCATCACCTCTGTCCGGTCCAGGTTCAGCTTGGCGACGTTGCGGTCGGCCACGGCCTGCAGGTAGATGGCCTCGGCCTGCTTGGCGGCCGCCACCGTCTGCTCCTGCTTCTCCCGCGACACCGCGGAACTGCTGAGCGACTCATAGCGGTTGCGCTCCAGCACCAGTTCGTCGAAGTTGGCCTTCTTGGCGGCCACGGCGGCGTCGGCCTGCTGCAGCGCCAAGGTGAAGCGGGCGCGGTCGATACGGAATAGCACCTGGCCCTTGGTGACAGTCTGGTTGTCATGCACCAGCACCTCATCCACCAGGCCGGAGACGTCGGGCGTCACGCCCACGATATCGGCGCGCACCCGGCCGTCGCGGGTCCATGGCTCTTCCATGTAGTAGATCCAGAAGCGCCAGCCCACCAGGGCGGCGATGGCGACCACGACCAGGGTGACGGCCAGTCGGGTCAGGGCGGTGATGAAGCTGCGCATGGCGGCGACGTCCAGCAAGTCAAGGATAAGGAGTGTAGTGGGTGAAGGCGGCGGCGACGCCGCCCAGGACGATGACGTAAACGGCCAGGTCGAACAGCGGCCGATGCCAGACCAGGCGATAGGCGCCCACCAGGCGCAGCACCCAGCGCACAGCCATGGAGATGAGGAAGGCGACCACGCCCCAGACCAGCAGGGGGGAGACGAAGACGCCGTGAATGTCCATTTCGCCGATCATGCGGCCAGGCTTTCTTCCGGGGTGGGCGGCGGCAGGTCGGGCGCACCGTCCGACAGGGCCCGGCGGATGCCGGCCAAGGCCAGCAACGCTTGGCGCGGCTTGCGGTCAGGCAGGGGCATCAGCGCCGCCAGGGCGGCGTCGATGCCGGCCAGCAACTGTGGCGAGGGCGGGCGCGGGGCACCGGCGCGGCAGACCGCCCGGTAATGGTCGGCCAGCAGGGACAGCGTCCCGTCCACCGCCGCCCGCGCCGGCACGGGCAGGGCCCGTTCCACCCCGCGCAGCTCCAGCACGTTCATGCCCGTGCGGATGTCGGCCAGGGCATCGGCGGCTGCGATTTCCGATCCTGGGGGCAGGGCGGCCAAGCGCGGCACCAGCAGGCCCATGCGGTCCAGCAGCTTGCCGGCGAACACGGGGCGCAGGCCGCCGTCGGGGGCGGGGGCGCGCATGTCGGCCACGGCCCGGATGTCGTACCAGCAGGCGCGAAGGATGCGCCGGGCGCCCCATTCCGCGCCCACCGCGCGCACCAGCGCCGTCACCAGCCCCGCGAACCCCATGCCCAGCACCAGCGCCAAGGCGCTGTTGAGGTAGGAGGCGAAGTCGGCGCTGTAGGTGTTGCTCAGGCCCGCCAGCGTGGGCAGGGTGGCGCCCACCGCCAGTGCCCGGCCGGCCAGGCGCGGATTGGCGATGACGCGGCCCAGCAGCAGGAACATGGGCCCCAGGGCGAAGGCCAGCATCACGAAGCCGTCGATGTGCGGCATGATGGCGAAGATGTAGATGCCGGCCAGCACCGCGGCCACGGCGTTGTACAGCGCGAAGTCCAGGATGGCCGGCACCGGGTTGTCCTGCGCGGCGAAGAAGCAGCAGGCGACGGCCGCCATTTCCAGGGCGATGGCGCCATCCGCCCATTCCGTGCCGATCCAGAAGGCGCTGCCCAGCAGGATGGTGATGGCGGCGCCGGCGCCGGACCACAGGGCCATGCCCAGGTCCCGGTGCATCGCCACCTCCGCCCCCGCCCGGCCGCCCCGGCGGCGGCGCACCTTGGGCCCATGGCCGCCACTGATGATGTACCGGCGCAGGTCGCGGCAATCCTGCAGGGCGTCCATCAGGTCCTTCAGCCGCGTCAGCAGGTTCAGGGTCAGCACGTCGTGCCAGTCGGCCGGTGCCGTGCGCAGCGCCGCGATGCGGGCGCGCAAATCCGCCGTGCGGTCCGCCGGTGCCTCCAGGTCCGCCACCCAGTCGCCGACATCGGCCAGCAACGCCTCCAGCGCCGCCGGCAGCGGCCGGCCGTCGGCTTTCAAGGCGCGGACGCGGTCGCCCAGGCCCGACAGGATGGGCAGCAGCATGACCAGGCGCTGGCGCAGCTGGCGCACCTCCTGGCTCATGCCGTGCAGGTGGCTGGTGTCGTAATCCAGGTGCGTGGCCATCATCTGCAGTTCGACCGCGTCGGCGGCCAGGCGGCGCCGGTCCGAGCGGGTGGCCGCCGTTTCCTCCGCCCCGGCCAGGGCGTCACGGGCCCAGCGGGTGACATCGGCGGCGAAGGCGTCGATGCGATCGCTGACCACGGGGCCGATGCCGCGCGGGAAGATGACGCTGCCGATGACGGTGGCGCACAGGATGCCGACGGTGATCTCCTCCACTCGGGCCAGGGCGGCGTCGAACACGGTGCCGGGGTCCGTGACGGTGGGGAAGCCGATCAGCGCGGTGCTGTAGGCTGCCAGCATGAAGATGTAGCTGCGCGGCGTGCGGTCCAGCAGGGCCAGGGTCAGGCAGGCCATGGTCCACAGCGCCATGGCCACGCACAGCAGGGGTGGGGCATCCACCAGGTTGGGAATGATGGCCACCGTGGCCACGGCGCCAATGACGGTGCCCAGCACGCGGAACACGCCTTTCGACCGCATGGCGCCGGCCAGCGGCTGCGACACGATGAAGACCGTTCCCGCCGCCCAATAGGGGCGCGGCAGGTCCAGGCTGAATCCAATATACAAGGCGGCCAGGGCGGCGGCGGCCGTCTTGGCGGCGAACATCCAGTCGCCGGCGCCCTTGGAGACCCCCCGGAAAAGAGATGATAGCCAGGCCGCGGTCACGGTGCATCCCCCTCGGTGCCGTCCTTGGCGCCCGGGGACCGGCCCAGGGCGCGTTCGACGGCCGCGAAGACGGTCAGCGCGGTATCCAGCTGTTCCGGCGTCACCTCGGCCAGCAGGCGCTGGCGCATGCCGTCCAGCGCGTCGTCCAACCGGACCGCCAACGCGCGGCCCTCGGCCGTCAGGTGCAGGGTCTTCACCCGCCGGTCGCGCGGGTCGTTGCGGCGTTCCAACAGACCGTCCCTTTCCAGCATGTCCACCAGCCGCACCAGCGAGGGGCCTTCCACGCCCACATGATCGGCCAACTGGCCTTGGCGGATGCCGTCGCCCAGGCGGGCCAGCACCACCAGCGGCAGGGCCGTCGCTTCGGACTGGCCATAGGCCTTCAATGCCGCGTCCGCCTCCCGCCGCCAGCATCGGGCGAGATAGCAGAGCGTCAGGCCGAAGGCCCGGTGCCGGGGGGTAATGGGAAGGGGGGCGGTTTGTTCCATGTCCAGAATATTAGAATCCTAACGATTAGCATTCAAATGTTCATAGACGGGTACCAGATCTGCGCCGGCATGATGGCGCCGCCAGCAACACGGGTTGGTTGGGGTACGAGTGGGAAGAACCGAGGGGCGCGGCGGCAGCGGCGTCACCGCCGTAGGCGCGTTACAACAGGCCAAACAGTGGACAGCGTCCCGGCTTTCCATTGCTAGGTGAACCCGCCACTGATGAGGGTATGCGCCACCATACCACTTATGATTGCTCGTGAACCAGACGCCTGCTTATCCTTCCGGTGCGCCTACCCTTTCGGACAGCCGGCTTCACACCCGAATGGCGGGTCTGACTCGCAAGGGACCGGCCAGCGCGGCGCGGCGGTCAGTGTCAACGCCGCCTGCTCCAGCCGGTCCGCATTCAGGAAACGATGCGCCCGGGCAGCCACGCCAATATGGGCGGCGGCGGCCCGGCGCAGACGGTGGCTGGGGGCCGTGCGCGCCACCACGGCCAGCCCGTCCAGGCCCCGCACCACCAGGTCCAGGAAAGTGTCGTGCCGCGCCAACTGGGCCAATTGCCAGTAAAACTGTGTCGTGCGCTCAAGTCGGGTCATCAGCCTCTCCACAGGGAAAGGGCTCCTCAGGCGGTCAGCGCTTGGGGAAGGGGAACATCGGCAGAACAGCCGATATCCCGACGGTGCCTGAACGGCAACCGCCCGTCAATTCATAAGTTGCTCAGTTGGCAACTTGCGCATCGAAAACGAGTGGCGCTCAGAGGCGCCGGCCCACCCAGACGACACGGCCAATGATGTCGATATCGGCCGCCGCCCGCTCGTAGACACGGTGATGCGGATTGTCGGAGCGGATTTCAACCATAGGCGGGTGGCTGCCCATGATCAGTTCCAAGCGCTTGATCACCACGCCCTGTCCATCCCACAGGGCGAAGATCCCGGGGGGCGAGGGGGACTGGTCCGCCAGGTTGACCATGACCCGGTCGCCGGGCAGCAGGGTGGGCTCCATGCCGTCACCCCGCACCTCCACGATACGCACGGCGGCGGGCCGTACCTGCAATTCGGCGGAAAGGTAACTGGCGGGGAAGCGCCAGGGGGCGATGGTCTCATCCTCACGGAAGCCCTGCGGCTTGCCTCCATGGCTGGCCCCCTGGTGACTGGACAGGAAGCCGCCACGCCGGTCACCGTAGATATCGACCTCCGCCACCTCGACGGATGCGTCGTCCTGCTCCCAGTCGGACGGGGCCACCGCTGCCGTTGCCGGCTCCAGCAATTCCGCCACACCGCAGCCCAGGCTGGCGGCGATCGCCATCATGCGCTGCTGCGATAGGCGCGTGCGGCCGGATTCCAGCTTGGAGATCACCGTCTTGTCGGTGCCGATCAGGGCGCCCAGCTGTTCCTGGGTCATCCTTTTGGCTTCACGAAGTTCACGGATACGGTTGGGAGGTCGGTCCATCATGACAGCGAAGTTGCCACAGCGGCTACCAATCGTCAGTCGCCATGCGGGCAACGCGTTGACAGAAAGTTGCCTATTCGGCACCATTCAGCCATGACGCTCGCCGACTACCTCCAGGCGCACGGCCTCACCGCTGCCGAATTCGCCCGCCACATCGGACGCAGCCGCTCCACCGTCGCCCGGTGGTGCACCGGCCAGCGCCATCCGGATGCCGCCGCCATGCGGGCGATCATGGAAGAGACTGAGGGGGCGGTGATGCCGAATGATTTTTTTAGGACCGCGACTTAAAGGCGCGGGTCAGCCGAAACGCGCCCGCACCCCGTCCGCCGTGGCCAGCGGACGGCCCATGAGGCGGCTGCCTTGGGCGGCAGCAGCCACGAGGGCGGCGTTGTCGGGGGCGAGGGTGCCGTCCGGCAAGTGCAGGTTGTTCTCGAAGCCCACGCGGATGTGGCCGCCCAGGCCGGCGGCCGTCAGCACGCAGGCGTTCTCCCGCCGGCCGAAGGCGCAGACGGCCCAGGGCACGTCGCCGGTGTTGTCGTCGGGCGTGTCCGCAACAGGCGCCATGAAGGGCAATAGGTCGCGCGGATCGCTGACTTGACCAGCGGTGTAGCGGCCCAGGACGTACAGCAGGAAGTGCGGCACCTCCGGCACCACGCCGCGACGGCGCAGATCGTGCCAACGCAGCAGATCGTCGCGGGAATAGAGGATGGTCTGCACCATGATCCGCTCCCGCGCCAGCCAGGCGAAGAAGTCGGCGGCTTCTTTCTCGTGCGCGGCGTCTGGGGCCAACTCGCGGATGGCCAGCGACACCGCCTCCGGCTTCAGGGCGCGGATGACGGCCATCTGATGGGGCGGGTGGTAGATGCCGGCGGCCTCCGTCGTCACCTGGATGACCAAGCGATCGCCCAAGGCCTGGCGCACGGCTGCCGTGGCGGCGGAATAGGCATCGGTGTCCAGCAGGTGGCGGCCCTGGGCATCCCGCACGTGCATGTGGATCATGGCGGCGCCCGCCTCCAGGCAGGCGGCGGCATCCTGGGCGATCTCCGCCGGGTCCAAGGGGATGGCCGGGTGGTCGGTCTTCAGCCGGCGGGCGCCGTTGGGCGCCACGGTCAGAATCACGGGATCGGCGTTCATTCGGTGCCCCAATTCATTCTGCGCCGCCAATATTCAGGCGTTTCATCTTGTCGTACAGCGTCTTGCGCGGCACGCCCAGCGTTTCCGCCGCCCGGGTCACCTGGCCGCCACTGGCGCGCAAAGCCTCGGTGATCAGATGGCGCTCCACCCCGTCCAGGATGTCGGCCAGGGAGCCGCCCTCGGTCCCCGACCCTTCATCTTCGCCTAGGCCCAGGGCATGACGGTCGGCAGCGTTGCGCAGTTCGCGCACATTGCCCGGCCAGTCCTTCAGCATCAGGGCGCGCAGCAGGGCGGGCGTGGGCTCGGCATAAGGACGGCGGAAGCGGGCGGCCGCCTGCAGGGCGAAGTGCTGGAACAGCAGGGGGATGTCCTCCCGCCGGTCGCGCAAAGGTGGCAAGGTCAGGGTGACGACGCTCAGCCGGTAATAAAGGTCGGCGCGGAACCGGCCGGCGTTGGCCAGGTCCAGCAGGTTTTCCTTGGTGGCCGCCACCACGCGCAGGTCCACCGTCACCCTGTCGTTGCCGCCCAGCCGTTCCAGTGCCCGGTCCTGCAACACCCGCAGCAGCTTGACCTGCAGGGCCGGCGGCATGCTCTCGATCTCATCCAGGAACAGCGTGCCGCGATGGGCGTATTCGATCTTGCCCACCCGGCGCTTGGCGGCCCCGGTGAAGGCGCCGGCCTCATGCCCGAACATCTCGCTTTCGAACATGCTGTCGGGGATGGCGCCGCAATTCACGGCGACGAAGGGAAATGCGGCCCGGGGCCCGCCCTCATGCAGCGCGCGGGCCACCTGTTCCTTGCCCGAGCCCGTCTCGCCCAGCACCAGCACGTCCACATCGGTGCCGGCCAGATCCGCCACCAGGCGACGGGTACGCACCAGGGCCGGGCTTTGGCCCAGCAGATGGTTTTCCACCGCCGCGTTCTGGTCCAGGGCCTGGCGCAGGCGCCGGTTCTCCCGCACCAGGGCGCGCTTCTCCAGGGCGCGGCGGATCACCTCCACGAAATGGTCGGTGACGAAGGGCTTCTCGATGAAGTCGTAGGCGCCGTCCTGCATGGCGCGCACCGCCATGGAGACATCGCCCTGGCCGGTCACCAGCACCACCGGCAGTTCCGCATCCAGCGCCCGTACCCGCGACAGCAGGTCCAGCCCGCTCATCCCCGGCAGGCGCACGTCGGTCACCAAGATGCCGGGCGTGTCGGCCGAGATATCGGCCAGCGCCGCCTCCGCAGTCGGGTAGGTCGTCACGGCCAAACCCGCCAGCTCCAGCGTCTGGCGCACGGTCAGGCGGATGATCTCCTCATCATCCACGAACAGGACTATAGGTGCGATATCAGGTGATTGCGTCATCATGCTCAACTGAAATCAAAGGCAGGGTCAGCAGGAAGACGGCCCCGCCGTCGTCCCCATCGCGGGCCTCCAGCTGCCCGCCATATTCCTGGGCGATGGCCAGGGAGATGGCAAGGCCCAGGCCCAGGCCCTGGCCGCCCGGCTTGGTGGTGACGAAGGGGTCGAACAGCCGGTCGCGCACCGCCGGGTCCAGGCCCGGGCCGTTGTCGGCCACCGTCACCCGCACGGCGGCGCGCTGGTCCAGTAGGGCGGGCACGGCGGTGATGGCGATGTGGGGTTCGGCCACCCCGGCCGTCGCATCCTCCGCGTTGCGGATCAGGTTGACCAGCACCTGTTGCAGCCGCACGGGATCGAAGGCCACCGTCACCTCCGGCACGTCCACCGTCACCTGGACCCGCGCCTCCTTCAGGCGGCGGTCCAGCAAGGCCAGCGCCTCCTGCACCGCGCCGGGCAGGGCAACAGGCTGGGCCGGTCCCTCGCTGCGGCGGGAGAAATTGCGCAGCTGGCTGGAAATCTTGGCCATGCGGTCCACCAGCCCGGCGATGTGGGTCAGGTTCTGGCTGACCTCCGCCTGCCGGCCCTGGTCCAGCAGCAGGCGGGCGTTGTCGGCCAGGGCGCGCAGGGCCGTCAGCGGCTGGTTCAGTTCATGGGTCACGCCCGCCGCCACCTGGCCGATCATGGCCAGCTTGGCGGCCTGCACCAGTTCGGCCTGGGCGTCGCGCAGGTCCGCGGTGCGCGCTTCCACCTGGCGTTCCAGGTCCTGGTAGGCGCGGTCCAGGGCCGCTTTGGCCAGCCGCTGTTCCCGCAGGCGTTTCACCCGCTGGCGTACATAGAGGCCGATGGCCAGCGCCAGCAGCAACAGCAGCGCCAGGCCGATGCGGGCCGTGGCGGCGGCCTGGGCCACGGGGTGGGCGTCTGCGGCCAGCGCGATGGTCCAGCCATAACGGCTGAGCCCCCGTTCCACCAGCAGATCCGGATGGGTCCGGAGGGAGCGGGGCAGCACCAGGGGTGGATGGTCCAGCCCGACATATTCACGGGTCTCATTCAGGTACGTCACGGTGTCCGGGTCCAGCGGCCGGCGGGCGCGGAACTTCCACTCCGGATTGGACGACAAAAAGACGATACCGAAACGGTCGGCCACCAGCACCGCATCGTGAGAGGTGCGCCAGCCATCCTCCAGCGCGTCCAGCACGATCTTGACCGCCAGCACGCCCACGCGACGTCCGTCCCGCTCCACCGGTGCCGCGATGAAATAGCCGGGCAGCCGGGTGACCGTGCCCACGCCATAGAAACGGCCCACGCCCTGGTCACGCGCGTCCCTGAAATAGGGCCGGTAGGAAAAGTCCACGCCCACGTAGCTATCCGGCCGGTTCCAGTTGCTGGACGCCACGGTCCGCCCCTCGGCGTCCATGAGGTACAGGACGGCGGATCCGGCACTTGCGTTCACCGCTTCCAGATAGCGGTTCACACGGTCGACCTCAACCGGGTCGGTATGGCCGAAGCCGGCCGCCGCCAGCGCCGCCACCGCTGGATCCCGCGCAGCGACGGTGGGCAGGTAGTCGAAACGCTCCACCGCGCTGTCCAAGTTGTTGGCGTAGATCTCCAGCCGATGACGGGCGTCGGCGGCCACGGCCTCCACCGCCCGCCGCTCGGCATGGCCTACGGCCAGCACCCATATCCCCACGGCCCCCACCGCCGCCAGCAGCAGCGCCAGGGCGCCGCCGGTGCTCATGCCGCGCAGGCGCGCCGTGAAGGGGAAGGGGCCGGCCAAGTGGGGATCAGTCGGTGGTGAGGCCGGCGCGTTCCGCCGCCTCATGACGCTGCTGCTCCTCCGACACCAGGCGGGACAGTTCGCGCTTCAGCGTGTTGAACTCGGGCGAGGCGGCGTCGCGCGGTCGCGGCATCTCCACCCTGATATCGCGCTTCACAGTGCCGGGGCGGTAGGTCAGGACGACGATGCGGTCAGCCAGGTAGATGGCCTCCTCAATGGAATGGGTGACGAAGACGATGGTCTTGCCCAAGCGCGCCCAGATCTTCAGCAGTTCATCCTGCAGGGAGCGGCGGGTCAGGGCGTCCAGCGCGCCGAAGGGCTCATCCATCAGCAGGACGGGGCTGTCTAGCGCCAGGACGCGCGCGATGGCGACGCGCTGGCGCATGCCGCCGGAGAGATCCTTGGGGAAGCGCTCGCCGAATTCCGACAGGCCCAGCATGTCCAGCAGCTCGCGCACCCTGGCGTCGGCCACATCATTGGCTACGCCCTTGACCTCCAGCCCGAAGCGGACGTTCTTGAAAACCGTCATCCAGGGGAACAGGGCGTATTCCTGGAAGACCATGCCCCGGTCGGGCCCGGGTTCCACCACCGGGCGGCCGCCCACAGTGATGCTGCCCTCCGTGGGGTGGGAGAAGCCGGCGATGGCGTTCAGCAGGGTGGACTTGCCGCAGCCGGAGGGGCCCAGCAGGCAGACGAACTCCCCCGACGCGATGTCCAGGTTGATGTCCTTCAGCGCCACCACCTCGTTCCCCGGGACGGCGAAGCGCTTGTAGACGTGGTTGATCAGGATGTCGGACATGGTTCAGTGCTCCAGCCCGCGGTGCCAGCGCAGCAGATGGTTGTTGATGCGGGTGACGCCGCTGTCGATGGCCAGGCCCAGCAGGCCGATGGTCAGCATGCCGGCGATGATCTTGTCGGACCAGAAATACTCCCGCGCCTCCAGGATGCGGAAGCCCAGGCCGTTGTTCACGGCGATCATCTCCGACACGATCACGACGATGAAGGCGGTGCCGATGCCGATGCGCACGCCCGACAGGATGTAGGGCGTGGCCGCCGGCAGCATGACGCGGCGGAAGATGGTCAGGGGCCCGGCGCCCAAATTGCGGGCGGCGCGTAGATAGATGCCGTCTACCTGGCGCACCCCGGCGATGGTGTTCACCAGCACGGGGAAGAAGGCGCCCAGCGAGATCAGGAAAATGGCCGGTGGGTTGCCCAGGCCGAACCACAGGATGGACAGCGGGATGTAGGCGATGGGCGGAATGGGCCGCAGCACCTCCACCAAGGGGTTCAGCCAACGAAACGCCGCCCGGCTGGCGCCCATGGCCAGGCCCATCGGCAGGGCCAGGATTGCCCCCACCAGGAAGCCCATGACGACGCGATACAGGCTGCCCATGGCGTCCATGATCAGCTCGCCGGAGAACAGCCAGGCGATGTAGCCGCCGTTCGCGGGGTCATATGGCTCGGCCGGGGCGAGATAGGCCCACCAGCGCACGGCCACCGCCACGGGCGAGGGCAGGATCTTCGCGTTGACCAGGCCGGAACTGGACGCCGCCTGCCAGATGGCAAGCAGCACGAGCGGCACGACGGCCCCCTGCAGGGCCGCCAACCAGGTGTTACGCCGCATTCGGGTACTCCCCTTAAAGGCGGAAAGGCGGATGGGAAAAGGCCCGCCGCTTGGCCGGCGGCGGGCCCAGGCGCTTACTGGATGTCAAGGTCTTTCTTGGCGTCGGCCAGCAGGTCCAGCTTCACATAGTCGGTGGCGGTCGGCACCTTGGCCATCTTGGACACGCCATACTTGGCCATGGTCTCGCCCGTGATCTGGATCTGGGCCGGGTCGATGTCATAGCTGTACTGGGCGTTGCCCATGGCGCTGTTGAAGTCGGCCTCGGTCAATTGCTTCTTGAACAGCGTCTCGCGCACGTACTTGGATGCCACCTCCGGCTTGTCGATAAAGGTCTTGGTGGCCTTCACGAAGCAGCGCATGAACTTCTCGGCCACAGCCTTGTGCTTGTCGTGGAACTCCTCCGACATCACCAGGGTGCGTACGGGGCTGCCGATGGCGGTGTCATAGGGTTTCATCACCTCGACACCGAAGCCGCCGTTCACGGCCTGCGAGCCCTGCGGCTCCGTCTGCATGATGGCATCCAGCTGCTTCAGCATCAGGGCCTGGTTCAGGTCCGGATAGTTCAGGTAGATGATCTGCACGTCCTTGCCCGGCTGGTCGGACCAGGTGAGATTGTTCTGCGCCAGCTCGGCGGCCAGCAGCACCTCCTGGATGCCGCCCCGGGTGACGCCCACCTTCTTGCCCTTCAGGTCGGCGACCTTGGTCACCTTGGCCTCGGGCGCCGCCACCAGGCGGGCGCCGCCCTTGGCGAAACCGGCGACGATGTAGATGGGCGCGCCGGCGGCGCGGCCGGAGATGGCGGCCTCCGACGCGGTGGCGCCCACGTCCAGCTCACCGGCCACCATGGCCTGCATGATGTCGGGGCCCTTGGCGAAAATCCGCTCCTCCACCTTGATGCCGCAGTCGGTCAGCATCTGCGTATAGGACACGGCGCCGAAGTGGGCCAGCTTCAGGTTGCCCAGGCGCACCACATCCTCGGCGGCGGCCGGCAAGGCCGACAGCGACAGGGCGGACGCGGCCAGAAGGGCGGCCAACAGGGTCTTTGGGGGCAGGGCTTTCTTGAGCGTCATCTTAAATACCTCCCGGGCTTTGGTGGCCGCCGATCCGCGCCGGCGGTTCCTGGTCGTCTTGGAACTATCGGCAATACTAGCAGAAGCTGTGCCAACCGCCGGGTCAAACCCTCACCGGGAGGGAGAACGGCTTGAAACGCCAGCATCCCTGCCACCGTGCGCGGGTCGGGTCTTAAGCGGGGAAGGGGCGCGGCAACGCCCCGCTGGCGGTTTTTCCGCCACGGCGGGGACGGGGCTGTCACCTTTTCCGCCGCGACCGGGCAGCGGCCGGTCTTGTGCCGTCAAGCGGCGTAGGCGACGGCGGCGAATTGCGCTATGACGGCGTCCAAGCGGCCGCAAGGCCGATGGGGTTCCTGCCTTTCGGAGAGCTTGGATGAACCGTTCCCTATACGCCCTTGGGTACGCCCTGGGCGCGCCTCTGGCGTTGGCCCTGGCCGTCACCGTTTCGCCTGTGGCCATGGCGGCAGAGGCCGCGCACGGCCTGACGCCGATGGAACTGGCGACGATGGACCGCGCCAGCGACGCGCGCGTCTCGCCCGATGGTCGCCTGTTGGCCTTCGACGTCCGCACCGTCGACTACGCCAACAACAAGGCCGCCCACTCCCTGTGGGTGAAAGAGATCGATGGCAAGGGCGACGGCCATCGCCTGGCCATTTCCGATGGCGGCGCCAGCACCCCGCGCTGGTCGGCCGATGGCAAGAGCCTCTATTTCATGTCCGGCCGCTCCGGTAGCCAGCAGGTGTGGAAGACGGATGCGGCTGGCACTCAAGCCACCCAGGTGACCGCCCTGCCGCTGGACGTGGGCAGCTTCAACCTGGCGCCGGACGGCACGCACATCGTCGTCTCCATGGCCGTGTTCCCCGGCACGGAAACGGGCGACAAGCCGGCCAAGCCGGCGGACATCGCCAAGTCCAGCGGCGTGGTGTTCGACAAGGTCTTCGTCCGGCATTGGGATGAATGGGCCGACGGCACCCGCAACCACCTGTTCGCCCTGGCGCTGAACGGCGAGGGAGTGGCCACCGGCGCGCCCGTGCCGCTGATGAAGGGCTTCGACGGCGACGCGCCGGGCAAGCCTTTCGGCGACGACAGCGAAATCACCATCAGCCCGGACGGCAAGACCGTGGTCTTCACCGCCCGCCTGGCCGGCCGCACGGAACCGTGGAGCACCAACCTGGACCTGTGGCAGGTCCCCATGGACGGCAGCACCGCCCCGGTCAACCTGACGGCCGGCAACGCCGCCATGGACACGGGCCCCGTGTTCAGCCCCGACGGGTCCAAGATGGCCTGGCGGGCCATGAAGCGGCCGACCTTCGAGGCCGACCGCTTCGGCATCATGGTGCGCGACCTGAAGAGCGGCGAGACGCGCGAGATCGACCCCAGCTGGGACCGTTCCGCCGACACGCTGGCCTGGACCGCCGATGGCCGCACCCTGCTGACCACGGCCTACGACGTAGGCCAGTCCAAGCTGTTCTCCGTCGACGTGAAGTCGGGTGCCGTGAAGGCGCTGACCGGCGAGGGCCATGTGACGGCCATCGACCTGGTGAAGGGCGGGGACAAGGGCGTGGTCTATATGGCCGACAGCCTGTCCGGCCCGTCGCAGGCCTACAAGGTGTCGCTGAAGGGCGGCAAGGCGGAGCAGCTGACCCATGTGGGCGCCGGGACGCTGGCCAACGTCACCCTGGGCGCCTATGAACAGTTCAGCTTCCCCGGCTGGAACAACGAGACGGTCCACGGCTATGTCGTGAAGCCGGCCAACTACCAGGAAGGCCACAAGTACCCGGTGGCCTTCATCATCCACGGCGGCCCTCAGGGCTCCTTCGGCAACGCCTGGAGCTTCCGCTGGAATCCGCAGGCCTACACCGGTGCGGGCTATGCCGTGGTCATGATCGACTTCCACGGCTCCACCGGCTACGGCCAGGCCTTCACCGACGCCATCAGCCAGCATTGGGGCGACCGCCCGCTGGAAGACCTGCAGAAGGGTTGGGCCGCGGCACTGGCCAAGTACCCCTTCCTGAACGGCGACCGGGCCTGCGCCCTGGGCGCCAGCTACGGCGGCTTCATGATCAACTGGATCGCCGGCAACTGGAACGGCCCGTGGAAGTGCCTGGTCAACCATGACGGCGTCTTCGACAACCGCATGATGGGCTATTCCACCGAGGAGCTGTGGTTCAGCGAGTGGGAGAACGGCGGCAAGGTCTGGGAGAACCCGGCCGGGTACGAGCGGTTCAACCCAGCCAACCATGTCGACCAGTGGGTGAAGCCACAGCTGATCATCCACGGCGGCCGCGACTTCCGCATTCCCTTCGAGCAGGGCCTGGGCGCCTTCACCGCCCTGCAGCGCAAGGGTGTGCCCAGCAAGCTGGTCTACTTCGCCGATGAGAACCACTGGGTGCTGAAGCCCCAGAACTCCGTCCAGTGGCACCAGGAGGTGCTGGGCTGGCTGAATACCTGGACGGCCGAGGCCAAGTAAGGCCAGGCGTCAGCCGAAAGCGAGTGGAGAAGGGGGGCGTCCGTGGGGCGGCCCCTTTTTTGATGGAGCCTTATGGCCGCAATCCCACCTTCTCGATTTTTCGGAAGATTTCGCGGACGGCCTTCCGGCGCAACATGCGTTCGTGAATGATGCCCAGAATTTCGATGACATCTTCCGGCTGATGGCGAAACACAAGGTAATGCCGCGGCTCGGCGACCTGATCATCCGGATTGGGCACATGCCGGCGACTATGGCTGATGTGGTAGAAGCCAACCTCCCGCCGCCCGACTCTTTCCCAAACAATCAAGGGATGGCCGGGGACCTGCGCAACGTCCTTGATGGCTTGGATAATGAGCGTCGAATATCGAAGCTCTGCCGCCAGGCCGAAGTTTTCAGCACTCCATACCAATATATCATCAAGATTAGCACGGGCAGATCGAGTGAGGCGAAATGTGCTCACTTCGATACTCGCGCTCGCGCCTTGCTATGCAGTTCCTCCAGCAGAACCTGCAATCCGTCGTCGCCAGAAATTTCGACGTAATCGCCCCGCTCAATATCCGTAGCCCCCGCCTCGACCACCTTTTCCAAGGCGGCGACATGCGCCTGGTTGATGAGGATATCGTTCTCATAACGACGGAGAGCTTCGCGAACGACCTCGCTGGCGTTCTGGTGGCGCCCCGAGGATACTTGCTCGTCGACGAAGCCGCTTAAGTGAGGTGTGAGGCTAAAATTCCGTCCGCTCATGGCTCACCCTTGTCCATGGTGCTTCTGTCAAAGTTTGATACCACATCGCCGTAGTCCAGCCAATAAAGCGAAACGGGCATTGTTCGGCCTTACCCCGCCCGGCGCGCCCGCTTCATCGCCCCTTCGATATCCGGCAGGAACACTGTCAGGATGCCCAGGGCCGGCAGGTAGGCGCAGATTTTATAGACGGTGGTGATGCTGGTGAGGTCCGCCAGCCAGCCCAGGGCCGCCGCCGCCACACCAGCGACACCAAAGGCCAGGCCGAAGAACAGGCCGGCCACGGTGCCGACCTTGCCCGGCATCAGCTCCTGGGCATAGACGACGATGGCCGGGAAGGCGGAGGCCAGGCAGACGCCGATGACACCGCTCAGCACGCTGGTCCAGAACAGGTTGGCGTAGGGCAGGATCAGGGTAAAGGGCAGCACGCCCAGGATGGACCACCAGATGACATGTTTGCGTCCGAAGCGGTCGCCGATGGGCCCGCCGGCGATGGTGCCGACCGCTGCCGCGCCCAGGAAGATGAACAGGTGCAACTGAGCCGCCTTCACCGACAGGCCGAATGTCTGGATGAGATAGAAGGTGAAGTAACTGGTGATGCTGGCCAGGTAGACATATTTGGAGAAGATCAGCGCCAGCAGGATGGCGAAGGCCAGGCCGACCTGGCGTGGCGTCAGGCCCGTCAGATCCTCCTTCACCGTCTTGGCGGCCTTGGGCTTGGCGTTGCGCTGGTACCACAGGCCGATCTTGGCCAGGACGATCATGCCCAGGAAGGCGGCCAGGGAGAACCAGGCGATGCTGCCCCGGCCGTGCGGCACGATGATGAAGGCAGCCAGCAGCGGCCCCAGGGCGGAACCGGCGTTGCCGCCCACCTGGAACAGCGACTGGGCCAGGCCGTGCCGCCCGCCCGAGGCCATGCGGGCCACGCGGGACGATTCCGGATGGAAGACGGATGAGCCTGTGCCCACCAGGGCCGCCGCCGCCAGCACCAGGGGAAAGCTGGGCGCCGTCGCCAGCAGCACCAGGCCCACCAGGGTGAACCCCATGCCGATGGACAGGGAATAGGGCTTGGGCTTGGCGTCGGTATAAAGGCCGATCAACGGCTGCAGCAGGGAGGCGGTGATCTGGTAGACCAGGGTCACCAGGCCCACCTGGCTGAAGCTGAGGTCGAAGCTGCCCTTCAGGATGGGGTAGATGGCCGGCAGCATGGACTGCATCATGTCGTTCAACAGATGACAGAAGCTGATGGCCCCCAGCACCGAAAACACGGTGCCCCCGGCCTTGGTCCCAATCTGGCCCATGGCCGTCTGCGCCACGGGGGATGGTGCGGACGCACCCACGCTTTCAGCCTGACTCACTGGTGACACTCCCATCCCATGGGGCCGCGTGGCGCCGCGACCTCCCGATTTCCCAACCAGCCCCCTTGCATTTCGGCGGCCGATGGACAAGCTAGCGCGCATGCTGGCGGCCTGCTTTCGTCTTTAGGCCAAACTATTCCGGGACTGGGCCAACCAGGAGAGAGATACGTTTATGGTCCGCGACGTCCGCTCCCAGGTTTACGAGACGGCGCCGCAGCCGGTCTTCGCGCTGGGCAACGACTATCCGCCGGGGCACGTGCTGCCGCCGCACCAGCATCGGCGCTGCCAGCTGCTGTATGTCATCCGGGGCGTCATGACGGTGGCGACCGCGCAGGGCGCCTGGATGGTCCCGGCGGAGCGGGCCGTGTGGATCCCGGCCGGCGTGGTGCATGAGGTGGCGGTGGTGGTGGGCCCCGCCGCGATGCGCAGCCTATACATCGACCCGACCGTGCTGCCGGCTGCGCGCGGGCCCGACACCCTGGCCCCTGGCGGCGGTCGCTGCCAGGTGGTGGGCGTGACGCCGCTGGTGCATGCCCTGCTGATGGAAGCGGCGGAACTGCCGGTGGATGATGTGCCGGCAGAAAGCCGTGGCGGCATGATCATGGCCCTGCTGCTGCATGACCTGGCGTCGCTGCCCGTGCTGCCGTTGTCCATGCCGCTGCCCACCGATGCGCGGTTGGCGGCCCGCTGCCGCGCCTTCGTGGCCGATCCCGACCCGCACGCCACCATCGATGGCTGGGCCCATGAATTGGGCATGAGCCGCCGGTCCTTTACCCGCCAGTTCCGGGGCGAAACCGGCCTCAGCTTCGCCGCCTGGCGCCAGCAAGCCTGCCTGTTCGCGGCCTTGCCCCGGCTGGTGGCGGGGGACCCGGTGACCACCGTGGCGCTGGATCTGGGCTATGACAGCCCCGCCGCCTTCACCAGCATGTTCAAGCGCCTGCTGGGTGTGCCACCCAGCCGTTACCTGCGTGCCTGAACGAACAGGGCGGCCCCCAACCGGATGCCGCCCTGCCCTTAATCCCAGAGGGACCATGCGGAGGGTCAGACCGCCTCGAAGGTGGCGATGGCCGGCGCGCCGGCCATTTGGCCCGTGTAGGTGACGACAAAGGGAACGGGTAGCGCCGGGCCCAGCAGGACGGTGGCGGTGATGATGTATTCCTCACCCTTCGACAGGCCCTGGCCCGTCACGGCGAAGATGGTGACGTTGGGGGAGGGGCCACCCCAGACATAGCTGCCGATGCCCCCCGCGATGTTGGCGCCGTGGCCCGAGATGCGGGTGTTGGTGAATTCAGTCACGCCGGCCATTCCGATCTCCATTTTTCAAAGGGTTGACGCCCAGGACGATGCGTGCCGCAGCGCGCGGCCTTAAATTGTTCGCATGTGCGACAGGGCACGCATAAGGTGTGCCGCAATGCACCAATCGTCAATTTGAAAAGTGGTAGAGCCGAAAAAATTTCTTATTTTGGTTGTATGGCGTCGCATCTGCCGGCTTTACCCATCGATGATGGCGACCGCCCGGGTCCAGCCGGCCGAGGCACCTTTGATCTTGGCCGGGAAGCAGCTGACGGTGAAGCCGGTGGCGGGCAGGGCCTCCAGATTGTACAACTTTTCCAAGTGGCAATAACCGATGTCGCGGCCGGCCTTGTGGCCTTCCCAGATCAGGCCCACGTCCTTGGTCTGGGCGAACTTCTTGGCGGTGTGGGGGAAGGGGGCGTCCCAGCTCCACGCGTCGGTGCCGGTGACACGCACGCCGCGTTCCGTCAGGTATAGCGTCGCCTCCCGCCCCATGCCGCAGCCGGCGCCTAGGAAGTCGGCGTGACCGTAGCGGGAACCGGCCCGCGTGTTGACCAGCACGATGTCCAGCGGCTGCAAGGTATGGCCGATGCGGGCCAGTTCCGCCTCAACCTCCGCCGCGCTGACCACATGGCCGTCGGGCAGGTGGCGGAAGTCCAGCTTCACACCGGGGTTGAAGCACCATTCCAGCGGCACCTCATCGATGGTGATGGCCCGCTCCCCTTTGTTCATGGTGGAGGCGTAGTGCCAGGGCGCGTCCAGATGGGTGCCGTTGTGAGTGGACAGGCGCACGGTCTCGGCTGCCGCGAACTCCGCATCCGGCATGTCGTTGGGATCCAGTTCGGGGAAGAACACCGTCAACTCATGCAGCGTGTCCTTATGCGTCTGGTACTCGATATGTGGGCGCATGAAGGGCGGGTCGGCCACCACGTCGTTGTCGAGGGTGACGGAGATGTCGATGAAGGTGCGGGCCATGCTGCCGGTTCCTGTCTGTACTACCACGGACGACGGGACCGCTCGGGTTTATGACCCGGATACGCTGGTGTCCTTATTCCTCCCGTCTTGGGTCCGCATTAGACCGGGGCGCGAGGGTAAAAGGAAAATCGATAAAACCCATGCGTCGCCATCGACGGGGCAAATAGATCATGCCCCTTCCCCCACCCGCACGCGCGGGATCAGGACCCGCACCAGCAGAAAGGCCAGGCCATAGGCCACGGCGCAATAGATGAACAGCGGGTGATAGCCGCCATGGGCCGACAGCCAGCTGGTGGCCTGCAGAATCAGCACGCCGCCCAGATTGCCACAGAAGGCGCCGACACCGATGGCCGTGCCCACCATGCGCACGGGGAAGGCGTCGGCCGCCAGCGCGAAGACGTTGGTGGAGAACCCCTGGTGCGCCGCCAGCACCAGCCCGACCAACAGCACCGCCGGCCAAGGGCTGTCAGCCCAGAGCGCCAGCGGCAGGGGCAGCACCAGCACGGCCGAGGCCGCCATGGGGATCCAGCGCACCCGGCTGGGCGACACGCCCGCCGCCAGCAGGCGCGCCGGCACGATGCCGCCCAGCAGCGCCCCCACCGTGGCCAGGGCGTAGACCGTGGCCACCGGCGCCCCGATATGGCGCATGTCGAGATCAAAGCGCTGATGGAAGAAGTCCGGCATCCACAGCAGCATGAACCACCAGACCGGGTCGGTCAGGAACTTGGCCCCGGCCACCGCCCAGCAGTGGCGATCGGTCAGCAGGCGCCGCCAGGACCAGGCCGCCTGGTCCTCGACGGGTGCGGCCACGGCCTGAACCCGGGGCCGCGCGGGCAGCAGGAACCAGGCCACCAGCCAGATGAGACCGGCGGCGCCGGTGAGGAAGAAGGTGACGTGCCAGCCCCATTCCAGCGCCAGCCAGGGCAGGATCAGGGGGGTCGCCACCGCGCCCACGTTGGGCGCGGCGTTCATCAGGCCGATGGCGATGGAGCGGCGATCGGCCGGGAACCAGCGCGCCACCGCCTTTGCCGCC
The DNA here is from genome assembly GCF_000730165.1 of Nitrospirillum viridazoti CBAmc. Classification (GTDB taxonomy): domain Bacteria; phylum Pseudomonadota; class Alphaproteobacteria; order Azospirillales; family Azospirillaceae; genus Nitrospirillum; species Nitrospirillum viridazoti. The sequence continues at coordinate 774,728 of NZ_CP022112.1, read as the reverse complement.
GCCGGGGTGTTGGCGGCCTCCGCCACGCCCAGGGCCAGGCGGCAGGCCAGGAACTGCCCGGTGGTGCGGGCGCCGGCATGGGCCATGGCCGCCAAGCTCCACGCCGCCACCGCCAGGGGATAGCCCCAGCGCAGGCCCACCCGGTCGATGAACCAGCCGGCCCCGACCAGGGCCAGCATGCCGGCGGCCTGGAAGGCGGTCATGACCAGGCCGTAATCCTCCTGCGCCCAGCCCAGATCGGCGTCGATCAAGGGCTTCAGCAGGGCCATGCTCTGCCGGTCGGCGTAGTTCAGGGCCGTGGCGGCGAAGACGCAGGCCAGCACCAGCCACGGCGCCCAGCCCAGGGGGCGGCGGGCCGCAAGCTCGGGCGCTTCGGCGGGCGCCTCGGTCACACCGTCCGGGCCGGTGTCGGTCTGCGTCGTCATGCCGTCAGCCTACTCAGAACTTCGTCCGGATGCCCAGGCCCAGGATGCGCTGGGCATCGCGCGGCACGCCCAGGCGCACATAGGTGGTGGAGGGCACGGCGATACCGTTGACCACACTGGTGGCGCTGTCGGGCACCTTGGATACGGCATAGAACTGGTTCAGCAGGTTTTGGGCATAGAGGCGGACGACGAAGCGGTCCTCCGGCGCTGCGAAGTCCACGCCCAGGTTCCAGATGCCGTAGGCCTGCTGGATGGTGGCCGGGGATTCGCCGATGTCCATCTGCTGGTTGGAGCGCCAGGAATAGCTGGTGTCGATGGTCACGCCGACCGGCACGCTGTCGGGCAGGGGCAGCTTGTAGGCCGCGTCCGCCGTCAGCTTCCATTTGGGCGCATAAGGTAGCACCTTGCCATTGGGGTAATAGCAGGTGGCCGGCGCGCCGGTGGGGCAGGCGAACTGCACGATGGTGGCGTCAGTGTAGGCGGCACCCCCGTTCAGCGTCAGGCCGGGCAGGGGCCGCGTCAGGAAATCCAGTTCCACGCCCTGGGTGCGGACCGTGCCGGCGTTGACCAAGGTGCTGACCACGGCGCCATTGATGTTGGTGAAGCTGTTGGTCTGGAAGCCGTCGATGTCGTCGCGGAACAGCGCCAGGCTGGCCACGACCTTGTTGTCCAAGGCGGAGGTCTTCAGCCCCACCTCATAGGCGTTGGAGGTTTCCGGCGACAGGCGGCCGGTGTTGTTGGCCGCCATGTTGAAGAAGATGTTGTAGGCCGGCCCCTTGTAGCCCTGGGAATAGGTGAAGTAAGCCATGGTGTTGGGGCCGAGGTCGTACTGCACGCCCGCCTTGGCCGACGCGTCGTTGCGGCTGTAGTTGTTGGCGCTGGCGAAGCTGGCGCCGATGCCGGCGAAACCGGTGGCGGTGGCCACGCGCTGGAAGGTGTAGTCCAGCTCGTCATGTGTCAGGCGGCCGCCGAAGGTCAGGCGGAAATCGTCGGTGATGTGATAGGTACCCTGGCCGAACAGCGCCTCGTTGTTGGTGGTCACGCTGTCCACCGCCGTGCCGGAGGCGCGGGCGTAGGTGGAACTGCCGGACGCGCACGGGATGTTGCCGTTGCCCAGCGCCGCCAGGGTGGAGGCGGTGCAGGTGACGTCCGACCGGATGAAGCGTTCCTTGGTGTCGGTATGGAAGAAGAAGAACCCGCCGACATAATCGAACCGGCCCCCCAGGTCGGAGGCATAGCGCAGTTCCTGCGAATACTGGTTCAGGTCGACATAGCCGTGGTCGGTCAGGCTGGTGCTGCCGCCGGGCACGGACGATCCCACGTAGGCCGGGTAGCTGGCGGTGAAATCACCGTCCCGGGTTTCCACATTGTGCCAGCCGCGCCAGGCGGAGATGGAGGTGAAGGTCCCCGCCGGCAACGCCCAGTCCACCTGGACGGAGGCGCCGAAGTTGCGATCCTTGGTGTGGGGGTCGACGTCGTTGTTGATGTCTTTGTTGGTCGCCGAGGGATACACGGGCGACAAGGCCGGGATCAGGCCGCGTACGTTGGCAGCGCTGTTGGAGATGATCTGGATGGATTCGGCGCAGCAATTGTCGTCGGCCTCGGCATAGTCGCCGATGAAGGTGACCTTGACCGCGTCGGTGGGCGTCCACTGCAGCTTGGCCCGGGCGCCCTTGTGGTCATAGCCATTGATGTCGTGGCCGTTGTGGACATTGCGGCCGTTGCCGTCGGCGTGACCATAAAACGCCGCCAGCTGGGCCACGAGGTCGCTGCTGATGGGGGCGGAGACGCTGCTGCGCAGCCGTACCTCGCCATTGTCGGCGCCGGATGCCTCGGCATAGCCGCCGAAGCTGGGCTTGGGCTCTGCCGTCACGATGTTGATGACGCCGGCCGACGCGTTCTTGCCGAACAACGTCCCCTGGGGTCCCCGCAGCACCTCCACCCGGTCGATGTCCAGCAGGTCGGTCACCGCCATGCCGGAACGGGCGTAGACTACGCCGTCCACCACGGTGGACACGCTGGGCTCGGCACCCGAGCTGAACGACAGGGTGCCGATGCCGCGGATGTTGAGGGCGGAGTTCTTGTTGGTGGTGCCTTTGCGGAAGGTCACGCCCGGCACCAGGTTGGGTAGGGATTCCGAAGTGCTGACGCCGGCATGGGCCAGGGCGTCGCCCGTCACCACCGACATCGCGACCGGAACCGAGGTCAGGTTCTCCCCCCGCTTCTGCGCCGTCACGATGATCTCGGTCAGCGCGTCGTCATCCGTGGACGTGGCCTCGGCCGCATGGGCAGCGCCCGCCAGGGACAGCGCCAGCGCGGCGGTTCCCAGCAGACGGAATGACAAACCTACTTTACGCGACTGTTCGATGGCGGCCCTGTTGGCGATCTTCATCCCTCGAACTCCCCTTCTGCTGCATTATTTCACATCATATAATGTGTTTATTGAAGATTATTCACGGACATATTCAGCATACAAATTAACGCGGTCAACGAACTTCACTGCTAATTCGGACAATTGCCGTATGCGTGATGGACATTCCACACAAAAAATCAGTTGAACTGGAAACCGGTGGGGTGGAGAGTGTGCGGGCCTGGGCAGGGGCCTTGCCGGACCTTGCCTCGTGTCACGAATTCCGCTTCATGTTCAGGGGCTTAACCATTCTGGTCCCCAGGCATGCCAGCCAGATGGAAAGGCCTGAGCCCCCATGTCGAACACCGCATCCCCGTCCTCCCAGACGTCGTTATCGGCCGCCCCCCGTTGTGAGGTGAGCTGGTTTTCTGCCCTCTGCGACGACGACTACGAATTCCTGGGGGTGCGCGATCCGGCCCTGCTGTCCAGTTTCGAGCACTGTCGGAACATCGTGCTGACGGCGGAAAAGGGAGGATACGATAACATCCTTCTACCCTCCGGCTACAGCCTGGGCATCGACACCACCGCCTTCGCCGCCGCCATGGCGCCGCTATTGCGCCGGCTGAAGCTGCTGGTGGCTATCCGCTGTGGTGAGATGTGGCCGCCGCAGCTGGCGCGCCAATTGGCGACGCTGGACCAGATGCTGCAGGGGCGGCTCAGCATCAACATCATTTCCAGCGACATGCCGGGCGAGACACTGCCCAGCGCCGCCCGCTACACCCGCACGACGGAACTGATGGCCCTGCTGCGCAGCCTGTTGAATGGAGAGGCGGTGGACTTCAAGGGCGAGTTCTATCAGGTCGCGGTCGAGCCGCCGCGCGTGCGGCCCGTCAGCGGGAAGGCGCCGCTGTTCTACTTCGGCGGCCTGTCGGATGACGCGCGCGAGGCTGCGGCCAAGGGGGCGGACGTTTACCTGATGTGGCCGGACCGCCTGGGCGAGGTAAAGGCCATCGTCGACGACCTGTCGGCCCGCGCCGCCCGCCACGGCCGTACGCTGCGCTTCGGCTACCGCGTCCACGTGGTGGTGCGCGAGACGGAGGCGGCGGCGCGGGCGGCGGCCGACCGCCTGCTATCCCACCTGGACGCGGCGGAGGGGGAACGCATCCGCAAGCAGTCGCTGGACAGCGCCTCGCTGGGCGTCAGCCGCCAGGCGGGCCTGCGCGAAGCCTCGGACACCGACGGCTATGTCGAGGAAAACCTGTGGACCGGCATCGGCCGCGCCCGCTCCGGCTGCGGCGCTGCCATCGTCGGCGATCCGGACCAAGTGCTGGCCAAGCTGCGGGCCTATCAGGCGGCGGGGATCGAGGCCTTCATCCTGTCAGGCTATCCCCATGCGCGGGAATGCGACCTGTTCGCCCGCCATGTCCTGCCACATTTGAACCATGGCCCCCTTTAAAAGCATTCTTTGAAGGGGAACATCTGTTTCCTTAACCCCAGCCGCAACCGCCGGTATACAGGCGGCTTGCGGCTGGAATTGGGGATGTGTCGGCCATGGCTGTGGAAAAGTACCGGGAACGTGTGAAGTCCGAAAAGCGCGCCGCGGCCTTGGCCGCCGCCGGCCGGGCCTTCCTGTCGCACGGCTACGACCGCACCACCCTGGCGCATGTGGCCAGGGAGGCAGGTATCTCCACCGGCACCCTGTTCAAGCACTTCCCCACCAAGGCCGCCCTGTTCGAAGGCATCATGGAGGAATTGTGGGAGGTTGATCCGGAGCTGCAGCGTCCGCTGCCGCCGGCCGGCAACCCCACCGCCGGGCTGACCGCCATCGGCCACGATTATGCCGGCAAGCTGCGCCAGCCCGATACCGGCCCCCTGTTCCGCGTCATCATCGCGGAGGCGCCGCGTTTCCCGGAGCTTGGCCAGGCGCTGTTCCTGCGGGGCAAGGCACCCTACCTCAACCGCCTGCATGCCTACCTGCGGTCCGAGATTGCGGCCGGCACCATGGACATCCATGACGTGCCCCTGGCGGCGCGCCAGTTCCTGGGCATGATCAACGACCTGATCTTCTGGCCCACCTTCCTGGCCGCGGACCAGGTGGTGGACGATGCCGAAGTGGGCCGGGTGATCGACGAGGCGGTGCGGACCCTGCTGGCCCGATACGGCCGGCCCCTCAAGGACGGGGCGGCACGGCCGGTGTGAGCCGCTGGGCGAACAACCACTCCCGCCAGCCGGGCGCTAGAATCATGTCTGGCGGCACCCGGTGCGCCATCCCCTGATAACGCACGAAGACGGGCGCACCGCCGGCCGCGGCCACCGCCTCCGCCCAGGCATGGTCGGGGGCGTAAGGGTTCTCGGTGTCCTGGTCACCATGCACCTGCAGGGTGGGCACGGTCGCCACCCCGGCGGCCTGGGCCCGGTCCGGCGGCACGGACGAGAAGGCGACCGCCGCGGCGAAGCGCCCGGGCTTGGCCACCAGCGCGTCCAGCGCCGCCGACGCCCCCATGGAGAAACCGATGACATAGATCCGCGCCGGGTCGACCGGCAGACGGCCCGCCAGGTCGTCCACCAAAGCCAGCACCGCGGACAGGGAGGCGCCGGGGCGGGATGCCAACAGGCCGTCGCCGCCGGAGGCGTAGTCGGCGCTGCGCGCGTCCACCTGCGGCACCACTACATAAGCGGGGAAGCGGCGGCGCAGGTCGGGCAGGGCCCAGGCCTTGGCGAAGCCGGTCATTTGTCCGGCATTGTCCTGTCCGATGCTGCCGGAGCCGTGCAGGACCACCACCAGGGGCAGCTTGGCCAGCGCCGGCTGGGACGCCACCACCGTGGCCGGGGCCAGCAGGCGATAGGGCACGGTGCGACCGTCCGGGGCGGTATAGGTCTTGGCTACGAAGTCGTCGCTGAGCGCCGCCTTGATGATCTCGTCCACCGCCTTGAGGTCGGCCGGCAGCGGCGCATAGGGCAGGGTCCGTTCCTCGATGCGGCCGGCCTCCGCCTGGGCTCCTGACGCCAGCGCCATCATCGACAACGCCACCAAACCTGTCCGCAGCACGGCCGTTCTCTCCCTCAGTCCGCCAGTAACATGGGGGCGCGGCCATCGACCAGCAAGCGGTCACTGTCATCCTTCAGGGCCACACCCGTCACCTGGCGGCGCAGCGCCTGGCGCAGCAGCCAGGCCAGCTTGAAGGCCGCCAGGTCGTGGGACAGGCCGCCGTCGCGAATATTGGATAGGCAGTTGCGTTCGGCATCCAGGCGGCCAGGCGCGGGATTCAGGGTGAGGTAGACGCCCAGGCTGTCGGGGGCGGACAGGCCCGGTCTCTCGCCAATCAGCACGGCCACGGCACGGGCGCCCAGCGCCTGGCCCACCGCGTCGCCCAGGGCCACCCGCGCCTGGGACGCCACCACCACCGGCGCCAGGCGCCAGCCCTCCTGCCGGACCCAGGGCAGGAAAGCGGTCAGCAGGGGCAGGGCCTGGCGATGCACCGCCGTCGCCGACAGGCCGTCGGCGATGATGATGGCCAGGTCCGGACTGGTCAGGGGCAAGGCCGTCAGCGCCTGCCGGCCCGCCGGATCCAGCAGGCGGCCCAGATCCGGGCGGTTGAGGTAGGTGGCGCGGTCGGGTGCGGCGCTGTGCACCGCCACCGGCGCCAGATCCAAGGCCGCCAGTTGCTCCACCAGGCCGGCGGCGTCGAACGGGGTGTGTACGGCGTCGCGCGCCTGGGCGTGGGCCAGGGCGAAGCGCAGCACCTCCGCCGTCGGCAGGCTGTCGCCCGCGCGGCCCAGGGCGATGCGCGCCGGCGTGGCGGCGGCCAGGTGCGCCCAGGCGTCGGGCATGACCGTCGGCTTGTCCATCAGCGTCACCCCCGCAGCAAAGGCTGGCTGGGCGGCTGGGGCAGGGGCCGGCCATCGGCGCCGGTGATGCCCATGGCGGCCAGCCAGGCCTCGAACTCCGGCGCGCGCTTCAGGCCCAGCAGGCGGCGGACATAAAGGGCGTCGTGGAAGGAGGTGGACTGGTAGTTCAGCATGACGTCGTCCGCCCCCGGCACGCCCATGACGTAGGACACGCCGGCGGTGGCCAGCAGGGTCAGCAGCGTGTCCATGTCATCCTGGTCGGCCTCGGCATGGTTGGTGTAGCAGACGTCGCAGCCCAGCGGCAGGCCCAGCAGCTTGCCGCAGAAATGGTCCTCCAGCCCGGCGCGGATGATCTGCTTGCCGTCATAGAGGTATTCCGGCCCGATGAAGCCCACCACCGTGTTGACCAGCAGGGGACGGAACTCCCGCGCCACGGCGTAGGCCCGCGCCTCCAGCGTCTGCTGGTCCACGCCATGGTGGGCGCCGGCGGACAGGGCGCTGCCCTGGCCGGTCTCGAAATATAGGGCGTTGTCGCCCACGGTGCCGCGCTTCAGCGCCTGGGCCGCCTCCATGCCCTCACGCAGCAAGGCCAGGTTGACGCCGAAGCCCTGGTTGGCCGCCTGGGTGCCCGCCACCGACTGGAACACCAGATCCAGCGGCACGCCCCGGTTCATCAGTTCGATGCTGGTGGTGACATGGGTCAGGATGCAGGCCTGGGTGGGAATGGCAAAGCGCTGGATGACGCCGTCGATCAGGCGGGCCAGGTCGGCCAGCACCGACAGGCTGTCCGATACCGGGTTCAGGCCGATCACGGCGTCGCCGCAGCCATAGAGCAGCCCGTCCAGGATGCTGGCCGCCACGCCGGCGGGGTCGTCCGCCGGGTGGTTGGGCTGCAGCCGCACAGCCAGCGTGCCGGGCAGGCCGATGGTGTTGCGGAAGCGGGTGACGACACTGCACTTCCGCGCCGCCAGGATCAGATCCTGGTTGCGCATGATCTTGGACACGGCCGCCGCCATCTCCGGCGTCAGGCCGGGGGCGAGCACGGCCAGCGCGCCCGTCGTCGCCTGATCCGACAGCAGATAGTCGCGGAAGCCGCCGACCGTCAGGTGCGACACCGGGGCGAAGGCCGCGGCATCGTGCCGGTCCAGGATCAGGCGGGTGACCTCATCCTCCTCATAGGGCACCAGCGCCTCGGTCAGGAAAGTCTTCAGCGGCAGGTCGGCCAGGCACATCTTGGCCGCCACGTTTTCCTCGGCCGACTGGGCGGCGATGCCGGCCAGCCGGTCGCCCGATCGGGGGGGCGTCGCCTTGGCCATCAGATCCTTGAGATCGGTGAATGTCCAGGTTCGGGCGCCCAAGGCGATGCGGTACGGCGCGCGTCCAACCAAGCCCACATCTCCCCTCACAGGATTCACGGCAGGGCCGATCATGACATCGAATGCCGGCGTGGAGAAGGTGGCCGCGCGACGAGTGGCCCCAACCGGGCACCGGCAAGCGGCCTGGGGCGCCGGCCCACGTCCTGGTATTTTGGGCCATGGACTGGAGGGGGGCAGGGGCATGAACGGATCGATGTATTCCGCCGCCGTCGGGGCGTGGCTTTTCCTGGCGGGCACGGCCATGGCCCAGGGGCCGGTGTCGCTGGCGCTCGACACGTCGGAGGCGGACGAAGCCCTGCGCATCCTGGACAAGAGCGCGGCGCATGAGCCGGTCACGACGGCGGATTGGAACCGCCTGTTCGCGACACGGCCCTATCAGTGGCTGAAGGCCCGGGAGGCGGCGATGGGACGCCCCCTTTCCGACGAGGACTTCCAGCGCTTCCTGTTGTCGGCGGAAGCGGCGGCGCAGCGGTCGGATTGGGCATCGACCCTGGCCGCCATGAAACAAGCGGACATGGCCCGGCTGGGCGCCGGGGTCCTGGCATGGTTGCCGCCGGGCGCCAGCATCCACGCCCAGGTGTTCCCGGAAATCAAGCCGCAGCGCAACAGCTTCGTGTGGAAAAAGCCCGCCACGGCGGCGGATGATGGCGGTGGCCCGGCCATCTTCCTGGCCGTCAACCATCAGTCGCGGGACCAGTTCGAGAACACGGTGGCCCATGAATGCCACCACATCGGCCTGGAAAGCCTGGCGGCCCGGCAGGAAGAATTGCAGGCGGGGCTGCCCGCCAATGTGAAACGCGCCGTGAACTGGCTCAGCGCCTTCGGGGAGGGGGAGGCCATGCTGGCCGCCGCCGGCGCCGACCGGCATCCCCACTGGGAGGACGACGCCCCCGTCCGCGCCCGCTGGGACGGTGACATGCAGCGCTTCGCCGCCGACCTCGACGCCATCCAGCAACTGCTGCTGGACATCCTGGACGACAAGCTGATCCAGGACGCGGACATCATGAAGCGCGCGGCCCCCTTCTGGGGCGATGCCCAGGGCGCCTGGTACACCGTGGGCTATGAGATGGCCGTGCTGGTGGAAAAGCGTTTCGGCCGCGCGGCCTTCAACGATTGCCTGCTCGACCCGCGCAAGCTGCTGGAACTCTACAACCAGGTGGCGCAGGAGGCCAACGCGCACGGCGCGCGGCTCGCCACTTGGTCGCCGGATTTGCTGAAACGGCTGCAAGGCGCCTAACCACCAGGCACCGAACGGGGCGCATGGAACGGGCGCGACAGTAGCGAAGTTATTGTGTACCAATGCTTTGGTAGACACCATTCAGGGAATGCGCCCATGACGCCCCATGAGGATGAACCGCCGGCGCCATCGTCGGTTTCCCGGGCCCTCATCCTCTTCGTCGTCCTGGTCCTGGGCATAGGCCTTGCCATCGGCTACCTGACCGTGCCCGGCCTGTGGTACCTGCGCCTGGCCAAACCTGGATTTACGCCGCCCAACTGGGTATTCGCCCCCGCCTGGACCATCCTCTACGTACTGGTGGCCATCGGCGGTTGGCTGGTATGGCGGCGGGATAGGGACAGCCGGCCCATGCGGCTGTGGTGGATTCAGATGCTGCTGAACTTCTGCTGGTCGCCCATCTTCTTTGCCGCCCACCTGACGGGCCTGGCGCTGGCCGTCATTCTGTTGCTGCTGATCACCATTCTCGCCTTCATCGCCACGGCCTGGCGCAACGACCGGATCGCCGCCCTGCTGTTCCTGCCCTATGCCGCCTGGGTCGCCTTCGCCTCGGCACTGAACGCCGGGATCTATCTTCTTAACTGAGATGTGCGACAAATTCGCCACCGCCCGCATAAGGGGTGACGAATCTTGAACCATCAATAGGATGGGGGCGTTTCCTCACCTGGATCGTCTGTCGTCCGATGCCACGCGCCCTGACGCTTCTTGCCGGTGCCTGCCTGCTGATCAGTACGGTGGCGGGGGCCGCCGACGCCGGGCCGGCGCCGCTTGATCATGGGCAGGTGGCGGACGCGGTGGCAACCATCAGCCGCCTGCTGCGCGACCACTATCCTTTGCCTGACATTTCCGCGCGATACGGAAAGGCGCTGGCCCGCGGGCTGAAGGCCGGGCGCTATGACGGGCAGGCGCCATGCCCCCCTGGCCAAAAGGTTGACCGAGGATTTGCGGGCCGAACATGCCGACCTGCACCTGAGCGTACGGTGCGACGCCGCGCCCGGCGACGGTCCGGGCCTGGAGGAGGTGGCCGGCCCCTATCACGGCATCGCCGCCGTCACCGTCGATCCCGACCTGCCGGTCACGATCATCCGCTCCCCGGGGCCATGGACCGCCAATGAGGCCGGCTTCGCCAGTGCCGCCGCCGCCATGACCCTGGCCGCCCGGTCGCGCTACGTGATCATCGACGTGCGCGGGAACGGCGGTGGCAATGGCGAGATCGGGGTGTTCCTGGCGACATACTTCTTCCCCGTGGGGCAGGAGCGCCTGCTGGTCCGGGGTGTGCACCGCGATCCGGCCCGTGAAGAACAGGAGTGGACCTACGGCTATGTCCCCGGCCGCCGCCTGGCCGACGCCAAGCTCTACATCCTGGTCGACGCCCACACCGGTTCGGCGGCGGAGGGCTTCGCCTTCGGCCTGCAGCGGGCCGGCCGCGCCACCATCGTGGGCCAGACGACGGCGGGTGCAGGCATCGCAGGCCACCTGGAGGATCTGCCCGGCGGCCTGTCGCTGTTCCTGCCCACCAAGCTGCTGCGGGCGCCGGATGGCGGCGATGGCTGGGAAGGGGTGGGGGTGCGGCCCGACGTGGTGACGGAACCCGGCCAGGAAAAGGCCGCCGCCTACGACCTGATCCGCGCCGACTGGCTCACGGCGTCCCAGAACCCGAACTTCGCCTTGACCACCACGCTGCCGCCCGACCGGCGGCCCCCTCTGGACGCGACGGCCACACCCTGGGACCTGGGACAGGCGACGCTGCCCCAGGCGGAGCGCTGCCGTCATACCGAGCCTGATCCGGACGACGCCGGCGTGCGCCTCATGACCAACGTCTGTCCCCAGCCCATCACCCTGGAACAGCGCCGCAGCACCAGCCCGAACGCACTGCGCCTGGACACGTTGGACAGCGGCCAGACCCTGGCCACCCGGGCCACGCCGCGCGGCGGCTGGCGGATCATGGCCGTCTGCCCCGCCGGCTATCGCAGCAGCGTGCCGGTGACGGTGGACAACATCACGGCCATTTCCGACAGCGCCTATGACTGCGTGCGGGAGTAACTGCCCCGCCGCCGGCCAAGCCACACGCCCGGCGACGGGGCAGGGCAATGATGAGGGGGCGGTCGGGCACGGGCGGCCTTATCTCTTGCCGGCCGACCAGGGGCGCCTCCCAGCCAGGTCACGTAGGTCGCGTCGTCGTTTTCAATCGGGAAACCCACATCCACGCAATCAGGCACCGCTCATAGATAGCGCGCACAGCTTGCGTTGGGAGGGCGAGCGCGATGCCGTTAGGCGCATCTCCTGACCATCAACGAGCTTCTTGCCCCTTGGATAGTAGGTGATGACGCGCTCACGGTCACCGTCGCGAACACGGACACTCCAGGCTTTTGTCGAGACGCCCATCGTTCCGTTCAACTTTGCCAATCTGACCATGCCGTCGCGCAGTCCGGCGGCATAGGCAGGACCATCCGGCTGAACCCCGGCAAACACGCCGCCGCTTTTCCCCGTAGCTACGCGATCATAGCCAAGGTCGAACTCCGCCAGCTTCACATCCGCGATCGTGGCACAACTGGCGAAGAGGTCCGCCGGTAATATGATCGTATCGCCCGCATCGACGTACTTTGCGAGCATCGGCCGCATATCGAAGGCAGCGGCATCGGCGGCTGAGAGCAGATTCGCGATCACGGGCGGTTTGGCGTTTGCGGGCGCAGCCTGCCAGCGGTCGCGCATTAGAAGCATGATGCTGTCCAGTCCGCGCTTTCCAGACTTCCGCAATGCATGGTCAAGCAGGAACGCAAACAGCTGTCCGCGATCATAGGCGAGTTGGTGCACGTCCTGATCCGACCATGCCTCTTTCGCCGCTTGGGCGTTGGTGTAGTTGCGGGCCTTCGACGTTGCGAGGCGGGTGATAACTTCGTTTAGGTTGTCCGTAAACTGCTCCGGTGACCACAGACCTGAGCGCAACAGCGTCCTTCCTGTATAAAAATCAGTGAGCCCCTCGCTGAACCAATAGACTGATGCCTCGCCACCCGTGTCGGGCATCTCTCCGACTTGGCGCGGTATCCAGTTGTGCATGTGTTCGTGCGCTATATTCCGTTCAAGGACGGGCATCTGCGTATCCAGAGAGGCATATTGGACGAAGCCGTGGTTTCGACCTGTGCCCCCCGACGAACTGAACCCCAACGACGGGGCCAAGCCGACCATGGTCACTGTGTAGTTGCCCGTGATGCCACCCCAGAATCTGCGCTCGGCATCGATCGTTAGCGCTACGCGATCAGCATACGCATCAACATTCCATTCAAAAGAACCGTGACTTACGAAGCGAAGCGTGCCTCCGCTGATTGGGCGGCTCCGTATTACGACCTCCCGTCCGGCGATGAAGCTGGCGCCGATTACATCGGCGACAGTTGAGGGGCGGGCATCCTCGCTCGATACCGTCACCCAACCTTTCGGCCAACCTTTCCAGTGTACCGTTGCCGGCGCGGTGTCGCGGTCCTTGAGGCCGACGATAAATTGGTCGCCCATGCCGGTGAACCAGTCCGGGCGGATCATAGGTCCCTTCGTGAGGATCCCGTCCTTCGCATTCGGCTCATGATCATAGGCACTGGATACAGCGTAGCGCAATGTGACGCTCCCGCCCGGCGAGCCAACAACCTTACGTTGCTCTGGCGACAGCGTGACAATGGCCCCCCCGATCACGTCGATGGGTGAAAGATATCGGTAGAGCTTGTCAGTACCGCCCCAATCTTCAGGTAAGATAAGAACAACATCACCCGTCGCGCCGATCGGCAACGTGACCTCTACTATTACTCCGGTTAACTGACCGGCATCGGCTTTCGGAGATATCGTATAAGTGATTGAAGGGGCAGAGGACACTGCCGTCGAGGCGTTGCTTGTCCCCAACAAAGCGAAGAGCGCGATTCCTATAAAGCTGGGAAACAGCTTGAACCCCATCGCCCTTCGTTTCCTCCGCATAGGCTCTGCTCCTGCCATAAGGAATTTCATGTTACAGATTATCATGGGAAGCGCTATCGAGCATCTTCAGCCGCACCGCGATCTGCTCCGGTGACCAGCCTGAACGTAGCTTCGACAGCACATGTGCCAACAGCGCCGGATTACGGGCCAGCTTGGCACAGCCATGCCGCCGACGGCCCGCCGCCCGATGCGCCGCCACGCAATAGTAGCCATGATAGCCATGGCCCCAGCGGTCTCGCTCCGCCGTGTGGTAGAAGTGACGCGCAATCTCCCGATAGACCGTCGACCGGTGCCGACCCAGTGTCGAGGCCAGGGCCGCAACCGAGAGACCGGCGATAAGACCGGCCTCAATCAGCCGACGTTCCGACAAATCCAGGTGAGAGTAGTGAGACCCCATTTGCGACCTCCTGTCCAACTCACTGAGAACGTTGGAAAGTCGCACTTCGTTTTTGAGTCCACCCCGCCTACATACGATGTTTCAACCGGATAGAAGTGTCAGGGTATCCCGCAAAGTAGAACTGTCAGTGCGGGGGTAGGGCGGGCAGCGGAGCCGGAGGCGGAGCGGACCGGCCTACCCCCGCAAGGCGCCCCGGCAACCCCCGCTTGCGCCCCGGTTTGCCCCCGGTCTTGACGTAACCAACGCGCTCGCTGTTGGTCTGGACCGTCGGTGCCGGCATCGCGTCCTGCGTCTCCCGGATCTCGGCCAGCACCGCCGACAGCCGCTTATTCTCAACCACCGCCGCGTGGCTCACCCGCTGGGTCTTGTCGAACTCGGTGTAGGGCAGGGCAACGCCCTGCCAGCGGAACTCCACCCGCCCGTCGGCAAAGGCGTAGCTGTCCACATACTGCCCCACCAACCCCCGCGTCACCGCCGTCTCTTCCAGCATCACACGCCGGCGCTCATACGACAGCGTCAGCTGCCGCCCCACATACCGCCGCTCCCGCCAGCACAGGATGTCCCCCAACCGCTCAGCCGACACCGTCAGCGGACGGTGCACATCCTCCGGCCGCGCAGGGACCACGGCAAACTGGGCATTGAAGCGTTCCATGAACCCTTCCAGGAAAGCATTGCCAGCCGCCATGTCGCCGATCCCCGCCAGTCGCAGTTCCTTCACCAGCCTATCCTGCAGCGTCCGGTTCACCCGCTCAACCCGGCCCTTCGCCTGGCTGGAGTTCGCGCACAAAACCTCGATCCCCAGTTCCGCCATGGCCCGCCCGAACTGCGTCAGGCCTTGCCCTGTCCGTGCCTCCGTCTTCGCCACCCGGAAAACCGTGTGCTTGTTGGAATAAAACGCCAGGGGCCGACCGTGCCGAACCAGGTACCCCTCCAATGCCGCGAAGTAGCTGAACGCGCTCTCCGACGCCACAAACCGCAACTGCATCAGCCGACCCCTCGCGTCATCGATGAACACAAGCAAGCTGCACGGCCCCGCCCGGTCCTCAAACCACCGGTGCTCACTGCCATCGATCTGTATCAGTTCCCCCAGGCATTCTCGACGCAGGCGAGGGCGGTGGAACTGACGTCGCTGATGCCGCGACACCCACAACCCCGCCGCGGACATCCACCCCCGCAGCGTCTCCCGCGACACCACCAGGCCATGACGCTCCGCCAACTGCTCCGCCGCCAGCGTCGGACCAAAATCCGCGTAATGCCGCCGCACCAGCTCCAGCGCCAACTCGCGCAACCCAGCACCCAACTGACGGTTCGACGGCCGCCCTCGCGCCTGGTGCACGATGGCACCACCGCCGCCTGACCGATACCGGCCCAGCAACCGCCATACCTGACGCTCGCTCAAGCCCAGAACAGCCGCCGCTGACGACACCGTCAGCCGGCCGCCCACAACATCCGACAGCACCTCAACCCGACGAACATCCCGTTCGCTCATCACGACCCAGCCCACCGCAGCCTCCCACGTCGGACACAGCCAACCGGAAGACTGACAGTTCTACTTTGCACAGGCCTGACATTTTAACTTTGCGCCTACATACGAAAAACCGATAATCTATCTTATGGAAATTATGTTATGCCATTGGGAAGGGCCGCATTTTCAGCGGCCCTTCCCAGGCATCCTAATTCATCCGGTCCAGATCACTGCGCCGGCTGCACCATCAGGCTGATCTTCTGGATCGTCAGGCCGGCGTCGGCGTTCATCGTTGGCTTCTCACCCGTGCCCTCGCGGCCGGTGGTGGCTTCGAAGCTCACGGTGACGTCGGACAGGCTGGCCTTGCCACCAGCGACCTCGCGCAGGGCGTCGGTGACGTCGAAGTCATCGGTCTTGGGCGCTTGGTGTTCGGCATGCTTGGCGGCCGCAGCACCCGACAGGCTGAAGAAGCTGATGGTGCCCACCTGCACCCGCTTCTTGGGGTCCTTGCTGTTCTCCAGGAACACGTCGAACATGGTGCCGGGGTGCGCCTTGTAGCTGATGCCCTCCAGGATCAGGTGGGTCTCGGTGGCCGCCGCGTTTTGCGGGGCCAGCGCGAACGCCTGCAACCGCGCCTTCTCACCGCCTTGGGGCATGGTGATCTTCACCTTGGTCTTGGCCTGGGTCAGCGCCAGCGGCTGGGAGGGCGCGTTCAATGGCTGGGGCTCCGCAAGCAGGCTTTCCGTGGCTGGCGCATTAGGGGCCGGCCCATTGGGCGTCAACGGGGTGGGCGTCAACGGGTTGGGCGGCTGGTCGGCGGTCTTCACCGCCGCGGCGGCCAGCGCGACCGTCGAACCGGCACTGGCGACCAGCGTCTCGCCAGCGCCACGGGCGCAGTTCGTTTCCTGCTCATATTTGTAGTCGACGATGGTGCCGTTGAACAGGTCGCGGACCGTTACCGTGAATTCCTTGCCGTTGGTGTCGACGAAGGAATAGGGCTGGTTCAGGAAGGCGTCGGTGTCCGGGTTCTGGTGGCCGCCGATGTTGCTCCAGCAACTCCACATCCGGTCGATGTTGGCGTGATGCGACCAGAACACCGGATCGTTGGAGGAATAGGGCACCGACCCCATGTCCACCACCGGGCAGGTCACGCCCACGGTGCAGTGGACATAACCGTGCACCCTGCCCTCGATATAGTTCTGGTAGGCGGTGAACTGCTTCAGCTTCAGCGCGGAATTGATGTTGGTGGAACTGCCGTTCAGCGTGGCCTTGCCCGTCAGCCAGCCGGGCGCGCGACGGGCCTCGTACAGCGGGTTCGGCTGGGTCTTGCCCGAGCCGTCGACGTAGGTCTTGTCGATGAAGGCCGCCGGCATGGCCAGTTGGGCCGGGTTGCTGTAGTCCCAATACGGCAGGCGCAAGGTCGGATCGCCCGAGGCCGCCTGCAACTGCTTCTCGAAATACAGCAGGTACAGGCGATGCCAGGCGAAAAACCAGGGCGTGCCGTGCTGGCAATTCGCCCACACGTCCTTGGCCACCTGGTCCGGCGGGGTCGTGTCCTGGATGCCCTTGAAATAGACCAGGTACTGCTGCGGCAGGCCCTGGGTGTTGTCGGCCACCGTGCCGAAAGGCGAATCCGGGCCGAAATAGCCATGGATGTTGGCCCAATACTCCCAGCTGGTGCGGTACACGGCGCTGGTGTGGTCGGCGCTGTTGCGGGATTTCATGACGGCCACGGCCTTGCGCAGGCTGGCGACCTTGGCCGGATCCTTGGCGAAGTCCTGCCAACTGAGGCGGATGCCGCCCGGAGCCTTGGCCGCCTCCGCGCTTGTCTCGGCATTGGACAGGGACGGGACGGCGAATGCCGTGGCGATGGCGAGGGCCGCCGTGCCGATCAGACGACGGGTGGCCCGCGATGATGTGATGATGCGCATTTCACAACCCCTGGGTGAAATCGATGCGCGACTCATATCGCGGCTCGCGGGCTTTGTCATCTGGGATATGCACGTATTAATAGTATATAAACAACCGAAATCTGAGCGTTCCTGCGGACAGCGGCGGCCTGTGGGCTGTCGCCAATCCGGAAGATATACTCTTTTTACGCGTGCCCAAAAGCGGGAGCCACGCGCCCTCCGGAACCACGCCGACGCCTAAGGGGTTGAAGGCGCGGGGAAGATTATGGAGAGGAATGGCCATGCCCAGTGACATCACGCGATCGACGGTCCAGGGGACACCGGTGCATCTGACCACCGTGGAAAGCACGACCACCGAGGTTGTGCGTCACCCCCTTTATCCCATGCTGGTCCCCTTCCCCAGCGTCTGCTTCGTCGGCGCCTTCTTCACTGATCTCGCCTACTGGGGCACGGCGGAGATGATGTGGGCGGACTTTTCCGCCTGGTTGCTGTTCGCCGGCGTGGTGCTGGGGTGCCTGGCGCTGGTCGCCGGCCTGGTGGACCTGGGGCAGCGCCGTTACGTCGTCACCCAGGCGCCCATCTGGCCGCACGTGCTGGGCAACCTGGTGGCGCTGGGCCTGGCCATCCTGAATTGTTTCGTGCACAGCCGCGACGCCTGGACCTCCGTCGTGCCGCAGGGGCTGATCCTGTCGGCCCTGGTGCTGATCGTCGTGCTGACCAGCAACTGGATCGGCTGGTCGGTGCTGGTCTACCGCCGCCGGGTGGTGGAGGTGCGGCCATGAAGAGGCATGCCCTTCGCCTGCTGGCCCTGGCCGGTGTGGCCACCTTCGCCCTGAGCGCCTGCGACGACGGCAGCCAGGGCACGGACCCCAATGCCCAGATCGGCGCCAACCCCGCCCTGCCCAAGCAGAAGCAATACCTGTTGCCGCCCATGAAGGTGGCCAAGGTGGTGGGCTGGAAGGATGGGGAAAAGCCGGCCGTGGCCCAAGGGTTGAAAATCCAGGCCATGGCCACCGGGCTGCACCATCCCCGGTCCCTCACCGTCCTGCCCAATGGCGACGTGCTGGTGGTTGAATCCGTGGCGCCCAAAGGCGAACCCATCAAGCGTCCCAAGGACCTGATCATGCATTGGGTGGAATCGCTGGCCACATCCGGCGGTGAAACCAAGGACAGCAACCGCATCACCCTGTTGCGCGACGCGGATGGCGACGGCGTGCCGGAATCCCAGAGCATTTTCCTGGACCACCTGAATTCCCCCTTCGGGGTGGCCCTGGTGGGCAACGACCTGTACGTGGCCGACACCGACGCCATCATCCGCTACCCCTATACCGAGGGCGACACCCAGATCACGGCCGAGGGCACCACCCTGACGCCCCTGCCCGGCGGCCCCATCGACCACCATTGGACCAAGAGCCTGGTGGCCAGCCAGGACGGCACGCGGCTCTATGTCGGTGTTGGTTCCAACAGCAACATCACCGAGAACGGCATCGAGGCGGAAAAGAACCGCGCGGCCATCTGGGAGGTGGACCGCGCCACCGGCCGCTGGCGCATCTACGCCGATGGCCTGCGCAATCCCAATGGCCTGAGTTGGGAACCGCAGACCGGCACCCTGTGGACGGTGGTGAACGAGCGCGACGAGTTGGGCCCAAATTTGGTGCCGGACTACATGACCTCGGTGAAGGATGGCGGCTTCTACGGGTGGCCCTACAGCTATTACGGTCAGAACATCGACCCGCGGGTGAAGCCGCAGCGCCCCGATCTGGTCGCCCGCGCCATCGTGCCGGACTATGCCCTCAGCACCCACGTCGCCCCGCTGGGCATGGTCTTCTATACCGGCAGCACGCTGCCCAGCAGCTACCAGGGTGGCGCCTTCGTGGGTGAGCACGGCAGTTGGAATCGAAAGATTCCAAATGGCTACAAGGTGATTTTCATACCGTTCAGCAACGGCCAGCCCAACGGTCAGCCGGTGGATGTGGTCACCGGCTTCCTGGACCAGGACGGCAGGGCCCACGGCCGCCCGGTGGGCCTGGCGGTGGACAAGACCGGGGCCCTATTGATCGCCGACGACGTGGGCAACACCGTCTGGCGGGTGACGGCGCAATAGCCGCGGCTGAAGTTTGGCGGCGACAAATGGACCGGGTGGCGGCATAGCTGGGCGATCATCGCTTAGCCGTGTCCGCCCCCGACCTGTGCCGCCGCCATGCCCATTCTCTCCCTCACCGACGCCTATACGCTGACTGTCGAGGCGCTGACCGCCAACGGCACCTTGCCTGCCGCCGCCGGCAGCGTGGCCCGCGCCTTGGTGGCGGCCGAGGCCGACGGCCAGGCCGGCCACGGCCTGGCCCGTGTGCCGTCCTATGCCGCCCAGGTGCGTGCCGGCAAGGTCGACGGCGGGGCTGTACCACGCCTGATCCAGACCGCCACCGCCAGCCTGCGGGTGGACGCCGCCGGCGGCTTCGCCTATCCCGCCGTGGATATGGCTGTGGATGCCGTGGCCGCCCTGGCACGCCAGATGGGCACGGCGGGCGCGGGCATCCACGCCTCCCACCACATCGGCCAAGCGGGGTTGGTGGTGGAGCGGCTGGCGGACCAGGGCATGGTGGCCCTGGTCATGTCCAACACCCCGGCCGCCATGGCGACGGCGGGCGGACGACGGGCGCTGCTCGGCACCAACCCACTGGCCTTCGCCGCCCCGGTGGCGGGGCGGGCGCCGCTGGTCATCGACATGGCGCTGTCCCTGGTCGCCCGATCCAAGATCGTGGCGGCGCAGAAGGCCGGGCGCCCCATTCCGGCCGACTGGGCCGTGGATGCCGATGGCAATCCCACCACCGATCCGGCGGCAGCGCTGAAGGGCGCGCTGGCCCCCATCGGCGGCCCCAAGGGGGCGGCGCTGGCCTTGATGGTGGAAATCCTCTGCGGCGCGCTGGCCGGCGGGCGGTACGGTTGGCAAGCCAGTTCCTTCCTGGATGCCCAGGGGCCCAGCCCCGCCGTGGGCCAACTCATCATCGCCTTCGATCCCACGGCGTTCAGCGGCCCCGACTTCGCTGGCCGCATGGGAGAGCTGGTTCAGGCCATCGTCGCGGATGGTGCGCGCCTGCCGGGCGACCGCCGCTTGGCGGCCCGCGCCCAGGCACAGGCCCGTGGGCTGGAGGTGCCGGCGGCGTTGCTGGAAGAACTCCAGACCCTGACGGCCGGCGGATAAAAAGAGGGGGACCGGCAGCGGATGGAAACCGGTCCCCCTTCCCTGATGGCACTATCGCGTCGCCCACAGGGAACTGCATGAATTCAACGTCTTAGAATGACACTTTCACACCGCCATAGAAGGTGCGCGGCGCACCCAGGGTCAGGGTGCGGGCGTCGCTCAACGAGCGGCCCAAGATGTCGCTGGCGCCGCCCGTGTCGAAATAGGTGCCGTAGCTGGCGTAACGGCGGTCGAAAAGGTTGTTAATGCCGCCTATCAACTGGATGTTGGACAGGATCTGGTAAGAGGTGCGCAGGTCCATGGTCCAATAGGGTGTCAGCTGGGAATTCTGGTTGGCGTCATCACCCACCAGGTACTGGCTGCCATAGTACTGCACGGCGCCGCCCACGCTCCACGCGTCGGTCACTGCCACGTCGCCGCCCAGCTTCACCTGGTGGCGGGGAATGCCGGGGATGCGGTCGCCGCTGTGCACGGTGATGGTGCCGTTGTCATCCGCCTGCGGGTTGTTGGGCGAGGCCAGAACGCCGTCGAACTGATAGGTGGCGTCGACGAAGCTGTAGTTCAGGTAGACCTGCCAGCGCTCGGCGGCGAAGGTCAGGCCGGCGTCCACGCCCTGGCGGCGGGTTCCGGGCACGTTGGTGTAATAGCCGCGGCCCTGGATGCTGCTGGCCAGCGCCACGATGTCGTTATCGCTATCGGTGCGGAACAGGCCCACGGTCCAGTCCAGCCGGCCGGTGAGGATGCCCTGGGTCCCGCGGACGCCGGCCTCGTAGGTGTTGGCCACGACCTGGCGCAGCGGTGGATCCGCCACCAGGGAGTTCTCCAGCAGGCAGGGGCGCAACGGATCGGCGCAGTCCAGCTCCAGCGGCGTGGGGGCGCGGTTGGACTGGGAATAGCCGCCATAGACGCTGACCCCACCGCCCAGCTGATAGGTCAGCCCGGCCTGCGGGTTCCAGTGGGTGTAGCGGTTGTCGCCGTTCAGTTCGGGCGCCGCCCCGCCCCGGTCGCGGGTGCTGATGTCGGCCACGTTCAGGCGCAGGCCGGCGGTCAGTGACAGGGCCGGCGTCAGGTCCAGCGTGTCGGTGACGTAGGCGCCGTAATAGTCGGTGGTGCCGGACAGCCAGACGGGGGCATAGCCCAGGTTGCCCAGGGTGCGGATGATCAGGCCGGCCCCCGGGATATCGCCAGCGTCGCCGCCTTGGGTCGTCACCGAGAGGTCGGGGTTGATGATGCCCAGCGTGCTGGTGGCGGTGAAGCGGATGTCGCTGTGATCGATGCTACCGCCGGCGGCGAAGCGGTTGCCCAGGCCCATCAGCGGCCGGTCGCTGGTCAGTTGCAGCGACCCGCCCACGGCGGTGGTGTCGGTGGCGCTGCGATCCAGGGTGCCGTAGGTCGCGTCGCGGTCGAAAGCGAAGGTGTGGCCGGCCAGGTCGGTGATGACGAACTGGTTGCGGAACGCGGTTGTCTTGCCGCCCGCCGGCGTGCCGAAGGCGTCATCCTCCAGGCATAGCTTGCCGCCGTAGGAGGAGCGCGCGCTGCAGCCTTCGAAATCGCTGTCGTTGCCGTCCACATGCTTCTGCCCGAAATGGCGGCCGTAGACATTGCCCTGCAGGGCCCAGCCCGGGGCGATGTCGATCCTGCCGTTCAGGGCCAGCATGCCGCTGTCGTTCTTGGTAGTCTGCGGCCAGGTGTAGACGGCGGTCTCGTCCGCCTGGATCATTTCCAGCGGCGTGGGCCCCACGACGCCCAGGCTGGACCGCGCGGCGGCGGCGATCAGGTGCACCTCCGCCGTTTCGCTGCGCCAACCGCCGTCGGCGTAAAAGCGCTCGACGTCGGACGCCGACTGCTTGCGCCAGCCATCATCCTTTTCCGCCTCCGCCGCCAGGTACAGGCTGAAGCCGCCGGACTGCCAACCGAACTCGGCGGAGCCCTGGATCCGGCCGTTGCTGCCGCCCAGCAGCTCGGCGTTCGCGCCCTGGAAGGTGAAGCCGTTCTTCATCTCCAGGGTCACCGCCCCGCCCAGGGCGTTCAGCCCATAGGCCGGGTTGTTGGTGGCCAAGGTCAGGCGGTCGATCGCCACCTCCGGCGCCAGGTCCCAGTTCACCGTGTCGCCGAAGGCCTCGTTCAGGCGCACGCCATTCTGATAGACGGCGATGCCCTGGGGCGTGCCCTGCAGGGGGGAAACGGTGAAGCCGTGGTAGCGGACATCCTGGAACAGGGCGTTACCTTGGGTGTCCGACAGCGCCAGCCCCGGCATCCGCTGGGCCATGCCGTCCAGGATGGACATGGAATGCAGGCGGGCCAAGTCATCCGCCGACAGGGTGCTGGCGGCGGCCGGCACCTTGTCCAGCGGCACGTTGGCGCCCGGCAGAGGGGTCACACCGATGACGATGATGTCGCTCAAGGTCGGCGGCGCGCCATCGGGGGCCGGATCGGGCTCGGCCGCCAGGGCCAAGGTGGAACAGGTGGTGCAGAGCAGAGCCAACAAGCCGGCCGGGATGTTCTTCATTATCGGGGCGCACCGGTGGGATGGAGCTGGCCTTAGGCTAGCCCCTGGGCCCCGGCCCGGCCATAGGCCCCCTTCCCGATTTTCCCGGGAAAAATTCCCGATATCACGGCGGTTGTTGCACCTGTCCCCCAAGCGCCTGTTAGATAGCGGTGGGAGGCGTCGTCCGAAGGTGGGCGGCCACACATTTACTAGCCACTGGTACCGGCCACTGGCACTGGGGAACCAACCTCATGTCGCTACGCATCCGACTGGTCCTGAGCATCGCCCTGTTGTTGCTGGTCAGCCTGGCCACCGGCGGGGCCGCCGCCTGGCTGCGGGCGGAGCGGTCCGTCCGCACGGAGATGGAGGCGGCCCTGTCCGTGGGCCAGCACACGGTCGGCAGCGCGCTGGCCCATCTGGCCGGTCGACCGGCGCCGCAGGACCGCAGTGACGAGGACATCACGGTCATGCTGACCCGGCTGGTTGGCGCCTTCAACGGCGACCGTCACCTGAGGGTCAGCCTGCGCCAGCCGGGCGGCGGGGTGGTCGCCAGCTCCCGCCTGGCCGTGCCCGACCATCCGGCCCCCGCCTGGTTCGTGCGGTCGCTGGACGTGCCGCAATTGAGCGCGGAGGTGCCCCTGCCCGGCTTTTCCGGCCAGGGCCTGTGGCTGCGCCTCGAAACCGATCCCTCAGGCGAGGTGTCCGAGGTGTGGGGCGAACTGGGCGATGACGCCGTCATGATGATGCTGTTCAGCGCGCTTGCCCTGCCCATGGTCTATTGGACGCTGGGCCGGGCCCTGCGCTCCGTCGACCGGCTGTCCAAGGCCTTTGCCCAGGTGGCGGAAACTGGCATGGAGACAGCGCGGCCGGTGGCGGAGGCGGGCCCGCCGGAACTGCGCCGCCTGGCTGTGGGCTTCAACCGCATGATCGAGCGCCTGGCGGCGGCGGAGGCGCGCAACCGCCGCCTGCACGAACAACTGCAGACCATCCAGGAGGAGGAGCGCGCGGATCTCGCCCGCGACCTGCATGACGAGGTCGGCCCCTATCTCTTCGCCATCAATGTTGACGTCACCGCCTTGATGGCGGCGGCGGAACGGGCGGGTGACGCCGCGATGCGCGACCAGGCCCGCTCCGCCCGCGAGGCGGTGACCCATGTGCAGCAAGAGGTGAAGGCCATCCTGGCCCGCCTGCGCCCGCCGGGCCTCAGCGACCTGGGCCTGAGGGCTGCCCTGGAGAACCTGGCGGCCTTCTGGCGCGCGCGCCGGCCGGACGTGGCCATCGCCGTCACCGTGGCGCCTGGCCCGCACCTGGGTGAGGCGGGGGACACCGCGATCTACCGGGTGGTGCAGGAAAGTCTGAGCAACGCCATCCGCCACGGCCGGCCCCGGGCCGTCAGCGTTGGCGTGGCGTCCTCCGCCGGCGGTATCACCATCGACATCGCGGATGACGGTGACGGACTGCCGGCGGGCGCGCCGCCCAGTACAGGCTATGGCCTGCGCGGCATGGCGGAACGGGTGGCAGCCCTGGGCGGCAGCCTGACGGTGGCCAACCGGCCGGAAGGTGGCGTGCGTGTCCACGCCGTGCTGCCTTCGGCCACCGGCATATCGGCCTTGGCGACCCCGGAAGCGGCGTGATCAGGATGACGGCATCAGGAATGACGGCCCCATGAAGCTATTGCTTGTCGACGACCATGCCATCGTGCGCTCCGGCCTGCGGCGCCTGCTGGCCCCCCTGCCCGACACCACAATCGCCGAGGCCGCCACGGGCCGCGACGCCCTGACCCGCTATCGCGAGGACCGGCCGGACATTGTGCTGCTGGACCTGAACCTGCCCGGCGTGGGCGGGCTGGAGCTGCTGCAGCGCCTGCTGATCGAGGATCCCACGGCCCGCGTCCTGGTGTTCAGCATGCATGCCGAGGCGCTGTACGCCTCGCGCGCGCTGGCGGCGGGCGCCAAGGGTTACATGAGCAAGAACGCCGACCCGGATGAGCTGCTGGCCGCCATCCGCCGTCTGGCCGAGGGCGGCCGCTATGTGGAGAATGAGATCGCCCAGGAACTGGCGGTGCACGGCATGCCCGCCAGCCACCCGGCGCAGCGCCTGACGGAACGCGACCTGGAAATCCTGCGCCTGCTGGGCGAAGGCCGGGCGCTGGCGGAAATCGCCAGCGAGTTGGGCGTGGGTTATAAGACCATCGCCAACACCTGCACCGCCATCAAGGCCAAGCTGGGCGTGGCCCGCACCGCCGACCTGATCCGCCTGTCCATTGAAATGGGGGTGAGCTGACCGGCCCGCTCGCGCGTATTCTCAAGCGAATGCACGTGATGTAAGGGGGTGATGGGATGTTGACGGGACGACAGGCCGCTATTCTGGTCGTGCTGGGGGGTGTGTTCTGGCTGTCGGCGCTGGCCTACCTGCGCGGCCTGCCCCAGCTTCTGACCGATCCCTTCTGGAATCCGCTGAACTTCGCCAGTACCGTCTCGGTCGCCTGGACCGCCGTGTACCTTATCCGGCGGCTGGCGGGATTGGCACCGGAACAGCTGATGGCGGGCGTGGGTCTGGTGGGCGCCGTGGTCATGGTCGCCGACGGCCTGGTCCTGAACTGGTTCCCCCGGGTTTACGGGCCCGACGATACCGTCAGCCGCCTGGCCGGCGCCTGGCTGCTCTGGGGCTATGGCTTCAGCCTGGCGGCGGCCCTGCTTATGGCGCGGGCTGGACAGGGGGCCGCCGCGGTTGGCGGCGACGCCCCTGCCCAATCCCCTGCTGCCGTCACGCCGCCTTGATGGTGGCGACGAAGCCGCTGACCACCGAGCGCAGGGTATCGGCCTCGCGGCCCAGCACGTCGGAGGAGCTGAGCACGCTGCGTGCGGCGCTGCCCGTCTCGTCGGCGGCGGTGCGTACGCCGGTGATGTTGGACGACACCTCCTGCGTACCGACACTGGCCTGCTGAACGTTGCGGGCGATTTCCCGTGTGGCCGCCCCCTGCTCCTCCACCGCCGAGGCGACGCCGGTGGTGATCTGGCTCATGCTGGCGATGGTGGCGGTGATGCCGTCGATGGCAGCGGCGGCGCGCGCCGTCTCTCCCTGAATGGCGCCCACCTGGGCCTGGATCTCCTCCGTCGCCTTGGCCGTCTGGTTGGCCAGGGCCTTGACCTCGCTGGCCACGACGGCGAAGCCCTTGCCGGCTTCACCGGCGCGCGCCGCCTCGATGGTGGCGTTCAGGGCCAGCAGGTTGGTCTGGCTGGCGATGTCGGTGATCAGTTTCACCACGTCGCCGATGCGCTGGGCCGCGCCGACCAGGCCGTCAATGGACTGCTTGGTGGTCGAGGCCTCGCGCACCGCCGCCTCGGAGGTGGTGGTGGCACCCACCATCTGGCGGGCGATCTCGCTGATGGACTGGTTCAGTTCCTCGGCCGCCGCCGCCACCGTCTGCACGTTGGCGGAGGTCTCCTCGGCGGCGCCGGCCACGGTATTGGACAGGCTGATGGTGTCGCCAGCCGAGAGGGTCAGGCTGTCCGCCGCCCCGCGCAGCGAGCGTTCGGCCCCGGAGAAACCCTCCACCACCTGGTCGATGGAGGTGGCGAATTCCCGGGTCGCCGCCTCCAGGCGCAGGCGGCGCTGTTCCTTGGCGGCCTCCTCCTCCCGCTGGCGATCGGCCAGGATGTCGGCCTCCTTGGCATTGACCCGCAAGGTCGAGATGGCGCCCGCCATCTCCCCGATCTCATCGCGGCGTTCCGTCAAGGGGACGGCCAGGTCATGGTCGCCGCCGGCAATTTTCATCACCACCTGCGTCAACACCGACAGCGGGCCGGTGACCCGGCGGCCGACCAGCCAGACGATGCCCCCCAGCACGCCACCGGCGGCCAGCAGCAGCAGGGTGACCAGCAGCAGGGCCCGGCTGGCGCTGGCATGCTGCTCGTCGGCCAGGCGGGTCGCCTCGGCGATGGCGGCGTCGCGGATGCCCAGGATGCCGGCCAGTTGGGGCACGCTGGTCTTGCGGTATTCCGTGACGTCGACGGGATAGGGTGTGCCAGCGGCGCTGGCCTCCAGCACCTTGGCGCGCATGGCGCCGAAGATGCCCTTGTAGCCCTGGCGCGCCGCCTCCGCCGCCTTTACCAGGCTGTCGGGCGTGCCGGCCAGGGCCAATTGGCCGTCCAGCCGCCCTTCCAGGTCGTCCAGATGCCCCTGCATGATCTGAACGTCGCGCATGGCCTGCGGGCTCATGGGCTTGCCGCTGTTCAGGGCCTGCAACAGCATGGAGGATTGGCGTCCGGCATAGTCGCGGTACGACCAGGCCATCACGGCAATGTTGGCATAGTGCCCTGCCTCCGGCGCGCGCTGCAGCAGCGACCGGCTGGTGGCGTTCAATTCGGCGCCAAGGTCCGCCATGATGGCGAACATGCCCTTGACATAGGTATCGACCTCGGCCGCCGGACGGTCCGCCACCGGCTTGGCCACCAGGGCGTCGACGATGCCGCGCTGGGTGGCCAGCCGGCCGTCCAGCGTGGACATGACCGTCTTCAAGCTGTCCTTGGTATCGAAATTCTCGGTGGCCAGCAGATCGGCCAGGGCCTTACGCACGGCATCGGACTTGGCGCGCTGCTCCTTCATCGGGGCCAGCGTCGCCGGATCGGCACTGCCCAGCGCCACCAGCGTGGGGCCACGCTCGACCGCCAGGTTCTCCGTCATGCGGGTCAGCGCCGCCATCACGCGGGCCAGACCTTGGGCGTCCGCCGCCGCGGCCGCCACCCGCCATTGCTCCACCGCCACCACGGCGCCCAGCACCAGCATCAGGACGGCGACGCCACCCAGACATGATGCGATCAACTTGCGTATGGTCATCGGACGTCTCCCCTCACGGTCCTAGGGGCGTCCGGTCCCGCACCCGACGAAACCGCGCCCCGCACCACGGCCACCATCCCGCAATGGCTAGCCGTAGTGGTTAATCCCTAGCGTGAGAATTAGGACAAATCCTTGAACAAACGGTTAAGCGCCAACAGTGTCGGCTTTTGGGCCGTCTACTTCTGACGCGGGGGGCGTAGATCGTGGCCGGCGGCGACCTGATGCCCCTGGCGCGTGGCCCTCACGGCCTCGCCCAGGGTGCGGGCGGCGTTGCGCACCTCTTCCTGCACGGCCTCGTCCGCGTCCAGCTCCTGGTGGTTGGTGGCGTAGGGCTTCCAATAACCGATGTAGCGGTCCAGCTCCGCCTGGGGCCCTGCGGGCACCAGCCGCATGAAGCGCAGCCAGTCCGACAGGCTGCGCCTGACATTTTCCGCCCCTTCCACATCGCCATGGACGATGACGGAATACAGACGGCCGGCCAGGTGGCGGGGATAGTCCCAACCCGCCAGCTCCACCGCCTTGGCCCGCTGGGCGTCCTTGCCCTGGGTCAGGGTCGGGTCGGGATTGCCGCCGTCGGCGCAAACCAGGCGGTCCATCATGAGTTTCACCGGTGAGGACACTGGTACCAATTGACCGGCGTCACGATCATCACCCCATGGGCCCGCACCCACATGGGGTAGATCTCGTTCATCCAGTCCTGGGCCTGCCCGAGGGAATAGTTGGGGTAGCAGGAACAGGGCCAGTGGCAGAGCGGGGCGGCGGTGGAGAAGCACGCCTTGCAGGGGTGGATGCGGCGGCCGTACTCCGCGGCCAGGCGATGCAGTTCCAGCACCTCCACCACCGTGTCCGGGCCTGCCTCCAGCACCGATCGCGCCAAATCCACCAGGCGGTGTGACTTGGACATTTCCCCCGGGCAGGTGTGCTCGCTGCGCGATGAGCCGCTGATCAGCAGGAAGCGGTTGGGGCCGGTGGCATCGTCGTGCTGCGCCTGGGCCGCCTCGATTGCCTCACGGGCCGCGATCCAGTCGGTCGCCAGCTCATAGCCGGGATCATGGAAGCCGGGGCCGGCCTTGCGGGTGCGCGGGCTTTTGCGCTGGTGACTGTAGGCGTCCCAGGCCGCGGCGGCGATGCGGTCCAGCTCCCCGCCCAGGGCGTCGAAGGCCGGATCCTGGAAGGGCGCCAGGAAGCGGCGGCGGAACTCCGCCTCCTCCAGCCTGGGGCTGGGGGTACCTTCGCGAGGTTGGGTGGGATCCGGCATGGCGTCCATCGCAGCGGGGAAAGCCGCACAACCGGCGAGGGGGACGGCCGGTTCCGGCCTCAGGTCACCCGCCGGCAGCGAAGCAGGCAGCAGGGATGCGCGTACTACAGCAGCGCCAGGACCAGCAGGCCAATGCTTGTTCTTGCCGCGCCAAAGCCTCGTCCTTCCGTGGGCGCGACAGGACGCCGCAGGTCTGGAACCAAACCGGCCGGGCACCGGTTCAGGGGGCGGCTCGGTTCAGCTCCCCTTCGTTCAGCTCAGGTCCCGAAGCCCAACACCCGAATAAGGGGGATCCCCGCCCCATGCCCCAGATCTTCACGGCATCCGCCGATACCTGGCTGCGCGCCGGCGTGTTGCTGGCGGCGATGGGCGTCTTGGTCACGGGCTTGCTGTGGGATGGGGCCATTGGATCCAGCTATATCACCGCCGTGGGGTGGGTGCGGGACCAGCCGGTACCTTTCAGCCACAAACATCATGTGGGCGATGTCGGCATCGACTGCCGCTATTGCCACACGACGGTGGAGACGGGGCCGCATGCAGGGTTCCCCGCCACCCACACCTGCATGACCTGCCATTCCCAGCTGTGGACCAGCGCCCCCGCCCTGGCACCGGTGCGCGACAGCCTCGCCACCGGCACGCCCATCCGTTGGCAGCGGGTGGCCCGCCTGCCGGACTACGTCTATTTCAACCACAGCATCCATGTGGCACGCGGGGTGCCTTGCGTCACCTGCCACGGGCGGGTGGACCAGATGCCCCTGATGATGCGGGCCCAGCCCTTCCAGATGCGCTGGTGCCTGGACTGCCACCGCGACCCCGGACCGCACCTGCGCCCGCCCGACCAGGTGACGCGCATGGACTGGCGCGCCTGGGACCGCGAGGGCCACGCCGACTACGGCCCCCACCAGGCGGCGCTGCTCGGGATCAAGCCCGAGCGCATGACCGACTGCACCCTGTGCCACCGGTGATGCCCATGGACCGCACGGCGCGAGACACCGTCATCCAGGCCCTCAGCGGCCGTACCGGCAGCGGCCTCTGGCGCAGCCTGGAGGATCTGGCCGACACTGCCGCCTTCCGTGACCTGCTGGCGGCTGAGTTCCCGGCCCTGTTGCCGTCGCTGGCGCCCGCCGGCCTGAACCGCCGCGCCGCGCTGAAGGCCGTGGCCGCCAGCCTGGCGCTGGCGGGCCTGACGGGCTGCGACGGCCGGCCGGATGAGACGGCCCTGCCCTATGTCACGGCACCGGAGGGCGACCTGCCGGGCGTCGCACGCCACTACGCTACCGCCGTGCGCCTGGGCGGTTATGCCCAGCCAGTTCTGGGCAAGACCCACAGCGGGCGGCCGGTGAAGCTGGAGGGCAACGCCAGCCACCCCGCCACCGGCGGCGGCACCGACCTGTTCACCCAGGCGGCCCTGCTGGATCTTTACGATCCCGACCGCTCGCAGGGTCCCCGCCACAGCAACCAGCCCACGACCTGGGCCGCATTGGATACCGCGCTGAACGGGATGGCGCGGGCGGCGGACGCCAGCCAGGGTGAGGGCCTGCGCCTGCTGACCGGCCCCACCACCTCACCGACGCTGGTCCGCCAGATCACGGCTTTGGCCCAACGCTGGCCCCAGGCACGCTGGCATGTGCTGGACCCGATGGGTGACGCCTCGCGGCTGGAGGCGGCGCGGCTGGCCTTCGGCCAGCCCTTGCAGGCACACCCTTTGCTGGATCAGGCGGACGTGGTGGTGTGCCTGGATGACGACCCGCTGGGTCCGGGCCCCGCCCAGGCCACGCTGGCCCGGCGCTGGGCGCGACGGCGCTTGGCAGGCCAGACCGGCCAGGGTCCGTGCCGGCTGTTCGTGGCGGAACCGACCCCCACCCTGACCGGCGCCCGTGCTGACCTGCGGCTGGTGGCCGGGGTGCAGCGGCTGTCGGCCCTGATGCAGGCCCTGGGCGGTGAGGCGGCGGACTTGAGCCCTCAGGAAGCCCGTTGGGCGGATGAGGCCAGGGCGGCGCTGCTGGCCCATCCCGGCCGTTCATTGATCACCGTGGGGGCCTGGCACGATCCGGCGCTGCAGGCCCAGGCCTTGCACCTCAGTACCCGGCTGGGCGCGCTGGGCGGCTGCCTGCGCTTCACCGGGCCGCTGGTGGCGACAGCCGCGCCATGGCATGACCTGTTGCGGGACATGGCCGAAGGCCAGGTGCGCGCCCTGCTGGTCCTGGACGCAAACCCGGCCTACGCCGCCCGCGAGGCCGCCGCCTTCCGTGACGCCCTGGCCCGGGTGCCCTTCAGCCTGCATGCCGGCACGCTGGTGGACGAAACCGCCGCGGCCTGCCACTGGCATGCGTCCCTGGCCCATGATCTGGAAAGCTGGGGCGATGCGCGCGCCGTGGACGGCACCGTCAGCCTGATCCAGCCCCTGGTGCGCCCGTTTTACGACGTGCGTGGGCGCCACGCCCTGCTGGATGGCCTGATGGGCGGCGACGCCGCCGACCGGGAGGTGGTGCAGGCCACCTGGCGTCCCGCCTGGGGCGATGACTTTGAGCGGCGCTGGACTGACGCGCTGGTGCGCGGTTTCATTCCCGACAGCGCCCCGGCTTGGGTGACGCCCCAGCCCGCCGAGTTCCCCGCCAACCTACCCGCGCCCGCCGATGCGGCAACAACAGGCGGCCTGACTCTGCTGGTCCGGCCGGACCCCACCCTGTGGGACGGCGCGTCCGCCAACAACGCCTGGCTGCAGGAAACGCCCAAACCGCTGACCAAGGTCACCTGGGGCAATGTCGTGCACATCAGCCCCCAGCTGGCGGCCGAGCGCGGCCTGAGAAATGGCGATGAGGTACGCGTGACGGCGGGCGGCGCCAGCATCACAGGTCCCGCCTGGATCCTGCCGGGGCAACAGGCGCTGACCATCACCCTGACGCTGGGCTATGGCCGGCGCCTGCCCGGCCAGACGGCGGATGGCCTGGGCCACGACGCCTATCCCCTGGCACTGGGCCCCCTGATACCGGAACCGGTGGCGCTGGAGGCCACGGGCCGGCGGCTGGACATCGCCAGCACCCAGCGCCACCACGCCATGGAGGGCGAGGACTTCGTGCGCACGGTGCCGGCAGACCACCCTGTGGTGCCGCATGAAGAGCCCACGCCCAGCTTCTACCCCGATGCGCCGCGTGAGCGTCCGTCCTGGGGCATGGCCATCGACCTGGACCTGTGCATCGGCTGCAACGCCTGCGTCGTCGCCTGCGTGGCGGAGAATAACGTGCCCATGGTGGGGGCGGAACTGGTGGCCATGGGGCGGGAGATGCATTGGCTGCGCGTCGACAGCTACCACGCGGGCGACGCGGCGGCGCCTGCCACCTATTTCCAGCCTGTGCCCTGCATGCACTGCGAACAGGCACCGTGTGAGATGGGCTGCCCCGTCAACGCGGCGGTGCACAGCCACGATGGCCTGAACCTGCAGGTCTACAACCGCTGCATCGGGACCCGCACCTGCTCGTCCTACTGCCCTTACAAGGTGCGGCGCTTCAACTGGTACGACTATACCGCCGACGCGCCTGAGTCCGTGAAGGCCCAGCGCAACCCGGACGTAACCGTGCGCCAGCGCGGCGTCATGGAAAAGTGCACCTATTGCGTCCAGCGCATCAGCGCCGCGCGCATCCAGGCCAAGCTGAAAGGGGAGGCCATCCCGGACGGCGCCATCGTGCCCGCCTGCCAGCAGGCCTGCCCCACCCAGGCCATCACCTTCGGGGATGTCACCGACCCCAACTCCGCCGTCAGCCGCCAAAAGGCCAGTCCCCGCAATTACAGCCTGGTGCCCGAGGCCGGGACGCGGCCGCGCACCACCTACCTCGCCCGCATCGAGCCCGCCCCCATGGATAAGGACGGGGGCCCCGCATGAGGGACGCGACAGACACCCGACGGGCCGCCGCCTACGCTCACGTGACGGCGGAGGTGACGGGCATCCCCCTGCACTATCCCCGGCCACGCGCCTGGTGGCTGTGCTTCCTGCCCGCCTGCGGCCTGCTGGCCCTCTTCTTCACGGCGCTGGGCGTCCTGCTGTGGAACGGCGTGGGCGTGTGGGGCCTGAATATCCCCGTCAACTGGGGCTTCGACATCATCAACTACATCTGGTTCTTAGGCATTGGCCATGCCGGCACCCTGATCTCGGCCATGCTGTTGTTGCTGAACGTCCACTGGCGCAATTCGCTCAACCGTTTCGCGGAGGCGATGACCCTGTTTGCCGTGGTCTGCGCCGGCCTTTATCCGCTGATGCATCTGGGCCGGCCCTGGCTGTTCTACTGGGTGGCCCCCTATCCCAACAGCATGACGCTGTGGCCGCAGTTCAAAAGCCCGCTGACCTGGGACTTCTTCGCCGTCCTGACCTACCTGACCGTCTCCGCCCTGTTCTGGTACATTGGCATCGTGCCGGACCTGGCGGCCACGCGGGACAGGGCCCGCAGCCGCCTGGCTCAGGTGCTGTACGGGCTGGGCGCCCTGGGCTGGCGCGGGTCCGCCCGGCACTGGGCGCGCTGGGGCCAGGCCTATCGCCTGACGGCGGCGATCGCAGTGCCGCTGGTGGTTTCCGTGCATTCGGAAATCTCGCTGTTGCTGGCGGCCGGGCCGGTGCCGGGATGGAGTTCCACGGTCTTTCCGCCTTATTTCGTGCTGGGCGCCGCCTTCTCCGGCTTCGCCGTCGTCTCGATGATCGCGGTGGTGCTGCGCGGCGCCCTGGGGTTGCAGGATCTGGTGCGGCCCCTGCACCTGGACATGCTGGGCCGCCTGCTGCTGGCCACCGGCCTGATGACCGCCTACGGCTACGCGGCGGAAGTGTTCGACGCCCTTTATGGCGGGGAAAAGCCGGAGCTGTCCCTGCTGGCCGACCGGCTGACCGGGCCGTTCGCCTGGAGCTATTGGGGCGCCGTCATCGCCAACTTCGTTCCGCTGCAGCTGTTGTGGTGGCGGGGTGTGCGGCGGCACCCGCTGGCCCTGTTCCTCATCGGCTTTTCCGCCATGGTGGGCATGTGGTGCGAACGCTTCATGCTGCTGGCCACCAGCCTGCATCACAGCTGGGTCCCATCCAGCTGGCGGCCCTACACCCCCAGCTTCTGGGAGGTGGCGCTGTTCGCCGGCATGCTGGGCGTGTTCCTGGTGCCCTTCCTGCTGTTCGTCCGGTTCCTGCCCGTCATCTCCGCCTTCGAGGTGAAGGAGGCGATGTTCGAGGAAAGTGAAGAGAAGGGAGGTGGCCATGCCGGAGCGTAAGGCCCCCCTGCCGCCCTTCGGCGTGATGGCGGAATTCGACGACGCTGAACACCTGGTGGACGCCGTGAAACGGGCAAGGAACGCCGGCTTCCGTCGGCTGGACGCCTATACCCCCTTCCCCGTGGCCGACCTGACGGAGGCCTTGGGCATCCAGGACAACCGCGTCCCCTGGCTGACCCTGGCCGGCGGCGTTATGGGTGCCGCCGCCGGCTTCGGCCTGCAGGTGTGGAGCAACCTGGATTATCCCATTCCCGTGGGCGGCCGGCCGCTGGTGGCCCCTCCCGCCACGCTGCTGATCACCTTCGAGCTGACGGTGCTGGGCGCCGTGCTCAGCGCCATCCTTGGCATGCTGGTGCTGAACCGCCTGCCCCGCCTGCACCACCCGGTGTTCGGGGTGCCGGATTTCCACCTGGCCAGTACCGACAAGTTCTTCCTGGTGATCCTGGGCGAGGACGCCCGGTTTGGCGAGGCCGCCCGGTTCCTCAGCGATCTGGCGCCCGTGCGGGTGGTGGACGTGCCGCAGACGGAGGGGCCGGAATGAGATACCTGCTGCTGTTGGCCCTGTGCGCGGTCCTGATCATCCTGCTTGTCGGCTGTGATGAGATGACCCACCAGCCCCGCTACCAGGCGGCGGGGCCGGGCCGGCTGTTCCCCGATGGCAAGGCGATGCAGGCCCCGCCGGCCGGCGCGGTGGCGCAGGACGACCCCGCCCGCGCCGCCGCCTTGGACCGGCGCCCGGCCATGAGTGCTGCGCTGCTGGCACGCGGGCGCCAGCGCTATGACATCTATTGCAGCCCCTGCCATGACGTCGCCGGCACCGGCCACGGCGCCGTGCCGGCACGGGGCTTCCCGGCCCCGCCCAGCCTGCATGAGCCGCGCCTGGTGCAGGCGCCGTCCCGCTATTTCGTGGAGGTCATCACCAGCGGCCACGGCGTCATGTACAGCTACGCCGACCGGGTGGCCCCCGCCGACCGCTGGGCCATCGCCGCCTACATCCGCGCCCTGCAACTCCGCCGCGACGCGCCGGCGGATGCGCTGGAGGCCACGGACAGGGCCAAGCTCTACGGGGCCAAGCTGGGTGGGGCCAAGCTGGATGGGGGGCCGCCTTGACCGCCCGCCGCTATTTCCCGGCCGTCTGCGGCCTGCTCCTATGCGGCGCCGTGCTGGCCTATGCGGCGGTGGAGCCCGCCGTGGCGCTCGGCGGATGGCTGGCGGCCTTCGCCTTCTGGAGCGGGCTGCCCATCGCGGCGCTGATCCTGCTGGCCATGATGCGCCTCATCCCCGGCGTCTGGCGCCAGGGTCTGGCGCCGGGGGCGGAAGCCGCCCTGCCCCTGCTGGCCTTGGCGGCGCTGGCCCTGCTGCCCCTGCTGATCGCGCCGCGTGTGCTGTACCCTTGGGCGGATGAGGTCATGGCGGGCTTTCGCGGCTGGTACCTGTCGTCCTGGCCCTTCCGGCTGCGCGGCGTGCTGTTTTTCGCCCTGGCGG
Organism: Nitrospirillum viridazoti CBAmc; assembly: GCF_000730165.1. Taxonomy (GTDB): domain Bacteria; phylum Pseudomonadota; class Alphaproteobacteria; order Azospirillales; family Azospirillaceae; genus Nitrospirillum; species Nitrospirillum viridazoti. The sequence continues at coordinate 739,252 of NZ_CP022112.1, read as the reverse complement.
GCCTGCTGGCCTGGGGGCTGATGCGGCGGCGGCCGGCGGTGCCGATGGCCATCTTCACCCTCATCCTGCTGGTTCCCTTCCAGGATCTGGTGGCCACCGACTGGCTGATGTCGCTGGATCCGGAATTCCATTCCTCCGGCTTCGGGCTCTACATCCTGTCCATCCAGATGGTGACGGCACTGGCCGTGCTGATTCCCCTGCGGGTGATGGCGGACAAGACGGCGCCAGCGGGGGTGCTGGCGGGGGTATGGCTGACGGCCCTGCTGCTGTGGGCCTACCTCGCCTTCATGCACTATTTCATCAGCTGGTCCACGGACCTGGCGCCGGGCGTGCGCTGGTACCAGCGGCGTGGTGAGGGCGCGTGGGCCGTGGTGGAGTACGCCGTGGCCGTGCTGGGCCTGCTGCCCCTGTTCCTGCTGTTCTTCCCGCCCATCCGCCACAGCCGCCTGGCCCTGGCCCGCATGGCGCCCGTCGTGCTGCTGGGCAAGGTGCTGGAAACGGCCTGGCTGGTGCTGCCCGACCTGCCCCGCGGCCAGGGGCCCGCGGCGGTCGCCGGCGTTCTGGCGTTGCTGGGAATGGGCTTGCTCAGTTGGGTCGGCCTGCGCTGGCGGGAGGTGCGGGTATGAGCCGGACGCCGGAAACCCGGGCCCCCGAGGCGCGCGACATGTCCCCCCGCGTCGTGCTGTGGTCGGCGGCGGGCCTGGTGGCCTCCATCGCCGTGGCGCTGGGCATCGTGGCCGGGCTGGTCCATCTGCTGGGCCACGGCCGGGGGCCGACGCCAGTCACTGCCCCGCCGCCCGTGGCGGGCGCCCCCCTGGATGAAGTGCCATACCTGGGCGGCGCCCGGGTACGGGCGCGGGCCCAGGCCGATCTCACCCGCTATGGCTGGGCCGACCGCGACGCCGGACGCGCCGTCATCCCCATCGATCGGGCCATGGATTTGCTGGCGAGGAAGGGATGGCCGGATCCGGACGACAAGGACACGGGGGCGCCGGAATGAGGCGTACCCTGGCCCTGATCGCCGCCGCGTTCTGGCTGGCGGCTTTCGCCCCCTTCCAGGCGGCGGGCATCGACCCGCGGCTGGGCGCCCGCATCCCCCTGGATGGCACCTTCCGCGAGGCCGACGGCCGGGCGGTCAGCCTGGGCGGACTGGCGGACGGCAAGCCGCTGGTCCTGGTCCCGGTCCTGCATCGCTGTCCCAACATCTGCGGCGTCACCCTGGCGGGCCTGGCCCAGGCCATCCTGGCGCAGAGGCTGCGCCCCGGCCGCGACTTCACCCTGGTGGCCTTCGGTATCGACCCGCGCGAGGGGCCGGCCGAGGCCGCCGCCGACCTGGCCGACCTGCGCCGCGCCTTCCCGGCGCTGCCCGCCGACGGCATCCACGCCCTGACCGGCACACGTGAGCAAATCCGGGCGGTGACGGACGCCCTGGGCTACCGCTACGCCTGGGATGACCGCATCGGGCAGTACGCCCATGTAGCGGCGGTGGCTGTCCTGCGTCCTGATGGAACGCTGAACCATTGGCTCTATGGCCTGTCGCCCGCACCCGACGCGCTGGAACGGGCGCTGGACGAGGCGGCACAGGGCCGGGCTGGCGACTGGGGCCAGCGCATCCTGCTGCTGTGCTTCCACTACGATCCCATGACCGGGCGTAACGGGCCCCTGGTCTGGACCCTGCTGCGCACCCTCGGCGCGCTGGTGGCGCTGGGCGGCGGGGGCTGGATCGCCTGGTCCCTGTGGCGCGACCGCCGCCTGGTGAAGTCATGAACCGGCTGCTGACCTTCTGGGGCGGCCAGGCCTCACACCATGCGCACCAGGTGGACACGCTGTTCCTGGGGTTGGCGACCCTGGCCGTATTGCTGTCGGCGCCGGTGTTCATCCTGATTCCCTGGTTCGCAGTGAAGTACCGGCGGGGCAAGCCGGCCGACCGCACCCATGCCGCGAACCGCAGCGTCTGGCTGGAGGTGTCGTGGGCCGCCATCCCCTTCCTGGCCACCCTGGCCTTCTATGTCTGGTCCACCCGCCTGTACATCGACCTCTACCAGCCGCCGGCCGAGGCGCTGGCCATCAACGCCGTGGGCAAGCAGTGGATGTGGAAGTTCCAGCACCCGGGCGGCCAGGCGGAAATCAACGAGTTGCACGTACCCGCGGGCCGCCCGGTGGTGGTCACCCTGGCCTCCCAGGACGTCATCCACAGCCTGTTCGTGCCCGCGCTGCGCCTGAAACAGGACGTGGTGCCGGGCCGGTACACCCGCCTGTGGTTCACCGCCGACACGCCCGGCAGCTACGCCCTGGTCTGCGCCCAGTTCTGCGGCGCCGACCATGCCGTCATGGGCGGCCGGCTGGTGGTGCAGACGCCGGCCGACTATGGCCGCTGGCTGGAGGGTATGGGCACCGACGGTTCGCTGGCGGCGCAAGGGGCCGTTCTGTTCCGCACCAGGGGCTGCAGCGGCTGCCATGGTGCGGCCAGCACCGTCCACGCCCCGCCGCTGGAAGGGCTGTACGGGCGGCCGGTGCCGCTGGCCGACGGCAGCGTGGTGACAGCGGACGAGCAATACCTGCGCGACAGCATCCTGCTGCCCCAGGCCCAGGTGGCGGCGGGCTATCCCGCCATCATGCCCACCTTCCAGAACGTGCTGGGGGAGGACGACGTGCTGAAGCTGGTGGCCTACATCAAGTCCCTGGCGAACGCGCCACCACCCACGAAGGATCGCGACGACGGGGGACCGCCATGACCGAGCTCAGCTACCTGGAGCATGGCCACAGCCTGAAGTCCTGGCTGTTGACCACGGACCACAAGCGCATCGCCATCCTTTATTTCCTGTCCATTACCTTCTTCTTTTTCGTGGGTGGGGCGGCGGCGGCGCTGATCCGCATCGATCTGCTGACGCCCGAGCCCGACCTGATGAGCAACGAAGGCTACAACCGCGCCTTCACCCTGCATGGCGTCATCATGGTGTGGTTCTTCCTGATCCCGTCCATCCCCAACACCTTCGGTAATTTCCTGGTGCCGCTGATGATCGGGGCACGGGACCTGGCCTTTCCGCGGCTGAACCTGCTCAGCTGGTACATCTATATGCTGGGCGGGCTGTTCACCCTGGCGGTGCTGGTGCTGGGTGGGGTGGACACGGGCTGGACCTTCTACACCCCGCTATCCTCCATGTTCGCCAACGGCAACGTCATCCTGGCCGCCACCGCCATCTTCGTGGTGGGGTTCTCTTCCATCCTCACGGGCCTCAACTTCATCGTCACGGTGCACCGGCTGCGCTGCCCCGGCATGACCTGGGGCCGGCTGCCGCTGTTCGTGTGGTCGATCTACGCCACCTCGCTGATCCTGGTGCTGGCGACACCGGTCCTGTCCATCACCCTGGTGCTGATCGCGGCGGAGCGGCTGTTCGGCGTCGGCGTCTTCAACCCGGCGCTGGGCGGCGACCCGCTGCTGTACCAACACCTGTTCTGGTTCTACAGCCATCCGGCGGTCTACATCATGGTGCTGCCGGCCCTGGGGGTGATCAGCGAGCTGGTGTCCACGGCGGCGCGCAAGCCGGTGTTCGGTTACCGCTTCGTGGCCGGATCCTCCATCGCCATCGCCATCATCGGCTTCCTGGTCTGGGGCCACCACATGTTCGTGGCGGGGCAATCCATGTACGCCAGCGCCGTCTTCAGCTTCCTCAGCCTGGCGGTGGCGGTGCCCTCGGGCATCAAGGTCTATAACTGGACGGCCACCCTGTATAAGGGCCACATCGCCCTGGACCCTCCCTTCCTGTTCGCCATGAGCTTCATCGGCCTGTTCGTGGTGGGCGGCATGACCGGCCTGATCCTGGCCATGCTGGCGGTGGACGTGCATGTGCACGACACCTATTTCGTCATCGCCCACTTCCACTACATCATGGTGGGCGGCACGGTGTCCGCCTACTTCGGCGCCCTGCATTACTGGTGGCCCAAGATGATGGGCCGCTGGCTGCCCCTGGTGTGGGGGCGCCTGTCGGCCATCTTCATCTTCCTGGGCTTCAACCTGACCTTCTTCCCCCAGTTCATCCTGGGCTATCTGGGCATGCCCCGGCGCTACCACGTCTATCCGGCGGAGTTCCAGACGCTGCACGTCCTGTCGTCGGCCGGGGCCAGCGTGCTGGGCCTGGCCTATCTGCTGCCCTTCACCTACCTGCTCTATTCCCTGCGGCATGGGGAAAAGGCGCCGCCCAATCCCTGGGGGGCCACCGGGCTGGAATGGACCGTGCCCTCGCCCCCGCCCCAGCACAACTTCCATGAATTGCCCACCGTGGATGGACCGCCCTACCAGTACCCGGTGGAGCCGGACACCAAGCGGGAGGGCGCCCATGGCTGACGCCGCCCCCAGCCGGCAGCGCGACACCACGCTGATGGGCATGTACCTGTTCCTCGCCAGCGAGATCATGCTGTTCGGCGGGCTGTTCGCCGTGGCGCTGGCCCTGCGCCTGCTGCACCCGCAGGAGGTGGCGGCCGCGTCCCGCCGCCTGCACTACGGCATCGGGGCGGCCAACACCGTGTTGCTGCTGACCTCCAGCCTGGCGGTGGCCCTGGCCGTGGCGGCGGCGGAGATGGGCAAGGTCAAGGGCACCGTGGCGGGCCTGCTGGCCGCCGCCGGCCTGGGGCTCGGCTTCCTGGCCCTGAAGGCTGCGGAGTACGGGATGGAAATCCGTGAACAGCTGCTGCCGGCCTTCACCCCGGCCGAGGCATTCGACAGCCCGGCGGCCCACCTGTTCATGGACCTCTATCTGGTCGCGACGGCGCTGCACGCCGTGCACGTGACGGTGGGCGTGGCTCTGCTGGCCGGCTTGGCCTGGCGCGTCCACCGCCGCAGCCTGGCCCTGCCGCGCGCCGCCACAGGCGTGGAGGTGGTGGGCCTCTACTGGCACCTGGTGGACGTCATCTGGGTCTTCCTCTACCCCATCCTCTACCTGGTGCGCTGAGATGAAGGTCGTGGCCCCCCTGATCGCCGTCTGGGCCGCCTTGCTGGCCCTGCTGGGAATGACCGTGGGCGCCAGCCTGGTGCTGACCGGCACGCCCAGCTTGGTGGCCAGCCTGGGCATCGCATCCGCCAAGGCGGCGCTGATCGCCTGGGTCTATATGCAGCTACGCCGCGAAGGCGGCCTCATGCGCATCATGGCGCTGGGGGCCGCCTTCTGGCTGCTGATCCTGCTGGGCTATCTGGCGCTGGACTACCTGACACGTTGAGCGACGGGTCAGTGCTTGTGGGCTGTTCCGGGCGCGGCCATGCCACGGTGCTGGTCCGCCAGCATTCCCGCCGGCATGATGTTGGCCAGGGTCGCCTGCAGCTTGTTCTTCCAGCCGCTGACCACGTCGGCCTCCCCCTTCATCAGGGCGTCGAAGCCGTCGCGGGCAACCTTGGCCGGATCGTCCTTCTTGGCCGTGCCGACCTCGGTATCCAGCAACTCGGCGCGGCGGAAGAAATCGGTGTCCGTCGGCCCGGGCATGAGGCAGGAGACGGTGACGCCCGTGCCCTCCAGCTCATTGCGCAAGGCGTAGGCGAAGTTGTCCAGGAAGGCCTTGCTGGCGTTGTAGACGGCCTGGTAGCTGCCCGGGATGAAGCCGGCGATCGATCCGGTGATGAGGATGCGGCCGGAATTCAGCGCCCGCATGTCGCGGCCTACCCGGTGGATCAGGTACACGGTACCGGTGACGTTGGTATCGATCACCCGCTTGGCCTTGATGAAGTTCTGATCCAGGAAGCCCTTGCCCAGGCCCCGGCCGGCATTGGCGAACAGGGCGTCCACCGGCCGGCCCTGGGCCTGGATGGTGGCATAAAGCGTATCGACGCCGTCCAGGGTGGCCAGATCGGCCTGCACCGCCTCGACATGCGCGCCCAGCGCACGGAAGGTGTCGGCGGCGTCATGGATTTCGGGTTCATCGGCGGCGACCACCAGGTCGAAGCCGTTCTGGGCGCACAGCTTGGCGAGTTCATAGCCGATGCCGGTCGAGGCACCGGTGACGACGGCCAACAGGCGCATGGGCGCGCGGGAAGCAGCCATGGCGTTTCTCCTTCTTGGGGACTGACTTATGGGATGGTCAGGGCTTCATCACGACCTTGATGCAGCCGTCCTGCTTGTCGCGGAAGGTCTTGTAGAGCTCCGGCCCCTCCTCCAGCGATGCGCGGTGGGTGATGACGAAGGAGGGGTCGATCTCCCCCTCCTCGATGCGCCGTAGGAGATGGGGCAGGTAGCGCTGGACCGGCGTCTGGGCCATGCGGAAGGTCAGGCCCCGGTTGATGGCGGAACCCATGGGGATCTTGTCCAGCAGGCCGCCATAGACGCCGACGATGGAGACGGTGCCGAAGTTCCGGCAGCACATGATGGCCTGGCGCAACACGTGAGGCCGGTCCGTTCCCATGAAGGTCGCGACCTTGATGCGGTCGACCACGGCGTCGAAGCCGCTGCCGATGTCGGGTTCCGTCCCCACCGCGTCGATGCAGGCGTCGGCGCCCCGGCCCTGGGTCAGGTCCATGATGCGGTCGTAGATGTCCTCTTCCTTGAAATCCAGGGTCATCGCGCCGCCCTGCCGGGCCAGTTCCAGCCGCTCCGGCACGTGATCGATGGCGATGACCCGCTCCGCCCCCAGCAGATAGGCGCTGCGGATTGCCATCTGGCCCACCGGGCCGCAGCCCCAGATGGCGATGGTATCGCCCGGCTGGATGTTGCAGAAGTCGGCGGCCATGTAGCCGGTGGGGAAGATGTCGGACAGGAACAGCGCCTGCTCATCCGTCAGGCCGCCCGGAACCTTCAGGGGGCCGACATCCGCGTAGGGAACGCGCAGGTACTCCGCCTGGCCGCCGCTGTACCCGCCCAGCAGGTGCGAATAACCGAACAGCCCCGCTGGGGAGTTGCCCCACAGCTTGGTCGCCTTGGCCTTGTCGGGGTTGGAACGCTCGCAGGCGGAGTAATAGCCGCGTTTGCAGAAGAAGCACTCGCCGCAGGAGATGGTGAAGGGTACCACCACCCGGTCGCCGACCTTCAGGTTGCTGACACCGCTGCCGACCTCGACGACCTCGCCCATGGTCTCGTGGCCCAGCACGTCACCGCTTTCCATGGAGGGAATAATGCCGTCGTAAAGGTGCACATCCGAGCCGCAGATGGCACAGGCCGTCACCTTGATGATGCAGTCGCGCGCATGCTCGATCGTCGGATCGGGAACATGCTCGCATCGAACATCACCTTTGCCGTGCCAGGTCAGCGCTTTCATGAGGTATCCCTTCCATGGTCGATCACGGATTGAACGGGAAGACCTCTCCGGCGCCGCGGACTTGAAGCGAGGGTGGTTCCCCGAGTGCGGGATCAATCCGGACGGCACGGCGGGGTTCCGCCTTATGGCGCGAAATTTACCCGGGCGGGACGGTTCCGGTCAGGCCAGCGCCTTCTGCCTGGCCACCAGGGCCAGCATGGTGGCCATGAAAGCGTCCTGCCGCACCGGCTTGGTCAACACCGGGACGCCGGGATATTTGGCCTGCATGCTCGGCGACAGCATCTGACCGCTGTAGAAGAAGAAGGGAATGTCCCGTTCGGTCAGGATGTCGGCCACGGCTTCGGAGGTCTCGCGCCCCAGGCGCACATCCAGGATGGCGGCGGTCAGGCGAGGGTTGCGGGCGGCGACGATCGCCTGCGGCACGGTGGCGGCGCTGAGGATATCGGCACCCGCGTCCCGGAAAGTCTCCTCCAGGTTGATGGCGATCATCACCTCGTCATCCGCGACCAGGATGCACGTGCCGGCCAGCGGCAGTTCGGGATCAGCTGTCGTCCCCATCCTGCTCTTCCTCCTCAAGGTCGATCTCCATGGTGCACACCAGGCCCGTGGGCTCGAAAAGCCGGGTCACGGTGGCGCCGGGCATACCACGTTCAATCAGAACTCCGCCGAAGCCGTGATGTTCCGGCGGAACGACGGCGGGGCCGTCGAATTCCCGCCAGGTCACCGTCAGGAAGGGCCGGCCCTCTCGGGTCACCTGGGTCCACGCCAGTTCCACTCGCCCGCCGGCGACGGAAAGGGCGCCGTACTTGGCGGCGTTGGTGGCCAGTTCGTGCAACACCAGGCCAAAGGGGGTTGCCAGGTGGGGCGGCAGCAGGACGTGGGCGCCCACCAGGCGCAGGCGTTGCGGATCGGCGCTGATGTAGGCCGCCAGCTGGATGCGGGCCAGGGCTATCAATTCCGCCCCCTCCCATTGGCAATCGACCAGCAGGGTATGCGCCCGGGCCAGCGCGGTCAGGCGGCCTTCGAACAGATCGACGAAACGGTCGCTGGACCCGGCCGTGCGCAGGGTCTGGCGGGCCAGTGACTGCACTACCGCCAGGGTATTGCCCACGCGATGGCGCAGTTCGCCCAGCAGCAGGCGCTGGCGCCGTTCCCATTTCTTCCGGTCGGTGACATCGCGCGTGCTTTCCAGCACCAGCCGCCGGCCGCCGACGCTGATCATCTCGATCTGGCTTTCGACGGTCAGTACCCGGCCGTCCTTGGTGGTGTGCCGCAGCTCGCCGCTCCAGGCGCCTTTTTCCGACAGGGCTTGGCGCACACTGTCGAAGCTGCCGTCCTCCAGCGTCGACCGCAGCAGTTCGGCCACGTCCTGGCCCTTCGCCTCTTCCCGGGAGTAGCCGTACAATTCCTCGCTGCCCCGGTTCCACTGGACAATGCCGTCGTCGTACTCCCAGACAAAAATGGGCGCGCGGGAGAATTCGACCAGGCGCATCTCCTGCTTCAGCCGCGCCTCGCTGTCGCGCAGGGCCTCTTCGACCCGGCGACGCTCGGTGATGTCGAAGAAGGTCACCACCACGCCGTCGATGCGGTCGTCCACGGTGCGATAGGGCCGGATGCGGACCAGGTACCAGCCGCCGCCCCGGCTTTGCACCTCATGCTCCAGCAGCGTCAGCTCCCGCAGCACGGCGTGGGCGTGGTCCGCCAGCTGGTCATAATCCAGCTGGTGGGTGAAGTCGGTGATGGGCCGGCCGGCGTCGGTGGCGGTGATGTTGAACAGCTCGGTCACGCGGGGCGTGAAGCGCTTGATGCGCAGCGAGGGGTCCAGGAACAGGGTGCCGAAATCCGCCGCCGCCATCAGGTTCTGCAGGTCGCTGTGCGCGCGGGACACGCTGGCCAGCTTCTGCTTCAGCTCATTGTTGACGGTCTGCAGTTCCTCATTGGTGGATTGCAGTTCCTCCTTACTGGTCTCCAGCTCCTCCGAGGTGGACCGGTACTCTTCGTTGATGGACTGCAGTTCCTCGTTGGCCGCCCGTAACTCCTCGTTCGTGGCCTCCGACTCCTCCCGCGTGGCCCTTAGGCGGTTTTGCGCCAGCTGCAATTCCTCCTGCAACTGGCGGATGGTCTCGTTGGTCGGCTCGCGGTTCTGGCCGCCCTCGTCCCCGTCGTCGTCCGCCCGCACCGTCTCGCCCTCGATGAACAGCACCAGGGCGTAGCGGCTGGGATCGCCTTCTTCAAGGACCGGCTTGACCTGCAGATAGACCCGCTGGGGCTGGCCTTCGAACTTCACCACCAGCGGCCGGGTCAGCGTCGCCTCCTTCCGGTCGAAGGCGCGGTGCAACGCCGCTTCGAGGTCGAAGCGCAATTCGGGCCGAACCATGTCGGTGGCCACCGTGGTGACGGGCCCGCCCGAGGGCTGCAGGAATCGGCCGGCGGTCTCGGACAGGTGGATGGCGCGGTGCGTCTCATCCACCAGCATGCTGGGCGGCGCCACGCGTTCCAGCATCTGGCGGTGCAGGGCCACGTCGCCGCCCGGCCCCAGGGGCCGGTACGCGGGCGCGCCACGGCTGGGTGCCGCATGGTGGGCGCTGGGCATGATGGGCAGGGCCGTCCGCCGTTCCCCAGTATTGGGGATCATGCGGTAGATGCGCGCATCGCGGTCCAGGGCCCGAAACAGGCCGGGTGGACTGTCGGCGTTCTCCGACGCGCCCAGGAACAGGAAGCCGCCGGGGTTCAGCGCGTAGTGGAAGGTGGTGCAGACCTGGTGCTGCAGTTCCCGGTCCAGGTAGATCAGCAGGTTGCGGCAGGACACCATGTCCACCCGGGCAAAGGGCGGGTCGCGCAGGATGCTGTGGCTGGCGAACATGACCGTGTCGCGCAATTCCCGGCGCACCCGGTAATGGTCGCCCTCGCGCTGAAAATAGCGGCGCAAATGCTCCTCGGGCACGTCCTGCTCGATGGTCAGGGGAAAGCACCCCTCGCGGGCCACAACCAGCGCATCGGCGTCCAGGTCGGACCCGAAGACCTGGATTTCAGGCCGCACGTCGCGTCGCGCCGCCTCCTCCAGCAAGAGGATGCCGATGGTGTAGGCCTCCTCCCCCGTGGCGCAGGCAGGGACCCAGATGCGGATGGTGTTGGCCGCCTCCTTCCCTTCGAACAACTGGGGAACCACCACGGCCGCCAACTGATCGAAGGCCCGCTTGTCGCGGAAGAAGGTGGTGACCGAGATCAGGAAGTCGGTGAACAGGGCGTGGGCCTCGTCCGCATGCTCCCGCAGGTAGGTGTGGTACTGGCTCAGCGTTTCCTGCTGCGTGACCTGCATGCGCCGGGTGATGCGCCGGGCAATGGTGGCACGTTTGTATTGGCTGAAATCATGGCCCACGCGCACCCGCACATGGGCCAGGATGCGGCGCATCATATTCTCGTCGTCGTCCGGCGCGGTCAGCGCCTCGCCATCCTTCCGGTTCCGCAACAATTCCGCCAACTGCCGGGCCAGGTCGCGCACGGGCAGGACGAAGTCGGCGGCGTCGGTGGCGATGGCGTTGCGGGGCATGGAGGCGAATTCCGCCTCGTCCGGGTCCTGCACCAGAACGATGCCGCCCACCTCCTTGATGGCCCGCACGCCCACGGCACCATCCGCCCCGGCACCCGTCAGGATGATGGCGAAACCGTCGCTGTGCTGTGCCGCCAGCGACCGGAAGAACAGATCGATGGGTGCCCGCTTAGCCCGCGGCTCGTCAAACGACAGGGCTGAGATCATGTGGTCGGCGATGTTGAGTGCGCTGTCCGGGGCGATGACATAGACGTGGTTGTTGCGCAGGTGCACGCGGTCGGTGACCTGCGAGACAGGCATGCGGGTGCGGGTGGCCAGGATCTTGGCCAGTTCGCTGCGCCGTTCGGGATTCAGATGGATCACGACGACGAAGGCGGCGTTGGGTTCGTCGGGCAATGCCTCGAATAAGGCCTGCAGCGCCTTCACCCCGCCTGCCGACGCCCCGATGCCGACGATCGGCGGATCGGTTTGCAACTCCACATGCCCCTCCAACGCCCTTTGCCTCATCACGCCGGCCGATCAGTCCAACCTTCCACCAGAGCGGTCATAAATCATTGAAACCATGGACAACCGCGCCCCGGGAACCATCGCCCCGGGCCCTGTGAAGAACGCAGCCCGGGCTGTGCCGCGCAAGAATGACAAAGGAACTATGCCCATTGCCGGCGCCTCAATCACCGAGGGTATAGGCCCGCACATAGTCGCCGATCTTGGTGCCGAAGGAGCCGTGGCCGCCGTCCACGGTGACGATGTATTGCCGCCCGCCTTGCTCGTAGGACATGGGGGTGGACTGGCCCCCGGCGGGCAGCCGGTCCTGCCACAGCAGCCTGCCGTCCGTCACATCGAAGGCCCGGATGGCATAGTCCATGGTGGAGGTCAGAAACACCACGCCGCCCGCCGTCACCAGCGGGCCGCCCAGCATGGGCATCCCCAGTTTCAGCGGCACCGGCACGGGCGCCATGTCGCGGATGGTACCTACGCGGTGGCGCCAGACCACGGCGTTGGTGCGCAGGTCGATGGCCGCCAGCTCACCCCACGGCGGCTGCAGGCAGGGGATGCCCAGGGGCGACAGGAAAACACCCAGGTTGGCGCCGAAGGGCGTGCCGTACATGGGCTGCACGCCCAGTTCCGTTCCCGGCGGATGCTGGCCGTTGGGTGCCGCCGGGTTGTCCTTGCCGCGCGGCACCAGGCGTGAGACGAAGGGGATGGACATGGGGTTGGCGATGGCCACCTGCCGCCGCGGGTCGATGGCGATGCCGCCCCATTCGAACATGCCGAGGTCACCTGGGAAGACCAGCGTGCCCTGCACGGACGGCGGGGTGAACGGCCCGTCATAGCGCAGGCGCTTGAACAGAATGCGGCAGGCCAGTTGGTCGAACATCGTGCCGCCCCACATCTGGGCGCCGGTCAGCTTGTCCCGGGGGCGGAAGCTCAGTTGCGAGGCAGGCTGTGTCGGGGACAGCCGGTCGCCGGGGGCGGCCCCCTGGGGTACCGGCACCTCGGGCGCCGGCACGATCGGGTGCCCATCCCGGCGGTCCAGCACGAAGATGTTGCCGGTCTTGGCCGGGACATAGATCGCCGGCACAGGTCCGGCCGGCGTGGCCACGTCCACCAGGCTGGGCTGGGCCGGGACGTCCATATCCCAGACGTCATGGTGCACGTTCTGATACGACCAGCGCAGCTTGCCCGTGGCGATGTCCAACGCCACCAGGGCGCTGTCATAGCGTTCCTGCGCCGGCGTGCGGTTGCCGCCCCAGATGTCAGGGGAGGCCGAGCCCAGCGGCACATAGACCAGGCCCAGCCCCTCGTCCACCGCCGACACGATCCAGGAGTTGGGGCTGCCGGCGGTGAAATGATGGGTGGCCGACGGCATCTCGTTCGGGTCGGGGTTGCCGGCGTCGAAGGCCCAGAGCAACCGGCCGCTGTAGACATCGAAGCCCCGGATGACGCCGGACGGCACCTTGCCGGAGTAGTTGTCGATGACGGCGCCGCCCATGACCAGCACCCTGTCCGTCACGGCCGGCGGGGACGTGCCCTGATAAAAGCCCACCTGCTTCACCGCGCTGCCGCGCTTCAGGTCGATCTGGCCATGGTCGCCGAAGCCGTCGCAGGGCTTGCCGGTTTCCCCGTTCAGGGCGAACAGCCGGCCGTCATCGGTGGGCAGGTAAATGCGGGTGGGGCATTCGGCGGGGGCTGGCGCGCCATCCGCCGTCGTGGCCTCCGGCCGCGTGCGGTGGAAGGCCACGCCGCGGCAGGTCATGTGCTGGAAGCCCGGATTGCGCTGGACCTGCGGATCAAACTTCCAGCGCAACGCGCCCGTGGCGGCGTCCAGGGCGAAAACGATCTGGTGCGGAGAGCAGGTGTAAAGCAGGTCGCCCACCTTCAGGGGCGTCACCTCGGTGGTGATCTCGCCGGGGTCGTTTGGGCCCGGCAGGTCGCCGGTGCGGAATTGCCAGGCCAGCTTGAGGCGCCCGACGTTCCCAGGGGTGATCTGGGCCAAGTCGGAATAGCGGTCGCCCCTGCCGCTGCCGCCGTAGGCCGGCCAGTCGGCCACAGCCTGGTCGGGGGCGGGCGGCTCAAGCCCCATGGGCCGCACCGTTCCCTGGATGGCGTGCCGGTCGTGCGCCAGGGCGACGCCGACCACCACCACGGCCAGCACCAGCACGCCGCCCAGCACTAGCATCGGTCCCCTGCCCGCTCCACCACTGGCCGATGGTAGCAGCCCACGGGTGATGAAGGGCAGCATCAGCCAGACGCCGAGGGGGACCAACACGTCGCCGCGCGGGGCCAGGGCCCAGAAATCGAAGCCCACCTCCCACACCGCCCAGGCCATGGTGGCCAGCACCAAGGCGGCATACAGCCACAAGGCCGCCGCCCGGCGGCGCCACAGCAGGGCGGCGACCGCCAACAGGGTGACACCGGCGATGGCGTAGTACGGGCTGCCGCGCAGGAGGATCAGCCAGGCACCGCCGATCAGGAGATAAAGGCCGAACACCGCAATCAGCACCGCCGTCGCGACAGACAAGCGCCGGCCCCAGGCTGGGCTCATGGAGAGGACTTCCCGGCCTGGATCTTGGCGAAGTGCAGGGTCAGCCAGACGCCCGTCAGCAGCGCGCCCAGCGCCAGCACCGCGAAATCGAGCGTCAGCACCGCCATGACCGGGCGCACCGACCAAAGCAACAGGCCGGCGATGATGTTGGCGAAGCCCCACAGGAAGTTCACCAGGGGCGGGCTGTCGCCGGCGGCGGGCGGCTTGGCGAAGGGCGTGGGGAACGGCCGTCCGTGCAGGCCGGCAACCAGATGGGGAACGCCGTTGCACAGGAAGACCCCGGCGAAAAACAGGGCGATATAGTCCATGGCGGCCACAGCCTCCACTAGGGGCGACGTCCACCGGTGTGACTCCGGGGATCACGGCCCACAATCCGCCGCGACGGGAGAAGGTTCCGGAACGGCGGGCCGCCTGGGCCGCCGCCCTTACGGCTGGGTGCCCGACGCGGCCATCAGCGGACGCGCCTGGAAGACCGTCTTCAGGCAAATGCGGGTGGAGAAGGTCTTGACGCCCGGCAGGCGCGACAATTCTGTCCGCAGCAGTTGGTCCAGCGCCTCGACATCCCGCAGCGCCACCCGCAGGACGTAATCGAACGGCCCGGCGGTGGTATGGCATTCCAGCACAGCGGGGACCTGGGCGATGGCCTCCTCGAACGCCTGGTGGCGCCCCAGGTCGATGGCTACATCCACGAAGGCCAGCAGCGGCAGCCCCACGCGTGACCGGTCAAGCTCCGCCCGATATCCGGTGATCACGCCGCCGTCCTCCAGGGCCTGCACGCGGTTCCAGCACGGCGTCTTGGACAGGCCCACCGTCTCCGCAATCTGGGCGAAGGACGCGCGGCCGTTGGTTTCCAGGATAGTCAGCAGGCGCTGATCGATCGCATCCATAATCATTCTTCCATTCGTCGATTTGGCAGAACGATGTTCTTAACACTTCGCCAACACAAGCATCTTCGTAACAATGTTCCCCTTCGGGGGCGGTATGATCGGGGAAAGAAAACCTCAAGGAGACCTCGGGACATGCCCTTGGACCGTGCCGCCTGCGCAGCGCTGGATCGCGACGATCCGCTGGCCGAATTCCGTGACGCGTTCGAGATCGCCGACGGCGTCATCTACCTGGACGGGAATTCGCTAGGCGCCCTGCCCAAGGCCACGAGGCAGCGCCTGGCCGATGTGGTGGCGCGGGAATGGGGGGACGAACTCATCCGTGGCTGGAACACCGCCGGCTGGATCACCCTGCCCCAGCGCGTCGGCGCCGGCATCGCCTCCCTCATCGGCGCGGAAGCGGATGAGGTCATCGCGGCGGACTCCACCTCCGTCAATCTGTTCAAGCTGGCGACGGCCGCCCTGGCCCTGCGGCCCGGCCGCCGGGTGATCGTGACGGAGCCGGGCAACTTCCCCACCGATCTCTATATCCTGCAGGGCGTGCGCGACCTGCTGGGCGATCGGGTCGAGCTGCGGGTGGTGGAGCCTGACCGCATCGAGCAGGCCCTGGACGCGGACACGGCCCTGCTGCTGCTGACCCAGGTGCATTACAAGACGGGCCGCATTCATGACATGGCCCGGCTGACGGCCAAGGCCCATGCCGCCGGGGCATTGGCGCTGTGGGACCTGTCGCACAGCGCCGGCGCCATCGATGTCGACCTGAACGCGGCCGGCGCCGACCTGGCCGTCGGCTGCGGCTACAAATACCTGAACGGCGGCCCCGGGGCGCCGGCCTTCCTGTACGCGGCCCGGCGCCACCAGGCGCAGCTGCGCTCCCCCCTCTCCGGCTGGATGGGCCACGCGGCGCCCTTCGCCTTCGGCGATGACTATGCGCCGGCCCCCGGTATCGAGCGCATGCTCTGCGGCACGCCCCCCATCCTGGGCCTGGCCGCCCTGGAGATTGGCGTCGGCATCATGGCCCGCGCCGATCGCCACGCGGTGCGCGCCAAGTCCATGGCGCTGGGCGACCTGTTCATCCGGCTGGTGGAGGAATCCTGCCCGGGGCAGTTCATCCTGCATTCCCCCCGCGATGCGCAGGCCCGGGGCAGCCAGGTCAGCTTCGGCCATCCCGAAGGCTATGCCATCATGCAGGCGCTGATCGCCCGGGGGGTCATCGGCGACTTCCGCGCCCCGGATGTGATCCGCTTCGGCTTCGCCCCGCTCTATGTCCGCTATGTCGACGTTTATGACGCGGCGGCCCACCTGAAGGACATCATGGACAGCGGCACCTGGCAGGATGCCGCCTATCAGACCCGTGGAGCCGTGACGTGACCGAGATCGCCCGTCCCCATACCGCCGCCGTCGACCTGTCCGGCGAGGGACTGCACACCGCCCCGCCCATGAGCTACGGCAGCTACCTGGGGCTGGAGCAGCTGCTGGCCGCCCAGCATCCCCGGTCCGGCCAGCATGACGAACTGCTGTTCATCATCATCCACCAGGCGTCCGAGCTGTGGATGAAGCTGTCCCTGCATGAGCTGCGGGCGGCGTTGCGCCAGATCCAGGCGGATGACCTGGGGCCGGCCCTGAAGATGATCGCCCGCGTCAGCCGCATCCAGGCGCAGCTGATCCAGTCGTGGGAGGTGCTGTCCACCATGACGCCGGCGGACTACAGCCTGATCCGTCCCCACCTGGGGCAGAGCAGCGGCTTCCAGTCCTATCAGTATCGCCACCTGGAATTCCTGCTGGGCAACAAGAACGCCGGCATGATGACGGTGCACCAGGGCGAGCCGGCCATCTTCGCGGCATTGGAAGAGAGCCTGCACGCCCCCAGCCTGTATGATGAGGCCCTGCGCCTGCTGGCCCGGCGCGGCTTCGACATTCCGCGAGAGAAGCTGGAGCGTGATTTCGCCCAGCCCTACGAGCCGGACGCCCGGGTGCAGGCCGCCTGGCTGGTGGTCTACCAGGACCCGCATCGGCATTGGGAGCTGTACGATCTGGCGGAAAAGCTGGTGGATCTGGAATACCGTTTCCAGCAATGGCGCTTCAGCCACATGAAGACGGTGGAGCGCATCATCGGCTTCAAGCCCGGCACCGGCGGCACCGGCGGCGTCAGCTACTTGGTCAAGGCGCTGAGCCTCAGCTTCTTCCCCGAACTGCTTTCCGTGAGGACGGCGCTATGAGCCGCATCTGGGACATCACCCAGCCCATCCGCCCCGGCATCCCGGTGTGGCCCGGCGACACCGCCTATCAGGAGGAACGCGTGTGGGCCCTGGGGCCGGGGTGCCCGGTCAACGTCAGCCGGTTGACCCTGTCCACCCACACCGGGACGCACGCCGACGCCCCCCTGCACTATGACGCCGCCGGCCTGCCCATCGGCGCCGTCGACCTGGCGCCCTACCTGGGGCCCTGCCGTCTTATCCACGTGATGGATGGCGATGGGCCGGTCATGCCGGCGGAGGTGGCGGACCGCCTGGCCGGCGCGCCGCCGCGCATCCTGCTGCGCACCTATCAGCGCTTCCCGCACGACCGCTGGGTCAGCGACTTCCGTGCCCTGGATGCCGCCACCATGGACCTGATGGCCGCCCATGGCGTGCGCCTCATCGGGGTGGACGCC
The DNA here is from genome assembly GCF_000730165.1 of Nitrospirillum viridazoti CBAmc. Lineage (GTDB taxonomy): Bacteria > Pseudomonadota > Alphaproteobacteria > Azospirillales > Azospirillaceae > Nitrospirillum > Nitrospirillum viridazoti. The sequence goes on along the minus strand of NZ_CP022112.1, from coordinate 721,883 downwards.
CCCTCCCTGGACCCGGAGACGTCCAAGGACCTGCTGGCCCACAACGCCGTGCGCCGCAACGGCATGGCCATCCTGGAAGGGCTGGTGCTGGATGACGTGCCGGCGGGGGATTACGAGCTGATCGCCCTGCCCCTCAACCTCAGCCAGGCGGATGCCGCCCCGGTGCGCGCCATCCTGCGCGAGCTACCGGCGGCGACCACGGCCTGACAGGGACGGCCATGCGCCCGGCGACTCATGGCCGCCCTCTCAAACCCCCATATGCGCCTGCCTCGGTAAAATCCGGCGGGCGCATATTTTCTTTATGGTCCCCATTCTCTTTATGGTCCCAGCGGCCGCTTAGCCAAACGGCGCCTACGGGGTAAGCGGTCGCAGGCGCGTTTGCGCCATGTCAAATTCCCCCTTCCGTTTGCGCCAGCGCAACTCTGCGCCGGCCATCCCCTGCTGCTGTGGTGCCTCTTGATCCACAGCAGGAGATGCCCCATGGGCTCCTTCAGTATTTGGCACTGGCTGATCGTGGCGGGAATCGCCCTGTTGCTGTTCGGCAACCGGCTACCCCGCATGCTGGGCGACCTGGGCGTCGGCATCCGCAATCTGAAAGCCGGTCTGGCGGAGGAAACGGATGCCACACCCGGCCGCCTGCCCCGGGACTGATTGCCATCAAGGCGCTCCAGGCTCCGCTCCCGCATCTTCCGCCCGTGTCCTACCAGAGTGACACCATGACCCACCATGCCCTGATCATCGCGCGCGATGGCACCCTGACCCTGCAAACCACCCCGGCCGTTCCCACCGATGGTGGGGTGCTGACCATCACCGATTGCCCCGCCGACTGGACCGCCGAAGACGTGCTGGCGCTGGCGCGGGATTGCCGCCTGGCCGCCCACGCAGCCAGCCTGGCCTTCGATCGCCTTCTGGCCCGCCACCGCGGGTCCTGCTGTGGCGGCCACTGCGGCTGACCGACCTATTCATTGCCTTGCAACCAAGCCCTTCCGACCGGGCCCTTCCAACCAGGGAAAAGCGCCATGCCCCTGCTGTCCCAAGAACCGGCGGCTACCATCGCCTCTGTGGATGACTTACTCGCCATCGCCCTGGCCATGGAGGAAGAGGCTATCCGGCGTTATCTGACGCTGGCGGAGCGGCAGCGGGGCGCCCCTGACCTTGCTGCCCTGTTCCAGGGGCTGGCCGATGAGGAGGGTCGCCACGTCGCGGCCGTCCTGCGCAGCGCCGACAGTCTGCTGGGGCACGCGCCGGTCGCCGCTCCCGTCCAGTGGCACCTGCCGCCGGACATCGCCCGCTCCTGGGAAGAGGTGGAGGCCAGCGTCCGCCTCAGCCCCTACAAGGCCCTGTCCATCGCCGTGCTGAATGAGGAACGGGCCTTCGCCTTCTATGCTTATGTCGCGGCCCATGCCGCCACCCCGGCGGTGGCCAGCCAAGCTGAAGCGCTGGCGCGGGAGGAGTTGCGCCACGCCGCGCAGTTGCGCCGGGCGCGCCGCCACGCCTACCACCAGGAACGGGGCACGTTCATCCCCCTGCCCACAGCCGACGACGCGGCTGAACTCCGAGCCCTGGCCGACATGGTGGAGGCGGAGCTGGCGGCGGCCGCCAGTGCCCAAAAGGCGGCGGCGGCTGAGCGTGCCGTGGACATTTATTCCCTGGCGCTGGATCGGATGGCGGACGAGGAAGGCGTCGCATTGGCGCAAACCCTGCTGAAAACCGCCATCGAACGGTTGGTGTCCCTGGGCAACCATTCCCCGTCCGGCGCTGAATAACATTCATTTTCTCTGCTTCTTTTTGATACAGCGCAAAGCTACGCCTGTCCCACCCCGGTAAAGCTTTTCCGTAGCCGGAGCCGTATTGGTTCCACCGCCCGCGAAGAGCCGCCTTTAACGACATGCCATCTCCCGCTCCTCCCAATCGGCCTCGGCCGATCGCGCCCCCGCTTGCCCGCGTGGTCCCTGGCTTCCCGCCCGGACGCCCGCGGCGGCGGGGGGCGCTGCCCCCTCTTCTTGCCGTGCTGCTGGCTTGCCTGATGCTGGTGGTGGGTGGGGTGGGGCATGCGGCGCCGTCGCCCACCACCAGCCACCTGACGGACTATCTGGGCCAAGCCGACGCCGCCGCGTTGGTGCCCGGCGCCGATCATTTCGGCCCGGCACAGGGCGCGCCACCGGTGGTTCCGGCAATGGCTGGTGGCACGGTGGTGGGCTACGTCTACCTGAACAGCGACGTGGTCAACGCCGCCGGTTATTCCGGCCGCCCCATTTCCATCCTCATCGGCATCGACGCCAACGCCCGCATCACCGGCGCCAAGCTGGTGGACCATCATGAGCCCATCGTGCTGGTCGGCATTCCCGTGGCCAAGATCGATCATTTCATCCAGGGATATGTCGGCCGCACGGTGGCGGAGATGATGGCCGATACCGGGGGCAAGCCGCCGGTGGACATCGTCTCCGGCGCCACCGTGACCGTCATGGTCATCGGCGACACCATCACCCGCTCCGCCATCAAGGTGGCGCGCACTCTGGGCCTGGGCGGGCTGGGTAAAGAGGACGACGCCACGGCCATGTCGGCCCGGCCCGTGGTCAACGCCGGCCTGACGGGCACCGCCGATTGGACCACCCTGCTGGGCGACGGGTCCATCCGCCGCCTGCTGCTGCCGGTGGGTCAGGTCAACGAGGCCTTTCGCCAGGCCGGCGGCCCCGGTGCCGCCGCCCGGCCGGAACCCGGCCCCGACGACGACACCTTCATCGATTTGTACGCCACCGTCGCCACCCTGCCGGTGGTGGGGCGCAGCCTGCTGGGCGAGGACGGGTACCAGCGCCTGACCAGCACCCTGAAGCCGGGGCAGCAGGCCGTCATCGTCGCCGGTATCGGGCGCTACTCCTTCAAGGGCTCCGGCTATGTGCGCGGCGGCATCTTCGACCGGATCGAGCTGATCCAGGGCGAGAACACCATCCGCTTCCACGACCGCAACCACACCCGCCTGGGCGCCCTGGCTGGCGACGCGCCTGATTTTCCCGATATCGGCCTGTTCACCATTCCCGACGGCAGCACCTTCGACGCCGCCCAGCCCTGGCGCCTGCGCCTGCTGGTCCAGCGCCAGGTGGCTAGCCTGGACAAGGCCTTCATCACCTTCGACCTGGATTACACCCCGCCGCAGAAATACCTGAGCGTGCCGGCGCCCACGACGGTCGCGCCCGCCGCGACGGCGACGGAAATGCCCGCCGCCGGCGGCCAGCTGTGGCGCCGCATGTGGGCGGGCGACCGGTTGGACTTGGTGCTGCTGGCCCTGCTGCTGGCCGTGGTCACCGGCATCTTCTTCTTCCAGCACGAACTGGTGCGCCGGCCCGTCCTGTATGACCGCGTGCGCCTGGGTGTGCTGGCGGCCTCCCTCTTTTGGCTGGGCTGGTGGAAGCACGCGCAATTGTCCGTGGTCAACATCCTGACCTTCTTCAATGCGTTGCGCACCGACTTCAGCTGGGACTACTTCCTGATGGAACCGCTGCTGTTCGTGCTGTGGTTCGCCGTGGCCGCGTCCCTGCTGTTCTGGGGCCGCGGCGCCTTCTGCGGCTGGCTATGCCCCTTCGGCGCCCTGCAGGAGCTGACCAACCGCCTGGCGAAGCGCTTCAAGGTCAAGCAGATCAAGGTGCCGTTCAGCGTCCACCAGCGCCTGTGGCCCATCAAGTACGTGATCTTCCTGGTCCTGTTCGGCCTGTCGCTGAACGAACTGGCCATGGCGGAAAAGGCGGCGGAGGTAGAGCCGTTCAAGACGGCCATCGTGCTGATCTTCTGGCGGTCCTGGCCCTTCGTGGTCTTCGCCGTGGCGCTGCTGCTGGCCAATTTGTTCATCGAGCGCTTCTTCTGCCGCTACCTGTGTCCGCTGGGGGCGGCGCTGGCCATCCCCGCACGGCTGCGCATGTTCGATTGGCTGCGCCGTTATCGCGAATGCGGCAACCCCTGCCAGCGCTGCAGCAATGAATGCCCGGTACAGGCCATCCATCCCGAGGGGCACATCAATCCCAACGAATGCATCCAGTGCCTGCACTGCCAGCTGCTGTACCACCACGACCAGAAATGCCCGGTGATGATCCAGCGCCGCCTGAAGCGTGAGCGCCAAGCCGGCATGGCCACCCCCGGCCCCCTTCCCCCCGCCCCGCCCCAAGCCCCGCCGCAAGCGACACTCAAGAGCGGCACGCCGGCGGAGTGACCTTTCCACCCTGATTTCCAGATCACCCAACAGAGAAGACGCGAGATGTCGAACGAAGATCTGAACACTGTCCCGGTCGCCGCCAACAGCAATGGCGAGGCATCGCCGGGCCTCAGCCGCCGTGGGCTGATCGGTGGATCGGCCAAGGCGGCGCTGGCCGCCGCGGCGGTGGGTGCTGTAGGCACCGGCGGCGCCCTGGTGGGCGCCGGCACCGGCCAGGCCGCCCCCGCCGCCGCGTCCAAGAACAAGGTCGAGGTGAAGCCCGGCGACCTGGACGACTATTACGTCTTCGCCTCTGGCGGCCAGTCGGGCGAGATCCGGATCCTGGGCATGCCGTCGATGCGCGAACTGATGCGCATCCCGGTCTTCAACCGCTGCTCTGCCACCGGTTGGGGCCTGACCAACGAGTCCAAGAAAGTCCTGACCGAGGGCCTGCTGCCGGAAACCAAAAAGTTCCTGGCCAACCGGGGCGGCCTCTACCAGAACGGCGACGCGCATCACCCGCACATGTCGTTCACCAACGGCACCTACGACGGCCGCTACATCTTCATCAACGACAAGGCCAACACCCGCGTCGCCCGCATCCGCTGCGACATCATGAAGTGCGACAAGATCATCGAGATCCCCAACGCGCACGACATCCACGGCCTGCGCCCGCAGAAATACCCGCGCACCGGCTATGTCTTCGCCAACAGCGAACACCGCGCCCCGCTGGTGAACGACGGCAGCGTGCTGGATGAGCCCAAGAAGTACGGTTGCGTCTTCACCGCCATCGACGGCGACGCCATGAAGGTGTCCTGGCAGGTGCTGGTGGACGGCAACCTGGACAATTGCGACGCCGACTATCAGGGCAAGTACGCCTTCTCCACCTGCTACAACTCCGAGGAAGGCACGACGCTGGCCGACATGACCGCCAGCACCGAGGATTGGGCCGTCGTCTTCGACATCAAGCGCATCGAAGAGGCGGTGAAGAAGGGCGACTGCAAGGTCATCAACGGCGTGCCGGTGGTCGACGGCCGCCACGGCTCGCGCTACACCCGCTACATCCCCGTGCCCAACAACCCGCACGGCTGCAACGTGGCGCCGGACGGTATCCACGTCGTCTTCAACGGCAAACTGTCGCCCACCGTCACCGTCATCGACGTGCGCAAGCTGGACGATCTGTTCGCCGACAAGATCAAGCCGCGCGACGTGGTGGTGGCGGAACCGCAGGTGGGCCTGGGGCCCCTGCACACCGCCTTCGACGGCCGGGGCAACGCCTACACCACCGTGTTCCTGGACAGCCAGCTGGTGAAGTGGGACCTGGAGAAGGCCAAGCGCGCCTTCAAAGGGGAGAAGGTCGACCCCATCATCCAGAAGCTGGATGTGCAGTACCAGCCGGGCCACAACCACTCCTCCATGGGCGAGACCAAGGAGGCGGACGGCAAATGGCTGATGTCGCTGAACAAGTTCTCCAAGGACCGCTTCCTGAACGTCGGCCCGCTGAAGCCGGAAAACGACCAGTTGATCGATATCTCCGGCGACAAGATGGCGGTGGTGCATGACGGCCCCAGCTTTGCCGAGCCGCATGACGCCATGATCGTCCACCGGTCCAAGGTGAACCCCATCAGCGTCTACAAGCGCGACGACCCGATGTGGGAAGAGGCGCGGCAGTGGGCCAAGAAGGATGGGGTGGAGTTGGAGTCCGCCGCGAACGTCATTCGCGACGGCAAGAAGGTCCGCGTCTACATGTATTCCGTGGCGCCGGCCTACAGCCTGGAAAAGTTCGAAGTGAACCAGGGTGACGAGGTCACCGTCTTCATCACCAACATGGACGATGTCGACGACCTGACCCACGGTTTCACCCTGTCGGGCCACGGCATCGCCATGGAGATCGGGCCGCAGGCGACGGCCTCCGTCACCTTCACCGCCGACCGGCCGGGCGTGCACTGGTACTACTGCCAGTGGTTCTGCCATGCCCTGCACATGGAAATGGTGGGCCGCATGCTGGTCCATCCGGCCAAGGCCTGACCGCCATGCGCGCAGCCGCCACCGTCATACTGGTCCTGCTGCTGGCCTGCCCGTGGGCCCCGATCGCACACGCCGATGTGCGCGAGGTGTCCGCCGGCGGGAACGGGCTGGCCCGCGCGGTGGCGGCCGCCGCCCCGGGGGATGTCCTGCGCCTGGCGCCGGGCATCCACCAGGGTGGTGTCACCATCGACAAGCCGCTGACCCTGGAAGGACCGCCCGGCCATGCCGCCACCGTGGACGCCGGCGGCACGGGCAGCGCCCTGATCGTAGCGGCGCCGGAGGTGACGGTGCGCGGCCTAACCCTGACGGGATCGGGCGTCGAACAGCACACCATGGACGCCGGCGTGCTGCTGCAACCCACAGCCACGGGCGCACGCATCATCGACAACCGGCTGACCGGCAACCTCTACGGCGTCTATGTCCAGGGTCCCCATGACGCCACGGTGGAGGGCAATGACATCACCGGCCGCACCGATCTGCCCATGAGCCAGCGCGGCAACGGTATTACCGTGTGGAACGCCCCCGGTGCCCGCATCGTGCAGAACCGCATCACCGGCGGCCGTGACGGCATCTTCGCCAACGCCAGCCGCCAGGACCTGTTCCAGGGCAACCGCATGGCCGGCGTCCGCTTCGCCATCCACTACATGTACACCAACGACAGTCGCATCCTGGACAACGTGTCGGTGGGCAACGACATCGGTTTCGCCCTCATGTTCTCCGACCGTCTGGAGGTGCGGAACAACCAGTCCATGGGCGACAATGACTACGGCCTGCTGCTGAACTACGCCAACGCCTCCACCGTCATCGGCAACCGGGTGACGGGGCGCTTCCTGCGGCCGCAGTCAGGCCGCCCGTCAGGGGGCGACGCCGGCGACGGCGCCATGATGCCCCGGGTGACGGGAAGCGAGGGGGGCTTCCGCGCCGGCACCGCCAAGTGCGTCTTCGTCTACAACGCCAACAAGAACCGCATCGCCGACAACCGCTTCGACGGCTGCGACATCGGCATCCACTTCACCGCCGGGGCGGAGCGCAACACCCTGACCGGCAACGCCTTCATCGGCAACCGCACTCAGGTCATGTATGTCGGCACCCGCTCGCTGAATTGGTCCGACCATGGCCGGGGCAATTACTGGAGCGACAACCCCGCCTTCGACCTGAACGGCGACGGCATCGCCGATGAGGCCTATCGCCCGAACGACCTGGTCGACCGCGTCGTCTGGCGCTTCCCCGCCGCCAAACTGCTGCTGAACAGCCCGGCCATCCAGGTCATCCGCTGGGCCCAGGCCCAGTTCCCGGCATTGCATCCCGGCGGGGTGGTCGACAGCGCACCCCTGATGAAGCCGCCCCCCGCCATCGCGAGTGCCCAGCCATGAGCGCCCACCCCATGAACGCTTTCCCCACCAACGCCTCCGTCCTCATCGACCAGGTCACGAAGATCTACGGCGCCCGCGCCGCCTTGACCGAGGTCAACCTGCACCTGGACCCGGGCCAGTGCGTGGCCCTGGTGGGCCACAACGGCGCCGGTAAGAGCACGCTGATCAAACTGATGCTGGGCCTGATCCGGCCCACCCACGGACAGGTGCGCCTGCTGGGCGAGGATCCGGCCGGGGCGCATGCCGCCCGCCTGCGCCGGGCCGTGGGCTACCTGCCGGAAAACCTGGCCTTCCACCCCTCCCTCACCGGACAAGAGACGCTGGATTTCTACGCCCGGCTGAAGAACGTGGCGCGCGCCGGCAACACCGACCTGCTGGCCCGCGTCGGGCTGGAGGCGGAGGCGGCGCGGCGCCGCGTCGGCACCTATTCCAAGGGCATGCGCCAGCGCCTGGGCCTGGCCCAAGCACTGCTGGGGCAGCCCAAGGTGCTGTTCCTGGATGAGCCGACCACCGGCCTGGATCCGGCCCTGCGCCAGGTGTTCTACGAGATCGTGCAGGAGCTGCGCGCCGCCGGTGTGACCGTCCTGTTGTCCTCGCACGCGCTGACGGAGCTGGAGGGCCAGACCGACCGCATCATCGTGATGAACCGGGGCGTCAAGATCGCCGACGGCACCCTGGCCGATCTGCGCCACCTGGCCGATCTGCCGGTGCGCATCCAGGCCACGGGGGCCCCGGCGGGCGCGGTGGCGGATGCCCTCGGGACGCTGGGCCAGGTTTCAACCAACGGCCACGCGGTGGAATGCCGGTGCGCCGGCGGCGACAAGGTGGCCGTGCTGCGCCGCCTGACCAACCTGCCCCTGGCTGACATCGCCGTGATGGAACCCAGCCTGGACGAACTTTACGCCCATTTCCTGCGACGGGAGCAGGCCGCATGAGCATCCCCCTGATTCTCGCCGGCAAGGAAATCCGCGACGGCCTGCGCAACCGCTGGGTTGTCGCCGCCACCTTGCTGATGGCCACTTTGGCGCTCAGCCTCACCTTCCTGGGCAGCGTGCCCACCGGCACCGTGGGCGTGGGCGCCCTGGACGTGGTGGTGGTCAGCCTGTCCAGCCTGACCATCTTCCTGGTGCCGTTGATCGCCCTGCTGCTGTCCTTCGATGCCATCGTGGGTGAGGTCGACCGCGGCACCATGAGCCTGCTGCTCTCCTACCCCGTGTCGCGGGGCCAGGTGGTGCTGGGCAAGTTCCTGGGCCACCTCGCCTCGCTGGCCTTCGCCACCCTGGTGGGCTATGGCGCGGCCGGGGCTGCCCTGGTGGCCACCGGGGCCGACACGGGGCCGGAGGGCTGGCGCGCCTTCGCCGGGCTGATCGGGTCCAGCATCCTGCTGGGCGCCGTGTTCATCGCGCTGGGCTATCTGATCAGCGCCCTGGTGCGTGACCGGGGTGCTGCCGGCGGCATCGCCATCGGCCTGTGGCTGGTGTTCGTGCTGGTGTTCGACATGGCCCTGCTGGGCGTCCTGGTGGCGGACCAGGGCAAGACCGTCACCGTGGGCCTGTTGAACTGGCTGATGCTGGCCAACCCGGCCGACGCCTTCCGCCTGTTCAACCTGACGGGCACCGCCCAGGTCAGCCAATTCGCCGGCATGGCCGGCATCGCCGGCCAGATCCACCTGGGCCCCGTCACCCTTCTCGCCGTTTTGGCCGGCTGGACCGCCCTACCCCTAGGCGCCGCCGCCCTCATCTTTTCCCGGAGGCAAATCTGATGCGCGCCCCCTACCTGATCGCCGTGCTGGCCATCCTGGCCGTCGCCAGCTGCAAACCCAAGGCGGAGGTCGCGGCCATCCCCGCACCGCACAGCCTGACCGACGCCGACCTCGCCCATTTCTGCAACATGGCGGTGACGGAACACAGCGGCCCCAAAGGTCAGGTCCTGCTGAAGGGCGATCCCATGCCGGTGTGGTTCGCCTCCGTCCGCGACACGGTGGCCTATACCCTGCTGCCGGAGGAGCCCAAGGACATCGCCGCCATCTACGTGACGGCGATGGAGCTGATGAGCGACGACCAGCACCATCCGCCGGCCGCCAGCTGGATCGACGCCCGCACAGCTTTCTACGTGGTGGGCAGCGCCGAGCAGGGCGCCATGGGCAGTGATGAGCTGTTTCCCTTCGGCAGCGAAGCGGCGGCGCGGGCCTTCGCGGCGGCGCACAACGGCACCGTCGTGCGCTATGCCGACATCCCCAAGGACAAGGTGTTCAACGAGAGCGACCGGAGTGGTGCGTCATGAGCATACCCACCCGCCGCCGCGTCCTGACCATCCTGGCCGCCACCGCTGGCCTGCCCCTGCTGGGCCTGCGCGGCACGCTGGCGGCCGAGACGCCATTCCCCCTGCGCCGCTGGTCCGGCGTGGCGCTGGGCGCTGATGCCCAGCTGGTCATCAACCATCCCGACCCGGCCGAGGCCGATGCCCTGATCCAGGCCAGCCTGGCGGAGGTGGCGCGGCTGGAGGGCATGTTCAGCCTGTATCGGCCGGACAGCCTGCTGAACCGACTGAACCGCGACGGCGTGCTGGCCGACCCGCCGTCCGACCTGGTGGCCCTGCTGGCGGAGGCGCTGTCCATCGCCCGGCTGACCCATGGCGCCTTCGACCCCACGGTGCAGCCGCTATGGACGCTATACGCCGATCATTTCGGCAAGCCCGGCGCCGAACCGGCCGGCCCGCCGATGGCGGCCTTGCGCCGTGCCCTGGCCTCTGTCGGGCATGCCCATGTGTCGGTAACGGCGGACCGGGTGGCCTTGAACCGCCCCGGCATGGCGCTGACCTTGAACGGCATCGCCCAGGGTTACGTCACCGACCGGGTGGTGGCCCTGCTGAAGGCGCGGGGTGTCGCCCACACCCTGGTGGACATGGGGGAGATACGGGCGGTGGGCCACCACCCCGCCGGCCGGCCCTGGGCCGCTGGGATCAAAGTACCAGGCGAAGATGAGCGCACCTTGCTGACCCTGCCCCTGGTGGACCAGGCCCTGTCCACTTCCGGCGCCTACGGCACGCTGTTCGAGCCCACGGGCCGCTGCAACCACCTGTTCGACCCGGCCACGGGGACGTGCAGCGACCCCAGCATGAGCATCAGCGTGCGCGCCCCCACGGCCACCCTGGCCGACGCCCTGTCCACCGCCTTCAGCATCATGCCGCCGGAAGGTGTCAAACGGCTGCTGGCGCAGTTGCCGGACTGCCAGGCCTGGCGCGCGCACGCCAACGGCGCCACCGCCGCGCTGGCATGATCAGCTGTGCAGGCCGGGCGCCTCCTGCCCGGTGCTGGCCACGTATTCGGTGTAGCCGCCGCCGTACTGGTGGATGCCTTCCGGCGTCAGTTCCAGCACGCGGTTGGACAGCGTGGCCAGGAAGTGGCGATCGTGCGACACGAACAGCATGGTGCCCTCGTACGCCGCCAGGGCGGTGATCAGCATCTGCTTCGTGTCGAGGTCCAGATGGTTGGTCGGCTCGTCCAGCACCAGGAAGTTGGGCGGGTTGTACAGCATCATGGCCATCACCAGCCGGGCCTTCTCCCCGCCCGACAGGACGCGGCAGCGCTTTTCCACGTCGTCGCCGGAGAAACCGAAGCAGCCGGCCAGCGCCCGCAGCGAGCCCTGGCCCGCCTGGGGGAACTTGGCCTCCAGGGCCTCGAACACCGTCTGCTCGCCATCCAGCAGCTCCATGGCGTGCTGGGAGAAATAGCCCATCTTGACGCTGCCGCCAACCGTGACGGTTCCGGAGTCCGGCTGGTCCGCGCCGGCGATCAGCTTCAGCAGGGTGGACTTGCCCGCGCCGTTGACGCCCATGACGCACCAGCGCTCCTTGCGGCGGATGGTGAGGTCAAAGCCCTTGTAGATGGTGCGGCTGCCATAACCCTTGTGCACGTTCTTCAGCACCGCCACGTCATCGCCCGAGCGCGGCGCTGGCGGAAATTCGAACGTCACGATCTGGCGGCGCTTGGGCGGCTCGATCCGCTCGATCTTGTCCAGCTTCTTGACCCGGCTCTGCACCTGGCTGGCGTGCGAGGCGCGGGCCTTGAAGCGCTCGATGAACTTCAGCTCCTTGGCCAGCATGGCCTGCTGGCGCTCGAACTGCGCCTGCTGCTGCCGCTCGTTCAGCGCCCGCTGCTGCTCATAGAACACATAATCGCCGGAGTAGCTGGTCAGCGACCCGCCGTCGATCTCGATGATCTTGGTGACGATGCGGTTCATGAATTCGCGGTCGTGCGAGGTCATCAGCAGGGCGCCGTCGTAGCCCTTCAGGAAGCCTTCCAGCCAAATCAGGCTTTCCAGATCCAGGTGGTTGCTGGGTTCATCCAGCAGCATGGCGTCGGGCTTCATCAGCAGGATGCGGGCCAGGGCCACGCGCATCTTCCAGCCGCCGGACAGCATGCCGACATCCTTGTCCATCATCTCCTGGCTGAAGCTGAGGCCGGCCAGCACCTCGCGCGCCCGTCCCTCCAGCTCATACCCGCCCAGCTCGTCGAAGCGCGCCTGCACTTCGCCATAGCGCTCGATGATCTCATCCATGCGGTCGGCCTGGTCGGGGTCGGCCATGGCGGTCTCCAGGATGGCCATTTCCTTGGCCACCTCGCTGACCGGGCCGGCGCCGTCCATGACCTCCGCCACCGCGCTGCGGCCGGACATCTCGCCCACGTCCTGGTTGAAGTAGCCTATGGTGATCTGCTTCTCCACCGACACCTGGCCGGTGTCCGGCAGTTCCTCACCGGTGATCATGCGGAACAGGGTGGTCTTGCCGGCGCCGTTGGGGCCGACCAGCCCCACCTTCTCACCCCGGTTCAAGGCCGCGGACGTCTCCATGAACAGGATGCGGTGGCCGTTGTGCTTGCTGATGTTTTCGAGGCGGATCATGGGGACCAGGTTCCAAAGGCGGGGTTGGCCCCCTTATGCCACAGGATGCGCGACGCGATAGTGTCCGGATCGGCATACCGGTCCAGCGATGGGACTGCGCCCGGCACATCCTGGCCCCGAAAATTTTTCCCATTGCCCATAACGGATTTTTGGCGCCCGTTCGTCATCCAAGAAAAGGGCGCCTGTGTGCGCACGGAAAACCGAGGGAGGAAGGACGTCCGGTGAAAAGAAGTGCGGTGGATCTATGGTTTGTGGAGGAAGTCCTACCCTTGGAAGCGGCGCTGACCGGCTATCTGCGCCGCAAATGGCGGGAGGCGTCCGAGATCCCCGATCTTCGGCAGGAAATCTACGCCCGCGTCTACGAGGCGGCGACCGTGGCGATCCCTGAGATGACCAAGCCCTTCCTGTTCATGACCGCCCGCAACCTGCTGATCGACCGCGCGCGCCGCGCGCAGGTGGTCTCCATCGAGACCGTCATCGATCTTGAGGACCTGGACGTGGCCGACACCGTGCCCAACCCGGAACAGAGCGCCGTCGGCCGCGAGGCCATGCGGCTGCTGCAGGCCGCCATCGACCGCCTGCCGCCGCGCTGCCGCGAGGTGACCCTGCTGCGCAAGGTGCATGGCCTGCCCCAGCGTGACGTGGCCCGCCGCATGGGCATCAGCGAAAGCACGGTGGAGCAGCAGGTGGCCAAGGGCGTGCGCCTGATCGCCGACGCCATGGTCGACATCGTCCCCGAACCCGTGACCGGCCGCTTCGGCCGGCGTTCGCGCAAAATGGGGCCGCGCAAGATGGGACAGCCATGATGGAGCATGATCCCATCGAGGAACAGGCGGCGCGCTGGCTGGCCCGTCAGGATGCCGGCCCGCTGGATGCGTCAGCCAAGGCAGGGTTCGACGCCTGGATCGCCACCTCCACCCGCCACCGCGTGACCTACCTGCGGCTGGAGGCGGCATGGCAGCGGGCCGACCAGCTGCGCGCCACCCGCCAGGCCCCCGTCCTGCCCCCGCCGCGCGCCGGCGTGGCGCGCGGGCCGTGGCGCCGCTGGGCGCCCATGGTGGCCGTTGCCGCGGCGGTGGCCCTGGTCGTCATCGTTCCCGCCTTGGATGACTGGGACTGGCCCTTCGCCGCCGGGCAGAAGTTCAGCACCGGCGTCGGCGACCGCTATACCGCCCACTTGCAGGACGGATCGCAGATCGAGCTGAACACCAACACGCGCCTGCGCGCGTCCGTCGACCAGACCACACGTGAGGTGCGGCTGGACAAGGGCGAGGCGTTCTTCGAGGTGGTGCACGACGACAAGCACCCCTTCGTCGTCGTCAGCGGCGACCTGCGCATCGTCGATGTCGGTACCAAATTCTCCGTCCGCCGTGAAGGCGACAGGCTGGAGGTGATGGTGGCCGAGGGTGCTGTCCTGGTGGAGGACATGGCCCATCCCAACGACGTGGCCCCCACGCTGGTGACGCAGTTGAGCGCGGCGGTGGCGCAGCCCAAGGCCATCCGGAAAAGCCCGCGCAGCGAGGAACAAGTCCGGGACGCCCTGGGTTGGCGCCACGGGACGCTGGTCTTCACCGACCGTCCCTTGCGTGAGGTGGCGGCCGAGTTCAACCGCTACAACCGCAAGCAACTGGTGGTGCCGGCTGAGGGGCCCATGGGCGATATCCGCATCGGCGGCAGTTTCGAGGCCACCAATGTCGACGCTTTCGCCCGCCTGCTGCACAGCGGTTTCGGCCTGAAGGTAATCGACGACGGCAGGGAAATAAGAATTTCAAATTGAGAATAGGGGATCCGGCACGGTCCTTCGTCATAGCCGAATACAACAATCCAGAAATGAGGGAGAAATCGTGCCAAATCCCAATATCCGTCACGCCCTTTCCGCCGCCCTTCTGACGACGGTCTGCTGGCCAGCACTAACGCAAGCCGCTGAATCCATTGCGGCGCCGCAACCTCCGCGCGCGATCACTTTGGCATCCGTCGCCGAAACGATGATCGACATCCCGGCTGGCGACCTGCGCACCGCGTTGGAAAGCTATATTCGCCAGACCGGCTCGCAGTTGATCTACAAGGCCGACGAGGTCGCCGGCATCAGCACCAAGGGCGCCCAGGGCCGCCTGTCCGCCCAGCAGGCGCTGGACAGCATCCTGGCCAACACCGGCCTGACCGTGCACCGCGACCCTTCGGGCGCCGCCGTGGTCAGCCGCAAGTCCGATCGCGCCGCCACGGCGACCCCGGCCCTGCGCAATGCTGCCGCCCAAGGGGCCGCCGCAGACGGTGCCGCCGCCCAGCCCCAGGTCGCCCAGGCCAACCCCGCCACGACCGCCGGCGCCGACGATACCGTGCAGGTGGGCGGTGCGCCGGACCTGCAGGAAATCATCGTCACCGGCCTGCGCTCCAAGCGCAACCTGCTGAACGCCTCCGTCGCCATCACCGCGGTGAACGAGGCCGACCTGGCCCAGAAGGCGCCACGCAGCACCGTCGACGTGCTGGAAATGATCCCCGGCATCTTCGTCGAGGGCACGGCTGGCCCCGTGTCCAACAACTACTCGGTGCGCGGCCTGCCTGGCGGCACCCAGCAGTTCGTCCGTCTGATCGAGGACGGCATGCCCGCCATCTATGGCGGCCTGAACGATGACGAGGTGTTTCAGAACGACATCTCGATCGACCGGGTCGAGGCGCTGCAGGGCGGCAGCTCGGGCATCCTGACGCCCAACGCCGCCGGCGCCTCCATCAACTTCATCTCGCGCAAGCTGAACTTCGACGAGGCCGGCGGCATCGCCCGCATCACCGGCACCACCTATGGCGACCGGCGCGGCGACCTATGGTTCTCGTCCCCCATCCCGGATCTGAAGGACACGGCCTTCGCCATCTCGGGCTATTACGACAGCACGCCGGGTGTGCGCAGTTCCCCCTTCCGGTACGAGACCTATCACATCAAGGGCCAGCTGGAGCACAAGTTCGAGGACGGCTGGATCCGCTTCACCGTCAAGGACTGGGACGAGCACGACCCCTACTACGCCGACCAGCCCTACGCCTATAACAACGGCACCATTTCAAGCGTGCCGGGCCTGGACACGCAGTTCGGCAACATCATCGGCAAGGGCTTCGCCAACGTCAGCGTGCCGGACTCCTGCTACGCCAACGGCCAGTGCTTCCGCAATTTCAGCATGCAGGACGGCATCCACGCCACCGGCCACCAGTTCCGCGTGGATGGGGAGCGTGAGTTCGACCACGGCATCTCCCTCTTCGCCCGCGGCCGCTATACCGAGACGGATTGGGACTTCAACGGTGTGTTCGCCGGCAGCGGCACCGGCAACGGCGGCCTGGCGTCGGCCCTCACCTACCTGACGCCCACCAGCGCCTCGCCCATCTACGACCTGCTGCAGTCCGGCCTGGCCGCTTTCCCGGGCACCACGCAGTTCGGCATCCGCAACCTGACCAACGGCCAAGTCACCGCGGCGTCCAATGCCGCGGCCCTGAACGCGCTCAACGGCAACGGTCTGCTGCAGCAGACCGTACTGAACCGCCAGCTGGTGAAGCTGCGCGACTGGGGCAGCGATTTCGGCGCCAAGTGGGACACCTCGGGCGACGGCTGGACCAACAGCCTGACCGTGGGCGGCATGATCTACGCCACCGACATCGCCAACGACCAGTCGGGCGTCTCCACCGTCATCAACGACGTGAAGAACCAGTCCAACATCTATGACATCGTGGCCATGAACAGCGCCGGCAACGTGCTGGGCACGCTGGGCAACAACGGCATGATCTCCTACGGCAACTGGGGTGCGGGCATCAGCGCCACCCATCAGACGTCGAAGTCGGTCTACGTGAACGACGAATTCGCCTGGAACCAGGACCTGCACTTCGACTTCGGCGTGCGCTATGAGCGCGAGGACACCGTCGGCGTGGCGGGCAACAGCTCGCCCCAGCCCATCCCGGCGGGCGTGGGCGGCATCGTGCAGGTGAACCCGAACGCGTTCAACGGCACCTACAGCTACACCTCGGGCCATGAGTCGCCGGTGCACGTCACGGCCGGCGTCAACTACACCATCGCCCAGAACCTGTCGGTCTATGCCCGCTACGCCCACGCTTACCAGACCCAGGGCACCAACCCGCAGGCGGCCGCCCTGAGCCTGTATGAAGGCGGCGTCACCTATTCCGACTATGGCCTGACCGGCACCGTCCGCGGCTTCCGCACCGAGTTCAAGAACCAGACCTGGGGCGGCGGCGTCAATCCGGCCGATCCCAATCTGAACCAGGGCTTCTTCGCCGATTCCGAAACCAACGGCGTCGACGTCGACCTGTACTATCGCCCGCAGTACGAGCCGCTGAGCGCCTTCGGCGTACACGCCCAGGCCACCTACCAGGACCCGACGTTCAGCAACGTCAAGGTCGGCTTCATCGACGTCAACGGCACCAACATCGCGCCGCAGGTGGCCGCCTTCTACAATGGCAAGATCCCGGGCCGCACGCCGAAGATCCTGTACGCCGTCACGCCGGAGTACAACCTGCCCAACAACAAGGGCCAGATTTACCTGCGTTACAAATATGTCGGCCGCATCTTCGCCGACAACGGCAACCAGGTGGAGCTGCCCGGCTACGGCGTCGTGACCATCGGCGCCATCTACAACATCACACCGGCCATGACGCTGAACGTCAGCGTGGACAATGTGACGGATGAACTGGGCCTGACGGAGGGCAACCCCCGCCAGGGCTTCACCCAGCAGGTCGTGAACGGCTACTTCTATGGCCGTGGCATCGTCGGCCCGAACGCCATGGTGTCCCTGACCGCGAAGTTCTGATCCGGCTTCCTCTTCCTCCCCTGGGGGCGGCGGATCAGTCTCGGGGCCCGCCGCCCGCTTTTTTTTTCGAAGGAGAGCGAAACCGTGTCAAATCGCCGGATCCGGAAGGTCGTCATCCTGGGGGGCGGCACCGCCGGATGGATGACGGCCGCCGCCTTGGCCAAGGTCAACACCCCGCCGCAGTTCGAGGTGACGCTGATCGAGTCCGATGACATCGGCATCATCGGCGTGGGGGAGGCCACCATCCCCACCATCCACTGGTTCAACCGCCTGGTCGAACTGGATGAGGCGCAATTCCTGCGCGAAACCAAGGCCACCTTCAAGCTGGGCATAGAGTTCGTCGGGTGGAACGGGGGCAACAGCCGCTATTTCCACCCCTTCGGCCGCTATGGCGGGCCGGCCGACGCGCAGATGTTCTTCCACCGCTGGATCCGCGCCAGCCTGGGCGGCTTCCCGCACGGCCATCAGGATTATTCCCTAGCCACGCTGGCGGCCATGGCGAACAAGTTCGGCCCGCCCGCCCCCGATCCCAAGTCCCTTTTCTCCACCCTGGGCTACGCCTACCACTTTGACGCCGGCCTCTACGCCGCTCATCTGCGCCGCCGGTCCGAGGCACGCGGGGTGAAGCGTGTCGAGGGCAAGGTGGAGCGGATCGAGCAGGATCCGGAGACCGGCTTCGTCACCCGCCTGACCACCCACCGGGGCCAGGTGGTGGAGGGCGACCTGTTCATCGACTGCTCGGGCCTCCGCGCCCTGCTGATCGAGGGCGTGATGAACAGCGGGTTCGAGGACTGGTCGCACTGGCTGCCCTGCGACCGCGCCCTGGCCGTGCCGTGCGAGCGTGTCACCGCCCCCGTCCCCTATACCCGCGCCACCGCCCACGCCTTCGGCTGGCAATGGCGCATCCCGCTGCAGCACCGCACCGGCAACGGCATCGTCTACAGCAGCCGGTTCGCCGGCGATGATGAGGCGGCCTCCACCCTGATGGCCAACCTGGACGGCAAGGCGTTGGCCGACCCGCGCCTGATCCGCTTCCAAACCGGGCGGCGGCGGCGATCCTGGATCAAGAATGTCGTCGCCATCGGCCTGTCCAGCGGCTTCCTGGAGCCCTTGGAGTCCACATCCATCCACCTGATCCAGAGCGGCATCGCCAAGCTCCTGTCCCTGTTCCCCACCCGCGACTGTCCGGAGGAGACGGCGGGCCAGTTCAACCGGGTCTACGGCGCCGACGTTGAATCGGTGCGCGACTTCCTGGTGCTGCACTACAGCCGCACCCAGGGACGGGATGAGCCCCTGTGGCGCCACTGCCAGGCCATGGCGGTGCCTGAGGGGCTGTCCTTGAAGGAACGCCACTTCACCCGCACTGGCCGCATCGTACTCTCGACCGATGAGCTGTTCCGCGAAGCCAGCTGGTTCGCCGTGCTGATGGGCCAGGGGTTGCGGGCCACCGACTACAACCCGCTGCTGGACACCATGCCGGCGGACGAGAACCTGGCCCATTTGCTGCGCCTGCGCGACCAGATGGCCAAGGCCGCCGCCACCCTGCCCAGCCACGAAGAATATCTTCGCCGCGTGATGGGAACCGCCTGACCCTGACCCTTCCCGTCGTTCACCCCGCCGCCCCCTGTCCCCGGGGGGCGGCGCTCCCCCGGTTCATGCCCGCCTCATAGGACCCGCCCATGCCGCGCCTTTCGCACCTGCTCTCCAGCTCCATCCTGGCCCTGACGCTGGCCTGGGCACCGGCAGCCTTCGCCGACACGGCCGCCAAGCCTGCCCTGTCCTACAGCCTGACGGAGGGGCGCAACCTCAACGCCTTTGTGCGTGAGGGCGAGGTGGCGGCCCACCTGCTGCTGCGCTCCGGCAAGGACGCGCGCATCCTGGTGGCCTTTCCCGCCGGCAACAGCAGCGTGGGCCTGTGGCTGGATACGGCCGACACCGCCAGTTGGACGCTGACCGGCACGCCCCAGCCGGTGACCACCACCGACGCCCAGGGCCGGCCCTTGCGCGGGGTGGTGTTCGAAGCGGCGCTGAAGGCCGACAGCGCCGTGCCCCGCCAGGGCGTGCTGTCCAGCACCCGGGTGCTGCGCGACTATGAAACCCTGCGCACCATGCCCGCCCAGGTGCAGGTGCAGCCCACCCGCACGACCGACACGCTGGACTGGAGCCGCGATCGCCTGGACGGCAAGGCCGGCTATCGCCTGACCGTGACGGTGACCCATGGCCGGCTGACGGATGGTGGGTTCAAGGCCGGTGCCGACGGCATCATCGGCCTGCGCGTCACGGCGCTGACCGGTGAGGCGCCGCTGACCCCGCTGGCCGGCGACCATCTGCTGACCGCCGGTGCCGCCGACCAGCCGGCCAGCCGCGACGCCCTCACCTTCCTCAGCTATCAGGAAAAGCTGCTGGCCGGGTCCTGGCGCTTCCACACCTATTTCGGGCGCGACACCCTGATGTCCGTCATGCTGTTGATGCCGGCCCTGCAGCCGGACGCGGTGCAGGCGGGCCTGCGCTCCGTCCTCGCCCGCCTGTCGCCGGCCGGTGAGGTGGCGCATGAGGAGGATGTCGGTGAGTTCGCCATCCTGGACCATCTGAAGGCCAACGGCAGCACGTCGGACGCGCCGGTCTACGACTACAAGATGGTGGATAGCGACTTCCTGCTGGCGCCGGTGGCGCGGGCCTGGCTGCTGGACGACGCGCTCGGCCGGGCGGCGGCCGCCGAATTCCTGGCCGCCCCCGATGGCCGGCATGGGGAGAGCGAGGCGGCGGGTGCGGCCCTGGTGCGCAACCTGCGCCAGGTGGTGGCCCAGGCCGTCCCATTCGCCGCAACCTCCGGCACCGCCACCTTGGTGCGGCTGAAGCACGGCCAGCAGGTGGGCGAATGGCGCGATAGCAACACCGGCCTGGGCGGCGGTGTCTATCCCTACGATGTCAACGCCATCCTGGTGCCGGCGGCCCTGGAGGCGGCGGACGCCCTGCTGAAAGCCAAGCTGCTGGACCCCTGGCTGGACGCGGCCGCCCGTGCCGACCTGGCCAAGGCGGCGGACCTCGCCAAGGTGTGGCGGGCCAAGGCCCCCGCCCTGTTCGACGTGACGGTGGCGCCGGCCCAGGCGCGCCGGGATGTCGCCGCCTATGCCGCCAAGGCGGGCGTGCCGGCCGACGCGGCGCTGGCGGCCCTGCCCAAGGGCCCGGTGCGTTTCCACGCCCTGTCGCTCAACGCCGACGGCACCCCCGTCCCCGTCCTGCACTCGGATGAAGGGTTCGAGATGCTGTTCGGCCACCCCAGCCCCCGGGCGCTGGACGCCGCGGTGGAGGCCGCCGACCGCCCCTTCCCCGCCGGCCTGATGACCGGCATCGGCATGCTGGTGGCCAACCCGGCCTATGCGCCCGCCCCGGTGCAGGACCTGTTCCCCCGCACCGCCTATCATGGCACCGTCGTCTGGTCCTGGCAGCAGGCCCTGACAGCCGCCGGCCTGGCCCGCCAGCTGACGCGCACCGACCTGCCGGCCACGACCCGGACCAAGCTGACCCGGATGCAGACCGCTCTGTGGCGGGACATCGAGGCCGCCAAGGGCGTGCAGAATTCCGAACTGTGGTCCTGGGACTATCACGACGGTCACTACGTCGTCGCCCCCTATGGCGCCGCCGGCAACGACGCCGACGAGTCCAACGCCGCCCAGTTGTGGAGCACGGTGTTTCTGGCCGTGCAGCCGCCGGGAGCGGGGCGCTGAGCCAGAACCAAACCCTATCCACTCAGCGGGAGCGGGGACAGCCAGGATGACGTATCAGTCCATCCGTCTGTTATGATGGCTGCCCTGACCGATAGGTGGAATACCCCTATGCCCAACTTGGCTGGAGACTTCTTTCGTTCGATCGTGACGCCAACAGTCGACGAGTTCCTCGCCAACCCCTTGGACATTCGCCGGGGGCGTTTGGCTGCCATCGTGCTCTATCATATGGCCGACTACTGGCATGTGGAGTGCTGTGTAGGAGGCCAAACTCTGTCGAAGCTTCATAAGGAGCTAGCGGACAAATGCCCGGATTTTCGACTGATCCGTGACGTTGCGGACGCCTCCAAACACGCCAAATTGTTGCTTCAACATAAAACCTTGCCCCGTAGTTTATCCTCATCCGACCAGGTTACGATCCCTGAAGGATTATTCACTGCACCATTCGGAACCGGGGTTTTCGCCGAAGCAGCGGAAATAACTGTCGAACTGAATGACGGAACGAAAGAATCGCTGATTCAGGCAATAAATTCCACTCTCGGCATGTGGGATTCGATACTGGCGGCGCGATAGGTAGAGCATCCGCATCCCAGATCTAAGCGCTGACCTTCTTCGGCCGGCCGCCACGCTTGCCATTCTCACGAGCGGCCGAGGCCTTGGCACCGCCCCGCGCCTGCCCGCCTTTGGCGCCCAGCACGGCTGCTGGGGAATGTTCTGCCATCCACCGCTTGGACCCCAGGATGCCCTCCAGCAGGGCGGGAACATAGAGGTCGGCGTCCAGGCGGGGGAAGTGCAGCCCCAGGCCGAACGCCTCCACCTCGATCTCTGCCAGGTCTGCCGCCGCAGCACCCGCCAAGCCCTCCACGACGTCAGGGGGGAAGCCCACCTCGATGCCGGTGGTCAGCAGTACGATCACCCGATTGCGGCCGGCATCATAATGAGCGCTCTCCGCTCGAGGGCCGCGCAAGCGTTCTTCACCCCGGGCCTGGGCCTCCTCGAAGGCGGCGGCGGTCAGTTCAGCCATGGATACGCCTCCATTCCGTTAGCAGGGTCTCTTGGTGTTCGGCGATCACCTGCAGGATCCGACGCGCCTCACGCTCGGTGCAGCCAATGGCCTCGCGCAGTTCCATCCCCACCAGGTTGATCACCACCGCCAGCCCCGGCCCCAGGACGTGGACATGCGCCGGCGGGTGATCGTTGGGATAGATGACGACGCGCAGGCCATCGATGCGCAGGATCGTGGGCATGACCTACCTTATCAAAAACCTAAGCGCTTGGGAACGGTACTCTGTCAGTTAGCCCCTCGATCAAGCTTCTCGGCAATTGCCAGACATGTCGAGGTCAAAAGGGACGGCTCCGCGCCGAATAACGAAACCAAAATTACTAAAGTTCCGTGACAGCCCGGAATCTGGCCGCGTGCCGCGTCTTGGCTTCCGAGGGCGCCCGTCGTGGGCGTCCATGACGGAGCCAAAAGAAGACTATGCGACACACGATGCTCAAGGACGTCCTGCTGTGCGGCGCCATGGCCGGCGCCCTGCTGGCCGCACCGACCATCCATGCCGCTGAAGCCAGCGCCCCCGCCACCCCTGCCCCCAACGCCGCCGACGCCGGCGCGCTCGACGCCAGCACCGACGGGACGCTGGATGAAATCCTGGTCTTCGCCAACCGCGACCAGGCCGATACCGCCAAGATCCGCGCATCCAACACCGTCGACATCATGTCGGCGGCGGAGCTGGAGCACACCGCCGTCCATAACGTGGCCGAGGCGCTGGGCCTGCTGCCCGGCGTGACCGTCAGCAACACCGGCCAGTCGGTGGCCGGCGGCATCGACGGCGCCTCGCGCGGTGAAGGCATGCTGGTGGCCATCCGGGGCATGAACTCCGAATTCGCCGTCGACCTCATGAACGGCGTGGAGGTGGCGCAGGGCCTGCCCTACAGCCGTAGCGTTCAGCTGGACCTGCTGCCGCCATCCGGCCTGCAGACCATCGTCGTCAACAAGACACTGGACGCGTCCATGAGCGGCGACGCCATTTCCGGCACCGTCGACTTCCGCACCCCCACCGCCTACGACTTCGCCAACCCGCTGCACTTCAGCATCCAGGGCGGTGCCCGCCTGGAAAGCCGGGCGCGCGACTATGGCGAGACCGGCCTGGGCGGCAACACCGCCGCCGAGGTGGCGACCCAGTTCGGCCGCGACCGCCAGTTCGGCGTCTATGTCAGCGGCTATTACGACAAGCGCTATTTCACCAACAGCGAGATGGCGGGCGTCGACAGCGCCCACAACGACGGCGGCTGGGGCTATGCCGTCAGCAGCACCAAGAACGGGTCGACCAACCCGGCGGGCACCGACCCGGCGTCCAACCTGCGCCAGACCGGCATCAGCGTCGGCGTCTCGGACGGCAGCACGGAGCGCTATGGCGGCAACCTGTCGCTGGACTGGCACCCGGACGACACCACCGCCGTTTTCCTGCGTGGCTCCTTCGCCCGCGAGAACGCGGTGCAGAACAGCACGCTGAGCCAGATCATCAGCACGGACAAGAGCTGGAACGCCCTGGCCAACGGCCTATACGGCCTGAGCGTGGACAAGTACCGCACCTCCGTCTGGTATGAGACCAACCCGGAGCGCGCCGACCTGTCCACCCTGCAGCTGGGCGGTGAGAAGAAGCTGGGCGCCCTGACCCTGACGCCCACCGTGTTCTTCAGCGCCGCCAACAATGACCGCCCCAACCATATCGAAGCCTCGGCCCGCAACGACCAGTACAGCAGCAGCGCCCGCTTCCCCAGCGGCATCGCCGGCATGGGCAGCAACGACGGCTATCCGGTGCCGGTGTTCAGCCCGGGCATGTATGATGCCCTGAACAACGCCGCCACCGCGCTGTGGGCCCGCCGCGCCGGCCAGCTGACCCAGCAGGGCAGCCATCAGGACAAGTATGGCGCCAAGCTGGACGGCCAGTACGACATGAACGACAACGGCCCGCTGTCCTTCATCAAGGCCGGCGTGAAGTTCGTGGAAAGCGACCGCGCGGTCACCAACCGCGACTGGACCAACCCCTATTTCTCGGCCCTGGGCTACCCCAACAGCACCTGGTCCAGCCTGGGTATCGCCAACGGCTATTATTCCTCGGTCTATCCCGGCCGCTACAGCTGGTCGGTGCCCAAGGTCAGCCAGCAGGCCCTGCTGGACTATTTCTACAAGCTGCAGACGGCCGGCAGCTTCGACACCTGCAACGGCAACTACGTCGACAACATGAACTGCAACACCCTGAAGGGGCGGGAGCAGGTGACGTCGGCCTATGTCATGGCCAACCTGCAGTTCGGCCAGGTGGAGGTCATCCCCGGCATCCGGTTCGAGCACACGGACATCCACAACACCTTCTGGCAGCTGAACAGCGACGGCAAGACCGTGGGCCATTGGGAAAACAGCAGCACCACCTACAACGAGCCGCTGCCCAGCGTGCTGGTGAACTGGCGCCCGGACAACGACACGGTCTACCGCGCCAGCGTCAGCCAGTCCTACACCCGGCCCGCCCTGGTGCAGCTGGGTGCCTCTTCCTCCGTGTCCATCAGCGCCGACACGGGTGTCAAGACCATCACCCAGGGCAACCCCAACCTGAAGCCAATCGAGTCCACCAACCTGGACATGTCGGGTGAATGGCACAACAGCCAGGGCGGTACGGCCTCGGCCGCCGTCTATTACAAGCGGCTGTCGAACTACCTGTTCGACAACGGTTCCACCCTGGTGAACCCGTTCAGCACCACCAGCAACCTGGTCAGCATCAGCCAGCCCAAGAATGGCGGCGACGGCGACGTCTACGGCATCGAACTGGCCTTCCGGCAGAAGTTCGACACCATCCTGCCCGGCTGGCTGTCCGGCTTCAGCATCGGCGGCAACGTCACCCGCCAGTGGTCGGTGGTCGACACCGGCATCAAGGGCCTGGACGCCGACCAGCCCATCCAGAACGCCCCCGGCTGGCTGGCCAACGCCACCCTGTCCTACACCGTGGGCGGCTTCTCCGCCGATCTCGGCTACAACTACACCGGTTCCTACCTGGCCTATTACGACTACCTGGGCCAGGGCGGCAGCTGGGACAACATGTGGGTCCGGCCGACCAACCGCCTGGACCTGCACGTGGGCTACAAGTTCGACAACGGCTTTGCGGTCGACGGCTCCGTCTCCAACCTCACCGGTGACTACACCTACTGGGCGCATATCGGGCACAACAGCCTGACGCTGTCGAACATCGTCGACAGCGGCACCACCGCCCTGATGACCGTCAAGTATACCTACTGATCCGTTCCGCTACCGGGGGTGGGGCCGCCAAGCCCTGCCCCCATTCCACCCCCGCGTCCCCGTCATCCGGAGCCTGCACATGGCGCAGCCCTCCATCATAAATCTGCAGCCTGCCGTCGCTATGACCTTGTCCGCGCCAATTAGTCGGCCGAGGGGAAAGATGGACAGTCAGGCCGATGCCAGGGCCAAGAGCGATGCGCTGTCGGCGTTCGACGGTGCAGAGTTCGAGGCGCACCAATCCGTGCTGCGCGGCTATTTCGCCCGCCGCGTGCGCCAGGCGCAGGACGTGGACGACTATGTCCAGGACGTCTATCTGCGCGCGCTGGCCGCCGCCCCCGCGCGGGGCGTGGACAACTGGCGCGCCTTCCTGCTGCGCGTGGCCAGCAGCCTGCTGGTCGACCGCTTCCGTCGCAACACCGCCCGCCACCAGGACGCCCACGACGGCCTGGACGAGGTGGCGGAACTGGCGGACGACGGCGCCGCCACGCCCGAGCACACCGTCATGGTCCGGCAGGAGCTGGCCAGCCTGGAGGCGGCGCTGCGCGACGTCGACCCCCTGGCGCGGCATGCCTTTCTGCTGGTGCGGGTTGATGGGCTAAGCCACCGGGAAGTGGCCGGCCGCCTGGGCCTTGAGGTCAAAATGGTGTCTCGTCAAATCGAACGCGTCCTGGCCCACCTGGCCCGGACGATGGTGGAGCCGGCGCGTTGACCTCCACCGATCACGATCAAGTCTTGCTGGAAACGGCCGCCGTCTGGCTGCGGCGCATACAGGCGGGGGAACTGGGGCCGGAGGGTCAGCGGACCTTCCGCGCCTGGCTGGCGGCCGACACCCGGCATGCCGCCGCCATGGATCTGGTGACCCGCGCCTGGACGGCCAGCGGCGCCATTGATGACAAGGGCGCGCTGCGGCCGGACCTGACCCGTGCCCGTGGTCTGCGCCTGGCCAATGAGAAGACGCGGCCTCACCGCTCTTGGCGGCCCATCGCCTGGATGCCCCCCCTGGGCGGCTTGGCGGGCGGCTTGGCTGCCGTCCTGTCGCTGGCCCTGGTCTGGCTGTGGAACGGCGCGGTCAGCGAGGCCGACTACGTCACCGCCGCCCACGACCATGCCCAGGTCACCCTGTCCGACGGCACCGTCATGCGCCTGGGCGGGTCCACCCACCTGCATGTGCGCATCGACCCGCTGGGGCGCCGCGTGGACCTGGCCCAGGGCGAGGCGGAGTTCCAGGTGACGCACGAGGCGCTGCGCCCCTTCCATGTGATGGCCGGGGCGCTGGAGGTGCGCGACCTGGGCACGCGCTTCACCGTTTCATCGCACGGCGGACAGGTGCGCGCCGTGCTGCTGGAGGGGGCGGCCGAAATCCGCGACCGCGACAGCGGCCGGGTGCTGGCCAGCCTGGTGCCCGGCCAGCAGGTGGACCAGGATGGTCGGGGGCCCCTGCGCCTGGGCAAGGCCAACGTCGACCAGGTCAAGGCCCGCCAGGACGGCCGCATGCTGTTCGACGACATGCCCCTGGCCCAGGTGGTGCCGGAGGTGGCCGCCCGCACCGGCATCGTCCTGCGCCTGGACGACCCCGCCCTGGGTGCCATCCGCGTCAGCGGCAGCTACCGCGCCGACGATGTCGCCGGCTTCCTCGCCGCCCTGGCCCGCCTGCATCCCATCACCTGGCGGCAGGACGCCAATGGGGATTACCGGATTGCGCGCCGGCGGTAAGCCTCAACGCCGACCCGGACGCCGCCGGCTGGCGGCGTCCTGCGCCGTGCTGCCTTTGCTGGCGGCGGCGCCCGCGATGGCGGGAACGGCTTTCATTATTGCGGAACAACCCCTGGGCAGTGCGTTATTAGACTTGGCGCGCCAGTCCGGCCACGACGTGCTGTTCCGGCCGGAACTGGTGCGCGGCTGCCGCGCCGGACCGCTGGCGGGCGTGACGGATTTCGAGGCGGCGCTGGGCCGCCTGATATCGGGTTGCCATCTGCGCTATCGCCTGGGCGACGGCGGCGCCATTGAGTTGGAACGGGCGTCGCCCACCCCGGCCGTGGCACCGGCCAGCGGCGGCCAGTTGCCCGAGGTGCTGATCATCAAGGCGCCCTACCACGGCACGCCCCCGGCGGAAATCACCGCCACCGCCGTGACCGACAGCCTGACCACGGCGGATCTGCATGACGGGGCCGATCGCACCCTGGCGGAAAGCCTGGGCCGGTTGGCCGGTGTCAACGTGCTGGTGACCTCCCTTCAGGGCGACCTGGGCGGCATTGACCGGGCGGCGCGGGGCGAAGGCCAGTTCGCCGCCGTGCGCGGGCTGGACAGCGCCTACGCCGTCACCCGCCTGGACGGCGTGTCGGTGGCGCAGAGCATGCCCTACAGCCGCGCCGTGCAACTGAGCCTGCTGCCGCCGCTGGCCATGGACGGGGTGGAACTGACCAAGACGCCGGACGCCCATGACGACGGCGACGCCACCGCGGGCCAGTTCGACCTGCGCCTGGCGTCCGCCCTGGAGGGTGGGGAGCATACCCGCCTGTTGGTCCAGGGGAATTTGGACGAACGCTCCGCCAGCCTGGGCCGGCCCTCGGGCGGGGGCCTCGCCACCGTGGACCTCGCCCGCCAATTCGGCCGCGACCATAGCCTGGGCCTGGCCGTCACCGGCTATTACGGACGCAACCGCTTCGCCAGCGTGGAACAGTCCTACCAGTCCACTCAGTTCGAATACCGCCTGGTCGACGCCAACGGACAGACGCCGGCCGGCATGGATCCGGCGCGCAACCTGCTGGCCACCTCGCTGAACGTGCAATATTCGGAAGGGGAGACGCGGCGCTGGGGCGGCAGCCTGGCGGGTGACTGGCAGCCCAACGACACCTTCCGCGCCTTCGCCCATGTCACCGTGGCCACGGCCGACACCGACCAGGAGGTCTACCAGATGGGCTTCCAGGGCGGGCGCGACCCCAGCTTCATCACCCGCGTCGCCCTGGGCAACGGCCTTTATGAGAACCGCAGCGTCAAGACCCAGGTGCATTACTGGTTCGAGACCAACCCCGACACCGCCACCCTGGGCACGGCCCAGCTGGGCGCCGACTGGCACACGGGCGCCCTCACCCTGTCGCCCCGCCTGTTCTACACCTGGGGGGAAAACGGCCGGCCCCAGCATATCGAGCTGTCGTTCTGGAATCCTACCGGCACCACGGTGAACCAGGGACTGAGCTTGGGGCACCAGGATGGCTATCCCGTCGTGGCGGCGCCATCCGGCGCTCTGGCGATGGCTGACGGGGTGGAAAGCCTGCCCGTGTCCAACCGCGGCCAGATCACCAGCCTGTCCAGCCGTCAGGACAGGCTGGGCGGCGCCCTGGACGGCAAGCTTGCCTTGGGTCCCGATGCCACGCTGGAGGCGGGGGTGAAGATCACCGACAGCCAGCGCGACAGCTACCGCCGCGACCAGGAGGGGCAACTGGTCGGCGGGCGGGGTGCGGTGGACGCCGGCACCACCGTCGCCGAGCTGGCGGCCGTGGGCCTGCGCGCTGGCACGCTGACGGCACCGCTCAGCGGCATCTACAATTTCACCTTCCCCCTGGTCGACCCCGATCGGCTGGCGCAGCTGTACCGCCAGCGTGACGGCACCGCGACCTGGACGGCCGATGCCTGGAACGGCAACACGCTGAGCGGTGGGGAGCGCACGGTGGCCGCCTATGCCCAGGCGCGGCTGACCTGGGATGACCTCACCCTGTTGCCGGGGTTCCGGGCGGAATTCTCCGACCTGACCAACCGCTATTGGCTTTCGGGCAACAACGGCGTGCCCACGGGCGGCGTCCATTACGGCTGGAACGAGAGTGGCAGCCGGTTCACCGCCCTGCTGCCCCGCGTGCTTGCCCGCTGGCAACCGGATGAGCGCTGGACCTACCGCGCCGCCGTTTGGACCAGCCAGACCGCGCCGTCACCCTATCAGCTGGCGGGCAACGCCACCGCAACCCAGGACAGTGATGGCGTGGTCACCATAACCCGGGGCAACCCTGACCTGAAGGCGGTCGACGGCCTGAATTTCGACCTGTCCGGCGCCTGGACCTGGGGCGACATCGCCGGGGAGGAGGGCCGGTTGGAACTGGCGCTCTTCCACAAGCGCTTAAAAAATTACCTCTACGACGCCGGCGGCGGCCTGGCGGTGGGCTCCCCCACCAGTGACGCGCAAGTCCGACTCAGCATCCCCACCAACGGCGGCACCGCCCGGCTGACCGGGGCGGAACTGTCGGTGGACCAGGGGCTGGCGCCTGTGGCCGAGGTCCTGCGTGATTTCCATCTCGCGGGCACCCTCAGCTGGGAGACCACCGCGGTGCGCCTCAACAGCCCCGATTTGAACGCCGTGGAACGAGTGCAGTACGCGCCCCGCTGGCTGGCCGGGGTGCAACTGCGTTACGACCGAGACGCCCTGCATCTGGCCGTGGATTACCGCTGGGCCGACGATTACGTGCAGTCCTACGGCATCGCGTTTATTTCCGGGGGCGGAACGACCCTGGCGGGCAGCGCGCTTGACACCTGGGTGCATCCCACGCGCCGGCTTGACCTCAGCGCCGGCTATGATGCCGGCGGGGGCTTGAGCGCCCGCCTGACGGTGCGCAATCTGGGCGACGCTCTGGCCTACCGCACCAGCGTCGGCCGTCACGGCGACGCCGTGGTGCAGACCATCAGCGCCGGCCGCAGCTATGAACTCAGCCTGCAACAGGAGTTCTGATGACCCTACCCTTGCGCCTGACCGCCGCCATCACTGTCGCGCTGCTGCTGGCCCCGCCCGTGCTGGCGGCCGATGCCGACGCCCTGGCCGGCGCCTCTTCCCTGACGCGCGAGGCCCTGGCCCGGCTGCGGGCGGATGTCGACGCCATGCGCGATCCGGTCATCAAGGCGGCGACCGAGGACGCCCTGTTCAATCCCGCCACCTGCGTGGCCCATCGCGCCAACCTGGGCCAGGCGGACAAGCGGGCCATCATCGACCGGCTGGTGGCCGAGGGCCTGGCCGATCCCGGCGACGGCCTGGCGGACGGACTGTTCCCGGCTTTGCCCGGCGAGGGCGGCCCCTGCCCCCATTTGCCCCAACCCTTCGCCGCCGCCCCCGGCGGCAATGCCGGCAGCCATCATTCCTGGCCCGGTGGCCTGCCCCTGCACGAGGCGTTCAATGTCCAAAGCGCCAAGGATTTCGCCGCCGCCTACCGCGCCATCGACGGCGTCGGCCTGGAGGGGCAGGACGATTTGATCGCCGCCGCGCCGCTGTGGCATGACTGGGCCAAGGCCCTGCTATTCGTCTGGCGGCCGGATGGCGGGCTGCCGCCCGAGATATCTCTGGGCGGGCATGGCGCGGATGGCGACTACCGCACCGGCGCCCACCACATCCTGGGCCTGGCGGAGGCAATGGCCCGCCGCCTGCCGGCCGACCTGGTCATCGTCCAGGCCTGCGCCCACCAGGCGCCAGAGCGGGGCAAGCCCGATCGGCTGGTGCACTGGCTGCGCGCCGCCGCCATCATCGCCCGGGTGGACCCGGCGGCAGCGGGTTACCTGGCGCCGTCACAGGCGGGTGGCCTGACCCTCGCCGGCATGACAGAGGCTGGCGCCGTGCCGCGCTGGTGGTCCGCCTGCCTGATCCACGCGCAATCCGACCACAACTGGGTCTACGCCGAACCGGCTGTGGAGGATGCCGACGCCCTGCTGCGCCAATTGGCCCCCCGCTTCGGCGTGGATGCCAGAGACCCCGCCCGCTACACCTGGGGCTATCGCCACGCCGTGCTGAGCCGCCTGGGGGCGGCCCGTGTACAGTCGCTGGCAGCCCAGGGCGGACTGGACGCCCTCGCTCAAGCCTTGACCCAACTGCGCGCCCAAGGCGTGTTTTGACCCCTGCTGCTGGAAAGATGCCCGTGACCCGCCTTCTTCCCCTTCTCCTGGCCGGCCTGATGCTGGCGACCGCCCCGGCCCAAGCGGCACCCGACGCCACCGTGGCGCCCCGCGCCGCGAACGGCCAGCCCCTGACGCTGGAACGGGTGGTCATGCTGGTGCGCCATGGCGTGCGGGCGCCCCTGGATACGGAGGCCGCCCCCGGGCTGGCGCAGGGCTCGTGGCCCACCTGGCCGGTGGTGCCCAGCCACCTGACGCCCCATGGCGCCGCCGCCGCGACGCTGATGGGCGCCTATCAGCGCCAGTGGCTGGCTGCCAACGGCCTGCTGCCGACCCAGGGCTGCCCCGCCGCGAACCAGGTGGCGATCTGGACCAATTCGGCGGAACGGACCATCCGCACCGGCGAGGCCATGGCGCAAGGCTTGGCGCCGGACTGCCCCCTGCCCGTGGGGCACAAGCCGCCAGGCACGCTGGACCCGCTGTTCGATCCGTTCGAGGCCGGTGCCGCCACCGTTGACGCGGCCGCCGCCGTGAAGGCCATGGAGCCGGAGATGGGCGACGTCCGCAACGCCTCCACCTACTTGGTGCCCGCCATCGCGCTCACCATACGCGGCCTGGGCTGCGACAAGACCTTGCCGGCCTGCGATCTGGTGCAGGAGCGCACCGTCATCAGCCCCAGCGCCGACAACCGTGGCGTCGACCTGCGTGGACCTGTCGCCCTGACCGCCGGTGCCGCCCAAATCTTCATCCTGGAATATCTGGAGGGCATGGCCCCGGACCAAGTAGCCTGGGGCCGCTTCGGCGCGGGCCCGGGCCTCAGCGACGCGCTAGCGCAGATTTCCCGCCTGCACGGCCTACAGTTCGACGTCTTCGCCCGCAACGCTTACATGGCCCCACGCAAGGCCGTGGCCCTGGCCCCGCGCCTGGCGGAGGCGCTGACCGGCGCCGGCCAGCCGCCCGTCACCCTGCTGGTGGGCCATGACGACAACATCGCCGCCATCGCGGGATTGCTGGGCGTGCACTTCCAGGTCCAGGGCTATGGCGAGGATGATCCGCCCGTGGGCGGCGGCTTGCGGCTGGAGCTGTGGCGTGACGCCGCCGGCCAGGCCCTGGTCCGCGTCGCCTATGTCGCCCAGACGCCGGACCAGGTGCGCAATCTGGCGCCCCTCAGCCTGACCAGCCCGCCCTGGAGCGCCGTGCTGCCCCTGCCGGGCTGCGGCGCGCTGTGCCCCGTGAAGACCGTGGCCGACAAGCTGTCGGTCGCCCCCTGATCTCCCGCCCGGAAAGACCGCCCACCATGATGGATCGCCGTTCGCTTCTTCGCCATGCGCTGGGCGGTGCCGCCCTGGCCGGCCTGCCGCCCGCCCTGGCCCGCGCCGCCGCCATCCCCGCCGACGTGCGCACCGGCACCATCGAGGATGTAGCCCACATCGTCGTGCTCATGCAGGAAAACCGGGGCTTCGATCATTACTTCGGCACCCTCTCGGGCGTGTGCGGCTTCGGCGACCGCTTCCCCATCCCGGTGCCACCGGGCCCTGATGGCCAGGCCCTGACCGTCTGGGATCAGCGCGACCGCACCGACCCGCACCCGCGCCTGGTCAATCCCTTCCACCTGTCCACCAAGGCGCATTTCGACCTGATGCGCATGCTGGGCACGCCGCACCAATGGGCCAATGCCCAGGCCGCCTGGGATAACGGCCGCATGGCGCACTGGCCTGAGGCCAAGACCCAGCGCGCCATGGGCTATTACACGCGGGAGGACATTCCCTTCCAGTTCGCCATGGCGGAGGCGTTCACGATCTGCGACGCCTACCACTGCGCCATGCACACCGGCACCAACACCAACCGCCTGTTCCTGTGGACCGGCACCAACGATCCGCACGGCAAGGGCGGCGGGCCGGCCATCGACAACCCCGATGACGATCTGAAAAAGCCGGACGCGGCCAGCATCCCCCGCTTTTCCTGGACCACCTATCCGGAGCGGCTGGAGGCGGCGGGCATCAGCTGGGGCCATTACCAGGACATGGCCGACAATTTCGGTGACAACCCGCTGGCCAATTTCCTGCAATACCGCGCCGCCTATCGCAGCGATCCGGGCTCGCGCGCTGTGCTGCGGGAAAAGGGCCTGTCCACCCGGGCGCTGGACAAGCTGCGCGAGGATGTGATGGCCGACCGGCTGCCCCAGATCTCCTGGGTCGTGGGCACAGAGGAAGGGTCGGAGCATCCCGGCCCCTCCAGCCCGGCGCAGGGGGCTGCCTACACCGCCCAGGTCATCGACGCGCTGACCGCCAACCCCAAGGTGTGGGCGCGCACCGTGCTGTTCATCACCTTCGATGAGAATGACGGCTTCTTCGACCATGTGCCGCCGCCGGCCCCGCCGTCGCCCGATCCGGACGCGCCCGGCGGCTTCGCCGGGGCCAGCTCGGCGGCGACGGACGATGATTATCACCGCCTGAAGGCCCCCGGCGCCGATGGCGACGATTTGAACCTGCGCGGCCGGCCCTATGGCCTGGGGCCGCGCGTGCCCTGCTACATCCTGTCCCCCTGGTCGCGCGGCGGCTGGGTGCATTCGGAGGTGGCCGACCACACCTCCATCATCCGTTTCATGGAGCGGCGCTTCGGCGTGATGGAGCCCAACATCTCCGCCTGGCGGCGGGCGGTGTGCGGCGACCTGCTGACCGCCTTCGACTTCAAGACCCCCAACGCCAAGCTGGCCGCCCTGCCGGACACGGTGCCCACCCGCGACCGCGCCCGCGCCATCGTCGGCCAGACGGTGCCGGAAACACCGGTGGCCCCGCCCCATCCGGCACAGGAAGCCGGGACCCGGCCGTCACGCCGGCTGCGCTACGCGCTGGAGGTGACCGACCATGTGGACTCCGCCGCCGGCACGATCCGCCTGGATTTCGAGGCCGGCGCGGGCCAGGGCGCGGTGTTCCATGTCTATGACCGGCTGCGGCTGGACGCCATCCCCCGCCGCTATACGGTGGAGGCCGGCCGCGCGCTGTCGGGGGATTGGCACCTGACCGGGCCCGACGGCGCCTATGACCTGTGGGTGCGGGGCCCCAACGGCTTCCACCGCGCCTTCACCGGCACCCGCGCGGGCACCGCCGGGATCAGCTGGGCGGTGGAGGGCGACGCCCTGCGCATCACCGTGGCCCCCGGCACGGGCGTGAGCGTCCAGCCCGGGGCCTATCTCGACCACCACCGGCCCTGGACGCCGGGACCGGAGGGCGGCGTCATGCGCTGGCCCCTGCGCCCCACGGGCGGTTGGTACGACCTGGTCATCACCGGCGACCATGTCCAACGCCGCTTGGCCGGCCGCGCCGACGGCGACTGGCCGGCCAGCACCGACCCGGCCGTCGGATCTACGCGTCCGGCATGAACATCGCGCGGGCGGCCTTCACCGCCTCGACAATGAAGTCGGAGGTGATGCGCACCCGCGCCAACGCGCGCAGGTCGGAATGGACGATCAGCCAAAACGACCGGGTCAAGGATACCGTCTCAGGCAAAACCCGGCGCAAGCGCGGCTCCTGCCCCGCCATGAAGCAGGGCAGGACGCACAACCCCTGCCCCGCCAGGGTCATCTGGTATTGGGCCAGCAGGTTTGAACTGGTGATGCTGGGCGCCAGATCCTTTTCGATCAGGGGCACGTAGTCCAGCTCCGGCGCGTAGATCAGCTCGCCGATATAGCCGATCAGGCGATGGTCGCGCAGGTCGGTCCGCCGCTGCGGCGCCCCCCGCCGGTCGAGGTAGTCCTGCGCCGCGTACAGGCCCAGCTGATAGTCCGTCAGCTTGCGGGCGTGCAACCGGCCCTCGCGCGGCGGGGCCAGGCCGATGGCGATGTCGGCCTCGCGCTTGGTCAGGCTGAACAGCCGGGGCGTGGTCACCAGTTCCACCAGCAAATCCGGATGGGCCGCCCCCAGATCGCCCAGGCGCGGCGCCAGGAACACGGTGCCGAAGCCGTCGGGCGCGCCGATGCGCACGCTGCCCGCCACCTTGAGGCTGGATCCCGCCACCTCCCCCAGGATGCCCAGCGCCACGGACTCCATGGCCTGGGCCGAGGCCAACAGCTTCTCCCCCTGGGGTGTCAGGGCATAGCCCTGGACGCTGCGGGTGAACAGCTGGGTCTGCAGGGTGCGTTCCAGGTCGGCGATGCGGCGGCTGAGGGTGGAATGGTCCACGCCCAGGCGCCGGGCCGCCGCCGTCAGCTTGCCTGCCCGCACCACCGCCAGGAAGGACTGCAGGGCGTCCCAGTCAAATGAGCTTTCCATATGGGAATTCCCGCACAGCCGAGGGCGAAATCAGCACCCTGTACGTGCAGGAATATGAATGCTTAACTGGCGCAAAACAACCACAGCAGGAGGAACGCGCATGACCCGGGAACTGACCCATTTCGTCAACGGCCGTCCTGTGCCGGGTACGTCCGGCCGCTTCGGCGACGTCTACGATCCCAACACCGGCGAGGTGCAGGCCAAGGTGCCTCTGGCCTCGAAAAGCGAGGTGGAGGCCGCGATAGCCGCCGCCGAGACGGCCCAGCCGGCCTGGGCAGCCACCAACCCGCAGCGCCGCGCCCGCGTGCTGATGAAGTTCGTGGACCTGGTGAACCGCGACATGAACAGCCTGGCGCGGCTGCTGTCCTCCGAACATGGCAAGACCATCGCCGACGCCAAGGGCGACATCCAGCGTGGGCTGGAGGTGGCGGAGTTCGCCATCGGCATCCCCCACCTGCTGAAGGGGGAGTACACCGACAGCGCCGGCCCCGGCATCGACGTCTATTCCATGCGCCAGCCCCTGGGCGTGGTCGCCGGCATCACGCCCTTCAATTTCCCGGCCATGATCCCGCTGTGGAAGGCCGCCCCCGCCATCGCCTGCGGCAACGCCTTCGTGCTGAAGCCGTCGGAGCGCGACCCGTCGGTGCCGCTGCGCCTGGCGGAACTGTTCCTGGAGGCGGGACTGCCCGATGGCGTCTTCAACGTGGTGAACGGCGACAAGGAAGCGGTGGACACGCTGCTGACCGATCCGCGCATCCAGGCCGTAGGCTTCGTCGGCAGCAGCGCCATCGCCAACTACATCTACGCCACGGCGGCGGAGCATGGGAAACGCGCCCAGTGCTTCGGCGGCGCCAAGAACCACATGATCATCATGCCCGATGCCGACCTGGACCAGGCGGTGGACGCGCTGATCGGCGCCGGCTACGGCTCGGCGGGTGAGCGCTGCATGGCCATTTCCGTGGCCGTGCCGGTGGGTCGGGCCACGGCCGAGGCCCTGGTGGAACGCCTGGTGCCGCGCGTGGAATCCCTGCGCGTCGGCCTGTCCACCGATGAGGGCGCCGACTACGGCCCCCTGGTGACGCGCGACGCGCTGGAGCGGGTGCGCGGCTACATCGATACCGGCGTCAAGGAGGGGGCCAAGCTGCTGGTCGACGGGCGCGGCTTCAAGATGCAGGGGCACGAGAACGGCTATTTCATCGGCGGCAGCCTGTTCGACCACGTCACGACGGACATGAGGATTTACCAGGACGAGATTTTCGGCCCGGTGTTGTCCGTGGCGCGGGCCGACAGCTATGAGCAGGCCCTGCGCCTGCCCAACGAGCATGCCTACGGCAACGGTGTCGCCATCTTCACCCGCGACGGCGACACCGCGCGCGACTTCACCAACCGGGTGAACGTGGGCATGGTGGGCGTGAACGTGCCCATCCCCGTGCCGCTGGCCTATCACACCTTCGGCGGCTGGAAGCGCTCCGGCTTCGGCGACCTGAACCAGCACGGTCCGGACAGCGTCCGCTTCTACACCAAGACCAAGACGGTCACGTCGCGCTGGCCCTCCGGCACCAAGGAAGGCGCCAGCTTCGTGATCCCGACGATGAGCTGAGGCTTATGCAAGGATGGGGGCCGGCCTCAGGTCGGCTGGCCCCCGCCGACCAACAGTTCCATGAAGGTCAGGTCCAGCCAGCGCCCGAATTTGGTGCCGGCCTCGGAGAAGACCCCGGCGGTGCGAAAGCCGACCTTGGCGTGCAGCGCGATGGAGATGGCGTTCTCGCTGGCGATGGCCGCGATCATGCGGTGGACGCCGCGTTCCCGCGCGCAGGCCACCAGGGCGCGCAGCAGTGCCTCCCCCACGCCGCGTCCCTGGGCCTGGGGCGCCACATAGACGGAATTCTCCACCGAGTGGCGAAAGCCGTCGAAGGGGCGCCAGTCGCCATAGGCGGCGTAGCCCACCACCTGCCCCTCCCCCTCTGCCACCGCCACCAGCACCGGGAAGTTCCGGGCCATGCGCGCCTCGAACCACTGGCGGCGGTTCTCCAGATCCACCTGCATGTCGTTCCAGATGGCTGTCGTATGTACCACCGCGTGGTTATAGATGACGCGGATGCCTTCCAGATCGTCCAGGGTGGCCGGGCGGATGGTAACGGTCTGGGTCATGATGGCGATCCGTTCACTATAGTTTCATCGCGTCCACTATGTGATACGATGCCGATGTCGGCAAGGGGGGTTCGGTAGGCATATGACGGGAAACGGTGATGAGCTGGACGCGCGGCTGGGCGCCCGCATCCGGGTGGAGCGTGAGGCCCGCGGCTGGTCGCTGACCGACCTGTCGGATCGCGCCGGCGTGTCGCGCGCCATGATCAACAAGATCGAACGGGCGGAAAGCAGCCCCACCGCCTCTCTGCTCGGCCGGCTGTCGGGCGCCTTCGGCCTGACCCTGTCGGCCCTTTTGGCCCGGGCGGAGGATGACGGCCGCCGCCGCCTGTTGCGCGCCGAGGAGCAGCGCAGTTGGCGCGACCCCGCCACCGGCTATGTCCGCCGCCTGGTGGCGCCGCCACCGGGGTCCGACATGCCCCTGGAACTGGTGCATATCGACCTCCCGGCCGGTGCGCGCGTGCCCTTCCCCGCCTCGGCCTACGCGTTCACCCGCCACATCATCCATGTGCTGACCAACGAGTTGACCTTCACCGAGGGCGACATCGAGCACCGCCTGGCGGCCGGCGACAGCCTGGAACTGGGCCCGCCGGCCGACTGCGTGTTCGAGAACCGGGGCGACCGGCCCTGCACCTATCTGGTGCTGATCCTTCAGCCTTGACGGCAGCCTTGACGGGGCCTCAAGCGAAGTCCGTCGACCGCGTCAGCTTCTCCCATGCGGCGATCTCGGCCTCCAGCGCCGCCAGCTTGTCGCGCACCAGGGCCAGGGCGTCGGTGCCCAGCAGCAGGTGGGTCGGCGGGGCCTCGGCCTCCACGAGGGTCAGCAGCGCCTGCGCCGCCTTGGCGGGATCGCCAGCCTGGCGGCCACTCTTCTCCTCCCGCGCCTGGCGCACGGGATCGAACAGGCAGTCGTAGTCCGCGATGGCGCGGGCCGAACGGACCATGGAGCGGCCGGCCCAATCGGTCCGGAAGGAACCCGGCGCCACCGCCGTCACCCGGATGCCCAGGTCGCGCACCTCCTTCGCCAGCACCTCGCTGACGCCTTCCAGCGCGAACTTGCTGCCGCAATAGTAGGCGAGGCCAGGCATGGTGATGAAACCACCCATGGAGGTGATGTTGACGATGTGCCCGGCCCGCCGCCGGCGCATGAACGGCAGCACCGCCTGGATCATGGCCACAGCGCCGAAGACGTTGACGTCGAACTGCCGGCGCATCTCCGCCAGTGGGGATTCCTCCAGGATGCCTTCGTGGCCATAGCCGGCGTTGTTGACCAGGACGGCGATGGGGCCGATATCCCGCTCCACCCCCGCCACGGCTGGCGCAATGGCGTCGGTATCGGTGATGTCCAGAGGGATGGCGTGGGCGCGGGTATCGTGTAGGGCGGTGAAGGCCCGGGCGTCCGCCGGGCGCCGAACGGTGCCCACGACGGTATGGCCAGCCGCCAGCGCCGCTTCCGCGAAGGCGCGTCCGAAGCCGCTGCTGACGCCGGTGATCAGGAAAATCTTCGATTTGACCATGGGGACACCCCAGCACTGGTTTGAGAATGCGCGGGAGTGGGCCACAGCCGCCGGATCTGCGATATGCTACATAAACTCGATGCGCCTATTAGCTGGGGAGACAGAATGCGCGGCAGTGAATTCGCCGACCTGCGGGCCTTCGCCATGATCGCGGAACAGGGGAACTTCTCCCGCGCCGCGGCCCAATTGCGGGTCACGCCGTCAGCCCTCAGCCAGACCATTCGCGGGTTGGAGGAACGGCTGGGCGTCGCCCTGTTCAACCGCACCACCCGCAGCACCGCCCTGACGGAAGCCGGCGCGCGGCTGCTGGCGGGGTTCAAGCCGGCCCTGGAACAGATGGAGGCGGCGGTGGCGGAGGTCGGCAATCTGCGCGGCATGGCCACCGGCACGGTGCGCCTGCATTTGCCCCGGCTGGCGGCGGCCACGTTGGTGGAGCCGGTGCTGGGCCGCTTCCACGAGACATATCCGGACATGGTCCTGGAACTGGCCATCGACGATGCGGTGGTGGACATCGTGGAATCCGGGTTCGACGTGGGCATCACCCTGGGCGAATTGCTGGCCAAGGACATGGTGGCGGTAAAGCTGGGCCCCGATCTGCATCAGGTGGCCGTGGCCTCGCCCAACTATATCGCCCGCCATGGCCAGCCCAGGACGCCTGCCGACCTGCACGCCCATCGCTGCATCAATTGGCGCAAGCCCGGCAGCGGCAAGCTATACAACTGGGAATTCCAGGCCGACGGCCGCTGGTTCGCCGTGGCGGTGGAGGGGCCGCTGGTGGTGTCCCATCGCGACACGGCCTTGGCCGCCGCCGCGCAGGGGGTGGGCATCGCCTTCGCCTATTGGTCGGACCGGTGGATGAAGCCGCTGATCGACCGGGGCGCCCTGGTGCCGCTGTTGCAGGAGTACTCGCCCCCCTTCCCCGGTTGGTATTTGTACTATCCCAAGCAGCGCCACACCCCGCCGGCGGTGCGGGCGCTGGTGGATTTCCTGCGGCGCACGGCGCAGGAGCCGACCGCCTAATCATTTCAAACCGCAATTACTGAAATAGAAATTCATGTGATTATGTGATCGTCAAGGCACCGCTATCCTCCCGGACATCGCCACCATGGGAGTGACAACCGATGCTGATCGCGCACTACAGCCACCGCCTGACGGCCGACTACGACCTGGACATCCTGCGCAAGCGGGCCGAGACCAACGCCGCCCGCTGGGCCGCCATGCCCGAGCTGTACTTCAAGGGTTTCCTGCTGCGGGAGGCTGGCAGGCACGGCGCAATCGCCAACGCCTATTCCTCCCTGTACCTGTGGCGGCAGGACGCGGCCTTCCGCGATTTCCTGGTGCACAACCGCTACAAGGCCGTCACCGACACCTTCGGCCGGGCGGATATCGATGTGCGGGTGGCGCTGGACGCGCGCAAGGGTCGCGCCCGCGACGCCCGCTACGCCGTGGTGGACAATGCCCCCATCTCAGTGGACACCGCCCTGGGCGGGCTGTGGGCCGATGAAATCGCGCTGAACCGTGAAGTGGCGGAGGGGGACGACATCGTGGCCGCCGCCGTGGGGGTGGACACCCGCACCTGGACCCTGACCCGGGTTCGCCTGGCTACGGAGGCGCCCCGGAACCCGCCGGCCACGGCCGTGACCTATCAGGTGCTGCAGTTGGTCCGGCCGCTGCTGGAAACGCTGCCCTCAAGCCGGCAGGAGTGACGGCGCCAGCTGGAAGCGCTGGAACCGGCCCAGCGCTTCCTCGATGGCGGCCTTGAGGTCCGGCCGTTCCGGCACCATCCAGGTCCAGCGTTGCACCAGCAGGCGGCCGGCCTGGCGGTCGGTCTTCAGGTCCAGGGCCGCCACGATCTCATCCCCCACCAGCACCGGCAGGGCGAAATAACCCAGCACCCGCTTGGCCGCCGGCACATAGGCCTCGAACCGATGGACATAGCCGAAGATGGCCTCCAGCCGCTTGCGCTGGATGACCAGGGGGTC
Source organism: Nitrospirillum viridazoti CBAmc (assembly GCF_000730165.1). Classification (GTDB taxonomy): domain Bacteria; phylum Pseudomonadota; class Alphaproteobacteria; order Azospirillales; family Azospirillaceae; genus Nitrospirillum; species Nitrospirillum viridazoti. The sequence continues at coordinate 680,803 of NZ_CP022112.1, read as the reverse complement.
GAAGGGCGACAGGATGTGCACCAGGCCGGCCGGCACGGGCGGCAGCGCGCTCTCCAGGGCCGCGGCCTCGGCCCAGTGGGGCACCTTCTCCGCGCCGGTGATGGTCACCTGAATCAGGCGGCGGGCGCGTACCGCCTTCTCGATCAGGGGCAAGATCTGGGCCTTCAGGCCCAGATTGCCGTAGCAGATGGACTCCAGGCTGACGACGCCTTGGCTGCGCAGTGCGCGGTTCAGCAGATAGTCGGCCACCTGCCCCGGCGTCGCCGGGCGGGGCCGCCGCTCCCAGCCGAAATGACGGTCGGTCAGCTCATAGGCCTTCAGCATGCCGTCGCGGCGGGAGATGGTGAGGTCCCCATTGTAGAAGCCGAAGTTCAGCAGGCGCTTGGACGGCTTGCGGCTGGCCCACAGGTGCTCTTTCTCCACCAGCACCTCGTCGTCGATATCGCGGATGCTGAGCGCGCCATCCTCCCCGATGCGGCGCAGCAGGGCGTTGTAATCGCGCCGGTTGATGGCGGCGTAGCTGGCCGGCGGGTTGTCGCGCATCTGGCGCATGTCCGGCGCGAAATAGCGATAGTCGGCCGTGGGGATATAGGCCAGGGCGTGCGCCCAGTATTCGAAGACCGACTTGTCCACCGACTGCGCCGCCGCCAGGTCCGCCCGGGCGTAGTCAGGGATGCGTGTCTGCAGGATGTGGTGGTGGCTGCGCTCGATGACGTTGATGGTGTCGATCTGGACATAACCCAGGTGCTCGGTCGCCAATTTCACGGCTTGGGGGCCCGCGCCGAACGAGGCCGGTTCCAGCAGACGCTGGGCTGCCAGCCACAGGTGACGGGCGCGGGACGCGGAAATCTCGACAGGCGTGCTGGGCATCAGGCCGAATCCTCGGGGGCGTGGAAGCCGTCTTATAACCATCAACGCTCGCCGCGCCTGTGATGAATGTACGGCGTATCCCCTTGACGCCCGCCGCCTGGCCGGGCCCATAGTCGCCCGCGTTCAAGCCTTGAGGAAGTCCCCGGTGAGCGAAGCGTCCCCGACCGTCCCTGCCCACACCCTGCACATCTGCGTCACCTGCCGGCCCAAGGGCGCCCCGCCGGAGGCCGTGCGCGACGGCCGCGTGCTGTACGAAGCCGTGGCCGCCCTGCACGCCGACTGGCCGGGCCGCGACCAGGTGGCCCTGAACGGGGTGGAATGCATGAGCGGCTGCGACCGCGCCTGCACCGTGGCCCTGTCCGGCCGGGGCAAGCCCAGCTACCTGTTCTGCGACAAGGCGCCGACGCCCGAAACCGCCGCCGCCGCCCTGGACCTGGCGGCACAGTACGCCGCCAGCGACACCGGCGTGCTCATGCGCGGCGACCGCCCCGGCCCCTTCCGCTCCGGCATCCTGGCCAAGATCCCGCCGGGCTTGTAAGCGCTCACCTCGCGAACAGCGCCAGGTCCGTGCCTTCCGCCATCAGACGATAGCCGGTGTCGCCCGGATGCAGATGGTCGCCGCCATCGGCCTCCGGCAACAGATGGCCGGGATTCTTGGGATCCTGGAGCGTGCGGTCCAGGTCGATGACGGCATCGAAAGCGCCGCTGCCGCGCATCCAGGCGTTCACCTTCTGGCGATTGGGCTCCATGGCCGGATCACAATAGCCGATGCCCTGGCAGGGCAGGATGGTGGCGCCATAGACCAGCAGACCGCGCGCATGGGCGCGGGCGATGATCTGGCGGTAGGCGTCGATGATGGCCTCCGGCGTCGCCCCCACCTCCTTGCGTTCCGCCGCCTTCAGGGCCGTCGCCAGGTCGTTGATGCCCTCCAGCACGATGACCCAGCGCACGGCCGTCTGGTCCAGCACATCACGGTCCAGCCGATCCAGCGCGCGGGGGCCGATGCCGTCCAGCAGCAGGCGGTTGCCGCCGATGCCGGCGTTCAGCACGCCCACGGGGCTTTTGCCCCGCAGCAGGTTCCGGGCCAGCGCGTCCGTCCAGCGGCCGTTGCCGTCGGTGGTGCTGTCGCGTCCGTCGGTGATGCTGTCGCCCAGCACCACCACGGCATTGGCCGTCGCCGGCGCCTGCACGTCCACGCCGGTGAGGATGTACCAGTGGGTGACCGTCGCGGCGCCGGGCAGGTCGGCGGCGTCCAGGGCATCACCGGTGGCGATGTAGCTGGTGGCGCGGGACCCCGGATGCCCGGTGACCGTGGCCGGCACGTCCTTCAGACGCAGACTGACGGCCAGGTCCGCCATGTCGGGCACGGTCAGGTCCACCGGGTCGGACCAGACCATGCCGCCGGCCGGAATGGTGACGGACGCCTGGCCGTTGAAGGTCAGGGCGTGGTCGCTGCCGGCGCGGATGGCGGCGCTGGGCGTCTTTCCCTCCTTCGCCGACAGGGCGACATGGGCGCCGGGGATGGTCAGCGGCGCTGTGCCGAAGGCATTGGACAAGCGGAAGCGTACGCGCGCACCGCCTAAGGTCAGGTGCACCACCTGGCGCAGGGTGGCGTCGGTGAACCCGGGCGCGGGCGGCGTGGAATCGGCGCCGCCCGCCTGGGCGGACGCCATCCAGCTGCCCACCCACTGCGTGGTGAACTGGTCAACATCCTGGGGGGCGGCATGAACCGCTCCGGGGACGATGGTCGGGACCAACAAGGCACCAGCCAGGAATAGGGAACGGAGGCGCATGAGGCATTTCCTGAATCTAGAGGGTCAGCGGCACAGGCCGTCCAGCCAGGTGGACGGGTCGGCGCTGTGCGCCGGCTGCGGCAGGGTGCGGGCCGCCATTTCCCGGTCCAGCAGGCTGCCCGTGCCATTGGATGGCGTGCCGGGGTTGGTGGCATAGATGGGGTCCGCCTCCGCCTTGGCCAGCGGCACGAAGGCCACGCCCTTGGCCTTCATCAGCGACAGCAGTTCCGGCAGCATCACCGTCTCGAACCCGCCGATATGCAGCAGCATGACGTGGGGCGCGTCGCGGCCGTACAAGGCCTGGGCCTGCTGGCGCCCGATGGTCAGCGATTCCGCCGCCCGGTCCAGGTAGCTTTTGCGCAACTGCGCCACCGCCGCCTGATCACCCTTGGCCATGCAGCGGGCATAGGGCGCGTTGTAGATGTAGTCGTTGAAGCTGAGGGTCACCTCGGCCACGCGATAGCCATGGTCCTTGAGGAAGGCCGCGACCTCCCGCCGCTTTTCCGGCGTCTCGCCGATGTGGAGGTAGGGGAAGCGCAGCCAGTGCCAATCGGTGTTCTTTCCACTTCCTGGATCCATGTACTGCTTGAGCGCCGCTTCATCCGCCGTGACGGCGGCGGTGAAGGCGGCCACGTCGTGACCATGCAGGTCGTCATGGGCGTAGACATGGTTGCCCAGCGGGTAACCGGCCTGGCGCCACAGGGCCAGCACCTGGGCGGCATCGTCGCCCTCGTCCGCCAGGCCCTTGGCGTTGACGAAGCCGTAGACCTCCGCCACGCCGGCACCCTTGAAGGCCGCCAGCACGCGGTGCGCCACCTCCGCCCGGGTCAGGCCGGGTGGCAGGGGGCCGTGCACCGGCAGGTCGTCCATGGTCAGGGCCACTTGCATCTGGGCGGCCTGCGGGGGCGCCTGCTGCGCCAGCACAGGGGCCGCGGTCAGCATCAGGCCGGCAGCCAGGGCCAACAGTCGTTTCAGGCGCATGACGTTTCCTTCCCCACCCTCTTCTTATCGCGCGGCCAAGCGGGCGCTTTCCGGCGGGCCCAGGTAGCTGGGCTTCACCCCACCCAGATCCACCACCAGCTTGGTCAGCACCACCGCCGGATCCACCATCCAGATGTGGAGGGTATGGTAGCCGGCACTGGCCACGGTGTGGTGGCTGGTGGGCTTGCGCGCGTTATCCTCAACCGACTTGGACCAGTCGGCGACCCCATTCAATGCCAGGATGTCCACCACCTGCGGCGCCTCGTCATCGATGGCGACGGCATAGCGCAGGCCGCGCCCGGGCACGAAGTTCAGGGTGGGGCCGACGATGGCCTGCACCGTCAGCGGGCCCGCCGCCGGCAGGTACACGCGGTAGTCCAGACGCGGCCCCTGCCCGGCCGCGAAGCTGGCCGAGGTCACCGGGAAAGGCGCCAGGCCCGACAGGGTGCGGCCATAGTCCGGAATCTTCTGCCAGGCGGCCCCGCCGGCATCGGCCTTGGCGGTATAGTGCTCCGCCTCCATCGACACATAACCGTCGGCGGCGATGAAGGCCGGCTGGCCATCCGCCGGAACGGGAGTGTTCACGGCCCGCAGATGCACGGTGACGCTGCCCCCGGCCCCCGTGATGGTGACGCTGCCGGTGCTGACCCCGGCCGGCGCCTTGGCCCAGTCCACCGCCACCTGCAGGCGGGTCTCCTGCGTCACCGTGCCCTTGGCCTGGCTGAGGATGATCCAGGGCGCGCTGGCCTTGGCGGTGTAGGCGAAGGGCTTCGATCCCCGGTTGAAGACATCGATGTAACGGCTTGGTTTATTGGCCACATCCAGGTCCGGCAGAACGGCGGCGTCCTTGACGGGCTTACCGTCCAGGGCGGGCCAGGCCTGCCGGCTCCCCTCCACCGCCACGCCCAGCTTCGCCTCGGCCGGCAGGGCCAGCTCCCGCGTCTCCGGCATGATGTTGACAAGCGGTTCCCGCCAGGAGGCGTAGCCGATGTGGGTCTGGTCCATCATGTGGTCCCACTTCCCGCCGTTCAGCGCGTGATACTGCTTCGTCAGGTCGGCATCGGCCTGGAACAGGGCCCGCGCCTTGGCGGCTTCGGCGTTCGCCGACGCGCGCCCCTGGTCGGCATACAGGCGGTTGCGGCCGACGGCGACGTACAGCTCCGTCACCTGCGCCGCCGCCTTGGCCGGATGCAGCACCAGCTGGAAGAAGGCATCGCGGGCGTCGGCCGGCAGGGCCTGTTGGATGGCTTCCGCCTTCGCCACAAGGTCCCGGTAGTCGGCCACCACCCGCTCGGCCTCGCGGTAATCGGTCAGGCTGAAGGTGTTGGCGTCCAGCAGCTCCGGCTTGCGGCGGCTGACCAACATGCCGTAGCGGGTCACCAGGGTCGCGATGTCGGCGGCGTGCTCGGATCCGAATTCGCGCTCGGCCCAGGCGGCCATGAACTCCGGCAGTTTCTCCTTGGGCCAGCGCTTTGGGTCCCTGGCGTAATCCAGGAAGAACTCGATGGGCAATTCCATGGGCTTCAGGTCGCCCACGTTCACGATCCACACCCGATCCGCGCCGTATTCCAGGGTCAGGTTCATCTGTTCCCAGACCTTGGGAATAGAGTTGGTGTTGATCCACTTGTAGTTCCGGGGATCACCGACATAATCGAAGTGGTAGTACATGCCGGCCCCGCCGGAGCGCTTGCGCTCCTCCGCCGTGGGCAGGCGGCGGACGTCGCCCCAGTTGTCGTCGCACCACAGCAAGGTCACGTCGTCGGGCACACGCATGCCCTTCTCGTAATACTCCTGCACTTCCTTATAGAGCGCCCAGATCTGCGGGATCTGGGTGACGTCGGGGTTGACCTCCTTGGCCAGGATTTGGCGCTGATCGGCCACGATCTTTTCCAGCAGCGCCGTGTTGGCCGCCGCCGCGTCGCCGGTCATGGGCATGTCACCATCGCCGCGCATGCCGATGGTGACGATGCTCTCAAAGTCCTTGTTGCGGCGGACACCCTCTGACCAGAACTGGCGCAGCACCCCGCCGTTCTGTGCATAGTCCCAGGGGCCGCTGCCATGGCGCTTCCATTCCTGCTGCGACCGCAGCATGGGTTCATGATGGGAATTGCCCATGACCACGCCGTACTCGTCGGCGATCTTGGGGTTCAGCGGATCATCCTCATTGAAGGCGTTGCCCCACATGGCGGGCCACAGGTAGTTGCCCTTCAGCCGCAGGATCAGCTCGAACACATGTTCGTAGAACTGGTGGTTCAGGCCGCCGAACTTCTCCCTGGCCCAGCCGGTCAGGGCCGGCGCCTCGTCATTCAGGAAGATGCCGCGATACTTGACCGGTGCCGGATCCTCGCCATAGGTGCCAGCCTTCACATAAAGGCTGTCGCGGTGCCGCACCGGCACATCCGCCCACCATGCCCAGGGCGACACGCCGATCTGTTCCGAAACGTCGTACAGGCCGTAGATGGTGCCGCGCTTGTCGCTGCCGGCGATGACCAGGGCGCTGGCGATGCCGGGTGCCGGGTTAGCCACCACCTGGATGCGGAACGCCTCCCATTTGCCCTTGAGGACGCCGGCGTCGATCTTGCCCTCCGCCGCCAGCTTGTCGATGGTCGGACTGTGGCCCAGGGTGCCTACCAGAATGGGCAGCGCGCCCAGATCCGTGTCCTGGCCGAGCACGGGCGTGACGCCGGTGACCTTGCCGATGTCGGCCGCCAAGTCCCGCGCGGCGCGCTGCACGCCGGCATAGTCCTGGGCGTCGACATGTAGGCGGGCGGCGACACCGCCCTGTACGATGGCGAAGCCGCCGGGCGTAGCCTGCGCCTCAACATACCGGGGCTGGCCCAGGGCCCAAGCCTGGGGGGCCAGCGCGACCGTGGCGGTGGCCAGCAGAAGGGAACGGATGAAACGCTTCATGGTCCTCACTCCGTGACCGTCAGGACGGCGGTCTTCAGGTCGACGGAATTGTCGCCGACCATGATGTCGAAGGCGCCGGGCTCGACGACCCGCTTCATGTCCTGGTTCCATAGGGCCAATGCCTTGCCGTCGACGGTGAAGGTCACCGTGCGGCTCTCGCCCGGCGCCAGCGTGATGCGCTGAAAGCCCTTCAGTTCCTTCACCGGCCGGGTAACGGAGGCGACCTGCTGGTGCAGGTACAGCTGCACCACCTCATCCCCCGCCCGCTTGCCGGTGTTCCTCACGTCCACCGACACGGTCACGGCGCCATCCTTGGCGATGGTGGGCGTGGACAGCCGGGGGGCGCCCACGTCGAAGGCCGTGTAGCTGAGGCCGTAGCCGAAGGGAAACAGCGGGTCGGTAGTGTCGAACAGATAGCCGCGCCGGGCGCTGGGCTTCTTGTTGTAGAACATGGGCAGTTGCCCGACGGAGCGCGGGACGGTCACCGGCAGCTTGCCGCCCGGGTTCACATCGCCGAACAGCACGTCGGCCATGGCGGTGCCCCCCTCCTGCCCCAGGTACCAGCCTTCCACCAGGGCGTTGGACTTGGCGGCCACATCCACCACCGACAGCGGTCGGCCATTCTGCAGCACTACGACCACCGGCTTGCCCAGCGCGAACAGCGCCTTGGCCAGATCGCTCTGCTGCCCCACCAGGTCCAGGCTGTCGCGGTCGCCCAAATGGTTGTTGGCCCAGCCCTCGCGGCTGGTCTGTTCATTGTCGCCGATGACCAGCACGATATGATCGGCGGTTTTGGCCACGGCGACGGCCTGCTGGATCAGCCGGGCGTTTTCCGCCGGATCGGCCAGCTCGACGGTGTCGCCGTACCAGTCGTCATCCTTGGTGATGCGCACGCCCTCGGCATAGGTCACCTTCACGCGTGAGCCCACCTTGGCCCTGATGCCATCCAGGATGCTGACGGTCTGCTTGGGCTCTCCGGAGTAGCCGCCCAGGTGCGCCTTGGCGGCGTTGGGGCCGATGACGGCCAGGGTCTTCACCTTGGCCATGTCCAGCGGCAGCACGCCGTCGTTCTTCAGCAGCACCACCGACTTTTGCGCCGCCTTCAGCGCCACGGCTCGCGCCTCGCCGTTCGCCGTCAGGGCCTCGGCCTTGTCCGCGTCGGCATAGGGGTGTTCGAACAGGCCGGCCTGGAACTTCAGTTCCAGGATGCGGCGGACGGCGCGGTCGATCACCTCTTCCTTGATCTTTCCAGCGCGCACGCTATCGGCCAGGCTGGCATAGGACTCGCCGTCCGGCAGGTCGGCGTCCACCCCGGCCTGGATGGCGCGGATGGCGGCCGACGGCAGGTCCGGCACCACGTGATGGATGCTGACCAACTGGTCGATGGCGGAATAGTCGCTGATGATGGAACCCTTATAGCCCCATTCCCCGCGCAGGATGTCGTGCAGCAGCCACGTGTTCACGTGGCTGGGCACGCCGTCGATCTCATTATAGGAGGCCATGACCGCGCGCACGTTGGTGCGGTGGATGACCTGCTCGAACGGGGGGAAGAACATCTCCCGCAGCGTGCGCTCTCCGACCGAGGCCGGGCCGACGTTGGTGCCGCTTTCCGGCTGGCCGTGGCCGGTCAGGTGCTTCAGCGTGGCGAAGACCTTGCCGTCGGCAAGGGGCAGGCTGTCGCCCTGCAGTCCCTGGACGGCGGCCACGCCCATCTCCCCCGCCAGGTAGGGATCCTCGCCGAAGGTCTCCTCGATGCGCCCCCAGCGCGGGTCGCGCGCCACGTCCACCACGGGCGACAGCACCAGGCTGACGCCGCGCACGCGGATCTCGCGGGCGACGACGCTGTCGACCTCGCGGATCAGGTCCGGGTCCCAGCTGCTGGCCTGGGCGATGGCCTGGGGGAAGCTGGTTGGGCCGATGGCGGGGTAGCCGTGCAGGCCTTCCTCATGGAACAGCACGGGGATGCCCAGCCGCGTCTTCTCTACCGCCCAATGCTGGACGGCATTCACCATGGCGACCGTGCCCCTTGTGTCGCGCCAATGCTGGGTCCGCAGGGAGCCGGAGCCCTTTTCGTCATTGGGACGCGTGAACTGGCCCAGGCCGTTGGGGTAGACGCCGCTGGCCTTGGCCGGGTCGAAGTTCATGCCCGCGTCGAAGATGGCGGGCTTGTGATCCCACACGGCGATCAATTGGGCCACCTTCTCATCCAGCGTCATGCGCGCCAGCAGGTCGTCGACCCGGGCAGCCACCGGCGCGCTCGCGTCCCTGTAGATCGCGGGCTTGTCGGCCGCATGGGCAGCAGCACTGATGGCCACGGCGGCGACGCCGACCAGGATCAGGCGGCGGCCGATCCGATGGCCGATCCGATGATGGATGGAGTCATGGCGTATACGCACGCTGGCTTCTCCCTATCGTTATTCTTTCAAGGCATCCGGGACCCCGGACACCCCGCCCTGTCAGGGCGCCATGGTACCGTTACCATGGCCACAAAACCTTAAGCCGGCCGGGGCCGGCCCTACCAAACAGCCAAATCGTTATAAGGGCGCGTCGTCGGCGAACAGGTCCGGGAACCGGGTGGCCAACTGGGGAAGAGAGGTCAGGATTTCCTGCAGGTGCTGGCGCATCGCCGCCTCCGCCCTGTCCGCGTCGCGGTCGGCGATGGCGTCGACGATGGCATGGTGCTGCGTGATCAGCAGGGAAAACGGCGTCGCCTCCGGCATGCTGAGATAGCGCACGCGGTCCATCTGCGCCTTGGTTTCCTCAACCACCCGCCAGGCGTATTCGCAGCCGACATGCAGCGCGATGTCACGGTGGAAGCGCTCGTCCAGGTCCAGGAAGCCGGCGTGGTCGCGGTCTTCGGCGGCGTTGGCCTGGGCGCGCAGGTTGTCGCGCAGCAGGTCGATATCGCGCGCCTTCATCTCCGCCACGGCGCGGCGCACCACCGCCAATTCCACCGCCTCGCGCACGAAGCGGGCGTCGAACACCTGGCGCACGGAAATCTTGACGATGAAGGAACCGCGCTGCGGACGGATGGACAGCAGCCCCGCCTCGCTCAGCTTGATGAAGGCCTCACGCACCGGCTGGCGGCTGACGCCCAGCTGGTCGGCGATATCCTGTTCGGAGATGGCTTGGCCGGGGCGGAACTTCATGGCGACGATGGCGCCCCGCAGTTCCCGGAACACACGGCGGGCCACAGGCTCCGCACTGTCCGCCTGGATACGGTTCAGGACGACACGGTCATTTTCCGCCAACACCAGATGCACCCCATTAGAGTCGCACGGGCCCGGGCCGAAATGGTCCCGGCATGGAGCACCCTCACGGCACACCGCCCATCCCCATTTCCACCCTGCGACATTCGGCTCGCGTCTTCCAGAGGGCTTCGCCCCAAGAAAATGCGTTTTTGTCGAACGCCGTTGCTCTCACAATCCATACATACTACCATACTAGACGACAAACAAGGCCACGATGTCGGTCTAAGAGTGGGAGGGGCGCGTTTCACACGGCAGCGCTGCCCCTCCCGATGATCGCGCAGTGCCCTGTTGACCGCACTGGTATGGTAGTATACATGAATGGTAACCGACGAACGGCGTGAGCCGCTTCGCGCAGGGAGAGAACGCAGCCCCCAAGACCTCATGGCGACTTGGGGGGCCTTAATCGAAGACCATCGCCGGATCCGCCGCCCGTTCCTGGCCGGCCCCGCGCCCATCTGGACCCGCCTTCGGAGCTGAAAGTATGAAGATCACGGACGCCTACGTCATCGTCACCTGCCCGGCGCGGAACTTCGTCACCCTGAAGATCCGCACGGACGAAGGTGTCTATGGCATCGGCGACGCCACCCTGAACGGGCGTGAACTGGCGGTCGCGTCCTACCTGACCGACCATGTCATCCCCTGCCTGATCGGCCGTGATCCCCACGATATCGAGGACATCTGGCAGTACCTGTACAAGGGCGCCTATTGGCGCCGCGGTCCCGTCACCATGTCGGCCATCGCCGCGGTGGACACCGCCCTATGGGACATCAAGGCCAAGGTGGCCGGCCTGCCGCTGTACCAGCTGCTGGGCGGCAAGAGCCGCAACGGCGTCATGGTCTACGCCCATGCCAACGGCCAAACCGTCGACGACGCCATGAACCAGGTGCAGCACTATGTCGATCAGGGCTACAAGGCCATCCGCATCCAGGCGGGCGTACCCGGCCTGAAGGGCGTGTACGGCGTGGCCAAAGGCATCAATTACGAGCCGGCCACACGCGGCCTGCCGGCGGAATCGGCCTGGTCCACGGAGGCCTATCTGGATTTCGCCCCCACCCTGTTCGCCGCCGCCCGCGACCGTTTCGGCTGGGACCTGCATCTGCTGCACGACGTGCACCACCGCCTGACCCCCATCGAGGCGGCACGGCTGGGCAAGGCGCTGGAACCCTACCGCCTGTTCTGGATGGAAGACCCCACCCCGGCGGAAAACCAGGAATCCTTCCGCCTGATCCGCCAGCACACCACGACGCCCCTGGCGGTGGGTGAGGTGTTCAACACCATCTGGGATGCCAAGGATCTGATCCAGAACCAGTTGATCGATTACATCCGCACCACGGTGGTGCATGCGGGCGGCATCACCCACCTGCGCCGCATCGCCAACTTGGCGGAGCTGTACCAGATCCGCACCGGCAGCCATGGCGCCACCGACCTGTCGCCGGTGTGCATGGGCGCCGCCCTCCACTTCGACCTGTGGGTGCCCAACTTCGGCATCCAGGAACGCATGGTGCATGAAGACGTGACCGAGAGCGTCTTCCCCCATGCCTACAGCTTCGACCAGGGTTACATGCACCCGGGCGAGGCACCGGGCCACGGCGTCGACATCGATGAGGCGGAGGCCGCCAAGTACCCCTACCAGCCCGCCTACCTGCCGGTGGCCCGTTTGACGGACGGCACACTCTGGAACTGGTGAGTTGGTTGGGGACCGGGCGCGGCCCTGAACGCGCCCTTGCATAAGAACAGCGCCGTGCGGGCGTCAAAGCCGCCGGTGACGAATGGGAGAGAGACGTTCATGGCGTGGCCCGCGGAAGCCACAGGTGCACCAATCCCACCGCCGGCCAGGCTAGGCCGGCGGCGCTGGATCGTCGTGGCCCTGCTGTTCGCCGCCACCGTCATCAACTACGTCGACCGCCAGATGCTGGGCTTGCTGAAGCCCCTGCTGTCGCAGGAATTCCGCTGGTCCGATACCGACTACGCCGACATCATCTTCTGGTTCCAAGCCTCGTACGCGGTCGCCTACCTGGTGTTCGGCCGTGTCATCGACCGGGTGGGCGCCCGCTGGGGCTACGCCCTGACCTTCGTCATCTGGAACCTGGCCCACATGGCCCACGGCCTGGCCGGCGGTCTTGTGCAGTTCACCCTGGCGCGCGTAGCCCTGGGCGCCGGGGAGGCCGGCAATTTCCCCGCAGGCCTGAAGAGCGTGGCGGAATGGTTCCCCCGGCGCGAGCGCGCCCTGGCCGTGGGCATCTTCAACGCCGGCTCCAACGTCGGCGCGGTCGTCACCCCCTTGGTGGTGCCCGTCATCGTCGCCATAGCCGATTGGCGCACCGCTTTTGTGGTAACCGGTGTCATCAGTTTCGGATGGCTGGCCGCCTGGCTGGCGTTCTATCGCCGTCCCGAGGAGGACCGGCATCTGACCGGGGCAGAGCTGGCCCACATCCGCTCTGACGCCATCTCCCCCACCATTGCCGTGGAAGGCCCGCGCCTGCGCTGGGTGCTGCGTCAGCGGCAGACCTGGGCCTATGTGCTGGCCAAGTTCCTGACCGACCCCATCTGGTGGGTGTTCCTGTTCTGGCTGCCGGACTTCCTGGGCCGCCGCTTCGGTCTGGACCTGTCCAGCTTCGGCCCGCCCCTGGTGGCGATCTACCTGATGTCCGACGTCGGCAGTGTGACTGGCGGCTGGCTGTCGTCGCGCCTGATGCGGCGGGGTTTGGGCGCCAACCGGTCGCGCAAGGTCGCCATGCTGGCGTGCGCCGTCTGCGTCGTCCCCGTGCTGGTGGCGCCCTGGGTCGGCGGGCTGGTGGCGGCGGTCCTGATCATAGGCTTGGCGACCGCCGGCCATCAGGGTTTCTCCGCCAACCTGATGACCCTGCCCTCCGACCTGTTCCCGCCTTCCGCCGTCGCCACCGTGGTGGGCCTGGGCGGCACGGCGGGGGCCGTGGGCGGCATGGTGATGTCCAAGTTCACGGGGTGGATTTTGCAGACCACAGGCGGCTATGGCCCCATCTTCCTGACGGCGGCCCTGGCCTATCCCCTGGCGCTGCTGGCCCTTCAGACATTGAGCCCCCAGCTGCGGCCCGCCATACCGGAGAGTGGAGGTGCCGCATTCTAAAGGCGTATAGAAATCTCCTTAAGTAATTTTCGTTAAGACGATCGCCTTATTTTTGAAGGCGACGTCGTATTCGTTTGTTTTTTAAAATAAAATGCCAAAATAACGTCAATATTGTTCAAAAAATATATTGACAATATTGCGGTTTCCTGGAAATGGTAACGCTACCATTTAAAAGCGCCTAGAACGCGCTGCTTGAGGGAGGGGAGCGGAATGGGACGCCTGCATTCGGCCATTGGCCGGCACACAGACACCCGGCGGTTGACGCTGACACCTTACCGCTACCGCTGACCCGTACCCGCGCGGGGAAAACCCGCGCAAAACCAGAACCTTAACAACAGACCGCCCAATCCGGAGAGGGAGCCGCGGGCGATCGGGGAGGAAAGAAATGGCGTATTCGAAGAACTGGAAGGCATTGCTGACGACCACCGCCCTGGCCGGCTCCGCGCTGCTGGGCATGATGTCGATGCAGGCCTACGCCCAGACGGCCTCGGCGGGCGACGACCCCGCGCTGGAGGAAATCACCGTCACCGGCATCCGGCGCAGCCTGTTGGATGCCACCGAACAGAAGCGCAATTCCGTCGCCTTTGGCGACAGCATCTTCGCCGAGGACATCGGCAAACTGCCGGCCACCAACCTGGCCGAGACGCTGAACCGCATCCCCGGCGTGAACCTGAACCGCGACATCGACGGCGAAGGCGTTCAGGTCTCCATCCGCGGCCTGGGCCCCAGCTTCTCCAAGGTGCTGCTGAACAACACCCAGATCGCGGTGGCGTCGGACGGCGGCACCAACGGCGGCAACGCCAACCGCGAAGTCGACCTGGACTTGTTCCCGTCCGAGCTGTTCACCCGCCTGGACGTGGAGAAGACGCCGGTCTCCTCCACCCTGGAAGGCGGCATCGCCGGCACCGTGAACCTGCATAGCGCCCGCCCCTTCGATAACGAGGGCACCCACGTCACCCTGATCGGCCAGGGCCAGTACACCAACGCCGACGGCGAGGTCAGCCCGCGCGGCGCCATGGTGGCCAGCCATACCTGGGGCCCCTTCGGCATCCTGGTCGGCGTGTCCGGCGTGAAGACCACGACCCGCATCGACGGCTTCGAGACCATCGGCTGGACCGACGGCAACCTGCCGGCCGGCAGCGGCGACGTCGGCACCGGCAACGGTTTCGTCTATGCCAGCACCGCCCCCCGCAACGTCGCCGGCCTGACCGCCGGCCAGCCGGTGAACCTGGCGCAGACGTCGGGCCTGACCCTGCCGCAGTTGGGCAGCGCGCAGATCCCGCGCCTGGGCCGCAACAGCTATACCTTCGGCGACCGCTCGCGCGTGTCCAGCCTGCTGTCCCTGGAATACCGTCCCAGCGACGAATGGCACTTCGCCATCGACGGCCTGTGGGCCCAGTCCGACCGCGATTATCAGCGCCTGAACATGAACTGGTACGTCCGCAACTCCGGCCCCGGCACCAGCCCCACCTCAACCGGCGGCATGGTCCCCTTCAACCTGACCGTCGACAGCAACAACGTCGTGACCCAGGGCACCTTCGCCAATTCCAGCTTCTTCCTGGAAAACGACATCTTCAACCAGCATACCGAGTTCTACAACATCAACCCCACCCTGACCTGGAAGCCGTCCAAGGACTTCAAGGTCGATGCCCAGGTCAACTACGGCCACAGCACCTTCTTCCGTGAGCAGCCGCAGTTCGACGTGCAGACGCCGGCCCAGTCCGGCCTGGTGGTCAACTACCAGGCCAATGGCGCCAACGGCCAGCCCATCATCATGCCCAACCGCGACCTGAACGACCCGAACCTGGGTTGGAAGTGGTACCGCGTGAACGTGCAGAACGTGTACCGCGAGACCACGACCCGCGGCGCCCACATCGACACCCAGTACGGCGACGACAACGTCAACCTGAAGGTGGGCGGCGCCTATGACATGGCCAGCCGCATCATCCGCGCCTACGACAACAGCACGGCCTTCCAGACCTCCGTCTGCGGCGCCACCTGCGACGGGCTGTCGGGTTCGGTGCCCAATTCCCAGATCGGCCAATACCTGCAGCCCATGAACATCAGCGACTTCGGTCACCTGGCCGGCGGCAACGTCGGCTACACCCAGTGGATCATGACCAACCTGTCGGCGCTAGAGAAGGCCACCAATTACGACTACTACAAGCAGACGGCGCCGCAGACCCGCAGCGCCGTGACCGGCGGCTCCGTCGGCAACATCTCGGAAAAGACCTTCGGCGGCTATGCCGAGGCGAACGCCAAGGACACGCTGCTGGGCCATGATGTGGCCATCAACATGGGCCTGCGCTACTTCCACACCGACCAGACGGTGACCAGCCCGCTGCAGACCGCGTCCGGCGCGCTGATCGACCAGACGCTGAACACCGGCTACAGCGACGTGCTGCCCTCTGCCAACGTGGTCTACAGCCTGACGGACGACATCAAGCTGCGCGCATCCGCCTCGCGCAGCATCACCCGCGCCGACGCCAGCCAGCTGCTGCCCGGCACCACCTTCTCCGACATCTCGGCGCAGGTGGCCAGCGCGGGCAACCCGAACCTGAAGCCCTACACCTCCAACAACATCGACATCGGCGGTGAGTGGTACACGGGCGGCCTGGGCTATATCGGCGCGGCGCTGTTCCGCAAGGACATCGACGGCTTCACCGTCACCACGCAAAGCACGGTTCCCTTCACCTCCCTGGGCATCAACTTCAGCGACCTGCAGACCAGCCAGCAGCAGGCCCTGCTCCTGCGCGGCGGCCCGAACGTGGCCACCGTGACGCTGACCCAGCCCGTGAACCTCAGCAAGCTGCTGCTGCAGGGCATTGAACTGACCTGGGTGCAGCCGCTGGACTTCATCGTCGAGGGCCTGGGCTTCTCCGCCAACGGCACGCATATCGAGCAGAGTTCCAGCAGCGGGCTGTTCGCCACCGGCATTTCGCCCTACAGCTATAACCTGCAGGCCTATTATGAAGGCCATGGCGTGTCGGTCAGCGTGAACTACGTCTGGAACGACTCCTCCACCGCCGCCAACGCCCCGCAGAGCAACATCAACGAGGCGCTGATTTCCGAGGCGCGCGGCCAGTTGGACCTGTCCATGGGCTATCAGCTGCCCTTCTTCAACGACAGCGTCCGCCTGACCGTCGACGCCCTGAACGTCACCAACGAGCCGCTGGTGACGGACTTCGGCCACTCCAACTCGCCCTACAGCATCTATTACCCCGGCGTGCAGGTGATCTTTGGCGCCCGCGCCAAGTTCTAAGACCCAGTTCAGTCCCCCCGACGGTCCCAGGGGCCTCCCTTCCCTGGGGCCGTCCAAACTCGAGTTTTGGCAGTTGAAAATAAAAATCCCCGGGGGGCGCCCGTCCCCCGGGGATTTCCTTTGGCGACTTTACCGGCCTTCACCCCAGCCGGCGGTAACCGCCGTCGGCGTAGAGCAGCGGGTTGACCTCGGGCCGGCTGCGGGTCCACAGCACCTCCCCCACGATGACGCGGTGACTGCCGTGGGGCAGCTCGGCGGCGCGGCGACAGATCAGGGTGGATTGGGCGCCGATCAGGCAGGGGGCGCCCATGATGTCCTCCCACACGTCGGGCTTGAAGCAGTCGGCCGTCCGGTTGGGGGCGCCGAAGGTCTTCGAGACCTCTTCCTGGTCGGCATAGAGGATGTTGATGGCGTAGGTGTCCACCGCCAGGATGCGGTCGTGCATGCTGCCGGACTGGTTCAGCGCGATCAGGACCGAGGGTGGCTCGAAGCTCAAGGAGCACAGGGCGCTGACCGTGGCGCCCGCCGCCCCGTTCGCATCCCGCAGCGTCACCACAGAGACCGAGGCCGCCAAGCGGCGCATGGCTTGGCGCAGGCCATCCATGATGCTGGCGGCGTCATCGAGCGGTGGAAGAGCGGAGGACGTGGACATGAGGCCTCAATAGACAGCGCGGGAGCGGGCACACCTTACCTGTCGGTGATGGTGTTGCCAGCCCAATGTTTCGGCACAGGACCCAAGCGGCGGGCATAGGACACCGCTTCATCCGGGATGACAAGGCGGATCAACGCTTAGTCAAAGAACCGTGCGCTGCGGTACCACATCGGCCCACCACGCCGTAATTGAATAGTTCTCAACAGCCATTTGCCGGCGTCCAATCATCACCCACGGGGCCTGTCCATGTCGAAACGGGTGTCGGGTGTGATGGCGGCATAGGCCGAGGGGCCGCCACCGCGCAGAATGATGCCGGCACCGAAGGTGTCGAAGACGCCGTCGACGATCAGGGGACGGGCAATATGGATGGCGACGGCCTCGCCCATCACCAGCCAGGAATCCACGGCCGTGCCGTCATGGCGGCGCAGGCGGTGGATGTCCGTCACCCGGCATTCGAAATGGACGGGGCTTTCGGCCACGCGCGGCACGTCTATGTGCACCGCCGGCAGTTGGGTCAGGCCGGCGGCCTCGAATTCGTTGGTCCCGTACGGCAGGGGGGCGCTGGTGGCGTTCATCTGTTCCGCCAGGTCGCGCGTGGCCAGGTTCCAGACGAAGACGCCCGTTTCCTGGGCGTTGCGCAGGCTGTCCTTGGCGCTGGTGCTGCAGAAGCCCACGATAGGCGGGCGGTAGTTGAAAAGGTTGAAGAAGCTGTAGGGCGCCAGGTTGACGCTGCCGTCCCGCCCCCGGCTGGAGATCCAGCCGATGGGACGAGGGCCCACCATGGAGTTCAGCGGGTCGTGCGGCAACCCATGGCCCTTGGCCGGCTCATAGGAATAAAGGTCATGGTGCTGGCGCATAAGGTCCTGTCCCGGCGGTGGGGCGGCCGCCGCTGGCGTCTACCGGCGGTGGGGCGGCCGCCCGAATTGCTAACCGCCTGAACATAATGGCCCCGGCGCGCGCTTTGAACGCGGCGTCGACGCACAGGTCTGTTGCGCGACCGGCATCTGTTGCGTGACAGGCAAGGGCGCGGGCTGTCAGGCGACTTGCTTGGGCGCCGCGGCGGCACCGCCTCCGACGTCCTCCCCCTTCGCCCCATCGCCCTTGCCAATGGGCCCGTCCTCCAACGCGCCGATGCTGGCTTGCAGCAGGCGGCTGATGCCCTCGGCATAATCCTGGCTGGCCTTCAGGGCGAAGCGCTGGCCGCATTCCTGCAGCTCCTGCGGCGTGCGACAGGCCATCAGCTCAGCGCAGGCCTCCCTGTCCTCGTGCATGCGCAGTTCCCAGAAGCGGCTCACTTCCTGGAAGAAGGCCATGCCCCCATGGGCCATGCGGCCATAGACCTGCTGGATGTCACCCAGCCAGGCGGCGTTGTCGGACAGCATGGTGCCGAAGAGGGCTTGGTTGGTCCGGTCGTGCGGTGGAAACGGTGCTTTGACGGCGTCAGGCATGGCGTCCTCCCCTCTGTTGCGATCCCCGGCACGGGTGGCACGGGCAAGGCCCCGGTGCCGCGGGCGAGACGAACGAAGCGAGCATGGCGGCCCCGCACCGGCCTTCCCCTGAGATAGGCTCAAGGCAGACGGTACCGGGTCCCCCGCTGGATGGAGTGGCGGTGCCAGCATAGCACATGCCGCCCGGCAGCCCCATCCCCCGTCAGCCCCCACGGCGCATTGTTTTCGGTGCCGTTCCGGGAACGGAAAGGCCGCCCCGGCTCTTGAACCCATGAACAGCCATCATCGACGGAGCGCCCGGCATGGCCCGCTATTCCATCGACCACGGCACCACCATCGCCCGGGCCCTGGGCTGCCCAGCCGCCCCCACCCCGGCCACCGCCATCGACGCAGCTGTCATCGACATCGTGGAGGCGGAGGAGGCGTTGTACATCGTCACCGAACTGCCCGAGGACGCCGTGCCCAAGGCCGGGACCTTCCTTGGCTGAGCGAGGGACCATGGACCAGGCCCCCTGCCCTGTTCCGGCCATAGACCACCTGCCCGCCTTCGATCCGGAAAGCGGCCTGGTCAACACGGTGCTGGAGACGCCCAAGGGATGTCCGGGCAAGCTGAAGTATGAGCCCGGGCTGGGCTTGTTCACGCTCAGTTACCTGCTGCCCCCGGGCCAGGTCTTCCCCCATAATTTCGGCTTCATCCCAGGAACGGAAGGGCAGGACGGCGATCCCCTGGATGTGCTGTTGATATTGGACATGCCCCTGCCCACCGGCTTGCTGGTCCAGACGCGCCTGTTGGGCGTGATCATGGCGGAGCAGACGGACCAGAACGGCAAGACGGTGCGCAACGATCGCTTGCTGGGCGTGCCCGACCAGGCGCGCGAGCCTATCGCCGACGATCCCGTGCCTGTCCTGTCCCGCCAGATGCTGAAGGACATCGAGGCCTTCTTCATCGACTATAATCGCCGGCGCGGCCGGCACTTCCGCCCCCTGGGCGTGGGCGACGCCGATGACGCCCGCGCCATCCTGGAGGCGGGTGTGGTCAAGTCGTGACACCACCGCGCACGGCCAGGCGGTACAGGCAGGGCATGACCAGCAACACCAGCGGCAGTTGCACCGCTAATCCGGACAGGATGGCGATGGCCAGCGGCTGCTGCATGCCCGCCCCTTCGCCCAGGCCGAAGGCGAGCGGCAGCAGGGTCAGCATGGCGGCCAGTGTCGTCATGGCGATGGGGCGGAAGCGGTTGCGCCCCGCCTGGGACAGCCGCTCCACCAGCGGCATGCCCGCCGGCAGGCTCTCGAATTCCGAGAAGAAGAAGATCGCCACCTCCGTTACGATGCCGACGACCATGGTCATGCCCATCATGGCGGTGATGTTCAGCTCCGTCCGTGTCAGCCACAGCCCCACGAACACCGCCCCCGCCGCCAGCAAGGGCATGACCAGGATCACCAGGGCGGTGATGAAGCTTTCGTACAGGAACAGCAGCAGGACGAAGACGGCCGCCACGGCGGCGGCGAACACGGTCAGCAGGCCGCGGAAGGCGATGCGCTGCTGCTGATAAAGCCCGCCGAGTTCATAGCGCAAGGGCGCCTTCACCAGGTGCTGGCTGTCCAGCAGGGCGGTGACGTCAGCGGCGACGGAGCCCATGTCGCGCCCCTCGATGCGGGCGGTGACGGCCACCATGCCCTGCAGGTTTTCCTGCCCGATCTCCGGCTCCCCGCTCACCGGCACCACCGCCGCCACCCGCTTCAAGGGAAACATATGACCGTCAGGCGCGCGCAGGCGCAGGTTGGCTACGTCGGTGTCGGTGGTGCGCACCGCCGCCGGCACCCAGACGCGCACCCCCACCTGCTTCGTGGCCAGCGCCGTCTGCAGCGGCAGCTGCGTCGCCACGGCTCCCTGCAGGTAATCAGCCACCGCCGCGGTGACGCCGGCCACGTCCATGCCCTCCACCGCCGCCCGGGCGGCGTCCACGCGAATGTCCAGGGCGTCGCCCGCCGGGTTGACGCCGTCCTTGATGTCGACCACGCCGTCCACCTTGGCCAGGGCCGCCGCCACGGCGCGGGCCGTGGGCAGCACGGTGGCGGGATCGTCGCCGAAGATCTTGACCTCGATGGGCTGCGGCACGGCCGTCAGGTCGCCGATCAGATCCTCCATCTGCTGGGCGATCTCCACCTCAAGGCCCGGCACCTCATGGGCAAGGCGGGCCCGCACCTCGGCGATGACCTCATCGATATCGCGGCGGCCGGTCGGTTTCAGGCGCACGAAATAATCGCCCCGGTTAGGCTCGTTCAACTCGCCGCCCAGACCGGCGCCGATGCGCCATGACCAGGTCGCGACGTCGGGCGTGTCGGCCAGGATGACGTCGACCTGGTGCAGCAGGCGGGCGGTCTCGCTGATCGCCGTGCCCGGGGCGCTGCGGTAGTCCAGGACGAAGCCGCCCTCATCCATGTCGGGCATGAAGCCTGAACCCACGGCGCGGTAAGCCAGGCCACCCAGGACGATCAAGGGAAGCAAGCCGGCCAGCGCCAACCACGGCCGGACCAGAAGGCGCGCCGACAAGCGGCCGTAGCGGTCATCCACCCAAGCCTGCACCCTGCCCGCGCCGTGCGGCTTATGGATGTCCCCCAGCCGTTCCACCGCCAGGGGCACCGCCAGCCAGGTGATGATGAAGGAAAAGGCCAGGCCGGAGGCCATGGTCAGCGACAGCGCCTGGAAAAAGGCGCCGGTGACGCCGTCCAGGAAGGCCAGGGGCACGAAGATGACCAGGGTGGCGGCGCTGGATCCGGCCAGGGGCCGCGTGAATTCCCGCGCAGCGGCCAACACGCCGCCGCCATTACCATGCCCTTCGCGCAGGCGGCGCACGATGTGTTCCACCATGACGATGGCGTCGTCGATGATCAGGCCCACCGCCGCCGCCATGCCGCCCAGGGTCATGATGTTGAAGCTGAGGCGCAGGACGCTCAGCAGCGCCACCGTGGCCGCCAAGGCCGCCGGCACCACCAGGGCGGCGATCAAGGTGATGCGCAGGTCGCGCAGGACCAGCCACAGCACCAGGGCCGCCAGCACGATGCCGATCAGCACGGCGTCGCGCACGCTGGCGGCGGAGGCCAGCACCAGCTGGCTCTGGTCGTACCAGTTGCTGACCGTGACGCCCTTGGGCAGGCTGGCGGCCGCCAAGCGGTCGCGTACAGCCGCCGCGATGCGCACGCTGTTGCCGTCGCGCTGCTGATAGACGTTCAGCAGCACGGCATCGCGGCCACCGGCCGTCACCCGCGTCCATTGCGGCACGGTGCCGTCCACCACCTGGGCCACGTCGCCCACCGTCACGACACCGCCGGCACCGCTGGACAGGACGACGTGGCGCACGGCGTCCAGGCCGCCCAGGCTGTTGTCTGACACCACCAGGAACAGCTTGTAATGGTCCTCGATGCGGCCCACGGCCTGCACCAGGCTGGCATTGCCCACCGCCTTGACCACGTCCTCGAACGCCAGGCCATGGGCCAGCAGGCGGTCGGGATCGGCGATGACCTGGAATTCCTGCTCCGCCCCGCCGGCGACACCCACCTCGGCAACGCCCTCGATGCTGGCCAGCAGGGGACGCAGCTGGTACTGCGCCAGGTCGCGCAGCCGCGTGGGCGACAGGGTGTCGGAGGTCAAGCTGTAGGCGATGATGGGGAAGACCGTCGGTTCCATGCGACGCACGGTGGCGGTGGAGCCCGCTGGCAGGGTGGGCAGCACCTGTCCTACCGCCGCGTTCACCTGCAGCTCCGCCGTGGTCATATCGGTGCCCCAGGCGAAGGTGATGGACAGTTCCGCACTGCCCCGGCTGGTGGTGGAGCGCACGTCCGTGACCCCGGGCACCCGGTGCACCGCCTGTTCCAGCGGCCGGGTGGCCAGCAGCAGCATCTGCGGCGCCGGCCGGTCGCCGGCATCCAGCGAGACGCGCACCCGGGGAAAGGTCACGGCGGGAAACAGGGTGACGGGCAAGCGGCCCGCCGCGATCAGGCCCGCCAGCACCGGCAGGGCCAGCAGGCACAACAGCGAGCGGCGATGGGTGACCACCCAGGCGGTGAAGCCGGTCATCGGGCGGCCTCGACCTTGACGGCGGCGCCATCCTCCAGGCCGTAATTGCCCAGGACGATGACCGGCAGCGTGGGGTCCAGCTTGTCGCCGCTGACCTCCGTGCCGGCGGGGCCCTCCACGCCGGTCTCAATACCCACGCGCCGGGCCTTAGCCCCCGACAACTGGAACAGGTAGGTGCCGTCCTCATCCGTCAGCACCGCCTGCCGGGGCACGACATAGCCGTCGTGCCGGTCGGTGGTGATGGCGATGCGGGCCGGGGTGCCGGGCAGCGCGCCGCCGCCCGCCTGCAGGATGACGGTCACGTCCACCCATCGAGTGGTCGGGTTCAGCATGCCGGCGATGCCGGCCACCGTGCCGGTGAGAGTAGTGCTGGCCCCCACCAGCGGCGTCACGGCTACCGGCTGGCCCACCTTCACCGTGGCGACCTCGGCCGGGTCCACGCCCGCCACCACGCGCACACCCGCGCCCTGGCCCAGCCGCACCACGGGCGCGCCCGGCTGGATGCGGTCACCCAGCGCCACGGGGATGCTGTCGACATAGCCGTCGAAGGGGGCGGTCAGGGTTTCGGTGGTGTGATCGGTGCCCAGGCGCTGCTCCGCCTCCAGGGCGCTGCGCGCGTCCCGTTCGGCCTGCTCCGCCGCCGCCACCTGGGAATTGGTCGCGAGGTGCTGGTCGCGCAGGGCGCGCGCCCGCTCCAGCTCACCCGTGGCGAAGGTCAGGGCCGAGCGCGCCTTGGCATAGCCGGCGGCGGCCGTGGGGTCCGTCGCCAGGTCCACCAGGGGGGTACCCTTGGCCACCGGCTGGCCAGGCCGCACCAGCACGCGGGCCACCTGCCCTGCCCGCTGGAAGCTGACGTTGACCAGGGCGTCGCTGTCCGGCGTCAGGGTGCCATAACCGCCGACGGTGACGCTGACCGCCTGGCGGGCCAGGGGCGCGGTGCGCACAGTGACGACGGGGGCCGGCTCTTCGGCGGCATGGGCGCCACCGGCCAGCAGGATCGCGGCCAGCAGCGTGGCGCGCAGGGCGGACGTGGTCATGGGGTCGCTTTCTCGATCGCGTCTGGGGCCGTGCCCAGGTTTTCCGGCACATCGCCGCCGATCAGGGTCATGAGGTCGACGCGCTGTTCCTGCACCGCCTGGTCCAGCTTCAGCGCTTCCAGCCGGCGGGACAGCAGGGCGCCCTGCAGGTCGACGAAGGTGCGCTCATCCAGGCTGCCGGCGCGGAAAGCGGCATCGGCGTCGGCCGCCGCCCGTTCCAGGGTGGTGATGCTGTCGGCGGTCGCCCGCGCCTGGGCCTCCAGTTGGTCCAGGGCCAGCAGGCCCTGGCCGACGCCGCCCACCGCGGCGTCCAGGCGCGCCTGATAGTCCTGGCGCAGTTGCTCCCGCGTTGCGCGCTGCACGGCGATGGCCCCCTGGTTGCCATCGAAAAGCGGCAGGCTGATGGACAGGGCCAGGCTCTGCGTCTTGACGTTGGAGGTGTCGCGGGCGCGGTTGCTGCCGATGCTGAGGGCCGGGAACTGGCCCAGCACCGCCTGCCACACCGCCTGCTCCTGCGCCTGGTAGCCGGCCTTCAGCGCCAACAGGTCGGGCCGGCGGCCGGCCAATTGCGGCAGATCGGCCCGGATGCGGTCGACCGGCGGCAGGGGCAGATCGCCGGCCGTCAAGGGCGCCAGGGCCAGGGGGGCGGTGGGCGTCAAGCCCAGCAGCGCGTTCAGGTCCATGCGGTTGCGCAAGGCCTGCTGCTCCAGGTCATGCAGCTGGGCTTCCACGCCGTTCAGCGCCGCCAGGTCGCTGACGACGTTGGGCAGGGTTTCGTCCCCCCGGCCCATGGCCGTGCTGGTGCGGCGGTAGCGGTCGGCGAACAGGGCGCGATTGGCCTCCAGCACGGCGCGCTGGCGCTCGAAAGCCTGGGCCCGCACCACCAGCAGCCGCGCCTGGGACACCACCTGCCATTCCTGCCACAGCAGGTCCAGCTCCGCCCCCCGCAAGGTGGCCGCCGCCGCGTCCTTGCGGGAGGATCGGGTGAGGAAAGGCATGACGTCCTGCATCAGGCCGATGGTGAAGGCGTCCATCACCGCGGGGCCCGAGGTGAGGAAGCCGTAGTCCACCGACAGCTGCGGGTTGGGCAGCAGCCCCGCCGTGAACGCCTCCGCCACCGCCACGCCATGCTGGGCCCGCGCGGCCTTCAGCTCAGGATTGCGGGCCACGGCCACCATGGCCACCGCGTCGACGTCCAGCGGGCGGGCGGGGTCGACCATGTGCCGGCGCAGGGCCGGCAGGGGCATGGCCGCCGGGTCGACGGTGATGCCGGCCAAGCCCTGTGCCAGGTCGGGCGCATCAGCCAGGGGGGCCGGGCTGTAGCTGGCGCAGCCGGCCAGGCAGGACAGGGCCAGCAGGCCGCCCAAGCCCCTTGATGTCAATATGCGTGGGATCATGCGGCAGGTTCTGGAGGAAGAGGTCGCGAAATCATGGACGCACGACGCCAGAAGACGGGATAACCCTCCATTGACTTTTCAGTTAGTCTTCGACACTCACGCATTTGTCATAAACGGCAGCGGCTTCATTGGGCCGGTTCAAGCACCAGCACATGGAAGCTGCCCGGCACCATGGACGGACGGCCCCCGGCCCTGGCGGCCTCGAAGGTCGCCGTTGGCAGATAGACGCGACCCGTCACCGGATCCAAGGCGCCGGTGCGGGCGCCCTTCTCCGTCGGCACCATGGCAGTGACGGCGGGCACGCCGCTGGCATCCTGGCTCAGCACCGTCAGCACGCCGTCATGGCCGCAAGGAATCAGGAAACGGTGATTCCTGGCGTCCAGGATGACCGCGTCGGCTCCCTGGCCTATGGACAGGCTGGCCAGGACATGGCCGTCGGCGGCATTCATGGCCACGGCCCGGCCGCTGGAACAGGCTGTGACCAGGATACCCGTGGCCGGGTCCAAGGCAAGCCCGGTGGGACCGTCGCAATCCGCCAGCGGCCGTCGCGCCAGCACGGCATGGCCGGGCAGGTCGACCACCACCAGTTCGTTCCTGTCCTCCACGTTGACGTAGAGATGACCCTGCGCGTCCGCCGCCGCGAATTCCAGCGCCCCGCCCACGGCAATATGGCCGACGACGGCGCGGGCGGCCGGATCGATCAGGGTGATGTCGCCCTGCTTGCCGTCCATCACCGCGACCAGCTTGCCGGCCCGGACCACGGCGTCCGGCTTGGTCCCGGTGGGCAGGCTGGCCAGGACCGCGCCGTCGGCCGTATTGAACAGGGTGGCGGTGTTGCTGTCGCCGTTGGTGCTGACGGCCAGCCCGCCGCCCAGCGGCAACACGCCGTGCACTCGCTGGCCCGGCACCAAAGTGGGCGTCAGCCGACCGCTGTCCAGGTCCAGCGCCAGCACGCCGTCGCCCCGGGCCACGTACAGCCGGCGGGCATCGGCATCCACGCTGGCGTAGTCCCACGGCCCATCGGCGGCGGCAATGCTGGCGCCCTGGCGGTAAGGCGCGTCGGCGGCCCCGGCCGTCCCCGCGGAGGCGAGGCCGGCGGACAGAAGGGCGATGGCGGCGCAGAAGAGTCGGCAGGCCATGATCGGCACGTCCAAGCGGTGAACCCCCCTGCTCAATAACCGCAACCCGGCCGTGGGGACCGCTAACTTTTGCGTTAAGGCCCCGTCTGCCCTGGTGCCCCACGGCGGCAAGGCCGCTATCGTGCGCCGAGATACCCTAATAATGCCCAGCCAGAGTTGCCCGCCCATGCCCAGGATATTGGTGATCGAGGATGAGGAGCGGACGGCGCGGGAGATCGTCGACGCGCTGAAAGCCGAAGGCTATGCCGTCGACCTTCGCGCCGATGGCCCCGCCGGCCTAGCGGCGGCACGCGGCGGCCATTACGACGCCATCACCCTGGACCGCCTGCTGCCGGGCCTGGACGGGCTGACCTTGCTGGCCGACCTGCGGCGGGAAGGGGTGACCACGCCCGTGCTGGTGGTCAGCGCCCTGGACGGGGTGGATGACAAGGTGCGCGGCCTGCGCGCCGGCGGTGACGATTACCTGACCAAGCCCTTCGCCCTGGCGGAACTGGTGGCGCGGGTCATGGCCCTGGCCCGCCGCCGGGCGGACAAGCCGGCCGGCACCCTGCTGCAAGCGGGCCCCCTGGTCATGGACCTGATGAATCGGCGGGCCACGCGCGGGGCGCGGGATCTGGACCTGACACCGCGCGAATTCCGCTTGCTGGAATACTTTGTGCGCAACGCGGAACAGACCCTGACCCGTAGCATGTTGTACCAGGCCGTATGGGAGTACAGCTTCGATCCCGGCACCAACGTCATCGACGTCCATATCGGCCGCCTGCGCCGCAAGGTGGACTGGGATAACGAGGACCCGATGATCCGCACCGTGCGCGGCGGGGGCTGGCGCCTGCATGCCCCGGATTGAACGGTTCCGCCTGGCGGACCTGCCCCGCACCACCGCCTTCCGCATGACCCTGCTGTTCGGCGTGCTGATGATCACCGCCGTGCTGCTGGTGCTGGGCTTCGTCTACTGGCGCACCGGCGTGTTCCTGACCCGCCGGCTGGACGACACCCTGGTGCGCGAGACGGAGGAATTCCTGCGCACCTCGGTACCGGAGCAATCCGCCCACATCGACAGCCTGGTTGACAGCGACGGCCGGGGGTATTGGAAGGCCCTGCTGCTGGCCCCCGACGGTCACGTCCTGGCCGGCAACCTGCCGGCGTTGCCGCCGGAATTGAAGGACGCCGACGGCAAGGTCCACGCCCTGCCCCATGGCGCCGGCCCGACGCCGGAGCACCACCACAGGGCACGCGGGCTGGCCCACCGCCTGCCGGAAGGGGGCGTCCTGGTGCTGGCCCTGCGCACCGATGAGGTTCACGAGGTGCGCGAGCTGATCCTGCGCGCCATGGCGGCCGGCCTGGTGGGCAGTGTCGGCCTGGCCCTGGCGGGCGGTCTGGTGCTGAGCTTCGGCACCCTGCGCCGCATCGAGGCCATCCATCGCGCCAGCGCCACCATCATGGCCGGCGACCTGTCGCAGCGCCTGCCCACGCGCGGCTCCAGCGACGACTTCGACAAGCTGGCCGCCATCGTCAACGCCATGCTGGGCAAGATCGAAGGGCTGATCGGCGACGTGAAGGCGGCGGGCGACAACATCGCCCACGATCTGCGCACCCCCCTCACCCGCCTGCGCACCCGGCTGGAGGGGGCCCTGCGCCGGGGCGGCGATGTCGAGACCCATCGCGCCGCCATGGAAGACGCCATCAGCGACGCCGACCAGATCCTGGCGACCTTCCGCGCCCTGCTGCGCATCGCGGAGGTGGAGGATGGCCGCCGCCGCGCCGCCTTCGCCCCCGTCGATCCCGCGGCCCTGGCCACCGCCGCCGCCGAGCTGTATGAACCGCTGGCCACCGCCCAGGGCTTGGCCTTCGCCGCCGACATCCACCCGGTCGGATCCGTCACCGGCGACGCCGACCTGCTGTTCGAGGCGCTGGGCAACCTGCTGGACAACGCCATCAAGTTCACGGCCATCAAATATGGCGGGGCGGGCGGCGCCGTCAGCCTGACCCTGCGGCAGGAGACGGGACAGGCGCCGGAGCTCATCGTCCGCGACACCGGGCCCGGCATCACGCCCGAACAGCAAAACATGATGTTCCGCCGCTTCACCCGCGGCGATGACGCCCGCCACACACCGGGCAACGGCCTGGGCCTCAGCCTGGTGGCCGCCGTGGTGCAACTGCACGGCTTCCACCTGGACGTCGGGGACGGCCAGCCGGGCTGCATCATGCGGGTCAGGCTGGGCTAATCAGCGGCCAGCAATTGCCGCGTCAGGCCGTCGCAATCCACGTCGTCGGCACCACCGAAGTCGGGCAGCGGGATGGGGATCAGGCGGCCGATGGTGATGCGGGGGGAGCGGATCTTGCCCCTGACCACCACGGGGGCGTGCAGGTCCAGAAGGTCGAACTTCTTGGTATCGGCCGTGACCTCGGTATCCACCTCCTGGGTCTTCAACCGCACCTCGCCGTTGACGTGGACCACCGATTTGCGGGTGTCCATCATGGTGCGGTCGAAGGCCACCTGGCCGTGGTTGAAATTCAGGCGCCCCAGGGCGCAGCGGATGGGGATCTGGTCGTCGCCGGTGATATACAGCACCAGGGCGTCGGCGATCTGCAGGCCAGCCAGGCTGACCATCAGGGAACTGATGGTGCCGCCGGACATGGTGACGACGACGTTGCCGGTGGCCGACCCCATGACCTCCGCCAGGGAATGGCCGTTACCCACCAGTTGCACCCGGCCCCGCAGCTTGCCCGTGGTGGTGTCGAAATAGTCAGAGCCACGGAAGAAAGTCTTCAGGTCCACGTCCTGATAGGACAGGTTGGCGCGGGTCTGCGGGTTGTCGCTGCGGGCGTCCAGCGCCAGGGTGCCGGCCAGGGTGCCGCCGCCCACGCTCATCCGCAACGGGTCCACCATTGCCTGCCCGTCCCGGACGCGGACACGGAAGTTCAGGGCCGTCACCGGCAGGTAGTCCGGCGCCACCACGCGGCGCGCGTCCAGGCTCACATCCATGTTCATAGCGCGCAGCCGTTCCATTTTCAGCGGTACGTTGGGGAACAGGTCCCCCGTCGCCTCCAGCTGGGCCTGGGTCTTCTTCTGCTCCGCCGAAACGTTGCCCTTGGCGCCGGGCGTGGCACCCACCAGGGGGGCCAGGTCGGCGAAGGCCAGATGGTCGGATGTGAGATGCGCCGTGAGGAAAGAGGGCTTGGCATGGTGATCGATGGCGATGTCCCCGGCCAGGTCGCTGTCGCCCGCATGCCAGGCCATGTCCACCACCCGCCAGACACCTGGCTCATGCGTCAGCTTGCCAGTGATGCGGTACGGCGGCGTGGGCGGGCCCGGAATGCCCAGCAGGGGAAAGATGTCCGAGAGGTTGGGGCCGGACAGTGCCACCTGCACGTTGGATCCGGTGAATTGGAAGGGATCCTCCAAGGTGCCGTTCACCGTCAGCTTGGTGGCCCCGTAATCGACCTTCAAGTCCACGGGATAGGGCTGGTCCGTGTCGCGCAGCATCAGCACGCTGCCGCCGATGAAGTGCACGGTCAGGGGCTGGTTTTCGATGCTGCCCTTCAGGTCCAGCTCGGCCTTGGGTTCGGCGGGCGCCTGGCCGGTGGCCGTCTGCACCGTGCCGTCGAGGTTCAGCTTGCGCTTCGCGTCGCGATAACTGACGCGGCCGTCATCGATCTCCAGCCGGCCGATCAACGGCACCTCATCCCGGCTTTCGGGTTTCAGCTGGTTCACCGTGCCACTGGCCACGGGACTTTCCCCCGGGCTCCAGTTCCATTGTTCCTGCTCATTCTTTTCCAGCGCCACCACCGGCTGACGCAGGACCAGCTGGGGGAACACCAGGTCGCGGTGCAGCAGCAGGGGTTTGAGCTCGATATCCAGCTCGATCTGCTTGGCGGTAAACAGGTGCGGCGCCTGGCCCCAACCGGTGTTGGAGACCTGCACGTCGTCCAGCAGGATGTGGGTGACCCAGCCCCAGTGGACGGAGATCTTGCCGATCTTGGTCTTGCGCCCGGAAAAGGCGTCGGCCCGGTTTTCCAGCTGGGCGCGCACATAGTCGGAGGTGACGAAGAAATAGACCCCCGTTCCGGCCAGCAGCACCAGCACCACCAGCACACCCAGGGACCAGCCGATTATCTTGAATGCCCGTCGCATGGCCCAAATCCGTAAAGCAGGTTCCGTCCGGCAAGGCCTCATCCGGCAAGCCCAGCGTTCATCCCCCATCCCCTGCCAACCGCCAAGGTGGTGCCGCGGTTCCTTTGGGTGCTTTTGGGATGCCTTTACCGGCGGTCCCCCCTATGGTGGCGGCCAATAAGGCTTTGAGGAACGAACCCATGCTGTTGCACCTGTCCACCTGGTCGGAGACCGAGCGCCATCTGGAACGCTCCAAGACCATCGTCATCCCCATCGGCTCCAATGAGCAGCACGGCCCCACCGGCCTGCTGGGGACGGACTGGCTGTGCCCGGAGATCATTGCGCACGAGGCGCACAAGGGCGGCGCCGACATCCTAGTGGGCCCCACCTTCAACATCGGCATGGCCCAGCACCATCTGGGCTTCCCCGGCACCATCAGCCTGCGCCCCTCCACCTTCATGGCGGCGATCGGCGACTGGGTGCGGTCCCTGGCCGTGCACGGCTTTCAGCGGATCTATTTCCTGAACGGCCATGGCGGCAACATCGCCACCATCGAGGCCGCCTTCTCCGAATTGTATGCCGAGGCCAGTTTCGCCAAGCGCCGTGCCGGCTTCGCCCTCAAGCTGCGCAACTGGTGGGATCTGCCCGGCGTCAACGCCCTGGCGCAGCAGCTGTTTCCCGCCGGCCACGGCAGCCACGCCACCCCGTCGGAAATCGCGGTGACGCAATGGGCCTATCCCGACGCCATCAAATCCGCCGAGTACACGCCCAAGATCGCCGGCTCCGGCCCCATCCGGGAGGCGCTGGACTTCCGCGCCCGGCACCCGGACGGCCGCATGGGTTCCGATCCCGCGCTGGCCACGCCGGAGAAAGGCGGCCAGCTGGTGCGGCTGGCGGTGACCGGCCTGGTGGCCGAGGTCGCGGCTTTCGGCAACGAGCCCGCCGTCTGAAGCGAGCCACCGTTTAGAACGTCAAAGGGGCCTTGCGACGTCGCAAGGCCCCACCCGGCGCGGTATAGCCAACACTCGGAAGGAGACCCAAGAAGATGCGCCTGTCCATCCTGCTGTCCGCCCTGGCCCTGCTGGCCGCCCCCGCCGCCTTCGCTGAAACCGGCATCGTCCGCACCCAGGGCCCCAACGCGGACAGCCCCATCGCCGCCGCCGTCACCGTGCCCGCCGGGGCGGAGACGGTGTACCTCAGCGGCGCGCTGGCCTCGGTCATCGATCCCAACGCCCCCAAGGGCAGCGTCCAGGCCTACGGCGATACCCAGGCGCAGGTGCTGAGCGTGCTGGGCAAGCTGAAGGCCACGCTGGAAGGCCTGGGCTATGGCATGGGCGATGTGGTGCAGGCCCACGTCTTTCTGGCGGGCGATCCCAACAAGGGCGGCGACATCGATTTCGCCGGCCTGCAGGCCGCCTGGACGCAGTACTTCGGCACGGCGGCGCAGCCCAACAAGCCGGCGCGCAGCACGGTGAAGGTGGCGGCCCTGGTGCTGCCCGGCGCCCTGGTGGAGATCGAGGTGACCGCCGCCAAGGTGAAGCACTGACCCAGGCTTATTATGGCGCTGTGTCGTCCAGCCACAGCGCCACCCAGGCCAGGGACGCGGGCCTTCTCCTCAGGTCATCTCCGGCAGATGGTCCAGAACCTTGTCCAGGGTGATGGGATAGTCGCGCACCCGCACGCCGATGGCGTTGTAGACGGCGTTGGCCACCGCCGCCCCCACGCCGCAGATCCCCAACTCGCCCACGCCCTTGGCCTTCATGGGGGAGGAGATGGGATCGACCTCATCCAGGAAGACCACCTCCTGGTGCGGGATGTCGGCGTGCACCGGCACCTCGTATCCCGCCAGGTCATGGTTGACGAAGAAGCCCCGGCGCTTGTCCACCGCCAGTTCCTCCATCAGGGCCGCCCCCGCCCCCATGGTCATGGCGCCGATGACCTGGCTGCGGGCCGACTTGGGGTTCAGGATGCGTCCGGCGGCACAGACCGCCAGCATGCGGCGCAGCCGGATCTCACCCGTGGCGCTGTCCACCACTACCTCCACGAAATGGCCGGCGAAGGTGGATTGCTGGTACTTCTTGTCCAGGTCGCCGTATTCGATCAGGTCTTCCGCCACCAGTT
Source organism: Nitrospirillum viridazoti CBAmc (assembly GCF_000730165.1). GTDB lineage: Bacteria > Pseudomonadota > Alphaproteobacteria > Azospirillales > Azospirillaceae > Nitrospirillum > Nitrospirillum viridazoti. The sequence goes on along the minus strand of NZ_CP022112.1, from coordinate 648,641 downwards.
CCCCATCCTTGGCTGCCTGGGCCAGCGGCATGGTGTGCCCGCCGGATGAGACATGGCCATCGGCGAATTGCGGTTCGGCAGCGTTGAAGCCCAGCTTGCGCGCCACGGCCTGGCGCAGCTTCATGCAGGCGGCATAAACGCCCGCCGTCGAATTGTTGGCCCCCCACTGCCCGCCGGAGCCGCAGGAGACGGGGAAGCTGCTGTCGCCTAAGCGCACCGCCACCTTGTCCAGCGGCACGCCCATGGTTTCCGCCGCCGTCTGGGCGATGATGGTGTAGGTGCCGGTGCCGATGTCGGTCATGTCCGTTTCCACCGTCACCATGCCCTGGCCGTCCAGCCGCACGCGGGCGGCGGATTTGGTCACCAGGTTGTTGCGGAAGCCCGCCGCCACGCCCATGCCCACCAGCCAGCGCCCCTCACGCATACTGGCGGGCTTTGGGTTGCGCTTGGCCCATCCGAAGCGCTCGGCCCCCTGCCGCAGGCATTCCGCCAGCTGGCGTTGCGAGTAGGGGCGGCCCGGCTTTTCCGGATCCTCCTGCGTGTCGTTCAGGATGCGGAACTGGATGGGATCCATGCCCAGCTTTTCCGCCATCTCATCCATGGCGATCTCCAGCGCCATCAGGCCCGGCGCCTCGCCGGGGGCACGCATGGCATTGCCTTCCGGCAGGTCCAGCACGGCCAGGCGCATGGCGGTCAGACGGTTGGCCCCGGCATACAGCAGGCGGGTCTGCTGCACCGCCGTCTCCGGCTTGCCGCCGGGCAGATCGCCGGACCAGCTTTCATGGCCGATGGCGGTGATCCTGCCCTCACGCGTGGCGCCGATGCGGATGCGCTGGATGGTGGCCGGACGATGGGTGGTGTTGTTGAACATCAGCGGTCGGGTCAGCGCCACCTTCACCGGCCGCCCCGCCACCTTCGCGCCCAGGGCCGCCATCAGCGCATCGCTGCGCACGAACAGCTTGCCGCCGAAGCCACCACCGATATAAGGCGAGATCAGCCGGATGTTTTCTACTGGTATGTTAAGGGTTTGCGAGACGTCCTTGACACCCCAGTTGATCATCTGGTTGGCAGTCCACAGGGTCAGCTTGTCACCATTCCAGGCGGCAATGGTGGCATGCGGCTCCATCATCGCGTGGCCCTGGTCGGGCGTGGTGTAGGTGGCGTCCAGTTGCACCGGCGCCGCGGCGTAGGCGCCGGTGAAATCGCCCACCGTGCTGTCCGGTTCACCCTTGGCCACCGCCGCCCCGTCCCGGGCGGCCGCCAGGTCATAGGCCCCAGCCTCCGCCTGATAGTCCACCCTGATCAGGCTGGCGGCGTCGCGCGCCTGCTCGAACGTCTCGGCCACCACCAGGGCCACGGCCTGGTGGTAGTGCTGGATTTCCGGCCCGCCCAGCAGGACGGCGGTGTTCCACTTGCCCTTGCCCAGCGTGCCCGCGTTCTCTGCCGTCACGACGGCGATGACGCCGGGGGCGGCCTTGGCGGCGGCAACGTCCATGCGGCTGATGCGGCCCTTGGCGATGGCGGATCCGACAATGAAACCGTAGGCCTGGTTGGCCACCACGTCGTGCCGCTCATAGGCATAGGGGGCCGTGCCGGTTGTCTTCAGCGGCCCGTCGATGCGGTCGGTGGCCTTTCCCACCACCTTCAGCTGGTCGATGGGGTTGGTGGCGGCGGGTGTGTCGAACTTCATGGCCTCACCCCCTCGCCTCGGTCAGGACGGCGGCCAACGTGCGCTCGGCCAACTTGATCTTGAACCGGTTGTCGGCCGTCGGACGCGCATCGGCCAGCAGGCCGGCGGTGACCGCCTTGGCGCCTTGCTTCATGTGCGCCTCCGCCGCCTCCACCCGCCAGGGCTTGGGCGCCACGCCGCCCAGCGCCACCCGGCCCCATGCGATCCCGTTGGTGCCGCCGGGCTGCACGATGGCGGCGACGGAAACCAGCGCGAAGGCGTAGGAGGCACGGTCGCGCACCTTGTGATACAGCTGCACGCCGCCCACCGGCTTGGGCAAGGTCACGGCCGTGATCAGTTCCCCTTGCTCCAGCGTCGTTTCCACATGCGGCGTATCGCCGGGCAAGCGGTGCAAGTCCGCGATGGGGATTGCGCGGGTAGCGCCGCCGGGCCGCACCGTTTCCACCATCGCGTCCAGAACCCGCATGGCCACCGCCATATCGCTGGGGTGGGTGGCGATGCAGGCCTCGCTGGTGCCGACGACGCCCAGTTGGCGGCTGATACCGCCGATGGCGGAGCAGCCGCTGCCGGGCTGGCGCTTGTTGCAGGGCTGGTTGGGGTCGTAAAAATAGGGGCAGCGGGTCCGTTGCAGCAGGTTGCCGGCCGTGGTGGCGACGTTGCGCAATTGGCCCGAGGCGCCGGCCACCAGGGCTCGGCTCAGCACGCCATAGTGCCGGCGCACCCGAATGTCGGCCGCCAGGTCGGTGTTACGCACCAGGGCGCCGATGCGCAAGCCGCCGTCCGGCGTCTCCTCGATCTTGTCCAGGCCCAGGCCATTCACGTCGATCAGATGGGCCGGCGTTTCGATCTGCAGCTTCATCAGGTCCAGGAGATTGGTACCGCCGGCGATGAAGCGGGCGCCGGGTATGCTGGCCGCCTTGGCCGCGGCATCGGCCGGGGACGTGGCGCGTTCATACGTGAAGGGCTTCATGCCGGATCCCTCCCATTTTGTTGGCCCGCCGTCCTCTGGCCGGCCACCTCGGTCATGGCGTCCAGGATGTTGGAATAGGCGCCGCAACGGCAGATGTTGCCGCTCATGCGTTCCCGCATCTCCACGTTGGTGGCCTGGGGCGCGTCCGTCAGGCTGCCGGTGACATGGCTGGGGATGCCGGCCTTGATCTCATCCAGCACGGCAACGGCGGAGCAGATTTGACCCGGCGTGCAGTAACCGCATTGGTACCCGTCATGCTTCACGAAAGCTGCCTGCATAGGGTGCAGCTTGGCCGGCGTGCCCAGCCCCTCCACCGTCGTGACGCTTCCGCCCTCATGCATGACGGCCAGGGTAAGGCAGGAATTGATGCGCCGGCCGTCGACGATGACGGTGCAGGCGCCGCACTGGCCATGGTCGCAGCCCTTCTTGGTGCCAGTCAGGTGCAGATGCTCGCGTAGCGCGTCCAGCAGGGTGGTGCGGGTGTCCACCTCCAGCGTCTGCGCCGTGCCGTTCACGGTAAGAGACACGCGGGTCATCACAGGGTTCATGAGAGGCACCGGACCGGGATGGGGGGCCGGCGGCTCATCGGCGTCGGCGGGCATAGCCTGGCCGTGCCGCGGCGTCGCCGTCAAGGCGGCGGACGCCGCCGCCCCCAGCAACAGTCCGCGCCGACTGACGTCGGCGTTCCCATGATTTCGCATGTCGTCCCCTCTGCCAACCGCCAACGTGGCAACGCCAAGGTACCGCTCCTGAACCCGGCAGGGCCTGCTTGGTTCCCATCGCCCCTCATTCCCATCGCAAATGCGGAACCATGACCGTGATGGCGGGTTTTGCTGCCTCCATCATTCCCATGCGAGAGAGGAGGCTCCGATGCAGGCGGTGCGTATCCACAGCTTTGGCGGAACCGAGGTTCTGACGCTGGAAGATGTGCCCAAGCCCGAGCCCGGTGACTATGAGGTGCTGGTGCGGGTGCAGGCGGCCAGTGTGAACCCTGTCGACTACAAGATCCGCAATGGCAAATACCTCCCGGCCGACCAGCTGCCGCTGACCCTGGGCCGCGACATGTGCGGCACGGTCGAGAAATGCGGCCGCGCCGTCACCGGCTACACCGAAGGGGACGCGGTCTTCGCCATGCTGCCCACCGACCGGGGCGGCTATGCCGAGTACGTGGTCGCCAACGTCGCCCATTGCGCGCCCAAGCCGGAACGGCTGGACCCCATCCAGGCCGCAGCCGTCCCGCTGGCGGCCCTGACGGCCTGGCAGGGCCTGTTCGACCATGGCCGCCTGAAGGGCGGGCAGCGGGTGCTGGTTCACGGTGCTGCCGGCGGCGTGGGTCACTTCGCCGTGCAGTTTGCCAAGGCCTACGGCGCCACCGTCTACGCCACCTGTTCCGAGGGAGATCTGGAGTGGGTGCGATCCCTGGGCGTGGACAAGGCCATCGACTACAAGAACCAGCGCTTCGAGGATGAGGTGCCGGAGGTCGACCTGGTCTATGACCTGGTGGCGGGTGAGACCCAAGACCGATCCTGGTCGGTGCTGAAACAGGGCGGCATCCTGATTTCCACCCTGACCGAGCCCTCGGCCGACAAGGCCAGGGAGCATGGCGCCGAGGGCACGCGCTACACCGCGCACCCCGATGGCCGCCAGCTGGCGGAAATCGGCCGCCTCATCGACGCCGGGCAGGTGCGGGTACAAGTCGACAAGGTCTTCGCCCTGGAAGAGGCGGCGGAGGCGGAGCACGTGCTGGAGGATGAGCATGTGCGGGGCAAAGTGGTGCTCAAGGTCGCTTGAGCTCCCCCGGGGGCGGCGTGGCGGCGGGCCTCATGGCCCGCCGTGACCGCCCGTGGCGCCGAAGACCTGGCCGGTGGAGAAGGTGTCCTCGTTGCTGGCCAGCAGCACGTAGAGCGCCGCCAGCTCCGCCGGCTGCCCCGGCCGGCCCAGGGGCGTATCCGACCCGAAGGTCACCAGTTTTTCCGGCGGCTGGCCGCCGCTGGGCTGCAGGGGCGTCCACACCGGGCCGGGCGCCACGGCATTCACCCGGATGCCCTTCTTGGCCAACTGCTTGGCCAGGCCTTTGGTAAAAATCATGATGGCGCCCTTGGTCGCCGAATAATCCAGAATGTTGGGCGACGGATCGTAGGCGTTGACCGAGGCGGTGTTGATGATGGCCGCCCCTTTGCCCAGGTGCGCCATGGCCGCCTTGGTGATCCAGAACATGGCGTAGACGTTGGTCTTGAAGGTGTCGTCGAACTGCTCGCTGCTGATGTCGGTGAGGCTGTCCACCGAATGCTGCCGGGCGGCGTTGTTGACCAGGATGTCCAGTCCCCCCAGTTCGCGCGCCGCGTCGGCCACCAGCTTCTGGCAGAAGGCCTCGTTCCGGATGTCGCCCGGAAGGGGCACGGCCTTGCGGCCTGCGTCCTGGATCAGTGTCACCACCTCCTTCGCGTCCGGTTCCTCCACCGGCAGGTAGCCGAAGGCCACGTCCGCCCCCTCGCGGGCGAAGGCGATGGCGGCGGCGCGGCCGATGCCGCTGTCGCCTCCCGTGATCAGCGCCTTCCGCCCCGCCAGGCGGCCGGACCCTTTGTAGCTTTCCTCGCCATGGTCCGGCCTTGGGTTCATGCGGCTGGCCAGGCCCGGCGGTTCCTGCTGTTCCTGCTTGGGGAAAGGCGGGCTGGGATATTCGGGCGTCGCGCGCTTGCCGCCGGCGGTCGCGGGCGCCGCCCGGGCGGGGACCGCCGTGAAACCCGCCATCGCCGTGCCCGCCGCCAAGCCGCCGATGACGGTGCGGCGGGAGGTGCCGTTGCCTTCTTCGCTCATGATCCTGTCTCCGCAAGGGGTATGCGGCGTCAACAGACGCAAGGGCGGCCGGTTCCGTTTCGGACCGGGGGAACGAAGCCGTTCAGTGGCGCTTGAAGCGGTGTTTCCTTTGTTGGAGGTGATAGATGACCAAGCCGCTTCGATCCCCGGGCGATCCCCTGGGCATTCCCGTCCCCCTCCGCGTCTATATCCGCCGGCCCTCGCCCGCCGCGATGCAGAACGCGCCGGGCCGCAAAACCTCCTGGATCCTGACCTATGAGGCCAAGCCCACCCATGAAACCGATCCGCTGATGGGCTGGAAGGGCGGCGGCGATCCGCAGCAGGACGTGTACCTCGCCTTCGACAAGCTGCAGGAGGCGGTGGACTATGCCGAGCGCCACAACCTGCCCTATGAGATCAGCGATCCGGAAGAGCGACCGCGCCCCCTGCCCCGGCCGCAGACGCACCAGATGCGCCAGGTGTTGAGCGGCCCCACCATGGCGCCGGCCCGTCAGGAGGATCCGAGCATTCGGGGCCATCAGACCGTGGTCACGACGCCGGGCCCCGTGGTGCCCCAGGCCATGGCCGATGGCCAGAAGGCGCTGATCGACAGGGCCAACGCCCCACCGCCCTATGTGCCGGATCGCGACGCGGTGGAGGACGCCAGCGAGGACTCTTTCCCCGCCAGCGACCCGCCATCCTGGACGCCGGTGACGGGGGAGGCCAAGAAGACCGTCTGATAGCCACCCACCGGCCCCAAACCTTTCCTAATCACTTTTCCCCAAATCACTCTTTTTCGAGGCGGCAGGGGAATATCCCGCCGGTCCCACCCGTCTGAGGGGACAGGGACTGAGGGAGCCGCTGTATGACGCCGAAGCAAAACCTGTTTTCCGCCGCACTGGTGGTGGCCTTGGCCGTGGGGGGTGCCGGCACGGCCCACGCCGCGGGCGATGCCGCCAACGGCGCCACCATCTTCAAGAAATGCGCCGCCTGCCATTCGGCGGAGCAGGGCGTGAACAAGGTGGGTCCCAGCCTGTTCGGCGTGGTCGGCCGCCCGGCCGGCAGCATCAGCGGCTACAGCTATTCCCCAGCCGTGCAGCAGGCGGCGGCCAAGGGCCTGGTGTGGAGCGAGGACAATATCGTCGCCTACCTGGCCAACCCGCACAAATACCTGGGCGATTTCGTCGGCGATCCATCCGTCCCGAACAAGATGCCCTTCAGCCTGGCGGATGAGCAGCAGCGCCGGGACGTGGTCGCCTACCTCAAATCCCTGGCGCCGCAATGAGGCGCGCCATCGTCCTGGCCCTGCTGCTGGCCTGCGGCCTGGCGGGCCTGGCCCAGGCGGAAACGCCTGTGCTGCCGCCTGATCAGGCGGCCCTGCGGGATGAGATGGCGCGCATCCATGCGGGCCATGTCGATGCCGACGCCCTGCAGCGCATCGACAGCGACATCGCCGCCATGCCTGCGGGCGCCGCGCACATGGGCATGGCGACGGGCGCGCCCTACCCTAGCCTGAAGGCCACCCAGTTCACGCCTGCTCCAGCGGCCCAGCCGCCCACGTCCAAATGGACCCGCCTGGCCAGCTACGCCCCTGATAGTCCCAGGGCTGACACTCCGAAAGCTGACACGCCCAAGGCCGAAGTCTCCAAGCCCGACGCGCCAAAGGCGGAGGCCAAGCCGCAGCGCACCTATGTCGGGCGCGAAACGTGCGAGAGCTGCCACCAGCAGGAGGCGACCAACTGGGCCCACACCATCCACGCCAAGGTGTTCCAGCAGAACCCCCGCACGGAGTTGCAGGCGCAGAATTGCGAGGCCTGCCATGGTCCCGGCTCGGCCCATGTCGAGGATCCCTCGGACCTGACGACCATCATCAGCTTTTCCAAGAAAAGCAAAACACCGGTGGCGGAACAGAACGGCCAATGCCTGACCTGCCACGCCGGCGGCCAGCGCATCTTCTGGCATGACAGCATCCATGACAGCAATCAGCTGGGCTGTGCCGATTGCCACAACCCCATGACCACCTTCGGCGCGCGCGGCCTGACCGCCCGGGAAAGCATCAACGAGACCTGCTTCCAATGCCACAAGGCCCAGCACGCGGAATTCGCCCGCCGGTCGCACATGCCCCTGCTGGAGGGCAAGCTCAGCTGCACCGACTGCCACAACCCCCACGGCTCGACCACCGCCCCCCTGCTGAAGGCCGACAGCGTGAACGAGGTCTGCTTCACCTGCCATGCCGACAAGCGCGGGCCCTTCCTGTTCGAGCATGCGCCGGTGCGCGAAAGCTGCCTGAACTGCCATTCGCCGCACGGATCCAACTTCGAGAACCTGCTGAACGCGCCGCGCCCGGTGCTGTGCCAGCAGTGTCACTCGCAAGACGGCCATCCCGGCAGCCTGCTGACGGCCGGCAACATGGCGCGCGGCCCCATGCCCGACCCGCGCCTGATCGCCACCAGCTGCCAGACCTGCCACGTGAACATCCACGGGTCCAACAGTCCCTCCGGCGCACGGTTCGAACGATGAGACCTCGTCTGAAAACCCCCACCCGCTGGCTGCTGGCGGCCACCGCCCCCTTGGCGGCCCCCTTGGCCGTGACGGCGGCTCAGGCCGACAGCGGCACCACCGGCTATGGCGGCCCGGGCAACGTCCTCAACCCCACGGCCCAGGTGATGAACCGGGCGCGGGACAACGACGGCCTGTCCATCATCGACGACGTGACGCGCACGCCCACGGGCCTGATGTACCCCGTGCCCTTCCGCACGCCGGACATGACGCAGAGCCAGAGCGACCCCGACTGGTGGACCCAGGGCTGGTTCGAGGCCGGCATCATGGGCACCTTCGGCCAGGACAGCCGCTCGGCCGCGCTGAACGAATACGGCGACTGGAAGAACGGCTTCACCGTAACCGGCTTGGGCTTCTCGGCGGAGAACCGCAAGACCGCCCTGCACGCCTCCGCCTACGGCCAGAACCTGGGTCGTACCGACCAGTATTATCAGGTGGATGTCGGCCGCTATGGCGTGTTCGACCTGCAGGCCTATTTCGACAGCATCCCGCACACCTTCTCCACCACCGCCAAGTCGCTGTGGGACGGGGCGGGCACCGGCAACCTCACCCTGCGCGGCGGCCTGACGCCCGGCGGCTCCACCCCGGCGCAGGTCAACGCCGTGGCGGCGGCGGTGGGGCCCAGCACGCTGCGCATCCTGCGGGAAAAGGCCGGCAGTTCCCTGACCTATACGGCGGATGAGCATACCGAGCTGTTCCTGAAGATTTCGGACGAACAGCGCAACGGCACCCAGCCCATCAGCGCCACCTTCGGCTATCCGTTCCAGAACGGCGCCACCCAGCTGATCCAGCCCATCCATTACCAGACCGTCGATGTCACCGGCGGTGTCCGCTACAAGGAACAGAACTTCCAGGCCAACCTGGCCTATGCCGGGTCCTTCTTCCGCAACGACATCCTGGACCTTACCTGGCAGAACCCGGGGCTAACGTCGAACACCACGCCCGGCGCCTATATCCCGCAGACCGGCCGGCTGAGCCTGGCGCCCAACAACGACTATCACACGGTGAAGGGCGATCTGGCGGTGCAGCTGTCGCCGGCCTCCCGCTTCACCGCCAGCCTGTCCTACAGCCTGATGCGCCAGGATGATGAGTTGCAGGCGCCCAGCACGGGCGCCGGCCTGATCACCAGCGGTGCCAACACCATCAACCTCGGCCAATGGAACAGCGCCTCGGCGCTGAGCCAGCCCACGGCCAACGCCGCCATCAACATCCTGAACGCGGTGGCGCAGTACCATTACACCGTCAGCCCAGACCTGGGCCTGACGGTGGAGGTGCGCGACCGGGATGAGGCCAACCGCACCAACTACGTCGCCTACAACCCGCAGACGGGGCAGTACGGCTACATCGCCATCGACGGCGGGCTGGCGCCCTTCATCCCGTCCTTGAGCGGCATCTACCAGGCCAACACCCCGGGCAGCCTGGTCCAAATCCGCAACATGCCCTTCGCCAACAATGAGTTGCAGGCGACGGTCAAGGCGGCCTACCGCCTGGACACGCATTGGAAGCTGGACCTCAGTTACGAGAACGACACCATAGACCACACGGTGCGCGAGATCGCGGACGCCCACGACAACATCGCCCGGCTGCAGGTCAGCACCACGGGCTATGAGTGGGGCACCGCCCGCCTGTCCTATGAGTTCGCGCGCCGCATCGGCAGCGATTACCAGTCCAACCCCTACACGCCCTATTATTCCTCCGCCCTGCCCGGCTACATCCCGGCGACACCGGCGGGCGACCCGGCCTTCGCCCTGGCGGACCTGCGCAAGTTCGACGTGGCCAACCGGACAGAGCATGTGCTGCGCGGCCAAGCCAACTACATCCTGTCCCCGCGCAGCGACCTGCAGCTGACCGGCAGCGTCAAGGTTGACGAGTACGACGCCGCCTACGGCCTGCAGGCCACCCACGCCTATGATGTCACCGCCGCCTATACCTACCAGATGTCGGCGGCGACCACGCTGACGGGCTATTTCACCTATCAGAACCAGGACCGGGGCGTGGCCAACATCAATGCCACCGGCAGCGGCACCAGCGGCAGTGCCGGCAGCGCGGGCTATCCCCTGGCCAACGGCTGGACGGAAACGGTGGGGTCGGACAATTACACGGTGGGCCTGAACGCCCACCACAGTTGGGGCGTCATCTCACTGAACGCGGACTACACCTTCACCCGCGCCAGAACGGCAATTGACTACGCCTTCGCCAGCACCGGCGCCTTCTTCAACAGCCTGACGCCGGCGCAGGCCGGCAGCAGCTTCCCCGACATCACCTACGACAGCCACGCCCTGCAAACCGATGTGCGCTGGCAGATGTCGGAGGAGCTGTCCTACCGCCTGTATTATCGCTTCAATTATGAGCGGGTGGTGGATTTCCACTACACGGGCCTGACGGCCGGCGCCATCAACAACAACACCTACCTGGGCGTCGTTCCCGAGACCTACACGGTCCAGACCATCGGCCTGCTGGTCCAGTATGTCTTCTAGCTCAACGCTTGACGAAGACGACGTCGGTGTAGCGCTCCCCCGGCATCAGGCGGTTGTCCGGCCCGAATATGACGTCGGGCGCCAACTGGTCGGGGGTGATGGTCAGGGCCACGTTGAAGCCGGCGGCCACCTCGGTATCACGGAAGCGGAAGTTGGTGGTGACCAGGCACAGCAGGCCACCCGGCTTCAGGCAGCGGGCGAAGTCCGCCACCATGGCCTGGAAGGTCGCGAAATGCAGCACGGGGTCACAGCGCTCGGCCCCGTTGACGGTCAGCCGGCCGTTGCACAACACCGCCAGGCAGAAGATGGCGTCATAGGCGCCGTCATCCTCCCCTGCCGTGCTGTCGCCCACGGCGAAGCCCACGCCTGGCAGCCGCAGAGCGCGGGCCTCGGCGATGTTACGGGGATCGATGTCGATGCCCTTCAGCCGCGCCTGCGGGAACAGCCGGCGCAGGCTGGCAACCTCCTGCCCCACCGAACAGCCGAAGGACAGCAGGCGGCGATCTGGTCCGTCGCCCAGCCGATCGCGCACGAAGGTAAACAGCCAGGGATAGCGGTCGGGGGCCGTGTAGCTGAAGGGCTGGAAGCGCCGGGGCGAGCGGCGCCACGGCCCCAGGCCGCGCAGCAGGCGCATCGGCGTCCTCATCACATCCGTCATCGTCATGGCCGGCACCCCTTAAACTTGAGGCGAAAGCGTAGGACTATACGGTGTAAACTCAAATACTTGATGGGCGGTGTACCAGGATGACGCCGCTGGAATTCTTCACCGTCTCCAAGATCGGCTGGTACCTGGTGGCGCCCAGCCACGTGCTGGTATGGACCGCCCTCGCCGCCGCCGTGCTGGCGGCCCGGCGCCATGGGGCGGCCGTGGTGCCGGCCACGGCCTGCGCCCTGACGCTGCTGGTCCTGCTGACCTGCCCGGTGGGAAATTGGGCCCTGCGGCCCTTGGAGAGCTTGTACCCCCGGCCGGCGGAGCCGACCGCCATCGATGGCATCCTGGTGTTGGGCGAAGGCCTGAATGGCGAGGTGCTGCGCGACCGGGGGGTGCCGGGCGTGGGTCCGGACGGCGGCACCCTGCTGGCCACCGCCGCCCTGGCGCGGCGCCATCCGGAGGCGCGCGTAGTCTTCAGCGGCGGATCGGGTGAGTTGGGCACGGCTGGCTTGCCGGAGGCCGAGGTGGCGCGCCACGTGCTGGCTGACCTGGGCCTGGACGACACGCGGGTGAGCTATGAGGCGCAGTCGCGCACCACCCTGGAAAATCTGGTGCTGGCCAAGCGGATGGCGCAACCGGCGCCGGGGCAAACCTGGCTGCTGGTGGCGTCGGCCTATCACATGCCACGCGCCATGCTGTCGGCATCCCGCGTGGGCTGGCGGGTAACGCCCTGGCCGTCCGACTATCTGACCACGGCCCGGGGGCCGGAAACCCATCTGTCCCTGGCCGCCAACCTGGCGCACCTGGATCTGGCGGCGCATGAGGCGCTGGGCCTGCTGGCCTATCGCCTGTCCCATGCCGGGCCGGAGACACCGTGATGCCGCCGCACTGGATGGGGCCCACCGCGCCCCCGGCCAGCCTGGCGGATCTGGCGGCGACCTACGGCCGGCGGCTGGGCGACTGCATCGCCTTTCCCGGGTTGGTCAATTCCCACGACCACCTGGCCTTCAACTGCTATCCCCCCACCGGTTCCCCGCCCTACGACGACTTCCTGGGCTGGAGCCAAGACGTGCAGGCGAACCGTGCGCTGGTCACCCGCATCGAAGCCATCCCCGCCCGCCTGCGCGTCCAGGTCGGCCTGCTGAAGAATCTGTTATGGGGCGTAACGGCCGTGGCCGACCATGGTGGCGCCCCGGTCGACGGGCCCATCCGCGTGCTGGCATCCTTTCAGGACCTGCATTCGCCGGAACTGGCCAGCCCCTGGCGCTGGATGGCCGGGCTGGGACCGGCGGTGACGCACCTGGCGGAAGGCGTGACGGCCGACAGCCGCCGCCGCGCCCTGGCCTTCCTGAAAGAGAACCTGTTCCGCCGCGCCGTCGCCGGCGTGCACGGCGTGAGCCTGGAGGGTGAGGATTTCCAGCGGCTGGCCGCGCTGGTGTGGTGCCCCGCCAGCAACCTGTTCCTGTTCGGCCGCACGGCGGACGCGGCGGCGGCCCTGCGCCACACGCAGCTGCTGTTCGGCACGGACGCCACCATCTCCGCCCCCGGCACCCTATGGGATCATTTGCGCCTGGCCCGGGGCCGCGTGGCGGATGCGGAGCTGTTCGCCAGCCTGACCTTCCGCGCCGCCCGCTTCTGGCGGCACGCCGCCCCCGACGATCTGGTCATTGCCCGGCGCACCGCCGACGACCCGTGGGATGCCTTCTTCGCCCTCACACCCGCCGACATCCTGCTGGTGGTCCGCGCCGGACAGCCGGTGCTGGTGGATGACAGCCTGGGCGCCCCGCCGGGCTTCGGCCGCCTGGTGGTGGGCGGCGAGGCCAAGCACGTGCGCATGAACGTCACGGATCTGCTGGCGGCGCTGCGGCCTCAGTTGGACACGACGGCGCTGTTGTCACGGTTCGGCTGCGGTGACCTATCGGTTATCTGACGGACCAGTCAATGTTATCCACCATCGTCAGCGTCATCCCGCAGTATGGCTTCGTAATTCCGACCGCCATAGAAAACGCCAACAATAGACACCAAGTCCGCTTCTATGCCGAAAGCGATCACCACGCGCTTTCTGTAATTGGTGATGCGCAGGCCGGGTCGCACATCGTCACGCATGGTGCCGCGATATGGATGAGCACAAAGGCGTTCACAGTAACTTACGATTGCTTCGGTATACTGGGCCGCGATGTCCGGTGACGCTGCGTCCGCTATATAGCGATACAGCGCAGCCAGCTGTTCCTGGGCTTGAAGGCTAAAGATAACGCGATAGATCATCGCGTCCTTTTCGCATGTTCAGCTGCCAAGCGGGCGCGCACTTGATCGACAGTGACGGCTCGGGACGGATCAGCCTTCAGCGCGTCATAGGCGGGACCAACCTCACTGTGCAGCCAGTTTTCCACAGCCCGATCTCGCGCCATCAGCGCCCGGAGTCCATCACGGATTACTTCGCTTTCACTGGCGTATTCGCCGGCCTGCACCTTGGCCTTTACCGCCTCCGCCATTTCGTTGGGCAGTGTGATGCTCAGTTGCTGGGTGGTCCGCATGTGCTGGCTCCTTGGCCGGAATATGATTTAATCCTATTCCAATGGCCACTCGCCGTCCAGCCGCCGCCTGAACTTAGGGCAGCGTCGCGGAATAGATCGCCAGCGTTTCCACCCCGAAGTGCCGCCACAGAACCCGTTCCACCACCAACCCGGCTTGGGCCAGGCCGTTCAGCATGCCGGCGCAGTCGCCGTGGCTGGTGAGCACGAAGTAGGCCCGGCCACCCGGCTTCAGCATAGCGGGCAGTTCGGCGGCCAGGCGGTCGATGACGTCGGGGCTGCGCCAGGACTGTTCGAACGTCGTGGTGGGCGTGCCCCGGAACTTCGGCAAGGAGAACAGCACGACGTCGAAGGTGCGGCCAGCCACGGGGGCGAACAGGTCGCCTTGGTGCAGTTCCACCGCCACCCGGTTCAGGATGGCGTTGGCCCGGGCGCAGGACACCGCCTCGGGCACCACGTCGACCGCCGTCACCTGATAGCCGCGCAAGGCCGCAAAGATTCCTAACACGCCGCAGCCGGTGCCCATGTCCAGCGCCGTCGCCCCCTCCGCCGGTTCCAGCAGCTGGCTGGTGGCGATGAATTCCGCCAGGAAGCGGCCGGTGCGGAAGACTACCGGGTTGAACACCCCCGGCCAGACAACGAAGGAGCGGCCCCGGATCTTCTCGAACACCGCCCGGCCCAGGCGGCGGCGCAGCACCGCGCGCTTGGCCGCCGTCCAGGGCGTCCACAACAGGCGGGTGGCGGTGGAAACGGGCGGGGGCGGCGGGGCCGGCTGGGGAATGGCCATGGCGGTACTCATAGCTTGAGGCTGCAGACGCAGCGCTGACAGACGGGATTGCTGTCCACGTCCAACGCGGCGCGGAAGGAGCGCGCCACAGGGCCGTTCAGGATTTCCGGCAGGGTGCCGTCGCGCAGGCTGCCGATGGGGTCATGGAAGAAGCAGGGCCGCACCGTGCCGTCGGCCTCCACCACCGTGGAGACCCAAGGCGCGTTGCAGCGCACGGGTGGCGGCGGCGTCATGCCATGGGCCGCACGGTACCGGGCGCTGATGCGGCGCAGACGGGCCGGGCTTTCCTGGATGTAGCGGCCGGCGAAGTCGCCGCCATGGCTGGCGGCCAACTGATCGATGGCGACATCCAGGGCGTCGCATTCCGCAGGTGCCAGGCCCACCTCCTCCACCCGGCCCTCCGCCCAGGCCTGCGGCCGGTTGAAGGCGGTGGAGGTGAGGTCAGCGCCCAGGAAGGAAATGCTGTCCAGGCCGATGGCCTTGGCGGCATCGACGATGGCGGGCAGCTCATGGAAATTACCGCGCTGGATGACGCAGCGCGCCGCCACAGGATAATCGGCACGGCGACGGCGCAACGCGTCCACGCCGGCGGCCAGGGAGGCGTAGGCGCCCTTGATGCCGCGGATGCGGTTATGCGTGGCCTCGGGCCCGTCCAGCGACACGATAACCTCGTCACACCAGTCCACGATGTCGGCGGCGTGCCGTTCCAGCAGCAGCCCGCTGCTGAGCAGGGTGATCTTCAGCGGCAGGGTCTTCAGCGCCGCGCACAGGCCCCACAGGTTGGGGTGCATCAGCGCCTCCCCGCCCGAGAGCACCACCCAGCGCACGCCCAGGGCGCTGAAATCCTCCACCAGACGGTCCATCGCCGCCTGTTCCAGGCTGGTGCCGTTGCGGTTGGCCTTCCAGATGTCGCACATGACACAACGGCAGTTGCAGCGGCTGTGCGGCATCAGGGTGACCACCGGCACCCGGGCCAGGCGCCGGCCCCGCCAGGCGCGCGCTAGGGGAAGGGCGCCCATCCTAGAATCCCTGGATTTCGGGACGCTGGTAGGGGAACACCTTGTCCAGCAGGCGCAGTTCGATGGGGAAGTCGTAGAACTGCGTCTTGTAGCGCCAAGCCGCCATGGTGCGCAGGGCGAAGCGCCCCGTGCGGGTCAGGCGGGTGTCGGTCATGGTGGGGTAGCGGGCGTGCAGCACCCGCTGGAAATTGCCGATCTTGCGGCGGATGTCGTCGTTCATCCACGGCAGGTTGGACGACAGGTGCTGGGCGAACTTCTCCCACTTCGCCTCGGTCCAGGTCGCCACGTCCTTGGGGTATTCGAAGCCGGCTGCCTGCGCCTCCTGCAGCATGGCGCCCTCCACCGGCACGGGGCTGTAGATGTAGAACACGATCTCCGTCGCCGGATTAACTTTCTTCAGCATCCGTATGAACTGGATAGTGTTTTCGGCATCCTTCGCCGGGTCCGGCGGGTTGCCGATGATGAAGGACATCTCCGGCACCACGTCATGGCGGCGCATCTTTTCCGCCACCGCCAGGATGGCGTTGCCGTCCTGCTTGCCGCCCTTGTTCATGCGCTTCAGGGTTTCCAGGTCGCCGGATTCCGCCCCCATGAACACCATCTTCAGGCCGCTCTTGCGCATCTTGGCCCAGGTCGCGTCGCTGAACTTCAGCATGGTGTCGGCGCGGCCGAAGCCCCACCAGCCGATGTCCAGGTGGGTGATGCGCTCCGCGAACTCGGCGCAGCGGGCCTCATGGACGAAGAAGTTGCTGTCGTAGAATTCCACCGCCGTGGCGCCGTGCTCGCGCACCAGCTTTTCCACCACGGCGGCCGTGCGCTCCGCCGTCTGGGCGGAATAGCGGCCGTTCACCTTGTGCACCACCGCGCAGAAATTGCACTGGAAGGGGCAGCCGTAGCTGGCGTGGTGAGCGATGGTGCGGGATCCTAAGAAGGAGGAGCGGACGTATGCGTCCATATCCACCCGGTGATAGGGGAAGTCCGGCAGCGCGTTGATGTCGGGCACCGGCGGCTTCTGGTTCAGGTGCACCTTGCCCTCGGCATCGCGCCAGCCCAGGCCCGGCAGGCCGGTCACATCCTCCCCCGCCCGCACCTTGGCGACGAACTCGCCAAAGGCCAGTTCGCAATGGCCTCGGAAGACATAATCGACGTAAGCCTCCTGCATCACGATCTGGCCGTGCAGGGTGGGGAAATAGCCGCCCCAGAGTATGGTGACGTGAGGAAACTCCGCCTTCAGCGCCCGGCAGATGGGGGAGGCGTTGGACAGCTGCGGCCCCGGCATCACCGTCACGCACAGGATGTCGGCCTTGGTCTCGACCAGCGCCTGGCGCAAGGCCGTCAAGCCATCCGGCACCAGGTTGCCATCGACGATGCGATACTCCTCCACCCCCTCCAGCATGGCGCCGATGGCCAGCAACGACATGGGCAGGACCGGCTTCTTGGAGGCGGAGCTGACGGGGTTGTAGAACAGGATCATGGCGCGGTCGCTTCCTTAAACATGCCGCAGCAAGGTCAGATGATGGTCGGCCAGCCCAGCCAGCCACGAACGGCCGACCACCCGGGTCTCCCAGCGCATCAGGCGAGTCAGGTGGCGGGGATGACGCTCCAGCCCGGCGAACAGGTCGGATGGCGGCAGGAACACCCCCACCGGATGGACGGAGACCGGCTGGAACGCCGGCGCGAAAGCGCGGGCGATGTCGCCTGGGGTCCAATAGCGGATGGGGATGGTGGCGCCGCCAATGTCGGCGGTGGAGCGGCCAGACCAGCGGCGCACAGCGGTACGGCGCAGGCGCGCCCCGTACCACAGGGTTTCCCAGGCGCAGAAGCGTCCCATGACCACCAGGGCCACCACCCCGCCCGGTGCCACCGCCCGGCGCAGGGCGTCGGCCAAGGGCGCCAGGTCAATAGCGCAGTTCAAGGCGCCGAAGTTGGATAGCACCAGGTCATAGGGGCCGCCACCATCCGCCGGAGAAAGGTCGGCGGGGGCGTTGAGGTCGATCCGGCGCGTGACGACCCTGTCGGCCATGCCCAGGCGCGCCGCCTTATCGGCCGTCACCCGCAGCATGGCGGGGGACCCGTCGGCCGCCGTCACCTGGGTGCCGGCATGGGCCAGCCACAGGGCGTCCTCCCCCGTGCCGCAGCCCAGGTCCAGGGCGCGCATGCCCGGCCGGAGGTGGGCGCCGACCTGCCGCCACACGGCATGGCGCAGCCAGCGGCCGGGAATGCTGTGGGCAAAGCCGGCGTCGTAATCGTCGGCGAAGCGGTCGAAGGCCGCCGGCTGCAACAGGGCCTCAGCCATGTTCCACCTCATGCCGGGTGGCGTACATGGCAAGGCGGCTGAGCGCGGAGGAGGCGCGCGCCTTGGCATGCCGCAGCAGGTCGCGGCGGGGCGCGGCCTCCAGCCGGCCCAGGCGGCTTTCCGCCGCAAGCCAGTGCTGGGCATGGCGGTAGAAGCGGCGCGACTTGCGCCCCACCACCGTCAGGGCGCGGTCGCTGCTCTCCTGCCAGGCGCCGCCGCCGGCTATGCGGTCCGCCACCTTGTCGTAATAGGGCGTGCCCTTGATGGGATAACTGATGGTGGTCAGCACGTCATCGGGCGCCGACAGGCGCAGGTGGCGGGCCGTCTCGTCAATGTCCTGCCAGGTCTCGCCATCGTAGCCCAGCATGATGAAGGTGCCGGCGCGGATGCCCCGATCCTGCACCAGGGCGATCATCTCGCGCATGCGCACGGCGTTGGTCCGGCGCTGCATGGCGTCCAGGATGCGCTGTGAGCCGCTTTCCGCCCCGATCCAGATGCGGTAGCAGCCCAGTTCCGCCAACAGGTCGGCCACCCGCTCGTTCAGCCTGTCCTCACGCGTGATGGTCTCGAACGGGTAGCGCAGGCCCCGGCGCTTCATTTCGGCCGCGAACTGTTCCAGCCATTTCTGGTTGATGGTGAAAACGTCATCGGCGAACCACAGCTGGTCCGGGGCATAGGTGTCGCGAATGAACTCGATCTCATCCGCCACGTTCTGGGGGGATCGGCGGCGGTGGCTGTGCCCGAAGACGGAATGGCTGCACCAGTTGCAGGTGTAGGGGCAGCCCCGCGCCACGATCAGGGAGACGGAGCGCACGCCGTGGTGCGTCTTCCAGGTCTGCAGATAACGCTCCAGATCGATGGCGCCCCGGTCGGGGAAGGGCTGGGCGTCCAGGTCAGCGATCTGCTTGCGCGCCGGGGTACAGCACACGCCGCCGTCCTCGCCGCGATAGGCGATGCCGTGAACCTGCTCCAGTTCCGTCAGACCGTGGCGGGCCAGATGGGGGATCAGCTCCGCCAGGGTCAGCTCCCCCTCCCCCGACACGACGATGTCGCCACCGCGCGCCAGGTATTCCTCGGCGTAGTTGGCGGGCTCCGGCCCCCCGAAAATGACGGTGGCGCCCGCTGCCTTGGCCGCCGCCGCCAGACGCAGGGCGTTGCCGCGCGTCATGAGATTGACGTAGATGCCCACCACCGCCGGCCGCTTCGCCGCCAAGGTGGCCTGGGCGGCGGCCATGTCCATGAAAGTGGTGTCCATCACCTCCACCCCGAAGCCCTGGGCCTTGAGGTGGGAGGAGATGTAGAGCAGGCCCAGCGGCGGATAGGGCTTCATCACCGCCCGCTCCGCCGGATCCGCCATCAGGAAATAGCCGTGGGTCAGCAGGATGTCGGTCACGGCGCCGCCCTGCCTGCGGTCATCACCCGGGGGGCCGCCGGATGGGGCATCAGGCGCAGCAGCTGCAGCCGCGCCCAGGACAACGGGATGGCCACGCCGCAATAGGCGACGAAGGCCAGGGCCCGCAGATGATCGCCGCCCTCGGCCCGGCCCCTCACGGCCTCCCGCAACTGCGCCACCGCCCGGCGCACACGGAAGTCACGATGCACGTAAGTGTGCAGGTGGCGGTAAAAGGCGGTGGTGTAGGGGCCCCGGTACAGCATGGCCATGTCGGACGACACGTCCCAATGCCGCTTGTCCCGCAGCTGGCTTTGCACCCGCTCATAAAACACCGTCCCGGGCAGGGGGTAGGAGACGGAAATGCCCATCTCATCCGGCCGGGTGGCGCGCAGCATGGCCAGGGTCTGGCCGATTTCGGCCATGCCCTCGCCGGGATAGCCGAATTGCAGGAAGTGGCCGACGCGGATGCCCGCGGCCTTCAGCTTCGCCGTCGCCTCCGCGATCTCCCCGGTCGACAGGTCCTTGTCCATGGCGTCCAGGATCTTCTGGCTGCCGGACTCCGCCCCCAGCCAGACGATGTCGCAGCCGGCGCGCTTCAGGTCGTCGACTGCGCCCTCGCGCAGCACGAGGTCGGCGCGGCTGAGGCATTTGAACGGTACCTTGACGCCCAGATCGTCGATGGCGGCGGCGAACTCCCCCCACCAGCGGGGCTTCAGCCCCATGATGTCGTCCATGAACCAGATGTAGTCGGGTGCTGCCAGGCAGACCAGGCGCGCCAATTCCTCCGCCACAGCCCGGGCACCGCGCACGGCGTAGCCTTGGCCCCAGATGGGCTTCGCGCACCAATTGCAGGAATAGGGACAGCCGCGCGAGGTGACCAGGTTGAGGGCGAAGAAGCCGTGGTGCCGGCGCCAGACCTGGCGGTAGGCATCCATGTCCACCAGTTCCCAGGCCGGCGGCGGCAGGGCGTCCAGATCGCGCAGCACCTCACGCTTGGGATTACGTACGGTTTCCGCGCCCTTGCGCCAGGCCAGGCCCTTGACAGCGGACAGGTCATCGGCACCATCGCGCCAGGCGGCCGTCAGCTCCGCCAAGGTTAACTCCCCCTCGCCCACGATGACGGCGCCGGCACCGGCGTCGAGGTAGAGGTCGGGATGGTCGGCGGCGTCGGCACTGCAGATGGCGACCTTGGCCCCCACAGCCGTGGCGGCGGCGATCATCTCCAGCGCCGCCAGCCGCATGGCCGACAGGCACATCTTGGACAGGTAGTTGAAATTGTCGTCATAGAGGACGGCGACCTCCGGCCGCACTTCCGCCACCCGCGCCGACCACTCCGTCACGGCCTGGGCGATCATGGCGTCAAAGAAATGCACCTCATGCCCGGCCGCCTGCAGCGTGCCGGCGGCATAGAGGGTGCCCAGCGGCGGGAACGGCTGATGTTCCGCCCACCGCGCCGGATCCAGGCGCAGGAAATAAACACTGCCGACTAATATGCGAGGCATCCGCCATCCCATCGCGGAGGAAGAATGGAACGGGCCCCCGGCCCGCCCTTAACCCAAGGACGGAAACCGGGGGCCCTTTATTCCCCGCAGGCTTACTTTGAGATCACGGCCAGCGAGGCGCCGGTGATGGCCAGCTGGCTGGTGACCTGGATGATGTCCATCAGGATGCTGTCCCAGGTGAAGTGGCGCAGCTTGCGCGGCACGACGATGACCGAGCCGGGCGCCAGCTTCGGCGGGCTGGATAGCCAGCCGCCACCGTCCACCTGGATGGCGGAACCGTCTGGCTGCACCACGAAGACATGGTCGTCGTCCGCGATTTCCGTCATGCCGCCGGCCATGGCGATGTAGTCGTCCACGCTGCGGTCGCTGCGGAACTGGATGCCGCCCGGGGCCATGACCTCACCCGAGACCACCACGGCGCTGGGCTGGCGCGGCACCACCAGCTGGTCGCCCGGCTCCATCACCAGGTCCAGTTCCGGATGGGCCGCAATCTCCCTCGGGTCGACATGCACCGCCACCCGGCCGCTGGCGGGGCCGATGCCCTGGCGCAGACGGCCGATCATCTGGGTGACGTAGGCGATTTCCCCATCCGTCACCTGCACCTTGCCGCTGACATTGCCGACGATGGAGATGATTTGGCGCTCCAGCGCATCCGCCTCCTTCTGCAGGGTGTCGCGCTGGGATTCCGCCACCGACTGGCGCAGGAACACCACGCCGGCCGGGTAGGCGGCGTCCGTGAAGCCGCCAGCCCGCGCCAGGACGGACGACAGATGCTCGCCGCGCAAGATCTCATACCCGCCGGGGAACTTGACCTCGCCCGACAGGGTGACGTCGCCCGTGTCGCGGTCGGAGAAAACGGGGTTGAAGCGCACGCGATCGAAGGGCTTCAGCGCCACCTGCGCGAACTGCGCCACCGGCAGGCCATAGCTGTGGCGCACGGTGCGCGACAGGCCGGACGCATTGTCGATATCGGCGGAGGTGACCTCGAAGGCGTGCAGATCCACCTTGGGCGTCAGGCCGCCCGCCGCCTGCACCAGCTTGTCCAGCGTGGCGCCGGGCATGACCAGGAAATCGCCGGGGCTGTTGACCTCGCCCACCACCGTGACGTGGTAGTTGGTCAGGGTGCCGACCAGCAGGCGGCGGGTATCGTCATCCAGACCGACGAACAGGCGCAGGGGCGGCCGGCGGGAATGCTGGGCCTGGCTGACACCCAGTTGGCTGGCACTCAGGGGCCCGGCACCGGCCGGCAGGGTCATCGTCTGGTCCTGATCGTCATCCGCCCGGGCGGTGCTGCCGTCCTGGGCGGTGAGAATATCCGGCGGCGCCACAATGCCAGGGTTCAGCCGCTCCTCCTCCGGCTTGGGCGGGCCCTGGTCCTGAAGCGCCGGGTTCTGCTGGCCCAGCTGGTTGGCGGCGTAGGCGGCATAGGTCGGGTTGGCGGCCAGCAGGGCGGCACCCTGCCCGGCCCCGCCCGACTGGCCGGCCGGCAGCTGGATGCCCTGTATGGCCGCCAGCTGCGCCAGGCGCGGATCCGCCGCCAGGCCGGGCGGCAACGCCTGGACTTGCAGGGCGGCGTTGGCATCAGGCACCGGCGGCGGCGGCACCGGGTCGGGATGGTCGTTCACCTTGCGGGTCGGGTTGCGCTGCAGGTCCCCCGCCTTGTGGGCGATGTAGCGCATCTCCGCCACGTTGGTGATGTAGACGACGTCGTTGGACTGCAGGGCCATGTCGGCCTTGCCCTCCAGCACGTCGGACACGGCGAAGGGGATGACCGTGCGCTGCAGGGTCGCCGGATCCAGGCGGATGACGGCGTCGGCCAGCAGATAGGGCAAGGGCCGCCCCACCGCGGGCGCGAACATGTCGCTGGAGGCCAGCAGGCCGCGCAGGGAGCGCACCGTTTCCAGGGGATAGCTGCCGTTCAGGGTGGTCGCGCCGCGCAACTCCACCTTGGCCAGCGAGATGTCGGCCGTGGGCGCCACGAACACCACGTCGCCGTCATGGACCGTGGCGCCGCCGCCGGCACCCACCTGCACCATCTCCCGCTTGCCATCGTCGCGGGTACGCAGGATGGAGTAGCGGTAGCTGCCGCGTACCTCCGTGCCCCCCGCCATGGCCATGAGGGAGGACAGCGGCGTGGCCTGCTGCCCGGCCGGCAGTTCATAGATGGCGGGGCGCTTCACCTGGCCGACAACGGCCACGGCGCTGGTCTGCAAGGGCACGACGATGCGGTCCCCTTCCGCCAGCGGAATGTCGCGGCCGGCGGCGTCCCCCATCAGCAGGGTGTACAGATCCAGGCGGAAGCTGCGGCCGCCCCGCACCACCTGCACGTCGCGCAGGGAGCCCGTGTTCTTGATACCGCCCGCCAGGGACAGGGCATCCATGGCGGTGGCCAGGCCGGATAGGTTGAACAGGCCGGGGGCGTTGACCTCCCCCGTCACGCGCACGGCAATCTGGCGCACCGCGCCGACGGACACCAGCACCTCCGTCCCCGTCAGGGCGCGCCCGGCCGCATCCTCCAGATCCTCGCGGAAGCCGCCGAATGACCGGCCGGCCGCCGCGACGGGCGGCAAGCCGGGGAACACCACCCGGCCGTCGCGGTCCACCCGGGTGCGGTAGCTGGCGTTCTGCTGCCCGCGCAGGGTCAGCACGATCTCATCCCCCTCGCCCAGAATGTAGCCGTCCTGCAGGGCGCCGCTCTGCCTGACCACCACCGGGGCGCCCCGGCCGAAGACCTCATAGCCGTACTGGCGGATGGGCTGGCCGGCGCGGGCGCTCATCAGCCGTTCGATGGCCGAGGGCGGGCCATAGGCCTGGGGGCCCTGCTGAACGGCCGGGTTCTGCACCTGAACGTCGGGCTGCAGCGAGGGTATGGTGGACTGGCCGGTCAGGCGCTGCTGCACCGTGCGCAGCAGGTCGCCGGTCAGGTCGTTGCCGTTGCCGCCGCCCAGCAGCTGCGACAGCCCCTGCGCCTGCGCCAGGCCCGGCGTCACGCTGGAGGCCAACGCCGCCAGCAGCATGGCGTGGCGGGCCCATTTCCGGCCTGAGCTCATCGTCGCCCCATTCATTTTCGTCATCGTTTCAGGCCTTCACCAGCCAGGGTGTCTTGTGGAACGCCTGCCGGCACAGCAGGCGGAATAACCAAGTCCAGGAGGGGGCGGCCGGCACCAGGGCGCCGGACCAGGCCCAGGCGGCCCTGAGGTCGCCCCGGGTCAGCCAGGCGCCGCGCAGCAGCAGGCTGGCCCGGATCTTGGGATAGTCAGGCGCCACCCGGGCGGCCTGGCAGGCCCATTCCATGACCCGCACGTCGCTGGCCAGCCGCCCCCGGGGTTCCATGCCGCTGTGGAAGCGGCCGGGCCGCGCCCGCCAGCGGGAAATGGGCTGGTCCAGATAGACCACCCCACCCCCGGCCACGCGGGTGAAGACGGCGGTGGCCAACTGGTCTGTGTGGCTTTCGTCCGACGGGTCGAAGCGCAGATGCGCGCCGCCCCCAAGCCAATAGAGATTGGCGCCCAGGGGACCGTAAAGCATGGCGCCCCTGGCCAGCGACTGGGCCAGGAAGGCCTGCGCCGTAAGGCCCGTGGCGCCCCGCCACACGATGCGGCGAGCTACCCGCTGGGGCCGCAAGGTCTCATCCACGATCTCGTAGCTGCCGATCCCCAGGCAGGCGCCGGCGGCCACCATGCGGTCGCGCAACTTGGTGAGGCCCGTCCCATGCACCAGGTCGCCCACCATCAGGAACAGGGCGAAGCCGAAGCCCATTTCCTCCGCCACCTCGACGGCGAGGTTCCAGTTGGCGACACGGCCAAGATTTTGGGCATTGCGGCGCACGGTGATGGCCGCCCCTTGCGCATCGCGAGCCGGCAAGGCGTCGGCGCTGCCGTCGGTGGAAGCGTTGTCGCAGACCACGATCTCATAGCAGTCTGGCGGCACGCCGGCCTGGGCGGCGGAGGCCACCGTCTCGGCCAGCAGGGCGCCGCCGTTGTAGCTGGGGACCAGGATGGCGATCTTGGACGCGCGCATTCGTCAGCGGCGCTCCACAGCCCGGCCACGCAAGTGCGCCGCCCCGGCGGCCAGCAGGGCGCCCAGGATGACGCCCAGGGCCAGGAACAGGGGCCGGTTGGGCCACACCCGTTCGCGCACGTCGGGCACGGTGGGCGGATCGATGATGCGGAAGGCGAATTCCGTCTGCCCCGTCGCGTACATGTAATTCTGCAGCGTGCGTTCGTAGGCGCTGACCAGGGCGGCGTTCAGGGCGTTGCTGTTGCCTTCCTTCTGGGCGTTGGCCATGGCGGTGCGCAGATAGGCCAGGTTGCGGTTGGCGTCGGCCAAGGCGCGGTCCCGCAATTGGGCGTTGGTTAGCGCGATCAGGTCGCGCGCCCAGCGCACCGCCAGGTCGCGGTCCTTCCAGGTGATGGCCAGCGTGACGATGCCGCTGCGCCGGTCAAGGGTGATGTCGCGGATGCTGCGGTTGAACAGCTTGAAACCCCGGCGCAGGGTGGGAACCTCGTCCGCCGGCACCTTCCATTGCTTGGCCGCCGCGTCCCACTTGCTGGCGAACAGGATGGGCAGCAGGTCCTGCTGGGCGGCATAGGTGTCGAACAGCTCGCGGGAGCCGAGCACGGCCATGGCCTCATCCTCGTTGGAGGAGGATGACTTGCCCAGCAGGCCGGCGACGCCGCCCAGCCCACCCAGACCGCCCAACAGGCCGGAGGCGCTGCCCAGATCCAGGTTGCCGAAGCCGGCACCACTCTTGGATACCGGCATCACCAGCACCTCCACCCGCCAGTAGGAGGGCAGCAGGAAGGCGGCCGCGACGGAGGCGCCGACGCTGGCCAGGAACAGGAAGGCGGCCAGAAACCAGTGGCGGCGCAGGCGGCCCAGGAACAGGCCCAGGCCATCGCCCCCCAGCCCGTCGCCCCCCAGCCCGTCGCCCCCAAGCCCATCGCCCCCCTGGCCGCGCGGCACCCAGGCGCCATCGGACGCGCCATCGGGGACGGTGCGGCCGGCCCATGCCAAATCTGGAGTATCCACACCCACCGTCATCGCCCCCGATCGCCTGAAACCTGGCAGAACGACGGATGGCGGTCGGCCGATATTCCCCAATTCCGGAAAAATATAGTGCTTTCCCGCGAGGCGCGGCCGGACCACTCTGCCCCCACTTCGAAGGTCTTCACCGCATCGGGTGCATCAGTGAAAAGGACGGGGCTGGGACTTGCCGGCGGGCTGGCCGATCAGGCCATCGTCAGCTTCGGCAATTTCGCGCTGAACGTGACGCTGGCCCGCAGCCTGCCGGCGGCGGAATACGGCGCCTATTCCGTGGTGCTGTCCTTCATCCTGGTGCTGAACACCCTGCACCAGGCGCTGGTGACCTACCCCTTGTCGGTGCGCCCGGCCCCCGGCGGCCGGCCCCTGGCGGTGGCCCTGCTGCTGACGCCCCTCTGCGCCCTGGCCTTCCTGCCCCTCCTGGGCGTCGCCACGGCCAGTGTCGGCCACCTGGGCCTGCTGCCGGCCGCCGGGGCCGCCCTGGTCTGCTGGCAATTGCAAGAGGTGGTGCGGCGCGCCCTGCTGGCGGAGAGCCGGCACATACCCCTGATCGCCTTGGACGCCCTGCGCTACCTGGGGCCGCTGGTAGCGGTGTGGGCCCTGCGCGCCAACCTCGCCATCGAGGGGGTGTTCCTGCTGGTCGCCGCCGCCTCGGCCTTGGCGGCGTTGCCGGCGGCCCGGCACCTGGAACGGAATGGGCAAGCCGCCGCCAGCGGATTGCGGACCGAGATGGCGGACCACTGGCGCCTGGGCGCGCCGGTGCTGGGCGCCAACCTGCTGGCGGCCCTGTCCACGCAATGGTTCCTGTGGCTGCTGGCCTGGCACGACGATGCGCCCGGAGCCGCCGCCCTGGTGGCGCTGGCCAACGTCGTAGCCGTGGCCAGCCCCGTCATCTTCGGCATGGAGAACGTCCTGGTGCCGGAGGTGGCGCGCGCCCGCGACACCTTGAGCTTCCCGGACCTGCTGCGCCTGGTGGGTCGGCGCGGATTGGTGGCGGCCGGCCTGGTCGGGCCGCTGTTCCTGGTCATCCTGGCCGCGCCCACCTGGGCCGCCCGGTTGTTCTATGGCCGCGACAGCGCCTACGCCGCGCATCCGGGGGAGCTGCGCCTACTGGCGCTGGCCTACGCCTGCTATCTGGCGGCGACGCTGTTCAGCGCCGCCTTGCGCGGCTATCGTGCCAGCGGCGCCGTCTTCCGCATGCAGTTCTACCCCGCCCTGTTCGGCCTGACGGTGGGCAGCTGGCTCACCTGGCGCTTGGGACTGGGCGGCGCCTGCGTCGCCTCGGTGGCCGCCGGCGCCCTGCGGGCCGCCGTCGGCCTCATCTATCTGCTGCGCCTGCGCCCCCTGACCGTGGCGCGGCCCGCCCTGGCGTCATCATGACGGCCGATCCGCTACAGCCCATCGAACGACGCCTATGGCAGGCGCTGCTGTTGTGCGTGCCGGTTTCGGCCACGCCGCTGCTGCCCTTCGGCAACGGCACGCTGGCCCGGCCCTTGGCCATCGTGCCGGCAACATTGCTGCTGACCCTGGCCGCCTACCGCCTGGTGGTGCTGAATCAGCGGCCCCGTCTGGCAGGCGACGGTTTCGCGGCGCTGGGCCTGTTCACCCTCTACATCGTCGTCAGCGGCCTGGGCGTCGTGATGGTCCAGCCACCGGACGCCTTCAAGGGCCAGACCCCGCTGGACAGCCTGGTCCGCGCCCTGCTGACCTGGGGCGTGGGCCTGGCCTTCTACGTCGTGGCCCGGCTGCAGATCCGCAACGCCGCCGACATCCGCATGACCCTGCGCTTCCTGTTCATCGGCATGGGCGTCTCCATCGCCTTCGCTGGCGTGCAGGTGGTGGCCATGGCCCAGCATGGGGAGCTGCTGCGCGTCGTCCAGGCCCTCACCGACCTGATCGCCGTGCGCTATGACGGCCTGGTCAACCGTGCCCAGGGCATGACGTTCGAACCGTCGTGGCTGGCCACCCAGATCATCGTGCTGCTGATCCCGGCCCTGATCGCCCGCGCCATGGCGCGGCAGGAGGGGGTGGGGCTGCCGGCCCTGCCCGGCCACGCCCTGCGCCTGGCCGGCGGCTTCGCCGTCGCCATCGGCGGCCTGCTGTTCTCCGGCTCCCGCTTCGGTCTGGCCTGCATCGTCGCCATGCTGGGGCTCAGCGTCTTCTTCGCCGCGCTGCGCGGCCGCATCCTGGCGGCGGCCACCTTTCTGGGCGTGCTGGTGGCGGGCGGCGGGGCGGTGGTGGCCATGAGCGGCCTGGGCGCCGGGGCGGGGGCCACCTATGTCATGGGGCCGGTCGCCTACCTGACGGAGTCCGCCGACCTCAACAGCCTGGCCGGCGGGGATGTCGCCACCGGCGTCACCGACGCCCTGGCCCTGGCCGGCCGCTTCGCCGCGGCGGAGGCCGCCGGCCTGACCTGGCTGGACCATCCCGTCTTCGGCGTGTCCCTGGGCAACAACTACCGCTATTTCGGCGAATACGCCCCCGACTGGGCCTTCACCACCCAGCTGTTCACCCAGGGGGCCAAGGAAGGCATCGGCTGGCTGGACCCCAATTCGCCGGAAAAGGGCAATGCCAAGAACCTGTTCCTGCGCCTGCTGTCGGAAACCGGGGTGGTGGGCTTCGCCCTGTTCATCGTCTTCTTCTGGCGCCAGCTGTTCCGCGGCCGGCCGCACGACGCCTTC
Source organism: Nitrospirillum viridazoti CBAmc (assembly GCF_000730165.1). Lineage (GTDB taxonomy): Bacteria > Pseudomonadota > Alphaproteobacteria > Azospirillales > Azospirillaceae > Nitrospirillum > Nitrospirillum viridazoti. Next base: position 620,245 of record NZ_CP022112.1, on the reverse strand, counting down.
CACCGCTATTTCCGCCTGGCCAGCGCCGCGGCCTTAGGATTCAGCTTCCTGAACCAGGACACCTTCGTCGACGCCGGCCTGTGGATTCCGCTGGCCCTCTGCTGCGCCATGAATCATTTGCCTCAAGTCAGGGAATAGACCGGCACCGCCATCCGTCCTGGGGATAGGCGCACATGGGATGCGCCCGCCTCAGGTAGACCCATGGACAGCCATTCCAGACCCGCCTTGCGGATCGCCTTCGTGACGACCCGCGACCTGGCCCAGCGCAACGGCCGCACCCCCATCATGGGTCACATCCTGGTGGCCCTGCGCCGCCAGCATACGGTGGAGGTGATCACCCTGCATTCCGTGCTGCAGGGCGGCAGGGCCGACCGCCTGGGCGCCGCCGCCGCCTGGCTGGCGGGCCTGGCGAGCGGGCGGCCGCCACCCCTGCAATGCCTGCTGTACGCCGGCCCGGGGGAGGCGGAGCGGGTGGCGGCGCGCATCGCGGCGGGGGCGTTCGATGCCGTCTACCTCGACACCGTGCGCTGCCAGACCCTGCTGCGCACCCTGCGGCGCGCCCTGCCCGACCTGCACATCGTCACCGACTTCGACGACCTGATGTCGCGGCGCATGACCTATCTGCGCCATCACCGCCTGCCCTTGCTGACCGGCCATGTCGGCCCGCACTTTCCCCGCTGGGCGCGCCGCCTGGCGGAAGGACCGCTGGCCCGCCTGGTGACGGCCTATGAGGCCCGCACCCTGCCGGCGGCGGAGCGGGAGGTGATGCTGGCCTCCAGCGCCACGGTGCTGCTGTCGCCGGTGGAACGGCAGATGCTGTGCCGGTACGCGCCCCCGGAGGCACAGTCCAAGGACGGGCCGCCGGTGGTGCGCGCCATCCCGCCCGGCGTGCCCCTGCGGGCGGAGCCTTGGGGGCACGGCCATGCGCCCCTTCGCTTCGTCTTCATCGGCAGTGATCGGCAGCTGCAGAACCGCACGGCTATAGATTTCCTGCTGGATCAATGGCGGCGCCTGAAGCCGGCCACGCCGCTGCACATCCACGGCCGCCAGACCCGCCCCCTGGCCAATGTGCCCGGCGTGCACTGGCACGGCTATGCCGACGACCTGGCCCAGGTTTACCGGCCAGGCAGCATCGCCCTGGTGCCGGCGCTGGTGGCCGGCGGCATCAAGACCAAGGTGGCGGAGGCCTGGGCCTGGGGCTGCCCCGTGCTGGGCAACCGCACGGCCATGGAGGGGCTGCGGGCCCCCGGATATCCCCTGACGCTGTCCGAGGACCAATGGGATCCCTACCTAACGCAGCCTGAGGCCTATGCCGACCTGTGGGCCGACGCCGCGCGCAAGGGGGCCGCGTTCGTGCGCCGCGCCCTGTCGCCGGCGGGGTTCGAGCGCGCCTGGGAAATGGCCCTGCGGCCCAAGTCCGCGACGCGGGAGGCACCGGCCGGCGCCTCCTTAATCGACGCGGAACAAGCCTCAGGATAAGGAGGGTTCGGGGCGCAGATGCTGGACCAGGAACTTCTCAACCGGTGCCGCGTAGACGTCATGGTCGATGCGCCAGCGCGCCACCCGGCGCAGCAGCCGGCCGGCCCCCTGGCCAGTGGCCACCGGCCCGGCAGCGTACTTATTGTAGAACTTGAAGCGCTCGATGCGGCGGTAGAGATGCGGCGGCACCCAGGTGCCGGCCGGACCCGCCACATAGTCGAACCGTGCCCAGTCGTCCAAGGTGCGCGGGGTCTGGTCCGCCACGGCGGCGGCCAGGGCCGAGCCGGGATAGGGCTTGTAGTAGAACAGCGGTGTTTCGAACTTGGGGCTCATGGCCCGCAGGGTCTTGATCAGGCCCAGCGTCGCCTCGACCTGCGCTTCCGTCTCCTCCGGGAAGCCCACGATGAAGGAGAAGATGACGGCAACGTCGTGCTGCCGGCACTTGGCTGCCGTTTCCAGGATGGCATCGATGGTGGTGTCCTTCTTGATGCGCTTCATCATCTCGTGCGACCCGGTCTCCACCCCCACCAGCACGCGGCGCAGGCCGGACCGGACGCAGAGGCGCCAGATCTCGTCCGGCAGGCGCACGCCCTGGTCGGCGCGCATGGTGCCAGCCCACGTGAAGTCCAGCCCTCGCCGCAAGAATTCCTCACAGATGTCGGCCACGCGGTGGCGGTGGGTGAAGTAGGTTTCGTCCTGGAAATTCAGGTCGGTGAAGCGATAGCGGCGCCACAGCGCTTCGATCTCCACCCCCATGCGGCTGGCCGAGGTCGCCTTCCAGTCGCGGCCATAGACGAAGGGGTCGGCACAGAAGGCGCAGCGGAAGTTGCAGCCGATGGAGCCGATGTAGTCCAGCTGCCGCCGGCCCTTAAGCTCGAAGTACCGCTCGACCGGGATCAGGTCGAAGTTGGGCGGGGCGAAGGCGTCCAGGCTTTCCAGATGCCGCGCCTTGGTGCGCACCACGCGGTCACCGTCACGGTAGGCGACGCCGGCGATGCCCTCAACATCATCGCCCTCGGCCAGACGATCCATGATCTCCGCGAAGGTGCGCTCGCCCTGCCCCGCCACTGTGATGTCGATGCTGGGCTCGTCCAGCGTCTCCACCGGGAACAGGGAGGGATGCCAGCCGCCGGCCACGGTGGTGAGGTCGGGCCGCGCCCGCTTCACCGCCCGCAGCACGGCCAGCGCGTCGCCCAGCGGCCGGCCGGTCAGCATGGTAACGCCAAAGCACAATGCGCCGTCGATGGCCCGCAGCACTGCGCCCAAGGGGTCCGCCTCGATCCGCGCGTCGACGATGCGCACGTCGAAGCGCGCGGAATCAAGGTTGGAACCGATGGCCAACAAGCCCAACGGCATGGTGTGGAAGACAGCCGCCGGGTTGTAAAGGACGACCTTGTGTCGGATGGCCATGATCCACCAAAAATCAAACATCGATGGCGCAGCATATCCAGCATAAATAAAATAAACAATGCGCCTTTTAAAATAAATAATCTGAATGTGCGGACGCCGATATTGATCGGCCGACAGGGGATTTCATGACCGTCGTCCTTACGATGAATAAATTGGAAACGGCGATTTACTCGACGATCGCCTACCGGGATATTTTCCATTTCCCGGTGTCTGTGCCTGAAATCCACCGCTACCTGCATGGCATCCGCTGCACGCCCGGCGACGTGCAGCACGCGCTGGGCGGCCCGGCCCTGGCCCGCCACCTGGAAACGGACGGCACCTATCACGCTCTGCGCGGCCGGGCCGACCTGTTCGCCATCCGCCGTACCCGGCGGGAGCTGTCGCGCCGGCAATGGCCGACCGCGCGACGCTATGCCCGCTTCCTGGCCAGCCTGCCCAACGTGCGCATGGTGGCGATGACGGGCTCGCTGGCCGCCGGCAACTTCCCCCCCGACGGCGACATCGACTTCCTGCTGGTGACCGACGCCGGCACCATGTGGCGCACGCGCGCCTTCTGCCGCCTGCTGGCCCTGGCCGACGCCAAGCTGGCGAACGGCCTGTTCTGCCCCAACACCTTCCTGTCGCTGGCGGCCCTGCCCCTGGCGCGCCGCAGCCTCTATGACGCGCAGGAGCTGTGCCAGATGATCCCGCTGTATGGCCCGGACGTGTATGAGACGGTGCGGGAGGCCAACGCCTGGACAGCCGACTGGCTGCCCAACGCCGTGGGGGCGCCATTAGGCAGCCTGAACTGCGTCCCTTACACCACCGCCCTGAAGCGCGCCGGGGAATGGCTGCTGGCCAGCCCCCTGGGCCGCGCGCTGGAGGGACTGGAGGCGCGGCGCAAGATCCACCGCTTCAATGAAACCGACCGGCTGAAGGGCGCCTGGACCCGCTCCACCCGGGAATCCCACAGCATGTGGGATGAGATGCGCTTGAAGATCGAGGCGGCGTGGCAGGCGCGCATGGATGAACTGGCGGCCCGGTAGGCGGCCATGGCGACGCCCTTCCACACCCAGTACCTGGCCCTGGTGGCGGAGATCGAGACACGCTTTGCCGTCAGCCGCTGGACCAGCGGCGACGCCCATCTGTGGCCGTTGGCGCGCATGGACCTGTACCTGGACCTCTACCGCCAGCATGTGGCCGACCCTCAGGCCGGCCGGCCATCCCGGGTCGCGCGCGGCTTGCGCACTCTGGCCCAGCCGCTGGCGACGCTGGGGCGCCGGGACAACGTCATCCTCCGGCCCCACCGGGCCGACATCCTGTTCCTGGGCGACGGCGTATCGGTGGAGCGCATCGACGGCGCCTGGGAGGATCGCTATGGCGAACCCCTCATGGCGGTGCTGGAGGGCGACGGGGCCCGCTGCCTGCACCTGCAACCCGGCCGGCGCACGCCCTGGCGCCGGCCCACCCTGAAGATCGACTTGATCGCAAGCGCCGCCCGCGCGCTGGCCCCGCTGGTTCGCGCGCCGCTGGATCTGCCGCAGCATGCTGAAGTGGTGGACTTCCTGGCCCGCCAGGGCGTGCCGGCGCCCTCCTTGCGGCCGGAACGCCTGGCGCGGCGTGCCATGGGGCTGCGCGCCCGGGCCCAGGCCTTGGGCCTGGTGCTGGACATCGCCCGGCCGCGCCTGGCCTTCACCACCACCTGGTATGCCGGCTTGGGATCCGCCCTGGCGCTCGCCTGCCGGCGGCGTGGCATCCTGTCGGTGGATGTGCAGCATTGCCCCCAAGGCGGACGGCACAAGGCCTATGGCTGGGCGGGCGTGCCAGCGCAAGGCTATACCACCCTGCCCGCGCTGTTCTGGACCTGGGACCCGGCCGATGCCGCCCACATCAGCACCTGGACGGACGGGCATTGGCATCAGGCCCTGGCCGGGGGCCATCCCCGCCTGGGCCCCTTTCTCGACGATGCCGATCCGCGCACCCAGGCTTGGGATGAGAGGTTCCGCCAGGCCGCCGGCGGCGACGCCCAGCGCGATATCCTGGTGGCCTTGCAAACCACCGGTCCGTCCGCGATTTGGGATGCGGTGGCCGATCGCATCGCCGCGGGCCCGCCGGAATGGCGCTGGTGGATCCGCCGGCACCCCGCCGCCGCCCCCAGGGACGACCGGCGCCATGCCCGGTTGCTGGCGCTGCGCGGCCCGAACATCCGCATGGAATCCGCCTCGGCCCTGCCGCTGCCAGCCCTGCTACGCCATATGGACGCCGTGGTGTCGCTGGCCTCCGGCGTGGCGGCGGAGGCGGTACCCTTCGGTGTGCCGGCCTTGTTCCTCAGCGCCGACGCCACCGGCCCCTTCGGCCACCTCGCGGAGGCGGGACATGCCCGGGTGGTGGCGGACCTGGATGCCCTGATCCCCACGCTGGCCGCCCTGCCCAAGGCACGATCGCGCCGTGCCGCCCAAATCCCGAACCTGGCCGTCGGCCTGCGGCGGCTGGAGGCGATCGCCGCCAGCTACCGCGCCCTGTGGGCCGACGCCTGAGCGGCGGGCGTGCCCATTCGGCGGTCGGCGACGACACGGCCCTCGGCGAATTCCAGGACGCGGTCGCACAGCATCAGGCTTTCCCGCCGGTGGGCGATCAGCACAATGGTGGGCCGCCACGGCAGCGTCGCCAGGCCGGCCAGCAGGGCGCGCTCGCCCGCGATGTCGATGGCGCCGGTGCTTTCGTCCAGCACCAGCAAAGGCGGCTCACGCATCAGCGCGCGGGCCAGGGCCAGGCGCTGGCGTTCCCCGCCCGACAGCAGGCCACCCTGGGCGCCCACGACCGTGTCCAGCCCCTGGTCCAGGCGGTCCACCAGGGCGCTGGCGCCCACCAGGCCAAGGGCGGCGCGCATGTTGGCTTCGCTGGCCGAGGGGTTGGCCCAGGCCAGGTTGGCGCGGATGCTGTCGTGGAACAGGAAGGTATCCTGCGGGGCATAGGCGATGGCGGCCGCCCATTGCCGCCGCGCGGCACCGGCCAGGGTCCGGTCGCCCACGGTGATGGTGCCGGTATCGGGCACCGTCAGGCCGACCAGCAGATCGGCGAAGGTGGTCTTGCCGGCACCGGAGGCGCCCGTCACCCCCACGAAGCTGCCGGCCTCAAGGGTCAAGTCCAGGCCGGACACACCCCGGTCGCCGCCGGGGTGGCGGTAGCTGACCTGGTGGAAGCGGATGGGCTGCGGGCCGGCGAATGCGCCGCCGGCCCCGATCTCGGCCGCCGCCGCCGGCGCGGCGCCGGCCAACTCCGCCTCCAGCGCCCGGATCTTCTCGTACGACGGCAGGAAGTTGGCGAACTGCTGCGCGCCCTGCTGCAACTGGGCGGCCGGCGCGCTCATCCGCGCCAGCACCAGCACGAAGACAATCAGCACCGCCGGCGGCACGTCCAGCGCCCAGACCCCCACCATTATGGCGGCGGCGCCCGCCAGGGACGCCAGCGTGGTGAAGGCCAACTGCGCCTTGGTCTGTTCCCGGGTCAGGGCGACCTGGCGGCCCATCAGCCGACCCAGGGTGCCGTTGAACTCATCGGCGAAGCGCTGCTGCATATTCTGGCTGAGCGCCAGCTTGAGCCCCCCCAGGAATTGGGCGCCGCTGGTGGCCAGGTGCAGATTGGCGTCGGCCACCTCGCGCCCCAGGCGGCGCGACCGCGCCAGCTGTGGCAGCAGGGCCAGGGTGGCCACCGCCAACAGTGCACCGGTGACGGCCGCCAGGGGGACAGAGAACAGGCAGGCCAGCCCCCACTGCACCAGCAGCAGGAAGAGGGAGGTGGCGCCCTGAAGCATGAAGTGGGCACAGGCGCCGGTCAGGATGATGTCGCTGCTGAGCAGGTGGTTAACCCGGGCATGCGGCAGGGTCGACAGCCGCGTCCAGGGTGCCGCGACCAGCCGGGCCACCAGCCGCGTGCGCTGCGCCTCGACAAAGCCGATGCGCAGGGTGGCCAGCAGTACATCCCGGTGCCACAGCACAACCGCCCTCAGGCCCACCAGCAGGGCGAAGCAGGCCAGCAGCGGCAGCAGCCGGGCCAGGGGGTCGTCGCCGGCGGACCGCCACGGCAAACGCCCCGCCAGCGCCGCTGCCCAACCCCCACGGTCGCCCCCCACCACCAGATCCAGCAGGGGGACCAGCAGCACCAGGCCCACGCCCTCAAGTCCCGCGCCCAGCATGATCAGGATGGCGGCCTTCAGCCCGTCGCCGCCGGCGTGGACCCGGAAATCCCGGAAGAAGTCCCAGGCCGACCGGGCCAGCTCACGCCCTGCGCCACGCTTGTCCATGATGATGAGGAATCCCTGGTTACGCGCTGATTTCTTGGCACAAATCGGGGTCGGACACCGCAACTATATATTTCACCGGGTGGGGAATAAGCAGGCGCCGCCATCCGTCTTCAAGGGTGATGTCTTCCGCGATCCCCATCCCACCCCTGAGGGTCCTGGTCATCGGCGCCGGCCCGATGGCAACCCAGGTCCACATGCCCGTGCTGGCCGCCCTGCGCGACCGGGGGCTGATGGACCTCGCCCTGGTCTGCGACCTGGACAGGGCACGGGCGGACGCGGCGGCGGCCACCTTCGGCTTTGGCGCTAGCACCGGGGATGCAGGTGCGGCCCTGGCCCGCGACGATATCGACGCCGTCCACATCTACGCCAGCGCCCAGCTTCATTACGAATATGGAATGAGGGCCTTGAGCCAGGGCAAACATCTGTTTGTGGAAAAGCCAGTGGCGCCCGGCGCCGCCCAGGCCCAGGCCATGGCCGACTTGGCCCGTGCCCGGGGAGTTGTGGCGGCGGGTGGCCACAACCGCCGCTTCTACCCCTCGCTGCGCGCCGCCCGGGCGCGCGCCGGCCTGGCCGGGTGGCGCCAGGCGGAGGCCGTGTTCCACAAGCCCCTGGCAGGCCAGCCGCCGGGCTTCGGCGCCACCAGTTGGCTGGGTGCCAACGGCATCCATGCCCTGGACGCCCTGCTGTGGATGATGGGGGGCCTGCCGGACCATCTGACGGCCCATGCCTCGGGTGAGACATTCAGCGCCCTGATGCGCTGGCCGGGCGGCGCCCAGGCCGCCTTCCTTTGCGACAACGCCGCCGGGTGCCGGCGCGAGGACTACGCCTTCCATGCCGCCGGCGAAAGCTGTGCTGTCACCGAGACGGCGCTGACCGTGCAGACGGATGGCCGCCCCCTCACCACCGCCTTCCCCGGCGGCATGACCAGCTTCGCCCTGGAGCACGACGCTTTCCTGGACGCCATCCGCACGGGGACGGAGCCGCCGCACAGCCTGGCCGCCCTGGTCCCATCCCTGCACCTGTGCGACCTGATCGAGCGCGGGCACATCGGCGCCGTCCCCCCGTTCTTGGCGGCGGCGACCACGGCGCCCGCGCCCGCGGAACGCACCATCCTGGTGGATGGACATTGGGGGGCCGCCCTGTCGCCCCTGCTGGCTGGCTATCGCCTGGTCACCCCGGGCGACATGACGGAAACGCGGTCGGACGTGGTGGCCGCCTTGCTGGGCCGGGGCGCCCTGCCACTGGCGCCGGACCTGCTCGCCCGCCTGCCCAATCTGGCGGTGGTGGGCGTCGCCGGCCTGTCGGTGGCGCGTTTCGGCGCCGACGACCTGCTGGCCCGGGGCGTGGCCGTGGTCAACGCCAGCGACGCCCATGCCGACAGCGTGGCGGAGTTCGCGCTGGGCCTGGCCATCCTGGGCCGCCGACGTGCCTTCCAGGGTGATGCGGTCATGCGTGATGGCGGCTGGGGAGTGGTGCCACCGCTCCGAGGTCTGCGCGGCCTGGCCCGGCGGCTGAAGCCCACGCTAACGCGCCTGGGCCTATTGCCCCTGGCGCAGAAAATGAAGGCGCGCCTGGGCGGCGACGGGCGCGGCCGGCCGCCGCAAGCCCGCGACCTGACCGGCGCCACGGTGGGCCTGGTCGGCTGGGGCTCCAACGCTTACGCTTTCGCTCGGCGCCTAACCGCCTGCGGCGCCCGAGTGCTGGTGTGGTCCGAGAACGCCGCCGAAGCGGACATCCGCCAGGCGGGCGCCAGCGCCGCCGCCCTGGATCAAGTACTGGCGGCCGATATCGTCAGCCTGCACCGGGGCCTGACGCCCGCCACCCGGCATACCCTGGGGGCGGCCGAACTGACCCGCCTGCGCCCCGGTGCCGTCTTGATCAACGTGGCGCGGGGGGGCCTGATCGAGCCCACGGCCCTGCTGGACCGCCTGCGCCGGGGCGACATCTTCGCCTGCCTGGACACCTTTGAGGAAGAGCCGCTGCCGCCCCGCCACCCCTTGCGGCGCCTGCCCAATGTCTTCCTGACGCCCCACATCGCCGGCGGCAGCGCCGACATGCAGGCCCGGGCGGCGGATGAGGTGGTGGCCAAGGTGGCGCGCCTGCTGGATGGCGGGGCGACCGACATCCTGACGCCCGCGCGCCTGCGCAGCATGAGCTAGAACGTCCGTTCCAGACCCAGGGCCACGAAATCGCGATCCGCCAGCAGTTGCTGGCTAGGGGCGCCGATATAATGGGTCAGGGTCAGGTTGGCCTTCCACACGCTGCGGTAGGTCGCCGTCACCCCCACCGTCAGGTCGCCGGCACCGGCGTTCTGGGCGTAGTAGCTGAGGCTGTGGCCCGTGATGTTGTAGCCCAGGCCCAACGGCACCGTCAGGTCCAGGTTGGGCAGGACCTGGAAGTAGTGCGGTTCGAACAGCACGCGGGCCTTGGTGGCGACCTGGTGCCACTGGTTGCCGTCATCGTCGCGCACGACACCCACCACGTCGTCCACCGCCGCCTCGGCATTCACGTCGGCGCTGTCCCACAGGCTGGACCGGCCCAGGGCCGTGGTCAGCGACAGTTGGCCGTGCACCATGTCACCCCGGACGTACGCGGCATAGCGTTCCGTCACCGACCCGCTCACGAAGGGCGGCGGCAGCACCAGCGGCATGTTGTGCCGGGCGGAGACCTCGCCCGTCACGGTGTTGTCTCCCAGGGACGCGCTGAAGCTGGCGCCATAGAGGTGGACGCTGCCGGGATAGACCAGGCGGTAATAGCCGGCCGCGCCAGGGGCCGAGGCGTCGCCGTCGGGACCGACGACATACTGCGGGTCCATTGCATTGTAGCGCAGGGCGTAGAGACCGTAATCCACCCCGTCCACGGTGGCGTGCAGCGACACGCCGAATTGGCCATCGGCACCGGGCGTGCGGTCGCCTTGGCGGGCCAGGTAGCGGCCGGGCCCGACATAGAGGCGGTCGGCGCCGGCGCCCAGATAGTCCAGGTAACTGAAATAGCTGCCGCTGCCGGCCTGGCGCGTCGGCCGCCATTCGAACTGGTCATAGAAGGACAGGGCCACCTCGGGCCAGGGCTGGACCGTCACCGCCGCCTGCCCCACCGGCCGGTAGATGTCGCTGGTATAGGCGCTGGGCCCGCCCACGGCCCGGCTGTAGTCCGCCGGCGCCATGGCGGCGGCGATGGAATTGGTGTCGTAGAACAGGCTTTCACCCCACACCAGGGCCTGCCGGCCCACGCGCACCGACACCGGCATGCCGGCCAGGGTGAAAGCGCCATGGGCGAAGGCCTCGCGCATTTCGGCGTGCTGGCCCTGCAGGTCGCGCACCGCCGGGGCGAAGTGGCCGGGCGTGGCGGTGGAGGCGTTGATGGCCTGCGGGTCCGCGTCATCCGTCCGGCCCTGATAGGCGGTGTCGTACCAGGCGGCGGCACTGGCGTGCACGCCCCAGTCGCCCCAGCCCAGGTCCAGGGCCGACAGCAGATCCAGCCGGTTGGAGACCAGGCCGGGGCCGAAATTGCGGTCGCCGTCATCCCAGTTGGTGTTGGTCAGCAAAGCCCCCTTACGAGGGCCGATGCGATCCGCCATCGTGTAGCGCACCGTGTTGTCCCAGCGCAGATCCAGTCCGTCGCCGGAATAGAGATCCGCCGCGCGGACAGGAGCGGCCAGGCACAGGACGGGGAAGACCAATAGGCCGAGAACGCGGGACGCCATTGCGCTTTGGCTCAATCCATCAAAGGCTTGCCGCATCGACACTACCATACCCCGCGACAGGATGCGCCAGCGCCACATCCCGCTTGTGTCGCCAAGGGCCGCACGCCATGATCCCCGGCACCCATCGCCGGCGCCGGCCGAAACACGGGAAATCCCGGCACGCCGGCGCGCAGCCCCTTACACCACCAGGCGCCGTACGCGAGCCCATGCGATCTACTGCCGTCCCGTCCCCCATATCGCTGGCCGCCGTGCTGCTGGCCACGCTGGCGCTGGCCTGCCAGCCCACCAGCACCCGCGCCCAGGTGACGGAGCAGGAGGCGGCACAGCTGAAGTCCCGACTGACCCCGGTGGGCGCGGAGCGGGCGGGCAACGCGGACGGCAGCATTCCGGCCTGGACGGGCGGATTGAGCGCGCCGGGCCCTGCGCCTGCCGGCCCGCGCCCGGACCCGTTCGCGGCGGAAAAACCGCTGTTCTCCATCACCGCCAAGAACTTCCGCGATTACGCCGACCGGTTGCCGGAGGGGGCCAAGCACCTGTTCGAGCGCGACGCCGACTATCGCATGGACATCTATCCCAGCCACCGCACGGCCGCCGCCCCCGACTGGGTCTATGAGAACATCCGGCTGAACGCCACGCGCGCCCGGCCGGCGCCGGAAGGCATCGCCTATGGGGTGGAGGGGGCCGTGGGCGGCATCCCCTTCCCCATCCCCAAGGATGGGTTCCAGGCCATGTGGAACCACCTGCTGGCATACTGGGGCCCCGCGCGCGAGGTGACGGTCAGCACCTATGTCGTGCCGGCGGACGGGGTGGTGGAAAAGGCCAGCGGCTACAAGGAAGTCGCCGACTTCCCCTATTACTACCGCGACGCCACGCCCGACAGTTACGGCGGCTATTACTTCAAGACGCTGCATCTGGCCGTGGCCCCGGCCTCCCGCGCGGGCGAAGGTTACCTCAACTGGCAGCCCATCAACATCAAGCGCCACGACTTCGCCGCCTGGCGCCTGCTGCCGGGGGAACACCGCGTGCGCAAGGCGCCGGCCATCTCCTACGACGTGCCGGACACCGACGCCGCCGGCTATATGAGCGAGGACGAGTACTACATCTTCTTCGGCGGCCTGGACCACTATGACTTCAAGCTGGTGGGCAAGGCCGAGATGTTCGTGCCCTACAACAACAACCGCTTGTACGCCAAGCCGGTGGGCGAGGTGCTGGGCCGCACCCACCCCAACCCCGACGCGCTGCGCTATGAGCTGCACCGCGTCTGGGTGGTGGACGGCACCCTGGCCGCTGGCGCGCATGACGTTGTCCCGCATCGGCGGCTCTACCTCGACGAAGACACCTGGATGGCGGTTTACGGGGATTCCTGGGACGAGCAAGGCAAGCTGTGGAAGTTCGGGCAGGCCACCATGTACCTCATGCCGGACGTGCCGGCGGTGGTGATCGGCAGCCAGTTCATCCATGACTTCGAACTGGGCGGCTACGCCTACACCTTCGCCTTCAATGGCGAGGCGAGGCCCTACACCGTCACCGCCCCGCACCCCGCCACGCTGTTCAGCCCGGATAGCCTCTCGGCAAGATCGGTGCGCTAATCCTCACGCCGTCAGCCCGACATAGGCCATGCTGGCCAGCTTCTGCATCACGGCGGCCGACATCTCCCCGGCCATGACCATGCTCAGCTGGTCGTCCTGCCAGATGCAGACGCGCAGCTTGTCGCGCTTGAACTGGTCGAAGCGCACCGTGCCGTCGGAATGGCGCAGGTAGATGGTGAACAGCCGGTCGTCGGCGTCGCGGTAGGCCACGGTGGCCGCCTGCCCCTCCACCTTCACGCCGGCCAGGCGATAGCCGGCGCGGGTCAGGTCAGGCACCTTGATGTTCAGGGCCACGACGCGGCTGAGCGCCGCGTTGTAGGGGGCGAGGTCGCTGGGCACAGCCGCCGGCACATCGCGTGCCGCCAGCGCCATCTGCACGACATCGCCGGCCGGCCCGCCTGCCGGGCGGCCCGCCAGATAGGTGCCACCGCCCACCAGCAGCAGCACGACGGCGGCCACGGCGCCCAGGCGGCGCCAGTCGGCCCAGGGCCGGGCGGCGTGCCCATTGGCGGCAGATTGCGCCAGGTCGACCAGGTGCTGCGGCACCGGCCGGTCGATCAGCGGGCTGTACAGCCGCTTCATCATGGCCTTGTCGGCCTCGTACCCGGCCAGGCGCTCGGCCAGGGCGGGGTCGGCCAGCAGGGCGGCCTCGACAACGCGGGCGCGGTCTTCCGGCAACTCGCCATCCAGGAAGGCGTGCAGGTCGACCTCCGCGATGGAGGGATGGTTGGGGGTATGGTCGCTCACTTTCGGTCTTTCGATACTGGGTGCTGTTGGCCCAGGGGCAGCGGGATGATTTCCGCGCCCTCGCCTTGCATCACGCTACGCAACCGCTCACGGGCTCGCGCCAGGCGCGACATCACGGTACCCACCGGGATGCCCAACTCCTCCGCGATCTCGCGATAGTTCAGTTCCTCGACACTGGACAGCAGCAGGATTTCCCGATGCTCCGGCGTCAGCCGGCTGACGGCCTTCACGAAGTCCCGCGCGGCCCCGACGTCGGTCGGCGGCGCGCTCAGTTCCACATGGTCGGCCAACTCGGTGATGTCCTGCTCCTCCCCCCGGCTGTTGCCGCGGCGGATCTCGTCGGTGTACAGGTTCCGCAAGATACGCCGCAGCCAGCCGGAGATGCGGGGCAACTCCCGCAATTGCGCTGATTGGCGCAGCGCGCGTTCCACACAATCCTGGACCAGATCATCCGCCAGCGCGGCATTGCCCACCAGCGCCAAGGCATATCGCCTCAGCGCCGGCAACTGCATGACCAGGGCGTTCGCGAATTGCTGGGGCACGGCTTAGGGCTCTCCGACGCGGGGCCAGACACGGGCCATGTCGAACCAATGGGAAACCTCGCGCCCGTGCCTACGCCGCATCAGCTTACGTCCATCTTCACCGGCATCCCAGGGGCCAATTCCCCGGTGGATCACGGTCCTCTCATCCCTAAGACGGATGGCCTTCCGCGTTTATTCCCCGAGGCAACCGCTATGCGTTCGAAATAGTGTCGGCGAAATAGTGCCGGGCTTCGTCAGCACGCCTTGCGCCGGCTCAGGACCACCAGGGGCGTGCGCGCCAGGATCTTGAGGTCCAGGGTCAGGCTCGCGTTGTCCACGTACCAGGCGTCCAGGTCCACCCGCGCCTGCATGTCCGCCACCTGGGGCGTCGCCCCGCGCGCGCCGTTGACCTGGGCCCAGCCGGTGATGCCGGGCCGCACGTTCTGGCGGTAGAGATAATTGGGAATGCGGGCGCGGTAATAGTCGTCATGGGCGGCGGCATGGGGCCGCGGCCCCACCAGCGACATCTCCCCCGACAGCACGTTCAGCAGTTGCGGCAGCTCGTCCAGGCTGGTCACCCGCAGGACGCCGCCCACCCGGGTGACGCGGGGGTCGCCCTCGGTGGCCTGCACCACGTCGGCGCCATCCTCCAGCACGTGCATGGTGCGGAACTTCACGATGTGGAAGGGTTGGCCCGCCAGGCCGATGCGCTGCTGGCGGAACAGGATGGGCCCCCGGCTGTCCAGGCGGATCAGCAGGGCGATCAGGCCCAGCAGCGGCAGGCAAGCCAGCAACAGCGCCAGGCTGAGCGCCATGTCCAGCGCGCGCTTGGGCGTCAGGTGCCGCCGGGCGCGGCGCGGCGGCACCTCGACCACTTCGGCCCGCGGCGCCGGCTCCGGCATCCGCAACGGCTGGGGCGCCGTCATGGTCACGCGGCGGTCCCGGCAAATGTGGTCCCGGCGGGTGTGATAACGGCAGGGCCGGTCCCGGCACAAGCGATGACCAGCGCCCGGGCGGCTTGGCACAGGGCGTCGGTCAGGTCCGCCTGCGGCAGCTGGCCGCCCAGGTGCAGGACGGCCACGCCGTGCAGGGTGGACCACAGCAGGCGGCCCAGGGCGACCGGATCGGCGACCGGATCGGCACACGACGGCCCCACCACCGCGAAGCCGGCGGCGTGGGCGGCGAAGGCATCCTCCACCCGGCGTTCCTGGCGCCGCACTTCCGCCACCCCGGGCACCTGGGCCGGCGCCAGGGCGAACATCAGGCGATAGCGCGCGGGCTCGGCCGTCGCGAAGGCGCCGTAGGCCGTGGCCAGGCCGGCCACCCGCTCCTCCAGCGTGCCGCCGCCCCGCGCCTGGTCCAGCGCGTCGGCCAGGCAGGCGAAGCCGTGGGCGCGGACGCAGGCCAGGATGGCCTCCTTATTCTCGAAATAGCGGTAGGGCGTCATGACGCTGACGCCCAGGCGCTGCGCCAGGTCCCGCATCTTGAACCCGTCTAACCCCCGGTCGGCGAAGAGGCCGGCGGCGACATCGCGGACGCGATCGCGCGGGGTGGTGGTCTTGGCGCAGGCGACGATGGACGGCATGGATCCTCCGACAGGCAACGTGGGGATGTCTCCCCTCATTCCCATGACGGATACGGACCGCGGGTTTATTCCCATGAGCCGGCGCTATTTTCACAGCGCAATACGCAGCGCCGCCTCCACCGCCGGCAGGACGCCATGGTCCGGCCGCGCCTGGTCGTCCTGGACGCTGCCGCGCAGGTCCAGGGTGAAGTGGCGGAACGGCAGGCTGAGGCGTCCTTCCAGGATGTTCACCTTGACGGGGGCGGGGCTGACGATGTTGGCGCCGGCCGACTGCGCCGTGCCGATGACGGCGTGGTGCAGCGTCATCTCATAGGTCCAGCCATCGGCATCGGTCCAACTGCCCTGCAGGGACAAGAGGCGAGAGTCGTCGTCCAGGCTGAAGCCGATGGTGCGGCCGCGATAGCGCATGCCATCGGGGTAGCCGCCGTTGGTGTAGGAGAAGCCGTAGATGCGGCTGGCGAAGCTGAAGATGTCGGTGGTGGAGATGCTGTCGGCATACTCCGCCGTCAGCCGCAGGGGGCGGCCCGCCAGGGGTATGAAGGCGGTGGCGCCGAACAAATGGCTGGTGCCGGAATGGGTAATGGGGGAGCTGTCCTCGTTCATCAGCTGCATATAGGCCTGGACCGGCACACCCCACAGGTCATGGCTGTACTTGATGTCCACCACGCCCTCGTCATTGGTCCGGTTGACGTCGGTGGGGGAGTTGTTCAGCTGGAAATACTCCGCCGGGTCGCAGGGGTGCCCCTGGCCGCAGATTTCCCCCGTGCGCGCCAGGCCGATCTCCAAGCCCGGGGCCGGGTTGACGGTGACGCGCAGGGCGTCGAACACCGTGTTCTTCTGCAGGCGCGGGCCGTCGAGAAGGCCCAGGAAGAACTCCGCCTGCCACGGCCCCAGCCATTCCAGCACCGGCCAGGTCGAGGGGGAGGTGTCCAGGCGCTGGATGCCCACCTGGGGCATCGGCCGGGCGTTGTTGGACAGGGTCAGGGCCGAGATCCAGCCCGGTCCCCACCAGTGGGTCAGCCAGCCGCCGTAGACCAGGGCGTCGCCCGCCTTCACCGCCAGATAGCTGTCATCCAGCGCCAGCTTGGTGGCGCCGTTCTTGAAGTCCTGGGTGTAGCTGCCCACGGCCAGCCGGGCGGCCACGGTGTTGGAACTGTAGGACAGCGCCACCTGGGTCTGTCCCTCCCCCCGGCCCAGACTGTCGAAGCCGTGGACCAGCGCCGGTGCATTGGTCAGGTCCAGGCTGGCGCTGGTGCTGAAACCCGGCCGGTTCTCCCGCGTGGCGCGGCCCAGCACGCGCAGCGCCGCCGCCTGCACCGCATCCGGCTGGGCGTCCAGATCGGCGGCCTTCAGCGCCGGCACGATGGCCGTCCAGGGTAAGGGCCATTGCGTGGTGACGCCATCGATCAGGCCGGCCGCCGCCAGCATTTCGATATCGCCCCGCAACGGGTTATCGCCCACCTCGCCCCAAGGCGAGGCGCCGGCCAAACCCGTCGTGCCCAGCAAAAGAAACAGCGCGCCGGCCAGCCGCCGGCCCATCGCCCCGGTCCGCATCCTCAGGGTCCCACATGGCCGAACCCGGCCCCGCCAGCGGGGCCGCGCGCCACCTTAAAACCAAGGGAAAACGGCGGGATAGGACGTAACTTCGTATACGGACCCGGCCCCGGTGTGGGCTGACCCATACCATGAGAATGGCGGCGAGGCGGACCGCCAAAGCTCAGGCAATGTTGCTGCATCTCCTGAACAAAGCCTGACCCCACCGATGCAAAATCTGGCCGTCCTGACGCTGTAGTTTGAGAAAACCGCTTCTGTCCGCTTCGCGCTCCATAATAGTCGTTCTCGGGACTCAGGGCGTTTCCCGAAAGCGGCCGTTCGTTAACCTCTACATTCGGCGACAAGGAATTTTGTGCAGGAGGATTTGATCAAATAAGGGCATGTTCTTACAGATGTAAAAATGCAAACCTTCCCACACTAAAAAATACTGGTTACGTTGTTAGGCTGCGGCACTGGATCTCGACCCAAAATTCTATCCAGCAACCGGGGTTTGATAAATAGGGATCTAGAAATCGCAGGAATTGGAATTCCCATCTGACCGCTTATTAAGTCCAGACTTTCTGTGAGAACTTCAGGACTCTCCGGCGCCATGACGTTATCCTCATACTCCTGTATGGCTTCACCGTGCCGATTAAGCCCGATATACCCGGCCCTCGCCTGATCATCTGAAAACACACCCAGTTCTCGCCCTCGAAATAGGATCGCCGCCTTAGACACCCCCCAGCGCATCTTTAATTCAGCTAGACGCGGCCAGTTAAGCCGTGAACCACGGATTGCGCTCTGGCATTCAGTAGCGAACGTAGACCTAGGCATCAACAACGCGCTCGCGAACCTGTTCGCTTGCGTTTCAGTCAACCTATCCCCGGTCAAAATTCCAATGTGTAAAGAAAAATGTCCTAGTTCATGAGCAATTCCGAATCTCTCACGGCAGACAGAGCGACCATGTTTATTCAGCGCGATTAGCGGATGCTTAGTAGAAAATGAAATAGCGTCAATTTCTGCTGCTAAACCGTCGATCTTCATGACTACTGCACCGGCGTTCTCCGCAATCCTAGTCACGTTGCTGAGAGGGCCTAAGCCAAGACTGAACAGCGATCGGAATTTCTCAGCACCACGCTCAATTGATTCGGGCGATGTGGGGTCTGCTTCCATGACCTTAAAAGGTGGCAAATCCACATGTTCATCGAGATAGCTGACTACCCGCTTAAGCATCTCGCCCTTTGCCCTGGCACTTTGTCGTAGCGCAACTTTGGTCGTCAGTTGTCGACGGAAGTGGCACTGCTCCTCAGAAATCGGATCAAGGTCAGGGTGCGAAAAAAAATCCGGAAGAACGTCAAGCTCATCGGCAAGCGCCATGCGAAGCTGCTCAGAAACAGCTTCGGCCCCGCTTTCTACCCGGCTCAGGAACTGCTTCGAAACATCGACCTTCTGCCCCAACTCGGCGAGGGAAAGGTCATGGAACAAGCGGAGTAACCGCAGATTTGCACCGACAAACTGGGTCATTTTGTGACAGAAGCGTTCACATCACCCTCATCACGCCGCTTCGGCGTAACCTGCGGCTTATTGACTTCGACCGCCGACGGCAGTTCAGCCTGACCTTCAATGCGGAAGACACGCACTTCGCTGGAAATCCAGCGACATACAATCTCGCCGCTTGCCGCAAAGCCGAGAAACTCGACGCGGGGATCAACGCTATCGTCATGACCGCGAGTGCGATCAATCACGAAGCAGAAACGTGCAGGCTTCCCCTTATCAGCCTCAGTAAAAAAATCCAACTGATGGCGATTAGCCGTTAGCACGGCATCCTTTGAGGGGTTGCTGGCATCATCATTGCTGAAGCGGCAAGGTACGTCACCAATAGTAAAAACCAGATCGTTATTGGAGTTGAGCACACCAAGCCACTCAAACTGGCGGGAGCGCCATTCCTTCACGACGCGATTCTTTTGGCGACCGAAAGTGGTGCAGCCACGCGTGTAGCCGTTGTCCGTGTCGCGGGTGAGATCATCCTCAGTCGCATACAGTTCATCCAAAAGCCAGCGCGCGACCTGCTCAAGGCGGACCGTGGTCAAGCTTGGGTGAAAGACCGAAGGCAAGGGATGGCTCATGCTGATACTCCGCGTAATAAGGCCATTATAATTGTGCAAAAGCGGAAATTCGTCAACCGATTTTCTGTGCATTTTTTAATTTTCGTCAACTTGGCTAGGGCAAGAGATCAAGGAAGGCCAGAATGGCACATCCGACAGTCGACCATCCGCTTCCGGCTCCATAGCCGCCACTCCCCTAACCCGCCCAGACCCAAGGACGCGCTGGCCCATAAGGTGAGCCCCCCAATTCTCATGCTATGGGCCAAACTTTCTCAGTCTACGGGTCCGCTCAGCCCCGATCCAAGCTGCGGAGATAGGCGCAGAACATGTCGGCCATGGCGTCGGCATAGGTCGATATCTCCGCATCCGTGCGCGGGGTTTCGGAATAGTCCTTGCCCACTTGGCTCACGGTCGTCTTGATCAGATCGCCCGCCATGGCGCGCACGGCGTCGCTGGCGTTGGGCAAGGCCTCACGCATGAAGGTCGCGACGACATCGTCGGCCGATCCCCGCGCCTCCTTGGCCTCCGGCGCGTCGCGGTAGAGGGGGGCGGCATCGGCCAGGGCGCCCCGCATCGCCGCCTCCTCACACTCCGACTTCAGGAAGGCGTGGACCAGAGCGCGCAGCCGGTCCAGCGGCGGCCGGGCGCGATCCTCCAGGATGGCGCGCAGCATGTCGGCGGTCTGCCGCCATTCGTCGCTTTGCAGGCGGAACAGGATGGCGGCCTTGTTGGGAAAATACTGGTACAGCGACCCGACGCTGACGCCCGCCTTTTCCGCCACACGGGCGGTGGTGAAGCGGGCCGCCCCCTCCTTCGCCAAAACCTGAACCGCCGCCTCCAGGATGGTGGCGACCAGCCCGGCGGAGCGGGCCTGCTGCGGCTGCTTTCGTGAGGAAATGCGGGGGCTGGCGCGGTCGGGCATGGCGGGCCGGGGCAATGCGAATAGGGAACATGACGAATTAGTCGTATTTTGAGGGCGGCGCAAGACCGCGCCGCGTCAACCCGGATTTATCCCCATGAGCACCCTGACCACCGCCCCCGTGGCATCCTTGCTGGACCGCCTGTTCGCGGAGGCCGCCCGGATCACGCCCTCCTCCATTCCCGGCGTGGCCGACATGATGGCGCGCGGCGACCATACCCACCTGATGCGCAGCAAGACCGAGTACCGCAGGTTCTACAGCGCCCTGAAGGACATGCCCCTGGCGGTGTCGCGTGAGGCGGGAACGCTGCTGTACATGCTGGCACGCGGCTCGAACGCACGCACGATCGTGGAGTTCGGCACCTCCTTCGGCCTGTCCACCCTGCATCTGGCGGCGGCCCTGCGCGACAATGGCGGCGGCCGGCTGATCACCACGGAGTTCGAGCCATCCAAGGTCGCCCGCGCGCGGGAAAATCTGACGGAAGGCTGCCTGATCGACCTGGTGGAAATCCGTGAGGGCGACGCCCTGCAGACCCTGGCCACCGACCTGCCGCAGACCATAGATCTGTTGCTGCTCGATGGCGCCAAGGCCCTGTATCCGGAGATCCTGGATCTGGTGGAAGGCCGCCTGCGACCCGGCGCCTACATCCTGGCCGACAACGCCGACCACAGCCCGGATTATCTGGCTCGGGTGCGCGACCCCGCCAACGGCTATCTCTCCCTGCCCTTCGGCGAGGATGTTGAGCTATCGCTCAAGCTCCGCTGAAGCCCCGTCAGGTGAAATTGGCGAAGATCTCGTTGAGTTGCTTGCCGGAAGCGCCGGCGGCCAAGCCGTCGAAGGAGCCGGCCTGGAGCCCCTCCGCCGCGCGCAGGAAGCCGCCCCAGGCGGCGCGCGCCAATCCGCCGCCGACGCTGACCCGGCGCACGCCCCAGTCGGCGATTTCCGCCAGGCTGGGGCCGGGGCGCATGACCAGCAGGTTTACCGGCTTGGGCGCCACGGCGCGGACCAGGGCCATGACGTCGGCCTTCTCGACCAGGCCGGGGGCGTAGAGGCAATCGGCGCCCGCGTCGGCCAAGGCCACCATCTTGTCGATGGCCTCCGCCACGCGGGATGGGTCGCTCAACAGGATCTCAGTGCGGGCGACCAGCACGGCCTGCGCGTCGACCTGGTCGATGGCCTTCCGCGCCGCGCGGATACGCTCCACCGCCGTGGCGGTGTCGTAATGGCCGGGCTGGCCGTCAGCGCGGATGTCCTCGATCGACAGGCCGGCGACACCAGCCTCAACCGCCATGCGAACATTGGCCGCGAGATCGCTGATTTCATGGGCGAAGCCGGACTCATAGTCCGCATTGACCGGCAGGTCGGTGGCCGGCACCAGGGCGCGCAGGTGCGCCAGCACGTCGTCGCGCGTCACGCCGTAATCCGGCCGGCCCTGCGTCCAGGCATAGCCGGAACTGGTGGTGGCCAGGGCCTGGAAGCCCAAGTGCTGCAGCATCCGGGCGCTGCCCACGTCCCAGGGGTTGGGCAGCAGGAAGCAGCCGTCCTGATGCAGGGCGCGGAAGGCCGCGCGCTTTTCCGTGATGGTGCGTGTCATGGTCCGTTTCCCTCCCGTTGGGGGCGGACTGTCCGTCCGCCGCCGCCCTGTCGGCAAGGATGACGATCACACCATCTGGCGCCGCGCCAAATCGGCAAAAACGCCGCCCTGGGCAATAAGGTCAGCATAGCTGCCATTTTCTACCAGGCGCCCCTGGTCCATGACGAAGATGCGGTCGGCCTCGATGATGGTGGACAGGCGGTGGGCGATGACCACGCGGGTGGCCTGCAACGCGCGCACGCTGTGCGTCACGATGGCCTGGGTGGCATTGTCCAGGGCGCTGGTGGCCTCATCGAACAGCAGGATGCGCGGCCGGCCGGCGATGGCGCGGGCGATCATCAGCCGCTGCTTCTGCCCGCCGGAGATGACGCCGCCCCCCTCCGCAATCACCGTGTGCATGCCCATGGGCATGGCGCGGATATCCTGGTCCAGGCCGGCTAGGCGCGCCGCCTCCCATGCGTCGTCCACCGTCAGGCGGGTGGAGGCGCCGATGATGTTGGACGACAGCGGCCCGGGGATCAGCTTGCCGTTCTGCAGCACCACGCCCAGCTGCTGGCGCACCGCGCCCAGATCCAGGCCCGCCAAATCCTGGCCGTCGTAATAGATGGCGCCCCCCTGCGGCCGCTCGAACCCCAGCAGCAGGCGGAACAGGGTGGACTTGCCGGACCCGGACGCGCCGACGATGGCCACGAATTCCCCCGGGCGGATGCTGATCGACACGTCGTCCAGGATCAGCGGGCCGTCGGCGCTGTAGCGAAAGCTGACATGGCTGATGTCGATGGCGCCCGTGAAGGGCCGCGGGGCGGCCTGCACCCGGTTGGGTTCGGGCATCGCCTGCAGCAGGGGGCGCAGGCGTTCATAGAGGGGGGCCGCGCTCAGCGCGTTGGTCAGTGCCATGGTCATGGCCAGGGTGGCGGCGAAGAACTGGCTGAAGGCGGCGTTGAAGGCGGCGAAGGCTCCGGTGCTGAGCGGCGTCGCAGCCTCCACCGCCGCGAACAGGCAGAGGGAGGCCAGGACGACGTAGCCGGCGTTGAACACCTCCAGCCTGTTGCCCAGGCGCTGCACACCGAAGCTGAGCGTCTTCTGTTGGGCGAAGCGCGTCGCCCACAGGGCGAAGGCGCGCTTCTCCGCGCCGTTGGCGCGCAGCTTGGCCATGCCGGTCAGCAATTGGAAAACGCGGGAGGCCAGGTCGCCCTGCACGGCGATCATGCGCCGCTCCAGCCGCAGGCGCAGCAGGTTGATGCCCACCGCCGCCGCCATGGCGATGCCGGCCAGCACCGCCACCAGCAGGCCCAGCCGCCAGTCTATGGTGAACAGGAAGGCGAAGCTGGCCAGGCTGAAGATCCAGCTGGTCAGGGCCGACTGGGCGCTTTCGCTGATGCTGTGCAGGATCTGCGTGGCGCCGAAGATGCGCTGCGTCAGGTCGCCCGCCGCATAAGTCCGAAAAAAGGGGGCCGGCAGGCGCAGCACGCGCTGCATCACCGCCGCCTGGACGCCGATGGCCGCCCGCGCGTCCACCCGCAGCAGGGCGATGGCGCGGGTCAGCTCAAAGGCGCTGACACCCAGGGTGGCGGTCAGCAACAACAGGATGAACTGTCCCAGCCGCCCCGGCTCCCCCGCCGGGATGACGGTGTTGATTAGGGCGCCGGTGGCCACGGGCACGCCCAGGCCCAGCACGCCGCCCAGCGCGCCCAGCAGCAGCAGGCGGGCGATGTCGCGGCCGCTGCCGCGCAGGGCGAAACGTGCCAGGTCCCAGAGCGTGATCCGCTCATCCGGCAGGGGCCGGTAGAAGACGAAGGCCTGGGTCTCCAGCCCGGCCGCCTGCTGGGCATCCAGACGCACCCGCGTGCCGGCAGCGGGGTCCCAAAGCCACAGCCCGTCACCGCGCGCGACCGGCAGCAGGGCCACGGGCCCGCCGTCCTTGCGGAAGGCCAGCAGGGGCATGGCGCCGTCCCGCCACCAGTCGCGGCCGGTCAGGGCGACGACACGCCAGGCGGCACCGGCCTGGCGGGCCAGGCTTTCCAGGCGCTGGATGGGGTCATCGGCGGCGGGGGCCGACACGGCCGGCGTGATGCCGGCGGCGCGGAAGACTTGGCGGCAGGCGTCGACCAGCGCGTCGCCCGTGCCCAGCAGGACGGCGGAATCCGCCGCCTGCCCGGCCAGCACCTGGGCCAGGTCGCCGATGGAGGAGGCGAACATGCGGCCGTCGGCGCGGGCCTTGTCCTGTAGCCGTTGATCGAGGGGCATATCGGTCATTGGTCGGTCGCGATCAGGGTGCTGTAACGGCCGCCCAGGGCCATGAGCGTGTCATGGCTGCCCCGTTCGGCGATGCGCCCGCGATCCATGACGATGATCTCGTCACAGTCGCGGATGGTGGACAGGCGGTGGGCCACGATCAGGCAGGCGCAGCCACGGCGGCGCAGATTGCCGTCGATGGCCTTCTCGGTCACCGGATCCAGGGCGGAGGTCGCCTCATCCAGCACCAACACGCGCGGCCGCCCGGCCAGGGCGCGGGCGATCTCCAGCCGCTGGCGCTCCCCGCCGCTGAAGTTGGCCCCCGCCTCCTCCACCGGCGCGTCATAGCCGCCGGTCCGGGCCGCGATGACGTCGTGGATGGCGGCGTCGCGGGCGGCGCTGACCATCTCCTCCGGCGGCAGGGTGCCGTCCCACAGGCTGAGATTGTCGCGGATGGTGCCGGCGAACAGGTAGACGTCCTGGTCGACGCTGCCCAGGGTGGCATGCAGCCGGTCGCGGGCGATCTGATCGCGTGGAATGCCATCCAGCAGCACCTGCCCCTCCCATGGTTTCAACACGCCGGTGACCAGGCGGGCCACGGTGGACTTGCCGCTGCCCGAGCCGCCCACCAGGGCGATGCGGCGGCCGGGTTCCAGCGTCAGGCTGAAATCCTCGATCAAGGGCGCCTCCAGCCGGCTGTAGCCGAAGCGCAGGTTGCGCAGTTCCAGCCGCCCCACCAACGCCCCACCCTCCGGCGCGCCGCCAACAGACCCGCCAACAGCGGCGGGGAAGTTGAGGACATCGTCCAGGCGGGCCATGTCGCCCTGCGCCTCCTGCAGCTTGCCGGCCAGGCCCATCAGGTTGGTCACCGGCTGGGTGAAGCTGGCCATCAGGCCCTGGAAGGCCACCAGCATGCCGATGGACATGCGCCCGTCGATCACCCGCAGGCCCCCCAGCCCCAGGATGGCGACGGAAACCAGCGCGTTCAGCAGGTTGGGCAGCACGGCCAGCAGGCGGGTGTTCAGTTCCAGCCGCTGTTCGCCATTGATGACCTTGGCCAGATGGCCGGACCAGCGGGCGAAGAAATCCCCCTCGCCGCCCGTGGCCTTCAGGGTCTCGATGGTCTCGACGCCCCCCATGGTGACGGCCATCAGCTTGCCCCGGTCCTGCAGCAGCCGCAGATTGTCATCCCGCCGCTTGCGGGCGATGGCCCTGAGGACCAGCAGGTTCAGCGCCGTGATGGCGATGCCGGCCAGGGTCAGGCCCACGTCGTAGGTGGCCATGATGGCGGCGTAGAACAGGACGGACAGGACGTTGACAGCGTTGGTGGCGAGATCACCCGCCAGCAAATGGGCCACGCGGTCGTTGGCGGTCACGCGCACGCTGATGTCGCCGACATAGCGCTGGTTGAAGAACTCGATGGGCAGGCGCAGGACATGCCAGAAGAAGCTGGCGGAGGATTGCAGCGACAGCCGCATCTCCAGGCGCAGCAGTTGCGACTGCTGCAGGGCGGTCAGCCCCATGCGCAGCAGCGCCGTGACCAGCATGCCCAGCAACAGCGGCTGCAACCAGCCATCCAGGCGCTTGATCAGGATCTCGTCGATGAACACCTGGGTGAACACCGGCAGCGCCAGGCCCGGCAGCACCAGGGCCAGGGTGGCGATGACGACGAAGGCGAAGGCGGCGCGCACGCCCCGCAGCCGGCTGGCCAGCGCCCGGGCCAGGCTGGGCTCGTTGCCGCCCTTCTGGAAATCGGGCCCCGGCGCCATGGCCAGGGTGACGCCGGTGTAGCCGTCGCTGAACTCCGCGTCCGTCACCTTGCGGGGGCCAGTGGCGGGGTCGTTGATGTGGACCACGCCCTTGCCGAAGCCCTCCACCACCAGGAAGTGGTTGAAGTTCCAGAAGACGATGGCGGGCATGGGCGCCTGGCGCAGCTGTCCGATGTCATAGCGCTTGCCGCCGGCGGTCAGGCCGTAGGCCCGCGCGGCCTTGACCACGTTGCTGGCCTTGCTGCCGTCGCGCGAGACGCCGCAGGCGGCCCGCAGCTCCTCCAGCGAGACATGGCGGCCGTAATGGGCCAGCAGGATGGCCAGGCTGGCGGCACCGCACTCCACCGCCTCCATCTGCAGGATGGTGGGCGTGCGCAGCCGGCGCTTGAAGGGAAGACCGGCCATCAGTCGCGCGCCCGGCTGGGGGAGGACTTGTCCAGGAAGGGGAACAGCAGGGCGATGGGGCGCCGGCTTTCCAGCACGAAGCTGCCGCTGCACAGGGTGCCGCTGCTGATCTCCAGCGCGTCACCGGCAGGGGAGGACCAGCGGTAGCCGCTCTGCGACCGCGGATCGGGCACCAGCTCCACCTCCACGGCGATGGGCGGGCCCTCCGGCGCCAGTTCGTCCACCAGGGCGGGGTTGGGCAGCAGGGCCAGCATGCCGGCCTGCGTCGCCGGATATTTGGACACCGAGCGCACCCGGCCGATGAGATAACCGTCGCGCTCCCTCAGGCTGGTGACGGGCGAGATTTCCGTGGTCATGCCCGGCCGCAGCAGCTTGGCGTTGCTGGAGGGCGGCAGGTACAGCACGGCGCGCAGCGGGGACTCCCCGTATTCCATGCTCACGATGGGGTCGCCGGGCTTCACGGCGTGGCCGTTGGTGGCCATGACCTCCACCACCTCGCCGTCATGGTCGCTGACCACCCGGTGATCCAACGCCGCCTCGAAGCGCAGGCGGTCCAGTTCCTGCTGCGCCTGGGCGCGGGTTTCCTGGGCGCCCGGCCCCGTGGCGGCGGCCAGGGTCCGCACATAGGCCTCGGCGGAGGCGATCTGCTGGCCCAGCGCCGGGTCGATGATGCGGCCCAGCACCTGGCCCTTGGCGATGTGCTGGCCGGGGCTGAGATGCTCCATGTCGGCCACCACCCCGTCGACCACCGCCACGACGTTGAAGGTGCCGCCGTCATGGATCAGCACCCCCCGCCCCGCCATGCGCGACGGCAGGGTGCCGAAAGCCGCCCAGGCCAGGATCGCCGCCAGCAGGACGGCGGACGCCCACAGGGCGATCCAGGCGCGCGCCGGCGTCACCTGGACCAACTGGTTCAGCTGTTCCGGCGAGGATAGGCCGTCCAGGGCCGCCTTGCGGAAAATCGGATTACTCATGCCCCCAATGCCCCCATCAGCGCCCCATCACATGAAAATCGGAATGGGATTCAAGTCACTCTCGGCCAGCGGCCGGTCCAGCCAGCCCATGCGCACCGGCACGTCGTAAAGCCGCCCCGGCGCGAACCGGGCCCAGTAGTGGCGCAGGCCCGGCACCACCACCTTGACCACCGGCAGGCCCACGTCGGCCCGCGTCTGGTCCAGCACCAGCATCTCCAGCCCGGCGCGGTCCAGGATGGACAGGCAATGGTCGATGTCGGCCAGGAAACCGCCGGTGTGCTGCACCGGAAAATCCGCCAGCCGCATGGGCGCTCGGGTCCCGTCGGCGGCCAGATAGGGTTGGTTCGCCACCGTGGCGCCGGTCAGCCAGGCCACGGTGTCCGGCTCCTCCAGCTGGGCGTCCTGGCCGTCATCGGCCAGGCCCAGCAATTGGTTCATCTCGGCGAAGGCGCGCTGCAAGGCGATGCGGGCGTCCAGGTGGCAGCCCATGCCTATCAGGATGCGCTCGACCGGTGTTCCCACCTGACGCGACAGGGCCACGAACACGGGGATGCCCAGGTCGGTGGTCAGATCCAGGGCCCACACATCCCGCCCGTAGCGGTCGCGGTAATGGTCGCGCAGCTGGGTCAGGTAGGGATCACCGAAGCCGTCCACCGCCACCGCCGGGCGCGCCAGCCGGTTGTACCACCATATGGCGGCGGCATCGCGCTCCACCAGCTCGAAGAAGCCTTGCAGGATGGCCTCTTCGCGGGTGTTGCCGGCGGCACTGCCGTTGGAACAGCCGACGGCGTAAAAGTCCGGCGCATCGCGGCCCCGGACGTTGTAGTACAGCAGCTGCGTGGGCAGGTGGCGGTGCCGCTGCTCGGTCAGCGACCAGACGGGCGTCCAGTCGATGACCGCGTCGTCCGGCAGCGGGTGGGGCGTGACGTTGAAGGCCGATCCCCTGGCGTTCTGCGCCGCGCGGTCGGCGAACTGGGCGTCGCTGTAGCGCATGGCGGCGTTGGGGTGGATGGCCTGGCCCACGTCCCAGTCCCGCCAGGCGCGGGGGATGCGCACCTCCCCGCCCGACAGCTCGCCGCTGTAACGCTCGATGGCCTCGCACAGGGCGCTGGCCTTGGCCTGGGCCTCCGACACCCCTTTGCCGGAGGCGTTGCTGCGCAAATTGCGCTTCAGGTCATTCAGGCTTTCCATGGGACGGGCGGCGTTGGTGCCGGCGGTGTAGACATGGGTCAGGCCCTCACCCGCCGGCCCGGCCCGCTCCAGCTCGCACACCACGCCGGTGATGGGGCTGACCAGGTGCCCGTACGTGGCCAGGGTCGCCTCAGGCGCGACGCTGCGGTGCCCGCCGTCGCTGCGGAAGGCGGCTGTGCCCATGCGCAGCTCCAGGGGACGGGTCACCGGTACCGGGGCCTTGCCGCAGGCGGGGCAGGCCGGATTGCGCGCCAGGACGTGGGCCCGCTGCGCCAGGGTGGTCAGGTCCAGGCTCAGCACCTGTCCCGTCAGGCCGCAGGGTGCGCCGGCCAGGATCAAGGCCGCCGCTGCCACCGCGTTCTGGCAGGTCGCAGCATGGACGGCGGGCAGCAGCGCTTGGACCGGCTGTGGGGTCTCCCGCCCCTGCCGGTCGGCGGCCAGGCGGAACAGGGCGCGGTTGCGGGCCAGGCGCCGCTGCAGACAGCACCAGCATCCCGTCTGATGTGGGACGAAATGCGGCCCCAGCCATTGCTCCCGCCCGCCCGTACGCAGCAGCAGCCAGGGCCGGCCGCTGGCCAGGGCGGCGGCGTTGATGGTCGCCAATTCCGGATGCAGGTAGTCGTCGGCCGCGACGATCCACAGATCCGCCCCGTCGGCCGTCCCCTCCCGCAGGCCGGCCGCTACCAGGGCGGCGCGCAGGGGGCCGGCATCCGCCGGTCCCACCGCGATCACCGCCACGCGCCGGGCCGCCAGGGCATGGCGCGCGGCCGGCGCATCCACGCCGGCCGCGTGCCAATAGGCGGCCTCCGCCCCCGTCTGATCCGGGGCCGCCTCCACCAGATGCCCGGCCCGCTCCAGCAGTCCCAGCACGTAGTAGACCCGGGCCACGTCCACCCGTCCGGCCAGCGCGTCGACGATGGCGTCGGTGGTATGCCGGCCGTCCAGCAAGGGCACGATCCCCTCGTACGCGGCGCCGTGCAGCGCCTTGCCACCGTCTTCCGACAGCAGCAGGACGCCTTCGCCCGGAAAAACCGTCGCCTGGAGGTGCGCCTTGAGGAGGGGAATTCTCAACATCGGATCCGCAACGCCGCGCTGTTGGACAAGCTCAAATGCACCGCCGGGTAGGATTGCCGGGGGGCTTGGGCTTCACCACGGCGGGACCACCGCAGGAAAAGGCGAAGCGCCCGCCGGCGACGGCATCCAGATCGGTATCGCTGATGTCCGTGGGCTTGGCCGGCAGAACCAGGGTGTAGGCGGTATCGGTGTTCTCCACCACGCGGAAGGTCACCCCGGCAGGCACCGCCACCCCCTCCGCCGCCAGCACGGCCGCCGGATCGGCCAGCAGCCGCGCCTTGTAGGTATCGTCGCTCCAGGCCTTGGCGACGATCTTGCCGTAGGCCTTGGCATTGTCATCGGTCTGCATGCTCTTCTCCCCTTCTCCTGTGTCGTGATGGTCAGGCGCAGGCCAGCGCCGGTGTCGGCTGCATAAGCTCGGCCAGCAGGTCGCGCATGGCGTCGTCGCCGGGGTAGTCGTCGCCCGCGCCCATGATTCGGGCGGTGTTGAACGCCTCCCGCGCGATGATGGCGCGATCCCGGGCCGGCAATTCGGCGATGAACTCCAGGCTTTCGTCGACATGGCCGATGTCGCTGCCCACGGCGCTGTGCACTCGCAGGCAGCGGGTGGCGAAGACGCCCGCCGGCAAGGCGGCCTCCACCTCGGCGATGACCTCGGCGGTCACGTTCAGGCTGGTGCGTTCCAGGACATAGGCGTAGCCCAGCACGGCGATGGGCTCCGCCGCCTCCGCCAACTCCCGGTGCCGTTCCGCCAGGGCCATCGCCGTGCGGGGGCGCAGGCGTTCCACGAAGGTCGCGGCGGGCAGGCCCAAAGCCTCCATGTCCAGCCAGGCCAGGGTGTCGTGCCCCGTCTCCTCCTCCGCCACATGGCGGCAGTGGGCCGCGACGGCGTGCTGCCCCCGCTCCTCCAGCCGGTCGGCCGCGCGGCGCATGGCGCCCGGCGTGACGCCCGTGGTGCGCCAACCGGCGGCCAGGCCGTGGACGTAGCGCAGGAACACGTCGCGCTGGGCAGAGGACGGACGCGGCCCGGTACTGGCGGCCACGGCGGCGGAGAAGCCGGCATACATGGCGCCGGACATCAGTTGCCGCGTCGCCCGCGCCGAGCCTTGCGCCGACAGGCTGTCGGCCGGGCCCGGCTGCCACGGCGGCAGGCGATGCAGGCGAAACCGCTCCTCGGATGCCTCCAGATGCAGGCCGCCGGGCAGGGAAAGGCTTTCGGAAAACTCGCTCATGGTCGGGTCCCCTCACACGAAGATGGGAATGGGGTTGAGTTCGGCTTCGGCCAGCGGCCGGTCCAGCCACCCCATGCGCACGGGCACGTCGTACAGCCGGCCCGGGGCGTAGCGCGCCCAGAAGTGGCGCAGGCCGGGGACGACCACCTTGACCACCGGCAGGCCCAACTCCGCCCGCGTCTGGTCCAGCACCAGCATCTCCAGGCCGGCGCGATCCAGGATGGACAGGCAGTGGTTGATGTCGGCCAGGAAGTCGCCGCTGTGCTGCACGGGGAAGTCCTCATGCCGCGCCGGCGCCTGGGCCGGGTCGGGCGCCAGATAGGGCTGGTTCTCCACCGTGGCCGTCTGCAGCCAGTGCAGCGTCTCCGGATCCTCGATCTTGCCTTCCACCTCGGCGGTGGCCAGGCCCAGCATCTGGTTCATCTCGGCATAGGCGCGCTGCAGGGCGATGCGGGCGTCCAGGTGGCAGCCCAGGCCAAACAGGATGCGTTCCTGCGGAGCGTCGACCTCACGGGACAGGGCCACGAACACCGGGATGCCCAGGTCCGACGTCAGGTCCAGCGCCCAGGTCTCCCGCCCATGCTTTTCCCGGTAATGCCGGGCGATGCGCGGCAGGTACGGATCGTTGAAGGTGTCGGTGGCGACACCCCGGCGGCGCAGGCGGTTGTACCACCACAGCGCGGTGGCATCGCGCTCCACCAGTTCGAAGAAGCCCTGCAGCAGGGCCTCCTCGCGGGTGTTGCCGGCAGCGTTGCCGTTGGAACAGCCCATGGCATAGAAGTCCGGACCGCTGCGCCCGCCGTCGACGCCGTAATAGACCAACTGCGTCGGCAGGTGCTTGAACCGCTTCTCCGTCAGCGACCACAGGGGCGTCCAGTCCACCGCAAGGTCGTCGGGCAGCGGACGGGGCGTGATGTTGAAGACCGATTGCTTGGCGTTCTGCGCCTCACGGTCGGCGAACTGGGCCTCGCTATAACCCATGATCGCGTTGGGGTGGATGGCCTCCCCTGCCGGCCAGTCCCGCCAAGCCCGGCGCACCCGCACCTCATCGCCCGCGATCTCGCCGCTGCTGCGCTCCAGCGCCTCGCACAGGGCGCTGACCTTGGCCTGCGCCTCCGACACGCCCTTGCCGGCGCTGCTGCTGCGCAGGCTGCGCTTCAGGTCGCGCAAGCTGCCGATGGGCCGGGCGGCGTTGGAACCCGCGACATAGACATGGGCCAGCGTCTCGTCCGGCGGCGTCGCCGGCTGCAGCAGGTTGACCACGCCGGTGATGGGGCTGACCAGATGCCGGTACGCCGCCAGCGTCGTTTCCGGCGAGACGCTGCGGTGCCCGCCATCGGACTGGAACGCCGCCAGGCCGGCGCCCAGCTCCATCGCCCGGGCGGCCGGCTCCGCCGGCGTGCCGCAGGCGGGGCACAGCGGGTTGGGCGTCAGGACGTGGGTCTGCTGGCTATGGGTCACCCAGTCACGGCTGACCACCTGGCCCTTGAGCGCGGTGGGCAGGCCCGCCAGGATCAATGCCGTCTCCAGCACCACGGCATGGCAGGTGGCGGCCTGGGTGACGGCCAGCCCCACGGGCGGCACCAGCGGGCCCTGCACATCCATCTTGGCCGCGGCGAAGCGATGGGTGGCGCGGTTGCGCGTCAGCCGCCGCTGCAGGCATTCCCAGCAGGCCGTGGCGCCGGGTTCGAAATAGGGGCCCAGCCACTGCTCCCGGCCGCCGGCGCGCGCCAGCACCCAGGGCCGTTCCGCCGCCAGCGCCCGGTCGTTTATGTCCCGCAACTCCGGCCGCAGATAGTCGTCGGCCAACACGATCCACAGGTCGGCCCCCTCGGGCGTTTCTTCCGCCAGGCCCGCCGTCGCCAGCGCCGCCCGCAGGGGGGCCGCGTCCACGCCGCCGACCGTCATGAGCGCCACGCGGCGAGTGGCGTGCGCATCCTGAACCGCCCGGGCGTCGGCGCCCGCGGCCTGCCAGAAGCCGGCCACGGACGGGGCGAGATCGGGTGCCGGCGCCGCCAGATGACCCTGTTCCTCCATCCGGGCCAGGGCGAAGTAGACGCGCGCGGCATCCACCTGCCCCGCCAGGGCGTCGGCGATGTCGTCGGCCGAGTGCCGGCCGTCGATCATAGGCACGACCTTCTCGTACGCGGCACCGTGCAATACCTTGGCGCCGTCCTCGCTCAACAGCAGGACACCTTCGCCAGGGATGACGGCGGCGCGCAGGTGCGCCTTCAGAGCGGGAATTTTCAACATGGATAGGTGCCGCGTTCGTCTGGATAGGGATGGGTCAGAACATCGGCGCACAGGCCGAGTGGGCCGCTAGGTCGAAGCCGCCGGACACCACGTCCAGTTCCTCATCGCTGAGGTCGGCCGGCCGGGCCGGCAGCACCAGCGTGCAGACGGTGGCGGTGTTCTCCGCCACGGTGACGGCCATGCCCGCCGGGATGTCCACCCCCTCGCCCCGCAGGACGGTCACGGGGTCGGCCTTAAGGCGGGCCTTGAAGGCGTCGTCGGCCCAGGCCTTGGCGACGACACGGCCGTAGGCTTTGGCTTTTTCCTCATGGGTCATGGCGCAATTCCTCTCGCGGTCAGGGTTTGAAGGGCTATGCAAGGCCGGTCAGATGGCGCAGTTGGCGCAACACAGGCACCAGTTGGCGCAGTAGGACGGGTCGGCCCCGCCCACGACACGGCCCAATTCCTCTTCCGTCAGGTCCACAGGCTTGGCCGGCAGGACCAGGGTCCGGGTACCGGCCGTGTCCTCCACCACCCGGATGGCGATCCCGGCGGGCAGGTCCATGCCCTCGCTGCCCAGAACGGCCGCCGGATCGGCCAGCAGGCGGGCCTTGAAGCCCTCATCGGCCCAGGCCCTGGCCACGATCCGGCGGAGGATGGTGGTGTTCCCCTGGCTCATTCCTTCCCCCCATGAGACCCCTCACGGTCCCTGCATGAAGCTGTCGTAACAGACGGCGGACAGGGCGCCGGCAGCACTCTCCAGCGCGTCCTCGACCAAATCCCAGGGCCGCGTCGGCAACACCAGGGTCTGGACGGTGGCGGTGTCTTGCAGCACCTGGACGAGGGCGCCGACCGGCAGGTCGACGCCCTCGTCCCTCAGGACCGCCGCGGGATCGGCCAGCAGCCGCGCCCGGTAGGCCTCGTCCCCCCAGGCCTTGGCGATGATGTCGTCGATCGCCGCGTCGCTTTCCGCCGCCGTCATGTCGGCGTCAAAAAGTCGAGCCGCAGGGGATGACGCACAGGATGGCGCCGGCGGCGGTGTTGTCCAAATCCTCGTCCGACAGGTCGGTGGGCCGCGCCGGCAGCACCAGGGTGTAGGCGGTGCCGCTGTTCTCCACCACGTTCAGGGTGACGCCGGCCGGCACCTCCACCCCCTCGGCCTTCAGCACCGCCGCCGGGTCGGCCAGCAGGCGGGCCTTGAAACCCTCGTCGGTCCAGGCCTTGGCGATGATGCGGCCGCCAACCTTGGCGTTCTCTTCGTTCAGCATTTTCCTCTTCCTTTCCAAGATGTCGAAGCACCGGGATAGGCGGTTCGGTGGCGGCATTCATCGCCACCAAACGCCTCGTTTAATGTCTTAGAAGCAGAAGACGCCGCCGCCACGGGGGTCGCCCGGAAAGCAAAGTCCGCCCGAGGCACGATCCAGGTCGTCATCGGACAGGTCCGCCGGCCGCGCCGGCAGCACCAGGGTCTGGACGGCGGCGGTGTCCTCCACCACCCGGAAGGTGATGCCGGCCGGCAGATCGAGGCCTTCGGCCGCCAGCACGGCGGCGGGATCAGCCAGCAGGCGGGCCTTGTAGCCCTCGTCAGCCCAGGCCTTGGCGATGATCTTGCCGGTGATCTTCAGGTTCTCTTCGTTCGTCATGTCACTGTTCCTTGGATAATCCGGCGTCGGCCGGACTTTAGAGGGTGAAGCACCAGCCGAAGCCGCCGCCGATGCCGTCCAGTTGATCGTCGGACAGGTCGGTGGGCGGGACGGGCAGGATCAGGTTGAGGTGCGTGGCGGTGTTCTCCACCACGCTGACGGTCACGCCCGCCGGGAAGTCGATGCCCTCGGCGACCAAGACCGTGACCGGATCGGCCAGCAGACGGACCTTGAAGCGCTCGTCCGCCCAGGCCTTGGCAATGATTTGATTGAGTATGTTCGCATTCAGCATCGCATCCTTCCCCTCAGGTCTTCGTGCCCGTTCTTCATTTCAGGAAAGTGATCCGACGATGGACGCGCCGGAGCGTTCAGGAGCTACCCGGATCGGGAAGCATCAAAACGTGTAGCCCTTGGGCGGTGGCGGCGGACCGGGGACCGGGCGCCCGCCGGCCACACCGCCCAGATCCGCGTCGGACAGTTCCGTCGGCCGTGCCGGCAGCACCAGAGTCTGAGTCCCGGCAGTGTCCTCCACGACCCTGAAGGTGATGCCGGCCGGCACCTCCACGCCCTCGGCCGTCAGCACGGCGGCCGGGTCGGCCAGCAGACGCGCCTTGTAGGCATCGTCCGCCCAGGCCTTGGCGATGATCTTGCCGGCGATCTTCGCCGTCTCTTCGTTCATCATGTCTTGGTTTCCTTGTGTCTCAAGGACCGCACAGGCACATGCAGCGGGGCCAGGGCGTTCCGCCCGCGATGCCCGCCATGTCTTCATCGGTCAGGTCCGCCGGCCGGGCCGGTAGCACCAGGGTGTGGACGGTGTCCGTGTCCTCAACCACCACCAGGTGAACGCCGGGCGGCACCGCCACCCCTTCGGCCGCCAGCGCACCAGCCGGGTCGGCCAGCAGGCGTGCCTTGAACGCGGCATCGGTCCACGCCTTGGCGATGACCTTGCCGTACGCGTTGTCGGTGTTCCCCATCATGTCCCCGTCCCCGCCGATGTATGACTTAGAGGCAGAAGTCGCTGGACATGACGCAGCCGCACCAGCCGCCGGCCGCTTCGTCCAGATCATCATCGGACAGGTCCGTGGGCCGGGCCGGCAGCAC
Organism: Nitrospirillum viridazoti CBAmc; assembly: GCF_000730165.1. Lineage (GTDB taxonomy): Bacteria > Pseudomonadota > Alphaproteobacteria > Azospirillales > Azospirillaceae > Nitrospirillum > Nitrospirillum viridazoti. The sequence continues at coordinate 584,921 of NZ_CP022112.1, read as the reverse complement.
CAGCGTGTACCGGGTCGGCGTGTTCTCCAGCACCGTCACCGTCAGGCCCGGCGGCACGGCCAGGCCCTCGGCCTGCAGGACCGCCACCGGATCGGCCATCAGCCGCGCCTTGAACCCATCGTCGGACCAAGCCTTGGCCACCACCCGGCCATAGGCCCGGGCGCTGTCTTCACCCACCATCTCGTCTCTCCTCGATCTTAAAAGGATGTGCCGCTTCCCATCGGAGGGGACCGTGAACTCACAGACAGAATTCGCAGAAAGCGCACCAGTTGCAGGCACCGCCCGCGGCCCGGTCCAGATCCTCGTCGGTCAGGTCCGTCGGCCGCGCCGGCAGGACCAGGGTCTGGACGGCGGTGGTGTCCTCCACCACCTTGAAGGTGACGCCGGACGGCAGGTCCAGGCCCTCGGCCTTCAGGATGGCGGCCGGGTCGGCCAGCAACCTGGCCTTGAAGCCCTCATCGGCCCAGGCCTTCGCGATGACACGGCTGGTGATCTTCAGGTTTTCTTGCGCGTTCATGCCCGTACTCCCCCGACCTTGAGTGGCGCAGCCGACTGCTTGCCAAATACCGGTCATCCCCGTACCGTTATTGGCGTCCCCATGTACTGGCTGCCGATCTCGTGTGAGAGTATTTACGGGGCCGGATCTTGTCTGTAGAACAAACGCGCGACACTGGCTGTCGCACACCCCTGTATGGCAGTGACCCTTATGCAGCCCACGCCCACCGCCCTGGCGCCGTCCCGTGTCGCCGTCGCGATCGTCGAGGACGACGCCGGTTTCCTGGACGCCTTGCGCCAGGCCATCCAGGGCGCGGCCGACCTGCGGCTGACCGGCGTGGCCGTCACCCGCGCCGATGGGCTGGCCCTGCTGGACGGGCCGCCGGCCCACGTGCTGCTGGTCGACCTGGGCCTGCCGGACGGCAGCGGCATCGACATCATCCGCGCCGCCGCCCAGCGCTGGCCGGAATGCAGCATCATGGTCAGCTCCAGCTTCGGGGATGAGGCGCACGTCATGCAATCGATCGAGGCGGGGGCGGCGGGCTATCTGCTGAAGGACAGCGCGCCGGTCCGTATCGTCGATGAAATCCGCAGCGTGGCCGCGGGCGGCAGCCCCATCAGCCCCATCATCGCCCGCCAGATCCTGCTGCGCTTCCGGGGCCGCGGTACCGACCTGACGCCCCCGGCCACGACAGAGGTCGCCGCCGAGGCCGAGCCCCAGGAGGAGGCCCCGTCCCTGCTGTCTCCCCGTGAGAAGGAGGTGTTGGCCCTCATCACCAAGGGCTTCACCACGGTGGAGGTGGCGCGGATGCTGGACCTGTCGCACTTCACCGTGCGCACCTTCGTGCGGCGCATCTACAGCAAGCTGGAGGTCACCTCCAAGGCTGAGGCGATTTACGAGGCAAGGACCCTGGGCCTGCTGAACAGTTGACCCCCAGGGCCCGCGACAATCGCTGATGATGTACCGTCCCGCCTCCCTGCTGGCCGCCGCCGTGCTGCTGTTCTCCGCGATGTCGCTGCTGATCGCCGGCATCCAAGAGGTGGCGGGGGGACCGGGCAAGGCCGTGCGCCTGACCCAGGCAGAGGTTCTCGCCGCCATCGGTAACACCCCAGCCCGCCCCCCGGCGACATTGGACGGCCAGGGGCCAACCGGCACCTGGCGGCCGATCAACCTGCCCTATGCCGAACCCATGGTGCCGGTGGATCAAACGGTGCCGGCCATGGCGCCAGGCTATCCAGCCGCCACCTGGATCCGGGTGCTCGCGCGCGATCTGCCGGTGGGTGCCGGGCCCTTGGCGCTGTATGGTGCCCGCATCGACACCGACGGGCCCTACGCCATCTACGTGAACGGCAAGCTGGTCGATTGGCAGCAGCGGCAGGGTCGGCCCTGGAACGGCCTGTTCACGCCCCTGTGGCTGGTGCTGGACCAGGACGCCAACACCGCGCCGCCGGCCGACATCCTGATCCGCCTGGACCATGCCCCGACCACGCCGGTGGCCTTGTCGTCGCTCTGGGTGGGGCCGGAGCCGGCGCTGAACGTCCGTCACCGCATGCGCCAGCTGCTGCAGCGCGAACTGCCCATGGCGCTGAACTCGGCCTTCCTCGCGGTGGGCGTGTTTTCCCTGTTCGTCTGGTTCCGCCGCCGACACGACACCGGCTACCTGCTGTTCTTCAGCCTGGCCGCCATCTCGTTCGCGGCCCATCTGCACTTTTACCTGGATGTGCCGATCACCAGCGACTGGTTCGCCTGGCTGACCATCAACGCGTTGTTCTGGCTGATCGTCATCCTCCATCTCTTCCTGCGGATGCTGCACGGCCGCCCGCTGACCCTGTTGACGGCCGCCGTGGTGGGGGTGACCAGCGTCATCAGCATCCTGACCCTGCCCGTGGTCGGTGTGCTGCCCGTCCTCCCCAGCACACCGGTCATCGTCCCCCGCATCTACGCGGCCGCCGTGGTGATGGCGGCCACGGTCAGCGTGGTGGGCGTCGCCTGCGCCTGGCCCCGCTTTCCCGAGGCGCGGCTGCTGGCCGGGGGCCTGGCTCTCTGCACCGTGCTGGGCCAGACCGACTGGATGATGCACAACCATGTGCTGGGCCCCGAAGGCTGGTTCCTGGGCGCCTACACCAACGCCGTCACCTTTGCCATGTGCGGCACAGTGATGTACCGGCGCTACGTCGCCGCCATCGCGGAGGTGGAGCGGGTAAACGCCAGCCTGGCGGAGCGGCTGCGCGCCCGCGAGGCGGAGCTGGAGATCAGCCACCAGCGCCTGCGCGAGGCGGAGCGGCGCCGGACCATCAGCGAAGAACGCCAGCGCCTGATGCAGGACATGCATGACGGCGTGGGCGCCTCGCTGATCAGCGCCATCCGCTCGGTCGAGCAGGGCGCCGTGGACGACGCCAAGGTCTCGCAAATTCTCAAGGGCTGCCTGGACGATTTGAAGCTGGCCATTGATTCCATGGAACCGGTGGACGCCGACCTGCTGCTGCTGCTGGCCTCGCTGCGCTACCGGCTGGAACCGCGGTTGGAGGGATCGGGCATCACCCTGGTATGGGACGTGCGGGACCTGCCGACCCTTGCCTGGCTGGATCCGTCCAGCGCCCTGCACATCCTGCGCATCCTGCAGGAGGGCATCGCCAACATCCTGCACCATGCCCAGGCCAGCCGCATCCGCCTGGGCACCGCCCCCGATATCCAGGACGAGCGGGCCGGCGTATGCGTCACCATCGAGGATGACGGCCGAGGCTTCGACACGCAGGCGGCCCTGGCCGCCGCCGGAGGCCGCGGCTTGCGCAACCAGCAGCGCCGCGCCCAGGCCGTGGGTGGCTCGGTCGCCTGGGCGTCAGGCCCGATGGGGACGCGGTTCACGCTATGGCTACCCCTGACCCGAGGGGCGGCGGTGGCCGATTGAGGCGGCGTGGTCGGCAAGAATATCGTTGCGCGGCCGGCAACGCCCCGCAGGCCAAAATGGCGGGAAAATACAAATTTCCTTTATAATACAATAATCTATCCGAGCCTCCTCGGCACGGCGGCGCCCCGTCGATGGTCCCCCCCCCACCCGCGGTATAATTCCGGAACCACACCGTTCTGCGCGACACTCCGGGACGCGTGCCTTCGGGACCGGCACCGCTCCGCAGGCGGTGCCTATCCCGGACGGGCAAGGGCCGCCGGCCGTCAGAACGAGGAAAATCCATGGTCAAGCTTTCGATCAACGGCACCGTCCACGATGTGGATGTGGAGCAGGACACGCCACTGCTCTGGGTGTTGCGTGATGTCCTGGGGATGACAGGCACCAAGTTCGGGTGCGGCGTCGCCCAATGCGGCGCCTGCACCGTCCATCTGGACGGAACCCCCGTTCGCTCCTGCCAGACGGCCGTCGGGGACGTGGGGGAGATGGCCGTCGTCACCATTGAAGGCGTCGGCGCCACCCCGGCCGGCGCCAAGGTGCAGAAGGCGTGGATGGACCTGCAGGTGGCGCAGTGCGGCTATTGCCAGTCCGGTCAGATCATGTCGGCCGCGGCACTGCTGGCGCAGACGCCGGCGCCCAATGACGCCGACATCGACGCAGCCATGGCGGGCAACATCTGCCGCTGCGGCACCTACGTCCGCATCCGCGAAGGCGTGAAGCACGCCGCCTCTCTGACCTGAGGTACACGATGGACAAACATCTTTCCGCGCCCGGCGCCTCCCGCCGCGACGTGCTGCGCGGCCTGGCCTACGGCGGCCTGCTGCTGGCCATCGACCTGCCGCTGGGCCGCCTGGCGGTGGCGGGCGAAAACGCCCCCGCCATGTTCGCACCCGACGCCTTCATCCGCATCGCCGGTGATGGGACCGCGACCCTGATCATGCCGCAGGTGGAGATGGGCCAGGGCATCTACACGGCCATGACCATGCTCATCGCGGAGGAGCTGGATTTGCCGTTGGCCGCGATCCGGCTGGAGGCCGCGCCAGCGAGCGACGCGCTCTACGGCAATCCCATCTTCAAGATCCAGGCGACCGGCGGGTCCACCTCCGTCCGCGCCTACTGGACGCCCATGCGCAAGGCCGGCGCCGCGGCGCGCGCCATGCTGGTGGAGGCGGCGGCCAAGCGCTGGCAGGTGGCGTCGGCCAGTTGCGAGACCCGGGACGGCACCGTTCTCCATACCGCCAGCGGCCGTTCCCTACCCTATGGTGACCTGGCCGCCGCCGCTTCGCGCCTGACCCCGCCGGCCGACCCGTCGCTGAAGGATCCGAAGGCCTTCCGCCTGCTGGGCAAGACGCAGACCCGGCTGGACATCGAAGCCAAGGGCAACGGTTCCGCCCAGTACGGCATCGACGCCATGCCGCCGGGCGTGAAGTTCGCCACCCTGGCCAGCTGCCCGGTGCCGGGCGGCAAGGTCAAGCGCGTGGACGACACCCAGGCCCGCGCCGTGCCGGGGATGCGGCAGGTGGTCGTGCTGGACGATTTGGTGGCCGTGGTCGGCGATCACATGTGGGCGGCCAAGAAGGGCCTGGACAAGGTGGTCATCACCTGGGACGAAGGCCCCAATGCCACGCTGTCCACCGACAGCCTGCGCGCGGCCATGCATGAGGCCGCCAAGCAACCGGGTGTGGCGGTGAAGAACGAAGGGGCGGACGCGCAGCCGGGCGCCCCCGGCGTGATCAGCGCCAGCTACGAGCTGCCTTTCCTGGCGCACGCGCCCATGGAGCCCATGAACTGCACCGTGCATCTGCGTCCGGGCGCCTGCGATGTCTGGACCGGCACCCAGGTGATGACCAAGGCACAGGCCATGGCGGCGCAGGCCGCCGGCCTGAAGCCCGAGCAGGTGACCGTTCACAACCATTTGCTGGGCGGCGGCTTCGGCCGCCGGCTGGAGGTGGACATGATCGACAAGGCAGTGCGCATCGCCGCCCATGTCGACGGCCCGGTGAAAGTGGTCTGGACGCGGGAGGAGGACATCCAGAAGGCGATGTACCGCTCCACCTACGGCAGCTGGCTGTCCGCCAAGCTGGAGAACGGCAAGCCGGTGGCCTGGCGCCATACGGTGGTAGGCCCCTCGGTCATCGCCCGGTGGCTGCCGCCGGCCTTCACCGGCGGCATCGACATCGACGCCATCGATGGCGCCAGCGACCAGCCCTATGCCGTCGGCGGCTTCCACGTCGAGTATGTCCGCCATGAGCCCCAGGGGGTGCCCACCTGCTTCTGGCGCGGCGTGGGCCCCAACAACACCGTTTTCTCCGTCGAAAGCTTCATCGACCGGCTGGCCCGGGAAACCAAGAGCGACCCGCTGGAATATCGCCGCGCGCTGCTGTCCGCCAACCCACGGGCGTTGCAGGTGCTGAACACGGCGGCGGAGCGCGCCGGCTGGGCCGCGCCGCTGCCTGCCGTGGCGGGCGGGCGCGTGGGCCGGGGCATCTGTCTGCAGACGGTCTTCGGCAGCTATCTCGCCACCATCGCCGAGGTGGCGGTGCAGGAGGACGGCGACGTGCGGGTGCGCCGCCTGGTCACCGCCGTCGATTGCGGCATGGTGGTAAACCCGGACGGCGTGATCTCGCAAATCCAAGGAGGGCTGGTCTTCGGCCTGTCCGCCGCCCTGCATGGCCAGATCACTTTTGAGAACGGGCGCGTGCAGCAGAGCAATTTCCACGATTACCGCGTCGTCCGCATCGATGAGATGCCGGCGGTGGAGGTGCACCTCGTGCCCTCAACCGAGGCGCCCGGCGGCATTGGCGAGCCCGGCACCACCACGGTGCAGCCCGCCGTGGCCAACGCCATCTACGCCGCCACGGGCGTGCAGCTGACGCGCATGCCCATAGACCGGACACTGTTGGCCAAGGGGGGGCGGAGCTGATGCGCGGAAGCACGAAAAGGGCGGCCCTGCTGGCCGCCGGGATCATCGTCGTGGCGGGCGCTGCCGTGCTGGCCCGGATGGTGTTCCTACCCGGCGCCTTGGATTTCGCCGGCGGCCACCAGGTCAGCCTGGCGGATTTCAAGGGCCCCTCGCCCACCGGCGTGCCCAAGGAACTGGCGAACGCGGCCCTGCTGGAACGGGGCGCCTACCTGACCGCGGCGGCCGACTGCCAGGCCTGCCACACGGCGGAAGGCGGCACCCCCTACGCCGGCGGCCGGCCGTTCAAGCTGCCCTTCGGCACCCTGTACACCCCCAACATCACCCCCGACGCGGAAACGGGCATCGGCCGCTGGAGCGACGCGGACTTCCTGAAGGCGGTGCACAAGGGCGTGGCGCCGGGCGGACAGCGCCTTTACCCCGCCTTCCCCTACGCGTCGTACACCCTGATGACGGATGAGGACGTGCTTGCCATCAAGGCCTATCTGTTCTCCCTGGCCCCGGTGCGGCGGGAGAACCTGCCCGACACCTTCGCCTTTCCCTACAACCAGCGCTGGCTGATGATCTTCTGGGGCCTGCTGTTCAACCCCGACCACCGCTTCATACCGGTGGCCGAGCGCGGTCCGGAATGGAACCGCGGCGCTTATCTGGTGGAGGGGGCGGCGCACTGCGGCGAATGCCATACGCCGCGCACCCCGTTCCAGGCCATGGACACCCGGCGCAAGTTCGCCGGCGGCCAGGCGGAAGGGTGGAACGCCTACAACATCACGCCTGACGTCCCATCGGGCATCGGCGGCTGGTCGGCGGAGCAGATCGAAGCCTACCTGGCCCACGGTCACGCCAAGGGCAAGGGCGTCGCCTCCGGCCCGATGCGCGAGGCGGTGGAGTTGAGCTTCTCGAAACTCAGCCCATCGGACATCGCGGCGATGCGCAGCTATCTGCAGACCGTGCCGGCGGTGCACACCAGCCTTCCCGCCCCGGCCGGCCCCGCCCCGCGGGAGCATGGCGCCACCGTGGCCGACAACCTGGACGGCAAGCGCATGTTCGAAGGTGCCTGCGCCAGCTGCCACGCCTGGAGCGGCGCCGGCGTCAATTCGGCGGAGGCTCAGCTGACAGCGAAGCGGGCGGTGAACGACCCCAGCGCGGCCAACGTCGCCCTGATGATCTTGAAGGGCTCCGGCCCGCAGGTCGCCGGCCGGCCCTATATGCCAGGTTTCTCTGGTGCCTATTCGGATGAGGAGATCGCGGCGGTGGCCAATTATGTGACCGCGCGCTTCGGCGCGGCCCCGTCGAAGATCACGCCCGGCGATGTCGCCAAGCTGCGCCTGGAGTAGCGTTCCCGGTTCCCCCGCCGGCCAGCCGGCGGGGGGCGGGAATGCCACCTCCACGGGTGCCATATGGGATTCCCCACCGGGAAGCCGCCACTTGGTGCGCGGCGGCGGTGCGGCTGCGTTAACCACGTATGCCTTACGGGTGTATGCTACTAAACGCATCAATGACTTGAGGATCATCGGCAGCATAACTGCCGTACACTTTCGACAATTTCTATAAATTGCGCGCATCGGTTGCGTTATGGTCCCGATGCTAGTCGCCAGCCGAACGGTTGCGTGACTGGCGGCGTATTCGCGAACCGGGGCGGGACCGGTGACGCGGTGTCGACGGCCGAGGCAGGACCGTCGCCCGCATGGCGCCCTCATGTGTCCGGTACGCCACAGGTTTCAGGCCACAGGTTCCAGGGGCGGACAGCATGGGTTCTCGGGTTGGGACGGGGATGCGGGGGAATGCCCCGCAAGGCGGTGTGGCGCGCGCTGAAGGCCATGTGATCATCTCACCAGAGACTTCGCGGCTCGGTTGCCGGGCGGCCTTGCTGGCCGGCACGGCCATGGCCCTGCTGGCCGTCACCACCGTCGGACCGGCCCACGCCGGCAGCGGCCCCACCCTGCCCACGGGCGGCGCCTTCCAGGCCGGATCGGGCAGTATCAGCGGCGGACCGGGCAGCCTGACCGTCAACCAGGGCAGCCAGCGCGCCATCATCGACTGGAAAAGCTTTTCCATCGGCCAGGGCGGCACCGTCAGCTTCAACAACGGCAATGGGGCCACGCTGAACCGCGTCACCGGCGGCAACCTGTCCACCATCCTGGGGACGCTGAAGGCCACGGGCACGCTGTACGTCATCAACCCGGCGGGCGTGGTCGTGGGGTCCAGCGGCGTGGTGGTCACGGGCGGCAGCTTCACCGCCAGCACGCTGGACATCGCCAACGACGCCTTCATGGCCGGCGGCACCCTGCTGTTCAAGGGCGACACGGATGCCGAGGTCAGGAACCTGGGCAAGATCTCCTCCACCGGCGGCGATGTCCTGCTGATCGCGCGCAACGTCACCAACGACGGGACCATCACCGCCCCCAACGGCACCGTTGGCCTGGCCGCCGGCCAGCAGGTGCTGCTTAAGGACGGTGACGCGGCTGAGCGCGTCTATGTCCAGGTGGGAGGCGGCGACGTCACCAACACCGGCGCCATCGCGGCGGCGCAGGCGGAACTGAAGGCCGCCGGCGGCAACATCTATGCCCTGGCCGGCAACGGCGGCGGGACTATTCGCGCTACCGGCACCACGGTCAAGGATGGGCACATCTGGTTGTCGGCCAGCGGGTCGACGGAAACGGCCACGGACCAGGGCGGCGCCGTCACGGTCGCCGGCGCTTTGGCAGCGACCAACGCCGATGGCAGCGGCGGTACCGTCATCGCGACGGGCAATTCGGTCGCGATGACGGCGGGCGCGGTGATCGACGCCAGCGGCACCACCGGGGCCGGCGGCACCATCCTGCTGGGCGGCGACCGCCAGGGCGGCGGCGATGCGGCCACCAAGCTGGTGAAGCAGGCCGTGGCCACCGCCGCCCAAACCACCGTCGCGGCCGGCGCCACCCTGAAGGCCGACGCGGGCGCCACCGGCAACGGCGGCGGCGTCATCGTCTGGTCGGACCAGTACACCGGCTTCGCCGGCGCCCTCAGTGCCAAGGGCGGTCCCCGTAGCGGCAACGGCGGCTTCGCCGAAGTATCCAGCCACAAGCTGCTGGACTTCACCGGCGCGGTGGACCTGACCGCCCCGCTGGGTGCCGTTGGCCAGCTGCTGCTGGACCCGGAAAACGTCACCATCTCCACCGGCAGCAACCTCAACAGCAGCCTGTCCGGCGGCACGTTCACCCCGACAGGCAACAGCTCCGTCATCAACACGACCACGCTGCAGAACACCCTGGCCACGGCCGACGTCACCATCACCACCGGCAATACGGGCAGCCAGACGGGCGACATCACCGTCGCCAACAACGTCACCTGGGCGGCCAGTCACAGCCTGACGCTGTCAGCCTACCACAGCATCATCTTCAACGGCGGCACACTGAGCCACACGGCGGGGTCCGGCGACGTCACCCTGCGCGCCGACAATACCGGGACGGGCAGCGGCACCGTCACCTTCACCAGCGGTGGTGTCAACATGGTTGGCAGCAGCGGGTCGGTGAACCTCTATTACAATCCGGCCAGCTACGCCTCGCCCACCAGCTATGCCGGCAATGTCGCGCTGGGCAGCGGCGCCCTGACCGCCTACATGCTGGTGAACACCGCCCAGAACCTGCAGAATCTGTCCACCAACCTGTCGGACACCTATGCCCTGGGCCGGGACATCGACGCCAGCGCCACCGCCACCTGGAACAGCGGCGCCGGCTTCGCCCCCATCAACAGCTTCTCCGGTACCCTGGACGGCCAGGGCCACACCGTCACCGGCCTGACCATCAACCGCCCCACCACCGTCGCAGTGGGCCTGTTCGGCGACACGCCCACAGGCAACGGTCCCAAAGTCAGCAACTTGGGCCTGGAGGATGTGAACATCACCGGTTCCAACCGTGTGGGCGGCGTGGTCGGGCGCGCCAACAACGGCGGCTCCGTCACCAACGTTCATGTCACCGGTTCCATCACCGGCTATGGCGACTTCATCGGTGGCCTGGTCGGCCAGGACGACCAGCAGTCGATCAGCAACAGCTGGACCGACGTCACCATCACCGTCCCCAAAGGCTACAGCGGCACCGGCATCGGCGGCCTGGTCGGTTGGCAGCGCGCCGGCGCGCTGACCAACGTCTATGCCCTGGGCACCGTCTACGCACCCAGCGCGAGCCGGGTCGGCGGCCTGGTGGGAACGAGCGGCTTCATCGGGTCCGGCCAGGGGGCCGCCATCAGCAACGCCTACGCCACCGGCGCCGTCACCGGCAACGATGCCGTCGGCGGCTTGGTCGGCATCGCCGAGGGCGGCAGCATCGCCACCAGTTACGCCACCGGCGCCGTCACCGGCGTGACCAGCGTGGGCGGCCTGGTCGGCATCAACGCCGGCCCGATCACCACCAGTTGGGCCAGCGGCAGCGTCACGCTCAGCAGCGGCAGCGCCAGCAGCATCGGCGGCCTGGTGGGCACCAACGGCGACAGCGTCAGCGCGGGCAGCATCACCAGCAGCTATTGGGACACCTACAGCACCGGCCGCGCGGCGGCGGTGGGCGCCGTCGTGGGGGGCAGTACGAGCAGCGCCGCGGCCGTGACCAGCGACCCGGCGCAGTCGGCGGCCAGTACCTACGCCTACAAGGCCAGCGCCTACGGCGCTTTCAACTTCACCACCGATTGGTGGTTGAGCGACGGCGGCACCCGGCCCCTGGGCCTCTGGGAATATTCACTGACCATCAGCAATGCCCACCAGTTGCAGCTGGTCGCCCACGACCTGACGGCCAGCTACACCCAGAGCAACGACATCCGCATGCCGGCGCCGACCGCCGGCGGCATCTGGAAGTCCACCGCCGGCAGCGTCCCCGCCGGCTTCATCCCCCTGGGCACCCCTTCCACACCCTTCAGCGGCACCTATGACGGGCAGGGTCACGCCATCGATGGGCTGACCATCAACTACGGTGGCGGCAGCAACACCTACATCGGCTTGTTTGGCGGCAACACCGGCACCCTCAACAACATCAGCCTGACCAACGTCGCCATCACCGTCACCAACGCCGACAGCCATGTTGGCGCCCTGGTCGGCGCCAACGGCGGCGGTCATATCGTAAACGCCTATGTCACCGGCACGTTGAATTTCCAGGGTGGTGGCGGCTACGGCGTCGGCGGCATCGTGGGGATACAGTACAATAGCGGAACCATCACCGGTTCCACCTCCATGGCGAACGTCAATCTCAGCTTCGTCAATGGCGGGCAGGCTTATGCCGGCGGCGTTCTGGGCGTTACCGCCGACCTGAGCGCCACGGCCATCAACACGTCCTACGCCGGCGGCACCATCACCGTCACCGGTGGCGGCGGGGTCGGTGGCCAAGCCCTGGCGGGTGGCCTGGCGGGGATATCCACCAACATCTCCAACAGCTATTCCACCGCCAGCGTCACGGAAACCTCTGGCAGAAACGTGGATGAAATAGGCGGCTTGGTGGGCCAGAGCGCCACCGGCACCATCAGCAACAGCTACGCCAGCGGCGCCATCAGCGCGCCGGGCACGAAGATTGGCGGCCTGATCGGCTTCAACGTCAGCGCCACCGTTAACAATTCCTATTGGGATCAGCAGACCACCGGCCTGTCCAGCGGCGTCGGAAGCGGCAGCGCGACCGGCATCACCGGCCGCACCACCGCCGAGATGGCGGTTCAATCCAACTTCAGCGGCTGGGATTTCAGCAACACCTGGTACCTGCCCGCCGGCCTGTCCCGCCCGGTCCTGCGCGCGGAAGCCAGCACCACCATCCGCAACGCCCATGAACTGCAACTGGTGGCCCTGAACCCCAGCGCCCGCTACACCATCGTCAATGACATCGGCCTGGCCACCCCCCTCGCGAACACCGCCGACATATGGAGTGGCGGGTTCGTGCCCATCGCCACCTTCTCCGGCGAAGTGGCGGGTCAGGGCCATACCATCAGCGGCCTGACCATTACCGGCAGCGCCACCAATACGGGCCTGTTCGCCTCCACCACCGCCTCGGCCAAACTGGCCAACCTGGCGCTCACCAACGTCTCCGTCTCCGGCGGCAACAACGTGGGCGCCCTGGTGGGCACGGCCAGCGGCACCACCATCAGCAACATCACCGTTTCCGGCACGGTCAGCGGGGCCAGCCAGGTGGGCGGCGTCGTGGGCAGCGACACCGGCGCCATCAGCTTCGCCGGCATGTCGGGCACGGTCAGCGCCACCGCCGACAGTGTCGGCGGCGTGGTGGGTTTCACCAATGGCACCATCGCGGACAGCTGGTCCACCGCCGCGGTCAGCAGTTCGGGCACCAGCAGCCACGGTCTGTACGTGGGCGGCCTGGTGGGGCAGAGCACCGGCACCATCAACCGGTCCTGGGCATCCGGCGCCGTCAGCGGCTGGACCGACGTCGGCGGCCTGGTCGGCCTCGCCTCTGGCAACATCACCACCTCCAGCGCCAGCGGCACCGTCACCGGCGGGGGCAGCGTGGTCGGCGGGCTGGTGGGAAACCTGTATGGCGCCAGCCTGACCAACACCTACGCCACCGGCAACGTCACCGGCTTTCAGGAAGAAGGCGGGCTCGTCGGCATCATCCAGGTGGCGGGCGCCAGCATCAACAACAGCTACGCTAGCGGCCGGGTCAGCAGCACCATTGGCAGCATCTACACCAGCGGCCTCGTGGGCCTGTCCAGTGTGACATTCACCGCCAGCAATTCATTCTGGGACGTCACGACCACGGGGCGGAGCTACGGCGCCGCCTCCGGCGGCAGCGGCCTGACGGTGACCGGCTTCACCGGCATCACCAGCTCCCAGGCATTCAGCAGCACCACCTTCTCCAACGCCGGCTGGGATATGTCCGGCACTTGGTACATGGTGGACGGGGGCACGCGGCCGATACTGAGGTCCGAAGCGTCGGGCACCGTGCGCACGGCGCATCAGTTGCAGCTGATCAACACCGCCCCCACGATCGGCTATACCCTGGCCAACGACATTGACCTGGGCAGCGCCCTATCCGCCACCGGCGGGGTGTGGGGCAGCGGCGGCTTCTCCCCCATCGACAGCTTCACCGGCACGTTCAACGGCGGCGGCCATACCATCAGCGGCCTGACCGTCAATCTGCCCGGTAACAGCGACGTCGGCCTGTTCGCGACCACCGCCGGCGTTGGCTATCTGCATGATCTGGCGCTCAGCAACGTTTCCATCACTGGCGGCAGCAGCGTCGGCGCCCTTGTGGGCAACGACGGCGGCGGCACCATCAGCCACATCACCGTGACGGGCAGCATCTCGGGCGGCAGCACCGTGGGCGGCCTGATCGGTGCCATCACCACCGGCGGCCTGCTGCAGGATGCCAAGGCGGACACCCTGATCACCGCCAGCGGCACCGATGTCGGCGGGCTGGTCGGCAACAGCAACGGCACCATCCAGGACAGCTACGCCCTGGGCGGCATCCGCATGACCGCCGCCGGCAGCGCCCAGTCCGTGGGCGGCCTAGTGGGCAACAACAGCGTCGACCTGGTCAATAGCCTGATCGGCACCATCACCGATGATTATGCGCAGGTGGCGCTGCTGGGCGCGGTGAAGAGCGGGTCCGCCGCCGGTGGCCTGGTTGGCACCAACAGCGGCACGGTGGCCCGGACCTACAGCATCGGCGCCCTGGCCCTGACCGGCACCACCACGCTGGGGGGCCTGATCGGCAGCAACGCCGGCACCGCTAGCAACAGCTTCTATGATACCGAAACCTCCGGCCTGTCGGTCGGCGTGGGTGGCGGCACCACCTCCGGCGTCACGGGGAAGACGACTGCCCAGATGCAGACGCGCAGCACCTTCACCGGTGCCGGGTGGGACTACACCACGCCCGTCTGGGGCATGAGCGACGGCGTGACCCTGCCCTACTTCACCTGGGAACATTCAGGCAGCGTCCAGATCGTCACCGGCACCGCCTACAGCGACGCCGCCGGCAGCAGCTTCGCCATCGCCAACCGCGTCAGCGCGCTGACCAACGGCACCAGTCTGGGCAGCGGCTTCGCCGGCGCCAACGGCTATTACTACATCCTGGCCGACGGCAGCCCCATCACCGGCGGCAACTTGGTGGCCTACCTGAACCCGGCCTTGGGCAACACGACGCTGGGCAATGCTGTGCACCTGACCACCAGCGGCGGCACCACCACGGGCCTGACCGTGCTGGGCAACACGGTGCAGATGACCAGCGACGGCCCGGCGGTCAGCACCAGCGCGCTGGCCGGCGCCCGGCCCAGTGGGATCGATTCCAGCCTGCTCTACACCGTGTCGGGCGGCACCATCACGCTGTCCGCCAACGCCAGCCTGGACATCGAGGCCGGCAGCCACGCCATCACCGTCGACGATGCCCTGACGGTCAGCGGCACCGGCACGCTTACGCTGAACAGCACCGGCACCAGCACGCAGTCGGCCGCCATCACCACCCCCAGCCTGCTGCTGCTGGGCAGCGGCGGCTCCTGGCAGCTGGGCAGCCTGTCCGGCGGCAACAGCATCAACAGCATCGGCACGCTGGCCGCCAACACCGGCACCATCCTGATCGGCTCCAACACCGCCCTGGCGGTGGGAAGCGTGGGCACCACCGACGGCATCACCCTGACCGGCGGCCTGGGTTTCACCGGCACCAGCACCAGCGTCACCCAAACCCAGGCGATCAACGCCGGCGGCCTGGCGCTGGAGGGCGGCAGCTACACCCTGACCAACACGGGCAACGCCGTCACGCATTTCACCGCCAACGGCGCCACGTTCAGCGTCGTCACCTCCGGTGCCGTCACCGTGGACAGCGTGACCGCGGGCGGCAGCAGCTACAACGG
The DNA here is from genome assembly GCF_000730165.1 of Nitrospirillum viridazoti CBAmc. Lineage (GTDB taxonomy): Bacteria > Pseudomonadota > Alphaproteobacteria > Azospirillales > Azospirillaceae > Nitrospirillum > Nitrospirillum viridazoti. The sequence continues at coordinate 569,792 of NZ_CP022112.1, read as the reverse complement.
CCTGACGCTGAGCGGCACGGGCAGCGACAGCCTGACCGCCGGCGGCAACCTGACGGTGGCGACCCCCACCAACAGCGCCACCCTGGCGGCGGGCGGCACCCTGACCCTGACGGCCGGCGGCGACCTGACCGTCACCGACACCAGCCTTGCGGTCGGTACCGGCAGCGGCACCAGCACCCTGACGCTGGTGGCCGGCAATACCATCACCCTGCAGGGCACCTCCAGCGCCATTACCGTCAACGGCATCGTCGGTGCCGGGCTGGACCTTTCCCTGTACGCCGACAGCGACAGCAGCGGCACCGGCGGCATCATCCTCAGCCGCGTCAATATCCTGACCAAGGGCGGCACCCTGGCCCTGGTGGGGGGCGCCGTCGTGAGCGACCCCACGACGGCCGGCAACGCCCACAGCACGGGGACCAGCGCCACCGACGACGCCGCCATCAGCATCACCAACAGCGCCATCAGCCTGGAGGGGGGCAGCGCCATCCTCAAGGGTGACGGGCAGGCCAGCGTCAGCGGCACCTCCTCCGGCATCGCGCTGAACAGCAGCAGCCTCACCACCAGCGGCGCCGGCACGCTGACCTTGACTGGATCGGCCACCACCAGCACGGCCGCGGGCGCACACCTGGGCCTGCAACTGGTGTCCAGCACAGTGCAGGCGGCGACCGGCGCCATCACCCTGACCGGCACGGCAGCGGCTGGCCCAGGCGGCAACACCGGCCTGCTGGTCAACGGCGGCGGCGTGACCGCCACTACCGGCGCCATCACCCTGACCGGCACGGGTACGGGCGGCATTGGCCTGAGGCTCTACGGCGAAACGGTCAGCACCACCAGCGGCGCCATCGCCCTGACGGGCAGCGGCACCACCGGTGCCGGCCTGGTGCTGGGCGACGGCGGCAGCACGGCCGCCAGCCTCGGCAGCGGCACGCAGACCGGCGCCATCACGCTGACCAGCGACGACTTCGCCCTGTCCAGCGGCGCGGCCCCCACCATCAACACCACGGGCACGGTGACCCTGCGCCAGCAATCCGCCGACCGCGCCCTGGCCGTGGGCGGCAGCGTCACGGGCGCCGACGTGCTGAGCGCTGCCGGTATCAACGGCGTCACCGCCGGCACCCTGGTCATCGGCCGCACGGACATCAGCGAAACCGCCGGCTACACCATCGCGGGCGCCATCGCGCCCACCAACGTCACCACCCTGTCCCTGGCCACGGGCGGCGCCATCACCCAGTCCAGCGGCGCCACCATCACCGCCACCAACTTGGCCGTGCGCGCCGCCGGCGACATCGGCTTTGCCACCGCCGCCAACAGCGTCGGCACCTTGGCGGCCACCACCAGCGCCGGCAGCGTCAGCTTCAAGGACTCAGGCGCCTTGACCGTGGGCACGGTCGACGGCCTGAGCGGGGTCACCGCCATCACCACGGCGCAGCTGACGGCCGGGGCCGGCGGCCTGCTGACCGTGTCCCAGGCCATCTCCGGTACCGGCGTCACCCTGACCGCCGACCGCATGAACCTGTCCAGCGCCGTGAGCGCCACGGGCGGCGGCACCGTCACCCTGGCCCCGGTCACCAGCGGCTGGACCGTCGACCTGGGCAGCGCCAGCGATGCCACCACCGGCACGCTGGAGCTGTCGGCTGCAGAGCTGGACCGCGTCACCGCCGGCATCCTGGTGGTGGATCCGCCCGTGTCCGGCGACATCGTCATCAGCGCCGCCATCGCCCCGGCCCATGCTAATACCCTGGTGCTGGAGGCCGGTGGCACCATCACCCAGGCCAGCAGCGCCACCATCACCGTGGGCAGCCTGGGCCTGAACGCCGGCGGCGCCATCACCCTGACCCAGGCCAACAGCGTCGGCACCCTGGCGGCCACCGCCGGGGGCGCCATGGCCTTCACCAACGCTGGCGCCCTGACCATCGGCACCGCCGGCGGTATCAGCGGCATCAGCGCCACCGGTGGCGTTACCATCACCACCAGCGGAACGCTGACCTTGGCCAACGCGGTCACCAGCCAAGCCACCGGCGATGCCGTCACCTTGTCGACTACCGGTGCCTTCATCAACACCGCCGGCTCCAGCGGCATCACCGCCGCCAGCGGCCGCTGGCTGGTCTATTCCGCCACCTCCGCCGGCGACACCTTCGGTAACCTGGACAGCGGCAACACCGCGTTGTGGAACCGCACCCTGGCGTCCGGCACGGTGGCGGTCGGCGGCAACCGCTATGTCTTCGCGGAACAGCCCACCTTGGTGATCACGGCCAGCGACGTGACCAAGACCTACGGCCAGGATGTCAGCGGCGCGCTGGCCTACACGCTGTCCGGCGGCGCGACCGGCGTGACGCACGCCTATCTGGGCGGCAGCAGCCTCGGAACCACCCCCACGCTCACCTCCACCGGGGCCGGCAGCAGCGCCAACGTCGGCGGCTACACCATCACGGCCAGCGGGGCCACCACGACGGACGGCTCGGCCATCAGCTATGTCGCGGGCACCCTGACGGTGAACAAGGCCGCCCTGACCGTCACCGCCAACAACGCCACCGTCACCTATGGCCAGACGCCCACCCTGGGCGCGAGCTACAGCGGCTTCGTCAACGGCGAGACGGCGTCGGTCTTGGGCGGCACCCTGACGGTCAGCGGCGCAGGCACCAACGCCGGCAGCTACACCCTCACCCCCGGCGGGCTCACCAGCGCCAACTACGACATCAGCTATGTCGCGGGCACCCTGACGGTGAACAAGGCCGCCCTGACCGTCACCGCCAACAACGCCACCGTCACCTATGGCCAGACGCCCACCCTGGGGGCGAGCTACAGCGGCTTCGTCAACGGCGAGACGGCGTCGGTCCTGGGCGGCACCTTGACGGTCAGCGGCGCAGGCACCAACGCCGGTAGCTACACCCTCACCCCCGGCGGCCTCACCAGCGCCAACTACGACATCAGCTATGTCGCAGGCACCCTGACGGTGAACAAGGCCGCCCTGACCGTCACCGCCAACAACGCCACCGTCACCTATGGCCAGACGCCGCCCCTGGGCGCCAGCTACAGCGGCTTCGTCAATGGCGAGACGGCATCGGTCCTGGGCGGCACCCTGACGGTCAGCGGCGCAGGCACCAACGCCGGCAGCTACACCCTCACCCCGGGCGGCCTTACCGCCGCCAACTACGACATCAGCTATGTCGCCGGCACGCTGACGGTGAACCGCGCACCGCTAACCGTCACCGCCAACAACACCACCGTCACCTATGGCCAGACGCCGACCCTGGGCGCCAGCTACAGCGGCTTCGTCAATGGCGAGACGGCATCGGTCCTGGGCGGCACCCTGACGGTCAGCGGTGCCGGCACCAGCGCCGGCAGCTACACCCTCACCCCCGGCGGCCTTACCGCCGCCAACTATGACATCAGCTATGTCGCGGGCACCCTGACCGTGAATAAGGCCGCTCTGACCGTCACCGCCAACACCACCACCGTCACCTATGGCCAGACGCCCACCCTGGGCGCCAGCTACAGCGGCTTCGTCAACGGTGAGACGGCATCGGTCTTGGGCGGCACCCTGACGGTCAGCGGCGCCGGCACCAACGCCGGCAGCTACACCCTCACCCCCGGCGGCCTTACCGCTGCCAACTACGACATCAGCTATGTCGCCGGCACGCTGACGGTGAATAAGGCGGCTCTGACCGTCACCGCCACCAACGCCACCGTCACCTATGGCCAGACGCCCACCCTGGGCGCCAGCTACAGCGGCTTCGTCAATGGCGAGACGGCGTCGGTCCTGGGCGGCACCCTGACGGTCAGCGGCGCCGGCACCAACGCCGGCAGCTACACCCTCACCCCCGGCGGCCTTACCGCTGCCAACTATGACATCAGCTATGTCGCGGGCACCCTGACCGTGAATAAGGCGGCTCTGACCGTCACCGCCACCAACGCCACCGTCACCTATGGCCAGACGCCCACCCTGGGCGCCAGCTACAGCGGCTTCGTCAATGGCGAGACGGCGTCGGTCCTGGGCGGCACCCTGACGGTCAGCGGCGCCGGCACCAACGCCGGCAGCTACACCCTCACCCCCGGCGGCCTTACCGCTGCCAACTACGACATCAGCTATGTCGCCGGCACGCTGACGGTGAACCGCGCACCGCTAACCGTCACCGCCAACGACGTCACCATCGCCTTCGGCGGCACGCCGGCCTATAGCGCCAGGTACAACGGCTTCGTGAATGGCGAAACGGCCGCCGTCCTGGGCGGCAGCCTGGTCTACAACGGTGGCGGGACAGCGGCCGGCACCTACACGATCACGCCGGGCGGCCTCACGTCCGGCAATTACCTCATCAGCTACGTCGCCGGCACCCTCACGGTGCAAGCGGACACGTCGCCGCCCGTGGTGCTGCCCGAGGTGCCGTCCTCCACCCACTTCGTGGACCAGCCATCCGGCAAGGTGCCCTTCACCCCCACCCAGCCGCTGGTCGGGGCGGACTACTCGCAGGGCAACTATCGCGTCATCTACCTGGCGCCACCCGCCACGGCCAGCGGCACCATCACCAACACCTCGACCTTCTCCGCCGCCCACCAGGATGGGACGGATGAGACGGAATTCGACATCGCCAAGCGGTGGCGCTGAAGCGCGCCATGACCGTCCCCTCCGCCCCCGCGCCCGCCATCCTTGCTCCCACGACCGCCTCCATGCCCAGGAATTCCATGCCCGTCCCCCCGGCTCGCGCTCTCACCGCCCTGCTTTTGGCCGGCCTGTCGCTGACGTCCCTGCGGGCGCAGGCGCAAAGCTATGAGCGCATCGCGCCCAAGGAGCCGCCCGCCAAGGCGCCGGTGGACCAGGCGCCACAGCCGCCCATGCCGGCCGCCCCCGCGCCCGAGTCAGACCGGGTGATCCTGCCTCAGCTGAAGGGCCTGGCCTTCGTGCCCTCGCCGGCCGCGGTGAAGCCGCACGGCAGCACCATCACCGGCGTGGACACCGGCGGCATCGACATCCTGGACCGCCCCGGCTTCCGCCCTATCGCCGAGGCCTATATCGGCAAGCCCCTGCGGCTGGCGGACCTGAATGAGCTGGCCCGCCGCATCGTCGCCTTCTACCGCGACAACGACCACCCGCTGGTCGACGTGCTGGTGCCGGAACAGGACATCGACAACGGCACCGTGCAGGTGGTGGTGCGCGAATTCACGGTGGGCCAGGTGGCGGCCGAGGGCAACGAGTGGTTCGACGGCGCCCTGCTGACCCGTCACATCAGCGTCCGCCCCGGCGACCGGGTGGAGGGGGAGCGGCTGCTGCGCGAGGTCAACGGCCTGAACGAGAATCCTTTCCGCCAAGTGGATCTGGTCTACCGCCCAGGTGCCACGCCGGGCACCACCGACCTGGTGCTGTCCACCCGCGACCGCTTCCCTTTGCGGGTATACGCCGGCTATGACAACAGCGGCGCGCCCAGCACGGGCCGTGATCGCTGGAACCTGGGTTTCAACTGGGGCAACGCCTTCTGGCAGGATGAGCAGCTGTCCTATCAGCTGACCACCAGCAACGATTTCTGGCATGACCGGCCGGGCGGGCGGAACGCGTCCTTTGTCGGCCATTCCCTCAGTTGGCTGGCGCCCCTGCCCTGGCAGGACCGGCTGATGATCTTCGGCAGCTATGAGGAAAGCGTGCCCAATGTGGGCAACGATTTCGGCCTGGTGGGCAAGAGCGGCCAGGCCAGCCTGCGCTATCAAATCCCGTTGGCGCGGACGCCGGATTTCTCCCACCAGCTGGAATTCGGCTACGATTTCAAGACCACCAACAACAACCTGGCCTTCGGCGGCGTCCAGATTTCGCGCACGGCGACGGAGATCAACCAGTTCTCCGCCAACTACAACGCCACCCTGGGTGATGCCTGGGGCAGCACGGGGTGGAGCAACACCCTGGTGTGGAGCCCCGGCGGCCTGACCGGGGACAACACCAACGCCGCTTTCCAGCCGGGTGACAACCAGTCCGGCCGTCTGGGCGCCAAGGCCGATTATCTTTATGTCCGCAGCGAGCTGAACCGACTGGTCAAGCTACCGGAGGACGCGGTGTGGGCCACCCGCGTGGTGGGGCAGCTGAGCAACCGCGCCCTGCTGGACACCGAGCAGATGGGCGCTGGTGGCGCCGACATCCTGCGTGGCTACGACGAGCGCGCGGTGAACGGTGACCAGGGCGTGCTGATCAGCACGGAGCTGCGCAGCCGCGCCTTCAAGCTGGTGCAGCGCGGCCCCGATGACGCCCTGCAGCTGCTGGCCTTTTTCGATTACGGCAGCCTGTGGAACCGCAACATCCCGGCCGGGGAAAGTGACAACGTCAACCTGGCCAGCACCGGTGTGGGCCTGGGCTACACCTACGGCACCTATCTCACGGTGAAGTTCGCCTACGGCTGGCAGTTGCGCAAGCTGCCGGGCGCCACGGAAAAGGGGGAACTCGGCCACGTCTCGGTGACGCTGAGCTATTGACGCGGCAAGGCCGCCGGGTGGCCGGCCCGGCGGCTGTCGAGGCGAAACCCTCAGCCCAGTTTGTAGAAGCGGACGGCGTTGTTGTAGAAGATGTCCCGCCTCTGGTCCTCCGTCAGGAAGGGGGCCGATTTGATGCGGTCTACGGCCAGGCTGATGGCATCGGGCCAATACATCTGGTCCGTGCCGAACATGATGCGCTTGCCGAATCCGGCGTCGACCAGGGCCTTCAGATAGTCATTGAAGGCTGGCCGCGGCAGCAGCCAGTCGATGGCGCCCGTATCCGCATAGACATTGGGATACAGCATCAGCATGGCCATGGTGTCTTCCAGATAGGGCCAGCCGCAATGCATGAGGTTCAGGCGCAGCTTGGGATGCTTGTTCAGCGCCTCCTCGACATATTCGGGATTGCCGAAGCGGGCCCGGGCGGTACGGCAGCAGGGGTCGAAGGTGGTGCCCTCGGGCATGGTGCCGGTGTGCAGAGCCACCGGAATGTCCAGTTCTTCCGCCAGGGACAGGTAGGGGTCGTACTGCGGGTCGCTCAACGGCAGGCCAGCATACTGGGACGTCAGTTCCCCCAGCACCTGCAACTTGCCCTGCGCATGCAGCTTGCGCAGCTCCTCCAGCGGCGGCAGGGGCGTGTCCGCCGATCCGCGGATGCCGGCGCCCACCAGGATGCGGCCGGCATCCCGGTCGTACCAATCCACGGCCGCCTGCAACCGGTCGCCGTCGCCGCCGCTGACCACGCCCCTGACTACGTTCAGGCGCTTCATCTCCGCCAGGCAAGCCGTGAGATGGTCGGCACCGGTCTGGATGGGGCTCTTGGCCCCGGTGATGGGATTGACGATGGGCTTCTCAAAGCGCATCGATGCCGGATAGGCGTGCAGATGCACATCGATGATAGGCTGGTTGGTTCCGGTCGCGGCGACCAGGGGTTGCGGCAGGGCCAGCATGGCCAAGGTGCCGCCACCGAGCTTCAGGAAGTCTCTGCGACCGCTCTGCATATGTTACTCCCGGGATTATTGTCGTTGAGAACCGGCAGGATGCCAGCCGGACACCACCACAGGATGTGATGACCAACACCCCCGCTGAAAGGGCCAGTTAGGGTCGTGCACCGGGCGAAAGCGTGCCTTGGAACAGGCGGATCGCCTCCGTCAGGGCAGCCGTATGGGCGCGCTCCGCCTCGGGCGCCCGGTCGCAGAGCGCGAGCACCATCCGGCCATGGGGCGTGCAGACGCCCACGAAGCTGTAATGGGCCGCACCCGGCACGGTCACGAACCGCGCACCCTTGACCAGGCGCGCCGCCACCCCCGCCTCGGTGGCTGCGGGCACCAGCGGATCGCTGTCCCCCACCATCAGAGTGGTCCGGGCGGTGATGCGGCCCAGGCTTTCCGGCGACAGCATCTGCACAGGCGGCGCGATGGCCAGGACCGCGCGCAAACCCGGAAGGGCCGCGCCTTCCGACGCGCGGGCGGCCGCCTGGTCCAGTCCCAGCATATGGATGCCGGCGCGCTGGGTGACATGGGGCGCATCCGGCGTTTCCGGGGCGGTGTCGCAGACTTGGTCCGCCGGCTTGCCCGCGCAGAAATCATCGAAATGTCCGGGATCGATAACGGCGCCGCCCAGGGCCAGCGCCGTCATGCCGCCCATGGAAAAACCGGCCGCACCGACATGCCCCAGGTCGAGGTATGGGCCCAGCGTCGGATCCGTCGCCATGGCGCGCGCGGCGGCGATCAGGTCGCGCGGCCGCTCCCACCAGGCGGTTCCACCCACCGGTGTGCGATCCAACGCGTTGTTGCCCGGATGGCTGACCCCGACGACGATGAAGCCGCGCGCCGCCAATCCACCACCCAGCCAGGACAAATCCTCGGCACTGCCACCGAAGCCGGGGGACAGCAGGACGACCGGGTGCGCCCCGTGCGCCGGCTCCGCATCAATGGCGGCCGGCCCACCTACCAGCAACGCCTGGCCCGGCGGGCCGATATCTACCTCCTGCTGCGCCGTTCCCTCCACCGCCGGATACCAGATCGTGACGTCCAGCACTGGCTGATGATCGCTCCGGCGCGCCGCCGCGCTGGCAAGCGGCACCTCGCGGTGGGCCAGGCCGACGGGGGCGGCGTCAGCGGCGGGCACGGCGCCCCATAGAAGGGTGGCCCAAAGAAGGGTGGCCGGGCCCAGGCGTTTCAGGATCAATTTCGCCACACCGTCACAGGTTTATAATTGAGTGAATCACTGATACACTCACGGTGCTGCCTGGACAAGCCCCTTTGGCTCGGTCCCCCTGCCATTCGGCTGCTTTCCATTGGTGTCATAGGGGCTTGGCGATGTTCATGAAGGACGCCCAAGGAACCGTCGACTATTCTCCTCCGCCGCCGACATAATCCAATCCTGGTCGCCAGGGGCGGGCATGGGTTGGCTCTGGGACGGAGGGTGAGAGATGCGCAGATCGAGCCGGCTGGGTTTACGCCCCCTCCGTGAGATCGCCGAGGCGGGGTTGCAGTGCTTCACCCAGCGCGGCTTTCGCCTGACCCAGATGTCGGATATCGGGGCGGAACTGGGCATGTCGCCCTCCGCCGCCTACCGCTATGTCGAAAGCAAGGAAGCCCTGTTCCATATCGCGGCACTGCATGCCGCGGGCATGTCGCTGGACGGTCTGCCAATGCCGGTGGCGGTGGGCGATCTCGCGGAAACGGTCCTGTCGATCGAGGCCATCGTCCATTCCTGGCCGCGCTGGCCGGCGTTGCGGGCTGCCCTGGACCATCCCCCGCCTATGTCCTTGCTTGAGAACGAGGCGGCAGGGATCGCGACCGAACTATACGATTTCCTGGCCGCCACCTGGCGCCTGATCGTCCTCTTCGACCGTACCGCCAACGACATCCCCAGCCTGAAAACAGCCTTCACCCGGCAGTATCGCGCGCCTTATCTCACCGATATCGTCACTTGGTTCACACGCCGATATGTAGGTGACGGACCGGCGGAAGCCCTGGCTCGTTCCGGTATCGAAGCGATCAGCTGGTTGGCCATGCGGCGAAGAACGGACCCGGCGGCGGCCGCGATTACTGAGGATGAGGCGCGGCGTGCGGCGGCGCATTGCCTGACCGCGCTGCTCCAGCCCCCCGAGCAGCGGCCAGCAATGTAAGGAAGATCATGCGGCGACCCTGCCTCCGCTCAACTTATAGATGGCGTTGAAAGAGTTGAGTTCAAGAATTGCCTGATCGCCTCGCCGATTCATAAAGTCCCGCCCTCTGAAACAAGGAGGCCGGGCAGATGGACAAGGGCACGCGACAGGATCATGCGGTGGTCATCACCGGTGGCGGCCCCACGGGGCTCATGCTGGCCGCCGAGTTGGCCCTGGCGGGCGTCGACGCGATCGTGGTCGAGCGTCGCCCCAACCAGGACCTGGCGGGGATGCGGGCCGGCGGCCTGCACATCCGCACCATCGAGGTGCTGGACCAGCGCGGTGTCGCCGATCGCTTCCTTGAGCTGGGGCAAACCCATCCGGTCGGCCATTTCCACGGTCCCACCTTGGATCTCAGGGACTTTCCCACCCGGCATAGGTATTTCCTGGCCCTGTCGCAGAACCACATTGAGCGCCTGTTGGCCGACTGGGCCGGCGAACTCGGCGTGACCGTCCTGCGGGGGTGTGAGGTCACGGGCTTCACCCAGGACGAGGAAGGCGTCGACGTCGCGTTGTCCGGTGGCACGCAACTGCGCGCCGGATATCTCATCGGCTGCGACGGCGGGCGCAGCCTCGTCCGCAAAGCGGCGGGTATCGACTTCCCAGGCTGGGACGCGACCAAAAGCTGGCTGATCGCCGAGGCCGAATGGAGGGAGGAGCCCGAATGGGGCTTTCGCGCCGATGCCACCGGTACCCATGGTATGGGCAAAATGGAAGATGCCGGCCGTGTCCGCATCGTGCTGACCGAGCGGGAGCTCAAGTCCGGCGGACACCCCACCCTCGATGAGGTGCGGCAGGCGCTGATCGCCATTTATGGCACCGATTACGGCATCCACAGCCCGACCTGGATTTCCCGGTTCACCGACATGGCGCGACAGGCCGCCGCCTACCGCGACCGGCGGGTGTTGCTGGCTGGCGACGCGGCGCACGTCCATCCCCCGATGGGCGGGCAAGGTCTGAATATCGGGGTGCAGGACGCCGTGAACCTGGGCTGGAAACTGGCCCAGGTGGTCAAGGGGACAGCACCTGCCACCCTGCTGGACACATATCACCGCGAACGGCACCCGGTGGCGGCACGGGTGCTGCTCATCACCATGGCCACCGTGGCGCTGCAGCGCCAGGACGACCGCTCCAAGGCCCTGGGCCAGCTCATCTCGGAATTCATGGTCATGGATGCCCCGCGCCAGCACGTCGCCGCGCAGATATCGGGCTTGGCCGTTCGTTATGACCTGGGCGACGGCCATCCGCTGCTGGGGCGCCGCATGCCCGACCTTGACCTGATCACGGCCGATGGCCCACGCCGGCTTTATACATACCTGCACCAGGCGCGGCCGGTGTTCCTCACCCTCGGACCGGACACTGGCATCGACCTCACTCCCTGGGGCGAGCGGCTCCAGAGGGTCGACGCCAGCTATGACGGGCTGTGGGAATTACCAGCACTTGGCCCCGTCCCCGCTCCGGCCAGCGTACTGATCCGCCCCGATGGGTATGTGGCCTGGGTGGGGCAACCGGATAACCGGGATCTGAAGGCGGTGCTGACCGCCTGGTTCGGACCGCTTCAATCTTGAACCCCGCCCCGCCGGCACGGAAGCCATGGCGAGAAAGCCCTCGCCGGTTCAGGGGCGGCGCGATATCAAAGCGCCATGGATGAGCGTGAAGACTTTGATATCTACGTGGTGACCACACCCGGCCTGGAATCTGCGCTGTGCGCGGAGATGACGGCGGCCGGCTTCACCGACCCGCAGCCCGGCAAGGGCGGTGTCAGCGCCCGGGGCGGCTGGACGGAGGTCTGGCGCGCCAACCTGGAACTGCGCGGTGCCACCCGCGTGCTGGTGCGCATCGGCTCCTTCCGCGCCCTGCACCTGGCGCAGTTGGACAAGCGCGCCCGCCGCTTCCGCTGGGCGGACTTCCTGCGGCCGGACGTGCCGGTGAAGGTGGAAGCCAGTTGCACCAAGTCCCGCATCTACCACGCCGGCGCCGCGGCGGAGCGCATCACCCGCGCCCTGTCGGAAGAGTTGGGCGCCCCCATCGCGGACGATGCCGAGATCGTCATCAAGGCCCGCATCGACGACGACCTCTGCACCTTCAGCATCGACACATCGGGCGAGTCATTGCACAAGCGCGGCCATAAGGAAGCGGTGAACAAGGCCCCCATGCGGGAGACCATGGCCGCCCTGTTCCTGCACCAGTGCGGCTATGACGGCCATGAGCCCGTGGTCGACCCCATGTGCGGCTCGGGCACCTTCGTGATCGAGGCGGCGGAGATTGCCGCCGGCCTGAAGCCTGGCCGTTCCCGGTCCTTCGCCTTCGAGAAGCTCGCGGGGTTCGATGCCACCGCCTGGGACGCGCTGAAAGCCTCCCTAGCCCTTACCCCACCAACCGTGCGCTTCCATGGCAGCGACCGCGACGCCGGCGCCGTGAAGATGAGCCAGGACAACGCGGCGCGGGCCGGCGTGGCGGACTGGACCGACTTCCGCCGTCAAGCCATCAGCGACCTGACCCCGCCCGACGGTCCGCCCGGCCTGGTCATCGTCAACCCGCCCTATGGCGGGCGCATCGGCGACACCAAGCAGCTCTATGCCCTGTACGGCAGCCTGGGCAAGGTACTGCGCGAGCGCTTCCACGGCTGGCGCGTCGGCATCATCACCAATGAACCGGCCCTGGCCAAAGTGACCGACCTCTCCTTCCTCCCCACCGGCGCGCCGGTGCTGCATGGCGGCATTAAGGTGATCCTGTACCGGACGGCGCCTCTGGCCTGAGCGACTGGCTGCTGATCCTGACCGGATCGGACACTATGGCACGCATGTCATCATCCGTAATCGAGTAGCAAATAAACGTCCCATCCCGGCGGGCTTTCACTAGGCTATCTTTCCGCAGCATGGCCAGATGCTGTGTGGCTTGGTATCGGCCAACCGCCTTCCGTCACGGGCCCTTTGCCCACTTCGCACATCACAGCGTTCATCGCTCGGGCCGCCGGTCAGGGCGAACCTTCCCGTCGGTCTCGGACAGTTCCAGCCACATGGCGTTCAGGATGGAAAACGCGCAGGCCAATCCAAGGCCCAATATCCAGCTAAAGTACCACATCGCTTCGCTCCTCCGCGGGCGTCAGTAGAACGCGCCGCCGTCATTGGTGATGTCCTGCGCGCGAACCGGGCCGCGCAGCACACGGAAGACCCAGGCGGTGTAGGCCAGGATCAACGGCATGAAGACCAGCGTCGCCACGAGCATGATCTGCAGGGTGGTATGCGATGACGATGCGTCCCACACCGTCAGGCTGGAGGCGGGGTCGCTGGACGACGGCAGCAGGAAAGGGAACGCACTGACGCCTGCCGTACCGACAACGCCCGCCACGGCCAGGGACGAGGTGATGAAGGCCAGCCCCACCCGCTCGGCACGGATCAATCCCCAGGTGGCCAGGGCACCGACATATGCCAGCGCGGGCACAATCAGGCTGAGTGGCAGGCGCCGGTAGTTCTCCAGCCAGGTGCCTGGTGCCCGCTCGACCGTCTTCATCAGAGGGTTTGACGGACCATCGGCCACGACGGCGCTGGTGACGGCGTAGCCGTCAATCCCCAGGGCAATCCACGCCCCCGCCAGACTGAACAGCACCAGCATGGCCAGGACGGCCCAAGGCACCACCCCGCGCGCCCGCGCCGCCACCTGCCCGTCCGTCTTCACCGCCAGGTAGACGGCGCCGTGCATGATGACCATGGCCAGACTGACCAGACCGCACAGCAGGGCGAAGGGGTTCAGCAGCCCAAGGAAGCCGCCCGTGTAGGTGACGCGCAGGTCGGCATCGAAATGGAACGGCACGCCCTGCAACACGTTGCCGAAAGCGACACCGAATACCACCGCCGGGACCACGCCGCCGATGATCAGCGCCGTGTCCCACGCCCGCCGCCAGGCCGCCCCTTCCAGCTTGGAGCGGAACTTGAAGCCCACGGGCCGCAGGATCAGGGCGCATAGCACCAGGAACATGGCGATGTAAAAGCCGGAGAACGCGGTGGCATAGAGGGCGGGCCAAGCGGCAAATACGGCGCCGCCTCCCAGGATCAGCCACACCTGGTTGCCTTCCCAAACCGGCCCCACAGTGTTGATCATGACCCGCCGGTCCATGTCCGACCGGCCGACGACGGGCAGCAAGGCCGCCACCCCCAGGTCGAAGCCATCCATGACGGCGAAGCCGATGAGGAGCACGCCCAGCAGCGCCCACCACAGCAGACGCAAAGTTTCATAGTCCAACATGGTGCATATCCTCATTCACCGGCCGCGACGACGGCGTGAAGCGGGGCGGGGCGCCCGGATGTCGTCTCCAGCGGCCCATGGCGGATGACCTTGACCATCAGGTACAGCTCAACCACCGCCAGCACGCTGTAGAACAGGACGAAGCCCGCCACGCTGAACCAGACGTTGGCGGCCGGGATGTTCGAGGCGGACAGGAAGGTCGGCAGGATGCCGTCGATGGTCCAGGGTTGGCGGCCGCCCTCCGCCACATACCAGCCCAGTTCCGCCGCCAGCCACGGCAGGGGCAGCGCCGCCGCCGCCGCCTTCAGGAACAGCGGATGTTCCAGCCGGCGCTTGGCCGACAGGATGAAGGCGGTAACGAAGAGGGCAATGAAGAAGAATCCCAGCCCGACCATGACACGGAACGACCAGAACAGCGGCGCCACCGCCGGCACCGTGTCATGGGCAGCAGCGACGATCTGCGCATCCGTCGCGTCCGTCACCACCGGGGTATAGCGCTTCAGCAGCAAGGCGTATCCCAGGTCACTCACATGCGCCTCGAACGTCGCCCGGGCATTGGTATCGCCGCGGTTCTGGCGCAGGCGCTGCAGCGCCTGATAGGCCACCATGCCGCTGCGGATACGGTCTGCCGCCACCTCCACCAGCTGGTTGATGCCCATGACCGGCTCGCTGATCGACCGGGTGGCGATCAGGCCCATGACATAGGGAATGCGAACCGCGTAGTTGGTGCGGTGCCCCGCCTGGTCGGGGAAGCCGACGACGGTGAAGGAGGCCGGCGCCGGCTCCGTCTCCCACATGGCTTCGATGGCGGCCAGCTTCATGCGCTGGTTCTGGCCGGCTGTGTAGCCGCTTTCGTCGCCCAGCACGACCACCGACAGGGATGCCGCCAGGCCGAAGCTGGCGGCCACGGTCATCGAGCGGCGCGCCAGGGCCACGTGCCGGCCGCGCAGCAGGTACAGGGCGCTGACGGCCAGCACGAACACGGCGCCGGTGACGTAGCCGGCGCTGACCGTGTGCACGAACTTGTCCTGGGCGACCGGATTGAAGATGACATCGGCAAAGTTCGCCACCTCCATCCGCATGGTGTCGGTGTTGAACGTGGCCCCCACGGGATGCTGCATCCAGCCGTTGGCGATCAGGATCCAGAGGGCGCTCAAATTGCTGCCCAAGGCCACCAGCCAGGTCACCATCAGGTGCCCCACCGCCGACAGCTTGTTCCAGCCGAAAAAGAACAGGCCGATGAAGGTGGCTTCCAGGAAGAAGGCCATCAGGCCCTCGATGGCCAGCGGCGCGCCGAAGATGTCGCCGACGTAATGGGAGTAATAGGCCCAATTCGTGCCGAACTGGAATTCCATGGTGATGCCGGTGGCCACGCCCATGGCGAAGTTGATGCCGAACAGCAGGCCCCAGAACTTGGTCATGTCGCGCCAGATGGTCCGGCCGGTCATGACATAGACGCTTTCCATGATGGCCAGCAGCAGGGACAAGCCCAGGGTCAGCGGCACGAACAGGAAATGGTACATGGCCGTCAGCCCGAACTGCAGGCGTGACAGCGAAACGACATCGATATCGGGCATCATGGCCCCTCGTCCTTGCGCGTGGCCGGCGGGGGATCGAACAATGCCGATCCCACCGCGCTGGGTGTGACCGTCGGCCTATGCGGCGGTGAGAAGAACAGGAAGAACAAGGCGACCAACAGGACCAGCTTCAGCGCCGTGAACATCAGCACCCGCTTCAGCAATATCCGTCCCGTCAGGGGAACCGGTGCCGTTTGCCGGGCCATGGGCTTTCCTTTCCGTCGGCCGCCGCGTTCTCAGGCCGCCGGCGTGCCGGTCGCGGCCCGGCCGGCGAATTGGTCGAAAGCCTCCAGCGCCTGGGCGGCGTACATGACCGAGGGGCCGGCGCCCATGTAGATCGCCATGCCCATGGTCTCCAGCACCTCTTCCCGGCTGGCGCCCTGGCGGTGCGCCGCCTCGGCATGGAAGCCGACACACCCGTCGCAGCGGGTGGCGACGGCGATGGCCAAGGCGATCAGTTCCTTGGTCTTGGTATCCAGCGCCTTGGCTTCCAAGGCCGTGCGCGCCATGGCGGAGAAGGATTTCATGACCTCGGGCGAACCGCCGCGGAGCTCGCGGATGGCGCCCGTCAGGGTGGTCGTGAGGTCGGGCCAGTCATGGTACATGATCTGTAAGCTCCCAAAATCTGCCATCAATGGGGGACCCGCGCGCTTACGGCGCAGCATTCCCTTCGTCGGCCTGCGCGGCCCAGTGCCGCCAGTCACCGCCCATCGCCACATAAAGGCCGACGACATCGGCCCACCGGCGCCCCAGGGCGGCGGCATGGTCCGCCCGGGCCAAATTCCAGTCGCGCTCGGCCGCCAGCAGGGTCAGGCGGTTGGCGGCGCCATGCTCGAAGGCCGCCTGCGTCATCGCGCGCTGCTCCGCCGCCGCGGCCAAGGCCCGGTCGGCATTGACCAGGGCGTCGCCATCGTTGGTGAGCGCCAGCAGAATGTCGCCCACCTGCTGGAAGGCGGTCAGCACCGTCTGGCGATACTCCGCCGCGCTGGCCTCGAACTCCGCCTGGGCGGCATGGCGCGCGGCGTTCAGGGCACCGCCGTGGAACAGCGGGGCCACCAGGCCGGCCGCCACGCCCCCTTGGGTGGAATCGCTGCTCCAGAACAGGGCGGTGCTCGCTGCGGCCTGCTCCAGCCCGGCGGTCAGTTGCAGGCGGGGAAACATGTTGGCCGTGGCCACGCCCACGGCGGCGCTGGCCGCGTGCAGGTCCGCCTCCGCCGCCATGATGTCCGGCCGCTGCCGCACAAGCTGCGACGGCAGGCTGAGCGGCAGGTCGCCCGGCAATGCCAGGTCCGCCAGGCTGATCGGCGTGGGTTGCCACTCGGCCGGCGCCAGGCCCATCAGCACCGCCAAGGCGTTCTGGGCGGTACCTACGCGCTGCCGCAGGCCCGGCAACAGGGCTTCGTCCTGGGCCAGGCGGGCCTGGGCCGCCGTCACGGCACTTCGCGACAACGTACCGGCCTCAGCCCCCCGCAGCACCGCTGCCAGCGCCTCACGATCCGCCGTCACCGCCAAGGTCGCCGCTGCCAGGGCGTCCGACGCCGCGGCGAAGCTCACCGTCTGCACGGCCGCGTTGCCCGTCAGCATGACGTAGGCGGCGGCGGTGCGATAGGCCGCCGCCTCAGCCTTGGCATCGTCCGCCTCCACCTGCCGGCGGTCGCCGCCGAACAGGTCCAGGCTGTAGCTGATGGTGGCGCCGACGGAGTAGAGATAGAAGACGGGGGAATGTCCCTGCATGCCGAAGGTCACCAGATTGACGCGCTTGCGCGCTATCCCGCCTTCGACATCGACCTGGGGCCACAGCCGCCCGGCCGAGGCGTCCGCCATCTCCTGCGCGCCGCGCAATCGCGCCTTGGCTGCCGTCAAGGACAGGTTTCCGGCAACCGCCCGATCGACGATGGCACTGAGGGCGGGCGACGCGAAGCCGTGCCACCAGCCGTCCCCCACCGCCGTGCCGGGCTTCACGACGTCTCCCGCGGGCGTAGCGGTGTAGGCGCTGACCTTGGGGCTGTTCGGCTGGCGGAAATCCGGCCCCACA
Organism: Nitrospirillum viridazoti CBAmc; assembly: GCF_000730165.1. Classification (GTDB taxonomy): domain Bacteria; phylum Pseudomonadota; class Alphaproteobacteria; order Azospirillales; family Azospirillaceae; genus Nitrospirillum; species Nitrospirillum viridazoti. The sequence continues at coordinate 552,310 of NZ_CP022112.1, read as the reverse complement.
GCGCACCCTGTCAAAGCCAGGCACAGGCCGGTGATCAGGACGGGGTGGCGGCTGCGGCGACGCATGGCGGTCGGCTCCCCATACCCGCTCAGTGAAAGGCGCAGCCGGGCTTCACACCCAACCGCTTCAGGATCACGGCGGCGGGGCAGAAGCCGGTGATGCCGGCCTGGAACAGGTTGGCGCCGACGAAGGCCGTCAACAGCAGCCAATAGGGGCTGACCAGCCACCCTAGCAGCAGGCTGAGCAGAACCATGAAGCCGGCAAAAGAGAGGACGGAACGATCGATGTTCATGACGGGACACTCCCTCAAGGCATGGGGGTTGGGCCGAGTGTCGCCTTGACCTTGCGGATGTTGAGGCGATCCAGGATGAAGCGTTCGAAGAAAGGTTCGCTCGTGCCGCGCCGGACCTTGCCGATGAAGTATTTTTCAAAGGCGACCTTGGCGACGTGCACCCACTTGCCCTCGGAGGACCAGTTGACGTTGCGCGGCGGGATCTGCGGCTGGGCGACGAAGGCGACGCCCCCATCGCCGAAATCGGCCAGGCAGATGGCGTTCAGCGTGGGCTTCCACTGAACCGGTTCGCCGCGCAGCAGTGCGCCGACGTTGTGGGCTGTCGACGTCACCATGGATTCTATCATGAACCCGGTCTTGGGCACCCCCACCGGCACCGGCGTTGCCCCGATGGGGGGAATGGCGACGCAGACGCCCACAGCGAAGACATTGGGAAAGGCGGGATTGCGCTGGAAGGCGTCCGTCAGGACGAAGCCGCGTGGATTGACCAGCCCCTGCACCCCCCGCACCGCCTCCACTCCGCGGAAAGCCGGCAGCAGCATGGCATAGGCATGAGGCAGGCGGTGGGTGGCGGTCACGGCGCCGCCTTGCCCCACCTCTTCCACCGTCATGCCGTCGGGGTCGACCTGGGTGACGCGGGCACTGGTGATCCACTTAATGTGGCGCTGGCGCAACTCGTGTTCCAACATGCTCTTGGTGTCGCCCACCCCATCCAGGCCTAGATGGCCGATATAGGGCTCGGAGGTCACGAAGGTCATGGGCACCTGGTCGCGCAGACCTCGGCGCCGCAACTCCGTGTCCAGCAGCATGGCGAATTCGTAAGCCGGCCCGAAGCAAGACGCTCCCTGCGCGGCGCCGACAATGATAGGACCCGGCTTCTCGCAGAAGCGGTTGAAGGCGGCGTAGGCCTGTTCGGCATGCCCAACCTGGCAGATGGATTGGGTGTGATGGGCGGGGCCAAATCCGGGGATCTCATCGAAGGCCAACTCCGGACCTGTGGCGATGATCAGGTAGTCGTAGGACAGCGTATCCCCATCCTCCAGATCCAGCCGATTTTCCACCGGGTTGACGCGCCGAACGCCAGCGGTCTCAAACCTGATCTTCTTCTGCGCCATGATGGGCTGAAGATCGACCTCAATGGCCGTGCGTTCGCGCCACCCCACCGCCACCCATGGATTGGACGGCACGAAATGATAGTGCTGCCCCTGACCGACCAGCGTCAGCCGGTCCCCGGGGCGCATCTGGTCCGCCATCTCATAAGCCATGAGTGTGCCGCTGAGGCCGGCGCCCATGATCACGATGTCCGCCATGAAACCTTCCTCCCGGTTGGGCCGCCCTCGCGACGCCTGAGCTGAGTCAATGGGGAACGGTCCGTTGTCATTCACATTGAACCTGCCCTCGACGCGACTGCACCGGTTGACCGCCATTCAACGCCGGGACGTGTCCGCCCGCCCTGACCTGGCGCAACCGTTCGCCGCAAGCCATTCGAAGGCCCTTGCCGAATGTCGTTGGGGTTTATATATTCTCATTATCGAATATACGCAATTACGAAGATTTGTAAGTTTTGCGTCCGGTCATTGCCCAGGGGGGTCACCCTCTGGCAAGCAGAAGGCCCCGAGGTTCGTTCGCGATCAGGAAAGTCCCTCTCATGACCTTAGACGCCCAGCGCATGTCCGAAGCGGCAGAGAAAGCCGCTGACCTGTTGAAGTCTCTGGCCAACCGCACGCGCCTGCTCATCGTCTGCCAGTTGGTGGGTGGTGAGCGGTCGGTGGGCGAATTGGCCGAGTTCCTCGGCATCCGGGACTCCACCGTGTCCCAGCACCTGGCGCTTCTGCGGCGCGAGGGGCTGGTCGGTGCCCGCCGCGACGGACAGACCATCTGGTACTCGATCACCAGCGACCCTGCCCGCCAGGTGCTGGAGGTGCTGTACCGGCACTATTGCCCGCCCAACCCCGTGTGTGAGCCACCTCGGCCGGATTGATCTAAATGCCGGCCGGCGGCGCCCTGAAGGAAGCCACCGCCATGATTGCCCGCGACACCTATCTTGACCTGGACCCCGTCACCGCCCACGGCATGATCCGTGATGGCCACGCCGTGCTGATCGACGTCCGTGAACTGGGTGAATACGCGGCCGAACACATTCCAGGCGCGCTGCTGCACCCCCTGTCGGGCTTCGACCCGCGCGCCCTGCCCCAGGACGGCGCCGCCCTGATCCTGCAATGCGGTTCCGGCAAGCGCTCCGCCACCGCCATGGCCAAGTGCCGCGCCGCCGGCGTGGCCTGCTGTGGCCATATCCAGGGCGGCATCATGGCCTGGAAAGCCGCCGGACTGCCGACCGAGCACTGACCGTTACCACCCTGATCCGAAGGACGGTTCCATGCGCGCCACCATCGCCCTGGCCCTGACCCTGGCTGCCTCGGTCCCGCCCGCCGCAGCCTTCGCCGCTGACGCTCCGCGGTCCGAATCCCTCCTGGCAATCGCGCCAGCGGCCATCGTTGATGAACGGCCCGTGGCCGCCACGATCGAAGGCACGAAGACCGTGCCCGCCCGGGTGCGGTCCGGCGGCACTGTGGTGAACGTCCTGGTCCGCGAAGGGGATGCCGTAACGGCCGGCCAGGTGATGGCCGTCCTGAAGGATGCCAAGCTGCTGGCTCAGAAATCCGGGGCCGACGCCCGCGTGGACGAGGCCAAGGCCAGGCTGGCGCAGGCGCGCCAGGACGTGGTCCGCAACCGGCCGCTGGTACCCCAGGGGGTCACCAGCCAAGCCCAGCTTGAAGCGATGGAGACGGCGGCAACCGCCGCCGCCGAAGCGTTGCGGGCGGCCGAGGCCGAACGCGGCGTGCTGGCGCAGCGCGTCGCCGAAACCCAGGTGCTGGCGCCGGCAGCAGGCCGCGTGGTCCGGATCGCCATGTCCCTCGGTACGGAATTGATGCCTGGCGAGGCGCTGGGCCTGGTGGCCACAGGCCCCACCCTTGTCCGCCTGCGCCTGCCCCAAGGCGGCGCCATTGCCCTGAAGGCCGGCGACACGGTGCGGGTCGATGACATCACCCCCGCCGGCGCAGTCAAGGCGACGGTCAGCCTGGTCTATCCGCGGGTGGAGGACGGCGCCGTGGTGGCCGACGCCACCGCCCCCGACCTGGCGGGCGCCTTCATCGGCCAGCGGGTGCGCGCCTGGGTGCCTGAAGGACGCCGCCAAGCCATACTGGTTCCCGCCGATTATCTCATCAACCGCTTCGGCCTGGATTATGCCCGCCTGCGCGGTGCCGACGGACATGTCAGCGACGTGCCGGTGCAGCGGGGGACCACCCACACCCCCGGGGCGGCAGGGCAGCCGGCGCTGGTCGAGGTCCTGTCCGGCCTGCGCGCCGGTGACGTGGTGGTGAAGCCATGAAGCTGGGCCTGTCCGGACGCCTGACCCAGGCGACCCTGCATTCACCGCTGACGCCCCTGTTCCTGCTGGCGGCATTGGCCGTCGGCCTGCTGGCGCTGCTGACCATTCCCCGGGAAGAGGAACCCCAGATCAGCGTGCCCATGGTGGATATCGTCGTGGACGCCGACGGCCTGCGGGCTCAGGACGCGGCGGAACTGCTGACCCGGCCGCTGGAAGCCATCGTCAAGGGCATCAACGGCGTGGAGCACGTCTACAGCCAGACGCGCGACGATCAGGTGGTGGTCACCGCCCGCTTCGTCGTCGGCACGCGTGAGGATGATGCCGTCCTCAGGGTGCATGAGCGCATCCGCGGCAACTATGACCGGCTGCCCGTGGGCACGCCCGAACCGCTGATCGTGAAGCACGGCATCAACGACGTGGCCATCATCACGCTGACGCTGACACCCAAACCGGACCAGGCCGCGCGCTGGAACGATACGGCCCTGTATGATCTGGCGGAGAAGCTGCGGCTGGAACTGGTGAAGGTGGACGACATCGGCCTGACCTACCTGGCGGGCGGCGCGCCCGGCCAGGTGCGGGTGGAGCCGGATCTGGACCGCCTGGCGCTCCATCACCTGACGGTGGAGGAGCTGGCGGCCCGCGTGCGCGCCGCGAACGGCAGCCTGCTGGCCGGCGGCGTACGGGACATGGGCGTGCAACGCGACATCGTGGCCGGCCACAGCCTGGTGGGCCTGCCCGACATCGGCCAGTTGCTGCTGACCGCCCGGGATGGCCACCCCGTCTATGTGCGCGATGTCGCCCGTGTGGTCATCGGCCCAGCCGAGGCGGAGCACCGGGTCTGGGACCTATCGCGGGCAGAGGGTAACGGCACGTGGCAGCGGACGCCGGCCGTCACCGTGGCCCTGGCCAAACGCGCGGGCGCCAATGCCGTGGTCGTGTCCCAGGCCATCCTGGACCGGGTGCAACAGCTCAGGGGATCCCTCATCCCCGACGGCGTGACGGTGCGCGTGACCCGCGACTATGGCGAGACGGCCAACGAGAAGGCCAACGAGCTGCTGCTGCACCTGGGCATCGCTACCGTGTCCATCGTCGCGCTGATCAGGCTGGCCATCGGCTGGCGCGAGGCAGTGGTGACCCTGGTCGTCATCCCGGTGACCATCCTGCTGACCCTCTTCGCCGCCGAACTGATAGGCTACACCATCAACCGCGTCAGCCTGTTCGCCCTGATCTTCGCCATCGGCATCCTGGTGGACGACGCCATCGTGGTGGTGGAGAACATCGCCCGCCACTGGGGCATGCATGACGGCCGCGACCGCGTGCAGGCCACCATCGACGCGGTGGCGGAGGTGGGCAACCCCACCATCGTCGCCACGCTGACCGTGGTGACGGCCCTGTTGCCCATGCTGTTCGTCTCAGGCCTGATGGGCCCGTACATGGCGCCCATCCCAGCCAACGCGTCCGCCGCCATGGTCTTTTCCTTCTTCGTCGCCATGGTCATCGCCCCCTGGCTGATGCTGCGCCTGGCGCGCTGGCGCCGGGGCAAGGAGGAGGACGGGCACGCCCATGGCGATCACGCCGATGGCGGGAAGCTGGGCCGGATGTACCTGCGCCTGGCCGCACCCGTGGTCGCCAGCCGCCGGCGCGCCGGCTTCTTCCTTGCCGCCGTCGGCGTGGCCACGGTGCTGGCGTGCAGCCTGTTCGCCACCAAAGGCGTGACGGTCAAGCTGCTGCCCTTCGACAACAAGTCCGAACTGGACGTCGTGCTGGACCTGCCCCGGGGCGCCACGCTGGAGGATACGGAGCGTGGCCTACAAGCCATCGCCGCCGTGGCCGGTGGCCTGCCGGAGGTGCGGTCGCAGCAGATCTATACCGGCACGGCGGCACCCTTCAACTTCAACGGCCTGGTCCGCCATTACTATATGCGCCAGGCGCCCGAGCTGGGCGAGGTGCAAGTGAACCTGGCGCCCAAGGGTGACCGGTCGCGCAGCAGCCACGCCATCGCCCTGGATCTGCGGCGGCGGCTGGCCGGCGTGGCCCTGCCGGCCGGCGCTGTGGCCAAGGTGGTGGAGGTGCCGCCCGGGCCGCCCGTCATGGCCACCCTGCTGGCCGAGATCTACGGGCCCGACGTCGCGACCCGCCGCGCCGTGGCGGAGAAGATCAAGGGCCTGTTCGCCAGCGTACCTTACATCGTCGACATCGACGATTCCTACGGCAAGCCGCAACCGCGCCTACATGTCGTCATCGACCGCGACAAGCTGGACTATTACGGCGTGGACGAGACCAGCGTGCGCGACGCGCTACGCCATCTGCTGGGGGGCATGCCGCTGGGTTATGTCCGCCGCGGTGACGAACGCCTGCCCCAGGAACTGGTGGTGGCCTTGCCCAGGACCGACCGGGCATGGACCTCACGGCTGCTGGCGGCCCCCGTTCCGGCGGCGCGCCGTGCCGGCACCGCCGGCGTCGTCGCCCTGGACCAGGTGATTCATGTTGAGGCCGAGGCCGGGTCCCCCGCCCTGTTCCGACGCGACGGCCACTATGCCGACATGGTGACGGCGGAACTGGCCGGGGCGTTCGAGGCGCCGATCTACGGTATCTTCGCCGTGGACGACGCCGTGCGGGCCGCCGACTGGGGTGCCCTGCAACCGCCCACCATCACCTTTCACGGCCAGCCCACCGATGAGTCCAAGCCCACCCTGCTGTGGGATGGCGAGTGGGAGATCACCTACGTCACCTTCCGTGACATGGGGGCCGCCTTCGGCGTCGCCATCCTGGGGATCTACATCCTGGTGGTGGCGCAGTTCGGCAGCTTCCGCCTGCCGCTGGTCATTCTCACGCCCATCCCCCTGACCCTGATCGGCATCGTGCTGGGCCACTGGCTGTTCGGCGCGCCCTTCACCGCCACCTCGATGATCGGCTTCATTGCGCTGGCCGGCATCATCGTGCGCAACTCCATCCTGTTGGTGGACTTCATCCGCCACGGGTCGGCCCAGGCAGCGGAAACCGGCCAGCCCTTGCGGGCCATCCTGCTGCGGGCCGGGGCGGTGCGCTTCAAGCCCATCCTGCTGACGGCCCTGTCGGCCATGATCGGCGCCCTGACCATCCTGCTGGATCCCATCTTTCAGGGGCTGGCGATCTCACTGCTGTTCGGCCTCGCCTCATCCACCCTACTGACGGTGCTGGTCATCCCCGCCATTTACGTCGTACTTCGGGATGCGGATAAGGCACCCTCAGTGCGATAAGGCCGAGAGGCAAGGGCGCCGACAGCCGACACATCGTCTTCAAAAAGCCGGTCAGTCGCCCAGGCCCGCACGGAAATAGAGCGCAGCCGGACCACGGACGCCACCACTGATGTCCGCCGATAGCTTTCTTGGCCGGCGATGTGACCGCTTGACCAAACTCCACGGGCAAGGCTTTCAACCCATTGACCACCTTTGCGGGTGCTGCCTGTGACTCGGCGCGATCAATGATCCCGACGATTCCAATAGGATCAAACGTTTGCTGCGCCAATCGGCACCCAGCGTCAGGCTGTAGAAGGGGTCCCGGGTGCGGCTTACGCCCCGGGCTCATGACTGAAGATCAGGGCAAAGACGGCACCTCCGCCAGGCGCGTCCTCTATCTCCACCCTGCCGCCATGGCGGCGCATGACCTCGGCCACGATGGACAGGCCGAGCCCGGCCCCCGGCAGAGTGCGCCGTGCCGGGGCCCGCCAGAAGCGGCTGAAGACATGGGCGCGCTGGTCCGCCGGCACGCCGGGCCCATGGTCCCGAACCCGCACGATACCGGGTACGGTGGTATCGACCTCCACCATCGTGCCGGCCGGCGTGTGGTCCAGCGCGTTTTCCATCAAATTGCGCAAGGCGGAATAAATGTCGTGGGGGTAACCCGCCACCCGGTTCGGCCCCTGCTCCCGCAGATCAAACGACCGCCCCGTCTCGATCGCCGCCGGCGCCAGCGAGGCCGCGGCCTCCGCCGCCAGGTCGGCCAAATCCACATCCGACTGCGGTGCGCCGACGGCACCCTCCTCCAGCCTGGCAACGTCCAGCAATTGCTGCACGACCCGCGTCATGCGATCGACGTCCACCAGCAGGCCGGGAACCCAGGGCTGGCCCCGGTACCGGTCCAGGTTCGCGCGCAGGACGGCCAGCGGGGTGCGCAGTTCATGCGCGGCATCGGCGGTGAAGCGCTGCTGCTCCCGCAGGGCTTGGGCCAGGCGATCGATGGCACCGTTCACCGCCTGCAGCAGAGGAATCACCTCCTTGGGCATACGGCGCAGGGGCAGACGCACCTCCAGATTGGTGGGCGAGATGCGTGCCGCCAGTTCCGACGCCTGCACCAGCGGTTTAAGGCCCGATCGAATCGTCTGCGCGGTCAGCCCCAGGAACAGCAGGACGAACAGCGGGATCGCCCATCCACCCTGGTTGACGATGGCCGTCAGCAGGCTGTCCTCCAGCACGTTGTGATGGCTGGGCCCCTGCGCCACCTGCACCCAGTAATTCCGTCCACCAATCGACATCGGCTGGCTGGCACCATAGAAGATGCGTCCCTGCTTGGTCATCTGGAACAGCCGGGCTTCGCGCGCCGTCGACAGGGCAACCAAGGGGGCGGAGACGCCGTCGGACGCGGCCACCACCCGGCCGTCCGCGTCCAGCAATACGTAGATGAACTCACCGCGCGAACCGCGATAGCTGTCTTCCAGCGCCGGCGGCAGCCGTACCGTAACCGTACCGTCGGCCGCGACGGCGGCGTGGTGCGCGATGTCCGCCGCCTGGCCCTGCAGGCTGCGGTCGCGCAAGCTGTCGACGGTGTTCTGAAACAACAGCACCAGCGCGGCGCTGCCCAGCACGGTCAGCGCCAGGGTCAGGGCCAGCACGCGCGAAATCAGTTGCCATTGCAGGGACGGGGCAGGCCGGGTCATTTTTCCTCGGACAGCATATAGCCGATGCCGCGCAACGTGTGCACGCGGACGGTGGCGCCCTCCGCCTCCAGCTTGCGGCGCAGGCGCGAGATATGCACCTCGATGGAATTGGAGGCGACGGAGTCGTCGAAGCCGTAGACCTTTTCCTCCAGCACCCGTTTGGGCACGACGCGGCCCGCCCGGCGCAGCAGGGTTTCCAGGACCGCCAGTTCGCGCCGTGACAGATCCAGCGGCCGGTTTTCCATCGCGCATTCCATGGCCAGGGTGTCGAAGCGCAAATTGCCCAGGATCAACACTGCACCCAGCGCGCCGCCGGGCCGTCGCAGCAGGGCCTTTGCCCGGGCCACCAGTTCCTCCGTGGCGCAAGGCTTCAACACATAGTCGTCCGCCCCGCGGTTCAGGCCGCTCACCCGGTCGGCCAGCGCCCCTCGCGCCGTCAGCACCAGGATGGGTAGCATCTCCCCCCGTGCCCGCAGGCGGGCCAGCAGGTCCATGCCGTCGCCGTCCGGCAGGCCCAGATCCAGGATCAGCAGGTCGTAGGGCACGGTGTCCAGCGCGGCTTCCGCGTCCCCCGCCTCGGCCACCGTGTCGACGACGAAGCCGGCCTCCGCCAGCCCTTGGGCCAGAAACTCAGCCAGACGGGTGTCATCCTCCACCAGCAGCAGCCGCATGGCCTCATGCCCCCATCGCGCCTGGCCCGGCCGCCATCAGGGGCTGGCCCTGCAACGCCTGGATGGACAGGCCGGCACGGCCCAGGTGGTGGCGCAGGCGGCCGACCACCGCCTGGACGTCGCCCCGCACCTCGACCACGGCCCGCAGGCCGGGGCGCGAGCCTACCACCCGGTCACGCGGCGTGGGTAGGGACAGGTCGCGCCCGTAGAGCCGCACCGCTGAAATGCTGAAGCGGTCAATCAATCCCCCGGCATCCAGCAGCACATCAACCATGCCCGCCTCGAATTCCGCATAACATTCGATCAGCAGAATATGGACGGCTTCGGGGGCAACGGAAGGGAAAGACGGGCTTGTCATGGCGTGACCCTCCTCGGGCGGGGCAGCCCGAACCGTTGGTAAAGCGCCGGCAGGACCAGCAGCGTCAGGACCGTGGAGCTGACCAGCCCGCCCACGACCACGATGGCCAGGGGGCGTTGCACCTCGGACCCCGGGCCAGTCTGGAACAGCAGCGGAAGCAGGCCGAAGGCGGCGATGGTGGCCGTCATCAGCACGGGGCGCAAGCGCCGCTGGGCCCCCTGCAGCACCGCCTCGACAATGGGCACACCCCGAGCCAGCAGCTGGTTGAAGCAGGCCACCAGCACCACGCCGTTCAGCACGGCGATGCCCAGCAGCGCGATGAAGCCGACCGACGCCGGCACCGACAGGTATTCCCCGCTGAGCCACAGCGAAATGATCCCGCCCACCAGGGCGAAGGGCACGTTGCCCAGCACCAGCAGGGCCTGGCGCGCCGTGCCGAAGGTCCCGTACAGGATGACGAAGATCACCACCAGGCAGCAAGGGATGACGATGGCCAGGCGGGCCGCGGCCCGCTGCTGGTTCTCGAACTGGCCGCCCCAGGCCAGCTCGTACCCGGCCGGCACGCTCACCTTGGCGGCGATGGCGGCGCGGGCGTCCGCCACATATCCCACCAGATCCCGGCCGCGGACGTTGGCGCGCACCACGGATTGGCGTCGTGCCTCCTCCCGGCTCAGCAGCACGGGGCCGTCCACCCGCTCCACGCGTCCCACGGCCGACAGCGGGATCAGGCGGCCGTCCGGCATGGGCAAGGTCAGGTTGGCAAACACCTGCGGCGCACGCGCCAGATCGGCGGGACCGCGGATCAGGATGGGCGTGCGGCGGTTTCCCCGCACGACCGATCCGGCCTGGGTGCCCTCAAGCTGACTGCGCAACGCCTCCTCCACCGTATCGACCGTCAGGCCCAGCCGCCCGACGGCCAGTGGGTCCAGGCGCAGGGTCAGGTATTGCATGCCCTCGTTCAGGGTGGTCAGCACATCCTCGCTGCCGGGCAGTTCCTTCAGCACGGCGGCGACATCGGCGGCCAGGCGGTTCAAGGTGGCGATGTCCGCGCCCTTGATCTTGACCACCAGGTCCCCCCGGCTGCCGCTGACCATCTCCTGCACCCGCATGTCGATGGGTTGGGTGAAGCCGAAGGAGATGCCGGGGATGTCGGCGGTGGCCAGGCGCAGCTGGTCCAACAGCCAGGCCTTGTCCTTACGGCGCCACTGGTCCTGGGGCTTCAGGGTCAGGAAGTTGTCGGCCTCGTTGAGGCCCATGGGATCCAGCCCCAGCTCGTCCGAACCAACACGGGAGACGATGCCCGCCACCTCCGGCACCTGCTCCATGAGCCGGCGCTGGATAAGGGTGTCCAGCGCGGTGGAGGCCGCCAGGCTGACGGTGGGCAGCTTTTCCGTCTGCATGACGATGGTGCCTTCGTCCATGGTCGGCATGAAGGTCTTGCCCACCAGGGGGAAGACGGCCAGTGCCGCGGCCAGCGCAACGCCGGCGCCGATGAACACCCGGGCCGGGCGGGCCAGCGCTCCCCGGATCAAGGGAGCGTACAGCCGGCCGGCATGGCGGATCAGCCATGGCTCGCCCGCGTGTCCCGGCTTCAGGATCAGCGACGACAGCACCGGCACCGCCGTCAGGGACAGCAGCAGCGAGGCGCCCAGCGCGAACATGATGGCCAGGGCCACCGGCCGGAACAGCTTGCCTTCCAGCCCTTCCAGCGACAGCAGGGGCAGGAAGACGACGACGATGATGCTGACGCCAGCCACCACCGGCGTCGTCACCTCGGCCATGGACCGGTAGATGACGGTCAGGGGCGACATCGGACGGCCATGGGCGTGGTTCAGCCGCGCGACCGCGTTTTCCACCACCACGACCGCGCCGTCCACCAGCAGGCCGATGGCGATGGCCAGGCCGCCCAGGCTCATCAGGTTGGCCGTCAACCCCACCGCCCGCATCAGCAGGAAGGTTGCAAGCGCCGACAGGGGCAGTGTCAGGCTGACCACCAGCGCCGCCCGCCATTCCCCCAGGAACAGGATCAGCAGGACCAGCACCAGGGCCACGGCGATCAGCAGCGCCTCGGTCACCGTGCCCACGGCATGGTCCACCAGCTCGCCGCGGTCATAGAACACGGTCAGGGATATGCCCTGGGGCAGCTGGGATTTCAGCTCCGCCAGCCGCTGGCGCACCCCTTCCACCACGGCCTGGGCGTTGCTGCCGCGCAGGCCCAGCACCAGGCCCTCCACCGTCTCGCCCTTGCCGCTGCGGGTCACGGCGCCATAGCGGGTCAGACCGCCGTCGCGGACCTGGGCAACGTCACCCACCCGGACCGGCGTGCCGCCGGGCGTGGCGATGACGATACCGCGCAGGTCGTCCAGGCTACGCAGGCTTCCCTCGCTGCGGACCAGCAGCGCCTCCTCCCCATCCGCCAACCGGCCGGCGCCATCGTTGCGGTTGTTGGCGGCGATGGCGGACTTCAGCGTATCCAGCGACACGCCGCGTGCGCCCAAGGCCACCAGGTCCGGCACCACCTCGAAGGTCTCGACGAAGCCGCCCAGGGAATTGACGTCGGCCACGCCCGGAACGGTGCGCAGCGCCGGGCGGATGACCCAATCCAGCAGGCTGCGCTTTTCTGCAAGGCTGGCCGGCCCCTCGATGGTGAACATCACCATCTCGCCCAGGGGGGTGGTGATGGGGGCCAGGCCGCCCTGCACCCCGGGCGGCAGCATGTCGCGTACCCCTTGCAAGCGCTCCGCCACCTGGTTGCGGGCCCAATAGATGTCCGTGCTGTCGTCGAACACCACGGTGATGCTGGTCAGCCCGTATTTTGTGGTGGAGCGTAGGGCCTGCTTACCCGGCAGCCCCAGCAGTTCCACCTCGATGGGGGCGGTGATGCGGCTCTCCACCTCCTCCGGTGTCATGCCCGGCGCCTTCAGCACGATGTTGACCTGCACCGGCGATACGTCGGGAAAGGCATCGATGGGCAGCCCGCGCGCCGCGATCAGGCCGGCGCCGGCCAACAGCGCGATCAGGATCAGCACCAGCAGGCGCTGCGACAGCGAGAATTCGATGAGGCGGGCGATCATTCCTGCCCCCCCAGGCCGGCCTGCATGCCCTTCAGCACGACGGTACCGCGGACGACCACGGCGCTGTCGGCGGCAAGGCCGGGCCCTTGCGCCACCACGGTGTCCGCCGTTTCCGACAGGACCGAGATGGAGGCTGCTTCCACCTTATCGCCCCGGCGGACGAATACCGTCGGCCGTCCAGCCACCCGCACCACGGCATCGTGCGGCAGGGCCCAGGCGGTTCCCACCCCCGTCGACAGGAAGGAGGCGGCGGTCATCAGGCCGGGGCGCAGGCGGCCCGCCCGGTTGTCCACCAGGACGCGCACGGTCACGGTCTGGCTGGCGGGATCGGCATGGTGGCCGATTGATTCCACGGCGGCAGCCTCGGGTGCGTCGGCCAGGCGCACCTTGTCTTTCTCGTGAAGGGTGGCGGCGACGGCTGCCGGCACCTGCACCTCCAGCAACAGGGACGACAGCCTGGCCAGCGTGTACAGCGGCACGCTGCTGTCGATGCGCTGTCCGGGGAAGGCGCCATGGTCCAGGATCATCCCGCCCTCGGGCGCCCGAATGGCCATTTCGTCCGTCACCCTGCGGCTGCGCTTCAAGGTCTCCACCTCGGCCGTGGTCAGGCCCAGTGCCAGCAGCGCTTGGCGGCGTTCCTGCAATTGGGCGTCGGCCTGCACCGCGGTGCTGCGGCTGGCCTGCTGCCGGCGTTCGGCGATGATGCCCTCCGCCACCAGGTCGGCGTCGCGCTGCGCCTCGCGCTGGGCCAGCGCCGCGGCGTCCAGCGCCAACAGATAGTCCCGCTGGGCCTGGGCCATCTCCGGGCTGCGCATGCGGGCGAGCAGGGCGCCCTTCACCACCGCGTCGTTCACCTCACCCACCAGTTCGTCGACAATGCCCGGCACCGGTGCCGCGACGACGGTCTTGTAATGCTCGAACACGTCCAGCCGCGCCGGATAGGTGGGGCTGGCCACATCGGGGGCGGGCTGCGGCGCCCGGGTTTCGACGCCGGCGGCCTTGGCCTGTGCGTCGGTCAGGGGCAGTGCCGCAGGGTTCCCCTGCTGCGGTGCCTGCGCATGGGCGATGCCGGCCAACAAGGTGAACGCCAGCAGGGCGGGCCCGGTGAACCGGGGCAATGGGGGATGGCTCATGGAAGAACTCCTCGGGCCTGCAGAAGGTCGGACTGGGCGCGTCCCAGCCGCACCTCCGCTTCGGCCAGGGCGGTGTTGGCATCGTTCAAGGATTGCTGGGCGCGCACCATCTCGCTGGTGGCGGCCTCGCCCAGCGCGCGGGCGCGCTGCATCTTGCCGGCCCGATCGGCGGCGGCGGCCTGGCGCTGGGTCTCGGCGGCCAGTTGTGCCCGGGCATGGGTAAGGGCTGCCTGGGCCTGGCGCGCGCCGGCCGTCACCGTCCGCTCCACCATCACCCTTTCCGCCGTCGCCTGACGCAGGTCGGCCTCCGCCGTGCGGGTCCGCGCCGTGTAGGACGGGCCGCTGAAGGGCACAGTGACCTGCAGGCCGACATAATCGCTGGGCGGGCCCCCGAACGTATCGCGGTTGTGGCGATAGATGACACCTACCTCCGGGTGCTCGCGGTCGGCGACGCGTGAGACGCTGGCCGTCTCCTGCGCCAGCCTTTCACCGGCCCGGGCGGCCTCCAGTCGGGGGTCGCTGCCCGTCGCCTCTTCGGCACCGGTTTCGGCCAGGTCACCGGCGATGTCGCCATTGTCGGTCAGTGCCGTCAGCGCCTCGCGGGCCAGCGCTGTGACACCGCGTCTGGCCTCCAGGTTAGCGGCGGCATTGGCTCGCTCCGCCTGCAGCAGCGACAGATCCAGGCGGGCTGCCCCGCCCCGCGCCACCTCGCGCTCCATGTCCGCCTCCAGCCGCATGGCCAGGTTCAGCCGGTCCTGGGCCAGCGCCTCCAGCCTACGGGCCAGCGCCAGATCCCAGGCGGCGGCGCGGACGGCGCCCGCCACGGTCAGGGCCTGCCGCTGGGCTGTGCTGCTGGCCACCTGGCGTTCCGCGTCCGCCTTGCGGGCAAGGGCGCCGGATTCCCCCGGTAGCCAGATGGGCAGAGCCAGCTGCACTTCCGCTTCCTGCCAGCCGCGGTTGCGGGCTACGCGGTCGG
>NZ_CP022112.1:0-530000 GCF_000730165.1 Nitrospirillum viridazoti CBAmc | reverse complement strand
CGCTACCGCTTCCAGCCCCAGCATCACCCCAGGAACCCTGGGATGCCCACATGGACGCCTTTTATCGCGACAAGCCCGACCTTGCCGCCGGGACCATGGCCAGCCATCAGCAGGCGTTCCGCGAGTTCGGTGAGCTGTTCCCGGGCAAGGCGCTGGGCGACGTCACCAAGGGCGATGTCAAAGCGTTCTGCGACCACCTGCGCGACCGCCCGATAAACCGGGCGGGTCGGAACGCCATGTCCCGCGACACCATCGTGAAGCTGGTGGGCCACCTCAGGGGATATTTTGCTTGGACGGTCTCCGCCGGATACCTGACGGCCAATCCGGCGGAGGGCGTCCAGCCCCGCGCCGAAACCAGGGATGAACGCATGAGCCGCGACAAGCGGCGGGCATTCTCACTGGACGAGTTGGCCAAGCTGTTCGATAGCCCGCTGTTCACGGGCTACTACCATCTGAAGAAGCGCTCCCAGCCCGGCCGCCTGCAGCACCGGGATGAGCCCTTCTGGTTCTTCGCCATCGCGCTGCTCACCGGCGCTCGAACCGAGGAAATCGCCGACCTGCCGGCGGAGTTCGTCGATGTCGGCGGCATCCAATGCTTCGACTTCCGGCACGCCAGCAAGACAGCGGCCGGGCCGCGCCTGGTACCCGTTCTGCCCGATCTGTGGCGAATGGGCTTGCGCCAGTGGGCGGAAAGCCAACAGCGCCGAGGTCTGGACATGGTCAAGGGACCGGAAGGCTCCGACGACTGGAGCAAGTGGTCCAACCGCTACTTGGCCAACGTGGGGCTCAAGGCCCCTGGGCTGGTGACATACTCGCTGAGGCACACCTTCCGGCAGGCGCTTCGCGGGGCCGATCTGCACGAGGAAATCATCAACAAGGTATTCGGCCACGAAGGCAAGAGCATCGGCGCGGGCTACGGCCGGGACCTGGCCCCATCTGAGGCCAAGCTGGTGATTGAGCGGGTCAAGGCGCCGGTGGCGCTGGACCACTTGTTCATCCATGGGGGCAATTGATCTGGCTGGGATGCGGCCGGGACTGCGCGGTGGAGCAATCCGGTGCTTAGGCGCCGATCAGGGTGGCAACCATTTGTCTTTGTAGAAATCAACGCGACCAGCCGGGTCGCGCTGATCTGCAGTCCGGTTAGTCCGTAAGACCTTGAGCCCCGTGTATCGCTTGCAGTGCTTTTTCAAGGCGACCGATTGCGTCAACGATAACCTTTGCCTCGGCTTTCAAAGCATCTTCAAGCAAGCCGCCTCCCTCAATTTTCTTCAAAAAATCAGATACTTGTATCGCGACAGGCAGGGTTTCCTCCGCCAATAGGGCTAGCTCCACCAGACGTCGAATAGCTTCCGCCCGGGCTGGAATATCGCGCTGGTGGCGGCGCCAATCATCAATTGTCGCCGTGAATTCCGGCGACACCCTCATGTTGAAATTTTCAGTCTTCTTCATGGGTCCCCCCACTCGCAGGCCAGCCCCACGAGACATGTGACGCATGTGCGCACATTTTGCTTGACGGCGCAAACATCAGAACGCATATAATGTACGCACATAATATGCAGTCAATCATGTGCGCACTTGATCCAATTAAAAACCCACGCTTCAGCGGCGTAGCCAGGGATCCAGGCGCATCAGACCATCACCCCAATCGACGGCGCGAAACCATTCCGCCGCAAGGAGAAGCCATGTCTTTGGAAAAGCTGAATGAACTACGTGATGAGTATGCGGCCCCGATGCAGAGTCCCCCTAAGCTGCCGATGTTGGAGAAGGCCGCCGCAAAGCTCCTTCTGGAGGCTGCGTTCGTGGGTACTGAAGGCCTGGCACCCGCCGCTCGCCGTGGCGGCGTGGCCATCACCATCGTGGCGCCCGATGCCAGTTGGGTGGCCCCCATGGAAAGCGTGGTCGAGGACGCGCTGAACGGCTTCGCCTGGCGTGAGGTCTCAACCGTTGGCGCCCTGCCCTGCGCCCTGACATACCCAGACGTGACCGAACTGGATGGCGAGGACGACTTTCCCGCCGGCAGCACCGTCGACGTGGTCGAAGACCCTCGTTTTCCCGATCTCGACGCGCCCGACCATCAAATCACCAGCATCTGGAGCGTCGCCACGCGCGACGGAACCCCGCGCAGCCCAACCATCGATCATCTGGAAACAATGGCCGCCAACCAACTCATGCGGGGGACTGGCGTCATCATCCTCGCGGCCAGCGAAGCGGATTTGCCGCCACGTCTCACGGCAGCGGCAGACTTCCGCTTGGTTGTTCCAGCGCTGACGGGCGCCATTCTGACCGAGGCGATGGCACAGCTTGCACGGCGGCCTGCGCGCACCCTATCGGATGCATTATGCGCGTTGCTGAGCGCCGCGGACCTGAAGCTGGCGGCGCGACCCGCAACATCTCCCGACGATTGGGTCAACCGGCTGGAACGGATGGCCAAAGCGCGCGTTCGCTTGCCGGCAAGCCCCCGTTTAGAGGATTTGCACGGCATGGATGAAGCGAAGGAATGGGGCGAAGCCCTACGTCGCGACGTTGCCGCTTATCGCGCCGGTACGCTTTCCTGGCATGAGATGGATAAGGGCCTTTTGTTAGCCGGCCCGCCAGGCGTAGGGAAGACCCAATTCGCAAGCGCCCTCGCCGCCAGCTGTGGCCTGCCGTTGATCACCGCGTCGTATGGCGAGTGGCAGGCCGCGGGTCATCAGGGCGACATGTTGCGGGCCATGGCCTCGACCTTCGCGGAAGCCAAGCGCGCCGCACCATGCCTGTTCTTTATCGATGAGCTGGATAGCTTCACCGCCCGACACTCGGAAAGACCCGGCCAAAATCAGAGTTATAATCGCCAGATCACGAATGCGATGCTGGAGCACGTAGGCGGGTTGCACGGGCGGCAGGGGGTCATCATGCTTGGCGCCTGCAATTACCCCGCCTTACTGGATCCCGCCCTCATTCGAGCTGGTCGGTTTGATCGGCTGGTACACATCCCACTTCCCGATCGAGCAGCTCTGGCAGGCATCCTCCGTTACCATCTGGGGCCCGACCACCTGCCGGGTTTGGATCTGACCCGTTTCGCGGCGCGAATGGAAGGTGCCAGCGGCGCGGACTGCGAACTCCTGGCACGTACCGCCAAGCGCCGAGCCCGGCTTGCGGGCAGGCCTATGGTCGCGGCGGACCTGGAAGCGGAACTTCACCCTGCGGATCGCAGAACGCCGGCACTCCGCCAGCTTTGTGCAGTCCACGAGGCGGGGCACGCCGTCGCCGCGGCGGTCCTTCGCCCGAGCATGCTGATCTCGGCGTCAATCCGCATCTCGGCCGGCGGGCTGGGCGGCGTGAACTACCGGATGGATGGCGAGGTTTTAAGGCGGAACGACCTGCTGGACCTCATCCAGGTTCATCTGGCCGGCCGGGCGGCCGAAGAACTCCTGCTCGGCGCCCCCAGCACCGGCGCGGGGGGCAACGGGGACAGCGACTTGGCCCTCGCGACCGTACTGGCGACCCAGATGCTAACCTCCCACGGCCTGGGTGATCATCTGACCTGGTTGGGGCCAGTGACGACCGACACCGTACCACGCCTCCTGAGCTCCAATCCGCAGATCGCGGCGCAAGTGGCGACCATCCTGGACACCCAGTACGCCAAGGTGCGGGTCCTGCTCTACGCGTGGTACGGCGCGGTCCAGAACGTGGCTGGCCTTCTTCTGGCCCGGGAGACGGCTTCAGCCGCCGAGATCATCGCTATCACCAACGCCACCCTCCACGAAGCCCGGACACAGACACTGCAGTGAACGGAACGACGCTCAGGCGGAACCTGCCTTCCCAGCAGGTTCCGCCGGACGCGGCGGAAGGATGACCATGAAGCCCTACAGTCATGCCCGATGGCACCTCTACCGGGAGGAAGTCATCAAATTAGATGGCGCCTGCTGTGTCCGATGCCGTCGCGGCCGGGCCGATGGCGCCGTGCTGCAGGTCCATCACAAGGCCTACGTCTCAGGTCGACTGCCCTGGGAATACCCGTATGGTGACTGTGAAACCCTCTGCAAAGGCTGCCATGCGGCGGAGCACGGCATCGCAATGCCCAAGACGGGTTGGTCGCTTTTCGGGGTGGATGATCTCGGCAGCCTCTGCGGCAGCTGTGAACTCTGTGGCACCGAAATTCGATACATCTACGCCGTCGGTCACCCCTCCTGGGGCGCCATGGGGGTCGGAACGGACTGCTGCGACGCGCTCACCGCCACCACCGACGCCGGGGAGCACCACGCCAACCTTATCAAGGAGCGTGAAAAGAAAAGGCGCTTCGTTGACTCGCCCAAGTGGAAAGTCACAGTGGCAGGCGACATGGCAATGATCCGCGACCGGATCCTGGTCCAAATATCACCTTACGAAGGCCATTACCGGCTTAAAATCGGTAATGTTCAGGGGGTAATGAAATACCCTACCGTCCTCGACGCGAAGATAAGGGCCTTCGAATTCATCGAATCTGGAGATGCGGCTAAATTTATAGCTGAAAGGCGAAGTCTAATTAGGATTGTGCAATAGTTCCGCCAATTCGTCACCGTAGATTTACGGGAGATCGACGATCATGGGTAAACTGGCATTCAGGTCATCCAACCTGCGCGTCGCAGTCAGCGGATGAAGCTTACATTCAGCCCGTGACGGTACACAAAGTCCGACCGAGCAGAATGGCCTCGTAGCCAAGAATGTGCTCAGAAATGCCCGACCCCGGCCAGCAGTTCGCCTGGATCGAGCCCAATCGCCCTGCAATAGCGGACATATTCCACGACGTTCAACCTCACCTCGCCTAGCTCGTACTTGGATACGACATTCTGCCGGATCCCGAGTTGGCGGGCGACCTCCTCCTGCGTCACGCCGGCCGCCTTGCGCCGAGCCACCAGCGTCTGCAGCAGCTTTCGATAATCGTCTCTGAACTGTTCGCGTGCCACCCCGACCTCCAACGTCACCAAGGGAGGGCTAGGTGAGTGAACCAAAAACTCCAACTGCGAGTACCCAACTGTTGGGTTATGATGTATTCTGAACGGACAGCCACCCACCGTCGGGCGCCGGTGGGTGGGCGTACACACTGTCGATCAAAAATGGGGAAGCCGAGATGGCGCGGTTCACTGTCGAGGAAAACGGAGCCGGAAAGTTGTTCAAGGTGGAGCCGGAAGGGACACGGTCTGTAAGCGTGGAGATCAGACCCAAGAGCAGCGACAAGCGGACGATGCTCATCGGCGGCCTCACCGCAGAAGTCGCGCACGATTTGCTGAATGCCGTGGTAGCGGCGATGCGTGGGTGACCGCGCTGGCAGCAAATATCCCATCGCATGTGCAAGCGGCGCGGCACTGCGGACCACAAACAGCGCCCTTTTTCGCCCCCAACCACCGCAGCGTCGACGCAACTGGGAACCATCACCGGTTTTCGAACACGGCGCTCGCTGAACAAAACATTTTGGAAGGAAGCTAAATGCACAAGCATTTCCCAGCCATCCTGGGCACCGCGGTATTGCTCGGATTGTCCGCCTGCGGCCCCAAAGGCGATTTTGAGAAGGCTATCAACGCCGGGATCGGGGCGCCCATGTGCCTGGCGTTCGCCAACATGGACACCATCCATTTCCCAATCCGCGTCGAAAAGTCCTCGGACGACCTGGTGGTCTACGAGGCCCTTCAAAAGGACGGGGATATCACCGTCGCGGAAAGCTTCGGCCAGAGCTTCATGCCCCGGCTTGAGATCAACCTGACCGAAAAAGGCAAGGCCGCCGGCATCTGGGGAAAGGGCGGGTTCTGTTACGGGCGCAGGCAGGTCGCGGAGATCATCCACTATCAGGAGAAAGACGGGACCGCCGATGTCGAATACCGCTACCGGATCGTCGACGCGCCAGCGTGGGCCAAGACGGGCCTGAACATCAAGGGCATGACCGAGCCGGCTGACGCCAGCGCCGTCCTCACCAAGTACGACGACGGCTGGAAGTTCGTGACCGGAACCTGACCGGCCATGGGCCGAGGCTTATGATCGGGATTAACCCTGGCCCTGGTACCCATCACCATCAAGCGATGATTGCAGGGTAGCCTCTGGGACCAGCGTAGTTTGGCCGCCAAACAATCCAAACAGCCAGGACCTCCCCTGCGGGCTGATCGCCACAAGCCGAAATCATCTTTACCACCCCTCCCTATTAACAAAAGCGTTAATAAGGAGGGGTGGTAAAGACGAATCACACACGCACAGTCAACGTATTGATTACAAATGGTAAATTTGGATATGCTACAGTATTTGACATGTCGTATCCCCAAGTCAAATTGACCAGGGCTGACCCCCAAAATGCGACAGGATTTCTCCCCTCAGCGACCGATCACCAGGCCGCTAAGGTCGCGACCCAGAAAAATCCGAACACCGTCAAAAATCACGTCCCACGAACGGAATCGTCGTCGCATTTAATTTTTTTTCATGTCGCACTTACCAGGGGAGGAGGCAAAATTTCGAATTACAAAACCAAATATGACCATTGTCGCATTGAAGTAGGCATGCAACACCCCACGTCATTCAGCATACCGATCGCAATTTATCGTCGTGGAATATCCGTGGCATCCGCTCCATGGCGAGCGCCTGCGCGTCTACGGACGGTGCGGCAAGCGGAGTCGACAGATCCTGTATATCGAGGTTGAACCGGGCCTTTCGCGCGAGTTGCCCGCCTGGATGGCCGATGCCGCTGCTTGTGCGGCTATGTCGCCTGGCTCGCCGGAAGTCGGCCTTGTTCACCTGAACGAATTGCGAGCTGTGCTCGACAGTCATTCGGCCAAGCAGGTGGCAGGCGGATCATCGATTCCCTCGACGAACATGGAGGGGTCAGATGAGACGCCAAGCCAGCAATCAACTCGTCCTCGATCTCGGTCACGGAGGAAGAACGCCTCTGGCGCCGACCCCGCCGGAGGGGCTTCTTCAGGCGTTGGCCGATCTCCTTCTCGAAGCACTCAGCAAGCAAAACAAGGCCCTACAGGTCGATCGGGAGAATGATGATGCAGCCGAAGATCACGCCTGATCACCTCAGCCGCGGTGCCGTTGTCTACGTCCGGCAATCCACATTGGTCCAGGTCATGGAGAATACAGAGAGCCGAAGGCGGCAATATGCGCTCGCCGAATCGGCGCGGTCGCTCGGCTTCACCACGGTCGCGCTGATCGATGACGACCTGGGCCGTTCCGGCTCGGGGCTAGTCGAGCGGCCAGGCTTCCAGAAACTGGTCGCACAGGTGTGCGCCGGTTCGGTCGGCGCCGTCTTCTGCATTGAGGCGTCACGCCTCGCCCGGAACGGACGTGACTGGCACCATCTAATCGATCTTTGCGCGCTCGCCGGAACACTGGTGATCGATCCCGACGGGACGTACGATCCTCGCCTGGTCAATGACCGCCTGCTGCTGGGTCTGAAGGGAACCATGTCGGAATACGAGCTGAGCCTTCTGCGTCAGCGCGGGATTGCGGCGCGCGACGCCAAGGCATTGCGAGGCGAACTGCAGTGTAGCTTGCCGCCGGGCTATTGTTGGAACGAGATCGGCCAGATCGAGATGGATCCCGATGAGCGGGTCAGGGGCGTCATCGAGCTGCTGTTCGCCAAGTTCCAGGAACTTGGCAGCGCGCGGCAGGTGCTGCTATGGGCGCAGGATCAGGCGCTGCAACTTCCGGTTACCAGGCGCAACAATCGCAGCGCTTGCAAGCTCGACTGGCGGCCCGCCGCATACCATACGGTGCGGCAGGTCCTGACGCATCCGGCCTATGCTGGAGCCTACGTGTTCGGTCGCACGACCCAGCGCACTCGCGTCGTCGATGGTCGTGCTCGCAAGACCACCGGCCATTCTAAGCCGATGGCAAGCTGGAACGTCCTGCTCCGGGACCATCATCCCGGATACATCAATTGGGAGCAGTATGAGGCGAACCAGAAGTTGATCCACGAGAACGCCCACATGCAGCGCCGGACCGATCGCAAATCGGCCCGTGGTGGCCGGGCGCTGCTCACCGGCCTGGTGCGCTGCGGGCGATGCGGCCGCACGATGCGCGTGTTCTATGGCTCGCAATCCGGCCATGCCCATCGCTATCACTGCCGGGGTGACGACAGTCACGTCGGCGGCTGGCTGTGCATCGGCATCGGCGGCGTCCGCGTCGATCGTGCCGTTGCCGCGGAGATCGTCGCGGCGGTCTCCGTGCATGCGGTCGAGGCGGCCATCCAGGCTGCCGATCAATCCGAGAAGGCGGATGCGGAGATCCGGCAGGCCCTCTGCCGGGAACTCGAAGAAGCGCGCTACGAGGCCACCATGGCCGCCCGACGGTATGAGCTGGTCGATCCCGCCAAGCGATTGGTCGCACGTGAACTCGAGACGCGCTGGAATACGGCGCTTGAGCGTGTCGACCATCTCGAAGAGCGCCTTGCCAAGCACGACGTCGCCTCGGCGCTTCGTCCAAAGGTCGATCGTGCGGCGCTCATGTCTTTGGCTCGTGACTTGCCCGCCACCTGGAACGCTTCAGGTACGGACATGCGGACCAAGCAGCGGATCACGCACATCCTCATCCGCGAGGTCATCCTCGACCTCGACGAGACGACCAACGAGGCCTTGGTCACCATTCATTGGCAAGGCGGCCGTCACACCGAACTGCGCGTGTCGCGCGTTAAAACCGGACGCCATACCGCCGACCGCCAGCCCAATGCCTTGGAGGCCATGCGAAGGCTAGGCGGGCAATGGCCGGATCGGGAAGTTGCGGTGACGATGAACCGGATGCACTGCAAGCCGCCCGATGGAAAAGCATGGACAGCCGTGCGGGTCCGGGAGATGCGCGAACGGCTTGGGATCGCACCATTCGATCCGAAGTCACGAGGCGAAGAGACGATCAGCGCCGAACAGGCCGCAGCCCGCCTCGGAATCTGCGTCGGTTCGGTCCATAAGCTAATCCGAGAGGGTATCCTGCCCGCAACACAGCTCATGTTCTCGGCGCCGTGGCAGATCCCGACAGCCGCGCTTGAAACCGACGTCGTCAAGACAGGCGCACGGGAAATCGCAGCCCGAAGGCCAAAGTTCTATAAGCGATTCCAGGAGGATAAGTCGGTCAAGCTACCGGGCTTCTAAGCAGAGGGATGCACTATGTCACGTGACCGGGCACCTGGTGAAGGTGCTGTACTGGGATGGCCAGGGTTATTGCCTGTTCGCCAAGCGCCTGGAGAAAGGCCGCTTCGTGTGGCCGATCAGCCGCGAGGGAGTGGCGGCTCTCACCCCGGCCCAGCTCGGGATGCTTCTTGAAGGCATGGACTGGCGTGCTCCGCAGCGACCCTGGCGTCCGGAGACGGCGGGGTGAGTCCGGGCTGCCACGCTCGCCGGTGATCGGCGCGATGACGTGATCGGTCCTCCTCGGGGTGGCGCCCTTCCGGTAGAATCGGCCCATGTCGTCCATCGCCGATCCGCTGCCCGCTCCATTGCCCAATGAGGTCGAGGCGCTGCGCGCGATCATTGCCGCGCAGGCTGCGGAGTTGGAGGCTGAGCGCCGGCGCCGTGAGGCCAGCGAGACCGAACTGGCCGCCGCCAAGGCGGGCCTGGTGGCCAAGGCGCTGGAGATGGAGAAGCTCAAGATCCAACTGGCCCGTCTGCGGCGGATGCAGTTCGGTTCGTCTTCCGAGAAGATCGCCCGCGAGATCGAGCAGCTTGAGCTGTCGCTGGAGGACCTGGAAGCCACAACCGCCGCTGAAGCGACGATGGCCGGCGCCGAGCTGTTGCCGACGGCACTGCCGGAGGCGCCCGAGGCCCGCGCCAGGGCTGGCCGGCGCAAGCTGCCGGAACACTTGCCGCGTACCGAGATCGTGCATGCGCCGCACGACACCTGTCCCTCGTGCGGCAGCACCTTGCGCAAGGTGGGCGAGGACGTCACCGAGGTGCTCGACTACATCCCGGCGCGCTTCACCGTGATCCGCCACGTCCGCCCGGCGCTGTCGTGCCGGTGCTGCGAGGGTATGGTGCAGGCGCCGATGCCGTCGCTGCCCATCGAGCGCGGCCTGCCGTCCGCCGGGCTGCTGGCGCATGTGCTGATCGCCAAATACTGCGATCACCTGCCGCTGTACCGGCAGTCCGCCATCTACGCCCGCGAGGGGGTGGAACTGGAACGCTCGCTGCTGGCCGACTGGGTGGGCAAGGCGGCAGCCCTGATGGCCCCCTTGGCCAATGCGATTGCCCAGCACGTGCTGGCCGGATCGGTGCTGCACGCCGACGACACGCCGGGGCACCTGCATGCCGATGGCTATGGCGGGTTCGATGCCCTGTACGACGGCGGCCGGATCGCCGAAGTGGCCTGCATGGCGCATGTGCGCCGCAAGTTCTTCGACGAACACGTCGAAACCGGCTCTCCCTTGGCCGCGGAGATGCTCAAGCGCATCGGGGTGCTGTTCGACATCGAACGTTCCCTGGTCGGCCTGTCGGCCGAGGAACGCAGCCTGCTTCGCCAAGCCAAGGCTCGGCCAGCCCTGGACGAACTGGCCGCCTTCCTCGATGCCACGCTGCTGCGCATCCCCGGCAAAGGCGACCTGGCCAAGGCCATCCGCTACGCCCGCTCGCGGTGGACGGCGCTGACGCGCTATGTGGACGACGGCCGGCTGGAGCTCTCCAACAACGCCGCCGAACGGGCGATCAGGCCCCTGGCCATCGGAAGACGCAACTGGATGTTCGCCGGTTCCGACGCCGGTGGGGAACGGGCCGCCGCGATCTACACCATCACCCAGACCGTCAAGCTCAACGGCCTCGATCCCCAGGCCTACCTGCGCGACGTGCTCGACCGTATCGCCGACCACCCCATCAACCGCATCACCGACCTGCTGCCCTGGAACATCGTCCAAATGCCCTGAGCCGCGCGCGGATCAACTGGAACCGGCCGCAGCCGTCAGACGACGCTTACCCGCGCCTGTTGTATGGACCGGGAGCAGGGGCGCCTCAGGTGGTGGAGTGTGCCCCTTGGGGTGGACACCGCGGGTGGCAAAAGATTGACGGTGATGTCAGGCCTCGCAGGAGTAGGGTCATAGCCGAACACCGAGCTTACAGCATCGGCTCAAACGCCAAGGTGATTGCCGAATATGCCGGCGGCGAATCCCTTCATACCTGAGAGGCAAGTGGACGGCTGGCTTCTGCCCATCGGATAACCGGCGTATTGCTGCTCAAGGGCGCCCTTGCCCCTCAGCTCCGTAATAGTATGTACCTGATTTTGACCGTCGTGCCGTTTCTCTGCAGCGGAGCCCGCAAGAGCGTATCGTCCCGCTGCATTTTATGGCAGTATCTTCAGCCAATATGCAACTTTTACGCTTAGATGATGAGGTCGAAGCCGTTTGCGAGCAAGAGATTATAGCCCATTGTTTCTCAACTCTATAAAGTCGATTTTCGCCCGGTTTCCTGACGTGGGGTGGGAGCATCTTGTAGCATGGCTGTATCTGAAAAATGAGCGTAGTCGCCCTTCCTGAGCACGTGTCCTCTCTTACGATACGCCCACGCTCTGACTTGGTCGCAGTCGATTTGTTCGCTGGTGCTGGTGGCTTTTCTCTCGGTGCCACGCTGGCTGGTCTGCAAGTCATCGCCGCAGTGGAAAAGGACAAAGATGCGTGTAGAACCTATCGAACAAATCTAGTCGATCCGGTTGTCGGCGGCCCCAAACTGTTCGAAGAAGATATTTTGGAGGTCGACCCTCACCGCTTGATGGATGACGTGGGTTTAGTCCCCGGGGCGTGTGACGTCCTTATTGGTGGACCGCCATGCCAAGGGTTCTCTACGCACCGTTTGAAAAACGTCGGGATCGACGATCCTCGTAATCGGCTACTGCTGCGTTATTTCGAGTTCGTGGCGGCGCTAAGGCCTAAGTTCTTTCTGGTGGAGAACGTTCCCGGCCTGCTCTGGCCCCGACATGAAAAGTACCTGAGGGCCTTCTACGAAAAGGCGGTGGACATCGGCTATGCGGTGGAGACGCCGCGTTTGCTGAACGCCAGGGACTTTGGGGTGCCCCAGAATCGCAAACGAGTCTTTCTACTGGGACGGGACACGCACGTCGCGTTGCCGGAGGTTGCGTGGCCACCAGCGCCGAGCCACCGAGCGCCCGGTGATGTTGAAGGAGAGCGCAACGGCCTTCCTTCTTGGCGGGTCGCGGCTGAAGTATTTTCTGTCCCCACGCCGGAGCCAGATCCCAACAGCCGTTACATGAATCCCAGCCCGCAGATGGTACAGCGTTTCGCTAGTACTCCACTTGATGGCGGCACCCGTCATCAATCGAATTGTACGCTGCCGTGCCACGACGGCCACGACGGCCATAACGACGTGTACGGTCGAATCAATACCTCAGTGCCAGGTCCGACAATGACCACGGCTTGCATAAACCCTTCCAAGGGGCGCTTCGTACATCCATTCGAGCACCATGGCATCACGCTCCGCCAAGCGGCACGCTTCCAAGCGTTCCCCGACTGGTTCGTTTTTCAGGGTGGTTTGATGTCCTGCGGCGCTCAAATCGGCAATGCCGTTCCGGTGGAAATGGGGCGGGCGCTGCTGAGGCCATTTGTCGTAGCCACCGCCAAGTGTGGCGAAAACACACCAGCGGAGGCTGCATAATGCGGGAGGCTGCGTTCCAGACCCGTGCCCGTACGGTCGATCATCTTGGACGTGGGCAGATCGCCGACGCCCCGACGGCGGTTAGCGAGCTTTGGAAGAACGCCTACGACGCTTATGCCAGCTATGTGGGGCTTTACATCTTCGACGGTGCCCCAGAAGTGGCGGCGGTGGTTGATGACGGCTGCGGCATGAGCGCCGACGACTTCACCGAACGCTGGTTAGTACTTGGCACGGAGTCGAAGTTCTCCGACTCCTCGGTTCCCGCCGAAACCTTCGGCTTGACGCCGCGCGAGCGACAAGGCGAGAAAGGTATTGGCCGTCTGTCCGCCGCATACCTCGCGCCTGCGGCACTGGTCTTATCCAAAAAAGCTGGTGCACCATTTGCGGCTGTTCTCGTCGATTGGCGTCTGTTTGAGAATCCCTACCTCAACTTGGACGACATTCGCATTCCGGTCGAGGAATTCGCTGCGCCATCCGACCTAATGGAACGACTGCCCGCGATGATTGATCTCATTCGATCAAATCTTGGTGGGGCGGATGACGAACGCGGACGTCGTCTTTCTGCCGCATGGCAAAGATTCGACGCATTCGAACAATCTCATGGATCTTACACCACTAAGAACGCAATTGCCCAAGCTTGGGCGGAACTGCCGATCGGTGAGCGGCATCTGAATGAATGGCCCGTTTTCGCGGGCTTGGCGGAGCATGGGACCGGCTTTTTCCTGTTGGGCGTCCACTATGAACTTGCTCAGTGGACACGGCCCGACGTCCAAAATGAAGAAATAGAAGCGGTTCGGGAGCGGTGGCGGCAGACGTTAAGCGGCTTCACCGATCCATACAGCTCCAATAAATTGGATTTCAGTTATGAGGTGCTTCTTTATACGGGAAGCAGATCGAGTCGGATCGCAAGTGACACCGACGTCTTTGGGTTCGACGATCTCTGGGCTCTTGAGCATGTGGTCGATGGTGAATTCGATGAAGACGGGGTTTTTCGTGGTCGTATAAAGGCTTTCGGCCGAGATCTTGGGGAGAGAACATACGTTCCAAAGCGCCCTCCTCCGAAGTTCGGCCGAGATCGTTTGGGCCCTTTCCGGTTCTGTATCGCTGCGGCGGAACAAGACCCCCTCAAAACGACCCACACGGCTAATCAGCTCGCGATCATTAAGCAACAGCAAGACAAGCACGCGGGCATCACCTTTTACCGTGACGGATTGCGGGTCATGCCCTATGGCCGCCCCGAATCTGACGTCTTCGAGCTTGAGGAGCGTCGTGGCAGACATGCTGGTCGTTATTATTGGTCTCATAGGAGAAGTTTTGGCCGGGTCGCTATTTCTAGGGGGCAAAACCCCAGTCTCCGGGATAAAGCTGGTCGTGAAGGTCTTGTAGACAATCGCGCCTTTCGGGAAATGAAGGCGTTGGTATCAGGTCTTCTCATTGAAGTTGCCTTCAAATACATCGGATCGGATGCCGATCTACGCAATGAAATATTGCCAGAACTGATGGCTCGGAACGTAGCCGCTAGAACCGCGGCAGAGAAAGCCAGGACCAAGCGGAAAGTTGGTTTAAAGGGTTTTCTTCGCAAGCAGCGGGGAGCATTGGATAGCCGGTTGACGGAAGCTGTAGAGCTTGCCCATGAACTTGAACAAGCTACCAAGCTCGGGGATCGAGAAAAGGTCGCTCTTGCGGCGGCGCGTCTTCAGGACATTGTGCAGGAAAGGCTGGTGCTGAAGCCCCCCGCCGCGGGCGGAAAGCTCGGAGACGTCGAGGAGCGCTACCGAGAATACCGGGACCAGTATAAAGCCTTTGTGGCGGAACTTGATCGAGCGTCCAAGCTCCTGGCTGGTGCGCAGGCTAAACTCGGTCCTACAGATCCAAAGGAAGTGCTGACACGATCCTTCAGCAGCCACCAAGCCACGCTGGCTAACCGGGTAGATGGCTACATGAAGGAGGCCGATCAGCAGATCGAAGCGCTCCGAGGAATCTGGCGTCAGCGGGCTGAGGAGGACCGAGCGAAATATTACCAGCTCAGTCGACCCTTGTTAGAGGAAGACATAGAAAGTCTTTCTCTGGTGAGAATGCTGAACCTGTTAGACAGGCATCGCATGGATCTTGAAGAGGAATTTGCTTCTACCTATGAGCCGTTGGTCAAGTCGCTCCAGCAACTGGCCGAGGGCATTGACCTGGACAGCGCGTTGGCGGTCGTGGATGATGATCGGCAGATTTTGGAAGACAAGGTCAACGATCTGAATGCAGTGGCCCAGGTCGGCATTACCGTCGAGATCATCGGGCATGAACTGGAGACGTTGGATGCGGAAGTGCGTCGTAACCTTTCCCGACTTCCTGATGAAATCCGCAGATCCACCGCCTTTAAGCTCGCCTACGACGCTCACCACGCCCTGACGGAGCGGCTGCGTTTTCTTTCCCCCCTTAAGGTCGCGGGCTACCGGGCACGGGAAACGATCACCGGCCGTCAGATTGCCGACTACCTTGGCGAGTTTTTTGCTCAATCTATATCCAGCAACCGGATCACGTTGACCATTACCGACGCGTTTCGCGGCTTGACGATTTCTGATGTTCCATCAAGAATATACCCGGTGTACATCAATCTCGTGAACAACGCGGTGTATTGGGCGTCTCAGGCAATCGATCGACGAATAACGCTAGACCTAGTGGACGGTCTGGTGGTGGTGGCAGACAGCGGCCCGGGCGTCGATGTGGACGACCTGCACCGGCTGTTCGAGCTTTTCTTCACCAAGAAGCGCTCGGGGCGTGGAATTGGACTCTATTTAGCCCGGGCCAATCTTGCTGTGGCGGGTCACCAAATACGCTATGCCCGTGAGGAAGACCCCCACGTCCTTCCGGGAGCGAATTTCATTATCGAGTTCAAGGGTATCTTGAATGTCGCATCTTAGCGCGTACCAGTCAGCTGTTCTGGGCTCTTTCAATAGCAGAGCCTTGAAAAGCGTCCTTCTTATCGATGACCAGTTCCCTACCTATAAGGACGCCCTTGGTGAAGGGCCGAAGCATTTTTCTGAAAAGAAAAAGGCTCTTCGGCTCTATCAGTCTTTTCATAAGCGCAAAATGATTTGTGACGTTGAGAATGACGTCGCCAATATTGATCTTGGAGTTGATCGCTTTAAGAAAAGTGATCTGATAATTCTCGATTATCATCTCATTTCGGGATCAGAAGACGGAGCAAAGGCGGTCGACGTCGTCCTACGACTCAGCGAATCTGCACATTTCAATACGATTATTGTTTATACACGACACCATGATTTGGCTGAGGTTTGGCTTGAACTTGCTGGCCGTCTGCGCCGAGGATGGGAAGATGATGAATCGGTCATCTTCGCACAGGCTCCCAATAGAGAAGCTCTAGAGGAGCTGTGGGACAAAATCGGCGATCAATTGAGTGATCCACCAATCAGTCTGGTCCGGGCCTACATCACTCGTGGACAAGAGGGATGGAAAGAACACGCCGACGCTGAACAATTCCGCAACGAGCTTGAAGGCCTCGGCGTCCCCAAGCCGGCAATCACACCTTTTACCGACGCGTTGATCCACCGTTTTATGCGACGAGCACTCAGAACCGACTATGGCTCTCCAGGAAAAGAAGTGGCCGGCCGATATGACAAGGAAGAAGGACTCTGCTGGGTTCAAGCTGGCAACTGCTTTGTTGCCGTGGCCCAGAAGGCTAAGGAGGATATAAACGACGAAAACGATCCCGATGGCCTGTTGGCTACGCTGGATGCGGCCTTGCTGGACTGGAAGCCCAGTCTGATCCAAGTGATCGGCTCGGAAATCCAGAATCTGCTGGAACTACAAGCGCTTGCTACGGATGAGCTAAACTTGAAGGAACCGCTCATTCGCACGGGTTTATCGTATTTTATGCTCGAAGGCCTCGGCAGCGAAGTGCCACCAGATGAGCGTCGCGTCTGGGCTTCGGTGGAGACGATTATCGACAAGCTGGTGGATACGCTGAGACGGCGCATCGGAGACGATGAAGCGCTACGGACGATGGCAACATCGGTTTTTCGGGAAAAGCTGGAGGAGATTGGTTGGAGCGAGCCTCCCACTCCTAACCGGACGTGGGACGCCGCTATCCAACTGGGCGCGCCACCGTTTAGGCCTGCAAAGGAAAAGGTGGGCTTCGCCCTGAATTATTATCTTTCCAATGAGCCCCGTCCTAGACGACACATCACGACGGGCACCGTGTTCCATAAGGGCGACACGGATGAGTTCTGGGTTTGCGCCTCACCGTCATGCGACATGGTTGCCAGAAAGGCGCACAAGGATCAGACGTGGCTCCATGGTCTCTTTCCGACCATGCCGATGCTTGCCCTACGACTGCACGAAACGAGCCAACTGAGTGATGCATTGAAGAAGGCCACTCAAGGACGTCATGTCTTCATAAAAACCCTGGATCAGGAGAAGGTGATCCGTGAGAGGGCGTTCTGTATCGAGTCGCCAGGTGTCAACCAGGTTATTTGGGAGCTCCTCTTTCTGCCCGAGAGCAGCACTCTAACAACTGACGCGGACGGTAATTTGATGTTCTCCGCGTCACGAATCCAGTTGGATGGTGCCCGACAGCCGGCGCTGACAGCTGAGAGTTTTGCCGTCATCGGCCAGCTCCGTCCTCAGAACGCTAGCCGCTTCCTGCAATTGGCCGGGCAACACCTGTCACGGATCGGCATGGATCACGTAAAGCTGAGCGGCTGATAGCGATGGTCGACCGCCGGAAGCTGGTTTTATATCCAGGATCGGAGCATGCCTCAATATTGGTGGGTTAATCACAAGCAGACGGTTCGTCAGGAAATCGGTGGTGGTTACCTATGGTCTCCCAAGCAGGAAAATAACGGCGCACGTAGCCAATTCTACGAGAACATGCGGATAGCTAATCCAGGCGACGTCGTGTTGTCATTCGCAAACACATGGATTCGACATGTTGGTGTGGTAGAGGCACACTGCGTTACAGCACCCAAGCCTGGGCATTTTGGTGCGTCTGGAGCGTATTGGGCACAGGACGGTTGGTGGTTACCCATAAGATGGACGCCGCTCTCGCAACCTGTGCGACCAAGAGACCTTGCGGACGAGTTGGCCCCTCTGTTGCCGCGCAAACATTCGCCTTTCAACGCCATCAGAGGCACTGGCAACCAGAAGGCCTATTTGGCGCGGGTAGAGCGTGCCGTTATTGAGACCATCCTTGGTCGCGCCGGTCTCGCGCTCGAAGCTGTGCAGGCCGGCGAGAACCGGTCGTTCGAACAGTTGGTCGAGGCCCTCGACGATGAGGCGGAACGGGCCATCACCCAAGATCTTACGATTGCGGAGACGGAAAGGCTGGAGCAGGTCAAGGCGAGGCGTGGTCAAGGCCGTTTCCGTGCCAACGTGTCGGTCATGGAGAAAGCGTGCCGCATCACCGGCATCTCAAATCCCGATCTGCTCACCGCGAGCCACATCAAACCTTGGCGCTCTTGCACAACGGGAACAGAGCGGCTCGACGGGAACAACGGCTTAATGCTCGTACCGCATATCGACCGGCTTTTCGACCGCGGCCTCATCAGCTTCCAAGATGACG
Source organism: Nitrospirillum viridazoti CBAmc (assembly GCF_000730165.1). Taxonomy (GTDB): domain Bacteria; phylum Pseudomonadota; class Alphaproteobacteria; order Azospirillales; family Azospirillaceae; genus Nitrospirillum; species Nitrospirillum viridazoti. Next base: position 511,844 of record NZ_CP022112.1, on the reverse strand, counting down.
GCCGCATACTTGTTTCCCCGCTGTTAGCCTTTGCCGATGTTCAGCGGCTTGGGTTGACTTCGGCACTGGAAGAAAGCGTAGGTCTGTTCACAAGCGGGCAGGCCGTGTACCTGAAGTACCATCGCGAATTTGTTTTCTTGCGCGAAGACCGGCCGGAAGCTCGCGTACGCTTCAAAGCCCCCTAAGGGCGGCCGGCGCTACATCAAGGGATGCTCAAGCGCCATCATGGAGCAGGCGCAGGGCAGCCCTGGCTCGCCGCCACTTATTCGTTTTCGCTGCTTTTTTTGGGGGGGTGTGCCCAGTCGCCGCTTATTTCCGCTTCTGGTGCTGTTCCTATTAGAAAGTTGGCGCAAAGTACGACAAGCGCAGCCAACTCCTGTCGGACCGGACCGGTGATGCCGCATTCCCAAATGGTCAGCACACGCCAACCGGCGTTGTGGAGCGCTAGTTTGGCTGCTGCATCTCGGGTCCGATTGCCAGCGATCTTCGTCCCCCAGAACTCGGTACGCGTGGCAGGTGGGCGGCCGCGTGGACATTCATGACCATGCCAGAAGCAACCATGCACGAATATGACGGAGTGATACTTTGGAAGCACCAGGTCGGGCCGACCTGGCAGTCCCTTCCGATGTAACCGGAATCGAAAACCCGCCGCATGCAGACTGCGCCGTACCACCATTTCCGGCGCCGTATTCCTGCTACGGACACGGCTCATGGTGAAGCGACGCTGCTCGGGCGTGAGGGTATCCAACTGAGAACTCCCGGAGTTTGGGCAAGCATACGGCATAAGCCCAGGTGATCAATTCGCGATCAACCGCTTCACTGGGTGAAGGGATATGCTATCAGTGATCCCCACCATCGATTTGATCGATTGCGCGTGAAGCGGGATCCAACCAAAACCTCCTGCCAAGGCCACGCTAAGAGCCCGTCCGCGAAGTTCCCTATGATTTTCTGTGTCTTGCGATCCTGCACAGCAGGAGCCGGATCAGGGCTAGGCGCAAGAATGCCAGAGACATCCGGGACAGGTTCTCGAAGTCTTTGGCGAGACGGCGGCAGCGCCCCAGCCAACCGAAGGTGCGCTCGACAATCCAGCACTTGGGCAACACCTCAAAGCCTTTGGCTGTGAATCGGCATGGAATAAGGGCTCTGACGCAAACTTGATGATGGGCAGATCATTCGGCACCGATGACGCGGGCCTGGAGTAGGTCAAGCTTTCCGCGGCCATACATCGTAAGCGTCCGGCCTTGGCCGTGTTGCGCCTTTGACGATGGCTGCGGAAGCTTGGCCGTCGGGATTCCTTCTGGAGGGGTCCAGAAGGAGGGAACGTGGCGGGGGCGACACTGCTGGCGCGTCGGCGGCGCTGGACGACGGAAGAGAAGGCGGCGTTGCTGGCCGAAGTTGACGCGGCGGGCGGCAAAGTGCCGGTGGTGGCGGAGCGATACGGCCTTCCCCGCAGCCTGATCTACAACTGGCGGGCGGCGCAGAAGGCAGCGGCGGCGTTTCGGTCTGAGGCACCGTTGGAGTTCCTGCCGTTGGGGACTGTCGCGGACGCAGAGAGCCCACCGCCTGAAGCGGAGGCGGTGGTTCCTTGGGAACGGAGTCGTTCGGGCCTGATCGAGGTCGAGCTTCCCAGCGGCGTGCGGCTGCGGGTGGACACGTCCGTCAACGAGAAGGCGCTGTCGCGGGTGGTGCGGGCCTTGAAGGCAGCACTTTGATCAGCGTGGCGCCCGGCACCAAGGTCCACCTGGCCTGCCGTCCGGTTGATCTGCGCAACGGCTTCGACGGCCTGGCGGCCAAGGTGCAGCAGGTGCTGAGGGCCGACCCGTTCAGCGGCCATCTGTTCCTGTTCCGGGGCAAGCGGGGCGACTACCTGAAGGCACTGTACTGGGATGGCTCTGGCTTGTGCCTGTTCGCCAAGCGACTGGAGAAGGGCCGCTTTGTGTGGCCGCCTATCGTGGACGGCGGGCTGGTGCTAAGCCCGGCGCAACTGGCACTGCTGATCGAAGGCATCGACTGGCGGCGTACCGTGGTGCCGGAGGCGACGGTGGCGCCCAGCTTGCTGTGAGGCCTTGATTCCGCTTGGATTCTGGTAGGTTGGGCGGGCGTTTGGTAAGATGGGCCATGTCACTCGACACTGCCGATCTTCCGTCCGACCCGGACGCGCTGCGCGCCTTCGCCCTGGCCTGCCAGGCGGAGTTGCGGGCCGCCAAGGCCGCCGTCCGGCTGACGCGGCTGGAGATCGAGAAGCTGAAGATGCACCTGGCGCGGCTACGCCGGATGCAGTTCGGCCAGTCGTCGGAACGGCTGGCCCGGCAGATCGAGCAGTTCGAGCTGCAACTGGAGGATCTGGAGGGCGACGACGCCCAGGCCGAGGCCGTCACGGCGCCGCCCGATGCGGCTTCCACCCCAGCGGCTCAGGAGGGCCGGGGTGTTCCGAAGCGTCGGCCCTTGCCCGACCATCTGCCCCGCCAGGAAGTGATGCACGAGCCGGACACCCGGACGGCGGCGGGTTGCACCTGTCCCGCTTGCGGCGCCGGGATGTCCCGGCTGGGCGAGGACGTGACGGAAGTGCTGGACTATGTGCCTGGCCGCTTCCAGGTGCTGCGCCATGTCCGGCCCAAGTACGCCTGCCAGCGGTGTGACCACATCAGCCAGGCGGCGGCGCCGAACCTGCCCATCCCCCGTGGACGGCCCAGCCCGGCGCTGTTGGCCCACGTGCTGGTGGCCAAGTATGGCGACCACCTGCCACTGTATCGACAGAGCGCCATCTACGCCCGCGATGGCGTCGACCTGGACCGCTCCACCCTGGCCGACTGGGTTGGCCAGGCCGCCTGGCTGCTGGCGCCCGTCGTCGACGGCATCCGCGCCCATGTCTTCGCCGCCGACAAGATCCACGGTGACGACACGCCCGTCCCGGTGCTCGCGCCGGGTACCGGCAAGACCAGGACCGGGCGGCTCTGGGTTTATGTCCGGGACGACCGGCCCTTCCAGGGAACGGCCCCTCCGGCCGCCGCCTACTTCTACAGCCCCGACCGCAAGGGCGAGCGGCCGCGTGACCACCTGAGGGGCTACACCGGCTTCCTGCAGGCCGACGGCTATGCCGGGTTCGAGGAGTTGTACGAGCCCGGCCGGACCAAGCCCGGGCCAATCATCGAGGTCGCTTGCTGGGCCCACAGCCGCCGCAAGGTGTTCGACGTGTGGCAGGCCACGGCGTCGCCGGTGGCCAAGGAGGCGTTGGACCGCATCGCTGTCGTCTACGCCATCGAGGCTGCAGCCCGGGGCAAGCCCGCCGAGGAGCGGCGTGCCCTGCGCGTTCGCACCAGACCGCTGCTGGATGAGTTCTTCACCTGGGCTCAATCCGCCGCCACCCGGCTGTCCGGCAAGTCGGCCCTGGCCGAAGCCTTCCGCTACATCCTTAAGCGCCGGGCGGCCCTGACCCGCTTCCTCGACGACGGCCGCCTGGAGGCCGACAACAATCGCGCCGAAAACAGCCTGCGTGCCATCGCCCTGGGCCGGAAGAACTGGACCTTCGCGGGTAGCGACACCGGGGGTGAGCGCGCGGCCAGCCTCTACACCCTGATCGAGACCGCCAAGCTCAACGGCCTCGATCCGGAGGCCTATCTTCGTGACGCGCTGGCCAGGATCGCCGATGGCCACCCGATCAACCGCATCACCGAACTGATGCCCTGGGTGGCGGCTGTCACGCCCCCATCATAACGGACCAGGCCGGACGCTTACCATACATCTGGCGTTTGACGAGTTTGAGCTTGGTGATCTGGCCTTCGGTTTGGCCATTGGACCAGGGTGACGTGATGGCGGCGGCGACAGCGGCGCGATCCTTGATGATGCCGTTGGCGAACGACGCCACCAGGCTACCTTTGGCCCGATCCAGCCAAGGCCCGAGGTCGCTGAGGGACTTGCGCCGGATCATCCCCTGGAAGTCGGCGACAATGTTCCTGGTATCGACCAAGCCGGGGACGCCCCCTTCAATGGCAGCGATGACGACGGTTTCCGCCTTGGTCAGGGTATCGCTGCCCAAGGTCATGAGCCGCGCGATGGTTCGAGCCGACGGCGTGCGGCTCAGGGCCTCTGCCCCAATTTGATCAGCCCGGCGTCGGCGGGTCGCCCACTCGGTGACTACGCGCAGAGAGCCCCGGAATCCATGCTGCTGCAAACGGCGCCAGAGATCGGCGCCATTGCGCAGCCCTGCCACCCATTGCTGGTCCAGCCAGGGAAGATGAACTTCAAGGGAGCTTTCCCGAGTACGGAAGATGTCTGAGCGCTGGCCGCGCAGGATTTTCCGCACCAAGCCGCGGCTGTGGCCCGTCCGGCGGACGATCTCCCGGATCGGCATGCCTTCCTTGGACAGTCGCTGGACGGCGGCATTGGTTTCCTCACGGCGGATGTACCCATCGTCCTGCAGCCTCTCTGCCGCTGTCAGCAAGGCGGGATCGATGGTGGTGGCGCCCACCGCCGCGCGGATCTGTTTCATCGACTTACGGACGGCGTCCAGGAAGGCACGGCTGGCGTTCTCCATCAGGTGCCAACGGTCGGCGACCTGGGTCACGTTCGGCAGCACCTTGGCGGTTGCTATCGCATAGCCACCGCCACGATCCCGCGCGACAGTGCTGACCTGGAGTTGGCCTTCCAGCCAGGCCTGGACGGTCGCCGGTTCGCGATCCGGCAACAGTGCAATGGTCCGGCGGCGCTCCAGGTCGCAGATTAGGGTTCCGTAGCGCTGATTGCGTCGCCAAGCCCAGTCATCGACCCCGATAACGGTTGGCGGCACGAACTTGGGACTGCCTTGGCGGCGAACCACGCGTAATCGTCGTCTGAGGGCTGCCTTGTTGGATGGGCGGCTGTTGTGCTGAAAGCTATGTGTCGGCGGCGCGTGGGTGTGTGGCCGGCTTGGCATCATGGCAAGCAGTGTGGTTTGCACCGTGGCAGTCCAACGTATCGAGGTCATCACCGGGGCCGGTGGGCGTCGCGCCTATTCGGCGGAGGAGAAGATTCGCCTCGTGGGCGAGGCGCGTGGTGGTCGCGGCGCCGTGGCGGCGGTGGCACGGCGCCATGGGGTGTGCAGCAGCCTGATCTACCGATGGCGCCGGCAGATCCGGAGCGGCGAACTCTCCCCTGAGGCGGCGTCCTTTGTGCCGGTGCATCTGGTTGACGCGGCGCCCCCTGCCGGCGTGGGGTCCCCCGCCGTGCTGCCCTCCCAACCACCGGGGCCGCCCGTTGAGCGGCAGGCCGCCCTGGTCGAGGTGGTGCTCACCAACGGCCGGGTACTGCGTGTCGGCGAGGACATCGCCCCCGCTACGCTCCGTCGTCTGGCCGATGTGCTGGACGGCCGGTGATCACGGTTCCCGCCGGCGTGCGGATTTACCTGGCGATGGGCGCCACCGACATGCGCAAGGGCATGGACGGGTTGGCCATGCTGGCCCAGGAGGTTCTGAAGCAGGACCCGTTCGCCGGCCATCTCTTCGTCTTCCGTGGCCGGCAAGGGCACCTGGTGAAGGTGCTGTACTGGGATGGCCAGGGTTATTGCCTGTTCGCCAAGCGCCTGGAGAAAGGCCGCTTCGTGTGGCCGATCAGCCGCGAGGGAGTGGCGGCTCTCACCCCGGCCCAACTCGGGATGCTTCTTGAAGGCATGGACTGGCGGGCTCCGCAGCGACCCTGGCGTCCGGAGACGGCGGGGTGAGTCCGGGCTGCCACGCTCGCCGGTGATCGGCGCGATGACGGTGATCGGTCCTCCTCGTGGTGGCGCCCTTCCTGTAGAATCGGCCCATGTCGTCCATCGCCGATCCACTGCCCGCTCCATTGCCCAATGAGGTCGAGGCGTTGCGCGCGATCATCGCCGCGCAGGCTGCGGAGTTGGAGGCTGAGCGCCGGCGCCGTGAGGCCAGCGAGACCGAACTGGCGGCCGCCAAGGCGGGCCTGGTGGCCAAGGCGCTGGAGATGGAGAAGCTCAAGATCCAACTGGCCCGTCTGCGGCGGATGCAGTTCGGTTCGTCTTCCGAGAAGATCGCCCGCGAGATCGAGCAGCTTGAGCTGTCGCTGGAGGACCTGGAGGCCACAACCGCCGCCGAAGCGACGATGGCTGGTGCCGAGCTGTTGCCGACGGCACCGCTGGAGGGGGCGCCCGAGGCCCGCGCCAGGGCTGGCCGGCGCAAGCTGCCGGAACACTTGCCGCGTACCGAGATCGTGCATGCGCCGCACGACGCCTGTCCCTCGTGCGGCGGCACCTTGCGCAAGGTGGGCGAGGACGTCACCGAGGTGCTCGACTACATCCCGGCGCGCTTCACCGTGATCCGCCACGTCCGCCCGGCGCTGTCGTGCCGGTGCTGCGAGGGTATGGTGCAGGCGCCGATGCCGTCGCTGCCCATCGAGCGCGGCCTGCCGTCCGCCGGGCTGCTGGCGCATGTGCTGATCGCCAAATACTGCGATCACCTGCCGCTGTACCGGCAGTCCGCCATCTACGCCCGCGAGGGGGTGGAACTGGAACGCTCACTGCTGGCCGACTGGGTGGGCAAGGCGGCAGCCCTGATGGCCCCCTTGGCCAATGCGATTGCCCAGCACGTGCTGGCCGGATCGGTGCTGCACGCCGACGACACGCCGGTTCCCGTGCTTGAGCCCGGGCGAGGCAAGACCAAGACGGGACGGTTGTGGGTCTACCTGCGTGACGAGCGCCCCCATGCCGGACAAGGCCCGCCGGCGGTGCTGTACCGCTACACGCCCGACCGCAAGGGCGAGCATCCGCAACGGGAACTGGCCGGCTTCCGTGGGCACCTGCATGCCGATGGCTATGGCGGGTTCGATGCCCTGTACGACGGCGGCCGGATCGCCGAAGTAGCCTGCATGGCGCATGTGCGCCGCAAGTTCTTCGACGAACACGTCGAAACCGGCTCGCCCTTGGCTGCGGAGGTGCTCAAGCGCATAGGGGTGCTGTTCGACATCGAACGTTCCCTGGTCGGCCTGTCGGCCGAGGAACGCAGCCTGCTTCGCCAAGCCAAGGCTCGGCCAGCCCTGGACGAACTGGCCGCCTTCCTCGATGCCACGCTGCTGCGCATCCCCGGCAAAGGCGACCTGGCCAAGGCCATCCGCTACGCCCGCTCGCGGTGGACGGCGCTGACGCGCTATGTGGACGACGGCCGGCTGGAACTCTCCAACAACGCCGCCGAACGGGCGATCAGGCCCCTGGCCATCGGAAGACGCAACTGGATGTTCGCCGGTTCCGACGCCGGTGGGGAACGGGCCGCCGCGATCTACACCATCACCCAGACCGCCAAGCTCAACGGCCGCGATCCCCAGGCCTACCTGCGCGACGTGCTCGACCGCATCGCCGACCATCCCATCAACCGCATCACCGACCTGCTGCCCTGGAACATCGTCCAAATGCCCTGAGCCGCGCGCGGATCAACTGGAACCGGCCGCAGCCGTCAGACGACGCTTACAACCACGCGCAGTAGCGTGTCGTTGCTCACCGGCATCATCAGCCGTTGCGCCAAGGCCGCCGCAGGCCGCCCGCCGCGGGCCAAGCCCAGGTGATGAACGATCTTATCCAGCCTCGCCGTCCGGCGTGCCCTGGGCGCCAGGACGGTCGGATCGAACCGCTCGGTGAAGACGCGACGACCACACAGAACCGCATCACAGAAGAACCGGCGGGCAATCAGGATCAACTGCACCGTCCGGCCAGCGGCGGGCAGGTCCAGCAAGCTGCGCCGATAGCGACTGTGGACCCGCCGGGCGACCGTTCCACACCCAGGGCAAGGGCAATCCCGCTGGACGACTGGATAATGAGTTGTACCGCCGTGCCGTCGTCGGCAACGTCCGTGATTACCATGCCTGGCAGGACAAACCTTGAGCGGAGAGCGTCTGTTCGCATCGCCTTGATCCCCTTGGAAAAGCGATCACAAACAGACTCCCCAATTTCATCATTTTTGAGTCAGAGCCCTTATTCCATGCCGATTCACAAACAAGGAATGGCGTGACCCGGTACGAAGTCTGGCGGTTGCCCCCCGTCGAGGATGAGCTTGGCTTCGTCAGCGTCGCCCTGGTCGCGGATATGGACGCCGCAGGTGACATCATGGAGCAGGTCGACAAACGCATCGGAGAGTGGCGCGAGACGCTTGACGACGATAACCGCCATCCTTGGCATCGCCGTCGCCGGTAGGAGGCTGTAGCTTCATTTCGTGGCAATAAATGCTGACTGTAGCTTGCTCATTCGGATCAATATTGCGCATTAAGACGCCGCTAGTAGCGTCCTACCTGCGAGAGGCGGGCAAGATCGATGATCCTGTCGGCGACGGCGGACGGCGACATCTCGTCAGTGGTAAGCGAGAAGAATTCATCGGCAGGCGTCAACATCTTGCCGGGAGGCGCCGACATTATCCAGTCTCGTTCATTGGCCATCAGGATGGCCTCGGAACGCGCAGGCTCCGACTTCGAGGCCTTCTGGAAATCGCGCCCGGGGCTCCGGTTGCGCTCCAGGCGCGTCCTGAGCGACGCATTAAGCTCGACGAACACGATCCGCCAGCGGCGGCGCTGGAAAATGGCGCACCAATATTCGACCATCTTGTCGCCCCGGGCAGACGCATGGTTCCAGACGAATGTGCCCACCATCCCGGGAAGAGCGCTCGACGCGGCCGCCGAGAAGATGTCGCATCGCAGTTTGAACACGAGATCCCGGAACTCTTTGGTATCGAAGGAGAACAACGGAAGGGCAGCCTCGATGGCCACATGATTGTGGGTGAGGCCAAAGCCGGTTCTGGCGGCCACCAGCCGCGCGACGGTGGATTTGCCGACGGCCGGAGCGCCCAGCAACAAGACAAAGGTCGGCTGGGTCATGCCACGTCGATCCTTCCCCGCTCCGGCCCGCTGGACGCCGCTTCTTCTAGCACCCGATGACGCAGGATCTTGCCTGTCTTGTTTCGGGGAAGCCTGGGCCACACCTCGACGCGCAAGTCCAGCCCGAGCACGTTGGCCATCGGTGCCGCCATGTTCTCGGCGGCGCGCTGTTCGAGCGGAGTGAGCGAACCTTCCAGAACGACCAAAAGGCAGTCCGCCGCCCTCGGCCCTGTCTCCCTCTTGCCCGCGCCGGCCAGCCCTATGACGGCCGCCGTCTTCCCCAGATCATGGGCAAGCTGTCGCTCCATGGCCCAGGGAGACATTCGCACCCCTCCATGAACGATGAGGTCCGCGGCGCGCCCTCGATAGAATATCTCGCCATCGACTTCCTCGCCCAGATCCCCGGTGCGAAAGGCGTCGCCCTGGAACTGCAGCCCGGTGGCGGCGGGCTCGCCGATATAGCCCATGGCCACAGCGGGGCCGCCGATGACGATCTCCCCGAGCCGATTGTCGGCTGCCGCGCCGTCGATCTGCAGGCGCATGCCTTGGGCCGGACGGCCCAGCGGGATTTCGTCGCTGTCGAGAAGATAGGGATCGCGCACATATACAGCACGCGGCGCTTCGCTCAGCGCATAGTAGAGATATTGCCGGGCTGCTGGAAAATGGCGATGCAGCGCGCGTGATTCAGCCATCGACAGCCCGCCGCTCCCGCATCCCACATAGCGGACGCCGGAGTGCTTGGCATCCACCAACTCGTCCAGCATCGCCTTCACATGGTGCGGCTGAAGGAGCAGAGCATCGATCCGGTGGCGAAGCATCTGATCCACCAGCGTGGGACCGCTCGCCGCGGGGTCGGCAAGGAAGGCGACGCCACCGGTAGCGAGCAGATAGCAGGTTGCGACGATACCGTAGAGATGACTCCCGGGAAGCGGAATAAGCGCACGGTCGCCCTCGGATGCGCCGACCACCTGCGCCATGGACTGTATGGCGAAGGTCAGAGCGCGCGCGCCCAGCATTACCCCTTTCGGGCCGCCGGTGGTGCCGGAGGTGTAGATCACCAGCGCAAGCGCATCCCGAGCCGGCGCATCTGCGGTCTCTCTTCGGCGACTGTCGAGGACCGTGAGCGCGAGCCGGTTATCGCCGATATGTAGTTCGGCTGCGGCCCCTCCCTGCCCGACAATCTGTCCGGCATAGGCCGCATCGCATATGATCGATCCGACGTTGCATTGATCGAAGATGCGCGCCTGCTCTTCGGCCGAGGGCAGGTTGGGCAGTGGCACGGGGACAAGACCGATTTCCCAGGCCGCGAGCATCGCTGTCACCGCGGCGATCGCATTCTCGCAGGCGATCACGACCCTGTCGTCGGGCGCTGCACCCGCGCTTTTCAAAAAGGTTGCAAGCGTGCGCACCGCCTCTGCCAAATCCGCATAAGCGAGCGTTGTTCCATTGTTGCAATCCACCATAGCGAGTGCGGACGCGCGCTGGATAAGCCAGGCGGAAAGAGGCGGAAACTGCGAGTCGGAGAAGATCATGGCTACGCTCCGTAAAGCCAGGCGCGACGCATCAACCGAGGCGCACCCTCGGCGTCCTGGTAGGCTTCGCGGTCGTGGAGGACGACCCTGTTGTTGAGGAAGACCAGTTCGCCCGGCCGCATCCGGAAAAGGAGCATGGCGGGGTCGCTCTCCAGACATTGATCGAAGGCGTCCAGAGCCGTGACGACCACCGCGCTCGGCATCTGACCGGTCATGACGAAACCGGCGTCGACCCAGCGCCGCATATACCGGCAGCCCAGGGTCATGTCTGGGGCTCGGCCCGTCAGAACCGGATAGACGTCGACGGCCGAGCGATCGGCCGCACCTTCCGGGATGCTCCGCGTTTGACGCGGCAGGTCCCTTCGCAGAACCTCAAGCACCTCGGGGCTGTCGTCCAACAGCCGACGATGGATGTTGTAGATATTGACCAGGCGCGTCATGCCGCCGCTCGAAGCCTGGCGAACGCACAACAGCCCGACCAACTCGGGCCAGTTGGAGCTGGCGGTGCCGTCGGTATGAAAGCCGTGCGATTTGTTGGTGTCGGAATAGCGAACATGATCGCGCCCGGAGATCTTGCGATCGTAGACATCGTAAAAGGGGCCCCGCGCCAGATCGAGCCGTCCGAGGCGTTCGCACAGGCCGAGATAGATGCGCTCCGCCAGGCCGTCCTCGAGCCAAGCTGCGGACATGTCCGTTAACAAGACCATATAGGGCGGCCGATAGAGCTTGCCGCGCGCCAACTGCGCAAGCGCATCGAGCGCGCGCTTCGCCCGCCTATCTTCATGTCCACCGGCCTCGGTCCCCAGGACAGCGAGCTCCGGCGCCCATTCTCCAAGAGAAATGCGCCAGTCACCACTCGACGAGCCTGCGGGCGGCCAGCATCCGGTCTCAAGATCGCAAAGGGAGCCCTGCATCCGTGACACCTGCATCAGTAACGAATGAGCTCGAACCGGGCGTCCGCGCCGTCGGCTACGACCCGTCCAAGGCCGCCAATGGGCAGCGTCGCCATCGGCATGGTGTGCCCGAAGTCAACGCCGGCGATCACGGGTTTTCCGGCCAGCTCCTCCTTGCTGGCGATGATCGCGGCCAGTTGCTCGAGCGACATCTTCGACTCGGTCTTGAACCTGCCGACAACCAGCCCTTTCACTGTTTCACCGCCGGGCTGGAGGAGAATGGTCTCAAGGCGGCGATTGAACTCCACCGGCGTCTTGTCCCCGTCCAGTCCATCATTTTCGAGGAACAGCAAGGCCTCCTCCAGGGGGGGAGCATAGGGTGTGCCGTTCAGCAGGCGAAAGGCGTTGATGTTGCCGCCGACAAGACGGCCTTCGGCCTCGCCGGGCTGAATGACGACAATCCCGGGATTGGGCTTGAACGTGCGGGCGTCCTGATCGAGGAACCAGTGATCCTCGCTCCACTGGGGAGCAGCCCGGACGGCGAACGGCGCCTCGGAGAAGAGGCAGGATTGCAGATTAGCGAGCGTGAATTCATTCCCGTCCCGCATACCCAGAGACGAATAATGCGGCCCGTAATAGGTCACCAGCCCGGTCCTGGCGTGTATCGCGTTCACCATCACGGTGATGTCGGAATAGCCGCAAAAGATCTTCGGGTTTGCGGCGATCTTGGCATAGTCGATCAGACTGAGCAGTTCGATCGAGTTGAACCCGCCGATCGAGGTGAAGATCGCGTCCACGGACGTATCCTCGAAGGCCTCCTCCAGATCGAGCACACGATCGCGCGGGTTCGCAGACGAAAGCGCCTCGTTGAACTCCGCGCGGCGACCATAGGAGCGTGTCAGCCCCAAGTCGGCGAGTCGCGCATCGGCGATCTCGCGCACCTCGGGCGCGATAATGGCGAGCGATCGCGATGGCGCGACGACGCGCACATGGCCGCCAGCTTGCAGGCGGCGCGGAAAGATCGACGGTTTCAAAGCGGCCATGGCCCCTCCTTCAGGCGCGGGACGGGATGAACGTCACGAATATCGTCATGTTCGAGCGCCCAGAGCAGGAAGCGCTCCACGCCGAGCCCGAAGCCCGCCGTACGCAGCGGATGCTCCCGCTTGAGGCGCAGGTACCAGTCATAGGGCTCCGCGCTGACCCGCTGGAGTTCGAGAGTGGCCCTGACCGCCTGCTCCGTGGCGTGCCGCTCGCCACAACCAACCGTCTCACCGATGCCCAGCAGCAGATCTGCCGCTTGGGCGCGATCGGGAAGGTCTGGACAGGCCGCCTGGTAGAAGGGCGTCGTCGTCCGGCTCGGGTGCATCAGCCAGATCGCCTCGCGGCCGCTGCGACGCAGAAGCTCTTGTTCACCGGCAGCCGAGATCAGGGGCTCGCCGTTGGTCGCCTCCTGGACAAAGGGGGCCTCATTCCCCAGCCGAGCGACGGCGTCCTCGACCTCCATGCATATGGGCGCGCCTTGTGTCAGATAGGTCTCCAGCCGTTTGCGGGACACGCCCTCGACGCCGTCGAGCATCGCTCGGCAAAGCGCCAGGAGATAGGCTTCGACGAAGGACATGACCTCGTCGAGCCCCCCGACGATCTCGGCTTCGGAATGATAGAATTGATTGAGGTGGCGCGCGTCGGACGCCTCCCCGCGAAAACTCGGCATGATGTAGAAGGCGCCCGGGTGGTTCTGCCGGAGATAATATTCCAGCGCGAACTGCATCGAATCTGCCAGATAGGTGCGTCGTCCGTGGAGCATGATCTCGACCGGCTCGCTGTCGCTGCCGAGCCCCATGGGGCTGGAGATGGAACCCGTCGTAATCGGGACCAGGGCGGGGACGCACCCGCACGAACGGAAGAAGTCGACACTCGTGAAATAGAATAGGCCATAGGCCTGCGCCACCTGACGATACCAGTCGGTCTCCAGCGCTGCGGAGAATTGCAGATCGGGCCTGTCCCAGACGCTGGGGACACGCCGGATGCGCGTCGCCGTCATTGCGCACCCTCCCGTTGCCCCATCTCCTGCTGGCCGCTCTCCTGCCCAGCGACCGCCAGCAGGCTCAGCACAGGGTTGAGCTTGCCCCCGGTCGTATAGGTGAAGGGGTTTCCGGGGCGTTTGTGCAACCGAAACGTCTCCCCGAGAAAGGTCGAGATCGCCGTCTCGCAGCCGGAGACGTCGACTCCCTCATACCCTGTATCGAGGACCAGATCTGCGGCACCGCGCTCGCGCTGGACGATCTGGTAACGCGCGACCCCGAGCCGATCGACGATGCTCATGATCTTGTAGGGCGAGACCGCGCGTCCCGAGCGGGTGTAAAGATAGGCGGCACGTCGACCTTCAAACGGATCGAGCACCGGAAAGGAACTGCCGCATGAACAAGGATCGGGTCGCAGCGCCCCGATGTCGCCGGTGTCGTAGCGGATCAGCGGCATCAGCCAGGATTTGAGCGAGGTGAGGATCAGACGGCCCGTCTCGCCTCGCGGTACGGGCTGTCCTTCGAAGTCGACGATTTCCGGCAACAGATAATCCGCCTGCACATGCAGCGCGCCCTGTCCGCATTCCCAGGCGCAATAGCCCAGTTCGCTCGAGCCATAGACCGAACGCACGGGACAGTCGAAGGCGCGCGACAGCAGCGCTCGCCCGGACGATGTCAGTTGTTCGTATGAAGACAGGACCACCCTCGGGCGGACCGGTAGAGACTGACTCAGGACATGGTCGGCAAACTCCTGCAAACGCGAGGCGGCTCCGTAAATCAGTGTCGGCCTGACCGACGACAGTGCCGTTGCATATTCGAGCATGGCCCCGCCATTGTGTGCGCTACGCAGGTTCCAGCAGGTATAGGCGCCCGGCACAATCCGGGTTTCGAGGAGCGCCCGGCCCGCATGATGAAGACCGAGATCGAAGAGGTGCCCAGAAGCTGGCAGGCGCAGTTCGCGGTGTAGACGCAACAACAGGCCCGCGTCGATTGCCGCTTCCCGATCTGCCTGGAAATGGCTGGCCGGCACCCCGCTGCTGCCGCTAGTCGAGCGGATCCGGATTTCCCGGCCGTGAAGACGCCGATCAGCCTTGTCCCTGGCCACGAGGTCGAGCGTCCGCGCCTGGAGCAACTCCCGCGTGAGGATAGGGATATGGCGCAGGCGGGTCGCGCCGAGCCCCGTAAGCACTTCTGCATAATAGGGAACATTATGACGGGCATGGGTCAGCAGGGCGTCGAGGTGCTGCAGGACATCGCCAGTCGGTCGCGACCGGGCATAGGCGGCGGCCCGGCGCTGCATCACTACCGCGGCGGGATGCAGCCGGCCCAGCTGACGTCGAACGGCATGCCACCAAAGCTCGGACCGAACCGAAGCGCGAAACGCGTCTTCGGATTCGCCCGCTCCGGTCGGTCGGAATGCGGTCATGCCCAGGTCGTCTTAGCTGCCCGATCCCTGACCGGGCCCGAAGGCCAGAACCTCGCTGGAAATGCGCGCGCCATCCGTGAAAGCGAGGTCGTTCAGCAGGACATAATAATCACTCGCGTCGATGTCCTCGGCCGGCGAAACCCGCACCTGGTTCGGCGCCACGAGCGTCATCTGCGCAGCATATTCACGCTCATTGGCGGAGTATTTTGCGTTCTTGTCTTGGACCGTTTCCGGAGCCAGATCCTTGTCGAACGTCACATACGACGCCCAGCCACGGGCCTCAAAAGTGGGATCAGACTGACTTTCCATGATATGACCTCGCGTTAAAAAGCCACATATCAAAAGAACAACGTTACTTGAGTAATGAGAACCATACTGCGCAAGTCAGGCGGCCCGTCCTGTGAAGCGCCGCCCCGGCTTCAGGCCGCAGGCGTTTGCAGCGCTTTGAGCAGCTTCACTTCGTCAGGTGCGCCCCAGCCGGTGCAGGCGTCCCAGCCTGGCCCGGCCTGATATTTGCTGTTCAGCAGCGCATCGGTGTCGTTGTTGCCGCTCACGATATCGCGCAGGGGCGCGGAGCCGGGATCGCTGCACGTGACGAGGAGATTGTGTTTGGCCACAAAGGCCAGTTTCTCCCGCGTCATGTATTTGCGCTCGCCCGGCCGCATGTGGTCGAGAGCGTCAAGACCGAGCAGATCCTTCTTACGCTTCACGCCAAACGTCAGTTCAATACAGCAGCTTGTGCTCGTTCGGCGCATGGCTTTCGCGCTAGGCGGCAACATGTGCTGGCTGTTCTTGAGAACGGCGTGATTGTCCATCTGCGCCTCCATGTTGCTCGCCTTTTGGGACCTGATTATACACGCTTTGCGCGTATGTAGGAAGGCCTCGCGTTCGCTTCAAACGAACTGGATCACGCTGCTGAACCCGGAGAGATGCTCGCGGGGGCGCTCGCCTTCGCGGTTCGGGCTGAAGCGATAGAACGCCGCCAGCGTACGGTCGCCGCACCAGGGCCGCTCATCGACCAGATAGGTCCAAAGGCGGCCAAGCCGGGCCTGGCCGTTGCTCGGCGCCAGCACCTCACCTTCGGCGCTTCCCGAGGGTCCTCCACGACGGCAAAGTGGTCGAGCAGGCTGCATAGCCGCGACGGCTGAAACGTCTCATCAATCTCACCGGGCATCCCACACCTTCCTTCAGGATATGAGCCCTCCAGGAATCACACCCGGCGCCTCAGGAAAAGCCCTGCCGTCAACCGTTAACCTGACCTCGTCGCCCTGGGCACGGTGCGGTGGCTCTTGCGCCGGATGCCCATGTGGCATACAGTCGTGCTACACGCGGATCATCAAGATCTGGCGCCCTGATTGCTAAGGCGATCAATCCCTTGGGCCTTAGTCGGCGAAACCTCCCCTAGGGGACGCCACACTTCCAGCACTTTAGCTGGATTTTGCGGGATAGTTACGGGACAGTTTACCTCAGCGATCATCGCGAGGACCTGCATCCCATGGCCACCATCACCCCCTGGTAGAATCGAGACGGCCAGGTCATCGGCTACCAGGCCAAGGTGCGCCGCACCGGTCACAAGCCCGTCTCCAAGACCTCCGAGAAGCGCCGCGACGCGTTCTCCTCCGCCGTTACCGCGAAGCCGTTACCCCGGTGCTGGGCTGGCTATCCGTTCCGAGCTGTTCAGAACCTTCCGTGGGAGTTGGCCAGCCGCCCCCAAGCGCCAGGAACAGATCGATCTGACGATCGGCCATTTGCGCACGGGATAGGGCCAGCGTCGATTCTGCGTTCGCAAGGGCGGCTTCGGCGTAAGCGTCGTCTGTGGGCTGCCTTGTTGGATCGGGGGCTGTTGTGCTGAAAGCTATGTGTCGGCGGCGCGTGGGTGTGTGGCCGGCTTGGCATCATGGCAAGCAGTGTGGTTTGCACCGTGGCAGTCCAACGTATCGAGGTCATCACTGGGGCCGGTGGGCGGCGCGCCTATTCGGCGGAGGAGAAGATTCGCCTGGTGGGCGAGGCGCGTGGCGGTCGCGGCACCGTGGCGGCGGTGGCAGGGCGCCATGGGGTGTGCAGCAGCCTGATCTACCGATGGCGCCGGCAGATCCGGAGCGGCGAACTCACCCCTGAGGCGGCGTCCTTTGTGCCGGTGCATCTGGTTGACGCGGCGCCCCCTGCCGGCGTGGTGTCCCCCGCCGTGCTGCCCTCCCAACCACCGGGGCCGCCCGTTGAGCGGCAGGCCGCCCTGGTCGAGGTGGTGCTCACCAACGGCCGCGTGCTGCGTGTCGGCGAGGACATCGCCCCCGCCACGCTCCGTCGGCTGGCCGATGTGCTGGACGGCCGGTGATCACGGTTCCCGCCGGCGTGCGGATTTACCTGGCGATGGGCGCCACCGACATGCGCAAGGGCATGGACGGGTTGGCCATGCTAGCCCAGGAGGTTCTGAAGCAGGACCCGTTCGCCGGCCATCTCTTCGTCTTCCGTGGCCGGCAAGGGCACCTGGTGAAGGTGCTGTACTGGGATGGCCAGGGTTATTGCCTGTTCGCCAAGCGCCTGGAGAAAGGCCGCTTCGTGTGGCCGATCAGCCGCGAGGGAGTGGCGGCTCTCACCCCGGCCCAACTCGGGATGCTTCTTGAAGGTATGGACTGGCGGGCTCCGCAGCGCCCCTGGCGTCCGGAGACGGCGGGGTGAGTCCGGGCTGCCACGCTCGCCGGTGATCGGCGCGATGACGGTGATCGGTCCTCCTCGGGGTGGCGCCCTTCCGGTAGAATCGGCCCATGTCGTCCATCGCCGATCCACTGCCCGCTCCATTGCCCAATGACGTCGAGGCGCTGCGCGCGATCATCGCCGCGCAGGCTGCGGAGTTGGAGGCAGAGCGCCGGCGCCGTGAGGCCAGCGAGACCGAACTGGCGGCCGCCAAGGCGGGCCTGGTGGCCAAGGCGCTGGAGATGGAGAAGCTCAAGATCCAACTGGCCCGTCTGCGGCGGATGCAGTTCGGTTCGTCTTCCGAGAAGATCGCCCGCGAGATCGAGCAGCTTGAGCTGTCGCTGGAGGACCTGGAGGTCACAACCGCCGCTGAAGCTGTGGGTCTACCTGCGCGACGAACGCCCCCATGCCGGACAAGGCCCGCCGGCGGTGCTGTACCGCTACACGCCCGACCGCAAGGGCGAGCATCCGCAACGGGAACTGGCCGGCTTCCGTGGGCACCTGCACGCCGATGGCTATGGCGGGTTCGATGCCCTGTACGACGGCGGCCGGATCGCCGAAGTGGCCTGCATGGCGCATGTGCGCCGCAAGTTCTTCGACGAACACGTCGAAACCGGCTCTCCCTTGGCCGCGGAGGTGCTCAAGCGCATCGGGGTGCTGTTCGACATCGAACGGTCCCTGGTCGGCCTGTCGGCCGAGGAACGCAGCCTGCTTCGCCAAGCCAAAGCTCGGCCAGCCCTGGACGAACTGGCCGCCTTCCTCGATGCCACGCTGCTGCGCATCCCCGGCAAAGGCGACCTGGCCAAGGCCATCCGCTACGCCCGCTCGCGGTGGACGGCGCTGACGCGCTATGTGGACGACGGCCGGCTGGAACTCTCCAACAACGCCGCCGAACGGGCGATCAGGCCCCTGGCCATCGGAAGACGCAACTGGATGTTGCGCCGGTTCCGACGCCGGTGGGGAACGGGCCGCCGCGATCTACACCACCACCCAGACCGCCAAGCTCAACGGCCTCGATCCCCAGGCCTACCTGCGCGACGTGCTCGACCGTATCGCCGACCACCCCATCAACCGCATCACCGACCTGCTGCCCTGGAACATCGTCCAGAGGCCCTGAGCCACGCGCCGATCAACTGGAGCCGGCCGCAGCCGTCAGAAGACGCTTACGTGAAAACCAACATGACTCGGACACATGGCTGGTGTCAGCGCGGGCAACCCTATCTGGACAAAGTCCCCCATGGCCACTGGAAGACGCTGACCTTCCTGGCCGGCTTGCGGCATGATCGTATTGTCGCGCCTTTCGTCCTCGACGGCCCAATCAACGGCACCATCTTCTCTGCCTGGGTCGAGCAAGCTCTGGTCCCAACCTTGGCGCCAAAGGACGTCGTCATCCTCGACAACCTGGGCAGCCACAAGGGCGACGCCGTTCGCAAAGCCATACGAGATGCCGGCGCCCACATCCTCTTTCTTCCGCCCTACAGCCCGGACCTCAATCCCATCGAGATGATGTTTGCAAAGCTCAAAAGGCTGGTCCGCAAGGCAGACGAGAGAACCATAGAAACAACTTGGCGGCGTATCGGCACACTCCTCGACTGATTCGAGCCCACGGAGTGTGCTGCCTACATCCGACACGCAGGATATGCTTCTATCTAAATCAGACAGACTCTAGATGACTTGCCCCATTTTCGGCAGAAGGCCTACTTCAGTGCCAAGTCGCAGATGATGGAAGTGACAGTAGCCGGGGCGCGTCTTCGCTCAGAAGTCAAAGGTAGCATGCAGAACCCCGGCGTGGCTCTGGTAATCGCGGCGTAGCTCACCGGAGTATTCCAGCCGCAGCTTGAAGCCGTCGCCCTGGTCCAGGGTGGCCCCCACGCCGATGCCCAGACCATCGGCGGCGGTGCGGCCGGTGCTGCTGACGAAGCTGGTGCCGGCCAGGACGCTGGTGGTGGCGATGGGGCCGTTCAGATAGTCGTGCACCCAGGCCAGACGCAGGTCCGGCAGCAGCCGGCCCCAGGCCGTCCCTATATTACCCGACAGCTTGGCGCCCAGCTCCTGCGTCAGGTTGTCCACCTTCAAGGCGCCCACCGCCATGTTGGCCACGCCGGCGTCATGCTCGTCATAGGCGTGGTTGGTCAGGCGCACGGCCCGCAGGCTGGCCTGCGGCGTCAGGGTGAAGCTGGCGGAGACCGGCAGGTCGTAGCCCACCGTCACCTTGCCCAGATACTGCTCCCCGCCATAGTTGGCGTCGGCGCGGGCGCCCAGGAAACCGATCCAGCGGCGCTGGTCGTAGTGGTTGTAGCCGAAGCTGGCCTGGCCCTCGACCGACAGGCGCTGGTCCGCCCAATCCGGTCGCCAGACGCTGTAGGTCGTCAGCTGGTAGCTGGCCGCCTTGGTCTGGCTGCCGGCGGCGGTGCCCTCGCCGTTGACCGAACCGTTCAGCCAGCTGAAGGCCAGGCCCGCCATGACCGTGTCATTGGCGTACCAGTCCACGCCCAGCACCAGGCCGGCCGTGGTGCCGCTGTAGCCCGCCGCGTCGGCGTTGTTGCCGCGCAGCACACCGCCGCCCAGGATCTCGCCCCACACCGCGCCTTGCTGGCCGTCGGAGCCGGCCGCCGCCCCCTTCCCGTTTACATCCCCCATTGGGCCATCCATGTACGCCGCCGCATGCTGCTGGTGCAGGCTGATGGCGTTGGTGGAGGGCGTGACGGAGAAGGTGTTGATCTGCGGCGTCAGCTGGCTGGGCGACAGCTGGATCACCGCCAGCTGCTGCGCCTCGCCCGACAGCTTGGACAGGCGGGTCAGCACCGCCGCCTGGAAGGCCTGGGCCGTCGCACGGCTGCTGTTGGCGATGACGTCCAGCGCCCGGCCGGTGCCCACCCCCGGGCCGCCCGCCGCCAGGCCCACCGCCGTGTACTGGGTGCTGATGGTCGGGCCCGTGGGGCCCGTGGGACCGGTGGTCCCGCCGCTGCCGCTGCTGAGCGTCAGGATCAGGTCCGTGGCACCGTTGGCGGTGATGGTGGAACTGGTGACGGTGTAGCCGGCGGCCGTCAGGGTCAGGTTGCTGGTCGTCAGCGTGGACCCAGCCGACGCGATGGTGTAGCTGCCCGCCGACAGCTGGCCGCCATTGATCGCCGTCAGCGTCACCGACCCGCCCGTCAGGCTGGCGCTGCCGCTGATGACCAGGCTGCCGTAGCTGGTGGTGGACGACACGCCGACCACCAGATTGCCGGCCGTCTGGCTGTAGCTGCCGGTGATGTTGACCGCGCTGTTCACCAGCAAGGTCGCCCCGCTGTTCACCACGCTGTGGCTGCCGACATCGACCCGGTCGTTCAGCATCATGACGCCGCGCACGAAGCGCAGATCGGACCGGGTATTGGTGATGGTGCCGCCCGTCAGGGTGCCGGGGGCGCTGTCGGTGCCGCCCGCAACCACCAGGTCGTTGGCCGACAGGTTGGTGATGTTGCCACTGATGGTGCCGCTGTTGGCCAGGGTGCCCAAGGCGCCGGTGGCCGCGATATAGAGCGCCGTCGGGCTGCTGAGCGTGCCGGTGACACTCAAGTTGGCCAGGCTACCGCCGACATAGTCGTTGCCGGCCACGGCCATCAGGCTGCTGCCGCTGACAGCGGCACTGGCCGACAGGCCGGTGAGGCCGCTGGTGACCGTGGCACCGCTGTAGCTGGAGCCGGTGCCACCCTGGATCAGGGTGACGCTGTCGCCCGCCAGGACGTTGGCCGTGGCACTGACACCGGCATTGACCACGCCGCCCGTCACGGTGGCAGCATTGCTGACGGTCAGGACATGACCGCCCGTGGTCAGCGTGCCGCTGCTCTGGGCGAAGTTGCCCGTGACCGCCACGTCACTGGCGAGCGCAATGCCAGCGCCGGCGTTGCTGACGGTATGGGTGGCGACGTTCAGCGCATCAGCCAGGCTGACGGCACCGGACGCGAACACCACGTTGGCCCCGGTGCTGGTGATGGTGCCGCCGGTGAAGCGGCCCACCGCGCCGTTGCCGCCGCCCCCAGTGGCGCCAATGATGGTCAGGTCGCGGACACCGGTGTTCACCACATTGCCGGTGATGGTGCCGCTGTTGGCCAGGCTGCCCAGGGTGCCCGTGTGAGCGATGTACAGCGCCGTAGCGCCGCCGGCCGTGTTGGCCAGCGTGCCGGTGACGTTCAGGGTGTTGAGAGTCCCGCCGACATAATCGTTGCCCGCGATCGCCAGCAGGTTGGTCCCGCTGGTGGTGCCGGTTGCATCGAGGCCGGTGATACCGCTGATGACGGTGGCGCCGCTGTAGCTGGAACCCGTGCCGCCCTGGATCAGGGTGACGCTGTCGCCAACGATGTAGTTGCCGGTGGCGTTGACGCCGGCGTTGACCACGCCGCCGGAGACCACCGCCGCATCGCTGACCGTCAGCACATGGCCGCCCACGTTCAGGCTGCCCGCGCTCTGGGCATAGGTGCCGTTGACGCCAACGTCCGTGGTCAGCGCAATGGCCGCCCCGATGTTGCTGACCGTGTGCGTGCCGCCCACATCGATCGCATCGCCCAGGCTGACGTTACCCGAGGCGAAGACCACATTGGCGCCCGTGTTGCGGATGGTCCCGCCGGTGAAGCTGCCCACCACGGTGCCGCTGCCGCCGGTAATGGTCAGATCCCGCGCCGAGACGTTGGTGACGTTGCCGCTGATGGTGCCGCTGTTGGCCAGGGCGCCCAGGGTACCGGTCGAGGCGATGTACAGCGCCGTGGCGCCGCCGGCCGTATTGGCCAGGGTACCCGTGACGTTCAGCGTGGCCAGGCTGGCACCGATGTAGTCGTTGCCCGCCACGGCCAACAGGTTGCTGCCGCTGGTGGTGCCGGTGGCGTCCAGGCCCGTCAGGCCGCTGACCACCGTGGCCCCGGTGTAGGTCGAGCCGTTGCCGCCCCGGATCAGGGTGACGCTGTCGCCCACCAGGTAGTTGGCCGTCCCGGTCATCCCGGCATCGACCACGCCGCCCGTCACCTGCGCCGCACCGCTGACGCTCAAGCTATGGCCGGCCACGGCCAACGTGCCCGCCGTCTGGCTGTAGTTGCCCGTCACCGCCACGTCGCCGGCCAACGTCAGGCCGGCCCCGCTGTTGCTGACCGTGTGGCCGGTCACGTCGATGGCGTCGCCCAGGCTGACCGCCCCGCTAGCGAAGGTCAGGTTGCTCAGGCTGTTGCGGATGGTGCCGCCCGCGAAGCCGCCCACCGTGCCATTGGCCCCGCCGACGATCACCAGGTCATTGGCGCTGGCGTTGATCACGTTGCCGATGAGGACACCGCTGTTGGCCAGCGTGCCCAAGGAACCGGCGCTGGTGATCAGCACCGCCGTGGCGGCGTTGATCGTGCCGGTGTTGCTCAGCGTCCCCAGCGTGCCACTGACATAGTCGCTGAGCAGCGTCAGCAGCAGGTCGGTGGCGGCCCCGTTGGCGCCCGTGCCCAGCGTGGCGCTGAAGCCCGTAGCCGCGGCACTGAGGCCGCTGGTGGTCAAGGACCCGCCCACCTCGGCGATGGTGTAGCTCTGACCCGCGATCAGGTTGCTGCCCGAGAGCGCCGTCACCGCCACGGTGCCGCCGGTGAAGGCGGCGTTGCCGCTGACCAGCAGCTCACCCGCCGTGCCGCTGCCGATGCCCATGGCCAGCGTGCCCGCCGACTGGCTGTAGTTGCCCGTCACGCTGATGGCGTTGGTCAGCAGCACGGTGGCGCCGCTGTTCACCAGCGTGCCGGCACCAACGTTGACCTGGTCGTTCAGCACCAGGTTGCCGCTGGCCAGTTCCACATTCGCCAGCGTGCTGGTGATGGTGCCGATGCCGCCGGTCCCCGTCAGGGTGCCGGTCACCGTGCCGGTGCCGCCGGTGATGCTGAGGCTGGCGGTGCCGGCGTTGGCGATGTTGCCGGATATCGTCCCGCTGTTGGCCAGGGTGCCCAGCGTGCCCGTGCTGGCGATGTACAGCGCCGTGGCGCCGCCGGCGGTGTTGGTCAGGCTGCCGGTGACGGCCAGGCTGACCAGAGTGCCGCCGATATAGTCGTTGGCGGCCACGGCCTGCAGGCTGGTGCCGCTGGTCGTGCCGGTCGCCGACAGGCCGCTGACACCGCTGGTCACCACGGCGCCGGCATAGTTGGAACCGGCACCGCCCTGGATCAGGGTGGCGCTGTCACCCACCAGGTAATTGCCGGTGCCATTGAGACCGGCGGAGACCGTGCCGCCGCTGACGTTGGCGGCATCGCTGACGTTCAGGCTATGGCCGGCCACGTCGAGTGCGCCCGCCGATTGACTGTAGGCGCCGGTGACGGAGATGTCGCTGGCCAGGGTGAGGTTGGCGCCGCTGTTGCTGACGGTATGGCCGGTGACGTCGATGGCATCGCCCAGGCTGACCGCGCCCGACGCGAAGGTCAGGTTGGACAGGCTGTTGCGGATGGTGCCACCCGAGAAGCTGCCCACCGCCGTGCCGGTGCCGCCCACGATCACCAGATCATGGCTGCTGGTGTTCAGCAGGTCGCCGATCAGGGCGCCACTGTTGGAAAGATTGCCCAGGCTGCCGCTGGCCGCAATGTACACAGCCGTGGCGGCGGTGAGGGTGCCGGTGTTGGAAAGATTGCCCAGGGTACCGCCGACATAGTCATTGCCAATTACCGCCAGCAGATTGGTGCCCACCACGCCCTGGCTCACCAACAGCCCGGTCAGGGAGCCCTGCACCGCCACGCCGGTGTAGCTGGAGCCGATGCCGCCAGCGACCAGCGTCGTGACATTGCCGGCCAGGTAGTTGCCGGTGGACGCGAAATCCGCAAGCACGGTGCCGCCGCTCAGGCTGGTGGCGTCGCTGACGGCCAGGGCCCCGCCGCTGGCGATGTCCAGGGTCAGGGTGCCGGCCGTCTGGCTGTAGGCGCCAGTGACGCTGACCAGGCTGTCCAGAATTACCGAGGCACCGCTGTTGACCAGCGTGTGGCCAGCCACGTCCACGGCGTCGTTCAGCAACAGATTGCCCGAAGCGAGAACCACGTTGCCGAAGGTGTTGATGATACTGCCCTGGCTGCCGGCGGCATAGCCGGTCAGGGTGCCCACCACCGTCCCGCTGCCGCCGGTGATGCTGAGGCTGTTGGCCGACAGGTTCAGGATGTTGCCGGTGACGGTGCCGCTGTTGGCCAGAACGCCCAGGCTGGCGCTGGTGTCGAGATAGAGGGCGGTAGGTGCGGTGATCAGGCCGCTGTTGGCCAGCGTGCCGATGGTCCCGGCGTTGTAGACACCGTAGGTGGCACCCAGGATGGTGCCGCTGTTCAGCACCGTGGCGATGTTGCCCGTGTTGTACAGGCCGGCGGCCGTGGGCGCGCCGGCATCGATCAGCGATCCGGTGTTGACGAAGACGTCGATGGTGCCGGCGTTGTAAAGGGCCATCTGGCCGGCCACGGTGCCGCTGTTGCTGAGCGTGCCGATGCTGGCACCCGCTTGGTTGCCCAGGCCGGTGACGCTGCCCATCACTGTGCCTTGGTTGCCCAGGGTGCCGATGGATCCCGCGTTGCTGATGCCGGCGACGCTGCCCATGACGGTGCCGTCATTGCTGAAGCTGCCGACCTGGCCCTGGTTCAGCACGGCGATGGTGCCGATCAGGGTGCCGGTGTTGGACAGGCTGCCAACGGTGCCGCCGGCGGCAACATGGACGGCTGTCGGGGCGTCGATCACCCCGCTGTTGCCCAGGCTGCCCAGCGTGTCGCCGACATAGTTGTTGGCGATCACGGCCAGCAGGTCGACAGTGCCGCCGATGGTGACGGTGCTGAGCGTCACGCCCACACTGGCCACGTTCACGAGGGCCGTCAGCCCGGTATAGCTGGAACCGGCACCACCCACGACCATGGTGCCCAGCACCGCCCCCACCAACTGGTTGCTGGCCGCCGAGACCGAGGCCGCGACCGTGCCGCCGCTGAGCGCTGCGACACCGGTGACCACCAACTGACCGGCGTCCAGCGCCAGGCTGCCCGCTGTCTGGCGATAGTCGCCGGTGATGGTCAGGGTGCTGGCCAGATGCAATGAGGCACCGGTGTTGGACACCGTATGGCCCGCCGCGGCGATCATGTCGTTCAGCAACAGGGTACCGCCGGCGAAGACCACGTCGCCGCCCGTGCTGGTCAGCGTGCCGATGCCGGCCCCCGGCCCCGACAACTGCCCCGTCAACGTGCCGACCAGGGTGCCGGCGCCACCCGTGATCACCAGCGTGCCGGTGCCATCGTTCAGGATATCGCCGGCGAGGGTGCCGCTGTTGGCGATGGTGCCCAGGCTGCCCAAATTGACCAGGGCATGGGCGGTGCCGGTCAGCAGGCCGCTGTTGACCAGGGTGGCGAGGGTGCCGCTGCCGGCCACATAGATGGCGGTGGCCGCCGACAGGGTGCCGCTGTTGGTGACGCTGCCCAGCGAACCGCCGACATAGTCGTTACCGACCGTAAGAGTCAGGCCATTGCTGACGGCGCCCTGCGCGGCGGACAGGCCGGTGATGCCGCTGACCTGCAGCTGTGCCGTCACGGTGGCACCGCCCGCCGCCTGCAGCAAGGTGCTGGTCCCCACAAGATAGTTGGCGGTGGAGGACAGGTTGGCCAGCACGGTACCGCCGACGGTGGCGGTGCCGCTGACCACCAGTTCAGCCGCCTGGGTGTCGTTCCGCGTCAGCACCAGGTTGCCGCCGACCTGGCTGTAATCGCCGCTGACCGTCACGGCATTGGCCAGCGCCAGGGTCGCGCCGCTGTTCACCACGGCATGACCGGTGGCGGCGAGGTCATCGTCCAGCAGCAGGGCACCGGCCGCGAAGACCACGTTGCCCCGGGTATTGGTGATCGTGCCCCTGCCCGACAGGCCCGTCAGCGTGCCCTGGCCGCCGCCGCCGGCGCCGGTGAACACCAGGTCCTGCGCCGCGTCGTTCACGATGGCGCCGCGGATCATGCCGCTGTTGGCGATGGTGCCCAGGGTACCGTCGTTGTACAGCGCCGTGACACCCGCCAAGGTGCCGCCGGCGGCGTTCATCAGGACCGCCAGCGTGCCGCTGTTGTAGAGGCCGACGGTGCCGGTGATGGTGCCGCTGTTGGAAACGGTGGCGATGCCGCCGCCGTTGTACAGGCCGGCGCGGGACATGGCGCTGATCAGGCCCGTGTTGCTGACCAGCGTGGCCGTACCGATGTTGTGGACGCCATCGCGGCCGCCGGTGATGGTGCCGCTGTTGGCCAGGGTGCCAAGGGTGCCGACGTTGGCGGCCGCACTGCTAGCCCCTGTGATGGCGCCGTCGTTCACCAGGGTGCCGACGACCCCGTTGTTGGCGGCGCCAATCACACCGCCCGATAACAGGCCACTGTTGGACAGGGTGCCGACGCTGCCGGTCGCGGCAACGTATCCGGCAGTGCGCACGCCAGAGATGGTGCCGCTGTTCGACGCGCTGCCGATGGTGCCGCCGATATAGTCGTTGGCGAACTGCAGCAGCAGCGCGCTGGCGCCCGTCACCGTCACGATGGTGGCGTTGCCGGCGAAACCGGCCAGGGCGGTGATGAGGTTGGCGCCGCTGAGGTCGATACCACCGCCAGCCTGCATCAAGGTGTAGCCGTTGCCGTAGAGATAGGTACCGCCGGCGTTAAGCGTGGCCTGCACCACGCCGCCGCTGACGACGATGGCCTGGCTGGCGACCAGGCGGCCGGTGCCGGGATCGATGCTGAGGGTGCCGCCGGTCTGGGCGTAGGCGCCGGTGATGCTGACCTGGCTGGCCAGCCGCAGGGTGGCGGATTGGTTCACCACCGTGTGGCCGGTGGCATCGATGGCGTCGGCCAGCAACAGGTCGCCGGACGCGAACACCACGTTGGATAGGCTGTTGACAATGGTGCCGCCGGTGAAGGTGCCCACCGTGCCGCCGCCCCCGCCGGTGATGAAGAGATCCACGGCCGACAGGTTGCGGATGTTGCCGGCCAGCGTGCCGGCATTGGCCAGCTGGCCCAAGCTGCCCCCCGCCGCGATATAGACGGCCGTGGCGGCCGACAGGCTGCCGCTGTTGGTCAATGTGGCGTAGGCGCCGCCGATATAGTCGTTCTCCGCCACCAGCAGCAGGGTGTCGCCGCTGACGGCACCGGTGCCGGTCAGGCCGGTGAGGACTGAGCTGACAGTGGCGCCGCTGTAGTTTGACCCGTTACCGCCGGCCACCAGGGTGCCCAGCGTACCCGCCAGGTAGTTGCCGGTGGCGTCCAGGGTGGCCAGCACGGTGCCGCCGGTGATGCTGGCGGCACCGCTGGCCGTCAGCCCATTGTTCACGGTGGCCCCCAGGGTGCCGGCCGTCTGACTGTAGGCGCCGGTGACGCTGACGGCACCCGCCAGCTGCAGGTTGGCGCCGGCATTGGCCACGGTATGGCCGGTGGCCTGGATGCCGTCGTTCAGCCAGATGTTGCCGCCGGCAAGGACCACATCGCCGCTGACGGCGATGGTGCCCTGGCTGCCCAGGGTGCCGCCGGTGAAGGTGCCCTGGGCAGCGCCGCTGCCGCCGACGATGGTCAGGGTGCCGGCGGCCACCCGGATGTCGCCGGCGATGGTGCCGCTGTTGCCCAGGGTGTCAAGGCGCCCGCCCCCGGTCACCAGGATGCCGCCACTGAGTTGGCCCTGGTTGTCGAGGGAAAGCAGCGTGCCGGTGCCGCCGATGGAAACGGTGGCGATGCCGCCGACGTTCAGGGCGGAGGCGACAACGCCGCCGTCGATGGCCAGGCCGGCCGTCTGCCCGGTCAGGGTGCCGACATTGTCGAGGAAAGTGATCAGGCCGCCGCTGTTGCGCAGGCCATAGCTGCCGCCGCCAATGGAGCCGTCATTCACCAGCGCACCGACGGTGCCGACATTGCGCAGGCCGGCGTTCTGGCCGACCAGCGTGGTGCTGTTGGTCAGGGTGCCCAGCGACCCTGTGGTGGCCACATACAGCGCCGTGCTGGCGTTGTTGACCGCGCCGGTGATGGACAGCGTGGCGAGCGTGCCGCCAATATAGTCGTTCAGCGCCACAGCCTGCAGGGCGTTGCTCACCACCGTACCGCCCAGACCGAAGCCGGTCACCAGGTTGGTGATGCTGAGGCCCGTATAGTCGGACCCCACCCCGCCCTGCACAAGCGGCCCCAGGATGCTGCCGGCCATATAGTTGGCGGTGCCCGACGCGCTGGTCACGGTGGCGCCGCCGCCCATGAACCGCGCCGCCCCGGTGACGGACAGCATGTCGCTGCCGATGCCCAACCGCAGGCTGCCGCCCGTCTGGTCGTAGTCGCCGGTGACGGCGACCGTGCCGCCGAGCGTCAGGTCGGCACCGCTGTTCACCACCGTGTGGCCGGCGGCGTCGATGGCATCGGCCAAGCGCACATCGCCGGACGCGAAGACCACGTTGGACAGGCTGTTGACGATGGTGCCGCCGGTGAAGGTGCCCACCGTGCCCCCGGTCCCACCGGTGATGGACAGGTCAACGGACGAGAGGTTGCGGATGTTGCCGGCCAGCGTGCCGGTGTTGGCCAGTTGCCCCAAGCTGCCGCCGGCCGCGATATAGATGGCCGTAGCGGCCGACAGGCTGCCGCTGCTGCTGAGCGTGGCGTAGGCGCCGCCGATATAGTCGTTGCCGCCCACGAACAGCAGGCTGTCGCCGCTGGCCACGCCACCGCCCGTCAGGCCGGTCAGGGCGGAGGCCACCACAGCGCCGCTGTAGTCGGACCCGGCGGCGCCGGCCACCAGGGTGCCCAAGGTGCCTGCCAGATAGTTGCCGCCGGCATCCAGGGTGGCCAGGACGGTGCCGCCAGTGATGCCGGCGACGCCGCTGACCGTCAGGCCGTGGTCCACGGTGACACCGAGGGTGCCGGCCGTCTGGCCGTAGGCGCCTGTGACGCTGATGCCGGCAGCCAACGCCAGATAGGCGCCGGTATTGGCCACGGTCGCCGCCCGCACGCTGTCGTTCAGCAGGACATTGCCACCGGCCAGCACCAGGTTGCCGCCGGCAATGCTGAGGGCACCCTGGCTGCCCAGGGTGGCGCCGGTGAAGATGCCCATCACCGTGCCGCTGCCGCCGGTGACGGTCAGGTCGCCCGAGGTGGCCACGTCGCCGGCGATGGTGCCGGCATTGGCCAGCAGGCCGATGGTGCCCGCGGAAATGCCGATGCTGCCGCCGGCGATGGTGCCCTGGTTGATGAGGGTTCCCAAGGCGCCGGCCTCCACACCCACCACGCCGCCACCGATCAGGCCCAGACTGGTGATGGACAGCAGGCCGATGGCGCCGGCGCCGCCGATGCCGGCATTGGTGGTGCCGAGGATGGTGCCACTGTTGACCAGAGTGCCGAGGGAACCGGCATTCTCGATGCCGCTGGCGGCACCGCTGATCACGCCGCCGGTGGTGTTGATGACGGTGGCGACACCGCCCGTCTGTTCGATATGAATCTGGGTGGCGATGCTGCCGCTGTTAGCCAGCAGGCCCAGCGTGCCCCTGACATCGAACGTGCCGCCGATGGTGCCGCTGTTGACGGCCGTGTCGATGACGCCATCCGCGAACAGGCCGCCCAGGGTGCCGGCGTTGGTCAGCGTATCGATGAGGCCGGTGTTATGGAGGCCGACCCCGCCGCCGGTGATGGTGCCGCTGTTCGACAGCGTGCCGATGGTGCCCAGGTTGGCGACGGCGGTGCTGCCGACACTGCTGATCACGCCGCCGGTGTTGGCCAGGGTGCCCAGGGTGCCGGTCTGGGCCACGTAAACGGCGGCGCCGTTCTGGACGCTGAGCGTCCCGGTATTTCCCAGGCTGGTATAGGTGCTGCCGATATAGTCGTTCCGCGCCACGCCCACCAGGGCGGTGCCGGCGATGGCGCCGCTGAGGGTCAGGCCGGTGGCGTCATCAGTCACCACCACGCCGGCGTAGTCGGAGCCGGCACCGCCGGCCACAAGGGTCCCCACCGTGCCGCCCTGCAGGTAATTGCCGGCGGCGGCACCGATCAGCTGCACCTGCCCGTTGGTCAGGCTGGCGCTGCCGCTGGCTGCCAGCTGGCCGGCGCCTGTCACCAGGACCAGGGTGCCGCCCGTCTGGGCATAATTGCCGGTGACGCTGACGGTGCCGGTCAGGGTCAGGTCCGCGCCGATGTTCCGTACCGTGTTGCCGCCAACATTGACGCTGTCGTTCAGCAGCACGTCGCCGGATGCGAAGAGCACGTCGCCCAGCGTGTTGGTGATGATGCCCTGGTTGGTCAGGGCGGCGCCGGTAAAGGTGCCGGTCCCGATGGTGGTATTGCCCAGCGTGCCGCCCATGATGGTCAGGTTGGGCGTGGCCGTGGCGTTATTGATGATGTTGCCGGCGATGGTGCCGCCGTTGGCCAGCGCGAAGAACTGGCCTTGGGCGCCGATGCTGAGGGCGGTGGCGCCGCTGATCAGGCCGCCGTTGAAGTTGAGGATGGAGCCCAGCGTGCCGCCGTCCTGCACCTGAACACCGCCGCTGATCCGCCCGATATTGCCCAGCGCGAACATCGAACCGCCGCCGCTGACGGCGACGGTGGCGATGCTGCCGTCGTTCAGGGCGAACATGACGCTACCGCCGTCCACCGCCAGGCCGGCCGTCTGGCCCGCCAGGGTGCCGTGGTTGCCGAGGAAGGTGATGGCGCCCCCGCTGTTGCGCAGGCCATAGGCACCGCCGGCGATCGTCCCGTCGTTCAGCAGCGCGCCGATGGTGCCGAAATTGCGCACGCCGGCGTTCTGACCCACCAGCGAGGTGCTGTTGGTCAGCGTGCCCGATACCGACCCCGTGGCCGCCACGTACAACGCCGTGCTGGCGGTGCTGACGGCATTGGTGACGGTCAGGGCGGACAGCGTGCCGCCGACATAGTCGTTCAGCGCCACGGCCTGCAGGGCGTTGTTCGCCACCGTGCCGCCCAGCCCGAAGCCGGCCACCGTGTTGGTGATGCTGATACCGGTGTAGTCGGACCCCGCCCCACCCTGCACCAGGGTACCGAAGATGCTGCCAGCCATATAGTTGGCGGTGCTTGAGAAACCGGTGACGGTGGCCACGCCGCCCGCGAACCGGGCCGCCCCGGTAACGGACAGCAGGTCGCTGCCGATACCCAACCGCAGGCCACCTCCCGTCTGGCTGTAATCGCCGGTGACGGCCACGGTGCCGCCCAGGGTCACGGCGGCGGCGCTGTTCACCAGGGTGTGGCCGGTCACGTCGACGGCATCGGCCAGGCGCACATTGCCGGATGCGAGCACCACGTTGGACAGGGTGTTGATGAGGGTGCCGCCGGTAAAGGTGCCAACCGTGCCCGTGGTCCCGCCAACGATGGAAAGGTCGACGGCCGACAGGTTGCGGACGTTGCCCACCAGCGTGCCGGTGTTGGAAAGATTGCCCAGGCTGCCGGTGGCCGCGATGTAGACCGCCGTCGCGGCCGACAGGCTGCCGCTGTTGCTCAGCGTGGCGTAGGCACCGCCGATGTAGTCGTTGCCGCCCACGAACAGCAGGGTGCCGCCGCTGAGGGCGCCGCTGCCCGCCAGGCCCGTGAGGGCGGAGACCACGGTGGCGCCGTAGCTGGACCCGTTGGCGCCGGCCACCAGGGTGCCCAGCGTGCCCGCCAGATAGTTGCCGGTGGCGGCCAGGGAGGCCAGGACCGTGCCGCCGGTGATGTTGGCGACGCCGCTGGCCGTCAGGCCGTTGTTTACCGTGACGCCCAGGGTGCCGACCGTTTGGCTGTAGCCGCCGGTGACGCTGACGGCGCCGGCCAGTTGAAGGTTGGCGCCGTTGTTGATCAGGGTGTGCCCGCTGACGACGACGTTGTCGTTCAGCAGGACGTTGCCACCCGCCAGCACCACATTGCCGCTGGTGACGGTGATGGTGCCCCGGTTGGTCACCGTGGCGCCGCTGAAGGTGCCCGCCACCGTGCCGGTGCCGCCGGTGAGGGTCAGGGTACCGGACGTGGCCTGGATATCGCCCAGGATGGTGCCGCTGTTGTTCAGCAGGTCCGGCTGGCTGGTGAGGGACAGGGCGTTGGCGCCACTGATCAGGCCGCTGTTCAGGATGGTGCCGAAGGAACCATATAGGGCGGTACCGCTGGCACCGGTGGCCTGGATGGTGCCGCTGTTGACCACCGTGCCCGTGGCGTTGGAGGAAAAGACGCCGTACTGGGCGCCGCTGATCAGGCCTCGGTTGACCAAAGTGCCTAGGGAACCGGCATTCCCGATACCGCTGGCGGCACCGCTGATCGCGCCGCCGATGCTGTTGATGAGGGTGCCGACACCGCCCGTCTGCTCCACATAAATCCGGGTGCCGATGCTGCCGCTGTTGGACAGCAGGCCCAGCGTGCCCTTGACATCGAACGCGCCGCCGATGGTGCCGCTGTTGACAACCGTGTCGATGACGCCGTCCGCGAACAGGCCGCCCAGGGTGCCGTCATTGGTCAGCGTATGGATGAGGCCGGTGTTATGGAGGCCGACCCCGGCGCCGGTGATCGTGCCGCTGTTTGACAGCGTGCCGATGGTGCCCCTGTTGGCGATGGCGGTGCTGCCGACGCTGCTGATCACGCCGCCGGTGTTGGCCAGGGTGCCCAGTGTGCCGGTCTGGGCCACGTAAACCGCGGCGCCGTTCTGGACGCTGAGCGTCCCGGTGTTGCCCAGACTGGCGTAGGTGCCGCCGATGTAGTCGTTCCGCACGACGGCGATGAGGTCGGTACCAATGGTGACCCCGGCCAGGCTGAGGCCGGCGCCATCGCCGCTGAGCGTCACGCCGGCATAGTCGGAACCGGCGCCACCGGTCACCAGGGTGCCCAGGGTGTCGGCTTGGAAATAGTTGTTGGTGGCGGCGCCAACCAGCTGCACCTGTCCGTTGGTCAGGCTGGCGCTGCCGCTGACGGCCAGCAGGCCGGCCCCCACCGCCACGCCCAGGCTGCCCCCTGTCTGGATATAGCCGCCGGTGATGTTGACGGTGTTGGCGACGGTGATGCCGGCACCGGTGTTCCGCACGGTAAAGCCGTTGGTGGTGATGTTATCGTTCAGCAGCAGATCGCCGCCAGAGAAGACCACGTCGGCATACCGGGTGGTGATGTGGCCTTGATTGGTCAGGTTGGCGCCAGTCAGGGTACCAATGGTGCCGCCGGTGCCGCCGGCGATGGTGAGGGCGGCCGCCAGCGTGCCCGGTCCGGCGTTGTTCGGGTCGAAGTTGTTGTCGATATTGCCGGCGATGGTGCCGCTGTTGACCAGCAGGTCCACCTGGCTGCCCACGAAGATCTCCAGGGCCGTGCCGCCCGTGATCAGTCCGGCGTTGGCGAGGGTGCCGATCTTGCCGCCGTTGAAGAGGCCGATGCCGAAACCAGGGGCGGTGATGGTGCCGCTGTTGGCCAGGCGGACGATGGTGCCGGGGCTGACCAGGGCGAAGGACCCGCCGCTGCTGATGGTGCCGCCGTTGTTGTCCAGCAGGCCGACGGTGCCATTGTTGTAGAAGCCCACCCCGTTGGTGGACGTCAGGGTGCCACTGTTGGACAGGGTGCTGATGATGGAGTAGTTGCGCAGGGCGACGTTGGTCCCGCCACCGATCAGCCCGCTGTTGGTCAGCGTGTCGATGGTGCCGTTGTTCACCATGTCCGACCGGACGGCGGTGACCCTGCCGCTGTTATCGAAGGTCCCGATGCTGCCGAAGTTCATCATGGCCAGCCCGTTGGTCACGGTCGCCGCGATGGTGCCGCTGTTCGACAGCCGGTTGATGGTGCCGCTGTTCCAGATCCCGTAGGACTGCCCCAGGATCGTGCCGCTGTTGTTGATCGAGCCGATGGCCACGACGGTGCCGGCCAGGGACAGGGCGGTCTGGCCGCTGATGAGGCCCAGGGTCTGGTTGTCGATGGTGGCGAGGGTGTACTGGTTGCTGCCCAGGATGGCGACCGTGCCGGCGGCAATGGTGCCGCCATTGACCAGCGTGCCGATGCTGCCCATCGCCACGGCAAACGCCCCGCCCTGGATCAGGCCGCTGTTGTCCAGCAGGCCGATGCTGCCGCTGGCCTGACCGATGATGCCGTAGCTGCTGCCGGCCAGCGTGCCGCTGTTGGTGAAGGTGCCAAGTGTGTTGGTGAGATACAGGGCGGTGACGCCACTGGCGACGCCGGTGTTGCCGATACTGGCAAGATTGCTGCGGATGTAATAGTTGCCGGCCACGGCCAGCAGGTTGGCGCCGTCCGATCCCAGGCTGGCCGTCACACGATCGGTCGAGGCGGCAAGGGAGCCGGTCAGGCTGGTGTAGCTGCCGCTGGCCGCGCTCACCAGGGTGCCCAGGGTGTCGCCCAGCAGATAGGTGGCGCCATTGTTGACCGCCACGGTGCCGCTGACCGTGGCGCCGGTGATGCTGGCGCTACCGCTGACGGCCAGGGCGGTGTTGTTGGCGACGATCAGGGCGCCACCCACCTGGGTATAGTCGCCGGTGATGGCAAGGTTGCCGGTCGCGTCGACGATGCCGCCGGTGTTGACCAGGGTGTGGCCGCTGACGTTCACATTCTCGGCCAGGCGCAGGCCGCCGCTCAGCATCACGTTGCCGAGGGTGTTGATGATGGCGCCGCCGGTCAGCACGCCCACCGTGCCGGCCGTCCCGCCGATGATGGACAGGTCGTGCGCCGACAGGTTCAGGATGGTGCCGGACAGGGTGCCGGTATTGACCAACTGGCCCAGGCTGCCGGTGGCGGCGATGTAAAGGGCCGTGGGGGCCGACACGGCCCCGCTGTTGGTCAGGGTGGCCAGGGTGTCACCAACATAATCGCTCTGCGCCATCAGCAGCAGATTGGTGCCGTCATTCCCACCGGTGAGGGTGATGCCCGTCTGAGGCGCCACCGTCACGGACGCGCCGGTGTAGTCGGAACCGGCACCGCCCACCACCACCGTGGTGGGGGCACCCACCACGTAGTTGGCCTGGGTGGGCAGACTGCTCACGCTGACCTGGGCGCCGGTCAGGCTGGCGGCCCCGCTGACGAGCAGTTGGGCGCCGTTGGACAGGCTCAGGCTGCCGCCCGTCTGGGCATAGTCGCCGGTGATGCGGACGGTATTGGCCAGCGTGATGCCGGCGCCGGTGTTGATGACCGTGTGGCCGGCGGCATCGATGGCATCGTTCAGCAGCAGGGCGCCGCTGGTGAAGACCACATTGCTGAAGGTGTTGCTGATGGTGCCCTGGCTGTTAGCGACATAGCCGGTGAAGGTGCCGATGCTGCCGCCGCTGCCGCCCGCGATGGTCAGGCCGCCATAGGAATAGCTGTCGTTCAGGGTGCCGTTGACGATGTTGCCGGCAATCAAGCCCGCGTTCACCAGGGTGCCGATGCTGCCGCCGAAGACCAGCGCCACGGCCTCGGGCGCCAGGATGGTGCCGCTGTTGATCACCGTGCCCATGGAGAACTGCGATTGCAGGATGCCGTATTGGTTGCCGGTACCGCCGCTGACGGTGATCAGCCCGCTGTTCAGCACCGCGCCAATGGTCCCGACATTGTAGATGCCGACGCCGCCGGCGGTGGCCGCGATGGTGCCGCTGTTGCTGACCGTGGCCACGGTGGCGTTGTTGACGATGCCGAAGCCACTGGCACCTACGGCGATCCGGCCGCTGTTGGACAAGACGCTGCCGAATCTGGTCTGGCTGAGGATGCCGACATGGGCCTGGATGGTGCCGGTGTTGGACACGGTGCCAACAGTGGCGCCGGTGCCGACGCGGATGCCGAACTGGGTGGTGCTGGCGCTCACGCGCCCGTCGATCAGCCCGTTGTTAATCAGGGTGCCGATAGTGGCCGACGCCACGTCAATCCCCACCCCCACCGTGCCGGCGGTGAGGTGGCCGGCGTTGACCAGCGTGCCAAGGGACACGCCGCTGGCGACATAGGCGGCAATGCTGCCGGTATCCACGGTGCCGGTCAGCGTCAGGCTGGCGGCGTTGGCGCCGACGTAGTCGCTGGTGGCCACCGCCAGCAGGTTGGCGCTGTCGGTACCCAGGGCGGCCGTCAGCGGACTGAGGCCGCTGGCCACCGTGCCGCTTAGCCCCGTATAGGCGCCGCTGGCCGCGGACACCAGGGTCGACAGTGCGTCACCCACCAGGTATGTCGCGCCCGCCGATGGGGTGGACAGCGTGGCGATGACGCTGCCACCCGTCATGGTGGCGCCGCCGCTGACCGCCAGCCCGGCGCCCGGCTGCAGGACCAGGGTGCCGGCCGTCTGCGCGTAGTTGCCGGTGACCCCGACCACGCTGGCCAGGGTCACGGATGCGCCGCTGTTGGCCAGGGTGTGGCCGCTGACGTTGACCGCATCGTCCAGCAGAAGGCTGCCGCCGCTGAGCACCAGGTCGCTGAAGCTGTTGCTGAGGGTGCCGCCCGTCAGCGTGCCCACCACGCCGCCCGTGCCGCCACTGATGGACAGGGTATTGGCCGACAGGTTCCGGATGTCCCCGGTCAGCGTGCCGGTGTTGACCAGTTGGCCCAGGCTGCCGGTGGCGGCGATGTAGACCACGGTGGCACCCGACAGGCTGCCGCTGTTGGTCAGCGTTGCCAGCGTGCTGCCGATATAATCATTACTGGCCACCACCAGCAGGCCGTTGCCGGCCACGCTGCCGGTCAGGCTGGCACCGGTCAGCGCACCCAGGGAAACGGACACGCCGGTGAAATCGGATCCGCCGCCGCCGACCACCACGGTGACGGGGCTGCCGACGACGTAGTTGCCGGCGGCGTTGGGGGCGATGCTGACGGTCGCGTTGGTCAGGCTGGCGCTGCCGCTGACTGTCAGCGCGCCGCTGTTGGTCAGGACCAGGCTGCCGCCCGTCTGGGCGTAGGCGCCGGTGACGTTGATGGGGTTGACCAGCGTGAGGGCGGCGCCGGTGTTCAGCACCGTATGCCCTGTGGCGTTGATGCGGTCGTTCAGCAACAGGTTGCCGCCGGCGAAATACAAATCACTGTTGGCGTTGGTGAACACACCCACGACACCGGTGCCGCCGGGATTGAGCGTGCCGGAGAAGCCGGTCAGGGTGCCGACCGTGCCGGCGCTGCCGCCCAGGACGGTCACGTTGGGCACACTGGCGGCCAGGGTGCTGGTACTGATGTTGCCGGCGATGGTGCCGGAATTCACGATGGTCAGGAACGCGCCGCTGCTGCCGGAGCCAATGGTTTGCACCATCAGGGCATCGGGCGCCGAAATCAGGCCGCTGTTGACCAGCGTCCCGAGCGTCGCCGTTCGTTGAATGATGCCGTAGTTGTAGGTGCTGTTGGCGCCAAGAAGAATGGCGCCGCTGTTGACCAGCGTGCCGAGGGTCGCGCTGCTCAGGACACCGGCGGATCCGGCGCGCATGTCGATGGTGCCGCTGTTGACCAGCGTCTGGATGGTGCTGACCGTGGTGTAGATGCCGATGCCGTTGGTCGTGCCCGTGATCGTGCCGCTGTTCGACAGCAGCCCGACGGTGGCGTTGAAGGCCGTGATGCCGTAGCGGATCTGCTGGATCGTGCCGCTGTTCGACAGGGTGCCCACGACGGCGTTCCGCGCGACGGCAATGCCGGTCTGCGGCATACCGTTGAGGGACACATGCAGGTCGATCAGACCGGCGTTGATCAGGGTGCCGATGGTGGCGCCGGTGCCGATGCTCAACCCGATGGTGTCGCCGGTCAGGTGCCCGGTATTGACCAGGGTACCGATGCTGACGCCGGGCGCCACATAGGCGGCGACGGGCGTGGTGCCGTTGGTATCCACCGTACCGGTCAGCGTCAGGCTGGGCGTGCCGGCGCCGATGTAGTCGTTCAGAGCCTGCGCCACCAAGTTGCCGCCGGCCGTGCCGAGGGTGGCGGCCAGGCGAGCCAAACTGCTGGTGATGCTGCCGGTCAGGCCGGTATAGGTACCGCTGCCGGCGGCCACCAGGGTGGCCAGGGCATCCCCCACCAGGTATGTGGCGCCGGCCGACAGGGTGGACAGGGTGGCGGTCACCTGGCCACCGGCCAGGCTGGCATTGCCGGTGATCACCAGTTCGCCCGAGGGGCCCAGTGCCAGGGTGCCGGACGCCTGGGTGTAGTCGCCGGTGACGGTGACGATGCTGGTCAGGGTGACGGCAGCGCCGCTGTTGATCAGCGTATGGCCGCTGATGTTGACGGCGTCGTTCAGCAGGAAACCGCCAGTGAAGATCAGGTTGCTGAGCGTGTTGGTGATGGTGCCCTGGCCGCTCATGCCGGTATAGGTGCCCGCGGCGGTGCCGCCACCCAGGGTCAGATCCGTGCTGCCGTTGTTGATGACGTCGCCCAGGATGGTGCCGCTGTTGCGCAACGCGCCCAGGGTGCTGTCGCTGGAAATGGACACGGCGAAGTTGGTGCCGCCGATCACGCCACTGTTGACGATGCTGGTGATCGACGATCCGCTGATCAGCGCGATGCCGCCCAGGCCGGTTTTGATGGTGCCGCCGGCGGTGATCAGCAGCGGATTGACCCGGGCGTTTTTGAACAGGGCGCCGATGGTGCCAGCGCCGATCACCGTATTGCCGGTCAAGGTCACGCCGCTGGATAAAAAATTGCCGCTGTAGGTGGTGTAGGCGCTCTGGGCGTGGACGGGCCGGGGCGCCGCCATGCCGACGGCCACCACCGCCAGCGAGGAACCAGCCAGAAAAACCCTTCGGGCACGAGCGAGCCGCAGCCGGTGGTCATGTCGTATCTCTTGCGGACAGGTGTCAGTCCCGCCAGCTCCTCGCAGCCCCATCCCTGCCCCCATACTTTTTTGATCGCCCCACAGAAAATCGCCGCCTTACACTGCCGGTCCAGATCCGCTAATAGGCTGGTTAAACTCAAACATTCCGATAGGCTCTTCTTGAGCCCCCGCACACACGACGCATTATTCTTATGTAATACAGGTTAGTACTATAGACGGGATCTTGACTTTAACCAATAACACCTTCCGCATACACATTCAGACCAGGCATCGTAAGGGCTGCATTGAAAATGCAGCCCTTATGGATCAGCACATCACAGCCCGTCGTGCGGGACGGCAGCGTGCCGAACGCGCCCCAGGCCAGGATGCGAGCTGTGTTGAAGGCCCTCCGGGCGATGACGGCCCGGTCCCCTCACTTAATCGTGTCCACTTTCCTTGACACAGGGCGCAAGGGGCAGGTGACGGCGGATGCCGCGTCAGAGACTGAGTTCGCAGTACCAGCACCAGCCGCCGGAAGCGCCATCCAACTCCTCGTCCGACAAATCGGTCGGACGGGCGGGAAGCACCAGGGTGTAGCTCGCCTCGGTGTTCTCCACGACCGACAGGCGGATCCCCGCCGGTACGTCGACCCCTTCCGCCGCCAGCACGGCCGACGGATCGGCCAGCAGCCGCGCCTTGAAACCCTCATCCGCCCAGGCCTTGGCAATGATCCGGCCGGCGACCTTGGCATTTTCTTCATTCAGCATTTGCGCATTCCCCTTTTGGTTCAAACACTCGAACAGCAATACCCCCCCGTTCCGCACCCCCGGGATAATCCAGGTTTCATTGGGCATGAAGGGTTCAGGGCGCGGTTGCTGGCTGATCCCGCCGCCGTCCTGACGGCCGAGCCTTCACCTTCCTTTCGTTCGTCACGTCCAGCTCACATGAGATTGGTCAAAGTGATTGCAAACATGCCGAAAGAAATCTGGAACCTGCTGTCAGGCATACGGTGGTTGATGGTCGGCTTATCGCGTGTGCTGTTTGCCGATCTCGTGTGAGAGTAATTACGGGTCGAGAACCTGTCTGTAGAACAAACGCGCCACAGCGGTAACCGCCCTTTCCCATGCCCCTCTCCCATAACCATCAATCCGAATACTGGTCTGCTGCCGGATTGGATGACACCGGGATAAGGTCGATCAAGCCACCTCGCTGTTTCGTTCGAAGTAGACGGGGCTGAGACACCCCAGCATCGAATGGCAGCGTGTTGGGTTGAAGAAGCATTCGATGTAGTCGAAGACATCAGCCCTGGCCTGGTTCCTTGATTGACGGACGGCCTTGGCCACACGCATCGACGTTCGACACCTCCGGGGGCAGAACGACTTATTGATAGTTTGGGTGCTGACCGGGCCGGCATTGGGCCCGGCCGTTCAGAATGAACGAATACGGGAGGAACACGCGGGCCATGGCTGAAGCGCAAGCCCTGAATATAAGATGCCGTTGCGTCAACGTTGGGTGCCCTTGTCACCTTCCGTGCGGTTCGGCGTGGATGAGCAAACGAAACTTTCCGCGGCATTGGTCGAACCGCGACCATCATATGACGCCTTTTGCGGATACGCGCACAGCGGCCGTTGAAGCTGGATCGTCTTCGGGTCCCCCATCGCGAACTTCGTGGCGATCACGCGGTCGGGCGCGCGCCCGCCGTTGGCCCAGTCGACCAATGAGGCGAAGAGGTCATCCCCCGGACCACCGACGGGCGGTTGCGGCGTGCCGCCAAGCGCCGAGTTGAACGCGTCGGGGCCGGGGCCGCCACCGCAGTGCATCAGCCCGGGCGCCAGAAAGAGTCTGGCAACATCCCGGGCTTGGTCCATGCCCCCCAGTTCCCGCACCTGGCGGTCGTAGAACGCGACCGATTGGCCCGGCGGCACCAGCGTGTCAGCCAGGCCATGATAGATGATCAGCTTGCCGCCGCGCGCCTTGAATGCACGCAGACTTCCCTGGGTGGCGTCGTTGACGTCGCCGCCCAGGGCGCGGTCGACCGTGGGCATGTCGCGATCAAGGTCGAAGCCCCGCCAATCCCAGTCGGCACCGAACACCCATTTGAACAAGCTGCCGAATTGCGGCTGGCCGTTGGCGGCGCTCTGCAGGAACGCCCAGCCGAACCGGCCCTGAACCTCGCTGCCCGGCGGCCAGCCGAAAAAGACCGCCCGCCCGTCCGCGGTGGTCGGGCCATCGTAGAACGCGCGGGCGGTCGCGACCTCAGCCGGCGTCAGGCATTGGTCGGACTCCGCCCCCTGGCAGCCCAGTTCCGCAGGATCGAAGGGACAGCTGAGGGGATCGGTGATGAAGGCGTCCCCCTGCAGGCCGTAGCCGCGACGGTTGCAGCTTGCGACCGCGGCGTCGTTCAGCAATCGAAGCTTGGCATCCGACAGGTGGCTGCCGGGTGTGCGATTGGCGGCGATGAAGTCCCACAGGACGGCGGCGTGGCCCCAGGTCCGATTGATGACGGGCGCGCCGACCAGAATGCCGTCATAATCCGCCGGATAATAGAGCGCCTCGATCAGCCCCTGCTGCCCCCCGGTCGAACAGCCGGTGTAGTAGGAGCGCGTGGCACCCCGGCCGTAATAGGCCTGGGCGACGGCCTTGCCGGTCACCGTCATGACGTGGGTTGACAGACGCCCCCAGTCCTTCCACTTGCGGGGATGACCGATAAGCGCATCGCCGTCCAACGGCGTCGCGGGTGCCGTTCCCGTATCGGTCGTCGCCACGGCGTACCCGCGCCGCAACCCGGCGACCATGCTGCCGTACCCGCCCTGAAGCACGCCGGCGAACCCCCCGTTGCCGTTGCCGTGAAAGACGCCGCCCCAGGTGCCGACCGGCAGCCAGGCCTCGACCCCGATATCGGAGTCGGGGGCCGATCGTACATGGGCGACAACTCGGCAGAAGGCCGGCAGGGTCGATGCGTCGCGGAGACCCGGAGTGGCCCCCGCACCCTTTTCGACCATCGCCGCGCTGTCGACGGTGGTGTCCTTGAGGTGCAGTTGGGTAAGCGCCTCACAGCGGGCGGCATCGGCCGCTGGCGCCGTCTCGGCCGCCGGTGACGGCGTGGCGAGCGCGAAAGCCGCCATGGCCATGGCGAGCGGGGCGAAGAATCTTGAAATGTTAAGGGCCGAAACCTTCATGGTCATGAACCTCGCCTGGCGGAAGATGATTTGGCGTCCCGGGTCAAGAAATAGGTGCATGTCAGCGATATGAAGCACACGCCGAACAGGAAGATGGAGATCGGCAGGGTCGACGCGTACTTCGCGAACAGGGCGGTCGCGATGATCGGGGCGAAGCCACCGCCGATGACGGCGCCCAATTGGTAGCCGAGCGAGGCGCCGGAATAGCGCACTTCCACCGGGAACAATTCGGCGAAAAGCGCCGCCTGCGGGCCGTACATCACGCTCAGGCACAGCAGTTCGACGATGAGCGCCACCAGGACGGCCAGATAGGACAGCGTCTCCAGCAGCGGGAAGAAGGCGAAGGACCACAGCCCGGTCAGTGCCGCCCCAGCCATGAAAAGGGTTGATCGCCCCCACCGGTCCGACAGCGCCCCGAAGAACAGCAGGCCGGGCACCATGACAACGCTCGCCGCCACCACGGACGCGAGCATTGCGCTTCGCGACAGGTGCAGGACCGAGTCACCGTAAGACACGGCATAGGTGATCGCGGCGTAGAAGCATGTGTTCGAGGCGATGAAGGCCCCACCCGCCAGCACGATCTTCCTGGGGTGGCGCGTCAGAACCTGAAGGACCGGAGACTTGCGCTTTTCCTTCCGGGTGAAATCCTGCGTCCGAGCGGCCTGTTCGAATGCCACCGACTCCTCCAGCCTCGTCTGGATATAGAGGCCGACGAAAACCAGCGCGATGCTCAGGATGAAGGGTACGCGCCAAGCCCAGGTTTCGAACGCGTTTTGCGGGAAGGCCGCCACCACGAAGAAGAAGACGATGTTGGACAGGACCACGCCCAACGGGACGCCCATCTGGACGAAGCTGCCGTAAAAGCCACCCCTGCCTGGGGGTGCGCTTTCGATCGCCATGAGCGCGGCCCCGCCCCATTGCCCGCCGACGGCGATGCCTTGGACGAAGCGCAGGGCCAGGAGCAGCAGCGGGCTGAAGACGCCGACACTCGCATATGTGGGCAGGAAGCCGATCGCGGTGGTGGCGAGGCCCATCGTCAGCAACGCGACCAGCAAGGCCTTCTTGCGGCCGAACAGGTCCCCGAAATGGCCGAATACGATGCCGCCGAACGGCCGGGCGATGAAGCCCACGGCAAAGGTGCTGAACGCCGCGAGCTGGGCCACCAGCGGAGGCAAGTCCGCCGCGAAGAAGATCTTCGGAAAGACCAGGGCAGCGGCCGTTCCGTAGACGAAGAAATCGTACCATTCGATGGTGGCGCCGGCACCGGCCGTCAACGCGACCTTGAAGAGCGAGGACCCTTTGGTCGCCGCCCCTTTGTTCGCCGCTGATGAATCCGTCATTTGTTCTTCCCGGGCCGGCGCCCGCCCGTCAGCCAGGGGCTGCGCGGCAGACGGTTGACGCAACGCTTTATCCACTTGCCGCGCGTTCATCCAATGTCACCCCTGGCTTTCGTTTCCGCAGCGCCCGATCGTTCCCGCCAGGCCTCGGCCTGCGTGATGTACCAGGGGATGACGCCGGGATTCTCGGTCACATTGGGATCGATGACCTTCGCCACGGGCCAACCCTGGAACAGGCGCTTGATCGGCAGTTCC
Organism: Nitrospirillum viridazoti CBAmc; assembly: GCF_000730165.1. Taxonomy (GTDB): domain Bacteria; phylum Pseudomonadota; class Alphaproteobacteria; order Azospirillales; family Azospirillaceae; genus Nitrospirillum; species Nitrospirillum viridazoti. Next base: position 468,048 of record NZ_CP022112.1, on the reverse strand, counting down.
TGCTTCTTGCCGGACAGGGTACGCGGAATTGCCGGTGCCGGAATGAACGCGTCGGGGATGAACCGGGGCGAGAGCGTGTCCCGGATGGTTGCGACCACGGCCGCCTCCAGTTCCGGACCCCAGACGCGCCCGTCGCCAGGGACGACAAACATGAGCAGCTTGCTGTCGCCGGCGCCGTCCTCAAGGTCGATCACCAGGCTGTCCGCAATGGACCCCAGGCGCTCCACGGCGGCATAGATATCGGCGGTGCCCATCCGCAAGCCGTGCCGGTTGATGGTGGCGTCGCTCCGTCCGGCGATGACGCAGCTTCCGTCAGCCTCCACCGCCAGCCAATCACCATGCCGCCAGATGCCGTCCCACGCGTCGAAGTAGGTCGAGCGATAGCGGCTGCCGTCCTCGTCACCCCAGAAGAACAGCGGCATGCTGGGGAAGGGCCGCGTGCAGACAAGCTCGCCGACCCGGCCGCGCAGCGCGCGTCCATCCTCATCCCATGCCTCGACCGAGGCGCCCAGGTGGCGGCATTGAAGGCGGCCAGGCGTCGGAGGCGATTCCCGGTTCCCCGACAGGAACGCGGCGGCGATGTCGGTCCCGCCGGAGATGTTGCACCACCAGATGTCGGGGGTGCCCACGGCGTCAAACTGCGCCGTGCCCCAGTCCTGGACATCGGCCGTCAATGGGGAGCCGGTGCTGCCCAGCGCGCGGATGGCCCTCAGGTCACCGATCCCGTTCAAGGCCAGGCCCGCCTTGCGGCAACTGGCGAAAAACGCCGCCCCGGCACCGAACCAGGTCACGCCGTGCCGCGCGGCGAACGCCCATAAAGGCTGCCATTCCGATTGCCCCGCGGCACCTTTCGGCGAACCGTCATAGAGGCAGATCGTCGTTCCGGTGAGAAGTCCGCCGACCTGGATGTTCCACATCACCCAGCCCGTGGCACTGTACCAGTGGAACCTTTCACCGACCGTGTTGAGCGAATAGCTGGACCCCAGGTCCAAATGCATGTTGCCGACGCAGGCCGAGATGACGATGCCGCCATGCCCGTGCACGATCGCCTTGGGCAGGCCTGTCGTTCCGCTGGAATAGAGGATCCACAGCGGATGATCGAAAGGCAGCCATTCGGGTTCGAACGCCGCGACCTCTGCGTCATCCGCAGACTGGGCACCGTTGAAGTCGATAGAGTCCCGTATGTGCGCCGCGCCATGTCCCGTCCGGATCGCGAACAGGGCCGCCACGGTGGGCAGCCCGCGCCGGATCGCCTCGACGGTGGCGGAGCGATCCATGCGCCGGCCGCCATAAAAGACCCCGTCGACGGCGATGAGCGCCTTGGGTGCCGCCTGCCGCAATCGATCCAGCACCGCTGGCGTGCCCATATCGGGCGAGCACATCGTCCACACCGCGCCCAGGCTGGCACAGGCGAGCATGGAAACGACCGCCTCAGGGATATTGGGCAGGTAGGCCGCGACCACGTCGCCGCGCCCTATGCCCGCGCGGCGCAAGGCAAGGGCCAGCGACGCCGTGCGCCGACGCAACTGGCCCCAGGTCCATTCGACGGCCTGCCCGCTTTCCCCTTCTGCGATGATCGCCGGCTGCCCGGCGGCATCGGCCAAGTCGGCGTGGCGAAACACCTGGCGCGCATAATTCACCTGCGCGCCCGCGAACCAGCGTGCGCCCGGCATCGCCCCATCCACGATGACGGTCGGCGGCGTCGGGGATTCCAGCGCGTGATAGTCCCAGATGCTCAGCCAGAACGCGGCAAGATCGGAGCGCGACCATTCCCACATCGCCGCGTAGTCGGGAAACGTCAGGCCGCGTTCCCGATGCAGCCATTCCCGATACAGTCTTATCTGGGGGACGCTGTCGCCCGCCCCGCGATTTGTCATGTCGGACTTTCCTCGTGAATCGATGGCCAGCGCCGCTCCGGATCGCAGCGCCAGGCCTTGCGTAGGGCCGCGATCGAGACCCGGATGCCGAGCGCCGGCCCATCCGGACCGCGCGGAACCCGGGCCTCGAGGCCCGCTCAGAACTGGTACCGCTTAGAACCTGTGATAGAGCGTCGCCCCGTACATGCGCGGCATGCCGATGGACCCGGCGGTGTACGCCGTCGCACCGGGGCTGGTGTTCGCCTGGCTGATATAGCGGACGTCGAAGGCGTTGCGGACCCAGCCGGTCAGCGACCAGGCCTTGTCGAAGGTGCCCAGGCCGACCGACGCGTTGAACAGCCCGTACCCGTCCTGGGAGACGAGCGGATTGTTGTAGATGTCGAAATAGACCCTGCTTTGCCATTTGTAATCGGCGCGCGCGGTGACCTCCAGGGCGCCGGAAACCGGGAAGACGTACTCGCCGGATACGTTGAACTGCCATTTCGGCGCCTGGGTCAGCGTATTGCCTTCCAAGTTCTTGGCACCGGGCGGCAAAGCCTGGCCATCGCTGGTCACACCCACGCATGCGGCGGCGGTCGGCAGGGTCGGATACAGCGGATCGTTGTTGCAGAACTTCCCAAATGCCGTATCGAGGCGCGTGGCCGCCCCGGCCACCTTCAACCCTTCAGCCAGAATGGCCTCGACTTCGAATTCGACGCCCTTGATCGTGGCGGCGGACGAGTTCTCGACCTTCGGGAACTGCACCCCCGTCTGCACGTTCGTGCGGAAGACGGTCTGTTGCAGGTTGGTGTAGTCGGCATAGAACGCGGTAAGGCCCATGCGCAATTTGTTGTCGAACAACTTGGCCTTGGTGCCGATTTCGTAGTTCCAGACATATTCCGGATTGAAGAAATTAACCGGCTGCGTGATGTCGCCCAGGGTGTTGAAGCCACCCGACTTGAAGCCACGGGACACGCTTGCATAAACCAGCGTGTTGTCCTGGGGCGCGTAGTCAAGCACGAAGCGGGGCGTGAAAGCCTTCCAGATATCGTTGTCGCCGAGAAGATAGTGACGCCCGCCCGATGTGGCATCCATCGCGTAAGACTTGGAGTCGAGGGTATAGCGTCCACCGGCCGTCGCACGAAGATTGTCGGTCAGGTTGTAGCGGAACTGCGCGTAGGCCGCATACGAGTCCAGCGTCTCGGCGGGAAGATAGACCAGCAGGTTCTTGACCGCCGCCGTGCTGAGGTACAGCGGTTCACTCGAATCCCCGTGCATGTAGAACAGGCCGGCGACCAGATCCGCCCGGCTGCCCACGTCCGTGGTCGCGGTGAGTTCCTGCGTCACCTGCTTCGCGTACAGGCCGATGAGATCGAACCGCGCGCTGGCGACCGGCGTCAGGTCGACATCGAGGTTGGTCAGGTCGATATCGTGCTTGATGAAGCCCGTGGTCGAGGTAATCGACGTGTCCGGCCCCAGGTCCAGGTGCGCGGTCAGGGTGGCCCTGATGTCCTCCACGTCCCGTTGATTGGGTTCGTTGAAATAGAAGGTCAGGTCGTCAATGTTGTTGCGGGGATACGCATACCCCGGCACTTCGGCCGGCGTGGGCCTGGCCGGATCGGCACGGCCCAGCAGAAGATTGAACGATGGGTCGCTGCGGTCACGCGTGTAATCGACCAGCGCACTGATGCTGAAGATTTCGGACGGCTTCACCAACACCTGGCCGCGCACCTCCGTCAGGTCGGCATTGTCGTTGTGGCGGCCGAGATACGCGTTGTCCGTCCAGCCATCCGCACGGTCCCGCTGGAAGGAGACGCGGGTCAGAACCTTGTCGGACAGCGGCACGTTCACGAAGCCCTTGGCCCCGAAACGCGAATAGTTGCCACCGGTAAGCGCCAGTTCGGCATCGGTCTGATCGGTCGGGGCCTTGCTGTTGACATTGATGGCGCCACCCGTCGCATTGCGGCCCTGGATGGTGCCTTGCGGTCCGCGGAGAACCTCCACCCGTTCGACGTCGAGGAAGGACGGGTTCATCATGAAATGGTTGAGCAACGGAACACCGTCGAGCGAGACGGTCACACCCGACTGGCTGCCGATGTCCTGCCCGGCCTGGCCGATGCCGCGCATGGCGATGAACACATTGGTGGACCGCGTGCCGAACTGGAGGCTGGGCGCGAGTTGGACGAGGTCGCCCACCTCCTTCACGCCGGCCTTCTCCAGCGTTTCCCCCGAGACGGCAGTGATCGCTATCGGGATGTTCTGCAGCCCCTCGGCGCGCTTTTCGGCCGTCACGAGAATTTCCTCCAGTCCGAGGTCGCGCGAGGCGTCGGCCTGAGCGCCATTCTGCGACTGAACGGCGGCCCCCTGGGTCTGGGCTTGCGCCCACACCTGGCCCGTGGCCAGGCATCCACCGACCAGCGCCGTCGCCCCCAAAGCCAGCGCGCGCCCACGACGGATCAGCCTCAAGCTGCTCATGTCCTCCCCTCCCTTTTTTTGATGCGATTGACGCCGGGGATCTCACGCCCCCGGTCGAGGCGGATCTTCGCATTTGCCGGACGAGAGGCAATGACACGGGTGACGCCATGATTTGGCGGAAGTGACATGGGGGGGGGGCCGCGCGGCCCCATCCCGCCTATGCGATACGCCGATCCTTGAGAAGGACGGTCGCGGCGCCGACCTTTGCCGCGTCGGCCATATATTCGGTGCGGTATGCCGATGGCGTCATTCCGGCCCAGGCGTAGAAATGGCGCGAAAAGCTTCCGGGTTCGCTGAACCCCACGGTAAGGCCGATCTCCGTGATCGGCAGATCGCTCGCAAGCAGGTAGGCCGCGGCCAATTCCCCGCGCAGGCGCGTCCTCATGTCCTGGAAGCACTCCCCTTCCAGCGACAGATCCTGGCGAAGCCGCCGGGGACGCGTCCGCAGGCGCGCGGCGACGACCTCGACCGGCGCCGACCAGAGGCCGGCGCGCTGGAAATCGATCAGCACCTGCTGCGTCCGCTCCCGCCAGGTCGGGCCACGGTCGGGAATGTCGAACCAGTCGGGCTCGCTCGCGTAGTAATCGTCATATTCCTTGATGGAACTGTGCACCAGGCGCACCGCCAGGTCGTCCCAGTCGTAAGACAAGGCATCCACCGGCGCGTCAAACTGCACGGGACAGCGGAATAGCGCGAACCGATCGAAACCGTTTTCCTGGATGGGGCGCGGCCCCCGGATGGAAAGGCCGCGAAGCACCAGCGGCCGGCCGATCAGCCAACTGAAGAACTGATATATCCAGACGAACCTGATCCAGACCAGGATGTCCCGGTTTACACCTGGGATGGTCTGGTACTTGCAGATGTGCTGAAGGCCGGAGCCGTGCTCTTCGGTGATGCCCGGCCCCACATCGGCGGACATCGCGTCGGTGAAGCGGATGCTGACCCGCAGCGCCTCGCCCAGGGTGGCGCAATGCAGGAAGGACAGGAGCCGCTCGGCCTCAAGCGCGAGGCGGCAGCCTTGGGCGAAGAAGCCGAGATAGACGTCATCAAGCGCGAACTGAATCCGACGGATCAGTCGGACCAGGGCTTGGCCATCGATCGCGGCGCGCGCGTTTCCGTATACCGCCGGATCGATCGCCGCGTCCCGTAAAAGCGCGTGGGGGTCTAACCCTTTGAGCACGGCGCCTTGCAGCAGTTGCCGGACCGCCTCGCCATCCAACCCCATTTTTCCCGTGGGTTCTTCTTCCATCCCGTATTCGTTCTTATGGCGACATGGCCGGGCCGATGTCGCGTACCGCAAGGCGTCCATTATTTGCAGTGCCCCATCCGCGCCGCAAGAGCCGGGTGACGGTGGCGCGCCGCACGATAGCTTCTTTCCATGACACACACGCACCGCCGCGGCCCCGCCTGCGCCGTGCAAGGAACCTTGACACGCCAAATCATTTATTCACAGTCTAATAAAATTAATACCAAGCGCTTGACCTCCTCGCCCACACGCCCTCTCGCATCCTTGACCGGAATGCGCCGGGGCCGTGCCCGAAGGTCGCCGCGATGGGGAAACTTCCGGTGATCAACCGACGTGATTTGGCGGTCGCGATGGCCGCGATGGCAAGCATGCCGGCCAGCGTCCATGCCGAAGGCAAGGTTGCGGGGAAGGTGCGTAGCGTCACGCTACGATCAGCCAACGTCCCGGGGGACGTCCCTGTCAGCATCTACACGCCACCGGCCTACGGTCAGGGGCGTCCCCTTCCCCTCATGCTTCTTCTGCATGGCGGCAACGGAAGCGATCAGGATTTGCTGCGTTTCGTTCCGGCGATCGACGCCGCCATAGCCGACGGCCGAATCCCGCCCGTGGTCATCGCCACGCCCGGCGCACGCCGATCCCTGTACATGGATTTCAAGGACGGGTCGCAGCGGTGGGAAACGTTCATCATTTCCGACCTGCTCCCCCACCTGCGCGACACCCTGGCCGTGTCGGCGGAGCGGCGAGACAGCTTCGTCGGCGGATATTCCATGGGCGGACTGGGAAGCCTGCGGCTCGCGTTCAAACACCCGGAAGTCTTCGGCGCCGTGGCAGGCCTGGAACCCGCTGTCGAGCCCGTCCTGTCCTGGAGCGACGCGGGCCCACGCGTCAAATTCTGGCGGCCGGAAAAGGTGATCGAGCCAATGTTCGGTTCGCCCATCGATCTCGAATACTGGGCGGCGAACCATCCCCCAACAATCGCCAAGCGCGATCCCGGGCGGCTCACCGACCTGCCCATTTACATCGATGTCGGCGATCAGGACATGCTGTACCTGAATCAAGGGGCGGAATTTCTGCATCGCATCCTTTTTGACGCCGGGGTCGGCCACGAATATCGGTTGGTGCACGGCGCAGACCATGTGGGCCCATCGCTGGTGCCACGGCTTCTCGACGCGATGGAATTCATCGGCCGCCAGATACGCCCCCCGGGGTGGATAGATGAAACCGTGCTGAAAACACGCGCGGTTTATGATGACAAGAAGCGGGCCGCCGGGGTGCCGGTTGAACCGGTGGACCCCAGGCGGATCAGAGGATTGTGAAACGGGAAATATCGGCAAGGCCCAGGGGATGCCCCATACGGTTCGCGCTGCGGCAAATCCTCTATTTACGGTTCTTTCTGACGATGGCCGCCGTGGTCGTCTCGACATTGCGGGGCTTGGGCGTCGGCATCTGCTGGATGCGGCGGACGTTGCAGCCGTGGCCCTTGGCCTCCGTCACCAAGGCGCCATCCCGCATGACGAAGCGGCCGCGAACCAGAGTGTGCACCGGCGCCCCTTTGGCCGCGTGGCCGTGGAAGGGTGTGCTAGAGCCCTTGGACTTCAGCTTGCTCGAATCCACCTGGGTTTCCCGCTCCATGTCGATGATCACCAAGTCGGCGTCCGAACCTGGCAACAGGGCGCCCTTGCGCGGGTAGAGGCCAAAGGCCTTGGCCGGGGCGAGCGAGGTCATGCGCACATAGTCGGTCAGCGACAGGCGGCCCGCGCCCACTTGCGTCAGCATCAGCGGCATCTGCGTCTGCACGCCGGTGAAACCACAATCCGTCGTCCAGATGTCGTCGCGATGCTTTTCCTCATGTGAATGGGGGGCGTGGTCGGTGGCGATCATGTCGATGGTGCCGTCCTGCACCGCGCGCCACAGCTGGTCCTGATGCGTCTTCTCACGCACCGGCGGGTTCACGCGGATCAGCGACTTCTTCTCGGTGTAGGCGCGCTCATCCAGCAGCAGGTAATGCGGGCAGGTTTCCGCCGTGATGTCCACGCCGCGCGCCTTGGCCTCCCGCAGGGGGCGCAACTCGTCACCTGAGGAGACGTGCAGGATGTGGATGCGGGCGCCGGTCCATTCCGCCAGGATGGCGGCGCGGGACACGGCCTCCGTCGCCACCACCGGCGGCCGGGCGTCCAGGTGGGCCAGCGGGTCACAGCGGCCGGCCTCCCGCAGCTTCTTGGACCGGCGCGCCATGATGGAAGCGTTTTCGGCATGCAGGGCGATGCGGTAGCCGTGCTTGGCCACGATCTCGAAGCCCTCCAGGATGGCGCCGGTGGGCGGCGACGGCAGGTTGCCGAAGGTGTTGCCCATGAAGCACTTGAACCCGGCGACACCGCCCTCGATCAAGGCCTCCAGCTCCGTAAGGTTGTCTTCCCCCAGCAGGCCATAAATGCCAAAGTCAACATAGGCTTGCTCGGCAGACTTCAATTTCAGGTTCAACGCCTCCACCGTGCCGGTGGGCGGATTGGTGTTGGGCATCTCGAACACGGTGGTGACGCCGCCCATGGCGGCGCTGGCCGTCCCCGTCTCCCACGTTTCCTTGTGGGTATAGCCGGGGTCGCGGAAATGCACATGGGCGTCGATGGCGCCGGGCAGGATGTACTTGCCCCGGGCGTCCACCACCTCCGCCGCCTCAGGCATGGACTCAGCGGCGCCGATGGACAGGATGGCGCCGTCCTTGATGGCGACGGAGGCCTGGAACTGAGCGCTGTCGGTGACCAGGGTGGCGCCGTTGATGACGATGTCTGCCTTCATGATGCTTTTCCCGCAAGGATGCCTAAATCGGATGCCAAATTGGATCGAGGGGTCAGAGGGCGGCCCAGCCGCCGTCGACCGGCAGGTCGACACCGGTGATCTGCTTGGAAACGTCGGACGCCAGGAACAGGCAGGCGGCGGCCACGTCCCGGGCGGTGCTGATGCGGCGCAGCGCGTACTCGGCCGCGTGCTCGGCGATCACCTCCTCCTCCGTCAGACCGCGGGCCTTGGCCACGGCGGGCATCACCTTGGTGCGGAAGCGCGGACCGTCCACCATGCCGGGGGCGACGATGTTGACGTTGATGTTATGCGGCCCCGCCTCGATGGCGGTGGATTTGGTGATGCCGCGCAGGCCCCACTTGGAAGCCGAATAAGCCATGCGGCCGGCGCGGCCGCGCAAGCCGAAGGTGCCGCCGACATTGACGATCTTGCCATAGCGGCGCGCGATCATGCCCGGCAGCACGGCGCGCATGGTGTTGAAACAGCCGGTCATGTTCAGACGCACGATCTCGTCAAAGGCCTCCGACGTGGTGTCCCACGCCGTGGTTCCCACCGGGCCGGTGCCGCCCGCCACGTTGACCAGCACGTCTACCTGGCCGAATGCTTCGACCGTTGCCGAAACGGCGGCCTCACACTGCGCGGCGTCCAGCACATCGCACGACAGCACCAGCGCGCGCACGCCCAACCCTTCTATTTTTGCCGCCAGTTCGTTCAGCGGCGCCATATCTCTCCCTAAAATTGCAATATCCGCACCCTCTTCCGCAAAACAAAGGCAAATCTCCGGGCCCATTCCCTTGCCAGCACCGGTGACAAGAATCTTCTTTCCTGCAAGGAACAGATCCATTTCTTTTCCTCTATATTGCGTCAGGCAACTATGGATATTTGGACAGATTTAGATCAATCTGGAATGCAAGGTCGGATGGTTAGCGCCCCACCCCGTTGACATTAAAGATATGCCGTTGCCACAGTTGTGCTAAAGCTGGGGTGGGGCGTAGCCAAAAACGAACAGGGACCCGTCATGGCTCTGCGTAATCAGCGAATTTGGATCTACATAAACGAGGTCGCCCGCATCGGATCGGTACGCCAGGCAGCGGAACGCCTGAACGTCACCCCCTCGGCCTTGCTGCGGCGTATCCAGGATGTCGAACACGACCTGGGCGCCCCCATCTTCGAACGCCATTCCTCCGGCGTCCGCCTGACCGCGGCCGGTGAGGTGCTGATCCGCTGGATCCGCTCGCAATCGGCGGACCTGCGCCGGGTCTATTCGGAGATCGAGGAACTGTCCGGCCTGCAGCGGGGGGAGGTGCGGCTGGCCTGCAGCCAGGCGGTGGCGCGCGGCTTCGTGCTGCGGCAGGTCGCCGCCTTCCGCAAGAAGCACCCCAACGTGCGCTTCAAGATCACGGTCACCGACCATTCCACGGCCATGCGGCAGCTGACCGCGTTCGACATCGACCTGGTGCTGATCTTCCGCCCGCTACGTCACCCGGAACTGCACCCGATCATGTCGATCGGCCAGGGCCTGGTCGCCATCATGAGCGCCGACCATCCGCTGGCGGCCAAGGATATCCTGCGCCTGCGCGAGTGCGCGGAGTATGAAACCGCCATGCCGGAATCATCGTTCGGCGGGCGTGAGATCATTGAGAACCGCCTGGCGGCCAGCTCGGCCAAGCTGTCCATCGGCGTGGAGTCCAACAGCTTCGACCTGCTGGGCGACCTGGTGGCGGTGTCCAACCTGATCGCCTTCCAGATCGACATCGGCGCCGACCTGTGGCGCAACGACCCGCGCTACGCCGTGCGCCGCATCAGTGACCTGGACCGCACCTATGGGCCGCTGGTCCTGGGCCAGCTGAAGGGGCGCCCCCTGCCCCTGGCCGCCGCCAAGTTCGCCGAGCAGATGGCCCGCGAACTCAACGACTGCCGGTCGCTGCCCACGCTGGGCGACTATTATCCGGAGGAGGAGCAGGTGCCCTTCGAGGGTCAGCCGACGCCGCTTCCGTAAAGGCGGGCGGCCGCTTCGGCGGAGACGAAGCCCTCCTCCACATCGCGCGCCACCAGGTCCGCGGCGCGCGATGTGGCCGCCCCCAGGCCGGCGCCGCCGGGAATGTCCAGCACCAGCCGGTCGCCGGCCGGGATTTGCTGAAGGCCCTTGGCCTGCATCGCCTTGCCCGACGCCAGGCGTACCGACCCCTGCGAACCGTCTCCGCCGCCATCCCGGCCCTGGGCGGGATGGTCCACACGCTCGAACATAGCCAGCACCTCAAAGGCGCTGCCATCGCGCATGGCCACCTCCACCCGCTGGCCCAGGCCGCCGCGCCGTTCGCCGATGCCGCCGCTGTCCGTCAGCAGCTCCTTGCGCCAGATGACGATGGGGGCGCTGTTCTCGGTGATCTCCACCGGCATGGCGCGCACACCGCTGGGGAAGGCGGTGCCGGACAGGCCGTCCTGGCTGGGACGCGCGCCCGAACCGCCGCTATTGAAGAAGATGGCGTCGAAGCTCTCACCGGCCTGGGGCTCGCCCGCCGGCTGGCGCCCGCGCAACTGCACGCTCCACAGGCAGGAACTGCCCTCCGCCGGCACCCGATCCGGGATGGCCTGAGACAGGCAGCCGAACACCAGGTCGGGCAACATCTGGCCGATGACGTGGCGGGCGGCCACCGGCCAGGGCCGCTGGACATTGACGATGCTGCCCTCCGGCGCCACCACCTCGAACGGCAGCAGGGCGCCGTAGTTGTTCGGCACCTCCGGCGAGATGACGCAGCGCAGGCCGAAGATGGTATAGGCCCGGCAATAGTTGAGCACCACGTTGATGCCGCGCGGCACGCAGGCGTCGGTGCCCTCGTAATCCACCAGGATGCGCTCGCCATCAATCGTCAGGCGGGCGCGCAGGGTGATGGGATGGTCATAGCCGTCGATGGTCAGGCTGCTGGTCCAGCTGCCCTGGGGCAGCCTGGCGATTTCCGCCCGGGTGGCAGCCAGCGAGCGATCGACGATGTAGTCGGCGACACCGGCCAGGTCGTCCAGCCGGAATTCCGCCAGCATGGCGCTGAGCCGCCGCGCCGCTGACTCGTTGCTGGAGATGTAGGACAGCACATCGCCCCGCACCTGCAGCGGCGTGCGCACGTTCAGGCATAGGATGTCCAGCAGATCCTGGTTCAGCACGCCCCGGCTGGCCAGCTTCATCAGCGGGATCTGCAGGCCTTCCTCGAAGACCGACCGGCCGTCCGGCCCCTGGCCCAGGCCCCCGATGTCCACCTGGTGGCAGCAGACGCCGAACAGCCCGACGATACGCCCCTGGTGGAAGGCGGGCGACAGGACGGTGACGTCATGCAGGTGGCCGGCCGTCAGCCAGGGGTCGTTGGTGATGAAGTGATCCCCCTCCGCCATCGTCGGCACGGGGAACTTGGCCAGAAAATGCCGCACGCCGGCCGCCATGGAGTTCACATGGCCGGGGGTGCCGGTCACGGCCTCCGCGATCAACCGGCCTTCCAGGTCGAACAGGGCGGCCGACAGGTCGCCGGCGTCGCGCACGGTGGTGGAAAAGGCCGTGCGCATCAGGGTCTGGGCCTGTTCCTCCACGATGGAGATCAGGCGGGTCCAGATCACCTGGGTGCGCAGTTCATTCAACGCTGCCGTCATGGCGGTTAACCTTCCTCACGCCGGGTCAGGATGAGATAGCCGTTGGCGTCCATCCAGGCATCGAAACGGGGGGAGACCACCGTGGTGGTCTCACGCTCGGTGATCAGCGCCGGCCCCTGGACCCGGTCGCCCGGCCGCAGGACCTCGCGCCGCACCAGGGCGAAGGGCAGCGCAGCACCGCTGTCGGGGTCGATCACCGGCCGCCGCTCCGTGACCTCCAGGTCGCGGGTGGCCGTGACCACCGCCGTATCCTTGGGCTTCCAGGCGGGCGATCCCACGGTGACACGCCAGGTCAGCGCCTCGATGGGCAGGTCCAGGGTCACGCCGCCGTACTGGGTGCGGTAGGCCGTTTCGAACGCCGCACGCAGCAGGTCCACATCCTCGGGCACCAGGGTGCGGGCCGGGATCTCGAAGGGGATCTCATAGCCCTGGCCCTTGTAGCGGGCCAGGCAGGTGCGCCGTTCCACCTGGGCCGCCCCTGGGGCGCCCGCCTCCACCAGGGCCCGCGCCTCGGCCGTCATGCCGTCCAGCAGGCTGTTGAGCCGGTCGAGGTCCAGCTGGTCCAGCCGCAGGGTCAGGCTGCGCGCCATCTCATAGGACACCGGCGCCCGCAGGAAGCCGATGGCGGAGCCGACACCGGCACCCGACGGGATGATGACCTCACGAATGCCCAGCTTCTCGGCGAAGCGCGCGGCATGCAGGGGGGCGGCGCCCCCGAAGGCGATCAGGCTGCGGTCGTCCAGGGTCATGCCCTGTTCCACGGCGTGAACACGGGCCGCACTGGCCATGGTTTCGTCCACGATCTCGCTGACGCCGATAGCCAGCGTCTCCGCCTTGCCGTCCCAGATGCCCAAGGCCGCCAGGGCGTCGTGGGAGGCGCCGGCGTTCAGCGTGACCTTGCCGCCGGCGAAGCGCGACGGGTCGATGCGGCCCAGGGTGATGTCGGCGTCCGTCACGGTGGGGCGGGTGCCGCCCCGGCCATAAGCCGCCGGCCCGGGCTCGGAACCGGCGCTGTGCGGGCCCACCGCCAAGCGGCCGGCATTGTCGACCGAGGCGATGGAGCCGCCGCCGGCGCCGATCTCCACCATCTCCACCACCGGGATGCGCAGCGGCAGGCCGCTGCCCTTGCGGAAGCGGTGGGCGCGGCCGACCTCGAACACCTGCGAGGTTTGGGGCATGCCGTCGTTGATCAGGCAGATCTTGGCGGTGGTGCCGCCAACGTCCAGGGCCACCACCTGCCCCACGCCCCGCTCCGCCGCCACCGACGCCGCGAAGATGGCGCCGCCGGCGGGGCCGCTTTCCACCAGCCGCACAGGATAGCGGGCGGCGGCGTCCACGGTGGTGAGGCCGCCGGACGACAGCATCAGGTACAACGGGCAGCCGAAGCCCATGGCCTTCAGCTTGTCATCCAGGCGGTGCAGATAGGCATTGACCAGCGGCTGGACGTAGGCGTTGGCGACGGTGGTGGAGAAGCGCTCATACTCCCGCATCTCAGGCGAGACTTCCGACGACAGCGACAGGCTGACGCCCGGCATCTCCGCCGCCAGGATCTCCGCCGCCCGACGCTCATGGCTGTCGTTGGCGTAGCTGTGCAGGAAGGCGATGGCCACGCTGCGGATGCCCTGCTCCCGCCACTCGGCCGCTGCGGCGCGCACAGCATCGCCGTCCAGCGGCACCTGCACCTGACCGCGCGCGTCCATACGCTCCGCCACGCCCACGCGCAGCCGGCGCGGCACCAGGGGCTGGGGCTTTTCCATGCCGATGTCGTACTGGTCGAAGCGGCTTTCGCTGCCCAGGGCCAGGACATCGCGGAAACCGTCGGTGGTCAGCAAGGCGGTCGGCACGCCCCGCCGTTCGATCAGGGCGTTGGTCGCCAGCGTGGTGCCGTGCACCACCAGCGACACCTCGGCGGGCGCCACGCCCGCCTCGTCCAGCAGCAGGCGCACGCCGTCCAGCAAGGCACGCTCCGGCGCGTCGTAGGTGGTCAGCAGCTTGGTGGAATGCCGGCGGTCGCCCACCTCCAGCACGATGTCGGTGAAGGTGCCGCCAATGTCGGCGCCGATACGCGCGCCCTTGGGCGCGGATGGGCCGCGGTCAGTTGTAGATGTCATGGGGATTCTTGGACAGCGTGGAATAGAAGCGGGCCAGATGGTCGGCAACGCGCACGGGCTTGTACTTCGGCTCAGCACTCGCCAGCAGCTCGGGCAGCGGGGCCACGACGACCTCGCGATCGGGGTTGGCGAAGTAGGGCACGGAGAAGCGGCGGGCGCCGTCGCGGTTGCGCACGCGGTGATAGTTGGACAGGAAGCGGCCGTTGGACCACCACATCATCATGTCGCCGACATTGATGGTGAAGGCACCCCGCACCGGCGGCGCCTGGATCCACACGCCGTCGCGGCGCTTCACCTCCAGCCCGCCGACATCCTGCTGCGCCAGGACGGTGAACGGCCCTTCGTCCGTGTGGGCCACCATGTTGGACACCTCGTCGTGCGCGTCCATAGGCAGCTGGGGGTAATAGTTCATGCTCAGCTGCGAGGCCGGCTGGTGGAAGCAATCGTCGAAGCGGTCCTCCGCCACGCCCAGGCCCAGGGCGAAGGCGCGCAGCAGCTCCCGGGAGAAGGTCAGCATGGCGGCCAGGTAGTCCTCGCTGGCCTGCTTGAAGGCCGGCATGTCGTCGGGCCAGCGGTTGGGCTTGTCGAAAATGTCGGCGTGCTGCATATCGCGCGGGTTGGCCGGCCATTCGTGCTGCAGGCGATATTGCTCGAACATGCGGGTGTTGCGCGACAGGGGCTGGGCCTCCGGCGCGGGGATCCAGCCGCGATACCAGTCAGGCGTCGCCATGGCTGTGCGGCGGTCCGCCTTATCGCGGGAGAAGAAGGCGTCGGCCTGGCCGAAGATACCGTCCACCGTCGCCTGCGGCACACCGTGACCCGCCAGGTAGAAGAAGCCGATCTCCTCACAGGCGTGCGCGATCTCGGCAGCCACCCGTCGGCGCGCGGCCGCATCACCCGACAGGAAGGGCGCGAAATCGATTAAAGGTAATTCAGCCAGGGAAATGGCGCTGGCGGCGGCAATATCGTCCGCGCTGCGTTCGCTTCTGCTCATTTCAACCTCCGAGACTATTCTTTGAGCCCACCCCATCAGGCGGCCCAGTGCTCAGGACGGACGGCCCGTTGCGATGATGATTACGGCAACACGGCAAGGCAATGCGGTGCTTTTTCCTGATGGCGCCGTGGCCGAATGATCACTGTTGCAGTATCCCGCCAGCGCAATAGTTGGCTTGGCCCGCGAAATACCAATCAATCCTCCGGTGGAATTTCCACCCGCAGGCCGTCATGGTCCGGCGCCAGCGTGATCTGGCAGGACAGCCGCGAATTATCCCGGCGATGCGCGGACAGGGCCAGCAGCGCGTCCTCCTCCTCCGTCGCCGTCGATGCCGGCTCGACATAGACATGACAGGTGGCGCAGGAACAGCAGCCGCCACACATGGCCAGCACCTCATCGAAGCCATGGTCGCGCAAGCCCTCCATCAGGGTCGTGCCCGTGTCCATCTCGACGGCGCGGCCGGTGCCGTCCCGGCTGACAACGGTGATAATCGGCATGGGTGTCCCTATCCCCCAAGGAAAAATGAAGCCAGGCAAGACCAGGCAAGAAACGAAACCGGTCACGCGCCGGCGGCCAGGTCCTTCAGCGGAACGCTGATGTCGGCCACGGCGGCCGGGTCACAGCGGGCACCACCCTCCACCAGGGCGCGGCCCTGGGTGTAGTCGCGGATGGCGTTGACGCAATCCAACGCCACCACCCGGCCCGCGCGGAAATAGACGATGGAGAAGCTGCGCGCCGCCGGGTCGCCCCGCAGCACCGCCGCGTCATGGCCGGCCGACAGACCCACGGTCTGCAGCTTCAGGTCATATTGGTTGGACCAGAACCACGGCACCGCGTGATAGGGATCGGCCGCGCCGGTCAGCGCCTTGGCCACGGTGATCGCCATGTCGTTGGCGTTCTGCACCGATTCCAGGCGGATGCGCCGGCCGTCGGCATAAGCGTTGGCGTGCAGGGCGCAATCGCCGATGGCGCGGATATCGGGCAGCGAGGTTCGGCAGAACGCGTCGACCACGACACCGTCGCCGCCCTCAGCCCCCGCCGCCAGCAGAGGCTGCACCGCCGGGGTGATGCCGATGCCCGCCACCACCATCTGCGCCGGGATCAGGGTACCGTCCGCCAGCCGCACGCCGGTCACCTGCCGCCCGTCGCCGACGATATCCTTCACCTGGGCGCCCAGGCGCAGGTCCACGCCCTGCGCGCGGTGTTCATCCTCATAGAAGCGCGACAGTGCTTCCCCTGCCACGCGGGCCAGCACGCGGTCCGCCTGTTCCAGCAGGACGACGGACTTGCCGGCCGCGCGCAGCACCGCCGCCGCCTCCAGCCCGACATAGCCGCCGCCGATCACCACCACCCGCTCCACCGCCGGCAGCTCCGCCCGCAGGGCATCGGCGTCGGCGCGGGTGCGCACGGTGTGCACGCCGGCCAGATCGCCGCCCGCGCAGGCCAGGCGCCGGGCCTGGCCGCCGGCCGCCCAGACCAGCTGGCCATAGCCGAAGACCTCGCCCCCGGCCGTGGTCACGGTATGGGCCGCCGCGTCCACCGCCGCCACCCGCCGCCCCGGCAGCAGGGTGACGCCGCGCGCCTGCCAAAAGGCGGCGGGCCGGATCAGGATGCGCTCGAACGGCTTGGCGCCGGACAGGTAGTCCTTGGTCAAGGGCGGGCGTTCGTAGGGCAGTTCCGGCTCATCCCCGACCAGGGCGATGCCGCCGGTGTAACCCCGCTGGCGCAGCGTGATGGCCACCTGGGCACCACCGTGCCCAGCGCCGACGATCAGGACGTCGTGCTGCATGTTACCCTATCCGCCAAACGGCCTTGTGACGCCGCCGGCCGGGTCTGGCGGGCGGTCCTGTTGATGATTACGGCAACACAAGAGGCCGGGGCGGTGCTTTTTTCTACAGGCGCCGTGGCCAAATGATCACTTTTTCCCGACCCGGCCGGCGCATTAGTGATTCTATGGAACAAGGGGATTTCGGGTCGGACCATGGAACGGGCACTGACGGGCGCACTGGCGGGCAAGGTCGCACTGGTGACGGGGGGAACGCGGGGGCTGGGCCTGATGCTGGCGCGCACCCTGGCGGATGCCGGCTGCGCCGTCGCCGTGATCGGCCGCGACCCGCAGGCGGGGGCGTTGGCCTTCGATCATTTGCAGGCCCGCGGCGGCCCGGTCTGCGCGCTCAGCGCCGACGTCACCGACGAACAGGCGATGAAGGCCGCCGCCGCCGAGGCCGAAGCGCGCTTGGGCCCGCTGGACATCACCGTCTGCGCTGCGGGCGTCAGTTCCCCTCGCGCGCCCATCTGGACCAATTCCGCCGACACCTACCGCCACTGCTTCGACACCAATGTGCTGGGCGTGTTGAACAGCCTGACGGCCACCCTGCCCGGCATGGTGGCGCGCGGCGGCGGCAAGGTCATCGTCATCGGCGGCACCTATGGCCACAAGGGGGTGGCCGGCTTCTCCGTCTACGCCGCCTCGAAATGGGCGCTGCGCGGGCTGGTGCGGTCCGCCGCGCTGGACGCGGCACCGCATGGCGTCACGGTCAACATGATCTCGCCCGGCGGGGTGGACGGCGAACGGCTGCGCCGGCTGTTCCGCCAGTCGGCGGCGGCCAATGGCGAACCCGAGGACGCGCCGCTGAAGCGCTTCACTGCCGGCACGGCGCTGGGGCGGCTGGTGGGCGAGGACGACGTCGCCGCCGCCATGCTGCACCTGCTGGGCCCGGGCGGGCGGATGATGACGGGCCAGGACATCGTGGTCGATGCCGGTATGGTCGTTTAAGTCATGGTCGTTTAGGGCATGGCGATTTAAGGAGAGCTTGAGACATGAGCGATTTGACCGGCTTCCGGCGCGAAACGCAGATCCTGCACGCGGGCCGCGACCCCAAGGCCAACCACGGCGTCGTGAACCCGCCGGTCTATCATTGCTCCACCGTTCTGTTCGACAGCGTGGAAGCACTGCTGGAAACCCGCAAGGACCGGGCCTCGGGCGCTTATGTCGGCTTCACCTACGGCCGTGAGGGCACGGAGACGACCCGCGCCTTCGAGGACGCCGTAACCCTGCTGGAGGGCGGCTACCGCGCCGTCACCACCTCCTGCGGGCTGGGGGCCATCTGCGCGTCGCTCACCGCCTTCCTGTCGGCGGGCGACCACCTGCTGATCGTGGACAGCCTGTACGGTCCGGCGCGGGCCTTCTGTGAGGATTTTCTGCGCAAATTCGGCGTGGAGATCACCTATTACCGCCCGACCATCGGCGCCGGGATCGAGGCGCTGTTCCAGCCCAACACCAAGGTCGTCTATCTGGAATCCCCCGGCTCCCTGACCTTCGAGATGACGGACGTGCCGGCCATCACCAAGCTGTGCCGGGCGCGGGGCATCAAGACCATCATGGACAACACCTGGGCCTCGCCCGTGTGCTTCCGGCCGCTGGAACATGGCGTCGACGTCTCGGTCAACGCCGCCACCAAGTACATCTCCGGCCATTCCGACCTGATGCTGGGCATCGCCGTCTGTACGGAGGAAGCCTTCATCCCGGTGAAGAAGACGGCCTCGGGCTCCGGCTATTGCGGCGGGCCGGACGACGTCTACATGGCCCTGCGCGGCCTGCGCACCCTGGCGCTGCGCATGAAGCGGCACCAGGAATCGGCCCTGCGCGTGGCCCTGTGGCTGCAGCGGCGCCCGGAGGTGGCGCGGGTGATGTACCCGGCCCTGCCCGACGACCCCGGCCATGCCATCTGGAAGCGCGACTACGACGGCGCGTCGGGCCTGTTCGGCGTGGTGCTGAACGCCTGCACGGACACTCAGTTCGCCGCCATGCTGGACCATATGGACCTGTTCAAGCTGGGCTACAGCTGGGGTGGGTATGAAAGCCTAGTGGTGCCGACCTACCCGTCCGACCTGCGCTCCGCCGTGACGTGGGAGGCGCCGGGCCCCTCGCTGCGCCTGCATGTCGGCCTGGAGGATCCGGAGGATCTGATTGCCGACCTGGAACGGGGCTTCGCCCGCCTGGCCGCCGCCCGCTGACCCCAAGCCCCCGCTGACCCGAGCCTAGGAACATCCCATGACCCTGATCGACATCACCGCCGGTGGCTTCCGCTTCGCCGCCCGGCTGGAGGAAGAGCTGGCACCTGTCACCTGCGCCCGCTTCCTGGCCATGCAGCCCTATGACGAGAAGCTGATCCACGTGCGGTGGAGCGGCGAGGGCTGCTGGATCCCCATGGGCGACACGCCCTATGACCTGCCATGGGAGAACGCCACTCGCCATCCCGCCCCCGGGCAGTTCATCTTCTATCCCGGCGGCTACAGCGAAACCGAGATCCTGCTGGCCTACGGGGGCGTCGCCTTCGCCAGCAAGCTGGGCCCACTGGCCGGCAACCACTTCCTGACCATCGTCGAGGGCCAGCAGCAGTTGCCGGCCCTGGGCCGCAAGGTCCTGTGGGAAGGGGCGCAAGCCATCAGCTTCCGGCCCCGCGCATGAGCGCGCCCCTCCCCGTGCACCCCTTCCTGGACGGCCAGCCCAAGGCCCTGTTCATCGGCGGCCGCTGGCAGGTGACCGACGCGACCTTCGAGACGCGCAACCCCGCCAACGGCCAGGTGCTGGCCACCGTCGCGCGCGGCACGGCGCGGGAGGTCGACGCCGCCGTCACCGCCGCCCGCACGGCGTTCGAGGATGGCGCCTGGCCCCGCTTCTCCCCCGCCGACCGGCAGCGCCTGCTGCTGCGCCTGGCGGACCTGCTGGAACGGGATGCGGAAGATTTCGCCCGCATCGACACGCTGGAAATGGGATCGCCCATCCGGCACACGCGGGGCAGCGTGGCCCTGCTGGTCGATCTGCTGCGCTATTACGCCGGCATGGCGCGGGCGATCGAAGGGCTGACGGCCCAGCCGTCCGACCCCGACATGTTCGCCTGCACCCTGCGGGAGCCTGTGGGCGTCTGCGGCGCCATCATCCCGTGGAACGGGCCGCTGTGGGCCTCCGTCCTCAAGCTCGGCCCCGTGCTGGCCACCGGCTGCACCCTGGTGTTGAAGCCGGCGGAGGACGCCTCGCTGGCACCGCTGATGCTGGCGCGCCTGGCGGAGGAGGCCGGCGTTCCGCCCGGCGTCTTCAACGTCGTCACCGGTTTCGGGGCTGAGGCAGGCGCCGCCCTGGCGGCCCATCCGGGCATCGACAAGCTGGCCTTCACCGGATCAGACGCCACCGGGCGCGCCATCGCCGCCGCCGCGGGCGCCAACCTGACGAAGCTGTCGCTGGAGCTGGGCGGCAAGTCGCCCAACATCATCTTCGCCGACGCCGACCTGGACGCGGCCGCCCGCACCGCCGTCATCGCCGCCTTCGCCAATTCCGGCCAGGTATGCAGCGCCGGCACCCGCCTGTTCGTGGAGCAGCCCGTGCACCGGGAGTTCGCCGAGCGGGTGGCGCGGATCGCCCAGACCTTGCGCATCGGCGACGGCATGGATCCGGACACCGATTTGGGGCCCCTGGTCAGCGCCCGCCAGCTGGGCCGCGTCTGCGGGCATATGGACGACGCCCGGGCCGCTGGCGCCACGGCCATCAGCGGCGGCGGCCGCCTGACCGGCGCCGGCTATGACCAGGGCTTCTTCTTCCCGCCCACCGTGCTGGTGGACGCGCGCGACGACATGCGCGCGGTGCGGGAGGAGATTTTCGGCCCCATCCTGGCAACCCTGCCCTTCACCACCGAGGATGAGGTCGTCACCCGGGCCAACGCCACCCCCTTCGGCCTGGGTGCGGGGGTGTGGACGCGCGACGTGGGCCGGGCCCATCGCCTGGGCCGGCGCCTGCGTGCCGGATCGGTCTGGGTCAACTGCTACAACGCCATCGATCCGGCCATGCCCTCGGGCGGCATGAAGGCCAGCGGCTACGGCCGGGAATACGGCCGTGCCCACCTGGATGAGCATCTGGAGACGAAAAGCCTGTGGATCAGCTCTCGCTGATCCCCTCAGGCGCCGGGGCCTACAGCCACTTGGCCACGGTGGGCTTCCGGAACACCTGCAGCTGGTCGATCAGGCCGTCGGCATCCGGGGCCAGGGCGATGCCGGCGCGGTGTTCGGGGGGCAGGAAGCGCTGGGCGATCATGGTGTCGACGAAGGCCATGAAGGCGTCGAAATAACCGCCGACATTCAGCAGGCCCACCGGCTTGTCGATGTCGCCCAGCTGGTTCAGGGTCCAGGCTTCCATGAACTCCTCGGTGGTGCCGATGCCGCCCGGCAGGGCGATGCAGGCGTCCGCCAGGGTCAGCATCCGTTCTTTGCGCGCCCGCATGCCCTCCACGATCTCATGCAGGCTGAGCGTCGGGTGCAGATGGTCGCGTTCGAACAGGCGGCGGGTGATGACGCCGTGGACGTGCCCGCCCTCCGCCAGGGCGGCATTGGCCAGGATGCCCATCAGGCCCTTGTGCGTGCCGCCATAGACGATGCCGATGCCCCGGCGCGCCAGCGTGGCGCCCAACTGGGCGGCGGCGTCCTTGAAAGCGTCGCCCAGGCCGGTGTTCGACCCACAGAAAATCGCAATATTCTTCAACGTCCGCGTGGCGGCGGCAGGCGTTTCCACACTCATGTCGTGAGGCATCCCTAATAGAGCGAGCAGTCAAAGCATAGGTCATGGCCGGGACCTATACAACGCGACGGCAGTTTTGTTTCGGCACCGCCCCGCCGCCGTTTGGGCAACGGGGGGCGTGCGGCACCCGGTGCATACTATGGAAAATCACGCGGGCGCACGGCAATCCCCGCGAAGTACTGGCACGGGTCCCGCTTCCAACCAAACAAGCAACCAGCCGCGCGTGGGGCATGAACCCCGCGCGCGGCACCGCATAGGGCCGCCTGGCACCAAGGAAGAGCAGGAGCAACCGCATGACTCCCGAACAGAACGCGCTGATCACCCGGTCGGGCCCCGACACGTCGCTGGGCAAGCTGCTGCGCCGCTATTGGCAGCCCATCGCCCTGGTGGAGGAGCTGGAGGGCGCCCGTCCCGCCAAGGCGGTGCGTGTGCTGGGCCAGGACATGGTGCTGTTCCGCGATGAGGCCGGGCGCCTGGGCCTGTTGGACCGCGACTGCCCCCACCGCAACGCCGACCTGGCCTTCGGCCGGCTGGAGGGTGGCGGCCTGCGCTGCCTGTTCCACGGCTGGCTGTTCGACGTGAACGGCAACTGCATCGAAACCCCAGGTGAGCCGGCGGGCAGCAAGCTGTGCACCCGTATCCACCAGCGCGCCTATCCGGTGGTGGAGAAGAGCGGCATGGTCTTCGGCTATCTGGGTGAGGGTGAGGCGCCGGCCTTCCCCGACCTGGACTGCTTCATCGCCCCGGACAGCCACGTCTTCGCCTTCAAGGGCTATCTGGACTGCAACTGGCTGCAAGCGCTGGAGGTCGGCATCGACCCCGCGCACGCCAGCTTCCTGCACCGCTTCTTCGAGGATGAGGACGCCGCCGGCAGCTATGGCCGCCAGTTCCGCGCCCAGTCCGCCGACAGCGACATGACCATGACCCAGGTGCTGCGGGAGTATGAGAACCCCGACATCAGCGTAGAGAAGACGGACATCGGCCTGCGCCTGACCTCGCTGCGCGCGCTGAACACCGGCGACACCCATGTGCGCGTCACCAACCTGCTGTTCCCCCAGGCCTTCGTCATCCCCCTGTCGGAGATGATGACCATCACCCAGTGGCATGTGCCCATCGACGATGTCAGCTGCTATTGGTACGCCGCCTTCACCGGCTTCGCCGAGCCCGTGAACAAGGAAGAGATGCGCCGTCAGCGCCTGCAGCTCTATACCCTGCCCGACTACAAGCCGCGCCTGGGCCGTCACAACGACTATGGCTATGACGTGGTGGAACAGCGCAGCCGCACCTACACCGGCATGGGTGAGGACATCAACGTCCACGACCAGTGGGCTGTGGAAAGCCAGGGCCGCATCCAGGACCGCACGCGCGAGCACCTGGGCACGACGGACAAGGCCATCGTCGCCTACCGCATGATGCTGATGAGCCAGATGCGCAAGTCCGACCAGGGCGAGACGCCCCTGCTGGTGCTGGACGCGGCCGCCGCGGCCGGCGTCACCGGCCCCGCCACCGTGGACGGCGTCGCCAAGGCGGGCGAGGACATCCAGGTCTATTGGCAGCGCACCGACGCCCGCCGCCGGGCGCAGGCGCCGTGGACCGCGCCCGTGAAGGCCAGCGCCTGATGCCGGCCTTCATCGAACGCCACGGCCTATGGACGGACGACCAGCGGCGCCAGGCGGATGAAGTGCTGGCCCGGCTCAAGGGCGGGGACCTGCACCAGGTGCGCCTGTCCTTCCCCGACATGCACGGCCTGCTGCGCGGCAAGACGCTGCTGCCCGGCGCGATGCCCGGGGCCTTGCGCGACGGCTGCGCCATCACCTCCACCCTGTTGCTGAAGGACACCGCCCACCGCACGGTGGTGCCGGTGTTCACCGCCGGGGCCGGCATCGGCAACGCCGACCTGCAGGGCGGCGGCGACGTGGTCATGGTGCCCGACCCCGCCACCTTCCGGCACCTGCCCTGGGCGCCGGGCACCGCCTGGATGATGTGCGACCTCTACCATGCCGATGGCAGGCCGGTAGCCCTGTCCACCCGGCGGATCGCGCAGGCGGCAGCGGCGCGGCTGGCCGATCTCGGCTTCGACTATGTCAGCGGGCTGGAGGTGGAATTCCACCTGACCCGGCTGGTGGATCCCAAGCTGGCGCCGGCGGATTCCGGGCAACCGGGCACGCCGCCGGAGGTCACGCTGCTGCACCAGGGCTACGCCTACCTGACCGAGCAGCGCTTCGACCAGATCGAGCCGGTGCTGGACATCCTGCGGCGCGACTGCCTGGCCCTGGGCCTGCCGCTGCATTCGCTGGAACTGGAGTTCGGGCCCAGCCAGTGCGAGTTCGTGTTCAGCCCCGGCAGCGGCATCCAGCCGGCCGACGACATGATCCTGTTCCGCAACGCGGTGAAACAGATTGCCCGGCGCCACGGCTACCACGCCAGCTTCATGTGCCGGCCACAGTTGCCCAACGCCATGTCCAGCGGCTGGCACCTGCACCAGTCCCTGCGCGACCGCAGGACCGGCGCCAACGCGTTCGCGGCGGCGGATGGCGCGCCCAGGCTGTCCCGCATCGGCCGGCTGTTCCTGGCCGGCCTGCTGCGGGGTGCCGCAGCGGCCACGCCCTTCAGCACCCCCACCATCAACGGGTACAAGCGCTACCGCGCCAACAGCCTGGCGCCCGACCGGGTGGCCTGGGGGGAGGACAATCGGGGCGCCCTGCTGCGCGTCCTGGCACGCGGGGAGCCAGGCGCCACCCGCATCGAGAACCGCATCGGCGAGCCGGCGGCCAACCCCTACCTCTACCTGTCCTCACAGATACTGACCGGCCTGGCCGGCATCGAGGCCGGGGAGGAACCGCCCCCCGCCGTCGACAGCCCCTATATGGCCGAGGCCGAGGCCCTGCCCACCAGCCTGGAATCCGCCCTGGTGTTGCTGGACCGCAGCGATCTGCTGCGCCGCGGCTTTGGCGACGGCTTCGTCGATCACTTCCTGATGATCAAGTGCGCCGAGGTCGCCCGCTACAACAGCACGGTGACCGACTGGGAACACCGCGAATATTTTGATCTGTACTGAAGACGCGCCAAAATGAAACGCCCCGGCCAGCCGATCGGGGCGTTTTTCTCTGCTGGCGCCTCACTTTTCCTAGGATGCGACTGCATCCGCCGGAGCGAGTACCGAAGGGCGGCGGGGAAGCCAAGGCGGCGCATGCCGCCGCCAGGCGCCTGAGGGCGATACTAAAGCGTCGCCCCGCCGTCGATGACCATTTCCTGGCCGGTGATGTTCCGCCCACCGGGGCCCACCAGGTACAGGACCATGGCGACGATGTCCGACGGTTCGCTTGGACGGCCAAGCGGGATGCCCATGTTGGCAACGTAGCGGGTCAGCGCCTCATCCTCGCTGACGCCGTCCTGTTCCGCCCGGGCGCGCCAGGCGGCCTTCATGCGGGGCACGGCGACGGGGCCGGGCGCGATGTAGTTCACGGTGACGCCATCGGGTCCCGCCTCCAGCGCGGCGCTGCGCGACAGGCCGCGCAGGCCCCATTTGGACGCGCTGTAGCTGGACCGGCCGGCGCGGCCGCGCATGCCGTGGTTGCCGCCGATGTTGACGACGCGCCCACCCTTGGCCGCCCGCATGACGGGCAGCAGGCGCGACAGCACGATGAAGGGCGCGCGCAAGTTGGTGGCGATGACGTTGTCGAAATCCGCCACACTGAATTCGCCGATGGGCGGGGACAGCGGCCCGGTGGTGCCGGCGGCGTTGACCACCACGTCCACTCGGCCACCCGTCCATTCCAGGAAGCGGGTCAGCGCCTGGTCCAGGGCCTCGGCGTCACGCACGTCCACCGTCAGGATCAGGGCGTCGCCCCCCTGCCCGCGCAGTTGGCCGGCCAGTTCCTCCAGCGCCGCCGTCCGGCGGCCGGCGATGGCGACGTCATAGCCGGCGGCGCCCAGCGCCAGGGCGATCTCGCTGCCGGTGCCCGCACTGGCGCCCGTAACCAGGGCCACGGGCCGTTCACGCGTCGTCCCTTGGGGGGCCACTTACATCGCCTCCGCGAAATAGCGGCGGTTGGATTCCGCCTGGATCTTGTAGATGGAGCTGCCGGCGCGCGACGGGAACGGCAGCTTCACGTAGTTCTGCTCGAACCGCACCTCGCTGGTCGGCGGGCCGGCCACGATGCGACTGTCGTACTCCTCCCAATCCAGCTTGTAGAACAGGGGGAAGGCGTCGGTGGCGGCGTATTCGTAGAACAGGATGCGGCGCGACCTGCCGGAACGGTTGACGCTGGAGCCATGCAGGGTCATGGGATGGTGAAAGCTGACGGTGCCCGGCGGGCCGGCCAGCAGGGCGGCCTTGTCCAGCGCGATCTGGCTGACGTCCACGGCACCGGCGAAATAGCCTTCCTCGTCATGGTGGTCCAGCAGCGGCCCCTTGTGGCTGCCGGGGATGACCTGCATGGCGCCGTTCTCGGCCGAAGCGCCGTCCAGCATGATGGAGGCGACACAGGTGGACATGTTGGTGTGTGGGGCGAAGGCCCAGTCCTGATGCCATTCCAAGGCGGCGCCGCCGTTGGCCGCCTTCATGTTCATCTTGGTGTGGTTCAGGCGAATGTTGGGCCCGATCAGCCGGTTCAGCACGTCGACGATCTTGGGATGGCCGGCCAGGCGGGCATAGAAGGGATCGATGCGGTTGGGCTTCTTGATGCGCTGGATGGTGCGCTTGCCATTGGCGTCCTGGTCGAAATCGAACCAGGCGTCGTCGGCGATGCTGTCGGCCGCGCGCGCCTCGATCCGGGCGGTCAGTTCCAGCAGTTCATCCAGCACGGGACCGGCCAGCAAGCCCGGCACGACGGCGTAGCCGTGGGTGTCGTAATGAGAGACGATTTCGTCGACGTTCATCCTCAATCTTCCTTCGGCAAAGGCAGGTCGGTGACGACCATGTGCGCCTTGTAGTGCGTGATGCAGAGCGGCAGGCGGGCGGCGCGGGCGGCGATCTGCCCGGTGGCGCCGCAGGCCCAGAAAACGGGGACCTCGTCGGGCTTGAGCCGGGTCAGGCCATGGCCGCCATAGCTCTTTTCCAAATCCTCGATGCCCAGGTCGCCGGGTAAGCCCAAGGACACCGGCGCGCCGTGAAAGGCGGGGTAGCGGGCCGACAGGATCGTGGCCTTGATGGCGTCGGCCGGGCGCAAGGCCCGCATGGACACCACCAGCTTGCCGGCGAAGGGGCCGACGGGCGTGGTGTCGCGGTCGGTCACATACATGGCCGAGACATTGCCCTCATCCAGGTGGCGCAGGCGCACGCCGTGACGCTGCAGCAGCGCCTCGAAGGAAAAGGAACAGCCGAGGACGAAAGCCACCAGGTCATCGCGCCAGGCGCCGCTGGCGTCGACCGGCGTGTCCACCAGTTCCCCATCGCGGAAGATCATATAGCCGCCGGTGTCCCGGGCGATGTCCATGTCCTGGGCCAGGGACGGGATGGTCCGTTCCCCCGGCGCGCTGCGGCCCAGCAGAGGCAGCGCCTGAGCATTGGCGCGGCAGTAGGCCTCGAACGCGTCGGCATAGTCCGCCGGCACGGCCACCAGGTTGCCTTGCACCACGGTGCGTGCCACCAGGTTGGTGAAGCCGGTGAAACGGCGTTCCCGTATGGCCCGGCGCACCGCCACCGGGTCGGCGGGATCGAACGCACCGGCCACGCCGGCCCTCGCGTCAGGATGTGACATAATGCTCATAGCGCCGATCATATCCAGCAAGGGTGTTGCCGGGAGTTGCTATTTTTTGCCCCGGCCGTTGCCGAAGCGGCCCTGGGTTTATGCGGTGGCCGGAGTATGGGTGGTGGATACCATCACCAATGGGACAAGACATGGCGCGCATCCTGATCATCGGCAGTTCGGCCGGCCTGGGGCGGACGGTGGCGCAAGGATGCCGGGCCGACGGCGACTGGGTCGCCATGGCGGATGGCGCCACCGACGCCACCGGCCCCTGGGACCTGTACATTCCCGTAAATCCGGCGGATCCGGAAGCCCCCACCCGCGCCATGGAAGCCGTCCGGGCCGACCAGGGGGCGCTGGACGCCGTGGTGGTCGCCGCCTCGCTGGTGCAGGCGGCCCCGGTGGGCCAATGGACGGCGGCGATGTGGGACGAGGCGACCGCCGTGAACCTGCGCCTGCCCTTCCTGGCGGCGCAGGCGGCGGTGGACCTGCTGGTCGCCAGCCCCCAGGCCAGCCTCATCTTCATCTCCTCCACGGCCACGGTGCGCGGGCAGCCGCACACCCATGCCTACCAGGCGACCAAGGCGGGGCTGGCTGGGCTGGTCCGCAGCCTGGCGGCGGAGCTGGGCCCCAGGGGTATCCGGGTCAATGTAGCCTTGGTCGGCTGGGTAGACACACCGCAGACCCGGGCCTTCTGGTCGGCACGGGAAGACGCCGACGCGGGGCGCCAGGCGGTGGACGGCCGCATCCCCCTGCGCCGCCATGGCCGGGCGGAGGAAGCGGCGGCCCTGGTCCGCTACCTGATCTCCCCCGCCGCGTCCTACATCTCCGGGGCGATGATCCCGGTGGACGGCGGCGACACGGCGGTATGAGTTTAAGGCGCTGAAACGGCCGGCGCCGACCGGCGCTGCGCCCCCACCACACCCGGCAACGCCACCAGGGCAACCACCAGGCCGGCCAGGGCGATGGCGACATAAACACCCCAGGCCGATGACGCGAAGTAGAGGGTGGGCGTCAGGAACGACGCCAGGGAGACGAATTGGTTGACGGTGCCGGCCATCGTGCCGCCCCCCAGCGCCTGGCCGGCGACCAGCGGCATGGCGGCCATACACACGCCCGACAGGGCGCCGAACGTGAACAGCCAGCCCATCAACCCCGCCACCGCCAGCATCAGCGGACTGCCGGGGAAGAACAGCAGGAACTGCGCCACCATGCCCACGCCCACCATGATGGTGAACAGGGTGCGGGGCGGAAAGTCGCGGGCCAGCAGGGTGCCGGTCACGGTGCCCCCCAGCAGGACGGCCGCGATCTTCGCCACCGCGACGATGCTGGCGGACGCCGCCAGGGACACGCCATGCACCTTGGCCAGGTAGGTGGCGGCCACCAGGCTGGTGCCATAGGAGATCATGCTGGGCAGGGCGGCGCTGACCGCCAGTTGCAGCACGTCCCGGCGCCGCAAAGCGGCGAACAGGCGGCCGACCTGTTGGCGGACGGGCACGCCGTCGGCCTTGCGCGGCGGCACCTGGGGCAGGAACACGGTGCCGACGCAACACAGCAGCATGAAGGCGCCGTGCAGCGCCGGCGCCAACCGCCAGTCGGCCGCGGTAGTGAACGGCGCCGCGACCAGCAAGCCCAGGGAGAAGCCGACGGGGGCGTAGGTGGACCATAGCGCCATGGCCCTGGTGCGGGTGGCACCGTCCAGGCCGCCCATCAGCATGGCGGCACCGCCGTTCAGCACCCCGACATAGCCGACGCCGGCCAGCAACACGCCGACGTCCAGCAGCCAAACGTCCCGGGCCAGGAAAACCACAGCATCGGCCAGGGCCAGCACCGGTGCGGCCAACACCAGGGTCCGACGCGGCCCGATGCGGTCGACGATGCCACCGCCGACCATGGCCATGATGGCCGCCGGCAGGGAGAACAAGGCGATGGTCAGGCCGATGGCGGCGGCCGGGGCCTGCAGATCGGCGGTGATGCGGACCGTCAGCGGCGACAGGATGCCGACCAGCGACATGGCGCCCAGCCCTATGCCGTACACCACCAGGATGGCCAGCCATCCGCCCCGCTTCACCGCCGTCGCCATCATCGTGCCGCTTTCCCACGTGGGTCCTCAGACGCCAACTGTGAGGCGCCAGCGCATCCCAAGCAAGCCGGGTACGGGATTAGCACCGGGCCGTTCACAAAAACCGCACCACGGCCGCGTTGTCGCCCGGGCAACGGCCCATGGTAGAAATGGACACGGGGGAAATGGAGGCGGGGCCCTAGGCTGTGGACCATCCATCACCACGACAAGAGATCGGACAGCGTATGGTCAGGATTTCCAAGCGCGCGCTTCTGTATTTTTCCCTGGCGCTGCTGTCGGGAACGGCCCTCGCGCGGGCCGCGACGAACAGCACGCCCGACGTCGATGGCGACGGCGGCGTTTCGGCCTTTTACCGCTGGGGCGCGGCGATCACCCAGCCGGGCCTGCCCTTGCGGGAGGAAACATTCCCGGCCGCCCTGTCGCGGCCCAAGATGGCCGGGACGGCGCTGCGCATCCTCTACACCGCCACCAGCGGCGTCGGGCGCGGCCTGGTGCCGGTATCCGGCATCGTCTACCTTCCCGCCGGCGCGCCGCCCAAGGGCGGCTGGCCCATCCTGGCCTGGGCCCATGGCACCACCGGTTTCGCCGACGTCTGCGCGCCCTCCTGGCGGGGCCAGCCGGCGCGGGACGTGGCCTATCTGCAGCGCTGGATGGGGGCCGGCTTCGCCGTGGTCGCCACCGACTATGAGGGGTTGGGGACCAAGGGCGTCCACCCCTACCTGCTGTGGAAGTCCGAGGGCCGGTCCATCCTGGACGCCGTGCGCGCGGCCCTGAAGGCCAAGCCGGGCGTGCTGCGCAACCAGGTGGTCATCGCGGGGCAGTCCCAAGGATCGGGCGCCGCGCTGGGGGCCACCTACCTGGCGCCCGACTACGCACCTGACCTGCATGTCCTGGGCACCGTCGCCACCGGCCTGGTGGTCACCTTCGCCGGCCCCCAGGGCGATGGCTATGTGAAGAAGCCGGAGCAGTACACCGACCCGCGCCAGATGGATCCGGGCTTCGCCATGCTGCGCATCGGCGGAATCGACCGCGCCCTGCATCCGGAACTGGACCCCGCCGATTTCGTCACGGCCAAGGGCCGCCCCCTGCTGGACGCCGCGCGCACCTCTTGCCTGCATGACCTGTTCACCCTGTCCAAGGAAAAGGGCCTGACGGGAGAAGAGGTCTTCGTCCCCGACCTGAAGCCGCTGGACGCGGACATGGAGCCCAACTTCGTCCTGCCGGTCGCGAAGATGACCGTGCCCATCTTCGCCGGCACCGGCCTGGCCGACGGCATGGCCGGCACCGCCGGGCAGTACAACGCCATCAAGGCCATGTGCGACGCCGGCACCACTGTGCAATGGCACGTCTATCCCGGCCTCAGCCACAACGGCGCCGTCAACGGCTCCCTGGCTGACAGCCTGCCCTTTGTCCGGGCCCTGCTGAACGGTGAAACACCCAAGGGCAACTGCACGGACATCATCCCGCCGGGGCCGGTGCAGGCGCCGACGCCGGGTGTCCCCTTCAACGATTGAAGGGCCTCCCGGGCAACAAGAAGGGCGGCGGCACCATCACGATGCCGCCGCCCCAGTTTCAAGCCTACGGGAAACTCTTGAGGAAACACACGATCAAACCAGCGGCGTGAGGATTTTCCCCACGCCGCCGCAGGATGCCGCCGCTGATCGACCATGATCAGCGGCGGCACACATCAGTAGCGGTACTGCGCTGTCAGACCGATGGTGCGGGGGCGATAGCCCTGATCGTAGTACAGCGTGCCGCCGACGCCGTCGTGGTTGCGCGCCAGAACATCGGTGGAGTTGGTGACGTTGTCGACGAACAGCGACAGGTCCAGGCCGGAGAACCGCGCGCCGGCCCTCAGGGACAGGTAGTTGGTGGCCCCCAGGGCATAGAGGCCGGCGTCATAGCCGTAGGTGCCCTGGATGTTCTGCTGGATGTTCTTGCTGGCGAAGCTGTAGTCGGCACGCAGATAGCCGACGACGTTCTCGTTGACCGGGATTTCCCCTTCGCCATAGACGTGGCCAGACCACAGCGGCCCACCGATGCGCTGGCCGGCCGCCTTCAGCAGCAGGTTGTTGCCGCCATAGATGTTCTCATCGTAGGTGATATGGGTATAGCCCAGCTCCGTACCGAAGGTCAGGCCGTGCATGGGCCGGATGGCGGCGGACAGCTCCGCGCCCTTGCCGGTGGCCTCACCCAGGTTGGAGATGTAGGAGAAGCTGCAGGTCGGCAGGCGGATGGACTGCTGGATGTTCTTCCACTTCAGCAGGTAACCGCTGGCATCCAGGCTCACCATGCCGCCGAACAGCTTGTTCTTGCTGCCGCCCTCATAGGACCAGAGGTTGTCTGATTCATACCCGGTGGGGCTGGAGGTCAGGCCCAGGGTCTTGAGATCCGCGGCGCAGAATTCGCTGGCGACCGCCGCCTGGGCGCCGCCGGGACGGAAGCCTTCGGTGGCGGAGGCGTACAGCATGTGGTCCGTGTCCAGTTGGTAGGACACGCCGACCTTCGGCGTCCAGGCGCCCTCGTTCTGGCCCACCGTCTTGACGGTGCGGACGCCGGCATTGGTGGGGCCGTCCTTGGTGTCGGTGAAGTCGAACTCATCCAAGGTGTAGCGCACCGCCAGGGTGACCTTCAGGTCCTCCATCGGCTTGATGTCGATGGCACCATAGCCTGCGTACTGGTGGTCGTTGGCCGAGACCAGGTTCACGTAGCTGTAGCGGTTGTCGTACTGCTTATAGCCGTTGACCAGCACCCCCGGGAAACGGCCTGAGCCCGTGTAGTTGGTGAAGTACTGCCGGGTGCGGGAATAATAGGCACCCACCGTCCAGTCCACATACTTGTTGTCATAAGACTGTGCCCGCAGTTCCTGAGTCAGGTTGCGCTGGTTCAGCGTCAGGTAATCGGCCGTGTTGGACAGATCCTTGTTGGAATAGGTACCGAAGGGCTTGCCTGACCGCAGGAAGGAGAAATAGGTGCCATAGTCCAGCGTCTGGTCCTGCTGACGCTCGAAATAGGAGGTGTTGGAGATGATGTCGATGTTGTCCCACCGGTACTTCATCGCCAGGGCCGGCATGGTGAAGCGGTCGCGGGTCGGTTCCAGGTTGGCGACACCGGTCTTGTAGTCGGCATCCCCGGTGTTGCCGTAGCCTTCCCAGTAGTCACTGCGGGCGTTGGACTTTTCCAGCTGGTAATAGATGCTGGGCGTGATCGTCAGATCCTCGATCGGCCGCCAGGAGGCGGCCAGGCGGGCTTCCCGCGTGTCGCTGAAGTTGACGTCCTTGTCGATGACGGTGTTGGTGCCCTGCTTCAACTGGTCGATATAGCCACCGCTGTGCTGGTACCAGGCGCTGGCACGCACCGCCAGGGTGTCGGAAATCGGCCCGCCGACGGCGGAACCGGCTTCATAGCTGGCGGCACCGTTGTAGGTGGAGGCCACCTCCGCCCGGGAGTAAATCTCCAGCTTGTCGAAGCTGGGCTGGGGCGTGATGAAGCGCACGGCGCCGCCTTCCGCGCTGGCGCCGAACAAGGTGCCCTGCGGCCCGCGCAGCACCTCCACCCGCTCCAGGTCGAACACCTTGGGATAGGGGTTGCCGCCGTAGTAGCCGACGTTACGGATCTGGATAGGCGTGTCGTCGATATAGATGGCGGTGGTGGCCGAGCCCACGTCCGAGGCCAGGCCGCGGATATAGATGTTGCTGCCGTTGTTCGCCGTGACGCCCGACGTCGGCGCGAAGCGAAGGGCGGGTGTCACCCGGGCGATATCGTCGATCTTGCGGATGCCCTCCTGGTCCATCTGGTCCTGGCTCATGGACGCGACGGACAGCGGAACCTTGCTGATGCTTTCACCGCGACGCTGCGCGGTCACGATGATCTCGGTGAGCCCGTCCGCATCCGACGCCGGCTGAGCCTGGGCCCAGGCCGCCGTGGCGCCAACGACAAGGCCGGCCGGGGCAGCTGAGAGAACAAGAAAGGCCAGGCCGGCGCGACGGACCGGCAAGCGGCTGGTACGCGGATGACGTTCAGACATAAAGAGTCCCCCTTACCTGAAACATTAGTGCCCCCTGCTATTTGTTATGTCGCTTGTGAGCCGCGTACCTTGCGGTACGGGACCTTGGATGCGACTGCGGTTATTTCGGCATCCGTCCAGCAGGACCGTGCCACCAGGACGGTAATTTTCACCAGTTCCGCTATCGTCCGCTGGCTGGTGGCGCTGGGTGATGGTTGGCGCCGCATGTCCCGACAGCCACATCGTCCGAGGAAAACGCGGCCAAGGCCATTGCAAGAACGGAACAGTCCCGTTGCTAAATCCGTGCGACGGCATGCCGTTGCCGGGGGTGCACACCGGCGCTGCGGAACTGGCAACCGAAGGGGGGCCTGTTTCCGATACCCTCTTTCCCCCGTCGCCCTATCATGATGGGCCGCAGCCGAAAACCGTCGGAGCAAGCATGTCGGATCAGACCACCCTGGTCGTGCGGGCCGGGCACCTTATTGCCTCTGCCGATCAGGCCCCCGCCGGCCCGCATGAGGTGATCATCGCGGACGGCAAGGTCGTGAGCGTCCGCCCTGTGGATCGGGACCGGCTGACGCCCGATGAGGCCCGCCTGCTGTTGATGCCGGCCCTGGCCAACGCCCATGACCATGGCCGCGGCCTCGGTCCCCTGGCCTTTGGCGCGACGGACCAGCCCCTGGAGACCTGGCTGCCCGACCTCGCCCGCCAGCCGCCGCTGGACTTCTACCAGTGCGCCGCCATCGCCTTTTCCCGCATGGCGGAATCCGGCATCGGCGCCGTCAATCACTGTCACAACACGCAAAGCAGCCAGACCTTGCTGGCCGAAGCCGAGGCGGTGTCGCGGGCGGCGCGGGACGTGGGCATCCGCGTGGCCTTCTGCTGGCCCTTTTTTGATGCCAATCCTTTCGTTTACGGGGACCTGGAGCCCCTGGCGGCGCACATGGATGCGGCGGAATTTCAGGCGTTGAAGGGCCGGGAGGCCAGCATGCGCGACTGCGCCACCAACCTGGCCCTGATGGACCAGGCACGGGCCTTCGAGCATGCGCTGTTCACCCTGCAATATCATCCGGTCGGGCCGCAATGGGTCCAGCCCGCCACGCTGGCGGCGATCGCCCGCGCGTCGATGGAGGATGGCCGGCGCGTGCATATGCATTTGCTGGAAACACGGCACCAGCGGGCCTGGGCGGACCAGCGCTACCCGGACGGCATCCTCCGCCATTTCGACGCCATTGGCTTGCTCTCCCCGCGCCTGACGGTGGCACACGGCGTCTGGCTGCGCCCGGATGAATGCGCCCTGCTGGCTGACCGGGGGGTCACGGTGGTCGTCAACACCTCGTCCAACCTGCGCCTGCGGTCGGGCCTGCCGCCCATGGGCCTGTTGGCGCAGGCCGGTACGCCCCTCGCCTTCGGGCTGGATGGGATGAGCCTCGATGATGACGAGGATATGCTGCGGGAGATGCGCCTCGCTTATCATTTGGCGGGCGCGGCCGCGGGCGGCGGTGAGGCGCTATCGCCAGCGGACGTGCTGAAAGGCGCCTGGGAAACGGGGCGCCAGACCATCCTCGGCAACGATGGCGGCGGCCGCCTTGTGGAGGGTGCCCCTGCCGATATCATGGGCGTCGACTATGCCACCATTGCCCAAGACGCCATGACGTCCAGGTCCGACATCCTTTCCCTGCTGATGGGCCGCGCGCAAAAACGCCACGTTCGGCTACTTATTGTTGGGGGCCGTGCTGTTTTCAGTCGGATGGACGTTTCAACACCGCCTCAAGACGCATCCACTCCTTATCGCAACAGATCATTTTTCAATGACCAGGCCCTTACGGAAGTAAAGGTCAAAGAAATAGGAAAACATCAATCGTTAATAAGATTATATTACGGTATTAAAAAAATGCCCTGCTAAGGGAGCTTGCGAACCGGGCCAGAATCGGAACAACCTATTAAGAATCCCTGGCACGGGTGGTGCTGAACGCCACACTGCCCACCTTCGTGACGCGGCCGGCACCGCCCCCGGCGCGACCCGCCATCCTGAGCCGTCAGAAAAAGATATCCTCCAGATCGTCCGCCGTGGCGGCCGGCCCGGGCATCGCCGCTGGCGCCTGGTTCTTGCCGGGGGCGAGCCGGTCCAGCACCTGGCGTTCGCGGGCCATGGTGTAGCTGCGGGCCATCTGGGCGATCAGCGGCTCGGCCCGCGCCGGAATGTCACCCATGTGCGGGCCCGGAGCGAGGAGGGCCAGGTCGGTCGCGGCCTGCCGCAGCACCTGGCCCATTTCCCCATGCGCGGCGGCCCGGTCCACCGTTTCCCGCAGCAGGTCCACCACCGTCTCGCCATCCCGTTCCAGGGTTTGCAGGGCGGCAGCGAGGTTCTGGCCCGCGGTTCCCAAGCGGGCGATGGAACGCGTCATGATGTCGGCCATGGCCGCGGTATCCGCGGCGCCGGTGTCGCGCGCCTGCCCCGACAGGCTGGCGGCGATGGCGGCGATTTGGTCCAGTTCGCCCATCACGCCGTTGGCCTCCACCGCGATCTCATTGGCGTAGAGGCGCAATTCCTGCGCGATGATCGACAGCGGCCGACCAACGGTGCCCAGCCGGCCACAGCGTAGGCTGGTGTTCAGGCCCATGATGCGGATGTCCGCCTCCAGGGCGCGCATGGTGCCGATCTGGCGGGCCAGCCGCGTGGTCGCCTCCGACACCGACGCTGCCACCTCGTCAGCCTGGCGCCGCGCCGCGCCATAGCCCTGCAACAGGGCATCGACCTCCGCGACCTCCCCTTCCAGTTCACCCACGAAGGTGCCCTGCTGGGTGCCGGAGGCACCGAAGGCGTCATGCCCCAGGTTCAGGATGTCCAGGGCATCGCGCGCCAGGTCGCGCAGCGAGGTCAGTATCTGCCCGATCTCCTGCGCCAGTTCGTCCGCCGTGTCGTCCAACTGCGCCGCCTGCAGGCGGCAGCAAAATCCGGCGGCCGTCGCCACCTCATGGGCGGCGGCGCCGCCGCCGGGCTGGAGAGGACCGGCCTGAGCCGCCATGTCTGACACCAGGCCCAGGGCGTAATCGACATGTTCCATGCGCTGGCGCGTGATGTCCCCCACCTGCAGCGCCATGACCGCCAGGCCGATGCGCTTGGCGATGTCCTGGGAACGCTGGCCGACGGTGGCGGCGATGGCGCCCGCCCGCCCGCCACGATCGACCACGGTGCCGATGCTGTGGGCCAGCCGCTGGGGAACGGTGCGGATGGCGGTCGCCTGCCGCGCATCCAAGGCGGATTGGTCGGCGGCCGCCGCCTGCAGGTGCCGGCCCACACCCGCCAGTTCGGCGGCGAACTGGTCCAGGCTGGCCTGCGCCAGTCCCAGCGTGCGCCGGATTTCGGTGGCGAAGTTCATGAACTCGGCACTGGTGTCGCCGATGACCGCCGCAGCGATCTTGGCGTTGGTGGCCAGCATGCCGACGCCCTTGATCGACTTGTCCATACGCGCCAGCCTGCCGGCTATGGCGGTGACCAGCGCCGTCAGCGTGCGGAAGGACCCCGCCTCGCCGCCCGGGGTCAAGGCCGAGACGAAGCGCGCCACCTGCGACAGATCCTGGGTGGCCAGGCGCAGGCCGTCCCCCTTCATTTCGTCGGACAGCGTATCGAAGGTGCGGGTCAACGCCGTCAGGATGTCAGCCGAGGTTTCCAGGCGGCGGCCGATATCCAGGAAACGCGTGTCGGTCGATATGGACGCGGCCCTGATCGCCTTGGCCACGGTATCCAGATCCCTGCCCATGCGTATCCCCAGTCAATTTTTCGGCGTGTTGATGGCCACTTTTCATCAAACAGGTAAATTGGTGGTTAATCCTGGAGTGACCATTCACCCATGTGGTGATGTGGCATCATAATGAACCCGCGAACGTTGGCCCCCCTCGCCCGCCTAACATCCCTCAAAGAGGGGGCGGCCTGGACGCCAATTGTGATGAAGTGTGACTTCTGGGCGATGACTGTAATGGTTTCAGAACTTTTGTTAATTGCCTATTTACATTGAATTTTATTCAAAATTCTTTCCAGCCATATTGATACAGATCAGTCTATATGCCGGTTGGCATTTACACTTTATCAACCAACTACCCATAAGGTGCGTCAAGCCATCCGGTTTGATTGGCATTTGCGCTGGGAAAATTCTTTTAACGGCAAATCCTTCCCAATATTCAATGAATTCGCGGCCGGCAAATACCAGCCGCCAAAGGCGGGCGCATGTTCTTTCCAGTGTCAACTAAAGCGGGGTGCCCTGATGCCGAATGCCTCGAATGACGATGTCGGGAAAATCGTTTTTGAGGGCGCCCGCACACTGCGCAACGCCGAAGAGACACATGCGGCCCTCGTGAGCGCGATGAAGGCCCACGCCGCCCTGGAAATAGACTGCCGCGCGCTGGACGAGGTCGATCTCAGCTTTGTTCAACTGCTGCTCGCCGCCCGGAAAAGCGCCAGGAATGCCCAGCGGATACTCAAGCTGGCGCAGCCGGTTTCAGGGGCACTGCGCGACACACTTCACCGGGGCGGCTTCCTCATGACCGCGGAACTGGCGGCCGGCGTGCCTGCCCCCGCCGACCAAACCACCGACAGCGATTTCTGGCTGCACACAGAGGCACGATGATGGCCAAGACCGTCCTGAGCGTTGATGATTCCTCCAGCGTACGCCAGATGGTGAAGCTGACCCTGTCCGGCGCCGGATACGACGTCGTGCAGGCCAGCGACGGCGCCGAAGGGCTGGCCAAGGCCAAGGACACGGCGGTCGATTTGGTGGTCACCGACCTGAACATGCCGGTGATGAACGGGCTGGACCTTATCCGCGCGCTGCGCCAGCTGCCCGCCTATCGCGGCGTGCCGATCCTGTTCCTGACCACGGAATCCGATGCCGAGATGAAGCAGGCGGCCAAGGCGGCGGGTGCCACCGGCTGGATCACCAAGCCCTTCCAGCAGGAACAGCTGGTCGCCGTCGTGCGTAAGGTCCTGGGCGCATGAGCACGCTGGACCCGGCCGCCGTCTTCCGTCAGGAAGCGCAGGAACTGCTGGAGCAGTTGGAGCAGGCGCTGCTCGACCTTGAGCATGCGCCGGACGACGACGACCTGATCAACAGCGCCTTCCGCGCCCTTCATACCGTGAAGGGATCGGGGGCGATGTTCGGCTTCGATGCGGTGGCGGCCTTCACCCACCATGTGGAGACGGCGTTCGACCTGGTGCGCAAGGGCAAGGTGGCGCCCAGCCGCGCGCTGATCGCCGTGGGGCTGGCGGCCAAGGATCATATGCGGCTGCTGATCGAGACGCCGGAGCTGGCGGAGACCGCGGATGGCGACGCCATCCTGCGGTCGCTGAAGCAGATCGTGGGCGGCCCGCCGGCATCCACGGCGGTGGCTGAAGCCGCACCTGAGGATGCGCTGGAGAGCGCATCCCCGGAAGGCACATCCACCTGGCGCATCCGCTTCCGGCTGGCCCGGGATGCCATGGCGATGGGCACCAATCCCCTGCTGCTGCTGGACGAGTTGCGCGGGTTGGGCGTGGCCACGGTGGTAGCGCGAACCGAGGGTGTGCCAGCGTTGGAGGAGATGGCGGCGACGGAGTGCCACTTGGCCTGGGACGTCGTGCTGACCACCAGCCAGCCCCGCACCGCGATCGAGGAAGTCTTCATGTTCGTGATCGACGACATGGAGTTGTCGATCGACGCCATCGGCAGGACCAGCGAAGGCCGCCGCATTGGCGAAATCCTGGTGGACCGGGGGGATGTGGCGCAGCAGGCGGTGGACGCCGCCGTGGCCGCGCAGATGCCCCTGGGCACGCTGCTGGTCAAATCCGGCGAAGTCTCCCCCGACACCCTGGCGGCGGCGCTGGCGGAGCAACAGCATGTGCGTACCGGCCTCGGCGCCGGCGCGAGCCCGTCGGCTCTGCCCGGGAACCCGCAGGGTGGGGCCAAGGGCGCCGCCAAGGCGGTGGACAGCATCCGGGTGCCGGCCGAGCGGCTGGACGAGTTGATGGACAGGGTCGGCGAACTGGTGATCGTGCAGTCCCGCCTGTCGCAGGTCGCGGCGTCCAGCAACGACGTCGAAGTGAAGGCGATCGCCGAGGAGATCGAGCGCCTGGCGCACGAGCTGCGGGACACGACCATGGGGGTCCGCACGGTGCCCATCGGGTCCCTGTTCGGGCGTTTCCGCCGGCTGGTCCACGACCTGGCCAACGAGTTGGGCAAGCGCATCGAACTGGTGACAGTGGGTGAGGAAACCGAACTCGACAAGACGGTCATCGAACGCCTCAACGACCCGTTGATCCACCTGATCCGCAATGCCATCGACCATGGCCTGGAGGCGCCGGAAGGGCGCGCGGCGGCGGGCAAGCCGGCGGCGGGGCGCATCACCCTGACCGCCTGCCATGCCGGGGCCGAGGTCATGGTGTCCATCAGCGATGACGGCCGCGGCCTGGATCGCGCGCGCATCCAATCCCGCGCCGAGGATCAGGGGCTGGTCCCGCCCGGCGCCAAGCTGTCGGACGCCGAACTGTTCCAGCTGATCTTCCAGCCCGGTTTCTCGACCGCGAAAGAGGTGACCAGCCTGTCCGGCCGCGGCGTGGGCATGGATGTGGTAAAGCGCGCCATCGAGGGGTTGCGCGGCAAGATCGATATCGCCAGCACGCCCGGCGAGGGCACCCGGCTGACCCTGCGGCTGCCGCTGACGCTGGCCATCATCGACGGCCTGCTGGTGCGCGTCGGCACCGGGCGCTACGCCCTGCCCCTGTCGGCGGTGGAGGAATGCGTGGAACTGTCGGCGGAAGAGGATGCGCGCTCACGCGGGCGCAGCTTCCTGAACATCCGGGGCGACCTTGTGCCGTTCCTGCGCCTGCGCGAGCTGTTCCAGGTGTCGGAGCCCCCAGACCGCTACCAGAAGGCGGTGATCGTCTCCTTCGGCGGGCGGCGGGTCGGCCTGGTGGTGGACCAGGTGATCGGCAATCACCAGACGGTGATCAAGTCGCTGTCCAAGCTGCACGCCGATGTCGAGACCTTCGCCGGCGCCACCATCCTGGGCGACGGCGCCGTGGCCCTGATCCTGGACATCGCCAACCTGGTCAAGCTGGGCATGGCCTATGAGAACCGCTTCAAAGCCGCAAGCTGACGGCAGGGGGACATCATGACAGCGTGGAAAAGCGGCGCGCCGCTGGAAGTCCTGACCCTGGGCCTGCAAGGCGAGGTTTTCGCCCTGGAGGCGGCGCACGTGCGCGAAATCCTCGACCT
This sequence comes from Nitrospirillum viridazoti CBAmc, assembly GCF_000730165.1. Lineage (GTDB taxonomy): Bacteria > Pseudomonadota > Alphaproteobacteria > Azospirillales > Azospirillaceae > Nitrospirillum > Nitrospirillum viridazoti. Next base: position 427,337 of record NZ_CP022112.1, on the reverse strand, counting down.
CATTCCCGTGACCGGCGTGCCCAACAGCCAGCCCTTCGTCGGCGGGCTGATCAATGTGCGCGGCAAGGTGCTGCCGCTGGCGGACCTGCGCCTGAAGTTCGGGATGGAGCTGCGGCCGCCGACCATCGACACCCGCATCGTCGTCACCGAGGTGATGATCGACGGGGACCCCGTGATCGTCGGGATCCGCGCCGACAAGGTGTACGAGATCACACAAGTGGCGGCCTCCGACCTGGAAGAAACGCCGCGCATCGGCATGCGCTGGCGGCCGGAATACATCCGCTGCATCGCCAAGCGCGGTGCCGAATTCATCGTCGTCCTGGACCTGGAACGCATCTTCTCCCGCGGTGACGCGCGGGACGACGCGGCCGCCCCATCCCAACGCTCCGCAGCCTGACGGGAGAACCTGACATGCGTGTTACCATCAAGCTGAAGCTGGCGTTGACCTTCGCCTTCATCATCATGCTCAGCACCGCCACGGCAGGGCTGGGCATCAGCAGCCTGGCCACCATCAACACCACCATGCGCGACATGATCGCCGGCCCGGTGCAGAAGCTGCAATGGGCGGAAGAGGTGCTGGTCAATCTGGTCCAGATGGTGCGGGCCGAGAAGAACATGCTGCTCTCGACCAGTCCCGAGCAGATCGAGAAGTACGACCAAGAGATCATGCGCTATCGCCAGGACTTCGCCGACCTGGTCGGAAAGGTCCAGGCCATCATCAGCGCGGAGGGCAAACCGAAATGGCAGGCGCTGCAGGCGACCTGGCAGCAGTTCCTGGCCGCCGACGACAAGATGCGGGACCTGGCCAAGCGCGGCGAACAGGCCAAGGCCGTGGAGATATCGGTGGGACCGGCGCGCCAGCTGGTGGGTGAGGCGCAGCGGCAGCTGGCCGACATCATCGAGCTCTACCGCACGCAGATGGCGCGCGCCGATGCCGACGCCGTCGCCCAATATGAAAGCGCGCGCCTGATGCTGGCCGTCGCCGTGCTGGCGTCGCTGCTGGTCGCCGTGGCGGCCGGGACCTGGATCGCGCTGGGCATCAGCCGCGGCCTGAACCAGGCGGGCGCCTTGGCCCAGGCCGTGGCGGATGGTGACCTGACCCGCACGGTCGAGGTCACGTCGCGCGACGAGGTCGGCGACCTCATGCGTCACATCAACACCATGGTCGAGAAGCTGCGGGATGTCGTGGGCGAGGCGACGTCGGCCTCGGAGAACGTGTCGTCGGGCAGCCAGGAGCTGTCGGCGACGGCGGAGGAGCTGTCGCAAGGGGCGACGGAGCAGGCGTCGGCGGCGGAGGAAGCGTCGGCGTCCATGGAACAGATGGCGGCGAACATCAAGCAGAACGCCGACAACGCCAGCCAGACGGAGAAGATCGCGCGGCAGTCCGCAGCGGACGCGCAGACGAGCGGCGAGGCGGTGACGCGGGCGGTGCAGGCCATGCGGACAATCGCGGAGAAGATCACCATCGTGCAGGAGATTGCGCGCCAGACGGACCTGCTGGCGTTGAACGCGGCCGTGGAGGCGGCGCGGGCGGGCGAGCACGGCCGGGGCTTCGCCGTGGTGGCATCGGAGGTGCGCAAGCTGGCGGAGCGCAGCCAGACGGCAGCGGCGGAGATCAGCACCATGTCGTCGCAGACGGTGCAGGCGGCGCAGGAGGCGGGTGAGATGCTGACGCGCCTGGTGCCGGACATCAAGAAGACGGCGGAACTGGTGGCGGAGATCAGTGCGGCCTGCCGGGAGCAGGACATCGGCGGGGAGCAGATCAACCAGGCGATCCAGCAGCTGGACAAGGTGACGCAGCAGAACGCCAGCGCGTCGGAACAGATGTCGGCGACGTCGGAGGAGCTGGCGGCGCAGTCGGAGCAGCTGCAGGCCAGCATCGCCTACTTCCGGGTGGATGGGGCAGCGCCCGCATCGGGCACGGCCGCGCGCCGGTCGTCGCGGCCGGTGGCCAGCGCCGTCAAGCCGGCGCCCTCCCCCGCGCGCCCGGCGAACCTGCGGGCCGTGAATGGGCACGGGCACAATGGCCGCGTGGTTCCGGCAGCCGTGCGCGTCGGGACCGGCCGCAAGGCCGCCGCCGGCTTCGCCCTGGACCTGAGCAATGGCGCCGGCGACGCCCGCGACGCCGAATTCGAGAAGTACTGAGGTCCCGAGGCCATCATGAACAGCCTGACCCAAACCTCTCGGGACGCGCAGTTCGTCACGCTCGGCATCGAGCGCGAGATCTACGCCGTCCCGGTCGAAGCGGTGGTGGAAATCCTGGACATGCGGCCGGTGTTCCGCATCCCGGAAACCCCACCCTACCTTGTCGGACTGATCGACGTTCGGGGCCGGGGCGTGCCGGTGATCGACCTGCGGCTGAAGCTGGGCCTGTCGCCCGGCATCCCCTCGGAACATACCCGCATCCTGGTCCTGCATGTCCCGATCAACGGGCGGGACATCGCCCTGGGCCTGATGGCGGACCGGGTGTTCGAGGTCCTGCCGCTGGACCTGAGCCAACTGGAGACGCCGCCGGACATCGGGGTGTCGTGGCGGTCCGACTACATTCGTGGCGTGGGCCGCCGCGGCGACGGCTTCGTCATCGTCTTCGACCTGGCGACACTGTTCACCGCCGACGAGGCGTCGGTCATCGGCCGCAAGGCCCCGCCCGACCTGGCGGCCAGCACCGCCGCATAGCCGCTGCCGACAGCCGGCGCCCCTTAAGACAATTCGACGATCAAGGATCCTTCGCGATGCGCATGACCATCAAGCTGAAACTGGGGCTGACCTTCGCGGTCATCGTCGCGTTGTCGACCACCAGCGCCGTCTTGGGCATACAGAAACTGGCCGCCCTGGATGAAAGCCTGCACCACATGGCCCAGGGGCCGATGCAGCAGATCAAGGTGGCCCAGGATCTCTACACCGACCTCATGACCGTGACGCGGTCGGAAAAGAGCCTGCTGCTGGCGGACAGCAAGGAGCTGGTGAGCCAGTACGAGGCGCGGATCGCCAAGGAACAGCAGGCCCTGGAGGCCGATCGCGCCAAGCTGGACTCCCTCACCAGTGGTGAAAGCAACAAGAAGGTGGCGGCCTTTACCGCCGTGTGGAAGCAATTCCTGCCCATCCAGAACCGGGTCATCGCCCTGGCGAAAAGCGAGCAGCGGGATGAGGCCGTGCGCCTGTCCCGCGTCGAGGGGCGGCAGGTGCTGGACAGCGCCGACGCAGCACTGGACGAAGTGGTGGCCCTGGCCCAGGCGAACATGACGCAGACGGAGGCCGCCGCCACCGCCCAGTATGACGCCGCGCGGACGGTCCTGATCGCCACGGTGGCCGTCTCGCTGGTGATCGCGCTGGCCGCCGCGACCTGGATCCTGGTCAGCATCAGCCGGGGCCTGCAGGGCGCCATCCGCCTGGCCAACAGCGTCGCCCGGGGCGACCTGGACCAGTCGCTGGCCGTCAGGTCCGATGACGAGATCCGGGACATGGTGAACGCGCTGAACACCATGATGGACAATTTGCGGGCGACGGCCGGCATCGCCGACACGGTGGCCAATGGCGACCTGACGGTGGAGGCCACGCCCCTGTCCGACAAGGATACGCTGGGCATCGCACTGAAGCGCATGATCGCCAACCTGCGAGCCACGGCGCAGGTGGCCGATACGGTCGCCGACGGCGACCTGACGGTGGAGGCCACGCCCCTGTCCGACAAGGATGTCCTGGGCCTGGCGCTGAAGCGCATGGTCGAGAAGCTGCGGGATGTCGTGGGCGAGGCGACGTCGGCGTCGGACAATGTGTCGTCGGGCAGCCAGGAGCTGTCGGCGACGGCGGAGGAGCTGTCGCAAGGGGCGACGGAGCAGGCGTCGGCGGCGGAGGAAGCGTCGGCGTCGATGGAACAGATGGCGGCGAACATCAAGCAGAACGCCGACAACGCCAGCCAGACGGAGAAGATCGCGCGGCAGTCCGCGGCGGACGCGCAGACGAGCGGCGAGGCGGTGACGCGGGCGGTGCAAGCCATGCGGACCATTGCGGAGAAGATCACCATCGTGCAGGAGATCGCGCGCCAGACGGACCTGCTGGCGTTGAACGCGGCCGTGGAGGCGGCGCGGGCAGGCGAGCACGGCCGGGGCTTCGCCGTGGTGGCGTCGGAGGTGCGCAAGCTGGCGGAGCGCAGCCAGACGGCGGCGGCGGAGATCAGCACCATGTCGTCGCAGACAGTGCAGGCGGCGCAGGAAGCGGGCGAGATGCTGACGCGCCTGGTGCCGGACATCAAGAAGACGGCGGAGCTGGTGGCGGAGATCAGTGCCGCCTGCCGGGAGCAGGACATCGGTGGGGAGCAGATCAACCAGGCGATCCAGCAGCTGGACAAGGTGACGCAGCAGAACGCCAGCGCGTCGGAACAGATGTCGGCGACGTCGGAGGAGCTGGCGGCGCAGTCGGAGCAGTTGCAGGCCAGCATCGCCTACTTCCGGGTGGATGGCGCGTCGCCCACGGCGGTCGCGGCCGCCCGCCGGCCGTCGCGGCCCGTGGCCAGCGCCGCCAAGCCGGCGCCCTCCCCCGCGCGTCCGGCGAGCCCGCGGGCCGCGAATGGCCACAATGGCCGCGCGGCGCCGGCAGCCGCGCGCGTCGGGGCCGGCCGCAAGGCCACCGCCGGCTTCGCCCTGGACCTGACCAACGGCGCCGGCGATGCCCGCGACGCCGAGTTCGAGAAGTACTAAGTGTTGGCGGATCACGGGGAGGCGGTTTCCAGGGCGGCAGCGGCGGCTGCCGCCGATCGCCTCGGCGCGCGCGACTTTCGTCGGCTGGCCGCCTTCATCCAGGATTACAGCGGCATCAAGATGCCCGAGAGCAAGCGGACCATGGTCGAGGGCCGCCTGCGCAAGCGGGTGGTGGCGACCGGTGCTGCCGATCTGGCGGACTATTGCGCGCGTCTTTTCGATGGCGGCGGCCTGGCGGATGAGGCCATCCACCTGATCGATGTCGTCACGACCAACAAGACGGAATTCTTCCGCGAGCAGGAGCATTTCCGCGTCCTGGAGGAGGTGGCGCTGCCGGAGCTGCTGGCCCGGCGCCGTGCCGGGCCCTACACCAGCCTGAAAGTCTGGAGCACCGCCAGCTCGATCGGGGCCGAACCTTACACGCTGGCCATGGTCCTGGCCGATGCCAGCCAGCGTCATGGCGGCTTCCGGGTCGACATCGTGGCCACCGACATCTCGACCCGCGTGCTGGAAACGGCGGCCACGGCCATCTATCCGGAGGAGATGATCGCCCCCGTGCCGCCGGAGATGCGCCAGCGCTACCTGCTGCGCTCCAAGGACCGGGCCCGGCGCCTGGTGCGCATCGTGCCCGAGCTGCGGCGCATGGTGCGGTTCGGCCGGCTGAACCTGATGGACGCGACCTACCCGGTCGATCGCGACCTGGATGTCATCTTCTGCCGCAACATCCTGATCTACTTCGACAAGCCGACGCAGCAGGCAGTGCTGGCCCGCCTGTGCGACCACCTGCGCCCCGGCGGCTACCTGTTCCTGGGGCATTCGGAATCCCTGGCGGGATCCGGCCTGCCGATGCGTCCGCTGGGCGCCAGCGTCTTCCGGCGGGAGTGACCCGCCATGCCCCCCAAGATCCGTGTGCTGGTCATCGACGATTCCGCATCGGTCCGCCAGGTCATGACCGACATCCTGCAATCCGATCCTGAGATCGACGTGATGGCGACGGCGTCCGACCCGTTCGTCGCCGCGCGCCGCATCCAGCAGGAGGTGCCGGACGTCATCACCCTGGATGTGGAGATGCCGCGCATGGACGGCATCACCTTCCTGCGGCGGCTGATGTCGCAGCGGCCGATCCCGGTGGTCATTTGCTCCTCGCTGGCCGAGGCGGGATCGGAAACGGCCAACCAGGCCTGGGACGCCGGCGCCGTCGACATCATCCTGAAGCCCCGCGTGGGCACGGCCGAGTTCCTGCAGGACGCGAAGATCCGCATTTGCGATGTCGTGAAGGCGGCGGCCCGGGCCCGGCTGAAGCATGTGCCCGCGGCCCCGCGCGTGCGCGAGCCGGAGCGCAAGCTGACCGCCGACGTGGTCCTGCCGCCCCCGCTGTTCCGCCACCACGCCATGGCCCGAACCACGGAGGCCGTGGTCTGCATCGGCGCGTCGACCGGGGGCACGGAATCCCTGCGGGTGGTGCTGGAAAGGCTGCCCGCCGCCAGCCCCGGCATCGTGGTGGTGCAGCACATGCCGGAGAAGTTCACCGAGGCCTTCGCCCGCCGGCTGAACGGCCTGTGCGAGATGGAGGTCAAGGAGGCGGAGGACGGGGACACGGTCATGCGCGGGCGGGTGCTGATCGCACCCGGGAACCGCCACATGCTGCTGCAGCGCAGCGGCGCCCGTTATTACGTCTCGGTCAAGGACGGCCCCCTGGTGTCCCGCCACCGGCCGTCCGTCGATGTGCTGTTCCGGTCGGCGGCCACCCATGTCGGCCCCAACGCCGTCGGCATCCTCATGACCGGCATGGGCGACGACGGCGCGCGCGGCCTGCTGGAAATGAAGGGGGCCGGCGCCCATACCATCGCCCAGGACGAGGCGACCTCCGTCGTTTTCGGCATGCCGCGGGAGGCCATCGCCCTGGGCGCCGCCGGCAAGGTCCTGCCCCTGGATCAGCTGGCCGCGGAAATCATCCGGGCAGGCAGCCGGTGATCCCATTCCATGACGCGGGACGGCTCATGACACGGGCGTGGCGGTGACCTACGGCCGCAGATGGACCTCGCGGCGGGCGTTGGACCAGTAGATCTTGTCAATCACGGCCTTCGGCAGGCCCAGGCCCTTGACTTCGGCGTTCAGCGCGTCGATCCGCTGGCTGCCGGTGGTGGCCAGGTACAGCCAGTCCGAGCGCCAGAAATGATCGGCCTCCGCCGTGATGCCGCCCTCTTCACGCGGCGGGTTCTGGGCGCGCTCCTGCGGTGAGGGCGGGTTGTCGGTCAGGTCGGTGCCATACAGCAGCCGGTCCTGGTAGCGGATGAAGAAGGCCCGCACCTTATCGTGATCGCGCACCGACTGGTACTGCACATTGGTCAGGCGCGCGGCCAGATCGACCACCGCGTTGGGGTGGGCGTCGAGGAATTTGGCCAGCAGGTCGACGTCCCATTCCAGGCTGCCCATATGCGCCCCGTCCACCGCCAGGTCGGGATGGCGTTCGATCATCCGATCACGCGCGGCCAGGATGGTCTCCAGGCTCGGCTGCTCGGGATGCAGATACATGTGGTATTCGGGATGCTCGCGGAAATAGCTGCGGTCGTTTTCCGTCGTCATCTGGTCCAGGGGCAGCCAGCAATTCTTGGGCTCGCCCTGATGCGCGATCAGCGGAATGTGCTTTTGCGCCAGATGGTTCATCACCGGGTCGAAGCCGGGATCATCCAGCATAATCAGCCGGCCCTGGGCGTTCCTTTCCACCATGCCGATGTTCTTCCACACCTTGACCGCCAGCGCGCCCTGGGCGAATTCGGCGTCCAGATGGCGGATGGTGGCGGCCGCCCATCCTTTCCCGTCATACCCCTTCATGGAAAAGGTGGTCGCGAAGTGAAATCGCCCGGGGTCCAGCGCCTTCAGCGCGTGCGCCACCTTGGCCTGGTCGGCCAATGGCGGGAAATCGGGATAATCGACGTTGATCGACAGCAGCTCAAACCCGTCCTTGCGGGCGATGTCGAGGAACTGGGGCCTCTGCCGGTTGGCGTGGACATGGGCGTCGAATTTGGGCACCGAGGCGAAATCCGCCTCGGTGTACAGCAATTCGTCGGCGTTCGCCGCGAACGCGATCAGCGTCACGGCGAATGCCAGTGCAAGCTTGGACATGGGTTCGCCCTCAGAATTGATAGGCCGCGCCGGCCACGAAGGTGCGGCCATAGGCGGAATATCCGGCGCCGACGCCGCTGGTGCTTTGCCCCACCGACTGGCCGGGCGCCCAGGGCAACAGCGGGTTGCCGTTGAGATAGGTGCGCGCCACCGAATTGGTCAGGTTCTTGGCCTCCACATAGACGTCGAAGCCATGCAGGAACTTGTAATGGACGCTGGCCGTGACCCAGTCGAAGGAGTCGGCCTTGGCCGGCCAGCCGGGCACCTCGGTGCACATCGAGCAGGCGTAGGTGTAGCCCGACGCGTGGTCCCAGGTGATGTCGCCGGACAGCCCGTCCTTGTCGTAGATCAGGCTCAGCGACGAGGTGATCGGCGGCACCGGGTCGATCGCGCCCAGCGATTTGCCGTTCTGGTCGTAGCCCTGGCTGCTGGTGGCGGTGAACTGGGCATGGATGCCGACGCCCAGATCGGTCATGTGCTGCCAGGTCAGCTCGATGCCGGCGAAGGTGCTCTTGGCACCGTTGGAGGGGGCCGTCACCGTCCACAGGAAGGGCGTGCCGGGCACGGTGCCGGGCGGACCACCGACATACTGCATGGTGCCGAGATCCACATTCGTCGACACGCCCTCATAGATGTCGTCGCGGATCCGCTTGCCGAACAGGGCGACGGTGAAGGCCGCGTGCGGCATGTAGTACCACTCGGCCGACAGATCCGCCTGCCAGGCCTTGATGGGACGCAGGCCGGCGGTGCCGCCGTAGAACAGCTGGGGCTCGCCGTTGATGGCGTTGTTGGACGAGGTCGGCGCCAGCTGGTTGAGGTTCGGGCGCGACAGGGTCTGGGCCACCGCCGCGCGCAGTTGCAATTCCTCCGGCATGGCCCAATAGGCGAAATTGGCGGACGGCAGCGGGATGATGTAGGAGCCGTGCGAGGTCGAGGCCTGGCCGGCGGCATATTGCACGTTCCAGGTCTGGGTGGCGCCGACGGCGGTCGGGGTCCATAGCGACACCGGCACGGCCGCGGCGGTGCTGGCGTCGGTTTCGGTGCGTACCACGCGCACGCCGATATTGCCCGACCACCGCGTGCCCGACATCTCCGCCTCGACATAGAAGCTGTCGGTGCGTTCCTTGACGCTATAGGAGTTGTAGGGGTTTTCCTGCGGCAGGGTCTGCGAGAAGTCGAACGGCGTGTAGGGGGCCGCGCAGACGGTCGGGTAATTCTGGCAATAGAAGGGGTTGGGCTTGCCGTTCAGGCTCCTGAGGAAGTTCAGCAGCGCCGCCGAATTAAGGCGCGGCAAGGTGGTCGGGAAGGACCCGCCGGCGCCCTGCATGAAATTGGGCGGGCTGACCATGGTGACCACGTCATAGCCCTGCGAGGCGAAGGAATAGGGGCTGCATTGGATGGGGCAGCCGGCGGTGTTGTACAGGGTGCCGTACTGGCCCGAGCCGTTGTCCCAGTCGTTGCTGATATCCAGGCGGCTCTTCTCACGCCGCGTCTCCCCCCCGCCGAAGGTGAGGCGGTCGATGAAGAAGGCGTTGACGTCATAGGTGCCGTCGAGATTGATGCCGCGCACCTGGTCCTTCACGGTGTAGCCGTTGAGACCGACATAGTGGGTCGACCAGTATTTGTTGTCGTTGAGGAAGCCGGAATTCATCAGCGCCGTGTAAGAGCAATATCCGGCATTGGTCGAGCTGGCCGTTCCCGACGGGCAGGCGCCGAGCCCGAGCTGGCTGGGCGGGATGGCGACGTTGAGGCTGGGTAGCCCCCGCACGGTATCGGATATGTTCAGGATGTCCTCGGCATAGGGCGTGGCGGACACCAGACCGGCGGTCATGAAGGTGTCCTTGCCGCCCTCGGGCCGGTCGGCGGCGGACCGGTAGGCGTCCAGCGCCAGGGATAGCTTTGACGTGGCCTGCCACTTGGCATTGATGCCGACCAGGCTGGTATCGACCTTGCGGGCCATGGTGTTGTTGACCATTTCCGGCTGGAAGTCGTTGACCGACACGCCGCTGATGATGCCGTTCTGGTAGGTGGCATTGTTCCAGGTCGGATTGCCGTTCTGGTCGCTGCCGTAGGGGAAGTAATAGCTCTCGTTATAGCCGACCTGCGGGTCCTGCAGCCGGGTCCACAGGCCATCCACGGCGATCTTCAGCGTGTCGGTCGGGCGCCATTCGACGCTGCCCGACACCGCGTCGCGCTTCTTCTCGTCATAGATCGAGCCGAAGGTGATGCAGCACGGTGTCGCCGCCAAGGCGCGCGGATTGCCGCTGCCGTCGAACGGATAGGTGTTCGGGCCATAGATGTTCTGCTGGTAGGCGTTCAGCGAGTCCGTGCGGATGTTGTTGTCCGAATGCACGGCGCCGATCAGGATTCCCCAGGTGCCGGTTGAATCGGTGTCGGACAGGAAGGCCGTATATTTCTGGCCGTGCAGGGTCGACATGTCGTTGTAGTCGCCCTCGGCATGGACGCCGCCATGCAGGCCGGGATTGTCGAAGGGGCTGGCGGTGCGCAAATTCACCGTGCCGCCGATGCTGCCCTCCAGCGCCGACGCCTGGGGCGATTTCAGGACGTCGGCGGCGGTGATCACCTCGGACGGCAGCACGTCGAAGGCCAGGTCGCGGCCGTCATCGTCGGTGGCCAGCACGCGGTTGTTCCAGGTGACGATATTGTATTGCGCCCCCAGGCCCCGCACGCTGACCTTCTGCCCCTCGCCGCCGGTGGTGCGCGAAATGGTGATGCCGGGCAGATGCGCCAGTGAATCGGCGACGTCGGCATCCGGGAAGCGCCCCAGCTCGGTGGAGTTGATGGAATCAAGGACAACGGAGGCGTTCCTTTTCACCTCCAGCGACTTTTCCAGGTCGGCGCGGATGCCGGTGACCACGATCTCCTCCAAGTCGCCCGTGGCGGATGGGACATTCGTGGATTGGGCCCAGGCCCCGCCCCCGCATCCCATCGCCAGGATCATCGGCAGGATCCAGGCGCTTTGCGGCGTTCTTTGAATCGTCTTCAGACCTCTCCTCATTCCTTCCACCTCCTGTTCGGTCGCGGCATTCGAGGCCGCTTTCATTTTGATGCGAGCGTCGTCACCTGCTCGCGGCTGAAACGGATCCCGGCGGCGCGGGCGGCATAGAGTGCGGCGCCGACCACGGGGGTCAGCAGCGGCGGCCGCAGGCGATAGCGATGGCCGCCGGCCTCAAGCGCCGCGGCGAAAGGGTCGAGCACCAGCGCGCCGGCGCGGAACACCCCGCCGACATACGACAGGGCCAGTTCCTCGCCCTCCGGCACGCCGAGGCCCGCGCGGACGGCGTCGGCCAGACGGGCCAGTTCGCCCCCGGCCTGGATGAGGATTGCCCTGGCCGCCCCGTCGCCGGCCTGCGCGGCGGCGGCCACGGTCTGCGATACCTGGGCGACGGCGCTGCGCGCGGCACCGCCCGGCGTGTTGACCAGGCCGCACAGGTCGATGTCGCGGGTCAGCTGGAAGCGGGCGCGGACCAGATCGAGCAGCGGACCGGGCGGCACGCGCCCGTCGCTCATCTTCGAGAACAGGCCCAGCCCCTCGCGGCCGATCCAATGGGCCGAGCCCTCGTCGCCGAAGACCTCGCCCCAGCCGCCGGCGCGGGCGCCACGGCCCTGGTACTCGCCGTAGGCGATCGAGCCGGTGCCGGCGGTGACGACGATACCGTCCTCGCACGCCAGGGCGCCCGCCCAGCCCCCGACCATGTCGTTGCCGCAGCTGTACCGGCTGCCGGCCACGGCGGCACCGGCCGCGTCCGCCAGGACGGGATCGGTGGCCGGATCCTCGCCCAGGGTGGGCAGGCCGAAGAAGGCGTGGCGGATGGCGGCGGTCGGCAGGCCGGCCTGGGCCAGCACCGCGCGCACACCGTCGTTCAGCACCGCGCGCACCCCCTCGATCCCCACCTCGGGATGGTAGGAGGAGCCACCCTCATGGCGGGCCAGCACCGCGCCCTCGAGGCTGAGCAGCAGGAAAGCGGTCTTGGTGCCGCCGCCATCGACGCCGAGGAACATCAAGCCCTCCCCGGCTCGGGATAGATGGTCACGCCCTGCACCACCCGGTTGACTGCGCCGGTGCGGCTGGGGTTGTCGGGCGTGCGGCCCAGGGCCAGCGAACCGCCGAGGGCGAAGGCCTGGGCCCAGGTCAGATAAGGGAAGCTCAGCTCGGCGTCGGACGCGGCTTCCAGCCCGGGCAGCAGGTCGGCGCCCAGCCCGTCCAGGCCGTCCCCCTGCCCCGCCAGCACCAGCAGCCTGCCGGCGATGCCGTCGCTGGCGATCTCGCGCGCCACGTCCAGTTCATAGCGGCGCGCCTGCGGGTCGTTGGACAGGAACAGCACCACCAGAGTCTGGCCGTCGACGAAGGTTTTCGGGCCATGGCGGAAGCCCAGCGGCGTCTGGGCCATGGCGACGATCTCGCCATCGGTCAGTTCCAGCAGTTTCAGCGCCGCCTCATCCGCGATGCCGGCCAGGCCGCGGCTGCCGAGATAGACCACCCGCTTGAACCCGCCGGCGGCGGCGGCGGACAGCGAACCGCCGTGATCGGCGGAAACCAGATCTGCGGCCGCGCCGATGCGAGCGATGTCGACGGGCTGCGCCGGCAGCAGGATGCGCCGCGCCGCCAGCGCCATGGAGGTGAAGCTGGATGTCATGGCGAAGCCGCGATCGTGGGTGGCCTCGGGCAGCAGCGCGACCAGGCTGCCCGGCCTGCCGTGATGACGCCGATACAGGGCGCCGTCACCATTACAGGTGATGATCAGATGGCGGCATTCGGCCAGATGGGCCTCGGCGATCTCCGTGGCGGCGACGCTCTCGGGGCTGTTGCCCGAGCGGGCGAAGGACACCAGCAAGGTCGGCACGTCGCGCTGCAGCAGCTGGGCGCCACCAACCACCAGGTCGGTGGTGGCGATGGCCTCGACCCGGCGGCCGAGCCCGGCCAGCAAGTCCGGCATCAGCGAGCGGCCGATATAGTCGGAACTGCCGGCACCCGTCAGCACCACCCGCAGGTCGGTGCGCGCCAACAAGGGTGCCAGGAACGCCTCGGCGCGCGGGCGCAGCGCCTGCACAAGCTGCTCGGTGGCGGCCCACATGGCGGGCTGCTGGCGTATCTCGCGCGCCGTCCACCCGCCGCCACGCGCCTCCAGCTCGTCGGCGGCCAATCCGGTGAAAGTCATTAATGGGTGCTCCGTTGATCGCAGGCGCGGGAGTACGGGGTCAGCGTCTCCCGGATGTGGTGGATGACGAGATCCTCGCCCTTCAAGGCCAGCGCGCCGGCGCGGATCGCCTCATAGGCGGCGGGCATGTACTGGCTGACCAAGGCCAAAGGGGGCGGGTCGGCGTCGAACGCGGCGCACAGCCGGCGGACCGCGCGGGCGACCCTGCCGGTCGGCCAGTAGTAGCGGATGCGGTCGGACAGGCTGTATTGCAGCTGCAGGTCCAGCTCGGCGCCCCGCCCCTCGTAATAGGGCTTCCAATAGGTCGGGTCGTCACGCATGGCCGCCAGCACGGTGTCGCGCAGGCTGGCGGACCGATCGTCGCCCTGCCATTCCTGGCCGATGCGGTCCAGGGCCCACAGCGCTTCCCTCAGGGCGAAGGTGACGCCGGGACCAACCTTGAGGATGGCGAAATGGTCGCGCACCAGAGCGGCCAGGGCGGCGGCGCTTTGGTAATCGGTGGAGTGGGCCTCGAACACCAGATGCGGCTGGCCTTCGATCGAGGCGCTCAGCTTCTCGGCCTTGGCCGGCACGTAATCGACCACATGGTGGTTGTCGAACTCGACGCCCGGCTGGACCACCAAGCCGACCACCCGCTCCCATGCCGCCTCCAGCCCGTGCCGGACGAAGGCCTGGCGATGCGCCTCGATGGTGGCGCGCGCGGCATCGGGATCGGTCACCGCCAGTTCATCCAGCGCCTCCTGCGCGCCGCCGGGGACCGGCACTTCCGAGCCGATGATATAGACCGGTGGTTCGCCGCCGGCGTCTTTCCAGGCGGCCTCGGTGCGTTCGCACAAGGTGGCGGTACGCTCGGCGATCACCGCGTCCGAAAGGCCGCGCGGATCACCGCCGCAGGACATCGAGCAATCGAGATGGATCTTGCGGAAGCCGGCCGTCACATAATCCGCCACCATCACGGCGGCGCGCTTCATCGCCTCCCCGGCATCCATCGCCCGCCAGGCATTGGGGCCGAGATGGTCGCCGCCCAGCAGCACGCGGTCACGCGGCAGGCCGGCCTCGTCCGCCAGGCCCATGACCAGGTCGCGGAACCCGTCGGGGCGAAGGCCGGTATACCCCCCCTCCTGGTTCACCTGGTTGGAGGTCGCCTCGATCAACGCCTGGCCGCCCGCCTCGCGGGCGTGGCGCAGCGCCGCCTTGATCGCCAGCGGATGGGCGCAGCAGACGGAATAGATGCCGACCGGTTCGCCGGCGCGGTGCCGTTCGATCAGATCGAGTATCGCTTTCATGCCTGGTCCTCGGGTTCAATGGTCAGGAGGGCCGCCGCGGCGAAGGCCAGTCCGATGCCGGCCAGCTTGGGCAGGGCGGGCACCAGCCCCAGCGCCGCCAGCGAAATCAGCGCGGTGATCAGCGGGGCGCCGGCATTGGCCAGCGGTGAGACGACGATCGCCCTGCCGTGGCGGAAGGCGTAGACCAGGGTCAGCGCCCCGATCGAATTCAGGATTTGGGTGGCGGCGGCCAGGCCCGGGCCCGACCAGCCGTAGTTGATCGGCTGCGAGAAGTCGGTCATGGCCAGCGCGACGGGGGCCAGCAGCAGCCCGGTCAGCGCCATATAGGCGAAGAGGGCCTCGGCGCTCATCACCGGTGCTGCGTATTTCATGAAGAAGCCCTGCACGCCCCAGGCGACCAGCACCAGCAGCGCCAGCACGAACCAGGCCAGGCCCTGCCCGGTGCCGACGCCGCCCGGCGAGAAATCGAACAGCGGCAGCGCCACCAGAGCGCACAAGATGCCCAGGCCGCCGATCCAGGTCACCCGCTCGCGCAGGATCGCGGCCGACAGGACGATGGTGACCAGCGGCGACAGGGCGATGACTGGAAAGATCAGATAGGTCGGGCCGATCCGCACCGCGTGGAACAGGACCATCTGGCCGCCGGCACCCAGCAACCCGACCGCCGCGCCATAGATCAGGGAGCGGCGATCCCATGGCCAGTTCCAGTCGACCCGCCACAGGGCGTACAGCGCCGGCGGGATCATGGTGAACGCCCACACGACATAGATCAGCGTCTCGGGAAAACCGTTCTCCGCCGGGGCCCCGGCGAAGGCGCCCCACACCCCCCACAAACCGGTGGTCAGCAGCGCGAAGAGCAGCCAGGGACGGCGATAGGCGGGGATGGCCATACTGGACACGCGGCACTCCCTTGAGGTTTGTTTTGATAAGTTTCGTTTTCTTGTCACTTCGCGACCTTACTGAAAGAAGATGGAAAACGCAACACACTGAATCGCGCGCTTTAAAGCGAAACCCTGACGGGCGGTTTTTCCAATTGACGCGCCTGGGCAAGTGCCGCACTCGTAGGCGTCCAAGGTCAGGAAAACGAAAGATGAGCATCAAGCGCGATACCAGCGAGCGGCGCAGCCAGATCAGCGCCATGGTGCGCCAACACGGCAGCGTCCAGGTGGCGGACCTGGCCAAAAGGTTCCGCGTTTCGATGCAGACCATCCGCAAGGATTTGCACTTCCTGACGGAGCACGGCGTCACGGCACGCTCTTATGGCGGCGCCATCGCCTCCGACGTGGTCGGCTCAGCGACGACGGCCGCCATTGAATCCCCGGTCGCGGCCAAGCTGGAACTGCAGCACGCGGAGAAGGAGCGCATCGGCCGCTACGCCGCCAGCCTGATCAACCCCGGCGAGTCCATCGTGCTGGATTCCGGCACCACCACCCTGCAAATCGCCCGTTTCCTGCCGGATATCGAAGACCTGACCGTCGTCACCAACGACCTCAATATCGTGACCGAGCTGGCCGGCAAGAGCCATATCCGCGTAGTGCTGATCGGTGGGGAACTGCGGCGCAAGAACATGGCGTTCTACAGCGCCCAGACAGTGGCGGCGCTGAGCGAGCTGGCGGTCGACAAGCTGTTCCTGGGCGTCGACGGCATCGACATCGAGCGGGGCGTCACCACCCATCACGAGGCCGAGGCCATCCTCAATCGCAAGATGGCCGACGTGGCGCGCCAGACCATCGCCGTCACCGACAGTTCGAAATTCGGCCGGGTCTGCCTGCACCGCATCATCGGCGTGGGCGAGATCGACATGCTGATCACCGACGAGGCGGCACCCGATACCATCGCCACCGCCTGCCGGTCGCTGGGCGTGGATTTGCGGCGGGTATAGCGACGCAAGTTTCGTTTTATTGCGATCTTCGTATTGAATTTCGATTTCGTTCGCCATAGCCTTGGCAAACGAACGACATCGACAATCGTCTGGACTCGCCATGAAGCAGCCCTCCTCGCGCCGCGCCTTTCTCAAGATGACGACGAGCCTGGCGCTGGCCGCGCCCATGGCCACGCCGATGCAGGCGCTGGCGTCGCCGGGGGAGGCGGTGGTATTCGCGGATGACCGGCTGCGCATCGAATTCGACAATCAGATGCGATCGCGCATCGCCCTGGTGACGGAGGGCAAGCCGCTGTGGCTGACCGGTTTCGACGCCGGGGAGACCCTGTCCCTGGTCGGCGGCCATGACGCCATATTGTTCGCGCTGCGCGACACAACCTCGCAGGCCATCAACGACCGCCATGGCCCCGGCCGCCAGGTGCGCTTGGCCGGCCTGTCCGGGCAGGGCATCGAAAAGACCCTGACCCTGCACCAGTACGCGCGCTACCCCGGTGTGGCGTTCATGCAGGTCTCTTACCGCAACACCACCGCGAAGGCCGTGGCGGCGACCGGCTGGCGCAACGGGGCGCATCGCCTGCTGCCACCGGGGCTGCAACCGGGCGGTTCGGTCCCCGCCTTCTGGTCCTATTCCGGCGGCACCTACGCCGACCGCCGCGACTGGCTGCAACCG
The DNA here is from genome assembly GCF_000730165.1 of Nitrospirillum viridazoti CBAmc. Lineage (GTDB taxonomy): Bacteria > Pseudomonadota > Alphaproteobacteria > Azospirillales > Azospirillaceae > Nitrospirillum > Nitrospirillum viridazoti. The sequence goes on along the minus strand of NZ_CP022112.1, from coordinate 410,499 downwards.
GTGAAGGCCGGTTTCGCCCAGGACAATTACCTGGGCATGTCGTCCTCGGATTACGGCGGCGGCCCGCCGATCGCCGACCTGTGGCGGCGCGAGGGCGGCCTGGCCGTCGGCCATCTGGCGCCGGTGCCGGAACTGGTGTCGCTGCCGGTCAGCGAGGACAAGGGTGGCGCGCGCCTGGCCCTGACCGCCGAGCGCGACGTCGTGCTGGCGCCCGGCGGGACGTTCGACACGCTGGAGACGCTTCTGGCCGTGCACGCGGGCGACTACTTCCCGGCGCTCGACGCCTATCGCCGCATCGCCGCTGATCGGGGCGTGCGGCCGCCGCAACCCTCCGCCGCCTCTTTCGAACCCATCTGGTGCGCCTGGGGCTATGAGCGGTCCTGCACGCCGGAGCTGATTGAGGCCACCTTGCCCAAGGCCAAGGAACTGGGGCTGGACTGGGCGGTGATCGACGACGGCTGGCAGAAGGCGATCGGCGATTGGGTGGTCGACCCCGCCAAATACCCGGGGCGCGAGGCCGATTTCCTGAAACTGGTGGGCGGCATCCGCCAAGGCGGCCTCAAGCCGCGCCTGTGGTATGCGCCGCTGGCGGCGGCGCCCGGCAGCGACCTGCTGCACGACCATACCGACATGCTGCTGCTGTCCAAGGAGGGGGCGCCCCAGCTGGTCACCTGGTGGAACAGCTTTTATCTGTGCCCGGCCTATGAGCCGACCCGCGCCCACACCGTGGCGCTGGTGAGGAAGTTCCTCGGCGACTGGGGGTTCAAGGGGTTGAAGATCGACGGGCAGCATCTGAACGGCGTGGCGCCCTGCTACAACCCGTCGCACAACCATGCCCGGCCCGAGGAGTCGGTCGAGGCCTTGCCCGGTTTCTTCCGCGCGATCTACGAAGCGGCGATGGCCATCGACAAGGACAACATCGTCGAACTGTGCCCCTGCGGCACCGCCTACAGCGTCTACGACTTCCCCTACGTCAACCAAGTGCCGGCCTCGGACCCTGAATCCTCGTGGCAGGTGCGGTTGAAAGGCAAGACGCTGAAGGCGCTGATGGGCCCGTCGGCGCCCTTCGCCGGTGACCATGTCGAGTTGTCCGACGGTGGCGACGACTTCGCCTCCACCGTCGGAATCGGCGGGATCGTCTCGACCAAGTTCACCTGGCCGGTCGACCCCAAGCCCAAGGATTCCTTCCTGCTGACGCCGGAGCGCGAGGCCCACTGGAAGAAATGGATTGGGCTTTACCGCGACAAGCGGCTCGCCGAGGGCCTCTATCGCGGCGACGTCTACGATATCGGCTTCGACAAGCCGGAAGGCCACCTGGTGGAAAGCGGCGGGCGCTACTACTACGCCTTTTACGCGCCGCGCTGGAGCGGCCCCCTGACCCTGCGTGGGCTGCCGGCCGGGGGCCGCTTCCAGGTGCGTGACTATGTCGAGGAGCGCGACCTTGGCCTGGTGCCGTCGGCCCACCCGGTCCTGACGGTCAGCTTCGAGAAATCGCTGCTGCTGGAGGTGTCGCCGGCGTAAGCATAGGGCCTGCTTTCACGGCGCGCCCTGGGCCGGAAGCCCCGGGGCGCGCCTTTGAGGGAAGTTCCGGTTCAGGCCGAGGGTAGGAGCCCCCGCGCGAAGTCGCAGTAGGAATGCAGCGGGCGGCCCAGGATGCGGGTCAGCCGTTCGACATCGCCGGCTTCGGGGATCATGCCGTCGCTGACATAGCGCTCGGCCATCAGGCGCATCTCGTAGGCCATCCACTTCGGCATGAAGCCGGCCATGGTGCGCTCGAAGCCGCTGGGGTCGTCACCGCCATAAGCGATCGGGCGCCCCAGGATGTCCGACCAGATCGCCGCCACGTCGGTACCGGTCAGCGTATCGGGGCCCACCAGGTTGATGGTTTCGACCGGCAAATCGGCTGCCCCCTGCCGGCGGCGGATCAGCTCGATGGCGGCGACCTCGGCGATGTCGCGGGCGTCGACCATGGCGACACCCTTGCCGCCGATCGGCATAGGATAGACGCCATGATTGATGATGACGTCCTTGATCATCAGTTCATTGTCGATGAAGTAGGTGGGCCGCAAGATGGTAGCGCTGAAGCCCATCTGTTCGATCATGCGCTCGGCGCCCAGCTTTACCGCGAAGTGAGGCACGTTCACGAAGCGGTCGGCGTGGATCACCGACAGGTAGACCAGCCGCTGCACGCCCGCCTCACGGGCGATGTTGAGGGTGATGATCGCCTGCGTGAATTCATCGCCGGTGACGGCGTTCAGCAGGAACAGCGTGTCCACGCCGGCGAAGGCGGCACGCAGGGCGTCGATGTCCAGCAGATCGCCCTGCGCCACCTCCACACCGGCCGGGAAGTCGGCCTTGGACGGGTCACGGGTCAGCACCCGGACAGGGGCGCCGCGTTTGACGAGCTGGTCGACGACATGGCGGCCGACGCGGCCGGTGGCGCCAGTAACAAGGATGGTCATGAGGATCACTCCAGGTTGGGGTCAGAAGACACCCTGTAAATGACTGATCCAAATTCCACCCAATAGACGCCGATTTTGGACATGCCGTCCCGCCAACGGGACAGTGAGCCGGACCCTGCGGTGCGTCCCGTCAGCCGCAATTCCGCAGGACTCGACAAAACTCCACAATTGGTCTCCAGGCCGCAGGGTATATTGCCCTCGAAAGCGACAACGCACCCGAACCGACCGACACTTCTGTGGAGTTACCATCATGAGCATTTCTTCCATTGGCGGGTACGCCAGTTCCGTCGCCGCCCTGTATCGCCCCGCCGCCCCCGCCGCGACGACCGACACCACCGCCAGCCAGGCCGCCCCGCAGCAGCCCGCCACCCTGGACCGGGATGGCGACGGCGACGTGGACACCGGGGCCGTCGACAAGGACCGGGGCAACAACATCAACATCAAGGCTTGATCGCGTCCGCGTCGCGGGCGGCGGCACGTCCCTTTCAGAGACGCCCCTGTCGCCGCCCACGCCGCGCCCAACCCAATATTCGCCCCCACCATGGGTCGGCAGTCGACTTGGCTCCCCTGTTCGCCAATAATCAGGCATGGATCGAATACTGCTCGTTGACGATGATGTCGCGCTTGTGGACATGCTGCGCGAGTATCTGGAACAGGACGGGTTCGCCGTCGACGCGGCCCATGACGGCGCCGCATGCTTCGACCATGCGCCGGAGGAATTGGACCTGATCGTGCTGGACGTCATGCTGCCCAAGCTATCGGGTTTCGATGTCCTGAAACGCCTTCGCCAACGATCCGACGTGCCCGTCATCATGCTGACGGCCCGCGATGACGACGTCGACCGCATCGTCGGTTTCGAAATCGGCGCGGATGACTACGTGCCGAAGCCCGTCAATCCCCGCGAACTGGTCAGCCGAATTCGCGCCGTCCTGCGCCGCGTCAACGGCGGGGCCAGCAAGGCGCCGGCGGACCTGCAGGTGGGCAGCGTCCGGCTGAACCCGACCGCCCGCGTCGCCTGGAACGGGGAATGGCGGCTGGACCTGACCTCGGCGGAATTCAGCCTTCTGGAACACCTGCTGCGCGGCGCGGGCCGCATCATTTCCCGGGACGAGCTTTCGGCGGCGGCGTTCGGCCGGCATCACGCGGCCGGCGCCGACCGCAACGTCGACACGCTGGTGAGCAAGGTCCGGCGTAAACTCGACGCCACCGCCGTCGATGGTGAGCAGCCCATCAAGACCATCCGCAATATCGGCTATCTTTACGCCCTGCCCCCATCGTGACGGGGCGGGGATCCGTTCCGATGGCCATGACCTCCCAGCACCTTTCCCGTCTTGCGCAGGCCGCTTGGTTGTCCGGCGCCATCGTGACCGCCGCCCTGGCGACCGGCGCCGCCCGGGCGCAGGACACCGAACCGTCGGACAGCTATGTGCCGGGCCAAGGGTTCAACGTCGGCCCGGTCAACCTGGCGGGCTATTCCAGCCTAGTCGCGAGCCTGCCCGACCAAGGCCGCAAGACCCTGAGCCTTGAGGATCTCAGCCTCTACGCCAGCGCGCATGTCGGCATCTTCGTCAACCCCTTCATGGAAGCCGAACTGACGGGGCTCAACCTTCTGCCTTGGGCGAAAGGGGATGACAGCGGCGATGGCGGAAAGGGTCATGGCTATGTCGTGCTGGAGCGCCTTTACGACGACGTCCAATTGCCGGACGGCTTCACCATACGGTTCGGCAAGATGCTGGCACCGGTCGGCGACTGGAACCAGATCCACGCGGCCCCGCTGGTCCTGTCAACGGTCCGGCCGGCGGCGACCTACCGCGGCTTCAGCCAGTACGCCACCGGCCTGTCGGTGCTGTATAGCGATCCCGAGGCCCGTTGGCCGGACGTCCAGGTCTACTGGCAGCCCATGGACGAGTTCTCTGCGCGGCCGGACAGCATCGTCGATGATCATTACCGCCTGGTCGAAGGCCTGCACGTCAGCTTTCCCCTGGCCCTGCTGGACAAGGTGGGGTTTTCGGTCCAGCGCACCATCGACCGGCTGGGGGTGGAACAGCACCTGGCAGGGGTCGACTTCCGGTATACGATGGGCCCGGTGACATTGCAGGGTGAAGGGGTGGTGTCCTCCCTTTCCCAGCCGGCTGGCGTGCAGACGCCGCGCAGCCTGGAGTGGAGCGCGTACGTGGCACCGTCCTATGCCTTCGATGACCGGTGGTCCATCTACGGCTGGTACGAGATTTATGATGGGCGCGGTACCGCGTCCGCCAGCGCCGGACAGGCCGGCCCCGCGAGCGACGGGACGGCCCAGGACGTCCTGGCCGGCTTCGCCTTCCGGCCGCAACCGGCCATGGTCTTCAGGCTGGAATACCTGCTGAACGTCGGTGGGCCGCCGGTCAACCCCACCGGCCTGTTCGCCTCCTGGTCCGTGCTGTTCTGATGCGGCGGCGGCGGCCCCTGCTGGCGGTTCTGATAGGGTTGTTCCTGTCGGACATGGCGCGGGGAGAGGACATCCTGGTGGTGGCCAACCCGTCGGTGACCCTGGGCCACCCGCTGAGCACCGGCGACGTCGCGGCGATCTACCTGCTGCGCCTGACCTTGTGGCCCGACGGGAACGCGATCATCCCCGTGAACCGCGAAATCTCCAGCGATGTCCGCGCCCGCTTCACGGCCGGTGTCCTGCACCAGGACAACGCCAGCCTGATCGTTTATTGGAACGAGATGCACTTCAAGGGCAAGGCCCCGCCGGTGGTCCAGGAATCTGAACAGGCGCTGCTCACCTTCATTCGGCGGGTGCCGGGCTCGGTCGGGTACGTCAGCGGCGGCGGCGGGGTGCCGGAGGGTGTCGTGGTCCTGGCCAGATTGCCCGTCGCGGCCGGTTCCGGCGGGGGCAGCCCATGAAGGCCACCATCGGCAGTTCCATCGGACGCAAGATCGTCGGCGCCCTGTTGGCGATATACCTGCTGACCTATGGGCTGACGGCGGCGGTGGTGTACACCGGCGTGCGCCGGTCATTGCTGGATTCCGCCGAAGGTGGCCTGGCCCAGGTGGCGGACCTGAAATACCAGCGTCTATGCAACCGGATGGACGAGCTGGCGACGGACCTGACCGCCTGGGCCCAGTTGGAGGTGATGAACGACCTGGTGTCCGGCGACGTTGACCGGCGGATCGGGACGACGCTGGAGGCGCTGCAGCGCCTGTACGGGCTGGCGGGTGGGATTTACGCCTTCGATGCCGGCGGCACCCTGATCGCCGACGCCGATGGCGACGACGGCGCCCCGCCGCGTGGCACCCGCCTTCCGGCGGCCTGGACCGTGGCGGCCCACAGCGTCACCTTCTTCGACAAGCATCGGAACCCGTTGGGTGGCGGGGACGTCGTCGCCCTGGCCATTCCGGTCTTCGGCAGCTTCGCCCCGGATTATCGCGTGGGCACCCTGGTCATCGCCCTTCCATGGACCATGGTCGAGACGCTGTTGAGCGGGGTGGAGCCCCGCACGGTGCTGGTCCGCCGCCCTCCCCATCCCGCCGTCCTGTCCAGCGCGGCCGATCCCGACATGGACAGGGAAAGCCACATCACCGGCCGTTCCGTGCAGCGGGATGGCCTGCTGCGGTCCTGGCAGGTGGTGGTTTCGCAGCCGATGTCGGTCGTGACGCGGCCCTTGCGCCGGGTCGCGCTGGAACTGGCCCTGCTAGGCATCCTGCTGGCGGCGCCCATCTTCGCCTTCGTGCGCTGGATGGGCCGGCGGCTGACGGCACCCATCATGGAACTGACCCGGGCGGTGCGGGTCATCGCCGACACGGACCAGCTGGACATCCAGGTCCCGGTCACCAGCCAGGATGAACTGGGCTTCCTGGCCCGCTCGTTCAACCGCATGACGGCCAAACTGCGGAACGCCCGGGCGGAGCGCGACCGCAGCATGCGCGACCTGGAACACCTGAACCTGACATTGGAGGGCAAGGTGGCGGACCGCACAGCCGAGCTGGAGGCCGCCGTGACCGCCCAGCGGCGCCTGATCAGCGACATCTCCCATGAGATCAAGTCGCCGCTGGCCCGGCTCAGCATGGCCTTGGGCCTGGCCCGGCGCCAAGTGGAACCGCAGGCCCCCCGCCACTTCGACCGGATGGAACGGGAGATCGCGGCCGTCGCCGCCCTGGCCTCGGAACTGCTGACCCTGGCCCGGCTTGAAGGGGCGGCGGCGGGGTTGCAGCGGGCCCCGGTGGACCTGCCGGACCTGCTGCGTGCCATCATCGCCGATGCCGCCTATGAACGGCCCGACCGGCAGCGTGACCTGGCCCTGGTCGTGGCGCCGGATTTGCCGGACGGCGGCGTCCTTCCCGGCAACGCCGACCTGCTGCGCCGCGCCATCGAGAACGTCATCCGCAACGCGCTGTTCTATACGACGGCGGGGGTGCAGGTGACCGTGAGCCTGGAGGGGAATACCACCGGCCTGAGCCTGACCGTGGCCGACAGGGGGCCCGGGGTATCCGATGACGCCATCGGGCAGCTGTTCGATCCGTTCTACCGCGCGGATCCGGCCCGGGCCCGTGACACCGGCGGCACCGGCATAGGCCTGACCATCTGCAAACGGGTAGTGGAACTGCATGGCGGAACGGTAAGGGCGACACACAACCATCCCACCGGTCTGGTGGTCGAAATCACCCTGCCCGCCGCGCCGGACACGCCGCAGAACTGAAAATAACCGGTGGGCAAGTCCACACAACTCCACGACGCGCGGCCCTAGCATGGGACCCATCGCTTCACCGCCCTGACGGCGGCCGAGGCGCGGTTCCACCAGCGAAGGCGCGGCCCCATGAATGCGAACCCCCATCCCCGCCCCGTTCCGGCGGACGACGCCGGCAGGTCCGTACCGGCCCAGGCGAGGCTTTCCGACATCGTGGCCCTGTCCGCCGGCCATCCATCGCGGCCAGCCGTTGAGCAGCTGGTCCGCGAAACCTATGCGCGGGCTTATGGCGCGCGCATCGGCCGCTTTCCCCGCCTGATGATGGCGACGTTCGATCAGCACGGGAACCCCGCCTGTGCCGCGGGCGTGCGCACCACCGCCGATGGCTTCTTTTCCGAAGCCTATCTTGACCAGCCCATAGAACGCGTCCTTGGCCAGAGGAGCGGGCGCCATGTGCACCGCGCGCGGGTGTTTGAGATCACCACCCTGGTCAGCCGCCGCGCCGACCTGTCCGCCGGCTTTTTCCACAGCCTGGCCTGCCGGGGGGCCCTTGACGGATACGACTGGTGCTTTTTCACGGCCACGTCGCGCCTGCGGCAGTTGTTGGCGCGCCTTTATCCACCCCTGCTGGTCCTGGCCCAGGCGGACCCCGCCCGCCAAGCCGATGCCGCCGCCTGGGGGCGTTACTATGAAAGCGCCCCGGCCGTATGCGCGGCGGACGACTGGCCGTTCCTGAGCCCCGCGCCGACGCGAGCGGCGGAAGCGGCGGCGGGGACGGCGCATGCATGAGATCCTGCGCGCCATCCGCCGGCACGCCGCCGTCACGCCCCACCAGCCGGCGGTCACCGACGGCATCTCGTCCCTTGATTATGCGCAATTGGCGGCCCGCGTCGCGGGCGCGGCGCAGGCGCTGACGGCGCTGGAGAGATCCGGCTCGCGTCCGGTGGTGGGCATCCTGGGCGCCAACCGTGTCGAATGGGTCGTGGCCCAACTGGCCATTTGGCAGGCGGGCTACACCGCCGTCCCGCTGCCGCCCTTTTTCTCAGCCGCCCAGTGCCGGCACATCGCCGCCGACGCCGGCATAACTCATATCATCTACACACCCGACGCGGATCCGGGCCCAGGCGCCCCCTTGGACCTGCCCGTCCAACCCGTCCCGGCCATGACCGCGGCCACCGCGGCCCTGGACCTCGCCGGAACGGCGCGGCAGGTCATTTACACCTCGGGCAGCACGGGCACGCCGAAGGGCGTGCTGCTGGAGGGACGCCAGCTGTCATGGAGCACCCTGGCGCTGGCCCAGGCCATCGACGCGCGACCCGACGACCACTATCTCAGCCTTCTGCCCATGGCGCTGTTGCTAGAGACCCTCTGCGCCATCACCATGCCGCTCAGCGCAGGCGCGCGGGTGACGCTGATGCCCGGGCTGACGGCCCGCATGGGCGGTCCGGCCCCCCTGCCGCTCACCGACGCCATCACCGCCGCCGCCCCGACCTGCCTGATGCTGGTGCCCCAGCTTCTGGCCGCCTGGGTGACGGAGCTGGAGCGGACGGGCGGCACGGTTCCGCCGGATCTGCGCCTGGTGGCCGTGGGCGGGGCGGCCGTTCCCCCCGCCCTGGCCGAGAGGGCCTGGGCCCTGGGCATTCCCGTGCATGAAGGCTATGGCCTGTCCGAGTGTTGCTCGGTCGTGGCCTTGAACCGGCCCGGCCAGCGGCGGCCGGGCACGGTGGGCCGGCCCCTGTCCGGCCTGCGCGTGACCCTCGACGGGGGGGAGATTGTGGTCACCGGCCCGTCGGTCATGTCGGGATACCTGGGGATGACGCCGGCGAATGAGCCTGCCGGCCCGGCGACCTGGCGCACCGGCGACCTGGGGACCTTCGATGACGACGGTCACCTGACGGTCCATGGACGGCGGGATGCCCTGATCGTGACGCCCGGGGGGCGCAACATCAGCCCGGAATGGGTGGAGGCGCATTTCCTGAACGACCCCCGGCTGTCGCACTGCCTGCTCAGCGATGGCGGATTGGACGGGCTGGCGATGCTGCTGGTTCCGGCGCCGGCGGCGGAATCATGGTTCGAGGCCGCCGGGGACGACGCCATCGCCGCCTTGGCATCGACCGCCGCCGCCGGCCTGCCTGCCTATGCCCGGCCCCGCCGGCATCACGTAGCACCACTGCGCGACCTGGCGGCGCGCGGCCTGCTCACCGCCAACGGCCGGCTGCGCCGCCGGGAAACCACGGCGGCCTACCACCCGCAGCTTCATCCACCGGCCATGCCGGCGATCCGGACCCCGCCGGACCATTTGACCACCGACCATTGACGGAGGCCCCCTTGCCCGACACCTCACCGACACCGCATCAGCGCCTGCTCGCGCAGACCGCCCAAGCCCGTGGCGCCTTCCTGTCCATCCCCGTGCTGAGCATGGCGATGGATGGGGCTGTGCCGCTGCCGCTCTACCGCGATTTCCTGGCGCAGGCCTACCATCATGTGCGCCACACCTGCCGGCTGCTGGCCCTGGCGGCGGCCCGGACGGACGACGACGATTACCGGGCCGCGCTGTTCGACTACATCACCGAGGAACAGGGGCACGAGCAATGGATCCTGGACGACATCGACGCGGCAGGCGGTGATGCCGCGCAGGTGGCTGCGTCCGTGCCGGGCCAGGCCTGCCGGGCCATGCTGGCCTATGTCTACGACGCCATAGAGCGCGTCAGCCCCTACGCCTTGCTGGGCATGGTCCATGTCCTGGAGGGCATGTCGACGCTGCTGGCGTCCCGCGCGGCCGACGCCCTGCAGCGAGCCTACCGGAGCGAGGGCACCTCAGGCTTCCGCTACCTGACATCCCACGGGGCGCTGGACAAGGAGCATGTGGCCTTCTTCGAACAGCTGGTCGACGGTTTGTGCGCCCCGGAAGCGCTGCCGGTCATCGCCGACACGGCGAACATGGTCTACCGCCTCTATGGCGACATCTTCCGCGACCTGAGCCGGGGCTTGGACAGCGTGCAAGGAGGGGCCTGCCATGCCGCATGACTCCGCGCCCGGCGGCATGACCGCGCTGATCACCGGCGCTGGCTCGGGCATAGGCCAGGCGCTGGCCGTCGAGGCGTCGCGGCGGGGGTTGGGGCTGGTTCTGGTCGGACGGCGGCGCCCGTCGCTGGACGCCACCAAGGCGCTGTTGCGACCCGGCACGCGGTGCCTTGTCCTGCCCGCCGACGTGACCCTGTCCCAGGATCGCGAGGCCCTGGTGAACGCCGTGCGGGACCACGCCGGCGGCCTGGACTTTCTGGTGAACAACGCCGGCCTGGTATGGGCGGGGGCCTTGTCGGCCATGGACGACCACACGCTGACCGCGCTGGTGTCCACCAACCTGATGGCGCCGCTGGCCCTCACGCGGGACTTCCTTCCGCTGCTGTCCGCCGCGGCCGGGCGGGTGGTCAACATCGGTTCCCTGCTGGGGGATATTCCCTATCCCCTGTTTGCCGGTTATTGCGCGTCCAAGTATGGCTTGCGCGGCCTGTCCGACGCCTTGCGGCGGGAATTGCGATGCCAAGGCGTGGGCGTGACCTATGCCGCGCCGCGGGGCGCCCGCACGCCCGCGACGGAGGCCCTTGAACCGCTCCTGGCCCTGCTGGACATGCCGACGGACCCGCCGGCGGCCATCGCGAAACGGATATGGGCCGCCGCGCTGGCCGGTGCCGACACCGCCTATCCCGCCGGCCCGGAACGCCTGTTCGTCCTGCTTCAGCGCCTATTCCCCCGCCTGGTCGATGCCGCGGTGCGGCGCCAATTGCGGCGCGGTCCCCTGGACGCGCTGATGCCGGCGCCGCAGCCCGGCCGGCGCGCCGGCCCCCGCGTTGATTGCCTTCCCCTGGTCTAAGCTTTTGTTCGTCATGCGATTCCCGCTCCGTATGAGTCCATGCGAAGCGATCGCACTCTAAAAGGAACCGCCGCCCATGGATCATCCCCTCACGCCCAGGGCGCGCCGATTGGCCCTCGCCATGACGGTCGCCCTCCTTCCCCTGTCGGTACCGGCGGCGGGGCATGCGTCGCCGATGGAAAGCGAGGCCATCGCCCACACGGTCGCGACCGATGCCACGCCCTCCGGGATGCTGACTGCCCTGGCCGGCGTGGAACGGGAATGGTCCCACATCTCGTTCGAAGTGACGGATCAGGACGCCCGCGTGCACGCCATGGCGGCACTGGCCGACCAGGCCGGCCAGCTGGCATCGCAGTACCCCGGCCATGCCGAACCTCTGATCTGGCAAGCCCTGGCCCTCGGCAGTCTGGCCGGTCTGAAGGGCGGCATGGGCGCGCTTTCCCTGGCCCGCGAGGCCCGCACGCTGCTGGAGACGGCCGGTCGCCTTGACTATCGCGCGGTGGGGGGTGCGGTGCCCACCAGCCTCGGCTCCCTCTATTACAAGGTGCCTGGCTTTCCCCTGAGCTTCGGCGACGATGACAAGGCCCGCCGTTACCTGGAGGAAGGACTGGCGATCAATCCCGATGGCTTGGATGCCAACTACTTCTATGGCGACTTCCTGTTCGAACAGGGGGATTACCGCAAAGCGGCGGAGGTGCTGGCGCACGGCCTGGCCGTGCCGCCCACCCCCGACCGGCCCGTCTGGGACGCGGGACGGCGCGTCGAAATCCGCTCACTGCTGAAGCGGGCGCAACAGAAACTGGCGGCCGGGTGATGGACGCCTTCAATCAGCTGGCGCGGCCGCCGGTCCGTTTCCGCGCGGCCTGGCATGCCCTGGGCAGCCAACTGCGCCATCCCACCGGCGTCCTGGGGCATTTGCTGGGCTTGGTCATGAACCGCCTGAACGCCCGTCCCAACCGGGTGGCGGTCGAGGCCTTGGCGCCCCGCCCCGGCGACACAGTCCTGGAACTGGGCTGCGGTCCGGGCCAGGCGCTGGCCCTGGCTGTGAAAGCGGTGGGGCCAACCGGCACCGTCCACGGGATCGACCAGTCGGCGGTGATGCTGCAACAGGCGGCCAAGCTCAACCGGCAGTCCCGACAGCAGGGACAGCTTCACCTTCATCTCGGCCGTTTTGATACGCTGCCGCTGCCGGCCGGCGCGGTCGACGGGATGCTGGCGGTCAACGTGGCCTATTTCTGGCAGAACGCGGCCGATGTCCTGCGGGAAACGCGTCGCGTGCTGCGCCCGGGCGGGCGGCTGGTGGTTTACGTGACGGACGCGGCCACCATGCAGCGCTGGCCGTTCGCCGGGACCGGCACCCACCGCCTGTTCACGCCCCTGGACCTGCGGGCCATGCTGCTGGCGGGCGGCTTTCCCGGTGACAAGATCTCCATCCGATCCGTCCGGCTGGGGTATGGGATGACCGGCCTTGTCGCCATTGCCGAAAACCAGCCCTGCCGCCCGTTGCGATAGGTTGGCGCCGAATTATGGGCGATCATTTACGTGAAATCGAAAATCAAAGAAGGCAAGCCAGCAACAGAGAACAATTTATGAAATAGAGATTAAGTCCCGTGAGAATACCAGTTTTGCACAATGGTCTTTTATTTAGACCATCGCCAGCAAACAAAACATACGCAGTTTGACGTATTAGGATTTCGCTTTCCTGCCCCCATCCTGCCCCTGAAGCCGACGCCGGGACCTGAGTTCCCGGCACCGATAACGGCAACGGGACCTAAGGACGGGGGAGTACATCATGTCGGGCATCATCAACACGACGCAACGCCGCCTGCGCCTGGCGCTTCTGGCCACGGCCCTCACCCTGCCCGCCCTGGCGGCGCAGGCGGGCGAGACCATTTCCGCCGGCGGCGACAAATCCATCACGGTGGGGCTGGGCGTGCGCGCCAGTTTCACCAGCGTGGAGGACGGGGCGCCGGACGGCACCTCGCGCTCCGCCGATTTCAACCTGGACAGCGTGCGCCTCTACATCAGCGGCCAGCTGACGCCCATGATCAAGGCGACCTTCAACACCGAACGCGACAGCGCCGGCCGGGTGGAGGTGCTGGACGGTTACGCCCAGTTCGAGCCGGCGGACGGCATCAACCTGTGGGTGGGCCGCATGCTGCCGCCCAGCGACCGTGCCAACCTGGACGGCCCCTATTATCTGAACACCTGGGCCTACCCCGGCACCGTGTCGCAGTACCCGGCCAAGTTCGCCGGCCGTGACGATGGCGCCACCGTCTGGGGCAAGCTGCTGGACAAGAAGCTGGTCTATTCCGTCGGTGCGTTCGAGGGGCACAACCGCATCACCGGCGCCAGCAACCAGTCCGACAACCTGCTGTACGCCGGCCGCGTCGCCTATAACTTCCTGGATCCGGAGCCCGACCCCGCCTACTACACCAGCAGCACCTACTACGGCTCCGTCGACGTGCTGACCCTGGCCTTCGCCGCCCAGTACCAGCCGGACGGCGTGGGCACGCTGGCCCGCCGGGGCGACTACACCGCCTGGAACGTGGACGGCCTGTTCGAGAAGAAGCTGGACGGCATCGGCGTGGTGACGCTGGAAGGCGCCTATTACCAGTACGACACTGGCGGCGTGGCCGACGTGCCCAGCAGCTTCGGCGGCGCCGGCCCCACCGACAATGTCGGCGGCCTGACCCAGGGCAAGGCCTATCTGGTGGGCGGCGCCTTTCTGATCCCGGCCAAGGTGGGCTGGGGCCAATTCCAGCCGACGGTGCGCTACCAGCATTTCGACGCCGACCTGACCGGCATCTCCACCAGCCAGACGGACCTGGGCGTCAACTACATCATCGACGGCCACAACGCCCGCATCAGCGCGGAATACGTCATCACCAGCACCACCGGCAAATCCGACGGCAACGCCGTCGTACTGGGCGTGCAGCTGCAGTTCTGAGACATACCCATACGTCAAACGCCCCATGGGGTTCTCCCCGCCCCCACCCCTATCCTGCCGGCGGCGGCTAGCCACCTTGCCCCCGGCCGGGCCCCTTTCTTGGGGGGACGGGACCGAGGGGGCTTCCTTACAGCCCCGCGACCGGTAAAGTCGGTCGCGGGGCCGCCTCTTTGGAAAAGAAGCACGGGGAACGATGGGGGACAGCGGAGCCGCAGTTGAGGCGGGGGGCATGAGCGCGCGGCAGCGGATCGTCAGGGAACGGCGCCAATACAACCAGCTGGCCGCCAGCCAGACGCTGGAGGACTACGCCCTGCGCTTCACCGCCACGCGGGCGCGGCGCTGGTCGTCGTTCCGCGTGGCCAATACGGCCTTCGGCGCCATCAGCTTCCTGGCGTGCGAGGCCATCGGCGGCAGCGCCACCCTGACCTATGGCTACAGCAACGCCAGCGCCGCCATCCTGGCCGTGGCCGTCCTGATGTTCCTGGTGGGCCTGCCCATCACCTATTACGCCGCCCGCTACGGCGTGGACATCGACCTGCTGACGCGGGGGGCGGGATTCGGCTACCTGGGGTCCACCCTCACCTCCCTCATCTACGCCAGCTTCACCTTCCTGCTGTTCTCGATTGAGGCCAGCATCATGTCGGCCGCCCTGCAGATGGCGCTGGGCATCCCGCTGTGGCTGGCCCACATCGTCAGTTCCCTGGTGGTCATCCCCATCGCCGTCTACGGCATCCGCCTGATCAGCCGCATGCAGCTGCTGACCCAGCCCATCTGGCTGCTGCTGCAACTGGCACCCCTGGCCTATCTGGCGCTGAACCACGGGGCGGACCTGGCCGCCTGGCAGGAATTCCCCGGCGCGCTGGGCCATGCCGACGGCCATATCGACCCGCTGCTGTTCAGCATGGCGGCCAGCATGCTGCTGTCCCTGCTGCCGCAGATCGGGGAGCAGGCGGACTACCTGCGCTTCCTGCCCACCTTGCGCAAGACCGGGCGCTGGGCCTGGTGGACGGCGCTGATCACCACCGGGCCGGGCTGGGTTGCCATGGGCGGGCTGAAGCTGCTGGCCGGGTCCTTCCTGGCGGTGGTGGCGTTGCGCCATGGCCTGTCGGCGGAACAGGCCACCCAGCCGACAGAGGTGTTCTACATCGCCTTTCAGGAGATGCTGTCGTCGCCCACCACGGCGCTGGTGCTGACCGGCGTCTTTGTCGTCGTCTGCCAGATCAAGATCAACGTCACCAACGCCTATGCCGGGTCCATCGCCTGGTCCAACTTCTTCTCCCGCCTGACGCACAGCCATCCGGGCCGCGTCGTCTGGCTGGTGTTCAACGTCATCCTGGCCCTGATGCTGATGGAGTTGGGCATCTTCCGGGTGATCGGCGGCATCCTGGGCCTGTACGCCAACTTCGCCGCCGGCTGGATCGGGGCGCTGACCGCGGACCTGGTGGTCAACAAGCCGCTGGGCCTGAGCCCGCCGGGCATCGAGTTCAAGCGCGCCCATCTTTACGACATCAACCCGGTGGGCGTGGGCGCCATGGCCCTGTCGGTCGTGGCCTCCACCCTCGCCTCGCTGGGCGCCTTCGGGCCGCTGCTGGGGCCCCTGCCCCAGGCCATGGCGCCGTTCATCGGCCTGGCCGTGGCCTTCGTCACCGCCCCCCTGATCGCCAAGGCCACCCGGGGCCGCTATTACCTGGCGCGGCCCGACACCGACCTGCCCGCCGATGCGGCGGAGGCCCGCTGCGTCATCTGCGAGAACGTGTTCGAGCGGCGGGACATGGCCTATTGCCCCGCCTATGCCGGGGCCATCTGTTCCCTGTGCTGCACGCTGGAAAGCCGCTGCCACGATCTGTGCAAGACGCAGAGCCGCATCACCGACCAGCTGGCCCGCCTGATGGAAACCCTGCTGCCCGGCCGCATGGCCGGCGGCGTGCGCACCCGCACCGCGCGCTTCCTGGGCGTCATGGCCGTGTTCACCCTGGTGAACGGCGGCCTGCTGTCCTTCATCGGCATGCAGTATGGTGCCACGGTGCCGGAGGCGCGCGGCGTGGTCGCCACCACCCTGTGGATCGTCTTCTTCGCCCTGCTGATCGTCTCCGGCGTCGCCGCCTGGCTGCTGGTTCTGGCCCTGGAAAGCCGCCGGGTCGCGGAGGAGGAGACGGCGCGTCAGACCGGCATGCTGATGGAGGAGATCGAGGCGCACGAGCGCACCGACGCAGCATTGCAGAAGGCCAAGGAGGTGGCGGAGGCCGCGAACGTGGCCAAGAGCCGCTACATCATCGGCATCAGCCATGAGATCCGCACGCCACTGAACGCCATCTTCGGCTATGCCCAGTTGCTGGAGCGCGACGCCAGCATCCGCAACCCGGACGGCGTGCGCGTCATCCGCCGCAGCGCGGAGCACCTGTCCAACTTGGTGGACGGCCTGCTGGACATCAGCAAGATCGAAAGCGGCCTGTTGCGCCTGACCCGCGACAAGGTGCGGCTGGTGGAGTTCCTGGACCAGATCGTGGACATGTTCCGCCTGCAGGCCGCCGCCAAGGGCATCCAGTTCCATTACGACCGCCCGGCCTACCTGCCGGCCTTCGTCCATACCGACCAGAAGCGCCTGCGCCAGATCCTGATCAACCTGCTGTCCAACGCCCTGAAATACACGGCCCGGGGCCACGCCACCCTGCGCGTGCGCTATCGCAGCCAGGTGGCGGAGTTCGAGGTGTCGGACACCGGCTTCGGCATCCTGCCCGAGGACAGGGAGCGCATCTTCGAACCGTTTGAGCGGGGGCGGATGGCCAACGCCCGCGCCGTACCCGGCACCGGCCTGGGCCTGACCATCACCCGCCTGCTGACCCGCATCATGGGTGGGGAGATCGCCGTCGCCAGCACGCCCGGCCAGGGCAGCACCTTCACCGTGCGCCTGCTGCTGTCGGAGGCGCAGTCCGGCCCGGACGACCCGCCGGCGGCCAGGACCATCCACGGCTATGCCGGCCCGCGCCTGCGCGTGCTGGTGGCCGACGACGACCCCGACCATCTGGCCCTGATCCAGAACCTGCTGCGGCCGCTGGACTTCCTGCTGTTCGCCGCCCGTGACGGGCGGGAATGCGTGGATCTCGCGCGGGAGTGCCGGCCGGACCTGGCCCTGCTGGACATCTCCATGCCCCACATGACGGGGTGGGAGGCGGCGGCGGCCCTGCGCGACCTCGACCTGCCGCGTCTGAAGATCATGATGGTGTCGGCCAACGCCCACGACTACACCCCCGGCCGCGCCGCCACAGGCGGGGAGGATGGCGGCAGTGCCGCGCACGACGCCTTCGTCATCAAGCCGGTGGACATGGACGTGTTGCTGGAACGCATCGGCGCGCTGCTGGGCCTGGAGTGGCTGTACGCCCCGGCCGCAGCACCCGCGCCCGCCGCGCCCCCCGATGCTCTGCCGGCCCTGGCCCAGCCGCATCTGGAAGCGCTGTGGCAGCTGGGCCGCATCGGCCATGTGCGCGGCATCGAGGCCAAGCTGCGCGAGCTGGAGACGGAGGACGTGGCCACCGCCGCCTTCGCCGCCCAGCTGCGCACCCTGGTGCGCGCCTTCGACCTGAAGCGCTATATGGCGGTGCTGGAGGCGGCACGGACACAGGCGGGAGGGGACAATGACGATACAGGCGATGGACAGGACCGGATGGAGCGTGCCGATGACTGATGCCATCCAGACCACCCCCGGCCGCCGCGACACCGTGCTGGTGGTGGACGACACGCCGGAAACCCTGGGCTTCCTGACCGACGCCCTGGACCAGGCGGGCCTAACCGTGCTGGTGGCGACGGATGGCGAAAGCGCCCTGGCCCTGCTGGACCAGGTGACGCCGGACCTGGTGCTGATGGACGCCGTCATGCCAGGGCTGGACGGGTTCGAGACCTGCCGCCGGCTGAAGCGCGACCAGGCCCTGGCCCACCTGCCCGTCATCTTCATGACCGGCCTCAGCGAGACGGAACACGTGGTGCAGGGCCTGCAGGCCGGCGGCGTCGATTATGTCACCAAGCCCATCGTGGTGGATGAGCTGATGGCCCGCATCCGCGTGCACCTGGCCAATGCCCGCGTCGCCTATGGCGCCCAGGTGGCCCTGGACACCACCGGCCGCTATCTGCTGGCCACCGACGGGCGCGGGCTCTTGCGCTGGTGCACGCCCCAGGCCCAGCGCCTGCTGGCGGCCTTCTTCCCCGATGATGGCTCCGGCAGGGACGCCCCCGACCGCCTGCCCCCGGTGGTGGCGGAGCGCCTGGCTCAGCTTCGCCGTGACGGCGCGCCGTCCATCCTGATCGACGGCCCCGACGCGAACGATACCCGCCGGCTGGAGGTCGCCTACCTCAGCCAAACCGAACCGGACGAGTTCCTGTTCCGCATCAGCGAGACCGGCGCCGGCCGCGAGGAACGCGCCCTGCAACAGGCCCTGGGCCTGACGGCGCGCGAGGCCGAGGTGCTGGTGTGGATCGCCCACGGCAAATCCAACCGCGACATCAGCGACATCCTGGGCATCAGCCCCCGCACGGTGAACAAGCACCTGGAACAGATCTTCGTGAAGCTGGGGGTGGAGAACCGCGCGTCAGCGGCCGCCGTAGCGGTGCGGGTGATGGCGGGATAGCGTTCCACCCTGAAATGGGCGCCTCCGTGCTCCCTCGATGTTGCCGCACTACGCGTCAGCGCTTAGACTTCCCATAGCGCAGATAGCCGGAGGATGCCGTGGCCAGCCTCACCATCCGAAACATGGAAGAACCATTGGAGAGCCGCCTACGGGCCCAAGCCGCCGGCCATGGACGTTCCATGGAGGAAGAGGCTCGGCACATCCTCCAAGCCGTTCTGGTCCATGATCTACCGCCGGCGCCGACTGATTTGGCAGGATCGATCCGCCGTCGCTTCGCCCCGTTCGGTGGCGTGGAGCTGGCGTTGCCCCCACGTGAGCTATTACGTAATCCACCCAGCTTCCCGGAATGATTATTCTTGATACCAACGTGCTATCGGAGCTGATGCGCCCGGCGCCATCGGATGCCGTTTTGCGTTGGCTCGCGGGGCAACCCTCGTCCTTATTGTTCACCACCACCATCACCCAGGCTGAAATCCTGTCAGGCATTGCCCTGCTCCCAGAGGGACGTCGGCGGATTGGTTTGGAGAATGCCGCGCTACAGATGTTCGTCGCCGACTTCGCCGGCCGAATATTGCCCTTCGACACTCAGGCCGCGATTTCATTCGCGAGAATCACCACAGTGAGACGCCAGGCCGGGCGCCCCATTTCCACCCTGGACGCGCAAATCGCGGCGATTGCCCATTCACTCGCCGCTGCGGTAGCCACCCGTAATATCGATGATTTTTCGGGCTGTAGCGTGCCGTTGATCAATCCATGGGCCCCCTGACTCAGCCTCAAATATTCACCAGATGCGCCACTTCCGCCGCCGTCTCTTCCCGCGTGCTGCCGGCGCGGATGATGCGGCCGCGCTGCATGACGCGGTAGCTGTCGGCGAAGGACCAGGCGAAGTCCAGGTACTGCTCCACGATCAGGACGGTGACGCCCAGGTCGGCGCGGATGCGGCGCAGGGCGTCCTCGATCTGTTGGACCACCGAGGGCTGGATGCCTTCCGTCGGCTCGTCCAGCAGCAGCAGGCTGGGCTGGCCCGCCAGGGCGCGACCGATGGCCAGTTGCTGCTGTTCGCCGCCGCTGAGCACGCCGCCCTTGCGGTTGATGATCTGCGCCAGCTTGGGGAACAGGTCGAAGATGTGGTCGGGCACGCCCGCCTTCATGGCCCCGCCGCTGCGGCCGGCCAGGGCGGACAGGCCGGTCTCCAGGTTCTCCCGCACCGTCAGGTGAGGGAAGATGTGGCGGCCCTGGGGGACGTAGCCGATGCCGGCGCGGGCGCGCTGGTGGGGCCCCAGGGCGCTGACGTCGCGGCCCAGGAAGGTCATGCGGCCGGCGGTCAGGCGCTGGGCGCCGATGATGGTCTTCAACAGGGTGGTCTTGCCCACGCCATTGCGGCCGATCAGCGCCACGGCGCCGCCGGCGGGCACCGCCAGGTCGATGTCCCATAGGACTTGGCTCTGGCCATAGGATGTCGCCGCCCCGGTGAGCGTCAGCAACGGTTCAGTCATGATGGGTGTCCTCCTTGGCGCGGCCCAGATAGACGGCGGCGACGTCCGCGTCGGCGCGGATGGCGGCCACGCTGCCTTCCTTCAGGAACTGGCCCTGGTGCATGACGGTGACGCGGGCGTCCAGCTGCTCCAGAAAGCTCATGTCATGGTCGATGACCAGCACGGTGTGCTGCCCGACCAGGCGGCGGA
Source organism: Nitrospirillum viridazoti CBAmc (assembly GCF_000730165.1). GTDB lineage: Bacteria > Pseudomonadota > Alphaproteobacteria > Azospirillales > Azospirillaceae > Nitrospirillum > Nitrospirillum viridazoti. Next base: position 390,239 of record NZ_CP022112.1, on the reverse strand, counting down.
TCAGGGCCGCCGTCTGGCTGGTTTCCGCCGGGCCCATGCCGGCCGTGGGTTCGTCCAGCAGCAGCAGGTCGGCGCGCGTCGCCACCACCATGCCGATCTCCAGCCACTGCTTCTCACCATGCGCCAGCTGGCCGGCGGGGGCGGCGGCGCGGTCGGCCAGGCCTATGGTCTCCAGGATGTCGGCCACGCGAGCCTTCTCCTCCGCCGCCACGCCGTGGCGGAAGGAGGACCACCAGCGCCGGTCGCGCCGGGCGGCGATCATCAGGTTGTCCACCACCGACAGGCCGGGCAGCACGCCCGGTGTCTGGAACTTGCGGCAGATGCCCCGGCGCACGATCTCATGCTCCGGCAGGTGGGTGATGTCCTGGCCCTTGAAGATCACCCGGCCGCTGGTGGCCCGCACCCGGCCGATGATGGTGTCGCACAGCGTGGACTTGCCCGCGCCGTTCGGGCCGATCAGCACCCGCAGGGTGCCCCGGTCCAGGGTCAGGCTGAAGCCGTTCAGGGCCTTGAAGCCGTCGAAGTCCACCGTCACCCCATCCACCGCCAGCAGCAGGTTGCTGGCGGGGGCGGTGGTGCCGATGTGGGGCGCGGTCGCCTGCGCGGTCATTTCGCCTCACCAATGATCAGGGTTTTCAGCCGCTTTCCCAAGCCGGCAGCACCAGCGTCGGCCACCAGGCCGGCCAGGCCGCCAGGCAGCAGGGTCACCACCAGCACGAACACCAGGCCCAGGGCGTAGAGCCACAGGTCGGGGAAGGCGCTGCTGACACCGTCCTTGGCCAGGTTGACGGCCAGGGTGCCGGCGATGGCGCCGGCCAGGCTGTTGCGGCCCCCCACTGCCACCCAGATGACCATCTCAATGGAGGGCACCACGCCCACCAGGGCCGGCGACACCACACCGGCGTGCAGCGTGAACAGCGCCCCGGCCAAGCCAGCCAGCACGGCGCCGATGGTGAAGGCCACCACCTTGAACGGCGTGGGGTCGTAGCCCAGGAAGCGGATGCGGTTCTCACCATCCCGGATGGCGCGCAGCAGCAGGCCATAGCGGGAGGCCATGAGGGCACGCAGGGCCACGAACACCCCCACCACCAGGGCCAGGGTCAGCCAGTACAGGCCATGCGCCGCCGCCGGCGTGCCCAGTTCCACGCCCATCAAGGTCTGGAAGTCCGTCAGGCCGTTGAAGCCGCCGGTGGAGGGCTGCTGGCTGATCAGCAGCGTGGCGAAGGCCAGCGCCAGCGCCTGGGTGATCAGGGCGAAGTAAACGCCCCCCACCCGCCGCCGGAACACCGCCCAGGAGAACAGGGCCGCCACCGCGCCAGGCACCAGCACCACGCCCAGGATGGCGACCAGGGGGCTCTTGAACGGCACCCACCACCACGGCAGCGCGTCCAGGCCGCTCCACACCATGAAGTCTGGCAGGTCACCGTCGGCCAGCGCCGCCAACTTCATGTGCATGGCGATGGCGTAGCCGCCCAGGCCGAAGAACACCCCCTGCCCCAGGCTGAGCACCCCGCCCTGGCCCCACACCAGCACCAGGCCCATGGCCAGCAGCGCCATGGCCAGGAAGCGGGCCAGCAGGTTGAGCTCATAGGCCGAGACCAGCCAGGGGGCCAGCACGCCCAGGGCCACCACGGCCAGCGGCACAGCCAAGGAGCGACCGAAGGCGATACCGGCCAACGGCCCCGACAGCGGCGTATTCTTGCGCAGGCTCATGTCCATGCCGTCCTCCTTCATCTGGTCCTCACGCGTCCAGCACGCGGGACCGCACGGCCACCACCCCCTGGGGACGGAACTGGATGAACCCGATGACGAACAGCAGCAGCAGCACCTGCGCCAGGCTGACGTCGACCAGGATTTGAACCAGGGCCGAGAACAGCCCCACGATCAGCGAGGCGATGGCCGTGCCCTTCAGGCTGCCCAGACCGCCCAGCACCACCACCAGAAAGGCGGGCACGACGTAGCTTTGCCCGACATTCGGGGTGACGGGCCCCAGCAGGGCCAGCACCACGCCGGCCAGGCCGGCGATACCGGTGCCCAGGCAGAACACCGACAGGTCGACCGCCCGCACGTTGATGCCCGCCGCCGCCGCCATGCCCCGGTCCTGGTTCACGGCGCGGACCAGCAGGCCGATGCGCGTGCGCGCCAGCAGCAGGCTGAGCGCGCCCATGACCGCGAAGGCCACGGCCAGGATGAACAGGCGGGTGGCGGGGATGGTCAGGCCCTCCAGCAGGCCGGACTGGACGGTATACGCATGGTTCAGCCATTGCGGCGCCCGCACGTCCACGCCGATGGCGCCGAAGATATTGCGCGCCGCCTGCTGCAGGATGAGGCTGACGCCCCAGGTGGCCAGCAGCGTGTCCAGCGGCCGGGCCGACAGGCGCTTGATCAGCGTCGTCTCCAGCACCGCGCCCACGGCGGCCGCACCCAGGAAGGCGACGGGCATGGCGGCCAGAATGCCCAAGGGCCCCGGCACCACCTGCAAGGTCAGGTAGGCGAGGTAGCCGCCCAGCATCAGCATCTCGCCATGCGCCATGTTGATGACGCGCATGAGGCCGAAGCTCAACGCCAGGCCCAGGGCCGCCAGCACGTACAGCGAGGCGACGCTGAACCCGTTGAAAACCTGCCCAGCGATAAGGGGCCACTCACCCATTTTCCTTCTCCCTCAGACGCCGGGCGCCGGCATCCGCCGGCTTGGCTGATCCTCGCTGCGCCCTGCGGTGCTCGCTCCGGCGCCCGCGGTCGCGGGCTACAACAGCAAGGGGCCAAGCCCCTTGCTGTTGAAATTTCATCAGGATGCCGGGCACTTCTTGCCCGGGAAGACCAGCGGGTCGTAGGGGTCGGGGTCGATGGTGCCCTTGGACTGCCAGATGATCTTGAACTGGCCGGTGGGGTCCAGCTGGCCGATGTAGCCGGTTTGCACCAGGCTTTGGTTGGCGGCGAACTTCACCTTGCCCATGGCGGTATCGAGATAGTCCAGCGCCACCGCCGCCGCCCGCACCTTCTCCGGATCGAAGCTGCCGGTCTTCTCCACCGCCGCCTTCCAGGCGTAGACGTCGACATAGCCGTGGACCATGGGGTCGGTGACGGCCGCACCGGCGCCGAATTTGGCCTGATAGGCGGCCACGAACTTCTTGTTGGCCGCACCGTCCAGGCTCTGGAAGTAGTTCCAGGCGGCGTAGCTGCCCTCCACCAGGCTGGGGCCCATGGCCACGGCCTCCTGCTCGCCGATGCTGAAGGACATGACGGGCAGCTTGGCCGAGGGCAGGCCGGCGGCGGCCATCTGTTTGAAGAAACTGACGTTGCTGTCGCCGTTCAGGGTGCTGAAAATGATGTCGGGCTTGGCCGCCTGCACCTTGGCGATGACGGCGCTGAAATCCGTGCCGCCCAGGGGCACGTATTCCTCGCCCGCCACCTTCAGCTTATCGGCGTCGATATGCTTCTTCAGGATCAGGTTGGCGGTGCGGGGGAAGACGTAGTCCGACCCGATGAGGAAGTAGCTCTTGTAGCCCTTCTCCACCGCCCATTGCAGGGCTGGCAGGATCTGCTGGTTGGGCTGGGCGCCGGAATACATGATGTTGGGCGAGCACTCGTTGCCCTCGAACTGCACCGAGTACCACAGCAGGCTCTTCAGCTTCTGGAACACCGGCAGCATGGCCTTGCGGCTGGCCGAGGTCCATCCGCCGAACACGGTGACCACGCCGCCGTCCTGCACCAGCTTGGTCGCCTTCTGGGCGAAGATGGCGGGATCGGACGCGCCATCCTCCACCACCGGCTCGATCTTCTTGCCCAACACGCCACCGCCGGCGTTGATCTCTTCGATGGCCAGGATCTCGGCATTCTTCACCGTGACCTCGCTGATGGCCATGGTGCCGGTCAATGACTGCAGCACGCCCACCTTCACCGTGTCGGCGGCCCAGGCCGGCGCCGGCGCCGACAGGCTGGTCGCCGCCAGCAGCAGGGCCGCGAGACCGGCCGGCTTGTACATCCCCCTCATCACCATCCCCTTCCCGTTCGCTTTGATCTTTCGCCGCCATGGACGCGGCGACCACGGGGCAAAGGCTAGGGCCGGGAGAGGAAACCGGGTATGGGGCGTTTAACGTAGCAGCCGGAACGGAGGGCGGCACGGGGAGGCACCCGACGGTCCGCCTGCCGCACGGAATTGCGCGTGCACCCGCGTGCCGCATTGCATTCCGGGCCGGCGTAGCCTACCTCTAGCGGCATGCCGCGCCGCCCACGTCCCCCTTCGCGGAAGACGCCCGCCTTCCCCGCCCACCGGCTGGGCATGGTGGCGGCATGCCTGCGCGGCCTTGTCATGGCCTTCCTGCTGCTGTCCTTCCTGGGCGCCACCACCGTTCAGGCCATGCCGGTGGATCTGCCCGCCGCCGCCACTGCGGCCTCGGCCATGCCCGATGATTGCCCCATGGTCCAGTCCGCCGGCACACCGGCCAAGGGCGGGCCCTGCCACGGCTTGAACGCGGCCTGCCTCAAGCAGATGGGCTGCCTGGGCATCTCGCTGCTGCCGGAGCGAACCGGCCAGCCCACGGCGCCGGTCGTTTTCGGCGATGCCTTCTTCTGGCACCCGTCGGCCTCCATGGCCGGGCTGTCCATCACGCCGGAACCCTTCCCTCCCATCGCCGCGTGAGCGGGGCACCCTGAGGGTGCCCCTGTCGCCTCGGGAGCATCGACGCCCGAGGCCTGCTCACGCCGCCGGCATCGCCATGCCGGCCCCGATACCCTTTCGGGAAGGGAAGCCTCATGACCCGATACATCCATGCCCGCACGGCCACCGCCGTGGCGGCGCTGGCCCTTATGCTCGCGTCCGGCGCGCGGGCGGATATCATCCCCACCCCTGACGCCCCGGCGCTGGGCGCCAACCTGGACGGCCTGCTGGACGCCGCCCGGCACCTGAACCCGACCCTGCAGGCCGCCGCGCTGGAAACCGCGGCGGCCGATGCCGAGGCTTCCGCCGCCGGCGCCCTGGACGACCCGACCTTCCGTATCAACTCGGACGAGGTGGACCGCACCAGCGGCCCCCGCATCAACAAGACCTACATCACGGTCGAGCAGGAGTTCCCCCTGTGGGGCAAGCGCGACCTGCGCCGCAGCGCCGCCCTGGCGGCGGTGGACGCGGCACGCGGCCGGGAACGGGCGGTGGGCCTGGAATTGGCGGAGCGCATCAAGGACACCTTCGCCCTGTATGCCGCCGCGTCGGCCGCCCTGGCCGTCAACGGCGACGTCCTGCGCCTGGATCGCCAGATAGCCAGGAACGCGACCGACCGCTATGGCCAGGGCCTGGGCAGCCAAGGCGACGCCCTGGCGGCTGCTGCCGAAGTGGCCCGCACGGAGGTGGAGAACGCCCGGCTGACCGCCGACCGCACCGCCGCCGCCGCGCGCTTGAACACCCTGCTGGCGCGTCCGGCGGATGCGGCCCTGGCCGTCCCCTCCGGCGGCCGTCCCCTGCCGGTATCCACCCCACCCCTGACGGTGCTGGCCGACCGGGCCCAGGCCGACAATCCCCGCCTGGCGGCCGGCCTGGCGGAGGTGCGCGGTGCGGAGGAAGAACGCCGCCTGGCCGCCAAGGCCTGGTACCCCGACCTGACCCTGGCGGTGGGCGCCATCCAGCGCGACAACGGCCCCACCGGCTATACCGCCACGGTCGGCTTCAAGATTCCCCTGCAGGCGGAGCCGAAGCGGGCGAAGGAACGCCAGGCGGTGGCCAAGGCCAACGCCACCCGGCAGAGCTTGGCCGCAACGGCCGCGGACATCGAGGGCGACCTGGCCGAGGCGCTGGCGGCGCTGACGGCCGCCCGCCAGCAGGCCGGCGTGTACCGGGCGCAGTTGCTGCCGGACCTCGGCGGCGCCCATGACGCCGCCCTGGCCGCCTATGGCCGGGGGCAAGGCAGCCTGGCCGCCGTGCTGGACGCGGAGCACCGCCTGCACCAGGCCCGCCTGGATTTGCTGCGCATTGAGGTCGAGGGTCAAAAAGCCCTGGCCGCCTTGGAACGTCTGGTGGGAGGCCCGCTATGACCCGCGCCCGCTTTCTTATCGGCCTGGTCATCGCCCTTGCCGCCACCCAGGCGGCCCAGGCTGAGACTTCGCCCCTGGCGCCCGCCGACAAGGGCAAGGTTCTGTACTACCGCAACCCCATGGGGCTGCCGGACACCTCGCCCGTGCCTAAGAAGGACGGCATGGGCATGGACTATCTGCCGGTCTACGCCGATGGGACCGAGCCAGCGGGCACGGTGCGGGTCACCCCCGGCAAGCTGCAGACCCTGGGGGTGAGAACCGCCCTAGTGGAGGAAGTGCCGGCCCTGGCGGGGTCCGTGCAGGCCACCGGCACCATCGTGCTGGATGAGCGGCGCCAGGTGGTGGTGACCACCCGGGCGGAAGGCTGGGTGGAGACGCTGGCCGTGGCCGCAACCGGCGACAGTGTCCGCCGGGGCCAGGTCCTGGCCCAGCTCTACGCCCCCGACCTGCTGACAGCGGAGAAGGAATACCTGCTGGCCCGGTCCCTGGCCACCGACGGCCATGCGGACGGGAGCCATGGCAGCCCGGCCGACCTGGTGGCCGCCGCACTGTCGCGTCTGAAGGCGCTGGACATCCCGGCGGAGGAGGTCGCGCGGCTGCAGCGCAGCGGCGAGGCCGCCAGCCGGATACCGATCCGGGCGCCAGCGGATGGCGTGGTCATCGACAAGCCGGTGGTGGCGGGCATGCGGGTGGCGCCGGGTGAGCCGCTGTACCGCCTGGCCGACCTGTCCACCGTCTGGTTGGTGGCGGAGGTCCCGGAACGGGAGGTGGGCCTGGTGCGGCCCGGCCAGGCGGCCCACGCCACCCTGACGGCCTATCCCGGCCGCCGCTTCGACGGGATGGTGGACTTCATCTACCCCACCCTGTCGCGGGAGACGCGGACGGCCCGGGTGCGCATCATCCTGCCCAACCGCGACCGCGCCCTGCTGGCCGACATGTACGCCAGCGTGACCATCGACACCCCGCGCGCCGGCGGCGGCGATGGGCCCCCGCTGGTGATCCCGGAATCCGCCGTCCTGGACGGCGGCGCCCGGCAGACGGTGCTGCTGGATCTGGGCGACGGCCGCTTCCAGCCGCGCGCCGTCCATCTGGGTGCACGGGGCGATGGCAAGGTCGAGGTGCGCGACGGCGTGCGCAAAGGTGATCGCGTGGTGGTCGGCGCCAATTTCCTGATCGACGCGGAAAGCAACCTGAAGGCCGCCCTGGAAGCCTTCACGACCGGCCCGGCCGTCCCGTCGGACAGGGGCACCTCCAACAGGGGCACCTCCAACGGGGGGGCCAAGCCATGATCGCCCGCCTCATCGACTGGTCGGCCGCCAACAAGGTGCTGGTGCTGGCGGCCACCCTGTTCATCGCCGCGCTGGGCGCCTGGTCCCTGCGGCATACGCCGCTGGATGCCCTACCCGACCTGTCCGACACCCAGGTCATCGTCTACACCGATTATCCCGGCCAGGCGCCGCAGGTGGTGGAGGACCAGGTGACCTATCCCCTGTCCACCGCCCTGCTGGCGGTGCCCCGGTCCAAGGTGGTGCGCGGCTTTTCCAACTTCGGCGTCTCCTTCGTCTATGTGGTGTTCGAGGAGGGGACGGATCTCTACTGGGCGCGCTCCCGCGTGCTGGAGTATCTGAACGTCGCGCAAAAACGGCTGCCAGCCGGCGCCACGCCCTCGCTGGGGCCGGACGCCACCGGTGTGGGCTGGGTCTACCAATATGTTGTCCAGGGTGCGGGCCGCACCCTGGCCGAACTGCGCAGCATCCAGGATTGGCTGGTCCGCTACCAACTGGCCAAGGCCGATGGCGTGGCCGAGGTGGCCGCCTTGGGCGGGTTCGAGCGCCAGTACCAAGTGGTGGTCGATCCGCGTAAGCTGCAGGCCTACGGTATCCCCCTGTCGGCGGTGTCGGACGCCGTTCGCGCCAGTAACCGCGATGTCGGCGGCCGCACGCTGGAGATGGCGGAGACCGAATACATGGTGCGCGGGCGGGGCTATCTGCGCGACGCCGGCGACCTGGAGCGGGTGGTGCTGAAGGCGGACGCGGCCGGGGCGGCACCCGTGCTGCTGCGCGACGTGGCGCGGGTGGAGCTGGGGCCGGATGAGCGGCGCGGCATCGGCGAGCTGGACGGCCAGGGTGAGGCCGTGGGCGGCATCGTCGTCAAGCGCGACGGCGCCGACGCCCTGACCACCATCGCCAGCGTCAAGCGGCGGTTGGCGGAACTGCTGCCCGCGTTGCCGGAGGGCGTGACCCTCAAGGCGGTGTACGACCGGTCCGACCTCATCGGCCGCGCCATCGAGACACTGAAACATACCTTGCTGGAGGAAAGCCTGATCGTGGCGGCGGTCTGCGTGCTGTTCCTGTTCCACGTGCGCAGCGCCCTGGTCGCCATCATCACCCTGCCGGTCGGCATCCTGGCGGCCTTTGCGGTCATGCGGCCGCTGGGCATCGGCGCCAACATCATGAGCCTGGGCGGCATCGCCATCGCCCTGGGCGCCATGGTGGACGCCGCCATCGTCATGATCGAGAACGCGCACAAGCATGTGGAACGGCTGGCGCCGGGCGAACCCCGGGGCCCCGCCCTGCTGGCGGCGGCGCGGGAGGTAGGGCCCTCGCTGTTCTTCAGCCTGCTGGTCATCGTCGCCTCCTTCCTGCCGGTGTTCGCGCTGGAGGCGCAGGAGGGGCGGCTGTTCAAGCCGCTGGCCTACACCAAGACCTTCGCCATGGCCGGCGGCGCCCTGCTGTCCGTCACCCTGGTGCCGGTGCTGATGCTGTTCTTCGTGCGCGGCCGCATCGTGCCGGAGGCGCGCAACCCCCTGAACCGCGCCCTGATCGCGGCCTATCGTCCGCTGATCACGCTGGTGCTGCGCTGGCCCAAGGTGACGGTGGTGGTGGCGATCCTGGCCCTGGCCGCCACGGCCTGGCCGGTGTCCCGCCTGGGCTCGGAATTCATGCCGGACTTGAACGAGGGCACGCTGCTGTTCATGCCCGTCACCCTGCCCGGCATTTCCGTCACCAAGGCGGCGGAACTGCTGCAGACGCAGGACCGCATCCTGAAGTCGTTCCCCGAAGTGGCGTCCGTCTATGGCAAGGCGGGACGTGCCGCCTCCGCCACCGACCCCGCCCCGCTGGAGATGAGCGAAACGGTGGTGTCCCTGAAGCCGCAGGCCGACTGGCGGCCGGGCCTGACCCTGGACGGCCTGGTGCGGGAGATGGACCAGGCCCTGCAATTGCCAGGGGTCAGCAACGCCTGGACCATGCCGATCAAGGCCCGTATCGACATGCTGTCCACCGGCATCCGCACGCCGGTCGGCGTCAAGGTGTTCGGGCCCGACCTGGCGGTGCTGGAGCGGCTGACGACGGCGGTGGAGACGGCGGTGCGCGGCGTGCCCGGCACCACCAGCGCCTATGCCGAGCGCCTGGGCGGGGGCCATTACCTGGAGATCACCCCCGACCGCGACCGCATCGCCCGCTATGGCCTAGGCATCGACGCGGTGCAGCAGGTGGTGGCCACGGCCCTGGGCGGGGAGACGGTGACCACGACGGTGGAGGGGCGGGAGCGCTATGGCGTCATCGTCCGCTATCCCCGCGACCTGCGGGACAGTCCGCAAGCCATCGCCGGCCAAGTTCTGGTGCCCCTGCCCAGTGGCGCGATGGTGCCGCTGGGAGACTTGGCCGGCGTGGCCCTCACCCAGGGCCCGCCGTCCATCCGCACCGAGAACGCGCAGCTGGTCGGCTACGTCTATGTCGACATGCATGGCCGTGACGTGGGCGGTTATGTGGCGGAGGCGGCGCGGGCCGTGGCGGCCAAGGTCAGCCTGCCGCCCGGCTACCGGCTGGAGTGGAGTGGGCAGTTTGAGTACCTGCAGCGGGCCAAGGCCAAGCTGGCCCTGGTCGTCCCCGCCACGCTGGGCGTTATCTTCGTCCTGCTGTACCTGAACTTCGGCCGCCTGGCAGAGACACTGATCGTCATGCTGTCGGTGCCCTTCGCCCTGGTGGGCGGCGCCTGGTTGCTGTGGGCCCTGGGCTACAACATCAGCGTCGCGGTCGCCGTGGGCTTCATCGCGCTGGCCGGCGTGGCGGCGGAGACCGGGGTGGTGATGCTGATCTATCTGGACCACGCCTGGTCGGCCACCTTGGCCCGGCGGGCGCGGGAGGGCGCCCCGGCGTCACCCGCCGACCTGCGCGCCGCCATCCTGGAGGGGGCGGTGGAGCGGGTGCGGCCCAAGATGATGACGGTGGTGGCCATCATGGCCGGCTTGCTGCCCATCCTGTGGAGCACCGGCACGGGCTCCGAGGTCATGCGCCGCATCGCCGTGCCCATGGTGGGCGGCATGGTCTCCTCCACCGTCCTGACCCTGCTGGTGATCCCGGCGTTGTATGCCCTGGTGAAACGGCGCCCCGTCGGATGAGGGCACAAGGGGCGCGGTCGTCACGGCCGCGCCCCGCTTTCCAAAAGGACCTTCGATCCCGTCACCGGGCGGATGGCGCGCACGCCGCCCGCCCGGCGGTATCGCCGTGCCCCGTTGCCGGACTGGCGCCCTCCCGGCGGGCGGCCGTCACCTCCGGTCCGCCCAGGAAGCTGATCAGCCCCGCCAGCAGCGCCGCCGCCGCCAGGACCAGGAACACGTACAGGGGATCGGCACTCAGCGTGCCGATGACGCCGATAACCGATGGTCCCAGGATGCCGCCCACCCGGTTCAGGCCCACCGCCACCCCCAAACCCGTGCCGCGCACCTCGGTGTGGTAGGTCATGGCCTGATAGTTGTTGAGCACGGCCTGGGCGCCGAAGATGCAGAACCCGGCCGCCGCCACCAGCGCCACCGTCAGGGGGCCGCCGCTGACCACCCCGAGCCCCGCCATGGCCAGGACGGCCATCAGGTAGCCGCCGGCCATGGTCTTCACCCGGCTGCGCCAGCGGTCGGCCAGCCAGCCGGCGGCCATGCCGCCGAAGATGGAGGCGACCATGATGAGGGTGCCGTAGGCGAAGGCCGAGGACACCGCCGCCCCCCGCGCCACCACGATGGTCGGCAGCCAGCCCGTCAGGCCATGCACGCAAAACAGGCTGAGGAAGCCCACCGCCCAGTGCACCAGGGTGTTGCGGCGGTATATCGGCGCAAGCAGCACCCCGACCGACGCCTTGGGCGCGCGGCGGGGTTGAACCAGCGCCGCCGTGTCGTAGAGCGCCGCCCGGTCGGGCCGCAGGGCTGCGAGCAGCCGCCGCACCTGGCTGAAATTCCCCTTCAAGGCAAGGTACTGCACGGACTCCGGCAGCCACAGCGTGGCGGCGACAGCGACCAGACCCGACAAGGCACCGGTGTAATACAGCGCCTGCCATCCATGGTCGGCGGTGAGGAACACGCCGGCCAGGCCGGCGCAGATTCCCCCAAGCGACAGTCCCAGCTGAAACACCCAGGTGACATAGGTGTTGGCGCAGCGGGCCGGCGTCCATTCGTTCAAATAGGTCAGCACCAAGGGGGTCACCATGCCCAGGGCCAGGCCCAGCACCAGCCGGCAGACAGCGAAGGCCACCGGCCCCCGCACCACCAGGGCCAGGACCAGATTGGCGGCCATCAGCAGCCACAGGGCCGCCACCAGCACGCGCCGCCGGCCATAACGGTCGGCCAGCAGACCTTGCAGGACGGAACCGATGGCCAGCCCGAAAATGCCGGCGGACAGCATGATGCCGATCAGGGACGGCGACGGCTGCCAGCTGCGGCGAACCAGGGGGATGACATAGGCGGCGTTGAACAGGTCATAGCCGTCGAAGAACATGATGAGGCCCATCAGCAGGGCGAACCGGCGATGGAAGGCCCCCATCGGGGCCGTCGCCAATTCCTCCGCCGCGTTAACCGCCGCCGCCATCCCTTTACCCTCCCTGCCGTTCTTCTTCGATATTATCGATACCTGGCGATCAGGCCATTTGCCGGTCCAGGGCGTTCCAATGGGCCGTCCAATCGGCCGGACCTCTCCCTACCCCGTAAACATAATTGTCGGGCCTGACCAGGGCGGCGGTGCAGGCATGGGTCTTGAACCAGGCTGCCAGCACACCGTCCGCCTCCTCAAGGCCGCCACCGCCAATGCGCACCACCGTCAGCCCCGGTGACCGGGCCTTCACCTCCGGTCCGGTCCAGTCATCCGCGATGACCAGCCGCCAGCCGGTGCCGGTCAGGCTATCCAGGCGCTGGCGGCCGCCGTCCGCGTCCAGGATCCAGGGCTGGGGGAACAGGGTGCCGTTGGCCGGATGGGGCGTCGGCGCTAGCAGCCCCTGCTCCAAGCGGGGCAGCACGTTCTGTCGCGGCTCATCCCGCACCGGCCCGCCGGCCTCCGCCAGCAGGCGGTGGTCGCGCATCCGGGCCAGGTCGCGGTCGCGCTCGCAGATGACGGCGCCGATGGCCTTGATGCGGCCGGTGAGGTCCCGCACATGACGCGACCGTTCCACGCCATAGCTGTCCAGCAAGCCCTCGCCACCGTGCCCATCCAGGACAGCGGCCAGCTTCCAGGTCAGGTTGGCCACGTCGCGAACGCCCTGGCACATACCCTGGCCCAGGAAGGGCGGCTGCTGGTGGGCGGCGTCGCCGGCCAGGAAGACCCGCCCACGTCGCCATTCATGGGCCACCAGGGCGTGAAAGCGATAGCTGGCCTGGCGCCACAGCGTGGCGTCCTCCGGCGTCAGCCAGCGCGACAGCAGGCGCCAGGCGCCCGCCTCCGTCGCGGCCTCGCGCGGATCCTCGCCCTCATTCAGGGAGATTTCCCAGCGGCGATGGTTCCCCGGCCCGATGACGTAGGTTGCCGGGCGGTCGGGGTCGCAATATTGGACGCTGACGGCCGGCAGCTTGGCCTGGCCACGCTCGTTCACCCGCACATCGACCACCAGCCACGGCTCATCGAAGGCCAGGTCGTCCAATTCGATCCCCAGCACGGCGCGCACCAGGCTGGACGCGCCGTCGCAACCGATGGCGTAGCGAGCCCGCACCGCCTTCGCGGCGCTCATCGCGTCCCGCAGGGCCAGGGTGACGCCGTCGGCATCCTGCTCCAGCCCTTCCAGGGTCACGCCCAAATCCACCGTCACCGACGGCAGCGCCCGCGCCCGGTCGCGCAGGATGGCCTCGACCGGCGGCTGGGTGAAGACCAGGGAAGGCGTGTAGCCCAAGGGAAAGGGCGGCGCCACGGTGGTGAAGCGTTTGATCAGCTGGCCGTCCACTCCGTAGTATTCCGAGGGCGTGAAGGGTTCGACCCACGGTTCCACCGCCTCGGCCACGCCCAGTTGCTGGAACACACGCATGATCTCATGGTCCAGCGCGATGGCGCGGGGCTTGTCATAGACCTCGGTGCTGCGATCGCAGACATAGGTCCGCACCCCCGCCTGGCCCAGAAGGCCGGCCGCCACGGCGCCGGACGGGCCGAAGCCGACGATGGCGACGTCGTATACCTCCGCCATCTCAGCCGACTTCATCCTGGCCAACTTCGTCTTGAATCGTATTGGCCAACAGGCCCACGCCATCGATCTCCACTTCCACCCGGTCACCGGCGCGCATCCACACCGGCGGCGTACGGGCGAAGCCCACACCGGCGGGGGTGCCCATGACGATGACGTCGCCCGGTTCCAGCGTCAGGCATTCGGTCAGGAGGGCGATGGTCTCGGCCACGCCCCAGATCATGCTGTCGGTGTTGGCGCTCTGCATTACCTGGCCGTTCAGGCGGCATTGAATGGCCAGGCCGGCCCCGCCGGCGGGTAGGGCGTCGGCCGTCACCAGCTCAGGCCCGAAGGCGCCGGTGCCGTCGAAATTCTTGCCGATGGTCCATTGCGGCGTGCGCTTCTGGTAATCGCGCACCGAGATGTCGTTGAAGCAGCTGTAACCGAAGACATGCGCCAGCGCCCGGTCCTGCGGGATATGGCGGCCGGCCTTGCCGATGACCACGGCCAGCTCCGCCTCGTAGTCCAGCTTTTCCGAGACGCGCGGACGCAGCGCCGGCGCCCCCGCGCCGATCAGCGAGGTGGCGGTGCGCATGAAGAACCAAGGATAATCCGGTTTCTCCCGCCCGCCCTCCTTGGCGTGGTCGTAGTAGTTCAGGCCCAGACAGATGATCTTGCCCGGCCGCGGCACCACCGGCGCCAGGGTCAGGGTGGCGCGGCCCAGGCGCGGCGCGGCGGAGGCCAGGGCGGCCTTGCCTGCCGCGACCAGATCCACACCGGCCAGCAGGGCCGCGGTGATGTCGGCGGGCACCTGGGACTGCGCCTGGTTCAGGTCGATGACGGCGTCGCCATCGACGACGCCCAGGCGGGGACCGGTGTTTGAGGTGTAGGTGACGAACTTCAAGGGAGCCACTCCTGGGAAAGGTAAGGGGGATCAGCCGGCGGGCGCGAAGAACACGGCGCGTTGCGCCTGCTTCAGCGCCGGGGACGGCGGTTGGGAAATGCCCCACTGGTCCACGCGGCCGGGGGGCCAGATCCAGTTCTCCGGCGCGCCGGTGGGATAGCTGTCATCCACCTGCTGCACTTCGGCCGTGTATTCGATGACCACACCGAAGGGGCCGATGAAATAATTGAAGCCGTTGTTGCCGGGCCCATGCCGCCCGGGTCCCCACTCGATGGCATGGCCGGCGTCGCGCATGCGTCCGCCGCCGCGCATGACGGAGTCCAGGTCCGGCATGAGGAAGGCGATGTGGTTCAGGCTGTCGGTATCGGCATCGCCCAGGGCCACGCTGTGGTGGTCGGGCCCGCAACGCAGGAAGGCCATGATGCGGGTGCGGTCTGACAGCTTGAAGCCCAAGGCCCGTTCGAAGAAGGCCTGGGTGCGGGCCACGTCCCGGCTGTTCAGCACCACATGAGTCAGGCGGATGGGGCGGTCCGGCACCTCGCCTGCGTCGGCGTGTTCGGCGTCACCGTGGACGAAGCGCAGGATGCGCCCGTCCGGATCGGCCACGGTCAGTCCCGCCCCGCCCCCCGGCTCCGCGACCGGGCCCACGGCCGCCAGGATGCGACCGCCCGCCTCGACCACCGTCCGCGCCAGGGTGTCCAGCGCCGGGAGACTGCGCGCCTGGAAGGTGACATTGCGGATTTGCGTCACCGGTCCCGCATGCAGCGACAGCAGATGATGGGCGGCGCCGGTGCCCCGCAGATAGACGGCGTCATGGGTCCGGGCGGCCACGTCCAGATGCCACACCCGGGTATAGAAGTCCTCGGCCACGGCCAGGTCTGGCACCGTCAGGGCGACGCTGCGCAGGCCGGCGACGTGGGGTGAGGCAGCGTAGGGTGATGCGGTCATGAGGGGCTCCTCAGGATCAGGCGCCGTCGGGCAGCGCCAGGAAGCGGCGGGCATTGGTATGCAGCAGCCGGTCTGCCGCCTCGTTTCCGAACCCGGCAGCGCGGATGCGGTCCACCGGCGTGGCGTCATGGAAATGGAAGGGGTAATCGGTGCCGATCATCAGTTGGCCGTCGCCGAACAGGCCGGTCAGGTGGCGCAGGGTGGCGGCGTCGAACACCAGCGTGTCGAAGAACAGGCGCCGCGCCTGCTCCGTCGGGGACAGGGCCAGGCTGTCGCGCACAGCGGGAAAGACCTGGGTCGCCCGCTCCAACCGGGGCAGCAGCAGGCCCAGGGTGCCGCCACCATGGCTGAAGGCGATGCGCAGATTGGGACGGCGGACCATGAGGTTGCTGGTGATGACCGAGGCCGCCGCCAGGCCGACGTCGCTGGGATAGGCCAGGGCCTGCGGCAGCTGCGGCGGCCCGACCAGCCGATCCATGCCGGTGGGCCGCACGGCGTGGACGAAGACGGCGGCGCCCAAATCCACGCAGGCCTCGAAAAAGGGATCAAACCGGGGATGGCCGATGGGCACGCCGTTGACGTTGCTGCCTACCTCCACCCCGGCGAAGCCCAGGGTACGGACGATGTGCTCCAGCTCCACCAGGGCCATGTCCATGTCCTGCAGCGGCACCGCGCCCAGGCCGATGAGATAACCGGCGGATTCATCCACCATGGCGGCGATCTGGTCGTTCAGGAAGCGCAGCAGCTGCCGGGCGTCGGCGGCATCGAACCAGTAGGACAGCAGTTCCGGCATGGGGGAAATCACCTGGCGGGCCAAGCCCATGGCGTCCATATCGGCCACGCGCTTGCCCGTGTCCCAGCAGCGGTCGGAGATAGTGCGGTAAACCTTGTCGTCTATCATCACATGGCGGTGGCAATCCTGCGCGGGGGCCGTGGACGGCCAATGCGCCGGCAGGCGAGCGCCGATGTAGGCGGGGAACTCGGCCGGCACAACATGGGCGTGGACGTCGATGCCGCAGCCGCAGGCGGCGGTCTGGATGGGGCTCATGGCGTCACCCGTGCGCCAAACCGGCGCCGGTCACGCCGTGGATGCAGATGGCCTCATCCTCGTCGCCGGTGCCGCCGCTGGCGCCCACGGCGCCCAGGATGGTGCCGTCCGCGTCCTTGATGACCACGGCTCCGGTCTGGGGGATGAAGCGCCCCTGCCCCGTGGCGGCCAGGGCGGCGAAGAAGGTCGGGTTGTCCTGGGCCCGCTGATGCAGGGCGCGGGAGCTGGCGCCCATGGCCGCCGCCGCCCAGGCCTTGCCCAGGGCGATGTCGGTGCGGAACATGCTGGCGCCGTCCTCGCGCTGCAGGGCCTTAAGGTGGCCGCCCTCATCCACCACGACCACAGCCATGGGGCGGTGGCCCTGGGCCCGGGCTTGAGCCAGGGCGCGGGCAAGGATGTCGTTGGCTTGGGCAAGGGTCAGGGTCATGGGGTATGCCTCCAGGGATCAGCGGGCCGATCCCGTGCCGATGGGGTAGAGCGGATCCGGGCTGTCGTGGGGGATGTCGGACGCTTGCGCCGCCACCGCCGCCATGCTGCGCGGCAACTCCACCGGCAGATGGCCTTGAGGGGCAGCCTTGCCCGTCACCACGTCCAGCAGGGCGGCGTCGCTGACGCCGAAATCGACATAGAGACGGGCCGCCTTGTCGCGGACGTCTGTCAGGATGGCGGGGCGGTCCAGGTAGACGCTGACGACGGCTGGGACCTTGGCGGCCACCGCCGCTTTCAGCACCTCATAGTCCGCGTTGCCGTCATGGAAGCCCAGGTCACCCTCATGCTGGATCTGGCCGAAGGTGTAGTTGGGGTGCAGGGTCTGGAAGGGCGCGGACAGGCGCAGCAGCGCCACGTCGGCCTGTTTCAGGTCATCCACCACCGTCAGTCCCGCGGCCCTGGCGGCCTCGGCGGAGACACCGCGCAGGTAGACCTTGCGGCCCATAAGTGGCACAGGGCCCTTGCCCGCCTCCAGCAGCACCATGGCGCGGGCCTGGGCCGCCAACCCTTCGGCCTTGAAGGCCGGGGCGCCCACGACCTTGGCGGCGGCTTCGGCATCCACATAGGGATTCTCGAACAGGCCCTGCTGGAACTTCAGGGCCAGGATGCGGCGCACCGACTGGTCCAGCCGTGACGGCGTCACCAGGCCCTGCTTCACGGCCACCAGCAGCGGGGCGGGATCATCCACGCCGCCGAACTGGTCCAGCCCGGCCAGCATGCCCTTGGCGAAGCGCGCCGGGGCGGACAGCTCCTCCACGCCCCAGGCGGTGGAGAAGCCATCGAAGGTGGGTTTGGTCCCCGCCGGGAAGCCGTCGCGGCAGGCCTGGTCGCAATCGTTGGCGATGGCCCAGTCGGACAGGATGATGCCCTGGAAACCGTATGTGTCGCGCAACAGGTCGGTCAGCAGCCAGCGGCTGAAGCCGGCGCCCACCGGTTCCGCCGGCCGACCCTCCACCACCATGTCCTTCAGGATGGAGTATGTGGGCATGACGCCGGCCACATGGGCGGCGAAAGCGCCCGTGAAAGGCAGCACATGCAGGTCGAACTGCGCCGGCCGCACCACGGAATAGCGGCCATAGCTGTTGTGGCTGTCGAAACCATCCTGGGCGGCGCCATAGCCCACCCAATGCTTCACGATCGCCGAGACGCCGGTGGTGCCGGGACCGTCGTCCCCACCCTGGAAGCCCTCGACATAGGCCTGCACCAGGCGGCGATCCAAATCCGGATCCTCGCCGAAGGTACCGTTGATGCGCGGCCAGCGCGGCTCCGTCGCCACGTCGGCCATGGGCGAAAGGGTCTGGTGTATGCCCACCGCCCGGTATTCCTGGCGCGCGATGTCACCGAAGCGGCGGACCAGCGCCACGTCACCGATGGCGCCCAGGCCCAGGGCCTCCGGCCATTGCGAGAAGCCGGCGGGCGCCATGCTGGCGCCAGCGGTCATCTGGAAGTGATGGCGTGGGTCGCTGCTGAGGGTCAGCGGTATGCCAAGACGGCCGCCCTCCGCGATTTCCTGCAACTGGTTGTTCTGCTCCGCCAACGCCTGGGGTTTGGCGATCTGCCGGGTCGTCATGGTGGTGACCGCCAGATCCCGGATCAGGTACGCGGCGGCGGCGAAGTCATAAGGCCCGCGCATGGTCGCGAAGGTGAAGCCGCCCTCTGGCGGCGCCGTGCCGTGCAACAGGGTGCCGGCCTTCTCCTCGACCGTCATGCGGCCCAGCAGGTCGGCCACGCGCGCGGCCACCGGCAGGCGCCAATCCTCGTAAGGGTCCAGCACGCCGTTGCCGTTCAGGTCGCGGAAGGCCAGGCCGTCCACTTTCAGCAGGGGCTTCACCCGGCTGCCCAGCGCCGGCTGTGGCGGTCCGCCGGCGGCGGGAACGGCCAACAACAGGGCCAAGGTCACGGCAGCGCTCAGGCGGATGGTGGATCGCATGGCCCCGGGCCCTCTGTCACGGCGGGAAAAGAGGGCGTGCCGCCCGGAAGGGTGAAGGGCGGCACGCCCAGGGGAAGCGAGGCGCAGCCTCGGAGGAAGGTCAGAACCCGGCCTTGACCCGGACACCCATGTAGCGTTCCCAGTCCCGCGACAGGCCGGCGATGATGACGTGGCCGCTCCAGAACTGGCTGTCGACCAGGCTGCGGTAGTTGTGCTTGTCAAAGACGTTGTTGACGAAGAACTCGGCCGACCAGTCGCTGTCGCGGCCGTGGATGCCGGTGCTGAGGTTCAGGATGCCGAAGCCGCCCTGCACCGTCAGCGGATTGCCCAGCGGGTCGTACTGCACCCGGCTCTGGTATTTGTAGAAGGCGCCAAGGTCGGCATCGAACGGCAGGCTGGGCAGCGGCACGATGTAATTGGCCGACAGGTTGAACTTCCACTTGGGCGAATAGGGCAGCTGAGAGCCGGCCAAGTTCTTCTGCACGCTGCTGCCGCCGCTGCCGACGACACAGCCCTGGGCCACGGTCTGCCCCTTGTAACAGGGGGCGTTGGGCAGGTCGTCGATGGTGGCGTTGATGTAGGCGACGTTGGCCCCCAGCCGCAGATCCTTTATCGGCACGGCCGTGACGTTCAATTCCACGCCCTCGGTCTTCACCTTGCCGGCCGCCAGCGTCTTGAACACGGGTGCCGCCGTGGGGTCGTTGGGCGGCAGGTAGATGGTCTGGACGGGAAAGTTGTCGTAGTCGGCATGGAACAGATCCACGTCCACCGTCAGGCGGCGGTTGAACCATTCGCTCTTGGCGCCGATTTCCACATTGTTGACCACCTCGCTGGCCAGGGGCACCAGCTTCGCCCCGGTGGCGGCGGTGACGTTGTCCTCGGTATCGTAGGACTTGCCGGATTCCGCGTGGGCGTACGTCACGTAGGACATGACGTTTTCCACGAAGCGGTGCTGCAGGCTGGCCTCCCCCGACAGGAAGGAATAGGAGGTGTCGCCGGCGTTATCGAGGCTGACCTTGGTGTAGGTGGGCCGGAACAGCCAGTTGTAGTCCAGCTTGTCCGACTGGTAGCGCAGGCCGCCGGTCAGCGAGGTGTCGGGCAGGAACTGCCAGGTGGCGCGCGCATAGCCCGCCGTGCTTTGCGTTCCCGACGTGCGGTACCAGTCGGTGGGCGCGATGGCGCGGCGGTAGTCGTACTTCACCTCCAGGTCGCTGTAGATGAAGCCCACCAGGTACTTCACCGGCCCGGTGTCGTCGGAGCTGAAGCGCACCTCCTGCACCGTATTGTCGCTGTTGCCCCGCTGATGGAAATAGCGGTCGGCCGGCGCCACCGGCACGTTGATGGCGACGAAGTCACCCGTGACATTCTGGTCGCTGCTGGCGAACGAGGTGAGGGAGCTGAGGGTGCCGAAGTCGAAGTCATAATCCAGGCGCAGGGTGCCGCCGATGTCGCGCGCCGCCGCCGTGGAATAGCGCGAGGAGGCGTAGGCGTTGTTGTCCGGGCCGATGGTGACACCCGGTTCCAGCTGGCCGATGGTCAGCTGCGATGCCGCCGGCGTGGTGTCGAACCGGGACAGGACCTTGGACGAGGGATCGGCGTAGACGATGGCGCCGGACGAAGCGGCACCCGTGGTCGACTGCCCGCCGACGAAGTCCGCCTGGGTCAGCTGGTTGAAATAGCTGGCGTTGACCGTCAGCTTGTCCGTCGCCTGCCACTTCACCTTCACCCGGGCGCCCCGGGTGTCCTGGCCGTTCAGCTTCTTGCCCAAGGTGACGTTGTGGACGTTGCCGTCCCACTTGTCCTCGAAGGCGGACAGGCTGAAGGCCAGGTTGTCCGCCAGCGGGCCGGACAGGAAGGCGCTGACCTTGGTCTGGCTGTCGTCCGTCTGCTCGGCGCTGACCGAACCGGTCCAGCGGGTCATGGACGGGCTGCGCGTCACGATGTTCACCAGGCCCGCCGCCGCGTTGCGGCCCGAGAGGGTGGACTGCGGCCCGGGCAGCACCTCGATGCGTTCCACGTCGCTCAGCTCGTTGGCCAGCGAGGCCCAGGTCGGCTGCGGCACGTCGTCGAGCACGATGCCCACCTGGGCGGGCAGGTTCTGGGAAATCGGCAGGGTGGAGATGCCGCGCATGGCCAGCGAGCGCTGGCCCGGCAGGTTGCCGGTGACGCCGCCCTGCAGCGACGGGGCGATGGCGGACAGGTCGGACAGCTGGTTCACACCCGCCTGGCTCAGCGCCTCCGGCGTCACGACGTTGACGGTCTTGGGAATGTCCTGGACGTTTTCCGAGCGCTTCTGCGCCGTGACGATGATTTCCTGCAGCCCCAGATCGTCGTCGGCCGTGCCGCCGGCCGCCTGGCCCGCCGCCCACGCCGTCCCCGACAGCATCAGGGCGCCCGCCGCCGCGGACGCCAAAAGCGCCACACCATGCCCGTGATGGCCACGCATCTCTCGATCCTCCCTGATTTCTTTTTGCCCGCCCCGCCGGGAAGCTCGTGTCCCGGATGTGGCGGTTGATGCCGGTCGCCGGCTGGTCGGCACCCCTTTGGGGGTAGCTCGGACGCCAGTCGGCAACTGGATGTCCGCATTACAATCGGCCGCTGAATTGTTGTCTAATAATAAGATTGGCGTATCTTATAACCTGTAGTTTGAACCCACCCTCCACCTGTCCCCGGTCCTTATGAAGATCGATCCCCGCCGTCTGATGGAATTCCTGGCCGTGGCCCGCCACGGTTCCTTCAACAGCGCCGCCGCCGCCTCCCGCGTGTCGCAACCGGCGCTGTCCAAGAACATCGCGTTGCTGGAACGCGAGACGGGCGTGCGGCTGCTGGAGCGGGACCGCACCGGCGCCCGTCTGAATTCCTTCGGCGAAAGCCTGGTGCACTATGCCCAGGCGCTGGAAACGCTGCTGGAGCGGGCCGCAGAGGAATTGTCGCTGAAGCGGCAGGGGATCGAGGGGCCGCTGGCCATCGGCGTGACGCCCGTGGCCGCCGCCGCCCTGGTGCCCCGCGCGCTGGAGGTGATGACCCGGCAGACGCCGCGGGTCATGGTCTCGGTGGTGGAGGGGCTGGACGATGAATTGTCCCTGCATTTGCGGCAGGGACAGCTGGACCTGATTGTCGGCCCCCTGGGCGTGGGCCCCCACTATGAGGATTTGATCGAGGAGCCGCTGTTCATGGACAGGGCGGAACTGATCATGAGGCCGGACCACCCTTTGGCGCCGGCCGCCACCCTCAACCTGCGCGATCTGCAGTCGACGTCCTGGGTGCTGCCCAGCGCGGGCAGCGTATTCCGCCGTCAGCTGGAAACCCTGTTCGTCACCGCCGGCACCCGCTGGCCCACCGGCGGCATCACCACCAATTCCATCCTGGCCATCAAGTCCATTGTCATGACCACGGATAGCGTCGCCCTGATGTCGCCCCAGCTGACGGCCGTGGAACGGGCGGCCGGCCGGCTGCGGAGCATTCCCCTGGCCGACGCCCAGGCGGTACGGCCCGTCGGCCTGGTCCTGAACGCCAAGGCGCCCCGCAGCCCGCTGGCGGCGCGCTTCATCGCGATCATGCGCGACCTCGTCCTCAAGGACCTGAATTCGGCCTGAGGTACCGGCGCCGCAGGCTGGACAGGCCCCCCGCGCCTATTCGGACACTGTGTGGTCGGCGATATAACGTTCCAGCGCGGTGGCCGCATTCAGCATGTGGGCGCGCATGCGGCGGGCGGCCGTCTCCCCGTCCCCCTCGGCGATGGCGGCCATCACGCTGTCGTGTTCCTGGCGGGAATGGGCCATGCGGTCGCCGTGGCGCAACTGGGTCCGGCGGAAGGCGTTCAGCCGCTTGCGCACCGCCATCGCCTGTTCCGCCATGAAGCTGTTGTGGGTGGCCCGGTAGAGGGTTTCGTGGAATTCCCGGTTGAAGGCGTCATAGGCGTCGACGTCGCCCCGCTGCACCATCTCCAGCGAGTCTCCGTGCAGCCGCATCAGACGGCTGCGTTCCAGCGGTGTCATGCGATGCGTGGCGAGGCGCACGCACATGGCCTCGATCTCCGCCGTGGCCTCGAACATGTCCATGATGCGCTCGGGCGTCAGGCGGGTCACGACCACGCCCCGCCGGGGGCGCATCTCCACCAGGCCGCTGACGGCCAGCTGGCGCAATGCCTCACGCACCGGGGTGCGCGAGGCGCCGAACCGGTCCGCCAGGTCCTGCTCGTCCAATTGCATGCCGGCGGGCAGGTCGCCCCGGGCGATCTCGTCCGTCAGCGCGTCACGGATCCGGTCCGAGAGCAGCGCCCGTTCCTCGGACAGGCCTTCCGTCAGGTCGACGACCGCGCTCATGATGTCTCAGCCCCCCACGATGCCCCGGACGATAAGATAAAGGATCGACGGGGCGACAAGGCAACCTAGACCTGTATGGAAGGTGGCCGTCAAGGCGCCGTAGGGCACCAGCCGCCGATCGGTCGCCGCCAGCCCGCCGGAAACGCCGCTGACCGTTCCCATCAGGCCGCCGAAGACCATGGCGCTGCGCGGATTGTCCAGGCCGATGGCCTTGGCCACGATCGGCGTGCCCACCATCACCAGCACCGCCTTGAAGACGCCGGTGGCGATGGACAGGGCCATGACCGCCGAGCTGGCCCCCAGGGCCGCGCCGGTCACCGGGCCGACGATGTAGGTGACGGCGCCGGCGCCGATGGTCGTGATGGACACGGCGTCGGTGTACCCGAAGGCGACCGCGATCAGGGAGCCGACGATGAAGGGCAGGATGGTGCCCAGCGCCAGGGCCAGCGCGCCCACCGCGCCCGCCTTGCGCGCCTGGACCACATCGACCTCGAAGGCCGTGGCCACGATCGCGAAGTCGCGCAGCATGGCCCCGCCCATGAGGCCGATGCCGGCGAAGACCGGGATGTCCACGACGCCCTTGTCCCCACCCGTCCACAGCCCGGCGGCGAAGGCGGCCGCAAGCCCGATGACAATGGCGATGGCCGAACCGTGGACCCGGCCGAACAGAAGGCGCTTCGAAATCGCGTTCGACAGCCACATCACCAGGCCGACGACGGCGAACGCGGTCAGCAGGGCGTTGGCGGACAGGGCGTGCTTCAGGATTTCCATGACCGTCCTCCGTCAGACCGTGGGCTCGCCGGCGGACGGCGTGCGCGCCCTGGCCTTGGCTTCGATCTCATCCATGGTCTCACCCTTCTTGCCGATGCGGCTGATCAGGGCGACGGTGGCGAAGCACACCAGCACGGCGGCCACGCCAGCGATGACCACCAGCGGCCCGCTGCGCGCCGCCACCAGCACGTTCTGCTGGGCCGCCATGGCCACCACGATGGGAATATAGAGGGCGCCCCAGAACTCGACCCCGAACTTGACACCGGCGGTCATCAACCCGCGCCGGGTGAGCCACAGGCGCGCGGCGATCAGCAGCAACATGGCGATGCCGACACCGCCGACATTCGCCTTAACACCCAGGGCCGACCCCAGCAGGTCACCCAGGAAACCGCCCAGAAGGGTGCAGATGGCCAACAGCGCCACACCGGAGATGGTCATGGGCGACCTCCACCACATACCTGTCGATCAAAATGCAAAGCGGCCATCCTATCCCTCCCGTGCATGCAGACTCTCCCGGTCCGCAGATTTAAAAATACACGATATTGAATTTTGCGCAATTGAGGATACATTAGCACCGACAAATCCACCTTGCGCATACGAAGGTCGATCATGCGGGATTGGAACACCAAGGGTCGGGACAGGCAGGCGCGGCTGGAGGCGGGCCGGCACCTGGCCACGGGCAAGATCGTCGCCGCCCAGGACCTCGTCGCTTTCCTGGAGGCAATCCTGCGCCCCGGCGACCGGGTCTGCCTGGAAGGGGACAACCAGAAACAGGCGGACGTGCTGGCCAAGGCGCTGGCCAAGGTGGACCCGGCCAAGGTCAACGGCCTGCACATGGTGCAGTCGGGCGTGGTCCTGCCGGAACATCTGGACATCTTCGAAACCGGGATCGCCCGGCGGCTGGACTTCTCATACTCCGGCCCGCAGTCGGCGCGGATCGCGCGCATGATGTTCGGCGGCCAGATTGAACTGGGGGCCGTCCACACCTACCTTGAATTGTTCGCCCGCTATTTCATCGACCTGACGCCCCAGGTGGCGCTGATCGCGGCGGTCAGCGCCGACAAGGACGGCAACCTGTATACCGGCCCCAACACGGAGGACACGCCCACCGTGGTGGAGGCCACCAGCTTCGGCAAGGGCCTGGTCATCGCCCAGGTGGGTGAGATCGTCGATAAGGTCCCGCGCGTCGACATTCCGGCCGACCAGGTTCATTTCGTGGTCGACGCCGGCCGTCCTTTCTATGTCGAGCCCCTGTTCACCCGCGACCCGGCGGCCATCACCGAAACCCAGATCCTGACGGCCA
Source organism: Nitrospirillum viridazoti CBAmc (assembly GCF_000730165.1). Classification (GTDB taxonomy): domain Bacteria; phylum Pseudomonadota; class Alphaproteobacteria; order Azospirillales; family Azospirillaceae; genus Nitrospirillum; species Nitrospirillum viridazoti. The sequence continues at coordinate 365,087 of NZ_CP022112.1, read as the reverse complement.
TGCTGGCCATCAAGGGACTGTACGCCCCCTACGGCGTGCGCCGGCTGAACCACGGCATCGGCTTCAACACCGCCGCCATCGAACTGCTGCTGCCGACCTATGGTGAGCGGCTGGGCCTGAAGGGCAAGGTCTGCACCCATTGGGCGCTGAACCCCCATCCCACCCTGATCCCCGCCATTGAAAGCGGATGGGTGGAGCAGATCCATTGCTTCGGATCCGAAGTGGGCATGGAAGACTACATGCGCGCCCGGCCGGACATCTTCTTCACCGGTCCCGATGGGTCGTTGCGGTCCAACCGGGCCTTCTGCCAGACCGCCGGCCTCTACGCCTGCGACATGTTCATCGGCTCCACCCTGCAGATCGACCTGGCGGGCAACAGCTCCACCGTCACCGGCGGCCGGGTCGCCGGGTTCGGCGGCGCGCCCAACATGGGGTCGGACGCCCGCGGCCGCCGCCATCCCAGCGCCCCCTGGCTGCGCGCCGGCCAGGAGGCGGATCCCGACGGGCCCCCGCCCCTGCGGCGCGGCCGCAAACTGGTGGTGCAGATCGGCGAAACCTTCGGCGACGGCAACGCGCCGATGTTCGTGGAGCGGCTGGGCGCGCTGGAGCTGGCCGACAAGCTGGACCTGGACCTGGCGCCGGTCATGGTCTACGGCGACGACGTCACCCACATCGTCACCGAGGAAGGCATCGCCAATCTGCTGCTGTGCCGTGACAAGGACGAACGGGAACAGGCCATCCGGGGCGTCGCCGGCTATACCGAGGTAGGGCGCGCCCGCGACCGCGGGATGGTGGAACGGCTGCGCGAACGCAAAGTCATCCAGCGCCCCGAAGATCTGGGCATCGATCCGCTGGACGCCGACCGGAGCCTGCTGGTCGCCCATTCCATCAAGGACCTGATGATCGCCTCGGGCGGGCTCTACCGGCCGCCCAGCCGCTTCCGCAATTGGTGAGGCCCGCCCCATGGAAAACCTGCGCTACGAACTCAGCTCCACCAGGCCTGCCGGCGGCACCCGCGCCGTCGGCCTGGTGGGCGTCGTCGCCTCCGGCAATCTGGAAGTGCTGCTGGAACGGGGGGCGGCGCCCGACCGGTGCGTCATCGACATCGCCACCCCGGCCCATGGCTTCGCCGCCCTCTGGCAGGCGGTGACGGCGGACTTCGCCGCCCGCATGGCGGCGGGCGGCCTGCGCATCACGGTCAACGACGGCGGCGCGCGACCGGACACGGTGGCGCTGCGCCTGGCCCAGGGGGTGCGCCTGATGGAGAAGCCGGAATGACCAGTCCCTCCCCCACCCGCCACAGCTGGTATGAGGAGTCGGCCCGGGGCCGCCTGGCCCACCTGCTTGACCTCGGCAGCTTCACGGAATTCCTGGGCCCCGAGCGGCGGGAGTTCAGCCCGCATCTGGGGCTGTTCAACCTGCCGCACCAGCTGGACGACGGCATCATCGTCGGCACCGGCAGGCTGGATGGCCGGCCCGTCCTGGCGGCCGCGCAGGAGGGCCGCTTCATGGGCGGCGCCATCGGCGAAGTGCACGGCGCCAAGCTGACCGGGCTGCTGCGCGCCGCCCGCCAGCTGAAGCGCGACGTGGTCATCCTGTTCGACACCGGCGGTGTGCGCCTGCAGGAGGCCAACGCCGGCGAACTGGCCATCTCGGAAATCATCCGCGCCACGCTGGAGGCCCGGGCCGAGGGCGTGCGGGTCGTCGGGCTGCTGGGCGGCCGCGCCGGCTGCTACGGCGGCGGCAGCCTGATCGCCGGCTGCTGCTCCGCCCTGGTCATCTCCGAACAGGGCCGGCTGTCCGTCTCAGGCCCGGAGGTCATCGAGACCAACAAGGGCGTGGAGGAGTTCGATTCCCGCGACCGGGCGCTGGTCTGGCGCACCATGGGGGGCAAGCATCGCTATCTGATCGGCGGGGCCGACCTGTTCGTCGATGACGACGTCGCGGCCTTCCGCGCCGGCGCGCTGGCGGCCCTGGAACGGCCCTCCGCCCTCGACCAGGCGGTGCTCGCAGCCGAGCAGGCGCGGCTGGAACGCCGCCTGGCGCGCTTCGGCGACGCCGCCGACGGGGCCGAGGTCTGGGCCCGACTGGGCGTTGCCCATCCCGCCGGGGTGCCGGACCTGGACACCGGCGCCTTCCTGACCATCGCGACCAGCAAACGGGAGGGCGCCGATGCAGCCCGCTGACATCCTTTCCTCGCTTTTCCCGGCCGGTCATGACGTCACGGAGGCGGGCGGCCTTCTGACCGGCAGCGGCCGGCTTGATCCGCAGACCACGGTGGACGTCGTCGGCATCAGCGGCAAGACCTACCCCGGCGTCGATGAGGCCCTGGCGCTGGCCGGCCACATCCTGTCCATCACCACCCGGCCGGACCCGGCGCCCCTGCTGTTCCTGGTCGATTCCGGCAGCCAGCGGATGAGCCGCCGTGATGAGCTGATGGGCCTCAGCGAAACCCTGGCCCACCTGGCCAAGGCGTTGTGGCGGGCGGAGCAGGCGGGCCACCGCACGATCGGGCTGCTGTACGGTGGCAGCGCCGCCGGCGCTTTCATCGCCACCGCCCTCGCCTGCGGCTCGCTGGTGGCCCTGCCCGGCGCCTGGCCCGAGGTTATGGACCTGCCGTCCATGGCGCGCGTGACCAAGCTGTCGCTCGACGTGTTGAAGGAAAAGGCGGCCGGCACGCCCGTTTTCGCGCCGGGCCTGGACAACCTGTTCGCCACCGGCGCCATCGCGGAGATATGGGACCCGGCGCGGCCGCTGTGCGATCAGCTGAAGGCGCTGCTGGCCGTCACCCGGGATGATGACGGGCGGGCGGGGTGGGGCCTGGAACGGGGCGGCCGGGTAAAGGCCGCCGCGATCGCGCGGGAAGTGCAGCGGTTGGCGCTGGCCCATGGTTGACCCCGCCACCCTGCGCCGCCACGACCTTGTCCACCTGTCCCCCGAGGCGTGGCGCGGCCAGGTGGCCGGCCTAGTGGAGGAGGTTGCCGATTGGGCGGATTTGGGCCGCCCCGCCATCTTCCGGCAGCGTGTCTGCGCCGACCCCGATGGTGCCGTCCCGCTGGGCCTGCCCCTGCCGCCGGGCATGGGGCGCAAGCGGCTGGCCCTGTCCTGTCCCCCCGCCGCCGTGGCCCGGGTGGCGCCGCCGCCGCTGCTGCGCGACGCCCGGTCTGCGGCCCCCGCCGCCTGGCAGCCGGTGATCGAGGCTTTACTGGGCGCCGATCCGTCCTGGCGTTGTTTCGGCAGCCTGGCGTGGCAGCACCTGACCGGCCTGCCCTACCTGACCGACGCGTCCGACCTGGATCTGCTGATCACCTGCGCCAGCGGCGCGGACGCGGCGCGGATCACGGCGGCGTTGGGCGGCATCGCCGCCGGGTCCCCCATGCGCCTGGACGCGGAACTGGTGTCCTTGGATGGCAGCGCCGTGCAATGGCGGGAATGGCTGTCGGATGCCCCCCACTTGCTGCTCAAGACCCGATCCGGGCCAGCCCTGGTCGCGCGGGAGGCGCTGTTCCCATGACGATGCCGCAGACAGCGCCGGCCCGGCCGGCTTCCCCCACCCTGCGCCCGGAACACCGGACCAGCCCGGACTGGATCGGCCGGCAGGCGGCGCGGGCCTTGATCCTGGAAGTGGAGACCTGGCCCAAACCCGGCCTGGTCAGCCATATCGACACCGGCGCTCACCAGGACATGGACGCGGCCCTGTTGCGCCTCAGCGCCCGGACGCTGGAGCCGTACTTCGTTGCCCTGGCCGAGGCCGGTGCCGCCGACGCCGGCATGGACCGCCTGCGCCTGATCGGGCTGGAGGCGGAGGCGGCGATGCGCCAGGCAACCGGCAACGTGAACACCCACCGCGGGGCGATTTTCGGCCTGGGCCTACTGGCGGCGGCGGCGGGGTTGGCCGGGGCCTGCGCCTGGCGGCGGCCCTTGGGAATCCTGATCGCCGCGCGCTGGGGCGGCGAAATCACCGCTAAACCGCAGGAAGCCGCCAGCCACGGCGGCATCGTGGCGCGCCGCTACCGCGCCGGCGGCGCCCGTGAAGAGGCCGCCGCCGGCATGCCATCGGTCTACGATGTCGCGCGCCCGGCCCTGCGGGAGGGGCGCCGCCTGGCGGCGGGCGATGAGGAGGCCGCGCGCGTCCACGCCTGCATGGCGCTGATCGCCACCGTGGAGGACAGCAACCTGCTGTATCGCGGCGGCATCGATGGGCTGGCCTTCGCGCGGGCGGCGGCCCTGCGCTTCCTGCGGGACGGCGGCGTCGGGTGTCGGCATTGGCGTTGGGCGGCCAAGGCCATCCATGACGACTTCGTCGCCCGCAATCTCAGCCCCGGCGGCTGCGCCGACCTACTGGCCATGGCGCTGTTCACGGAGGCGCTGGAATCGTGAGCCTCGCCCTGCTCTGCTCCGGCCAAGGCCGGCAGGATCGTGGCACCTTCACCTTGCTGGCGGATGAGCCGGCGGCGCGTCCCATCTTCGACGCCGCCACCGCCCCGCTGGGCACAGATCCCGCCGAGTTCTGCCGGACGGCGCCGGAGGAGACGCTGCATGCCAACCGCGAGGGGCAACTGGTGTGCGTGGCTCGCGCCCTGGCCGCCGCGGCCGCCCTGTTCCCCGACGGGGCGCCACCGGAAACCATCGTCGCGGGCTACAGCGTCGGCGAAATGGCGGCCTGGGGCATCGCCGGCGTGTGGTCGCCCACCGACACCCTGGTGTTGGTGGAGCGGCGGGCGAAGGCCATGGACATGGCCGGTGGGCCGGACGACCAGCTTGCCCACGTGCGGGGATTGGCGCGCGAAACGGTGGAGCGGCTGGCCCGGCGGTTCGACTGCGCCATCGCGATCGTCAACCCCGGCCGGCTGTTCATCGTCGGCGGGACGCGGGCGGCGACGGAGGCCTTCTGCGCCGCCGCCTTGGACGCGGGCGCCGCGCGCGCCGGCCCCATGAGCGTGCGCGTCGCCTCGCACACGCCGCGCCTGGCCGGCGCGGTTGCGCCCTTCGCCACGGCCCTGGCGGCGGTGCCGGCCAAGAGCCCCGCCCTGCGCCTGATGACCGCCGGCGGCGCCACGCTGGTGACGCGGCCGGACCGGGCGCTGGCCGGGTTGGCCGCGCAACTGGCCGAAACCATCGATTGGGCGGCCGTGTTGGAGGCCCTGGCCGAACGTGGCGTGACCACAATCCTGGAACTGGGGCCCGGCCGCGCCCTGGCGGACATGGCGGCGGCGGCCCTGCCCACCGCCGAGGTCCGCGCCCTGGACGACTTCCATAGCCTGGCCGGCGCGCGGGCATGGCTGAAGGATCACCTGGGCCGGTGTACGGCCGGCGTCGGGGAATGATAAGTCTCCATGGTTCAGCGATAGCGCCGGGCCCCTGCGTCCGGCCCCACCTGCGTTTGGCATTGAATGGAGACTTCCCAGACATGACGACGGACGTTCCGCAGCGCACCGCCGACCACCCCATCGACCCCGACATCCTGGCGCGCTGGTCGCCCCGCGCCTTCGACGGGTCCACGTTGGACGACGCGACGCTGGCCACCCTGTTCGAGGCGGCGCGCTGGGCGCCTTCGGCCTTCAACGCCCAGCCCTGGCGCTTCGTTTACGCCCACCGCGGCACCCCGGAATGGGAGGTGCTGCTGTCCGCCCTGGTGCCGCGCAATGCCGCCTGGGTGCAACACGCTTCCGTCCTGCTCTTCGTCCTGTCCGACACCCTGTTCCTGGCGCCCGGCCAGACCGAGCCGGTGCCGGCCACGACCAACAGCTTCGATGCCGGCGCCGCCTGGGCCCTTCTGGCCCTGCAGGCGCAGAAACTGGGACTGCACACCCACGCCATGGCCGGCTTCGACCGGGCGCGGGCCACCGAGGTGACCGGGGCCGGCGACCGCTTCCGCGTCGAGGCGGCCGTGGCCATCGGCCGCAAGGGCGACCCGGCTGCCCTGCCGGAACCGCTGCGGGCTCGCGAATTCCCCAGCCCCCGCCGCCCCCTGGCCGAAACCGCCCATCGGGGCCGCCTGCCCTGACCATCGGGGGAAGCGGCGGCACCACCTTGCCGCTTCCCACCCGCGCTTCCCATTCCCCCCAAGCAAGTGCCCAGGCGCCCCTGATCAAGATCAGCGGGCGGCATTTGATATGCTGCACCGCAACGCATAGGCCATGGCCACCCAGGCCGGGCCGATAAAAATGCGACGGGCAGTTGGGTCCCTGCGGACCCTGGGCAGTTGGGTCCCGCCGGACCCTGACGGTGCCGATGCCGGCACCCTTCATAAAGGGGAATAGCGCCATGACCGTCCTCGGCCCCGTGGCGGAGCCTGTTCCGGCCGCGCGCATGACGCCGGCCCAGGCCCGCGTCCTGTTCGCCGCCACCATGGGCAATTTCATGAGCGCCACGCCGGTGCTGTACACCGTGTTCGGCATGGTGCTGATCCCCATTTCCAAGGAATTCGGCTGGCCCCGGGCGCAGGTCTCCGGCGTGCTGGGCCTGGCGGCACTCTGCGCGGCGGCAATGGCCTTCGCCACCGGGCCGCTGGTCGACCGTTATGGGCCGCGCCGGCTGATCCTGATGGGCAGCTTGTCGTTCGCGGTGGCGCTGGGCCTGTTCTCCTTGGCGCCGGCCCGCGTGCTGCCGTTCTACGGCCTGTTCCTGCTGGCCGACATCGCTGCCGCCTTCGCCTCGCCCATGACCTACAGCAAGGCAGTGTCCGGCTGGTTCGACCGGGGGCGCGGGGCGGCGCTGGGCTTCGCCGGCGGCGTGGGCAACGGCCTGGGCGCCACGGTCATCCCCATCATCGGCGGCTTGCTGCTGTCGCGTTTCGACTGGCGGGTGACCTATCAGGGCATGGCCCTGATGGTGGGGGCCATCGGCTTCCCCATCCTGCTGCGCTTTCTACGGGACCCGCCGCCCGGCGGCCTGCGTGACGCGGGACCCGCGCGGGCGGAGAAGGGGACGGGCCCGGCCAACGACCTGACCCTGCGCCAGGCGGTCGGCACCCGGGCCTTCTGGATCACGGCCCTGGCCATCGGCCTGTGTGCCGCCTGCATGACGGCGATGTTCACCAACGTCGTGCCGGTGCTGACGGAGCGGGGCTTCGCCCTGGCCGACGGGGTGACAGTGGTGACCGTCTTCGCCCTGGTGTGCGCCGTGGTGCAATGGCTGATGGGCCTGGTGCTGGACCGCATCGCCACGCCCCTGATCCTCGTGCCCTTCTACCTGCTGGGCCTGGGCGGCCTGCTGCTGCTGCAATACGGGCCCAGCATGCCCTGGCTGGTGGCGGCCGGGGTCATGATGGGCTTGGGCCTGGGCGCGGAGTACAGCGCCCTGCCCTTCCTGGTGTCGCGCTATTTCGGTTTCCGCAGCTATGGCGCCATCGCCGGCGTGCTGTACGGCGGCATCAATGTCGGCATGGGGCTGATCCCCTTCGCCATGAACGGCATCTTCGACGCCTACCGGTCCTACGACCCGGCACTGCACCTAATCCAGGGCCTGATGCTGGCCGCCACCGCCGCCTTCCTGTTCCTGCCATCATACGACAGGCCGCTCAGGGGTTGACGCGAGACTCCCGGGGCATGAAAAGGCGGGGCGTGAACCCCGCCTTTTCATTTCCGCCAATGCCTCAGCCGAACAGCTTGGCCGCCAGCGTGGCGACATGGGCGCCCTGGAAGCTGGCGATGCCCAGCTCGGCTTCCGACGGCTGGCGGGAGCCGTCGCTGGCCGACAGGGTGGTGGCGCCATAGGGCGTGCCGCCCTGCACCGCGCCCAACTCACCCAGGCGGGGCTCGGCGTAGGGCACGCCCACCACCACCATGCCGTGGTGCAGCAGGCTGGTGTGGAAGGACAGCAGGGTGCTTTCCTGGCCGCCATGCTGGGTGGCGGTGGAGGCGAAGACGCTGCCGATCTTGCCGATCAGCTTGCCCTGGGCCCACAGGCCGCCCGTCTGGTCCAGGAAGTTGCGCATCTGGGCCGCCATCATGCCGAAGCGGGTGGGCGTGCCGAAAATGATGGCATCATAGTCCGCCAGCTCTTCCGGGGTGGCGATCGGCGCCTCCTGGTCCAGCTTGGCATAGGCCTTCTCCGCCACGTCACGCGGCATCAGTTCCGGCACGCGCTTCACCACCACCTCGGTGCCGGCCACGGACTTGGCGCCGTCGGCCACGGCGTAGGCCATCTTCTCGACATGGCCCCAGGTGGAATAGTAAAGGACAAGGATCTTCGCCATCGTCAGTCTCCAGGCGGGTTATGGGTGGCCGGCATATGCCACGGGCCCCATGGCCCGCCAAGGCATGGGCCGCCTGAGGCAAGTTCCCGGGCAGTTCTGGACAAGACGGGCAGGATGGCCTTCTCTACCCTCACACTCGCGACGGACCTGGTGTCGTGGATGCTGGGACATCCCCATCGGACGGTCCGCGAGACAGGAGTAGTGAGGAGAGGTTGTTGGAAACCCTCGAAGCCCTGCGCACGCGCCCCCTGAAGCCCGGTTTCGGCGCGGAAATTCTGGATGTGGATCTGAAAACGGCGTCGCCGGCGGAAGTGGACCAGGTGGTGGAGGCCTTCCACCGCCATGGTGCCATTCTGCTGCGCGGCCAGGATTTGGATCCCGCGGGCCTGAAGGCCTTCCTGGGCCGCTTCGGTCCCCTGGAGGGGCACACCCAGAAGCAGTTCACCCTGCCCGACCACCCCGAGGTCTACATCCTGTCCAACAAGGTGGTGGACGGTAAGCCCATCGGCGCCCACAACGACGGCGTGGGCTGGCACACCGACTATTCGTACAAGGCCGAGCCGGTAATGTGCACCATGCTGTACGCGGTGGAGGTGCCGGCCGAAGGCTCGGACACCCTGCTGGCCGACCTGTGCGCCGCCTATGACGCCCTGCCGGAGGAGCGGCGGGCTCAGCTGGACGGGCTACAACTGCACCACAGCTACGAATACTTCATGACCAGCCGCCAGTACCTGCGGGTGGACCAGTTGAGCCCGGAACTGAAGGCGGAGAATCCGGACGTCATCCACCCCCTGATCCGCACCCATCCCGCCGACGGGCGCAAGGCCCTGTGGGTCAGCACCGGGACGGTGAAGGAAGTGGTGGGTATGCCCAACCCGCAGGGGCTGGAACTGCTGGACGAGCTGGTGGCGTTCGTGACCCAGGACCGCTTCGTCCATGCCCATAAATGGCAGGTGGGCGACATCCTCATCTGGGACAACCGCTGCACCCTGCACACCGGCACCCTGTACGACGACAAGAAGTACACCCGCCTGATGCACCGCATGTGGGTGAAGGGCGACCGGCCGTTTTAACTTCCCTCAAGCGCCGGGCGGCCACGTCCGTGGCCTTGGCTATCCTCGTTCCGCCCTGCGGTGCTCATTCCGGGGTCGGCGGTCGCCGACCTTCGGTTCAGGATGGTTCGATCTCCGAAGACTGGCCGTGGGCATGATCCCACGGCCACTTTTTTACCGATGGGGCGTTTGATGACGACGACAAGACCGCGCACCTGGCTGATCACCGGCGTCAGTTCGGGCTTCGGCCGGGCGCTGGCCCAAGCGGCGCTGGACCGGGGCGAGCGGGTATGGGGTACCGTGCGGAGCGAGGCCGACGCCGACGCCTTCCGCGCCCTGGCGCCGGATCTGGCCCGCGCGCCCATCCTGGACGTGACGGACGAGACGGCGGCGCACCGCGTGGCCGCGGCGGTGGAGGCCGACAGCGGTGGCATGGGCGGGGGCGGCGGCATCGGTGGGGGCGGCATCGACATCCTGGTCAACAACGCCGGCTATGGCCTGGTGGGCGGCGTGGAGGAAACCAGCCTGGCCGATGCCCGCGCCCAGTTCGAGGTCAACGTCTTCGGCGCGCTGGCGATGATGCAGGCCGTGCTGCCCTATATGCGCGGCCGCCGGGCCGGGCACATCGTCAACATCACCTCCGTCTCCGGCTTGGTAGGCTGGCCCAGCCTGGGCCTTTATTCCGGCAGCAAGTTCGCGCTGGAGGGCATCACCGAGACCCTGGCGCAGGAGGTGGCGCCCCTGGGCATCAAGGTGACGATGGTGGAGCCCGGCGGCTTCCGCACCGACTTCGCCGGCCGCTCGCGCAAGCGCAGCGCGGCGGACACGGACCGTCCCGACCTGGCCGCCGACTACGACGCCACCGTCGGCGCATGCAAGCGTATCCTGGCCAGCCACGCCGGCCAGGAGCGGGGCGACCCCGCCCGCGCGGCGCTGGCCATCCTGAAGGCCCTGGACGCGGAAACCCCGCCCCTGCGCCTGCTGCTGGGCGAGGACGCCGTGGGCTACGCGACCATGAAGCTGACCCGCCAGCTGGCCGATATCGAGGCCTGGCGGGCCGTGTCGGTGGACACCGATTTCCAGGCGTGACGCCCACGACGGAAGCCAAGCGCGCTCAACCGGGAACGCGCTTGGCTCCAGCCCCTTGTTCAATGGACGGCGTCACACCCGATTCCAGGCCGCCGCCACGTCCGCGCTTTCCACCAGCAGGGCGCAGTTCTTGGACAGGGCGTGCAGGGCGCCCCAGTGCAGGGCCGGCTCATACGCAGCGCAGGCGTCGGCCACGATGAAGACATGGAAGTCGCGATGGAACGCATCGCGCACCGTGCAGTCGACGCAGCATTCGGTGGTGAAGCCGCAGACCACCAGGGTGTCGATGCCCCGCGCCCGCAGCCGCGCCTCGAAATCCGTGCCGGCGAAGGCGGAGAACAGCACCTTCTCCACCTCCATCTCCCCGCTCTCCGGCGCCACGCCGTAATAGTCGGCGCCGGGGGTGCCGGCGCGGCAGATGCCCACCGCCTCCGCCGGCCAGCCCCGCCGCTCATAAAGGGCTTTCAGGGCCGTGCCATCCGTTTCCGGCCGGGTGATCACGCGGATGAAGACGGGTGACACCCCGGCGGCGCGGGCGGCGGCCAGCAGCGGGCGGATGCGGTCCAGCGTCGGCTCGACCACGCCCAGGTCCAGACCCGCCTGGCCGATGGCGCCTTCGGGCGCGATGAAGTCCACCTGCGGATCGATGACCAGCAGGGCCGTGCGGTCCGGCCGGATCATGGGCGCCAGCGCCGCCGCCGGCACCGGCGGGTCCAGCGTCACGGTGACGGTCACGGCCCCAACTGGGACGCCCTTTGCCGGCACGCCCTCTTTCGGAATGGTCGGCATCAGTAGGGCCTGTCCCCGGCGACGGTGACACGGAAGCCGGAACGGACGTTGGGGAAGTAATCCCACACCGCCAGGTGTTGCACGGCGCGGTTGTCCCAGAAGGCCACCGAGTGGGGTTCCCAGCGGAAGCGGATCTGGAAGTTCGGGTTCTTCACATGGTCGAACAGCAGGCCCAGCACGGCCTTGCTCTCCTCCTCCGGCACGCTCTCGATGCGGGTGGTGTAGGAGGAATTCACGAACAGGCACTTGCGCCCCGTCACCGGGTGGGTGCGCACCACCGGGTGGCTGTTGCAGGGGTAGCGCTTGTCGTAATCCTTGAACAGCGCGTGATAGACGGGGTTGGCGTCGTGCACCGCCGTCAGACCGTCCAGGTAGGCCTTCATGCGGTCCGACAGCGCGTCGTAGGCGGCATACATGCTGGAGAAGCAGGTGTCGCCCCCCACCGGCGGCAGCGTGTGGATGTAAAGGATGCTGCCCAGCGGCGGTTCCGCGTCGCAGCTGAGGTCGCTGTGCCAGTTCTCCCCGGCGACGTACTTGGAATTGGCGTCCGCGTGGATGGCCACGATCTCCGGATGGCCGTCGATGCCGGCCACCGCGGAATGGATGGCGAGGTGGCCGAAATGCCGGCCGAAGGCCTTGTGGGCCTCATGCGTCAGGGCCTGCTGGTCGCGGAAGAAGATGACCTGGTAACGGGCGAAGGCGTCCTTCACCTCCGCCACCTGCAGGTCCGTCAGCGGCTGCGACAGATCGATGCCCAGCAGTTCCGCCCCCAGCGCCACGGCGCTGGGCTTCACGCGGAAGCTCTGATACTCGCGGATGCCGTTGTCCATGGCGCGTCACACCTTAGTGGGAAAGGCCTCACGGATGGCCGGCAGCACCTCTTGGGCGAAGCGCGGCACACCGGTGATGTAGTCGGGGAAGATCAGCATCATGCCATCCAGGTCGCAGCCGCCCAGCATGTCGATCAGCTTGGCGGCGATCGTCGCGGGTGCGCCCACCAGGTGGCTGGACATGAAGCCGGACTTGGCCTTGGTGGTAAAGTCGTTCTGGCGCCCGATCTCCACGTCCAGGAAGCCGTAGGCCTTCATCATGCCGCGCCAGGCGCCCTCGTCGAAGCCCTCGACATATCGGGCGGCCAGGGCCTCGGCTTCCGCGTCCGTATCGCCCAGCACCAGGGTCATCATGGAATAGGTCTTGATGCTGCGGCCGGCCTCTTTCGCCATGGCCTTGGCCATGCCGCTGTTCTTGGCCAATTCCTGCTTGCTGGAACCGGACAGGAAGATGGCGTCCATCTCATTGATGGTGAAGGCCATGCCCCGCTTGCTGGATCCGGCGCAGACCAGGAAGGGCCGGAAGAAGGGCTTGGGATCGGACTGACAGTCCGTCAGGGTCACGTACTTGCCCTGGTAATCGACCGTGTCCTCGGTCCACAGCCGCTTGATGGCGTGCACCCATTCCTCGGCGAAGGTGTAGCGCTCGTCATGGTCCAGCTCATCCCGCCAGGCGCCCATCTGCTCGAACTCGCCCTTGTACGAGCCGTTGACGACGTTCAGGCCGGCGCGACCCTGGCTGATGTGGTCCAGGGTCATGATCATCTTGGCCGTCACGGCCGGATTCTGCAGCAGGGTGTGGACGGTGGCCCACACCTTGACCTCCTTCGTCACCTCCGCCAGGCCGGCCATCATCATCTGGCTTTCCATGGCATAGCGCCAATGCTCGGTCGCGCCGCCGTAGCCGCGCCACTTGGCCATGGCCATGATGAAGTCATAGCCGGCACCGTCGGCCAGCTGGGCCACCCGGCGGTTGTAAGCGTAGGAGCCGTCGATGCGCGGGGCGGAGGAGGACAGGATCCAGCCGCCGTTGGCGATGGGCAGGAAGATGCCCAGGTCCTTGCCGCCCGCATCGGAGGGCAAGGGCGCGCGCTTCAGTTCGGTCGTCTGCGTCATGATGGAACCAGGCCTCCCTTAGAACGAGTAATTGACGCTGAACAGCATCTGGCGCGGCGGGATGTACTGGTTGCTGACCACGCCGCTGCCGTAAGGGTCGGTGTAGCGCCCGGAGATACCGGCCCGGTCCAGCAGGTTGGTGACGGTGAAGGTGGCCCGCCACGGCCCGCTTTGCGGGGTGTATTCGAAGAACAGGTTCACCTGGCTGTACGACGGCACGTGATCGGTCCCGGCCTCGTTGAACACCCGCGCCTGGTAGTCGCTGCGGAACAGCAGCTCGGCCCGCGACACCAGGGTACCGTATGCGCCCAGGGTTTGCTGCCAGCTGGCGTTGACGCCACCGGCGGCACCCGGCATGTCGGGCGGGGTGTTGCCCTTGACGTTGATGGACTGGGCGGCACGGATGGCGAACCACTGAGCACTATAAGGATATGTCACGCCGGCGGCCACGGCCTTGGCAGCGGCCGCATCGGCCAGGCGCCGGTCCAGCGCCAGATAGCTGTCTGGGATCTCGCCATCCATCAGGGTCAGGTTGGCGCCCAGCTCCAGCCGGTTATCCAGCAGGCGGTACTTCGCCTCGACCTCCGCACCCCACATGTTCACCTGGGGGATGTTGCCGATGCCGCCGCTGTAGGGCACCGGATCCTCCTCAATGTACTGCATGTTATTGTATTTGGAGTAGAAGGCCGACAGGTTGACGTTCAGGTGGTTGGCCAGGAAGCGGTTCTTGGACCCCAGTTCGAAGCTGTCCACCGTTTCCTTGTCATAGCTGCCGGAGACGACCATAGCGCTGGTGGTGCCGGTATTGACGCCGCCGGGCTTATAGCCGCGCGACCAGCTGGCATAGACCATGTTGTCCGGCGTCAGGTCGAAGTCGGTCTCGGCCTTACCGGTCAGGGCGTAGACGTTGGTGGAGCGGGGCGACGGCTTGCCATAGTAGTCGGAGCCCCAGCCGTCATACTGGTCGACATTGTAGCGCACGCCGCCGGTGAGGCGCAGCCGGTCGGTCAGGTGATAGGTCGCCTGCACGAAGGGCGCCACGCTGTCGCGGTCCACCGACGACAGGTTCTCATAGCTGAGGTTGGCTGGCAGGGCGGCCGGCGAGGTGTTGGTGGGCAGCACCGGCGTGGGATCGCTGCCGTTGGTGCCCTTGTATTCCACCACGTACTGGCTGCTGTGGGAATGCATGTAGAAGACGCCGCCGATCCACTCCAGGTCGGTCCCGGGATTGGAGCTGAGCGTCACCTCCTCCATGATCGCGCGGCTCTTGGTGTTCCAGGCCGCCACGGTGTCATAGCCGCCGAACAGCGCCACGGTGCTGCGGTCGCTGTCGAACGACTGCTTGGCATCCATGTACTGATAGCTGCTGATGGACTTCAGGTTGGCGAACGGCAGGGAATAGTTGACCGTCAGCGTGTCGACATCCATGGCCAGCTTGAACTTGGCCGGATAGTCCTGCGTCACCTGGCGCGGGTCGCTGTTGGGATCGTCCAGCGCCTTCAGGGCAGCCCCATGGTGGTCGTCGTCGAAATGCTGGCCCGTCAGGGTGACGGTCAGGTTGTCGGTCGGCTGCCACAGGCCCGACAGCTTGTAGTTCACGTTGTTGGCGTCATCCAGGTCATAGCCGCCGGGCACGCCCGTGGCGGTGGAATAGCCATCGTGGCTGGTCTTCTGCACCACGGCGCGAATGGCGGCCGTGTCGCCCACCGGCACGTTCAGCGCGGCCTTGCCCATGGCATAGCTGTAGTTGCCGAAGGTGGCGGTCGCGTCGCCCGACAGCTTGCCCAGCTCCGGCTGCTTGCTGATGACGTTGATGGCGCCACCGGTGGAGCTTTGCCCGAACACGGTGCCCTGCGGCCCGCGCAGCACCTCGACATGGTCCACGTCCAGGAAGCCTAGGTTCAGCGCGATGTTGTTGGGGATGTAGACGTTGTCGATATGGAAGGAGACGCCCGGCTGGGTGAAGAAGTTCTCCGGCGTCTGCGAGCCCACGCCGCGGATGGAGACGATGACCTCAGACCCGCCGCTGGGGGTGATCTGCAGGCCCGGGACATAGCCGTTCAGGCCCAGCGGCCCGGTGACGTTGCCCTTTTCCAGCGTGTCGGCGGAAACGGCGGTGACGGACAGCGCGGCCTTCTGCAGGTCGACCTGGCGCTTCTCCGCCGTGACGATGATGGGTTCCAGCGCGTCCAGCTCGGCGTCGCCGGCGGCACCGGCCGGGGCGTCCACGGGGGCCGGCGGGGTTTGGGCGTAGGCGGAGGCGGCCGTCATCATCGCGGCCGCCAGGAATCCTTGCCAATAGCGCAGCTTCACATCTCTCAACATGCCCGACCCCCATTCTTTGGTAGATGACGATGTGCATCGTCTTGAGGACAAGCATGCGGGCATCCCGCGAAGTATTCTTGTTACAGGACGCCCGGGAATTTGCCTGAATTCACCATTCCCCATGCCCACCATGCACCCCTGCCACAGTCCATTATTTTGCTTTTACCGCCAGACGCGCGGGCACCACCCGCAGCCTTTGCCACGGGTGGCGCCCACATCGCCAGATTTAATGTTGTTATTCTTTAAACGTGTTCAGCTTGCGGGCACTTGGGCGACGGCGCCCTGGGACCCGTCATCCGGCTCGGCCCCTCGCCGGGCGAAAGGGCCGGTGCCGGCCAGCATCGGCCGCCCCAGCAGCATCAGGGGAACGATGGCCGCCACCATCAGCACGGCGTAAAGATAGAAGATGGGGGCGAAGGTGCCGATCTGGTCGGCGATGGCGCCGGCCGCCACCGGCCCCGCCGCCGCCACGGTGGTGATGGTCCACACCATGCCCAGCACCTGGGACCCGATGTCCTTGCCGAAATATTCCAGCAGCAGGACGCTGGCGGCCAGGTAGGCCACACCCCAGCCGATGCCGAAGGCCAGCGCGAAGGCGCCGATGCCGACCAGGGTGCCGGCATGGGCGAACAGGGCGATGCCCACCACCTGCAGCGCCAGGCCCAGGACCAGCAGCCGCCGGGTGGACATGATCTCGCACAGCGGACCGGCCACGCCCTTGGCCACCGTCATGACCAGGGCCATGGCGGCCAGCGCGAAAGCCGCCGTGTCGGGCGCCACGCCCAGGATGCCCAGATGGTTCAGCGCCACGCTGTTGATGGTGGTGACGCAGGCCATGGTCATGGTCATGGAGGCGGCAACGGCCAGGAACTGCGGCGTGGCGATGGCGCTGCGGTACGTCCAGCCCGTCGCGGCGATTTCTGCCGGGCTCGCAGGCGCCCCCTTGGCACCCGCCGGCGGATCGGCCTCAATGGCGCGGTCGCGCAGGCACAGCAGGTTGACCAGGGTGACGGCCACGGCGACGCCGGCCATCTCCATCCAGTAGACGCGCCAGTCCGCGCTGAACGCGACGATGGCGCGGGCCAGCGGGGGCCCCACCACGCCGCCGAAGGCGCCGATCATGAGGTAAAGGCCGATCATGCGGGCCGAACGGCGCGGGAACCAGCAGGCGATGGCATAGATGGCCGGCACGTTGCCGGTCAGTGAATAGCCCAGGCCCAGCAGCAGCATGGCCGCGTAGAAGGCCAGCAGGCCGTGGGTGTACGAGGCCAGCATATAGGCCGCCACCAGCACCAGCCCACCCAGGGCCATGGTGTAGCGGGGGCCGATGCGCTTCATCAGCGTGGTGGGGAAGACGCTGGACAAGCCGCAGGCGATGCCCAGCAGGGAGAAACTGAAACCGGCCGCCTTGAAGGACCAGTGCAGTTCGCCGACCATGGTGTAGAGCACCACGCCCAGCGAGGCGAACGTCGCAGCGTTGAGGAAAAAGAAGCTCAACGACACCGCCGCCAAGACCAACCACTCTCGCCGCATCAGGAAACTCCCCGGCTCATGGGTGTAAGTCATCACCGAAACGCTATCAGCCGATGCGGTCGCCGCGCTTGCCAACAGGCGAACAAATTCATGCCGAAAACGTTTGCCCACTGTGATGATAGGCACACTTAACGGTTCTATCGCCTAAAAAAACAGCGATCTTAAATTTGCCTGAAAATTAACCAATCAGCGTGAGGGCCACACCGGGCGCGGGGTCAGGCCGGCGCGACTCAGCAGCGCCGCCTGAGATGCGCGCGCCTGCTGCCGCAGGGCGTCCTCATCCACCGTCAGGCAGCGCCCTTCCCGCACGACGATACGGCCGTCGACCACCACGTCGCGGACGGAACGGCCGTCGGTGCCCCACACCAGATGCAGGGCGGGATCGCCCATCACAAGAAAGGGGGCGGAACGGGGATCGTGCACCACCAGATCGGCCCGCTTGCCCACCTCCAGCGAGCCGATGCGGTCGGCCATGCCGATGGCCCGCGCCCCGCCGATGGTGGCCAGGGCGAAGGCCGTATCGGCACCGAAACGATAGGCGTCCAAGCTCATGTCCCGGGCCAGGCCGGCGGCCAGGGCGGCGGCCCGGTGGATGTCCGGCAGGTCGCCGGCGTTGGGCGCGTCACAACCCAGCGCCACCCGCCCGCCGCGCAAGACCATCTCCGCATGGCGCCCAGCCCGGCTGACGCCCTGGGCCAGACGCAGATAGGCCCAAGGGCAATAGGCCACGGCCGTGTCGCTGGCCAGCAGGGCGTCCATCTCGGCATCGTCCAGCCAGACGGCATGTGACAGCAGCAGGTGCGGACCCAGCACGCCCAGGTCGGCAAGGTGCAGCAGCGGCCGCCGGCCCGACCGTCGCAGATAGGCCGCCCCATCGGCCTCGGTGGGGGAGATGTGCATGGTCATGCCCACGCCCCGCCGGCGTGCCAGCTCGGCGGCACCGGCCAGCAGGGCATCGCTGGCGAGGTCATGCCCCACCAGGGTCACCCACCCCTCCACCAGCCCGCCTCGCGGCAGACCATCCAGCACGGCCGCCTGGCGGGCCAGCACCTCATCCGTCGGCGCGGCGTAGGGGGCGTCGGAAACGTCCCAGCCCCAGCAGCCCACCGCTGCCCGAATCCCGGCGCGGGCCAAGCCGGCAGCCACGCGGAAGGGATGGGCCACGGTGCCGGCCTCCACCAGCGTGGTGGTGCCGTATTTCAGGGATTCCACGGCGGTGAGCGTGGCCGACAGCTCATCATCATCGGCGGTGTGTGCGCCATGGATGGGCACCGCCCAGCCGAAAATGGACTCGTCCGACGACTGCCGGTCGGGGATCAGGCTGCGCACCAGCGGGTCCCCCGTCAGATGCTGGTGCGCGTTGACCAGGCCCGGCGTGATCAGGCCGCCGCCGGCCTCCAGCACCGCTGCCGCCGGCCAGCGCGCCCGCAGCGCCTCGGCCTTGTCCACGGCGATGATCCCGCCGTCGGCGATCGCCACCCCGCCCTGGCACCAGACCGTGCGGCTGGCGTCCATGGTGACGACGTCGCCGCCCAGCACCAGCAGGTCCGGCACCGGCATGCCGGCATCCCGCCTCACGGCGCCCGGCCGCACAGCGCCAACGCCGCCATGGCGTACAGGCGCGTGCAGTCCACCAGGTCGTCGATGCTGGGCCGCCAGCGGCGCGGCCCCATGGTCACGGACGGGATGCGGTTCATGTTGAAGACGTTGTGGTCGCGCCACATGCTGGAATAGACGGAATTGCTGATGGGCTGCGGCCCGCCCCGCACGCGGCCATGGGCATGGTCCAGTGCCATCCGCAACGGCCGCACCGCGTCCGGGTCGGCGGTGAAGCCATGGCGCACGGTGTAGGGTTGGATCTTGACGTCGCCGAAGCCGGCCTCTCGGAAGGCGCGCTTCAGGTCGCGATCCACGGCGGCGATGGTCTGCACCGGGGTCAGCGCCACCTGGACATAGACGTTGCACACCTCGCTCGCCGCCCCCATGGCCTGCGGCGTGCCGCCCCGGATGGCGCCGATCTGCACCTTGGGCACGGCGGTACCGCCCGGCCCCTCGTACCGGTGCTTGACCTCATACTCCCGCGCCCAGCGCTGGATGATCTCGATGGCCGGCGCCACCTTGACCAGGGGGCTGGGATGGTCGGCCAGGGCTTCGGGATGGGTCAGCAGGGGCGTGAACACCCCCTGGCCATAAATCGTGACGCGGAAGTCGGCATAGCCGCACGCCGTCCAGTTGACGCCGAAGTCCGTGCCCTCGGCCGAGATGACGTAGTCCGGCGCCACCCCGCCGTGGGACATCAGGTAGCAAGCGCCCAGTTCCTTGCCCAGATAATCGACGCCGCCCCGCTCCTCCGCCGGTTCGGGGCCAATCTCGCCCGGGCAGGCGGTCAGGTACATGAGGCCGCTGAGGTCGATGCCCGCCTTCTTCAGGGCCTTGGCCGCCATCAGGAAGCAGGCCATGGGGCCGCGGTCGTTGCCCACGGCATGGCCGAAGAAGGTTTCCCCCTCCAGCCAGACACCCAGCCATTGCGGATCCGCCACCGTTTCCGGGCGATAGGTGTACTGGTCCGTCTCATCATAAAACGGGCTTTCGGTGTCGAGGTGGCTGGTGAACAGCAGGTTGGGTCCGTCGCCCTTGCCGCCATAGGTGCCGATGACGTTGAAGCGGTGTTCCATCAGCCCGGCCTTGCGCGGGGCGAAGCCGTTCTCCGCCATCCAGCCGTGGACGAATTCGCCGGCCCGGCGCTCCTGCCGCATGGGCGAGGGGATGCCGCACAGGTCCAGCACCAGTTTCACCAGCTCGTCCCGGTCGATGGCCCTGGTGATGGCAGCGGCCTCATCATCGGAAACCGCCAGCGCCGTGTCGTGCGTCGTCATGCCCTATCCCCTGCCCCATGCTTTGCCTGGCCCCGCCCCTGTGCGCGGGTGCTGTCGAGGGGGGATCATAGGCGGCCCCGTTCCCCCCGCTCTTGCCGATTAACGCATGAAAGCTTGCCCGGGCGGAGCCATGGGACGGCGGCGGCGTGCTGACGAAAGCGGCCATGCGCGTGCAGGCAAGATCGCCGCACCGGGCGGCCCTAAGGTTTTCCCCATGAGGGCGCCCCCGGCGGGGCCGCCCCGACGCTTGAACCAGGGGGACCCATGACCGTTCAATTGGATCGCGCCGCTGCGGCGGAACGGCACAAGATCCGGCCGACGCTGCACCTGCTGCCGGCCACGCCGCGCACCGTGCATTGGGGCTATTTCACCCCCGACCAGGCGCCGGCCCTGACGGTCAAGAGCGGCGACATCATCCAGGCCGAGGCCATCACCCACCACGCCGGCGACGCGCCGGACCTGATGATGGACGAGGCGGTGGCCCGCATCTTCAAGGAAATCCCCGAGGCCGACCGCAACCCGGGCGTCCACATCATGACCGGCCCCATTTATGTCGAGGGCGCCAAGCCCGGCGACATGCTGGAGGTCCATTACCTGAAGATGACGCCCCGCACCCGCTACGGCTCCAACCTGGCGGCCAACTGGGGCCACCTGTTCAAGGAAATGGGGGAGAAGGAGCGGGTGACGATCTATGAGATCGACGCCATGAGCCAGCAGGCCCACGCCCTCTACGCCTATGACTTTCCCGGCCGCTACGACGTGCCGGGCAAGATCACCAACTGCCCGGAATGCGACCGGCAGCAGGCCCTGCCCGGCGTGCGCGTGCCGGTGCGCCCGCACCTGGGCACGGCCGGCGTGGCACCGGACGTGGCCGGCCGCGTCAGCACCATCCCGCCCGGCCTGCACGGCGGCAACATCGACAACTGGCGCATCGGCGCCGGCGCCACGATGTACTATCCCGTCCAGGTCGACGGCGCGCTGTTCTCCATCGGCGACCCGCACGTCTCGCAGGGCGATGGCGAGTTGAGCGGGACCGCCATCGAGGCGTCGCTGAACGTCATGTTCCAGGTCTTCCTGCGCAAGGACTTCCGCTTCCCCTCTCCGCTGCTGGAAACGCCAGACTGCTGGATCGTCCACGGCTTCGACCCCGACCTGAACGTGGCCATGCGCAACGCCTCGGTCGACATGCTGAAGCTGCTGACCGAGCAGCAGAACCTGAGCCGCGACGACGCCTATTCGCTGATGAGCATCGCCGCCGACTTTGGCGTTACCCAGGTGGTAGATGGCACCCAGGGCATCCATGTGCGCATTCCCCGCGGCGTGTTCCCGCCGCGCGAGGACTGACGCCGCGACGATCAGACAAACAAGGGGCATGGCGTGGGGGTTCAAACGATGAAGCACTCTTTCCTGAATGACGCCTTTTTCAGCGGCCTGGACAGTTCGGCCCTGGGCGTGGAGGCGGCGGAGACCTTGCCGCCGCTGTGCTACACAGACCGCGAATTCTATGAGTTCGAGAAAGAGGCGCTGTTCAATCACGAATGGCTATGCGTGGGGCGGGAATCCTGGGTGAAGGAGACGGGCGACTACTTCACCACCAGCATCATCGATGAACCCATCGTGGTGGCGCGTGGCCGGGACGGCGTGATCCGCGCCATGTCCAGCGTCTGCCAGCACCGCGCCATGCTGGTGGCGGAGGGGCAGGGCAACACCCGCGCCTTCCTGTGCCCCTACCACCACTGGTCCTACGGGCTGGACGGCCAGCTGATCGGCGCGCCGGCCATGGAGAAAACCTGTAACTTCGACAAGAAGGACATCAAGCTTCCCCAGTTCAAGGTCGAGGTCTGGCACGGCTTCATCTTCGTCAACTTCGATCTGGACGCCCCCGCCCTGGCCCCCCGGCTGGCGGCGCTGGAGGGGGTGATGGCGCCCTATTCCATGGCGACGCTGAACGGCCCGGCCCCGGATCGGGACATCAAGTTCCCCTGGAACTGGAAGGTGATGTTCGAGAACAACAACGACGGCTATCACGCCAACCGCCTGCACGGCGGCGCCCTGCATGACTTCGTGCCCTCGCGCCTCGCCGCCTTTCCCGACGACCTGCCGGCCGACACGGCGGGCTATTACCGCACCAACGGCACCCTGCACGCCGACGCCAGCTTCAACCCCACGCAGAAGGCCATCCTGCCGGTCTTCCCCGCGCTGGGGGAGGCGGAGCGCAACCGCATGCTGTTCGTCAACGTGCCGCCCACCCTGTCCCTGGTCATCACCAGCGACATGATCATCTACCTGATCCTGCGGGCGGACGGGGCGGAGACGCACCTGATGGATCAGGGCTATCTGGTGGCGCCGGGCGCGATGGAGGATCCGCTGTTCGACGACAAGCTGGCGATGAACAAGCATTCCACCGCCGCCATCATCGCCCAGGATCTGCATGTGGATGAGATGGTGCAGGTGGGCCTGCGCTCCCGCCACGCCATCCGCGGCCGCTATTCCTGGCAGGAACAGGCGCAGCGGGAATTCAACGGCTGGCTGGTGCGCCGCTACCAGGACACTTGGGCCCGCGTGAAGCCCACCGCCTGAACCTGATAAAGTGCGGCATGAGGTCCATCTCGTGCCGCTAGGCTGCGACCGCAGCCGCCGGACCTTTCGGGGAGCGTAGCGGACTGAAAGGCGAGGATAAGGCAAGCCGGCGGACGCCGGTGCCCGCCGCCTGAGGGACTAGAAAATGACCACTAACCGCCTACCCACCATCTTCTTCGGCCATGGCAGCCCCATGAACGCCCTGGAGGACAACGTCTGCACGCGGGAATGGAACAGGATCGGGCGGCTGCTGGGCGCGCCCAAGGCCATCCTGGTCATCTCCGCGCACTGGTACACCCGGGGCACGGCGGTGACGGCCATGGAACGGCCGCCCACCATCCATGATTTCGGCGCCTTCCCCCAGGCGCTGTTCGACGTGCGTTATCCCGCACCAGGCAGCCCGGAGCTGGCCAAGCGCGTGGCGGAGGTGCTGGCGCCCCTGCCCGTGATCCAGGACCAGAAATGGGGCCTGGACCACGGCACCTGGTCGGTGCTGGTGAAGGCATTCCCCAAGGCCGACATTCCCGTGGTGCAACTGAGCATGGACGGAACCCAGCCGGCCGCCCACCATTTCGAGGTGGGGCGGCGACTGGCGGCCCTGCGCGACGAGGGCGTGCTGATCGTGGGCACCGGCAATGTCGTCCACAACCTGGGGCGCATGAACTGGGACCCCAGCACCCCGCCCTATCCCTGGGCCGCCCGCTTCAACGACCTGGTGAAGCAGTGCATCGCCAGCGACACGCCCCAGCCCATGATCGACTTCCAGAAGGCCGGGCCGGACGCCGCAGCCAGCATCCCGTCACCCGACCATTTCCTGCCCTTCCTCTATGTGCTGGGCACCCGCCAGCCGGGCGATGCCGTCACCCTGGTCAACGACCGGGTGGAACACGGATCGCTCAGCATGCTGACCGTCGCCTTCGGCGACCTGGCCGCCTGACGGGGGTATGGGACGATGACCGGCGCCGATGACTGGTTCCCCGTGCGCGTCACCGCCAAGGTGCGGGACGGGGGCGACGTCTTCCTGTTCGACCTGGCCGACCCCGCGGGCGCCCCCCTGCCGTCCTTCCAGCCCGGCGCGCACATTGATGTGGCGGTGGAGGGGCCAGCGGACGGCGCCAGCTTGACGCGCCAGTACTCCCTGTACAGCGCGCCGGCCGACACCTGCCGCTATGGCATCGCCGTGCAGCGGGAGGCCGAGGGACGCGGCGGATCGCGCACCCTGTGCGACACAGTCGCGGCGGGCGACACCGTGCGCATTCGCCGGCCCCGCGCCCTGTTCACCCTGGCGGCCGGGGCGACGTCGCATGTCATGATCGCCGGCGGCATCGGCATCACGCCCCTGCTGTCCATGGCGTCGCACCTGGCGGGGAATGGCGGCGTCACGCTGCATTACCTGGTGCGCCAACGCGACCGCGCCGCCTTGCTGAACGCCGCCCGCCAGGCAGTGGGACCGGGGAACCTGCACCTGCACGTGACGGCGGAAACAGGGCGGCCCGATCTGGCCGTCCTGATCGGCCCACCCGCCCCGGGGCGCCATCTCTATCTCTGCGGTCCCGCCGCCCTGCTGGACGCAGCCACCGCCACGGCCGAGGGCCTGGGCTGGCCGGCCGACCATATCCACCTGGAACGCTTCGCCGCCGAGCCTGGGACCGATGCCGGGGCCAACCGCCCCTTCCTGCTGCGCCTGCGCTCCACCGGTGCCGTCATCCCCGTCATGGCGAACCAGACGGCGGCCGAGGCCCTGGCCGGCGCCAATGTGGAACTGCCCATTTCCTGCGCTGAAGGCGTGTGCGGCGCCTGCATTACCGGTGTGCTGGACGGCACGCCGGAGCATCGCGACTGCGTCCTGACGGAGGCGGAGCATAAGGCCAATCACCTGTTCACCCCCTGCTGTTCCCGGGCGGTCAGCGAGATGCTGGTGGTGGACCTTTAAGAGGCCCTGCCTGGACCACAACGCCGCAAGGTCCAACGGCGCCCCGCAGATGGGGCGCCGTCGCCGTTTATAGGCCGGCCCTATTCCGCGAACTGACGGGCGGCGGTACCCTCCGTGCCCGCGCCAGGCGGCACCTGGAAATCGCCGTTGTCGTTATCAGCCAAGCCCGCCGACTGGCGATAGGCGCGCGGGGTGGTGCCATACCGGTCGCGGAAAGCGCGGCTGAAGTGCGCCGCCTCGTTGAAGCCCCAGCGGAAGCAGATCTGGGAAATGCCGAGATGGGCGAAGGTGGGGTTGATCAAATCATGCCGGCAACGTTCCAGCCGGCGGTTGCGAACATAGCCGCTGAAGGTCTGGTCGACCTCCTTGAACAGCTTTTGCAGATAGCGGGCGGAGCCGCCATATTCGTTGGCCACATCCTCCAGCGTCAGGTCGGGATCGCTGAGCCGCGTCTCGATGATCTGGCAGATCCGCTGCAGCGCCATGGAGCGGATGCCGGCCGAACCGCGCGCCGTCTGCACCTGCGGATTGTCGGCCAGGGCCGTCATCAGGAACTCCGACAGCGCCATGTCGATGGGCCGCAGCGGACCTTCGGTCAACGTGCCGAATGTTTCTGCCAAAGCCTTGAGCATTCCCGAAAGCACGTGCCCAATTCCTGACCGCCCCGGCAAATGCAAAACACCGAAAGATAGCGGCGTTATCAATCGAGGGTTGACGGCCGACTTGGGAATGAGAGCATACAGGACCTGGAATTTGGTGCTGAAGGACAATGAGGCGGGGATTCCCGTCTGGCCATAGATGATATCCTGCGGCGCCAGCTCCAGTTTACCACCCGGATGAGTCAAGGTGGCGCTGCCCTCGATCAAGACAATCAGCCAAACGGCGTCCAATTTCTTCATCAGACGGCCGGATATTTCCTGCGGTGAGGAAGTGATGCGGGCGAATTCGATGCCAAGAGGCGACTTCAGGCACAACAATTTGGCGAAGAAGTCTTCATCTTCTGGCAAATGGTCCAGTGGAAGCTTCAGTTTTTCCAGCGCGTCGCGCCATACATCGCGACGCTGCTCGACGGGGAACTGATCGGTGATCAAGTGCCATGCGGTCATCGGAACCCTCGCGCCCCCGTGTTGTCAGGCGACAGGCCGCCCCTGCTGGGCGGCCGCGACTACCGGATTAAGCGCAACATCCATACCGTTAAGAATCAAAATCATTTAGCCGGCAGGCGGCCGCATGCGCCAGGCGCGGGCCCCGGCAAGCCGTTGTTTACGTATCAGCGATCGGGGACGCCAGTGGGTCCGGCGGTTCCAGCGAGGAGGTATCGGCAACCGGCCATTCCGCCATCAGCCGCCGTCGCCAGACGCGCGGCGCCTCGCCACTCTGCTTGTTGAAAAAACGGGAGAAGTAGGCCGGATCCTCGAAGCCCAGTTCATAGGCCACGGCAGCAATGGTCTGGCCGCTGTAGAGGATCAGGCGCTTGGCCTCGGTCATCAGCCGATCCTGGATCAGGCCGATGGCAGGGCGCCCCGTAACCGCCAGGCAGGCGGCGCGCAGGGTGGAGGAGGAGGTGCGCAACTCCGTCAGGTAAGCGTCCAGCGGCCGGTGGCTGCGGTAGTGCCGCTCCACCAGAGCGCGGAAGGCCGCCACCAGCGCCACCTGGCCGGAGCGGCCGCCGGCCGCGGTGCTCATCGCCTCGGGCGGGCGCGCCACCCGCAGCATGGCGGCCAGCAGCAGCAGCATATGCCCCTCCGCCGCCGCGCGGTGGCCGGCACCCTGGCCGCGCAATTCACCCAGGATGCCGGCGGCGGCGGCCAGCACGGCGGCGAAGGCCTGCCCCTGCCCCGCCATATCCAGGCAGGAGGGTTCCCGGGCCAGAATGGCGAAGGCGGGATCGCGCTGGGCCAAGCCGCGCAGGATGCGGTCGGACAGGGTGACGACCCAGCCTATGGTGCCGCGGGCGAAGGCGAAGCCATGCACCACGCCGGCCGGCACCAAGATCAGGGTGGGCCCATCGAAGGTCCAGGTGCGCTGGTCCGCCTGCACCTGCCCCGCCCCTTCGCGGATGGCCAGGAACTGCACCAGGTCGCCATGCTGGTGCGGGCGGATGCGCCAATCCACCAAGCTGCTGCGGTCCTCAATCAGCTCCACATGCAGGAAGCGGTCCTCGGCCGTAGCCGGCGCCTCGCCATACAGGGAAAAGACGGGGATGTCCGGACGGCTCATGACCGCCGCGTCGGCGTGGTGGAAAAATGCCAAGAATAGATCGATATGGCCGATAACATGTATCGATAGGCTCGATGGTTCTAGTGCCCCGCCCTGTTAGGTGGGCAGACGGTTATCTTGGGCGATTGTTGCGAAAAAATCCAATTTTTGTGAACCCCCGTCCATTCCAGGACGGCCTTGCCCACCCCTATCGTTCCGGGGTCGGCCGGCCTGATACAGGCGGTCCAGGATAAGAATCCCAGGCTCGGGAGGGCCCACCCCATGGTCGCAACACCCAAGATCCGCACCCAGGTCGGCATCATCGGCGCCGGTCCCGCCGGGCTGTTCCTGTCGGAACTGCTGCACCGGCACGGCATCGCCAGCGTCATTCTCGAATCCCGCAGCCGCGAAGAGATCGAGGGCACCATCCGCGCCGGGGTGCTGG
The DNA here is from genome assembly GCF_000730165.1 of Nitrospirillum viridazoti CBAmc. GTDB lineage: Bacteria > Pseudomonadota > Alphaproteobacteria > Azospirillales > Azospirillaceae > Nitrospirillum > Nitrospirillum viridazoti. The sequence goes on along the minus strand of NZ_CP022112.1, from coordinate 338,120 downwards.
AGAACTGGACTGTCGATCTGATGAACCAGTTGGGCGTGGGGGAGCGCATGATGCGCGAGGGCCATTTCCATACCGGCATCACCCTGCGCTTCAAGGGGCAAAGCCATCACCTGGACATGGTGGAGCTGACCGGCGGCAAGAAGGTGACGGTCTATCCCCAGCATGAGGTGATCAAGGACCTGGTGGCCCACCGCCTGGCCCAAGGCGCGGAAATCCATTTCGGCGTGAAGGACGTGGCGCTGCATGACATCGTCAGCGACCGGCCGTTCATCACCTACGCCCAGGCCGATGGCACGCCGGCTATGCTGACCTGCGATTTCATCGCCGGCTGCGACGGCTTCCACGGCCCCAGCCGCCAGGCCATCCCGGCCGCGGCGCGCAAGGAGTTTCAGAAGATCTACCCTTATGGCTGGCTGGGCATCCTGACGGAGGCGCCGCCGTCCCACCATGAGCTGATCTACGCCCGCCATGATCGGGGCTTCGCCCTGCTGAGCATGCGGTCGCCGGAGATCCAGCGCCTGTACATCCAGTGCGATCCCAAGGACGACATGGCCCTGTGGCCCGACGCGCGCATCTGGTCGGAACTGCACCAGCGGTTGGAGACGGTGGACGGCTGGACCCTGACGGAAGGGCCCATCATCCAGAAGGGCATCATCGCCATGCGCAGCTTCGTCTGCGAGACCATGCGCCACGGCCGGCTGTTCCTGGCGGGCGACGCCGCCCACATCGTGCCGCCCACCGGCGCCAAGGGTCTGAACCTGGCCGTGGCCGACGTGCTGGTGCTGTCCCGCGCCCTGGAGAAATTCTACGCCCAGGGCGACGGCGCCGGCCTGGACGCCTATGCCGCCACCTGCCTGGCCCGCATCTGGAAGGGCGAGCGCTTCTCCTGGTACATGACCACCATGCTGCACACCGATGAGGCGGCCAGCCCCTTCGAGCATCGCATCCGCGAGGCCGACCTGGATTACGTCGTCAGCTCCCGCGCCGCCGCCACCGCCCTGGCCGAGAACTATGTGGGGCTGCCCATCTGACCACACGATATGACCCACCCGACGCGGCGGCCACCCGGCCGTCGCGTTGTTCTTGACTGATAGGGTTGATATCAACGTAAATAAGCCATGTCCAAAACACTCGACATCGCCGCCACGGCCCTGGGCACGACGATGCCCGACGCCACCGTGCCCTATGCCACCACGCTGCATGTGCGCGACCATTGCCTGTGCCTGCATCTGCAGCGCGCCGCCCGCCGGGTGGCCCGGCGGTTTGACGAGGCCCTGCGCCCGATGGGCCTGACCAACGGCCAGTTCTCGCTGCTCATGTCGCTCAACCGGCCGATACCCGCCCGCCTCGGCCCGGTGGCCGAGGTGCTGGCGGTGGACCGCACCACCCTGACGGCGGCATTGAAGCCGCTGGAGCGGGACGGCCTGCTGACCGTCACCGTGGATCCGGAGGACAGGCGCGGCCGCGTGCTGGCCCTGACCCCTGCCGGGCGCGACCGGCTGGCGGCGGCTGTGCCCATCTGGCGCGCAACCCATGCGGAGATCGAGGGCTGGCTGGGCACCGGCGATACCGGTCAACCGGGACCCGACCGCCTGCGGGCGGATCTGGCCGCCCTTTTCTAAACGGCAAAAACCGACGGAGGAGTTCGTGACCATGGATGCCCCCACCCTGATCCCAGCCGACCAGTTGGCCCGCGACAATCCCATGCGCTTCCCCAACGAAAGCGCCGAGTACCGCGCCGCCCGCGCCGCCCTGCTGGCGGAGGAGATTGAGCTGCGCCGCCATCTGGAACGGGTGGCGGCGCAGCGCCGCGCCCTGCCACCGGGCGGCCCGGTCACCGGCGATTACCGCTTCGTGGGCGAGGACGGCGCCACCACCGACTTCGCCGGCCTGTTCGGGACCAAAGACACCCTGGTGCTCTACAGCTACATGTTCGGCCCCCAACGCCAACGCCCTTGCCCCATGTGCACCAACCTGCTGGGCGGGTGGGAGGGCAATGCCGCCGACATCGGCCAACAGGTGTCGCTGGCCGTCATCGCCCGGTCACCCATCGACAAGCTGCTGGCCTGGAAGCGGGAACGCGGCTGGCGCCACCTGCGGCTCTATAGCGACGCCGACGGCACCTATACCCGCGACTATTTCGGCGTGCTGCCTGACGGATCGGAAATCCCGGCGCTGAACGTCTTCACCCGCCGCGACGGCACCATCCGCCATTTCTGGTCCGGCGAGATGACCGGCGCCACCGCGGATCCCGGCCAAGACCCGCGCGGCGCACCCGACCCGGCGCCCTTGTGGATGGTGCTGGACTGCACCCCCGGCGGCCGGCCGCCGCACTGGTATCCCAAGCTGGATTACCTGTCCCAAGATTAGTTGGGCCCAAGATTAGTTTGGCCAAGGATAATTCGGCTGATACCGGAAGGATGGGTGCATTGGCGGACGCGTGGCGGGTTCTACTTCAACAACGTCCCGCCCCCAGCCGATGTCCGCCCCATGTCCCGTCCCCTCCGCCACGCCGCCACAGGCCTGTTGCTGGCCTTGGTGCTGACCCAATGCGCCTTGACCACGGTGGTGCGAAACGAGCCGCCACACCTTGTGCAGAAGGCACGATGACGGCGGCCCCTTCCACGGTATCGTAGAGTCCCCTCCCGTGTTTGACGAAGCTGGCCGGATGGACATCGATACCCTGGAAGATCTGCTGGCCGCCGGCCTGGTCCGCGATGCCCGCTTCACCGCCATGGACTGGCGTGACCTGGATGCCGCCGGCTGCCGGTTCGAGGATTGTGTTTTCGAGGATGTGCGCTTCACCGCCGTCGACTTCAGCGACGCCCATTTCAAGAACTGCCAATTCGTCCGCTGCCGCCTGTCGCACGCCAAGCTGCGCGACGCCGTGCTGGAGGAGTGCCGCTTCATCGACCCGGCGGACAAGACCGCCGGCTGCACCCTGGCCTTCAGCGACCTGCGGGCCGCCCGCCTCAGCCGCTGCGATCTGTCCTTCGCCACGCTGGACCGCTGCGGCCTGTTCGACGTGGAGGCGGAAGGCTGCACCTTCTTCGGCGCGCGCTTCCACCTGGTGGACTTCCACCACGCGCTCAGCCGGGCGCAAACGGTGCATCGCGCCACCTTCCGCGACTGCACCTTCGAACTGGCCGACCTGTCGCGCCTGTCGCTGCGCGACGCCGTGATCACCCGCTGCCGCCTGCGGGAAACCGACCTGCACGCCACCGACCTGACGGACGCGGATCTGCGCGACAGCGACCTGTTCCAGGCCATCGTCACCGACGCCAAGCTGGATGGCGCCGACCTGCGCGGGGCGAAGGTCAGCGGCCTGGATATCCGTCAGTTGGCGGGATACAGCGGCCTGAAGATCGCGGGCGACCAGCAGCACCTGTTGCTCGCCGCCGCCGGCATCGACGTGTGCGGAGACGGTGCCTGATCTGCCTTTCCCCCTCGGCGACGCCATCCGCCGCTGGCCGGCCAACACGAGCAGTTCCCAAATACTTCCTCTATTTTAACGCATTAACCCTTTTGGGGATGTGCTAAAAGCACCCCAGGGGCAGATGCCCACACGGGGAATGGGTGTGGGCCCAGCGGGGGGAAGAATTGCAAACGAAGAGCTTTCACTTCGGTGAGTGGCTAGTCGATGCGCAGACCTGCACATTGAGGCAAGACCAAGGGAGTCAAGAGTCGGCCCCGCAGACCTTGAAGGTCGAGCCGCGGGCCATGGACGTCCTGCTGGCCCTGTGTGAGCGCTCGGGCCAGATCCTAAGCGCGGACGACCTGTTGCACCTCTGCTGGGACGGTCTGGCGGTGGGGGAGAACCAGGTCCACAAGGCGATCACGCAGTTGCGCAAGCTGCTGGGCGATACCGCCGGTGACCCCAGGTACATCGAAAACATCCGCAAACGCGGATACCGCACCGTGGCTGCGGTCACCCCCGTCGCGGCGGATGGCAAGACCACCGTCCTGGACATGTGGATCGACACCTCGCCTTTCGTCGGCCTGGACGCCTTCGATGAGAGGCACGCGGCCGTGTTCTTTGGCCGGGACACGGCGATCGCCCAATTGCGCGCGACCGTGGCCGCCCAGATCGCCGGCGGGCACGACTTGGTGCTGATCCTGGGCCCCAGCGGCAGCGGCAAGACATCGCTGGTCCAGGCCGGCCTGATTCCGTCCCTAAGATCGCAGGACTGGCTTTTCCCCCTGCTCGGCACCAGCGTCCTGGATCTGGGCGATGTCCAGGACATTCCCCTGCCTCTGGCCATCGGCGGCGCCCTGCTGGACCTGGAGGTTGATGGACGCCCCCTGCTGCAGGGGCTGAGCGCCGACGCCATCGGAACGGCCCTGGCAGGGGTTGATCGCCCCCTGTTCCTGGACGAAGCGATTGGCCCCCCTCGGGACGGCCGGGCCATCCTGTTCATCGACCGCCTGGAAGCGGTGTTCCACGACGCCACCGTCGGCGAGGCGCAGCGGCAGCAGTTTTTTACCGCGCTGGGTCATTTGGCGCGCAGCGGACATATCCTGGTCATCGCCGCTTGCCGCAACGATTTCTACCCTGATGTCGCCGGCGAACCGTTGCTGATGGCCGCCAAAGCCCGAGGGGGACATTTCGACCTGGGACCGCCGACGCGGGCCGAGATTATCCACATGATCAGGCTGCCCGCCATTGTCGCCGGGCTTCGTTTCGGCACCGATCCGGAAACTGGTGAGCGGTTGGACGACATGCTGTGCGACGCCGCGGCGGACCAGCCGGACGCCCTGCCCCTGCTGCAATACACACTGCACGAACTCTATCTGCAGCGCAGTACCAGCCGCGAACTGACGATCGCCGGCTATCGCGCCCTGGGTGGCCTGGGTGGTGCCATCGGCAGGCGGGCCGACGCCACCCTGGAGGGGCTTCCCGCCACCAGCCGGGCCGCCCTCAGCCGCGTCCTGTCGCTGGTCGTCACGGTGGGCGCCAGCGACGAGGCGGCGCGTAGCCGGCGCATACCCTGGAGCGCCCTGGCCACACCTGAGGAACAGACCCTCGTCGACACCTTCGTGCGGCAACGGCTGTTCGTCTCCCAGGTCTATGACGGTGAACCGGTGTTTGGTGTCGCCCATGAAGCCATGCTGCGGCAATGGCCCCGGGCCACCGCTTGGATCGCTGACCACCGTCGCTTCCTGAAGGCCCGCAGCCGAATGGAGGAAGCGGCGAAGCGCTGGACGGCGGAGGGGCGCCGCGTCGATCTGTTGCTGCCCCGGGGGCAGCAACTGGAAGAGGCGCGGGAATTGGCCGACTTCGCCCCCATCCCCCTGGATGCCGGGGTGCGCGCCTACATCGACGCCTCGGCGGCGCGGGCGCGGCAGGCCGAACGACGGCGCCTGGTGGCCATGGCCAGCTTCGCCGTCATCGCCGTCGTCGCCGGCACGCTGGGCCTGGTGGCCCGCCGGGCGGAAAAGGCGGCGGAACAGCGCAAGCATCAGGCGGTGGACCTGATGAACTTCATGGTCGGCAACTTCGCCGACAAGCTACGCCCTTTGGGCCGACTGGATCTGCTGTCGGACATCGGGGAAAAAGCCCTGAGTTATTTCAGTCAAGAAAACTTGTCATCACTCACCGCAGAAGATCGGAACCAGCAGGCGCGTGCCTTGCAGACCTTGGCCGAGGTGGCGCGATCGCGCGGCGACCCGAAAAGCGCGCAGGTGGCCTTGGCTAGGGCGAAAAGCTTACTTGATACAAATTTGGCAGAGGGCCTGGAAAGCCAGGAGCTGCTGAAGGATCTGGGTGCCGACGCCTTCTGGATGGGCCAAATCAGCCTCGACCAGCGTGACGTGGCGCAGGCCGAGACCTTCTTCCGGGACTATGAACGCTATAGCCAGCGCATGGTGGCGCTGGCTCCCGACGATGTCGACGCGTGGATCGAACTGTCGTACGCCCGCACCAACCTGGGGTCGGCCGCTCAAGCGCGGGGCGACACCCAGGCGGCCCGGACGCTGTTCGAATCCTCCCTCGCCCTGAAACGCCGCGCCCTGGAACGCCGGCCTGACAACCGCAGCCTGCGCAGCGGCATCGCCAACACCCTGTCATGGCTGGGATCCGCCCATGAGGCGGAGGGGGAATTGCGGGAGGCGCTCTCTTTCTTCGGCCAGGAGAAAGAGCAGTTTCTGTCCCTGCGGGCGGCCGCCCCGTCGGAACTGCTATGGACCTTCCGCCTGGTGACCTCACTGTATCGCCGGGCACGTCTGCTTTATGCGCTGGGTGACCTGGACACGGCAGCCGAAGAGCTTGACCAAGCGCTGATCCTCATCCAGGACCTGATGGCCCGTGATGCCAGTAATCAGCTCTGGCAACAAATGCGCATCAAGCTTCGCGTATTAACGGCCGAGATTCTGAACGAGCGCCAAAAATTTGATGAGGCATTGGCCATTCTGTACGCGAACGCCGGAACATTGGCGCAAATCACCGCGCAGGGCGAGGGAAGTGCGGAATGGCAACTGGCCGAGACCGGCAATCAATTTCATGTCGCGGGTACTTTACTACGCATGGGCCGAGCAAATGAATCAGCACACGTTCTACAATCCGCCTTGGACAAACTGCGCATCATGCCCGAAAGCCGCCAACAAGATCTGGATTATCGCCAACAAATGGCACGTGGCCTGTTTCAAATGGCGATGATACATCGCACCAAAGGACAGGATGATCTAAAAGAAAAATTGTGCGAAGAGTCCCTGCCCATTGCTCGCTATCTTATTGATAAAAATCCCAATGACTACTATAATATAGACACTTGGATCCGTATCAATTTGTGCCTCGGAAATAAAATGTCCGTTGGTGGTTACATATCGACACTCGATAAAATTGGATATCGCGACCCAAGTTACTTATTGATCTTGTCACAATTTGAAAAATGAGGAGCCCGCGATGACGACGACCGTCAATCCGCCCCCCCCCATCACAATCACCATCACCGCGATCGCGCCCAACGCTTGGACTTATGAGGGGCCAGGCGTCGATCCGACGACCGGCCACATCACCCTCCCAAACCAAGGCCCAACCCAGATCATCTACCAGCTCGCTGAGGATTTACAGGACACCTACAATCTCGTCTTCGCCAACTTATCCCCGACACATTGCATAACCGCGCAGGTCACCCAGATCACCTATGGTGATTCGACGATCACGATCAATGACGCGAATGACTGGGGCCCCGGCGCCACGGGCCGCCGGCCGTTCGGCTTTATCCTGGTCGCCCGGCTGAACGATGACACCGGGACCGCCATTCTCAGCCCTGACCCTGAGGTTGACAACAATCCGCCGATCCGGCCGCCGGTGGCCTGATCTTCGGAATGAGATGACACGATCCCTGGCTCCGGCACCGCCGGGGTCAGGTCCGTGTCGGCACGTTTTTCGAAACGACCGGGGCCGATCACGTATGAACCGGGGCGTCGCCGCAGGGGGTTGCCCGGTGGCGTTGCCCCGGCCCTGACGGCGGCGGGGTCTACCGCGTCAGCGTGGAAAGTCAGCCTGGAATTTGGCGCGATACCGGTTCGGCGAACTCGATGCGCATCATGGCATCCGCCCAGTCGGCCAAGCGCCTCAACCCAGCGTCGGCCCATTGGTCCGGCGGGCCGGTATCGATCATGGCACACACCTGCCGGCAGTCGTTCCGAATGGCCGCCAAGGTGTCCATGGCGAATGACTGCCGCGCGGTGGCGTCGGCCAGCCTGTCGATCATCAGGATCAGCTGGGCGGCTTGGCGCAGCGCCGGTTCGGCACCGGCCCACCAGTCCAGAGCCAGCCTCGCCGTCGCCAGGACATCCGCCGGAACCGGCGACGGCCGGGCGACGGCCGGTCCAATCTGGACGATGCCGCGCGCCGTCAGGATGGCCCCATTCCCCCCAGCCGCCAACCCAATGTCGGTGATGGCGACCACGATGGGCCCGCCTTCAGCCAACAAGTTCCCCACCAAGCATTCCGAAGCCGCGTCCAGTTGGCCTTCCATCGTGGCCATGATGGCCCGGAAGCGCGTAAGGTCGTCGCCCTCCATCACCGAACCCAGGTGCCGGGCGATACCCCTCAGATGGCCGACATAGCTGGCCCCCATCGCCAGTTGGTTGGCCACCACGTCGAAGAGCGCATGGATGGCGGGCCCTGCGGCTCCCGGCCGGCTGACAAGGGCCTGGTACCTTCCCCGGTCGCCCCGCCCCTCCCGGACCAGCTGCCGGCAGTTCAGCGCCAGGGCGATGATGCCATGGCCGATCAGGCCCTGGTGGAATCCTTTCCACAAGGTGTTCTGCCAAAATCCGTATTCCGCCGCCAAGCCGGGCGCCTGCCGGGCTACGAACGCCGGCATCCGGCCGCTTCTGAGGGCACTGAGGCAACGGGCCAGCGCGATCAGCCGATTGCAAAACTCCAGGATGGGAAGCGGCATGCCACTCATGGAGATGCCGCTCATGAAGGCAGGGACGGCAGCCGAACCATACCGCCGTCGGGCATCATGCGGTGAAGGTCCCCCTTGCCGTCACAGTGGTAGGCCACGTCCGTGTCACTGGCGAAGATGGCCGTCGCTTCCGAGGTCACATAGGTTCGGCACGGCGGCTGCACCCTCGTATCAATATGCCAGAGGGCCCCCGCCCCGGAGGCGATGCCCAACTGCTCACCGGTCGACAGCTGGGCGATGGCGTTGATGCAGGCCCCCACCTGCCGGGGCGTGCCACCGGCCAGCGCATCGTAAAGGTAGGCACGGTTGTCGGCATCCACCATGCCCAGCTTGTTGCCATTGGCCCGGATCGACAGATAGGCAGCGCGCCCCACCCGTCCCCAATTCTGACGGGCGGGATTGTAGCGGTAGAGCGTCTGGCTGTTGTTGGTCAGGGCGAAGACGACGCCGCCGGCGACGGCGATCTGGGCGGCGACGTCCGGTCCCGGCAGCATGGGCAAGGCCGTCCAACTTTTGCCCATGCCGTTATAGCGGTGCACCCGCCCGTCCCCCGCGGCCTGGTTCACCGCGTAGATGGTGCCCTGCCCCACGGCGATGCACGACGCAGGGAAGGCGGAGATGGTGGTCCAGGCCTGGGTGAAGCGGTCATACAGCTTCACATGATAGCTGGAGGAAGCCCCCGTGCCGGATTGAACGGAGGCGACCGGCGCCCCATCGATGGCCACAAGGTCGTAGCCATCGCTGACGCAACTGAGGGCCGTGACCTGCATGTCGGTCCAGCCGGGTGACGACGGGGAATGATGGTACATCCGCCCCGAGGCGGCGATACGGAAGACGTCGTCGCCCGCCACGGCGACGGTGGTGGGCGCGCTGAGGTGCGCGGGCGACGGCCACAAGTGCAGGGACAGGGCATCGGACAGGCCCGCATCGGCCATGACGGCGCCCCACTCCCTCCGCGCAGCCGACAGGTCGCCGTCGTCCAGCGCGGTCGACACCTCGGACGGCAAGCGCCCCAGCAGCCAGGCCAACGCCGCCAATTCCTCCTGGGCGGCCTGCACCATGGGTGCTACGCCCATCAACTGGACCCCCATTCCCGCCAGCAGCATGGCCGCCGCCTGTCCCTGCCGCCACCGGTCGAGCTTGACCTCGATCAGCGCCTCAAGCTTGCCCAGCTGGCCTTGGATTAGGGACAGGTCGATGCCACCATTGTGCGTGCCGACAACCCCACCTGGGATCATCGACCAGCCCAAGGGATTCCAGCACATCGTCAATCCCACCACCCCCACGGCCACGGAGGAGGCGCCGCCCAGGCCGGCGTCAATGATGCGGCTGGTCTCGGCCGCGATGCAGGCCTGGGCATGGTGGACGGCCATGGTCATGGCCTTGGCCTCGCCAGCATGGGTCGCCAACAGTTGCCCAAGGACACCGGTTTGGGGGGCAGCCCCCAGGGCCGTGGCGGTGGTCGCCAGCCATTGACCCTGCTGGGTGACCATGCCGAGCAGGGCGGAAACCGCTTCACTCCGTCGCCGAACGGCCCTTTCGCAGGCTTTCAGGGGATGGGCGCACGGCAACCGGCCGGCACCTTGGCCGGACCGCCCCGCCAAGGCGTCGTCCAGAACGCGGGTCATGTCCGCTAGCAGACGCGGCAACGACGCCAGTTGGGAAAAGACGCTGGGCAGTTCGGCGCCCCGCCGGGGCGTGATCCAGGTCCCGGCCTGCGCCTGAAACGTCGCGAACTGATCCCGGAAGGCATCATACGATGCTTGTGGTGACGGCACCCCGGATTGCGGAAAGGGGGATTGCGGTACGGGATAGGCGTCCCCGAATTGGATGGCCGGCATCGACGCCTGCGTCAGCGCGAAAAGATAGCTGCTGGCCGCCGCCAGGCTGAAGGTCGCGGCCGTGGTCCGCTCCGCCAACGTCTGGGCGATGCGGCCCAGCCTGGTCGCCGCCGGCCTGCGCGCCGGCAACCGGGCATGGACACCAGGGCCAACCAATATGCGGCGCCCCAGGGTCGCCTCGGGCGTCATGATGGCCGGCATCGTCGCGTTCATGCCCAATTCCCCTCCGCTGCAGTTCCTGCCGCTTCCCAAGGAAAGCTGGCCGACGGAGGTTAAGTCGGCTGTTCGCGCCCCAGTCCTTCTGAAATTCTTCTATATGACAAAATATTGATTTTATTAGTTTTTTCTCAAGAACGGAAATCATGCGAAAAAGGCCCGGTCGGGCGGACCGGGCCTTTCCAGCACCTCGAAGGGAAACGGTCAGCAGTCGAAGAACACCGTTTCCTTGTCGCCCTGCAAATGGACGTCGAAGCGGAAGGTGGGCACGTCCGATCCCCCTTGGCCCCCGGCCTGCCGCGTGGCGATCAGGGTCTGGCGGCGGTTCACCAACTCGATGGACAGCAGCGCGGGGTCGGCGGCGTTGGCCTCAGGACGGTCATCGAAATAGACGCGGGTGTGCAGGTGGATGTTGATGCCGCGCGCGAACAGCAGCAGGGAGCAGTGCGGCGCCTGTGGCCGGCTGTCGATCCAGGGCGTGGCGCCTGGACGGATGGTCTCGAACCCCCACAGGCCCGTCTGCGGGTCGGCGCCGACGCGGCCCCAGCCCCGGAAGCCGGGGGCGTTATAAGCGCCGGTGCTGTCGGCCTGCCACAGTTCCAGCATCACGTCGCGCAGGGGATGGCCGGAACCGTCCCACACCACGCCCTCGATGCGGATCTGCTCGCCCGGCACGCCGCCGCCCGCCAGGACGTGCAGCTTTTCCTGGGTGCGGAGGTTCAGGCCGGCGAAGTGAGGCAGGCAGCCGATGTGGACGTAGGGGCCGCCGGTCTGCGAGGGGGTTTCCTTCAGGTATTGGACAGGCATGGCTCAGTTCCCCTCCGGCCGGTTCTCAAAGAAGGTGGAGCGGCGGCCGCGCAGCACGATGTCGAAGCGGTAGACCAGGCTATCGAAGGGCACCATCTCGTTCATGTCGAGCTTGGCCACCAGCATGTCCACCGCCGCCTTGTCGCGGATGGTGCCGATGATGGGGCACAGCGGAATCAGCGGGTCGCCCTCGAAATACATCTGGGTCACCAGGCGCTGGGCGAAGGCGTTGCCGAACAGCGAGAAATGGATGTGTGAGGGGCGCCAGTCGCTGTTGTGGTTCATCCAGGGATAGGGCCCCGGCTTGATGGTGCGGAAGAAATAGCGCCCGTCGTCGTCGGTAACGCAGCGACCGCAGCCACCGAAATTGGGGTCCAGCGGCGCCAGGTAATGATCGTTGCCGTGGCGGTAGCGGCCGCCGGCGTTGGCCTGCCAGACTTCGACCAGGCTGCCCTTCACCGGGCGCCCCATCTCATCAACCACGCGGCCGTGGACGATGATGCGCTCGCCAATGGCCTCGCCGCCGGTGGTGATGTAGTTGCGGATCAGGTCGTTGTCCAAAGGATCCAGGTCGCCATGGCCGAGCACCGGGCCGGTGCGCTCGCCAATCGACTGGCGCAGGGACACCAGCGCCTTGCCCGGCGAGCGCAGGACGGACGTCTTGTATGGCGGCGTGAAGGCCGGCGGATGCCAGGCACGGTCGCGCCGGGCGAACTCTCCAGTATCGCTACTCATCTCAGGTCCCGTCCTCCCGGGATTGGTTCTTGAGAGGCGGGCCACGATGCGGCGCCCACATCTTTCACCCCCACCCTAGACCAATCGATGGTTCTGAAAATCCCATGCATGGGCATATAATCCATCGATATGGTTCATGGATTGGTGGGGGCATCGTTGGGCAGTTTCGATCATCTGGGGGTGGACGGGCACCTGCTGCGCCTGTTCGTGACGGTGTATGAGGAGGGGTCGGTCTCCGCCGCTGCCCGGCGGCTGGACATGGCGCAGTCGGCCGTCAGCCACGCGCTGAACCGCCTGCGCCGCCTGGTAGGCGACCCCTTGTTCGTGAAGTCCGGCCGGCGCATCGTCGCCACCCAGCATGCGGAACGCCTGGTGCCCCAGGCGCGGTTGCTCATGGATGGGTTGAAGGCCCTGACGGCCGGTGACGGCTTCGACCCGGCGCAGGCCCGCTTGTCCTGGACGGTGGCGGCCAACGACTTCCAGCGCGACCTGTTGCTGCCCCGCTTTTACGCCCGGGCGGCGGCGCAGTTGGCGGACCTCCGCCTGCAGGTCATCCCTTCCGGCCGGCCGACCAACGAGATGCTGCGGGAGGCGCGCTGCGACCTGCTGATCTCCCCCGCCCCGCCGGAAGGGCTGGACATCATCCAGAAGCGGCTGTTCGACGACCGCTATGTCTGCGTCTTCGACGGCGCGCGGCGGGCCGCCCCCGCCAGTGCCGCCGCCTTCCTGGCCGGGCGCCACGTCACCGTGGTCCACCCCTCGGCCGACCCGCTGAACTTCGACAAGGCACTGGAGGGGTTGGGCATACACCGCGACGTGGTGGTGTCGGTCGCCAACTTCTCAGGCCTGGCGCCCTTCCTGCGCGGCACCGACCTGATCGCCTGCATTCCCGGCCGGCTGCACAGGGTAGAACTGCGGGAGTTCCACGCCGCCCCTCTGCCCGCCGACCTGCTGGCCGCCGCCCCGCCGGGCACGGACGCCCTGCGCATGTACATGGCCTGGCACCTGCGCAGCCAGCACGACCCCGCCCAAGCCTGGCTGCGGGCACAGTTGGAGGCCGTGGTGCGGGACGTCGGAGAGGCCCCTAACTAGCCGTAGGGATGAGGGCGGGCATTTTTACGTCCTCGTCGCACTTCTTCAGCATGCGAGCCGTATCGCTGGAGCGCCCCGCGACCTGGCGGCAAGACCGAAGCGCCAAATGGAAGATCAGATCGAAATCCTGGAGCTGGGGCTCGAAAGACAAATCCGGCGTCTTTAGAACGCGATGAATCTCCGCCGTCACTTCTTCCATATTCTTGAAAGGTTCGGCCCGTCTCTCCTTTTGGACGGCATAGGCGATGCCCTCGAGCGCCGACCGGTACGTCGCCGCCATGCGATGCCCGGCGAGCGCCAAGTCACCCGCTGTCTTGGCGACATCCAGGGCCAGGCGCAGATAGTTCTGGCCGATCAGGTCGTCCGCCACGTCGCCGAACTTCTCCCGGGGAATCACGGACAAGGCCAGTTTGTAGATGCGCCCTTCCAACGCCGGCACCTGGGCTTCGAATTCCGCGGCGTAAACGGTACAAAGCTTGGCCATCGCCGCGCAGTCCTTATTAACGGACGCAATGTTCCTCATTTCCACCAGCTGATGGGTCACGCGGCCCAAGGCCCAAACATAATCATCCGCATCATTGGCGTTGCTGATGGTTTGCTCACCCGCCGCCGCGATTAGCGCCGTGGCGATGGCCACGCGGTAAACTTGTGCGTTTTTGGACGGCATGGGCAGCAGATGGTCGTCCATCATCGCCCCTGAAATCCCGCCAGCCCGATGAAGATCAGAGTCCACCATTTGGCGCGCTGGCACACACCCGCTGAGCAAGCCGCCCAGCATCACCGCCACCGCCCACGCCCCATACCATCCCGTGACCATGGCCGCCCCCGCATTCCATGAGATCCCGGTAGTTAAACCTATAGTATGGGCACCATCAATATCCTCTCGTTATTCGGGCGATGGTCTGCCTGACCTAAGCCCCCGCCGCGTCCAAGCCCGCGAACACCTCCGCCGCCTGATGGAAGGCGGTGTTGGCGGCCGGCACGCCGCAGTAGATGGCGCTCTGCAGGATCACTTCCTTGATCAGGTCCTTGGACACACCATGCTGCAGGGCGGCGCGGACGTGCATCTTGAACTCCTCCCCCCGGTTCAGGGCGATCATCATCGCCAGGGTCAGCAGGCGGCGGGTGGGGTGGTCGATCGCGGGCCGCGTCCAGATCTCCCCCCAGGCGTAGCGGGTGATGAGGTCCTGGAACTCGGTGTTGAACTCGGTGCGGCCGGCCAGCGCCCGGTCGACATGGGCCTCCCCCAGCACGGACTTGCGGGTGGCGAGGCCCAGGTCGAAACGGTCTTGCTCATCCATGGGGGCTGCTCCTCAGGCCAGGAAATCGGTCAAGGCGGCGGTGAAGGCGTCCGCCTGCTCGACATTCGACAGGTGTGCTGCGTCCAGCAGGGTCAGCCTGCTGCCCTTGATGTTGGCGTGCAGTTCCTGCGCCTTCTCTGGCGGGGTGGCGGGGTCCTGGGTGCCGCCGATGACCAGGGTGGGCACGGCGATGGCCGGCAACTGCGGCCGCTGGTCCATGTCGCGGATGGCGGCGCAACAGCCCACATACCCCTGCGGCTTGGTGGCCAGCAGCAGCCGGCGCACCCGATCCACGGCATCCGGCTGGGCGGCCACGAAGCCGGGGGTGAACCAGCGCTGGATCACCGCCTCGGTGACGGCCGCCATGCCCTGGGCCGCCACCAGGTCCATGCGCCCCTGCCAGCTTTCCGCCGGGCCCATGTAGGCGGCGGTGTTGGCCAGCACCAGGCAGTCCAGCCGCTGGCCAGCGTTGATGCCGAGCCACTGACCCACCATGCCGCCCTTGGACAGGCCGCAGAACCGGAAGCGATAAATGTCCAGCTCATCCAGCAGGCCCAGCACATCCTGGCCCAACCGCTCCATGGTATAGGGGCCGGCCGGCGCGTCGCTGGCGCCGTGGCCCCGGCTGTCATAGCGGATGACGCGGTAGTGTTGGGCCAGGGCCGCCATCTGCGGTTCCCACATCGCCATGGCGGTGCCCAGCGAGTTGGACAACACCAGGGGCGGCGCATCGGCGGGACCGTCGATGCGGTAGCTCAGATTGCAGCCATCATCCAGGGTAATCAACGGCATGGTCCATTTTCCTCATGCGTCGCGGGAAGATTCGCGGGCGGCCAAGGCCCTGGCAACGAACTCGGGCGCCATGCCCAGGTAGCCGGAGGGATCCAACGCCGCCGCCAGTTGCTCCGGCGACAGGTGGGCCGTGACCTCCGGCAGCGTGGCCAGCACGTCGCCCAGGCCGCGGCCTTCGGCCACCGCTTGGCGGCTGGCCTTTTCCACCAGGCTATGCGCGGGGCCCCGGCCCAGGGCCTGCCCCAGCGCCATGACCACCGATTCCGACATCAGCAGGCCCCGGGTGAGGTCAAGATTAGTGCGCATGCGGACGGCATCCACCTCCAGCCCGGCCATGGCGTCGGCCATGACCCGGAGGCTGCCGCCCACCAGGCGAAAGATTTCCGGCAAGGTTTCCCACTCCGCATGCCAGCCGCCCAGGCCGCGTTCCTGCTCCTGCGGCAGGGCGGCGAACAGGGTGGCGACCAGGGGCGGTACGCGGGTGGCCGCGGACAGCGCGACGGCGCAGGCCACGGGATTGCGCTTGTGCGGCATGGCGGACGATCCGCCTTTGCCGGCCTCCGCCGGCTCGAACGCCTCGCCCACCTCGGTCTGCATCAGCAGCGACAGGTCGCGGGCCATCTTGCCCAGCACGCCGGCCACTAGGCCCAGCGCCGCGCCCAGCGCCACCAGCCGGTCGCGGTGGCCGTGCCAGGGCAGATCGGGCAAGGCCAAGTCTAGGTCAAGCGCCAGGGCCGCCGCGACATCCAGACCCCGGTCGCCCAGGGCGGCCAGCGTGCCGGCGGCGCCACCGAACTGCAGCACCAGGCAATCCTGCCCGGCCGTGGCCAAAGCCCGGCGGGCGCGACCGACAGCGGCCATCCAACCCGCGGCCTTCAGGCCGAAGGTGGTGGGCAGGGCCTGCTGCATCCAGGTGCGCGCGGCCAAGGGCGTCCCGGCATGGGTGGCCGCAAGGCGGGCCAGATACCCCTCCAGGGTGTCCAGGTCCTTGTCCATCAGCGGCAGGGCTTGGCGGATTTGCAGTACCAGGCCGGTATCCATGATGTCCTGGCTGGTGGCGCCCCAGTGAACGAAGCGGCTGGCGTCGGGATCAGCCGCCGACACCCGTGCCGTCAGTGCCTTGACCAGGGGAATGGCGGTATTGCCGGCCTTGGCCGCGGCATGGGCCAGGGCATCCAGGTCGAAACGGTCGGCCCGGCAGTGGGCGGCGATGGCCGCGGCGGCGCCCAGGGGAATGATGCCCAGCCCCGCCTCCGCCCGCGCCAAGGCCGCCTCAAAGTCCAGCATGCCCTGCAGGGTGGCGGTATCGGTGAACACCGCGTCCACCGCCCCGCCCCGGAACAGCGGGTCCAGCAATCCAGGCATCTCTCATTCCTCCCGCCATTCTTGAAGGGCAGTGGCCACGATAGCACCGGACCGGCGGGAATGAGCCATGCCACGCGCCAAGAACAGCCGTGCAACTGCGAACAAATGTTCGACAGACGAACATATATGGCATCATCATGGCCGCCCCCGGTTCTCGACATTGTTTGGCCACACCGTCTCGGGCATAAAGGAACTGGCTCGGACATAAAGGGGCTGGCGCTTCCCTTGTTGATCAGGCTCTTGGCGATCGGCACGCGCCAGGCCGGCAAGGCGAGCCGGATGCGTGGTTCGCCGGATATGTGCTTAGGATGTATTTGAGTGCGTGACCTGTTTCGCCGTATCGTCCGCCAAGTTGCTTATCGCAGCCGCCTGCTGATCACGCGCACGGCCGATTACGCCGAGTTGCTGCTTTTCCCCCCACCTCCCGCGGTGGGCCGCATCGAGAAAAGCTGGACCGGCCAGGTGTCGCTGGACGGCGCGGCCCGGGTGGCCGTCTTCATGCACTTCGCGCGGACCGACACCATCGCCCCCTATGTCCGCTATCATGTCCGCAAGCTGCGGGAAGCGGGCTTTGCCGTGGTCTTCGCCAGCAATACGCCCTGCCTGAGCGACCAGACGGTGGCGCCCCTGCTGCCGGACGTGGCGTTGGCCTTTTCCCGCCAGAACATCGGTTGGGATTTCGCCGCCTACCGCGAGGCCATCTCGCTGGTGCCGGCGTTGGAAAAGCGCGATATGCTGCTGATTACCAACGACAGTGTCTTCGGCCCCCTCTATGACCTGGATCCCCTGATCGCCCGCGCGTCACCGGCCGAAGCCGACATCTGGGGCAGCACAGACAGCTGGGAGCGCCATTATCACCTGCAAAGCTTCTTCCTGCTGTTCCACCAGCGGGCGTTGCGCTCCGAGGCGTTCCGGCGGTTCTGGGACGGTGTCCGCTGCTTCCGGCGCAAGCATTGGATCATCGAGAAATATGAGATCGGGCTGACGCGGACGCTGCAGGACGGTGGCCTGCGCTGCAAGGCGCTGTTCCCCTATAACACCGTCACCGAAACATTCATGCGGTCCCATACACCGCGAACCGCGCCGCCCAAAGCCGACAGGACGTCGCCGGCCGGGTACGCGCAAATGCTCGCCAACCGCATCAAGGCTTCCATTCCCATCAACCAGACCCATTTTTTCTGGTACGAGCTGACGGTCGGCCTGGGCTTTCCTTTCATCAAACGCGAATTGCTGCAAAAGAATCCGGCCAACATTCCCAATGTTGGTGATTGGGAATACGTTGTATCCAGGGTTTCCAACTATGATACCGGCCTGATCCGCGAGCACCTTTCACCACGGTAGCGTAGAAGTAGCGACATTTCTTTCATGCGTCGACCTGGCGGGTTCGGCCCCCGCGCGATGGTCGACAGCTTTGCTTTCAGAACTCCAGCGTATCGCCTATAATGGGTATTCAAGGCGGGGGATTTATCGGTTTCATGTCTGACACGTTCTTTAAGATGCTCAAGAAGGGTGTCCGACTGCCGATGCTGTTGGTCGACGGCGCGGACTTGGTGCGCTGCCTGGCGGCTCCCATCCTGCCCCGACGGACCACGGTCAAGGCCAGCCTTCCCGGCCACTTGCCACTGGACGGGGCCCGCAAGGTCGCCGTCTTCAACCATTATGACCAACGCGGCATTGTCCATGACTATGTCGTCTATTTCGTCGCCAAGCTGGCGGAGGCCGGCTATGCCGTCATCTTCGCCAGCAACTGTCCCAAATTGTCGGCCAAGGAAACCGGCAAGGTGCTGCCGCATGTCGCCTGGGTGCTGAAACGGCGCAACATCGGCTGGGACTTCGGCGCGTTCAAGGACGCCATCGCCCTCATCCCCGACCCCGGCGCCCTTGATCAGCTGTTGATCACCAACGACAGCATATACGGCCCCCTGCAGGATCTGGCGGAGGTGGTCCGCCAGGCGGACCCGGCCCAGGCGGGTATCTGGGGGTTGACCGACAGCTGGGACCGCCATTTCCACCTGCAGAGCTATTTCTTGATTTTTCATCACGCAGCCCTGAAGCATCCCAGCTTCTTGAAGTTCTGGAAAAAGGTTCGTTATTACCGGCGCAAGCGCTGGGTCATCCGCGATTATGAAATCGGCATGACGCGCTTCTTCCTGCGGGCCGGTATCCAGTGTCGCGCCCTGCTGCCTTACCGCAGCGTGGTTTCAGAAATTTCGAAGCCGCTGAACGAGGCGCTGGACCGGTCCAAGCAGCAGGACGCCGTGGTCGACAACCATGGCAACAGCCAAGGACAGATCCTGCCCTATCTGCGCCAGCTGCAAAAGGCCATCAACCAGGGACGGCCCCTGAACCAGACCCACTATTTCTGGGATTACCTGGTGGCCCGCAAGGCCAGCCCGTTCATCAAGCGTGATCTGCTGCAGCGCAATCCCGTCGGCATCCCCTGCGTGCAGCGCTGGGAGGAGGTCATCCGCGCCTCCTCGCCCTCATACGACACCAGCCTCATCCTGCATCATCTGCAATTGTCGATGCGCAACCGGGTGCATTGAGCGGGCGGGTGCACTGAGGGGCGGGGCCCGACGCGTCCCTGTCAGCGAACCTCACCGTGGAAGGCGCGCGCCTCTAGGGCCTCGACGACCTGCGGCGCGCGGGGATCACCCGCCTTGGCCGCCCGGCGGGCCCACTCCAGCGCCGTTTCCACGCCCGCCGCACCGTCATGGGCGGCGATCAGCTCGGCCAGGGTGCTCATGGCTTCACCGCTGCCGGCGGCCGTGGCCCTTTCCAGCCAAGCCCTGGCCTCCGCCACGGCGGCGTCCCGTTGTGCCGCATGCCCTTGGCTTCCATACCCCTGGGCCAGGAGCATGCGCGCCAGATTGACCTGCCCCGGTACATGCCCCTGTTCCGCCGCCCGGCGCGTCCAGACCAGGGCGGCGGCATCGTCTTGCGGCAAGCCGGCCCCGGTGGCATAGGCACGCCCCACCCGGAACTGGGCCGACGCACTGCCCTTCTCCGCCGCCTGGCTGTACAGGACCATGGCCTGCGCCTCGTCCTTTTCCAGGCCGTAGCCGTGATAGTGCAGGACACCCAGGTTGTAGAGGGCGTCGGCGTGGCCGGCGTCGGCCGCCATGCGGAAATACCGGGCGGACTTGGCATAGTCCTGGGGGACGCCCTCGCCGCCCAGGTGACAGATGCCCATACGGAACTGGGCCGGAACGAAGCCGCTGTCGGCCGCCTTGGTGAACCACCGCACCGCTTCGAACACGTCCTTGGGCAAACCACGCCCGCCGGCGTAGGCCAGCCCCAGCGCCATTTGCGCCCCAGCATGGTCGCGGTCGGCCGCTGCCTGATACCATTGCGCCGCCTCGATGTCGCTGGGAACGCGGGCCAGCCGCCCGGCGTGCAGGTCACCCAGCAACGCCATGGCCTCGACATCGCCCTTCACGGCGGCGCGACGCAGCCAAGTCTCCGCCGCCGCACTGTCCTGGGCAACGTTCTGGCCGCGCATGTACATGACGCCCAGCGACCGCTGGGCCCCCGCCACCTGCAGATCCGCCGCCTGCTTCAGGGTGGCCACGCCACGGTCCAAGTCCTGGGGCGTGCCTTCGCCCAGCATATAGGCCATGGCCAGGTAATAGATCGCGGTGGGATTGCCGACGGCCGCCGCCTCTTCATACAGGCGCACGGCGGCGGCGGCGTCCGGCTCCCCCAGATCGCCGCTGGAGAGGATCATGGCCAGGCCCACCTTGGCCGCGTGGCTGCCAGCGTCGGCAGCGCGGCGGTACCACTCGGCGGCCTGCACCGGGTCGCCTTCCGACCCGCTGCGCCGCGACAGCAGCCAACCCAACAGCACTTGGGCCTCGACGTGGCCCTGGATCGCGGCCTTCTCCGCCCACAGGCGCGCCCGGGTGACGTCCACCGGCAGATGGAAGGTGCTGCCGGTGTCACCATCCGCCGGTGCGCGGCCAATTCCGTTGGCGTACAGGGCACCCAGGCGCGCCTGGGAGTCGGCGTCGCCCGCCCCTGCAGCGGCCGTGATCCAGCGGACCGCCGCCGCTGGGTCGGGCAGGACGCCGCGCCCCTGCATCAGCGCATCCGCCAGCCCCCGCATCCCCTCGATTGAACCCGCCCGGGCCGCGGCCGCCAACGCCCGCGCCGCGCCGACGTCATCGCCGCGGGCGGCCAGGCGACGGGCCATGGCCAGGGACCAATCGGCGGATGACCGTCCGATCCGCCATGTGGCTGCCCGATCTATCAGCGTCGAAAAGCCGACCATGACCCGCCGCGTGCCGCAGTAGTGATCCCCCAGATGCCATTTGAATGGATGCCGATCAAGGCTCGCGCATCCCCTCGGACGCCTGACGCAGCACCGTTTCCATCAGGTACATCAGGATGGTGCGGCGCCCCACCATGATGTCGGCGCTGAGGGGCATACCCGGGACCAGGTGCACGCCGTCCTTGCCGACATTGTAGAGCTTGACCTCGGTGATTTCGATCCGTCCCCGGAAGAATCGCCGCGTGGTCGGCTGGCCGTTATCCTGGCGGGTGAAGCTGTCGTCGCTGACGCTGCGCAGGATGCCTTTGGCCGTGCCATGCTCGACGAAGCGATAGGCGTCGAGCTTGATCTCAACCTTATCGCCCAGCTTGACGTGGCCCTGGTCGGCACCGTCCAGGTCGACTTCCGCCTCCAGGGGCGCGTTGGCCGGCACCAGGGTCACCAGCATGTCGCCGGTCTTGGCGACGGAACCTACGGAAATGTCGCCCACGGACAGGATGGAACCGTCCTCGATGGCGCGCATCTCCACCAAATCGTTGCGGCGTTCCGCTTTGGACAGGTCGTCCCTAGCCTTCTGCAGGTCCGTCCGCTTGCTCGACAGATCCTGGGCCAGGTCCGCCTGCCACTGGTGCAGGAAGGAGTCCCGCTCCGATCTCAAGGCCTCCAGGTCGTGCGACGCCGACCGCGCCTGCTGTTCGGCGCTGGCCAGGTTGCGCATCATCTCGGTGCGGCTGTCCTGCGCCAGCAGGGTGTTCAAGCGGCTGCCGTATTCCTTCTTTTCCAGCTTGGCGCGCATGTCCTCGATCTCCGAGGTCACCGCCACGCGGGACTTGAAGTACTCCATGTCCCGCTGGCTGCGCACCATGGTGGACTGGGCTGACTCGATCTTCTGGTCATAGTTCGCAAGCTTGGCCTTGTACTCCGCCTGGCGCGACCGCCAGACGGACAGCTGCAAGGCGGCCTGCGTGGTCGGCTCCGCCCCGGGATCGTAGACCCCCTTGGCCTGCTCCGCCTCCAGGCGGGCGACCTCGGCCGTCAGCGACGCCACCTGGTCGCGCAGCTGAGAGGCGTCGGCGGACGCGAAGGTCGGGTCCAGCGTCACCAGCAGGTCGCCCTTCTTCACCTCCTGCCCCGGCCGCACCATGATGGACCGGACAACGGAGGTGTCCAGCGGCTGCACCACGATGCTGGGCGTGCGCGACACCACCTTACCGGGGGCCGTCACCACCTCATCCAGCTTCACCACGGAAATCAGGATCAGGGCGACGGCCACCATGGCCGACAGGGTGTACAGCGTGCTGCGCACCGGCTTGGGATATGGGGCGCCCACGACCGCGGCGATCTCCGACTGGAAGTCGTTGATCGCCTGGGCGACGACGGCGTCACTCCCGCGGGGCGTCGGGACCAGAGAGCGCGCGCTCATTGGGAACTCCGGAAGATTGATGGCGATTCTGCTGGAACCAGAGGTGGCGATAGATATCGCACCGCTGGAGCAATTCTTCATGGGTGCCGACGTCGTAGACCCGTCCGCGCTCCATCACCACGATCATATCGCAATCCACCAGCGAGGTCAGGCGATGGGAGATGACCACCATCGTCCGGCCTTCGGAGATACGCTGCAGGTTGCTGTTGATGATGGCTTCGCTGTCCGGATCCAGGGCGCTGGTCGCCTCGTCCAGGATCAGGATGGGCGGATCGACCAGCAGGGCGCGGGCGATGGCGATGCGCTGGCGCTGGCCACCGGAGATATTGGTCGACCCCTCGGCCAGGAAGGTGTCGTAGCCGCGCGGCAGGCGCTCGATGAACTCCTCGGCGCCGGCCATGCGGGCGGCCTCGATGATCTCCTCGAACGAGGCGTCGGCCCGGGCGGCACCGATGTTTTCACGCACACTGCCGCTGAACAGGAAGTTGTCCTGCAGCACGACGCCCAGGTTGGAACGCAAGTGGCTGATGTCCATCTGCCGCAAATCGACGCCGTCGATCTTGATCAGCCCATCGTAATCCTGGTGTAGGCCCTGTAGCAGGCGGGTTACGGTGGTCTTGCCCGAGCCGCTGCGCCCCATCACGCCGACCACACTGCCCCGCGGGATGTCGACGGTGACGCGGTCCAGCGCCTTGTTCTGGGCGCCGGGGTAGCGGAAGCTGACATCCTCGAAGCTGATGTGCCCATGGAACCGGGGGCGCAGGCCGTGGTCCGACCGCAGCTCTTCCGGCGGGATGTTGACGATGGAGGCGACCTGCGTCACGGCGCCGCGCACTTCCTGCACCTGCTGCAGCATGCCGGCGATCTGGACCAACGGCTGGGTGGCGCGGCTGGCCAGCATGGTGAACGCCACCAGCGATCCAGCCAGAGCCGCCTGGTTGGATGACAGCGCCATGTAGCAGCCCAGCAGCAGGGTGCCGGAATAGGTCAGCTTCTCCAGCGGCTGCAGGATGGTCTGGGGCTGGTTGGCGATCAGCGCCAAGTTGCGATGGGCCTTCACCGCCTGGGCGCCCCGCATGTCCCACCCGCGCCGCTTGCTGCCTTCCAGCGCCAGCGACTTGATCGTCCGCATGCCGTGGATGCTTTCGATCATGAAAGAGTTCTTGCGGGTCTCCGCCTCCACCACCTTGCCGTGGTAACGGCCAATCACCGGCATGTACAGCAGGACGACCAGGAACATGACGCAGGCGATGCCCAGCACCCAGAGGCTCAGGATCGCGTTCATGAAGAACATGGCCGGGATGATGATGATCAGGGTCAACGTGTCCAGCGCGGTGCCGAACAGCTGGCCGGTCAGGAAGTTGCGCACACGCCAGATTTCGTTCAGGCGGTGGTTGATGAGGCCCGTGGACAGGCCTTCGAACACCTCGATGGGCAAGCCCAGCAGGCGGTCATAGACGAAAGCGGTCAGGCGGCCGTCGATGCGGGCGGTGCCCTCCGCCACCAGGTAGCGGCGCAGCCACCCGAAGACGGTGTCGAAAAGGATCACGAACCCCACGCCGACGGCCAGGACCACCATGGTGGACATGCGTTGGTGCACCAGGACGCGGTCGACCACGACCATGTAGACCAGCGGCGGCACCAGGGCGAAAAAGCTCATGATCAGCGCGGCCAAGCCCACGTCGCGGAAGATGCGGCGCTCCCGCAGCACTTCACCCATCAGCCAACCGAGCCCGAACAGGCCCCGCTCCTCCGCCTCGGTATTCTTCGGCTTCAACAGGACGACGTCGCCGGCCCAGATCTCATCCAGCGCGATCTCGTCCAGCGGACGGATTTGGTTGGCCTGGCCCGGCTCGCGAACATAGATGATGGGCGGGGAAACGCTGGGCGACACGCCGGTCAGCACCAGGGCCGTCCCATCCTTCAGGCACAGGATGGCGGGGACCGCCCGGCCCA
Source organism: Nitrospirillum viridazoti CBAmc (assembly GCF_000730165.1). Taxonomy (GTDB): domain Bacteria; phylum Pseudomonadota; class Alphaproteobacteria; order Azospirillales; family Azospirillaceae; genus Nitrospirillum; species Nitrospirillum viridazoti. The sequence continues at coordinate 313,902 of NZ_CP022112.1, read as the reverse complement.
ACCGCATCAGCTGCCGCCAGTTCATGCGGACGGCCCGGGCCTGGAAGCCCTTTTCGTCGGCGGCATGCACCAGGACGGCGCGCTTGACCTCGCCTTCCCCCTCGGCATAGGTCCGGACCAATTGCTCCCGCGAGAGATGGACGCCGTGGTGCTGCGCCACAAGCAGCAATGCGGTGAGCATCGTGTGGTCCACGATGGCCCCGTTCATGGTCGATGAATCTGCGCTCACGTCATCCGCCGTACAGAACCCCATTATGCCGGCCTGTTCCCCTTTCGGGCAGGGGCCGACCCCCTTTGCGCGCGACCTTAGCGCACTCATAAAAGAAACGGCAAATTCTACATATGCCTTGTCCGGATTTTCTGCCTCGTTAACGCGTCATTTAAATGAAACGACGAATTAAATTCCTGCCGGCGCAGGACATCCGAACCGCGCCAGGGCCTGGCGCCAGGCGGGAACAGCCTGGGTGCGGGCGTCGAATCGCGCCCTCACCGTCTCCCTCGCCCTTTGCCGCAGGGGTGCCAGCGCCGGCCCGCGATCCAGCGCCTCCACCACCCGGCTGGCCAGCATGCCCGTGTCGAAGAACGGGAACAGCAGCCCGTTCACCCCATCCCGCACCACCTCCGCCACCGGCGGCGTGTCGGAGGCCACCAGCAAGGCGCCGCAGGCCATGGCCTCCAGCATCGACCAGGACAACACGAAGGGATAGGTGAGATAGACGTGCGCGCTGGACAAGCGCATCAGGTCCAAAAATCGGCCGTGGTCCACCGGCCCCAGGAAATGCACACGGCTCGATTCCAGCGCCGGCCCCACCTCCGCCAGCAGGTGCTCGCGCCAAGAGCCCCCGCCCGCGGGGGGCGGACCATAGCTGACGCCATCGCCGCCGGCCACCACCACCCGGGCCCGGGGCCGCCGCCTCAGGATTTCCGGCAGCGCGCGCATGAAGACGTGGAAGCCGCGGTAAGGTTCCAGGTCCCGCGCCACGTAGGTCACTACCTCGTCCCCCTGCGTGAGGACCGTGCCGTCGGGCAGGGCGAGGGCCGGCACCGGTCCGGGACAGGCCAGGTCGGTGTCTATTCCCTCATGCATGACCTGCAGGCGGTCGCGGAAGGCGACCGGATGAAGCGAGCGCTGCCATTCGGTCGGGCAGACGCCCAAATCCGCGGCCTCCAGCCCCAGCAGGTTGACGACGTTCAGCGTGCGCACACGGGCGAGATCGTCGAGGGTGACAGGGAAGAGCGGGTCGAAACCCACGTCCGCCCCTCGGCTATGATAGTAAAACTCAAAGTAACCAACCAGCGGAACGTCCGGCCACAAGTCTTTCAGATAAAGCGTATCGCCGAAACCGCAATGGCCGATGATCAAATCGGGCCGATATCCTTGCTGCGCCATTCCCACGGCATCCCGCAGCGCGCACTGACCGCGGATGACATGGTCCGCGGCGCTCAACAGATAAGGATGGGTGCCGGCGGCCACGGCCGGCATGTCGCGATAAAGCTGCGGGGTCAGCCCCGGCAGCAGCCACTCCTCCCGCTGTCCCAGTCCGCGCACCTCGACCCGTGGATCGGCCAGCAATGACAAGGCCAATGGGCGGAACTGGCCGGGAAAGTCCTTATGCAGCAGTAAAACCCGAAACATGCCTGTGCGCTTCCCATCATCCCGGCCGCCAGCACCCCCCGGCCCGTCGCGCATTCTCATGGATGATCGCCGGACTTGTCCACGCCGATCGGGTCCACGCCGATTGGGTCACGCCCATCCGCCGCAGACGGGCGCTGGACAAATCCGCCGGCCCTCGGGCACAACCGGACGGACAGCCCCTGCCACGCCATAAGGCGGGGGGCCGCATTGCAGAACGGAAACATTTCGCATGGATATCCGCTGGCCCTCCGCCGACGCCCCGACTATCGCGGCCCCCTGCCCGGTCTGTGGCGACGCCGGCCCCCATGCGCCAACCCTGACCGTTCCCTGGGGAGGGCCGCACGACCCGGACTGGGTGCTGCTGTGCTGCCGGCGGTGCACCGTCCGTTTCTCCACGGACCGGACGGTGGGCGACTACAGCCACGACACCGGCATCTTCATCGCCGCCACGGACCTGTACCTGGAAATGGGCGCGGGCTTGGACGTGATGCTGGAGCCCATGGGCTGGCTGAAGCCGGGTGAAGGCCGCCTGCTGGACATCGGCGCCAACATCGGCTTCATCAGCGACTATGTCGAGGTGGCGCTGGGTTGGAAAGCCAAGGGCTACGACCCCTCCCGCGCGTCGGAGCTGGGCCGCCAATGGCTGGGCCTGGACATCATCCCGGACTATTTCACCGAAGACACGCCCCTGCCCGTCACCTATGACGTGGTGGCCGCGTTCGAATTGCTGGAGCATGTGCCGAACCCGGTTCCCTTGCTGAAAACGCTCAGCCGGGGCCTGAACGACACGGGCATCCTGGTCCTGACCACGCCGGATGGTGGGGTGCTGAAGCCGGAAACGCCGGCCTCCATGATGTGGCCGATCATCAGCCCCGGCTCGCACATGACCCTGTTCACCGTCGCCTCGATGGAAACGGCACTGCGGGCGGCAGGCTTCACCCATGTCAGCGTGGCGCCCGTCGCCGGCATCCTGCGCATCCACGCCTCGCGCGTGCCGCTGCCCGCGGGGGTCAGGGACGGCTGCGACCGCGCCCTGCTGCGCGAATACCTGCGCCGGCGCCTGACGCCTGAGCGCCTGCCCAAGTACGACCGGCTGGAGAACGGCTTCCGCTACCGCCTGTTCAAGGAACTGGTCAACTTCGGCTTCCCCGAGGAGGCGCAGGAGGTGTTCAAGCGGATGGTGGAGCAGGTCCGCGCCCGCTTCGGCATCGACCTGGATGACCCGGAAAGCCTGGTGGTGCCGCCCAACCCGGTGGACCTTGAGGAATTCACCCGGCGTGAGCCCGGCAACCTGATGACCTCGCTGCATTTCAAGTCCATCCTGGTCAACAACGCCGACAATGATGCCGCCCGGTCGGCTTGCTACGCCGCCGCGGCTGTCTTGGCGGGTGTGACGCTGCGCCGGGTACTGCAGCGCCTCAGCATGGATAATGGCGAGGCCGGCACCGCCATCCCCGCCGCCTTGCGCCTGGCCCTGCAAAACCTGGCGGTGCAGGGCGCGGACATCCGGCCCCTGCTGACCCTGGTGGAAGCGACGGACTCCACCACCGGCTTCATGCTGACCCCCACGGACCGGGACGCGCTGCGCGCCGACCTGAAGGCCACCCTGGCCACCCTGGGCATGCGGCAGGCGGAGACCCTGGACCAGCCGGTCGCGGTGTTGCCGGGCGACGATTGCGTCACCCGCCTGATCAACCTGGCCCGCCCCGCCGCCTACCAGGCGGCAAGGCAGACGGCCATCGACACCATCGGCAGCAATCGTAAGCCGGCCAAGGTCCTGGCCCTGCTGGACCAGGCGGTGAACGACCCGCTGCTGCGCGATTGGCCGGACACGGTCACCTTGTGCGCCAAGGTGGCCCTGATCCGCCTGGTGCGCCTGCGGGCCCATCGCCTGGCGGCCCGCGTCTACGAGCGCTGGGGCGACCCGTCCTGGCATGAGGACGCGCCCGTGGCCGCCGCCCTGGCCCTGATGGCGGAATCCCGCTACCCGCTACCCATCCGGCTGTATCGCCGGCTCCGGCAGCGGCTGGCCGCCTGAGGTCAGAGGGGCGGCCACAATTCCGCCGGGCGGCGGGTGAACCAGCGCCGGCCGGCCAGGATGAACCCGTCGAGGATGCGGCGGGCAATGCTCCGCCGTGTGGGGACCCGGTGCATCGCCGGCCTCCTGATGGAACAAGGGTTGGTTATGGCAACCCGGCTGGCCCGGGGCGCGACCCAGGCCAGCCTTAGACCGATTAGAAGCCGGATAGCACCAGTTTGCCCCGGGCCGTGCCGCTTTCGACCACGGCATGGGCCCGGCGCAGGTTGGCGGCACTGACGCCCCCCAAATCCTGGGTCATCGTGGTGCGCAGCACACCCGCATCCACCAGGCGCGAGACCTCGCGCAGCAGCTCATGCTGGGCGATCATGTCCGGCGTCTGGAACATGGAGCGGGTGTACATGAACTCCCAATGCAGGGAGATGCTCTTGCGCTTCAGCAGGGTGATGTCCACCGGCTGAGCGGGATCATCGATCAGGGCCAGCTTGCCCTGCGGCGCCATCAGGGCGGCGATGGCGGGGAAGTGCTGCTCCGTCGCCGTCAGGCTCATGACATGGGTGGCGCCGCCGGGCGCGATAGCGCGCACCTGGGGTTCCAGCGGCTGGCGGTGGTCGATAACGTGATGGGCGCCCATGGCCAGGCTCCACGCCCGCGTTTCAGGCCGCGAGGCGGTGGCGATGACGGTCAGGCCGGTCAGCTCGCGCGCCAGCTGGGTGGCGATGGAGCCGACGCCGCCGGCACCGCCCACGATCAGCAGCACGCCGGCCGTGCCGTCATTCCCGGCGCCGGCCGGCAGCCGCGCCACGCCCATGCGGTCGAACAGCATTTCCCAGGCGGTGATGCTGGTCAGCGGCAGGGCCGCGGCCTCCGCCATCGTCAGGCTGGCGGGCTTCGGACCCACCAGGCGCTCATCCACCAGATGGAATTCGGCGTTGGTGCCGGGGCGCTCCAGAGCGCCGGCGTAGAACACGGTGTCACCGGCCTTGAACAGAGTCACCTCCGGACCGATCGCGACCACCGTGCCCACGGCGTCCCAGCCCAGGATGCGCGCGGTGCCCTCCACCGGGGCGGCGTTGCGGCGGACCTTGGTATCCACGGGGTTGACCGAGACGGCCTCCACCCGCACCAGCAGGTCCCGGCCGGTGGCCACGGGGATGGGAAGCTCCAGATCCACCAGGCTGTCGGCCTGGTCGATGGCTTGGTTCTGATAGTAACCGACGGCTTTCATGATGAGTGACCTTGTTGGCCAAGGGGTTGGGAACGATGCCGCCGTTAGTGGCGGCCTGCACATCCCGAAGGTCGCCTATTCTCTTCTGATCATCAATTGACAGAACCAAAGACACGCTATTCATTTATGAATAGACATCGATGGGAGAGGTCCGGTGGATTGGGACGATCTGCGGTATTTCCTGGCCATCGCCCGGCACGGCACCCTGTCGGGCGCCGCCCGCCAACTGGGCGTCAGCCAGCCCACGGTGGGGCGACGGCTGGAAGCGTTGGAAGCCCGGCTGGGCACCCGCCTGTTCCAGCGCACGCCGACCGGCTATGTCCCGACCGAAGCGGGCACCGGCCTGGTGGCCGGGGCGGAGCGCATGGAAACTGAGGCGCTGGCGGCGGAACGGGCCGCCACCGGCCTGGACGTGGGGCTGGAGGGCGCGGTGCGCGCCACGTCCCCGGAATGGGTGGGACAGTGGCTGTTGGGGCCCCATCTGGCACGTTTCCACGACGCCCACCCCGGCATCACGGTGGAGCTGGTGACCGACGCCCGGCTGTACAGCCTGACCCGGCGGGAAGCGGACGTCGCCTTCCGCTTCCACCGCTTCGACCAGAACGAGATCGCGCAGCGCCGGGTGGCCATGGTGGGCTTCGGCCTTTATGCGGCACCGGCGTATCTCGCGCGGCACGGCACGCCGGATTTCGCCCGGGGGGCCGCCGGCCACAGCCTGATCCTGATGAACGAAAGCTTCGGCGGCTTGGGCGACCTGCCCTGGCTGCTGGCCCTGGCGCATGACGCGCGGCACGCCCTTCGGACCAACAGCCGCGACCTGCAGGCCGTGGCCTGCGCCGGCGGCGCGGGGCTGGCCGCCCTGCCCCATGTCATGGCCCAGGCACGTGGACTGGTGGCCGTGGATACGCCGAGCCCCGCCCCGCCGCGCGAAATCTGGGCCGGCGTACATCGCGACGCCCAACGCACGCCGCGTATCCGCGCGTTCCTCGATCACATGGCGCAGGCGATGGGCCGCTAGGCTTCAGTCGTCCCGGTCCGCCGGGCCCAGATTGGCCGCCAGGCCGGCGCGCAGCTCATCCACCTGGGTCTTCAGTGCCTTCAGGCCGTCCAGGTTGAGCCCGGTGGCGCAGAGGATGGCCTCCTGCACCGTACCCAGGTGATCCCGCAATGCGCGGCCAGCCCCGGTCAGGGTGACGCGCACCAGGCGCTCGTTCTGCGGGTCACGCTGACGGCTGACAAGGCCCGCCGCCTCCAGCCGCTTCAGCAAGGGCGTCAAGGTGCCGGAATCCAAATCCAGCTGTTCGCCGATGGCCTTCACCGTCAGCCCGTCCCCGGACCACAGCACCAGCATCACCAGGTACTGGGGATAGGTCAGGCCCAGCCGGTCCAGCAGCGGCTTATAGGTGCGGTTGAACAGGTGGGCGGCGGAATAGATGCTGAAGCACAACTGGTTGCTCAGCAAGGCTGCCTGGTCGGATGAGCCCTTGCCGGCCCCGATGCCCCCCATACCTTGATGCGTGGTGTCCTGGTGGTCTTGGGCCATGATGACGCCCTCACTAGTCCAGCGGCGCCCAGGGAAATGGGCGCCTGATCTGCGGCAGGCTAACATCCCATCACGAATTGCGCGCAATCGATTTGCGCATAGCCATCATGCCAACTGACGAATTGTGCGCAATTCGTTATCGCGCAATTCTCATCTCACCGGCGCCGATGACCCAGCCGAAGCGCGGCGGGACCAGCCCCAAAAGTTAACCCAACCAGTTGAAACTACGGAGATGATCATGCCCATCCTCTACACCACTTCCGCTACCGCCACTGGTGGCCGTGAGGGCCAGGCCAAGTCCGTCGACGGCATCCTGGATGTCAAGCTGACCACGCCCAAGGAATTGGGCGGCGCTGGCGGCAACGGCACCAATCCTGAGCAGCTGTTCGCCGCCGGTTATTCCGCCTGCTTCCTGGGCGCCCTGAAGTTCGTGGCCGGCAAGGCCAAGGTGAAGGTGCCGGAGAACGCCACCGTCAGCGCCCAGGTGGGCATCGGCCCGCGTGAGGACGGCACCGGCTTCGGCCTGGACGTGGCCTTGACCATCACGCTGCCGGGCATCGACGCCGAAACCGCCAACAGCCTGGTGCAGCAGGCCCACATCGTGTGCCCCTACTCCCACGCCACCCGCGGCAACCTGGACGTTCGCCTGAACGTCGCCTAAGGGGACTTCAAGGCGGCGGCCCCCTCCCGGCGCCTTGAAGGAAAGGCCGGCGTCGCCTGATCGCGATGCCGGCCTTTTCCATTCCATCAGCCAGTTGCGTGCCTATTCGTACGCGATGTCGCAGGGCAGGCCAGGCTGGCGCGCCGCCTCGATGGCGCGATGGACCAGGGCCAGGGCCTCGAACGCCGGCCCCGGTCCAAAGGCCAGGGGCGCCCGGCCGGCCAGGGCGTCCGCCACGTTGCGGTAGAAGTCCTGGTAGCGGCCGGCCTCCAGCGCCACCTCCTCCCGCACCACCACGCCGGCGCGCTCGGTATGCAGCAGGGCGGGGGTGGTCACCACGGCCCAGCCCGCGTCGCCAGGCTTCACGCCGGCGGCCATTTGCGCCTCTTGGACGTCGCCCTTCGGAATGACCAGGGAACCCTTGTCGCCATGGGCCACCAGCACCGGCCCCGGCTCGCGCACATAGGTGCTGGATCGCAGGATGACCCGGTGGTCGGCATAGCGGAAACGGACGTCGAAATAATCGGTCGCCCCCTCCGCCCGGCGCAGGGAGCGCATCTCCGCCGCCACCGACAGGGGGCGGCCGAACTGTCGCAGCATGCCGTCCACCAGATGGACGCCCAGGTCGAACCAGGTGCCGGCGCCCGGCTGCTCATCCTCCTTCCAGGCCTTGTGCGTCACATGGGCGCGGTACCGGTCGTAGTGCCATTCCACCTCCACCAGGCGGCCCAGGTCGCCGGCGGCCAGGTGCCGGCCCAGGGTCAGGTATTCGGCGTCCAGGCGCTTGTTGTGGAACACGGCCAGCAGGCGGCCCGCCGCCTGGGCCTGGGCCATCAGCTGGCGCCCCTCTTCCAGGGTGATGGTCATGGGTTTTTCCAGCACCACGTGCTTGCCCGCCGCCAGCGCCGCCTGGGCCATGGGGAAATGCAGGGCGTTGGGCGTGTTGACCACCACCAGCTCAACGGCCGGGTCGTCCAGGATGGCCTGGAAGTCCGTGACCACGCGGGCCCCGGCCGGCTCCGTCCCATCGGCGCCGGAGCGCCGCAGGATGGCATGTAGCGACAGGGCTGGTTCCACCAGGATGAGGGGGGCATGGAACACCCGGCCGGACAGGCCATAGGCGCACAGGGCGGTGCCAATCATCGTCTACGCTCCTCCTTCAAAGTGGGAACACTGCATTAATCTGCGATTTACAGTATCCAGCGCCCTGAAATCAAACAAAATTGCCTATTAATGAATTAACACCGCAACCTTACCCATAATTTCCAATCGAAATTCTCAAATTTGGTGGCGCGCAAGCACGTTGGCCCTATATGACTTTTCAAGGAAGGCGTCGCACGTATCGATACTGGAATGGCGGCGGCCATTTTCCCCTTCATCAAATGCCTATTCTGAAGTCATATTTCAGAATTTCTGTTCCGAAGCCCTAATCTTGTATTCACCCATTCCAAAGGACGCGTGATGAGCTTTGCCGGGACTCCCGCCACCGCGCCCACCCCTACTGCGCCCACCCAGGGCGATAGAGCCCGGCTGTGGTCCATCCTTGTTCATCTGCTCTATTTGCTGGGGGCTTTTCCGTTGGGCCTGGTCATGGCTTACATCAAGCGGCCGGAGTTCGCGGGCACCATTTATGAAGGCCACATGACCTTCGCCATCCGCACCTTCTGGATCTGCGTGCTGTTCGCCCTCTGCGCCCTGGCGCTACGGGTGGTGGGCATGGAATTCATCACCCTGTTCATCGGCAGCATCTGGGCCGTCGTGCGGGTGGTGGTGGCCCTGACCCGCGCCATCGACGCCAAACCCATCCTGAACCCCCAAGGCTGGGTGATATAAACGACGGACGCCAGCATCGCCGTGGCGGCGCAGGCCACAGGGTGGCGCGCGGGCCGTATCCGATCATGGCCCCCTGACCGCCGGCAGCGGTAACGCTTTATATACCGTTCCCAGGCAATAACGCATTCAAGGCGTGGTGCCCCACCGGCACGATGGTATAATCCCTTAATGTTTTTCCAGCAGAACCATCGGCCGCGGCCAGGTGGTTCCGCCAAGAACATGACGCGCCGGGGGGATTTCGGCGCCCGCCGTCCGCGTCGCCACGCGAAGCACTTGGGGCGGAACATTTGGGGGCATGTCTATGCGGGTGGTTTTCCCGGGTTTATGCTTCAGCACCGATGATCAAGGCGTCGCCTTCAGCCACAATCCATGGCTGGTGCTGCTGTCATACCTGACCGCCGTCTTCGCCTCCTTCGTCGCCCTGAACATGGCGGAACGCATGACCGGTTCGACCGGCCGGTCCCGCCTGGCCTGGCAGTTGGGCGCGGCCTGTGCGCTGGGCGGCGGCATCTGGGCCATGCATTTCATCGGCATGCTGGCCTTCCAGGTGGCCCTGCCTGTGGCGTGGGAGCCCACGCTGACCCTGGCATCGCTGGTGACCGCCATCGTTTTCGTCGCCCTGGGTCTGGAGGCGGTGCGCCACGGCCGCACCAGCGTCACCCGCTTCACCCTGGCGGGCACGGTAGTGGGCCTGGGCATCGCCGTCATGCATTACACCGGCATGGCCGCGATGGAGGTGCCGGGCCGGATCGCCTACCGCCCCGACCTGTTCGCCTTGTCCGTCTTGGTCGCCGTGGCCGCCGCCACGGTGGCCCTGATGCTGTCCGTCAGCCTGAAGCATGGCTGGCACCGCGCGCTGGCCGCCCTGATCATGGGCGTCGCCATCTGCGGCATGCACTACACCGGCATGACGGCCACGGTGCTGACCCTGGACCCACTGGCCCCCGCCCCGGCGGATGTGGATCGCGGGCCGCTGGCCATCATCGTCGCCGGCGCCACCTACGGCCTGCTGATGCTGGCGCTGGTGACCGCATTCGCCGACCGCCGCCTGAACGCCGCCGCCGAGCGGGAAGCCCAGCGCCTGAAGGCCGCCAACCGCGCCCTGGAGGCGGAGGTGGAGGAGCGCCGGCGGGCGGAGGAGGAACTGCTGCGCGTGCGCGAGGGGCTGGAGGAAGCGGTGGCGGAGCGTACCCGCGACCTGGCCGCCGCCCGCAGCCGGGCCGAGGCCGCCAACCAGGCCAAGTCCGAGTTCCTGGCCAGCATGAGCCATGAACTGCGCACGCCGCTGAACGCCGTCCTCGGCTTCGCCCAACTGATGGAATACAACAAGGCGCGCGAGCCGATGACGCCCAAGCAGGAGCGGGGCGTTCAGCAGATCGTCAAGAACGGCAACCACCTGCTGCGTCTGATCGATGAGGTGCTGGACCTGGCCCGTATCGAGGCTGGGCAGTTGACGCTGTCGCTGGAACCGGTGGATCCCCGCCTGGTGGTGGAGGATGTGCTGAACGCCTTGCAGCCGGTGGCGGAAAAGGCGCGGGTGACCATCACCGCCGTCCTACCCGAGGTGGTGCCGCCCGTCCTGGCCGATCGCACCCGCCTGGTTCAGGTGGTCAGCAACCTGCTGTCCAACGCCGTGAAGTATAACCGTCCCGGCGGCACCGTGCGCGTCACCCTGGGTGCCGCGCCGGCGCCGGGCCGCCTGTCGCTGTGCGTGCAGGACACCGGCGAAGGCATCGCGCCCGACAAGCTGGGCGACCTGTTCCAGCCCTTCAACCGTCTGGGCCAGGAATACAGCGACATTCCGGGCACGGGCATCGGCCTGACCATCACCCGCCGGCTGCTGTCGGCCATGGACGGCACGATCGAGGTGGCCAGCGTGCTGGGCGAGGGCAGCACCTTCACCGTCAGCCTGCCGGTGGCGCTGAACATGGCCCCCGAACCGCGCGCGCCAGGCGCCGAAAACAACCCGCTGGCCCAGACCCGGCCCCGCACCATGCTGTATGTCGAGGACAACCCGTCCAACATCCAGCTGATGCGCGACCTGATGGAAACCGTGCCCGCCACCAAGCTGCTGATCGCCGCCGACCCGGTGACGGGCCTGGATCTGGCCATGGGCCATCAGCCCGACGTCATCGTGCTGGACATCAACCTGCCGGGCATGAGCGGCTTCGACGTGCTGGCCCGGCTGCGGGACCGGGAGGAAACCCGCGACATTCCCGTCCTGGCGTTGAGCGCCAACGCCCTGCCCCGTGAAATAGAAAAGGGCCTGCGCGCGGGATTCCGCCGGTACCTGACCAAGCCCTTGAACGTGCAGGAGTTCATGGAGGCCCTGGCCGACGCGATGGAGCCGGTCGATGCCGTTTGACGCCACCGACCTGGTCAAGAACGTTTACCGGATCCGCGCCGTTCACCGGGCAGAACCGGCAATGGACCGCTCAGCGGTCCAGCGGCAGGGCCTGGTCGAGAACGTCGGAGCGTGACAGGCGGGTGGCATGGCCCGGGAAATCCACCCACGGGCCGATCAGGTCGCCCGTCATGAAGGTGCAGCCCGCTTCTTCCGCCACCTGTTCCATCTCCGGCGTGTCGATGCCGTCGACCAGGATGTGCAGCCCGCGACGGCGGGCCTCCGCCCCCGCGAGATAGAGATCCTGGACCAGCCGGCCGCGCGGGACGAAGCCGCCGAGGGAGACGTTCACCCCCTTCACGCCCGCGGCGGCGAAGGTGGCCTGGGCCTGGAGTGACAAGTCCGCGCAAACCGTCACGCCCCGGCCCAGGGGCCGCAGGGCGCTGACCAGTTCGGTCAGCCGGCCCACCGGCACGCCGTCCGGCACCCCCATCAGCTGATAGGTAATGAAGGGTCGCAGATGGGCCGGGATATGGCTGGCCAGATCCAGATAGGCGCGGCGGCGGCCCGTTCCCGCCAGCGTCTCAAAATGCACCGGCAGGGCCAGGTAATAGCGGAAACGGTTATCGTACAGCTCCAGATACGCGTCCACCGCCTGCCGCAGGGTCTCGCGATCCAGATCCAGGATTTCCTGCAACCCGTTGGCGGTGCCGGCGGAGGCGACACCGCCGGCCGGTGGCGTCAGCGTGTCATAGCCATAAACATGATGGCGCCCGCCCACCCGCTGGCGGCGGGGGCTGGCAATGTAGAGGCTGAGCGCCTGGCCCCGCACGTCCCACACGGGGCGGTACACCACCTCCAGCGGGCCCAACACCGGGCGCAAATGGGCCCAGGGGTCATCGTCGCCGCCCTTGGTGGTGGCCGCGGCCACGGCCCGTCCCTGCCCAACTTCGGCCAGCGCGGCCGCAGCCTGCGCCTGCGACAGGGGGGCCTGCGAAACCGGGGCCTGCGACAGCGGAGACTGCGAAGGGGGCGACTGCGAAAGGAGGGCTTGCGACGTTGGCTGAGGCGCCAGGGACCGGCGCGAGGACAGCGGCTGTTCCGGTGTTTCGGCCGTACCGCCGGCCGCCGCCAGCGGCGCCGTGGGTTGGATCTGCGCCACCATCCTGGTCAGGAGGTCAGCCAGCCGCTCGGGTTTCAGCACGAGGTCGCCCGATGCCTCGCGCGCGGCCGTGCGTACGACGATGCTGGCGAGGTCAGGCTCGCCCAACAGCAGGCGCTGCAACTCCTGCATCACCTTGGCGCACACAAGGCCGGCATGGACGGGATTCAGCCGGGCGAAGACCACCACGTAGGTCTCGGTGCCGTAGCCATAAAAGACGTCATCCGCCGCCAGGTTCTGACGCAACAGCTTCTCGATCATGCCGTGCACCCTGGCCTGTACCCCGTTCCAGCGCGGCCCCAGCTTTTCCTTCAGGCTTTCCAGGCCGACGAACTGGACACAGCCGGCGGCGGCGGCCTTGCGCGGCCCCAGCACGGCCTTGAGACGCTGGCGGAAGACAACCTCGTCCGGGGCCAAGCCACCGGTGCCCAGATCAAGGGCGGCATCGGGACTGGGAACCATCATGCCACGCCCGGCGCCGGGCGCCGGCTCTTCCGAAAACCAGGCGATGATGCGGCTCAACAACCCCGGCATGGCAACTGCCTCCATGCTGTCCCGATCCAATTTCCGCAGCTTAGAAGGCGCGTGGTTAAGAAAAGGCTAAGGCCGCCCGATTGGCATACGCATAATGGTGGAAACGCCGGGAACTTCAATCCGCGGTCGATGCGGTGGCTTCACCCATAACTCCCAGGCGGCGTGCCAGTTCGGCCGCGCGGGTTTGCACGGTTTGAAGAAAAAGGCCGATCCCGACGGGACCGGCCTTCCTCAAGTCGCGTATGGGCCGCAACACCTTCCGGATCAGGTGAATTCCTGGAAGAAGTCGTTGCCCTTGTCATCAATGACGACGAAGGCGGGGAAGTCCTCCACCTCGATGCGCCAGATGGCTTCCATGCCCAGATCCTCGAAGGCGATGCATTCCACCTTCTTGATGCAATCCTGGGCCAGGCGGGCGGCGGCGCCGCCGATGCTGCCCAGGTAGAAGCCGCCGTGCTTCTTGCATGCCTCGCGCACCGCCGGGCTGCGGTTGCCCTTGGCCAGCATGACGAAGGAACCGCCCGCCGCCTGGAACTGGTCGACAAAGCTGTCCATGCGGCCGGCCGTGGTGGGCCCAAAGGAGCCGGAGGCGTAGCCCGTCGGCGTCTTGGCAGGGCCGGCGTAATAGATGGGATGGTTCTTGAAGTAATCCGGCAGCGGCTGCCCCGCCTCCAGCCCGGCGCGCAGGCGGGCGTGGGCGCTGTCGCGGGCCACGATCAGCGGGCCGGTCAGCGAGACGCGGGTACGGATGGGATAGCGCGACAGGGTCTCGCGGATTTCCGACATGGGCCGGTTAAGGTCGATCTTGACCACCTCGCCCGCCAGCTGGCTGTCGTCGATCTCCGGCAGGAAGCGGGCGGGATCGTGCTCCAGTTCCTCCAGGAAGATGCCGTCGCGGGTGATCTTGGCCAGGGCCTGGCGGTCGGCCGAGCACGACACGCCGATGCCGATGGGCAGCGAGGCGCCGTGGCGCGGCAGGCGGATGACCCGCACGTCGTGGCAGAAGTACTTGCCACCGAACTGCGCGCCGATGCCCATGGTCTGGCTCAGCTTGTGGACGGCGGCCTCCATCTCCAGGTCGCGGAAGGCGTGGCCGCTTTCCGAGCCTTGGGTGGGCAGGCCATCGTAATAGCGGGCCGAGGCCAGCTTCACCGTCTTCAGGTTCATCTCGGCACTGGTGCCGCCGATGACGATGGCCAAGTGGTAGGGCGGGCAGGCCGAAGTGCCCAGCGACTTGATCTTCTCTTCCAGGAAGGGCAGCAGCCGGTCGGGTGCCAGCACCGAGGGCGTGGCCTGGAACAGGAAGGTCTTGTTGGCCGAACCGCCACCCTTGGCCATGAACAGGAACTTATAAGCGTCGTCGCCTTCCGCGTAGATGTCCACCTGCGCCGGCAGGTTGGTGCGGGTGTTCTTTTCCTCGTACATGGACAGGGGCGCCACCTGGCTGTAGCGCAGGTTGCGCTTGGCGTAGGCGTCCAGCACGCCACTGCCGAGCGCGGTCTCGTCACCGCCCTTGGTCCAAACGCGGCGGCCCTTCTTGCCCATGATGATGGCGGTGCCGGTGTCCTGGCACATGGGCAGGATGCCCGAGGCGGCGATGGAGGCGTTCTTCAGCAGGTCCAGCGCCACGAAGCGGTCGTTGGGCGACGCCTCGGCATCGTCCAGGATGGCGCGCAGCTGGGCCAGGTGGCCGGGGCGCAGCAGGTGGTTGATGTCGATGAAGGCCTGTTCGGCCAGCAGACGCAGGCCCTCAGGCTCGACCTTCAGAACCTCTTCCCCGTCGAAGGTCGTGGTCGACACGTAGTCGCTGGTCAGCTTGCGGTAGCTGGTGGCGTCCTTGGCCACGGGGAACAGCGTGAACTCCCGGCTTTCACCGCCGACGTCTGGCATTGGGGCTCTCCCGATAATCCGGCCCGGCCGGTGCGTTCCGGCGGACCCTGGTCACGGGCGGCTCCCGTGGCCGGCGGGGACCTTACGCCACCCGTCCGCCCCTGTCATCTGCGCCGCGCGCAACACGTCCCCCTTATGTTGACACCCCAACCAGTCCGGCCAACCAGCATGCGCGGCTTCGCCGCACCCGGAACCTTCCTGCCCCCTTCCGGCGTTATTGCCCCGTCCACAGAGGAGGAAGAGGCATGAGCCGCAGCGTCGCCGACATCATCGTGGAAACCCTATTCGACGCCGGCGCCCGGCGTTGTTATGGCGTGCCGGGAGACACCCTGAACCATGTCACCGACGCCATCCGCCGCAGCGAGATGCGCTGGATCCATGTGCGCCATGAGGAGGCGGGCGCCATGGCGGCCGGGGCCGACGCCCTGCTGACGGGCGAGCTGGCCCTGTGCGCCGGATCGTGCGGACCGGGCGGCCTGCACTTCATCAACGGCCTGTATGAAAGCCACCGCAACCGCGCCCCCGTGGTGCTGATCGCCAGCCAGATTACGCGGGACGAGCTGGGTTTCGACTTCCCGCAGGAGGTGGACTTCAAGGCGGTGTACAAGGCCGCCAGCGTCTTTTGCGAAGAGGTCCGCACCCCCACCCAGGCGCGGCGCATGACGGCCATGGCGGCGCAGGCGGCGCTGACCAAGCGCGGCGTGGCCGTGCTGATCGTGCCCGTCGACGTCTCCAGCGCCGACGCGCCGGAGGAACCTTCCTTCACCGCCCACCGCACGCGCCCGGTGGTGCGGCCCAGCGATGGCGAGTTGGACCGCATGGCCGAGCTTCTGAACGCCGGCGGCAAGATCGCCATCTATGGCGGCGCGGGATGCGAAAACGCCCACGACCAGGTCGTTGCGCTAGCGGAACGGTTGCAGGCGCCGGTGGCGCGCACCTCCCGCGCCAAGGACTTTCTGGAGCCGGCCAACCCCTATGACGTGGGCATGACCGGCATCTTCGGCACGGCCGGCGGCTACCAGGCGCTCATGGACTGCGACACCCTGCTGCTGCTGGGCTGCGACTTCGCCTGGCGGCAGTATTATCCGCAGAAGGCCACCATCATCCAGGTGGACATCGACGGCGCCCACCTGGGCCGTCGCCACCCCGTGGACCTGGGCGTGGTGGGCGATGTGGCGCCGACGCTGGAGGCGCTGCTGCCGCGCCTGACCCCGCGTGAGGATCGCACCTTCCTGAACGCGGCGCTGGACCATGCCGCCAAGGCCGATGCCAAGCTGGAGAAGCGCGCCGTGGCCGGCGAGGGCGATACCATCCACCCGCAATACCTGACGGAGACCGTGGCCCGCCACGCCGCCGTTGACGCCGTCTACACCGCCGATGGCGGGTCGCCCATGGTGTGGTGCCTGCGCCATGTGCCGGCCACGGGCCAAAATCGCACTGTCGTCAGCCTCAGCCACGGCACCATGGCCAACGCCATGCCCCAAGCCCTGGGCGTCCAGGCCGCCTTCCCCGGCCGGCAGGTCATCTCCCTCTCCGGCGACGGCGGGTTGGCCATGCTGATGGGCGATCTGCTGACCACGGTGCAGGAAAACCTGCCCATCAAGGTGGTGGTGTACAACAACGGCTCGCTGGGCTTCGTGGAGTTGGAACAGAAGGTGGAGGGCTTGCTGGATGCCTATACCGACCTGAAAAATCCCAATTTCGCCCGGGTGGCGGAGGCCATCGGCCTCTGGGGGCGCCGCGTGGAACGGCCGCAGGACCTGGACAACGCCGTGCGCGACTGGCTGTCCACCCCCGGCCCCGCCCTGCTGGATGTGAAGGTCGACCGGTATGAGTTGGTGATGCCGCCCAAGGTGGAAATGGCCCAGGTGGTGGGCACCGCCCTCTATTCCGCCAAGGGCATCCTGGCGGGCCGGGGAAGCGAGGTGTTCGAACTGCTGGAGGGGGCGGTGCGCCCCTGATCCGGGCGCGCAGCCAAAGGTTGATTGCCACCGGTTGGTCACAGGCCGGCCAGTGGCGCCGCGCCTACTATCGCAGGCAGGGAGCCACGCCGTCAAAAAGGCCACCGCCGCCAGCCGCGCGCACCCCGCGCCTTCTTAGAAAAGCGACTGATTTCCGACCACGCTGGTTTCGCCAGCGCGGTTGTCGCACGCGCGCCTGTCCGGCCCCGCGCCCCTCGGCGTCCTCCCCCGCGTCAGCCCGCCGGCGGCACCAGGCGGGAGGGAACCCCGAGGGATTCACCATGAGGGACCTGCGTCTCCAGCCCACGCCTAAACGCCCGGCCCGCTTGCGCCTGTTGTTGCTGGCCTCCGCCGCCCTATGGCCGGCGGCGGGCCATGCCCAAACCGGCCCCACCCCAGTGGCCCCAAGCACCCTGCCGACCGGCGGCAGCGTGGCGGCGGGCAGCGCCAGCATCAGCCAGTCCGGCGCCGCCATGACGGTCAACCAGACCAGTCCGCGCGCCGTCATCACTTGGCAGGACTTCAGCATCGGTGGCAACGCCGGCGTCACCTTCCACCAGCCTGGGCCGGCCTCCGCCGCCCTCAACCGCGTGCTGAGCGGCATCCCGTCGGAAATCCTGGGCAAGCTGACGGCCAACGGGCAGATCTTCATCGTCAACCCCGCCGGCATCACCTTCGGCCAGGGCGCCAGCGTCAACGTCGGCGGCCTGGTCGCCTCCACCCTGGATATCGCCAACCAGGACTTCATGGCCGGCACCTACACCTTCCAGCGCAACGGCAGCACCGCCACGGTCGCCAACCAGGGCGCGCTGACGGCGGCCAGCGGCGGCTATGTCGGCCTGCTGGCGCCAGAGGTGATCAACGACGGCGTCATCACCGCCAAGTTGGGCAGCGTGGTGCTGGCGGCCGGCGAAAAGGTGACCCTGACCTTTGATCCGAAGGGCGATAAGGGGGGCGTCAGCGTGGCGGTGGACCCGGCCGCCATCCGGACCCTGATCGTGAACCATCAGATGATAGCGGCCCCCGATGGCCAGGTCGTGCTGGCCGCCAAGTCGGCGGACGCCTTGCTGGGCGGCGTTATCAACAACACCGGCGTCATCGAGGCCAGCGCCTTGACCAGCCACGGCGGCGTGGTGACGCTGGAGGCCTCGACCGGGATCGACAGCGGCGGCACCATCGCCGCCGACGGCGCGGGTGCGGGTGACGGTGGCACCATCCGCCTGAAGTCGGAGGGCGTGACCACCGTCGCCGGCACGCTGAGCGCCAAGGCGGGTGCGGCCGGCGGTGATGGCGGCACCGTCGAGACCTCAGGCGCCACCCTGTCCATCGCCGACATCCATGTCGACACCACCGCCCTGCACGGCCATACCGGCACCTGGCTGCTGGACCCGGCCGACCTGGTCGTGGGCCCCGGCGGCCCCGGCGCCGTCAGCAGCGGCACGGTGGAAACGGCCCTGGCCACCACCAACGTCACCCTGCAGACCGGCGCGAGCGGCACGGGGAACGGCGACATCCTGGTGGCGGGCGCCATAGCCTGGACCGGGCCCAACAGCCTGACCCTGAATGCCTATCGCAATATCACCGTCAGCGCCGACATTCGCCACGGCGGCGCCACCGCCGCCGGCTTGGCCCTGAACCCGGCCCAGGGGGGCAGCGGCGGCCTGGACGTGAACCAGGGCGCCAAGGTCACGCTGGCCGCCCCGGGCGACGGCCTGTCCATCCAGGGCCAGGCCTACACCCTGGTCAACACTCCGGCACAGTTGCAGGCCATGGCCGACGATTTGGCCGGCCACTACGCCCTGAATGCCGACCTGAACATGGGCGGCTTCGCCTACACCGCCGTGGGCAATGGCACGACACCTTTCTCCGGCGCCTTCCAGGGCCTGGGCCACGGCATCGCCAACCTGACCGTGGGTGGCGGCGGCTTCAGCTATGTCGGCCTGTTCGGCGGCAATTCCGGCACGCTGAACGACGTGTCGCTGACGGCGGTCAACGCCAGCGGCACCCAGAATGTGGGCGGCATCGCCGGCTGGAACGCCGGCACCATCACCAACAGCCAGGTCACGGGCACCATCGCGCTGACCAGCCTATGGTCGGAACGGGTGGGGGGGCTGGCCGGCACCAACGCGGGCACCATTGCCTCAAGCCACGCCGCCGTGGCGGTCAGCGCCGGCGACCACACCACCCGCATCGGCGGCCTGGTGGGCCAGAACGACGGCCTGATCAGCGCCAGCTATGCCCTGGGCAGCGTGACAACGGGCACCCGCACCGGCGGCGACAACGACCTGCCGGACGACGGCACCGTCCTCAACATCACACCGCCACCTATGCCAGGCAGCGGCATCGGCGGCCTGGCCGGCGGCAACAGCGGCACCATCATCGACAGCTACACCGTGAACCGGGTGACGACCGGCAGCCTGTCCGCCAACGTCGGCGGCCTGGTGGGCGACAACCAGGGCCGCATCTTCAGCAGCTTCTCGTTGGGCACCGTCGCCGCCGGCCCCAATGCCAGCCAAGTGGGCGGCCTGGTGGGCCAGAACGGCTTCGTCCGGCTGTTCGACCCGCACTGGCCGCCGCCGCTGTCCCTCGCCGGCACCATCATCGACAGCTATTCGGCGGCCACCGTCACCGTGGCGGACACCGCCTACAGCGCCGGCTGGGGCGGCCTGGTGGGGCTGAACCAGCTGGGCGCCATCACCAATTCCTACGCCGCCGGCGGCATGCTGGGTAACGGCGTGGCCGGCCTGGTGGGCGTGAACGACGCCCTGATCACCGGCAGCCATGCCGGCGACGCCGTCACCAACGCCGCCGGCCTGGTCAACACCAACGGCACATACGGCACCATCGCCGGCAGCTACGCCACCGGCGATGTCGGCGGCACCAGCAATTTGGGCGGCCTGGCGGCCTACAACTACGGCACCATCAGCGCCAGCCACGCCACCGGCAGCGTCATCGCCCGCTTCGCCGGCACCATCGCCGGACCGCAGACGGTGGGCGGCCTGGTGGCCTTCAACCGGGGCGTGGTCACGGACAGCTATGCCACCGGCAGCGTGGAGGGCACCAGCTCGACCGGCGGCCTGATCGGCGTGAACTATGGTGTCATCACCACCAGCCACGCCAACGGCGCCGTCACCGCCCGCGACGACAGCGGCCTGGTGGCCGGCACCGACATCGGCGGACTGGTCGGCCTCAACAGCGGCGGGACGATCGGGCAGAGCCATGCCACTGGCCGGGTGACGGCCGGCAACGGGGGCCAAGCCCTGGGCGGCCTGGCGGGCGGCAACACCGGTACCATCACCGACGCCTACGCCACCGGCGCCGTGCAGGTGGGGAACAGCGTCAGCGGGGTCGGCGGGCTGGTGGGCCAGAATGGCGGCCTGGTCAACCACAGCTTCGCCCTGGGCGTCGTGACGGTGGGCAACAGCGTCAACGGGGTCGGCGGACTGGCCGGAACCAACGGCGGCACCATCACCAGCAGCTACGCCACCGGCCTGGTCAACACCGGTACCCTGGCCCAAGGGGTGGGCGGCCTGGTGGGCACCAACAGCGGCCTGTTGGGCGGCGACCAGGCCGGCGCCACCATCAGCGTGGCCGGCGGCGCCGGCACCGGTGGCCTGATGATCGGGGGCCTGGCGGGGTCGAACAGCGGCACCATCACCGACAGTTCCGCCACCAGCGCCATCATCGCCCAGACGTCCGGTACCGTCGGCGGGCTGGTCGGGCTGAACAGCGGCGACATCCGGCGTGCCTGGGCCAGCGGCGACATCAACGCCAACTATCGCGTCGGCGGGCTGGTGGCCGTCAACAGCGGCACCATCAGCGACAGCCACGCCAGCGGCACCATCAGCGACACGGTCGCGGGCGTCACCACCTTCCCCGGCTATGCCGGCGTCTATGTCGGCGGGCTGGTGGGGCAGAACCTGGGACTGGTCAGCAACAGCTACGCCACCGGCGCCATCAGGGACAGCGGCTACGGCAGCTATGGCCTGGGCGGCCTAGTGGGGTCCAACAGCGGCACGGTCACCAACAGTTACGCCCTGGGCACCGTGCTGGGCAGCGCCCGGGGTGACGCCGTGGGCGGCCTGGTGGGTGAGAATTTGGGCTTGGTCGCCGCCAGCCACGCCGGCGGCACCGTCTCCTCCGGCGGGCGGGATGGTGAGATCGGCGGGCTGGTCGGCACCAATGAAGGCACCATCACCGACAGCTACGCCACCGGCGACGTCTTCAACGCCCCGGAAAGCGGGGCGATCGGTGGCTTGGTGGGCAGGAACAACGGCCTGATCAGCCACAGCTACGCCACCGGCAACGTCAACGCCCAGACCGACAATTCGGTCGGCGGCTTGGTGGGCACCAACGCCGGCACGGTCACCGACAGCCGCAGCAGCGGTACCGTCTCGGGCCTCAGCTTCGTCGGCGGCCTCATCGGCAACAACAGCGGCACGGTGGTGAACAGCGGCAGTGTCAGCGACGTCCTGACCAGCAACCCGCCGAACTATGCCGGCCTGCTGATCGGCTACGAACACACCAGCGGCACCATCGTCAACAGCGCCGGCGCCGGCACCATCACCACCGGCACCATCGTCGGTGGCTCCACCGCCCAGATCGGGGGCACCGGATTCTGACCTTGGCGGGCCGGCGCCTGGGCAAGGGGCGTCGGCCTGGCCTTTTCCGAGCTGCCATCCTGCGTTGCGCCTAGCCTCGTGACCAGGGAACGGTTGCGGCGGATCGGGAGGCGGCTATGGGGTATGGCCAAGGGGACAAGCGGCGCAACACGATCGCCTTCGCCGTCGCCCTGGTGCTTGGGCTGGCCGCGCAGCCGCCCCTAGCCCTGGCCCAATCCGGTGTGGGCTCATCCCCGGCCGGCAACGCCAGTGCACCCGTGGCGGACGCATTTGACACCAGCGTTCCGGGCGCCAACGCCCCGGGGGACGGTGTCCGGGAAAACGATGCTGACACCGCCGAGACCGTCGTGGTCACCGGCATGCGCCTGAAGACGGAGAGGCTGCAGGAAATCATCGGCGATTTCGTGCGGGACCATGGCAAGCGCGCGCCGTACAGCGACCAGATCGCCCGTTGGGACAGGGCGGTATGTCCCCAGGTGCAGAACGTCCCGGCGGATATCAACGCCTTCATCACCACGCGCATCCGCGCCATCGCGCAAGCCGTCGGGGCGCCAACCTCTCGCGCATCCTGCAAAACCAACGTGAACATCTTTTTCACCGACCAGCCGCAGGTGCTCATGGACACCGTGGCGGATAAATATCCCCGGCTGCTGGGCTATCATTTCGTGCATCAGGCCAAGGCGCTGTCCCAGGTCACCAGACCGATCCAGGCCTGGTACGTCACCTCCACCAGCAACGGCATCCTGACCGCCATCGACGATCCCTACCAGATGAGCTTGGGCGGCGGTCTGGGCAGCCGGCTTTCCACCGGCGACCTACGCCCGGTGCTGACCCACGTCCTGATGGTGGTGAACACCGACCGGATCCTGGGCCTGAAACTGGGCGCGGTCGCGGATTACCTGGGCGTCCTGGCGCTGGCTCAGCCCAAGGCCCTAGGCCAGTGCGGCGACCTGCCCAGCATTCTGGACCTGTTCGCCGCCAATTGCGCGAACGACCAGAAGCCCGCATCCCTGAGCGCGGCGGACAAGGCTTATCTGGAAGGCCTCTATTCCATGGACCCCTGGGAAACCGGCCTCCTGCAGCGCAGCAGCATCTCCCTGCACATGCGGCAGAGCTTCGGCGCGCCTTAGAAAGCGATCCTTCAGCGGAGGGGCGATGGCGCGGTGAACTGGGCGATGTCGGCCAATCCCAGGGCTTGTTCGATGTCCGCGATCTGGTGGACCGCGTCGTCAAACCCGTCCTTGCCGAATTGCTGGCGCTCAATCTCCTCGAACTTGTCCCCCATCTCGTCCAGCTCGTGCCCGGACAGGGCCTGTTTCCATGCCGTGAAAACCACGGTGTCCTCGTGGGCGGCATGAACCCGGTACATCCGGACCAGGGTCTCCATCGCGCGGGCCATCGGTTCCCGGTCGGCGGTCCCAATCGCCCCCTTGCCGGTCACGCCCAGGATATAGTCCGTGATCTCCCGCCCGCGCTGGTGCTGCGCCGTCAGCACGTCGGGAGAGGCCGCCACCGGGCCCTGGAGCTTGCGGATCGCCGGGAAGATGTGGGCCTCCTCCAACAGGCGCTCGTGGTAATCCTCGCCGAACGTGCGGAACAAGGTCGCCGCCCGCTTCAGGGCCCCGGCATCGACCGTGGCGGCCCCGCGCAGTCCCGTGGCGGCTTCCGTGTAGGCGAACAGGACCCGGCGCAGCACGCCGTGCTCACGCATCAGATCCTCCACCGCGCCGACGTCCTTCTCGCTGCCCGCCCCCTGCCCGCATCCCGCCAAGGCCAAGCCCGCGGCCGCGACGGCGCCGGCGGAACCGGCGTGGAGGAACGACCGGCGGCTCTGATCCATGATGTCCATCGCTTCCCTTCCCTGGGCTATCTCTCCGCCCTGCGATCGGCGGCGTGAAGTTGCGGGCGCCCTGTCGCCGGAAACGCCCGAATGGTGTGGCGGTTCCGGCGTGTCCCGCAATGATCATCATCCAATCCCACCTCCACCATTTTGCCGCACCGCAACACTGCCATGCGGATCTTTGCGATGGATTTTGATAATTAGTCTCATCCGTCCCGTTGACAGGCATCAAATCGGCAAATAAGAGTCGATCGCAATCTTAACAAAGGGTATAACCGCGGAGCTCGATAGCCGGGATCCGCGCGGGGAGCCAACCACATAGCGTGGCATAAGGTGGGGACCGTCATGTCGAGCAACCGCAATATCATCATCGCCAGCCGGGCCAAGGCGCCCCGCACGCTGGCGCGTACTGCCCTGGGCCTTGCGAGCGTGGGCCTGGCCGGCGGCGCCCTGCTTTCCCTGGGCGCGCAAGCCCAGACGGCGACGGCGCCCACCACCCAGGGCGGCACGGGCCAGTTGCCCACCCTGTCGGTGCAGGACCAGGACGCCGCCCCGGCGCAAGACTACCGCACCGAGCGGTCGTCCAACGTGAAGCTGACGGAAAAGCTGCTGGACACCCCGCAGTCCGTCACGGTCATCTCCGGCCAGGAGATGAAGGACCAGGGCGTCACCACCCTGCGCGACGCCCTGCGCAACGTGGCCGGCATCAGCCTGGCGGCCGGTGAAGGCGGCGCCCAGGGCGACAGCCTGACCCTGCGCGGCTTCAGCGCCCGGTCGGACATCTTCCTGGATGGCCTGCGCGACTTCGGCAGCTATTACCGCGACAGCTTCAACTACCAGTCGGCCGAGGTGCTGAAGGGTCCGGACAGCGCCATGTTCGGGCGGGGGTCCACCGGCGGCACCATCAACCAGGTGAGCAAGACGCCCACGCTGGAGGCCATCACCGCCGGCACGGCCACCCTGGGCACCGACGGCATGAAGCGCCTGACGGCCGACGTGGACCGCGCCATCGACGCCACCACCGCCGTGCGCCTGAACGCCATGGGCACCAGCAGCTTCGTCGAGGGCCGCGACGGCGCCAAGAATGAGCGCTATGGCTTCGCGCCCTCGGTCGCCTTCGGCATCGGCACGCCCACCCGCGTCACCATCAGCTATCTGCACCAGTCAGAAAACGACCGGCCGGACTATGGCATCCCCTTCCTGCTGGGCCAGCCGGCACCGGTGGACTACCGCACCTACTACGGTTTCCACAGCGACTACCTGAAGACCGACGCCAATGTCGTGACCGCCGACGTGCAGCACGACCTGACGTCCGGCATCACCCTGGAAAACCAGTTCCGTTACGGCAACTACTACCGCAACGTCCGTATCACCGAGCCGCAGCTGGTGAACGCCAACGTGACGCCGGCCACCGTCGGCCCGCTGTCGGGCGTGGCCATCAAGCGCAACGCCATCACCGTGCGCAGCGTGGAAACCACCCTGGACGACCAGGCCACGGCCTCCGCCCGATTCAACACCGGCTTCCTGGAACACCATCTGGTGACCGGCGTGGAACTGTCGCGCGAGACCTCGGACCCGACGCGCACCGCATGGACGGGCGTGCCCACCACCACCCTGCTGAACCCCAACGAGTACCAAGCCTTCGCCGGCGTGGGCACTATCTCGTCCCGCGTCAGCACCACGGTCGACACGGTGGCGGTGTTCGCCGTCGACACGATGAAGTTCAATGAGCAGTGGTCGCTGGTCGGCGGTTTCCGCTACGACCATCTGGACACGGACTACAAACAGACCGTGGCCCCGGCCGCCGCCTTCTCCCGCACCGACAGCCTGCCGTCCGGCCGCGCCTCGCTGGTGTTCAAGCCCACGCCGGAAAGCAGCCTCTACGCCAGCTTCGGCACCTCGTTCAACCCGTCGGCCGAGCAGTTGTCGCTGTCCGCCGCCACGGCCAACCTGGATCCGGAAAGCAACAAGACCTATGAGGTCGGCGGCAAGATCGACCTGCTGCACGACGCCCTGAGCGTGCGCACCGCCCTGTTCCAGACGGAAAAGGACAATGCTCGCGTCACCGACCCCAACAACTCCGCCCTGAACGTGCTGGGCGGCGACCAGAAGGTGAAGGGTGTCGAGCTGGAGGTGACCGGCCGTATCACCGAGGACTGGCAGGTCAACACCAGCTATGCCTACATGGATGGCCGGGTCATCAAGTCCACCACCTTCAGCCAGGTGGGCCGCGGTCTGCCCAACGTGCCGCACCACACCTTCAACCTGTGGACCACCTATCAGGTGACGCACCAGTTGCAGATCGGTGGCGGCGCCAATGCGGTGTCGCAGCGCATCGGCAGTTCCAGCCCCGTGGCGGCCACCAACCTGATCAACACCGTGCCCGGCTATGTCACCTTCAACGCCATGGCCAAGTACGACATCACGGAAAAGATCAGCATCCAGGCCAACATCATCAACCTGACCGACCGCGACTACGTCGACCAGATCCACCCGGCCCACCTGGTCCCGGGCGAGGGCCGCACGGTCCAGTTCACCGCCAACTTCGCCTTCTGATCCACCCGTCAACCCCAGACCATCCAAGGCGGCACCCATGCTTCTTCACATTCCCGGCGTCCTGACCCAAGAGCAGGTCGCCTGGTGCCGCCAGCAGATGGAGACCGCCGATTGGGTGGACGGCCGAGTGACGGCCGGCCACCAGTCGGCCATGGCCAAGAACAACGCCCAGATCCCGGCCGACCATCCGGCAGCCCAGGCCATGGGCGACATGATCCTGGCGGCGCTGGAAAAGAACGCCCTGTTCCTGTCGGCCGCCCTGCCGCTGAAGGTCTTCCCGCCGCTGTTCAACCGCTATGCCGGCGGCCAGTCCTTCGGCATCCACGTCGACAACGCCATCCGCCAGATTCCCGGCACGCCGCACCGCGTGCGCACCGACCTGTCCGCCACCCTGTTCCTGGCCGATCCGGAGGAATATGACGGCGGCGAGTTGCTGGTGGAGGACACCTACGGCGAGCATGAGGTGAAGCTGCCCGCCGGCGACATGGTGCTGTACCCGTCCACCAGCCTGCACCGCGTGGCCCCGGTGACCCGGGGCGCCCGCATCGCCTCGTTCTTCTGGATGCAGAGCATGGTGCGCGACGACGGCGAACGCACCCTGCTGTTCGACCTGGACACGACCATCCAGGATCTGAACCGGGAGGCCGCCGGCCAGCCCGCCGTGGTGCGGCTGACCGGCATCTACCATAACCTGCTGCGCCGCTGGGCGGAGGCCTGACGCCATGATGAAGACGCTGCGCTTCCTGCATCTGTGGGTGGGCCTGATCCTGGGCCTGCCCCTGCTGGCGCTGGGCCTGTCGGGCACCGTGCTGGTGATCGAGCCGGAGCTGCGCGCCGTATTCACCCCATCATTGCCGGCATCGCCCGCCGATGCGGCACCGCACGGCGTGGCCGAGGTGGTGACCGCCGCCGCCGCGGCTCTGGAAACCTCCGGGGCCCCGGGTGCCAGGCCCGCCAGCTACGCCGCACCATCCGCGCCGGGCGGAACCGCCACCGTCCGCTTCCAGGCGCAGCGCCGCATGCCGCAGGGTGGGGAGCATGCCCACGGCCAGGGTGGCGCCCCCAATCGCGCCCCCGGCGGCGGCATGCCGGGCATCAGCGTGCACATCGACCCCGTCACCCTGACCGTGGTCAGCACCCCAGGCCTGGACGCGACCATCGGCTGGATCCACCGCCTGCACGGCAACCTGCTGATCCAGGACCGCAGCGGCCGCGACCTGGTGGGATACCTGGGCGTCATCATGACGGCGCTGGGCGTTACCGGCCTGGTGCTGTGGTGGCCCCGGCCCGGGCAGTGGCGCCAGTCCTTCATCGTGCGCAAGGCGGCCAAGGGCGCCCGCTTCCATCGCGAGCTGCATGGCGCCGCCGGCATCTGGGGCTTGGTCGTCTTCCTGGTGGTCAGCGTCACCGGCGTCGCCATCGCCTTCCCCCAGACCATCGCCGCCGGCATCGGATCGGTGTTGCCCATGGCGGCGCAGACCCAGGGCTTCGCCGTGCCCAAGGTGACGCCGCGCGACGGCGTGGACCCGGCCGGCGTGGATGAGGCCGTGGCCATCGCCCTGGCGGCATCGCCCCGCCCCGGCCTGGCCCTGCGCGGCACCAGCCTGCCGCAGAGCCCCGACCAGGCCATCCGCGTGGTGCTGGCGCCACCGGGCGGCGATGCCCCCAGCGCCGTCACCCTGATGGTGGACCCCTGGGCCCGCCAGGTGGTGGAGGTGCGCGATCCCTCCGCCCAGGCGGCCGGCAACAAGGTCACCGGCTGGATGCGTCCGCTGCATGAGGGCGAGGGGCTGGGGCCCGTTTACCGCGTCCTGGTGGCGCTGAGCGGCCTGCTGCCCACCCTGTTCGCCATCACCGGCACCTCCATGTGGTGGATCAAGCGCCGGAACCGCAAGGCCGGCGCCGCCCGCGCCACGGCCATCCTGCAATCCGCCGCGGAATGACCGCCATCAACCGTCACACGACGCGTCAGGCCAAGGACGCACCGATGTCAAAGAGGGGCACGACCATCATGGCTACCAAGTTGCTGAAGCAGACGGCCGCCGCCAGCTTGACGGCGGCATTGAGCTTAGGGGCGACCAACGCCTGGGCGCAGGAGGGGGCGGCCCGCACCGCCGCCGCCACCGTGCCGCACGACCTGTCGGCCATGGGCATGTTCCTGAACGCCGATGGGGTGGTGAAGGCCGTCATCCTGGGCCTGCTGGCGGCCTCCGTCGTCACCTGGACCATCCTGCTGGCCAAGGGGCTGGAGCTGCGCGCCGCGCGCGGCCGCCTGCAGGGCTCGCTGGACACGCTGGATGATGCCCCGTCCCTGGATGTCGCGGCCAGCCAGCTGACGGGTGAGGCCGATGCCCTGGCCCTGGCCTTCGCCCGCGCCGCGTCGGCAGAGCGCGCGCTGTCCGCCGGCCTGCCGGCCGAGGGCGTGAAGGAACGCGTGGTGCTGCGGCTGGAGCGGCTGGAAGCCAAAGCCCGCCGGGCCATCGTGCGCGGTACCGGCGTGCTGGCCACCATCGGCGCCACCGCCCCCTTCGTCGGCCTGTTCGGCACGGTGTGGGGCATCATGAACAGCTTCATCGGCATCTCGAAGACCCAGACCACCAGCCTGGCCGTCGTCGCACCCGGCATCGCCGAGGCGCTGCTGGCGACCGCCACCGGCCTGGTGGCCGCCATCCCGGCGGTGGTAGTCTACAATGTCTTCGCCCGCAAGGTGGACGGCTATCGCGTGCTGCTGGCCGACGTGTCGGCCGGCGTGCTGCGCCTGGTCAGCCGCGACCTGGACCGGGAGCAGGCTGGCGTGGCCCAGGTCCGCAGCCGCGCGGCGGAGTGACCGGGATGGCTGCCCGTCTTTCCCACGGCGGCGATGAGCTGGCCGAGACCCACGAGATCAACGTCACGCCCTTCATCGATGTGATGCTGGTGCTGCTGATCATCTTCATGGTGGCGGCCCCCCTGGCCACCGTGGACGTGCCGGTGGACCTGCCCTCCTCCAACGCGCCGCCCCGGCCGCACCCGGAAAAGCCGGTGACCCTGACCATCCGCGCCGACCTGACCCTGGCGATCAACGGCGCCGACGTGGCGCGCGACGGCCTGGCCGCCGCCCTGGACCAGGCCGCCGGCGGTGACAAGGACCAGCGCATCACCCTCAGCGCCGACCGTGTCGTCTCCTACGGCGACCTGACGGCGGTGATGAACAGCCTGCGCACGGCGGGATACCTGAAGGTCTCGCTGGTGGGGCTGGACGGCGGCGGGGCCCCGTGACGCCATGGCGATGGCATCGATGACCAAAAACGGCGGCGACCTTCCTGGCGAGGACAGGCGCGGACGCCTGGTCTGGGGTGGCAGCCTGGCCCTGGTGCTGGCCGCCCATGCCCTGGCCCTGCCCTGGCTGATGGCGCGCTCCACCCTGGAGCCACCGCCCCCGCCGCCGCCGCTGCAGATCGACCTGCCACCGCCGCCACCGCCACCCGCACCGCCCAAGCCCGAGCCGCCGAAGCCGGAGCCGCCCCAACCCACGCCCAAGCCCCCGCCGCCCAAGCCGGTGGCGGTGAAGCCCATCCCTCTGCCCCCACCCCCGCCGGTGCCGCCGCAACCCGCCCCGGTTGC
This sequence comes from Nitrospirillum viridazoti CBAmc, assembly GCF_000730165.1. Classification (GTDB taxonomy): domain Bacteria; phylum Pseudomonadota; class Alphaproteobacteria; order Azospirillales; family Azospirillaceae; genus Nitrospirillum; species Nitrospirillum viridazoti. Next base: position 284,451 of record NZ_CP022112.1, on the reverse strand, counting down.
GACGCCGCAACCCGAGCCGCCGCCCAGCACGGCGGTGCAGACGGCCACCCCGGCACCGGCCAGCAAGGGCCCGGACAGCTATGAGGGCCGGCTGATGGCGCATCTCTACCGCTATCTGCGCTATCCCGCGCAGGCGCGGCAGCGTCACCAGGTGGGCACCGCCGTGGTGCACTTCACCTTAGACCGGACGGGCCACGTGCTGAGCGTGACGCTGGAGCGCAGCTCCGGCTCCGCCCTGCTGGATGAGGAGGCGGTGGCCACGGTGCGGCGGGCCGACCCGCTGCCCCCGGCCCCGGACGACAAGCCCCTGGACTGGACCATGCCGGTGGACTTCAGCCTGCTGCGTTGAGGTCCCCCGGCCCGTCATTTCCGTTGCGCCCCAAGGCGCCACTGGTCAATTATTTTGACCGCACCACCGCGCCGGCGCCGAAAGGGGGCGGAGCAAGGCGGTGGGTAGAGGAAACGCTGACGGGACCCCATGAAGGACAGCATCCGGCCGGCCAAGCTGGCCGACACCATCGCCGAGCATCTGGAACAGCTGATCGTGGAAGGCAGCCTGCGCCCCGGCGAAAAGCTGGTGCCGGAGCGGGAACTGGCCGTGCGCTTCAACGTCTCCCGCCCGTCGTTGCGCGAGGCATTGGAGAAGCTGGAGCAACGTGGCCTTCTGCGTAGCGGCCGGGGCGGCGCCACCTTCGTCGCCCCCCTGCTGGGTCCCACCTTCACCGAACCGCTGCACGCCGTCCTGGCCGCCCGGCCTGAGACCACCCTGGATTACCTGGAGTTCAGGACGGAGGTGGAGGGGGCGGCCGCCTACTACGCCGCCCTGCGCGCCACCGACGTCGACCGCGCCCAGATCCAGGCCCGGTTCGAGGCCATGGAGGCCGCCCACGGCCATGACGAGGCGAAAGAAGAAGCGGACGCCGATGCGGAGTTCCACCTGGCGGTCTATGAGGCCACCCATAACGTCGTGATCCTGCACATCATGCGCGCCCTGGCCGAAATGCTGCGCCAGGATGTCTTCTTCAACCGCGCCAAGCTGTACCAGCGCACAGGCGTGCGCCAGCTGCTGCTGAGCCAGCACCGCGCCCTTTATGAGGCGATCATGAAGGGCGACCCGGCGGCGGCGCGCGCGGCCGCCGAGGCGCACATCAACTTCATCCGCGACGCTTTGGTGGAAATCTCCCGCGCCGACGCCCGGCTGGAAGCCTCGCTGAGGCGGATCGCCGGCGGCGATATCGTGGCGGAGAAATAAGCGCCTCTAGGCCCGCACGCGCAGCAGGCTGGCCGAGGGCGGGGCGCCGAAGGTGCGGCGGAAGTCGTGGGTGAAATGGGACTGGTCGGCGAAGCCGGCGGCATGGGCGGCGGTGGTGAAGCTGGCGCCCCGTGCCACCTCCTCGATGGCGCAGCGCATGCGCAGCCAGGCGCGGTAGCGGCGGAAGGGCACGCCCATCTCCCGCGTGAACAGATGCTGGAAGCGTGAGGGCGACAGGCCGGCAGCGGCGGCCACGGCGGCGATGCTCACCAGGCCCTCGGGCGCGTCCTCGCGCGTGCCGGCATGCAGGGCGGCCACAGCCCGGGTGATGCGGGTTTCATTGCATGGCGCCCGGCGCCCGCCCAGCGCATCCTCCAGCGCCTCACCGGCCCAGGCGGCGCTGCCGCCATCCTCCCACAGCGCCCGCATCAGGGCGTGGACATCGGTGGAGCCCAGCAACGCGCCCTGGCTTTCCCAGGTGTTGCGCATCAACGGCACCAACCGGCCGGCACCACCGGCATGGGGTTCCAGATAAAACACGGCGATGGGCCATCCGCCCACATCCAGCTCATGCAGCATGCCGGCGGGAATGAGGGCGGCGGCGGTGCGCTGCCAAGCGCCATCGCCCAGGCGCAGGGCGAACGTGCCGTACAGGCCGGCCAGGAAAACCGGGGCGCCGTGCTGATGCCAGGTGTTGTGGCGCAGGGGCCCGGCAAAGAAGGTGCGGTCCCCACCCAAATGCCACAGCGGCCCCAATCCGTTCGGCCCGCCAGCACGTTCATACAAGTGCCCCCGGTCCATCGCTGATAGCGTCCGCCAAAAGCCCACTCCCCGGAATGACAGCAAAGAACCGCCGGGGCGACAACGCGACTTTAGAGCAGGTCGTGCCAAGACGGCCCCGCCTTGGCATGTGTATCCGCTCGCGAACAGGCTCAGCTAAAGCCGGCCGGCTTTAGCGAGGCTGGACAAGAGACAAAGGGAGGTTTCCATGCCCACCCGCCGCCATCTGTTGGCCGGTGCCGCCGGCCTGCTGGCCGCCCCCGCCGTGCTGCGCACATCCCCCGCCCAGGCGGCAGCGCCTTCGCTGGGCCCAGCCCAGCCCCGCCATTACCGCTTTCCCCTGGGCGCCTTCGAGGTCACCACCATCCTGGATGCCGGCGCGGTGATCGACGGGCCTTACCCCATCGTCGGGCAGGACCAGCAGCCGGACGTGGTGGCCGGCCTGATGCGGCACAGCCTGCTGCCGGAAAAGCGCTTTCAGCCCGGCTTCACGCCCACCCTGGTGAACACCGGCGCGCAGCTGATCCTGTTCGACACCGGCAACGGGGCGGAGGGCTTCGTGCCCCGGCCGGACGGCGGCTGGCTGGCGGGACAGCTGCAGACGGCGGGCTTCGCCCCCGGCCAGGTCGATCTGGTGGTCCTGTCCCATGCCCATCCCGACCATATCGGCGGCATCCTGGAGGGCGGCACGCCCCTGTTCCCCAATGCCCGCTACGTCATGGGCGCTGCCGAGTACGCCTTCTGGGCCGCCCAGGACGACCGGCTGAAGGCGCCCAAGGACAGCCTGGAGCATCAGTCCGCCGCCCTGTTCCAGAAAGCGGTGGTGCCGCTGGCCGACCACCTGCGCCTGATCACGCCGGGTGAGGCGGTGGCCCCCGGCATCACCGCCGTGGCCGCCTTCGGCCACACGCCGGGGCATCTGGCCTTTCACGTGGAAAGCCAGGGGCGGCAACTGCTGATCTGGGGCGACTGCGCCCACCATGAGGTGGCGTCCCTGGCAGAGCCCGGCTGGCACGCCCTGTTCGACATGGACAAGGAACAGGGTGCCGCGACCCGCCGCCACATCTACGACATGGCCGCCACCGACCGCCTGGCCGTGGTGGGCTATCACACCTCCTTCCCCTCCATCGGCTTCGTCGAACGGCGCGGGGCCAACGGCTATCGCTGGATCCCGGTCACCTATCAGTTCCGGGTTTGAGTACGATGTTCGATTGTTTCGCGCATGGCGCCACTTTCTGGCGCGAGCGGCCATCCGCGAGAGGGAATTTAGCAACCTCCCTTACGTAAGCCATTGATTTCCATGAAACAGCCTGTTGGCATGACATTTGAGTAAGCCCTCCGCATCAGAACAAGGGGGAAAAACTCATGTCGTACAAACGGCTCGTGATCGCCGTCATATTGTTGGCGATCGCCGCGGCGGCGCTGTGGTTCAGGGCGGAATGGCTGGTGGGCACGGCCCTGCGCGCCCGCTTCAGCCCATCCGTCACCCTGGCGCCTAAGCCCTCACCCACCAGCATCGCCGACGCCCGGGGCCAGGACCTGGACGATCTGCTGGTGCTGCTGGACCTGGACCGCAGCTTCACGGCGGAGGGGCGGGCCGCCTTCACCCGTGGGGTGGCGGACCTGCGCACCCGCGTGGGCGAGATGGACGCCCCCACCTTCGTGATGGAGGTGGCGCGGCTGGTGGCCCTGGCCGGCAATGGCCACACCGCCGTGCAGTTGTTCCCCAAATACGCGGAGTATGGCGTGGCGCCGGTGCGCCTGGCCTGGTTCGACGACGGCCTGTACGTCATCGGCGCCGCCGATGCCCAGGCGGGCCTGCTGGGCCGCCGGGTGGTGGCTATCGACGGTCACCCCGCCGACGACATCCCCGCCGCCCTGCGGCCTTATTTGACCGGCACCGACGAGCATGCGCGGGCCCAGGGCGTGACCCTGCTGGTCAGCCCCGCCCTGCTGCGCGCCGTCTGGCCGGAGACAGACGGCCGCCACCTGGCGCTGACCTTGGCGGATGAGGCGGGCGGAACGATGCAGACGGCGCTGGAGGCCGGCCCCATGGCCAGCGCCGACAGCCTGCGCTGGCTGCCGCAGGCCGCCGCCTTCACCCACCTCTATGGCGGCAAGACGGCCGGCCTGGAGACCCGCGCGCTGGACCACCAGGGCCTGTACCTGCGCCTGAACGCCGTGATGGACGATGACAAGGGCCCCCTGACCCGGCAGTTGGAAGCCGTGGCCGCCAGCGCGCCGCCGGGCGGCTGGCGCTGGATGGTCATCGACCTGCGCTATGACGGCGGCGGCGACTATACCAAAACGGTGGACTTCACCCGCCGCCTGCCCACGCTGCTGGCCCCGGACGGGACCCTGTGGCTGCTGACCGGCAACGCCACCTTCTCCGCCGCCATCGTCACCCTGGCCCGCGCCAAGTACTTCGCCGGCGCCCGCGCCCACATCATCGGCCAACGCGTGGGCGACCACGACACCTTCTGGGGCGAGACGGGCGCGCCCCTGGTGCTGCGCAACACCAACACCACCGTGGGCTATGCCACCGGCATGCACGACTGGGTGCACGGCTGCCACGACATCACGCGGTGCTTCTGGCTGAACTACGCCTTTGGCGTCGCCGCTGGCGACCTCAGCCCCGAACAGGAAGTGGGCTGGCGCTTCCCCGACTTCGCCGCCGGCCGCGACACGGTGATGGAGGAAGTGCGCGACCTGCAGGAGGCCAAGCGCGGCGGTGGGGAACGGGCGGCGGTTCCGTGAGGGGAGCATCACTATCCGATTGCCAAACCAGCAACCACCTCCTTATTCTTTGAACCACAACCAGAAGGCGTCACTCCTCCACCCCTCAGGATTCCCATGGGCATTGGCTACGAGGTCTCTCCCCTGCATCGGATCGCCTATTTGGATACCGCCGCCATGGAGCGCCAACAGATGGCAGCGCCCACGCCCAAGAATGACGCCGGTGAGCAATATGTCCTTGATCTGCTGACGGGGTTCCCCGGTGCCGGCACCGGCGGCAAGCCCAAGGTCATCATCGGCGCGCCGGTATTTCGCTATCCGGCAGCCGATACCGTCATTCCCTGGCGCGACCAGCTGGCGGCCAAGTACCGGGGCCAGTTGGGCGAGGCGCTGACTTGGGACGAGGGCAGCGACTTCGAGGACGGGGACGATGTCGCCACCGGCGCCGATGTCATGCTGCGCTATGTGACGGCACTGGTCGATGAGGGTGGTCCGGCGGCGCTGGCGCGCCTGGTCGGTGCGGAGCGGCCGGCGCAGGCGGACTTGGAACGGGCGCTAACACGGGCGGAACAGCGGGGCTATACCGGGCATTACCCGCAGTTGCTGCTGGTCGAGCAATATTGGCTGCCCTTCCACCGCGACATGATCATCGAGGAACCGGACTGGGAAGGACACCCCTGCCGCTTCGGCTCCGTCGGCAACCTGCTGCGCGAGGTGACGGAGGTGCGTGCCCTGATCCGCCGGGCCGATCCCAAGGTCGTGCGCTGGACGGCGAATGATGACGCGCCGGAGCATGTGCTGGACGCCGCCTGGCAGGCCAGCGAGACTGTGTATCGCCTGGCCAGACTGGCCGTGGCGCATCATCTGCCGCTGTGGTGCACCACCTGAGGCCCGCCCCCCTTCGGTATTGTCATTGCGCAGCTTTGCTCGCGTAATGAGCGAAATCAACCGGAGGAGCCCTCATGAGCAAGCTGACGCTGTACTTCATCCGCCATGCCGAAAAACCCGAGGGCAGCTGGCCGGGGCCGGGCCTGACCCTGGACGGGACCAAGGACAAGGAGTCCCTGGTCATCCGTGGCTGGCAGCGGGCGGGGGCCTGGGCGGCGCTGTTCGGGGCGGGGCTGGATGAGGGCACTTATGCCAAGCCGGCAGCGGTCTATGCCGCCACACCGGGCACGACGGTCAACAAGGGGCCCAGCAAGCGGCCGTTCGAGACGGCCTCACCGCTGGCGGCGCGCCTGGGACTGGAGGTGCCCAACACCACCTATGGCAAGGGGCAGGAGGCGGCGCTGGTGCAGGAGCTGCTAACCCTGTCCGGCGTGGTGCTGGTGTGCTGGGAACATCAGGCCATCGTGGAGAGCATCATCCCCCTGCTGCCCGTCCGCCGGGGCAAGCCGCCCACCGCCTGGCCGGAGGACCGCTTCGACGTCGTACTGCGCTTCAAGCGCAAGGAGGGCGGCAAGGGCGACGGCTTCGCCTTCAAGGAGCTGTATCCCCGCCTGCTGGCCGGGGACTCCGATACGCCCCTGTGAAACGCCTCACCGTACAGGGCGCGCCCATCAGAGGGACGCGCCGGTGATGCCGGGCCACCAATAATCAGCGGTGAAGGAGCAGGTGGCGACGATCACGAAAGCCGCCGTCGCCAGGAGCACGACGGTGGCGGCGTAGGCCAGCGGCCCGTCGGCCCGTGACCCGTTGCCCAGTGACCCGTTATTGGATTGGGCGCGATAGGAGCGGATGGCCAGTTCGGCCACCGCCAGGTTGGGCACGTAGAAGAAGAACACCATCACCGCGTCGACCCAGCCGGTGAAATGGCTGGTGTGGCCCAGCCGGCCCATGGTCAGGAACCAGAAGCCGTATTCGATGCGGTACAGCCAGGAACCGACCGTCAGCGCGAACAGGCGGATGGCCCAGGCGCGGTGCTGGTCATACCGGCGGGCGCGGGCATGCGAGTAGGCCAGCACCGCCGCCAGCGACATCAGCGCGCCGTAGGTGCCGAACCCCAGGTTCATCATCGTGCCGCCGAGCGTACCGGTGGTGAGGACGTAGGCCAGGCCGCCCAGCCCGGCGAAACCGGCGCACGTCACGTACAACCGCCCCAGCCAGCGGTGCAGCCCCGGCATCGCGCGCCGGACACTGCCCATCAGCTGGATGGGGCCCAGCAACAGCAGGATGCCGCCGGCGATGAAATGCGCGCCGATGGCGGCCGTGGCCACCGGCGCGCCAGGGTCGTGCAGGGCCGGCAGCGACTCATTCCACCGGGCGGCCGTGCCGTTGACCGCGGTGCCGCCGAAGAAGGCCAGGATGTAGGCGCCGAAGATGGCGCCGCTGACCCAGGTGGCCGCGACCAGCAGCCTCATGCTCCAGCGCAACGCCCGGCCCCCAAGTCCAGCGCCCTCACCCCGGACGGCGATCGCGTCCAATGCCGCTGTCATGGTTCCCCCCAATCAATAGCCGCGCTCGCCCGAAGCGCCGAGCCAGCCGAACATTCCTCTTTTCCGTGTATGGATAGGCTGTCAAAAGTCAAGCCCGGGCCGTCATAACGACGGCGTTGGTCCATCGCCCGATGATGTCCACCCACGGATGAAGGTTTAACGCATGAGCATGGGGATTTCCTGCCTGGCCGATATCGAGCGTATCGAGGCGGTCCCGCTGGCCCAGCGGAACCTGCCGGCGAACAGCTATGAGATGATCGCCACCGGCGCCGCCTTGAACCCCGATGCGCCCGCCTTGTCCTTTTTCCTGCGCAGCCGGGACCAGGCGCGGCCGTACACCCTGACCCATCGCGCGCTGCTGGCCCGGATCACCCAGGCCGCCCACATGTTCCGCCACCTGGGCATAGGCCGGGGCGACACCGTGGCCATCCTGCTGCCCAACCTGATCGAAACCCACCTGGCCATCTGGGGGGCGGAGACAGCGGGCATCGCCTTCCCCATCAACCCCCTGCTGGAGGCCGACCAGATCGCCGCGCTGCTGCGGGCGGCGGACGCCAGGCTGCTGGTCACCCTGGGCCCGGCGCCGGGCAGCGCCCTCTGGGAAAAGGCCTGCGCAGCCCTGGTGGAGGCGCCCTCAGTGCGCCAGATCCTGACCGTCGATCCCCTGCGCTATCTGCGCTCCCCCCTGGCGCCCATCGCCCGGGTGCTGGCGGCCCGGCGGCGGCGCGCCGCGCGCCTGGATGTTCCCGTCCGGGACATGACGCGCGCGCTGAAGCGCCACGAAGGCGGCCGGCTGGCCTTCGCCGCCCCCGCCGCCACGGACATCGCCTCCTACTTCGCCACCGGCGGCACCACCGGCCTTCCCAAGATCGCCCGGCGTACCCATCACAGCGAGGTGTTCGACAGCTGGGCCATGAACCAGGTGCTGGGCGGGACCGCGGCGCAGCCGGTGTTCTTCTGCGGGCTACCCCTGTTCCACGTCAACGGACAGCTGGTGACGGGGCTGGCGCCGCTGGGGCGCGGCGGGCATGTCGTCATCGGCACGCCCCAAGGCTATCGCGGCGAGGGCGTGCTGCACCACTTCTGGGAGATCGTGGAGCGGCACCGCATCGCCTTCTTCTCCGGTGTGCCGACCGTCTATTCGACGCTGCTGGAACAGCCGGTGGAGGGGCATGACCTGTCCAGCCTGGAACTGGGCATGTGCGGGGCCGCGCCCATGCCGGTCGAGCTGTTCCGCCGCTTCGAACAGGCGACGGGCGTGCGCATCCTGGAAGGCTATGGCCTGACCGAGGGGGCCTGCACCTCCAGCGTCAATCCGCCGGCCGGGGAACGCCGCGTCGGCTCCATCGGCTTGCGCCTGCCCTATCAGCGGATGAAGGCGGTCATCCTGGACGACCAGGGCGGTTACGTCCGCGATGCCGCCGTTGGTGAGGTTGGGATCATCGCGCTGAACGGCCCCAATGTCTTCGAGGGCTATACCGACCCCGCCCGGGAAGGCGGCACCTGGCTGGCCATCGCCGGTGAGCGCTGGCTGAACACCGGGGATCTGGGCCGGCAGGATGCGGACGGCTATTTCTGGCTGACCGGCCGCCGCAAGGAACTGATCATCCGGGGCGGCCACAACATCGACCCCGGCGTGATCCAGGAGGCCCTGGCCGCACATCCGGCGGTGGCGATGACGGCGGCGGTGGGCCGGCCCGACGCGCACGCCGGTGAGCTGCCCGTGGCCTATGTCCAGCTGCGCACCACCGCGACCGCCACCAGCGAGGAACTGCTGGCCCACGCCTGCGCCCTCATTCCGGAACGGGCCGCCTGGCCCAAGGCGGTGCGCGTCCTGGACGCCCTGCCACTGACCAGCGTCGGCAAGGTCTTCAAGCCGACCCTGGTGGGGTACGAGATCGCCGACGTCGTCCGGCAGGAGGGCAAGACCGCGGGCCTGGACCATATCGAGGTCGACGTCGTGCTGGATCCGGATCGCGGCCTGCTGGCCCGGATCCGGGCCCAGGGTGATAGGCAGGCGCTCGGCCGGCTTCTGGGGCGTTATACCTTTGCCCATGAAATCACGGACTGATTCAAAGAAAAACCCCGGCGGTCGCCCGCCGGGGCCAGGAGGGTACGGGGATAATACGGACTTACTGCGGGATCATGCCGGTGAAGACGTAGGCCTGCAGCAGGGTGATCACGCCCACGATGCAGACGAAGAAGAGGCTGTGCTTCAGCGTGAAGCGCAGCAGGTTGGACTCGCTGCCCACCAGGCCCACGGCGGCGCAGGCCACCGCGATGCTTTGCGGGGAGATCATCTTGCCCGTGACGCCGCCGCTGCTGTTGGCGGCCACCAGCAGCAGGTCGGACACGCCCAGCTGCTGCGCCGTCGTGGCCTGCAGTGCGCCGAACAGGGCGTTGCTCGATGTGTCCGACCCGGTCAGGAACACGCCCAGCCAGCCCAGAATGGGGGAGAAGAAGGGGAAGCCCTTACCCGCCTCCGCCAAGGTCAGCGCCAAGGTGGAGGACAGGCCGGAATAGTTGGCGATGTAGGCGAAGGCCAGCACGGCGCCGATCGTGTACATGGGCCATTTCAGCTCCGCCAGCGTCTCCCCGAACGTGGCCAGCGCCTTGCCCGGGCCATAGCGCAGCACGATCATGCTGAGGATGGCGGAGATGAGGATGGCGGTGCCGGTGGCGGCCAGCAGGTCCAGCTTGTACTGCGCGGCGTAGGGCGTGGCGGCCTTGACGATGGGGGCCACCTTGGTCACGGCGTTGTGCAGGCTGGGCACGTCGAACAGGAACACCGTGTCCACCAGGGCGCCGCCCTTGGCGAACAGGGCCTTGAAGGGCTTCAGGCTCCAGATCGTCACGATGACGGTGAGGATGAGGAAGGGCGACCACGCCTTCAGGATCTGGCCGCCGGTATAGGCGTGCGCGCCGCGCTCCTCCGCCGTCTCCTGGTCCTTGAAGCGGAAGATGGTCTTGGGCTTCCAGAACTTCAGGAACACCGTCAGGCACAGCAGGCTGATGAGGGCGGAGATGATGTCCGGCAGCTCGGCCCCGATGTAGTTGGACGTGAAGTACTGGCTGATGGCGAAGCTGAACCCCGTCACCAGGATAGCGGGCCAGGTTTCCTTCACGCCCTTGGCCCCGTCCATGATGAACACCAGCCAGAAGGGCACGAAGACCGACAGGGCCGGCAACTGCCGCCCCGTCATGGCCGCCACCTTGTAGACGTCCAGGCCCGACACCTGGGCGCCGACGATGATGGGCGTGCCCATGGCGCCGAAGGCCACGGGTGCCGTGTTGGCGATGAGGCAGAGGCCGGCGGCGTAGAGCGGGTTGAAGCCCAGCCCGGCCAGGATGGCGGCGGTGATGGCCACCGGCGCGCCGAAGCCGGCCGCCCCCTCTAGAAACGCGCCGAAGGCGAAGCCCACCATCAGCATCTGCAGCCGCTGGTCCTCGGTGATCGAAATGACGCTGGCGCGGATGATGTCGAACTGCCCCGTCTTCACCGTGATCTTGTACAGGAAGACGGCCGCCACGATGATCCAGGCGATGGGCCACAGGCCGTAGAAGAAGCCGTAGACCACGGCGGCGATGGCCGAGGACGCCGGCATGCCGTAGGCCGCGATGGCGATGATCAGGGCCAGCAGCACGGTCAGCGTGCCGGCGACATAGCCTTTCAGCCGCAGCACGGCCAGCGCCACGAAAAAGAAGACGATGGGCAGCACCGCGACCAGCGCGGACACCACCATGTTCCCAAACGGGTCATAGACCTGGACCCAAGGCTGCATGGCCTTCCCCCCTATTTGTTGTCGTGTCGAAACCAGGCGGAACGCGTAAGGCGGCGCGGGTTGGGGATGCCGCCGGTGCCCGCCGGCGTTTTGTCGTCCTCCCCACGCGGCTGATATCGGTCAGGCGCGCATATTCAGGCGTCCCGGGTATTGCCCGGGTTGATGTCTCCTTGGTCAAATTACTGTACCATGGACATAATGATGGATAACCCGCGCGCCGGGCGGGCGCAAACGGAAAAGATGGCCCTAATCCAAGGTCTTGGTTAACCCGGCTACGTGTCGGCCGATCCGCCTAGGGGACAAGGCCGGCCAGGGCCGCCGGGATTAAGTCGCTGAATGATTTGGCCTTCCCTTGCACCGGAGGGGTGGCCACCGCCGGCCCCTGTTTGGTAAAATGATTTGACCAAAACTGGCCGCTGGTAAAATATGGCGCCGGCGATTTCCCCAGGACGAAGGCAAGCCGCGTCCAGGGGCAGCATCCTGGGAGGAACGGGCTTTTGACCATCACGAACCTGGCCGCCACGAATACGGCCGCCGCCGCGACCCCGGCGGCCCGGCCAGACACGGTCTATTTCTTCGGCACCTGCCTGGTGGACATGCTGTACCCCGAGGCTGGGCTGGCCGGCATGGACCTGCTGCGCCACGCCGGCGTGCGCGTGGTGTTCCCGGAGGGGCAGAGCTGCTGCGGCCAGCCGGCGCGCAACTCCGGCTATGTCGAGGAAGCGCGCGAGGTGGCGCGGGCGCAGTTGGACGCCTTCCCCGGCGACATCCCCATCGTGGTGCCCTCCGGCTCCTGCGCCGGCATGATGAAGACCCATTACGCCCACCTGTTCGAGGGCGACCCCGACCAGCCGCGCGCCATCGCCTTCGCCGCCCGCATCCATGAGCTGACGGCCTTCCTGGTCAACGTGCTGGGCGTCACGCTGGCGGACAAGGGCGCGCCCGTCACCGTCACCTGGCACCCATCCTGCCATTCCCTGCGCGAGATGGGCGTGGGGGACGAGCCCAAGGCCCTGCTGCGCCAGCTGGCCAACGTCACCCTGGTGGAAAACAGCCGCGAGCGGGAGTGCTGCGGCTTCGGCGGCACCTTCGCCGTACGCCAGACGGCCGTGTCCACCGCCATGGTGTCGGATAAGCTGGCCAGCGTCCGGGAGACCGGCGCCGGCACCCTGCTGTCGGGCGATTGCGGCTGCCTGATGAACATCGGCGGCCATGCCGAGAAGGTGGCCGACGGTACCCGCTGCCGCCACATCGCCGAATTCCTGATGGAGCGGTGCCATGGTGGCTGATGGCGGCATGCCCCCCGATCACGGCCCCCGGTTCGCAGAGCGGGCGCCCGACGCGCTGAACAACCCGCAACTGCGCCGTAACTTCCGCCGGGCCATGGACGGCCTGATGGCCAAGCGCGCCGCCCAGTTCCCCGACCCGGCCTATTGGGCGGAGCTGCGGGAACGGGGCGCCGCCGTGAAGGCCCGCGCCCTGTCCAGGCTGCCGGACCTGCTGGAACGGCTGGAATCCCGGCTGACCGCCAACGGTGTCCAGGTGCATTGGGCCGAGACGACGGAGGAGGCCAACGCCATCGTCCTGGGCATCCTGCAACAGGCCGGCGCCCGCACCGTCATCAAGGGCAAGTCCATGGTGTCGGAGGAGATGCACCTGAACGCCCATCTGGAGCGGCATGGCATCGAGGCGGTGGAATCCGACCTGGGCGAGTACATCATCCAACTGGCGGGGGAAACGCCGTCCCACATCGTCATGCCCTGCATCCACAAGAACAAGGATGAGATTTCGGACCTGTTCGCGGAAAAAATACCGGGCCTGGAACGCACCGGCGACGTGGATGAGCTGACCGCCGCCGCCCGCCGGGTGCTGCGCGAACGCTTCGCCAACGCCGACGCCGGCATCTCCGGCGTCAATTTCGCGGTGGCGGAGACGGGCACCCTGGTGCTGATCGAGAATGAGGGCAACGGCCGCCTGTCCACCACCCTGCCGCCGCTGCACATCGCCGTGACCGGCATCGAGAAGGTGGTGGAGACCCTGGACGACATCCCACCCCTGCTGGCCCTGCTGCCCCGCTCCGCCACCGGGCAGCCCATCACCACCTACGTCAACATGATCAGCAGCCCCCGGAAAGCCGGGGAGAAGGACGGGCCCACGGCCGTGCACCTGGTGCTGCTGGATGGCGGCCGCAGCCGCGTCTATCAGGACGTGGAGCTGGCGGACACGCTGCGCTGCATCCGCTGTGCCGCCTGCATGAACCATTGTCCGGTCTACACCCGCGTGGGCGGCCACACCTACAACGCCATCTACCCCGGCCCCATCGGCAAGATCCTGACGCCGCAGCTGCAGGGCCTGGACGCCGCCGGCGACCAGCCGCACGCCTCCACCCTGTGCAACGCCTGCGCCGAGGTCTGCCCGGTCAAGATCCCCATCCCCGACCTGCTGGTGCGCCTGCGCCGGGAGGCGGTGCGGCCGACGGAGACGCCGGCCACCCACCTTCCGGTGGTCAAGGACGGCGGGGCGGAGCGGTCGTGGACGGAAAGCCTGGTCTGGGCCGGCTGGCGCCTGGTCTACACCCGGCCGCTGCTGTATCGCATGGTCACCCGCGCCCTGGCCTGGGGCGGCAATTGGGTACCGGCCAACGCCCCGCTGATGCGCGACTGGACCAAGGCGCGGGCCAAGCCCCGCTTCAAGCCGCGCACCCTGCACGATTTGGCGCGGGAGCGCGGCTATCTGAATGAGGTGCCGAAATGAGCGCGCCCCCGAATACGGCAAGGGACGCCATTCTCGGCCGCCTGAAGGCCGCCCCCGGCCGACCGGGCCCCGACCTGCCGCCCTGGACGCCGCCCACCTACGCCGACAAGCTGGCCCGCTTCCGCCAGATGGCGGAGGCCAACCATGCCGAGATCCACGACGTGACGGCCGCCAATTGGCTGGAGCGGCTGGCCACCATCCTGAACAACCGGGGCGTCGGCCGCCTGATGGTCGCCCCCGGCACGCCGCGCGGCGACGCCCTGCTGCGGGCGGCGGCCCAGGGCGTGCCCCTGCCCACCCTGGTGCCCTATGACCAGTCGGTGGAGGTGTTGAAGGATGCGCTGGTACACCAGGTGGATGCCGGCCTGACCGGCACGCGCGGCGCCATCGCCGAGACGGGCACCCTGATCCTGTGGCCCACGGCGCAGGAGCCGCGCCTGCTGTCGCTGCTGCCGCCCCTGCACATCGCCGTGCTGGAGGAGGACACGCTGCACGATACGCTGGCGGCGGTGGTGCGGGACCAGGGCTGGGCGGCGGGCATGCCCACCAATGCCCTGTTGATTTCCGGCCCGTCGAAGACATCCGATATCGAGCAGACCTTGGCCTATGGCGTCCATGGGCCCAAGGAACTGATCATCCTGCTGGTGCGAAAAGAAGGGGAGTGAGCGGTCATGCCGGACAGCATCGTGGGTCCCGTTGCGGACCCTGCCGCCCTTCGTGATTACGACGCCCTGCGCGCCGAGCTGGCGGGCGTGGTGCCGGCGGACCGGCTGATCACCGATCCGCTGCGCCGCCTGGCCTATGGCACGGACGCCAGCTTCTACCGCCTGGTGCCGAAGCTGGTGGTGCGGGTGGACAGCGAGGCGGAGGTGAGCGCCGTGCTGGCCGCCTGCCGCCGCCACAACACGCCCGTCACCTTCCGCGCCGCCGGCACATCGCTGTCCGGCCAGGCCATCACCGACAGCCTGCTGATGGTGCTGGGCGACGGCTGGCACCGCTCCGTCATCAACGACGACGGCAGCGTCATCAAGGTGCAGCCCGGCATCATCGGGGCGGAGGTCAACCGCCGCCTGGCGCCCTATGGCCGCAAGATCGGGCCGGACCCGGCCTCCATCGAGAGCTGCAAGATCGGCGGCATCGCCGCCAACAACTCGTCGGGCATGTGCTGCGGCACGCATGAGAACACCTACAAGACCATGCTGTCGCTGCGCTTCATGCTGGCGGACGGCACCCTGGTCGACACCGGCGACGCCGCCAGCGTGGCATCCTTCCGCGTCAGCCACGCCGACCTGCTGGCCAGGCTGGACGCCATGGGCCGGCGGGTGCGGGAGGATGAGGCGCTGGCCAACCGCATCCGGCGCAAGTTCGCCATCAAGAACACCACCGGCTACAGCCTGAACGCCCTGGTCGACTATCAGGACCCGGTGGACATCCTGGCCCACCTGCTGATCGGGTCGGAGGGGACGCTGGGTTTCATCGCGGAGGTCACCTACCGCACCGTGCCGGAACTGGCGGACAAGGCCAGCGCCCTGCTGCTGTTCCCCGATATCGTCGAGGCCGGGCGCGCCGCCTGCCTGCTGAACGGCGGGCCGGTGGCGGCGGTGGAGCTGATGGACCGCGCCAGCCTGCGCAGCGCCAAGGGCCAGCCCGGGCTGCCGTCCGAGATCGACAGCATGGGCGAGGACGTCGCCTCCCTGCTGGTGGAAACCCGCGCCGTCAGCCCGGAGGCCTTGCGCCAGAACATCGCCGCCATCGAGGGGCTGCTGGCCGGGGTCACCCTGCTGCGGCCCCCGGCCTTCACCACCGACGCGGCCGAATACACCAAGCTGTGGAAAATCCGGAAGGGCCTGATCCCCACCATCGGCGCCATGCGCCAGACCGGCACCAGCGTCATCATCGAGGACGTGGCCTTCCGCATCGAGGATCTGGCCGACGCCTGCCACGACATGCGGGCGCTGTTCGACAAGCACGGCTACCCCGACGCCATCCTGATGGGCCACGCCTTGGCCGGCAACCTGCACTTCGTCTTCGCCCAGGATTTCAGCACCCAGGATGAGATCGACCGCCACGCCCGCTTCATGGACGAGATGGTCCACATCGTGGTGGAGAAGTACGACGGATCGCTGAAGGCGGAGCATGGCACCGGCCGCAACATGGCCCCCTTCGTCGAGCTGGAATGGGGCAAGGCCGCCACGGCATTGATGTGGGAAATCAAGCGCCTGCTGGACCCGGCCAACCTGCTGAACCCCGGCGTGCTGCTGAATACCAACCCGCGCCTGCACCTGGAGAACCTGAAGCCCCTGCCGCCGGCCCACGCCATCGTCGACACCTGCATGGAGTGCGGCTTCTGCGAGAAGATGTGCCCCTCGCACGGCATGACGCTGAGCCCCCGCCAGCGCATCACCGGTCTACGCGAGATCGCACGCCTGACGGCCCTGGGGGACCCGGCGACGGAGCTGCGGGACCTTTACGACCACCACGCCATCGACACCTGTGCCGCCTGCGGCCTGTGCGCCACAGCCTGCCCCGTGGGCATCGAGACCGGGCAGCTGACCAAGGCCCTGCGCGGCAAGCGCCACGGGCCAAGGGCCCGCACCGTGGCCGGCCTGATGGCCCGCCACTATGGCGCCGTGCTGGCCGCCACGCGCGGCGCCCTGAACCTGGCCGCCTTCGCCGCCCAGGCCGTGGGGCCGAAGAAGGTGGCCAGCCTGGCGGCCTATGCCCGCAAGCTGTCGGGTGACCGGCTGCCCCACACCGGCCCCAACCTGCCCGAGGGGGCCAGCATGGCCTGGCTGAAGGACCTGCCGCCCCCCACTGCGACGGGCGAGCCGGTGGTCTACCTGGCCGCCTGCGCCGGCCGCACCTTCGGGCCGGCGGTGGAGGATGGGGAGAGCGATCCCCTGCCCGCCGTCACCCTGCGCGTGCTGGAGCGCGCGGGCTTCCGCGCCGTCGTGCCGGACAATCTGCCCAACCTGTGCTGCGGCCTGGCCTTCGAGTCCGAAGGCATGAAGGAGGCGGCGGACGCCAAGGCGGCGGAGATGGAGGCGGCGCTGAAAGCCGCCAGCGACAATGGCCGCATCCCCGTCGTCATGGACGCCAGCGCCTGCACCCAGCGCATGAAGACCTACCTTTCCAACCGCCTGCCGGTGAAGGATCTGGTGGAGTTCCTGGCGCAGGACGCCCTGCCCCGCCTGACGCCCACCCCGCAGGCGGAGCCGGTGCTGCTGCACCTGAACTGTGCCGCCCGCAAGATGGGCATCGATCCGCAGGCCGCCACCGTGGCCAAGGCCTGCGCCGCCACGGTGGTGGTGCCGGAGCGCGTGGGCTGCTGCGGGTTCGCCGGCGACAAGGGGTTCGTGGAGCCTGAGCTGAATGACCACGCCCTGCGCTTCCTGGCCCCCCAGGTGCCGGCGGGCTGCGAGGCGGGATACTCCAGCAACCGGACGTGCGAGATCGGCCTGGCCGACCATGCCGGCGTGCCCTATCGCCATCTGGTCTATCTGGTCGACCGGGCCACGCGCTGACGGATCGCCGATGGGCCCGCCAATGCTCCTATGCCGGCCCCGGCACTTCCGCACCGTTGACGGCGACCCCGGCGACCCCTACCCATATCGGGCGTCGAAAAACAGTGCGTCATAAACCCGCGATGGCCGGCCAAGGCCACGCACGAGCGAGAGAAATCAGGGGAGAGGACCATGACGGCACGGGTTACGGCCGGGCATCTTCAGGTGGCGCAGGAACTGTTCGGCTTTGTCGAGAACGAGGTCCTGCCCGGCACCGGATTGTCGGTGGAGGCCTTCTGGCAGGGCGTGGATGTGCTGGCGCACGAGCTGACGCCGCTGAACCGCGACCTGCTGGCCAAGCGCGACGCCCTGCAGCAGCAGATCGACGACTGGCACCGCGGCCAGAAAGGACGGCCCTTCGACGGCGCCGCCTACCGCGCCTTCCTGTCGGCCATCGGCTACATCCAGCCCGAGGGGCCGGACTTCAGCGTCAGCACCGCCAATGTGGATGCGGAGATCGCCACCATCGCCGGCCCGCAGCTGGTGGTGCCGGTGATGAACGCCCGCTATGCCCTGAACGCGGCCAACGCCCGCTGGGGCAGCCTGTACGACGCCCTCTACGGCACCGACGCCCTGCCGGAGGATGACGGGGCGGAGCGCGGCCGGGGCTATAACCCCATCCGCGGCGCCAAGGTCATCGCCTTCGGCCGCACCTTCCTGGATCAGTCCTTCCCCCTGGCCGAGGGCTCGCACCGCGACGCCACCGGCTACGCCATCGTGGACGGCGCGCTGGCGGTGACGCTGGAGGGCGGGGCCAAGACAGGCCTGGCCGACCCCAGCCGCCTGGGCGGCTGGCAGGGCGACGCCGCCGCCCCCACGGTCATCCTGCTGTGCCGCCACGGCCTGCATGCCGAGATCCACATCGACGCCGATCACCGCATCGGGCGCGAGGACAAGGCCCACGTGGCCGACATCGTGCTGGAATCCGCCATCACCGCCATCATGGATTGCGAGGATTCGGTGGCCGCCGTGGATGCCGCCGACAAGGTGCTGGCCTACCGCAACTGGCTGGGCCTGATGAACGGCACCCTGACCGCCCAGTTCGAGAAGGGCGGCCAGACGGTGGACCGCCACCTGAACCCGGATCGCGTCTACACCGCCCCGGGGGGCAAGACCCTGACCCTGCCGGGCCGCAGCCTGATGCTGGTGCGCAACGTCGGCCACCTGATGACCTCGGACGCCGTGCTGCTGGCCGACGGCAGCAACATCCCCGAGGGCATCCTGGATGCCGTCATGACCAGCACCATCGCCCTGCACGACCTGCGGCGCGAGGGCGTAGGCGACACCCCGGCCGTGCGCAACAGCCGCGCCGGCAGCGTCTATATCGTGAAGCCCAAGATGCACGGGGTCGAGGAGGTGGCGTTCGCCAACCGCCTGTTCGGCGCGGTGGAACAGCTGCTGGGCCTGCCCGCCAACACCCTGAAGATGGGCATCATGGATGAGGAGCGGCGCACCACCGTCAACCTCAAGGAATGCATCCGCGCCGCCCAGCACCGGGTGGTGTTCATCAACACCGGCTTCCTGGACCGCACCGGCGACGAGATCCACACCTCGATGGAAGCCGGCCCCATGGTGCGCAAGAACGACATCAAGGGCACGGCCTGGATCAAGGCCTATGAGGACTGGAACGTCGACACGGGCCTCGCCTGCGGCCTGAAGGGCCGGGCGCAGATCGGCAAGGGCATGTGGGCCATGCCCGACCGGATGGCGGACATGCTGGCCACCAAGATCGCCCACCCCCAGGCCGGCGCCAACACCGCCTGGGTGCCCTCCCCCACCGCCGCCACCCTGCACGCCCTGCACTACCACACCGTGGACGTGGCCGCCCGCCAGGCCGTGCTGGCCGGCCACCGCCGCGCCAAGCTGGAGGACATCCTCACCCCCCCGCTGGCCCAGGGCACGAATTGGTCGGAGGAGGAAATCCAGCAGGAACTGGACAACAACGCCCAGGGCATCCTGGGCTATGTCGTCCGTTGGGTGGACCAGGGTGTGGGCTGTTCCAAGGTGCCGGACATCAACAACATCGGCCTGATGGAAGACCGCGCCACCCTGCGCATCAGCAGCCAGCACATCGCCAACTGGCTGCACCACGGCATCTGCACCAAGGAGCAGGTGCGGGCGACCCTGGAGCGCATGGCCGCCGTGGTCGACAAGCAGAACGCCGGCGACCCCGCCTACACCCCCATGGCCCCCAACGTCAGCCACAGCATCGCCTTCCAGGCCGCCTGCGACCTGGTGTTCGACGGGGTGCGCCAGCCGAATGGCTACACCGAACCGGTGCTCCACCGCCGCCGGGCGGAGGCCAAGGCGCGGCAGGCGGGGGCGTAGGCGCGAGGGTTGGGTTTAGGGTGAGGGTTGAGAAGGGGCGGGACCGACGGGTTCCGCCCCCTTTTCCGTTCAACAAATTAGAGACAGGCGTGTGCGGCTTATATTCTTAGAAAATAAGTATCAATACTCGGCGTCTTCAGAAGAACGATGTGATCGGAAATGAAATTTCCAAAAACATTTGTCACATGGCGGCCCGATAAATCTGAAATGCGGCCATAAACTTTAGACTTCGACTGAAATAGGCCCACGACTATGACCTTGGACTTCGAAGCACTTGAGGAAAACGGCTTCTGCCTCACTAGCAGCATATATGAAAATGATGTGATCGGTCTTGTTCAGCAACTTGGCTCAATCAGAGTGGATGCGCGGAGCCCAGAGCCGATTCGCGCTATTCGGCCACAAACTGCTCAGACGGCCAAGTCCAACACACTGTCGAGCAGGTATGGCACTGGCTGCTTCCCATTTCACACCGACACAGCGCACTGGGAACAGCCAGCACGCTACCTGCTACTATTCTGCGTCTCACCAGGCAGGGGTATGCGACCGACATTTTTACAGGACTCCCGTTTATGGCAATTAGACGATGCCGAAGAGAACCTTGCTTGCCGAGCGCTATGGGCTGTAGGCCACCGCCGACCGCGACTGGCTACCATCGCTACGCGTTCAAGCGGCCGATTGACCATTAGATACGATATGGATTGTATGCGCCCAATGACCGCCGAAGCTTATCAGTTGAAGGAGTTACTAGAAGGCCGGATCGGCATCCAGCCAAGCATAAGGATTGACTGGAAAGCTGGAAGTCTTCTTACAATAGACAATTACCGGATGGTGCACGCGCGCGGAGATGCGGTGCAACCTGATCCCGATCGCTTGCTTAAGCGCATCCTTGTGGGGGGAGACTAAGATGCAGTCTTGGGAATCAGAGGGTCTTTGGAAAAAGGCCAAGTTATTTATGGATCAAGCTGGAGAGCATGATCAAGCATCATCAGCGTTTGCTTTCTTTGCATCACTTTCTATTGAATGCTTAGGACGAAGTGCGCTTACCAAGATTCACCCGGTACTTAATGCAGATCCTCGGGACGATTCTAACATCCTCTACGCTTGCGGATATTCACTCGCCAAACCGCGCTCACTACCTGCACATTCTGTTTTTATACGACTCGAAAAGATCATAAAATCATTCCAGAGCCAGCACCGTGAACTTTGTGAATTTTTAGCGCTTCAGCGGAATGCACACGTACACACAGCCGATCTTCCATATGAAGGTCTCTCTACTGACAAGTGGCTTGCGAGATTCTACGACACAATCCGCATCTTGCATGATCATTTAGAGAAGCCTCTGGAGCATTTCCTAGGGCCAGACGGAGCCAGCATGGCTGCCGAGATGATCAAAACACTGAATGCAAGTGTTCTTAAGACGGTTAGAGAAAAAATAAACGCCCATAGCAAGGTATTTTCCAGCAAATCCCCTTCAGAAAAAGAGTCTGTTTTAAGAACATCTGAATTATCATTGGCGTTTCCGGCGAGCAATCAAGAAGTATGCACTTGCGTTTCTTGCGGTGGAAAGGCATCTCTAATCGGTAAAAAATACAAAGAGCTCCAAGAGCAATATGTTGACGGCGATCTATACATGATCGTTGAATATATTTCAGTTTCATATTTATGCAAATCTTGTGGTCTGTCCCTCTCAAGCATTGAGGAGATTGCCCACGCCGGACTTAAGACTCATTTTACAAAAACAGAATCGACCAATCTACACGACTTATACGAACATGATTATCAAGTCGAGTACGACAATATGTGAAGCCGCCTGTCATGACCGGTATTTTCTTTCCACACTCATTGGCGGCCAAATAAAATCGGATCCCGCGAAGCTCTTTTCACCATTATCTCCCCCAAACCTTGTCCCCCAGACAATCCCGCCCTTGCCCCGGCCGCCCGCCGCTCGTATCGAACCAGGAGCCCCTGTCCACGGAGAGCCCCCATGGCCGAGATCGACACCAGCCCCATGACCGTCAGCCCCGTCACCCTGACGGGGGCCGTGGTGCGGCTGGAGCCGTTGAGCCAGGACCATCTGCCGGGGCTGATCGACGTGGGACTGGACCCGGTGCTGTGGCGCTGGGTGCCGACGCAGGTGACGACGCCGGATGAGATGCGGGCCTATGTCCGCACGGCGCTGGAGGAGCGGGACCGGCATGTCAGCCTGCCCTTCGCCATCGTGCACCAGGCCTCGGCCCAAGTCATCGGCAGCACGCGCTATGGCAACATCGACCGCGCCAACCGGCGGGTGGAGATCGGGTGGACGTGGGTGGCGCGGTCGCACCAGCGCACCGGCGCCAACACCGATGCCAAGCGCCTGCTGCTGACCCACGCCTTCGAGGTGTTGGGCGCCCACCGCGTGGAGTTGAAGACCGATGCGCTGAACCAGCAGTCCCGCGCCGCCATCGCCCGCATCGGCGCCACGCAGGAAGGCATCTTCCGGTCCCACGTCGTGGTGCCGGCCCGCGTGGGGCCGGAGGGTGAGGCCATCCCCGCCCGCCTGCGCGACAGCGTCTATTTCTCCATCATCGCCGCCGAGTGGCCGGCGGTGAAGGAGCGGCTGGCCGCCCTGGCGCGGCCGGACTGAGCGGTACCGACCGTCCTATCGCAGCCGCGAACGCCCCGCCCCTGCAACCGATGCCATACTTGCGCGACCCACCCGTCCACCTTAAGGCTGTGACGGCGCTCATTGCGTGAGCAGGCGCAGCATGACAGATATGCGGTGCCTATCCTGGTAATCACCACCCGCCGGCCATTTACGCGATTGACCGGAGCGTTATTCCCCGTGCTAACTGTCGTTAGTGTGCTATTAATATTTTGCACATCCATTGAACAGTACAATTCGGCGGCCGGCATCACCCCGGTGAACGAGCCCAGCCAAGGGCCACCGCCGGGGAACGATGGGGGAGTGGCTGAGGATGAAGGGACCACGCGTGTACGCGGCCGCAGGTCGGCTGTTACGGGGCCAAGCGGTATGGGGCCGGGCGCTTTCCGGTATCCTGCTGATGGGCGGCGCGCTGCTGGGCGGCGGCGCCGTGGCGCAGGAGCAGGATGCGGGCGGCATTCCCGACATCATCGTCACCGCCCAGCGGCGCGCGCAGTCGGTGCAGGACGTGGGCCTGTCCGTCTCCGTCCTGTCGGCGGGGGATCTGGCCACGCACCATGTCACCTCGGTCAACGATCTGCAGAACATGACCCCAGGACTGGAGGTCACCAACGCCTTCGGCGGCGGGCAGCCACAGTTCCGCATCCGGGGCGTGGGCTTCAACGACTATGCCTCCAACAACACGCCCACCGTGGGCGTGTATGTCGATGAGGTCGCCTACCCCCTGCCCATCATGACCCAGGGCCTGGTCTATGACGTGGACCGGGTGGAGGTGCTGCGCGGGCCGCAGGGCGTGCTGTACGGCCGCAACACCACCGGCGGCGCCATCAACATCCTGACCGCCAACCCCACGGACAGCGCCAGCGCCGGCATCACCGCCGACTATGGCAGCTATGACGCGGCCAAGGTCGAGGCCTATGTCTCCGGCCCCGTCAGCGACACGGTGAAGGTGCGCCTGTCGGCCATGACGCAGCAGGGCGGCGCCTGGCAGACCAACCGCCTGACCGGCCAGGATCTGGGCAACGCCAACCGCACCGCCGTGCGCGCCAAGATCGATTGGGCGGCCACGCCGGACACGGACGTGAGGCTGAACCTGCATTACGGCCGCGACCTGTCGGACGGCACCGGCGGCTATCTCTTCAACCCCGCCGTCCAGCCGGGCGTGGGCACCCTGCCCGCCGACACCGACCCGTCCAAGACGGGGTGGGGCCTGTCGCCCGCCTTCGCCAAGGTCATCGGCGCCGACCCCAATGCCAAGCCCTTCCGCAACAACACCAGCGGCGGCGCCGACCTGACGGTGCTGCACCGCTTCGAGGATGTGACGCTGACCAGCATCACGGCGTGGGAGGCGTTGAACCGCAAGGAGTTCAACGACTGGGACGCCACCGCCTACCGCGACGCGGATGAGTATTTCAACAGCCGCGCCCAGGACGTGTCGCAGGAGGTGCGCCTGGCCTCCAGCGGGGCGGGCCGGCTGCAATGGGTGGGCGGCCTCTATTACTCGCACGAGACGTTGCGTGAGGCCTTCCTGTCCGACTTCACCGACATCTACGGCTTCATCGCCAACACCCGCTATGCCCAGACGGCGGAATCCATCAGCGGCTTCGGCCAGGCCGACTACGCCGTCACCGACCGGCTGAAGCTGGTCCTGGGCCTGCGGGAGGAGCATGAGGACCGCACGCTGCGCACCTTCAGCACCATCACCATCCCCGACACCGGCATCGGCGTTTCGGCGGACAAGGTGCCAACCGGCTTCACCCAGACCACGGGCAAGGCGGGGGTGGAGGTCAAGGTGACGGACGAGGCGCTGCTGTATGCCAACGTCAGCCGGGGGGTGAAGTCCGGCGGCTTCACCGCCTACAACACCCTGGCGCTGGGCGGCCTGGCCCCCTTCCGGCCAGAGGTGCTGTGGGCCTATGAGGCGGGGGTGAAGTCCGACCTGGCCAACCACACCCTGCGCCTGAACGCCTCGGCCTATTACTACGACTACCATAACCAGCAGGTGCAGTCGGTCATCATCGACCCGACCTTCGCCGCCATCGGCAAGATCGTGAATGCCCCCCGGTCGGAGATTTACGGCGCGGAGCTGCAGGCTGACTGGGCGCCCCGCCCCGGCCTGCTGATCACCCAGGCGCTGGGCCTGTCGCATGGCGAGTTCAAGGAATTCAACGCCGTGGACACGGCGGCCTCGCTGGCCACCTGCTATCCCTGCCGCCCCGTCTACACCAACCAGGCGGGGGAGGATCTGGGCTTCCCCCGCATCACCTATAACGGCGGCGTCAGCTATGACTGGGCCCTGCCCGGCCACACGCTGAAGACGGAGGCCGACTACAGCTATCGCAGCAGCGAGCGCTCGCTGCTGGGCAGCCGCTACAACGTCGCCGGCTATTGGCTGGTCAACGCCGCCGTCACCCTGGCGCCGGACCAGGGGCCGTGGACCGCCACGGTCTACGGCCAGAACATCCTGGACAGGCGCTACGACCTGCTGCGCAACTTCTTCACCAACGCCGACATCGCCATCCCCGGCCGGCCGGCAACCTGGGGCATCCGCCTGGGGTACCAGTACTAAACGCCCGCAACAGCCTGGCCGAGAGCGTCATGGACGAAGACTTCCTGGGCAACCCCATCACCACGGACGGCGCGCACAGCGCCGGGCTGATCGACGATTTCGTCGGCGGCCTGCTGGCCTATGAGACGCGGGCCGTGAACCTGCTGGCGGTGGCGGATGAGGCGGCGGACCTGCCCCTGGTGCAGACCTACGCCGGCATGCTGTGGATGTTCCTGGAATCCACCGACGGGCCCGGCCGCGCCGCCCCCTATGTGGCGCGCGCGCTGACGGCCGCCCGCCACGGCACGCGGCGGGAGCAGCTCAACGCCGCAATGCTGGAGGCCTGGTGGCGGGACGACATCCCCGCCGCCCTGGCCCTGGGCGACCGGATCGCCGAGGAATTCCCCCGCGATCTGGCGGCGGTGAAGGTTCATCAGTACCTGAACTTCAACCGGGGCCAGTCGCCCGACATGGTGCGCATCGCGCTGAAGGTGCTGCCCCGGGCCGGCGACGTCGCCTATCTGCACGGCATGCTGGCCTTCGGCTATGAGCAGTGCCACCTGCTGGATGAGGCGGAGGCGGCGGCCCGCCGCGCCATCACCCTGAAGCGCAAGGAGCCCTGGGCCCACCACGCCCTGGCCCATGTCATGCTGACGCGGGGCGAGATCGACCAGGGGGCCGCCTTCCTGCGCGGCGTGCATGACAGCTGGACCGACCTCAATTCCTTCATGTCCACGCACCTGTGGTGGCACTACGCCCTGTTCCTGCTGAGCCAGGGGCGGGCGGCGGAGGCGCTGGCCACCTACGACGCCCGGGTCTGGGGCGTGGACAAGGGCTATTCCCAGGACCAGGCCGGGGCGGTGCAACTGCTGAGCCGCCTGGAGCTGGCCGGCGTGGAGGTGGGCGACCGCTGGGCCGACCTGGCCGGCCACCTGGCCGCCCGCGCTACCGACACGGCCCAACCCTTCCTGGCGCTGCTGTACCTCATGGGCCTGGCCCGCGCCGGCCGGGCGGAGGCCGGCACCCTGCTGGACGCCATCCAGGCGCAGGCGGGCAAGGCGCCGGAGCACAGCCGGGAAACCTGGGCGGATGTGGCCGTGCCGGCGGCCGAGGGGCTGGTGGCCTATCACCGGGGCGACTGGCGCACGGCGGTGCGCCGCCTGGGGCCGGTTTTGCCCCGCCTGGTGGAAATCGGCGGCAGCCACGCCCAGCGCGACCTGTTCGAGCAGGTGGTGCTGGACGCCTATCTCAAGGACCGGCGCTGGGCCCCGGCGCAACAGATGCTGGAGCTGCGCCGGGCCCATGACCCCGGCGGCGTGCCCCTGAACCGCGCCCTGGCCCAGGTATATGACGCGCTGGGCCTGCCCAGCCTGGCGCGCCAGGCGGCGGCGCGGGCCCAGGCCACGGCGGAGGCGCACCGCCATGACACCAGCCTCTTGGTGAACTGACTCAATGGCCTGGACGACCTTCCTCACGCGCCTGGTTAAATCAGCGGTGATGCTGGCGGCGCTGGCCGCGGCGCCCGCCGCCTGGGCGCGCGACACCATCACCCTGGGCCTGCAGCTGGAGCCGCCGGGCCTGGACCCGACGGCGGAGGCCTCGGCCGCCATCCCCGCCGTGGTCTTCCCCACGGTGTTCGAGGGGCTGGTGCACCTGGGCGTGGGCGGCACGGTGCAGCCCCTGCTAGCCACCGACTGGACGGTGGCGCCGGACGGCCTGACCTACACCTTCCACCTGCGGCCGGGGGTGCGCTTCCAGGACGGAACTGGTTTCGATGCCGAAACGGTCAAGTTCTCGCTTGAGCGCGCCATCGCCCCGGGCAGCACCAACCCGCAGAAGGTGGCGCTGTCGCACATCGACCATGTCAACGTCCTCGACCCGTTGACGGCGGCCATCCACCTGAAGGCGCCCTACGGCAGCCTGTTGCAGGTGCTGGGCTGGCCGGCGGCCGTCATGGTGTCCCCCGCCAGCGCCGCCGGCAACGTCACCCATCCGGTGGGCACCGGCCCCTACACCGTGGCGGATTGGCAGCGGGGCAACGCCGTCACCCTGGCGCGCAACCCGGCCTATTGGGGCCCGGCGCCGCACCTGGCCAGCGTCACCTATCGCTTCATCGCCGACCCGGCGGCGGCCACGGCGGCGCTGAAGGCCGGCGACATCCAGGGCTTCCCAGCCTTCCCCGCGCCTGAGGCCATCGCCGCGCTGAAGGCCGATCCCCGCTACACCGTCGACGTCGCCCCGTCGGAGGGGGAGACGCTGCTGGCGCTGAACAACCGGCGCCCGCCCTTCGACAACGTGCTGGTGCGCCGCGCCCTGTCGCACGCCGTCGACCGCCAGGCCATCATCCAGGGCGCCATGTTCGGCTATGGCGACCCCATCGGCAGCCATTACCCGCCGCAGAACGCCGGCTATGTCGATCTGACGGGCCTGTACCCCCACGACGTGGCCAAGGCCAAGGCCCTGCTGGCGCAGGCAGGCTATCCGCACGGCTTCACCGCCACGCTGCGCGTGCTGCCCCTGCCCTATGCCAAGCGCGCCGCCGAGATCATCGCCGCCCAGCTGGCAGAGGCCGGGGTGACAGTAGTGTTGCAGGACGTGGAATGGGCCACCTGGATTTCCCAGGTCTACGGCGGCCACGACTACGACATGACCATCGTCGCCCATGTCGAGCCCATGGATTACGACATCTACGGCCGCGACGATTACTATTTCGGCTACCGCAACCCGGCCTACAAGGCGCTGCTGGCCAGGCTGGACGCCACGGTGGACCAGGCCCAGCGCCTGGCCGTGCTGGGCGACATCCAGCGCACCCTGGCCGACGACGCCGTCAACGTCTTCCTATTCGAATACCCCTATTTCGGCGTGTGGGATGCCGGATTGCGCGACATCTGGCTGCCCACCCCGGTGCAGCTGGTGGACCTGGCCACGGCGCGCTTTGACGAGGCGGGCGCGGATGCCGCCGCCGCTGGCGGGCTGTCCAGTGCCGGGGCGCTGGCGTGGCTGCTGAGCCTGGCCGTGCTGGGCGCCGTGGCCCTGGCGGCCGCCAAGGCCGGCCCGCGCTATGTCGCCGGGCGCCTGGCCGTGCTGCTGCTGACCCTGTTGGCCGCCAGCCTGGCCATCTTCCTGGTGCTGCAGGTCATCCCCGGCGACCCCGCCCGGGTGATGATGGGCCTGAGCGCCGACCCGGCCGCCCTGGCCGTCCTGCGCCATCAGATGGGCCTGGATGTGCCAGCCCCCCAGCGCTACCTGGCCTGGCTGGCCGGCCTGGCGCGGGGCGATTTCGGCCTCAGCTACACCTACCGCGTCGACGTCGGCCGCCTGATGGCGGAGCGGCTGGCCGTGACCCTGCCCCTGACCCTGTACGCCGTGCTGCTGTCCACCCTGCTGGCCGTGGCCCTGGGCACCCTGGCGGCGCTGGGCGCCATGCGCGGGCGCCAGGGCAACGTGGTGGATGCCCTGCTGAACGGTGTGGCGCAGCTGTTGATCGCCGTGCCCAACTTCTGGGCCGGCACGGTGCTGGCCCTGGTCTTCGCCGCCGGCCTGCACTGGTTCGCCGCCGGCGGCTTCCCCGGCTGGGGCGGCGGCCTCTTGCCGGCGCTGAAAGCCCTGACCCTGCCAGCCATCGCCCTGGCCGCCCCCCAGGCCGGCATCCTGGCGCGGGTGCTGCGCGGTGAGCTGGTGGAGCAGATGGGCCAGGATTACGTCCGCACCGCGCGGGCCAAGGGCCTGAGCCTGTCCCAGGCCCTGCTGCGCCACGCCCTGCCCAACGCCTTCGTGCCGGCGCTGACCATCCTGGGCATGCAGTTCTCCTTCCTGCTGGCGGGTGGCATCATCATCGAGAACGTGTTCTTCCTGCCCGGACTGGGCCGGCTGGTGTTCCAGGCCGTGGCCCAGCGCGACCTGATCGTGGTGCAGGGTGTGACCGTCGGCCTGGTGTTCGCCGTGGTGGTCGTCACCTTCCTGGTCGATCTGGCCAACGCCGCGGTGGATCCGCGCCTGACACGGGGGCGCCGCCCATGACCGTCATGATCACGCTGGAGGCGGCATCGGCCGCGCCCGGCCGGGCCAAGGCCCTGGCCGCCGGCCTGTTCCTGACCGGCCTGGTGGTGGCCGCCGCCCTGCTGTCGTTGGTGTGGACGCCCTATGACCCCACCGCCATCAATGTCGCCGGACGGCTGGCCGCACCCTCCGCCACCCATTGGTTCGGCACCGACGCCTATGGCCGCGACGTCTTCTCCCACGTGCTGGCGGGCGCGCGCAGTGCCCTGGGCGTGGCCCTGGCCGCGGTGGGCGTGGGCGCGGGAGTCGGCGTGCCCCTGGGCCTGCTGGCGGCGGGCCGGCGCGGCTGGGTGGAGGAGATGGCGATGCGCGGCAGCGACGTGGTGTTCGCCTTTCCTGCCCTGATCACCGCCGTGCTGATCGCCGCCTTGTGCGGCCCGGGTGCCGTGGACGCCATCGCCGCCATCGGCCTGTTCAACATCCCCGTCTTCGCCAAGGTGACGCGGGCGGCGGCCCTGGGCGTCTGGGCGCGGGATTACACCCTGGCCGCCCGGCTGGCCGGCAAGAGCGGCGGCCGCATCTCGCTGGAGCACGTGCTGCCCAACATCGCCGGCCTGCTGCTGGTCCAGGCCACCATCCAGCTGTCGCTGGGCATCATCGCCGATGCCGGCCTGTCCTTCGTCGGCCTGGGCACCCAGGCGCCGCACCCCAGCTGGGGCCGCATGCTGGCGGACAGCCAGACCCTGGCGGGCCAGGCGCCCTGGCTGGTGCTGTTCCCCGGCCTGGCCGTGGTGGCCGCCGTGCTGGGCTTCAACCTGTTGGGTGAGGGCCTGCGCGGCCGCCTGGCCCCGAAGCGGAAGGCGTGAGCGATGGCGCTGCTGGACATCCGCGACTTCAGCCTGGCCATCGACGGCCGCGCCATCCTGAGCGCCGTATCGCTGACGGTGGAACCGGGCCAGATCGTGGCCCTGGTGGGGACGTCCGGCTCCGGCAAGTCCATGACCGCCCTGTCGGTGCTGGGCCTGACCCCCGCCGGCGCCAGAACCCAGGGCAGCATCAGCCTGGACGGGCGGGAGTTGACCACCCTGACCGACCGGCAGATGAACGCCGTGCGCGGCCGCGACGTGGGCCTGGTGTTCCAGGAACCCATGACGGCCCTGAACCCCGTCCTGTCCATCGGCGCGCAGGTGGCGGAGACGGTACGGGTGCACGGCATGGCCAGCCGGGCGGAGGCCACGCGCATCGCCGACGCCATGCTGACCCGTGTGGGCCTGCCCGCCGACCGTTTCCCCCGCGGCCGGCGTCCGCATGAACTGTCTGGCGGCCAGCGCCAGCGGGTGGCTATCGCGGCGGCCCTGGCGCTGAAACCCAAGCTGCTGATCGCGGATGAGCCCACCACCGCCCTGGACGTGACCACCCAGGCCCGCATCCTGGGCCTGCTGGTCGATCTTGTCCGTCAGGACGGCCTGGGCCTGCTGCTGATCAGCCACGACCTAGCCCTGGTGTCGCGCGTGGCCGACCGCGTGGTGGTCCTGCATGAAGGCGCGGTGGTGGAGGCGGGCGAGCCCGCGACCGTCTTCGCCGCCCCGCAGCATCCCTATACCCGCCGCCTGCTGGCGGCCACCGAACCGGCGCGGCAGCGGCCGGATGTCCAGCCGGCGCCCGTCCAGCCGCCTCTTCTGGTCGCTGAGGGCATCGTGCGCGACTACCCCCTGCCCCGTGCCGGCTGGTGGTCCAAGCCGGCGCACCTGCGCGCCGTGGACCAGGCCAGCCTGGCCGTGCACCGGGGGGAGAGCGTGGGCATCGTGGGCGAGTCAGGATCCGGCAAGTCCACCCTGCTGCGCACCCTGTTGGCAGCGGACGCGCCGCAGGCGGGCGCGGTGCGCCTGCTGGACCAGCCCTGGTCGGCGGCGCCCGAGGCCGCCCGCCGCCCCTTGCGCCGCCATGTACAGATGGTGTTCCAGGATCCGGTGGGCAGCTTCGATCCCCGCTGGCGGGTGGAGCGCGTGGTGGCCGAGCCCCTGGCCCTGCTGGACACACCGCTGACGCCCGCCTTGCGCCGGGCGCGGGTGGAGGAACTGCTGACCCAAGTGGGCCTGGCGCCGGCGGACGCCGACCGCCATCCGCACGAATTCTCCGGCGGCCAGCGCCAGCGCATCGCCATCGCCCGCGCCCTGGCGGTGCAGCCCGACCTGATCGCCCTGGATGAGGCGACCTCGGCCCTGGATGTGCTGACGCGCGCCCAGATCCTGGACCTGCTGGGTAACCTTTCCCGGCGCCTGGGCCTGGCCTATCTGGTGGTGTCGCACGACCTAGCGGTCGTGCGGGCCCTGACCGACCGGCTGATGGTCATGCAAGGCGGCCGCATCGTCGAGGAAGGGCCGACCCTGCAGGTGCTGAGCCGGCCCCAGCATCCCTACACCGCCAGCCTGCTGGCGGCCACGCCCACCCTGGCTGCTCACGTCGCCTGATGGCCGCCATCGCCGCCTTGACCGTCCCCCGCATGGAACACCGCGCGGGCGATGGCGCGGGCCAGGCAGTCGGCGGCGGCGGAACCGATACGCGCCACCTGGGCCCAACGGCCGCCGGCGTCCTTCGACAGGGCCGGTCCCCGCGCCACGGCGAACACGGTGTCGCCGTCGAACGGCGTGTGGGCCGGGCGGGCGGCGCGGGCGATGCCGTCCTGCGCCATCATCGCCACTCGCTTGCACTCCGCCGTGCTGAGGTCGGCGGAGGCGGCCACCACGGCGATGGTGGTGTTGGCGCCAGCCGTGGGCTGGCGGTGCACGCCCAGCCGCGACAGCTCGGGCACTGGGTCGCTGGCATCCACGGGGCCTTGGGGCGTCCGGCCGCCGAACTCACCGTCGATCTCGAACGGCCAGGCCCAGTAGGTGCGGCCATCGGGCATGAAGACCGAACCCAGGGGGTTGGCCGCCACCAGAGCGCCCACCACCAGGCCATCACCCAGGTCGATGGAGGCGGTGCCGACGCCGCCGGGGATCAGCCCGGCCATGGCGCCGCGCCCGGCGCCCAGGGCACCCTGGGGCACGTCCAGGCCGGCGGCCTCCACCGCGCGTATCCCCAGGTCGCGGTAGGGCGGCGTCAGGCCCCAGTCCTTGTCGCCGCCGTTGGCCAGGTCATAGAGCACGGCGGCCGGGACCAGGGGCACGGCGGGTGTGCCGGGCCGCAGGGTCAGGCCCATCCCGCGCCGCGACAGCACCGCCGCCACCCCGTCCGCCGCCGCGAGCCCGAAGACCGACCCGCCGGTCAGGACCACGGCATGAGCCCGGCCCACCAGGTTCTCCGCCGCCAGCATCTCGGTCTCCCGGGTGCCGGGGCCGCCGCCGCGCACGTCCACGCCGCCGGCCCAGCCAGCGGCCCCCTTGGCCCCCCCGCACAGCAGAACGGTGACGCCGCTGCGCACCCGCTCATCCGTGGCGTGGCCCACCGTCAGGCCGGGGACGTCGGTGATGGCGTTGCGCGGTCCGGGGGCAGGCATGATACGGTTTTCCAACGGCTTGGTGGCCTGTCTGAACCTCAGGCCGCGACAGCGGGAATAGTCCTCCTTCGCCCTCACACCTTCAACGGGAAACGCCATGCCCGACGTCCCTGACCTGCCGCTCGCCACCACCCGGCTGGTGGTCACGCCCGACACGGTGACGGTGCGCGACGGCCGCCCACCCTTGAGCCTGCTGGTGCATGAGGGCGGCGCGCGCGCCGACACCACCGTCTTCCTCTGCCACGGCAGTGGCGGCAACAAGAACCAGTGGCGCCATCAATGGGCCGCCCTGGTGGAGGCGGGGGTGCGCATCGTCGCCTGGGATTTCGTCGGTCATGGGCAAAGCCCCCAGCCGCGCGACTGGGCGGCGTATCAGGGAAGCCACCTGGTAGCGGACTACCGCCAGATCCTGGAGACCTATGGTCAAGGCCGCATCATCCTGGCCGGCCATTCCTACGGCTGCCGCCTGACCCTGAGCCTGCTGCAGGGCCTGGCGGCGGAGGGGCGGCTGGACCGTGTGGCGGCGGCCCTGCTGCTTGGCCCGCCCAGCCCCGTCGCCCAGCTGGGCGCCAACCCGCTGAGCTGGCTGCCGCCCTTCATCCTGGAATGGATCCGCCCGATCATCTCCGCCAAGTTCCGTTCCCTGGCCTGGCATCCGGACACCGACGCCGCCCTGCTGGCGTTCGAGGAGCAGGCGACCAAGGGCAACAGCCTGTTCATGATGAAGGCGCTGATGAGCCAGGCGGCCCATCCCGACCCGGGAGCGCTGTCCGCCCTGACCCTGCCCATCACCGTGGTGGCCGGCGCCAACGACGGCCTGACGCCCCCGGCCGGCGCCCGCGACCTGGCCGGGCGCCTGCCCAACGCCACCTACGTGGAACTGGAACGCTGCGGCCACCAGATCATGCTGGAGAAGCCGGCCGAGACCAACGCCTTGCTGCTGGGCCTGGTGAACGGCTAGGCCCGGCCCTGCCAGACCTCGGCCAGCAGGGCGTCACGGCTGACCACCTCATCGCGTCGCACGCACAGTGCCGCCAGCGTCCGCGCAGCGCGGCCCTCCAGCCGCCTCTCCGTCCCGTCGGCATGGCGCAGCACCGCCCCGTCAAAGGTCCAACCGCCGATGCGATACGTACCGGTCATGGCCTTGCCACTGGCCGGATCAGAGTGATTTCCAAGTCGGTAATCCCGGCCCGCGCCACCTTGGCCCAGGCCTGGTCGGCGGTGATCGCTGGTAAACGGCGGCTGCAGGCCAGGGCCAAGCAGGCCCTGTCGCCCATCGACAGACCAGCAGCACAGGTGGCCGGACGCAGGTCTGCCGTCTGCAACGCGTCTTCCAACCGGTAGTCGACGATCTCGACCCCCGTCGCCTCAACCGCCTCCCGCGCCTCGTCGACGGGCATGCCCCGTTCCCGAAGCTTGGTGATGATTTCGGCCAGGTTCACGGTGGAAAGCAGGGCGCCTGGCAGAGTGGCCATCACCTGCTCCGCCCCGGGCTCCGCCAGCAGCACGGCCAACAAGGCCGAACTGTCGAGGACCGCCTCACTCATGCTCCGCCGCCGCCCGTCGCTCCGCCGCCAGTTCCTCGATCAGGTCGGCGCCTTCCGGAACGTAACGTCGCACCAGGGCCTGGGCCCGGCGAATGGCGGCCTCTATGGGTTCCAGCACCACAACGCCGTCGACCAGCCGTGCCACGACCTTACCGCCATCGGCCAAGCCCAAAGCGGACCGCATCTGAGCCGGAATGACGACACGGCCATTCGATGCCATCGTCAGATTGGCGCGCAACATGTCATGAACTCCAAAGATGACACCTTTGGCTATAATGACATATTGGGCACGCCTTGTCCTCACTCGTACCGCAGCGCCGCCACCGGCGGGGCGCTGGCGACACGGATGACGTGGACGGCCACCGTAACCAGGGCCACGGCCAAGGCGACGGCGCCCGCGGCCAGGAAGGTCAGGGGCGCCTGGTCAACCCGCACGGTGAATTGCAGCAGCCACTGGTGCAAAGCCCACCAGGCGACAGGCCACGCCACCAGGTTGGCCAGCAGCACCGGCCGGGTGAATTGCCAGGCCATAAGCCCCATGATGTCCGGCACCTTGGCCCCCACCACCCGGCGGACGCCGATCTCCTTGGTACGCCGGGCCGCCGTCAGGGCGGTCAGGCCGAACAAGCCCATATTGGCCAGCGCCACGGCCAGGCCGCCGAAGGCGGCGAAGACGCGGGCCTGGCGCCGTTCCGACTGATACAGGCTTTCGATCCGCTCATCCGCGAAGGCGCGGCGCAGGTATTCGGCGTCGGGGTACGGCTTGTCGACCACGGCATTCACGGCTGCCATCGTGGCCCGCTGGTCACCTGCGGCCAGGCGCACGGTCAGGTGCTCACCGCTGGCCTTGATCAGGAACATCAGCGGCAGGTCGGCGCGGCGGGCGGACTGGAACCGCATGTCCGCCACCACGCCGGCGACCTCGGTGGGGTCTTCGCTGTTGATGGAGAGACGTTCGCCCACCGCGTCCTCCGGCTTGGCGTATCCCATGCGCCGCGCCGCGGTTTCCGTCAGGATGAGGTAACGCGGCTTGTCCTCGTCCACCTCCGCCGGCTTCCAGCCGGCGGGCAGGCCCTTGCCCGCCACCAGGCGCGCACCATAGGTGGCGAAGAAATCCTGGTCTGCGGTGAAGCTGGCGATGCCCCGCGCCTGGCGCAGGGTGCTGCGGGTGTTCTCCGGCAGGTCGAAGCTGGACAGGCTTTCCGATTCAGCGGCCGGCACCAAGCTGGACAGGCTGGCGGCACGCACGCCGGGCAGGCGTGCCACCTCCGCCTTCAAGGTGGCGGCCCGCGCGAGGTCGACGGGCAGGTTGCTGATCAGGTACAGGCTGTCCGGCTGATAGCCCAGGCCAGCCGCCTGCACATGGGCCACCTGGCGCTGCACCGTGAAGGTCGCCACCATCAGGGCGATGGACACCGCGAACTGCGCCACCACCAGCACGGCCCGCACGCGGCCGGCGCCCGGCGCCTGGGCGCGACCCTTCAGCACCTCCCCCGGCCGGTAGCCCGACAACACCAGGGCGGGGTAGAAACCGCCCAGCACGCCCACCAGGACGGGCGTGGCCAGCAGCAGGGGCAGCAGCCAGCCCCGGGGCAGGGGCGCCAGCGAGACATCCCGGCCCACCAGTCCCTGGAACGCCGGCCGGGCCAGTTCCATGAGCGCCAGGGCGGCCACCGTGCCGATGGCGGCCAGCAGCACCGCCTCGCCAGTGAACAGGGCGACCAGTTGCCGGCGCCGGGCGCCCACCAGCTTGCGGATGCCCACCTCGCGGGCGCGGGTGATGGCCTGGGCCGTGGCCATGTTGGTGTAGTTCGCGATGGCGATGCCCAGGATCAGCAGGGCGACGCCGCCCAGGACCTGCAACGTGCCGACGTCCCCGCCGGCGACGGTGCCCAGCGCCTTGACCCGCAGATAGATGTCGGGCACGGGATCCAGCCGCAGACTGACCATGTTGTCCATGCCGCCGCCCGCCTTGTCGGGGTTGGGCGGGTTGTGCCGGTTGACGAACGCGGGCAGCGCCGCGCCCACCGCCGCCGCCGACGCCCCAGGCGCCAAGCGGACGTAGGTGGTGACGCCCGAGATGTCAGACCAGGCGCGCGGCTTCGCATGCGCCCAGGACTTGTCACCCCGCGCGGCCTCGGCGGCGATTGCGGTGAAGACCAGATGGCTTTGCCGCAGCGGCGCCAGGACACCGGTGACGGTCAGGGCCGGCCCGTGCCGCACCTCGATCGTGCGGCCCATGGGGTCGGCGTCCCCGAACAGCGTGCGGGCCAGTTCCCGCGTCACCACCACGCCATCGGGCCGGGCCAGAGCCAGGGCGGGATCGCCCCGCTCCAGTGGATAATCCAGCAGCCGCAGGAAATCCGGATCGGCCCACAGCACCCGCTGTTCGAAGTAGCGGGTGGCTGCGCCCAGCATCACCCGATCCTGCTCGACACGGGTGACGGCCTCCACCTCCGGCACCTCCTGCCTCAGGGACTCGGCCAAATCATCGGGGGAGAATGTCAGCTTGATGGACTGGCCGCCCACGTTCAGCTGGCTGCCCACGCGGTACAGGCGGTCGGCATGGGCGAAACCCCGGTCCACCGTCCCCTCTTCCGCTACGTAGAGGCTGACCAGCAGGAAGGCGGCGATACCGACGGCCAGACCCGCCAGGTTCAGCAGGGTGAACAGGACATGCCGACGGAGAAAGACGGGCAGCGTGAACATCGACATCGGACACCTTCCCCTTACTCATACCGCAGGGCGCTGGCCGGCGGCGCCCGGGTCACGCGGAGGACGTGGATGGCCACGGTGGCCAGCGCCACGGCCAGGGCGGCGGCGCCAGCGGCCAGATAAGTGCCCGGCCCCTGGTCCACCCGCACGGTGAATTGCCCCAGCCAGCGGTGCAGCCCCCACCAGGCCAAGGGCCATGCCACCAGGTTGGCCAGCAGCACCGGCCGCGCGAACTGCCACACCATCAGCCAGGCGATATCGCGCGCCCGGGCCCCCACGACCCGGCGGATGCCGATCTCCTTGGTCCGCCGCGCCGCCGCCAGCGCCGTCAGGCCGAACAGGCCCAGATTGGCCAGCACGATGGCCAGCGCACTGAAGATGGCGAAGACCTTGGCCTGGCGCTCCTCCGTCCGGTACTGGGCTTCCAGCCGGTCGTCGGCGAAGCCGCGCGGCGCGCGGCGCGCCTCGGGATACAACCGATCCACCAGGGCGTTGATGGCGGCCAGGGCCGGACGAGGGTCGCCGGCGGCCAGGCGGACGGTCAGGAAGCCGCCGGTGGCGCCGACGGAGAACATCAGCGCCTCGTCCGCGTCGCGGGCGGTGCGGAAACGGACATTGCCCAGCACGCCCGCGACCTCGACCGGATGATCCTCCTCATCAGTGTAGCGGTCGCCCACGGCGTCCGTGGGATGGGCATAACCCAGGCGCCTGGCCGCCGCCTCGGTCAGCCAGACATAGCGCCGCTCCCCATCCGCCGCCGGGCGCCAGCCGGGCGGTAGGGCAACCCCCGCCTTGAGATCCAGGCCATAGGTCGCGATAAAGTCCGGATCCGCCGAGAATTCCGGCATGAAGGCCTTGCCCGGCGTGGCGCCATGGGTGTCGCCGGGCACCGTGAGCTGGGTCATGAACTGGCTGATGTCAGCGGGGACGAGGCTGCTGAAGGCCGTGCCCTGGATGCCGGGCACCTTCGCCAACTCCGTCTTCATGGTGGCCGCCCGCTGGGCGTCGTGGGGCAGCTGGCTGACGACGTAGAGGTTTTCCGGCAGGAAGCCCAAGGCGGCGGTGCGGGCGTGCGCCACCTGGCGCAGCACCGTCACCGTGGCGATGATCAGGGTGATGGAGATGGCGAACTGTGCCACCACCAACACCGCGCGCAGGCGGCCGGCGGCCGGCGCCGTGCCACCCTTCAGCACTGCCGCCGGGCGGTAGCCGGAGAGTACCAGGGCGGGATAAAGGCCACCCAGCACCCCCACCACCAGGGGCGTGGCCAGGACCAGGGCAAGGAAACCGCCGTCACGCAGCAAGGAAAAGCCGAGCGGCCGGCCCACCAGCGCCTGAAAGGGAGGCAGCAGCACCTCCACCACCGCCAGGGCGGTCAGGGTGCCAGCGATGGCCAGCGCCACGGACTCGCCGGTGAACAGGGCCACCAGCTGCCACCGCCGGGCACCAGCCAACTTGCGGATGCCGACCTCGCGCGCCCGGTGGATGGCTTGGGCCGTGGCCAGGTTGGTGTAGTTGGCGATGGCCACGCCCAGGATCAGCAGGGCGGCGGCCGACAGGAGGCCCACGGTGCCGACGTCGCCGCCCGGCTTGGACTGGTTGAAGGTCTTGATGTGCAGATGGATGGACGGCACCGGGTCCAGACGCAGGGTCATGAAGCCCTGGCGCACATCATCCGGCAACTGGCTCAGGACGGCGCGGCGCCGCACGAAATCCGGCAGCCGCGCGGCCACCGCCTCGGCGGAGGCTCCCGGACGCAGCCGGACGTAGACGGCGGTTTCCCC
The DNA here is from genome assembly GCF_000730165.1 of Nitrospirillum viridazoti CBAmc. Taxonomy (GTDB): domain Bacteria; phylum Pseudomonadota; class Alphaproteobacteria; order Azospirillales; family Azospirillaceae; genus Nitrospirillum; species Nitrospirillum viridazoti. Next base: position 246,085 of record NZ_CP022112.1, on the reverse strand, counting down.
AATGTGGCTCCACTGCTCCGCGGCCATATGGGCCCAGTTCTTGTCCCCACGGCCGCTGTCGGCGGCGATGCCGGTGAACTTCAGATGGGTTTCGGCCAGCGGCTTCAGCACGCCGGTGACGGTCAGCATCTGGCCGCCCGCCACCTGGACGGTGCGGCCCATCGGATCGGCATCCCCGAACAGGGTGCGGGCCAGATCCGGTGTCACCACCAGCCCGTCAGGCCGGGCCAGCGCCGTGGCGCTGTCGCCCCGCGCCAGGGGATAGTCCAGCACCCGCAACAGGTTGGCGTCCGCCCACAACAGCGGCGTGGTCAGGACGCGATCCCCATCCTGAAGGTCGACATCCTCCTCCGAGGCGCGGGTGACCGCCTCCACCTCCGGGAAATCCTGCGCCAGCGGTTCGACCAGCAGGGGCGTGGTGGCGCCCAGGACGATGTCGTTGCCGCCCACGGACAACCGTGTCCCCACCCGGTACAGCCGGTCCACGCCGGTGAACCCCCGGTCCACGGTCAATTCCCCCGCCACATACAGGCTGACCATCAGGAAGCCGGCGATCCCCGCCGTGAGCCCGAACAGGTTGAGCAGGGTGATCAGCGCGTGGCGGCGAAAAATGGACGGCAAGACGATCATTCAGCGGTTTCCCCTGGCTGCGGAATGAGGCCATTGCCTTAAGCAAAAGGCGGGCCGCGCTTAAGTCCTTGCTTTTGCTGAAGACGACGGGGGGAACCTCTGTCCGTTGGCGCACAGTGTCCGGTAACGGACAATCGGCGCACACGCCCGCCTACTAAAGGGCGCCGCCGACATCACGCTTCTTCACGCCTGCCGCACGGAACCGCGTTCCACCAGGGTGAAGTCCAGCACCACGTCGCGCGGGGTGGTGGCCGGGGCGGCCCGCTCCGCAGCCGGCCGGCCCAGCGCCTCGACCAGCAGGTCGATGGCGCGGATGGCCATGTCCTTTATGGGTTGGCGCACAGTGGTCAGCGCCGGCCACACCCGGGTGGCGACCAGCGTGTCGTCAAAGCCGGTAACGGCGAGGTCACGGGGCGGCACCAAACCCCGCCGGTGCGCGGCCCATAAGGCCGCGGCGGCCATATCGTCATTGGCAGCCATGATGGCATCCGGCGGCTGGGAAAGGTCCAGCAGGGTGTCGGCGGCGACCAGCCCGGTTTCAAAGCTAAAAAGCCCTTCCGCGCACAGCTCCGGCCGGAAAGGGATGCCGTGCGCCGCCAGCGCGGCCTTGTACCCGTCCAGCCGGGCCACACTGTCGGAATGGCCGCCCGGGCCGGTGATGATGGCGATGCGGCGATAGCCCCGCGCGACCAGCAAGTCGGCGACCGCCCGCCCCGCCGCATGGTTGTCGATGCGTACCGTCGCCATGTCGGGCAAGGGACCGGCCGTGGCGATGGCCGCCGCCGGCACGCCGAGGGTGCGCAGCGCCGGCGTCCCGGTCAGCAATTCGGCAAAGGGGGGGATGAACAGCAAGGCGTCTGCGCCCGACCGTACCAGGGACAGCGCCACCGCCGCCGCCCTGTCGGGCGTGGCGGCACTGGCGCGGCGCACCATCAGCTGCAGCCCCTTCTCCGCCGCCGCAGCCGACACCTCGCCATGCGCCAGGCTGAGGAACATGCTTTCGATATCGAGGTAGATCAGCCCGATGCGCGCCGGGGCCGCCCCCACCAAGTGGCGGGCCGCTTGGCTGGGCACGTAGCCCATTTCCTCAATGATGGCGCGGACTCGGGCGCGGGTGGATTCCCCCACCTTGCCAGTGCGGTTGACGACGTTGGACACGGTCATGGCGGACACGCCGGCACGCTGGGCCACGTCCTGGATGGTCACCCTGTCCCGCTGCTGCCGTGACCGCCGCATCCGTCCGCTGATCCGTCATCTGATCGCCGACGACGAAGCAACGGCGCCCGCCGGGCCGGCGGGACGCCGATATTCCCTTGCCCGGGGAAGGTGACGCAAGCGCCTTACCCCTGGCAAACGGTGCCCCTGCCCTTCATTTCATGGCCATCGTCAGCGCTGTTTCACGTCACGCCCTGTCGATCCGCGCGGCATAGCAGCCGTATTTGGCGTAATGGGCGTGGATGTAGGCCACATCCGGCCTGTCCAGCAGGCGGCGGATGAGGGGGATGGCCTCCGCACCGTCCATCAGGTCGGCCGTCACGATCATATGGCCCGCGTCAAAGCATCGTAGCGACAGGATGCGCCGTTCCAAGGCCGGCGGCAGGGTGTTCACCGTCCGGCACGCTTCACCCACGCCCTCGCGCACATAGATCGCATGGGCGGAGCGATAGGGGGTGAAGGCGGGTTGATGCTGATGGTTCACCAGCACCACGCGCTCCCCCGGGCGGGCATCATCCAGGCTGACGCGGCAGGGGAAGGCGCCAGCGGCGTCCACAACCTGACGGCGGGCGCCGGCGGCCAGCAGGCCGGCCTCATCCAGGGCGAACAAGGGGGCGAAAGGGGCCGGATCGAGGCCGGTGACGGTGAAGGACAGGGTCATGATGGCAACCGATGGTGAGGTGGTCGATGTCCCACCCTGCCCCGCGCCGACGCGGCGGCCATCCCGTTTCCTGCGGTCGAAAATACTCAGTCGCCGTAGGCATCCGGGCCGAAAGAGGGCGGGCCGGGCTTCGCCACCTGCGTCGGTGGCATCTCATCCGCGTCCGGCACCACCCGCACCAGGGTGCAGCGGTGGCCCTGGCTGTCCAGCGCCACCGGCATCGCCGGGCGCAGCATCAGCAAGAGGATGAAGGCGAGCAGGAGCAGCCCCAGCAGCGCGCGTGACAACGCGCTGCCGGCGCCACCGGAAAGGCGGCCGGTCATGATGGTGTCCTTTATGGTTTCAAGGGCCGCCGGCGATGCGGAGCCCCGGGCGGAGGAGCGTCCGTTCAGGCAATCGCTCCGTCACAGGCGAAGTATCGGTCACCGAACCCTTGGCAACAATGTGTATTGCGCGCAGTGTGCCTTCGCCGATGACGAAGGGTGACCCGCGAAGGGGCTTCCATGCAATTCGACTTGACCGACCTGGCCCTGTTCCGCGACGTGGTGGAGGCGGGCAGCATCACCTGGGGGGCCGAACGGGCGCACCTGGCCCTGGCAGCGGCCAGCACGCGCATCCGTAACATGGAGGTGTCGCTGGGCGCCATTCTGCTGGACCGGGGACGGCACGGGGTGACACCCACCCCCGCCGGCCGCGCCCTGCTGGCCCATGCCCGCGCCATCCTGGAGCAGACGGAACGCCTGCGTGAGGATTTGAGCGTCTACGCCGGCGGGGCGGCCGGCAACGTCCGTATCCTGTCCAACACCAACGCGCTGACGGAATTCCTGCCCGAGCTGCTGAGCAGCTTCCTGAACGCCCACCCCCTGGTGTCGGTGGATGTGGAGGAACGGCTGAGCGATGAGATCGTGGCCGCCATCGCCGACGGCACCGGCGACATCGGCATCGTCGCCGGCACGGTGGAGACGGGCGAGTTGGAAACCTACCCTTTCCGCCAGGACCGCTTCGTCCTGGTGGCCGCCCCCACCCACCCGCTGGGCGGGCGTGAGACGGTGACCTTCGCCGAGGTGATGGACCACGACCTCGTGGGCCTGGACCGCGCGGCGGCGCTGCAGCGCTTCCTGTCCGACCGGGCCGCCCGCGCCGGCCGGCGTCTGCGCCTGCGCGTACAGCTGCGCAGCTTCGATGGCATCTGCCGCCTGGTGGAGGGCAACGTCGGCATCGGCATCGTGCCGGAAACGACGGCGCGCCGTGCCGCCCGGACCATGGACATCCGCTGCATCGCCCTGACCGACAGCTGGGCGGTACGCGATCTGAAGGTCTGCACCCGCGGCCGGGCCCGCCTGCCCCGCTTCGCCAAATTGCTGGCCGACCATCTGCTGAGCTCACCCTCCGTAGGGCCGCTTCACGACGGGGGCATGGAACCACCGGCGGCGGCCCCATAGCGCCGACGGGCGCTTTTCCCGTACACTTTCCCGATCATGACGACGGGCCGGCATAACGGCCCCCAGCCCCGAGGAATTCCCCCATGCGTCTGCGGCCCTTGCTTCGCCTGGCCGTCCTGGCCAGCGCCACCGTATTGAGCCTGCCCGCCCTGGGCGCCGAGGAAGCCAAGCCCGACCCCGTCCTGGCACAGATGGTGGCCTCACCCGCGCGATCACCCCAGTTCCAGGCGCGCGACGCCGCCCGCCATCCCTTGCAGGAACTGGCCTTCTTCGGCCTCGCGCCCCACCAGACGGTGGTCGAGATCTCGCCCAGCGGCGGTTATTGGACGGAGATTCTGGCGCCCTACCTGCATGACCGGGGCACCTACTACGCCGCCGCCAACCCCCGGGGCACGGACAGCGCCTACGCCAACCGCGAGAACGCCGCCTTCGACGCCAAGCTGGCCGCCGACCCGGCGCGCTACGGCAAGGTCAAGGTGACGGAGTTCGGCCGGGGGCACTTCGACATCGCCCCCGCCGGCAGTGCCGACCTGATCGTCACCTTCCGGAACCTGCACAACTGGATGGGTGGCGGTTACGCGGACGAGGCCATGGCCGCCTTCTATCGGGCGCTGAAGCCCGGCGGCATCCTGGGCATCGAGGATCACCGCGCCAGCGATGCCCAGCCGCAAGATCCGAAAGCAACCAGCGGTTACGTAAGGCAGGATTACGCCATCGCGCTGGCCAAGAAGGCCGGCTTCGAGCTGGTGAGCAGTTCCGAGATCAACGCCAACCCCAAGGACAGCAAGGATTGGCCGGAAGGCGTATGGACCCTGCCACCGACCCTAGCGCTTAAGGATAGGGACCGGGACCGTTATCTGGCTGTGGGCGAAGCCGATAATTTCGTGCTGAAATTCCGGAAGCCCCTGCAATAAGCTGATTAGTTTATACAATATTCAGACAACAAACGAGTCTCGCGCCGCGCCGCCCCCGGTTGCGGCGCGTTTTCGTTTCCACGGGGCGGAGGATGCGGCGATCGGCCACGGCATAGGCCTTAGGTAATAACATTTCCATTTTTGATACCTTAGCATTTCTGCCGTTATCAAAAATGTGACAAAATTCGCACACTTATCGGTTGATACCGACTGTTACAAAATCCGCCGTTTACTCAATCGCACTTCTGCAAAAGAAATTGGTCGCAATCCTGCCCCGATATGGGCGCGGGGCTGGCTGGGCGCCGTCGGCGCCGGCCAACGATCAAGACAGAAGAGAGATTGAGGAGAGGCATGAGGGAGATTTCCGTCGCCGCCCGCCGTAAGGTGTGGCGCCATGGCATCGCTGCGGGCGCCCTGATGGCGCTGGCCGCGACCACCGCCCAGGCCCAGCAGAAGCAGCAGGCCGCCGCCGATGATTCCCTCGAGGAAATCGTCGTCACCGGTTCGCGCATCGCGCGCCCCAACCTGACCCAGCCCACCCCCGTCCAGGTCATCAACGCCGAGGCCATCCAGGCCACCGGCCTGACCTCGACCGTCGACGTGCTGAGCCAGCTGCCGCAGACCCAGAACGACATGGGTCCGTCGACCAACGCCCGCTTCATCAACGGCGCCGGCGTGAACTTCGCCAACCTGCGCGGCCTGGGTGAGTACCGCACCCTGACCCTGGTGGACGGCAAGCGCCACGTCGGTTCGCTGTCCGGCCGTAACGGTTCCGGCGGCACCTCGCTGGTCGACCTGAACAGCATCCCGCCGGCGCTGATCGAGCGCATCGAAGTGGTGACGGGCGGTACGTCGGCCGTGTACGGCGCCGACGCCGTCGCCGGTGTGGTCAACGTCATCACCAAGAAGAACTACGAAGGCGCCGAAGCCACCATCCAGTACAACTGGTCGGATGGGGATGGCTACCAGTCCACCGATGTCAGCGCCATCGTCGGCCACAACTTCGACGGCGGCCGCGGCAACATCACCCTGGCGGTCGACTACAACCACGACCTGGGCCTGTATGGCAAGGACCGCCCCGAGGCGCTGTACAACTACACCCTGGTGGCCAACCCGGCCAGCAAGAGCGCCAGCGACGGCATCCCCGACCGCATCACCATCTCCCCGACCCTGTCGTCGGTGCTGGCGGCCAGCGGCGCCCCCGTCATCCGCACCTGGCTGGACGCGGCGCACCCGCAGTACAGCTACACCTTCAAGCCCGACGGCTCGGGCATCGTCCCGTTCAACCGCGGCACGCTGATCAACGGCATCCCCGCCGGCAACAAGACCAGCGCCGGTGACGCCAACTCGATCGGTGGGGACGGCTACAACCCGTCCAAGTACCTGACCCTGCGCACCCCCAACATCCGCGAAGTGGCCGACACCCTGGTCAACTATCGCCTGGCGCAGGACCTGGGGCCCATCGACACGCTGAACTTCTTCGCCGACCTGAAGTATTCCGACAGCCGCGGCACCAGCCGGTCCACGCCGTTCACCAACGGCACGGGCACCCCGGGCACCGGCACCAATGGCCAGTTGGGCTCCGGCGCCCTGACCATCCAGGCCGACAATGCCTACCTGCCGTCCGACCTGAAGGCGCTGCTGGCGACCGACAAGGTGTCCAGCTTCACCATCACCCGCGTGAACGACGATTGGTATGGCCCGCGCGAGTACGCCTATGAGTATGAGGTGATGCGCGGCGTGTTCGGCCTGAACGGTGACCTCACCAACGGCTGGCACTACGAGGCCTATTATGACTACGGCCGCAACCGTACCAGCTTCGTGAACACCGACAAGGTCGTCAGCCTGTTCAATCAGCAGCTGGACGCCGTGAACGTGGGCGGCAAGATCGTCTGCCGCGACGCCACCGCCCAGGCCAACGGTTGCACTCCAATCAACCCGTTCGTGGTCGGCCCGCTGAGCGCCGCGCAGAAGGCCTACGCCTACACCTACACCAAGGAAATGGCGACGCTGCAACAGCACGACGCCGCTTTCAACCTGAACGGCGACCTGTTCAAGTTCCCGGCGTTGTTCAGCGGCACCGTGGCCCCGGTCAGCTTCGCCGCCGGCGTCGAGTACCGCAAGGAAGAGTCGGTGGACAAGACCGACTTCCTGCAAAACCAGCCCACCGGCACCATCTACGGCAACCAGAACGGTTCCGTGTCCGGCAGCTACGACACCACGGAAGTGTATGGCGAGCTGAGCGTCCCCGTACTGCGCGACCTGCCGTTCGCCAAGGCCGTGGACCTGGATCTGGCCTATCGTTACTCCGACTACTCGCTGGCTGGTCCCGCCAGCACCTGGAACATCCAGGCGGGCTGGGCCGTCAACGACGACGTGAAGCTGCGCGGTGGCATCGCCCGCGCGGTGCGCGCGCCCAACATCGACGACCTGTTCACCCCGGCCGGCGATAACTTCCTGGGCGTCAGCGATCCCTGCTCGGTCGAAAACATCGGTGCCAACGCCACCCGCGCCGCCAACTGCGCCAAGGTGGTCCCGGCCGGCTACAAGTCCAGCGACTTCGGCAACCCGTCCACCCGTACGGGCGGCAACATCAACCTGAAGCCGGAAATCGGCCGCACCCTGACGGCCGGCGCCGTGTTCACGCCGACCTTCATCCCGGGCCTGAACGTCACCGCCGACTACTGGCTGGTGAAGATCACCCAGGGCCAGGCGGCGCTGACCTCCAACTCCATCCTGACCAACTGCTATGATCTGAGCGCCGCCGCGCAGTGCGGCCTGATCACCCGCCGTGCGGACGGTTCCATCGCCACCATCTATGGCAACACCGTCAACATCGGTAAGGAAGTGGTGCGCGGTCTGGACTTCCAGGTCGACTACGCCTTCGAACTGGACAAGGTGGGCCTGCAGAACATGGGCGGCCTGAACCTGGGCTTCACCGGCACCTGGGTTCCGGAAAGCATTATCATCCAGGACCCGGCCCACGCCGAGAACAAGCTGTACCGCGCCGGCACTGTCGGTTATCCGCACCTGAAGGGCCGCTTCACCGGCACCTGGGATTGGAACAACCTGACGGTCACCTGGTCCAGCCGCTTCATCGGCGAGTCCGAGACCTTCCCGAACTCCACTGCTGAAATCGCTGATTTCAACAAGATCCCGACCTACTGGTACCACGACATCTCCGCCCGCTACCGCTGGAAGAACATCACGGTGTTCGGCGGTATCAACAACCTGGCGGACAAGATGCCCCCGGCCGTGCCCTTCCTGTACCAGGGCTCGTACCAGGGCGGTTCGTACGCCACGTTCCCGGTCACCACGGGTGGCGGCGGCTCGTACGACATCGTCGGCCGTACCTTCTTCGTCGGCACGACGGTGAAGTTCTGATGAGTGCGGGGGCCGGGCGGCGACGCCGGGCCCCTTCCTTCGAGAAGTCGGGGCCGTGATCGGGAAACCGGTCCGGCCCCTTTCGCGTTCAGCCCCCGCGCGACCATGGCCGCCGGGGTTATGGGAGAGATGGATGAGGCACGCCCACATTGCCGCCCCCCTCGCGGCGGCCCTCTTGGCCCTGGCTGCACCGGCCCAGGCGGCGACCGCCCCCAGCGCCGCTGGCGAGGTGGTGGCCTGCAAGAAGATTGCCGACGGGGACCAGCGCCTGGCCTGCTTCGACAAGAGCAGCGACGGCTTGGAAGTGGAGATGAAGAAGGCAGTGGAGGCCACCTTTGGCAGCCCGCCCAGCGTCAAGGCCGACCAGACCGAGGCCACGTTCGGCAAGCATGAACCGCCCCCGCCGCCGGTGGCGGCGGAACTGGACAATATCCAGTCCCGCATCGTCTCCATGCGCCCCGACCCCGCCGGCCGGCCCATCTTCACCCTGGAGAACGGCCAGGTTTGGCGCTCGCAGGAAAACGCCCGTATCCACCTGAAGGGCGGCGAGAGCGCCACCGTGTCCCGTTCCATGCTGGGTATGGGCTATCAGCTGCAGGTGGGCGACATGTCCTACAGCCTGAGCGTCGTGCGCGACCGCTGACGCTCCTTCTTGTGTTCCTCAAGCGCCGGCGGCCGCCGACCGCCAAGGGCGGCTAGCCCCCCTTGGCTTCAGCACGGCCCTCAGTTCTGCGCCGGGCTGCCGGCGACGATGAATTTGCGGATGTCCTGGGTCAGCTTTTCGATGGCCTGGGGTTGCACGTACATCATGTGGCCGCCAGGATAGTAGTTGAACGACACCCGGTTGGTGGGCACGCCCGCGTCGTTGAAGCTGTTCTCGGTATGGAAGAACGGCGTCGCCAGGTCGTAATAGCCCATGGCGACGAAGGCCCGCATGCCCTTGTTCTGGCGCATGGCGTCGCCGACAAAGGGGCCGACGTCGGTGCCGCGGTAGGGCTCGCTGCCACCGCCGTCCACCTGGGCGTAGTTCCAGCGGCGATAGAGGGAGCCCAGTACCTTGTACTCCCGCCCGCCCATGTCCAGGCCCAGGTCGTTGCGGAAATAGGTGTTCACCACGGCGCTGAACGCCCCGCTCATGCCGTTCAGCGAGGGGTCGTTGTCCGGCCGGTCGCCTGAGCTGTCGTAGTCCTCACCCAGGTAACGGCCGTCGATGCGGCCGATGCTCTTGCCCTGGTCGCGCAGCAGTTCCTTCATGAAGCGGTGGTCCTGGATCTTCAGGTGCGACTGCTCGATGAAGGCGGGGGACAATCCTGTGAAATGGGCCAGCTTGGCCAGCACCGCCTTGTGCTGATCCGGCGACAGCCGGTTGCCCAGGATGAGGGCGGAGGCGTACTCGGTTGCCGCGAACTGGCGGGCGTCGGCCAGGAACTTGTCGAAGCCCATGGAGGTGTCGGCCACCTTCTTGTGATACCAGGCCGTGGCGGCATAGCTGGGCAGGAAGGACCAGTAGGGCACCAGGTTGCCCCGCGCGAAGGTCAGCGAGGTGTAGTCCATGGCCGGGGAAATCAGGATGATGCCGTTCAGGGACACGGTGGAGGTGGTGCCGCTCAATTCCGGCAGCATGGCGCCGGTGCGGATGCCGCCATAGCTTTCACCGCCCAGGAACTTGGGGCTGTTCCAGCGCTTGTTGTCGCCCAGCCAGACGCGCACGAACTGCGCGACCGATTTCGCATCCTCCTTCACGCCCAGGAAGTCCTTCTCCTCCCCCTTGCCGATGGCGTGGCTGTAGCCGGTGGCGACCGGGTCGATGAACACCAGGTCGGTCACGTCCAGGATGGAAAAAGCGTTGTCCACCAGCGGGAAGGGCGGCGGGCCGGGATTCTCGGCGTCCGCCGGGATCTGCACGCGCTTAGGCCCGAAGACGCCCATGTGCAGCCACAGGCTGGCCGAGCCGGGGCCGCCGTTGTAGAGGAAGGTCACCGGTCGCGTAGCGGGGTTGGCGCCCTTCCTGGTGTAGGCGACGGAGAAGATGCTGGCGACGGGTTCGCCCTTCTCATCGCGCAGATAGGTCTCCCCCGCCGAAACGGTGTAATCGACGCGCTTGCCATTGAAGGTGCCGGAGCGGTCGACGGTGACGCGCTTCGGCGCGTCCGCCTTTGCGTCCGGGGCGGCCTTCGGCGCGCCCTCCTTATTATCCTGCTTGTCGTCCTTTTTCTCCTGCGCGACGCCCATCACGGCAGGAGCCATGACCGCCGGTAGCGTCACGGCCAACACGGCCGCCACCAGCAGTGCCCAACGCCTGTTCTTCACTGGAACCCCCATTCTTTTTCGATGCCCCACACCTGGGCCCCACACCTGGGCCCCACGCCGGGCCGCCCCTGTCGAAACGGCCTAGCTGGCACAGCGTAACAAAAGCATCCGAAATAGGACGCCCGGATAAAAGTTTTAAGCGGGGGCATAGCTGGCGCCATGCCGGCCTGCGACCAGCCGGTCGAAGCGGATGGCCCGATTGCTGAGGCAAGGTCGCCCTCTGGCTGAATCGAAAAAGTCGCACCAACCAGGCACCGTGCCATCCATGATCCATCCCCATGGCACGGGAACCTTTGAAATCCTTGGGTGTTCTCACATCACCCGCTTTCTTCGGCCCCGGAAGCCTATCCTCTCCTCAGGAGGCAAAAACAATCATGGACGTTTCCGGCCCCCCATTTTCGCGGCGGACCATCCGTCGCCCCGCGCTCATCAGCCTGATGCTCGGCCTGGCGCTCTGTCTGTTCTGCCTGATGCCCGGCAAGGCCCAGGCGCAGACACCCTCCCCCCTCAGTGAATGGCAATATTCGGCCGGCGTGCTGCTGCGGTCGAAGTTCGAGAATCCGTTGCCCACCTGGGATGTCAGCGTCGGGGCCGCGACGTCGTTGCAGCCGCGCTACGTCGGTTCGTCCGAATACCATGTGCAGCCGGGCATCAACCTGGATGTGCGCTACAAGGATATCGCCTTTTTCTCCATGGGCGAGGGCCTGGGCGTCAATCTGCTGCGCGGGGAAAACTTCCGCGCCGGCGTCGCCCTGGGCTTCGATGTCGGCCGCGACCAGGACGACAGTTCCCAATTGCACGGCCTGGGTGACATCTCGCCCGCGCCGGAGGCCAAGGTGTTCGCGGAGTACACCATCTTCCCCGTCGTGCTGCGCACCGCCGCGCGGCGCGGCTTCGGCGGCAACCACGGCTGGGTGGGGGATGTCAGCGCCTATCTGCCCGTCGCCGGGTCGGAGCGCTTCTTCGTCTTCGTCGGCCCCACCGCGACCTACGCCGACTCCTCCTACATGCGGCGCTATTTCGGCATCAACCCCAACCAATCCATCCGCAGCGGATACCGGCAATACACGCCCGGCAGCGGCTTCAGCAGCGCCGGCTTCGGCTCCAGCGCCGTATGGTTCTGGACGGAACACTGGTTCATGACGGCGGACGGCGCCTACCAGAGGCTGCTGGGCGACGCGGCCGACAGCCCCATTACCCGCGCCCATTCGCAGCTGACCCTGAACCTGAGCGTCGCCTACCGGTTCTGACCGCATAATGTTCATGCCAATGCGGTTGGCGGCGCGCCCCCAACCACCCTAAGATAGTGGTGCCAAAGGAAATACAGCCCTGGCGGAGGTTGGCATAAGCCGGCTCCGCCAGGGCCTTGGGGGAACCGCACCATGCCACGCGTGATCAAGGTTTTCGATGCGTCGGCGCAGGCCTTGGCGGCCCTGCCCGGCGTCCGCCTGGTGCGGGACTACCCCGCCTTCCGCATCGTCGAGGTGGATGGAGACACCGCAGCCGCGGCCGTGCTGGCCACCGGCCTGACCGAAGACATCAGCGCCCTGTACACGCTGAGCATGGCCAACACCGGTGCTGCCCCCATTGACACCGCCATTCCGCGCGTAGCCCCCGACGGCAGCCATGAGGCCCACCCGGCTTATGAGGATCAGGCCGCCCTGCCGCCAGGCGCCCATCACTACATCGTCCAGTTCGTGGGCCCCATCCAGGATGGTTGGCTGGCCGCCGTGGCGGCGACGGGGGCGGAGGTGGTGGAGCCCTATCAGCACTTCGCCATTATCGCCAGCGCCGACGAGGCGGGCGTGCTGAGCCAGTTGGACATCGTCCGATGGGTGGGCCACCTGCCCTATTCCGCCCGCCTGATCCATGAGATCGACGTGCTGGCGGCACCGCCGGTGCCAGGCGCGCAGCATGGCCAAGCCCTGCCTGACGCCTACACCGTAGAGTTCTTCGGCGCCACCCAGGCCCGGCATCACCAAGCCGATGTCGCCGCCGCCGGCTTCACCATCCTGGACGAGGCGCCGGGCAGTTCCCTGCTGGTGGTGGAAACGACGACGCCGGGCGAGGGCAGCCTGCGCGACAAGCTGCTGGCCCTGGCCCGGGTGCACGGGGTGAAGCGCATCGGCCGCCATGTGCTGCCCATGCCGTCCACCGACCAGGCCACCCGCATCATCGGCTCGGCCAACGTGCTGACGGACGCCATCGGCCTGGGACTGACCGGTGCCGGCGAGGTGGTGGCGATGTGCGACACCGGCCTGGATTCAGGCGATCCTGCCACCATCCACCCGGACTTCGCCGGCCGCGTCCTGGCCCTGGAAAGCTATCCCATCAGCCCCAGCTACGCCTCGCGCATCAACAACCCCGGCGCGGACGATGGCCCCGCCGACGTCAACCGCGGCCACGGCACCCATACCGCCGGGGCCCTGCTGGGGGATGGCACCGCCAGCGCCGAGTTGGCCAACCTGGCCGGCCCGGTGCGCGGCTTGGCCTATAAGGCGCAGGTGGTCATGCAGGCGGTGGAACAGTTCCTGGACTGGAAGCCCGTCGACGGACAAACCCCGCCACCGCCCTATTCCCTGGCCGGCCTGCCCAGCGACCTGAAGGTGCTGTACAGCGCGGCCTACGGCAAGGGCGCCCGCATCCATTCCAATTCCTGGGGCGGCGGCACCAAGCAGGCCTATAATTCCTACTGCACGGACATCGATACCTTCATCTGGAACAATCCGGACTTCTGCATCGTCTTCTCCGCCGGCAACGACGGCGCGGATAATGACGGCGACGGCCGGATCGATCCCGGCAGCGTCACCCCGCCCGGCACGGCCAAGAACTGCGTCACCGTGGGCGCCTGCGCCAACAACCGGCGGGACATCGCCCTCACCAATGGCGCCAAATGGGGCGCCAAGGCCGCCCCGGTCGATGCCCTGGTGGCGGGAGGCCCCGACCAGATGGCCCCCTTCAGCAGCCGGGGGCCCACCCAGGACGGGCGGATAAAGCCCGACGTGGTGGCCCCGGGCACCTTCATCCTGTCGACCCGGTCGCAGCGGCTGGCCAGCTACAACGGCCAGACGCCCTATTACGCCCCCGCCACGCCTTTTTACATGTATGAGAGCGGCACCAGCACGGCGGCACCGCTGGTCGCCGGGGCGATCGCCCTGATCCGCGAATATCTGCGCACCCAGGCGGGCTTCCCGGCGCCTTCCGCCGCCCTGCTGAAGGCCGCGCTCATCGCCGGCGCGGTGCCCTTGGGCGGAACGGATGGCCCGGTGCCCGACATCAACCAGGGCTTCGGTCGCGTCCACCTGGATACCATCCTGGCGCCGGCGGCCCCCCTGCGCGCCACCTTCCTGGACGGCGACAGCGTCGCCACCGGCGACCTTTACCAACACAGCCTGCAGGTGGTGGTGGACGGCAACCCCTTGCGGGTGGTGATGGCCTACAGCGACTATCCCGGCGCCAGCCTGGTGAACAACCTGAACCTGGTGCTGCGCGGGCCTGACGGCTCCACCCTCACCGGCAACGCCGGATCCGGCGGCCAGGGGCCCAATAGCCAGACCCCCAATGGCCAGACGATGGACAGCGCCAACAATGTCGAGGCCATCGCCGTGCCGGCGGCGGCGGCCGGCACCTGGATCGTGCAGGTGATCGGCGCCAACGTGCCCCAAGGGCCACAGCCCTTCGCCCTGGCCCTGCTGGCCGCCAGCTGAATGGAAAAGGGCGGCGCCCCCAAGGCCGCCGCCCCTCTCTTTCAACCTGTCCGGACAACACAGTTCCCAACGCCAGCCCGGGGTCTGATCGCGGGCTGGCCGGTGCCGTGCATCCTTGACCGGCGGCCTTACAGCGCGTCGGTGTCGGTCTCGCCCGTGCGGATACGGACGGCTTGCGCCAGTTCCAGCACGAAGATCTTGCCGTCGCCGATCTTGCCGGTGTTGGCGGCGGCCTGGATGGCCTCCACCGGCTTGTCGGCCAGATCGTCGGGCACGGCCACTTCGATCTTCATCTTGGGCAGGAAGCTGACGGCGTACTCGGCGCCCCGGTAAATCTCGGTCTGGCCCTTTTGACGGCCATAGCCCTTGACTTCAGTGACGGTCAGGCCCTGGACCCCCAGACCGGTCAGGGCGTCGCGCACCTCATCCAGCTTGAAGGGTTTGATCACCGCGATAATGAACTTCATCAGACCACTCCCTGATTGGATATTCGTGATCGCCGGGGGCGGGTCGGCAGGGTCAGTCTAACATCACCGGCCGACTTCTGTTCCCACGGATCCGCTTGGACTTCAGTCCCTTAGGGATAGCTCGGCCATCCCCAAGGATACGCAACCAAGGCTTAGTGGATGGACTCGCCGTGCAGGGCAATGTCCAGGCCGTCGCGCTCGATGTCCTCATCGACACGCAGGCCGATCACCAGGTCGATCACCTTCAGCAGGACGAAGGTGATGACGCCGCACCACACGATGGTAAAGGCCACACCTTCCAACTGGGTAATGACCTGGGCGGCATTGCCCTCGATCAAGCCCAGCTTCGTGTCCGGCGCGTCCTTCAGCGTGGCGGCGAAGGCGCCCTCGCTGTTGGCCACGGCCATCTTGGCGAAGACGCCAGTCAGGATGGCGCCGACGATGCCGCCGATGCCGTGCACGCCGAAGGCGTCCAGGCTGTCGTCATAGCCCAGGGCCTTCTTCAGCGAGGTGGCGGAGAAGAAGCAGATGATACCGACGGCGATACCGATGGCGAAAGCGCCGACGGTATCGACGAAACCGGCGGCCGGGGTGATGGCCACCAGACCGGCCACGGCACCCGAGATGATGCCCAGAACCGAGGGCTTGCCCTTAACCGCCCACTCGACGAACACCCAGGCCAGCGCCGCCGCAGCGGTGGCCACCTGGGTCACGGTCATGGCCATGCCGGCGCGCGGACCGGCCGTCAGGGCCGAACCGGCGTTGAAGCCGAACCAGCCCACCCACAGCAGCGAGGCGCCGATGAGGCTCAGCACCAGGTTGTGCGGGCTGAAATCGGCGTTGGGGTAACCCTTGCGCTTGCCGATCACCAGGCAGGCCACCAGACCGGCGATGCCGGCGTTGATGTGCACGACGGTGCCGCCGGCGAAGTCCAGCACGCCCAGCTTGGCCAGGTAGCCATTGGGGTGCCACACCGTGTGGGCGATGGGGGCGTAGACGACCAGCGACCACAGCGTGATGAAGATCAGCATGGCCGAGAACTTCATGCGATCGGCGAAGGCGCCGGTGATGAGCGCCGGCGTGATGATCGCGAAGGTCATCTGGTACATCATGAACACCGGCTCCGGGATCGTCGGGGCCAGGGCGTGGGTACCGGTCGGGTCCATGCCCGCCAGCAGCACGCGGCTGAAGCCGCCGATGAATTCCTTCGCGTCGGCGGCGTCGCTGGCCGCGGAGAAGGCCAGGCTGTATTCGACCAGCGCCCACAGCACGGTCACCAGGCAGGTGATGGCAAAGCTCTGCATCACCATGGCCAGCACGTTGAACTTCCGGACCATGCCGCCGTAGAACAGCGCCAAGCCGGGAATGGTCATCATCAGCACCAGGGCGGTGGACGTCAGCATCCACGCCGTGTCGCCCCCACTGATGGTGGGCGCGGCGGGCGCCGCAGCGGCGGCCGCAGCCGCGGCGGGTGCCGCGGCATCCTGAGCGAAGGCCAGCGCCGGCGCCATGCCGGCCAGCGCCATCACCATCAATCCAAGTAAACGGTTCCCAAGCAAACGGTTCATCTGGCTCCCCATTCCCGTTCGTTTAAGCCGGTTCCGGTACCCCCAGGTCTGCCCCCGGGAACCGGTCCGGCCATCAGCCAACCGTCCCCTCCTTTCAAAGTTCGTGCCGCAGTGCGAACAAGGCCCCGGGATGGCGGGAATGCTGGCCCCCATACCCCCGCAGGCCACCCCCATTTGTTGCCGAAAGGTTAAAAAATCCGCACGCTTTTCCGGCTGATCGCCCGGCACCACAGGTCATTGCCCATATTTAAGGCATTTCTCACTTTGCCACAGCTTGTGGTTTCAGCTTATTTTTGAAGCTGTTTCAAGCGGCTGGGCCTAATGGTTGCGGTAACCGGTTCTGGGCGAAACGTACAATTTCGTTCCACGCCTAAAAATCGTGCATATTTTTTCAAATTTCCCTGCGCCGGCACAACTTATGGAAACCAGTTTCACTCCAAATATCGTTTCTTACAACTTCTTAGCGTAAAAACAGCCTCAACAGGCCGAGGCTTGGCAAATCAACCTTTTGTGGCTGCCTCCATTGGACTGCGGCCAACCGCCTCAGGCGCCTGCGATCAGGACACCGCCTTATTTTCAGGCAGTAGGGGGCGGTTGGCATCGATCTTGCTGCGACGCAATACGCAGTCATCGCCTACATAAAACAATCAACAAGCCTCACGGAGAATAAAACAATGGCCTCAGTTCGGGAGATTGAAGTCGATTGTCCGCTTGCCACCCGCACGCCGGCCCCGCGCGGACGCACCACCAAGACCGTCCTGCTGGCGGCCACCGCCGCCGCGGCCATCAGCCTGATGGTGGGCCTGTCCGCCATCGCCACGCCCGCGCTGGCGCAGGAGGCGGCCCCCGCCGCCGACGCCGCGGCCCCGCCGGGCATCAAGTGGTCCGCCTATGTCGAGGCCGGCGCCACCTTCAATAGCAACGGCCCCACCGGCGGCACCAATTACGGTCACCTGTTCACGGACAAGACCAACCAGCTGGTCCTGAACCAGCTGTCGGGCACCGTTTCCAAGGATCTGGACCCCAAGGCCGAAGGCTTCGACTGGGGCTTCAAGGTGCAGGGCTTCTACGGCACCGACGCGCGCTACACCCATTTCCTGGGCATCCTGGACACCGGCATCAAGGAACGCACCCAGTTCGACCTGGTGGAAGCCAACGTCCTGCTGCACTTCCCCAGCCCCGGCGCCGGCGGCCTGGACCTGAAGGTGGGCGCGTTCTCCACGCCGCTGGGCGCGGAGGTGATCGCCGCCCCGTCCAACCTGCTGTACAGCCACAGCTACATCTTCAACTTCGGCCTGCCGCTGAAGCACACCGGCGCCCTGGCCACCCTGCACCTGACGCCGGACATCGACCTGTACGGCGGCGTCGACAGCGGCGTGAACACGACGCTGAGCGACGGCGACAACAACGGCGCCGCAGCCGGCATCTTCGGTATCGGCCTGAACAACCTGGTGGACGGCAAGCTGACCGTGCTGGCCTTGACCCACGTGGGCCCGGAAAACCCCAGCCTGAAGGCGCCGCTGGGCTATGCCGACGCCAACCACGAGAACCGCTGGATCAGCGACATCACCGCCACCTTCAAGGCGACGGACGAGCTGACGCTGATCACCGAGCTGAACTACATCAAGGACGACCTGTTCAACGTCGACGGCGGCGGCATCGCCCAGTACGTCAGCTACACCCTGTCGCCGGAACTGACGGCCACCCTGCGCGCCGAATGGTGGCGGGACGGCCACGGCTTCTTCGTGGCGGCCTTCCCCGGCAACCGCGATTTCGTCTTCCTGGAGAAGGGCGAGCCGCTGGAGAAGGGCGCCATCGGTCCCGGGGTCGGCACCAGCTATGGCGAGCTGACCCTGGGCGTAACGTGGAAGCCGGCGGACCTGGGCCTGCTGGACGGCCTGACCCTGCGGCCGGAGGTGCGTTACGACAAGGCCAACCACGCCGCCTACGACAACCTGACCAAGGACGACCAGTTCACGTTCGGTGTTGATTTGATCCTGCCTTTCGGCGGTTGATCCGTTAGTATGGGTGCGGGCGGGCGGTTCCTTGGGGCCGCCCGCCCCTCATGACTAAAAACGAATGGGATCCGACGCCGGCAAAAGCCCGCGTCCGTATTGTTTTCGCATTTTTGATCTGGCCGCTTGTGGCCATGGGTACCCCCGTGCGCTCTGGCCCCTTTGCGTCCCGCGGGATGCCCAAGGACGCCGGATGGGTGCATCAGGTCCTCGAATGTCCGTATTGGGGTCGCGCGCGGAGGCGTGTTTGCTGACAGGTTTGCCGGTATCCTTGGCTATCGAGCCCCCACCCGCCATGACGGTTCCCACCCCGGCCGCGCTGGACATGCCCGTCCCCCCCGAACCTCCCACCCCGATGGTCGCCGCGGTTCAGGAGGCGGCGCCCGCGGAGGCCGACACCGCCAATCCCGAGGACCGTTATCGCCGCCTGTTCGAGCAGGCGCCCTGGGGCCTGTTCCAGACCACGGTCGACGGCCGCTACCTGGATGCCAACCCGGCGCTGGCCCGGCTGTACGGCTATGACAGCCGCGAGGACATGCTGGGTACCTTGACCGACATCGGCGTGCAGCTCTATGTCGACGCCGGCCGGCGCGAGGCCTTCGTGGCGGAGATGCGGGCACGCGGCGTGGTCCAGGGCTTTGAGTCCCGCATCCGCCGCCGCGACGGCACCATCATCTGGATTTCCGAGACCTGCCGCGAGGTGCGCGACGCCAACGGCCAGCCCCTTTATTACGAAGGCACGGTGGAGGAAATCACCACCCGCAAAGAGGCGGAGCAGGCCCTGCGCGCCGCCAATGAGAAGGCCCAGCGCGCCAATGAGGCCAAGGAGCGTTTCCTGGGCCTGGTGACCCATGAGCTGCGCACACCGCTGCACGCCATCCTCGGCTTTGGCGACCTGATCGGCCAGCTGGACCAGGATGAGGTGGCGGAGCGCGACGACTATCTGCGAGAGATCACCAGCGCCGGCAACCGGCTGCTGCGCACCATCAACCGCTTGTTGGACTATACCCGCCTGGCGTCGGGCTCCATCGACAGCGAGCTGCAGCTGATCGAGCTGGAGCCCTTCGTCACCCGTCTGGTCCGTCAGTTCGGCGGCGGGCGGGACAAGCGCGTGCGCGTCCGGCACGACGCGGAAACGACGGCGCCCTGCGTGCTGGAGATCGATGGCAATCTGCTGAACCGCGCCCTGACCGAGCTGCTGACCAATGCGCTGACCTACTCCCCGCCCGACCAGGCGGTGGTGGTGGAGATCGGCCAGCGGCAGGAGGGTGTCACCCTGCGTGTCATCGACCAGGGCCGCGGCATGTCACCGGAGGAACTGCAGGCCGCCGCCGTGCCTTTCGGCAGCGTCATCCTGCAGGCGCGCGCGCGTCAGCAGGGCCTGGGGCTGGGCCTGCCCATCGCGCAGGGCATCGCCAGCATGCTGGGCGGCCACCTGGATCTGGCCAGTTCCCTGCTGAACGGCACCGTCGCCACCCTGCATCTGCCGGCGCCGGCACCGCGTTAGACTTCATACGGCCCGTGGGGGGTCTAGACAGATACCCCCGGCCGGGCGGCGCACAGTGCCTCCACCTTCGCGGCCAGGCGCTCCACCACCACCGGCTTCAGGAAAAAGGCGTCGGCGCCGCCGGCCAGCACCGCCTTTTCGTCCGACCGCTCGCTGTAACCGGTGTAGAGCACGCAGGGCAGGTCGGGCCGGCGGGTCTTCAGCAGGGCGATGAGAGCCATGCCGGTCATGCCGGGCATGGTCTGGTCGCTGACAACGGCGTCGAAGGCCAGCGGGTTCTCCTCGAACACCTCCAGCGCCTCGGCCGGGGTTTCGCAGATGGCGACCTCATGCCCTCGGCGCGACAGGCCTTCCAACAGCATGTCGCCCATCTCCGCCGCATCGTCCACCACCAGGATACGCAGGCGGCGGTGCGGCACCGCCTTCACGGCCGCGGGCGCCAGCATGGGGGCGGTCACAGCGCCCGGCCCACCCACCGGCAGCAGGACGCGCAGCAGCGCCCCCTCGCCCTCCGCCGACATCACCGTCATGCCGCCGCCATGGGCGCGGACGATGCCGTAGACCACGGGCATGCCCAGCCCGGTGCCCCGGCCCTTGCCCTTGGTGGTGAAGAAAGGTTCGAACAGGCGGGTCATGACCTCCATGGTCATGCCGTGCCCCTCATCCTCCACCTCCAGCACCACGTGCGGCCGGCTCTTGTCGAAGGGCAGGGCCTCATGCTCCACCCAGTGCCCCTCCTTCACCCGCGCATCCTCCGGCGCGGGGCCCGGGAACAGGCGGATACGGATGCGCCCGCCCTCGCCCCGGCGGGCGTCGTGGGCGTTGATCACCAGGTTCATCAGTACCTGGACCAGCTGGGTGGGATTGGCGCGCACGTTGGGCACCGAGCCCGCGATCTGGAAGCTCATCTCCGTCGTGGCCGGCACGGCCGAGCGCAGGATGCCCCGCGCGTCCTCCAGCACCGCCACGGGGGACACGGCCTGCAGCTCCCCCTTGTCCGAGCGGGCGAAGGTCAGGATCTGCCCCACCAGATCCTTGGCGCGCTTGCCCACGGCGTTGATGCGGGCGACATAGCTGTGGGCCTTGTCCTGCGGATCCAGGTCGTCCAGCAGGAACTCGACATAGCCCAGCATGGCGCCCAGCAGATTGTTGAAGTCGTGCGCCACCCCACCGGCCAGCCGGCCGATGGCCTCCATCTTGTCCTGCTGCAGGACCTGGCGCTGCAATTCCTCGCGCTCGCGCGCCACCCGGCGGGCGGCGGAGACGTCGCGCAGCACCATCACGATGTCGCCGTTGGGCCGCAGGCTCAGCGTCGTCTCGTATGCCTCCATGGTGCGGCCCCAGATGCTCTCCCACGTCTCGCTCACCATGTGGGCGTAGCCGGTGGACATGAGGTCGGCGCGGCGGCGCTGCCGCCCTTCTTCCGACAGGGCGGCGGCTTCCGGGGTCAGCAGGTCGCGCCAGTACCGGCCCACCACCGCCGCCTCGTCCGGCGCGCCCAGCAGGGATATGGCCGCGGGGTTGGCGTACAGCACGGTGTAGTCCCGGTCGAACAGCACGATGGCGTCCTTGGCGGCACCCACGCCGGCCAGCATGCGCTCCAGCGCCGTCGTCCTCTCCTCCACCTGGGCGCGCAGGCGGTCACGCTCCGCCAGCGTGCCGCGGAAGCGGTCCAGCGCCCGGGCGATGCCGCCGATCTGGTCGTCGCGCCCGGTGTCGGGCACGGCCACGGCCTGGCCCTCGTCCAGCAGGTCTATAGTCCGCGCCATGCGCGTCAGCGGCACGCCGATGATGGCGCGCACCGCCGCCACCAGCACCAGGCTGATCAGCAGGCCGGCCGCCAGGGCCGCCAGCATGATGGCAGTGCCGATGCCCGCGAAAGGCGCGCTCAGGCCCTGCACCGGCACGTCCAGCAGCAGCAGGCGGCGGCTGTCGCCCTCGAAGAACACCATGGGCACGGCATAGCGGCGGATACGCAAGCCGTTCTTGTCCAGCCGCTCCACCTCATAGGACTGGACCTTCAGCACCTGGGCCAGTTCATCCGCGCTCAGCTGGAACTGCGCCCCCTCGCCCACCGTGGCCTTGGTGGCCAGCAGGGCGTGGTCGGGATGGTAGGTCCAGTTGCCCTCGCGGTTGATCATGTAGATGCTGCCGCCCAGGGGCCGGCGGCTGTCCAATTCCTGCGCCCGCGCCTCCAGCGACAGGTCGGTGCCGGCCACGCCGATCAGGCGCCCGTCGACGATCACGGGAACGGTGTAGGAGATCATCCAGACGGGCCGGCCCAGCACCGTGTAGAGGTAGGGCGGGATGGCCTGGCGCACCCGGGACTGGGCCGGGCGGGTATAATACTCGTCGTGATAGAAGTCGGGCCGGACCTCGCTGGCCTTCACGCCACCCTGGCCATCGGCCACGTAATAGGTGGCGAAACGCCCGCTTTCCGGCAGACCCAAGGTAGGGTCGCCGTCCTTGAACCTCTGGTCCGGGCCCATGAAGTCCGGCTCCGCCAGAAACCAGAAGCCCACCATGTTGGGATGGGCCAGCGCCGTGCGCTCGATATACTTGGCCACCAGCCGCCGGTCGCTGGTGCCGGTGGCGACCATGCTTTCCACCTGGCGGGCCAGGCCTTCGACGAAGGCGATCTTTTCCCGGGTGATAGCAGCGATCTCGCCCGCCTGCCTGTTGGCCAGGTCCTGGCCGTAATCCACCGCGAACCGTTCCACCACCGCGCGGCTGGTGCGGACCGCCACGAAGGCGGTGCCGGCCGCCGCCAGCAGCACCAGCGGCACCAGGATCGACAACAGGCGGGTGGTGATGCTGCCCTGCGCGAGCGGGGCCCGCGCGGAATGGGCGTCAGGCGGCAGGCTCACACGCCTCCTTCCCCGGCTGGGCCAGGAAATCGGCCAACATCGTGCCGAGGCCGCCACTGGCCTTTTCGGAAACGGCGGCCCCATAGATCAGCTGCGCCGCGCGCAGGCAGGGCGCCGTGATGCCCTCCGGCCCGTCGCTGAGGATCAGCAGGGGCATGCGGGGGTGTTGCGACCGGATCGCCCGGGCCAATTCCAATCCATCCATCTGCGGCATCAGCAGATCCGAAATGACGGCACGCACCGGTTGGGAGGCCAGCACGGACAGGCCCTCGCGGGCCGAGGCGGCCATGATGGGGGCGTATCCCAGGCGCCGAACCGCCTCGCACAGATAGTCGCGGAAATACGGGTTGTCGTCGACGATCAGGATGGCGCTCATTGGGATAGGCTTTCGGGCGATGAACAGGAATTGGTGGTTCAGGTTGTGGATCGCATATGAGCGCAACCATTCCCCACCCGCACCTGCCACGAAGGCTATCGGCCCGGGGAATAGGGATAGCGAAGGATAGCGCGCCGCTATCCCACAATCTTGCATGGTCGCCATGCCCCGCGCCCGGCGCCAACCGCCCCTGCGTTTCCTTCATTCCCAAGGCCTTAAGGTCATTTCTCCCCAGGCCCCTCAGGGGCCGCCCAGCAGGCCAAGGTCGCGCGCGCGCGTCACCGCCTCCACCCGGTTCTTGGCGCCCAGCTTGCGCAGGATGCGCCGGGTGTGCAGCTTGATCGTCACCTCTTGCAGGTCCAGCACCCGGCCGATCTCCTTGTTGGTGGCGCCGCCGGCCAGATGCTCCAGCACCTGGCACTCCCGCTCCGTCAGCAGGCCGCCGCTGTCGGGCACGGTGCCGGAACCGCCCAGAGGGGCCGCACCCGCGGGGGCCACGCCCACAGGGGCCGGCAGGGCCCCCGCCATGCGCAGGGCCACGTCCGCCGGCACCACGCTGCCGCCCACCGCCACCACCTTCAGCATCTGCACCAGGGCCACGCTGGACAGCGTCTTGGGCAGGAAGGCGCAGGCGCCGCGGGTCAGCGCCTCGCGCGCGATAGCGGCGTCATCATGTCCCGTGACCACCGCCACCGGCGCGTCGATGCCGGCGGCGTCCAGGCGGTCCATCCCGGCGCCGCCCTCGCCCCCCGGCAGTTGCCAATCCATGACCACCAGGTCGAAGTCCTGCCCCTCCGGCCGATGGGCCAGGGCGTCCAGTTCCTCCAGCGAGCCGACGGCGGTCAGGCTAGCCTGCGGCCAGTCCCGCATCAGATACAGTTCCAGCGCGTCGCGATACATGGGGTGGTCGTCGGCGACCAGCACCCGCATCGGCCTATTCGCGGCACGTTCCACGGCATCCCCCTCCGCCCCCACCGTCCCCCAATGCTGGCGTCCGTTGCCCGGCGCCGTTCTTGGCCGTCATCATCCGCCCGCGCCCCGCCCAAAACAACAATTTCAAAACAACGCTTTGGCACAGGGTGCCGGCCGCCGCCGGCGGCGCCGCCTACAGGCCTCCCGTTTACATTTGTCCGCCGCATCAGATACGGTGCCGGGCAGCTTGGGTCTAAACCAGCGGCGCCGGCCTGCAATGGCGCGCCGCCTCGGGAGGTCGATATGGGAATGGTGGGGCGCGCCGGCCGCGGCGGCGCGGCGATGGGGGCTTGGCGTCACATTCTGGCAGGAAAGGTTCTGGCGGGAACGGTTCTGGCGGGCGCGTTGATGACGATGCCCGTCCTGGCGGCCGACACGCCGGCGGGGTCCGGGCCCGCCCTGACGGTGGAGCGCATGCTGGGCAGCCCGGCGCTGAACGGCCCCCGGGCGCGCGGTGTGAAATTCTCCCCCGACGGAACCCTGGTCACCTATCTGAAGGCCAAGGCCGACGACGCCAACAAGACCGACCTGTGGGCCTATGACATCAAGGCCAGCACCGACCGCCTGCTGGTCGACAGCAACCAGTTCAGCGCCAAGGAAAGCGAGGAGGAGCGCGGCCGCCGCGAACGCCAGCGCATCCGCGACACCGGCATCGTCGATTATGGCTGGGATGATGAGGGGCGCACCCTGCTGTTCCCCATGGCGGGCGACGTCTTCGTCATGCCCCTGGGCGGCAGCCCGAAGCGCATCACCGACAGCGCCGCCACCAAGGACGCGGCCATCGACGCCCGCTTCGCCCCCGGCGGCAAGCTGGTGACCTATGTGCGCGGCAACAACCTGTATGTCTACGACCTGGCCCAGGGCCAGGAACGCGCCCTGACCCACGACGGCGCCGGCACCCTGTCCTACGGCACGGCGGAGTTCGTGGCGCAGGAGGAGCTGAAGCGCAACACCGGCTATTGGTGGTCGCCCGGCGCCCGCTACATCGCCTATACCCGCGTGGACGAGTCCGACGTGCCGCTGGTCAGCCGTTATGATTACGGCGCCGAGGGCGTGACGGTGGTGCCGCAGCGCTATCCCTTCGCCGGCGGCCCCAACGCCAAGGTGACGCTGCAGATCATGGACGCCGCCAGCGGCAGGGTGGCCAGCGTCAACCTGGGTGATCCCGCCGGCTATTACCTGGCACGCGTGGACTGGCGCCGCGACGGGTCGGAAGCGCTGGTGCAGCGCCTGAGCCGGGACCAGAAGCGCCTGGACCTCTTGGCCGTGAACCCCGCCACCGGCGCCGTGCGCACCCTGCTGACGGAAGAGAGCAAGACCTTCCTGAATCTGCACGAGGATCTGCGGACGCTGGCCAACGGCAAGATCCTGTGGGCGTCGGAGCGCACGGGCTTCAAACACCTCTACCTCTGCGACCATGAGGCCGCCAACTGCCGCGCCCTGACCAAGGGCGACTGGATGGTGGACGCCGTGGCCGGGGTGGATGAGACGGGGGCCCGCGTCTTCTTCACCGGCTTCCGCGAGGGGCCGCTGGACCACCACGTCTATTCCGTGGGCCTGGCCAAGGGCGACGTGAAGGCCCTGACCACCGCGGACGGCTGGCACGGCGCCGTCATGGCGGCCAAGGGGGGCAGCTGGCTGCACAGCTATTCCGGCCCGCACCAGCCGCCGCAGCTGTCGGTGGAGGACGCCAAGGGCAACCGCGTGACCTGGCTGATCGAGAACAAGCTGGACGACAGCCATCCCTTCGCGCCCTACCTGGCCGGGGAAATCCAGCCGGAATACGGCGTGCTGAAGGCCGATGACGGCAGCGACCTGCACTACATGATGCTGGTGCCGCGGGGGGCCCGAGAGGCGGCCAAAGCCAGCGGCAGGAAGTATCCCGCCATCGTCAACGCCTATGGCGGCCCGGCGGCGGCCCTGGTGACCCACGCCTGGGGCGATGCCCAGACGGGCTTCACCCAAGTGCTGGCGCGCAACGGCTACGTCGTCATGGTGCTGGACAACCGGGGCACGCCGCACCGGGGCCAGGCCTTCCTGTCGGCGACATACCACCATTTCGGCTCGGTGGAGGTGGCGGACCAGGTGAAGGGCGCCAATTACCTGAAGTCCCTGCCTTTCGTGGACGGTCAGCACCTAGGCTTTTTCGGCCACAGCCACGGCGGCTTCATGACCATCATCATGCTGACCCGCGCCCCGGGCGTCTTCGCCGCCGGTGCCGCCGGCGCGCCGGTGACCGACTGGCGCCTCTACGACACCGCCTACACCGAGCGCTACCTGGGCGAGCCCAAGGACGGCACGGCCTATGAGGACTCCAGCGTCTTCAAGGATTTGAAGAACATCAAGGGCCGCCTGATGGTCATCCACGGCATGGCCGACGACAATGTCTTCTTCGACAACACCACCAAGCTGCTGCGCGCCCTGCAGCAGCAGGAGACGCAATTCGATCTGATGACCTATCCGGGCCAGCGCCACGGCTTCTACGACACCTACGCCAACATCCACCGCTACAACACCATGCTGGACTTCTTCGACCGCACCCTGCGGCCGGCCGGCAGCCCTGGTGCCGTAACGGCGGGCGGCGCCCCGCAGGCCGGAACGCCGTAAGGCCGCCCGGGCGGCCAGCCCCGGAAACGACAAAGCCACCGATCCCGCCGGGTCGGTGGCTTTTCCTTTGAAGCGCCTTTGCAGGAAAGGCGGAGCGTGAAGCCCGCTTATTCCGCCGCGCGCAGCACAGGTTCGGACATGTTGGCCGGCTGACCTTCCTGGATCATCTCACGCATGGTGTCGAAGCATTTGCCGCAGCGGGGCGAGCACCCCTGGGCCTTGAACACCGCCCCCACGCTCTGCGCCCCCGCCCCGATATGGGTGCGGACGGTACGGCAGTTGATGGCGTTACAGACGCAGACGTACATGGCGCAGGCATCCACCCAGAGGCTGATCTGACGCCTAAGATAGTGAGAGGCGTTCGCAGAGGCAAGGATGATTCTGCGAGGCATTCGCGTATGGGTGGGGTGCCGTAGTGGTATGAACCTTTAGGTTCCTGTGACAAGCTCAGCAAAAGCGGAATGTTTTGAGGCTGCCCCCATAGCATGCAGTAAAGCGTTCACTTGCTTTGCCAAATTTGGAATGAATGTGTCGTCCGACAACATCACCCCGAAGTCCTTAACAGAATCTGTCGCCGTAATTAATGCAAGTAAAGTGTCAACTACAGGCGACCAACGTGCAATAAGTTCTACAAGAGTATTGGACATAGACGCCTCATGGGAGAATCCAATCGTTTGTGCATCACATTTTTTCCCCAAGGCAGTTTCTATAGTAGACGCCACCATAGCAGTAAAAAAAGCCTTAAATTTTAAATTCCTCATTAAAGATAATTGATCACTCTCTACCTGCAACAAAGAACCTTCGTTCGATTTGTTCTTCAACGCAAGCCGTCGCTCATCAATCGCCTTACCTAAAGAATAAACGAATAATACATGCCTCGCCTTCTTCCCATCAAAGGCGTTTTGGTATAACTGTTTACGATCAAAAATTTGATTCTTGCCGCGATTGGCGTCTAGAGGGCGCCCATGATATGCCAGTAGAGGCTGTATTACTTCGTCAATACCGAGCTGATCCCCTTCGCCAACAAATCCCCTTTTAATATTGTAAACAAATCCAAGGTCACGAAATTCCTGAACAAGTCTTTTTTGGTCAGGATCGTTACTGTATTGATCCCAGCTCGTAATAGCATTTTGTGTATTATTGAATTTGACAATTTCGTCGATTGTTGCAGAGTCGGAACTTTCTATAACTCGGCAGAGCACTCTAAGATCTGAAATATTTTTCTTACCTATATCAACAGAACCAATAGAGCCTGTCGTCTGTGCCCCATTTATAACCGACATTCCAGATATAACAGGAGTACCAGATTTGTCGATTTTAAATCCCTTCGTTAATATGGTGATTCCGTTATTAAATGCCCAAAAATCGGCAGGCCGTGTCTCTGCCGATTCACGTATTCCCGTATTAACTCTACGCCGGCGGCCACCACCGAGATAACCGCGGTAATTTGCCGAGAACAAGCTATCCGAGTATTTATTAAAGACAGAATGCAGCCAAATGCCAGGAACAGACGCAACATAAGCTCTCCAATTGGGTCCATTCTCTTGGAAAGCAATCTTTGCCGGAAATTCTATATCATCTTTCACCTCAATATGAGAGTCTTGAGAATCAGATAAATGCTGGATCTTAGCAATCCCCAACTCCACAGCCCTCACCGTAATCGCCCTGCCTCCCAATATCTTTTTTATGTTGTCCTCAACAGTCTGCAATTCCCTAGCAACATTTACGGATTCCGGAAGATTATGTATATAAAATAATTCAATTGAATCCACTCCATCAACCTCTAATGCAACCCGACATTCCTCCATTATTAAGCGCATTTGGTCCGGAACGACGGACAAATCACCAGATAAAAGCCAAGCAGCCGCAGTGTTCAGGTCAGATGCCTTATTTGCTGGAGCCTCATCTCTAGCTTTATTTGCAAAAAATCCCTGCGCAAATATTATTCTTTTCCCATCATGGTCTAAGTATATAAAATCTATCTTCTTGTCGTTTGGTCCGTCTGTAAGAGCGTTTGCTGCCAAGGCGCCAATATCTGCCTCTTCTAGATAACGAGCCATAACCCAGGCCGTATGAGCTTGTTCAATTCCGAGCTTGGAGATTAATGATGATTCTTTTTTAAATAAATCAATATAACTCATCTAATCACCTCAGAGAATTTGATATGCAGGTCGAGCGCAACCACCCCAGGTTGGAAACCTGCATCAGAAAGGCAATCACATTCAAGATATCTAATGGTTAGGCCCCTCTATAAAACAATTAAAATGCTAATTGAAATTCTATCCACCACCCATAGAAGAAAGATTACCCCTCACCCCGGCCGCCTGAACCCCGCCCTAACCCGCTCCGCCTCCTCCCGCACCACACAACCCTCGGCGTGGTCGTTGATCAGCCCCATGGCCTGCATGAAGGCGAAGACGGTGGTGGGGCCGACGAATTTCCAGCCGCGTTTCTTCAGGTCCTTGGACAGGGCGATGGAGGCGGGGGAGGTGGAGACGGTCTGGGGTGGGGCGCAGTCCTCCGGCCTAGGCTCGAAGCGCCAGAGATAGGCGGCGAGCGAGCCCTCCTGGCGCACCAAGTCCTGGGCGCGGGCGGCGTTGTTGATGACGGCCTCGATCTTGCCGCGGTGGCGGATGATGCCCTCGTCCCGCAGCAGGCGGGCGACGTCGGCCTCGGTGAAGGTGGCGACGCGGTCGAAGTCGAAGCCGTGGAAGGCGGCGCGGAAGTTCTCGCGCTTGGCCAGGATGGTGCGCCAGCTGAGGCCCGACTGAAAGCCTTCCAGGCACAGCTTCTCAAACAGCCGGCGATCGTCGCCCACGGGGAAGCCCCATTCGTGGTCGTGGTAGGGCAGGAACTCCGGCGCCGCCGCGCACCAGCCACAGCGGGGGCGGCCGTCGGGCGCGGATGTTGTGAGGCTCATCGACGTGGGTTTCCTTTCCGCAAAGATAAGGATGGCGGCCCGGCCTCAGGGCGCGGCGCAGAGGGGGATGGGCCGGGGTGGCGGCGGGGGGTGGTCGCGCCGGTACTGGGCGATCAGCGGCGCCAGCGCCCCCTGGGGCCAGTAGGCGGGGGAGCCGATGGCCCGCAGGCAGGCGGCGTTCCAGTAGGCGCCCGCCTCGCCATGGGCCACGGCATCGATGTCGGCGGCCTCGGGATAGAGGTACAGG
This sequence comes from Nitrospirillum viridazoti CBAmc, assembly GCF_000730165.1. Classification (GTDB taxonomy): domain Bacteria; phylum Pseudomonadota; class Alphaproteobacteria; order Azospirillales; family Azospirillaceae; genus Nitrospirillum; species Nitrospirillum viridazoti. Next base: position 216,276 of record NZ_CP022112.1, on the reverse strand, counting down.
GTGGTGGGCGCGTCCTTCACCGAAGCCACGAGGGCGGCGGCGTCGGTGGGCGACCAGCTGGTGCAGCCGTTGCTGCGGCCACCGGTGTAGTCCACCAGCGTGCCCTGCAGGACATAGCCGCCGTCATCGGCGTGGGGGTCGTGCGGGTCCCGGCGCCGGCAGAGGCCCTTCAGGGTCAGGGCGGCATGGCCGCCGATGGCGCGCGGACGGGCGTTGGCGGCGTCGCCCTCCCCCTCGAACTGCACGAAGGACCGCACCAGGGGCAGGTCGCCGCCGCCGGCCGCGCGGTAGAAGCCCTTGAAGCTGTCCTTGATCTCGGCCGTGACATAGGCGCCGCCGGCCGTCAGTTCCGAATCCTGGGCGTTGCCGAAGTTCCGGGCGCAGTCGCGGCCATTGGTGAAGTCTGCCAAGCCTTCCAGGCGCCGCCCGGCGCCGTGGCCGGCGGGAATGGCCTGGAAGGTCCGTGCCGCCTCACAGATCACATAGAACCGGCGGCCGGGTCCGCCATCCTCCGCGGTGTTGGGCCGCGTCGCGTCCATGGCGAAGTAGCAGGGGTTGCGCACCGCGCCCTCCGCCACCTTACGCCGATAGAGCGCCTGCGCCCGGGCCAGGACCAGGGGCGCGATCTGGCCCTCCCCCTCCCCGACATGGGCGGCCAGCCAGGCGGGAACCTCCGGGGCATCGTCCGCCCGGGCCGGCGCCAGCCCCAGGATCAGGGCGCCGAGCAGCAACACCGTTCCCATCCGCGCCAGGCCCACGCTTCCCACCCTCTCTTCCCATTCGCTTCGGCCGCCACCTTGGCGTTCGGCCCGCTGGGTGGGAGTATAGCCGTATCAGGCCGCGCGGGCCTACCGCCGGCCAGGCGGAATGGAGGGGATGATGGAGGTTCTACCGCTCAGCCGGGCATTCACCCTGATCGAGCCGGGGCCCGTGGTGCTGGTCACCACCCATGACGGCCACAAGGACAACGTGATGACCATCACCTGGACCATGGTGCTGGATTTCTCGGCGACGTTCGCCATCACCACAGGGCCCTGGAATTATTCCTATGCCGCCCTGGTCGGCACCAAGGAATGCGTGCTGTCCATCCCCACGGCCGACCTGATCGACACCGCCGTCGGCATCGGCACCTGCACCGGCCGGGATACGGACAAGTTCGCGAAATTCGGCCTGAGCCGGGCACCGGCCCGGCATGTCCGGCCCCCCTTGATCCGGGAATGCCTGGCCAACATCGAGTGCCGCGTCATCGACATCGTCGACCGGCACGGCATCATCGTGCTGGAGGGCGTCGCCGCCCATATCGATACCGCCCGGGAGGAGCGCCGCATGCTGCATGCCGTGGGCGACGGCACCTTCATCATTGATGGATCCGTGCTGGACCGGAAGAAGATGATGCGGTCCAAGCTGCCCGGCGGGCTGTAGAGCAGATCGCCCAAAGGTGGAATCACCTTTGGGCGTGAAGCTGCTCGCGGACAGGCTCAGCGAGAGCCGGCTGCGTCTGATTTTACGCAGCCGGCTCTCGCCATCAGCCTACAGGCGCACGCTGGTGCGCAGGCCCAGCACCAGGCCGTCGCCCACCGGGGTGGTGCGGCCGGGCACCAGGACGTTGCCGCCGGGGTGCGCGACATACTGCACATTGGGTTGCAGCGTGGTCCAGCCGGCCACCACGGCCTGGTAGCTGAACTCCACCAGCAGCTCATGGTCCCGCACCGGATAGTAGGGCCGGCCGTAGTGGCGGTAGTCCTGGTCCAGGCCGGCGGCGGCGGAGCCGATCTGGGCATAGGCCACGGCCAGGCCGGCGGTGTCGTCGGCCCGGGCGGGCAGCAGGCCTTTCCAGGTCAGCCCGCCATCGGCATAGAAGGCGATAAGGTTGCGGTCGGCGGGCGCGCCCGCCAGGCGCAGGAAGGCGGCCAGGCCCCCGTCCGGCTTGTCGCCCGTGTGCCACAGCGGCACGTCGGCCACGCCATAGACGCCCCAGTCGTTCCGCCGGGTCGCCGGCACGCCGCCGGAGCTTGGGTCGGCCAGGGTCTGGCCGCCGGCGGCGTGGTGCTCATCGCTGAAGGGGCCGCCGTGGAACCAGGCGCCCAGCTTGAAGACCGGCGCCTGGCCGCCATTGCCCCACGGGCCGCCCTCATCCACCGCCGGCTGGTACTGCGCCTCCACGATGGTGAAGACATCGCCGGAGAAGCTGAAGGTGGTGCCGCTGGGGTCCAGGGCCTGGGCCTCGCCGATCGCGCTGCCCGCCGGGTTGCCGGAGAAGACGGCGCCCAGGACGGTCAGCTCCGGCGTCGCGGAGACCTGGACGCGGGCGCCCGGCGTCGCCAGGGGATAGGCCGGGCCGCCGCCCGGCAGGTCGGCGCCGGTGATGGCCTGCCAGCCGAAGGTGCCGTTCACGAACAGGGCGGCCCCCCGGCTGGTGACGAATTCATCATCCGCCGCCAGCTGGCCCACGCGCAGGGAAACCTGGCCGTCCCACAGGGCCTGCTGCGCCCACAGGGTGAACAGGCGGTCGCCGGGCAGCGCCTCGATATTGCTGACGGTGGCGATGTTCTGCAGGCAGCAGCGGCTTAGCCCGTGGCCGTGGATGCCGTAGGCGGTGGCGTGGAACAGCAGGCCGTGCCAGTCGAAGGCCGTCTGGGCGTCCAGCTCCACCGTCGCCTCGAACCGGCCATCGCCGACCGTGTCGCGCTTCACCCCACCCTGGGTCAGGCCGAACACCTCGCCCACATAGACCAGGTTCAGGGCCACGCCGTTATCCGCCAGCCGGCCGCGCAGGCCGCCCCAGTTACCCGTCAGGCCATCACGGTCCCAGAAGCCGGGCTGGTCCGCCGCCTGCTGCGCCCGGGCGGGCACGCAGGCCAGCGCAGTGGCCAAGGCCAGCGTGGTCCGGAAAAGGACGTGGCCAACCATCCGCATCCCCGTCCCCCTACTGTGCCGCGGCATCGAGGATGCGCCGTGTCATGTCGCTGATGAAGGTCTGCAGGTCGGCGTCCCGCCGCCCGCCCTGCACCTCCACCTGGCCGAAGACCTGGGCCTGGTAGCGGTCGCCGCGATAGAGCCGCAGTTCCACCGAGATCAGGCGGTGCGTGCCGAACAGCCGGCCGGCAACGGAACGGGGCGGCCCCACGCTGCGCGAGGCGCCGGCCGCATAAGGGTTGGCGCGGAAGGTCCATTCCACACGATCGGACGCCGCGCCGTCCGGCGGGGCGGCACCGGCGGCGGCGAACGATTGCCCGCCGCCGGGCGTGTTCTTGCCGGCGGTGTTCATCACGATGGCCAGGAAGGGTGGCACCTCCCGCGGCAGGAAGCCCGGCAGGTCGCCCACGGCCGTCACCGTCAGGACACCGCCCTCGGCCAGGGCGGGACATGCCCGGCCGGCCAGCGCCACGGCCGCCATGCCCAGCACCACGCCCCGGCGGGACAGCGGCGGCAGGGGGACGGACGGCAGGCGGCGCGGCATCACGGCATCTCAGCAAACATCCTGGATGGCGACTGAGATAGCAGAAGCCAGCGCCCGCCGCCGCCGCAACCCATCGTTGTCACAAAACAACAACGAAAAGGCCGGGCGCATGACGCGTCCGGCCTTTCCCCAAATTCCGTGCGCGACGGAGCGGCGTCTTACGACTCCGACCCCATCTGCTCCTGCTGGTAGTTCTGCAGGCCCACGCGCTGGATCAGGTCCTGCTGGGTTTCCAGCCAGTCAATGTGCTCTTCGGTGTCTTCCAGGATTTCCCGCAGGATCTCCTTGCTCTGGAAGTCGCGCACCGATTCGGCGTAGGTCATGGCGTCCTGCAGGCAGGTGCGGTTGTGCCGCTCGATGGACAGGTCGCCCTCGAACATCTCCGGCACGTCCTCGCCGATCTTCAGCTTCAGCAGGTCCTGCAGGTTGGGCAGGCCCTCCAGGAACAGGATGCGCTCGATCAACTTGTCGGCGTGCTTCATCTCGCCGATGGATTCCTCATAGACCTTCTTGGCCAGGCGCATCAGGCCCCAGTTCTTCAGCATGCGGGCATGCAGGAAGTACTGGTTGATGGCGGTCAGCTCGTTGGTGAGGATCTTGTTCAGGTGAACGATGACCTGCGGATCGCCCTTCATCACTAATTCTCCTTATAGGCGGGGCCCATCCCCAAACCGGACCACGACACCGTCTGCCGCGCGGCGCTTGCAAAAGTGTTCCAGTGGCGCGCGGCAGACGGTACCAGGGACCGATTAAACTTCGACTTGGGTCCCCAATTCCACCACGCGATTGGGCGGAATGTCGAAAAATGTCGTTGCGGACAAGGCCGTGGCCGACAGGGCGATGAAGACCTGCTCCTGCCAGCGGGTGAGGTCGGAGCGGGAAGACGGCACCAGGGTCTCGCGCCCCAGGAAGAACGAGGTCTCTGCCAAATCGATGGCCAGGCCCAGCGGGCGGCACTCGGCCAGGGCGCGCGGCACGTTGGGCTGTTCCATGAAGCCGAAATGGGCAGTGACGGAGAAGAAGCCCTTGCCCAGCTTTTCCATCGACACGCGGCGTTCCCGCGTCACCCACGGCACCTCTTCCGTCAGCACCCGCATCAGCACCACGCGCTCATGCAGCACCTTGTTGTGCTTCAGGTTGTGCAGCAGGGCGTGGGGCACCTTGTCGACGCTGCCGGTCATGAACACGGCGGTGCCGGCCACGCGCACCGGCGTGCGGTCCGCCCGCTCCAGGAACAGCGACATGGGCAGGGCGTCGCGATAGATGCGGTCGTACAGCACCTTGCGCCCCAGCCGCCAGGTGGAAACCAGCACGAACACGCCCAAGCCCACCGTCAGGGGCAGCCAGCCGCCCTGGGGGATCTTCAGGCAGTTGGCGGTCAGGAAGCTGAAGTCGATGAACAGGAAGAAGCCGAAGACGATGGCGGCGCGCGGTCGGCTCCACCCCCACACGTCGCGGGCGGTGAACAGCGCCATGATGGTGGTGATGGCCATGCTGCCGGTCACCGCCAGGCCGTAGGCGTCGGTCAGCTTGGCGGAACTGCCGAACATGATGACCAGCGCCACCACGGCCACCAGCAGGGCCCAGTTGATGCGCGGCACATAGACCTGGCCGATCTCGCTTTCCGAGGTGTGGCGGATTTCCATGCGGGGCATGTAGCCCAGCTGCACCGCCTGGCGGGTCAGGGAGAACACGCCGGAAATGACGGCCTGGCTGGCGATGATGGTCGCCGCCGTGGACAGCACCACCAGGGGCAGCAGCAGGAATTCCGGGACCAGCAGGAAGAAGGGATTGTCGATGGCCTCGGGCTTGCTGAGCAGCAGGGCGCCCTGGCCGAAATAGTTCAGCACCAGCGCCGGGAAGACCACGGCCACCCAGGCATGGCGGATGGGCCGGCGGCCGAAGTGGCCCATGTCAGCGTAGAGCGCCTCGCCACCGGTGAAGGACAGGACGGCGGCGCCCAGGATGTAGAACACCGACCAGCCGTGGTTGAAGGCCAGATCCAGGGCATAGCGCGGATCCAGCGCCTTCAGCACATGGGGAACCTGCAGGATGTGGACGACGCCCATGGCGCCCAGGCAGGCGAACCAGAAGCACATCACCGGCCCGAACAGCCGGCCGACCGTATTGGTGCCGCCACTCTGGATCAGGAACAGCCCCACCAGGATGACCACGGTGATGGGCACCACCCAATGCTGCACGTCGGGGGCGGAAATCTCCAGCCCCTCCACCGCCGACAGCACGGATACGGCCGGGGTGATCATGCCGTCGCCGTAGAACAGCGCCAGGCCCAGCATGGCCAGCACGGTCATCAGCCGCCGTTGCGAGCGCGACCTGTCCTTGCCGCTGAGCGCCAGGGTGGAGAGGGAGAGGATGCCGCCCTCGCCCTTGTTGTCGGCGCGCAGGATGAGGACGACGTACTTCAGCGTCACCACCAGCACCAGCGACCACACCACCATCGACAGGAAGCCGAAGATGTTGGCCTCGTTCAGCGGCATGCCCGTGATGGCCGGGTCGAACGCCGTGTGCATGGTGTAGAGGGGGCTGGTGCCGATGTCGCCGTAGACGACACCCAAAGCCCCGAGGGTCAGGGCCCAGTGGCGGCGACCGGCGTCGTGCTGGTCGCTAGAGTGGCTGGATTGCATCGGTGGGGATCGGCGTGGACTGCGTTAGGATGACGTGTTCTGGGACCGGTCGGGGCACATGGCTAAAAGAGATAGGTATCCGATAGCAACGAAACGACAGTTGAAACACGACATCGGTGGCAAAGCGGCCGGATCGACCACGCCACCACCCTGGGACGGATTACGACCGCAGTCAACCATGACATCGCAGGTGCAGCATCGGGCGGGTCCGTCCAGCGCTTGAAAAAACGACATTTCACGTCGCTTGGGCTATGGTGGCGGAAGCCCCGCAACCCCCGCTGAACAAACGGTTTTTCGCCCGTGCCGCCTCATCGCCGACTGGCCCGCCTACACCAACGCCGCATCACCGTCGACGGCCGCCCCTTCGCCACCCTGAAGGGGGTGCCGGCCTTGCGCTGGCAGGACCCCTACCACTTCCTGCTCAGCATCTCATGGGGCGGATTCTTCGGCCTGGCGCTGGCCATCTACCTGATCGCCAACCTGATTTTCGCCGGCCTGTACCTGATGGAGCCGGGCGGCGTCACCAACGCCCGCATCGGGTCCTTCACCGACGCCTTCTTCTTCAGCGTGCAGACGCTGGGCACCATGGGCTATGGCGTCATGGCGCCCAACACCGTCTACGCCAACAGCGTGGCGGCGGCCGAGTCCTTCACCGGCATGCTGGGCGTGGCCCAGATCACCGGCCTGATCTTCGCCCGCTTCTCCCGTCCCAAGGCGCTGATCCTGTTCAGCCGCAACATCCTGTTCACCCAGCATGACGGGCACCCGGTGCTGATGCTGCGGGCGGGCAACACGCGCGGCAACCAGATCCTGGAGGCCGAGGCCAGTGTGTCGTTCAGCACCATGCGCATCACGGAGGAAGGCACCATGATGCGGGGGTTCGAGGAGCTGAAGCTGGTGCGGGCCAAGTCGCCCCTGTTCGCCCTGTCCTGGACCATCGTTCACCGCATCGATGAGAGCAGCCCGCTGTACGGCCAGACGGAATGGACCCTGCGGCAAAGCCATGCGACCTTCATCGTCCTGCTGAGCGGCACCGACGAAAACTATTCACAGAAGGTCTACAGCCGCAAAACCTATGAGGCCGGCGACGTCCTGTGGGGCCAGCGCTTCGTCGACATCATCAAGGTGCACGATGACGGCCACCGCCTGCTGGATTTTGGCCGCTTCCATGACACCGAGCCGCAGCGGCTACCCAAGCCGCAGCCGGATGGGGGGCCAAGTCAACCGCCTGTGGGCGCGTAAACCGGCCAGCGTCTTACTGGGCAGTAACCGGACAGGTGTCGCCGGAACCGCCATCCAGGTCGAGGCAGCGGCCATCGACATCGCCGAGGGCCAGCTTGAAGCCCACCAGGGCCGCCAGCGTCGGCATGATGTCGACCGTCTCGACGGACAGCGGCTGCTCGAAGCCGGTGATGCCCTTGCGCCAGAACAGGATGGGCACGCGCCGGTCATAGTCCCAGGGGCTGCCGTGGGTGGCAATGTAGCTGGCCGGCTTGGACGGGATGGCGGTAATGCGCGGCTTCAGGAAGACCACCAGGTCACCCGACCGGCTAGGGTCGAACGAGGCCCGTGCGCGGTCCAGCAGGGACCACGCGTCGGGGGCGCCGGTCGGCGCCGGCGCGGCCGCCACCTCCGCCGCGGTGTAGACGGCGGCCACCTGCGGATCGGCGCGGTACAGGGCCAGCGCTTCGTTCACCACCTTGGTCCGCCAGGATCCCGCGACCGTCGGACCCACCCAGACGTCGCCGTTGCCGCCGCCGAACAGCAGTTCCGCGCCGTCCACGCCCAGGGGCGCCACCTTCTTGCCCAGGTTCTCGGACACCAGGCCGTCGTCCACGCGCGCCGCCATCGGCATGCCGCGCAGGCGCTCACGCTCGGGGATATCATTGCCGCCGTGGTCGGCCGACAGGGCCAGGACATAGTCCACCCCGGTGGCGTCCAGGGCGGCCACCAACTTGCCCAGCGTGCGGTCCAGATTGGCCACCTGGATGCACATCTCGGACCCCTCGGTGCCATAGCTGTGGCCGATGTAGTCGGTCGCCGAGGCGCCGACGGTCAGCACGTCGACGGACTTGCCGTGGCCCAGCTTCATGTCCTTGATCAGGCGGACGGCCAGGTCGACGATGGCGGCGTCGAACGCGGGGGATGCCCGCCACTGCGCCTCCGCCTTGGGGCCCGGCTGTCGGGCGAAGCGGCCGTTCCCGACCGTCAGGACGTCATCCTTCCTCTCCACCGCTACCGGCATGTCGATGGCCTTGCACCATTCCGGCTCGGCATATTCCTTGGCGGGCTTGGCGATCTCGGCCATGGCGGCCTCGTTCACGGCGGTCACGGCCGCCGGCGCGGTGCGCCCTTCGTAGGAGATGAAGCCCTGGCCGTCCTTCCAGAACCACAGCTCGTCCACGGCGTGGCCGCCCATCATGATGGCGGCGCGGTCCTTGCCGGCGACGGAAACGGTGCGCACCTCCGGGTCGGCCGCCTTCATCCGCTCGCCCAGCGTCGGCACCTTCAGGTGCACGTCGGAGGGAACATAGGCCTTGTAGCTGCCCTTGCTCTCATCCTCGGCGCAATAGATCTTGCCTGGCCGGGGGCCCTTGAAGCTGTACCAGTCGTTGGCGATGATGCCGGTGCGGGCCGGATGGTCGCCGGTCATCAGCGTGGAATGGCCGGGGCAGGTTTCCGTCGCCGCATGGCTCTGATAGCCGTTGGGGAAGACCGCCCCCTCGGTCAGCCGGCGCAGGCCGCCGGTGAAATGGCTGCGGTATTGCTGGAACAGGTCGGTGGAGAACTGGTCGACCGAGACCAGCACGATCAGCTTGGGGGCCGGCGCCCCGGCATCCGCCGCGACGGCGGGCACGGCCATCAGGGTGGCCACGGCGCACACCTGCGCCATCAGGGGCCCCATCAGGGGCGCCACCATCCTGGAATACCAACGCGTCATCATATCCCCCACTCACCCCTTGCGACCGGCGGTCCTGGCACCCGGTCCCCATGCGACCGGGCGACGCAGGCCCGCATCCTTGTTTTCCATCGGCGGCCGGATCGCAACAGATGTCTGGCGTTGTCGTTGAAATGTCATGTGTTTCGCCCGGCTTGTCGCCGCGGGGCGCGTGACTTAAGGTGGAAATGCTGGGATGGCGTCATCTTGGGGGATGCATGACGGCGTTGGAAGTGCGGGGACTGGCCAAGGCGTTCAGCCGGCCGGCGGTGCGGGGCCTGGATCTGACCATCGCGCCCGGCGAGTTCTACGGCCTGCTGGGTCCCAACGGCGCGGGCAAGACCACAACGCTGCGCATGATCGTGGGCCTGCTGCGGCCGGACGCCGGCAGCGTCCGCGTTTTCGGCATCGACGCCCTGGCCGATCCCATCGCGGCGAAGCGCCAGGTGGCCTGGCTGCCGGATGAGCCGCTGATCTACGACAAGCTGACACCGCTGGAGTTCCTGGAATTCGTGGCCGGCCTGTGGGGGGTGCCCGCGGCCGATGCCAGCGCGCGGGCGGAGGAACTGCTGCACCGCCTGGATCTGTGGGATCACCGGGCGGAGCGGTGCGAGGGCTTCTCACGAGGCATGAAGCAAAAGGCGGCCCTGGCCGGCGCCCTGATCCACGACCCGCGCCTGCTGATCCTGGACGAGCCGCTGACCGGCCTGGACGCCGCCATCGCCCGCGAGGTGAAGGACATCCTGGTGGAGCGGGTGCGGGCGGGTGCGACGATCATCCTGACCACCCATATCCTGGACGTGGCGGAGCGGCTGGTCAGCCGCATCGGCATCATTCAGGACGGGCGATTGCTGGCCGAGGGCACGCTGGCGGAACTGCGCGGCCGGGTGGGCCGTGACGACAGCACCCTGGAGGACGTGTTCCTGGACCTGGTGGCAGCCCCGGCCAACACCGAGCGGGAACCGGCATGATCGCCGCTACCCTGCGCCCGGGGACCTTGGCCTGGCTGCTGCGGCATGAGCTGCGCCTGGCCGCGCGGGCCATCAAACTGTCATCCCCCGGCGTCTGGATCACCCTGCTGGCCATGGTGATCCTGTTCCACGTCCTGGGCGCCTTCATGGCCATAGGCGCCGCACAAGGGGGGGCCAGCCGGGGGGCGACCGACATGCAGCCGGCAATCGGCGCCATGGTGGCGGCGCTGGCCTGCTGCTTCATGATGGGCACGGCCATCTACCGCGCCATGGACACGATCTATGCCCGGGGGGACTACGACCTGCTGCTGTCATCCCCCTTGTCGCCCGCCGTCATCCTGCCGGCCCGTGCCCTGGCGGTGATGGCCGGGACCCTGCTGTTTCCCGCTGCCCTGATCCTGCCCATCGCCAACATGGGCGCCATCTTCGGCCATCCCAACTGGCTGGCCGCCTACGTGGCCCTGCCCGCCCTGGCCCTGGCCGTGACGGGCGTCGCCCTGTTGGTGGCGCTGCTGCTGGTGCGCTGGGTAGGGGTGCGGCGCGCCCGCGTCGTGGGCCAGGGCATCGCCGCCTTCACCGGCATGCTCATGGGCCTGGCGGGGCAGATCCCCCGGCTGCTGGGCCCACATATCGACTGGATGGCGCGCGCCGACGGGCTGAGGCACGGGCCGCTGGCGGCCTTCGTGCTGCTGCCCGGCCACGCGCTGCTGGGCGACCCGCTATCCCTGGCCGTCCTGGTCATCGCTTGCGTCAGCATCTTCGCCGGTGTGACCGCGCGCTGGGGTCCCACTTTCATCGCCACCGCCTCCGCCGCGGCCGGCGCCACGACAGCCGCAACCAAGGCGCCGACCAAGGCCCACCAGTTCCAGGACCGCCTGGGCCCCCTGCTGCGCCGCAAGGAATGGCGGCTGATGCGCCGCCACCCGCAACTGCCCCTGCTGCTGTTCCAGCAGATGAGCGGCGCCATCATCCTGGTCATTTCCATGCAGGACCAGTGGCGGACCGACCCGTTGACCCTGGCCGCCCTGGTGGTGCCCTTGGCCGCGCTGACGGCCGGCACCCTGGCCAAGCTGGCCCTGGCCGACGGGGCCGCCGACCTGATCAACGCCGCCCCGGTCACGCCCAAGCGCCTGCGCCAGGCCAAGGTGGAGGCGGCCGGCCTGCCGCCCTTGGCGGCGGTGGCCCTGGTGGCAGCACTGGCCGGCGGCGTCAGCCTGTGGGGCACGCTGACCATCCTCAGCTGCGGCATCGCCGCCACCTTCTGCGCCGTGGTGGCCAGCCTGTGGGTGCAACCGGTCAGCGGAAGCGAGGTGGACCAGGTGCTGAAGCCGCGCAAGGGCGCCGGCGGCAAGCTGGTGGGCCGCACCCTGCTGGAAATGATGATGAGCTACGGCTGGATGGGCACCACCGTCCTGATGCTGCACCACAACCCCTTCGCCCTGCTGGTGGCGGGCGGCCTGCTGGGCCTGGTGGCCATCCTGCGGGCGCCGTTATAAGTTGCTTCAGGCGCCAGCGGGGCATCCGCCCCTTGGCTATCCTCAGTTTCCAGTCCGCTGCGCTCCCCGGAAACTTCCGGCGGACGCGGTCGCGTCCTAAGGTCACTTTCCGCCGCTGAACTTATTCACTCGGCCGGGGCCAGCGTCGCGGTGTTACGGCGGCGGTTGATGAACAGCACCATGATCGCGGTCAACACGCAGGCCAGGCCCGCGACCTGGAACGCCGGGAAGTAGCTGCCCCATTCGGTGCGGATGATGCCGGTGCCATAGGCCGCCAGGGCCGCGCCCATCTGATGGCCCGCCCCCACCCAGCCGAAGACCACGGGCGCGTCGCGACGGCCGAAGCGGTCGGTGACCAGGCGTACGGTGGGCGGCACGGTGGCGATCCAGTCCAAGCCGTAGAACGCGGCGAAGATAGAGAGGCCGTAGAGGCTGAAGCCCGACAGGGGCAGGTAGAACAAGGACAGGCCGCGCAGGCCGTAATACCAGAACAGCAGCTTGCGGCTATCGACCCGGTCGGACAGCCAACCGGACCCGGTGGTGCCCACCAGATCGAACAGGCCCATCAGGGCCAGCAGGCTGGCGGCCGCCACTTCGGGGATGCCCTGGTCGAAACAGGCGGAGATGAGGTGCGTGCCGATCAGGCCGTTGGTCGATAGGCCGCAAACGAAGAAGCTGCCGAACAACAGCCAGAAATCCACCGACTTCGACGCCCGGCCCAGCGTGGTGAAGGCGATGACGATGGGGTTGCCGCTCGACTGCGGCAGTTCATCCTCCAGCGTCCCGCCCAGGGGCGCCAGGCCCACGGCGCGGGGGCTGTCGGGCAGCAGCAGGCCCACCAGCGGCACCAGCGCGAGGGCAGCCGCCCCCACCGTCAGACCCACCGCCTGCCAGCCGAAATGGGTGGCCAAGGCGGCCATGCCGGGCAGGAACACCAGCTGCCCCGTGGCCGAACTGGCGGTCAGCAGGCCCATGACCAGGCCGCGCTGCTTGATGAACCAGCGGTTCACCACCGTGGCCGCCAGGGTCATGGAGGTGAGGCCCGTGCCCAGGCCCACCAGCAGGCCCCAGGACAGCATCATCTGCCAGGGCCGGGTCATCAGGGTACTGGTGATGGTCGTCACCGCCAGCAGGCCCAGGCCTGTCAGGATCGTGCGCCGGACGCCGACAGCCTGCATCAGGGCAGCTGCGAACGGGCCCATGAAGCCATAGAGGAAGATGTTCAGCGACACCGCCGCCGCAATGGTGGCGCGGTCCCAGCCCAGCGCCTGTTCCAGGGGCACGAACAGCACGCCCGGGGCCGCCCGCACCCCCGCGCCCACCAACAGGGTGGCGAAGGCGAGGGCCGCCGCCACCCACCCGTAATGCATGCGCCCGTTCACCTGCCGGGCCAGGTGCCGGGCCAACGATGGCGCGGAGCCAAAGGAATTTTTGGGGGCGGTCACGTCGGTCATGGCGGCGCTTATCCGATCGGGGTACAGGGTGGCTCCTATAATACGGGCAATTACCCATATTTCAAGAAGCCTTGAAAACAGGCGACTTCCGGGTGTCATATGGCTGTCACGACGTTGTCATAGGCGGCTGGATAAAGGCTTAACGCGCCCCTGCCCTTCGTCTAGCACTATCCTATTTTGTTGAAGACTTCGGCCTATGAGGGGCGTAAGCTTTTGAAACGCGGCATGACCGCCTCAAGGCGCCGATTGTCGCCTGATGACGGATGCGTCAATAAAAGAAAATATACGCTGGCGCCGATCTTGTTGCGCTGGCGGCAAACGGGATGGAACTACTGCCAGAACCGGACCATCGTCTAAGGCACTCAAGGCGATCTCGCCTTTATCCCTTGAACAGATAGCTGGAGGGAACTATGGCCACTGACAATTTCGTCGAAAGCCTGCGCCAGAAGCATGCCAGTCTGGAAGACCGTATCCACAGCGAACTGGCACGCCCCTATCATGACAGCGCCCTCGTGCAGCGCATGAAATTCGAAAAGCTCAGGCTGAAAGAGAAGATCGACGAACACACGCGGCACTGATCCGTCGCGGGCCACTGGCCATGTGGGGCCGCCGTCCACCCGAACCGGGTGCCGGGGTCCTGAAAGTGAAAGACCGGGTGGGCTGTCCCATCCGGTCTTTTTTTATGCCGATTTCAACGCGCGACGGACGAGGGGCTATTTCCTGTAAAGCCCCTGGTATTCCTGGCGCAGCAGGTTCTTCTGCACCTTGCCCATGGTGTTGCGCGGCAGGTCGTCCACGAACAGCACGCGCTTGGGCTGCTTGAACTTGGCCAGGCGGCCGTCCAGAGCGGCCAGCACGGCGGCCTCATCCACAGCCGCCCCTTTCTGACGCACCACCACGGCCGTCACCCCTTCACCGAAGTCCGGATGCGGCACGCCGATGACGGCGCTTTCCACCACGCCGGGCAGGCCGTCGATCTCCGTCTCGATCTCCTTGGGATAGACGTTGTAGCCGCCGGAGATGACCAGGTCCTTGCCCCGGCCGACGATGTGGACATAGCCCCGGGCGTCGATCTTGCCCAGGTCGCCGGTGATGAAGAAGCCGTCGGGGCGGAATTCGGCCGCCGTCTTCTCCGGCATCTGCCAATAGCCTTTGAAGACGTTGGGGCCGCGCACCTCGATCATGCCGATCTCCCCCTGCGGGATGGCGGCGCCCGTCTCCGGATCCACCACGCGCAGGGCCACGCCCGGCAGGGGGAAGCCCACGGTGCCAGCCACCCGGTCGCCGTCATAGGGGTTGGAGGTGTTCATGTTGGTTTCGGTCATGCCGTACCGTTCCAGGATCGCCAGACCGGTGCGGGCCCGCCAGCTGTCATGGGTTTCGGCCAGCAGTGGCGCCGAGCCGGAGATGAACAGCCGCATGTGGGCCGTCGCCTCCTTGGTCAGGCCCGGATGCTGCAGCAGGCGGACGTAGAAGGTGGGCACACCCATCATGGTGGTGGCGCGCGGCAGCTGGCGCATGACCTCGTCGGCATCGAACCTGGCGAGGAAGATCATCGTGCCGCCGGCCAGCAGCAGGGTGTTGGTGGCCACGAACAGGCCATGGGTGTGGAAGATGGGCAGGGCGTGCAGCAGCACGTCGCGACCCGTGAACCGCCAATAGTCCACCAGGGTCAAGGCGTTGGAAGCCAGGTTGTCATGGCTGAGCATGGCGCCCTTGGACCGGCCGGTGGTGCCTGAGGTGTAGAGGATGGCGGCCAGGTCGTCGGCGCCACGGTCGATGTCCGCGAAGGTGCTGGACTGCGCCAGCGCCGCCGCCAGCAGGGTGCCGGCATCGGCCGCCCCCTGGCCCCCCAGCGTTTCCACGGCGGCCACGCCCTTGGCGCGGGCCAGTTCCGTCATGGGGCCCGCCTTGGCGGGATCGCACACCACCAGGTGGGGCGTGGCGTCGCCGATGAAATAGTCCAGTTCCGCCAGGGTGTAACCGGTGTTCAGCGGCAGGTAGATGGCGCCCGCCCGCACGCAGGCGAGATAGAGCATGATGGCCTCGGCGCTCTTCTCCACCTGCACCGCCACACGGTCGCCCGGCTTCACCCCCCGGGCCACCAGCAGGTTGGCCATGCGCGCCGACAGCGCCGTCATCTCGCCGTAGGTCAGTGTCCGCTCGGGCTGGCCCTTGGTTTCCGGAATGATGATGAACGGCGTCTCCAGGGCCGGCATGCGGCTCAGGATCAGGGAAAAGAGATGGTTGGCCATGGCGGTCACACTCCGGCGTCTTCTTGGGGCGTTGTTATTATTGAGACCTAAACAACAGGCGGCTGGGCGGCATCGCTGGCGGGGCGGGCGCGCTTGGGCGCCCCAGCCTTGCCAGGCTTGGGCGGCTTGGGTTCGTCCGTGCCGCTCTCGGCCTTCAGGTGACGGCGGACGGCCGCCGCGGCCACCACCTCGCCCTTGTCGGCGTAGCGCTCATGGTTGGTTTCGATGTCGTCCAGCTTATAGAGGTAATTGACCATCAGGCCATGCGATTGGCTCAGGCCCTTGGGCGACAAATCGCCCAGGAAGTTCAGGCGTTCCAGCCGGGCACCATTGCCCAGGTGGAAGCGGGCGACCGGGTCCACCGGCTTGTTGCCACGGGACTTGGCCTTCAGGAAATAGTGCGCCGCCGCCTGCAGCAGCACGGGCGACACGGTGGCCGCGGTGCCCGGATCGCGCTGCCAGTCCGGCTGGTCCAGCGCCGCCAGGATGGCCTTGTCCGCCGCCGCCAGCACGGCGGACGCCTCGTCCCCACGTTCCCGCGCCAGCCACTTGGCGAAGGCCGGCACGGGCGACAGCGTGACGAAGGTGCGCAGGTTGGGCAGTTCTCCCCGCAAATCCTCCACCACCTGCTTGATCAGGAAGTTGCCGAAGGAAACGCCGCGCAGCCCCTCCTGGCAGTTGGAGATGGAATAGAATACGGCGGTGGTCGCGTCTTCCTCCGCCATGGGCGCACGGCCCTCCGCCAGCAGGGCATCGATGCTGGCCGGGATGTCCGGCGCCAGCGCGACCTCCACGAAGATCAGCGGGTCGTCGGGCAGCTGGGGATGAAAGAAGGCGAAGCAGCGGCGGTCGGCCGGCGCCAGGCGGCGGCGCAGATCGTCCCAATCTCGGATGGTGTGCACCGCCTCATACCGGATGATCTTTTCCAGAATATTGGCCGGGGTCGTCCAATCGATGTGGCGCAGCACCAGGAAACCGCGGTTGAACCAGCTGGCCAGCAGATGGCTGAAGTCCGCGTCCACCGCCTCCAGCGCCTGCTTTTCCACCCCCTGCGCGTCGGCCATCACCCGGAACAGGGCTTCGCGCATGCGCACCACCGCCTCGGTCCCGCCGGGGGCCAGGTTCAGGCGGCGGAACAGTTCCTGCCGCCGCGCCTCGGCCGCGTTGTGCAGGGCCAGCGCCGTCCCGGCGCCCGGCGCCGCGCGATAGGCGTCAATGGCTTTGTCCAGCTTGATTGGGTCGGGACCGAAACGATACGCCAGATCCAGCAGGAAGGCCCGCTGGCCTGTGGTGTCAAGCCGCGCCCACTGGTCCAGGATCTGCCCGGCCAGCGCCACGCCCGAGGCCTCGCCCCGGCCGGACAGCAGGGTGTCGCATAGGGTGGGCAGGTCGCGCTTGGGCTGCCCCTTGGCGGACAGCGGCATCAGCTTGGCCGCGTCCTCCAGCAAATCCTCCACCATGGGACCGTGACGGCGCACCAGGGCGCGGCCGCGATCGGCGATGGTCGTCAACATGGACCGGAAGAAGGTGCTGCTGCTCATGGGCTGGACCTCGTGGCCTTGCAAACCGGAATGGGCAAACCAGAGTGGACGGACGCAGATTGAGATGGCGGCGAACGGTCACTGCACAATGGTAGGCCGGCCGAGCGTGCCCGCCAAGGCCGGCGGTGGGTTGGACACGGCCTGCGGTGTCGACATGTTGGACACGAAGTCGGACAGGCCGTCGCCCTGGATGCCGATGTGGCGGCGCATCAGGCTTTCCGCCCGATCGGGATCGCCCTCCAGCAGGGCGCGCACCACGTCGTCATGCTCCTGCACCGACTTCGCGACACGCCCCAGCTGGTGCAACTGGTTGCGGCGATAGGGGGACAGTCGGTTGCGCACCCGCCGCGTCTCTTCCTCCAGCTGGCGGTTGTGGCTGCCGGCGTAGATCACCTCATGAAAGCGGGTGTTCATGGCGTAGTAAACGTCGGGGTCGCCGGCCGCCGCCAGGCGCTGGCATTCGGCGTGGACGGCCATCAGATCCGCCCGTTCCGCCGGCGTCATGCGGCGGGCGGCCAGGCGGGCGCACAGGCCTTCCAGCACGGCCATGATCTCGAACAGCTCCAGCACCTGGCGCACATCCAGGCCGACCACCACGGCGCCCTGGCGCGGGCGGATTTCCACGAAGCCCTGGGCCGCCAGCATCTTCAACGCCTCCCGCACCGGGGTGCGCGACGTGCCGAAACGTTGGGCCAGAACCTGTTCGTCCAGCCGCATGCCCGGCAGGGCGCGGCCGGCGCAGATATCGTCCTCCAACGCACGGGCCAATTGCTCGGAACGGGTTTCGGGAAGGGCCATGGGTCACCTCATCCGGGGCGGGGCAGGCGTTATCGGCGGCCGGCGGCCCACATCCCCTTGCCTGATTTTACGCATACACCAGTCCTCTTCATGCATGCAAGACGCACAATCTTGCGTTTCAGAGATTGACGCCCCCGAGCCGCTCTGACATGCTTCCATCACCCAAGCATCTGCAAATAAAGACATATTTCGCCATTGCAGCATTTACTGAGCAATTGCGGAAGCCAGGATGATCAGCGCGCTGGAGTTGGCGCCCAAGTGCTTGAGCGGGCCGCCACACCCGGCCCCGCCTTTACCCGTTTCCTTGTCAGAACCGACGCTTCAGGCCCAACCCCAACGCCGGACCAGAAGAAGACCGGCGCTTGCCCACGGTGAGGAACACGCCCCTATGTCGACCGATCAGACGCCCAACACCGCCTTGTCGCGCCGCGCCCTGCTGGGGGGCATGGCGGCCAGCCCCGTTGCCCTGACCCTAGGCGGCACGGTGCTGAGCGCCGGCGGCTTGCTCCCCAGCCTGGCCCAGGCCCAGACCACCCTGAAGATCTCCCACCAGTTCCCCGGCGGCACACTGACGGAGGGCGACTTCCGCGACCGGCTGTGCCGCAAGTTCGCGGCGCAGGTGGAGGCGGAGACCAAGGGCGCCTTGAAGTTCGAGGTCTACCCCGCCTCCTCCCTCATGAAGACAGTGGCGCAGCTGCAGGCGCTGCGGAAGGGGGCCTTGGACTTCACCCTCTACCCCATGCCTTATGGCGGTGGTGAGATTCCGGAGATGAACCTGGGCCTGATGCCCTGCCTGGTGACCAGCTATGAACAGGGCCTGGCCTGGAAGAAGAAGCCCATCGGTGAGGCGCTGACCAAGGCGCTGGAGGCCAAGGGCGTGAAAATCCTGACCTGGGTGTGGCAGGCGGGCGGCGTGGCCGCGCGCGGCACCCCGGTGCTGCATCCCGCCGACGTGAAGGGCATCAAGATCCGGGGCGGGTCGCGCGAGATGGACATGATGTTCAAGGCGGCCGGCGCCGCCGTCTCCTCCATTCCGTCCAACGAGATCTATGCCGGCATGCAGACCGGCAACCTGGACGCCGCCGTGACCAGTTCCACCAGCCTGATCTCCTTCAAGCTGGAAGAGCAGAGCAAGAGCCTGACCGCCGCCCGGCAGAAGAGCTTCTGGTACATGCTGGAACCCTTGATGATGTCCAAGATCGTGTTCGACGGCCTGCCCGCCGCCCAGCAGAAGGCCCTGCTGACGGTGGGTGAGTCGCTGGAGCCCTTCGGCCTGGAAGAAGCCAGGAAGGACGACCAGCGCGTGGCTGAGATCTATGCCAAGGCGGGCGTGAAGGTCGTCGACATGGACGACAAGGTGATGGACGAGTGGCGCGCCATCGCCCGCGACACCGCCTGGAAGGATTTCGCCGACCGTTCCGCCGAGGCCGCGGCCCTGCTGAAGCTGGCCGAGGACGTGGCATGAGGGCTGCCGGGCTTGACAAGGGGCCAGGGGCTGCGCGCCTGCCCCGGGGAGCGTCGGCGCCCATCCGCTGGGCGGGCATGGCCTTGGCCTGGACCAACCGCATCATCGCCACCGTCGCGGCGGTGGCGGTGGTGGCCGCCGGCATCGTCATGACCGAAGAGGCCTTGGCCCGGTACTTCCTGCATCAGTCGTCCGACTGGCAGGATGAGACCGCCATTTTCCTGCTGGTCGGCGCCACCTTCCTGTCCGCGGCCTACGTCCAATCCCGCCGTGGTCATGTCGCCATCGAGGCGGTGGGCGGGCTGCTGCCCACAGGCGTGGAGCGCGTGCGCCGCCGGGTGGCGGATCTGATCTCCTTGCTGTTCTGCGGCTTCTTCTCCTGGAAGTCCTGGGTGTTGTGCCATGAGGCCTGGGTGGAAGGATACGCCACCTTCTCCTCCTGGGCGCCGCCCCTGTGGATCCCCTACCTCGCCATGTCGGCGGGTATGACCCTGCTGACCCTGCAGATCGCCCTGCAACTGCTAGCACCCCAGGCGGGGGATGACCCTATGGAAGGACGCGCCCATGGGCACGGTTGAGATCGGCCTGCTCTACGGTGGCGCCACCCTGGTGGCCCTGTTCGCCGGCCTGCCCATCGCCTTCGCGCTGGGCGCCGTCGCCGTGGTGTTCATGTACTTCTTCATGCCGGCGGCCTCGCTGGATACCGTCACCCAGAATGTTTATGAGGAAATGGCCAGCATCACCATGCTGACCATCCCCCTGTTCATCCTGAAGGGCGCGGCCATCGGCCGGTCACGCGCCGGTTCCGACCTTTATTCCGCCCTGCATGTATGGATGGGCCGGGTGCCGGGCGGCCTGGGCGTGGCCAACGTCTTCGCCTGCGCCCTGTTTGCCGCCATGGCCGGCAGCAGCCCCGCCACCTGTTCCGCCATCGGTAGTGCCGGTATCCCAGAGATGCGCCGCCGCGGCTATTCCCCCGGCTTCGCCGCCGGCATCATCGCCGCCGGCGGCACCCTGGGCATCCTGCTGCCGCCCTCCATCACCCTGATCCTCTATGCCGTCGCGGCGGAGCAGTCGCTGGGCCGCCTGTTCCTGGCCGGAATCGGGCCGGGGGTGCTGATGGTGGTGCTGTTCGCGATCTACGCCGTGGCGCGCTATCGCCAGGAAAAGGCGGCGGCTACGGCGGCCTACGCCCAAGGCGGGACGTGGTCAGAACTTCTGCGCACCGACACCTTCACAGCGCGCGAACGCTTCGCCGCCATTCCGCGCGTGCTGCCCTTCGTCATCCTGCTGATCGGCGTGATGTTCGCGCTGTACGGCGGCATCGCCACCCCGTCGGAGACGGCGGGCCTGGGCGCCGTCCTGGCCTTGGTGATGGTGGCCGGCATCTACCGTATCTGGCGACCGGCGCAGGTGGGCCCCATCCTGATGTCCACCCTGCGGGAGTCCACCATGCTGATGATGATCATCGGCATGTCGCTGCTGTATTCCTACGTGATGAGCTACCTGCACATCAGCCAGGGCGCGGCGGAGTGGATCGTGGGCATGCAGCTGTCGAAATGGGTGCTGCTGACCGCCATCCTGGTGCTGGTGGTGGTGCTGGGCTTTTTCCTGCCGCCGGTCAGTATCATCCTGATGACGGCGCCCGTCATCCTGCCGCCGCTGAAGGCCGCCGGGTTCGACCTGATCTGGTTCGGCATCATCATGTCCATTGTTATGGAGATGGGCCTGATCCACCCGCCGGTGGGCCTGAATATCTTCGTCATCAAAAACATCGCGCCAGACATCCCCCTGCGCGACGTGGTGATGGGGGTGCTGCCCTTCGTGGGCCTGATGCTGGTGTCCATCCTGGCGCTGTGCCTGGTGCCGGGCCTCGCCACCTGGCTGCCGACCGCCGTCTACGCCGGCTGAATTAGCCGCCAACAGGAAGGGGCGGTCCCGCCGGGGCCGCCTCCTTCGTCTTTTCCTGGCTTTGGCCCCCGTGTCAGGCCGCGTCGGTACGAATCTCGGCGACCACGCCATCGACCACGGTCTGCAGCTTTTCCACCCGGCCGGACAGCAGCTTGGACAGATCGGCAATGCCGTCGGCGGAGCCGTTGGTGTCGGTCCAGGCCGACAACGTCTCCTCACACCCCCGCGCGGCGGCGCCGGCGCTCTGCACCGCCTCGGCGGCGCTGCGGGCGATCTCCTTGGTGGCGGCGTCCTGTTCCTCCACCGCCGCCGCAATGGCGGACGTGGCGGCGTCCACGTCGAAGATGACGGTGGCGATGGATTCGATGGCGTCAGCCGCTTCTTGTGTGCTGTCGCGGATGGCGGCCACCTTCTGCGCCACTTCCGACGTCGCCAGGCCGGTCTGGCCGGCCAGGTTCTTCACTTCCGACGCCACGACGGCAAAGCCCTTGCCCGCCACGCCGGCGCGCGCCGCCTCGATGGTGGCGTTCAGCGCCAGCAGGTTGGTGCGTTCCGCAATCTCGCTGATGGTGGCCAGCACGCTGCCGATGCTGGAGGCCGCTTCCGACAAGCCATTGATGATGGCCTGGGCGGAGCGCGCCCGCTCCGCCGCCTCGCGCGTCACGCCGGAGGAGCGGGCGACCTGGCTGCTGATCTCGGCGATGGCCTCAGACAGTTGCGAGGCCGCGTCCGCCACCTGCGAAGCGCTGTCCAGCGCGTCCCCGCCCGAAGCGGCGATGGCGCCGGCGTTGTCCGACCCGCGGCGCACCAGGGCGCGCAGATCATCGGCACAGCCGCGGGCGTCGGTGGCCGCCCCCGCCACCTCGCCCGCCAGGCCGCCGACGTCGCTTTCCAGGCGCCGCGCCAGGGCCAGCATCAGGCGGTTGCGTTCGTCCCGCGCCTGAGCGGCCATGGCCTCGCGCGCGGATGTCGCCTGGGCCAGCTCCTCATGCGCCTGGCGGGCATCGGCCAGGGCCTCGTCCGACCGCTGGAAGGACCGGGCCATGGTCTGGGCCAACCAGGCCAGCAGGGCACCCTCGAACACCACCAGCCAGACGTACATCAGGATGCGCAGATATTCCCCACCGCGGACGCCCGCCGACTCCGGAACCGCCAGCCCGCCGACGATGAAGAACATCGCCACGGCCGCCGCGGATGCCGCCAGCGTGCGCCCGTCGCAAAAGCCGGCGGACACGGCGACCAGGATGTAGACATAGACCTGCATGCCCGTCTGCCACGGGTTGCCGGCGAAGGCCCAAATGGACAGGGCGCCGGCCAGAGGCAGGCAGGCGGCCAGCACCAGGCGGCTGGCCGGCGGCGGTAGGGTTGCCCAGGCGCCCGCCGCCACCAGCACGACCAGCAGCGTCGCCGCCGGTTGGCGCCAGTCGAACCCGCCCAGAACCACCAGTTGGGCAGCCAGAAGAACGAAGATCTGCGCCACCAGCAACGTCAGCACCAACAGCGTGGTGGTGCGGCGAACACGGTCCAAGGGCGTTAGATTTGCAGCAGAGGCAAGCGATGCGGCAGGCATGGGGCCAATCTCCCGGAAAAGGTTTTCCCAGATAACCGTTCCCGGTGCGCCTTGCCTTGACTTGGATCACTAATATGCCATGAAGCGGGGGCCCCATTGGGGGCGCCCATTGGGCCCCGATGACCTGACATCAACGAACGGCGCGGGAAGCGTCGATCAGAAGAACGCCTGGCTCAGGTTCTGCTGCGGCGCCTGCACGGGGGTCGCCAAGGTCTCCACCGACGCCAGCCACTGGAAGTAGCTGACCACGACCACGCGCACGGCGCTGGACAGGCTGGTCTCGTCATCACGCGAGCGGTCGATCACGTCCAGCAACTCGGCGATCTGGCAGCCTTCCTGGCGGGCCAGCAGGTCCAGGCCGGTCCAGAACTGCGGCTCCAGCCGCATGGAGGTGCGGCGGCTGCCCACGCGGACGCTGCGCGGCACCAGGGACCGCGGCGCCGTCGCCTGATGCACGGCGGCCAGAACCGGAAACGGAAGGCGATGGCTGGTCAGTACGGTCATGTCCGTGCTCCGAGATAAGGATCCGGAAGCGCTACCGGAGCGCATTATCCGGGGGTGTGATGGCGGTCCTTATCAAAGCGGGGGAAATGTAGTTACATAACTGTAGACTCATACAGGGTTAGGCGCTTTTGACGCGAAAGAGGTGCCCCAACCCATCAATCGCGCGCCCCTCCCGGGGCCCTTGGACGCTCTCCCATGATCCTGGACGAAGCCCTGAACCGGTTGGGCCAGCCTGACAATCCTGAGGATTTATTTAATACATTCAGTCAGTTAGCGCAGGACCTCGGCTACGCCGCCGTCAGCTACATCGACAGCCGCCCAGGCCCGGCGCCGGGCGAACCGGACCTTTTCGTGCGCACGACGGTGCGGGAGGATTTTCTCCACACCTACCTGTCCGAAGGGTATATGAGCCATGACCCGCTGATGGTGATGGCGAAACGGCAGGCCGCCCCCCTGACCTGGGCCGACGTGCCGGAGTTCCATGCCAGCCTGCAAGCGCCCTCCAAGCTGGATATGCCGGCGCGCGGCCGGGCCAAGCAGGACGCTCAGCGTGCCATCGCCGTCATGACCTCGGCCGCCGATCACGGCTACACCCAGGGCTATGTCATTCCGACCCACACGGTCGACCCGCAGGGCCGCTTGGCCTCGGCGGTGGTCAGCCTGTTCTGGACGCAAAAGCCGGAGGGGCTGATCAGCCCGGATTCCGCGCCGGCGTGGCTGCGCCTCAGCGCCCTTTATTTCCATGAACGGGTGGTCAGCATGCGCCTGACACCCGTCACCCCGCCGCCGACACTGACCCAGCGTGAACAGGAAGCCCTGGTGTGGGCCAGCCGGGGCAAGACGGTGGAGGAAACGGGCGAGATCATCGGCGTCTCCGGCCGTACCGTGACCTTCCACCTGCAGAATGCGCTGGAAAAGCTGGGCTGCTACTCCAAGATCCACGCTGTGGCCAAGGCCATTCAGATGGGCCTGATTTATCCTTAAGTGTGCTTCAGGCGCCAGCGGCCGCATCCGCGGCCTCGGCTATCCTCGCTCAGCCCTACGGTGCTCGCTGCGGGGCTCGCGGTCGCGAGCCTGGAAGAGGGACGCAGAAAAGGGGCGCCGGGGGTCAGCCGGCACCCTGCTCATCGAGGGAGCCTTAATACTGCGACGCGCGGCGACGGCTGACCAGGCGCTGCAGGTACTGGCCGTAGGGGCTGTTCTTGTAGGCCCGGGCCTGGGACAGCACGGCCTCTTCATCCACGAAGCCGAGTTCGAGGGCGATTTCCTCGGGGCAGCCGATCTTCAGTCCCTGGCGATGCTCGATGGTGCGCACGAATTCCGCCGCCTCCAGCAGCGAATCGTGGGTGCCCGTGTCCAGCCAGGCGGTGCCGCGGCCCAGGCGTTCCACCAGCAGGTTGCCTTGCTGCAGATAGACGTTGTTGACGTCGGTGATCTCCAACTCGCCACGGGGCGAGGGCTTGATCTCACGGGCGACGTCCACCACCCGATTGTCGTAGAAGTACAGGCCGGTCACCGCCCAGTTGGACCTGGGCTCCTTCGGCTTTTCCACGATGCTGATGGCGCGGCCCCGCTCGTCGAATTCCACCACGCCATAGCGGTGCGGATCCTCAACCCAATAGGCAAAGACGGTGGCGCCATCCTTCACCGAGGCGGCCTTCTGGGCCTGGGCGCTCAAACCCTGGCCGTAGAAGATGTTATCGCCCAGCACCAGGGCGCAGGGGTCGTTGCCAATGAAGTCCCGGCCGATGATGAAGGCCTCCGCCAGGCCGTTTGGCGCCGCCTGCTCGGCGTAGGACAGGCTGATGCCCCAGGGCGCGCCGTCGCCCAGCAAATCCTGGAACAGGGGCAGATGGTGCGGCGTGCTGATCAGCAGGATGTCGCGGATGCCGGCCAGCATCAGGACCGACAGCGGGTAATAGACCATCGGCTTGTCATAGATGGGCAGCAACTGCTTGCTGACACTCTTGGTCAGGGGGTGCAACCGGGTGCCGGAGCCGCCCGCGAGGATGATGCCCTTCATTTCAATAAGCCTTGTATTTTATAAGGTTAACGGAAAGTCTTAAGTTGTGGCGTCAGGATCAGGCCGGCAGGAGGACATCCAGGCTGCGGGCCAGGCTGTCCTGCCAGGCCGGCGCCCGCCAGCCGAAAACCTGCTCCAGCAATGCGCAGTCCAACACCGAATTGGCCGGCCGCTTGGCCGGGGTGGGATAGTCCGCCGTACCGATCGCCACCAAGCGCGGCACCCTGGCGCCCCGCACCTGGGCCTGGGCGAATATCTCCGCCGCGAAGCCGTGCCACGTTGTGGCGCCGGTGCCGCACAGGTGATAGGTGCCGAAACCGTCGCGCTGGCCGTCCAGGATGCGGTTGCCCACCGCCACCAGGGCGTCGGCGATGTCCGCCGCCGCCGTGGGACAGCCGTGCTGATCCGCCACCACGCGCAGCTCTTCCCGCTCCGCGCCCAGGCGCAACATGGTCCTCAGGAAATTGGCGCGGTCAGGGCCATAGACCCAGGCCGTGCGCAGGATGACATGGGCCGGCAAAGTCGCCCGCACCGCCTCCTCGCCCGCCTCTTTCGAGGCGCCGTAGACGCTGACGGGGCCGACGGGGTCGGTTTCCACATACGGGCCAACCTTGGTGCCGTCGAAGACGTAATCAGTCGACAGGTGCAACAGGGGGGTACCGCGCGCGGCGCAGGCGCGGGCCAGCGCCGCCGGACCGTCACGGTTGGCGGCATAGGCCGCGTCGACCTCGCTTTCGGCCTTGTCCACGGCCGTGTAGGCGGCGCAGTTCACCACCAGATCGGCGGCCGACACCGCCCCCAGGACGGCATCGGCGTTGGCGATGTCCAACGCCTCGCGGCCCGGGGCCGAGACTTGCCAGTTGGCCGGTGCCGCCCGCTGGAAGGCCAAGCCCACCTGGCCGGCCCCGCCCAGCAGCAATACCCGAATGGTCCCCACGCTCTTCCCCGTCATGAGACGCACCCTCAGCCGACGGCGGCCGCGGCGGGGGCGGTCACGCCCAGGCGCTGGCCGGAATACTTGGCCTCACGGATGGGTTCCCACCACCAGCGATTCGCCAGGTACCAATCGACCGTGCGGCGGATGCCTTCCTCGAATGTCACCGACGGCTCCCATCCCAGCTCGCGCCTGATCTTTGAGGCATCGATGGCGTAGCGTTGGTCGTGTCCCGGACGATCGGTCACAAAGGTGATCAGGTCCCGGCGCTTGGTGGCACTGGGCAGGCGCTCGTCCAGCAGGTCACAGATGGTTTCCACCACGTACAGGTTGCGCTGCTCGGCGTTGCCGCCAACGTTGTAGCGCTCCCCCGGCACGCCCTTGCGCACGATCAGCACCAGGGCGCGGGCATGGTCCTCCACGAACAGCCAGTCGCGGACGTTGTCGCCCTTGCCGTAGACCGGCAGCTTCTTGCCCTCCATCCCGTTCAGGATCATCAGCGGGATGAGCTTTTCCGGGAAGTGGAAGGGGCCGTAGTTGTTGGAGCAATTGCTGAGCAGCGTCGGCAGGCCATAGGTGTGGTACCAGGCGTTGACCAGATGGTCCGACGCCGCCTTGCTGGCGGAATAGGGCGAGTTGGGCGAATAGGCCGTGTCCTCACGGAACAGCCCATCCTCACCCAGCGAGCCATAGACCTCGTCGGTGGAGATGTGGTGGAAGCGGAAGGCGGCCTTGCGCTCCTCCGGCAGGGCCTGCCAGTACTCACGCGCCGTTTCCAGCATCACATGGGTGCCGTTGATGTTGGTGCGGATGAAGATGCCCGACCCCTCGATCGAGCGGTCGACATGGCTTTCCGCCGCCAGGTGCATCACGGCGTCCGGCTGATGGCGCCTGAAGATGTCGCGCATGGCCTCGACATCGGCGACATCGGCCTTTTCCAGGACGGCACGGCCCCCGGCCAGAACCTCACCGATGGCTTCCAGGCTGGCCGCGTAGGTCAGCTTGTCCACGCACACCAGCTCGTCCTGCCCTTCGGACGCCAACAGGCGGCACACCGCGGACCCAATAAAACCGGCCGCACCCGTCACCATTATCTTCACGCGCCAAACTCCTTGAAGACCCTCGTCCTGCCATCCCGGGCGGCAGGTCTGAACAATGCGCCCGAAAATACAACTCCGCGCCGGCCAAAAGCAAACCCGGTGATGTACGTCCTTATCGTTCCGACACGGCGAGCCGACAGAGCATCCGCAATGTCCCGCCAAAAGTAGGGTTGCCCGGCCGCTGGTGGTACACCCTGTCGCCATCAACCTAGGGCAACGCGAATAAACAACTGCTCGCGAGCCTACGCTATAGGTCTGCGTCATAAATCACGGAGGACCGCGGCCGGGATATTGACGTACGACCAAAGCAACCGTGACGAATGCGCCGAATACGATACTGTTGAAGACGAAAAAACGCCCGTCAATACAGGGCACCATATGATCAAGCGGACCTGAGAACGGAGAGAGAAATGGCTGGCAAGAGCGGACTATTGATCACCGGCGCCGTTATCGTGGTTCTGGGTGTGCTGGCCCTGGCCGTACCCATGTTCACCACCAAGGACACCAAGGAACTGGCCAAGATCGGC
This sequence comes from Nitrospirillum viridazoti CBAmc, assembly GCF_000730165.1. Classification (GTDB taxonomy): domain Bacteria; phylum Pseudomonadota; class Alphaproteobacteria; order Azospirillales; family Azospirillaceae; genus Nitrospirillum; species Nitrospirillum viridazoti. The sequence continues at coordinate 188,684 of NZ_CP022112.1, read as the reverse complement.
GACCTGAAGGTCACCGCGAAGGAAGAGAACACCCACGTCGTCCCCCCCTTCGTCGGTCCCGCCGCCCTGATCCTGGGCGTGGTGCTGATGGGTGCGGCCCTGGTGCGCCGCTAGGCCAATGCGCTGTCAGGCGGACTGGCGCAACGCGTCGGCGAACTGACCCACGTGGCTTTTCAGATCGCTGGAGCGGACGGCGATTCCGCCGGCCACGTCGCGCACGGTATCCGCTGCCCGCCCAGTGTCGCGGGCGGTGCGCGCAAGGCCGACGACGTCGGCGGTGATGGCATCGGTGCCGTTGGCCGCCTCCTGAACGTTGCGGGTGATTTCCGCTGTGGCGGAGGCCTGTTCCTCCACCGCGGACGCAATGGATCCAACCATGGCGCTGATGGCGGTAATCATCTCCACGATGTGCCCAATGGAGGTCACCGCAGCCCCGGTCGCCCCCTGAACGGCAGCCACCTGGGTGCGGATCTCGTCCGTGGCCTTGGCCGTCTGCATCGCCAGCGCCTTGACCTCGTGCGCCACGACGGCGAAGCCTTTGCCGGCCTCTCCCGCCCGCGCCGCCTCAATGGTGGCATTTAGGGCCAGCAGGTTGGTTTGCCCGGCGATGCCGTTGATCAAGTCCACGACATGACCGATCTGGCCCGTCGCCTCCTGCAAGGTAGCCACTTGGCTGGCGGCGCGGCGCGCCTCGTCGGCACCGGTGCTGGAGGTGCCGGCCGTCTCCGCCGCGCGAGCGCTGATTTCCCGGATAGAGGCGGACAATTCCTCGGTCGCGGCCGCCACCGTCTGCACGTTGGCCGCCGTCCGGTTGGTGGCCGTGGAGGCCTGGTCGGTGCGTACGCTGGTCTCCTGCGCCGCCTGTGACAGGTACTGGGAACTGGTGCGGAGGTGGCCGGCTTCTTCGTTCAAATCCCCCGACATGCCATTCATCCGCGCGACGAAGGTCTCCACCAGGGCCAGCCGTTGGGCCTGCTTGGCCTCCCGCTCCGCGCGGTCGCGCGCCTGCTGCGCTTCCAATTCGTCGGCCCGCCGCATTTCATCCCGGCAGACGGTGATGGCCCGCACCATGTCCCCAACCTCATCCGCGCGGTTGGCCCCGGCGAGGTCGAAGGCGTAGTCCTTGCTGGCCAGACGAGCCATGGCCTGCGTGACCCGGATGATGGGCTCGGTCACGGCGCGCCGGGCGATCAACAGCGACAGCGCGACACCCGCCACGATGCCCAGCAACGCCGTGGCGATCATGATTCCAAGGGTCATCGACTGCGTGGCCGATAGGTCGGTTGCCTCCTCGGCGATGCGGGCGATGCCGCGCTCGATCAAGGGGTCGGTCAGCGCGGATGCCGCTCTCTCCGCCGTTCGCACCTGGGTCCGGAATGTGGCCTGCGCCTCCTCCGCCTTGCCCGCCGCGACTTGGGCGCGTACCAGTTCCAGCGCCGTCATAACGTCGCGTTCCAGGGGCCCCAGGCGGCCCGCCTCCGGCGCCTTGGCCGCCACCAGCATGGGCTCCAGCCTATCGTTCAGGTCCGCCATTTCTTTCAAGCGGCTGCCGAAGCGCTGCAGGATTTCGCTGCGGCCGGCCGCTTCCTCGGCGATGAGGTTCAAGGCGTCGCGTTGCAGGGCCCGACTGGTAGCCCGAAGTTCTGCGGCGGTCAGGATCCGGGTGTTGGATTGGACCACGGCGCTGGCGCCCTGATTGACCCTCGACAATCCTACAACACCCGACAAGAAGACCAGGAAAGCAACCATGGCAAGAATGATGACCGGCGACAGAATCTTCGTGCCCAGCTTCATCGTCTACTCCCATGAAACACGGCAATGATGACTTGTGACCTGCTTTCCCCCGGTTCCGCCGGCACGACAGGACCTTCAATCCTCCCGTCAACGCCCTTAACAAACGATGAATAAGTTGGTCATTGACTTACGGCCGCGTGGCTTTTTCCCTCACCTCCACACGCCGGCCAGTGAAGGGGTTCCAGCCCGTCTCCGCCAGGGCGGCCCAGGCCGTAGCGCCCAGATGGGGCTGGTGGTAATAGCGGAAGTCGTCCGTGGTTGAACTCGGGCCGACCGCTAGGCCTGTGCTGACCGTGCCGGCGGCGGTGGCGTAGAGCAGCCCGCCCGGCTCCCTGGCCGCCTGGACGGTGGCCAGGGCCGCCGCCGCCTTGTCCGACTGCCCCAGCATCTTGTAGGTGAGGGCCGCCTGCGCCGTACCCTCGATCCAGACGCCGTCGCGGTCGTCATTGAAGTCGAAGCCGCCGGCGGTGGCGTGGTGCACCTCCACCCAAGCCAGCGACCGGCGCCAATCGGCCGGCGCATCCCCGATGGCCAGATGCGCCCATAATTGTATGTCCAGCGCCGCCCCGGGCGCCCAACTGCGGCCGTCCGGCTTGGTGCCGATGCGGAAACGCCCCTCCGTCCCGTCCCAGGCCGCCGCGACGAAACCCCGCGCCAGGGCGGCGTGGCGGGTCCAGGCGGCGTCGCCCGTCAAGCGTGCCAGCCAGGTGAAGGCCGCCACGGCATCGATGTTGTGTTCCGTCGCCTTGTAATTCAGGCGCTGTTGGGCGGGATCGAAACCGTCCAGTCCGCCGATGAACCCACCCGGCTGGGCGGGGTCTGCCATCAGGTCCGCCACCCAGCGCATCAGGCCGGCAGCGCGGTCACGATAGGCCGCCTCGCCCGTCGCCTCGTGCAGCGTCAGCAGGGCCAGCGCCGCCCAGATCACGTTTCCCGTGGCGCTGCCGTCCTGATAGCCGTCCTCCGCCCATTGGCCGGCTTTGTCATCCCACCAGCCGGGCGGCAGAGGCGGGCTGGCGGCAGCACCCGCGCGGTAGGCGTTGCGCACCCGCCCATCCTTGAAGGTCCGGTCGGTGGTGGCCGCCCGTGCCAGGGCGTCGCCAACAAGGCGGGCGTCCTCGACATGGCCGCATGCCACCAAGGCGATGGTGGTCAGGGCGTTGTCGTAGGTGAACGCGCTGTGCGCCAAGGCGGGATGGGTGTCGCCGGGGTAGCTGACCACGAAACGGGGGCCCGATCCGGGCGCGGCGCCCCGTACGGCATGCTGCAATGCAACACAGGTCTGCGCGGCCGCTGGCCCCAACGGGCTTGCCAGGCAAAAATAGATCGTTGCCAGGGCAATTTTCCTAAAATGCATGATAATTTCCCAAAACAAACGACAGATATATTCTCATAGTTTGTCGGAATGATGGTGGCGGGGCAGTAGCCGGCCCAAATATACACCTCACCGGTTCCACAACCCCGCGTGCAACGCAGCCCAACGATGCATGCGGGACTTGTTTTCATCTTGGTAAGGTTTTGCTAATAAACCGCCCGTAAACAATTGGCCGCCGTCGCAGGTGCAGCATAAGGCTTTGGGTCCAACACCCCCTTGTGCTACGCGGCAAAGAATGGCGGACACCGGGGCAGCAGAGAAGAGAGATCAGCGATGAACACGAAGTTCCTGGGCATTTTGGCCACCGTTTCCCTTTTTGTCGCCGGCCCCGCGCTGGCCGAGTGCAGCACGCACGCCAACCCGCCGTCCATCCCCGATGGCGCCGGCGCCACCACCGAGCAGATGACCAGCGCCAGCGCCTCGGTGAAGGGCTACATGGCGGACATGCAGGACTTCCTGAAGTGCCTGGAGAACGATAAGGCCGCCGGCTCCGCCAAGTACAACGCCGCCGTCGACCAGATGCAGACCATCGCCAACGAATTCAACAAGCAGCTGCGCGCTTTCAAGGCCAAGGGCTGATTGTCCGCACGCTCAGCGTTTGATTTCAAAAAAAGGAAGGATGGGCCCGCTGCCATCCTTCCTTTTTTATTGGCTTTTTTGATAGGCCCTCCGTCAGGTGGCGGCGGACCAGTCCAGCTTGTCCGCCCGCCGCAGGGCCGGGAACAGCACGCACCACAGCGCCACCACGGCCACCGTGCCGATGCCGCCCACCACCACCGCCAATTCCGTTCCCAGCCAGGACGCCGTCAGGCCCGACTCGAATTCGCCCAGCTGGTTGGACGCGCCGATGAACAGGCCGCTGACGGCACTGACCCGGCCACGCATCTCATCAGGTGTACCCAGCTGCACCAGGGTCTGGCGCACGAAGACGCTGACCATGTCGACTGCCCCCATGACCAGCAGGCTGAGCAAGGCGATGGCCGGGGAATGGGTCAGTCCGAAGACGATGGTGGCCAGGCCGAACACGCCCACGCAGGCCAGCATGATGGGCCCCACCCGGCGCTTCAACGGCCTGGCGGCCAAGGTCAGGCCCACCAGGATGGCACCCGCCCCCGGCGCGCCGCGCATGACACCCAGCAGCATGGGCCCGGTCAGGCCCAAGAGGCCGGCGTCGGCGGAGAACTGGTCGCGCGCCAGGGCCGGCAGCAGGGCGGTGGCGCCGCCCAACAGCACCGCGAACAGGTCCAGCGAGATGGCGCCCAGCACGATGGGCTGCTGGCGGATATAGCGGACGCCGCCCAGGATGCCGTCCCAGCTGACCGGGGCGCGGGTCACGGCGCGCGAGGGCGCGGAGATACCGATCACGATCAGGCCGGCCAGCACCAGGAAGCCGGCGCCCACGCCGAAAACCCAGTCATGCAGGCCGGCGTAGAGCACGCCGCCCAGCGCCGGCCCCAGCACGCCCGCCACCTGCATGGCGGATGAGCTGATGGCCACCGCGTTGGGAAAGTCGGCCTTGGGCACCAGGTTGGGCAACAGGGCGGAGGACGCCGGCGCCTCGAACGCGCGGGCGGCGCCGAACAGCATGACGGCGGCATAGACCAGCCACACCGGCAGGTCGGGCGATGCCAGCACCACCCCGGTCATGGCCATGGCCGCGGCCTCCACGCCCACGCAGATGGTGATGATCAGGCGGCGGTCCAGCCGATCGGCGGCGTGGCCGGTGACCAGCACCAGGCCGACGGAGGGCAGGAACTGCGCCAGGCCGATCAGGCCAAGATTCATGGTGCTGCCGGTGCGGTCGTAGATGGCCCAGCCGGCGGCCACCGCCTGGATCTGCAGCGCCCCCATGGACAGGATGCGCGCCAGCCAATAGCGCAGGAAGGCCGGGTGGCGCAGCGCCCCGCCCCAGCCCTTGCGGGCCGGCCCGTCATGGGGCGCAGGGTCAGGAGCGGCGGCGTTGGAAGGGGTGCTGCTCATCACGTCTCTGCTGCTCACGGTCCAGCGGGGTCGGGCACGGCGACAAAGGATCCGGCGGGGCCCGGATATACCACCGGGCTGGCATAACCGTCCTTTGAAACGGCCGCGACGCCAAAGAACCAGTCGTCAATGACGACATTGGACAGGGTCACGGTGGCGGCGTCGCCCGCCCAGCGGTCATGCTGCCAAGTGGGCGCCAGAGTGTCGCGCCACCAGGCGCGGTAGCCCACGGCGCCCGGGACCTTGGCCCAGCTCAGCGTGGTGTCATGCTTCAAGGCACCCTCGACCTTCACGTCGCTGGGCGGAGCCGGGGCCCAGGCCAGGCTGGCCATGGTCAGGGCGTTCAGGCGGGTCACCTGGGCCAGGTAGGGGAAGTCGACACCGTCGATGGTGTCGCCATACCGCACCCCGCCCTCGGTGCGCAGGTCCTGGTGCTGGCGGGTGTAGTTCTCATGCGCCTCGGTCACCCGCACGGCGGGGAAGCCCGCCTCCAGGAAGGGGACCTGGTCGCCACCGCGACCGAAACGGTCGGTGCGATAGACCATGCGCACGCTGAAATTATCCAGGTAGCGGGAAGATATGCCGGCCATATGGCGCGCCAGGTTGCGCGAGGGGCTGTCGACCTCGCCCCCGGAATAGCGGCGCTGATTGGCCTGCTTCATCGTCTCCACCGCCTTGGTGCCTTCGGAGAAGACGCGGACATGGGTGTTGTCCACCACACCGTCCTCGCCCTGGGTGTTGCCGACGATATCGTTGTTGAGGTCGGCCTCCACCTGCCAGCCCTGTTCCTTGGCATAGTCGGCCAGCACCTTGCCGCCCAGCAAGCCCTGCTCCTCTCCCGATAGGGCCGCGAACACCAGGGTGGCACGGAACTTGTGGTGGGACAGCACCCGCGCCGCCTCGATGGCCGCCGCGACGCCGGAGGCGTCGTCATTGGCGCCGGGCGCGTCGGCCGTGGCGTTCATCACGTCCGTCACGCGGCTGTCCAGGTGGCCGGCGATGACTATGACCCGCTGCGGCTCCTCCGTGCCCTTCAGCACGGCCACCACGTCCATGACCTCCGTCGGGGTGGGCACGCGCTTGCCCGACACGGTCTGCGCCGGCGTCACCACGGTCAGGCAACCGCCGCAGTCCTTGGAGATGGACTCGAACCGGCCTTTGACCCAGGCACGGGCGGCGCCGATGCCGCGGTCAGGCGACATGGTGTCGGATAGGGTGTGGCGGGTGCCGAAGGACACCAGCTTTTCGACCGTGGCGTGCAGCTGCGCCGGATCCACCTGGGCGGCGATCTCCCGCAGCACCGGGTGGTCGTCAACGGGCCCGACGGCGGACGCCTCGGACACGGGGACATCGGGTTTGGCGGGCTTGGCCCAAGCCCCGGTACTATGGAGCGCCGCCCCGGCCAGCAGCAGGACGGACAGCGAACGCACGGACCGAGGGCGTTGGGGCATCGGGCTTCCCTATGATTTGGTGACTGAACTGCCGGAATCTTATGGCGCCACGATGCGTTAGCGTCTCGCCCCAGGCAAGGGCCGGTACACGGGTCGCGCGGTCGCGAGCGGCAGTCCTGCCATGCCTTGCCCGGTTGACTTGTGCTACCGTACCGCGGGGCAACGCCAAAGGGGCAGGACCGCGATGGGCGGATGGATACGGAAAGCCGCCTTGTTCATCGTCATGGTGGCGATGATCGGTGGTGGGGGGTACATCATCGACCGGCAGATTCTGTCCCACCACGCCATTTTCTGGCGCGGTTTTTTCATGGGCGGCTTCTTGCTGGCCTTCGGCCTGTATGTGCTGATCGACGACTTCATCACCCCCCTTGTCCGGCGGCTACGGACCAGCGGGCAACGCCCTTAATCCTCCCCCACCAGGTATCCCGCCGCCGCCTGGGCGATGGCCAGCAGGCGGGCGTCGGCGCCGCGCGGGGCCAGCAGCTGCAAGCCCACGGGACAACCGGCATCGTCCGTGCCCACCGGCAGGGTGACCGCCGCCATGTCCCCCAGGTTCGCGACGCAGCAGTTGCGCAACGCCATAAGGTTGGCGCGGCCATAGGCCGACGGCTCCGCCAGATCGGCCAGCAGCGGCGGGGTGATGGCCACCGTCGGCAGCGCCACCACGTCGACATCATGGAACAGGGCCTGGACGCCGTTGGCGAAGCGGTCGAGGAAGGCGACGCGCGCGTCATAATCCAGCACATCGGCCGACGCGCGGATGCGGGGGCCGACATAGGCATCCAGGCTGGACAGCCAGGCCGGCAATTCCTGGCCAAGGAAGCCATAAATCTCCGCCCCCGCCAGGCCGCCCCGGCGGAACAGGGCCAAGGCCTCATCCAATTCCGGAATGGTCACGCTGCCCACCGGGCGGAACACCTCAGTCAGGCGATCCAGCGCGGTGTCCACCGCCGCGACCACGCCGGGGCTGCAGTCCTGCCACAGCGCGGCCGGCGCGCGGCCGATACGGATGACGCCGGGGTCCATCAGCGGATCGATGGCGGTGCCGGTCACCAGGCGATAGCCGTGGGCCAGGTCATCCGCCGTCAGCGCCAGGATGCCCACGGTGTCCAGGCGGGGCGACAGCGGCACGATGCCGTCGGTCGCCAGGTGCCCCCGCGCACTTTTGTAGCCATAAAGGCCATTCCAGGCCGCCGGAATGCGCACCGACCCCGCCGTGTCGGTGCCCAGCGCCAGCAGGGCGGACCCTTCATGCAGGCTGAGCGGCGCGCCGGTGCTGGACCCGCCGGGCACGCGGTGGTGATCACGGTCCCAGGGGTTGCGCGGTGTACCCCAGTGCCCGTTGGCGCCCAGGCCGCCGAAGGCGAATTCCACCATGCGGGTTTTGCCGGTGACGACCGCGCCCTGGCCGAGCAGGCGGCTCACCACACCGCCCGGCTGGTTCCACATGGGCGGCAGGCGACGGGGGGACCCGGCGAATACCGGCCATGTGCCGCCACAAACCGTTCCGGTTCCGTAATTGTCCTTAAGCGACAAGGGGATGCCGTCGAAATCGCCGAGCGGCTGACCCGCTGCTCGCCGGATATCGGCGGCGTCCGCCTGGGTGCGCAGCAGGCCGGCGCTGAAGGCGACATAGGGATTGTCGCGGGCCTCGGGCCGCTCCGCCCGGGCGGCGATGCAGGCCTCGGCCAGGTCACGGGCGGTCAGGGTGCCGTCCTTCAGGGCGGCGAGGGCGGTGGTGAGATCCATGGGACGGCGCCTTCGGATGGGGCGTTTTTCGGGGCCGGTGGAACCCTGGCACGGGCGGCGCCCCGCCCGCAACCCGGCAAGAGGTGCGACAACCGGACGCCATATCCGGCCGCTATCGAATTCATATCCCCCCTGCATTTCACAGACCGGGGGGTACGGGGTTAGCGTCAGCCCATCGCAACCACCCACCAAACCTGAGGGGATTTCAAAATGCAGACCACTACCGTTTCCCGCCGCCTGGGCCTGGGCCTGATCGTCGCCACCGCCGTCGCCGGCGCCACCCTGGCCGCCGCCCCGGCCAAGGCCGCGGACATGGAGAAGTGCTACGGCGTCGTGAAGGCCGGCCACAACGACTGCAAGACCGACAGCAACTCCTGCGCCGGCCATGCCACCAAGGACCGCGATCCCGGCGCCTTCATCGCCGTGCCGGCCGGCACCTGCGCCAAGATCTCGGGCGGCAGCACCGAACCCGCTAAGAAGTAAGCCTTAACACCAGAAGCCAGGGAGGGAGCCGTCATGGGCATCACCGGTATCGGCCTGAAGGCCCGCCATACGGCCGAGCTGTTGGCCCGCCGCCCCTCCCTGCGCTTTCTGGAAGTGCATGCCGAGAATTACATGAGCGCCGGCGGCCCGGCGCACCGCTGGCTGACCGCGCTGCGTGAGGCGTATCCCGTCTCCATCCACGGTGTCGGCCTGTCCCTGGGCGGGGCGGAGCCGCTGGATGCCGATCACCTGGCTGATTTGGCGGCCCTGGTGGATCGCTACCAGCCGGAACTGGTGTCGGAGCATCTCGCCTGGTGCCGCATCGATGGCACCTACCTCAACGATCTGCTGCCCATTCCCTATACCGATGCCAGCCTGTCCCTGGTGGCCGATCACATCGACCAGACGCAGACGGCCCTGCGCCGCCGCATCCTGGTCGAGAACCCGTCCAGCTACACGGCTTTCCCGGAAAGCGATTGGGACGAGGCGGCCTTCCTGGCGGAACTGGCCCGCCGTACCGGCTGCGGCATCCTGCTGGATGTGAACAACATCCATGTCAGCGCCCACAATGTCGGGCTGGACGCCAGGGCCTACCTGGCCGCCCTGCCGGCCGGTGCCGTGGGCGAAATCCACGTGGCGGGGCACGAGCCCGTCGAGCATGACGGCCGCGCCGTGCTGCTGGATACCCATGGCGCCCCCGTGACAGCCGCCGTGTGGGACCTGTACCGCCAGGCGCTGACCCGCTTCGGCCCCATCCCCACCCTGGTGGAGCGGGACGCCAACATCCCGCCCCTGGCCGAATTGCTGGCCGAGGCCGCCACCGCGGACGGCATCGCCGAGGTCCTGCCCGGAAAGGATGGGGCTCATGCCCACGCTGCTTGAGCGCCAGCGCGACATGCGCGACTGGGTGCTGGCCACCGCCGGCACCCCGCCCCTGCCCAACGCCGGCCTGCACCGTGACAACACCCTGGGCGGCCTGGCGGCGGTCCTTGCCGCCGGCTTCCCCGTCACCCACCGCCTGGTGGGCGAGGCCTGCTTCATCGGCCTGGCCCAGGCCTACGTCCGCCACGAACCGCCCCACGAGGCGCCGTTGCTACGGTACGGCACCGGCTTCCCCGCGTGGCTGAGGGGGCAGGAGGTGGCGCGGCAGTTGCCCTATCTGGCCGACGTCGCCCGGCTGGAAGCGGCATGGACCCATGCCTACCACGCGACGGAGGCGGCACCCCTGGACGCGGGCGCCCTGGCTACCCTGGGCGACGCGGTGGAGGACGCCGTCTGGCGCCTGCACCCCAGCCACCGCTTCGTCACCAGCCCCTGGCCGGTGGACCGCGTCTGGCGGGCCAACCAACCGGACGCCGGCGACGCGACGGTGGACCTGGACACCGAGGGTGACACCCACCTGCTGGTGGTGCGGCCGGCGGCCGAGGTGCTGCTGATCCGCCTCGGGCCTGGCGCCTTCGCCCTGCTGATGGCCCTGGGCGCCGGTTTGCCCCTGGGCAGCGCCTGGGACAACGCGCTGGCCCTGGACGCGGGCTTCAATCTGGAACACGAATTAACGGGCCTGCTGGCGGCGCAGGTCTTCACCGGAGTGGAATTGCCATGACCCTGCCCCTGACGCCCACCACCGCGCCCGGCAAACCCGCGCCCATCGCCTTGGCGCTGGCCCTCGTCCACCGGCTGGAGCGGTTTCCCCGGGGGCTGGACGCCCTGCTGTGGCGCCTGGCGGCCGCCACCGTCTTCTGGCGGTCCGGCCAGACCAAGGTGACGGGCTTCCACATCAACGACACCACGTTCGACCTGTTCCGGGACGAGTACAAGGTGCCTCTGATCCCGCCGGAGGTGGCGGCCGTGCTGGCCAGCATCACGGAAAACCTGTGCGCCGTGCTGCTGGTCGTCGGCCTGGCGTCGCGCCTGTCGGCCGGCGCCCTGTTCGGCATGACCCTGGTGATCGAGATCTTCGTCTATCCCGAAAGCTGGCCCGACCATCTGCTGTGGTCGGCGGTGCTGGTGCCCATCATCCTGCGCGGCCCCGGCGTCCTGTCGCTGGACCATCTGGTCCGCCGGCGGCTGGACCCGGCGGCGAGTCACAACTTGTAAGATCATAACAGTTGGAACAAACCCGCCGCACGGACATTCTCAGGCCGGTCCCATCCTGCCTGAGGAGCGACACCATGAGCATCCAGTACGGCACCCGCATCATCACCTTCCAGCCCACCATCAACATGGCGGGCAACCTGCCCGGCCTGTTCTCCACCACCCTGTTCTTCCCCAACCAGGCAAGCCACGGCGTGAACATCGACACGGGCTCGGTCGGCATCGTCGTGCCCATCGCCACGCTGCAGGATGGCGAGGGCAACTTCCAGCCCTGGGCCCAGCCCGCGGGGGAGACGCTGACCTTCACCTATGAGCCCAGCGGCAACACCCGCACGGGTCCCGTCGTGGTCGTCACCGGCCTGCAGGTGGGCGACGGCACACCCCAGGGCACCACCGTCCTGGGCCCGGTGCGCGTCATGGCCTGCACCAACGACGACACGGTCTACATGCTGGGCGTGGGCATCGGGCTAGAGGCCAAGGCCACTCTGACCCCATCCGGTAATGCCGCCACGGCGCTGGACAACCCCTTCCTGAATCTGCGCGACATGCTGGAGCCCGACCCCGCCGTGCTGCCGGCCTATGCCCTGACGGCGGCCTTGCAGGACAATGGCCGGCACGGCCTGGTGACCCTGGGACAGACCGTCGACAGCCTGCAGGGCTATCGCTTCCTACCCTTGGTGGCCGATTCCAGCAGCCCCAGCGGCCTGCAACTACCCTGGGTGCAGCTGACGGTGACGCCGCAGGGCGGAACGCCCATCCAAACCCAGGCGCAGATGCTGATGGACGCCGGCATCACCAACATGTTCATCGGGGTCGTGCCCGAGCCCCAGCCCCCCATCCCCTGGCTGAACACCGCCATCACCATCCAGGCGGAGGATGAGGCCGGCGTCACCGCGCTGAACTACAGCTTCGTCAATACCCAGCCGGCCGACGGCCCAAGCCCCAACGTCAACTGCGACCCCAGCCAACCGGCGTCGCCCAGCCGCATCCTGAACGGCGGCCCCAGCCCGCAGGGCGGCAGCTTCCTCAACACCGGCGTCCACCTGCTGGCCGCCTATGATTATGTGGTCGACGCCGTCAACACCCGGCTGGGCCTGCGCCCGCGCTCGTAAGTCCCCGTGCGGCGACGTTTCCCCGCGACAGGCGGCGTCCGGCATGGTTCAACAAGGCCGGACGCCGCCGTTTCTAGGGAAATGCCCCTCATGGAAATGAACCCGCCATGGAAATGAACCAGGTGCGCTACTTCGTGGCGCTGTGCGAAACCCTGAACTTCACCAAGGCGGCGGAGGCCTGCGGCGTGGCCCAGCCCTCGCTGACCAAGGCCATCCAGAAGCTGGAGGAGGAACTGGGCGGGCCGCTGTTCGTGCGCGAACGCACCCTGACCCATCTGTCCGACCTGGGCCGCCTGATGCGCCCGCACCTGGAGGCGGTGTTCCATGCCAGCGAGTCCGCCAAGCTGGAGGCCCGCAGCTTCGGTAAGCTGGAAAAGGGCCGGGTGCGCCTGGGCGTCATGTGCACCATCGGGCCCACCCGCCTGGTGGGCTTCCTGAAGCGTTTCCGCGCGGCCCTGCCCTCGGTGGAGGTCGCCTTGCGCGACGCGCCGGGACGCGAGGTGCTGGGCCTGCTGATGGAGGGGGAACTGGACTGCGCCCTGCTGGGCCTGCCCGACCTGCCCGACCGGGTGGAGGCAAAGCCCCTGTACCGCGAGCGGTATACCGTCGCCTTCGCCCCCGGCCACCGCTTCGAAGCCATGGACGTGGTGCCTCTGGCCGAACTGGACCAGGAAGACTATCTGAACCGGGTAAACTGCGAATATCCGCAGCATTTCGACAGCCTGGGCATCCCCGACCCCGCCGACGTCCGCGTCTGTTACGAGAGCGAGCGGGAGGACTGGATCCAGGCCATGATCCTGGCCGGCCTGGGCTGCGCCGTGATGCCGGAATTCCTGCCCATGCTGCCCGGCATCGCCACCCGCCCCCTGATCGAGCCGGAACTGTCGCGCACCGTCAGCCTGGCCAGCGTCGCCGGCCGCCGCCACTCCCCCGCCCTGCGCGAGTTCATGGCCCTGGCCCGCCGTTACGATTGGGGTGGCACAGCATAGACGGCCGCCGCTTAAGCCCCTTCCCGGCCCCGATCAATCTGTATATTGTATCCAAAATCGGCCCCGCCAAAGAGGGCTGAAGGAACGGATTGGCAAGGGGTCCTGCGATCATGAAGCGTGAGAACAAGCCGGCCGGGGGGCCGCGCCGCCGTGACGTCATGCTGGCCGCCGGGGGCGTTGCGGCTGGGGCCGTGCTGGCGAGCCGCGCCCCGGCGATGGCCGGTGCAGCCAAGCCGGCCATGCATACCTTCGCCCTCACCTTCGACGGTCCCGGCCTGACCAGCCTGCGGGCATCCGGCGACGCCTTCGACACCGATTACCTGGAGCCTGGGCAGGCGCTGGGCCACGTGGCCCTGGCCTATCGCCGTGACGGCGGCGCCCCCTGGCGCGTGGTCGACACGGCCGGCCTGACACCCGGCCACCTGGACCAGGCGGACGGCCAGGCCCGCGTGGCCGACTATGACATCACGGATGAGGCCGGGCCGGCCCTGGGCCTGACCCTGCGGCTGGGTGTGGCAGACGGCGATCTCGGCTGGCAGGTGGTGCTGACCAACCGCACGGGGACCCCGCTGGAGATCGGCGACCTGGCCCTGCCCCTGCCCCTCCATACCGAGTTCAAGGCCAAGCAGCCGGCGACATCCTCTGTGCTGAAGCACAGTTTCGTCTCCGGTCACGGCTCCTTCCTGTTCTGGATGCGGTCCAACAGCGTCGGCCCCTATCTGGTCATGACGCCGGAACGGGAAACGCATTTCGAATATTGGCAGCCGCGCCAAGGCGCCCGGCAGGACAGCGACAGCCCCGTCCGGCCCTACCGTCCCTATCAGGTCTTCGTCCACGCCGCCGCCACGGGCGAAGCCATGAGGGCGGAGGGCGGCCGCTGGCGCCAGCCGCTGACCAGCCTGACCCTGGGGGCCGGCGAAACCCGCCGCTTCGGCGCCCGCTTCACCTGGGCCCCGGACTATGTCGGCGTGCGCAATACCCTGGTGACCCACGGCGGCATCGATGTGGAGGTGGCGCAGGGCATGACCCTGCCCACCGACCTGCCCGGCCGCATCGCGCTGCGCAGCCTGGACACCATCGAGGCCGTCGAGGCGGAACATCCCGACCAGACCACCCTCCTGGACCTGGGCATCCGCAACGGTCGACGCATCTATGAACTGCGCTTCCGCCGCCTGGGCGAGAATTTGGTCACCATCCGCCACGGGAACGGGCGCGCCACGCATCTGGAGTTCTTCGCCACCGAACCGGTGGAAACCCTGATTGCCAAGCGCGCCGCCTTCATCGCCGCCCACCAGCACCGCGATCCCGCCAAGTGGTACAACGGCCTGCTGGCCGAATGGAACCAGGAGACCCAGACCCTGCTGGGCCCCGACAATTACGACCGCATCAAAGGCTGGCGCATCTATGAGGTGAGCTGCGACGATCCGGGCCTGAGCAAACCCGCCTACCTCGCCAGCAAGAACGCCGAGCACCCGGTGCAGGCGGAGGTGGCGGCGCTGGATGACTATGTGGAGCACTTCGTCTGGGGCGGGCTGCAGCGCACGACGGAGGAGGAGGACAGCTACGCCCTCTACGGTATTCCCGACTGGAAGAAGAACCGGGACAGTGCCGACCCCGGCCCCAAGGGGCGCCAGCATTACTGGCGGCCCTACGACTACCCGCACATCATCGCGATGTACCTGGGCCTCTACCGCGTCGCCACCCGCTATCCCGGCATCACCACCCGGCTGGACGCCGCGACATATCTGGAGCGGGCCTACGGAACCGCCCGCGCCCTGTTCACCATCCCGATGAAGATCGAGCAGTGGAGCGCCTATGAGACCGGCTTCTACAATGAGGTGGTGATCCCCGAACTGATCGACGCCCTGGGCGCGGCGGGGAAGACGGCCCAGGCGGCGGAGCTACGCGGCCATTGGGTGCGCAAGGTCGACTTCTTCGTGAACGGCAAGCCCGACCTCTTCGGTTCGGAATATCCCTTCGATTCCACCGGCTTCGAGTCCACCCAGGCCCTGGCCCGCTATGCCCTGGACCATGCCGGCCAGCCGGACTTCCCCGTCACCCACGCCGCCGCCCGGCGCTTCGCCGAGGCGCAGATCGCCGCCAACCTGTTCTGCCGCGGCACCATAGAGCCCGCTTATTACTACCTGGGCAGCGACTACCGCGCCGCCGGCGGCGACGCCTTCACCCTGACCTATATGGCGCAGATGGGCGGCTGGGCCCTGGCGGACCACGCCCTGAACGACGCCGAAGACGGGCGACCCCATCTGCGCCTGGCCTGGACCTCATTCATGAGCGCCTGGGCTTTGGTGAACAGCGGCACGGCGGAAAGCGGCTATGGCTATTGGTATCCGGGCCAGGCCAACGACGGCGCCTCCGGCGGCGGGTTCGAGCCCGCATCCCACGGCACCACTTGGCTGGGCCAGCCCCACCACCGGGGCAGCTGGTACTATTCCAGCGAAAGCGACCTGGGCTTCTGCGGCGCCCTGCGCATGGCCGCCACCCTGGTCAGCGACGACCCCGTGTTCGGCCGGTTCTGCTTCGGCGGCACGCTGGCGGAGGCCGACGGCTGGCTGACCATCACCCCGCGCGACGGCGTCCGCCGCCGCCTGCACGCCCGGCTGCAACACGCCCGCCTGGCCCGCCAGCGCCTGGACCTGGAGGTCCAGGGCGCCCGCTTCGCCCCCACCGACAGCATCGCCTGGCACCCGGCGGACGCCCGCCTGCGCCTGACCCTGGACGGCGATGCCCAGCGCCAGCCCCCCACCCTGCGCCTACGCGGCCTGCCCAAGGGACGCTACCGGGTGACGGGGGGCGGCGCGGTCGAGGTGGTCGCTGAAACCGCCTGGGTGACGGTGGCGCTGCCGGCGGGGACGCGGAAGGTGGCGGTGGAGCGGGTGTAAGGCGCCGCCCCTTCCCCAACGGGGCCATTCGATGCCATAGAGGACGGGTCTCGCCAACCATCCCCCCCGGCCCACCCTATGACCCATCTCGACCGAATCTGCAAAGTCGCCCTGTGGGTGCTGGGCTTCCTGCTGATCGTGGGCGGGTGCATGGCCATCTTCCCCGCCTTGTTCCTGACGGTGGTGGCGGCCAATGATGGCGCCCAGGGCGGGACGGCACCAGCCATGGTGTGGCTGCTGATGCCGCTGGTGGTCGCCGGCGTGCCGGTGCTGATCCTGCTGTCGGCGCGAAAGTTCCCGGCTTATGTCAAGCACCACGCCCTGGCCATGGTCCTGGCCTGGGCGGGGGCACTGTACCTGTTTGACCGGTTCTGGCTGCACCGCTGAGGCGGGGCGGGACGGTTCAGTCGCCGCCCCCCTGGTAATCTCCCCGCTTCACCAGCATCTGGCACAGCTGCTTCCCGAACGTGCTCATGAACTCATTGATCAGCGCCTCGTCGCGCCGATAGAAGGTCCATTGCCCCACGCGGTGGGAGGTCAGCAGGCCGGCGCGTTGCAGCATGGCCAGGTAGGTGGAGACGGTGGACTGCGACAGGTCCGTCTTTTCCAGGATGCGGGTGACGCACACGCCCTTTTCGACCGGGTAGCCGTCGGGCTGGGGGCCGAAGTGGGTGACGGGGTCCTTCAGCCACATCAGGATGTCGCGCCGGACCGGGTTGGCCAGGGCCTTCAGGATCGCTTCCACATCCATCGCGTCGACATCCACACCCCGTGAAACCGGGGAGGGGTCGTCCCCCTCCCCGGCCCGAAAATCAAACCACCAGCCGGTCCAGCGCGGCGCGGTCGAAGGGGATCACTTCCCCCACGCGGCCATCGCGGACCTTGATGGCCCAATCGGGGTCGCTGAGCAAGACCCGGCCCACGCCCAGCAGGTCGAAATCACCCCGCGCCAGGGCCTGGGCCGCCTGGTCCACGTCGGTAGGCTTGACCTCGAAGGCGTCGCGGCTGGGGAACATGCCGACCTTGAAGGCGCCGTCCAGCCCCACGCTGCCCACGGCGATGACGGGCTTGCCCGTCAGGCGCTTGGTCCAGGCGGCCAGCGTGTCGGGAGAACCGTCAAAAGCCGGTTCCCAATATCGCCGGGTGCTGACGTGGAAGACGTCCACGCCGGCCTCGGCCAGGGGCTTCAGGATGCGGCCCAGCTCTTCCGGCGTCTGGGCGATCCGGGCATTGTAGTCGACGCCCTTCCACTGCGAGAAGCGGAAGACGATGGGGAAGTCCGGGCTGACGGCGGCGCGCACGGCCCGCACGATCTCCAGGGCGAAGCGCGTGCGGTTCTCCAGGCTGCCGCCATAGGCGTCGGTGCGCTGGTTGGTCTGTTCCCAGAAGAAGTCGTCGATGATGTAGCCGTGGGCGCCGTGCAGCTCCGCCCCGTCGAAGCCCAGGCGTTCCGCATCCGCGGCGGCCTGGGCGAAGGCGGCGACGACGGCGTCGATGTCGGCCTGGGTCATGGCCCGCACCACCTCGACCCCATCGGCCACGATGGCGGAGGGGCCGTAGCCTGGGACGCTGGGGTCCGGTTCCACCCCCGGGCGGCGGGCGATGCCCACGTGCCACAGCTGGGGAATGATGCGCCCGCCCTCGGCATGGACGGCGTCCACCACCCGCTTCCAGCCGGCCAACGCCGCCTCACCATGGAAGGCCGGGACCTGGGGATAGCCGTTGGCGGCCGGGTGGTTGATGGTCGTGCCCTCGGTGATCAGCAGGCCGACGCCGCCCTGCACCCGGCGGCGGTAATAGGCCACGACATCTTCGGTGGGCACGCCGCCCGGCGACTTGCTCCGGGTCATGGGCGCCATCACCAGACGGTTGGCCAGGGTGTGCCGGCCAAAGGCGAAGGGCTGGAACAAGGGCGCCACCGCCGCGTTGACGGAATGGGTGCCGGTAGCCGGCCGGGCGGCGGGAATAGTGACCGGAGTCGCGCCGGGATTGGCGGCCGGGGCGGGGGTGGCGGTGTCCATGGAGGGGCCTTGGCTGGTTGGTGCAGGGAAGACGTTTCGGTATATCGCGTTTTCTCGATATATCAAGTCCCTGGTTTGGCGACATTTTCACGCAGATGAAATGTTGCGCCGCAAACCAACCAATCATTAACGATTGATAGCCTATGGTATGCGCTGGGAAATGCGCTACGCTTTGATGACAGGCTTTGAAGAGGCCAGCAAAACAGCAGACGCAGATTGGGTTTATGCGCGCCAGATGGCGCCGTGACAGCAGGAGGACAGCAGGATGGCGGCACCCGTGTCAGCCCGTGCAAGCCTATTGGAAACCGGGCGTAATGATGCGCTGCAGCGGAGCCTGATCCCCTGTTTCGATGCCTTCTACGGCACGGCGCTGACCCTGATCGACGACTGGGGCGCCCCCACCCGCCCCCGGGTGCTGGACCTGGGCGCCAACGGCGGTCTATTCGCCTCGCTGGTGCGCGCCCGCCTGCCCCACGCCCACTTGCACCTGGTGGAAGAGACGCCCCAGGCCATGGAGCAGAGCCGCCGCCGCTTCGCCGGTGACGCCCGCGTCAGCTTCGCCCTGGCGGAGCTGGAAGAGGCCGACCTGACCGGTCCCTGGGACCTCGTCATTTCCTCCCTCGCCATCCACCACCTGGACCACAACGCCAAGCGCGACCTGTATGGCCGCATCAACCGGGCGCTGGCCCCCGGCGGCCTGTTCATCAGCGCCGAGCAGGTGCTGGGCCCCACCGCCGAGGTGGAAAGCCAGTACGATCGGCTGTGGCAATCGGAAGCCAGCGACCTGGGCGTGCCGGCAGTGGAACTGTCCCGCGCCCGCGACCGCCTGCGCCAGGACCATTGCGCCACCCTGGGCGAACAGCTGATGTGGATGGCCGAGGCCGGCTTGGCCGACGTGGACTGCGCCTTCAAATCCTGGCGCTTCGCCGTGATGAGCGCGCGCCACCACTGACCTTTATCGTCCGGAATGGCAGCTTTGGGTGGCAATTGGCGGCTCCGTCCGTAAAGTGGGACGGGTACCTGCCCTTAAGCCGTAGGCCTGCCCCCCATGATCCAGTCCCTGGTCCGCCGCATCCATTACCGGGTGGAACGCTTCCTGGCGCTGGATAACTGGGGCGAGATCCTGCTGTTGGCCTTGTCGCTGGCGGGATTGGCCGTGGCCAACTCCAGCCTGGCGCCAACCTATTTCCATGCGCTGCATGCGCCGCTGGGCGTCGGCCCCGCCACCCTGTCGGTGGAGCAATGGGTCAATGACTTGGCTATGGCGCTGTTCTTCCTGCTGGTGGGGCTGGAGATCAAGCGGGAGATGGTGGGCGGCGACCTGTCCAGCCCGTCGCAGATCGCCCTGCCCGGCATCGCCGCCCTGGGCGGCGTGCTGTTCCCGGTGCTGATCTACATCGCCCTGAACCGGGGGCACGCGGACGCGCTGGCCGGCTGGGCCACGCCGGCCGCCACCGACATCGCCTTCGCCCTGGCGGCGTTGTCGGCCTTCGGGCGCGGCCTGCCCCGCTCCGCCTTCCTGTTCCTGTCGTCGCTGGCCATCTTCGACGACCTGGCGGCCATCCTGATCATCGCCCTGTTCTACAGCGGCGGCCTGTCCTGGCCGGACCTGGGCCTGGCCGCCCTGGCCCTGGCGGTACTGGTCGGCATGAACCGCCTGGGCGTGCGCCGACTGGCGCCGTATCTGGTGGTGGGCCTGGCGCTGTGGGTGACGGTGCTGCGCTCCGGCATCCACGCCACCATGGCCGGCGTGCTGCTGGCCCTGACCATCCCCCTGGGCAGTGAGGAGGACGAGGCCGCCGGCCGGTCCCCGCTGCACCGGCTGGAGTCGGCGTTGCACCCCGTCGTCTATTTCGGCGTGCTGCCCCTGTTCGGTTTCGCCAACGCCGGCGTCAGCTTCCAGGGCCTGGACTGGTCCAGCCTGCTGGACCCTGTGCCGCTGGGCATCGCGCTGGGCCTGTTCCTGGGCAAGCAACTGGGCGTCTTCGCCTTCACGCTGGGCGCCGTGCGCCTGGGCCTGGCCCAGCTGCCGGCGCAGGTGGGATGGGGTACCCTCTACGGCATCGCCATGCTGTGCGGCATCGGCTTCACCATGAGCCTGTTTATCGCCGGCCTGGCCTTCCCCGACGCGGCGTTGGCGGGAGAGGCCAAGCTGGGCGTGTTCAGCGGGTCGCTGATCTCGGCCCTGGGCGGCGGCTTGTGGCTGGTGGTGGCCCGGCGGAAAGCCTAAAGGCGGGCGCCGGCCAGCGCCCCCTGGGCCAGCAGCGTGTGCAGCATGGCCTGCAAATCCAGCTCCGGTTCCACCAGCAGGCCGGCCTCGGCCGCTTGCGTCAGCATGTCGCCATTCAGCAGCGACTGGATGGCGGCGGCGGCCCCGGGCGGCAGCGAGACGCAGACGATGCCGTCGGCCGGGCGCAGCACCAGCACCTCGCCATCCACGGCGTCCGGCGCCGGCGGCACCCAGGTCTCATCCTCCTGTGCCTGGCGCCACAGGGGCAGCACGTCATGCCCCAGCCACAGCACGCGGGCGGCCGGATGGGCGACGAAGCGCAGCCGGGCATAGTCGCCGGGGGGGAAGGCCGCCAGTTGCTCCACCGTCAGGACGGGGGCGTCGGCGGCGAAGTAGGCCTCCATCACCGCCCATTCCAGGCGCGCCATGTCGGCAGCCCCGGTGTCGAGCGGCGCCAGCGCCACGGGGAAGCCGCCGCCGTAGGCCGCCAGTTGCGGCCGCGCGGGCGGATGGGCGCGCACGAAATCCAGGGCCGCCGCGCGGAAGGCTGGCACGCCCATCAGCCGCAAGGTGACGGGGAAGGCGGCGGCCAGCGCCTCCGCCAGTGATTGCTGGACGTTGGCGCGATAGATCTTCAGCCGCGCCCCGGCCACCGCGCCGGGCGCCAGATCCACCCCGCCCTCACCGCCGCCGGCGGCCAGCAGGGCCCGCTGCATTTGTTGCTGGAAGGCCTCAAGCATGCGGGGCCACCCCATCCAGCAACGACTGGGCGTGGGCCGCCTCCCCCAGCAGCACCTCCAGCGGCGGCACGTCCATGTCCCATTCCACCAGCACCGGCAGCGGCCCGGTGCGGGCCAGCACGCCGGCCAGCAAATCCCAGACGGTGTCCGACACCCGGCTGCCATGGTCGTCGATCAGCACCACGCCGCCGGCCCCCGCGTCCGGTCCCACCCAGGGGGCGAAAGCCTCGCGCCGATGGCCGGCCACATGGATCTCGCCCACCGCCTCCAACGGGAAATCCGCCAGGTAGGCGGCGACATCGAAACCCAGGTTGTGGGCGCAGACCACCACGTTGTTCACGTCCAGCAGCAGGCCGCAGCCGGTGCGGGCCACCAGGTCCGCCAGGAACTGCGGCTCAGGAATGGCCTCGACCCCCGGCGGCAGGGTCAGCGGCATGTAGAGGGAGGGGTTTTCCACCAGCAGGCGGCGGCCCAGGGCGTCCTGGGCATGGGCGATGTTGACCGCCACCACGTCCCGCGTCTCCGCCGTCAGCGGCAGGGGCAACAAATCGTTGAGGTAGGCGCCGCCGGTGCCGGTCCAGGCCAGATGGTCGGAGATCTGGTCGGGCCGCAGCCGGTCGTAAAGCTGGCGCAGGTTGGCCAGGTGCTTGGCATCCAGCCCAGCGGCGCTGCCCAGGGACAGCCCCACCCCGTGGCAGGACAGGGCGTAGTCGCGGCGGATGGCCTCCAACGCCGCCAGGCGTGGCCCGCCCGCCACCAGATAGGTTTCGCTGTGCACCTCCACCCAGGCCACGTCCGGCCGCTCCCCGCCTAGGAAAGCCGGAACGTGCGGGTGGCGCAAGCCGATGCCGGCGCGGCGCGGCAAGGCAACGGCGGGGGTGGTGCCAGGGGCCGGGGCGGCGGTGTCCATGGGCGCCCTTCTGTCCACGGGGGGCTGGCCGTTCAGTCTTGCGATGGCTTCGGCACGGCCGCCTTGGGCGGCTTGCCCACGCCCTTGAACGGCTTCAGCTTGCCGCCCAGGGTTTTGCACTCACCCTTGGCCACGTCGAGGAATTCCTGGCCGTCGTAATCCACCTTGGACATGGCGCCGCAATCGTGGGTGCCGGCGGCCGACGCGCAGGAATTCTCCCCCGCCTTGGCGATGCCGTAGCACTTTTCCCGGCCCGGGGGCGCGGGGGCGTCGTGCGCCGCGGCGCTGAGCGCCGTCAGGGCGCCGGCCAGGGCCAAGGCTGCGGTCAGGGCGGTGGTTCGGTCGGTCATCAGGCCATCCTTCGGCAAAGACGGGCGCCATCGCGCGCCCCCGGGGGCCGCCCCGGTGGGGGCGAGCCCGCAGACCCTACGCCCTTTGGCGCCGCGACAAAACCCCTGCCTTCCGTGTGAAATCGACGCGGTGAGGGCACGATTGGTGCGACGAATGGAACAATGAATTCCAGGTGACCTTGATTGTGGGCAAGGGCGGCGCGACTTAGATTAGGCCCGTACCGCCGCTCACCACCCGTCCCGCGGGTGGCGGCCGGCGCTCCCTCCCCTCCGGCCGTCCGGCCAGCTTTCTCCCCCAAGGCTTTCTCAAGGAACATTCCCATGAAGCGCATTCCCGCCCTGTTGCTGGCAGCGAGCCTGCTGGCCGCCGCCCCCGCCACGGCCCTGGCCCAGGCGACCACCGACCTGAGCAAGGTCGAGGGTGGCCACTTCACCCTGGACAAGAGCCACGCCAAGGTGGTGTTCGCCATCACCCACTTCGGCTTCTCCACCTATTACGGCGCCTTCCCTGACCTGGAAGGCACGCTGGACTTCGACCCCAAGGCCCCGGCCAAGAGCAAGCTGGACGTGACCATCAACGTGAAGGGCCTGGCCACCGCCAACCCGAAGCTGGATGAGCACCTGAACAGCCCGGACTTCTTCGACACCGCCAAGTTCCCGACCGCCACCTTCAAGACCACCAAGATCGAGGTGACCGGCGCCACCACCGGCAAGATCACCGGCGACCTGACCCTGCATGGCGTGACCAAGCCCGTGACCCTGGACGCCAGCTTCCACGGCGGCGGCAGCAACCCCATGACCAAGGCCTATGTCGTCGGCTTCGACGCCAAGGCGCAGGTGAAGCGGTCCGAATTCGGCGTCGACAAGTACGTGCCCTATGTCGGCGACGAGGTTGAGCTGCTGATCAGCGGTGAATTCGACCGCGCCCAGTAATAGCATTACTATCCATCGCGTTATCGGACTGAAGGGGGAGCCGGACCATGACCATCGCGGCGCGTTACAACAGCGTGGCCATCCTGGTCCATTGGCTGACCGTCATCGCCATCCTGGCCCTGTTGATCATGGGTTGGACAATGACGTCGCTGCCGCCCGGCTCCCCCGACCAGTTCAAGCTGTTCCAGTTGCACAAGTCGGTGGGCATCACCGTGCTGGCCCTGACCCTGTTCCGGGCGGCCTGGCGCCTGGCCCACCGGCCCCCACCCCTGCCGGCCCACATGCCGGCGTGGGAGAAGTGGGCCGCCCACCTGGGCCATGCCGGCCTGTACGCCCTGCTGCTGGGCATGCCGCTGACCGGGTGGGCGGTCGTCTCCACCTCGAAATTCAACATCCCGACCGTGCTGTACGGCCTCATCCCCTTCCCCCACATGCCCGTCCTGACCGACCTGGAGAACAAGGCGCCGATCAACGACGTGGTGTCGGAGGCGCACGAGCTGGCCGCCTGGATCCTGGTGGCCCTGGTGGTGGTCCACGCCCTGGCGGCGCTGCGCCACCACTTCTTGGTCAAGGATGATGTGCTGACGCGTATGGTTCCCCGTTTCGGCCGCCGGGCCTAAGTCCCCGGCCACCCTTTCCAAGACTGAGGATGCCCATCATGAAGTTCCTCGCCCCGCGCGTTGCCACCACCTGGGCCGCCACCGCCCTGGGCGCCCTGCTGCTCGCCGGCCCGGCGTCGGCCGCCGGCTGGACCGTGGACACCGCCCATAGCAAGCTGGGCTTCACCGGCAGCCAGAGCGGCACCGCCTTCAGCGGCCAGTTCACCCGCTGGGATGCCACCATCGATTTCGACCCGGCCAACCCGGCCACCGGCCACGCCACCGTCACCATCGACATGGCCAGCGCCAAGACCGGCGACGTGCAGAAGGACCAGTCCCTGCCCGAGGCCGATTGGTTCAGCACCAAGGCCTTTCCCAAGGCGGTGTTCGAGGCCACGACCTTCCGCGCCAAGGGCGGCAACCAGTATGAGGCGGTGGGCACCCTGACCATCCGCGGTATCAAGAAGGACGTGACCCTGCCCTTCACCCTGGACGTGGCCGGCGGCAAGGCCCATGCCGTGGGCAAGCTGGACCTGGTGCGCACTGATTACGGCGTGGGCCAGGGCGCCTGGGGCGATGGCAAGATGGTGGCCCTGGCCGTCAGCGTCACCGTGGACCTGAACGCCACGGCCAAGTAAGGCGTAACGCAGTAAACCGCAAGACGGAAGCCCTGGGCGTCGACAGCGCCTGGGGCTTTTTTCTTACACTGTATGCTACGCAAGGTCGCAGACCGCGGTACCAGCCTATCGATTATTGTGGGGAACCGCCGCATCGACCTGGAGACCGCTCCCCGTGACCCCACGCCCGTTCCTTCTGATCCCCGCCCTAGCCGTCCTGCTGCTGTCCGCCCCCGCCGGGGCCGCGACCTGGACGGTAGACAAGGGCGAAAGCGTGCTGGGCTTCATCGGCAAGCAGAGCGGCAAGGAATTCACCGGCCGCTTCGGCCGCTGGGATGCCGCCATCGACTTCGACCCCGCCGACCCCGCCGCCGGCCATGCCAAGGTGACCATCGCCATGGGCAGCGCCGTGATCGGCGACGCGGAGAAGGACCAGGCCTTGCCCGGCGAGGATTGGTTCAACGTCCAGGCCTTCCCCGACGCGGTGTTCGAGGCCACGGCCTTCCGCGCCAAGGGCGGCAACCAGTACGACGCGGTGGGCACCCTGACCATCCGCGGCATCAGGAAGGATGTCGTCCTGCCCTTCACCCTGGACGTCACCGATGGCAAGGCCCACGCCGTGGGTCGGCTGGACCTGGTCCGTACCGATTATGACGTCGGCGGACACGGCCTGTTCAGCAAGGGCCGGACGGTGGACCTGAACGTGGCGGTGGTGGTCGATCTCATGGCCACGGCACAGCCCTGACCGCCGCCCATTACCAAAGGGTAGCCCCCGGCGACGCATTGGGGGAAGGCCGCCACTGCCAATGATGCAGCGCAAAGACTGCGCCATTTCATTGGGTTATCTTTTCCCGCACGGACCCATCGTGACAGGAAAGCCGCCCAATGCGCGCCCATGACGTAATGACCGAGGATGTCCTGACCCTGGCGCCCGACACGCCGGTCAGCCGCATCGCCGCCCTGTTGCTGGACCGGGGCGTCAGCGCCGCCCCGGTGGTGGACGGCCATGGCGGCGTCATCGGCATGGTCAGCGAGGGCGACCTGATCAACCGCGAAGAGGCGGGCGCCGACCATGAGGCGCGGCGCGACTGGTGGCTGGCCCTGGTGGCGGAAGGTGAGCAGTTGCCCGCCTATTGGGCCGACGCCCAGAATCGTGAGCGCACCGCCCGCGACGTCATGGCCGCCCCGGTCATCACCGTCGACATCAACACCGATACGGCCGACATCGCGCGCCTGCTGATGACCCATGGCATCAAGCGCGTGCCCGTGGTGCTGGACGGATCGCTGGTGGGCATCGTGTCACGCGCCGACCTGTTGAAGGTGCTGGCGGCCGAGCCCGCCGAGAAGACTGAGCCCGCGCACCGCCCCGGCCTGTTCCAGCGGTGGGAGAGGAAAGCACCGCCCGCGCAGGCACCGGTGCGTGAGCCGGCGCATGAACCCCTGTTCCGCGCCGCCGACTTCCGCCACCTGGTGGGCAATTTCCACGACGAGAACGCCCGCCAGCTGGCCGAGCAGCGCAAGGAGGCGCTGGTCCGCCGGCAGGAGAAGGTGCAGGAATTGATCGACCATCATGTGGCCGACCATGGCTGGCACAAGCTGCTGGAGGGCGCGCACGACGCCGCCGCGCGGGGTGAGAAGGAATTCCTACTGCTGCGCTTCCCGGCGGAATTGTGCAGCGACGGCGCCCGCGCCATCAACGCCCCGGAACCGGACTGGCCCCGCACCCTGCGCGGTGAGGCCGCCGAGATCTACCAGCGCTGGCACCATGAGCTGCAGCCGGCGGGCTTCAGCCTGACCGCCCGCGTCCTGGACTTCCCCAACGGCTTCCCCGGCGACGTCGGCCTGTTCCTGGTGTGGGGCGAGGCAGAGGGGTAAAGACATTCAAGCGCCCGATGCGTCGTGCGCCTGTAGCGGCATGAGGTGGAACCTCATGCCGCTGCCCGATCAAATCCCCGACGTATCCCGCACGGCACCGCGCGAGGCGGAGGTGGCGAAGTAGGCGTAGGCCTTGAGCGCGCCGGAGACCTGGCGGTCACGGGTGGCGGGCTTCCAGGCTTTCACCCCCTTGGCCTTCATGGCGTCGCGGCGGCGTTCCAGCTCACTGTCCTCCACCTCCAGCCGGATGCTGCGGTTGGGGATGTCGATGACGATGCGGTCGCCTTCCTCCACCAGGCCGATGGTGCCGCCCTCGGCCGCCTCGGGCGAGACGTGGCCGATGGACAGGCCGGAGCTGCCGCCAGAGAAGCGACCGTCCGTCACCAGGGCGCAGACCTTGCCCAGGCCCTTGGACTTCAAGTAGCTGGTGGGGTACAGCATCTCCTGCATGCCGGGGCCGCCGCGCGGCCCCTCATAACGGATCAGCACCACGTCGCCCGCCTGCACCCGGTTACCCAGAATGGCGGAGACGGCGTCGTCCTGGCTTTCGAACACGCGGGCCTTGCCGGTGAAGGTCAGGGCCGCCGGGTCCACGCCCGCCGTCTTCACGATGCAGCCATCGACCGCCAGGTTGCCATACAGCACAGCCAAGCCGCCGTCCTGGCTGAAGGCGTTTTCCTTGCTGCGGATGATGCCGTTCACCCGGTCCCGGTCCAGGCTGGTGTAGCGCGACGCCTGGCTGAAGGCCTGGGTGGTGCGCACGCCGCCGGGGGCGGCCGCGTAGAACTCGCTGATGTCGGCGTCGTTGGCGCGGGTGATGTCCCAGCGGTCCACGGCGGCGCCGATGGTGGGGGCGTGCACCGTGGGCACATCGCGGTGCAGCAGGCCGGCGCGGTCCAGTTCACCCAGGATGCCCATGATGCCGCCGGCGCGGTGCACATCCTCGATATGCACCGTGGCGGAGGACGGCGCCACCTTGCACAGGTGAGGCACCCGGCGCGACATGCGGTCGATGTCGGCCATGGTGAAGTCCACCCCGCCCTCATAGGCCGCCGCCAGCAGATGCAGCACCGTGTTGGTGGACCCGCCCATGGCGATGTCCAGGGCGATGGCGTTCTCGAACCCCTCGAACGTGGCGATGGAGCGGGGCAGGACGCTGGCGTCGTCCTGCTCATACCAGCGCTTGGCGATTTCCACCGCCGTGCGACCGGCCCGCAGGAACAGGGCCTTACGGTCGGCGTGGGTGGCCAGCACGGTGCCGTTGCCGGGCAGGCCCAGGCCCAGCGCCTCCACCAGGCAGTTCATGGAATTGGCGGTAAACATGCCGGAGCAGGAGCCGCAAGTGGGGCAGGCGTTCTGTTCCAGCGCCTGCACCTCGGCATCGCTGACGTTGTCGTCCGCCGCCGCCACCATGGCGTCGATCAGGTCGACCGAGCGGATCTCGCCATGTACAGGAGCCTTGCCGGCCTCCATGGGGCCACCGGAGACGAACACGGTGGGGATGTTGAGGCGCAGGGCGGCCATCAGCATGCCGGGCGTGATCTTGTCGCAGTTGGAAATGCAGACCAGGGCGTCGGCGCAGTGCGCGTTGACCATGTATTCCACGGCGTCGGCGATGACCTCACGCGAAGGCAGGCTGTACAGCATGCCGGCGTGGCCCATGGCGATGCCGTCATCCACCGCGATGGTGTTGAATTCCTTGGCCACGCCGCCGGCCGCCACCACCTCGCCCGCCACCAGCTGGCCCAAATCCTTCAGGTGCACGTGGCCAGGCACGAACTGGGTGAAGGAATTGGCGATGGCCACGATGGGCTTGCCGAAATCGGCATCCGTCATACCGGTGGCGCGCCACAGGCCGCGGGCGCCGGCCATGTTGCGGCCATGGGTGGTGGTGCGGGAACGAAGCTGGGGCACGGAACCAGATCCTGAAAGATTGTTACCTGACTGGGGCCAATTTCTAAAACTATCTGGCCGCAGAGGCAACCTTTCCGGCGTTGGCCTGGGCGATCCCCCGGCATGCCCGGCGCGCGGGTCAGTACCGGGGCCGGCGCCTCACCCCCGCCGCCAGCCCCGGATGCGGCCGACATTGATGGCGGCGCGGTAGGGGCGGCCGTCGGCGCCCAGGCGGGCGCCAGGCGCCAGGCGCAGAATGTCGCGGTGGTAGAAGTCGATGCCGGCGTAGGGGTCGCCCAGAAAGACCTTACGACCCTTGTCCAGCACCAGCAGGCTGTCGCACGATTCTTCCAGCAGGGCGCTGGTGTGGCTGATGATCAGCACGGTGCGGCCCTCGCCGCACAGCTGCTTGATGCGGCGGCGGCACTTGTCCTGGAACCGCTCGTCGCCCACCGCCAGGATCTCATCCAGCAGCAGCACCTCGTTCCGGATGTGGGATGAGACGGCGAAGGCCAGGCGCATGTACATGCCGATGGAGTAGTGCTTCACCGGGGTGTTCAGGAAGTCGGCGATCTCCGCGAAGTCGATGATGGCGTCCACCGCCTCGCGCGCCTCGGCCTGGGTCATGCCCAGGATGGCGCCGCTGAAATCGATGTTCTCCCGCCCCGTCAGTTCGGGGTGGAAGCCGGACCCGATCTCCAGCAGGGCGCCGACCCGGCCGCGCACCAGGGCCTCTCCCTTCGTGGGCGCGGTGATGCGCGACAGGATGCGCATCAGCGTGGTCTTGCCCGAGCCGTTGCGGCCGATGATGCCTAACACGCCGCCCTGGGGCACGGTGAAGCTGAGGTCGTCCAGCGCCCATAGGCCGGCGGGCTCCGCCCGCCCGCGGCACCCGGCCAGCAGGTCGTAGATCATGCCGCCCCGCCCAGCCCCGCCATAGCGCTTGGACAGGTGCCGCACCTCCACCGCCGGGGGTGGCAGGGCATTGGCCAGGTGGTGGGATTCGCGGATGTTGGCGCCGACCGCCCCATCGAACGTGCACAAGGTCATGAGGGGAGCCCTTCAAATCAGATCGGCCATGGCCGGTTCCGTGCGCCGAACGATGCGCAGGCCCAGCAGCAGCAGCCCGGCGGCGAGCGCCACCGACAGCAGGGCCGGCACCGGTTCAGGCGCGGGGGTGTCCAGCAGGGCGGCCCGCGCGCCCTCGATCACCGTCACCATGGGGTTCAGGCGGTAGAGCGTACCCATCACCCCGTGAACCAGATGGGCGGGATAAATCACCGGGGCCGCCACCATCAGCACCTGGGTCGTCAAGGGCAGCAGATGGCCCACGTCGCGGAAGCGCAGCACCAGGGCGGACAGCACCAACGCCGCACCCGCACCGGTGACGAGCAGCAGGGCCAGCGGCCCCAGCAGCAGCAACCAGCGCGCCTCCGGCCAGATGCGGAAGGCGGCCAGCAGCAGCGCCAGGCACACCAGGCCCGCCGCCATGTCCACCGCCGCCACCATCAGCGAGGCCAGCGGCATGTGCAGGCGGGGGAAGTAGACCTTGGTGACGAAGTGGGCCTGGTGCAGGATGCTGGCGCTGGCGTCCATCAGCGCGCGCGAGAAGAACTGCCACAGCACCAGGCCGGTGAAGGCGAACACGGGATAGGGGGTGTCGCCGCCCGTGGGCACACCCAGCAGATGGCCGAAAATTCCCCAATAGACCAGCATAAGCAGCAAGGGCTGCAGGATGGCCCAGCCCGCCCCCAGCCAGGTCTGGCGGTACCGGGCCTTAAGGCTGCGCCGCGCCAGCATCAGGGCGATGCGCCGGGTGCGCCAAGCCTCCATCAGCCAGGGCAGCAGGCCCGGCCCCTGGGCTGTGATCAGCGTCGCGTCTGGCGGCGTGCCGGCGTTCAGGGAAGGGGGGACCGCTGGCGCGCGATCCCTGACTGATATGCCTTTCGACATGGCCGACTTAGCCTTTAGATAGGGAACCTTGTCAGGACCTATCACTGCGTCCCAGCTGCCGTCCTGTCGGCGGCGGCGCTGTCGAATTGCCGCACCTTGTCAGTGCGCGCCGCCGGGTCAGTGCGCACCGCCGGCGTCCGCCCCGGAGGCGGCTTTCTTCAGGAACAGGATGGCGATGGCCGACAGGGCCATGGCGCTGCCCAGGAAGAAGAAGGCGTCGCTGTAGGCCATCAGCCAGGCCTGGGTGCGGACCCCGGAATCCACCTCCGCCACCGCCTGGCGCCAGGCAGTGAGGGCGTCGGGCACACCGTGTTCCATGAACTTCCGCTGCAGCATGGCCAGGTGCTGCCGGGTGCTTTCGCCGAACAGGCTGACCTGGCCCGTCATGACGTTGGAGTGGAACTGTTCGCGCTTGGTCAGCCATGTCTGGGTCAGCGCGATACCGACGGCGCCGCCCAGGTTGCGCATCA
Organism: Nitrospirillum viridazoti CBAmc; assembly: GCF_000730165.1. Classification (GTDB taxonomy): domain Bacteria; phylum Pseudomonadota; class Alphaproteobacteria; order Azospirillales; family Azospirillaceae; genus Nitrospirillum; species Nitrospirillum viridazoti. The sequence goes on along the minus strand of NZ_CP022112.1, from coordinate 158,166 downwards.
TGTTGAACAGGCCGGAGGCGGAGCCCGCGCTCTCCTTCTCGATGCCGCCGGTGGCCAGCACCGACAGGGGCGTCATGACCAGGGCCTGGCCGAAGGCGCGCACGATGTTGGGCCAGAACAGCTGGTCCGACGCGCTGCCCAGCCACAGATGGATGTTCATGAAGTTGCTGCCGGCGAAGACCGCCGCCCCCACCAGGGCCAGCCAACGGGCGTCGAAGCGCTTCATCAGCAGGGGTACCAGCGGGATCAGCACCAGCTGCGGCAGACCCACCCAGGCCATGACGGACCCGATCTGCTGCGCGTTGTAGCCCTGGATTTGACCCAGATAGCGCGGCAGCAGGTAGGAAGAGGCGTAAAGCACCACCCCCAGCAGCACGTTGGCGACGATGCCCAGGCCGAAATTGCGCCGCGCCAGCAGACGCAGGTTCAGCAGCGGCTTGGCCACCTTCAGCTCAATGATCAGAAAGGCCGCCAGCGCCACGGCGGCGATGACCGCCAGCCGCACGATGTAGGCGGAACCGAACCAGTCGTCCTTGTTGCCTTCCTCCAGCACCGTCTGCAGGCAGGCCAGGCCCACCGCCATGGTGGCGATGCCCCACCAGTCGCCCTGGCGCAGCAGGCTCAGGCGCACGGGCGCCCGCTCCAGCGAGGCCCACAGCGCTGCGACCATGAACACGCCCGGCACCAGGTTGATGTAGAAGATATATTTCCAGCCGTAGGTCTCGGTCAGGTAGCCACCGATGGTGGGACCGATGGCCGGCGCGAAGGTGGCGGTCAGGGCGAACAGGGCCAGGCCCAGCGGATGCCGCGACTTGGGCAGCAGGGTGATGATGAGGGTGAAGGCCATGGGGATCAGCACGCCGCCGCAGAAACCCTGGATGGCACGCAGCACGATCATCTGCTGCAGGTTCTGGGCGAAGGCGCAGGCCACGGAAAAGACCAGGAACAGCACCGTGTTGGTGATCAGGTAACGGCGCACGCTGAACACCTGGCTCATGAAGCCGGACAGCGGGATGACGATGATCTCGCCGATCAGGTAGGCGGTGGCGATCCAGCCGCCATCGTCCACGCCAGCGCCGATACCGCCCTGGATGTCGGCCAGGGAGGCGTTGACGATCTGAATGTTCAGCACCGCCATGAACGCGCCCAGCACCGACCCCAGCACGGCCAGCCAGGTCTTGAACGGCACATGGTCGGCGGCGGGGATGGAGGGCGCGGCCCGGCCCCCGTCGTGGGGGGCCGGGCCGCTGGCCGGCGGCAGGGTGCGGGGGAGGGTGCCGCCGGCGGTCAGGATGGTGCTGCTGTCGAGGGGAGCCATGGCTTGAGGCCTTCAGCGATCCGGTGCGGCCCTCAGCGGGCCATGGGGTAGAGGCCTGAGGTGGACGTCGCCAGCTGCGGCGCCTGGGCCGCGTGGGCGGGCTGCACCCGGGTATCGATCACCGGCTCGGCCGACATGCCGGGGCGCAACAGGCCCGCCAGGGGCTGGCCTTCGTCCAGCACGATCTTGATGGGGATGCGCTGCACGATCTTGGTGAAGTTGCCGGTGGCGTTGTCCGGCGGCAGCAGGGCGAAACTGGTGCCGCTGGCGGGCGACAGGCTGTCCACCCGGCCCTTCAGCGTGGTGCCGGGGAAGCTGTCCACCGTCACCTGCACCGGCTGGCCGGGACGCACCTCGGTCAGCTGGGTCTCCTTGAAATTGGCCAGCACGTAGACCTGGGACAGGGGCACCACGGCCATCAGCTGCGTGCCGGCCTGGACCAGCTGGCCCACGCGCAGGGTGCGGGCACCCACCGTGCCGTCGATGGGCGCGGCGATAGTCGTGTAGGACAGGTTCAGCGCCGCCTGGCGGGCGATGGCCTGGGCGCGATCCAGCACGGTCGCGGCCTTGGCCTCGGCCGTGGCCAGCACGTCCACCTGCTTCTGCGCCGCCACCAGGGCCGCCTGGTCGCGCTGCAGGGTCGACGCCTTGTCCGTCACCGCCGCCTCGGTCTGCTGGGCGCGCTGCACCGTGCCGAATCCGGTCTTCATGAGGTCGCGATAGCGGTCGCGGTCCTGGCGGGCGAAGGTCAGGTTGGCCTGGTCGGCGGCCAGCGCCGCCTGGGCCTGGGCCACCACCGCCTGCTGCTGGCTGCGCTGGGCCTGGATGTTGCGGATATCGGCCTCGGCCGTGGCCACATCGGCCTTGGCCTGGTCCAGCGCCGTGCGGAAGTCACGGTCGTCGATGCGGGCCAACACCTGGCCGGCCTTCACCGGCTGGTTGTCCTCCACCAGCACTTCCGCGATATAGCCCGACACCTTCGGCGCCACCGTCGTGTAATCGGCCTGGACGTAGGCGTCGTCGGTCGATTCGAGGAAGCGCCCCGTCTTCCAATAGTAATTCCCGCCAACCGCAGCGCCACCCAAAAGCGCTATGGCCGCGACGGCGCCGGCCAATACTTTAACGGAAGACTTCTTTACAACCCCGCTCACCGCTACTCTCCTTGCATCTGATGCCCGCAGGGACGACCGGGGGCGTTCCGGCCCAAGGAAGGATGGGCCGGGAATGGAACCGGAGGTCGGCGGGAAGGACCATTTCGCTATGGTCCGTTTCGTAACGGTAAGGTAGTGTGAAACCGATGTGAGGAGCACTGCGACAAACGAAACGCTGTGTAGCGTTTCATATCCATGGCCATGCGACGCGCATCACAGACCGGCCCCGGTCAACCAGGGGCCGGCTTAATAACCGGGGCTTCATTTTGAGCGAGGAGAGAGGGTGACGGATAAAGCCATGCGGGGGCCTGGACGGCCCCGATCAGACCAGGCCCGGGACGCCATCCTGGACGCCGCATTCCAGTTGCTGGAGGAGAACGGCCTGGAACGCTTCACCATCGAGGGAGTGGCCGCCCGTTCGGGCACGGCGAAGACAACCATTTACCGCTGGTGGCCGGGCAAGGGGGCCCTGGCCATGGAAGCGCTGCTGGCGCATGCGGAACTGACGGTGCCGATTCCCTACACGGCGTCGGCCGTGTCCGACCTGCGCACCGTGCTGGACGGCATCGCCCGCAGCTTCGCCGGCGCCACCGGCCGGGTGGTGGCCAGCATCGTGCTGGCGGGACAGAACGACCCGCCCACGCTGAAGGTCTATCATGAGAAGGTGGTGGAACCGCGGCGCCAGCGCCTGCGCGACATCATCGAGCGGGGCAAGCGCAATGGCGAGTTCCGCCCCGACCTGCACGTGGAAACCCTGGTGGAGGCGATGTACGGCGCCCTCTACACCCGCCTGCTGATCCGTTTCAGCCCGCTGGACGAGCCAGGCTGGATGGACCGCCACATCAATCAGCTGCTGGAAGGTGCTCTGCCCCGGCCGCTATGCGGCCAGGCGGCCAAATAGGAAAAGGGCCCGGGAGTCGGGGGACTCCCGGGCCTTATCCATATCTGTCGGAACTTGGGTCTTTGGAACCTGGCCGGCCTCAGGCGGCCAGCACCGTGGGCTTGCTCCGCATGACAGGGACCGGGCGGCGGCCCCGTTGCTTCGCCTGGTCGCGCAAAGCCATCAGGGCGCGGGCCCAGTCGCCCAGTTCATCCCCCCGGGCAGCGGCGGCCATGACCGCGCGCAGATCGTCGTTGCCGGCCCCAACCCAGCGGGCCAAGGGGCGGCGCAGCAGCGCCAGCAGGAACAGGGCGCTCATCATCATGGCCGCGGCCGTGCCCAGCACGCCACCCCAGGCCGTCAGGCGGCTGGTGCGCGCCTGCAGGCGGCCGGCGTCGGCCGCCAAGCTGTCCAGGACCTGGCCCTGGGTGTCGATGAAGGCCTGGGCCAGGCCGGCGGCCTGGGCGTCCAGCGGGCCGACGGTGGTGCGCAGGCGGGTCAGGGCGCCGGCCTCGTCACCGCCGCGCACGGCCGTCACCATGGCCGTCATTTCCGTCAGGGCCTGGGCCTGCGGCGCCAGGAAGGCCGCGTCGGTGGCCCGGTCGCGCAGGCCGGCGACCAGCAGCCCCATCTCCGTCAGCCGCATGGACGCGCGCTCGACAAAGGTGCCGCGATCGGCGGCCGGTTCCAGCAGGGTGTTCAGCGCGTCGCGCTGCACGGCGCGGCTGATGGCCCGCACATCCGTGGCCTGCACCAGCGTGGTCCGCGCCTGGTCCAGCGACTGGGCAACCCGCGCCGCCCGGTCCTGGCCCACCTGGCCAGCGGCCACCAGCACGCCGCCCAAGGCGGCAACACCAATGACAGGCAACAAAAACTGGACCTTCACGCGCATCTCTCAAATCCCCCGGATCGTTTCAAGGTCCCGCAGGCGCGACGCCTCGGGACAACCCACCTCGCTTGCTGGAAATCCGACTGATGGCATCACCTTGATTCCACCAGCCCCTCCTACAACCATGAGCACAATGCATCCTGACCGGCTGGTCAATCAGTATTGGCCGCACATAACCGAATGGTCAGATGATTTTGTAGATGACGCAGGATCGCGAGTAGGGGAAGACGCCCGTTTGCGCTGCAACATTTACAGGAAACCCTGCATCATCAGCGTGCCCGACAGTAGTTAACATACCGTTAAATACTTGGCTGTCCGCCAGCGTACGGCGACCCTGGCAGCGACGGTGCACCTGTGGCATCGGCGCCGCAGCAGGCCAGCCATCCGCCGGGCGCCGGTGCCCAACCCTTTCCCCTCCGCACCAGGGAAGTGATATGGTCCGCGCCGACCGATGGGTGCCGACCAAAGTATTGATGGGGACCGTAAGGCCGATGGCCGATAAGCAGCGACTGTTCATCACCGGGGCGACGGGATTCGTCGGCGCGGCCGTGGCCCGTGTGGCCTTGGCGCGGGGCCACGACGTCACCGTGCTGAAGCGCGCGGCGACGCCACCGACCAACCTGGCCGGCCTGGACGTGCGGGTGGTGGAAGGCGACCTGAACGACCCGGACAGCCTGGCGCGCGGCATGGACGGGGCGGACGCCCTGCTGCATGTGGCGGCCGACTACCGCCTGTGGGCGCCCAACCCGGAAGAGATCGTCCAGAACAACCTGCGCGGCACCCGCGCCATCATGGAACTGGCGGTGCGCCACCGCCTGAAGCGCGTGGTCTACACCAGCAGCGTGGCCGTGCTGGCACCCCGCACCGATGGTGTCGCGGTTGACGAGCGCGCGGTGATGGCCCCGGACGCCGCCATCGGCGCCTACAAGCGCAGCAAGATCCTGGCGGAACAGGCGGTGCTGGATATGGTGGCCAGGGATGGCCTGCCGGCCGTCATCGTCAATCCGTCCACCCCCATCGGCCCCCGCGACCTGCGCCCCACCCCCACCGGCCGCATCATCGTCGAGGCTGCGACCGGCAAGATGCCGGCGTTCGTCGATACCGGCCTGAACCTGGTGCATGTGGACGACGTGGCCGAGGGCCATCTGCTGGCCTTCGAGAAAGGCCGGGTGGGCGAACGCTACATCCTGGGCGGCCAGGATGTCTCCTTGCAGCAGATGCTGGCCGACATCGCCCGGCTGGTGGGCCGCAAGCCGCCCACGGTGGCGGTGCCGCGCGGCCTGATCCTGCCCATCGCCGTGGTGGCGGAAGCGGTGGCCAAGGTGACGAAGCGCGAGCCGTTCGTGACCGTGGACGGCCTGCGCATGTCCAAATACCGCATGTTCTTTTCCTCGGCCAAGGCCGAGGCCGAGCTGGGCTATACCGCCCGGCCCTACGGCCAGGCCCTGGCCGACGCCCTCACCTGGTTCAAGACCGCGAGGTACCTTGCATGAGCCTGATCTTCCTCATTGGCCTCATCAGCCTGGCGGTCTGGGTGGTCCTGGTCTTCGCCCGCAGCCTGTTCTGGCTGGGGCTGGAACGGGACGACATGGCGGTGGTGCCGGCCAACAGGCCGGGGGACCTGCCCAGCGGCCCAGCTCATGGCCATGGCGGGCTGGAGGGTGGCTGGCCTTCCGTCACCGCCATCATCCCCGCCCGCAACGAGGCTGACGGCATCGCCCAGGTGATCGCGTCCCTGGGCGCGCAGGATTACCCCGGCGCCCTGAACATCGTGCTGGTCGACGACGGCAGCGACGACGGCACGGCCGACCTGGCCCGCCACGCCGCCGAGTCCTCAGGCTCCACCGCCGCGCTGACGGTGCTGACGGGGGCGGAACTGGCGCCGGGCTGGACGGGCAAGCTGTGGGCCGTGCGCCAGGGCATCGCGCACGCGCAGGAGGGCGACTTTCCGCCCGACTACCTGTGGCTGACCGACGCCGACATTGCCTACGCCCCCGACACGCTGACCCGCTTGGTGACCCGCGCCCAGACGGAGAAGCGCGTGCTGGTCAGCCTGATGGCCAAGCTGCGCTGCCAGAGCTGGGCGGAGCGGGCCTTCATCCCGGCCTTCATCTATTTCTTCCAGATGCTGTACCCCTTCGGCCGAGTGAACGACAGCGGATCCACCGTGGCGGCGGCGGCCGGCGGCTGCATGCTGGTGGACCGCCAGGCGCTGGCGCGCGCCGGCGGCATCGACAGCATCCGCGACGCCCTGATCGACGACTGCGCCCTGGGGCGCCGCCTGAAGACGCAAGGGTCCATCTGGCTGGGCCTCAGCGACCGCGCCGTCAGCCTGCGCGCCTATGACAAGGTGGACGACATCCGCCGCATGGTCATCCGCAGCGCCTACGCGCAGCTGAACTATTCCCCGGCATTGCTGGCGGGCACCGTGCTGGGCATGCTGCTGACCTATGTGGCGCCCGTGCTGCTGGCCCTGTTCAACCGGGAGGCGGCGGGCATCTTCGGCGCGCTCGCCGTCGGCCTCATGCTGGCCAGCTTCGCCCCCATCCAGGTGTTCTATCGCCTGTCGCCTATGCGGGCCGTCACCTTGCCGCTGATCGGCATCGTCTATACCGTGTGGACCGTGGACAGCGCGATCCAGCATTGGATGGGCCGTGGCGGCATGTGGAAAGGGCGCGCCCAAGCCCAGCATGTGCATCCTGTCCAGGTCAGCCAAGGCCAAGCGGTGACGGGTCAGCAGCCGGGCCAGAACGGAACCCCTACCCCATGACGGCAGCCAACCACCGCACCGGCAAAGGCCATAAGGACGAGAACTTCCCCGTCGCCTCGCTGATCATCCGCCGGGACGCCCGGGCGCCGGTGATGGCCTATTACGCCTTCGCCCGCGTGGCCGACGACGTGTCGGACAGCCCAATCCTGGCGCCGGACATGAAGCTGAAGCTGCTGGATGCCATGGGCGCCAGCCTGCGCGGCGAGCGCGAGAACGAGCCGGAGGCCGTGGCCCTGCGGGAAGTCCTGCGGGAACGCGGCCTGTCTGACCAGCACGCCCACGACCTGCTGACCGCCTTCCGCCGCGACGTCACCCAGCTGCGCTACACCGACTGGGACGACCTGATGGACTATTGCCGGTACTCCGCCATGCCGGTGGGCCGCTACGTCTTGGACGTGCATGGGGAGAGCCGCGACACCTGGCCGGCGTCGGACGCCTTGTGCGCCGCCCTGCAGGTCATCAACCACCTGCAGGACTGCGGCAAGGACAAGCGGGCGCTGGACCGCGTCTACATCCCCCTGCCCCTGTTGATCGCGGGTGACCTGATCCCCGACGTGCTGCTGGAGCCGGCGGCGCCGCCGGCCTTGCTGGACATCATCCATCATCTGGCCAAGCGCACTGACGCCCTGCTGGACCAGGCGGAGCCGCTGGCCGCCCAGGTGAAGGATCTGCGGCTGGCCATCGAGGTCGCCATCATCCAGCGCCTGGCCCGCCGCCTGGTGCGCCTGTTGCTGATCCGCGACCCGCTGTCCGACCGGGTGCACCTGACCAAGATCGAAACGCTGTGCACCGCCGCCGGCGCCGCCCTGTCGACTCTGTGGCAGCGCATGACCGGCGGCGGCACCCGCGCCGTGCCGGCGGGGAAAAAGCCATGAGCCTGGCCGCCGATATGACCGAGACCAATCCCAATATCCCGGGCCAGAACGAGACCGCGGCCAAGTCGGCCAGCGGCAGCTCGTTCTACACCGCCATGCGCGTCCTGCCCCCGGCGGAACGCGACGCCATGTTCCACATCTACGCCTTCTGCCGGGCGGTGGACGACATCGCCGACGGCGACGACCCGACCATCGCCGCCACCAAGGCGGCGCGGCACGAGGCGCTGGACACGTGGCGACGGGACATCGCCGCCATGTGCGAGGGCAAGGGGCCCACCAGCCTGGCCGGCCTGCAGGCCGCCACCCTGCGCTTCGGCCTGCGCCATGACGATTTCATCGCCGTCATCGACGGCATGCAGATGGACCTGGACGCCGACATCCAGGCGCCGGACATGGCGACCCTGGATCTGTACTGCGACCGGGTGGCCAGCGCCGTGGGCCGCCTGTCCGTCCGCGTCTTCGGCATGCCGGAGGACAGCGGCATCGCCCTGTCCCACCATCTGGGCCGCGCCCTGCAGCTGACCAACGTGCTGCGCGACGTGGATGAGGATGCGGCGATCAACCGGCTGTACCTGCCGGCCGAGCTGCTGCGCAAGCACGGCATCACCGCCACCGACCCCAACACCGTGGTGGCCGATCCGCGCATCGACGGCGTGGCGCGCGACCTGGCGGTGCGGGCCGCCGAGCATTTTCGCGAGGCCGACCGCCTGCTGGCGGCCGCCCCCCGCCGCGCCGCCCGGGCCCCGCGCCTGATGCGGGACGTCTATAAGGTCTATTTGGACCGCCTGCTGGTGCGCGGCTGGGCCGGGCCCCGCCCCAAGGTCCGCATCGCCAAGCCCCACCTGCTGTGGATCGTGCTGAAGGCCTTCCTGTTCTGATGACTACCCCCCTTCCTTCCCCCGGGGCTTCCTTCCCCGGGCCCACCGTGCACATCGTCGGCGCCGGCCTGGCCGGCCTGGCTGCCGCCGTGCGCCTGACCCAGGCCGGGCGGCGCGTGCGCCTGTATGAGGCCGCGGCCCAAGCCGGCGGCCGCTGCCGCTCGTACGATGAGCCCAACCTGGGCATCCGCATCGACAATGGCAGCCACCTGATGGTCAGCGGCAATCATGCCGCCATGACCTATTTGCGCGCCACGCATGGCCCCGGCCGGGAACCGGCGCTGGAGAAGGTGGAGTACCGGTTCTGGGACGGCGCCACCGGCCGGCGCTGGCAGGTGCGGCCCAACGACGGCAAGCTGCCTTGGTGGGCCTTGGTGCCCTCGCGCCGCGTGCCGGGCACCAAGGCCAGCGACTACCTGGCCGGGTGGAAGCTGATGCGGGCCAACCCGCTGGCCCCCATCGGCGAGGTGCTGGCCTGTTCCGGCCCCGCCTGGGACACCTTCTTCCGCCCGGTTCTGCTGGCGGCGCTCAATACCGAGCCGGAGCAGTCGGCCGCGGGCCTGGCTGGCGCCATCATCCGTGAGACCCTGGCCCAGGGCGGTGCGGCCTATCAGCCCTTGCTGGCCAGCGGCGGCCTGTCGCCCGTCTTCGTCGACCCGGCATTGGAGTGGCTGGTGGCGCAGGGGGCGGAGATCGTGTGGCGCCGCCGCCTGCGCGCCCTCACCCGTGTGGACCAGCTGGTCACGGCTCTTGATTTCGGTACCGAAACGATTGAGCTGAAGCCGGAGGACCGGGTGGTGCTGGCGGTGCCGGCCTGGGTGGCGGCCGATCTGTTGCCCGGCCTGACGACGCCGACGGAACACCGCTCCATCCTGAACGTTCATTTCCGCCTGGACCGGCCGGCGGGCATGCCCCGCATGACGGGCATGATCAACACCGTGGGCGAATGGGCCTTCGCCTATGACGACCATGTGTCCGTCACCGTCAGCGGCGCCGACCGCCTGATGGAGTCGGACCGGGAAGAGACCTCGCGCACCATTTGGGCGGAGATCGCGGCGCTGGCCAACCTCGATCCCGCCGCGCCCCTGCCCCCGTGGCAGGTGGTGAAGGAGAAACGGGCCACCTTTGCCGCACTGCCAGAACAGGCAAAGCGTCGCCCGAATGCAACGGCCGCCGGAAAAAACCTTGCATTGGCAGGGGATTGGACCGCTACCGGATTGCCATCCACCATCGAAGGCGCCATACGTTCAGGATTCACTGCTGCGGATGCGATCCTGACCGCACGGTGAGTCGCCTGAGCATTTCAGGCATGAGCTTGAGGTGTGCGCTGGCGCACAGCCCGGCTTGGCGTTTGTTGAATCATCCCGCTTCAGGTTAAGTCGCGTTTCTAGAGGTCGCTTGGTCATGGATGTTCGTATGGAAGCCGATTTCGTCGGCACCGGCGCCGCTTCGGCCCGCGTCAACGAAGGGGTGCTGCAGCAGTCGATCGACCGCGCGGCCCGCGTCCTGATGGACCGCCAGGCCGCCGACGGCCACTGGGTGTTCGACCTTGAGGCGGACGCCACCATTCCCGCCGAATACATCCTGCTGAAGCACCACCTGGGTGAGGAGCCGGATCCGGAGATCGCGCGCCGCATCGGCAACTACCTGCGCCGCATCCAGGGCAGCCATGGCGGCTGGCCCCTGTTCCACAACGGCGCGTTCAACATCAGCGCCAGCGTAAAGGCCTACTTCGCGCTGAAGGCCATCGGCGACGACATCGACGCGCCGCACATGGCCCGCGCCCGCCAGGCCATCCGCGACAACGGCGGGGCGGCCGCCAGCAACGTCTTCACCCGCATCATGCTGGCGCAGTTCGGCGCCGTGCCGTGGACCGCCGTGCCAGTGATGCCGGTGGAAATCATGCTGCTGCCCAGGTGGTTCCCCTTCCACCTGACCAAGATCAGCTATTGGGCGCGCACGGTCATCGTGCCGCTGCTGGTCCTGATGGCGCTGAAATCCAAGGCCAAGAACCCGTGCAACCTGCGCATCGATGAGCTGTTCCTGGTTCCGGCCGATCAGGTGAAGTCCTGGCCCAAGGCGCCGCACGTAAAGAAGCCGTGGGGCGAAATCTTCGGCGTCATCGATCGCGTGCTGCGCCTGGCCCAGCCCTACTTCCCCAAGAAGAGCCGGGACAAGGCCGTCGAGAAGGCGGTGGCCTTCGTGCGGGAGCGCCTGAATGGCGAGGATGGCCTGGGCGCCATCTACCCCGCCATGGCCAACACCGTCATGATGTTCGACCTGCTGGGCTGGTCGCCCAAGCATCCCGAGGTCGCGACCGCCCGTTATGCCATCGAGAAGCTGCTGGTGGTCGACGAGGCGCGGGACGAGGCCTTCTGCCAGCCCTGCGTCAGCCCCGTCTGGGACACCAGCCTGCTGTGCCATGCCATGCTGGAAGTCGGCACGGAAGAGGCGCTGGCCCGCACCGGCCAGGCCCTGGAATGGCTGAAGGGTGAGCAGGTGCTGGACGTGAAGGGCGACTGGGCCGACCAGCGCCCCAACGTCCGCCCCGGTGGCTGGGCCTTCCAGTACGGCAACGACCATTATCCCGACCTGGACGACACCGCCGTGGTGGTTATGGCCTTCAACCGTGCCCAGCCGCAGCTGGCCGCGGCCGGCCTGCCCGCCGACTACGACATGACGGTGGCGCGCGGCGCCGAATGGGTGGAAGGCCTGCAGAGCCGCAATGGCGGCTGGGGGGCGTTCGACGCCGACAACACCCATTACTACCTGAACTACATCCCCTTCTCCGACCATGGCGCCCTGCTGGATCCGCCCACCTCCGACGTTACCGGCCGCTGCCTGGGCATGATGGCCCAGCTGGGTGCCGACAAGGACGGCAAGGCCATGCGGGAAGGCGTCGATTACCTGCTGAAGGAGCAGGAGAAGGACGGCAGCTGGTTCGGCCGCTGGGGCGTCAATTACATCTATGGCACCTGGTCCGCTCTGAACGGCCTGAACGCCGCCGGCCTGTCGCCCGACCACCCCGCCATGAAGCGGGCGGTGGACTGGCTGGTGCAGATCCAGAACCCCGATGGCGGCTGGGGCGAGGATTGCGAGAGCTACGCCCTGGATTACAGCGGCTACCAGCCCTTCCCCTCCACCGCCTCGCAGACCGCGTGGGCCCTGCTGGGCCTGATGGCGGCCGGTGCCGTGGAGCATCCGGCCGTGGCGCGCGGCATCGACTGGCTGACGCGGAACCAGGGCGAGGATGGCCTGTGGAAGGAAGAGTACTACAGCGGCGGCGGCTTCCCCCGCATCTTCTACCTGCGCTACCACGGCTATTCGAAGTATTTCCCGCTATGGGCCATGGCGCGCTACCGCAACCTGTCCAACAGCAACAGCAAGCTGGTCAGCGTTGGCCTGTGACGAAAAGGACGCCTGTAAAAGGCCCTTTTTAAAACTGTAAATCGCCGCGACTGCGGGTAATAAAGACGCCTGGAAGGTCAGCCTTCCAGGCGTTTTGTTTTTGGTGTTTGGAAAATGGTCATGGTCCAGGTTCAGCGGCGCGTCATGGCGCGCCCCATCATCGTCGTCACCGGTCTGAAGCGGGAGGCGGCCGTCGCCCAGGGTCGCGGCTGGCTGCCGCTGGTGAGCGCGGGCGACCTTGAGCGGACGGAGCGGGAACTGACGGCGCATGCCCCCGGCGCCTGCGGCTTCCTCAGCTTCGGCCTGGCCGGCGGCCTGCAGCCCGGGCTGGAACCCGGTACTCTGGTCGTCGCCAACCGCATCGTCACCGACGGCGGCGACTTCCTGCCCGATCCCGACTGGACGGCGGGACTGGCCGACGCGCTGCCCCGGGCCATGGTGGCGCCGGTGGCGGGGCAGGAGCGCATCATCAACACGGTGGCGGGCAAGCAGGCCCTGTACGCAGCCACGGGGGCGGCGGTGGTCGACACCGAATCCCAGATCGCGGCCCGGGTGGGCGCCCGCTTCGGCGTGCCGGTGGCGGTGCTGCGCGCCGTGTGCGACCCGGCCCACATGACCCTGCCGCCAGCGGCCACGGCTCCCCTGAAACACAACGGGACGCCGGACCCGTTGCGGATCCTGGCGTCCCTGTGGCGTCAGCCGGGCCAGATTCCGCAACTGCTGCGGCTGGCCCGGGATTCCGAGGCGGCGTTTAAGGCCTTACTCGGCGGCTTTGCTGGCGTCGCGCGCGCGGATGTCAGCCAGCGCCTTCTCGACATGGCGTGAGAAGACGAACTCGGCCGGGCGCTGGTTGGCCAGGCTGATTTCCGGCGCCATGTCGCCACTGGTCTTCACGCCGCGCAGGCCGACCCAGGCAGCCTTCAGCGGGTTGGCCAGGGTGTCGGTGACGGCGGTCGCCTCATACCCGCAATGGACCATGCAGTCGGCGCACTTCTCGTAGTTGCCGGTGCCGTATTTGTCCCACTCCGTCTCCTCCATCAGCTCCTTGAAGGTCTTGGCATAGCCTTCGCCCAGGAGGTAGCAGGGACGCTGCCAGCCGAAGTAGGTGCGGCAAGGGTTGCCCCACGGGGTGCAGTGGTATTCCTGGTTACCGGCCAGGAAGTCCAGGAACATGGTCGACTGGTTGAACCGCCAGTTCTTGCCACCGTTGCCGCGCTTGAAGACCTCGCGGAACAGGTTCTTGGTGGCCGTGCGGTTCAGGAAGTGCTGCTGGTCGGGGGCGCGCTCATAGGCGTAGCCCGGCGAGACGGTGATGCCCTCCACCCCCATCTCCATGACGCTGTCGAAGAAGCGCGCCACGCGCTCCGGATCGGCGTCGTTGAAGAAGGTGCAGTTGATGCTGACGCGGAAGCCGCGATCCTTCGCCGCCTTGATGGCCGCGACGGCGCGGTCGTAGGTGCCCTTCTGGCAGACCGACTTGTCGTGCGCCTCGCGGTCACCGTCCAGATGCACCGACCAGGTGAAGTACGGGCTGGGCTTGAACAGGTCCAGCTTCTTTTCCATCAGCAGCGCGTTGGTGCAGAGGATGGCGTACTTCTTCTTCGCGATGATGCCTTCGACCATCTGGTCGATTTCTTTGTGCAGCAGCGGCTCACCGCCGGCGATCACCACCACGGGCGCGCCACACTCGTCCACCGCCGACAGGCAATCCTCCAGCGGCAGGCGCTGGTTCAGGATCTCATCCGGGTAGTCGATCTTGCCGCAGCCGGCACAGGCCAGGTTGCACCGGAACAGCGGTTCCAGCATGAGGACCAAGGGATAGCGCTTCACGCCCGTCAGCCGCTTCTTGAGAAGATACGAGCCGATACGGACGACCTGATGCAGCGGAATACCCATGCCTTCAATCTCCTTGAACCCCTGCGCCATTAACCGCGGCGGCGCGGGTTGAAACATTTTGTCTACCGAATTGGCGGGCAAAAGACCACCAACCGGCGTGCGCGTCAGGCCAGCGTTTCCGGCAGGCGGAATTGAACGTCTTCCACGATGCCCGGCAATGTCGACAATTCGATGGGACCCAGGCGCCGCAGCGCCGCGATCACACCGTCCACCAGTACTTCCGGCGCCGAGGCGCCGGCTGTGACGCCCACCACACCGCATCCCGCCAGCCAGGCGGGGTCGATGGCGCGCTCGTCAGGGACAAGGTAACTGGGCACGCCCAGTTCCTCACCAATTTCCCGCAGGCGATTGGAATTCGAACTGTTTGCCGACCCAACCACCAGGATAAGATCCGCCACCTTGGCCAGTTCCCGCACCGCGGCCTGCCGATTCTGCGTGGCGTAGCAGATATCCTTGGTCTCAGGGCCCAGAATATCCACGAATCGGTGCTTCAGCGCCGCGATCACCGACCGCGTGTCATCCACGCTGAGTGTCGTCTGCGTCACGTAGGCGACGGGCGTCTCCGCCGCCAGGGGCAAGGCCTCCACGTCATCGACACTGGACACCAGATGTGTCCGGCCCGGTATCTGGCCAAGGGTGCCTTCCACCTCGGCGTGACCGGCGTGGCCGATGAGGATGACGGTCCGGCCCAGCGCTACGTAGCGCTTGCCCTCCGCATGCACCTTGGACACCAGCGGGCAGGTGGCGTCGATGACGCGCAGTTCACGCGCCTCGGCCTCCGCCTCCACGGCGCGCGACACGCCGTGGGCGCTGAATATGGTCAGGGCGCCGGCCGGCACTTCCGACAAATCCTCGACGAACCGGGCCCCCTTGGCCCGCAACCTTTCGACCACGTGCTGGTTATGGACGATCTCATGCCGCACATAGACGGGTGCGCCGTGGCATTCCAGCGCGCGTTCGACGATGTCGATGGCGCGGATCACTCCGGCGCAGAAGCCCCGCGGCTGGGCGAGAACTACCTGCATTGCGGAAAACCCCTGGAAGGACACCCCAAGTCCATCGTCCGCAACGGACCCGCCGGGGCATCCCACTTTGAACATGTTAGCGATACCAACTGTCCCCCGCCGGACAGGGTCCGCCAGGTCCATATTGGCTACGGATGGTAAAACCGACCCCCCGCCTCGATCGAACACCGGCGATAGATACCCGTGCCAATCGAATCCGCCACCGCCCTATGGTCAGGCCAGACTTGCACAAAATTTAACGCGTGCCAATGCGCGGCGATTGCTTGAGCGATCTGCGCTTCACGTGTGACATCGCGGCAACGGGGGGCCTAGACCTTAGCTAACGGCATCTTTAGTGGACAGAAAACGCAAACATCTTCCGGCAGGAAAGCTATACGGGGTGATGAAGCCCTTTCCCCAGTGATAGCGTATGGGCCGACAACGCATATGCAACAAAACGCCACGCGCAGCGCAACCTCCACAGCCCCAAATGCGACCCAGATGCGCTATGCATGATGCTTGATCTCCGTCGCCGCAGCCGGAACGATGACGGAAAGAATTGACATAGACCCTGTCGCGCTCGACACCGACGCCGTAGAACGTCGCCTGACGCACGCGGATCGGCCCCGGCAGCGGCCCATCCGCCCCGGCCCGACGGCCCCGCCCCTTCGAACGCGGGCGACCGCCGGGCACGCCCCTGTTTTCGTGGTTCCCAGAGGAGAACACCCCCCGTGTCGACCGTACGGCCCCCCGTTTCCCGCCCCACCCGCCGCCCCTTCCTGGTCCTGGGCCTGGTGGCCCTGGCGGGCGCCGCGCTGGCGCCCCTGCTGGTCCCAGCGGCAGCCCAGGCCCACGCCATCGTCATCGACAGCAATCCCAAGGTGAACGACACGCTGGGCGTGGGCGGCAACATCCTGAAGGTGCATTTCAACAGCCGAATCGACCGCGCACGGTCCAAGCTGACCGTCATCGCCGCCGACAAGACCGAGGTGCCGGTGACCATGTCCGAAAGCCCGGATGACGAGACGCTGGCGGGCCAGGTCACCCTGCCCTTCGCCGGCAGCTACAAGCTGCGCTGGCAGGTGTTGGCCGTGGACGGGCATACCACCCGCGGCGACATCCCGTTCACCGTGACCCAGCCGTAATCGGGGCCTGCCGCACGTGGATACCCTTGTCGATATTTTCGGTTACCTGACCGTCGTCCTGAACGGCATCAACCTGGTGGCCATGACCATGGCCTTCGGCAGCGTGCTGTTCCTGACCTGCCTGGCCCTGCCGCTGGCGGCCCAGCTGAAGCTGTCCGCGGATGCGGTGGCCGACGCCGGCGCGCGTTACGCCCGCTGGGGCGGCATCGCCACGGCCATCGCCACCCTGTCATCGCTGACGCTGAACGCCCTGGTGCTGTCCGGCACACTGGAAATGCCGGTGCTGCAGGTGGCGGGCGCCTTCTTCATCGAGGCGGGCATCGTCCAGGTTCTGGCAGCCATCGCCATCGTGGTGGTGGCGCGCGGCCACATGACCCGCCCGCGCGTCGCCGTGCTGACGGCCCTGGCCCTGGTGATGCTGGTCGCCTCGTTGGCCACCAGCCATGCCGCCGCCCGCCCGGGTGAGCGCCTGTGGATGCTGCTGGCCACCTTCTCGCACATCCTGGGCGCCGGCCTGTGGCTGGGCGGCCTGCCGGCCTTCCTGTCGTCGCTGGGCCAGGCCCAGTCGCGCGATGAGGGTGCCGCCATCGGCCAGCGCTACAGCCTGATGTCCATCACCGGCGTCATCCTGATCGTGCTGGGCGCCATTGGCATCAGCATCGGCTTCATCGGCGGCCTGCAGGGCTTCTACGGCACGGCCTACGGCGCCATGGCGGCGACCAAGGGCGTCATGCTGGGCATCCTGCTGCTGCTGGGCCTGGGCAACTTCCGCACCATCCGCCGCTTCGCCGCCGGCCAGGGCGAAAGCCTGACCCGCGTGCGCCGCTTCGTGGAAGTGGAGATCGCCTTCGCCATCGCCATTCTGCTGGCGGCCGGCTCCATCACCTCGCAGCCGCCGGCCATCGACCTGACGGACGACCGCGCCACCTGGGCCGAGGTGGTGGAGCGCATGACCCCCGTCATCCCGCCGCGCCTGGAAAGCCCCAGCCACGACAGCCTGGCCATTCCGGCCCTGCAGGAGAAGCTGGACAAGGAATGGCGCGACCAGCAGGCCAGCAACCGGCCGCAGGCCTTCGTGCCCGGCGCCGGCGAGCTACCGCCCCGTAACGCCGACGACATCGCCTGGTCGGAATACAACCACCATTGGGCAGGCCTGGTGGTGCTGCTGGTGGGTCTGTTCGCCCTGCTGGAGCGGGCGGGCGTGCGCTGGGCCAAACACTGGCCGCTGTTGTTCCTCATCCTGGCGGGCTTCCTGTTCCTGCGGTCGGATCCCGAAACCTGGCCCATGGGCAACGTCGGCTTCTGGGACAGCTTCCGCGATCCGGAGGTGGTGCAGCACCGCACCTTCGTCGTGCTGATCATCGCCTTCACCGTCTTCGAATGGGGCGTGCGCACCGGGCGGTGGAAGAATCAGGCCCTGGCCCTGGTCTTCCCTGTGCTGACCACCGTGGGCGGCGACCTGCTGCTGACCCACAACCACGCCATCAGCAACATCAAGGAACAGCTGCTGATCGAGCTCAGTCACCTGTTCCTGGCGGTACTGGGCGTGGCGGCGGGTGCGGCCCGCTGGATGCAGATCCGGGGCAGCGGCCGCGACGCCCGCTGGGCCGGCTGGATCTGGCCCACCTGCTTCGTCCTGGTCGGCCTGTTGTTGCTGGCCTACCGCGAGGCCTGATATCAAGGCCTTGGCGTTGATGATCTGGGAACGGGCGCCGGGAGACCGGCGCCCGTTTTCACATAGGAAGCAAGGAAGCGAACATGGCGCGCGCCGACGGAAAGATGGGCCTTAACGACCGGGTGGCCGCCCTGGTGGCCGCCTGCTGCCGGCGCTGGCAGCTGACCTTACTGGCCGGCCTGGTGCTGGGGGCGGCGGCCGCCTTCCATGTCGCCACCCACTTCGCCATCGACACCGACGCCGTGAAGCTGCTGTCGCCGCAGCTGACCTGGCGCCAGCGTGAGATCGCCTTCGACAAGCTGTATCCCCAGAAGGTGCAGCAGACCGCCATCGTCGTGGACGGGGTGACGCCGGAACTGGCGGAGCGCGCCACCCGCATGCTGGCCGACGCCCTGCGCAAGCGCACCGACGTGGTGCGCAACGTCTTCCGCCCCGATGGCGGCCCCTATTTCGACCGCGAAGGCCTGATGCTGCTGCCCACGGAAGAGGTGCAGTCCACCATGCAGTCGCTGATCCAGGCGCAGCCGCTGCTGGGGCCGCTGGCTGCCGATCCGTCGGCGCGCGGCCTGCTGGACACGCTGGGCACCTACCTGCAGGGCGTCAGCTACGGCCAGGCCAAGCTGGAGGATCTTCAGCGCCCCTTCGACGCGCTGTCCGGCACGCTGGAGGCGGCAACCCAGGGCAAGATGGTGCCCCTGAACTGGCGCGGCCTGGTGTCCGGGCAGCCGCCCAACCCTATGGAACTGCGCCGTTTCATCCTGGTGCAGCCGGTCCTGGACTTCAACGACCTGCAGCCGGGCGCCATGGCGTCCGACGCCATCCGCGCCACCGCCAAGGATTTGGGCCTGACGCCGGAGAACGGCATCCGCGTCCGCCTGACGGGCGAGGTGCCTATGGCGGACGAGGAGTTCGGCACCCTGGGCGAAGGGGCAGCCTTCAACGGCAGCCTGACGGGCATTGCCGTGCTGGTGCTGCTGTGGCTGGCGGTGAAGTCCTTCCGCATGGTGGGCGCCATTCTGCTGACCGTGGTCATCGGCCTGGCCGCCACCGCCGCCTTCGGCCTGATCGCCACCGGCCCCTTCAACCTGCTGTCCATCGCCTTCACCGTGCTGTTCGTGGGCCTGGGCGTGGACTTCGGCATCCAGTTCTCCGTCCGCTATCGCGCCGACCGGCTGGCCCATGACGACCTGGCCGAGGCCCTGACCGCAGCGGGGCGCGGCGTCGGCCGGGGCCTGACCATCGCGGCGGCGGCCACCGCCGCCGGCTTCCTGGCCTTCCTGCCCACCGATTACCGCGGCGTGTCGCAGCTGGGCATCATCGCCGGCGTGGGCATGGGTGTGGCCTTCCTGCTGTCCGTCACCTTCCTGCCGACCCTGCTGATGCTGCTGCGGCCCAAGGGCGAGCAGGTGGAAGTGGGGTATAAGGCGTTGGCCCCCCTGGACCGCCTGGTGCTGACCCGCCGCCGCTGGGTGCTGGGCGCCGGCGCCGTGCTGGCCGTGGCCTGCGCCGCCCTGCTGCCGCGCCTGTCCTTCGACTTCAACCCGCTGAACCTGCGCAGCCCCAAGACGGAGGCGGTGTCGGTGGTGCTGGAGCTGATGAAGGACCCGCTGTTCACCCCCAACACCATCGACGTGCTGGCCAAGTCGGAGGATGAGGCGCGGGCCCTGGCCGACAAGCTGTCCAAGCTGCCGGAGGTGGCGCAGGCCATCACCCTGGACGACTACATCCCCACCGACCAGGACGCCAAGATGGCGGCCATCTCCGACGCCGCGTCGCTGATCGGCCCCAGCCTGACGCCCACCGACGTGCGCCCGGCCCCCAGCATCGAGGATGTACGCCAGTCCATGACCGGCATCGTTGCCGCCCTGGACAAGCTGAACCCCGACGCCGCCAGCCCGGCCGGCGTCTCCGCCCAGCGGTTCAAGAAGGCGCTGGAGGGGGCCCTGGCCGCCCCGGCGGAAAGGGTGGTGCCCCTGTTCCAGAAGGCGGTGGAGCCCGGGCTTCAGACCATGCTGGCCCAGGTGAACGACAGCCTGCAGGCCACGCCGGTGACCTTCAAGGACCTGCCGGAGGATCTGAAGCGCGACTGGGTGGCGGCGGACGGGCACGCCCGCATCTCCGTCTTTCCCAAGGGCGACAGCAACGACAACCGGGTGCTGAAGCGCTTCGTGAAGGCGGTGCGGACCATCGCCCCCGACGCCACCGGCACGCCCATCAGCATCCAGGAAAGCAGCGCCACCATCATCCACGCCTTCCTTCAGGCGGGCATACTGGCGGTGATCCTGGTGACCATCCTGCTGGCCGTCACCCTGCGCAACGTGGGCGACGTGCTGAAGACCCTGGCGCCCCTGGCCCTGGCGTCGCTGCTGACCCTGGCCGCCGCCATCCTGGCGGGCAAGCCCATCAATTTCGCCAACATCATTGCCCTGCCCCTGCTGTTCGGCATCGGCACCGCCTTCAACATCTATTACGTCATGGCCTGGCGCCAGGGTCAGACCAACCCTCTGACCTCCAGCCTGACGCGCGCCACCATCCTGTCGGCCCTGACCACGGGCACCGCCTTCGGCAGCCTGTGGACCAGCCACCACCCCGGCACCGCCAGCATGGGCGAGCTGCTGGTGTTCTCGCTGGCCAGCATCCTGGCCACGGCGCTGCTGTTCCTGCCGGCCCTGCTGGGCCCGCCCAAGACGCCGGCGGAATAATTTAAGCGGCGGTGTCGGGTAGTGTCGGGCACCACCCCGCTTGGCCGTCCTTGGGGGGAGGCGCATAGTCGGTTCGCGCCTTTCCCCAGAAAAAGGACGAGGACATGCCCAACATCAACCCCTTCCTGTGGTTCGACACCCAGGCGGAAGACGCCGCCCGCTTCTACGTCAGCGTCTTCCCCAATTCGCGCATCACCACCATCAGCCATTATGGCGAGGCGGGGCCCCGCCCCGCCGGCCTGGTCATGACCGTGGCGTTCGAGCTGGACGGCAAGCCCTTCATCGCCCTGAACGGCGGCCCCCACTGGAAGATCAACGAAGCCATCTCTTTCGTCATCGACTGCGCCGATCAGGCGGAGGTCGACCGCTATTGGGGGGCGCTGACCGCCGACGGCGGCAAAACCCACGCCTGCGGCTGGTTGACGGACAAGTTCGGCGTCACCTGGCAAGTCGTGCCGTCCGGGTTCATCGAGCTGGTCACCAGCCCCGACCCTGTGACGGCGGCCCGCGCCATGGCCTCCATGCAACAGATGATCAAGCTGGACATCGGCGCCCTGCGCCGGGCGGTCGAGGGCTGAGCCAAAAGCAAAGGGGCGGCCCTGGTGGACCGCCCCGGCGCCTGGCGGCTGGGTCGTCTCTATACCAGCGGCACGAAAGTGCGTTTCGTGCCGCTGTAGCCCGCGACCGCGGGCGCCGGAGATTTCCGGGAAGCCAAAGGCGAACTGGAAATCGAGGACGAGGACGCGGATGCGTGCTCCCTCAGAACAAGTGGCGGAACAGCCAGAACAGGCCGCCGGCCAGGACGATGGAGGCCGGCAGCGTCAGCACCCAGGCCATGGCCATGTTGCGCACGGTGGACCATTGCAGGCCGGAGCCGTTGGCCGCCATGGTGCCGGCCACGCCGGACGACAGGACGTGGGTGGTGCTGACCGGCAGGCCGAAGGCGTCGGCGGCGCCGATGGTGGCCATGGCCACCAGCTCGGCCGAAGCTCCCTGGCCGTAGGTCAGGTGTTCCTTGCCGATCTTCTCGCCCACCGTCACCACGATGCGCTTCCAGCCCACCATGGTGCCCAGGCCGAGCGCGATGGCCACGCCCACCTTGACCCAGGTGGGAATGAAGCGGGTGGCGTGATCATAGCGGCCCAATAGCTCCTTCAGCACCGGCTGGTCGGCGGCATCGATGGCCGGCGCGCCCGACTTCTGGATGATGCGCAGGGCCTCGGCCGACAGGTAGATGTCATTGCGGACGTTGCGCACCTTCTCCTGCGGCACCTGGTCGACCGAGCCATAGGCGCGGATCTGGTCGGCGACGCTGGCCGTCAGGTCGTGGATGCCGCCCATGGTGCCGTCGGTCACCTGGCGGGTGCGGACGAAATCCTCAACCGCGGCGCGGGGATCGGCCGGGGTTTCCTTGACATAGTGGCTCAGCACGTCGCTGGCGCGGTCGAAGGTGGCGATGTAGGCCGGCGTGTCGTGGATGGTGACGGCCCGGTTCAGGGCGTAGGCGGTGGGCACCGTGCCGATCAGGATCAGCATGATCAGGCCCATGCCCTTCTGCCCGTCGTTGGAACCGTGGGCGAAGCTGACGCCGGAGCAAGTGAGCACCAGCAGGCCACGGATCCAGGACGGCGGGGCCTTGTTGCCCTCGGGCGCCGTGAACAGCTTCTTGTCCTTGATCAGCGTGCGCATGATGACCAGCAGGGCAGCGGAGCAGAGGAAGCCCACCAGCGGCGACAGGATCAGCGACCAGCCGATCTTGGTGGCTTGGCCCCAGTCGACGCCGCTGGTGACAGTGCCGGAGGTGGCCATCAGCTGGTTCATCAGGCCGACGCCGATGATGGACCCGATCAGGGTGTGGGAGCTGGAGGACGGCAGGCCCAGGTACCAGGTGCCCAGGTTCCAGATGATGGCCGCGATCAGCAGCGAGAACACCATGGCGAAGCCGGCGTCGCTGCCCACCTGCAGGATCAGTTCGACCGGCAGCAGCGAGACGATGCCGAAGGCGACGGCACCGGTGGAGAACAGCACGCCGGCGAAGTTGCACAGGCCGGACCACACCACCGCCACGTTGGCGGGCAGGGAGTGGGTGTAGATCACCGTGGCCACGGCGTTGGCCGTGTCGTGGAAGCCGTTCACGAATTCGAAGCCCAAGGCGATCAGCAGCGCCACGCCCAGCAGCACGAAGGGCAGGACGGAGCGGGTGTCAACCCCGCTGAGGTCACCGATCAGGTTGACCGCCATGTAGCCCAGGCCCACGGCCATCAGGGCCAGGAACAGCAGGGTTCCATAGCGCGCGGCCGGGCCGCCGGAGGTTGCGACGGGGGAATGCACGGCTTCCGTATGCGCCATGGCGCCAGTCCTTCTTGAAAAAGCAGGTCCGGCACCCTAAGGCGCGAGTCATGACAACTTTATGTCGTAGGCCCCACCATTTGGTTAATAAATGGCCGATTTGCCTTAACCATAAAGATGTGGGTTTGCTGGCAGGACACGCCAAACAGCTTCTGAGCCAAGGCCTTAGCAAGCCACGCCATAAAAATCCTTTAATCGCTTTGCGCGTCCAAAAGGCGGCGGAGATCCCGCAAATCACGAATATGAAAGCGCGCCCGGCCATCCCAAACGACGCCGGAACGGAGACTCTGGACCGTGGGCATGCCCAGGCTGTTGCCGGCGGCGATTTCCGACTCCGGATTGTCGCCGACCACCAGGGCCTGGGCCGCCGGCACGCCGGACTGGTCCAGCAGCATCCGGAACAGCGCGGCCTTGCCCGGGTGCCCCGCCTCATCGATAGCATCGATGTGGATGCCCTTCATATGACGGGCAAGGCCCAGCGCCCGCACCTTGCTTTCCTGCAAACGGCGGAAGCCGGACGTGACGAGATAAAGCGGCAGGCCCAACTCGGCCAACAAGGGCAGGTCGCCGTAGTCGGCCATGGCGCCCGTCACCTCCAGCCCTGCCGTCGCCGCCCAGGCGGCCTGGTGCATGACGGGGCTGAAGCCGTGCGTCCGGCTGACCCAATCCAGGGGATGGCGCCAGATGTCGGCGAAGGCGACATCCAGGGCGTCCGGGGCCAGGGTGCCGCCGTTGGCCGCCGTGATGGCGTCGAACACCGGCCGCATAAGCGCCACGCCTATGCCATCGGCCGGGGCCAGGCAGTTGTCCAGGTCGAAGATGATGGTCCGGATCATACGGCGACGCTCCCCCGCCGACGCGGCGGCGAACCGGGTCAGAACAGGTGGCGGAACAGCCAGAACAGGCCGCCGGCCAGGACTATGGAGGCCGGCAGGGTCAGCACCCAGGCCGTGGCCATGTTGCGCACCGTGGACCATTGCAGGCCGGAGCCATTGGCCGCCATGGTGCCGGCCACACCGGACGACAGCACGTGGGTGGTGCTGACCGGCAAGCCGAAGACGTCGGCGGCGCCGATGGTCCCCATGGCCACCAGCTGGGCGGAAGCGCCCTGGCCGTAGGTCAGATGCTCCTTGCCGATCTTCTCACCCACGGTCACCACGGTGCGTTTCCAGCCGACCATGGTGCCCAGGCCCAGGGCGATGGCGACGCCCACCTTCACCCAGGTGGGGATGTAGCGGGTGGCGTGATCGTAACGGCCCAGCAATTCCTTCATCACCGCGCGGTCGTCATCGTCAAGCAGGGGGAAGCCCTGCTTCTGCAGGCGACGCAGCGCTTCGGCCGACAGGTACATGTCGTTGCGCATCTGGCCCTGCGCCACGCCGGACAGGGCGCCGGAGAAGCGCAGCTGGTCGGCGATGCTGGCCGTCAACTCATGCAGCCCGCCCAGGGTGGCGCTGGTCAAGGTGCCGCTGCGGACGTAATCCTCCACCACCGCGCGGGGGTCGGCCGGCATGCGTTGGGCATGACGGCCCAGCACATCGCCGGCCCGGTCGAAGGTGGCGACATAGGCGGGCGTGTCCGCGGCGGTGATGCCCCGGTTCAGGCCATAGGCGGCCGGCATGGTGCCGATCAGAATCAGCATGATCAGGCCCATGCCCTTCTGCCCGTCATTGGAACCATGCGCGAAACTGACGCCGGAGCAGGTGAGAACCAGCAGGGCGCGTATCCAGGCGGGCGGCGGCTTCCGGCCCTTGGGCGCCTGGAACAGCGCCTTGTCCTTGATCAGGCCCCGCATCAGCATCAGCAGCGCCGCGGCGCAGACGAAGCCCACGATGGGGGAGATCAGCAGCGTCTGAATGATCTTCAGGGCCTGCCCCCAGTCCACGCCGCTGGCCGCGGCACCGGGGGCGGCCATCAGCTGGTTCATGAGGCCGACGCCGATGATGGACCCGATCAGGGTGTGGGAGCTGGAGGACGGCAAGCCAAGGGCCCAGGTGCCCAGGTTCCACAGCACGGCGGAAATCAGCAGGGCGAAGACCATGGCGAAGCCGGCCTCGCTGCCCACCCGCAGGATCAGTTCCACCGGCAGCAGGGATACGATGCCATAGGCCACGGCCCCGGTGGACAGCAGCACGCCGGCGAAGTTGCACAGGCCCGACAGCACCACGGCGGCATGGGCCGGCAGGGAGTGGGTGTAGATCACCGTGGCCACGGCATTGGCGGTATCGTGAAAACCATTCACGAATTCGAAGCCCAAGGCGATCAGCAGCGCCACGCCCAGCAGCACGAAAGGCAGGGCGGACGCCGTGCCCGTCCCGCGCAGGTCGGCCGCCACATTGACCGCCACATAGCCCAAACCCAGGGCCAGCACCGCCAGCAGCGCCACCGTCCCCAGCCGTGCCGCCACCCCGCCAGATACGGCAGGCAGGGGCGTCAGGGGGGATTCGTCCAGTGACGGCTGAAGGACCTCAAGGTGCGCCATGGATTCAGGCTCCGGTGCGTTAGCCGTTGGCAGCGCACAACGGCGCCGGAAGATGGCGCAAGGCGGCGCGCGTGGCCTTGATCATGATCATCACGTCGCCTTGACTTTGCGGATGGTGGTCCAGGCGACCAGGCCCGGCAGGAAGACCACCAGGTCGCGCAGGCGGCGGGCGGCCGCCAGGGCCAGCGCGGCGGGCGCGTCCAGGCCCAGCGCGCCGCCCAGCAGCAGGAAGGCGCCCTCCTGCACCCCCAGGGCGCCGGGCACGACGAAGGCGGCGCTGCTGACGGCCTGGATCAGGCCCTCGATCACCAGCGCCTCGACCAGGCCCATGGGATGGCCCAGCGCCCACAGCGCCAGCCAGATCTCACCCGCCCCCAGGGCCCAGCCCAGCAGCTGCCACAGGAAGCAGCCGGTGACGGCGCCGGTGCGGCGGTACATGGCCTTGGACGCGCGATCGATGCGGGCACTGTGCGCCATGATGCCGGCCAGCCGCCCGGACGCCGCCTTGTCCAACAGGCCGGTGACCTTGGCGAACAGGCCGGCGCGCTGCACCAGGATGAACAGCGCCACCAGCGGCACCATGGCCAAAAGCCCCAGGGTCACCTGGCCGGCGATGCCCACGGGGCCCTTCAGCGCCACCAGCAGGCCCACCGCCAGCAGGGAGAAGCCCAGTTGGCTGAGGATGGAAATGGCCATGTCCACCACCAGGCTGGCGGCGGCGGGCGCGACGCGCACCCCATCCAGGCGCAGGATGCGGAAGGACACGATCTCTCCCCCGATGCGCGCCACGGGCAGCAGGCCGTTGACCGACTCGCGGATCCAGACGTTGCGGGCCATGGCGCCCAGCGAGGGGCGCGTGGCCCCGGGCAGCAGCACCTGCCAGGCCCGGGCGTTGGCCACCATGGGCACGGCATGGAACAGGCCCGCCGCCACCAAGCCCGCGCCGGCGGTCTTCAGCAGGGCCCACAGGGCGCTGGTGTCCTCGCGGGCGACCAGCACCACGGCCAGGACCAGCCCCAGCAGGGCGAACAGGCGGGCTGCCTTTTCCATCGGGTGGGGGCCTATTCCAGGGTGATGGGCAGATCGCGGAAGCCGCCGCGGGGAAAGGCGGCGGCCAAGGCGTTGACCTCGGGATCCAGCAAGGCAGCCAGCTCATCGCGGTAGCGATAACCGGGCGCGCCGCCCGGCACGTCGTCGCTGACGGCGGGGTGGAGGTAGATTTCCGTGATGCCAGGCGGCAGGCGGGCCAAGGCGCCGCGCAGCTTCTCCACCGTGACGGCACCGGTCCAGGCCAGGCCCAGCACCTGGTCGGGGGCGGCCAGGCCGGCGCGGCGCACTTTGGCCCGCAGCAGCTTGGCCCAGGGGCCGGTGACGCGGTGCAGGCCCAGGTCGGCCTGGGGCGTCACGGCACGGATGACATCGGCCGGTTCCACCGGCACGCGCATGGCACGGGCCCCGTGGCGTCGCGCGGCATCCAGCAGGATGCGGCCCACGGTGGGGTGCAGATGATAGTGCTTATGGGCGTTGACGTGGTCCAGCTTCAGTCCGGTGGCGCGGAAGGCCTGGAACTGCGCCTCCACCTCGGCCGCGACCTGGGCGGCGACCTTGGGGCGAAAGAAGATGGACGCCCCGACCTTGGCCAGATCGTTGCGGAACAGGCCGCCGGGCCCCACCAGGTCGGGGATCCGTTCAGGCGGCAGGAAGGGCTTGCCGTCCACCAGCACGACATGCAGGCCCACCGCCAGGCTGGGCTGGGCATGGGCCAGCGCCACCGCCGCGTCGGCGGCGGCCCCCGCCACCATCAGGCTGGCGGCGGTCAGGATGCCATTGAGGTGGGCGTCGATGACCGCGGCGTTGACGGCGGCCGACAGGCCGAAGTCATCCGCCGTAACGATCAGGCGCCGCCCCGATCCCCCATTGCTGGGGGTCGCGGCGGCGCCCGGCGTGGATACGGACATGAGAAGGTGTGTCCTGAACCCGAGGTAGTGGGCGCCGCATCGATCCCCGGCAATGGTCGGCGGGGTCGATGCCGGTGCCCGGCGCTTAAGGGCCGGCGTTAGGCGGCGTTGCGGCGTTCACGCAGGAACTGCCAGAACTCCACGCCCTCGCGCAGGCGGCGCTTCATCATATCCTTGTCACGAACCATCTCGCCGACGATGGAGGCGATCTTGCCGCTGCGGAAGTAGAACTTCTTGTAGAAGGTCTCGACCGAGCCGAAGATCTCGGAGTGGCTCAGATGGTCATAATGCAGCGGGGCGATCTGCACGCCGTGCTCATCCACCAGCTCGGCGTTCGCGTCGTCCAGCCAGCCATTCTCGATAGCCTGCTGGTACAGGAAGGTGCCGGGGTACGGGGCGGCCAGCGAAACCTGGATGGTGTGCGGGTTGATCTTCGCCGCCCACTTGATGGTTTCCTGGATGGTTTCCTTCGTCTCGCCGGGCAGGCCCAGGATGAAGGTGCCGTGGATCTGGATCCCCAGCTCATGGCAGTCCTTGGTGAACTTCTCAGCCACCTCGACGCGCATGCCCTTCTTGATGTTGTGCAGAATCTGCTGGTTGCCGGACTCGTAGCCGACCAGCAGCAGGCGCAGGCCGTTGTCGCGCAGGATCTTCAGCGTCTCGCGCGGCACGTTGGCCTTGGCGTTGCACGACCAGGTGATGCCCAGCTTGCCCAGTTCCTTGGCGATGGCCTCGGCGCGCGGCAGGTTGTCCGTGAAGGTATCGTCGTCGAAGAAGAATTCCTTCACCTGGGGGAAGTTCTTCTGCGCCCACGCCATCTCCTCCACCACATGGCCGACACTGCGGGTGCGGTAGCGGTGACCGCCCACGGTCTGCGGCCACAGGCAGAAGGTGCAGCGCGACTTGCAGCCGCGGCCGGTGTAGATGCTGAGGTAAGGCGCCTTCAGGTAACCGATGAAGTACTTCTCGATTTCCAGGTCGCGCTTATAGACCGGGGTCACCCAGGGCAGGCTGTCCATGTTTTCGAGGATCTCGCGGTCCTCGTTATGGACGATCACGCCCTCGGAATTGCGGAAGGACAGGCCCTTGATGTCCGACCACTTCTTGCCGTCGGCCACGTCCTTGATGGTGAAGTCGAATTCGTTGCGGGCGACGAAGTCGACGATGGGGGCCTGGGCCAGGCTCTTGTCCGCCTCGACCGCCACCTTGGCGCCGATCAGGCCGGCCTTCAGGTTGGGGTTGACGGCCTTCAGCGCCTCGATCGTCGCCACGTCCGACTTGAACGACGGGGTGGAGGTGTGCAGCACCACCATGTCGAAGTCTTTGATCTGCGAGGTGATTTCGGACAGCTTGGTCTTGTGCGGCGGGGCGTCGATCAGCTTGCTGTTCTCGATCAGCGCCGCCGGCTGGGCCAGCCACGTCGGATACCAGAAAGACTTGATCTCGCGGCGCGCCTGGTAGCGCGAGCCGGCGCCGCCATCAAAACCGTCGAAAGAAGGCGCCTGAAGAAATAGCGTCCGCATCATGACCCACCATTTTCGCCGACCGGCACCATTGTGCCGTCGGATTTGACCGAAAAGCGCTGTCCGCGCCAACTCACACGTCGAATGCCAAAGCTGGCAACGAACACCAAAAATGACAAGACGTCTCTAATCAATCCAGGCCATCGCGGCCGGGACCGTGTGATCCGTGCATCAATCGTCACCTGAAGCACGAGACGGGCGGCGACCGCAAGCCCCAGCAGCAGCAGGGACCACGCATGCCAGCCCGCGAAAATTGCGCCGATGAGCGCCAGGGGCACCGGATGGGTGACGATGGAGCCGGCGTAGCCCCCGGGGTCCAGGCCCCGGATGGTGCGGGCCCAGCGCAACTCATGAGCCAGCACGGCGCCCAGACTGGACTCGGGCGCCAGGTGCCCCACCACGAAGGGCGGCACCGCCACGGCCAGGCCCATCGCGCGCACCGCCATGCCCATGGCATGGTCGTCCGCCAGGATGTCGCGGAACGCTGCGAAACCGCCGATGCGCTCCAGCGTCTCATCCGTCAGGGCGATGGTGGAGCCGAAACAAGGCTTGGCCAGCCCGAGGCGCAGCCCCACCAGCACATTGGGCAGGAAATGATGGTCCACGGCGCGGGCCGCCTGGTCTTGCCAGAAGGAGCCGGCATCCACCGGATCACCCCGGTAGAGGCAGGTGACCAGGCCCACGCCCGGGCGCGACAAGGCGCCCACCACCCGCGCCAGGTAATCGGAACCCACGGCGATGTCGCTGTCGGCCAGCACCAGCACCTCATGCCGGGCGACCGCCATCAGGTTGATGACGTTGGAAATCTTGGCATTGGCGCCATGGCGGGTGGTGTCGACCACCAGATCCAGGCGCACCGGGCTGCCCGCCGCCTCAAGCTCGGCGATCAGGTCTTTCACGATGGCGATGGCGGGATCGTCGTGGGCCTGGACGCCACACACCACCTGCACCGGTCCCGCATATTCCTGGATGGTCAGCGCCCGAAGGCGGGCCGCCAGCCCCGGCTCCGCCCCGTGCAGGGGCCGCAGCACCGTCACCGCCGGCGCGGGCCCGCCTGGTCTTTCCCCGCCCTCGCCTTTCCCATCCCCCCGCCCATCCCCGCGTGTCGCGAAGAAACGCCGGGCGATGTCCGCCGCTGCCAGGGTATAGAGCGTGCCGACCGCGGACATCGCCCCGAAGCCCCAGCCCAGGGCGTCGGTCAACAGGGTGCCCAGGGCGTCGGCGGACGAAAACGGCATGCCGTGCGGAACTCTCAAATAGAAGCGGCCCGGCGACCCGGTCCGATGATGTCTCTGCGCCCGTGGTCTTAACGTAAGCGCGGCGCACACGCCAGCGGACGTCACCGCAGCATGGATCACCGCTGCATTGCGATACACCGAACGCGAATGCGCATCCTGTGACGGCGGACATAGCCCCTCCCGTCACACGCGTTATTGCCTTTGCCGGTCATCTGTCGACCGGCATATTGCGCTGCACGCTCCGATATTACACTTCGGGAGTGCATTTCCAATCATGGTGGTCGACACCATCATTTGTTATCCAAAGTGTCGCACCCTGGCGTCGTGGCCCCACCGGGCAGGCGGCGCGGTCCCCGGTTCCGCATTCCGCAGGAAAGTATGGCCAGCATGATCAGACAGTCCCGTGCGGCCCTGGCCGCCTGCCTCCTGATGGGCTTCATGCTCGCCGGCTGCGCCGCGCCGCCCAACGGCGGCCGTGACGAGCTGGGCGTGGTGGAACCCTGGGATCCGCTGGAGAATGTGAACCGAGTCACCTTCGACGCCAATATGTGGCTGAACGACAACGCCATCGGCCCGGCGGCCCAGGCCTATCGCTGGGCGGTGCCGGACTATGTGCAGCTGCGCCTGCGTCACGGAATCGAGAACCTGGGCGAGCCGTTGATCTTCGGCAACGATCTGGCCCAGGCGCGCATCAAGGCCGCCTTCACCACCTTCTGGCGATTCGTCTTCAACAGCACCATTGGCCTGGCGGGCATGTATGACGTGGCGACGGACATGGGGCTGACGCGCCAGACGGGCGATGTCGGCCAGACCCTCTATGCCTGGGGCGTGCGGCAGAGTCCTTATTTCGTGCTGCCTCTGTTCGGGCCGTCCACCGTGCGTGATGGCGTGGGCCTGGGCGTGGAGTTGTGGGCGGACCCCACCGGCCGCGTGTTCGACCACGCCGACGGCGGCGACGCCAACTACGCCATCGGCGTGGTGGGTGGCCTTGACAAGGCCCGCAACCTGGAAACCCTGAATGAGTTGCGCAAGGGCACCATCGACTTCTACGCCCTGCTGCGCAGCGTGTGGCTGCAGAACCGCCAGGCCGCGCTGGATGAGGCCATCGGCGTGACCACCAACAACATGCCTGAGATTCCTTAAATCTGCCCTCAGATGGCAGGCGGGCGCATCCGCGCCCTTGCTTCCCCGGTTCGCGCCCCGCGGTGCTCGGCATCCGACGGACGCGGTCGCGCCGCGGCGGCAGGAGCCCTGCGCATACCGCCGGTATCAGGTGCCCGGCAGATTAAATCTGGCGAATACATAAGAAAGAGGCCCGGCCCTTCCCCGCGGAAAGACCAGGCCTGATTCCGAACGGCAGCGTGAGCGGCTTAGGCGCCCGCCAGCAGTTTTTCCGCCTGCTGCTGCAGGCCCTGGATCAGGGCGTCGGCGCCACCCTGCTGAATGGCGGCCGAGAACTCCGAACGCCGCGTGGCCAACTGGCTGATGGTGCCATTGAGATAGACGTCGACGATGCGCGTCTGGTCGCCCTGGCCACGCATCAGGTAGTTCAGGGGCACCGGCGGCTGACCGCCAGGGGTCAGCTTGGTCTCGACGATCTGGTCGGCCCCGCGCGCCTTGGGCGTGGGATCGACGTCGAAGACCTCGCCATTAAAGCCGTCGAACTGGTTGGCGTAGGTCGCCACCGTCACCTTGGTGAAGGCGTCGATGGCGCCCTTCTGCTGGTCCGGCGTGAACTTCTCCCACGCCGGGCCGACGGCCAGGCGGGTCATCGTCGCCAAGTCGAACGTCGACTTGATCACCGGGTCCAGCTTTTCCGCGCGGCCCTTCACGCCCAGCTGCTTCGCCTGCTTCATGCAACTCAGCAGCGTATCGTAGAAGCCCTTGACCTTGGCCACCGCCGGATCGGCGGCTTCCGCCGTCGCGGGGGCCTGCTGGGCCAGGGCCGGCAGCGCTGTGCCGGTCATGGTCAGGGCCACGAAGGCCGCGGCGATGGCTTTACCCTTGAACGCGGTGACCTTGGTCGTCATGCGGTCCTCACCTGAGCGTTGGCCCCCAGCGCCTTGAGCACGGTGTCGACGATGCCGTTGGCGTTGAGGCCGGCCTCGTCATACTGTTTGGCCGGGTTGTCGTGTTCCTGGTAGCGGTCGGGCAGCACCATGGGGCGGAACTTCAGGCCGCTGTCGAACAGCCCCTCCTCCGCCAGGAACTGCATGACCTGCGCGCCGAAGCCTCCCACCGAGCCTTCCTCGATGGTCACCAGCACCTCGTGCCCAACCGCCAGCCGGCGCACCAGTTCCCGGTCGATCGGCTTGGCGAAGCGCGCGTCCGCCACCGTCGTCGACAGGCCCCGCGCCGCCAAGTCCTCGGCGGCCTTGCACGCCTCGCCCAGGCGCGTGCCCAGGCTCAGGATGGCCACGGTGTTGCCCTCACGGACAATGCGGCCCTTGCCGATGGGCAGAACCTCGCCCTTCTCCGGCATCTCCACGCCCACGCCCTCGCCGCGCGGATAGCGCAGCGCGATGGGGCCGGCGTCATAGGCCACGCTGGTCGCCACCATGTGCACCAGCTCCGCCTCATCCGCCGCCGCCATCACCACCATGTTGGGCAGGCAGCACAGATAGGCCAGGTCGAACGCGCCGGCGTGCGTCGCCCCGTCCGCCCCCACCAGGCCCGCCCGGTCCATGGCGAAGCGCACCGGCAGGTTCTGGATCGACACGTCGTGCACCAGCTGGTCGTACCCGCGCTGCAGGAAGGTCGAGTAGATGGCCACGAAGGGCTTGTACCCCTCCGTCGCCATGCCGGCCGCGAACGTCACCGCGTGCTGCTCCGCGATGCCCACGTCGAAGGTGCGCGTGGGGAAGGCCTGGCCGAACAGGTCCAGTCCCGTGCCCGACGGCATCGCCGCCGTGATCGCCACCACCTTGTCGTCGGCCTTGGCCTCCTTCATCAGGGCGTCGGCGAAGACACGGGTGTAGGTAGGCGCGTTCGCCTTGGCCTTCGCCTGGGCGCCCGTCACCACGTCGAACCGGCCCACCGCGTGCAGCTTGTCGGCCGAGGCCTCGGCCGGGGCGTAGCCCTTGCCCTTCTGCGTCACCGCGTGGATCAGCACCGGCCGGCCGTTCGGCTCGTCCCGGATGTTCTCCAGGATGGGCACCAGCTGGTCCAGGTCGTGCCCGTCGATGGGGCCGACGTAGTAGAAGCCCAGCTCCTCGAACAGCGTCCCGCCCATGACCATGCCCCGGGCGTATTCCTCAACCCGCCGCGCCGCGTTCTGCAGCGGCCGGGGCAGGTGCTCCGCCACTTGGCGGCCGATGTCCCGCAGGTTGCGGTACTGGCTGCTGCTGACCAACTTGGCCAGGTAGCCCGACACCGCACCCACCGGCGGGGCGATCGACATGTCGTTGTCGTTCAGGATCACCACCAGGCGCGAGCCCAGGGCCCCGGCGTTGTTCATGGCCTCGTACGCCATGCCGGCCGAGATCGACCCGTCGCCGATCACGGCGATGACGTGGTTGTTCCCGCCCGCCAAGTCGCGCGCCACCGCCATGCCCAGCCCGGCCGAGATGGAGGTGGAGCTGTGCGCGGCACCAAACGGGTCGTACGCGCTCTCCGACCGGCGGGTGAAGCCCGACAGACCCCCGCCCTGGCGCAGCGTGCGGATGCGGTCGCGCCGGCCCGTCAGGATCTTGTGCGGGTAGGCCTGGTGCCCAACGTCCCAGATGATGCGGTCCGCCGGCGTGTCGAACACGTAGTGCAGCGCCACCGTCAGTTCCACCACACCCAGGCCCGCACCCAGGTGCCCGCCCGTCACCGACACCGCGTCGATGGTCTCGGACCGCAGCTCGTCCGCAACCTGACGCAGCTGCTCAGGGCGCAGCGCGCGCAAGCGCTCAGGCGTCGGACACTGGTCCAACAACGGGGTCTTCGTCGCCATTCATCGGCTCCCAAATAATTCTAACCGACCTCTTACGGGCCGGTGACAGACAAACACTTTTGCATAGATCGTGATAAATCACGACTCTCGGTCGATAAGCATAAAGGGCAGGCCGCGCAACGAATCCGCCGCCGGACCGAAACCATCCAGACGGGCCGCCGCTTGCTCGGCCAGTTCCACCACCTTGGCACGGGCGGCGTCCAGGCCCAGCAGGGAGATCAGGGTCGCCTTGCCCTGGGCCTCATCCTTGCCGACGGTCTTGCCCGCCTTGCCGGCGTCGCCGGTGGCGTCAATAAGATCGTCGGAGATCTGGAAGACAAGGCCGAAATCCGCGGCGTAGTCGCGCAGCAGGGCGCGTTCCGCTTCGCTGGCGCCACCCAGGATGGGGCCGGCCTCACAGCAGAATTCGAACAGCGCGCCCGTCTTCAGCTTTTGCAGGGTCAGGATTTCGTCGTAGCCGAAGTCGGAATTCGGCGCTTCCATGTCCATCATCTGGCCGCCGATCATGCCCAGCGTACCGCCGGCCTGGGCCAGCTTGGCGATCAGGGCGCAGCGGATGCCCGCGTCGGCGTGGGCCGCCGGCTGGGACAGCACCTCGAACGCCAGGGTCAGCAGGGCGTCACCGGCCAGCAGGGCCGTCGCCTCGTCGAACTGGACATGGGTGGTGGGCTTGCCCCGGCGCAGGGTGTCGTCATCCATGCAGGGCAGGTCATCATGCACCAGGCTGTAGGTGTGCACCATCTCCACCGCCGCGGCGGCCTGCAGCCAATTGTCCTCGGACACGCCGAACAGGGCGGACGACGACTTCACCAGAAAGGGGCGCAGACGCTTACCGCCGGCGAATACGGCGTAGCGGGCGGCTTCCTGCACCCGGCCGATGTAGCGGGCGGGGGTGGGCAGCAGCGCTTCCATGCGCTGCTCGGTCTGGCGCGATGCGAGGCCCATGGCCTCCAGCAATTCACGACCCGAGGGGTAACGGCCCGAGGAAGAGGGTGCGGCGGAAGAAACTAGGCCGGTCACTTGAAGAAACCTCGAAGATGATGACGCGTCGTATAAGCTGGGCACACTCTGCCAGCCATCCGCCAGTGTCAATTACTGGCGACCGCAGGGCGCCGTTGCGTCGCACGTAACAAGAGGTTGGTCAGGAATGAACACGCCGGCGATGGTTCCGGGAAATTATTCGACCAGACTGCGCTTGGCGGTGTCAGCCGACACAGACGAAACCGATGGAGACTCGGTGGCCTCATCATAAGGCAGATCGTCCGGCACGGGCCGGGCCGGCCAGCGCTCGGGCCAAGGACCGGTCAGCAGGGCGGCCACGCTGTCCGCCTCCAGCATGCCGCCCCGGCGGATCCACAGGTCCCGCTCAGGACCCGAGGGCACGCTGGCGGCAACGCGATAGCATTGCTCGGCGGCGCGCAGCAGCGTCCATTGCTTCGCCTGACCCATTGATGGCACCCCGATGCCCCAGCCTTGGCACCGGCGTGGCCGGCGGACTGGTTCTTTTGGCGCCGTCCCGTCCAGGCCGGCGACCTTTTTCGTGAAGAGGTGAGCGTAAACAACCGGGCCGTCTGCGGCAACGCCCTTCATGCCACCGGGAGCTGAAATCCATCCATGATGGCGCACATACCCGCCAGGAATCGAGGCGGCACGCATCGTATTGCTATAAAATTAATGAAAAATTAGAATGCGCCTGAGAATAGTTCCAGCGGCAGGGCCGATCTAGGGACATGGCCCAAAAAATTTGTAACCGAACCATCGCTAAAACCTTTTAATAGAAAAGATTTTCTATGGCAGACCTGGATGCGAGCGTTGGAGTCGTCGCCCCGCGCGTGGTTTTGGTGGAAGACGATGTTGACCTTCGGGAATTACTGGCCCACTGCCTGAGCAGCCAAGGTCTGGCGGTCACCACGGCGGGCTCGGGCCTGGAGTTGTACCAGCAGATCGCCAAGGAGCCGGCGGACATCGTCATCCTGGATATCGGCCTGCCCGACCAGGATGGCTACGCCATCGCCAGCTTCCTGCGCGCCAACACGAACATGGGCCTGATCATCCTGACGGCCCGGTCGCGGGTGGACGATAGGCTGAAAGGCTTCACCAGCGGCGCCGATCTGTACTTCGTGAAGCCGGTGGATTGCCGGGAGCTGGCCATCGCCGCCACCAACCTGGCGCGCCGCCTGGCCGCCGGGCCGGACGTCAACGATCTTCCCAGCCTGCAGGCCTCGTCCTCCAGCGAACCCTGGGTCCTGGACAATGCGCGCTGGTCCGTGCTGTCGCCGCGCGGCCTGCCCGTGCGCCTGACCGCCAAGGAATTCGACCTGGTGGTGGCCCTGACCCAGGACCCGGGCCGGGCGGTGGACCGCACCGCCCTGCTGGAAATGCTGGACTACGCCAACACGGTGCAAGGCAGCCGGGGCCTGGATGCCCTGGTCAGCCGTCTGCGGCGGAAAATCGAGGCCGCGGTGGGTGAGGCCTTCCCTATCCAGACCGTCCATGCCAAGGGTTACCTGTTCTCCGCCCCCATCAAGCAGCTGTAGTCCCCCACCGCACCATGACCGCCACCGCCCCGTCCCCCGCAGCGCCCGCTTGGCGACGACCCAGCGGATGGTCTCGGGGCGGGTGGCCACGGGGCGGGTGGCTATGGCTGTGCATTATTGTCGCCTTGGCGCTGCTGTGCGCCCCGCCCGCGCGGGCGGGAGCGGGCCCCGACGGCTGGACGGCGCCGCCGCTACGCCTGGGAACCGAAACACGGACGCTGCCCATTGCCGGCCACCTCGAATTCCTGGTCGACCCTGATGGGTCGCTGACCCTGGCCGACGTGACGGCCGGTGAGGCCAGCCGCCGCTTCCAACCCCTGGCCGGCAACCTCAACCGCGGCTTCACCCTGACCGATACCTGGGTCAGGATGCGCATCGCGCGGCCCCCGGACAGCGACGACACCTGGTACCTGGAGCTTCTGCCCAGCTTCCTCGACACGGTGGAAACCGACGTCGCCTACACGGCGGCCGACGCGCCACCGCCACCGGCCGAAGCCTATGCCAGGACGGTGCAGGGCGACAGCGAGCCCACGGCCAACCGCATGCTGCGCTTTCGCAGCTTCACCCAGCCGCTGGTGTTCCATGGCGCCGGCCAGGCCTGGATCTATGTCCATGTCCACACCACCAGCGCCACCATCCTCAGCGGCCAAATCTACCGCCTGATCCCGCTGATGAACCATGTCAGCGTGCAGTCCATCTGGTTGGGCTTCGTGCTGGGCATGGCTGTGGCGGTGCTGATCTCCAACCTCATCCATAGTTATTGGCTGCAGGAGCGGGTTTACTTCTACTACGCCCTATATCTGATCAGCCTGATCGGACTGGCGTTCGGATCTTTCGGCGCGCTGGCGCAGATCCTCCCCGGGCCCGCGCCCAAGCTGGCCAACCTTATCACCGGCACCAGCGTCTGCGGCGGCATCCTGGCCGGCGCCCTGCTGACGGAGGAATTCCTGAACCTGCGGCGCACCCTGCCGCTGATCAGCCTGCTGAACCGCATCCCCATCATCCTGGGCGCCCTGGGCATCGTCGCCACCGTCGCCGGCTATTACACGATGGCCGGCGCCACGCTGGCCACGGTCACGTCAGCCTATATGTTCATCTATATCGGCAGCGCCATCCGGCTGGCGCGGCGGGGACACCCCGGCGCCTTGATGTACAGCCTGGCCTTCGGCGCCGCCTGCATGGCGGCCCTGATGGGCTTCATGCGCACCCTGGGCGTGATCCCCGAGATCAGCCTGACCGAGGCGGCGTCACAGGCGGCGTCTCTGGTGCACATGATCCTGATGAACATCGCCATCGCGTCGCGCGTGCGCCGGTCGGAAAAGGAGCGGAAGGAGGCGCAGGCCGCCGCCCTGTCGGCCTCCGTCCATGCCGAGCAGCGGGCCCTGGACATGGTGGCGCTGCGCACCCGCGAGCTGTCGGCCGCCAAGGAAAGCCTTGAGGAGGCCCTGGCCGCCGAGCGCCAGGCGGTGCGCGAGCAGATCCAGTTCATCGACATGGTGTCGCACGAATACCGCACGCCGGTGTCCATCATCCGCACCGGCATCGACATCCTGCAGATCAAGGGCTCCGCCGCCTTGGCGGAGGGCGCCAAGGGCCATGACCTGCTGAAGCGCATGGGCCGGGCCGTGGACCGCCTGGTGGAGATCATCGAGGTCGGCCTGCGTCGCGAGACCGACCGCTCGCCCGGCTTGCACCTGGAAACCCAGTCGCTGATCCTGGAAGAGGTGGTGGCCGAAGCCGTCCGGTCCCTGCGCGCATCGCACCCCGAGCAGGCGGTGCGGTTGGAAGGCGTGGTGCCGAACGAGATTCAGGGCGACCCGGCCCTCCTCAAGACATCCATCCTCAACCTGTTGGAAAATGCCGCCAAGTACGGCCCGCCCGGCCAACCCATCCGGGTGGAATTGGCCCAGACGGCCACGCGTAGCACCGTGCGGGTGATCGACGCCGGCGCCGGCGTGCCGCCTGCCGACCGGGAGCGCATCTTCGGCAAGTTCGTGCGCCTGTCATCGGCCGAGCGCGTGCCCGGCATCGGCGTCGGCCTCTATCTGGTGCGGCGCATCGCGGAACTGCACGACGGACGCGCCTATTACGACCACACCCGCCTGGACGGCTGCTGCCTGGTGGTGGAACTGGCGAACGCCCCGCTGCCCCGGGGATGAAGCCGACGCGGACCGGATGTCAGCCGCGACCGGCGCCGACCACCACCTCGCTCACCTGGATGGTCGGCGACAGGGTGGTGTAGTTGGCGATGTCGGCCACGATCTCCTCGGCCACGGGCCCGAAGGCGGCCCAGAAGCTGTCGGCGGACTCGGCGAAGATGTGACACATGGCGACATAGGCCGGCGCTTCGCTGGGCGGGGCACCGGTCAGGCCCTTGTCCACCGTATAGAACAGGCAGGCGGCGCCCAGCTTTTCCTGGACCAGCGGCATATGGCGGTCCCTGTAGTAATCGTGGTCGAAGCGGGCGCCGGGTTCGTTGGCGTACAGCACGCTGACTTTGATCATGGCGTCGTCCTGGCTTTGGTTCAGGCTATGGGATGCGCCAAGGTACGCCCGCGGCGGAAGCCGGCGTATTGTCCTATGGTTGTATGGCCGCTTAACATTTCTTCGGCGCGAGGCTCAGCCCTGCAGGAAGTCGCGCTCCACCAGATCCACCGGCATGGGCCGGGCGAACAGGAAGCCCTGAACCTCGGCGCAGCCCTGCTGGGCCAGCCAGTGCCATTGCTCCTCCGTCTCCACGCCCTCGGCCACGGTCTTGAGGCCGAAGCTGCGTGACAGGTCCAGCACCGCCG
Source organism: Nitrospirillum viridazoti CBAmc (assembly GCF_000730165.1). Classification (GTDB taxonomy): domain Bacteria; phylum Pseudomonadota; class Alphaproteobacteria; order Azospirillales; family Azospirillaceae; genus Nitrospirillum; species Nitrospirillum viridazoti. Next base: position 118,759 of record NZ_CP022112.1, on the reverse strand, counting down.
TGGCGATGGCGGTTTCGGCGGGGATGTCGTTCACGAAGGAGCGATCCAGCTTCAGCGCCGTCACCGGCAGGCGGCGCAGGTAGGCCAGCGACGAATAACCCGTGCCGAAATCGTCGACGCTGATGCCCACGCCCAGGTCGCGCAGGCGCGCCAGCAGCGCCTCGCTGTGGTCCAGGTCGCGCATCATGCTGGTCTCGGTGATCTCGATGTTCAGCAACTCGGGCGGCAGATAGGACTTGGCCAGGCAGTCCGCCACCAGGTCGACCAGTCCCGCCTCCTGCAACTGGCGGGCGGAGACGTTGACGGAGACGGGCACGGCGTGCCCCGCCGCCAGCCAGCGCGCCGCCTGTTCGCAGGCCGTGCGCAGCACCCAGGCGCCGATGGGCACGATCAACCCGGTTTCTTCCGCAAGCGGAATGAAGTCGCCCGGCATGACCAGCCGGTCCGGCTTCTGCCAGCGCAGCAGCGCCTCCACCCCGCTGAGCTTGCGGGTCAGCGTCTCCAGCTTGGGCTGGTAGTAGAGGACGAACTGGTTTTCCTCAATGGCGCGGCGCAGCGCCGTCTCGTTGTGCAGGCGGGCCACGGCCCGGTCCATCATCTCCCGCGCGAAGAAGCGGTAGCGCCCCCCGCCGGCCGCCTTGGCCGTGCACATGGCGACATCGGCGCCGCGCAGCAGCGGCTCGGGGTCGCGCCCATCGCCGGGGAACAGCGCCATGCCCACGCTGGCGGTCAGCGCCACGGAATGGCCGTCGATGGCATAGGGGGCGGCCAGGGTGTCCAGGATGCGTTCCGCCAGGCGGGCCGCCATCTCCGGCTGGGCGATGTCTTCGGCCACCACGGCGAATTCGTCGGCGCCCAGGCGGGCCACGCTGTCGCCGGCGCGCAGCACGCTGGTCAGGCGGGCCCCCACCTCGCGCAGCACGCGGTCGCCCACATCCAGGCCATAGCTTTCGTTGACGGTCTTGAACCGATCCAGATCCAGGTGGAACACGGCAACGTGATAGCCCGCGCGCTCCGCCTTGGGCAGGGAGCGGCCCAGCTCCTCCGTCAGCAGCACGCGGTTGGGCAGCCCGGTCAGCAGGTCGCGCGTGGCCATGCGGCGCTGCGCCTCCTGGCTGGCGGCCAGGCGGGCCAACAGTTCGTTGGTGCGCGCGGCGATGTAGCCCAGCTCATCCCGCTCATGCCCCGAAGGCAACGGCAGGGCCGTTTCCATGGGACGGTCGGGATTGATGCGGGAAATGGACCGGCCCAGGCTGAACAGCGGCCGGGTCACGTAGCGGTGCAGCACCGCCACCAGGGCCAGGCCCAGCAGCAGGTTGCGCAGCACGCCGCTGACCAGGCCGGTGCCCGCCAGGATCAGCAGGTCGCGGGCCAACACCACCGGGTCCAGGTCCAGGCGTAGTTCGCCGATGACCTCGCCATTGGGGCTGTTGGGTTGGCGCAAGGGGCGGCGGATGGTGGACAGGTCGCCGAACACCAGGCGCGACAGCGGCCCCGTCAGCCAGCCGTCCTGCGCCGGCTTGCGCCGCACGCCGGCCAGCCGCTCGTTATCCTTCAGCAGGATTTCCACGCCGGAGACGGCATGGAGCTTCAAATTGTCCATGATGACCTGGTTGGCCAGCTGGGCATCCAGGTTCCACGCGGCGATGGCGGCGCTGCCCTCGACCTGGGCGGCGATGTCATCGATGATGGTCAGGACCTTTTCGCGCTCACGGCTGGCGGCCCAGCCGATCTCCACCGCGGAAAAGGCGAAGCCGATCAGCAGGGCGGCCAGGGCGCCGCGCACGCCTTCCTTGAACGACAGGGAGGACCAGAACGACCAATGGAAGCGGGAGCCGGTCACGCGGGGATCGTCGTCGCCACCGCCCGGCGCGCGGCCGGGGAAAACACCCGCCAGCGAATCGTCAGGGGTGTCGGCGCCGTCCGTCGGAGCGCCGCCCATGCCCGCCGCAGCCGCGCCGGGACCGGCCGGATCACCCGCCGAGTGGTGGAAAGAGTACCTGACCAACGAGAGTAGCGCCCCAAATGTCTTATGTTCCGGCCGGTGCCCCAAGACATCCGGGGCCGGCCGGCTGACGACCGCATCCGTCATCCTGCCACCAGGAACAGGTTGTCGGGCGCCGCCTTCGCCGCAGTTTTATGGACGGCGATCAGTTCCACAAGTGTTTCCAGCCCCGGACGGGGTGCGCCGGCCACAAGCTGCACCATGACGGCGCTAACCCGCAGCAAGGGATAGCGCCGCACGCGCCCCTCGCGGTCCTTGGCCTCGAACCACCCGCGTTCGCGTGTTTCCACGTCGTAAAGGCTTTCGGCGTCGGAGCGGAAGCGGCCCAGGAAGGCCACCAGCCGTTCGCGCATCCGGTCGGCGGTCAGGCCGCTGCACGAGAGGAAGAAGTCATCACCGCCGATGTGGCCGGCGAACCCGCCGAGGGCGGAGGCCTGGACCTTCAACTGCTCACTGAACATCAGGATGGCGCGATCGCCCTGGCGGAAGCCGAAATAGTCGTTGAACGGCTTGAAGTTGTCAAAGTCCAGGTAGACCAGCACATGGTCCCGCTCGCCATCCGTCACCAGCGCCTCCACCTGGGCGGTGATGGCGTTGTTGCCGGGCAGGCGGGTCAGTGGGTTCTGGTCCACCGCCGTGGCCAGGCGGTGTTCGTGCAGCAGGCGCACCAGCGACTGGCTGCTGAGGAAGCCGACATACTCGCCGCCCTCGACGATGATGACGCCGTCGCTGTCCGCCGCCTCGGCGAACAGCTCGATCACGCGTTCCAGGGGCGTCCCGATGTCGCAGACCGGGCAGGGGATGACGAAATCCTTCAGCGTGTTGCCGAAGGCGCGGTTGCGCAGGATTTCCGTGCCGTACCGCGAATAGACGAAAGGCTTCAGGTGGCGTTCGCGAATCAGGCCGCGCGGCACCCCCGCCCGATCCACCACCGGCACCACCGGCGGGGCGGCAAGGTTGCCGAAATACTCCAGCAGCTTGGCCTTGGGCGCCTCCAGCGGCAGGGGCGCGATGCGTTCGATCAGCTCGAACAGGCGCTGGCGGGCGTCGGACGGGCGGCGGCGGTCGCTGCGGGTCAGGGACTCGGCGATCTCGCTGGCCTCGGCCAGCAGGCCGCCGCCGGGGCGGCCCAACAGGAAGCCCTGGGCATGATCGCAGCCCAGATCCCGGCAGACATAGAATTCGCGCGAGGTCTCCACGCCCACGGCGATGGTGGCCAGGCCCAGGGCGTGTGCGCTGCCGATCAGCTGGCCCAGCAGGGCGCGCTTGGCCTGGTCGCCGTCCACGCCGCTGATGAAGGCGCGGTCGATCTTCACATAGCTGGGCGGGCTGGCCAGCAGGCGCTGGAAATCCGCCACGCCCACGCCGAAGCGATCGAAGGCGATGTCGACACGGCCCCGCCGGTCGCCACCGTCACGGCCGGCACGGGTGGGAATGGGCCCCGTGCCCGTGGTCTCATAGACCAGGTGCACCTGCTCGCCCTGCGGCGGGGGCGGCACCTGACCCTGGGCCAGGGGATGGATGTTCAGGAACAGGCGCACCTCGGCCGTGCCGCCCGCCGCCAGGAAGGCGGCCACGGCGGCAGCCTGGATGTAGGCTTCCAAGGCCGGCAGCGCGCCCTCGTCAACGGCCGCCTGGAACAGGGCCGCCAGACTGGCGAAGCCGGCGGCCTCCCACCCGCGCAGCAGGGCCTCATGCCCATGCACGCGGGCCGTGCGCATCTGCACGATGGGTTGGAAGACAGGATGCAGGTGCGCCACAACGTCGCGCCAGCGGGCCGGCAAGGCGATGGCGCCCCCCTCCGCCGGCAGGGCGGCAGGGGGCGGCGCTGAGGATCCGGCGGTCGGGCGCCCCTGGGTTCCCTGCCGGGGGATGCCGGTCTCTCGCTCTTCAGGCATCAAGATCAAGGAGGGATCGGACCTTCAGGCCGCAATAAAGAGTGTGTTCTTCAGTAATATCCCTAGACGGTGACAGTTATGTGATGACCCGGCAACCGGTGATGCGCGGGCGCCGCATGCCAGGACGCCGGTGCACCAGAACCGGATGCCCTGATTTGTAGATTCCGGCGGCAATCGGCCTATGACAACGGCTTAGGCCGTGGGCGGGGCTTTCGGCGGCGCACACATGGCCTTATATCAAGGCGGCATACCAGGCACATGGTGCGGCCGCCATGGTCGGCCGCGCGATGCCAACGGAATCGAGATTCACCGAACATCCTCAACTTATAGGGGTAGTCATGCTGAAGGGTAAATCCGCCGTCGTCACCGGTTCCACCAGCGGGATCGGCCTGGGCATCGCCCGCGTCCTGGCCTCCAAGGGCGCCAACATCATGCTGAACGGCTTCGGCGACGCGGCGGAGATCGAGAAGATCCGCAGCGGCCTGGAAAGCGAGTTCGGCGTGCGCGCCGCCTACAACGCCGCCGACATCTCCAAGCCGTCCTCCATCAAGGAGATGATCGACACCACGGTGGAAACCTTCGGGTCCATCGACGTGCTGGTCAGCAACGCCGGCATCCAGTACACGGCGGCCATCGAGGATTTCCCCGAGGACAAGTGGAACGCCATCATCGCCATCAACCTGTCCGGCGTGTTCTGGGGCATGCACTACGCCCTGCCCTACATGAAGAAGCAGGGCTGGGGCCGGCTGATCAACATCGCCTCCGCCCACGGCCTGGTGGCCAGCCCGCACAAGGCGGCCTATGTCGCGGCCAAGCACGGCGTCGTCGGCCTGACCAAAGTGGCGGCCCTGGAAACGGCCGAGATCGACATCACCGCCAACGCCATCTGCCCCGGCTGGGTGCTGACGCCGCTGGTGGAAAAGCAGATCAAGGACATGGCGGCCAAGGACGGCATCAGCGAGAAGGATGCCGAGCTGAAGCTGCTGTCGGAAAAGCAGCCGTCCAAGAAGTTCACCACGCCGGAAGAGCTGGGCGAGCTGGCCGCCTTCCTCTGCACCGACGCCGCCGCCCAGATGACCGGCGTGCCCCTGCCCATGGATGGCGGCTGGACGGCGCAGTAATTTTTGGGATGCCCTGCGGGCGGGCCCATCCGGGCCCTTGCCATCCTCGCTTTCCAGTCCGCTCCGCTCCCCGGAAAGCTCCGGCGCCCGCAGTCGCGGGCTAGGGACAAAAAGGGCGGGTAAAGAAAAGGGGCGGTGCCTAACGGTGCCGCCCCTTCACTTTTCAGCGCATCAGTTGAACAGCGGCGCCGCCTTCTGCAGGGTGGTCCACACGCCCCACAGGATGGGCAGGCCCACCGCCAGCCAAGCCAGCATGGCCGGGCCGTTCAGGCCGCCCCGGCCGATGCCGAACGAACCACCGGCGGCGTTGGCGGTCGCCGTCTTGGCCTGCAGGGCCGCGACCTGGGCGTCGCTCATGAACCACCGGGACGCCAGTTGCTTGATGGCCAGGTTGCACAACAGGCCGATGATCAGGAACACGGCCAGGACGTAGAAGGTGACGTCGTAGACGTGATCCTTCGGCACCTTCAGCGCCAGCTCTGCCTCGCGGATGTAGCCGACCAGGATGGGGCCGACGATGCCCGCCACCGACCAGGCGGTCAGCAGCCGTCCGTGGATGGCGCCCACGAACTGGGTTCCGAAGATGTCGGCGAGATAGGCCGGCACGGTGGCGAAACCACCGCCGTACATGGATAGGATGACGCCGACGGCCAGCACGAACAGCGCCACGCTGCCGGCGCGGGCCAGGCTGGGCGCCGCCGCGTACAGCACCAGGCCGAGGACGAAGAAGACGCAATAGGTCATCTTGCGGCCCAGCTTGTCCGACATGGAGGCCCAGAAGAAGCGGCCACCGATGTTGAACAGCGAGATCAAGCCAGCGAAGGCTGCGCCGATGGTGGCGATGGCCACCTTCTGCCCCGGGTCCAGCTGGTCGAAGCCCAGTTCGGGGTGGCCGATCAGCTTGCCGGCGAAGATTTCCTGCAACATGGGGGAGGCCATGCCGATGACGCCGATGCCGGCGCTGACGTTCAGGCACAGCACCGCCCAGATCAGCCAGAACTGCGGCGTCTTGTGCGCGTTGTCCAGGTGTACGTGTCCATGGGTGATCATGGCCCGCTGCGCCGCCGCAGGGGGCGTCCAGCCGTCCGGCCGCCAGCCGGCGGGCGGGATGCGATAGCCGAAGGAACCCGCCAGCATGAACACGAAGTAGAGCGCGGCCATGACCAGGAAGGTCTGCCACACGCCCGGGCCATCCGGGCCCTTGAACTGATTGATCAGGATGTTGGCCAGGGGGGAGCCGATCATGGCACCGCCGCCGAAGCCCATGATGGCCATGCCCGTCGCCATGCCGCGCCGGTCGGGGAACCATTTGATGAGGGTGGAGACGGGCGAGATGTATCCCAGCCCCAGGCCCACGCCGCCGATGATGCCGCCCAGCCAGACCAGCCACAGCTGATGCACCATGATGCCGATGGCCGAAACCACCATGCCGCCGCACCAGCAGAAGGTGGCGACGACACCGGCGCGTCTGGGACCGACCCGTTCCAGCCAGCCGCCCCACAGGGCCGCCGCCGAGCCCAAGACGACGAAGAACAGGGTGTACATGATCTGGATGTCGGCCACCCGCCAGTTGCAGGTGGTGGTGGTAAGGGCCGCCAGCAGGGAAATATCCTTGCACGCCGCCTCATCCGTGCCGGTCAGGGCCTTGGATAGCGGCAGCCAGAAGACGCTGAAGCCATAGGCCATGCCAATGCAAAGGTGGACGGCCAGCGCCGCCGGCGGTACCAGCCACCGGTTAAAACCCGCCTTTGCGACTATCCTTTCGCGATCCAGGATCGAGCCGGACGAGCTTCCTCCCGTGGGGCCCGAAGTTGCCACACTCATTGACGTCTCCCGCTTTATTTTAAGACAGCAAAAAGCAGATAGCCGCTCCTTTCAGGAACGCCACCAATTCCCCCGGCCTACTGTTTTTATTCTACACAGATAGTCTAATTTACTTTGGGCAGACTTTCCACCGCCTTCAGCACCTCTGGGTCCAATCCGCCACCGCCCTGGGCCACATGCGCCTGGATCGCCTGGCGCATCCGGGGTTCCCAGAACTTGGCGATGTGGTTGGCGATGCCGGCCGCCGCCTTGTCGCCCGGCTGGGAGGTGAAGAACTTGCCGATTTGATTGGCCATATAGACCAGCTTGTCAGGCGACATGCCGTGTATTCCCTTGCTTCGCTTCCGCCCCATCGCCCGGCACGATCCGGCCGGCATGGGTGAAAACCTCGAACCCGTCTCGGCGGGCCACCGCCACCAGCGTGATGCCGGCGGCCTCGGCCGTGCGGATGGCCAGGGCGGAGGGGGCGGAGACCGCCACCAGCACCGGCACGCCCATGGCGGCCGCCTTCTGCACCAGTTCCACCGACACCCGGCTGCTCATCACCACCAGGCCGGACGCGGCGTCGACACCGCCCCGGATCAAGGCGCCCGCCAGCTTGTCCAGCGCGTTGTGGCGGCCCACGTCCTCGCGCACCGCCACCATGCGGCCGGGCTGGCCTTCTGAACCGGCGAGCCAGAAGCCGGCGGCGTGGACGGCCCGCGTCTCCTCGAACAGCGGCTGATGGTTGGCCAGGTCGTCGCGCGCGGCGGCCACCTGGGTCGCATCGATGGTGAAGCCCTGCGGCACCACCGGCAGGGCCCGTGTCGCCTCCGCCAGGCTTTCCAGGCCACAGAGGCCGCAGCCCATGGGCCCGGCCAGGCGACGGCGACGGCGTTCCAGCGCCTCCCCCGGGGTTTTGGCCAGCCACAGGCGGACGTTCACCCCTTCCGGCACCACCACCAGGTCCAGGTCGGCGATGTCCGCACGGCCGGTGATGATGCCCTCGGTCACGCTGAAGCCCAGGGCGAAGTCTTCCAGGTCGCGCGGGGTCGCCATCAGCACGGCGTAGGCCGCACTGTCGTAGCTGATGGCCACCGCCGTCTCCTCCGCCACCACGCGGTCCCCGTCCAGGGGAACGCCATCGCGCCAGGCCACCCGGGTGACCGGGCGGCTGGCATCCGGCAGGGCTTGCGGCACCGGCGTCACGCGGTCCGTCATTCAGCGGCATCCGTGCCAACGATGCGGCGGCTGAGGTCGCTGTGGGTCTTGTACTTCTCCTGCCAGTCGGACGGGCCGTTGCTGGGGCTGACCTGCACCGCCGTCACCTTGTATTCGGGGCAGTTGGTGGCCCAGTCGGAATAGTCGGTGGTGATCACGTTGGCCTGGGTCATGGGGTGGTGGAAGGTGGTGTAGACCACGCCGGGCGACACCCGGTCGGTGATCAGGGCGCGCAGCGTGGTTTCACCCGCGCGGCTTTGCAGCTTTACCCAGTCGCCGTCGCGCACGCCACGGTTCTCCGCGTCGTGCGGGTGGATCTCCAGCCTGTCCTCCTTATGCCATTCGCTGTTGGCCGTACGCCGGGTCTGCGCGCCGACATTGTACTGGCTGAGGATACGGCCGGTGGTCAGCAGCAGGGGGAAGCGGGCGCCCGTGCGTTCATCCGTGGGAATGTATTCCGTCAGCACGAACTTGCCCTTGCCGCGGGCGAAGCCGTTGATGTGCATGATGGGCGTGCCTTCGGGCGCGTCGTCGTTGCACGGCCACTGGACGGAGCCGCGTTCGTCCAGCATCTCGTAGGTCACGTTGCGGAAGCCCGGGGTGGTGGCCGCGATCTCCGCCATGATCTCCGCCGGGTGGCTGTAAGTCATGGGATAGCCCAGGGCGTTGGACAGGATCTGGGTGATTTCCCAGTCGGCGTAGCCGTTGCGCGGCGGCATGACCCGGCGCACGCGGTTGATGCGCCGTTCCGCGTTGGTGAAGGTGCCATCCTTCTCCAGGAAGGTGGAGCCGGGCAGGAAGACATGGGCGTAGTTCGCCGTCTCATTCAGGAACAGGTCCTGCACCACCACGCACTCCATGGCCTCCAGGCCAGCGGTGACGTGATGGGTGTCGGGATCGGACTGCACGATGTCCTCACCCTGGACGTACAGGCCCTTGAAGGTGCCGTCGACGGCCGCGTCCAGCATGTTGGGAATGCGCAGGCCCGGCTCCCTTTCCAGGGTCACGCCCCACATGTCCTCGAAAATGGCGCGGGTGGCGTCGTCGTGGACATGGCGGTAGCCCGGCAGCTCATGGGGGAAGGAGCCCATGTCGCAGCTGCCCTGGACGTTGTTCTGGCCGCGCAGCGGGTTCACGCCCACGCCGCGCCGGCCCAGATTGCCCGTGGCCATGGCCAGGTTGGCGATGGCCATGACGGTGGTGGAGCCCTGGCTGTGCTCCGTCACCCCCAGACCATAGTAGATGGCGGCGTTGCCGCCGGTGGCGTAGAGGCGGGCGGCGGCGCGCAGCTCGGCCGCCGGCACGCCGGTATACTCGGCGATGGCCTCGGGGCTGTGCCGCTCCTCGGCGACGAAGGCCGCCCAGTCCTGGAACTCGTCCCAGTCGCAGCGCTCGCGCACGAAGGCCTCATTCACCAGGCCCTCGGTGACGATGACATGGGCGATGGCAGTGACCACGGCGACGTTGGTGCCGGGACGCAGCGGCAGATGGTGGGCCGCCTCCACGTGTGGGGTCTTCACCAGGTCGATGCGGCGCGGATCGACAACGATCAGCTTGGCGCCTTGGCGCAGCCGCTTCTTCAGGCGGGAACCGAACACCGGGTGGCCATCGGTGGGGTTGGCCCCGATGACCATGACGACGTCGGTATCCTCGACACTGTCGAAGTCCTGGGTGCCGGCGGAGGTGCCGTAGGCCGTGCCCAGGCCGTAGCCGGTGGGGGAGTGGCAGACGCGGGCGCAGGTGTCGACGTTGTTGTTGCCGAAGCCGGCGCGCACCAGCTTCTGCACCAGATACGTCTCCTCATTGGTGCAGCGGGAGGAGGTGATGCCGCCGACCGAGGCGCGGCCGTATTTATCCTGGATGCGCTTGAATTCCGACGCGGTGTAGTTGATGGCCTCTTCCCACGACACCTCGCGCCACGGGTCGGTGATCTTGGACCGGATCATGGGCTTCAGGATGCGCTCGCGGTGGGTGGCGTAACCCCACGCGAAGCGGCCCTTCACGCAGGAATGGCCGCGGTTGGCGGCGCCGTCCTTGTAGGGGACCATGCGCACCAGCTCAGTCCCGCGCATCTCCGCCTTGAAGCTGCAGCCCACGCCGCAATAGGCGCAGGTGGTGACGACGGAATGCTCCGGCTGGCCGATCTCGATGACCGACTTTTCCATCAGGGTGGCCGTGGGACAGGCCTGGACGCAGGCGCCGCAGCTGACGCACTCGCTGTCCATGAAATCCTCGTCCATGCCGGCCGAGACCTTGCTGGCGAAGCCCCGGTCCTGGATGGTCAGTGCGAAGGTGCCCTGTACCTCCTGGCAGGCCCGCACGCAGCGGGAGCAGACGATGCACTTCGACGGGTCGAAGGTGAAATAGGGGTTGGAGGTGTCCTTGGCTTGGCCCAGGTGGTTAGCCCCCTCCATGCCATAACGCACCTCGCGCAGACCCACGGCGCCGGCCATGTCCTGCAGCTCGCAGTCGCCATTGGCGGCACAGGTCAGGCAATCCAGCGGGTGGTCGGAGATGTACAGCTCCATCACCCCCTTGCGCAGGCGCTTCAGCCGTTCCGTCTGCGTGGATACCACCATGCCCGGGGCCACCGGCGTGGTGCAGGAGGCGGGCGTGCCCGCCCGACCCTGGATTTCCACCAGGCACAGCCGGCAGGAGCCGAAGGCGTCCAGCGTGTCGGTGGCGCACAGCTTGGGAATGGTGACGCCGCTGTCCATGGCGGCGCGCATGATGGAGGTGCCCTCCGCCACCGTCACCGTCTCGCCGTCGATGGTCAGGGTGACCATCTTGGCGTCGGTGTCGCCCTTCAGGCCGCGGGGATGCGGGGTGCCGTAGTCGATCTCAGGAACCAAGCCCATGGCCGGACCCTCCTTCACTCTGCCGCGGCCGGCAGAGGCCGGCCCGGGGAATTGCGCGTATGAAAGTCTTCGGGGAAATGACGGACGGCGCTCAACACCGGATAGGGCGTGAAGCCCCCCAGCGCGCACAGCGATCCGAACTTCATGGTGTTGCACAGGTCTTCCAGCAGCGCGATGTTGGCCGCCACGTCGCGGCCCGCCAGGATGCGGTCCACCACCTCCGCCCCCCGGGTGGAACCGATGCGGCAGGGCGTGCACTTGCCGCAGGATTCCTCCGCGCAGAACTCCATGGCGAAGCGCGCCATGTGGGCCATGTCCACCGTGTCGTCGAACACCACCAGACCGCCGTGGCCGATCAGGGCGTCACGCGCGGCGAAGGCCTCGTAATCATAAGGGGTGTCGAACTGGCTGGGCGGCAGGTAAGCGCCCAGGGGACCACCCGCCTGCACCGCGCGGACCGGCCGGCGGCTATTGGTGCCACCGCCCACCTCCATCACGATCTCGCCCAGGGTCAGGCCGAAGGCCGTCTCGAACAGGCCGCCATGCAGGACATTGCCGGCCAGCTGGATGGGCATGGTGCCGCGCGACCGGCCCATGCCGAAGTCGGCGTAGTATTGCGCGCCCAGATCCATGATGACGGGGATGGTGGCCAGGGACAGCAGGTTGTTGACCACGGTGGGCCGGCCGAACAGGCCCTTCAGCGCCGGCAGCGGCGGCTTGGCCCGCACCACGCCGCGCTTGCCCTCCAGGCTTTCCAGCAGCGCCGTTTCCTCGCCACAGACATAGGCGCCGGCCCCCACGCGCAGTTCCAGGTGGAACTCCAGGCCGGAGCCCAGGATGTCACGGCCCAGCAGGCCGGCGGCGCGGGCGATGTCCAGCGCCGCCCGCATGGTGGCGTTGGCGTGTGGGTATTCGGAACGGGAGTAGATGTAGCCCCGCGTGGCGCCCACCGCCAGGCCGGCGATGGTCATGCCCTCGATCAGGCAGAAGGGGTCGCCCTCCAGGATCATGCGGTCGGCGAAGGTGCCGCTGTCGCCCTCATCCGCGTTGCAGACGACGTACTTCTGGTCAGAGATGGCATCGCGCACCGTCTTCCACTTGATGCCGGTGGGGAAGCCGGCGCCGCCGCGACCGCGCAGGCCGGACTTGGTCACCGCCTCCACCGTGGCGGCCCCGCCCACTTCGATGGCCTTGGCCAGGCCACGATAGCCGCCGGCCGCCTTGTAATCCTCCACCGACAGGGGATCGACGATGCCGCAGCGGGCGAAGGTCAGCCGCGTCTGGCGGGCCAGGAAGGGATGGTCCTCCGGCCGGCCGACGCGCAGGGGGTGCGTGGCGCCCGTCAGCCAGCCGGCGGTGAACAGGGCGGCCACGTCGCCGGCCTGCACCGGGCCGTAGGCGATGCGGCCCAAGGGGGTTTCCACCTCCACCATCGGTTCCAGCCAGAACAGACCGCGCGAGCCGGTGCGCACGATGGTGACGGCGGTGCCCAGGGCGGCGGCCTGCGCCGCCACGGCGCGCGCGACCTCGTCGGCGCCCACCGCCAGGGCGGCCACGTCGCGGGGAATGAAGATGCGGGTGCTCATGGCGTCGACCAATCGTTGCGGGCCTCGTTCACGGCGGCGTCCAGGCGTTCGCGGTTCAGGCGGCCCAGGGGGCGGCCGTCGATCAGGGCCGCCGGGGCGCAGGCGCACAGCCCCAGGCAATAGACAGGCTCAATCGTCACCTGGCCGTCGCCGGTGGTGCCGCCCCAGTCCAGGCCCAGGCGGCGCAGCAGGCCTTCCGCCAAGGCATGACCGCCCATGGACTGGCACGCCTCGGCCCGGCACAGCTTCACCACGTGGCGACCGGCGGGCGCCTCTCTAAAGTCGTGGTAAAAGCTTACAATTCCGTGAACATCGGCGCGGGAAAGGTTCAGCGCGTCCGCAAGCAAGGGCACCGCGTCCTCGGGCACATGGCCGAAGGTCTCCTGCAAGGCATGCAGTATCGGCAATGCTGGCCCTTCAAGATTTTGGTGCGCCGCAATGACTTCAGCGGCCTTTTCACGGTCCCACGGGGTACTTGTTGTGGCAGACGTCACAGCAGCGGCCTCACTTCTCAGGCATTCTCCCTGTCATTAGAAGTTGGCTATCGCCGGAACATAATCAACGAAGCCGTTCCATGTTGCGATAGAAAACTTCTATCACGCCGCCTGGCCTGCTTCGGCCCGCCCGCGGCACATCGAAACCATATAGGACGCCCAACTAGGACGCCCGTCACTGGGACGTGGATTATGCGTGCGCGTGTTTTTGTTGCGACCTCAACCTTGCTGAGCCTGATGCTGGCGGCCCCGATTGCGGTGCAGGCCGCCTCGGTCGACAGCCCGGCTTCGGTGATGGCGGCGGCCCCGGCGGCGGCCCAGCCCACTGACCCGGCGATGACGCAGGACGTGACGCAGCTGCTGCGCGATTGGTCGGTCATCAAGTACCAGATGCACGACGACAAGGCCCAGGCCCAGAAGATGCGGGATCTGCTGGTCCGCGCCACCGACCTGCAGACCCGCTACCCGGGCCGCGCCGAGCCGATGATCAGCACCGCCCTGATCCTGGGCAGCATCGCCGGCTATGAGCAGAACGCCGGCTCGCTGGAGCTGGTGCGCAAGGCCCGCGACCTGTTCGAACAGGCCGACAGGATCGACCCCACCGCCCTGGACGGCGCGTCGGCGGTCAACCTGGGCTCGCTCTATTACCTGATGCCGGGCTTCCCCATCGGCTTCGGCAGCGACAGCAAGGCGCGCAAGTACCTGGAGCGCGGCATCGCGTTGAGCCCCAACGGGCTGGAGTCCAACTACTTCTACGGCGAGTTCCTGTCGCAGCAGGGTGAGTACGAGCGCTCGGCCAAGGTGCTGGCCCACGCCCTGGAGGCGCCGGTGTCCGTGACCCAGCCCGTGTGGGACGCCGGACGCCGCGCCGAGGCCCGGGCCCTGCTGGCCGACGTCCGCCAGAAGCTGGTGGCGTCGAACTGAGTACCGCCCGAGCGCCGGGCATCATATGGAGGAACCCCCGGAGCGGCCACCGCCCCGGGGGGTTCCTTTTTTGCGGTCAGGGAGCCATGGGCTCGCCAAAGGTGCGGGCCACCTTCTTGGCCTCGGCCACCAAGGCGGCGGTCAGGGGCGTCATGGGGTCGCGATAGGGCACCACCAGGCCGATGTCATGCACCGCCGCCGGGTCGACGATGGGGATGGCCCGGATCTCCTCCGGGAAGTTGAAAGCCGTGGTCAGCACCTCGGGCATGATGCTGGCCCACTTGCCCGTGCGCACGTGCGAGAACAGCACGATCATGGAATTGGATTCCAGGGTCGGCGCCGACGTGGCGCCGGCGATGGCCAACAGCCGGTCGATGATCCGCCGGTTCTGCATGTCCGGTGTCAGCAGGCACAGCGGTATCTCCCCCACCTCGGCCCAGCTGACCTGGGCACGGGCGCCCAGCGGGCTGTCGCGGGAGATCAGCAGGCGGTACTGTTCGCGGTACAGGGGTACGGTGCGCACCCGGCCCAGGGGTTCGTTGTCCAAGTAGGTCAGGCCGGCGTCGATCTCCAGCCCTTCCAGCAGATGCAAAATCTCGATGGAGGTGCGCGACAGCACGGTGAACTTCACGCCCGGGTGCCGCTCGCGATAGGGCGTGGTCAGGATGGGCACCATGGCCAGCGCCGTGGGGATGACCGCGATGCGCAGGTGGCCGCTGAGGCCGTGGCGCAGGGCCCGCACCTCCTGCCGCATGGCGCGGGCGTCGCCCACGATGCGGCGGGCCCAGTCCAGCACCCGCTCCCCCTCCTGCGTCAGGCCCATGTAGCGCGCGCCACGATTGACCAGCAGCACGCCCAGCTGGTCCTCCAGCTGTTTCAGGCCGGCCGACAGGGTGGGCTGAGTGACGCCGCAGGCCTCCGCCGCGCGGCCGAAATGCTGTTCCCGGGCCAGCGCGATGAAGAATTCCAGCTTGTCGATCATGCCGTGCGGCGCCCTCTCCCGAAAGCGGGGCGCGATCCTGTTGACCGCATCCCGCCCGCAGCCTGTTTCGTAGGCAGAGGGGCCTCGCTGCCGGGGCCCCGCATCCCGTGCGCATGATCCATGAAGAGGGTCGGCCGATACAAGACCGCGCATGACGGAGGGTGGCAGATTGGGGATGGGTGGCAGGGAACCGCCCTTTCGACCAAGGGGAGCAAGCCATGTTCGATCCGACCAGCTATGTGGGTTTCCATACCGATCTCAGCCTGCTGGCCTTGGCGGCGGGACTGCTGTTGCTCAGCGGCCTGTTCAGCAGCCGGGTGCCGCCGGCGCTGACCGCCGTCTACCTGGCGGCAGCCGTCCTGACCGACCTCACCGGCTTCGGCTTCCCCTTCAGCGGCTTCCTGCCTTCGCATGGCGTGGGGGCGTTGTCGCTGCTGATCCTGGCGGTGGCCATCGCGGCCCTTTACGCCTTCGGCCTGCGCGGGGCCTGGCGGTGGATATACGCCGCCAGCCTGACCGCCAGCGTCTTCCTGCTGGCCTTCGTGGCCGTGGCCCAATCCTTCCTGAAGGTGCCGGCCCTGCACGCGCTGGCCCCCACGGGCAGCGAGCCACCCTTCGGCGCCGCGGAAGGCATCCTGCTGCTGCTGTTCGTGGGGACCGGCATCCTGGCGACCCGCCGTTTCCGTCCCGGTATCCGGCGGGCCGCCGCCATCGCCTGATCCTTGCGGCTGAGGCCCGTCCCACTGCCACACCACCTCTTGCCCCCTGGACAGCGGCGCCCGTCGACCCCACGCTTATGTCGGGACGACCAGTTGGCGAAGGGCTCTGGACGGTGCGACGACGGGCTTGGAAGCGGATGACGGTGATGCTGTGGGCCGCCTGCGCCGGCGGCCCCCCGCCTGATGCCGCGGGGGCGGCACCGCCCCCATCCCAGGCACCGGCGGCACCCGCCGCCGCCCTGACCGGCGACTGGCGGGGCACGCTGGACACCGGGCTGACCCGCCTGCGGCTGGAGTTCCATGTCACCACCGTGCCCGGCCCCGGCGGCGCCCCCGCCCTGGCCGGCACGCTGGACAGCGTGGACCAGCAGGTTCTGGGCTTGCCCATCCCCAGCGTCAGCCGCGAGGGCGACACGGTCACCTTCGACATACCGGCCGTGCTGGGCGGCTATACCGGCACGCTGTCGGCGGACGGGCAGACCCTGACTGGCACCTGGCGGCAGGCCCGCCAGTCCCGCCCGCTGGCCCTGACCCGCCTGACCACGGCGCAGATCCAAGCGGAACAGGCGCGGCCCCAGGTACCCCATCCGCCCTTTCCCTATCGCACGGTCAGCGTGGCGTATGACAACCCGGCCGCAGCCGGCGTCCGGCTGGCCGGCACCCTGACCCTGCCGCCGGGCAAGGGCCCGTTTCCGGCCGCGCTGCTCATCACCGGGTCGGGCCCCCAGGACCGTGATGAGACCATCGAGGGCCACAAGCCCTTCCTGGTGCTGGCCGACGCGCTGACCCGGCGCGGCATCGCCGTGCTGCGGGTGGACGACCGCGGCGTCGGCCAGTCCACCGGTGATTTCGACGCCGCCACCACGCCCGACTTCGCCACCGACGCCGCCGCCGGCGTCGCCTATCTGCGCGGCCGCGCCGACATCGACCCGCGCCGCATCGGCCTGATCGGCCACAGCGAGGGCGGGCTGATCGCCCCCATGGTGGCCAGCCGCGACCCCACCATCGCCTGGCTGGTGCTGATGGCAGGCCCGGGCGTGGATGGGGAGACCATCCTGCTGAGCCAGAAGCGCCTGATCGCCGGCGCCACCGGCGTGGGGGCGTCCGGGGCCGAGCGCCTGGTGGACATGGACCGGCGCGAGTACGCCATCGTGAAGGACGAGTCGGATCCGGAACGCGCCCGCGCCCGCCTGCGCATCCTGCTGCAGGGCGGCATGATGGGCGGCGACAACCGCATCGCCACGTCCGAAGCGGTGATCGAGGCGGTGACCAAGCCCTGGTACCGCTGGTTCCTGACCTATGATCCCGCCCCCGCGCTGCGCACCCTGCGCCTGCCCGTTCTGGCCCTGGTGGGGTCCAAGGATTTGCAGGTCTCAGCCTCCGAAAACCTGCCGGCCCTGCGCGCCGCCCTGGCCGACGACCCCAAGGCCGAGGCGCGCGAGGTGCCGGGCCTGAACCACATGTTCCAAACCGCCGACACCGGCGCCCCAACCGAATACGCCCGTATCCCCGAAACGATCGCACCCGTGGCCCTGGACCTGATCACCGACTGGGTGGCGGCGCATAGCAGGCGCCCTGAGCAGTGAGCGTGAGGCTACGCGCGCCTGAAGCCGGTGAGTTGCCCGCCCTGCAAACGCTGGAGGCCGCCGCCCGCCGCCGCTACACCACCTGGCCGGACCTGGCCTTTGTCGCCGCCCGCCCGCCCATCGCGCGGGAGCGCCTGGCGGTCGGCACGGTGTGGGTGGCCGAGCACGCGGGACGAACCGCCGGTTTCATCCTGCTGCAGCCCCAGGACGATCAGCTTTACATCGCCAATATTTCGGTGATGCCCGAGGCCGGCGGCCGGGGCGTTGGTGGCGCCCTGCTGGCCCAGGCATTGAGCCACGCCCGCGCCCTGGGCGCCGAGGCCCTGACGCTGACCACCTTCCAGGCGCCACCCTGGAACGGCCCCTGGTTCCGCCGCCACGGTTATACGCCCATGCCGGAAGAGCACATGGGACCGGCCTTGCGCGCGACACTGGAGCGCCAGATCATCACCGTGGCTCCGGCGACACGGGAGGTGTTGTGGCGACGGGTTGGCGACTTACTTCACTTGCCAACCGACCCTTAAGCGAAGGAAGTTTTCCAGTGCGCCTTTCCCGTGTCCTTGTTTGTGCCACCGGCCTGCTTCTTCTCAGGGACCAAGCCGGCGCCGCCAGTTTCGACTGCGCCAAAGCGGAAACGGCGGTGGAAAAGGCGATCTGCGCCGACCCGTCCCTGTCGGCGGCGGACGAAAAGCTGGCCACCGCCTATCGCCAGACTTTGGCATCGGCCCCGGCCGACATCAGGCCAGAACTGGTGCAGAACCAGCACAACTGGCTGGTCTACGTCCACCGATATTGCAAACCCGTGAAACGCGCCCCCCCGGACGGCGTTTCCACCTGCCTGGGCGAAAAGTATAAAGAGCGCCTGGGCAGCCTGCCCCAATCACTGCGCACTGTCGGCACCACGACCGTCTATCAGATGCAGCGCTTCGACGTCGCCACCGAGGCCGGAACCGACGGGGCCGACGATACCGGCACGATGGAATTCAACATGGACCAGGTGGCAGGCACGCGGCCGCAGGACAAACAGGTGAACGCCTATATCCGCACCCTGGCCAAATTCCCCACCATCGAAACGCAAGCGGCCAAGCCGGGCCGCCTGGCGCAACCGAGTGAGGAGATCGTCAACACCTACCGCCTGATCGCCTACACCGACCACGTGGCCGAAATCCAGATCGACACCTGGGATTACGGCCACGGCGCCGCCCATGGCACGAGCGACAGCGCCAATCGCTTTTTCCTGGCCCAGGAGGGCAAGGAGTTGACGGCGGATCGCGTCTTCGCCGCCGCCAAGCCATGGCGGGCCTTTCTGGCCAAGCGCTGCTACGACGGATTGGTGGAACAGGGGATCATTGGCCCAGACAATAAAGTGTTCACCGGCACCGCGGCGGAACTGGAGCCAATGGTGGCCCAGCCTACCCATTGGGAGTTCGACAGCGACGGCCTGAGCGTAGCCTTCGCAACCTATGAGGTGGCACCCTATGCCGCTGGCGAGCCGGCAGTGACCATCCCTTGGAACGACCTGCGCCCTTATTTGATCAAGGACACGCCCATCCTGGAACTGGCGCGGGTCCCGGCGCAGGACCCGCCCTGATTGCCGCCTGCACAAATTATGCACGATAAGTGCCGGTTTCTGCTGGGAAAATGCAGCCCAGGAGGCAAGGCGTCACGGCTAGGGTAGGTAAGCTCATCCCCCTACCCGAGCTGCCTCATGGCCATCGCCACCCTCAGCCCCGACCGTCCCGCTATTTGGCCCGTCCCGGCCGCCGCCGTCCTCTTCGCCGGCTTGGTGCTGGTCGACACCGCACTGGAGTGGGAACCACCGTTCGACGCCCTGGCGCTCCTCGCGCTCTGGTGTGGTGCTGCGATGGCGGCGGCGCGCCAGGCGGTGCGGGCCCGCCGTGACGGGCTGCCCCGGCGCGCCCTATCCCTGGCGCTGCTGGCCCTGGCCTTCCTGGTGATGGTGGTTCAACCCCGCCTGGTCATGGGTGGCGCGCAATCGCTGGCGGACCACCTGCACTTCGCCCAGGGGCGCCCCTCATACCTGGCCCAAGTCCGCGCCCTGGCGGATACCGGCGAACCCAAGCTGTTGGTCTGGGGCTGGGGCGGCTTCATCGTCGCCTCGACCAGCCTGGTCTATG
Organism: Nitrospirillum viridazoti CBAmc; assembly: GCF_000730165.1. Taxonomy (GTDB): domain Bacteria; phylum Pseudomonadota; class Alphaproteobacteria; order Azospirillales; family Azospirillaceae; genus Nitrospirillum; species Nitrospirillum viridazoti. Next base: position 99,424 of record NZ_CP022112.1, on the reverse strand, counting down.
ATGAGAGCGATGAGGTCACCCTGCCGCCCGAGCGGCAATCCGCCTCCTGGAAGGCGCGGACCGAGCACACCGACCTCGCCTGCCCCTATGGCTATCGCGTGCGCACAGAACTGGGCGAGCATTTCTATGCCGTGGGCGTGGGGTGCTGATCACATGCCGCCCGACTTGCAACACCATTTCCACCGGCCCATTCTGATCATCATCGGTCTTTTCTTATGCCTGGTGCTGATCGAGACCGTTCTGCTATCGGCACCACCCCTGTACCTGATCGCTGGACTGGTCGTCATCGTGGCCTGGAGCGGGGCAGCTCTGGCGTCCACCGTGGCTGCCCTACGATCGGCGTGGCGGCGGAACGTTCCGCAGGCCTGCGCCATGGCCATCCTACCCCTCGTCTTCCTGGCTTCCGCCCTGTGGCCAAAGCCGGTCATTTTCGGCGCTCGCGTTCTGGGTGATCGCCTGCATTTTGCGATCGCTCGACCCCGCTATCTGGCCCAAATCCGCGCCCTGCCCCAAACTGGGCAGCCGAGACTGGCAATCATCGAGTGGGGCGGCTTCATCGCCATGACCATCGGCGTCGTCTATGATGAGAGCGACGAAATAGGATTACCGCGCAGCCAACAATCTACCACTTGGAATGATCGAGCCGCCGGGTCGGAATTAAGTTGCGGTTACGCCGTCAACGCCGCTGTCGGTGATCACTTCTATCTGGTGGACTTCGGTTGCTGAGCGTCCCCACACGCGGCCCGTAACGTCCCCATCGCCCCAGCCAGGCCCTCGGTGGTGATTGCCGGGCTCACTGCCGATCCTATGCGAAATTGAAGGCGGCGGGCGCGGCCCAGGCGGTCCAGCGCTGCGGCCGGGAAGGGCACCAGCACGCCGCTCATCCCATCGGCGACATACCGTCCCACGCCCAGAGGCATGGGGCGGCCATCCAGGACCAGGGCCACGGGACAGGTATCGTCCCCACCACAGTCGGTTTCCAGCCACAGGGTCAGGGGGCCGGCCTCACAGCTCAGCGCCATGCCGGAAAACTCCCCCGCCCCATCATAGGCGAGGCCGGCCTTGTCGCCGTTGCCCATCCAACGCGGCGTGTCGGCCGCCATCGCCGGGGCGGCGGCCAACACACCGAGGAGAAGCAGGCGCCTCATCACACCGCCAGCAACAGCGGCGCCATGGCCGCTAAGCCCAGGCCGGCCAGGCGCGGGACCAGTTGCAGGCCGGCGCGCTCCGCCAGGCGGGAAAGGGCGACGCCGGTGAGGTGCAGGACGGCGGAGGCGGTGACGAAGCCGAGGCCGTAGGCCAGGCCATCGGCGTCAGCCGGCATCTCCACCCCATGGGCGGCGCCGTGGCAGAGGGCGAAAGCGCCGATCAGGGCAACGCCCGCGGCCAAGGGCAGCCGGGCGCCGAAGGCCGTCAGCCAGCCCAGGGCCGCCACCGACAGGACGATGCCCCATTCGACACCCGGCAGCGCCAGGCCGTTGGCGCCGGCGATGGCACCGGCCACCAGCAGGGCCAGAAAGGCCAGGGGCCCCAGCCACACCGCTCGGCTGCCGTGCCCCCCTTTGGCCTGCTGCCCAGCCCACAGGCCCACGGCGGTCATGGCGGCCAGGTGGTCCAGCCCGCCGAAGGGGTGGGCGAAGCCATCGGTGAAGCCATGGGTGTGGCCGGGCATGCCGGGGTGGGCCATCGCCACGGCGGGGGCAAATGCGGCGGCGGCGGCCAGGGCGGTCAGCAGGCGGCGGTGCATCATGGTCGGGTTCCCCTGTTCGATGTCTATAAAGCTCAGGCGGCCAGGCCGCCCTTTCCCCTAGGCGGCCAAGCCGCCGGCGCGTTCAATGAAGCGGGTGACGACGTCCAGGCCCTGCGCGGTCTTCAGGTTGGTGAAGACGTAGGGGCGTTCGCCCCGCATGCGCTTGGTGTCGCTGTCCATCACCTCCAGGCTGGCACCCACCAAGGGGGCCAGGTCGATCTTGTTGATGACCAGCAGGTCGGACCGGGTGATGCCGGGGCCGCCCTTGCGCGGGATCTTCTCCCCCGCCGCCACGTCGATGACGTAGATGGTGATGTCGGCCAGTTCCGGGCTGAAGGTGGCGGCCAGGTTGTCGCCGCCGGATTCGATGAGAATGATGTCCAGGCCCGGGAACTTGGCGTTCATCTGATCGACCGCCGCCAGGTTGATGGACGCGTCCTCACGAATGGCCGTGTGGGGGCAGCCGCCCGTCTCCACCCCCAGGATGCGGTCGGGATCCAGCGCGCCGACGCGCGTCAGGATCAGGGCGTCTTCCTTGGTGTAGATGTCGTTGGTGATGGCGACGATGTTGTAGATGTCGCGGAACCGCTTGCACAGCGCCTCCATCAACGCGGTCTTGCCGGAACCGACGGGGCCGCCGATGCCCACCCGCAGGGGGCCATTGGGTGAAGACGTGGACGTGCTCATGAGCGAAACAACCTCGTGTATTGCGTCTCGTGGTTCATGGAGGCGATGTCGGCCACCCAGGCCGCCCCGCCCAGATCATCCAGGGTGCTAAGGGCCGCGCGGGCCGCGGTGGCCAGCACCAGGGGTTCAGCCCGCGCCAGCGCGCGCTGGCCGTCCGTCTGGCCCAGGGGCACCAGGCGCAGGGCCGCCGACACCAGATTGCCGACGAAGCCGTGCAGATAGCCCAGCAAGGTGGCCGGCAGGCCGAGGCCATGGCCGGCGGCCACCGCCCCCACCGCCACGGGATAGGCCAGGTCGCCGCCCATCGCCTTCAGCCGGTCGACAGCGGCACAGGGCCAGGCCGACGCGATGGCGGCAGCGAAGGCCCGGCCTTGGGACAGGCTTTCCAGCCGCCGCTCCGCCGTAGGCGTCAGGGCGGCCGCCAGTTCAGCCACCTCGGCCAGGCCCGTCCAGTTATTGGCCGCCGAGGCGCGCCAGGCCGCCGCCGCCAGCACGGCGTCGTTCCAGCCGGAGCCCAGGGTCAGCAGATCGTCCACCCAGGCCACCAGCGCCTCCACCGTGCGGATGGTGCCATCCTCCACGCCCCATTCCAGGCCGTGGCTGTAGGAAAAGGCGCCCACCGGGAAGGAGGCCGTCAGCCAGGTCATGAGGCGGTAGACGCCGGCAGCGTCGGCGACGGCCTCAGCCATGGCCGTGCCCGTGGTGGTGATGGTCGTGTCCATGGTCGTGATCATGCCCATGACCGTGGGAGTGACCATGCCCGCCACCGGCCGGGCTGTCGCCATAGGCGCCGCCCTCGGGGTCGAAGGGGGCGGAGACGGGGGTGACGATGGCGCCCAGTCCGGTCAGCATGTCGGCCAGCACATGGTCGGCACGGATGCGCAGGCGGTCGCCGCGCAGCTCGGCCGGGATGTGGCGGTTGCCGATGTGCCAGGCCATGCGCAGCAGGTCGGCTATGGCCTCGCACCGCACCTCCATCAGGTCCTCCGGCGCCGCCCTGACCGCCACGATGCCGACACCGGTCAGCACCAGGCCATCGCCGTCGCGGATATGGCGGGGGCTGGGCAGGTCCAGCAGGAAGGCGCCAGCGCTCCCGTCCCGCTCCAGCCGCAGGCGCCGGCGGCAGCGGTGGTCGAAATCCAGCGTCACGGTGCCCACCGCCTTGGCGGCATCCCAATAGCCGGCGGGCAGAACGGTATGGGCCCTGGGCAAATCAGTCGAAGGGGGGAGGTCTTCACTCAAGGCGGCGATCCTCAGAACAGGAAATAGCGCTGCGCCAGGGGCAGCACGTCGGCGGGTTCGCAGGTGACGATCTGGCCATTCACCCGCACCTCATAGGTTTCCGGGTCCACCTCGACATGCGGCGTGGCGTTGTTGTGCACCATGGCGGCCTTGCCGATGCCGCCCCGGGTATTGCTGACGGCCAGCAGGGTCTTTTCCAGGCCCAGGCGCTGGCCCAGCCCGTCGTCCAAGGCCGCCTGCGAGACGAAGGTGACGGCGCTGCGCCGCACCGCCCGGCCATAGGCGCCGAACATGGGGCGATAGTGCACCGGCTGGGGCGTGGGGATGCTGGCGTTGGGGTCGCCCATGGGCGCGGCCACGATGGTGCCCATCTTCAGCACCAGGTCCGGCTTCACCCCGAAGAAGGCCGGTGACCACAGCACCAGGTCGGCCAGCTTGCCGGCGGCGATGGAGCCGACATGCGCACTCATGCCGTGGGCGATGGCGGGGTTGATGGTGACCTTGGCGATGTAGCGCTTCACCCGCGCGTTGTCGTTCTCGCCCGTCTCCTCCGCCAGCCGGCCGCGCTGCACCTTCATCTTGTGCGCGGTCTGCCAGGTGCGGATCAGCACCTCGCCCACCCTGCCCATGGCCTGGCTGTCGGAGGAGATGATGGAGAGGGCGCCCAGGTCGTGCAGCACATCCTCCGCCGCGATGGTCTCGCGCCGGATGCGGCTTTCGGCGAAGGCCACGTCCTCGGGTATGTTGGGGTCCAGGTGGTGGCAGACCATGAGCATGTCCAGGTGCTCATCCACCGTGTTGCGGGTGTAGGGCCGCGTCGGGTTGGTCGAGGACGGGATGACGTTGGAAAGACCACAGACCTTGATGATGTCCGGCGCGTGGCCGCCGCCCGCCCCCTCGGTATGGTAGGCGTGGATGGTGCGGCCCTTGAAGGCGGATATCGTGTCTTCGACGAAGCCGGACTCGTTCAGCGTGTCGGAGTGAATCATCACCTGCACGTCGAAGCGGTCGCCCACATCCAGGCAGGTGTCGATGGCGGCCGGGGTGGTGCCCCAGTCCTCATGCAGCTTCAGGGCCGCCGCTCCGGCGCGCACCTGTTCCTCCAGCGCCGCCGGCAGTGCCGCGTTGCCCTTGCCGGCGAAGGCCAGGTTCATGGGGAAGGCCTCCGCCGCCTCCAGCATGCGGGCCAGGTGCCAGGGGCCGGGCGTGCAGGTGGTGGCGTTGGTGCCGGTGGCGGGGCCCGTGCCGCCGCCCAGCATGGTGGTGACGCCGGACATCAACGCCTCTTCGATCTGCTGCGGGCAGATGAAGTGGATGTGGGTATCGATGCCGCCGGCCGTCAGGATCTTGCCCTCGCCCGCGATGACCTCCGTCCCCGGCCCGACGATGATGTCCACCCCCGGCTGCACGTCGGGATTGCCGGCCTTGCCTATATGGTGGATGCGGCCGTCGCGCAGGCCCACGTCGGCCTTGACGATGCCCCAATGGTCGATGATCAGGGCGTTGGTGATGACGGTGTCGACGGCACCCCCCATTGGCCCCTGGGCGCGCGTCGCCTGCGACTGGCCCATGCCGTCGCGGATGACCTTGCCGCCGCCGAACTTCACCTCCTCGCCATAAGTGGTGAAGTCCTTCTCCACCTCCACGATCAGGTCGGTGTCGGCCAGGCGCACCCGGTCGCCCACGGTGGGGCCGAACATGTCCGCATAGGCGGCACGGCTGATCCTCACGGCCATCAATTGCCTCCCTTAAGGGGACCGGAAACCTGGGCGTTGAAGCCGTGGACCGTCCGGGCGCCGCGATAGGGCACCAGGGTGACGGTGCGGGTCTGCCCCGGCTCGAACCGCACCGCCGTGCCGGCGGCGATATCCAGCCGATGGCCATAGGCCTGGGCGCGGTCGAAGCTCAGGCCCGCGTTGGTCTCGAAGAAATGGAAATGGCTGCCAACCTGGATAGGCCGGTCACCGGTGTTGGCCACGTCCAGCGTCACCGTGGGCAGGCCGGCGTTCAGCTCGATCTCGCCCTCATTGGTGAAGACTTGTCCCGGGATCATCGTCATCACGGCACCTCAGCGGATGGGGTTGTGAACGGTGACCAGCTTCACCCCATCGGGGAATGTCGCCTCCACCTGCACGTCCGGGATCATCTCGGCAATGCCCTCCATCACCTGGTGGCGGCCCACCACGTGGGCGCCCTGATCCATCAGTTCCGCCACCGGGCGGCCGTCGCGCGCACCCTCAACCACGAAGTCGGTGATGAGGGCGATGGCCTCGGGGTGGTTCAGCTTCACGCCCCGTTCCAGGCGGCGGCGCGCCACCATGGCGGCCATGGCGATCAGCAGCTTGTCCTTCTCACGCGGGGTCAGGTTCACGGGCTTGATACTCCCTCAGCAGCGCCAGACGCGCGGGACCGGCGCCCCACGCAGGAATTCGATCAGGGGCGCCAGCGCCCGCAGCAGGGTTTGGCCATCGGGCGCCACCATGCGCAGGGCCAGCAGGCCGTTCCAGGCGCTGGCCCCGGCCTTCACGCCCTCAGCGCGCAGCAGGTCGCGCACCGCCTCCACCCGGGCTTCCGCATCCCCCGCCACATAAAGGCAGGACGCCACCGCACAACCGCCACCGGCCACCGCCGCGCGGGCCAGCTGGGCTTCAATGTCACCCTCAAGCCGCACGGCGTCGGCATAGACCAGGCGCCCGCCCCGGCGGATGCGCCAGTCATCGCGGAACAGGCCGTGGGTCACCCGCTCCCCCCGGGCGGTGCGGCCGAACACCGTGGCCTCCGCCGCCAGCAGGGTGGCGTCCGGCGCCATCTCCACGTCCAACCGGCGGCACAGCCGGGCGCCATCGAACAGGATGGTCTCCTGCGGCAGCCAGTCCAGCCGGCCGGCCACCACCAGGCGGTTCAGCACCCGCGCCTCGCCCGCGCTGGCGCGGTAAACCTTCTCGGCGGCTTGGGTCGTGACGGTGGCGCGGGCGCCGGCCGGCACGATCACCTCCGTCTCCAGCGCGTCGCCACCGGTCAGGCCGCCGCCGGTGTTGATCAGCACGCCCTCCACCCCCGGCCCCTTGGGCAGGCGCAGGCGGGCGGAGCCGGATTGGTAAAGGCGGTCCAGACGGGTGATGCCGTCCGCGTCCGCCTTCACACCCAGGACGACGCGGCCCTCCAGGCGCTGCAGTCGGCTGGCCGGTCCCAAGGCGGCGTCAGGCACAACACCCCCCGTTACCCTTCGGCGCTGTTCCGTCCCGCGTCATTCCCAGGCCACCCCACTGTTTCCCGGGCGGCGGTTCGCAACCGCCGTGCCAGGGGTTGACCACGCGGTCAGCTTGACACGCCCACCCGCGCGGGCAACGACCATCGCCCAGAAATTGGGCGTCTGTCGATGTGCGCTTAAAAGATGGGCAGGCCCCATACGTCATTTGACGTACGGGCCGCTCCCTCACAGCACGGCATCCGGATGGCTGGCGGCCAGCAGGGTACGCACGCGTGGCACCAGGAAGTCCGACAGCGACTGCACCTTGGCCGGCAACAGCGCGCGGTGCGGATAGACGATGGCCAGCTGCACCGGTTCGGGCGGGTGCTCGGGCATCACGATTTCCAGGGCACCGGACTTCACCTCCTCCGCCACCTCCCACAGGGGTTTCAGCGCGATGCCATGACCGTCCACCGCCCAACGGGTCAGCACGTCGCCGTCGTCGGCATCCATGGGGCCGGCGATGGACAGCTTGGTGCTCTTGCCCTCGTCTTTCCCGGGACTGGTCAGCGTCCAGCGGTACTGCTGCGTTCCGGGGAAGCGCAGCAGCAGGCAGTCATGCTCCAGCAGGTCGGACGGCGCCTTGGGCCGGCCGCGCGCCTCCAGGTACCGGGGGGCGGCCACCAGCACGCGCCGCAGGTCGGCGATCTTGCGCACGACGAAGCTGCTGTCCTTCAGCGTGGCCATGCGGATGGCCATGTCCACGGACTCGCGCAGCAGGTCCAGCAGATGGTCGGACAGGCGCAGGCGCACATCCACCATGGGGTTGGCGGCGCGGAACTCCGGCACCAGGGGGCCCAGCACGCGCCGGCCGAAGCCCAGGGGTGCCGTCACCCGCACGCTGCCCGAGGGGGCGCCCCCCTCCGCCGCGATGCTGCTGTGCGCCCGCTCCACCGCCTCCAGCACCTCCAGGCAATGCTGGTAGAAGACCTGGCCGGTCTCGGTGGCCTGCAGCTGGCGGGTGGTGCGGTTCAGCAGCCGGGCGCCCAGGTGCGCCTCCAGCTGCTGGATGCGGTGGCTGACCAGGGCCGGCGACATGCGCAGGTTACGCCCGGCCGCCGACAGGCTGCCCAGGTCCACCACGCGCACGAAGACCTGCATGTTCTCCAGCAGGGCCATCACCCCATCCCCCCAAACACCGTGCTCACGCCCAGAATGGCCAGGACTTTCTTGCAAAGTCGGGGCCTAAACTAAAACTCTGTCAGGCTGGCGGCCACGTCTCCGGCAGCCAGTCGCGCGCCATGTGCACGACCCGTAGAATCACCAGAGCTTCGCCTCCTGTTGGCTTGGCAATGAACTTGTAAACGACGATATACGGAAGGTCCGCCACCACCTTCTCATAGGTGCCGGACACCCGGCCCTTCCGGCCCAGAGCACGCTGACCCAAGGCCTTTCCCGTGGCGCGAATAGCCACGGCCACCTTGCGGGCTGCCTCGGGATTGTCCTTGGCGATATGCCGCGCGATGCCGATCAATTCCTCCAGCGCATCGCGTGACCAAATAACGGAGCGCTTCACCCCCGGCTCCGCGCCACATCCTCGATGGCAGCGTCCAGTTCATCCATTGCCTCGTCATGCGGCACCAAACGGCCTGCCTCAAGATCGGCAAGGCCGCGTTGGATACCTTCCACCAAAGCGACTTCCCGCGCTACGTAGTCGGCAATGGCCTCCGCAGCCAAATAGGATCGCGTCCGGTTGGTCTGGGCCGACAACAGGGCCAGTTGGTCCTTGACCTCTGGTTTCAGCCTGACAGTCAACGTCGTGCTGTTGGACATGGCCTTTTCCTTAAAACAGCGGCTTGTATTCAGGTGTACACATCTTCGCACAGTTGGATACCGGGCACCACGCTAATCCCGATCGTGCACCCGTCGCCCCTGGATATAGGTCGCCTGCACCGCCCGGTCGTCGCCCAGGGTCATCAGCAGGAACAGTTCCTCCTCCACGTCGCCTTGGATGGCTTCGCGCCGGTGGGCCATGGCGGGGGTGGCGCTGGGGTCCAGCACCACCAGGTCGGCGTAGCGGCCGGGGGCGATCTGGCCGATCTCCTCCGTCAGGCCCAACGCGGCGGCGTTGCCCCGGGTCATGAGGTCGAACGCCGCCAGCGCTGGCCAGCTTTGGCCGCGCAGCTGCAAGACCTTGTACCCCTCCCCCGCCGTGCGCAGCAGGGAATAGCTGGTGCCGCCGCCCACGTCGGTGGCCAGGCCCAGGCGCACCGGGCGCACCGGGTTCTCCAACGCGGCGCGATCGAACAGGCCGCTGCCGATGAACAGGTTGCTGGTGGGGCAGAAGACGGCGACGGACGCCGTCTCGTGCATCCGGGCCATCTCCCGCTCGCTCAGATGGATGCAATGGCCGAAGAGGGAACAGTCGCCCAGCAGGCCGTAGCGATCGTAGACGTCCAGGTAATCCGCCGCCTCGGGATACAGGCGCGCCACCTGGCGGATTTCCTCATGGTTCTCCGACAGGTGGGTCTGCATGTAGACACCGGGATGCTCGCGCAGCAGCGCGCCGGCGGCCTCCAGCTGTTCGGGCGTGGAGGTGATGGCGAAGCGCGGGGTGACGGCGTAGCGCTGGCGGCCCACGCCGTGCCAGGCGCCGATCAGCGCCTTGGAATGGTCGTAGCTGGTCTGGGCGGTGTCGGTCAGGGCGGTGGGGGCGTGGCGGTCCATCATGACCTTGCCCGCCACCAGGCCCACGCCGCGCGCCTCCGCCTCGGTGAACAGGGCCTTGACCGAGCCGGGGTGGACGCTGCCGTAGACCACGGCCGAGGTGGTGCCGTTGCGCGCCAGCTCATCCAGGAAGAAGCGGGCGTTGCGGCTGGCGTGCGCGTGGTCGGCGTACCGCTGTTCCTCGATGAAGGTGTACTTCTCCAGCCACTCCATCAGCTGCGCCCCGTAGGAGGCGATGACCTGGGTCTGGGGGAAGTGGATGTGGGTGTCGATGAAGCCCGGCAGGATCAGGCTGTCGGGGTAATGGTCCACCGCCATGCCGGCCGGCAGGGTGGGCAGCAGGTCCGCCGCCTCCCCCACCGCCGTGATACGCCCGGCCGTGACCACCACCAGCCCGTCGGCAATGTGGTGATAGCTGTCGCGGTCGCCCGGGCCCTGGGGCGCGCGCAGGAAGGTCAAAAGCCGGCCGCGCAGGGCGGTGGTTCCGGGGGTGAACGCCATGACGAATATCCAGGTTACGGGACGCTTGCGGATGCCATGTGAGGCGATGCCGCACCGGCGGACCAGGCAGCCAGGATGGCCCGTTCCTCCGGCGTGATCAGGGTGACGTTGCCGGGCGGCATGGCGCTGCTGAGCGCGGCCTGGCGCCGGATGTCGTCGGCATGGCGCAGGATATCGCCCGGATTGTCAAGGATGACGCCATGCGGCGGGGCGTTGATGCCGTCCCAGGCCGGGGACGCCGTATGGCACATGCTGCACCGGTTCATCACCACCTCCTGCGCCTGGGCGAAAGTAGCCGGCGTGGCGGAGGCGGCCCCCACCGCCGGGCCGCCATCGGCGGAGCCCTGGGCGCTGAGCCACGCGGCCGCGACGATGCCGGCGGCGGCCACGCCCCAGGCCCACCACGGCGCCGGCTTGCCCGTGTGCTTGATGTTGAAGAAGTGGCGGACGCTGGCGCCCACCACCAGGATCAGGGCGAAGATCACCCAGTTGTAGCGGGTGGCGTAGGTCAGCGGATAATGGTTGCCGATCATGAGGAAGACGACCGGCAGGGTCAGGTAGTTGTTGTGCATCGACCGCTGCTTCGCGGCCTTGCCCAGCGACGGGTCCGGCGTGCCGCCGGCCAGCAGGGTGGCGACCACCTTGCGCTGGTTGGGGATGATCAGCAGGAAAACGTTGGCCACCATCATGGTGCCGATCAGCGCCCCCATCTGCAGCAGGGCGCCGCGCGGGCTGAAAACGTGCGTCGTGCCCCAGCAGGCCGCCACCAGGAAGACGAAGCCCACCGCCGCCAGGGCACCGTTGTGCCGGCCCAGGGGGGAGCGGCACATCAGGTCATAGACGATCCAGCCCGCGGCCAGCAGGCCGACGCTGAGGCCGATGGCCTGCCATTGCGTGAGCGCCATGACCGACTGGTCGATCAGCAGCAGGTCGGCACCCCGGTAATAAAGGACGCACAGCAGGAAAAAGCCGCTGAGCCAGGTGGTGTAGGCCTCCCACTTGAACCAGGTGAGCTCGGCCGGCATTTGGCTGGGCGCCACCAGATACTTCACCATGTTGTAGAAGCCGCCGCCGTGGACCTGCCAGGCCTCCCCCTGCACACCCTGGGGCAGGTGCGGCCGCTTGCGCAGGCTGGCATCCAAGGCCATGAAGTAGAAGGAGGATCCGATCCACGCCACGGCCGCCACGATATGCAGCCAACGCGCCAGCGTATTGACCCATTCCCAGAAAATGAACTCCATGGCCCCGCCGCCCGCTTTTTGTCTCGCAACCGCACAACGCTACGGGGACGGGGGCCGCCGCGCCAGGGTTCGCGTATCGGCAACAGCTTCAAAAATCGTACGAAGACGGGAAGCGGCGGTCTAAGTGGTAACCATCTCTGTATAATTACAGACCACATAGGTTCGGCTGACAACGATGCTGCCGACCACTTGGTTCACGGAGAGTGGTGGCAGACCATGACATAGTCAGCGAGAGCTATACCCAATTCCGGGAAACGGCGCATATCGAGCACCTTTCCACCATTCTCAAGCGCTACCCTGAGCGGCCCCGGCGTGAGGTCACATGTGAGCACAATCGAGAAAAAGGAACTCGCGCCTAGCGCTGCGTCCCCCTCGTTCTTAGAAAGTTTGCTCTTGGTCGCTTTCTTACCGAGCAAATAGCGCTCGCGAATCAGATTATAGAATTCCCGCTCCGTTTCAGACTGCCATGTAGCGACACCGAATCCACCGTAACGTTCAGGGTCATCCCTGTCGTGATTGAAACCGAAGACCCGCTGGGTTTGGACATGTCCTGCGGCCACCTGGGCACGAACATAGTCTTTCAGGTCCACTTTGTCTGCTTGGTCGGGAATTGCGGCGAGTTCGATCTCGATCTCGCGCGGGATAAACAGTTTAAAACGATCCGAAGGTAACTCGATTGCCAAGTCTATCCTTAGATCGGAAAACAGGTTCCAGACATTACTGTCTATAATTACAGAGACGAGTCCATCCGGACGAGGCTGGTAATGCATTAGTCGTTTCCCTGATTCATTTTAGGAATGTCCCGTCCCACCATCTCAGCACCCGCAGCGCCCGCAGGGTGACCCAGGGCGACGGCTTGCCCGGCCCGTCGTTGACCTTGAACCACACCCGCCCGCGCAGGTCCCAGTCCAGCGGCCAGGTGCCGTCCGCCTGGCGGCGGGAGCGCAGGTGGGCGACGGCCTCCGCCAGGCGGAGGTCGGGCTGGGCCCCGGTCAGTTGGCCGGCGGCGCGGAAATAGTCCAGCGCCCGCAGGATGTCATAGCGCCAGCGGTTGGGGTGCAGCAGGTCCAGGAACTGCGGGTCGGCCGGTTCGCCCGTCGTCAGGCGGCGGAACAGGTGGCGGGACAGCAGGTATTCCTCCCCCGTCCACCGCGCGTCCCGCGAGCGGTCGGTACCGCCGGTGGCGCGCTCATACTCCAGCAGGCCTTCCAGCACGTTGAGGGTGCTGGCGAAGGAGGAACAAGCGGAACCGGCGGCGCGCTCGCAATTCCAGCCGCCATCCGGCTGGCGATCATCCACCAGGCGTTCGACCAGGGCGGCGACGTCAGCGCCAAAATAGGCGCCGTTGGCCACCGTGCGGCCGTTGATGCATTCCTCCACCTCGCCCTGCCAGTAAGGCTGGCCACCCTCATCCCAGCGGGAGTTGGCACCGACCAGGGCGACGGTGCGCCGGGCCCGCTCCGTCGTGGGGTCCAGGCCGAATTCCCGCAGTTGGTCCAGCGCGAAGGCCGTTGCCGTCCAGGGCTGGCCGCTGCGATGCCATTCGTCGGGGGTGAAATCGGCGGGGAAGAAGGCGCCGCCGGCCCATTTCCCGTCCGCATCCTGGCAGGCCAGCAGGCGGGCACCCCAGCCTTCCGTTTCCACCTTGGCGCGTTCCGCCGCCCAATCCGCTTCCGGCAAGTCCAGCAGGTCACGCATCACTTGCCAGCGGATGGCCGGGTCGGCGCGCGTCAGCCAAAGGATCACCGCGTCTTGCTCAGGCATGGGCCATTCCCCCGTTTGCGCATCCGGGATATTAGCGCGTCCGCAGCACCGCCGCGATACGGGCCACCGCCAAGTCCACCGCCGCCTCGGTGGTCCCCCGTCCCAGGCCAAAACGCAGGCTGCCGAAGGCCGCCGCCGCGTCCAGGCCCATCGCCGTCAGCACATGCGAGGGCTGGCCGGTGGCGGAGCGGCAGGCGGAACCGGTGGACAAGGCGAGGTCTGGCAGGTCCAGCAGAAGGTCGGCGGCGTCCACGCCCGGCAGCGTGACATTGAGGCAGCCGGGCAGGCCATCGGCCGGGCCGTTGCGCGTGACGCCGGGAACGGCGGCGCTCAGGCCCGCCCACAGCCGCGCCGTCAGCGCCACCAGATGATCGCAATCCGCTCCGCGCCGCCGCAGGACCAGCCGCGCCGCTTCGGCGAAGCCCATGATCAAGGCGGTGGGCGGCGTACCCCAGGACCACGGTGCCGCCGGCGCCAACCCCGCCCGCGCCACCAGCGCGCCCACGCCCTGGGGCCCATAGAGCTTATGCGCCGACAGGGTGATCATGTCGGGACCGGGACGATCCTTGCCGCCCAGCGCCAGCGGTCCGGTGGCCACGCGCTGCACCCCGTCGCAGTGCCACAGGGCGCCATGGGGGCGGCACAGGTCGGCCACGGCCGCCAGCGGCTGCAGGCTGCCGACCTCATTGTTGGCGGCCATGAGCGACAGCACGGGCCGGGGACCGGCCCGGCTCAAGGCGGCCTCAAGCGCATCCAGGCGGATGACGCCCTGGCCGTCCACCGGCAGCAGGGTCACGGCATGGCCGGCGGCGCGCAGGCCGTCCAGCTGGCGCAGCACGCTGTCATGTTCGACCGCCGAGACCAGCAGCGGGGCGCCGGCCGGCACCAGCCCCTGGAGCGCCAGGCGGTTGGCCTCGCTGGCGCTGGGGGTGAAGGTGACTGTCGCATCCGCGGGCGCATCCACCAGGGCCGCCACGGCGCGGCCGGCCTGGGCGACGGCCCGCGCCGCCTGGCGGCCGGGATTGTGATGAACGGTCTGGGCGTTGCCGGCGCGATCCGGCTGGAACCAGGGCAGCATGGCGGCCAGCACGGCGGGGTCCAGGGGCGTGCTGGCCAGATGATCCAGATAGATCACGCCGGTGTCGGCGCCGGCCATGGAATCGCCCTCCACCAGGTGGCCCCCACTAGATGGCCCCGTAAATGTCGCCCATCATCACCGTGGTCTGCGGCGGTCGGCGCAACAGGGCCGTCAGCACCTCCGCCGCCGTCAGGGCGGCGATGACCTCCGGCCGCTTGTCGCCCGACAGGCCCGCGCCGATGGGGCAGATCAGGCGCCGCAAATGGTTGGGATCATACCCCTGCGCCTGGTACCAGCGGGAGAAGCGCTGGCGCTTGGTGTGCGACCCGATGAGGCCGACATAGGCCGTATCGGTGCGCTGCACCGCCTCCGCCGTGATGGCGAAGTCCAGGTCGTGGTTGTGGGTCATGATCAGGTAGCCGGCGCCGGGTGGGGCCAGGGCCACCTGGCTGGGCAGTTCCGTCGCCACGCGGATGTCGGCATCCACCGGCGGGTCGGGCGGGAATTCCGAGGCGCGGCTGTCCACCCACACCAGGCGCAGCGGCAGGGGTGCCATGGCGCGGGCAACCGCCTTGCCGACATGGCCGGCGCCGAACAGCATCAGCCAGGGTTGACCGGCCAGGGCCGTCGCCTCCGCCGCGCGCAGGCGGTACAGCACCGCCTCGTCCACCCGCTCCACCGTCAGCACGACATGGCCACCGCAGCATTGGCCCACCGCCGGGCCCAGGGGCACGTCCAGGCGCACCGGCTCGCCACCTTCGACCAGCAGGCGGCGGGCGGTTTCCAGGCCCAGATGTTCCAGCCGGCCGCCACCCACCGTGCCTGTCTGCCAGTCGGCGCCCACCGCCATGGAGGCGCCGACCTCACGCGGGGTTGAGCCGCGCGCCTCCGTCACCGTGACCAACACCACGGCCTCACCCCGGGCCAGGCAGGCGGCCAGGCCGGCGGATTGCGGGCCGGGGGCGGAGAGCGGAACCTTGGGCGCCGTCATGCCGTCCGCTCCCGCAGGCGTTCGATGGTCGCCAACACCCGTTCCGGCGTGGCCGGCGCGTCCAACTGCGGGCAGACCTTATGGTCCGCCACGCTGGCCACGGCGTCGGACAGGGCATGCAGCACGCTGATGCCCAGCATCAGCGGCGGCTCGCCCACCGCCTTGGACCGGTGGATGGTGTCCTCGACATTCGGGCTGTTCCGCACCAAGCGGACGTTGAACTGGCGCGGGCGATCGCCGCAGGCCGGGATCTTGTAGGTGCTGGGGGCGTGGGTGCGCAGGCGGCCCTGGGCATCCCACCACAGCTCCTCCGTCGTCAGCCAGCCCATGCCCTGGATGAAGCCGCCCTCGACCTGGCCCTTGTCCAGGGCCGGGTTCAGGCTGTCGCCGCAGTCGTGCAGGATGTCCACGCGGTCCACCACATACTCGCCCGTCAATGTGTCCACCGTCACCTCCGCCACCGACGCACCATAGGCGTAGTAAAGGAAGGGGCGGCCCTGGCCCTTGGCCCGGTCCCAGTGGATCTTGGGCGTCTTGTAATAGCCGGTGGCCGACAAGGAAATGCGGCCCATGTACGCGGCCTTCGCCACCTCCCTGAGGGTCAGCAGCTGGTCGCCCACCCGCACCCCGTCGGCGGTGAAAACCACGGCGTCTTCGGAAACGTTCCAATGGCCGGCAGCGAATTCCACCAGGCGGGCCTTCAGCACACGGGCGGCGTTCTGCGCCGCCTTGCCGTTGATGTCGGCACCGGAGGAGGCGGCGGTGGCCGAGGTGTTGGGCACCTTGCCCGTGGTGGTGGCGGTGATGCGGATGCGGCCGATGTCCACCTGGAACTCATCGGCCACCACCTGGGCGACCTTGGTGTTCAGGCCCTGCCCCATCTCCGTCCCGCCATGGTTCAGGTGGATGGAGCCGTCAGTGTAGATATGGATCAGCGCCCCGCCCTGGTTATAGGGCGTGAAGGTGAAGGAGATGCCGAACTTCACCGGGGTCAGGGCCAAGCCCTTCTTCAGATAGAGATTGGCGGCGTTGAAGGCGCGGATGGCCTGACGCCGCGCGCGATAGTCCGACCACGCCTCCAGCTCATCGACCAGGGGGCCGATGATGTTGTCCTCGATGGTCTGGTGATAGGGCGTTACGTTACGGTCGGTGGTGCCGTAGAAGTTCACCTTCCGCACGTCCAGCGGGTCCAGGCCGGTGGCGAAGGCCACCTCCTCCACCATCCGCTCGGCCGCAACCATGCCTTGGGGCCCGCCGAAACCGCGGAAGGCGGTGTTGGACACCGTGTTGGTCTTCAACGGCAGCGACGACATGCGGGCATTGCCGTAGAAATAGCAATTGTCGGCATGGAACAGGGCGCGGTCCGTCACCGGGCCCGACAAATCCGCCGCGAAGCCGCAGCGCGCGGCGAACAGCATGTCGGTGGCCAGGATGCGGCCCTGGTCATCAAAACCGACCTGATAGTCCACCTCGAAATCATGGCGCTTGCCGGTGATGCGGAAGTCGTCGTCACGGTCGGGGCGCAACTTGGCGGCGCGGCCGGTCTTCTTGGCAACCAGGGCGACACAGGCGGCGAACAGGTTGGCCTGCGTTTCCTTGCCGCCGAAGCCGCCGCCCATGCGCCGCACCTCCACCGTCACCGCCCCGTCGGGAATGTCCAGGACGTGGGCGACGATGTGCTGCACCTCGCTGGGGTGCTGGGTGGAGACGTGGACCAGCACGTCCTCATCCTCCCCCGGGATGGCCATGGCGATCTGGCTTTCCAGATAAAAATGCTCCTGCCCGCCGATCTTGATGCGGCCGGACAGCGTACGGGGGGCCGTCTTCAGCGCCGCCTCGGCATCGCCCAGGCGCAGGGTCATGGGCGGGGTGACCAGCGTGCCCGGATCGCGCGCCGCCGCGATGTCCAGCACCGCCGGCAGATCCTGGTATTCCACCTTGGCCAGTTGCGCCGCGCGGCGGGCCTGGTCGCGCGTCTCCGCCGCCACGGCGAACAGGGGGTGGCCGTGATACTGCACCACATCCTCGGCGAACAGCGGCTCATCATGGCGCAGGCCGGCGCCGATGTCGTTGTCGCCCGGGATGTCGGCGGCGGTGAACACCGCCACCACGCCCGGGGCCTGGCGCACGGCCGACAGGTCCACCGATAGGATGCGGGCGTGGGCGCGGGCGGCCAGGCCCAACTGCACATGCAGCAGGCCGGCGGGCTCGGCGATGTCGTCGACGTACAGCGCCTCCCCGCTCACATGCTTGTGCGCGCTTTCATGCCGACGGCTGTCGTGCACGGCGCCGTCGATGCGGCGCGCGACCGCCGGGATGTCGATGGGGGTCTTGTCAGGCATGGGGCACCGCCTTTGCGATGTCGCAACCCTGTGATCGCTGGGCGAGGACACGGGTCGCGGGGGCGCCGGGCGCGCTTTCCGCCTGGAACTTCAGCAACAGGTTACCGGCCACCGTAAGGCGGTAGGCGGCGCTGGCGCGCCAGTCGCTGAGCGGCGTGAAATCCTGGGCCAGGGCCGCCTTGGCGTCCCGCGCGGCGGCGGCGTCCCAGGGGCGGCCCAATAGCGTCGCCTCCGCCGCGTCCGCCCGCTTGGGCGTGCCCGCCATGCCGCCATAGGCCAGGCGGGCGCGGGTGACGCGGCCGTCGTCGCCCACCGTCACCAGGAAGCAGGCGCATAGGGCGGAGATGTCCTGGTCGAAGCGCTTGGAGATCTTGTAGGCGGCGAACAGATCGCCCTTGCCCGGCTTGGGCACGGTCACGCTTTCCACGAACTCACCCGGCTGGCGGTCCTGTTTGCCATAGGCCAGGAAGTAATCCTGCAGCGGCAGCGTCCGCCGCTGCGTCCCCCGGCGCAAGGTCAGGCTGGCGCCCAAGGCGATCAGGGCGGGCGGCGTGTCGCCGATGGGGGAGCCGTTGGCGATGTTGCCGCCGATCGTGCCGGCGTTGCGCACCTGCTCCGCCCCCACCCGGCGCAGCAGTTCGTCCAGGTCAGGGTGCAGCCTGCCCAGCGCGGCCTTGGCGGCGGTGAAGGTGACGCCGGCCCCCAGCTCCAGGGCGTCGCCCCGGTCCGTTATGCGCGCCAGGCCGGCCACCCGGCCGGTGTAGATCACAGTCGGCAGCACCTTCTGGTGCTTGGTCACCCACAGGCCCACGTCGGTGGCGCCGGAAACGATGGTGGCATCGGGATTGGCCAGCACCAGGTCGGCCAGCTGGTCCACCGTGGCCGGCGCCAGGAAGCGGCGGCCGTCGCGGCCCGTTTCCACCACCGTGTCGTCGGCCAGGGCGGCCAGCGCCCGGGTCACGGTGGGCAGGGCGTCGTCGATATGGTCCGGCGTCCGGTCGCGCAGTTGCTGGGCCGCCGCCACAATGGGGGCGTAGCCGGTGCAGCGGCACAGGTTGCCGGCCAGGGCGTCATCGATGCGCTGCTCATCCGGCACAGGGGGTGCGTCCTCCGCCCGGTTCAGGGCGTACAGCGACATAACGAAGCCGGGGGTGCAGAACCCACATTGCGAGCCATGGCAGTCCACCATGGCCTGCTGCACCGGGTGCAGGCTACCGTCCGGCCGCTTCAGATGCTCCACCGTCAGCAGTTGGCAGCCGTCCAGGGTGGCCAGGAAGCGGATGCAGGCGTTGATGGCCTCATACCTGACCACCCCGTCGACCAGGCGGCCCACCACCACGGTGCAGGCGCCGCAGTCGCCCTCGGCGCAGCCCTCCTTAGTGCCCAGGCGCCGCTCGGTACCACGCAGCCAGTCCAACACCGTCAGCGTCGGATCCACTTCGGTCAGGGTGCGTGGTTCATTGCCCAGCAGGAAGCGGATGGTTGTGCGGTGGGCCATCTCAGCTGCCCCGGTATGTCGAGTAGGCGTAGGGGCTGATCAGCAAGGGCACGTGATAGTGCTGGCCGGCATCGGATATCGCGAAGCGGATGGGCACCTCATCCAGGAAGGGCGGATCGGTCAGGGTCACGCCGCGCGCCTGGAAATAGGCGCCGACCGCGAAAGTCAGCTCATAGCGGCCGACGGTCAAATCGGCACCCGCCAGCAAGGGCCCGTCGCAGCGGCCATCGGCGTTGGTGCGGGCCTCCGCCACGCGGGTGCGGGCGCCATCGTCGCCCAGCCGATCCAGCACGACGGTGATGCCGGCCCCCGGCCTGCCCGCCATGGTGTCCAGCACGTGGGTTGTCAGGCGCCCTTCGCCCCGGCCTGCATTCATATGGCCTGCACTCATGATGACCGCCCGTTCGTCGCCCTGATCTCGCTTATGCACAAAAGGTACATGGGGTCGCATCGCCCCGTCAGCCAGCCACCCCAGGGAAAGTCTTTCAAAACAATCAGGAAAGCGCCCATGCCTGGGCGCACGATATGCTGACCTGGCCATGCTGGACCTTTAGGGGTCGCGGCGGCAACCCTATCGGGCGATGATGCGCCTTAAGGGGCTGGCGGAAAACAGGGACGGGCACGGGCATGATGACGGCGGACTATCCACGCGACCTGATCGGCTATGGCGCCAACCCGCCCCAGGCGGACTGGCCGAACGCCGCCCGCATCGCGGTTCAGCTGGTGCTGAACTATGAGGAGGGTGGGGAGAACTGCGTGCTGCACGGCGACGCGGCGTCGGAGGCCTTCCTATCGGAGATGGTGGCGGCCCAGGCCCTGCCCGGCGTGCGCCACATGTCCATGGAATCGCTGTACGAATACGGCTCCCGCGTCGGTGTCTGGCGCCTGCTGAAGCTGTTCGAAAAGAAGAAGATTCCCCTCACCATCTTCGCCGTGGCCATGGCCGCCGAGCGCCATCCCGACGTCATCCGCGCCATGGTCGACCAGGGGCATGAGATCGCCAGCCACGGCTATCGCTGGATCAATTACCAGTATATGGACCCGGCGGAGGAAGCCGCGCACATGGCCAAGGCCATGACCATCCTGGAACAGGTCAGCGGCACGCGCCCCGTCGGCTGGTACACCGGCCGCACCAGCCCCAACACCCGCCGCCTGGTGGCGGAGCATGGCGGCTTCCTTTACGACGCCGACGCCTATGACGACGACCTGCCCTATTGGCAATTGGTAGGCGACAGGCCGCAGCTGATCGTGCCCTATACCCTGGACTGCAACGACATGCGCTTCGTCCAGGTCCAGGGCTTCCATTCCGGCGACCAGTTCTTCACCTACCTCAAGGACAGCTTCGACGCCCTGTATGCCGAGGGGGCCGAGACGCCGCGCATGATGTCGGTCGGCTTGCATTGCCGCCTGGTGGGCAAGCCTGGGCGCATCCAGGCGCTGGAGCGCTTCCTCGATTATGCCGCCGGCCATGAGGGCGTGTGGTTCGCCCGCCGGGCCGACATCGCCCGCCACTGGCACGCCCGCCATCCTTATAAGGGGTCCGGCGCATGACCGGCTTCTTTGAGACGCGCGACGCCTTCGTTGCCCGCTTCGGCGGCGTGTTCGAGCATTCCCCGTGGATCGCAGAAGCCGCGTGGGACGCCGGCCTGCCGTCAGGCGCCGACACGGCCCATGGCCTGCACGCCGCCCTGGTGGCGCAGTTCCGGGCGGCGGGGCGGGAGCGGCGCCTGGGCGTGCTGCTGGCCCACCCCGACCTGGCCGGCCGCCTGGCTGTGCGGGGGGAACTAACGGCGGATTCCACCGCCGAACAGGCCTCCGCCGGCCTGGACAAGTGCACACCCGAGGAATACGCGCGCTTCCAGGAACTGAACGACGCCTACAAGGCGCGCTTCGGCTTCCCCTTCATCCTGGCGGTGCGCGGCCTGACCCGCGCCGCCATCCTGGAAAATTTCGAAAGCCGCGTGGCCAATGATGCGGAGACGGAATTCGCCACGGCGACAAACCAGGTGGAGCGCATCGCGCTGCTGCGTCTGAAGGAAATGCTACCGTGATCTTCGGCCCCGCCCTGATGGCGCGCCTGGACGACTTCGCCCGGCACAGCGCCGACCGGCCGGCCCTGACCCGCCTGTACCTGACGCAGGAGCACCGCGCCGCCGCCGACCAGTTGCTGATCTGGATGCGCGAGGCGGGGATGGCGGCGCATTTGGACGCCGCCGGCACCGTCGTCGGCCGCTATGAGGGAGACACGCCCGGTCTGCCCGCCCTGCTGCTGGGCTCACACATCGACACGGTGCGCAACGCCGGCAAGTACGACGGCAACCTGGGTGTGCTGGCGGCCGTCGCCGCCGTGGCGGAGCTGAACCGCCGGGGGGAACGCCTGCCCTACGCCATCGAGGTTCTGGGCTTCGGCGATGAGGAGGGCGTGCGCTTTCCCGTCACCCTGACGGGCAGCCGCGCCGTGGCCGGCACCATTGCCCCCGACGCCCTGGCCGCGCGCGACCGCGACGGCATCGCCCTGGGCGATGCGCTGAAGGAGTTCGGCGGCGACCCCGCCGGCCTGGCCGCCGTGGCCCGCGACCCGGCGACGGTGCTGGGCTTTGTCGAGGTGCACATCGAGCAGGGACCGGTGCTGGAATCCCGGGGCCTGCCCCTGGGCATCGTCACCGCCATCAACGGCGCCAGCCGCTACGCCGTCACCGTCACCGGCCAGGCAGGCCACGCCGGCACCGTGCCCATGGCCCTGCGCCACGATCCCCTGGCGGCAGCGGCGGAAATGGTGCTGGCGGTGGAGACGGCCGGCGGGGCGGAACCCGACCTGGTCGCCACCGTGGGCCGCATCGAGGCCAAGCCGGGTGCGGTGAACGTCATTCCAGGCCAGGCCACCTTCACCATCGATCTGCGCAGCCCGCGTGACGGCAGCCGCAAAACGGCCGCTGCCGGCCTGCTGCACACCCTGGCCGTCATCGCGGCGCGCCGGGGCGTGGCGCTGGACATCCAGCCCACGCACGACGCCCCTGCCGCCCACTGTCACCCCGGCCTGATGCGCCAGCTGGGCCAGGCGGTGGCGCGGGCCGGCATCATCCCCCACCATTTGCCCAGCGGCGCCGGCCACGACGCCATGGCCCTGGCGGCACTGTGCCCCATGGCCATGTTGTTCGTCCGCTGCAAGGGCGGCATCAGCCACAACCCGGCGGAGGCCATCACGGTGGAGGATGCCGACCTGGCCGTTACCGTGCTGCTGGACTTCCTGCGCCGTTTCGAACCCGTCTCCTTTGCCGAAGGACCCCGCCCATGACCACCGACACCGCCATCCAGGGGGCCGTCCACACCTTCCTGACGGCCAAGCGGGAGGAGCAGGTGCGCTTCCTGGCGGAGCTGATCAAGGTGCCATCCGACAACCCGCCGGGTGACTGCGCCCCCCACGCCGCCCGCGCCGCCGAGTTGCTGGAGGGCCTGGGCTACACCGTGGAACGCCATGTCGTGCCCGACGCGTTGGTCAAGGCCAACGGCATGATCAGCGCCACCAACCTGATCGTGCGCCGCAGCTTCGGCACCGGTGGGCCCACCATCGCCCTGAACGCCCATGGCGACGTGGTGGCGCCGGGCGAGGGCTGGACGGTTGATCCCTATGCCGCCACCGTCAAGGACGGCTGGATGTACGGGCGTGGCGTCGCCGTCTCCAAATCCGACTTCGCCAGCTACACCTACGCCCTGATGGCGCTGGATGAGCTGGCGCGCCAGGGCGTGGCGCTGAACGGCACGGTGGAACTGCACCTGACCTATGATGAGGAGGCGGGCGGCGAAATCGGCCCGCGCTGGCTGTTGGAGCAGGGGCTGACCAAGCCCGACTATGCCGTGTCCGCCGGCTTCAGCTACGGCATCGTCACCGCCCACAACGGCTGCCTGCATCTGGAGGTGGAGGTGCGGGGCAAGTCCGCCCACGCCGCCTTGCCCGCCACCGGCATCGATGCCTTGGAGGCCGCGACCGTCATCCTCAGCTGGCTATACCAGCACCGCGCCGGCTATGCCGCCACCGTTTCCGCCGTGCCCGGCATCGGCAGCCCGCAACTGACCGTCGGCCTGATTTCCGGTGGCATCAACACCAACGTCGTGCCCGACCGCATCACCTTCCGCCTGGACCGCCGCATGATCCCGGAGGAGCAGGGCGCCACGGTGGAGGCCACCCTGCGCCAGGTCATCGCCGCGGCGGCCGCCGAACGGCCGGAGGCGACTGTGGCCGTGCGCCGCATCCTGCTGGCCGAGCCCCTGAAGCCCATCGCCGGCACCGACCGCCTGACCGACACCATCAGCCGCCACGCCACCCGCATCCTGGGTGAGCCGGTCGCCGCCAAGGGCGTGCCCATCTACACCGACGCCCGCCACTACGCCGCCGCCGGTGTCCCCACCGTGCTCTACGGTGCCGGCCCCCACACCATCGAGGAAGCCAACGCCCACCGCGCGGACGAGCGCCTGCCGCTGAGCGACCTCTACAAGGCGACCGAGGTCATGGCCCTGACGCTGGTGGATTTGTTGATGGCCTGAAAGGACCGTTCCCTTACCGCTTGGGGCGCCGTGGAGTCCGGGGATTCCACGGCTTGCCGCTAACCATCTGCGCCAGGACCAGGGCGCCGTTGATCAGGCCCATCACGCCCAGGATCACGGCGCCGAAGCGCGCGCCATGCACCAAGCCGATGGCCACGACATTATCCGCCACCAGCACACCGATGGCCACCAGGGTCACCACGGCCATGAGCAGGAAGCCCGCGCGCTTCTGCGGCGCGCGCATGCCGTGGACGCAGATGGCAAGGATGGCCAGCAGGCCCAGGGCGGCGATGATGTCGAGAATCATGACGGCTGATCACGCTTAAGCAGAACTACCGCTGTCTTACGGGATGGCTTGCCGCCTTGGCTATCGGTTTTCATTGTGGCCTGTGGACCTTGCCGGCGAGCACCCGGATGACTATGATGACCAATATAGTCATCAGGAGGAGGCGAACATGAAAACCTGGACCGTCGCTGAAGCGAAAGCCAAGTTCAGTGAGGTGATTGATCGCGCCGCCGCCGGGACCCCACAGGTCATCTCTCGTAATGGCCGCACCACCGCCGTGGTCGTCTCGGCCGAAGAGTGGGAACGCAAGACGAGACGTGTGGGCAATCTGGCCGAATTCTTCGCCGCGTCCCCCTTGCGTGATTCCGGCCTGATAGTGGAACGCGCGGCGGATAGCGCCCGTGAGATTGATCTGTGAACTATCTGCTGGACACCAACGTGGTGTCGGAGTGGGTGAAGCCTCGCCCTGACGCCGGTGTCATAGAATGGCTGGCCGCAGCAGATGAGGATCGTCTCTATCTCAGCGTCCCCACCCTGGCGGAACTGCGTCAAGGCGTGCAGCGATTGGCGCCGGGGCAGCGCCGGAACCGACTGGATACATGGTTGCGGGATGACCTGCCCTTGCGCTTCGATCGCCGCATCCTGGCCATCGACGCAGCGGTGGCCGATGCCTGGGGCGTCATCGTGGCGCGCGGCCAGGCGACCGGCCGATCCATTAGCGCGATGGACGCCTTCATTGCCGCCACGGCGGAAATTCACGACCTTACCTTGGTGACGCGCAACGTCGCCGATTTCGGGCTGCTGCAGCAGCCCGTTTTAAATCCTTGGATGGCTGACTGACTGCATCTGCCGTGGCCACCGACCTAAGGCCCTTGACTCATTCGTTCGTCATCGCTTACCGTAAGCTATGTCTTACGAAAAAGCGCTGACTGCCCTGGCCGATCCCACCCGGCGGGCGGTGTTCGAGCGGTTGCGGGCCGGGCCGCAGCCGGTGGGGGAGTTGGCGCGGCATCTGCCCATCAGCCGGCCGGCGGTGTCGCAGCACCTGAAGGTGCTGAAGGATGCCGGGCTGGTGACCGACCGGGCGGAGGGGACGCGCCGCATCTATCACATCGACCCGCACGGCCTGGGCGCGCTGCGCCGCTGGCTGGACCAGTTCTGGGAGACCGCGCTCGACGCCTTCGTGGCCGAGGCGGAGAGAACCGCCGACAAACCATAAGAGGGAGGCACCGCCATGACGCTCGCCGAACGCACCATCGCCATCGCACCCGTGGTGAAGACCGTGACGGTGAGGGCCAGCCAGGCGCACGCCTTCCACGTCTTCACCACCCGCTTCGCCACCTGGTGGCCCGCCACCCACCACATCGGCAAGGCGCCCCTGGCCAACGCCATCATCGAGCCCAAGGTGGACGGCCGCTGGTATGAGGTGGGCGACGACGGATCGGAATGCGACTGGGGCCGCGTGCTGGCGTGGGAGCCGCCGGCCCGCCTGGTGCTGAGCTGGCATCTGGACGGCGATTTCCAGGTCCGTACCGACACCTATTCGGAGGTGGAGGTGACCTTCACCGCCCTGGATGAGACCCTGACCCGGGTGACGCTGGAACATCGCGACCTGGACCGCTTCGGCGCCGAGAACGGCGAGCGTCTGCGGGCCAAGGTGGGCAGCGACGGCGGCTGGGGCGGCATCCTGGATCTCTATGCGCGGGCCGCCAACGGCTGAAAACGGAACGGGGGCCAAGGGGAGGAGCCGCTATGGGAAAGGTCATCGACCGCGCGCTGGCGGTGCTGCTGATCCTGGGCGCCGGCGGGCACACCGCCGGTTCCTTCAACGCCTATGGCAACCAGCCCATGGTATTGCTGTGGGCCTTGAGCGCCAGCATCCTGGTCATCCTGTTGGGCGCCCTGAACCTGCTGCGGGGCGGGCGGCCGGGGGACAGGGCGTTGGCCTGGATCTGCGCCGCCGGCTTGGTGGCATGGATGGGCTGCTGCGTCGCCTTCGCCGCCATCGCCGCCATCGCCGGCACCTGGCTGGAGCCGCACGCCGCCATCTTCCTGTTGCTGTCGGCCGGCCTGCTGGCCTTTAGCCTGCGGACCGCGCTGCGTTCCGAAGGATGGCCGCCAGCCGGCTGACGGCCGGCGCGATGGCATCCACCCCCACCCCGCCATAACCGAAGACGAGACCGGCGAGACCGTCCCCCGAGACGGGTCCACCCAGGGTGGGCCGCAGCGCATAGTTGGCCAGGCTTTCCACCCCGATGCCGGCGGCCAGGGCCCGGGCCACCACGGCGTCCGCGTCCAACGGCCGGCGGAAGCGCGTCGCCAGGTGCAGCCCCGCCACCGCCGGCACCGGGTCCAGCAGATCGCCGCAATGGGCGGCAAGGGCCCCCAGCAGGGCGGTGCGACGGTCATCATAAACGGCGCGCATGCGCCGGACATGGCGGGCCAGGTGCCCCTCAGCCATGAAGGCGGCCAGGGCATCCTGCTCCACCACCGGGGCGTGCCAGTCGGCCACCTGCTTGGCCCTCAGCACATGGTCGCGCGCCCAGGCGGGCACGGCGATGAAACCTAAGCGCAGGGCCGGGAACAGGCTTTTGGAGAAGGTGCCGACATAGAAGACGCGGACACCGCCATCCAGGGTCTGCAGCGCGTCCAGCGGCCGGCCGCCGTAGCGGAACTCCCCATCATAATCGTCTTCG
The DNA here is from genome assembly GCF_000730165.1 of Nitrospirillum viridazoti CBAmc. Classification (GTDB taxonomy): domain Bacteria; phylum Pseudomonadota; class Alphaproteobacteria; order Azospirillales; family Azospirillaceae; genus Nitrospirillum; species Nitrospirillum viridazoti. The sequence continues at coordinate 72,889 of NZ_CP022112.1, read as the reverse complement.
ACGATCACGGCGCCCCGGACGGCCGCATAGGCCAGCAACGCCTGGCGCCGCCGGGGCGACAGGGGCACGCCCAGGGGGAACTGGTGCGATGGCGTGACGTAGACCACCGCCGCGTCCGGCGGCAGGGCGTCAACCACCAGCCCCTCCCCATCCACCGGAACGGGATGAAGCCGGGCGCCGGCGGCGAGGAAGGCGCCCCGGGCGGAGGCGTAGCCGGGATCCTCGATCGCCACCACAGGCCGGTCCGGTGTCACCAGAACGCGGGCCAGCAGGTCGAAGGCCTGCTGCGCGCCGGCGGTGATGATGATGTCCTCCGCCCGGCAAGCCACGGCGCGGGTGAAGGAGACGTGGCCCGCCACCGCAGCCCGCAGCGCCGACCGGCCCGCCGGCTCGCGATAGCCGGGCTGGGTGCGGGCGAAGGCGCGCAGCGCCCGAATGTACAGCCGCCCCCAGACGTCGAAGGGAAAGCCGCTGGTGTCCGGCAGCCCCAGGCGGAAATTGACCGCCACCTCCGGCGGCGGGGTGGGTGCGCGGGCGCCGCCCGGCGCCAGCAGCGCGGGGTTCAGCCGTACGCCGCTGGGCGGCGGTGCCCCGGCCGCGGCGCCGGCCTGGGCTTTGGAGCCTGTGTCGGCGACGAAGGTGCCGGCGCCGGTGCGGGCGACGACATAGCCCTCGCTCAACAGCAGGTCATAGACCGTCACCACCGTGGTGCGGGACAGGCCCAGATCCTGCGCCAAAGTCCGGCTGGGCGGCAGGGCCAGGCCCGGTGCCAGCCGCCCGTCCAGGATGGCGGCGCGCAACTGGTCATGCAGGGCGCGACGGACATGGCGGGAGCCGGGGGGCGGCAGCGCCAGGCCCAGTTGCAGGGCGATGGTCAAGGTGTCGGCGTCCGCAATTGGATCACCAGGAATACCACGGATCGGCTCTCGTTCCTGATCCAATTCCGCGCCATGCTGGACCCATCGGATCCTGAAGGAATGCCCTGATGCGCACCCTTATGCATGCCGGCCTGCTGATGGCCGCCCTCGCCACCTTCCCCGCCAATGCCGCCACGGACGGCACGCCGGCCGTCAATGCGGAAAGCGGCCAGGGCCGGGCGGAGGCGGCGGGCAGCGGCCTGCTGGGCCTGCCCGGCCCGGCGGCCACACTGACCACCCTGGAGGGGGAGCGCATCGCTATCATCGCCGTCAACACCGGCTTCAACGACAAGCCGGCGACGGTGCGCGACTTCCGCCAGAAGATGGGCCTGCGTATGCCGGTGGCGGTGGACGACGGCAGCCTGGCCGCCGCCCTGAACCTGCGGGTGACGCCGCAACACGTGGTCATCGGCCGCGACGGCCGCATCCTGTACGTCGGCCATCTGGCGGACGACAAATTGCACCAGGCGCTGCAGGCGGCCCTGGCGGAGGGCGGGAGTGCCGCCGGCATCGCCACCGCCCCTGGCCATCCGCAGGAAGCCACCTACAAACCGGGCGACATCCTGCCAGGACTGACCACCAGCATCACCTCCGGCCAGGCCTTCCCCGTGGGTGGCCCCAGCCGCGACGGCAAGCCCCGCGCCGTCCTGTTCTTTTCCCCCTGGTGCGAATCTTATCTCGCCACCAGCCGCCCGGCCATGGCGGCCGCCTGCCGCCAGGCGCGGGAGGTAGCGTCCAGCCTGGCCGACCAGGGTCAGGCCCATTGGCTGGGCGTGGCCTCGGGCCTGTGGGCTTCGGCCAAGGACCTGGCCGACTACCAGGCCAACCCCAAGACGGCGGTACCAAGCGGCCTGCCCCTGACCCTGGACGCCGACGGCCACCTGTTCCGCGCCTTCGGCGTGCGCGAGGTGCCCAGCCTGGCCATCATCGATGCCAAGGGCCGCATCACCCGCATCCTGGGGCCGGAGGAAATCACCCTGGCCACCGCCCAGCGCACCGTCGCCCAAGCCCGCTGACCGATACGAACAACGGAGGAACCGTCATGATCGCCACCGCAGACGCCCCCACCGCCCATCCCATCGACGCCCTGGCCCAGGCCTGGGTTCCGCTGCGCCCCGGCCTGTCGTTCCGTCCGCTGCACTTCGCCGAGGACGGCTATGACCTGCAGCTGCGGGTGGAACCCGGAACCGTCATCCCCCGTCACCGCCACAGCGGGGAGGTTCACGCCTACACCCTGTCGGGATCGCGCGAGATCATCGAGACGGGGGAGATCATCGGCCCCGGCGTCTTCGTCCACGAGCCGGCGGGCAATGTCGACAGCTGGCGGACCGTGGGGGATGAGCCCTGCGTCATCCACATCAGCCTGACGGGGGATATCGATTATCTGGATGAGCGGGGCCAGGTGATAGGGACCACCAACAGCGCCAGCGCGCGGGCCGCCTATCTGGCCTGGTGCGCTGCCCAAGGCGTCGCCCCCCACCCTGCCCTGGCCTGACCGGACCCACCGCCATGCACGCCATCTGCGAGACTTGCGGCACCCAGTTCACCGCCACGACCCCACCCGACCGTTGCCCCATCTGCGAGGATGAGCGCCAGTATGTCGGCTGGCGGGGCCAGCGCTGGACGACCATGGAGGGGCTGGCCGCGCGCCATCGCAGCCGTCTGGAGGAAGACGCGGGCCTGTTCGCGCTGGGCATGACGCCGCCCTTCGCCATCGACCAACGCGCCCTGCTGCTGCCCACCGATGCCGGCACCATCCTGTGGGAATGCGTGCCGCTGGTGACGGAGGACGGGGTGGCGGCGCTGAAGGCGCGGGGTGGCGTGGACAGGATCGTCATCTCCCACCCCCATTTCTATGCGTCCATGGTGTCCTGGAGCGAGGCGCTGGGGAATATCCCGATCCTGCTGCATGCCGCCGACCGCGACTGGGTCATGCGACCGGCGCCGCAGGTGGAATTCTGGGAGGGCGACCGCCTGGCTTTGTCGGACAGCGTCACCCTGGTCCGCTGCGGCGGGCATTTCCCCGGCAGCACCGCCCTGCATTGGCGGGACGGCCCCCGCCCTGGCGGCGCCCTGTTCCCCGGCGACGCGCTGCAGGTGGTGATGGACCGCCGCCACGTCACCTTCATGTACAGCTACCCCAATTATCTGCCCATGACGGCGGCGGATGTGCAGGGTATCCGCGAACGGCTGGCCGGCCTGCGGTTCGCGGATGTCTATGGCTACACCTGGGGCCGCAACATCATCGGCGGCGGCCGTGACGCAGTGGATGCCTCGTTCGACCGCTTCCTGAAGCGGGTGGAGGCCTGATCACGCGTCTACCGCCACCTTGGCATGGCGGTCGATATAGGCGCCGATATGCTGCGCCAGGGTGGCGGCCTGCATGCGGATGTCGGGCACGGCCGTCATTTCCCAGAAGGTGCCGCGCGTAACCGGGCCGATGGCGTACAGCCCGGGAACCGGCCGGCCACCGGCATCCAGCACCCGCGCCTCGGCGTCCACGTCCAGGCCCAGGTGCAGGGGGTCGGGGCGGATGGTGCCCTGGGCCAGCAGGTCGCGCACCAGCGGATCGGTCACCCGCAGGATGTCGCAGGCCGGGCCGGAGCAGTTGATGACCTGATCGACCGGGAAGGTGATGTCGCCGTCCTCGTTCCGGGGGCGGTAGGTCACGCGCACCCGGCCCTGCAGGGCGTCAGGCACCTCCTCGATAGACTGCAGCCGGCCGGCGGTGACGATCAGCGCGCCCGTGGCCTGCAAGGCGGTCAGTTGGGTGGCGACGGCCGGTGCCAGGCGGTGGCGGTGCACGTCCCACCAGGGGCGCAGGTGGCGCAGGAACCGCTTCCTCTCGCCTAGGGGCAGGGCCTGCCAATAGGCCACCGTGCGTGGGCGCAGGCTGTCTATCACCGGCTGCCAGGCGCGCCCCGCCGCCTGTTCCTGCCGCACCAGGCGGCGCACATGGGCCAGGGCGCGGGAGAGGGAGGTGGGCATGTCCGGCGGCGGCGGCACCACGTGGGGCACGGCGTCGGTGTGCCGACGGGGCAACAGGCCGCGCCGCGACAGCGCCACGATCTGCCCCTGGTGGCCGCGCGCCCGCAGGGACAGCACCGTGTCGACCATAGTCAGGCCGGTGCCCACCACCAGCACGCTGTCGCGCACGCCGATGTCGCGCGCCACGCTGGGCGCCCAGGGATCGGGGTGGAAACGGCTGGACCGGAAAAAGGCGCCGTCGAACAGGTGCGGCGGCTGCGGCGGGAAATTGCCGATGGCCAGCACGGCCGCGTCCAGCTTGTATTCCCGGCCCACGTCCAGGCGCACCACCATGCGCCCGCCCTCATGCCGCAGGGCCACGGCCGTATCCGGCACCAGGATGAGGCGACCGGCGGAGCGTGACTGCTTGGCGGCGTCCGAGATCAGCTTTTGCAGGTAATGGCCGTAGGTCTGGCGCGCGACGAAGCTGGCGGGACCGGCCCCGGCCGCCCCCGGCACCGCATCGCCCTGCTGGCGCAGCCAGGCCAGGAAATGTTCCGGCTGGTCGGGGAACGCGCTCATGTTCCCGGCCCGGACGTTCAGCAGGTGGGCGGGATTGCCAGTGGCGTAGGCCAGCCCCCGGCCGAAGTCGGAGGCGCGTTCGATCAGCAGGATGCGGGGACAGTCGGCCCCACGGGACAGAAGGTGCAAGGCCAGCAAAGAACCGCTGAAGCCCGCGCCGATGATGGCGATGGTCGGCCGTGTCGTCATGGGTGTTCCTACCCGGCGCCGGTGGGGTGCGCCCAAGGGGGCCGCAAATTGATCCCCATGCTCAATGGCGCCCACCCCCGCTGTCAAGCGACGTTTGGCTTACATACCACATTAGTAGTACCGTTAAATTTGCCAGATCGTGGATCAGCCAAACGCCATGCGATCTATACAATTCCGGCATGGCACCCCCGCCGCTCCCCGCTCCACGTCGGCGCTTGCGATACTGCGACGATTTGCGCCATGCTAATCTCGTATGTTGAATAAAAATATGAACACAAAAAAATCGTTGTTTCTGTCCGTCCCTCTGATGGCGGACGGCGACAACCCATTGGGAGCCTTCATCCATGACCGTTTCCTCAAGGTCCCTGCCCCTGGGCAGGCAGCGCCGGACCGCCACCGCGCTGGCGTTGATCCTGGCCACCCCCTTATTCGTCCCGGCCGCCCAGGCGGCCGATCCGGCACCGCAAAGCAATGCCACCTTGAGCGACCTGGACGAGGTGGTGGTGACCGGCACGCGGCGCAGCGACCGCACCGTCGCCTCCTCCCCCGTGCCCATCGACGTGCTGCCGGTGGATGAGCTGGAGAAGACCGGCCTGGTGCAGACCACCCAGATGCTGCGCGCCCTGGTGCCCAGCTTCAACTTCCCCCAGCCGGCCAACACCGACGGCACCGACCATGTGCGCCCGGCCACCCTGCGGGGCCTGAGCCCCGACCAAACCCTGGTGCTGGTCAACGGCAAGCGCCGGCACGTCAGCGCCGTGCTGAACCTGAACGGCAGCGTGGGCCGCGGCTCCAACGCCGTGGACCTGAACACCATCCCGTCCATCGCCATCGAGAAGATCGAGGTGCTGCGCGATGGTGCCGCCGCCCAGTATGGCTCCGACGCCATCGCCGGCGTCATCAACATCCGCCTGAAGGGCCAGGACAGCGGCGGCAGCGCCGCCGTGGAATATGGCGAATACGGTGCCGGCGATGGCCAGACCGGCAGGGTGGAGGCCAATGTCGGCCTGCCTCTGCCCCGCAACGGCTATGTCACCTTGTCGGCGGAGGCCCACCGGTCGCGCCCCACCGACCGGTCGGGCGACGACCCGCGCCAGCAATACCTGACGGCCGGCGACCCGCGCGAGGCCACCTTCGACCGCCACGACAGCCGCTTCGGCGACCCGCTGGACAAGGAATACAACCTGTTCCTGAACGCCAGCCTGCCGGTGAACGACAAGGCGGAGATCTACGCCTTCGCCAGCCTGGGCCAGCGCGACGGGCAGAGCGCCGGCTTCTTCCGCCGGGCGCAGGACGTGCGCACGGTGCGGGCCCTGACGCCCGACGGCTACCTGCCCTACATCGCGTCCAAGCAGCTGGACCTGTCCACCACCGTGGGCGTGCGCGGCGACCTGCCCGACGACTGGAGCTATGACCTGAGCGTCGATTACGGCCGCAACCGCTTCGACTATGGCGTGGAAAACTCCGTCAACGTGTCGTTGGGCACGGCCAGCCCGCGCGACTTCCACGCCGGCGAGCTGGTGTCGGACGAGCTGGTAGGCAACCTGGATGTGCGCAAGCTGGCCCACGTCGGCTTCCTGCCCGACACGCTGTCCATCGCCGTAGGCACCGAGGTGCGGCGCGAGGATTACACGATCAAGGCCGGAGAACCTGCCAGCTATATCAACGGTGGCGTGCCGGTGCTGGATGGCCCGTCCAAGGGCACGGCGGCCGCCCCTGGCGCCCAGGTCTTCCCCGGCTTCGAACCAGCCGACGCCGGCACCAACAGCCGGGGCAGCGTCGGTACCTATGCCGAGCTGGAAACCAAGCTGACGCCCGACTTCCTGGTGAACCTAGCCGGCCGCTACGAGCATTACAGCGACTTCGGCGACACCACCAACGGCGAGCTGTCGGCCAAGTATGACCTGATCTCCGCCCTGTCCGTGCGCGGGGCCATCAGTACCGGCTTCCGCGCGCCGTCCTTGGCGCAGTCGCACTATTCCGCCACCAGCACGGTGTTCATCAACAGCGTGCCCTATGACGTCCGCACCTTCCCGGTGACGGACCCGGCGGCGAAGGCCTTGGGCGCCGAGCCGCTGAAGCCGGAGAAGTCCACCAATTACAGCGCCGGCCTGGTGTTCCGCCCCACGGACAACTTCTACGCCACTGTGGATTTCTACCAAATTGATATCGATGACCGCATCGTGCTGTCGGAGAACCTGACGGGTGCGGCGGTGGTGAAGCTGCTGGCGGCCAACGGCGTCACCGGCATCGGCGGCGGCCGCTTCTTCACCAACGCCATCGACACCCGCACGCGCGGTGTGGATATCGTCGGCCGCTATGCCATCGACCTGGGCGACGCGGGCAGCCTGTCGCTGACCGCCGGCCTGAACCTGAACGATACGGAAGTGACGCGGGTGGAGGGCAATCCGTCGCAGCTGGCCAGCCTGGGCACCACCGTCTTCCGTTTCGGCCGGTCGGAAAAGGGCCGTATCGAAAAGGGTCAGCCCAAGAACAAGCTGAACCTGGCGGCGACGTACGACTGGGAGAAGCTGTCGACCACGGTGCGCACCACCCGCTATGGCAGCACCACCTCGCTGGACAGCAGCAACCCGGCGCTGGACCAGACTTACGGCGCCAAGTGGGTCACCGATATCGCCATCAGCTATCAGGTGACTGACGCCATCGGCGTCACCATCGGGGCGGACAACGTGTTCGACGTCTATCCCGACAAGGTCATCGCCGCCAACAGCACCAGCGGCATCTATCCCTACAGCAACTACTCGCCCTTCGGCTTCAACGGGGCGTTCTACTATGGCCGCGTCAGCTACAAGTTCTGACCGGTCGGCGTAAAGACGGCCGCCCGGGGCGTCCCCCCTTGGGCACACCCAGGGCGGCCGTTCTTTCTCAGGCCTTAGGCGCGGGCTTGGGCTTGTGCGCATCGAGGAAGGCGCGGAACTGGTCCTGGTCCAGGAAGTACAGTTCCAGGCACTTGTCGTAGTCGGCCTTGTCCTTGATGACGCGGCAGAGGGTTTCCGCGTCCTCATTCTCCTTCTGCTGCTGGATCACCGCCTTCTTGTCGGGGTCGGCCGGTGGGGTCTGCGCCGCCGCCGGCAAGGACAGCAGCAGCAAAGCGGCAAGCGGGGTGCAAAGGGTGAGGGCGGAAAGGGCGCGCACCTTGGGATCTCCTGACGGCTGGAAAGACGCCCCGGAACGGGAGCGCCCTGGTCAGCCGGAAGTTTAACGGCCAATGGTTAAGGTTCAACATCCCGTTTTGATAGCCGGCGGCTATGGCGGGACACCCTTGCCCGGCTTGAAAGTCTTCCCGGATTTGGGCGGTGGCACCACTGGCCGCCAATGCCCATAATGCCCTGGACTGGCAACGGCGTATCCGCCCCGTGGCCCCCGCCCCAGGACGCGTCGACGGCCCGACCCTGACCTATCCCGGCGGCGGCCATCCGTGGGCGGGTGAAATGACAAGGGGCGAGGGGCATGAGTATGGGGGCACTGCGCACCCAGGTGGGGCGCACCCAGGCGGGGCGTACCCGGACGGAGCATACCGGAGCGGGGCGGATCCGCACCATTTTGGCGGCGGGCGGCCTGGTGCTTCTGGCCGCCTGTGCTGCCGACGGGGGCCGTGGCGACGCACCGGTGGCCGCTCCCCCCGCCCCCGCCCCGGCCGCAGCCCCCCAGACGCCGGAGTCCCGAACGGCCGCGCTGTTCCGCCACCTGCGCGCCGACCCGGTGCGGCTGGCGATGTTCCTGCGCCGCATGCCCAAGGGCGCCGACCTGCACAATCATATGAGCGGCGGCATCTATGCCGAGAACATGGTGGACTGGGCGGCGGCGGAATCGGCGTGCGCCGACCCCAAGGCGCTGGTACTGAAGCCCGCCCCCTGCACCCGCGGCCTGGTGCCGGCGGCCGACGCGCGGCGCGACGTCGGCCTGTACAACCGGCTGATCAACGCCCTGTCGATGCGCAACTTCGTGGCGGGCGCGGAATCCGGGCACGACCATTTCTTCGACAGCTTCGCCAAGTTCGAGCCGGCGCTGAAGACCCGGGTGCCCGAGATGCTGGCGGAGGCGGCGAACCGCGCCGCCGCCAGCCACGTGCTGTACCTGGAACTGATGTGGTCCAACGGCATGTCCAAGGCGGCGGCCCTGGCCGTCCCGCTGGGCACACCGGCCCCTGGGACCATCCCCGGCGACACCGCCACGTTCGAGGCTTGGCGCGCCAAGGTGGAACCCGGCCTGCCGGCGATCATCGCCGCCGCGAAGACCGATACCGACGCGGCGGAGGCCCGCATGCGCCAGATCCTGCGCTGCGGCACGGCAGACGCCCAGCCGGGCTGCGCCGTCAGCATCCGCTATCTGGCCCAGGTCATCCGCGTGCTGCCCGCCCCGCAGGTGTTCGCGCAAAGCCTGTACGGCTACGCCCTGACCGCCGCCGACCCGCGCTTCGTCGGCGTCAACCTGGTGGCGCCGGAGGACAACCCGGTGACGCTGAAGGACTATGGCCTGCAGATGCGCCTGCTGGGTTATCTGGGCCGGCGCATGCCGGCGGCCAACCTGTCGCTGCATGCCGGTGAGCTGGCCTTGGGCCTGGTGCCGCCAGAGGACCTGCGCGATCACATCCGCCTGGCGGTGGAGGTGGCGGGCGCCAAGCGCATCGGCCACGGCGTGGACATCGGGCAGGAGACGGATGCCCAGCACGTGCTGAAGACCATGGCCGACCGGGGCGTGCTGGTGGAGATCAACCTGACCAGCAACGACGTCATCCTCGGCGTGAAGGGCCGCGACCACCCCATCACCGCCTACCGCGCATTCGGCGTGCCCCTGGCCCTGTCCACGGATGACGAGGGCGTGTCGCGTATCGACCTGACGCATGAGTATGTGCGCGCGGCCGAAACCTACGCCCTGGATTACGCCACGCTGAAAACCTTCTCCCGCAACGGGCTGGAGCATGCCTTCCTGCCCGGCGCCAGCCTGTGGGGGATGCCGGGGCAGCTCGTGGCATCCTGCGCCGCCGATCACCCCGGCACGAGCCCATCCGCCGCCTGCCAGGCCTTCCTGAACCAGAGCCCCAAGGCCGCCCTGCAATGGCGGCTGGAGGCGGACTTCCACGATTTCGAGGCGGCCGTGGCCGCCGAGGCCGAAAGCGGCTTGTGGGGCCAGGGCCACGGCTCTAAAACCACCGCCGCATCCCTTGGCCAATCCCCCAATTGAGTTCTGAAGCGAGACCGCGCCCATGCGCCTTCTGATCGACACCGACACCGCCGGCGATGACGCCTTTTCCCTGCTGCTGGCCCTGCGCAATCCGAAGGTGACGCTGGACGCCATCACCATCTGCCATGGCAACGTGACCTTCGACCAGTGCGTGGAGAACGCGCTATACACCGTCGAGGCCGCCGGCCGCGGCGGCGAGGTACCGGTCTACCCGGGCGCCCGCCTGCCCATGATGCGCAAGCCGCTGGACGCGGCCTACGTCTTCGGCAAGGACGGCATGAGCGACGCCAATTATCCGCCGGCCAAGCAGCGGCCGGAGGCCAAGCACGCTGTCGACGCCATCATCGACACCGTCCTGGCCCACCCCGGCGAGGTCACCATCATCGCCCAGGCGCCCCTGACCAACCTGGCGTTGGCGGTGATGAAGGAACCGGCCATCGTCCAGGCCACCAAGCATTTGTGGATCATGGGCGGCACCGACAATGCCGTGGGCAACGTCACCAGTGCTGCCGAGTTCAATTTCTATGTCGATCCCGAGGCCGCCAAGATCGTGGTTAACGCCGGCTTCAAGGCCAGCATGCTGACGTGGACCCGCTCCATGGTCGAGGGTGTCATTACCAGCGCCGAGCTGGACGCCATCGCGGCCCTGGGCACCCCGGTATCCCAGTTCTTCACCCGCGTAAACCGCGACAGCCTGGCCTTCTCGCGCGATCGGCAGCGCATCGACGGCAGCATTCATCCCGACGCCCTGACCTGCGCCTGCGCCCTGAATGAGGCCCTGGTGCTGGAGGCGGAGCACTGCGTGGTGGACGTGGAGACAGCCGGCACGCTCACGCGCGGCTATTCCAGCGTCTCCTCCGCCATTCTGCCGGACGCGGCCGACGCCGATCCGGATCTGGCGCCCCAGGTGCCCAACATGCGGGTCATCAAGCGCGCCGACCGCGAAGGTTTCGTCCGCATGATGACGGACGCCGTCCGCTGATCCGGGGTGGCGCCATCACCACTATCGATGGTGGCGCTTTCACCCACAGCCCCTCTGGTGTAGCCTGTCCGGATTAGGAATACGAACCGACCTGTTTCCAGATCGTTAGTTAACGCACGTCCCGGCACCTTCGATCATCCAGGACCGAACACGCGGGGGGCTAGATGAGTGGCATCATCATGGACCGCCGCGCCCTGTTGCGGGGGGCCGGTTGCGCTGGCTTGGGCCTGGCCCTGGGCCCCCACGCCGCCCGCGCGGCGCTACTGCCCTTGCGTTTTGTCTATGCGGACAACGTGGTGCCCTTCAGCTATGCCGACGCGGACGGCAACGCCACCGGCCTGCTGAAAGACGATGTGGACGTCGTGACCTCGGCCGCCGGCTATAGCCAGACCACCAGCCTGATGCCCTGGGGCCGCGCCCAGGCCACCGTGCGGGCCGGCCAAGCGGACGGCTTCTGCACCGTGCCCTCCGCCGACCGCGCCGTTTATGTCCAGTTCTGCCTGCAGCCGGTGATGACCAGCGACATCGGCATCTGGCACCGCCGTGACGACGACCGTTTCAAGGCGGTTGGCAGCCTGGAGGAGCTGGCGGCCTTCAGTCTGGGCAGCTACGTCGGCAACGGCTGGGCGACGGAGCATGTGGGCACCATCCCCACCCTGGCGATGGTGCCGGATCCCGTCAGCGTGCTGAAGATGCTGGCTGCCGGCCGCATCGACGCCTTTGTCCATGACGAGCTGCAGATGGGCTATCTGGCCCGCGCCGCCGGCCTGACCGGCACCCTGGCCTATACCCCGCGCCCCTTCCTGGGCCAGGTGGTGCGCACCCTCGCCATCCGGCGCAGCCTGCCCGACTGCGCCGCCGTGGTGGCAAGCCTGGACGCCGCCATCCTGGCCCGTCGCGCCGATCTGGATGCGCTGGCCCGCCGCGTGCGCCTGGGCATGGCCTGACCGAAGGCGCGCTTAGAAGACGCCGCGCCAGGGTGTAAACTGGCGTCTGTGGGAAACGGGGGCCCGCGTGGACCGGAAAAGCCGACATCGAAAAGGCATGGCGCGATGGGCGCGGCGCGTGGCGCTGCTGACAGTCGCCCTCCTTGGCGCATGGGGGGGAGCGGACGCCTCCCCCGCACCCAGCGGCGTGCCGACACCGGTTCTGGAGCTGCGCATCCCGCGCCACGGGCCATCGGACGCCAAAGCCCCCAGCATGTGCGAGGAAATCCTGCTGGCCTTGACGCGCCAGGTGGCCGGCGTACGGCTGGTGTGGTCCACGGACTGGCTGACCCATGACCGGGCGGTGCAGGAACTGGCGGCCGGCCGGCTGGACACGGATTGCGGCTACTACCGCACGGCGGAACGGGAAGCCCGGATACTCTATTCCCACCGCGCCGTCATCCGCATGGAAACGGTGCTGGCCGTGCGCGCCGACGACCCGGCCGACATCGCCACCTTCGATGAGTTGCGCGCGGCGCTGGCAGACGGACACGACACCATCCTGGTCAACGCCGGCTCCGCCTTTCTGGAGCGGCTGCACCGCGCCGGCATCGAAGACCACAGCATCGACGCCTGGGCCGCGCACAGCGACACCAACCTGCGCAAGCTGATGAACGGCAGGGGCCGCTTCTTCATCTTCCGCAACCCCGGCCTGACGGAGGTCATCCAGAGCAACGGCTGGGACGGGCGGATTCGCATCCTGCCCCATTCGCTGGCGGTGGAGGACCAATACATGGTCTTCTCCCGCCACCTGGATCCTGAGGTCCGGGAACGGCTGGAGGCGGGGTTGGACCGCCTGGCCGCGGACGGCACGTTGGAGCGTATCGCCCGGCGTCACACGGGCCGGGCTCCCGGGCTTTGATCCCTTAGAGCGGAACGCGATCAGGTGGAGTCACCTGATCGCGTTCCGCTCTATCATGAACAGGTTAAGAGCAAGATGCGATCATGGCTGATCGCATCTTGCTCTAGGCCGCGTCCTTCACGCAGCGGAAGCCCACCAAGGCGGAGCGATCGCGGGAGGGGGCCATCAGCAACAGCTTGCCGTGCTGGTCGTTGCGGTAGGCTTGTGGAAAATACCAGATGGAGCCCTGGGGCTGGTACAGGCTGCCGCCGCGCAGGATGGCGGCGCGGGTATGCTCGTCCTGGTACTCATCCGTCCACTGCCAGACGTTGCCCACCAGATCCTGGACACCAAAGGGACTGGCCCCCGCTGGATGGGCGCCCACGGCATCGGGCGGCCGCACGGCGCGGCCCCGTTCCGGCACGGGCACGGCATCATCCCGCCAGGTGTCGCCCCAGGGGTAGCGGCGGCCATCCCGCCCTTGCGCCGCGTACTGCCATTCCCATTCGTGCGGCAGGCGCTTGCCCGCCCAGGCGGCGTAGGCCCGCGCATCCTCTTGTGACACCCAGGTGACGGGCCGGTCGTCCCAGCCGGCGGGATAGGTACCGCCCTTCCAATCCTTCAGGAAGTTGCGGTCGTCCCTGGGGTGGTAACCGCTGGCGTCCAGGAAACGCTTGAACTGCGCGTTGGTCACGGGAAAGCGGTCCATGAAGAAGCGCGGCAGCGACAGGCGATGCTCGTGATAGCGCCGCGCCTCCCCCTCCCAGGGATAGGCGACGTCGACGCCGGCGTTGGTGCCGCCCTCGATCTCCAGCCCCTGGACACGGAAGGTGAAGTTGCCCGCCGGGATTTCCACCATACCGTCGGGCGCGGCGACGGCGGGCACCGTGGCCGGGATATCGACCAGGCGCTGCGGCAGCGGCGCCCACACGCGCGGCAGGCTGGCCAGATCCGTGGCCGTCAGTGCCTTCATGCGCGCCATCAGGCCGCGCGTGGCGGCATCCGGCGCGTCCGGCAGGGCCAGTACGGCGCCGAAGCCCTGAGCCTCCAGCGGGAAGGACAGCAGCAGTTGGCCCCCTTCCCGGCGCGGCACCAGTTCCACGCCGTGATAGAGGTCGAAATAGCGCGAGGCCGCCCCGTCCGCCGGCACGGCCAGCACCGTCTGATCCAACGGGTGGTCGTTGCGGTTGACGATGGTCCAAGCCACGCGGCCATCGGCACCGGGCCAGCGGCTGGCGTACACGCCGGCGGCACGGGTGGGATAAAAGGGCTGCCAGTCCGGGCTGGACAGCAGGCCTCCCAAGCCCCGTTCCAGGGTCGCCACCCGGCGCATCGCCTCGCCATCGCGGGCGCTGATGCCATTCCAGATGCCCCAGACGTTCTCCCACGCCTCCCAGCCGACACCGTTGAAAAAGGCGTAGTGCAGGTCGTCGGTTTTGTCCCGGGCCCAGCGGTCCGAAATGTTGACCATGTGCCGGGGCTCCAGCCACTTGTAGCGGTCGACCTTGGGCACGGGCGCGAAGGTGTATTGGCCCCAGGACATCAGGTCCCAGGCCACGGCCTCGTCCGCCAGCACCCCTTCCGGCTGGAAGGCCAGCGGATGGCCGGTCTTGTCGGCCGCCAGGGAAAACGCCAGAGGCACGCCGTCCTGGGTATCGCCGTTGATGCCGTCGATGCCAATCTCCCTGGCCATCTCGGCGATGGCCTGCGGCCAGGGATGGTCCGGCGCGCGGGTGCCCTGGTCCCACATCATCATGGGCAGCAGCACGCGCACGCCCCGGCGGTGAAAATCCGCCACCATGGCCTTCACCGCCGGCAGCCCGCCCGGCAGGTTGGCCACCTGGTCCAGCTGGTTGCGGTCATCGATGCCCATATTGGGATAGTCGGGCCACAGCAGCACGGCGTCGATGCCGCCGAAGCGGGCCGTCAGGTCATCCAGGTAGCGATCGACGGTATAGCGGCCGGCCACCGGATCATAGAAATAGCGATCCTCCACCATCATCTGGGTCTGAACGAAGCTGGTGCGCGTCCAGGCCAGGCGGGGATCAGCATAGCGGGCGGGATCATAGCCGATGCGGATGCGCCGTTCCTGGCGCCAGTGACGTATGTCCGCCAGCCAGGCCTCGTAATCGGCGTTCGCGCACTCCCGCGTCCCGCCTTCCCACGCCTCCCGCCAGGTGAGGCAGGCGGGGCCGTTGATCATCAGCTGTTTCCAGCTGCCATAGGGCACCGCCTGGGTGTCCTGCGCCCCGGCGGTGCCGGTCAAAAGCATGCCTAGAAAAGCGGCGGCCAGCAGGCGGCGCATGGGACGTTCCCCCTACTGCCGGGCCAGCAGGCCGTTCATCAGCAGATCCAGGATGCCCTCCTTGTCCTCCTTCAGGCAGACCTGCGCATTGGCCGGGCCTGGCGCCGGTGTCGTCTCCCCCTTGTCGCCCACGACCAGGCGCAGGGGCGTTGTGGGGCACAGCCTGGGATCCAGGACATAGGCCACGGGCACCAGGTCGAACAGCGTGGGCGTGATCTGGCCCCAGCCGTTGAGGTGCCGCCACTGGTGATACATCAGGGCCAGGGCGTCGGTCATGGGCGTGCCGGCGGCGAACAGCAGGTCGCGCTTCACCTCATCTAGCTTCAGCCGGGTGCTGTCGAGCGGCATCACCACCAGGGGAACGCCACTGGTGAACAGCTTCTTGGCCGAAGCGATGTCGGAATAGATGTTGTACTCCGGCGTCGGGCCCTTGAGCGGGCCGTAGCCGGTGTCATCATAGCCGGCATAAACCGAGCCACCCATCATCACCACGCGCTTCAGCTTGGCGAAGCCGGCGGGATCACGGTCGATCAGAGCGCCCAGGGTGCTGGGTGGCGCCAGCGAGATGAGCGTGACCTGCCCCGGGTAGCGACGCGCCTGTTCCAGGATGAAGTCCACCGAGGACGGCACGGGCGCGGCCGGCGCCGGCTGCCCTTCCGCCCAGCGCTTCTGGGTATAGGGCGTGGCGTTGGCCGTGGCGGGCCCTTGCGTCACCGGCACGTCGGCGCGGCCGGCGATGGTCAGCAGGCGCTGCAGCTGGCGCACGCGCAGGCCCGTGTCGCCCCAGGCTGCCGTGACGCCCAGGATGTCGAGGTGCTGATCATTCAGCGCGGCCGCCAGGGCGAAAGCATCATCGATGTCATCACCGATGTCGGTATCGATGATGACCTTTTCCCGGCTTGACGCCGCCGGGGCGGCGGTGCCGGGACCCGCCAGCAGGGCGACACAGAAGACACCCGCGCACAGCAATAGGAACAGCAAGGCGATCCGAAGCATGGACCGGGTCATGGGTATCCCCCAAGGCACGGAATGGCCGCCCACGGTTGGGGGCGCACAGGAACAAGGACCCGTCGCTGCCACGGCCGGGCCCTTGCCAGAACAACTCGTCTCATGGACACCCGATGGCAGGCCAGCCGCCACCGGGATCGCCCATGACCACGTCTTAGAACGAGTACTTGGCCTGCACACCGATGATGCGGGGTTCGTTGACCATACCCGTCAGGTTGTTGAAGTCGATGGCGCCGATGACGCGCACCTGGTCCAACACGTTACGGACGAAAGCCGCGACCTCATAGCCGGCGTCATTCTTGTAGCCCAGGCGCAGGCCGCCATCCAGCAGCCACTTCCCGGTGAATTCAGTCGACTTGTACAGGAAGAAGTTCACGTCGCTGCGGTAGGCCCAGTCGGTGTAGAAGAACACCTCGCCCTTGTCGCCCACCGGCACACCATAGCGGAAGGTGGCGTTCAGCACCCATTCCGGCGCCTCGGGCAACGGGTTGCCGTCCAGCAGGGCGTTGCCCTGGGCGTTCAGCGCGTTGGTCACGGTGCAGCCGCCGCCGCAGGTGGCGACCGACACGTTCGGGTCCTGGATTTCGGTGTGGTTGTAGCTGCCGCCGAAGGTGACCAGCATGTGCTCCACCGGCTTGGCCTCCAGCTCCGCTTCCACGCCGTAGCCGACGGCGTGGTCGGCGTTCAGCAGGCGGGCGGTGTTGCTGGCGCCACCCACGGCGGTCAGCTGCATGTCGCTGGTGTCGTAGTAGTAGCCGGTCAGGTTGAAGCTGGCGCGCTTGTCGAACAGCGACGACTTGACGCCCGCTTCATACGAGATGGTGGTCTCAGCCTTGGCGGAGGACGTGGCGTTGGCGAAAGCGATGCGGTCCTGGATGGACGGGGCCAGGTAGCCGGTGGCAACGCGGGCGAAGACGTTCACGTCGCTGTTGACGGCGTAGTCGGCCGAGATGTCCCAGGAGGCATTGCCGCCGTTGACACTGGTGCGCAGGTAGATCGGGCCGGTGAAGCCGAAGTCGCGGATGGACTCGACCGACTTGTTGTCGTGGGAATAGCGTACGCCGCCGCCCAGGGTCAGGTCGTCGGTGATCTTGTACTTCACCGAACCGAAGACGCCGTCGGTCTCGCTGCGGTCCTTGTGGCGAACCTGGTTGTCGATCGACCCGTCGGCGGTGACGTAGTCGTAGTCCTTACCGGTCAGGTAGGAGTTGAAGTAGTACAGGCCACCCTGCAGCAGCCAGGGGCCCAGGTCGTTAGAGGCGAAGCGCACTTCCTGGCTCAGCTCACGCGGGGAGTTGTAGCCGCCGGTTTCCACTGAGAACGGCACGTCGGAGGGCACGCCGCCGTCGATGTCGCCGCGGCTGAACACGTTGGCGCGCTCATAGCCGCTGACCGAGGTGACAGTGACGGGGCCGGCGTCATAGACGACGTGCAGGTTGGAGCCGAAGGAATTCAGCTTCTGCGGGTTGGCGCCGTCCTGGTTGGCCTTCTCGATGTCGAAGCCGGGGACCAGGTCATTGGTGCCCTTCTGGATGATGTTGGCGCGGAACAGACGGGCGGAGCCATCCAGCTGGCGGCCATGGACGTTCAGCAGGATGTCCAGGTTCTCGTTCGGCGTGTATTCCAGCTGGAACCGGCCGGCCAGATCGCGATAGCCCTCGAAGTCGGTGTCGTTCTTCGTGGAGATGTCCTGGTTCTGCACCCAGTCGTTGCGGCGCTGCAGGCTGACCGAAGCGCGGTACTTCAGCACGTCCTTGACGATGGGGCCGCCCACGGCGCCGGTGAAGTTCACCGTATCATAGGTGCCATACGTCAGGTCGGCGAAGCCGCCGAAGGTGTCGCTGGGCTTGGCGCTGTCGATCTTGACCACGCCGGCCGGGGTATTCTTGCCGAACAGCGTGCCCTGGGGACCGCGCAGCACTTCCACCGCACCGACGTCGAAGACCGGGAAGGCCTTCAGCATGGGGTTTTCCATGGCGACGTCGTCGAACACCACCGACACCGGCTGGGAGGCGTTGGGGTCGAAGTCGGCGTTGCCCAGGCCGCGGATGTAGAAGCGCGGATAGGTGCGGCCGAAGGATGACTCCGCCTGCAGGCTGGGGGCGCGGCCCGCCAGGAAACGGATGTCCTGGCCGCCGGAGTTCAGCACGTCCAGCTTTTCCCCGCTGATGGAGGTGACGGCGATCGGCACCTCACGCTCCAGCGCCGGCCGGCGTTCGGCCGACACGATGATCTCGTCCAGCTTGTCGGAACTGTCATCGGCGGCCTGCGCCACGCTGGCCAAACCCAGCAGGCTCAAAGCCGACATACCCAGCAGCGCGGACTTCAGCCCGCGGCCCTTCTCAACCCTCATCATGCTCGATCCCTTCACTTTTTCCAGGCCCTTGCCGGACCTGCTTTTGCGTTGCCCGTCGCACCGGTCCCCGCGCCAAAAAGGCTAGGCTGGGAACAGCCGGGGGAGGGTACATGGCAGATTTTGTTTGCGGCAGCCCCACTACTCCCGAAGGTCTTTCAAATCCAACAAGAAAGCGAGGGCCAGACCGGAATTTTGCCGCAACGCACATATTTGATGCGCGAGTGTTGCCGCAATGCGGCAGTTGGGGAGGGGTGCTAGCAAGAATGACGCCAGTTTCTGGCATCTCCAGACATCAAGAAGACACTAGGGGGAATACCGTAGACTTAAATTTGACCTGAACATTAAATAGGCATGCGCGCACACAATGCCTAACTTTTGAACGTTCGACTCAGAGCGGCTTGTCCGTCGGCAAAGCTGGGGATAGAAAGCGCCCGGGGTCCGGCTACCGCCTCAACTACAGGATCAGTAATGCCGAGGCTCGGTTCGCCACGCCTTAACCTCTACCATGCCGGCTCCGCTACATCAGAGCGCAGCCGCTACAGCCCCAGGTCGCCATGTCCCTATCCTTACCCGCCCTTACCGACTATGCCCTCAACCGCCTGCTGCCATTGTGCCGCGACCGGTTCGCTGACACGGTCCATGGCGGTTTCCATGAACGATTGGATTCGGCGGAACAGCCCTTGCCGCTAGGCTACAAGCGGTCTATGGTGCAGGCTCGCCAACTGTACGTTCTGGCCCATGGCGCGCTGCTGGGGGACCGCAGCGGCCAAGCCGCCGCCGAGCGCGGCTACGACTTCCTGGTCCGCCATTTCTGGGATGACCGCAATGGCGGTTGGTTCTTCAAGGTGCTGCCCGACGGTCAGCCCCTGGACAACTCCAAGGACTTTTACGGTCACGCCTTCGTCCTGTTTGGCCTGGCTTACGTACATGCCGCTTTCGCCGCCCCCCGCGCTCTGACGCTGGCGCAAGAGACCTGGGCGCTGATGCGCGACCGCCTGGCCATGCCGGCGCTGGCGGACGGCGGCTGGGGCGGCTTGGCGGAAGGGGCAAGTGCGGAATGGGTCCCGAATGGCGCGACGCGCCGCCAGAACCCGCACATGCATCTGCTGGAAGCCCTGTTGGCCTTGCATGAGGTTACTGGGGACAGCGCGTGGCTATCGGAAGCGACCGCCGTCATCCATCTGTTCCAGGCCCGCTTTTTTGACGGCACGACCAATACCCTGAGAGAGTTCTTCACCCAGGATTGGCGGCCTGATCCCGCCACCGGGCACATCGTCGAGCCCGGCCACCATTTCGAGTGGGCTTGGCTGCTGGACCGGTACGCCGGACAAGGCGGCGACACGTCCGTGTTGCCGCTGGCCGACGCCCTGTTCGACAAGGCGGTGGCGCATGGCTTCCTGCCCGACGGCGGCATCATGGACCAGATGGATCCCCAAGGCGCGCCCGTCCTGCGTACCCGGCGCATCTGGCCAGTGGCGGAGGCCATCAAGGCCGCCTTGTCGCAGGCCCGCCGGCACCACGGCACGAGCGCCGGCGACGCCGCGGGGGCGCTGGCCCAGCGGCTGATGGTCCACCTGCAGGCCGCGTTTCTCGACCCGGCCGGCGGGCGCTGGATTGAAACACAGGACGAGACTGGCGTGCCCACCATGCGCGACTTGCCGGGCAGCACGCCCTACCACCTGTTCCTGGCGGCGATGGAAGCCGCCCGCGCCGATACTTGACCTACGCGGCGGGCAGGCCTTATCTGGCCTGCCGCAGATGCCGGCTGGCCGTCCATGGATCAAAATCCGCCTGCGCCCGCAAATCCTCGGCCAACGAGGCCGGCCGGTCCAGCAGCTGCACCAGCGGCCAGGCCATTTCCAGCGCCGGCGCCCGGACAGCCTCAGCGGCCAGACCCGCGGCATAATCCTGGACGAACGCCATGGCCCCATCGATCATGGCCGAGATCGCGGCGCCGGTGGCGGCATCGGGGTGCCACCGCACATCATCCACCCCTCGCACGTCATTGCCTATCACCTCCTGGCCTATGGCGACCTGGCGTCGGGCATCGAACAGCAGCCCGACCGACGCCCGGTTGGCATGCAGGCGCCGCAGAATAGCTGGTGCCACGTCGGTGTCGGTGAACAGGGCCGCCATCCGGCGCGCACGCCGCCGCCGCCGGCTGTCTTCGCCGTCCGTCAGGCCGAAGGAATAGCCGTGGACGCTCAGGTCCACCATGCCGCTCAAGGCCGTTTCGAACGCTTCCTGCGTGGCACCGTCCCACCCCAGGTCGACCAGAGCCACGGGTGTCTCCGGCGCAAGCCGTAGATTCCTCATGAAGGTGAAGAGGGCCCGGCGGTTGCGCCGACAAACCTTCAGAATCTCAAATCGATACTCAAACAAGAATCCGCGCAGGCGCGGATGCGCCGCCGGCGACAGCCTGATCTCATCCCCCAGCTCATACTTCTTCATCACCTCCGGCGCCGGCGCCGGAACGCCGATGCGCTCCAGCACCTCGAACGGCGCCAGACCGTCCGATCTGGAGATCAGGAATGGCAGGTAGTCGGCGAAGTTCAGGTCATCCATTGCCGCCAGGTCGAAGGCAATCCGGGACCCGGGGAGGAAACTGCAGGGCGGCAGGGACCAGAGGCCCGGGCTTTCCTGTACCAGGCGCTCCAGTAGATAGCCGCCCCGTGAGCAAAACAGCAGGTGCCGGATGTCGTCCAGCTTGGCCTGGCGTTCGATCCAGTTCAAGAAACCGACGGCGGCAGGGCCAGCAACACGATACCCTAGATCGCGGGGCGGCAACGTCCCCGCGGGCAAGGCCGCCGACATGGGAGTCACCGGGCCAACGGACATATCGCTGCCTTGGCCGCGGCCCTGATAGTGAGCCGCCGCGAGGCCCTTCGCTCGCGCTTGGGCCACGTCGCCTTGCACGTCACAACCGACGTGCAGCACGCGCTCGCGCGGCAATTGCAGATAGTCGATGGCCAGATCGAACAGGTCGCCGTCCCGGGCCGTGAGGTTGCAATCACTGGAGATGAACAGGGCGACGGAGTCGAGCCCGTGGCGGCCCAACGCGTCACGCACGAAGGCGCGACCCATATAGCTGTCGGCGACGATCAGCACCCGCCGGCCCGACGCCTGCGCCTGCCGGAGCGCGGCGATCGCGATGGGATCGGGACACAGCAGATCCAATTCCAGCGCCACTTCAGCCGCCTTTATGCAAGCGGCCAGCGTCGGCTCCAGGGTCAGGCAATCGTAAATGCCGGCCAGCGTGATTTCCCGGCGGCCTGCCTTGCGCGCCCGGTCCAAGGCCTCCGCCTGGGCGGCTTTACGCTGGGCGGAAAAGCCCGACATGGAGTAGCGCCGCCCCAGCATATCGAAAACGGCATCCGGCGAGGGGGCGGCGCGATGGAACAGCGTGCCATAAAAACCGAACGATACAGCCCCCGCAGCCATGATGGCCTCATGCAGGACCTGGTCCCCAAGCGACGGACCGCCCGAAATGGCGGCCGGGTCAAGGCTGTCAATCATGGCCGTCATCACGCGATCTCGAAATTGCCGCCGTTGGGATGCAGGTTGGGATTGCCAAAGGGATCGTGCAGGAACAAGCCGGGATGCCGGTCATAAAGCCGGCCCCGCTCCTGTTCCAACCGCGCCATCTTTTCCGGGGACACGAAATCGAGGCCCCTGCTGATGGATTCGTGGTGGATCAACTCAGCCGCCTGGCACATGACGTTGTAATAGCCAACCTCGTGCAAGCGCATGCACAAATCCACGTCGTTGTAGGCGATGGGTAAGGTCTCATCGAATCCGCCCACCGCTTCGAACTTGCGCCGTTCCACCATCAAGCAGGCGCCGGTCACGGCCAGCCAGTTATATTCCAGCAAGTTACGCAGGAAATAGCCATAGTGGTTCCGATCCTGCCGCAGGAAGGCATGGCTTGGACCGTTGAACAGGTTCAGCACGCCGGCATGTTGTACCTTCTCTCCACCCGGGTACAGCAGCTTGGCCCCCACGGCGCCCACATGATCCAGCTGCGCGTAGCCCGCCATGCGCTCCAGCCAATCAGTCGTCAGCACCTCTGTATCATCATTCAGGAACAACAGGATGTCCCCCGTGGCGGCGGCAACGCCCAAGTTGTTCAGTTCCGAATAGTTGAATGGGGCGTCATGGCGGATGACCTTGACCCCGGGCCAGGCCCGGATACGGTTCAGGTAACCCAGCGTGGCCGGTTCCCGGCTGCCGTTATCCAACACCACGATCTCATATCGGTCATAGCTGGACCGGGCGCGGATGCTGTCAAGGCAGGCCGACAGCACCGGTTGGTTGTCGCGCGAGGGGATGATGATGGAGATGGTGGGCGTGCCCCGGATGTCGTAGCGCACCCGGTGATAGCTAGGCAGCTGGGGCAGAGGCTCCAGCGTGCCCTTCAGGCCCCGGCGGGCCAAGGTGTCGGCGCGCAAGCGTTCAGATACGGACACGACGTAGGGCTTGGCGTTCAGGTCGGCCGCCGTGGATTGCGGAATGATGCGCCAGTGATAGAGCACCTTGGTCACGTGCTGGATGCGCGTCGTCCTCTCCGCCAGGCGCAGGACCAGGTCCCAATCCTGGCAGCCATCATACTCCGGCCGAAGCCCCCCAAGTTCGTTCACAAGGCTGCGCCGGACGCAGCTGACGTGGCACGTGTACATCGTGCTCATCATCGTATCGGGCGACCAGTCCGGCTTGAAGAACGGCTGCGTGAACCGGCCGTCCTCGGTGATCTTGTCCTCGTCGCTATAGACGAAGTCAGGATCGTGGGCCGCGATACACAACGCCAGCTCATACAGGCAGTCGGCCGTCAGTTCGTCGTCATGATCGAGGAAAACGACGAAATCGCCCGTGGCGGCGGCCAGGCCGGCGTTGGTGGCGCCGGAAATGCCCTGATTGGCAGGTTGCCGCAGGATGGTGACGCGGGGATCGCGCGGCTGCTCCAACGCCGCCCGTGTCGCCGGATTGGGGCTCGCGTCATCCACCAGCACCAGCTGCCAGTGGGGATACCATTGCGCCTCCACCGAACGGATCGCGGCCTCAAGCAAGGCCGGCGGCGTATTGTAGATAGGCACCACGATGGAGAAGGTGGTGGAGAGGTCCTTGAGCCGCGCATCCAGGTCCGCAGGCCGGCGCGGCGCGCGATAGACATAGCCGTCGGGTCCGCGCACATCCGCCAAGGCCCCCTTGGTCGCGGCCAGATCAGTGCCCGGTTCACCCTGCGCCGCCCCGCCCGGCGCCACGCCGTTCAGCAGCCAGAACTTCACACCGGTGATGCCATGGTCTTGCCGAATCCGGCGAACGTCGGTGAGGGTCGCCTTCGGGCCCCGGCGCCTGAAGGCCCACAGTAGCGTGACCATCGCGGCGCGGCCCTGGAATGCGCGGCGCAACAACCAGCGCAAGGGGCCGGTCAGCTGCCAACTGCGCGACTGGTAGATCCGTGTCAGTTCCGCCCGCAACGCGACGTTCGCCGCTTCGGCATCCTGCAAAGAACGCCCGCGCTCCCCAGCGAGTTGGTTGAGATACGCAATAGTGCGATCACGATCCGCCAGGGTTCGCGTCAGGCTTGCGATTTCGCCATCCCGCTCCGCCAGAATACGCACCGCGTCGCCCTCATCATGCGGGGCTGGCGTCCTAGAGAGTGTCATTGTCAGCACAGACCATTATTTCAAATTTTTGGCAGAGCAAGAAAAAGGCGCTATCTATTACTTGATCTTGGCCAGGGGAGTGGCCCCGCGGAACGCTATATGGATCAGGTAGTGCTGTCAACAAACGGCCCCCGCCGCCCTGTACGGCACACGGTAATACACGCCCTTCAATCCCGCCCACCCGCCACCGCGGTGACCGGGGCCGGTCCGCCGAACCGCCGGGCAACCACGGCCCAGCCCTCCCGCCCCGCCGCGACCGCGGCGTCGGCCAGCGACAGCACGCGGTCGCGCTGCCGGTCCGGGGCGGCGCAGGCCGCGTGCAGAGCTTCGCCCAGCGCCTGCAGTTGCTTGAGGCCGGCATTTCCGGCGGTGGAGATGAGGTCGTGCGCCTCGGCACGCAGCCCGTCCATGTCACCGCGGGCGCGCAGCGCCGCCACCCGGTCCAGGCGTTCGCCCCCATGCGTCACCAGGCTGCCGACGAGGCTCTGGAACTGCTCGCGGCCGGCGATGAGCTCCAGCCGCTGCAGCACGCTTTCATCCAGGACCGTGGCAGCCGGCAGAGGCGTGGCCGGCATGGCCGCCGCCGCTTCGTGGGGCGAGGCTTTGGTCCATCGCGCCACGGCGCCCAGAAACTTGCGCTGGTCGAAGGGCTTGGCCACCACGTCGTCCATGCCGGCGTCCAGATATTCCTCACGCATGCCGGCCATGGCGTTGGCCGTCAGGGCGACGATGGGCACGCGCACGCCGGCCTGGCGCGCGCGGATGAGCCGCGTGGCCTCCAGCCCGTCCATGCGCGGCATCTGCACGTCCATCAGGATCAGGTCGAAGACGGCACCCGGCGCGGTCGCCGCGCGCACGCCATCCTCGCCATCCTCGGCCAGGGTGACCTCATACCCATCCTTGCGCAGCATCAGCAGCGCCACCTGCTGGTTGATATGGTTGTCTTCCACCAGCAGCACGCGGCGGCCGGCGCCGGTGCCCACCTTGGCCGGGTCGGGCTTGACCGGGGACGCCGCCACCTGGCTCAGGAACAGGCGGCTCAACACGTCCAGCAAGGTCTGGCGGCGCACCGGCTTGGCCAGCACGGCGGCGAAGACGTCGACTTCGGCGTTGCCCCGGTCCATCACCCCGAAGGACGAGATGAGCACCAGCTTGGTTTCGGCGAAACGGCTGTCGTCGCGGATGCGCTGGCCCAGTTCATCACCCCGGACGTCCGCCATGGAAAAGTCCACCAACACCAGATCGGGCGGCCGGCCCGCTTCCCAGCTTCTTTCCAGCGCCGCCAGGGCGGACGCGGCGCCATCGGCCAGGCTGACCATCAGGCCCAGGTCGCTGAGCGCGCGGCTCAGGATCTTCTGATGCAGGGGGATGTCGTCCACCACCAGCACCCGCAGGCCCTTGATGCCGTCCACCAGGGTATCCTGGTCCACCAGGGTGGCGGCCACCGGGCGCAAGGGCACGGTGAACCAGAAGGTGCTGCCCTGGCCGGGAACACTGTTCACGCCGATGTCGCCGCCCATCAGTTCCACCAGCTGGCGGCAGATGGACAGGCCGAGGCCCGTGCCACCGAAGCGGCGGGTGATGGAGCTGTCGGCCTGGCTGAACTTCTGAAACAGGCGGGCGCGCTGTTCCTCGGGGATGCCGATGCCCGTATCGCTGACGGCGATGCGCAGCCGGCGGCGGCTGGCCGCCCCGATGGCCGCCCCAATGGCAGCGCCGGGTTCCTGGCCGATCTCGATGGCGACACTGCCGGTGGTGGTGAATTTGATGGCGTTGGACACCAGGTTGGCCAGGATTTGGCGCAGGCGGGTGGGATCGCCGCGATAGGCGCCGCGCGCCGCGTCCTCCACATAACAGACCAGGTCCAGATCCTTTTCCGCCGCCTTGGGCGACAGCAGCATGGCAACACTGTCCGCCAGCTCATCCATGGAAAAGTCGATCTCCTCCAGCTCGACCTTTCCGGCCTCGAGCTTGGAGACGTCCAGGATGTCGTTGATGATGGACAGCAGCATCTCGCCGCTATCATGGATGGCGGCGGCCAGCACCCGCTGCTCCGCATCCAGCGGCGTGTCCAGGATCAGCTGCGCCATGCCCAGCACGCCGTTCATGGGCGTGCGGATCTCGTGACTCATGTTGGCCAGGAATTCCGACTTGGCGCGGCTGGCCGCCTCGGCCGCCAAGCGGGCCTGGTCCCTCTGCTCTGCCAGGGTGGCCATCTCCAGCGCCTGGTCTTGCAGGGCGGCCTCGGCCCGGCGCCGCTCCGCCACCTCGACCTCCAGCCGGGCGACGGTAGCCGTCCGTTCCTCCAGCAGCATGTGCTTCTCATGGAAGCTGAGCTGCTTGCCCAGGGCGCCACCCAAGGCCTTGGCCATCATTTGCAGCAGGGCCACATCCTCGGCCGTGAAGGCGTCTGGCTCCGTGCCCATGACCTTCAGCACGCCGACCACACGGCCCGCCTCGGACAGCGGCGCGCAGATCATGGAGCGCACGCCCACCATGCGGCAGGCGTTGCGGTCCACGCGGTCATCGGTCTCGCTGTCCCGGCACATCAGGACCTTCTCGGTCTCGACGCAATAGCCGGACAGGCTGCCCTTGCGTTTCAGGTGCACACCGACGAACTGCGACACGGCCCCGCTGGCGGCGCGATAGACCATGTCCTCGCCCTCTGCCAATTCGACCACGGCACCTTTGGCGTGCATCAGGCGTTGCAGGCGGTCCACCACCGTCTGCATGAAGGCATCCAAGTCCAGGTCGGAATCGGCCAGCAGGGACTGGGTGAGCACCACTTCGCTCAGGCGCTCCACCTGATGCTCCAACGCACGGATGCGGTCCGCCTCGGACTCCGCCCGGGTCACGCCTGCCTCTTCCACGCTCAAGCCATCGAACCTAGCCATACCCAGGCGCCACTATACGTGCACCTCGCCCTGCAAACAGCGTTCAAGTTGGGACGCAAGGACTATCTTTGGCAGTAAATTGTTGGCATCGCCGGCCATGGCGCGCCCCGACGCTGGTCGCCGCCCACGCTATGGTTCATGGTTCATGCAACCTTAACATGAACGCTATATCGCTATATTTGGCGGAAGGCGCCCTGTCCATGTCCGGCAAGCCAGGAGGTACCCCGGTGAACATCAGCAAGACAGTCTTGTCGGGGATCGGCGGCGTCGCCGCCCTGGCCGTGGCCCTGTCGGGCATCATCGCCTTCGTTGCTGCCCGGGACCTCGCGGCCCAGGCCGCCGCCGGGCGCAGCCTGGCGGCCTATGGCGATACCCTCAGGCTGGGCGCCCTGCTGGCCTCGGAACGGGCCGCCTGGAACGGCGCCTTCAGTGCCGATGGCCCGGTGGACACCGGTGCCGGCAGCGCACCGGGCAAGGCCATGGCGGCCACGGATGCCGCCCTGACCGCCGCCCGGAGCAGCACCGCCGCCGCGCACCTGGATCCGGCCGGCCTGGGTCAGGCGGAAAAACTGCTGGCCGACACGCGTGCCGGCGCCAAGGCTGAAACCGCCAAGGCCAGGGCCGACCGGGCGGCGGACGGCGCGGGGCGGATGCAGGAAGGCATCGCCGCCACGGCCGCCGCGGTGGACCACGCCGCCGATCTGGCCTTCCGCCGTACCGCCGCCTGGTCCGCCGACCTGACGGTGCCCCTGCAGATCGGCGCCATGGCGCAGGACCTGCGCGCCGCCGCCGGCACCCGCTCCGCCATCCTCAGCCTGTTCCAGGCGGGCCAGGCGCTGGACGCCAAGCGCCTGCAGACCGCCACCCAGCTGACCGGCCAGGTGGCCACCCTGTGGCGGCTGCAGACCCAGGCCGTGGCCAATCTGGGCAGCCCGGCCAAGCTGGCCGAGGCGCTGGCAACCGAGGAGTCCACCCTGATGAAGGAGGGAGAGCCGCGCTACCAGGCCATCCTGGAGGCGGCGCGCGCCGGCGCGACCAGCCCCATGGACAACGCCGCCTGGCGGGCCTGGACCAGCCCCATGCTGGACAACGCCCTGATCCTGCGCGACCGCGCGCTGGAGACGGCGCGCGACATGAACCGCGACGCCCTGGCGGAGGCGCGCTTGCGCCTGATGCTGGGCGGTCTCACCCTGGCCTTCGTCGCCGTCATCACCGCCCTGGTGGCCTGGGTGCTGCGCCGCCGTGTGACCCGGCCCATCAAGGACCTGACCCAGGCCATCACCCGGCTGGCGGAGGGCGACCTGGAGGTGGCCATCACCGCGCCGCGCGTGCAGGACGAGGTGGGCGCCATGGCGACCGCCCTGACCGTGCTGCGCGACAACGCCGCCCTGGCCCGCGCGGCCGAGCGCGAGGCCGCCTCCGCCCGCCAGGCGGCGTTGGACCGCGCCCGGGCGGTGGACGGGCTGTGCCGTGACTTCGACAGCCGTGCCACCATCGGCTTGAACGCCATGGAGGAAGCGGCGGACCACCTGGCCGCCACCTCCGCCGCCATGACGGAGACAGCCCAACACTCCAGCCGCCAGGCCGCCACCGTGGCCAGCGCCGCCCAGACCGCGTCCAGCGGAATCAACACCGTGGCCGCCGCGGCGGAAGAACTGTCGGCCTCCATCTCCGAGATCAGCCGGCAGATGGCCCAATCCACCACCATCGCCAACGACGCCATGGCCAAGGCGGAGGAAACGGACCAGTCCATCGCCGTCCTGGCCGCCGCCAGCGCCAAGATCGGGGAAATCGTGGGCCTGATCACGGCGATCGCCAGCCAGACCAATTTGCTGGCCCTGAACGCCACCATCGAGGCGGCGCGGGCGGGCGAAGCGGGCAAGGGCTTCGCCGTCGTGGCGGCGGAGGTCAAGAACCTGGCCAACCAGACGGCCCAGGCGACGGACGAGATCACCCGCCAGATCGGGGAGATCCAGTTGGTGACGCGCAGCGCCGTGGCCGGGGTGCGCGCCATCTCCGACGTCATCCACACCATGGGCGGCATCACCGCCGGCATCGCGGCGGCGGTGGAGGAACAGGGGGCGGCGACGCAGGAGATCGCCCGCAATGTGCAGGAGGTGGCCATGTCCACCCACCAGATCACCGCCAGCATCGATGACGTGCGCACGGCTGTGGAACAATCCACCACCGTGGCGGGAGACCTGCGCCAAGCCGCCACCTCCATGACCGACCGGGCGGAACGGCTGAAGGGCGACGTGGCAGGCTTCCTGGGCGGCGTGCGCACAGCCTGAGCTGGCCTGGCGGCCCGCCTGGCCGTACAAGGATTCCCGATGCCAATGGGGAATCGCGCCAATGGGAATCGCATGGACCTGACCCACCGCTTGAGCCGTCGGCCGCTGACACCCGATGACCTGGACCTGGTATGCCGGCACCGTACCGCCATGTTCCGCGAGTCCGGCCGGCCGGAAGACGCCATCGCGTCCATGGCGACACCCTTCCGCGACTGGCTGGCGCCCCGCCTGGCGGACGGGCGCTACTTCGGCTTCGTCCTGGAAGATGCGAATGGCGCGGCCGTGGCCGGCATCGGCCTGATGGAGATCGACTGGCCGCCCCATCCCGCGCATCCCGGGGAAGGCCGGCGCGGCTATATATTGAACGTCTATGTCGAACCCACCCACCGCCGCCGGGGCCTGGCCCGCCAGCTGATGGATTTGGCGGAGGCGGAGTTCCGGCGGCGCCGCGTCGCCTATGCCATCCTGCACGCCACGGCGGCCGGCCGGCCCCTGTACGAACAGGCAGGCTGGGGCCCGACCACCGAGATGGCCAAGACCCTCACCTGACCGGATCAGGCCCGCGCCAGGCCCAGGCCCTCATCGATCCAGCCCGTCAGGCCACCGATCATCTCCTTCACCGGACGGCCCATCCTGGCCAGCTTCAACGCCGCCTTGGTGGAACCGTTGCAATGCGGCCCGGCGCAATAGACGACGAACAGCGTGTCGGCGGGATACTCGGCCAGCCGCGCCTCGCTCAGCTGCCGGGTGGGGATGTTGACGGCGCCCGGCACATGGCCGGCGGCGTGCATCGCCGGGGTGCGCACGTCCACCAGCACGAAGTCCTTGGTCTCATGGTTCGTGGCGTACCAGACGTCGGCGCAGTCGGTCTCGAACGCCAGCTTGGCTTCGAAATGAGCCGCGGCGGCCTGGGATGGGGCGGCCGGCGCCTTGGCGACGACGGAAGGGGAAGCGGGGCTGTAAGCAGCGGTGGTCATGATCGGTATCCTTGTCAGACGACGGTGACGCGCATTTTGTCGCCCGACGTCCGAATTCCCGCCAGTGGCGCGCCAGCCAATATGCAGGTACTTCCAGCCAAGCGGCGCCTAAACGGAAGAAGGCTGGCGCGAACACCTCTGTTGCCCCATATTATGCCTCTAAATACGGATAATTGATGAGGCGGCCATGGGCTCGCAAGCAGCCTTCCTGGCAGAAGTGATGGCGTCCGACGGCTTGGTCGCCACCGACCGCCTGGCGACCCAATTGCGCATCACCAAGACCGAACTGGCAGGCGCGATGGGCCTGTCCCGCGACGCCGTCTCCAAGTCCAGCCGGTTGCGCGCGCCCAGCACCCAGGCCCGGCTGCGCGACGGGGTGGAGATCATCAATCGCATCCTGGCCTGGTCAGGTTCCCTTCCGCAGGCCTTCGCCTGGTACCGGGCGCAGCCCATCCCATCCTTTGGCGATCAGACGGCCGAGGACCTGGTGAAGGAAGGCCGGGCCGAGGCGGTGAAGCGATACCTGAGCCGCATCGCCGTCGGCGGCTACGCGTGAGGCTGACTGGCCTGGTCTACCGGGCACACAACCCGCGTTGGGCATTCCTGCCGGACTCCGGCGACGGGGCCGCCCGGTTCGGCGGGCGCTTCAACCCACCCGGACTGCCCACCCTCTACACCGCGCGCCGCCTTGAGGCGGCCTGGCTGGAAGCGCAGCAAGCCTTCCCCTTCAAGGCACAGCCCATGACGATGGTGGCCTATGAGGTGGACTGTGCGGGCATCGTGGATTTGACCGACCCCGCCGAACGGGCCGCCCATGGCATCGATGGGGCCGACTTGGCCTGCGCCTGGGAGGATCTGGCCGACCAGGGCAAGATGCCGGCCAGTTGGCGGATCGCGCAGCGCCTGCATCAGGCGGGGCATGTCGGCATCCTGGTGCCCAGCTTCGCCCCCGGCGCCGGCGCCATCGACATCAATGCCGTCTTCTGGACCTGGGGACCGATGCCACCCCATCAGGTGCGAATAATCGACGACGCCGGGCGCCTGCCCCGCAACGACCTGTCGTGGCGCTGATGCCCCGGGGGACCGATCCTGCTGACAGCTTCTGTCACCCGGCGCGGCTAGGAAGGTCCGACCAGACAAACGCAGGACAAAGGCACGCGATCCCATGGCCCGCCCCAACTACATCGAGCTGCCCACCCGCGACATCGCGGCATCACAGCGCTTTTACGAACAGGCCTTCGGCTGGTCGCTGACCGGCTTCGGCCCCACCTACGCCTGCACCATGACGGGCGACGTGGACATCGGCCTGCAGGCCGACGCGGCGGAGGCGACCAAAGCCCCCCTGACTGTCATCCAGGTGGACGATCTGGAGGCGGCGCTGGCCGCCGTGACCGCCGCCGGCGGCACCATCGTCCGCCCGACCTTCAGCTTTCCCGGGGGCCGCCGCTTCCAGTTCACCGACCCCTCGGGCAATGAGTTGGCGGTGATGCAGCCGGACGCCGACCACGGCTGACAACGCGTACCGCTGGAGGAGTGACCCCTAGCCTGAACGGTTAGGGCAAATCCTCCGGCCAAAGCTGCGCCGTGTGCAGGACACGTAGAATAAGGATAACGCCCTTTTCCACATGATACGCGGCGATGTACGGTGTATCGGGGATCACCAGCTCTCGCGTCGGCGGCACACGCCCGGGCCGACCTTTTTCGGGAAAGGCCTTCAAGCCTTGAACGGCGGCATGGATACGATCATCCATGACCAAAGCGGCTTAGGGATTCCGCTCGGCCAGATAGTCGAAGATGCGCTCGCGGTCCGTAACGGCCCAGGGGGACCAGCGCAGTTTCACGTGTCACCCCCGTCCGCGTTGCCCGCGACCCGGCGCAGGGCGTCGCGCCGCTG
This sequence comes from Nitrospirillum viridazoti CBAmc, assembly GCF_000730165.1. Taxonomy (GTDB): domain Bacteria; phylum Pseudomonadota; class Alphaproteobacteria; order Azospirillales; family Azospirillaceae; genus Nitrospirillum; species Nitrospirillum viridazoti. The sequence continues at coordinate 40,832 of NZ_CP022112.1, read as the reverse complement.
CGCGAAACGGGCCTCCACCTCGTCTTCCTCCAGGCTGGGGCGGGCATCTTCCAGCGCTTGGCGCACCTTGGCGCGAAACCAGGCATCGTGGGCCGGACCATCCGCTAGCAGGAAGGGCAGCGCCCCCTCATTGGCGGTCCGGGTCAGCAGGATACGGACGGCATCCGATACTGTCAGCCCCATGCTTTCCAGCACGGCGGCAGCCCGCTCCTTCACATCGGCGTCAATGCGCGTCTGCACCAAGGCATTGCTGACCATCGCATCCTCCTTCATAGCTTGCATTACAGTGTAATGCATTTGATGGATAAAGACTATATCTGCCAGGTAAGGCCTTGGCGCCCACGCCAACAAACAGGCATTTCCGGCCACGCTGGCGATGCCCCCTTGGCGCCCCCGCCACGCCGGTGTTTCATGGGATGCCATGACCCTGCGCCGCCCTACTCCATCCGCTCCGCCGCCCCCGCACAACCGCACCGTGGCCGTCCTGGCCTATGACGGCTTGTGCACGTTCGAATTCGGCGTGGCGGTGGAGGTGTTCGGTCTGCCCCGGCCGGAGATGGTGGACTGGTACGAGTTCCGGGTCTGCGCCGCCGACACCGGCCCCATGCGGGCCATGGGCGGCATCCAGGTGTTGGCCGACGGTGGGTTGGAGGATCTGGCCGACGCCGGCACCGTCATCATCCCCGGCTGGCGGGGCAAGGACGCCCCGGTGCCGCCGGCCCTGCTGGACGCGCTGCGCCGGGCGCACGCCGCCGGGACGCGGCTGGTGTCCATCTGTTCCGGGGTCTTCGTCCTGGCGGCGGCCGGCGTGCTGGCCGGCAAGCGCGCCACCACCCACTGGCGCTATGCCCAGGCCCTGGCGGAGCGGTTCCCCGACATCCGCGTGGAACCGGACGTGCTGTACGTGGACGAGGGATCGGTGCTGACCTCAGCCGGCAGCGCCGCCGGCCTGGATTTATGCCTGCACATCGTGCGGCGGGACCACGGCGCCCGCATTGCCAACCAGGTGGCCCGCCGCCTGGTCATCCCGCCCCACCGCGACGGCGGCCAGGCCCAGTTCGTAGAGGCGCCGCTGGCCGATGAGGCCGCGCCCTTGTCCGCCCTGTTCGATTGGATCCGCCGCAACCTGGACCAGGACCTGCCCCTGGCCCGCCTGGCCGTGCAGGCGCGCATGAGCGAGCGCACCCTGGTCCGCCGCTTCCGCGAGGCCGCCGGCACCAGCCCCAAGGACTGGATCCTGACCGAGCGGCTGAACCGTGCCCGTACCCTGCTGGAGGCCACATCCCTGCCGCTGGAGCAGGTGGCGGCCGACTGCGGCTTCGGCAGCGCCGACACCCTGCGCCACCATTTCCGCGCCCGCCTGCGCACCAGCCCTGCCGCCTATCGCAGCCGTTTCGCCGACGCGGCGGAGTGACCGGCTACAACCGTCCGCCAGCGGCATTCACGGCGGCCAGCACGGCGGCGATGTCCTCCGCCACCGTCTGGTGGGCGCCCCCGATCAACAGCGTCGCCTTGCCCGTGCCGCCCGGCGGAGTTTCTGTGGGCAGAGGCGGGCGCAGCAGCGACACGGCCGACCCCCGCACCCACAGCGCCGACCCGTCCGGCCGCGTCAGACGGGCGAAGTCGTGGGCCAAGCCCAGGCGGGCCAGCAGGGCGTCCGGCGCCTCCGCCGTCGTCACCCCTTCGGCCAGGCCGCCCAGCGCCGTGCCGGATGGACCACCAACCAGGGTGCTGATGCCGCCGGCATCGATGTGGATGGTGGTACCGGCGGATGTCTTGATCTCGGCCATGGTCTTCCTCCTGATAGGGATTTTGCTCCAGCCAAACCCAGGGCCGCACCAGCGGCCTAGACGCGCATTCGGCCATCCGCCATCCGGCCTCACCGACAAAGCTGCACAAAACCGGTTGCGCCCGACCAGGCCAAACCCTAGAGTGTCCGCCATATGACAAGGTTGTCATATGCCCCGCCGGACCCCTTCCGGCGGCAATAAAACTAGGGAGTAGACGTTCGTGCCCCACGCGCCGTTTGGGTCCTGCCTGCCTTCCACGCCCCGTGCCTTCGCCCGCCGCCTTGCCGCCGGTGCCGCCCTCAGTGCGCTGATGATTGGGGGCGCCCTGATGATTGGGGGCGTGCTGACCTCGCCGGCCCACGCCCAGATCGCGCTGGAGGCCGAGATGTCGGCGCGGGCGACCGCCGCCGCCGTGCCGCCCACCCCGTCGGTGCCGGGGCCGTGGATGAACACCAAGCTGTCGCCGGATGAACGGGCGCGCCTGCTGGAAAGCCAGCTGACCCTGGATGAGCGCATCGGCATGCTGCACGGCATCATGGCCCTGCCCTACAAGATCGAGGGCCTGCCGGACGGCGTCGTCTGGTCCGCCGGCTACATCCCCGGCGTGCCGCGCCTGGGCATCCCCGCGCTGCGCGAGACGGACGCCAGCCTGGGCGTCGCCACCCCGCACCGCCTGCGCCCCGACGGCGCCACCGGCCTGCCCGCCGGCTTGGCCATCGCCGCGACATGGAGCCCGGAACTGGCCTACCAGGGCGGCGCCATGGTGGGTGACGAAGCGACGCGCAAGGGCTTCAACGTCCTGCTGGGCGGCGGGGTGAACCTGACGCGCGAGGCGCGCAACGGCCGCAACTTCGAATATCTGGGTGAGGACCCCCTGCTGGCCGGCACACTGGCGGGCCAGGCCATCCGCGGCACCCAGGACCAGCACATCGTGGCGACGGTGAAGCACTTCGCCATCAACAGCCAGGAATCGAGCCGCCGCGCCGTGAGCGCCGTGATCGACGAGGCGCCGCTGCGTGAAAGCGACCTGCTGGCCTTCCAGTTCGCCATCGAGGCGGGCAAGCCCGGCTCGGTCATGTGTTCCTACAACCGCGTCAACGGCCCCTGGGCCTGCGACAGTGACTTCCTGCTGAACAAGGTGCTGAAGGGGGATTGGGCCTATCCCGGCTGGGTCATGTCCGACTGGGGCGCCACCCCGGCGCTGAGCGCCGCCACCAACGGCCTGGACCAGCAGTCGGGTGAGCAGATCGACAAGGAGGTGTTCTTCGACAAGCCGCTGAAGGCGGCGGTCGAGGGCGGCCAGATCCCGGCGGCCCGTGTGTCGGACATGGTGCGGCGCATCCTGCGCTCCCTGTTCGCCACCGGCGTGTTCGATGTGAAAGCGCCCACCGGCCCCATCGACTTCCAGGCCCACGCCGACATCACCCGCACGGTCGCCGAACAGGGCATCGTGCTGCTGAAGAACAGGGGTGACGTGCTGCCCTTCACCAAGGGCAAGCGCATCGCCGTCATCGGCGGCCTGGCGGATGTGGGCGTGCTGTCGGGCGGCGGCTCATCCCAGGTGCTGGCGGCCGACGGGCCCAACCATGACTACAAGAACGGCGCCTTCGTCCATATCGGCGGCACCGGTGAGCTGGTCCACATCTCCGACGCCATCTATCAGCCCGACGCGCCACTGAAGGCCATCGAGGACAAGGCCGGCAAGGACAACGTGTTCTTCGCCGACGGCCGGTACGTCAGCGAAAGCGTGGCCGCCGCCAAGGACGCGGACATCGCCATCGTCTTCGCCACGCAATGGAACATCGAAGGCCAGGACGTGCCGGATCTCAGCCTGCCCCAGGGCCAGGACGCCGTCATCGCCGCCGTGGCCGCCGCCAACCCCAACACCATCGTGGTGCTGGAGACGGGCGGCCCCGTCGCCATGCCCTGGCTGGACAAGGTCGCGGGCGTGGTGGAGGCCTGGTACCCCGGCACGCGCGGCGGCCAGGCCATCGCCAACGTGCTGTTCGGCGACGTGAACCCCTCGGGCCACCTGCCCATCACCTTCCCCAAGGATGAAAGCCAGCTGCCCAGCCCGGTGCTGGCCGGCTTCTATGAGCGCGACCGCACCAAGCTGATCGACGCCCATTATCCGGAGAAGTCGGACGTGGGCTACCGCTGGTACGCGGCCAAGGGCCTGACGCCCCTGTTCCCCTTCGGCTACGGCCTCAGCTACACCACCTTCGCGCAAGGCGGGCTGAAGGCATCGGCCGGCACCAAGGCCGGTGAGGCGATGAAGATCAGCTTCACCGTGAGCAACGCGGGCAAGCGCGCCGGCCAGGATGTGGGGCAGGTCTATCTGGTGTCGGGCCCGCAGGGCAACCGCACCCGCCTGCTGGGCTTTGGCCGGGTGGACCTGAAGCCGGGCGAAAAGAAGACGGTCAGTGTCAGCGTCGACCCGCGCCTGCTGGCCGATTTCGACGCCCAGGCCCATGAGTGGAAGGTAGCGGCCGGCAGCTACACCGTGGCCCTGGGCAGCGACGCCCTGAGCCTGGGGGAGAAGCAGACCGTGACGCTGAAGGCCCAGACCCTGAAGCCGTGACGGGATCGCCTGGCAAGCCACCCCGGCGCTTGCCAGGCCCCACCCCTGGGGCCGACACTGGCGGCAAAACAGCCGCCTGGGAGAACGCCTCATGTCCGCCGCCGCACAAGCCGACATCTTCGACTACGTCGTCGTGGGCGCGGGCTCGGCCGGGTGCGTGCTGGCCAACCGGCTGTCGACCGACCCGGGCGTGCGCGTGGCCTTGGTGGAGGCCGGCGGCAAGGACGACTGGATCTGGTTCCACATCCCCGTCGGCTATCTGTTCGCCATCGGCAATCCCCGCGCCGACTGGATGTTCAAGACCGAGGCGGTGCCAGGATTGAACGGCCGCAGCCTGGCCTATCCACGCGGCAAGGTGCTGGGCGGCTGCTCCGCCATCAACGCCATGATCTACATGCGCGGCCAGGCTGCCGACTATGACGGCTGGCGCCAGATGGGGCTGGAGGGCTGGGGCTGGGACGACGTGCTGCCCACCTTCCTGGCGCAGGAGGACCATGTGGCGGGCAGCAGCCTGTTCCATGGGGCCGGCGGCGAATGGCATGTCGACCACCCGCGCATCCGCTGGGCCCTGCTGGATGCCGTCATCGACGCCGCCGAGCAGTGCGGCATACCCCGCACAGAGGATTTCAACCGCGGCGACAACGAGGGCTGCGGCTATTTCCAGGTGAACCAGAAGGGCGGCCGGCGCTGGAGTGCCGCCCGTGCCTTCCTCGACCCTGTCCGCCACCGCCCCAACCTGACCGTCATCACCGGCGCCCTGGCCGACCGCCTGGTGTTCGAGGGCACACGCGCCACTGGCGTGCGCCTGCGCGCACCCGGGGGCATCCGTACCCTGGCGGCACGGCGGGAGGTGGTGGTGGCCACCGGCGCCGTGGCCACACCGGCCCTGCTGGAACGCTCCGGCATCGGCGCCGGCCAGCGGCTGCGCGACCTGGGCGTGGAGGTCATCGCCGACCGCCCGGGGGTGGGGGAGAATTTGCAGGACCACCTGCAGCTGCGCCCCATCTTCAAGGTGACAGGCGTGCCCACCTTGAACCTGCTGTACCAATCCCTGCCCCGGCGGGCCTGGATGGGGCTGGACTATGCCCTGCGCCGGCGCGGGCCGCTGACCATGGCGCCGTCGCAGCTGGGCGCCTTCACCCGCAGCGGCCCGGAATACGCCACCCCCAACCTGCAATTCCACATCCAGCCCCTGTCGCTGGACAAGTTCGGTGACGCGCTGCACCCCTTCGGCGCCTTCACCGCCAGCGTCTGCAATCTGCGCCCCACCAGCCGGGGCAGCATCCACGCGCGCAGCCCCGATGCCACCGACGCCCCCCTGATCCAGCCCAATTACCTAGCGACGGAGGAGGACCGGCGGGTGGCGGTGGACAGCCTGCGCCTGGCGCGCCGCATCGCCCAGGCCCCGGCGCTGGCCGCCTTCAAACCGGAGGAATACAAGCCCGGCATCCACCTGCAAAGCGATGCCGACATCGCGCAGGCCGCTGGCGACGTGGGCACCACCATCTTCCACCCCGTGGGCACCGCCCGCATGGGCGCCCCCGACGACCCTCACGCCGTCACAGACGCCCGCCTGCGGGTCATCGGAGTGCAGGGCCTGCGCGTGGCCGACGCCTCGGTCATGCCGCGCATCACCTCGGGCAACACCGCGTCGCCCACCATGATGATCGCGGACCGGGCCGCACGGATGATATTGGAGGATGCGCGCTAGCGGGGACGGCGAACTCTATGCCCGGACCAGGGCGTAGGCGCCCAGGATGGCCGCGATGAGGCCCGGGAAGCGCTGATCCACCTCGGAACAGCGCGAATGGTTGCGCATCTCTACGCCGTGCCGCTCACACCGGATCAGCCCGGCCTCGCGCAGCACCTTGATGTGGTGGGACAGCGAGGATTTCGGGATGGCCTTGTCGCCCACGACCGCGACATCCGAGCACGCCTCCACACAGCCCTGCCCAGAAATCTGGGTGAAGATCGCCGCGCGCACGGGATCGGACAGGGCGTGAAGGATGGCTTTCGGTCGCATATCTCCGACCGCGGGGTGAAATAAGGGCCTCATGATTTTTTTAATATGAGGGGGCTTGTTGCCTGCTTCAATAGTTCCGATATTCCGAACTATGGGACGAAGCCGGCATCCTCCGGCTGCCCCGACTCAAAAAGGGAACGGAAAACATGGGAAAGCTTACCGGTAAGGTCGCCGTGGTGACGGGCGCCTCCAAGGGTATCGGCGCCGGCATCGCCAAGGCGCTGGCGGCGGAAGGTGCGGCCGTCGTGGTCAACTACGCGTCGAGCAAGGCCGGCGCGGATGCGGCGGTCCAGGCAATCATGGCGGCGGGCGGCAAGGCCATCGCCGTGCAGGGCGACGTCACCAAGGCCGACCAGGCGCAGGGCCTGATCGACGCGGCGATCAAGGAATTCGGCCGCCTGGACATCCTGGTCAACAACTCCGGCGTTTACGAATTCGCCGCCATCGAGGAGGTGACCGAGGCGCATTACCGCCGCATATTCGACGTCAACGTGCTGGGCCTGCTGCTGACCACCCAGGCGGCCGCGAAGCACCTGGGCGAAGGTGGCAGCGTCATCAACATCTCGTCCGCCGTCACCAGCGTGCTCATGCCGACCTCGGCCGTCTATACCGGGACCAAGGGCGCGGTGGACGTCATCACCGGCGTGCTGGCCAATGAACTGGGCCCGCGCAAGATCCGGGTGAACGCCATCAATCCGGGCCTGGTCGAGACCGAAGGCACGCATACCGCCGGGGTCGTCGGCTCCGACCTTGAACACGGCTTCGTGGCGCAGACCCCGCTGGGCCGCATCGGCCGGCCGGACGACATCGCGGCCGTCGCCGTCTTCCTCGCTTCCGACGACGCCCGCTGGCTGACCGGTGAACGGTTGACCGCCAGCGGCGGCCTGCGCTGAGCCACATGCCGCATCCCGTGTGCCCCCCTTCACGGGGGAGCACACAGTCATGCTGAGGCGGCTTGGCGCAACAGCACTTCCGCGCCATAGTGCGGGCACCCGGCCCCCGGGTTCATGGAAGGCCACGCGACATGATGGAAGGGCACACCTCGGCATCCTGCCGGTGCGGCAAGGTGGAACTTGAGATCGTCGGCGCCCCCATCCTGCGCGGCATTTGTTATTGCGCCAGTTGCCAAGAGGCCGGCCGCCGGCATCAGGCCAAGCTTGGCGCCGATGTCGCCCTGGCCGAGGATGGCGGCACGGATTATGTCCTCTATCGCAAAGACCGCGTCCGCTGCGTCCGGGGCGGGGAGTTGCTGGAGGAGCGGCGGCTGGACCCGAAGTCCCCGACACGGCGCCTGTACGCGCGTTGCTGCGACACCGCCATGTTCCTGGATTTCACCAAGGGCCATTGGCTGACCGTTTATCGCGGCCGCCTGCCCGGCACCATCCCGCCGGCGACCATGCGGGTGATGACCGCCGCCCGTCCCCAGGGCGTGGCCTTGCCCGATGACATGGTCAACCATCCCGGCATTTCCGGCAAATTCATGCTGAAGCTCCTGGGCGCCTGGGCCGCCATGGGCTTCCGGCGCCCGGCAGTCGAGGGCGTGCCGTGAGCGTCAGGCCGGGCGCTTGAAGGCCAAGCGCAGCCAGGCCAGGGCGGCGAGGGTGATCACCACCAGCGAGACCAGCGAGCCCTCGACCCCGAAGGCCCCGCCGGTCAGCCATGGCGCGCCGGCCAGATCCCCGCGCACCAGGCCGGACGTGACGGCATGGCCCGATACGGGGACCGAGAACACCTGCCCGACGCTGTAATTCCAGGCCACATGGCTGCCGATGCACAGCCACAGGCGGCGCGTCTTCATATAAATGGCCGACTGCAGCAGGCCGAAGGCGCAGGCGGCGGCCACCGCCAGCACGGAGATGCCGTCGTTGGGCAAATGCACCAGACCGAACAGCAGGGCGGAAATGGCGAGGGCGGCGCGGCTGCCCCAGGCCCGTTCGGTCACACCGAACACGATGCCGCGGAACACCGCCTCTTCCGCCAGCGCGACCAACACCAGTTCGGCCAAGGGCAAGAAAAGCGCCAGGCTGACGCCATTCACCCCGTCGACCCGATAGACGCCCAACAGGGCCAGCAGCGCGAAGACAGCCGTCACCATGGCGCCACCCAGCAGCAGGCCAAGGCCCAGTTCGCGCGGCGCCTGGGGCAGCGCCAGTTCCGTCACCGAGCGCTTTTCAATGCGCCGCACATAAAAGCCATAACCGAACCAGACGAGGACCGCCGCCAGCAGCTGCGGCCACACGACGCGGTACGGCTTATCCACCAGCTTGGTGGCCAGGATCATCACCAGCGGCACCGGCGCGAAGGTGAGCAGCGTGCCGACAAGGATGCGCACCAGCGGGTGGGCCATCAGGCGCGTGCCAAAACGGGACCGGGGGGCGGCCAAGGCCAGGGTATGCTCCATCATTCGCTTTCCAGGTGGTCAGAGGCCAAATCAGAGGTTAGGTCACGGGCGGCGCGGATGCGGTCGCCGAACGGGCGCTTGTGCAAGGCCTCGATTGCCTCGCGCAGGCATTGCGACAGGGGGTAGGGCAGATCGGCGTCCAGGCTGTCCGCAGCCTGGCGGGTCCTGTCCCAGCATTCCTGCAGCCGACCCAGCAGGGACACGCCATGCTTGCTGAGGCTGACCAGGCGCTGGCGGGCGTCGCTGTCGCTGGCGGTGATGGATACCAGCTTGTCCGCCTTCATCAACGCCAGCGTCTGGGTCACGGCCGGCTGGGTGATGCCGGCCAGTTCGGCGATGCGGCCGACCGTCAGGCTGCCGTGCGCCGCCAACACCCGCATGATGGGCGTGTAGCGCGGCCGGTAGTCCAGCCCCGCCTCGCCGTAGGCGGCATCGACCGCCCCGTCGAGCAGGTCGATCAGATGCCGCAGCTGAGTTCCCAATCCCTGTTTCATGCAGAGACAATATCACTGCTTATATAAGCAGTGATATAATTTTCTTCGGCCGGGCCGCCCGAACCCTCCCGGCTTGCGTTCAACGGCGCCGTTCAAGCGGTTGTGCCCCTTATGCACATGGTCAAAATAAATACGGGAGTTAATATTATAACGTGTGGATTTACTCACTTATTCCCGCTCTCATTCAGTTCGCGCTTAGCCTATCATCCTATCCGAATGCAAGGCGCCCCTGTCCATCTGGAAAGAGAGGCCATGCAATCCCTTTCGCAAATTTCGAATATGGGAAAAACTGTCCAGTGGAGGACTGTCATGTCTGGAATAAATGGTATTCCGTTAATTCACTTTAAATCGGATATGCGCAAGCAAAGCTCCAAGATGACTGCGAAGCACCTTGCAACAAGCATAACATTGGCCACGGCTCTCACCATAATTTCAGTGCAACCGGCCATGGCGGGCAACGAATGTAGGAAATTCCAGCCGAAGGTGTCCTGGGCCAATGGCCCTAGCCCGAACCCTGGAAAGATACATTTGCAGATTGCGTGGGAATTTCTGGGTCCGGCCTCTTGCAGGGACGCTGTCCACATCCGCTTCGGCGAAGCAGGAAAAACACCCTTTATTATAAAGGAAACCGGTTTCGGTAAAAATTGTGGCTACTACACCAATGAAGGTCGTCCTTTGCCGCGCTGCGCCTATAACGTGGAGGTCGATTACGGCATTATGTATGAAGCAAGCGTTCAAGCCTGCCACAAACATGCTTTATCCGGTGACGCTTGCTCATCCTGGGGAAGTAGTAAAATAAGTTTTCCACGCCCCGGATAATCTCGCATCCGCCGGGCATTTTCCCGCTTCACCTTTTGGCTATACTGTCGAAAAAGGTCGAGCCGCCGCATGATCGAACTTGGCGGGCAATTTGTCAGCGCCGTGCCAAGGCCGCCGCTAACGCCATCAGAACCTTACACACCCCCCCGACCAACGCCCCTTCCCAACGTCCCATCCGCCCGTTATAAGAGTTGCGAGTGATTTGCAATATCGGGCGGTGGGACGCCACCCGGGGGACGTGACAGTGACCAGTGTGACCAGAGACCAGGCCGGCGGCGACGCCGTGGCCAGCCAGAGCATTCGTGCGCCCGGTAAAGCGCGCCGGTTGCCGGTGAGGGGCCCGGCGGGCGGCATCACGGGGCGGTGGGTGGTCTATCAACTGCACTGGCTGCTGGGCATCACGCTGGGCTTCGTGCTGGCGCTAATGGGCATCACCGGCGCCACCATGAGCTTCGAGGACCAGATCATGCGGGCGCTGAGCCCCGGCGTGATCACGGTGGCGCCGCGCGAGGCGCCGGTGCTGACGCCCGACGCGCTGCTGGCCCGGGTGCGGGAGCAGCGGCCCGACACGCGGGTGGAAGGGGTGTTCCTGTCCGCCCGCAAGGATGAGGCGGCGCGCGTGCTGTTTGCCGGCGGCATGGGCGGCAACCGGGGGGAACGCGCCTATGTCGACCCCTATGACGGCACGGTGCTGGGCCGCGCGACGGGGGAGGAGTTCTTCGCCTTCGTCCGCCGGCTGCACCGCTGGCTGGCCCTGCCCGGCAACGGCGACGGACTGGGCCGGCAGATCACCGGCGCCGCCGTCATGGCCCTGCTGTTCTTCTGCCTCTCGGGCCTGTATCTGCGCTGGCCCCGCCGGCCGCTGGACTGGCGCGCTTGGCTGGCGCTGGACACGGGGGCCAAGGGCCGCGCCTTCCTGTGGTCCTTGCACGCCGTCATCGGCACTTGGGTGCTGCTGGTCTATCTGGTCATCGGCCTGACCGGGCTGTGGTGGTCCTACGACTGGTACCGCGACGCGGCCGTCCAGCTATTGACCGGCCAGCCGCTGCCGGCGCGTGAGGAAGGCCCGAAGGGCGAGAAGGGCGGCCGGGAGCGGGGCAAGGGCGAGGCCGGCCCCATCTCCGTCGATGCCGCCTGGGCCGCCTTCCTGGCGCGCGAGGGCGACCATTACGCCATGGCGCTGCTGACCCCACCGGGGAAGCCGGACGGCCCCACCCGCGTGCGCTATCGCCCCCTGGGCGCGCCGGCGGACCAGGCCTATGACGAGATGGTGCTGGATACCGCCACGGGCCAGGTGAAGTCCGAGAGCCATTACGCGGACAAGAAGCTGGGCGCCCAGCTGCTGGCCGGGGTGTTGACCGTGCACCGGGGCACCTATTTCGGCACCGGGGGTGCGGTGGTGTTCATGGCGGCGGCCGGGGCCATGCCCCTGTTCACCATCACCGGCCTGCTGATGTACCTGGACCGCCGGCGCAAGAAGAAGGCGGTGCGCCTAGCCCGGGGCGGCGCCCAGAATGCGGCCACCACCGCCATCCCGCCCACCGCCGCCAGCGCCACCCTGACCATCGCCTACGCCAGCCAGACGGGCACGGCGGAGCAGCTGGCCTGGCGCACCGCCGGCGCGCTGCGCGACGGCGGGCTGGCGCCCGAGGTGCTGCCGCTGGCCAAGCTGGATCCGAAGACCCTGCGCGGCCGCCTGCTGGTGGTGGCCAGCACCTATGGCGAGGGGGAGCCGCCGGACGACGCCCGCGCCTTCGCCAGGAAGCGCATGGGCAGCCCCGCCGACCTGGGCGGGGTGGCGTTCGCCGTGCTGGCCCTGGGTGACCGGCAGTATGAGACCTTCTGCGGCTTCGGCCGCGCGTTGGACCGCTGGCTGGGCGACAGCGGCGCCACCCGCCTGTTCGAGCCTGTGCTGGTGGACGACAACGACGCCCAGGCGCTGCACCAGTGGCAGGAGCAGCTGCGGAGCATCGGGGCCGGCACCGCGCCCGACTGGGCGCCCGAGGCCTATGGCCGCTGGCGCCTGGTGGAACGCCGGCTGCTGAATCCCGGCAGCCCGGGCGGTCCCGCCTACCACCTGTCGCTGGAGCCCCTGGACCAGCCCCAGCCCCTTTGGGCGGCCGGCGACATCGCCCAGATCCTGCCTGGCAACGACGCCAGCGCTCATCACCGCGACTATTCCATCGCCAGCCTGCCGTCCTCCGGCCGCCTGGACCTGCTGGTGCGCCAGCAGACGCGGCCCGACGGCACCTTGGGCCTGGGCTCCGGCTGGCTGACTGCCGGTGTCGCGGTGGGGGAAGAGGTGCGGATGCGCCTGCGGCCCAACCCCGGCTTCCACGCCCCGGCGGCGGCGGTGCCCATGATCCTGATCGGCACCGGCACCGGCTTGGCCGGCCTGCGCGGCCACCTCAAGCACCGCCAGGCGCAGCGCCAGGGCGACGCCTGGCTGCTGTTCGGGGAGCGACATGCCGCCACCGACGCCTGGCATGCCGAGGAGATCGCTGCCTGGCAGGCGGACGGCACGCTAGCGCGCGCGGACCTGGTCTATTCCCGCGACGGCCAGGGCTATGTCCAAGATCGCCTGGCAGCCCAAGCGGACGAGGTGCGGGCCTGGGTGGACCGGGGCGCCGTGCTGTACGTCTGCGGCAGCCTGGAGGGCATGGCCCCGGGTGTGGACGGCGCGCTGGAGGCCATCCTGGGCCGCGACCGCCTGGACACCCTGACGGCCGAAGGGCGCTATCGCCGGGATGTGTATTGAGACTGGCCGGCCCGCCAGATCAGGTGGAGTTTCGCCTCTGGCGCGCCGGGCGAACCAGCAGGTGGATACCCCATCCCACACTGGCGAGCCCCAGAACAATCAGCAGAATGCCAAAGGCGATGATGCGTTCCTTGTAACCGGGGGCGAGGCCGATCGCGAACATCTGCGCGGTCCACAGATAGGCCGACAGAACGATGGCCAGCGGCAGCAGTCCGACCACGATGCAAAGGACACCCCGCAGCTTTCTCATCGCCCATCAAACCCTGGGGTTATGTTGCCCTCACCACTAGGCGGGTGGGAAGAATGAGCGAGTCCGGGTGCTCGCCATTGATGAGCGCCAGCACGCTTTGCGCCAGCCGTACCCCGCCCTCGGTCCAGTTCTGGTGCACCGAGGTCAGGGCCGGCGTGTGGAAGGCGGCCATGGGGGTGTCGTCGTAGCCGATGACGGAGACGTCGTCCGGCACGGTCAGCTTCGCCTCCGTCAGGGCGCGCATGGCGCCCAGCGCGATGGCGTCGCTGCAGGCAAAGATGCCGTCGAATCCAACTGACGTGTCGGCCAGCAGGCCCCGCACCGCCGCCACGCCGGCGTTGAAGGTGAAGTCGCAAGGCACCAGCGCCACCAGTACCGCCCCGGCCGACGCCAGGGTTTCGGCGAAGCCGTGCAGGCGCTCCGCGTTCTCACGGTGGCGGGTGTCGCCCAGGAAGACCAGGCGGCGGCGGCCGGTCTCGATCAGGCGGGCGGCGGCCAGCGCCCCACCCTGGTGGTTGTCGCTGCCCACGAAGACGGGGTCCACGCCCGGCTGGGGGGCGCCCCACACCACCAGCGGCACGCCCATGGGCAGCAGCTGGCGCACGGCCGTGTCGTCGGCGCCCTGACCCAGCAGGATGGCGCCGTCGGCCGCCTGCACGGCGGCGGCCGGCTGCGACTGCCCTGTGGTCAACAGCACGTTGTAACCGGCCGTGGTCAGTTCCTGGCAGATGCCGCCCAGCAAATCCAAGGGAAAGGGGCCGGACATGGGCCGTTCCGGCGTGGGTTTCATGTCCACCACCACGGCGATGGTGTGGCTGCGCTGCAGGCGCAGGTTCCGCGCCGTGGCGTTGAAGCGATAGCCCATTTCCCGCGCCAGGTCCTGGATGCGGCGGCGCGTGTCCTCACGCACGGATGGGCTGTCGCGCAGGGCGCGGGACACGGTGATGATGGACACCTGCGCCCGTTCCGCCAGGTCGGCCATGGTCAGGCGCGCGGCGTCACCGGGGACGGCGTCCGCCATCACGGACGAGGCCGCCGGGCGGCTGGACTTGGCGGGGCGCGGGCTCATCAGCGGGTCCGAAACGAGAAAGGAAGCCGGGAAAGAGGAACATCCCCATAAACGGACATTCCAGGTGATGACTGTTTCATAAACCCACTGTGCTTGCCAGACGAGGCCTTGCCAAGCGCGGGCTGGCCCTGCCCGGCGACGTCACCGAGTCGCCATCCAGTCCCATATGCGGATAGACGTTCCACCCGGCCCAATCCCCTATCCCCCCTCTTTCCGCAGGATGGACCGGCGCCCATTCTCAGCCGGCGTCCACGCCTGTTCCGCAGCCCAGCCCTAGCATTGAATGACATCGATAACAATAGTGGCGGCATGCCTTACCCCACACGGGGGAAAGCGCCGATACTGATACGCCAAGGGTTTAAAGGAACCGCCGCATATCCAGGAATTATGCTGCATCCGCGAAGTGCAGGCGCAGCAATGTTTGTCCCGTTTATGCCCCTGGTGTTGCGCCATTGCATCGCTCCCCGGCCTCGTGACTCCCAAATGACATCGATGTCTTGTTATCGATGTCATTCGATGTTATCGATGGCCCCATTCAAGCAGGGGTGGTAGGCGACCCAACCAGGGCGTGCCATCCCGATAAGAAGCCTTGGGTCAGGGCGCGACGGGGCGAGCCAGTCCAAGTCACGATCACCACCAAGACATAAGGGGAGGGAAGAATGTCACATCCTCACAGGATAGGTGCGTTGTTGGGCGGCGTCGCGTTGGCCGCCCTGCTGATGCCGGCCGTGGGCTTGGCGCAAACAGCGACCACCACGGCCACGAACACCGCACCGGCGCCGCAGGCCGCCGGCGCCGTCGACGAACTGCAGGAAATCATCGTCACCGGTACCGCGCGCAGCGACGGCATGAAGAAGCTGGACGCCAGCTTCGCCATCAGCACCATCAAGGCCGAGGACATCGTCGCCCAGCAGCCCAACGGCACCGCCGACCTGCTGAAGCTGACACCGGGCCTGTGGGTGGAATCCACCAGCGGCACGGCCGGCCCCAACATCGACGTGCGTGGTTTCCCGGGCGGCGGCGACGCGCCCTTCATCACCATGCAGATCGATGGCTCGCCTATCTACCCAGCACCCACCCTGTCCTTCATGGACAACTCCACCCTCATCCGCCTGGACGACACGGTGGAGCGGGTGGAGGTGCTGCGCGGCGGCCCGGCCACCGTCTTCTCCAACGCCCAGCCGGGCGCCACGGTGAACTTCATCCAGCGCAAGGGCACGGACACCCCCGAGGGCAGCATCCGCCTGACCGTGGGTGACGAAGGCCTGTACCGCGTCGACACCTATTACGGCGGCCCCATCACCAAGGACCTGAACTTCATGGTCGGCGGCTTCTACCGCTACAATGAGGGCATCCGCAGCACCCAGTTCCCCGCCGACGACGGCGGCCAGGTGGTGGCCAACATCACCAAGAAGTTCGAGAATGGCGAGTTCACGTTCTACGGCCGCCGCACGGACGACAAGAACGCCTTCTACACCGCCATTCCGCTGGTCAGCAGCAACGGCGGCAAGAACATCTCGGCCTTCCCCGGCACCGATCCGGGCACCTTCAGCCTGTACAGCAACGACGTCCGCAACGTCACCATCGAGACGGGCCCCGGCCAGTCCAAGAACGTGGACATCGGCGACGGCCGCGGCATTCAGCTGACCACCCTGGGCAACACCCTGGATTTGGACCTGAAGGGCTGGCAGCTCAGCAACAAGATGAACTTCGTCACCGGCCGGGCCTTCACCCAGTCGGAATTCACGGGCTCGAACCCCGAGACGCTGGGCCAGTTCATCAGCGACACCGTGACCTCGGCCAACGCCAACGCCGCCGTGGTGGCGGCGGCCGGCGGCATCGCCACCGGTGGCTCGGCCAAGATCGTCGGTTCGGGCGCCGCCCTGACCAACATGAACCAGCAGGTCATCGCCGTGGGCATGTGGTCGGTGGACAAGCGCATCCAGTCCTTCACCGATGACGCCCGCCTCAGCCATGAGCTGTTCCCCGGCAATACCCTGACGGTAGGCGCCTACTTCGCCCAGTATTCGTCCAAGGACCAGTGGTACCTGGGCAACAACTACCTGCTGACCATGCAGAACCACCCGCAGGCGGTGGACGTGGTGCTGAACAACGGCGCCAAGGCCTCGCGCGGCGGCCTGACCTCCGGTTCCTTCTACGCGCTGGACGCCAGCTACGACGGCACCGCCGTGGCGGGCTTCATCTCCGACGAATGGAAGATCACGCCGGACCTGCGCCTGGACGCCGGTTTCCGCATGGAACATCAGAGCATCAACGGCACCATCAGCAACGACAGCACCGGCGACCTGGATAACAACCCGCTGACGCTGTACGACAACGCCGCCAGCTACACCAACGGCACCTACTACGGCGTCAGTTCCCACCGGACGGAGCCGTCGTGGACCGTCGGCGCCAACTACTACCTGACCGACGACCTCAGCGTGTACGCCCGCGTCAACAGCGGCCACGAGTTCCCGCAGTTCGACGCCCTGCGCGGCGGCGACTACCAGATGGTCAACATCCGGCAGCAGGAAGTGGGCCTGAAGACGTCGTCGCACTACTACAGCGCCTATGTCACCGGCTTCCACAACACCTTCTCCGGCCTCTTGTACCAGGCCGAGGTGGTGAACCCCGACGGCAGCGGCAGCCTGATCAACGAAATCTATGGATCGGAAGCCTGGGGTGCGGAGTTTGAACTGGCGGTGCGGCCCGTCACCAACCTGACGGTCAGCTTCCGCGGCACCTATCTGGATGCCAAGTACCAGGACAACCCCACCTTCAACGGCGACCAGGTGCTGCGCCAGCCCAAGTTCCAGTTCTCCATCGCGCCGTCGTACGAGATCCCGCTGGATTGGGCCAGCCTGCGCCTGTTCGGCACCTACACCCATGTGGGCGACCGCTACGGCGACCCGAACAACCAGCAGCCGCTGCCGGCCTACGACACCCTGGACCTGGGCGTCTCGGCCGAGTTCGACCGCTACACCGTCCAGCTGACCGGCACCAACCTGACGGACGAGCTGGGCATCACCGAGGGCAACGCCCGCGTGGTCGGGTCCGGCACCAGCAGCAGCGGCGTCTTCCTGGGCCGCCCGCTGTTCGGCCGGTCCATCCACCTGAGTGCCGCGGCCAAGTTCTGACCGCCGGCTGATTAGGGGGCGCCGTCCGCAGGGCGGCACCCTTCCGGTATGGGGCCGTCGCCCCGAAGACGGCCTCTGGGGATGGGCGGGCATTGCCCCGATCTTTGCCCGCCCATCCTCCTTTTCCACTCGGCTCCTTTTCCTTCGGCCTACAGTGAAGGTGACCATCCCGTGTCCAGCGCCGCCTCCCTCACCTCAGCGCCCCCCGGCCCGCCCGCGTTGACGGAAACCGACATCCCGGCCCGGCTGGACCGCCTGCCCTGGGGGCGGTTCCACAGCCTGGTGGTGGCCGCCCTCGGCATCACCTGGGTGCTGGACGGGCTGGAGGTCACGCTGGCCGGCGCCGTCGCCGGCGCCATGAAGGAAAGCCCGTCGCTGGCGCTGAACAACGCCCAGGTTTCGGCCGCCAGCAGCGCCTATCTCATCGGCTGCGTGCTGGGCGGCCTGTTCTTCGGCTGGCTGACCGACAGGCTGGGCCGCAAGAAGCTGTTCAGCATCACCCTGCTGGTCTACCTGACCGCCACCGCCGCCACCGCCTTCAGCTGGGATTTCACCAGCCTGCTGCTGTTCCGCTTCATCACCGGGGCCGGCATCGGCGGCGAATATGTGGCCATCAATTCCACCATCCAGGAACTGATCCCCGCCCGCGCGCGCGGCTGGGTTACCCTGGTCATCAACGGCAGCTACTGGCTGGGTGCCGCCCTGGGCGCCATCGGCGCCGTCGTCCTGCTGGATCCGGGCCTGCTGGGGCCGGACATGGGCTGGCGCGCCAGCTTCTTCACCGGCGCCGTGCTGGGCCTGTTCATCCTGCTGCTGCGCCGGGCCATCCCGGAAAGTCCCCGCTGGCTGATGACCCATGGCCGCGTGCCGGAGGGTGAGGCCATCGTCGCCCGCATCGAGGCCGGCATCCAGGCCCAGGGCCTGACCCTGCCCCCCGCCGGCCCGCCGGTGCGCCTGCGTGAGCTGCGGACGGTATCGACCGCCGCCGTGGCCCGGTCGCTGCTGCGCGATTACGGCCGACGCACGGTGCTGGGCCTGTCGCTGATGACGGCCCAGGCCTTCTTCTACAACGCCATCTTCTTCACCGAGGCCCTGGTCCTGACCTCGTTCTTCGATGTGCCGTCCAGTTCCGTGGGCTGGTACATCCTGCCCTTCGCGGCCGGCAACTTCCTGGGCCCCCTGATCATCGGCCGCTTCTTCGACACCATCGGCCGTGTGCCCATGATCGCCGGCACCTACGCCCTGTCGGGCGTGCTGCTGATCGGCACCGGCATCCTGTTCCAGCAGGGCCTGCTGACCGCCACCACCATCACCCTGGCGTGGAGCGTCATCTTCTTCTTCGCCTCCGCCGCCGCCAGCTCCGCCTACCTGACGGTCAGCGAATGCTTCCCGCTGGAGATCCGCGCCGTCGCCATCTCGCTGTTCTTCGCCTTCGGCACCGGCCTGGGCGGGGTCTGCGGCCCGCTGGTGTTCGGCGCCCTGATCGACACCGGCTCTCGCACCAACGTGCTGTGGGGCTACGTCCTGGGGGCCGGCCTGATGATCGCCGCCGCCATCGCCGAACTGGTGCTGGGCGTGAAGGCGGAGGGCCGGTCGCTGGAAGACGTGGCCGCCCCGCTGTCCTCCACCCCGCACAGCTGAACCATTCCTGCCTGAGGGAACCCAGGCCCCCTTGCCCGGGTTACCCCCTAGGCCACCTGCAGATCGAAACCACGTGGATCGCCCGTGACAGCCTCGCTCCCCCCCTTCCCCGCCATCCCGCCCGCCACCGATCCCTGGGTGGTCATCGCCCAGGGCGACAGCCCGGCGGCGCTGAAATGCACCGAATCCCTGTTCACGCTCGGCAACGGCTTCATCGGCGTGCGCGGTGGCGTGGAGGAGGATGCACGCTCCACCGCGCCCGTCGTGCATCTGAACGGCGTCTATGAGATCACGCCCATCACCTATCACGAGAAGGCGCCGGGCTTCGCCGAGGCCAGCGACACCCGCATCCCGGTGCCGGACGGCACCCTGATCGGCCTGACCGTGGAGGGCGAACCGCTGGATCTGTCCACCGGCACCGTGCTGGAGCATCACCGCTGGCTGGACCTGCGTACCGGCGTGCTGCATCGGGCGCTGCGCTGGCGTTCGCCCGCCGGCCGCACCTTGCAGCTGGCGACCGAGCGCCTGGTGGTGGAGGACCACCCCGGCCCCGTGGTCATTCAGTACCAGGTGACGGCGGAAGACTTCACCGCCGAGGTGGTGGTGGATTCGTGCCTGGCCCCGCACCAGCCGCCCTCGGCGGACGAGGGCGGCGTGCACGACCCCCGCGTGGGCCCGCAGCTGGCGGCCCTGGCCTTCCGCCGCTGGATCGAGGAGGACGGCAGCGACGGCATGGTGCTGCGCACCGGCCGCAGCCGCCAGGGCGTGGCCGTGGCCATGAGCCACAGCGTGACCGTCACCAGCGACGCCCCCATCCTGACGGCCAGCATCCGCGACCAGGGCATCGTCAGCCACACCGTACGCACGACCCTCACGCCCGGAACCGTGCTGACCCTGGTGAAGGGCGTGGCCTATGCCGCCGACAAGGGCGTGGACGGCACCCCCGCCGATGACGAGGCGCTGGCCCGCGCCGCCCTGGCCGCCCTGGCCCAAGCTACCGCCATCGGCCTGCCCGCGCTGCGCCAGGCGCGCACCCAGGCGCTGCAGGATTTCTGGCTGTCGTCCGACCTCGCCATAGAGGGCGCGCCGGAGCTGGAGCGCGCCGTGCGTTTCAACCTGTTCCAGCTGCTGCAGGGGGCGGGGCGGGATGGCCTGACCTCTGTCGGCGCCAAGGGGCAGAGCGGCGAAGGCTATGAGGGCCATTATTTCTGGGACGCCGAGATCTTCGCCCTGCCGGTGCTAGTCTACACCCGGCCGGCCGTGGCCCGTGCCATCCTGGAATACCGGCACCGCACTCTGGACGGCGCCCGTGCCCATGCGCGCGCCATGGGTCACCGCAAGGGCGCCCTGTATCCCTGGCGCACCATCGGCGGCGCCGAATGCTCCGCCTATTTCCCTGCAGGCTCGGCGCAATACCACATCAACGCCGACATCGCCCACGCCGTGCGCCAATACATGGACGCCAGTGGCGACGACGATTTCCTGGTGCGCCACGGCGCCGAAATCCTGTTCGAGACGGCCCGCCTGTGGCTGGACATGGGGCATTACAACCCGCGCCGCGGGGGCCGCTTCTGCATCCACGAAGTGACCGGGCCGGATGAATACACGGCCATGGTGGACAACAACCTCTACACCAACGCCATGGCCCAGGCGCACCTGGAGTATGCGGCCGAGGTGGCGGCCCGCCTGGGCCGGGAGAAGCCGGAGGCCCTGGCGCGCATCGCCGCCGCCATCGGCCTGGGCGCGGAGGAGCCAGAGGGCTGGCGCCAGGCGGCGGAGGCCATGTATCTGCCCCATGACGAGGCCAGCGGCATTTACCCGCAGGACGACAGCTTCCTGGACAAGAAGCCCTGGGATTTCGCCGGCACGCCCGCCGACCATCATCCCCTGTTGATGCACTATCATCCCCTGGTGCTGTACCGCCACCAGGTGTGCAAGCAGGCGGACGCGGTACTGGCCTTCTGCCTGCTGCCCCACCGGTTCGAGCCGGAGGCCGTACGCCGGTCTTTCGCCTTCTATGAGTCGGTGACGGTGCATGACAGCACCCTGTCGGCCGGCGTGTTCGCCCTGCTGGCGGCGCGCCTGGGCCAGATGGACAAGGCGCTGGCTTATTTCAATGACACCGCCCTGGTCGACCTGGACGATTTGCACCACAACACGGGCCATGGCCTGCACATGGCCGCCATGGCCGGCAGCTGGATGGCCCTGGCCCAGGGGTTCGCGGGGCTGCACGCCCTGGGCGGCACCCTGCGCTTCGCCCCCACCCTGCCCCCGGGCTGGACCGGGTACCGCTTCCGCCTGGAGTTCCAGGGCAACCGGGTGGAAGTGGCCGTCGGTTGCGACGCCGCAACCACCTATCGCCTGCTGGCCGGCCCCGGCCTGGCGCTGAGCCATCACGGTCAGGTCGTGCACCTGACGCCAACGGCCCCGGAAGAGGTGATGGAGGGCACCCGCCATGCCGCGCTTTGATGCCGTGCTGTTCGACCTGGATGGGGTGCTGGCCGACACCGCCCACATCCATTTCGCCGCCTGGCGCCGCCTGGCGGAAGAGCTGGGCATCCACCTCGAACCAGCCTTCGAGGAGAAGCTGAAGGGCGTGGACCGCATGGGGTCGCTGGAGCTGATCCTGGCCCATGGCGGGCCAGAGGGGAGCGTGACGCGCACGGCGGAGGAAAAGCGGGTGCTGGCCGAGCGCAAGAACGGCTATTACACCGCCGCCATCGCCGAGCAGACGCCCGACGACCTGTTGCCCGGCGCCCGCCGGGTGCTGGAGGAGGTGCGGGCCGCTGGGCTGAAGATCGCCCTGGCCTCGGCCAGCCGCAACGCCCCGCCCCTGCTGCAGCAGCTGGGCATCGCACCGCTGATCGACGCCATCGCCGACCCGGCGGCGGTCAAGGCGCCGAAGCCGGCGCCCGACCTGTTCCTGGAAGCGGCACGCCTGGTGGGCGCCGTACCGGAACGCTGCCTGGGTATTGAGGATTCTGTGGCCGGCATCATCAGCATCAAGGACGCCGGCATGGTGGCCGTTGGCATCGGCGATCCCACCGTGCTGACCAGGGCCGACTATGTCGTGCCCACGACCGAGCAGTTTCACATCGGCGATTTCCTGTAACGTGCCGACCCATCCTTACGCCTCGGGGGCATTTCCCCCGAGGCGTAAGGATATCCGTCCCCGCAGGTCCCTCCCAACCCGGCACGGACGGCGCCGCCACCAAGCTTTTGGGTAAAGGTCAGACGACCGGTTCCGGCATCCGCGCCGCCGCCTGGGCATGATGGAAGTAGGAACGCCCCCAAGAGGTGCGGATCTCCTCATGCCGGGGGGCGCGGTCGAAGCCCGGCTGGCGCAACGGCAGGGCCAACAGTTCATCGCCCTCGCGCAGCAGCAGGGCCAGCGCCTCCAGCTCCGCCACCGCCGCGGTGACGGCGGCCTCGCCAAAGCGGGGTGCCAAGGTCTTCAGCAGCGGGCCGGCACCCTGGATTTCGGCGCAGGCATCCAGCACCGCCGCGGCGACGGCAGTCAGCGCGTGTCGCCGGGGGGTGGCACCCCGGCCATCCTCCACCACCGCCGTGCCGTCATTGGCCGGCGTCAGGGTCAACGTCGCGTCGCCCCGGCGCCATAGGTCCAGCTGAGCGGCCAGGGCGGCATGACCAGCCGCCAAATCCTCGTCCGGCCGCTCGGGCGTCATGTCAAAGTGATAGGCTAGGCGCGCGGTGCCATCCTCGTCGTGGGGGAATATGTGGCTGTAGCCGGGCACGGGACGGATGGTGACGCCGAAGGCCGCCGGCGTGTTGAAGTAAGGACTGAAACGGTCGGCGCGCACCCGGTGGAGGCCGCCGGGCGGATGCAGGTGGGTGATCTTGGGCACCACCGCCGCCGCGGCGTGGTAATGGGCCGCCGTCTCCCCCGGGAAGCCATAGAGGTGGGACCAGTCCACCAGCACGCCCGCCTCTGCCGCCAGGCGCAGGGTCTGGACGTTGCGCAACAGGGTGGTTCCCTTGCGCATCAGGGCCAGCACCGGGGTGCTGAGCGATTCCACGCCCGGTTGGATCTTGCGCACCCCGGCCTGCCCCAGCAGGGCCAGCTGGCCCGCGCGCAGGTTGGCCTTGACCTCGTAATGCAGCAGCAGCGGCCGGTCCAGCGCCGCCAGGCGGGGCAGGAAGTCGCCGAAGTAGCGGCTGTCCAGGATGTTGTCGACCACCATGATCTCACGCCCGAAGCGGTCGGCCACGTCCGTCAGCTCGGTAAAGGCGCGATCCTGGCTCTTGCTGCGGTAGGCCATGCCCAGGCCGTTCAGCCCGCAGAAGGTGCAATGGTGTTTCTGCCCCCACCAGCAGCCCCGGGCGCTTTCGAACAGGGGAAAGGCCGGGAAACGCTCAGCCACCGCCGGCAGGCGCGCCCGGTCAGCATAGAAATCAGCATAGTCCAGGGGCGGCAGGCTATCCATGTCGGTGATCATGCCCGCGGGCACGGTGGCCGGAAGGGTCGTCCCGTCGGCGGCGCGGATGGTGCTGCCCGGCAAGCCGGCCAGATCCAGCCCCGCCGCGTGGCGACGCACCAGCTCGGGCAGCACCTCCTCCGCCTCGCCCCCCACGACCACGTCGATGAACGGATAGCGGCGGTGCAGCTCCACCCCCATCTCGTCGCTGCAATTGGCGCCGCCGAAGACGATCAGGATGTGGGGGTGCGCCGCCTTGATGCGCCGCGCCAGCGCCAGCGAGGCCATGGTCTGCTGGAAGGAGGTGGAGAAGCCCACGACGGCATAGCGCGACCAGTCGACCAGGCCGAAACAATGCTCGATGAAGCCCTCCGCCTTGTTGCGGGCGGCCAGGATGCCCATCAGGCGTTGCGGCCCGAAATAGCGGCCATATTCCCCCGTCATCAGGCCATTCAGGAAGGTGAAAGGCTCCCTCTCTGGCGCACCATGAGCGGCACCGGCGAACACCCAGTCCCCCACCATGGCCAGGAAATAACGGCTGTCCTCCACCGCGGCATAGGCGTCGAAGCCGATATAGTCGGCGAAGTCCAGGTAGAAGTGGCGGATATCCGCCGCCAAGCCCTGGCGGGCCAGCGCGCCCTTCAGCAGGGACAGACCGATGACGGGATAATGCAGGGCGGCGACGGGCATGGCCACCAGCAGGGTGCGGCCGTCACCGGCCTTCATCATTCCCGATCCATCGGCCATGCGCGCGCCCTGAAATCTCTTAAACCAAGCGATGCGTCCTATTGAGTTTCCTCACTAGGGCGCGTCGCCCATGATCAAATCAGTACCAGACACTGGGAATCGGAAGGTTCGCAGCGGGCGGCGCTTCCTCATCTTGAAGGTCGCGCTCTCTAAAAGCTCGGAGGAAAGCTTCGCTCGCCTCGGAAGCGGAAAAACCCAAGTCTGCCAGACTTGACTTAACATGATCAGCAACGATTTGCGGCATAGAAGTATCTCCCGATCTTTTGGTTCACCCGCTAAGAGCACGCGAAAGCCAAAACCACAGGCGGATTCATCTGAATGACTAACGCCAATCATGCTAATATGTTGAAGATTGCGCCCGCCGCTTAGAGCGGGCACTTATCTGTAGGACTGTCAGAACCAGGAATTGGGCAGCGGATTGGCCGCGAAGAAGCCCTCGATATCGCTGGCGGCATCGCTGAAAGGCTGGTTTCCCAGCTTGGCGAAGAAAGCTAGGGCTTCGGGCGAGGCCTTGAAGCCAAGCGTGGCAAGCGTCCCCGGGATGTCAGCCAGGAACTGCTTACGGAAACCGGGCTCCAACAGCGCCCGTCCCAGGACCTTCTGTACATCCTCGGGAGACATTTCACGCAAAAATTGTGTCATTTTCCCCTCATCTTTCACGCATAAGGCAAATTATTATGCATCTTATACTATATATCGTGGGCGACATAGTCCTTAATGGGTGTCAAACATAAGCACAGCGCCCTCATAGGAGGAGGATTTCTTATGCTGTTAGTGGCGGTATTTGAATCGTCACGTGGGTTCCACCCTCCGCTTCGCTCGCCACCACCAATCTGCCTTTTAGCCGCTGCGTCACCTGGTTGAAGGCGACGTGCAGCCCCAATCCCGGGTGGCCGCTGCCACGAGCCGTCGTAAAAAAGGGTTCAAATACATGAGCAAGCACGTCGGCGGGAATGCCACGGCCATTGTCTACGACCGTCAAGACCACACTGCCAAAAGTATCCATCACCACGGAAACCGTAACCTCGCCGCCCTGCCGGGCTGAAAAGGCATGGTCAACGGTATTCGCCAGAATGCGCGTCAAAGCATCCGTCAGCAGCTCCGGCACCGTGCGTATGCACAGCCCATCTTCTATTTCAAGAGTCAGACGAATACCGCCCCTGTCGAAAGCGGGCCGGAAAAGAGCGACCACATCCGTCAGCAAAATGGACAGATCGGTATCCAGGATACGGCCGTCGCCCTCGGCAACGGCAACGGCGGAAAAACTTTTGACCAAGGTCGCGGTGCGGACGGCATTGCGTTCCACGACCATCGCCAAGTCGCTCCATTCGGCAATACCTTGCTCAAGGGCGGCACGCGTCAGCCTGCCCTGGCCCATCGCGGCTTTTAGATCCGCGACCCCGCCATGCAGACTTCCCGCAGCCGTCAATACGATGCCCAAGGGCGTGTTGATCTCATGCGCCACGCCGGCGACCAAGCGGCCGAGTGACGCCATCTTCTCCTGTTGGACGAGCTTGTCCTGAGTCGCCCGCAACTCCGCCAGCGTCGCTTCCAATTCATTATAGGAACATGCATTGGCGATGGCGATGGCTGCATAGGCGCATGCTGACCGCAGAACCTCGGCGGTCCGCTGGCCATAGGCATCGATGTCCCTGCTTTGGGCGGTGATGAGCCCCAGCACGCGGCCGGAGACCACCAGCGGGCACCATATGGCGGCCTGGATCGGCCCACCATCCAATCCACCGGGGCTAATGGCCGCCGCCCATCGCTGCGCCTCCTCCCCCTGGATCAGGACCTCCTTCTCCTGGTTAAGGGCCCGGGCGGCTGGTTCGTTGATAACGGACAGGGCCCGAGGGGCAATGGAAATAGGGACGCCGTGCAGGATGAAGCGATCGAACAACAGCTCCCGGCCATCCCCTGACCGCCGGGCAATACCAAAGGCATCCATCGGGATAAGATCGGCCAAATGCTGGTGAAGCGCGTCGTGCACTTCGGCCAAGTCTAGAGTGGCCGTCAGCGCCCGGCCGGCATCACCCAATTGCCGTAAAATTTCCGCCGAGTCAGCCAGATCGCTATTCGCCTGACGCAGTTCCGCCGTACGCGCCTCCACCTGTTGCTGCAGCAATTCGGAATTGATGCGCAGGCGCTGTTGATACCGGCCGATCAACCAGGCCAGTATCGCCACGCCAAGCATGACCGCCACCGCCGAATACAGGAAGGTGCGAACCGTTTCAGCGGCTTGCCGGGTCGCCTCCTCCGCCTTGGACTGGGCGTCCTTGCCGGTTTCCATGACGATCTGATTCAGATCGACCTGCATACGGCCGAACACGGCCCCAAAAGGCTCGATGAAACTTACCGTGCTGGCGAAATCTATGCTCAGCATGGAACCGACCCAGGCGACGGCACCTTTATAATCAGCCAAGTTGTGGAGGATTTCGTCCACGCGCGGCCGCTGGTCGGGCGTGGCGTACAGGTCGCGATAAGATTCCAGATCAGCGGCCAGGAGATCGACCTGCGCCGTGATCGCCCCCAATTCGATCGACACATCGATGGCTTGCCGCCCGGCCGACTTGACCGCCAGCAGCCGGTTGAAACGCGCGTTCACCGCCTGGACCCGTGTATTGATATCCGACAGCTTGACGCTGCTGGCCAGGTTCCGGTCGACGATCTGATCGATGGCGCCGGTCAGGCGGTAAAGGGTCCGTTCGCCGGTTCCAAAAAGGGCGACCATCAGGAACCCCGCCGCCAGAACTGGCAGAAGGATGCGCAAGGTCGCCCGGATGCGCGCGCCCTGTCGCAACGGTGCCAGGACGCCGGCGTCCCGCCGGCCCATATCGACGCTATCGCCCCGCACCAGTGCTCCCAATTCTGTCACCCGCCTGGCTTTTTGGAGACCGCTGCCACAGCCTTCATGGAGCTACGGTCATAGCACCCGCACCAGTTGCGTCACAGAGTTATTTAACGACTGGCGATCGTCGCCACATTGCCTTAGGAGATCACCATGTTGATGCCGCCGCTCAGAAAATAAGCAGCCCACCCCAGCCCTGACCACGCTGGGCTGGCCCAACCGCCCTCACAGCCGTGGGTGCCAATACTCCACAGGCGCCGACGCGAAGGTGCGCGCATCCACCGCACCGTCAATGCGCTTGTTCGCCAACGTGATCACCGTGCCGAACCACAGCGGCAACGCCGGCAAATCATCCGCATAAGCCTTTTGAACCTCCGTCAGCGCGTCGCGCCGGGGATCAACGGCACAGCCCGCCTGGGTCAAATGATCCAGGGCGTCATCCAGCGTCTTGATCCGCACGGCGAAATAGTTATTCCCCCGCTTGCCGTTGGCGGCGTTCGGGATCATCGTCGAATGGAACCAGAATCTGGCGGCTTCCAACCCCCCTTCCAAAGACTGGGAGAAACCGACAAGTCCGGAATACCGCTGGGTCGTATCCACGGCATCGCCAGACAGGGCGGCGTCTTCCACTAGGTCGACTTGCGCGCCAACGGCCTGCCAAGCCTCCGCGAGGCGCGGCGCCAATTGGGGCCAGGGATGGTTTCCCCTATATCGCAGCTCAAACCGTAGAGGCACGCCGGATATGTTATGGCGCATGCCGTCACGCCCCCTGACCCAACCAGCGGCGTCGAGCAATTGGTTGGCCTTGGTGAGATTGAACGGATACCGGCTGACCGGAGCATATCCGGGCATGAAGGGACTTAACAGGCTTTGAGCGACGGTCCCCTTCCCCTCCAAAACCGAACTCACCAGGGCGTCGCGGTTCAGGCTGAATAACAAGGCCTTCCTGACCCGTAAGTCGGAAAGGATGGGGTTAGTGAAATTCACCTTCAGGTGGACCAGGAAATCGGACGGCGCGTAAAAAGCGTTGTAGGCATTGGTCAGATCCCTGGCCAGCCGGCTGCCGACATCAAAGGTAAGGGTGGTGAAAACATCCACCTTTCCAGCGCGGACGGCGGTTTCAAGGGCGGCCTGGTTGGCCGGAACCAGAAGGTCGACTTTTCCATAGGCAGGCTTTTGCCCCGGCCAGTAAATATTCTCCTCAAGATGCAAGGTTGTGCCGTCGGCGGCCACCACCCGATACGGACCACTATAAAGACCCGGGGTGCCTGGCTTCGTACGGTAAAGCGAGTTTGAGAAGTATTCCGCTGGGTTGGATTGCCAAATCGGCTTTTCCAAATGAGCCGGGAGCAATGGCGGCACTGAGAGCTGGTCGCTACAGGCGGAGCCCGTGTAAACGACGTCGAACCGCCGCTCATCAATCACCTGAATTGACTTCACGTTGATGATGCGCTGGTCAGAGTCCGCTAGGCCGCGGCCGGTGCTTGTCAAGACCTCCCAGGTAAATGCGACGTCAGCCGTCGTCATGGCGACACCGTCAGCCCATCGCACATCCGGACGCATGATGTAGCGCGCGACCGTGATCCAGGTTCCATCCGAATCGCGCACCGTCCGCAAGGAACCATCGGCCACGGAGGGAACCGAGACGCAATAAACGCACGTCAGTCCGCCCGGGCCGGCTTCCAGAAGTGGCCGGTTGACGAAGCGCTTCGCCATGACGTGGCCGAACTCGTCGCCTTGAAGCGGGTGCAGGCTCACCGGCCAGCTACCGATAACAGCTGTAGACACCACAGACTCCGCCTTGCCCGCCGCATGTGCTTGGTCGGACCATGCGGCGGAAGCCCCGATTGCCAGACAGACGAGGACAAGGCCGGCGAACGCGTGGCGCGGCCACACTCGGGAAAAGCCGAAATCAAACAACGAAGCGCCCCTGGTCTGCGGATAGGCGGTAGCCGAGGCACTATCATCCAACTCTCCACCCGATTGCAAAGGTCCATTAACGCACCATTGACATGGACCCTCTCGCCCTGTTGCACCTGCCCTCGCGCCCCCTGCGCGATGGGGGATTCTGTCCGGATGCCATATTCCATCTACCCGTTCTGATTGTAGACTGGTAGCTTATCTGCCCAACTACAAACTCAACCGATGGGGGTAGTGATGCCGGACACCAGAATTGCGGACACCCAAGCGATCCTGACTGAAACCAAAGCGAAACAATCCAGCGGCAGCCTGGCCATTGTGGGCACGGGCATCCAGGCGCTGGGGCACCTGACCCGTGAAGCCGAGGGCCACATCCGCCACGCCGACGTCGTGTTCCACTGCATCCGCGATCCGCTGATGCTGGCCGACCTGCACGCCCTCAACCCCAACGTCATCGACCTCACCACGTTGTATGGCGCGGACAAGCGCCGCAGCCTGACCTATGTGCAGATGGCCGAGGTGATGGTGGCCGAGGTGCGGTCCGGCCGCCGCGTGACCGGCGTGTTCTACGGCCACCCCGGCTTCTACGTCGCCCCCGCCCGCCTGGCCCTGACCACCGCCAAGGCCGAGGGCTATGACACCTGCCTGCTGCCGGGCGTGTCGTCGCTGGACTACCTGTTCGCCGACCTGCGCGTGGACCCCAGCCAGTCCGGTTACCAGGCCATGGAGGCCACCGACTTCCTGCTGCGCAACCGGCCGCTGGTGACCAGCGGGCACGTCGTGCTGATGCAGGTGGGCCCGGTGGGCGACCTGTTCCGCCCGGTGACCGACAACCTGGAGCGTCGCGCCATCCTGTTCGAGCGCCTGATCGAGATCTATGGCGAGAACCACCCCTGCGTGGACTATGTCGGCGCCACCCGCCCGGGGCAGAAGCCCGTGCTGCGCCGCCTGAAGCTGGGCGCGTACCGCGACCCCGCCAACCTGAAGCGGCTGAGCAAGGCCAGCACCCTGTACATCCCCCCCAAGGACAGCCTGGACAACGACATGGCCATGGCGGAGCGGCTGGGCATCAGCGCCATGGTGGGCAAGCCCCTGCCCGTGCCGGCGGCAGAGTCCGCCCCCATCACCCTGGTGCCGTCCACTCCGCCGGTGATGTCCAACGCCTACTTCAAGGCCATGCAGCAGATCGCCCTGGACCCCGACGCAGCCCAGTCCTTCCGTGCCGATCCGGTGCGCTATGTCACCAGCTTCGGCGCGCTGAACGCCGATGAGCAGCGCTGGCTGGCCGCCTTCGCCAAGCCGGCAACGCCGGTGAAGGTCGTCGCCGCCGTCGAAGAGGTTCAGGACCAGAACGTTTCGACCGAGGATGTCCAGGATCAGAACGTCTCCACGGAAGACGTTCAGGACCAGAACGTCTCCACCGAGGACGTCCAGGATCAGAATGTATCCACGGAAGACGTGCAGGACCAGAACGTCTCCACCGAGGACGTTCAGGATCAGAACGTCTCCACGGAGGATGTCCAGGATCAGAACGTCTCCACCGAAGACGTCCAGGATCAGAACGTGTCCGTTGAGGACGTTCAGGATCAGAACGTTTCGGTCGAAGACGTGCAGGACCAGAACGTCTCCGCAGAATAAAAGCAGGTGAAATTACTGCGGGGTCTTGGCAGAAAGTCTGGGTACGGCATCGTATCCGGCCTGGCTTGCCAAGGCCCCGTTTTACCGGGAGGCACATATCGCGACAGACTGATCGGTCATTACCCTGACGCCGCCGTTTGACGTATAAGATGAGCCTCATGCTGAATTTCGTTCAGGAAATTGGAAGATCGCTCAATAAAATCGGGCGCGCTGGCGTACTGATCGCCGTCTGTTTACCAATTCTCTCCGCCGCGCCGGCGCGTGCCGCCGAGATGTGGCGTAATTCGGTCATCGATCTGTTCACCCGGTACAACGAAGACAAAGGCAAAAGCATCGAATACATCACGGCCATTCAGCAGGACCGTGAGGGCTTCCTGTGGGTGGGCACCGCCGGCGACCTGGCGCGCTTCGATGGCTATCGCTTCAAATCCTATGGCGGCGGGTCCACCGGGCCCTATGGCCTGCCCGACAGCAACATCCGCACCCTGCACACCGACGTCCAAGGGCGGTTGTGGGTGGGCACCAGCGCCGCCGGCCTGGTGCGCTACGACGCCGCCACCGACCGGTTCGTGCGCGTGCCGCTGGATACGATGAGCCATATCGACGTCCGAAGCATCGAGGATGACGGGGCCGGCGGCCTATGGGTGGGAACCGAGGGCGGCCTTGACCACCTGTCCGCCAACCAGGAACCGGCCACGCACCTGCACGGCGCCGACAATCCGGCGGGTGGCGTGGTGGGCGACAAGATCCAGGCGCTGAAGCGCGACCATCTGGGATATCTGTGGGTGGGAACGGCCAACGGCCTGGCCTATCTGCCGCCGGGCCAGACGGAATTTCGCAGCCTCACCCTGCCGCGGTCCGCGGCCATGGATGGCGTCACCACCCTGTACGAAGACGGCCACGGCCGCCTGTGGCTGGGCACCAGCCGCCACGGCGTGCTGCTGCTGCAGGTCGATAAGGCGGGCGAGCCGCAGTTCCAGACCGTGCCGGCACCCTTCGCCGGCGTGGCCGGCGACTGGGTCAAGGCCATCCTCGAGGTGCAACCCGACGTCTTCTGGGTCGGCACCATGGGCGACGGTTTGCTGGAGGTGGATTTGGCCAGCGGCGGTGCCAAGGCCATCAAACGCAACCGCACGGTTCCGGACAGCCTGCTGAACGATAACATCCTGTCGCTGTACAAGGACAAGGCGGGCCTGGTCTGGGTGGGAACCTATCCCGGCCTGTGCCGCTTCGACCCTTCCGCCCAGGCTTTCCGCTTCCTTACTCCCATCTCCTCTACCCCCCAGACCGAAGACCGCAGCGCCCATTCGCTGATGGTCACGCCGGACGGCAAGCTGTGGCTGGGTCGCGGCCGGGGCGGCGTGGACGTCCTGGACGCTTCGGGGCAGCTGGTTTCCCACCTGGCCTCCGACCCCGGCAACCCCGAACACGCGCTGCCGGCCAAGGTGGCCCGGTCCTTCGCGGTTCAGCAGAACGGCACGGTGTGGATCGGCACCCGCGACGGCCTGTACCGCACCGACCTCAGCGCCGGGGCCGTGCATCTGACACGGGTGCCGGGGCTGGATGCCGCCCTGAACATCTCCAGCCTGCAGTGGGATGGGACACAACTGTGGATCGGCGATTCCAACGTCGGCGTCTGGGCCTACAATCCCGCCGCGGGAACCGCCCGCCCGCTGGGCCAGGGTACCGGCGGCCTGCAGGATCAGCGCATCACGGTGCTGCAACTGGCAGATAACCATGACCTGTGGATCGGCACCTACAGTGGCCTCTACCTGGCCGGCATCGACAGCGGCACGGTCCAGAAGATCGACCTGGACAGCGGCAACCCCACCACCCTGACCAGCCACAATATCGCGTCGCTGGCCACCGACCGCCAGGGCCGGCTATGGGCCACCATCTACGGCCAGGGCGTCGCCATGATCAGCAAGCCGGACGCCAACGGCCGGCGGCCTGTGAAGTTCCTGGCCAGCGACGTGGAGCCCTTGCTGGCCACCGCCAACGCCGTGGCGCAGGACGAGGACGGCTTCATCTGGGTGTCCACCGATACCGGGGTCGTGCGTATCGATCCCATCACCATGGCCATCCGCCCCTTCCAGCGGTCGGACGGCGTGTGGTTGACCACCCACTGGTCCACGTCCGTCGCCAAGGGCCCCAACGGTGAAATCCTGTTCGGGGCGGAGGACGGCGTCACCCTGATCCACCCGCGCCTGCTGGCGGACTGGACCTATGTGCCGCCGGTGGTGGTGACCCAGGCCTATATCGGCCGGCGGCAGATTCCGGGGTCGCAGGTGGCCCACACCACCACGCCCCTGACGATCCATCCGGACGACCACGGCTTCCGCCTGGAGGTCGCCTCGCTGGATTTCTCCGCCCCGGAACGCAACCGCTACGCCTACAAGCTGGAAGGGTTGGACCGCGACTGGCTCGAAATCGACGGCAACTGGCGGCAGATCGCCTACACCAATCTGCCGCCCGGCAATTATACCCTGCGGGTGCGGGGCAGCAACCGCAGCGGCCAATGGTCGACGGCGGAGCTGACGGTGCCGTTGGCCATCCTGCCCGCCTGGTACCAGACCTGGTGGGCGCAGATGCTGGGCATCGTCGCCCTGGCCGGGGCCGTCGGCCTGCTGGTGCGGGGCCGCACCGCCATCCTGCGCCGCCGCCAGCAGGAGCTGGAGGCCGTGGTCGCGCAGCGCACGGTGGAACTGACGGAAGCCAACGCCGCCCTGACCCAGTCCGCCGCCATCCTGCGCCGCCTGGGTGATGCCGGGCAGGACATCACCGCCACCCTGATTCTGGACGCGGTGCTGAGCACGCTGAAGCGCTATGTGGGTGAGTTGCTGACCGGCCACCGCCTGGTGCTGTACCGCCTGCAGGGATCGTACCTGGAACCCGCCACCGCCGACGGCAGTGCTGTCGAGCCGGTCTACCTGGATGATCCGGTCTCCTTACCCGCCCGCGCGGCGCAAAGCCGGCAGGAGCTGACGGAGACGGTGGAGGACGGCGTGGCGCTGGCCTATCCGCTGGTGGTGGAAAACCGCGTGCTGGGCGTGCTGGTGGTGGTCGCCGACCATGCCTATGGCGACCGGGAGCAGATGATCTTCCGCACGCTGTGCGCCTATAGCGCCATCGCCCTGGAAAACGCGGAATCCTATCGCCGCGCCGAAACCGCCTGGATGGAAACGGCCCAGGCCCTGGCGGATCTGCGCACCACCCAGTCCAAGCTGATCCAGCAGGAAAAGATGGCCTCGCTGGGCCGCCTGGTGGCCGGCGTGGCGCATGAGGTCAACACCCCCCTGGGCGTGGTGCTGACCGCCGCCGGCAGCCTGCGCGGCAGCCTGGAGGATGTGCGCGACAACATCGCCCAGGGCAAGCTGACCCGCAACGCCCTGGAAACCGGGCTGGAGGAATGGTCCGACCTGGCCGACCTGGTGGAACGCAACACCAAGCGCACGGCGGCCCTGGTGAAGAGCTTCACCGCCATCGCGGCGGAGGACGGCGAAAGCAAGGTGACGGAGGTCGACCTGTCCACCCTGCTTCCCGATGTGGCCAACGTGGCGCGGACCGCCTTGGCCCAGGGCGCCATCGAGCTGACTGTGGACGTGCCCTACGGCCTGGTGGTGCCCACGGTGCCGGAATCACTGGTCAACGCCCTGACGCACATCCTGGCCAACACCGCCGACCATGCCTTCGATCCCGGCGCCCACGGCCATGTGACGGTCACGGCCTCGGCCGAGGGCGGCGTGGTGCTGATTTCCGTGACCGACAACGGGCGGGGCATTCCCGCCGAGGTGCTGCCCCACATCCTGGACCCCTTCTTCACCACCGCCCGCGGCCGCGGCCATCCCGGCCTGGGCCTGCACGTGGCCTACAACCACGTGACCCAGCGGCTGAAGGGCAACCTGACCGTCGACAGCGTGCTGGGACAGGGCACCACCGTGACACTGGTCATCCCGTCGATGATCGGCGCCAGCCTGAGCGCCACCGCGGCCGACCGGCTGCGCGCCTTTCGTGCCTGATCCCTGACACCCGGATTCCGCGTCCAACCGTCCCGCCAACCGGCATTTGCGACGTCGCAAATGCGGATGCTATGCGCGCGATCTATTGCGCCCATAATAGTTATTGTATATAAGTTAATCACTGGCCGGAAACCGGCCCTTGAAGGAAATGCAGTTGAGGAGGCCTTGAGGCCCATGCCCCAGTCCAAATACGCGGATCGCTGGAAGACCGTCCTGGTCGATGTCGTGGACGGTATCGCCTGGGTCACCTTCAACCGGCCGGATAAGCGCAACGCCATGAGCCCGACCCTGAACCGGGACATGGTCGATGT
This sequence comes from Nitrospirillum viridazoti CBAmc, assembly GCF_000730165.1. Classification (GTDB taxonomy): domain Bacteria; phylum Pseudomonadota; class Alphaproteobacteria; order Azospirillales; family Azospirillaceae; genus Nitrospirillum; species Nitrospirillum viridazoti. Next base: position 5,950 of record NZ_CP022112.1, on the reverse strand, counting down.
GCTGGAAGCGCTGGAACTGGATGCGGACGCCCAGGTGGTGGTGCTGACCGGCGCCGGCGACGCCTGGACGGCGGGCATGGATCTGAAGGAATATTTCCGCGAGATCGACGCCGGCCCGGAAATCCTGCAGGAAAAGGTGCGCCGCGACGCCTCCACCTGGCAGTGGCGGCTGCTGCGGTTCTATACCAAGCCCACCATCGCCATGGTCAACGGCTGGTGCTTCGGCGGTGCCTTCTCCCCCCTGGTGGCTTGTGATCTGGCCATTTGTGCCGACGAGGCGGTGTTCGGCCTGTCGGAGATCAACTGGGGCATCCCGCCGGGCAACCTGGTGAGCAAGGCCCTGGCCGACACCATCGGCCACCGCGCCGCCCTGCACCTGATCATGACGGGCGAGACGTTCACCGGCCAGGAGGCGGCCCGGATGGGCCTGGTGAACAAGAGCGTGCCGCGCGACCAGCTGCGGGAAGAGGTCACCAAGCTGGCCCAGGTCCTGCTGGCCAAAAACCCGGTGGTGCTGCGCGCCGCCAAGAACGGCTTCAAGCGCTGCCGCGAACTGACGTGGGAGCAAAATGAGGACTACCTGTACGCCAAGCTGGACCAGGCCCAGCTGCGCGACCCGGAAAAGGGCCGGGAACAGGGCCTGAAGCAATTCCTGGATGACAAGAGCATCAAGCCCGGTCTGCAGACCTACAAGCGCGGCTCTTGAGAGGCGGGGGCCTACACGCCCCCAGGCGGTAAGGATAAGTGCCGCCGTCCAGTTCCCGGGAAGTGGCCCTTACCTCTTGGGGGAACAGCGGCGGCGGCCAGCGACAACGATAAAACCCCAGGGAGGGTCCCGATGACGACCACTACCATCGGCCTGCTGATCGGCGGACGCGACGTGCCCGCCAGCGGCGGCGCCACCTTCACCCGTGCCAACCCCGTGAGCGGCAAGGTCGTGACCACCGCCGCGGCGGCCACCCCGGCCGATGCCGACGCCGCCGTGGCCGCGGCCCAGGCCGCCTTCCCTACCTGGGCGGCGCTCAGCCCCGGGGAGCGGCGTCAGCGCCTGCTGAAGGCCGCAGACCTGATGGACGCCCGCACGGCGGATTTTATTGCCATCGGCGCCGCGGAAATCGGCGGCATGCCCAACTGGTACGGCTTCAACGCCATGCTGGCCGCCAACATGCTGCGCGAGGCGGCGGCCATGACCACGCAGATCAATGGCGAGGTCATCCCCAGCAATGTGCCCGGCAGCCTGGCCATGGCCCTGCGCCAGCCCTGCGGCGTGGTGCTGGGCATCGCCCCCTGGAACGCCCCTGTCATTCTGGGGACGCGCGCCATCGCAACGCCGCTGGCCTGCGGCAACACCGTGGTGCTGAAGGCCAGTGAGCAGTGCCCCGCCACCCACCGCCTGATCGGCCAGATCCTGACCGAGGCCGGCCTGGGCGACGGCGTCGTCAACGTCATCACCAACGCCCCCGCCGACGCGCCGGCCATCGTCGAGCGCTTGATCGCCAATCCGGCCGTGCGGCGGGTGAATTTCACCGGCTCCACCGGCGTGGGCCGCATCGTCGCCCAGCTGGCGGCCAAGCATCTGAAGCCCGCCCTGCTGGAGCTGGGTGGCAAGGCGCCGCTGCTGGTGCTGCACGATGCCGACCTGGATGCGGCGGTTGCGGCCGCCGCCTTCGGCGGCTTCTTCAACCAAGGCCAGATCTGCATGTCGACGGAGCGGCTGGTGGTGGACGCCGGCATCGCCGACGCCTTTGTGGACAGGCTGGCGGCCAAGGCCCGCACCCTGACCGCCGGCGACCCCTCCGCCCCGGGTTCCGTCCTGGGCGCCCTGGTGAACGCCCAAGCCGGTCAGCGCATCAAGGCGTTGCTGGACGATGCCGTGGCCAAAGGGGCCCGCATCGCCGCCGGCGGAACGGTCGACGGCGCCATCATGCAGGCCACCGTGGTGGACGGCGTGACGCATGAGATGAAGCTCTATGCCGAGGAATCCTTCGGGCCCGTGGTCGCGGTCATGCGCGTCGATGGCGACGAAGAGGCCATCCGCGTGGCCAACGACAGCGAGTATGGCCTGTCGGCCGCCGTGTTCAGCCGCGACGTCGCCCGCGCCCTGACGGTGGCGCAGCGCATCGAGTCCGGCATCTGCCATATCAACGGCCCCACCGTGCATGATGAGGCGCAGATGCCCTTCGGCGGCGTGAAAAGCAGCGGCTACGGCCGCTTCGGCGGCAAATCGGGTGTAGCCGAGTTCACGGAGCTGCGCTGGGTCACCATCCAGACCGGCCCCCGCCATTACCCGATCTGAGGGGTCTCGAAAGCCGGCCATCCTTACCGATGGGGGGATGGCCGCTCCCTCCTGGCCCATACGCCGCCCGCGCCATGCGGGGTGACGCTCGACGAGCGGTGGTTCCCCTGGACGACCAGGACAATTACCGGGATACTTCCGCCAACGCTATTGGCCCCGCCGCCCCGGCTGATATAAGGGCCTGAACCGATCATCCGCCCTACCCTTTCACGCCCGCACCGCTTTTTTTGAGACCGCTCCCATGCCGGCCCTGAAGAACACCACGCCCGCCACCGATGTACTGACAGCCGAGGAAGGCCCCGACGAGTCCCTGTCCGCAACGGCCAAGGCGGAAACGGCGCTGGACTGTTCAAAGCTGGAGCGGTTCGTCGGCTTCAACCTGTCGCGGGCGGAAACCCTGGTGCGGCGCCTGGTGCTGGAGCATCTCGCCCCCTGCCAGTTGACCTTGGCGGAATTCTCACTCCTGAGCCTGGTGAGCGTGAACAAGGGCGTGAACCAGCGCCAGGCGGGCGAGGTTCTGGAAATCGCCCCGCCCAACATGGCCCACCTGGTCGACCGCCTGGCCAACCGCGGCCTGCTGAAGCGCGTGCGCGGCCGGCAGGACCGGCGGGTGCAGATGCTGAGCCTGTCGGACGCCGGATTGGACCTGCTGGTCCAGGCCGAAGGCCTGGTGGAGGAGCAGGAGGCCAGGGTGTCCGCCGTGCTGACGGCCGACGAGCAGACACAACTGCTGGCCCTGCTGAACAAAATCCGCACCCTGTAACGGCGTGCGCGACTCGGCCCATCACGAAAACTAACCGTTGCTTAGCTTTCTTTCTTATCGTTAAGAACCAGCGAATCGGCTTCTTGCACACGATTCGATATTCTTTGTGATACCAGTGCGCGACAGCGCTGCGCGGCAGACCGTTGACAGGGGGCGCCGGCATCCGTCATAGCTGCGTCCGGCAATGGATTTCTGCCTGGCCGTCTCACGGCCGAACCGCCCCATCCGGGGCTGATGATTCCTACCTTCGGTGTTTCGCCACCTGATGGTTGGAGTCTGTCCGCAGTGTCCGCGCCTATCCTTACTTCATCAGCTCCGGGTTCCTTTCCATGATCCCCCGTCGCCTGTTGGCCTCGTGGGCCGCGCAGACGCGCGCCCTGTTGAAATGGCTATGCCTGACAGCCCCCGTCGCCGCCCTGATCGGCAGCGTCTGCGCCCTGTTCCTGTGGAGCCTGGACCAGGCCACCCAGGCCCGCTTCGATAACCCCGCCCTGCTTTACGCCCTGCCCTTGGCCGGCATCGCCATCGTCTGGGTCTATAGCCGTTTCGGCGGTCGGGCCGACGGCGGCAACAACCTGATCGTGGACCAGATCCACGAACCCGGCGCCGGCGTGCCCTTGCGTATGGCGCCGCTGATCCTGGCCGCCACCGTCGTCACCCACCTCTTCGGCGGCTCAGCGGGCCGCGAGGGCACGGCGGTGCAACTGGGTGGCAGCCTGGCCAGCGGCTTTACCCGCCTGGTGAAACTGTCCCCCGCCGATACTCGCCTGGTGCTGATGGCTGGCGTGGCCGCCGGATTTGGCGCGGTGTTTGGCACGCCCATCGCCGGCGCCGTCTTCGCGCTGGAGGTGCTGAGCCTGGGTCAGGTGCGCTATGAGGCGCTACTGCCCTGCCTGATCGCGGCCTTGGTCGGCGACTGGACCTGCCACGCCTGGGGCATCGAGCATACCGCCTACATCATCGCCACCGGCGATGGCGGCTTTCACCTGCAAGGCTGGCTGCTGGCCAAGGTGACCCTGGCGGCGGTGATTTTCGGCCTGGGCGGCCTGGTCTTTTCCGAGGTCTCGCACAGCGCGGCGGCGCTGGTGCGCCGCCTCTGCCCCCAGCCTTTGCTACGGCCCGTCTTGGGTGGCCTGCTGCTGATCGCCTTCGTCCACATCCTGGGCACGCGCGACTATCTGGGTTTGGGCGTCTGGTCGGCCGATCCGGGAGCGATCACGTTGCCCGGCCTATTCCAGGCCGCGCCCTATCACCCGTTCAGCTGGCTGTGGAAGGCGCTGTTCACCATCACCACGCTGGCCACGGGCTTCAAGGGTGGCGAGGTCACGCCGCTGTTTTTCATCGGCGCCGCCTTGGGCCATGCCCTGGCCGGCGTCATGGATGCCCCGACGGACCTGCTGGCCGGCCTGGGCTTCGTGGGGCTGTTCGCCGCGGCGGCCAACACCCCCCTGGCCTGCACCCTGATGGGGATAGAGCTGTTCGGCGCCGCGCACACCCCTTACATCGCCGTCGCCTGCTTCGTCGCCTACGCCTTCAGCGGGCATTCCGGCATCTATCTGTCACAGCGCATCGGCGTGCCCAAGGCTCGGCTGGCCCCATCCTTACCTGTTGGGGGCACGTTGCGGCAGGCGCGCGATCTGCCGCCGGCCCCCCTTACCCTACATCGTCATATCCGTGTGCTCCTGAAGCGCCGATTGCGACGTCGCAATTAGCGGAGGATTTCATCCAGCCGCTGGCGCAGCTTCTCCAGCCGCTCCCTGTCCTTGGCCGCCAGGCCATTGGGGCCGGCCGACACCTGCGCCAAGTCCCGCTCCATGCGCGTGATCAGGTGGCCGGCAGCCGGTGCCGCCTTGGGCGCCGTCACCGCCGGCTCGGGCGACTTGTTGGCCGCGCGCAAGGCCTTGATGGTGGCGCCCCCCTTGATCAATCCCCACAGGCGATGGCGGGCGGCATCATCCTCGGCGTCGGCCAGGATGAACAGATGGCTCTTGCTCACCTGGTCGCGATATTCGGGATATTCCGCCAGGATACTGTCCGGCAGACGCACCAAAGCCAGCAGGCGCGACACTTCGGACTTGCTGAGCCCCACGGCACCGGCCAGCTGGTCCTGGGTGTACCGATGGGTCTCCCCCAGGCGACTCAGGCCCCAGGCCACCTCCAGCGTGTCCAGGTCCTGACGCTGCAGGTTCTCGATCAGCGCGATCTCATCGACCCCGCCCTGGGTCACGATGGCGAAGATCGTGGCCTTGCCCAGCAGGCGGTGGGCGCGCCAGCGGCGTTCACCGGCGGCGATCAGGTAGCCGCCCTCCGCCCGCTTGCGCACGACGATGGGCTGGATCAGGCCCTGGGCGCCAATGCTGTCGGCCAGCTCACGCAGGGCCGTCTCGTCGAAATGGCGGCGCGGCTGATCCGGGTTGGGGAACACCTGGTCCAGGTCCAGTTCCACCAGCTCCGGAAAATCCTCCGACGTGCCATACAGCTTGTTCAGCGGTTTGGCTGTGGCGGGCAACAGGCTGGCCGCCGTCGCCGCCAGGGCGGGATTGCTGCGGGCCAGTTTACGCGACATGGGCGACGTCCTCTCCATCCGCCTCAAGCAGGGCTTGGGCAACCTCGCGGAAAGGTGCCACGGTTGCCGGGTCCGATGCCACATCGATGGTGGGCTGTCCGGCGGCCACGGACTGCGGGAAGATGGTGGCGCGCGGCACGGGGGTGAAGATGCGGATGGCGCCGCCGAACCGTGCTTCCAGGTCGGCTAGGGTGGCGCGGTCCTGGGTGTGGCGGGCGGTGAACATGGTGGGCAGGATGCCGATGACGCTGAGGTCGGGGTTGCCGCGCCGCCGCACCTTGCTGATGGTGTCCAGCAACAGTGGCACGCCCATGAGGGCCAGCAT
>NZ_CP022111.1 GCF_000730165.1 Nitrospirillum viridazoti CBAmc | reverse complement strand
CTCCCATAGGGCGCCGGAGTCGGCCGCGACATCGCCCTGGAACAGCAGCGCGTCCGGCGTGACGCCGCAGGCGCGGTAGCCGAACAAGGCCAGGGTGGCCGGCAGATCCACGCCCCAGCCCTTGGCGCCGCGCCGGTCGATGACGATCAGCCGGGGCCGCAGGGCCTGGGGTGCCGCCTGCAGGAAAGGGATCAACGCCAGGTCGGCGCCAGCCTTGTAGCCCAGGCGCAGCACGTCGATACGGTGCAGGCCGGCAGCCCGCGCCAAATCCAGCAGCGGGCGGGTGCGGACCAGGGCCGGCGGTGGCGCGTCCCAGGCGGGCGTCACGGCGGCCTTGCGGGCGCCGGTCGCCAGGACCAGGCCGTCGCAAATGGGGCCCACCGCCTCTTCCGCCAGGGTCACGGTGGCGGCGATGGGATTCAGGGAGAGATTGACGGCCAGCCGGTCACGGGTGGCAGCGTTCGGCTCCACCGCCAGCACGCGGCCCTGGGGGCCCAGGTGGCGCGCGGCGGCCAGGGTGTGCAGGCCGGTGCCGGCGCCGACATCGACGAAGACGCCGTCCGCCGGCAGGGCCGCCGCGACATGGGCCCGAGCCTGGGCCGCCGCCTGGCGGGGCAGCGCCAGGTACCGGCGGTCGTCGGCATGGTCGCGGACGTGCAGGCGGCGGCGCAGGCCATCGGCCGCCACATCAATGACAGAGCCATAGAGCCAGGGCACCATGACCCGCACCACCGGCCCCAGCACACCGCCGGCCGCCTGGCCCCAGCGGCTGGCCGGCAGGGCGGCGCCGAGCGCCAGCAGCAAGCCCGGCAGCCCGCCGGGGCGATGCCGTCCGAAGCCATCGTTCACCGGCGCCACCGGGGCGCGATAGTCGATGTTGGGCGCGCCGGCCGCCGGACCGGTGGGCGGAGCGTCCCAACATCCGGAAGACGGGTCCGGCAACAGGGCGGCGGTGAGGACGGTCATGGTGGTCAGCACCCTCGGTTGATCAGCGCGTGGCAACGATGGCACAGTCAAGCTGACGCCTTGCTGACGCGGTCTGTCGCCTCTCAACCCGGCCCCGCCCCGTGAAAATCGGCCAGGACGCCGACAGGCCGCGCTTGTTCGCGCGTATAGATACGTCTGCCGCCCGCAGTGGGCGACTTGTGGGAACCTGGCCGATGCGGCTTCTTTTGGTTGAGGATGAACGGGATCTGCGGACACTAACCGCCGATCATTTGTCGCGAATCGGCTTCACCGTCGACGCCTGCGGCAGCCTGGCCGAAGCCGATGACCATATCTCCACCGCCGATTACGATGCCCTGGTCCTGGACCGGCGCCTGCCCGACGGCGATGGCGTCAGCCTGGTGCGCCGCCTGCGCGGCTGCCGTCGCAAGGTGCCCATCCTGATGCTGACGGCCCGGTCCACCCTGGATGACCGCATCGAGGGGCTGGACGCCGGCGCCGACGATTACCTGGTCAAGCCTTTCGACATGGGGGAATTGGCGGCCCGACTGCGGGCCCTGCTGCGCCGGCCGGGCGGCATCATCGGCGTGGTGCTGGAATGCGGCAACCTGTCCTTCGACAGCGCCGCCCGCAGCGTGGCCGTGGCCGGCGCCCCGCTGGCCCTGACGGCGCGCGAGCTGGCCCTGCTGGAGGTGCTGTTGCGCAAGGTGGACCAGGTGGTGACCAAGGCGCACATCGACAGCGCCCTCTACGGCTTCGGCAACGAAGCCACCGACAACGCGGTGGAGGCGCTGGTGTCCCGCCTGCGCCGCAAGCTGGCGACGGCGGAGGCCACGGCCGGCATTATCACCATGCGCGGCCTGGGCTATATGATGAGCGCGTCGTGAGCCCCCACTTTCCTCGGATCCTTTCCTGATGCTGGCCACCCTGGCGCAGATCTGGCGGCACCGGTCGCTGCAGGGCCGCCTGGCCTGGCGCCTGGGCCTGCTGTTCCTGGCGTCCGTCGCCGTGGGCATCCTGCCCCTGGTGGTGCGGCTGGAGGAGGCGGGCGGCGTCGTGCAGCGCAAGGTGCTGCGCGGCCAGGCCAATGAGCTGATGGCTGTGTTCAACCACGGCGGCCTGTCGCTGGACCGCTTGCCGCCGGATCTGGCCAACCGCTATGCCTTGGAGGAGGACGGCGTCATCTATGCCGTGTGGGATCAGCACGGCCGGCTGCTGACCCAATCCCTGCCCCGCGCCGCCAACACCCTGCGCGAGGCGCTGAACCAGCCGGACACCGAATATTTCTTTCGCCCGCCGGGCGAGCCGGAGCGCTATGGCCTGGGCACGCCCATCAAGCTGGGCGACCGCACCCTGACGCTGGCGGTGGCGCAGTCGCCCACCGCCGACCAGAAGATCATCAACGGCCTGCTGGATGAGTTCGTCCGCGACATCCTGCTGTTCGGCATCCCCGTGGCCCTGATCGCCGCCGCCATCGGCGTCTGGACCATCCGCAGCAGCCTGACCCCCATCCAGGAGGTGTCGGAAGAAGCGGCGGCCATCGGCTTGGATCGGCTGGACCACCGGCTGGACGGCAAGAATCTGCCCAGCGAGGTCCTGCCCCTGGTCGACGCCTTCAACACGGCGCTGGCCCGGCTGGAGGGCAGCTTCCGCCACCACCGCCGCTTCATCGCCGATGCCGCCCACCAGCTGCGCACCCCCCTGGCCGTGGTGCAGGCCCGCCTGGAAAGCGGGGAAGCCGACATGACGGCCGTGCGCGCCGACGTGCGCCGCCTGTCACGCCTGGTGGCGCAGCTGCTGTCGCTGTCGCGCCTGTCCGGCACCCCCCTGCCCCGAACCGACCGGGTCATGGCGGGGGAACTGACGGCCGGAGAGCTGGTGACCCTGGCGCCCTTCATCCGATCCCTGGGCAAATCCATCGAGCTGGAGGTGGTGGAGGACTTCCCCCTGGTGTGCAACGCCGGCGCCGTGGCCGAGGCCCTGCGCAACCTGGTGGAAAACGCCGTCGCCTATGGTCCGGCCGGCGGGATGGTGGAGGTGCGCGTGGGCCCCGGCCCCATCCTGTCCGTCGCCGACCGGGGCCCGGGATTGCAGGGCGAAGACCCCCTGACCCTGGCGGAGCCCTTCGTGCGCGGCGCCGCCGGCGCTGGCATCACCGGATCCGGCCTGGGCCTGGCCATCGCCATGGAAATCATGCGCCAGCACGGCGGCCGCCTGGCCGCCCGCGACCGCCACGGCGGCGGCGCGTTGTTCAGCCTGTGCTTCGAGGATAAGGCTGCTTAATAAGACCCGTCAGGGAACCTCACACCTTCAGGAAGATCCGCCAGCGGTACAGCACCTCGAGGATCGCCCACCACAGGGCGACGAACAGGAGGGCGAAGGCCAGCGAGGCCGCCTTTTCCGGCAGCAGGGGATAGAACACCGCCTCGTAGATCACGTCCTGCAGGGGGGCGATGCGGTGGTCCCAGGGCAGGGTGATGACGCCGCCGATGATGATGGCCATCAGTTCCGACCCGACATAGGCCAGGATGGGGTTGACGCCGAAGACCAGGGCCGGCCGGGTCCAGCGGCGCCAGCCGCGCACCTCGACCACCCACAGCAGGGCGCCCAGGCACAGGCAGGCCATGCCGGCGGTCAGGGCCACGAAGGAGCTGGTCCACAGGCTCTTGTTGATGGGAAAGGCCAGGTCCCAGACCTCGCCCAGCAGGACGCCTACGACCCCGGCCACGATCAGGCCCCGGATGCGGGCCGGCAACGGCAAGGGCCGGGCCAGCCAGCGGCCGGCCTGGACGCCCAGCAGCGCCGTGGCGATGGCCGGCAGGGTCGACAGGACGCCTTCGGGATCCCAGGTCTTGGCGGCGGCCCACAGGTGGTTGCCCCAGGCACCCCAGTCGAACAGCGCGCGGTCGACCGCCGCCGCCACGGTGGCGCCGGGATGGGCCAGTGCCGCAAGGCCGGTGGCGCCCGTGCCGGGCACCGGCACACAGGTCATCACCGCCCAATAGCCCAGCAGCAGCACGACGATCAGCGCGCCCTGCGCCCGGATGCCGAGGCGCAGCGACAACAGGCCAGCGGCGGCGTAGCACAGGGCGATGCGCTGCAGCACACCGGGGATGCGCCAGGACAGAACCTGCGCCGCCGCGCGATCGGCCAGCGTGCCGTGACCGGCCAGCGCGTAGCCCGGGAACCAGGCGATGAACAGGCCAAGGCCGAACAGGATGAGGGCGCGCCGCAGGATCTGACGGGCCAGGGCGCCATCGTCATCCCCCCGCGCCCGCCGTTGGGTCAGCGACAGGTGGGTGGTGATGCCCACCATGAAGAGGAAGAAGGGGAAGACCAGGTCGGTGGGCGTCCAGCCGTGCCATTTGGCGTGGCGCAGCGGCCAATAGATGTCGGACCAGGTGCCGGGATCGTTGACCAGCAGCATCAGGGCCACGGTCAGCCCCCGGAAGACGTCCAGCGAGAGCAGGCGTTCAGGCTTGGCGGCCGGGGAGGATTCCGTGGAAGGGCGGTCCAAGGCGGGCGCAGACATGGGGAACAGGCAGGCCTTTCAACCGGGAACGGCGCGGGGATGCGATCAGGTGTGCCAGCACGCGTCCCGCGCGGCTAGCCCCAAGGTCGGCATTTTGCCGGAAATGACGAAGGCGCCCCTGGCTTTGAGAACGGCGGTCAACCGCCGGCCTTGGCGGGCGCTGTATCGGCCTGGGCCTCGGTCTGTTCCACCGACCAGCCGCCGCCCAGCACGCGGTACAGCGTGACGATGGAGGTCAGGTAGTTCAAGCGGCTCTGCACCAGGCTGTCCTGGGCGCTGAACAGGGTGCGCTGAGCCGTCAGCACGCTGACCATGTCAGCAGTGCCGCGCTGGAACTGCCCGGTGGTGCCGCGCAGGGCCACGTCGGCCGAGGCCGTGGCCTTTTCCTGGGCGCCGCGGATATCGCGGGTGTAGCGCACCCCGGCCAGCGCATCCTCGACATCGGAGAACGCGGTGACGACCGCCTTCTGGTAATCCGCCGCCAGCTCCTCCACCCGGGCGCGCTGCACGTCGGACTGGGCCTGCAGATTGCCGGCGTCGAACACCGTCTGGCTGAGTGAGGTGCCCAGCGACCACAGTTTGCTGGCCGGGTTGAACAGGTCGCCCAGCGATTCATTCTGGTAGCCGTAGCTGCCGGTCAGGCTGAGGCTGGGGTATTGCTGGGCGATGACGCTACGCAGGGTGGCGTTGGCGGCGATCAGCTGCGCCTCGGCCGAGGCCACGTCCGGCCGGCGGGTCAGCAGGGTGGACGGCAGGTTGGGCGCCACCTCGGGCTCCGCCAGGCCGCTGAGGGTGGTGCCCTCGATCTTCAGCTGTTCCGGCAGCACGCCGACCAGCACGGCCAGCGCGTCGATCTGCTGCGCCAGGTTTTGCTCATACTGCGGAATGGCGGCGCGCTCGCCCTCCACCACGTTCACCTGGTTGGCCACGTCGACATCGGTGGCGGTGCCGGCGCGGGCGCGGGCCTGGATGCCGCGCAGCACGTCCTCGGCATCGCGCAGCGACTGGCGGGCCAGGGCCAGGCGGTCCTTGTACGCCAGCGCCTGGAAGTAGTCGGTGGCCACCGTGGCGATGGCCGTCATCAGCACCGTCTGCTTGTCGTAGCGGCTGAAATTCAGGCTGGCCTTGGCCGATTCGAAGGCGGACCGGTTCTTGCCCCAGAAATCCAGCTCGTAGCTGGCCGACAGCTTGGCTGAATAGTTGCTGCTGATGTTGTTGCGGGTGATGAAGTTGCCATTGCTGACGGTGGTGGTGCCGCCGCCCGTCTGGCTGCGGGTGCGCCCCGCATTCGCCGTCACCGTAGGGAACAGGGTGGAGCGTTGTTCGTCCACCGTCCCCTCGGCCTGGCGGATGCGGGCCACGGCGGCGCGCACGTCGAAGTTATTCGAGGCCACGCGGAAGATCAGGCCGTCCAGTTCCGGCGACTTGAATTGCCGCCACCAGTCGGCGGCGATTTCCGTGCGCAGGGTCGCATCCTTGGCGGCGTCGCCCGTCACCGTTTCACGATAGGCCGCCGGCTGCGGCGTTTCCGGCCGTTCATAGTCCGGCCCCACGGTGCAGCCCGTCAGCGCACCCGCCATGAGGAGGGCCAGCAGGGGCCGCTTGGCGACGGACGAAAGCAGGGAACGGGACGACCGGTGGCGCAGCATCGCGGGACGTGATCCAGGAAGGGAGGCCAGATGGAAACGCGAAATGGGGATGGACCCGGCGCCCTTCTTTTCACACCGGAAGCCCCCTGTCACGGACGAACTGGGCCTGCGCCCAATTGGCCCAGCCACCAGCGGGCGAAGTGGAACGCCTACCCCCGTGACCGCCCGATGGTACGGAACAAAAGCCGCCAACCTGTCGGGAAAAATGACACGGGGGCCGGCCATTTGCCGCCCCACCACCATCCGGTCAGCGCGCCTGAGGCAACGCACGGACGCGATTATCGCCGGCTCATGCCGGCGATAATCGTATCCAGCATCACGTCCAGGTCGGCGTGCATGTCCAGGGTCCGGTCCAGCAGGGTCCAGCGCATGACCAGGCTGTGCTTCATGCCCGAAAGGATCCAGCCCACGCGTTCCACATCGGTGTCGGGCGAGACCTCACCCGCCGCGATGCCTTCATGGATCAGGGCGCAGTAGATGCGGTGGGGCCGCTGCAGGCGTTCCGCCAGCAGGCTGCGCATATCGGGGCTGTCGGCCAGCACCTCGCGCGAGAAGACCAGCGACGACAGCGCCGGAATGCTTTCAGCCAGATCCAGCCAGGTGTGCATGACTTGCCGCAAGCGGGCCATGGGACTACCGGCACCGTTCAGCGCCTCCTGGATCGGTGGGGCGATGCGGTGGGAGAGGCTATCTAGCAGCGCCTCCCACATGGCGCGCTTGGTGGGGAAATGACGGAACAGCGAGCCCTGGGCCATGCCGATGCGGCGGGCGATGGCCGTGGTCGTGGTGCCGCCGGGCCCCACCTCATGCAACAATTCCAGGGCGGCGGCGATGATCTCCGCCCGGCGGGTGTCACCCGCCTTGCGTTGCCGCCCACCGGGGCGTCCGTCGGGGCGCTCCCCGGAGGTGTCACCTTCCATCACCGCTGTCTCACCCTGGCCCATCACCGCCCCCAGGTCACGCTGGCGGCGCGCCGGCGACGCTGGCGGCCGTGGTGGTCTCCCCCGCCTGCCAGCCGCCGCCCAGCGCCTTGTAGAGGGCGATGGTCTGCTGCACCAGAGCGTAGTCGCTCTGCGCGACGGCGTCCTTCGACGTGGCCAAAGTGCGGTCGGCGTCCAGCACGGTCAGGAAGTCGGCCAGCCCGGCGCGATACTGCGACCGGGCGCGGTCCTGCGCCAATTGGGCGGCGTCCAGGGCGCGGTGCAAGGTCTCGTTCCGCTGGCGCTCGTTGGAATAGGCGACCAGCGCGTCCTCCACCTCCTGGAAGGCGGTCAGCACCGTCTTGCGGTAGGTGAGGCGCGCCTCTTCGGCCTGGGCCTCGGCGTCCTTCACCCCGGCTTTCAGGCGGCCGCCATCATAGATGGGGCCGCTGAGGGTGGGGCCCACGCTCCAGCCGAAGCTGTCGCCCTGCAGCAGCTTGCCGATGTCGGGGTTGAGGAAGCCGCCGATCAGGCCCAGCGACAGCTTGGGGAAGCGCGCCGCCTCCCTCACGCCGATCTGGGCGTTGGTGGCGGCCATGGTGCGCTCGGCGGCCCGGATGTCGGGACGGGCCCGCACCACCTCAGAGGGCAGGTTGGCCGGCAGGGTGGGCGGCAGGGGCACCTCCGGCCCGGCGGTGGTGAGCAGGCTGTCCACGTCGGCGGGGGTGCGGCCGGTCAGGGTGGCGATGGCATGGGCCCGCTGGGCGGCCTGGGTCGCCAGCGACGGCAGTACCGCCTTCTGCTGTTCCAGCTGGCCGTCAGCCTCCGCCAGCTGCAGTTCGGTCGCCAGGCCCACCTTATACTTCGCGGCTGTCAGGTCGCGGGTTTCCTGCGACAGGCGCACGTTCTCGTTGGCGATGACGATGCGTGCCTGGACAGAACGCAGGGCGGCGTAGTCGGTGCCCAATTCCGCCAGCATGGACATGACCAGCGAGCGCCGGTTCTCGATGCCGGCCTCGATGTTGGCGTCGGCCGCCTCGATGCTGCGGCGGGTGCCGCCGAAGAGGTCCAGTTCCCAAGAGGCGTCGAAGCCCGCCAGGAAGATGTTGCTGGTGCCACCCAACGAACCGGTCGCCCCGGGCGGCAGGCGGTTGCGCATGGCCGCGCTCTCCCCCTTCACGCTGGGATACTGCGCGGCTGCGGCCTGCTGGCGCTGGGCGCGGGCGGACAGGATGCGCTGTTCCGCCACCTTCAGGTCCAGGTTTCCGGCGACCACATCGGCCACCAGCTTGTCCAGCGTGGGGTCGCGGAACTCCGTCCACCAATGGGCAAGCACGGTGGCGTCGGTATTGACCTGGGTCTTGCCCGCCACCTGGCCTGTCGTCTGGGTGGTCGTGGCGCTCCACGACGCGGGCGCGTCGGCCGCCGGCGGCTGGTAATCAGGACCCAGGGTGCAGGCGGCGGTCAAGGCCAGAGCCGCCGTGGCGGCCAGCAGCCGGGCCCGGCGCGGAAGCGGGAAAAGGGGAGTGGAAGCGGACATCAGGGTCACTCCGCGGCGGCGGGCTTGGGCGCCGCCTTGGTGGATTTCATGAAAAAGGCCAGGGGCACGACACAGAAGGCGACCACGCCGGATATGCGGAAGACGTCGACGTAGCCCAGGATGGCCGCCTGGCGCACCAGCGTGCGGTAGATGCCGCCCAGCGCCGAGGAGTCCATCTGCGACGGCGTCAGCCCGTGGCCGGCCAGGCCGTTCATCCAGGCCTGCTTGGTCATCTGATAGCCCATGTTCAGGTCCGACAGGTGTTCGACCAGATAGGCCTGGTGCACCTGCGACCGCTGGGTCAGATAGGCCGTGACCAGAGCGATGCCGATGCTGCCGCCCAGGTTGCGCGACATGGCGTAGAGGGCGGCGGCGTCACCGTTCATCTCCCGCGGGACGGAGGCGAAGGCCACCGTGCTGATGGGGATCATGAGCAGCGCCGTGCCGAATGTCTGGGCCAGGCGCATGCTCATCAGGTTCAGGAAGCTGACCTGGGGCGTGATGGTGCCCGTGTAGAACATGGCGATGCCCAGCAGGAAGAAGCCGGTGGCCACGATGAAGCGGGCCTGGAACTTCTTCAGCAGTACGCGGGTGATGATGGGAATCATGAACAGGATCATGAAGCCGCCGGGCGACAGGATCATGCCTGACCAGGTGGCGGTGTAGCCCAGCTGCGACTGCGCCAGCTGCGGGATCAACACGGCGCTGCCGTACAGGGTGGCGGCCATGATGCTGATGAACAGGGTGCCGATGGCGAAGTCCTTGTTCTTCCAGACCCGAAGGTTGACGATGGGATCGGGCCGGTCCAGCAGCCAGACGACGGCGCCCACCAGGCCCAGCACGGCACCCACGCCGAAGGCCTGGATGAAGCCGCTGGAGAACCAGTCCTCCTGCTCGCCCCGGTCCAGCACGATCTGCAGGCAGGCGAAGCCGGCGGCGATCAGCGACAAGCCGACCACGTCGATGTTGCGCTTGCCCTTGCCGGCACCGGCCTTGGCCCAGGGCGGATCCTCCACCACCGCCGAGATGGCGAAGGTGGCGATGACACCCACCGGCACGTTGATCAGGAACACCCAGCGCCAGCTGAAATTGTCCGTGATCCAGCCGCCCAGCGTCGGCCCCATGATGGGGGCGGCGATGATGGCGACGGCCGTGACGCCGAAGGCGGTGGCGCGCTTGGCCGGCTCGAACGTGTCCAGCAGGATGGACTGCTGGTTAGGTTGCAGGCCGCCGCCGAAGAAACCCTGCATCAGGCGGAAGATGATCAGTTCCGGCAGCGAGGTCGACAGGCCGCACAGCAGCGACGACACCGTGAACATGATGATGGACAGCAGGAAGTAGTTCTTGCGCCCCATCAGGCGGCCCAGCCAGCCGGACACGGGCAGCACGATGCCATTGGCCACCAGGTAGGAGGTCAGCGTCCAGGTGCTTTCATCCGTGCCCACCGACAGGCTGCCGGCGATGTGCGGCAGGGCCACATTGATGATGGTGGTGTCCAGCACCTCCATGAAGGTGGCGACCGTCACCACCATGGCGACAAGGTAGGGGTTGTGTTTGGGTCGCCAGGTCGACGCCCCGTGATCAGCCTCGGGTGGGGGAAGTCCTTCGCTCACCGCCGCCCCCTCAGTTCAGGTTGACGGTGGGTTCGACCGACAGGCCCAGGGGCAGGGGGTGGTCGGCGGGCAGGCCGCCCGTCACCTTGATCTTGACCGGCAGACGCTGAACGATCTTCACGAAGTTGCCGGTGGCGTTTTCCGCCGGGAAGGCGGTGAAGCGCGAGCCGGTGCCCATCTGGAAGCTGTCGACGGCGCCGGTCAGCTTCAGGTCGGGGAAGGCGTCGACCTCGATATCGACCGGCTGGCCCACGCGCATGTGCTTCAGCTGGTTTTCCTTGAAGTTGGCGACCACCCACACCTCCGGCGTCACCAGCGTCATGGCCGATTGCGACACCTGCAGGTAGTTGCCCTTTTCCACGGCGCGCTTGGTCACCCAGCCATCCTGCGGCGCCACCACGGTGGTGTAGGACAGGTTCAGCTCCGCCTGGGCCAGTTCGGCCTGGGCGGCGGCCACCTGGGCCTCCCACTGCTTCACCTGGGTGGCGGCGACCTCGATGTTGCGTGGCGCCTGTTCCGCCGAGCGCAGCTTGGCGTCGGCATCGGCCAGCTGGGCCTGCGCGGTGCGGAACGCCGCCTGGGCGGCGTCGATCTGCGACTTGGTGGTCGCGCGGACGTCGATCTCGGTCTGGCGGGCCAGGTCGGACTTCGCCCGGACCAGCGTGGCCTCGGCCTGGGCGCGGGCGGCGCGGGCCTGGTCCAGCTGCGCCGGGTAGGAGACCTGGGCGATTTCCAGGCTGGTCTGCGCTTGCGCCAGCTGTGCCTGCGCCAGTTGCAGCTGGGCGGCGTCGCGGTCGCGGGTGTTCTGATAGTCGCGGGGATCGATACGGAACAGCAGGTCGCCGGCCTTCACCTTCTGGTTATCCTGCACCGCCAGTTCGACCACCAGGCCCGAAACCTTGGGCGCCACCGTCACCACCCGGCCCTCAGTGAAGGCATCATCGGTGGATTCCTTGCCCCGGCCACTGAGCCAGAGGACGACGCCACCGACCACGACGATGGCCAGCACGCCGAAACCGATGATACGCGGCAGGGGGGAACGCTTGGGCGGAAGAGCGGTGGGCGCGCTGGTCATGATGGTCCTTTGGTCCCTGATCGTTGAAGGCCGGATCGGGCTTGGGCCCCGTGAGGGGGGTGCGAACGCCTTGGGCCCGGCCCAGCCGGGTCAAGGAATGCGGATGTGTGGAGGGTGCCGCGAAATGCTGCGGCGCGGAAACTGCTTGCAAGCAAGTTATTGCTTATGGCCCCGGAACGCACCTAATGAGGATGGCGCAGATCTGGAATGCGGCAAGCGCCAAAAAACGCGGGCTTGCGGACACACCCATCTCTTGGGCCAAACCCCAGGATTAAAGCCACTTTATGCGAGGACGTGTCCATCAAGGACACGACCCGGCGCCCCTGTCTGCGGCCTGCGTCACAGGTCGTGAATAAAGATCAGATACCCAACTCACGATTCAGTCGGGTGGTGCCGTAGATCTTGGTCAGCGCCTCCTTCACCGCCCCGACCGACACCCAGACAGCGCGGTTGGAGTTGTCATCGAAGCCGAAATCACCGCCCAGGGACTGGCTGTTGCCGTCGAAGATCATGCCCACCACCTGGCCGTCCGTGTTGACCACCGGCGAGCCGGAATTGCCCCGCACGATGTCGTTGGTGCTGACGATGTTCAGCTTGCGGCTGAAATCCACATCACTGCGGGCGCGCAGCCACGAGCGCGGCAGGGCCAAGGGTTCCGCCCCGGTGGCACGACCGTAGGCCTCGCCCATGGTGGTGTAGTAGCGCACATGGCGGCCGTTCTCGTCATAGCCCTTCACCGTGCCGTAGGACACGCGGGGGGAGAAGGTGGCGTCCGGGTAGGCGCCGGTGCCCTTGGCGGCGAAGATGACCTGGGCGATGACGCCGGCGTTGCGCCGTTCCACCGCCTCCACATTCACCTCCACGTCGCGCCGGATGGCCAGCGCCTGCTTGTCCACCTCTTGCGCGAAGCGGATCAAGGGGTCGTGGCTGTTCTTGATGGCGTCGATGCCGCCCATCAGCAGGCGCTTGCGTTCGTTGGGATCGGCCAGGCGGGTGCCGTCCACCAAGTCGCTGGCCATCTTTTCCGCCGTCTGCGCGCCCAGCACGTCGCGCACCAGGGGGTCGTCCGGCCCCAACACGCGCCGCAGCTGCACCAGCCAGGCGCGCAGCAATAGTTTTTCCAGGTCGTTGGAAATGGGCGCGTTCGCCAGCAGGCGCTGGCGGGTGAAGGGGAAGCCGGCCTCGGTGAATTCCTGGAAGCGCCTGATGTCGGGCAGCTGGCGCTGTTCCGCCGCGCGCACCAGCAGGCGGGCGTAGGCGAACAGGTCGGACTGGGGCCCGCGCCCCTCCTCAACCACCTCCATGCGGTCGGCGACGGCGCGGTAATGGCTCACGGCCTGGGCGATGGCGGCCCAGGGATCGCCGAAGCGCTGCTGGAACTGCGGATCGGCGGCCACCTTGGCCCGCAGCTCGTTCTCCGCCCGCCGACGGCTGTCGATCAGGCCCGGATTGACCAGAGCGCGGAATTGGCCCAGGCGCGCCTTGTAGGCGTTTTCCACCGCGAAGAGCTTGGCGAAGGCCACGCGCGCATGTTCGGCCCCCTCGGCGGAGAATTGCAGCAGCAGGCCGCGCAACTCCGCCAGATAGACCAGGCACTCCGGCAGGACGACGTCGCGGTCGTATTCCAGTTCCGCCACCGTATCGAGGCGTTCGGTGGTGCCGGGATTGCCCGAGGTGAAGACCAAGTCGCCCTCCTGCGCATCCCGGGGGGCGTAGGCGAAGTAGTTGGCCTGGGTGTTCAGCGGCGCGCCATGCTCGTCATAAACACGCAGGAAGGCCACATCCAGGTCATAGCGGGGGAATTCGAAATTGTCGGGATCGCCGCCGAAGAAGGCGATGTCCTCCTCGGGCGAGAACACCAGGCGCACATCCTGGTAGCGGCGGTATTTGTACACGTCGTAGACGCTGCCCCGGTACAACTCCACCACGTCGCAGCGGATGGCCTCATCCCCGCCGGCGCAGTCGCGCTGCAACTTGGCCAGCACCTCGCGCAAGGCGCGGCCATAATCCTGGCCCTCACGGCCCGCCACCGCCTCCCTGACCTGGGGGGTGACATCGGTGATGCCCACCAGCTGGTTGGCTTCCACGTCGGGACATTTCACCTCGTCCTCAGGCTTGGCGGCGTAGAAGCCGTCCTGCACCAGGTTGTTGGTGGGCGACGACAATTGCTGCAGGCAATCGCGGGTGCAGTGGTGGTTGGTCTGCACCAGGCCGGTGGGGGAGACGAAGGCGGCCGAGCAGCCCCGGGGCAGCCGCAGGGACGCCATGCGAAGATGGTCCAGCCACTGGGCGGTGGGCTCGAAGCCGTAGGTCTCCTGGACTTTGGCGCTGGGGAAGTGGTTGAAGGTCCACAATCCCTCATCCGCGCGGGCCCCGAAAGGCGTGGAGGCGAAAAGCCCGGACAAGCAGCCGCCAACCACAGCCACCCTAAGCCCCGTACGCATGGTCCCTGTCCCTTGCATGCCCGTTTGTACCTTGTTGACCCCGGCCTCCCCGCCGGGCGGTACATTCTTATCTGAGCATACCCCTAAGCCAGACTGGCGCGGGACGGGATTTTGTAACGGAAGTGCAAATGTCGCAGCCCCGAACGCGAAAACCCCAGGGGAATCCCTGGGGTTCGCGTGACGCCTATTCCACTGAACGGGGACGGCGTGTCAGTTGACGATGCGCCAGGACCCATCCGGCTGCTGGCAGGCGGTACCCACCTGCTGGCTGGGCTGTCCCGCCACAGTGATGGTGGAGGTATATTCGCGGCAGTTGGCCTGATCATAGGCCGGCTTGGCCGCCACGGCCTGAACGGGCTGCGCCACCACAGGCGGCGGCGCCTGCACCACGGCCGGGGCCGGCGCCACGTACACGGGGGGCGCATAGTAGGGATAGGGTGCGTAGGCCACGGGATAGGGCGCCCAGTAAGGGCCGCGCCAGCGCCAATAGGGGTCATGCCAATAGGCGCCGTAATAGCCCGCCGGATAATAAGGGCCGACGCCGATACCAACGCTGACGAAGGTGCGGGCGCTCGCCGGGGCGCCGCCACCGGCCAACGCCAGCAAGGCCACCACCAGCGACATCATCACCAGGAACGGAGCCTTGAACACGCGCTGCATGATCATCCTCTTTCAGATGGCGGACCCGCCCATGCGGTGCTCCGCCCCAGCCGCCCTTGGTCACGTCAGGAAAGGAGCCCCGGGGCGCTCGGGGCCATCCCTGCCCTATAATACGGGATTGTGGCCTTTACCTGACGGCCGGACTGGTGCGGCATTTGGTTTACCTACTCCGACGGTCGCGCATGGGATAAGGCCCGCGGAATGCATCCGCTGGGCCTCTCCGGTTTTTGCCCTCAATGGGCGCCCAGCTCCTTGGATAGGCGGTTGGCGCGATAGACCTTGGCCAGCGCCTCCTTCAGGGCGCCGACCGAGACCCAGACGGCGCGGTTGACCGAACCGTCATAGCCGTAATCGCCGCCCAGCGACTGGATGTTGCCGTCGAAGATCAGGCCCACGACTTCCGCGTCCTTGTTGATGACGGGGGAACCGGAGTTGCCGCCGATGATGTCGTTGGTGCTGACGGCATCGAACTTCTGCGCGGGATTGATGGCGTCCTTGGCCTTCAGCCAGCTTTCCGGCAGGGCGAAGGGGAAGGCGCCGGTGGCGCGGTCGAAGGTTCCGCCCATGGTGGTGAAGGGCGCCACGTGCTGGCCGCTCTGCTCATAGCCCTTCACCGTCCCGTAGGACACGCGGGGACTGAAGGTGGCGTCCGGGTAGACGGACGTGCCGTGCACCTTGAACATGGCCTGGGCGATGTAGCCGGCGTTCTTCTGCTGCACGGCCGACACGTTGGCTTCGACATCGCGGCGGGCGGCCAGGGCATCGGCGTCCACCAGCTTGGCGAACGTGATCATGGGATCGGTGGAAGCGTCCAGGGCCGCCTGGCCACCCTCCAGCAAGCTCTTGCGCACCGATGGATCGCCCAGGCTGGAGCCCGTTACCAGATCATCCGCGATCTGCTGGGCCGAGCGGTTGCCGAAGACCTTCCGCACCAGGGGGTCATCCGGGCCCAGCTGGCGCTGCATGTAGACCAGCTGCATGCGCATCAGCACCCGTTCCAGCTCTGGATAGACCGGGCTGTTGGACAGCAGGCGCTGGCGGATGAAGGGGAAGTTGGCGTCGGTGTATTCCCGCAGGCGCTTGCCATCCGGCAGGGGGCGTTCACTGGCGGCGCGCACCAGGTTGCGGGCGTAGGTGAACATGTCAGACTGAATGAAGCTGCGGCTGCCTTCCAGCACGCCATAGCGTGTGGCGACCACGGCGTAATGGTCCAGCGACTTGGCGATGGCGGCCCAGGGATCGCCGTACTGTTGCTTCAACGCCGGATCGGCATCGATGAGGGCCTTCAGCGCCGCCTCATCCTTGCGCTTGGCATTGATCAGGGCCGGGTCGACCAGGGTCTGCAGCCCGCCGTACAGCGCCTTGTAGCTGTTCTCCAGGGTGAACAACTTGGTGCGGGCGATGCGGGCGTTCTCCCCGCCCTGCGCCGTGAACTGCAGCAGTATGCCGCGCAGTTCCGATAGGTACAGCAGGCGGTCGGGCAGGGCGTGGTCGCGCTCGTATTCCAGCTCGGCGACGGTGTCCAAGCGTTCCGTCCGGCCGGGATTGCCGGAGGTGAAGACCAGGTCCCCTTCGTTCGCGTCATGGGAAGCGTAAGGGAAATAGGTCGCCTTGGTGTTCAGCGGCTTGCCGTCCTTGTCGTAGACGCGGACATAGGAGACGTCGAGGTCGTAGCGCGGGAACTCGAAGTTGTCCGGGTCGCCGCCGAAGAAGGCGATGTCCTCTTCCGGCGCGAACACCAGGCGCACGTCCTGATAACGGTGATACTTGTAAAGATTGTAGGCGCCGCCATGGTACAGCTCGACCACGTCGCAGCGGGTGTCATCGGCGCCGCCGGTGCATTCCGTCTGGATGGCGGCCTGCACCTCCTTCAAGGCGGCGGAAAAGGCATCGCCCTCCTTGCCGGCGGTGGCGGCGTTCATCCGCTGGGTCACGTCGGTGATCTGGACCAGCTGGTTGACCTCCATATCGGGGCACTTGGCCTCGTCCTTTAGTTCGGCCGCGTAAAAGCCGTCCTTGATATGGTTGTGGTCGGCGGTGGAGACCTGCTGGATGCAGGCGCGGGCGCAGTGATGGTTGGTCTGCACCAGGCCGCTGGCGGAGACGAAGGCGCCAGAGCAGCCGCGCGCCAGGCGGACGGAGGCGAGCTGCACGCGTTCCAGCCACGTCGGGTCCGGACTGAAGCCATAGGCCTGCTTCACCTTGGCGCTGGGGAAATTGTTGAAGGTCCACATGCCTTCATCGGCGCCGGCCACGGTGGGCGCCAGCAACAGGCCGGCCAAGGCAGCGGCCGCCAGGGCGCTCAAGGGCGCGCCCTTCAGCAAATCGCGCATATCAGAAATTCCTCACGACAGGTCGATCCCGTGCCTCGCAGCCGGGTTTTCCGACTTGCAGCATGTCTATCGTGGGATTGCAAGATTGGGGCGGTCCCGTGGGGGGTGCCCGCCGCCAACCAGCTTTAGGCCGCCAGATCGCCCATCATCATGTCAGGCAGGGCATCCGGGAACTCCGGCGCCTGGTCGAAGGGCGCCATGGCCGACAGGTTGTCGGTGCGGAAGAAATAGACCATGTGGCTTTTCAGCGGCGTGCGACCCGGAGGCGGCGGGGCGTTGCGGTCGCGGCCCCAGCGGCGGGGATCAACCACGGTCAGGCCGTATTCCGGCAGCGCCTGACGCTTTTTGGCCAGGGCCACCAGCCGCGCCTTGAACACCTTCAAGTCGCTTTCGGCGCCGACGCGCAGGCGCAGCTTCTCGATGTTCATCTTGAAGGCACCCTGATTGCCGCAATGGGCGCGCGCAATCTCGTACAGCCGCTTTTCCGTGGGCGACAGCTTGAAGTAGTCGGGATGGTAGGTGAGGATTTTGCGGTCCTTGACCACCGCGCGGTACAGCCAGTCGCACAGTTGCACCGTCAGCGACTTCATGGTCTTCCCGCCATCCTTGTCGCGGCGGTAGTTGATGCGGTAGTCCAGCACCCAGGAGAAGGCGCCCGTCTCCCCTTCGCCACCCGTCTCCAGGTTGGTCAGCACCTGGGTGGACTGCAGGCGCTTCAGCGCGTCCTCCAGCCGTTGATAGGCGGTGTTGGTGGCGTGGATGCCCACCACGCGGAAGAAGTCATGGCCGGTGAAGGTGAGGCGTGGGCTGACCGGTTCACCCCGGTTCAGTTTGTCCTGGATCAGGGATACGAGATAGATCAGTACCTCCTTGTCCCAGATGTTGGCGACGCCGTGCTTGGTGCCGGTGACCTCAATGCGGACGGTGCCGTCGTCGTAGACCGGCAATTCCGTTACCGTCTCCTTGCTGAGGGCGAAGAAGTTGAAGACCATGACCAGGCGGTCGTTCTTCACCTTGCCAATCAGGGGGCTGTCCAACGCCAGGGCCAGCTGGCTGCCGGCCATCGGGGGTTCCACCATGGCCGGCACGGAAATCCTGTCCGCAGTCCCTGTCGTCGTCCCCGCCATTGTCGCCACCCTTCACACAGCAGGCCCCATCCACCATGGATCGGGCGTTCGGACTCCGGATGATGAACGCGGCCAATCGCCACCGCCAACGGCAAAAACACGCCTGGTTGCCGATCCCTTGAGATTCTGGCGGTGTGACCCCCAAAATCTGGTATGCACGCCGAGTCGACACGGCGGCTGGTATCCGAACCCGTGACCTTAGGTAACCGAACCCTTGAGCCGACTCGGGGAAAGACCTAGCCGACTCATCACCGTGGGGTGAAATCAGGCGGACTCGGGGCCATGGTGAGTCGGGTCGCGGTATCAGAGTCCGGAACCGGCCCGCCCAACCGTCCAAACTCAAGGGAACCGCAACCGGGATTGAGGGAACGGCAACCAAGATCAAGGGTATGGCAACCGACTCCGGCCGACTCGCCCCGTTTTCCCTCAAGGGTTCGGATACCATTTTCCCCAGCTCCAGGGTTCGGAAACCATAGGCCAAGGGTTCGATGACCCAAGGCCCGAGGGTTTGGAGTCCGCGGCCCCAGGGTTCGGAAACCAGGAGTCGCGGGAACGGTTACCAAATACCCTATTAAGCCATTGGAAAAACGCCGTTTTCTGGCGCGGTAACAGTTAAACCCTTTATCTCCTTAACCCTGAATCCTTTTAGGGAAACTATCCACAGGCCTGCCTTTCAAGGGCAGGGACAACGGCCACGGGGTCGGGCTTGGCAGGTTCCAGAGCGGGCTTTACCCTCAAGCCCATCCTCCGATCGATGCGCGCTCGTCATACGTATTTCAGCAAAAACCCAGGAAATGCGCCCTTTCCGAGGGAACGCCTCCCACATCAGAAATTGGTATCCGTTCCCTTGAAGATCGGGGTGCGTCCAATAGAAGATCGCCACGGTTTCCAGTCCCGATCGCCCCGCTTTCAAGGTTACAGTTACCAAAGGCGGTGGCTCAGCCAGTTGATGAAATCCCATCAGCGAATTTTTTCGCCTAATCGCCAAAAAATCGATGATGAGTCAGTTATCCGCATATTTGCCTGAAGATCGCGGTTGGCGTTCGGATCGCGGTTGGGCATTATCCGCCCATCTCTGGCAGCCCCTCGGATACACCAATGACCACCGATGTCAGCGCGCCCGCCGATAGCGCCATGCCGGCCGGCGACGACCCCCTGCAAATTTTCCTGGACCATTCGGAAGGCTGTGACGCCATCCAGCGCAAGATCATCGAGGTGCAGGCCTATCCCGGCCACGCCAAGAGCCTGCGCCTATTTCCCACCTCGGAAGCGGCCCGGCTGATCCGCATCTCGGAGAGCCACCTGCGCGCCCTGCTGAAGAACGAGCAGTTCCCCCAGGGCACCGTCATCGGCGGCAACAACCGCCGCGGCTTCACCCTGGCGGAGGTGAACCAGATTCGCCGCCAGCTGTTCCAGCAGACCGGCGACGTGCGCTATCGCGTGGGTCGCGATCGTGAGGCGGGGGAAAAGCTGTCGGTCATCACCGTCGCCAACTTCAAGGGCGGGGCGGCCAAGACCACCCACTCCGTCCACCTGGCGCAGTACCTGGCCCTGCAAGGCTATCGGGTGTTGATGATCGATCTCGACAGCCAGGCCAGCGCCACGTCGCTGTTCGGCTTCGTGCCGGATGAGCAGTTCGACCGGCTGGACACGCTGTATCGCCTGTTCACCCTGGACGACAGCCAGCGAATCAACGATCTGCGGCCGCTGATTCAGAAGACCTATTGGGACGGTTTGGATGTCATCCCCGCCAACCTTGGCCTGTACTCCACCGAGTTCGAGGTGCCGGTGCGGCAGATGCGCCAGCGGGAACTGCGCTTCTGGCGCATCTTGCAGGACGCCCTGCCCAGCATCGACCAGGATTACGACATCATCGTCTGCGACTGCCCGCCGTCGCTCAGCTACCTGTCGATCAACGCCGTCATGGCCGCGAACTTCCTGCTGATTCCCATTCCACCCAGCATGCTGGACTTCAGTTCCGCCGGCCGGTTCTTCCGCATGGTCTATGAAACGCTGTCCACCTTGGCGCAAGCCGAGGGCGGTCGGGTGAAGACCTTCGATGCCGTGCGTCTGTTGGTTTCCAAATATCAGACGGCCGATGGCAACCAGAGCCAGCTGGTCAAGTGGATGGGCAGCATCTTCGCCGACACGCTACTGGAAAACCGCATGGCCCTGACCACGGGCCTGGATAGCGCCGGCAACCTCAAGCAGAGCTATTACGAGCTGGAGGCCAGCGACGTGAACCGACGAACCTACGAACGCGGCCTTGAATATCTAAACAACGTGAATGCCGAGATCGAACGCGTGGTCTGGGATATCTGGAAGCGCGCGCCGGCGCGGGAGGGGACGCGATGAGCCGCAAGGACAGAATGGCCGAGCTGGACAACGCCATCGGCGACCTGACGGCCACGCGGGCGGCGCGGCCCGTCTCCCCCCGATCCGCTATCCCGATCGTCAACCAGATCGAGAGCGTGTTCCAGGACAGTGCCAAGGAGTTGGAGACGCTGCGCGACAGTGGCCGCGTATTGCTGGAGCTGGATCCGGCCGACATACACAGCACCCAATACCAGGACCGGCACACCGCCGCCTTCGCCGACGCCGCCTTCGCCACCCTGGTGCAGGACATCCTGCGCCACGGCCAACTGGCCCCAGTGCTGGTGCGGCCGGCCGCGGACGGTAACGGATATGAGCTGATCGCCGGTCACCGCCGCACGGCCGCCTGCCGCCAATTGGGCCGCAAGGTGGTGGCTCGGGTGATGCAGGCGGACGACCGCGACCTGCTGATCAAGATGGTGCAAGAGAACGAGGCCCGCGCCGACATCTCCGCCTACGAACGGGCGGTGCAGCTGAAGACCGTGCTGGATACCGGTCTGATGGGCCGGGCAGAGTTGATGGAGCGCCTGGACTTCAGCAAAGGGCACCTGTCCAACCTGCTGAAGTTCGCCGAACTGCCAGCCACGGTGGTTGCCGCCCTGGATGATCCGCGGCCGTTGAAGATCAGCGATGGGGCCAAGCTGGCTCGCCTGATGGCGGAAAGCGAAGAGGCGGCCGCCCGCGTGGAGGCAACCGCGGCCGAATTGAGCGGGAAAGGGGTGGACGACAATTTGAGCTTTGCCGCGCGTCTGCGTGCCCTGATGGCGGCGGCCCAGGGGGAAGGGGTGGCGGAACCGGAATTGGCCGGGGAGCGAGTCATCCGGTCCCGTACCGGCCAGGTGCTGGTGCGTCTGTCGTTGCATGAGGGGCGGCCCATCCTGCGCCTGGCGGCGGGTTTGCCGCCGCAGGCCTTGGACGCGCTGTTCGCCCAGTTGCCGGAGGCACTGCGCCGCTGCGGCCTGGATGTGCCGGATTGAGGGTTCGCCTTATCTATAGGTCCAGGGTTTCATCCCCTGCAGTTTTTCTGAAAAAACTTCGAAACGGCCCCGTCCCCGCGACGGGGCTTTTTCTTTCCCTAAGTGTCGCAAATGGCTCGCCTCCTCAAGGGAACAGTTACCGAAGTTTTTTCGGAAAAACCGACGCTGGAAGGCGGGCCGGAGCTATTGGACGTCATTCCACCATATAGGCGCGGTAGGCGTCGCGGCCGGAAATCTCCAAGACGAGCCGGTCACTGTGCAACCCATCCAGCAAGGTGCGGGCGGCCGTTCCGCTCATGTCCAGGGCATGAGCCAACCGGCCGGAGGTGACCACCGGCTGGGCCAAGAGAAAGGCCGCCACCTGCGGCCCCCGTGAGGTGGAACGCTTGGGCCGCAAGGCTTCCGCCAGCCTAACCTCGGCCAGGCGCAGACGGCGCAGCAGCACCTCCCCCCGGGCCAGGCTGCGGGTAGCGGCGTTGAGAAAAGCCAACAGCCAACCCTCCTGCCGATCCGGCCGGTACTCCTGGGCATGACCCAGGAAGCCGATAGAGGGCATCAGCACCGGACCGCCGGCGAAGGCGGGATGGGTCGGGCTGACGAAGGTATCTGAACCCTCGAAGGTTGCCCCATCCAGGTTATGGCGACGAGCCACCACCAGGCCTTGACGGGCGGGCCACCACGCTGCCAGCAGCCGGCCGAGGGCGGCGCCGGCGCTGCGGTCGGCGCGCACCTGATGCCAGTGAGCCAAGAAACCAGCAGCACCGGTGAGCGCGGGGGCAGCCCGGAGGCGGGTCAGGTCATCGGGGCCCAAGGCGGCCTGCAACACAGCCCAACGCTCCTCCGCCTCCACATCGTCGGCCGCCCCATTCCATAGGGAAAAGGCGGTGCTCCGGGTCAGGCGCGTCCGGTTCAGCGCCGCCAGTCGACGGGGGGTGTAGAGATGCTGGGGGTGGCGGGCGGCGATGCGGCGTACGAGGTCATAAAGGGGCAGGGCCTGGGCCAGGTCGGGATCGGGCGCGCGGTCCAGGCTGTCCCAGGCCAGCAGGCGCAGGTCGGCCGTGTCGATCAGAATGCCGTTAAGGCGGGCGGAGGCCGCCGCTTCCTCAATGGCCATGCGATTGATCCAGCCTGCGGCGACGGCGCGGCTGCTGGCGGCCAGCCCACAATCCAATCGCACCAGGGCGGCGGTGGTCGCCTCCAGCGCCAGCAGCTCCGCTGCGGTGTAGGGCTGGCTAGGGGCGTCGCCATCCTGTGGCGCGAGGATGGAGGGGGAAGGGGACTCGAGAACGGCCGGGCCTCGGGTTTGGGCCGGGGCATAGGGGTTCCCGGGCACATCCCACCAGTCTTCGCTCATCTTATTCCCTCGCACGGCATCCACGGAAACATTGGACACGTACGGGGTAGAAAGCAATCTATTAAGGAATTAGCTTTTCTCTGGTGGAACCATGGCTCCGGAGAGCCGGCATCAGAGGTATTTGATGATTTCGGCCATTTCCGACAGCCGCGCCCGGGTCTGGATGGGCAAGGGGCCGGTGGCCTCCTCCAGGTGATGCTCGATATGGTGCAGCACCAGGGCGATCTTGGCCTTGTCCACCGCCTTGACCACGGCCTGAAGCTGCTGGGCGATGGTCAGGGCGTCGCGCCCTTCTTCCACCATCTGCACGATCTTGGCGAAATGGCCTTGCGCCCGCTTCAGGCGGTTCAGGATGTCGGGGGTGGTTGTGTGCGTCATCCCTTGACTCCTATCCCCCCAGGGGGGTCAAGTCAAATCACCTATGGGAATGTCGAGCGATGTGCGGTTCGGGGCCGGGGATTTGACCGCAAGACCCGGGATGTCGGGGGCCGGGGACCGGGGGTACATCAG
Organism: Nitrospirillum viridazoti CBAmc; assembly: GCF_000730165.1. Classification (GTDB taxonomy): domain Bacteria; phylum Pseudomonadota; class Alphaproteobacteria; order Azospirillales; family Azospirillaceae; genus Nitrospirillum; species Nitrospirillum viridazoti. The sequence goes on along the minus strand of NZ_CP022111.1, from coordinate 1,984,862 downwards.
GGGCAGGAACGACACCATATCAGGATGACGACCATGCCCCCTGTCACCGCACTCCCTATCCCCGCACTTCAGGTCCCGATGACGTCCGCCCCGACCAGCGCCCCTCCCGAGGCTGACGCCGATCCGCGCTGGCAGGCGCTGCTGAACCGGGACGCCAGCCAGGATGGCCGCTTCGTCTATTCGGTGAAGACCACCGGCGTCTATTGCCGGCCCTCCTGCCCCTCCCGCTTGGCCAAGCCGCGGAACGTCGCCTTCCATGACAGCTGTGCCGCGGCGGAGCGGGCAGGCTTCCGCGCCTGCAAGCGCTGCAAGCCGGACCAGCAGGGCATTGCCCAGCGCCAGGCCCAACTGGTGGCGGAGGCTTGCCGCACCATCGAGGCGGCGGAGGAGGCGCCGGCCTTGGAGCAACTCGCAGACCGGGCCGGACTCAGCCCCTATCATTTCCATCGTGTGTTCAAGGCCATCACCGGCCTGACGCCCAAGGCCTACGCCACGGCCCACCGCGCCCGCCGGGTGCGGGACGAGTTGAGCCGCCCTGGCACCACGGTCACCACGGCCTTCTATGATGCGGGTTTCAACGCCAGCAGTCGGTTCTATGAGGCCGCGGACGGCATGCTCGGCATGCGGCCGGGCGATTACCGTGCCGGTGGCGCCAATGCCGACATCCGCTTCGCCGTCGCCCAGTGCAGTTTGGGCGCCATCCTGGTGGCGCGTAGCGAACGCGGCATCTGCGCCATCACCTTGGGCGATGATCCGGACATGCTGGTGCGAGACCTGCAGGATCGTTTCCCCAAGGCGCGGCTGACGGGCGATGATCCGGAGTTCGACGCCCTGGTCGCCCGGGTGGTGGGCTTCGTCGAGGCGCCGCGACTGGGCCTGGACCTGCCGCTGGATGTGCGCGGCACCGCCTTTCAGCAACGGGTGTGGCAGGCGCTGCGCGCCATCCCTGCGGGGGAAACCGCGAGCTACGCCCAGGTGGCGGCCAGCATCGGCGCGCCCAAGGCGGTGCGGGCTGTCGCCCAGGCCTGCGCCAACAACGCCATCGCCGTGGCCATTCCGTGCCACCGCGTGGTGCGGACCGACGGCGCGCTATCCGGCTACCGCTGGGGCGTGGAGCGCAAGCGCACCCTGCTGGCGCGGGAGCGGGCCTGATGGAGGACTTAGGATCCGGGGACGCTGGCATTGATGGCATGACCAGCATCGACGCCTATGATTGGCAGACCATATCGGGGGAATTGGACGCGTACGGCTCCGCCGTACTCCCCGGTTTGCTGACCCCGCGGGCCTGTGTGGATCTGTCATCCCTGTACGCACGCGACCAGGGCTTCCGCAGCCGAGTGATCATGGGGCGCCATGGTTTCGGCATGGGGGAGTACAAGTATTGGGCTTACCCCCTGCCGCCCCTGGTACAGGCATTGCGCACCGGTCTCTATCCCCGGCTGGCGTCGCTGGCCAACCGGTGGAATCAGCGCCTGGGGGAGAATGTGCGCTATCCGGACAGCCACGCCGATTTCCTGGCGCTGTGCCACCAGGGCGGCCAGGTGCGGCCCACGCCCCTGTTGCTGCGCTACGGGCAGGGCGACTACAACTGCCTGCACCAGGACCTATATGGCGAACGGGTGTTCCCCTTGCAGGTTGCCGTCCTGCTGTCGGAACCGGGGCGCGATTTCACGGGCGGGGAATTCGTGATCACGGAACAGCGACCGCGCATGCAGTCGCGGGCGGACGTGGTGCCCCTGCGCCAGGGCGACGGCGTCGTCTTCGCCGTTCACCATCGGCCGGTCTCGGGAACACGCGGCACCTACCGGGTCAACCTGCGCCACGGCGTCAGCCGCCTGCGTAGCGGCGAGCGCCACACGTTGGGCATCATCTTCCATGATGCTGTTTGATGCTCAGGCATCCGCGAGTTTTGTGGGAAGCGTAGCGGACTGCAAAACGAGGATGGCAAGCGGGCGGATGCCCGCGCCCGCAAGGAATACTAACTAGGGCTCGCGACCCTCACTTGGCCGCTGACGATGGCTTGGCGGGCGCGGGCCACGGCCTCGACAATGGCGGGCGTCCAGACGGCGCGGTTGTCCGCGTCCACCACCACATCCACCCCGCCCTCCTTCAGGCCCAGGCGCGTGATGCCTGAGGTGAAGGTCTGGCTGCGGCCGGCCTCGAAGGCGCGGGCGATGGCCACGTCCAGGCGCTTGACCATCGAGGTCAGCATGTGGCCGGGGTAGAGGTAGTTCTGGTTGCTGTCCACGCCCACGCCCAAGGCGCCCTTGGCGTGGCCGATGTCCAGCGCGCCCAGGCCGGACACGCCGGCGGCCGGGAACAGCACGTCCGCGCCGTGGCGCAGCATGTCGCGCGCGATTTCCGATGCGGCGAAGGGGTCGGAAAAGCCCTTGGGATCGCCCGCCACCAGGCCGGTCATCACCGTGGCATCCGGCCGGGTGTCCTTGACACCTTGTGCATAGCCTTTCTCGAACCGCTCGATCACCGTCGCCGGCATACCGCCGATGAAACCGACCGTGCCGCTCTTGCTGGCCAAGGCCGCCGCCACGCCGACGAGATAGGAACCCTCGTTCTCCGCGAACAGGACGGAGGCGACGTTGGCGCCCGGCACCACGCCATCGAACAGGGTGAAGCGTACGTCCGTATGTTGGGGCGCGAAGGCGGCCAGCGCGGTCTGAAACCGGAAGCCGATCAGCGCCACATCGGTGCAGCCGGCGCTGACGGCGGATTGCAGGGCGCCGGGGTAGGCGTCCTCGCCCGCCGGTTCGAACTCGGCCACGGCGACGCCCGTCTTCTGCGCGAAGGTCTGGCTGCCGTCATAAGCCATCTCGTTGAAGCTCTTATCGAACTTGCCGGCCTCGGTATAAACGACGCAGGGCTTGAAGGCGGTAGCGCTGGCGATGCTGGCAGTGCAAGCGAACAGTGCGGCCGCGAGGGCGATCCGGATCATGCTGTCTCTCCTCAAGCGGCGGCTTCGGTGGCGCGGACCTGGCTCAGGAAGCGGCGCACCGCCTCATCCAGCCGGGCGGCCTGGTCGGCTAGTCCTTGGGCGCTGGTCCGCACCTGCCCGGCCGACTCGCCGGTCGACAGGGCGGCGGTGTGCACCCGGCCTATGGTGCTGTTGACCTCTTCCACGCCCAGCGCCGCCTCGCTGATCGATCGGCTGATCTCGGCCGTGGCGGCGTTTTGCTCCTCCACCGCCGCAGCGATGGTGCTGGATACCTGGCTCAGCTGCACGATGGTGCCGCCGATCTGACGGATGGAATCCACCACGGCGCCCACTGCGCTGCGCACGGCGGCGACTTCGCCGGCGATGTCGCCCGTGGCCTTGGAGGTCTGGCCCGCCAGGCTTTTCACCTCGGACGCCACCACCGCGAAGCCCTTGCCGGCGGCGGCGGCCCGTGCCGCCTCGATGGTGGCGTTCAGCGCCAGCAGATTGGTCTGGCCGGCGATGTCGTCGATCAGCCGGGTGACGCTGCCGATGCGCTCCGCGGCCCCGGTCAGACGCTCCACCATGTCGGCGGCGCCATCGGCTTCCTCATTGGCGCGTTGCGAGATGCTGATGGCCTGCTGCAGCTGGCCGCTGATCTCCTGCACCGACAGGGACAGCTGCTCGGTGGCGCCGGCCACGGTCTGGGTGTTGCGCGAGGCCGCTTCGCTGGACATGGCCACGGTGTTGGCCTGCTCGGCGGTGGCATCGGCCGACCGGCCCATGCTCTGCGACAGGGCGGTCATCTGCGCCGCCGCGTCTACCAGCGCGGCGATGATGCCGCCCACCGACTGTTCGAAGCTGTCGGCCATGGCCGACATGGCGGCCTGCCGCTTCTCCGCCGACTCACGCCGTTCGGTCGCCAGTTGCACTTCATGCTCGCGCACCTGCACGGCATTGGCACGGAAGACGGTGACGGTGCGCGCCATCTCCGCAATCTCATCGCTGCCGCGCGTATCGATCTCGACATCCAGGTCGCCACCGGCGAGCGCCAGCATGCTGCGCGACAGGTTGGCGACGCGGCCCGCGATGCTGCGGCCGACATAGAACACCGCCACGCCGACGGCGATGGCGACACCCGCCAGGCCGGAGGCGATCAGCAGGCCGCGGGCGAAGGACACCACGTCCTCCAGCGCCTTGGCCTTGGTGCGCACCTCCGCCTGGGTTTGGGCGCCCAGTTCGGCGCCCAGCTTCTGCACCCGGGCGGCGATGGCGGCACTCTGGTGCAGCAGGCCGGTACTCTGGTCCTGCGCGTCGGCCAGGCGGCTTTTCATTACGGCCAATCCACCGGCGGTGACGTCACCGAAGCCGGGTGTGGCGGGAACCGCCTCGCCCAAGGCCATGCGGGTCAACATGTCCAGGCTGGCGGTAACGATGGCGCGGGTGTCGGCGGGCAGGGTCGCCTGCGTCGTGCGCAGATGCTGCAGGGCGTTCTCCAGGGCCGCCTTGGCCGCCGCCGGGTCCTCCCCCGCCGTGGCCGGCGCCCCGAGAAGCGCGTTGAAGGCCCGCATCTCAGCCAAAGCGGACAGGATCGCCGGGCTGGGACTACGACCCAGCGCCGCCATCAGGGCGGCCTGCGCCCGGGCATCGGCCTCGGCCGCCGCCTTCTCACTGGTGGCCACGGCCTGGCGCAGGCGCCAGCGGGCGTCCTCCGCCCCGTTCAGCACCTGGAGCAGGGCCGAGAAGCGGCCGCCGAGCACCCGCAGCTCCTCCAGCTGCGGCGTCTGGCCCAGCCGGGCGTTGGCCTGACGCAGGGCGTCGTTGAAGGCCTTCTCGGCCACGGTCAGGGCCTTGCGGGTGGCTTGCGCCTCCTCATGCGTGGTGGCGATGGAGGCGTCCATGGAGGTGCCGGCCAGTCCCTCGGCCGCGCGGGACAGGGCGTCCAACGTGTCCAGCCGGGGCAGTGTCTCGCCGACGATGCCGTTCAGCGTGCTGTCCACGCGGGCGTAGGTCAGCCAGCTCTGGCCGGTGATGACCAGCATGGCCAGGATGATCGCGCCAAAGGCCAGGCCCAGCCGTGCGGCCAAGCCCAGCCGACGCTTGCCCGCCCGGGCTTGGTCGGTGTTCCGCATAATCGTAGGCAGTGTCGTCACGGCGACCATGGCTCCGTCCCTTCCCGATGCGGTTGGAGAGGCCTGGGCGCGTCATTCCCCCATGTCACCAGGCGGGGTTCAGCCCCGTCCCGTCCCCTGACCGCGAACGCCGTCCCCAAAGCCCCCATCAGGCCGGTTGGACGTCCGTGCAGTCATAGGAAATCTTGATGATCACTGTGTGACAGTCCGGGGGGCGGGCAAAGAAAAAACTGACCATATGGTCAGGTCGCGGCCTATCCTTCCGGCTAGCGCCCAACCGGGCGGCAGACAGCGGATTCTTTAGGCAGAAATAGGGGCGGGAAGCGGGCTGAAAGCCACGGGTCGCCTAGGGTTGGCGATGTATATTGGATAAATGAGTCAGGCCGCCCTATCGGTGCGGCACCGTACCCGCGACTCGGGGGGAATCCCGGTCGCGGGGGGATCAGTGGAAACGGCCGTTGCGGGTGCTCTGCAGCACCATATCCAGCCCGGCGCGCAGCACGACCATCTGGTCGAAGGACAGGCCGGTCAGGGCCAGGAGGGCGGGCAGCAGGGTGCGGGCGCGGCGGCCAAGGGTGTCCATCACGGCGGCGCGGGCCGGAGCCCGGCTGAACAGGGCCGGAGCCGAACGGGCGGCGCAAGCGAGGCAAAGCGTGGTCATCGTCGTCTCCTTTCCTGGCGTCGGGTCCTAGCGGCGGTGCTGCGGGGCTCGGGGCCGGGGTCTAACGTGTTTGGTGTCTGAACTATATTTCTGGAACGATTTTGGCGGTAGTTGGGCTTGTCGGCACTCCGCGTTCCATAATTGGAACACTATTGGGACGGTCAAAAGGGCGCCGCGCGCGACGCTTTACCTCACCCCAACAACGGCTTGCCGCTTGATCCAGCCCGTGACTGGCCATAAATCGGACGCAATGGCAGTGTTCTATCAAGCTGCCCGGCCGCTTGGCTGTGACGGCCCCCGCAGGGGCCATGCTGTTTTCGATGAACAGGAATTCCAGTATGCGACGCCTTACGTTCCGCGCTCTTACTTCCCTTGCCCTGGCGGGCACCGTGGCCCTCACCGCCGCCGCCGTGCCGGCCTTGGCCCAGGACCGCTGGGATGATCATCATCGGGGGGAGGAGCGCCGTTGGGACGACCACAGGGGGGACGACCACAGGGGTGGCCCTTGGGCGCCGCATTGGGGCCATTTCCGCGAGCATGACGTCTTCATCTATGGCCGGGGGCCGGTCATCGTTCCGGAATACCGCCGCCATGTGTATCGCGACGTGGTCGTGCTGCGCCCTTACGGCGTCTATTACACCGGCTATGGCCATTATTACCGGGACGAAGAAGCCTACCGCTGGCTGGGCCTGACGGCCATCACCCTGACGCTGCTGGACAGCCTGGCGGAGCAGCAGCAACGCGCGCTTGAGGATGCCCAGATCCGTGCCACCATGGCGCCGGTGGGCCAGCCTGTCGTCTGGAACGACGGCCCGGCCAGCGGCAGCGTCACCACCCTGCGCGACGGCCACACGACCGATGGCCAGTATTGCCGGGAGTTCCAGCAGAACGTGACCATAGGCGGGCAGACGCAACAGGCCTATGGCACCGCCTGCCAGCAGCCCGACGGCGCTTGGCATGTGGTCGCGGACAACTGACTGTCCCGTGTAAGCGGTGGCGCGGCGGGGGTGTCCGGGTCGGATACCCCTTATGGCCCTCTATGTTACAGCCCTGCGACAGGTTAGCACCTTCCCCGGCGTATAACGGAACAGTTGCCATTCTGTGGGCGACGGGTGGGGCGCGCCGAAGCAACAACAGGTAGTCGTGGTTATGGCCGGCGGCGCCGCTTCGCATCGCCCATCCCGTCGATCGCAGGACTTTCCAATCCGTAGGGGAGCAGTGCGCCGGCATGTCCTCCATCGCCCTGTCAGATAGCCCGGCCGCCCGGGGTGCCGCCCGGCGCCTGATCCCGTCCTCGACGGCGGCCGTGACCAGCATCGCCCACGTGATCATCCCCCATGGCTTCGGGGGTGCCGAAAAGCATGTGATGGAACTGGCGGAATTCCAGGCCGACGATCACCAGGTGATGGTCATCCTGGGCCCGGGGGAGGATGGGGGCGTCGGCGCCCGGCACCTTGCCGAATCGCTGGACCCGCGGGTATCGGTGGTGTGGCTGCCGGCGCGCATGCGCACCGCCGCGCTGTTCTGGAAGCTGTTGGCCCTTTGCCCCGACATCGTCCACGCCCATCTCAACACCGCCGCCCGCCGGGTGCTGCGCTGCCGGCCGGGCTGCCCCCGCGTCGTCACCCTGCACAACGGCTTTCGCGCCGGCCTGCATGACCGCTTCGACGGCATCATCCGCATCGCCGACTATCAGGCCCGCATGATGCCGGCGGCGGCCCGCGACCGCTCCGTGACCGTGCACAACTGGGTATTGCCGCAGAGGGGCGCGCTGACCCGAGCGGAGGCCCGCCTGGCCCTGGGCTTGCCGCAGGGCGCGCCCGTCATCGGCGGCATGGGCCGGCTGGAACTGGGCAAGGGCTTCGATGTGCTGATGGATGCCTACGCCCGCTTGCTCGCCCACCGGCCGGATGCCCGCTTGGTGCTGTTCGGTCAGGGGGCGGAGATGGCCGCCCTGCGCGAGCAGGCGGCACAGCTGGCCTTGGGCGATCGGGTGGTGTTCGCGGGCTTCCGCCCCGACGTGCGCCGTTACCTCTCCGCCCTCGACCTGGGCGTCGTCGCCTCCCGCCACGAACCTTTCGGCCTGACCCTGCTGGAATACGCCGACGCCGGCGTGACCCTGGTGGCCACCCGCACTGGTGGGCCGCTGGAAATCCTGGGCTTCGACTATCCCTTCCTCTGCCCGCCCGAGGATGCAGCCGCCATGGCCGAGACCTTGCTGGCCGCGCTGGACGGCCGGACGCCCGCCCAGCCCGTGGATCTCACCCGCTTTCGGCCGGAGGTGCAGATGGCCAAGGTGGGCGCGCTCTACGCCCAGCTGGCCGGCGCCCAGGCGCCCGTAGCCATATAGATCGCCGGCCGGCGAATAAACTCGCCCATACCCATCGTCAGGCTTGCCCGTCGCGGTTCCTTCGCCTTTCCTGCCGGGAAGCGAAAGGAAGGCGACAATGGGCAAAGCGGCGATTTTCCCCCTTATTTTGATGGCGTTGCTGGCGCCGCTGGCGGCTGAAGCCAGCCCGGCATCCCTGACCCCCCTGATCGCCGACTACGACGCCCTGCTTCAGGGCGGGAAAGAAGAGGGACGCTGCCTGCCGGACGTCAGCCCCAAAGCGGCGGCCGAGCGGCGGACGCGCCTGGCGGGGTTCGTCCACCGCCTGGGCGCGGTCGACCCCACCGGCCTGACGCCGGCCGACCGCCTGACCTATCGCTTCATGCGCTGGGATGCGGAGGATCGGCTGGCCGGCATGGCCTTCGACCAGGAGCGCATGCCCTTCAACAGCGACAGCGGCTTCTACGCCACCCTGACCTACGCCGCCAGCCGGACCCACGTGCGCACGAAAGCGGAGGCGGAGGCTTGGCTGGCCTGCCTGGAGGCCGCGCCCGACTATTACGCCGCCAACATCGCCAACGCCCGGCGCGGCATCGCCACGGGGTTCGTCCAGCCGAGGTTGATCGTGGACGCCGTGCTGGACATCGCCCGCAAACAGGCGGACACCCCCCTGGACGAGGACGGCCTGCTGTCACCCTTCGCCGGGTCGGGGGATCCTGCCGCGATGACGGAATGGCGCGCGCGGGCGCGCAAGGTGCTGGCCGACATTGTGCGTCCCGCCCAGCGCGACTTTGTCACCTTTCTGGAGCGGGAATATCGCCCGGCGGCCCCTGAAAGCCTGGCGGCGCGCGACCTGCCCGATGGTGAGGCCTACTACACCTGGGCGGTCCACCACCACACCACCACCAGCCTGACGCCGGACGCCGTGCACGAGCTCGGCCTGAAGGAGGTGGCGCGCATCCGGGGGGAGATGGAGGCGTTGATCCGCCGCACCGGCTTCACCGGTGGTTTCGCGGATTTCCTCGCCTTCCTGCGCACCGATCCACGCTTCTACGTCACCACGCGACAGGCGTTGCTGGAGAAGGCGTCGGAGATCGCGAAGCGCATTGACGACCAGTTGCCGGGCCACTTCGGCCGGCTGCCGCGCCTGACCTATGGCGTACGCGAGGTGCCGCGCGACATCGAGGACACGTACACCACGGGCCGCTATTTCCCCGGTGACGCCGCCAAGGGCATCGCCGGCGGCTTCATGGTCAATACCGGCAAGCTGGACCAGCGGCCCCTTTATGAATTGCCGGCCCTGGCCCTGCATGAGGCCGTGCCGGGCCATCACCTGCAAACCGCGTTGGCGGCGGAGCTGGAGGATTTACCGTCCTTCCGCCGCCACGCCTACCTCAACGCCTATGGCGAGGGGTGGGGCCTCTATTCCGAGCAGTTGGGGGAGGAAATGGGCATCTACCGCGATGATTATGAGCGGTTCGGGCGCCTGTCCTTCGACATGTGGCGGGCCTGCCGCCTGGTGGCAGATACCGGCATCCATTGGAAGCACTGGACCCTGGACCAGGCCCGCGCCTGCTTCATCGACAACACCGCCCTGGCCCCGCACAACATAGAGACGGAGCTGCGGCGCTACATCGGTTGGCCGGGGCAGGCGCTGGCCTACAAGATCGGCGAGCTGAAGCTGCTGGAATTGCGCCAGCGGGCTCAGGACAGGCTGGGCGACCGCTTCAACGAACGGGCCTTCCACGACGCCGTGCTGCTTTCAGGCTCCTTGCCGCTGGATCTGCTGGAGGACCAGGTGAATGCCTGGATCGCGGCGCAGGGGCGCTAGCGGCCCATCTCCTTCAGCCAAGCCGCGTGGAAGGCGCGGATGCGTCCCTCATTGTGGCCCAGCAGGGCGGGGCGGTCGGCCTGCTGGCTGCCCGCCCAGGCCGCCTCCGCCACCGACTGGTCCTCCGCCAGCAGCCGGCGGTTGAAGTCGGCGAGATGCCCTTCCACGCCCCGGCGGGCGGCGGCGCTGGCGTCCGGCTGCTGCCTGGCCAATGACAGGCGGTAGCGCAGGTGGCAACGGCCGGGCCGCACCGCGCCGTCCGGCGCATACACCGGCTCGTACGTCTGTACGCTGGCCATCAGGCCGGCGGTCAGGCCGATGGCCAGGTTGGGGAAGATGATGGCGTGGTCATAGTCGGTGAAGGCGGTCAGGGGCGTCAGCTTCAGCCGCTTGGCCACCCCCTCCCACCAGCGGCGGGTTTCGGCGGTCAGGCCGATGGTGCCGGTGCTGTGGGGGCCGTGCTCGGCGCACTTCCAGGCGCCCTCGGTTACCGTGCGGAAGGTTTCCGGATGCACGCTGTCGACGTGGTAAACCTCCAGCACGTTTTCCATGCCCACCTTCCAATCCGCCCGCCAGTCCAGCGGCGCCTGGTCGAAGGGGGCGGCGAAGCCGTCGGACACGGCGTCCAGCCAGGCGCCCAGCGGACCCAGCCAGATGTCCAGATCGGGCCCGCCTGGAATGAGGCGGACGAAGATGAAGCGCCCGCGCCGCGCCGCCTCGTACCCGGTCAGCGCCAGGGCGGCCTTGTCCGCCTTGTCTAGCTGGAAACAGGGATCGTTGCCCGGTATGCCCACCGGCACGCCCTCCCGGCTGTAGGTCCAGCCATGATAGGGGCAGCGCAGGGGCCCGTGGCCGCGCTCCGCGGTGTGCAGGCGGGCATGGCGGTGGGAACAGACGTCGCGGAAGGCGCGGATGTCGTCATCGAAACGCTGCACCACCACCGGCACGCCGGCGATGGTGCGCACCAGATAGCCGTCGGGCGCCGTCAGTTCGTCATCGAAGCCGACGAAGTGCCAAAGGCGGGCGAACAGCGCCTGCGTCTCCGCCGTCGCGGCGGCGGCGCCATAATCCTCCGGCCCCACCGCCGCCCGCATCGCGTCCAACCTGTCCGTCATGCCCTGAATCCCTTTGCCCCAAATCTCTTTTCCCAAGTCCAACCGGTTCCCCAGCCCAGCCAGGCCTTGTCCCGCCGCCTGGGAACCCCCATTCTGCCGCCATGGCCAGTGTGACCGAAGCCCTCTCCGCTGCCTATGAGCATCACGTCGCCGGCCGGCTGGACGCGGCGGTGACGCTCTATGGCCGCATCATCGACGCCGAGCCGCGCAACCACGGGGCTCTGCATCTGCTGGGCCTGGCCCGCATCCAGCTGGGTGACCTGGACGGCGCCACCGAAAGCATGATGCTGGCGGCGGCCATCGTCCCGAACAACCCCACCTATCGCAGCAACCTGGGCACCGCGCTGAAGGCGCAGGGCCGATTCGATCTGGCAGAAGAAGCCTATCGCCAGGCGCTTGCCATTGATCCTGGTCATGTCGATGCCATGGCCAACCTCGGCGGGGTGTTGCACGCCACCGGCCGGCTGGCCGCCGCCATCGCCTGCCTGGAACGGGCGCTGCCCCTGGCGCCCGACCATCCCGTCACCCTGATCAACCTGGGTGTGGCGCTGACGGACCGGGGCCAGCTGCCCCGCGCCCTGGGCCTGCTGCGCCGCGCGGTGGAGGTGACAGCCCCCGCCCCCGGCCAACCCCTGGGCGAACGGGGTGGGGAGGCGCGCTGGGATTTGGCGCTGGCCCTGCTGATGGCCGGCGACTACGCCGCCGGCTGGCCCCAGTTCGAGGCGCGGCGGGGCCGCGCCGGCCATGTTCTGGCCCGGCCGCACGGGCTGGAATGGGATGGCGCCGACCCCGCCGGACGCACCATCCTGGTGCACAGCGAACAGGGCCGGGGCGATAGCCTGCAATTCGCCCGCTTCATCGCGCCCCTGGCCGCCCGGGGTGCCCGCGTCGTGCTGGCCTGCCAGCCGGAACTGGTCCGCCTGCTGGCCACGGCGCCCGGCGTGGCCCAGGTCGTGTCAACGGCGGATCCCACGCTGCCCGCCTATGACGTTTACTGCCCGTTGCTCAGCCTGCCAGGCCGCCTGGGTCTGACCAGCGCCGCGGAGCTGGCGACGGCCGGGCCCTACCTCGCGCCGGATCCGGCCCAGGCGTCGACGTTCCGTGCGCGCCTGAACGACGTCGCGGCCGGCCGGCGGACCGTGGGCCTGTGCTGGGCGGGGGCGCCGGGCAATCCGGTCGACGCCAGGCGCAGCCTGGATCCGGCACTGCTGGCCCCCTTGTCACGGTTCCATGACCGGGTGGCCTTCGTCAGCCTGCAGAAGGGCGGCCCTGCCGCCCCGGCCGCCCCGCCGTTGATCGACTGGACGGCGGAGCTGGCGGATTACGCCGACACCGCCGCCCTGGCGGCGAACCTGGACCTGGTGATCACCGTCGATACCTCGGTCACCCACTTGGCCGGCGCGCTGGGCCGCCCCGTCTGGCTGCTGAACCGCTATGACGGTTGCTGGCGCTGGCAGAAGGGGCGGGTGGACAGCCCCTGGTATCCCAGCCTGGTACAGCTGCAGCAGGAGGAGATGGGCGATTGGCGGGCGCCGCTGTCCCGCCTGACCGCCCGGCTGGGCGCCTGGCTGGCCGCTCCGGCACCATGACGCCGTTGCATCAGGCCGTGGCCCGCCATCAGGCGGGCGTCTTGGACGAGGCGGCCGACCTTTACACCCAGGTGCTGGCGGCCGAGCCGCATCAGCCGGATGCCCTGCACCTTCTGGGCGTGCTGCGCGGCCAGCAGGGGGATCCGGCGACGGGCGAGGGCTTGGTGGCCCGCGCCGCCGCCCTGCGGCCGGATGCGGAAATCCTGACCAACCTGGGCCGCTTGCGCGCGGCGCTGGGCCGCATGCCGGCTGCGGAGGCCGCGTTCCGCGCCGCCCTGGCACGCGACGACTCCCATGCCGGCGCCGCCTTCGCCCTGGGCACCCTGCTGCTGAACCTGAACCGTGCGGGCGAAGCGCTGACGCCGCTGGGGCGGGCGGCGGCGCTGGATCCGGCGCACGGCGCCGCCCGTGCCAATCTGGGCGTGGCCCTGCATCGCATGGGCCGCCTGGCGGAGGCCGAGGGAGTTCTGCGCGCCGCCGTTGAGGCCGATCCTACGCAGGCCATCGCCCGCTTCAACCTGGCCTCCGTCCTGGAGGACCAGGGGCAGCTGGACGCGGCGGAGACGGAATACCGGGCGCTGACGGCTCAGCGGCCGGACACGGCCGATGCCTGGCTGAACCTGGGCATCTTGCTGCAGCGTCGGCACCGCGATGTGGAGGCGCGCCCTTGCCTACAGGCGGCGCTGGACCGGGGCACCAGCCGGCGGGCCGGCGCCCTGGCCCATCTGGTGCATATCGACGCCCGCCTCTGCCGCTGGGACGACGTCGCGGCGCGGACGCCGGATCTGCTGGCCGCGTTGCAGGCGGGCGACGACAGCGCCCCGCCCTTCGCCGTGCTGTGCCTGGATGTGGACGAGGCCTGGCACCAGCGGGCGGCCAGCCTACACGCGGCGACCGTGGCGCGCTCGGCGGGTGCGCCCTTGCCGCCGGCCAGCCTGGGACCTGCCAGAGAACCGTTGCGCGTCGGCTACCTCTCCGCCGATTGGCACCAGCACCCCACCGCCTACCTGATAGCCGGCGTATTGGAACAACACGACCGTGCGGCGGTGGCCGTCACGGCCTTTTCCTATGGGCCCGACGACGGCAGCCCCATGCGGGCGCGGCTGCGGGCCGGGGCCGACCGCTTTGTTGATCTGCGCGGCCTGGATGACCGGGCGGCGGCGCAGGCCATCCGTGCCGCCGGTGTGGACATCCTGGTCGATCTCAAGGGCTATACCGAGGGCGGGCGGCCCGGCATCGCGCAACTGCGCCCCGCCCCGGTTCAGGTTCAGTACCTGGGTTATCCCGGTACCCTGGGCCGGGGTGCCGGCATCGATTATGTGCTGGCCGACGCCGTGGTACTGCCGCCGGAGCGGGCGGGCTTCTGGGATGAGGCGGTCGTGCGCCTGCCCGGTTGCTACCAGGCCAACGATGGGGCGCGGCCCATCGGCCCGCCGACCACACGCGCGGACTGGGGCCTGCCGGCCGGCGGCGTTGTCTTCGCCTGCTTCAACGCCGCCTACAAGCTGACGCCCGAGGTCGTGGCTTGCTGGGCCCGGCTGCTGACCAAGGTTCCAGGATCGGTGTTGTGGCTGCTGGATCCAGGGCCGGCTCTGCCGGCATTGCAGGCAATGCTGTCAACCAAGAGTGTCGATCCCGGCCGCCTGGTGGTGGCGCCGGCCCTGCCCAAGGCGCGCATGGCCGACCACTTGGCCCGCCACGCCTGTGCCGACCTGTTCCTGGATACCCATCCGGTGAACGCCCACACCACGGCGGCCGACGCGCTTTATGCCGGCCTGCCGGTGTTGACCCGGGCGGGTGGCCCCTTCATTTCCCGGGTGGCCGCCAGTCTGCTGACGGCCTTGGGACTACCGGACCTGGTGACGTACAGCCTGGAAGCGTACGAGGCCGCAGCCCTGGATTTGGCCAGGGATTCGGCGCGCTTGGGCGGCGTACGTGCCCGTTTGGCTGAAGCGCGTGCGCTGCCCGGTGGTCCTTTCGACACCACCACTTTCTGTCGCCGGCTGGAGAGGGCATACGCCCGCATGATGGCGCGGGCGCGGGACCGCCTGCCGCCCCTGGGGTTCGATGTGGCGTAGGCATCTCCGCCTGACGCGACAGATGCCCACCATACCCATAACACACGGCTGCCGCTGTGATCTGACGCGTGGTGGGTCCTGGTACTTTGCGTTACACCCGTGCCCAATTTCGTCGGCGCTTCGCCGCCAGCCTTCTCAAGGGAATGGATACCGTCCCCATGACCATCGACCGCGCCGCCGTTCTTGCCGCCGCTTCCGATCTGTTGCGCATCGAGGCCAACGCCGTCCTGCACCAGGTGGAGGCGCTGGACGGCGACTTCCTGAACGTCGTCGAGCATATCTGCGGTGAACACGGCAACACGCTGGTGGCCGGCATCGGCAAGTCGGGCCTAGTGGCCCGCCAGTTCGCCAGCAAGCTCGCCAGCATCGGCGCCCGCGCCTTCTATTACAGCGCCATCGACAGCCTGCATGGCGAGCTGGGCCTGTTGCGCGAGGGCGATCTGCTGATCCTGCTGTCCAACAGCGGCCAGACCCAGGAACTGGTGGACGTGGCCAAGGCGGCGCAGCCGCGCGGCGTCAAGGTGGCGGCCATGGTGGGGCGCGTGCCCTCTACCCTGTCGCGCATGGCCGACTGGACGCTGAAGGTCCATGTCGAGTCCGAGGCGACGGACACCAAGCTGCCGACGGCCAGCACCACCGCCATGCTGGCCTTCGCCGACGCCCTGGTGGTGGCGGTGGCGACGGAGAAGGGCTTCACCGCCAAGGATTTCGGCCGCAACCATCCCGGCGGCACCCTGGGCGTGGTGCTGGGCGCCTATGTCGATGACCTGATGGCCAGGGCGCCGGATCATGTGGCCCTGGTGGGCCCCGACCGGCCCATCCTGGAAACTTTGCTGGAAATGACCCGCCACCCCGCCGGCGCCGCCCTGGTGGTGGATGCCGACGACCGGCTGCTGGGCCTCATCACCGATGGCGATATCCGCCGCGGCTTGGCCCGCGTGGGCAAGGATCTGCTGGACCGCGACACCCGCGCCCTGATGACGCCCAAGCCACGCACCTGCCGCACCGGCACCACCGCCATGGCGGCGCTGGCCCAGATGGAAAGCCCCTCGCAGGTCTACGTCCTGCCGGTGGTGGATGCGGATAACAAGGTGCTGGGCCTCTTGCGTATGCATGACCTGGCCGGCCTGGACGTGGCGCGCACCGCCGGCTAAGGCATCCCGCCCTCCAGCAGCGCCCGCAGGCGGGTCATCAGGTCCGCCTCCGTGAGGTCCGCGTCCTCCTCCAGGCCCAGGTAGGCGACGGCGGCGTCGACAAACAGGTGGGGCATCAGATGCTCACGGCTCAACGCTCGGATCAGGGGCGGCAGCACCCGCGCGTCCCGCCGCCGCGCCAAGCCGTGCATGGCTTCCACCTGGGTGAACACATCCTCATCATCCACCCGGCGCAGCAGGGCGGCGCGAATCTCGGGGCCGTCCAATTCGGTGGACTGCCCGATCCCGGTGGTCGCCCAGTCCCGTACCTGGTCGTACGCATCCTCCATCAGCGCCAGCAGGGCCTCCACCGCCACCGGCGTCGTGCTACCGCACAGCGCGAAGGCGACAGCATAGCGGACGTGCGAGTCCTCATGATGGCGGCGGGCGGCCAAGGCCGGGTCGCAGCGCCGGTTGCCCAGGTGGCCCAGGGCGAAGATGGCCTCGACCATGACGCCGGCGTCCTCATCCTCCAGCAGACGCAGCAGGGCGTCGCACGCCGGCTCGGGAAAGGCGCGTTCATCACCGCGCTGGCCGGGGCCATGCATATGCCCCAGAACGACGGCGGCCAGGCGCCGGCGGATCGGCTCGGGTGACCTGCTGAGGTCCAGGATGCGGGCCAGCCCCGCTGGCGTGCCCATGCCCTGCAGGGCCAGTAGAGCCGGGGTACGATCATCGTCGCGCCGCATCTCCGCCACCGCCGCTCCGATCAGGCTGTCAAGGCAGGGAAGGTCGCTTTGACTGGTTTCCAGGGGCGTTGACGGCATTGCGGCCTCGACCTCGACGCGTCGTTCCAGCCCAATCCGGGCCAACCCATCCAGGCCAGCGTGCAATCAAGGACGCCGGCAAGCAAGCCCGCACGGCGACCCTGTACGTCTGGAAATGAGGTCGCTCAAGCGGACCGCCGCGCGCGCATCTCGGCCAGGGCCTCCTGCACGATAAGGGACCGCGCGCGCCGCATGGCGGCTTTGAAGCGCCGCTTCCACCCCGGGGGCGACGTGAAGGTGATGCGCAGGCGCGGTGGCCCCCCGAAGGCCAGCACCAGGGACAGGCCCGAGAACTTGCGGGGAATGGCCTCGAATTCGGTCAGGAAATGGTCGACCTGCTCCAGCAGCAGCGGACGAACCGCATCCGTCAGCGGCGACGGCGGCAGGGCCCGGACCTTTTCGCCCCAGGCGATGGCCGTCACCGCCGCGGCGGCCACGGCGTCGCAGGCCCCCTGAATAGCCATGGGTGTCCAGGGATCACCGGGCGATTGCCAACTGGCCACCAGCTGGGTGTTGATCGCGGTCGTCACGGCCAGGATCGCCGTCCCCAATTCCATCAGCAGGGCCTCATCCACCATTGTCGCCCCCTCGGGCGTCCGCCCGCGAGTGCCCTTGGCCCACCGTCGCCGCAGACCCTCGGCCCGAAGGCGCAGCAGCTCCCCGGCCAATCGATAGGGCCAGTGGCGCGGCTTCCCGCTGATCAGGTTGCGCGCGCCGGCGCTTTCGCCGTCAAAACCCGTATGCTCCGCCGTCATGACCTCGCCCCATGGGATGTCTTGCGCCGCCGTCCACAACTCAGCATGAGCGCAAGTTGCGCGATAAGCAACTTCTTTGGTGTCGATGACGCCTGGCGGGACAGTGGGCCGGTTGGTGGCGGTCCCGTCCTCCGCAGCGCCATTCCAGCGGCCCCCCGCGAAGTGCTATCAAGGGTGACAGCATTGTGAGCAATCCGCCGCCGCCCAAGGGTCCGCGCCATGTCCGATCCCGCCCGTCTCACCTTCCGCACCGGCCAGGTGCCGTATCTCATCGCCGAGATGTCCGGCAACCATAAGGGGGAGATCGAGCGCGCCATCCGCCTGATCGATGCCGCCAAGGCGGCGGGTGCGGACGCGGTCAAGCTGCAGACCTACACGGCCGACACCATCACCCTGAAGTCCAACCGCCCGGAGTTCCAGATCCATGGCGGTCCCTGGGATGGCCGCAGCCTGCATGAGCTGTATGAGGAGGCGCACACCCCCTGGGCCTGGCATCCCCAGCTGTTCGCCCATGCCGCCATGATCGGCATCACCATTTTCAGCTCACCCTTCGATCCCACGGCGGTGGATCTGCTGGACCGGCTGGGCGCGCCGGCGTTCAAGATCGCCTCCTATGAAATCGTGGACCTGCCGCTGATCCGTTACGCAGCCGCCAAGGGCAAGCCGCTGATCATCTCCACCGGCATGGCCACCTTGGGTGAGATCGACGACGCGGTGACGGCCGCGCGCGAGGCGGCGCCGGCGGGCACGCCCGACCCCGTGCTGCTCCATTGCACCAGCGGCTATCCCACCCCGCCGGAGGAATGCGACCTGCGCACCATCCCTCACCTGGCCCAGGCCTTCGGCGTGCCCACCGGCCTGTCCGACCACACCCATGGCATCGCCGTGCCGGTGGCGGCGGTGGCGCTGGGCGCCATCGTTATCGAGAAGCATCTGACCCTGTCGCGGGCCGAGGGCGGCGTCGACGCCTCCTTCTCCCTGGAACCGGGGGAGTTCAAGGCCATGGCCGACGCTTGCCGCGTGGCCCATGCCGCCTTGGGCCAGGTCGGCTATGCCGTCAAGCCGTCCGAGGCCGGCGGCCGGTCCTTCCGCCGCTCGCTCTACGTCTCCGCTCCCGTGAAGGCGGGGGAGGTGTTTACGCCGGCCAACGTCCGCTCCGTCCGCCCCGGCCTGGGGCTGTCGCCCAAGCATTTGGACCAGGTGCTGGGCGCCCGCGCTGCCCGTGATATCGATGCCGGCCAGCCTCTGGACTGGGGCATGGTCCAGCCGTGACGGTCCCGGCCCAAAAGCCCCGGGTCGTCTGCATCACCCAGGCGCGCATGGGGTCCACCCGCCTGCCGGGCAAGGTGCTGCTGACCGTGGCGGGCAAGTCGCTGCTGGCCCACCAGGTGGAGCGCCTGCGCCGTGCCGCCCTGGTGGACGAGGTGGTGGTGGCCACCAGCGATGGCCCGACCGACGACGCCATCGCCGAGCTGTGCCGCGTCCTGGGCGTTGCCTGCTTCCGGGGCAGCGAGCATGACGTGCTGGATCGTTTTTGCCGGGCCGCCCTTGCCCATCATGCCGATGTGGCGGTGCGGGTGACGGGCGACTGCCCCCTGATCGACCCTGGTCTGATCGACCGGCTGCTGACCCTTTTCCTGGCGGCGGACCCGCCGCTGGACCATGCCTCCGTCGACATAGGCTATTATCCGCGCGGCCTGGACGCCGAAGCCATGTCAATGACGGCCTTGCAGGCGGCGTGGCAAGAGGCAAGGGAACCGTTCGAACGTGAGCATGTGACGCCCTTCATCTATCGCCGGCCGGACCGTTTCCGCCTGGGCTCCCTGCCACCAGCGGGCCCGGCGCCGGTGGAGATGGGGCCGCAGCGCTGGTGCGTGGACACGGTGGAGGACTTCCAACTGGTCCGCCGTTTGCTTGAAACCCTGTTGCCGGCCAAGCCGCACTTCACCTGGACGGATTGTCTGGACGTGCTGCGCCGGCACCCCGATTGGGTGCTGCTGAACCGCGACGTGGTGCAGAAGCCCCTGGCTTGAGAGGAAAAGAAGAGATGAACCGGAACGAATTCCTGGCGGCGCTGGATGAGATGCTGGAGCTGGACCCCGGCACCCTGAAGGGCGGCGAAACGCTGGATGAGATCGACAGCTGGGACAGCCTGGCGGTCATCAGCTTCATCGCCCTGGTGGATGAGAAGTTCAACACCGTGGTGGCGGGCGAGGATCTGGCCAAGGCCAAGACCGTGGACGACCTGCTGGCCCTGGTGTCGGACCACGTCACGGCCTGACCGGTGAGTTCAGGGACTGAGCCGGAACGGCTGCTGGCCGGCCGCCGGATGCTGCGTTTCGCCGGCGGCCCCGGCGCCGCCGTCGACCGGGGGCCGAAGGAGACCGGCGACGCGCCGCTGGTGCTGATCCACGGTTTCGGCGGCGACGCGCTGTCCTGGCAATTCAACATCCAGGCGCTGGTGAAGGGTGCGCCGGGGTCAATCGGCCGCCGGGTGCTGGCCGTGGATCTGCCGGGCCATGGCGCCTCCACCCTCGACGTGCCGTCTGGCCTGGGCGGTGTCGCCGACTGGGTGGTGCGGCTGATGGACGCCGCCGGCGTCGACAAGGCTGACATCATCGGCCATTCCATGGGCGGCAGGGTCAGCCTGCTGCTGGCTGAACGCCATCCGGACCGGCTGCGCCGCATGAGCCTGATCGCCTGCGCCGGATTGGGCAGCCGGGTGGATGCCGCCTTCCTGCACGCGCTGTGCACATTGGAAACCCTGGACCAGGCCCGCGCCTTGATCGATCGGCTGTTCGCGGGGGCCCCGCCCAACCGCGATGTGCTGGCTCGCGCCTTCCTGTCCCGCCTGGCCGATCCCGTGGCGCGCGGGCCGCTGACCCGGCTGCTGGACCGGCTGGTGGCCGACATCGACGCCGCCCCGCGGCACTTCGACTGGACCCAGCCGCTGCCGCCGCTGCAGCTGATCTGGGGCGAGGCCGACGATATCGTGCCGCCGCCGGAAGCTGGCGCCATCCCATCCCATATCATCTTGCATCGCTTGCCCGGCGTTGGCCACATGCCCCAGGCCCAGGCGGCCACGCGGGTCAACGCCCTGCTGACGGAGTTCCACGCATGAGCACGATCGGACTGAACGAGGGCGCCATGCTCGCGCTGATCCATAATGAGGTCCTGAAGGTCCTGGCCGACAAGGGCGAGGCCTGGACCGGATCCTTCGGGCCGGAGACACGCTTCCTGGACGGCGGGATGCCCTTCGACAGCCTGGACCTCGCCACCCTGCTGGTGGCGCTGGAACAGCTGACCGGCACGGATCCCTTCCGCGCCGGCTTTCGCCAGTTCACCACCGCCGGCGAATTGGCGGCGCTGTACTTGGAAGCGTAATGCCGACGCGCCCGCCGGCGCTTCAGGAATACATCGGATATTCTATCCGATTTGTAACGGAACTGTATCGCGCCGTTTCCAGGCGCCCCGGCCTCTGTTAGCCTTATCAACAAGGTTGAAGCAGCGCACTTTTTTGAGACGGCCTGCCTTAACTCCTTGGGGCGTTACAACAATCAACAGGGGCGAAGGCGGCGTTCCCATCCTGGGGGCGGGCGCCTTTCTGGGCACCCGGCAGAACGGGAAGACGATACTTCCATGAAACGACACCATCGCGTGGTCCCGCTGGTGGCCGCACTGGCGCTGCTCGGCGCCTGCGCTTCCAGCGCGCACCAGGACAGCCCGGCCGCATCCCCGGCTGACAAGGGCAAGGACAAGCCGGTCTACGCCGGCCTCGATCCGGCCGATGACAAGAACCCCTTCCCCAGCACCTACCATCCCCTGCCGTCGGTGGCGACAGCCCTGGTGGGGGCCACCATCTTCACCGGCACGGGCGCCCGCATCGATGGCGGCACCGTGGTGCTGGTGGATGGCAAGAT
Organism: Nitrospirillum viridazoti CBAmc; assembly: GCF_000730165.1. Taxonomy (GTDB): domain Bacteria; phylum Pseudomonadota; class Alphaproteobacteria; order Azospirillales; family Azospirillaceae; genus Nitrospirillum; species Nitrospirillum viridazoti. Next base: position 1,963,563 of record NZ_CP022111.1, on the reverse strand, counting down.
CGCGGCGGTGGGCAAGGACATCGCGGTGCCGGACGGCGCCAAGGTCATCGATGCCCATGGCAAGTACGTGACCCCGGGCATCATCGACGCCCACAGCCACCTGGGCGTCTACGCCACGCCCAGTGTCTGGGCCAATTCCGACGGCAATGAGATGACGGACCCCAACACCGCGCAGGTATGGGCCGAACATTCCGTCTGGCCGCAGGATCCGGGCTTCATCCGCGCGCTGGAGGGCGGCATCACCACGCTGGAGATCCTGCCGGGTTCCGCCAACCTGTTCGGCGGTCGCGCCGTCATCCTGAAGAATGTGCCGGGCCGCACGGTGCAGGACAAGAAGTTCCCCGGCGCGCCTTATGGGCTGAAGATGGCCTGCGGTGAGAACCCCAAGCGGGTCTACGGCAGCAAGGGCCGCACGCCGGCCACCCGCATGGGCAACGTCTTCGGCTATCGCAAGGCCTGGATCGACGCCCAGGAATATCGCCGCAAGTGGGACGACTACCGCCGCAAGCTGGCCGACTACAAGGCCGGCAAGGGCGACAAGGCGCCCGACGCGCCCAAGCGCGACCTGCAGATGGACACGCTGGCCGGCGTGCTGGACGGCAGCATCCTGGTGCAGAATCACTGCTACCGCGCCGACGAGATGGCGCAGATGATCGACATCTCGCACGAGTTCGGCTTCCACATCGCCATGTTCCACCATGGGTCGGAGGCCTACAAGATCGCCGACATCCTGAAGAAGGAGGACATCTGCGTCGCCACCTGGGGCGAATGGTGGGGCTTCAAGATGGAGGCGTACGACGGCATCGAGGAGAACGCCGCCCTGCTGCAGAAGGCCGGCGTCTGCACCGTCATCCACTCCGACGACGACATCCTGACCCAGCACCTGGTGCAGGAGGCCACCATCGCCCTGGCCGCCGGCCGGCGCATGGGTATCCAGATCGACGAGGCCGAGGCCATCAAGTGGGTGACGGCCAACCCCGCCAAGTCCATCGGCGTGCTGGACAAGACCGGCACGCTGGAGGCCGGCAAGATGGGTGACGTGGTGCTGTGGAGCGCCGATCCCTTCAGCGTCTACGCCACGGCCGATCAGGTCTTCATCGACGGCGCCCTGGTCTACGATCGCCACGATCCGGCGGCGCAGCCCAAGTCCGACTTCGAACTAGGCCAGACCGGCCCCGCCCATCCCGGGCCCCAGGGTGTCGGACCCGGCCGCCCCGTCTTGACCACCAGCACGGAGCAGCCGCAATGAGCCGCCGTCACACCTTAATGGGCCATACCCTGATGGCTGCGGCCTCATCCCTGGTCCTGCTGGCCGGCGCCGCCGGCGCCGAGACGGTGGCCATCACCAACGCGCGTATCGAGACCATGGGACCGGCGGGGGAGATTTCGTCCGGCACCATCCTCATCCGCGATGGCCGTATCCAGGCGGTGGGCGCCTCAATATCCATTCCGGCCGACGCCCGCCGGGTGGACGCCAAGGGCCACATCGTGACGCCGGGCCTGGTGGCCAGCGACACGAGCCTGGGCGCCGGCGAGGTGGAGGGCGAGGCCTCCAGCAACGATTTCGCCGGGGCGACGGCCGAGATGTCGGCGTCCTTCGACGTGTCGCTGGGCATCAACCCCGCCTCCATGCTGGTGCCGGTGGCCCGTGTGGGCGGTGTCACCCGGGCGCTGGTCACGCCGGAGCTGTCCGGACGGGGCGAGAAGAAGGGGGAGAAGCTGTTCGCCGGCCAGGCGGCCGTGGTCGACATGTCTGGCGGCACCGACAGCATCACCAAGCGCCGCGCCGTGCTGGTGGTGGACGTGGGCACCGAGGCCATGGAGCATCTGGGCGGCAGCCATGGCGGCGTGCTGCAACTGCTGGAATCCAGCCTGGAGGAAGCGGCCAGCTACGCCGCCAACAAGGGCGGGTATGAGCATGGCACCCACCGCCCCTACCGCCAGAGCAAGGAGGACCTTGAGGCCCTGCTGCCGGTCATCCAGGGCAAGATGCCCCTGCTGGTGGGCGTGCACCGGGTCGCCGATATCCGCCGCACCCTGGAACTGGGCAAGCGGCTGAAGTTGAAGCTCATCCTGGATGGGGTGGAGGAAGGCTGGATGATGGCGCCGGAGATCGCGGCCTCGGGCGTGCCCGTGGTGGTCGATCCCCTGGCCAACCTGCCGCGCGACTTCGAAAGCCTGAACGCGCGGCTGGAAAACGCCGCCATCCTGCAGGCGGCCGGCGCCACCGTGGTGATCAAAGGGCCGTACGTCGGCCACTATGCCCGCCAGGTGCGCTACAATGCCGGCAACGCTGTCGCCCACGGCATGCCGTGGCCTGCGGCGCTGGCGGCCATCACCGCCACCCCGGCCAAGGTCTTCGGCTTCAATGACCGGGCGGGCACGATTGAGCCCGGCCGCGACGCCGACCTGGTGGTGTGGTCGGGCGATCCCCTGGAAATCCTGTCGGTGGCGGAGCATGTCTTCGTCCGCGGGACCGAGGCGCCCCTGACCAGCCGGGCGCAGGATCTGGCCCATCGCTACCAGACGCCCGACGCGGCTCTGCCGCCGGCCTATCGCAACTGAGTATTATCGTCTAAAGGGGGGCGGGGCGTTCCGGCGGGGCGCCCCGCCCTTTTCTCTTGGACCCGGCCCCATGCCCGACTGGTACTACGACCTCAGCGACACCGTCAGCGGCTGGATCCACGGCGTCTCCGTCTGGGTGATCATCGGTGCCATGGTGGCGGCCTACCTGCTGCTGACCGCCCGCAGCGCCCATAAGCAGGGCGAGTTCGGCGAATTCGCCCGCAGCCTGGGCCTGACCGTGGCCCTGCTGGCCGTCCTGGGTGGCTTCATCGAGGCATGGATCTGGGTGGATCGGCACTGGTAGTGCCGGATCAGCCCCGATCCTGCGCCCCGTGCCAGACGCGCAGGATGATGATCTCATCGTCCATGACTTCGTAGATGATCACGTAGGGCGGAAAGACCAGCAACTCCCGCGTCCCAGGTACGCTGCCCCGACGGCCCCGATTTGGGAAGGTGAGCAGGCTGTTCGCCGTGGTCAGCAGCGCCCGCAAAACCCGTTCGGCGGCGACAAGATTGAAAGCGGCGATATAGGCGACGTGTCGATCGACGTCGCCCAGCGCATCGATGGACCAGCGAATTCGCTTCAAGTTTGCCCGGAGGAGGAGGGCGGGGGAACTTTCTTTCCCGCCAGCAACTGCTCAAGCCATTGCACAACGACATCATGATCCACGACGTTGCCAGCGGCAACCGACGCGCGCGCCGCCTCAATGGCGCGACGCTTGGCGTCCTCGTCCACGATGTCGAAAATGGAAGCGGGCTGGGTCATGACGGTAGCCTACCATAGGCCCGCCGCTCAGCCCACACCCCGGATCAAGGCCAGCAGATCCTCGTCCGACAAGTGGCCGGCGGCATCAGCGTCCTGCAGCAGGGCGTCGGCCAGGTCGCGCTTGCGGCCATGCAGGGCGACGATGCCCTCCTCGATGCTGCCCTTCAGGATCAGGCGGTAGATGGTCACCGGCCGGCGCTGGCCGATGCGGTGGGCGCGATCGGACGCCTGGTCCTCCACGGCGGGGTTCCACCACGGGTCCAGGTGGATGACATAGTCGGCCGCCGTCAGGTTCAGGCCCACGCCGCCGGCCTTCAGGCTGATCAGGAACAACTCGCCCTCGCCCGCCTGGAAGGCCGCCACCCGCCGCTGCCGCTCCGCCGCCGTCAGGCTGCCGTCCAGCAGTTGATAGGTGACGCCCATGCGGTCCAAGGCGGTGCGCACCCGCGCCAGGTGGCCGATGAATTGGCTGAATACCAGGGCGCGGTGGCCGCCCTCGCGCAGTTCGTCGACCAGTTCCAGGAAGGCATCCAGCTTGGCTGAGGGCAGGTGCGCGTCGGCCGCCACCAGGTCGGGGTGGCAGCAGGCCTGCCGCAGGCGGGTGATCTCCGCCAGGATGTGGATGCGGGACCGCTCGCCCGACATCTCCTCCAGTTTTTCAAGGGCGCGGCGGCGCAACGCTTCGTAAAAGGCGATCTCCTCCGCCCCGCGCTCGACCAGCAGGGTCTGCTCCGTGCGCGGGGGCAGTTCGGACAGTACGGACGCCTTGGTCCGGCGCAGCAGGAAGGGTTGGACCACCGCGCGCAGGGCCGCGCGGGCGCCGGGGCTGTGCGCCGCCTGGATGGGGGTGCCGAAGCGCTGGGCGAAGGTCTTGCGGCTGCCCAGCAGGCCGGGGTTGGTGAACTGGAACAGGCTCCACAGCTCTTCCAGGTCGTTTTCCACCGGCGTGCCGGTCAGGGCCAGGCGGAAGCCGGCGTTCAGCGTGCGGGCGGCCTGGGCGCGGCGGGTGTCCGGGTTCTTGATGGCCTGCGCCTCGTCCAGCACGGCCACGGCCCAGGGCACGGCCGCCAGCAGCGCCTCCTCCCGTACCAGCAGGCCGTAGGTGGTCACCAGCACGTCGCCGGGCCCCAGGGCGCGCAGCACCTCCTGGCGCCCGCCTGTTTCGGCCAGGCGGTGCACGGTCAGCCCAGGGGCGAAGCGCGCCAGTTCCGATTGCCAGTTGCCGGCGACGGAGGTGGGGGCCACCACCAGCATGGGGCCGTCGCCGGCCTTGGCCGCCATCAGGGCTATCGCCTGCACAGTCTTGCCCAGGCCCATGTCATCGGCCAGCAGGGCGCCGGCACCCAGGCGTGCCAGGCGGCTCATCCAGAAATATCCCTCCGCCTGGTAGTCGCGCAGTTCGGCGGTCAGGCCGTTGGGCAGGAGCGGCTGCCAAGCCGCGGCGTCGTCCAGGTTCTGGATGAAGGCGCGCCAGGCCTGGTCCACCTGGGCCGAGGCCGCCTCCTCGACCAGGCCGCGCAGGGCGGCGCCGGCCGCGCGCGGGACCTTCACGCCCCCCATGCGCAACAGGCGGTCCAACTGCTGGCGGAAATGGCGGTCCAGGGCCACGAACTGGCCGTCGCCCAGGGGCACGAAACGGCCGGGCGCGTCCTCAAGCCGGACCAGCAAATCCTTCAGGTCCAGTACCAGCCCCTCGTCCAGCTTCAGGGTTCCGCCCACGGCGAACCAGCTTTCGGTGCTTTTGACCGTGGTGCTGAAATGGCTGGTGCCGGCCTCGCCGCCGCGCAGGGTCAGCTTCTGTCCCTCCGGCCACTCCAGGGTCGGTGGTTGGGGCAGGGCCTTCAGCTCGCTCAGGAATTCCAGCGCGGCGCTCAGGCCCTCCAACTCCCATTCCGGGCCCTCGCCGCCCAGGCTGGGGCAGGCATCGGCCAGGGCCTGGGCCAGGCGTTCCTCCGCCGCCAGGTCACGCAGGGCGCGCCGGCCGTTGCCGGTGACGCGCCGGCTGCCCTGTCCCGGCGCGAAATGGGGGCCGTCGGGCCCCAGCGGCCGCACGACCAGCGTAACCTTGAGACCCGGGTCCAGCAGGCGCAGGCGCACCACCGGGGCGGAGTCGCCCGCCTCCGTCCGGCCCTCGTCCAGATCGGCGGCCTCCACCCGCACCGGCAGGTCGGGCATGCGGGAGCGCGCGATGGCGGCCAGGCGGTCGCGCGCCATGGCTGGCACGGTGATGCCGTCCGCGCCCAGCAGCTTGCCCGCCGCCACGGCCTTGTCGTCGATCACCACCACGCGCCAGCGGGTGGGCCCCTCCACCTCCATGATGGCGTCCACCTCTTCGGCCGGATGCGACAGGGCCAAGCGGTAGCCGCCCCGGGTGCCAGCCAGCACCAGCTCCGGCCGCGCCAGCACCAACTCCACCGGCGGTCCCGGCTCGCGGCGATAGAACACGCGGGGATGGCCCACCAGGGCCGGCAGCGTGTCGCGTGGTGGCAGGAAATAGTCGTAGCGGGAGCGGCCGTGGCCCCAGCCGTCGTAATCGCGGGCGATGGTGGCGATGACCCGCCGGTCGAACTCATCCAGATAGGTCAGCTGGGCGTCACCCTGGTAGAGACGCTTCAGCGGAATGGGCCGTCCCACGCTCCAGCCCTGGGTCGGGCTTTTGGTGGGGCCGCGCTGCTGCACCTGCTCTACCGGTTCCACCGCCCCGCTGCTGGGATCGACCAGCCAGGCCAGGCGCTTGCCTGTCGTCTTCCTCTCCACCGGCGCCGGCGGCTCCAGCAACACCTCCAGGCTCTCCAGCGCCCGCTCCCACGGCTCCTTCACGGGCAGCAGGGTCAGGAAGCGCAGCGTCACGTGTCTGTCGGGCCGCGCCAGATGGGTCTGATAGGGGGTGGGATTGTTGGCCACCCGGGCCAGCACCTCCGCCATCAGGTCGGCGGCCAGGGGCATGGTGGGGGCCAGATGGCGGAACCACTGATCCCAGGCGTCGGCATGGTGGCGGGCCAGCGCCGCGTCCACCACGGCCGCCGCCACGGCCACCAGCCCCAAGCCCAGGGGGGAGGGCCGGGCCATGGTGTCGGTGGCGCTCAGCAGCCATTTCACGCTGTTCAGCGCCGCTTCCGGCTTGTTGGCGGACAAGCTGGCCAGGGCCTCGATGGCCATGGAGCCCAGCGGGATCTGGCCGGCCTGGATATGGTCTTGCGCCAGGGCGGGGATGGCGGCGTGCTGGGCCGGGTCGCCCCCAGCCAATTGCGCGCACAGGTGCAGCACGCCCAGGTGTCCAGGCAGGCCGCCCTTGCGCTTGCGCAGGGCCCGGCGGTGCTGCGTCACGGCCTCGCCGAACAGGGCGCGGGCGCGGGGCGCGTCCTCCGACAGCAGGGCGTGGGCGGCGGCATAGGGCAGGGCCGCCTCCGGCATGGGCGTATTCGCCAGCAACGCTTGCAACGCTGGCAATTGCCCGCTCAATAGCCGGAAGTCGGCGATCAGGGTGAAGCAATCGCGGCGCAGGATCTGGTGCGCCTGGGCGTGATCGACCAGGGCCGGCAGATCCGGCGACATTTCCGCCGTGGCCATCCAATGGCCGAGCTTCGCCGCCAGCAGCGTCGCCTGGATCACCGGCGCGCGTCCGGCCAGCCAGTCGACCCTCAGCGGCACCAGCGTGAAATGGCGATTGAACAGCTCCGGCAGCGCATGGGCGGGACGCCTGACCAGGCCCAGCAGGCGCTGGACCTCCGCCCCATCGTTCTGCAACGCGGCCAACCTCAGGCCACGCGCGAAATCGATCTCCACCAGCTTGGGGTCCCAATAGCTTTTCGATTCACCGGGCAGCTGGGTGCGGATGGCGATGGCCAGGGCCTTGCCCTCCGCCGTTTCCAGCGCCGCGATGGCCACGGCGTGCGCCAGCGCGGGCGGGCAGGCCATCTTGTTGTTCAGCAGGCCGTGGCGGCGCAGGCTGTTCTGCGCCTCGATCAGCGCCTCATGGGTCCAGGGGGTGGGGCTGACGCGCGCCTGGTTCAGGCAATCCAGCAGCGCCCGGGCCGGCGGCAGCGATCCGATCAGGGCGATGAGGCGCAGCAGGATGCGGTCGGGCGGCGAAAGCGCGTCGAGATCGGGCGGGGTCATGCGGCGACCATAACGGCGATCAGGCCGGCAGGGCCAGCAACGCGTCGGCGATGCGCACCGCGCCCAACCCGTCCACCATCTGGCCGCCATCGCCCTCGCCGATGCGGTGGCTCAGGGCCGCGCGTGCGTCGGCATCGGCCCATAGCGCCAGGGCGTCGGCCGTGATGCGCTCCGCCGCCTCGGCCTTGTCCATGCCGCGCGCGTCGATGACCCGGGCCTTGCCTGATGCCGCCACCGCGCCGGCACTGCTGGCCTGGTTATCCGCCACCACCACCAGCAGCGTGGGCACCGCCAGGCAGGCCAACTCCCCCAAGGTGCCGCCGGCGGCGGACAGGGCCAGGCCTGCTTCGCGCATCAGGTCGGCCATGCGCGGCGTTTCCACATGGACGACCGTGTTGGGGTAGCGGTCTCCGGCGGTGCGGATGCAGTCGGTGTTGGGGTTGCTGCCGCCCACCACCACGTCCAGGCCGGCGCCGGCCGGCAGGGCTGGGGCCAGGCGCTTCAGGCAGGGCAGCGTCAGGCCCGCCGGGTCGGTGCCGCCGAAGGTCAGCAGCAGGCGGCGACGGCGGTCAAGGGGGGGCAAGGCCTGGCCGCGCGCCCGGCGGAACTCCACCCGCAGGGGGGCATAGGCGGGCCCCAGCGCCAGCATGGCATCCGGATTGGCGGCGCGATAGGTGGCCTCATCCACCGCCGCGCCTGCGTTCACAATCAGCCGGGCGTGCAGGGGCCGCGTGCCCGGCCCGTCGTCGAAGGCCATGACCGGTTTGCCCAGCGCCGCCAGTCCGGCACGATAGGCATCGTTGAAGTGATAACCGTCCAGGATCACGGCGCGGGCGTCGTGCCGGCGTATCTGCCCGGCCAGGCTGGCCAGGTCCGCCCCACTTGCCGCCGGGCCCGCCAGCAGGCTGACGCCGAAGCCGGCGGCGTCCAGCCGACGCGCCAGGGCGGGCGGCAGGTCCACGGCACCGAACAGGGGTGATATCCCCCGTTCCCGCAAGGCCTCCGCCACCGACAGGCAGCGCATGACGTGGCCGGTGCCCATGGACGCGGTGGCGTCGGCGCGGATCAGGATGGTGCTCAACAGAGGGCCTTTGGCATCGGGGCGGGAATGGCCATAGTATAGCAGCTAAGGACACTTCTCTCAGGGCGGGTTGCGGTGAAGGCCATCGTCGAAGGCGTGCGGATCAAGGGCTTCCGGGCCGTGGTGCCGAAGGAACGGCATTCCTACCTGGAAGACCACACCCTGTTCACGGAAGATGAGGCGAAGAAGCTCTACGCCACCATCGGCGTGGCGGAGCGGCGCCTGCTGCCCCGGCCCTACATGGCGTCCGACATGTGCGTGGCGGCGGCCGAGGGGCTGATGCAACAGCTGGGCTGGGACCCGGCCTCGGTCGACCTTCTGATCTTTGTCAGCCAGGATGCCGATTACGTGCTGCCCGTCACCGCCGCCGTCATGCAGCGGCGCCTGGGGCTGCCCACCAGCACGGCGGCCTTCGACGTGCCGCTGGGCTGCTCCGGCTTCGCCTATGGCACCTGGATGGCGGCGCGCCTCCTGGGCGGCAGCACGGCGCGGCGCGCGCTGGTGCTGGCCGGCGACAATTCCGCCCGCTGGCTGCGCCCGGACGACCGCGCCACCCTTCCCCTGTTCGGCGACGCGGGCAGCGCCACGGCGCTGGAGGTGGATGCCGACGCGCCCCCCATCCACGCCATCCTGGGCACTGATGGCAGCGGGGCCAAGCACATCTTCGTGAAGGCCGGCGGCAAGCGCGACTGCCTGATCCCGGGCGAGGAGCCCTGGTCGGAGGAGGAGCACAAGCGCCTCTACCGCGACGCCCGCCTGCACCTGAACGGGGCGGAGGTCTTCACCTTCACCTTGCGCTCCGTCCCGCCGCTGCTGCGCGAGGCGATGGAGCATGCCGGCGTGACGCTGGACGATTTGGATATGATCGTCCCGCACCAGGCGAACCGCATGATGCTGGACCACATCCGCAAGAAGATCGGGGCGGCGCCCGAGCGCTTCCTGATCGACATGGAGAAGTTCGGCAACACCAGCTCCGCCTCCGTCCCGCTGGCCATCTGCCACCGCCTGGGCCCCATGCTGGCGGAAGGTCCGAAGAAGCTGCTGATGGCCGGCTTCGGCGTCGGGTGGTCCTGGGGCACCCTGGTTGCGGAGGTCGGCCCCATCGCCGAGCCCACGCTGGCGGAGTTGCCGGACGATTTCGCGCCGCTGGAAGTCTGACGCCCGTGAACGCCTGGGATCTGCCGCCGGAGCAGCCGTGCTGGCCGTTCGACGGCGGCGACTGGCGCATGGCCATGGGCCTGATGGCCCTGGACCCCGCCCGGTGGCTGATGGTGGACGACAGCTGCCCCGCCCTGTTGGCGCAGCGCCGCCAGTTGCTGGTCCAGCGGCACGGGGCCGTGACCGGCTTCCTGCCGGGCGGCGAGGCGGCCCAGGGGGAATTGCTGGCGTTGCTGGCGGACCATCTGTCCCGTCACTTCCCGCGTGCCTACACCCGCGACGGGCACCGTTTCCCCTGCCACATCACCGGGGAGGCCTGGGACTTGGCGGACGCCGGCCCTAATCCGCTGGAGGTCGCCGGCCGCCTGGTGGCGGAGGATCTCTGCCTGTTGCTGCCGGACCCTGATGGCGTGCCGGTGCTGGCCGCCGCCGTGCTGTGCTTCCCCAACCGCTGGCGCCTGCATGAAAAGCTGGGGCGGCCCATGGCCGGCATCCACGCGCCGGTGGCCCTATATGGCGAGAAACTGGGGCGGCCGGTGGACCGCTTCCTGGAAACCCTGGCGCCGGAACGGCCGGTATGGCGCATGAACTGGGGCCTGAACGACGACCCCGCCCTGTTCCAGCCGGATGAGGTGGCGCACACCGCCGCCGATAACGCCATCACCGCCGATAATGCCGGGCACCGCCTGTTCCTGCGCATCGAACGCCAGACCTTGCGCCGGCTGCCCGCCACCGGTGCCATACTGTTCACCATCCGCACCTATCAGCGCGCCCTGGCCGACCTGACCGCGACCGAGGCGGCGCAGTTCGCCCACATCCTGCGCACGGTGCCGGAACCGGTGGCCCGCTATAAAGGCCTGCCGCGCACCGGCGGCCCCGCCCTTGGCTTCCTGGGTCGTTTGGCGCAAGGCCTCGGCTCCTCATAAGGCCCATGAGGAAATTCCAACCGTCCGCGTGTTGACAGGGTGGGCGCGGGATTGTCCTATCGACAGACCATCCGGCCATCGCCGGATGGCAACACGCTTGTTCTCAGGGCAGGGTGGAAATCCCGACCGGCGGTATCCCCTCTTAAGGGAGGGGGAGCCCGCGAGCGCCCGGGGGCGGTGACGCCCACGGGGTCAGCAGACCCGGTGAAACGCCGGGGCCGACGGTTACAGTCCGGATGAAAGAGGATGAGCCGGCCCGCGATGTGCGGGCGCTCCCCCTGGGTGCCCTGCCGGGCTTCAGGTTCGGGCGCGCGTCCGCGCATGGGGCTTGCCTCGGGGGGATTTCCGTCCGCCCATAGTCTCTTTTTGCCCTGATTCAGGCTCGCCCGATTGTTCAACGGAGTGAGACCCTTGAGTCAGATTTCTCAAATTCCCGCCCATGACGACGATTTGCTGTCCCGGTTCGGCGACGCCGAAACCCGGGTGGCCCGCGCCGTGGCCGCCATCCAGGCGGGCCAGGGCGTGATCGTCGTCGACGATGCCGACCGTGAAAACGAAGGCGATGTCATCTACGCCGCCGACAGCCTGACGGTGGAACAGATGGCGCTGCTGATCCGCGATTGCAGCGGCATCGTCTGCCTGGTGCTGACCGACGAACGCGCCCGCGCCCTGGACCTGCCGCCCATGGTGGGCGCCAATTCCTCGCGCTACGGCACCGCCTTCACCGTCAGCATCGAGGCCAAGGCCGGCGTCACCACCGGTGTCTCGGCCGCGGATCGTGTCACCACCATCCGCACGGCCATCGCCGATGGCGCCCAGCCGGAAGACCTGGCCCGCCCCGGCCACGTCTTCCCCTTGCGTGCCCATCCCGGTGGGCTGGCGGCCCGCCGCGGGCATACCGAGGCCACCATCGACCTCGTGCGCCGCGCCGGCCGCACCCCCGCCGGCGTGCTGTGCGAGGTGATGAAGCCCGACGGCAGCATGGCCCGCCTGCCCGACCTGGTGACCTATGCCGAAACCCATGGCATGCCCCTGGTCAGCATTGAGGATCTGGTGGCGGTGGCGGCCCCGTGGCGCGCCGTCGCCTGAACCATGAGGTGAAAAAAGCGGGCGGGACGCAAAGACCTCTTGCCGGAGCGGGAATTTCATTGTACCAATCGGTCAACAACGTACCGATCGGTACATGTCACTGTCTTCGCAGTTTCGTCATGGAGGTTCAGATGTCCCGCCCGCCCCTGCCGCCTTTCACGCAAGAGACCGCCATCCAGAAGGTGCGCGCCGCCGAGGATGGCTGGAACAGCCGCGATCCCGCCAAGGTGGCGCAGGCCTACACGGTGGATAGCCGCTGGCGCAACCGGGCGGAATTCGTCACCGGCCGGCCGGCGATCGAGGCCTTCCTGGCCCGGAAGTGGGCCAAGGAGTTGGACTACCGCCTGATCAAGGAAATCTGGGCATACACTGAAAACCGCATCGCCGTACGCTTCGCGTACGAATATCGCGATGATAGCGGCAACTGGTTCCGCGCCTACGGCAATGAGAATTGGGAGTTCGACGCCGACGGCCTGATGCGGGCGCGCCACGCCAGCATCAACGAACACCCCATCAAGGAGGCGGACCGCAAATTCCACTGGCCGCTGGGCCGCCGTCCGGATGACCACCCCGGCCTCAGCGACCTGGGCCTGTGAGCCATGGCGCGCACCCTCGCCGATCGCCAGGACGTCATCCCCGTCCTGGCCGAGGTCTTCCGCGATCATGGCTTTGAAGGCGCCAGCCTGTCGGCCATCACCGCCCGCACGGGCCTGGGCAAGGGCAGCCTTTACAATTTCTTCCCCGGCGGCAAGGCCGAGATGGCGGAAGTGGTACTGGCCCATATCGAGGGCTGGTTCCGCACCCATGTCTTCGAGCCGCTCGACCAGGCGGACGGTGGCCAGGCGGACGGTAGTTTAAAGGCGGTGGAGGCCATGTTCCAGGCCACCGACGCCTATTTCCGCTCCGGCCAGCGGGTGTGCGTCGTGGGCGTCTTCGCCCTGGGCGATGCCCGCGACCTGTTCACCCAACAGGTGCACGGCTATTTCGCCGCCTGGGTGCAGGCCCTGGCCGGGGCCCTGGTTCGGGCGGGCCGCGACCCGGACCAGGCCCGAGCCGATGCGGAGGAGGTGGTGGCCGGCATCCAGGGCGCCCTGGTGCTGTCCCGGGCGCTGAACGACACCGGTGTGTTCACCCGCACGCTGGCGCGGCTGCGGCGTATCACGGCAGGGGATTGAAATGGCGCGCCTGACCGGCGCTATGCCACCGCCCGCACCCGCCGGGCGGTGGCGAATACCGGCACGCCCAGGATGCGGATGTAACACAGCCACCAGCGCAGGCTCCGGCTGTACTTGCTGCGCCTGTACGTGCCTGGCAGTGGGGCCAGGCGTGTACGCTCTTGCCGCCAGGGCAGGTCGTGGATGACGGGATGCGGGGTACCGCACAGGCGGGCCACGTGCGCCTCGATCAGGTTGACGGGGTAGTACCGGGCCATGCGCTCCAGCCGGTCGCGCAGCCGGGCCACGCGCTGCTGGTTCTGGCTGAACACCGCCACCTTCACCAGGGGCATGCGGTATGTCTCCAGGCACGCGTCGAAATAGACGTCGGAGTACAGCTCCTTGGCCACGAAGGGCCGTGGCAGGTAGCGGCCGGGGCGGAAACCAAGGGCCAGCAGCCGCTGGCTGAGGCCGAATTCGTAGGCGCGGCAGACGGCCGCCTTGTCGGGCTGCCGCGTCACCTCGTTCCAGAAGCGGGTGAATTCCGGATGGTTGGTCACCGCCGGGCGGAAGACCAGGAAGTTGCTGGTCAGATAGCGGATGTCGCCATCCACCAGCCCATCGGTCAGCCCCCAGAAGTCGCAGTCCTGCCCCGCCATCGTGTCGAACACCGGGGCGAAGGGGAACACGCCGCCATAGCAGCTGTCGTTGGCGACGATGACCTCGTCATAAAGGGCGAGGTCGGCGCCCAGGGCCTGGAAGCCCAGCTTCCAGCTGCCGAAGTCATAGGCGCCGTGGCGGCCGGCGTGGACCAGTTCGGCCAGGCCCGCCAGCCGCTCCCCCTGGCCTTCCATAAGGGCGCCGTCGGAAACGAACAGGATGCGCTCCGCCACCTCGCGCAGGCTGCGCAGGTAATAGAGGACATGGTCGTCGATCTGGCCGTCGCGGTCGAAATGGGCGAACAGCGCCACGCGGCGGGGGACGACGACGGGGGGATGGTCGGTCGGGATCATAGTCGGGGGCCTTGCCCTGGGAACTAACTGCTTGTCCCTTCCACGACCGTTAACCAAGAGACCTTGCGGCCTATCCGCCTTTTAGCCAGGGGGCCACATATGGCCATCCCAATCGGCATATTCCCTGAATTTCAGGCGCTTTTCCGCCCATTCGCCCGCCGATATCTCGAACAGATGGACATCGTATGCCTGACCTTCCTTCACGGCATGGTCCTTCAGCACGCCGACATGGCGATAGCCCAGCATGGTCTGGCCGCGCAGGACACGGTCGTTGTCGGCCATGACCTGGTTCACCACCTTGCGCAGGCCCAAGGCGTAGAAGACATGGTTCAGGGCGTGGGCGAAGTTCAGCGGGGCGGAGCCGGTGCGGCCGCGCCGGTCGGCCATATAGGCGCCCAGGGTGGCGATGCCCCAGGCCGCGTGGGTGATGGTGATGGAGGCGTAACCCACCGGCACCCCATCCACCATCATGATGCGGTGGTGATAGTCGTCGCGCGCGTTGCTGCGCGCCAGCCAGGCCCGCTGCTTCCCCATGTCATCCTCCACCTGTGTGAAAAGGTGGCGGGAGATGTCGGGCCGCAGACGCCAGTCCAGCAGCAGCCGGGCGTCCTCCTCCGTCGGCCGGCGATAGCTGAGGGTCATACGGCATTCTCCTCATAGGGCGCGTCCGCCGGCAGCGGCGGGGCGTCCAGTCCCAGGGTGCGGGCCCAGGCATGGTGGAAGTCGGCGATGCGGCGCTCACGCCGGCCCAGGATACCGGGACCCAGAGCTGCCGCCCGCCCTTGTTGCACCCGTTCGCACAGCGGCTGGTCCTCCAGGATCACGGCGCGGGCGGACCCGGCCAGCACACTGGTCAGTGACCGGCGGAAGGCGGCCACGGCCGGCTTTTCCGGGGCCGTCACCGGCAGGAACAGGCGCCAGTCCAGGCGGCTGCGGTCCGCCGCCAGGGGCGTCACCGTGTGGGTGATGACCATGGCGCCGTAAAAGCTGGCCACGTACAGGTTGGGGAAGACGAAGCAATGATCATAGCGGGCGTGGTCGGTCACGCGGCGCAGGCCCATCTTGCCGTCGATGCGCCGCCACCATGTCTCCGTCCCTTCGGACAGCAGCCAGCTGGATGTGCTGTGGCGGCCATGGCGGGCGGTTTCCAGGTGCGTCTGCCAGTCGGCATGCACGGCGGGGTGGATGGTGGTGGGGTGGACGGTGGAGCCGTGGAAGTCGTCCATGGTGTTTTCCACCAGCGCCTTCCAATTGGCGGCGAACGCCACGTGGTCCTCGGCGATGGGCTGGTCGCACTGGCCCGACAGCCGGGCGAGATGCCCCGCGACCGGTCTCAGGTGGTCGGCCAGGCCTGGGCCGCCGCCTTCCAGCCGCATGAAGACGAAGGCGCCGCAGGCGTCCACCTCCAGCGTGCGGCCCTGGTCATCCCTGGCCGTGAGGGCGGCGGTCACGGTGACGGGGGTGTCCAGCACCGTACGTGTCAGGGGTGTGTCGAACCGGGTGCCGACGTACAGCCACTGCCGGCGTAGCGCCGCCAGTTCCCGGGCGTGGCAATCGGGATCGTCGAACCAGCGGGCGGGCAGCATTTCCCCCATCACGCCGGCTCCGTGAAGATGGCGGCGGCATCCGCGTTCACCCACACCTGGCCGCTGGCCACGGCCAGGCCCACCGGCGCCAGGGCCAGGCGGCGGCGGGCCTCCGCATCCAGGTGGAAATCGCTGTCGTCGAAGGGGATGCCGATGGGCACGCCGGCCGCGTCATAGACCCAGCCGTGGTAGGGGCAGCGCAGCAGGCCACGCCCGCAGGGCCGATCATGGATCAGGGCGTAGCGGTGGGAACAGACGTTGCGGAAGGCCTTCAAGGCACCCTGGAAATTCTGCACCACCACGGGGATGGCGGCCCCGGCGGCGTCCGGCACCCGGCCCGTCAGGTAATCGCCATGGGCGGCCACGCCGGCGGCGTCGCCCAGCTTGATCCAGGGGGCCGTCACGCCGTACGCCCCCCGTCGACGGTCAGGGCCGTGCCGGTAATCCAGCGGCCGGTGTCGGCCAGCAGATAGGCGATGGCGTGGGCCACGTCGTCGACATGGCCGAAGCCCAGGGGCTGCAGCCGCTGCAGATGGTCGATCTGTTCCTGGCTCAGCTTTTCGAACCCGCGCTCGATCAGGTCGGTCATCACGATGCTGGGCACCACACAGTTGACGCGGATGCCGTCGGGCAGCAACTCGGCCGACAGGCCCTTGGTGGCGGCGATGATGCCGCCCTTGGCCGCGGCGTAGACGATGTTGGCGGGCGAGGCGGCGGTGGCGGCGGTGGAGGAGATGAAGACCATGGCCGAGCGCTCGGCCCGCACGCCCTTCTGCCGCAGGCCCTTGGCCAGGGCCAGGCACGAGCCCAGGTTGACCCGCATCACCTGGTCGAAGAATTCCTGGGAGAAGATGCGGATGGGGCGCAGCGTCTGGATGCCGGCGCAGTGCGCCACCCCGTCGAAGGGCCCGGACAGCGCCGCCTGCTCCTTCATCCAGGCCGGGATGGCGTCCAGGTCGCCCATGTCGAAGGGCGCCACGCGGTGCCCTTCACCCGTGAGGCGTGACAGGGTGTCGGCCAGCCGCCCCTCATCCCGGCCGTTCAGGGTGACGCGGGCGCCCAGGCGTGACAGCAGCACGGCCGTGGCCTGGCCGATGCCGGCCGACGCGCCGGTGACCAGCAGGGACCGGCCGGCCAGGCTCATGGGATTGTGCAGGGTGTCGCTGGGCTGGGACATGGGCGTTTCCTTATCTTCCGCCCCGACTATCCGGGCCGCGGGCCGGGCCCGTCAATGATCTCCGATAAACTCCGGCGGGAACGCCTTGACTCAAGAAAGCATCGAGATATATCTTGAGTTACGATATATCGAATAACATACGAGATAGGATCGAGAGACCATCATGCACTTTTTCAAACATCATGGCGGCAAGCACCCCGAGGGGGGGCGCCGCCACGCCCGGGGCCGCGACGGCGAGGGCTTCTGGGGCGCCTGGGGCGGCCACGGCGACCACTGGGGCCGGGGCGAGCGGGGTGAGGGCTTCGGCGGCCGGGGTGGCCGGGGCGGTGCCGCCCGCGTCTTCGAGAATGGCGACCTGCGCTTCCTGTTCCTGGACCTCATCCGGGAAAAGCCGCGCTACGGCTATGAGATCATCAAGGCTATCGAGGAAAAGGTCGGCGGCGGCTACAGCCCCAGCCCCGGCGTCGTCTACCCGACGCTGACCCTGCTTGAGGAAATGGGCCATACCCAGGTCTCGGTGGGGGAAGGTGGCAAGAAGCTCTACGCCCTGACCGAGAGCGGCGCCGCCTTCCTGGAGGAAAACCGCCACGTCCTGGTCGCCATCAAGGAACGGCTGGACAAGATCAGCGCGGTGCGCGGCTGGGTGCCCCCGGCCCCCGTCGTCCGTGCCATGGAAAACCTGAAAATGGCCTTGCGCTTGCGCCTGCGCGGCGGGACCCTGACGGAAGAGCAGGCGCGCGCCATCGCCAAGGCCCTGGACCAGGCCGCGCAAGCCATCGAACAGGCCTGACGGCCATCCCACGTGAACGGAGAGGACGCCCATGCCCACCCGTACCCGTGACCTGCCCCGGACCCGTGACGTGAACGCCATCGACATCCGGGGCCGCCTGCTGGCCCTGTCCCGCTCCCATGCCCTGGGCCGGCGGGTCGTTCACCGGAGCGAGGACGGTGACGCGGCCCGTTTCCCGGAAGATCCCGAACAGGACAGGGACGGTCCCGGCCCCGGGGACCGGCGCTAGCCCTCTGATCAGGGCGCCGACACTTGTCATACGAAACGGTCCGGTTGATGATCAGGCCGGTTTCACTTGGCAAGCGCGGCCGTATCCCTGCGGGGGGACGCCCGTCCCCTTCGCAGGACCGCCCCGAGAACATGACGCGTGCCGACGACAGCCTTCCGACGCGCCGCCTGACGGTGGCCTATGTCGCCGCCCTGTCCCTGATCGCCCTGCTGTCGGGATCGGTGCACCTGCTGCTGGACCATGTCATTGCCCAACAGCGCGACAGCGGCACCATCATCAATGTCGCCGGCCGCCAGCGCATGCTGTCGCAGCGCATCGGCCTGCTGGCCCGCGACTTTTACGAAGGCCATGACGAGGCGGCGCGCGTCCCCCTGCTGCAGGCGGCCGCGACCATGGAGCGGGCGCACAGGGCGCTGCTGGGCGGCACCGGGGACATGGGCATCACCCACAGCCTGTCGGACGCCGCCCGGACACTCTATTTCTCGCCGCCCGCCGATCTTGACCGGCGGACCCGCGACCTGGTCCTGGCCGCCCGCATCCTGGCGGGGGCAGAGGGGCCTCGGGCAGAGGGGCCTCGGACGGAGGCGCCTGGGACGGAAGGGCCGGGGGGAACGGCCGACCTCCGCGCCCGCGCCTTCGCCGACATCCGTGATCAAACCCGCGACGTCATCATGCCCATGCTGGACCAGGCGGTCCGGCAGTTCGAAACCGAGGCGACGGAGCGCATCGAAGGATTGCGGCGGGCGCAGCAGGGCGTGTTGGCCATCCTGCTGACCACCCTGCTGGCCGAGGCCGTATTCATTTTCCGTCCCCTGGTCGGTCGGCTGAAGACCTATGCCGGCCGCCTCTATGACATGGCCACCCGCGATGTGCTGACCGGCCTGCCCAATCGCCGCCATTTCCTGGAGATGGGGGAGCGGGAGGTGCGCCGCGGGCGCGAGGCGGGCCAGCCCCAGGCCCTGTTGATGATCGACATCGATCATTTCAAGGCCATCAACGATACCCTCGGTCACGCTGCGGGTGATCGCGTGCTGTCGCAGTTCGGCCGCTTGCTGCAAGGCTGGCTGCGCGCGGGCGAGGTGGCGGGCCGCATCGGCGGCGAGGAATTCGCCGTCCTGCTGCCCGACGCCGATACCGTGGACGCCGCCGCGCGGGCCGAAACCTTGCGCCGCGCGGTGGAGGCGGCGCCGATCAACGGCCATGCCACCCTGGCCTGGACGGTGAGCATCGGCGCCGCCCGGGTGTCCGGCGGGGCCGACGGTCTGGCCGACGCCCTGCGCCGGGCCGACCTGGCCCTCTACGCCGCCAAGGCCGCGGGCCGCAACCGCGTGCACCTCAGCGCGGATTCCTGATCGCCGCCTCCCGGGACCTCGGCAAGGTCGCGCCGCATCAGGCGTCGTAGCGGCCGGGGGCGGGGACGCGTTCCAGGGCCATGGGCCGCACCGGCAGGGAAAGGCCATGGGCGCCCAGGGCGCCGGCCATGGCGCGGGACGCCACCATCAGGCCGTCGGTGGTCCCCGGCCGCATCAGGTGCTCCACCAAGGCATAAAGCCGGGCGGCGGCGGTGGGATCGGCGGAGGGTTGTGCCAAGGCCAGCAGGCGCAGCAACTGGCGCTCATCCGGCGTCAGGTCCTGGCAACCGGGGCATCCCACCCGCGGCCGTTGCCGGGCCGAGCGGCCGTACAGCAGCAGAAAGGCGCGGAAGGTGGCCATCACCTCGTCCGCATCCTCGCCGCAGGCCTGCAGAAAGGCGTGGCGGATCAGGGGACAGCCGCGCCGGGCCGGGCTGGCATATGGCTGGGCCATGTGGCGCAGGCTCCATACCAGCAGCCTTTCCCCGGAACTCAGGCCTTCCAGCGGGGCAGGCTGGGGTAGGCTGTCACGGTAGGTGATCATCAGATCGTCGGGCATCTCGGGCCTGGCAGCTGTGATTTTCGATAAGACCACGATAGTGAGAATCATTATCAATTTCAATGCAGAGATTAATGGCTTTTTAGGGGGATGATTCACTACTTTTGGTCAGGCGGTTAAAGCCTTTACGCCGGGTTAACCTTTCCGGCGCGAGGCTGGACGCCAGGCCAGGGCCCGTATCGAGGGCGAAAGGAACGGCCTGGGACAGGTACTCGGGGGGAGGAATGCGATGCGCGACACGGGGCCCGTGACCAACCGTGAGGTGGAGTTGCGCGAGGGGGAACTGCTGGTCTCCCGTACCGACCCGTTGGGCCGCATCACCTATGCCAACCGCGCCTTCATCCGCGTCAGCGGATTCAGCCATGAGGAATTGATCGGCGCGCCGCACAACCTGGTGCGCCATCCCGACATGCCCAAGGCAGCCTTCGCCGACCTCTGGGCCACCATCCGCGCCGGCCGGCCCTGGGACGGGCTGGTCAAGAACCGCACCAAGGGCGGCGATCATTATTGGGTGCGCGCCAACGTCACGCCGGTGATGGAGGGCGGTACGGTCGCGGGCTTCATCTCCATTCGCAGCAAGCCCGGCCGGGATGAGGTGCGCGCGGCCGAGGCGCTTTATGCCGAGCTTCGCGCCGGCCGGGGAGCTCTGAAGGACGGCGCCGCCGCCGCCACGGGCCTGGGCCCCCGCCTGCGCCACTACGCCGGCAGTGTGCGCGGCCGCATGATCCTGACCATGGGCACCATGATCGCCTGCACCCTGGTGGCGGGCGGCCTGCGTTTCCTCGGGCCCTTTGGCGAAAAGCTGGGGGACGCGGGCGCCGACAGCACCCTGTGGCTGGGCGCCAACGCCGCCATCATCCTGGTGTCGCTGGCCGTGTCCGTGCTGGGCGGCAGCCTGATCCTGCGCACCCTGCGCCAAGCCCTGGGCCGGGTGGAGGGGCACTTCGCCGCCGTGGCGGCGGGGAAATTCGACCACGCCATGCCAGCGGATCCGGTGGCGGAGTTCCAGGCCATGACCGCGACGCTGCGGGCCCTGCGGGCGCGCCTGGCCTTCAGCACGGACGAACGGGTGGAGCTGATGGAGCGCACGCGCGAGGAGGCCCGCCTGGCGCTGCTGGAAACCTGCCGCGCCATCGAGGCCGACCTGACGGCCACCTGGATGGGGGTGGAGCGGGGCAGCCACCGGGCGGTGGACGGGGTGGAGCATCTGAAGCAGGCCGTGACCGTGGTGCGGGAGAACACGGTGGCCGTGTCGGCCGCGGCGGAGCAGGCCAGCGGCAACGCCGGCAACGTCGCCGCCGCGACGGAGGAACTGGGCGCCGCCGGGGATGAGATCGCCCGCCAGGCCGCCCGCTCCAGCGACGTGGCCCGCCGCGCCGTGGACAGCGCCCGCCTGGCCGCCGGCGCCATCGAACGCATGGAGGAGGCGACGCGCCAGATCGGCACCGTCACGGACCTCATCGCCGATATCGCCGGCCAGACCAACCTGCTGGCCCTGAACGCCACCATTGAGGCGGCGCGGGCGGGTGACGCCGGCAAGGGCTTCGCCGTGGTGGCGCATGAGGTGAAGTCGCTGTCCGGCCAGACGCAGAAGGCCACGGACGACATCGGGACCCAGGTGGCGGGCTTGCGCGGCGCCGTGTCGGCCAGCGTGGACGCCATCCGTGCCGTCATCACCGTGATCGGCGAGATCAACGAGGCCTCGTCCGCCACGGCAGCGGCCGTGGAACAACAATCCGCCGCCAATGCCGAGATCGGGCGCAGCGCGTCGGAATCCGCCGGCGCCGCCCGGCAGGTGTCGCACAGCGTGGGCAGCATCCGGGGGCAGTCCGATGAGATCGCCACCATCGCCGCCGACCTGGACCTGCGGGTCAGCGAGACGCAGACCGCGGTGGTGGATCTGAAGCGGCGCATGACCATCGCCTTGCGCCAGTCGCTGGCCGGTGACCGACGCGCCGCCGACCGCGTGCCATGCGACATGCCGGCGACGGTGCAGGTGAGCGGCCGTCCCTACGCCGGCCGGCTGCAGGATTTGTCGGCGCGCGGCGCCCTGGTGACGGCGGACGGCCTGCCCGCGCTGGCCGACCAGCAAGAGGTGGCGCTGGCCGTGGACGGCGTGGGCACGGTGGCGGCGGTGGTGGCGGGCACCAGCGAGCTGGGCCTGCATCTGTGCTTCATCCATGTCGACGCCGCGACCCAAGGCCGGCTGAAGGCGACGCTGGACCGGGCGCTGGAACGGCACCGCGGCTTCATCGACCTGGCGCTGGGCGCCGCCGGCCGCATGGGCCAAGCGCTGGAAGGGGCCCTGCAGGCGGGCGAGATCACCGAGACGGCGCTGTTCTCGCACGACCTCGACCCCATTTCCGGCACCGACCCGCAGCAGTACATGGCGGCCTATACCCCCATCACCGACCGCCTGTTCCCCGACATCCAGGAACCGGTGGCGGCGGGCGACCCGCGCATCCAGTTCTGCGCCGCCGTTGTGCCCTCGGGCTACCTGCCCACCCACATGAAGCGGGTGTCGCAGCCGCAGCGGCCGGGCGACTACACCTGGAACATGGCGCACAGCCGCAACCGCCGCCTGTTCAACGACCGCGCCGGCCTGGCCGCCGGCCGCAACACCGGCGATTTCCTGGTGCAGTCCTATTCGCGCGACATGGGCGGCGGGGTCATCGTCCGCCTGAAGGAGGTGGACGCCCCCATCCGGGTGCGCGGCCGCATCTGGGGCAATGTCCGCGTGGCGTTCAAGGACGAATAGCGTTCCCCAACCGCCAGGTGCGGTCATTAGGCGCCCTGTGTAAAATTTTTGACGCACCCACAAATTTGAACCGTCCCGCGCCGGGCGTCGCCGCTATGCGGCGGCGGCGGGGGTTGGCGGCTTTACCTGCGCGCGGGAGCGCATTACCAGGGAGGGACAAACGTTAAGCCGCCATCACCATCCCCGGGCCAACCGGGGTGAAGGCGGGCCGGGGCCGGGGGGCCTCGGGATGGGCCTGGGTTGAAGGGGGGGCATAAGCCATGCAGATCGTCAGCACCACCGACCGCCGGCGGCAAATGCCCATGGGCGACCGCATCCGCGCGCGGCGCAAGGCGCTGGGCCTGACCCTGCAGCAGGTGGCCGAGCGCTCCGGCCTGTCCGCCCCCTTCATCAGCCAGGCGGAACGGGATTTGAGCGTGCCCTCGCTGGTCTCGCTGTTGGCCCTGGCCGACGCCCTGACCGTGGACCTCACCTATTTCATGGAGGTGCCGGACAGCGGCACCATCGTTCACCGTGCGGCCAAGCCCCGGCGCATCGAGGTCGACAGCCCGGTGGATTACATCGATCTGGCCAGCAACCTGGCGGACCGCAAGCTGGACATCATCCTGATGCGGGTGCCGCCCGGCCATGCCTTCCCCACCGACCAGCGCAATGGCGAGGATTTCCTCTACGTCGTGGAGGGGGAGATGACGGGAACGGTGGGCAAGACCAAGGCCAAGCTGGGTGCCGGCGACAGCCTGCATTTCGACAGCCTGCAGCCGCACAGCGCCCGCAACGCCTCGGACCGGGACGTGGTGCTGCTGTACGTCGGCACACCGTCCATCTTCCGCAAGTCGGCCGACGGCGTCATCGAGGCCGGCGAGGCCGACGCCTGAGATCTCCTTCCGGATCACCCCCATTTGTCCTAAGCAGCGTATTGCATCCGGCCTCGTCCTGACCCACTACTAAAGGCAACAGACAGGGGCTGGGGCGATCCGTGGCAGCGGTCGGCCGCCCCTACGGATGGGGTTCATGAAAAACACGATCAGCGCACTTCTGCTGTCGCCCGGCCTGATGCTGGGGGCGACCGCCGCCTTCGCCGATTCCACACCCGCCACGCCGCCCACCGGCATCCCCGAGGACAGCCGGGCGTGGATGGAGGATATGAACAACGCAGACGCCCTGGCCTGGGCCAAGGCGGAAACGGACCGCTCCACCGCCGTGCTGCAGGCCGACCCGCGCTATCCCGCCCTGCTGGCGGAGGCGACGGCCATCGCCGAAAGCAAGGACCGCGTGCCGGGCGTCAGCTTCCGCGGCGACGCCGTCTATAATTTCTGGCAGGACGCCGACCACGTCCAGGGCCTGTGGCGCACCACCACCCTGGCCAGCTTCCGCAGGGACAAGCCCGACTGGCAGACCGTGCTGGACGTTGACGCCCTGGCCAAGGCCGAGGGCGTGAAGTGGGTGTTCAAGGGCACCGACTGCGACGAGGAAACCCGCCGCCACTGCGTCGTCCACCTGTCCAACGGGGGTGAGGACGCGGTCACGATCCGCGAGTTCGACATGAAGAGCCGGGCCTTCGTGCCCGGCGGCTTCACCCTGCCGCGCGGCAAGCAGAATGTCGCCTGGGCGGACACCGAAACCCTGCTGGTGGCCCGCGACTGGGGCCCCGGCACCATGAGCGGCGCCGGCTACCCCCTGGTCATCAAGACGCTGAAGCGCGGCCAGCCGCTGGACCAGGCGCAGGAGGTGTTCCGGGGCCAGCCGTCGGACATGTCGGTCGGCGCCGAAACCATGCGTGACGCCCAGGGCCACCAGGCCACGCTGATCACCCGCAACCTCAGCTTCTTCGAGGTGGAGACCTATCTGCTGGCGGGCGGGCAGCCGAAGCGTCTGGCCCTGCCGCTGAAGTCCCGCGTGCACGGCATCCACGAGGGCCAACTGATCGTGGAGGTGAAGCAGGATTGGACCGCGGGCGGCACCGCCGTGCCCCAGGGGGCCGTCGTGGCGCTGGATCTGGCGGCGGCCACGGCCGATCCGGACCATTTGCACCCGGTGCCGGTCTACACGCCGACCTCGCGCGAAGGCCTGAACGGCCTGGACTTCACCAGGCACCACCTGTTGATCAGCCTGACGGACAATGTGAAGGGCCGCGTCTATGTGGCCGACCGCAACGCCGACGGCAGCTGGCGCCGCGCGCAGCTGCAGCTGCCGGACAACGCCAACATCACCGTCACCGGCACCGACCGCGATCATGACCGCGCCTTCGTCACCGTGGCCGGCTTCCTGGAGCCGCTGACCCTGTCGCTGGTCGATACCAACACCGGGGCGGTCGAAAGGCTGAAGTCCACGCCGCCGCAGTTCGACGCGTCCAAGGCGGTGGTGGAACAGCGCGAGGCGGTGTCCAGCGACGGGACCCATGTGCCCTACTTTGTCGTGCGGCCGCGCGACGTGCCCTTCGACGGATCCACCCCCACCCTGCTGTACGCCTATGGCGGGTTCGAGGTGCCGATGCTGCCCCGCTACCTGGGCGCCACCGGCAAGATGTGGCTGGAACGCGGCGGCGCCTATGTGCTGGCCAACATCCGGGGCGGTGGGGAGTTCGGCCCCGCCTGGCACGAGGCTGGCCTGAAGACCAAGCGCCAGGCCATTTACGACGACTTCGTCGCCGTGGCCCGCGACCTGGTCGCCACCAAGCTGACCAGCACCCGCCGGCTGGGCATCGAGGGCGGCTCCAACGGCGGCCTGCTGATGGGCGTGCAGTTCACCCAGCATCCGGAACTGTGGCGCGCGGTCGTCATCCAGGTGCCGCTGCTGGACATGCTGCGCTTCCCCGTCATCGGCGCCGGCGCCTCCTGGATGGGGGAATACGGGGACCCGGCGGTGCCGGAAGAGCGGGCCTTCCTGGCCGGCATCTCGCCCTACCATAATCTCAAGGCAGGGGTGACCTATCCGGAACCCTTGTTCGTCACCTCGGCCAAGGATGACCGGGTCAATCCCGGGCACGCCCGCAAAATGGCGGCCAAGATGAAGGAGATGGGCCTGCCCTACCTCTATTACGAGAACACCGAGGGCGGTCACGCGGCCAGCGCCAACCTGAAGGAAACCGCCCGGCGGCAGGCGCTGGAGTTCACCTACCTTTTACGGAAACTCAAGGATTAGGGATCAATCCT
Organism: Nitrospirillum viridazoti CBAmc; assembly: GCF_000730165.1. Taxonomy (GTDB): domain Bacteria; phylum Pseudomonadota; class Alphaproteobacteria; order Azospirillales; family Azospirillaceae; genus Nitrospirillum; species Nitrospirillum viridazoti. The sequence goes on along the minus strand of NZ_CP022111.1, from coordinate 1,938,089 downwards.
GGAACGGGGGCAGAAGTTCCCTGCCTCCGTTCCGCCGTCCCCCTGACCCCGGCCGTCGCTGTCGCCAGGGGGATGGATCCCGATCCGCCGAGGCTGTCGCGTCCCATGCCGTCCGTTTGTTCCCGTGTCCTTCCGGCTTTGCTTTTGGCGCTGTCGCTGGCGGCATGCGCGCAAGATCCGGCTGTCGAGCCGGCGGCCCCGCTGTCCGGCCTGTCCTCCACCTACACCGATCCCTACGCCTGGCTGGAAACGCCCGACTCGCCGGATGCGCTGGCCTGGGTGGCGCGGCAGAACCAGCGCACGCTGGCGGAACTGACGCAGGACGCGCCCCTGTCCGATTTCATCTCCACCGCCACCCTGCTGGCGCATGAGGCGTCGGAAGAGGGTGGCAGCGGCGCGCTGCCCTCGGGCGGGGCGGTGGACGGCAAGGATCCGGCCGTCACCACCATCGACGGCGTGCGCCATGTCTATGCCGGTTCCAATTGCTACGGCACGGTCGATCCCGACGCGCCGTCCCCCGCCCCGGGGGCGGACCCGGTGGTCATGGGGCGCACCTGCCTGGTGTCGCTGTCGCGCACGGGCGAGGACGCGGTGGAGGTGCGGGAATACGACCCCGTGGCCAAGGCCTACGTGCCCGGCGGCTTCCACCTGCCCTACGCCAAGCAGACGGTGGTGTGGCTGGACCATGACACCTTGCTGGTGGCCCGTGGCTGGGATTCCAGCGACACCGCGCTGACCCGCTCCGGCTATCCCTACGTGGTCAAGGTGGTGCAGCGTGGCCAGCCGCTGGACCAGGCGCATGAGATTTTCCAGGGCCGTGTCACCGACACCTCCGTCAGCCCGGCCATCTTCCGCGACCGCCAGGGCCACCGCGCCATCGTGCTGGTGCGGCGGCCCAGCTATTTCACCACGGAACATTATCTGGTCGAAGGCCGCCACACCCTGAAGCTGGGCCTGCCGCCGCTGGCCGAGCTGGCGGTGCTGGCCAATGGGCAAATGGTGGTCAAGCTGGGGCAGGACTGGCAGACGGCCAGCGGCCGCACCTTTCCCGCCGGCTCCTATGTCTCGGTGGATCTGGATGCTGCCCGTCACGACCCGGCCAAGCTGAAGGCGGCCCCCGTCTATCTGCCCGGCCCGCGCGAGGCTGTGACCAACCTGGTGAAGGCCAGGTCACACCTGGTGGTCACCAGTGACGAGAATGTGCGCGGCCGCCTGACGGTGTTGACCCGCGTCGACGGCGGCTGGAAGACGACCCGTGTCGACCTGCCCGACATGTCGGCCGTCAGCATCAAGTCCAGCAGTGAGGACAAGGACAAGCTGACCGTGACAGTGGCCGGCTTCCTGACGCCCCAGGCGGTGTGGAGCGTGGATTTGGACAGTGCCGCCGCCACCCTGGTCAAGGCCGGCAGCCCTGGCTTCGACGCCAGTCCCTACACCGTGGACCAGTGGCAGGCCGTGTCCACCGACGGCACCGCCATCCCCTACTTCATCGTCCACCGCAAGGACATGGTGCTCAGCGGCGACAACCCCACCCTGCTGACGGCCTACGGCGGCTTCAACCTGTCGCGCCTGCCGACATATTCCGCCACCATCGGCAAGCTGTGGCTGGACCGGGGCGGCGTCTATGTCGTGGCCAACATCCGGGGCGGGGGCGAGTTCGGCCCCGCCTGGCACGAGGCGGCGCTGAAGACCCACCGGCAGAAGTCCTTCGACGACTTTACCGCCGTGGCGCGCGACCTGATTCAACGCCAGGTCACCCGGCCGGCACGTCTGGGCATCAGCGGCGGCTCCAACGGCGGCCTGCTGATGGGCGTGGCATTGACCCAGCATCCCGACCTGTGGGGGGCGGTGGCCATCAAGGTGCCGCTGCTGGATATGCTGCGCTATGAGGCCATCGCCGCCGGCTCGTCCTGGGTGGCGGAATACGGCAGCGTCTCGGTGCCGGAGGAACGGGCCTTCCTGGCCAGCATTTCTCCCTACCAGCGGCTGGATCCCACGCGCACCTACCCGGAAACCCTGATCATGACGGCCACCCACGACGACCGCGTGGGCCCCGGCCATGCCCGCAAGTTCGCCGCCCGCATGGAGGCGCTGGGCAAGCCCGTGCTGTTCTATGAAAGCGACGAGGGCGGCCACGGCACTCGGGGCCTGGATGACGCTGCCCGCGCCCGGGGCCCCGCCCTGGAACTGGCCTACTTCGCGTCCCGCCTCATGCCGCGGCATGCCGAGCGTTCCGTCGGCGGCCAAGTGGTGGCGGGGGCCGCCGACTAGGCATCGTTCCGCGAAAATCCTATCTATGTAGCCTCTCCGTCCGCGCCCTGGACGATGCGGCATCCGGATGCGACAAAGGTCCCCTGGCGGGAACAGCCGGGGCCTCCATGCCCCCGGCCTGTTGGGGGATGAGGAATGGCCTTGGGCTTGCGGCGGCGCCTGTTGCTGCTGCTGATCGGTACGACCGTGCCTTTCTTCCTGTTGCTGCTGGGCGAAAGCCGGGCCCGGCGGGACGAGGCCGTCGCCGCCGCCGAGGCCCAGGCGGTGGAACTGGCCCGCATGGCGGCGGACGAACAGGAACGCCTGCTGGACCAGGTGCGGCGGCTCAGCCTGGGCTTCGCCCAGCATTCCGCCCTGCTGCCCACGGACCAGTGTGTCGACGACGCCCGCATCCTGAAGGCGTCCCAGCCCTGGGTTTCCAACATCCACGTGGTCAAGCCCGATGGCTCGGTCATCTGCTCGTCGGCGGACCAGCCTTGGTCCAACTACAGCGACCGCGAATACGTGCGCCAGGCCTTTGAGACCGGCCGGGCCAGCACCAGCGACTATGTGTTCGGGCGGCCCAGCAACCGTGTGATCCTGGGCACCGCCCAGCCGGTGTACCGGCCGGATGGGCCGGCGGATTCGGGCAAGCCGGACGCCTTGGTGCTGGCCGGGCTCAGCATGGATTGGATCGAGAAGACGGGCGCCCGCTTCAGCCACGACGGGTCCCTGTTCCTGCTGGTGGACCGCACCGGCACGGTGCTGGCCCGCATCCCTGAACGGCGCGATCTGGTGGGACATAATTTCAAGGACAATCCCTTCATTCAGGCGGTGCTGAACGGGCCGACGGACCGGGGGGAATTCGTCACCCTGGACGGGGTGGACCGGCTGGTGGGCATCGCCGCCCTGCCCAGCAGCGGAGCGCACGTCGTGGTGGGCGCGGATCGCGCCGCCGTCCTGGCCCCCATCCTGGCCGATCAGCGGCGCACCCTGGCCTTTGGCGGTGTGGCCGCCCTCTGCGCCTTGCTTCTGGGCTGGGTGGGGGTGGAGGCGACGGTGCTGCGCGGCGTGCTGGCCCTGCGCCATGCCGTCTCCCGCTTGGCCGCCGGTGACAGGGGCGTGCGCGCCGCCATCGCGCCAGGCACGGCGGAGTTCGCGGAGCTGGCCCGATCCTTCAACGACATGGCGGCGGCGCTGGACCGGCACGAGCGTGAGATCGCCCAGCGCGAGGTCCAGTTCCGCGACCTGACGGAGGTGTCCAGCGACTGGTTCTGGGAAACCGATCCGGAAGGGCGCTTCACCCAGATGTCCCAGGGCGTCAGCAGCCTGGGCATCCCGGCGGGGCATTTCCTGGGCCGAACCCGCCGCGACTTCGCCCTCGATCCCGACAATCCCGACCTGTTGGCTTACGAGGAGCGACTGGCGGCGCCCCAGCCGTTCCGCAACCTGACCTACAGCCTGTACGGCGAGGACGGGGCGCTGCGTCACGTGGTGGTCAGTGGCAAGCCCTTCTTCGATGAAGCCGGCGTGTTCCAGGGCTTTCGCGGGTCGGGGCGCGACCGTACCCACCAAGTGGCGGCGGAAGAGCGCCTGCGCCTGCTGCAATCGGTGGCGGTGCACGCCACCGATGGCATCATGATCACCGAGGCCGACGCCCTGGACGAGCCGGGCCCCCGCATCATCTTCGTGAACGAGGCCTTCACCACCGTCACCGGATTCTCCTGGGACGAGGCGGTGGGCCGTTCCCCCCGCTTCCTCCAGGGGCCGCTGACCGACAGGGCGGCGCTGGAGCGTATCCGTCAGGCGCTGGTGGCGGGGGAACCGGTGCGCCAGCGCCTGCTGAACTATACCCGCGACCGTCGTCCCTTCTGGGTGGATCTGGCCATCTTTCCGGCCCGTGTGGGCGCCCGCGTCACCCATTACGTCGCCTTGCTGCGCGACGTGTCGGACCAGGTGGCGGCGACCCTGCACCTGAACGCCCAGGTGACGGAACTGGAGGCGGCGCGCGCCACCCTGCAGGCGCAGCGCACCCTGCTGGACAACGTGCTGAACGCCTCGCTGGACGGGGTCTTTGCCTATGACACCATCCGGGACGAAAACTTCGACGTCAGCGACTTCCGCTTCGAGCTGGTCAACGTCACCGCCGAGAAGATGGCCGGCTACTCCGCCCACGACTTGGTGGGCCGGGGCCTGAAGGAGCTGTTCCCCGATCTTGCGGCCGGTGGCCTGTTCGACCGCTATGTCCAGGTGGTGGACACGGGCCGCGCCGCCACCTTCGAATATCACCGGGACGAGGACGGGCGCTGGTTCCGCATCACCGCCGTGCCCTGGGGGCGCGGCCTGGTGGTGACCCTGTCCGATATCACGCGGGAGAAAAAGCGCGAGGGCGACCTGGCCGCCCTGGCCGATGACCTGGCCGGCGCCAAGCAGGCGGCGGAGGCGGCCAACCGCGCCAAGTCCGATTTCCTGGCCAATATGAGCCATGAGATCCGCACGCCCATGAACGGCATCATGGGCATGACCCAGATCCTGCTTGGCACCGCGCTGGCGACCGAGCAGCGCGCCTATGCCGAGGCCATCCACGACAGCGCCCAGGCCCTGCTGAACATCATCAACAACATCCTGGACATCTCCAAGCTGGAGGCCGGCAAGGTCGAGCTGGAGATGGTGGACTTCGTCCTGGATGAGGTGGTTGAGGGCGTGATGGCCCTGCTGACGCCCCAGGCGCGCGAAAAGGGGCTGGATCTGGACGTTTCCGTGGCGCCTGAAGTTGCCGGCGCCTATCGCGGCGACCCCACCCGCCTGCGCCAAGTGCTGCTGAACCTGATGGGCAATGCCGTGAAGTTCACGGCCGAGGGTCGCGTCAGCCTGGCCATCACGGCGGCACCCGCTGAAAACGGCGGAGATCGGGCGGACGACCGCCGACGCCTGCGCTTCACCGTCGTCGATACGGGCGTGGGCATGGGCGCGGAGCAGCAGGCCCGCCTGTTCGAGAAATTCACCCAGGCCGACACGTCCATCAACCGGCGCTATGGCGGCACCGGCCTGGGCCTGGTTATCTCGCGCGAGCTGGTGCGCCTCATGGGCGGCGGCATCACCCTGGACAGCGCGCCCGGCGCCGGCTCCACCTTCGCCTTCACCATCCCGCTGAAGCCGTCCAGCGTGCAGGTGGCCCGCCGCGCCGCGGCCGTGGCGGCGCTCAGCGGCCTGCGGGCCCTGGTGGTCGGGGCCAGCGGTCTGGTGAAGGCGCTGGAGCGCCTGGATCTCATGGTGACGTCCGTGGCGGACGCGGACGCCGCCGTGGCCGAGGTGGCGGCGGAGGAGGCCTGGGCCTTCGACATCGTGGTCATCGCCGAGCCCCCCTCCGACGCCGCCGTTGGCGCGGACGGTCCCACCCTGGCTGCCCGGCTGCGGACCCTGCCCCGGGCGGCGGCGGCCAAGATGGTGGTGGCGACCGGCCGGCCACAGGTGGCCGAAGCCGACACGGCGGTGGACGGCGTGCTGACCCAGCCGGCGCGGGCCCCGGCGCTGCGCGCCCTGCTCCTGCGCCTGTTCGGCGGCGGCGACGTGGTGGAGGCCGAGGTGGACGGGCCGCTGGCGCGCGACCAGGGCGCCCGCGGGCTGGGCCGCCGCCTGCTGCTGGTGGATGACAACATGGTCAACCGGTCCGTCGCGCGCATCATGCTGGAACGCGACGGCTATACCGTCGACATGGCGGAGGATGGCCAGGCGGCGGTGGCCGCCTGCCAGACCACGGCCTATGACCTGGTGCTGATGGACGTGCAGATGCCGGTGATGGACGGCGTGACCGCCACCCAGGTGCTGCGCCGTGACCTGGGCCTGCGCCATCTGCCCATCCTGGCCATGACCGCCAACGCCATGGTGGGCATGCGCGAGGAATACCTGGCCGCCGGCATGGACGACTACGTCTCCAAGCCTTTCGACCAGCAGCAGTTCCTGGACACGGTGGCGCGCTGGGTCGCCAGTGGCGCCGACCATGCCGCCAGCCCCCAGGCTGATGCGGAAGCCACGCCTCCGGCGGACCCGATGGCCGAGGACGACGCTACCCTGGCGCGGCTGGACCCCGCCGTGCTGGCCGGGTTGCAGGCCATCGTGCCGCCGGCCGACTTTCAGGTGCTGGTGGAGAATTTCATCGAGCACGGTCTGGCCCGGGTGCGGCGCATCCAGGCCCTGGCGGAGGCATCGGACCTGACGCCCTTGCGGGCGGAGGCGCACGACCTGATCTCCACCGCCGGCAATGTCGGCCTGGTAGGCCTGCAGGCGCTGGGCCGCCAGATGCACGAGGCCTGCGCCGACGGGGATATGGGCACTGTGCGGGCCCTGGCTGTCCGCGTCGGCCGTGTCGGCCCCGGCGCCTGGACGGCGCTGGGCGAACGGTTTATCGGTAAGGCGGTGGAGACGGCGGGCAACTAGCCCCCAGAGAATGCCGGCAGGACAGCATGAGCAAGGGCGCGATCGTATTCGCGGAGGATGAACCCGGCCTGCGGGCCATGATCGGCGCCTTGCTGAAGGCCGGTGGCTACACCCCGGTGCCCGTGTCCGACGGTGCCCAATGCCTTCGGATGCTGAGCCAGGTGCAGCCGCGCGCCCTGCTGCTGGACATCACCATGCCCACGCTGGATGGTTTGCAGACGTTGAAGGCAGTGCGGGGCAGCCACGCCCTGTCCATGGTGCCGGTCATCATGGTCACCAGCCATGCCGAGGCCGAGGTGCTGCAGGAGGCCCTGCGCAACGGGGCCGCCGGCGTGATCCTGAAGCCCTTCAAGGCCGAGGAATTCATTCCCCGCATGGAACGCTGCATCGCCCAGGCGCGCGGGCGGCGATAGACCGTGGCTTGGCCGTCCCGGATTGGTACAGTGTCGCCGACGCGTCGGCGATCATGAAAGGCAGGAGATGAGCGTGACGGCAGGGGACCAGGCGGCAACCGCGCTGGATGAGGCGGCGATCGGCCGTTGGCGGGATCGCATACGCCAGACCACCTTCGCCAATTATCATTTCGAGATGGGCATCGCCCTGCTGATGGGCGGCGACGCCCAGGCGGCCCACGGCGCCCTGCAGCGGGCCGTGGAGATCCAGCCGGACCTGGCCATCCTGTATCCCCTGCTGGCCTGGACGGAAGAGCGGCTGGGCCAAGCCGAGGCCGCGCGGCAGCGGCAGGCGGACCTGCAGGCACGCGCGCCGGCCTTGTGGCTGGACGGTTGTGCCAACCTGTCCGCTCGCCTGCTGAAGGACGGCAAGGCGGAAGGCGTGGCATGGGCCCGCCGCTTCGTGGAGCTGGCGCCCGCCACCGACATCCGCGTGTCGGCGCTGGCCGGCCTGGCAGCCCACGTCGAAGGACGCGTCCCCGATGCGCTGGCCGCCTGGGCGCACGCGCTGACGGTGGCGAGCGACATCCCGGCCAGTTCAGCCGACGACTTGGCGAGCGCCCTGGCCGATATCTCCAACACCCTTTTCGCCCAGTGGCGGGACGACCAGGTGCGGCGGACGGAGTTGGCGCTGGCGGCCGCGCGGGTCGCCAGCCGGCTGGTGCCGACCCGTCCGGATTTGCGCTTTCAGATCATCCGATGCCTGGTGCGCCTGGTGCGGCCACAGGAGGCGGTGCCCGAGATCGAAGGTTACGTCGCCCTGGTGGGCGCGGCCGCCGCGGATGACAAGAACCTGCTGCTGCAATGGGGCATGCGTGACCTGGCGGCCGGCGACCTGGCGGCGGCGGAGGAGCATTTCAGCCGCTGCGCCCAGGTTGACACCGGCTGGGCCCTGCCGGAAAGCCACCGCGCCCTCGTGGCGCTGCGCCGGGGTGACGCGGCCCAGGCGGCGGCCCACGCCCAGGCGGGCTGCGCCCGCGAGCCGCGCAACTATTTTGCCAACCAGTGCCGCGGCCTGGTGGAGTTTGAGGCGGGTGCCTTGGCCGAGGCCGTCGCCAGCCTGAAGCAGGCCAGCGCCCAGGCGCCCAACCAGCCGCTGGCCAAGCTGCTGCTGGCCATGGTGCTGGACGGTGCCGGGCAGGGGGCCGAGGCGGTGGCCGCCTATCGCGAGGCCGACGCGGAAGGTGGGGCGCTGATGCACCGTCAGTTGGCCCTTTACCCGGCCGCCTACCAGGACCGCGTGGCCAAGCTGGCCCAGAAGGCGGGTTGATGAAGGCGGTTGATCAGGTTGATGCCGGTCACGCCTTGACCAGGTGTTCCAGGGCCGCCACCACGCGGTCGACATCGCCGTCGGTCATGGCGGGGAACAGCGGCAGGGACAGGCACGCCTGGTACCAGCCGTCGGCGCCAGGCAGGTCCAGGCTGCCGTAGCGCTCCCGGTAATAGGGCTGGTGGTGCACCGGGATGTAGTGCACCTGGCTGCCCACGCCTTGGGCCTTGAGATCCGCCATGACGGCGGCGCGGTCCCGGCCCAGGGCCATGAAGTCGATCAGGACGACGTAAAGGTGCCAGGCGGGCTCTCCACCGCTGCGCCCCGCGTGCCGAATGAGGTGGGCCAGAGGCGCGAGGCGTTCATCGTAGCGCGCCACCATCTCCGCCCGCCGGCGGGCGAAGCGGTGCAGCTTGCCCAACTGGCTCAGGCCCAAGGCGGCGTGGATGTCGGTCAGGCGGTAATTGTACCCGGGCGCCGGCATTTCGTAATACCAGGGGTTGGCGGCACCGGTGGCGCCAAAGGCCGCCTTCCTGTCCTGGAAACTGCCGGGGTCACGCACCATGCCGTGGCTGACATCGCGCCGCAGGCTGCGCGCCAGGGCGTCGTCATTGGTGGTGACCATGCCGCCCTCGCCGGCGGCGATGGTCTTGACCGGATGGAAGGAGAAGCAGGCCATGGCGGAGCGGTCGCAGGCGCCGATGGCCACGGTTTCCCCATCTCCGGTGGCCCCGGCCCGGCTGGCGCGGCGGCTGCCCACGGCGTGGCAGGCGTCCTCGATGATGGCTAGGCCGCTCGCCTCGGCCAGGTCGCCCAGGGCGTCCAAGTCCGCCGCCTGGCCGGCGAAGTGCACCGGCGCCAGGGCGCGCACCCGCCAGCCGGCGGCCTGCGCCCGGGCGATGGCGGCCTCGGCGTCCGCCCGGCGCATCAGGCCGGTTTCGGGATCGACATCGGCGAAGGCCACCTCCGCCCCGCAATAGTGGGCGGCGTTGGCGGTGGCGAGGAAGGTGACGGCAGGCACCACCACGGCGTCACCGGGTTGCAGGTCCAACGCCATGCACGCCAGGTGCAACGCCGCGGTCCCATTGGCGCAAGCGACGGCGTGGCGGGCGCCCACGGCTTGGGCGAAGGCCTGCTCGAACCGGGTGACGGTGGGGCCTTGCGTCAGCCAGTCGCCGCGCAGCACGGCGGTGACGGCGGCGATATCGTCCTCATCGATGGCCTGCCGGCCATAGGGCAGATAGGGAGGCGAAGACGGGGTGTCGGCAGCCATTACGGCCTCTGCAGCAGGACGGCCAAGCGTTCGGGGGTCAGCCAGTCCGTGTTGCTGTCGCTGCGATAGCTGAAACCATCGGGTACCGGCTTGGCCCCCAGCTTGACGTAGGCCTGGCGCGTCCACCAGTTGAAGGCCGGCTCGATGACGTAGCGGTCCTCCATCTCGAAGGTCTGACGGCTGTCGTCCTCGGTGATCATGACCTCGTGCAGCTTTTCGCCGGGACGGATGCCGATGACCTTGTGCGGCAGGTCCGGCGCCATGCAGCGGGCCAGGTCGCCCACCCGCATGCTGGGAATCTTGGGCACGTAGATTTCGCCGCCCTGCATCATGCCGAAGCAGGACGCCACGAACTCCACCCCATGCTGCAGGGTGATCCAAAAGCGCGTCATGCGCTCATCCGTGATGGGCAGCTCGCCCGCGCCCTCGGCGATCAGGCGGCGGAACAGCGGGATGACGCTGCCGCGCGACCCCACGACGTTGCCATAGCGCACGACCGCGAAGCGGGTGCCCACCGATCCCGACAGGTTGTTCGACGCCACGAAAATCTTGTCGGACGCCAGCTTGCTGGCGCCATACAGGTTGATGGGGCTGGCGGCCTTGTCGGTGGACAGGGCGATGACCTTGCGCACCCCCGCCGCCAGGGCCGCGTGCACCACATTCTCCGCCCCATAAACGTTGGTGCGGATGCATTCGATGGGGTTGTACTCCGCCGTCGGCACATGCTTCAGGGCGGCGGCGTGGATGCAGTACTCGACCTCGCGCATCGCCATTTCCAGGCGGGACCGGTCGCGCACGTCGCCGATGAAGAAACGCAGCACGCCCTCGTGGGTCACGCCCAGCTGCTGCTGCATTTCATACTGTTTGAACTCATCGCGGGAGAAGATGATGATCCGCCGCGGCTTGGCGTGTTCCAGCAGATAGCGCACGAACTGGCGGCCGAAGGATCCGGTCCCGCCGGTGATCAGGATGGATGCGCCGTTGAAATCGGCCAGGGCCGATTTAAGGAACTTCGACGTCATGTCTGCCCCCGCCGCCGGTGGAACCGTCCCCCCGGGCCTGAAAGATCGCGGAGATCGCCCGGAGAGGACGGTCGCCGGATGGTCAGGGGGAGTATAGCGCCAACATCAGGGCAAGTATCAACAATCTGTGTGGTTTATGTAATCACCATACAACTGCTATCCTAACGGGGTGGTTACACGGGGTGGGCCTTCCGTTGGCGGCGAAACGGTGGTTGAACCTCCGAACAATGTTCCTGACAGGTGATGAATGGTCCATGGCGGCGCCGGCACGGGGGCGAAGGGCGACCGGCAGGCTGGCGGGCAGATCGCCGGCTTGCTGGCCCAGGCCATGGACCGGCACCGCGCGGGCGATCTCGCGGGGGCGGAGACGCTGTACCGCAGTATCCTGGCACTGGATCCGGCCCAGGCCGATGCGCTGAACCTCTGCGGCGTGGCCTGCCATCAGCAGGGGCGCTCGGCCGAGGGGCGCGCCTTGCTGGAACGGGCGCTGGCCGTGCGGCCCGATGACCAAGGCTCGCTGGAAAACCTGGGCCTGCTGCAGGTGCAACAGGGGGACGCGGCGGCGGCGGTGCCCCTGCTGCGGCACACCCTGCGCCTGTTTCCCCGCAGCGTTTCCGCCTGGATGTCCCTGGGCTTGGCCTATTCAGAGCTGAAGGACTATCCGGCGGCCATGGCCGCCTATCACAGCCTGCTGGATATCGCCCCCACCCATGTCCCCGCCCTGCTGAACCTGGGCGATCTGATGCGCCAGCTCTATGATGGCGAGGGCGCGGCGATCATGGCCCGGCGCCTGCTGGCGCTGGAGCCGGCCAACCCCCGGGGCCTGATGTCGCTGGCCAACGCGCTTCAGGTCCTGGGTGACCTGCCGGGGGCGGAGGCCGCCTTCACCCGGGCGCTGGCCCTGGACCCCCAGGATCCGGCGCTGCGCTACAACCGCTCCTATGTGCGGCTGGCGATGGGCCAGCTGTCGGGTGGCTGGGCCGATTATGGCAGTCGTTTCGCTACCGGAAATATCCAGCCGTGGCGGTATGCCGACCGTCCCCAGTGGGCGGGTGGTCCCTTGGACGGGCGCCGTCTCATGATATGGCGGGAACAGGGGCTGGGCGATGAGTTCATGTTCTCACCCCTCTATGTCCCGGCCCTGCGCGCGGCGCTAGGGGGGGCTGCCGGCGGCAGTGTCGTCATCCTGACGGAGCCCAGGCTGATCGGCCTCATGTCGCGCTACCTGCGGCGCGAGGTGCCGGATCTGGCCGGTCGGGTGGAACTGCGGCCCGAGCCGCTGGGCGGCAACGATTTCGACGTGCACCTGCCCGCCGGCGGCTTGCCCGCCCTGTTCGGTGCCCGCCTGCGCGATTATGCAGGGCGGGGCGGCGGCTGGCTGGCGGCCGACCCCCAGGCGGTGGCGCACTGGCGCCAACGCCTGGCCGACCTGGGCCCGGGGGTGAAAATTGGCATGTGCTGGACCTCCGGCATCAAGGCACCGCACCGCGATCCCAATTACCTCGGGCTGACGCGGTGGGCGCCGCTGCTGTCCCTGCCGGGCATCACCTGGGTGGATCTGCAATACAGCGACGTCACGGCGGAGCGGCGGACGGCGGCGGAACAGGGGCTACGCCTGCCGCATCGCTTCACCGACCTGGACCAGCGCAATGATATCGAGGGTGTGGCCGCCCTGATCTCCGCTCTCGACATGGTGATCACCGCCCCCACCTCGGTGGGTGAGCTGGCGGGTGCCCTGGGCGTACCCATCTGGCGCATGGAATTGCCGGGCGACTGGTCCATGCTCGGGACCCGGGTGCGGCCCTGGTACCCGGCCATGCGCATCTTCCCGGCCGAGACGGTGGCCGATGCCCTGGACCAGGTGCGTACAGCCCTGCTGGGGCTTGCTGATTTCGATATCGAAACAAATGACCGTGGGCCAGCGCCCCGGGCAATGTCCCGCCCCCCCGACTTGCCGACCCTGGCCCAGGCCTATGATCTGCTGACGGCCGGCCGCGCGACGGAGGCGGTGGCCGCCCTGGACGCGCTGATCGCATGGGGCGAATTGGCGCCGGCCGCCCGGGGGCAGGCGCTGCACCTGCTGGGACTGGCGCGCTTCCATGCGGGCGACGCCGCCGGGGCGGTGCCGGCCATCGTCCAGGCCCTGGCCCTGCTGCCGCCAGAGCAATCGGCCATGCCGGCCAACAACCTGGGCAACGTCCTGCGCCAGCTGGGCCGCCTGGCCGAGGCGGAGGCCGCCTACCGGCGGGCGTTGGCGCAGGACCCGGCCCTGGCGGCGGCGGCGTCCAACCTGGGGGCGCTGCTGCGGGACCGGGGCGACTTGGCGGGGGCGGAGGCGGTGCTGCTGCACGCCCTGCGGCTGGCGCCCGACCGGGCGGAAACGCTGGTCAACCTGGCGGGCACGATGACGGCGCTGGGGGCCCCGTGGCAGGCGGAATCCCTGGCCCGCCGGGCGGTGGCCCTGGCGCCGGGGATGGCGCATGCGCACGGCAACCTGGGTACCGCCCTGGTGGCGCAAGGCCGCCTGGTGGACGGAACGCGCCACCTGGCCGCGGCCGGGGCGCTGGACGCCGCTGATCCGCTGATCCAATTCAACCTGGGCTTGGCCCGCCTGGCGCAAGGGGACCTGGCGGCGGGCTGGCAGGGCTATGCCCGCCGCGACCTGGGCGGTGCGGCGGGTCCGCTGCCGGCGCCGCCGTGGCGGGGGCAGGATTTGGCGGGACGCACCCTGCTGGTGCGGCGCGAACAGGGCCTGGGGGATGAATTGCTGTTCCCCAGCCTCTACCGCGATCTGGCGGAACAGGTGGGCCGGCTGGCCATCGATTGCGACCCGCGTCTGGCCACGCTGTTCGCCCGCGCCTTTCCCGGCGCCGTCATCGCGCCGGCGGGCCGCGTGCTGGACGGTGGCGGCGCCCCGGCCCCCGACGCCGCCCTATCGGCAGGGGACCTGCCGGCCCTGCTGCGGCCGGACCTGGCCAGCTTCGCCGGGGCCCCGACGGCCTACCTCACGGCCGACCCCGCGCTGGCGGCACTGTGGGCCACCCGTCTGGCGGCGTTGGGCCGGGGCCTCAAGGTGGGTTTGTGCTGGCGCAGCGGCCTGCGGACCGAGGAACGCGGCCGGTTGCTGTACCCGCAGCTGGATGAGTGGGACCCGCTGCTGCGGCTGCCGCATGTGCACTTTGTCAGCCTGCAGTATGACGGCGCGGCGGCGGAGCCCGAGCTGGTGGCGGCCGAGGCGCGCCTGGGCATCCGCATCCACCGCTGGCCCGACCTGGATTTGCGCGATGATTTGGACGGTGTCGCGGCCCTGATCAGCGGCCTGGATCTGGTGGTGACGGCCGGCACCGCCGTGTCGGAACTGGCCGGCGCCCTGGGGGTGCCGTGTTGGCGACTGGGCGCCACCTTCGAATGGACCCGGCTGGGCAGCGGGGCGCGGCCCTGGTTCCCCGCGCAACAACCCTTCTTCCCGCCCGAGGGCGAGGTCATCGGCATGGTGCTGCCGCACCTCGCCTGGCGGCTGGCCGGCCTGGCCCGTACCGCTGCCGCCGAGGATCCCGTGTCGTCGCCCGCGGCACCGTCACCCGACACACTGTACGCCGACGGCCTGGCGGCGCGCGACGCGGGCCGGGTGGACCTGGCTGTGGAGCGGTTGGGCCAGGCGGCGGACGCCGGCCATGCCGGCGCCCTGGCGGCGCTGGCCGGCCTGCTGCGGCGGGAGGAACGCTGGGCGGCGGCGGCGGACCGTTACCGCCAACTGCTGCGCCTGCGCGCCGACAATGCCGAGGCGCTGTCCGGCCTGGGCCTGGCCCTGCAGGGCTTGGGCCAGGGGCCGGACGCCCTGCGCTGCCACGACCGGGCCGTGCAGCTGGCGCCGGATCGCGCCGCCCTGCACGCCAACCGTGGCCTGACGTTGACGGCGCTGGGGAATGACGAGGCGGCGGCCGAGGCCCAGCGCCGGGCGACGGAGGCCGATCCCGGCTGGGTCGGCGGCTGGGTCAACCTCGGTGTCGCCCTGACCCGGCTGAACCAGCCGGACGCGGCGCTTGAGGCCTTTCACCGGGCATTGGCGATCGAGCCGGCGTCGGCGGCGGCGCTGAGCGGCCTGGCCAACCTGCGCCTGCTGCTGGGCCAACCGGAAACCGCTGCCGCCCATCTGCGCGCCGTGCTGACGCAGCAGCCCGATGACGCCGACACCCATCTCAACCTGGGCCGGGCCCTGATCGACCTGCGCCTGGTGGAGGAGGCGCGCGACCATTACCGCCGCGCGCTGGCGCTACGGCCCGGCTGGGCCAAGGCCCGGGTGAACCTGTCCATGCTGGCGCTGGAGCTGGGCGACCTGGAGGCCGGCTGGCACGATTATCCCGCCCGCTTCGCCGTGCCCGACAGTACGGCCCGGCGGGACCTGGTGCTGCCGGCCTGGACCGGTGGCGACGTGCGGAACCGTGCCTTGCTGGTATGGGGCGAACAGGGTCTGGGCGATGAAATCCTGTTCGCCAGCTGCCTGCCCGGCCTGCTGCGCTGGCTGGGCGCGCGGGGCTGCCGCCGCCTGGTGGTGGAGGTGGACGCCCGGCTGGCCGGCCTGCTGTCCCGGGCGCTGGAGCCTCAGGTGCCGGCGGGCCTGGACCTGGTGGTGCGCGGCCGCACCGACACACCGCGCGACGCCGACATGCATGTGCCCATGGGCGGCCTGCCGGCCCTGCTGCGCCGCTCCCTCGGGGACTTTCCGGCGGAGCCGCCGCCCTGGCTGCGTCCCGATCCGCAGCGGGCGGCGTTCTGGCGCGGCCGCCTCGACGCCCTCGGTCCCGGTCTCAAGGTCGGCTTGTGCTGGCGCAGCGGCCTGCGCGGCCTGGGGCGGCAGAACCTGTACCTGACCCTGATGCAGATGGTGCCGCTGCTGACCGTGCCGGATGTCCGTTTCGTGGTGTTGCAGTACGACGCTCGCGCCGGCGACGCTGCGGCGGAGATGGCCGAGGTCCCCGCCGCCACCGGCGTGACCCTGCATCTGTGGGATGACCTGGACCTGCGCGACGACCAGGAAGGGGTCGCGGCGCTGATGGCGGGGCTGGACCTGGTGGTGTCGGCCGGCACGGCGGTGGGGGAGCTGTCGGCGGCCCTGGGCGTGCCCACCTGGCGGTTCCAGCACATGCCTGCCTGGGCGTCCCTGGGCACCGGCGCGCGGCCCTGGTTCCCGGCACAGCGCCAATGGTTTTCCGGCTGGGGTCCACCGGAGGTGGTCGTCCCGGCCATGCGCCAGGCCCTGCTGCGCCTGAGGGCGGCGGCGGCCGCCCCGCCGATGGATGACCCAGCCACGGTGGAGGCGGGCATGGCCGCCCATCGCGCCGGCGACCTGGCAGCGGCGGAGGCGATCTACCGGTCCGTGCTGGCGCGGGCGCCCGGGGATGTCGACGCCCTGCACCTGCTGGGCGTGGTGATGGTGCAGGATGGCCGGGTGGATGAAGGGGCCGGCCTGCTGCGCCGCGCGGTCGCGGCGGACCCCACCTTCGCCCAGGCGCACAACAGCCTGGGCGGCGCCCTGCGAGCCGCCGGCGATTTGCCTGGCGCCCTGGCCGCCTTCAGCCGCGCCACGGAACTGATGCCGGACTATGTCGAGGCCTGGGGCAACCTGGCCGGGGTCCATGTCGAGCTACGTGTCTGGGATGCGGCGTTGGCGGCGACGGGCCGCGCCCTGGCGCTGCGCCCAGGGTATGCCAAGGCCCTGGTGGAACAGGCCCGCGCCCTGGCCGGCCTGCGGCGCACGGCGGAAGGCCTGGCCGCCGCCCAGGCCGCCGTGGCGGCGGAGGAGACGCCCTACACCCTGACCAATCTGGGCCTGGCCCTGGGGACGGAGGAGATGTGGGGCCAGGCGCGGGCCTGCCACGAACGGGCCCTGGCCCTGGACCCCACCTACGTCGAGGCCGCCAACAACCTGGCCCTGACCTGGCTGGGCGAGCGTGGCCCCACGCGGGATGCCATTCGCCAGACCCAGAGCCGGGCCCGCTCGGGCTTCCAGCGGGCCCTTGCCCTGCGGCCGGATTTCGCGCCCGCGCGCTACAATCTGGCCATCCTGGACCTGGCTGAAGGGCGGCTCGCGGCTGGCTGGTCCGGCTACCAGGCCCGCTTCGACGCCGGCCAGGCCCTGCCCCATCGTCGCTTCCCCCAGGCCCGTTGGCAGGGGGAGGCGCTGGGTGGGCGCCGCCTGCTGGTGTGGCGGGAACAGGGCCTGGGCGACGAGCTGCTGTTCGCCAGCCTGTACCGGGACCTGATCGCCGCCCATCCCGAGGCCAGCTTCGTCCTGGAATGCGACGCCCGGCTGGCCGGCTATTTCACCCGCGCCTTCGTGGTCCCGGGGAGCGACCAAGTGACGGTGGCGCCGGACTTCATCACCGCCGCTGCCGCCGGCGCCGACCTGCACATCCCTGCCGGCAGCCTGCCCCAGGTGCTGCGCGGCGGCCTGGGCGCCTTCACGGGGCCGGCCTACCTGGCGCCCGATCCGGCGCGCCTGGCCTCCTGGCGGGCGCGGATGGACGCGCTGGGGCCGGGCCTGCGCGTGGGCCTGTGCTGGCAAAGCATGGTGCGCGACCTGGACCGGGACAGCGCCTACACCCGCCTGGCCGACTGGGCGCCCCTGCTGCGCTTGCCGGGAGTCATTCCGGTGATGCTGCAATACGGCGAGGTCGAGGAGGAGGTGCGGGCGGTGGAGGCCGCCCTGGGCGTCACCCTGCACCGCTGGGCCGACACCGACCTGCGCCAAGATCTGGAGGCGGCGGGCGCCCTGACCGCCTGCCTGGATTTGGTGATCACCGCCCCCACCTCCGTCGGGGAACTGGCGGGCGCCTTGGGGGTGCCGGTCTGGCGGGTGGGAACGCGCATGGACTGGTCCATGCTGGGCACCGCCGTGCGGCCCTGGTTCGCCGCCATGGCGGTGGTGCCGGCCCCGGCCGACGGCCGCGCCGCCGATGCGGTGACGACCGTGGTGGCTGCCGTGGATCGGCTACGCGGTGGGGCATCCGTACCCCCGCAACCGCCATCTTCCGATGTGGACGGCCTGCTGGCCGCCGCTGCCGTGCGCCATCAGGCCGGCGACGCCGCCGGCGCCCTGGCGTCCTATCGCGCCGTGCTGGACCGCCAGCCAGACCAGCCGGTGGCCCTGCATCTCCTGGGCTTGGCCCTGGCGCAGCTGGGCCGGGCGGAGGCGGGGCTGCCCTTCCTGCGTCGAGCCGTCGAGGTGGCGCCCGGCTATGCCGCCGCCCAGTCCAACTTGGGTAACGTGCTGCAGACCCTGGGTCGCGCGGCGGAGGCTGAGGGCCATTACCGCCTGGCGCTGGACGCGGAGCCGGACCGGCCGGACGTGCTGACCAACCTGGGCAACGCCCTGCTGGCCCAGGCGCGCGCGACGGAGGCGGCGGCGTGCCAGGAACGGGCCCTGGAGTTGGCGCCGGACCTGGCGGCGGCCGCGTCCAACCTGGGGACGGCCCTGCTGGCGTTGGACCGCCCATTGGCGGCCATCGACGCCTTCCGCCGGGCGCTGGGTGGCGCCTTGTTGCCGCGGGAGGTGCCGGACACTCAGGATCCCGTGGTCATCGACGCCCTCTGCGGTCTGGGCGAGGCCCTGCGCCGCGCCGGCGACATCTTCGCCGGACCGCCCTGGCTGGAGCGTGCCGTGGCCCTGGCGCCCGATCAGGCGACGGCGTGGAACAACCGGGGCCGCTGCCTGAACGATGCCGGCCGCTATGCCGCCGCCGGCGACAGCTATGCCCGGGCCACCGAGCTGGACCCGGCCCTGGCAACGGCGCGCTTCAACCGCGGCCTGGTCGATCTGCAACTGGGCGTCCTGGACCGGGGCTGGCAGGGCTATGCCTGGCGCTTCGCGGCCGAGGACAGGGGCGGTGCCCCCCGCTTCGACCGGCCGGCCTGGCGCGGGGAAAGCCTGGCCGGCCGCAGCCTGCGGGTGTGCCACGAACAGGGGTTGGGGGATGAGCTGCTGTTCGCCAGCCTCTATCCGGCCCTGGCCGCGCGGGCGGCACACCAGGGGGCCACGGCCGTCCTGGTGGAATGCGATCCGCGCCTGGCCGGTTTGCTGGAGCGCAGCTTCCCCACCCTGCGCTTCCTGCCACGGCCGCGCCGGCAGGGGGCGGCCGGGCTGGAGCCGGCGGGCGCCGACTTCGTGGTGGCTGCGGGCGACCTGGCGGCCCTTTTGGCGCCGACGCTGGCGGACTTTGCCCGCGACGGGACGGCGGCAGGCTATCTGCTGCCCGATCCCGTGCGAGTTGCCCACTGGCGGGGCCGGTTGGCGGAACTGGCTGCCGGGCCCGCCCTGGTGGTGGGAATCGCCTGGCGTTCCGGCCAGCTCAGCACCGAACGCTCGCGCGCCTATTCCACGCTGTCGCAGTGGCGGTCCATCCTGTCCCTACCGGGGGTTATGGCGGTCAGCCTGCACTATCAGCCGGCGGTGGAGGAGATCGCGGCGCTGAAGCGCGACCACGGCCTGACGGTCCATCGCTTCGCCGATGCCGACCTGCGCGACGATCTGGAAACGGCCGCCGCGCTGACGGCCGCCTGCGACCTGGTGATCGGCGCCGCCACGGCGGTGGGGGAAATGGCGGGGGCGGTGGGCACCCCCTGCTGGCGCTTCGCCTCGCGCGACTGGACGACCCTGGGCACCCCGGTGCGCCCCTGGTTCCCGTCGCATCGTCTGTTCGCGCTGGAGAAATACCGGCTGGAACCCGAACTGGCGCTGGAGGCCATGGCCATCCAACTCCAGCGCTTGTTGGGGTAGAAGGGGATTCAGCGTCCGGCGGGGATGTCCCATTCCTCCAGGGTGCGGCTGGCGGCGTCGCCGTCGTCGAAGCCGTGGATGGCGACGTGGGTGCGGCCGCTGCGATAAGCCCAGACTTCCGCCCAGGCGTACAGGCGGTCCATCTCCCCCGTGCCGCCCGCCTTGACCGCCGCCAGGGGCGACCCGCCGGACCCGATAATCACCTGCCAGGCCTGCCCACCCTGCGCCTTGGTCGGCTGCCAGGCGTGGAAGATATGCTCATGCCCGCAGAAATATGTCGCGTGGTGGCGTTCCACGATCTGCCAGAAGGTGTCGCGCATGGCCTCGCCGCCCGTTTCCAGGCCGGTTTCCTTCTCGGCTTTGCCCGCCTTGTCCTTCGGCACGGGGAAGTCGTAGTTGTAGGCCATCTTGTGGCCGAAGATGTAGATGTGGGTGGCGCCGCGCGCCTCGGCCGCCGTCAGGTCGGCCTCCAGCCAGGCGACAGGTGCCGTGCCGTCGGCGCCGCTGGGGTCGGTGTTGATGACGGCGATGTGGACCGGGCCGGTGTCGAAGCTGTAGGTCAGCTGGCGCTGGTCGCTGGTGATGCGATCGGTGCCGATGGCCGGCGTGTTGTCCACCGACCAATGGGTGGCGGGCATGCCCGTCAGGCGCTGCCACAGCGGGACGTCCAGCACCAGGTCGCCCATGTTCGCCCGCCAGGCATCCTCATTGGCGGTGTTGGCCAGCTTTAAGGTCTTGCCGTTGGGCTGCTTGACCTTGCTTTCCGTTTCATGGTTGCCGGCCACGGGCAGAACGTAGATGCCCGTTTCCATCAGCGGGGCCATCATGCCCCGCCAATAGGCGTATTCGCGGTCCAGCAGGGGCCGGTCGGGGGTGTAGCCCATGACCATGTCGCCCAGGAAGATGAAGGCCTGGGCGTGGGCCGCCTGCACCTCGCGGCTGATGCGGGCCAGCTGCCGCGTCGCCTGCAGGAACGGGGCATCATGCACGGTCAGGCGCGGATCCTCCGGATCCTGGCGGCTGTCGCCCACCGTGGCGAAGTGGAAGACCACCGGATCGTCGGCGGGCGCCGCCCGGGCGGGCAGGGCGGCGGGCAGGGCAGAGGACAGGCAGGCGCCGGCAAGCGCCAGCAGGCGGGTGGGGCGGATCATTGGGGGAATCCTGAAAATGGGAAAGGGGGCGGCAAGGCGGCCGCCCCCGACGGTTGCGCCCAGGCTCAGTATTTGACCTGGACGGTGCCCTGGATCTGGCGCCCGGCCTGGAAGGTGTAGAGGCCGCCGCCATAGGTGGTGATGGCCCGGTCGTTGGCCAGGTTGAAGGCCGCCAGCTTCAGCCGCACCATGCCGAAATCGTAGGAGATCGAGGCGTCGGTGGTGGTGTACTCGGGGATCTCCCACGCCTGGCCCGGCGCCAGGAAGGTGCCGTCGGCGGTGGTGGTGGCGGTGTTGCCGTTATAGGCCACGACTTGGCGGCCCACCTGCTTGCGGCTCAGCGTCATCTGCCAGGGGCCCTGGTTGAACAGCACGCCGACGGCGTCCGTCCACTTTGGCACCTTGGTCAGGCCCTGGTGCGCCGTCAGATCCTTGGCGGCGTTGATCGAACCGTTGACGAAGAAGGTCACGCCGTTGTCGAAGCTGTAGGCCGCTTGGCCTTCCACGCCGCTGTACCGGGCATTGCCGGCGTTGACGTAGAACTGGCCCGTGGGGTCGGCGACCGACAGGTTGGTGACATCGATCCTGTAGATATCGGCGTCGACCGTGACATTGTCGCGGCTCCACACCGCACCCAGCTGGTAGTTGGTGGTTTCCTGCGGCTTCAGGGCATTCAGGTCCAGGTTGTTCACATACAGCGTGGACAGGGACGGGATCAGGAAGCCGGTGGCGTACTGGGCGTAGACCGCCACATCCGGCGTGATCTTGTAGTTGGCCGTCAGGAACTTCAGCGTCTTGTCATAGACATTGTCGCCGTGCAGCGGCCCGCGGGTGAAGTTGGTCACGCCGCTGTTCTCCATGGCGGCGTCCACGGTGCGGTCGAAGTTGACGTACTTGACGCCCGGGGTGATGGTCAGCCGCTCGATGGGGCGCAGCTCAAAATCGGCGAACAGCTGGTACTGGAACCACGAGCTGTCCTCCAGCGTCTTGACGTTGGAGACGTTCTTCACCACCGGGGCCGTCAGGCTGGAATACTTCAGGTCGTCGATGCCCTGCGTCAGGTCCTGCAGCAGGTTGTGCCGGTCGGTGCTGGAGGTTTCCACCAGACCGCCCACCTTCAGCGTGCCGAAGGTCCAGTCCTTGTTGCCGCGCAGGATGTCGCCGAAGACGCGGTAGCGGTTGCCCTTGCTGTAGCCGCCGATGTCGGTCTTGGGCAGGTTCTTGTTGCCGACGGTGGAGGTGTTGACCGCCCCCACCAGGCCGGCGACATCGTTCACCGATTCCGTCTGGTTGGAATAGAAATTGGTATAGGCGTCGTTGTCGACGCTATAGCCGTCGCCCAGATCGCCCTTCAGGTTGATGTAGTCGAAGTCGCTGGATTTACGCTGCTGGTTGTACTTGTAGTAATGCTCGTCCTTGGGATTGTCGTTCAGCGCGAAGTCCTTGCCGTAGGCCACGACCTGGGCCCAGGTTTCGCCGGGGCCGGCGTCGGACTGGTAGAAGTGGGTACGGTTATGGGTGGCGAACAGCGTCGCCTGCCACTTCTCGCTGATGGGGACCTGGATCTTGATCAGCTGGTTCTGGGCGTCGCCGCCGGAAAAGCTCAGCTCGCCGTCCGACTGCCGCTCATCGAAGTTCAGCAGGATCTTGGTGCCGCCCAGCTCGTCCAGCTTGCCGGTCTGGATGGTGGAAACGAAGTTCTGGGTGTTGAACGAGCCGAAGGTAATCTTCTGCGACAGGCCGAACTTGTCGTCCACGGTGGGTGAGAAATAATGGATGGCGCCGCCGAAGTTGGCTTGGCCCAGGTCGCCCGCCGCACCCGGGCCGCGGTCCACGACGGCCGACCCGATGGTGGACGCCGGGAAGTACGAGGCGGGGTGGTGCGTGGGATCGTTGGTGTCGCCGAAGGCCATGCCGTCATAGGTCAGGTTGAACTGACCGTCGGCGAAGCCACGCAGAGTGACCTTGTTGGTCTCGCCAACGCCGCCGCCGTTGGAGGCGATGCCACCAATGCTGGGCGCGATCAGGACGGTGGTGGTGAAATCGCCGGTCTCGGGCGTCGCTTGCTCGATGTAACGGCGGCTGATGAAGGATTTCGGCTGGTTCTGATCCAGCGATGCCTTCACGGGCGCCTCGGCGGCGGCGCGGTTGCGCTCCGCCTCGATCAGGATGGTGTCCACGTCCACACCTTCCGAGCCGGTGCCGGCGGTGGACCGGCTGGCGCCCCCGCCTGTGTCCCCACTGCCGGTACCCCCACTGCCCGCGTCCCCATTGGCGCCGGCGTCCATGGCGGCGGCGGGTGCAGCCCAGGCCCCGCCGGTCCAGGCCAAGCCCACGGCGCTGCCGGCCAACAAGGCGGCGCGGAGGAAACGGCGGCTGCTTCTTGTTTTGTTGAACATTTTTCGGCTCCCCATGAAAAACGTGGCGCTTCACTAGGTTTCGCGCCTTGGGGGTGCACGTTAAATTTTAGTTGATTGTTTATTTCGGTATTATTACTGGGAAAGAAATTGTCTGGGGATTCGGTCGACTAACGACGACGTTATAAATTAAACATTCTGTTAGTTTTGACGCAATCGGCACGGGAATCCGGCGGAACCACTTGGTCCTTGTTGATCCGGCCTTAACGCCGATCATCGTTTGACATGAACGCCAGGAGCGATGCCAGCCTTATACTGATAATGATTTTCATGGCGCGCGGGCCGGCCCACTGCGCCACTATGACGCAGCGGGTCACCGACCCCACCCCGGTCGGTGGATCAGGATTCAGTGGATCGGGATTCAGCGGGTCAGGATGTTGACGGCCGCGAACAAATCCAGGATGTGGCGGGCGCGGACGTCCCAGGTATGGTGCGCGGCGGCCTGGCGGAAGCCCGCCTGGGCCACGGCCGCCAAGCCGGCCGGGTCGGCCAGTGCCGCCTCGATGCGTCCGGGCAGGGTTTCCAGGGCGGTCCAGCGATAGAACAGCATGTCACGTCCGTCGGTGTAGTGGCGGTCGTAGTAGCGGCTGATGTCGGACACCACAGCGGCGCCGTTGACCTGCGCCGCGAACACCCGTTCGTGCCCGCCCGCGACGAAGTTGTTGTTGCTGTTCAGTACCAGGCGGGTGCGGCGCAGCAGGCGCAGCGTCTCCTCGAAGCTGCCTTCGCCCCGCCAATCGAAGGCGGGGAA
The DNA here is from genome assembly GCF_000730165.1 of Nitrospirillum viridazoti CBAmc. Classification (GTDB taxonomy): domain Bacteria; phylum Pseudomonadota; class Alphaproteobacteria; order Azospirillales; family Azospirillaceae; genus Nitrospirillum; species Nitrospirillum viridazoti. The sequence goes on along the minus strand of NZ_CP022111.1, from coordinate 1,914,290 downwards.
GGGCCGGTCCTCCCATCCTTTGCCATAGACCACCAGCGGCACCCCGGCGGCGTTCAGGGTCACCAGCAACTGGTGCCGGCGATAGGCTTCCACATAGCGGTAGACCTCGCGTGATTTGCGGATCAACTGGGTGCGGCTGGCGGGGGTCAGGCTGGTGTCGCGGGCGGCCACCACCTGGTCGATGGCGTCCTCCAGCGACAGCGTGTCCTGGCTCAGCGCCAGATCGGCGGCATCGTCGAACAGGGTGGTGACGAAGTTGCGCTCGGCGGTGTGCCATTCCCGCCGGGGTGTGCCCCGGTAGGTGCCGGTGAACAGCAGGGGGATGTCGCGCCGCGCCGCCCAGTCCTGGAACAGCGTTTCCTCGTCCGGCATGGCTGGGGGAATGCTGGTGTTGGCGCCCGGCGGCATCAGCGACAGCGCGGCGAAATGTTCGGGGGGGAAGCTGTCGCGCACCAGCTTCACATGGCTTTCGTCGAGGAAGCTGACGATAAGCCGCCGGTCCATCTTGATCTCCAGCCGGGGCCACAGATGCACCGGATGGTCGACATGCAGGGTGATGAACAGGCTGTCGACTGCATCGTACAGCGTCTGGTCGCCGACGCGCATATCCACCCCCATGCCGTTCAGGGAGTAGAAGAACTGCACCGGCTGGCTGAGTGCGGCGTTCAGCCGCGCCATTCCATCGGGGAGCAGCAGGTCGATCACGATGGCCTCGTGCCCCATGGCCGCGAGGGCCGCCGCCAGCTGGTCGATATGCAGCCGAAGCGAGCCGTACTGCGACTGGCCCTTGAACAGAACGATACGCATGACTTCTCTCCTGGGGCATCGGCCCTTGGCGCCTAAGGTGCCCCAGCCGGGCTGGTGACGCCAGCATCGGACGTCGGTGCCCAGATGGTCATGAATCGTTAACCAATATGTCGCCGTCTTTTCAAGCGGATGGCGTAACGGACGGTCTCCCCAACCCTCGCCGGATGATCGTCCATGACCTTGGTGAGCCGCCGCCGGGCCCTGTCGCTGTTGCCGCTGGGGGCCGCCGCCCCGCTGGCGCTGAGCGCGCACACTAGCCGCTGGCGGGTGCTGGCCACGGCCACCCCCGAGGTGGAGCGCCTACAACCCGTCTGACGAGGGCCGTATACCAAAATGTCACACCGTTTCCAGTAAACGGATCGGTAATCGCATTGTCTTAAAATATTCACATCGTGTTGCTATGCAGCATGCGCTTTCAAGCCGGGCATAAAGGTGGCCATATCACTTCTGTGTATTACCGGATGGGGAAGATTTTAAATAAATCGAAGGGGGAAATTCGATGCTGAAGAATCGGTTGTTGGCGGGTGTGTCTCTGCTCATCCTCGGTATTTCGAGCGCCACGTTCGCGCAGACGGCGCCGGACGCCGCGGCGGATGCCGACACGCTGCAGGAAATCGTCGTGTTCGGCCGGGGCGAAACCCGCCAGGTGCAGGCTATCACGCCCATGGACATGCAGATCGCCGTTCCGGGCGCCAGCCCCATCAAGGTGATCTCCAAGCTGCCGGGCGTGAACTACCAGGCCGCCGATCCCTACGGCGCCTACGAATGGGCGGTGCGCATCTCCGTGCGCGGCTTCAACCAGAACCAGCTGGGCTTTACGCTCGATGACATCCCGCTGGGTGACATGAGCTACGCCAACGACAACGGCCTGCACATCAGCCGCGCCATTTCGTCCGAGAATCTGGGCGTTACCCAGATGGCCCAGGGCACCGGCGCCCTGGACACCGCGTCCACCTCCAACCTGGGCGGCACGCTGAAGTTCAAGTCGGCCGATCCGGAGACCACCGCGGGCGGCCTGGCCGCCGTCAGCTACGGCAGCAACGCTACGGTGCGGGCCTTCGGCCGCATCGAAACGGGTGAGATCGACGGCGGCGGCCGCGGCTACCTCAGCTACGACTACCAGCACGGCAACAAGTGGAAGGGCCAGGGCGAGCAGTGGCAGCAACAGGCCAACGGCAAGTTCGTGCAGCCGGTGGGCGAGGGCACGCTGACCACCATGGTCAACTACTCCGACCGGCATGAGAACGACTACCAGGACCTGTCCTTGGCCCTGATCGGCAAGTTCGGCTACAAGCTGGACAACATCTCGGACAACTACACGCTGGCCAAGGCCATCGCGACCGCCTACCAGGCGGGCAGGCCTATTCCAGCACCCTACTCCACGCCCGACGACGTCTACTTCGACGGCGCCGGCAACCGTGAAGACATCATCGGCTCGACCCAGCTGGAATACCCCATCAACGACCGCCTGTCGCTGAAGGCCATGGTCTATGGCCATCATGACAAGGGCATGGGCACCTGGGATACGCCCTACCTGGCGACCCCCGCCGCCTTCGGTGGCTCGCCCATCTCCATGCGCACCACGGAATACACGGTATCCCGCATCGGCACGGTGGACAGCCTGACCTACACCCTGGCCGACCACACCATCGAAGGCGGCCTGTGGTTCGAAAACAACGACTTCGACCAGGCCCGCCGCTTCTACGGCTTGGGCATCAACAGCCCCGGCCGCACGGCCGATGAGTTCCAGGAGAACCCCTTCGCCACCCAGTGGCAGTACGCCTTCAACACCAAGACCTATGTGTTCCACCTGCAGGACACCTGGCAGGCCCTGGACAAGCTGAAGATCAACTACGGCTTCAAGTCAATGAAGGTCGAGAACGAGAGCCAGACGCAGCGCTACACCTCGGCCAGCGACATCATCAACGGCTCCATCGACACGTCCAAGGGCTTCCTGCCGCAGATCGGCTTCAACTACCAGCTGACCGACGAGGCCGAGCTGTTCGGCGACTACGCCAAGAACGCCCGCGCTTTCGTCAGCTCGCACACCGACGGTCCGTTCTCCACCACCCAGTCCGGCTTTAACGCCATCAAGGACAAGCTGAAGCCCGAAACCTCCGACGCCTTCGAAGTGGGCACCCGCGCCCATGTCGACACGTTCGAGGCCGTGGCCGCCGCCTACTACGTCAGCTTCCACGACCGCCTGCTGGCCACCACCGTGGGCTCGGGCATCCAGGGCAACCCGTCGGCCCTGTCCAACGTGGGCGGCGTCACCTCCAAGGGTATCGAACTGGCCGGCACCTGGAAGTTCGTGAAGAACTGGTCGCTGTACGGTTCCTACTCGTACAACAAGTCCACCTACGACGACGACACCCGGAACGGCGACGGCACCCTGTACGCCGCTACCAAGGGCAAGATCACCGTGGACAGCCCGCAGAACATGGTGAAGGCTGAGCTGTCGTTCGATAACGGCATGTTGTTCGGCGCCGTCTCTGGCAACTATATGAGCGAGCGCTATTACACTTACATCAACGACGGCAAGGTCCCGGGCTACATGACCGTGGACCTCAGCTTCGGCTACCGCTTCCAGGGCGGCGGCTGGCAGCGTGACCTGGAAATCCAGGGCAACGTGACCAACCTGTTCGACCGCCACTACGTCTCGTCCATCGGCACCAACGGTTACACCGTCAGCGACCCGACGGGCTCCTTCCAGACGCTGCAGGCCGGCGCGCCGGCCGCCGTGTTCGTCTCGGTGCGCAAGAAGTTCTGAGGTCGCGTAAATTGCATAAATGCGACATTTTGGGGGTGTGACCTTTTGCGGCCTCACTCCTTATGAGGAAAGACCTATATCTTTCAGGGGCCTCGCCGGCTAACCGGCGGGGCCCATTCTTTTTTTTCCGCGCAGGATGGGACGGATCGCATGCACCAGCTCACTTTTGGCGATCGCCTGCAAGCGGTGATCCGGGACGATGCCTGGCGCATGGGGCTGTTGGCCCATGTCCGCACTCTGGACCTGCCGGATTGCTGGATTGGCGCAGGCTTCGTGCGCAACGCCGTGTGGGATCAGCTGCACCGCCAACAGGCCGTCCCCGAAACGGCGGGCGAGGCGCCCGACAGCGACGTGGATGTGGTGTGGTTCGACGCCGCGTGCCCGTCCATCGCGGTGGATCGCGACCTGACCGACCGCCTGCTAGCCCTGGCGCCCGATGTCCCTTGGTCGGTGAAAAACCAGGCCCGCATGCATTGCCGCAATGGGGACGCGCCCTATACCGGCTGTGCCGACGCGTTGCGCCATTGGCCGGAAACGGCCACGGCCGTGGCGGTGCGCCTGACACCGCAGGATGCGCTGGAGGTCCTGGCGCCCTTCGGCCTGGACGACCTGTTCGGGCGCCTCATCCGCCCCACGCCGGCCTTCAGGGGCGCCAAGCGCGAAATCCTGCGTCAGCGGGTGCGCGAGAAGCGCTGGCTGGAACGCTGGCCTCTGCTGCGGGTGGTGGACGCGGACTGAAAAAGCTGCCGTCACCCCCCGCCCGAGGCCCCCCGCCCGGGGCGCGGCTGGTTTTCGAAACTAACCGTTTCCTATTTGAGCGATCCTCGGTACTGAAGACGGCTGTCCTTGTTCCCAGCACAGGTCCGCCGTCCCATGACCGTGTCGTCCGAAACCACACCCGGCCAGGTTGCACCTGGCCAGCCGACACCTGAGCAAACCGCGTCGCGCGGCCTGTCCGCCGGGCTGACCCTGCTGTTCGCCATCACCTGTGGCGCCGTCGTCGCCAACATCTATTACGTCCAGCCGCTGCTGGCCGACATCGCCGCCACCTTCCAGGTGGGCATGGGGACGGCGGGCATGCTGGTGACGGTGACCCAGGTGGGCTATGCCCTGGGCCTGCTGCTGGTGGTGCCGCTGGGCGACACCCACAATCGCAAGCGCCTGATCCTGACCCTGCTGGCCCTGTGCATCGTCCTGTTGCTCGCGGCCGCGGCCAGCCCCGGCTTCCTCATCTTCGCCGCCGCCTCGCTGGGCGTGGGCGTGCTGTCCTGCGCCGCCCAGGTGGCGGTGCCCTTCGCCGCGTCCCTGGCGCCGGATCACAGCCGGGGCCGCACCGTGGGCACGGTCATGAGCGGCCTCATCCTGGGCATCCTGCTGGCCCGCACCATCGCCGGCGCCATCGCCCATTACGCCGGCTGGCGCGCCGTCTATATCGCCGCCGCTGTCGTGATGACGGTGCTGGGCGCCCTGCTGGCGCGCGCGCTGCCGGCCGACCCCGTCCGTCCCAGCATCCCCTACGGCCGGTTGATGGCCTCCGTCCTGCACCTGGCCCGCACGGACGCGGTGCTGCGCTGGCGCTCGCTGATGGGGGCTCTGGGCTTCGCCGGCTTCAGTGTGCTGTGGACCGGCCTGACCTTCGTGCTCAGCGACGCGCCCTATCATTTCGACCAGGCCACCATTGGCCTGTTCGGTCTGGCGGGCCTGGCCGGCGCGCTGGCCGCCAGCCGGGCGGGCCGCCTGGCCGACAGGGGCCATGCCCACGCCGCCACCGGCCTGTTCGCCGCCGCCTGCCTGGCCGCCTGGGGGTTGATGGCCTTGACCCACTGGTCGTTGATCGCGCTGACCGCCGGCATCCTGCTGCTGGACATTGGCGTGCAGGGCCTGCAGATCACCAACCAGAGCGTCATCTACGCGGGCAATCATGGCGCCCGGGGCCGGGTCACCACGGTCTACCTCACAACCTATTTCGTGGGCGGCGCCTGCGGCTCGGCCGTGGCCAGCCTGGCATGGGACCTGGGTGGGTGGGTGGCCGTGTCGGCCACCGGCGGCGCCGTCGCCCTGGCGTTGCTGGGCAGCTGGCTGCTGGCCCACGCTCGCCGCGAGGAAGTGTGAGGCTCAAGGCCCGCTGACCACCAGCCGGTCGGCGCCGATGTGCCGGCGCAACACGTCGGCCAGGGCCGTGGCCTGGACGGTGCGGAAAGGGTCACGGCCGGTCAACACCAGGGCCACGTTGGCCGGCGTGATGTCCAGCACGGCGGCGATGGCCACCTGCAGCTTCAGCCGCCGCACCTCCGCTGCCAGGTTGTGCGACTGGCCAGGGTCGATATGCACCCCCTTCTCACCGGTGCGGAAAGCCAGTTGCACGGCGCCCGTGTTCGGCCGGGACGCCGGGGGTGCACGGGCGAGCAAGGGGACGGCATCCACCCGGCCGCCCTCGCCGGACGGCGTTTGCGCCGTGGAGAAGTCGGGCAGGGCGGGGCAGCCATCGGCCACCGCCCGCGCCAGGGCGCGCATATGCTCCAGCCGCGCCTGGCCGTCCTGGTCCAGCTTCGCCTCCAGCCCCTCCATTCCCGCCAGCCAGCGCTCCAGGACATGGCGCGTGCCCAGGGCGCGTGGCTCGGTCGACGCCGCCAGCTGATCCATCAGCGTGGCGCTGGTCTCCAGCTCCAGCCGGGCCAAGTGGCGTTCCAGCAGGGCCAATTGCTCCATCGCTTCGGTGCGGCGCGGTTCCTCCAACGCGTCCACCTGGGTGCCGATGACGGCGACGAACGACAGGACCTCGCTGAACAGGGGCGACAGGCGGCGCAGGGTGGCATACGCCTCGTCCACGTGCGGCTCCGCCGCCAGGGTGCGGGCGCAATCGGCGCCCAGGGCGCGCACGGCCTCGTTCAGCTGGGCGATCTTCTGGTGGGTGGCGCGATAGCGGCGGGATTGGTCAGCGTCACGCGGCCGCCGGCCCTCCTGGGGGCGGCGCCGGACGTCGGGGATAAGGGCCGGCGGTGATGCCGTTTCCCTGGACATGCTTGTGCGGCCTGGCCTCTTTGATCGAGACTGCGTCGACTATCGTTAGTTTACCATAAGTCGGTCCTCGCGCCAGCGGCGTGGGGAAGGGGCTCTCTGGGGCATTTTGGGGAAAGGGGTGTCGCCGTGGCGACCATCGCTGAGGCGCTGCAGGCCGCCTTGGATCATCATCAGGCGGGCCGCCTGGCCGAGGCGCGCATCCTCTATGGCCGGATCCTGGCTGCGGCGCCCGATACCCCCGACGCCCTTTACCTGTTGGGCGTGCTGGATGCGCAGGCCGGCCACTTCGACGCGGCGGCGGCCGGGCTGGAGCGGGCGCTGGCGTTGCGGCCGGAGGCCGTGGCTTATCGCCTGACCCTGGCCAAGGCGCTGATGGCGTCCGGCCGGGCGGAGGCCGCCATCCTGCAGTTCCGTGCCGTCCTGGCCCAGCAGCCGGACCAGGCGGAGGCCTTGGCAGCCCTGGCGCGGCTGTTGGCCGGCCGGGCCGAGCCAGGCGGCAAGGATGAGGCGGCCGGCCTGTTCGAACGCGCCGCCCGGCTGGCGCCGGCGGACGCAGCCTTGGCCCTGGACCAGGGGCGCTGCCTTCACGCTCTGGGGCGCCTGGACGCGGCGGCGGCCGCCTTGGCTCGCGCCCTGTCCCTGGCGACAGGGACGACCGCGGCCGGGGCCCACATCACGCTGGGCCGGGTGCGGGAGGCGCTGGGGCAGGACGACGCGGCGCTGGCGGCCTACCAGGCCGGGCTGGCCGTCCCCGGGCTGCCGGCGAGCGATCCCGCGATGGCGGCGCAAGGCCTGCAGGCCCAGGGCGCGCTGCTGCACAAGCAGGACCGGGCGCAGGACGCCGCCGCGGCCTATGAGGCGGCACTGGCGCTGGCGCCGGATCTGCTGCCCGCCCGCTTCGGTCTGGGCCAGGTGCTGGCCGGTCTGGGCCGGCTGGAGGCCGCCGCCGATTGTTTCCAGGCGGTGCTGGATCGCGACCCCGCCAACCTGATGGCGTGTGAGGCGCTGTGGCAGCTGCGTGAGCGTCAGGACCGGCCGGACCAGGCGCTGGCCGCCCTCGATCGCGCCCTGGCGCTGGCGCCGGACCGCCCCGACCTGCTGTTCGCCCGTGCCCGCCTGCTGCATCAGGACCAGCAGGACGGCGAGGCGGTGTCCGCTTACGCAGCTCTCATGGCCATGGGTGACCTGGCGCCGGACCTGCGTGCGGCGGCGGCCAGCAACCGCGCCACCTTGCTGGTCGCCCGCGGCGATATCGCGGCTGCGGCGGCCCTTCTGCCCGATGTCCAGGCTCTGGTTCCGGGCGCCGGCGCGGCGGGGATGGAGGACTGCCACCGCCTGGCCCGCCTGCTGGCCGACGTCGCGCCTGTGACGGATCAGGCGTGGGGCGCCCTGGGCCGCCTGGTCGCCTGGGTCGCGACGGAATGGCGGGCGCGGGACTATTTCTGGAAAAGCGCCTACTACCTGGCGCTGGAGACCGGCAACCATCTGCTGGGCAAACCCGATGGCGCGGCGCGCCTGCCCCGGCTGGTGGCGGCCGTGACGGCGGCGGCCATGGGGCGCGACCCTCTGCTGGACCCCTGGTTCACCTTCCTGGACGGATGCGTCGCCCTGCGCCTAGGGCATGAGAGGCGGGCACGGGAATGTTTCGCCGGCCTGGAACAGGCCCTGCCCTTCGCCGCCCAGGTTCCCCTGGGTGATGATTTCCAGCGCTGGACCGCAGCGGCCGCCCCTTTGCACGCGGGCTTCGACGCCACGCTGGATTGGGGGCGGACGGCGCCGGGCGACGCCGACGAGCCCGTGGTGCTGGTGGCGGCCGACAGCCGCTATGTGCGCCGCTTCCTGCCCTTCCTGGCGGCCTCCATCGCCGCCGTTGCCGCCGGCGCCCGCCTGCATGTCCATATCTGCGACCCGGCGACGGATGACGTCGACTTCCTGGCGGCGGCGGCCCCCGGCCTGCGCCTGGGATGGTCGACGGAGGCGCTGGATGCGGATCTGCACCATGAAACGCGCCTCACCTATCTAACGGCCGCGCGCTTCCTGCGGCTGCCTCAAATCCAGGACCGTTATGGCGCGCCACTGGTGGTCGCCGACATCGATGCCGCTTTCCTGTCCGACCCTGCCCGCTTCGTCGCCGCCCTGCCCGCCAGCCGCCCCGTCGCGGCCACCTGGGGCCCCGCCAACCTGGCGGCCCCCTACGACGCGGTCGGCGGTGGCCTGGTGGTGATCGGGCGGGGGGGCGTGGCCCGGGCCTTCGCCCGGGGCGTGGCCGACCTGCTGCTGTATCATTGGGACCGCAGCCGGAAAGGGGGACCGGTCCTGGGCTATTTCCTGGATCAGGTGGCCCTGGTGGCCGGCGTCCGTTTCGTGCTGACGCCCGATCGCCTGCTTCCCGTCCACCGGGCCGGGCGCGTCTATCGGCTGGATGGCGGCGTGGGGCCGGCGATGTTCGTGCCCATCGTGCCGGAGAAGGCCCTGCCCGATATCGATGCGCGCCTGGACCAGGCGGTGGCGGCGCTGCGGGCGGGTGTGGGGCGCCAGGCGCTGGAAGCGTTCTTCCAAATTCCGCCGCTGGCGGACGCCTAACCTTTTGCACCAGTCCCGGCACGCGCCGGTCCTGGCCTTCGCGCCGCGCTCCCGGCAGAAAATCGACAGGAACACCGGGTTGGACGCCCGGTTGTCGAGGATTTGGTAATCATTTGGCGTTAACCATGGCCGGTAGGTCGCCCGCCGCGGCGATTTCTTGGGAAGGGATTGCGGACCCGGTCATGATTGGGCGGCGCTTTTTGCGGGCGGGGGGCGCCCTAGCTGGGCGGTTGGGGGCTGGGCGGTTGGGCCTGGCGCTGCTGCTTGCCTGCGCCACCGCGTCGGCCTTTGCCGCCCCAACGCCCGGGCCCGCCGGCGCCCTTGATCCCTGGGCCCGCCTTTCCGGCCCCGAGTTCGACCATTTCCCCGCCGCCCTGCGCCTGCCCAGCGATGTGGTGACCAGCCTGGCGCAGACCCGCCACGGCGTGGTCTGGTTCGGCACCTTCGGCGGCTTGGTGCGGTTCGACGGCTATCGCACCCAGATATACCGGGGCTCGCCGGACACCAGTGCTGGCGGCGGCTCGCCGGCTGGCAAGCAGGGGGCCGGCGTGCCATCGCCCTCTTATGTCCTGCCAGATGCCTATGTGCGCAGCCTGCTGTACATCGACGACGGCGGCCTGCTGATCGGCACGAACGCCGGCGGCCTGGTACGCTTCGATATGGACGCGAATGGCTTCCGGCCCGTGCCCATTGCACACCGCGCCACCGCCGCGCGCATCATGGCCCTGGGGCCGGCCCGTGACGGCGGCGCCTGGGTGCTGTCGGATCAGGGGCTGGACCATTACGACCCGCGTACCGCCACGGCATCGCCTGTGGCCGATGCGGATGCCGGCGGTGTCAGCCCCCGTCTGTTCGCCGTGCTGGAGGACAGCCGGGGCGCCTTGTGGCTGGGCGGCCATCCCGGTCTGTTCCGGCGCGGCGCGGGTGAGACGGCGTTCACCCGCGTGGCCGCCCCGGTGGACGACCCTATCCTGGCGCGTGTGCTGGCCGACGACGTCTGGGCCTTGTATGAGGACGGCCAGGGCCGCGTCTGGGTGGGTACGGGCGAGAATGGGGCCTTCGCCCTGGACACCACCACAGGCCGCCCCCTGGCGATCAAGGGCCTCAGCGGTGCGGATAGCCTGGCGGCGCGCCACACCGTGCGCGCCATCACCGAGCCGGAAGGGCCCGGCGGTCCCCTGTGGCTGGCCACTGACGGCGTCGGCATCCTGACGCTGGATGCCGATGACCGGGTGGGCGTCCTGTCGCATTCCGAAATGGTGTCGACCTCGCTGGCTGGCGACGTCGTGCGCGCCTTCCTGCGCGACCGCAGCGGCAATGTCTGGGTGGGCACCCAACGGGGCGCCGACCGGGTGGAGGCGGGGCAGCGCCTGGTTTCCACCGTGCAGGCCGCCCCGCCAGGCGGGGTCGGCCTGGCGGATGCTGACGTGCATGCCCTGACCACGGACGCGCGGGGGCGCGTGTGGCTGGGACTGGGGCGCGGGCTGGTCGACGTGGTCGACCCCGCCGATGGCACCCTACGCCACGTCGTCCTGCCGGGGGTGGAGCAGGGCCGGGACATTTACAGCCTGGCGGTCCTCCCCGACGGGGCGGTGCTGGCAGGGGGGCGCGGTGTCACCCGCATCGATCCCGCCACCTTGGCCGGCACCTCGTCCTGGATACCGGCGCTGGACGGCGTCGTCGTCCTGTCCCTGGCGACGGCGACCACGCCCGCTGGAACCACCGTGCTGTTGGGCGGCTATGACGGGCTGTATATCCGCCAGCCCGACGGCACCCTGACCCATATGGTCCATGATCCGGCCGATGCGGAAAGCCTGCCCGCCGACCAGGTGAACAAGATCCTGGTGGTGCCCCCGGGCGCCGATGCTCCCCAGGGCACGGTATGGCTGGCCACATCCGGCGGCCTGGCGGTGGCTGACTTGGCGGGCCTGCCGCGCCCGCGCTTCCACACGCTGCGGCGCGCATCGCAGGCCGGCGCGATAGGCAGCCTGCCGCACAACGTGGTCAACGATGTCGTCGTGGATGGCGCCGGCAATCTGTGGGCCGGCACCTATGGTGGTGGCGTGGCCGTGCTGACGCCGGCGCAGATGCGGGACGCGCTGGCCGGGCGCGCGGGAATCGCCCCACTGGTGGTGGATGAGACGCAGGGCCTGGCCAACAACGCCGTATCTGCGCTGGCGGTGGACGGCGACGGCAGCGTCTGGGCCGCCGCCGCGGCCAGCCTGGTGAAGTTCAACGGCCCCGGCTTCCCGCCCCGCGTTCTGGGCGCCCGCGACGGCGTCATCGTCCGCGCCTTCAACATCAAGGCGGCGACCCGAGGTGCTGGGGGCGAGGTGCTGTTCGGCGGCATGGGCGGCCTGACGGTCATGCGCCCCGGAATGCTCCGTCCATCCGTGCCCGTCGGCGTGCTGGCCGTCACCGCTCTGGATGTGAACCACAAGGCACAGTCGCCGGGCCGCCTGCCCCCACCGGGCGGCACCCTGACCCTGGGCGCCGGTGTGAGGACCATCCGGCTGGCCCTGTCGCTGCTGGACTTCCGCGCCCCGCACGACACCCGCTACGCCTATTGCCTGGATGGGTTCGATGAGGATTGGGTGGAGGTGAACGGCGCCCAGCCCCAGGCCGTCTACACCAACCTGCCTCAGGGCGATTACACCTTCCGGGTGCGCGCCTGGACCGACCTGCCGGGCCTGGCCCTATCCAACAGGCAGGAGGCGACGGCCGGTTTCGATCCTGACGCCGAACCGGTGGCGCAGCCCGGCCAGAACACGGCGGACGCGCTGTCCATCCCACCCATGGCCGAGCTGGCCTTTCATATCAGGGTCTTGCCCCACTGGTACGAACAGGCCTGGTTCCGGCTGCTGATGGTTTTCGGCCTGGTGGCGCTGATTGCCTGCGTGCTGGCGATCCGGACGGAGGCGCAGATGCGCCGCGAACGGGCGCTGGGCCGCATCGTCGCCGCCCGCACCCGTGATCTGCGCGCCGCCAACACCAAGCTGGAACAGCTGGCCAGCACCGATCCGCTGACCGGCGTCCTGAACCGGCGCCGCTTCTTCGAACTGGCGCGGCTGGAATGCGATCGCTGCCGCCGCTACGGCCGAGTCTTCTCCGTCATCCTGTTCGACCTCGACCACTTCAAGCGCATCAACGACACCTTTGGCCACCTCATGGGGGACGAGGTGCTGCGGGCGGCGGTGGCGGTGGCGGCCAAGGCCTGCCGCACCGTGGACCTGCTGGCCCGCTTCGGCGGGGAGGAGGTCATGATGCTGCTGCCCGAGACGGACATCGCCGGCGCGCAGGTGGTGGCGGAACGCATCCGCACCAGCCTGGCGGAGATGGAGGTCGCCTACGACGGGCAGGTGGCCCAGGTGACGGCCAGCCTGGGCGTGGCCCAGTGGCGCAGCCCCGATGAGACGCTGGAGGATCTGCTGGCGCGGGCCGACGGCGCCCTCTATCAGGCCAAGAAGGGCGGCCGCAACCGCACCGTGCTGGCCTATAACGAGGTGGAACGGGCGGCCCGCATGGGCTGGGCCATCGTCCCGTCCGGCGACCCCACGGAGGATGAGGCTGCAGCGGCGCTGGTGGCCGACACCCCGCCGCTGGAGCCGCTGGCGAGGCTGGCCGGCCTGGGTGATGCCACGCTGGTCGACCCCTATGAACGCGAAACCTACGACCGGCCGGCATCCGGCCCGGATGAGGATGCGCCGCCCGAGCCCAAGGCGGCGTCCAGTTAGCTCGCACCAGCGGTATGAGCGGTGGCTCATGCGGTTGTAGGCCCCGACCGGGGCCGCCGGAAGTTTCCGGGGAGCGTCAGCGGACTGGAAACTGAGGATAAGCCAAGCCGGCGGATGCCGGCGCCCGGCGTTTGAGGAAGCTCACTAACGAGTCACCGGCCCGTGTACCAGGCCGGGCAGGGCCAGCCAATCCTCCGGACCGTCCAGCGACAGGCCGGGGTTCCAGGACCGGTCGTGGCCGATGGCCGCGCCCCAGCGTTCCAGGAAGGCCAGGCGCTCCTGCTCCACCCGTTCCCGCCGGTCGGACGCATAGGGTTCCAGCGCCGTCAGGACGGCGTGGGGCGTCCACAGCGTGGCGTAACCCGCCTGTTCCAGGCGCAGGCAGATGTCCACGTCGTTGAAGGCGATGGGGAAGGTGTCGGCATCGAAGCCGCCCACCGCCTCGAAGCAACTGCGGCGGATGGCCATGCAGGCGCTGGCCACGGCGCTGACGCGGTGGGCGCATAGGCCGATGCCCAGGTCGCCCACGGTATCGCCTGGCCGCCCGGCGAAGCGCGACCCGGCCAGGCGGGCGGCACCCGGACCGTTGCCCAGGCCCAGCACGATGCCGCCGTGCATGATGGTGCCGTTGGTCGACAGCACCTTGGGGCCCACGGCGCCGATGTCCGGGCGCAGGGCCTGCGACACCAGCTCGCGCAGCCATTCGGGGTGCTGCGGTTCCATGTCGTCGTTCAGGAACACCAGCACCTCACCGGCGGCGGTGACGGCGGCGCGATTCATCATGTCGGCGAAGTTGAAGGGGCCGCGATGCGGGATGACCCGGGCGCCCGGGCGGTCGCGCAGCGACTCCAGATAGGCCAGGGCCTCCGGGTCGCGGCTCTCATGGTCCATGACCAGCAGTTCGAAGGCGGAATAGCGCGTCTCGCCCAGGATGGCCTCGACACAGGGGCGCAGCAGGTCCACCCGGTCCCGGGTGGGCATCAGCAGGCTGACCACGGGCTGGCGATCCGGCAGGGGCCAGATGACGCGGCGGGCGGTGTGGCCCTCGCCCCTGGGGTCCTTCTCCGTCACCGGTTCGGCCACCGCGCCGGGATGGTAGGTCGCCAGGAAGGCCTGCAGGGCCGGCAGCCCGCCCAGGGGCAGGGGCCGGCGACGGCGCATCAGCACGCGCGGCATGTGGCGCACGTGCTCCCGTCCCGCCAGGTGCGTCGCCTCCAGCAACAGGCGGTAACGGTCCAGCCGGCCCGGCTGCTGGCCCACCGCCATGGCCCGGCGCGCCAAGGCGGTGCGCATCAGCAGCAACTGACCGGGATAGACGCCGCTGGACCCGTACAGCAGGTCAGGGTCGAAGGCGGGCTTCAGCACCGGGCGCAGGGGATGGCCCAGGCGGTCGGTCCATTCCTCGTCGGTGTAGAGGATCTGGGTGTCCGGGTTCTGCGCCATGGCCAGCACGCACAGGGCCAGGGCGTGGCGGGGCAGCAGGTCGCCGGGCGACAGCAGGGCGACGGTATCGCCCTCCACTTGGCTCAGGACGGGCAGGCCGGCGCCCCGGCGCTTCACGCGCGGGTCGCGGAAATCGGCGGCGGTGTCGGCCGGCAGCCATAATTCCCAATTGTCGTGGATCTGCCGGGTCAGGCTGTCGACCGTGCGGCGCACGGCGATGGCCCAGGCGGCGGGCTTGAGGCCGCTGTTCTCCGGCCCCAGCATGATCAGGCTGACGCGCGGCGGGGCGGGCAGGCGGGCCAGGGCCACGGATATCTCGCCGGCCTCGGTGCGGCGGGGGCCGTCGCGGCGCAGGGTCCAGGCGCGGTAGAACGACCGGGGCGCCAGCGACTGCCACAGGCGGCTGGCCACGTCGGCGAATTGGCCATGGGTCACCATGCGGCTCAACGCCCGGACCAGCGCCATGCCCGTGGGGCCGCGCAGGGGTTTCGTGGGCGGGGGTGGGGCCGCGTCTATGGCCGTGCCGGGCACGTGCACGCTGCCAGGGTGCGCGCCGAGGGGCGCCCCTTCAAGGTCATGCGCGGCCACCGCGTCTTGCGACCCCCTTGCCGGGGGGGGGTCCGGGTTCTTCTGATCCACGTGCCGGTTGCCCCGCCTCTTGGAAAACAGCTTCGGTCCCGTCGGCGCCCTCAGGCGCCCCGGTCCCCAGAAACAACAAAGCGCCAACCCCGCGCCCGGGTTCAACCCGGCACTGATCGGCGCTCCCCAACCGGCCGGTTCCCATCCCATCGGGGCCGCCCATGTCGTTATCAGGCGATTCATGGGGGACAGCCCGCCCCCGGGTCAAGCGGCAATGCGGGGTGCCTCTCTCCGGTGGCCAGCCGCTTAGAAGGGGTGTCGCCAAGGCCGGGGGCGGCTGCTATCCAAGATGGCCATGGACGCCCCCACCTTTGCCTCCGCTGCCCCGTTTCCCGGCCGTATCGCGGCCCTGGTCGTCGCCTACCGGGCCGATGACCGCCTCGCCACCTGCCTGGCCGCCGCCGCCGGCGCGGCCGACCGCGTTTTCCTGTTCCAACAGAATCGGGGACTGGACGCCGCCGATGACGCCCGGGTGGACCGGGCGGTGGCGGCGACGGGCGCGACCCTGCTGGCGGATCCGGCCAACATCGGCCTGGCGGCGGCGCAGAACCGCCTGATGGACTTGGCCCTGGCCCAAGGGGCCGACTGGTTGCTATTCCTGGACCAGGACAGTGTGCCGCGCCCCGGCCTGCGGGCCGCCTATGCCGCCGCCTTGGCAGCCGCCCCGCCGGACACCGGCTTGCTGGCGGCGCGCAACGTGGAACCGGATGACGGGCCCGACTCGCCCTGGGTGGTCAGTCCCGACGGCCAGCGCTGGGCGGTGGTGCGTCGACTCGACGGTCCGCTGCTGCCCGACCTTCTGTTGGCCCCCGCGTCCGGCAGTCTGGTCAGCGCCGAGGCCGCGCGGGCCTGCGGCCCCCTGCGCGACGATTTCTTCATCGACTGGGTGGATGTGGAATACGCCCTGCGCCTGCGCCGTGCCGGCTTCCGTCTGGTGGCGGTGCGCGATGCCCTGGTGGATCACCGGCTGGGCGCGGTCACCCACGTCCAGGCGGGCGGCCGGGCGCTGGCAATCACCCATCACGCCGCCCGCCGCCGGTGGTTCCAGGCGCGCAACGCGCTGTGGACCTGGCGGCTGCACCGGCGCGCGGTGCCGGCGCTGACCGGCTGGACACTGCGCATCCTGGCCTCCACCGCCATCAAGATCGCGGTGATGGAACGCGGGCGCCTGCCCAAGCTGGCGGCCTTCGCCGGCGGGCTGTGGCATGGGGTGTGGCAGGGCCTGCCGCGGCGTCCGCACCCCTAAAGCCGGGCTTGCCGCCGCCAGGGCCGCGCCGTATCAGTCGTGTTTCAGGCGCTGAGAGTTTCCTTCGCATGACCACCGACTGGACCCGGGGCTACGCCTCCGACATCGACTACACCCGGGGTTGGTACCGGGAGCTGTCGCCCCTGTGGCTGGACACCGCGCTGGTGCTGGCGGGTGTGGCGCCGCCCCAACCGGGGGAGCGTGGCCCGGTGTGGCTGGAGCTGGGCTGCGGCCATGGCCTCTCGGCCCTGGCTCTGGCGGCGGCCCGGCCGGACATGACAGTCATCGCCGTCGACTTCAACCCCACCCACATCCACGGCGCCCAGCGCCTGGCCCAGGCCGCGGGCCTGGCCAACATCCGCCTGATCGAGGCCGACTTCGCCGAGTTGGTGGAGGATGCGACCGGCCTGCTGCCGTCCCTGGACTACGTCGCCCTGCACGGCGTCTACACCTGGGTGGGGGCGGAAAGCCGCCAGCATATCGCCCGGCTCATCGCCCGCCGGCTGAAGCCCGGCGGGGCGGCCTATCTCAGTTACAACTGCCTGCCGGGATGGGCGGCGGCCATGCCGGTGCAGTTCCTGCTGAACGCCTACGGTCAGGCCCTGCCCGGCCCCAAGGCCGCCGCCGGCGACCAGGCGCGCGACCTGCTGCTGCACCTGCTGAACCAGGGGGCCGGCTATTTCAACGGCAACGCCGCCGCCAGCGCCCGGGCGGACCGCCTGCGCGGCGCCACGGCGCCCTACCTGGTGCACGAATACATGCACAGCGGCTGGCAGCCGGCCTACCATGCCCAGGTGGCGGACGACCTGGCGGCGGCCAAGCTCAGCTACGCCGGCAGCGCCGCCTGGGTCGAGAACTTCCCCGACCTGATGATGACCCGGGCGCAGCAGGACATGGCGGCGGCGGCGCCCACCCGGGCCCTGGCCGAGACGGTGAAGGACTACGTCACCAACCAGCCGCTGCGCCGCGACATCTTCGTGCGCGGGCCATTGGCCCTGGACGCCCGCCAGCGCGTGGCCCGCCTGGGCGCCCTGCGCCTGGTGGCCCTGGGCGAACCCGGCGCCGCCCTGCCGGACTTCACCCTGCCCTTGGGACCGCCCGATCCGGAGGTCTCGCGCCTGTTCCACCCGGTGCTGGCGGTGCTGGCCGGCGGGCCCGCCACCCTGGCGGACCTGGTGGAGCATCTGGCCCGCACGGTGCCGGATTGGGGCCATGACAGCGCCGGCTGGCTGCTGCGGGCCCTGGCCATCCTGGTGGCGGGCGATGTCCTGGCCCCTTGCCTGGCCGATGGCCAGATCCAGGCGGCCCTGCCCGGCGTGCGCCGCCTGAACCAGGCCCTGCTGGCCGACAGCCTGGTGACCGGTGCCACCTTGGATCCCGAAATCCGCTTGCCGGAACGCCTGGCCTCCGCCGTCACCGGCGGCGGCGTCATGGCCTCGGTGGAGGAGATGGGCGCGCTCGCCGCCCATTGGGCGGGCGAGGTGGTGATGCCGCCCGACGCCCTGTCCCGCCTGGCGCGGCTGGGCGTGCTGTGACGGCAATAACATGGCGCTTTGACGCCCCCAGCGGCGCATGCCGCTTTGACGCACGGGTTGCGGCGGCTTAATCTCCGCCGCCTGATCTATTGTCCCAAGACGACCCATCCATGACTCATGCCCCTTTCTCCCAGCCTGTCACCGCCGTGCGGAGTCATTGATGCTGGCGAAGCTGGTGCTCCTGGTCGGGTTGGTCGTCCTGGTGTGGAAAGCCTATCAGTGGGGTGCCCTGGCCCAGCGGCGCAAGATGGCCGGTGGGGCGCCTACCGCGCGGGCGCCGGGTGCCAGGGCCCCCCGGGCGCCGGAACCCGCCGCCGAGGATTTGCACGCCTGCGCCATCTGTGGCGCCTACGTCGCGCGCGGCTCCACCCCCTGCGGCAAGCCCGAGTGCCCGCAGCGGCGCTGACGGATATCGCCAGCGCCGCCGGATACTCAGCCTACAGCGTCACCACCACCCGGCCGTTGACCGTGCCGGCGCGCAGGCGGTCGAAGATGGTGTTGATGGTGTCCAGGGGCTGGACCTCCACCTCCGCCTTCACCTTGCCCTCGCCGGCGAAGGCCAGGGCCTCGGCCAGGTCGGCGCGGGTGCCGACGATGCTGCCGCGCACGGTGATGCGGTTCAGCACGACGTCGAAGATGGGCAAGCCGAATTCGCCGGGCGGCAGGCCGATCAGGGCCACGGTGCCATGGCGGCGGCTCATGCCGACGGCCTGGGTGAAGGCGGGGCGGGAGACGGCGGTGACCAGCACGCCATGGGCGCCGCCGATATCGCTGTGCAGGCGCTTGGCCGGGTCTTCCTTGCGGGCATTCACCGTCAGGTCGGCGCCCAGCTTCCGGGCCAGTTCCAGCTTGTCGTCGGCGACGTCGATGGCGGCGACGTGCAGGCCCATGGCCTTGGCGTAC
The DNA here is from genome assembly GCF_000730165.1 of Nitrospirillum viridazoti CBAmc. Classification (GTDB taxonomy): domain Bacteria; phylum Pseudomonadota; class Alphaproteobacteria; order Azospirillales; family Azospirillaceae; genus Nitrospirillum; species Nitrospirillum viridazoti. Next base: position 1,895,609 of record NZ_CP022111.1, on the reverse strand, counting down.
TGCACGGCCACGTGGCCCAGACCGCCGATGCCGGTGATGGCGACCCACTGGCCGGGCCGCGCTTCCGTCTCCTTCAACCCCTTATAGACGGTGACGCCGGCGCACAGGATGGGGGCGATCTCCTCGAAGCCCACGTTGTCCGGCAGGTGGCCGACGAAGTTGGGGTCGGCCAGGACGTATTCGGCATAGCCGCCGTTGACGGAATAGCCGGTGTTCTGCTGGGCGGTGCACAGCGTCTCCCACCCGGTCAGGCAATGCTCGCAATGGCCGCAGGCGGTGTAGAGCCAGGGCACGCCCACGCGGTCGCCTTCCTTCACATTGGTGACGCCGGCGCCCACGGCGGCGACGTATCCCACGCCCTCGTGACCGGGAATGAAGGGCGGCTGCGGCTTCACCGGCCAATCGCCGTCGGCGGCGTGCAGGTCGGTGTGGCAGACGCCGCTGGCCTGGATGCGCACCAGGATCTGGCCGGGGCCGACCTCCGGCACCGCCACCTCGCGGATGTCCAGGGGCTTACCCAGGGTATGGACGACGGCGGCCTTCATGGTCCGGGGCAAAGACATGGGGAATGGTCCTTCCTATCGGGGGCGAACGGCGGTGGCCGTTCGTTCGCCGACAGAAGATACCGGCGGGCCGCTCGCAGCCTTGAGATGGGTCAAGGACCGGACGGATCTACCTCTTCCGTGATGGCCAGCACCGTTTGGCGCACCTCGGGCGGCAGACGGTCCAGCACGCCGGCCACGCCGTGCAGGGCGGCGCGCAGGCTGTAGACCTGGTCGATCAGCGACAGCACCAGGGGCAGGGTGTCGTCGGCCACGCCCATGTCGTGGCGCAAATCGCGGATCAGGGCCACGCGGGCCACGTCCACGGGGTGGAAGCGCCAGTCGGCCGCATGCTCCGGTGCCAGGGGGCCATCGGGCCGCACCCAGCCTTGCGTCACCCACCAGTGGATGTCCTGCTCGCCCACGTCGGGGAAACGGGCGCACACGGCCTCCAGCGTCAACAGGGTCAGCGTGCCCATGGCTCAAGCTCCCTCACGGTCCAGGTCGGCCAGGCCGGCGCGCGGGTCGGCGTCATGCCGGGGCTTCCAGCCTTCCAGGAAGGTCGCCAGTTCCGGCTCCTCCCCTGGCGGCAACACCACCTTCAGCTCCACCACCTGGTGGCCAGCACGAATGCCCCGGCCCTTCAGGCGCAGGCGGGTGCCGCTGCTGGAGCGGGGCGGGATGGCCAGCATGACGCTGCCATGGATGGTGGGCACCTTGACCTTGGCGCCCAGCATCGCCTCCTTCAGGGTCACCGGCAGTTCTATGATGATGTCGTCGCCGTCGCGGCGATACAGCGGGTGGGGTGAGACCGCCACCTCCACGAAGGCGTCGCCGTGGGGGCCGCCGTTCACGCCCGGCCCGCCCTTGCCCGCCAGGCGCAGCGCCTGGCCGTCCTTCAGGCCGGCGGGAATGGTGACGTCCAGCACCTGGCCGTCGGGCAGGGTCAGCCGGCGGGTGGCGCCCCGGGCGGCGGTCAGGAAATCCACCGTCAGGGAATAGTGCGCATCCTGGCCTTTCAGGGGGAAGCCGCCGGTGCGGGGGCCGCCCCCGGGACCGCCACCGCCGCCCTGGTTGAAGGCGCGACGCAGCAGGCTTTCCAGGTCGTCATGGTCGAAACCGCCGAAGTCTTCGGCGCCGGCGGAATAGCGGGCGTGCCCCCCGTCCCCGGCGTACTGGCGGTAATAGCCGCCCCCGCCAGCGGGCCCGCGTGGGGCCGTCTCCGCCCCGGTGGCGTCGATCTCCCCCCGGTCGAAGCGGGCGCGCTTCTCGGCGTCCGACAACAGGGCGTAGGCGGCGGCGATCTCCTTGAACTTGGCCTCGGCCTCCGGCTTGCCCGGGTTCAGGTCCGGGTGGTGCTTCTTGGCCAGGGCGCGGTAGGCGCTGCGGATGGCTTTCTCATCGGCGTCGCGGGCGACGCCCAGCAAGGCGTAGGGATCCACCGTAGGCTACCTCATTCCAGGGAAGGGACCAGGGGATGCGATCATGCGGCCGGCCTTGGGGCGGCCCGTTGGGGTTCCCGCAGTGGGACGGCCCGCGGTGGGGCGGCCGGCCTCCCCCGCCGGGGGCAGCAGCAGGGCTTCCGCCTGGCGCAGCACCGTGGCCGGGGTGGGACCGGCGTCCAGGATAGCCCAGCGCACCTCGCCGGCGCCCTTGCGCATCTGGCTTAGCAAAACGGGCATATCCGCGTCCGACGCGTCCCGGGCCGGCCCCTCGCTCCGCCGGTGCAGCCGCTCCGCCAGCACCGCCTCCGGCGCTTGCAACCACAGTCCGGTGAAACGGACATGGGCCCGCGCCGCCACGTCCGCCGCCAGGGCGCGTTCGGCGGGGTCGGCGAACACCGCGTCCAGGATGACGCTGCGCCCGGCGGCCAGGCAGGCGGCGGCTTGGGTGTGCAGGCGGTCGTAGACGGCGGCGCTGACGGCCGGGCTGTAGGCCTCATCGGTCAGCGCCTGCTCCGGCGCCACGCCGAACAGCTGCTTGCGGATGACGTCGGTGCGCAGCACGCGGGCGCCCGGGGCCGTGCCCAGCAGGGGGGCCAGGGCCCGGGCCAGCGTGGACTTGCCGGTGCCGCTGAAACCGCCCACCGCCACCACGCGCGGCCGGTCGCGGCGCAGGAAGTCCAGCGCCAGCTGCAGGTAGCGGTCGGCCTCCACCGCCCCGGCGGTCTTTTGCGTGGGCGTGGTCTGGCGCCGGGCGGCCGCGGCCGTCACCTGGGCCCGCACCGCCGCCCGCACCGACAGGAACAGGGGCAGGGCCGGCAGCCCGCCCAGGGGCTGGCCTTCCCGTCCGGCCATATCCTCCCCCGTCAGGTCCAGGTAGCGGTTCAGCACCAGGCTGGCCAGGTCCGCGCGGTCGCGGAAACACAGGTCCATCAGCAGGAAGGCCAAGTCGTACAGCACGTCCGTGCAGGCGAGCGCGGGGTCGAACTCGATGGCGTCGAAGGGCGTGGGCGTGCCGTCCACCAGGCAGACGTTGCCCAGGTGCAGGTCGCCATGGCAGTCGCGCACCCGGCCCGCGTCCCGCCGGGCGTCCAGCAGGCCGCCTTGCGCCGACAGGGCCGCCTGCACCTTGGTGTTCCAGGCGCGGATGTCGGCGGCCGAGAAGGCGTCGCCCGGCTTCAGGTTGGCGCGGGTGATGGCGATGGCCTCAGCCAGGCCCTGGGCCCCGCCGCCCTCCGTGCGCCCGGGCTGCGCCCGGTGCAGGCGGGCCAGGCGGTCGGCCAGATCCAGCATCAGCTGCGGCGTCAGCCGGCCCTGTGTCGCCATGCGGTCCAGCAGGGCGTCCTGGTCGAAGCGGCGCATGACCAGCAGCCAATCCACCACCTGGGCGTCGGGCAGGGGCGGCTCATCCTCCCCCGCCGCCCATTCCGGTCCCAGGGTCAGGCCGTCGGGCGTGCGCAGGACGGGGCGCAGGCCCAGGTACAGGTTGGGGGCGAAGCGGCGGTTGACCGCCAACTCCGCCAGGCAGAAATGCCGCCGCCGTTCCACCGTGGAATAATCCAGATAGGAATAGCGCACGGCACGCTTCAGCTTGTAGGCGCGGTCGCCGGCGAGGAAGACGTGAGAGATGTGGGTGTCGATACGCTCCACCCGGCCACGGGCCCCGAAGGATTCCGGATGGGCCAGGAAGGCGAGCGTCTCGGTCTGGTCGTCCATGGGGGCAGACTCCCTGATTGCGGAAAGGCGGGACCCGGTGCTGCGGGCTCTCTTGGGGGAAAAGCATAGGCCCCCCGGCGGTTCCGCCGCTTTGAGCGGGATCAAGCGGCGGTGCGCCCCGTTCCCTTGCGGAACACGCGTGCCACACCCGCGTCAAAACGGGGCGCGCATGCGGGAAACGCGCCGGTCGCCGCCTTGATTTGGGGTTCGCCCGCCTTGTAAGGTGCGCCGCAACGCAACAAAGGGCCGGGGAGGACGGGTTTTCGAAGCCCAAAAGTTCCTTTTCCGCCCTTCCAGTGTGAAGACGGTCAGGCAATGGCGGCCTCAGGCGCGGCGAAGCTCAGTTTCCAGGGACTTATCCTGACGCTCCACCAGTTCTGGTCGGAGCAGGGGGCCCTGATCCTCCAGCCATACGATATGGAGATGGGGGCCGGCACCTTCCATCCCTCCACGACCCTGCGCGCCCTGGGCGCCACGCCGTGGAAGGCCGCCTTCGTGCAGCCGTCGCGCCGGCCCAAGGACGGCCGCTATGGCGAGAACCCCAACCGCCTGCACCAGCATCACCAGTACCAGGTGATCCTGAAGCCCTCGCCGGCCAACGTGCAGGAGATTTACCTGGAAAGCCTGCGCCGCGTGGGCATCGACCCGGCGCAACACGACATCCGCTTCGTCGAGGACGACTGGGAAAGCCCCACGCTGGGCGCCTGGGGCCTGGGCTGGGAGGTGTGGTGCGACGGCATGGAAGTGACGCAGTTCACCTACTTCCAGCAGGTCGGCGGCATCGAGTGCGAGGTGGTCGCGGCCGAGCTGACTTACGGCCTGGAACGCCTGGCCATGTACATCCAGAACGTCGAGAACGTGTACGACCTGGACTTCAACGGCCAGGGCGTGAAGTACGGCGACGTCTACCACCGCAATGAGCGGGAGCAGAGCGCCTATAACTTCGAGGCCGCCGACACCGCCATGCTGCTGCGCCATTTCGAGGATGCGGAGCATGAGTGCGCCGAGTTGCTGAAGCGCGGCCTCGCTTGGCCGGCCTATGAGCAGTGCGTCAAGGCCTCGCACAACTTCAACCTGCTGGACGCGCGCGGCGTCATTTCCGTGGTGGAGCGGCAGAGCTACATCCTGCGCGTCCGCAACCTGGCCAAGGCCTGCTGCGAAGAGTGGGTCAAGGGCGACAAGAAAGTGGACTGGACCCTGCCTGGGCCCGTTTCCGGTAAGGGGGCCTGAACCATGGCCGAGCTGCTGATCGAGCTGTTTTCCGAGGAAATCCCCGCCCGCATGCAGGTGCGCGCGGCGGACGATTTCAAGCGCCTGGTGACCACCAAGCTGGTTGATGCCGGCCTGGCCTTCACCGACGCCATCGCCCATTCCACCCCGCGCCGCCTGACCCTGGCCGTGACCGGCCTGCCGGTACGCCAGGCCGATGTGCGGGATGAGCGCAAGGGCCCGCGCGTCGGTTCCCCCGACGCGGCCGTCCAGGGCTTCCTGCGTGGCGCCAGTCTCGCCAGCCTGGACCAGTGCGAACAGCGCGACACGGGCAAGGGCGTGTTCTGGTTCGCCGTGGTGGAAAAGCCGGGCGGGGCCACGGTCGACGCCCTGCCGGGCATCATCGACGCCGCCATCCGCGAGCTGCCCTGGCCCAAGTCCATGCGCTGGGGCAACAACACCTTCCGCTGGGTGCGGCCGCTGCAGTCCATCCTGGCGCTGTTCGACGGCGCGGTGGTGCCGGGTTCCCTCACCCTGAAGACGGCCGAGCCGGCGCCCGAGGCGTCGGAGGGCAACGTCTGTCTGGGCGGGGAGCCCACGGCCGTCACCCTGCCCTATGGCAACACCACGCGCGGCCATCGCTTCCTGGCGCCGGACACGCTGACCATCACCGATTTCGCCGATTACCAGCAAAAGCTGGCCGGCGCCTTCGTCGTGCTGGACCGTGAGGCGCGCAAGGCCCGCATCCTGGAACAGGCCAACGCGCTCGCCGCCGCCGAGGGCCTGAGCTTGCGCGACGACCCCGGCCTGCTGGATGAGGTGGCGGGGCTGGTGGAATGGCCGGTGGGCCTGATCGGCACCATCGATCAGGCCTTCATGGACGTGCCGGCGGAGGTGCTGACCACCTCCATGCGCACGCACCAGCGCTATTTCGCCCTGGAGACAAGTGACGGCAAGCTGGCGCCGCGCTTCATCCTGATGGCGAACCGCACCACCGAGGACGGCGGCAAGGCGGTCGTGGCGGGTAACGAGCGCGTGCTGCGCGCCCGCCTGTCGGACGCCAAGTTCTTCTGGGACCTGGACCGCAAGGTGCCGCTGGAAGACCAGGCCAAGAAGCTGGCCGAGATCACCTTCCATGCCAAGCTGGGCACCACGGCGGCCAAGGTCCACCGGGTGGAGGGCCTGGCAGCCGTCATCGCGCGGGCCATCCATGCCGACGTGGACGCCACCCGTCGCGCCGCCCGCCTGGCCAAGGCCGATCTGGTGACCGGCCTGGTGGGCGAATTCCCCGAGGTGCAGGGCGTCGTCGGCCGCTACATCGCCTATGAGCAGGGCGAGAACGCGGCCGTGGCCGAGGCCATCGCCGACCATTACAAGCCCCTGGGCCCCAGTGACAGCTGCCCCACCGCCCCCGTCTCCGTGGCGGTGGCCCTGGCCGACAAGATCGATACCCTGGTGGCGTTCTTCGGCATCGATGAGAAGCCCACGGGGTCCCGCGATCCGTACGCCCTGCGCCGTGCCGCCCTGGGCGTCATCCGCCTGGTGGTGGAAAACGGTCTGCGCCTGGACCTCGGCGACCTGTTCCTGGTGGCGCGCGGCCAGCTCAACCTGGACAACGCCGCCCTGGACGGCGAGTTGCTGGCCTTCTTCGCCGACCGCCTGGTGGTGGCCCTGCGCGAAAAGGGCGTGCGCCACGACCTGATCGCGGCCGCACTTTCTCATGGAACAGGGGCCGGCCGGGCGGAGGGCGACCTGGTCCGCCTGCTGGCCCGCGTGGACGCGCTGGCCGGCTTCGTCAACACCGACGATGGCGCCAACCTGCTGGCCGCCTTCCGCCGCGCCGCCAACATCCTGCGCATCGAGGAGAAGAAGGACGGCCACGCCCATGATGGTGTGCCGGACGCGACCTTGCTGCAGGTGGATGAGGAAAAGGCGCTGGCGGCGGCGCTGGATGCCGCGCGCACCGCGTCGGAGCCGGCGCTGGCCGCCGAGGACTATGTGGGCACCATGGCCGCCCTGGCCAGCTTGCGCGGCCCGGTGGACGCCTTCTTCGACAAGGTGACGGTGAACGCCGACGATCCGGCCTTGCGGGCCAGCCGGCTGCGTCTGCTGGCCGGTATCCGCCGCACGTTGAACCATGTGGCGGACTTCTCGGTCATCGAGGGTTGAGTCGCGGGGGCCGGGAAACCGGCCCCCGTTTTCGTTTGGCGCTTGCGGTCACAATCTTGGCCCTTCCGTTGGCTCGGATAGTCTGCAAGGCTTTGATTTCAGTACGCGTGACAAAACGGGGCCCGGCTTGACCGGATCCTGAAAAAACACAAATCGCAGTGAAAAACTTCGGGGAAACTGGCGAGTGGCGGGCCATGAGCGAACTGGCCGACACTCCGCCGAACTCATCGGGTGAGGAACCATGAGCGTGTCCAAGTGGGTGTACAGCTTCGGTGATGGCAAGGCCGAGGGCCGGGCCGAGATGAAGAACCTTCTGGGTGGCAAGGGTGCCAACCTGGCGGAGATGAGCAATCTGGGATTGCCCGTGCCGCCCGGCTTCACCATCACCACCGAGGTCTGCACCTGGTTCTATGACAACGGCCGCCAATACCCGGCCGAGCTGAAGGACCAGGTGGCCGCCGGCCTGAAGGCGGTGGAGGGCATCATCGGCGCCACCTTTGGCGATGCCGGGAACCCGCTGCTGGTCTCCGTGCGCTCCGGCGCCCGCGCCTCCATGCCCGGCATGATGGACACGGTGCTGAACCTGGGCCTGAACGACGTCACCGTCCGGGGCCTGGCCAAGCGCGCCGGCGACGAGCGCTTCGCCTATGACAGCTACCGCCGCTTCATCCAGATGTACGGCAACGTCGTTCTGGACGTGGACCACCATCATTTCGAAGAGATCCTGGACAGTCACAAGCGCGACCGGGGCCTGAACTACGACACCGACCTGGAAGCCGGCGATTGGCAGACGGTGATCGAGGGCTACAAGGAGGTGGTGCAGGAAGCCTTGGGCCGCCCCTTCCCGCAGGATGTGCAGGAACAGCTGTGGGGCGCCATCGGCGCCGTCTTCGGCAGCTGGATGAACCAGCGCGCCATCACCTATCGCAAGCTGCACGACATTCCGGCCAGCTGGGGCACGGCGGTCAACGTCCAGGCCATGGTGTTCGGCAACATGGGCGACGACTGTGCCACCGGCGTGGCCTTCACCCGCAACCCGTCCACGGGTGAGAACGCCTTCTACGGCGAATACCTCATCAACGCCCAGGGCGAGGACGTGGTGGCCGGCATCCGCACGCCGCAGCACCTGACCGTCGCCGGCCGCCAGGCCAACGGCTCAGACCTGCCGGCCATGGAAGAGAGCATGCCGGAGGTGTTCCAGCAGCTGGACGCGGTGCGCCTGAAGCTGGAGCGGCACTACCGCGACATGCAGGACATCGAGTTCACGGTGCAGCAGAAGAAGCTGTACATGCTGCAGACGCGCAATGGTAAGCGCACCACCGCCGCGGCGCTGAAGATCGCCGTGGACATGGCGCGCGAAGGCCTGATCGATGAGGCCGAGGCCGTGCGCCGCATCGAGCCCAAGTCGCTGGACCAGCTGCTGCACCCCACCCTGGACCCCAAGGCGGAGCGCAAGATCATCGCCAAGGGCCTGCCGGCCAGCCCGGGTGCCGCCTGCGGCAAGGTGGTGTTCTCGGCGGACGAGGCGGAGCGCCAGTCCCAGATGGGTGAGGCGGTCATCCTCTGCCGCGTGGAAACCAGCCCGGAAGACATTCACGGCATGCACGCCGCCGCCGGCATCCTGACCACCCGCGGCGGCATGACCAGCCACGCTGCCGTGGTGGCGCGCGGCATGGGCCGGTCCTGCGTGTCGGGTGCGGGTGAGCTGCGCATCGACTACAAGACCGGGGTCATGACCGTGCGCGGCGAGAAGATCGCCGCCGGCGACGTCATCACCATCGACGGGTCGACCGGTGAGGTCATGCTGGGCCACGTGCCCACCATCCAGCCGGAACTGTCCGGCGACTTCGCCACCCTCATGGGCTGGGCCGACCGCTTCCGCCGCATGAAGGTGCGCACCAACGCGGAAACCCCGCTGGACGCCCGCACCGCGGTGAAGTTCGGGGCCGAGGGTATCGGCCTGTGCCGGACCGAGCACATGTTCTTCGATACCGAGCGCATCATCGCCGTGCGCGAGATGATCGTGGCGGAGACTGAGGCCGGCCGCCGCGCCGCCTTGGCCAAGATCGCGCCCATGCAGCGCCAGGATTTCGTGGAGCTGTTCCGCATCATGGCCGGCCTGCCGGTCACCATCCGCCTGCTGGACCCGCCGCTGCATGAGTTCCTGCCCAACAGCGAGGCGGAGATGGACGAGGTGGCCAAGGCCGCCGGCACGGACATCCAGCGGGTGCGCCACCGCGCCCTGCAGCTGCATGAGGCCAACCCCATGCTGGGCCATCGCGGCTGCCGCCTGGGCATCTCCTACCCCGAAATCTATGAGATGCAGGCTCGCGCCATCTTCGAGGCGGCGGTCGAGGTGGGCAAGGCCGGCCAGACCGTGATCCCGGAGATCATGATCCCCCTGGTCGGCACCAAGAAGGAACTGGACATCTTGAAGGCCGTCATCGACCGGGTGGCCGGTGAGGTGAAGCAGTCCTCCGGCGTGCAGATCGACTATCTGGTCGGCACCATGATCGAGCTGCCGCGCGCAGCATTGCGGGCGGCGGAGATCGCCCAGTCGGCCGAGTTCTTCAGCTTCGGCACCAACGACCTGACGCAGACGACGTTCGGCATCAGCCGCGACGACGCCGCCAGCTTCCTGCCCGACTACCAGCGGGCCGGCATCTTCGAGCACGACCCGTTCGTGACCCTGGACACCGAGGGCGTGGGCGAGCTGGTGTCCATCGCCGCCGAACGGGGCCGCAAGACCCGTCCGGAGATCAAGCTGGGCATCTGTGGCGAGCACGGCGGCGACCCGGCCTCCGTCTACTTCTGTGAGAAGGTGGGCCTCAGCTACGTCTCCTGCTCCCCCTATCGCGTGCCCATCGCCCGCCTGGCGGCGGCGCAGGCGGCGCTGATGGGCGAGAAGCCCGCCAGCGAGGCGTAAGCGCCCATTCCGCGTCGAAGGTTGAGGGCGGCGGGGGCGACCCCGTCGCCCTTTATCTTGTGCGCCCGGGAAAGCGGTTCAGCTCCCCGTGGCCGCCTTCTGGAAATGCTGGCGGGCGATGGCGTCCAGCCGGCCCTCGCGGTACAGCGCCTCGGCCGCGTCCCGCAGGATCGCTGTTTCGGGGGCGTCGCGGGTGGCCGGGTCGCAGGACAGCCAGGCCTCCATGGCACTGACCTGCACGCGGTCGCCCAGCTGGTCGGTCAGGTTGTTTTCCCGCGCCACCACGTCGATGACGGAGGAGATGCCCATCACGGCGTTCACCCGGCCGTGGGCCAGCATACGCAGGCCGTTCAGTGTGGACGGCACCGTCTGCACGGTGATCCCGTATTGCTGGATGGCCGGGACCAGGGCCTGGGTGCCCGTGGCCGTCACGGCCACCGGGCCTACCGCCCGCAGGTCATCGGGCTTCGCCAGCGTCACCCCCTGACGCGCCACCGCCACCAGCGGCACCCCCATGGTCAGGGCCAGGGGCACGATGGCCCGGTACGGGTCGCGGATGGGCACGGCGACCATGCCATAGACCTTGGGACCGCCCGGCGGCCGTTCCCGCGCCAGCTCGGCATACAGGCGCACCACCGGCAGTAGTTCGACGGTGGCGCGGATGCCCGCGCGATCCAGGATGGCCTGCGCCTGCTCCACCACCAGGCCCCTGGCCTCGCCGTCGGCGCCCCGCTCCCCCAGCACCGGCAGTTCCGGCACCAGCACGCGGATGGGCTGGGGCGCCGTCTGCGCCGCCGCGATACCCGACGCCATGCCACTGGCGGACAGTGCCAGCAAGATCGACAGGATGGTGCGGCGGGTGGGGGTCATGGTGTGGGCACGCCCGGCGAGGGGGAATTGCCCGGTCAGATGGTCAAGGTCCCCTGCCTGGACTACCCCAATTCAGCGCGCAGCTGCCCTAACGGCAGTGCAGTCGTCTCCTTGACGGTCGACACAGCCATCATCGAATTTATTTCGCGCACGCCCGGCAACTGCGACAGCTTCTTGAAGAACAGGGCCTCATAGGCCTCGACGTCTTTGGCGACGATGCGCAGCAGGAAATCCACCTGGCCCATCAGCACGAAGCACTCCAGCACCTCCGGTATGTCGGCGATGGCGCGGCGGAAGGCGTCCAGGCTATCGCCGGCGTGCGCCTCCAGCTTCACATGGGCGAACACCAGGAAGTTCAGGCCCAGTTCCCGCCGGTCCAGCAGGGCCACGCGCTGGCGGATCAGCCCCGTTTCCTCCAACCGCTGGATGCGGCGCCAGCAGGGTGATTGCGACAGCCCCACCTTGTCGCCCACGTCGGCGGCCGAGGCGGCGCCGTCCTGTTGCAGCACGTCCAGGATCTTCCAATCCAGCCCGTCCAGCTTGTGCCGCATGATCCATCTCCATAGGGTCAATTCAAAACATGAGTCATGTTGATAATGGCGATTTCAGACAGTCTTCGCAAAGACTATGCGCGCCTTGGCCGTTATTGTTGCTCTCATCCGAACACGATTTGTTGACGAGACGCCGCCATGCCCCCCCTGGATTGCCCCCCCGCCGACTATGCCGTCCTGCATCCCACCCTGACGCTGGTGCGCAGCGGCGATGGTTTCGTCGCCCTGGCCGTGAACCGCGCCGGCCCGGTGGACGTGACCCTGGATTGGAGCCGCCTCGACCCGCTGGAGAACACCGACGGCCTGGACGCCGCCATCGACTACGCCCTGTCGGTGGCCCGCCACCGGGGCGAGGCCGACCGCCGCGCCGGCCGGCCCTGGGCCACGGCCCATGCCGTCGTCGTCGGGTATGAGGGGGACGCGGCCGAGGCCGCCGTGCGCCGTGCCGTCGCCGTGGCCGCCGTGCCGGTCGCAGGATTGCCGGAGACCCGGGTATGACCGCCGCCGTTGCCACCGCCGCGCCGTCGAACGCCAGCCCCGTCATGCTGTCGGTGGCGGCCGACGCCAGCCCCGGCCTGCTGTCCCGTCTGATGGGCACCCTGGCCCGCCTGGACATCGTGCCCCTGCACGTCTATGCCCGCCGCCGCGCCGACCTGCCGGGCGAGGACATGCTGGAGGTGGACATCCAGCTGCCCGACACCGCGTCGGCCTACAGTGAGCGCGTGGCCGCCCTGTTCCGCGGCGTGGTGGGCGTGCATCAAGTCGCGGGGAGTATTTGAAATCGAGGATGGCCAAGCCCGCGGATGCGGGCGCCCGGCAATTGAGGGAACAGCTTAAAGCGGCTGCACGGCTGGTGCTTCCGTCCCAACCCGCCAGCTGCGCAGGCCCAGGATGGCCAGGACGATGAAGGCGGCGTAAAGGCCGGCGGTCAGGTACAGGTCCTTGACCACGTACATGGCGACATAGACCACATCGACGGCGATCCACAGCCACCAGTTCTCGATGTGCTTGCGCGCCGTCCAGTACTGCGCCACCAGGCTGAAGCCGGCCAGCGTGGCATCCAGATAGGGTAGGGAAGCGTCGGTCCACCGGGCCATGGCCAAGCCCAGGACGGCGCTGGCGGCCCCGCCGGCAGCAAGGCCGAGGATGGCGTCGCGAACGGATAGGGGCCGCACCACCACTTGGCCGTCGTCGCGCACCCCCCGCCACCAGCACACCCAGCCATAAACCAGGAAGGCGCCAAACACGGCCTGCAAGACCATGTCGGAGTACAGCTTGGCCTCCAGGAAGACCACGCCATAGAGCGCGACTGAGGCCAGGCCCAGGGGCCAGCACCACAAGGACCGGCGGGTGGTGGTCCAGACGGCCAGCGCGCTGACGATGACGGCGACGATTTCCAAGGGGGACATGGGGGAAGGGGCGCCGCTGTTCGGGGTTACAGGGTCAGGTCGCGGATGAAGGCCAGCAGGCCCTGGCCGTCGGCCCCGTGGAACCAGGCGGCGTGGCTCAGAAAATAGCCCTCGTACGCCAGGCCCGCGTTCTCCGCCGAGTGCGTGACGCCGTGGAAATAGTCGGTCTCCGCCAGGGCGAATTCCGCATGTACCAGGGGCAGCAGGGCCGCCAGCGCCTGGCGCCGGGGCGCATCCAGGGGACTGACGGCATGGTATCCCGCCATCAGCGCGGCTACCTGGTCGTGGTGCGCGGTGGGCTGCCGCCCTTCCGTCAGGGCCAGCCATTCCACCGTGTTGCGCTCGATGGCCGTGGCCAGGTCGTAAAGCGCCGTGGTGCGGTCGGCCAGGCCGAAGTCCAGCACCGCCGCCACCTTGGCCGTGGGGCTGGCATCCGTCCAGGTGAGGTTGGACGCGTGCGGGTCGTTATGCGTCCACAGGCTGGGCAACTGGTCCACGTGCGGCCGCAGCGCGTCATGGAAGGGCAACAGCAGGCGCTGGGTGTCGCGCCGCCAGGGGCGGGTTGACAGGTAATCGGCCAACGCCGGCCGGGCCGCCACATAGTCCGCCATGGCCGCCAGCGGGTCGTCGCTGGAAAACAGGGTGAAGCCCGACACCAGGGCTTGGTCCCGGCGATGCGGGCGGTCGAACCCTTCCGAGGCCTGGTGCAGGCGGGCCAGGGCGGTGCCGGCGGCGCGCGCATGGCCCAGGTCGCGGAAGGGCGTCCAGGATAGGGCGTCCCGGTAGAGATCCAGGCCCGGCGCCAGGCCGTGGACCTCATAGGTCCACTCGCCCAGGGTCAGGGCGCGGGCGCCGGTCGCCGTCGCCAGCACGTCGCAGATTTGCACGCCCAGGGGCGCGCCGCGCTGGCGCAGATGGTCCATGAAGGCGTGCTCATCCTCCAACTGGGCAGAGGTTCGCACCCGGGCATGGTGGCGCTTCACGAACACCGCCGCGCGCGCGCCACCCGCCGTCGCCACCACCGAGGCGGCGGAGAACGGGCGCGGACTGTGGCTGAGGATGCCGCGCACCGCGCCCACATCGGGGTAATGGCGCAGCAGGCCCGCCACCTCCGTCCCCGTCAGGGGCGGCCAGTCAGGCGACACCGCGCCCACCCCCATCCCATGGGCCATGCCATGGGCGTGATGCAAGCTGTCGAGAGTGGACCGGGCGGGGGAGGCGCTCATGAAGCGAGGATGAAACCTTACAGGGAATACTGCAGCGTGAAGCGCGCCGTGCGCGGCGCCCCCAGATGCAGATAGGCGTCGCCGGCGCTCTCGCCAACATCTTTCCAGTAGCGCCGATCCAACAGGTTGTCGACCGACAGCCGCAGGGTCAGCTTGTTGTCCAGCGCGCTGGGGGCGTAGCGCAGGCCGGCGTTGAACAGATGATAGGCCGGCGCTGTGGCCACGGCGTCACGCGCCGCCGCCCGTTCCCCCACGTATTGCCAGCCGGCCAGCAGGGCCAGCCCGTCCAGGTGCGGCAGGGTATAGTCGGCGTAAAGCGTGGTGCGCACGTGCGGCACGTTGATGGCCTGGTGGCCGTCATAGCTGGGGGTGCCGGTGCCGTAGGCCACGGCGTGCATGAAGGTGGCGCTGGCCGTGAGGCGCAGATCTTGGGTCACCTGGCCGGCGGCATTCAGTTCCAGGCCGTCGTGACGCTCCGTCCCCTGGCGCACATAGGTGAAGCCATATTCGCTGTCGTCGGGCTTGGCGTACTCATACGCCTTGCTCAGGCGGAAGACGCTGGCGCCCAGCAGCAGGCCGTTCCAGTCGTACTTGGCCCCCACCTCATCCTGCCAGGACAGGGACGGCGACAGGATCTCGCTGGCGTTGGTGGCCCAGGCCGGCGCCTGGCCGCCCAGGGACAGGCCGCGCGCATGGCTGGCGTACAGGGCCACAGCAGACAACGGCTTGTAGACCAGGGCAACCTGCGGCAGGGGCAGGGTTTCCGCTGTGTTGCGGACGGTGGCATGGTCGATGTCGTAGGCGCGCTCGCGCAGGAAGACAGTGCGCACGCCGGCGTCCAGCTCCAGCCCCGTCACCAGGGCGCCCAGGTCGATGCGGTCCATGGCGCTGATGGCGTACTGGCGGCTGTCCAGCCGTTCGTAATTGGCGCCGGGATTGTTGGGGGACGGCGCGAAGGCCAAGGGCGTGGGGTTGTAGATGTTGTCGCTGCCGACATAGTCATAGACGTAGTCGGTCTGCGTCACCGTGCGGCGGAAGACGCTGGCGCCCAGGGTCAGGCTGTGGCCGATGGCCCCCGTCGCCAGCTTGCCCAGCAGCTGGGCCTGGGCCTGGTCATCCTCCCGCGCGTCGTTGGGGCTGCGGTAGTCGTAGACGTCGAAATCGCCGTTGGGCGCGAAGTAATAGTCGGGCGAATCGCCGGCAGCACAGCTGGCCACGGCGTAGCAGCCATAGGCGAAGGCCACGTTGTCGTCGATGACGGTGCGGCTGTGGCCCACCTGCACCGTCAGGCGCCAGTCGTCGCTGAAGCGGTGCTCATACTGGCCGGACAGGTTCAGGGCGTTGATGGTGACGGGCTTGGTCCAGGGCTGGGTGCCCAGCATGCGCGACGGCGACACGGCGTCCAGCGCCGGCAGGGCCGTGCCACCCAGCAGCTGGTAGCCGGAGACGGAGTGCTGCACCCGGCGCTGGTACTCCAGGTCCAGATTGAAGGTGTCGTCCTCTGTCGCCCGCCAGTCGCCGGCGATGGACCCGAAATTGCGGTAGCCGTCGGCATGGTCGACGTAGCTGGCGATATCCTCATGCGCCGCGTTCAGGCGCAGGCCGTACTGCTTGCGCGCGCCGAACAGGCTGCCGACATCCACCGCGCTGTAGAACCCGCCGCGGTTGTCGGTGCCCAGGGTCAGGCTTTGCACATCCGCCGGCCGCTTGGTGACGTAATCGACCAGGCCACCCGGGGCCACCACGCCGGCGTCCACCCCGGCCAGGCCCTTCAGGAACTCCACCCGTTCCTTGTTTTCCAGCGCCACCGGCTGCTCACCGGCGATGGTCAGGCCGTTGATCCGCAGGCCGGTGGCCAGGTCCAGGGGGAAGCCCCGGATGGCGATGTCCTCGTAATAGCCCTCCGGCGCGTAGTTCTCCCCGATCGAGGCGTCGTTGCGGATCAGGTCGCTCAGGCGCCGGGCCTGCTGGTCGTCCATCAGGTCGCGGGTGACGACGCTGACTGAGGCCGGGGTGTCCAGCACCGTGCCGGCGGCACCGAACTGGGTGTCGGTGGCGCGGAAGCCCTGGTCGCGCACGCCGGTGACGATGACGGTGTTGGGCTGGTCCGCCGGATCGGCGTGCGCCGCTCCACTGATCACCAGGGCGATGGTCGCCACGGACTGCGTCAGACGGCGGGAGAAAATCGTCACGGGACTGTCATCCTGAAAGGGCGGCGCTGCCGTGCCCGCCGCTGGACGCGCGGGGGGGGCAAGCCACGAACAGCATTGAGATTGGCGGCTTTTTGGCGGATTCCCGCCGCCGGGTCAAACCTCTGCCTGCTCAGGGCCGGGTTGCGCCAGTGCCGGACCCAGCAATGAGAATGAGATTGATTCTTAATTTCATGAGTCATATAGCTGCACCAGGAACCAACCTGATGGGGAAAACAAGAATGCGGCAAACGCTGTTGAAGGCGACCGTTCCGGTTTGGCTGCTGGGGGCGCTGGGGGGCGCCACGCTGGCCCATACCGCGCTGGCGGCGGCTCCCGAACCGGCCCCCGCTGATGGCGCCGATGCTGATCCGGCGGCGACGATCACCGTGACCGCCACGCGCACGGCCAAGGACATCAGCGACGTGCCGGCCAGCGTCAGCGTCATCACCAGCCAACAGATCGACGAACAGCTGGTGACGGACATCAAGGATCTGGTGCGCTACGAACCCGGCGTCTCCGTCCGTAAAAGCCCGGCGCGCTTCACTCTGGCTGGTGGCGCCACCGGCCGTGATGGCGACAGCGGCTTCAACATCCGGGGGCTGGAGGGCAACCGCGTCCTGATGCTGACCGACGGCATCCGCGTGCCCGACGCCTACAGCTTCGGCGCCCAGAACATGGGGCGCGGCGACTATGTCGACCTGGGCCTGCTGAAGTCCGTCGAAATCCTACGCGGGCCGGCCTCGGCGCTCTACGGCAGCGATGGCGTGGCTGGTGCCGTCAGTTTCATCACCAAGGATCCGGACGATTTCCTGACCACAGGTACCACAGGTAAGGACTGGGCGGCCCAAGGCAGCGTCGGCTACACCTCCGCTGACGGGGCTTGGTCCAAGGGCGCATTGGCCGCCGGCAAGGTGGGCAAGCTGCAGGCCTTGGTGGCGTACACACGCCGCGACGGTAACGAAACCACGACCAACGGCAACAACAACGCCGCCAACACCGACCGTACCACCGCCAACCCGCAGGACCTTTATTCGAACGCCGTCCTGGCGAAGGTGGTGTACGAACCGTCGGATGCGCACCGCCTGCGCCTGACCTTCGACCATGACGACAACCACACCAACACCACGGTGTTGAGCGCCATCGCCAAGCCGCCGTTGGCTGCCACCAGCGTGCTGGGCCTGATCGCCCGGGACCGGGAGGATCGCAACCGCGTCAGCCTGGATCACCGCTACGATATCGGCGCGGACGTAATCGACAGCCTGCATTGGACGGCCTACTACCAGGAAACTCACGCCACTCAATACGGGGCGGAGGATCGCAACACTGCCGTTGACCGCACGCGCGACAGCACCTTCGACACGCGTGTCTATGGCTTCGACCTTCAGGCGCAGAGCAAGACGCTGGGCCACGACCTGACGCACACCTTCGTGTACGGCGGCGACTACTCCGTCACCCACCAGGAATCGCTACGCGACGGCACGGTGCCCTCGGCCGGCGACGCCTTCCCCTCGCGGGCCTATCCCACCACCGACTACACCCTGGCCGGCATCTTCCTGCAGGACGAGATCAACGCCTTCGACAAGCGGCTGACCCTCTACCCGGCCGTGCGTTTCGACTATTACGACCTGTCGCCCAAGAAGGACGACCCGCTGTTCACGGCGCTGACGCCCATTTCCAAGGACGACAGCCACGTCTCGCCCAAGCTGGGCATCCTCTATCATCTGCTGCCGGACGTGGGCGTGTTCGTGAACCTGGCCGAGGGCTTCAAGGCGCCGGCGCCGTCGCAGGTGAACAACGGCTTCGCTAACCCGACGCAGAACTACAAGTCCGTCTCCAACCCCAACCTGAAGGCGGAAACCAGCCAGACCATCGAGGGCGGCTTCAAGTTCAACGGGGGCTGGGGTGAAAAGACGGGGGGTGCTGGTGTCGGGAACGCCGTTCTGGGTGGCGGCCGCTGGGATGCCAGCGTCACCGGCTATGCCGGCCGCTACCGCGACTTCATCGACCAGGTGCAGGTCGGCGGTACCTTCACCGCCGCCAACCCGGCCATCTACCAGTACGTGAACCTGTCGCGGGTGACCTTGCAGGGCGCGGAGGCCAAGGGCCAGGTCACCCTGAACTCGGGCATCGGCGCCCTGGCCGCCTTCTCCTACACCCACGGCGAAAGCAGGTCGGGCGGCGTCACCACGCCGCTGGATAGCGTGGACCCGTGGAAGCTGGTGCTGGGCGTCACCTACCGCGACCCGGCGGGCCGCTTCGGCGGCCAGGTCACCATGACCCATTCCGGGGCCAAGGACCGGTCCGACGTCAGCAGCGCGACCTACTTCATTCCTGGGGCCTTCACCATCCTGGACGCCACCGCCTACTGGAACGTGACGGAGAACGCCAGCATCCGCGCCGGAATCTTCAACCTGACGGATGAGAAGTACTGGTGGTGGGGCGACGTGCGCGGCCAAGCGTCCACGTCGACGGTGCTGGACGCCTGGACCCAGCCGGGCCGCAACGTCGGCGCCTCCCTGACCCTGAAGCTGTGACCCTGAAGCTCTGATCCCGATCCGGCCGGCGTGGGGGCGCTTGGCCGGATCCCCGGTGGCGGCGGGTCCCGCCCGCGCCCGCCGCCACCTTCTTCCCCGATCGCATGACCTGCCCCAAGAGGCCACCCGATGACCCTGCATGACACCCTGAAGACGCCTGGCATCCTGAAGACTGGCCGCCGGACCTTCCTGACCGGCGCCGCCCTGCTGGGCGTGACCGCCCACTTGCCGCTGGCCGCCCGCGCGGCCGAAACCGCCGCACCCTCCACCGCCGCGCCGGAACAGGACCGTAAAGCCATCCTGGCCATGGCCGGCACCTACAAGGTAACTTTCGATTTCCGGGAAACCACGCCCTTCCTGGCCGACTACAAGCCCATCGCGCCCAAGGTCAGCGGCGGGGATGAGGTGGTGCGGGTGGTGGAGGACACCGGCTCCATCATCCGCCTGCAGCACATCCTGGTGGTGGATGGCGAGGACGGCCTGCCCGTGGTGGTGAAGCATTGGCGCCAGGACTGGGTCCACCAGCCCGCCACCGTGCTAACCTACCAGGGCACCGGCCACTGGTCGCTGACCCCGGTGGAGGGGGCGGCCGCCAGAGGCGCCTGGTCGCAGACCGTCTGGCAGACGGACGATTCCCCGCGTTATGGCGGGGTGGGCCGCTGGCGCCACGATGCCGGCGTCTCGCGCTGGACCAGTGATGAGACCTGGCGGCCCCTGGCCCGCCGCGACGCCACCCGGCACCCGCCCTATGACCGCTACAGCGGTACCAACCGCCACGCGCTCACGCCCGCCGGCTGGGTGCATGAGCAGGACAACGCCAAGATAGGGCCCCGCGACGGCACGTTGGTGACCTTCGTGCATGAGACGGTGGTCAACACCTACAACCGCTCCGACGACTTCCCCGTCGCGGCGGCGGAGGAGTACTGGGCCAGGACGTCCACCTACTGGGCGGCCGTGCGCGCCGCCTGGGACCAAGCCATCGCCCGGCACCAGGGGGTGAGCGTGACGGAAGAGGCCAACAACGGCTCCGTCACCGGCAAGGCGCTGATGGGCTTGGCCGACACCATCGCCAAGGGCGATAAAAGCACGCCGGACGCCGTCGCCGAGGCCCGCCGCGTCATCGCCGACGCGACGCAAGTCCCGGCCAAGTCCGGCGCCTGATGTCGCCCCAGCCGTGTCCGGTTTTCACGCCAGCCACAGCGCGGCAAGGGCCACGGCCGCCGGTAGGGCCTGGATCATCAGGATGCGGCGGCTGACGGACCAGGCGCCGTAAGCGCCGGCCACGATCACGCACAGCAGGAAGAAGGTCTTGATGTGCAGCGCCGCCGACGGGTCGGGATAGGACAGGCCCCAGACCAGGCCCGCCGCCAGGAAGCCGTTGTACAGGCCCTGGTTGGCGGCCAGCACGGCCGTCTGCGCCGCCCTTTCCGGGGAGTTGCGGAAGGTGCGCAGGCCCAGCGGCTTGGTCCACAGCACCATCTCCAGCACCAGGAACCAGGCGTGCAGCAGGGCCACGATGGCCACCAGGATGTTCGCGATAACGGCCATGGAAAGGACGTCCCCCAAAGGTTGTTATAGGCCCACTATGCCGGGTGCCGGGATGTTGGCAAACACCAAAGGAAAAGGCCGCCCAGTCGCCCGGGCGGCCCCCTCGATCACGCCTGGTTCAGGCGCTTACCACTTGTAGGCCACGCGGAAATAGTACATGCCGCCGTCGTACCCGAAGGGCGAGGTGTCCGGGTACTGGTCGCCATAGTTCAGGCGGCCGGCACTGCGGTTCTTCTGCGGATAGGTGTCGAACAGGTTCTGCGCGCCAACGGTGGCGGTCAGGTCCTCGGTCACCTTGTAGGCGATCTCCGCGTCGAAGATCCAATTGGGGTCGTAATGCTGGCCGGCGCTGGAATTGTCCTGCCAGGCGCCGTAGTAGCTGCCGCGGTACATGAGGCTGAACGCGCCGATGTCGTAGGTGGCGGTCAGGTTCACGCGGTAATGCGGCAGGCCGTTCTCGATGTCCGCCTTGCGGTTGGCATCGATCACGCTGGCGTCGTACTTGGTGACGTCGGTGTGGTTGATGTTGGCCGCCGCCGTCAGGTGCAGGTCGCCGTCATAAACTTCGAAAGTCTTGTTGGCGACGATGTCCACGCCCTGGCTGCGGGTGTCGAAGGCGTTGGCGAAGAAGTTCACGTTGCCCAGGGTGTTGGCGCCCGTCACGCCCAGCGCCGCCAGCTTGATCTGGTCGGCGGCGGAGACGGTGAAGTCGCTGGTGATGCCGATGCGGTCCTCGACCTTGATGTTGTAATAGTCGACGGTCAGGTTGACCCCGCCCGGCAGATCGAAGACCAGGCCGCCGGCGATGTTGAACGAGGTCTCGGGCTTCAGCGTCTTGGCGCCGTAGTACTGGGCCACCGCGCTGTCGACGGGGAAGGTGCCCAGCACGATGGGCTCCGGGCTGCCCGCCTTGAAGGTGGTCTGCGTGCTGCTGATGTGCGACTGGCCGGGCGTGGGGGCGCGGAAGCCGGTGTTGATGGACGATCGCACGGCCACCCAGTCAGTCAGCTGATAGCGGCCGAAGATCTTCCAATTGGTGGTGTCGCCGAAATCGTCGAAGTCTTCGTAGCGCAGGGCCACGCCGGCGCTCAGGTTCTTGATGATGTCGGCTTCGGCGTCGGCATAGAAGGCGTAGTTGCCGCGCGGGTACTGGCCGGCATCGGTGGCGGTGAAGCCGGGATAGCCGTTGGACCCGATGGGCATGCCGTAGGTGTAGTATTTGCCGGCCTGGTACGAGGCCACGTCGCCGGACTTGATGGTGTAGGTCTCACGCCGGTATTCACCGCCGCCCGCCAGCGTCAAGGGGCTGGCCAGCCAGCTGAGGTTTACCGGATAGGTCAGGTCCAGGTTCAGGTTGGTTTCCTCCTGAATCTGGGTGCCGACATAGAACTGGTGCGGGCTGCTGGGCCCGAGCGAGGGGTTGACGGTGTTGCGGATGCTGTAGCGCAGCTCATCCTTGCCGTAGCTGGCGCTGGCGTCGATGATCAGGCCGTTCTTCAGGGTCGTCTTGTAGCCACCGGTGATGCTGCTATCCAGGATGTCGCCGTAGAACCAGGGCGTGAAGCCATTGGGGAAGACGCTGTTCCACTTGAACGTGGCGCCGCTGTCCAGGGTGATGGGCGTGATCAGCCACGACACCGTGGTGGGGTTGCGGTAGTTGAAGCTTTCCTTGGCGTAGCTGTGGCCGAAGTTGCCGAACAGGTAGACCTTGGAATTGTCGCCCAGGTCGATGCCGCTGTTGATGAACAGCCGCTCCGCCTCCACCGCCGGGTCGCCGAAGCGCTGGGCCGGGTTGGGGATGGTCAGGCCCTGGGCCGTCAGCTTGGCGGCGTCGGGGCGCTGGGTCCCGCGTGAGGTCGGGTCGTTCTTCACATACTCGGCGCTGATGTTGACGAAGCCGCGGTCGCCCAGGGGCAGGCCGGAGTTGGCCTGGATATGGGCGCTGCCGCCGTCGCCGGCGTAGGTCTGGCCCCATTGGGCCACCACCGTGCCCTGGTCGGCGCTGTCCTTCAGGGTGAAGTTCATGACGCCGGCGATGGCGTCGGACCCGTACTGGGCGGCGGCGCCGTCGCGCAGCACTTCCAGCTGCTTGATGGCGATGGAGGGGATTTGTGCCAGGTCGGGGCCTTGCGAGCCCTGGGTCAGGCCGTTGGCGCCGATCTGCACCAGGGCCGAGCGGTGGAAGCGCTTGCCGTTGATCAGCACCAGCGTCTCATCGGGCGGCAGGCCGCGCAGCGTCGGCGGGCGCACGAAGGTCGACCCGTCGGAGATGGAGAAGCGGGCGACGTTGAACGACGGCACCAGTTGGCGCAGCAGGTCGTTGGTGTCGCCGCCGGCCTGGTGGGCCAGATCCTCGGGCGTGAAGACATCGATGGGCGACGGGCTGTCGGCGACCGAGCGGTCGACGCGGCGGCTGCCCGTCACCACGATTTCCGACAAGGCGTCGGCATCGGCGGCCGGCGCCGTGGCGGCGTTGGCCGTGCCCATGGCCAGCCATCCCGCTGAGCACAGCAGGGCGATACCCAAGGCTTTACGCGCACTTATGGCGTTGGTGTTGTTTGTAAGCGTCATGTTGGCCCCCTGATCTTTGGATGTTTTGTTAGATCACGGCAGCTTGATGGCGCGATTCCCCGCAAATTTTATGAAACGAAGCGACTCATTGCCCCGGCCGCCTCTTTTCAAATCCTCATCGATTGCGATGCGGAAGTAGATTTGCCTTTTTGAAAGGCGTCATGACTTACAGTCGTATTCCTTTCCCTTGCCTTGGCCCTTCCGGACCCTTTCCTGGATTTCGGGGCTTCCCGACCCCCATCCAGGAAAAGTGTCCTTCAAGACGCGTTGAACTCCAGGCCGACCGCCCCGATCAGTGGGTGACGGTCGGCGCCTTGTCCTGCGGATGGGCGTTCGCCTTCACTTGCGCAACGAAGCCCGGGTCCACGGCCGGCGCCTTGTTGCCCCAGGCCTGCCGGACGTAACTGATGATGTCGGCCAACTGCGCCTCGCTCAGCAGGGCCGCGAAGGTGGGCATGCCGCCCCGGCCTTGCAGCACGGTGCGCACCATCGGCTCGGGATCGCCCTGCACAAAGGGGTCGCCCGCCAGCGCTGGGAAGGCGCCCTTCACGCCCAGGCCGGTCTTCTGGTGGCAGGCGGCGCATTTGTGGTTGAACAGATCCTGGCCCTTGGCCACGTCCTGCGCCAGGGCCGGCGACGTCATGGCCAAGCCGGCGACACCAGCGGTGAGGATAGCGGCGGTGAGGATGATGGTCTGGCGCATCCTGTCCCTCACGCCGCCACGCGCTGATGGATCTGGGCGATCTGGTGCCAGGCGGACTCGATGGCCCCGGCCTGCCAGCCGCCGATATAGCTGATGTGCTCTCCCGCCAGGTAGATGCGGCGGTCAGGCTTGACCAGCACCGGGTAGGCGTTCGCCCGCGCCTCCGCGCTCCAGTTGCCCCAGCCGCCCAGATTGTACTGGATCAGGTGCCAGGAGGCGGAGAAGGCGGTCTCGAAGCTGTCCTTGTAGTGGGGGAAGATGCGCTGCCCCGCCTCCAGCGCGATGGCCGCGCGCTCCGCCGGGGTGTTGCCGCTCATGTCCGTCGCATCGGCGCCGAACATATAATAGCCCAGCAGCACACCCTTGGCCGACTGCCAGCCGGATGACGGCAGGCTGATCAAATTGATGCCGGGGGCGTCGGTGTAGACATGGCCGCCATAAATGGCGTCGTCCTCTTCCCAGAAGCGGCGTTTCATCTGCAGGCCGATCTTGCACACCGGATCATAGGACAACTGCCCCATGGCCTGCTTGTAGGCGTCGGAGAAGTCGGCATCGATGGTGCGCAGCACGCTGACCGGGATGGTGCACAGACAGTAATCGGCGCTGATCGTGGCGCGCTTACCCGTCTTGGTGTCCAGGTAGTCCACCGTGACGCCGCTGTCGGACTGGCGGATCCGCTCCACCTCCGCGTTGTACTTGATCAGATGGCCGACGTGCTTCTCGAAGCCCTTGGCGATGCGGTCCATGCCGCCTACGGGCTGGAACATGGTGTGCTGCTGGTCGAAGGTGCCGACCGACTGGACCATGCGCCACAGCCGGGACTGCACCAGATCAGGGAAGGCGTAGGGGGTGCTGGGCACGCCGGGACCGGGGTCATCGATGCCGGCGCCCGGGTTGACCTTGTAGCCGCGGCCTTCCGTGCCGCGATAGCTGAGGTCGCTCTCCAGATAGCCTTCGCCGCGCAGGTACTCAATGAACAGTTCCACGTCGTCCTTGGCCAGGCCGGTGTCCAGCTTGCCCGAGGTGGCGGCCTTGGCCACCAGTTCCGACGTGTAGCCCCGCATGTCGGCCCGTATCTCGAACTGGCGCACGCGCTTGCCGGCCAGGGGGCCCTTCACCGTGTCGAACTGGGCGTAGCTGGCGTCGTTCTCGTTGACGAAGACCTCCAGCGGGATGCCGAACGTCTTGGTGTAGTGCAGGGTGGAGCGATGGCAGAACGGGATGCGCCAAGGGCCGTGGTTCAGGTACAGGCCCTCATCGAACTTGCACTCCTGCTCCTCCCCGCCCAGCTCTGTCATCTTGAAGCCCTTGCGGGCGGTTTGGCAGCGGCCGCCGCCGAAGGCGCGGGCTTCCAGGATGGTGACCTGATAGCCCAGCTTGGACATTTCATAGGCCGCCGTCATGCCAGCCACGCCGGCACCCAGGATCAGTAGCTTGTGCCCCGCGCCTGACCCGCGCAGGGCTGGCGGCGCGCTGGTCATGGAGGCGATCCCCGCCCCCCAGGCGTTCAGCGCCGTCATCACCATGGCGCTGCCGCCCAGCAGCGCCGCCTTTTCCAGAAAATGGCGCCGTGTCACCCCGGCGCGGGGCAGGTCCGTCATGGCAGGCATATGCACCCTCCTTGTCCGCATCGCGGGACCGCCCGCCGGTTCGCGGCGGGTGTCACCAGGCCCTTGGGTCGCCGGAACGGCGTCAGGGCGCGCGGGCGGCGATCACCTCGATCTCGACCATCAGGCCGGGGGCCGCCAGGCCCGCCACCTGCACGGTGGTGCGGGCGGGCTTGTTGGGTTGTTCGGCCGTGCCGAAGAACTGCGTGTAGCCGGACATCATGCCGGCGAAATCCATCTTGCCGTCATGGGCCGGATCGCCCACCAGGTAGACGTGCATCATGACCACGTCACCCAGGGTCAGCTTCTGGGCGGCCAGCGCCTCCTTGATTTTGTTCAGGGTGCTGACGGTCTGGGTGGCGGTGTCGCCATAGGCCTGCGGGCTGCCCTTGGGCGCGCTGGGGTCGGCCACCGACGGCGTCATGCCGCTGAGGTACACCACGTCCGATCCCGCCGGCACGGATACCGCGGCGGAGATGGGGAAGCCACCGGCGGCGTCGGTGCGGGTGATGGGCTGCTTGGCCGTTGCCGTTCCGCTGGATGAGATGATGCCGGCTTCGGTGATGATGCCTGCCAGCACGGCGGTCAGGGCCAGGGCGCCCAGGAAGCGGGCCATGCGGCGCTCGGGACCGCGGGGGGGATGGGTGGTCAAGGCAAGGCTCTCCTGTTCCGTTTTTTATGGTCCTGTATCGACGGATGCGGCGCCTGATGGCGCGCGCCCGTGCCACTTTTGATTTCAAGCGGCGGGACTTGTCGTCTCCGGCCCGCCGGGCCGGGCCCGGCGGGCGGAGTGGGGTAATCGGCGGCGGCTTCGGACGTGTGCGTCGCACAATTTCCGTGAAGTCGCCGGTACAGGGGTGCGCTGCCGGGTCAGCGCCGCGCGCGGCTCCCGGGGCGTGTCCTCATGCTCTGGTTGACGGGGGTGTGAAAGGAAATGATCGCTTAAAATATGAATAGCCGCCCGCGTGGACGGCCACACCTGCAATATTATTATAGGAATATAAAATATCGCGAGTCGGAATCTTGCCGGCGCGCCGGCCAATCACCAGATCAGCGCGACCGGGAGTCCGGGAAATATTTTTGACAATGATGGTGACGGCCCGTTTCGTCATGCGTCTCTGTCAAATTGAGGAGTGGATGGAAGTCTGCTCGCGTTTCTCTTTATCGACCCAACTGCCAAAACCCCGGTTCCAGCCCCCCATTTCAGGGGGATGAGACCGTTTTCACTCTGTCAGGGTTTATCAGCAATAACCGGGCCAATTCGTTCGCGGCTGCGATATAAGCATTTCGGCCGAGGCAACGGCGAACCGGGCGCACAGCGATTGGGCAATTCAGGATTGTTACAGGCATGTTGCCGCAAAGCTGTGCAGACGCGACGGCCCTATGAAGCTTTAGGCTGTGGGGGGCTGACTGTCGGGAACGACACTGGACAGGCCGGTCGCTTGCTGTAAGCAGGAAGGGACCCCACGCGGCCACACTAATCCCGACGTCCTTTCGATGCGCCTGCTGAAACCTTTGGCCCACGGCCCCATCGCCCGTCTATGGGGCGCGTTGTCGCTGTCGGCGGTGGGGGACCAGCTGCATCAAATGGCGCTGGTCTGGTTGGCCGTGGGGCTGGTGGGGCCGGACACCGGGTATGTCGCGGCGGCCGACACGGTGGCGCTGATGACGGTGGCGCTGCTGGCGGGCGCCTGGGTGGAACGCTGGGACCAGGGCAGCGTCATGATGGCGGCCGACTTGGCGCGCGCCGGCTTGGCGGCGGTGCCGGTGCTGGCGGCGCTGACCGGCCATCTCACCCTGTGGACCCTGGTGGTGCCGTCGGTGGCGCTATCCGCCCTGGCGGGGTTGTTCGACCCGGCGCTGCAGGCTTCGTTGCCGCGGCTGACGGCGGACCGCAGCCTGCTGGCCGCGACCAACGCCCTTTTCGATGGCACCTTGCGTCTGGCGCGCCTGGTCGGTCCCACCCTGGCGGGCGCCCTGGCGACGCTGATGCCGCCGGTGGCGCTGATGGGGGTGAACGGCCTCAGCTTCCTGGCATCGGCCTGCGCCGTGTTCAGTGTCCGGTCGCATCTCGCCGACCCGGCGGGGAAGGCGCCTATGCGCGCGGCGGCGGCGGTGGACAGCCTCGCGGGCCGCTTGCTGGCCGGCTGGCGCCTGGTGCGGCGGGAGCCGCCCTTCACTTACCTGCTGTGGCGCAGCGGCCTGACCGGCGGCCTGTGGACGCTGACCATTTGGCTGGCGTTGCCGCTGCTGGTGCGTCAGCAGGGTTTGGCCGGGTTCGGCCTCAGCGGGCTGTCCGCCCTGGCCCTGCTGTTCTCGGCCTATGGCGCCGGCAACCTGATCAGCAACCTGGTGGTAGGCAGCCTGCCGCCGGGGGGCGTGCTGACCCGCCGGCCCATGGCCCTGGTGGTCGCGGGGGACGTGCTGGTGGGCGGCGGCTTCGTCGTCATGGCGCTGGCCACGTTCGTGCCCGCGCCATGGACATTGCCCGCCATCGCGCTGTCGGCCGCGGCCACGGCCACGGGTGGCCCGGTGTGCCAAATCCCCCTGACCACCCTGCGCCAGACGCGGTTCAGCGGGGGTGAGATTGCGGCCGTTTTCCGCCTGTTCCTGGTGCTGGACTGCCTGGGAACGCTGGTGGCCATGACGGCGGCACCGACGTTGTTGAACCTTCTGCCCACGCCCCTGGTCATGGCCGCGTGTGGCGCTGTCATCCTGGGCACGGCGCTGATCTTTGGCCGGCGGGCGGACCGGCACACCATGGCTGGGCAGACCATGGTTGCGGGCTAGGGCCATCGCGGTTACGCTCCCGTCATCCGCGTGACTGGCGTAAGCCCCGGATGACGGGGCCAGATGGAATACCATCGGGAAGCGCGGACGCACCCCGTGCCGCACGCCTGGGCCATCCACCCGTCACAACGGAAGGGGCGTCCCATGCTTGCCAGCCTGATCCCTATCCTCGTCGCCTTGCTGCTGGGGGCCATGGCCCCCGGGCCCAGCTTCGTGCTGGTCACCCGCACCGCCGTCACCCAATCCCGCCGCAACGGCCTGGCCGCCGCCGCCGGCATGGGCGTGGGCGGCACCTTCTTCGGCACGTTGGCCCTGCTGGGCCTGACCGCCCTGCTGACCCAGGTCGCCTGGCTGAACGTGGCGCTGCGCCTGGCGGGCGGCCTCTATCTGCTCTATCTCGCGCTGCGCATGTGGCGCGGGGCGGGCACGCCCCTGGGCAAAGCTGCGGGCACGCCCCTGGGCAAGGCTGCGGGCACGCCGCTCGCCATGAACGCGGGCGCCGCCACCGATGGCCGCGCGCCGTCGCTGGGCCGGGCCTTCGTCGTGGCGCTGGCCACCCAGCTCAGCAACCCCAAGACCGCCATCGCCTACGCCGGCATCTTCGCGGCCTTGCTGCCGTCCTCTTCGGTGTCGGGTGGGCCGCCATCCCACCTGCTGCTGTTCCTGCCGCCGGTGATCTTCCTGATCGAGGCCGGCTGGTACAGCGTGGTGGCCCTGGCCTTCTCGGCGGAGGCGCCGCGCCGGGCCTACCTCAAGGCCAAGGGCGGCATCGACCGGGTGACGGGCACGATCATGGGTGTGCTGGGCCTGCGCCTGATGGCGGATGCCGTGCGCGACATGGCCCTGGCGCGCTGAGGGGGGACATGAGCATGCCGGATATCAACATGCTGTTGGCGTTCAGCCTGGTGGCCCTGGGCATGGTGCTGACGCCCGGGCCCAACATGGTCTACCTGCTGTCCCGCACCATCTGCCAGGGGCGGGCCGCCGGCTTCGTCTCCCTGGGCGGGGTTGCGCTGGGCTTCCTGGTCTACATGCTGTGCGCCGCCTTCGGCATCACCGCCCTGGTGTTCGCCGTGCCCTACGCCTACGACGCCCTGCGCTTCGGCGGGGCGGCCTATCTGCTGTACCTTGCCTGGCAGGCGCTGAAGCCCGGCGGCCGCTCCCCCTTCCAGGTGCGGGCCCTGCCGGTGGACAGCCCGCGCCGACTGTTCAGCATGGGCTTTCTGACCAACCTGCTGAACCCCAAGATCGCCATGCTGTACCTGTCGCTGTTGCCGCAGTTCATCGTCCCGGGCAAGGGCAGCGTGCTGGCGCAGAGCCTGGCCCTGGGCGGCGCCCAGATCGCCATCAGCCTGACGGTTAACGCCCTGGTGGTGCTGACCGCCGGCGGCCTGGCGGCTTTCCTGGGCACGCGGCCCACCTGGCTCAGGATGCAGCGCTGGCTGATGGGTACGGTGCTGGCCGGCCTGGCCCTGCGCATGGCGACCGAGGCCCATCGTTAAGCTTTCGCCCCAAGGCCTCAGGATGCATCCCGGGGGGTCTTGGCCACCCGCAACAGCGGGCGCCAGAGCTTTCCGGCGGGCATGGCGCAATGGAGATCGGGGAAGGTGGGCGCGGACGCGCCCACCCGAACCGCATCAGGCCATGTAATCGTGCAGCACCCGGCCGAAGGGCAGGGTGAAGTCCACCACCTGGTGGCGGCCGCCGACGATGCGGCGTACCGGCAGGTCGGCCACGCGGCAGTTGACGTGGGGCATCAGGTGCAGGCGGGCCGGGCCGTCCCAGGCGCCGTGGACATGGATGTCGGTCAGGTTGTAGCCCACCAGCTGGGCCACCTTGGGGCCGCCGTCCACGTCGGGAATGAACTTCAGGTTCACGTTCAGCTTGCCGATGCCTTTGGCCACCTCATCCAGCCGATCGGCCAGGCTGAAGTGCTTGTAGGTCATGGTGCCCATGGCCACCCGCTCCTCATCGTAGTGCAGCGTGCCGGTCAGGGTGTCCTTCTGCACCTTCAGGCGGGGGATGCCGTACTTCTTGGGGAAGCCCCAGATCTCGCGGCCGGCGGTGATGGGCGGCTCATCGTCCAGATACATCTGAACCGAGAAGTTGCAGGGCTCGCCATTGAACTGGGCGACGATGCCGGTGCCGCTCTCCTCATAATCCCCGAAGCCGGAGCTGTCGGGCATCTTCATCCATTCATAGAAGCACAGGTTGCCCGGCGCCGGCTCCAGCGGTTCCGGCAGGGCCCGGCGGATGGCCTCCGGGTCGCTTTCATAGGTGATGATCAGATATTCGCGGCGGATGAAGCGGTAGGGCCCCCGGGGGTAGCTGGGGCTGAACAGGGGCATGGAACTGGCGGAGAGGATCTCGTCACGATTCATGTCGGCACTACTCCCAGGCATTCGGGGCCTAAAAGGGGGAAGCACCGGGACCGGTCGATAGGCGGGATGGTTGCTGGACCTTGGCGGCGGACCGATACCCGGACGAAGGGATGATCAGGATGGCGGATGCATTCCCGGAAAACCATTCCCTGTCCGAGTAATTTTTGTTGCGCCGCATCAAACGAAAGGCACACGGGGGGCGGCGAATGACCGCACCCCGTTTCCCTAGTGTTATCAATAACCGACGGTGAAGCGGCGGTTGGCGTGTGCCGGGCTCTCCACCTCATCCACCAGCGCGACCGCGAAATCCTCGTAGCTGACCTGGCTCTTGCCCGTGGCGTCGACCAGCAATTGGTCATCGGCCAGGCGGAACCGGCCGGTGCGTTCCCCGGCGAAGAAGAAGGCGGACGGCGACAGGAAGGTCCATTCCACGCCCTGGCCGGCACCCTGGCGCAGGGCGTTCAGCACATTGCGGCCGGCGCCGGCCTCGGCTTTGTAGGCGGCGGGGAATTCCGGCGTGTCGATCAGCGCCACGCCCGGCGCCACCTCCAGCGAGCCGGCGCCGCCGACCATCAGCAGGCGCCTCACGCCCGCGGTCTTGATGGCGCTGAAGAGCGAGGGCAGGTCCAGACCCTGGAAGTTCGTGCTGCTGATGACGGCGTCGTGACCGGCCAGCAGCGGGCCCAGGCCGGCGTCGTCGTTGGTGTCGCCGGCCTTGGCCGTCACGCCGTCCTGGACCGGCACCTTGGCTACGTCGCGGGCGATGGCGGTGACGGTGTGGCCGCGGCGGCGCAGCTCCGCCAGGATGCGGGTGCCGACATTGCCGGTGGCGCCGATCAGGGCGACTTTCATGGGATGTCTCCGGTTTGAGCGCTGGCGAACAGTCGCGCAGCGGACTAGGTTACGTTCGGTAACCAAATGCCATTTTGACCGCCAAGTTTGAAGAAGGCACGTTTCGGTGCCCTGGTTATCGCGGCATTACCACCCCACGCCCATACGAATTGACGCGCTCAGGACGGAGACACTCAATGGATGGACGCACGCCTGAAGCAGTTGTGGAACCCGTCATCGCCGGGGATGTGGTGGCCGCCGGCTACCGCCTGGACGCGGAGGACGGTGTCTGCCCCGTGCGTGATGTGCTGGACCGCTTGGGTGATGCGTGGAGCGTCCTGGTTATCCGTCACCTGGACGGGGGCCCTGCCCGTTTCAACGCCCTGCGCCGCGCCATCGACGGCATCTCCCAGCGCATGCTGGCCCAGACCCTGCGCAAGCTGGAACGCGACGGCTTGGCCAGCCGCACCGTGTTCCCCACCACCCCGCCTCAGGTGGAATACGCCCTGACCGATCTGGGCCGCAGCTTCTCCGCCCACCTGGCGCAACTGGCTCAATGGGCCTTCCTGCACCAGCCCGCCATCCGCGCCAGCCGCCGGGCTTATGATGCCGCGTCCGGCGACGATGACTAGGAATAGGAATTAGCCGCCGGCGGTGGCGCGCAGCTGCTCGGCGATGGCGGCCAGCCGGTCGCCCAGATCCTTGGTGGCGGCGGTGCTGGCCTGCTCGTGGGCGCGGCTGCTGTCCACCAGGGACTTCAGGTCGCCGGTCAAGTCCAGCAGGCCGCGGATGGTGCGGTCGGCCGCCTCCATGCGGATGCGCAGGCCATCGGCCAGGGACTGCACGGTGGCCAGGTTGGGATCGACGCGGGGCGTCAGCGCTTCCGTCAGTCCGCCGGTCAGGGCGCGCAGGGACTCCGTCGCCTCATCCTGGCGGGCCAGCGCGCGGTTCAGGGCGTTGGTGGCGCCGCTGGCGTCGGTCGCCAGGCTGGTGGCCTCCCGCTGCAGGTCGCGCACCGCTTGCTCCACCCGCGTCCCGGCGTCGCCCAGGCCGGCGGCCAGCATGTCCGACAGGCGGGTGGCGGTGTCGCCGATGCTGCCGGCCCGGTCGCCCAGGGCGTGGGCCGTGGCCTCCAGCCGCGCGATGGCCTCGTCGGCGGCGGCCTTCTGGTCGGGATCGGCGCTGCGGCGCTCCAGCTCGGCGCGCATGGCCTCCGATATCTTGCCGAGGCTGTCCAGGGTGCGGGTCATCTCGCCCGCGCGCAGCGCCACGCCCGCCGCCGCGCCCGCCAGGTCGCGCTGCACCGCCGCCAGGCTTTCCGCCACCGGCTCCAGGCGGGTGCTGTTGGCTTCGGCCGCGGTCTCGATCAGGCGGTTGGCGCGGTTCAGGCCGTCCAGCGCCCCCGACAGGTTGCGCGTGACCTCATCCGCCGTGCCGCGCAGCAATTCGGCCGAGCCTTCCACCCGGCCCGTCACCCGTTCCAGCCGATCGCCGGCGTGGGCCAAGGCGGCCTGCAGGTTGCGGTCGCTGTTGCCCACCGCCTCCGTCGCGCGCGTCAGGCCGGCGGTGGCCTCGGCGGAACTGCTGGCTAGCATCTCGCCCGAGGCGCGCAGCAGCTTGACCGAGGCCAGCAGCTTGTTCTGCAGGTCGCCCATGGCACTGTTCATGCGCTCGTTGGCCTGTTGCGCTTCGCTCGTGGCATGGCGCAATTCCCCCTCCGTCTCCGACAGGCCGCGCACGACGCGGCCCACGTCCTCGCCCGCGGTCAGCACGGTGTTGGCCACCAGGTCGGCATTGCGGCGCAGCGCCTCCACCAAGTTGTCCAACCCACCGCCGCCGCCCCGGTCGTCGAAGGCGTGAACCTGCAGGGCGGCGCGGCTCAACAGCTCCGTCGCCTCCTTGATCTCGCGGTTGCTGTCGCCGGCGGCCTTGGCCACGGCGCCGCACAGCTCGCCCATGCGGCGCACGCTGTCGGTCAACTCCTGCCGGGTGTCGCCCAGCAATTCCGTGAGGTCGCGCTGGGTGCCGCTCAGCAGGCCGGTCAGGTCGCGCCGGGTGTCGGCCACCAGGGTGGACACGGCATCGCCATTGCCGGCCAGGGTGTCACCGGCGCTGCGCAGGCGGGTGGTCAGCTGGTCGAACAGGTCGCCGGCGTCGCCGTCGAACTTCAGGCGCACGCGCCCGTTCTCGGTGATAATGGACACGTCGGGCAGATCGGCCACCTGGCGGCGGAAGCCCTCGATGGCGCGGGCCATATCGCCCAGTTCGTCCACGCGGTCGGTGCCGGCCACGGGCACGCGCCAATCCCCCCGGGCGACTCCGCCCACGCTGTCGCGCAACTGGGCCAGCGGCACCAGCAGGCGCAGGCGGATCAGCCACAGGGTCGCCGCCGCGGTGGCCAGCATGGCGCCCACGGCGGCGATTCCCAGCCAGAAGCCGGCGCGGGCGGGGCCGGCCAGCACGTCGGCCGTGGTCTGCACCTCCTGCCGGCGCAGTTGGGCGATGCGGTCGGCCACGGCGGCATGAAGGGTCATCAGCGACAGGCCGGTGGCGCCGGACAGGGCCTGCGGCTTGTCGCCGGCGGCATTCACCGCCGCGCGATAGCGGTCGATGAGGCGGTGCAGATCGCGCGCCAGATCTGATTCGGCCGTGGTCAGGCGGTTGCCTTCGAAGGCGCGGACGTTGCGGTCCGCCGTTTCCAGCGCCTGGGCGATGTCGGCCCGCGCCTGGGCGCTCCCGGTTTCGGCATACACGGCCAGCGCGTTCAGGAGCCCGCCGTTGCCCAGGGCCGACCGCGCCTCATCCAGGGCGCGGGATTTGGCGGCGGCTGCGGCCGGCGTCTCATCCAGCGACCGATCGACGCGGCTGAACAGGGCCATGTTGTAGGTCGCGGCCGCCACCAGGGCGACCGATGCGGCAACGACCAGGGCGGCGATCCAGCCGCTGGCGCGCCGCAGGCTGCCGGCGTGGCCCCCACTGGCGGCGCCGTGCGATGAACTGACCCCTGACCTCATACCCCCCACCCGCCTGTCGTCCTATTCCATACACGCCAGTCGCCAGGGGCGCCGTGCCCCGGCGACGTCGGCCCCGGCCCAGGGTGCCCCGGTTTAAGGCGCCCCGGCCCGAGGCGCCCCCGAGCCTAAGGCGCATGGTGTGGGAAGGCGCCCCATCTTCGTCAATCACTTTGTACTTAAGCACCTTGCGCCGGCTGGCACGATGATGGGTTGGCGTCGTCGGGCGCGTACCAAGACCGCGCGACCAGGGTGTGGGGATTGCGACCTTAATGCCGGGCGCGGGGCGGGGGCTTGCCCCCACGCCGGGCAGGGCGTAGGAAGGATCAGGTCGGGCGAGGTTGGTGCGCCTGGATCCTGGGTGAGGAGGCCCGGTTGTCTGCGCCGTTGTGGCTGCGCGGGTTTCGTATCGAGGGCCTGTATGCGTATCGTCCAGATCATATTGTCCAAAGGGTTCCGGGGGGCGGAGCGCCACGTCGCGGAACTGGCGATGGCCCAGGCGCGCCACCACGACGTTCTGCTGATCGTTCGGGCTGACTGCGCCGACGCGGGCGGTCGTTCCATCCGCGACCAGCTGCCGCCCTCGGGCGCGCTGCCGGGACTGCGGGTGGTGACGGTGGGGCCCGGCCTCATGGCGCCTGGGATCTGGGGCCATATCCGCCGCTTCCGGCCGGATGTCATCCATTGCCATGGCGGCCGCGCGGGTCAGACCGTGGGCCGGCTGCGGCCGCTGTTGCCGGGCCGCCCGTCCCTGCTGGCCACCATGCACCCCGACTACCGCCGCCGGTGGTACCAGAACCACGACGCCGTGGTCGCCACCACCGATTGGCAGGCGCAGGAGGCCAAGCTGGGCGGGTTCGAGGGGCGCATCGCCCGCGTGAACCTGTGGCGGCAGGCACATCCGGTCCCGCATGCCGGCCGCATCGCCGCACTGCGCGCGGAAATGGGTGCGGAACTGCCGGGCGACGTGCTGGCCTTGGGTGTGGGGCCGCTGATCCGGGAAAAGGGTTTCGACCTCTTGGTCAGCGCGGTGCGCGGGTTGGACCACCCGCACCTCAAGCTGGCAATCGTTGGCGATGGGCCCGAGATGGGCGCCTTGCGCCAGCAGGCGACCGACTGCCCGGCCATCCGCTTCCTGGGCTTCCGGGGCGATGTGAAGGATTTCTACCACGCCGCCGATCTGTTCTGTTCCCCTTCCCGGTTCGAACCGTTCGGCCTGGTGTTCCTGGAGGCGCTGGACGCCGGCGTGCCTGTGGTGGCCTCCGCCTCGGAAGGGGCCCGCACCATCCTGCAGCCCCCGTCGCAGGACGGAGGGGACGCGTTCAGCGCGGCCGACGGCGCGCGAACGGGCAACGGGTTGGCGCTGGCCCCGCTGGCGGCCCTGGGCGATGCCGATGATCTGGCGGAGCAGTTGAGCGTGGCGCTGGAGGCGGTGGCGCAGGCCCGTGGGGCGGGGCTCCGCCTGCGTCACCGGCCGGAGCTGCCCGCCTACAACCAGGCCACCAGCCTGGAAGCGCTGGAGCGGCTCTATGCCGAACTGGTCGCCTCGGCCGAGGCCGCCGCGGCCGCCGCGCTCAAGGCCGGGGCGCCGGCACCGGGCCACTGACCGTCAGCGGCACGCCGCCGCAGCTCAGGGCCACGTCGGGCTTTTCCACGTCCTCGATCCGCAGAACCGCGAGGCCCAGGGGCCCCAGGCTGCTGCGCATTTCGCCCACCTCGCGCTCCCCCCACAGCACCGGCGTGCCGGCGGCGGGCAGGGCCTGCCCGTCGGTTGCCGTCACCCGCATCAGGCGCTTGCGGATCAGGGCGCGATAGTGGGTGCGGGCGGTCAGTTCCTGACCCATGTAGCAGCCCTTGTCGAACGCCACGGCGGATAGGTTGTCCATGCCGTTCTCGAGGGGAATGGATTTTTCCGGCACCAGGTCCCGGCTGCCATCCGGCACGCCCAGGTCCAGCCGGCGCCGGGCATAGGCGTCGGCCGCGTCGGGCAGGCTCTCCGCCACCGGGCGGGGCAGCAGCAGGCGCAGGCCCAGGCCGGCATGGCGCGGGTCGACATAGGCGATGGCTGGGCCCTCCGGCGTTTCCATGATCCCCGCAGCACCTGGCGCGGCGCCCGCCGCGGCCCCATCCAGGGCCACGCCTACCGCCCACCGGGCGCTGGCATCGGCCAGGGTCACCTTGGACCGCAGCTTGTACATCGACAGGCGGCGCAGCAAGTCGGGCGCCCGCGCCGCCTCCGTCTCGATCAGCAGGGTTTCGTCGCCATCGGCATCCACCTGGGCGGTCACGAACAACTCGTGCAGGAACTTGCCTTGGGCGGTCAGGAACAAGGCGTAGATGGCGTGGGAAGGGCTGACGCGGCGGACGTCGTTGGTGATCAGCCCCTGCAGGAAGGTGCGGGCGTCAGACCCGGTCAGCGCCAGCACGCCCCGGTCGGCAAGCCGGCCCGCCGCCCCGTGCGCGAGCAGTGGCCAGGAAAATGCGACGCCTTCAGTCATGATGCCGGACCTGAACAGTTTTCCCATCGGGGTGCTTCAACAGGTAAGGGGTGGCGCGTCCCGCCGCAAGGGTTCCCACCCGTATGCAGGGGTCAACCGCCATCGCCGCATTGGCAAGCGTCTGAGGGCACTTGTATAAGGGGCCGGTCGCCGGGGTCATGCCGTGGGTTGGGGGCCAGTCTGTTGCGGGTTTTGTTCATCACCTCCACCCGTCTGGGCGACGCGGTGCTGACAACCGGCTTGCTGGGGCATCTGGTGGACCAGCTGCCGGACGCGCGCTTCACCATCGCCTGCGGTCCCATCGCCGCCCCCCTGTTCCGCGCCGTGCCCCGCCTGGACGAGATCATCGCCATGCCCAAGCGGCGCCTGGCCGGGCACTGGCTGGACCTGTGGCGGCAGGTGGCGGGCCGCCGCTGGGATTTGGTGGTGGATCTGCGCGACAGCGCCGTGTCCCGCCTGATCCTGGCCCGCCGCCGCGCCACCTTCCGGGGCGGTGACGATCGCCAGCCCAAGGTCGTGTCCCTGGGCCTGGTGCTGGGGCTGGAGCCGCCGCCCAACCCCCGCTTGTTTCTGAATGAGGCCATCCGCGACGAAGCGCGCGTCCTTTTAGGGCCCGACACCGGGCCCCCGATCCTGGCGCTGGGCCCCGCCGCCAACTGGACGGGTAAGGAATGGCCGGCGGATCGCTTCGCCGCGCTGGCCTTGCGGTTGGTGGCCGGCCCGCTCGCGGCCGGTCCCTGTCCCGCCCGGGTCATGGTCCTGGCGGCGGAAGCGGAACGGCCGCGCTGCGCGCCGGTGCTGGACGCTCTGAGGGCCGCGCTGGGTGCTGGCCGGGTCATCGACCTGGTGGGCCGCACCGATCCGCTGCTGGCGGGCGCCTGCCTGGAACGGGCGCGGCTGTTCGTCGGCAACGACAGCGGCCTGATGCACGTGGCCGCCGCGGCCGGCACGCCCACGCTGGGGCTGTTCGGGCCCACCCCCTCGCATCTCTATGCGCCGTGGGGTTCCCAGGCCCGGGCCGTGGTGGCGCCGGCAGCCGAGCCGGGCGCATCGCCCGAGGCCCGGATGGCGGCACTTTCCCTTGGCCAGGTGGCGGACGCCGCGGCAGAATTGCTGGTCCAGGTAACGGGCCGGCCCATGCCTATCCTGTGACCTGATGAAAAAGCGCTAGGACCATCGCCGTTCCCGAGTAAAAGGTGGGGGCCTTGGTGGCCAGGCTGGGGGGCCTTGGGCCACCGGAGAGATACGCTGGAGCAAGATGTCGTCAACCCAGACCACGCGCGAACTGCGGACCAGTGCACCGGTCATGTCCCCCTTGCCCGCCGCTACGCCTGCGGCCGGGCCCACCGCCGTCTCCCGGAAAGCGGCGCCCTTCAGCCTGGCATGGACGGGCCTGACGCTGTTCCTGCTGACCGTGCTGGGCTTCGTCTGCGCCCTGCTGCCCCTGGGCACGGCGCCCGCATTGATCAGCCTGTCCTTCCTGGGCGGCATCCTCTACGCGCTCACTGCCCGCCGGCTGCCCGCCCTGCTGACCGCCCGCGCGACCTGGCGCGCCACGCCGCTGCTGCCCCTGGCGCTGTGCCTGCTGCTGGGGGCGGTATCCGTGCTGTGGACGCCCGTGCGCAAGGACGGCGTGGGTCAGCTGCTGACCTTCCTCTACACCGTCGTGCCCTTCCTGTTCTGGATCGGCACCCTGCGCGAGGTGGATGAGCAGCGACGCTGGCTCCTCATCCGCTGGGCCGTCATCGGCATGCTGGTGGGCCTGGCCATCTTCGCCGTCGAGGTGGTCGGCGACCAGCCCATCTACCGCCTGGAAAAGGCGCTTGAAGGCACGAAAGTCGACCATGACCGGGCGCTGAACCGGCCCGCCGTGCTGTTCGCCACGCTGGCTTGGCCCCTGGGGCTGGGCCTGGCGCGCCTGGCCTGGGTCACGGGCCGGGGGGCCGTCGCCCGCCTGCCGGCGCTGGCGGCGATGCGGTTGCCCCCGGCGGGTCGGGCCATGCCGTGGGCCTGGGTGATGCCGGCGGCCTTCTTCCTGGCGGCGCTGGGCGGCACCAGCGCCTCGGCCAAGGTGGGCCTGGGCATGGGCCTGGTATTCTACGGCCTGGCGCGGCTTTCCGCGCGCGCCGCCCGGGTGGTGCTGATCGTGGCGCTGGTGGCCGGTCCCACCCTGTCCATTCCCATCTCGCTGGCCTTGCACCGCGCCGGCCTGACGGAAGAGGCGCGCATGCCGTGGAGCTTCCGCCACCGGGTGGAAATCTGGGACGTGGCCGCCCGCCGCATCCTGGAAAAGCCCCTGGTCGGCTGGGGACTGGACAGTTCCCGCAACATCCCGGATGAGGGCGAGGTCTCCAAATTTCACCCCGAATCCCCCATCATCCCCCTGCATCCGCACAACATATTCCTGCAGGTGCTGCTGGAGCTGGGGGTGGTGGGCAGCGTGCTCTACACATGGCTGGGCGTGGGGCTGGCCTGGGGCACGCGGCGCCTCCCGGCCTATGCCCAGGCCACGGCGCTGGCGGCCATCGCCGCCACCGTCGCGGTGGGCTGTTTCTCCTACGGCGTGTGGCAGACCTGGTGGCTGTGCGGCGTCATGCTGGCGGCGGGCCTGCTGGAACTGAACCTGCCGGCGGGATGGTGGACGCGGACCGGCAAGGCCTGACGCGGGCGGGCCGGCATTGCTGACGGCTTGCCCCCGGCGGGCTGGCGGGGGTAAATGGCAACCCCATATCCATTGCCCAACCGCCCTTCCTTTGAGGACCCGCCCATGCCGCCCGTGAAAAAGAACCCGCTGAACCTGAATGCCCTGCAGCTGAAGACCCTGACCCTGCTTCAGGTCCTGGCCGGGCTTGAGGGCGTGGGCCAGCCGGTGGTCGAGGGCGGCGTGATGGTCGATCGCTTCCCCCACGCGCACGGCAACCACTTCCACCTGGGGCCTTACACCGTGATGTCGGCCGATGCCACCGGCCTGTCCAACGAGGCCGCCTGGGTGGCGCTGGAGCGCAAGGGCCTGATCAAGTCGCAGTTCCCCAACGCCGCCATCGTGACCGAGGCGGGCCTGGCCTACGACACTGGCATCCGTGGCCAAATCCTGCACGGCTCCGACCACTAAGGCCGCTTGAAAGCAAAAAGGGGCGCGCCGGTCCGGCCGGCGCGCCCCTTCTTCATTTAACGGCCGCTTACAGGCCCAGCAGGCGCTTCCTGGCGGCCGCGTATTCGTCTTTAAGCTTCGCGATCAGGTCGGCGGTGGGCAAGACGTCGCCGATGGCGCCCACGCCCTGGCCGGCGCCCCAGATGTCCTTCCATGCCTTGGCGCCCGAGGCGGCCGCGCCGAAGTTCATCTTGCTGCGGTCCACCTGGGGCAGGTTGTCCGGATCCATGCCGGCGGCGACGATGCTGGACTTCAGGTAGTTGCCGGCGACGCCGGTGAAGAAGGGCGTGTAGACGATGTCGGACGCGCTGGCCTCCACGATGGCCTGCTTGTAGCCGGCGGCGGCGTTGGCCTCGGTCGTGGCGATGAAGCGGGTGCCCATGTAGGCCAGGTCCGCCCCCATCGCCTGGGCCGCCAGGATGGCGTCGCCGGTGGCGATGGCGCCGGACAGGATGATGGGGCCATCGTAGAAACGCCGCACCTCCCCCACCAGGGCGAAGGGGCTCAGCGCCCCGGCATGGCCACCGGCGCCGGTGGCCACCAGGATCAGCCCGTCCACACCGGCCTCCAGCGCCTTTTCCGCATGGCGCAGGCTGATGACGTCATGGAACACCAGGCCGCCATAGCTGTGGACATGGGGCACGATGTCGCCCGGCGCCCGCAGTGAGGTGATGATGATCGGCACCTTGTGGCGCACGCACACTTCCATGTCGTGCTCCAGCCGGTCGTTGGACTGGTGGATGATCTGGTTCACGGCATAAGGCGCGATCTTGGCGTCCGGATTGGCGGCGCGGGCGTCGGCCAGGGTGGTGTCGATGCGCGTCAGCCACTCATCCAGCGCTTCCTTCGGCCGGGCGTTCAGCGCGGGGAAGGATCCGACGATGCCGCCCAGGCACTGGGCGATGACCAGATCCGGGTTGGACACGATGAACATGGGCGAGGCGATGACCGGCAGCGCCAGGTTCTGGGCAAGGACGGGCGGCAGGCTCATGGAACGGCGTCTCCCCTAAGTTCTTGGCCTGTATTTCTTGAGCGGCCGCGCAGGGCCGGTCCAGCCTCAATGCCATGGGGTCGGAGGGCCGTCAATGCGGGGGACGGGGCCGTTTTCCGCCGAAAAGCTTAAAGCCCAGGCGCAGCCCACTGCCGTGCGCCAAGAAATTTTTAACGGCACCGGCGCAAGAAAATGGGTGGGGACCGGGGGCAGCCGGTCCCCACCCAAGGAGCCTCAGGCGGGAGGGGAACCACGTGTCTGAGGGCCGGGAGAACTTTAGGAGCTGAGAGAACTTTAGGGATAGTTGCGCGGCACCGGCGCCGGGGGCGGCGCCATGGTGCTGGAATTGGGCGGGGCGACACTGCCGATCAGGTTGTTGTCGGCGTCGTAAACGGCACCGCCGCCGGCCGGATAAAACACCACCTGGCCGGCGGTACGGCCGCGCTCATCCACCATGCGGTAACTGTGGCTGAGGTCCACCCGCTCGGGCCGGGACGTCCCGCAGGCGGCGACGGTGGTCAGGGCGGCGGCGGCCAGCAGGCCGCGCCACAGGAAACGGTGACGATTATTTTTCAAGATTTCCTCCGGTCAGCAAGGGTTTCAACGACGCCCCCAAGTCTTTTTCACGGATCAGGAAATAGGCCCGCAAATCACCAATCACAGGTGGAACGCTAGCATGGGCACCGCCACCTGTCATGAAGCAGTCCGACGTAGGCGGAAAGGCGGGTGAATTCTAGGGTTCTGCTTGCCCACGACGAAAAGGGGTGCCCTAGTACTAAGGCACCCCCATCCGGCCTACGCGGGTTGGTTTAGGAAACGACAGCACCGGGTCAGGTGCCTCAGGTTCACGCCACCTTGGGCGACAGCAGGTCCTCCAGCCCGATGCGGCGGAACATCTCGGCCCGCACCCGGTCGGCGACGCCGTTCACCACCTCCGCCCCGTCCTGCGACGGGTCGATATGGGTGCGGAAGGGGCGCTTGCCGTGGGGCAGGTCCACCACCCGCACGATGGCCTCGGCCACGCTGGCGGCGTCGGCATCCGGCGGCTCCAGCGCCGCCAGGCCCTTCAGCGCGCGATCCGGCACATCGGCATAGGGCCCCTGGTTGTATTCGGTGGCGCGGTCCGTG
The DNA here is from genome assembly GCF_000730165.1 of Nitrospirillum viridazoti CBAmc. Classification (GTDB taxonomy): domain Bacteria; phylum Pseudomonadota; class Alphaproteobacteria; order Azospirillales; family Azospirillaceae; genus Nitrospirillum; species Nitrospirillum viridazoti. The sequence continues at coordinate 1,853,613 of NZ_CP022111.1, read as the reverse complement.
TCGGCCGGCGATCCCGAATGGGCGAAGTGGTTGGTGCCCTTGGTGAAGGCGCCCGGGACGATGATGGCCGTCTCGATGCCCCAGCGGGTCAGTTCCGAGGCGTAACTGACGGCCAGGCTGTCCATGGCGGCCTTGGCGGCGAAGTAGGGCGCCAGATAGGGCGGGGTACCGCCCCGGGTGCTGCTGCTGGACACCCACACCACCAGGCCCTTGGCCTGGCGGCGCAGGTGCGGCAGCGCCGCCCGGTTCAGCCGCTGGGTGCTCAGCACGTTGATGTCGAACAACTGGGCGTACTGTTCCGGGGTGAAGGCCTCGGCCGGGCCGAAGGACATGTGGCCGGCGTTGTGCACGATGACGTCCAGGCGGCCTGCTTCCTTGATGATCTGGGCGACGGCGGCCTCGACCGAGGCGTCGGACTGCACGTCCATCTCCGCCGTGCGCAGATCCACGCCATGTTCGGCGGCGTAGGCCTTGGCCTTTTCCACCTGTGGGGCGTTGCGGTCCCGGGTGTCCCGCATGGTGGCGTAGACGGTGTGGCCGGCCTGGGCCAGGGCGCGGGCGGCCAGGGCGCCGAACCCGCTGGAGGCGCCGGTGATGACGATGACTTGGCTCATGATCGCATGCTCCTCATTCCCTCTGGTGCCGGTTCAGATGATGCCGCCGTTGGCGCGCAGCACCTGGCCATTGATCCAGGCGCCATCCGGGCCCGCCAGGAAGGCAACGGCGGCGGCGATGTCCTCCGGCTGGCCCAGCCGCTCCAGCGGGGCCTGCTTGGCCAGGCGGTCCACCACTTCCTGCGGCTTGCCGTTCAGGAACAGTTCGGTGGCGGTGGGGCCGGGGGCGATGGCGTTGACGGTGATGGACCGGCCGCGCATTTCCCGCGCCATGACCACGGTCAGGGCCTCCACCGCCGCCTTGGTGGCCGCGTACACGCCGTACGTGGGCGGGTACAGCCCCACGATGCTGGAGGAGAAGTTGATGACCCGGCCGCCCTCGCGCAGGCGCTGCGCCGCCTCGCGCAGGGTGTTGAAGGTGCCCCTCAGGTTGACGTCCATCAGCTTGCCGAAGGCGTCGTCGGCCATGTCGGCGATGGTGCCCAGGGTCATGATGCCGGCGTTGTTGACCAGGATGTCGACGCCGCCGAACGCGGCCTCCACCCGGTCGAACATGGTCTTCACGGCGTCGGCGTCGGCCACGTCGGCCTGCACGGTCAGGGCGCGGCCGCCGGCGGCCTCGATCTTGGCGGCGACGGCCTCGGCGGCGGTGGCGCTGCCGGCGTAGTTGATGATGACGGTGTGGCCGTCGCGGCCCAGCCGCTCGGCGATGGCGGCGCCGATGCCGCGGGAGGCACCGGTCACCAGCGCGACCTTCTTGCCGTTCGTGTTCGTGGTCATGACGTGATCCTTTCCTTCGGTTCGGGCCCGGATTGTCGCGGGCTGCTGCAGTCGATGAAGGAAAGGTGCGCCCTAGCTGATTCTGGATAAATGGCGTATATTTGCCATCATTATCCAAAAATCATCAACAATCCGTTGGCAACCCATGGACCGCTTCGACGCCATGCGCGTCTTCACCCGCATCGTGGAACGGCGCAGCTTCACCGCGGCGGCGGAGGATCTGGGCATGCCCCGGGCGACGGTGACCCACACCCTGCAACAGCTGGAGGGGCGGCTGGGCACGCGGCTGCTGAACCGTACCACGCGGCACGTCAGCCCCACGCTGGATGGCGAGGCCTTCTACCAGCGTTGCCTGCGCCTGCTGGCCGATGTGGAAGAGGCGGAGGGCGCCTTTCGCGCCACCGATCCCAAGGGCCTGCTGCGGGTGGACGTGCATGGCAAGCTGGCGCGGCACTTCCTGTTCCCCGCCCTGCCGGAATTCCTGACCCGCCATCCCGGCCTGGACCTGAACATCAGCGAGGGCGACCGCCTGGTGGACCTGGTGCGCGAAGGCGTGGACTGCGTGTTGCGCGCGGGCGAGCCGCGCGACAGCGCCCTGATCGCCCGCCGCGTCGGCCTGATGCCCCAGGCCACGGTGGCCAGCCCCGCCTATCTGGAGCGCCACGGCGTGCCCGTCACGCCGGATGACTTGGCCAATGGCCATCAGGCGGTGAACTTCGTTTCGTCCACCACCGGCCGGCCCTTCCCCTTTGAATTCATGGTCGGGGAAGAGAGGCGCAGCCTGACCCTGCCGGGGCGGGTCAGTGTGGCCAGTGCGGAAAGCTTCACCGAGGTGGCCCGCCTGGGGCTGGGCCTGATCCAGACGCCGCGCTATCACCTGGGCCCGGACTTGGCGTCGGGACGGCTGGTGGAGGTGCTGTCCCTCTATCCGCCGCCGCCCATTCCCGTCTCCGTCCTTTATCCCCACAATCGGCAGCTGTCGCCGCGCGTGCGGGTATTCGTCGACTGGGCCGGGGGACTCTTCCGTTAATTCCCTCAGGCGCCGGGCGGCCACATCCGTGGCCTTGGCTTCCTCGCATTTCAGTCCGCTTGACGCTCCCCGAAATGCTGCGGCGGACGCGGTCGCGTCCTAGCGGCATGGATGCCGCTTAAAGGGTAGCGCGGGTCTCGTGCAAATAGGCCCGCACCGTGCGGGCCAGGGCCTCGTTCTGATTCAGGGGCGGCTGCCAGTCGAAGGCGGCGCGAAAGGCGCTGTCGTCGATCTCCAGCGATCCCGTCAGCCGGTCGGCGATGCCGGACAGGCGGGGAAGGTGGCTGGCCAGGCTCCAGAACGCTGCGGGCAGGGGGACCAGCCACGGCCGCCTGCCGGCGGCGGCGGCCAAGGTGGTCACCAAGCCGCTGGTGGACAGGGCGGGCTGGTCGGCGATCAGGAAGGTGCCGGTGATCTCGACCCGTTCCACCGCCCGGGTGATGGCATCGGCCAGGGTATCCAGGCTGACCAGGCTGCGCCGGTTGGCGATGCCACCCAGGGGCACCACGGGCCAGCGCGTGGCCAGGCGCAGCAAGGCCGCCATGTTGGCCTTCACCCCCGGCCCATGAACCAAGGGCGGCCGCAGGATGGCCAGCGACAGGGGGCTGTCCGGCGGGCATAGGGTGGTCAGCGCCTCCTCCGCCGCGCGCTTGGACTGCCCGTAGGCGTCCTCCGGCAGGGCGGGATCCAGTTCCGTCAGGGGACGGCCGGGGCTGTGGTCGCCCTGGGCCTTCACGCTGCTGACATAGACCAGGCGACGCAACCCCGCCGCCTGCGCTGCCTGGGCCAAGCGTACGGTAGCGGTGACGTTCAGGGCCTGCAGCGCGGTCGGCGTGACGTTGCGCTGATGCGCCAGGCCCGCCAGGTGGACCAGGGCCTGCGCCCCCTCCAGCACCGGGGCCCAGTCCACCGGGCCGGCCAGGTCACCCACGGCTACCGGGGTCACGCCCGCAGGCAGGCCTACGCCGGCGTTGCGCACCACCGCGATGACCTCGTGCCCGCCGGCCAGCAGCCGGGGCAGCAAGGCGCGGCCCACGAACCCAGTGGCCCCGGTCACCACGATCTTGGCCATGTCCGTTTCCTCGTGCCTGCCCTTGGATTCCGCCTCAATGACACGGACGCGGGCGGCAGGGCAACGGAGGAAACCGCCAAGCTTTACTGATAGTTCCGGATAACGCGGTCCAGCGTGCCGTCGCGCCGCAAGCCCTCCAGCGCCGTGCGCAGACGGGCCACCAGGGTGGGGTCGGTGCCCAGGTTGCAGGCGATGCCCACCGGCGCCACGCTGAAGGTCAGCACCGGCTCGATCGCCACCCCCGCCTGGCGGGCCAGCCAGCGGCCGCTGATGGCGCCGGCGGCGGCCAGGTCGGCGCGCCCGGCGGCCAGCATGGGCATCTGGTTCGCCAGCGACACCTCGGTGATGTCCAGCCCCTGGTCGCGCAGGGTGGTGGCAAGCATGGTGCCCACCGGCACCAGGATGGACAGCGGTGTCCCCCGCGCCTGGGCCTCGGCCGCCAGGGTCTTCACCTCGTCCAGGCTGGCCAGGGTGTGGGTGCCGTCGGGATGGGCGCGATGGTAGTGCAACCAATCCGCCCGGGCGAACAGGGCGGCGCCACCTTGCGCGATGGGCGCCACCCACTGGAATTGGGTTTGCCGCTCCGGCGTCTCGTTCGCCGCGAACAGGCAGGTTCCCGGCACCTCCTGCACTGTGTGATAGCCGCGGCGCCACGGCATGACCTGCACCTGGTAGGCGATGCCCGCCGCCGTCATCAGCGACGGCAGCAAATCGCCCATGATGCCCGTCAACCGTCCGGTGGCAGGGTCGGTATAGTTCAGCGGCGGGTTTTCCTCGGTGATCAGCGTCAGGGACACCGCCGCCTCCCCCGCCCGGGCCGCCGGCGGCGCTGTCCCCAGCAAGGCGCCCAGGCACAGCGCCGCCAGCCGCATGGGGCGGCGCGCACGCGGGGAACGGACTTGGGGGAAACGGACTGCGGCGGGGGGATGGGACATCGCTTCCTGGCGGCGGCGCTGCGGGGAAGATCCGCGCCGGGAAAGGGCGAACGAGGGGCCGGGCGGAAAAAGGCATTGTCCGCCCGGATTACCTTCTAATTTCTTAACGATGGCCCAATTTCTTAACGATGACGGGGCGCGGCTGCCGCCCGCGTCATTGCAGGTTTGCGGCGCTGGCGATCTTGTGCCGCACGACGCCGCTGGCCGCCGCCAGCGCCGCCGCGCGCTGCAACAGCCAGCCGCGCATTTCCGGCGGCTGGCGATCCAGGATGGCCTCCACCGCCAGCGCGTCGCCCGCCGTCATGTCGGTGGCGGCGTTCAGCAGCAGTTCCGCCAGCGCGCGGCAGTCCGCCGCCTGGCCCGCCGTGCCGGCCTGGAACAGATGGCGCATGCGGGCGGCCGCCCCATCGGGATCCTGGCTGTACAAGGGGCGGGCCGGATCGGTGACCTGAAGGTCGGTATCGGGGATGTCGGGTGGCGTCATCTGGCCGGTTCCTTCGGGGAAGAAGAGGTCGGTCGGGACGTCGGATACCCTAACATCGGCCCCCCGCCGGGGGGAGGCTGCCAAACGGAGAGGGCCGTTCGGGCTAGCCGCTCGCCGGCGGGGCGCTACACCGCTGCGGGGTTTTCGATGGGCGTCTCCGCCGGTGCCGCCGCCGGCGGGGTGCGGACCGGCATGGCGATGGCGCGCAGCGACTTCGACGTCAGGCCCAGGGCGACGATGCCCCACAGCGCCAAGCCGCTGCCCAGGAACATGACCTGCGGCGGGATGTAGCGCATGAGCCAGCCGCACAGGGCGGACGACAGGGGCGCCAGGCTCATGACGATGAACATGAACAGGCTCATGCCCCGGCCCAGCATGGCGGGCGGTATGCGGCGCTGGATCCAGGTGAAGACGCCGATCTGGATGAAGCCCGCCAGGCAGCCGGCGATGGCCATCAGCAGGGCCGCCTGCCAGGTGTGCTGGGCCAGGCCCATGGGCATGAACACCAGGGCCACCAGGCTGTCGATCAACAGGATGGTGGAACCCAGGGTGCGCAGGCGGAAGTTGGGCCGTGCGCCCGACACCGTCATGCCCACCAGGGTGCCCACGCCGTGCAGCCCCATCATCAGCCCGAACCCGTCGGCGCCGTCCGCCAACCGGTCGCGGGCGAAGACGGGCAGCACCGCCTGCAAAGGGCCGCCAATGAAAAAGGTGGTGGCCGAGAAATACAGGCACAGGGCCCTGAGCTCCGGATCCCGCCAGAAATGGAGGATGCCGTCGCCGATGGAGCGGAAGACGGCGCCCAGGCTTTCCCCCTTCCGCGCTGGGCCGTCGCCGGGCAGGGTCAGCATGCGCACCTGGTACAGGGTCAGGGCGGAGATGACGAAGGTGGCGCAATCCACCAGGAAGGCGGCGCCCAGGCCGGCCAGGTCGCTGGGCGCCCCCGACGCGGCAGCCTTGCCGCTGCCGCCCACCACGGCGATCAGGCCGCCGGCCATGAGCGGGCCCAGCAGCAGGGTGGCCTGGCGCAGGCCCATCATCATGCCGTTGGCGGCCTGCAGCTGGTCGCCCGGGACCACCCGGGGCAGGATGGTGGTACCGGCGGGGATGCTGAAGGCGCTGGCCAGGCCGATGCCGAAGGCCACCCCGCACAGCACGGGAATGGTCAGGGTGCCGGTCAGCACCCCGGTGCCCAATCCGCCGAGCAGGACGGCGTTCACGTACTTGGTCAGCAGCAGCACGCTGCGCGCGGGATAGCGGTCCACCAGGGCGCCGCCCACCAGCAGGAACACGGCGCGCGGCAGGCTGATCAAGCCCAGCACCAGGCCCATGGCCAGGGTGTCGTTGGTAACGGCCAGCACCAGCCACGGCATGGCCAGCAGGCTGAACTGGTCGCCCAGCATGGAAATGATGCCACCACCCAGCAGCCATAGGAAATTGCGGTTGCGCATCAGGGGATTGGGCGGACGCTTCGGCTTTGTCGTGGCGGACATGCGCTTGCCTCAGGACAACGGGGGTTTGGCGGTCTTGGCCGCCCGGGAACGTCTGGTCTTGGCCGCCGGTGGTGGGGGTACCGGCGGCGGGGGTGCTGGTGGTGGCGCCTGGGTGTATTCCGGGGGCAGGGGCGGCTGGCCCGTCGGAAACAGTCCCATCAGGCGTGCCCGGTCATAGTCGGGCGGCCGGATGTCGCCCGCCTCGATGGTTTCCACCAGCTTGGCCAGCCATGCGTTCTCCGTTTCCAGGTGGGCAAGGCCGTTTTCCAGGATGGCCCGCATGCCCGTGGATTGGACGGGCGCCAGATAGTCCGCCAACGCCTTCAGGGGACGGTGATAGTCCCGCTGCACCGCCAGGCGGTGGCGCAGCGCGTCCGCCACCGCGTCGGGATCGGCGTGGTGCAGGAACATCAGCGCGGGATAGAGCGGGTGATAGCGGGGCGAGACGTCGGCCAGCCGTTCCGCCATCAGGGCGTGGAACCGGGCGCGGCCGGCGGGCGTCAGCCCATAGGTGGTGCGTTCGCCCCCACGGGCCACCGCCTCCACGCCCTTGGCCTCGATCAGGCCGTCGCGCGCCAGGCTGCGCACGGCGTAGTACAGCGTGCCCACGTCCACGTCGATGTAATGGTCGACATGGGCCGCCGTCAGCCGCCGCTTGATTTCATAGGGGTGCAGGTCGCCGCCCTGCAGCACGCCCAGGATGAGGAGTTCCGCTTTCATAGTTTAAACAAACTAATATAGTTGGATTAAACTATCAATCGGCTTTTTACCCGGGTTTTATGGCCGTGACGGTTTTCCGTTCGGCCCCGCGCATGCCCCTTGCGGGCGGGCGCCACCCGCGATTCAATGCGCACCCATGAACCGCCTCACCCTCCGCATTGATTTCGGTGACCAGGGCGCCGTCGGCCCCGGCAAGATTCGTCTGCTGGAAGCCATCGCCGAGCACCACTCCATCTCCGCCGCCGGGCGGGCCATGGGCATGTCCTACCGCCGCGCCTGGCAGCTGGTGGACGCCCTGAACCAAACCTTCGCCCAGCCCTCGGTCACCACCCAGGTGGGCGGCGGCGGGGGCGGCGGCGCCGCCCTGACCGAGTTCGGGCAGGAATTGGTGGCGGCCTATCGCGCCATGGAAAAGGCGGCGGCCGAGGCCACGGCCGACATCCGCGCCGGCTTGGCCGGCCGCCTGCGGCCACCCGGCGCCTAAGGTCGCAAGCGGCCAGCTGGACAACGTTGTCAGAAGACGCCGCGCGGCCCTCGTGCTATCCCTCCCACCATAAGAATTGGCAGGAGGTACACCCATGCGTTTCGCCGGCTTCGCGACATTCGTCGCCGCCATGGCCACGGCCGTCATCGCCCATGCGGACGACAATGATCATTTCCGCAGCCGCATCACCCTGTTCGACGTCGCCAGCGGCAAGACCACGGTGCTGTTCACCGACGATACGGTGTGGGAAGCGCCGAACTGGGCGCCGGATGGCCAGTCGCTGCTGGCCAACAGCCAGGGCGTCCTCTACCGCATCCCGGTGGCGGGGCCGGATGCCGGTCATCCGAAGGCCATCTCCATGGGCGACCTGCGCTGCAACAACGACAAGGCCTATACCCGCATTGGGGACAAGATCGCCGCATCCTGCGGGGTGGGATCCATGCGCGACAGCTTCGTCTATGTCGTGGGCAAGGACGGCGTGGCCAGGACCGGGGAAGCGCGGCGCATGACGCCCGCGACACCCAGCTATTTCCACGGCTGGTCGCCGGACGGCCAGTGGCTGTCTTTCGTCGCCAAGCGCGACGGCGCGCAGACCTACAACCTTTACCGCGTGCCGGTGGACGGCCCGGTGGATGGAAGCGCCGAACAGCGCCTGACCAACATCGCCGCCAGCGACGACGGCCCGGACTACAGCCCCGACGGGCGCTGGATCTACATCAACTCCGACCGGCAGGGCGGCTGGGACATCTGGCGCCTGCCGGCCGATGGCGCGGGTCCCAAGGAGTCGCGGGCACAGCGGGTGACGCACGACGCGCTGGAGGATTGGTTTCCCCACCCTTCGCCGGATGGACGCCATCTGCTGATGCTGTCCTTCCCCGCCGGCACCAGGACGCATGATGGGCGCATTCCGGGCGTGCAGTTGCGCCTGATGGACCTGCCGGGCGACGGCGCGCCCAAGGCCGATGCCCCAATCCGCAGCCTGCTGACCTTTTTCGGCGGCCAGGGCTCCCTCAACGTCAATTCATGGTCGCCGGACAGCCAGCGCTTCGCCTTCGTCAGCTACGAACCCTTGCCTTAACTTCCCTGGTCGAGGGCAACCGCCTTGACGATGGCCCACAGCGGTTGGCCGGGGGTGATGCTCAGTGCGTCGGCGCTGGTGCGGGTGACGCGGGCCAGCACCGGGGCGCCCACGCATTCCAGGCGCACCACCCGGCTGCCGTCCGCGTCATCCCGCACGTCGGCGACGATGCCGGGCAGGATGTTCAGGGCCGACAGGCCCTGCGGCGCCCTGTCGGACAGCAGCACGTCGCGGGCGGGAATGCGCAGGCGGGTGCGGGCGCCCGACGTCAGGTGGGGCGGCAGGTGGGGGACCAGGATGCGACCCGCGGCCGTGTCCAGATGGAACAGCCCGTCGGCGGTACGTCCCCCCACCACGGCGTCCAGCAGCGACCCCGCCTCCGCCCCGCCCGTCAGGTCCATCAGGTCGGGGCGGGACCATAGGGTGCCGGGGGCACCCACCGCGCGTACCCGCCCCTGGTCCACCATCACCACAGTGGTGGCTAGGCGCGCCACTTCCGCCACCGCATGCGTGACGTACAGGATGGGCAGGCCGGCATGGTCGCGCAGCCGTTCCAGATAGGGCAGGATCTCGGCCTTGCGCGCCTCATCCAAGGCTGCCAGCGGTTCGTCCATCAGCAGGATGCGCGGGGCGGCCAGCAGGGCGCGGCCCAGGGCCACGCGCGCCTTTTCCCCGCCCGACAGGCCGGCCGGGCGGCGGCCTAGCAAGGGGCCGATGCCCAGCAGGTCGGTCACCGAGTCCAACGTTGGCGCCTCCGCCGTCACATGGCGGCGGGCGAACCAGCGGCCATAGAGCAGGTTCTGCCGCACCGTCAGGTGGGGCAGCAGCCGCGCCTCCTGGAAGACATAGCCGACGCGGCGGCGGTGGGGTGGCAGCCACAGGCCGGCCGCGGTGTGCACCAGCGGCACGCCGTCCACGGCGATGCGGCCCCTATCCGGGCGCTTCAGCCCCGCCACCAGGTCGATGAGGGTGCTTTTGCCTGAGCCTGACTGGCCGAACAGCACGGTCAGGCCCCGGCCGGCCGTCACTTGCGCCACCAGGTCGAAAGCGCCTTGGCGCAGGGTGACATCAAGGTCAAGGGCGGGCGGCGCGCTCATTCACGCCACCCCGCTGATGCGCCGGCTGACGCTGCGCGCCAGCGCTTCCGACAGCAGCAACGCCATCAGCGATAGCACCACCGAGACCGCCACCAGGCGCAGGGCGCCGGCGTCGCCGCCGGGCGACTGGGTATAGGCGTAGATGGCGCCCGACAGGGTCTGGGTGCGGCCGGGGATATTGGAGACGAAGGTGATGGTGGCGCCGAATTCGCCCAGCGCCTTGGCGAAGGCCAGCACCGCGCCGGCCAGCACACCGGGCAGCATCAGGGGCAGGGTCACGGTGGCGAACACCCACAGCGGTGGGGCCCCAAGGGTGCCGGCCGCCTGCTCCAGCCTGGTGTCCACCGCCTCGATGGACAGGCGGATGGCCCGCACCATCAGGGGGAAGCCCATGACGCCGGCGGCCAGCGCCGCGCCCGTCCAATTGAAGGCGAAGACGATGCCGATGCTGGCCAGGGGCTTGCCCACCCAGCCCTGGCGCCCCATCAGCAGCAACAGGGCATAGCCCGTCACCACAGGGGGCAGGATCAAGGGCAGGTGGACGACACCATTCAGCAGGTCCCGTCCCCAGAACCGGCCGCGGGCCAGCGCCAGGGCCACGGCGATGCCGGGGGGCAGCGACGCCAAGGTGGCCCAGATGGCCACCTTCAGGCTGAGATGGATGGCCGCCACCTCGTCCGGACCAAAACCGAAGTCGTTCATGAGGGCCGAGTGGTCAGGAAGGAATCACTTCGCCGACAGTACGGTGAAACCCTGGGCCTCGAACAGGGGTCGCGCCTTGGGGCCGGCCAAGAAATCCAGGAAGGCCCGCGCCTGGGCGTTGGTGGCCTCCTTGGCCAGGGCGATGGGATAGAGGATGGGCGCGTGGCTGTCGGCGGGGAAGGTGGCGACGATGCGCACGCCCGGTTCCGCCACCGCGTCGGTCTTGTACACGATGCCCAGCGGCGCTTCCCCCCGGGCCACCAGCGCCAGGGCGGCGCGCACATTCTCCGCCGGGGCCAATCGGTCCTGCACCTTGTCCCAGGCGCCCAGCTTTTGCAGGGCGGCCTTGGCGTACTTGCCGGCGGGCACGGCGGCCGGGTCGCCCACCGCCAGGCGGCCCCCCTTCTGTGCGGCATCCAGCGCCTGGTCCAGGGCGAAGCCGGGCTTGATCTCGATGGTGGTCTTGGCATCGGCGGGGGCCACCAGCACCAGGTCGTTACCCAGCAGGTCCCGCCGGGTGGCCGGCTGGACCAGCCCCTTGCCCGCCAGATAGTCCATCCAGTCATCATCGGCCGAGATGAACACGTCGGCGGGGGCGCCTGCTTCGATCTGCTTGGCCAGCGCGGAACTGGCGGCATAGGTGACGGTGGCCTTGGCCCCGCCGCCGGCGACGAAAGCCGCGTTGGCGTTGTCCAGCGCGTTCTTCAGGCTGGCGGCGGCGAACACCAGGGGGCCGGTGCCCTGGGCCAGGGCGGTATGGGGGCCCAGGGCCATCACCGCCGCCACCGCGCCGGCCATAGCCAGCCGACCCAGCATCCGCCGGCTCCACATTTCATGCATTGTCTTGCCCCCTCGCGTTGCAGTCACACGCTATATCCTGATGAATATAGCGTGTGACTGGGGCCATCGCCACGCGTATCCGCCGCCTGGATCGATCATTTCATCGCGGTGATGCAAACGATCGCCGTCCGCAACGGCGAACGGGCCAAAGGCTGTCGCGCGATTTGCAAGCGGACTGCATGCCCTCTTGCCGCTGGCGGCGGCTCCGGGGCGGCATCACCCTGGCCCCCTGTGATTCTGCGGAGACGTCTTCCGCGCCTATCTCATGTCCAATTGGGGGCTAACGCCATGACCAGCATTTCGTCCGGCACCAACATGACCGTCTCGCTCAGCTCCCTGCTGCAGGGTGGTGGGGCGGCGTCCAGCGGCGCATCGTCTTCGTCGTCCGCGGCGTCCTCCGACGGCAGCGGGTCGGCTGGCGGCGCCAGCGGCAGTTCCTCGACCAAGACGGTAACCAGCACGGTCACCACCACGGCGTCAGACGGATCGACCACGACCACCGTCACCTATTCCGACGGCTCCACCACCACGACCACCACACCGGCTACTCAGTCGGCCACCCAGTCGGCCAGCGGCAGCGGATCTCCGGGAAGAGCGGTTCAGCAGGACAGCGACGCCAGCGGCGCCAGCAACGGTGGCGGCCAGGGCGGGCAGATCAGCTCCGTCAACATGCTGGTGTAATCAAATTACCTTGCGCACAATATAATTATTCCTGTAGCCTCGCGGGACGATCGGGAATCCCTAGGGGCGCAGAACTCCGGGGGCTTCCCGCCAGCGCGGAAAACGGGGGAAGGCCATGGCCACGGTTTACGACTACACGGTGCGGGACGCGGCCGGCGGCCCGGTGGACATGGCGGCCTACAAGGGCAAGGTCGTGCTGGTGGTCAACGTCGCCAGCAAGTGCGGCTTCACACCGCAGTACAAGGGGCTGGAAGCCCTGTACCGCAAGTACAAGGACCAGGGCTTGGTCATCCTGGGCTTCCCCTGCAACCAGTTCGGCCAGCAGGAACCGGGCGATGCTCAGGAAATCCAGAACTTCTGCTCCCTGACCTACGATGTGACCTTCCCGGTGCTGGCCAAGGTCGAGGTTAACGGTGACAAGGCCGAGCCGCTGTATGAACACCTGAAGGCCCGCGCCCGCGGCTTCCTGGGCAGCAAGTCCATCAAGTGGAACTTCACCAAGTTCCTGGTGGGCAAGGATGGCAAGGTGAAGCGCTACGCCCCCCTGGCCAAGCCGGAACAGCTGGAAAAGGCCATCCAGGCGGCGTTGGGGGCTTGAACCTCCCCCCCCCCGGGGGTGCCAGCGGCATGAGATTTGGCGTTAGACCCGGTATTCCTGAGCCAGCAGGCCCATGACCAGGCTGTCGTGCCACTGGCCCAGCAGGGAATAGGTCTGCCGCTCCCGCCCCTCGATCTGGAAGCCCAGCTTTTCATAGCAATGGACGGCGCGGGTGTTGATGGCCAGCACCCGCAGGCCGATGCGGTGCAGGCCCAGAGGGCCAAAGGCATAGGGAAACAGCAGGCGCATGGCCCGCATGCCCAGGCCCCGGTCCAGCACGCCCGGATCCAGCAGCCCTATCCCCAGGCTGGCGGTGCGCAGGCCTGGTGCCAGCGCGTCGTTCACCCCGCCCAGGCGCACGCTGCCGATCATCCGATCCGGCAAGGAGCCGTCCGGGCCCTTCACCCCCGGCTCCGGCAGGGCGATGGCCCAGCTGTAGGGGAACTTCAACTGGTCGGCCATCCACAGGTCGGCGTCGGCCTGGGTGTAGCCCGCCGGTGCGCCGCTGCCGTCCCAGCCCATCAGGCGGTGGATTTCCAGATCGCGGCCCAGGGCCAGGCGGGCGACGACATCGTCCAGGCGCAAGGGCCGCAGGATGACGACGCCGTCGCCCAGGGTGGGCACAATCATTGGGGCGGGTATCGCATCCGCATCCGCCATGAGGGCATCCTTCCGTCACCAAGTCCCGCGTCCAGCTTCCCCGAAGGGATGCGGGAATGGCAAGGCGTCAGGCGGAATAGGAAGGCGATATAGGTCCGTCAGGACTCGATCTTGATCTGATCCGGGTCGGACACCACGATGTGGGTCTGGTAGTAGGATTGGCCGGTGCGTTCACCGCTCTGGTTCAGGTACCAGATGGTGACGCGCCGCGCCTCACCCAGCACGGTGATGCGGTGGCCCTTGAAATGGGCGTCGGCATCCTCGCCGTAGGCCTGTTTGAAGGCGGGCAGGGCGCCCGGCAGGATCTCGATCGAAAGATTGTGCGGGTCGCGATAATCCGCCTGCGAATTCAGGAAGATGCGGCCGTTCTGCCGGCCGGTCGCGACCACATCCAGGATGTAGGTGTCGGAATAGACGTCCGGCGCCACGGCGGCGGCGTAGTGGATGGCGTCCTCAGGAGTCAGCGGCTGGGTGGCGCAACCGGCAGCGAGAAGCGTGGAACCGAGAAGCAGCAGCGCGGCGGTCTTCATGGCGATGTCCCTGGCAAGATGAGGCGCGCCGGCAGGATACCCCAGGCCGGCGCCTTCCTTCAATTTCACGGCGACCCTGCGGCGTTTTTGCAACCGGGCCGGTGGCGCTGTCAGGCCGCCGGCGCCAGCAGCCACAACAGGAACAGCACCAAAGGTAGGTGGAACAGCAGCTGGGTAAAGCTGAAGCCCACAATATCCTTGGCCTTCAGGCCCAGCACGCCCAGCAGCGGCAGCATCCAGAAAGGGTTGATCAGGTTGGGCAGGGCCTCGGCCGCGTTGTAGACCTGCACCGCCCAGCCCTTGTGGGCGTTCACATCGATGGCGGCCTGCATGACGTAGGGCGCCTCGATGATCCACTTGCCGCCGCCCGAGGGCACCAGGAAGCCCAGGATGGCGGAATAGATGCCGATGACCACGGGGAAGGTGCCGCCGCTGGCCAGGCTGACGAACAGATGCGCCAGGTGATGGGAGATGGACTGCCCATCCGACCCCGGCACCTGGGTCAGCAGCTGGGCGATGGCGCCATAGAAGGGGAACTGGATCAGCACGCCGGCGGTGCTGGGCACGGCCTTCGACACCGCGTTCAGGAAGCTGCGCAGCCGCCCGTGCAGCAGCAGGCCCAGCATGATGAAGAAGAAGTTGTAGGTGTTGAGGTTGGAGATGACGCCGAGGGCCGGCTTGTTCTGGAACTCGTGTACCAGGAAGCCGGCGCCCAGCGCCACGATGACCAGCGGCAGGATGGGCGTCAGCTCCAGCCAATCGCCCGGCCGGGTGGCGGCACCTGTCTCGGCGGCGGCCTCCGTCACGTCCACGCCCAGGTCGGCGGCGGTGCGGGCCTGCGCGTCGCCGGGGGCGGAATAATAGGCGATGGCGACGGACACCAGCAGAATCACCAGGCCCATGACCATGGACTGCCACAGAAAGATGGTCTGGCTCAGGGGGATGATGCCGGTGATGTCCGCCACCGCCTTGGGTAGGCTGGCCGGGTTGGCCTGCAGCATGGCGGCGGACGAGCTCAGGCCCAGGGCCCAGGTGGCGCCCAGGCCCAGGTAAGCCGCCGCCCCCGCCGCGCGGTAATCCACGCGGATGTCCTGGCGCCGGGCCAGCGCCCGCACCAGCAGGGCGCCCAGCACCAGGCTGAGGGCGTAGTTGAGGTAGGAGGCCGCCATACTGACGAAGGCGGTGAAGGCGACCGCCCCCCGGCCGGTGGCCGGCACCCGCGCCAGCCATTCGATCAGCCGCAGCACGGGCGGCGAGCTGGCCACGACATAGCCGGTGATCACCACCATGGACATCTGGATGGTGAAGGGGATCAGGGACCAGAACCCATCGCCCACGCCGGTGGCGACGGCACCCACCGGCGCGCCCGTTGCCAGGTTGCCGGCGGCGACGATGATGACCCCCAGGACGACGAACACGAAGGCGTCGGGGAACCATTTCTCCGCCCAGCGGGTGAAGGCAACGGCGCAACGCGCCAGCACCCCTTCGTCGCCCGCCCCGGCGTCACCTGCCGTCTTACCGGCCATCTTGTTGATTGCCATTCACGTGTCCTCCACGCGGGTCTCCCCCGCCGCCATTAACCTTAGCGGCGGGGGCGGGGAAAACCAGCGGAAGGTGGGGTGTCAGGCGCTTGAAGTGGCGGACGTGGGGGGGCCCGCGGAAAACCCGAGTGCCGCACAGAAGGTCATGACCTGCTGTGTTCCTTCGCGTGAAGATCAGCAGTAGAACGTCTATGCCCAAGACAAAATCGGCCAAGAGAACGGCCCAATGGAAAGACTGATGAACGCCAAGATTGGCATGCTCCAGCCAAAAGGGAAGATTCAGCGGAAATAGGACGCCAATTCGCGCGAAGGCTTGGGAAAATGACAGACGTCCGCCATCGGGACGGCCCACCGTCAACCTCATAAGGCGCTTGCCCGGCGTTGCTTTTAGGGGGCTACTAATAAAAATAGTAGAATAAAGAAGCCATATCAGAGAATTAGTAATAGAGGCTGTCAATGGAAAATCGACTTGGCCGTCTGGCGATCGCTGCCCAAATATTGGATAACCAAAGAGGAGCGATAGTGCCCACATTGGCGGGAAAAGAATAAGCAAATCGAGCGCTAGGGCGCCGGCACGTGGCCAAAACCCCGCCCATTCCATTGCATCTGAGGACGCCTGGGGGTTTGGTACCAAGATGGTCAATACGGCTCCGAGCACGCTGATTGGAAGGGGGCAGTCTTCAAATTATATCCCCTCATCCGGGGTCTTGAATACCCGGGTGCCGCAGATGCGGTCATGGCCGGCGGTTTTTTGGTCGGTGAAGGCCACCATCAGGTAGTTGACCAGCAGGGCCACGCAGACGACCAGTGCCACCGCCAGATACAACAGCGGTGCTGTCTTGGCCTGGGATTGCATCAGCAGCAGCGGCAGGGTCAGCAGTTCCTGCACGCCGATGCGGGCGAAGGCGATGCCGGGGCCCACCCGTCCACCATCAGGCCGGGCCACGACCAGGGTCATGAAGCGCTTGCCCGGCGTCGCCCGCATGCCGCTGGCGACGAACAGCGTATGGTAGGTGAGGTACAGCGCGATGTTCACCACCGTCGCCGTGCCTAGGGCCACCGGTGGAGCCCCGGATCCGGCCGACATCTGCGGCGCGAGCGGATAGCCGAAAGCCACGGCCAGGGTCAGGGAGACGACGAACAGGATTAATGTGTCGATGAGGGCCGCGAGCGCCCGGCGCCAAAAGCCGCCGTAGGTCCAGCCAACGGGGATGGTGCTGTTTTGTAAGGGAAGGGTGGGGACGGCCGTCTCGACGCTCATGGTCCCTCTTGTCCGTTGGTTGAGGGGTGGGTCCATGAGGGTAGGCCCATCGGAGCATGTGGACAATGCCGCCACAACAAGTGTCACCGTCTTGAATGAGACGGGGCCGGTGAAGGCGGCGGCAGTGCCTGAAATATTATCGCCATTAAAGCGCCGTTTACGTTAAATCAGGATGGTTTGCCGAGTTAATTGGCCGTTCATCCCAAGTAAATGGCGCTGTGATTATTGTGTGGCGACTCTTATCACTCTCTCTCCAATAGGGCAAGGGGGTGAGCGTTACGATTTGTTGACTGCACGGCGACTTGTGACGAGTTGTGACGGTTCGCACAACGTCCTGGCGCCCTGGGTCAGCGCATTTCAATTCCCGAGGGGGCATTGCGGGCGGCTCGCCATAATCACCAGGGTGGGCAGGGCCCTGGCGTCGTGATGGGCACACGGCTCAGGGCTGCTTTTTATCATCCGCCTGGGGTGCGGGGGATTCGCCCTCCGCCGCTGGTTCCGCCTCCGGCGTCACCCGGCGCAGGCGTGGACCCATCACCTGGAAAACCGGACCGCCGACATACGAGAAATAAATCTTGCGTTGGCTGTGGGAGACGAACATGCGGTGGGCACGTAAAAAGTCCAGGCCCAGAAGCATTTCCGGTACCTCGCGACCGCCATGGCTGAACAATTCGCCGAAGCGCAGGCGGACGTGTTTAATCTCCTCATCCCCGAGGCGGAAGCTGTCGAACACGCCGATATAGTCTTGGACCTGATCGTCGCCGATGCCCGCTGATTTGCCGCTGCGCGTCACGCCGGGGCTTTCCGGTGTCAACCCTGCCCGGGCCGCTGCCCGTTCTGTTATCACCGAAGTGGATGCGCCGGTGTCGAGAATGGCGCGGATTTCCTCACCGTTGAGCAGGACCTTCAACCAGATCTTCGGATTCTCTTTTGAGAAGCGGCTGATTTCCGCCTCGTTGTAAGTATCAGTCCAATAGGCCAAGGCGACGTCGTCGCAGTTCTGGGGTTGAAAAAGACTGACTTTATTATGGACTATATCGATATCCAGGTCGAACTTGGAAAGGAAATTCTCCCCCATGAGCCCGAATATCTTCTCATTGTCCGACAGGTCATGATTGGTGAATACCGGATAGTCGATGTGATGGGCTTTCCAATCGCCCAGCCGCAGTTCGTCGATCCTGGCTTCCTCGACGCTGACCCGGCCCCCGACGCCTTCCATGTAAAATTCCCGGCACCCAATGCCCGGACAACTGCAACCTTTTCGCCGCCGGCTTGGTGATCGTGCCGAAAGTGGCGCCGGTGTCCATGATCAGATAGCCGTCCTGGCCATTCACACCCACGTCCAGCAAGGGCATGTTGGCGTCCATGGTCAAGCCTAGGGTGCCGACTCGCAGCAATTGGCACTTGTGCTTGTCTTCGCCCGCCTGGGCGTTGCTGTGCGCGCCCACCGTGGCGCAGGCCAGGGTCAGGCCCAGGGTCGCCACCGCCAGGTGGCGGAGGGTGCGACGGCGGCGCGTCGTCATGGTCATGCTTCTTCCTGCATTGATGGCTTCGGGCGGTTTGGTCGGGTGGTTGCTGCGCTGGGGCCGGCCATCGAATCCATGGGCTTCACCACCGGGCGGGTTCGCGCTGGTGCGGCCTTCAAGCATTCCGCCCGGCGCGCCGGCACCGGGACCATGCCGATCCCCAGCCGGGGCCGGTTTCCCCATCGTCACAGTCAGACTATCCCCTAGGCCATCGCACCACGCGCGGCCATTGCGAAAACAGTGCCACGACCCCTGCTGGTTGTGGAAGGTGGAACATATTGAAATGCAATTATGTCGCTGGTCCCGATGATCCAGCGCCAGGAACGACGTGACATCACTCGTTAGGGTCAGTCTGGCGGGCTTCAGTGCCCTTCCGTCTCCGCCGGCGCCGTATCGGCCGCCTGGTCGGCGCGAGGCAGCCGGGGGCCCATGACCTGGAAGATGGGCCCGCTGCCGACATAGGCGAAATAGAGCCGGTGCTGGCTGTGCGAGATGAACACGCGGTGGGCGCGCAGGAAGTCCAGGCCCAGCAGCATCTCGGGCACGTCCCATCCTCCGTTGCCGAACATTTCGCCGAAGCGCAGGTGCACGCGGCGGATTTCCTCATCCCCCAGCTTGAAGCTGTCGAACAGGCCAACGTAATCGTCGACCGCGTCATTGCCGATGCCGCCGGACTTGCCGGCGTGCGTGACGCCGGGAGTTTGCGGCGTCATGCCCACCCGCGCCGCCGTTTGCAAGGTCATAACCGATGTCTCGGCGCCCGTATCCAGGATGGCGCGCACCGGCTGTCCGTTGACCAGGACGGTCAGCCAGATCGGCGACCCATCCTCCCGCATGCGCTCGATCTTCGTGTAGTCGTAGGGGACGCCCCAATAGGACGCCAGGGCGGTATGCTCGCAATCCTCGGCATGGAAGAGGACCAGGCGGTTGTGGGCGATGTCGATGTCCAGGTCGAAATTCGACAGGAAGCGTTCGCCCAACACGCCGACGACGTCCGGCCCGTCGCCAATGTCGTGGTTGCTTAAGACCGGCATCTCCACCCGATGGACCAGCCAGTTGCCCAGCGTCATGTCGTCGATCTGGCTGGAATACAGGGCGACGCGGCCGCCCACACCCTCGACATGCAGGCCGGGCTCCCACCCATGGCGGAGCTTCAGCCGTTCGGCGGCCGGCCTGGTGATGAAGTTGGTATCGGCGCCGGTGTCCAGCAGCATGTGAACCTGCTGGCCGTTGATGCCCACGTCCACCAGGGGCATGTTCCGGTCCATGGTGATGGCAAGGTTGCTCACCGGCTGCAGCTGGCATTTGGACTTTTCGGCCGCGGCGGGTGACGCCGCCAAGCCCAGGCACAACAGGCCACCGACCTTGGCCAGCATGATGAGCCGACGCCATACCGCCGCGGGGCCCGCCACCGCGGCCGGGCCCGCACCCCTTGCAGTCAGAACCATATATGCCCCCCAATCCCCGTTCACCGGGGCCGGCGCGCCCCAGGCGCCGGTTTCTGGCGCCAGGATAGTACGGCACGGCCCCGGCAGCACCAGGGATTTGCGAGGCGGCGATCAGCCCTTGGCCGGGAACATCTGGGCCGTGACCTCGGCCATTTCTTCCGCCGAGGGCTTGCGGCGCGGACTGGACAGCGACCAATCCTGACCGAAGGGATCGGTCAGCTTGCCATACCGGTCGCCCCAGAACTGATCGGCCAGGGGCATGGCGATGGTGGCGCCGGCCGCCACGGCCCGTTCCCACGCGGCGTCCACGTCGGCCACGGTGATGTGCAGGGTGATGGAACAGATGCCGACGGCTCTCGGGCTACGGCTGCGGCCGCCGGCATATTCCGGAAAGTCGTCGTTCAGCATCAGCACGCCGCCGTCGGGGAACACCAGGCTGGCGTGCAGCACCCGGCCGTCCGGTGTCAGATGGCGGCTGGCCTCGGTGGCGCCGAAGGCGCGGGTGTAGAAGTCGATGGCGGCGGCAGCGTTGTCCACCGTCAGGTGGGGCAAGGGGTGGCGCGGATTGGGCTCGGTCATGGCTGGTCTCCTCCCGGTTCGGTGTCGTGGCCGGCCAGCTGTCCCTTGACCGGCGCCAACCATCCTACACGGTCGGGATGACCTCCCCACGCACCCTTCAGGATGCCTCCCAGGCCGCCGCGCGCACGGATCAGCGGCTCAGTAGAACCAGGGGTTGGCCTGGCGGTGGCTGGCCTCGAACGCGCGGATGGCCTGGGCGTGGCGGGCCAGCGTGGCGCTGACGCCATCCAGGCCCTGGATCAGAGCGTCACGGCGCAAGGCCTCGACGGCGAAGGGGATGGTGTGGCCGTCGGCGTCCACGGTGATGGTTTGCGCGGGAAGGTCGACGGTCAGGCCGTTGGCGCCCGGCCGGCTGATTCGGGCCATAAGGTCATTGATCACGGCGGCGTCCAGGGTCACCGTCAGGATGCCGTTGCGCTGGCAGTTGTCGTTGAAAATGCCGGCGAAGCTGGTGCCGATCAGGGCGCGGATGCCCAGTTGGGCCAAGCCCCACACGGCGTGCTCGCGGGAAGAGCCGCAGCCGAAATTGGGCCCCACCACCAGGAAGCGGGCGTCCTGCCAGCCGGGGCGGTTCAGGATGAAGTCGGGGCGCGGCTGGCCGTCGGCGCCAAAGCGCAAGTCATAGAACGCGCCCCGGTCCAGTCCCTTGCGGTCCACGCCCTTCAGGAACTGCTTGGGCATGATGACGTCGGTGTCGACATTGGGCTGGGGAAAGGGGGCGGCCGGGCCGGTGACACGGATGAAGGGCTGCATCAGGCGACCTCCTCCTGGGTGCTGAACGTACGGACGTCGGCCAGGTGGCCGGCGACGGCGGCGGCGGCCACCATGGCGGGGCTCATCAGGTGGGTACGGGCGCCCTTGCCCTGTCGGCCCTCGAAATTGCGGTTGGTGCTGGAGGCGCAGCGGTCGCCCGGCCGCAGCACGTCGTCGTTCATGGCCAGGCACATGGAACAGCCGGACTGTCGCCATTCGAAGCCGGCGTCGGTGAACACCCGGTCCAGCCCCTCGCGTTCCGCCTGCGCCCGTACCTGGGTCGACCCCGGCACGATGATGGCCCTCACCCCCGCCGCCACCCGCCGGCCGCGCAGGACACGGGCGGCGTCGCGCAAATCCTCGATGCGGGCATTGGTGCAGGACCCGATGAAGGCATGGCTGATGGCGATGCCGTCCAGCGCCGTCCCCGGCGCCAGGCCCATATAATCCAGGGCGCGGGTCAGGGCGGCGCGGCGGCCGGGTTCGGCTTCGCCCTCCGGCGCCGGCACTGTCGCCGTGATGACGCCCGCCTGGTCGGGACTGGTGCCCCAGGTGACCATGGGCGCCACGTCTTCCGCAGCCAGGTGGACCTCGCGGTCGAAGAGGGCGCCCTCGTCAGTCTTGAGCGCCAGCCAGGCCTCCGCCGCTTGGTCCCACAGCGCCCCTTTGGGGGCCCGGGGCCGGCCGTGGATGTAGGCCAGCACCTTCTCATCCGCCGCGATGACGGCACCGCGGGCCCCGGCCTCCACAATCATGGTGCAGACGGTCATGCGCCCCTCCACGCCCATGGCGGCGATGGCGGGGCCGGCGAACTCCACGGCGTAGCCGGTGGCGCCATCGGCGCCGATGCGGCGGATGACCTCCATCACCAGATCCTTGGGCGTCACGCCGGGGGCCAGCGCCCCGTTCACCGCGATGCGCAGGGTCTTCAGCCGGCGGTACACCAGGGTCTGGGTCGCCAGGTAATGCTCGATGTCCGAGGTGCCGATGCCGAAGCCCAGGGCGCCCAGGGCGCCATAGGCCGTGGTGTGGCTGTCGCCGGCCGCCACCACCATGCCCGGCATGACCAGCCCCTGCTCCGGTGCCACCACATGCTCGATCCCCTGGCGCGGATCCAGGATGTCGAACAGCTCGATGCCGAAATCGCGAGCGTTCTCGCGGAAATAGGCGATCTGCGCCGCCGCCTCTCTGTCCGCCACCTCCAGGGTGCGGTGGCTGGCGGTGGGGTTCACGTGGTCCACCACCATCAATGCGGCCGCCGGGTTCCACACCGGCCGTCCCGCCTCACGCAGGCCGCTGAAGGCCTGGGGGCTGGTGTACTCGTTCAGGATGGTGCGGTCGACGTACAGCAGCAGCTGTTCCCCTGCCCGCTCACTTTCCGGGCGGGGGCCGCCGTCATCCAGGCGGCAGACGGTATGGGCGTCGATGATCTTGTCGTACAGCGTGCGCGGCATGCGGCTTCTCCCTATGGAAACCACTATGGCGGCCGCCCCAGCCTTCGCCCAATGCCGTCTGGTTATAAGCTTATGCGGCGGTACCCCCGGCCACGTGCGCCCAGAACTTTTCCGCCACGGCGGATTGGCGCGCGCGCGACCGGTAGAGGTGGATTTCCATCGGGATGTCCCAGCCGGCGTCGCCCGCCCGGACCAACTCGCCGCGCTCCAGATGCTCCGCCACCAGGCTCAGGGGCGACCAGCCCAGGCCCCGCCCGTCCAGCGCCATGGTCACCAGCAGCTTGGCCAGGTGCGAGGTGAAGGTGGGCTTCAGGTGGGTGGCGGGCAGAGCCGTCTCCAGCGCCGCCGCCACGATGCGGCCCATGCCGGACTCCGGGCGATAGGCGACGTAGGACACCGGCGCGTCGGCGTCGCCGGGCAGGCTGTGCAGGGGCCGCCCCTCAGCGTTGGGCGCGCTGACCGGCACCAACACGTCGTCGCCGATATGGACGGAGCGGAACTGCGCGGACGCCAGCAGGGTGCTGGCCGCCGGATAATGGTGGCACAGCAGGAACTGCGACTGGCCCTGGATCATCATGCGTTCACAGATTTCCATGTGGTTGGCCACCATCTGGACGTTGATGTTGAAGGGCAGCGTTGCCTCCACCCGGCGCAGCCAGGCGGGGAAGAAGGTCAGCGACAGGGCGTTGGTGGCGGCGAAGCGCAGCAGCTCGGTATGGCCCTGCGCCACCTCCCGCGCCTCATCCCGGCCGCTGGCCAGGCGGCGCAGCGTCTCCTCCGCCGTCACCTGGAAGGATTCGCCGGCGGCGGTCAGCTCCACCGTGTGGGTGGTGCGGTGGAACAGGGGTGTGCCCACCCAGTCCTCCAGCGCGCGGATGCGGCGGCTCAACGCGGGCTGGGTGATGTTGCGGTTCTCCGCCGCGCGGGAGAAGCCGCCGTGCGCCACCACCGCCAGAAAATCCTCCAGCCACGCCACTTCCATATCCGGTTCCCGCCCTCGGTCGCCCATCCCTAGTCGACAAAGCGCTCCAACGCGCCAGCGTCGCGCACCTCAATGCCGCCATAGCCCCGGCGCACCAAGCCGGCCCGTTCCAGCCGGCCCAGCGCCCGGTTGGCCGTCTGGCGGCTGAGGCCCAGCATGCCGGCCAGATCCTCCTGCGACAACGGCAGAAGCACGGGCGCGCATCCCGTGTCATCCGGCGGCGCCTCCTCCAGGCGGCACAGCAGCGCCAGCAGGCGGGCGGTGCGCTGGGGCGTGGGCAGGGCCAGCACCTCGCCCAGATAATGGGTGGCCTGGCGCAGATGGCGGCTGAGGATGCCGGCGAAATTGGCCCAGCGGCGGGGATCGGCCCCGACGATCTGCGCGAAGGCCTGGGCCGCCAGGTGCAGCACCACGCTCTCCCCCCGCGCCACCGCCGTCTGCCCCCGGGGCAGGCCGTCGACCATGGACACCTCGCCGAACCAATGGCCGGGCCCGGCGTGCAGGATCACCACCTCCCGACCATCCTCCTGCACCGTGGCCAGCCGCATGCGGCCCGTGACCAGGGCGTACAGCCCATCCGGCGCGTCGCCGCCGCGATAGACCGCTTGGCCGTCGGCGTAGGTCCGCAGTCGCCCCCGCGCCAGGATCTCGGCGCGCAGATCCGCCGGTTGCTCCGCCAGCCACCCCCGCCCCTCCAGCACCTGGGCCACCGCGCGCTTGTCCACCTTCCACTCCCCCAAAACGGTTCGGCTCAGATTGTCAAATCCGCGACATTCTTGGCAACCATCCAGGCGTAGGCTGTGCGCATCATAAAAGCATCGGGAGGATTCCATGTTCGACACCGCGCCCAGGCTGGCCCCCACCGACCAGCCGCCCCTGCGTGACCGCGTCTCGGCCGAGGAATGGCGGCTGCGCGTCGACCTGGCGGCGGCCTACCGCCTGGTGGCCCTGTTCGGCTGGGACGATCTGGTGTTCACCCACATTTCGGCCCGGGTACCGGGGCCGGAGCACCACTTCCTCATCAATCCCTACGGCATGCTGTTCGAAGAGATCACGGCCAGCAGCCTGGTGAAGGTGGACATGGACGGCAAGGTGGTGCTGGACACCGGCTTCCCTGTCAATCCGGCGGGCTTCACCATTCATTCCGCCGTGCACCAGGTGCGCGAGGATGCGGGCTGCGTCCTACATCTGCACACCGCCGATGGCACGGCGGTCTCCACTCTGGAAGAAGGGCTGCTACCCCTGAACCAGACGGCGCAGCTGGTGATCGACGACCTGGCCTATCATGACTACGAAGGGGTGGCGTTCGAGCATGACGAGCGCCCGCGCCTGCAGCGCGACCTGGGCACCAAGAACACCATGCTGCTGCGCAACCACGGCACCCTGACGGTGGGCCGCACGGTGGCGGAGGCGTTCACCCGCATGTATTTCCTGGAACGGTCCTGCACCATGCAGGTGCGCACGCTCACCATGGGCCGGCCGCTCTACCCCGCCGCCCATGAAGCCATCGAGCGTAATATCCACATCAGCCGCATGGGCGTGTCCCAGGCCGCCAACCTGCTGGTCTGGCCGGCCCTGCTGCGCCGGCTGGCGCGACAGATGCCGGGGTATCAGGACTGATCCTAGGCAATGTTGGGTACGGCTCAGGAAATCAGGTTCAGGCCAACGGCGACGGCGGCCTCGGCGAGGGCGTGGTCAAGGGTGGCCAAAGGCAGAGCCTGTCGTTGCGCCAGTTCCAGATAGGCCGCGTCATAGACGGTCAGCCGGTGCTGGCGCGCCAGAGTTAGAACGGCGGTTTCATCCGGAGAACGCTCCACCATCACGCCTAGCCTGGCGAGCCGATACAGAAAGGCCGCCGTATCCTCCGGAGTAAGCCGCCGGCGGCGCTCGCTGACGATCAACGTATTGCGGACTTCAAAACACCAGAGGGCGGGGGCATGTGCGCGGTCCGTGCGAATTCGCTCAAGCGCGCGTGGCGATGGGGTGGTCTTCATCTCTGAAGGCCCAACAGGCGGCGACAGACGCGTCGATCACGAAGGGCATTAATATTTGTGCCCTTCGTGACGAGCCGACAGCAGGTCGTCCAGGGAAATTCGGCCAGTCTTCTGCTGAAGGCCGCGGATGCCCTCAATGGCCCGGTCGATCTCCTCCTGCCGGCTCTCCGCTTCAGGAATGAGCCGCGCGATGGGGCGGCCGTGCCGGGTGATGATAATGGTCTCCCCACGCTCCACCTCATCCAGGATTTGGGGCAGGTGGGTTTTGGCTTCCGACGATTGAACTTCGCGCATAACTTTCACTTTCGACCAGTCGAATCGACCAATCTCATTTTATATGAAAGCGACGGAACATTAATCAGCCTTGCACGGTCGAGCGGGGCCGTAGGGCTTCGCCAGGCCGGCTCGCCGTCAATACCCCTCATTCACCCAGTGTTGCGTCGACTTCTTGGGACGCTTGTAGCCGTTGTCCGGCTGGCGCGGGGGCAGGGGCAGTTCCACCGGGCTCAGATCCTTGTAGGGAATCTGGTGCAGCAGGTGGGCGATGCAGTTCAGGCGCGCCTTCTTTTTGTTGTCGGCGTCGACGATGTACCAGGGCGCATGGGCATGGTCGGTGTGGGCCAGCATCACGTCCTTGGCCTTGGAATATTCCACCCAGCGGCCGCGCGACTCCAGGTCCATGGGCGACAGCTTCCAGCGCTTCATGGGGTTGTGCATGCGCTCCACGAAGCGCTTCTCCTGCTCCTCATCGCTGACCGAGAACCAGTACTTGATCAGGATGATGCCGGATTTCACCAGCATCTCCTCGAACAGCGGGCAGGCGCGCAGGAACTCCTGATACTCATCCTCGGTGCAGAAGCCCATGACCTTCTCGACACCGGCGCGGTTGTACCAGCTGCGGTCGAACAGGATCATCTCGCCGGGGCCGGGCAGATGCTGGACATAGCGCTGGAAGTACCACTGGCCCTTTTCCCGCTCCGTGGGCGTGCCCAGGGCCACCACGCGGCAGATGCGGGGGTTCAGGCTTTCGGTGATGCGCTTGATCACGCCGCCCTTGCCGGCGGCGTCGCGGCCCTCGAACAGCACCACCACCTTCAGGCCCTGGATGCGCACCCATTCCTGCAGCTTCAGCAACTCGAACTGCAAGCGCGCCAGCTCATCGATATACTTGTAGTGCTTGGCCGGCCGGCCGGGCTTGCCCGGTCCCAGGATGTGCCAGCGGTCCTCGATGCGCTTATGTTCCTTGGCGTTGCGCAGGATTTCGCCGTCCAGCGGCGGGGCCGGGCTGATGTCTGCCATCTCTTCCGGTGTGGGCTCGCCCGCCTCGCCGCCTTGGGCGGCGCCATTCGTGTGCTGCGTGTTCTGGTTCGCATGCTTCTTGGACTTGCCGGCCATGGCGTCTCAGGCCTCCCAGTAATGTGCGCGGGTGAACCGTTGCGGTTCCTTGCCAGGCACCTTGTCCCTGAATGGGCACCCCATCCTTGCGCCATGTCAATGCGCCCTTCGGTTATGAGGATTGCATAATGAAAGTCACTGGGGCAGGATGGCGGGGACGCACTACGATCAAGAGGACCAACGATGGTTGTCCCGGGTGAGGCCGACAAGCAGGTGGGCGAGGCGGAGCGCATGGCGGCGCTGGCCCGCATGGACGGGCTGGATTTCCTGCGTGCCATGATGGCGGGCGACCTTCCGCCGCCGCCCATCTCTCACACCTTGGGCTTCACGCTCAGCCATGCCGAACACGGCTACGCCGTCTTCACCGGTACGCCGGCCCACGCCTACTACAATCCCATCGGTTCGGTGCATGGTGGCTGGATCGCCACCCTGCTGGACAGCTGCATGGCCTGCGCCGTGCAGACCACGCTGACCGGCGGGCGCGCCTATACCACGCTGGAACTGAAGATCAACTATATCCGGGCCGTGACCTCGGCCACCGGCCCGGTGCGGGCCGAGGGTCGCATCATCCACGCCGGCGGCCGCACCGCCACCTCCGAAGGCCGCCTTGTCGACGCCGACGGCCGGCTGTTAGCCCACGGCACCACCACGTGCCTGGTGTTCGACCCCCGGCCGCCCAAGGCCTGACCCACTTTGGGCTGGGCTGCCGGCGACTGGATTGTTGGCCGGTAAAGGCGCGGTGGGCGGTGTTCCGCCGCCCGCCCGCCCGTCCAGTTCCTCCACGATGCGCCGGTGCAGGGCGCCGTCCAGGGGATAGCCCGCCATCAACGCCAGGGTGGCGATGAACAGGCCGCAGGGCAGCAGGGACATGAGCAGGCGCAGGCCGCTCAAGGTTTCCGCCGACTGGGCGGCGTTGGGCACGAAGCCGATGGCGGACAGCAGCCAGCCCAGCAGGGCGCCGGCCAGGCCCAGCGCCACCTTCTGCGCCAGCGAGGCCACGCCGAATATCTTGGCCTCGTCCCGGCGGCCGAAGCGCCATTCGTTGTAATCGACCAGGTCGGGCAGCATGGCCCAGAAGCCCACCGCGTGGACGGTGCAGCCCACGAACAGGGCGGCGATGGCTGCCACCGCCAGGGCCGGCCGGTCGCTGGGCGCCGTCAGGAAGGCCAGGGAGGACAGCGCCGCCAGGCCCGTTCCCATCTGCCACGACACCTTCTTGCTGGTGCGGCGGGACAGCCATACCCAGAAGGGCACGCTGACGGCGCTGGCAGCGGAGAAGGCGGGCATGGCGTAGGCGGCCAGGTCCATGTCGCCCACGTCATACTTGAAGAAATAGACCAGGTTGCGGAACTGCAAAGCGCCCGCCACCTGGATGAAGCCGATGGAGACCAGCAGGCGCATCAGCGGGCCGGAGCGGGCCAACGTGCGCAGGAAGCCGACGACATCGCTGTCAAGCGTGGCGCGCGAGGCGGGCGTCAGGGCCGGGTACGGTTCTTCCTTGACCACGCTGGCGCACAGCCAGAACAGGGCGACGGACAGGGTGCCCACCACCAGGCCGCTGATGCTGTAGCCCAAACCCGCATAGGCACCCCCGTGTCCCCCCGCCGCCATCCGGTCGATGCGGGCGGCCAGGGCCGGCAGCAGGAAGGACACGGTGATGCCGCCGATGAAGGCGCAGGTCATGCGGTAGCCGGTCAGGCTGGAGCGTTCCTCCGCGTCCTGGGTGATGCGGGCGGACAGCGAGGCGTAGGGGATGGAGACGATGGTGTAGACGCCGCGCCAGGCCATGTGGCTCAGGATGGCGTAGGCGATCAGGCCGCCCTGGCCGAAGCCGGGCGCGGTGAAGCAGGCCGCCATGACGGCGCCCAGCGGCACGCCGCCCCACAGGATGAAGGGGCGGTACCGGCCCAATCGCGTGCTGGTGCGGTCGGCCCACACGCCCATCAGGGGATTGGCCAGGCCATCGGCGATGGCGGCCACCAGGAAACCCACGCCCACCCACACCGGGGGCACGCCCTGCACATCCGTCTGGAAATAGGCCAGGAACAGGGTCATCGCCTGCCAGTGCAGGTTCAGGCCCAAGTCACCGATGGCGTAGCCCAGCTTGGTCTTCAAGGCGACGGGCGCCTGTCCGTATGCCATCTTCCCCCCGGGGAATTCTTCTCTTGGGGCCAGGGTGGCGGCGGCAATGACAGCGGTGCCATCCTCCCGCTTCCGACCCAGGCCAATCCCAGGAAACAACATCCGGTGGCGGTCACGCCAGCATGCCTTTCGGACGGTGGCGGTCAAATGATGGACGGGCGCGCTTTTTTGCGCCATCGATGCAGGATTGCCGCAGCCTGGCGCTTTGGGCGATTGTGAGCGCGCGCCGGCCCCAGGGATGGGGAGGCGGCACCGATACAGGGATGGGAGTGACATATGGCGGGGCCTGACCGCAAGCCGACGATCATCGATGTGGCGCGCCTGGCGGGGGCGTCCATCAAGACGGTGTCGCGGGTCATCAACAAGGAACGCTATGTCAGCCCCGACATGCAGGAGCGCATCGAGAAGGCGGTGGCCGAGCTGGGCTATCAGCCCAACATGATGGCCCGCAGCCTGGCCAGCGAACGCTCCAACCTCATCGGCCACCTCTACGGCGACGCCGGCGGCCCTTACACCCTGGAAATCCAGGTGGGCCTGCTGAACCGCTGCCGCGCCCACGGCTATCATTTGATGATCGAGGAAATCGATTATCGCAGCCCCAACGTGGAACAACGGGCCAGCGCCATCGTGAACCAGATGCGCCTGGACGGCGTGGTGCTGACGGCCCCGGTGACCGACAACCCCATCGTGCTGCGGATTTTGGAGGAGGCGGGCGTGCCCTATGTCCGCGTCACGCCGCAGCAGGAATCGGAAACCTCCCCCTCCGTCCGCATTGATGAGCGGCAGGCGGCCTACACGCTGACCCAGCATCTGCTGGCCCTGGGTCACCGTCGCATCGGCTTCATCAAGGGCAAGGCCAACCACACCGCCACCATCCTGCGCTACACCGGCTATTGCGAGGCGCTGACCGACGCCGGCGTGACGGTGGACCCGGTGCTGGTGGAGCAGGGGGAGTTCACCTACGCCTCCGCCGTGGCCTGCGCCCGCCGCCTGCTGGACCAGCCGCACCGCCCCACCGCCATCTTCGCCAGCAACGACGAAATGGCCGCCGCCGTGGTGGCGGAGGCGCACAACCGCGGCTTCAGCCTGCCGGCCAACCTGTCGGTGGTGGGCTTCGACGACACGCCGCTGGCCGAGATGATGTGGCCGCCGCTGACCACGGTGCGCCAGCCCGTGCGGGAAATGGCGGAAACGGCGGCCGACATCCTGATCGGCCTGCTGTCCCAGCGCGGCAAGGTGGACTGGCCCAAGCCCGTGCCGCACCAGGTGCTGGCCCACACCATCCTGCTGCGCCAATCCACCGCCCGTCCGCCGGGCAAGGCCTGATCCCCCGAAGCATGGACCCCTAGCGGCGCCCGCCCACGGCCGGCGCGGCCTGGGGCGGGCGGAAGCCGTTGCGATAGACCTCCTCCACCAGCTCGCGGTGGGTGGGCAGGCTGGACACCGCCTGCGGGGCCACGGTGCGCAGGCCCCGGAACTCGTGCCCCGCCTCGTCCATGCGGCGGTGAAGGGCGCGCGCCGGCTCCAGGTCGGTTTTGAAGCCCATGCCGTACAGGACGTATTGGTAGCTGGCCGGCAGGAAGGTCTCGTGGTCGGCCACGAAGTCGAAGCGTCCGGGCGGCCGGTGCGCCCATACGGCCAGGCGGTCGCGCAGGCTCTCCGGTATGGTGGCCGGGTCGGCGTTGTCCCGCCAATAGGCGCTGTCGGTACGCCGGGTGATGCAATAGTGCAGCTTTAGGAAATCGACGATCCGCTCATACCGCTTGCCCATCAGCGCGTTGTAGGTGCGGGCGGTGGCGGCCATGGACGCGGCCGTCTGGGCGCTGTCCAGCCCCGTCTCGCCCCAGGGGAAATACTGGGCGATCATGTGGGCCGCCACCTCGATCAGCATGATGCCGGTTGATTCCAGCGGCTCGAAAAAGCCGCCGGACAGGCCCACGGCCACGCAGTTGCCCACCCATTGGGCGGTACGGCAGCCCGAGTCGAACTTCAGCAGGCGGACGTCGCGCCCCTCGGCCGCCGGGCCCAGGTAACGGCGCAGCACCTGTTCCGCCCGGGCGTCGTCGGTGTGGCGGCTGGAATAGACATAGCCGGTGCCCCGGCGGTCGTTCAGGCCGATGTCCCAGGTCCAGCCCGCCTCATGCGCGGTGGCCACGGTGTAGGAGGGGATGGGCGCGTCCGGCCGGTCATAGGGCACCTGCAGCGCCACCGCCCGGTCGTTGAACAGCACGTCCTGATAGGACTTGAAGGGCACCTTGAGGGCCCGGCCGATGATCTCCGCCCGGAAACCGCTGCAGTCGATGTAGAGGTCGGCGCTCAGGCTGCCGTGCTCGCGCGTTTCCACCCGTGCCACCGCGCCACTGCCGTCCAGCACCACGTCGGTGACGGTGCCCACCCGGTGGCGTACGCCCAGCTCGATGGCCACAGTGCGCAGCAACACGGCCAGGCGGTTGGCGTCGAAGTGATAGGCGTAGTTCAGGGGCGCCGCATAGGGCGGGTCGATGGGCCGCTTGGGTCCGCGCGCGGCGTCCGCCACCGCCTTCTGCAGGGTCACCGCCTCGGCGAAGGCCAGGTCGCCGGCCCCGCCCAGCAGCCAGTAGGGCAGCAATTCCGGCCCGTTGCCCTGGTGGGGAAAGTTGAACGGATGGAAATAGTGGGTGTGGCCGGCCACGGCGCCCAAGGCTTGGGTTGGCGACGCGTCGGGCGCGGGCGTTTCCGCCCAGTCCACGAAATGGACGCCCTGCTTGAAGGTGGCGGTGCTTTCCCGCAGGAAGCGTGCCTCATCGATGCCGATGGCGGCCAGGGTGGAACGGATGGTGGGGAAAGTGCCCTCGCCCACGCCGATGATGCCGATGTCGCTCGATTCGATCAGGGTGATTTCTGTCCCGCCGGACAGATTGGCGCCCAAGGTCTTGGCCAGGTAGGCGGCGGTCAGCCAGCCGGCGGTGCCCCCGCCCACGATCAGGATACGGCGCTGGGCGCCTTCCGCTGCGGTCATCACTTCCTCCCTAAGGGCCGCCTGCCCCTTGGCGGAACGGCGGCGGTTCTTATGTTTCTCAAACCATTTAGGGCGGGATCGTCGCTTTTTGGGGCAGCGCCCGCCAGCCTCGTCACCCAGGGGTTGCCGGTCGATTTGTTGCGCTGCCGCAGGCTTCGTCCTGCGCATGAGGCCAGAATACCACGGTTGCCGCCATATGACAGCGCTGTGCGACAACGTTGTCATAATTTTGTTGACAGCATTGTCAGCCCCGCTAAACATGCGACCCACAACGGCGCCGCATCCATTGGATGTGGGCGGTGACCGTCGAATATCCGCCTAGAGCAACCAGGCTAGAATAAAAGGGAGGAAGCGAGATGAAGGCGAGACTCGGACTCTATCTGCAAGCAGCGGCTGTGATTGCCCTGTCCGGCGGCGCGTACGCGCAGACCGCGACGGCCCCGGCCGGTCCCTCCGACACCATTGCCGAAATCGTCGTTACCGCGACCAAGCGTGAGACCAAGCTGCAGGAAACCCCGATCGCCGTGTCGGCGTTCAGCCAGGAAAGCCTGGACAAGCAGCAGGTCAAAGACATCACCGATCTGTCCAAGTTCGTGCCCAGCCTGCAGTTTGGCCAGCAGGGCGACCAGAACGCCATCACCCTGACCCTGCGCGGCATCGGCAACGACAGCGCCTACACCGAAGTGGCCGACCCCGAGGTCGCCATGTACGTCGACGGCATCTACTCGCCGCGCGCCCAGGGCGCCTCGGTGCTGATGTATGACATGGAACGCGTGGAAGTGCTGCGCGGCCCGCAGGGCACCCTGTTCGGCCGCAACGCCACCGTCGGCGCCGTCAGCCTGATCTCCGCCAAGCCGACCTTCGACAAGGAATACGGCAACGCCGAGGTCGTCGCCGGCTCCTACGGCCGCTTCGGCACCCGCGGCATGTTCAACCTGCCGGTCTCCGACAAGCTGGCGTTCCGCGTCGCCTTCGTGACGGACAAGCACGACGGCTACGTCGACTACCAGCCGGCGCCGAACGTCCCGGGCGTGAACCCGGCCGCCTATGTGACCAGCGGTCCGAAGTACTACGCCGGCGACCAGAAGTCGTTCCGCGTCAGCGGCGCCTGGCGCCCGACGGACCGCTTCAGCTGGGACCTGAACTTCGAGTGGTATGAGGACACCGGCACCCCGGTCGAGCCGCTGATGCAGACCCCGCGTCCGGGCACGAACCTGTGGTCGGTGCAGGCCGACACCGCGCCGTTCCAGGACCGCACCGCGAAGTCCGTCCACAGCAAGATGGACTACGACATCAACGACTACCTGCAGTTGTCCTACATCGCCGGCGCGTCCTGGCTGGGCGGCAACAACCAGGTGGACGCCGACAGCGGCGTGCTGCCGCCGACCAGCGCCACCACGCCATCCGGCGCGTTCGAGCAGAACAGCACCGTCTGGTCCAGCTACGACTTCTTCAGCCACGAACTGCAGCTGAAGTCGTCGGGCGTGCACACCATCGACTGGATCCTGGGTGCGTACTACTCGCACGAAACCAACAAGATCCGCTTCGACATCGACCAGGCCAACGGCTATCGCCTCGGCACCTTCAGCTGGGCCGGCAGCTTCATCCAGTCCGACCGTGAGATCGAGTCCGCCGCCGGCTTCGGCCAGGCGACCTGGCATGTCACCGATGACATCCGCCTGACGGGCGGCGTGCGCTACACCCGCGACGACAAGGAAGACATCGGCGGCCGCAACGTCACCTGCAACGGCTGCACCCAGGGCATCTTCGGCCGCGATCCCTACTCCATCCCCGGCTACACGGCGTCGCCCAACGACGTCTATGGCCAGTGGAGCAAGGCCACCTGGCTGGTCCGTGCCGATGCCGACATCATCAAGGACGTGCTGATGACCTATGCCAGCGTCGGCACGGGCTTCAAGTCGGGCAACATCGAGGACGGCGGCAAACTGGCCGGCCCCGAGACGCTGACCAACTATGAAGTCGGCGCCAAGACGACGCTGTTCGGCGGCCGGGCCACCTTCAACGTGGCGGCCTACTATGAAGACTTCACGGGTTATCAGGTGAACCAGGCGGTCACCACCCGTGACGCCGCCGGCCATGTCATCGGCTCGCAGATCGTGACCCAGAACGCACAGGGCGCCAAGGCCTACGGCCTGGAAGCCGAACTGGCCGCCAAGGTCACGCCGCGTGACACGATCAACCTGTCGCTGTCCGCCCAGCACACCGAGATGGAAGAGCTGCAGAGCATCGACGCCCGCCTGTACAGCGGCGGCGATGTGTCCCACCTGGTCGAGCTGAAGGGCAACGAGCTGCCCCACGCCCCGGCCCTGTCGGGCACCGTCGGGTACGAGCACGTGTTCGACCTGCCCAACGGCGGCACGCTGACCCCGCGCGTCTCCACCCATTTCGAGACCCGCAGCTACCTGTCCTTCTTCAACGCCGGCACGTACGACGAGCAGAAGGCCTATACCCGCACCGACCTGGCCGTCCGTTACGACGCGCCCAGCGGCAAGTGGTCCTTGGAAGGCTTCGTCCAGAACGTGGAAAACGCCAACATCAAGTCCAATGCCGGTGCTTTCGGCGGCCCGGCCACCCCGGTGTGGACGGCCGTGTACCAGCCGCCCCAGACCTGGGGTGTGCGGGCCCACGCCAGCTTCTGATCCGGTTCGTTCGCGTTGTTCGACCCCCGGGGCGCGAGGGGCTCTCCTCTCCCGCGCCCCGGTTTTTCCCTTCTTGGCAGGATACACTCTCCCCGAATCCTGCACCTTGATGGGCGGTGCCCCCGCACCGCCCATCCTTTATCCCCCTGTCGCCATCGCCGTCCGAAGCCACGATGACAACGCGTCACGTCGCCTGATTTCGCCCCTGATTTGGGAGACCCCATTGGCCCAGCCAGAGAAGCGGTCGATCACCATTCGGGAGGTCGCGGACCTGGCCAAGGTGTCCATCAAGACCGTGTCACGGGTCATCAACCGCGAGGCCGGCGTTTCCCACGAAACGCACGCCCGGGTCATGGACGCCATCGCCCGCCTGGACTACCGCCCCAACCTGAACGCCCGGGGCCTGGCCGGCGACCGCTCCTTCCTCATCGGCCTGTTCTATGACAACCCCAGCGCCCACTATATGAGCGACGTGCAGGCCGGTGCCGTGGCCCGCTGCCGCGAGGGCGGCTTCCACCTGCTGGTGGAGCCCTGGGACAGCACCGACTCCAACGTGGGTGACCAGGTCCTGAACCTCATTTCCCAGCTGCGGCTGGAGGGGGTCATCCTGACGCCGCCGCTGGTCGACCACGCCGGTGTGCTGGAGGCCCTGCGCGCCTCGCGCATTCCGCTGGTACGCATAGCGCCGGACACGGATCGCGAGACGGCGCCCTTCGTCTACATGGACGACTACGCGGCCTCCCGCCAGATGACGGCCTACCTCATCAGCCTGGGCCACCGCCGCATCGGCTTCCTGCTGGGCCATCCCGACCACGGTGCCACCGAACAGCGCTACCGCGGCTTCCGGGATGAACTGGCGGAACACCGCATCCCCCTGGATCCGGAGCTGGTGCGCCCAGGCCACTTCTCCTACCGCATCGGCATGGCTTGCGCGGAACAGCTGCTGACCCTGGCCGATCGTCCCACCGCCATCTTCGCCAGCAACGACGACATGGCGGCGGCGTCCGTCGCGGTGGCGCAGCGCCTGGGCCTGTCGGTGCCGGCCGACCTGTCGGTCGCGGGCTTCGACGACACGCCGGTGGCGCGCATCATCTGGCCGCAGCTGACCACCATCCGCCAGCCCATCAGCCGCATGGCGGCGGCGGCAGCCGACCTGCTGATCGACCGCGCGGTGCGGCGCCAGCCCTGGACCCATCCCATGCCCCGCCGGCTGCTGGAGTTCGAGGTGGTTGTGCGGGAATCGACCGCCCCGCCGTCCAGCGTGCCGTCCCTCGGCCGCGCTCGGCGCTGATCCAACCCAACACTCAAGGCGCGCGGGGACCGGTCTCGTGCGGGAGGACTGTCATGGCCAGTGATGTCAAACTTAAGGGCGGGCATGACGTGCACGCCGGCTCCGGCCTGGTGGTGATGCTGACCCTGGTCGCCACCCTGGGCGGCCTGCTGTTCGGCTACGACACCGCCGTCATCTCGGGTGCCGTGAAGTCCATCGACGCCAACTTCATCGACCCCTTGGGCTTGGCCGATACGGCGCGCGACAGCCTGTCCGGCTTCACCATCTCCAGCGCGCTCATCGGCTGCATTGTCGGCGGCATGATCGCCGGGTGGGTGGCCGATCGCTTCGGGCGCAAGCGCGGCCTGTTCCTGGCGGCCGTGCTGTTCCTGATCTCCGCCATCGGGTCGGCCCTGCCGGAACTGGGGCTGGGCACCATCGGCCGTATGGGGCCGGCGGCGCTGACGCCCTTCATCATCTACCGCGTCATCTGCGGCGTCGGTGTGGGCATCGCCAGCATGCTGTCGCCGCTGTACATCGCGGAGATCGCGCCGCCGCATGCCCGCGGCCGCCTCATCTCCTTCAACCAGATGGCCATCGTGCTGGGCATCGCCGGCGTCTATTTCGTCAACTGGGCCATCGCCGCCCAGGGCGACACCGCCTGGCTGAACAGCGTCGGCTGGCGCTGGATGCTGGGATCGGAGGCGCTGCCCGCCGCCCTGTTCCTGGTGCTGCTGGCCTTCGTGCCCGACACGCCGCGCTGGCTGATCAAGGTGGGCCGCACGGCGGAGGCGGAGGCCACGCTGACCCGGCTGATGGGCCCGGCCGAGGCCGCCCTCACCCGGCGGGAGATCGAGGGCAGCCTGGTGCAGCATACCGACCGTCTGATGGCCTACGGCGTCCTGGTGCTGGCGGTGGGCATCATGCTGTCGCTGTTCCAGCAGCTGGTGGGCATCAACGCCGTGCTTTATTACGCCCCGCTGATGTTCGAGAACATGGGGGCGGGCACCGACAGCGCGCTGCTGCAGACCGTGGTGGTGGGGGCGGCGAACGTGCTGTTCACCCTGGTGGCGATGTTCACGGTGGACCGGCTGGGACGCAAGCCGCTGCTGATCGCCGGCGCCGCCGTCATGGCGGTCGCCATGCTGGCCCTGGGTTGCCTCCTGAACCTGCATCAGATGGGCATCGGCGCCCTGGTGGCGGTGGTGGTCTACGTCGCCGGGTTCGCCTTTTCCTGGGGCCCCGTCGTCTGGGTGCTGCTGGCGGAGATCTTCCCCAACCCCATCAAGGGCAAGGCGCTCAGCATCGCGGTGGCGGCCCAGTGGGTCGCCAATTGGGTGGTGTCGTGGTCGTTCAAGGTGCTGGACGGCAACGCCACGCTGAACGCCATGTTCAACCACGGCTTCGCCTATTACCTCTACGGCGCCTTCAGCATCCTGGCCGGCCTGTTCGTCTGGCGCTTCGTCCCCGAAACCAAGGGTCGCAGCCTGGAGGAGATGGAGGGTGTGTGGAAAGCGACCGGCCGCTGAGCCTTCCTTCTGGCGGTTGATAGCGCTCACAGCTATAGGTTGGATGGCGCGCCAGGGCAGGGGCGTGCCGCTTCCTTTTCTTCGGCAAGGTGGTGCGGGTGGCGTCGTTGTTCGAGACTGGTCCCGGGGACGGGGACAGGGTGTTGGCCGACCGGCGGGCGGTGCTGGCCTTTTGGGTCGGGTGCGCCGTGGTGACCGTGGGCGTGGTCCTGCACCTGCCCATGTTCCTGATGGCCAAGGACGTCGGCTATCGCCTGGCCGACATGCCGATGGACATGGGCATGACCATCGGCATGGGCCTGATCATCGTGGGCGTCCTCATCGCCGCCTATGGCCTGCTGCCGCGCAAGACGGCGGTGGCGGCAGTCGACCTTGCCGTGGTGCATGATGACGGCCCGTTGCGCGCGGCGCACTGGCGGCTGATGGCGGTCATCGTCGTGGCCCTGGTCATCGACGTCATGAAGCCGGCCAGCCTGGGCTTCGTCCTGCCCGGCATGCGCGATGAATATGGCGTGGACAAGATGACCGTGGCCTGGCTGCCCATGGCGGCGCTGGCCGGCACGGTCGTCGGTTCCTTGATCTGGGGGGCGCTGGCGGACGTCTATGGCCGCCGCGCCTCCATCCTGCTGTCTTCCGTCATGTTCGTCGGCACCTCCATCTGCGGGGCCATGCCCGATTTCTGGTGGAACGTGGCCATGTGCTTCCTCATGGGGGCGGCGGCGGGCGGCATGTTGCCGGTGGCCTACGCGCTGCTGGCGGAAACCATGCCGCTGCGCCATCGCGGCTGGAACCTGGTGCTGGTGGGCGGCCTGGGGGGCATAGGCGGCTACCTGGCGGCCAGTGGCCTGTCGGCCCTGCTCCAGCCCTTGTATGGCTGGCGCATCATGTGGCTGCTGAACCTGCCCACGGGCTTGATCCTGGTTTTTCTCAACGGCCAAATCCCGGAATCACCCCATTTCCTGCTGCTGCGCGGCCGCCTGCGCGAGGCGGAGCGCACGCTGGCCCGCTTCGGCGCCGCCCTGACGCGCGGGGCGGAAGGCACGCCCGCGTCCAAGGGGGGCGAGACCCACTTTCTCAGCGGCCGCACCCTGGCCCTGACGGTCACCGCCCTGGCGTGGAGCTTTACCAATTTCGGGCTGCTGCTGTGGCTGCCGGCCGAATTGACGGCCCGGGGCATGGATGTGGTCGTGTCCAGCCGCCTGTTGGCGGCATCCGCCCTTATCGCTTGCCCGACCATCGCGGTGGCGGCGCTGCTCTATTTCCGCTGGAGTACGAAGTGGACGCTGGCGCTGATGATCGTCGTCGCCATCGCCGGCTTGGGCGGCGTCATGCGCCTGGGCGACGGGGCCGGCCTGTTGGACGTGGTGGCGCCGGTGGCGCTGCTGATCGTCGGCAGCAACGGCATCCTGGCCGTGCTGCTGCCCTATACGGCCGAGAATTACGCCGTGGGCCTGCGCGGCCGCGCCACCGGCTGGGTCGCCGGATGCAGCAAGGCCGGCGGCCTGGTGACCCAGTGCCTTGCCATCGCGGCGCTGGTACCAGGCCTCGGAACCCTGGCGCTGGCCATTTGCGGCCTGATGGCGGCCTCGCTTCTGCTGGTCATCTATTTTGGCTCCGAAACACGGGTTGGCCGGCGGGATGCGGATCCTCCATCGACGGCCGCAGCGGTGGAAACCAGCGGCGCTTGAGGCTGCCTTCTCCAACGGGGTACCCCGAACGTTCGAGTTCTCCCCGGCCTGCGGTAACGGCACCATAGCCATTCGGCGCTGTGCGAACGGGAGTGTTGGCGACGGCATGCCAAATCTGATCAACAAAATTGCGACCTGGTGGCTGGGCGAGGGTGAGCAGCCGGCGGCACCTGCCCGTCCCGCCCGTCCCGGTGCCGTCGAGCCCATCACGCCCGACGCTGGCCCGGATGATATCCAGGACAGGCTGGGCGCCATCCTGGAGCATCAGGCGCGGGTCAGTGCCGGAACCGTCCAGCTTCTGGGCCTGGAAAGTTTGAAGGAAAAGCTGGGATCCCGCTGGCCCTCGGTACGCGACCGCGTACACCAGTTGACCGAACGCCTGCTGAACCAGTCGCTGGGCCCCGGCGACGTGGTTTTCCCCTATGGCCCCGACACCTATCTGGTGGTCTTCGCCCAGATGGATGAACGCGCGGCCAGCCTACTCTGTGCCCGCGTGCTGCAGGACCTGCAGCGCCTGCTTCTGGGCGATGCCGACACCGCCACCATCGTGGTGCGCACCGCCGTGCGCCAGGTCACGGGCGACCTGGTGCTGAAGCCCCATCGCCTGGCCGACCTGCTGGCCGGCACCGCCCGCGCCGAGGCCGTGGCCAGGGAGCAGGAGGAGGAGGAGGCACCGGCGTCGGGAAAGGCCGCGCCCGGCTGGACCGATTTGCACGGCTCGCCGGGCCGCGGCGGGGGCGGCACCCTCATCCAGGACGCGGCCGGCGTTCCCGGCGCCCCCGGCTGGATGCCCTTGCCCAGCCAGGGCGGCCGGGCGGGCGGCGGCGCGGCGGGCTTCCGCCAGGGTGAGGTCACGACCGCCTGGGCGGCGCATGGCCAGCTCGGGCCGCTGGAAATCGTCTACCGCCCCGTCTGGGACGCCAACCACCAGGCGTTATGCCTTTATATCACCCGGGGGCGGCGCATGCGCCGGGGCGGGCAGGCGGTCTATGGCTATGACTCGATCCCCCAGGCGGCGGTTGGCGCGACCTTGTCGGCCGAAACCCTGAACGCCATCCTGGACCTGGATGAGGAAGCAATGCGCCAGGCCATCGCCGCCTACCTGGAACTCTACGACAACCGCTTCCGCTTCTTCCTTTCCCTGCCGGTGCATTACGAGACGCTGGCCGGGGTGCAGCGCCGTCGGTCCTACGTGGCGCTGGCCAGCCGCATCCCGTCCCACCTGATCCCCTTCTTGACCTACCATCTGGTGGGCCTGCCCGAGGGCACGCCCACCGGGCGGCTGGCGGACTTCGTCACCGCCCTGCGTCCCTTTGGCCGAAACCTGATGGTGGGCGTGGCCCTGGGCCGGCAGGACATGTCCACGCTGGCGACGGCGGGGGTGAAGGGCGTGGGCGTCATCCTGCCCGGCGCCGGGGACAGGACAGCCATTGATCACCCCGGGGCGGAGCGGCCCAGCCCGGAACGGGTGGCGACCGACCTGGGTCTGGTGGCGGCCGAGGCCCGGCGCCATCGCCTGAAACTCTATGTCGAGGGCGTGGACTCGGTGGAGATGGAGGGACTGGTGGACCGCGTGGGCGCCGACTTCATTGCCGGCGACCTGATCGGCGGCTGGACGGAAACGCCGGAACACATCGTGCGCATGTCCCGTGTCGATCTACTGGCCAATTCCCGGCAGCCGCCCTCTTAGAAAGCAGAGCTCTTAAAAGAGACGGACCCTATTGCGCCTTGGGCCCCGGCCGCTGGTCAGGGGGCAGCTTGGCCCGCAGGCGCCGCGCCTCCGCCGGGTCCTTGGGCGCGCCGTCGCCGTTCTCGTACATCTGCGCCAGCAGGGCTATGGCGCCCTGTTCGCCGCCGTCCGCCGCCTTGCGCAGCCAGTGCAGCGCCTGGGCGTCGTCGCGGGCGACACCCTCGCCCTGGCGATATTGGAAGCCCAGCGCGAACTGGGCGGGAACCCAACCGCGTTCAGCCGCCATCATGTTCCAGCGCGCGGCCTCCACCGGGTCCTTGGTGACGCCCACGCCGGCCAGGTAGATGGCCCCCATCTGGCCCTGGGCGCGGACGAAGCCCTGGCTGGCCGCCTGCTTGTACAGGCGCGCCGCCTCCGTGGGGTTGGGGGGCACGCCGGTGCCGTTTTGATACATCCAGCCCAGGTTGGTCTGGCCGGCGGGGTCGCCCTGGCGGGCGCCCAGGGTATAGAGACGCACCGCCTCGGCCACGTTCTTGGGCACGCCGCTGCCGTTCTCGTAATGCCAGCCCAGGCTGACCTGGCCACGGGCGTTGCCCTGGTCGGCCGCCAGCTTGTACAGGCGCGCGGCCTCCGCCGGGTCCTTGGGCAGGCCGTTGCTGCCCTGGTCGTACAGTACGGCCAGCCCCACCTGGGCCTGGGCGTTGCCCTTCTCCGCCGCCTGGCGCAGATAGGCCAGCGCCTTGTCCTGGTCCACCGGCACGCCCAGGCCCTGGCCGTAAATTTTGGTCAGTTCCACCATGGCGCCGGCGTCACCCTGGTTCGCCAGCTGGGTCAGCGTGGGCAGTGCCCCGGCGTAATCG
Organism: Nitrospirillum viridazoti CBAmc; assembly: GCF_000730165.1. Taxonomy (GTDB): domain Bacteria; phylum Pseudomonadota; class Alphaproteobacteria; order Azospirillales; family Azospirillaceae; genus Nitrospirillum; species Nitrospirillum viridazoti. The sequence goes on along the minus strand of NZ_CP022111.1, from coordinate 1,812,045 downwards.
CGCCTGGCCATGGCCAGGCGCGCCATGGCCAGGTCGGACGCGTTGTCGGCCCAGGCCGGTCTGGCGCCTCCGCCGAACGCCAGCAGGGCGGCAAGGGCCAGGGGTAGGGCCAGTTTCGAGAGGTGGTGGGCGGCTTGGCGCAGAAATCGCGGCATGGGGGCTGGTCCTTGGCCGAAAAATGGGGCCCGTCAGGTCGGGCGCAGAATGTCGCGCAGCCAGCGGTTGGCGGGGTCATCGTCACTGGCGCGATGCCAGTAGAGATTAAACGCCAATGGCGGCATGTCCAGAGGCAGGGGCAGGGTGACCAGGGCCCCCCGGCTGCCGTCCACCAGCGGTTGGCTGTGGTGTCGACCCATGGTCAGCAGCAAGCCGCCGCCTTTCAGGCCCGCTTCCGCTACCACGCGGCAGGCGGTCTCATACCGTTGGCAGCGCAGCGAAATTTTCCGCTGTATGCCCAGGCGCAGCAGGGCGTAGTCCTCCACCGCCGGACCGCTGCGGCGGGAGGAGACGGCGATGTGCGCCGCCGCCATATACCCCTCCAGATCAACGGGGACATGGCCTGCGGCCGCGACCAGGCAGTAGTCGTCGCTCAACAGCGGCAGGTGGCGCAGGTCGGGGTCGGGCGCCAGGGTCACATCCACCGCCAGGTCCATGCGGCCCCGCGCCAGATCGGCTTTCATGGTGGCCCGGTCCAGCCGCACGCTGTCCAGCCTGGGGCTGGATCCCTCCGCCAGGTGCCGGCGCAGGCGGGCCATCATGGCCGGCAGCAGGGCGGGTTCCACCGCCTCCGGCATGGCGATGACGGCCTGGCGCAGGTCGCGGTCCGGCTGGAAATCCTGGGCGTCGGCCAGGGCCCGGCCCAGGGCCGCCAGCGCCTCGCGCACCCGGGGGGCCAGGCGGCGGGCCAGGGCGGAGGGCGCCACGCCCCGGCCATCGCGGGGGAACAGGGGCTCATCACCTGCGCCCAAATGCGGGCCCAACTGGTCGCGCAGGCGGGCCAGGGCATGGCTGACGGCCGATTGCGACAGCGCCAGCTCATCCGCCGCCCGCGTCAAGCTACGCGCCCGGTAGACGGCGTCGAACACCCGCAGCAGGTTCAGGTCCAGCCGCGAAAGCAGGCGGATATCATGAACATCATTCATGGTTTATCGCGCATAAACTTCCCATCCGTTCATGTCAATCCGGCGCTACACTCCCCTCAACAAAAGGGAGAGAACGCCGATGGACTTCCAGCCCAGCGCCCGCGGCCAGGACTATCTGGATCGTGTCCGCCGCTTCATCGCCGACCACATCGCCCCGGTGGAGGCCCAGTACTGGCACGACGTGGCCGCCCATGACGGTCCCGACTGGACCGCCTGGCGCGTGCCACCCAAGATGGAAGAGCTGAAGGCCCGGGCCAAGGCCGAGGGCCTGTGGAACATGTTTCTGCCCGACGCGGAATTGGGCGCCGGCCTCAGCACCCTGGAATACGCCCCTATCGCCGAGGCCACGGGCCACAGCCTGATGGCGCCGGAGGTGTTCAACTGCAACGCCCCCGACACCGGCAATATGGAGGTGCTGTGGCGCTACGGCAGCAAGGACCAGCAGGAACAGTGGCTGAAACCCCTGCTGGCCGGGGAAATCCGCAGCGTCTTCAGCATGACCGAGCCAGAGGTGGCCTCGTCCGACGCTACCAACATGGCGGCCACGGCGGTGGTCGAAGGGGACGAGGTGGTGGTCACGGGGCGCAAATGGTGGTCCAGCGGCATCGGCGATCCCCGCGCCCGCATCGCCATCGTCATGGCCCGCACGCCGGATGAGAGCCGCGACCGCCATCACCAGCATTCCATGGTGCTGGTGCCCCTGGACGCGCCGGGCGTACGCATCGAACGCATGCTGCCCGTCTTCGGCGCCTGGGACGCCCCCCACGGCCATGGCGAGGTGGTGTTCGACCGGGTGCGCGTGCCCGCATCCAACCTGATCGCCGGCCCCGGGATGGGGTTCGAGATCGCGCAGGGGCGCCTGGGGCCCGGCCGCATCCATCACTGCATGCGCTGCCTGGGCGCGGCCGAGGCGGCGTTGGACCTCATGATCCGCCGGGGCACCAGCCGCACCGCCTTCGGCCGCCCCCTGATCGATCTGGGCGGCAACCGCGAACGCGTGGCCGAGGCCCGCGTGGCCATCGACCAGGCCCGCCTGCTGACCCTCTATGCCGCCTGGAAGATGGACAAGGTGGGAACCCAGGCGGCCCTGACCGAGATTTCCGCCATCAAGGTGGTGGCGCCCAGCGTGCTGGAACGGGTGGTGGACGACGCCATCCAGATGCACGGCGGCGCCGGCGTGTCGGGCGACACGCCGCTGGCCGGCTTCTACGCCCAGGCGCGGTCCCTGCGCTTGGCCGATGGACCGGATGAGGTGCACAAGGCCATGATTGCCCGCATTGAGCTGGCCAAGCGCGGCTACAAAAAGACACCGGCATGAGCCATCGGCTCTTGTCGGCGTAGGCCGCGACTGCCGCCGCCGGAGTTGTCCGGGAAGCGGAGCGGAACGGGAAACGAGGAAGCCAAGCGGCCGGATGGCCGCGCCCGGCGACTGAGGGGCCTTTAATCCCTGGATTAAAGGCCAATGAAAATAAGGGGAGGATTGACGGCATGGGCATCACGCCGAAGACGGGGCCGCAGGGCGGGCGTATCTTCATCACGGGCGGGGCCAGCGGCCTGGGCCTGGCGCTGGGCAAGCGCTACGCCCGGGCCGGCTGGCGCGTGGCCGTGGGCGATATAAACCCCGACGCCATGGCGGCGGCGGTGGCGGAACTGTCGGCCATCGCGCCCGACGCCTTCGCCATTCCCTGCGACGTGCGCGATGACGCGGCGCTGGACGCGGCCGCCCAGGCCCTGACCCAACGCTGGGGCGGGGTCGACATCGTCGTCAACAACGCCGGCGTGGCCCAGGCCGGCAACATCGACGACACGCCGCTGGATGATTGGCGCTGGATCATCGACATCAACCTGATGGGCGTGGTGCGGGGCTGCAAGGCCTTTACGCCGATGTTCAAGGCGCAGGGCCACGGCTATTTCGTGAACACCGCCTCCATGGCTGGCCTGCTCGATATGCCGACGATGAGCGCCTACAACGCCACCAAGGCGGCGGTGGTCTCCCTTTCCGAGACGCTGCAGCACGAACTGGCGCCCAGCGGCATCGGCGTCAGCGTCATCTGCCCCTCCTTCTTCAAGACCAACCTGGCCAGCAGCCTGCGCACCACCGACCCCCGCCTGCGCGCCCGGGTGGACAAGCTGCTGAACCGCCCCGGCATCACGGCGGAGGATGTGGCCGAGTACGTGTTCCAGGGCGTGGCCGCAGGCCGCTGCCACCTGCTGCCGCACAAGGAAGGCCGCCGCTTCTGGCTGATGAAGCGGCTGATGCCGCGCGCCTGGTACGTGGCCATGATCGACAAGCGGGCGCGCAGCATGGCAACACCGTCGCGCATCGCCGCCGGCCAGCCCCAGCAGCCGGCGGCCCCCTCGACCGGGTCGCGCGGATGACGGCGGCTTCCGCGGCGGGGGAGGCGCCGCCCCGTCCCGTGACCGACCGGGCGGGCCCGGTTCGGCCGGGTGAGGATCTGGACGTTGCGGTGGTCGACCGCTGGCTGAAGGAACGGCGGCCGGACCTGCGGGGCCTGCCGGCCGTGACGCAGTATTCCGGCGGGGCCAGCAACTGGACTTACCGCCTGGCCTATGGCGAGGACGGGGCGGAGGGCGACTTCATCCTGCGCCGGCCACCGGCCGGCACCAAGGCCAAGTCCGCCCATGACATGGCGCGTGAATTCCGTGTGCAGCAGGCGCTGAAGCCCGTCTTCCCCTGGGTGCCCACCATGGTGGGGCTGTGCCAGGACGACCGGGTCATCGGCGCCGATTTCTATGTCATGGAACGCATCGCCGGCATCATCCCCCGGGCCAACCTGCCGCGCGGCCTGGACATGGGGCCGGATGCCGTGCGCCGCCTGTGCCTGGCCATGGTGGATAAGCTGGTGGCCCTGCATCGCGTGGATCCGGAGGCCGCCGGCCTTTCGGCCTTGGGCAAGGGCGACGGCTATTGCCGCCGTCAGGTGGAGGGTTGGTCCGGCCGCTACCAGAAGGCGCGCACCTGGAACGTGCCCTCCTTCGCCAAGGTGCGGGCCTGGCTGGCCGCCAACACGCCGGCGGACAGCGCCGCATGCGTCATCCATAACGACTGGCGCTTCGACAATCTGGTGCTGGACGCGGCTGACCCCACCCATGTCATCGGCGTGCTGGACTGGGAAATGGCCACCATCGGCGACCCGTTGATGGATCTGGGCGGGGCGCTGGCCTACTGGGTGCAGGCGGACGACGACTTCTTCATGCGTTCCATCCGCCGTCAGCCCACCCACCTGCCGGGCATGCTGACGCGGGACCAGGTGGTGGCGCATTACCTGGCGGCCATGGGCGACCGGCTGGACGCGAAGGCGGTGGATTGGACCTTCTATGAGGTGTTCGGCCTGTTTCGCCTGGCCGTCATCGCCCAGCAGATCTATTACCGCTATCACCACCGCCAGACCCGCAACCCGGCTTTCAAGCGCTTCTGGCTGCTGGTGACCTATCTGGATTGGCGGTGCCGCCGCATCCTGCGCCGGGCGGGGCGCTGATCCCATGGTGGCGCTGCACCTCATCCGTCATGGCCAGGCCTCCTTCGGGGCGGACGATTACGACCGGCTGTCGGCGCTGGGCATCGCCCAGGGCCGGGTGGTGGGCCGGCAGCTGGGCGCCCGGTTGGGGGTGGCGGACATCGTCGCCGTCAGCGGCAGCCTGAACCGTCACCGCGACACCGCCGCCGCCTGCCTTGAGGCCATGGGCCGGGGCGGCACGGCCTTGTCCATCGATCCCGACCTGAATGAGTACGACCCGGCCGACGTGGTCGCCTGCCATCGTCCCGATTTGGCTGACGCCGCCGCGCTCAGGGCGGAACTGGCCACCGCGCCCGATCCCCGCCGCGCCTACCAGGCCCTGTTCGCCGAGGCGGTGGCCCGCTGGATGGGCGGGCAGCACGATGCCGACTACGCCGAATGCTGGCCGGTTTTCCGCAACCGTGTGCTGGCCGGCTTGGCCCGGGCGGCCCAGTTGGGCAACACCGTCCTGGTCTTCACCTCCGGCGGCCCCATCATGGCGGCGGTGCAGGCGGTGCTGGGTCTGGATGATGCCGGCGCCCGGCAGGTGCACTGGGCCCTGGTCAACGGCGGCGTCACCAAACTGCTGGCCTCATCCAAGGCCGTGGGCCGGGTAGGGACGGGCTGGTCGCTGTCCAGCCTGAACGAGCAGGCGGGCCTGGACGGGCCGGACGGCCTGCTGACATATCGCTGAGGAACAGAGATGCCAGCCAAGACCATCCTCATCACCGGTGCCAGCTCCGGCTTGGGCCTGGGCATGGCCCGGGAATTCGCCGCCCTGGGCCGCGACCTCGCCCTGTGCGCCCGCCGCACCGACAGGCTGGTGGCGCTGCGGGACGAACTGCTGCGGGCCCATCCCGGCATCCGCGTCGCCATCCGCCCGCTGGACGTCACCGACCATGCGGCAGTGTTCGAGACCTTCCGTGCTTTCGATACCGAAATGGGTGGGCTGGATCGCATCATCGTCAACGCCGGCATCGGCTCCGGCCGGCGCATCGGCACCGGGCACTTCGCCGACAATCTGGCCACGGCCCAGACCAACTTCGTGGCGGCCCTGGCGCAGTGCGAGGCGGCACTGGAATTGTTCCGACCCCGGAATAGAGGCCATCTAGTGGTCATCTCCTCCATGAGCGCCTTGCGCGGCCTGCCCAAGCATATGACCACCTACGCCGCCACCAAGGCCGGCCTGGCCGCCCTGACGGAAGGTATCCAGGCCGACCTGCTGCGCAGCCCCATCCGGGTCAGCAGCATCCTGCCCGGCTACATCCGCACCGAACTGAACGAGGGCGCCAAGCGCCTGCCCTTCGCCATCCCCGGCGACGTGGGCAGCCGCCTGCTGGTGCGCGCCATCGAGCGGGAGCCGGCCAAGGCCTACGTCCCTGCCTGGCCCTGGGCCTACATGGCGCCGATCATGAGGCTGCTGCCCCTGTCGCTGGTGGCCAAGCTGGCTTAGGTGGCCTTGCGTCGCCAGCGGCGCCACACCAGGCGCAGCAGCCAGCCGGCCAGAGCCGCCAGCGGCAGCCAGGGCAGGATGCGGGCGGTGAAGGTCATGACGTTGGCCAGCGAGTCCACCAGGATGTCGCAGAAGTCCTTGGCCGCGGTTTTAAGGGGGCGCCAGTCCACACCGTTGGGTTTGGGCTCATCCGGCTGAATGCCCTCGTACCGGATGTCGACCTTCACCATCTCCGTCTGGGTGCGCAGGTAGTCACGCTGGGCGGTGGCGCTCTCGATATCGCCCTGCACCTGGGCCAGGGTGTGTTCCACGTTCAGCAGGTCGCCGACGTTCTTGGTGTTGGTCTGATGCAACAGGGTGGTCAGCCGTTCCCGCAGGGCAATCTTGGTTTCCAGCCGCTTGTCGACATCCAGCACGGCCAGCGTCTTGTCCTCGCTGGTTTCGGAATGGGCGGCGATCTCCGCCGGCGGGGCCGCCAGGCCGGCGGTGAAAGGGGCCAAGGCTGCCGGTGGCAGGCGCAGGCTGGTGTGGGCGCTGACTTGGCCCCGGAATCCGTTGCGGTTCAGCTGGGACTCAAGGATCTCGCACCCCAGCTTGGCGCAGGCGTCCAGATCACGGCGCTGTGCCATCTCCACCGCCTCGGTCGGCAGGCGCAGGGTATAGCTGTGGCTGAGAGCCACATATCGGCGCTTCATGGCCTCCAGGCCTTGCTGCGACGCCATGCCAAAAGAGGGAACGAAATCCTCCTTCGATCCTGGGACGGGCCCCGTCGGCCGGGATACCGCCGCCATTTCCTTCTTCTCCGCTGTCTTGCCGCAGGCCCCCAGCGCCAGGCAGGCGGCCGTCACCAGCAGCAGGCGCCGCTGGTCCCTCCATCCCAACATGCCACGATCCCCATCGCAGAAATTGAACGATGATGGAGCCTATGAACTCATGGTGGCGAATCTTCGGAAGATTCGTGGCGTTGTCGCCATAATCGTTACCGCCACTTTCCTGGCGCCGCGACCTCGGCGTTCACAGGCCGGCTTGCCGGCCTTCACTGAAACGCGGTGTTAATACGAAACGGTATCTAGCCATTCGATTGAATACAACCAGGAATGCCAAGGGCTTCCGAGAAATAATCATCTGGGATTGGAGTAAAATCCTGTCCATTTGGTCATGTTTTTTCGGTGGGGCGGCAGGGGGCCATTGACAGGGCGGGGATGGCCCGCCATCAACGGGGCGCGATACTGCGGTTGCGAAACCAAGGGGGCGGTTGGTGGTGAAGGCAAGGACCTGGCCGGTCATGGCCGTGGTGGTGGCGATGGGGCTGTCGCTGCTGGGGGCCACCGGCGCCCGCGCGACCCAGGCCGGGACGGCCAGGCCGGCGGCGGGGGAATCGGCGCCCTTCCTGATCGTCAGCGACATGCACCTCAACCCGCTGGATGACGCCAGCCTCGCCGCCCGGCTGGACGCGGCGCCCGCCGAGGACTGGCCGGCCATTCTGGATGCCACCCCCGGCCGCCGCCTGTCGCCTTTCGGCCGGGACAGCAACTGGTTCGTGCTGCGCTCCGCCCTGGCCGCCATGCGCCAGGCCCAGCCGCACCCGGCCTATATCCTGCACACCGGCGACATGCTGGCCCACGATTTCCGCGACACGTTCGAGGCGGCGTTGCCGGCGCACAAGGGGGATGAGGCAGCCTACCGCGCCTTCACCCTGAAGACGGTCACCACCCTGTTGGAAACCTTGCGCGCCACCTTCCCCGGCGTGCCGGTGCTGACGGCGCTGGGCAATAACGACAGCTATTGCGGCGACTACGCGGTGCAGCCCAACGGCCTGTTCCTGGGCGACACCCTGCCGCTGCTGACCCAAGGCTTCGGCCGCACCCTAAACGGCCGGGCCGACCAGGCCGGCATCGGGCGCGACTGGCGCCAGGCCGGCAACTACGTCATTCCGCATCCGACCCTGAAGGGCGTGCGCGTCCTGTCCTTCGACACGGTGATGCTGACCCGCAAGTACAAGAACAGCTGCGGCCGGCCCGATGACACGCCACAGGACACGACGCTGGCCTGGCTGCACCAGGCCCTGGCCGACGCCAGGGCGGCCGGCGACAGCGTCTGGCTGATCACCCATGTGGTGCCGGGCATCGATGGCTTCGCCACCGCCAACAACTGGTCCAAGGCGGCCAAGGCGGCGGCGGCGGCCGGTCAACCGATACCCGCCTGCACCGCGCCCGTGGAACTGTTCGCCCCCGGCATGGAGGCGCGGTTCGAGGCGGAGCTGGCGCAGTATCACGACATCATCAAGGTGCTGTTCGCTGGCCACATCCATATGGACGACCTGCGTCTGGTGGGGCCGCCGGGTGCCGGCGTGCCCGTGCTGGTGACCCCGGCCGTCAGTCCGGTCTATCAGCAGAGCCCCTCGTTCAAGTTGGGGCAGGCGGCCCCCGACGGCTCGGTCGCGCACCTGACCACCTATTACCTGAGCAACCTCAGCGATCAGCCCAGCGTCAAGACGGCGCGCTGGGTGCCGGAGTATGACACCGCCCAGGCCTGGGGCGCCAAGTCGCTGACGCCCGATGCCCTGCGCGCCATCATCGCGCATATCCGTGACAGCGGCCCCGCCCGCGCGCTGTACCGCAGCATCTACAGCGTCGCCCGGCCCCAGGCCTCCGCCATGATTCCGGATAACCAAGCCCTGTATCTCTGTGCCCTGGATAACACCCTGGCGGAGGCCTACACCCGCTGCGCCTGCCCGGCCCCCTGAAGGAGCAACCATGTCCGTCCGCGCCCTCATCCTCGCCCTGTCCCTGACGGTGCTGGCCGGTTGCGCCCACCAGGCGGCACCGGTGGCGGACCTGCCCAACCTGGGCGTGGTGAAGACCCAGCTGGTGGCCTATCACGACAGTGGCGCCTATGACCGCGACCTGGCACGCGTGGCGGGAGAGGCGGGGGCCTGGATCACGGCGCGCGCCGCCACCCTGCCGGCCGGGTCCCACCCCGCCCTGGTGCTGGACATCGACGAAACCTCGCTCAGCAACTGGCCGCAGTTGAAGATCAACGACTTCGGCTACATCAAGGCCGGCGGCTGCGACCTGGACCGGGGGCCCTGCGCGGCCCCGGCGTGGGAGATGATGGGACGCGCCGCCGTGATTGCGCCGACGCTGGAGCTCTATCGCCAGGCGCGCGCGGCGGGCGTCGCGGTGTTCTTCATCACCGGCCGGCCGGAGGGGGAGCGCGAGGCCACCGCCCGCAACCTGGTGGCTGCCGGGTATGAGGGCTGGGCTGGCCTGGTGCTGCGCGCACCCGGCGCCCACGGCTCGGCGGCGGATTATAAGACGGGGGAGCGGGCGCGCATCGAGACGCAGGGATACACCATCATCGCCAACATGGGCGACCAGGACAGCGACCTGGCCGGCGGCCACGCCGAGCGCACCTTCAAGCTGGCCAATCCCTACTACTTCATCCCCTAAATCCTTAAGCCGGCCTGTCAATCTTGCAATTAAGGCGGGTCGCCCGCATCCTCGGCCCCGACCCCGCGCAACCGCGGGGGCCAGCGCCGCGCGGCGGCGGAGCGAATGCCTTGGGGGGCGGGGATGAGTGGGGAGATCGACGCGGCCGGTGGCCTGGCGGAAGCCAGCCTGGTCGCCAGCGCCATCGAGGGCGAACGGCACCACACGGCCGTCAGCCATGAGGATGGGCACCACCGTTGCGCCAACTGTGGCGCGCATTTGGCTGGGGCCTATTGCCATGCCTGCGGACAGCCGGGGCACGTCCACCGGTCCATGCTGCACATCGCGGAAGAGTTCTTCCACGGCATCCTGCATTTCGACAGCAAGGTCTGGCGCACCTTTCCCATGCTGGCGTTCCGGCCGGGCAAGTTGACGCGCAACTATGTCCACGGTCACCGCGTGCGCTATGTCTCGCCCCTGGCGCTGTTCCTGTTCTGCGTCTTCCTCATGTTCTTCTCCCTATCCTTCATCGATACGCCCAACAAGGTGATCAACGGCAACGCGTTGAAGAACCTGGACCACGGATCCATGGCCGATGGCCGGGTCGAGCTGGAATCGGCGGTGAACGACGCCAAGGCGGAACTGCAGGATGCGGAAAACGACCTGGCCGAGGCGCGGCAGGATGGCGGCAACGTCGACAAGGCCATCGCCCGGCGCGATAAGCGCCAGCAGGAACTGAAGGTGGCGGAGGCCGTGCTGAAGGCCTTCGACGTGGCGGCGGCCGCCAGCCTTAAGGCGACGGAGAAGGTTGGCCAAGCGGCGTCCACCGCTTCAGCTCCGGCCCCGGCCAGCGCCCCGGCTCCCGCTGCGGTTCCGGCGGAAGGGGCGCCGCTGCCAGTGCCCACGGCCGCCCCCGACGCGGCGGCATCTTCAACCGGACCCGAGGCTCAGCCCCATAAACCCACCAAGGAAGAGCATCATCAGCAGCAGATGGCCAAGCTGTTCGGCGCCACGGACGAAGAGCCGGCCACGGGGGATGAGCCGTCCTGGGCGCGGGCGGCCAAGCGCCTGGCCGATTCCAAGGAGATGTTCGACATCGACCTCGGCATGCCGAAGCTGGAGGAACATATCCGCCACGCCCTGCGCAACCCCGAGCTGACGCTCTACAAGATGAAGGAATCGGCCTCCAAGCTGTCCTTCCTGCTGGTCCCGCTATCCGTGCCCTTCATCTGGCTGATGTTCCTGTTCAGGCGCGGCATCTATCTCTACGACCATGTGGTCTTCGCGCTGCACTCCCTGTCTTTCATGGCCGTGCTGACGGCGGTGGCGGCCCTGGGCTCCCGCGCCGGGCTGGGGGCGGCCGCCATCGGCAGCCTCATGTGCTTCGTCCCGCCCGTCCACATGTACGCCCACCTGAAGGGCGCCTACCGTCTCGGCACCTTTGGCACCCTGTGGCGCACCATGGTGCTGCTGTGGGTGGCCCTGCTGGCGCTGACCTTCTACCTGATCTTCATCGTTTCCATGGGGTTGGTGGAGTAACCGGCGCCTAGTCCAGGCTTTCGGTCAGGCTGGCGGCGATGGTGCGGGTGGGTGTGGTGGCGTCGGGGTTGGCCAGCACCAGTACCCGGCGGCCCTGATGGGTATAGGCCATGGCGGCGCGGATCTGCGGGTCGTTGCGGAACAGCGCCATGAAGGACCCGTCGGCGTAGGCCTGATACAGCCCGTCCTGCAGCATGTCGGCCAGCCGGTCGTTATGCTTGGCCACGAAGAAGTAGAGGTAGAAGTCGCGGTAGAGCAGCGCGACGTCGCGGGCCACCGTCACCGGCACGCCGGCCTCACGCGCCCGCTCCACTTCCTGGTCGATGTCCAGGCTGCTGCGCGGCACGGCGTCGGCACCGCCGGTGGCGACCTCGTTGTACAGGTTGCCCGCCGTCTCATGCACCGTCTGGCCGGCGGCGCGCAGCAGACGGGCTTCGGGCCAGCCAGGCCCCTGCGCCAGCGACACCTGCCCCGGCGACAGGGGCGTGCCGGCGTTGATCTTGGCCTGCGCCGCCTCATTCACCGCCAGCAGGCGATAGCCCATCAGCCCCCGGTCCAGCGGCACCCGCACTGGCTGGAAGTGCGCCTCCAGCGCCGGGGCGGTAGGCAGCCAATAGACATCCACCGTGCCGTTGTCCGGCTGTTCCAGCAGGCGCAGCACCTGTGCGGTGGGCAGGGTGTGGTTGTCGACCTTCAGCACATAGGGCCGGCCGCTCTTGTCCAGGGCCAGCTTCAGCACCTTCAGCACGTAGGCGGGCGCTGTCCCCTGGTTCAGGGCGTGCACCACCAGCGGCGCCGGGGCTGGGACGGAGGCGCCGGGGATGGCCAGGCCGCCCGCGTCGACGGGATCATCGCTGGCGGCCGGGGCGGGCACAGCCCAGAAGGTGGGTATCAGGAAGGCGAGGATCAGGAAGGCGAGGGGCAGCCGCAAGACGGGCTGCCGCTGGCTGAACCGCGGGGCGGGCATCATGGCGCGAACACATCCCTTCGGCCCCTTCTGCCAAGGGGCCGTTGTCGCTTGGTGGTGGCGGGCCCTTCTGGGCCTTGGTACGGCCGACCTTATCGGCGGCCTTCTCCCAGGGCGACCACTGATCCCGAGGGATCAGGGTTGCCCAAGGGACCGAAGACTACGCCGTCGGGCCTAACCAGTCGTTAAGGCTTGAGCATTAGGTCGCCTGGCGGCGTCTGACCTATCCGCGCGCGGCGATCTTGCGGAGGTGCGACATTTACGCACGGATCCGCTGGCTATCCCACAGCACAGCTAAAGAAAAATGACAAACATCCATAATAATCAAACAGTTAACATGATCCACATGGCGAGTTCCGGCAAGTGTCTGTTAATCCCTCTTTAAAGGAGGGAAGGGGATCAAGGGGGCGTCATTTCATCGGACCGCCATTGGCCGTCCACAGCAAGCCGCATCCAGGAAAGGACCCCCCTTATCATGACAGCCTGGCGCAACCTCTCCATCCGCCTGAAGGTCCTGACGGCGTTCCTGGTGGTCTTCCTGGCGACGCTGGGCCTGGGGCTGTTCGGCCTCAGCCGGACGGAAGCGGTAAGCGGCACCGCCGCCGACATGCGCGACAATTGGCTGCCGTCGACGGCGTTGCTGGGCCGTCTGGGTGTGGCGGTGGCCGACGCCCGCGTGGTCGAGGGGCGGGTGATCATCGCCGCCAGCGCCAACGACACGACGCTGATACAGGCCACGGTCAAGCAGTACGCCGGCGCGACCGCCGCCGTGGAAAAGGCGCGCGCCGATTATCAGCCGCTGGTGACCGCCGGCACGGATGACGAGCGGCTGATGAAGGAGTTCGACGTCAATTGGGCGCAGTACAGGGCCATCGCCGCACGGGTCCAGGACATGGTGGCCAAGGGTGAGGGGGCGCGGGCGTTGCCGCTCTACCTGGGCGACGGCCTGAAACAATACCAGGCGGCGCGCGATGCCATCATCGCGGACAACGACTTCAACGGGAAAGAGGGCAAGAAGGCCGCCGACGCGGGCCAGGCCCTATCCGACAGCGCCGTGTGGACGACCTGGGTGGCCATCGCCGTCACCGCCCTGCTGTGCGGCGGCGCCACGGTGGTCATCGTCTCGGGTGTCGTCCATCCCATCGCCCGCACCACCGGCGTGGTCGAGACCATGGCGGCCGGGAACCTTGGTATCACCGTCACCGACACCGAGCGGGGGGACGAGGTGGGCACGCTGGCCCGCGCGCTGGAGGTGTTCCGCGACGGCATGGTCAAGGCCCGCGACCTGGCCCAGGCGCAGGAGCTGGAGCGCCAGGCCAAGGAACGCCGCGCCGTGGCGCTGGAAGGCCTGGTCAAGGGCTTCGAGGCGAAGGTGGCCCAGTTGGTGGACGCCCTGGCGGGCGCCGCGACGGAAATGCAGGCCACGGCCGAGAGCATGGCCAGCACGGCGGAGCAGACCAACACCCAGTCCAGCGCCGTGGCCGCCGCCGCCCAGCAGGCCTCCGCCAACGTCCAGACCGTGGCCTCCGCCACGGATGAGATGGTGGCCACGGTGCAGGAGATCAGCAGCCAGGTGGAAAAGTCGCGCACCATCGCCAGCAAGGCCATCCAAGAGGCGAACGACACCAGCGGCACCGCCCGGCGCCTGGCCGACAGCGCCCAGCGCATCGGCGAGATCGTGCAGCTGATCAGCGCCATCGCCGGGCAGACCAACCTGCTGGCGCTGAACGCGACCATCGAGGCGGCGCGGGCGGGCGAGGCGGGCAAGGGCTTCGCCGTCGTGGCCAGCGAGGTGAAAAGCCTGGCCAACCAGACCGCCAAGGCCACCGGCGACATCGAAAGCCAGATCGGCGAGATCCAGGGCCTGACCACCCAGGCGGTGGCCGCCATCGAGAGCGTCAGCCGCACCATCAACGAGATGTCGGACATCGCCATGGCCATCGCCTCCGCCATCGAGGAACAGTCGGCCACCACCTCGGAAATCGCCCGCAGTGTGAACGAGGCTGCCAAGGGCACCGAGGACGTGTCGCGCAACATCACCGGTGTGCACCAGGCGGCCGTGGCCACCGGCGCCGCCGCCGTCCAGCTGCAGGATTCCGCCCGCGACGTGTCGCACCAGGCGGAGGATCTGAACGCCGAGGTGTCGCGCTTCATCATCGGGGTCAAGGCCGCCTGATCCGGCTGTGACGCCTGCTTCAGCGGCCCGGGATCCCAGGATGCCGGGCCGTTCGTTTTCGGGGCTTTAATGAACGGCGGCCCCTTCTGCTATGGAATTTTAATGGCCCGATGGCGGCTCAATGGGGCCTGGACGACCCCTGCCGGACGATGCCGCCATGTTGGGCTTCACCACCCTGATCGACCTCATCACCCATGCCCCCGACCTCGACAAGGCGGACCAGTCGCCGCCGGCGCCGCACGCGGCCGACTGGTCCTTCGCCACGCCGGCCCACCTGCCGGCCGGCGGTTCCGTGTGCGTCGACCTCGCCGCCGGCCGGGTGTGGATCAGCGATCCCCGCCGTGCCGGCGACTTCCCTTTGGCTGAGGTGGCGGTGCAGCCCATCCGGCCAGCCGACATCGCCCGCCCGGAGGCGTTGGCCCAGGTCGTCCTGTGGGCGGGGGAGCCGGTGCCCTGGCGCTACCGCGTCCCCTGCGTCTCCTGGCGGCAGGCCCGCACCGTGGCGGCGGAATTGGCCCTGGTGCTGGAGCGCGCCGCCGGCGAAGAGGGCAGCCGCTGCCTCAGCTTTTGACCTTCCGCCTGTCTTGCGGGCGGGGTACCGCTTCGGCCGGTGCGGCGTGAAGACGGGCCCCGCCCTGGGTAGGCCGCCGGCCCAGACCCCCCGGCGGCCTATTCCTTTTGTGCGACGCAAAACCTTCTTCGCGCCTGCGAGAGCGCTTGGTTATACTGCGGCCTCGCGGGGTTATCCCTGCCGCCGGTGGCAAGCGGCGCGCGGGACTGACTGAAGAGGGAAAGCTGATGGCCGTTACCGACGCGACCGGCCCTAGGGGCCTGTTTGACCAAAAGGGCCCGTTCGAGATGCCCGAGGGCTTCCTTGACCCCAGTAATCATTGGCCTTTCCGCCTGTGGCAGGATGGGCTGGCCTACACGGTCGACGCCTTCCAGCGCACCGCCCTGGTGATGGACGTGCTGCGCCAGCGCGGCGCCCAGTACCATGAGCACATGGCGCAAACGGCGCCCACGGTGCTCAGCTTCGAAAGCGAGACGGTGCTGGATGGCGCCACCTTGCCCCGGCCGGTGAATTATTCGTTGCAGCGCATCATTCCGCCGGCGGGCGTCGAGCTGGACCTGAAGAAGCGCCCCTTCGTCATCGTCGATCCCCGTGCCGGCCACGGCCCCGGCATCGGCGGCTTCAAGTCAGACAGCGAGATCGGCGTGGCCCTGGCCGCCGGCCATCCCTGCTATTTCATCGGCTTCCTGCCGCGCCCGGTGCCGGGCCAGACGGTGGAGGATGTGATCGCGGCCGAGGCCGCCTGCCTGGAAAAGGTCATCGAGTTGCATCCGGAGGCGGAAGGCAAGCCGGTGGTCATCGGCAACTGCCAGGCGGGCTGGCAGCTGATGATGACGGCGGCCATTCGCCCGGACCTGTTCGGCCCCATCATCATCGCCGGCACGCCCCTGTCCTTCTGGGCCGGCCATCGCGGGCAGGACCCCATGCGCTACAGCGGCGGTCTGCTGGGCGGCAGTTGGCTGACGGCCTTCGCCAGCGACATGGGCGCTGGCCTGTTCGACGGCGCCTGGCTGGTGCAGAACTTCGAAGGGCTGAACCCCGCCAACACCCTGGTGGGCAAGCAGTACGCCCTGTGGGACAAGGTCGATACCGAGGCGCCGCGCTATCTGGGTTTCGAGAAGTGGTGGAACGGCCACGTCCTGCTGAACGGCGAGGAAATCCAGTACATCGTCGACAAGCTGTTCGTGGGCAACCGCCTAGCCACCGCCGACATCGTCACCAAGGACGGCGTGCGCGTGGACCTGCGGGCCATCCGCTCCCCCATCATCGTCTTCTGCTCCAAGGGTGACAACATCTCCCCGCCGCCGCAGGCGCTGGGCTGGATTTGCGACCTGTATGAAAGCGTGGACGACATCCGCTGCCACGGCCAGACCATCGTCTACGCCGTGCATGAAAGTGTGGGCCACCTGGGCATCTTCGTCTCCGCCGCCGTGGCGCGGAAGGAACATCGCGAGTTCGCGTCCAACATCGACTTCATCGACGTGCTGCCCCCCGGCCTGTACGAGGCGCAGATCCTGCCCGCCGAAGCCGCCCCCTCCGGCCAGTCTGGGCAGGAGGGCGACCCCAACGTCCTGCGCTTTGCCGCCCGCAGCATCAATGACGTGGCGGCCCATGTCGAACCCCTGCCGGACGACGAGCGCCGCTTCGCCACGGTGTCCCGTCTCTCCCGCGTGACGCTGGGCCTCTACCGCGACCTCGTGCAGCCCTGGGTGCGCCAGCTGGTGGGGGAGACGACGGCGGAAATCCTGCGCGGCCTGCATCCCCTGCGCCTCAGCTACGAACTGTTCTCCGACACCAACCCCTGGCTGAACGGCGTGCCGGAGCTGGCCGCCGCCGCCCGGCGCGACCGCCGCCCAGTAGGGTCGGAGAACATCTGGCGCAACCTGGAACAGCGGCTGGCCCGCCAGATGGAAACGGCGCTGGATGTCTACCGCGACCGCCGCGACGCGACGGCGGAGGCGCTGTTCATGGGCATCTACGGGCATCCGCTGACTCAGGCGCTGTTCGGCCTGAACGCCGACGACGCCCCGCCCCGCAGCCATCCCGGTGAAACCCCCGAACATCGCCGCTTCCTGGCGGAACAGGGGGCGGAGCTGCGCCGGCGCCTGCATGTGGGCGGCCTGCGCGAGGCCGGCATGCGCGCCCTGCTGCATGTGGGGCTGGCGGAGCGCATGGCCGACGCCCGTGGCTTCAACGCCCTGCGCGGCCTGCGCGACATCCATGGCCGGGGCCTGGAACTGGCGGAGTTCAAGCAGCTGGTGCGCGACCAGTTCCTGATGCTGCTGCTCGATCCGGCGGCGGCCCTGGAAACCCTGCCCGAGTTGCTGGCCGGCGCCACGGCGGAGGAGATCACCCGCCTTTCGGAAGGCCTGGTGATGGTGGCCGGTGCCGCCGGCCCGCTGGACACCAAGGGCCGGGAACGGCTGGAAAGCATGGTGGCCTTGTTCAAGGACCTGGCCGCCAAGGCGCCCAAGGCACCGGGCGAGGCCTCGGTCGCAGCCACCGCACCCGCAGCCACCGCGCCGGCGTCCGGCGCGGAACCGCCCAACCCGGTGCTGGACGGGTCGCCGGCCGTTGCCCCGCCCGCGCCTGAGGAGCCGCCTCAGGCGCCCAGGGCCACGGCCAAGCCGGCCGCGGCCAAGGTGCGTCGCGCCAAGGCGGCGCCCACGCCCAAGGAACCGCCGCCGGCCGAGACTTCCGTCATCTCAGATGAACCCACGAGCCCGCCGGTGGACGTGGCGGCGGAGCCCAAGCCGGGCCCTGTGGCCACCGCGCCGGTGACCGTGCCCAAGCGCGCGCCGGCTCCCCGCCGGGCCAAGGCGCCGCGCCGGTAAAGGGGCCCTAGATGGCGGCTGCCTTCACCTGAGCCGCCAGGGTGTCCAGCGCCGGCTGGCGGGTGAAGGTGGGGCGGCTGACCAAGCGGATCAGGCGTCCTGCACCGGCACCGGCCAGGGGGCGGAAGACCACATCCTGGCGCCCCGCATGGACCGCCGCCGCCAGGGCCGGCACCAGGGTGGTGCCGTAGCCGGCCGCCACCATGTTCAGCAAGGTTTCCAGGCTGGTGGCGCGCAGGGACCAGCCGCCGGGGTCGGGTCGGGCGCAGGCGGCCAGGGCCTGATCGCGCAGGCAATGGCCGTCCGCCAGGACCAGCAGGTCGGTCGCTAGCGCCGTTTCGTCCACGGCGTCCCCAGTTTTGGCCAGCGCATGGTCCGGGGGCAGGGCGGCCAGAAACTTTTCCTGGAACAAGGGCTGCTCCACCAGATCCTCGCCCGTCACCGGAGTGGCGATCAGGACGGCATCCAATTGGCGGCGGCGCAGCCGTTCCACCACGGCGTCGGTGGTGTCTTCCCACAATTCCAGCGTTAGGGCGGGGCAGCGCCGGCGCAAGGGGGCGAACACCCGGGGCATGAGGTAGGGCCCTAGGGTGGGGATGACGCCCAGGGTCAGGGGACCTGCCAGCGGATCGCGGGCGCCCGCGAGGGCCACTATGGCGTCGGCCTCCGCCACCGCCCGGGCGGCATGGACCAGCACCTCCTCCCCCAGCGGCGTGGGCGCCACCCATTTGTTGGTGCGCTCGAACAGGGGGGCGCCCAGCCGCGCCTCCAGCTTGGCCACCTGGCTGCTGAGGGTGGGCTGGCTGACGTTGCAGGCGGCGGCGGCCCGGCCGAAGTGGCGGTGCTGGGCCACGGCCAGCAGGTATCGCAGGTCGCGAAGGTTCACGAAGACGCCCTTTCGAAAGCGCACTGACGATATATGTAGTCTATCGTCATGATACGAACAATCGATTTTACGCATGAAGGTCGGACGGCGTAGCTTTTCCTCGTCGGGCGCACGGACGCCCAAGCCCATCAGAAGACGACGAGGGACGAAAGTCATGACCAGCCAGCCACCCCGCATGACCACCACCGGGGGCGCCCCCATCGCCGACAACCAGAACAGCCTGACCGCCGGCCCGCGCGGCCCCGTGCTGATGCAGGACTATCAGCTGATGGAAAAGCTGGCGCACCAGAACCGTGAGCGCATTCCGGAGCGTGTGGTGCATGCCAAGGGCTGGGGCGCCTTCGGCACCCTGACCGTCACCCATGACATCACCCGCTACACCCGCGCCAAGGTGTTCGGGGCGGTGGGCAAGAAGACCGACCTGCTGATCCGTTTCTCCACCGTCGCCGGTGAACTGGGTGCTGCGGATGCCGAGCGCGACGTGCGCGGCTTCGCCGTCAAATTCTATACCGAGGAAGGCAACTGGGACGTGGTGGGCAACAACACGCCCGTCTTCTTCATCCGCGACCCGCTGAAGTTCCCGGACTTCATCCACACGCAGAAGCGCCATCCCCGCACCAACCTGCGCAGCCCCACCGCCATGTGGGACTTCTGGTCGCTGTCGCCGGAAAGCCTGCACCAGGTCACCATCCTGATGTCGGATCGCGGCCTGCCGCCCAGCCCGCGCTTCATGAACGGCTACGGCAGCCACACCTACAGCTTCTGGAACGACCAGGGCGAACGCTTCTGGGTGAAGTTCCACTTCAAGACCCAGCAGGGCCACAAGCACCTGACCAATGATGAGGCTGCCCAGGTGGTGGGACGGTCGCGCGAAAGCTATCAGGAAGACCTGTTCGGTAGCATCGAGGCGGGCGACTTCCCGCGCTGGACCCTGCAGGTCCAGGTGATGCCCGAGGCCGACGCCGACAAGACGCCCTACAACCCCTTCGACCTGACCAAGGTGTGGCCGCACGCCGACTACCCGCTGATCGACGTGGGCGTGGTGGAGCTGAACCGCAACCCCGACAACTACTTCGCGGAGATCGAGCAGGCGGCGTTCAGCCCATCCAACGTCGTCCCCGGCATCGGCCACAGCCCCGACAAGATGCTGCAGGCCCGCATCTTCTCCTATGCCGACGCCCACCGCTATCGCCTCGGCACGCATTACGAGGCGCTGCCGGTGAACCAGCCGAAGTGTCCGGTGCACCACTATCACAAGGACGGGGCCATGCGCTTCTTCCGCAACGACACCGGCAACCCCGACGCCTATTACGAGCCCAACAGCCTGGGCGGCCCGGCCCAGGACCCCAGCGTGGCCGAACCGCCGCTGCGCCTGTCGGGCGAGGTCGGCCGCCATGACCACCGCGCGGGCAATGACGACTACAGCCAGCCGCGCGCCCTGTTCACCCTGATGGACCAGGGTCAGAAGGAGCGGCTGTTCGCCAACATCGCCGCCGCCATGCAGGGCGTGCCGCAGGCCATCGTGGAGCGCCAGCTGGGCCACTTCGCCCTGGTCCATGCCGACTACGCGGCGGGTGTGCGCCGGGCCCTGGCCCTGGGCGAGGGCGCCGGCCGGCCGGAAACGGCCATCCCCTGACAACCCATCCCACCCTGGAGCCCGTCCCCCAACCGGCCCTTCCCCGTGATCCCCCATCGGGAACCGGCCTTGGCACCAGGGAACCTGGTGACCGGGTGTGCCTAAAAAGCCACCCGGTCACATTTTTCTTTAATCATCGCGCACTTTCAGGTTGTGACCGGGCGGCCCGGCGGCTTAGCCTCCAGCCCATCACAACAAAGGGTCATATTCCGATGCGCCTCGTCACCCAATTCAGCCAGCAAACCGCTGTGCCGCTTGGGGCGGGGCTTTGTCTGTTTATGACACGGGGTTTGGGGGACAACGGCTAACCGCCGTCCCCGACACACCCGATAACAGGCCCCGCGAGCAGCTGCCCGCGGGGCTTTTTGTTGTGCCCCAATCCCGCCGATGCCGCCGTCCCATCCCTTGCGGGGCGGTGGCGTCACCACCCTGGCAATGCCGGCGCGGCGCGGGAACGACCTTTTAAAATTGGGATGGTTCTCATGGACTTGGACACGCTGATCACCATCGCGCCCAACCTGTTCTTGCCCGCCGCTTTCGCCGGCGTCTTCCTGAAGGCCATGCTGCTGGGCCTGGGCGTGGCGGCGCCGGTGGGCCCCATGGCCTTCCTGTGCATGCGGCGGACGCTGGCCGGCGGCTGGCGCCTGGGCCTGGCCACCGGGGCCGGCATCGCCACCGGCGACGGCGTCTACGCCGGTGTCGCCGCCTTGGGCTTGACGGAGGTCTCGGCCTTCGTCACCCACCATGGCCGGCCGCTGCACCTGCTGGCGGGGCTGTTCCTGGGCTGGCTGGCCTATGCCGCCCTGCGGCCCAAGCCCGCTGGCCCTGAAACGCTACAGGGCAATAGCCGGCCCGCTGCCCTTTCGACGCTGTCTCTGCCGCGCGCCTGGGCCTCCTCCTTCCTGCTGACCCTGACCAATCCGCCCACCATCATCGTCTTCGCCGCCATGCTGACGGCCTTCGTTCCCCTCTCGGCCCTTGCCGGCGCGGAGGTGGCGCGCCTGCGCATTGCCACCACGGTGGCGGGCGTGGCGGCGGGGTCCCTGTTGTGGTGGGTGGTGCTGGTGGCGGGTGTGGCGGCCTTGCGCGGCATGATGGCGCCGCGCGTGGCACGGGCGCTGGACATTACCGCCGGCCTGGCCTTCCTGGCCTTCGCGGCGGTGGAGCTGCATCGGGCGGTCCTGCCGTGAGAGGCGCGTCAGCGTCCGCGGTATTGGGCCAGGACATGCCGGCCCTCGGGCGACATCTTGGGCAGCACCTCCATCATGATGTCCTCCAACACCGGGCCGATGGGTTGGCGCTGTTCGCGGGCGTTGGCCATGGCGGCGCGCAGGGCGTCGGGGTCCAGCGGCGTGCGGTCGATTTCCGCCCGCACCTGATCCATGGCGGCGGTGAAGCGGCCCTGCGCCGCCTCCAGCTGCGCCATATGACTGACGATGGCGCCGCGCAGCAGGCTGCGATCCCCCGCCGGTAGCTGTTCCGCCAACTGCCCCACCAGGGTGGCCAGCGCGTTGCCGGCGGCGGAGCGGGCCAGCACCGGGGGCAGGGCGCCCAGGGCCGTCCGCTGGCGCCATTGCTGGGCGCCCAGGAAGGCCAGCAGGAACAAGTTCAGGGCCAGGGACAGGAGGAAGAGGAAGCGCAGAACCGGTGAGCGCATGGGGGCAAACCTTCGGTGAAGAATTGGGCGGACGGGAACGGGGGCGCTACCCCCCCAGCCAGTCACCGCCCACACCCGCCAGGGTGAACAGGGTGGCCAGCGAGGCCGTGGCTGGCGCCGCCGCCTCGGCCGGCGGCGTCAGCCAGGTGCCGGCCAGCCAGCCGGCCACCGCCATGGTGGCGAAGACGGCGCCGGCCGGCCGCCAGGACAGCCATGGGATCGACGGGGCCGGAACCTGCCGCTGGCGGATGCGGCGCAGGCTGGCGTCGATGCCGGCCTGGACGCGGGCCGCGCCCGGCGCATCTTCTTCCAGGCCGTCGCCGGCAAGCGGGGCCCAGCGACGCAAGGCGGCTTCCCACAGGTCGCGCGCGTCCGCATTCTGGGCACGCAAGCCATGGGCGGCGCGCCGGGCCCTCGGCGGCCAATGGTCGATGTCCGGCCCGTGGGCCGCCAGCAACTGGGCGAATTCCTCAATGGTCATGGCTCACCCTTCCTTCCAAAAGGCTCCTTGCCGCCCCTGGTCAGCGCCCGCTCCAGCGCGCCCCGGGCACGGTACAGCAGCGACCAGTAAGCGCGCAGGTTCAAGCCCAGCACGGCCGACGCCTGGGGCCCCGGCATTTCCTGGTAATAGAACAGCACCAGGGCTGCGCGCTGCTTTTCCGGCAGGCTGGCCAGGGCATCGCGCACGCGCCGTTGTTCCGACCGGCGTTCCATAGTCTCGGCGGCCCCCTCACTGGGGTCGGCCACGTCCATCGCCGCCTCCAGCGGGGCGTGCCGGCGACCGCGCAGGCGGTCGAGGCACAGCCGGTAGGTGACGGTGTACAGCCAGGTGGACAGCTGGGCGCGGCCGGGCGTCCAGCGTGCCGCATGGTTCCACACCCGCACCAGCACCTCCTGCGCCACGTCGTCGGCCTCCGCCTCCGAGGTCAGCAGGCGCTTGGCCAGTCGCCAGGTGGCCGCATAGTGGCGCTGGCCCACCTGGCGCAGCGCCCGCTCGTCCCCCTGGGCGACGCGGGCCATCAGGGCGTCGTCGTCCGCCCCATCGTCCCCATGGGCGGCGGGCAGGCGGCCCCAGGGCTGCTGGCCCGTCACGGGACGTCCTGTCGCAAGGACGCGCCCCGCGCGCTCAGGCTGTCGCCGGGGCGGCCGAACAGCTGGCGCAGGCGGGCGCGCACCCCCTGCGCCCGGGCCACGTCACGGGCCATGGCCGTCCACTCGCGCAGGCACACCACCAGCGGGTTGGCGCTGGGCGCGACATGGGCCAGGCCGTAGGTCAGTGGCGCGTCGGGCGACGCCTGGCCGAAGGTGCTGAATAGCCGGTCCCAGACGATGACCACGCCACCGTAGTTGCGATCCAGGTATTCCGGGTTGCTGGCATGGTGCACCCGGTGGTGGGCGGGGGTGTTCAGCACCCATTCCAGCGGGCCCAGGGTGCCCACCGCCTCGGTATGCAGCCAGAACTGATAGAACAGGTTCAGCGCCAGCATCGCGGCCACCGCCACCGGGTTGAAGCCCAGGAAATACAGGGGAACGTAGACCAGCCAGCCGCAGGACAGCACTTCCGTCACCCCCAGCCGAAAGGCGCTGGCCAGGTGCAAGGCGGTGGGGGAATGGTGGACGCTGTGCGATGCCCAGACCCAGCGCACCTCATGACCCAGGCGATGGCCCCAGTAGTAGCAGAACTCCTCTCCCGCAAACAGCAGGGTCAGACCCCACCAGCGGTCCAGCGGCACGGTGGCGATGCGGTGGGTCCAGGCATACCAGGCCACCGGCGCCACGACGCCGGCCAGCACCAGCTTCATGGGGATGCGCATCAGCAGGACCGCCACCGAGGTCGCGGTTTCCGACCAGGGATAGGGCCGCCGCCGCGCGGCGTACCACGCCACCTCCGCCGCCACGGCGGCCGCGACGAAGGGGTAGAACTTCAGGGGAAGGACGCTGGCGCCACCCAGGATGGCCATGGCCGAACCTCGCGGGAAACGGTGGATTTGGCGCTGATACGCAGGCCGTGCCCTTCCGTGTTCGGGCGGGTTCGCAGGATTTTTGAAAAACGGGATCGAATAGTTGGCGGGGGGCGTGGCGTACCAGGGCCAGGCGGCGGAAATGGCCGTCCCTGTCCCCCTCCAACACGGATACCTGAAATGATGTCCAAGACGCTTGTCGGCACTTCCCTCGCCCTGTCGTTGGTCCTGGCGCCCATGGTGGCCTTCGCCCAGTCCCAGGATGGCCAGCCGGCCCATCCCGCCGCGCGCGCCGCCATGAAGGCCTGCCAGCCCGACCGCCAGGCCTTGTGCAAGGACGAACAGCCCGGCGGCGGCCGCATCCTCGCCTGCCTGAAGGCGCATGAGGACAAGCTGTCGCCTGACTGCAAGGCGGCGCTGGCTACCCTGCCGGCCAAGGGCCAGGCGCCTCAGAACCAGTAAGGCCGGGCCAGCAAGGGCGGGTTCCTGGGGCAGCCCCCTGTGCAAACAGACAGGGCTGCCCTCCAACCCAAGGCGTTGGCGGGGGCGGACGATCTGCTATTCTGCGGCCCTCCGGACCCGGAATGGGGTTCGTCCTTCGGAGCCCGCGTTTCCATGCCTGCCGCCGCGCCGCCACCATCCGCCCCGTTGTCCCCGGTCGCCACCGCCCCGGTTTCGACATCCGGGCACGCGCATAGCGCCGCCGCGTCCGGCGCGCCGGAGCGGCTGACCCTGGCCCTGCCCAAGGGTCGCATCCTGGATGAGGTGCGGCCGCTGCTGGAGGCGGTGGGCCTGCGGCCCGAAGCCGCGTTCGACGATCCCAAAAGCCGGGCGCTGCGCTTCGCCACCAACCTGCCGCATGTGGAGATCATCCGCGTGCGCAGCTTCGACCTCGCCACCTTCGTCGCCTTCGGCGCCGCCCAGATGGGCGTGTGCGGCAACGACGTGCTGATGGAATTCGACTATCCCGAAATCTACGCGCCCCTGGACCTGGGCATCGGCCATTGCCGCCTGGCCGTGGCCGAGCCGGTGGCCGAGGCGCAGGGCGACGACCCCTCGCGCTGGAGCCATGTGCGCGTGGCCACCAAGTATCCGGAGGTCACCCGCCGCCACTTCGCCCGCCGCGGCGTGCAGGCGGAATGCATCAAGCTGAACGGCGCCATGGAACTGGCGCCCAGCCTGGGCCTGTGCCAGCGCATCGTCGATCTGGTGTCCAGCGGCGCCACCCTGAAGGCCAATGGCCTGGTGGAGATCGAGCATATTGCCGACGTGACCTCGCGCCTTATCGTCAATCGCGCCGCTTTCAAGACCCGCCATCCGGAGATCCAGGACTGGATCAACCGTTTCACGGAGGTTGTCACCCATGCCGCGTGAACTGCGCACCACCGATGCCGGCTTCGAGGCGGACTTCGACCGGCTGCTGCATGCCAAGCGGGAATCCCAGAGCGACGTGGCCGACGCCGTGGCCGAGGTGCTGCGCGACGTGCGTCTGCACGGGGATGAGGCGCTGATCAAATACACCAGCCGCTGGGACCAGCTGGACCTGACACCCGACCGGCTGCGTATCGCGGAGTGCGAGATCGAGGCCGCCGTGGCCGCCTGCGACCCCGAGGTGATCGAGGCGCTGAAGGTCGCCGTCGGCCGTATCGAGGCCTTCCACCGCCGCCAGACGCCCGACACCTACGATTACGTGGACGAGGCGGGCGTGCGCCTGGGCGCACGCTGGACACCGCTGTCCGCCGTGGGCCTGTATGTGCCCGGCGGCCTCGCCTCCTACCCCAGCTCCGTCCTCATGAACGCCATCCCGGCCAAGGTCGCGGGCGTGAAGCGGCTGGCGATGGTGGTGCCGACGCCGGAGGGGGCGCTGTCCCCCCTGGTGCTGGCGGCCGCCCGCATCGCCGGCGTGGATGAGATCTACCGCGTGGGTGGCGCCCAGGCGGTGGCGGCGCTGGCCTATGGCACGGCCACCATCCGCCCGGTGGACAAGATCGTGGGGCCCGGCAACGCCTATGTCGCCGCCGCCAAGCGCCAGGTGTTCGGCACCGTGGGCATCGACATGATCGCCGGCCCCTCGGAAATCCTGGTGGTGGCCGACGGCGCCAACGACCCCAGCTGGATCGCGGCCGACCTGTTGTCCCAAGCCGAGCATGACAGCAGCGCCCAATCCATCCTGATCAGCGATGACGCGGCCTTCATCCAGGCGGTGCGCGCGGCGGTGGACACCCACCTGAAGACCCTGCCCCGCGCCGTCATCGCCGGGGCCAGCTGGCGCAACAACGGCGCCATCGTCCTGGTGCGCGACCTGGACGAGGCGGCGGCCCTGGTGGACCGCCTGGCGCCGGAGCATCTGGAACTGGCGGTGGCCGATCCGGACGCGCTGGCGGCCAAGGTCAACCACGCCGGCGCCATCTTCCTGGGCCGCTACACGCCCGAGGCCATCGGCGACTACATCGCGGGCCCCAACCACGTGCTGCCCACGGCCCGCAGCGCCCGCTTCTCCTCCGGCCTCAACGTGCTGGACTTCATGAAGCGGACCACCCTGGTGGGCTGCGACGCCGCCAGCCTGGGCCGGCTGGGGCCGCAGGCCGCCATCCTGGCCGATGCGGAGGGGCTGGGCGCGCACGCGCTGTCGGTTCGCGTCCGGCTGGGCCGCTGAAGGGGCGCGGGCATGTCGGACGCCCCGAAGCCGGACGCTGGCCGCCAGCGCATCGTTCACGTCGAGCTGGTCGAGCAGACGGCCATCCGCCGCCGGCCGGAGGTGGAGCATGAGCGGGCGGTGGCGCTGTTCGACCTGGTGGAGGAGAACCAGCAGTTCCAGCTGGTGGACCATCCGGACGCCGGGCCCTATCGCCTGTTCCTGTCCATCGAGGACAACCGCATGGTCTTCGATCTGCGGGACGAAGGGGATGCGGAGGTTGATCGCATCACCCTGCCGCTGACACCCCTGCGCACGGTCATCCGCGACTATTTCCTGATCTGCGAGGGCTATTACAAGGCCATCAAGACCGCCAGCCCGTCGCAGATCGAGGCCATCGACATGGGCCGGCGGGGCCTGCACAACGAGGGCTCCGACCTGCTGCGCGAGCGGCTGGCCGCCAAGGTGACCATGGACCATGGCACCGCCCGCCGCTTGTTCACCCTCATCTGCGTCCTGCATATCCGGGGCTGAGGGGAAAGATGGCGGAGCGCCCGGATCCTTTCGCCGCCTTCGCCCCTGCCGTGCACCCGGCCCAGATCACCAGCGTGCTGTTCGCCTGCACCCACAATTCCATCCGTTCCCCCATGGCCGCGGCGCTCTTGCGCCACCTGCACGGCCACCGCCTCTATGTCGACAGCGCCGGCGTGCGCGAGGGCGACCCCGACCCCTTCGCCGCCGCAGTGATGGAGGAAATGGGCATCGACATCAGCCGCCACCGCGCCAAGACCTTCGACCAGTTGGAGGACACCAGCTTCGACCTGGTGGTGTCACTGTCGCCGGAGGCGCAGCACCGCGCCGTGGAAATGACCCGCACCACCGCCTGCGACGTGGAATTCTGGCACACCTTCGACCCCAGCTTCATCGAAGGCAACCGCGAGACCCGCCTGGCCGCCTACCGCCAAGTGCGCGACAGCCTGCTGGCCCGCATCAAGCAGCGGTTTCCGCTGGGGCCTGTGCCGGTGTTGTGAGGGGCGCTTTACGCGAGGTGCTGTGCGATGCCGCGTTATCTACTGATGCTACTCGCATGCCTGACCGCGTCCGCCGCCCTCGCCGCAGGGCGAAGTGAGGCGCAACGGGATGTTGAGGGCTATGCCATCGCTACCTGTTTGATGGCTCAGGACCGGCCTTACCTGAAGGACCAGGGCTATGGCTGGGGCGAGACTATCGTGCAAGGCAGAGGCCGTGATCCAGAGATGTTGGCGCCGGTGAAGGCGGCCGTGACGGCGGTCCTGGCCAAGGGCGACATGCCGGTGGCGCGGGATGAAGGCAGCCCGCAGCAAGGCAAGGCGCTGCCCCTTCTCTATTGCGGGGAGATCATCGACAAGCCGGGCGTGCGCGCTGCCATCAACCAGGTTCTGGCCAAGCTGGGCAAGGGCAGGTGACGCTTAGCCCGGTCACCGCCCGTCCCTCCCATACCAGAACCGGTCCGGCAGGGCCGCCGTCTCCGGCGACAGCAGCGGATTGGGAATCTCGATGCGGCGACGGCTGTCCAGATGGGCTTCGGTCAGCATCTGGCGGATGTAGGGGCTGTCGTTGAAGTATTTCAGGAAGCTGCCGTCCTCATAAGCTTTCAGCAGCCCCCTCTCGATGGCGGCGGCCAGGGCCTCGTTGGCCTTGCTGGTGTAGAAAAAGCTGTCGAAGGGGTAGACCAGGACAAGATCGCTTTCCACCGCCAGGTCGGGCACGTCGGGCGTGCGGTGGGCGACCTCGGCAAAGATCTCGTTGGCGCCGCGGGGGAAGTAATCGATGCGGTTCAGGCCCACCAGGCGGAACAGCAGGTCATAGCGGAAGGCTTCCACCGGCAGGCCCGCCGCCTGCAGAATGTCGACGTCGGGCCAGCCCAGGGCCTGGCCGGCGGTCAGGCGCTTCAGGTCGTCCAGGGTGCGGACGGCGGAAAACTTGGCCTGCGCCGCCTTGTTGATGATGAACAGGCGATAGCCCAGCACCCCCCGGAACAGGGGGATGCGGATGGGCCGCAGCTCCCGTTCCAGCTTGGCGGACATGCCGTTCCACAGCAGCGTCACCTCCGTCCCCTGTTGCAGCGCCACGGCGGCGCGGGCCTGCTCCATGACCGTGGTGCTGGGCCGGATGGTGTAGCGTGCGCCCACCTTATTCAAGGCCAGACGCAGCAGGCCCAGGGGATACTCATCCCGGGGGTCGGTGGCGCTCTCCGTGGCGCGGGGATAGACGATGGTGAAGACCTCATCGTTCTGCGCGCGCGCCGGGGGTGGGTAGGCGTCATCCGTGGGCGGCACGGCGTTGCCGGCACCCCGCGTGTTCGTCGTCACCAAGGCCGTGCACAACAGTGCCGTGGCCACCCTTGTCCACCCCATCGAACCGTCCCCCGCAGGCCGCGCCGCATCCCCCCGGCGGCGGCGTGGCCCCCTTATCTTGCCTTATGTCTTGCCCTATGGCGGCACCATTTGCGGCGCGTATTTTGACAAATGAAATCGTTCCAGGCGCCGATGCCAGAAATCGTTGCCGGCCGGTTCTGCGCCATGGCGCGGGCCGACACGGTATGGAACAATTACTGCCTGCCTTTTCACAACCCGGCGGTGTCTGATGCGTTGGCTTGGCGTGGCGCTCGCGTGCCTGTTGCTTCCCGTTTCCTTGTCCGGTTCCTATGCCCAGGCCCAGACGAAGCCGCCCGAAGCACCGCCCCCGGGGGCAAGGTCCGCCTCCGCCCCGCCGCCCCTGATGTTGCAGCATCCCAGCCTGTCGGCCAGCCTGATCGCTTTCGATTACGGCGGGCAGATCTGGACCGTGCCACGCGCCGGTGGCCAGGCCACCCTGCTGGTGGCGGGCCAGGGGCAGAACAGTGGTCCCGTCTTCTCCCCCGACGGCAGCCTGGTCGCCTACACCGGTACCTATGATGGCAACACCGACGTCTATGTTGTGCCCGCCACCGGCGGCCAGCCGCAGCGCCTGACCTGGCACCCCGGCCGCGACGTGGCGGTGGGCTGGACGCCGGACGGCAAGAACGTGCTGTTCCGCACACCGCGCACCACGCCGCGTGATCTGGAGCAGCTCTATACCATCCCCGTCACCGGCGGCACCGCCACCCAGCTGCCGCTGCCCTCCGGCTTCCAGGCCAGCTATTCGCCGGACGGCGGCCGCCTGGCCTACGTGCCCTTCTCGCAGTGGCAGCCGGCGTGGAAGCATTACCGCGGCGGCCAGACCTCGCGCGTGTGGATCGCCGCGCTGAGCGACAGCAGCGTGGTCAAGATCCCGCGCGACAACTCCAACGACCGCAATCCGCTGTGGGTGGGCGACACCGTCTATTTCCTGTCGGACCGCGAGGGGCCGGTGGCCCTCTACGCCTATGACGTCAAGACGGCCAAGGTCACGTCCGTTGTCCGTAATGAGAGGGGCTTCGACATCCAGTCGGCGGCGGCCGGCCCGGGCGGTATCGTCTATGACCAGTTCGGCACCCTGAACCTATACGACACCACGACCCGCCAGGCGCATGCCGTGCCGGTGACCATCTCCGGCGAACTGCCGCAGACCCGGGCCCACCTGGAAACTCTGGATCCGGGCCAGATCCTGCACGCGGCCCTCTCGCCCACCGGCAAGCGGGTGCTGTTCGAAACCCATGGCGAGATCCTGTCCGTGCCGGCGGAAAAGGGCGACGTGCGCAACCTGACGCAAAGCCCCGGCGTGGCCGACCGCGACCCCGCCTGGTCGCCGGACGGCAAGACCGTGGCCTGGTTCTCCGACCAGGGTGGGGAGTACGCCCTGCACCTGCGCTCCGCCGATGGGCTGGGGCCGGTGAAGGTCATCGGCCTGGGCCAGCCGCCCAGCTATTTCTACGGGCCGCTGTGGTCGCCCGACAGCAAGAAGATCGTCTACACCGACAAGCGGCTGAACCTGTGGGTGGTCGATGTGGATCATCCCACACCGGTGAAGGTGGACACCGACCGCTATGATAGCCCGGCCAGCCAGCTGAACCCGGCGTGGTCGCCGGACAGCCGCTGGATCGCTTACGCCAAGCAGCTGCCCAACCACCTGCACGGCATCTACGTCTACAGCCTGGCCGACAAGAAGACGCAGATGGTGACGGACGGGCGCAGCAACGCCGCATCCCCCCGCTTCGACCGCGGCGGCAAGTACCTGTACTTCGTGGCCTTTACCAACAACGGCCTGGACCAGGGCTGGCTGGACATGTCCAGCATGGGCCGCGCCACCGACGGACGCGTCTACGTCATGGTGCTGCGCCGCGACCTGCCCTCACCCCTGGCGCCGGAGAGTGATGAGGAAGCGGCCGGCGATGGCAAGAAGGCCGGCCAGGATGATGGCGACAAGAAAGGGGATGACAAGAAGGGTGATGGCAAGAAGGTTGCGGAGGTCCGCATCGACTTCGCCGGCCTGGACCAGCGCACCCTGGCCCTGCCCATCCCGCGCGTGAACCTGGCGGGCATCGAGGTCGGGACGGAGGGTATCGTCTTCGCCGCCGCCCAGCCCGTGGCCCTGACGGACGAGGATTACCTGGATGGCGACGAGAACGGCCCGCCCAGCCTGGAGGTCGCGCGCTTCGACCTGAAGACGCGCAAGACCGACAAGTTCGTGGATGGCGTGGACGCCGGCAGCTTCTTCGTCTCCGCCGATGGGCGCAAGGTGCTGTACGCCCAGCACGGCCGCTGGTTCGTGAACGGCGCCGACAAGGCGCCCGACGCCGGGGCCGGCGCCCTGAAGCTGGATGAGATGCAGGTCTGGGTCGACCCCCGGGCCGAGTGGCGGCAGATGTACCATGAGGCCTGGCGCATCGAGCGCGACTTCCTCTACGACCCCAAGGCCCAGGGCCTGGATTTGGCCAAGGCTGAACAGGTCTACGCCCCCTTCCTGGAGGCGCTGGCGGGCCGCGTGGACCTTAACACCCTGTTCGCGGAGATGACCGGGCACATCGGCCTGGGCCACACCTTCGTGGGCGGCGGCGCCTTCCCCAAGCAGGACAAGGTCAGCGTCGGCCTGCTGGGCGCCGACTACCGCGTCGTGGCCGGCCGTTACCAGTTCGCCCGCATCCTGGAGGGCGAGAACTGGACGCCCGGCGCCCGGGCGCCCCTGACCCAGCCGGGCGTCAACGTCGCCGTGGGTGACCTGTTGCTGGCGGTCAACGGCAACGAGGTCAAGACGGACCAGGAGGTCTACCGCTACTTCCTGGGCACGGCCGGCAAGCAGACGGTGCTGACCGTGGGCCCCAAGGCCGACGGCAGCGGGTCGCGCCAGGTGACGGTGGTGCCCTTGCCCTCGGAAACCAAGCTGCGCCTGCACACCTGGATGGAGGAGAACCGGCGCAAGGTGGACCAGCTGTCGGGCGGGCGCCTGGCCTACGTCTACCTGCCGGACACGGCGGCGGGCGGCTTCGCCAACTTCAACCGCTACTACTACTCGCAGGTGGGCAAGCAGGGCGCCATCGTGGATGAGCGCTTCAACCATGGCGGCCAGATCGCGGACTTCATCGTCGAACAGATGAAGAAGACGCCGCAGATGATCGACGCCACCCGCGAGGGAGAGGAGATGGTGGAGCCGGCGCAGGCCATTTACGGTCCCAAGGTCATGATCATCAACCAGATGTCGGGCTCCGGCGGCGACGCGCTGCCCTGGCTGTTCCGCAAGGCCAAGCTGGGCACCCTGGTGGGGGTGCGCACCTGGGGCGGCCTGGTGGGCATCGGCGGCTATCCCCCGCTGATGGACGGCGGCTCCATCACCGCGCCGCGCTGGGCGCTCTACGGCACCCATGGCGAGTGGGAGGTGGAGAACATCGGTATCCCGCCGGATGTGGAGGTGGAGCAGGACCCCGCCCTGGTGCGCCAGGGCCACGACCCGCAGCTGGAAAAGGCGGTGGCCGTGGCGCTGGACCAACTGGCCAAAAACCCGCCCCAGACCTTCACCCGCCCGGCCTACCCGGACCGCAAGCCGGTGCTGCCGGAGACGGGTCGGTGAAAGCGGAAAGGGCGATGTAGGTATGTACCTACATTGCCCTTGATTCAGGGGATTGCGGGGGCCATTCTGGCAGGGTGGCTCTCAATCCCACCCCTTGGCGACTATCATGACCCGCATTGTTTCGGCCCGTGATGCCAATCAGCAGTTCTCGGACATTCTTGGCGAAGCCGCTGATGGGGAAACCGTGATCATTACCCGCAGAGGGACGCCGGTTGCCAAGCTCGTGCCCTATACGGCTCCGGCGGATGAGGGGGCTTGGGATAGGCTGTTGGCGATGCTTGAGGAAGGACTGCCCCTGGGGGGCGGAACCTTCAGCCGGGATGAGTTGTATGAGGACCGCTGAGCGTGTCCAT
Source organism: Nitrospirillum viridazoti CBAmc (assembly GCF_000730165.1). Classification (GTDB taxonomy): domain Bacteria; phylum Pseudomonadota; class Alphaproteobacteria; order Azospirillales; family Azospirillaceae; genus Nitrospirillum; species Nitrospirillum viridazoti. The sequence continues at coordinate 1,779,283 of NZ_CP022111.1, read as the reverse complement.
GCGGTTCACAATCGACACGAACGTTCTAGTCTACGCCGCTGACAACCAGGCCGGGGAAAGACATCGCAAAGCGGTGGACGTCTTGGCGCGGGCTCGTGGGCGTGACTGCGTCCTGACGGTTCAGGCGCTGGCGGAATTGTTTCGCACGTTGACAGGGCGTCACAAGGTGCCGGCTGTGCGGGCGGCGGCCATGGTTCAGGTATGGCGCGACGCTTTGCCCGTCGTGGCGGCGGACGAGATTTGCCTGGTGGAAGCCATGGACGCGGTGGCCGCCCATAACTGGTCATTCTGGGATGCCATGATATGGGCGACCGCCAAACGGGCGGGGTGTCGATTGTTGATCACCGAAGATGGCCAGGATGGTCGGACTTTGGGTGGGGTCACCCTGGTCAACCCCTTTGCCGACAGTCCATCCCCCCTGTTGGCAACGGCCCTCGGCCGCAAAACTTGATTATACCGCCTCAGCCACCACGCCGTCGGGCGGATCCGTTCGGCTGGGGGCGGGGTCGGGGATGCGCAGGCCGTGGGTGTGGGACAGCATGGCCTGGGCGATTTCCCGCTCGCCCATGATGACCAGGCTGGCGCCGTGCTGGCGCAGATGGTCCACGGCGGCGTCGGTATGGGCGCGGGCGATGATGTCCAGATGCGGGTTGCGCTTGCGCGCCTGGGCCACCACCTGCCCCGCCTCGAAGCTGTTGGGCACGGCCACGAACAGCCACCGCGCGCCATCCAGGTTGGCGGCGGCCAACACATCCGGCTGGGCCGCATTGCCGGCGATGACCTCCTGCCCGGCGCCGCGCAGTTGTTCCAGGATGCCAGCGTCCTCTTCCACCACCAGCACGGGCGTGCCGTCCTGGCGCAGGGCCTCGCCCACCAGGCGACCGACACGGCCGTACCCGATGATGATGGCATGGTCGGTCAGGGCGGTAGGTTCCGGTGCAGAAAAGGTCTTGACCTTGGCCGGGGCCTCCGCCGTCTCCGCCTCGCCGGTGGCCGCCGCCGCTTTGCGTTGGCGCCGGGCGGCCAGGCGCTGCAGGCCGATGAACACCAGCGGGTTCAACAGGATGGACAGGATGGCGCCCGCCAGGATCAGGCTTTGCCCCGTGGGGGGCAGCAGGCCCAGATCCACGCCGAACGCTGCCAGGATGAAGGAGAATTCGCCGATCTGCGCCAGACCGCCGGCGATGGTCAGTGCCGTGGGGACGCTGTGGCGGAAGGCGCGCACCAGCACGTAGGCTGCCACCACCTTGCCCACCAGGATGATGGCCAGGGTGCCCAGTAGGGGCAGCGGATGGTCGATCAGGATGTGCCAGTCGAACAGCATGCCCACCGACACGAAGAACAGCACGGCGAAGGCGTCGCGCAGCGGCAGCGATTCCTCTGCCGCCTCATGCGCCAGGGGGGATTCGGCCAGGGTCATGCCGGCGAAAAAGGCGCCCAGCGCGAAGGACACGCCGAACAGCTCGGCCGCGCCGAAGGCCACGCCCAACGCCACTGCCAGCACGGCCAGGCGGAACAGCTCACGTGAACCGGTCTGGGTGACGCGGTGCAACACCCAGGGGATCAGCCGGCGCCCGCCCACCAGCATCAGGGCGACGAACAGGGCCACCTTGCCCAGGGTCAACGCCAGGGTCAGGGCCAACTGCGACAGGGGGGGCGAGCCCATGCCGCCCAGCAGGTCACCCAGCGCCGGCAGCAGCACCAGCGCCAGCACCATGGCCATGTCCTCCACCACCAGCCAGCCGATGGCGATCTTGCCGCCCTGCGTTTCCATCAGCCGGCGTTCCTGCAGCGTGCGTAACAGCACCACCGTGCTGGCGACCGACAGGGCCAGGCCGAAGACCAACCCCGCCCCCAGGCCCCAGCCCATCAGGCGGGCCAAGCCCATGCCCATCAGGGTGGCGACGCCGATCTGTGCCAGCGCGCCCGGAATGGCGATCAGTTTCACCGACATGAGATCGGACAGGGAGAAATGCAGGCCCACCCCGAACATCAGCAGGATGACGCCGATCTCCGCCAGCTGCGACGCCAGGTGCTGGTCGGCGACGAAGCCCGGCGTGAACGGGCCCAGGATGACCCCCGCCAGCAAATACCCCACCAGGGGGGAGATGCGCAGGCGGGTGGCGATGGCGCCCAGGACGAAGGCGCAGCCAAGGCCGCCGACGATGATGGCGATCAGGGGGGTCTCATGCACCATGGGTGGGGGGTGGCCTCCGGATATGGTTTTGGGGGCGTATGCCCCGGCTTCGCGGGGCACCCTAGCAGGCCGGGCCGTCCCATCCCACCCTGCAACGGGCGGAATCCGCCTGGCGCCGGCATTTTACGCGCAGGAATGGAAACGGCAGTGACGGGGGGCACCAGGGCACCGCGTCACCGCCCCCCGCGTCACTGCCCCACGCGTCACTGCCGTTGTTCACGCCGTCACTGGCCCAGGTTTACGGACCGAGCCGCGCCACGTTGTCGTCGGAATTGCGGTCGATCAGCTTGTTGTAGGGATCGATGCCGACGAACGCCGGCTTCCTGTCCACCACCAGCTCGATGGTCTGGTCGCCGAAATGAAGCGGGTGCTTGGCCAGGTGGATGACGTCGTGGTCACCGAAGGCCCCTTTCCCCGGCTCGGCGCTGAACAGACCGATGTCGATGGGCATGGCGACGAAGGGGATGGGCGCCTCCTTGCCTTGGCCGTCCGCCTCGAATTTGGCGGCGCTGACGGTCACGCTGACCTTGTACCGGCCGTCGGGCAGGGCCTCGGCATGCGAGGCCGTGACCTTCAGGTCGTACAGGATGATCTTTTCCAGCATGTCGCTGATCAGGTCGGCCTGGTCCGGCGCCTCCGCCTTCAAGGCCGCCACCAGGTCGGTGGACAGGGCGTAGCGGTCGGTGCGGGCCCGGCTTTCCTTCAGCAGGCGGGCCAGCGCCCGGTTCACCGTCTCCTCGCCCAGATAATCCTTGAGCGCGTACATGGCCAGCGAGCCCTTCTGGTAGTGGATGTAGGGCTGCCCCTCCACCCGCACCAGCGGCAACTCCTCCAGATCCTCGTGCCCACGCGCGCCCAGGTAGCGGTCCAGTTCGAACTTCAGGAACTTGCGGATCTGGTTGGGGCCGTATTCATGCTCCATCACCATCAGGGCGGTGTACTGCGCCAGGCTTTCCACCAGCAGGGTGCCGCCCTGGACGTTGGCGGCGATCAGTTGGTGGCCCCACCATTGATGGGCTACTTCGTGCGCCGTGACGTAGAACACCGGATCGATCTTGGTCTTGTCGCGCAGGTCGCTGACGAAGCCGATGCCCTCGGAATAGGGAACCGTGTTGGGAAAGCTTTGGGCGAAGCGGCTGTAGTCCGGGAACTCCAGCACCCGCAACTGCCGGTGCTGATAGGGGCCGAAGTTCTGGCTGGCGTACGTCAACGCCCGCTTCATGCCCTGCATCATGCGGTCCACGTTCCAGGCGTGGGGCTGATGGTAATACACCGCCAGGTCCACGGCGTGCTCGCCCTCGCCCCAGGTGTCGCGCGCCACGGTGTAGCGGGCGGACAGCCAGGATTCGAAATGGGCGATGGGGGTGTCGGTGCGATAGTGGAAATAGCGGCGGTCGCAGCCCATCGCGTCCTTGGCCATCCATTCCTTCTCCAGGTAGCCCGGCGCTATGGCGATCTGGTCCGGCACGGTGGAGATGGTGGTCTCGAAATCCACGAAGTCGGCGTCGGGGCCCAGGTCCGACACCGTCCACTGGCTCTGGTCCTCCAGCTTGGCCATGCGGTCGATGGGCTCCAGCCCGTGCTTGCGGCGGCGGAACCGGTCCTGCAGCAGCCGGGCCTTGGTGAAGCCGATGACGGGCAGCGCGCGGCCATAGCCGATGAAGCTGCCGTTATCCACCACCATGGGGGCGCGGGCGTTGTTGGTGAAACCCGGGTGGCGTTGGCCGATGGTGAAGTCCAGGGAGCGACGGTCCCCGGGGGCCAGCGGCTGGTCCAGGGTGAAGATGTAGTAGTTCAGCGCGTGATCCTCGGTGGTCAGCCGCGCGCCTTCCAGCGACGCTTTCTCCAAGTCGATACCGACGGGCAGGACCATGTGCACCTGGGACAGAGGGGCTTGCGTATGGTTTTCCAGGACATAGCGTCCGCGCGCGTCGAAGCCCTGGACCGCGGGATAAAGGTCCACATCGACCGACACGCTCGTGATGCGGGGTTGGGGCAGGCTCTCGTACCGGCGGTAGGCTTGCTCGAACGCCACCTCCTGGGCCTCGTCCCCGTCCCGGCTGTGGAAGGTGTTCAGGTCATGGGTGTTGTGGTGGATCCACACCCCGCTGGCGACGAAGGCCGCCAGCAGCAATCCCGCCAGGGCGCCGGTGGGCAGGGTCCAGCCGGTCATCAGCGCCCGGCCCCGGTCGCGCCAGGTCAGGGTGCGGCTGCGCGGCCACATCAGGTGGGTCAGCAGCAGCAGCAGCACGGCAGCCGCCCCCCAATAAACGCTGAACCAGGTATGGCCCGCCAGGAAATGGCCATAGCCGTTCATATCGGACAGGTGCAGGTCCGGCGCGCCGCCGTACAGCAGCAGGTTGTCCTCCAGCCCCAGGCGTTGCGCCGTCGCCAGCAGGACGGTGTAGACCACCATGACGGCATAGCCGACGAACTTGTTGGGCGACAGCACCTGCGCGAACAGGGTCAACGCCGCCACGATCAACATGTCGGGGAAGGCCATGCCCAGCAGCGGCGTCAGGTACAGGCCGGGCTCGATGGCCACGGGCCCCCGGGCGATCTGCACCCCGACCGATGGCAGGATGGCGACCAGCCATAGACCGGCCATGACCAGGGCCACTGTCAGGAACTTGGACAGGGTGAAGACCCAGCCGGGGGCCGGTGTGGCGCCCACGATGTCGGCCATGCCCGCCTGGCGTTCCCGCCACACCAGCTCACCCGTGTAATAGCTGGCGATGGCCAGCGGCGCGATGGTGAAGGTGCCCAGGATCAGCAACACCATGAGGCGGGTCACGGGGTAGGTTTCCGTGCCGTACCATTTGTTCTGCAGCAGCAGCGACGCCGTCATGTTGATGGTGCTGAGTGCCAGCAGGATCCAGAAGCTGGGGCTGCGCAGGGTGGCGCCCACCTCGAACGCCAGGCGGCGGCGGAGCATCAGCCACGCCGCGCCCAAACCCAGGCGGGGCGGGACGGGCCGGAGCACGGCCGGCGGAAGGGTCGCGTCCGTGGCCACCTTGGCGGCGGCAGCCGGCCGGGGCCCCCGCCGCACCGCCCAGGCGTCCCCCGCCAGCCCGATGCCGAACAGCGCCAGGCCGACTCCGATCCATATCGCCCGGTTGGCCAGCAGGATGCCGGCCAGGGGCGGCAGCTGGGTGTTACGCTCCACCACCGTCCAATAGCGGGTGACGTTGGCGTAGGGCGACAAGCCGAAGGGGTCGAGATAACCGACCAGCGTGCGGTAGCTGGGGTCGGACATGGCGTTGCTGCTGACGGCGTAGATGCCGATCAGGGCGATCATGACCACATACGTCGCCATCTGGCGACGGGTGAAGGCCGCCACGGCGAAGAACAGCGCGCCCGTGACCAGCATGTTGGGAACGCTGAACACGCCCAGCGCGTACAGGTAATCCAGGGGGCGGAAGGCGCCGAAATGTTCCGGATCCACCCACCAGGCCAGGCGTCCGACGATGATGCCCCATTGGCAGGAGGAGATGGCGAAGGCGCAGGCGATGATGGCGCCCATCAGGCGCCCGCCCAGCAGCAGGGGGCGGGGCACCGGGGTCGCGCCCACCATGCCCGCCATGCCCGTGTCGGCGTCGCGCAGCACCGGGTCGGTCAGGCCGCGCAGCACCATGGTCATGGCGAACAGGCTGAGGATGCCCGCGATCTGCAGCACCACGAAGGGGCTGTCCATGTGGACGCCGTTGCTGCGGCCGCCCACCTGTATCTGCTCCACCGTCGTGGCCAGGAAGGTGATGAGGAAGAAGATGAGGAAGTTGATGATCAACGCCGGCTGGCGCAGCTGATAGCGCAGCTCGAACCAGGCGATGCGGGCAAGAAGGCACAGCGCGGCCATGGGGTGACCTGTCCGTTGCGGAAAAAGGGGAAGGGCGGTCAGGGGCCGGCGGCGTCAGGCGGCCAGCACCGCAGGATGGCGCCGCTGGTACAGGGCCGCGAAATAGACGTCCTCCAAATCACCCGCCACCGCCTCGAACCCGGCACCGGGGTCGCTGTCGGCCAGGACGTGCAGCACGCTGCGCCCGCCCACCAACCGCGTGGCGATGACCTGGTGGGATTGGCGGTAGGCCTCGACCTCCGCCTTGGCCACCACCTTGCGCCAGACGCGGCCGCGCATGCCCTCGATCAGGGCAGCGGGGTCGCCCTGGGCCACGATTTGCCCGCCCTCGATGATGGCCATGCGCGGGCACAGGTCGGCCACGTCGTCGACGATGTGGGTGGACAGGATGACCACCACATTCTCCCCGATCTCCGACAACAGGCCGTGGAAGCGGTTGCGTTCCTCGGGGTCCAAGCCGGCGGTGGGCTCATCCACGATGATCAGGCGCGGGTCGCCCAGCAGGGCCTGGGCGATGCCGAAGCGCTGGCGCATGCCGCCGGAGAAGCCGGACAGGGCCTTCTTGCGCACATCGTACAGGTTGGTCTGTTGCAGCAGGGCGGTGACCTGCTCCCGCCGTTCCGCCTTGTTGGACAGGCCCTTCAGCACAGCCAGGTGGTCCAGCATGTCCTCCGCCGAAACGCGGGGATAGACGCCGAATTCCTGGGGCAGGTAGCCCAGGGCCCGGCGCAGGCGCTGGGGTTCCGCCAGCACGTTGACACCATCGAAGGTGACGCGGCCGCCGGACGGCTGCTGCAGGGTGGCGACGATGCGCATCAGGGTGGATTTGCCGGCGCCGTTGGGGCCCAGCAGGCCGAACATCCCCCGGGGAATGTCCAGGGTCAGGCCACGCAGCGCCTGCACGCCGTTGGCATAGGTGTGCGTCAGACCGTCGATCTGCAGCATGGTTTCAGTGTCCCCCGCGTTCATCCCCGTAAATCAGGCATCCCCGCAAATCAGGGCGTTAGCGTCCATGGTATTGCAGGGGCAAGGCAAATCAATGCCATTATGGGGTGACGGCGAGGGGCCAATTTCAGCCGGCGCTTGTGCGCCGCCCCGGCTCAGGCGCCCGTTGCCAGGTCGCCGACCAAGGGCGGGGACGGTGTTGGCGATGCCGCGGTCTTACGCCGGGTCCGCTTGCGCCGAGGCTTGGCCAGGGGCGCCTCAGGCGACGATATCTCGGGCGGCGCCACCGCCTCCAGCGCCGCCAAGGGCGGCGGGTCAATCGTCTTCTCGGTGGGCACCGCCACCACCGGCGCCGGTTCCGGCATATCCGCCGGTGCGGCCGTCTCTTCGGCCGCTGCCGTGCCGGGCGCCTCCGCCTCGGGCTGATGGGTCTGCATCCAGGTGTAAATGATGGCCATTAACACGAAGGCGGTGGCCAGCAGGCCGCCAGCCAGCATGTGCACCGTGTCGCCCCGGCGCAGCAGGCTGAGGCCGAACAGGATACCGGCGGCGCACTGCACCGGCACCAGCAGGCGGGCGCCCAGGCGGCGCCAGGGATAGGCGCGGGCACGGGCCAAAGCGGTCCGGACGGCGGTCCGCGAGGTGTCGCGCGCCATCCGCCCCACGCGGCGCGGACGGTGCGCCAGCCACTGCCGGGCCAATGCGGTCGCTGGCCGCAGACGGGCATGGAACCGGCGCAGCAGCGCCAGACCGGCCGCCCCCCAGGTCCGACCCCGGCGCAGGACGGCGCGCCCGGCCCGGCCGGCCTCGGCCCTGCCTGCCGCCCTGATTACCGCGCTGACCCGCCAAACCAGTCGGCCCGCCCCGTCCAGGCCCTTGGCGAGCCTCTCCAGTACGCCCCAGCCCATGGCGGCCATGTGGGAGGCCAAGTGGGCGGCCAGGCGCGACGGGGCGCCCGGGCCCTTTCGGAGCGGCGGACCCAACCGGGCCGGGGCGGCGGCCTGCCGCTCCATCACCCGTAGGGTGCGGGCCAAGCGCCAGGTCAGGCGGCTCGCCTGGTGGTCCAGGACATAGCCCGCCCGCACGGCCAGGGCGATCCAGGCGCGGCGCAGGCGGGCGGGCGCGCCGGTGCTGCGCTGGTCCCGCATGTGGCGCGCGGCATTGTCCAGCGCACAGTCGCGCCAGTGGCGCAAGGTGCCGGCGGCGGCCTGCGGGCCGGTCAGGGTCAGGAACAAGGACAGGCGCTGCCCCCAGGCGCGGGCGCGTCCGAACAGGGCGGCACCCGCGCGGTGCCGAAGGGCGCCCAGCCACAGCAAGGCCAGGGTCCAGGCGATGGTCACCCACCGGCCCAGGCTGGCGCGGACGCGGTAAAGGCAACGGGCCACGGGACCGGCCGGCGGATGTGCCGAAACCGCCGCCCCGGTTGCCGCCCCGGTTATGGCCGCGTCGGCCGTTTGCGCGATCGCGGCCCCCTGATCCCTGTCGTCCCCCGACATGGCGCCCCTGCCTATCTCTGGGGTGGCGCCGCCCCCGGTGGCCACCCAAGGGCACAGTCTGGCACGTTCGCGGCAGCCCGCAAGGTGCCGCGCCTATGCCGTTCGGACGGGCAACGCCGTCGCGCGTGGGGCCCCTTGAGTCCTATGGACAGGCGGGGGTCAGAGCGCCAGGCCGAAGGCCAGGCGCAGGCCCTCATGCAGCTGCACGCCATAGCCGCCCAGAACGGCCAGCCGCTCGATCAGCACCAGGATCAGGGCGGAAAACAGCACCAGCCGCAGGGTGGCGCGCAGGCGCCGCTCCGGCTTCACCTTGGTCCACACCCGCAGCAGGGCGGCCAGGAAACCCAGGCCCAGCAGAACCGCCGACACCCGCAGGCCCACGACTATCCCCAGCGTGCCGAACAGGGCGACCAGCGCCGCCATGCCCACCAACACCAGGCGTAGGATCATGCCCCTGCCGCCCATCAGCGGACGACCTTCACCAGGGCGTGATTCTTCTTGCCGGACGACAGCTTGATGATGTCGCCGTCGGTGATGTCGGCGGCGGTGATCTTGGCCTGCTCATCGGCGATGCGGATGTCGTTGACCTTGGCGCCGCCGCCCTTGATCAGGCGCCGGGCCTCGCCGTTGCTGCCCGCCAGGCCGGAACGCAGCAGCAGGGCATAGGCGGGGATGCCCTCTTCCAGTTCCGCCAGGCCCACGTCGATGCTGGGCAGGCCCTCGGATGTCGCACCCTGCTCGAAGGTCTGGCGGGCGGTTTCGGCGGCGGCAGCGCCCGCCTCCTCCCCGCGCATCAGGGCGGTGACGGCGTTCGCCAGGATCTTCTTGGCCTCGTTGATCTCGGCGCCCTGCAGGGCCTCCAGCCGCGCGATCTCATCCAGCGGCAGCTCGGTGAACAGCCGCAGGAAGCGGCCCACGTCCGCGTCTTCGGTGTTGCGCCAGTACTGCCAGAAGTCCCAGTCGCTCAGCCGCTCCGGATTCAGCCAGACGGCGCCGTTGGCGGTCTTGCCCATCTTGGCGCCGGATGCGGTGGTCAGCAGCGGGGCGGTCAGGCCGAACAGGGCCGCCTGCGACACGCGCCGGCCCAGCTCCACGCCGTTGACGATGTTGCCCCACTGGTCCGACCCGCCGCACTGCAGCTGGCAGCCATAGCGGCGGTTCAGCTCCACGAAGTCATAGGCCTGCAGGATCATGTAATTGAATTCCAGGAAGGTCAGCGGCTGTTCCCGGTCCAGCCGCGTCTTCACGGAATCGAAGGTCAGCATGCGGTTGATGGTGAAGTGGCGGCCCACGTCGCGCAGGAAGGGGATGTAGGCCAGCTCATCCAGCCAGTCGGCGTTGTTGGCCAGGATGGCGCCGTTGGGGCCGTCGTTGAAATCCAGCAGCCGGTCCATGGGCTTGCGGATGCCCAGGATGTTCTGGGCGATGGCGTCGTTGGTCAGCAGCTGGCGGGATTCGTCCTTGCCCGACGGATCGCCGATCTTGGTGGTGCCGCCGCCCATCAGGGCGATGGGCCGGTTCCCCGTCCGCTGCAGCCAGCGCAGGATCATGATCTGCACCAGGCTGCCCACGTGCAGGCTGTCCGCCGTCGCGTCGAAGCCGATGTAGCCCGTCACCGGCCCGGCCAGGAAGGCGGCGTCCAGCGCCTCCATGTCGGTGCACTGGTGGAAGAACCCGCGCTCCGTCATGACGCGCAGGAACTCGGACTTGGGGGCGTAGGGGGACGCGCTGCTCATGGATGAACTCTGCCAGCTGGGAAACGTCTGTCGAAAAGGAAGACGTCTGTTATCACATCCCCCATTCCTATAAAACGCCGGCCCGTAAAACCAGCCAGGTTCTTCGTGGGGAATGGGAGTGACGACGGGAACGGTGCTGGCCTCGGCGTCGCGCTCTCGATCAAGCCGCCCGGCTGCCTTCCAATCGGCGCAGCGCCTCCGTGTCGCGCCGGGGCGGGGCACCGAACATGCGGGCGTATTCGCGGCTGAACTGCGACGGGCTTTCATATCCGACCTGGAAGGCCGCGTCCTCGACGTTGGCCGCGCCTGAGACCATCAGGCGCCGTGCCTCCAGCAGGCGTAGCCGCTTTTGGTACTGCAGCGGCGTCATGGAGGTCAGGGCCTTGAAATGCCGGTGAAAGGCCGAGGGGCTCAGCTGGGCGACGGCCGCCAGCTCGTGCACCCGAATGGCGTCGGTGTAGCGCGCCCGCAGCATGTGGATGGCGTTGATGACACGCTGGGTATGGTTCTGGGCCAGGGTCATGCGCGCGACCTCCGCGCCATGCGGACCGCTCAGCAGCCAGTAGCAGATCTCGCGCATGATGGCGGGATACAACACCGGAATGGCCTGGGGCTGGTCCAGCAGGCGCACGGCGCGCAGGGCGCAGTCGGCCAAGGGGCCGTCGAAGTCGGTGACGAAGACGCCGGGCCCGGTGGCGTCGCTGACGGGCAGGGGATTGTCCAGCCCCTCCCACACCTCACGCAGGATGCCCAGGTCCAGCTGGATGACGATGCCCAGGTAGGGCTTGTCCGGACTGGCCTCGCTGACCTGGCCGGAGGCCGGCATCTCCACGTTGACCATCAGGGCCTGTCCGGCGCGGTAGTGGTAGCGCCGGTCGCCGAAGGCCGTCCATTTGGCGCCCTGAACCACCAGGCACAGGGCCGGCTTGTGGATGATGTGCGATGGCGGCTTCTGCTGGTTGGTGCGCATGACGATGAAGCCGTCGATGGCGGTGAGATAAGGGCTGCTTCCGCTTTGCGCGTCCGTGTAGCGGCTCACCGCCTCAACCAGGGCGTCCAACATATCCCATACCCTCGCTTGGGGGCCCGCTTGGGGGCCGTTGCGTCAGGAAGTGGGAAGCCGAGCAGGATCAGGCAAGAACTAGCGGGGTTCCGGCATTCAAGCGAAACGGGCCGGCGCCTATCTTCCAGGTCAACACCCATTCGCACGGAGATGAGCGATGACCTTGGAAAATTCAGTGATGTCAAAGGGCAAGGTGGCGATCGTGACGGGTGGCAGCCGCGGCCTGGGGCGCAGCACCGTCCTGGCCCTGGCTCGCGACGGCATGGACGTGATCTTCACCTACCACGCCAACGGGGCCGAGGCGGACAAGGTGGTGGCGGCGGTCGAAGGGCTGGGCGCCAGGGCGGCGGCCCTGCGGCTGGACACGGGGGCCGCCGCCACCTTCGGCGGCTTCGTGGACCAGGTGCGGACCGTGCTGGCGGGCTGGGGCGTGGAGCGCTTCGATTTCCTGGTGAACAACGCCGGCACCTCGCACCACAACGCCATCGCCACAACGACGGAAGCCGAGCTGGACGCCCTCTACAACGTGCATTTCAAGGGCGTGTTCTTCCTGACCCAGGCCCTGCTCCCCCTCATGAACGACGGCGGCCGCATCGTGAACGTTTCCACCGGCCTGACCCGCGTCTGCGTCCCCGGCAGCGCCGCCTACGCCGCGATGAAGGGGGCGGTCGAGGTGCTGACGCGCTATTTGGCCAAGGAATTGGGTGAGCGCCGCATCGCCGCCAACACGGTCGCCCCCGGCGCCGTCATGACCGATTTCAGCGGCGGCATCGTCCGCGACAACCCCGAGGTCAACAAGCGGGTGTCCGACATGACCGCCCTGGGCCGCCCTGGTGTGCCCGAGGACATCGGCCCCATGATTGCCAGCCTGCTGACCGAGGCCAATCGCTGGGTCAACGGCCAGCGTATCGAGGTGTCAGGCGGCATGGTGCTGTGAGGCGGGTGGCCTCAATCGCCGGCCAAGGGCACGCGGGCCTCTTCGGCGATGGCCTGGTTCAGGCGGTCGATCAGGGCGCTGGCGGTCGACTGGGTGCACATGACGCGGCCCGGCTGGCTGGGGCCGGCGTCGGGCGCGGGGATGGTCCGCAGGTCCGCCGGGGAGATGTGCCGTGCCGCCAGCATGCGGTCCAGCGCCAGGCGGTTGATAAGGGCGAAGTCGATGCGGCCCTTGGCCACCATGGCCACCAGGGTGCTCTGGCCGCCGCGCACCCGTTCGCGGTTGGGGGCGTCGGGCGCGGGGGCTGCCGCTGGTTGGCCCGCCCCTGGTTGGTCAGGGCGCCCCGGCTGGATGTAGCGTTCGTCCGCCCAGGACCCGTCGGAAAAGCCGAAGACCAGGTCTGGGCGGGTCAGCAGGTCCGCCAGCGTCGGGTTGGTGCCGATGCGCGGGTCGCTGGCCCGGACCAGCAGCACCCAATCCGGCGCCGGCCCCAACGGATCGGTGAATTTGAAACGACGGGCCCGGTCGGGCGTCAACGCCCAGTTCAGGGTGCACAGGGGCTGGCGGCCGGTGTCCAGGTCGTTCAACAGCCGCCGCCGGGTCCACGGCTCCTGCCACACCAGGGTCAGGCCGGCGCGGGCCGCCACCCGGTTCATGGTGTTGACCAGAGGGCCATAGGGCTGCTGCGTCTCGCGGTTCCAGTTCAGCACGGGCGGCTGCTCCGCGAAGACCATCACCAGCGTGGGGTTGGGTGGAGGCGCGTCATCAATGACCGCGCGCGCCGCCGGCGCATAACCCAGCGCGCCGCCGCATGACAAAAGGACCACCGCCCGGAAAACCGCCATCGGGGCGCGTCGTCCGGGCCGGGTGCGTACTCGGGGAAAGTCCGGGCCGGCCTTATTCGGCGGCAAGCGTCTTGCCCAGGTTGCTGTCCAGGTAGGTGCCCACGACCTCGTTCAACGCGTCGGACCGATCGTTGAAGAAGTGGTTGGCGCCCTCGACCTTCTTGAAGTCGATCTTGATGTCGCGCTGGTTGGACAGCTTGTTGACCAGCTTGGTCACCGCCGCGTCCGGCACCAGTTCATCCTTGTCGCCGTGGACGATCAGGCCCGAGGACGGGCAGGGCGCCAGGAAGCTGAAGTCGAACATGTTGGCGGGCGGGGCCACTGACACGAAGCCGTCGATCTCCGGCCGGCGCATCAGCAGCTGCATGCCGATCCAGGCGCCGAAGGAGAAGCCGCCGATCCAGCAGGCCGTGGCGTTGGGATTGTAGGTCTGCAGCCAGTCCAGCGCCGACGCGGCGTCCGACAGCTCGCCCTCGCCCCGGTCATAGGTGCCCTGGCTGCGGCCGACGCCGCGGAAGTTGAAGCGCAAACAGGAGAAGCCGCGCTGCGCGAAGGCGTGAAACAGGGTGTAGACCACCTTGTTGTTCATGGTCCCGCCATACTGCGGGTGCGGATGCAGCAGCAGGGCGATGGGGGCGTTGGTCGACTTGCCGTGAAGGTAGCGCCCCTCGATCCGGCCGGCCGGTCCATTGATGATGACTTCAGGCATCGTGCTCCGTTTCCGCTGCTGTATGGGACGTGGTACCCGTACCGTTGGAACCCGCACGGGGGGAAAACAGCCACATCAAGGCCCGTGGCGCTGGCATCGCTTGACCCCGCATGCACGCGATCTTATATCGCAAGGCTGGGCCTCCTGGAGCCATGTGCGGACGCATCGGACAATCTGACCCCCCGTTTCTCGGGACGGCCAGGCTGCAATGATGGCAGACGACCATTCCGGGCGCGATTTATACCACAGCGAGCGCATCGGTGTTCAAGCGTCTTCAAGAAGAGATCGAGGGTATTAAAGCCCGCGACCCGGCGGCGCGCTCCACCTTGGAGGTGCTGCTGTGCTATCCGGGCCTACATGCTGTGCTTTTGTACCGCCTGGCCAACCATTGCTGGCGTAACGGCTGGCCGACGCTGGGCCGATTCATTTCGCACCTGGCCCGCATGGGCACCGGCATCGAAATCCACCCCGGCGCCACCATAGGCGAGGGATTCTTCATCGACCATGGCATGGGCGTGGTGATCGGCGAAACGGCGGAGATCGGCCGCAACGTCCACCTCTATCATGCGGTCACCCTGGGCGGCACTTCGCTCAGCAAGGGTAAGCGCCATCCTACCGTGGGCGACAACGTCATCATCGGCGCCGGTGCCAAGATCCTGGGCGCCATAACCATCGGGTCGGGGGCACGCATCGGCGCCAACGCGGTGGTGGTGGCCGACGTCGCGGCGGGCGCCACCATGGTCGGCATCCCGGCCCGCGCCGTCACGGCCAAGGCCAAGACGGAAAAGGACCAGTTCCTGGCCTACGGCACGCCCTGCAACAACCTGCCCGACCCCGTGGCCCGCGCCCTGCAGGCGCTGACCGACCAGGTCAGCACTCTCAGCCGCCGCATCGAGGAGCTGGAGCAGGCGGCCCCCATCGTCCCCTTGGTCTCCCCCGAGATCATCGCCCCTCAGATGGTCCGGGCCGGCGTCGGGGACGAGGAGTGCGGCAAGCCCGGCCGCCCCCCCTGCTGAGCGCCCCGACCGTCCCTTCCAACCGGTTCACCCTGATGCCGTCGACCTATCTCGACCATAACGGCACCTGCCCGCCCCGGCCCGAGGCTGTCGCGGCCATGGTGGCGGCGCTGTCCCTGCCGGGCAACCCGTCCTCCGTCCATGCCCAGGGGCGTGAGGCGCGGCGGCGGGTGGAGGTGGCGCGCCGCCAGGTGGCAGCATTGCTGAACCTGCCACCCGCCACGCTGATCTTCACCGGCAGCGGGACGGAGGCCAACGCCCTGGCGCTGGCCAGCGCCGGCGACCGCCCCGTCATTACCAGCACCATCGAGCATGCCAGCGTGCTGGAGGCTACCCCGGGGGCCCTTCGCTGCCCGGCCACCCCGGATGGCGTGGTCGATTTGGGCGCGCTCGACATGATGCTGGGTGCTGCCGGCCGCCCGGCCTTCCTGTCGCTCATGGCGGTGAACAACGAGACCGGCGTCATCCAGCCGGTGGCCGAGGTGGCGGCCCTAGCGCGGCGCCACGGCGCCCTGTTTCACTGCGACGCCAGCCAGGCGGTGGGCCGCCTGGCCTGGGACTGGGCCGCCCTCGCGCCCGATTACCTGACCGTTTCCGCCCACAAGATCGGCGGGCCCCAGGGGGTGGGTGCCCTGGCCGTGCGGGACGGCGTTCCCCTGGCCCCCATCCTGCGCGGCGGCGGTCAGGAGCGGCGGCGGCGGGCGGGGACGGAGAACGTGGCCGGCATCGTCGGCTTCGGCGCGGCGGCGGCGGCCTGCGACGCCGGCGCCTTCAACCGGCTGGCGGTCTTGCGCGACGGGCTGGAGGCGCGCCTGCGGGCGGCGGCGCCGGAACTGGTGGTGGCCGGCGCCAGGGCGGAGCGCGTGGCCAATACCAGTTGCCTGGTGACGCCCGGCTGGCGGGGGGAAACGCAGGTGATGGCGCTGGATCTGGTGGGCTACGCCGTCAGCAGCGGATCCGCCTGCTCCAGCGGCAAGGTCGCGGCCTCCCACGTGCTGGCGGCCATGGGGATGGGCCCGGATCTGGCCGGTTGCGCCATCCGCGTCAGCCTGGGCTGGTCGACCACCGAGGATGAGGTGCAGCACTTCGCCGGCGCCTGGACGGCTCTGCATGGCCGCCGCGCGCCGGCGCCGGCGGCGCAGCAGGCACACCTATCGCCACAGGATAGGCAGTCTGTCGTTTCCCAGACGGCGCGGCAGCAGTAGGGTTGCGCCCCGGCTGGCTTAAGCAGGCCGGGCTAGGGTATGACTCCCCGGGGGCGGGGTGAAGCAGGGGTAGGCGGGCGCATGGCCGAGGGTAGTGGTGGGAACAAAGCCCCGCAGAACGGGGCGGGACAGGGTGTCTCCGGCGTGGTGCCGGGCGGCATGGGGGATTGCTGGGCCTGTGGCAAGCCGGTCTCCGGCCGGGCGCTGTTCTGCCACAACTGCGGCTCCATCCAGCCGCCGGCCGACCTGGACGCCTTCGCGCGCCTGAACCTGGAACGCCGCTTCGATGTCGAGCGCGCGGTGCTGGACCGCCAGCGCGCCGGCTTCACCCGCATTCTGGATCCGGAACGGCTGAAGTCGCGCGGACCCCAGGAACGCGCCCTGGCCGACCGGCACCGCCAGGCGGTGGAACAGGCCTACGCCACCCTGCGCGATCCCGCGGCCCGCGCCCGCTATCTCCTGGACCTGGTGCGCCCGGACGGCGACCTGCCGGGCACGCCGGGCAAGGGGCCGGAGGATGCCGACATGGCCGATCTGGCGGCCCAGGTGGCAGAGCTGCACGCCGCCAACCCGGTGGATGAGGACCAGCTGGAGCAGGCGACCCTCGGTGTCATCGGCGCCATCGCCGGCACCCTGGTGGACCTGTCCGCCGCCTTCCACAACGACAACCTGGCCGCCGTGCCGGCACTGGCCGAGCGCCTGGCCCTGTGCCAGCAGCTGGGTGAGGCGCTGGGCGCCGTGACGCCGCCCGACGTGGATTGATTCCCGGCCTATCGATCCCCAATCCTTGATCATCCCCCGCCCTCAGGCGCTATGTTTGGCAATGGGCGGCGCCTGGACCGCCCGGCAGGCACCGGGTGCGGGGCATGGACAAGACTTACACCAGCGTTTCCTCCTTTGACGGCGGCGCCCGGCGGCCGGGCCCCGCGGGGCCGCTCGACCGTCTGCGACGCCTGATCGCGCCGGAACGCGGCGACCGGGAGGATACGCAGCTGGCCGTGGCCTTGTGCTTCGTCGCCGGCATGACCAATGCCGGGGGTTTCCTGGCGGTGGGTCAGTACACCTCGCACATGTCGGGGGTGGTGTCGGGCCTGGCCGACAATTTGGTGCTGGGCGCCACCGACATGGTTCTGATGGGGCTGCGCGCCCTGGGCGCCTTCCTGGCCGGCGCCGCCTGTTCCGCCATCCTGATCAACTGGGGCCGGCGCCGGGCCAACACCAGCCAGTACGC
This sequence comes from Nitrospirillum viridazoti CBAmc, assembly GCF_000730165.1. Taxonomy (GTDB): domain Bacteria; phylum Pseudomonadota; class Alphaproteobacteria; order Azospirillales; family Azospirillaceae; genus Nitrospirillum; species Nitrospirillum viridazoti. The sequence goes on along the minus strand of NZ_CP022111.1, from coordinate 1,762,047 downwards.
CTTGCCCCTGTCGCTGGAGGCCGCCCTGCTGCTGCTTTTCGGCGCGCTGGGCATGCTGCGCCCAGCCGTCCCCCATTTCCTGGACGTGGCCGTGCCCCTGCTGTGCTTCATCATGGGCTTGCAGAACGCCATCATCACCAAGATATCCCGCGCCCGCATCCGCACCACCCACCTGACGGGGATGGTGACGGATATCGGGATCGAGCTGGGCAAGATGCTTTATTGGAACCGGCGGGCGCCGGACGCCGTCAGGGCCGCCGGCCAGGACGCCACCCGCGTCCACGCCGACTTGGCCAAGCTGCGCCTGCTGTCCAGCCTGGTCGGCTCATTCTTCATTGGCGGGGTACTGGGCGCCCTGGGCTTCAAGGTCATCGGCTTTTCCGTGACGGTGCCCCTGGCCCTGCTGCTCCTGCTGCTGGCCATCGTGCCGCTGATTGATGACCTGCGGCGCGCCCCCGCCCGGCGCTGACGGCTCAGGGCGCGCCTACCCCCGGCATCACCCGCACCTCCAGCGCCGACGGGTAGTCGGGGCTGCGGTAGACGCGTTCGCGTGCGGCCTTGAAGTCCTCCGGCTTGGCATTGGGGATGTCGACGAAGGTTTGCGGGTTGCGGTCCGTCAGCGGGAACCAGCTGCTCTGAATCTGCACCATGATGCGGTGGCCGCGGCGGAAGGTGTGGTTGACGTCGGCCAGGGCGTAGCGAATGGGCGTCACCTGGTCCGGCACCATGGGTTCCGGCTTTTCGAAGCTGTTGCGGAACTTGGCCCGCAGCGGGTCGCCGCGCACCAGCTGCTGGTATCCGCCCAGATCGACCGACGGCGGCGGCACGTCGGCCTTGGGGTCGGTCGATCCCTCCGCCCCACCGGCCTGGCCGGGCGGCAGGTTCTGCGGATAGACGTCGATCAGCTTCACCACCCAGTCGCTGTCGGTGCCCGAGGTGGAGACGAACAGCTTGGGCGATACCGGCCCGACGATGGTGACGTCGTTCTCCAGCGGGGCGGTCTGGTAGACCAGCACGTCGGGCCGGGTGGTGGCGAAGCGTTGGTCGGCCACCATGTACTCCTTGGGCACGTCGGTGGTGACATAGCCGACGTAGGGCACGGGATGGGCCGGGTCGCTGACGTATTCGTCGAATTTGGTCCCGTTCTTGGCCGGCGCCGGCGCTGTCCAGGCCAGGCCGCCGCCGGGCTGCAGGTACAGGGTGCGGGTCTGCGCCTGCTTGGGCGGCCAGGACGCGTATTGGCGCCAGACGTTGGTGCCCGTCTCGAACACCGTGGCCTTGGCCAGCTTGGCATCCGGCGCGCCCTTCAGGTGCTGTTCGAAGAAGGGGAAGAGGATGTTCCGGCGGTAGTAGTCGCCGGTGTCGGAAGCGAAGTCCACCGCGCCCAGTTTGCGGCCGTAGGACCGGGCCCAGCCGCCGTGCACCCACGGGCCGATCACCAGGTTGTTAGGCGTGCCGGGGTTCTGCGCCTCGATGGCGTTGTAGGTGGTGAAGGGGCCGTGCAGATCCTCCGCGTCGAACCAGCCGCCCACGGTCAGCACGGCGGCCTTGATGTTCTTCAGATGCGGGGCGATGGCGCGCGGCTTCCAGTAATCGTCGTAGGTGGGGTGGTCCACCATTTCGCGCCAGTTGATCCCATCCTCCTTGCTGAACAGGTCGCTAATCTGCGCCAGGCTGCCCTTCCTCAGGTAGAAGTCATAGCCGTCGGTGGTGCCGAAATCATAGTCCGACCAGCCGCGCGGTTCCGTGGTCGGGTTCTTCTGTGGCTTGAACGCGGCGTAGAAGCTGAAGTTGGCCGCCAGCATGTAGGCGCCGCCGTGGTAGGCGTCGTCGCCCATGTACAGGTCGGTCACCGGCGCCTGGGGGGAGGCGGCCTTGATTGCCGGATGGCTGTCGATGATGCTGGCGGAGGTGAAGAAGCCCGGGTAGCTGATGCCCCAGATCCCGACCTTGCCGTTGTTGCCGGGCACGTTCTTCAGCAGCCAGTCCACGCTGTCGTGCATGTCGCTGCTGTCGTCGGTGTCCGTCTTGGACTTCTTGACGTCGATGTGCGGGCGCATTTCCACCCAGCTGGCGCCGGACATGAAACGGCCGCGCACGTCCTGGAAGACGAAGATGTAGCCGGACTTGTCGAAGTCCGGTGACGGGCCCAGCTGCTTGGGATAGGCCTCGCTGCCGTACCACAGCTCCCTGCCCACCCGGGCGCCGACACCATAGGGCGTGCGCACCATCAGGAAGGGATAGGTCTTGGACTGGTCCTTGGGCACGTAGACGACGGTGAACAGCTCCACGCCGTCGCGCATGGGAACGCGGTATTCGTACTTGGTGTAGTGTTCCGACACGCTGTAGGGCTTGTCCTGCCCCTGTTGCGTCGCCCCCTGGGCCGCCCCTTGGGCCAGGGCCACCGGTGCCGTCATCGACCCCGCCAGCGTCAACGCCAAACCCAAGGCGGCCACCGCGCGTGCCGCGCCCTTGCCCATCGTCATGCCATTCCCCATCCAGCCAAATCCCATCGCGGGCGATCCGGCGCCCGAACCGTTTGGCCGTCAAGCTAAGCCATTACGGATCCTGGCGGAAGCGGGGATTGGGATGAGGTCAGGAACAGCCGTCAGCCGTCTCCGGCGCCTCGCTGTCGGCGGGGCGGGGGATGTGCAGTTCGGTTGCCAGGGCGGCGTCGCTGCTGCAATAGGGCTTCTTGGTCTGCCAGTTGCGGATGCGGCGGAAGGTGTCGGCGGTGGTGCCCACCGGGTCGTCGTCCTGGGCGTTGGCGGTCAGCTGATAGACGGCGATGGTGGTGGGAGCCGGGTCGGGGACGGAGTCCCCAATCTTGCGGGTGGCGATCAGCAGCAAGGTCTGCGGCTTGCCCTCCACCGTGCCGTGGGCGAAGATGACGGAGCGCACGGCGTCCTCAAATGTATGCGGGCTGTCGCGGACGATTTCCGCCACGCCGGGCGGTGTCTCCGCCTCGACCGACACCAGGTTCCAGCCGTGGCGGTCGCCGCCGGCCGGTTTCATCATCACCATGTAGGTGGCGTGGCCCCAGGCGTTGCCGTTATCGCGCCAGGCGCGGATGACGATGGCCGTCCGTCCGTCCGGGGCGAAGTTGTCCAGGGTGTTGACGCCGTACTCAAGGGCGATGGGATTCAGGTTGGCGATGCCCTGGGGACCATCGCCCGGTGCCGCTTTTGCGCCCTGGGGCTTGGCCGCGACGGCGGGCTGAGCCGCCAGGGCGGCCATTGGGGCGAGGGCCAGGAACGATGGCAACAGCCAGCGAAGGGACGGCATGGGGCGGGCCTTGTCTGTCATGGGTGAGCCATGGGTGACGATTTCCGACCTTCATACAGCGCCGTCCGTGTCGGTTCCATGACGCGTCCCGTCGCGGGCGCCCCGTTGGCGGCCGGCATGCGTGACGCCATCTTTACAAGTGGCCCGCCGCCCTCTACCAAAGCAGGCTGATCCGGGCGGCGTCCGGGGCGCCCGCCGGTGATGACCCGTTTATTGGCCAACCCTTATCAGAGTGATCCAGATCCCATGCCCAAGATGACGTTCGTTGAGACCGATGGAACCCGCCGCGAGGTGGACGCCCCGCTGGGCCTGTCGATCCTGGAGGTCGCGCGTCGGCACAACATCGATCTGGAAGGCGCCTGCGAGGGCTCGCTGGCTTGCTCCACCTGCCACGTCGTCGTGGCGCCGGAATGGTACGACCTGCTGCCGGATGCCAAGGAAGATGAGGAGGACATGCTGGACCTGGCGTTCGGCCTGACCAAGACCTCGCGCCTGGGCTGCCAGATCCGCATCTCCGAAGAGCTGGACGGCCTGGTCGTGCAGCTGCCGGGCGCCAAGTGATGCCGACGGCATGAGGTTCTCCTCATGCCGTTGTAGCCCGCGACCGCGGGCGCCGGAGCGAGCACCGAAGGGCGGAGCGAGAAAGCCAAGCCCGCGGTGCGGGCGCCCGGCGTCTGAGGGCGTGCAAACGCACAGGCCGGCCTTGCGGGAATGACCGCCAGGCCGCGCTTGCGCTTTGGCGCATCTTGGCCCATATGCGGGCCCATGAATTCCCTAGGCTTCGATAAGGCACCGGCCGACACCCGCGTGGTGGTTGCCATGTCCGGCGGGGTGGACAGCTCGGTCACCGCGGCCCTCCTGAAGGAGGAGGGCTACGACGTGGTGGGCGTCACCCTGCAGCTGTACGACCACGGCATGGCCGTGGGGCGCAAGGGCGCCTGCTGCGCCGGCCAGGATATCTACGACGCTTCCCGCGTGGCCGAGACCATCGGCATCCCCCATTACGTCCTGGACTATGAATCCCGCTTCTCCGACGCGGTGATGCAGGATTTCGCCGACAGCTACCTGCGCGGCGAGACGCCCATCCCCTGCGTGCGCTGCAACCAGCGGGTCAAGTTCCGCGACCTGCTGGACCAGGCGCGCGATCTGGGGGCGGAGGCGCTGGCCACCGGGCACTACGTGCGCCGGGTGCAGGGCGCCAACGGGGCGGAACTGCACCGCGCCGCCGATCCGTCCAAGGACCAGAGCTACTTCCTGTTCGCCACCACCCAGGCGCAGCTGGATTTCCTGCGCTTCCCCCTGGGCGGCATGCCCAAGACGGAAACCCGGGCGCTGGCCGACCGCTACAACCTGCCGGTGGCCGACAAGCCCGACAGCCAGGACATCTGCTTCGTCCCCAACGGCTCCTACGCCGCCGTGGTGAACCGCCTGCGTCCCGGCGCCGTCACGCCGGGCGACATCGTCCATGTCGACGGCCGTGTGCTGGGCCGGCATGACGGCGTCATCAACTACACCGTGGGCCAGCGCAAGGGCTTAGGCCTGGGCGGCAATGCCACCCTGGCGGTGGAGCCCGGCGGCGACACCGATCCGCTGTACGTCGTGCGCGTGGACGCCGCCAGCGCCCAGGTGGTGGTGGGCCCGCGTGCGGCCCTGGCCCGGACCCGTGTGACCGTGCGCGAGGTCAACTGGCTGGGCGGCGCCGCTCCGGCCGCTGGGCTGCCCGTGACGGTCAAGCTACGCTCCGCGCAGCCGGCCCTGTCGGCCCGTCTGTTCCTGACTGATGAGGGCCCCTCCCCCGGGGGGGCCATCGTGGACCTGGACCAGCCCCAGTTCGGCGTCGCTCCCGGCCAGGCGGCCGTCTTCTACCAGGGCGACCGCGTCCTGGGTGGTGGCTGGATCGTGGGCGCGGTCTAAGCTGCCGCCACACAAATAGAAACCTTAGACCCAGCTTGGAAATCCAGCCGAGCGCTCTGCGCTTGAGGGAATGCTAAATTTGGCATATCGTGCCTGACGACCTGACGACCTGACGACCTGACGACCTGACGACCTGACGACCTGACGACCTGACGACCTGACGACCTGACGACCTGACGACCTGACGACCTGACGATGAAGGAGAAGCTGAAATGACCACCCATTCAGCCGGCCCTAAGGAGGGGCATACTGGTTATGGTTTTGGGAAGACGAGAAGTCCGATGGGTAGCCTCAAGCCATAAGGATTTGAGGGAATTTCCTGAGGATGTTCAAGATTTGGTGGGCTTCGGACTTTACCAAGCCCAAATTGGGAAAAAGCATCCCAATGCGAAGCCGCTGAAGGGCTTTGGCGGCAGTCAGATTTTAGAATTGCTTGATGACCATGATGGGGATGCGTACCGGTGCGTCTATACGGTCCGCTTTGAAGCCGCCATCTATGTCCTTCATGCCTTTCAGAAGAAATCGAAGAGGGGTATCGCTACCCCTCAAGCCGATATGGATTTAATTCGGACCCGCCTGAAGTTGGCTGAAGAAGATCATCGTCGGCGCCAAAAGGATAAGCGCAATGAGTAACGACGTAATGGTGAGTAGCGGCAACATCTTCGCGGACTTAGGCTTGCCTGACCCGGAAATACGCCAGGTCAAGGCGGAAATTGCGTCGCGCATCAGTGACGTGATCGAAGAACGTAAGCTGACCCAGGCCCAGGCGGCGCAAATCCTGGGCATTGATCAGCCCAAGGTGTCCGCCCTGGTCCGGGGCAAGCTGTCGGGTTTTACCCTGGATCGGTTGCTGCGTTTCCTGAATGATCTGGACGTGGACGTGGAAATTCGCCTGACGCCGGCCAAGGGTAAGGCGCACACCGCCGTCGCTGCTTGAGGTTCCTTTAATGGATGCCGGGCGCCCCAGCCGCACCGCCCTTGCCGTCGCCGGTTTGCGGGCGGCGCACCAGATCATGGACGGGCCGGTGGTTTTCGCCGATCCGGTCGCCTTGCCCATCCTGGGGCCAGGTGCCGAGGCGCGCATCCGCTCGGATGAGGCGCGGCTGCGCACGCCCACCGTGCGCTTCCTGCGCGCTTCCGTCGTGGCCCGCAGCCGGTTCGCCGAGGACACGCTGGCCACCGCCGTCGCTGATGGCGTGCGGCAGTACGTGGTGTTGGGCGCCGGCCTCGACACCTTCGCCTACCGCAATCCCTATCCTGATTTGCGGGTGTTCGAAGTGGATCATCCGGCGACGCAGGCGTGGAAACGGGACACGCTGGCGACGGCGGGCATCCTGCCGCCATCCAGCGTCGCCTATGCCGGCGTGGATTTCGAGCGTGACACCTTGGCGGAGGGGCTGGCCCGTGCCGGCTTTGACCGGAGTCGGCCGGCTTTCGTCGCTTGGCTGGGGGTGGCCATCTATCTCACGCGCGATGCCATCGTGGACACGCTGCGCGCCATCGCGGCCCTGCCCATCGGCAGCGGCATCGTTTTCGACTACAGCCTGCCGCCGGACACCCTGAGCGAAGGACAGCGCGCCGCCTTTCAGGCCATGGCGGACCGCGCGGCGGCGGAGGGCGAGCCGTGGCGAAGCTTCTTCACCCCCGATGCGCTGGCGGCCGACCTGCGCGGGCTCGGCTTCGGCGCGCTGGAGGATGTGGGGCCGGTCGAGTTGAATCCCCGCTATTTCGCGGGCCGCACCGATGGTTTGGTCCTGGGTGGCATCAGCCGCCTGATGCACGCCGCCGTTACCAGGCCGCCGCCGTAACCGCTCTGGACCGACGTCGCGGCCTTCAGCGCGGACGGTCGCCTTCGCCTGGTTCTGGAAAACGGATCCGCTTAGGCCGGAGGGCAAGGCCCCCTAGCCGGACGGCGCACGCATAAGGGAGGTATCGCCAGCGGTTTTGCCCGCGCGTAGTCTGACCCCACCACATTCGGCATGCGGAACAAGGGCTTGCCGACACCTTGGGGAGGATGAGGATGCTGCGTACCGTCGCGATCACGTGCCTGGCGGCTCTGGCCCTGGTGGGGTGCTCCATGCCCACGCCGGTGTCCAATGTCTCGGCGGAGGACTTGGCCGGCACGGGATGGGAGCTGCAGCATTGGCAGCAGCGCAACGGCGGCGCCTATCCTCTCATGCCCGGCGGCAACGGCGGGCCGATCAGCATACGCTTCAGCCGCGATGGGGCGGCCAACATCCTGTCGGGCAGCGCCGGCTGCAACCGCTATCGCGGCGGCTATACCCTGGGCGGGGGATACCTGCAGGTGCTGCCGGCCGCCACCACCCGCATGGCCTGCCTGTCGCCGGAACGTGCCAAGCTGGAGCAGGACTACCTGAACGTCCTGGCCAACGCCACCACCCTGACCCGCGAGCGTGATCCCGGCCGCGACTTGGATACCCTGACGCTGGCCAGCAGCGAGGGCGACGAGCTGCTGTTCGTGCGTGTCCTGGGTGGCGAGGCGCCGGAACCGGGGTCGGTCGGCAGCACCGTGGGCCAGTAAGCGCTGTCGGGATGATGCAGAAACAACAAACCCCTGGGGTCCGTGCAGGTCGCCCCAGGGGTTCGTGTAAGCGGCCGGTGCGGGTTAGACACCACCGAATTGGTAGCAGCGGAGGGATTTGAACCCCCGACCAAGGGATTATGATTCCCCTGCTCTACCACTGAGCTACGCTGCCATAAACCGCCGCCGGACAGGCCGGCGTTGGTGAGGGCCGTCATGTAGGACACCTGACCCGGCGCTGTCAAGGCCCTCGCCAAAGCCCCGGCGCATTTTTCGGCATGGGTCCGATGCGCCGCCCAACGCGGCCCTTATCAGGCGCCAATCCCTGCCACGCCGGGCGATCGGCGCGGCGAAGAACAGGTGGCGGGGCAATGATACCACCGATACAGTCACGGCCGCATCCTATCCGCCTGGACGCCGCCAAACCCGCATGCTGTCCCTGATCACGGCCCCCTTCCGCCTGCTGTTCCGCCTGGTCGGGTTCCTCATCCTCATGGCGGTCGTCCTGGTAGTGGTCTTCCCCTACGCGGTGGATCTGCCCGGCTGGGCCCAGACCGTCATGGCGCGCGTGAGCGACGACCCCGCCAGCGGCGTGGTGGTGCGGGCGGAGCCGGAGGTGCAGCGTGGCGTCATCGCCCGCCTGGTGCTGCATGACCTCAGCCTGGCCAATCCCCTGACGCCGGACCGGCCGTCCATCACCGCCGCCCGCGCGGTGGTGGAGGTGGACCCGCTGGCCTCGTTGACCAGCGGCCGGCTGGTGCTGCGCACCCAGATCCTGGACCCGGTGATCTATGCCGACCGGCCCATCAATCTACGCGGCCTATTGGCGGGCGTGGATCGCACCCTGGGCGGCGCCGGGGTGAGCAACAGCGTCAGCCTGGTGGGGGGCAGCGTAAGGCTGTCAGGCAAGGGTGCGGACACCGGCATCGACCTGGGTGCTGTGACGGTGGAGGCGGCACCGCGTGCCGATTACGCTGGCACGGGTCGCGGCCCGTCCTGACCGGCAACGGCTTCTTCTTCCGCCGGCCGGTGATGGATGTCGGCCCGCCGCGCCAGCCAGGCCAGCAGCACCAGGCCGGGAATGCCCAGGCCGGCGCTGATGGTGAAGTACAGCGGCCAGGAATTCAGCTGGTCCGCCAGCCAGCCGGTCCCGCCCGACAGGATGTCCAGCGGCAGGGTGGCCAGGCTGGACAGCAGGGCGTACTGCGTGGCGGTGAAGCCCGTGTCGCACAGGCGGGACAGGAAGGCGGTGAAGGCCGCGGCGCTCATGCCGCCGGCGAAGAATTCCAGCCCCACCACCAGGCCCAGCAGGGTCACGCTGTGCGGCTGCGTCGCCAGCACGGCGTACATCAGGTTGGTGATGATCATGAAGGTGCCGCACAGGAACAGGCCGCGCACCGCGCCCGTGCGCCCGGCCACCGTGCCGCCGGCGATGGCGCCGGCGATGGCGCAAGCCATGCCCAGCATCTTCGTCACCGCCGCGATCTCCACCTTGGTGTAGCCGTCGCTCAGGAAGAAGTTGGTGGCCATGACGTTCACATAGACGTCGCCCAGCTTGTAGATGGCCACGAACACCAGGATGGCCAGCCAGCCGCGCCGGGTGGCGAAGCGGGTGAAGGGCGCCACCACCGCGTCCTGCACCCAGACGTCGAAGCGCTGGCGGGGCGGGGCCGGCGGACGCGTGGGCTCCGGCGCCAGCAGCACGGCCACCATGCCCACCACCACCAGGGCGGCCATGATTACGTAGACGGTGGACCAGGGCACCAGGGTGGACAGGTACAGGGCGCCGGCGCCGGCGACGATCATGCCCAGGCGGTAGCCCACCAGATAGGCGCCGGCCCCCGGCGCCTGCAGCGTGTCGGGTAGCAACTCCACCCGCAGGGCGTCCAGCACGATGTCCTGGCTGGCCGAGGCGAAGGAGGTGGCGATGGTGGCCATGGCCAGCCAATAGAGGTTGGCGGCGGGATCGCTGGACGCCATGGCCAACAAGGCCAGCATCAGGGCCGCCTGTGTCACCAGGGCCCAGCCGCGCCGCTGGCCCAACGCGCGCGTCAGCAGGGGTAGGGGCAGCCGGTCAATCAGCGGCGCCCACAGCGGCTTGAAGGTGAAGGGGCTGCGCACCATGGCGAACAGGCCGATGGCGGTGCGGCTGACATGCACCTCCGTCAGCCAGGCCGACAGGGTGGAGAACAGCAGGAAGTACGGCAGTCCGCTGGCGAAGCCCAGGAACAGCACCGTCAGCACGCGGCGATCCAGCCAGAGGGTCCATCCGGAAGCGGGGGCGGCGGATGGCGGAGTCGACGGTGCGGTCATGGAGGCGGCGCTGCCCTTGATGTGGCCCCTTGATGGGGCCCCTTGGTGGGGACGTCTGGGACGGCGCCATCATCGCCTGCGCGGCACGCCCCCGTCCAGGCTTCACGCCATCACGCCGGCAGCCCGGCCGCGAACAGGCCGGTCACTTGGCGCGCCAGGGCCTCGGGCGACGCCCCATCGGCTTCGGCGCCTTTGCCGCCGCCCGCGCGCCCACCGGCCCGTTCATGAGCGCGCGGGAGCGCCTGGCCGCAGGCTGATGTTCCGGGCTGATGGGCCCTTTATCCTTTATCCGTTCTGCGTGATGATCGGCGGCCGTCTTGGGGACGGTCAAGGATAACGGCGTTGAAGGGGACAGGGGTATGGCGAGGACCGGCGCGCGGATGCTGGCGGGTGTGGCTTTGGGGTGGACGCTGCTGGGCGGCACCGCGCTGGCGGCCGAAAAGGTGCACCCCTGGGCGCTGGAGCTGCATGGCGGCGCCGGCACGGTCGATCCCGCCAAGCTGACGCCGGAGGCGGCGGCCGCTTACCAGGCCGGCATGGCCGCGGCGCTGGAGGCCGGCACCGCCGTGCTGAAGTCCGGCGGCACGGCGCTGGACGCGGTCGAGGCGGCGGTGAATGTGCTGGAGGATGACCCCTTGTTCAACGCCGGCCGGGGCGCGGTCTTCACCGCCGCCGGCCGCAATGAGATGGATTCCGCCATCATGGACGGCGCCACCCTGAAGGCCGGTTCCGTCGCCACCGTTACCCACACCCGCCACCCCGTCAGCCTGGCCCGCGCCGTCATGGAAAAGACGCCGCACGTCATGCTGGCGGGCGAAGGCGCGGACGCATTTTCCAAAGAAGCGGGCCTAGAACAGGCCGACCCCGCCTGGTTCTTCACCGAACGGCGCTGGCAGGCGCTGGTCAAGGAACTGACGGAGAAAGGCCTGCCCGTGCCGCCCCGCCCGGCGGGCGCCCCGCCCGAGCCGGACAAGCACACCCTGCTGGACCTCAGAAACTTCGAGCCGGCGGACGCCCATCGCTTCGGCACGGTGGGCGCCGTGGCCGTGGACGCCAAAGGCAACGTGGCCGCCGCCACCTCCACCGGTGGCATGACGGCCAAGCGGCCGGGCCGCATCGGCGACAGCCCCATCATCGGCGCCGGCACCTATGCCTCCAACCAATCCTGCGCCGTCTCCGCCACCGGGTCGGGCGAGTACTTCATCCGCCTGACCGTGGCGCGGGAAATCTGCGCCCTGGTGCAATACCGGCATATGAAGCTGCAGGCGGCGGTGGATGAAGTGATCCAGCACCGCCTGACGGCCCTGGGCGGTGACGGCGGCGTCATCGCCGCCACCCCCGACGGCACGTTGGCCTGGGGCTTCAACACCACCGGCATGTACCGCATCCGGGTGAAGCAGGGCGGGACGCCGGAATTCGGCATCTTCAAGGATGAGGGCGCCGCCAAGGCCCACCCGAAGAACGAGCCCTGATCCCATGCACCGTCTGTTCACGGCCTGCCTGATCGCGTGTCTGTCCTTCCTGCCGCTGGCGGCGTGGGCGGACGATGCTCTGCTGCTGATCCGCCCGGCCAGGGTCTGGACGGCGGAGGAGGCGGCACCCCACGCCGGCTGGGCCGTGTTGGTCAGGGGCGACCGCATCCAGGCCGTGGGGCCGGAGGCCTCCTTGGGCGCGCCGGCTGGTGTGGCGGTGCTGGATTTGCCGGGCGCCACGCTGCTGCCCGGCCTGATCGATCTGCACTCCCACCTGTTCCTGCACCCCTATAACGAGGCGTCGTGGGATGACCAGGTGCTGCGGGAAAGCCTGTCTTACCGCACCCTGCGGGCGGGGCGTCAGGCCACGGCCACCTTGATGGCTGGTTTCACCACCCTCCGTGACCTGGGGACGGAGGGGGCGGGCTATGCCGATGTCGGCCTGAAGAAGGCCATCGAGGATGGGCTGATCCCCGGCCCGCGCCTGTTCGTCGCCACCCGCGCCATCGTGGCCAGCGGCGCCTATGGTCCCCCCGTCGCCAAGTTCCGCGAGGATATGGACCTACCCCAGGGGGCGGAGGAGGCGAGCGGTGAGGCGGCGGTGGCCGCTGCCGCCCGCGGCCAGGCGGCGCGCGGCGCGGATTGGATCAAGTTCTATGCCGACTACCGCACCGGGCCGGACGGCGGCACCCGCCCCACCTTCAGCCGGGCGGAAATGGCGGCCCTGATCGCCGCTGCCCACGACACCGGCCGCCCGGTGGCGGCGCACGCCGCGTCGGATGAGGGCATGCGCCGGGCGGTGCTGGCCGGCGTGGACACCATCGAGCATGGCTATGGCGGTACCGACGCCACCTTCCAGGAAATGGCTAAGCGCGGCGTCGCCTACCTCCCCACCCTGACGGCGCCGGAGGCCACCAGCCGCTATTTCAAGGGCTACGTCCCCGGCCAGACCCCGCCCACGCCGGCCATGCAGGCGGCGGAGGGAGCCTTCCGCCGCGCGCTGAAGGCGGGCGTCACCATCGGCTGTGGCAGCGACGTGGGCGTCTTCGCCCATGGCGAGAACGCGCGAGAGCTGGTGTGGATGGTGCGCTACGGCATGACCCCGGCCCAGGCGCTGACGGCGGCTACGGCCACCAACGCCCGCATCCTGGGCCAAGCCGACCATTTCGGCCGCATCCACGCCGGCCTGCTGGCCGACCTGGTGGCCGTGACCGGCGACCCCACCCAGGATATTGATGCCGTGGCCAACGTCGTCTTTGTCATGAAAGGTGGCACGGTGGTACGGAAGCCGTGAGGAGAGACGGGCCGTGAAGCTATGGAGCCTGCCTGAAGCCGTCGATGACGCATTGTGGCGTTTGGAAAGCGACCTCCGGCAAGGCCGGGCGCGCGAGGATAGCGTCCAGCGGGTCGTGTCTCTGATCGCGGGCCTGCCGCCTCAGAAGCTGGTGGCGGTGGGCCAACACGTCCGCGACGCCCTCGTCGCCGTTCCGCCGGCGCCGGTGGAATTTTTGCAACGATGGCTGGGTGGCGCAGAGGGGGAAATGGGCCTGCTGCGTGCGACGCCGGGTCTGGAGTATCTGTTTCTTTTCCACCGTGACGGCCACCTCCGCCAGGCCGCCCTGGACAAGATAGACCAGGCGCCGCCGGGTGTGTTTTGGATAGCGGCGATCGCTTATCGGCAAAACGACTGGGCGCCGGCCGTGCGGGCGGCGGCACGACGATGCGTTGTGCGGGTGGCTACACATGTGGGACCGGAGGGCCTGGCGGATGCAGCCTACTTCCTGCTGGCCAGGGTACCGACATGGGGACGATGGCGGCTTGAGCCCCACGTCCACCCGGAAAACCTTTTCCTGGTGCGGCCCGAAATGGCGGATGCCCTCGCCCACCGGATAGGCCGTGCGGTTGCCGGACCCGCCGGCAGCATCCTGCGCCAGGCGTTACGTCAGCCGTATCTGGATGGCCATCTGCCCGCTCTTGCCGTCGGTGCGGTTCAGCCCATCGTGCGTATGGTTGCGCTGCACACCCTGATTGAAGGGCAGGCCGCGTGGCCAGAAGGATGGAGCCGTGAGATGATCAACAAGCCGTTCAATATCTATCGTCCGGTTCGGCTATACGCGACCAGGCCCGTTGTCTGTCCGGCCACGAAGACCTGCTATCTGGAGCAGGCGGCCCGCGATCGGTCCGTGGTCGTGCGTCGCTTGGCGGCGGCGACCTTGGCCCAAGCGTTGGGGCGGGAGGGCGCGGCCTGGGAAGAATGGGAACCCGTGCTGGCTCGGCTGGAACGGGATTCCGACCGCGCCATCCGGGACCGCATCGCTTTCATTCGCCGGTACCGTGCACAGGGGCGCGACCCGTTGGTGCCGTTCCTTGAGGCATTGACCAACGGCGAGGATTTCGACCCCGGTCGTGACGTCGACCGGGGCCATGAAGTGGAGCTTTGAGGAGTGCGCCGCCCTGATCACGCCGCCATAGTCTTGGCGAAGCGCTGGAAGGCGGGGCGTTCGGCCAGGCGGTTGAGGTAGGCGCGGAAGACGGGCTTGTCCTTGAACAGGCCCATGACGTCCAGGGCCCAGTACATCATGACCCCCCACTGGGTGTCGGCGGCGGTGAAGCGGTCACCGACGGCGTAGTCGTGGGCGCTCAAGGTGCGCTCCAGGTTGGTCACCATGTCCTCGAACTTGCCGTAGGCCGCCCCCTTGCCGTCGTAGGGCCACTGGTTCATGTGCGCCACCAGGCAGGGGTCGACCACGGAATCGATGTAGACCACGCTGGTCAGGTAAGGGCCGCGGCGCGGATCGTCCAGGGCGGGGGCCAGGCCCGCCTCCGGAAAGGCATCGGCCAGGTAGAGGGTGATGGCCGCGCGCTCCGTCACCACCACGCCGTTATGCCGGACGGCCGGCACCTTCTTGTGCGGTTGGATGGCGCGATAGCTTTCCGGCGCGCCGCCTTCGGCCCGGATGTCGATGTGTTCGCTCTCATAGGGAACGCCCAGTTCCTCCAGCAGGTAATGGATGCTGGACGAGCGGGTGCTGGGGCAGTGGAAGAAGGTGAGCATCGCGACGTCTCCCAAGGGTGTCGGTGGTTGGTCTCGGGGGTCACTTTACGAAGTTCTGCTGACAGAATATGGCAGTAGTGCGTGCATGAAAAAGGCGGCGCCCCGGGGACGCCGCCTTCTGATCTGTAAAGACCCGGATGTCGCTTACGGACGGCCCAGGAAGTCCATCTTGCCCAGCTCCACCCCATTGTGGCGCAGGATGTCGTAGGCGGTGGTGACGTGGAAAAAGAAGTTGGGAATGGCAAAGAACAGCAGGAAGGCCTGGCCGGGGAAGTGCACGTCCTCGCCCCGGATCTTCAGGGTGATGGTGCGCTCTTCACTGCCGTCGATCTGGGCCGGGGTCACGCCCTTCAGGAAATCCACCGTCTTGGCGATGCGGGCCTGCAGGTCGGCGAAGGTGGTTTCGGTATCCGGGAAGCTGGGGACCTCGACGCCGGCCAGACGGGCGGCGGCACCCTTGGCGGCGTCGCTGGCGATCTGGATCTGGCGGGCCAGCGGGTGCATGTCGGGGGCCAGGCGGGCATTCACGAACACCGCCGGGTCAATCTTCTTGGCATCGGCATGGGCGGCGGCCTTGTCCAGGATGGCGGACAGGTTGCCCAGCAGGCGCAGGAACACCGGCACGGAAGCCTGGTACATGGAAAGCGACATCGGGTGCACTCCGATAGGGTTAGGATGGCGGCCAAGATACGGGCGCTCCGGGCGGCGGATGTGCGCGCGGTCACCCTGGCGCTTGAATTTTACATGACCGATGTGGCGAACGGCTTTTAAAAGCGGAAGTTGAGGCCGACCCGTGCCACCTGATCGGTCAGGCCCCGGATGTTGCCGGCGTCCTGGCGCAGTTCCAGGCTGCCGATCACGCTCAGCGTCTGGCCCCAGCGGCCGGTGGCCACGGGTGCGGCGTAGCTCAGCGCCATGTCCGTTTCCGCCCCGTCCGGCCGCAGCGACACCCGCGTAGGCGTGGTGGTGGCATAGCCTTGGTCGTCCACGCTGGTCATCAGCAGGGTGGCGGCGCCGGCGACCACGCGCAGGGGGCGGCGCCAGACGGCCGTCAGGCTGTCGCCTTCCGTCACCGCGTCGCGCTGGGCCAGCGCCAGGCCATAGGATCGGGCCAGCAGGGGCCCGATGCCGCTGACGACGCCATGGGCACTGTCCGCCGCGCCGGTGCGGGCCAGGCTGGCATCCAGCATCAGGCTGCCGCCCCGCCACAGGGAGACGGCGGTAGCCAGCCCCAGGGACACGGTGTCGTTATGGTCGCCCAGGCCCAGCACCCCGCCGCCGCGATAGCGGCTGCCCAGCAGGCCGTCGCGCTCATCCAGCAGGCTGGCCGACAGGCTGGTGCTCCAGCCCGGCCCCAGGGTCCAGTTCAGGCCGGCGGCCACGGCGTCGGCCTGGCGATCCAGCCCGCCACCGGTCAGCACAGGGCCCCGCCAGGGGTTCCAGTCGCCGCCGGCCAGGTCGCGCCGGGACACGGTGTCCGCCCCAGGGGCGCCGGACCAGCTGAGCGCCAGGCGGGCACCGCCGAGGGCGCGGCCCACCCAGCCATCCAAATCCGTGCCCAGCGCCGCAAATCCGCCCCCCTGGGCCAGCCCGGTCAGGGCCGTGGACACGCCCAGCGTGCTGGCGGTCGTACCGGCGGCGTCCGCCACCGGCGTGCCGTCGCCCCACAGCGCCTGGGCGAAGGAGGCGGATGCCGGAAAGCCCTGACCGGCGGCCAGCGTCAGGCCGCCCTGGCTGTAGGCCAGGGCCCAGCCGTCATGGCCGGCATAGCCGTCGCGCGGCGCCAGGGGCTGGGGCCGGCCAACGATGTCCAGGCCGGGGCCATCGGTGTAGGCCAGCATCAGGCGGCCGCCATCGGCGAACTTGGTGCTGCTGGTGGTGACGGTGGGCGCGGGCAGCGCCGCGGTGATGGAGGCGGCGGAGACCGGCTGCTTGGCGATAAGGCCGCTGAGGTTGACGGTGAAGTTGCGCTGATAACCGTCGAAGGCGGTATAGCTGGCCAACTGGGCGCTGATGCCGCCCAGCGCGCCCAGGGCGCCGCCGGTGATCAGGCTGCCCGTCAGGCCGGTGACGGGCAGGGACTTGCCGTTGGCCCCCACCACCGACAGGGCGCCCAGCGGCTTGAACGCCGCCGTCAGGTTCATCAAGCCGTTGCCGTAGGTGTTGTCCACACCCTTGGCGCCCATGTCGGTGGCCGAGGCGAACAGCACGGCGGTGGCGGTGCCGTTGCGGTACAGCACCGGCCACGTGGCTTCCAGCAGCGCGACGGCGCCGGACACCATGGGGGCGGCCATGGATGTGCCGCTCCAATAGGCCAGGGCGTTGGCGCCGTACTGGATGCCGGGCGCGACGATGCTCTCCCCAGGCGCCATCAGCCAGAGGGAGGCGTAGCTGACCCGCGTCGTCCCGGCGACGGCATAGCCGGAACCGGGCGTGTTGGAAAAGCTGGACAGCTTGTTGGCGCCGCTGACCGATCCGGCGAAGGCCAGATGGGTCAGGGCCGTCGCCGACAGGCCGGTGGAATTGGCGCCGCCGTTCAGGACGGTGGCGGAGTTGCCGCCGGCGAACACCAGCACCGCACCCTTGGCTGCGGCGTAGTTGATGGCGGTGACGATGGTGTTGGTGGGCAGGTAGGTCAGCGACAGGTTGATGACCTTGGCGCCGGCGTCGGCGGCCTTGATGATGCCGTTGGCCACATCCGTGTCCGTGCCGCTGCCGCTGACGTTCAGCGCCTTTTCCGACAGGATGGTGGCCTTGGGCGCCACGCCGGCCATGCCGGCCCCGCTGCTGGTGACGGCGCCGGCGGCGATGGCGGCCGTGGCGGTGCCGTGGCCGTTGTCGTCGGTGTAGCCCCTGGGGCAGGTGAATGTACGGGCGGCGCAGGAGGAGGCGGTGGACACGCGGCCGGTGACGTCCGCCTGGGTCGCCACCACGCCGGTATCGACCAGGCCGATGGTGATGCCGCTGCCGCCGGTGGCCGCCACCTCGATGGCGTTGGTCAGGCCCAGTTGCGACCACCAGCCGGCGGAGTAGCCGGTGGCGTAGGTCTGCGCCGCGGCGGCGGTGGGCACGCAAGCGGCGGCCAGCAGAACCAGACGAGGAAGGGACCTGCGGGGATGCCTGTTCCGGGCCGTCATGTCATGCTCTCCCAGCCGCCTTTGGTGGCCTGATGATCGGCCCGTTTTGGGCACGTGAGGACGGATAGCCTACGCCATTTCGGCTAGGCCTGGACTCGGCCATCTGGATAGGGTGGTGACTGGTTCAAGGGCTGCTGCGACGGGCAACCGCGTTTGCTGGGTAACAGTAATGCGCGGAAGGGCCTCAAGAAGACTGGAAAAGTATAAAACGGGGCAGTACATAACGAGACCGGCTTGCTGCCAGACTTGAAGGGGCGTTCGCGCCCGCGATCGTCGGATACCTCCGTCGCTACTCTTAAAGTCTTGGAATTCAGGCCGGTTTTCGGGTTTCACGAGGTGGGTCATGGCACAGGATAAGGCGGGGCGCTGGGCGCCCGATAGCTGGCGGTCTCGGGACGTGCGGCAGATGCCGGCATATCCCGACACCCGGCGCCTGGAAGCTGTGGAGGCCCGCCTCGCCAACTATCCGCCGCTGGTCTTCGCCGGTGAGGCCCGCCGCCTGAAGGATCACCTGGGGCGCGTGGCCAAGGGCCAGGGTTTCCTGCTGCAAGGCGGTGACTGCGCCGAAAGCTTCGCCGAGTTCCACCCCAACAACATCCGCGACACCTTCCGCGTGATGCTGCAGATGGCGGTGGTGCTGACCTTTGGCGGTGCCACGCCGGTGGTCAAGGTGGGCCGCATGGCCGGCCAGTTCGCCAAGCCGCGCTCCGCCGACCTTGAGGATATCGGTGGCGTCTCGCTGCCTTCGTACCGTGGCGACATCATCAACGGCTTCGACTTCACGGCCGAGGCGCGGGTGCCGGATCCGGAGCGCATGGTGCAGGCCTACAACCAGGCCGCCAGCACGCTGAACCTGCTGCGCGCCTTCGCCCAGGGCGGCTATGCCGACCTGCACAAGGTGCACCAGTGGAACCTGGGCTTCGTCGACCGCAGCCCCCAGGGGGAGCGCTACCGCGACCTGGCCAACCGCCTGGATGAGGCGCTGGCCTTCATGGCCGCCTGCGGCATCACGGCGGAGACCACCGCCCAAATCCGCGAGACGGAGTTTTTCACCAGCCATGAGGCCCTGCTGCTGCCTTATGAGCAGGCGCTGACCCGCGTCGACAGCACCACGGGCGATTGGTACGACGTCTCCGCCCACATGCTGTGGATCGGCGACCGCACCCGCCAGCCCGATGGCGCGCACGTGGAATTCCTGCGCGGCGTGAAAAACCCCATCGGCCTGAAGTGCGGCCCGACCACGGACCCGGATGAGCTGATCCGCCTGATCGACATCCTGAACCCGACGGACGAGGCCGGCCGCCTGACGCTGATCGCCCGCATGGGTCATGACAAGGTGGCGGACAAGCTGGCGCCGCTGCTGCGCCGGGTGCGGGACGAAGGTCGCACCGTGGTGTGGAGCTGCGACCCCATGCACGGCAACACCATCAAGTCGGCCACCGGCTACAAGACGCGCCCGTTCGAGCGCATTTTGGCCGAGGTGCGGGGCTTCTTCGAAGCCTGCCGGGCTGAAGGTGTGCATGCCGGCGGCGTGCATTTCGAGATGACCGGCCAGGACGTGACGGAGTGCACCGGCGGCGCCCAGGCCATCACCGAGCACGCGCTGGCCCAACGCTACCACACCGCTTGCGACCCGCGCCTGAACGCCAACCAGGCGCTGGAGCTGGCCTTCCTGGTGGCCGAAGGGCTGAAGGCCAGCCGGTCCGGCCAGCCGCGCCGCATCGAGGCCGCCGAGTAAGGCTCATTCCGCAATCGGAATAAAAACGGGCGGGCGCCGCAAGGCCCCGCCCGTTCGCTCTTGTACCGGGCCGTGACGATCAGGCCAGGGCGGCGTCCAGGGTGATCTCGGCGTTGAGCACGCGCGACACCGGGCAGTTGGCCTTGGCCTCGGCGGCCAGGTCCTGGAACTTGCCGGGCTCGATCCCCGGGATCTTGGCGCGCACCGTCAGCTTCACGGCGGAAATGCGCCAGCCGCCCCCTTCGCCCTCCATGGTCAGCACCGCGTCGGCCTTGATTTCCTCCGGGGTGAAGCCGGCGCCGGACAGCATGAAGGCCAGCGCCATGCTGAAGCAACCGGCGTGGGCGGCGGCGATCAGCTCTTCGGGGTTGGTGCCTTTGCCGTCGCCGAAGCGGGCGATGTAGGAATAGGGCACGCTGGACAGCGTGGCGCTCTGCGTCGTCAGGGTGCCGTCGCCATCCTTGCCGGTTCCATGCCAGACGGCATTCGCGGTGCGCTTCAACTGGGCCATGACGCTCCTCCTCGGTGCAATGGGGTACACCCTTGACCGCTCTATCGAGGGCCTGGGCGCTGCGGGTACAGTAGCAAGCTATCGTGTCAGTTCCATGCGGCGACCCCCGTGATGCGCTGATCGCAACCATTCCAGGCCGTCCATGCACCATCTTCCGCGCCGCCTGTATTTTCCCCCGGACGCTCCGTGAGGGGCCGGCTTTTATATGTCAGCCTGCTGACCGTGGTCCTGCTGCACCCGATGGCGGCATGCGCCCAGGCCTATCAGGACCGGGCGTGGCGGCGGGTGGACGCCGCCACCTTGGCCTTCCATGGTGAAATCCTGCCCCGGCGCTTCCTGCCGGGCGAGCATCCGCTCGGGGATGCTGACCTGCTGGCCCGCAACCTGACGCCGGAGACGCGGACCCTGGTGCTGGATTCGGGGGGCGGCGACGTGGCGGTCGCTCTGGAAATGGCCCGCCTGATCCATGGGCGGCAGCTGGACGTGATGGTCGAGGGGCGCTGCGCCTCGGCCTGCGCCCTGCTGCCCTTCCTGGCGGGACGGCGCAAGACGGTGGCGCCCGGCGGCGTGGTGGAATTCCATTCGACCAACAGCCTGGACCCGCGCGACACCGCCGACGCCCGCGCCCGCCTGATGGCGCAGATGGACGCTATCCGCGGCCAGATCCCCAACCTGGCCCAGGACGGCGTGACAGTGACGCCGCCCGACCTGGGGGGCGCCACAGTGGAGGCCATCCTGGCCGCCCGCCGCCAAAACGCCGCCAGCCTGCGCCAGGCCATCGCGGCGCTCTATGGGCAGTGGGGCGTCGCCCCGGCCCTGCTGGATGACATCGACCAAGCGGCTGACGCCTATCTGGCCGATCATCCCGGCGCGGCGCGTGACCAGGTGTGGTGGTGCCTGGCGCCGGCCCTGTTGGCCGGCCGCTACGGGGTGATGGGACTGGAGGCGCCGGCGGGGCCTTTGCCTCCGGACGTGCTGGCCAATCTGGAGCGCACCGTGGGCGGCGTGCACCTCATGCGAGAGCGGTAGCACGCCTCAAGAGGTGTGGGGTTCCATCCACCAGCGCCGGCTGAAGGTCAGCACGTCGTCCATCTGCCGGTCCAGGACACCCAGCATGCCGCCGGTCCAGGTCTCGAACGCGGCGTTGCCATCCAAGGTGCGCACGTTCTGCGGCAGGGTCCGAATCAGGGCGGTGGCGTTCTCGCCTTGGCCGTAATCATGGCCCAGCTGCTGGAAGTAAAAGCCGGGCAAGGTGAAGCGGGGCCGGCCGCGATAGGCCAGGACCACGGTGTCATAGCTGCGCTCATCCAAGGTGGCGGCGGCTTGCAGCAGGACGCGCAGCACATCCAGCGGCGTGGCCGTGGGCGCCGCGCCCCAGACGTCCACCACCAGGGTGCCCGGCAGCAGCAGGGCCCGGTGATAGGCGACGACATGAACGGCGGTATTGCGCGAATCCTGGTCCAGCGCGCGGGCCACGGGCAGGGTGACGCTGACCAGATTCCATCCGGCAACGACGATGGCCACGATGGCCAGGCCCAAGGCCCCCTTCACCCACTTGGACAACACCCATACCCCGCCAACCGACGCGCTGGCGCCATGCTAGCGTTCCTATGGAGGATTGCAATCCATAGGCGTAAAACGTTCAAATATTAATCTGTTAACGCGAAGTCCATCGCCATCTCGGCATGCAACCGCGTCGTATCGAATACTGGCAGGTCACTGTCGCCCTGACCCATGATCATGCCGATTTCCGTGCAGCCCAGGATGACGCCGTCGGCACCCGCCGCGCGCAGGCGATCCACCTCCGCCAGGATGGCGGCCTTGGAGTCGGGCAGCACGATGCCCCGGCACAGTTCCTCGTAGATGACGCGGTGGACGGTGTCCCGTCCGGCGGCGTCCGGCACCAGGGTATCCACGCCATAATGCTGGGCCAGGTGGCCGCGGTAGAAGTCCTGTTCCATGGTATAGCGCGTGGCCAGCAGGGCGGGGCGGACGCTGCCGCCGGCTTTCAGGGCGCGGCCGGTGGCGTCGGCGATATGCAGCAGGGGGATGCTGGTCGCGGCGCGCACGGCGTCCGCCGTCTTGTGCATGGTGTTGGTGCCGATCATCAGCGCCTCGGCGCCCGCGTCCTGCAGGCGGCGGGCGGCATCGGCCATCAGGGCCCCGGCGCCGGCCCAGTCACCCGCATGCTGCTTGGCCGCCACCTCGGCGAAATCCACCGACCACAGCAGCAGGCGGGCGGAATGCAGCCCGCCCAGCCGGTCACGGGCGATGGTGTTGAGATGCCGGTAACAGAGCGTGGTGCTTTCCCAGCTCATCCCGCCGATCAGGCCTAGCATACGCATGGTGGACGCCCCCTTCGCTTCGTGCGAGGGAAACGCTCTCACAGCACCATGGCGGCCGCCAGCTTGAACGGCGCACGGGTGCGTTGCACCCGGGCCAGCAGCCAGGCGCCCTCCAGCGCGATGAAAAAGCGTGCCGCCCGTTCCCGCGGGTCGCTGACGCCCAGGCGTTCGGCATGGCCCGCCGTGCGCACGGCCCAATCCTCCAGCACCTCCGCCACCACGGCGGACAGGCGGGTGGAATCGGGAATGGCGCCGATGACCAGAGCGGTCACGGGGCAACCGTCGCGCCAGTCCGACGCCTCGAACCAGTCTGCGATGGTGTCGGCCAGGGCGTGCACGCCGTCGGCGAAGGTGGGCGCGTCGGTGAAGGCCTGGTCGATCAGGCGGGCGATGCGGTGCCCGGCCAGGCGGGCCGCCTCTTCCGCCAGCTCTTCCTTGCCGCCGGGGAAGTGGTGATAGAACGAACCCTTGGGCGCACCGCTGACGGCGATGATCTCGTTCAGGCCCACGCCATTGTAGCCCTTGCGCCGGAACAGGGTCACGGCGGTATCGACGAAATGTTTCTTGGCATCGGACAGGCGCGGCATGCCCCTTAATGCCAATTGTATGTCGGTCGGTCTAGTGATATCCCGTTCTATGGCGATCACCATAGAACGGGTCGCGACGGACGGGGGAGGGATGGATGACGGACGATACGGGCGACCAGTCGGTACACATCACCACCCCGGACGGCGCTCAACTGGCCGGACGCCTGGTCCTGCCGCCTGACGGGCGCGAGCCCCGGCTGGCTGTCGTGCTGCATGGCGCCACCGGCGTGCCGCGCGACTACTACACGCGTTTCGCCGCCTGGCTGGCCCAGGCCCGGGACGCGGCGGTGCTGACCTATGACTACCGCGATTTCGGTGCCTCGGCCGCCGGGCCGGTCACCCGATCCGGCGCCACCATGGCGATGTGGGGTGTGATCGACCAGGCGGCGGCCCTGGATTGGCTGTGCGACCATTATCCGGAAACGGAGATTTGGGTGATTGGCCATTCCCTGGGCGGCCTATGCCTGCCCTTTCACGCCAATGCGGGACGGGTGGCGCGGCTGATCGCCGTGGCGTCCGGTCCCGCCCATTGGACCAAGCACCCGCTGAGCTACATGCCCTCGGTCGTCGCCTTCTGGTTCCTGCTTGGGCCGCTGGCCACACTGTTGTGCGGTTACCTGCCCGGGAGACTGTTGGGCCTGGGGGCGGACTTGCCCAAGGGCGTGTTCTGGCAATGGCGGCGCTGGTGCACGTCACGCGGCTTCTATCGGGTGGATTGGGGGCAGTCCATGCCTCACCCCACGCCCGATCGCATGACGGGGGCCGTCACCCTGGTGGGCATCGCGGATGATGAGATGATGCCGCCGGAACGGGTGCGCCGTCTGGCGGACTTCTACCCGGCCGCCACCATCCGCCACCGGGTCATCACCCCCGCGGAAGCCGGCTCCAAGGCCATCGGCCACCTGCGCGTGTTCGCCGAGCGCAATGCCCGCGCCTGGCCGCTGCTGCTGGATGGTATCGCTTAAGCCGCCACCGCCGTCGGGGCGGCAACCGCCCTTTCCAGACGGCCCAGCAGGGTGCCGAAGAGGGTGGTTTCCGCCCGGCACATGGCGGCCAGGCGGGCGGGTTCCCACGCGCCCAGGGCGCCCAGCCGCTCCGCCATGTCGGACAGGTGGCCCTGTTCCTCCGCCAGCAGGCTTTTCAGCGAGATTTTGGATCCCGCCCCGCGCAACGCCGTCTCATACAGGTGATAGAACCACACGGCGCGGAACTCCACGATCAGCGACATGTGCAGGTACAGCACCTTGGAGCGGGGCGGTTCGCCCGCCAAGGCCTGTTCCACGGCGATGTCCAGCTTCTGGAAATACAGACGGCCGGCGGCGGGCGACAGCAGGTCGGCCTGGACATAGTCCAGCGGGCGGCGGGCCACGCCCTCGGCATGGCGCTTGAAGAAGAAGGCATGGCGTGCCTCTTCCGCCAGGTGCTTCAGGGTGGGCAGGTCCATGCCGGCGCCATGCTGGGTCGCCATGATCTTGTTGCTGCCCATATGCTCCATCAACGACAGCTCGTTCATGAAGCGGGCGTGGGACGCGGGCGTGCGCAGGATATCGGCCAGGAAGGCCTGGACACGGGGGACCAGAGGGGCGTTATCGGCCTCGAAGGCGCCGCGCACGGTATCCAACGACTGCTGCATGATTCTGAAACCCTTACACCAACCGGCTTCCGTGACCGGGCGGGCGCACTCTGCGCGCGGCGTTTGGCCCTGGGCAATAGGATTCGCCCCCCGTCCAAATAGGGGCCATCATTCGTCGCAGTTATGCCACCATGCGCGCGCAGCCTGACATGGATTGACGAGAACCAGGGTGGAACCTGCCATCATGTCCAGTTATGCGGTACCTGAACGCGCTGTAGCCAGGCGCCTCGGCCTTCGCCACGGCGCCATGACGGCCCTGGCGCTGCTGATGACCCTATCCCCGTTCATGGGCGATCTGGCGCGCGCTCAAGAGGGTGCCCCGGCCTACGACGATGGGGGCGACCAATACGCGGGCGATCCGCCGGCGCGGGTGGGGCGGCTGGCGCGGGTGCAGGGCACCGTCTCCTTCCACACCGCCGACGGCACCCAATGGGACCCCGCCACCCCCAACTACCCCCTCACCAGCGGCAACGCGCTGTGGACCGAGCCGGGGGCCAGCGCCACGGTCGATGTGTCCACCACCCGGCTGATCATGGACGGCACCACCGAGCTGGATATCGACAGCCTGGACGACCGCGACTTCACCGCCGACCTGGCGCAGGGCCAGGTCTATGTGCGCATACGGGGCCTGTTGCCCGGCGAACGCTACAGCCTGCGCACGCCGCGCGGCCTGGTGACGCTGGAGGGACCCGGCAGGTATGAGGTTTCGGCCGGCGACACCGACACCCCCACCCGCGTCACCGTGCTGGAAGGGTCGGCGCAACTCAGCGGCCAGGGCCTGTCCCTGCGGATCAATGGCGGACAGACGGGGGAGATCACGGGCGACAATCCGCCCAACGTCAATGTGCGGCCCGCCGAACACGACCCCTTCCTGACGGCCATGCTGCGCACCGACCGCGTCGGCTCTTCCACGCCCCCGCCGGATGTCATGGCCATGCCGGGCGCCGACGACCTGGGCGAATACGGCAGTTGGCAGGCCACGCCCGACTATGGCCAGGTCTGGTATCCGCAGGTCCAGCCGGACTGGGCGCCCTATCGCGACGGTCACTGGGCCTATGTAGCCCCCTGGGGATGGACCTGGATCGATGACGCGCCCTGGGGCTTCGCTCCCTTCCACTATGGGCGCTGGGTGGACATCCGTGGCCGCTGGGCCTGGGCGCCCGGTGGCGCCGTCGTTGTCGGCGGGCCGCCACCCCCGCCGGTCTACGCCCCGGCGCTGGTCGCCTTTTTCGGGGCCGGCGTGGCCATCGGCGTCAGCATCGGCGGCCCCCATTACGACGACAGGGGACACCCGCCCGTCGGCTGGTGCCCGCTGGGCTGGCAGGAGCCGTACCACCCCTGGTACCGGGCCAGCCCGCGCTATGTGGAGTATGTGAACCGGCCCGTGGTCCGCAACCTGACGGTCGTGAACAACGTCACCAACGTCACCAATATCACCATCAACAATTACGCCAACCGGCGTGGCGCCTCGATGATGCCGGCGGATGCCATGGTCGCCGGCCGTTACGGCCGCTATAATGGCGGCGCCCGGCCTTGGGACGAGCATCAGTTCGCCAACGCCCGCGCCGTTGTGGGACGACCGCCGTTGCAGCCCACCGTCGCCACCGCCGGCGTGACGCCACAGGTGGCGCAGCGTCTGCACCTGCCCGGCCCGCCGGGCGGAACTCCCGTCCCGCACCCGGCCAACCCCGGCCCCCGTTTCGAGCCACGGGCCGAGGGCGCAGGTCCCCGGCACCTGGATTTGCGCGGGCCTAATGGTGTTCCTGCCGGGGGGCCGCAGGCCGGCGCTTTGCGGCCGGGCGATCCGCATCCCAATGGCAACGGGCCCGGGGCCGACCACCCTGGTGGTTTCCGTCCGATGGACCGCCGGCCGGATGAGCCGGGATTCCATCCGGGCCAGCCGGGGACGAACCGGCCCGAGGGCGCCGCCTGGGCCAACCGGGGTCCCGGTGGGCTGCCTACCTTGCGCGACCATAACCAGCCGCCCGGCCCGCCGCCGGTTCATGAGGCGGCGCAGGAACGCCCCGGACCCACAGCCGGTCAGGCGTCCCCTCCCGCGCAGCGGCCCGATGGACCGCCACAGCAACCCAGTCACCAGGAAGGGGGGGGCGGCGGTCCGCCGCATTCGGCGGTCCATCCGCCTCAGGGCCAGCCAGGCCCCGCCCAACAGGCCGGTCCCGAACGCCCGCAGGGGACGCCCGCGGTCCCGCACGGGGAACGCCATCGGCCTGACGCGCCGAACTTTGAGGAACGGCGCCAGCCGCAGGGGCCGCAGCCACCGCATCAGGCCGAGCGCCCCCAACCCCCGCACGACGTCCATCAGCCGCCCCGGCCACAGGAGCCGCAGATGCGACCGCAGTCACCGCCGGAGCCCCGGCCGCATATGGACAGGGCGCCCCGGCCCGAACCGCAGCGCATGCCGCCGCCCCAGGCGCGGCCCGAGGCACCGCATCCACAGCCCCAACAGCACCCGCAGCCTCAACCGCACGCCGAGCCGCAGCATCAGCAGGCGCCGGGCCACCCCAACGACCCCGGTCAGCCCCATCACAACTGACCCCGTCCCAACTGACGGGGATGGCGTTCAGGCCTGTTCGGCCGCGCGGAAGCCGTCGTGGTGGCGGATCACTTCCTTGATGATGAAGTTCAGGAACTTGGCTGCGAAGTCCGGATCCAGGTGGGCGCCCTCTGCCAGGCGGCGCAGGCGCTCGATCTGCGCCGCCTCGCGGCCTGGGTCGCTGCTGGGCAGGTCGATGCGCGCCTTCAGCGCCCCGACCTGCTGCGTGCACTTGAAGCGTTCCGCCAGCATGTAGATCAGGGCGGCGTCTATGTTGTCGATGCTGTCGCGCAGGCGCTTCAGTTCGGGATGAATGGCGGGGGCAGGGTGCTCGGCGCCGGACATGGCCACTCCTTGGGATCACGGACGGGCCCGACAGTACAGCCCGCCGCCGACCGCCGTCAGTGAAAATTATGAGGGGCTTTTATAACAAACGATCGCGCGTGGGCTGGAAGCCGCAACAGGCGATGCATAAATTCAGACCTTCCTGAACCAAATTTACGGGGGGGTGACCGTGGAGGCCCGGGGAGAGACGGGGGCCGCGGCGGGCGGCTGGCAATTGGCGCAGATGAACGTCGGCACGGCGCTCTATGCTATGGACGACCCGCGCATCGCCGATTTCGTGAACCAGTTGGACGAGATCAACGCCCTGGCCGAAGACAGCCCCGGCTTCGTCTGGCGCCTGCAGTCGGACAGCGGCAACGCCACCGACATCCTGGTCAGCGACAATCCGCGGTTCCTGGTGAACATGTCGGTGTGGGCCTCGGCTGAGGCGCTGTTCGATTACGTTTATAAATCCACCCATCGCACCGTCATGGCGCGGCGGCGGGAATGGTTCGAACGGCCCGTGGACATGTACCAGGTGCTGTGGTGGGTTCCCGCCGGCCATCGCCCTACCCCGCAGGAGGGGTTGGAGCGTCTGGCCCATCTGGAACGGCACGGGGCCACGCGCCACGCCTTCACCTTCAAGCAGAAGTACCCGCACCCGGCCGCCCCGCCGGCGGCGCCCGAGGACATGGCGCCGGAACCGCATTGCGTCGGCTGGGAGTGAGCGCGCCCCCGGAAGGTCTCATTAAATCCCGGGGGGCGGCGTTTTTTCGCCACCTTTGGGCGGTGTCATGAAAGTGCCCGGCGAGGCCGGGACCTGTTCATGTTGAAAGGATCGAGACCATGCCCGTCCTGACCCGCCCCACCACCAGCGCCTCCCCGTCCGTCGGTCCGTCCTGGCGTCGTCGCGGGATCGCTGCCCTGGCCCTGGTTTTCGGCCTGGCGTTGGCGCCGTTCATGACGGCCGGCAGCGCCCAGGCCGAGGTGGTCCATCACCGCGTGGTGCATCACCGCCACCATCATCACCACCATCACCATGTGCACCATGTGGCGCATCACGTCCCGGTGCATCATCCCCATGGCTAAGGCCGGGTGATGGCGGCCCGGAGCCGACTCACTTTTGCGGGGTAACCCTCGCCCGTCGGCCGGCCATCCGCCTCTGAAGGAACGCCCCGGCGGAACTTTACGGTTCCCGGGGCGTTTCTATATCCGTTCCGCCCCGCCTACCCGCCGGCCCCGGTTCCGGGGTTCGGCCCATTCCAGGGGTTCCGTTGGGCAAAGGACATACCCCCGCCCGGATCACATTGTTTGCGGTGTTGCGACGTTTTTTCGCCACCATTGGGCGGTCCCCTGATGTCACGCCTTTCTTACAAGGAATGGAGGACGACCCATGTTCACGAAGTTGACCACCGCGGGCTGGGCCCGCACGGCGACCGCGCTGACCCTGGCCGCCGGCCTGGCGTCCGCCCCCGTGTTGAGCGCTGCCGCCTGGGCGCAGACCGCGCCGCCCGAGGGCACGCCCATGCCGGGCACGCCGCAATCCGAGGATACCACCCGCAGCGGCACGCCGTCGACCCTGCCGCCGGCGCCGGATGCCACCAGCCCCAGCCCGTCCAATTCCCACGGCCTGCCGGGCGACCGCGCCGGGATGGGCCAGCAGCCGGGCCAGCAGCCTGGTATGAACCAGCCGGACGTTTCGTCGCCGTCGACCATGCCCCCGGCCCCGTCGGACCAGAGTGGCTCCATGTCGTCCTCGTCCGGCCAGGCGGTGACGGAGAAGCCGCCCGTGGTGCAGCCGCTGCCGCCGCATGACCCGAACGACGACAAGGGCAAGGCCGCGAAGTCGTCCAAGGCCAGGAAGTCGGCCAAGCACACCGCCCAGAAGAAGACCGATCCCGGCCAAAGCCCGGAGGAGGCCGCGCCGCCGCCCCCGGCGCCGTCCAGCCCGGATAGCGGCACCACCGGTTCGACCAGCCAGCCGGACAATCCCCGTCTGTAAGGTACGGCCGGACGCGCGCCTGTGAGGCAACCGTCCATCTCCCTTCAGGCGCGTTGTGCGAAACCCCCGGGGCCGGTCCCCGGGGGTTTTGTCATAGCCACATGTCATCGAATGATTTTTCAAAAAGGCTTATTTATCCTATAAATTTCGCATGGCGGTGCCGACCGTCCAAAAAGGCCCCCGGGCTATGGGGCCGATCACTTGAGGAACGTCCCATGCGAAGAATGCTCCTGGCCCTGGCGGCCTTGCTCGTCGTGCCGCTGTTGATGCTGGCCCACCCGGCCAAGGCGGATGACCCCAAGGATGCCGAGCCGCCGCGCCAGGCCAACGGCCTGGCCTTGACCCCACCCATGGGTTGGAACACGTGGAACAAGTTCGCCTGTGACATCAATGAGGACGTCATTCGCAAGGCGGCCGACGCCATGGTGTCCTCCGGCATGGCCGGCGCGGGGTACAAGTATGTGGTGATCGACGACTGCTGGCACGGCGCCCGTGACGCCCATGGCGATATGCAGCCCGACCCCGTCCGCTTCCCTTCCGGCCTCAAGGCCCTGGGCGACTACATCCATTCCAAGGGCCTGAAGTTCGGCATCTATTCCGACGCCGGCAAGATGACCTGCGGCAAGCGGCCGGGCAGCCTGGGTCACGAATACCAGGATGCCGCCCAGTACGCCGCCTGGGGCGTGGATTACCTGAAATACGACTGGTGCTACACCGGCACGCTGGACGCCAAGGCCGCCTACACGCTGATGAGCGACGCGCTCAGGGCGTCTGGCCGCGACATCGTCTTCAGCATGTGCGAATGGGGCACGGCCAAGCCTTGGCTGTGGGCCCAGGCCGTGGGCAACCTGTGGCGCAGCACCGGCGACATCTATGACGGCTGGCAGGGCAAGAAGGGCTATTCCCTGGGTGTCATGGACATCCTGGATCTGGAAGCCGACCTCTATCCCTATGCCGGCCCCGGACATTGGAACGACCCCGACATGCTGGAGGTCGGCAACGGTGGCATGACCGACACGGAATACCGCGCGCACTTCAGCCTGTGGGCCCTGCTGGCGGCCCCCTTGATCGCCGGCAACGACCTGACCAGCATGAGCCCGGCCACCAAGGCCATCCTGACCAACGCCGAGGTCATCGCCGTGGACCAGGATGCGCTGGGCGCCCAGGGCCGCCGTGTCGCCAAGCAGGGCGATGTGGAGGTTTGGGCCCGGCCGCTGGCCAGCGGCGACCGCGCCGTGGTGCTGCTGAACCGTGGCACGGCGCCGGCCAGGATCACCGTCAACTGGGCGGATCTGGGCTATCCGGCCAAGCTGTCCGCCAAGGTGCGCGACCTGTGGCTGGCCAAGGACCAGGGCACGTCCAAGGGCGGCTACACCGCCGAGGTGGCGCCGCATGGCGTGGTCATGGTGACGGTGCGTCCGGCCGTTTAATTACCTGTGGGCGCTCCGCTCCGACGGGGCGCCCACCCGATCAGTTCTTGGGCGTGGTGCGGGCCAGCAGGTCGGCCAGCTTGTCCTGCCACAGCACCGCCCAGGTGTGGCTGCCGTGGCCGTGGGTCTGGTCGCTGGCAGGGATCAGGATGAACTGGCCCTTGGGGATGCGCTTCACCAGCTGTTCGGCCAGGCCCAGTTCCGGCGGATTGATGAAATCGTCGCCGGAATTGATCCACAGCACCGGCGCCTTGATCGTCTCCAGCTTGGGGGACGGGTCGTAGAAGCGTGATGCGTCCAGCTGATAGATCAGGTCATTGGCCTCCATCCCGCTCACGTCCAGGATTTTCTCCACCGCGGCGTCAGCCGCCTCGCGGGTGGGGTAGGCCTTCTGCATCTGGATGGGGGCGCTGCCGGCGATGGACAGAAGGGCGGCGGCCGTGCGCAGGCCTTCCGTCGGCTGGGTCTTGTATTCGCCGCCCTGCCAGGTGGGGTCCTTCTTGATGGCGGCGATGGACATCTGGCGCCACAGGCGGTTGCGGCCGGCGATGGCTTGCGGCAGGCACGCCAGCGGCATCAGCGCGTCCATGGCGTCGGGGTAGGTCTCGCCCCAGACGAAGGCGTGCATGCAGCCCATGGACGTGCCCATGACCAGGCGCAGATGGTCCACGCCCAGCCTGGTCACCAGCTGGTGTTCCAGCGCCACCATGTCGTCGTAGTCATACTGCGGGAAATGGGCGTGCAGGCCGTCGCTGGGCTTGCTGGACTTACCGTGGCCCACATCGTCGGGCAGGATGATGTAATAGCGCGCCGGGTCCAGCACGCCGCCCGGCTGGAACAGCACGTCGCTGAACTGCGGGCGCAGGAACTGGGCGCCGGTGCCGCCGGTGCCGTGCATGATCAGGATGGCGTTGTCGACATGACCCTTGGCGTCGCGGTGCGGCGTGCCCAGGGTGGTGTAGTGCAGCCGCACCTCGGGCAGGGTCTCGCCGGTCTTGAACTTGAAATCCTTCACTGTCACGTCGCCTTCCGTGGTGACGGGCTTTACGGGCTCGGCGGCGAAGGCGGCGGCGCTTGTCAGCAGGGCGGCACCCAGCAGCAGGGGCGCGCAAAAAGCGCGGGCGGCGGATCGGATCATGGCGTGAAGGCTCCAGGCGGGGTTCTTATCGTATGCAATATACGTCGGCATTCACCCAACCCGGTATATTCCGTTGGTCGGTCCCCGTCCCTGGGGCGCGACCGTGCCAGGGTCAGCGGGCGGCGGACGGTCCCCGGGCGGCGATGGCCTTGTGCGCCCGGTCCAGGAATCCGTGGGACAGGGCGTGGTATACCGCCTCCGCCCCCATCATGCGGGCGGCGCCGCAACCGATCAGGCTGCCGGCCATGATGGGCACGGCCATGGCGTGGTTGCCCGTCATCTCCAGCACGATGACGAAGGCGGTGATGGGCGCCTGCACCACGCCGGCAAAATAGGCGACCATGCCCACCAGCACCGCGACCTCGGCATTGGCGCCGGGCAGCAGATGCCCCAGTTCCGCACCCAAGCCGGCGCCCACGGCCAGCGAGGGGGAGAAGATGCCGCCGGGAATGCCACTGACGGAAGACAGGGCCGTGGCCAGCCACTTGGCCGGCCCGAAGATGGGGGACACCGCGGCCGCGGCTTGCGGATGGGACGCCGCCTCCAGCAGGGCCTTGGCCTGGGCATAGCCGGTGCCATAGGTGTCGCCGCCGGTGGCCAGGCCCAGCAGGGCCAGCGCCAGGCCGCAGAAGGCGGCGAAGGGGATGGGATGGGCCTTGATCCAGCGCCCGGCGCGGCCGGCGTGGCCTGGCCAGTGGCCGACACCCTTGGCCATGCGAACCACCACGCGGCTGAAGGCGCCGCCGGCCAGGCCACCGACGACGCCGCACAGTGGCACCAGCGCCCAATCCTGCCAGGTGGCCATATGGGCCGTACTTTGCCCGAAATAGAGATAATCGCCCTGGATGGCCAGCGGGGCGGCACCGGCCACGGTCACGGCGGCCAGCACCAGGGCGCCGGTACGCATGTCGAAGCCGCGCCCCATCTCCTCGATGGCGAAGACGATTCCGGCCAGGGGCGTGTTGAAGGCGGCGGCGACGCCGGCGGCGCCGCCGGCCAGCAGCAGGCCGGGGAAGCGTCCGCCGAACGTGGCGCCCACCCGGTGCATGAGCGAGGCGCCCACCTGCACCGTCGGCCCCTCGCGCCCGATGGAGGCGCCGACCGCCAGCCCCACCAGGGTCAGCACGATCTTGCCCACCGCCAGGCGGATTGAGACCAGGGCGGTCCGTTCCCGCTGGTCGCGCAGTTCCCGGGCGGCAATGGCCTGGGGTATGCCGCTGCCGCCGGCATTGGGGAAATAGGCCCGCGTCAGCCAGGCCGACAGCGCCAGCCCCGCAGGGGTGAGCAGCAGGGGCAGCCAGGGCCGGCCTGCGATAGCGCTACCGAACAGTTCCTGCGCCTTGTCCGCCAGGGCGGCGAAGACGACGGCCGCCAGGCCCACCAGCACGCCACCACCCCAGAATACCAGCCGCCGTTGCCACCCCTCGCGTGAAAGCCACAGGCGGCGGGTGCGTCGGTATGCTGCCATTGCCATGGGAGGGGGCCCCTTCTCGGGAAATTGTGTCTGGAGGGACGGTGAGGATGTCGATGCACCCTAGACCATGATCCGGCGGGGGGCGACCTGATCCTGCCCTTGGTAAGGTGAACGCAGGACCGTTAGCTCGTCATGCCTGCGGCCTTGGGGAGGGCCGCGGTGGCGGTTTCAATTCGGCCCGATGCCAATTGGGTCCGCTGGCTGTAAGGTGCGGCGAATTGACGGCCCCTCGTGCCTCCAAGGACGTGATCGCCCATGACAGACGTGCCCGACGCCGACGAGCGCGCCCGTATGCTGCTGGCCCAGGCGCACGCGCGGCTCGACGCGGGTGATGGCGCGGGGGCGGAGGCGCTGTGCCGTGACGCGCTGGCCCAGGATCCCGCCTGCGCCGCCGCCTGGAACATGCTGGGCGTCCTGTTGCTGCAGCGTCGGGACGCGGCAGCAGCGGAGTGCTTCGCCCAGGCCGCCCACCATGGCCCCCAAGTACTGGAGCATCACCGCAACCTCGCCGGTGCGCTTTACCAGATGGGCCGCCCGGCGGATGCCGCTGCGGCACTCGGCCGCGCCCTGTCCCTGCTGGGCCCCCATGGTGGGCTGCTGGCGGCCCTGGGCGACGCGCGGATGGCGCAGGGCGACGCCCCCGGCGCCGTCACGGCCTATCGCGCCGGGCTGGACCATCTGGCGCCCGGCCCTGAGAGGATACGGGTTCAGGGCAATCTCGTGCGTGCCCTGTGCGCCTGCGGTTGGTGGGATGAGGCGGTGGCAGTGGCGCGGGAAAGGGTGACGTTGGCGCCCGGCGCCCTCACCTGGCGCGACTTGGCCAATACCCTGCTGGTGGCCGGCCAGGTGGACGCGGCGGTGGAACCGGCGCTGACCGCCGTGGCGCTGGCGCCGGACCGGGCCGATTTGCGTGTCGTCGCCTCCGCCGTTCTGATCGATGCCAACCGCATCGACGAGGCGGCGGCGCAGGT
Source organism: Nitrospirillum viridazoti CBAmc (assembly GCF_000730165.1). GTDB lineage: Bacteria > Pseudomonadota > Alphaproteobacteria > Azospirillales > Azospirillaceae > Nitrospirillum > Nitrospirillum viridazoti. The sequence continues at coordinate 1,727,622 of NZ_CP022111.1, read as the reverse complement.
GGCGTCCGCCCTGGCCCTGGCGCCGGACATGGCCGAGGCCCAGGCCAACCGCGGATTCATCGCGCTGCGCCGTGACGACGCCGTTGGGGCCGCCGCTGCTTTCCGCGCCGCCCTCGATGGCACGCCCGCTGGCGGTGGCCTTCCCTTGGCCGCCCTGCATGAAGGCCTGGGCACGGCCCTGCTGCGCCAGGGCGACATCGCCGGTGGCGCCCCCCATTTCGCTTGGCGCTATCGGACCCCGGGCCTCGGGCCGGCGCTGGCCGGCATACCGGTATGGGATGGCGTGGTCCGGCCCGGTGTCGCGCTGGTGGTGACGGCAACCCAGGGACTGGGCGATGTCATGCACTTCATCCGGTATGCCCCGTTCCTGCGCCAGGCGGGCATGCGGGTCATCTTTCGGGGCATGGGTGCCTTGGTGGATCTGCTGAACGCATCCGGCCTGGTGGAGGAGGCGGGGCCTTTGGCCCAGCTGCTGCCGCCGGATGCCGCCTGGGTGCAGGCAGATTGCCTGGCGCTGCTGCCCCTGGCGGCGACGTCCCTGGGCTTCGCGTCTGATACCGTCCCCTATCTGGTGCCGCCACCGGACGCCGTCCAGCACTGGGCGGGGGTGCTGGATGGCCTGCCGCCGTTCCGCGTGGCGCTGGTGTGGGCGGGGGCGACCCGCCTGTCCTACCACCGCCACCGGGCGCCGCGCCTGGCGCCCCTGCTGCCGCTGCTGGACGATCCGGCGCTGGCGGGCCGGGTGGGCTGGGTCTGCGTCCAGACTGACGATGGGCGGCGCGACCTGGCGACGGTGGGTGCCGGCTTGGCCGACCGGACGGATTTCCTGGATTTGGGCGATAGGCTGCGCAGCCTGGCCGATACCGCGGCCATCCTGGCACAGGCGGATCTGGTCATCGCGCTGGACACGGGCGTGGCCCACCTGGCCGGGGCCCTGGGGCGTCGGCTTTGGCTGATGCTGGATACGGGCAGCGAATGGCGCTGGTTCTTGGGGCGGGAGGACAGCCCGTGGTACCCGACCGCCCGCCTGTTCCGGCAGCGGCGCCCCGGCGACTGGCCTGGCGTGGTCGCGGATATGGCGGCGGCGTTGCGCGCCCAGGTCGCGGAATAGCGGCGGGGCGGCCTGGATGGCCCGTCCCCGCCGCCGAAATCTTACTTGCCGTCCTTCGGCGTGCCGGTGCCGTTGAACGCCTCGGTCTTGCCGCCCATGCTGGCGCAGGTGCCGGCCTTCACGGCCTTCCAGTCCTGGCCGTCATAGTTCTTGGTGGACTGGCCAGCGCAGGAATGGCTGCCGGAGGCGTTGGCGCAGCTGTTCTGTCCAGCCTTGGAGATGCCATAGCACTTCTCGGTGGCGTCGGCGGCGTGGGCCGGGCCGGCGAACGCCGCCAGCGCCAGGGCGCCAGCCAGGGCCGCCGCGACGGTCACGGCCGTCTGCGGCGTGGCAGGATTGTCGGCGGCCTGCCGAACGGCAGGCGAAACACGGGATTGAGACATGGGCCTTCCTCCTGTTGGGACCGGGTGACGGCCGTGTCGGCCCCTCCGGCTAGGGGGAAGATAAGGGCAGGCGGCGATACTTGCAAAACAGCCTTTAGCGCGGATCGTGCGACAAAACGGATAGTATCGTGCGTGCAGGTCTCGAAAGACGGGAAAGCCTGAAGGAAAGCCTCCGCCCATGACCGACACCTTCCAAACCGATGACCTGGTCCGTTACGCCGTGGGCCTGCACAAGGCCGGCAAGCACGAGGCGGCGGAGGCCATTTATCGCCAGGTCCTGACGCGCGATCCCGGGCGGGGCGATGCCGCCCACCTGCTGGGTATGCTGCTGGCCCAGACCGGCCGCCTGAAAGAGGCGGAGTCCCACATCCGCCAGGCCCTGACGCGCTTCGACGCCATGGCCGATCTGCATGCCAGCCTGGGCCTGGTGCTGGCGGACCTGGAACGGCTGGAGGACGCGGCGGCCAGCTGGCGGCGGGCCCTGGCGCTGGCGGCACCCGGCACACCCTGGGTGCGGGAGGTTGCGGCGCGGCTGGCCGCCGTGCCCGCGGTTCCCGCACCGCCGCCGCAGGGGGATGCCGTGGCCCTGCTGGCCCTGGCGCGGCAGCGGCTGCGCACGGACGACCTGGGGGCGGCGGAAGCCCTGTGCCGCGAAGCCCTGGCTGCCGACGGCACGTATGCCGACGCCTGGAACATGCTGGGCGTGCTGGCGCTGCAGGTGCGGGATGAAGCCGCTGTCGAGCATTTCGCGGCGGCGGTGCGGCATGCGCCCCAGAATGTGGCCCACCACAGCAACCAAGCCGTCGCCCTGTATCAGCTGGGTCGGCCGGCCGAGGCGGCAGAGGTGATCAACAACGCCCTGACGGTCATCGGCGCGCGCGCCAGCCTACTGGCCCAGTTGGGTGACGCCCGCTTCGCCCAGGGCGACAGCTTCGCCGCCGCCGCCGCTTATCGGCTGGCGCTGGATTATCTGGCGCAGGAACAGGCCCGGGGGATGGTCTCTGGTGTCGACGCCCCCCGCGTCCAGGGCAATCTGGCCCGGGCGTTGTGTGCGTGCGGCCTGGCGCGCGACGCGGTGGCCGTGGCGCAGGCGCGGGCGGCGGCGGTGCCGGGGGTAGACGCCTGGCGCGACCTGGCTATCGCCTTGCTGGCGGCGTATGACCCGGAGGCCGCTCTGGCGCCCATCCTGCGGGCAGTGGAGGCGGCGCCGGAACGGGCGGACCTGCGCGTGACTGCGGCGGCCGCCTGCATCGACGCCAACCGCGTGGATGAGGCGGCCGTCCATGTGGCCGCCGCCCTGGATCTTGACCCCCACTCGGCCGAAGCGCACGCCAACCAGGGTTTCCTCGCGCTGCGGCGCGGGGATCCCGTGGCGGCGGAATCCTGTTTCCGCACGGCCCTGGACCATCATCCGCCCACGCGCGACGCCAACATCGCGGTGTTGCACCAGGGGTTGGGCATGGCCCTGCTGCAGCAGGGGGACGTCGTCGGCGGCGCCCCCCATTTTGCCTGGCGCCGGCACATGCCCGGCCTGGGGCAAGGCTTGGCCGATGTGCCCGCCTGGGACGGCGTGGTGAGGTCAGGCACCCATCTGGTCGTCACCGCCACCCGGGGGCATGGCGACGTGATGCAGTTCATCCGCTATGCGCGGCCGCTGCGGGCGGCGGGCATGCGGGTGGTGTTCCGGGGCATGGATATCCTGCTGGACCTGTTGGCGGCCTCCGACCTGGTGGAAGACGTCGGCACCCTGCGCGACCCCTTGCCGTCGCCCTGGCCAGGGCACCAGTGGATGCAGGCGGACTGCGTGGCCCTGCTGTCCCTGGCGGGCACGGGCTTGGGCTGGGCAGCGGACACGGTGCCCTACCTGGCCCCGCCGGCCGATGCCGTCGCGCGCTGGGCCGGCGTGCTGGACACCTTGCCGACGGTGCGGGTGGCGCTCAGTTGGGCGGGCTCGACCTTGTTTCCCTATCACCGCCACCGGGCGCCCCGCTTGGCACCCCTGCTGCCGCTGCTGACCGATGCGCGCCTGGCTGGCCGCGTGGGCTGGGTGTCGGTACAGACGGATGACGGCCGCCGGGATCTGGAAACGGTGGACCTGCCCCTGGCGGTGCGCGAGGACCTTCTGGACGTGGGCGACGGTCTGCGCAGCTTCGCCGACACCGCCGCCATCCTGGCCCAGGTGGATGTGGTCATCACCCTGGACACCGCCGTGGCCCATCTGGCCGGCGGCTTGGGCCGGCCCCTGTGGCTGATGCTGGACACGGGCTCGGAATGGCGTTGGCTGACCCGGCGGACGGACAGCCCCTGGTATCCCACCGCCACCCTGTTCCGCCAGGCCCGCCCCGGCGATTGGCCCGGCGTGGTCGCCGCCCTGGCGGACGCGCTGTCGGCCCATGTGGGGGCGTCCGGGGTGGGGCCGCTCCATAGGTAAGAGCCACGGGTCAACTTGACTTGATGCCCGGTCTTTTGGGTTAGGGTGCCATCATGGCGCTTGAACCGTTTCGTCTCACCGCCAATCGTTTAAGGGGTGAGGTGGCGATGCGGGATCTGACGGACGTTTTCGATCGTACGGGGGCGGTGCACTGCCCGTCGTATCGCGGCCTGTGGGGCGAGATCTGGTCGCTGCCCAGCTATCATCCCGCGCCGCCACCGCCCCTGCCGGCCGGCGACCGCACCGTCCTGGTCATACCGGCCTTCCTTACCACCGATCTCTTCACCCAGCCTTTGCGCGCCTTCCTGGACCGGTGCGGCCATGCGCCCCAGACCTGGGGGCTGGGCATCAACTGGGGGCCGACTGCGCCGGCGCGTGCCGGCCTGCGCCGCCGGCTGGATGAGATCTGCGCCGTGACGGGCACGACCATCGATGTGGTGGGCATCAGCCTGGGCGGCCTGCTGGCCCGCGACCTGGCGCAGCACAGGCCGGACCAGGTGCGTCGCGTGGTCACCATCGGCAGCCCGGTGCGCTTGCCCACGGCCACACCCCTGGAGCCCCTGATCCGCCTGATTGCCCGCCATTATCCCGAGGATTTGGAGCCTGGGCAGCTGTCCCGACCCCTGCCCATGCCCACCACCGCCATCTACAGCCGCGACGACGGCGTCGTCGCCTGGCAAAGCTGCTGGGTGCCGGAACCGCAGGGCCGGGTGGTCGCCGTGGATGGCGCCCATGTCACCATGTGCCGTAATCCGGACGTGCTGCGCGCCGTGGCGGAAGCGCTGGCCTGAACTCGTGTGACAGTCCCGATTCTGAACAGCCCCGTCAGGGCGTCGCGTCGTCGCGGAAGATCATCTCGATGGGCAGGCCGAACAGGCGTCCAATCCTGAAGGCCAAGGGCAGCGACGGGTCGTAGCGGCCCGTCTCCAGCGCGTTGACCGTCTGGCGCGACACGTCCAGCCGGCGGGCCAGGTCGGCCTGGGTCCAGCCATAGCGGGCGCGCATCTCACGCAGGCGGTTGTTCATACGGGAAGCCCTTTGTGATGGCGGCCCTTCCCATTACGGGTCGGGGCGTCACTCCTCGTCATTCTCGTCCCCCTCCGGTGCCTGCAGCCAGCGCCCCAGGAACTGACCCACGACCAGCAGCAGCACCATCAGCGGCCACACCGTGAACATGGACAGGCGCGGAAAGCCCGCGACCTCAAGGAAGCCGTAGGTGAAGGTCAGCAGGGCGGTGCCGGCGAAGGCGAAGCCGATGGCGATCAGCTGCACCCGTCCCTCTTCCGGCCCACTGCGGCGCAGGTGGCGCACCACGGCCCACCAGATGCCGACGCAGGCTACCATGGGGGCGAAGGCCACCACGGTACGGGTGCCGCCCTGGACCCAGCCGTTGTTCAAGGCCATCAGGGCCAGGGTCATCAGCAAGCCGTAGGCCAGCAGGGCCACGACGAATTCGATGAGATAGCGTTTGCCGGGCATGCGTGGGGATCCGTTGGACGGGCGGGGGCTATCCCCCGGAGAATACAGACAGGTCGCTCACTCAGACAAGTATGCGCGACATGGCGGTGTCGTTGCCTCGGTGGCGCATCACGCGTCGGTGATCAGGGTGTTCAGGGCGTCCAGCCGGTCGGCCAGGGGACCGTCGCGTCGGATCAGCATGCGGATTTGCACGCGCGTCAGCGCAAAGGGCAGGGGCGCCAGCTCGCCCGCCAAATGCAGCGTCTCCAGCAGATGCAGTCCGTTGCGATGAACCAGGACGCAAAAATCCGCCCGGCCGTAGCGCACGCGCTGCAGCATGCCCTCCGTCGTGCCGCTGCGTTCCAGGTTCAGGCCACGGGACTCCAGCGCGTCCATCTCTGCGCCATAGGCGCTGCCCAGCGGAGCAACACCCGCGCGGCCGAACAAATCGGCGACGGTGCGGTAGCGCCCCACATCGGTACTGCGCACGAAGGCGCGCACGTCGTCACCGGCATAAGGGGCGGTATAGAGCATGCGGTCCGTGCGCTCGGCGTTCCACAGGGCGGAGACCAGCAGGTCCACCCGGCCGTGCTCCAGCGCCGCCAGTGCCCTTTGCCAGCGGCCGAACGTCAAAGGTATGGCCGCCAGCCCCAGGTGATCCAATGCGGCCTGCGCCTTCTCGGCCCCCAGGCCACGGAGCCTATCCCCCTCCTCCCAGCTATAGGGGAACCAGGCGGGGTTGCCGCCAATGCGGACGGCGGGCGTTTGCGCTCCAGTCTGCCGCGCAGCCGTGGCCCATAGCGCAGCGCCGCCCAGGACGCCGCCAAGTACCCCGCGTCGCGGGATCACGCCGGCGGCGGTGCCTTTCGCACCGGTTGCCGTAATCCTCATCTGCCCCATCCGGCCCCGCCCTCCTGGACGGCCGTCCGCCGGCCGCACCGTCGGGGGCGCTATTCGTTCGTTTGCAGGATGGCAAAGGATCGCAGGCCTGTCGCCCGGGTTCTCGGCCCGTCAGCAATCTTTCATGGGGCGTTTTAGACGTGGACCGGCGGCCGGCCGCAAAAGCGAACCCCCGGATGCGGGGGGCATCCGGGGGCGGTCTTACGGGAACATGTCGTCCACGGCGCTCTGGCTCAGCTTGCCGTCGCTGGCGGGGGGCTCTGGTGCCTTGGCTGGCTTGGGCGGCGGGGGCGGCGGCGCCACTGGCGGCGGCGCCGCGACCGGGGCGGGCGGCGGGGGCGGTGGAGGCGGCGGGGGGGCGGCCACCGGGGCGAAGCCACCGCCATCCATCAGGGCATCAACCATGTTCTGGTCGATACCGCCACGCAGGGCGGGGCCGTGCATCAGATGGCTATCGGGCCGGACGTCCTGCGGGTCGTCCATGATGGCCTCGGCCGCTTCGGTTTCCAGGCCCCAGATTTCGATCATGGTGTGCACCCGGCGCTCGATATAGCGCATGGTGTTCACGACCTTGGTCATGCGCTGGCCGGTGATGTCCTGGAAGCTGCACGCGGTCATGATCTCCATGACCTCGTTGTCCAGTTCGCTGGCCACCGCCGGCGACTCGCCGCGCAGGCGGTCTGCCACCGACTGGATACGCTCGGCCCCGTTCAGGATCTCGGTGGTGGCGTGCTCGGTCGCCTGCAGGATGGCATCCAGTTCCTCGGTCGCCAGCATGATGCGGTTGGCCGAGGGGTCGTCCGGCTTCAAGGCCGCGATTTCGCGCCGGGTCTGGGCGATGTGTGACGCCATTTCCTGCAGCTCCCGCCGCAGGATGCGGATATGGGCGCCGGAACTGTCGACCTCGCCCCCCGTCTTGGCTTCCTTCAACAGGCGGCGCACGTCGTCGATGGCGACGACGCGGCCCCGGCGGTCCCGCATGCGCAGAAAGGCACGCCCGCGCGCCGTGGACTGCAGCGCGTCCTCGATACGGGCGTATTCCTCGTCAGACAGGTCGGAAAAGAAATCCGACACAGGCATCACCCCAGCGCGCCGATGACGCTCTCGATCTTTTTCTTCAGCGTGTCGGCGTTAAAAGGTTTCACGATGTAGTTGTTGACGCCGGCTTCCTTGGCGGCAACGACGTTCTCGGTCTTGGACTCCGCGGTCACCATAATGAAGGGCGTGCCCTTCAGGCGGACGTCCGCGCGCACTTCCTTAAGGAGCTGAAGGCCAGTCATCGGCTCCATGTTCCAGTCCGAAATGACCAGTCCGAAAGTGGACGCGCGCAGCTTGGCCAACGCCTCGGCGCCGTCGGCGGCCTCGTCGATCTTGGTGAAGCCGATCTGCGTGAGCAGGTTCCTGATGATGCGCCGCATCGTCGCGTAGTCATCGACGACGAGGACCTGGATATTCAAGGACACGCAAACCCCCAAGTGCCAAAAGTTGAGCGGAGGATGGAAACAGGGCGCGGGAGAGTGCCCCCTCCGATCCGGTGGCCGGTCAGGAAATCCTGCCGGGTGGGCGTTCTGCCCGTTCCGGGACATGAAAACACTTCCCGGCGCGTCCCTTCTGAACGGCGCCGCGCGGCACTTTGGAAGGCGCCCAAACGGTTGTCAAGCATCGCCCCGGGATAGCTTGTCTCTTTGACGGAATCACCAATAGCCGACCCCAAAGGCTTGAGCGCCTTGCAACTCTTGGGCGGTCTCAGCGGCGCGGGACCAAGGCCAGGATGCGGTCGCACGCCTCGGTGATCGCGGTGTCGGCGACCAGGCGGGCGGCCACCTCGGCGCAGCGGCGTTTCATGGCGTGATCGTCGGTCAGGTGCTCCAGTGCCGCCGCGACGGCGGCGGGGCGGTAGCGGCGCATGGGCAGCTGCCTGCCGACGCCCAGGGCGACTGTCCGGGCGGCGTTGTCGAACTGGTCATGGGCCATGGGCCGGATCAGTTGTGGCACGCCGGCGGCCAGCGCCTGGCTGATGGTGCCGATGCCACCGTGGTGGACGAAGGCGGCACAGCGGGGCAGCAGGCGGCTGAAGGGCGCATAGTCCACGCGCACCACGTCTGGCGGCAGCGGGCCTGGCACCTGGTCGGCATGGCGGGTCAGCAGCACGCCGCGCCGGCCCGACAAGCGGCAAGCCTCCGCCGAGGCGGTGAAGAAATCCAGTGCCCGCGCCGTGGCGGTGCCTGAGGTGAAGGCCACGGGCGGCGGACCGGCGGCCAGGAAGCTCTCCAGCTCCGGCGGTAGGTCCATGCCGGGCGCGCTGTCGTACAAAGGGAAGCCGGTCAGGACCAGGCCGGCGGGCCAGTCGGGCTGGCGCGGCGCGTACCAGTCGGGGAACAGTCCGATGACCAGATCAGCCTGGTTCAGCCAGTCGCCCATGGGGCGGTGCACCGGCGCCAGGCCCACGGCCCGGCGGTGCCGGTTCAGCACCGCACCCAGGGTTGGGGCCACCAAAAAGTCGTCGACCAGGCGCCAGAACAGCCGCTTCAGCCAGCGCGGCGCCCGGGCACCCGGCACGGGGCCCCCATGGCGCGGAAGCGTGTGCAGGGTGCGCAGGACGGCGGGCGCCAGGTGGACGGTGACGGCGGGCAGGCCGTGGCGCTCGGCCAGCGACCGTGTGGCGAAGGCCAGCGTGCTACCCACCACAAGGGTTTGGCCAGGCACCACGGCGGCGTCCAGCGTGGCCCAGGCCGTCGCCCCCGTATGTTCCATGGCTTGGGCCATGACGCGCAGCGATCGGCTGGGATGGTTCAGGTCGGGATGGCGCAGCAGGCCGTCATAGAATTCCGCGCTACCCAGGGCGGTGAAGGGCAGTCCTGCCTGACGCGCCAGCGGCTCGAACACCGCGATGGCGAACAGGTGGGGTTCATGCCCGCGCCGTCGCAGTTCCGCGCCCAGGGCGATGAAGGGCAGGACGTCCCCATGCGAGCCGGCGGCGACGATCAGGATTTTCACGCGTGTCAGCGCCTTCATTCATGATGACGTCCCGGGCTTACCTTGGCCTTGGCGTGGCGGCAAGGGCGCTTGGGTTCTTCGTCCGCCATCGTGTAAGGGCGGCGGGCCGTTGCCTGGCCATCGTCCGGGCGCTAGGGTCCCAGCCCACATCTTTAGTTCCTTGTGAAAGGGCCACCCGCCCCATGCGCCGTTCCATCTTTCTCGCCGCCATGCTGCTGCTGTCGCCCGCCGCCCTGGCGCAGTCGGTGCCGGCAAAGTCCGCCCCGTCCAAGCCGGCGTCCGACTTGCCCGCGGGTGGCCTGCCCAAGATGGGCGGTGACTACCAGGCGGCGGAGGCCCTGACGGTCAACGGCGTACGCCAGGACCTGCGCGTCTTCCATGATCAGGGGCGGGAACGGCGCGAGATGAGGGAGGGGGGACTCAGCACCATCCTCATCCTCCGTCCCGATCGCGATACTGCCTTCGTGCTGCAGCCGGAGTCGCACATGGCGGCCCCCCTGTCTCCCCAGGATCCGGAGGCGGCCCCCGACCTGACCCGCCTTTCACAACTGGATGCCGAGGCGCTGGGCCGGGACACGCTGGGGGGTGAGACGGTGGTTCGCTACCGCGTCATTGGTACCTATGACCAGGGGGGCGGGTTCGAGGGCCAGGTCTGGTCCACGGCGGACGGCATCTACATGCGGGTCGAGGGCACGGCCAACGACGGCAACGGCCCGGTCACCATTCGCCTGGACTTGGCCGACTTGAAGCGCGGCCGGCAGGACGGGGCCCTTTTCGAGTTGCCCAAGGGCTACACCATGATGAACTTCGGCCCAATCGACGCGCCCGTTCCGGAAGGCTTGCGCGGGGATACGCCCAAGCCGTAATCCTTATCCCCGCGGGTGGGCCCCTGGGGTGGCCCTATCGGGGTGGGGGAAGCCACCGTCCAGGACAAAACAACCGGCACCGTCCGGCGTCCGGCCCTGATCTCAAGGGCGGCGGGATGGGCGGCCGGCTTCGCAGGAGCGGTTTGATGCGCGGGCACAGCTTTATCTATTCCACCCTGATCTATCCCACCCTACTGGCGGCGACGCTGGCCCTTCCGTTCGCGGCGGGCACCGCCCAGGCGCAGGTGCCGCTGAACGCCCGCCCCGCGATCGGCGGCCAGGTCGATGCCCAGCACCAGTTCATCCTGGATTATGCCAAGCAGCCCGGCGTGGAAATGTCGACCAACGGCGTCGCCTATCGTTTCCTCCGCAAGAAGGAGCCGGCCGTCGGCCAGCAGCCCAACCCCAGCAACCGCATCCGGGTGCATTACGAGGGCAGGCTGACCGACGGCACCGTCTTCGACAGCTCATACCAGCGGGATGAGACGGCCGTCATGTCCCTGGAAAAGGTGGTGAAGGGCTGGGTCGAGGTGATCCCGCGCATGCATGTCGGCGACAAGATCGAAATGGTCATCCCGGCGGAGATGGGCTACGGCCAGAAGGGCTCGGGTGACGGTGTGATCCCCGCTGGCGCCACCCTGATCTTCAAGGTCGAGTTGTTCGAGGTCCTGCCGGGCGAACTGCGCAGCAAAGGCGCCGGCTGATCGGGGGCGCGATCGTCCCGGGGGCTTGCGCGCCGGGCGTCGCCGCCTAAAGACTCTTGCGTTGTTGCGCCCAACCCCGTCACATCTTGGGACGTATGCCGTTCGGGGAAACCCGCCGGTACCAAGGGAACAGGCACGGGCAAGGTTTTGGGATCAGTCGCCGTCGTGAGCATGGGGACGACCGCCATGGGGTCGGGGCGAGTGCAGCGCCGGCTGGCGGCCGCCCTGCTCTGCGTCCTGGGCTGGCTTGGCGCCCTGTTGGCGCCTGTGGCGGCGCAGGAATACGCCTTCCGCTCTTACACCCAGGAAGATGGCCTCGCCAACTTGTCCATCACAGCCCTGGCGCAAGACGCCATGGGCTTCCTCTGGGTGGGGACCGAGAACGGGCTCTATCGTTTCGATGGTGGAAAGTTCCAGCGTTTCGGCCCTGCCGAAGGGCTGAAGGAACCTTACGTCAGCGCGATCCACGTGACACCGTCGGGCGTGCTGTGGGTGGGTACCACCGGCGGCCTGTACCGCTGGGACGGCCGCACCTTCGCCCCCGTGTCCCAGGACGGGCGGCCGGTGCCCGTATGGCAAGGCCAGAAGCTGGCATCGCTGGATGCGGGCCACCTGCTGGTGGTGGGCCGCGAGGACCTGCTGGTGGTGGAGGCGCACAGGACCGACGCCGCGCCGGGTGCCACCACCGCCGTCGCCTGGGTCGCCCGCCCTTATTTCACGCCGGACCAGAAGGCCGCCCAGCCGGCGCTCAACCGAATCCAGAGCGTGCGGGTGTTCGGTGTGGGCGAACAGGGCGGCGGCGACATATGGCTGGGCTGCGGCCAGGCGCTGTGCGAGGTTCGCCAAGGCCAGCTGAAGCTGTGGGGGCCCGACCAGGGCGTCGCTCCCGATCGCTGGGGCAATGTGCTGCGCGATGTCGACGGCACCTTGTGGGCGCGTGGTGAACACCAGGTACTGGCGCTGGCGCCTGCGGACGCCCAAGGCGAGGGCGGCCGCTTCATGGCGCAACTGCCGCTGCCCTCGACCCGCACCAACGTCCGGGTGTTCCTGCCCCTGCTGCAGGACATGGACCGCAACATCGTCACCTTCGGCGACCAGGGCCTGTTGCGCCTAGCACATCCAGGCAAGGGGCAAGCGCCGAGCCGCTGGGAGCAACTGGGCGATGGCAATGGCCTGCCGGCGCGGGAGGTCAGCGCCCTGCTGGTCGATCACGACGGCGACCTGTGGGTAGGCTCGGCCGGCTTGGGCCTGACCCACTGGGTCGGCTATCGCAGTTGGGCCAACTGGACGGCGCGCCAGGGGTTGATCCATGAATCCGTCTGGTCCTTTCGCCGTGACGGCGCCGGCCGCCTGGTCATCGGCACCGATGGCGGCCTGGCGCGGCTGGAAGAGGGGGGTGATACTCCCCCGCACATCATCCCGGCGCCCGGCGGCCAGCCCGTTCTGAACCATCAGGTCGGCAGCCTGGCGTTGGACAAGTCCGGCCGCTTGTGGGGCGGCACCTTCTCCGGCCTGCTGTTCTACCAGGATCCGGGGAAGGACGGGGCGCCGCCGGCGGCCGTTGTCGTGGCCCACCTGCCTCTGATCTTCCAGGTCTTCATCGATGCGCAGGGCCGGTTGTGGGTCATGACCCGGAAGAAGGGCCTCTACGTCATCGACAAACCGGAAGGTCCCAATCCCCAGGCGGTGCCCCTGGGTGCTGCCCTGCCCATTCCGCCCGACACCTCGGTTTCCAGCGCCTGCCAGGCGCCCTCCGGCACCCTGTGGTTCGCGACAGAGACCGGCGTGCTGCGCTTCGGCGAGGGTAAATGGACGGCGCCGGCCATCACCGGCGTGCCCCCGGTCACCCGCTTCAACGTCATCGCCTGCGCCCGCGACGGCAGCCTGTGGCTGGGCGGGGAGACCGTTCGCCTGGCCCATGTGCAGGAGCCGCCAGACAACGCGCCGGGGGCCGGCACCGGCGTTCTGCAGCCTGTCGGCGACGTGACCGAGGATCTTGTGGGCGACCGCCAGGTGCTGGGTCTCCTGGAGGACCGGCGCGGCTGGATGTGGCTGGCCACCGACAGTGGTGTGCTGGTATGGAATGCTGGCGCCCTGCGCCAATACAGCCACGACACCGGCCTGGTGTGGAACGACTGCAACCAGAGCGCCCTGATCGAGGATGATGACGGGACCCTGTGGGTGGGCACCAGCAAGGGCCTGACCCATATCACGCGGCCGGATCTGCTGTTCAACCGGCCGGCGCTGGTGACGCGGGTGACGGGCATCGAACGCAACGGCATGGCCTTGCCCACGGATGGCAATTTCGAACTGCCCTGGGATACTGCTCCTCTGACCTTCCACCTGACCACGCCCAGCTTCCGCAGCCGGGGTGGGCAAATCTACCGCTATCGCCTGAACGGCCTGGAAAGCGACTGGAACGTGACGGCGGCCGAGGAAATCCGCTACTCCGCCCTGCCGTCGGGGACGTACGAGCTGGAGCTGGTAGCCCGCAACACGGCGTTGCAGGCCATGGCCCCCGCCATCCTGGTGCCCTTCAGCATCCGGCCACCCTGGTGGCAGACCAAGTTGTTCTTCGCCGGCTGCGCCCTGTCCGTGGTCGCGATCGGTGTCGCCATCTACCGCTGGCGCACCCATGCCGACATGCAACGGCGGCGCACCCTGGAGATCCTGGTGGAGGCGCGGACCCGGGAGTTGGAGGCGTCGCGGGAGCAGCTGCGCCAGTTGGCCATGTACGACAGCCTGACCCATCTGTGGAACCGCCGCGCCATCCTGGATTTGCTGGAGTTGGAACTGGCGCGGCGGCGTGAGGATGCGTCGCTGACCGTGGTGCTGGCCGACGTCGATCACTTCAAGCGCATCAACGACACTCACGGCCATCCCGCGGGCGATGCCGTGCTGGTCGAGGTGTCGCGCCGGCTGTCCGCCGCCGTGCGCAGTTACGACGCGGTTGGCCGTTACGGTGGCGAGGAATTCCTGATCCTGTTGCCCGGGCTAGGGCGAGAAGACTGTGGGGAGGTGCTGAACCGCCTGCATGGCGCCATCTCCCTCAGCCCCATCGCCTTGGGCGACGTGCCTGCTGGCATGGTCCAGGCCCATGAGGAAGGGTGGCCTGAGGCCGCGCCGGATGTGCACGTCGACGCCTTTGGCGTGAGCGTAACGGTGACCTGCAGCTTTGGCGTCATCTCCGTCGGGCCGAAGTCCAGCCATGGGCCCACGGGGGTGCCGCCGCTGGAGGAAATCATCAAGCGGGCGGATCAGGCCCTGTACCGGGCCAAGCACCTGGGACGCAACCGGGTGGAGTACGCGACTGGAACGTGACCGCCCCACGCGTGTGAAGATGGGCGGGGAAAGCCGGGGGGCACGCCATGGGCCTGGACAGGCGCATGTTCATTCGGGCCATGTCGGGCGGCGCCGCGCTGGCCGTGGCCGCCGGGCGTGTCTCCGCCCTGCGGGCCATGCCTGAGGATACGGGCGCAGAGGCGGGACCAGTGCGCTTCCTGCTGTCCGCCCTGCCCCTGTGGACGGAAGGGGAGGGGGATGGCGCGACCGGCCCCATGCCCGACATGGCCAGGGCGATCTTGCGTCGTGCCGGCCAGCCCGGCCACCTGGAAGTGATGCCGCAGCTGCGCCTGTATGACGAACTGATGCGGGCGGGGACGGTGGTGTTCGCCCTGTCCGACAATCATCCGCCCGACAGTCGGCTGTCAGGCACCCAACTGCCGGGCACCAAGCTGCCGGACGCCCCGGGCGCGGGCCGCGAGGGGATGCCCGCCATCGTCTTCGTCCCCCTGGCGCCGGTGCTGCAGATGCCGTTGGCGGTGGTGGCCCGCGCCGGCACACGGCTGGCCAGCCCGGAGGACGTGAGGGCTTTGGGTCCCGTGGCCAGTACCCGCACCACCGGCGGCAGCGTCGCCCGGCTCATGGACCGGCTGGGCGTTCCCCTGGTGCCGGCCCCCTCGCTGGAGAGTGCCCTGCGCATGCTGCGCGCCGGTCGGGTCAATGGCGTGGTGGGGGCGGAGGTCATGCTGGACGCGTTGATCAGCCGCCTGGGACTGGCCGATGAGCTGGGCAGCAAATGGCGGGTGGGCGTCATGGAGGGATGGCTCAGCTGCTCCCGCGACGCGGCTGCCACCAAGGCGGCGCAGGATTTGCGACGGGCGGCGGACGAGTTACGTGCCGAGGGGGTGTTCGACCAAATCGTGGAACGGTATTTGGGCGTGCCCGTCCAGCCCGCAGGTCCGGTGCCCTGATTTCACTCAGGTGAGTTTTGCTCATGTGAGGGTGCGAAAGGCGCGTTTGTCCGGGCTGTAAGGAAACGGGAACAGTGGGCGCCTCTTCCCTCGCAAAGGTGTCCCCATGACCACCCCCGTCCTGTTGCGCACCGTCGATGATGACGGCATCACCACCCTGACCCTGAATCGTCCGGAAAAGCTGAACGCCCTCAGCTACGCCCTGGTCGACGCCCTGCTGAAGGCGTTGGAGGAGATGGAGGGCGACGATGCGGTCCGCGCCGTCATCCTGACGGGTGCCGGCGACCGCGCCTTCTCCGCCGGCGGGGACATTCCGGAGTTCGCCGGCAGCGTGCGCCTGGGCGCGGCGGTGGCGGTTCGTGACTTCGTGCGTCGGGGCCAGGCCTTGACCAGCCGCATCGAGGCCTACTCCAAACCCATCATCGTCGCCGTCAACGGCCTGGCTTATGGCGGCGGATGTGAGATCACGGAGGCGGCGCCCCTGGCGGTGGCCAGCGACCGCGCCCTGTTCGCCAAGCCGGAGATCAAACTGGCGATGCCGCCCACCTTCGGCGGGACCCAGCGCCTGCCGCGTCTGGCGGGGCGCAAGCGGGCGCTCGACCTGCTGTTGACCGGCGACAGCTTCACCGCTGAGCGGGCGCTGGAGTTGGGGCTGGTCAACCGGGTGGTGCCGCATGATCAACTCATGCCGGCCGCCCGTGACCTCGCCCACCGCATCATCCGTCATGCGCCCGGTGCGGTTGCCGCCATCCTGGCCGCCGTTACACGCGGGGTGAATATGCCGATCGCGGAGGGCCTAGCGGCCGAAAGCGCCGCCTTCGCCGCCCTTGTCCCCGGCCACGACCTGGAGGAAGGGCTGGACGCCTGGATCTCACGCCGTCCCGCCGTTTACACCGGCACCTGACTACACGGTCGGGGACGCGGCCAGCTCCGCCTTGATCCAGGCGCGGAAGGCCGCCACCTCCGGCCGGTTGCGGCCGGCCCGGCTGGTGATCAGCCAGTAGCCGGTGCGGATGGGCCTGGGCGGGCCCAGCACGGCCACCAGGCGGCCGGTGGCCAGGTCGGTATCCACCAGGGGCAGGCGGCCCATGGCCACGCCCAGGCCGCTGGCAGCCGCCTCCAGCGCCATGTGCACGGTGTCGAACCGCGCGCCGCCGGTCAGGGCGCTGATATCCATCCCGGTCGGCACCGCCCAGGCTGCCCACTCCTCCGTCACGCTGTCGACATGCAGCAGGGGCACCGAGTTAAGGTCGGCTGGGGCGGTTACGCGTGCCGCCAGGGTGGGGGCGCAGACCGGTATCAATGCCTCCCGCACCAGGCAGGCGGCGTACAAGTCTGCACCCTCGTCGGGTCGCCAGTCGTCCTGGCGCATGCGAATGGCCACGTCCACGCCGTCGCGCGGCAGGTCCGCCGGGCGCTGGCTCGTGTCCAGGGTCAGGGTGATGTCCGGGTGCTGGTCGCGGAAGCGGGGCAGGCGTGGCACCAGCCAGCGCAGGCCGAAGGTGGGCGCCACGCTGACCGCCAGCCGGCCGCTGGGCGCGCGCCCGGGCAAGGCGGACGTGGCCACGGCCAGCCGTTCCAGCATGCCGCGCACCTCGGGCAAATAGGCCGCGCCGGCCGGCGTCAAGGCCAGGCTGCGGTGCCCCCGTGTGAACAGCGGCGTGCCCAGCCAATCCTCCAGCGTCTGCAGGGCATGGCTGACGGCGCTGGGGGTCAGGTTCAATTCCTCCGCCGCCTGCTTGAAGCTGAGATGGCGGCCCGCCGCCTCGAAAGGGCGCAGGGTACTCAGCGGTGGCAGGTGGTAGGGCATGGCGGCGGCTCATCCATTTTCGGATGAGAATAGTTCATCCGAGGGGCGGGACGCCACCGCCCCCACGGATTCCCTCCGGCTTAATCGCCCTTCAGGCGCTCCATCTGGGCGCCGCAGGCGTTCAGCTTGTCCTCGATACGCTCATAGCCGCGATCCAAGTGGTAGATGCGGTTGACTGTCGTTTCGCCCTGGGCGGCCAGTCCGGCCAGCACCAGCGAGACCGAAGCGCGCAGGTCCGTCGCCATCACCGGCGCGCCGGTCAGGCGCGGCACGCCACGCACCAGGGCGGACGAGCCGTGGACCGTGATGTTGGCGCCCATGCGCGCCAGTTCCGGCACATGCATGAAGCGGTTCTCGAAGATGGTCTCGGTGATCATCGAGGCGCCCTTGGCCGTGCACATCAGCGCCATCATCTGCGCCTGCAGGTCGGTGGGGAAGCCGGGGAAGGGCTCCGTCATCACGTCCACGCCCAGCACCTCGCCATTGGCGCGGCGCACCTTGAAGCCGGTGTCGGTGGGGGTGAAGACCACCTCTGCGCCGGTCAGGGCTGTGGCCACGGCCTGGATGTGCTCCAGCTCGCCGCCCACCAGTTCGAGTTCACCACCGGTGATGGCGGCCGCCATGACATAGGTGCCGGTCTCGATGCGGTCGGACACGATGCGGTGGCGGGCGCCGTGCAGCGACGGCTTGCCCACGATGTGCAGGCGGTCGGTGCCGATGCCGCTGATTTCGGCGCCCATGGCCACCAGGCAGTGGGCCAGGTCGGTGATCTCCGGCTCACGCGCGGCGTTGATCAGGACGGTCTCGCCCTTGGCCAGGCAGGCGGCCATCAGCAGGTTCTCGGTGGCGCCCACCGACACCTGGGGGAAGACGAACTCCGCCCCCCGCAGCCCCTCGGGGGCGGAGGCGTGGATATAGCCGGCCTCAAGCTCGATTTTGGCGCCCATGGCCTGCAGCCCCTTGATGTGCAGGTCGACGGGGCGGGTGCCGATGGCGCAGCCGCCGGGCAGCGACACCTTGGCCTGACCGAAGCGGGCCACCAGGGGCCCCAGCACCAGCACGCTGGCGCGCATCTTGCGCACCAGGTCGTAGGGCGCCTCGGTGGAGGTGATGGTGGTCGCGGTCAGGTTCACCGCGCGCTGGGCGCAGGAGGTGGCGCCACCCTCGTACACCATGTCCACACCGTGCTGGGCCAGCAGGTTGGCCATGGTGGTGATGTCGGCCAGGTGGGGCAGATTGTCCAGCGTCAGCGTCCCCTCGGTCAGGAGGCAGGCGGCCATCAGCGGCAGGGCCGCGTTCTTGGCGCCGCTGATGCGGATGCTGCCGTTCAGCGGCGCGCCGCCGCGTATGCGTAACTTGTCCATGGGGAAAGGGCCGATCGGTTCGAACGTGCCGGTCTTGAGCCCCGTCTCGGGAGCGGTGCCGGCTGAAAGGGTGATGGCGGAGGGGTATGGCGGAATTGGGGCGGCGGCGGTCCGCCGCCTGGAAATCAATGTGGGTCGCGACTCACAAGCGCGGCAGGGTCACGCCGCGCTGGCCCATGTATTTGCCCGAGCGATCAGCGTAGGACGTCTCGCAGATGGTGTCGCCCTTCAGGAACAGGAACTGGCATAGGCCCTCATTGGCGTAGACCTTGGCGGGCAGCGGCGTGGTGTTGCTGATCTCAAGCGTCACGTGGCCCTCCCACTCCGGCTCCAGCGGCGTGACGTTCACGATCAGGCCGCAGCGGGCGTAGGTGCTCTTGCCCAGGCAGATCACCAGCACGTCACGGGGCACCCGGAAATATTCCACCGTGCGCGCCAGCGCGAAGCTGTTGGGCGGGATGACGCAGACGTCGGTCTTGCGGTCCACGAAGCTGGCGTCGTCGAACCGCTTGGGGTCGACGATGGCGCTGTCGACGTTGGTGAAAATCTTGAACTCGTCCGCCACCCGCGCGTCATAGCCGTAGGAGGAGAGGCCGTAGGAGATGACGCCCTCGCGCTTCTGCGCCTCCACGAACGGTTCGATCATGCCCCGGTTCTGCGCCATGTCGCGGATCCAGGTGTCGGGCATGATGGCCATGGGCGTCGCTCCTGCGGTCGGGGGTCGATGGGATATGCACTAACGGTGCGCTTTCCCTTCTTAGACCCTCCCCGTCCGCCGCTCAAGGTGACTCTGACGCCTGCCTGGCGGGGATACGCACCAGGAATGGGCGCGGGCCTGCGGCCGTACCCACCACATCTGGGGGTTCACTCGGTCTCGGCCGCCGGGGCGTCGGCGGCGTCCTCTCTCTCGCGCGACTGTACCTTGCGGCGGCGCAGGTTTTCGCGCAGGGCGGCGGCCAGGCGTTCCTCCCGGGTCATGGTCTTGTCGGCGCCGGGTTTCGCGGGCGGCTTGTCGGTCATGGGGCGGTGTTACTCCTAAGGGGCCGGGCTGGAGGTGGCTGCCCTGGCCTTTGCCCTATCGCGGGGTCCCGAAAATAGGCGCAGAATGGCGGCACGCCAAGGGCTTCGGCCCCGTGGACCGTCAGCGCCTGGACCCTGCCGATCAAAATTCTTTCATTTTCTTCGCTCAAAAGGCTTGCATCCCCTCCGCCCCTGTGGCAATTACCCCGCCCACCGGACGGGCGCTGCCGTAGCTCAGTGGTAGAGCACTCCCTTGGTAAGGGAGAGGTCGAGAGTTCAATCCTCTCTGGCAGCACCATCCGAACCTTCCTTAAAATCAGATACTTAAGCCCGCATCGCCCGCTGGAGCGAAGGTGCGGCCTTTCGTCGTTTTCCATGAACAATCATGGAACGGCACCGGTATCCTGATGGAAAATCCGTGCACCGGTGAGTCCCTGGCCATGGCGCCGGGAGTTCACAGCGGTGCCATAATCGCTTCCGACACTTCGGACGTTCCCCGGCGGCACCTGCCGCTTTCCCGAGCCTTCATCCGCCCGGAGACATCCATGCCCGATCTCGCCGCCCTGCGCGCCCTGCCCGCCGACAAGCGTAAGGAGGCCGGCAAGGCCCTGCGCGACGCCGCCCCCCGTTCCGGCAATGCGGCCCTGCCGCCGCTGAAGGACCGGGGCGATCCTATTGCGCTGCTGGTGGCGACCTCCGCCACGCGCATCCAGTCGCTGCTGCCCGTGCGCTGGGCCCGCATGGTGGCCAGTCCCTTCACCTTCCTGCGCGGGGCGGCGGCGGTCATGGCCCGCGACCTGGCCCAGTTGCCCGTCAGCGGCATTCGCGTCCAAGCCTCCGGCGACTGCCATCTGATGAACTTCGGCATCTACGCCAGCCCCGAAGGCCGGCCCGTCTTCGATCTCAACGACTTTGACGAGACGCTGTCGGCGCCCTTTGAATGGGATGTGAAGCGGCTCGCCGCTTCGCTGGTGCTGGCGGCACGGGACGCGGGGCATACGCCTGGTGCTGCCAAGGACATGGCGCGCGCCGCCGTCACCGCCTATCGCCTGCGCATGGGGGAACTGGCGGGGCTGGATCCCTTGACGGCATGGTCCAGCCGGGTGGACATCACCGCCATGGTCCAGGGCATCAACGATGAGGCCACGCGCGCCAAGGAGATGGACCTGTTGGCCAAGGCGGCCGCCACCCCGTCCGCCGGCGACGATTTTCCCCGCCTGGCCCAGGGCGACGGAAGCCAGGCCCGCATCCGTGATGCCCCACCGTTGATCTATCATTTTGACGAAGAGACGGACCGCCAGGGCCAGGCGGCACTGCGCGCCCGCGCGCTGTTCACCCGTTACCGGGACACCTTGCCTGAGGAACGCCGTTTCCTCATCGACCGTTATCAGCTGGCCGACGTGGCCTTCAAGGTCGTAGGCGTGGGCTCCGTCGGCACCTTCTGCGCCATCGGCCTGTTCGTCGACCCTGACGGACACCCCTTGTTCCTGCAGGTGAAGGAGGCGACCGCGTCGGTGCTGGCGCCCTATGCCGGCGCGTCGCCTTACGCCAACCAGGGCCAGCGGGTGGTGGTGGGCCAGCGGACCCTGCAGACGGTCAGCGACGGGTTCCTGGGGTGGGCGGCGGATGAGGCCGGACGCCAATTCTATATCCGCCAGTTGAAGGACCGGCGGCTGGCGTCGGCCAGCACGCTGATGGAGGATGACCGGCTGGATTTCTACGCCACCCTGTGCGGCGCTACGCTGGCGCGCGCCCACGCCCGTTCCGGTGACGCGGCGTTGATCGCGGGCTACCTCGGCAATTCCGGAACTTTCGACGACGCGGTGGCGGATTTTGCCGCCGGTTATGCCGAGATCAGCGCCGCGGATCATGGCGCGTTGAAACAGGCCGTGGCCGATGGCCGGCTGGAGGTGGCGGATCTGCCGCGCAAGGCCAAGGGGAAAAAGGCGGGATGACCGGCGCCTGTCGCTTCCAATTCGGCAACCATCGCGTTTTTGCCCCGATTCGCCTTTTCCGTGCGACGGGCCTGGCTTGCAGGTGCGACAATTTGCCTGACCGGACGGTCAGAAAACAGTCACAAAACCTGACCATTTGATCAAGTTCTGGGCGAATTCGCCACCGCGAAGCGCAAAGGACGTACGGCAACCGACCTTTTCTTCCAACGCCTTGAAACTGCAACACTCCAATGTTAGTGCAGATGCACAAACATTGGTTGGCGGCCTCTTGGGAAGCAGGGCGCCGGTAGGAAAAGATCGGGGGATTCTCATGACGACTTTCACGCCGGGCGGCGTCGCCGCCCGCGAACGCTTGCGCCTGCGCCGCATCCTGCTGGCGGGTGCCGCCCTCAACGTGATGGTGTGCGGGGGCGCCATGGCGCAGGAGGCCTCGTCGGCCGGCGACGTGGAAACCATCCTGATCACCGGCGGCCGCCCCGTGAGCGCCACCGGCCAGATCACGATGCAGGAGGCGCCGAAGTCCGCGTCTTCCGTCACGCAGAAGTTCATCCAGGACCAGCCCGCGGCGGCCAACCCCTTCCAGCTGATCAACCTGGCGCCGGGCGTGAACTCCAACGGCCGTGACGCCACCGGCACCGGCCGTGGCGCCATCTCCGTCCGCGGCTTCCAATCCAACCAGATCGGCCTGATCCTGGACGGCGTGCCGGTCAACGACAGCGGCACCTTCAACGTCTACCCGCAGGAATACATCGACGCCGAGAACCTGTCCCAGGTCTACATCATGCAGGGTGCCGGTGACGCCGACACGCCCAACGTGGGTGAGACGGGCGGCAACATCGGCATGGTCATTCAAAAGCCGTCCGACGATTTCCATGTGACGCTGCAGCAGGCGCTGGGCGACAACAACCTGCGCCGCGAGTTCGTGCGCGTGGATACGGGCGACCTCGGCTTCCGCACCAAGGCCTTCATCTCCTACTCCAATGCCGAGGTGGACGTGTGGCGTGGCGAGGGCACGACCAAGCGCCAGCATGTCGACGCCTCCATCGCGCACGACATCGGTGACAGCAGCCGCATCGCGCTCAGCGCCTTCTACAACACGGCCGAAACCTATTCGTACCAGGCACTGACCAAGGCGCAGATCGCCCAGTACGGCTATGACTTCAACTTCGCCACCGCCTTCGCCCCCACCGCCCCGGCGGCGACCGGCACGGTGCAGAACGACAACAACGGGCCGCTGCTGACCCAGCGCTCCAACTACTACAAGCTGGCGACCAACCCGTTCGAAAACCTGGTGGTGTCGGTGAAGGGCAACTTCGCCCTGACCGACAACCTGCGCCTCGATGTCCAGCCCTATCTCTGGTACGGCTTCGGCGGCGGCGGCACCGCCGGCTATTTCTCCGAAACCAACGCGGCGCAGTTCGGCGTTCCGGGTCAGGCGTTCAAGGGCATCGACCTGAACGGCGATCACGACACGCTGGACAACAAGCTGTTCTACAACCTCTTCGCCCAGCAGCAGATGCGCCCGGGCTTCGTCACCCGTGGCAAGTGGACCTATGGCCACAATGAGCTGGTGGTGGGCTTCCAGTACGAAACTGGCAAGCTGCGCGAATGGAAGCCGCTGCTGTCGGTTGACCCCAATGGCAATCCCGTCAGCCTGTGGCCCGACCTCTACAACGAGCATGTGTTCCGCGCCGACGGCAGCGTCGTCCGTACCCAGGACCAGAAGACGACGACGGAAGTGGTGCGCCCCTTCGTGGTCGACACCCTGAACCTGTTCGATGACAAGCTGGCGCTCAGCGTCGGCCTGCAGCATTCGCAGATCAACCGCGGCGGCATCAACTATCTGCCGCTCAGCCTGCGCACCGCGAACGCCAACGCCATCGCGCCGACCCATCCGGAACTGGACCAGGGCAAATTTGTGCCCAGCGCCGGCGCCGTCTACCATATCGACGACAGCAACCAGATCTTCGCGTCGGCCACGCAGACCTTCCGCGCCACCGACAATTCCGCGCTGTACACGCCGGGCGTGAACCTCTCTACCATTCAGCCGGAAACCACCGTGGATCTGGAGGCGGGCTACCGCTACGCCGGGGAATGGTTCATCAGCTCTGTCACCGTGTTCAACACCAACTACTCCAACCGGCAGCAGTCGCTGTTCGACGTGACCGCCAACACCACGGTGTCGAAGAACATCGGCGGCGTCATCATCAAGGGCCTGGAGGCCGAGGTCGGCACCAAGCCCATCGACGGCTTCTCCGCCTATATGTCCACCGCCTATACCCAGAGCCACCTGAAGAACGACCTGTATGTCGGTCTGGCCAACGGCTCGACGGTGCCCTTGCCCACGGCGGGCAAGCAGCTGACGGACACGCCGGAATGGCTGGTTTCCGGACTGCTGCGGTATGAGCGGGACAGCTATTTCGCCCAGATCCAGGGCAAGTACACGGCCCACCGCTTCAGCACCCTGACCAATGATGAAGAGGTGCCGTCGTTCTACACCTTCGACGTCGCGGCCGGGTACACCCTGCCGGAAGCGCTGACCGGACGGTTCGCGACCAAGCTGGTGCTGTCGGTCACCAACCTGTTCGACAAGCGCTACCTGGGCGGCATCAATTTCGGCAATAACGCCCAGCCCTACAACGGCGTCGCGGCTAATCTGCCCAGCTATCAGCCGGCGCCGCCGCGCTTCATCTCCGCCAAGATGACGGTCACCTACTGATCGTGGGGGCATAAGTCTGGAAGGGGCACCGGTGGCGACGCCGGTGCTCTTTTCCTTTCAGGGCGCGGCATAGCGGCGGTGCAGCTCTGCCGCCATTTCCCCCATATGGGCGCGCAGTGTCGGTGGGCCCAGGACCTCCACCGTCAGGCCCAGGCCCAGCAACTGGCGGGCGGTCCATTCCACTGCCTCCAGGGGGATGTCGGCCTCGGCCCAGCCATCGGCGTCGGCCGGCAACAGGGTGGCGGTGATGCGCTCGTTGAAGGCCGGGCCCAAATTGCGCAGGGATTTCAGGCCGGCCGCCGTGGCCTTCACCCGCGCCGTGCCGGTGTACAAACCGGCCTCGAAGCTTTGCAACGATTCCTGCCAATGGGCCGGCAGGTTGAAATCCGCCGGCCGGGGGAAGCGCCGGTCCAGCACGGTGTGGGCCAGGATGTTGGAAACGCGGTAGGTGCGCGGGCCGCCCGCCGGCTTGCCGGCCTTCGTCTGCGCCGTCTCCATGTGGGACTGGGCCACCAGGTACCAGACGCCCCCTTTCAGGACCAGCCCCAGCGGTTCCACCGTGCGCTCCACGATGCCGGCCCAGCGTTCATAGCGCATGCGGATGACCTGCTCGTTCCACACCGCCCGGGCGATGTCGGGCAGGATGTCGACCTTGCCCGGTTCCTGGAACCAGCCCACCGGATCCAGGTGGATGCGGGCGTTCAGGCGCGAGGCCGTCTGGCGCCCCGGTTCGGGCAGGGCCGCCAACAGCTTCAGCTGGGCGGCGGCCAGGGTGTCGCCCAGGCCCAGTTCCGCCGCCGGCCCCGGCAGGCCCGCCAGGAACAGGCTCTCCGCCTCCTGCGCCGTCATGCCGGTCAGACGGGTGCGGTAGCCATCCAGCAGCTGGAATCCGCCGGTGCGGCCCCGGTCGCCGTAAACGGGGACGCCGGCGGCACTCAGATCGTCGATGTCCCGATAGATGGTGCGGACAGTGACCTCAAGCTCATCGGCCAGGGCCTGGGCGGTCTGGCGACCCCGAGTCTGAAGCAGCATGAGCAGGGAAAGAAGACGGCTGGCGCGCATGAATTTCAAACTAGCAGATTATACCTGACAAAGGATGTCATGTTTTGTCCGGTAAAGTGCGTTCACCGGACAAATCGCCCGGTTTTCCCGTCGCGGAGGACCGTTTCCATGCACGACACCAGCACCCTTACCCCCACCCGCCGAGCCGCCCTGCTGGGTGCCGGCCTCATGGCCTTCGCCGCCCCGGCACGGGCGGAGCACTTGCCCACCGTCGACCGCCGCCCGACCGATCCGGACCAGCCGGATCTGCTCACGGGCGGTCCGGGGGCAGGCGATTTCGACTTCCTGGCTGGCCGCTGGTCGGTACTGAGCCGCCGCCGGCTGAACCGCTGGGTGGGCGATGACCGCTGGGACGAGGCGCGGGCCAGCGCCCACGGGCAAGTCATGCTGGGCGGCCTGGCCTGCCTGGACGAACTGGAACTGCCGGCTCCGGCGGACCGGCCCGGTGCCGCCGTCACCTTCCGCCTGTACGACCCGGCGGCCCGGCACTGGGCCTTTCATCGGGTGGACGGGCGCACCGGCACCCTGCAGGCCCCCCTGATCGGCCGTTTCACCGGCGGCCTGTTCGCCGGCCGTCGGGGTGACTTTCGCGGCCAGGATTTCGATCCGCTGTTGGGTCGGCCGGTTCAGGCGCGGGTGATCTGGTCGCGCATCACCACCTCCTCCGCCCTGTGGGAGCAGGCGTGGTCGGCCGATGAGGGCCGCAGCTGGGAAACCAATTGGACCCTGGCCTTCACCCGCGCTTGAAGGGGCGCGCTTGAAGGGGCTTGACCTCAACTTTGCTTGAGGTTTTAGCGTGACCGACAGCTCAAACGACAAGAATAAGGAAAACCACCATGAGACTGCAGACCGCCGTATTGCTGGCCCTGACCCTGTTGGTCGGCGCCGGCGTGGCCGACCGGGCGCTGGCCTGGCCGCCCGACCTGATGCCGGCCGACGCCCTACCCCTGAAGGTGGCGCTGCGGGCGGAGGCACCGGTGCCGAAGGCCAAGGTT
This sequence comes from Nitrospirillum viridazoti CBAmc, assembly GCF_000730165.1. Classification (GTDB taxonomy): domain Bacteria; phylum Pseudomonadota; class Alphaproteobacteria; order Azospirillales; family Azospirillaceae; genus Nitrospirillum; species Nitrospirillum viridazoti. The sequence goes on along the minus strand of NZ_CP022111.1, from coordinate 1,701,594 downwards.
TCGCCGGTCACCGGCCCCGCCGCCGCCTGCTGCGCTGTTCTGGAACTGCGTCAGTACACCCTGAAGCCCGGCCAGCGGGACGCCTTGATCGACCTGTTCGACCGCTATTTCCGGACAGGGCAGGAGGCGGCGGGTCTGCGGGTGGTGGGCCAGTTCCGCGACCTGGACGATCCCGACCGCTTCGTCTGGCTGCGGGGCTTCCCTGACATGTCGGCCCGCGCCACCGGCTTGGCCGCCTTCTATGGCGGACCCGTATGGCAGGCGTACCGCGAGGCTGCGAACGCCACCATGCTGGATTCCGACAACGTCCTGCTGCTCCGGCCGGCAATCGCGGGTTCAGGCTTCGCCGATGTCACGCCGGTGCCGCCAGCGGTGACGCCCGGCCCAGCGCCCCCCCTACCGCCCGCGCCGGCGCCGTCCGGCGCGCCGCCGGCAGGGCACGGCATGTTGGTCGCCACCCTGTACTACCCGTTCCCGGCCCATGACGCGGCAGCGGCCCAGGATTTGGCCGACGCCTTCGCCCGCGACGGGGGGCCGGCTTTGGCGGCGGCGGGCGGTCCCGTCCTGGCGGCCTTCGTCACCAATCCTGAACCTAACAATTTCCCCCGCCTGCCGGTGCGGGAGGGGGAGGCGGTGTTCATCACCTTCCAGGCATTCGCCGACGCGGCGGCCTACGATCGCTATCGCGCCCATGTCGGGACGCCCTGGTGGCGCGGGCATGTGCTGAAAGGCGCGCCTGAGGTCCGCCGTTTGGCCCCCACTTCCGGATCCCGGTGGCAAGGGCCCTTCTGACCAATGTCTAGGGCCCCGGGCCACCTTTTAGGGGCCTTGGCCTGCGGCGGGCGAGCCCGGACAGTGATGGTGACAGATGATGTCTATCGTCCTTGCCGGGAGGCCAAGATGGAACGGTCCACACTCCAGTCCGCGTCATCCCTTCAGAGCGTGTCTCCTGAGGTCGTGCGGAGACGCCGGCACTGGTTGAAGCCTCTGGTGATGGGAGCGGGCATTTTGGGCGCCGGGCTGCTGCTCAGCGCCTGCGCCACCCAGCCACCGCCCATGGCGGGCCGTGAGTTGCCGGGCTTCCTCTATGGCTTGCTGCACGGACTGATCGCGCCTTTCAGTTTCCTCTACAGCTTGATTTCCGATACGCGGGTCTACGCCTATCCCAACCCCGGCCGCTGGTACGATTTCGGCTTCCTACTGGGGGTCAGCGCCTGGGGCAGCGGCGGCACCACCGTGGTGCGCCGTTGAGATCCCATCCGGCGCGACTCAGGGTGGCGCCATTCCGATGGCGGGAGTGGCCGGGTAGCGGGGCGGCAGGGCGCGGATGGGAATGTCCGCTGCCGGCGAGGGCGCCGGGCTGAAAGGCGGCACCAGGGCTAGGCCCCTTTCCAGCGTCCATAGCGCCGCTTCGCGGCTGTCGCCCGCTTCCTCGGCCAGGCCAGCCCGGGCCAGCACGTCTGCCTGTTTCAGCAGGCTGGTCGCCGCCTCCATGCGCACGCGTAAGGTGGCGGCCGGGCGCAAGTCCACTTCCCGCACCTGGCCGTGGGCCTCCAGTGTCGCTTCCAGCCGGCCTATGCCTTCCAGCGCCTGCTCCAGTGCGGGCGCCGCCGTTTCCAACAACTCGTCACGGGCCTCTTGGCCGTGACCCTGATCCAGCCGCCGGCTGGCCAAGCGGACGCTGAGCGCTGCGTGCGCCAGATGGCGCGCCAGGGTTGGAATTTGAGCGGCCAGGGGCGGCATGGCCAAGCCACGCGCGGGCGGGGCGGCGGCGATGGGAACAGGCGGCGCGGATGACGCGGACGACATGGGGGCAGGCTCCGTCGTTGACTGTCAAAAGGAACCCCGGGGCGGTGGCGGCCGATCGGCGCCTGCCCACCCCGGGGAGGGGGCGACCCGCCCGGGGAGGGGCAGGGGCGGATCGCCATCGCCGGGCGGCGCCGATGGGGAAGCGCCGGCCGGTGAGGATTACCCTGGCAGGAGAAAAATACCCCGTCAAGGAAATTCGGGTAAAAATGCCCTAATCGCGGAATGTTCTCCTGTCTGCTCCGTCCGCGGCGCATCGGCCACCGCTTGACCACTCCCCATCAAAATGAGAACGTATAGAGAACATATAGCAAGCACGCCGAAAGGCATTCTAGGCCTTGTGGCGCACGTTAACCGGGAGTTTCGGCCAAAGATTTATCGAGGACGTACGATTTGCAGGGCTTGGCGCTTGGGCTGTCCCATTGGGGCAGATCTGGGCCGGGCCAGTATTAGGGAACGGCATCCCGGAACAGGATCGGGGCCATTGCGGGATAGAGGAGTGGAATGTCCGGTCGCGTGTCGCAGCGGCGTTTGCCCCTGGCTGGGGAGGTTTATCCCGGCACGCCTGAGGTGCCGCCCCTTGGGCGGCGCCTGCGGGTCATTGTGGGCGGCGTGCCGGTCGTGGCGGTGGTCAGCGATGCCTGGCCGTGGACCCTGCTGTCGCTGACCCGGCACCGGCAGGTGGACATGGTGCCATCCTTGCACCAGGTGGCCGGGGGCGCGGCCATCGCCGCCGATGCCTGGGTCGCATTGGAGACAGCCACAGTCCCGAACGGTCTGCGCGTGCGCCTCTATCTGGTGGACGCCTTGCCGGCCGATTCGGCGGCTATGGCGGAGGCAAACGACCGCCCGGCCGATATGCTGCTCAGCCGCGACCTGGCCGCCTGCCTGGGATGGGCGTCATGCTGACGGCCGGCGCCGCAAACGCCTCAGCGCTGGGCGATCTCGCGTTCGATCTTCAGCTTTTCCAGGTCCAACTGGAACAGGCGCACCAACTGAGCGGCCAAGTCCAGGTCGCCCTGACGGTAGGCCGCCCGCACCTTGTCCAGCACGGCGTCCAGCACCGCGTGTTCCGGCAACGGCGGCGGTTCCTGCCCGGCATAGGGGATAGGGGGCGGAGTGGCGAGACGGCCAGCCTCGTCGCCCGAGTCGCTGCCCAATCGGCTCTCGCCGATCAAATCCTCGATTCGGCAGCCCAGGCCGCGCGCGATCTTGTAGATGGTATCGGCGCGGGGGGAGGCGGACTTGCCGTACATGATGCCTTTGATGGTGCCTTCGTTCAGGCCGGCCGCCCGTTCGAACTCCGCATAGCCCAGGTTCAGCGCCGACAGGCGACGGCCCAGCCGCTCAGCCAATGGGCTGGGCGCGGCGGCGTTCAGGATGACTTTGGCGGCGGTGGTCATGTGGGGAAATTTACCCTGAGGCGGAAGCGGCGTCGTGGGGGAATTATACCCTGGAAAACGGGAGAAATTTACCCTATCCTTGGCGGTATGACCAGGGGCTAACATCCCTTTTCATAGAAATCCAGATTGATCAAGGAAAGGCAGACTGGTTGCGAATTACGTCAACAAATTCGCGTGCGAGAAAATATTGATCTATTTCCAGTAAGTTATCAAGAATCTCCAGGTTTCCGACCCGAGTTCGGCATCGGGTTGCGCAAGGGACAGCTGCCCGGCCGGTTCCGGGGAAGGCCAGGGCATGCCCGGCCGGACGAAGGGGACATCCATCATCGCACCTCGGGTCTTTGTGCCGGAGAGATTTATGTCCGAATTCGAGGTCGGCGGCCGATACATCGTGTTTGGGACCTGGAAGGCTGACCAGAATGCTTGGACCTCGAAGGACGGGAAGTCATCCATCCTGTTTCGAAACTTAAAAATGATAGCGTATCAGAAGGCCCAATTCTGTCGTATCGATTTGCCAGTTGAAGGTGAGGACGAGGAAGTTTAAATGCGGGGTGAATGCAATCCATTACCCAACGATTAAGGGCCCTATATGTCTGACGTGATCCAATTTTTCCTCAAGATGGCCGCTGGCTTCGACGAGAGGGCCGTTGAGCCCCCGTATCTCGTTCAATTTGGTATCGAGCGAGCAAGACTTTCTGACGCTCGCGAAAAGGCTGAACGACTAGTCACCCAGCTGTATAAGCATCGGAATTTCAAGAATGGTTCCCATGCAGCTCAATTCTCGATCGCGGATGCAGTCCTGGCCAATGGGCACACGGACCAACGTATTCAGCAGATGCTCGCCCTGCTGATTGTCCACCTCGCCACGGACTCCCAGCAGAAGCTGGACACCATCGCTGCTGGGGCCGACAAAGTTGGGTACGTCATGTCGCTGTCTGATGATTCTCTGCGGGCCATGGAGCAGACCGACGGAACGGACGAAGATTTTGAGAGTGTCGCCAGTGGAATGCTGGCTGAGGGTAACTCGCCCTTCAAATTCAAATTTGTCGCTCTGTCGTCAGCCATTTCGTGATTGGCGAGCCGCTGTCCCACGGTGCCTTTAGATTGTACAGAGACGGTTATCCTCTGACAGTCGCCCCGTCTGGTGAGGTTATCAGGCGGCGGGTTGAGGTTTGCTTCGGGCGCCTCCTTCTGTGGCTTGGGGATACCGTCGCGGAAGGCCTGGAGGGGCGTACGTCCCTTCATGGCGCGCCCCTGGTGGGGCGCTTGGTATTGTGGACGACCAGGTATTGGTCGAGCACGCCCTGCATCTCTTCGATGGTATCGAACCAGGTGCGGCGGCGTCGGCCGCGGAAGAGTTCGCCCAGCAGCGTGCGGTGCAGGCGCTCGACGATGCCGCAGTTCCTGGGCCACCCGCAGGGAGCCGTGGCAGGGATGGGCCAGGGCGTGATCTGGTACCGCCGTTTCCACCTCCGCCGACACGCGGTTGGGATGGGGGCCGCGCGGGCCGGGCGGACGGTCGATCAGGCCGTCCGCCCCAAAGGTCTGATAGCTCCGCGCATCTCGTAGAACTGCTGTCGGCTGTAGCCCATCACTTTGCAGACTTTGCAGACTTTGCCGAGGTCGGACGCAAGTTCAAGCAGGCTCAGCTTACGGCGTGCTACCTTCTGTGCCGTCTTCTGTGCCGTGGTCATGTCGCTCTCCGGTCTCTGGGTTGATGTTGCTAGCAACTCCATCAAACCCCACCAGAGATAGCATGGCCACACCGGCCCCCGCGGTGGCCGGTGTGGCCGGGACTGTCAGGTCAATACTCTCTCAGCACAAACTGATCATCAGCACCGGCGCTTATGCCGTGCCGCCTGGCACACGTTCGAGATCGCCAGAGATTTCATTAATAAACTCACTCAGAATCCTTTCGCGCCCTTCTGCCTATCGATTGCGGCCTTGTCCTTCTTGATTTTGGCCTCAACGGTCGGATTGATGAATTCAATCCGCGACATGTGCATATCTAGATAATAGAGCGACAATCTAAGGGTGCCCTGAGGAAAACTCCAATCACATTGCCTATTGTTAAAAATTAGACCGTATCCGCCATACGTATTTACGTATTCATCCCGATTTGGCTTGCCATACTTTCCTTCCATCATGTTTCTAATCGTTTCAAATTTTACAATGCTAAATCCGACATCGATGGAAGCTAATTTACCGTCATAATAATCATAATTAATGCGATCTATTTCAACGTCGCCAATTTTATATGATCCGAGAGAGCTTCTTGGATCTACGGCTTCCCGTTTCTCAGGGCATGCCAAGTAGCCGGATACTACTTCGTCATGGCAGCCTCTGATCCCGTAAGGGTCTTTGTTTCGCCAATCGGGAAATGACAACTCAATCGGCTCTCCCAGCGTATGGCCCCGGAATTCGAAGGTCTTGGCCATGGTGCTGTGGGTAAGCGCCAGGCCCGCGGCAAGGATTCCGATCCGGAGCACACTCTGAGCTGACATGGTTGTCCTGAATTTCATCGCGGAATCGAGATAGGCGCCGCCGGGCATATGGCAGGCTGCCTCCTCAAGTGGGGTGTTGTCGATCAACGGCTTCACGTGAGCGAAGCCGTCAGTGCCCTTCAGCCTGGCGGTTTCCAGCGGCTTCGGCGGCCTTCTGGCACATATAGAAGCCGTCTTTGGTGGTGCCGTAGTAGCGGCTGCCTTGGAGGTGATAGACGCCCGAGTTGGGGTTGACCCACACCACGGGCGACTTGCAGACCTTGGCTGCGGCGGCCGGGTCGGAATAGTGCTTGCCTTCAGCGGCTAGGGCAGCTGGGCTGACTAGAAGAGTGGTCATCAGAATGGCGGCAACGAGACGGCGCATTCGGGGAGCCCTTGCAGCTGGAAACTATCGCCTAAGCTTATAGATTGCGCGTTATGCGAGCAAGCTGCTGCGGCATGTGGGTAAAGATGTCGGCTTTGTCGCAGGGCAACGGTATCCTAGCAATGCCGCTAAGAACGTAGTGTGAACATCACGATTTGGTGTGGTATGCTCCGTTGCAATAACAAGATGGGGGCTCTGATCACTTCTTGATGGAGGATGCTCATGCCTGGTGAACCGATAGAGTTCGTTGGCCCCTATAGAGAAGCCCCCACGCTCCGCGAGCGTGAAGACATTCAGCGATTCATTGATGAGACAGGCCAACCAGAGGCTTGGCCCAAGCTGGCCAAGGGAAAGCCCGACTTAGCGCTGCGATGGGAGATCGTTCTTCAATTTGCGGTCAGGGCAGAGGTACGTCCTGAAGGGAAGCTCATTCCTTGCTGCCTTTGCGATGATAAGCCCAAGTTCCTTGAAGGGGCGTACATATGGGGAGTCGATGACGGTTCCCTTCGGTGCGTGGGGTGGTGTTGCGCTGGCAATCATTTTGGCGGTGTCCGGATGAGGCAGATGCAGCGCACCTTCCGCAATGCCCAGCGCTACGACCAGGCGGCGTTCTGGTTGATGGAGGCGGTCATACCGGTGGCAGAAGAACTGGTTGCGGACCTGAAAGCTCTGGAACCGGCGGTAAAGCACCTCACGCGGGAGCGGCAGGTGTTGCATCGGCTGCCGACGACTGAGGGGCTGCTGAAGAGGGCCTGTGAGCAGAACAATGGTCGGCTGACGGTGGAAGTCAAAGCCACGGGCGGAATGGTTCCTAGGCTTGGGCTTGCAGGATCGGGCGGTACCAGCAACTTCACGACTGTGGTTGTCGGTCAGCTACGGGGACAGGAGTTCGTCCGGGGTACGAAGGGCTGGCGCCAGCGGTGGGAACAGCTCCACAAGTGCGCCGCGTCGCTCATTTATTCCGACCCCGCTGTCGTTTGCACCTGGACCCGAAAGGAAGTGATGGACCTTTCCCGGCAGGCGGAGCGACTAATTCGCGAAGTTCCAAAGTTCTGGGCGGACCTGAAAAATGCGGCTGATTTCCTCTCCCAGGAAAACGCGCAGGAGATCCACCGTTGGTCCCAGCATCCGGACATGCCGCATCGCCTCTGGGTTCGGGTAGACAGCGGCCGAGCGCTTGGTTTGCATGCCAACGGGGAGCCCTTCGTGAAGATAAACCTGCGTTGCCCGCCCATGCCTGCGCTGTCCGGCAAGTGGGAGCAGCTTCGGGATATGACGAAGGTGGCTGCCTGAGGTTCTACGAGACGGTGAGTTTCAGCGGGAGGTCGATATGGACGAGCAGGCTGGGTATCGGGTGCGGCGCCGAAAGCATATGACGGCGGAGGAGCAGCAGGCCGCTGCGGCTGCGCGAAAGGCCAGTGGATGGCCTTTGCGGCTGGATATGCCGCCCACCCGTGCTGCGGGGGACAAAGCGTTCCATGACGGCGTTCGGCGGGAGGACTGTCCGCTTGAACGCGGTGGTGGCCGATCTGAGTGGTTACAGGGATGGGACGACGCGGCGGAGGCCCGGAGGAAGTGGGAGGAGGAAGCGTATCGCTAGACGGTGCGCGTTTTGTCCTGATGGGCAGGAAAGTCCGCTGTGTCTGCGAACAGCGCAACTAGGAGCAGGTGTTTCTATGGACCTCACTTCAATGATGGAAGGTTAATGATGGCATTCGAGATTAAGGGCTTAAACAAGGTGACTAACGACATGAAAGAGTTTCAGAAAGCTCTGTCTGAGTTGGATGGCGAAATTGGGACGGTAAAGTTCGACCCTGAAGATCCAGGTAGCATCGAAGTTGCTATCCAGGATATGGAGCATATAATTGAAGAGAAGCTTGGTAGATACTCTTCAAATCCATTTGCCGGACCAATGATGGACCAAATTAAGGAAACGATGAGGGATCAGATAATTCAGAAGGCGCAGGAAGTTAGAGATAATCAGGAAGAAGAGGAAGATGATGAGCGGCAATGACATATTTAAATCAATAAACAACGCCATTCTCGATCTTCAGGGCTCCAGTCTTCAATCTTATGAACGTCCTATTAAGAATATCGGCCGCCTCTTGCGAGATGACCAATTTAAGGAGGTGAATGCCCGTTTGACGAATGGCTTGGATCTGAAAAAATTTTTGGAAGAAAGTAAGAAGACCCAGGGAGGTATGGTTGGTACGGCTAAACTCCAATGGCCGGATGACCACGAGAAGACGCTGGGTCTTCAACTTCTTATGGTCGAGAGCCTTGCGGATGATCCAGAATCAATGATTCACATTAGTCATCAATTCTTTAGCGGCGGTTCAAAAATAATTAATGGCATTCACAATTTGACGAGACAGATAATTGTGCCATTCGCTAGAGATTACAAGGACTACGTTATGAGTAACGCGACCCATCAGCCGAAAATCCTGCTCCCGAAATCGGATAAGATATTTATTGTTCACGGTCATGATGTTGCTATCCGGGAATCCGTTGCTCGCTTCCTTGAGGGAGTTGGCTTCAGGCCAATTATACTTCATGAACAAGCGAATAAGGGACAGACGGTTATTGAGAAAGTTGAGGCCCACAGCGATGTTGGATTCGCTGTGGTTCTGCTGACGCCCGACGATGAGGGGTGCGTTAAGGATGGAGAGCTTGAGCCCCGCGCCCGCCAGAATGTTTTGCTGGAGCTGGGATATTTCATCGGCAAGCTGGGGAGATCTCGCGTCTGCGCCATAAAGAAGGGAGCGGTCTCCATCCCCAGTGATTTCGCTGGGGCATTATGGACGGAGTTTGATGCATCGGGCGCTTGGAAGCTGGCCCTCGGCAGAGAGCTTGCAGCTGCCGAATATGAGATCGACTGGAATAAGATAATGCGACGATAGCCTAGCAGGCTGTTGAACATTAACCACGAGATCGCCAAGAGCCTCGACGCCCGCATCTCTTTTGGCCCGCTATGACCCCTGGCGCGACCTAGCGACTAAAGTCAGCAGCAGACCCAACGCCAGCGCGGGCAGAAAGTTTATTCCCTCCACGTTCCCGAGGTCGAATGCCTTGGCAAGGGCTGTGTCCTCTGCGGGTTCGGCTGCAAGGTCAGCGTCGCTGTTCCCATCACCGAGCAAATGGATAGCCTCTTTGTCCTTCGCGGCAGGCTCACCGTCATTTGTTTAGTATCTACTACGATTGGAAAAGCCAGCAACGGCGAGTCCCATTGTAGCAGCGCCTAAAAGAGATTCGGAGGAACATAATATCTTCAGCAGTGTTGTCTTTGGAGTAATATCTCCATATCCAAGAGTGGTGAATGTGACTGTAGAAAAATATAAACTGTCAACCCAGTCTAATATTATCCGATATCCCTTTTCATCGTCGGGCCATGGAAGATAATGATATCCAGAAGCGTATAAAATTATCAAAAACAGGGCCAGAGAGAAAATACGAGATGGGCGCTCTCCATACCCCCAAATAAGATAGTCAATCATGGAATATATCCAATGAGATCTGAACGCTATTAACGGAAATAGATACTTTGGCAAAGTATATAGTTTAAAAGTGGACTTAAGATATTTATACAATAAGTTCCGAAATGTATTTTTATCTATAATATTGTTTTTATATTTTTTAATAAAATCCATGAGATTTCCATTGTATATACCTGAGAATTTGGATCTATGCTCCAAATATGGTCTGAAATAAGATTTGCGCTCAAATATCCTTTCTTTGTAGTAAGACTCTGACGCCTCGCGGCGCATGCCGCTATTTTGGAAAGCTATTCTTAATAGCCTATATGTAGATGCTGTGTCATGCGGTGGCGCATCTTTTTTGCTAGAGAAATTGACCTCTCTTAGTTCACAGTTATAAAGAAGAGGTACGACAGTCGTATCTTTAAATTTCATCTTTATGATCTGGGAATCTTTCGCGGTTATTGTAATTCTCCCAGCACAGCAGAAGTAAAAGTCTTGAATACGGGACTCATATATTTCAATTTTATCCATATGGCATTGATAAAATGTAAAAAATGCCAACTGCGCTCCGGTAATTTTCATATTTTGGCACGAACTATAGCTGATATTTGCCTGAAGGGAGCCATGAAAATCGCCCGTTATGGTGATGGAATCCATGTCCGTGAAATCAAGATTTCTTCCAGATATATGAACCATAGATTGTATTTCGACTTGGCCCAGTTTCAAAGCATCGAATTCTTTGAAGAGAAAGGCTTTAGATCTATTTAACGGGTCAATTTCATGAAGATTGTAGACGAATGTGTTAGAATATTGTTTATTCATCTGATCGTGACAGAAATAGCCACCATGATCACCATTATATTTCAACCATAAGAAATATGGAGTTATGGTCCCGATAATTTCATTATTATCCTGTTCTGTTCCTATATGGGAATCAGCAACTTTATTTTGGCTTTCGGAAAAGCATTCGTAAACTTGGATGTTAGATCCGGTGAGATCAATTTTCTTTACGATGATCTTTCTCTCGTCTCCCTTAAAAAGATCGCCAGTCGGGATAACTTTCATCAAAATATTATAATCTATGCCACAATGCTCTATCCATTTATCAAATAAAGGTAATTTTTTCTGTAGGAATTGAAAAAGAAATGGTATGTCGTTCTGAATTCTCCACTCATTAAATTCGCATGGGGTAAGTTGCCAAAGTGCAGTCGGGCTGAGAGACATATTTCTCATATTCAATACCTCAAAATTATCTCGGCAGGCAACCTCCCCATTACATGGTTTTGTTGCCTGACTGGCCGGTGTACGGTTAACGTTATCTCTAGCGACCACCATGATACCCGCTTCCAAAAGTCTCTGCCGATGATCTGAAGACTAGACTGCATCGAGTGGCGGCAATCGGGACTATTGAGCGCATCGTTGAAAAACATATTTTTTAGCACGTTTAAGATGATAGCGCCTCGCGTTATAAATACAACGACGGAGAGGAGCATACGGGATATTTGGGCGCCGAAAACCCAACAGGCTGTCCTCACTGCGCTATTGGCCATCGGGCTGCTGCTTACTGGCATCATGGCGGCCATGGCTGGGTGTCGTAGCGCGGTTCCAGATGGAGCGGTGGGCATCGGCTCATTGTCCGGAGGACGTGGTGGTGTGGGTGAATATCCAGACTGGTGTCTTCCACTTCACGGGACGGCGCTGGTGGTACGCGGCGACCAAGCAGGGTGCTTTAGTGTGCGAGGTCGAGGCTCTGCGCAAGACGGTATGGATGCGACCAAAAATAGCTAATAGAACAGGCTCTTGGTAGCAGCAGGACGTCAATAAGCGATACTTTCCACCCACCTCGATATGGTGCTTTCAGTCAGGCGACCGCAGTGGAATACCTTGGGGCCTGGAACTGAAGATGGCGGACCACCTTGCGCATCCTACACACCGCTGATTGGCACATCGGGCAGACGCTAAGTGGCTGGACCCGTGAGGTGGAGCACCAGGCATTCCTGGACCACCTGGCCGATGTCATCGAGGAAGAAGCGGTCGATGTGCTGGTCATCGCCGGGGACGTGTTCGACGGCATCAACCCCTCGGGTGATGCCCAGCGCATGTTGTACTCGGCGCTGGCCAAGTTCAGGCGGCGGCGTCCACACCTGACGACGGTGATGATCGCCGGGAACCACGACCCGGCTGGCCGCTTGGAAGCGCCCGATGCCGTGCTCCAGGTAATCGGCGTGCATGCTCTGGGTACCTTGCGCTGGAAGGATGGCCAGGTCGACATGGACCGTCATCTCATCCCGGTCGCCGATGCCGGTCGGCAGGTGCGGGCGATGGTTTTGGCTATCCCCTTCCTGCGCGCCGCCGATCTGCCTGGCCTCACGCTGGGTGCTGAAGTCACCGCCGGTTCTCCCGTCGTCGCGGCGACCCGGGCGTTCCATCAGCAACTGGCTGCCCAGGCACAGGCCCGCGCAGGCGGACTTCCGATCATTGCAACCGGCCACCTCCACTGTGCCGGTGGAACCGAATCCGAAGGCGTGGAGCGGCGCATCCTGATCGGCGGCGAGCACGCCGTGCCTCCCGAGATCTATGACCCCGCGTTCGCCTACGTGGCTCTTGGTCATCTCCACCGGCCGCAGAACCTCGGTGACGGGCGGGTGAGATATTCCGGTTCGCCCTTCCCCCTGTCGGCGGCGGAGATCGGCTACGATCACGGCGTCACCTTGGTCGATATCCGGGAAGATGGGGTGACGACCACCCACCGACCGCTCCCACGTCCCATCCCTTGCCTGCAATTGCCGGAGCGGGGTGGGATGAGTGTGGCTGACCTGGATGCGGTCCTGACGGCGCTCAACCTCGATGCGTCGGCTCCACGGGATCGTCACCCTTTCGTGTGGCTCAGGTTCCTGGCGGATCGCCCCGTTCCCAACCTGTTGGCTGAAGTCGAGACGGTGCTGGAACGCCATGCCGTCCGGCGGGCAGGTGTCAGGATCGAGCAGGCGGCCCGCGCCGCATCGGAAACTGCTCCGCCGGTGTCTTTGGCCGAGACCTCTCCCGAGGAGCTGTTCGTGAGCGTGTTCCAGGACATGCACGGCATGCCACCAGATGCCCGCCACCTCGCAGCTTTTCGCGATGCCCAGGTGGGGGAATAAGCGATGCAGATCCTCGCCATTCGGGGCCAGAACATCGCCAGCTTGGCCGACAAGTTCGAGATCGATTTCACCGCTGAGCCACTGAAGTCGGCGGGCCTGTTCGCCATCACGGGTAAAACGGGAGCGGGCAAGTCATCCATCCTGGATGCCCTTTGCCTCGCGCTCTACGGGGATTGTCCGCGCTTTGGCCTGACGGGTGGCAATGAGGATGTGCCCGACGCCGGTGGCGAGGCGATCAAGGCTCGTGATGCGCGCGGGGTCCTGCGAAGAGGGGCGTCGCAAGGCCATGCCATGGTGGATTTCGTCGGACTCGACGGCGAAGCCTACCGGGCCACCTGGATCGCCCGGCGGGCGCGAGGGCGGGTGGATGGGCGTTTACAGAACATCGAGCGCAGCGTTCAGCGCCTATCCGATGGCCAGGTGCTGGATAGTCAGACGAGAGCTGTTGAGGCGAAGGTTCCCGCGCTGACGGGGCTCACGTACGACGAGTTCCGCCGCACGGTGCTGTTGGCCCAGGGAGACTTCGATGCCTTCCTCCGTGCTGACACCAAGGACCGTGGTGCCCTGCTTGAGAAGGTGACGGGCACGGAGATCTACCGCGACATATCGATTCGCGTTTTCGAGCGATACAGCAAGGCGAAGGCTGATCACGACCTGTTGGTGGCTCGCCGAGCTGAGCACCAGCTTCTGTCGGAAGAGCAACGCACGGCCCTTGACGACGAAGAGAAGGCTTTGCTGGCGGCCATTGAGGCAGCGCGAGCCGGACGCCAGGTCCTGGAGGCCGATGTCGGTCGCCATAAGGCCTTGGCAGAAGCTCAGCGGCGGCATGAAGAGGCTGTTCGGGTCGCGGCCGATGCGGACGCCGCTCTCGTGGAGGCAGCGGGAGATCGTGCCGACCTGGAGCGAATTGACCAGGCTGAACCGCTCCGTCTTCCGTGGGCCCGAGCCAGGACAGCGGCAGCCAGCGTGACCAAGGCGGCGGGAGAGGTTTCGCGAGCGCAGGTCACCTTGGAGCAAGTCACCCAGCAGGCTGTTGCCCGCCGACAAGAGCAGGACCTAGCGCAGGCTGCCGTGAACGAGGCCGAGCGGGTTTTCAAGGAATTCGGTCCTATCTGGTCCAAGGCCACGGACCTCGACAGCCGCATCGTCCGCGCTGGCCAGGAGGTCGCCGATGCTGCGAAAGCGGCCGCGGCGTCGGGGGAAGAGCACTCCAAGGCTCTGGTGCAGTTGCGCGACCTGATTGCCGAAAGGGCGCAAGCGCAGGTCCGGCGGCAAGATGCCCAGGCTGTCCTGGAGGCGCGGCCCCAGGCGGCGGTGCTGGTTCGGAATTGGAACCAGATCACCCAAGCCTTCGATGTTCGGCATGTGGCCCGCCGGAGTGCCCATAAAGCTCGCCAGCAGGCTGGTGTGGTTGATGCCGAGGTGCAGAAGCTGCGGGCCGCCCTCAGCGAGTCGGAGAAGCAGGATGTTGCTGACCAGGCGACGCGGACCAGCCTGCATCGCGACATCTTGGACCATCAGGAGCGCCTCACGCGGTTAGCTCCCGAGGTCACTGCCCGCCGAGTCGAAGCCTTGGGCGACCAACTGACTGTTTTGGGCGACCTGAAGCGCACGTCAGAAGACTACGACAGGGCTCAAACGCAGGCCCAAACGGCTCAGACATCCCTAGCGGCAGCCGAGGCGGACAGAGATGCCGCAGCGAAGCAGGTCCAGGACGCAGAGCGGGGCATTGGAGAGGCCGAAGCTGAGGTCAAAGCGCTGATGGCGCCGACTGATCGTGCATTGGCTGCTGTCTCGGATAGCGCGCAGCATCTTAGGAAGGGATTGGTGCCAGGACAGCCTTGTCCGGTTTGTGGCGCCAAGGAGCATCCCATTCATGCCGACGCGGTATTGGCCGAGTTGGCTCGTGACCTTCAGGCTGACCTTGATGCGGCTCGGGAGCGTGCTGAGAAAAGTCGGCATCTCCTTACGAGGGCCCAGGGGAAGGTCGCGCAGGCGGAAGCCGCGGCCAAGCAGTTGCGGACCAACATTCAAGAGGCCGGGGACAGGGCTGAGGCCGCCGAGCGCTTGTATGGCGAGACCCTTCCCAAGGCGGAGCGGTCTGACCTTCCCGCCGGACCGGCAGGTGCTGTGACCGCCATACTTGAGCTGGGCCGCCAGGTTGCCGAGGAGCGGCGAACTCTCCAGGCCCAGCTTGGGCAGGCGGACGAATTGCGTCAGGCGATCACCCGCCTGACCACCGAGCGAGATCGGCTGACGGACGCGCTTGAACAACGGCAGGGAACGCGGCAACGCCTTTCCGATGAGGCGAACGCCAAAGGGCAGTCCTATGCGCTCCATATGCAGGCTGCTGCTACGGCTGAGGAACGCGTCGAGACCATCGATGCTGGCCTCGCCTCGGCGCTGGAGGCTGGGGACCTGACCCAGGCCGACCTGGAGACGGATGCGGACGAGGTGCGTCGGGTTCTGGCCGAGTTGGTGACTGAACGAGAAAATGCTGAGGCCGAGGCTCTTGTGGCGGACGATGCCTTGGCGGCGCTCGCCCCGCGTATCAGCGGGATACAGGCGCGTGCTGATGAACTGCTCCGCGGCGTCGAAAAATTGAAGGCGGCTGCCGACGCGCGGGCGGAGGAACTGAACCGGTTGCGGGGTGAACGGGCGGCGCTTCTCGGCGGCGAGGCCACGGATGTTCACCGGACGCGGATCAATGACGCCCGGGTGGCGGCTATTGCGGCCAGGGATGAGGGGCAGCAGAAGGTTCAGGCTGCGGAGTCGACGGTAGCCACGGCCAAGCAAGCGCTGTCGGGGGCGACAACGGCTTTGGCCGAGTGCCAGGCTGAGCAGGTGGAGGCCAATGGCGTCCTGGACGAGACTTTGGTTAGCGGTGGGCTGACCGCCGCCGAGCTTTCCGAGATCCTATCCCGGCCGCGAGCTGAGGTGGAGGCGCTGCGGACCCGTTTGGCGGCACTGGCTGACCGGCGGACGAGTGCGCACGCGGCGCTGCGCGAGCGTCAGGGTGACTTGGCCACTGCGGAGGTCGCCGGTGTTCCGGAGCTGACGCTAGAGGATCTGCAGCAGCAAATTTCCGGCATCGACAATGAACTGTCAGCCCGGCAAGAGCGAGTCGGGGCCATTCGTGGTCGGATGCAGACCGATGTTCAGGCCAGGCGGAACTTGGCTGGGCTTGAGGCCGAGATCGCGGAGGCGCGGGCCACGTTCGATGTCTGGCAGGCCGTCAACAGCGCTGTGGGTTCCAAGAACGGTGACCGGTTCGTCCAGCACGCCCAGTCGATCACGTTGGACATCCTGGTCGACCGGGCGAACCACCATCTCGCGGACTTGAAGCCCCGCTACCGGCTGGTTCGTGCGGGCCAGGACCTGGCGATGCATGTCGTGGACCGGGACATGGGGGACGAGGTCCGGTCGGTCCGCAGTTTGTCTGGTGGCGAGCGCTTCCTGGTTTCCTTGGCCTTGGCTTTGGCGCTTTCCCGGATGGGTGGGCACGGTGGGCTGGCGGCCACGCTCTTCATCGACGAGGGCTTTGGTTCGCTTGATGCCGAGAGCCTGGACTTGGCCATCGATGCGCTGGAGGCGTTGCAGAGCCAGGGGCGCACCGTGGGCGTCATCAGCCACGTCGAGATGATGAAGGACCGGATCCCCGTGCAGGTGAATGTGACGCGAACGGGTGGCGGCAAGAGCCGCGTGTCCATCAAAGGGGCAAACTGGGCCCAAGGTGCGTGAACCATTTGTATTTTATAGGAATTTACGCACCGAGGTCGGTCTGCTGCTGACAGTGCTTTAATGGCGGCGAGCGAAGCGCCGCCATTTAGGTTGAACTAAGAGAACTTCGTTGAGGCTTTATAGATAATCGTCATGAGTTGGGATGGCGGCATCTGCGAACGCTTGTAATCGACTCATTGCGGGAACCTTGTATGAGGCGTCGATAATATATTCGCCTTTGAGGGTATGGGTTAGGACCAGCCCCCTATTTACGGCCTTAAGTCGCCCGCGAACGGTGTTTTGGTCAGGGTCGTTAAACCACCGTTCGATTAGTTTCAGATTTTGAGGAGCAAAAAAAGAACCGGCAGCCCGAAGGGTTCCGCTGGCTTTCGAAATGAAGGTGCGCAAATTGGCGATAGTCGCATCAATCCGGGATTTCTTGCGGGCAAACGGGACATAGTCTCCCGGGAATTGATCTCGAAGCTTCCTCATGGCCAGCAACTCATTCAATAGCTGCCGAGCGTCTGCTTCGATATCAATCTGATGGTTAATGAATGCGGTTCCCGATATTGCGCCGAGATACTCAGGGACCTCGGTCCAAATTGCCCATTCCTTGTCGTCTGAGCTATCGTCTGAATCATCGTCTGCATCCGTGGACCTTGCGCGGAAGGCCTCCTGCGCCTTATCCCGAACACGACGATATACAGACAACTGTTGATCTGGACGGGCGCCCGCACGAACTAGTGAGTCCCTAAAAACGCGATAATAGGAATCGAATTGCATAAGCAGCCGTTCCCGTTCCTTGAGCGCCGGGTGTTTGATAAGGCGCTTCAATTCGTTAATCGCGGCATCCAGGAACGGAAGAGTTCGTTTCATCCGATTGATAAAACGTCGCTCATTCGTCTCCTGCTCAAGACGATAGACCTCAGCCTCGTATTTCTCCACCTGAAGATGATGACGAGCACATATACGATCGCCAATCAGACGAAGAAAACCATCTTCAAACAAGAAGACATGGCCGATCCAGAATTTATTCTTTGTTCCACATAGTGCGCAATCAATGCGGGGGCGCTTCTTACCTTTTCCTGGGCGCAGGTCAAAATAATAGAGAGCCGTAAAGCCAAGGTCGTTGGCTGGCTTCTCGAAACTTAAGCCTCTCAGGCCTTCTGGTGAGCGGGTATCACGCACAAATTCTCGAACATACGAAGCTAAATCCGGCGTGGCCCCGATCCATGGACCACGAATCTCAGGAGCACCCATATCAAATCCTTTCTGCCGTTGGGCTTTGGGGGGATAGGCACACCGTTACCGTTCCTGAAAACGGCTTTTCCAAATTCAAAATGTTGGTGCTAGGGGAGCCGACCTATACCAGATCGGCCACCGACACCTTTGATGTTCATGGTATGTGCTAACTTAGCAAGCGCCGGACAAAACGCAAGCGTGTTGATGGCATCTAGAAAACAAAAAAATGTATGCCTCCTGAGGCGAGTTTCCCCATAAGGGATTCATTTATCCGGCACGCCTCTGATTAAGAAATTCATTTAATTTCAATTGACTAATTGGATTCGGCTTGGTGGATCGCCTCACGCATTCCACTTTAACGATAGTTAACAGGAACAGCCGGGCGCGGGTATTATCCGCCAAGCCGGTCGCGTCGTCTCCGGCGGCTGCAACCTTAACTTCTTGGCTATTAGCGTGCATAGGAAGGCGGCGTGACCCTCATTTCAAATCGCGATTCCGCTGAAAGGAGGACACACCGGCGACCCGGCCACCGTTGGGCAGATCGAGAGCGCCAGCTACAGGCTACGCCAGCATGCCGACCTCATCTCCGAAAACATCCGGCGAAGACCCAATACCGCTCCGCTTCAAGCCATCCGAAACGTAAAGGCCACCGATACTCATCCAATCAATTGGCCAACCAAACCATCTGGGGATTCTTAACCCGCCACTTCTGGAGAAAAACACTTCGCCGTTTACAGGACTTGGCCATTGATGCACTGGAAGCGTTGCAGAGTCAGGGGCGCACCGAGGGTGTGATCAGCCATGTCGAGATGATGAAGGACAGGATCCCCCGTGCGGGTGAACGTCACGCGGTCGGGTGGCGGCAAGAGCTGCGTGCCCATCAAGGGGGCGAACTGGGCTGAAAGCGTATGACTGAAGCTACCATGGTTGAACCGATTGAGCTGCTGCCGAATGGCTTGGATTCGATCTTGTCCGAAGCCCATGAGCGCTTGCGGGCCATCCCGGAGACATTGAGCAGGTATGAGGCACTCGCTGCCGCCGCGCGCGTGCAACAGGACCTGAGCAATCGGCTATCCGCGACCGTGTACGCCCACGTCAATAGCAGGCCTGGGAATCGATTGGCGTGTGGTCCAGGATGCTCGACTTGCTGTCACATGCCATCCGATATCGGCGGCGGGAAGTCGTTCAGGCTTTCCCTGCTGGATATCGTCATGCTGCTGGAGGCGGAGGAGGTGATCAACCGCTCCGTCGCCGATGCTGTCGGCCGAGCTGTCGATAGCGTTGAGCGGGCTCGGGCGGGTGGAACGGTTGCCTGCCCCTATCTGGATAGCTCGGGGCAATGCGGGATCTACGAGGTCCGACCGGTTCCCTGCAAAATCTGGTTCTCGCGTGACCTGGCGGCATGCGTGCGCAACCGCGACGCCGGTTATGCCCAGGGTGGCGTCAATCCAGATACCGCTGCGTCGAACGACCTGCTCCGGCAGTTTGAGGAGCCCTTCGAGGCCTTCGTTCGAGATCGGGCTCCCATGTATCCCTATCGGGCAGAATTCGACTTCCTGCGAATTTTTGCCTATGCAGGGAAAATCAGCGAGGCGGGGCTGACCGAGGTGCAGAAGCAGAAAGTCGATGAAGGTGACCTTGTCAATCAGCACCGAACATTGACCCTGTATAGGCGCCGAAGACTGACCCGGGGGTTTTTGGTTTCGGGTTGTCCCGGTAGCGCATAGGAGGGCCCCGTCCCCGGAGCGCAGCGCCTCCGGCGATGCGCGGAGCGGAGGGGACGGGAGGTGCCTGTGCGCCCACCGGGGGAACCCGCGGGGGTGGGGTCCGGGGCGGGGGCGTGATGGGAGGGCGGTCAGGCGCGGTTCTTGAAGCGCCAGCTCTCGTTGCCGGTCTCGACGATCTCGCAGTGATGGGTCAGGCGGTCGAGCAAGGCGGTGGTCATCTTGGCGTCACCGAAGACGGACGGCCATTCGCCGAAGGCGAGGTTGGTGGTGACGATGACCGAGGTCTGTTCATAGAGGCGGCTGATGAGGTGGAACAGGAGCTGGCCGCCCGCTTGGGGGAACGGCAGGTAGCCGAGTTCGTCCAGGATGATGAAGTCCAGGCGGCTGAGGTGGTCGGCCAGCCGCCCCTGGCGCCCCAGGCGGCTCTCGGCCTCCAGCTTGTTGACCAGGTCGACGACGTTGAAGAAGCGGCCGCGCCGCCCACCCCGGATGCAGGCGCGCGCGATGGCGATGGCCAGGTGGCTCTTGCCGGTGCCGGTTCCGCCGACCAGGACGACGTTGCGCTGATGGGCCAGGAAGTCGCCGCCCGCCAGGTCGCGGACCAGGGTCTGGTTGATGGGCGTGCCCTCGAACGCGAAGTCGTCGATGTCCTTGGCCAGGGGCAGCTTGGCGATGGTGATCTGGTAGCGGATGGAGCGGGCCTGCTTTTCGCTGATCTCCGCACCCAGCAGGTCGCCGACGATGCGCTGGGGCTCATGCTGGCGCTTGATGGCCGTGGCGATGACCTCATCGTATGCCGCCTTCATGCCGTAGAGCTTCAGCTCGGCCATGGCGGCCAGGATTTCCGGGCGCTCCATCACTGGGACTATCAGGAATTTCGTGCTCGGCGGGGTCGGTTTCACGATCAGGCGCTCATCGCCTTCGAGAACCGCTCGCCGAACATGACGGCCATCTGGGCCTTCGCCGCCGTCCATTCACGCGGCGGCATTTTCCAATCTTTCTCCGCGCGGTTCAAGACCAGGAACAGGAGCTTCAGGGCCGCCTCGTCATTGGGGAAGTGCCCTCTGGCGCGGACCGCCCGGCGCAGCTTGGAATTCAGTGCCTCGATGGCATTGGTAGTGTAAAGGATCCGCCGGACCTCGCGCGGGAACGCGAAGAACGGAATGACCTCTTGCCACGCCCGGCGCCAGGCCTTGCCGATGGCCGCGTGTTTCTCGCCCCAGGGCCCGACCTCGAAGGCGGTCAACGCGGCCTCGGCCGCCTTGTCATCGACGGCGTCGTAAATTGTCTTCAGGGCACCGGCGACGGCCTTGCGATCTTTCCAGGAGGCGAACTCCATGCTGTGGCGGAGCAGATGCACAATGCAGGTCTGCACGATGGTCTCGGGATAGGCTGCGGCGATCGCCTCGGGGAAGCCCTTCAGGCCATCGACCACGGCCAGCAGAATGTCTTCAACGCCCCGGTTCTTCAGTTCATTCAGGACGCGTAGCCAGAACTTGGCGCCTTCGTTCTGCTCGATCCAAAGGCCCAGGACCTCCTTGGTGCCGTCGGCCCGCACGCCGATGGCAACGTGGATGGCCTTGTTGCGCACCAAGCTCTCATCCCGGATCTTCACCCGGATAGCATCCAGGAACACCAGCGGGTAGATCGCCTCCAGCGGCCGGTTCTGCCAGGCCGTTACTTCCTCGATCACCGCGTCCGTCACCGTCGAGATCAGGTCCGCCGACACCTCAATGCCGTAGAGTTCCCGCAGGTGCCCCACGATCTCCCGCGTCGACATGCCCCGCGCGTACATCGAGATGATCTTCTCGTCAAAGCCCGGAAAGCGCCGTTGGTACTTGCCGATCAATTGCGGATCGAATGTCGCTGTCCGGTCCCGGGGTATGGCCAGCTCAACCGAGCCACCATCCGTCAGCACCGTCTTTCGGCCATAGCCGTTGCGCCGGTTGCCGCCATCATCATCCGCAAGATGATGATCCAGTTCCGCTTTCAAGGCGCGTTCCGTCAGCGCCTTCTTCAACTGATCAAGGAGGCCGTTCTGGTCAAACGCCGTCTTGGCATCCGCCCCGGCAAGCAACTGGTCTAGGATCGCGTCAGGGATAACTGGCTCTTTGCGTCGGGCCATGGTGGGTCTCCTTCTTCCTCACTATGACCCCGCCGAGCACGAAATTCCTGATAGTCCCCCATCACTGTACCCTCCTCAAGGTGTCGTAGCGGGCGCAATCGGCCACGGGCGCGTGGTGCAACCGCAGTGTCTCGGGCGTTTGAATGGGCGCCGGCGCCGCCGCTTCCCGCCGCCGGGCCAGGATGTTGAGGATGACGGCAGCGGAATGGACGTTCTCGCGCAGCGCCTCGGCACAGGCCACCTCCACCGCCGGAAGGCCGTCGCTCAGCACCGCCGTCAGGATGTCGACCATCTGCCGGTCGCCGTCGTCGCTGCCCGCCAGTTTGCGCCGCACCCGGTCCAGCGCCGTGGGCAGCACCCAGTCCTTGAAGGGCGCGCCATTGCGCAGGGCTCCCGGCTTGCGCGCCAGCACGGGCACATAGTGCCAGGGATCGTAGACGGTGCGGTCGCGGCCGAAGCAGCGCGCGTGCGTCCCCACCACTTGGCCGTCCTGGCGCAGTTCGATCCGGTCGGCATAGGCACGCACCTCCACTGGGCGCCCCACCGCCTTGGCCGCCACCGAGTACTTGTTGTGGTCGAACCGCACCAGGCAGGTCTTGGACACCGACGCCGGGGTGGCGTGGAAGCCGTCGAAGCGCCCCACGTAACCAACCAGGCTGGGCCGCTCCGCCTCGAACATCTCCCAGACGGTGCGGTCCCGCTGCTCAGGATGCCGGTGCGCCCTGGCGTAGGCGACGCACTGGTCCAGCAGCCAGCCGTTCAGCTCCTCGTAGCTCGCCACCCGCAGGCGCGGCGTGAAGAACCGTTCCCGCACCAGGCCCACCTGGTTCTCAACCTGGCCCTTCTCCCACCCCGCCGCCGGGGTGCAGGCCACCGGCTCCACCAGGTAATGGCTGCACATCTGCTGGAAGCGCCGGTTGTAGGCCCGCTCCTTGCCCACGAAGATCGCATCCACCGCCGTCTTCATGTTGTCGTAGATCCCGCGCGTGCAGGTCCCTTTGAAGAAGGCGAACGCCCGGTCGTGAGCGTCGAACACCATCTCCTGCGTCTCGCGCGGATATGCGCGCACGAACAGCATCCGGCTGTGGCACAGGCGGACATGCGCCACCTTCACCGTGACCGTCACCCCGCCGATCAGCACCACCTCGTGGCTCCAATCGAACTGGTAGGCCTCCCCCGGCGCGAAGCTCAACGGCACATAGGCCGCCGCCTGCGACGCCCCCCGCGCCTTCTGCCAGGAACGGGCGTACCGCCGCACGGCGTCATAGCTGCCGTCATACCCAGCCCCCCGCAGCTCCTCGTAAATCCGCACCAGCGTCAGCCGCTCACGCGCTGCCTTGCCCTCGTTCACCAGCAGCAGCGCGTCCAGCCGTTCCCGCCACGGGCCGATCTTCGGCTGGGGCTGCGTCGTCCGCTCGTACCGGAACTCCGTCGCCTCTGACCGCAGGATCTTCCGGACCGTGTTCCGGGAAAGATTCAGATCCCGCGCAATCTCACGGATGCCGCGACCCTTGACCAGGAAATCACGACGGATACGCCCTATCGTCTCCACGATCAGCATCCCCCACCCACCCGGCCAATCTCTCGTCCGGGCAGCCTGAACTACAAGCGGGGTGGGTCAATTTTGGGTGCATCCAACCCCGATAACTGGGGCACTTTTCCACGCCGGATAACAGTGACCTGGAGTGGTCGCCGTTTCCTGAGTACGGAGCCCCCTAGGATCGCGGGCAGACTTTAGGTCGTTGCAAAAAAGCAGATGTGGGGCACAATCCAGCAGGAAGTTAAACGCACTCAACGCTTTAGCCAGCACTTGCTTAAAGTTAGTGGCGGAGACCAGCTATGATTGGCGACAACAGACTGTCAAGCGGGCACGTTCACCAGAATGGCGTCCAAATTGTCGCTAATAGTGGTCTCGAATTAATAAGCCATATTCGCACACAGCGAAAAGCTCTTCGGAGTATAATACAAGAACTGAAACCAGAATACA
Source organism: Nitrospirillum viridazoti CBAmc (assembly GCF_000730165.1). GTDB lineage: Bacteria > Pseudomonadota > Alphaproteobacteria > Azospirillales > Azospirillaceae > Nitrospirillum > Nitrospirillum viridazoti. Next base: position 1,678,100 of record NZ_CP022111.1, on the reverse strand, counting down.
GCACTGGTTTGGTGGCTGATAACTTTGATGGTTACTGGTCGATCACCACCGAAAACATAGTGTCAAAATTAGACGCGCAAGGGGTTGAGCTTAATTATAATTGGGCATCACTTCCTCAGAATTGGAAATGTCCGTGTTGTAATCGCGAAAAAAAGGAGATAGCATATAAGAATTCCTCCGGTATTTTGATTGCAAAAGTAGCCAGCCACCATGATCATTTTATCGATTTCATAAACAGAAGCTTCGTGCAGTCCTTGGGATCTAGGTGGAATGAAAACGGGAATGTTAATCATGATGTCGCAGAGCGGCTCTACCCTACTCTTGTCGCTTTCGAGAATGTCGTAATATGTGAGGCCTGCAATCAGGCTGACGGAAAAGCGAAACAAGTTATAGCGTTATCGCTTGCGAATTCCGACCCAGAATCCGTATCCACAGTTATGGAATATTTTTCTTTTTCCGTAGATGAAATCCGTTCTTTTATAAAAGCTAAACCAAATAGCCTCCATCAGATCGACAATGATGCTGCACTTCGAGTGTTTGCCGAGCGCTGTAAATTGCCGACAATAAAAGCACGAATGGATATCGTAAATTTTTATTTAAAATTCTTGAAAGATGGCGTGCATTGGCGATCTGCGGAGAAGCATCCCAGTCGTGAAGACGTGGACGAGGCCGCGCGTGATGCTTTAGACGGCCTAGGATTGGCAAATATCCGAAACTTTGACCTGATGGAGCATTCTTGTACTACGAGAACAGGATATCAAGCCACCAATAATTGGAGGAAGATCACTTCACGTCTATCGCTTCCGCCCGAGGTGCGTGTGCAGGAGTTCCTTACCGCATCAGCAGAATGGAAAGCCCTGCCAGCCGGGTGGGCTTGTCCCTGTTGCGGCCGCGTTCCCAAAAAGATCGTTCGTTATTCGAATAGCCGCACGTTGCATGCACGCCTCGATTATCTAGGTATTCATCCGGAGCGGGTGTCAATCTGTATGGACTGTAAAGATGTTGCCAATGGCCTCGCCCGAGAGGCGGGCGTCGACAATCGACTGATTCTCCTGGGGGAGGTACGGTCCCTGATCGTCTTTCGTAGTCACCAACGGCACAAGCTTAAATCTGACTTAGCGACTGATCAGATGGTGAGGCTTATCCGAGATCGCCTGCGTGAACCCGATCCGGATGATGTGAATGAATCCGATGAGAATTTTACGGCGATATAATATATTTACTAATTATATCGCCGTTAAGTGTTCTTCAGCGAACGGTCAGTGCTATTCTTATTTCTGGTCTAGGGGTTGACATGGCGCCATTCTTTCTTTTGTGACATATTTTTTGATAAGATATGTACTGGATATATCATCGGTTACGATACGTAGAGAGTTATGCATTTCTTTCATGGAATCTAGGTGTTTGGAGACAAATTCGGCAAATGCTGGGGAGTTCCCGCTAATTGGTGGCTTTGTCGATACTCTCGACATTGCCGTGTAGGCTTCGATAATTTTTGCGGATATCAAGGGATCTATCATCCCAATTTTGTTAACATTGGCATCATATACGCGTTGATCGAAGCTAATGTAATTTATTTGGTCAAAGACTGTAGATGCACTATCAATTTTCCCTACGAGTATTAAGGCCTTTATGGTTGAGTAGGTCGCTATGTACGATCTCAGCGTGGTGCATGCAGAAAGAAGCTCGCTTTGCAGAGCGGCAGCAGTAAATTTCATGTCATTGTCGCGCTGCTCAATAGATAATCTTCTATTTTCTTCTATCTGTTCGCTCACATTGAGTGAGCCGATCCATATTCCGACTAGAGATATGACAGACGCGATGATACCAGTTACGGATGGGTTTTTATTAAGAAAGCCTAGTAGGCTTCTATCGTTGGAGATTTCTTGGGTATTGCTCTGGTCGCTCATGTGTTTTTCCATTGCATTTATAGTTAATATATCGGACATGCTTCTAAGAAGCTGCACTAACTAGCCAAGGAAGCGGTTATTCCAGTGCCAGTGAAGGGCTTTTGCTGAGGGCTGGGCAAGGGGGGAGTCGGGCAGCCTGATAGGGGTCCCGTGGAGTTCGTAATAGTGCCGTCCGTTGTCGAAATCCTCTTTTAGGCGGCGGCTGACCACGAACCGGTGATCGTCGGAGACGGTGACGTAGCCACGGTCGAATAGGCGGTGGATGTCGGTTCGAAGCAGGAGGCCGTTGTCCACAGTGTGATTGCCGCCTTCGCCGAAATCCTTGATATGGGCGGCGTCGAGGATAGGCAGCGTCTTCTCACCGGTCACCGCACACCGGCGCCCATAGCTGTCGGTAACAGCGACGCGGAACGTACCCTGTCCCAGGCGTGGCGTGATCAATGTGGGGGCGCCGTACCTAGCGGTGGGCGCGTCGTCATCGATGGTTGTACGCGGCGCAGCCATGGGGAGGCCCTGGAGGCGATCCTGGACAGCATCCCACAGGAAGCGGCCATCATCGTCGTCGGCCGAAAAGGATTTGCCGACGACGATGTTGGGAGACCATGACGGCGGGACCGGGATCCATTGATCCTCTGGGAAGAAGAAGGGCTGTTCGAGCAGGCGGCAACCGATCTGATAATCCTGACGATGATCCGGCTGTTCCCGGCGATAGCGCGCTATCCTGGTTCGCATCTCCGTAAGTGATGTAGCGCCGTTGCTGTGGCCGAAGGCTTCCCAGGCCATGGAAACCGGAAGGAAAGAGGCGTGCCCGAATATGCCCCCGCCCACGATGAAATTGCGCGGGCTGTGGAGCTTGAACAGGAACAACTCACCTGGTCTGAGGGCCTTGAAGGCGGTCTTGCCGCCAGGTTGCCAGAAGTTGACCTCTTCCAGACCTGGCTGAGCAGCGAGATACCGATACCAGTCGAAATCGGTGACGGCGACGAAGATGCTGATCACGCTCTGGGCCCGCTGTTAGTGGGGCGTCTGGCCGTCGCGTGACTTCGTTCCCGGCTGGCCGGTATACGGGTTGGCATTGCCCTTCGTGGAGTAGTTATCGTTCTGCGTCTTGTTCGGATTGGTCTGCATGTGGCCGTGGACGTAGGTGCCCCGCTTCGTCACGTGTGGGCGAACGTAATGGTCATGGCTGTAGGAGCGATGGCTGTGTGTATGGCTATGCCCATTGTGCCCACCGCCATGGCTGCGGGCTTCCGCCGTCGAGCCGAAGATCAGTCCGCAGATAGCGGCGGTGATCAGGGTAATATAGCGCATCGTTGAGTTCCGCGTCAGGCTATGCACGCGGAAGATGGTAGCGTTGAGCTTCATAAATGCAAGCGATGGAGTGGGCGCGATCATGAAGAGCGAGAGGGTGCATCAGGTCAGGCTGATGATCACCGCCGTGCTGCTGGCGGTTGGACTGTTGTTCACCGGCGCCACGGCATCGGTGGCGGGTGCTGTGGCGCTGTTCCAGACGGCGCAGTCGGCAGCGGCTCATTGTCCGAAGGACGTGGTGGTGTGGGTGAACACCCAAACCGGCGTCTTCCACTTCAAGGGGCAGCGCTGGTATGCGGCGACCAAGCAGGGAGCCTTTGTGTGCGAGGCCGAGGCCCTGCAAGGTGGCATGCGAGCGACGAGAAACGGTCAGTAGTGCCTGGGGGAGTGGATGGTCAATTCGATCAGCGATCGCGACGTATGGTTGGCAGCCAACGTGCTGGTGAAGCAGCACGGAGCCGATGCCCCGATTTTTGCCGCCACGCGGGCTGATGAGTGGTTAGCGGCGGGTGACATGGACCAGTACCTGCTGTCTAAACGCATCCTGCATGCCGTCGATCAGCTACTGCTCGCCAAGGTACCGGAAGGCGGCCAAGTCATGTGAGGGGAACGCCTCAGGGGTGAGGCTTTGGGCGCCATGAGCTATGGGCGCAGGTTGTCTCCCACATCACGGGCACGTCCCCGTCTGGCTTCCACATTTTTACCCAGAATCTCTCACGCGTGCTGGTTCTCTGCGGCGCGATGCCAAAATTGAACTCCTTACCAACAAATGCCTCGGTGACCAGGTCGTCGGTTAAAGGCTTCCCGGTATCTGGAACCTTGCGCATGCCATTATCATAATCGATTTCAGATATATCGGAGCCATTCACCCAAATAGGGTGCGAGTAAATTACAGAGGAGGCGACATCGAGCACGTCGCCCTGGTGTATTTCATCCTGGCTATTGGACATGACTTCTATTACGCGGACCTTTAGGTGGATCAACTCGGTTGGAACGCAGAATGTTGAGTTCGGGGGCATGGTCAATCGGCAGTCCTTGCTCCGGGCTTCAACAACCTCGCCCCGGATCATCGATGACGCTCCGCAGACCAACTGCTCTCGCGAGGCGGGCGTTATTGCACCTGCCGACGAGGTGAACAGGCCTGCGATGGCTCCCAGCATCCCGATCCCCGATATCCGTCGTCTCATGGATTCTCCCGTTCCATCCCCGGTGATGATGTCCATCGAATGAGCCTGTGTCTATCTGTCCGCTTCCTGGCGGTCGGGCTATGGGCCGTGAGACCGGCTCTACTGAACCACATTATCTGCGTGGGCGAGCTAGGCGTCGTTCCGTTGACATAAGAACAAAAGAAGAACATTATCCCCGTGACGTTCCTGACATGCGGATCGGAGGAGAGAATGACGCCATCGATGTCCCTGCTGATCACCGCGTCCGAGCCGGACCAGGTGTCTCTGCTGCTGGCCGATCTGATCTATCTGTACGGCACGCGGATTCAAGTCACCGAACGCTTCACCGACCCCACGGATGGCGACTCTGTCACCCACTGTGCGTCGTTGGAAATCCGGCGCCCAGAGGCTGCTCACGCTCCATAAGCCAGCCCAGCCAACGGCACCGCGCCGGAAGTCCACCGGCCGTATCGCCACCAGAACCCGGATGCCCGACGGGGGAATGATCATCCCAGTCGCTTCAGCGTTCGCAGTACCCGCACCAGAAGAGCTGGATCGGTATCACTGCCCACACGAATCACGGCACCCGCGCAGGCGATCTCGATACCCGGAGCCATTGGCGCCGCCATCCCTTCCGCGACCACGGGCGCGAACGTGACGCCTGCCACCTTCTTCCCGCCGCGAAGTTCCTGGCACCACGCATACAACTGGTTTCGATGCATTCCATGACGCCGCGCCACGATCCGCGCCCCAACCGGGCCTCCTTCGACAGGCCCGATCGTCGCATATCATGGCATGCCGGACGACGTGGGGGCAAAACAGCGCATACGAAAATCAGACCAAAGGGCGGTGCCCAGGAACCGAGTGCCCGCCACGATGACCTCATCGTCGAGCATCGAGATGTCCTTGGTGGTAGCGGCAACCTTCAGCGTAGGGACGGCGGTATCGACTGCCTTGCCATAGAACTCATGGTTAGCGGGAGCCATGATCACGGGCATGCCCAATGCCTCCTGAGTATTTCCAACAGCACTGCCATCCTTTAATCCAGATATTCCCGGCTAGCACGACTACATCCGCTTACGGTTCGCCGGGGAATGCCACGGCCCAACGCAATGTGCAGATATGGCCATGTGGATCAGCCGCTGATAGGCCTGCCGTCGTTTGCTGCGGGCTTAAGGCGTGGGCCCGGCCGATGAGAACAAGGAAAACTTGGGGACAAATCGCTCTTTTCAATCTCATGAGAGCTGCTATAAACGACGCCGCCTCAGAATTGAATCTTTGGTAGTTAGTCAATTTGCTGAGATGGAAATGGGCGGTAGACCTGATTTGCACTGGCTGTTCCCCTGCCGCAACCACACTATTTTAGTGTATTTTATTATAATTATCAATGGACTACGTCGGCGCTTTCATGCCAATCGGTGTAGGCTCCCTCTAGCTAGGGCTTGTGCGACGCGAAGCTTTTTGCATTGCTGCCCCTTCTCAATTGGGTTGGTTGTCACTTGACAACTGACAGTTTTTGGCCTATCTCTACGGAAAATCCACATGGCCCCCAGGCACCAAAATAAGGAAATTCAAGCTGTAATTGAAGAGGCGGTAAATCTTGGCTGGAGATTGGTCTATAAAGGAAGCCCAATTTATGGCGAGTTACTGTGCCCATTCAACGACACCACCTGCCGCAGTGGTGATTACTGCCGGAGGTCGGTCAATTGTACGCCGCGTAGTCCGCAGAATCATGCGAAAGACTTGATCAAGGGCGTAAGGAAATGCACAAAACTGAATCCTTGAGGCAGGTGGACGGAGGTAAAGATGAAGAATTTTGAATTCTGCCTAACGTTTCGCCTTGCGTCCTCGGATGAGGATGGTGCGAACTATCTCGAAGCTCTGCTTGAGAGTGGCTGTGATGATGCCACTGCTTCAATAGGCAGGCCAGGACGGATTGTGCTCGATTTCAATCGAGAGGCAGAAACCGCCGGGGATGCCGTTGAGTCTGCGATAGTTGACTCTTATCGAGCGCTTCCAGGGGCCATCTTACTTGAGGTTGGGCCAGACCTCGTCAACCTTACTGATCTTGCAGAAATCTTGGATACTACTCGCCAGAATCTGAGAAAATATGCATCGGGTGAGATCAAGTCGGTGAATGTGGCTTTCCCATCGCCAACGGTTTCTTCAGAGCCCCCTCTATGGCGTTTGGCGGAGGTGGCTCCGTGGTTTGAAGAGAATACCAAACATTCGGTTCCGGAAGAGATCGTCGAAATATCGAAGGTCGCGTTCCATGAAAACCAATCCATCCAAGCTAGGCGTGTCGAGAAAGTATCGGAAAACGAATCCGCACTTCCATCGATTTTATCAGTCTTTGCCCGCCAGATACGCGGGACATCGAAGTTGATGATTGGAGGGAGAGCTCTCGATTTTCAGCGGCTGGGACAAGCTGTTGCGATTCTGGCTGACCGAGGAACGCCAAAGACTAAGCTGAACAAGCTTATGTTTTATGCCGATTTCCTTTGTTTCCGAAAAAATGGACAGAGCATTACGGGGCTAAGCTACGCAGCCATTAACCTGGGTCCTGTCCCTCATTTGTATGAAATGGTGTACTCGGGCCTGAGTGAAATTGGTGCGGTCACCTACGAAGAGCAGATCATTGGTCCATACATCTCTGGTGTGATTGCAAAAGGACCTCAAGTGCCAAGTGGTACTCTCTCCGGCGAGGAGGTCGAAATTCTTGAGAAGGTCCGAACCCATTTTGCGGCCGATAGTGCAACACGGATCGTCGAGATTTCTCATGAAGAAGATGCCTGGATAGAAACACCCAGAGGCGCATTGATTACTTACCAATATGCTGATCGGCTGAAGAATGGTCCTGTCTTGTGACCTGTAACGGCAAGGGGGCGTTTCACGATAACATCAAGTAAGATAACTAAGTTATCCGTCTTGATGTGATCTTGATAGGGGGAATCTTTTGCACGGTTATCTTACCCAATTATTCCATGTGGTAAAACCTGCACTAAGTCCCGGCCATGCCGGGACTTTTCCCGTTTCCGGTAAAGTGCTGGACACTGTTGAGTAGCTGGCTTTGCACCATTGTGATGCAAATTCTGTGTCCATTACCCATCGTATCAGTTCGATTGTTCGGCCTTATGCTGGAGTGAATTTCCTGCGCGACAGTGGTGGCTGCGGGCAGAAAAGAGCTTTGCCTTTAGTTACCGGGAACGATAGCCGCTAATCGAGTGAATCGTCGCTCCAGCAGATATCCCGGCCACCAAAATGGACCACACTACGATACGCACCATGAAGAAGGCGTGCTTGATGGTGTGCTCGGCGAACACGACGTACCAGACCGGCACCACCAGGAAGGCCCCGAGCAGGAGAAGCCACCGGGTGCGCCGCGCCAGATCCAAGCGCCAACCGCTGATGGCCAGGGCGATGGTTGCCATCATCACAGATGTCCCCAATGCCAGGATGCCGACTCCTCGGGCGCCCCAGGCCATCATGGGCATCATGTAGGCCACCTTGGCGAAAGCGTACGCGGCGGCCAGCCCCCGGCTATTGGATAGCACTTCGCTGGTGATGCCATAGGGCGCCAACATCGCCTGCTCTGGCGCCGACAGGTCGACGCTGTGCCCCATCCGAACAGCCAACTCGTCGGTGAAGGGCTTCAGCTCACCCCAGCCCCAAACGCCAATCACGAAGGCCATCTTTAGGGCGAAGCACAGCAGGCCGGTCAGTAGGAACCATAGGAGCCCGGTGACAGCGCGGCGCCATATCAGGGCCGCTTCTCTACCGTCCAGTACCAGCACCATGAAGAAGATGCAGATGGACGCGGGAATGGCGCCCGTCAGGAGGTCCATGCTCGCGGTCAGCGCGCTGTAGAAGGCCATGACGGTGGCGAAGGTGACCTCGCTCATCCGCGACATCGGCCGCCACTATGATCAAGAAGCCCAACGACCGCTCCCTGTTGGCTTTCCAGCCGAACGCGGCCGACATCACGTTGGCCCCCAACACATGAACCAATACTGCTGCTCGCAATGCCTCCTGATGATGATAGACCAGCTCTTGGCGAGCGCCCCATCACCAAGAAGTAGGCCGTCGTGACGGCCAACCCGATATCGGCCAGCAACTCACCCTGAATGTCAGTAAGCCTTCACCAAAGCACTGCGCACATCAGAGCTGCACGACCCAAGGCTCGCCTCTTGCCAAGCCGCGGACCTTGCAGCCGTTGGGTAGGACGCCCTCATAGCTTTGGTGATGATGTCCATGGATGACCAGCTTGGCACGGCAGGCTTCCGCGGCCTGCTGGATCCCCCGAAAGCCATACCGATACGTTGGCGGCGCCTCGTGGGTAACCAGGATATCGGCTCCTTCCGCCTGCCCGATTTCCGCCAGTAGGTCGTGATCTTCCGGAAAAATCAGGCCGTGATATTTGATGGGTAACCCACGGCCATCCCGAGCGCCAACGTCGCGCTGTCGCTGGAGGTGCGGATGCTTCCGCAGCCACTCCCCACGCGACCAGAAGAACGGGCCCAGATTCTCATCAGCGGATTTTGGGAACCAAATCTTCGCGCTGTAGATTCCCGACAATCCGGCGACCGTCACACCTTCTATTTCCTCGGCGCGGCCGTGGAGGTTCCCAGTTGGATGGTCCTCGACCAGGTTGGCAAACCAGGCTGGGCTGTCGACGTCATGATTCCCAATGACATAACGGACCCGGATGCCAGCCTCCCACAAAGGCGCCAGCGTCTCCCGAAGTGGGCGGCTCAGGTCACAGTCCCCGACTATCAGAACGGCGGCGGGGCGCACACGCTGGCACACTTCGAGCAGCGGCTGCCAATCCCCGTGGGGGTCACCCACCGCCACGATGGGGCGTCGCATCAGTTTCTCCTCAGTCGCTAGACCTCAATGACTTTGGGCCGGAATTCCTCAGATCCAGGCTCGTAGCCTAGGTAGCCGCGCTGAGCCGCCACCACGCGAGTGCCGCCGATCTGGGTGTCCATGTTGAAATGCGTGTGCCCGAAGATCCAGGCCACTGGCCGCCAGGAAATTATCTCCTCCGTCAGGTCGCTGGCGAATGCCGGTGACAACGGATCGCCCACGTACTGCGGTCCGCTTGCGCCCCTGACTGGGGCGTGATGCGTGACGATCAGGATTTTGGCGTCTTCGCCGTCTTCGGCCCGGATGCGTTTCACTTCCTCCGCCAACCAGGCCCGGCTTGCCAGGTGCCTCTTCCTGGCCAGGTACGGCGTGAACGGCTGCCCATTCACCGAAATCCGCACATGGTCGTTTAAGCTGTCTCCGGCACGTTCCATCGAGTGCGCGATGTCGTCCGAATCGGAGCCGTTCATCGCGTAGTCAGTCCACAACGTGCAGCCAAGGACATAGAGGCGTTGACCGTCGAAATCGAACACCGCGACCTCGTTCTCCAAAAAAGTCACCGACCCTGTCGTCGCATCCGCGGCGTTCCGGAATTCCTCGGCCAGCAGGTCCAGGTCGCGGCCGTTGTAAGCTTCATGATTGCCCATCACGTAGACGGTCTTCGCTCCGATAAGCTGTGCCACCTCTCGGGCATATTCGATGCCCCGCACCCCGACATTGATGTCCCCGGCGAGAATGACGAGGTCGATCTGGTCGCCGATTAGGCCATCCAGTAGCGGCCCTATCGTTGGATGGCCCGGGATGCGCCTGCGGCCCTCATCCAGTGTCAGCCAGGCCGCGGTCGGTCTTCTGGAGCCTTGCGCCGCCTCGAATTCATTGTGGAGGTCCGACATCACTGCCAGACGGATCTTCCGGTCGGTCATGATTGGGTTTCCAGGCAGATGGCTGGCCGAGCCGGATTTCCGCGCGCGTACATAGCTGCCGCGAAAATCCGGGCTGGCTTACCTTGCGTATGATGGCGTCAGTTTAAGGGCGGCTGGTCGCCTGATTGGGCTCGGCAGGCTCCCCAAGGCGATAGTACCGCGACAAAGTCCTTGCCCAGCCATCCTCGCGGTTAAAGATAATTAGCTGGCTGGTAAATATAGGGCCGTCCTCAATTAAGGGGTGGCCATAGGATTTTCCGGCCAATATGTCGTATTCACGCCTGGTGATTCGGTAGGAATTGAGTAGAGGTGCTTTAGAAATTTCCGCTGATGACGGCGAAATTCCTTGCGAGAACAACTCAAGATCCCGGGCAATCCGACTGTATTTTCCGGCCATCTCGATTGCACTGCGCCTAATATTGGGGGGAACCATGGTCTTCCTTCCAGAGTGAATGATGTCCGTTTCTGGCGGGGCTCAGCACGAGTTGGCTGTCGCCTGGGCCATTCGGCGTACCGGCGCGTGCCGATAGCAGATGGTGGACCGCGAATTCTTTGGCTTGGGCGCTTAAGAGAATGCGCCCAGCAGCGGCCGGGCAAAGTCCAGGTCACCGCAAAAGACCCTGCCGAGAGGCGAGAAATACGGCGTGCGGCAGCGACTTAGCATTAAGCTTCGCGCGGACTCTGGACAGGTACAGATTGACGGAAATGACCTTCAGATCCAGGTCGTATGCGATCTCCTTCGGCGAACTGCCATGAGCCAGGAGATGCAGGCATTTCAACTCTCGTGGAGAGGGTGGCATAGGCATGGCAATCTCCGGCGCACGGCGGCCTGAGGTCGTCGTCTCGACTTCGCTATTTTGGAATGGGGATCATAGGCCTGGCGGCGTTACCGCCTTTCAGGGCTCGATCAACAGGCCCGCTTTCGAGGCGATGACGGCGGCATGCGTGGAATTGCGGGCGCCAAGCTTTTTGCGAGCCCTACCCAGGTAGGCATCTACAGACCTGGAACTCAACCCCAGCGTATGGGCGATCTGCTTGGAACTTTCGCCTCGGGCGAGCAAGCGCAGGCATTCAGCTTCCCGGGGTGTCAGCGGATGTGTCAGCGCAGGGGCGGTCATGGGCTCAAACGCGCAAGGAGACGATGGGGAAAATACCGATCTGGCATCTTCGGGAACGCCAATTCGGTAATAGCGCGTCGACGGCCCGGGCGCCACTAATCTCAGCATGAAGGGATTTGGGGAAAGATTGCGCGCGCGGTCGAAAGCGCTGGGTCTAACCGACGCCGAGGTCGCCGAACGCCTGGGCTTGAGCCAGCCCCGATACGCCCGGTACGTGTCCGATTCCCGAGAACCCGACTTCGTCACGCTGCTTCGGATCTGTGGCGCGCTCGACATCAGCCCTAACGAGTTGCTCATGGGTGGCGAGCCGACGCGGGTTACGGACCCGGATATTGATCGTGCTGTGGTGGCCCTTATGGGCATGGACAGTCAACTCCGCCAAGTAGTTGTTAGCATGGTCCTCACTGCTCAGAAGCAGGCAACCAAGCAAAAGAAGGCTTTGAGCTAAAGGTTTTGAACAGCGGCGGCAATATGGTGAATTTCCCATATGGACCGAGCCCTGGGATTTGTTGTATGGCGCGCCCGCGCTCTGCGCCATGAGCCGCCTGCTCTGACTGTATTTAGATCTAATTGATGGTCATTGGGCGGATGACGCAAGGATTTATTTAATGTTGACATGAATTCTGCCAAGGATTCACGGCGATAGGCACATTTTAAGCGCGAGCGCAATATAGAAGATTCCGTACCTTTCCCACTGGGTCGCGGCGATGCACGTTGGGCGCGCATAGCCCACCGTGGGGGAAGTCATGATTTTGAAGATTGCCGTCGCCGCTGTCGTGGCGACTGGGATGCTGCTTGGGGCGGTCGGCGCCAAAGCGGCTGAGGAGCTGACCGGCGAGCTGGCCGCCCTCTACTATCACAAGAAAAGCGGCGACCCGCTCGACGTCGCGGGCGCGGCGGCTGGCGCAAAGCCAGTAACAACCGCCAGCCATTTTGACCGCCCAGAAGCCCAAAAAGCTGAAGAAGCCAGGCTCCGGGCCGCCCAAGCCAAGGTTGACGACTCGACGCCACTGGTGGTCCTGACGAACGTGACACTGGGCGAGTACGACCGGAGCGCGGGCCAGTACACCATCAACGACCTGCTCCCTGGCCACTATCTGAGCCAAATCGTTTTCGGCCGTACCTATAAAATCGGCTTCTCGAATGGAGCGCCGGTTCCGCTCCCGCTGCCGATGGAGGAGGCGCGTAAGGTCGACCGTCAGCGTGTGATCGCCCAGGTCGAAGGCCATTTCGTGGGTGTGGGCGACCCAAACGGCAAGCTGGATAGCCGCTATACGGTGCTGGTTGCGATCAGCAAGGTTACGCTGAAGCTTGCGGACAATGGCAAGGTGTTGGCGGAATTTACACCGTCGGCAGCGGCGCCGGTCCCGTCTGCCAAGGCCGCCGCCGATTTCGACGTCAGCGGCTTGAAAGTTGGAATGACAGAAGGCCAGCTGACGGCCGCTGCAAAGGCCTCCTTCACTGACAAGAACTTGGTCATGGGATCCGACCAGGCGTGCGGGGGTGGCTCCACGATGACCGTATTGACGAAGCCAGCGGTGGGCACGGTGTGCGTCACCTTCAAGGTTGCCAACGGCAAGGCTACCAGCATCACCGTGCGGCAGGTGCTGACGTACACCAAGACCGTTGTCGACGATGTTCGGAAGGGCCTGATCGCGAAATATGGTCCGCCCGGCGCCGCGGCCAGCCAGCGGTTCTTTGGCTGGGGTCAGAGCGTCGGTAAGCGGCCGCAGGATTTCCAGCTGTATGCGGCGCTCGACGCCGTCCAGACCAGCATGGAATACGACGCGGGTGAATCGGGCACCCCGGTTCTTTCGGTAACACTGACGGATGCAGCGACGCTCCAGGCCAAGGCTGCGCCGACGCAGCCGCAGAACGGCGCACCGCATCTGTGACGGTGATGGCGCCCCAATCTTGTTGGGGCGCCATTCACTGGGTGCCCCGTCCTGGATGGCCCACCGGAAGGTCTGTGATGATCGACGACACCAGAAAGGAAGGCTCGCCCGGCGGTCCTGGGATGGTCGTCATCATGGACCTCGCCATCGCCGACGTCCGCCGGGTCAGCGGTCCCGGCATGAGGGCATTCCTGGCAATCGCTGACCGCTGGGGGCTTACCGCCCGAGAGCAGCTTAACGTCCTTGGTAAGCCTGGGCACTCCGCCTATCGCAGATGGGCGACCAGGGCCCTGTCCGGTGCCGAGCTGGCGCTGCCCATTGATACGTTACTCAGGATCTCCGCAGTGCTGGGAATCCACCGGGCGCTGCGAACGATTTTTGCGCGGGACGATGACGGCATCCGGTGGCTCAAGAGTCCCAACAGCGGTCCGCTTTTCGGCGGACAGGCGCCCCTGGCCTTGGTCACGAATGCCACCCAGGACGGCATTCTCGTTGTTCGGCGGCACCTCGATGCTTGGCGCGGCGGCCTATTCGCCACCCCTGTCCCAGGGTTCGACGACCTGGTCAGCCCCAGCACCAGCGACGACTTGCTGTTCCTGTGATGCTGCTTTCCCGGCTCATTGGGAAATGTCTATTTGAAATCGCCATTTAGAAGGGAGGCTAGCCGAACCCCTGCCTTGACGATCTGCTCATCGACAACCGGCGCCTCTTTGGCGGCGTAATCGGCGGGCAACACGACCGGCGGGGTAACGGGACCAGGTGCCGGAACGTTGCCCAAGCTCGGGTAGACGACCTGCCGGGCAATGGTATGGCTCTCAGTCGCCCAGTCGGCGGGCGTGCCATTTTCCCATTTGGCGTGTTCGGCTTCCGCCCGTTGCGTCAGCAGCGCCTGATGGGCGGCGATGTTTCCCCAACTCCCCCGGATGATGCCCGAGTCCCACACGCTGTGGAGGTTGGTATTTCGGCCATTCAGCGTGACCTGCACCTCGTTGGCGCCGCGATCTCCGTTCTCACACGCGTGGAGGGGCTGGTGGATGTCGCCGACGAAGTGGATAACGAACTTCAGCGCATCGCGCCGGACGCCTTCAAGAAGCTGGCTATCAGACAGCTGCGCATTGAAGGCGCTTATCTTCTCCACCACGCAGCTATCCGTCTTGCAGTCCCGGCCTTTGACGTACACCGCGTCATTAAACGGGATCGAGACGTAGTGCCAAGGGCCGCTGCCTGGATACGGCTGGTCCGGCTGGGGTTTGCGAATGTCGTCCGCCCAGGTGGCGGCATTAATGAAGGCTTGGCCACTGTCGTCGCCCAGTAGACCATTCACCTGGGCCTTTGCAGTCGGTGTCAGCAGCTGGTAGGCGATGGCGGCCACAGTCCGATGCCCGTCGCCACCCCAGGCAAAGGCCTGAGTTGGAGCCATCGCGGGAAGAACCGAAAGCGCAATGAGGGCGGCGGAAAGGTGGTGGCGCATCGCAGAAGCCTCATGCTGATGGGATTGTTTGCCTATAGCATTTGCTGGAAATACACACAATGAGTGTAATATTTCTATCATAGGCGCCCCAAAGTAGAAAGTTGACCCCGTTTTGGATCGAACGACACGGTCGCAGCTTGCTCTGGAAACGGACCGCTGCTCGGCATCTCTACGGCCAAGCCAACTTCGTCAGCGGCATTGGGATCGGGCCCGAAGGGCGCATGCAGCGGCCGCCAACCCATTTTTCCACCTTACGTGCTGGAGCCACGGCGCCGATGCTGTCGAGTACATATCCGATGCGCTATGTCGGGATCAGCGATAGCCAATCTCAGCCATCAATCCGTCTTGGGCCTTACATTTTTTCTGCGGCAAACTTTCCATAAACCGCGTTCAGGACGCGTTACTGACAGTTTGCCGCTAGGCTTCTCGCTCGCGCGTTCGACTGCCAAGACAGAGGACGGGTATTTTGGCCGTCGAGGTCTGGAGTACGGGATGAACTCAACCGACGGAGCTTGGCAATTCCAGGACTGACCTTCCTGACGCAGAGGTTCACGAACGGCATCGTCGGATGACGCCTTTCTTCCGTGGCGCTGACGCTGTGGACGGGCGCCTAGCAGGCCGGACATCCTCGAGAGCTAGCGGGTTCGGTCTGCGGCCGCCATGGCAGCGTTGGCGCTGACGAAGTACCGTGTCTTAGGGTTGCTACCGCTGGTCACCGGCGAGGTCGATAACCAAGAGCCGTCAGGCCGCTGCACTGCCCAGGAAAACCTGGTAGCCGGGGCTACGCATTGGGCCGTCATTCCGTCCATACGAACCCAGGTCCCGTTGATTTCTTCGACCCAATCCTGAGTCGGCAATAACTTTCCCAATATTCCTCCTGGACGATACTTATAGGAACTGTATCATGTCGCCAGCTGTGAATAATGGATTTCCTCATGGACGACTTACTGAAGCTGACGACGGATATCGTATCCGCATATGTGACAAGAAACCAGATACCTCCTGCCGAGTTGCCTGGGTTAATTCAGTCGGTATACGGTGGGCTAGTTCGCGTTGATAGCCCAGAACCGGAACCTGTTCCTGAAGCTAAGCTGGTTCCAGCTGTGCCTGTCCGGAAATCCGTGACCCCGGACTACATCGTCTGCCTCGAAGATGGCAAGAAGCTGAAGATGCTGAAGCGCCACCTGCGCACGGCCTACAATCTGACGCCAGATGAGTACCGTGCTAGGTGGGGCTTGCCGTCGGACTACCCCATGGTCGCGCCGAGCTACGCCGAACAACGTTCGGGTTTGGCCAAGGAGATCGGGCTCGGCAGCCGCACCCGTGTTGCGAAGCCCAAAAAAGGCAAGAACGCTGCCTGACGCGGATAATTCGCCGCGCCTTCGGCTATGAAATGGTGGGAGCCTCAGTTCGCACAAGATGCGGCTCCCCAACCGCTGCCGCCACTGGCAGGCCTTCGGATGTGCGGAGGCGGTTAGCTTTTGGAAGGAAGACAGACAGCAGGTCACGCTGCCCGGCCCGGTTATGGCGGCAACGATAGATAATATTTCCCAGAGAGCATTCTCGTCGGATGAGCGGTCTTGAATCGCAAGCTGTTGAATTAATTCGGGTGAGCACGGAAATCGTTCTGCTGCGGGCCGACTTTGTTGATGGGCTTAACGCAAGCCAATCTCAGATCAGTCGTGTCCTTCGGAAGCTGACTGGGCGAGCAGTGCTGATTCGCATTGGCGTCGGCGTCTACGCAAAGACGTGCCGGTCGAGTCTCACTGGCAGGGTAATTCCGGCGGCGAGTCTGCCGGATCTCGCCCGGGCGGCACTCCATCGCCTCAATGTGCAAACAGCCCCATCAAAAGCTGAGCGTGCGTACAACGAAGGGCGCTCGCAGCAGGTGCCTACCGGGCGTACCGTTGGCGTCACCAAAACTGTTCGGCGGCGCCTTGGGTACGGTGGCGCCCACGTCCGCTTTGAACGGGTCCGCCAGCGCTGAAAGCCGAGTTTGGCCGCGGCCCGCACCGGCCAGCTAACGACCCTGTAAAACGGCACCGACATTGCAGCCATGGCGCGCGTACTGTACTTGTCATGCACGCTCAATATGCAAAGGTGAAACCGATGCGCCGCTTAGCAACCGCTCTCGTTGCCGCCGTCCTCTTGGCTTCTCCGGCCGCCCTGGCTGGCGAGGGGAAGCACTATTCCGACCCGGCCGCAGCCGCAAAGGTCTGCAAGAGCCCGGTGGTCTGGGTGAACCCCAATTCCCAAATATATCACCTGCCCAGCAGCCGCTACTACGGCACGACCAAGGACGGTTACTACATGTGCCAGAAGGCAGCTGAAGCCGCCGGTAACCGTCAAGCTGAAGGCCACTGAGGCATCCAGTTAGGCATGCGCGGTGCGCGTCCCCACTGGGTTTGGCGGTTGACGCCTCCGTTGGCACCGCAGCAGCGTTCGTATTTCTTGCCGGACCCGCGGGGGCACGGGTTGTTGCGTCCGACCTTGGTCTGACGGACGGGGGCTGGCTTTGCGGGTGGATGCGCCGCCCCGATCTAGGCGACCTTGTGCAAGACCAGGATGGCGCGGGAGATTTGTCTGGCGGCTTCATCGAGGCGGTTATATCCAAAAAGGGATTTTGGATATAACTTCACATTTTCAATAGCTTAAATGATGGGCTGCTACGGCGGGCACTGGTTTCGACGGAGTGGTCGCAATTCGTATTGGCTGCTTCGGCCTGATAGCGTCGCCACTGTTGGGGAATGTAATGCGGGTGCATTTGGGGGCTTTTGTCGTCCTGGCATGCTTGGGCGTCGGCAGCGCGCAATCGGCAGAGATTCCGGCGGCTTGCCAGGCGCAGGCCCCTTGGGGTGCTCCGCAGTGGTCGGGGACTGAGCCCCGTCTAACGCCGCTGTGCCGCCGGGCCTACGTCGTTCTGCACGACGACGTGAAACTGGTCCCCGACTTCGTGTCCTGGAGCCTGACTGCTGAGCATGCGCTGGGGTGTCTGCCCCGCAAGGATTCATTCGCGCCCGATCCTGATCTGCCACCTGATCATCGTGCTGAACTCGCGGACTATAAAGGGCACGCCGGTGTGTATGACCGCGGCCACTTTGCACCCAACTCCGATTTTGAATGGGACGCACAGGTTCAGCGGGAGAGCTTCTATCTATCAAACATGAGTCCGCAGGCGTCCCACCTGAACCAGTGGGAGTGGGAAGCACTGGAGGAAGCGACGCGTGCCTGGGCTCTTGACCGGGGGCCGCTGATCGTGATGGACGGCCCAATCTGGAAGGAACCGGTGGAAACCATCGGCGCTGATGGGGTCGGCGTCCCGGCCGCGTACTGGAAGGTTGTGGTTGACGGCAGTGGCCAGGTCGCAGCGTTCATCATGCAGAACCAGCCGACCCCCAAGGGTGATCTGACACCCTATGCCGTGTCTGTCGCCAAGGTGGAACAGGCTGCCGGGTTCGCGCTGCCGCTGCCGTTTAACGTGGATAAGACTTCCATCGGCGCCATATGGCCATCTGATACCGAGGTTTTCCAAAGACGCAAGCATGCAATCTGCCATGTATCGGGGCAAGATGGGGGCTAGACTCAAAGGGCACCCAGCGACGGAATCAGGTTTTTCAACATCCTGTTAGGTTGGAAAGTGAATTATATCGTCTCTTGAGGGTGGACAAGATCATGACCTCACACCATTAGGAACCTCAGAAATGATAGGCTGGAGACACTCTTACTGTAAACGCAACCTACTTTCGTTTACCATACATCGTCTTGTCCAACTAAACCGGTGTTCCGATGTCATCAAATGACCAAGCTATTGAAAAAATTTGGTGGCAGCTCTGCCTTAACTCAACAAGCCTATACAGGAGTGCGCTGGGCCCTATAACGAAAAGCGAAATGATTTCTCTTGGGAGAAGAAGCATTGCTAGCAGTGAAGTTACTAGTTCAGTTATATCTTCTCAGAAGTCCGCGGAAGATATACTTGATGATACGCATACTTTAATTGACGCTATCAACAAAAATGGGAATTTTTTTAAGATTATAGAAATATCAAAAAATGACAAACTGGGAGGTCTAATTTTTGTTCACCCGCATCATCAACAACTGGCTGAATCCGGTCATATAGCTGAGGTCGAAAATACGCCACTTAGCAATTACCGCATCAAATATCCAGCAAGGTCGACAATAATTCTAACATTAGATATGTTAAAAACCATAGAAGACCCAGAAAATCTGGGAACTCCCGCTTTTCCAGCCCTCGAGACCTATTTTTCTGAATACGATGAAGAATTATTGTCTGACGTTTATTATGATTTTCCGGATTTGTTGCCAAGAGGTGAATCGAAAATCGCAGAAATATATAGGCGGTCAGCGAAACACATGTTCACGCATGGCCGCAGAGCCGAGATACTTTGGGGTTTTTTGGCGGATCGCATCGGTCCTTCTGATAAGTATTTTCGCTCTATATCGCCGTCTATCACTATGGCAAATGGTACGGATGGTGGAATCGACGATCTAAGAACAACGGCGACTGGCGCCTTACTCGCGACACAAGTTAAAGGCGGAAAGACATGGGGGGAAACCTCTGATCCGAGGAAGGATGCTCGGAAATTTTTTGTGCTTGACGGCGAAAGCCAGCACCAGTGGAAGCATCGTCGAACGCGGATTAAATTGTATCCGATGCTGGATGAACCAGTCGGCAATGAAGGTGCGATACGTGATGATCACCTGATCGTCCATTTCCTTGCGTTTGGGAAACGTAGCCCGGGATCGGTTAAAGTACTTCGTGGCAAGACGTGGCCATCACACCGCAATCGAAGCGGGCAACCCCCTAGAGGAAAAGGCGAAGTGGCGCCGCTTCCTATTGATCGGCGTATGTACATATCAGGAATGGATGTCATAGTCCTCTCTAATGCGGAATTCTTTGGAAAGACGAGAGTGGATATGTCGCATTCATCGACGTCTCTATTGTCGAAAATAACAAATAAGCCTCTCACACACCCACTTGCTCTTGATTATGATGTTCCATTTAAACCAGTATCGCCCATCTGATCATAGAGCTATTGATGCTGAAGCGGTATCTGCGCACGGCCTTGACCCTGGTGCATAGAGAATATTGCACCGGGGGACTGCCCGTGGAATACGCGATGGTCCCGCCGAACTACGCCGATCAGCGCACCGGCTTGGCCAAGCAGATTGGCTTGGCCAACCGGCCCCCGCCAAGGCAACTCGAAGAAAAGCATAACTGTCGCAGCTTGAGATGAACGAGGAAGCGGTGACTGAGATCGTAGAGCGTTGCATTTTTTGCGGTAATCCGGCCTCGCGGCTCACCTGGGAGCATCTTTGGCCCAGATGGTCCCACCGGGAAATTACCCGCTCAATGCGAAAGTGGGATGGGTTCAAAGCGGTGGAACGGATCGAACGAGGTTCCGTAGAGACTAAGGGCATCCGCAAGATAAAGCGCGGTGGGGACATTCACGACCTCCAAGTTCACTGCGTGTGTGGTGGTGATCGGAAGAGCTGCAACAATGGCTGGATGAAGAACATCGAAGATCGCGCAAAGCCGATTATGATCCCCTTAATGCAGGGTCAATCGCTACGAATTGCGCCGGACGCACAGAGTGTTATCGCTGGATGGGCTGCGGTAAAGGCGACAGTAGCGGAGCACATTTCGATTGGCGATGTTACAACCTCTCAAGCAGAACGAGATTTGCTCCGGCAAACGGGATTACCACCTCACCACGGCTGGGCCGTTTGGATTGGCCATTATGAGCGGAGTGCCTGGCAAGCGTATCTTGGATCAAATGCATTTCTTTACCTTCCTGGCCCGGAAAATGCCCATCTTCTTGGTACATCTCCGACTGAATACAATGGCCAGGCCTCGTTCCAAATTTTAAAAAACCTTTTTATTTATGTTATGCGATGCCGCGACCTTGAGTTTGTTGAAAGGTGGCGTTTCGATGTTACAGCATCGAGATTTCTCCGCAAAATCTGGCCGCCAAGCAACCTCAGTATTAAGTGGCCGCCGCCTATTATGTCAGACGTAGACGCCGATTATGTTGCATCCGCTCTGAAAAAGAGGGGTGCATTAGCGGTTCAGCGGCGCCTTATGCGAAACTCCTGAGTATATAAAGTATGCCATCCATTGCAGGCCAACGCCTCAGAGCCGGACTTGGGGTGGCTGCTACACACGGAAAATGTTCCAACCGGACTTAAGGCGCCACCAGGTGTAGGTTTACTTGAAATTCCGTCCCTCCCCATACACCAGCCGCAACGAGCCTGGCTCTGGCCGCCGAACCTCATCAGCCCGCGGCAGCGGCGTTTCGAACGGTCCATCCAGTTCGGTCAGCCCCCTGAGGATGTGACCAAGATCCACCAGCCGGTCAGCGATGACGTGGATGACGTCGCCTTCACGCTGAAGGCGCCCATGGACACCCAGCATGGTGGCCGTCAACACTTCCCGGCGCTGCTTCGCGAACAACGACGGCCAAATGATGGCGTTCACGATGCCAGTTTCGTCCTCCAAGGTCTCAAAGATCACCCCTGACGCCGTGCCCGGCTGCTGACGGATCAGGACCAAGCTCGCGACCGCCACCCGGGCGCCGTCCTTGAGACTGGGCAACATGACGGCGGGCGTCATCCCCAATGCCGCAAGCTGGGCGCGCAGCAGGGCGCAAGGATGGCCTTTCAAGGACAGGTACAGGGTTCGGTAGTCCTAGCGGACGGCCTCGCCCAGCGGCATCGCAGGCAGCGTCAGGAAGGGCTCCTCGCCGAACTCGACCGGTGGCCGGTTGTCGCCCAGCAAGCCCCAGCCATCAGCGGCTTCGAACAGCGGCAACGGCGCGTCCCCGAGTCGTTTGACCTCCCATAGCGCCCGGCGCCGGTCCACGCCCAGGCTGCCAAACGCATCCGCTCCAGCCAGCCGCTCTCCACTGCACTGACAGAAACCTTCGCTGTGAATCGGTACGGAATAATGCCGCCGATGACAGACCAAGGTGCCGCTCGCCGGTTTCCGAATGCAGCCGGGTGACTGGCGCCGAGGTGGTCGGAGGAAGATTGTATCGGGGTGCGAAATTCGGGAGCGGACCCAGCGTGGCGAAGAGCTGACGAAGAGCTTCTGGAGGAGTCGTGATGGAATAGCGACCACACATTCCTATCCCGATCCCAAAGCTGCCTGAGATCTATTCTCTTCGTTTCTTGGAAAACATTACAAATCCGGCGTGAGCTGGGAAATGATTTTTCCTTAAAAAGACGGGCTCAAAAAGGACAAGTGATTCGAAATTTTTCGACCTCTTGAATTCGAAATCACAAAGCTCCGTTTATCCGAAGAGACCTTGCCCGGCTGAAATGTGCGGCATAGGCTTTCTCAGGAATTCCTGAGGGCGCGATTTTCTGGGGCGTGTAGGCCCGGTAGATACCGGCGGACCCTGCATGTCCCGATACGCTTGTGTGCGCCCTGGTGAAGTGCCGAGGCTAAGTCAGTATGGCGAACAAGGACTCCTGGGAACTGGGGCCTCTCGGCGATGGTGTTGCCGAGGTCGTCACGGCATGCCAACACGACGGCCCCCAAGCCCTCGCCAGCAGCGGCGCCAACATTGCCGTCGTGATCTCCCAAGCCGACTGGCTGGCCATTCGATCTCTACTGAAAGATCACTTGGCCGCCGGATCGACAGCCGCCTACCCTGGTGGCCGGGCCGGTGACACCCCGTTCACCTGGATCCCCAGAATAGTCGGCAGGCAGGCCGGGGAGGATGGGAAATGACCGGTGACATACGTTGTCGACACCTGTGTCCTGTCGGATCTCCGGCGCGGCACTAAGCATCCGGAACTGCTGAGATGGTGGACTGACACGTCCCCCGACCAGCTCTTGGTCCCTGCCGTGGTGATCTCGGAGATAGAACGCGGGATAACCCGCCTGCGTATCCAGGGCCGAATAGCCGAGGCCAACGACAACGACCTCTGGTTCCGCGCCCTGACATTGGCGCTGCCGATCATTCCCTACGACGGCCAGATCGCCAGGCTCCATGGGGCACTCTCCATCTCCGTTCCCCATGACGGGACCCCAAGCTTCGAGCGGGACCTCATGATCGCGGCAACAGCCCTGGACACGGGCGCGATAATAGCGACCCGCAACATACGCCACTTTTCCCTCATCGCCGCCAGCACGGGCCTTGAACTGCTGAACCCCTACGATAGCCCGATTAATGTCGAGGCGCAGTCGGGTTAGCCGCCGTCTTCAGGCCCACCAGCGCCGACAAGTCGACATGAACATTGGGGCGCCGCTTCAGGCTGATCGGAACCATCCCCTCCGCGACGTCAGCCAACTGCTCTACTGGCGGGATCAGCACCGGCAGCGGGGATCGGGCCCATTCCAAGCCCTCGACGATTTCCTCGATCAGCAAGTCGTGCCAAAAGCCGGGCGCCTTCTCGGACATCGCGTCCTCCATATCTGGTTGGGCCCGCCATCCCTTAAGGGTGGCCATGTCGGTCAGCCTACGCCTCTTTGTCCGACGAGGGGACTCGATTCGAAAACTATCGGTGGCGGACGAATACTCCCCAGAAGTGGCGCCTGAATTTCCCCCAGTTTCGCTGATCGGTCAGATTTCGGGGAGCATGCCTCCCGAAACCTCGTGGCCGGTAACCCGAACTGCTGTTGCAGGCGCGACGGAGGGGTTGGAACTTACCCGCGGACCGTTGAGCGCTGGAATTGAAGGGTTTATCCCGCAAATGGGTAATTTCGGGAAAATGCGGGATAAAGCGAAACCTCACCAGCGGCTCAACTGCGCCCGAATTCGACAGGATATAGAATGTCCCGACAACCAGTGACTTGGCTGTTCTTAAGATAAAGACTTTACGCCGAGACTATATCGGAAAAGTTCATTTTGCTTCTTGATGGGAATATCCAAAGTAGGTCTAATGATCGGCAGGCTCCTCACATCCGGTGACGCGCTATGATCGACCACTTAATGTTCCGCCAAGTACATGGCTCATATCTGCGGCCCCAATTTGGACTCGCAATGCGCCAGGGGAACTTCATAAGCGGTGATATAGCCTTCGCCAGCATACGGCTGATAGGCACTTATTTTGCCTCTGCCCGTTAGGCGGCTCAAGCCTGAACCCTGAAAATACACAAGCCCGGATTCGATCGTACCGGCTGGGTCAGGGTTTTATGGCCAATACTAGCCATATCTAACTAAATTTATACACCACCTTGAGGTCACGCGCAACTGTTGCTGATGCACATCTGCGCATATGTAAGTTGCGCCGCTACCCCGGGCCGGAGTACAAAATCATGGCCAGCACGAATGACGCCACGTATTCGACGGAATATTGGCTAATTGTTGCGGCGAATTCAGCAGACATACTCCAAATAATATGACCTGAAACCGACGCCGTGGCGTCAGTTGGTCCTATTCTTGGAATCCACCGAATAAGCGGGGGTATTATGCCTTCGAGCATTTCGTTTTCGGGACCTGATCGAGGTCTCGGGCCTGGAGCTATTCGACTTTCAGAAGCTGATGGTACTCCGCCTAAAGGTTATCGGGCCCGGCAGAGTGGCATTTTCGCGACTAGGAAAGCTGTCGAAGGACAAGCTCGCTGGTACCGCGATATTGACCGCGACTTCATGTACCTGCTCCAGGCAGACCCCTCCGTCATCAGGTTCCAGTCAAGGGCACACGTCGCCCACTATGTCCTCAACGGCAAGCCGACCTCCCACGTTGTCGCATTCATCGTGCAGGCGGAGGCCGCCACCTACGCTGTCGACATCATCGACACGAGACAGAGGCCGAAGGCTCGATATTGCGACATCGACCTCCTGACCACGGCGTATGGCCAGTTGGGGATCGACTATCGCTGCCTCGACGACCGGTTCGTCCACCTCGAACCCAGGTTCAAAAACGCGGTCGAACTGAACCGGTGGAAAAGCGCGGCCTTAAACCTGGCCAGCGAGCTTTCCGTCATCGAGGCGATATCCAACGGCGCTGACACCGTGGGCAAGGTCATCCAGGCCATCGGCGCCACTGAGGTCGCGGGCCTGGCCCACGTCTACGGGTTAGCCCTCAAAGGCAAGCTGCGGCTCAGCATGGGGCAGCCCTTATCCGCCAACACGTCAGTTTGCCTTGTCACGGGGAAGAAAGCGCTATGAGCAGCATTGCCCTCTTCCGCGACCAGTACCTGCGCATCGAAGGGCGAATGGTTGCTTTCGAGCGCCGTGACGCATGCCGCAACCTGGTGTTCCTTGATGTCGCCAACAGCTCCCCTTTCGTGGTTCGCGAAGACGAGCTGCTGGACCTGATGGCGAGGGGACAAGCGTATCGCGTCGGCGGTGCTGAAGAACGCGCCTTCAAGGAAGGCCGCAAGAGCGACCTGACATCGCTGGCCCAGCTCCAAGTCGATGAAGACCTGAAGGCCCGGACCCTGCGCCGAGTGACCTACGTCCAGGCTTGGGAAAGGAGTGGGCTGAAAACCCGGAAGCGGCAGGAACTCGTCCCTGTCATCGAAGCCACGGCCGCCGTGCTGAACGACCGTCACCCTCCTCAACCGGGCACGCTCCAGAGTTGGATCACCGAATGGGAGAAAAGCGGGCGCGATTTCCAGGCCTTGATGGACCGCATTGCCCAGCGCGGGCGCCGCGGCTCACAGCAGAAGCTCGATGCGCAGAACCTGTTTGACGAAACGGTCGAGGGCCTCTTCCTGAATTCAATGCAGTACGACGTGAGCAACGTCTACAGACAGGTCCGCGACGTGTTCACGCGCCGCAATCGGCTGACCGGCGACACGTGGGTGCCGAGCTACTCCACCGTCTACCGGAAAATCAAAACCTACGACCGATACGTGGCCACCGCGAACCGGAAAGGTGTCGCTGTGGCAGACCGGATTTATCGGCCGAAGACCGGACATGTCTCGACTGAGCGCCACCACGAGCGCACTGAACTGGATCTGCTCAAGACCGACTTAATCGTGGTCGACAAGGATGGAAATCCCATCGACCGTCCCGTCGTCATTATCGCTTACGACCATTTCAGCAGGATGCCGGTTGGCCGCTACATCGGCTTCGAGCAATCTGTCGCTGCTGCCATCGAATGCATCCATCACGCGACCTACCCAAAAACGTATGTGAAGGAAAAGTACCCTGACATCAAAGGGGCGTGGCCGTGCTGGGGGCTGTCCGAAAATTACTTCGCGGACCTGGGGAGCCAGTTCGTCGCCAATGACTTCTCGGCGATGCTCAAGCTGCTTGGTTGCAACATCACCTTCGCGGCCCGCGAGACGCCCAACGACAAGGCGGCAATCGAACGATTCTTCGGCACCTTCACCCGCAGCCTGGTCCGCTACATCCCGGGTCGAACCTTCGAAGACTTTTATCGGCGGCGGAACGAAGAAGCCGTCGAAATGCAGCCTGTCGTTACGCTGGAGGAGCTGGACTACCTGGTCCATCGCTGGATTATCGACGTCTATTCCCAACAGTTCCACACCGGAATCAACGACGCGCCTCATCGCCGGTGGCTGGAAAGCGTGGCGCGGCACCACATTATTCCGCTGCCCGAACCGGAGGTGTTGAAAGCGGCGTTCTGTCTGACAACGCATCGGCGGCTGTTCGATTACGGCGTCAGGATCAACAACCTGATCTACAACGGGCCGGAAATCGCGAGCATTCGCGCCAGCCCCGCCTTTAACCCCGGCGGCACGGTGATGTGCAAGATCGACCCTAAAGACCTGGGAGCCATCCAGGTCTACGACCCCGGCCGAGAGCGCTTCGTTACCGTCCAACAATCACCCGGTTCCCGGCGGATGTTCGACGCGCGCGGTGTGACACTCGTGCAGCAGACCCTGGCCCTGAAACTCATCAAGGCCCGACCGGAAAAATATAGCGAGGACAACGTCGCGGCAGCCCACGCCGACCTACAGCGGTACATCCAAGACAAGCATGTCCCCAAAGACCGAAAGGTTCGACGGCTGAAAGCTGCTTATGGCGTCCCTAAGCACCAGATCCCCAGTCCCATCAATCCGGCGCTAAGCGACCTTTCCATTTCGGACGCATTGGAGCACCTGCCGGACTCGGTTCTTGCTGGGGAATTCACCATTCCGGACGAGGACGACAACATCGGCCAGGACTTCACTGCTTCCGCGCCAACACCGGAAGTCTTGGAACTACTCCCGTCCCCGACCGAACCCGTCGCATCGGATTTATCGGCCTCGGGGACCAACTCGTCAGCTTCCAGCGCAGCAAGGTTTGCAGAGATGGCTCGCCGTATGGGGGTCACCGGTCGGGGTGGAAACAAGGATGTCTAACATGGATCGTGAAGAGCGACTTGAACGCTTCAGAAACATTGTAAAAATCGCTATCGACCTGCCTAAACAGGCTCAAATCAAGCAGTGGATTCGCAACGCAATAGACATTGGTTGTTGCGGTAAGGAAGCCCGGTCGTTGACGTTGCTGGGGCCTACGGGTACCGGCAAGTCTACCCTCCTCAAGGAGATTGTCGACGAGTACCCGGCTGAACAGCGGGATCGCTATCTCTATCACCCGGTCCTATATGTTGAGATTCCTCCTCAATCGACGCTGAAGGCCTTGGCCATCGCGATCTTAAAAGCGCTGGGCGATGTTCCCTCGAATCGCAGCGTGTCCGAGTACACCCATATTGTTACCCGGACGCTGGCCAGAGCGGCGCCTAAACTCCTCATCCTCGACGAGATCCAGCACATCGTCAGCGCGGGTAACAAGCGAGCCAACGCGTATGCTTCAGGCGACCTAATCAAATCCATCCTGAACGCCGCTGTCTGTCCGGTGATTCTCGCGGGTCAGCCCGAGGGAGCCGAGGTCGTCGATACAAATTCCCAGTCGGAGCGTCGGAATGGATGGTCTGAACGTCTGGAGCCCTTCGATTGGTTCAAACAGGCGGACCGGGATATCTACCAATCTTTCCTCTACATGTATGAAGAACGCATGGGCCTCCCAGCGCCGTCGAACCTGTTCGACGATGACATGGCATTTCGCCTTTGGATCGCTTCTGACGGCTTAATTGGAAAAACCACCAAATGGCTCCAAATGGCGGCGGAAATGGCGCTGGTTGAACGCAGCTCTCCATTGCCCTGCCTAAGCCAGGAACTCCTCGCTGAAGCCTTCGAAAGGGGACAGGTCAGGGCAGAGCGCCGACAGCCCAATCCGTTCCGGTCCGATAAGCATTCCCTGAAGGTGCTGCCCGCGCCCACCACGGAGAAACTCAGCCTCCCCCGGCCGCGTAAAACCGATCAGGCGCTGAAGGAACTGCTGTAGCCATGTTCAAATTGATTTTCCCGCTAGTGCCCTACGTTGATGAAGGGTTCCTTGGTTTCGTCGCCAGGTCTGCTGAAGAGAACTTCAGGCCCACCCCTTGGGCCGTGCTGACATATGTAGCTCCGCGCCTCATGGCGGCCCGCGCCTTCATGCTGTCGGATACCGACATGGAGCCCCTTCGCCACCTCCTGTCGATGACGCCTGACGAGCTGGAACGCATGTCCTACCGCGCAGCCGATACCCGACACGTGCGCCTCCTCGGGCACACGCTGCCGAAGGAACTCGTCTCCCTCATCTGGCGGAAATGCTGCCCGTTGTGCCTGGCTGAAGCCCCTTATCATCGCGCTGTCTGGGACTTCGTGTTCATGGTGGCCTGCCCCCATCACAACGTCATGCTGGTCGACCGGTGTGCCGAGTGCAGGGGGCCACTCAACTGGCTGACCAGCAAGTTGACCCACTGCGTGCATTGCGGTGCCGACTACCGCGTCATCGACCCCGAGCCTGCCCCTGACGACATTGAAGGCCTGAAAGCGGTTGTTTCACTCCTCGAAGGTAAGCCCCCGCCGGAAGGGCTGGCAGGCATGGATGTCGGCTGCCTGCTGAAGACCATCTACATGCTGGGCCAATGCGTCCACGACACCTTGTTGAATGTCGCGGCGGTCAAAATCGGTCGGCATCATCCCGAACGAGTCCTTGCCTACCTGAACATCGGCTGGCAGGCCTGCGCGGACTGGCCCCATTCCTTCTACCGCCATATCGATTGGCTTCGGCAGGGGGCGGCTGATCGTCAGGACCAGCACGAGCGGATGTACCGCGACATCGGCGTTACCGCTAAATGGATCCTGAAACAGGATAAGGATCCTGCCTTCAGGCCCATTACCGGCACCTTCAGCCAGTATGTCGCCGGTGATGTCACGCTGGTAACCAAAGCCAGGGCCGTCGTCCGCGCGCGCCGTGCCAATCCATCGCGGTCCTTCTTCCTTCCCCAGGAGGCTATTCGCCTCCTGGGGACCTCAATGCCTCGACTCATGCGTCTGGCCGAGGAACGCGACATGTTCTTGGTCAAGGGAACGGGCAAAGGCTTCGGTTCTCGGCTCGACCCCCAGAAGGTTTTGGACATCCAAGCCGAGGTCGAGCGGTACATTGATGGCAAGGCCGCCAGGGCCATGCTGGGGGTCAATGATCGGACCCTTGGGCAGATGGAGGACGCCGGTCTTCTCACCGTGGCATCCGAGCCCATCGCCACCACATTCTTTAAGCACCCGCTTCTCAGGGCAGAAGTCCAGGATCTCCTGGACGCCGTCAACCGCCTGGAACTGACGGAACTGCCGTTGCCGCTGGGCAAAGACATGATCACGACGGCCAACCTCATCAGACGCATGCCGATGAGTTATGACGACCGGAACGCCGCGACGGTATATCGCGCTGTCGTCGAGGGAACCTTGCTTCCAGCCGGGAGGCTGGCGGGATCCCGGGGATTTACCAATCTGGTTTTCACCATCGACGCGGTGAAGAAGTTGGCGGTGAAGCTTCGCCAGGACGTTCTGGCCGTTTCCGACATTGCGGCCAAGCTGAACGTTCAGACCAAGTCGGTTCGACTTTGGGTGCAAAACGACATCCTGAAATCCAGGGACAAGGTCGGACGCGTCACCCGCCGTGCCAAGGTCTTGAACAAGGATTTCCGCGACTTTTCTGGAAGGTACATGCTCGCCAGAGACGTTGCGGCCCAGCGCGGTTTAGATGTCAAATCAGTCAACTCGACGCTTCTGTACAGCGGAGCACGACCGATTTCCGGTCCCTCCGTCGATGGCGGCGAGATGTATCTTTATGAGCGCAGTGATATCGACCGGATCATCGGATAGATAAATCGGCGCGAGGTGCGCGACATATCTCTCCGAATCAAGTCCCTCGGCCACTCCAATAAGGGGCCGGGCCAACGACACAGCCGACACGAATCCGGCGTTCTATGACAAAGACCGGCCTGAATCCGGCATTCCATGAAAAGGAATCCGGAATTCTATGAAAAGCCCCCCAGGTTTCCTGAGGCTCTCAGACGTCCAAGATCCGGATTTCCATGAAAAGGGATGAAAGTCAAAGGCGTTAAGTAACGTCCCCGCATCATGTCGAGAACGCCCCCGGGCGGCCTTTCCCGAGTGACGGAAAGGCCGCCCGGGGGCTTTCCTGCTTGGGGAATTAGCGTTTCAGTAAGAACTCGCGTCCCATCTTCACCCGGGCCACGCCATCATAGGCGACAATGTCGGCAGTGGCATAGGTTTCCCCCCAATGTTCGGGCAGGAAGCTGCCGGTGCCCACCACGTCGATGGGCGCCTGGGCATCGGCCATGACCCGGCACTTGGCGGGGCTGAAACCGCTTGAGGCGACGATGCGCACCTTGGTGAAACCAGCTTGGTCCAGGTTCTCGCGTACCCAGTGCAGACCGGCGGCGGAAACGCCGGCGCCGATCAGATAGCGCAGCTCGGTTTCATCCCGGTATCCCCGGATGCTGTCCGGCGCGCGGCGCTCCAACACTGCGTAGCTTTGCGGAGGATCCAAGCCCTCGACGAAGCGTCCGCCGGGTGTGTCCAGTCGGACCGACAGCTTGCCCGTAGCGGCCAGCTCAGGAAAACGTCGGCACACCGCGAGCGTGTCGCTGACCTCACGGCCGAAATAATCAACCAGCACGGTCATCGCTTCGCCGGGAAAGGTATCGTGGTAAAGCTCGGCCGCCTTGACGGTGGAACCGGCGTAGCCGATCAGGGCGTGCGGCATGGTGCCGAAGCCGTGGGTTTGACCGAAATAATGGGCGGTGGCATCTGTGGCGTTGCCGATGAAGCCAATGGCGCCGACCTTGCGCTTGGCCCGTTTTGAGCCGACGCTGGCGGCATAGGCCATCAGGTCGGCCATTTCGGTACCGGCGCAATGGCGGGCGTCCATGGCCAGAAAGGCGGATTTGGGCAGGCCTGCGCTCATTACGAAGGCGTTATGAGCGGCCACACAAGCTGGGCCCAGCTTCATCAAGAATAGAGTCTCTAACTCTGCGAGCTGTGAGAAGGGCCCAGTGATCCACATCATGGGTTCGCCAGCACCTATCCACTGCCCTTCGTGGTAGCGGACCTCGATTTCCGGCGTGAAGCCACGGGCCGCCGCCACCGATTTGAGCCAGTCCAGCGCCAGCCGGGGGGCGAACACAACGGGCCGCCGCATGAAAACGGCGTAGGTGACGGGAACGTCGCCGTGCCGCTCCACGATGGTACGGGTGCGCTTGAAATAGACGTCGGTCCATCGACCAACGGCGTCCGCGGGGGGCCAGGCCTGAGTGGTTTCCCCCGGGGGCGTTGCCATGACGGCGCTGAGCGCCATCACTTCCTTTTTATCCTCGGCCATGTGGCCATCCTTCCGTCGTCCTCAGGACATGCGCTGGGGGATCATAGACGATGGTCGGTGGGCCTGGGCAAGCCGCGTTATAGGTGGAGTTGGAACCGCGCCCCCTTACTGCGGCTTGTCGGAGTTGGCGGAAGGTGGTGTCTGGCCGTAGGCGCGGGCATAAGCGCCCAGCGCGGTCTCGTGCACATTCTGCTGAATTTCAGCGATCAAACCGCGCACACGGGCGAAGGCCGCATTGGCGGCCGCGGCATCGAAGGGCTGCGCTTTCAACTGCTGCACCGCCTCGCGGCGAGCATCCCGCAGTTGTTGCAGTTGGATCTGCGACAGATCCTGGCGGGCCGCGATGGCATCCTTCAGAAAGGGCAGCACTTGCTCCGGCGCGTTCTTCACGAACAGGTCATAGGGGCCCGGGCGGGTGTTGTTATTGGGGTTGGCGTCACCACGGGTAACATTCACCCGGCCGAGCAGGCGGACGCCATCCAGGCGCTGACCCACGACCATGCCCGCGACCAACAGATTGATCGAGACGGAGATGGCCAGCAGGACGATCACCAGCTTGGACAAGGTGGGGCTTCCAGGGGAAGTGCCCGGGTCGGAATGCGCACGCCCCTCGGTCACTGTCCAATCTCCGTGTCGATTTCAGTCATGGCCTTCATGTATTCGGTCGTGGCGGAGGTTCGCGAGTCGCTGGATGGCAGAGCAAGGGGGGAAACGCCATGCACCCCCAATACGATGCCGACCACGGCCGCCGCCAGTCCGGATACCAGGGCGGCGGGAATACCGCCCGCCCAGACCGCGCGACTTCCGCTGGCGAAGGCCGGGGTTCGGCCGGGCAGTCCCGCTCGCGGGGGTAGCAACCTACGGTCTGTGATGCGGGTAGCGGGCCGCCCCCCGGTCGCGGCGTTGGGGATGGCCAGAATGGCGCGGCGCAGCTCGGCGCTGGCCCGGTCAAGGGGCATGGCCGTCAGTGCCTGTTCGGCCAAGCCGGCTTGGGTCAGCACGACC
This sequence comes from Nitrospirillum viridazoti CBAmc, assembly GCF_000730165.1. GTDB lineage: Bacteria > Pseudomonadota > Alphaproteobacteria > Azospirillales > Azospirillaceae > Nitrospirillum > Nitrospirillum viridazoti. The sequence continues at coordinate 1,645,781 of NZ_CP022111.1, read as the reverse complement.
CGCGCCGCATCCGATTGGGCCAGCAGACTAGCCGCCCTGGGGCGGTCCGCCACCGGCCACAATTCTGGGTCCGGGCCGTGCAGGTCGACCAGATCCTCGAATTCCGCGATCGTCATCATGCCGTCCATCATCGCGGCCCTCCCGTTCGTGAGCGTCGACCGTCCTGGGCATCGGACGGCGCCAGGGGCGCCAATGTCGCCCGCAAGGCGCGGCGGGCCCGCACCAACAGGGTTTCCAGTGCGCCAACACTTACTTCCATGGCGGCAGCGGCTTCGGCGTTGCTCAGGCCGGCATCATAACACAAGGAAATGGCAGCCCGTTGCCGCTCGGGCAGATCATCGACCGCCCGCGCCACCAGCCGACCGAGTTCCGAGCGTTCCACCAGGGCGACGGCGTCAAGGGATGGGTCCACCGGTTCGGGCACGTTTTCAAGCGTGTCGTGTACCGGCCGGCGTTTGCGATCCAGGCACAGGTTCACGGTGATTCGGTAGAACCACGTGGAAAAGCGGGCCTCGGCCGGGCGGAAACGCTCAGCATGTTGCCACAAGCGCAGGAAGGCTTCCTGCGCTACGTCTTCCGCATCGGCCGCCCCACCCAAGACGCGGCGCGCCAGCGTGACCGTCCGGTCCAAATGCCGATCCGTCAGCACCCGGAAGGCTTGCGCGTCGCCCTGGGCAACCCGGCCGACCAGGTATTCATCACTGCTGGTGGCCAGGTTCTGGCCATCGCTCCGCTGCACAGGGTCGCCTCTGCCGTCCCGGGTGAAGGGCCGTCCCATCAGGCCGCCCACCGGCGTAGTTAGACCAATCGCGGCCTTTGCGCCAGAGAGGCCATAGGCGTAGCCCGGCCCGCCGGATGAGGGCACAGCTGTGATGGTCGAACTGCAGGAAGGGAAAGATGGGGACATGGGCGACAGCATCCCTTACGGATTTTGCCTGTTTAGGTTGTGCGGCAGCAAACGGTAGAGGGCAGTTCAAGTGGCGGTGCCACCTGAAAAGCTGCCTACGTCTGTGACACAAACTTGGCTATGGTACGTCAGGCTGTCGGGCAACCCTGCGCTATCTAGGGGTGCGACAGAACGGACAGGCGGCGGTCAATGTCATTTTGTATGCCTACTCGCGAAAGTGGTGCGCGCTATTAGTTAATCAATGTGATCAGATATGATACCTTTCCCGCGCATGAAGATTACCGCGCGAAGCGTCGCGGACGGGTGAGGTGGAGAACGGACAGGGACGGGGCGGTAGGGGCGGACGGACTGCTGTCATGAGCTTGGCGGAGCGGGAACGGAAGACCAAGGGCGTCATCTTCGGACGCAGCCTCAACCACCGGCCGGAGCCGGTGGCGGGGGAAAGCGTTGCCTCGCCCCTTCGCCTGACCGACGTGGAATATTTCACCCTGCCGCAGAAATCCTGGCGGGACCAGTTACGCCTGTTCTTGCAGGCCAGCGGCCTGTCCACCATCCCCATGATGACCCGGCTGCGTTGGCAGGCGCACGACACCATCGAGTGGCTGCAGGCTTCTCTGCTCGGCAAGGGGCGGGCCAAGCGCGTCGCCATCACGCATCCCGTGCAGCTGCTGCCCGCGATGGAATTCCTGATGGGCTTGCCGCCGGATCTGGATGTGGAACGGCGTATGATCCAGACCCTGGTGGGGCGTGCGCTGATCGATTATCGCAAGCGCATCAGCCAGGAGCGGGAAAAGCCGCTACTGTTTGCTCGCGAGGCATCGAACTATTTCTACGCCGGATTCAAAGATCAACAACTGATCTCAAAAGTTTCTGCCCCAAGCGAGCAGTTCTTTATCGTTCAACGCATCTATAATAATTACTATTACTTCAGGCTATTCTATATATGCTCAATCATTTCGCGGGAGCCGGCGGAGGGGGCGAACAAACTGTTTTCCAAATTCATGCGGTCATCTTTTTTCCTGTCGACAGTGCAGGATGATGGCACGCTGGCCGCCAAGCCCTCCTACCGCTCCCTGCCACCCAAGGACCACGTGGTCTATCTGGCCAAGCGCGACAATGCCCTGCAGGCGCGGTTGCGCGAGGACTCGGGCCTGCGTACGGAACTGCAGTCTGTCCTGCGCTATTTCCGTCCCTTAAGGGGCTAAGGCCATTGCCTGGGCCGGTTGATCCCGGCCACTATGCCCCGGCGGCTGATTTAACACCGGTGGACAGGATGGGTGAGGAGGCTCCAGGCTTTAGCCTGTCGGTACAGGAGGGGGTGGCCACCCTAACGGTGGACCGCCCGGACAAGCACAACGCGCTGTCGCTGGAGATGTGGCTGGCCCTGCCCGGCCTCGTGCATGGGCTGGAGACCGATCCCGAGGTACGGGTGGTGGTACTGACCGGTGCCGGTGGCACCGCGTTTTCCGCTGGGGCCGATATTGCCGAATTCGCCGGGCTTTTTGCCACGGCCGAAGGCGTCACCCGTTTCAACGCCGCAGTGCGATCCGCCAACTTGGCGCTGGAGCGCTGCCCGAAGCCCACCATCGCCATGGTGCAGGGGCTATGCGTGGGTGGCGGCTGCGGCTTGGCGCTGCATTGCGATCTGCGCTTCGCCGGGGCCGGCGCCCGCTTCGGCATCACCCCGGCCAAGCTGGGGTTCGTCTACCCGTTCGAAGACACGAGGCGCCTGGTCGACCATGTCGGGCCCGCTCGCGCCAAGGATCTGCTGTTCAGCGGCCGGATGATCCGCGCGGAGGAGGCGATGGCCATCGGCCTGGTGGACCGGGTGGTGGAGGATGCCGCGCTGGCGGACGCGGTGCGCGAATACGCGGCGACCCTGTGCGGCCTATCGCAATTCTCCATCCAGGCGGCCAAGCGCATCATCCAGGCCGTCCAGGATGGCGCCACGGCGGTCACCGATGCCGGTGCCGCCACTTTCCTGGAAGAGGCTGCCCGCAACGTGGATTTCGAGGAGGGACGCCAGGCCTTCCTGGCCAAGCGCCGGCCTACCTTCACTTGGCGGGGGTGGGCGCGCTAGACGCGTCAACCGGGGATGCCAGGTCGCGATATGCGGGATCGGCGGCTTCCTGCCGGCCCCAAACCGGATTGGCCGCGGCCATGCGCGCCAGATAATCGCGCACGGCGGCGGCATCGCCCAGCACCAGTGCCACCCGGGCGGCGCGGCGCCACACCCGATCCCAGCCATGGGCCAATTGGGCCGCTTCGGCGAGGGCTTTCCGCGCCCCGGCCGTGTCGCCCTTGCGGGCCGCCCTGTCGGCGCGAATCACCGCTTGCCAGGCATGGTGGCGTTCCACCAGGGCGCGCAAGTCAGGCAAGGGCTGGGTGCTGGCGTCCACGCGGTAATCCAAATCCAGGGGGAAGCCGTCGCGCGTACGCACCACCAAGGCGGCGGACAGCTTGCCGATGCTCTGGCTACCCGCCGCCTGGCCAGCCTCCAGCGCCGCCAGCAGCCTATCCTCCAACCCGCCCCCCGTGGCCTTGTAGGCATCCTCCATGGCCGTAAGCACGGCGGGGCCCGCCAAACCGTTGCCCTGCACGGCATAACCCGGCCCGCGCCTGTCACCAGCGTAAGCGGCTGCCGCCGCGTCGCGCCCGGTGAAGACGGCGGTGCGTCCTTGGGCGTCGACCAAGGCCACCTGGCGGGCTTCCACCCCCTCACCATCGAAATCACCATCCTCCCGCAGCAGGATGGCCAGTGCATCGGCCGGGGCATGGCCGGCGGCCATCAGGGCTAGGTGTTCGGTCCCAGGGATTGATGGTGCGGGTTTAGCCTGAACCGCTGGGGTTCAGCTGTCCATGATTTGCAGATGAATTCCCAGGGCGTCAGGCCTCGAAGCGTCTTGAGGCGCCTTGCAAAGTTGTAGGCGCCGACGAAGGCATTCAGATGCTGCTCGAACTGTTCATGGCTGTCGTAGTGGTAGCGTTTGACCGTAGCTTCCTTGATGGTTCGGTTCATGCGCTCGACCTGGCCGTTGGTCCAGGGATGTTTGATCTTGGTAAGCCGGTGTTCGATGCCATTCTCCTGGCACCGCCTGTCGAACATGTGCGTCACGTACCGGGCTGTCGGGCCATCGGCATATCGTGGCGGGAAGGTGAACTGGATCCCGTTGTCGGTCAGTACCGTGTGGATCGTGTAGGGGACAGCACCGATCAAGGCGACCAGGAAGGCGGAAGCGGATGAGCGCCCCGTCTTCCTGGCTATCTGCACGAAAGCAAATTTGCTTGTCCGATCAATGGCAACGTAAAGGTACAGCTTGCCTTCGGCTGTCCTGATCTCGGCGATATCGATGTGGAAATAGCCGATCGGGTAGGCTTTGAACTTCCGCTTGGCAGGCTTGTCGCCTTCCACCTCCGGCAGCCTGCTGATGCCGTGTCGCTGAAGACATCGGTGTAGGGAAGATCGGGTCAGATGGGGAATGGTCGGTTGCAGGGCATAGAGGCAGTCATCCAGTGGCAATAATGTATGGCGGCGGAAAGCGACGATTACCGCTTCCTCTTCCAGAGTCAGGACAGTGGATCTGGCTTCCCTTGGGCCAGTTGGCTGGTCCATCACATCATGCCGCCCCCGCCACTTGGCGACCGTCTTCTGATTGACCCCGTACCGGCTGGCCAGGGCCCTCAAGCTCTCTTGACTATGTTGTATCGCTCGACGCACTGCCTCTGTCGTGCGGGCGCTGCCGTGAAGTATCTGGCCCATAGTGCATCCCTCCATTCCTGTGAGGTCATTGCACCATCAATCCCTGGGACCGAACAGCTAGGCCCTTGGGGCCCATGGCCGGGTTGGTCTCGAACTGTGTGACGACGGCGCCGACACCGGCTTGGGCGTAGTCCACGCTGGCCCCCACCGCCAGGTTGTTGGTAGCGACGGCCACGCCGCAGCGGTCTCGGTCGCAGGCGATAATGGAGAAGGTGGCGCCCGCGAGTGCCGTCGTGGCCAGCAGGCCGGTCAGGGCCAGGGGGACCAACCACCACCGCATGGGCATCAGCGCACCAGGAAGCAGGTGCGGCCCTGGCAGCGGACATAAACCGCCAAGTCCTTCCCGTTCTGGCAGGTAATCTTGTAGACGATGTCGGGATTGTTGCCGACGAAGCGCTGCACCGCCTCCACTTTGTTAGGCTTGCAACTGGCCTCCAGCGCCACCGATTTGGCTTCCGCCTCCGATTCCGCCCCCAGCGCGCCGCTGCCGGCCCCCATCACCACGCCGGCCAGCACCAGGGCGACCAGCTGTCTTGCGTGATGGGGAAAGGTGTGGGGCAAGGTCCGCATCTGTCACTCATCTTAGAAATGGGCGTCCTGTATAGGGTCAACGGTACCACTGGCGGCTGGGTACCGTCACCAGGGCAGGGGAGCGCGTGCGGCACCAGCTAGGATGTTGCTTATACAGGAAGGGGCAGTCACTTTATTTCCGCAGAGGTAGGGGTCGAGACAAACGTGGCGGCTTTTATCACAAATGTGATGAGAACTACCCACATTGCGTAAGGTAAAACTCATCTGAAATACATACGTCTACGGAGGAAGCCTATATTGACGGAAAAGTCATGCCTATGAGGAACTTAAGCTTGAGCACCATAAGCCGGGGCAGGCCGGCCGTGTGGCATATTTGCGAGAGGGCGTTATGGGCATGCAGACGACCCGGGGTTCCGGCCTGACGCTGGATGAATACCGGCAGATGGAGGAATCCCTGCTGGCCACGGCCAAGGGCCGGGATTTTTTCTATGAGGTTCAGCGCCGCGCCCGGTCGGTGGAAACCGATGAGCTACGGCGCACCATTGCCAGTGTCCAGCGATTGATCGCGGCCTCCCGCAATGACCATGCGCCGGCTCCGGCCGGGGGCCAGCTGGGCAATCCTGAGATCGCCTTCCTCAAGGCGGAGGTGGAGGCCATGGCCAACACCATCCGCTTGGTGAAGCGTGAAATCGCGGCCATCAAGCCCAGCGATCCTAAGGCCGACCGCATCAGCGCCGCCACCTCGGAGCTGGACGCCATCGTTACCGCGACGGAGGAGGCGACCAATCGCATCCTGACCACGGTGGAACGCATGACCGGCGCCCTGCGTCGTCTACGCCCGGGCCGCATGGTCGACGGTCAGTTGCTGACGGCGCTGGAGAACGCCTGCATGGACGTGATGATGGCCTGCTCCTTCCAGGACATCTGCGGCCAACGCACCGCCAAGGTGGTGAACACCTTGAGCTATATCGAGGAACGGGTGGGCGTGATCACCGGCCTTTGGCGCACCCTGCCGCAGGCCTCGACCGCCCCCGCTATGCCGCCGGCGGATGCCCCGCGCGAGGTGCTGCTGCCGTACAAACATGACGACGCCCGGCCCGATGCTCATCTTCTGCATGGGCCCGCCCTACAGGCGCCGTCGCAGACCACCATCGATGCCCTGTTCAGTGCCGTTTCGCCCGCGCAGCCGGTGGCGGCGAAGCCGGCCGCGCCGGTGAAGGACATGGTCATCCCCAGCACCACCGGCCTGTCGGCCGACGCCTTGCGCACCCAGCAGGAAATCGACGCGTTGTTCGAGGGCCGCACTGAAGCCAAATAAGCCCGCCTCGGTTCGCGCGGGAATGTGTTGACCGGGAAGGCGTTGACAAGCAAACGCCAGCCATTTAGTTTCCTAGTCAACAATTTGAGCCGGTCAGCATGCCCCCGGGCGATACCCCATCGGACCTCCACGCCCACCTCGGCTATTGGCTGAGGATGGTGTCCAACGCTGTTTCCCAAAGCTTCGCTCGCGCGGTGGAGGCCCGGGGGGTGACGGTGGCCGAGTGGGTCCTCTTGCGGGTGCTATATGACGTGGAGAGGCTGGCGCCATCCGTGTTGGCGGAACGGATGGGCATGACCAAGGGGGCCATCTCCAAACTGGCTGACCGTCTGGTTGAAAAGGGCCTCGTCCGGCGTGAGGCCAATCTGGAGGATAGGCGCGGCCAGACCCTGGCCCTCGAACCGGCGGCCCGATCGCTGGTGCCCCTGCTGGCCGAACTGGCGGACCGGAACGATGCCGCCTTCTTCAACGGGCTCTTGCCCAATGAACGGGCACAGCTGAAAGGGCTGCTCCACAAAATCGCCTCTAAGCATGAGTTGAACACCGCGCCCATCGACTGACCGCCGGGCGGATTCCAACCTTCACTCCAGCGAAAGGACGGCGCCCATGAATGCGCAACGGATCGCCATTGCTCAAAGATGCTTCGCCGCAGCCTATGACAAGTCGATGGATTTCCCGGACATCGTGGCATTGCTCATCCAGTCCGGCTTTGAGGGATATACTGTCGATTACCGCCGCAACACAGCCACCTATTTCCTGCCGGACGGCGATAGCGTGGCGCTGGAAGGCCATCCCACGGACGATCAGGTCGCAGCCCGCTTTGACGCGGCCGCTGTGGCGTCACTGATCAAATGGGCGCAAGCCTGTCCGTCCGATTATTCCTATACGGCCTTCTGCAGGAGGGCGAAGGCCGCCGGGTGCGCCGGCTACATCGTCTCCTTCTCCGGTCGGCGCGTGCTGTACTTCGGGCGCACCGCGGAAACCCATGTGGAGCATTTTCCCCAATAGTCAGGGCACCCCTGCACCACCCGCCCGCACCAGGGCGGCAACGCCGGCGGCCCCATCCCGGGCCAGCCCGTTCGCCGTGCCGTCGCGGTCGGCGGCGGGGCGGTTCTGACTCATCTTCCACTTGCCCTCGATGCTTGTGAGCATCAGGCGAAAGCCGACGATGCCGCGCAGTTGCGCCTGGATGAAATCGGCGGGCGCGTCAGCGACCGTCCAGGGCGCGGTGCGGGACCCCTCATGCCGGTCGGTCAGGCCGCCCACCAGGTCCAGCAGGGCGTCTGCGTCCTCGAAGAAGGTGATGGGCCCCCGGGCGTGGATGGTGGCGTAGTTCCAGGTGGGCACCACCTTGCCGGTTTCTGCCTTGGTGGCGTACCAGGAGGGGGTGATATAGGCATCGGGCCCCATGAAAATGGCCAGCGCCGGGCTGCCCGCCGGTGTCTCCCGCCATTGCGGGTTGGCCTTGGCGACATGTCCATAGAGCGTGCCGTAAGGTCCCTCATCCGCGCGCAGCAGCAGGGGTAGGGGGCTGGCCTGGGGTATGCCGTCCGCCCCCACCGTGACTAGGTTGGCCAAGCCGATGGCCGTCATGGCTTGGTGCAGCACGGGCAAGCGGTCTTCCTTGAAATGTGTCGGACGGTACATGGCGGCTGGCTTTCCATGCTACGAATGATGGCGCAGTTTCCCGCCAAACTGGATTGTCCCATAGCGCCAATTATCACGTTTTGATAAGTCCAGTAGGCCCGTTCCGGTATGAGGGATTGCGCCGTCCATGTCCGCCATCGCTCCCCTCTGGAACAGCCTGATGCTGGACCGGCAGGCGTCCACGTCGCTGCAGGACCAGATCGTCGCCTATTTCCGCGATGCCGCCCTGTCCGGCCGCCTGCCTGCCGGCACGCGGCTGCCGTCCAGCCGGGAACTGGCACGCGACCAGGGGCTGGCCCGCATCACTGTTGTCCAGGCGTATGATCGACTGGTGGCCGAGGGCTATGTGCAGGGCCGTGTCGGGGCCGGGATGTACGTGGCCGAGGGGGTGGCCACGATCGCACCCCGTGCCGTGCCCGGCACCCCGGCATCCGGCAGTCCCACAGCGCCGACGGCGCCCCCCATGCCCCTGGCGGTCGGCATCCCCGCCCTGGACCAGTTCCCCTGGGCCGATTGGGCCAAGGCGGGGATGGCGGCCCAGCGCGGACGTCCGGCGCACCTGCTGGCCTATGGGCACCCCAGCGGCACGGCGGAGCTGCGTGCCGCCATCGCCGATTATGTTGCCGTGGCCCGCGGCATCGCGTGCACCCCCGGCCAGGTCATTATCGTCAGCGGTGCCCAGCAGGGCATCGACCTGGTGGCCCGCACCCTGCTGTCTCCCGGTGACGCCGTCTGGTTCGAGGAGCCGGGCTATGTCGCCGGCCGGTCAGCCCTGGCGGCGGCGGGGCTGGAGATTGTGCCCGTGCCGGTGGATGGCGACGGTATGGATGTGGCCGCCGGCTTGGCCGCCCGGCCTGGCGCACGCCTGGCCCTGGTCGCCCCAACCCACCAATATCCCTTGGGCGCAACCCTCAGCCTCGGGCGCCGCCTGGCGCTGCTTGATTGGGCCGAAAGGGCCAATGCTTGGGTGCTAGAGGACGATTACGATGGGGAATATCGCTACGGCGGCCGGCCGCTGACGCCGCTGCATACCCTGGACGGCGGGCGGCGGGTCCTCTATCTGGGGACCTTCAGCAAGGTTCTGGCCCCGGGCCTGCGCCTGGGCTACCTCATCGTGCCACCGGCCCTGGCGGACCGGTTCGCCAATGCGAAGTGGATGCAGGACCGGGGGGCGCCGGGCCTCACGCAACAGATCCTGGCGCGCTTCATCACCCAGGGTCGCCTAGCCGCTCACGTGCGGCGCATGCGCCCCCTCTATCGCGCCCGGCGCCAGGCCCTGATGGCGGCCCTGGCTGAGCACGCCGCCGATGTGCTGAATGCTGCCGGCAATCCCGAGGCCGGCCTGCATCTGGTGACGCGGTTGCGAGTGCCGGGCGACGACGCTGCCATCGCGAAGGCCGTCCTGGCGCGGGGCGTCAAGGCGGCGGCCCTCTCCCCCTATTACCACGGATCCGCACCCGCCGGCGGCTTCGTCCTGGGCTTCGCCGGCACGGCGGAGGCGGCGATGGCTCCCGCCGTACGCATCCTGGCGGCGGCGATCCGGCAGGGCTAGAGCCGCCTGCGTAAAACCAGACGCAGCCGGCTCTCGCTGAGTCTGTCTGCGAGCAGCTTCACGCCCAAAGGTGATTCCACCTCTGGGCGATCTGCTCTAAGCCCCCAACTCCTTGCGCATGGGCACGAACGCGATGGTCTGCCCGTTGGGCAGGGGGTGGAGCACCTCGCCCGTGGGGTGGAAGCCCAGGGCGCGGTAGAGCGGGACGCCGGGTAGGGTGCCCATCAGTTCCAGCGCCTGAAAGCCCGCCGCCCGCGCTTCCGCCTCGCAAGCTTCCAGCAGGGCGCGGCCAATGCCCTGGCGCGCGCGCTGGGGATGGACGAAAAAGGCGCGGATGCGGGCGGGGTCGCGGGCCGGGTCCAGCATCTGCGGGCTACGATCCGGGCGGGCATCCCCGCCGAACAGGGTCATGCGCCGGCTCCACCCGCCGCAGCCGACGAAGAGGCCGTCCGCCTCCTCCGCCACGAAATAGGTCTGATCATGGATCAGGTCGCTGTCCACGCCGAAGGCGCCGGCCAGCGCGCCCTCCACCATCTCGGGCGTGTAGTGGTCCCCGCTCAGGCCCCGGGCGGAGGCCTGGATCAAGGCCTGCAACGCCGGCTTGTCCGCCAATGTCGCCTTGCGCAAGGTGTAGGCCACGGTGTCCCTCTCCCATCTTCGATCCATGCCTTAAGCTGTTGATGATACACTGGCATCACCGCCTGTCCCGTCGCTTTGGGGAATTGCCGCCATGACGCCAGACGATTTCCGCCGCATCGCGCGCTCGCTGGCGGGGGTGGAGGAAGGCGCGCACATGGGCCATGCCGATTTTCGCGTGGGTAACCGCATCTTCGCCACGCTTGATCAAAACGAGGGGGACGGGCGCGGTATGGTCCAGCTGGCAGTGGAGGAGCAAGAGATGAGGGTGGCAGCGGCCCCGGCCGTATTCCAACCGGTTCCCGGCGGCTGGGGACGGGGTGGCGCCACCCATGTGGCCTTGGCGGCAGCGGATGAGGCCACGCTGACCGGCGCTTTGACGGCTGCCTGGCGTCTGGCGATGGCCCTGGGGCCGACACGGCCCAGAAAAAGGGGATAATTGGCCGACGAGGGCGCGCAAGAAGACGGCTTAGTCCTTAACCTCTGGCGCGTCCTGCTTCAGCCACCAGATGGCCAGCTCCTCCGCCGGCAGGCCGGGGCTGTAGAGGAAGCCTTGGGCTACGGGCACGCCCAGGGCGCGCAGCCGTTCGGCCTGGTCCTCCGTCTCCACGCCCTCGGCCACGACCTTGGCGTCGATGACCGCCGCCACCTGGATGATGGCGCGCACCAGCATGTCCGACTTGGCGTCCCGGTTCATGCCTTGGACGAAGCGTCGGTCTATCTTCACCGTCGTGGCCGGCAGGCGGTTGAGGTAGCTCAGCGATGAATAGCCGGTGCCGAAATCGTCCAGAGCCACGCCGAAGCCCCGGTCCCGCAGGCCCTGGATATGGTCGAACGTGCGCGCGTCATCGCCGACGAAGACGGACTCGGTTATCTCCATCTCGATGCCCTCGGCGGCGGCCTCCTGCGCCAACAGCACGCCGTCGATGCCTTGCAGGAAATCCGCCTGCTGCACCTGCAAGGCGCAGACGTTGACAGCGACCGGGATGTCCAATCCCTCCGTCCGCCAGGCGCGGCGCTGGCGTATGGCCATCTCTAGCACCTGCAGCCCCATGGGCAGCACCAGGCCGCTGGCCTCCGCCAGATCCAGGAACTGGGCCGGCATAAGTAGGCCATGCCGGGGGGATTGCCAGCGCACCAGCGCCTCCACCCCTACCGGCCGGCCGGTCATTAGGTCCAGCTTGGGCTGGTAGTGCAGCACCAGTTCGCGGTTACGCAGGGCGGCACGGAATTCGGCCAGCAGGGCCAAGCCGGCATGGTTGCGCCGCTCCAGCTCCAGATTGAAGGCAATCAGCCGGCCACGGGCGCGCAACTTCGCATCCTTCAAGGCCAATGACGCCTGCTGCACCAGCAGGTCACCGGCCGGCTGGCCGTCAGGGCCACCGGTCGCGCCGGTGACGGTGAACGTGCAGCCGCTGGTGGCCGACAGGCTGGCGTGGCGGCCGGCGACGTCGAATCCCGTCTCGAACGCCACCTCCAGCCGGCTTTCCAGCAGGGCCAGCGACAGGTCCGCCTGCGCGGGGGCGGGCAGGGCGAGGGCGAAGCGGTCACCGCCGAAGCGGCTGACGGCCACGGCTTCGGGGAAATTGGCTACCAAACGGTGCCCAACAGCGCGCAGCAGGGCGTCCGCCACCTGGAAGCCCAGGCGCGCGTTGATGAAGTGGAACTGGTCCAGGTCCAGCAGGATGACCACCAGGTTCTGGCCGGACGCCGCCCGGTCCAACGCCGCAATGAAGCCGGCCCGGTTGGGCAGGGCGGTCAGGGGGTCGGTGAAGGCGACGGACCGCAGGTGCTCGAACAGGGTCGCCGTTTCGAAGCCCAGCGCCACATTGATGGTGAACAGGCGCACCAGGTCGCGCTTCTGCTCGTCCACCGGCGTGGGGGTGGACATGTAGATGGCCGCCGGGTGGGCGCTGCCCGATTGCAGGTACAGGATGTCGCCGCCCCGGCTCTTGAACCCCTCGCGGCGGGAAAACGCCTCCAGCAAGGCGGCCTCGATCTCCATATTGCCCAGGCTGGCCAGGGGCTTGCGGATGTGGCCGGCGAAGCGGCCGGCGGCGGCCACGATGACAGGGCCATCCACCGTGCCCTGGGCGCACAACAGGCCCTCGGGCTCTATGCCCATCTGGGCCGCCAGCTGGATCAGGACGCCGGCGCTGAACTCGTTCAGGCTGCGCTCGCTGAACAGGTCGGCGGAGGCCTTGATCACCTGCTCAAGTCCCCGGCGATGCCGGTCCAGGGCCACGATCTGCTCATAGGACCTGAGGGCGGTGATGATGCTGGAGGCGAGGCGGGTGACCGTCAGCTCGGTCTTGGCCTTGTAATCGTTGATGTCGTATTGGCGGATGACCTCCAGCTCCGGGGCATAGCCCGGCTGGCCCGTGCGCAGCACGATGCGCACCTGGTCGTTGCGCAATTCCTCCCGGATGCGGCGCACCAGATCCAGGCCGGCGCGTTCATCCTCCATCACCACGTCCAGCAGCACGACGGCGATGTCGGGCGTGCCGGCCAGGTACTCGAACGCTTCCCAGGCGGTGTAGCAGCTGTCCAGCGTCAGCAGCCGGCCACGGAAGTCCATACCCTCCAATGCCAGGCGGGTGGCCAGGTGCACCTGCTCGTCATCGTCGACAACCAGGATGCGCCAGCCCGGTCCGCTTTGCCGGGCGGTCCCCCGGTCGTCCTCGATATGGATCAGGGCCTCAGCCGGGTTCGCCATCAGCCGGGCTCTCCCGGTGAGGACGACGGCTCGTCGTCGGCGTTGTGGGGCGCCATCAGGGGCACCGTCAGCGTTACGGTCGTTCCCTTACCGGGCGTGGAGGCCACAGCGATGGCCCCGCCCAGGATACCCGTGACGATGTTGTAGACGATATGCATGCCCAGGCCTGATCCCCCCTGGCCCATCTTGGTGGTGAAAAACGGTTCGAACAAGCGTCGCCGCACATCTTCGCCCATCCCGGCACCGTTGTCCTGCACGCGCAGGGTTACATCCCGCGCGCTGCGGCTGGCCTCTATGCGCAGCAACTGCCCGGTGGTCTGGCGTTCCCGCGCCGGCAGGGCCGCGTCGAAGGCGTGGAGTTCCGCGTTCTGGATCAGGTTGGTCAGCACCTGACCCAGGGGGCCGGGGTAGCTGTCCAGGTCGATGCCATCCGGGATGGCGGTCTCCACCCTGTAAGAGGCGCGCCGCAGCATGGGGCCCAGTGTGGTCAGGGTATCGGAGACCATTTCGCCCAGGTTGAAACGGCGGCGCTGGGAACTGGCGCGGTCCACCGCCACCTGCTTAAAGTGCTGCACCAGGGTGGTCGCGCGGTCCAGGTTGCGCTCCAGCAGGTCGGTGCTGTCACGCGCCACACGGGCGAAGCGGTCCACCGTGCTCTGCCGCAGCTGCCCGGCCTCGATGGCCGCCAGAAAGCGCTTGGTCTCCAGCGCCAGGGTGCTGCTGGCGCTGACGGCCACGCCCAGAGGGGAGTTCACCTCGTGCGCCACACCGGCGACCAGGGACCCCAGGGCGGCCAGCTTCTCCGATTCCACCAACTGGTCCTGCAGCTGGCGCAGCGTGGCCAGGTTGGTCTCCGCCTCGGTCTTGGCGGCGGACAGGGACTGCGCCTCATTGGTGCGGGTGGCGATCAACCGGTCACGCTCCGCGCTTTTGTCACGCAGCACGGCCAGGGCTGCGGCCAAGCCGGCGATTTCGTCCCGCCGGTCGGTGCAGGGCAGGGGATGGCCGTAATGGCCTTGGGCGAAGGCCTCGGTGGCCAGGGTCATGGCCTGGATGGGGGCCGCGATGGTACGGATGGCCAGCCAGGCCAGGCCGGCGCCCGTCACCACCGCCAGGCCGATGGCTGACCACAGCAGCGCACGCGTGGCGGCATAGATGGCGTTGCCCTCGCGCGCCGTGGCCCGACCCTGGTTCACGTTGAAGGCCAGGTCGCGCAGGATGGCGTCGGTCGCCTGAGTATCGGCGTCGCGCAGCGGCCCGTTGTAAAGGGCGATGGCCTGGTCCCGGTCATGCTCCCGCACCAGGTCGCGCAGACGCATCTGGTACTGCTGTCCGGCGGCCCAGGCCTGGTCGAAGGCGTTCAGGCGCTGCTCGTCCTCCGTGTTCATCACGATATATTGCTGATAGTCGCGGCGCGCGATCTCCACATCCTGGTTGCGCTGGTCCAGCGCCTGCAGGCTGCGTTCCAGGTCGGCCTCAGGGGCGAACAACAGCCGTGCCTCCGCCAGGCGATGGCTCTTGATGGCCGAGATCATCTGCCCGTTCACCGCCGTGCTGGGCAGCCAGTTGTCCCGGATGACGGCCGCCTTGTCGTTGAGCGCGCCCAGCCGGTCCATGGCCAGCCCGCCCACCAGCGCTACGCCCAGGGTTAGCAGGCCAAAGGCCAGCAGAAGGCGCAGCCGCAAGGTCAACCCGCCGGCGGTACGCGCGATCCGGTTGGACAAATCGGCCGGGGGCAGGAGCGGGGCGGTGGCGACCATTTCCGCCGTTCCCATTTCAAGCGACCGGGGGCCGGAGGACTGTGCCATGAGCCATGCTTCCGCTTGCGATCCGCCGTCGGGCCAATCCCGGCATCTGGGCCTTACATGTCCGGGCGGCAACCGCTGCCCAGGCGGTGCCCCGGCCGGGAAAAGGCACGTCATCGCCTAAGCTTAACGTCTGCCATCGGCGGTGGACAGGGGCCTGGCTCTATCCTCCGGTACAGGACGGCGGCGGGCAAGGGTGCGAAAGAGGGGGCGGGGCGCGCTCAGCGCAAAAGAAAAGGGCCGCCCGGCTGGACGGCCCTTTCCCGACAGGAGGCTTCCCGGGGGAAGCCGATCCAATCAGACGGAGTAGTACATCTTGTATTCGATGGGATGCGGCGAGGTTTCGAACGCCAGCACTTCTTCCATCTTCAGGTCGATGTAGCTGTTGATGAAGTCCTCGGTGAAGACATCGCCCTTCTTCAGGAAGGCGTTGTCGGCGGCCAGGGACTCCAGGGCCTCACGCAGCGAACGGCAGACGGTCGGCACTTCCTTCAGCTCTTCCGGCGGCAGGTCGTACAGGTTCTTGTCCATCGCGTCGCCGGGGTGGATCTTGTTCTGGATGCCGTCCAGACCAGCCATCAGCATGGCGGCGAAGGCCAGGTAGGGGTTCGCACCCGGGTCCGGGAAGCGGACTTCGACGCGCTTGCCCTTCGGGCTGTTCACGAACGGGATGCGGCAGGAAGCCGACCGGTTGCGCGAGGAGTAGGCCAGCAGCACCGGCGCCTCGTAGCCCGGAACCAGACGCTTGTAGCTGTTGGTCAGCGGGTTGGTGAAGGCGTTCAGGGCACGGGCGTGCTTAATGATGCCACCAATGTAGTACAGGGCGGTCTCGGACAGGTCGGCGTAACCAGAACCCGCGAACAGCGGCTTGCCGTCCTTCCAGATGGACTGGTGGCAGTGCATGCCCGAACCATTGTCCCCGAACACCGGCTTCGGCATGAACGTGGCGGTCTTGCCGTAGGCGTGGGCGACGTTGTGCACCACGTACTTAAAGATCTGCATGGTGTCGGCCATGCTGACCAGGGTGCCGAACTTGATGCCCAGTTCGTGCTGCGAGGCGGCCACTTCGTGATGGTGCTTCTCGACCTCGACGCCCATATCGGCCATCACGGTCACCATCTCGGCGCGCAGGTCCTGGCCGGCGTCGATCGGGGCGACTGGGAAATAGCCGCCCTTGACGGCCGGACGGTGGCCCAGATTGCCTTCCGGATAAGCCTTGCCGGAGGTGTAGGGGCCTTCCTCGCTGTCGAACTCGTACATGACGCGGTTCATCGAGACTTCGAACTTCACGTCGTCGAACACGAAGAACTCGGCCTCGGGACCGAAGTAAGCGGTATCGCCGATGCCGGCGCTGGCCATGTAGTTCTCAGCGGCCTTGGCGATGGAGCGCGGGTCGCGCTTGTAGGGCTGGCCGGTGGAGGGCTCCAGCACGTCGCAGAACACGGTCAGCAGCGGCTGGGCGGCGAACGGGTCCAGGACGGCGGTGGCGGGGTCGGGCATCAGGATCATGTCCGACTCGTTGATGGCCTTCCAACCGGCGATCGACGACCCGTCGAACATCACGCCATCGGTGAACATCTCCTCGTTCACGGTGCTGATGTGCTGGGCGGTGTGCTGCAGCTTGCCGCGCGGATCGGTGAAACGGAAGTCGACGTACTTGACGTCGTGCTCCTTAACCAGGTCGAAGAACTTCGCGATATCGGACATCTTGATGGGTTCCCTAAAGTTCTGGGAGATGTTGGGTGACTACTGATTTCACGTGCATGGGCGGGAACATCGCTGCGCCCCCCCCATCCCATAATGTTCCGGCGCCTTGGGTTACTCCCATCCCGGGCCGCCAGCCCCAAACCTATGATCAATGATCAATGACCATTGATATCCCGGACGGCGACGCGCCCGGCCGTTCCCGTCCATGCCACCCGACGCGAGGCGGCATCCGGCGAACCGGCGTCAGACGGCGTCCGGACCCCGTTCGCCGGTGCGGATGCGGATGACATCCTCCACCGGGGTCACGAAAATCTTGCCGTCGCCGATGCGGCCGGTGTGTGCCGCCTGCTGGATGGCCTCAATGGCGCGATCGACCAACTGATCGTCCATCACGATCTCGATCTTCACCTTGGGCAGGAAGTCCACAACGTACTCTGCGCCGCGATACAGCTCGGTATGGCCCTTCTGCCGGCCGAAGCCCTTGGCCTCGGTCACGGTGATGCCCTTGATGCCGACTTCGTGCAGCGCTTCCTTCACCTCGTCCAGCTTGAACGGTTTGATGATGGCTTCGATCTTTTTCATCGCTTACGGCCACGCCTTCGCTTCAAGGGCGGGGGATGGTCGGCGCCGGTGCCGGGACTGCGGAACCCAACGGGGCCGCATGCCTGGAAACTGATGCCGGAAACCCCCCACGATTTTCAATTCGGTGTCTGGCCCATAGACAACACGGGTGGGGCGCATCCCGCAACAGGCGTCGCCGCCCCCATGTGGCCCGGCCGGACCGGGGCAACAGGATAGCACGCCCCATGCCAACCCGGCGGATGGGGCGGGCCCGGCCCTCCGGCCCCGGTGGCCCCAACGTATGCGCGCTTCTTATGCAGACGACAGCACAAAAATTAATCAACAGCCTGTATTTTGTCCTTTGAGGTGGCGGTGTGGCTGATTTGTGGGGATGCCAGTGCCTCGATTGCAGCCTGTCGCGGGACGCGACCCCGGCATGTGAAGATTATTTTATCAGAATGCTTGACGGGGCAGGGGCAGGTGGTGCAGAAACCCGCCTCACGGCGGCGGTGGTAGCTCAGCTGGTAGAGCTCTCGGTTGTGGTCCGAGCGGTCGTGGGTTCGAGTCCCATCCATCGCCCCATCCTCCTTATACATAGTATAAGGATAGCAAAGGCGCCCTCACCGGGCGCCTTTCTGCTTTTCCGGATCCTTTCACCATGCGGCGGCGCTAGACTGCCCGCGCGACAGGCAATCCGGGCGGCGCGCCATGACCTTCAGCTTCGACGACGTCCGCGCCCAGGCCCTGGCTTGGCCCGGTGTGGAGGATGGCATCTCCTATGGCACGCCGGCGCTGAAGGTGCGCGGCAAGCTCCTGACCCGCCTGCGCGAGGATGGCGACACCCTGGTCGTCACCGGTGTGGACACGGACGAGCGCGTCCTGCTGATGGCTATCGAGCCGGCCGTCTATCATCTGACCGACCATTATGTGGGTTGGCCCATCGTGCTGGCGCGCTTGTCCGCCATTCCCGACCAGAGCTCTTTGGACAAGGTGATGGGTCTGCTGCACCGCCAATGGCGCGCGGTGGCGCCCAAGACCCTGGTGCGGCGGTTCGACGCGGCCGGTTCGGCATAGTCGGATCCGCGGACGAGGTTGGTGCCCGCCGCAGCTGCCGCCCCCGCACCCGCCATGGCCGCCACATCCGCCATGCCCGTGCCCACCGCTGCCGTGATGGTGACCTTGGCCGCCGCCATCATCCCCGGCGGTGGAGGACGAGTCGGTCGCGCCGCCGCCGTCACTCCGCGTCTTGCTCACCCAGGCCACAGCCAGGGGGCTGGGTGCCGGCCATGCTGACGGATCGGGTGCCCCGTAGCACTCCTTGTAGGCGATCCAGGTGCGGGCATAGGCCTCCGCGCTACCGGCGCCGACATGATGATGGATGAAGCGGCCGGCCGAGGCCTGGCAGTAGGCGGCATAAAGGGCGGTGCACAGCACCAGCTCGTGCCAATAGTCGTCGACCAGGCTGTCGGGTGCGCCCAAGGGCTGTTTTGCCGCCCATCCCGGCGGGGCGGCCATCAGGCCGAAATAACGCCGGAACTCCATTTCCCAGAAAGCGGCGTCGGCAGCGTCCAGGTCATGCCGCCTGCGGAAGCGCTCCGTCGCCAGGGAGAGGTCGTGGACGAACACGGCCCTTAGGCGCTTTTGTCGTCTGGTGAGAAGGTGGCCGCCCCAGGCGGCGATGGTGGCCCAACTGGCCAGGATCAGCGTACCCGGTCCCCAAATGGCGGACATAAGCCCTCGACGGGTGGTTGCGGACGGCGCCATTGTACTTGGGAAATTCTGCCGCCGCCAGCGAGGCGTTGTCTTGCTGCCGCCGGCATCAACCCCTGGTCGTTCAATCGCCCGAGTGTCCGCCCATGGTTCCGACCGCCGCTTCCGCCCGCGCCCTGCTGTCCGTGGCCCACATGCGCGCCGCCGATGCCGCCGCCATCGCGGGAGGTGTGCCGGGCATCACCTTGATGGAGCATGCGGGCCGTGCGGTGGCCGGCGTGGTGATGGCGCGCTTCGGCCTGGGTCCGGTGACGGTGCTGTGCGGGCCGGGCAACAATGGCGGCGACGGATTCGTGGCAGCCCGCCATCTGGCCGCCGCCGGCTGGCCCGTGCGCTTGGCCCTGCTGGGTGATCTGGGTCGGCTGACGGGTGATGCGGCCCTGGCGGCGGCCGATTGGGTGGAGATCTGGGGGCGGGACTCGGTGCTGGAGGCCGCCCCGGCCGTGCTCGCCGGGGCGACAGTGGTGATCGACGCACTGTTCGGCGTGGGGCTGTCCCGGCCCTTGACGGGGATGGCGGCGGCGCTTGTGGCGGCCATGGCTGATGCGCGCCGGGGCGGGGCCGTCGTGCTGGCGGTGGACGTGCCCAGCGGCCTGGACGCCGATACCGGCGCGCCGGTGGGCGACGTCATGGTCCGGGCTGACGTCACCGTCACCTTCTTCCGCAAAAAGCCGGGGCATCTGCTGTTGCCCGGCCGCGTGGCCTGCGGCGCCACCATCGTGACCGACATCGGCATTCCCGATGCCGTGCTGGCGGACCCGGCGGTGGCCACGGACGTGTGGGAGAACGGGCCGGCCTTGTTCACCGGCCACCTGCCGCGCCCCCGCATCGATGACCATAAATATCGGCGGGGCCATGCGCTGGTGCTGGGCGGGGCGGTCATGACCGGGGCGGCGCGTCTGGCGGCACGCGCCGCGCAGCGGGCCGGCGCCGGCCTGGTGACGGTGGCCAGCCCGCCCGCGGCGGAGCTGATCTATCGTCTTTCCAGCCCCAGCCAGATCGTACGCCCCATGGCGGACCTTCACGCCGCCGAGGCGATTCTGGCCGATCCGCGCATCACCGCAGCCGTGCTGGGTCCGGGCGCCGGCACGGACGACGATGGCCAGGCGCTGCTGCGCGCCCTGGTCGCCGCCGCCGGCCGGCGCCAGGGCGGTTCGGTGGGCGCCGGCCCAGTGGATACCGGCTCAGGGGGCGCCGGCTTCGGCCTCGTCCTGGACGCCGACATCTTCACAGCCTTCGCCGGTCAAGCGGACGCGCTGGGGACCCATCTGGCGGGCCGGGTGGTGCTGACGCCGCACGAGGGCGAATTCGCCCGCCTGTTCGGGGCCGGGCATGCCGCACTGGCGGGGGATAAACTGACGCGCGCCCGGGCCGCCGCCCGCCACCTGGGCGCGGTCATCCTGCTGAAAGGGCCGGACACAGTCATCGCCCGGCCCGATGGCCGCGCCGCCATTGAGGCCGGCGGCCCGCCCACCCTGGCCACCGCCGGGTCGGGCGACGTCCTGGCGGGCCTGTGCCTGGGCCTGCTGGCCGGCGGCATGAACGCCTGGCATGCCGCCCTGGCCGCCGCCTGGCTGC
Organism: Nitrospirillum viridazoti CBAmc; assembly: GCF_000730165.1. GTDB lineage: Bacteria > Pseudomonadota > Alphaproteobacteria > Azospirillales > Azospirillaceae > Nitrospirillum > Nitrospirillum viridazoti. The sequence continues at coordinate 1,625,293 of NZ_CP022111.1, read as the reverse complement.
ACGCCCAGGCCGCCCTGCGCTTCGGTCCCGGCCTGGTGGCCGAGGACTTGCCCGAACAGGTGCCGGCCCTGTTGGCGGATCTGGCGGCGGCGTGACGGCAAGGCGGGCGGAGAGATGCTAAATAAAAATCCTATAAAATTGTATATAAACCTACCGTTCTTTGCGCCGCCGACTAAGCCTTTCCTTTCCGCGCAGACCAACCGCCATGGCTTGCCGCGTCGGGAATATTTAAAATGCCATATTTGCCATATGGCAAAAGCATTGCCCGCACTAAAACAATGGGATACTCTCGATATAGATTCAAACTGCTTCGCGGCATTTGCCCCCGACCCGGGGCGTGACTGGCCGGCACAGTAACCATTTCCGCCCCCACTGGGCTTCCGGCGCTTGTATCTGGACCGGGCCTCGGGCGCGCCAGCTTCCCGAAGTATTGGGAACTGAGGGAATGGTGCCGACCCATGTCGAGATACCGCAGGCGGGGCAAGGCGACGGGGCCTTTATCCCGAACGTCTGGCGTCGGCGCCAATAAACGCCCTGTTCATTGGGCGGAGTGCCGGGCCTGCTTTATTAGGGGGACGAGTGTGGGCTTCTCTCTCTTCCGCCGGTCACGCCTGGACGATCCGTTGCAGGTTGGCGCGCAGTATCGTCGGGTCGTTTCCGGCAGCGTGACGGAAACGGCGGAGGTTTTGACCATCACCACGGACAGTTTCCACATCCCGCACGTGCGCTTCATGGTGCGCAACAACCTGCCCGAAGGCAGCTGCGCCCCGGACCAACGCACCCTGTCGGCCGAAAGCTTCAGCCGCCTGTTCAACGAGCGGGTCGCCAGCTGACGGCCGCCGCCTGGGCGGTGGGCTCAAACCTCTTCCTGCGAAACCATACTTTCCAACCCGGCCCCACCCAGGCCCGGCACCCTCATTGTCACCACCAGGCCGGCCGTGTGTGCCTAACCGGAGGTGGTAGTCCCCGGGAACGGCCTGGAATAGTTGGGGGAATCCCCCATATCGTCCACCTGGGCCACTCTCGATGATGGCCAGGCCGGCCGGCACTTCGCCATACCGGTATGCCCTCGAAGGCGTGTCAGGGACGGTCGGTATGGGATGGAAAGACGCGATGTCCTCTGGGGCGGTCCCGGTGCGGCCGGCGCCCATTCCGGACGCGCCTTCCGCCGCGGCTCCGTTCCCTCCCGTGAACTTTACCGGCCCTGTGGGCGACCTGGTGGATCTGGTCCAGGCCTTGTCCTTTTGCCGGGACGTGCCCAGCGTCATGGCCGTGGTGCGTCTGGCGGCCAGGGCGCTGAGCGGTGCCGACGGTGTCACCTTCGTCCTGCGGGATGGCGACCTGTGCCACTACGCGGATGAGGATGCCATCGGCCCGCTGTGGAAGGGCCGGCGCTTCCCCTTGTCCACCTGCATTTCCGGCTGGGTCATGCTGAACCGCCAGCCGGCCGTCATCCCCGACATCTACCAGGATGATCGCATTCCGCATGACGCCTACCGCCCCACCTTTGTGAAAAGCCTGGTGATGGTGCCGGTGCGCACGGATGAGCCGGTGGCCGCCATCGGCGCCTATTGGGCGACGGTGCGCATGCCGAAGGCGGAAGAGGTGGCATTGCTGCAGGCGGTCGCCCATTCCACCGCCGTGGCCCTGACCAACGTCCAGCTTTATGAGTCGCTCCGCGCCGCCGTGGCCGAAAGCCAGGCGCGGGCGGAGGAGGCGGAAAGAGCCAACCGCGCCAAGTCCGTCTTCCTGGCCGCGATCAGCCACGATTTGCGCCAGCCGCTGCAGACCATGCGGCTTTATCACAACATGCTGAGCGAGCGGGCGGTCAACGGCCGCGCCGCTGTCGCCACGGCGGCCGGCGGTGGCGGCGGTTCCAGCGCCACGCCCGCCAACGGTCTGGCCAATGCGCTGGATCGCAAGCTCATCGGCGGCATGGGCGAGGCGTTGTCGGCGGGGGAGGAGCTGCTGCGCGCCCTGCTGGACGTGTCGGTTCTGGACGCTGGCACGGTGACGGCGAACCCGCAGCGCTTCGGTCTGGAGGCGACGGTGGCCGGCTTGGTCAGTGCCATCCGGGGCGATGCCGAGAAGGCGGGAGTGGAGATCCGCTTGCGCACCGCCGCCAAGACCGGCCCGCAGGCGGCGCTTGGGGAGGCGGACACCGACCCCGTCCTGCTGAAATGCATCCTGCGCAACCTGCTGTCCAACGCCATCCGCTACACCGGCCGGGGTGGGCGCGTCCTGGTTTCCACCCGCCGCCGGGGCCGATCCATGTTGGTCCAGGTGTGGGATACGGGCGTGGGCATCGCGGCCGCCGAGCTGGACACGGTGTTCGAGGATTTCGTCCAGCTGAGCAATCCGGAACGTGACCGGACCAAGGGCTTGGGCCTGGGGCTGGGCATCGTGCGCCGCATGGCCCGCCTGCTGGGCACCACCGTCACCGTGCGCTCCGTTCCCGGCCGCGGCTCGGTCTTCTCCGTCCTGGTGCCTTGCGTGCCGGCGGCCCCCGCTGTGGGGGCTCCGGCCGCCAAGGACAGCCTGTTGGCCTTTCCCCGCGACGGCCAGCGCCCGGCCCAGCGCGAGAGCGACCCGCGGACCATCCTGGCGGTGGAGGACGACGCCCTGCAGCGCATGGCGCTGGGCGCCATCATCGAGAGTTGGGGCTATCGCGTCATCACCGCCGCCGGCTCCGACGACGCCCTGGCCGCCATGCGCGACGCCGTGCGCCTGCCGGGCCTGGTGATCAGCGACTTCCGCCTGCCTGGTCCCCTCAACGGCGTGCAACTGGTGGCCCGCTTAGGCAACGAGATGCGGCGCCATCTGCCTGGCATCATCGTCACCGGCGATACCGACACCGCCCGCATCCAGGAGGCGTCGGCCACCGGCTGCGTCCTGATTCACAAGCCCTACCTGCCCGAGGTCCTGCGCGCCGCCATTGAGGAAGCGCTGCGCGGGGTGGACCCGGGTGGGGCCCAGACAGGGGATGGCCAGGCGGGGGCGCTGGACGCGTGATGGCCCCGCCGACGGCGAAACGGCATCAAAACTTTCAAGGGGCAAATTTTTAAATACCGGACTTCAGGCCCGGCGCGGCCGGGTCTATAACCCTGGGCAACGATCGGGTGGCGCTTCCCCTCGCGGTGGCGTGCGCCCCAGCCTCAGGGAAGAACCACGGTATGCCCGACGCCGCCTCGACCGCCGCTCCGGTCACCCACTCCGACAAGATCCGCCTGCTGGAGGCGCTGGAGCGCAAGGTGCTCTGGCTCTCGGCCTGGACCATCCACAACGCCAACCACATCCGCCCCTCGCGCGATGGGCTGAAGGTGGGCGGCCACCAGGCCTCCAGCGCTTCGCTGGCCAGCATCATGACGGCGCTGTATTTCGACGTGCTGCGGCCGCAGGACCGGGTGGCGGTGAAGCCCCACGCCAGCCCTGTCTTCCACGCCATCCAGTACATGCTGGGCCGCCAGACGCGGGAAAAGCTGGAGCGCTTCCGCGCCCTGGGCGGGGCGCAGAGCTACCCCTCGCGCACCAAGGACACGGAGGACGTCGATTTTTCGACCGGTTCCGTTGGCCTGGGGGTGGCGGTCACCGCCTTCGCTTCCCTGGTGCAGGACTATGTGCGCCTGAAGGGCCTGTCGGACCAGCCGGAGGGCCGCATGGTGGCCTTGGTGGGCGACGCCGAGATGGACGAGGGCAACGTCTTCGAAGCCATGCTGGAGGGATGGAAGCACGACCTGCGCAACACCTGGTGGATCATCGACTACAACCGCCAGAGCCTGGATAGCGTGGTGTCGGACCGGTTGTGGGTGCCCATCGAGGGCATGTTCCGCTCCCTGGACTGGAACGTGCAGATCCTGAAGTACGGCAAGAAGCTGGAGGCCGCGTTCGCGCAGGAGGGCGGCGGCGCCCTGCGCCAGTGGATCGACACCTGTCCCAACCAGCTGTATTCCGCCCTGACCTTCAAGGGCGGGGCCGCCTGGCGCGAGGCACTGACCCACGACCTGGGCGACACGCGCGGCATCCGTCACATCCTGGACGCCCATGACGACGCGGCCCTGGGCACCCTTATGACCAATCTGGCGGGCCATGACCTGCCCACCCTGCTGGAAACCTTCCACGGCACCACCGACGACCGCCCGGCCTGTTTCATCGCCTACACGGTCAAGGGCCGGGGCTTGCCCTTCCAGGGGCACAAGGACAACCATTCCGGCCTGATGAACCCGGACCAGATGGCCGCCTTCAAGGCCGCCTGCGGGCTGAAGGACGGCCAGGAATGGGACCGCCACGCCGGCCTGGACATCGATCCGGTGGCGCTGGAGGCCTTCCTGGACAGTGTGCCCTTCGCCCAGGGTACCGGTCCCGGTAAGGCGAGCCGCCGCCTGAAGGGCGCCATCGTCCCCGTGCCACCGGCCCTGGTGGTGGATCTGGGTGCCCGCATGTCGACGCAGGAGGGGTTCGGCAAGATTTTGGGTGAGATCGCCAAGGGCGACGATGACTTGGCCGCCCGAATCGTCACCACCTCCCCTGACGTCACCGTGTCCACCAACCTGGGCCCCTGGGTGAACCGGCGCGGCTTGTTTGCCCGCACCGAGACGCAGGACATCTTCCGCGAACAGAAGGTGGTCTCCGCCCAGCGCTGGCAAGGCGCGCCCGGTGGCCAGCACATCGAGCTGGGCATCGCCGAGCACAACCTGTTCCTCATGCTGGCGGCCCTGGGCCTCAGCCATGACCTGTTCGGCGCCCGGCTGCTGCCCATCGGCACGCTCTACGACCCCTTCATCAAGCGCGGCCTGGACGCCATGAACTATGCCGCCTACCAGGACGCCCGCTTCATGGTGGTGGCCACCCCCTCGGGCGTCACCCTGGCGCCGGAGGGCGGGGCGCACCAGTCCATCGCCACGCCGCTGATCGGCATGGGCCTGCCCAACGTCTCCAGCTATGAGCCCGCCTATGTCGATGAACTGGCGGCCATCATGGCCTGGGGCTTCGACCACATGCAGCGGCCGGACGGCGGCTCCCTCTATCTGCGCCTCACCACCCGCCAGGTGGAGCAGCCGAAGCGGGGCCAGGGGCGGGAACGGGGCCTGGACCGCGACGCTGTCATCGCGGGCGGATACTGGCTGCGCCCGCCGGCGCCGGACGCGGAGTTCGCCATCGCCTATTGCGGCGCCCTGGCGCCCGAGGCGCTGGAAGCCCATGCCCAGGTGCTGGAGGACTGCCCCGGCGCCGGCCTGCTGGCGGTAACCTCCCCCGACCGCCTGCATGCCGGCTGGACAGCGGCGCAACGGGAGGGCCGGGGTGAGGACGCCCATGTCCACCGCCTGCTGTCGGCCCTGCCGGCCGGTGCCAAGCTGGTGACCGTCGTCGACGGCCATCCCGCCACCCTGTCCTGGCTGGGCTCGGTGCGCGGCCAGACCGTGGCGGCCCTGGGGGTCGAGACGTTCGGCCAGTCCGCCGACATCCCCGACCTGTACAGGGTCCAGGGCCTGGACGCCGACGCCATCGTCGACGCGTGCGCCAAGGTGCTTTTGGGTTGATACGTGACCAAGCCACCGGCATGAACCCTCATGCCGGTGGCAGCCAGCGACCGCCGCTTGAGGGTGGCTAAACCCTCAGAACTCCGCCAGTGCCCTGATCTGGGTCCCGTCGTCCGTGAAGTTCTCCGGTGCCAACCAAGCCGCCAAGCGCTGGCGGCGGGCGGGCCATTCCGCATCCAGAATGGAAAAGACGTTGCTGTCCCAGTTGCGGCCCTTCAGCCACAGGGTCTGGCGCAGCAGCCCCTCATGGGTGAAGCCGTAGCGCAGCGCCGCCTTGATGGAGGCGACGTTGGGCGGGCCGCAGCGCCATTCCAGGCGGCGGTAGCCCGATTGGCCCGCCCCTTGGCCCAGCGCGTAGTCGATCAGCAGGAACACGCCTTCCGTCCCGGTCACCTTGCGGCTGAGGGAGGGGCCGTAGACCAGGCCCATCTCCACCGTTCCCATGTCGGGGTTGGCGTTCAGCAGCAGCAGCAGGCCGGCGGCCACCGGCGCGCCGCCCGTCTTGTCCATCACCGCGTACATGGTCTGCCCCGGCCGGGGCAGGCGGTCGCGCAGCCATTGGGTGAAGGCGGCCTCGTCCGCGAAGGGGCCGCCGGGAATGTGGTCCCACAGGCCAGCGTGCTGGCCGATCGCCAGCCACAGGCCGGGGGCATGGCGGTCCAAGTCGATCCGTTCCAGATCCACCGTGCGGCCGGGCAGCCGGTCGGTGGTCAGGGCGGGGCGGGGCAGATTGGGAGTGAGGGGCGGCGGCGATGGGGCGGTCATGGCGGCGGCGGTCATGCGGCGGGGAACCTCGGTTGGCGCGGGTTGTCCTTGGGGAAGTACAACATAACAAGCACTTCGCTGCCGCCGATAGCCGGCTTCATGGGGTGATTCGTCGATGGGCTTCGCAATGGCCCCACTTTCGGTCTGGCCGGCGGGGCTGACCGGCGGGGCGGGGCGGGCGGCGCTCGGCCCTTTGATAGGCCCCACCCCTGGCCTAGATTCCTATTTACGCGGGTGCGCGGGTGCTATAGATCGGACGGCGCCTGGAAGGGTCCGGGCGCTATTTCCATGCCTATTCCCCATTGGCGCCGCCGGCGTCGGCGGGGGCGGGCTTCTGGGAACGGGGCGCCCAAGCGATCCTAGAGCCGGGTTTGGCCGCGGGCGTGGCGGAACTGGTAGACGCGCCGGATTTAGGTTCCGGTGACGAAAGTCGTGGGGGTTCGAGTCCCTTCGCCCGCACCAAGCACGAGATATCAACCCAACCGCCCGTGGTCCGTCCGGCCCCGGGCACCCAGAGGCCGGGAACGCCGGCATCCGGGGCCGATCAAAGAGACAGGTTCGAATAGTCCCATGAACATCACCGAGACCAGCACCGAAGGCCTGCGCCGCGAATACACGGTCGTCATCCCCGCCGCCGACGTGGCCGGCCGCGTGGACGCCCAGTTGAAGGAAATTGGCAAGACCGTGCGCATGCCGGGCTTCCGCCCGGGCAAGGTGCCGATGTCGGTGCTGAAGCAGCGCTATGGGCAGTCGGTGATGGGTGAGGTGCTGGACAAGGCCATGTCCGACAGCGCCGCCAAGGTGGTCGAGCAGCACAGCCTGCGTCCCGCCCTGCAGCCCAAGGTCGAGATCGTGAAGTTCGAGGTCGAGAGCGCCAGCGACCTGGAGTTCAAGCTGGCCTACGAAGTGCTGCCGGAATTCGAGCCCGCCGACCTCGGCGGCGTCGCCATCGAGAAGCCGGTGGTCGAGATCACCGACGAGCAGGTGGATGAGGCCGTGGGTCGCATCGCCGCCGGCCGCAAGACCTCCGCGCCGCTGACCGAGGACCGTCCGGCCGCCAAGGGCGACATCGTCGTCATCGACTTCGACGGTTCGGTCGACGGTGAGAAGCGCCCGGGCATGAAGGGCGAGGGCCATGAGCTGGAGCTGGGCTCCGGCAGCTTCATCGACACCTTCGAGGAACAGCTGGAGGGCACCCGCGCCGGTGACCACCGCACCGTCAACGTCACCTTCCCCGAGGGCTACCACGCCGCCGAGCTGGCCGGTAAGGCCGCCGTGTTCGAGGTGGACGTGAAGGAAGTGAAGCAGGCGGTCGAGGCGACCATCGACGACGAGTTCGCCAAGGGCCTGGGCTTCGACGACCTGGCCGCGCTGAAGACCGTGATCCGGGACCGCCTGGGCGGCGACTACACCGTCATGAGCCGCCTGCGCGCCAAGCGCGCCCTGCTGGACCAGCTGGCCGAGCTGCACAGCTTCGAGGTGCCGCAGGGCATGGTGGACATCGAGTTCGACCAGATCTGGAAGCGCCTGCAGGACGAGCTGAAGGCCGGCGACGCCGGTGAGGACGCCGGCAAGGACGAGGAGGAACTCCGGAAGGAGTACCGCGACATCGCCGTTCGGCGTGTTCGTTTGGGCCTGGTCCTTTCCGAGATCGGTCAGAAGAACAATATAACGGTGGCGAGGGAAGAGCTGAACCAGGCCGTGCTGGCCGAGGTGCGGCGCTACCCGGGCCAGGAGCGTGAGGTTTTCGACTTCTTCAAGAACAACCCCCAGGCGGTGGAAAGCCTGCGGGCCCCGGTTTTTGAAGACAAGGTTGTCGACTTCATCCTGGGACAGGTTAAGGTGACGGAGAAGCCCGTGTCGGCTGAAGAGCTGATGCAGGACCCCGATGAGGAAGAGGCGGCCTAAGGTCGCGTCTCCCGTCTTCGGTTTCTGACGGGCCTCGGTATTCAAACGGAATGGGGGAGGGATCGTCCCTCCCCCGGACCGGCAACGGGCCCGGGGATGGCCCCCGGGTCGGACGCAGCGCTGGAGCAGGCATGATCGACTTTGAGCCGCAGATGAACACGCTGGTCCCCATGGTGGTCGAGCAGACCAACCGGGGTGAGCGCGCCTACGACATCTATTCGCGCCTGTTGAAGGAACGGATCATCTTCCTCGTCGGTGGCGTGAACGACGCGGTGTCCAGCCTGATCTGCGCCCAGCTTCTGTTCCTGGAAGCGGAAAACCCCACGAAGGAAATCTCCTTCTACATCAATTCGCCGGGCGGCATCGTCACCTCGGGCCTGGCGATCTACGACACCATGCAGTACATCCGCTGCCCGGTGGCGACCCTGTGCATCGGCCAGGCGGCCTCCATGGGCTCGCTGCTGCTGGCCGGCGGCTCCGACGGGCGGCGCTTCTCGCTGCCCAACAGCCGCATCATGATCCACCAGCCCTCGGGCGGCGCCCAGGGCCAGGCGGCGGACATCGAAATCCAGGCGCGCGAGATCCTGAAGATCCGGCACCGCCTCAACGAAATTTACGTGCGCCACACCGGCCAGCCGATCGACAAGATCGAGCGGGCGATGGAGCGTGACAACTTCATGACCGCGGACGAGGCCAAGGCGTTCGGTCTGATCGACGACGTCATCGCCACCCGTCCCGGCGCTGGCGGCCTGACCCAGGCGGCCTGAGGTGCCAACGGTTTAGCGTCCGGGCTCCGGCGGGATTAACCTTCCGCCGGAACGCCCCCACCGGGATACCCCGGTATGGGTGTTCGGACACGAAGAGACACACGGGGGGTTGAAAGCCCAGCGTTCCGTGGTGTTGAATGGGCAGGCAGTGGCGGGTGAGCGGTGTTTCATCCCCTTGTCCGCCGGCCGATCCCGGGAGGATCGGGCCCCGGTTCCGTCATCGTGATGGCTCCGGGTGACTGTCCCGGTGATGTACGGAGCTTTTATGACCAAGTCGACCGGCAGCGATTCGAAGAATACCCTCTACTGCTCCTTCTGCGGGAAGAGCCAGCACGAGGTGCGGAAGCTCATTGCCGGCCCCACGGTGTTCATCTGCGATGAATGCGTGGAATTGTGCATGGACATCATCCGCGAAGAGAACAAGACGACGCTGGTGAAGTCCCGCGACGGCGTTCCCACCCCGCGCGACATCTGCGCGGTGCTGGATGACTACGTCATCGGGCAGAGCCACGCCAAGCGCGTGCTCTCGGTCGCCGTGCACAACCACTACAAGCGGCTGGCACACGGCACCAAGCACAGCGACGTCGAACTGGCGAAGTCCAACATCCTGCTGATCGGCCCCACCGGCTGCGGCAAGACCCTGTTGGCCCAGACGCTGGCCCGCATCATCGACGTCCCCTTCACCATGGCCGACGCCACCACGCTGACCGAAGCCGGTTACGTGGGCGAGGACGTGGAGAACATCATCCTCAAGCTGCTGCAGGCCGCCGACTACAATGTCGAGCGGGCGCAGCGCGGCATCGTCTACATCGACGAGGTCGATAAGATCAGCCGCAAGTCCGATAATCCGTCCATCACCCGCGACGTGTCGGGCGAGGGCGTGCAGCAGGCCTTGCTGAAGATCATGGAAGGCACCGTCGCTTCCGTGCCGCCCCAGGGCGGGCGCAAGCATCCGCAGCAGGAATTCCTGCAGGTGGACACGACCAACATCCTGTTCATCTGCGGCGGCGCCTTCGCCGGCCTGGAGAAGATCATCGCCGCCCGCGGCAAGGGCACGTCCATCGGCTTTGGCGCCGATGTGAAGGGCCCGGACGACCGCCGCACCGGCGATGTGCTGCGCGAGGTGGAGCCTGAGGATCTGCTGAAGTTCGGCCTCATTCCGGAATTCGTCGGCCGTCTGCCCGTGGTGGCGACGCTGAACGACCTGGACGAGGAAGCGCTGATCGAGATCCTGACCAAGCCCAAGAACGCGCTGGTGAAGCAGTATCAGCGCCTGTTCGAGATGGAGGACGTGAAGCTCTCCTTCGCCGAAGAGGCCCTGAAGTCCATCGCCAACAAGGCCATCCAGCGCAAGACCGGCGCCCGTGGCCTGCGCTCCATCATGGAATCCATCCTGCTGGAGTCGATGTTCGATCTGCCGGGCCTGCAGGGCGTGGATGAGATCGTCATCAATGGCGAGGTGGTCGAGGGCCGCGCCCAGCCGCTGTACATCTACGCTGACCGCAAGGCGGAGGCAGCACCCGTCGCCTGACGGGCCCCGTGCATCCGCGATAGCCAGTTCGGATAGTTTTAAGACCCGGGAAATCCCTGATCATGGGGGTTTCCCGGGTTTTATTTTGCCTTCGCCGCAGAATTGGTCCGGAATCCAGGCACTTGGGAACGCGAGAGCCCCAAATGGCGGGCGACATGGTTGCAAAAGCGCGATTTTCCCGCCGCCTACCCCTTCCGTAGCGCAGATTTCGTCGGGTTCAAGCCCTTGAAGGGGGGGGATCGGTGTGCCACGTTACCAGGGCGACCTCCCGACGCCGCGCCCATGACGGGGCGGCTGGTGGATGGCGGGCCAGGCCCATTATGGGCTGGCCGCTGAGATTCTGAGTGGAAGGTCAGATCTATGTTGGAAGCCACCCGAGGAACCCTTTACCCGGTCCTCCCCCTGCGCGACATCGTGGTGTTCCCGCACATGATCGTGCCCCTGTTCGTGGGGCGCGAAAAGTCGGTGCGCGCGCTGGAAGACGTGATGAAGGATGACAAGCAGATTCTGCTGGTCACCCAGAAGAACGCCGCCCAGGACGATCCCACGCCCGACGACATCTATTCCGTCGGCACCATCGGCACCGTGCTGCAGCTGCTGAAGCTGCCCGACGGGACGGTGAAGGTGCTGGTCGAAGGCGGGCAGCGCGCGCGCATCGTCAGTTTCGAGCGCAACGAGGACTTCTTCCAGGCCTATGCCGAGCCCATCGAGGAAAAGACGGGCGAAGCGCAGGAGGCGGAGGCCCTGGCCCGCGCCGCGGTGGCCCAGTTCGAACAGTACATCAAGCTGAACAAGAAGATCCCGCCGGAGGTCCTGGTCTCGGTCAACCAGATCGAGGAACCGGGCAAGCTGGCCGACACCATCGCTTCGCACCTGGCGCTGAAGATTCCGGAGAAGCAGCAGCTTCTGGAAGCGGCGACGGTGGGTGAGCGGCTGGAGAAGGTCTACGCCTTCATGGAAGGCGAGATCGGCGTGCTGCAGGTGGAAAAGCGCATCCGTAACCGCGTCAAGCGGCAGATGGAGAAGACCCAGCGCGAGTACTATCTGAACGAGCAGATGAAGGCCATCCAGAAGGAACTCGGCGAGTCCGAGGATGGCAAGGACGAGGTCGCCGAGCTTGAGGAGCGAATCGCCAAGACCCGCTTCAGCAAGGAAGCCCGGGAAAAGGCGCTGGCCGAGGTCAAGAAGCTGCGGACCATGAGCCCCATGTCCGCCGAGGCGACCGTCGTGCGTAACTACCTGGATTGGATGCTGTCCATTCCGTGGAAGAAGCGCACCAAGGTGAAGAAGGACATCAAGGGGGCCGAGGCCATCCTGGATGCCGATCACTATGGTCTGGAGAAGGTCAAGGAGCGCATCCTGGAGTACTTGGCCGTGCAGCAGCGCATGGACAAGGTGAAGGGTCCCATCCTGTGCCTCGTCGGCCCGCCCGGCGTCGGCAAGACCTCGCTCGGCAAGTCCATCGCCAAGGCCACGGGCCGCAACTTCGTCCGCGTGTCGCTGGGCGGCGTGCGGGATGAGGCCGAGGTGCGCGGCCACCGCCGCACCTACATCGGCTCCATGCCCGGCAAGGTCATCCAGGGCATGAAGAAGGCGAAGTCGTCGAATCCGTTGTTCCTGCTGGACGAGATCGACAAGCTGGGCGCCGATTGGCGGGGCGATCCGTCCTCCGCCCTGCTGGAGGTCCTGGATCCCGAGCAGAACGGCACCTTCAACGATCACTACCTCGAAGTGGACTACGACCTCTCCGACGTGATGTTCGTCTGCACGGCCAACACCCTGCGCATGCCCCAGCCCCTGCTGGACCGCATGGAGGTGATCCGGCTGTCGGGCTACACCGAAGACGAGAAGATCGAGATCACCCGTGGCCACCTGATCGACAAGGAGCTGAAGGCCCACGGCCTGAAGGCAGGCGAGTTCACCATCTCCGATGACGCGTTGCGCGACCTCATCCGCTACTACACCCGGGAAGCCGGCGTGCGCAGCCTGGAGCGTGAGATCGCCAACCTGGCCCGCAAGGCCATCAAGGAGATCCTGATGAAGGGGGTCGACAAGGTGTCGATCACCCGTCGCAACCTCGACAAGTATGCCGGCGTGCGCCGGTACCACTATGGCGAGGCGGAGAAGGAGGATCTGGTGGGCTGCACCACCGGTCTTGCCTGGACCGAAGTGGGCGGCGAGTTGCTGACCATCGAGGCGGTGATGCTGCGCGGCAAGGGCCGCGTCACCACCACGGGCAAGCTGGGCGACGTCATGAAGGAATCGGTGCAGGCCGCCGAGAGCTTCGTGAAGTCCCGTTCCGCCCAGTTCGGCATCAAACCGACGCTTTTCGAGCGCAAGGATATCCACGTCCACGTGCCCGAAGGAGCTACGCCTAAGGACGGTCCGTCCGCCGGCGTCGCGATGACCACGTCCATCGTGTCGGTGCTGACAGGCATTCCCGTGCGCAAGGATGTCGCCATGACCGGCGAAATCACCCTGCGCGGCCGGGTTCTGCCCATCGGTGGCCTGAAGGAGAAAATGCTGGCGGCTTTGCGCGGCGGCATCAAGACCGTGTTGATTCCAAAGGATAATGAGAAGGACCTCGCTGACATTCCCGACAACGTCAAGCGCGGCCTGACCATCATCCCGGTGTCGACGGCGGACGAGGTGCTGGCCAACGCCCTGGTACAGCCGCTGGTGCCGATCGAGTGGTCGGAGCCGGAAGTCGTTGAGCCTGTTGCCGCGAAAGCCGCGGAAGACGGTAAGGACGACGTGATTCGGCATTGAAGTACGAACCGAAATCGTGTGAATTGAAGGCCTGACGCGACGGCCCCGGGGCGGATAACCCCGGGGCCGTACGTCCGAACCGAATCCCAATCCCGGCGCGTGCCCCGCGACCGGGACGAAATCCAAGATCAGATCCTGCTTCAAGAAGGGGGGCCTTAAGTGAATAAGAACGATCTCGTTGCCGCCGTCGCCGCTAGTGCGGAGCTGTCCAAGGCTGATGCGAACAAGGCGGTCGATGCGGTGTTCGAGGGCATCACCGAAGCCCTCAAGAAGGGCGACGAGGTTCGCCTGGTTGGTTTCGGCACCTTCGCCGTTGCCGAGCGCGCCGCTTCGGAAGGCCGCAACCCGCGCACGGGTGAGGCGATCTCCATCGCCGCCAGCAAGCAGCCGAAGTTCAAGCCCGGCAAGGGCCTGAAGGACGCGCTGAACTAAGAACGGCTAAGCGCCGTTTTACGCCGGTCTTGGGGGCCGGTCGCCGCAGCCTGCGGCCCGCCCCCGGTTCCGGATGTTCAGGCACGCCGCTCCACGATGTGGCGGCGCGCTCGGGGGACACCGGCCATGGCCGGCCACAGTCCGAGCCCAGTGCTTATAAAAGGCGGGACGCCGATGGGTGTTCCCGTCTTTTTTGTTTCCACGGCATTATTTATTTTTCCAGGCCCCCTTTCGCAAAAGGGGTTCCCAAACGGGTCACGGGCGGCTAAAGCCTCATGTCCCGGCGGCCCGCTTGAGGGGGGCCGGTTGGGCGCGATGGGCGGTTAGCTCAGGGGTAGAGCAGGTGCTTTACACGCATCGGGCCGGGGGTTCAAATCCCTCACCGCCCACCATCGCCACACGTCCAGGGCCACAGGTCCAGGGCCACAGATCCAGGACAGCATGCCGCCAGTCTTTCGCCCCGACACCCGCAGCGGGGCGTCAAGCGGTCGACGGCCGGGTTGAAGGCGGGCGCCGCTACGCCGTTTGGCCCTGGATTGTCACTTTGACCGGCGGGGCAAACCTGTAATCATCGCCCCGGGTTGCCTATATAGGGGCGATCCAGCGGCACGGGGCATTTCTGTGACTGGCAAAGCGCGCGAAGCCTTCCCATGCTCACCCTTATGCGGCGGGGACGGTGGCGGTCGCGCATGTGAGGACGGCGGCGACGGCGTCCGGTTTTGGAGGGGGCATGGCGTCGAACGGGCAGTCGATCTGGGGGGAAGTGGTCGACCTTTATCGCGAGGTGTTCGCCGCCCCCGTGCGCATCGCCCGTTTCCTGGGCATGCCGGCGGTCTTCAGTCTGGCCGCCGCCCTGTTTTTCCAGTTCCGCAGCATCCAGTACCTGGGCCATGAGCCTGACCAGGAGCAGTGGGGCGAGTTCGGCTTCATCTTCCTGGTCCTGGTCGTCTTCCAGACCTGGGCGCACATGCGCTCCCTCTCCGCCTGGGGGCGCTGGGTCCGCACGGGGCAGGAACCGGTGACCTTCCTGCAGCCGGGATTCGGCCGCAACGAATGGGCCGCCACCGGCTGGCAAATCCTTTATTTCTTCATGCTGCTCATCGCCTTGATGGTGCTGATGTTCGCCCGCGCCCTGATCACGGAGCCCTCGGTGGAGGATCAGGCGGGCCCAGGTGTGTGGCTCGCCGTCCTGGCCGGGGCCATCGCCGTGGGCGTCCTGGCCCTGCACGTCACGGTGCGCCTCGGCATTGGCCTGATGGCCGTCCTGGCGGGGGAGACGCCGGCCTTCAGCCGCTATTGGAGAGCCTCGTCCGTCCTGGGCTGGCGCCTGACCGGCGTGGTGCTCCTCAGCCAGGCGGCGCTGCAGTTGCCCTGCTTTCTCATCAACCGCCTGCTGATGGGGGATTGGCTGACCGCCAGCACCACCTCGCCCCCCGACGTGGTCGTTAGCCTCTTGTGGACCTTGGCCATGGCCGTGGTGAATTTCATCTGTGTCGCCTTGCTGGGCGTGGCCCTGGCCCGGGCGCACCGGGCGTTGAGCCAGGATGGCACGGCCGCCCTGGTTCTGCCGGCCGCGGGCGGCCAGGGGCGGTGATGGGTATCCTGCCGCCTGACGGGGCCGGTGGGCTAACCCGCCAGCATCGTATCTTGCTGATCATCCTGGGCTTGGCCATGATCGGCGGTCGCGTCTGGGACATGAACCACGATCGCAGCGCTGGCCCGTGGATGAACGTCCTGGTCATCGTCCTGGGCGCCGTCGTCCTGGCGGCGGCCTTGCTGGCGGGCCGGGACCGGTCCGGACGCTAATTCGCCCGCCTGGAAACGCCCGCCCGCCCCCGCGCCTGGACTAGACGCCCCATGGAAACGATGACCGCCGTCCTGATCCTGCTGGTGACCGTGGCGGTTTCCGGCATCATCGGCCGGTTCGTGACACGGGTGCCCCAGCCCCTGATCCAAGTGGCGCTGGGGGCGGCCCTGGGCTGGGCGTCGGGCGTGCCCATCATCCTCAACCCCGACCTCTTCCTGTTGGTGTTCATTCCACCATTGCTGTTCCTGGACGCCTGGCGATTCCCGGCGACGGAGTTGCGGCGCCTGGGCGGCATCATCGTGACCCTGGCGGTGGGCCTGGTTGTGTTCACCGTGGTGGGGGCGGGCCATGTCATCCACTGGCTGCTGCCGGCGGTTCCCCTGTCCACCGCCTTTGCCTTGGCGGCCGTGCTGTCGCCCACCGACGCCGTGGCCGTTTCCGGCATGACGGGCGGCGGCGGCATGCCCCGCCGCCTGAAGCACATATTGGAGGGGGAGGCGCTGCTGAACGACGCCTCCGGCCTGGTGTGCCTGCAGTTCGCGGTGACGGCGGCGCTGACCGGCACCTTTTCCATCGGCGGTGCCGCGGTGGCCTTCCTTTGGGCGGCGGGCGGCGGCCTGCTGGTGGGCGTGATCGTGGTGGCCGCCGTGCACCTGGCCCAGAGCTGGATCATCCGCCTGCGGGGCGATTCCCCCGCCGCCACCATCCTGACCATGCTGCTGGTTCCCTTCGCCGCCTATCTGGCGGCGGAGCATCTGGACATGTCCGGCATCCTGGCGGCGGTCGCCGCCGGCATGACGCTGAACCTGCTGCCGCTGGAGGAGTCGGGGCAGGTGGCCACCCGCCTGCAGGGCACGGCGGTGGGCGACATGATCCAGTTCACCCTCAACGGCGTCATCTTCGTGCTGCTGGGCTGGCAACTGCCCGGCATCCTGGTGCAGGCGCCCATGATCGCCATGCAGGCGGGCGCCCCGCACACCGGGCCTATGGATATGCCGGTCAGCCTCGGCTGGCTGGGGCTGCATGTCGCCGCCATCGTCGGCGCCCTGCTGGCCCTGCGGCTGGTGTGGGTCTGGCTGTCGCTGCTGGTCAGCCGGGCCATCGCCCAGCGGCGGGGGCGCCCGGGAGCCGGAGGGCCGGCCGGGACAACCTTCCGCCTGGTCAGCGTCACCACCGTTTCCGGCGTGCGCGGCGCCGTCACCTTGGCGGGCGTGCTGTCCCTGCCGGTCTGGCTGCGGGAGGGCGTGGCCTTTCCCGGTCGTGACGTCGCCATTTTCCTGGCCTCCGGCGTCATCCTGGTGTCGCTGCCCATGGCCAGCCTGATGCTGCCCTGGCTGCTGCGCGGCCTTAGCATGCCGGGAGAGGACCTTACGGTGGAGGAGGAGAGGGTGGCGGAGGCCGCCCTGGCCCGCGCTGCCCTGCGCCGTCTGGAGCAGGCCCACCAGGCCGTGTCTCCCGCCGCATCCGAGGCCGACCTTTATACGGAGGCGGCGCTGCGCCTGATGGAGTTCTACCGCCGCCAGGTGGAGGATCCGGACATGCCGGTGGATGCCCGGGTGTTGAGCCGCCGGCGCTTGGCCATCGAGGCGGAACTGCGGCTGGCGGCGGTCCGGGCCAAGCGCGATGAGCTGGCGCGTCTGCACCGCACCCACGCCATCAGCGACGAGACCTGGCGCCGCATGATGCACAGCCTGGACATGATGGAAGCGTCCCTCGGCCGCTCCCGGATCCTGTAGACCCCGGGAGCGCGTTGCACCGCCACTTGCGGTGGCGGGGTCGCTGGCCGGTGTGCACATGGCTGCCCCTATCCAAGAGCAGTGGTCGTTTTCCCGTCGGGCGCCTTCCCGGAAAGTGCTACCCTCGGACCAGCCCCGGATGCATGAGTCCGGGGGGCCTGCCTGGCAACGAACCGGAGCATAGGGTCATGGAGAGTGATGAGCGCCGCCTGGGCGATCGGATTCTGAGCGCGCTGGAACTGGCGGTGGAGCAGGGCAACCTTACGGTGGCGGAGCCGCTGGCCCAGGCCCTGGAACTGAGCATGACGGCCTTCGGCGGGCCCGATGCCGTGGACCACCGCGGCGTGCCGATGCGCCTGCTGGACGCGCTTGACCGGTTGGACAACCTGCGCCGCGCCCAGAAAGTCGCGTGATATCAATAGTTTAGAAAAAAGTAAAAAAAATCGTCGCCGCCGCGTTTTTCTTGTTTGACAAGGGGTGGGGCTTTTTACTACAAACCGCGCACCGCAGCGACGCTGACGGCGCGAAACGCACCGAACGATAAACGAACGGTGCGAAATAAGGCCTGAAAGCAAGTTGCGAACGACGCGGGTGTAGCTCAGTTGGTTAGAGCGCCGGCCTGTCACGCCGGAGGCCGCGGGTTCAAGTCCCGTCACTCGCGCCACTTCATCGAGCCTAGACAGAAGGTTCGATGCATTAGCAAGGCCGCGCTGGCAACAGCGCGGCCTGCTTGCTTTCCGGGCTCTCGCACCTGCGGTAGAGTGGCGGTTGAGAGTGGCTCTCAACAACTTCGTTTCCGGACATTTCCCCCATATTTTCAGCGCCTTGGCCCCTGCGGGACGCATGGCGTAATTTGCTTTCCTTGGGCACGGCACCCGCCTATATTCCAACACGCCCGGCCCCAAGCCGGGCTTTTGTTGCAGGCGTCCGGACCCCCGCATGGGTTCGGAGGTTATGTCCAGAACCGGCGGGCAGGCCGGGTGGGGCCAAAAACCGACAATCAGATGTGTGGGCCTGGGCTTCATGCACTTGGTTGCGGCTGGCACCTTCCGCAAGCCCCGTCGGGCCAACCGGGACGAAATTTGGGGCACACTCATGTCCAGTCAGGTTATGTCCACCGAGCTGCTGAGCCAGTATCTGCCGATCATCATCTTCCTGGCCATCGCCGGGGTGATCGCGGCGGCGATGGTCTTCGGCTCCATGCTGGTCGCCAAGCAGAAGCCGGATAGCGAGAAGCTGTCGGCGTACGAATGCGGCTTCGAACCGTTCAACGACGCCCGCAGCAAGTTCGACGTGCGCTTCTACCTGGTCGCCATCCTGTTCATCATCTTCGACCTGGAAGTGGCTTTCCTGTTCCCCTGGGCCGTGTCGCTGGGTCGCATCGGCCTGTTCGGTTTCTGGTCCATGATGGCCTTCCTGGGCATCCTGACCATCGGCTTCATCTACGAATGGAAGAAGGGCGCGCTGGACTGGGAGTGATCCCGGACGGCGCTTGAGCCTTTCCCCTCTCGTTTCTTCGCATCGCTGCCCGTTCACACCGGAGCCAGACCCGTGACGTCTTTGCCAACCCACTCTTCCGTTTCCCCCGCCGGTGTTCCCGCCGGTGCGGGCGCGCCCCTGCCGCCGGGCCCCGCCCAGGACGCCTACATCAAGGCCGTGACGACGGAGTTGCAGGACAAAGGCTTCGTCGTCGCCAAGTTGGACGCCCTGCAGGAATGGGCGCGCACCGGGTCGCTGTGGCCCATGACCTTCGGTCTGGCCTGCTGCGCCGTGGAAATGATCCACGCCTACATGAGCCGCTTTGACCTGGACCGGTTCGGCGTGATTCCGCGCCCCAGCCCGCGCCAGTCGGACGTGATGATCGTGGCCGGCACCCTGTGCAACAAGATGGCTCCCGCCCTGCGCAAGGTCTACGACCAGATGGCGGAGCCGCGCTGGGTCATCTCCATGGGCTCCTGCGCCAACGGCGGCGGCTATTACCACTACAGCTATTCCGTGGTGCGCGGCTGCGACCGCATCGTGCCCGTGGACATCTACGTTCCGGGCTGCCCGCCCACGGCTGAGGCGCTGGTCTATGGCGTGCTGCAGCTGCAGAAGAAGATCAAGGGCGGTAACCGCCTGGTTCGGCGCTAAGCGGCCCTCGAGGGATCGGGAATGAACGAAGAAACCCTACAGGCGCTGGGCGCCAAGATCGCGGCGGCCCTGCCGGGTGCCGTGACCGGCACCGAGATCCAGAACGGCGAGCTGGTGGTCCGCACCACGCGCGAGGGTCTGCTGCAGACCCTGACCGTGCTGCGTGACGACGCCGGCTGCCGCTTCACCCAGCTGGTCGACATCACCGCGGTGGACTGGCCCTCCAAGCCGGAGCGGTTCGAGGTCAACTACATGCTGCTGTCGGTGTCCAAGAACCTGCGCGCGCGGGTGAAGGTCACCACGGATGAGGACACGCCCGTGCCGTCCTGCGTCCCGCTGTTCCCGGCCGCCGGCTGGTATGAGCGCGAGACCTGGGACATGTTCGGCGTGTTCTTCGCGGGCCACCCCGACCTGCGCCGCATCCTGACCGACTACGGTTTCGAGGGGCACCCCCTGCGCAAGGACTTCCCCCTGACGGGCTATGTCGAGGTCCGTTATGACGATGAGCAGAAGCGCGTCGTCTATGAGCCGGTGAAGCTGACGCAGGACTTCCGGGCCTTTGATTTCATGTCGCCCTGGGAGGCGATGACCGATGTGCAACTGCCGGGCGACGAGAAGGCGGCCATCCCGCTGGGCGCGTCGCTGCGCGACGGCAGCGTGAAGAAGTGAGATCGGCCATGGCCAATCCTGTCGAAAGCCAAATCAAACCCTACACGATGAACTTCGGGCCGCAGCATCCTGCCGCCCACGGCGTGTTGCGCCTGGTTCTGGAGATGGATGGCGAGATCGTGGAGCGGGCGGACCCGCACATCGGTCTGCTGCATCGCGGCACCGAGAAGCTCATCGAGTACAAGACCTACATCCAGGCGATGCCCTACTTCGACCGGCTGGACTATGTCTCGCCGATGTCGGAGGAGCACAGCTTCGTCCTGGCCGCGGAGAAGCTGCTGGGTATCACCCCGCCCAAGCGCGCGCAGCACATCCGCGTGCTGTTCGCCGAGCTGACCCGTATTCTGAACCACCTGCTGAACGTCACCACGTTCGCCATGGACGTGGGCGCGCTGACCCCGGCCTTGTGGGGCTTCGAGGAGCGCGAGCTGCTCATGGAGTTCTACGAGCGGGTGTCGGGTGCCCGCATGCACGCCAACTACTTCCGCGTGGGCGGTGTCCACCAGGACCTGCCGGCCGGCATGCTGGACGACATCGAGGCCTACGCGGCCAAGTTCGAGAAGTTCGTCGACGACGTGGAAGGCCTGCTGACGGCCAACCGCATCTTCAAGCAGCGCCTGGTCGACATCGGCATCGTCTCGGGTGACGAGGCGCTGGCCTGGGGCTTCACCGGCCCGGTGCTGCGCGCCTCCGGCATTCCGTGGGACTTGCGCAAGGCCCAGCCCTACGACACCTATGCCGAGTACGACTTCGACGTCGCCGTGGGCAAGACCGGCGACTGCTACGCCCGCTACCTGGTGCGCGTGGAGGAGATGCGGCAGTCCAACCGGATCGTGCAGCAGGCCGTGGCCAAGCTGCGCCAGACGCCGGGCCCCATCAAGGTGGACGACCGCAAGATCGCCCCGCCGCCGCGCGGCGACATGAAGCGCTCGATGGAATCGCTGATCCATCACTTCAAGCTGTACACCGAGGGCTATCACGTCCCCGCCGGCGAGACCTACACCGCCACCGAATCGCCCAAGGGTGAGTTCGGCGTGTACCTGGTCTCCGACGGCACCAACCGTCCTTATCGTTGCAAGATCCGGCCGACGGGCATCGCCCATCTGCAGGGTGTTGATTTCATGTCCCGGGGCCACATGCTCGCTGACGCCGTCGCGATCATCGGCTCCATCGACGTCGTGTTCGGAGAGATCGACCGATGAGCGCTTCCGAGACCCCTGCCGGTCCGGCGACCTTCGAATTCACCGCCGACAACCTGGCCCTGGCCCAGCGGATCATCGCCAAGTATCCGGAAGGCCGCCAGGCGAGCGCCGTGATGCCCCTGTTGGACCTGGCCCAGCGCCAGCACGACAACTGGCTGCCCCGCGCCGCCATGGACTACGTCGCCGGCATGCTGGGCATGGCCCCCATCCGCGTGTACGAGGTCGCCAGCTTCTACACCATGTACAACCTGAAGCCGGTGGGTAAGCACTTCGTGCAGGTCTGCACGACAACCCCCTGCTGGCTGCGCGGGTCGGACGAGGTGCTGGCGGCGTGCAAGCGCAAGCTGGGCATCGGCCCGGGCGAGACCACGGCCGACGGCCAGTTCACGGTGGTCGAGGTGGAGTGCGCCGGCGCCTGCGTCAACGCGCCCGTCATCTCGCTCAACGACGTCTATTACGAGGACCTGGACGGCCCCTCCACCGAGGCGCTGCTGGATACCCTGATCCGGGGCGAGACGCCCAAGCCCGGCCCGCAGAACGGCCGCATCAATTCCGCGCCCATCGGCGGTCCGACGACCCTGACCGAGATGGCGCAGCGTAACGGCGTCAAGCCGGCGTCGCAGGAGTAAGGCCGATGTTGCGCGACGAAGACCGCATCTACACCAACCTCTACGGCTATGAGGACTTCCGCCTGGAAGCCGCCCGCAAGCGCGGCGACTGGGACGGCACCAAGGACATCCTGGCCCGTGGCCGCGACACCATCATCGAGCAGGTGAAGGAATCGGGCATGCGCGGCCGCGGTGGCGCCGGTTTCTCCACCGGCCTCAAGTGGTCCTTCATGCCCAAGAAGGTGGACGGTCCCGTCTACCTGGTGATCAACGCCGATGAGGGCGAGCCCGGCACCTGCAAGGACCGCGAGATCCTGCGCCACGATCCGCATAAGCTGATCGAAGGCTGCCTGATCGCCGGTTTCGCCATCGGCGCCACCGCCTGCTACATCTACATCCGTGGCGAGTTCTACAACGAGGCATCCAACGTCCAGGTCGCCATCGACGAGGCCTACGCCGCCGGCCTGATCGGCAAGAACGCCTGCGGCAGCGGCTACGACTACGACATCTACCTGCACAAGGGTGCGGGCGCCTACATCTGCGGCGAGGAAACCGCGCTCATCGAGTCCATCGAGGGCAAGAAGGGCCAGCCGCGCAACAAGCCGCCGTTCCCCGCCAACGCCGGCCTGTACTCCCGCCCCACCACGGTCAACAACGTGGAAAGCATCGCGGGCGTTCCCACCATCCTGCGCCGCGGTCCCGCCTGGTTCGCCGGCATCGGCCGCCCCAAGAACGTGGGCACCAAGCTGTTCTGCATCTCCGGCCACGTGAACAAGCCGTGCAACGTGGAAGAGGAGATGGGCATCCCCCTGAAGGAGCTCATCGAGCGCCATGCGGGCGGCGTGCGCGGCGGCTGGGACAACCTGCTGGCCATCATCCCCGGCGGCTCCTCCGTGCCGGTGATGCCCAAGAGCATCTGCGACACCGTGCTGATGGATTTCGACAGCCTGCGCGAGGTCGGGTCCGGCCTGGGCACGGCGGCCGTGATCGTCATGGACAAGTCCACCGACATTGTCCGCGCCATCGCCCGGTTGTCGAAGTTCTACATGCATGAGAGCTGCGGCCAGTGCACGCCCTGCCGCGAAGGCACCGGCTGGCTGGCCCGCGTCATGGACCGCATGGTCCGCGGCCAGGCCCGCCTGGAAGAGATCGACATGCTGCAGGACGTCACCAAGCAGATCGAAGGCCGCACCATCTGCGCCCTGGGCGACGCCGCCGCCTGGCCCGTGCAGGGCCTGATCCGGCACTTCCGTCCGGAGATGGAACGCCGCATCGCCGATTATCGCCAGAGCATCGCTGCCGAGTGATCGGTGGAAGGATTTGAGACATGCCGAAACTGACCATCGACGGTATTGAGCTTGAAGTGGCGCCTGGCACCTCCGTGCTGCAGGCCTGCGAGCAGCTGGGCATCGAGGTTCCGCGCTTCTGCTATCACGAGAAGCTGTCGGTCCCGGCCAACTGCCGCATGTGCCTGGTGGAGATGGAGAAGGCCCCCAAGCCCATCGCCAGCTGCGCCATGCCCTGCGGCGAAGGCATGGTGATCAAGACCGACACCGACACCGTGCACAAGGCGCGCAAGGGGGTGATGGAGTTCCTGCTCATCAACCACCCGCTGGACTGCCCCATCTGCGACCAGGGCGGCGAGTGCGACCTGCAGGACCAGGCCGTGGGCTACGGTTTCGATCGCGGCCGCTATGGCGAGGAAAAGCGCGCGGTCAAGGACAAGAACCTGGGCCCGCTGATCAAGACGATCATGACGCGCTGCATCCACTGCACGCGCTGCATCCGTTTCAGCGACGAGATCGCGGGCGTGTCCGTGATGGGCGCCACCGGCCGTGGCGAGCATATGGAGATCGGCACCTACGTCGAGGCCGCCGTCTCGTCCGAGCTGTCGGGCAACCTGGTGGACGTGTGCCCGGTGGGCGCGCTGACCTCCAAGCCCTACGCCTTCACCGCCCGCCCCTGGGAACTGCGCAAGACGGAATCGGTGGATGTCCTGGACGCCGTCGGGTCCAACATCCGCATCGACACCCGCGGCGGCGAAGTGCTGCGCATCCTCCCCCGCCTGAACGAGGCGGTGAACGAGGAATGGATCAGCGACAAGACCCGCTACGCCCATGACGGCCTGAAGCGCCAGCGTCTGGACCGCCCTTACATCCGTGAGAACGGCAAGCTGCGTGCCGCCTCCTGGGAAGAGGCCTTGGCCCTGACCGCCGCCAAGCTGAAGGGTGCCGCGCCGGAGAAGATCGCCGCCATCGCCGGCGACCTGGCCGACGCCGAAAGCCTGTTGGCCCTGAAGGACCTGCTGGGCGGCATGGGTGTGGCCAGCCTGGAAAGCCGCCAGGACGGCAGCGCCATCGACGCGGCGTCCCGCGCCGGCTACATCTTCAACAGCACCATCGCGGGCATCGAGCAGGCGGACCAGATCCTCCTGATCGGCACCAACCCGCGCTGGGAAGGCGCGCTGGTCAACGCCCGTATCCGCAAGCGCTACCTGCAGGGCGGCCTGACCGTCACCGTGCTGGGCCCGCGTGTCGATCTGACCTTCCCCATCGAGCACCTGGGCAACGACGCCACGCTGCTGAATGCCATCGCCGACGGCAGCCACCCCTATGCCGAGACGCTGAAGGCCGCCAAGAAGCCCCTGCTGATCCTGGGTTCCGGCGCCCTGGCCCGTCCGGACGGCGCCGCCGTCTGGGCCGCCGCCCGCGCGGTGGCCGAGGCCTGCGGCCTGGTGCGTGAGGACTGGAACGGCTTCAACGTCCTGCACCGCGCGGCCTCGCGCGTCGGCGCCCTGGACCTGGGCTTCTTGCCCGCCAAGGGCGGTCGCGACCTGGCCGGCATCCTGGACGGCGCCCGCAAGGGCGAGGTCGAGGTGGTCTACCTGCTGGGTGCCGACGAGATCGACGCCCAGAACTTCGGCCGCGCCTTCGTGATCTACCAGGGCCACCACGGCGACCGGGGCGCCCATCGCGCCGACGTCATCCTGCCGGGTGCCGCCTATACCGAGAAGAACGCGACCTACGTCAACACCGAGGGCCGCGCCCAGCATACCCGCCAGGCCACCTTCCCGGTGGGCGAGGCGCGCGAGGATTGGAAGATCATCCGCGCGCTGTCGGGCGCCCTGGGCAAGCCCCTGCCGTATGACACCCTGCAGCAGCTGCGCAAGCGGCTGGCCGACGCCAACCCGGTGTTCGCCCAGGTCGACCGCGTCACGCCGGCCGCCTGGGGTGCCTTTGGTACCGCCGGTGCCGTGGCCGCCGCCCCCTTCACCCTGCCGGTGGAGAACTTCTACATGACCGACGCGATCAGCCGCGCCTCGGCCACCATGGCCGAATGCACGGAGGCCTTCGTGTCGCCCGCCGTTGCCGAGAGGACCGGTACCCATGGCTGATTTCCTCGCCCTGCACCTGGGCCTGCCCCTCACCTGGGCGACCCTGGTGGCGATCATCCTGAAGATCCTGGTGATCACGGTGCCGTTGCTGATCGCGATGGCCATGATGACCTACATGGAACGCAAGGTGCTGGCCGCCATCCAGCTGCGCCAGGGCCCGATCCTGGTCGGCCCCTTCGGTCTGCTGCAGCCGTTCGCCGACGGCCTGAAGCTGATGACCAAGGAGACCATCATCCCGGCCGGCGCCAACCGCGCCGTGTTCCTGGTGGCGCCGATGATCACCTTCATCCTGGCGCTGGTGGCCTGGGCGGTCATCCCCTTCGGTGAGGGCCTGGTGCTGTCCGACATCAATGTCGGCGTGCTCTACCTCTTCGCCATCAGCTCGCTGGGCGTCTACGGCATCATCATGTCGGGCTGGGCGTCCAACTCGAAGTACGCCTTCCTGGGCGGTCTGCGCTCCGCCGCGCAGATGGTGTCCTACGAGGTCTCCATCGGCTTCGTCATCATCACCGTGCTGCTGTGCGTCGGCTCGCTGAACCTGTCGGACATCGTCCGGGCGCAGACGCACCTGTGGTTCTGCATCCCGCTGTTCCCCATGTTTGTGGTGTTCTTCATCTCGGCGCTGGCGGAAACCAACCGTGCCCCCTTCGACCTGCCGGAAGGCGAGTCCGAACTGGTGGGCGGTTTCCATACCGAATACTCGGCCATGACCTTCGCCCTGTTCTTCCTGGGCGAGTACATCAGCATGCTCCTGATGAGCGGGATGACCTCCATCCTGTTCCTGGGTGGCTGGCAGCCGTTCCCCTTCCTGGGCTTCATCCCCGGCCCGCTGAACCTGATCATCAAGATTTGCCTGCTGATGTTCGTGTTCATCTGGGTGCGCGGCACGCTGCCCCGCTACCGCTATGACCAGCTGATGCGCCTGGGCTGGAAGGTCTTCCTGCCGTTCTCCCTGGTCTGGGTGATCCTGACTTCCGGCTTCCTTGTCTACTTCGACAAGCTGCCGCACTGAGCGATGCGTCCCAGCCCCGGGGCGGGACTTTGGTACTGACTTGTGACCGCGGGGGGAGCCGCCCCCCGCATCAAGGAATGAGGTGACGACATGGCCTGGCTCGACCGCACGGCGCGCGGCCTGTTCATGACCGAGCTGGTGAAGGGCTTCGCCCTGACCTTCAGCTACATGTTCAAGCCCCGGGTGACCCTCAACTACCCGTATGAGCGCAGCCCGCTCAGCCCCCGCTTCCGTGGCGAACACGCGCTGCGCCGCTATCCCAACGGGGAAGAGCGCTGCATCGCCTGCAAGCTGTGTGAAGCGGTGTGCCCGGCCCTGGCCATCACCATCGAAGCGGAACCCCGTGAGGACGGCTCACGCCGGACCACCCGCTACGACATCGACATGACCAAGTGCATCTACTGCGGTCTCTGCCAGGAGGCTTGCCCGGTGGACGCCATCGTCGAGGGGCCGAACATCGAGTTCGCTACCGAGACGCGTGAGGAGCTTTTCTACAACAAGGAAAAGCTGCTGGCGAACGGCGACCGGTGGGAGCCGCTGCTGGCGGCCAACATCGCTGCGGATGCGCCCTACCGCTGAGCCTTGAGTGCGCCTTTAACGCCTTTTGACGCCTAACCCCGTGACACCCGCGCGCGGGATCGCCCGCGCCCCCGACGTCGAGTCAGGGACCCAGACGATGGGCCCGGTTACCGGAGAGAAATCTTGATCGCCAACGTCCGCAACCCGCACCGGAAGGAGAGCCGCCGATGATACTGCCCGCTCTCGCCTTCTATCTGTTCGCCGCCGTGCTGGTGCTGGCCGGCATGCTGGTGATCACGGCGCGCAACCCGGTGCACTCCGTCCTGTTCCTGATCCTGGCCTTCTTCAACGCGGCCGGCTTGTTCGTGCTGATCGGGGCGGAATTCGTGGCGATGATCCTGGTCATCGTCTACGTGGGCGCCGTGGCGGTGCTGTTCCTCTTCGTCGTCATGATGCTGGACATCAACTTCCAGGAACTGCGCAAGGGCTTCCTGCGCTACCTGCCGGCGGGCCTCGCCGTGGGGGCGGCCCTGCTGGCGGAACTGGGCCTGGTGATCTCCGGCTGGGTCTATGCCGGCCCGGCCGACAGCGTCCGCGCGGCGCCGACGCCGGAAAGCGTGGGCAACGCCCAGGCGCTGGGCGACCTGCTCTACACCCAATACGCCTTCATCTTCGAGGCCTCGGGCCTGGTGCTGCTGGTCGCCATGATCGGCGCCATCGTGCTGACCCTGCGCTCGCGCAAGGGCGTGCGCCGCCAGGTCATCGCCGACCAGCTGGCCCGCCGCCGCGAGGACGTGGTGGCCGTGGTCAAGGTCCAGACCGGGGAGGGCGTGTAAACCATGGAAAACATGATGGATATCGGTCTGGGCCACTACCTGTCGGTGGCGGCCATCCTGTTCATCCTGGGCGTGTTCGGCATCTTCCTGAACCGCCGCAACGTCATCATCATCCTGATGTCGATCGAGTTGATCCTGCTCGCGGTCAACATCAACCTCGTCGCCTTCTCGGTCTTCCTGCACGATCTGGTGGGACAGGTCTTCGCCCTGTTCATCCTGACCGTCGCGGCTGCCGAGGCCGCCATCGGCCTCGCCATCCTCGTCATCTACTTCCGCAACCGTGGCTCGATCGCGGTTGAGGACATCAACCTGATGAAGGGTTGAGGGCCATGGCCGTTATCGCTGCAATCTTCCTGCCGCTCCTCGCGGCGTTCATCGCCGGCTTCTTCGGCCGCCGCATCGGTGACCTGGGTTCCCAGCTCGTCACCTGCGGCGCCATGGTGGCCGCGCTGGTCCTGTCCATCATCCTGTTCATCGACGTGGCCGTGAACGGTCATGCCACCGTGGTTCCGCTGGCCAACTGGGTTGCCAGCGGCGACTTCCACGTCGATTGGGCCCTGCGTGTCGATACCCTGACGGCGGTCATGCTGATCGTGGTCAATGGCGTGTCGACCATGGTCCACATCTACTCCGTCGGCTACATGAGCCATGACCCGGACAAGCCCCGGTTCATGTCCTACCTCAGCCTGTTCACCTTCATGATGCTCATGCTGGTGACGTCGGACAACCTGGTGCAGATGTTCTTCGGTTGGGAGGGCGTCGGTGTCGCCTCCTACCTGCTGATCAACTTCTGGTTCGAGAAGAAGAGCGCCAACGACGCCTCCATGAAGGCGTTCCTGGTGAACCGCGTGGGCGACTTCGGCTTCGCGCTGGGCATCTTCTCGATCTTTATCATCTTCGGCAGCGTCGAGTTCGGCACGATCTTCCCGGCCGCCGCCGGCAAGGCGCACGCCACCTTCAATTTCCTGGGCTGGCACGTCTCGGCGCTGGACTGCGCCTGCCTGCTGCTGTTCGTCGGCGCCATGGGCAAGTCGGCCCAGCTGGGCCTGCACACCTGGCTGCCCGACGCGATGGAAGGCCCGACCCCGGTGTCGGCCCTCATCCACGCCGCCACCATGGTGACCGCCGGCGTGTTCATGCTGGCCCGCATGAGCCCGGTGTTCGAATACGCCCCCACCGCCCTGGCCGTGGTGACCGTGCTGGGCGCCCTGACCGCCTTCGTCGCCGCGACGATCGGCATGACCCAGTTCGACATCAAGCGCGTCATCGCCTATTCGACGATGAGCCAGCTGGGCTACATGTTCTTCGCCATCGGCGTGTCGGCCTACCAGGCCGCCGTCTTCCATCTGATGACCCACGCCTTCTTCAAGGCCCTGCTGTTCCTGGGCGCCGGTTCCGTCATCCACGCCATGTCGGGTGAGCAGGACATGCGCAAGATGGGCGGCATCGCCAGGCTGATCCCCTTCACCTATGTGGTGATGTGGATCGGCAACCTGGCCCTGGCCGGTGTCGGCATCCCCGGCGTGTACGGTTTCGCCGGTTTCTACTCCAAGGACATCGTGCTGGAGGCCGCCTACGGCTCCGGCACCGCCGTCGGCCACTTCGCCTACTGGCTGGGCATCGCCGCCGCCTTCATGACCGCCTTCTACTCCTGGCGCCTGCTGATCATGACCTTCCATGGCAAGCCGCGCGCTTCGAAGGAGGTTATGGACCACGTGCACGAGAGCCCGCTGGTCATGACCGGCCCGCTGACCGTGCTGGCCATCGGCGCCTTGGTCGCGGGTATCGGTGGCTACGAGTGGTTCGTCGGCCATGCCGCCCGCGCCGAGTTCTGGCGCGGCGCCATCCAGGTGCTGCACGCCCATGACAGCATCCACGCCGCCCACGAGGGGCCGGAGTGGGTGGGCCTTCTGCCGCTGTTGGTGGGTCTGGCCGGCATCGCCCTGGCGTATGTCTGCTACATGTTCGTGCCCGGCATCCCGGCGACCTTCACCAAGATCGTGAAGCCGCTGCACGTGCTGGTCTTCAACAAGTACTTCTTCGACCAGATTTACGACGTGCTGTTCGTGAAGCCGGCCCAGGTCCTCGGCTTTGGCCTGTGGAAGGCCGGCGACGGCGCCATCATCGACGGCCTCGGCCCCGATGGCGTCGCCAAGACCACCCGCGGTGTGGCCGCCGGCGTCAGCCGTCTGCAGTCTGGGTACGTCTACCATTACGCATTCGCCATGGTGATCGGCGTGGTCGCGCTGGTCGGCTGGTTCTACTTCAAGCCCTGAGCAGGACGAGGCATCTAAGATGGCTGATTGGCCGATCCTGTCGCTGACGACGTTCCTTCCGTCGATTGGCGCCCTACTCATCCTGCTGGTGCGCGGCGAAGAACAGGCCGTGGCGCGGAACGCGAAGGCGATCGCCCTCGCGACCTCGCTTCTCACCTTCATCGTTTCGCTGTTCATCCTGGTGAAGTTTGACCCCTCCAGCGCCGGTTTCCAGCTGGTGGAGGAACACAGCTGGATCCCGGCATTGGGCATCCAGTACCTGCGCGGCATCGACGGCGTGTCCGTCTGGTTCGTGCTGGCCTCGACCTTCCTCACCCCCGTCTGCGTGCTGGCCTCCTGGGACAGCATCGAGAAGCGGGTGAAGGAGTTCATGATGTCGCTCCTGCTGCTGGAGACCATGCTGGTCGGCATGTTCACCGCGCTGGACTTCATCCTGTTCTACATCTTCTTCGAAGGTGTCCTGCTGCCGATGTTCCTGATGATCGGCGTGTGGGGTGGTCCGGGCCGCATCTACGCCGCCTACAAGTTCTTCATCTACACCTTCATCGGCTCCGTCCTGATGCTGCTGGCCATCGTCGCCATGTACCTGCAGGTCGGCACGATGGACATGCGGGTGATGCTGGACCACACCTTCGATCCGTCGATGCAGAAGATCCTGTGGCTGGCCTTCTTCGCCGCCTTCGCGGTGAAGACCCCGATGTGGCCGTTCCACACCTGGCTGCCCTTCGCCCACGTGGAGGCGCCGACCGCCGGCTCCGTCATGCTGGCCGGCGTCATGCTGAAGATGGGCGGCTACGGTCTGATCCGCGCCAACCTGCAGATGCTGCCCATCGGCTCGGCCACCTACACCAACCTGGTGTTCGTGATGTCGGTCGTCGCCATCATCTACACCTCGCTGGTGGCGCTGGCGCAGACCGACATGAAGAAGATGATCGCCTATTCCTCCGTGGCCCACATGGGTTACGTCAGCATGGGCATCTTCTCCGCCAACGCCCAGGGCCTGGACGGCGCCATGTTCCAGATGCTGTCGCACACCGTGGTGTCGGCGGCCCTCTTCCTTTGCATCGGCGTGGTCTACAACCGCCTGCACACCCGTGAGATCGCGCGCTACGGCGGCATGGCGCACAACATGCCCAAGTACGCCGTGGTGTTCATGCTGTTCATGCTGGCCTCGGTCGGCCTGCCCGGCACCTCGGGTTTCGTGGGTGAGTTCCTGTCCATGCTGGGCGCGTACGAGGCCAACACGTGGGTGGGCCTGTTCGCCTCCACCGGCCTGGTGTTCGGCGCCGCCTACATGCTGCTGCTCTATCGCAAGCTGTTCTACGGCAAGCTGGAGAAGCCGGACGTGATCGCCATGCCCGACCTGAACGCGAAGGAGATCCTCTACTTCGCCCCGCTGGTCGCCATCGTCATCATGATGGGCGTGTATCCGAAGAGCTTCAGCAGCGTGTACGCCGCGTCGCTGGACCACATCCTGTCGCACCACCGCGAGGCCCTGGCCGCCGAGGGTCTGACCCCGCCGGTCGCCAACCCGGCCTCCGCCTTCGTCCCGGCCGCCAACGCCGGGACCCTCTCGGCCCACCCGGCCACCAGCGAGACGCCGGGCACCGAGCCGGCGGCTGAGCCGTCCACCCCTGAAATGCCCGCCGAGGCGCCCGCGCAGAGCGAGCCCAAGGCGGATGCCAGCCCCGACGCCGGCCACTGATCCAGCGGGAAACGATCCATGCAACCTGTCCTTACCGATCTGATCCCGGCCCTGCCTGAGATCTTCCTGGCCGTGGCGGCGCTGGCGCTGCTGATGCTGGGTGTGTTCAGCGGCAAGAATGGCACCCGCCTGGTCAGCGGCCTGTCCGTGGTGGCGCTGGTGGCGACATCCGTGCTGCTGTTCCGCCAGGAAGGCTACGACGTGGCCTTCTCCGGCCTGTTCATCACCGATGGCTTCGCCGTCTTCTCCAAGCTGCTGGTCCTGCTGGGCACCGGCCTGTCCATCATCATCGCCCAGAACTTCATCGCCCGTGAGGACATGGACCGGTTCGAATATCCGGTGCTCATGCTGCTGGCGACCGTCGGCATGATGATGATGGTGTCGGCCAACGACCTGCTGACCCTCTATGTCGGCCTGGAGCTGCAGAGCCTGTCGCTCTACGTCATCGCGGCCTTCCGCCGCGATTCCGCCAAGAGCACCGAGGCCGGTCTGAAGTACTTCGTGCTGGGCGCGCTGTCCTCCGGCATGCTGCTGTACGGCATCAGCCTGATCTATGGCTTCGCCGGCACCACCAACTTCATCACCATCGCCCAGGTCCTGCAGGCCGGCCCGGCGTCCCTGGGCGTCATCGTCGGCCTGGTCTTCGTCGCCGCCGGCCTGGCCTTCAAGATCTCCGCCGTGCCCTTCCATATGTGGACGCCGGACGTGTACGAAGGCGCCCCCACCCCGGTCACGGCCTTCTTCGCCGTGGCGCCCAAGGTGGCCGCCATCTGCCTGTTTATCCGCGTGCTGGAGGGCCCCTTCGGTTCCCTGCTGCCGCAGTGGCGCCAGGTGATCGAGTTCTGCTCCGTCGCCTCCATGGTGGTGGGCTCCCTGGCGGCCATCCGCCAGAGCAACATCAAGCGCCTGATGGCCTACAGCTCCATCGCCAACATCGGCTACGCCCTGGTCGGCGTGGCGGCCGGCACCGCCGATGGCGTGCAGGCCGTGCTGATCTACATGGCGATCTACCTGGTGATGACCGTCGGCACCTTCGCCATCATCATCGGCATGCGCCAGAAGGGTAAGGCCGTGGAAGAGATCGCCGACCTGGCGGGCCTCTCCAAGACCAATCCCATGCTGGCCTTGGCCCTGGCCGTCTTCATGTTCTCTATGGCGGGCGTCCCGCCGGCGGCCGGCTTCTTCGGTAAGCTGTTGGTGTTCATGGCCGCGTGGAAGGCTGGGTTGTACCCGCTGTCCATCATCATGGCGCTGACCAGTGGCATCAGCCTCTACTACTACCTGAAGGTCTGTAAGGTCTCCTGGTTCGACGATGTGAAAGAGCCGCTGGACCGCCCCGCGGCCGGCCTGTCCTGGGTCGTCACCGCCACCGCCCTGGTGGTGTTCCCGGTGGCCCTGGTGATCGGCACCCCGGTGCTGAACAGCGCGGCCGCCGCCGCCGCCAGCCTGTTCCATTGAGCGGGCGGGCGCTGAATCCCGGCGCCCCGTCCCACCGTCTGCCGGAATGGATCCGGCCGACGGTGCTGGAGCGCTGCGGCAGCACCAACGACATCGTCAAGGACATGGCCCGTGCCGGTGCGCCGGAAGGCACGCTGGTACGGGCCGTTCGTCAAGAGGCGGGCCGGGGCCGGCGCGGCCGGTCCTGGACCTCCGAGCCCGGCAATCTCTACTGCACCCTGTTGCTGCGCCCCGGTGGTATGCCCCAGCGGGCGGCCGAGCTGTCCTTCGTCACCGCGCTGGCGGCGGGGGAGGCGGTGGACGGCCTGGTCGCCGCGGCGCCCAAGCTGAAATGGCCCAATGACGTCCTGGTCGGCGGCGCCAAGATCGCTGGCATCCTGCTGGAATCCGAGGCTGAGGCGGACGGCGGCGTCGCCTGGGTGGCCGTCGGCATGGGCATGAATGTGCGGCACCATCCGGACACGCCGGGCTACGCCACCACCTCGCTGCTGGCCCAGGGTGCGGATGTGGAGCCGGACCTGGTCATGGCCGCCTACGCCCGCGCCTTTGACCGCTGGTACCGCCGCTGGCAGGACTATGGCTTCGCGCCCGTGCGCGCCGCCTGGCTGAACGCCGCCCAGGGCGTCGGCGGCCCCGTCACCGTCCGCCTGCATGACCGCGCGTTCGAGGGCCGCCTGGTCGATCTGGACGCCGATGGCGCCCTGCTGGTGGAAACCGCCGGTGGCACGGTGAGGGTCACAGCCGGTGATGTGTTTTTCCCTCATGCTCTTCAGCCGATCGCCTGAGACAGGGAGCCCGCCCCATGCTGCTCGCCATCGACGCCGGCAACACCAACGTGGTCTTCGCCATCTATGATGGCGACACGCCCCGGGGCCGTTGGCGCATCTCCACCGACAGCCGCCGCACCTCCGACGAGTACGCGGTGTGGCTGACCTCGGCCATGGCGCTGAAGGGGCTGGCGGCCCAGGATGTCAACGCGGCCATCCTGTCCTCCGTCGTCCCGGCGACCACACCCGACCTGATCCGGCTGTGCAAGGATCATTTCGGCTGCGTGCCCATGCGCATCGGCGACCCGGCGGTGGATGTGGGCATCGAGATCCGCATCGACAATCCGCGCGAGGCGGGCGCCGACCGCCTGGTCAATGCCGTTGCAGCCACGGAACGATATCAGGCGCCGCTGGTGGTGCTGGATATCGGCACCGGCACCACCTTCGACGTGGTCGATGCCGATGGCGCCTTCGCCGGCGGCATCATCGCCCCCGGCCCCACCCTGTCGCTGGACGCCCTGCACCGCGTGGCCGCCCAATTGCCCAAGGTGGACATCGCCAAGCCTGACCGCGTCATCGGCCGCGGCACCGTGGGCGCCATGCAGTCGGGCATGTATTGGGGCTATACCGCGATGATCGAGGGCCTGCTGCGCCGTATCAAGGCGGAGCTGTCGCCCACCGGCACGCCCCCCGTCACCGTCATCGGCACCGGCGGCATGGTGCGGGTGTTCGCGGAGGAGACGGGCATGGTCGACCACATCGATGCCGACCTGACCTTACGCGGGCTCTTGCTCATCTACCGCCGCAACGCCAAATCAGGGGGCTGACGCCCCGTTCGCCCGTCCCGCCGTTTCCCGTTTTTTAGGTTTCCATGATCGACGATTTGCTGTCCCCCGACGCCCTGTATTTCCTGCCGTTGGGTGGGTCCGGCGAAATTGGTATGAATCTCAATCTCTACCATCACGCCGGCAAATGGCTGATGGTCGACCTGGGCGTCAGCTTCGGCGATGACGCTGCGCCGGGCGTGGACGTGGTCATGCCCGACCCCGAGTTCATTGCCGAGCGGCGGGAAGACCTGGCCGGCCTGGTGCTGACCCACGCGCATGAGGACCATTTGGGTGCCGTGCAGTACCTCTGGACGGAGCTGCGCTGCCCCGTCTACGCCACCCCCTTCACCGCCGCCGTGCTGCGCGCCAAGCTGCGCGAGACGGAGTTCAGCGGCCTGGTGCAGATCATCGAGGTGCCGCTGTCCGGCCGCTTCCAGGTCGGCCCCTTCGATATCGAGCTGATCAGCCTCACCCATTCCATTCCCGAGCCGAACGCCCTGGTCATCCGCACCGCCGGCGGGACGGTTCTGCACACCGGCGACTGGAAGCTGGACCCCGACCCGCGCGTGGGCGCGCCGGTGGATGAGGCGGCGCTGATCGCGCTTGGACACCAGGGCGTCACCGCCTTGGTCTGCGACAGCACCAATGCCACCGTGCCCGGCACGTCCGGTTCCGAAGGCACCGTGGCCGTGGGGTTGGAGGAACTGATCGGCCGCTACCCCGGCCGCCGGGTGGCCGTGGCCTGCTTCGCCACCAACGTCGCCCGTCTGCATTCCATCGCCAAGGCCGCCGCCGCGCACGATCGCCAAGTGGCCTTGGTGGGCCGCAGCCTGCGCCGCATCAACGAGGCTGCGCGCGCCACCGGCTATCTCAAGGACCTGCCGCCCTTCGTCACCGAGCATGACGTGGGCTATCTGCCGCGCGAGGCCCAGGTGCTGATCTGCACCGGCAGCCAGGGGGAGCCGCGCGCCGCCCTGGCCCGCATCGCCGACGGCGACCATCCCGAGATCGACCTGGAACCGGGCGATGTCGTCGTCTTCTCCTCCCGCGAAATCCCGGGCAACGAGAAGGCCATCGCCAAGGTGCAGAACGGCCTGATCCGCCGTGGCATCGAGGTGGTGACGGCCAGCGACGCCGATGTCCATGTCTCCGGCCATCCGGCGCGGGACGAGCTGGCGCAGATGTACCAGTGGGTGCGCCCCTTCCTGGCCGTGCCGGTGCATGGCGAGCAGCGCCACCTGAAGGCCCACGCCGACCTGGCGCTGGAATGCCAGGTGCCACGCGCCCTGGTGCCGGAGAACGGCGTCGTCATCCGCATCGGCCCGGGCGAGCCGGAGATCATCGGTACCGTGCCTTCGGGCAAGTTGTGCCTGGACGGTCGCCGCCTTGTGCCCCTGAGCGGAAATCTGCTGCGTACCCGCAACCGCATGGTCTTCAACGGCGCGGCGGTCGTCACCCTGGTGATGGACGATACCGAGCTGCTGGCCGACCCGAAGCTGTCGGTCATCGGCCTGCTGGATGGGGAAGAGGACGCGCTGTTCATCGAGGGGCTGGTCAAGGGCATCGGCCAGGCGGTCGACAAGCTGGCCGAGGCGGAGCGGCGTGATGACGCGGCCGTGACCGAGGCCGCCCGGCTGGCGGTGCGCCGCACCTTCCATGCGGCGCAGGGCCGCAAGCCGGTGACTGAGGTGCACCTGGTGCGGGTGTAAGCCGGACAGGGGAAGCGGCGCCCCTGGGACGCCGCCAAAACGGCCCGTGCGCGCGTTACTTTGCGCTGATCACGGGCCCAGGGAATGGGAAGCGTCATGAGCCTGGTCACGCTGGTCGCGGTCTATTTCACGCTGTGGTGGGTGGTTCTGTTCGCGGTGCTGCCCATTGGCGTGCGGCGCGATGACAGCCCGCAAAAGGGCAACGATCCCGGCGCCCCGGTATTTCCCGATCTCAAGCGCAAATTCATATGGACGAGCCTGATTTCAGCGGTAATTCTCGGGCTCGTCTGGGCTGTTTTTCATTTTGGCCTCATTAACTACGATCAGCTGTTCGATCCCCCGGGGAACGCCCCTTCTTGAGGCGGGCGGGGTTGGTGCGGCCGGTCGGCGGTTGGTACGGGCCGGTTTGGTCGTCTGGGGAATGCTGATCCAAATCCTGATGGGGTTTTCCGCCCTGCTGCTGCTGGCCGCCATTCTGCTGTGGCTGTGGCGGCAGACCGTGGAATTGCGCCTGCGCAAGTCGCTGGGCTCCTCCACTGACAAGATGCGCGCCGTCTCCAACGAGAAGACGCAGGTTCTGTCCTTTCTGGAGCAGCAGCGCATGGCGCTGGGTTCCAAGCGGGCGGATGCCGCCAAGATGCGCATGGCCATTTCCCAGCTGCGCGTCGACAACAACGAGATGCGCGCCCGCGACTTCTACGTCCTGCACCAGATCGGCGAGCCCTCGAAGGACAAGGAGGAGTACGCCTGCAACCTCATGCCGTCGGCCACGGTGGAACCGGGGCGCGAGCTGCCGCCCGCCCTGCGCGGTATCGACCACCGCGGCAGCATCTGGGCTGAATCGGAAGCCGCCGCCCGGCGCCAGATTGAAATGCACTTCCCGGAAAAGGGCCCCTTGCGCCCTACCGGCTTCCGTCGGGGGGCGTGATGGAACTGGGTTGGTTGATGCTGTTGATGATCGGCCTGCTGGCGGCGCTGCTGTTCCGCCAGTGGCGGGAACTGACGGTGCGCCGGCTGGAACTGAGCCGCCAACTGGAGAAGCGCGAGGCCCTGGTGGCCCAGTTCCGGCAGGAGATCGACGGCACCTCCGGTGAGCTGGAGCAGATCACCAACACCATGGACACGGTGACCGCCACGCTGGAGGAACTGCGCGAGGAACTGGACAACCTGGACAAGGAGCGCAAGGCCCTGCGCGAACGGCGGCTGCAGCCCCTGGTCCTGCTGGATCGCCAGACCCTGAACGCCCAGCATTTCTGGGAACTGACCATCTCCAACCCCGATTTCGGCGAGACGGCGACCGCCCGCATGGCGCCGTCCGATTATGTCGACGATTGGGTGTCCGGCCGTGTCTACCTGGTGGGGGCCGACACGGCGGAGGAGGCGACCAAGCGCGCCACCCAGCGCTTCAGTGCGTCCATGGGGTACCGGGTCCTGGGCGCCGTCGCTTTCCGCCGCCGCTGAGGCTTGGCCGAGGGCATGGAAAAGAGGGCATGGAAAAGGGCGGCACCGGTCTGCCGGATGCCGCCCTTTCTCATTCAGCCGTGGCTGTCGTCAGCGCCAGTGGCCCTCGACCCACATGTGGCGGCCGTCGGGGCGGGTCCGCCAGTGGCCGGGCACCCAATGGGCGTGGGGATGGGGCGGGGCGGCGTAATGGCCTTCCTCCCAGTCCCAGCGGTCATGCCAGGCCCAGTGGCCGCCCACCCAGACATGGCCGGGCTCCGGCGGCGGGGGAATCACCTCGTGGCGCGGTGGCGGCGGGGCCTCCCGCACCCACAGGTCGATGCCCACCTGGGCGTTGGCTGTGCCGGCACCGGCGATGAACAGGCCACCGGTCAGGGCCACGGCCAGGGCGGCGGCGCTGACGGTGGCGCGGGCGGACTTCATGACGGACTTCATGGGGTCACCTCTTGGTTTGATTGGGCCGATATCGTTGGCGCCACCGTTGTTACGAAGAAGACGGTAAGGTCCCGTCGCACTTAACGCAGGTGAACGCCAATCGCTCGGCCCTCATCGCCAAT
This sequence comes from Nitrospirillum viridazoti CBAmc, assembly GCF_000730165.1. Taxonomy (GTDB): domain Bacteria; phylum Pseudomonadota; class Alphaproteobacteria; order Azospirillales; family Azospirillaceae; genus Nitrospirillum; species Nitrospirillum viridazoti. Next base: position 1,586,908 of record NZ_CP022111.1, on the reverse strand, counting down.
GAGGCCAAGGATTGATGGCAAAATGGTGTCGCCGCGAGCTCCACATTTTGTCCGCTCTACTGGAAAATATTCATATATCGGTGGGCGGTTAGGTCGTCCGTGCTATCCTGTCCGGCTGAGGCGTTTTGCCGCCATGTGGATGATTCAGGGTGCGGTCCAGGAAAACTGCTGTGCCACCTGAAGCAGCATCAGGGCGCCCAGCACCGCCACACCGCCCAGGCAGCCCAGGATGATGGCGTAGCCGCCATAGAAGAAGGGGTGGGGCGGACGGCCGTTGCGGATCATTTGGCGCGCCAGCAGGAAGAACATCCAAACCCCGGAACACAGTGCGCCAATGCCGAATACCAGGCGCAGCACCAGCACCACGGCCATGGTGCCGCCGATAAGCCCCGCCGCCACGCAGACGGCGACCAGGGTGATGAAAAAGGCCAGGACGTTGCGCAGCAGGCGGCGACGGGCGGCGGGCGACAGGGTCGGTGTCATGGTCGGAGGGGACGCTCTCTCAAGGGATCAGAGGACGGCGCTATAGAGGGCCACGGCGTCGTCCAGGGTGACGGGACGGGGGTTGTTGACCAGCAGGCGCTGCACCTTCATCGCGTCCGCTGCTAGCAGGGGGATGTGGCCGGCGGTGACGCCCACGTCCGCCAGGCGCCGGCCGAAGGGCATGGCGCCGACCAGGCGGGTCATGGCGTCCACGAAACCGTGGGAGGCGGCGGTGTCGTCGGCGCCGCTCAACGCCGGGTCGATCAGTCGGCCCAGCTCGGCATAGGCCTGTTCCGCATGGCTGCGGTTGAACGCCAGGACGGGGGCCAGCACCAGGGCGTTGCTGTGGCCGTGCGGCACATGGAAATGGCCGCCCAGGGGATAGGCCAGGGCGTGCACCGCCGCCACCGGCGCGTTGGCGAAGGCCATACCGGCCAATAGGGAGCCCTGCAGCATGGCGGCGCGGGCCGCCACGTCGCGGCCGTCGGCCAGCACGCGGGGAAGGTTGGCATACAGCAGCGTCAGCGCCCGGGTGGCCAGGCTGTCGGACAGGGGGTTCTTCTTCAGCCGGCTGGTGTAGGCCTCGATGGCGTGCACCATGGCGTCGATGCCGGTCATGGCCGTCACCGCCAGGGGCAGGCCCAGGGTCAGCGTCGCGTCCAGCACGGCGGCGTCGGGGTAGAGCAGGGGGCTGACCACGCCCTTCTTCTCATGGCTGGGCGTGGTGACGATGGCAATGGCCGTCACTTCCGAGCCCGTGCCCGCCGTGGTCGGCACCTGGATCAGCTTCAGCCGGGGGCCGCGTGCCAGGTTGATGCCGTAGATATCGGCCAGGTTCTGCGGGTGGCCGGCCAGCAGGGCCACCAGCTTGGCCGTGTCCAGGGAACTGCCCCCACCCAGGCCGATGACGGCATCCGCCTGGGCCGCGCGGGCGGCGGCCACGGCGTGCAGCACCACCGCCTCCGGCGGGTCGGCCTGCACCTCGGTGTACAGAACGGTCTCGATGCCGGCGGCACGCAGGCCGGCCAAGGCCGGCTCCACCACCCCGGCCTTCACCAAGCCAGGATCAGTCACCACGAAGACGCGCCCCACCCCCAGGTCGCGCGCCAGCTCACCCAACCGCGCGGCCCCACCCACCTGGGCCAGGATGCGGGGCGTGGTCTCGAACGTGAAGTCGCTGTGATGGATGTCGGTGATCGTTGGGGTCATTTGGGGTTTCCTCCTGCCGCGTCCCCTTCTAGCATCCGCCCGCCTCATCCTCCTACCCTTCACCACAGGATTACAGCCCATGTCGGGATACTGCGCCATCGCCCCGGGCCATCCCTTCCACGGGCCCTACCATGAGCGGGAACATGGCTTCCCCACGACGGATGAGGCGGTGCTGTTCGAACGCCTGATGCTGGAGGTCAACCAGGCCGGCTTGTCCTGGCTGGTGGTGCTGCGCAAGCGGCAGGCCTTCAACGCCGCCTTCCATGGCTTCGATGTGGACAAGGTGGCGGCGCTCGGGCCTGATGATGTGGAGCGCCTGATGCAGGACGCCGGCATCGTGCGCAACCGTCTGAAGATCGAGGCCGCCATCCACAACGCCCGGGTCATCCAGGGCCTGCGCGCCAGCCACGGCGGCTTCGCCGCCTGGATCGCCGCGCACCATCCCCTGACCAAGGCGGAGTGGGTGAAGCTGTTCCGCCGCACCTTCCGCTTCACCGGCGGCGAGATCGTGGGCGAATTCCTGATGAGCATCGGCTACCTGCCGCTGGCCCATGCCGAGGACTGCCCCGTGGATCATGAGCTGGCCGCGCTGGGCCAGCCGTGGCGCAAGGCGGTGGCTGACGGGTTTGTCTATTAGCTAACCAGCGGCACGGAACGCCGCCACAAGCGTTGCCAGCGCGGCGCGGCTGCGCCGGTCGCTGACGGTGGAACGCAGCACCACCGGCGCGCTGGGCAGGGGCGGCAGGCCGAAGCGCCCGCCCACCTCGACTGCACCCAGCGGGGCCGCCCGCGGCGCCAGGGCCGCGACGCCCAGGCCGGCTAGCACGGCGGCGCCCACGGCGGCGACGCCACCGCCCACGAACACCTCGGTCCAGGGAATGCCGGCGGCGTCCAGCGCCCGCACGGCATGGCCGCGCACGCCGCACGGGGCGGACAGGGTGGCGATGGGTAGCGGTGCGGCCGGGGGCGGCTCCCAGCCCGGGGCGGCGAACCAGCACAGGGGGTCGATGAACAGCGGCTCCCCCGCCTCGGCCGTCAGTTCCGCCGGGCGTCCGTCCAGGGGTGGTTCCAGCCGCAGGATGGCGGCGTCCAGTTCCCCGCGTTCCAGCAGGCCGCCCAGGTCGCGGGAGGCGGCGATGCGCACCTCCATCACCAGGGTGGGGTCGCGGCCTTGCAGACGGGCCAGCAGGCCGGGCAGGTCGCGGCCGGCGACGTGGTCGCTGATGCCGATGACCAGGCGGTGCGGCGCCTCCTCCAGCCCGGCTAGCGCCTGGTCATGCGCCGCCAATAGCCGGCGCGCCGGTTCCAGGAAGGCGGCCCCCTGCGACGACAGCCGCACCTGGCGGGGGGTGCGCTCCAGCAACCGCTGGCCCAGCCTGTCCTCCAGCCGTTTCAGCTTCAGGCTGATGGCCGATTGGGTGGTGCCCAGCGCCTCCGCCGCGCGGGTGAAGCTGCGCAGCGTGGCCACCAGCACGAAGGCGTGCACGGCGTCCAGGTCCAGGGGCCGGAACGAAGCGGCGGTGGCGGTGGTCGTCATGATCACGAACGGCAATGAATAAAGGGCATTGGTATTTTAAACGAAAATCCTGGCGGCCGTCCATGGGAGGGCGGTCTGGCGTCCCCGTGGGCGGCCGATTGCCTATTATTCAGGCTGATACCGCAACCATGGGGGCTTTGCCGTCGTCCTGGGCATTTCTCGTCGGCCGACGGTGCTAGCCGCGACCGACCGACGCGGTCGTCCGGCAGGGGTGATCTCCGCCATTACGGATAGATGGCGGCGCGGGCTTCGGCGTCGCAACATGAAAAGGGGATGATTCGGAGGTGATTCTGTTGCGCTGCGGAGCGTCTCCGAAGCGTCGTGGAGTAGCGCCAGCTTATATATTGGGCAATTGCCAGCCCATAAACTGGGCAATTGACTAGCCATTATGCAAAAGCACAGAAAAAGCACAAAAAGAAAGGCCAGCCCTCGGTTAGGGCTTGCCTTTCGAAAACTCGGCGTAGCATTATCCAAGCGTTGGAGGGTACATCCCCCTCTGACATTGAGTCGCTTGGTGGCGATTCCTCCCTAAACTCAAGGCCGCGCCGCGCTATCGCGAGCGCGGTCTTTTTTATGCCCTTGTGTTTACGAGGGCGGAGTATAGGGAGACGAAATCATTCCGTCATCTGTTTTTTGATCATTTTCAAGGCACGATGCCCGAAAGGCGGCCTTTTCGGTCAAAAACAGCGACCAATCATAAATTTCACTCAACGAAAGCCAGGGAATTCCCTAGTCAGGTCAAGGCCCTGGCGTTTAAGCCAGGGCGAAGCGCAGCGTGAAGAGTGCTGCCAGAATGGGCAGGGCCAAACCCAACTCCCGCCCCTTGCCGGTCAGCAGCTTGATGGCGCAGTGGGCGATCAGGCCGAAGGCGATGCCGTCGGCGATGGAGAAGGTGAAGGGCATGGCCAGGGCCGTGATCACCGCCGGGACCGAGTCGGTCACGTCGTCCCAATCGATTTCCGCCAGGCCGCGCACCATCAGGCAGGCGACGTAGAACAGCGCCGGAGCGGTGGCGTAGCCTGGAATGGCGGCCGCCAGCGGCGACAGGAACAGGGCAGCCAGGAACAGCAGGCCGACCACCACGGCGGTCAGGCCGGTGCGCCCGCCGGCGAAGGTGCCGGCGGCACTCTCGATATAGGCGGTGACGGTGGAGGTGCCCAAGGCCGCGCCGGCGGTGGTGGCCAGGCTGTCGGCCAGCAGGGCCCGCTTCAGCCGGGGCAGGCGGCCTTGGGCGTCCAGCAGCCCCGCGCGGTGGGATACGCCCACCAGCGTGCCGGCGGTGTCGAACAGGTCGACGAACAGGAAGGCGAAGATGATGGCGGTCAGGCCCATGTTGAAGGCGCCGGCCACATCCATCCGCATCAGCGTGGGCGCCGGGTTGGGTGGCAGGGAGACGGGGCTGGCGATCAGCGGCGTGACGCCCAGCGCCATGCCGGCCAGCGCCGTGCCGATGATGGCGATGACCACGGCGCCGGTGATCCCGCGCGCCACCAGCACCACCAGCGCCAGGAAGCCGGCGCAGGCCAGCAGGGCCTGCGGCTTGCCCAGGGCCCCCAGGGTCACCATGGTGGCGGGATGGGCCGCGACGATCCCCGCGTTCTGCAGGGCGATCAGGCCCAGGAACAGGCCGATACCGGCGGAGATGGCATGCTTCAGCCCCGTCGGGATGGCGTTGACGATGGCCTCGCGCACCGGCAGTAGGCTCAAGATTGTGAAGCCCACGCCCGACAGGAAGACGGCGCCCAGCGCCACCGGCCAGGGATAGCCCATGCCGCCCACGACCGAATAGGCGAAGTAGGCGTTCAGCCCCATGCCCGGGGCCAGCGCGATGGGATAATTGGCGTACAGCCCCATGATGAAGCAGCCCAGGGCGGAGGCCAGGCAGGTGGCCACGAACACCGCCCCCGGATCCATGCCGGCCTTGCCCAGCACCTGGGGGTTCACGAAGATGATGTAGGCCATGGTCAGGAAGGTGGTGACCCCGGCCAGGATTTCCGTGCGCACGGTGGTGCCATGGGGCGTCAGCCCGAAAAAACGATCAAGCACGTGTTGCCCCCGCGTTATTCTAAGGCCCGCGTTATTCGAAGGATCGCGCCCATGGTCGGCGCGGACGCCCTCGCCAAGCAAGGACAAAGCCAATGCCGCGGATCGCCGCTGTGATGACCGCCCTACTGGTGCTGGCGGCCGGTGCCGCCTGGGGGCAGGGGGTGCCCCAAGGGGTGTCCCAGGAGGGGGCGCAGAAGGGCACGTCGAAAGGTCCGACCATCGCCGTCGACCCCGCCGCCTGCCAATGGGCGGTGCGGCATGAGCCGGCGCCCGATGTCGCCTATCAGCCGGGCGTGGATGTGGACGGCAACCCGGTGGCGCCGGCCGACCTGGACGGCGGCGTCCGCCTGCCAACGCCCCAACGCATCGAGATCCCGCTGACGGCGCGCCTGGCCCGCGCGCTGCCGCGCGCGCCCGGCACGGCGCGGTCCCGGGCCGATGCCTATCTGGGCCTGCTGACGGTGGAGGGCGATCAGGTGCTATTCAACGGCCAGCCCCTGACCGATCCGGCGGCGGATGAGCTGGCGGCGCTCTGCCGCCAGCAGGGGCTGTCGGGCCGCTGAGGCGCACCGAAGCGGAACCTTGGGCGCGCGCGGAGGGTTTCAGGGGCCCAACAATGGCGCCAACCATCCGCAGAAGGAGCGCACCCATGGCCACGGCCCACAAGACCGCCGCCCACAGCAGCCACACCAAGGCCAAGACCCGCACCAAGCCGCGCCGCACGCGCCGCACCGCCACGCGTGATCCGCTGGCGGTCAGCCTGCTGAAAAAGGACCACCGCAAGGTTGAAGGCTGGTTCGACGAGTACGAGCAGTTGGACAGCGATGATGAGAAGCTGGCGCTGTTCAACCAGATCGCCCTGGCCCTGAAGGTCCACACCGCCATCGAAGAGGAAATCTTCTATCCCGAGGAACGGGGCGAGGTGGAGGACGACATGCTGGACGAGGCCTATGTCGAGCATGACGGCGCCAAGAAACTGATCGCCGAGATCGAGGCCATGAAGCCCGGCGACGAGTTCTACGACGCCAAGGTCAAGGTGCTGGGTGAGTACATCAAGCACCACGTCAAGGAAGAGGAACAGCCCGGCGGCCTGTTCTCGCAGGCCAAGCGCGGCGATGAGGATCTGAACGAGATGGGCGAGCGCCTGAAGGCCCGCAAGCAGGAACTGATGGCGGAGTGGGGCAAGGCCTACTCCTGATGATGCGTGACGCCCGCGACCCTTTCCTCACCGAGGGGCGCGGGCGCCGCCTGTAACCGTTCCGTTACAGGCCCGGCCTTTTTCCCGGTCCCCGGGGGCGGTAGTCTCGCCCATCAAATTATAAAGGGGACTTCATGTTCAATCGTCGCGCCTTCCTGGCCGCCAGCGCCGCCTCGGTCGCCCTGGCCACGGTCCGTCCCGGCTTCGCCGCCGATGCATCCAAGCCCGCCAAGGGGCCCGCCACGGGCCCCGCCGCCGACCTGAACCACCTGCTGGACACCTTCTTCCAGGAAGATCTGCGACGCAGCCCCGAAGGCGCCACCATGGCCGGCATGGACACGGGCAAGCTGGCCGGCCTGCGCGCCAAGCTGGACGACCGCAGCCCCGCCGGGCGCAAGGCCGACACCGCCGCCACGGAAAGCCAGCTGCGCCGCCTCAAGGGCATCAACCGCAAGGCGCTGACCGGCATCGACGCCGTGAACTACGACAGCGTGGAATACGTGCTGGCCGAGGCGGTGGAGAGCGACCGCAAATTCCCCTTCGGCTCCAGCGGGTCGCCGTATGAGCTGTGCCAGCTGCAGGGCGCCTACCAGTCCATTCCCAACTTCCTGGACGTGCACCACCCCATCGAGGCCAAGGCCGACGCGGATGCGTATCTGGCGCGGCTGGAGGCCTTCGCCGGCGCGCTGGACACCGAGACGGCGCAGTTCAAGCATGACGCCGCCCAGGGCATCCTGGCCGCCGACTTCATGCTGGACACGACCCTGACCCAGCTGCGCGCCCTGCGGGTGGACGCGGGTGCGTCGGGCTTGGTGTCCTCGGTGGCCAGACGCGCCAAGGACAAGGGGCTTGGCGACGCCTACGGCGCCCAGGCGGCCAAGATCTACACCGACAAGGTCGGCCCGGCGCTGGACCGCCAGATCGCAGCGGTGGAGGCCGCCCGCAAGACGGCCACGCATGACGCCGGCGTTTGGCACATCAAGGACGGCGAGGCCTGGTACGCCCAGGGCCTGAAGTCCAGCACCACCACCACCCTGTCCCCGGATGAGGTGCACCAGATCGGCCTGGACCAGGCCAAGGAGATCGGCGCGCGGCTGGAATCGCTGCTGGCGGCCCAGGGCCTGACCCAGGGCACGGTGGCGGAGCGCATCAAGGCCCTGCGTGCCCGGCCCGAGAGCACTTATCCCAACACCGACGCGGGCAAGGCCCAGCTGGTGGCCGATTTGCAGGTGAAGCTGGACGACATGGCGTCGCGCCTGCCGCGCATGTTCCGTGACATCCCCAAGGCCAAGGCGCGGGTGCAGCGCGTGCCGGCTGCCATCGAGGCCGGCGCGCCGCTGGCCTACTACGAATCCCCGCCGCTGGAAGGCGACCGGGTGGGCACCATCTACTTCAACCTGCACGACACGGCCGAATGGCCCAAATGGTCGCTGCCCACCACCGTCTATCATGAGGGCATCCCCGGCCATCATCTGCAGGGCTGTATCGCGCAGGAAACCAAGGGCATCCCGCTCTACCGGGCCAACATGTTCTTCTCCGGCTACGGCGAGGGCTGGGCCCTATATGCCGAGCAGCTGGCCGATGAGCTGGGCATGTACGACGCCGACCCGCTGGGCCGCATCGGCTTCCTGAAGTTCCTGCTGTTCCGCGCCGGCCGCTGCGTCATCGACACCGGCATGCACCACAAGCGGTGGAGCCGGGAACAGGCGGTGAAGTACATGGTGGACCTGACGGGCGACACCGAAAGCGCCATGACGCGGGAGACCGACCGCTATTGCGCCTGGCCGGGCCAGGCCTGCAGCTACAAGATCGGCCACACGCTGTGGAACCGCCTGCGCGACCAGGCCAAGACGGCCCTGGGCGACAAGTTCGACATCAAGGATTTCCACCAGGTGGGCCTGAACTCGGGCGCCGTGCCGCTGGACGTGCTGCAGACCATGGTGGGCGACTACATCGCCCGGGTGCAGCGGGGCTGATGCCGGTACCCCCGTGAAACGACGGCCCGGGGAGCGATCCCCGGGCCGTTCGTCTATCTGGCTCAGGCCGCGCGCGCTTCCACCAGGAACGTCTCGACCAGGCCACGCATCTTTTCCGCCTCCCGGGCCATGGAGGTAGCGGCCACCAGCACGTCGTGAGCGGCATGCCCCGTCGCCTCGGCGGCGGTTGACACCCCTTGGATGTTCTGGGTGACGCTGTCGGTGCCAGTCGCGGCCTGTTGGACGTTGCGGGCGATTTCCTGGGTGGCGGCCCCTTGTTCTTCCACCGCGGAGGCGATGGCGGTGGCGATATTGTTGATGTTCTCGATGGTGCCGGAGATGGCACCGATGGCGGCCACAGCCCCTCGCGTAGCCTCCTGGACCGAGGCAATTTGGGTGCTGATCTCGTCGGTGGCCTTGGAGGTCTGATTGGCCAGGCTCTTGACCTCGCTGGCGACGACGGCGAAGCCCTTGCCCGCTTCACCTGCTCGCGCCGCCTCGATGGTGGCGTTCAGGGCCAGTAGATTGGTCTGTGCCGCGATGTTGGTGATCAGGCTCACGATTTCGCCGATCTTCTGGGTGGTCTGCTCCAGGCCGGCGACGATGACGCCGGTCTGAGTCGCCTGACGCACGGCGTCGCCGGCCACCGCTGCCGACTGGGCCACCTGGCGGCCGATTTCCTGCGTGGACGAGGCAAGTTCTTCCGCCGCCGAGGCGACGGTCTGGACGTTGCTTGAGGCTTCGACGGCGGCGGTGGCCACGGCGGCGGACTGGCGGGTGGTTTGCTCGGCGGATGACGATAGCGAGCTGGCGGTGGCCTGCATCTCCGTCGCGGCCGAGGCCACGGCGCCAATGACATCGGCGGCCTGGATATCGAAGGTGCGGGTCAATCCCTCCAGGGTGGCAGCACGGGCGATGCGGGCGGCCTGCTCCTTCTGCTGTTCGGCGCGCAGGCGTTCGGTCTCGCGGGCGTTGTTGCGGAACACCAGGGCGGTCTTGGCGATGTCCCCCACTTCATCACCGCGAGCGGTGCCATAGATGTCAATGTCCAGTCGGCCCTGGGCCAGATCCTGGAGGTTGTGGACGATGCGGTCGATGGGAATTGTCAGGCCGCGGCGCGCAATCAGTATGCCGATGGCGACGCCGATGACGATGCCCGCGATAGCGACGATGGCGATCATCCAGGTCAAATCGCGGGCTAACGTCTGGGCCTGCTGGGCGACGGCGGTTCCGTCTTTGTCCAACTCCTCCTGCAGGGCCTTGATCTTGTCGCTGAGCGTGGTGGCGACGGCGCGCGACCGCATGACCTCGTCCAGGATCTCCTGTCGGGCGGCATCATTTTTCAGATCGGCGTGTTTGCGGCTGACTGACACCGTGGAGTCATATTGTTTTTTATAGTCATCGAAAGTAGTTTTGATGTCTATCAAGGCGGGCTGATATTTATCTTCCGCAAGCTTTTGTAGATTTCTTAAGGTATTGATGAATTCATCTGATCTTTTATTTGTAGTTTTGAAAACCTCGTCCGTTTCCCTGGGGTCGGCAGCCATGCGGAATTCACTGCGGTTCAGCAGAATGATGCTGGCGCCCATTTGGGCGGCTTGATTCAGGTTGGTGTCCATCACCTCCAGCCGATGGGTGGCGGTTGCCAGCTTCGACAGGCCAGTATACCCGGCGATACCGATGGCGAAGGCCGAAAGTGACATGATCGCAATGACGAACAATATCTTTGTAATAATCTTGGTGTTTTCGAGCATTTTTTGCCAAGCCTTTTTGGTGTTGAAGTATTTATAATATGGACATCACGACTATCCAATATTGCCCATGAAATTTGGACATATTGGATTCGATTTAGGTAAATATCGTCGTTTCTGCTTTATTGTGCTTTATTGTTTTCATGTGACACATATAACGACTAGTAGGAAATAGAAACGATTGAATTTCGTGGATGCGCTGACAGAACGAGAATCATGCACTCCAAGAGAAGTGTCTGGCAGATTTTCGTGTTTCCCCAGCATGGTTCGATTTCCAACTTCGGATTTTCTGATGAGGTGCATTTGCCACCGTAAGGCTTCCTATGGGCCGGCATGGCCATTCTTTGCGGGCCGTCGTTAACGCCCCGTGCCAGGTGTCCTTGCCATTGGGCCGACGACGGCCATGTCGGCAGCAGGCCGCCCGTCAGGGGGCGCTGGCCCAGTTCTGTTCTCAAATGTCGATGGGAAGGACTGGCCGACTATGGCCTCTGGCGTGCACGCGAATAGATCGAGGGGGCAACGCCGTACGCAGCGAGGAAGCGCCTGCTGAAATGCCCGGAATTGGTGAAGCCGGCGTACCTGCTTATTTCGGCGATGGATTTGTTTTGGAAGCCGGGCGTGGTCAGCAAGGATCTGGCATATTCGAGGCGCATCGAGATCAGGTCCTTGCTGAAACTTGTCCCGGCGGCGGCGAACAAGGCGTGCAGCGTGCGCTTTGAAATGCCCTGCTGGGCAGCGAAATCAGAAGGTGTCAACGCTGGGTCATGGAGGCGGTCGCGCATGGCCTGACGCAGGCGTCTCAGCGTGGCGCGTGGACCCGTCCTAAGCGCTGGTGCTTCTTGCCAGCCTGCCGTTAACGTCAGCAGTGCGCTGATCTGGTTGACAATTTCGCCAGGAGGCAGGGGTAGTTGATGCACGGTTTCAGGGTTTAGTTCCGCCATCACGCAGGCCAGGGCGCGGCCCCATCCATTCTTGTCGCAGACATCCTTAAGCGCCATTTCCTCCGCACAAGGCGTTCTGGAGGCGAGCCAACTCTTGGGCAAAATCAGGACTTTGGCCTCGGTCTCCGATTCGAAACGCAGAAGATATTCTACAGCGCTGTTCTTGAGGATCCACTGGCCAGGTTTGAGCCCGATCGTGGTGGCGCCATTGTTGCAGGATATGACCGCCGCGCCGCAGACAATATAAAGCAAACAAAAATCATCAATATGATCGCGGATAATAAGGTTTTTTGCCCGTATGACCGTGTGAGGGTCCACATGTTTGGACAATAGTATGGCAGATCCAAGGGGCGCTATGGTTGCTGATGCGGAAAAATTGCCGTGTTGATGGAAATCAAAATGTAATCCAGGTAGGAAAGTGCTGATCTTTTTTGTCCAGAATGACTTTCCGTCGTCAGATTTTTGGTCTCCGGTGGAAAAATTCAAGCATGCGCTCTTAAAATCCCATGCCATTATGGCCCTCTTAGGTGGTAACCCCTTTCTTTTAGAGATTAATACCTAAGCGTAGTAAATTGCATGTTTGTTAGTACTGTCTAAATGAATGGCAGATTTCACCGGGTGTGGCCGGAGCCACAAAGGAACTGATTAAATTTTTTCGTCCGTTAACATTGCGACAAGTTCCTTTCACCCAAGTGATTGCCGGAATTATTCCGCCATATGGCGCCCTTTCGGGACCCTTCCGCCCGGAATGCATTTCTTTCCTCCCTTGAAAGAAGATGGGCCCGGGAATCTCTTCCCGGGCCACGGCGCTGTCTGACGGAAGGAAGGCGGGAGATCACGCCGCCTTGGCGTCCACCAGGAACTGTTCCACCAGGCCGCGCATCTTCTCGGCCTCTCGTGCCATCGAGGTCGCGGCGGTCAGCACGTCGTGGGCGGAGTGGCCCGTCTCATCGGCGGCCTGCGAGACGCCCTGGATGTTATGGGTGACGCTGTCGGCGCCGGCGGCCGCCTGCTGCACGTTGCGGGCGATTTCCTGCGTCGCCGCACCCTGCTCCTCCACCGCCGAGGCGATGGTGGTGGCGATGCTGTTGATGTTCTCGATGGTACCGGAGATGGCGCCGATGGCGGTCACCGCCTCGCGCGTCGCCTCCTGGACCTGGGCGATCTGGGTGCTGATCTCCTCCGTGGCCTTCGAGGTCTGGTTGGCCAGGCTCTTCACCTCGCTGGCCACGACGGCGAAACCCTTGCCTGCCTCACCGGCGCGGGCGGCCTCGATGGTGGCGTTCAGCGCCAGTAGGTTGGTCTGGCTGGCGATGTCGGTGATCAGCTTCACCACGTCGCCGATGCGCTGGGCGGTCTGCTCCAGGCCGGCGACGATGGTGCCGGTGTGGGTGGCCTGGCGCACGGCGTCACCGGCGACCGTGGTCGATTGCGCCACCTGGCGGCTGATCTCCTGGATGGAGGAGCTGAGTTCCTCGGCAGCGGCGGCCACGGTCTGGACGTTGGCCGAAGCCTCCACCGCGCCGGCGGCCACGGTGGCGGACTGGCGGGTGGTCTGCTCGGCCGAGGCGGACAGCGAGCTGGCGGTGGCCTGCATCTGCGTGGCGGCGGAGGCGACGGCGCCGATGACGTCGCCGGCCTGCACGTCGAAGGTGTGGGTCAGGTTTTCCAGGGCAGCGGCACGGGCGGCGCGGGTGGCCTGTTCCTTTTCCTGCTCGGCCCGCAGACGCTCGGTCTCCCGGGCGTTGTCACGGAAGACCAAGGCGGTCTTGGCGATGTCGCCCACCTCGTCGCCGCGCTCGGTGCCGAATATCTCGATGGTCAGGCGGCCGTGGGCCAGGTCTTGCAGGTTGCGCACGATGTGGGTGATGGGGGTGACCAGGCCGCGGCGGGCGATCAGCATGCCGACGATGATGCCGATGGCGATGCCGACGACGGCGACCGCGACGATCATGATGTTCAGGTCGCGGGCGACGGCCTGGGCATCCTGGGCCACGGTGGTGCCATCCTCGTCCAGGGCCTCCTGCAGCACCTTGATCTTGTTGCTGAGCGCGGTGGACGCGGTGCGCGACTGCGCGACCTCGTCCAGGATTTCCTGGCGGGCGGCCTCGTTCTTCAGGTCCGCATGCTTGCGGCTGGCCGCCATCGTGCCATCGAATTCCTTTTTGTAGGCGGCGAAGGCGGTCTTGATCTCCGCCAGCATGGGGCGGTACTTGCCCTCCACCTGCTGGTCCAGCAGGCTCATGTTCTTGGCGAACTCATCGACCCGGCCGGCGACGTTCTTGGCGACGTCCTCGGTATCCTTGGGATCGGCGGCCATGCGGTACTCACCGCGGTTCATGTAGATCACGTTGGCGTTCAGCTGCGCCGCCTGGTGCAGGTTGGTCCCCATGACGTCCAGGCGGTGCGCCGCGACCGACAGCTTCGACATGCCGATGTAGCCGGCGATGCCGATGGCGACGGCGGAAAGTGCCATGACGAGGATGACCAGGTTAATCTTTGTTAGGATTTTGGCGTTGGCCAACATGATTGCGGTCCTTTGGCGGCGGGCTTTCCCGGCGTGATAACAGCGATTGGTTAATGGCCGGTAAAAACCACAAGCCGGATTTCAAGGTCAACGCATGGCCACCATCCATTATTGCTGGGCAGGTATAATTTAGATGTTCTCTAAAAATCGCTCTAAGTGGTTATTTTACTGGAAGTGGAGATGGCGGGCCATGGATGTGTGTGCTGTCATGTTTACCCCACTAGTACTTATGACATAGGCCATGAGCTCTGGGCGGCTCGTCGCAGGGACATACCTATCCTGCGGAAATCAGGTAGTTATACCGGCCATGCGTTTGCGTGGGGATGATCATCGGCGCGACATGTCCGGAATCCCTTTCCGCCCCGCCGCCATGGACAGGGGGGACGTCATTGCCTAAAGTCGCGGCTCCATTTCCGTAATCCAGTTCATGAAGGCGACGGGTTCCCGCGATGCGCTCCTCCCAGTTTTTCCTGCCCACCTTGAAGGAAACCCCGGCGGAGGCGCAGATCGCCTCGCACCGGCTGATGCTGCGCGCCGGCATGATCCGGCAGACCAGCGCCGGCATCTACGCCTGGTTGCCGCTGGGCTGGAAGGTCCTGCGCAAGATTTCGCAGATCGTGCGGGAGGAGCAGGACGCCGCCGGCGCCCAGGAACTGCTGATGCCCACCATCCAGTCGGCGGAGCTGTGGCGCCAGTCGGGCCGTTATGACGATTACGGCAAGGAGATGCTGCGCATCACCGACCGCCACGACCGTGAGCTGCTGTACGGCCCCACGAACGAGGAGATGATCACCGACATCTTCAAGACGTTTGTGCGCAGCTACAAGGACCTGCCCAAGAACCTCTACCACATCCAATGGAAGTTCCGGGACGAGATCCGCCCCCGCTTCGGCGTCATGCGCGGCCGTGAGTTCCTGATGAAGGACAATTACTCCTTCGACCTGGACGCCGAAGGGGCCAAGCTGTCCTACCGCAAGATGTTCCTGGCCTATCTGCGCACCTTCGCCCGCATGGGGCTGAAGGCCATCCCCATGCGCGCCGACACCGGCCCCATCGGCGGCGACCTCAGCCATGAGTTCATCATCCTGGCCGAGACGGGCGAAAGCGGCGTGTTCTGCCACAAGGATTGGCTGAACCTGGACGTGCTGCAGAACCCGCCCGAGGCCGGCAGCGACCTGAAGGACTTCTTCGCCAAGTACACCAGCATCTACGCCGCCACGGACGAGAAGCACGACCCCGCCACCTGCGAGGTGCCGGAGGACCAGCTGGTTTCCGCCCGCGGCATCGAGGTCGGCCACATCTTCTATTTCGGCACCAAGTATTCCAAGCCCATGGGCGCCGTCGTGGCCGGCCCGGACGGGGAGCCGGTGGCGGTGGAGATGGGCAGCTATGGCATCGGCGTGTCCCGCCTGATGGGCGCCATCATCGAATCCAGCCATGACGAGAACGGCATCATCTGGCCGGACGCCGTGGCCCCCTTCCACGTGGGCCTGATCAACCTGAAGGCCGACGACGCGGCGTGCGCCAGCCTGTGCGAGGATCTGTACGCCAAGCTGAACGCCGCCGGTGTCGAGACGCTGTACGACGACCGCAACGAGCGCCCGGGCGCCAAGTTCGCCGACATGGACCTGATCGGCCTGCCCTGGCAGCTGACCGTGGGCCCGCGCGGCCTGAAGGCCGGGGTGGTGGAGCTGAAGCGCCGCGCCACCGGCGAGAAGCGCGAGCTGCCGGTCGAGGCCGCCCTGGCCGAGCTGATCAAGGCCTGACCAGGACAAGAAACGGGACGCCCGCCCCTTTCGCGCATGATAGGGAGCGGGCGCCTTTTTTCCGCCCAGAATCACGCGCATTGCCTCCCCTGAATCCCTCCCCCTCGACCGCCGGGCCCTCATGATCTTTTCCGCCTTCGAACGCATGGTCGCGATGCGCTACCTCCGGGCGCGCCGGCAAGAGGGGTTCATCTCCGTCATCGCCGGCTTTTCCCTGCTGGGCATCGGCCTGGGCGTGGCCACCCTCATCATCGTCATGTCGGTGATGAACGGCTTCCGCACCGAACTGCTGGGCCGCGTGCTGGGCCTGTACAGCCATCTGGAGGTGCAGTCCCTGCTGGGCCCCATGCCGGAAAACGACGCGGTCACCCAGCGCCTGCTGGCCGTGCCCGGCGTCACCGCCGTCATGCCGACAGTGGAAGGGCAGGCCCTGATCACCCAGGACGGGACGGCCAGCGCGGCTTATGTCCACGGCATCACGCCGGAGGATTTCCGCCGCCGGCCCATCGTCTCCACCCATCTGGTCGAGGGGGCGGCCGAGGCCTTCGGCGCCGCCACCGGCGCCACGGGGGATGAGGCCAACCTGGGCGACGGTATCGCCATCGGCAGCCGCATGGCCAAGCGTCTGAACCTGCATGTGGGCGACCAGCTGCGCCTGGTCAGCCCGCGCTTCAACCAGACGGCCTTCGGCTCCATCCCGCGCGCCCGCACCTATCCCGTGGCCGCCATCTTCGACGTCGGCATGTACGACGTGGACAACAGCCTGATCTTCATGCCGCTGGCGGCGGCGCAGACCTTCTTCGGCGTGGCCAACGGCTACACCTCCATCGAGGTGTTCGTGCAGGACCCCACCCACATCGACCCCTACCTGGCCGCCGCCACCCGCGCGGCGGGGCAGGAGTACCGCGTTTATGACTGGCGCCAGCGCAGCGCCGCCTTCGTCAGCGCCATCGACGTGGAACGCAACGTCATGTTCCTGATCCTGTCGCTGATCATCCTGGTGGCGGCGTTCAACGTCATCAGCAGCATGATCATGCTGGTCAAGGACAAGGGGCGGGACATCGCCATCCTGCGCACCATGGGCGCCAGCCGGGGCATGGTGCTGCGCATCTTCTTCCTGACGGGCGCCAGCATCGGCGTGGTCGGCACCGTCTTCGGCATGGTCCTGGGCGTGCTGTTCACCAAGAACATCGAGGCCATCCGCCAGTTCCTGCAGGCCATCATCGGCCGCGACCTGTTCAACGCCGAGATCTATTTCTTCACCCAAATCCCGGCCAAGCTGGACTGGATGGAGGTGACGCAGGTGGGCGTCATGGCCCTGTTCCTGTCCTTCGCCGCCACCGTCTATCCCTCCTGGCGGGCCGCCCGCCTCGATCCGGTGGAGGCCCTGCGCTATGAGTGACGTGTCCGTCATGGAAAAGCCCATCATCCCGGCCACGGGCGATACCGTGCTGGAACTGTCCGGCGTCGTGCGCCGCTTCCAGCAGGCGGGCGCCGTGCTGGAGGTGCTGCGCGGTGCCGCCTGTTCGGTGCGCCGGGGGGAGATCGTGGCCCTGGTGGGGCCCAGCGGCGCCGGCAAGTCCACCCTGCTGCACATCGCGGGCCTGTTGGAACATGCCGACGGCGGTGTCATCCGCATCGACGGCCGCGACGCCGCCACGCTGGACGACGCCGGCCGCACCGCGCTGCGGCGGCAGACCATCGGCTTCGTCTACCAGTTCCATCACCTGCTGCCGGAGTTCAGCGCGGAGGAGAACATCGTCCTGCCGCAGATGATCGCCGGCGTGTCGAAGGCCGCCGCGCGGGAACGGGCCAAGGAGCTGCTGGCCCAGGTGGGCCTGGCCGCGCGCGGCAGTCACCGTCCGGCCCGCCTGTCCGGCGGCGAGCAGCAGCGCGTCGCCATCGCCCGCGCCCTGGCCAACCGGCCCAGCCTGCTGATCGCGGATGAGCCCACGGGCAACCTGGACCACCACACGTCCGACGACGTGTTCGCCCTGCTGACCCGCCTGGTGCGGGGCAGCGGTACCGGCCCGGGGGGACGCAAGGACGGCTTCGGCGCCCTGGTCGCCACCCACAACCTGGACCTGGCGGCGCGCATGGACCGGGTGGTGGAACTGCGGGACGGTGTGCTGGTGGAGTCTTGAGCCAGCAGACCCTGGACCTGCCGCCGGGCTTCGACCCCGACGCCGCCTGGCGCTATCACGGCCGCGACTGGTACCGCGACCGTGACGCCCCGGCGGAACGGGTGGCGGGCCCCGCGCTGACCAAGGCGCTGGAGTTCGACGGCCGGGCCTACCTGCTGACCCTCACGGCACCCGCCGGCGGCGGCACCCTGGTCATGGGCATGGACAGCGACGATCCCTTGATCCTGGCCCGTGCCCAGCGGGTGGCCTTGCGCATGCTGGGCCTGACGCCGGCGTTGGCCGATGCCGCCGCCGGGCTGGAGGCGCGGGCGAGCCGCGACGCGACGACGGCGCGCCTGGTGGGCCGCCGGCGGGGATACCGCCCGCCCCTGGCGGCCACGGTGTTCGAGGCGCTGGCCTGGGCCATCATCGGCCAGCAGATCAACCTGACCTTCGCCGCCGACCTGCGCCGCCAGCTGATCCTGCTGGCCGGCCGGCCGCACCCCTCGGGCATGATCGCGCATCCGGAGGCGGCGGCGGTGGCGGCCCTGGATCCGGAGCTGCTGACCGCCCGGCGCTTCTCCCGCTCCAAGGCGCGCTATTTGATCGATGCCGCCCAGGCGGCGGTGGACGGCCGGCTGGACTTGGCCGCGCTGGAGCGGCTGGATACCGACCCGGTCGGCGAGGCGGCGGCCGAGGCGGCGCTGCTGGCCCTGCGCGGCATCGGGCCGTGGACCACCAACTACGTGCTGATGCGCGGCTGCGGCCTGCCCGACCGGGTGCCGGTGGGCGACGCCGGCCTGGCGGCGGCCCTGCAACGCTTCCACGCCATGGACCGCCGCCCCACGGCTGAGGAGCAGGCCGCCCTGATGCGCCCCCACGCCCCCTGGCGCAGCCTGGCCACCGCCCATCTGTGGGCCAGCCTGGCCTGAGGCCACGCGGCGGAATGCCGCGGGCCTCCCGATCCTTCGATTCGGTTCCTTACACCGCCAGAGGCCGCCTTGCCGACAGGGGCGCAATTCTGAGATAAGGGACTCACAACCTTATGGGAATGGTCGGCATGCGATTCACCCTTTTAGGTGTCTTTCTGATGTCGGCCTTGGCGCTTGCCGCGCCGGCGGCATTGGCCGATCCCGCCGATTGCAAACTGGAGAAGGTGGCCGAACTGCCTCTGCGCCTGGAACACAACCAGGCGCTGGTGGAAACCACCATCAACGGCCAGCCGGTACGGGCGCTGTTGGACACCGGCGCCGACCTCACCACGATATCGAAGTCTGGCGCGGAACGGCTTGGGCTGGAGCTTACCGGCAATGACCGTGTGCACGGCATTGGCGGCGAGGTGCGGATGGGTATGGTGATGGTTTCAAAACTGGCGGCGGGCGACTGGTGGGCGGCCAATACCATCCTTCACGTGGCGGAGCATGACGACCCGGCGGCGGGCGTCGAAATGATCCTTGGCCAGGACATCTTCGCCCAATACGATATCGAGCTGGACGTGGCCAACGGCGCCGTTCGCTTCTTCCGGCCCCGGGATTGCGCCGGCGTGCCGCTGGCCTATTGGGCCCAGACCTACGCCCAGGCGCCCCTGCGCGTCCTTAACGGGGGTGTACGCCGTCACAACCAGGTGCGGGTGGCCATCAACGGCTACGAAACCTGGGCCTTGCTGGACACCGGTGCCGTGGCCACCCAGCTGTTCACCCGCACCGCCCGCCGCGCCAATGTCAATGAGGACGGGGCCGGCGTCGCACGGGGCCCCACCTTTCACGGCGTAGGCAGGAAGTCGGTGTCCACCTGGATCGCCACCTTCGATACCTTCGCCATCGGTGAGGAGACAATCCGGGGCGCTCGCCTGGCTTTCGGCGATTTTTCCGCCGGTTTCGACCCCGATGCCACGGAGATGTTCGGCATGATGCTGGGCATGGATTTCATCAAGGCGCACCGCATCTACATCGCTAACAGCCAGGGCAGCATCTATTTCACCAACGTAGCCCGCCCTGTCTTCGCGCCGCCGCAACAGGCGGCCGCGAATTGAGGAAGACCGGGATACGGTTGGCGGCCCTTCTGGCAGGCATTCTCGCCGCTCCCTTGCCGGCCCTGGCCGCAGATGCGGGCCGCTGCGGCCTTGCCAAGGTAATGGAACTGCCGGTGCGCCTGGAAGGCGGGCGGGTGGTGGCCGAGGGCACAATCAACGGCAAGCCTATCCGCATCATCCTCGACACCGGGTCCTACAAGACCCTGATTCCCCTGGCGGCCGCCCGCCGCCTGGAGCTGGATCCCCAGCTGCTGGCTTCGCTAGGCCACGGCAAGGGCATCGGCGGGACGGCGGCCATGGGGTCGGTGCCGGTACGCTCGCTGACCATCGGCGACTGGCGGGCCGACGCCATGAATATGCAGATCCTGGACAAAGATTTGGGCCCCAACACGGACCTCCTGCTGGGCCAGGACTTCTTCAGCCAGGCAGATCTGGAGCTGGACGTGGCTCATGGCATGGTCCGCATGCTGCGCCCGGAGAATTGCGAGGATGTGCCGCTGGCCTATTGGTCGGACCATTATGCCGAGGTGCCGATGCGCCTGCCTCAGGGGCGGCGCATCGGCAACGAATTGCGTGTCGCCCTGAACGGCTATGAATTCTGGGCCAAACTGGACACGGGCGCGCCCAGCAGCAGCGTCCAGGCCTGTGTCGCCCACCTGGCCGGGGTACACGAGACGGACCCCGGCGTTGTGGCCGGGGCCGACAGCCACGGCATCGGCAAGAAGGCTGTGCCCACCTGGATCGGCACCTTCGACCGCTTCACCGTGGGCGACGAGGTGCTGCGCCCGGTCCGTCTGCGCGTGGGTGATTTCGGCGGCTGTGAGGATGTGCAGCGCGCGGATTTCCACGGCATGCTGCTGGGCCTGGATTTCATCCGCGCCCATCACATCTACCTGGCCAACAGCCGCGGCCGCGCCTATCTCACGCTGCTGGATGAACCGGGGGCGGCGAACCGGGGCCCCATCTTCACGCCGTTCACAAAACAGGCCCCCGGCGGCCCACCGCCCGAACCGGCCCCCGGCGGCCCGCCGCCCGAACCGGAACGCGATCCCGCCGCCGGCGATTGATACCCATCTGGACAGTCCCCTGGCGACCTCGTGCCTGCCGTGGCAGGGTGATGTCGCGAAGGGATGGTGGAATAACAGTTGGGTGGAAATATGACTCAGGATGTGATGCCGGCCGTCGCGGTGTCCCGAGAGCGGTGGCACCAGGTGATGACGGTGGTGCGGGTCGCCAGCGGCAACTTCCTGGAAATGTACGATTTCATGGTGTTCGGCTATTTCGCCGGCGCCATCAGCCGCGCCTATTTCCCCAAGGGCAGCGACACCGCCGGCCTGCTGCTGACCTTCGCCACCTTCGGCGCCGGGTTCCTCATGCGACCCATCGGCGCCCTGGCGCTGGGCGCCTATATCGACCGCAAGGGGCGGCGCGACGGTCTGCTGCTGACCCTGGGCCTGATGTCGGTGGGCACCATCACCATCGCGCTCATGCCGGGCTACGCCACCATCGGCCTGTTGTCGCCCCTGCTGGTGCTGCTGGGCCGTCTGGTGCAGGGCCTGTCGGCGGGGGTGGAACTGGGCGGCGTCTCCGTCTATCTGTCGGAAATCGCGACGCCGGGCCGCAAGGGCTTCTACGTCAGCTGGCAGTCGGCCAGCCAGCAGGTGGCGGTCATGGTGGCGGCGCTGATCGGCGTGGCGCTGACCTTCTACCTTCCGCCCGACACCATGCAGGCCTGGGGATGGCGTATCCCCCTGGTGGTGGGCTGCCTGATCGTGCCCTTCCTGTTCCATATCCGCCGGTCCCTGACCGAGACGGAGGTTTTCCTGGCGCGCAAGCACCGGCCCACGGTGGGGGAGATCCTGGCCTCCGTGGCGGCCAACTGGGGGGTGGTGCTGACGGGCGTGGGCCTGGTGCTGATGACCACCGTGTCCTTCTATTTCATCACCGCCTACACCCCCACCTTCGGCCGCGACGCCCTGCACCTCAGCGACATGGACGCCCTGCTGGTGACCCTGGCCGTGGGCGCCAGCAACCTGCTGTGGCTGCCCCTGTCGGGCGCGCTGTCCGACCGGGTGGGGCGCCGGCCCATCCTTGTAGCCTGCACCGTGCTGGCGCTGGCCACCGCCTACCCGGCCTTGAGCTGGCTGGCCGACGCGCCCAGCTTCGGCCGCCTGCTGGGCGTGGAGCTGTGGCTGTCCTTCCTCTACGCCTGTTACAACGGCGCCATGGTGGTCTACCTGACCGAGATCGTGCCCGCCGCCGTGCGCACGGCGGGCTTTTCGCTCGCCTACAGCCTGGCCACCGCGGCCGGCGGCTTCACCCCCTTCGTCAGCACCTATCTGGTGAAGCACGGCGGCAACGCCGCCATGCCGGGCCTGTGGCTGTCGGCGGCCGCGTTCTGCGGCCTGGTGGCCGTGCCGGTCAGCACGCGCTTCGCCAAGCAGCACGCGGAGGGATGAGGGGGCGGTGTCATCTCCCCCGCGCCAACCACACGGTGTGCCGGCCGCAGTCCGGGTCCTCGGCGCGGTACTCCACGACATCGAAGCCGTGCGCGTCCAGCAGGACGCGGTATTCGGCCGGGTCCAGGCTGGCGTGGTATAGCGGCTCGCCGGCGTAGTCTCCCATGGCCACGCCGTGGCGGGGGCCGCTGGTGAACATCAAGGCCGCACCGGGCAGGGCGTGTCGTTGGAATACGGCGAACAGGGCGCGCTGGTCGTCGAAATCCAGGTGGAAGAAGCTGTTCCATGCCAGGATGCCGGCGTAGCGCCGGCCCAGATCCAGGCCGCGCATGTCGGCCAGGCGCCAGTCCTGCTCCGGCATGCGGACGCGGGCCAGGTCCAACAGGGCGGGGGCAGCGTCCACGCCGGTGACGGCGCGGCCCCGCGCCACCAGGTAGGTGGCCATGGGGTCGCCACCGCCGCAGCCCAGATCCAATATAGGTCCAGGCGGCGCCAGGGCCACGAAGCGGTCTAGCCAGGGGCCTTCCATGTGGGGGCGGCGGCGCTGGGCGGCCTGACGGTCGGCCTCCCACGCCAGGCCGTGGCGCCGGTACAGGTCGATGATGCGGTCGGCGTCGTCGTCCACGGGGCAAATCCTTGGTGCGGCCTGTTTCCATCCTGGCCCATCCAGCGATAGGCCAAGCGGGGCGGCGGCACAAGGGCACCGGTGCCGGTCAGGCGGCGCGCACCGTCGCCAGGAACTCCGCCACCTCCCGCCGCAGATGCTCGGACTCGGTCGACAGGCTGTGCGCGGCGGCCAGCACCTGCGTGGCGGCGGCCCCGGTTTCCCCGGCGGCTTGGGTGACGCTGGCGATGGTGCTGGACACCTCGCTGGTGCCGGCGGCGGCTTGGGTGATGCTTCCGGCGATGTCGTTCGCCGCGGCGCTCTGCTGGTCGACGGCAGCCGAAATCGCGGCGGCGATGCCGCTGATCTCCCCGATGGTGTCGGCGATGGCGGATATGGATTGGCCGGCCGCGTTGGAGGCGCGCTGGATGTCGCTGACGCGTGTCGCGACCTCCTCGGTGGCCCTCGCGGTTTGGGTCGCCAGGGCCTTGACCTCGCTGGCGACGACCGCGAACCCCTTGCCCGCCTCGCCCGCGCGGGCGGCCTCGATGGTCGCATTCAGCGCAAGCAGATTGGTCTGGCTGGCGATCTCGCTGATCAAGGCCACCACGGCGCTGATGTCGGCGGCGGAGCCCTTTAAGGTGGTGACCGTTCCGACCGTCTCGTCGGTGGTGGCGACGGCCGCCGATGCCACGGTCGAGGACCGGGCCACCTGACGGCTGATCTCGCCGATCGAAGCCGACAGTTCCTCGGTCGCGCTGGCGACGGTGTTGACGTTGGCGGCGGCGGCATCGGCGGCGCCGGCCACCGTCTGCGACTGGCGGCTGGTTTCCTTGGCGGTGGCGGCCATGGTCTGGGCCGCGGCCTGCATTTCCGTGGCGGCGCCCGCCACGGCGTCGACCACCCCCTTGACGGAGCTTTCGAAACGGGACGCCATGCCCAGCAGCGCCGCCTTGCGCCGCGCCTCGGCCTCCTGCTTTTCGCGTGCCGCGGCCTCTTCCATGGCGCGGACGCGCAGGGTGCTTTGCTTGAACGCCTCGGCGGCCTGGGCCAGGTCGCCGATCTCGTCCTGGCGGCCCAGCCCCCGCACTTCTACGGTCGTGTCGCCGGCCGTCAAGCGGGACATGACGGTGATAATGCCGCTGATGCCCCCGGTCACGGACCGGACGACGATAAGCGCGAGGATGATGCCGCCGACGATGCCGAGCGCGCTGACGCCGACGGTCAGGATCATGGTGCGGCTGAAGCGCGCCACCGACTCGTCGAAAATCCGTTTCGCTTCGTTGACCTGCAGGGCGGTCAGCGGCGCCAGCCGCTCCATCACCCGATCAAAGGCCTCCCGGTCCTGGGTGTCGCCACCGGCCAGTTGCCGATACGCGGTGTAGGCCGGCTCGAACGCCCGCGCCAGGCCGGCTTCTTCCGGCGTCAGGTAAGTCGACATGTAGTGGGACCAGGCCGCGTCCAAACCCTTGTCGGCGCCGGCGGTGGTCGTGCCGGCGCCGCGCGCCGCGCGCAGCCGGTACAGGTTGTCCTGAACGGCGGTCAGGTCGGCCAGCGCGACCGTGCGGTCCTCGTAAACGCTCTTAAGGTCCTGGTTGGCGGTCCAGGCCCCGCGCAGACCCATGAAGCCGGTCAAGACGGCGACAAGCGCCAAGCAACCCACCAGGAGAGTGAGGCGAACCCCAATCTTCACGTCATTCAGCATCGCAGGACGGTCCCTCGAATATTCATTCGCGGAATTCTGCGGCCTGGACTCTGAAGCGATGCTTAATGGAGTACCTAAAAAGGGGCGCGCGAACGGATAGCGTCAGTTCAGTGAATTAACCACCGACAGCAGCAGCCCCAGCCTGGTGGACGCGATGGCCCAGCGCCACCCTGGTCGCACCCCAGATTCAATATCGGTCCAGACGGCGCCAGGGCAAGGAAGCGGTCCAGCCAGGGGCCTCCCACGCCAGGCCGTGGCGCCGGTATAGGTCGATGATGCGGGCCGCGTCGCTCATGATATCGTTCCGGGAAACGGGGTAGCGTTTATTGGGTACGCCGGCCGGGCAGGGTGCGGTTCGGTGCGGCGACGCTGGATACCCTGAAGGTAGAGCTGCAATAAATTAGCAGAATATCGACTCTGGGTTGTGGTCTGCTGATCAGGGTCAGATGCCCCGAAGAGGGCGCCGTTTTGGCGGTGGAGGCCCCATGTCGATTTCGCCCTATACTCTATATCTGGACCAGTCCGCCCACCTGGACTGGGACTGGCTTTACACCTTCGAGCAGAACTTCTGGTACTACAAGTATGGACAAGGGGTGAAAGCCATCCTGGACCAGGCCATCGCCAACGTGTCCGCCCCCACGGTCGATGACGTCACCTATTATTACACCATCTGCGAGATGGGGTATTTCAAGCGCTACATCGACGTTTCGCCGGACCAGGTCAGCGCGCTGCAGCAGGTGCTAAAGAGCGGCGACACTTTCCAGGTATTGGGCGGCGGCATCACCTCGCCGGATTGCCTGGTCTGCGCGGGGGAAGCCTTTCTGCGCAACTACCTCGTGGGCCATGTGTGGCTGTCACAGGCGCTTCCCTTCATCACGCCCAAGCCGCACTGCTGGATCCCGGATGATTTCGGCCAGGATCCGGAACTGCCCGTGCTGACCCAGGCGCTGGGCTTCACCGGTATCGGTTTCTCCCGCCTGCCGGGAAGTAACAGCACCTGCCCGGTGCCCGACCCGACCCAATCGCCCGCCGGCCAGGACTGGCCGGCCACTCATTTCGACTTCACCTGGCAGGCTTCGGACGGGTCGACCGCCATCACGCACTGGATGCCCGACAGTTACGCCTTCGGCAACCAATTGGGCAGTCCCGCCCAGGCCTCTCAAATCTCGCTGTTCACCAACGCCTACCTGCCGACCCAGGACAGCGACCCGGTCCAGTACGGTGCCGCGGCCACCCCCTACCTTTACATCCCCATCGACAACGATTTCAGCACGCCGCTGACGGGGCTGCAGGCGGCCGTCACCCAGTGGAACGACAACCAGGTGTTCGGCGGCGGCGCCCAGGCGACCAACACGCAGGTGACGCTGGGGACCTTCGACACCTTCATCACCCAGTTGCAGCAGAACCAGGCCGACTATCCCCTGCCCCTGCTGGCGCCCTACAACGGCACACCGTATTGGACCGGCTATTACGCCAGCCGCATGGCGCTGAAGACGCTGCACAACCGGGCGCTGCGCGCGCTGGTGGCGGCCGAGGTGTTCGGGCTGCTGACCCGGCCCAGCGACACCACCTACAACAACGCCCTGCCCACCGGTTTCTGGGACGATCTGGCGGCGGCCTGGATGGCCTTCCTGCCCAGCACGCACCATGATTATATCTGCGGCACCGCCAACGATGCCGTCTACGCCACCGAACAGTTGCCCCTGCTGCGTGGTGTGGCGGGCACGGCGGCCGGTCTGCGTGCCACGGCCCTGAACGCCTTGGCCTCCATGATGGCGCCCAGCGAGGATAAGTATCCCGTGCTGGTGGCCAATTCCCTGGGTTTCGCCCGCACGGGCCTGGTCGCCATATCCGACGTGGCCGTGCCCGGCCTGGACCAGGTCACCTTCGAGGGCAAGCAGAGCGCGGCCCAGATCTCCTCGGAGGGGGAGATGCTGTTCATCGCCACGGTCGACAGCCTGGGCTATGACGCCAGCGGCAGCCTGTCCGCCGGCTTCTCCAGCGGGGCTGGGACGAAGGGCACGCCCCCCGTCAGCATCACGCCGGCCACCAGCGGCGGCGGTTACGTGCTGCAGAACGATTATCTGATCGCCACCATCTCGCCCGCCGCCAACTGGGGTGTGGAATCGTTGGTCGACCAGTCGACCAGCACCGACATCCTCTCGGGCACCGGCAACGACATGACCTTCTATGTCGACCAGGGCGGGCTCTACCAGTTCGGCAACGAATATGTCGATGGGACCTACCCCTTCCACCCCGATACGGACGTCGCCACCACCACCACCGGCGCCTGCTTGGGTGCCGTGGTGCTGGAGACGGGCCCCGTGCGGGTCAGGCTGCGCACCGTCGTGGCGTACGCGGTGAATGGGACGACGATCCGCTACACCCGCGACTATGAGCTGGTGGCGGGAGAGCCGTTCCTGCGCATGGTGACCACGGGCCAGGCGCCGTCCGGCTATTCCGTCATGGCCCGCTTCCCGTTGTCGGCGGCGGTGACCGGCCTGGTGCACGGCACGCCCTATCACTGGACCACGCAACAGCCCCTGCGCACCGATGCCGGCCAGCCCTTCTGGGGGCCGCCCACCTTCCAGGCCACCCACAACTTCGTGCTGCCCCAGGATCAGGCCGGTGACACGCTGGCGGCCCTCTACCACGGCGGCATTCCGGCCTGGGCCCATGACGCGGACGGCGCGCTGGTCGGCTGCCTGATGCGCAACACGCCCACCAGCGGCGGCCACGGCGCCAGCGGGACGGATACCGGAGCCCATACCCTGGCGTACGCCCTGCGTGTGCCGGGGGGGCTGGGCACACCGGACAGCGGCGCGCCCTTGCAGGAGGCGCTGTCCTATAATACCCCGCTGCGGGGCGCCTTGCTGCCCAGCCAGACGGGTGTCACCAACGGCCTGCCCCAGCGGGACAGCATCGCCGCCGTCACCACCGGTACCGCCATCCTGACCGCCGCCAAACCCGGCAGCTTCGCCGCCAATTCGGACAGCGTCGTGCTGCGGCTCTATTCCCCGGCCAATCAGGCCCAGGACGTGACCGTCACGCTGGGGGCCGGCCTGGCGCCGTCGCAGGCGGTGGCGGTCACGGCGGCGGAGGGGCCATGGACAGGGCCGGACCAGGGGGTGAGCCTCAGCGGGGGGACCGTCACCCTGACGATGACCAACGCCCTGACCACCCTGCAGCTCAGCTGAGGCCACCGGTTTTCCGGGTGGGACACCTCACCCCACCGGCAGCAGCAGTTGGGCCTTCAGCCCTGGGCCATTGTCGTCCAGCACCAGGGTGCCGCCGTGACGCTGGGCCACCGCGTCCACCAGGCTGAGGCCCAGGCCGCTGCCGGGGCGGGCCTGGTCGCGGTCCAGGCGGAAGAAGCGCTCGCGCACCCGCTCGCGGTCCTCCGCCGGGATGCCGGGGCCGTTGTCGGCCACGGTCACCTTCACGCGGGATGGACCATCGGCGGTGACGGTCAGGCTGACATGGCCACCCTCGGGCGTATATTTCAGGGCGTTGTCCAGCAGGTTGGCCAGCGCCTGGCCCAGCAGCTGGCGGTTGCCCTGGACCGTGGCGGCCGGGCCGGTGGCCTCCACCGCCATGGTGAAGGTGATGCCCTGGTCCTCCGCCACCGCGTCGTACAACTCACCGGTGCTGAGCGCCAGGGTGTCCAGCGGCACGGGGGCGATGGGCAGGTTGCCGCCGGATTCCACCTCCGCGATGGCCAGCAGGGCGCGGAAGGTGGCCAGCAGATGGTCCACCTCCTCGATCGCGGCCTCCAGCACCTCGCGCGGGTTCTCCACGGTGTCGTGCATCAAGGCCAGTTCCAGGCGCGTGCGCAGGCGGGTGAGGGGGGTGCGCAGGTCGTGGGCAATGCCCTGGCTGACATGGCGGATGCCGGCCACCAGCGCCTCGATGCGGTCCAGCATGGCGTTCAGCGTGTGGGCCAGCTGGTCGAACTCGTCGCCGCTGCCCGTCAGGGGCACGCGGCTGACCAGCATGCCCTCGCGGATGGCCTCCGCCGTGCGGGTGACGCCATCCAGGCGGCGCAGCCAGACGCGGCTCATGGCCAGGCCGCCCACCAGGCCCAGCACCAGGGCCAGGCCCATGCTCCAGCCGATGACGCGCTCCAGCCGCTCGCGCAGCACCCGCACCTCGCCCAGGTCGCGGCCCACCAGCACCCGGTAGCCGCCGGGCAGGACCGCGATCAGGGCGCGCACGTCGCCGGGCCGCACCTGGCCGCTGCTGGGATCCTTCACCGGCAGGTTGGCCCAGCCGGCCTCGTCCACGCCCTTGGGCCAGAACTGGTTGCCGGCCAGGGTGGCGCCCGAGCCCGCCGACAGGATGTAGATGGAGGAGGCGTTGCCCATGCCGCGTTCGTTCACCGCCTCCGCCAGACTGGCCATGCCCCCGGTGCGGTAGCGGTCGGCCAGGGCCTGCATGTCCTCGCGGATGCCGGTGTCGGCCTGGCCAGCGAGGAACCCCGCCGTGGACCAGTAGATCAGCCACAGCACCAGCAGGACGGAGCCAATGAACAGCCCCAGATAAATCAGGGCGAAGCGGAAGGTGGTGGTGCGCAGCAGCCGGCCCAGATGTCGGTGCCGGTCGGACGGCAGGTCGCCGCCCGCCGCCTCTGACGCCGGGCGTTTCACGGACGTAAGCAATACCCGGCCCCCCGCACGGTCTGGATCAGGGGCGGGTCGAAGCCTTTGTCCACCTTCTGGCGCAGGCGCGCGATGTGCACGTCGATGACGTTGGTCTGCGGGTCGAAGTGATAGTCCCACACCTGCTCCAGCAGCATGGTGCGGGTCACCACGCTGCCGGCGTTGCGCATCAGGCATTCCAGCAGCTGGAACTCGCGTGGCAGCAGGTCGATGACTTTGGCGCCCCGCTTCACCGTGCGGGCCAGCAAATCCATCTCCAGGTCGCCCACCACCAGCTTGGTGGCCTGGGCCTGCGGCGCGGCCCGGCGGCGTCCCAGGCTTTCCAGCCGGGCCAGCAGCTCGGAAAAGGCGTAGGGCTTGGTCAGATAGTCGTCGCCCCCGGCGCGCAGGCCGGTCACCCTGTCCTCCACGCTGCCCAGGGCGCTCAGCACCAGCACGGGCGTGTCGTTGCCGGCGGCGCGCAGCAGGCTGACCAGGGACAGGCCGTCGCGGCCGGGCAGCATCCGGTCCACCACCAGCGCGTCGTAATGCTCCGCTCCTGCCAGGTACAGCCCCTGGGTGCCGTCGGGCGCGTGGTCCACGGCGTGCCCCGCCTCCTTCAGGCCTTTCAGCATGTAGGCGGCGGCCTGGGCGTCGTCCTCGATGACTAGGATCTTCATGGGGGGAACCTGGGTTGGGGAGGCGCTAGACAAAGGGCCGGGCGGTGGTGTTCCGCCCGGCCCCTCAAGTCTTCATGGATCGGGACTTGGCATCCCGGAGACGCATCAGCCCTTGGGCGTCACGGGCAGGGGCAGGAACATCTGCTGGTCACCGCGGCGGACCAGCAGCAGGACGGATTTGCGGCCGTCCTTCTTGGCCTTTTCCACCTGGCTGTTCACGTCCGCCGGCGCCTTCACGCTTTCGTTGTTCACGCTGGCGATGATGTCGCCGGGGCGCAGGCCCAGCTCGTCCTTGCCGGGGTCGACGATGACGACGCCCTGGGCGTCACTGTCCAGGCCCATGCGCTCCCGCGTGCGGTCGTCCAGCTTGCCCAGCTTCAGGCCGGCCACGGAGGTGTTGTCACCCTTGCCGTCCGGCGAGGTGGAGCCGCCGGGGCCGTTGTCCTTGTCGCCGCTGTTGGGCGCCTCGCCCAGCTTCACGGAGACGGTGATGGCCTTGCCGCCGCGCAGCACGCCCAGGTCCACGGTCTTGCCCGGGTCGATGCCGGCCACGTTGCGGGCCAGGTCGCGCTGGTTGTCGATGGACTTGCCGTTGATGCTTTGCACCACGTCGCCCTGCTTCAGGCCGCCCTTCTCCGCCGGGCTCTTGGGCGACACGGCGTTGATGATGGCGCCCTTCGGCTCCTTCAGGCCCAGGCTGTCGGCAATCTCCGGCGTCACCGCCTGCAGGGTCACGCCCAGATAGCCGCGCTGCACATGGCCGGTGGCCTTCAGCTTCTCGATCACCGGCTTGGCCACGTTGGACGGGATGGCGAAGCCGATGCCGACCGAGCCGCCGGTGGGCGAGAAGATGGCGGTGTTGATGCCGATGACCTCGCCGTTGGCGTTGAAGGTCGGGCCGCCGGAATTGCCCTTGTTGATCGAGGCGTCGATCTGCAGGAAGTCGTTCAGGTTGGCGGCGTCGATGTCACGGCCGCGGGCCGAGACGATGCCGGCGGTGACGGTGCCGCCCAGGCCGAAGGGGTTGCCCACGGCGATCACCCAGTCACCCGGGCGCATCTTGTCGCTGTCGCCGAAGGCCAGGGCCTGCAGCGGCTTCTTGGGCTCGACCTTCAGCAGCGCCAGGTCCGACCGCTCGTCCTGGCCCACGATCTTGGCCGGCACGTCGTCGGTCTGGTCCTGGAAGTGCACCTTCACCTCGTCGGCACCCTCGATGACGTGGCGGTTGGTGACGATGTAGCCGCTGGGGTCGATGACGAAGCCCGAGCCCAGGGCGGATTCGATGCGCGGGCGGCCGTTGCCGCCACGGCCGCCGCCCGGCAGCGCCTCGTCCGGCAGGCCGAAGTGGCGCATCATCTCCTGCAGTTCCTGCGGCACCTGCGGCGTCGTCACCTTGTGCGCGGCGGTGATGGTCACCACCGCCGGCGTCACCTTCTCCACCAGGTCGGCGAAGCTGGGCAGGGAGGCCGGGCTGGCGGCGTGGGCGGTGATGGCGGCCGGCGGTGCCACCAGCGCGGTGCCGGTCATCAGGCCGATGGCCAGCGCAGTGACGGCCAGACGGGGAAAGCGCTTCTTGGCGGTGCGAACGGTGGGCAGGGAGGTCATGGTCTCAAGCTCGCTTTCACGAATGGTATTTCTTGGTCTTTGAGCGTCCGGAACTTGCCCAGCATGGGCCGGGTTCCGCAGGATGAGGTCAGGGAATTGCGGCCGGATTGCGGATCGGCCGCCGGTGCTGAGATATCAGGGGCTCAGGTATCGATGGAGCCATCGTCGAAACCGCCGTCGTCGGCGCTGTCGTAGCTGGCGTCCTGATACCCGCTGTTGTCGTCGCGATAGGCGTCGTCACGGTAGTTGGCGTCCTGGCGGCCGGAGTCGTAGCGGTCGCCGTTCTCATTAACGATAGTCTCGTTGACGGTGGTGTTGTTGATCACCGTTTCCTCCACCCGGTCGCCGCCATAGCCGGCCCCCCAGGGGGAACCGCCCCCGAAGCCGCCGCCCAGGCCGCCATGGCCGCCCCGGAACAGGGATTCCACCGCGTCGGCCGCCAGCACGCCGCCAGCGACGCCGGCCATGGTCTCGAACATGCCGCGCATGAAGCTGCGGGGCTGGGCGTAGGCGGGCGGCGCGCCGTAGGTCGGTTGGCCGTATGCCGGCTGCGGCGCGGCGTAGGCCTGGCCGTAGGGCTGCTGGGGCTGCTGCTGAGCCGGGTAGGAGGACTGGCCCCAGGGGCCGGAGGGCTGACTGGCGGGCTGCCCCGGAGGCTGGTTGAACGACTGGCCGCTGGACTGGCCGGTGAAGGGCGGGGGCCCGCCCTGCGGCCGGCTGGCGGCGTTCTGCTGCAGGTCGGCCAGCCGGCGCTGCGCATCCACCAGCGCCTCCTGCTGGGCCAGCAGGGCCTGGGCCATGATGTAGGGCAGGGCGGGCTGGCGCGACAGCGCCTCACCCACCAGGCGGTCCGATTCAGGGTCGCGGGGCATGCCGTCCAGTCGGGACACACGCGCCAGCATGGCTGTCAAATCTTCGCGGTCCTTCGGGGTCATGATGGTTCCTCGACTGCTTTCCTTTGTTACCGTCTTAACACGGCGGCCCAACTAACATGGGGCGATCATCGCCCGCCGCAACGAGGATGATCATGGTCGGGACAGACTTTCCAGCCCGTGGCAGCAGGATTAAGTTTTTTTCATGCGGCGGCGGGCCTAAAGCGATAGGAACGCCTCTTCCTTTTGACTTGCCGAGGATGCCCCGCCGGGGCACGCCGTCTGCCCATGGCCATCATGCTCCCCCTGGCGCCGCCCGCCTACACGCCTGACGAGATGCGCGCCCGCGTCTTGTACCAGGACGCCGACGTCCTGGTCGTGGACAAGCCCTACGGCCTGCCGGTGCATTACGGCACCAAGTCCACCGACCATCTGGAACGCTATCTGCCCTGGCTGGTAGCCGAGGGCGCGCCGCCGCCGCGCCTGGCCCACCGCCTGGACAAGGACACCACCGGCTGCCTGGTGCTGGGCCTGAACGAGATGGCGTCCACCCGCCTGGGAAAGCTGTTCCTGGCGGGCCGGGTGGGCAAGCGCTACTGGGCGGTGGTCAAGGGCCGGCCGGAGACGGCCGAGGGGCGTATCGAGCTGCCGCTGATCAAGCGTCCGGTGCCGGGATGTTCCCGCATGATGGTGGATCATGAGGAGGGCAAGCACGCCCTGACCGAATGGCGGCTCATGGCCACCGGTACCGATTCGGACGGGCAGGTCCTGTCATGGCTGGAGCTGACGCCGCGCACGGGTCGTATGCACCAGCTGCGGGTGCATTGCGAGGCCATGGGCTGGCCCATGCTGGGCGATCCCATCTATGGCCGTGACTGGCGGGTGGAAGGCGGCCGCGACCCGGCGCCGGCCATCCCGCTGCACCTGCACGCCCGCTGGGTGGCCTTGCCGTGGTGGGCCCCGTCCGAGCCGCCGCTGGAGGCCACGGCGCCGTTGTCCCCGCATCTGGCCGCCACTTTCCGACGCCTGGGCTTTACCCCGGAACACAGATGACCGAAGCGACGACGGGTTGGCCCGGGGGCGGCGTATAAGCACTGTCGCCGACGGTGCCGGGCGGCCAAAAGAGAAAAGGTCGGTGGCATGGCACCACCGACCCAGTAGGCTTGGAAGGAATTCAAGACAGGACGGCAGCAGACCGCCTTGGCTTGAGGTAGATCCACTACGCGACCGGACAGGCCAGGACGCCGGCCCGATCTCCGCAGGTACGGGGAACGTCCGCCGGGCAGGGTGGTCTAGAACCCCAGCCCGGGTACTTGCCGGCGCCGTTCCCGCCCTCTCGGTTGGGGCAGAAGGGACGGGAAGTCGCTCGCGGTCTAGAACGAGCGGGCGCCGGTGCCACCAGCCAAGGAGACGGCGCCGCGGGCGGGGGGTTGGGGCTCCCGTCCGGGGCTGTCGCCGTCTCCATCGGCTGGCGACAAGGGGACAGTGCCACGCCAAGCTGACCGCATCCTGACAAGGATGCCGGGCATAACGATTTTCGGGCGTCGTCACATTTTTGCCCTTCGGGCGTGCCATAAGCCGCCATAAGCCATTGCCGTGCCCCGCCGGCACCCTGCCGTTCCCGCCGATTCCGACTCCGCTGCCTTCGAGAGGCGCCCTGCGTGACTGTAGACTGGGCGTTAACCTTCCTGGGATAGGGTTGGGGCCGCGGGGGAACGCCTTGGGCACCCGCGGCTTGGCTATTTGGGGTGCCGTTTGGTGCCGTTTGCGTCCGGAACCCTTCCGCATCGCCGCGGATGATGCGATAGAGTTCCGTGAGGCGGACGCCGCTGCATGATCACGTTGTCAGAACCCGAGTCAGATACCGCTCCCATGTTGACCTCCCTCTCGGCCGCGTCCGGTTCCAAAGCGCAGCAGGCGGCGGCACCTGCGGCCAAGCGCCTGTCCATCGTCATCCCCATGCATAATGAGGAAGGCAACCTGGCCGCCCTGTTCCAGCGCCTGGTCCCGGTGCTGGAAGGCATCGGCCTGCCATTCGAGATCATTTGCGTGGACGACGGCTCGCGCGACGGCACCTTCGCCGCCCTCAGGGGCCACCAGGCGCTCGAACCCCGGCTGAAGCTGTTGCGCCTGTCGCGCAACTTCGGGAAGGAGGCGGCCATGTCCGCCGGCCTGCGCCACGCCGTCGGCGACGCCGTCGTGCTGATGGACGGCGATTTGCAGCACCCCCCCGAGACCATCGCCACTTTCGTGGAGCAGTGGCGCCAGGGCATGCAGATGGTCTATGGCGTGCGCGCCAGCCGGCTGACCGACCCGTGGCTGCGCCGCTTCCTGACCAAGATCTATTACCGCCTGCTGGACAATCTGTCCGAGGTGACGTTGCCGCGCGGCGCTGGTGACTTCCGCCTGCTGGACCGCAGCGTGGTCGACGCCCTGAACGCCATGCCCGAGCGCAACCGCTTCATGAAGGGCCTGTTCAGCTGGGTGGGCTTCCGCCAGGTGGCCGTGCCGTTCGAGGTGGCGCAGCGCCATGCCGGCGCCACCTCCTTCAACTTCTGGCGCCTGTTGCGCTTCGGCCTGGACGGTGTCGCCTCCTTCAGCAACGTGCCGCTGCGCGTCTGGTCCTGGCTGGGTATCGCCCTGTCGGTGCCCTCCTTCTTCTACGGCCTGGTCATCATCACCAAGACCATCATGTTCGGGCGTGACACGCCCGGCTACGCCTCGCTCATGGTGGCGGTCCTGTTCCTGGGGGGCGTACAGCTCATCGGCCTGGGCGTCCTGGGCGACTATCTCGGCCGCGTCTTCACCGAGGTGAAGGGCCGCCCGATGTACCTGGTGAACGAGAAGGTGGGCTTCGATGATGCGCCACTCGCGGGTGGCGCCGGGGGGCATCCCTGACCTCCATGCCCCTCCTCCGTTCCCCTGACACGCCGGCCGCTGGCCGTCCGCACGCAGCATCTGGAATGCCGTCCATCGGCGCCGGGCGCATGGTGCCGGCCGGCGCGCGGCTGGGTGCGCCCCTGTGGCGCCGCCTGTCGCTCTGGGATGTCGTCTTCTGGCTGGTCATGGCGGCGGCGGTCGCGGTCGTGTCCTCCACCTTCCCCGACTTCGGCATCACGTTTGACGAGCCGCTGCACGTGGAATACGGCCAGCGGGCGCTGGAATGGTATGCCTCGCTGGGCAAGGACCGCGCGGTCCTGGAATTCCAGAACCTCTACCTCTACGGCGCCCTGTTCGACACGGTCGAGGCGCTGTTCGAAAACCTGCTGCCGCTGGATGTCTATGCCACCCGCCGCCTGATCGGTGGCCTGACCGGCCTGCTGGGCGTGCTGGCCGTGCGCCGCATCGCCAGGGATATCGCGGGTGAAGAGACGGGCGCGCGCGCCGGGCTGATCGCCGGCCTGTGCCTGCTGCTGATTCCCGACTGGTGGGGCCATTCCTTCGCCAACCCCAAGGACGTGCCGTTCGCCGTCGCCGCCGCCTGGACCCTGTCCTGGCTGGTGCGGGTGGGGCGCAGCCTGGACGCCGACGCCAAGGGGCCGTCGCTGCGCTCCGTCGCCATGCTGGGCCTGTGCTTCGGCATGGCGCTGGGCATCCGCGTGGGCGGGGTGCTGCTGGCCGGTCCCATCATGCTGACGCTGCTGGCCCACCTGGCCAAGGGCGTGCTCGCCGGTGACACCGCGCGGCAGACGGGTGCCACGGCCTGGCGCCTGGTGCGCCGGATGTGGATCGCCGCGCCCATCGCCTATGTCGTCATGGTGGCGGCGTGGCCGTGGGCCCAGGTGAACCCGCTGCGCCACCCGATGGAGGCGCTGGCCGAGTTCTCCAAGTTTCCCATGGATTTCACCTTCACCTTCGCCGGGGTGCAGGTGCGCACCACCAACCTGCCCTGGTGGTACCTGCCCGTGGGTTTCGGCGTGAAGCTGCCGGAGGTGGAACTGCTGGGCCTGGCCGCGATCGCGGCCTTCGGTGTCGTGGCCGCCCTGCGCCGGCCCTTCCCGGCGGGCGTGCGCCTGGACGGCGTGGCGCTGACCACCGCCGTGCTGCTGCCGCCGGCCGCCGTGGTGGCGACGGACGCCGTGCTGTACGATGGCATCCGCCACATGCTGTTCCTGATGCCGCCCCTGGCCACGGCCGCCGGCCTGGGCCTGAACGGCCTGCTGACGCGCCTGCCCCTGCGCTGGCCGCGCAATTTCTGGCTGAACCCCTTCATGGCCGCGCTGCTGGTGGCCTGCGCCGCCGTGCAGGTCGGGTTCATGGTCCACCTGCACCCCTATGAGACCATCTGGTTCAACCGCTTCGTGGGCGGCGTGCGCGGTGCCGGCCCGAAGTTCGAGCTGGACTACTGGGGCAGTTCCCTGTCCGAGGCGGCCAAGCGCCTGACCGACACCATGGTGAAGCTGGAAGGTCCGCAGGCCTTGACCCAGCCCTACCGCATCCGCGTTTGCGGCCCGCCCACGTCAGTGTTCCACTACCTGCCGCCGGCCTGGAAGCCGACGCGCCGCAACACCGGCCCGGTCGATTTCTACCTTGCCTTCACCCGCTGGGCCTGCAAGGAAATCCCGGCGGGCCAGGACATCGTGCGCATCGAGCGCGATGGGGAGGTGCTGGCCTATGTGCGTGATTTGCGGGAGCCGCCGCAGTAGGGCGCGGCCCCTGTACAACGTCTCAGCCGGTACTAGGACGCGACCGCGTCCGCCGGAGCGTTTTGGGAAGCGTAGCGGACTGAAACGCGAGGAAGCCAAGGCCACGGATGTGGCCGCCCGGCGATTGAGGGGCCTTTGATCGTCCAAGATCAAAGGCATAAACAAGGGAGATCGCCAGATGAAGCTGTTCGGCCTTGCGGGGTGGAGCGGTTCGGGCAAGACCACCTTGATGGTCCGGCTGATCCCGGAACTGACGGGGCGCGGCTATGACGTCTCCACCCTGAAGCACGCCCACCATGATTTCGACGTGGACCAGCCGGGCAAGGACAGCCACCGCCACCGCACGGCCGGCGCCACCGAGGTGCTGGTGGCCTCGTCCCAGCGCTGGGCCCTGATGCATGAGCTGCGCGGCGCGGCCGAGCCGACGCTGGCCGACCTTGTCGCCAAGCTGTCGCCGGTGGATCTGGTTCTGGTCGAAGGCTTCAAGCGCGACCCCATTCCCAAACTGGAGATCTGGCGGGCGGAAAACGGCAAGGCGCCGCTGTTCCCGGACGACCCCACCATCGTGGCCCTGGCGGCGGACGGCCCGCTGCCGGTGGAGGTGCCGGCGGGCCTGCGGCGTTTCCCCCTGGATGCGGTTGTGGACATCGCCGCCTTCATCCTGGCCCATGTCGGCCTGCCCCCTGGCGGCATGCCGTGCGCTGACTGAGAAACGGGCCATTCCCATGCCAGGCGCCGCCGACTGCTACCCCGACACCTTGCTCAGCGTCGACCAGGCGCGGGAGCGCCTGCTCCGCGCGGTCGCCCCCGTCGCCGGCATCGAGGCCGTGGCGCTGGATGCGGCCGACGGCCGCGTCCTGGCCCGGGATGTGGTGGCGGCGCTGAGCCTGCCGCCCTTCGCCCAGGCCGCCATGGACGGCTATGCGCTGGACCACCGCGATGTCGCTGGGGCGGCGGCCCCGGTCCGCCTGCCCCTGTCGGGCCGGGTCGCGGCGGGGGACGCGCCCCGCCCCCTGGTGCCCGGCACCGCCGTGCGCATCTTCACCGGCGCGCCCTTGCCCGATGGCGCCGACACCGTGCTGATGCAGGAGGATGCGGACCTGGATGGCGACGTGCTGCTGGTCCCGCCCGGCCTTGCCCCCGGCCGCCATTGCCGCGCGGTGGGGGAGGATATCGCGGCGGGCGCGGTGGCCCTGCCGGCGGGGCGCCGGATGTCGCCGGCGGCCGTGGCGCTGGCCGCCGCGCTGGGGGAGCGGACCCTGGCGGTGCGGGCACCCTTGACGGTGGCCCTGCTGTCCACCGGGAATGAGGTGCGGCCGGCCGGCACGCCCTTGGCCCCCGGCGCTATCCATGACGCCAACGGCCCCCTGCTGACCGCCCTGCTGCGCCGCCTGGGCTGCCGCGTGGTGCCGGCCGGCATCGTCGGCGATGACCGGGAGGTCCTGTCGGCAACCCTGTCCAGCCTCAGGGCCGACCTGATCGTCAGCAGCGGCGGCGTCTCCGCCGGGGAGGAGGATCATGTGAAGACGGCGGTAGCGGCCCTGGGCGGCATCGACTTCTGGCGCCTGGCCCTCAAGCCGGGCAAGCCGCTGGCGTTCGGCCATATCAAGGGGGGGCATGTCGGGAACACGCCCTTCCTCGGGCTGCCCGGCAACCCCTTCGCCGCCTTCGCCGCTTTTCTCGCGCTGGGCCGGCCGTTGGTGCAGCGCCTGTCGGGCGAGACCATCGCCGACCCGCCCCGCATCACCGTGCGCTGCGGCTTCGCCCACGGCCGCGCCCCCGGCAAGCGCGAGTATTTGCGCGTGGTCCTGCGGCAGGAGGGGGACGACACCGTGGCCCATCTCGCCGGTGCCGGCGGCAGCGCGGCCCTGTCCTCCTTGGCCCTGGCCGACGCCGTGGCGGAGGTGGAGGAGGCATGTGACAGCCTGCGGCCGGGCGACCCGCTGACGGTCATTCCCCTGCAGGGGCTGTTCTGAAGACGCGGCTCCCATGAACGCCCCCGGGTAATACTAGCGGCGCGAGATTTTGGCTCGTGCCGCTGTAGGATGCGACTGCGTCCGCCGGAGCGAGCACCGCAGGGCGCAGCGAGGATAGCCAAGGCCACGGATGTGGCCGCCCGGCGGCTGAGGGGGCATTTGAGCGATCACGATCAAATGCCACGCATATAAGCGCTATGGTATCGATGTCATTTCCCGTATCCTGCGGCAAAACAAGGCCCAGGGAGGGGACATGACCAGGACGACATCCATCCATGCCATCGCACGCGCAGGCCTCATGGCGGCGGCGCTGCTGTTCACCGGCGCGGCCCAGGCGGCCGATGCCCCGTCCTCACCTGTGGGCGCGGATGGCAGCGTCACCCTGCCGCTGGCGCCGGGCAGCCTGGTCCTGCCCTTCTCCTCCTACGCGTCGCCAGAGGCGCGGGACTGGTTCAAGCGCTATGCCGACGTGCACGCCCCGCCCATCACCGACGTGCCGGCCAGCCGCACCTTCTACGATCGCATGAATACGGACCGCGCCAACCGGTTGCGGGCGCTCTATCCCGTCACCGTGACCGACCAGACCATGGGCGGCGTGCCCACCCAGGTGGTGGCGCCGGCCAAAGGGCCGGCGGTGGCGGACCGGGTGCTGATCAACCTGCACGGCGGCGCCTTCCTGTGGGGGGCGGGGGCCGGCGGGCTGGTGGAAGCCGTGCCGGTGGCGGCCCTGTCCCGGATCAAGGTGGTGACGGTGGATTACCGCCAGGGGCCGGAGCACCGCTTCCCCGCCGCCAGCGAGGATGTGGCTGCCGTCTACAAGGACCTGCTGAAGACCTACAAGCCGCAGAACATCGGCATCTACGGCTGTTCCGCCGGCGGCATCCTGACGGCGGAGGCGGTGGCCTGGTTCCAGACCCACGGCCTGCCCCGGCCGGGCGCCATCGGTATCTTCTGCGCCGGTGTGCTGGACGGCGGCGGCGATTCCCAGGCCTGGTCGGCCCTGTACGGCGGCCAGCTGCCGGGCCCCGGGCTGCGCCTGATCGACCTGCCCTATTTCCAGGGCGCCAACGCCCAGGACCCCCTGGTGCTGCCGGGCGTGGCGCCGGAGGTGCTGGCCAAGTTTCCGCCCACCCTGCTGATCACCGGCACGCGCGACTTCATGATGAGCGACACGCTGCGCAGCCAGGATTTGCTGGAAAGGGCCGGCGCGCGGACGGAGCTGCACGTCTGGGACGGCATGGTCCACTCCTTCTTCTCCGACCCCGAATCGCCGGAGGCGCGGGCCGCCTACGACGTCATGGCCCGCTTCTTCACGCGGGAGCTGGACCGGCCGAACGACAGGTAGTGCCGTGCGAAAGGGCTCAGGCGACCAAGGCCAGCAGGGCCAGCAGCAGGAACAGGGTCTTGCGCAGCATCGCGGTTGCCTTTCGTCCGCCTCGGGCCTTCGTCGTGCATCCTATGGGTAAG
Source organism: Nitrospirillum viridazoti CBAmc (assembly GCF_000730165.1). Taxonomy (GTDB): domain Bacteria; phylum Pseudomonadota; class Alphaproteobacteria; order Azospirillales; family Azospirillaceae; genus Nitrospirillum; species Nitrospirillum viridazoti. Next base: position 1,546,668 of record NZ_CP022111.1, on the reverse strand, counting down.
CGGATCGACCCAGTCCACCACCCTTGGTGACGGCGCCGAGCATGCCGGTGAACGGCGGCGGCGACAACCTACTGCGTGTGCGCTACCCTGTTGGTTGCCTGTGATAATTCGGTGGTCGAGGCCTGCCGCACCATGCCCGGCCCTCCTGCTCCTCGGTTGCGGACAGGGTATGGTCAACAGGGGGAGGGGGCAACCTATTGCGTGTGTCGCGTCAGCTTGTTCGCCTGAATTCAGCGCTTATGTCGCAGCACCCAGCCGGCCAGCTCATCCAGCGGGGCGGGGTGGCCGTCGCCGTCGCGGAAGCGCACGGTGGCGCTGTGGTCGGGCCAGGCCACGGTCAGCTGGGTTTCCAGGGCGTCCGGGTAGCCAGGGGCGGGGAAGGCGGCGGGCTGCGATGCGAGGTCGGCCGCCTGCACCAGGCGCATCAGGGCCTGGCGGTCGGCCTCATCCAGGCCCGCGACCGCCACGCTGATCGTGGGCCGGCGCAGGGGGAAGGCGATGCCGCCCTGGCGCTGGCATTCGATGAGGACGGGCGGCGCGGCGGCCTGGTCGGTGCTCATGGCGGCAGCATGGATCAAAGGCCCACGGCCGTCCAGGCATCGTCCACCGCCTTAGCGGCGGCGGCTCCGTGCTTTTGGGCCACCTCGCGCGTCGCGGCCGCGGCGTCCTTGAACTCCGACCACAGTTGCAGGCGGGTGGTCAGGGTCTCGTACCAGATCAGGCCCGCCGTCTCCCACGCCTTGCCGCCAATGGCAGTGGCTGCCAGGTAGAAGGCGTGGTTGGGGATGCCGGAATTGATGTGGACGCCGTAGTTGTCGTCGGAGCCGCTGTAATAGTCCTTCATGGTCGCGGGCTGCGGGTCCTTGCCCAGGGTCGGGTCGTCATAGGCGGTGCCGGGCGCCTTCATCGATCGCAGGGCTGTGCGGTTGGTGCCGGCCTTGGGGATCAGCAGGCCCTCGCCGATCAGCCAGTCGGCCTGGTCGGCCGTGTCGCCGGCGGCGTACTGCTTGATCAATGATCCGAAGACGTCGGAGAAGGATTCATTCAAGGCGCCCGACTGGCTGGAATAGGTCAGCCCGGCGGTGAACTGGGTGACGCCGTGGGTCAGTTCATGCCCGATGACATCCAGGCATTTGGTGAACCGGTCGAATATCTCCCCATCCCCGTCGCCATAGACCATCTGCTGGCCGTTCCAGAAGGCGTTGTCGTAGTCGGTGCTGTAGTGCACCGTGGAGTCCAGGCGCATGCCCTTGTCGTCCACGGAGTTGCGCTTCATCACCTCCAGATAGAAATCATAGGTCTGGCCGGCATAGGCATAGGCCTCGTTCACGGCCACGTCCTGGCCGTCCGGCTGTCCCTCCGACCGCACCAGCGTGCCGGGCAGGTCGCCGCCATGCTGGGCGTCATAAACGGTGCGCTGCTTGGTGCCTGTGCCCAAGCCCGCGAAGGCGAACTGGTTCATGCTGGCGCGCATGCCGCGCAGCTGCCCCTGGTGATAGAGGTTGTGCAAGGCCCGCTTGCGCAGGGTGGGATCACTGGCGTTGGTCGCCACATGCTCCATCATGTGCGGCGGGATGATGAAGCAGACATGCGGGGGGCAGCCGGCGTGCTGGCACATGGGGCGGGCCTTTCAGCGCTGGATCGGGGGAACCAGCGTGGCACCGGGCGCCGGATGCCGGAATAGCCGCCAAGGACATATCTACGCCTGGGCCGGCCCTATGCCTGGATCGGTGGGGCTAATCCCTTGGATAGAAAGGCCGCCGCCGCGTCCAGGTCGGCCGGGGTGTTGACGTTGAAGAAGGGATCGACCGGTTGGACCGGAAAGTCCACCAGGGCCAAGGGCTGGCGCGCCAGGAAGGCGCCGACCTTGCGCAGGTCCTCCCCGACCAGCGCTTGGCGCAGGCGATCGGCCAGGCTCACGGGCCACAGCGCCACCACCGGATGCCGCCGCCCGCCTGAGGTGGCGCAGGCCACCCCGTCGGGGGCCGCCGCGCCCGCCAGGCGCGCGGCCAAATCCAGGGGCAGGAAGGGGCAGTCGGCCGGCACGCTCAGCACGTGGGTATGGCCGCCTTGGGTGCCGGCGTATTCCAGTCCCACCAGCACGCCGGCCAGCGGCCCAGGGTAGCCCGGCACGCTGTCGGCCAGGACGGGCAGGCCCGTGTCGCGATAGCGGTCGGGGTCGCCGTTGGCGCTCAAGGTCAGGGTTGACACCTGCGAGGCCAGGCGTTCGCGCACATGGGCCAGCAGGGGCCGGCCGGCCAGGACCAGGCGCGCCTTGTCCACCGCCTGGACCTCATCGCCGCCGAAACGGCGGGCCAGGCCGCCCGCCAGAATTAGGCCCAGAATATGGGTTGTTTCGCTCACGGAATGTAAGCCGCGCGGAAGTCGGCGACGGTGGTGCGGGTGGTGGCCGTAACCACCGGGCCGCCCGAGGCCCAGGTCATTTCGGGGTGTCTCCCGGCGCCGGCTCCGCCGTCTTTCCCGGCGCGGGCTTGGGCTCGGATGTCGCCGGTTCCGCCTTGGGCGCCGGCTTCTCATTCGCCGGCTTGGCCTTCTCCGCCGCCTTTTCCGGCGCCTCGAAGCGGGGCGACTTGGCCAGCAGGCGGCCCTTGTCCAGCGCGTGGGTCAGCACCAGCGATTCCAGGGCGCCTGCTGGCTGGTCCGGGTTCAGGTCCAGCGTGTCCTTGTTCAGGGCGTAGATGGTGAAGACATAGCGATGGGTCTGGCCCGGCGGCGGGCAGGGGCCGCCGTAGCCCTTGGGCCCGAGGTCGTTCAGCGCCTGCACCGCCCCCTTGGGCAGGGCCTTGCCGTCGGCCACCCCGGCCCCGGCGGCCAGGCTGTGCACGCCGGCCGGGATGTTGAACACCATCCAGTGGCGGAAGCCCTTCTTGACGTCCGCGTCCATGATGATCAGGGCGAAGCTCTTGGTCGTCGGCGCCTCCCCGCCCCAGCGCAGGGCGGGGGAGATGTTCTTGCCGCCGCAGCCGTCGCGGTCCCAGGCCTGGGGGGCGGTCAGCGTGCCGTCGGCCGCCAAATCCGGGCTGCTCAGCCACATGCCGGCGTGCGCTTGCCCCGCCGCCAGCCCGCTGGCCAGGCCCATGGCCAGGCTGATGCCCAGGACCAGCCGGCGCCCCATGCTCACACCCGTTCCGTCATGCGCCGTTCGCGCAAGGGGCGCTTCACCCGGGCCAGGTTTTCGCCCAGGGCCGTGCCCTGGCGCAGGGCCACGGCCACCTGCAGCACGTCGATGACGGCCAGGTGCGACAGGCGCGAGGTGCGTGGGGTGTAGATGCTGGTGTCCTCATCCACGTCCACCAGCAGGGGCACGGTGGCGCGCTCCGCCAGCGGCGACCCGCCCGAGGTGATGGCCACCACCGGCGCGCCGCCGTCCAGCGCCAGGTCGACGGAACGCAGCAGCTCGCGCGTGCGGCCGGTGTGGGAAATGGCGATGACGGCGCCGTCCGACCCCAGGATGCTGGCGGCCATGGCCTGCACGTGCACGTCGCTGTGGGCGATGACGGGCACGCCCAGGCGGAAGAATTTGTTCTGTGCGTCCTGCGCCACGATGCCGGAGGCGCCGAAGCCGTAGATCTCGATGCGCCGCGCGGCGGCCAGGATGTCCACGGCCCGGCTCAGGTTTTCCGCGTTCAGCTGGTTGCGCATGCGGGAAAAGGCGCTGATGGCCCGGCCGATGACCTTGGCCGCCACCTCCGCCACCGGGTCGTCGGGCATCAGGTCGGCATCGACGAAGGGCGTGCCCGTGGCCAGGTCCTGCGCCAGGCGCAGCTTGAAGTCCTGATAGCCGCTGCAGCCGATGGATCGGCAGAAGCGCACCACCGTGGGTTGGCTGACGTCGGCCTCACGCGCCACTTCCGCCACCGAGGCGGTGACGACGGCGTGCGGCCGCTTCAGGACGATTTCCGCGATCTTGCGTTCCGATGGACGCAGACTGTCCATCATCCCGCGTATGCGACCCAGCATGAAGCTAACCCCCGACCCTGCCGATGACTTCACGAAGGAACCCGGCGCGCTGCTGCGGCGTTCCTTCCTGTTTGTAGTGAAATTACCGGAAATTATGCGGCCGTGTCACGCGCGCCGTGGCAGCGGTCCCATAAGGGTTAAAGGCCGGCCACGCGCTGCACCGTCCAGAACAAGCCGGTGGCAGCGATGAGGGAGGAGGCGGGGATGACCACGCGGCGGCGGTACCAGGGCTTGTCCTTGTGCCATAAGGCCACGGCGGCATAGGCGGCGGCGATGATGGACAGCTGCGCCAGCTCGATGCCGACATTGAAGCTGACCAGGGCGGGGATGACGTCGCGCCGGGCCAGGTGCAGGTCGGCCAGGGCCCCAGCGAAGCCCATGCCGTGCAGCAGGCCGAAGGCGAACACCACCAGGGGGCGCCAGGGTGTAAGACGCGCCGTCAGGATGTTCTCCACCGCGACATAGGCGACCGACAGGGCGATCAGGGGCTCCACCACGCGCGGAGGCAGGCTGATCACGCCGTACATGGTCAGGCCCAGGGTGACGGAATGGGCCAGGGTGAAGGCCGTGACCTGCACCAGGATGGAGCGCAGGCGGGTGGTCAGCAGGAAGATGCCCAACACGAACAGGATGTGGTCCAGCCCCTCGGGCAGGATGTGCAGGAAGCCCAGTTCCAGGTACTGCGCCGCCAGCCGGGGCAGGGCAAGGGGGGCGGCGTTGGCGGCCAGGGCGAAGGGCGGGCTGGCGGCGTCGCCCTCCAGCCACTGGGTTTGCGGGGTGCCGCCGGCGGCGTCGGTGAAGACGACGCCATAGGTGCTGTAGACCAGACCGTAGCGCCAGGTGATGGCATGCGATCCGGGCGGCAGGGGGCCGCCGGCGTGCAGCACGACGAAGGCGGGCAGGGTGATGTCGCTGGGCATCTCCACCCGTTCCACCGCCACCGTGGCGGGTTGGGCGGCGCCGTCGGCCCTGAGATCCACCTGGGCGGCGATGGCGGCGGCGTAGGCGGGCAGGATGGCGCCCACCCGTTCCGCCGTCAGGTCGCGGCTCAGCGGCTGGCCGGCCGCCGCCTCCAGCTTGTTCACCAGGGCGGTGGGGGCGGTGGTGATGGTGGCGGACCAGGCGTCGCCCGGCCCCACGGTCAGTTGCACCTGCGTGGTGCCGATCTCATGCGCTTGGGTGCCGCCCGCCAGGCACAGCGCCAGCAGCAGGGTCCCCAGCAGCAGGGCCCAGGGCCAGCGGCTCATGGCCGGACTCCCGGCCAGTTGAAGGTCAGCGAGGCCCAGTGGCTTTCCCAGTCCCGGTGATGCAGCCAGTGGGCCAGCATGCCCGCCCGCACCATGTGCACCGACCGGATCAGCCAGACCCCGGGTTGGGGCAGGGGAAGGGAGAAGGCGCCCTGGGCGTCGCTGTGCGTGGCCAGGCGCACCGCCGGCTGGCCCTGCAGGTGGGCGGTGACGACCGCCCCCGCCACCGGTTGGCCCAGGAACAGCACGTGGCCGCGCACCGGGCCGGCACCGGCCACCGTGGGGTCGGCGTCGGGCACGATCTCATAGGTGAAGCCCTGGGGCCGGGTCACCGCCGGGTCGGCCGTGGTGCCGGCCAGCAGGGACTTGGCGTAGCGGTAAAAGCATTCGCGGCCCGGCTGGCGGCTTTCCCCCAGCCGCTCCCGCTCCGCCACGATGCCGTCCAGGCCGTATTGGCGCAGATAGGCGGTGAAGCGCTCGGCCGGCAGCTCGATATAGCTGCCGCCGCCGGTATAGCCGATCAGGGCGGTGGCCCGGCCGTCGGCGCGCAGGAAGCCGGCCGGGTCGATGTTGTCGGCGCCGCCCACCGCTTGCTCCTCCCCCGCCTGGCGGACGAAGAATCGGTCGATCAGGCTGGCGGTGCGGGGCACGGGATCGCCGATGAAATTCTCCCCCACCCTCAGGCCCACCGCCACGGCGGTGCCGGGGCCGGGACGGAAGGTGGACGGCTCGATCCAGAAATCATGCGCCAGGGCGCCGGTGGCCCAGAAGGCCACCGCCAAGCCGGCCAGGCAGGCGTGCGCGGCCCGCGTTTGGCCCCGCATCAGGCGTCAATCCGGCGCCACCACCAGCGCAGCAGGTGCCGGACCAGGCGGCGGATGATCTCCACGATTCCCCAGCTGACCAGCAGCAGCACGATCACGCCCAGGATGACCCAGGGCAGGACGCTGTGGGCGTTGGACGGCGCCGGCGTCTGGTCCGGCCATTGTGGCGCCAGATAGGGCCATTCAGCGCTGAATGGCTTGTCGTTCATCGTGGCGCGCGGGTAGGGCCCCTCGATGAAGGAGATTTCCTGCAGCAGGCAGTCGCCGAAGGCGCAGGTCTGGGCCACGACGTCGTCGGTCAGCAGGCGGCCGTTGGGGTAACCGACGGGGAAGCGGTCGGTGTAGACCATGACGTCGGGCTGCAGGTCATAGGGCCGCAGCTGCAGGGTGAACTGCAGGAAGTCCGCCGCCGCTATCGCCCACCATTCCTTGGCGCTGTGCAGGTAGTTGTAGATGTTGTCCAGCTTGGCCTTGCGCGCCATCAGCGCCTTCAGCTGGTCCTTGGGCGGCATCGTGTTGATGAAGCCGAAGCGCGGCAGCTGGGTGCGGATGGACCGGCCGACATGGTCGATCTCCGTCCCGTCCTTGGCCGTGGTGCCCCACAGGATGAAGTCGTGCTGGTCCGCCGGGAACGCGCTCTTGGGGATGCGCATCACCATGGCGATGACGTTCTTCTTGAAGAAGCGCGGGAAGACGAAGGGATCGTCGCGCACGCCGAAATAGGTCTTGATCTTGTCGGTGTCCTTCAGACCCGTGTAGGTGATGGTGTTCACCGTCACGTCGTCCTGCAGCTTCACCTTGATGGTGACATCGGGATGGATCTGGTCGGGCACCAGCACCGTGCCGCCATAGCGGGCGCGGATGACCGGATCCTGGAAGGACACCGGCGTGGTGAGGTCCATGTGGATCTCATAATCATACGGCGCCAGGTCGTACGGTTTGGGCGCCAGCAGGGCGCGGTTGACGTCGAAGATCAGGATCATGTCGTCCCCGTCCGGGTAGAAGAACAGATCCGTGATGTTGGCCGTCGGGTCGGTCAGGTTGGTCGGGTCGGCATGGTCCGACGCGCGCCCAGGTTGTGGGTTCGCCAAGCCCAGGCATGCAACCAGCACGAGCCCCGCCAGCCGCGCCCGCCGCAGCGCTTTTCCCAGGCTGTTCAGGCCCATGGTCCTGTTGAAGATGCGCCCCATCGTCTTCCTCCGTCAGTCCCGCCAGGTTCGCGCGATGTGCAACATCGCATTGATTTTGAATGGAATTCAGCTTTCTCAGCCACCGATGCCCTACCGGAAGGGTTATGTCGTTCTGAAGGGTGGCCTTACACTTTAGGGGTGGAAGCCGGATATCAAATTCGAGATAAACGGCGTAACAACAGGAACTATATTTCCTGTAGGTTGTATCTTTGGCTTGAGACTAGTTCGCTCTGGATATAATGTCCAGACCAACGAACAACTTTTCAGGGCGCGAGGTGGGGCATGGCGCGGATCGGTCTTGGGGTCTTTGCGACCCTGGTGGCGGCGGTGCTGCTGCTGTCTGGCTGCGGTGACAAGCAGGTGAAGGATGAGGCGATGCGGGCCGGACGGCCCGCCGACACCTTCCCGGCCGCCGACGAGGACTATTTCAAGGACATGGACGGCGGCGTTAAGCTGACCGCGGATGAGGTCAAGGGCCGCAACAACTGGGTGGTGTGGACCGGCGGCAACGACCGCTTCTGGGACGCCATCACCAATAGCGCCTTCGGCAACTTCGATCTGCTGAAGACCATCTCCAGTTATAAGGGTGATAAAGATCATAAAGGCCTTGCCTACGGCCGCCACAACCGATTCGAGCAACTGGGCTTGATGAATGAGCCCTGCTTCGTGGAGCCCAAGGATGGCTCGAAGGACCCGTACGGCCTGTGGTTGGATCAGCGGGTGAGTTCCAAGGACGATCCCAACTGTCCTGACGATCCGTTCGCCAATGAGAAGAAGTATCCCGGCGTCAAGATCGGCGCGCGCGGCGTGACCGTGCCGGTGGGTTCCTACTATGGCTATCCCACGGGTATCGTCGGTCTGCGCCTGTTTCCCAATCCAGACTTCGACGAAAAGGCGAAGAAGCATTGGAACGCCGAGAAATATTACAGTGATCCGGACTACTACAACGACAAGAACCTGGTCCGCCCCTACCGCGTGGGCATGGCCTGCGGCTTCTGCCATGTGGGGCCCAGCCCGACCCACCCGCCGGCCGACCCGGAAAACCCGAAGTGGGAGAACATGAGCGCTGTGGTCGGCGCCCAGTATTTCTGGATCGACCGCATTTTCGGCTGGAACTACGGCAAGCCGGGCTCGCCGGAGCGCAAGACGAGCGAGCAGAACTACCTGATCCAGCTGGTGCACACCTCGCGCCCCGGCGCGTTGGACACCTCGCTGGTTTCCACCGATTACATCAACAACCCCCGCACCATGAACGCCGTCTACGAGCTGAAGGCCCGTATGGAGATCGCCGCGAAGCGCGGGGGGGTGGAGACGCTGAGCGGGGGCGAACTGAACAACGAATTCCTGCCGGGCACCTTTGATAGCGCGACCAAACAGGTGATGACCCCGCACGTGCTGAAGGACGGTTCCGACAGTGTCGGCGTGCAGGGGGCGCTGAACCGCGTCTTCATCAACATCGGCCTGTTCAGCGAGGAATGGCTGCGCCACTTCAACCCGCTGTTCGGCGGCGTGCCCAACACGGCCATCCAGATCGAGGTGGGCCGCAAGAACTCCAGCTATTGGCAGGCGACGGAAGCACAGACCGCCGACCTGGCTGCGTACTTCCTGAACACGGATATCCAGAAGGGCCACAAGCTGGCCGACGCGCCGGGCGGCCAGAAGTACATAACCGCCGCCGCGCCCGCTGCCCAGCTCCAGCTGAACCGGGGCAAGGAGGTGTTCGCCGAGACCTGCGCCGGCTGCCATTCCAGCAAGCAGCCGCCGGCGCCGAAGGAAATCGACTTCAAGACCTGCAACGGCCCCAACTACCTGGCCTGCTGGAACCAGTACTGGGCTTGGGTGAAGTCTGACGAGTTCAAGGCGCAGATGAAGGAGATGGTGAAGGCGCCGGACTTCCTGGAAGGAAATTACCTTTCCACCGACATGCGCGTGCCCGTGACCCTGTTGCAGACCAACGCCTGCAGCCCGCTGGCCACGAACGCCATCGCCGGCAACATCTGGGACAACTTCTCCTCGACCTCCTACAAGCAGCTGCCGTCCGTCGGCACCGTCAAGATCCACGATCCCTTCACGGGTGAGGAGAAGGACTACGTCATGCCGGCCGGCGGCCGCGGCTACACCCGCGTGCCCTCGCTGGTGGCCCTGTGGTCGACGGCGCCCTACCTGGTGAACAATACGGTGGGCTGGCCCGGTGGGTCATTCTACGCGCAGCAGCCGCTGCCGCCGCCGCCGCCCAACCAGAAGCCTTACTACCCGTTTAATCCGTTGGATCCGTCGGTCGAGGAACGCGTGAAGACCTTTGAGGTCTCGATCCGGCAGATGCTGTGGCCCGAGACGCGTCCCCACGACAAGCTGCTGGGCGACAAGGGCGTGTTCCTCATCGACCGCACCAGCGTCGGCAGCTATCTGAAGGTGCCCGGCGGCTTCCTGCCCGGCTTCCTGAAGCCGCTGCTCAGCCCGCTGCACCGTTGGCTGCCCAGCATCTTCGGCGACGGCGACCTGATGGTGGGGCCCATCCCGAAGGACACGCCGGTCAACCTCATCTCCAACACCGAGCTGTACAAGGACGACGCCACCCTGGCGGAGAACCTGCCCCGCTATGTCCAGCTGCTGCAGCTGCTGAAAAAAGCGACCCACGACTTGGCGCAGCTGCCCAAGAACGCGACGGACGAGGAGGCGCGCAAGGTGTTCGCCAACCTCCGGAAGCCGCTGCTGGACTTCAGCAAGTGCCCGGATTTCGAGGTCAACCGCGGCCACTACTTCGGGACCAGCTTCACGCCCGAGACGACGGCGCTCAGCGACGACGACAAGGAAGCGCTGATCGAATTCCTGAAGACCTTCTGACCACCCCGCCCTTCAAACCCCGTCCGGCCGCGTGCTCCGCGGCCGGCGGTTGGGGGCGGCATTCCCACGGGCCAGGCATGGGGGACAGGCTATGGCAGATGTAAACGACGCATCCGTTCAATCCGCTCAATATGATTTCATCGTCGTCGGTTCCGGCGCCGGTGGCGGCACGGTGGCGGCCCGCCTGGCGGAGGCAGGGTATACCGTCCTGGTGCTGGAGGCGGGGGGGGACCCGCGCAAATCCCATGGGGGCGATCCCTATTATCCGAACGAGAACCGTTTGCCGGACGATTACGACGTTCCGGTGCTCCACGCCTTCGCCTCGGAAAACACGGGCATGCGCTGGGACTTCTTCGTGCGCCACTACAGCGATCAGGCGGTGCAGACCTCCGACCCCAAGTATGTGCCGGTGTATCCACCGCCTAACGGGCGGCCGGTCGATGGCATCCTCTATCCCCGCGCCGGCACCCTGGGCGGCTGCACGGCGCATAACGCCCAGATCGTCGTCTACCCCAACAACGAGGACTGGCAGTTCATCGCCGACCTGACCGGCGATATCAGCTGGAAGCCGGAGGCCATGCGCCGGCTGTTCCGCAAGCTGGAGAACTGCCACTACCGCTGGTTCTACCGCCTGCTGTACTGGCTGAGCCTGGGCTTGATCAATCCGTCGGGCCACGGCTTCCGCGGCTGGCTGCACACCCAGAAGGCCATCCCGCTGCAGGCGCTGGGCGACAAGCCCCTGATCCAGGGACTGCTGGATTGCGCCAAGGCCGTGCTGCTGCGCGATCCCAACCCCGACCAGGGCTTCGAATGGCTGCTGGAGGGGGAGGGGGATCCCAACGACGTGCAGCTGGTGGACGCGGACGCGTTCGGCCTGCGCTACGTCCCCCTGTCCAACCGCAACCATGCCCGCACCGGCACGCGCGAGCGCCTGCTGGAGGTGGCGGAGAAGCATCCCGACCGCCTGCACATCGAACTCGATGCCCTGGTCACCCGCGTCCTGTTCGACGAGTCCACGCCGCTGGACGGGCCGCTGGGGGGTGAGCCGCGCGCCATCGGCGTGGAATATGAGAAGGGTGAGAAGCTGTATGCCGCCTCCTTCGCCCAGGGCACGGGTGGAGAAAAACGCGCCGTCTACGCCAAGCATGAGGTCATCCTGTCCGGCGGCGCCTTCAACACGCCGCAGCTGCTGATGCTGTCGGGCATCGGGCCCAGGGAAACACTGGAGAAATTCAACATCCCGGTGCGGGTCGACAGCCCCGGCGTGGGCCGCAACCTGCAGGACCGGTACGAGGTCGGCGTCGTCAACGAGATGACCACGGACTGGGAGGTGCTGAAGGGCGCCAAGTTCGCCGCCGGCGATCCGCAGTACCAGCAATGGAAGGAGAAGCGCGAGGGGGTCTACACCACCAACGGCGCCGTGCTGGCCGTCACCAAGCGCTCGGCACCCGAACGGCCCATGCCCGATCTGTTCTGCTTCGGCCTGCTGGGTGAGTTCCGCGGCTACTACCCCGGTTATTCCAGCCTGTTCCCGGAGCATCTGAACATGCTGACCTGGGCGGTGCTGAAGGCGCACACGCTGAACCGCGGTGGCGAGGTGACCCTGCGGTCGGCCAACCCGCGCGACACCCCCTACATCAACTTCCATTACTTCGAGGAAGGGACCGACAAGTCGGGGCAGGACCTGGACAGCGTGGTCGAGGGCATCCGCTTCGTGCGCGCCGTCACCAAGAAGCTATATGACCAGGGCATCGCCAAGCAGGAACTGCTGCCGGGGCCCGCCATCCAGACGGATGAGGAGCTGAAGCACTTCGTGCGCACCCATGCCTGGGGGCACCACGCCTCCTGCACCTGCGCCATCGGCAGCGCCACGGGGGGTGGCGTGCTGTCCAGCGACTTCCGCGTCCATGGGGTCAAGGGCTTGCGGGTGGTGGACGCCTCCGTTTTCCCGCGCATCCCCGGCTACTTCATCGTCAGCGCCGTCTACATGATCGGCGAGAAGGCGGCCGAGGTGATCATCGAGCAGACCCGTTGCCAGCAGAACCGCCGCCATCAGGCGCGGGCGTGAGAATCAGGGGGCTAGACCAATGACCAATCCGCTTAGCACCATCGAGGTTCTGCGGGCCGAGGCCAAGAGCATCCATGGTGACCATGTGCTCGACGGGGTGCAGGACGAGGACCTGACCCTGGCGCTCAACACCCTGGAATCCACCGCCCTCTGCCTGTCGGGCGGCGGCATCCGCAGCGCCACCTTCGGCTTAGGCATCATCCAGGCGCTGGCCGCCCGGCCGCGGCCCTGCAAGGACTTCCGCCTGCCGCCGCCGGACAAGGCGCTGTTGGGCCAGTTCAACTATCTTTCCACCGTCTCCGGCGGCGGTTATATCGGCAGCTGGCTGTCGGCCTGGCTTTCGCGCCAGCCCTATGCCGACGTGCTGCCGCAGCTGAACACCCGCGGCCATGAGGTCAGCGCCGTTGAACCCACGGCCATCGGCGACCTGCGCCGCGACAGCAACTATCTGACGCCCAAGGTGGGCCTGGTCTCGGCCGACACCTGGGCGGCGGCGGCGATGATCCTGCGCAACCTGCTGCTGAACTGGGTGCTGCTGATCCCGCTGTTCCTGTTGAGCCTGGTGGTGGTGAAGCTGGCTGCCGTGGGCGTGGCCTGGCTGTCGCATCCCTTCGGCGACCAGAAGTACGGCTTGGCCCTGGTCATCCTGGCTGTCATCTCCCTGGCCCTCGTGCTCATAGGACTAAGGTTCACGCTACGCGCCATGAGGCTCAGCGGCACGGCCAGCCCAACACAGGGACAATTCCTCAAGGGCAACCTGCTGCCCATGTTCCTGGCCGGCGTCGCCTGGACCGGGGCCCTGGACACCACCATCGGCTATCAGCTGCTGATCGTCACGCCGCTGGCCGACTTGCTGGTCTTCGGCGGCATCCTCGGCTTCGTCGTCTACGGGGCGGCCCAGCTCATCACCCTGCTCACGACGGGGGAGCTGTTCACCGCGCTGCTGGACCTCAAGCGCTGGGCGCGGCTGAAGCACCGCACCACCTGGGGCTGGCTGGTTGCGGGCATCGCCTACGGCGCCTTCCTGGGCTTCGGCGCCCATATCATCGGCTCCGGCGGTGATCCGGCCGTGCGCCTGCTGCTGTTGCTGCTGTTCGCGCCGCCGTGGCTGCTGGTGTCGCAGCTGATGGCCGAGACCTGCTATGTGGCGCTGACCAGCAACACCCCCCGCTCGGATGAGCAGCGCGAGTGGTTCGCGCGGTCGGCCGGCTGGTACCTGGCGATCTGCATCGCCTGGATCGCCGGCGTGGCCCTGGCGCTCCTGGGGTCGTGGACGGCCGGGCAGGTGGAACTGGGCACGCAGGCCCTGTTCGACTGGATGGTGGCCGGCGGCGGCGCCACCGCCATGGTCGGCTGGCTGACGGGCGGCAGCGGCCGCACCTCGGCCCAGCCGTCCAACCAGGCCCCCAACCGCAGCCCCGTGGCCATCGCCTACAATGTGGCGGCCAGCCTGTCGGCGCCCCTGTTCTTCGCCCTGCTGCTGGTGCTGGGGTCGGCGGTCATCGACCTGGTGGTGCTGCGCGACTCCCTGTTCGCCTACCTGATCTCCTACGGCAACTACCTCATCCTGCCGGACAGCGCCGGGTCGGTGCTGTTCCAGAGCGGCATGGTGGAGGCGCAGGAGCGCAGCATGGTGGTGCCGCTGCTGGTGATCGCGGGGGTGATCCTGGGCATCATCGCCTTCTTCGCGTCCAAGTACATCAACATCAACCGCTTCTCCCTGCACGGCCTCTACCGCAACCGCTTGGTCCGGGCCTTCCTCGGGGCATCGCACATCGGTCGCAAGCCGGACCGCTTCACCGGCTTCGACATGGACGACAATCCCACCATGCAGTCGCTGTGGCCGGCGAAGCGTGAGGACCGGACGGGCGACAACTGGCGGCCCTTCCATGTCCTGAACACGACCCTGAACGTCATCTCCACCCGTAATCTGGCGTGGCAGCAGCGCAAGGGCATGTCCTTCACCATCACGCCGCTGCACAGCGGGGCGGCGTCGCTGTGCCCCCTGTTGGACCAGCCGGGCGGCACCCTGGTGGCCTATCGCGGCGCCTTCCGGCCGTCCTCGAAGTACGGTGGCTCGTCGCACAGCGGCCGCCGGCTCCGCCTGTGGCCGTTCGCGCGCCAGCCGAAATGCCCACCCCGTCCGGAGGATGATCCCACCAACCCGGGCATCTCGCTGGGCACGGCCATGGCCATCTCCGGCGCCGCGGTGGATCCCAACGCCGGCTACCACTCCTCGCCCACCGTGTCCCTGCTGCTGACCCTGCTGAACATGCGGCTGGGCTGGTGGCTGGGCAATCCGGCGCCGGTGGGGGAGAAGTCCTGGTACCGCAACGGCCCGCCGACGGCGGCGGCACCCCTGGTGAAGGACGCCTTCGGCCTGACGACGGACGACCAGCCTTATGTTGCCCTGTCGGACGGCGGCCATTTCGAGGATCTGGGCCTTTATGAGATGGTCCGCCGCCGCTGCCGCTATATCGTGATCAGCGACGCCGGTGAGGATCCCACCTTCACCTACTCCGATCTGGGCATGGCTGTGCGCAAGATCGGCATCGATTTCGGCATTCCCATCCGCTTCCACGAACTGCAGAAGATGCAGCCGCGGCCGGCGCCGGGGGTGACGCTGACCGATGTGCCCTATCACGCCATGGGCGTCATCGACTACGCCATGGCCGACGGGCCGGCGGCCAAGCCGGGCATCATCCTGTACGTCAAGGCCAGCTTCCATAACTGCGATGAAGGGGCGGGCGTGAAGGCCTATGCCAACAGCCATCCCACCTTCCCGCACGAATCCACCACCGACCAGTGGTTCTCCGAATCCCAATTCGAGAGCTACCGGGCGCTGGGCTTTCAGATCATGGACAGCATCCTGGCGGAGGCCCAGGGCTGCGCCACCGATCTGGCCAACCTGAAGCAGATCCTGGACCGCCTGGCGGAACAGGCGCTGAAGGAAGAGTGTGAGGAGTGTGACCCGCCGGTCCTGCAAGGCGCCTGACCGGCCTAGCCTGGAAGCGGGACGGAACAAGGCATCCCGCCTGCATCTTTAAGGGGTGGGGCGAGTGCGCACGCGGGGTGCGGCTCGCCCACCTTTCAAAGGGACAGCGGGGAGGCTAGCCTTGGACACCCTGGAGCCGGGATCGGCGCCATCCGAAACGACAGCCGTGCCCACGCCCGCCCCGGCGGGGCGGGATTCCGAAACTGGCGACGGGGGGCCGAAAAAGCCCCGCACCATCTGGCAATGCCTGGGCCCCGGCCTGGTGACCGGGGCGTCCGATGACGACCCCAGCGGCATCGCGACATATTCCCAGGCGGGGGCGCAGTTCGGCTACGGCCTGGCCTGGACCCTGATCCTGACCTACCCGCTGATGGCGGCGATCCAGGAAATCAGCGCCCGCATCGGCCGGGTGACGGGGCACGGTATCGCCGGCAACCTGCGCCGCCATTACCCGCCGCTGACCATCAACGCCATCATCTTCCTGCTGGTGGCGGCCAACGTCATCAACATTGGCGCCGACCTGGGGGCCATGGCGGCAGCCCTGGGCCTGCTGATCGGCGGGCCGCAATGGCTGTACGTGCTGCTGTTCGGCGGCGCCTCGGCCGCCCTGCAGATTCTGGTGCCCTACTGCCGCTACGTCTCCATCCTGAAATGGCTGACGCTGTCGCTGTTCGCCTATGTCGCCACCGTGCTGGTGGTGCCCATCCCCTGGGCCGAGCTGGGCCATGCGGTGATCCACCCGCCGGTTTCGCTGAAATCGGAGTATCTGGTGGCTGTTGTCGCCGTCTTCGGCACCACCATCAGCCCCTACCTGTTCTTCTGGCAGGCGGACCAGGAGGTGGAGGAGGAAAAGGGCGACCCCGAGGCTCGGCCCCTGAAAAAGGCGCCGGAACAGGCGCCGGAGGAACTGCGGCGCATCCGCCTGGACACCTACATCGGCATGCTGCTGTCCAACGGCGTGGCGCTGTTCATCATCATCACTACCGCCGCCACCCTGCATGTCCACGGCGTCACCGACATCCAGACCTCAAGCCAGGCGGCGGAGGCGTTGCGCCCCATCGCCGGCACCTTCGCCTTTGCCATCTTTGCCCTGGGCATCATCGGCACCGGCCTCTTGGCCCTGCCGGTGCTGGCGGGATCGGCGGCCTATGCGCTGGGCGAGGCACGCCGCTGGCCGGTGGGCCTGGCGCGGCCCTGGGACAAGGCCAAGGCCTTCTACGGCGCCATTCTGCTGGCCATGGCCGTGGGCTCGGTCATGAACGTCATCGACATGGACCCGGTGAAAGCCCTGTTCTGGAGCGCGGTGGTCAACGGCCTGGTGGCCGTGCCGGTCATCGTCATGATGATGCGCATGGCGACCAAGCGCGAGATCATGGGCGACTTCGTCCTGCCACCGGTCCTGCGCGTCCTGGGCTGGGTCTGCATGGCCGCCATGGCGGTGGTGGACACCGCCATGGTGGTCACCTGGGTGATCTAGGGTCACCCGTGCGCCAGCTTCAGGCCCGCGATGCCGGCCACGATCAGGCCGATGCAGGCCAGGCGCAGGGCCGTCGCCGGCTCGTTGAACAGGAGGATGCCGGCGATGACCGTGCCCAGCGTGCCGATGCCCGTCCACACTGCGTAGGCCGTGCCCAGCGGCAGGGTGCGCAAGGCCAGGCCCAGCATGCCCAGGCTGACGCCCATGGCGGCGATGGTGAGGACGGACGGGACCAAGCGGGTGAAGCCGTCGGCGTATTTCAGGCCCACGGCCCAGCCTACTTCGGACAGGCCGGCCAGCAGCAACCATAGCCAGGCCATGGCGGTTCTCCGGTGCGGGTGAAGGGGCGGGGTCTTCCCCGGCCGGCGAAGCATGGCGGCCGACCACCGGAATGCCAAGATCTTAAAAAAGAGAAAGACTTTGGTGTCGCATATCTCTTTAATTGAGATCTTGAGGCGGGGAGGGCGGGCCATGACCGATGGGACGAACGGAGACGGAATCGCTGCGGCACCGGCCACGGCGGGTATGGACGCGCGCGACCACCAGCGCTGGGACGAATGGCAGGACGACGTGCGCATCATGCTGGGCTACGCCGCCGGCCGGGGCCTGGCGCTGGAGCGGACGGTGATCGACACGGCGGTGCGGGTCACCGCCACCCCACCGGAGCGGCTGAGCCTGGAGGACAAGCAGGCGCTGTGGGTGGTCTACCAGGCGCTGTCGGTGGTGATCGCGCCGGCCACCAGCGCCAGCCTGCGCCATATCCGCGAGTTCCGGCGCGAATTGGGCCTGGCGGGCTGGTGGCGCTCCCTGACCCGGGCGGGGCTGGTGCAAAGGACCATACGCAGCGGCGTCCTGTGGCTGGTGAGCGCGGCCCTGGTCACGGCCATCGTGCAGATCCACGCCGCCAACGGCACCAACCTGCTGGCCCAGACCGGGGTGCGCCAGCTGTTGTTCATCGAGGGGGCGGCGGCGCAGCGCCCGATGGCCGACGGGGGGGCGGACACCAACACCCAGGGAACCTCCACCCTGACGGCGGCTCAGGAGCCGCTGGTCCAACTGCGGCGGCAGGCGGCGGCGAAGCTGCTCGCCCCCTGGATCTGCCACCCGCTTTCCCGTGTCGTGACCCTCAGCTTCGATGCCCATGGCTATTGCCAGCGCCGGGACGCGGGGGCGCCGGCCGTCCCCTCGGGGGAGGATGCCGACACCATCCTGCTGCACACGGTGGAATTGGCCTGGAGCGCCGGCACGGCGCTGACGCTGTACGTCCTGCCGGCGTTGTTCGGGCTGCTGGGTGCCTGCGCCTATATCGCGCGGGTGCTGACGGAGGCGGTGGTCAACGCCTCCTTCATGCCGCAACTGGGCTTCCGCATGGTGCTGCGCCGGGCGCTGGGCCTGACGCTGGGGCTGGCCACCGGGCTGTTCTACAAGAGCGTGGTCGCCACCATCGAGCCCACGGCCTCTGCCCAGATCTCCCTGCTGGGCGCGGCCTTCCTGGCGGGCTACAGCGTGGAGGCGGTGTTCGCCATGTTCGATGCCGCGGTGGACAAGCTGCGCGAGGTGTTCAAGCCGCGCGACGCCGTTTCGCGCCCCGCCACCCTTGCGCCCGCCGCCGGCCCACAGGCCGTGCCGAAGGAGGCCCAGGGTTGACGCGGGCTTAGCTGGAGGGCGCCGCCACGGCGGACAGCGGCAGATGGATGCCGCATTCCGTCTTGCCCATGCCGGACCAGCGGCCGGACCGCACATCGTCGCCCGGGGCGACGCGGTCGGTGCAGGGCATGCAGCCGATGGAGAGATAGCCGTCGGCTTCCAGCGGGTGGCGCGGCAGGTCATGGCGGTCCAGATAGGCCACCAGATCGTCACGGTCCCAGTCGGCCAGCGGGTTGACCTTCAGCCGGCCTTCGGCCGCCTCAATGGTCACCAGGTCGGCGCGGGTGCTGGCCTGGAAGCGCTTGCGCCCCGTGATCCAGGCGCTGAAGCCCTCCAGCGCGCGGTTCAGCGGCTCCACCTTGCGGAAGCGGCAGCAGGCGTCCGGGTTGGTGCGCCACAGCAGGCCGTCGGCGTCGCGGGCGGCGACATCTTCGGGCAGCGGCTTGATCTCCCGGGCGTCGGTCAGGCCCAGGCGCGCCACCAGCTCACGGCGGTAGCGCAGGGTTTCGCCAAACAGCTTACCGGTGTTCAGGAAGAGGACCGGCGTGGCCGGGTCGATCTCCGCCACCATGTGCAGCAGCACGGCGGATTCCGCGCCGAAGGAGGAAACCAGGGCGATCTCACCCTTCAGTTCCCGCGTCAGCAGGGGTTCCAGCAATGCCGGGCCCGTCAGGCCGGCGTAGGTCCGGGCCAGATCGGCCGCCCGGTCGCCTGTCGCGGTCACGCTGCATGCTCCGTCTTCTTGTGGCGCGACAGCCGCGCCATGGACAGGGGGCCCGCCACCGACACCTGGTAGGCGGTGCTGATCTCGGTCAGGGCGTGGGCCCACAGGGCCGGGTCGCGGCCTTCCGGAATCTCCACCTGGCTGACGCCGCAGCGGACCAGGGCCAGATACTGGTCGGGCAGGGTGTGGCCGGTGGCGCGGATGACACCGCGATAGCCCAGATGCTCGCGCAGCTCGCGGGCGATGGTGAAGCCGCGGCCGTCGCGGAACTTGGGGAAGTCCAGCGCCACCAGGGCGAAGTCCGCCAGGTGGTCGGCGATATCCTTGGGGTGCTGGCTGCTGGCGAGCCAGATGCCCAGGCCGCCGTTGCGGCCCACCAGGGTGTCGCGGTCCTTGTGGAACCGGGCCAGGCTGACGATGACGGGCACGTCCGCCGCCGGCAGGGCGTCGTCGTCACCCAGGTGCACCCAGGCGTCGTCGACCAGCTTTCCGGTTTCAATGAGCGGCATAGACCTTGTCCTTGAACGGGGTGTGACCGATGCGGGCCAGGGTGTCGAGGAAGCGTTCCCCGTCCTGGCGCCGGTCCAGATAGACGCCGACCACGGCATCGATGGCGTCCAGCGTCTCGTCGGCCGACAGGGCCGGGCCCATGATGTCGCCGATGGCGCCCACCTCGGCGGCCGAGCCGCCCAGCGTCAGCTGGTAGGCTTCGACCCCCTTCTTGTCGACGCCCAGGATGCCGATATGGCCGACATGGTGATGGCCGCAGGCGTTGATGCAGCCGCTGATCTTGATCTTCAGCTCACCGATGTCGTGCTGGCGGTCCAGGTCGGCGAAGCGCTCGGAAATGCGCTGGGCCAGGGGGATGGAGCGGGCGTTGGCCAGGGCGCAGTAGTCCAGGCCCGGGCAGGCGATGATGTCGGTGATCAGGCCGGAATTGGCCTCGCCGAAGCCAATGTCGGCCAGCGCCTTCCACAAGGCCGGCAGGTCGTCCTGGCGCACATGGGCCAGCACCAGGTTCTGCTCATGCGTCACCCGGATTTCGCCGAAGCTGTAGCGGTCGGCCAGGTCGGCGATGACATCCACCTGCTCCGCCGAGACGTCGCCTGGAATGCCGCCCGCCGGCTTCAGGGTGATGGTGGCGATGGCATAGCCCGGTTGGCGGTGGGCGGCGACATTGGTGCGGACCCAGCGGTTGAAAGCCTGGTCCTCCAGCCGTGCCCGGGCCAGGACGCCTGAGATGGGCTCCAGCACCTCATAGGGCTGGCTGGCGAAGCGGGCGCGGATGCCGTCCAGGATGGCCGGCTCCAGCCGGTACTGGGCCACCGGCATGCGGGCGAACTCGGCCTCCACCTCGTCGCGGAAGGTGTCGATGCCCAACTCATGCACCAGGATCTTGATGCGCGCCTTGTAGATGTTGTCGCGCCGGCCATAGGCGTTGTAGACGCGCAAGACCGCCTCCAGATAGGCGATCAGTTCATCCTCGGGCAGGAAGTCGCGCAGCTTCTTGGCGATGAAGGGCGTGCGGCCCAGGCCGCCGCCGACATAGACCTCGAACCCGACGGCACCCTCGGCGTCGCGCTTGGCGATCAGGCCCACGTCGTGGATGCAGATGGCGGCGCGGTCGGCGCTGCTGCCGGTGATGGCGATCTTGAACTTGCGCGGCAGGAACGAGAATTCCGGGTGCAGCGTCGACCACTGGCGCAGCACCTCGGCATAGTGGCGGGGGTCCACCACCTCATCGCTGGCCACACCGGCGAACTGGTCGGAGGTCACGTTGCGGATGCAGTTGCCGCTGGTCTGGATGGCGTGCATGTCCACCTCGGCCAGCAGGTCCAGGATGGCGGGCACATCCACCAGCTTGATCCAGTTGAACTGCAGGTTCTGGCGGGTGGTGAAGTGGCCGAAGCCCTTGTCGTACTGCCGGGCGATGCGGCCGAACTGGCGCACCTGGCGGCTGGTCAGGATGCCGTAGGGCACGGCGATGCGCAGCATGTAGGCGTGCAGCTGCAGGTACAGGCCATTCATCAGGCGCAGCGGCTTGAACTCGTCCTCCGTCAGCTCCCCGGCCAGGCGGCGGGCCACCTGGCGGCGGAACTGCTCCACCCGCTCCTTCAGGAAATCGCGGTCCACTTGGTCGTAGTGGTAGATGCCGGCATGGCTGGGCAGGCCGTTGGCGGGCGGGTCGATCTGACGGGCGGCGGCGGAGGGGCTCATGACGGCAAGCTCGATGTGATCTTCATTCATGCGGGAATTTTGGGGGCGCCGACGTCACGCCGCCGTGGGGATGGCGTCGATGCTGGGGCCGGCGGCGCGGATCCACTCCCGCGTCTTCAGGGGCCGGGGGCCGGTGGCTTCCACCACCACGTCCACGGCATAGGGCTCCACCACCTCCTGCCGGGCGGCAGACGCGCGGGCGATGCCCAGGGCCGTCTCCGCCGAGGGCGCGTCGGTCTGAACCTGGGCGTCGGCCACGCGGGTGGACCACGTACCGGCGGCGGTCAGCCAGACGACGGCGCCGTCCTGCAGGCGGTTGGCGGTGACGACCTTGGGGGCGTCGGTAACGCGGGCCATGGGACTATCCTCTTCAGACGGCGGCTTTCAGCCCGCGTTCCGGGGTCGTGTCGCCGAGGCGGCCCGGGGCGGAGCTAACGGTGGTGAAAATATCGGCGGCGATTTTTGAGGGGTCGGCCAGGGTCACGACCTCCCCCACCAGGATCAGGGCGGGACCGGCCAGGCCGGCGGCCAGCGCGCCCAGGTCGGCCAGTCGGCCCACGGCCAGGGTCTGGTCCGGGCGCGTGCCATTCTGCACCACGGCGACCGGGGTGCCGGGCGCCTTGCCGGCGGCGATCAGGCGCTCGGCCACCAGGCCGGCCTTGCTCAGGCCCATGTAGACGGCCAGCGTGTGGTCCAGGCGGGCCAGGGCCGTCCAGTCGATGGCGGGCTCGGCCGAACCGCCCTCGGCGGCGGCGCCATGCGCGGTCACCAGGGTGATGCCCTGGGCCAGGCCGCGATGGGTCAGGGGAATGCCGGTGGCGGCGGCGCAGCCCACGGCGGCAGTGATGCCGGGCACCAGTTCCACCGCCACGCCGGCGGCGCGCAGCACGGCCATCTCCTCGCCCCCCCGGCCGAAGATGAAGGGGTCGCCGCCCTTCAGCCGGACAACACGGTGGCCGGCCTGGGCCTCGCGCACCAGCAGGGCGTTGATCTCATCCTGGCTGACGGTGTGGCAGGACTTGGACTTGCCGACATAGACGCGGCGGGCGTCGCGGCGGACGTAATCCAGGATGCGGTCGTCCACCAGTTTGTCATGCACCACCACGTCGGCGTTCTGCAGCACGCGCAGGGCGCGCAGGGTCAGCAGATCCGGGTCGCCGGGGCCGGCACCCACCAAGGCGACGGAGCCGCCTTCGATGGCGTCACCGGCATCACCGGCGTTCAGGGCCTTCACCAGCTGCTCATGCGCGCCAGCCTCGTCACCGGCCAGGAAGCGCTGGGCGACGGGGCCGTCGATCACCCGCTCCCAGAAGCGGCGGCGCGCGGTCTCGTCGGATTTCACAGCGCGGACGGCGGTGCGGAAGCCGTCGAGGAAGGTGGCCAGCCGCCCCAGGCCCGGTTCCAGCGCCGCCTCGATGCGGGCGCGCAGGCGGCGGGCCAGGACGGGTGAGGTGCCGCCGGTGGAAATGGCCACCGTGATGGGCCCCCGGTCGACGATGGCCGGCATGATGAAGGTGGACAGGGCGGGGCGATCCGGCACGTTGACCAGCAGGCCCCGGGCGCGGGCGAGGTCGGCCACCCGGGCCGCCTCATCCTCATCCTCGCCGGCGGCGAACACCAAGGTGACGCCATCCAAATCAGAGGCGGCGAAGGGGCGGCGGCGCACCTCGGCGGCCAGCGCGGCCAGGTCCGGGTGCACTTCGGGCGCCACCACCACCAAGCGTGCGCCGCGGCCGTCGCCGCCGGCGCCCGCCACCAGGCGCGCCTTGCGCAGGGCCAATTCCCCCCCACCGACGATCAGCACCGTCTGGCCGGTCAGTGTCAGGAACAGGGGGAAGGCGGCGGACATTGTACGGAATATTCCTGTGAAAGCGTCAACGTTCTCTCATAATGTGTTCGTAAACGGCATGTTTGTCGAGGTTCTAGCGTTCTGGCATCCGGATAGTCCCAGGCCCGGCACCACGGCTGGGGCGATGGCCTCGGGTTATGGAAAACCATTTTCCTTCAAGCTTCTGTGACAAAATTGCGGGAAGGGCGACGGTGACGACGCGGGGAACGGATGGGGGGCCGCAACACTGCCATGCGCCGACATGGTGTGATCCGCTTCCAATTCCACATCGGCATTTTGGTTAATTGTGGCGGATCCAGGCAAAGCCTTGGCTTGGCGGCGCAATCGGGCACCAGGGAATCTGGACGACTCATAATAACATCAATTATTTGTTATTAATGTTTCGGTTGACACAGATTGCGGTGTCGTTTGTCATGGGCGTCAACAGCGCGGGTGGGGTGCGATGTCCTGTCGCAGGGCGGCGTCTTCCTCCGCCGGGGCTCCGGGGTCAGGACATCAGATTCCGGGCCGGGGCTCGCACTACCGAGGGGGAATCCGATGCATCGCAGAACACTGTTGACCGCCATGGCGGGTGCCGCCGGCGTGGCCATGCTGGGGTCGGTGCGTGCGCGCTCCGCCTCGCAGCTGCTGAACGTCTCCTATGACCCGACGCGCGAATTCTACAAGGAATACGGCGACCTGTTCGCCAAGGAATGGGCCAAGGCCTCGGGCGGCGATCAGGTCAGCGTCAACACCTCGCACGGCGGGTCGGGCAAGCAGGCCCGCGCCGTCATCGACGGGCTGGAGGCCGACGTGGTCACGCTGGCGCTGGCCTACGATATCGACGCTATCGTCGAGAATGGCGGCCTGATCAATAAGGATTGGCAGAAGCGCCTGCCCTTCAATTCCACACCCTACACCAGCACCATCGTGTTCCTGGTGCGCAAGGGCAACCCCAAGGGCATCAAGGACTGGCCGGACCTGCTGAAGCCGGGGGTGGAGGTCATCACCCCCAATCCCAAGACATCCGGCGGCGCCCGCTGGAACTACCTGGCGGCCTGGGGCTACGCCCGCGCCAAGGGCGGCGACGCGGCGGCCCGCGACTTCATCAAGGCGCTGTTCAAGAAGGTGCCGGTGCTGGACACCGGCGCGCGTGGCGCCACCACCACCTTCGTGCAGCGCGGCCTGGGCGATGTGCTGCTCGCCTGGGAGAACGAGGCCTACCTGGCCATCCAGGAACTGGGCCCGGGCGAGTTCGAGCTGGTGACCCCGTCCGTCTCCGTCCTGGCGGAGCCGCCGGTGGCGGTGGTGGACAAGGTGGTGGACCGCCACGGCACCCGCCGGGTGGCGGAGGCCTACCTGCAGACGCTGTACACCCAGCCGGCCCAGATCCTGGCCACCAAGCACTTCTACCGTCCGCGCGACCCGGTGGTGCTGCAGGAGGTGGTGAACAAGTTCGCCAAGGTGGAGCTGTTCGACATCACCACGTTCGGCGGCTGGCACGACGCCCACAAGACCCACTTCGCCGATGGCGGCACCTTCGACCAGCTGTACCAGCCGGGCTGAGCCGGCGCGCCATCGCCGTACCGATCAGCGACGCCGCCGTCCGGGATGCCGGGCGGCGGCGTTTGGCATTTAGGCGTAGAGGGCCGCCCCCCATCTTCCGAATCCCGCACCCCTGGCGCTAAGGTCACCTGACATAAGGCCCCGTAGCTATGACAGGGGCCATGACGGGAGGAACGGGAATGCGCAAGAGAATCGCCGCCCGCGTGGCTGGGCTGTACCTGGTGGTCATGATGGTGGCGGCGCCAGCCTTGGCCCAGGTGGCGGTGCCCACACCGAAGGCCCTGGAACTGGCCCGGGCGCTGGCGGACAGGGTCAACGCCGACGACCTGATGCAGCAGGTCCTGGGCGCCACCGTCCAGCCGCTGACCTTCAACCTGAAGGCCGCCAACCCGGGGCGCGAGGCCGATGTCGACGCCCTGTTCGAGCGCACGCTGCTGCCGGATTTCCGCAAGGCCATGGCGCCAGTCATCGACGGTTATGCCCAGGCCTACGCCGCGCGCTTCACCGAGGCGGAGCTTTCGGCCATCCTGGCCTTCTACGACTCGCCGGCGGGGGCCAAGATGCTGAAGGAGATGCCGGGCGTGCAGCAGCGGGGCCGGGCCCGGGCGCAGGCCGTCCTGCCCCAGGCCCTGGGTCCCGTGCTGGGAAACTTCGTCACCGCCTGCAAGGGCAAGGGCCTGGTCGTGCCCCAGGGGTGAAGGGTCGTCCTACCGATGTAATCTTCCCTGCGACATTCAGCCATAAGTGGCGGTTCGCTGTCGCGCCCGACCGGGTGACGGGTTACGCTGGCGGCGCCGAATTCGGCCTTACTGGAAGGGGAATGCGCTTGTTGAAGGGAATTGCCGCCGGCTTGATCGGCGCGTGGGTCATGGTCGCCGTTCCGGCCTTCGCCCAGAATGCCGGAACACCGTCGCCGAAATCGCTGGAGCTGGCGCACAAGCTGATAGAGAAGACGCACACCGGCGACCTGATGCAGCAGATACTGCCTGTGGCCATCGATCCCCTGGTGCAGAAGCTGAAGATCGCCAACCCGGGTCGGGAGGCCGACGTGCAGGGCCTGGTCGACAAGCGGTTGCTGCCGGATTTCAAAACGGCCCTGGCCCCCATGACCGACGCCATCGCCACGACCTATGCGGAGCTGTTCACGGAAGCGGAGCTGGAGCAGGTGCTGGCGTTCTATGACACGCCGGCCGGCGCCAAGCTGATCACCCAGATGCCAAAGGTCATGCAGCAGACCATGGCCAAGTCCAAGGCCATGGTGCCGCAGGTGATAGGCAAGGTGTTGAATGACTTCGTCGCCGCCTGCAGGGGCGAGGGCTTGACCATCCCCCAGGGATGAGGGGCTTAGCGGGTGGCGCTTCACCGCCGCTGCTTATAAGGTGGGACCCGGCCGGCCCGCACCGGTTGGTCCGGGACCATCACCCCGCCCAATCGCCCCGCCCGGCGCCATGCCAAGGGGTGGGGCCCGTCGCGCATCGCGACGCTGGCATGCTGCGACTGCAAACGGCTCTCAATTTTTATAATTGGAATTATTCTAAGATGCCGGTATGGTCCTGTTCGTCGGAAGGGCGAACGCCGCAGGGTCCCGGATGGGGGTCGCGGCCGGGGCGCCCCGCCGAAACCAACCGCGATTCATTAATTCAACAGCCAAGGAATTAACGATGTCTCTCATCAATACCGAAGTGAAGCCCTTCAAGGCGACCGCTTACCACAACGGCAAGTTCGTGCCCGTGACCGAAGCCGACCTGAAGGGCAAGTGGTCCGTGGTGGTGTTCTACCCGGCCGACTTCACCTTCGTGTGCCCGACCGAGCTGGGCGACCTGGCTGACAACTACGCCGAGTTCCAGAAGCTGGGCGTGGAGATCTACGGCGTGTCGACCGACACCCACTTCGCTCACAAGGCCTGGCACGACACCTCTGACACCATCTCCAAGGTGGGGTACCCGCTGGTCGGCGACCCGACCGCCGTGCTGGCCCGCAACTTCGACGTCCTGATCGAGGAAGAGGGCTTGGCCCTGCGCGGCACCTTTGTGATCAACCCCGAAGGCCAGATCAAGCTGTGCGAAATCCACGACAACGGCATTGGCCGTGACGCGGGTGAGCTGCTGCGCAAGGTGAAGGCCGCCCAGTACGTCGCCGCCCACCCCGGCGAAGTGTGCCCGGCCAAGTGGACCGAGGGTGCCGAGACCCTGAAGCCGTCGCTGGATCTGGTCGGCAAGATCTGATCCCTCGTTGGTTGATGCCGGACCGGGACGGCGACGTCCCGGTCCCTGTCCGGGGGCCTTCGGGTCCCCGGATGCCTCCCGGCCTAGCGCCCTCGGAGGCTTAGGTCCGGGCCGCGATGCCGCCGCGACGTCATCGGTGGCGCGCCCGCTTGAACAGTCCGCCTGTGACATTACGTTTCAAAATGCCCATCTGGCCGCCTTTCCTGGCGCCGGTGACCGCTCCCTCTTTGCCCGCCCTTTCCCCCAATCTCCGCCAGAAAGCCCGCCCCGATGTTGGACGCCAATCTCAAGACCCAATTGAAGGCCTATCTGGAACGGGTGAAGCAGCCGATCGAGATTGTTGCTTACCCGGACGATAGCGCCACCTCCCGCCAGATGATGGAGCTGCTGGCCGACATCGCCGAAGCCTCCACCCTGGTGAACATCAACGAGAACGTGGATGGCGCCGGCCGCCGCCCGTCCTTCACCGTCAATCGCCCGGCCGGCGACATCGGCATCCGCTTCAGCGGCCTGCCCATGGGCCACGAGTTCACCTCGCTGGTGCTGGCGCTGCTGCAGGCCGGCGGCTATCCGCCCAAGGTCAGCGACGAGGTCATCGCGCAGATCAAGGCCATCGAGGGCGATTACCACTTCGAGACCTTCATCTCGCTGACCTGCCACAACTGCCCGGACGTGGTGCAGGCCCTGAACCTGATGGCGGTGCTGAACCCCCGCATCCGCCATGAGATGATCGATGGTGGCGTCTTCCAGGATGAGGTGACCCGGCGCCAGATCATGGGCGTGCCGGCCATCTTCCTGAACGGCGAGCCCTTCGGCCAGGGCCGCATGGAGCTGGAGGAGATCCTGGCGAAGCTGGACACCAGCTCCGTCGCCCGCGAGGCCGCCAAGATCGACGCCAAGGACCCCTTCGACGTGCTGGTGGTGGGCGGTGGCCCCGCCGGTGCCGCGGCCGCCATCTATGCCGCCCGCAAGGGCATCCGCACCGGCATCGTGGCCGAGCGCTTCGGCGGCCAGGTCATGGACACGCTGGGCATCGAGAACTTCATCTCCGTCACCGCGACGGAAGGGCCGAAGCTGGTCCGCAGCTTGGAAGAGCATGTCCGCACCTATGAGGTGGACATCATGAACCAGCAGCGCGCCAAGGCCCTGGCCACGGTCGACGGCCTGCACGAAGTGACGCTGGAAAGCGGCGCCAAGCTGAAGGCCAAGGCCCTGATCCTGGCCACCGGCGCACGGTGGCGCGAGATGAAGGTGCCGGGCGAGGAACAGTACAAGACAAAGGGCGTTGCCTTCTGCCCGCACTGCGACGGCCCCCTGTTCAAGGGCAAGCGCGTGGCGGTGATCGGCGGCGGCAACTCCGGCGTCGAGGCGGCCATCGATCTGGCCGGCATCGTCGCCCATGTCACGCTGCTGGAGTTCGACAGCCAGCTGCGCGCCGACGCGGTGCTGGTGACCAAGCTGAAAAGCCTGGCCAACGTCACCATCCTGACCCAGGCCCAGACCACCGAGGTCACGGGCGACGGCAACAAGGTGAACGGCCTGGTCTACAAGGACCGCACCACGGGCGAGACGCACCGCTTGGCGCTGGAGGGCATCTTCGTGCAGATCGGCCTGCTGCCCAATACGGACTGGCTGCGCGGCACGGTGGAACTGACCCAGCGCGGCGAGGTGATCGTCGGCCACCATGGTGAAACCTCCGTCCCCGGCATCTTCGCCGCCGGCGACGTCACCACGGTGCCCTACAAGCAGATCATCATCGCCATGGGCGAGGGGGCCAAGGCCTCCCTGGGCGCCTTCGACCACCTGATCCGCTCCTCGGTCCAGGCCGCCTGAGTCGCGACAGCGTAGAGTACAGCGCCCACCTGGGGTGGTGCCGGACCCGTCCGGCGCCCTCTCCAGGTGGGCGTTTTCATTGGGGGAATCGGGGTTGCCGAGAGGACAGGTGACGCGGCCTTCGCGGCCTTCGTAAACTGCCTATCCCGCCCCTGTCCCGGACCGTTCCGCCCCCATGTCCCATCCCGGCTTCATCCACCTGCGCACCCATTCCGCCTACTCGCTGTCCGAGGGGGCGATCAAGGTGAAGGAACTGGTGAAGCTGTGCACCAAGAACGCCATGCCGGCGGTGGCGGTGACGGACACCGGCAACCTGTTCGGCAGCCTGGAATTCGCCATGGCGGCGTCGGACGCGGGCGTGCAGCCCATTGTCGGCTGCCAGATGTGGATCGGCCGCTGGGGTCCCGTCGCCACCACGCGCGGGCCGCAGCGCCCCGGCACCTTCGGCGCCGACCAGCTGGTGCTGCTGGCCCAGAACGCCACGGGCTACGCCAACCTGATGGAACTGATCAGCAAGGCGTACATGGAGACGGAGCCGGGGCTGGAGCCCCAGGTGTCCATGGCGGCGCTGGACGGGCATAGCGATGGCCTGATCGCGCTGACCGGCGGCATCCACGGCGGGGTGGGGCGCCTGCTGCTGGAGGGCCAGGCGCCGGCCGCGGCCGAGCTGCTGCTGGAACTGAAGCGCCTGTTCCCGGGGCGCCTCTATGTCGAGCTGATGCGGCATGACAAGGACACGGCCATCGGCCGGGCGGAGCAGCGCATCGAGGGCGCGCTGGTCGATCTGGCCTACGCCCACGACCTGCCGCTGGTCGCCACCAACGACTGCTACTTCGCCACCGCCGACATGTACGAGGCGCACGACGCCCTGCTGTGCATCGCCGACGGCGCCTTCATCATGCAGGACGACCGCCGCCGCCTGACGCCGGACCACTACTTCAAGAGTGCCCAGGAGATGCGGGCGCTGTTCGCCGACCTGCCGGAGGCGGTGGACAACACGGTGGTGGTGGCTCAGCGCTGCGCCTACATGCCGCGCAAGATCAACCCCATCCTGCCCAACTTCCCCACCGTGGAAGGCCGGACGGAGGCGGAGGAGCTGCGCGCCCAGGCCCATGACGGCCTGACCTTCCGCCTGAACCGCTATGTCTTCACGCCCGAGATGGGGGAGGAGGAGAAGGCGGACACGGAGAAGCGCTACCGCGAGCGCCTGGATTACGAGCTGTCCGTCATCGAGCGGATGAAGTTCCCCGGCTACTTCCTCATCGTGTCGGACTTCATCAAGTGGGCCAAGGACAACGGCATCCCCGTGGGGCCGGGCCGCGGCTCGGGCGCCGGCTCGCTGGTCGCCTGGTCGCTGCTCATCACCGACCTGGACCCCATCCGTTTCGGTCTGCTGTTCGAGCGTTTCCTGAACCCCGAACGCGTGTCCATGCCCGACTTCGACGTGGACTTCTGCCAGGACCGCCGTGACGAGGTCATCCGCTACGTCCAGGCCAAATACGGCCACGACCGCGTGGCCCAGATCATCACCTTCGGTAAGCTGCAGGCCCGTGCCGTGCTGCGCGACGTGGGGCGCGTGCTGCAGATGCCCTACGGCCAGGTCGACCGCATCTGCAAGATGGTGCCCAACAACCCGGCCAACCCCGTCACCCTGCAGGAGGCGCTGGACGGCGAGCCGCTGTTGCAGGAGATGCGCCGCCAGGATGAGACGGTGGATCGCCTGATCGGCGTGGCGCTGAAGCTGGAAGGCCTGTACCGCCACGCCTCCACCCACGCCGCCGGCGTGGTGATCGGCGACCGCCCGCTGGACCAACTGGTGCCGCTGTACCGCGATCCCCGGTCGGACATGCCGGTCACCCAGTTCAACATGAAGTATGTGGAACTGGCCGGCCTGGTGAAGTTCGACTTCCTGGGCCTGAAGACCCTGACCGTGCTGCAGAAGGCGGTGGAGCTGATCCGGCCGCGCAATCCCGACCTGGACCTGCTCAACCTCGACCTCTACGACGAAAAGACCTACAGGCTGCTGGGCCGGGCCGAGGCGTCAGGCGTGTTCCAGCTGGAAAGTTCGGGCATGCGCGACGTGCTGCGCCGCATGAAGCCCAACCGCATCGAGGACATCATCGCGCTGGTTTCGCTGTACCGGCCGGGCCCGATGGACAACATCCCCAAGTACATCAAGGTCAAGGACGGGCAGGAGGAGCCCGACTACATGCATCCCTCGCTGGAGCCCATCCTGAAGGAGACCTTCGGGATCATGGTGTACCAGGAACAGGTGATGCAGATCGCCCAGGTGCTGGCCGGGTACAGCCTGGGCGGCGCCGACCTGCTGCGCCGCGCCATGGGCAAGAAGATCAAGGAGGAGATGGAGAAGGAACGCTCCAAGTTCGTCGACGGCGCCACGGCGCGCGGGGTGGACGCGGAACAGGCGGGTCTTATCTTCGACCAGGTGAACAAGTTCGCCGGCTACGGCTTCAACAAGTCGCACGCCGCCGCTTACGCCCTGGTCGCCTACCAGACGGCCTATCTCAAGGCCAACTACCCGGTGGAGTTCATGGCCGCGTCCATGACGCTGGATCTGGGCAACACCGACAAGCTGAACCAGTTCCGGCAGGAACTGGACCGGCTGAAGATCAAGCTGCTGCCACCGGACATCAACCACTCGGGCGACATCTTCCGCGTGGAGAATCTGCCCAACGGCGACCGCGCCGTGCGCTACGCCCTGGCGGCGGTCAAGGGCGTGGGCGGGCCGGCCATGGCGGCGGTGGTGGCGGAGCGGGACGCCAATGGCCCTTATCGCGACCTGTTCGACTTCGCCCGCCGCCTGGACAACAAGGTCATCAACAAGCGCCAGCTGGAAAACCTGGCCGCCGCCGGCGCCTTCGACAGCCTGGTGCCCAACCGCCACCAGGTTCATTCCGCCATCGAAATCATGTTGCGCTACGCCCAGGCCGAGGCGGCCGAGCGCGAGAGCGGCATGAACAGCCTGTTCGGCGCGTCCGCCCCGCTGAAGGCGCCGGAACTGCCGCGCGTGGTGGATTGGGAACCGCTGGAAAAGCTGCGGCACGAGTTCGAGGCCATCGGCTTCTATCTGTCGGCCCATCCGCTGGACGCGTTCGCCGCCCCCTTGGCCAAGCTGAAGGTGGTGCGTTTCGCCGACCTGCCCGGCATCGTGGCGCGCGGCGGCGGCTCCACCCGCTTCCGCATGGCGGGCATCGTCGTCGCCCGGCAGGAGCGCACGGCCAAGAGCGGCAACCGCTTCGCCTTCATCGGCATGTCGGACGCCTCCGGCGTGTATGAGGTGACCCTGTTCTCCGAGGCGCTGGCCCCGGCGCGCGAGCATCTGGAGCCGGGCAAGGCCGTGCTGATGACGGTGGACGTGCAGCAGAACGGGGAGGAGCTGCGCCTGACCGGCAGCGGCGTGCAACTGCTGGAGGACGAGGTCGCCAAGGTCGCGTCCGGCCTGCGGGTGACGCTGAAGGACCAGGCGCCGGTGGAAGGCTTGCAGACGGTACTGAAGCGCCTGCCCGCCGGCCGGGGCAAGATCCACCTGATGGTGGAGATCGACCGGCTGGAGGTGGAACTGGTGCTGCCCCAGGCCTACCAGATCAGCAGCGCCAGCCGGTCCGCCTTGCGCTCCATCCCCGGCGTCATCGACGTCCAGGATATCTGATCCCGCATATGAGAAGGGCGGCCCCCGGCTGGGAACCGCCCTTCACGCGTCAGACGCGTCAGACATGGGCCACGTTTAGTTCATGGCGCCCTGCATGGCGCCGGCCTCACGCTGGCTGTCGGTCACGCCGGGCAGGGCGCACATGGTGCTGACCTCGACCCAGCCGCCCTGGCCCTTGTCGCTGACCGGGGCGTCGCCTTCGCCGGCCCGCATGGCCGACTTGATCACCCACTGGCCGCCCTGGTTCTCGACCCAGGTGTCGATGCCTTCCACCCGGCCCTTGCCCTGCGGCATGCCGAACACCACCGGGGCGGTCCACACGCGCGGCTCCGTGCCCTCCAGGCAGGTGGGCTTGGGCACGGTGTCGCCCGGCTTCATGGCGGTGTTCACCTTGCCGGTGCCGGTCGAGATCATGCCCTTGGGCCGCACGATGTAGGTGTGGCTCTCGGTGCTGTAGGACTGGGAAGAGGTCGTGGTGGTGGTCGCCGGGCCGATCATGCCCTCGTCACCCATGGGGGCGGGCGGCGGGGAATTGGCCTCGGGCGGGGAAATCGTGTCGTTCGGGCCGGTGGCCGGGGTATCGGCGGTCTGGGCCAGGGCCGTGCCGCCGATCAGACCGGTGGCCAACAGCGTGGCCGCAAGCAAATGCATCCGCATGTCCATCTCCTTCGTCTTCGATCAGCCGGACCCGCATGGGGCGCGCCGCGTGTGCCTTAACCCCAAAGACCAGGGGAAGGTTCCCGCAATGCCCAGGGCGGCGGGAAGGCGGCGCCATCAACCGGGATCAGGGTCCGGTCTCGGTGAAACTTAGTGGTTCGCTACGCGGGCGTGGATAATACTCAAGTTTGCCCTGCAGTTACTTGTGCCGCCGGATTGTGTCCGCGATTGGGCCGAATCTGGATGGTGATAGGGCTTGTTTGTTACAGCGGCCGGCCGGGCAGCGGGGACCGGTAAAAACGGGGTGGCGGCGGCCGGGCTTCATGCCAGGATGGTCCGAACAAGCCGGACGGGAGGATGAAAATGGGACCATACGCCGAGGCCTATGCCGCGCGCCGCATGGCGGCGGAGGCGGCCGTGGGCCTGATTCCCTCCGGGTCCCGCATCGCCATGGGCCTGGGCGTGTCGCAGCCGCCGGCCCTGCTGCGCGCATTGGCCCGGCGGGCCGAGGCGGGGCAGGTGGGCGATCTCTCGCTCTACTACCTGCTGGCCTTCGCCAACGCCGCCCCCCTGCTGCGGTCCGACCTGCGCCACCGCGTCCGGCCGGTCAGCCTGTTCCACGGCGGGCTGGAGCGCGCCCTGGACAAGGAGGCGGGGTCGCACGACCTGCCGGTGGTGGATTTCATCCCCACCGCCTTCAGCCAGGCGCCGCACGTCCTCAGCCGGCAGGTGGACGTGGATGTGCTGCTGACCACGGTGGCGCCCATGGATTCGGACGGCTGCTTCAGCCTGGGCACCAATACCGACTACGCCCTGGCTGTGTCGCAGAGCGCCCGCCAGGTAATCCTGGAGGTGAACCCGGCCATGCCCCGTGTCCTGGGCAATTGCCGCATTCCCCTGGACCGCGTGACCGCCCTGGTGGAGAACCCGGTGCCCCTGCTGGAGGTGCCGCCCGCCAGGATTCGGGACAACGACAGGACGATCGGCCACCTGATCGCGGATCTGGTGGGGGACGGCGCCTGCCTGCAGATGGGTATCGGCGCCCTGCCCGACGCCGTGTGTGCCGCCCTGCACGACCGCCGGCACATGGGCATCCACACCGAACTGATGACCCCCGGCCTGGCGGAGTTGATGCGCCTGGGTGCGGTCGACAACAGCCGCAAGGCCATCCACGCGGGGCGGACGGTGTTCACCTTCGCCATGGGTGACCGGGCGCTGTACGATTTCCTCGACGGCAACCCGGATTGCGAGGCGCAGCCGGTGGACTATGTGAACAACCCGGCGGTGATCGCCCGGAATGACACCGTGGTCTCCGTCAACGCCACGCTGGAGGTCGACCTGCAGGGCGCCTGCAATTCGGAATGCCTCGCCGGTTGGCAGTACAGCGCCGCAGGCGGTCAGCTGGACTTCGTGCGCGGCGCCTCGGCCTCGAAAGGCGGCAAGTCCATCATCGCCTGCCACTCCACCGCCGCCGGTGGCACCGCCTCACGCATCGTCCCGCGACTGACGGGGCCGGTGACGACGCCGCGCAACGACGTCCAGTACGTCGCCACCGAATTCGGCGTGGTGAACCTGCGCGGCCTGACGCTGGCGGAGCGGGCCCGGGCGCTGATCGGCATCGCCCATCCCGACTTCCGCGAGGGGCTGGAGCGGGCGGCGCACGCCGCCGCCCGCGGGTGCTGACCCCGGGCGTGCTAAAAGGCCCTCAGGAGGCTTTGGCCGGCTCCCCGGCCCCTGCCGGCAGGCCGATCTCCTCCGGCGTGGGGTCGTAGGCGTTGACGTGGGGGATGCGGGCCTGCAGGCGGCCCAGCAGGTTGATCAGGGTATCGACCTCGCGCGGGCTGAAGTCGGCCAGCAGGCGCCGCTCCCGCTCCAGCGCCATGACCAGGATGCGGTCGTGCAGGTCGCGGCCGGCCACGGTCAGGGCGGCCTCGCGGCCCCTGGGCTCCGCCGGGCGAAACTGGATCAGGCCGCGATCCTCCATCAGGGCGTAGCTGCGGCTGACGGCGGCCTTGTCCATGCCGATGATCTGGCAGATGCGGGTGGCGGTGCACCAGGGCTCCGCCACCAGGTGGACGATGATGCGCCACTCCACCACCCCGATGCCGAAGTGCTTGAAGTACAGGCGCGAGGCGCCGCTGGACAGCTTGTTGGCGATGGAATTCAGGAAGGCAGGGACGTAGCGCTCCATATCCAGTTTGGGGCCCATATCCGGCGGGGCCATGTCCAGGGTCAGGTTGCTGACCGGCAGCGCCATCGGCTGCGGGCGGGGAAGGGGCATGGTGGGTCCTGTTCCTCGTGCGTGACCCCGTCTTCGGGGGGTCTTGTTCCCACGGACGCCGGGGCCGGGGCGCTGGCCGCGCCCCTTCCCCAAGCTTGTGATCACAATGACCTTGGCACCACGGGCCCAAATGCACAAGGCCTGGTGCGCGGGACGAACCGTGCACCAAGCCTTGAGGATTACGCTTCTAGCCCGAACGGGAGGGCTTACTTGCTGTCGTAGTCCGGGATGGACGGGAACTGGTCCGGGTCCACCTTGCCGTTGCGGATGTAGTTGTTCTGCCGCTGGCGGTACAGCGAGCGCATGGTGGCGTAATAGTCCACGCTGTTGCGCTTCATGTCGTCCAGCACGTCCAGGTATTGGGCGCGCAGGTCGACGGCGTAGACGCCGGCGCGGGTGTAGCTGGCCCAATCGTCGTGGGTGTTGCTGAGGTAGCGCGACACGGGGTCGCCGTAAGCCTCGACACCGAAGCCCACGGCGTCACGCAGGGTGGAGGGGCCCAGGACGGGCAGCACCAGATAGAAGCCTTCGGGCACGCCCCAGACCGCCAGCGTCTGGTCGAAGCTTTCATACTCGTAGGTCAGGCCGTGATCACCCGCCACGTCGATCAGGCCGCCCAGTCCGATGGTGGAATTGATGAGGAAGCGCTCGGTGGCGACCTCGGCGCCGTCCCAGTCACCTTGCAACAGCTTGTTGGCCAGGGTCAGGGGGGAGCGCAGGTTCCACAGCACGTTGCGGATGCCCGTCTGGGCGAAGTCCGGCATCACCGTGCGATAGACCTTGGCGGCGGGGCGCAGCAGCACCGTGTCCACGCCCTCGTTGAACCAGAAGATGGCGCGGTTCATGCCCTCCAGCGGGTCGTTGGCGTCCTCTTCCTGGGAGGCGGCGATGGCGGCGCGCGCCTCCGCCGTCTTGGCCTCGGCCACCTCGGTGCGGGCGCCGTCGCCGTCCGGCGCCGGGGCGTCAGGCGTAACCGCCGCCTGCGGCGGCTGCGGCTGGGTGTCCTGGGCATGGGCGCCGGCGGGCAACAGCACGGGCAGGGCCAGCATGCCCAGCAGGGCGGCGGCCGTCAGGCCCAGGCGCCGGCGGGACCGGGTGGGAACGGTGGTGGAAGCGACGGGGAAACCGGGACGCAGCATCGGGGGGATGCCTCCAGCAGCGGGATAGGAACGGCCGGAACCGGCCGGAGGGGTGGGATGCCGACTGGACGGGGCGTGCGCGCCCCGCTCATGCGGATGGGACGGCGCGACCCTGTCTCGCCGCCACCGACTTAACCATAACGGTGCGCCCGCCCGGCAAAAATGAGAAAATCGGGGCCCCTGTTGCCGCGCGCGCATGGCGGCTTTGCCATTTAGGGGGCGTTGTAAAAGCGTTGTTTACCAACGGGGCAGGCCAAATCATGCTGCGGATGGTCTGCGTTGCGGCCCGAAGCCCGACAGTTTGCGGGGCCTCAAGCGTGCAAGGGCCGGTTACCAGCGCCGGTCCGGTGCCGGCGTCCCCGTGCCGCCCCGGGGGGCGACGGGGCCGGGGCCGTTTCAAGACAGCGCGTTGCGCGCAACATGAAGGAACACCCGATGCATCGCCACCCAGCACGTCGCCGCACCCTGATTCGCCCGGCCCTACTGGGCGCCTTGGCGCTGACGGCGGCGTGTTCCAGCCACAAGACCTTCTACACGGTCACCACGCCCCTGGGGCAGACGCTGGGCCGCACCACGTCGGAGGACGCGGCCAAGGTGTCGTTGCGCGCCTGGTTCAACCGGGTGGACACCAACCAGGACGGCAAGCTGTCGCGGGACGAATTCCAGGCCGAGGCCGACGCCGTCTTCGCGCATTACGACCTGAACGGCGACGGCGCCCTGAACGTGACCGAGCTGGAGAAGGTGCGGCGGGCGGATCGCATGGCCATGATGGGGCGTGGTGGTCCCGAAGGCGGCCCCGAGGGCGGCCCTCATGGCGGGCCTGACGGCGGCGCCCCGGGCGCCGGTCCCGAGGGCGCCCCGCCTGACGCCCCTCCCGGTGGCGGTCGCGGGCCGGGCGGCATGGGTGGGGGCATGGGCGGCGGCGGCCGGGGTGGGGTCGACCCCATCATGGCCGCCGACACCAACCTGGACTTCCGCGTGACGCGCGATGAGTTCCGCGCCTACGCCCGCGCCCTGTTCGAGGTCATCGACGCCAACCATGACGGCCAACTGACCATCGAGGAGATCGAGAAGGTCGACCTAAGCACCCAGGAACCGGGCGGCGGTGGCCGGGGCGGCGGCATGGGTGGTGGGGGCATGGGCGGCGGCCGGCATGGCGGCGGTCGCGGCGGCATGGGGGGTGGCGGTCCCGGCGGGATGTAGGTCCCGGCACCCTCTCAACGAAGGCGGTCGAAATCGGCCGGCGGAATCGGGTAATGTCGTCGCCGATCAAGCATTTGGCCGCCCGCCGGGCGGTCGCCCTTCGGAAGGACGCCCATGGACCGGTGGATCGAAAGCGTGCTGTTCGCCAGCCGCTGGCTGCTCGCCCCTCTCTATCTTGGCCTGGTGATCGCCCTGCTGCTGCCCCTGGCGGGCTTCATCCATGAGCTGTGGGAGCTGATCAACCATCTGGCCAGCGCCACCTCGCATGAGATCATCCTGGGCCTGCTGTCGCTCATCGACCTGTCGCTGATCGCCAACCTGGTGCTGATGGTGATCTTCGCCGGCTATGAGAATTTCGTTTCCAAGATCAGCGTGGCCAGCCACCACGACCGCCTGGAATGGATGGGCGAGGTGGATTTCGGCGGCCTGAAGCTGCGCCTCATCGCCTCCATCGTCGCCATCTCCGGCATTCAGCTGCTGCGCGCCTTCATGAGCGTCGGCGACTACAGCGACCGCGACCTGATGTGGTCCACCGTCATCCACGTGGTGTTCGTCGCGTCCGGCGTGCTGCTGGCCCTGATGGACTACCTGACGGAAAAGGCCCACAAGCTGGGGCACTGATACGGGTTCCTCACGCGCCGGCAGCCGCATCCGCGGCTTTGGCTGATCCTCGATTTCCAGTCCGCCTTCGGCTCCCCAGAAATCTCCGCCGGCCCCGGTCGGGGCCTACAGCGGTACAGAATGCGTGCCGCTAGGGGTGGCGAGGGCTGCGCGTGCCGATTCCTGCGCCTTCAGGGCGGCCACCACCTGGCGGATGACGGGGGCCCAGTCGCCCTGCCGCTCCTGCCGGAAGAGGCGGGTGGCGGGGTACCAGGGGGTGTCCTGGCTGTTCAGGCGCCAGCGCCAGTCAGGGGCATAGGGCAGCAGCAGCCACACGGGCCGGCCCAGCGCCCCGGCCAGGTGTGCCACCGCCGTGTCCACGGTGATCACCAGGTCCAGCCCGGTCAGCAATGCCGCGGTGTCGGTGAAGCCGTCCAGCGCTACATCGGCCACGCCCAGGGCCGCCAGCACCTCCTCATCCCCCCGCCGGCGGTCGGCCTGCACGGGCCACAGCGTCACGCCGGGCAAGGCCGCCAGCGGGCCGGCCAGGTCGGCCAGGGACATGCTGCGCAGCCGGTCGGCCCGATGCCCGGGGTTGCCTGACCAGGCGAGGCCGACATGGAGGGCGCCGGCGCCCAGCCGTTTGCCACCAAGCCTTTCTGCCCAGGCGCGGACGCGATCGGCCTCGGCCTTGAGGTAGGGCGCCGGCATCACCAGCCCGGCGGCGTCCTGTATGCCCAGTGCGGCCGGCAGGCTCATCAGCGGCACATGCAGGCCGAAGGCGGGCAGGGGGCGCCCCCGCGCCACCACGTCCACATCTCTGTGCGCCAAGCTGCCGCGCAGCAGGGCCAGCAGGGGCGGCTGCACCTCCAGCACGACGCGGCCATCGCTGGGCAGGCGGCTGAGGAAGCGCACGAATTGCAGGGTGTCGCCCAGGCCCTGCTCGGCATGCACCAGCAGGGTACGGCCGGCGAGATCCTCCCCCTTCCACTCGGGTACGGCGAAGCCCCGGTCCGCCAAATCATCGACCCCGCCGCGCCAGCGCCAGGCGTAGGCGGGCCAGCCCCGCGCATCGTCGCCGGCCAGCAGCCAGGCCAGCGCCTGGTTGAAGCGTACCACGCCGTTGTCGGGGGCCAGGGCGGCCGCCTGGCCGTGGACGGCCAGCGCCTCCGTGACTTGGCCTTGCTCCGCCAGGGCCTGGCCCAGGTTGGACAGGCAGGTCGCGTCCTCGGGCGCCAGGGCCACGGCGCGGCGATAGCTGTCCACCGCCGCTGCCCCCTGTCCCGCCAGTTGCCGGGCGGTGCCCAGGTTCATGTGGACATTGGCGGCGTCGGGCGCCAGCTGGGCGGCGCGGCGGTGCAGGGCCAGCGCCTGGTCCAGCTGGCCGTCGGCCTGCAGGGCCAGGCCCAGGTTGGTCAGGGCGTCCGGCCAGTCGGGCGCCAGGTGCAGGGCGCGGGCGTAGGCGGCCGCGGCCTCCGCCGTGCGCCCCTGGTCGGCCAGCACGTTGCCCAGGCCCAGGAAGGCCGGGGCGTTGTCGGCGTCGCGGCGGATGGCGTCGGCATAGGCGGCCAGGGCGGCGGCCGCGTCGCCCGCCGCCTCCAGCGCCATGCCCAGGGTGACGCGAATGTCGGCGTCGGCGGGCTTCAGGGCGGCGGCCATGCGGAAGGCGGCGATGGCGCCGGGCAGTTGGCCCAGGGCCTGGCGCGACAGGCCCAGGCGCAGGTGCGCGTCGGCGTCGCCCGGCTGCAGGAACAGGATGCGCTGGTAGGCGATGACGCTGTCGGCCAGGTGCCCCAGGGCGTGGAAGGCGTCGCCCAGGGCGCGCAGGGCCGGGATGTTGCCGGGCTGGGCCGCCGCCACGCCGGCCAGCATCTCCGCCCCCTCCACCAGGCGCCGGGTGCGGCAGAGGATGACGCCCAGCAGGTGCAGCACGGCCGTCTCGTTGGGCAGGCGGCGCAGGATGACGCGGCACAGCCTTTCCGCCTCATCCAGGCGGCCGGCGCGGTCATGGTGCTGCGCCTGCCCGAACAGGGCCGCCAGTTCCGGCGACACCATCAACCGTTCCTTGGATACCGCCGTCATGTCGCCGCCCCCGCTTCCCCATCCTCCCACTGTGGCGGCAAGTCGGGCGGCCCACCACCGGCGGGGCGGCGGCCGCCCCTTGCGCAAATACCGCGCCTGCTTTGGCGGCCCTGTCCGTGTAGCTAAAATTGAATCTATTTTTGTCGGCGCCGCCCGGGGGGCGGGGGTGCTGGCTCATCCGTGGGGGCGGCGATGCTGAGCAGTCTGGCGATAACGGCCGGCGGGGTGGAGTCCTTCGACTTCCGCTTTTCCGCCGGCGCGCTCACGCCCAACGACATCCTGGACAGCGCCACCACGCCCCCCGGCCGCTATGTGTGGGAGGTGGCGCGCCGCACCCTGGCCGCCTGTCCGGCCGCCGACGCCGTGGTGGTCAGCAACCCCATCCTGCCCATCCGCGCCAGCCGCTTGGCCAAGCTGGTGCTGGCCGGCGGGCCGCTGCCGGCCCCGGCCGTGGTGACGGACGAGGGCACCTTCCCCATCGCCTACATCCTGCCGCGCCGACTGCTGGACGAGGGACTGGGCCGCTTCCTCTGCCTGCTGTCGGTCAGCCGCTCCGCCGCCGACGCCCAGCTGCTGTCGCGCCTGACGGGCGGCGGCTTCGTGCCCCGCCGGCCCACCACCTTGCGCGCCATTGGGTCCCTGCCGGAAAGCACGCCCCAGGGCTTCATCCTGGGCGACAACCTGGAGGCCTGGCTGGTCCAGTGCGTCAACGCCGTGAAGCTGATGCGGGCGCGCGACGATTGGCGCGACCTGCCCTTCGCCGCCCACCACCCGGGCCATGCCGGCGACGTGCTGTTCTTCAGCCTGGCCTCGCGCCTGGTGCCGGACGGGCATCTTGCCTTCCAGTCCCAGGTGGTGTGCCGGGCCTACCTGGACATCTTCCAGGACTGCGGCAACCGGCTGACGCCCATCGTGCTGGACATCCCGCCGGCGCCGCGCAACACCGACGTGGGCGACGGGCGCTATTTCATCGACAGCCTGGCCCACCTGCCGCCGGGGGTGGATGAGGCGAGCTTCATCGTCTTTTCCCGCTATTCCAAGGCCTACGCCAAGTCGCCCTTCAACCTGATCGACCATGCGCGGTTCAGCCTGGGCGACCCGGTGGCCACCTTCGCCGACACGCTCTATGCCCGTCCGTCCGCCGTCCAGCACCGCCCGGCACCCCTGCTATCCAGCGCGCCCCTGCGGGTGCTGATGCAGCTGACCGGCGGCTGGGACCTCAAGACCTATCCGGCCAGGGACAGGCGCGTGCTGATCCGTGCCCTGATCGACCTGGGCTGCGCCGTCACCGTCATCGACCTGCCCGACGCCGCGGCCGACGGGGCCACCGTGGTGACGGCCGGCAGCACCAGCGCGTTGAAGGCCCTGCTGGCCGACCATCACGTCTTCCTCAGCGTCGACAGCTTCCCCCTGCATTTCGCCAGCCAGATCCTGGGCCATCCCACCGTCGCCATCTTCGGCTGCACCGCCCCGGGGAATTCCGATGCGCCCCGGCGCCCGGGTTACCGCCTACCGGCCCCCGCCTTGCCCTGCGGCCCCTGCGGCTGCCTGGACTATTGCCCGGTGCTGATGACCCGCGAC
Organism: Nitrospirillum viridazoti CBAmc; assembly: GCF_000730165.1. Classification (GTDB taxonomy): domain Bacteria; phylum Pseudomonadota; class Alphaproteobacteria; order Azospirillales; family Azospirillaceae; genus Nitrospirillum; species Nitrospirillum viridazoti. Next base: position 1,504,789 of record NZ_CP022111.1, on the reverse strand, counting down.
TGCGCCAACCAGCCGCGCCCGGCCCAGTTGGTGGCCGCCATCCTGGAGGTGGCCGCCGAGGTCTACGGCGCCGGCCCGGCCTCTGTCCTGGGCCTGGGCCTGGGCGACGCGGCGTAGGGAGGGAGCAGGGACCATGCTGGGCGGCGTCGCAATCACCGGCGGCCGGATGGAGGCCTTCGACTTCCGCTACTCCATGGGCGAGCTATCGCGGGGGGAACTGCTGGACAGCGCCACCTCACCCCCCGGCCGTTATGTGTGGGAGGTGGCGCGCCGCACCCTGGCGCGCGTGCCCGGGGCCGACGCGGTGGTGGTCAGCAACCCGCTGCTGGCCTCGCGCGGCGCCCGGCTGGCCGACCTGCTGCGCGGCGGCGACACCCTGCGCTGTCCCTGCGTGCTGACGGACGCGGAGACCTTTCCCGTCGCCTACGTCCTGCCGCGCGCCCTGTTCGACCAGGGCCTGGGCCGTTTCCTGTGCCTGCTGTCCGCCAACCGCGCGGCGACGGACGCGCAGCTGCTGTCGCAACTGACTGGCCAGATCGTGCCCCGGCGCCAGACGCCGCTGAAGCCGCTGGCGCCCCTGCCCAAGATCACCGCCCAGGGCTATATCCTGGGCGACAATCTGGCCGCCTGGCGCACGCAATGCGCCGATGCCGTGCGGCTGATCCGCACGCGGGCGGACTGGCGCCGGCTGCCCTTCGCCGCCCACCACCCGGGCCACGCCGGCGACGTGCTGTTCTTCAGCCTGGCCTCCCGCCTGGTGCCGGCGGGGCAGCTGGCTTTTCAGCGCCAGGTGGTCTGCCGCGACTACCTCGACATCTTCCGGGATTGCGGCAACCGGCTGGAGCCCATCGTGCTGGACATCCCGCCCGTCAGCCGCACGGGGGATGTGTCGGACGGCCGCTATTATCTGGACAGCCTGGTGCACATCGACCCTGAGGTGTGGGCCGAGACCTTCATGGTCTATTGCCGCTTCTCCAAATCCTATTCCCGCACGCCCTTCAACCTGGTGGACCAGGCGCGCTTCGCCCTGGGCGATCCGGTGGCGACGCTGCAGGACACGCTCTACCGCCGCGCGCCCGTAAAGGCCAGCCGCTGCACCCTGCCGCCGGCGCCCTTGCGGGTGCTGATGCAGCTGTCCGGCGGCTGGCCCCTGAAGGCCTATCCCAGCGCTCAAGCCCGGGTGCTGGTCCGGGCCCTGGTCCGCTTGGGCTGCGCCGTCACAGTGCTGGACGCGCCAGGGCTGGCCGGGGACGGCGCTACCCCGACCAGCGCTGGCAGCACCGGCCGGCTGGCGGCCCTGATCCGCCAGCATCACGTCGTGGTTAGCGTCGACAGCTTCCCCCTGCATTTCGCCAGCCAGATCCTGGGGCATCCCACCGTGGCGGTGTTCGGTCCCACCTTCCCCGGCAATTCCGACGCCCCCCGGCGTGCGGGCTATCGTCTGCCTACGCCGGCGCTGCCCTGCGCCCCCTGCGGCGGCTACAGGGCCTGCCCGTTGGATGAGGGGCCCGACTGCCGCAACCACCCGGCGCCCGCCGACTTGGTGGCCGCCATCTTGGCCGTGGCGGCGGAGGCCTATGGCACCCCCGTCCGTGAAAGAGGAGACGCGGCATGACCCCGCCCCTGAACCTGCGCGTCCTGGCCTTCTTCGACGCCCGCTTTCAGTCGTCCGGCCCGCTGTGGCAGGCGCTGGGCAGCGGTGATCCCTGGGCGCGGGCGCTGGACGCCTACCCCGCCCGCCGTCATCACAGCCCCCTGCTGCAACCGGGCAAGGCGCTGGGGCGCTACGATTTGGCGGACGCGGCCGGCGCCGGCCGGGTGGTGGCGGTGGCGCGCGCCACCGGCATCGGCGGTCTCGTCCTGGATTGCCACCGGTTTGAGGGCGGCTACCTCACGGGGGCGGAATGCCTGGACGTCTGGTGCGATGACGATTTCGGCCTGGCCTTCCGCTGGACGCCGGCGCCGGTGGGCGACCCGGCTTCCGATGCCGCCGCGCTGATGGCGGCTATCGCCGGCTTCAGCCCTTTGTTGGCGGATGGCCGCCAGCTGCTGGTGGTGAACGAGCCCTATACGCTGCCCGACCCGGCGGGCACAGTGGCCCTGCTGCGCCACGCGGCCGTGGCCGCCGGCCTGGGCGGCCTCTACCTCGTCGCCACGGCGGCGGAGGCGCGCGGCGGCCTGCTGGATGCCGGCTTCGACGCCCTGCTGGACCCCGGCCCGGCGCAGTGGCGCTCCTGCAAGCCGGCGGAGCTGCTGAACGGCTACACCTTCCTGCAGGCGGAGGCGGGGCACGCCGACGGCGGCATGTTCGACGACACCATCATGAGCTATGCGCAGTTCGTGAACAGCCGCATGGTCGATCGTCCCAGCCGGGGCAAGGTCTTCCCCCGCGTGGTGCTGGACTTCGCCGACTGGCCCGACCATCCCCAGGGCGGGGCGACGCTGCTGGCCAGCACCAGCTCCGTGCTCTACCGCCGCTTCCTGGCCGGGGCCATGGTCCATGTCGCCCAGCACTTCCCGGAAGCGGAGCGGCTGGTCTTCATCGACAGCTGGAACCACTGGCGCCAGCGCAGCCAGATCGAACCCACCACCCAGTTCGGCAGCACCGTGCTGGATGAGACCGCCAACGGCATCCGCCAGGGCGGCTATGTCGCCCTGACCCGGGTGGGCGAACCCACCCCCGGCAACTCGCCCGGTGTGGATTACGATGCCGTCGCCGCGCTGTGCCGCGAGATTGAGGAGGAGTTATCCGTCTCGGCCTGATGGTTCACCCTGTGAGAAAGCGCCGGCGAAGAAGTCGAGCAAGCCGAAGGGCGCGCTGTCGCCCAGGCAGAGGTCCAGGATGTGGTGCGCGCCGGCCGCCGCTGCCGCGCCACGCGGGAACATCAGGGATTCATACGCGGCCAGCGCCGTCTCGATATTGCCGGGATGGGACGCGATGGCCTGCGCCAGCTCAGCACCGTCCAGCATGGCCAGGTTGGCGCCTTCGCCGGCCGGCGGCGCCAGGTGGGCTGCGTCCCCCAGCAGCGTTACGCCGGGCACCCGGTCCCAGCGGTGGCCGATGGGCAGGGTGTGGAGCAGGCGGGGCACGGGCGGCGTGTCGCTGTGGGTGATCAGCGTGGTCAGGGCCGGGGCCCAGCCGTCGAACTCGGCGGCGAGCCTTGCCTTCGCGGCGGCCGCGTCGCCGAAGTCGATGGCGGCGATCCACTCGGCCGGCCGCCTTAGGCCGATATAGGCGTGCAGCGTGCCGCCCGGCTCACGGTGGGCGAAGATGCCCTGGCCGGGCGCCATGGCGAACATCCCACCGCCGCCCACTGCCTGGGCCGTCGCCGGATACCGCGCGTCGGCATCGAATAGGTAGGTGTCGATGAAGGTGGCGCCGGCATAGGCGGGCGTGGCGTCCGACAGCAGCGGCCGCACCTTGGACCAGGCGCCGTCGGCCCCGACCAGCAGGCCGGTGGTCACGCGGGCCCCGTCCGTGAAGGTCAGTTCATGCCGCCCGTCACCCAGCGTCGTGACGCCGGTGAGCTTCCGGCCCCACCGGACGGTTTCCGCCGGCAGGCTATCCAGCAGCAGGCGCCGCAGCTCCCCCCGCAGCACCTCGGGCCGGCCGCCCCTGCCGTCGTCCGGCTGGTCCATCAGCACGGCGCCCTGGGGGGCCAGCACCCGCGACGCCTCCCCACCGGGATGGATCAGGGCGCGAAACGGGTCGAACAGGCCGGCGGCCTTCAGCGCCAGCTGACCGTCCCGCTCATGGATGTCCAGCATGCCGCCCTGCGTGCGGGCGCCGGCCGACGCCTCCGCCTCATAAACGATCGCGGGGATGCCGTGGACATGCAGCACACGGGCGAGGGTGAGACCGCCCAGGCCGGCGCCGACGATGGTGACGGGTGTCGTCATCTTGCTTCCTCAGAGGGACTGGAACGACGTTCCATAGATATCAATTGGAACATCGTTCCATGAATGTCAAGATGATCCCATGACGAAACGGACTGACCGCCGCGCGGACGCGCTTTCCAGGGAAAGGATCGTGGAGGCGGCGATCGCCATCCTCGACGCAGGCGGCGAGGGCGCCTTGACCTTCCGCGCGCTGGCGGCCCGCCTGGCGACGGGCAGCGGGGCCATCTACTGGCATGTCGCCGACAAGGACGCGCTGTTGGCGGCGGCCACCGACCATGTCGTCACACAGGCCATGTCCGGTGTGGGAGGCGGTGAGGCGGACCCGCGCGCGGCCATCCGGGTCATCGCCTTGGGCATGTTCGATGCCATCGACGCGCACCCTTGGGTGGGCGCCCAGTTCTCCCGCGCGCCGTGGCAGCCGGCGATGCTGCGGGTGTTTGAGGCCATAGGCGGGCGGGTGCGGGCGCTGGGTGTGCCGGAAGGGGCATGGTTCAACGCCTGGTCGGCGCTGGTGACCTATATCTTCGGCGCCGCCGGGCAGAACGCGGCAAACGCGCGCCTGCAGGCGCCGGGGACGGATCGGTCGGCGGCGCTGGCGGACATCGCCGGGGGGTGGGCGCGGCTGGATCCGGCCGACTATCCCTTCCTGCGCCAGGTGGCGCCGCAGCTGGCCGCGCACGATGACCGTGACCAGTTCCTGGCCGGCATCGACCTCATCCTGGCCGGTATCGGGACGGTGCGATAGGCGGCTCCCCGGCGGCGGATCACGACACCATCGCGGCGGCGGCCCAGGCCTTGGTGGCCTGGCAGGTGTCCATGGCCCGCCGATAGGCGTCGCGGCCGCTGGTGCGGGCGATATAGGCGCGCTGCGCCTCGTTGAGGGTGTAGCCGCCGGCCCGCTGGGCGAACTCAAGTGCGTAGGTCACGGAAATGTCGGCCGCCGTGAACGTCTCGCCGGCCATGTAGGGCGCGCGCGCCAGCTGGCGCGTCACCAGTCCCAGCCGGCTCTCGAACACCTCCAGCGCCTTGAGGGCGCCCCAGTTTCGGCGCTCCGCCTCGGGCGCCAGGTTGCGGCTGACGACGACGAAGTACATCGACGCGGCGAGGCCGGCTTCGCCCAGGTGCAGGAATTGCTGATAGCCGGGGAAGGCGGGATCCTGCGCGGCCGGCGCCAGCGGCGTGGGTCCGTACCGCGCGATCAGATATTCCATGATCGCGATGGACTCGACCAGGGTGGCATCGCCGTCCTGGAGCGCCGGGATGAAGCCGGCCGGGTTGATGGCCAGGTACTCCGGATCATTCTCGACGCCGGCGAGCAGATCCACCGGCCTTAGCCGATAGGGCAGCCCCATTTCCTCCAGCAGCCAGACGACGCGAAAGCCCCTTCCTTCGCCGAAGACGGTGATCATCGTCCACGATCCTCCCTGTCTGAACCCGTGCCTGTCTGAACCCGTGGTCCGCCGCATCAGGACACGGCCCGGCACAAAGGACAATCCCCACCGGCGGGGTACCGGTGGGGATTGAACGGACTTCGGAATGCTGAACCCGGGATGCGTGCCTCAGGGCGTGTGATAAATCTCAGCACCCTGCGCCAGGAAGGCCTCCGACATCTCGGCCATGCCCTTCTCGGCTTCGACGAAGCTGCCTTCCACGCCGGCCAGGTCGCGCACCTCCTGGCTGATCTTCATGGAACAGAACTTCGGTCCGCACATGCTGCAGAAGTGCGCCAGCTTGGCGCCGTCGGCGGGCAGGGTCTGGTCGTGGAACTTCTCCGCCGTTTCCGGGTCCAGCGACAGGTTGAACTGGTCGCGCCAGCGGAACTCGAACCGGGCGCGGCTGAGGGCGTCGTCGCGCAGCCGTGCGGCGGGGTGGCCCTTGGCCAGGTCGGCCGCGTGCGCCGCGATCTTGTAGGTGACGACACCCACCTTCACGTCGTCGCGGTCGGGCAGGCCCAGATGCTCCTTGGGCGTGACGTAGCAGAGCATGGCGGTGCCGAACCAGCCGATCTGGGCTGCGCCGATGGCGCTGGTGATGTGGTCATAGCCCGGCGCGATGTCGGTGGTGAGCGGCCCCAGCGTGTAGAACGGCGCCTCGCCGCACCACTTCAGCTGCAGGTCCATGTTCTCCTTGATCTTGTGCATGGGCACATGGCCCGGGCCCTCGATCATCACCTGCACGTCGTGCTTCCAGGCGATCTGAGTCAGCTCGCCCAGGGTCTTCAGCTCGGCGAACTGGGCGGCGTCGTTGGCGTCGGCGATGCTGCCGGGGCGCAGGCCGTCGCCCAGCGAGAAGGCCACGTCATAGGCCTTCATGATCTGGCAGATTTCCTCAAAGCGGGTGTAGAGGAAGTTCTCCTTGTGGTGCGCCAGGCACCACTTGGCCATGATGGACCCGCCGCGCGAGACGATGCCGGTGACGCGCTTGGCCGTCAGGGGGATGTGGGCCAGGCGCACGCCGGCATGGATGGTGAAATAGTCCACGCCCTGCTCGCACTGCTCGATCAGGGTGTCGCGGAACACCTCCCACGTCAGGTCCTCGGCCTTGCCGTTCACCTTCTCCAGCGCCTGGTAGATAGGCACGGTGCCGATGGGCACGGGGGCGTTGCGGATGATCCATTCGCGGATGGTGTGAATGTTGCGGCCGGTGGACAGGTCCATGACCGTGTCGGCACCCCAGCGGATGGACCACACCAGCTTGTCCACCTCTTCCGCGACGGAGGAGGTGACGGCGGAATTGCCGATGTTGGCGTTGATCTTGACCAGGAAGTTGCGGCCGATGGCCATCGGCTCCGATTCCGGGTGGTTGATGTTGTTGGGGATGATGGCGCGGCCGCGCGCGATCTCATCCCGCACGAACTCCGGCGTCACGAAGTCCGGGATGGATGCCCCGAAGCTCTCGCCGTCGCGCTCCAGCTGTTCCTTCAGCGCTTGGCGCCCCAGGTTCTCGCGGATGGCGACGTATTCCATCTCCGGCGTCACGATGCCGGCGCGGGCGTAGGCCAGCTGGGTGACAGCCTTGCCGTCCTTGGCGCGCAGGGGCAGGCGGCCGGCGCGGTCGAACACCGGCACGGGGCTGCTCTCGCCCTCCCTCAACCCGTTGTCCACCGCCTTGATGGCGCGACCTTCATAGCGCTCCACATCGCCCCGCCCTTCGACCCAGGGGCGGCGCAGCTCGGCCAGGCCCAGGCGGATGTCGGTGGTCACCGCCGGGTCGGTGTAGGGGCCGGACGGGTCATAGACGCGCACCGGCGGCTCATTGGCGCTGGGGCTCAGGTCGATCTCGCGCATGGCCACGCGCAGGTCGGGGTGCAGGGTGCCCGGGATGTGGACCTTGCGGGAGGCGGGCAGGGGCCCGGTGGTGACGGCGAAGCCGTCGCTTCCCGGAATCGCGGCCGGGGTCAGGGTATCGGGCATAGGGTCGTGCTCCTCCGTAGTCCGGCGCCCTTGGCTCTCTGGCCGCTGATGCGTCCGGCACGTCACATGTCGCCAACCCGGGGCAACGACGATGGGGAGGAAGGAAAACGGCCGCTGCGGTCGCGGCCTACAGGGCGGATGCGCGTGTGGTCCCGGTGGCGGGTAGATACGCGAAGGCCCCTGTTCCCATCCCTACGCCGGTACGATCCGGATCAGGTTCAAAGGGTCCCCGCGTCTCTCCGCGGATCTCAGCGCCCTCCGGCGCACCCCTGGAACGAAGGCCGCACTGTGCGCGCCCGAGGGTACGGGTGTCAATGGGCGGGAAAATGGGGCGGTGGGGGAATGGTTGGGCGACGTTCCGTTCCGCCGATGGGTTCGCCTCAGTAGATTTGGACGGAGGAGACGGTCTTGATGCTGGGGTGACCGACGCGCACCTGGTCGATGACGTAGCCGGCCACGGGTGTCAGGGAGTCGCCTTGCCCCTGCCAGACGCCCAAGATCATGGCGCCCACCCGCCAGCCCACGGTGCCGGGTGCGATGCGCACGGTCAGCGGCCCATCCGGGCTTTGCCAGGTCATCAATGGTGACGACATCTCGAACGCCGACAAGCCGCGATAGTGCCATCCGGGAAAATCCGGCACATCGTAGGTCCCTTCCGGCCCTGCGCCATCCGTCTCCTGGGGTGTCAGATTGGAGAGGGCGGGGTAGGCGGGCCCGCCAGCCGGATGAAAAGGGCCCTCCGCCACCCACGGGCTGGCGCCCAGCGTGGCCGCCCAAATGGGGGCCGCTTGCCGCAAGGCTTGGCAGACGGGCGCGCTGGCAATGCAGGTGCCTTCGCCCAGACGGTAGGCAGCCTGATAGGTCACCTCGAGGTTGCAGGAATCGCCCCAGCGGTCTTTCCTGGCCAGGCGGATGAACAGGGTTGAGCGTTCGGGGCCGGCTTTGGCCCGGACGCTGTTCGCGTTCTGGGTGAAGAACAGCGGCCGTCCGCCGCCGTCCGTGCCGAAGCCGACGGTTTCCGTCCAGCAATAGGGCTGGGCGCGGTTTTCCGGCCGCGGCAGGGCAGGGCCGGCTTTCCCGTTGGCCTCCAAAGGAAAGGCGGTGACGCTGACGCAATCGGCCGTGCCCCCCGTTGCCGTCACCGCCACATGCGAGGACCCGAAGGGAATGATGGCTATGGCGTCGCCCCGGCGCCGGACCGCCGCCGCCGGCAGCCGATGGCGCCAAGCGGGGCTTAGCTTTTCCTCAGGCGCCGGAACCACGAGCCCGGCGGCGATCATCTGCCGATCCAGGGGAATTTGAAGCGGCGCATCGTCAGCGGTGCGGGCCAGGGTCAGCGTCATCGAAGCGCGAGGGCAAAACGACGGGTCACCTTCCCCTTTGCTCAGGGCCGTCAGCGCCGCCTGGCGTAGGATCATCGTTTGGGACAGGCATTCCGCCTCTGTCGGCCACCCGACCGTCAGGGGCGACGTCGGCTTGGCGGGCCCTTGGCACAGGCGGTCCCGTGTGGCCAGCCATCGACGCTGTTCGCCGACCAGTGCCGCCACGTCCGTGCCGGCCTGGGTCAACACTTGCCCGTAAAGCCGCGCGACCTCCCTATCCTGGTCCGCCAGCTTCGGATCAGCGCAAATCGCCCGCTCGGTCGGCGTCTTGGCGGCGGCGCAGTCAAAGCTGGGGCCGGCGGCCAGGGCGGTGCCGGAAAGAAACAGCGCGGCGGTGATCAGGGCGGGAAGGCGGTTCACGGCGGTAGGCAACCGGTGGTGGAGGTTGCCGACAGAATTAAACATCTTTGCCAGGAACGCCATAGGTGCTGACGGCGGGCCTCAGGGCCGGGCCGCCATCGTCACCGCCGGCACGCCAACCCGCACCTGGTTGATGGTGTAGGCCGCCACCGGGGTCAGGGTGTCGCCCTTCCGCCGCCAGGCGCCCAGGATCATGGGGCCGGGGCGCCAGTTCAGCATGCCGGGCGACAGGCGCAGGATCAGCGGCCCGCCGGGGCTCTGCCAGTGCAGCAGGGGTGCCTCCTCCTCGAAATTGGGCAGGCCGGTGTAGGTCCAGCCCTTGACGCTGGGAATGGTCAGGAAGGCGGGGACGAAGGGGCCGGTATAGGGCGCCAGGCCGTCCAGGGCGGGATAGTCAGGGCGGCCCGGCGGATGGTCGGCGCCGATGGACCAGGGGCTGGCGGCCAGGGCGGTGGCCCAGCGCGGGGTGGCCTCGGCCAGGGCCTTGCAGGTCGCGGCGTCGGCAGCGCAGCGGCCGTCGCCCAGGCGGAACTCGGTCTGGTAGGTCGCCTCGATGCGACAGGCCGCCCCCCAACGGTCGCGATGCACGGCGCGGATGCGGATGTCGGTGCGGGTGGGACGGGCCATGGGGCGGCTGGGGCCGGAATCCTGGGCGAAGAAGACCGGGGCGTCGGTGGCGTCCAGGCCGAAGCCGGCGCTTTCCGACCAGCAATAGGCCGGCTTGTCCGCCGGGCGGGTCTCGGGCGGCGGCAGGGCGGGGCCGCCGTTGCCGGCCGTGTCCAGCCAATGGACGCTGAAGCTGGTGCACGATGCGGCGTCGTCCAGCGCCGTCACCGCCACATGGGCGCGGCCGAAGGGCACCACGGCCATCTGGTCGCCGGCGTCCTGCGTTGCCTCCGGCGGCAGCCGGTCGCGCCACGCCTGGGTCAGTTCCTGCTCCGGCGCCGGGGTCAGCAGGCCGGCACCGATGAGCTGCTCATCCAGGTCGCCCACGGGCGGGCCGCCGTCCAGCCCGCGCGCGGCGGCAAGGGTGGCGGCGGCGCGGTCGCAGAAGGGCTGACCCGGCTTGGCCGCCTGCACCGCCAGGGCGGCGCGGCGCAGGGGCAGGGCGCGCGCCAGGCAGGTCCGCGCCCGTTCGTCATCCGCCGGTGCCAGGTCGCCGCACAGCCGGTCGCGCGTCGCCAGCCAGCGCGCCTGCTCGGCGATCACGGCGGCCGTGTGCGCACCCGCCTTGGCGACGGCCTGCCTGTACAGGCGCGCGATTTCGGCACCTTCCGCCCGCAGCGCCGGGTTGGCGCAAATCATCCGTTCCGTGCGCGTGCCCGCCGTGGCGCAGGGGGCGGCCGACAAGGCCGGCGGCGCCAGCAGGAGGGCGGCGGCGATGGCGGGCAGAACACGGTGTCTGATCACGGTACTGGGCAACCTGGGTCGGCGGCGGGGCCGACAAGATCAGGCATCACGCCCGCGATTGCCACAGGATCGTTTGCCCCGCCCTCCTACCGCTTCGCCAGATAGTCGACGATGGCCGGGACGTCGCCGGCGTCGATGGGCGCCTTGTAGGTCTGGATCATCTTGTTCACGATCTCCGCCCACTTCTCCCGGGGGAAGGGGGGCTGCCTCAACACCATGCCGGCCGAATGGCAGGTCAGGCAGTTGTTGTTGATGGCCGCCGCGTCGGCGCCGGGGAACTCCCGGTCCGACTGGGGCAGGTCCACGGTTACGGACCGCAGGGTGACGCCCCCGGGCCCCATGACCGTGGTGATGTCGGATGCGGCGAAGGCGGGCGTGGCTAGGCCGGCGGTGGCGATAGCCAGAAGAATTCGGGCGCGGTTCATGGTGCGACCTCCTCCGTCAGGCGGCTGTCAGCGTGGTCGTCTCGACCACGTTGCGCATGAAGCCGTTGGGGTTCCAGTTCGCCTCCAGGGGCTGGGTCTCCCCGGCGGTGTTGGTGCAGCGGGCCATCAACCGCACCGGGCCTGCGGTGGGGCCGGGGGCGGCGAGGTGCCATTGGCGGAAGCTGTAGCGTCCCTCGTCCTGGGCCAGCTGGGCCTGCCTCCAGGTCCCGCCACCATCGGCGGACACCTCCACCTTCGCCACCCCCTGGTCGCCGCCGAAGGCCAGGCCGCGCAGGGCCAGGGGCTTGCCCGCCGCCACCTGCGCGCCGTCCACCAGGTTGGTGATGAAGGAACGCGGCACCATGCGGTTGATGGGAACCTGGGCATAGCCGGCCTGCCCCGGCGCCACCGACGCGTGCGGTGTGTCCGGGATGCGGTACGCCATTTTGGTCCAGTACTGGTCGTCGGGCGCCGCCAGCACCTCGATATCGCTCAGCATCTTGACCCAGTAGGTGGAATACCAGCCCGGCACCACCAACCGCAGGGGGAAGCCGTTCAGCAGGGGCAATTGCTCGCCATTCATCTGGAAGGCGATCATGACCTCGCCATCCCGGGCGTGGTCGATGGCCAGGGATTTGGCGAAGGCGGGGGCGTCGGGCACGACGGGCTCGTCCAGGCCCCGGGCGCGGATGGCCACGGCGCCGGCCTTGACGCCGGCCCGGTCCAGCACGGCCTTCAGCGGGACGCCCACCCAGCGGGCGTTGCCCATGGCCCCGTGGCGCCACTGGGCCCCGCCGACGCGGGGGCTGAACAGGCTGCGCGAATTGCCGGAGCATTGGTTGACCGCCGCGTACTCGATGCGCGGCATGGCCAGCAGCTCACCCAGGCCCAGGGTCAGGGGCCGGTCCACATGGCCGTGCACCGTCAGCGTGAAGGTGGCCACGTCCACCTGTTCGGGAATGCCCGCCCAGTGCCAGCGCACGAAGAACCGGTCGTTGGGGGTGTAGACGCCCTGGTCGAACACCTCGAACGGTGTTTCCAGCAGGGGCGGGCGGGTCCGCTGCAGGATCATCCGCCCCTTTTGCGGGAAGGCCGTGGTGAACACGGCCTCGTCCGCGTCGCGCGCCATGGCGCCTAGCGCCCCGGTGGGGTGGTGCAACGCGCCCAGGGCGGCGGCACCCGCGATGAACCCCCGCCTGCCGATCATGGGAACCCGATGGCTTTGGTCCATGGTTCCGACCCTCCTCAATGGATGGCGCCATGGCCGGGACCGTGTGTCCCGGCATGGTTGTCCGGCCTATTGAGAAGCAGGATGACCGATCTATCCAATGCTTTGTCGGCATTGTACCGTTCGGTCTAAAGGAACAATTGTGGCTGGGCCGGCGGCGGGCCGGATGCTCAGCCGGGGTTCTTCTTGTAGGCGTCGATGACGCCGTTCCATTCCTCGATCACGCCCTTGTGCTCGGTCATGGCGTCGGTCTTGGCCTTGTCCAGGCACTTCAGGTAGGCGGTCATCTTGGTTGTGTAGTCGCCCACCTTCTTCTCCGCCGCCTCCATTTCCGGGCCCTTGGACTTCTTGCCGGGGGGCAGCTTCGGGCGGTCGGGGCGGGTGCAGGCGGGACCTTGCGCCGCCGCCGGCAGGGCGGTGGCGGCGATGGGGGCGGCGGCCAACAAGGCGGCCAGCGCCAGGGTGATGCGGCGGGTCATGGCGATATGTTGATCAATGTTGACGATTAATCGGCGGATGGAATCAAGCTCAGCCGCGCGCCAGGCTTTCCAGGGCGCCGGCATAGGGCGACAGGTCATAGCCCTGGCGGCCGGCGGCCTCGATGATCTCGTTCACCGGCGTCCCGTTGGCGGCGGCGCCCAGCGACCACAGGATGGTGCTGCGCGTGCCGGACCGGCAGTGGGCCAGCACCGGGCCCGGCAGATTGGCCAGGGCCTCGGCAAAGGCAGCCGCCGTCTGCGGGCCCAGGTTCGACTGGTTGACCGGCAGGTACACGTAGTCCAGGCCGGCCTCCTTGGCCAACTCGGCCCCCCGGGCGGAGGTCAGTTGCCCCGGCTCTTCCCCGTCGGGGCGGTTGTTGATGATGGTGCGGAAGCCCAGCGCCTTGGCCTGGGCGAAGTCCGCCTCCTCGATCTGCGGGGCGACGCTGAGGCTGTCGGTCAGGGGACGGGGGGTCAGCATGGGCTTGGGGCTCCGGATAAGCGGGCGGGGTCGGGGGAGAAGCTACCCCCATTCGCCCGCCCGGTTCCAGTGTCGGCTTATATCCCTTATGCGCATCTCAGGCCGGCGACAGCCGGCCCGGGCCGGCCCTGTCTCGTAAATGGGCCCGTGAGGCAAGCGGGCGGATGCCCGCGCCCGCCGCCTGAGGGAAAAACTCAGCGCTGGTCCTTAACTACCTCGCCGCCCTTGATCACCACGGGGATGTGCTCCAGCAGGGTGACGTCGGCCAGCGGGTCGCCCTTCACCGCCACCAGGTCGCCGTAGCGGCCCACGGCCACGGCGCCGATGTCCTGGGCGGTGCCCATGGCCTCGGCCGCGTTGCGGGTGGCGGCGCGGATGGCCTCCAGCGGGGTCATGCCCCACTGCACCATCTTGGCGAACTGCTTGCCGTTGTCGCCGTGCGGATAGACGCCGGCGTCGGTGCTGTAGATCATCTTGGCGCCGGCCTTCACCGCCTTGGCGAAGTTCTCGCGCTGCACCCGGCCGATCTTGCGCTCCTTCTCCAGGCTTTCCGGCAGCATGCCCACCTTGGCGCCTTCCGCCAGGATGTAGTCGTCGTTGTAGATGTCCATGCCCAGCCAGGTGCCGCGCTTCTTGGCCATCTCGATGCCCTCGTCGTCGATCAGGCTGGCATGCTCGATGGTGTCGATGCCGGCGCGGATGGCGGCCTTGATGCCGTCGGTGCCGTGGGCGTGGGCGGCCACCTTCATGCCCAGGGCGTGGGCCTCCTTGGCGATGGCGTCCAGCTCCTCCTGCGACAACTGTTGCGCGCCCGGGCTGTCGCCCTTGGACAGCACGCCGCCGGTGGCGCAGACCTTCACCAGGTCGGCGCCGAACTTCTTCACCCAGCGCACTTTCTGCACCATGCCCCAGGGGCTGTCGGCCACACCCTCGCCCACGCGGCCATAGTCGGCGGGCAGCAGGTTCTCATCGCAATGGCCGCCGGTGGCGCCCAGCAGGGGGCCGGAGACCTTCATGCGGGGGCCGGGCACCAGGCCGCTGTCGATGGCGTTGCGCAGGGCCACGTCGGTGAAGGCGTCGGCGCCCACGTTGCGCACGGCGGTGAAGCCGGCCATCAGCGTGACCTTGGCGTTGGCGACACCGGCGATGGCCTTGTCGGCGGTGGTGACGCCCAGCGATTCATAGCCGTTCCAGGTGGGCTGGCTGGTCATGTGGGTGTGCATGTCGATCAGGCCGGGCAGCAGGGTCAGGCCGGGCAGGGCCACCGTGCGGGCGTCGGCCGGCGCCGTCACCGTCCCCTGCGCGCCCACCACCGTGATGCGGCCGTCGACGATCAGCACCGCCGGCCGGTCCACCACCTTGCCCGCCAGCACGTCGACCAGATGGTCGGCCGTCACCAGCACGGTGTCGGCCTGGGCAGCACCCGCCGCCATCAGGGCGGCCAGGCTGAGGCCGGCCAGCAGACGCCGGGCCAGGCCGATAGGCCGCGTCGCGCGATTGGTCATGATGTGGAGCCCCCATTCTTTGGATTTTGGATACAGCATTGGCCGGAAAGTGCCGGTGCGGCCGGGCGGCGTCAACGTGACAATGGGACGTTATGGGCGCCGATCAGGTCGCGGGCGCCAGACTGTCTGCGACGAAAACGCCTTCATTAAAAAAATGTCAGGAATGGGCGACAGGTTGGCGGCGTCCGCGCGTGCAAGGGTCGTGGTGTTCAAAACAGCCACCTGGCAAAGCCCGGCGCCAAAGGCGCGGGCTCACCTTCCTCCTCCCAAATTGGGGTTCCATATCCGTCCGGATGCCGTCGAGGGCGCGACCGGGCGCGACGGGGCATTCCACCGACCGGCCAGTGGCGAGAGGGCCGGGCGGGGGCGCCCCGGGGCGTCGGGGATCAGTCGCGATGGGGTTCGGGGACCTGCCGCCGCCCTCGGGCGGGTGGGATCTGATCCGTGTCGCTGTTGGCGGCGGCGGACGATGCCGGCTGGGCGGGTGCCGCCCCGGAAGACCCAAAAAAAACCGACGCGGACGCGCCCCGGGCCGATGCCGGGGCGGGCGGCTTCCAGTCCTTGAGCGCGGCGCCCATCAGCGTCCGCTCCACCCGCTCCAGCATGCCCGGCGGCGGTTCCAGTTCCGGCGCGCCGTCGGCGATCATCGCCTCCAGGCGGCGCATCTCGCGCACCCGCTCTCTGGCCTGGGGGGAGGCCCACAGCAAGGCCGTGACGGCCCGCTGGTGCTCGACCGGCCAAGCGCGAAGCTGGGCCCCGTACTGGCACAGCAGGTCGTCGAGTTCCTCAGGCGTCATCAAAAGCATCCCGGGGCCGTATGGCGGTCTTGCGGAAAGCGGTGCGAAGGCGCTGGCGCGCGCGCTTCAGCAGGGCCTCCGCCGCCACGACGGTGGTGTTCATGGCCGCCGCCACTTCGGCGGCGGACATCGATTGGTCGTAATATAGGGCCAGCGCCACCTGCTGACTAGCCGGAAGTCGTTGCCGTGCTGTGTGCAAAACTGTGGCCAATTCCTTTTCAAGGACGATTTCATCAAAACTTTGACTGTCGTCCATGATGTCTTCGGTCAGTTCCAGCGTGTTTTCCGCTGGTCGCCGCCGGTAGTCGATACAGCGGTTGATGACGATGCGATGGATCCAGGTGGTGAACTTGGCGCTGATGGGCTGCCAGGTCTCGCGATGGTTCCACACCTGCAGGAAGGCGTCCTGCACCACGTCCTCGGCGTCGCTGTCGTTGGGCAGGATGCGGCGGGCCACGGCGTACAGGCGGCGGAAGTATCGGCGGATCAGCAGGCGGTAGGCGTCGACGTTCCCCGTCTTCAACAGGGCCATCAGCGTCTCGTCCGTGGCGTTGCCCAGATCGCCGCCGTCCAGGATGGGCGTCAGCACGGTCAGGGCGCCCGCGTCCCGGCCCCGTGCGTCCAAGGCCCCGGGGTTCAGGACCGCGCCGGCGGGGCCGCCGCGTGAGTAAGAGGAGCTTGTCATCGTCACCGCCATCTCTTCTTTTTGGCCCGTCTTTTTGGCCCGCCCGGGGGCCGCTGCCGCCGTCCCTGGGTTTCCATTGCTCAACACGCTCTGCCCGAAGGCGGTCCCCGCTGCCCTCCAGGCCCCGTCCGATTGCCCCCCGCCCCCGCGCGGACCTTCGGATGGTGTACGTTAAACGGGGCGGAAGCCCGTCGGTTGTTCCCCAAAACGGCATACCCTGGCCGCATATTCCTCAATTCTTGGGCGGCTTCGCCCACAGCCGCCGGTGCAGCGCCAAGCGTTCCTGGATGCGGCGCACGCGGCCGGGCACGTCGCGGCCGCCGGCCGCCCGGCCCAGCGCCAGGATGAAGGCGCCATAGAGCTGGCTCAGCGCCTTGCCGCTGGGGCCGCCCACCTGGTTGGTCATGACCACCTGCAGGCCGGTGTAGATGCGGATCGCATGCACGATGTCGGCATGGAAGCGGTCGAACTGGCCGGCGGTGGCGTGGCGCTCGGCGGAGGTGCACAGCTGCAGCGCACGGTCCTGCAGCGCCTCTACCAGCTTGTGGGGGGGCAGGGTCTGCTTGGCCGATCCGTAGGCGCTGGAGGCGCGCTGGAACGCGGTGTGGTTCATGGCCGCTCTTTTCACTCTCTGGAGGGGAAGGGTGGGGTGCTGGGATTCCCTCCGGCCGGCGCCGGCGGGACCGCCGGCGCGTCAACTGCTGCTGTTGCTTGCGTCGGAATACGCCTTCAGGGTCTTCAGCAGTGTGGCCGCCGTCTGCGCCTGGGCTTCCAACTGGGCGTAGTAGGTGGCCAGCTGGGTGCCGTAGGCCTCCGCCTGGCTGCGGATGTCGTCGGCCTTGCTGGTCAGATCCGTGTCGTAGTCCGTCAGGGTGTCGATCTGGTTCTGTAGGGTGCCGCTGTCGGTGTCCCCCGCGTTGTCTGAAGTGGTGTAGATCAGGTCGGCCAGCCCGCTGCTGGTGCTGACGCTGATCGTCTGGCTCTGGGAGCCCAGGTAGACCAGCGTCATCCCTGCATATGCCGTGCCATCCTTGCCGATGATGCGGGAGCCGCTGATGGTGAACAGGGAGGTGTCGCCCCCGACGCCGGCCGACGCGATGCTGCCGTCGTCGTTCATGGTGATGTCCAGGTTGAAGTTCAGGCTGTCGGTGCTGTCGGGGGAACGCAGCATCGACAGCTCGGTCGAGGAGGTGGAGTAGTTGAAGCCCAGCAGGGTCTCGAGGTCGTCGAGGTTGTCGCTGAGCGCGCTGTCCAGCGTGGTGCTGTCGATGGCCAAGGTGTTGTCGCTGTTGAAGGAAAGCCCCAGGGACGAGATGGAATAGGTGCCGTCGGTCAGGTTCAGGGCGTTCTGCAACGCGGTGGAGATGGACCGCACCTGGCTGTCGGCGAACAGCACGGCGGAACTGGCCGGGCTGCCGTCGGTGGCCGTGGCCTGTTGGGTTGAGATGAAGTTGCGCACGGCGTTGTAGGCCGTGACGAAGGTGGAAATGCCGCTCTTGATGGCGCTGAGATTGGCCGTCAGCTCCATGGTGATGGTGGAGCCGGTGCCCGTGCTGCTGTCGTAGTCGCTGGAATAAAGGTCCAGCGTCACGCCCGAGAGCACGTCGCTGATGACGTTGCTGGTGCGCTGGATGTCGATGCCGTCGACCTCGATCTCCGATCCCTGCGCCGCCGTCAGCTCGTCGGCGTAGCTGCCGTCGCTGTTGGTGACGCCCAGCGAGGTCATGATGCCGCTGCTGTCGTTGGTGAACTCGATGGCCTTGCCGGTGTCGTTGGCCGTCAGCACCAGCTCATAGGCACCATCGGACACCTGGATGATGCTGGCGGAGACGTCGGTGCTGCTGGTCTGCTTGTTGATGGCGGCGGCGATGTCCTTGAGGCTGTCCGTGCTGGCCACGCTGATGGTGGCGGTGGATCCATCGGCCAGGCCCAGGGTGAAGGTGCCGGACAGGTTCAGCGCGCCCGTCTGGCTGGTCTGGGTGCTGCTGCCCAGTTTTTCCGCCGTTGCCAGTTGCTTGATGACGATGGTGTGGGTGCCGGTGGCGGTGCCGTCGTCCACCGACACGCCCAGCATGTCGTCGGCGGAGGTGGTGGAACTGCCGCCTGACAGATAGGCCGTGCGTTCGGAAAACAGGTTGGTGCTGGAACTGTCAACCGGGTTGGACAGGGCCTCCGCCGCGGTCGCCAGGGTGTTCAGCAGCGTCTGGAAATTCTCATAGGCCGAGATCTTGGACTCGTTGTCCGAGATCTCGCTATCGATGGTGTCGGCCCGGGTTTCCTTGGCGGCCACCGCCGCGGCCACCAGGGCCGAATAGTCCAGCCCGGTGACGGACGACGCGGATGAGGACGTGCTGGCCGTCGACGAACTCGACGTGCTGCTGCCGATGGTGGACACCGATGTCATGACTTGCCCCCTGGCCTTCCTATCACCCCTTGGGAAACGGGGGACGCCCGGCGAGGGGCGCCCCCGTTCAGTCCTTACTGCAGCAGCTTCAGCAGTTCGGACGGCAGCTGGTTGGCCTTGGCCAGCGCGTTGATGCCGGCCTGGACCAGGGTGTCCTCGTTGGACAGCTTGGTCTGTTCCGACGCCACGTCGACGTCCATGATGGCGGACTGGGCCGCCTCCTGGTTCTCGATCGAGGTGGAGATCATCTCGCCCTGGTATTCGAAGCGGGAGATCTGGGCGCCCACCTTGGCGCGGGCGGTCGACAGCGCGCTGATCGCCGACTTGATGGTGGTGATGGCCGAGGTGGCGCCGTCGGAGGTCGAGACGCTGGAGCCGGTCAGGCCCAGGGCGCTGCTGTCCACCGTGGTCAGGGTGATGGTGATCGTGTCCGTGGTCGCCGTGCCCACCAGGAAGGTGACGCCCGAGGACCAGGAGCCGGTGCCGTCCAGCAGGCTCTGGCTGTTGAAGCGGGTGCCCGTGGAGATGCTGTCCACTTCGTCCGTCAGCTGCTGGTATTCGGCGTCGATGTAGCCGCGCTCCGTATCCGTCACGGTGCCCGAGACGGATTCGGTGGCCAGCGATTCCATGCGCTGCAGGATGTCGGAGATGCGGGCCATGCCGCCGTCCGCCGCCTGCAGGATGGACTCGCCGTTCGAGGCATTGGTCGATGCCTGGTTCAGCATGGTGACGTCGGACTGGATCTTGGTGCCGACCGCCAGGCCGGCGGCGTCGTCCGACGCCTTGGTAATGCGGGAACCGGACGCGATCTTGGAAACCGAGGACGATTCCGCCTCGGAATTGGTGTTCAGGTAGCGCAGGGCGGAATTCGCCGCTGTGTTGGTGGTGACGACAGGCATCATGGACCTCCATGTGGTTGGCGAGAGGTTCGTGGGGCGGTCGCCTTTTGCGGCCGGGCCGTACTCCCCCTCACACGGTTCAACGGCAGGTCAGATGAAAGCGGGCGCACTTTTTTTCGCTATTTTGCGAAAAGTTTTGAGTCGTCACAGGTAGTTCGCGAGACTCATTTTCTGTGAGGCGGCAATAGCCTGCATCGTCGCCTCTAATGACGTCTGTAGTGTCGTCACCGTTGTTGACACTTCCGCCAGATCGACACTTTTCAAGTCGCTACTTTGTGTGGTGGCGAAGGAATTTATATCGGATAGATGGCTGGATGCCTTCTGTATTCTGGACGATGTGTCGGACAATGTTTGGCTGATGTCGCTCAAGCCGTCGGACGCATCGTTCACCAGGTCCAGGGCGGTGGTGAGCGTGGTGTCGTCCAGCGGGTTGGTGTTGCTGATCATGCTCATGGCCCGCATCAGCTTCTCGATGGACGGGTCGCCGGCGGTGACGCCATAGCTGACGCTTTGCGTGGACGACAGGCGCACGGTCGCCAGGGTGTCGTTGCCGCTGTAATAGCTGGTGTCGGCGCCGCTGGACGATGTCTGGGCGGGGTAGGTGGAACTGTCCACCGACACCGGGGCGTGGTTGGTGTCGCTGCCGCCGAACAGGTATTGGCCGCCATAGGTGTCGTTCAGGATGGACGCCACGTCGGTCAGCCAGCCCGACGCCTCCTCCTGATAGGTCGAGCGGCTGGTCTGGTCGGTGGACATGGCCTCGCTGATCGCGGTCTTCAGGCTGGTGGCGATGCTGGAGATGCTGGTGATGTCGGACGCGATGGCGTCGATCTTGGTGACGGCGTTGTCGGCGTTGGTGATCAGGGTGCTGGAATAGCTGACCTCGCTTTCCAGGTTGACCAGCAGCTTGACGTTGCCCCCGGCGGTGGACAGGCCGGCATAGGTGGTGGACTTGGCGCTGGTCGATTCCTGCACCTCCGCGCTGTTCAGCGCGGATTCGTTCTTCAGCATGTACTGGACCAGGGCGTTGTGCGCGCCGGCGGTCGATATCCGGTTCATCGGTGGGCCCCTCAGTTGACCATCTCGATGGTGGCGGTGAACATTTCCTGCAGCGTCGACATGATCTTGGCGGCCGCCTGGTAGGCCTGCTCCAGGGTCGAGACCATGGCCGTCTCCTCATCCAGGCTGACCCCAGACTGGGAACTCAGCGCCGTGGTGGCGTCGTCCAGGGTGGAACTGGCGGTGTCGGCCTTGGTGCTGGCCGTGGACGCGGCGGTGGCCGCACTGCTGATGATGGTGGAGGCGTAACCCGACAAGGTGGTGGTGGCCTTGGCCAGCCCACCGGCGCTGCTGAAGCTCTGCGTGCCGGTGAAGGCATCCTCCAGCGCCGTGACGGTACTGACGTCGCCCGAGGTGATGGCGCTGTCGCCCACCGCCAGGCTGCTGCTGTCCGACAGGGTGCCGGTGGGCAGCAGCGAGCTGTCGGCGGCCAGGCTGCTGTTCACGGCGATGTCGCTGGCGCCGGTGCCGGTCAGCACGTCGTTCAGCCCGAAATAAAGCGAGGCGCCCTCCTTGCCGGTGCCGACGCTGCTGTCCATCTCGTTCACGGCGATGCCGTCGCTGCTGTCGGCGGCGGCGATGGTCAGGTGGCCGTCGCTGGTGATGCTGGCGGTGAAGTTGCCGCTGGCGTTGATGGTGTCCAGCAGGTCCTGCACCGTGGACACGCCGCTGAGGTCGACGTCCAGCACGGCGGCCGCGTCGTCGCCGCTGTCCACCGCCACCAGGCGCAGCGTGCCGGTGCCTGACAGGCTGTCGCTGGCGCTCACCGTCGCCGTGCCGGTCAGCGAGGTCGCGGCCGGATAGCTGGTGCCCTGGTTGGACACGGTGTTGACCGTGCTGATGAGGGTGCTGGCCAGGTTGTCCAGGCGGGTTTGCTGGTCCACCAGCGTGTCGTCGCGCAGGGTGATCAGGGCGCCGATGGCGCCGGACTTGACGCTGCCGGTGATGTCGGTGCCGTCCACGCTCAGCGCGCTGAAGCCCGTGGGATAGGTCGTGCCGGCGTCGACGCTGGCGGCCGCGGTGTAGCTCAAGGCGTGGGCGGTGCTGCCCACCAGCACCTGGCCGGAGGATGTCGACACCTGCATGGCGCCGGTGTCATCCACCGAATAGCTGACGCCGAGGTAGCTGGACAAGGTCTTCAGCTGGGTGTCGCGCTCATCCTCCAAATCGGCGGTGGACTGGCCGGCGGCCTTGGCGGCGACGATCTGCTTGTTCAGGCTGGCGATGGTGGTGATGGCGGTGTTGGCCGAATCCACGTCGCTGGCGATGTCGCCGTCCGCCTCGGCGCGCAGGCCCTGTACCGTGCTGGACGCCTCGGAAATGGTGCTGGCCATGGTTTCCAGCGCGGTCACGGTGGACGCCTTGTCCGTGTCGGTGCCGTTGCCGGACGCCAGCGTGGACAGATCGCTGGTCACGCTGTCGATAACGTCGGCGATGGAGGTGCTGCCCGACACGGTGCCGTAGGCGCTGTCCACACTGGCCATATAGCTGCTGAGCGTGCTGGCCTGGCTGTTGGCCGAGGTGGAGGACACCACCTGGCGCAGCAGGTACTGGTCCACATCCCGCGTGACGCTGCTGACGCTGACGCCGGACGCCTGGCCGTTGACGGTGACGGCGGTCTGGTTGGCCGTCTTCTTGGTATAGCCGTCGGTGCTGACATTGGCGGTGTTGGCACTGGTGACGGTGATGGCCGTCTGCGTCGCGGTCAGGGCGGATTGGGCGATGGATCCAGCGGTGCGGAGCGACATGGGATGGCGTCCTTTCAGGCGGTGAACTGCACGCAGTGGCGCGCCTGGTAGGCGTCCACGCGCACCTGTCGGCCGCGCCCCGGGTAATAGCCGCGCACGTCCTGCGTCCGTTCGCGCGTCACGTGCAGCAGGCCCTGCAGGCGCGAGCGGCGGCCCTTCAGCTCCGCCGCCATGCCGGCCTGCAGCGCCGCCATTTCCGCCATCAGGCCCTGCAGCTGCGGCGCCCAGTGGCGGCCGGTGGCGGCGCGGCCCTGGCCGCCCTTCTGGGCCGCCACCTGGGACAGGGTCACGCGGGCCACGGCCTCCGCCTCGCGCAGGTGCTTCAGCGCGGTGTACATGGCGCGCCGCCGCTCCAGGCTGGCCTCCGGCTGGCTGGCGGCGGCCTGGAAAGCGGAGAAGGCCTCCACCAGCGCCACGGGGAATTGCGTGCCGCCGGGCGGCGGGGCGGGCAGGGCGGGGGCCATCTGCGGCACCGGTTCCGCGACGGTGATGACGGGCTCGGGCGCCGGCGTGGCGAACAGGCGGGAAAGGAAGCTGGTCATCGCGTACCCCGGCGGTAGGAGGGCAGGTAGGCGTTGTTGAGCGCGCGCGAATAGAGCGTCAGGGCCCGAGCCCGCTGCTGCTGCACCTCGATCAGGGGTCGCAGCTCGGCCAGGGCCCGCTCCAGCCGTTCCTGGTAGCGGATCAGGTCGTCGATCAGGGCCAGCTGGGCGGCGCGGCGGATATGGCCGCCCACCCGCACACCGGGCGTGAGGGCGGAGCGCACGGCCGCGTTCAGCCGCTTGCCCTCGCGCAGCAGGCGGTCCAGGCGTGTGGGGTCGAAGGCGGAAGAGCCGGCGGCGGGGCCGTCCGCCGCCGGCTGGTGGATCGACTGGGCGACGAGGGGGACGTACGGGTTCATGGCGCCTTCCCCTTACCGCTTGGCCTGGAGCAGGGTGTCCATCATGTCCTGGGCGGTGGAGACCACCTTGGCGGCGGCCGAGTAGGCCTGCTGCGCGTAGATCATGCGGCTCAGCTCATCCGACACGTCGACGTTGGAGCTTTCCAGCGACTTGGACTCGATGGTGCCGGCGCCGTCGCTGCCCGCTTCCTTCAGGGAGTAGGTGCCCGACGCTGTGGATTGGGCGTAGGTCTGGCCGGACACGGCCGTGAGGCCGTCGGCGTTGGCGAAGGTGGCCACCGGGATCTTGTAGACCGTCTTGGACTGGCCGTTGTCGAAGTTGGCGACGACGCTGCCGTCGGTGTTGATGTCCACGCTGCTTAGCGTGCCCTTGGCGTAGCCGTCCTGCTTGGGCGTGCCGGTGGTGGTGACGCTGGGGGTGGTCGACCCGCTGGCATACTGGGTGATGGACCCGCTGCCGCCGTTCTCGCCATAGTCCAGGGTGATGGTGCTGTCGGTGGCGCCGCTGCTCCACCCCGTGATGCCCAACTGGATGTCGGTGGTGGGCGAGGCCAGCGAGCCGTCGCTGTTGAACACCAGGCTGACGGGCGTGCCGCTGGTGGTGCCGGTGACCGTGGACCCGTCGGTGGCCGACACGGGGTTGGAGGCGTCCAGCTCCCAGGTGTTGGTGCCGGTCTTGGTCCAGGTCATGGTGACCGTGCTGCTGTTGCCCAGGCTGTCGTACACCTCGGTATCGGTGGTGTAGCTGCTGCCCACCGTGGCGTCGGAGGGCAGGTTCAGGCTGCTGGTCACCTTGGTCGTCGCCTTGGGCGAGCCGGAGATGTCGTCCAGGTTGATCTTTTCCAGGCTGGCCGTGTCGCTGCGGTTGGTGGCCAGGATGTTGCCGCTGTCGTCCGTGGCCCAGCCTTCCAGGTAAAAGCCCTCGGTGTTCACCAGGTAGCCGCTGTTGTTCTCGCTGAAGCTGCCGTCGCGGGTGTAGTAGGCCTGGGTGCTGCTGCCGTCGTTCACCACGAACATGCCGTCGCCATCCAGCGCCAGGTTGGTGGTGACGTCGGTGGAGGTGATGTCGCCCTGGCTGCTGACCGTCTGCGTCGTGCCTGCGATGACCCCGCCATAGTCGGCGGAGCTGGTCTGGCTGTCGGTCAGCAGGGCGGTGAACGAGGTGTCGGTCGCCTTGTAGCCCGTGCTGGACGAGTTGGAGATGTTGCTGGAGATGGAGGTGAACGCCTTGGACTGGGCGTACAGGGCCGAGGTGGCGGTGTTCAGGGCGCTGAAGATGCTCATTGCCGTGTTTCCTTGCGGGCGAGGCGGCGGTGCGGCCGGCAGCTGGGAAAGTCGTTATGGATCAAAGGATTGACGTCACGTCGTCCATGGCGATCTCGTAACTTCCCAGCGTCAGCTTGGCCGTGCCGGTGGAGGTGTCGACGCCCGTGACCTTGCCGACGCCGTAGGCGCTGACGCTGCTGGCGGCGTTGTCGGTGGTGGCGGTGATGGACAGGGTATAGGTGCCCGAGGTGGCGGTGCCGCCATCCGTCTCGGTGCCCTTCCAGGTGATGTAGTTGGTGCCGGCGCTGGTGCTGCCTGTGCCGGAGTAGACGACGTTGCCGCTGCTGTCGCTGACCGTGTAGCTGACGCTGTCGGCGTCGGACGGCAGGGTGTAGCTCCAGATGGCGGAGCCGTCCTGCATCGGCGCCTGGTCGCTGTCGGTCGACACCGTCTGGCCCAGGTAGCTATAGGCCGGATAGCTGCCGGTGAAGCTGCTGAGCGAGCTGCTGATGCCTTCCAGCAGGGTGTTGGACGCCTGCTGCGCCTCCAGGCTGGACATCTGCACCAGCTGGGTCGTGAAGGTGCTGGTGTCCATGGGGCTGGTCGGGTCCTGCGTCTGCAATTCCTTCAGCAGCAGGGTCAGCATGGTGGTGAAGTCGCCCAGCGAGCTGGTGGACGAGGAGGACGACGTGGTGCCCGTCGTGCTGGTGCTGCTGCTGGAACTGGTGCTGCTGACCGTCGTCATGATCCGACCTCTCCGTCCTCCGCCGCTTCCCCGGATCCTGGAATGGGACCTCGGGCCGGAATTGGCTTTCGATCGGTTCAACGCCGGCCTTCACAGAAGCGGGCGCACTTTTTTTGACGGTTCCAAAAAAAAGTTCCGGGTCATGAAGTCGTTGCTCGGCTTATATGCTTCCATCCCGTTTGGTTAATCTCGAATACGAAGACTTTGAGTATTTGAGTAGGCAGAATTTTACTGGTCATGTATTGCCGATCGGCAATTTTTTCCTAGTTGATCGGCAGTCTTCATGGGTAACGTTCGCAAAAATGGCGGAAATCCTGGGATTTTTGAATGGCCCCGTTTTTGGGCCGCCCGGCAGATTTTACCCACCCGAGGACGGGCCCCTCGCGTGCGACTGCTTGCCCGCCGCCGCGCGTGAGGAGTGGGGTCATCGATGATGAGGGGCGCGTACCCATGAACCTGACGCGACCGCGCGACACCGATCTGCTGACCGGGGCCGACCCGTCCCTGGCCGCGGCGGCGTCCCTGCTGGCGGCGGGGCGGGCGGACGCGGCCTGGGTGCTGTGCCGTCCGGCGTTGGCGGCAGGCGCGCGTACACCCGGCTGGCTGGCGCTGGCCGGCCGCGTGCTGCTGGCGCTGGACCGGCCGGCGGAGGCGGAGCCCGTGCTGGCCCTGGCCGCCGCCACCGCGCGTCCGGACGAGGCGGCGGACCTGGGCCTGTTCACCCTGTGGGGCGTGGCGCTGCGCCGCCTGGGCCGCGTGCCCCAGGCGGAGCCTGTGCTACGCATGGCCCTGCGCCTGTCGCCCCGGGACGCGGTGTGCCACAGCAACCTGGCGGCGGTGCTGCGCGCGCTGGACCGCCTGGCGGAGGCGGAGGATGCGGCCAGCGCCGCGCTGGCCCTGGACCCCGGCCTGGTCAACGGCCATGTCAACCTGGCATCCATTCTCATGGCCCAGGGCCGTCCCGGCCTGGCGCTGGCCGCCAGCCGCCGGGCCCTGGCGGCCGAGCCGGCGCAGGCGGAGGCGCTGTACACCCAGGCCGCCGCCTTGCAGGCGCTGGGCGACCTCAAGGGTGCCGCCGAGGCCTGGGCCGCCAGCCTGCGGATCCATCCCACCGATGCCCGCCTGGTGTTCGGCCGGGCCAACCTGGACCTGGCGCGGGGGGAACTGGCCGGCGGCTGGGCAGGCTACGGTGCCCGCCTGGCCGCCGAGCCGCAGCGCTTCCGTGCCGTTCCCGACCTGCCGGCCTGGCGGGGCCAGCGCCTGGACGGCCCGGTGCTGATCTGGCGGGAACAGGGCCTGGGGGATGAGCTGATGTTCGCGACCTGCTACGCCGCTGCGATCACGGCCGCCGGGTCGGCGGTGGTGCGCTGCGATCCCCGCCTGGTGGGCCTGTTCGGCCGGGCCTTTCCCGACGCCCAGGTGGTGGCGGAGGCGCGGGGCGAAGGGGCCCCGCCGGATCCGGAGGAAGGCCGGGCCGTGGCCCAGGCGGCGGCAGGCTCCTTGCCCGGCCTGCTGCGCGGCCACCTGGCCGATTTCATGGGGCCGGATTTCATGGGATCGGATTTCAGGGGGCCGGCGGGCTACCTGCGGGCGCGGGATGATCTGGTGGCCCGCTGGCGGCGGCGCCTGGCGGACCTGGATGGGGATGGGCCGCGCAGCCTGAAGGTGGGCCTGTGCTGGCGCAGCGGCCTGGCGGTCGAAAGCCGCGCCGGGCGGCAGTCGGATCTGGCGGACTGGACGCCCCTGCTGGCCCTGCCGGGGGTTACTGCCATCACGCTGATGTATGGCGACACGGAAGGGGAGCGGGCGGCCCTGGGTGCCTCGGCGCCACGCCATTTTCCGGACTTGGACCAGCGCGATGACCTGGACGGGCTGGCCGCCCTGCTCTCATGCCTCGACCTGGTGGTTACCGCGCCCACCGCCACGGGTGAGCTGGCCGGCGCCCTGGGCGTGCCGGTGTGGCGCCTGGCGGGTGAACTGGACGTCACCTGCCTGGGCACGGGCACGCGGCCCTGGTTTCCCAGCATGCGTGTTTTCCGCACCGGCGCGCGCGACCGCCGGGACACCATCCGTGACATGGCAAACCAGATTGCCAACGGCATGAGGCTTGGTCTCAGGCCGTAACTGACGGCAGCACAAAACACGCCCCGGCCATCGGCTGGGGCGTGTTTTGGCGGCGCGTGCTCAGGACGCGTGGCGCAGGGCGTGCGGTCGGTCGGCGTAGGGGCGCACATGCTCCGCCCGGCGGGACCGGTCGCGGATGATGCGCAGGGCCTCCAGCAGGGTGCGGCGCTGGTGGCTGTCCAGGTCGGCCAGCAGCAGGTCGTTCACCGACTGGCGCAGCGGCTGCAGCCGGCGCAGCACGGCCAAGCCTTCCGGCGTGGCGGACAAGAGCTTCCGGCGGCGGTCGCTGGGGTCATCCTCCTGCCGGATCAGGCCCTTGCGCAGCAGCTCCGTCACCGTGGCGCTGATGTGCGGACGGGACAGGCCGCGGGCAGCGGCGATCTCGGACGAGAAGATGCAGCCCGCACGGCCCAGGTCGGCGCCGGCGTAGGCGTCGGCATGCGGGTCGTTGGCCGGCTGGGTGGGGCCGTCGTTGAAGTTGCGGTCACCCGCCACGTTCATCAGCACGGTCCACTGCGGTGCCGTCAGTCCGGCCTCTTCCAGCAGGGGCTCGCTGTGGCGGACCAGGGCGTTGGCCACGTCGATGACGCACAGTGCGATGGCGTCTTCGGCGCGGAAATGGGCAAGGGCGTCGGGCATGGAATGGAACCCCCACATAACTGTTTTCACGCCCCCACCATGATCCGTCCGACCCACCCCGGCATTGACCAGGATCAATCACGCACCGCCTTATCCGAAGGGAGGGGTTCAAAACAAAACGGGCGGCCGTCCGGGGGCGGCCGCCCGTTCTCAAACTCAACCGTGACACGGGGGGCCCGAAGGTCCCCGCGGGGATCAGAGCGTGCGCAAGTTACCGGCGGCCGACTTGCCCTTGCGGGGGTCGTGCTGCAGGTCGAAGCTGACCTTCTGGCCTTCGTTCAGCGAGCGCAGGCCCGCCTGTTCGACGGCGCTGATGTGCACGAACACGTCGGCGGTGCCATCCTCCGGCTGGATGAAGCCGTAACCCTTGGTGCTGTTGAACCACTTAACGGTGCCGATAGACATGGTGTCTCCTTAGACGGGTAGTTCCCGGTCCAATGTCGCCCGGCCGCGGGTATGCGACGGCGGGCATCAAATCATGACGGGAGCGAACCGGTGGACCGGGCAGGGCTCCGCGACAAATTCGATGCCATAGTCATGGAATCCAACTCGCCCGAGGACAAGCAAGAAAATCTGAACAATACTTAAAGTGATTGGCGAGCTGTACTGATGGATGAGGGGAACCAGTGGCCATATATGACCTTTGGCCTTTCGGAGGAGGGGGGTAGGCCGCCATTCACCCGGCGGGCGGTCGGCGGATATTAAGATGCCATTCGCATCGGGATGCCGAAGACGCGCAGGGCCTCGCGCAGTTCGGGCAGGGCCCGTTCCACCACGGCCTTGCCCTCGGCGATGGCCTCCTCCGCCCGGTCGAATTCCAGGAGGCCGATGTGACCCAGGCGGGGCTTCAGGTGGATGTCCGGCGGCTCGCCCGCCAGGCGGGACCGGGTGATGCGGTCCAGCGCGATGCCCAGCGAGGTCGCCATGACGCCGAACATGCTGGGCCCCTCGTATTTGGGCGGCTGCGGCCGGGTGCGGCGGGATTGCAGGAAGGCGGACAGGAACTCGAAGTTATGCTTCTGCGGCACCTCGCCCCCCAGGTCGGCCGGTGCCTCCATGTCCTCGGTCGCCGGGGCGGCATCGGGCGGGGCGGCGGCGCCCGCTTCGCCATCGTGGCGGCCCCGGGTGCGGCCGATGATGTCGGCGTTCAGGTCGACCGCCACCACCATGGCGGCGCCCATGGCGCGGCAGGCGGCCACGGGCACGGGGTCGACCAGGGCGCCGTCCACCAGCCAGCGGCCGTCGACATGGGACGGCGGGAAGATGCCCGGCATGGCGTAGGAGGCGCGCATCGCCTCCACCACCGAGCCGCGGCGCAGCCACACCTCCTTGCCCGTCGCGAGGTCCGTGGCGACGGTGATGAAGGGGCGGGAGAGGTCGTCGAAGGTGGCATCTCCCAGGTGCTGGTTCAGTTCGGCCAGCAGCTTCTCGCCGCCGATCAGCCCGCCGCCGCTGCGCAGGCGCAGGTCCAGCAGGCCCAGGATGCGCATCTTGGTCAGGTTGCGCGCCCAGTGCTCCAGCGTTTCCAGATGGTTGCCGAGATAGACGCCGCCCACCAGCGCGCCGATGGAACAGCCCGCCACCACGTCGGGGTGAATGCCGTGTTGGGCCAGGGCCTGCAGCACGCCGATATGCGCCCACCCCCGGGCGACGCCACCGCCCAGCGCCAGGCCTAAGGTGGGGCGGGGGTGGTGGCGCTCAGGATGGCGGTCGGGCATGGCGATCTACTTTCTGCAGGCGGGGACGACACTGATCTAGGGGATGGGCCTGGCGGGAACAGCGTACCGGCTTCTGTTAAACGGTGAAAGTGGCACGGGATGGGCCGGCTTGGGGCGAAATGGGGCCGGGCTGGCGCGCGTGCGCCGCTCTGCTATGGTGGCGGCCCCTCGCCACCGCCCGGATAACCAGGCCATGACCAGCGCGCCCCGGCTTCTGTTCCCCGTTCCGCAGCCCATTGTGCCCGTGGCCGGGGACGATGCCGCCTTCCCCGTGCATCGTATCTATTGCATCGGACGCAACTACGCGGCGCACGCCCGCGAAATGGGTTCCGACCCCACGCGGGAGCCGCCGTTCTTCTTCCAGAAGCCGGCCGACGCCGTTCAGGTCGTGATGCCGGGCACGATCGCCGACCATCCCTATCCCACGTTGACCAGCAACTATCATTATGAGGTGGAACTGGTGGCCGCCATCGGCGTGGGCGGGCGAAACATCCCGGTCGACCAGGCGCTTACCCACGTCTTCGGCTATGCCGTGGGCCTGGACATGACCCGGCGCGACCTGCAGCGCGCCATGGGCGACATCAAGAAGCCGTGGGAAATCGGCAAGGCCTTTGACCACAGCGCCCCCATCGGCCCGCTGCACCCTGTGTCCCAGGTGGGGCACCTGGCCGCCGGTGCCATCACCCTGGCGGTGAATGGCGAGGTCAAGCAGTCCTCCACCCTGGATCAGATGACGTGGAAGCTGGCGGAGCAGATCGCCAACCTGTCCCAGGCCTTCGCCCTGCTGCCCGGCGACCTGATCTTCACCGGCACGCCGGAGAATGTGGGCCCGGTGGTGCCGGGCGACGTCATCACCGCCCACGTCGACGGTCTGCCCGACCTGTCGCTGCGCATCACCGACCGGGTGTGAGCACCGGCCGGTTCTGGCTGGCGGGGCCGCCTTCGTGCTAAGCATGGCCCCGTCTTTTCCCCTGCCGGGCGCCCCGAGCCCGCAGTCCGAGGTTCGCCGGTCCCTTGTCCAAGAAGCCTAAGTCCCAGCCGCGCCACACCGCCACCCTGCCGCTCGTGAGGCGCCTGGCCGGCAACTACCTGCGGCCCTATATCGGCATGGTGCTGCTGGCCAGCGTCCTCATCGCCATCAACGCCGGCAGCTCCGCCGTGCTGGCGCAGAAGCTGGTGCCCCTGATCGATGAGGTGCTGAGCGGCAAGAACCCCGGCTATCTGCGCACCTTCGCCGTCATCGTCTTCGCCACCTTCGTGGTGCGCGGCTTCTCGGGCTATTTCTCGGCCGTGCTGATGAACAATGTGGGCCAGCGGCTGGTGGCGGCGTTGCAGAAGCAGCTCTACAACCACCTGATCAAGGCGGATCTGGCCTACCTGCACTCCCTGCCGTCGGGCCAGCTGGTCTCCAGCCTGGTGAACGACGTGAACCAGGTGCGCCAGGGCACGGCGGAGGTGCTGACCAACTACGGCCAGAGCGTGCTGACGCTCATCTTCCTGGTGGGCGTGATGTTCCAGCAGGATTGGCTGCTGGCCGCCATCTCGCTGACCGTTGTGCCCTTCACCACCCTCATGCTCAGCCGCATGACCGGGCGCCTGCGCCGGGTGGCGGGGCGCACGCAGGCGGCCCTGGGCACCTTCGCCAGCATCCTGACCCAGACCTTCCAGGGGGCCCGCCATGTGAAGGCCTATGGCATGGAAGAGTATGAGATGCGGCGCGTGGCCGGCATCGCCGACGATTTGCGCAAGCTGACCAACAAGTCCTTCCGCGTCTCCTCCTCCCTCATCCCCATCAATGAGGTGCTGAGCGGCGTCATCTTCGTCGGCGTCATCATCTATGGCGGGCTGGAGGCGGCGGCGGGGCACAGCACCGCCGGCACGCTGACCAGCTTCACCGGCGCCTTCCTGCTGGCGTTCGAGCCGCTGAAGCGCCTGTCCAAGCTGCAGACCCAGCTGCAGGTCAGCCTGGCCTCGGCGGAGCGGGTGTTCGAACTGCTGGACACGCCGCCGCGCATCGTTGACCGGCCGGGTGCTGCCGAATTGGCGGTCGTCTCCCACGCCATCAGGTTCAATGACGTGCGCTTCGCCTACCAGGACGGCACGGTGGCCCTGGACGGCGTGTCGCTGGAGGTGCCGGCGGGCAAGACCGTGGCCTTGGTGGGGTCCAGCGGCTCGGGCAAGACCACCATCCTGAACCTGATCCCCCGCTTCTACGACGTCACCGGCGGGTCCGTGACCCTGGGCGGCCAGGACATCCGCGACGTCACTTTGGCCTCGCTGCGCAGCGCCATCGGCCTGGTCAGCCAGGAGACGGGGCTGTTCGACGACACCGTGCGCGGCAACATTGCCTATGGCCGCGTCGGCGCCACGCAGGAGGAGATCGAGGCGGCGGCCAAGGCGGCGGCGGCACACGACTTCATCCTGGGCCTGCCCCAGGGCTATGACACCCGGGTGGGCGAGAATGGCGTGAAGCTGTCCGGCGGCCAGCGCCAGCGCATCGCCATCGCCCGCGCCATGCTGAAGAACGCCCCCGTGCTGCTGCTGGACGAGGCGACCTCGGCGCTGGACAGCGAGTCCGAGCGCCTGGTGCAGGATGCCCTGCGCCGCTTGCAGCAGGGCCGCACCACCCTGGTCATCGCCCACCGCCTGTCCACCATCATCGACGCCGACCGCATCTATGTCATCGATGGCGGCCGGGTGGTGGAATCCGGCACGCATGACGAGCTGCTGGCCCTGGACGGCGCCTACGCTCGTTTCCACGCCCTGCAGGCCGGCGGTGGCCCCGGGGCGGTGGCGGAGCTGGGCGCGGCCCCGGTGACGGCGGCCGGCGCCCTGTCGGCGGCGGGCTGAGCCAATGGGCGCGGGGTGATCACGACCATGGTTGCCCTGTTTCTCCTGATCATCGTCGGCACGCTGGGCGCCGTGTTCGGCGGCTTGGTGCTGATGCTGGCGCGCCAGGGAGGTGCCGCCCTTTTTGTTCATCCGCGCCTGCCCGACCCAGGGGCTCCGCCCGATGGATCGGGTCTCCGGGCGATTGCCTATCCCACCGCGGATGGTGTCACGCTAACGGCCTGGCTGGCCCAGCCGGCGGGTGTCACCAAACCGGTGGTCCTGATCCTGGCGGGACCGGGGCAGCGCCGGGCGGACCTATCAGGACTGGCATCGACCTTGGTGGCCGCCGGCTATGGCGTCATGGTGACCTGTCGCCGCCCTCTGTCCCTGACGATGGGGGACTGGGGGGAAACGGCATTGCTGGCCGATGCCCGCGCCGCCTTGGATCATCTGACGGCGCAGGGCGTCTCCGGTTCCCGCCTGGTCATCCTGGGCGTGTCGGCGGCGGCGGCCTTGGCCCTGCAGATGGCCTGGGAACGGCGCCCGGCTGCCGTGGTGCTGGCGGCCCCGCCAACCTCGGGCGCCGATCTGCTGGTCGGCCGTTGGCATCTTTCGGCGCTGGCGGGCATGGCCAGCAACCCGCTGGCCGTGGTGGGCCGCTTGAAGATCGCCCCTCCCGCCTGCCCGCTGCTGGTGCTGCATGGCCAGGCCGACCGCGTGGTGCCGCCGGCCATGGGCCAGGCGGTGTTCAATGCGGCGCCGGAGCCCAAGCAGGCCGCCTGGATCAAGGGCGCCGGCCACGCCGACCTGTGGGACAAGGGCGGCGCCGACGCCCTGCTGGACTTCCTGGCCGGCCGCAAGGGCCCTGCGCCGACCCTGGATCAGGAGGCGCCGTGGCGGGCGCCGGGCCTGCCCGCGCTCAGGCCTTAACCCACATACCGCCGCAGCCGGAAGGCGTGGGAGCCGTCGGCGTAATAATCCTCCTCCACCGAGGTCTGGTGGAAACCCAGGCGGTGGTACAGCGCGCGGGCGGCGTCGTTCTGCGGATGCACCTCCAACGACAGCCATTGGTGGCCGGTGGCGCGGGCGTGGTCCAGGGCGGCCCGCATCATGGCCTTGGCCAGGCCCTGGCCGCGCCGGTCGGGGTGGGTCGCCAGGGAATAGACGCGCACGCCCCGGGTGCCCCGGCGGGACAGCAGCACGGCGCTGGCCGCCAGGCCACCGTCGGGGCCGTCGATCACTAGGATGTGGGCGGACGGCCGCTCCAGCAGGCGGCGGAAGCTGCGCCGGCCCATGCGGTTGAACTCGAAACAGATCTTCTCCAGCGCCAGCAGCGCCTCCAGGTCGGCCGGGGTGGCGGGGCGGGGCGGGGGAGCGGCGGTGGCGGGGGGCGTTGTCATGATGCCGTGAAGGTACGGGGCCGCGCGTCGGGGCGCCAAATCAAAAACCCTTTATCTTCCGGCCCCGGCATTGGCATGGAGATTTAATGCGTGCCGCCCGGACACTGGGGCACCACGGCGGACTTGGGTGCCGTGGGATCTCGTCCCGGAGGATAGCACCATGGCACGCATCATCGTCATCGAACGCGGCCCCGGCGGCCTGTGGGCCGCCCACGACAGCGCCGGCCTCATCGGCGGCGTTTTCACCGAGCGCCGCGCGGCCGTGACCTTCGCCACCTTCCAGCCCGACCACCCCACCGTGCTGCTGCGCGCCGGTGGGGCGGGCCCAGCAGGCGCGAAGGGCCGTGCGGCGGCCGCGCCCTTTCCCAGTACGCGTTTTTGAGGGGGGCCGCCATGCCGGACTGCGCCACAGCCGTCCCTTCCCCTTCGGTTCCCGTGCGCCCCTTGGCGCGGACCGTATCCGACTTGGTCGTGGTGGTGGAGCGGCGGCAGGATTTCCGCTGGCCCGATCCTGACGGCCGGGTCATGACCGCCGGTGCCTATGTCGCCGCCCGGCCGGCCCGCCCGCGCCGCGTCATCAATTTGTGCCGCCACGCCGACTATCTCTCCGCCGGCTATTATGCCTCCCTGCTGGCGGAGGCGCGCGGCGACCGGGTGACGCCGGCCCTGCGCACGCTGGCCGACCTGGTCGGGGCCGGGACGGGCCCCGGGGCGGGTCAGGCCGACTTGGCCGACAGCCTGGCCGACCTGAACCCCCGCCTGGTCCATCTGCCGCCCCCGCCGGCGGGGGTGGCCCGGCACGCCGCCAACATCTATTTCGGCCGCACGCCCGATGTCGGCCTGACCGATGTCGCCGCCCGCCTGTTCCAGCGCCTGGACTGCCCGCTGATGTGCCTGACCCTGGCGTATGGGGAAGGGGCGTGGCGCATTGCCAGCGTGGCGGCCATGGGCACCGACGCTGTGCCCCGGATGCACGACGTCTTTTTCCTGAACGCGCTGGAGGCCCACGCCCGCCGGCGCTGGCAACGGCCCCGGGGGCCGGCGGCGGCGTCCTTCACCCTGGCGGTGCTGCACGACCCGGCTGACCCCCTGCCGCCCAGCAAGGCCAGCACGCTGGCCCACCTGTCCAGGGTGGGGTTGGACCTGGGCGTGCGGGTGGAGGTCATCGGCCGCCGCGACTACCGCCACCTGGCGCAATTCGATGGCCTGTTCATCCGCGAGACGACGGCCGTGCCCCACCACACCTTCCGCTTCGCCCGCAAGGCCGAGGCGCTGGGCATTCCGGTGGTGGACGACGCAACCAGCATCCTGCGCTGCACCAACAAGGTCTTCCTGGCGGAAACGCTGGCCGGCCACGGCGTGGCCACCCCGCGCACCCGCCTGGTGACCCGCGCCACCGTGGCGGAGGTCGGGGCCGCGCTGACCTTCCCCGCCGTGCTGAAGGTGCCGGACGGCGCCTTCAGCCGGGGGGTGGAGCGCGTGATGGACATCGACGCCTTCCACCGTGTGGCGGCGGCCCTGCTGGCGCGGTCACAGATCATCCTGGCGCAGGACTACCTGCCCACCGCCTTCGACTGGCGGGTGGGCCTGCTGGGGGGTGAGGTGCTGTTCGTGGCGCAATATTACATGTGCCCCCGGCATTGGCAGATCGTGCGTCACGCCGCCGACGGCAGCCATGACGAGGGTGCCACCCGCGCCGTGGCTGTGGCCGACACCCCGCCCGCTGTCCTGGCCGCGGCGACGGCCGCCGCCCGTCTGATGGGCAACGGCCTTTACGGCGTGGATCTGAAGCAACTGCCCTCGGGCGAGGTCGTGGTGATCGAGGTGAATGACAATCCCAACCTGGATGTGGGGGCGGAGGATCGCGCCGCCGGCCCCCTGCTGTGGCGCCGCGTCATCGGCCATTTCCTGACGGCCGCCGGCCGCGCGCCCATGCCCGGCAGCACCGCCGTGTCCGCCGCTGATTTGCCGGCCGGCAGCCAGCCCGCCGCCGAACGCGCGGCCCTGGCGCGCGCCGCAGCGGTGCGGGCGGCGGTGGCGTGACCCGCCGGATGTGAGGATGCCAGGGACGGAATGGCTCCATCTGCCGATGGGGCCATTTCGCTTTTTTGGTTGGAAGCGTGCGGGGGTGCGGGTATTCAAGGCGCTTGGTTTAACCGGCCCGTGGTGGGTGTTCCGCCGGGCCGCCTGTTCCCTGCGGCGGACGTCCCCACATGAGGGGGGCCCCGTGCCAGGTTCCAAGGACGTCGTACCCTATGCTGCGCTTTTCACCGCTCAAGTCCGCGTTGATCGCCCTGGTCTGTTTCCTGGGCGTGGTCTTCTCCCTGCCCAGCCTGATATCCAAGGATTACCTGCCCGGCTGGATGGCCGACCGGCACGTCAACCTGGGCCTGGACCTGAAGGGTGGCTCCTACCTGCTGCTGCAGGTGGACAGCGACGCGGTGGCGAAGGAACGGGTGGAGAGCCTGGTCGATGAGGCGCGCACCGCCCTGCGTACCGCCAAAATCCAGACCAGCAGCGTCACCCCCGCCGGCCGGTCCGTGACCATCACCGTCGCCGACGGCGGCGACGTGGACGCGGCGCGCAAGGCCCTGGGCCCCATCGCCACGGCCACCACCGGCGGCGGCGTGCCCGAGGTGGACCTGCGCACCGACGGCCAGGCCATCGTGCTGACCCTGACCGATGCCGGCTTCAAGGACCGCATCGACAAGGCGATGGCGCAGTCCCAGGAGATCGTCCGCCGCCGCATCGATGAGACGGGCGTGAACGAGCCGGTGGTGGCCCGCCAGGGCGGCGACCGCATCCTGGTGCAGCTGCCCGGCGTGGAAGATCCCGGCCGTATCAAGCGCCTGATCGGCCAGACCGCCAAGATGACCTTCCGCCTGGTGGTGACGGACGAGGCGCCGCGCGCCGACGGCGCCGCCCCCCCCGGCACCCAGGTCCTGCCCGTCGTGGACGGCCGGGGCGACCGCAAGATCCTGGTGCGCAAGAAGGTGGAGGTCGACGGCGCCAACCTGACCGACGCCAGCCCCACCACCGACCAGAACGGCCGCTGGGTCGTGGCCTTCCGCTTCGACAGCATCGGCGCCCGCCGTTTCGCCGAGACGACCACGAACAACGTGGGCAAGCCCTTCGCCATCGTGCTGGACGACAAGGTCATCAGCGACCCGGTCATCCAGGAGCCCATCACCGGTGGCCGTGGCCAGATCAGCGGCAGCTACACCGCCCAGACGGCCAACGACCTGGCCGTGCTGCTGCGCGCCGGCGCCCTGCCGGTGCCGCTGACCGTGGTGGAAGAACGGACCATCGGGCCGGAACTGGGCGCCGACAGCATCCATGCCGGCCTGACTGCCGTGGCCGTGGGCTTCGTCCTGGTCGTGGCCTACATGCTGATCAGCTATGGCATCTTCGGCGTGTTCGCCAACATCGCCCTGCTGTGCAACCTGTTCCTGACCCTGGCCCTGCTGGGCATCCTGCAGGCCACGCTGACCCTGCCCGGCATCGCCGGCGCCCTGCTGACCCTGGGCATGGCCGTCGACGCCAACATCCTGATCAACGAGCGCATCCGCGAGGAACTGAGGAAGGGCGCCACGCCCTTGGCGGCGCTGGAGGCCGGCTTCTCCAAGGCCTACGCCACCATCACCGACAGCAACCTGACCACGCTGATCAAGATGGCCATCCTGTTCTCGGTCGGCACCGGGACCATCAAGGGCTTCGCCGTCACCATCAGCCTGGGCATCCTGACCTCGATGTTCACGGCCACCGTGGTGGCGCGCGCCATCACCGCCAGCTGGTTCCGCCGCTTCCGGCCCAAGACGCTGACCGTGGGTACCCGCCTGCGTCCGGCGCCCGACCACACGAACTTCCAGTTCATGCGCGGCCGGCACATGGGCATCGGCCTGTCGGTGTTCCTGTCGGTGGCCTCCGTCGTGCTGTTCTTCAAGCCCGGCCTGAACTACGGCGTGGACTTCGCCGGCGGTGTCGTCATCGAGATCCGCACCGACGGTCCGGCCGACTTCAGCAAGCTGCGTTCCAAAATGGAAACCCTGCACCTGGGGCCCGTCCAGCTGCAGCAGTTCGGCTCCCCCTCCGACGTGCTGATGCGGCTGGAGCAGCAGGCCGGCGGCGACGCCGCCCAGCAGGGTGCCGTGAAGGCGGTGCAGGAGGAACTGAACAAGGACTTCCCCGGCGCCGTCATCCGCCGCCAGGAAGCCGTGGGTGCCTCGGTCAGCGCCGAGCTGTTCCACGACGGCATGCTGGCCCTGGGCCTGGCGGCCATCGCCATGCTGGGCTATATCACCTTCCGTTTCGAATGGCAGTTCGGCATCGGTGCCGTGGTCACCATGCTGCTGGACGTGACGAAGACCGTGGGCTTCTTCGCCATCACCGGCATGCAGTTCAACCTGACCTCCATCGCCGCCATCCTCACCATCATGGGTTACTCGATCAACGACAAGGTCGTGGTCTATGACCGTGTGCGTGAGAACCTGCGCCTCTACCGCAAGATGCCCCTGCGCGAGCTGATCGACCGCAGCATCAATGAGACGCTGAGCCGGACCATCGGCACCTCGCTGGCCATCTTCCTGGTGACCGTGCCCCTGGCCTTGCTGGCGGGCGAGCAGTTGCGCGAGTTCGCCTGGGTGCTGCTGTTCGGTGTGGTGCTGGCGACGTCGTCGTCCATCTTCATCGCCGCCCCTATCCTGCTGTTCCTGGGCGAAAAGAGCCTGCGCCGGCCCGTGCCGGCCGACGGCTCCGCCGCCCCGCCCGCCCCGGCGGAGTAAAGCTGTACTGGCATGCCGGTCGCTCAGGGCGGCGCCCTTGGGCAACCGGCATGCCAGAATAAAAATATAATAAAAACAGATGGTTGCAAAATCGCACCGAACTATTTTGCAACTAATTGGGAATAAGATTCCTGGTGGCCGGCAGAAAATGCCGGTGCATTCCTGCCGATTTAATCGCAGGTTTGTTTGCCTATTCTGGCCGTTTCAATAGAAATCGAGGTTAATCAGGCGTTTGCCGGCTGGTCCCGGGCTTGCGACAGGCCGCCGGTGCGCGCGCCATTGCGCCACCCGTGGGCGCGGCTGGCCGGGGGGCAGCCCAAGGCCGGCTCCGCCCAGGGTTCATGGCCACCGGGGAGAACCCTTCCATGAGTTCCATATCCTCCGTGGGCTCGTCCCAGGCGTCTTACGGCGCCTGGAAGGCCCAGCAGGCGTCATCGGCCTCAAGCACCGATGACACATCATCCGCCGACTCCACCTCTTCCGCCGCCGCGCTGCTTGGCGGTGACGGCACCACCACCAACGGCACCAGCAATCCTTTCAGCTTCCAGCTGAGCGGCGACCTGCTGTCGGCCCTTCAGGGCGTCACGCCCGCGCAGGGGACGACGACGGCCGCGGCCGACAGCAGCACGACCGCTGATGCCAGCAGCACCGACCCGACCATCGATCCGGTCACGGGCCAGCCCATCGACCCGGCCACCGGCCTGCCGATCACGACGGCGTCGGCGGATGGTACTGGGACGGAGGGTACGGGGGCCACGGATGGCACCGACGCGTCCCAGGGCGCATCCCAGGGCGCGCCCAAGGCCCATCACGGCGGCCACCATGGCCACCACGGCGGTGGCGGGATGAAGGCGGATGACAGCCTG
This sequence comes from Nitrospirillum viridazoti CBAmc, assembly GCF_000730165.1. Classification (GTDB taxonomy): domain Bacteria; phylum Pseudomonadota; class Alphaproteobacteria; order Azospirillales; family Azospirillaceae; genus Nitrospirillum; species Nitrospirillum viridazoti. The sequence goes on along the minus strand of NZ_CP022111.1, from coordinate 1,465,342 downwards.
TTCGGCGATCCGGCGACGTCCAGCACCACGGCCACCAGCACCACCACGGCCAGCACCGACACCACCGGCACCAGCGCCGATGGCAGCGGCAACGGCACGTCCACCGGCACTACGGCCAGCAGCGATTTCATGAGCCTGCTGAACAGCACGACGCCGGTTGCCGGTTCGTCCACCGCCTTCATGGCCCAGTTGCAGGGTTCCCTGATGGCCGCCTGAGGCGGGCATGGGGCAGCGCCGCCGCCCAAAGGGGTGGGCGTTCCAGTTTGACGATGTCGCGCGGCGGCGCATGAAACCATGCGCGCCGGCGGGTCCCTTTCTCAAGATATGTCCTGGCCGGCCGACGCCGCCCCAAACCCGGACCGTAACCTCAGTCCAGGTTCACCAGCTTGACCTTGCGGTTCTCCATGGCCAGGGCCAGCTTGCCGTGCTTCAGCGCCAGGGCCTGGCGGCCGAACAGGTCGAAACGCCAGCCGGTCATGGCTTGCACCTTGGCGTTGTCATCTGCGGCGATGGCCTCCAGATCGGCAGCATTGGCCACCAGGCGGCTGGCCACGTCCTCGTCATCGCACACCAGCTTCAGCAGCACGCGCAGCAGTTCCACCGTGGGGGCGATGCCGGCGGGCAGTTCGGCGCGCGGCTCCATCCGGGGCAGGGCGCTGTCGGGCAGGCCGCGCGCCTTCTCGATGGCCGCCAGGATTTCGGTGCCGTAACGACCCGCGGCCATGCTGGGGCCCAGGCCACGCGTGCGACCCAGGTCATCCACCGTGCTGGGGGTATGGGCGGCGATTTCCATCAGGGTCTCGTCGCGCACCACGCGGTTGCGCGGGATGTCCTTGCGCTGGGCCTCGCGCTCGCGCCAGGCGCACAGCTCCTTCAGCACGGCGATGAAGCGCGGCTTGTCGGTGCGCGGCTTCAACCGGCGCCAGGACTCGTCCGGATCCTGCCGATAGGTGTCCGGGCTGGTCAGGATGGCCATCTCATCGGCCAGCCATTCCTCGCGGCCCGTCTTGTCCAGGCGGCGGCGGATCTTCTCATACGCCGGGCGCAGGTGGGTCACGTCCGACAGGGCGTAGGTCAGCTGCCGGTCGGTCAGCGGCCGGTTGGACCAGTCGGTGAAGCGGCTGGACTTGTCGATGCGGGCGTTGGTCAGCTTGGTGATCAGCGTCTCATAGCCCACGCTGTCGCCGAAGCCGCAGACCATGGCCGCGACCTGGGTGTCGAACAGGGGCGCGGGCACGGTGCCGGTCAGGTTGAAGAAAATCTCCAGATCCTGGCGGGCGGCGTGGAAGACCTTCAGCACGGCGGGATTGGCCAGCAGGGCGAACAGCGGCGACAGGTCGATGCCGTCGGCCAGCGGGTCGATGGCGGCGGCCTCGTCGGGGCCGGCCACCTGCACCAGGCAAAGCTGCGGGTAGTAGGTCTTCTCCCGCATGAATTCGGTATCGACGGTGACGTACGCGGCGGAGGCCAGGCGGTCACAGAAGGCGGAGAGGTCGGCGGTATTGGTGATCAGCGTCATGGGGTTCTTCACATACTATAGCTAAGCGCGCGTGCATAGGGCCTGCTGTCCCGCCGCCCGGGAATAGGACCGCCGCCCGTCGAGTCGGGCAGGACGGGAATGGAGTTTCCGCCGCCTCGCCTGGGGGCGGCGGGCCATCCCGAAGCATGACAGCCATTCGCATCCTGAAAATCGCAGTTTTGCCATCGATACGGCGTTACCCGCCGGCAAGGGTGGCCGGGGGCCGGGAGGGTTCGCTTGACAGAATGTCGCAGGCTTAATATGCGAGTGATTATCAAAAACATTCGCATAAGAACAAGGGGACCTCTGTGATGCGCGCCCGCCTGCTGCTTTCTGCCTGCCTGTTCACCGCCCTGCTGCCCCTCACGGCCTTCGCCGCCGGCCCCGATGAGGCCGATGCCGCCGCCGAGGGGGCCAAGTCCGGCGGCGCCCTGCCCGAGGTGGTGGTCAGCGCCGACCGCCAGGCGGCGATGGGCTACAACCCCAAGGACGCGGTCAGCGCCACGCGCATGGACATGGCGCTGCGCGATGTGCCGCAGACGGTGAACGTGGTGCCCCTGGCGGTGATGCGGGACCAGGGCGCCCTGTCGCTGCAGGACGTCATGCGCAACATCCCCGGCATCGGCCTGTCCACCGGCGACGGCCAGCGCGACCAGGTTTCCATCCGCGGCTTCTCCGCCATCGCCGACCAGTATGTCGACGGCCTGCGTGACGACGCCCTTTATTTCCGCGACCTGTCCAACCTGCAATCGGTCGAGGTGGTGAAGGGCCCGGCCTCCGTCCTCTACGGCCGCGGTTCCTCCGGCGGCCTGATCAACCGCATCACCAAGAAGCCGGGCATCGATTTGGCGGAAGCGAGCTTCCGCTATGGCGGTTGGGACGACCGGCGGGGGGAGGTGGACCTGGCCCATGTGCTGCCCGATACCGGAATCGCCCTGCGCCTGACCGGCGCCATCGAGGCGGCCGACAGCTATCGCCAACAGCAGTTCCTGGACCGCAAGGCCGTGGCGCCCTCGGTGGAATTCAACCTGGATGAAAAGACCAAGCTGCTGGTCCAGGCCGATTACCTGGAGGACAAGCGCGTCACCGATTTCGGCATCCCGGCCTATCACGGCCTGCCGGTGGACGTGGCGCCCGGCACCTATTACGGCGCCGCCAACGCCCGGGACGCGGACTACAGCCAGTCCCGCGTCCGCTCCACCACCGAGACGCTGACGCATGAGGTGAACGACAGCCTGTCGCTGCGCAACGCCTTTCGCTACTACCGCTACAACCTGGACCGCCGCAACACGCTGGTCGGCTCGGTCAACGAGGTGGCGCGGACGGCGGCCCTCACCCGCTCCATCGTCGGCCGGTATGAGCACGGCTGGTTCAACCAGAGCGAGGCGGTGCAGAAGTTCAGCCTGGCGGGCATCGACAACCAGTTCCTGCTGGGGCTGGAGGTGGGGCACCAGACCAAGGACGCCATCACCTATTCCCAGGGCACGGTGGCTACCGTCGCGCTGTTCAACCCGGTGCTGCCGACCCTTAACCCCGGCACCTTCGGCACCATCACCGCCAACAACCGCGGCCTGTTCGACACCACCGGCTTCTATGCCCAGGACATGGTGACCCTGCTGCCGCAGCTGAAGGCCCTGGTCGGCATGCGATTCGACCGGTTCGAGCAGCGCACGCTGCAGCATCTCGCCAACCTGGCCAACCTCAGCCGCACGGACAGGAACTGGAGCCCGCGCGCCGGCCTGGTGTGGCAGCCCACGGACGACAAGGCCGAGGTCGCCCAGTCCTACTACGTGTCGTGGAGCCGCTCCTTCCAGCCCTCGGGCGAGGCCTTCTCCGTCGCCGCCAACAACGCCGACATCGCGCCGGAAAGCACCCGCAATGTCGAGGTGGGCGCCAAGCTGGACTTCTGGCAGGGCCGGCTCAGCACCACGGCCTCGCTGTTCCGCCTGGAACGCAGCGGCATCAAGACCACCGACCCGGTGACGCAGAAGCTGCTGCCCATCGGCGTGCAGCGCACGGATGGCGTGGAGCTGACCGGGGCGCTGGACCTGTCGGACGGGTGGAAGGCCATCGCCGGCTATGCCTATCTGGATGCCCGCGTCACGGAATCCGTGGCCAAGGACGCCGGCCAGAATGTGCAGGGCAAGCGCGCCACCATCACGCCGCGCCACAGCACCAACCTGTGGCTGACCAAGGCCTTCGGCGACCGCTTCGGTCTGGGCGGCGGCATGAACTATGTCGGCGACCGGTACGCCAACCCGGGCAACACCGTGACCCTGCCGTCCTATGTCACGGTGGACGCCATGGCCTGGTACCGTCAGGGGCCGGTGACCCTGCAGGTCAACGTCTACAACATCACGGATGAGCGCTACATCGTCTCCGCCCACGGCTCCAACGCCAACCTGAACCTGCCGGGCAGCCCCAGGTCGGTCATGGGCAGCGTCAAGATCAGTTATTAAGGGGGACCAAGGCGGCCGGGGGCCGGGCAAATCGGCCCGGCCGTCTTGACAATCCGCCCCCGTCCGGCCCTAGTGTCCGCCGGTCCGTCAGTCCGCGTTTTCGCGGATCGGCGGCGCTATTGCCCAACCCGCACTCGTCAAGGCCCGGCCCCATGCATCCCTATCGTACCCACACCTGCGGCGCCCTGCGTCAGGAAGACGCCGGCCAGACCGTCCGCCTCTCCGGCTGGATCCACCGCAAGCGTGACCACGGCCAACTGCTGTTCGTCGACCTGCGCGACAATTACGGCCTGACCCAGTGCGTGATCGATATCGACAATCCCGGCTTCAAGGTGCTGGAATCCGCCCGCCTGGAATCGGTCATCACCGTGACCGGCCGCGTGGTGGCGCGCACCAATGACACCATCAACGACAAGCTGCCCACCGGCCATATCGAGGTGAAGGCGGATGAGATCGTGGTGCAGAGCCTGGCTGACCAGCTGCCCCTGCAGGTGAACTCCGACCAGGACGCGGGTGAGGACATCCGCCTGCGCTACCGCTTCCTGGACCTGCGGCGTACCAAGATGCACCGCAACATCCACCTGCGCTCCAACGTCATCGCCTCGGCCCGCCGCCGCATGATCGAGGCCGGGTTCACCGAGTTCCAGACCCCCATCCTGACCTCGTCCTCGCCCGAGGGGGCCCGCGACTTCCTGGTCCCGGCGCGCAACCACCCGGGCAAGTTCTACGCCCTGCCGCAGGCGCCGCAGCAGTTCAAGCAGCTGCTGATGGTGGCGGGCTTCGACCGCTATTTCCAGATCGCCCCCTGCTTCCGTGACGAGGACAGCCGCGCCGACCGTAGCCCGGGCGAGTTCTACCAGCTCGACTTCGAGATGAGCTACGTCACCCAGGATGACGTGTTCGCCGCCATCGAGCCCGTCATCCACGGCATCTTCACCGAGTTCCGCGACTTCACCGGTGTGGCCAAGACCGTCAGCCCCTATCCGTTCCCGCGCATCCCCTATGCCGAGAGCATGCTGAAGTACGGCAACGACAAGCCGGACCTGCGCAACCCGCTGGTGATCACCGACGTGTCGGCCGTGTTCCGTCGCGATGACGTGGAGTTCAAGGCCTTCCGCGGCGTGCTGGACAAGGGCGGCGTGGTCCGCTGCGTCAAGGCGCCGGCCGTGGGCGACAAGCCCCGCAGCTTCTTCGACAAGCTGAACGACTGGGCCCGCGGCCTGGGTGCGCCCGGCCTGGGCTACATCCTGTTCGAGAACGGCGCCGGCAAGGGCCCCATCGCCAAGTTCGTGCCCGAGGCCGCCCAGGCGGTGCTGCGCGAGCTGACCGGTGCCGTGGACGGCGACGCCGTGTTCTTCGTCTGCGACCTGGAAGGCCCCGCCGCCAAGCTGGCCGGCCAGGCCCGCACCCGCATCGGCGAGGAACTGGACCTGATCGAGAAGGACGCCTTCCGCTTCTGCTGGATCGTCGACTTCCCGATGTACGAGAAGGATGAGGAGACGGGGAAGATCGACTTCTCCCACAACCCCTTCTCCATGCCCCAGGGCGGCCTGGAGGCCCTGACCAGCATGAACCCGCTGGACATCAAGGCCTTCCAGTACGACATCGTCTGCAACGGCATCGAACTGTCCTCGGGCGCCATCCGCAACCACAAGCCCGAGATCATGTACAAGGCGTTCGAGATCGCCGGCTATTCGGCCGAAGACCTCGAAACCCGCTTCGGCGGCATGCTGTCGGCCTTCAAGCTGGGCGCCCCGCCGCACGGCGGTTCCGCCCCCGGCATCGACCGCATCGTCATGCTGCTGGCCGATGAGCCCAACATCCGCGAGGTCATCGTCTTCCCGCTGAACCAGCGCGCCGAAGACCTGCTGATGCAGGCCCCCAACGCCGTCGACACCGCGCGGCTGAAGGAACTGCACATCAAGCTCGACCTGCCCAAGCCCAAGGTCACCACCGAGGCCAAGGAAGGCTGAGGCGGGGTTCTTCGCTGAGGCGGAGTGTCAAGGCGGGCGGCGTCTGGAAGGGCGCCGCCCGTTTTGTCTTGAACGACCTACTGCCAGTCTTCCAGGTGCAGCCCCGGCACGCGCTGGAATTCCCGGGTGTTGTGCGTGACCAGGGTCAGGCCACGGGCCAGCGCCTGACCCGCGATCAGCACATCATAGGGACCGACGGGCGTGCCGGTGGCGGCCAGCTGCGCCCGGATAAGGCCGGCCTGCCGGGCGTCCTCCCGGTCGAGGTCCAGGACAGGGAAGCGCAGGGCCTCGACACGCGCCAGGTTTTCCGCCGCGCGCTGGCTCTTGGCCGCGCCGAAGTAGAGTTCATGCGCGACGATGGTGGGCAGGCCGAAATCCTCCGGCCTGTGCTGCCGCATCCGATCCAGAAAGACGGGATCGCCCTTCATCACCGCGATGACGGCGTTGGTATCCAGAAGAAACTTCACTCGAAGAAGTCCAGGGCCGGGCGCTCTTGATCGGTCGGCCGGTCTGTGGCGGCCTTGGCGAAGTCCTCATCCACCGGTCCGATGACATCCGCCAGCCACTCCCAGCCGTCGGCGATGGGTTCCAGGATCACGGCGTTGCCATGACGGCGGATGCGCACCTCCTCACCCTCGAACCGGAAGTCCTTGGGCAGGCGCACGGCCTGCGAGCGGCCGGACCAGAAGAGCTTGGCGGTATCCATGGCCATCTCCATTGATATCTATCAAAAATATATACCATGGAAGAATGCCGGGCAAGGGAGGCTAGTCCTTCGGCCCCAGGAATTGCCGGGCGATGCGGAAGCCCAGCCGGTCGGTGTCGGCCAGGTTGGTGTTGCCCAGGATGATGATGGTCAGATCGTCGTCCAGGAAACGCAGCAGCAGGGTGTTCGCACCCATGATGCGGCCGGGGCGCTGGGCGTAGTGGTGGGGACGGCCACGCGCCTGAAGGTCGGAAACCCAGAGGCCGAAGCCGTATTCCTCCAGCGCCGGGGTCAGCAGCTGCGCGCGCTGGGCGGGGGCCAGCAGGTCGCCACCGTACAGCGCGCGGGCGAAGGCGGCCAGGTCGGGGGCGGTGGAATAGAGGCCGCCGGCGGCGTACCAGTTCTGCATATAGACCGGCATGTCGTGGGCCAAGTCCCCGTCGCCGTCCTTGTAATAGGTCGCGGCCAGGTTGGGCAGGATCAGATCCTGGCGCAGCAGGCCGGTCTGCGCCAGGCCCAGCGGGTCCAGGACGTCCCGGCGCAAGGCCTGGTCATAGGGCTGGCCGGTCACCGCCTCGATGACCTTGCCCAGGATGACGTAGTCGGCGTTGTTGTAGTCGAACGCGCTGCCCGGCGCCTTCACCAGGGGGCCGCTGGCGTAGCGGTCCATCAGGTCGGTGCTGTCATGGGGCAGCTGGTAGGCCGGCATGCCGGTGCGCGCGGCGTCGGTGTAGCTGGTCAGCCCCTTGTCGAAATTCTCGATGCCTGAGGTGTGGGTCAGCAACTGGCGCAGGGTCACCCTGTCCGCCGCCGGCCCCTTGTACGCCGGCAGATAGGCGCGGATGACGGTGTCCAGGGACAGCCGGCCCCGGGCCACCAGGCGCATCACCAGGGTGGCGGTGAACAGCTTGGTGATGGAGGCGATGCGATAAAGGCCGTCCCGCCGGCAGGGCACCTGGAAGGACCGCTCGGCCAGGCCATACGCCTCATGCAGCACCACGGCACCCTGGTGCTCCACCAGCACCGTGCCGCTGAAGCCCGTCTCCGCCACCTGGGACGCGACATAGGCCGCCACGCCGCCGCCGGCTGCCGGCGCTCCGGCGGCGGGTGGTGGAGCATCGGCCCATGCCCCGAGGGGCGCACCCACCATGGCCCCGCCCAACACCGCGTTACTCAGGAATCGCCGCCTGTCCATGCCGCCGCCCCCGCGTTATGTCTCAGGTAGGCGCATACCATCGACCGGCCCGGGAGGGAGGGGCCGGACGCGGCTGTGCGCGGGGAGCCAGTTTGGATGGCCGGGGATTACCTAACAGGTCGCCCACCGGTACCAATTTTTGGTAAGATGCCAGCTGGAGGTGCCGATCATGGGCAAGAACACGTCGGTCAGCTTGGGTGAGCATTTCACCCAATTCGTGGAAACACAGGTCGCCCAAGGCCGTTACGGCAGCGCCAGCGAGGTCATGCGGGCAGGCCTTCGTCTGCTGGAAGAGCGTGAGGCCAAACTCGCCGCCCTCCGCGCGGCCCTGGACGAGGGGGAGGCCAGCGGCATCAGCAGCCAGAACGTCCTGGATATCTGGGCTGAGGTGAAGGCTGAGGCGGGCGAAGCCGGGAATGGGTGAGTACGCGCTTTCCGGCAAGGCGCGGAACGATCTGAAGCGCATCGCTCAGCAGTCGTTGACGCAGTGGGGCATGGCGCAGGCGGAGCGCTATGTAGTCGGGCTGCACGAATTGTTCGGGCGGCTGGTCACGTTCCCCGATTTGGGGCGTGATGCCGGGGAGATACGTCCGGGCTATCTGCGGATTGAGAGCGGAAGCCACGTTGTCTTCTATCGCCAGTCTTCCACGCGCATGTGAGGCACAGGGCTTTATCGAAAATTAATTTATCGCCGCCTACCGAACCGGATCGCTCAACTAGAACGTGATATTCAACGATTTTGCCATGCGTAAAAACCCAGGCCGCCGCGCCGATGCAAAGAGGCCGCGGATGTGCAGTCGTTTCCAGCTTATTTGCTACGTCCGCAGAGCTAATGGTGGTCTTTGAATGATTTGACGGCGCGATATAAGGTGCTTTGCTTAGTGTTTGAGGAGACGCGCTATTGGTTATTATGATATTTCTCGAGGCTCGATATTTTGTTGCGCGGGCTGGTTTTGGCCTGTGAGAGAAACTCCTTAAGATTGTAGTGGATTCATGCATAGACTCAGGAGTAAGTTTGTCATAATGGGAATGCATATTTTGAGGAACCTAGATGATCGTTTCACCCTTAATGTCCGTTCTTCACATTAGTGATTTTCATTTTGCGGGAAGAAAAAAAAGGGAGCAAGGGATCGCTGTTGACGCCCTTATCAAGGATCTTAAATCCTTGTGCATAGGGCATAGGAAGCCAGATCTCATTATATTTACGGGTGACTTGGTATATGCAGCCGGTGTAGACGGTCACGATGAGGCATATGATTTTCTAATTGATCCTATTTCGAAGACAACTGGATGTAGTGATGAAAGAATATTCATTGTTCCTGGAAATCATGATGCCGAAAGAGAGGGAATACAGGAATTCTTAGATGAATTTTCTGAAATAAGATCAGCAATTGGCACCAACAATGAAATGGAAATAATAAATGAAATGTATGATGGCGGAAAATTTGAATCATTAACTTCCAGAAAATTCCAAAAGTTCTATGAATTAGAAAAATATCTCAGAGGGCACGAAGGCGCAAAGAGTAGAATATATAGTTCTCCTTTTGCTACAGTTGATTATATACAAGCATTAAATATAGATATTGTCGTTCTAAATTCAGCGGTGTTATCATCTGGAGGTATTAAGGGAATTCCAAGTGATGAGAGGAAATTAATCATTCCGGAGTACGCTCTTATAGAAATATCAAGAAATTTAAATCCGGAATCTTTTAGGATATTTGCTACGCATCATCCTATTTCTATGCTATCTGAGCAATCTGCTAAAATTCTCGAGGCTTATTTAGGGAGAAATGCAAATATACATCTGTTTGGCCATATGCATGATCCGCAGCCGAAGCAGAGCTCCGGACTTACTGGGGACTTATTATCTAGTCAGGCGGGAGCCATATTCACCACGCGCTCCACATATAATGGTTACTCTCTAATAACAATTGATAGATCAACGGGTTTATCTGAAACGATGATTCGCTCCTTTTATAAGGATAGAGGGTGCTTCGATGAGGGGGTGGACATTGTCGAGAGCGGGCGCTGGTACCCTTCCCAGGCCGCCCGTCAGCATTTTAGAAAAATTGCAGCGCCGATAGATGACAAGAAATTTCGAGAGCATCTACGTACGGTGACACTTGAGCAATTGAGAGCCGAGGAGGCCGAGGCTGGTGGTGAGGCGGATCTTCATAACTGGTTCGTCCCACCGCCGCTGTGCCGAACTTTTATTCAAGAAATCACTGGCGACGAGGGGAAGGTTGAAGTGGAAGCCCCAATCAGCTTTTCTGATGTAGTTGGTGGGGACGCCAATTTAATTATATATGGAAGAGCTGAGTACGGTAGAACAACTCTTCTTAGAGAGATACGTTATAGACTATTGGATGATGCGGAGCAGGTTGGCTTCCCCAGATTTCCCGTATTAATTGATTTCAGTGTCATATCATCCAACTCTACCTCGCTTCTGCGAACTATTCGGGCTCGGGCTGAAGGGCGACCTGAAAGCAATGACATTGAATCTCTCCTGAAGCTTGGGCACGCGTGCATTATAATTGACGATGTACAGTTTGGCGATATTCGCCGAATGAAAATCATCAGGGAGTTCGTAGAGCGTTTTCCCAAAGCACGATATATATTCTCTAGCCTTCAGTCGTCTGTTACTCAGTATGGCGCTTTCATTGATCCAGAAATGCCGGTCCGATTTGAGTTCGTTGAAGTACGTGAGTTTCGGCGAAATGACATGCGCCAACTTCTTACAAAATATCAGCAGTGCACCGATGTTGAGGGATGGCTCGATCGGCTGCAGAATGAATTCAGAGAAATTAATTTACCTTTTACCGCCGCAAATGGGTCAATACTCATAGATATATTGGCGGAGAAGCATAACTTCATGCCGATAAATCGCGCTGTACTGATGGAGCAATTCGTCGATTCAACTCTACGAAAGGCTGCTATTGAACAAAGTCGACGGGAAATATTTGATTATACAAATAAAACAGATTTATTAGCTCATGTTGCGGCCTGGATGGCTAAGAATGATGAATATGTTCCTTCTAGAGAAGCAGTTAGATATGAAATGAAATCTTATATAGATCGACGTGGGCTTAATGCCTCATTAGACGATCTTATGCATGAGTTTTTACAATCTAGAATATTTGTGAATAAGGCCGATGGAAGAATAAGTTTTAGGTATAAGGGTGTTCTTGAATATTTTATCGCTTTAAAAATGATCTCTGATAATAATTTTAAAGAGTGGATACTCGAAGATGATAGGTATCTGCGCTACGTTAACGAGATACAATATTACGCAGGAAAGCATAGGAATGACGCAGAATTGGTTAATCTGGTCCGTTCTCGTTATGACGATATATTGAGGGAGGCTACAGCAGATTTAGGTGAAATTGATTTATCAAGTCTTGAAAATATAAATGTGCCACCTTCAGATGGCTTTGATTCATTTGATGAAACTATATCTGGTGTGTTCAGTTCCCCTCTTTCTCAAGATGAGAAAGATGCTGAATTAGAGGCCGACTTTCCTAAGGATGCCGAAGAAAGGCAGGAAGTCTTTCGTCCGTTAATTAAAGATATAAGTGATAAGATGCTTTTATCTCTAGTGTTGTATTCTGGACTCGTAAAAAATATGGAACTAATTTCCGACTCTGAGAAGAGGGCTCATCTAAGGAACATATGGAAGGGATGGTCTACCTTGTTAGTCGCGGCGCTTCGTGTATCGCCTCGACTTGCTAAGGAGCGCCGAATGAGAGTGAACGGCGCATTATATGAAATGCAAGCACCTCACGGAATGAAAGACGGGGACCTACTTCGCATGATGATGTTAAAGTTGCCGCATGTTCATATTAGGGCTCTTTCAAATGTTCTTGGTACTGAAAAATTAGAAAGGCAACTTATTGAGCCGACATTGGATGAAATGTCTGACCCGCTAATTTTCTCGTTATTACGGGGTGGATTAATTACGGAGCTTCGATTGTCTGGTACTCCAAGAGTAATAGATGATCTATTCCATAAATTTAGGGACAGTAAATATCTTTCGTGGTCGCTGATTGTCCACGTCGGGGAACTGCGCCGTTTGGGCCGTATAAGAGATGATCACTTTAGAGAATTAGATGAGCCTCTAGCGGTCGCCTATTCAAATTTGAAAGGCGGGTCTCCCAAAGAGCGCGCAGATGAGAAGCGGCGCCAACTGGCTAGGCTTTCGAAAGATAGACTAATTTTAACTTTAAAGCGTGATCGCGAAGTATAACATACAACATTAATAGCTGTGTTCAGCAAATTTCAAATCTCCAAAAAAAGAACTGGGATCGGTTGGTTAGGCAAAAACCCAACTGATTCCAGTTCTATTCGGCGGTAGGGCGAGTGCCCTAAACTAATGCGGCCAGAAGAGGGGCTCTCTAAACTATAATAGTCTTGAATGCCTCGTCGCTAAATGGAATGCATTCACCACCGATACGCCACGTTCGCCTTCACATCCCGCCCCGGGCCGTACCAGCACCAGATGCTGCTGTAGCAGGACGAGATATACCGGCGGTCCAGCAGGTTGGTGGCGTCGATGTTCAGGGTCAGGCCGTCCAGCTGCGGGGCCAGGTGCTTGAAGTCGTAGCTGCCCATCAGGTCGAACAGGGTGGCGCCGGGGATGGTCAGGCTGCCGCTGCCGGCCACGCCGTTGTAGCCGCGGCCGATGTAGCGCACGCCGCCGCCGAAGCCCAGGCCGGCCAGAGGGCCGTCCTGCAGGACGTAGTTGGCGTAGCCGTTGGCCGTGGTCTGCGGCACGGCGTAGGGGCGGGTGCCCTCCAGGCCCGAATTGTCCTTGGTCACCTGGTTGTCGATGTAGGTGTAGCTGGCGTGCACGGTCAGCCCGGTGATGGGGTGGGCGGAGCCCTCGAGCTCCACGCCGCGCGACCGCACCTCACCCGCCGCGATGGAGGCGGTGGGGAAGCTGGGGTCGGTGGTGGCGACGTTGGTCTCGCGCAGTTCATACAGGCTGGCGGTCAGCAGGGCGTTCCACACCTTGGGCTGGTACTTCACGCCCACCTCGACCTGCTTGCCCTCCGTCGGGGCCAGCACGTTGCCGTTCCGGTCCACCGTGGTCTGCGGCAGGAAGGAGGTGGCGTAGGAGACGTAGGGCGCCACCCCGTTGTCGAACAGGTAGAGCAGGCCGGCGCGGCCGGTGAACTTGCTCTCATCCTTCGACGTCGTGCCGTTGCTGAGATGGTCCAGCTGGCTGATGTCCAGCCAGTCGTTGCGGCCGCTCAGCACCAGGCGGAACCCGCCATACGAGATCTGATCCTGGGCATAGACGCCGGTCTGGCTCATGTGCAGGCGCACGTCGAAGCTGGTGGCCGGCAGGGTCAGGGCGGAGCCGTAGACCGGGTTGAAGATGTCTATGTCGGCGACGCTGCCGCCGAAGCCCGAGGCCTCCGTCTGCACCGTGTTCTGGAAATCGACGCCGAAGATCAGGTTGTGGGTCAGGGCGCCGGTGCGCACCACGCCGGTCACATTGTTGTCCAGCGTGACGTTGTTCAGCTCCTCCCGCGCCACGGCCAGGGCGCGGGCCAGCTTGGTCTCGTTGGCGTCGGTGAAGTAGCCGGCGTTGTAGACGCTGTTGTACAGCGTCGTCAGGTGCATGTAGCGGGTGTTCTGGTGCACCGCCCAGTCGTCGTCGAACTTGTGGGTGAACAGCGAGGTGACCATGTTTTCGGTGCGGTTGAACCGCTCGAAATCCGGCTCGCCATCATAGAAGTCGCGCGCGACCTGGCCATTGGGGTTGGGCAGCAGCGAGCCCTGGACGGGCACGGAGCCATAGGCGCCGCTCCGGGGGTCCTGCTGGTGCACGTACAGCACGGTCCAGCTGGTCTTGTCGTCGGGGCGGTAGGTGATGCTGGGGCTGATGCCGAAGCGTTCGGATTCGGTGTGGCTGATCTGGGTGTCGGAGCGGTCGTTGACCCCCACCAGGCGATAGCTCAGCACGCCGTTGGGGTCGAGCGTGCCGCCGATGTCCGCCGTCTCGCGCACGGTGCCAAAGCTGCCGGCGGTCACGCTGACCTCACCGAAGGTCTGGCCGGTGGGCAGCTTGCTGGTCAGGGCGGCGATGCCGCCGGGGTTGGCGTTGCCGTAGAGCACGGAGGCCGGGCCCTTCACCACCTCGATCCGCTCCAGGAACGACAGGTCGATCTGCGGCGTGGCGTAGCCGTTGACCGAGCTGATGAGGTGCAGGCCGTCCAGGTACTGGTCGGCGTTGAAGCCGCGCACGGTCATCAGGTCATAGCGGCCGGCGGTGTTGCCGCGCGTGTCGGTGGCAACACCGGCCGTGTAGTTCAGGGCATCGTTCAGGTTCTCCGCCACGCGCAGGTTCAGCTCATCCCGGCTGATGACGCTGACCGACTGCGGCGTTTCCACCAGCGGGGCCGCGGTCTTCAGGGCGCTGGCGGCATCGGTGGCGGAACGTTGGCCGATGATCACCACCTCGCTGGACGGGCTGGCGTCGGCCGCCGCGTCGTCCGCCGCCCAGGCGCCGCCGGCGCTCAGGGCGACCATGGAGACGGCCGAGGCCAAGGCCAGGGGATACACAGAGAGGAACTGCCGCAGGTTGGACATGGAAAGTCTCCAGCAACTAATAATTATTATCATTTCTAACGGGATGGTTATGCGGCGGGAATTGTGAATGCAAGTGACTTTCATTCGTGCATGGCAGCCTTCCGCCGTATGCCGGGCCCGCCTATCGCCCGCATGGGCGTGACAGTGGGCGGGGCCAGGGCTTGGGCGGGGGGCGCGAACGCGGTGGGGATCGTTTTGTTACAACGAATTAACCAAATGCCCCGCCTCAGCCGGGCGGTTTTGGGCTATGTAGGAACCAGGCCCATTCCCGGACGCCGCAGTCGCGCGGCCGGCAGCCCAAGAAGGAAGACGGCACCCATGATGCGCTTCACCCGCACGTTCACGGCCGCGGCCACGGCCCTGGCCCTGACCACGGCCCTCTGCTCCAGCCTGCCCGCGCTGGCAGGGGGGATGGGGGCGGCCGACACGCCCATCGTGCCGGGGGCGGAGGTGCCGGGGGGGAAGGTGTCGGTGCCGCCGCTGGCCATCACCGAGCGCACGCTGGCCAATGGCCTGAAGGTCATCGCCCTGCCGGATACCACCACGCCCACCGTGTCGGTGCAGGTGTGGTACAGCGTCGGCTCCAAGGACGATCCCAAGGGGCGCAGCGGCTTCGCCCACCTCTTCGAGCACATGATGTTCAAGAGCACGCGCGACATGGCGGCGGAGCAGTTCGACCGCCTGACGGAGGACGTGGGCGGCTACAACAACGCCTCCACCAACGCCGACTACACCGACTACTTCGAGACCGTGCCCGCCAACCACCTGGAGCGCATCCTGTGGGCGGAGGCGGAGCGCATGGGCTCCCTCGTCGTGGATGAGGAGAACTTCAAGTCCGAGCGCGACGTGGTGAAGGAGGAATTGCGGCAGCGCGTGCTGGCCCAGCCCTACGGCAAGCTGTTCTACCTCATGTTCCCGCAGGTCAGTTTCAAGGTGCATCCCTACGGCCGCCCCGGCATCGGCAGCATCGAGGATCTGGACGCCGCTACCCTGCAGGACGTGCAGGCCTTCCACGCCACCTATTACCGGCCGGACAACGCCACCCTGGTGGTGGTGGGCAACTTCAAGCCCGAGGAACTGAACGCCTGGGTGGACAAGTATTTCGGCCCCCTGACCCATCCGGCCACGCCCATCCCGCGGGTGACGGCGGTGGAGCCGGCGCGCACCGCCCCGCAGACCCTGACGGTGACGGAGGCCAACGCCCCCCTGCCGGCCGTGCTGCTGAGCTATCCCTTCCCCAAGGCGACGGACAAGGATCTGCCGGCCCTGCTGGTGCTGGACAGCATCCTGGGCCATGGCGACAGCAGCCGCCTGAACCAGTCCCTGGTCTATGAGAAGCAGGTGGCCAGCCAGGTGTTCACCTTCCAGGAGGTGAACCAGCAGCCGGGCGCCTACGCCATCGGCGCCATCCTGGCCGGCGGCGCCACGGCCGAGGCGGGGGAGAAGGCCCTGCTGGAGGAGCTGGACAAGGTGTCCAAGGACGGCGTGACGGAGGCCGAGCTGGCCGCCGCCCGCAACCAGCTGGTGACCGATGAACTGGAGGAGCGGGAGACGGCCAACGGCCGCGCCAGCCTGCTGGCCCGCGCCGCCGTCATCTTCGGCGATCCCAAGCGTGCCGACACCCTGCTGGCCGACGTGCAGGCGGTGACGGCCGACGATGTGAAGCGGGTGGCGGCCACCTGGCTGAAGCCCGAAACCAAGATTTCCGTGCGCTATGTTCCGGCGGATGGTCCGGAGAAGGGCACCGACACGGTGGCGACCTCCACCGCCATCGACGCCGCCCCGCTGGTGGTGCCGGCCGACCTGAAGGTGGTGCAGCCGGCTCCGGCCGACCAGCGCCAGGCCCCGCCCACCGCCGGCCCCGCCGTGGACGCGGCCCTGCCGCAGCCGGTGGAAAAGCGCCTGGCCAACGGCCTGCGCGTCATCGTGGCGCCCACCCACGGCGTGCCGCTGATCCAGGCCAGCCTGCGCATCGGCGGCGGCGGGGCGGTGGACCCAGGAGCCCTGCCGGGCACGGCGGCCATGACGGCCAACGTGCTGACCAAGGGCACGGCCAAGCGCTCCGCCCCTGAGATCGCGCGCGATGTCGAGGCGCTGGGCGGCACCCTGAACGCCGCCGCCGGCTGGGACGGGTCGGAACTGTCGCTGCTGGTGAAGGGCGACGTGTTGGCCCCGGCCATGGAGATCTTCGCCGACGTGGCCCGCAACCCGGCCTTTCAGAAGGAAGAGCTGGAGCGGGAGCGGCACCAGGCGCTGGACGGCCTGTCCGTCACCCTGAAGGACCCGGCCGGCCTGGCCAAGCTGGTGGGGCCGCGCGTGCTTTACGCCGACGCCGCCTACGGCCACCCGCTGACCGGCACGCCCAAATCGCTGGCGGCGCTGAAGCCCGCCGACCTCTCCGCCTACCACCACACCTGGTGGCGGCCGGATAACGCCACCCTGGTGCTGGCCGGCCCGCTGACGGCGGAGCAGGGCTTCGGCATCGCGGAAAAGCTGTTCGGTGATTGGGCCAAGCCGGCGACGCCCTTGCCGGCGCTGCCATCCTCGCCCGCGCAACCCGCCGGGCGCGCCGTGGTGGTGGACCTGCCCAAGGCCGGCCAGGCGGCGGTGCTGGTGGTGCGGCCGGGCCTGGCGCGGTCGGACAAGGACTACTACCCGGCCAGCGTGGCCAACGCCGTGCTGGGCGTGGGTTATTCCTCGCGCCTGAACGAGGAAATCCGCATCAAGCGGGGCCTGAGCTATGGCGCCGGCTCGGCCCTGGATTTCCGCCGCGTGCCGGGGCCCTTCGTCGCCAGCACCCAGACCAAGAACCCCTCCGCCCCCGAGGTCGCCGGCCTGATCATGACGGAGATGGGCAAGCTGGGCACCCAGGCGCCGGCGGAGACGGAACTGGCTGGCCGCAAGGCCGTGCTGATCGGCAATTTCGGCCGCACGGTGGAAACCACCCACGGCGTGGCCAGTCTGGTGGGCAGCCTGGCCCTGCAGGGCGTCGACCTGGGCGAAATCGGCCGCTACATCAGCAGCGTCCAGGCCGTAACCCCCGCCCAGGTGCAGGCCGCCGCCGCCCGCACCCTGTCGCCGGCCCAAAGCAGCCTGGTGGTGGTGGGCGACAGCGCCCAGTTCCTGCCCGCCCTGAAGCAGAAATATCCCAAGGTGCAGGTCATCCCCGCCGCCCAGCTGAACCTGGACAGCGGCAGCCTGAAGGCGGCGGCGTCCAAGAAGGAGGTGGGCAAGAAGGATGCGGGCAAGGCCGACGCCAAGGCCGGACAGCCGTAAGCCGGGGGCCGTAAGCCGAGGAGAAGGCCATGCATGAGGAGATGCGGCGGCTGACCGCCGCCTTCGCCGGCGACTGGGCGGGCACGGACGCCGTGCAGCCCAGCCCCTATGGCCCCGGTGGCCCTGGTAAGGCGCGCATGACCGTGCGTCCCGCCCTCAATGGCCACCACCTGGTGCTGGACTATGTCTTCGACCGGGGGGAGGCCGGGGCCTTCACTGCCCACGGCGTCCTGACCTGGGACCCCGACGTGGCCGTGCATCTGCTGTTCTGGTTCGACGACATGGGTTATGTGCCGGCCACCCCGGCACCCGGCCTGTGGGGTCCGGTGGAGGGGGCGGAGGAACCGGGTGCGGAAGGCTACACCTTCATCCGCACTTCCCCGCGCGGCCGTGCCCGCCACCGCTATTGGTGGCCGGTGCCCGACCATATGGAAACCGCCATCGACCGCTCCACCGACGGCGGCCTGACCTGGACGCCCTTCCTGAAGGGCACCTACCGGCGGCAGGGGTAAGGACGCGCGTCATTTGACGCATTCATCCCCGGTGCCTACATTGTGAAGACAGAATTAAGGAACCGCGCCATGGCCACGCTGCTGGAAAAAGCGTTCGAACGAGCGGCGAAGTTGCCGGCTGCTGAGCAGGACCAGATTGCCACGCTCATGCTCGATGAGATGGAGGATGAGCTGGAATGGCAGGCGAAATTCAGCCGGGACGCCGTGAAGCTGGATGAGATCGCAAGGGATGTGCGGGCGCAGATCCTGCACGGCGAAACATTGCCCCTCATACCGGACGAATTGCCGGAATAATGCAGTCGCGGGCGACCAAGGGCTTCTGGCGGCTATACCGTCAGTTGCCGCGAAACATCCGGAAGTCGGCCAAGCGTGCATACGTCATGTGGAAAATGGATCCGCAATACGCGGCGCTCCATTTCAAGCGGCTGAACACCAAAGAGCCGATGTATTCAATACGTGTGGGTCTGCACTACCGTGCGCTTGGCCTTTTTGAAGGCGATACGATCTATTGGTTCTGGATCGGCACGCACGCCGATTATGATACATTGATACGCTAGCAAGGGCCCGGATGGGCCCGCCCGCAGGGTAGGGCGGCGTCAAGCCGCTTTAGAAGCCGCTTTGGTCTGGTACATCAGCACGTCGGCGCGGTGCAGCACCTCGTCCTCGCGGTCGTCGGCGCCGTAGGCCTGGCAGCCGAAGCTGGCCTTCAGCGGCAGGCTGTGGGTCTGCCAGTCCAACGCCATCTGGTGCAGGGTGGCGGACAGGGCCTCGGCGCGCTGCATGCCCTGGTCGGGCGCCACGCGGGTCAGCAGCACGGCGAATTCGTCACCGCCCAGGCGGGCCACGATGTCCTGGGCGCGCACATGGTCGGCCAGGGTGCGGGCCACCATGCGCAGGTAGGCGTCGCCGGCCTGGTGGCTGTGCACGTCGTTGATGCGCTTGAAGCCGTCCAGGTCGACCATCACCAGCACGCCGCCCCGGCCGCCGCGCCGCGCCCCCGCCAGCTCGCGCCGGAAGGCGACCTGGAAGCCGCGCCGGTTCAGCAGGCCGGTCAGCTCATCCGTGGTGCTCAGCGTTTCCAGGTAGTCGATGCGGTCGCGCTGTTCGGTGATGATGCGTTCCGCGTCCGCCAGGCGCATGGCCAGTTCCTGCACCAGCAGCTGGTTCAGGCTGGCCGCCGCCTCGGGACCGCGCAGGCCCACCGGCATCTGGCCCCGGGGCAGGGTCAGGTTGATGGCGGGCATCAGGGGCAGGGCGGTGTCCGGCGGGGTCATGGGCGCTACTCCGTTTGGGGCGTCGGTGATGACGCGAACTGGAGATCGCAAGGGCCATGCCGCTACCTAGTGCATTGAAATGAAACGGTTTGCATTTTGCAGGGGTAGGCCGTGCCCCGCCTGCGGCAGTTTTTGCCGGCCCCCTTTCGGTAGATCCAACCGGCAATGTCTGCCCCCTATTCCAAAGGGTGGCGGACCGGAGGACGACGACAGGGGCCGGCGGGGCCGTATCATCCAAAGGTTTCCCAGGCGTCCGGTTGGCGGGCGGCCGGCGGGTGCGCCCTGTGACGACAAGAAGCTTGGCGTCGGCCCCCGGTACACGGCATGCTGAGGGTTCGGGCTTGGCCCGGGTTGAGGTAGCGAGAGTGACGATAAGAATGCGCGCACGTCTGGTGAGCATGGGTTTGGCGTCCCTGGCCGTTCTGGCCCTGCCGGTGGCGATGGCCGTCGGCGCCACGCCCCCATCGTCGGCAGCCCCCGCCCCTGCGGCGCCGTCTGCCGCCCCGCCCACGGTCGCCCCCACCTCCAACGGTGGCCCCATGGCCGGCACGGTCATGGCGGTGGGCGCGCAGATGTCCCCCCATCGCGCCGCCTATCGCCTGACCCTGGCCTCCTCGCGTGAGGGCAGCCGCGTCACCGGCGTGGTCGGCGCCATGAACTTCGCCTGGAATGACGTCTGCCGCGGCTGGACCACGGAACAGCGCTTCCAGATCCGCTTCCTTTATTCCGAGGCGGACGACCAGGAGATGACCACCAGCTATACGACGTGGGAGGCCAAGGACGGCAGCGTCTACCGCTTCAACGTCCGCAAGCAGGTCACCGGCCAGCCGGATGAGGAAATGAAGGGGGTGGCGACCCTGAACGGCGAGGATGGGGGCGTCGCCCATTTCGAGAAGCCCAAGCCCCAGGACATTGAACTGGCGCCCGGCACCGTCTTCCCCACCGCCCACACCCTGCTGCTGATCAACCAGGCCCGCCACGGCGACACGCCGGTCTATGTCCGTCCCGTGTTCGACGGGTCGGAGGCGGAGGAGGCGGGCCCCGTCTCCGCCGTCATCGGCAAGGCCAAGCCCCTGGCCAAGGACGCCATCGTCGTGGCCGCCCTGCATAAGGACAAGGCCTGGCCCGTGCACCTGGCCTTCTTCGCCAACGACG
The DNA here is from genome assembly GCF_000730165.1 of Nitrospirillum viridazoti CBAmc. GTDB lineage: Bacteria > Pseudomonadota > Alphaproteobacteria > Azospirillales > Azospirillaceae > Nitrospirillum > Nitrospirillum viridazoti. The sequence goes on along the minus strand of NZ_CP022111.1, from coordinate 1,444,679 downwards.
ACCAGCAAGCGCTGCCCGACTACGACACCGCCATGATGCTGATGGACAACGGCATCGTGCAGTCCATGCTGATCGACTACGGCGACTTCAAGGTGCGGGCCGAACTGGTGGCGCTGGAGCCCCTGCCCAAGCCCGCCTGCTGAGGCGCAGTGGCGTACCAGCGGTGGCGTATCAGAAGCGCAGGAACAGGCTTTTCAGCCATACCGGGCTGGTCTTGGCCGCCTGGCGCCAGTCGGCGATGTCCTCCTCCGCCTCCCCGGCGGCGTAGCCCCAGGGGTTGAACACCTTCAGCCGGCCGGTACGGTAGGCGGCGACGTTGGGCGTGACCACCGTCAGGCCGTGCACCAGGGCGGTGGCGGCCAGCAGGGCGTCACGATTGTTGGGCAGGGCGACGCCGGCGCGCCGCAGGGCCACGGCCGCGTCCACGGGCAGGATGCGCCCCTCGAACGCCACCATCACCCGGTCGTCCAGCCAGGCGCGCAGCGCCGCGCCGGCGGCCTTGTCCGTCCGCTCCGCCTTGCCGACCGACTCCGCCAGCTCCATCAGGCTGAGGGCCGACAGGAACAGCTGCTGGCGGGGGATGTCGGCGGCCCAGGCGCGCACGCCTTCGTCGGCCCTTTCAGTCTTGGCGCCACGTAGTTCCAGGATGACGGGGGTGTCCAGCAGGAACATCAGGCGATGTCCAGGCGGGCCGGGGCCAGGGGCACGTCCTCGGGCATGGCCAGCAGGTCGACGATGCTCTGCCCGTCGCCGGTAAGCCGCAGGAAAGTCTCGAAATTCAGCAGCACATGGGTGGGGGTGCCGCGGTCGGTGATGAACACCGGCTCGCTCAGCGCCGCACGCTTGGCGCCGCCCACGTCCTGGTTGAAATCCCGGCTGCTCATTGTGGCCATGTTGCTACATTTCCCCTGCCCAGAATGTTGCTACATTCCTACATCTTTTATCCTTTGACAACGCCGGAAAGCGCACCCTAACCCTGGTATCGCTAACATGCGCAAAAGCTAAGAACAGGGTGGAATCGCGTCATGGCTTCCGATCTTTTTTCCGCCGACACGGTGCAAAACATCGTCGATACGGCGACCCACATGCTGTCGCCGCACGGCCCCAACGGGACCCTGACGCCGACGGATTTCAGCGTCCATTTCTTCCTGCAGATCACCGCCATCATCCTGGCCTGCCGCGTCGTCGGCTGGCTGGGGCAGAAGCTGCTGGCCCAACCCCAGGTGGTTGGTGAGATGATCGCCGGCGTGGTGCTGGGTCCGTCCCTGCTGGGCCTGCTGTTCCCCGGCCTCGCCGCCGAGCTGTTCCCCAAGGAGACCAAGAGCGTGCTGTACGTCGGCGCCCAGTTCGGCGTCGGCCTCTACATGTTCCTGGTGGGTACGACCTTCCGGGGCGACCATTTCCGCACCAACGGCAAGAGCGCCTTCGCCGTCTCCTTCTCCGGCATCGCGGCCCCCTTCCTGATCGCCGTGCTGATCACGCCTATGCTGCTCAAGGTGCCGGGCCTGTTCGCCGAGGGCCTGCCGCAGAGCCAGGCCACCCTGTTCATGGGCGCCTGCATCGCCCTGACCGCCTTCCCCATGCTGGCCCGTATCATCAATGAGCGCGGCCTCAGCAACTCCGCCCTGGGCACCCTGTCCCTGACGGCCGGCGCCTTCGACGACGCCGCCTCCTGGTGCGTGCTGGCCATCGTGCTGGCCATCTTCGGCGCCGGCCCTGGCGTCGCCGTGCTGGCCATCGGCGGCGGTGTGGCCTACGCCCTGCTGGTCATCCTGTTCGGCCGCCGCCTGCTGGCACCCCTGGGCCGCGCGGTGGAACGGCGGGGGGAGATGACGCACACCGTGCTGGCCATCACCCTGATGGTGTTCTGCCTGTCCGCCTTCATCATGGACGCGGTGGGCATCCACGCCATCTTCGGCGGCTTCATCGTCGGCACCGCCATGCCCCGCGGCAAGTTCGTGGAAGAGCTGAAGAAGAAGGTGGAGCCGCTGACCGTGGTCCTGCTGCTGCCCATGTTCTTCACCTACTCCGGCCTCAATACCCGCATGGACATGGTGAATTCCGCCTCGCTGCTGCTGATCGCCCTGGGCGTGCTGGTGGCCTCCATCGCCGCCAAGGGCGTCGCCTGCTACGCCGCCGCCCGGCTGTGCGGCGAGGACAACCGCACAGCGCTGGGCATCGGCGCCCTGATGAACTCACGCGGGCTGATGGAACTGATCATCATCAACATCGGTCTGCAAAAGGGCATCATCGGCCCCACGCTGTTCTCTATGTTGGTGCTGATGGCCATCGTCACGACTATGATGGCCTCCCCGCTGTTCGAACTGGTCTATGGCCGCAAGGCCCGGCTGAGTGGCGAGCTGGGGGCCGTGCCGGAGCAAGCCCTGAGCTGAGTGGACGACCGAGCAGAGTTGATGACAGTCGAGCGAACCATCCTGATCGTCGGTGGCGGCACGGCCGGTTGGCTGGCCGCCGCCTACCTCGCCAAATACTTGGGCGTGCGTGAAGGGGGGCCGATCGGCATCACGCTGCTGGAGGCGCCGGACATCGGCATCGTCGGGGTGGGGGAGGGGACCTTTCCCACCATCCGCGGCACCCTGCGGTTCCTGGGCCTGAACGAGGCCCAGTTCATGCGCGATACCTCCGCCACCTTCAAGCAGGGCATCCGCTTCGCCCGCTGGGTGGACGGGGGCGAGGACGACAGCTTCTTCCATCCCTTCGAGGCGCCTTTCCCTACGGATGGCGCCGGCCTTGTGCCCTACTGGCTGCTGCAGGACGGTGACCGCCGCCCGCCCTTCGCCCAGGCCATGACCTTCCAGCAGCAGGTGACCGACGCCCGGCGGGCGCCCAAGCGCGGGCCGGAGGGTGATTTCGAGGCACCGCTGAACTACGCCTATCACTTCGACGCGGCCAAGGCCGCCCAGGCCCTGGCCGCCCGCGCGCGGGAGCTGGGCGTCCGGCACCTGCGGGGCACGGTGACGGATGTGGCGCTGGCGGCCGACGGCGCCATCGCCCACCTGGTCACGCGGGAATACGGGGCGATCGCCGCCGATTTCTACGTGGATTGCAGCGGCTTCCGGGCGGAGCTGATCGGCCGCGCCCTGGGCGTGCCGCAGAAATCGGTGAAGTCCATCCTGTTCACCGACCGCGCCCTGTCCTGCAAGGTGCCCTATGAGGCGGCCGACACCCCCCTGGAAAGCTGCACCGTGGCCACGGCGCACGCGGCGGGCTGGACCTGGGAGATCGGGCTGGAGGGTGCCCGCGGCGTGGGCTGCGTCTATTCCAGCGACCACATGTCGGACGACGAGGCCGAGGAGGTTCTGCGCGCCTATGTCGCCCCTCACCTAGACTCCGGTGTCGAGCCGCCGCCCCTGCGCAAGACCGCCTTTGACGCCGGCTATCGCGAGACGCCCTGGGTCAGGAACTGCGTCGCGATCGGCCTGGCGGGCGGGTTCCTGGAACCGCTGGAGTCCACCAGCGTGGTGCTGATCGAGGTGGCGGTGGGCATGCTGGCGGAGCTGTTCCCCCATGACGGCAGATGGGACGCGCCGGCCGCCCGCTTCAACGAGCTGATGACCCGGCGCTTCGAGAACATCGTCAACTTCCTGAAGCTGCATTACTGCCTGAGCAAGCGGGAAGAGCCGTTCTGGCGCGACAACCGGGACCCCGCCACCATCCCGCCGGCCTTGCGCGACCTGCTGGCGCAGTGGCGCACCCGGCCGCCCAGCCGCTTCGACTTCGCGCTGGATCTGGAGGCTTTCGCCTTCTTCAACTACCAGTACATCCTGTATGGCATGGGGTTCGAGACCGACCTGTCGGCGGCCCGCGCCGCCTTTCCCCAGGCGGAGGCGGCGCAGAAGACCTTCGCCCGCATCCGGGCCTATGGCGACCACGCCACAAAGGACCTGCCCGCCCACCGGGCGCTGATCCGGCGCATGAGCCAGATCAGCGCGCTCGGGAAGGTAGGGACCTGAGGTCCCGCGCCGGACTGTTACGCCGACAGGGCCTCCGGCGCGGTTTCGGCCAGCATGCTGCCTGTCTCGCGCGCGCGGATGTGCCAGCTGAACGCCTCTTCCAGGACATGCGGGGTCTGGCCGCCCCGGGCCACAGCCCGGCGCACATAGTCGGCCATCTGCCCGCAATAGCTGGGATGCAGGCAGTTCTCCATGATTACCCGCGCCCGCTCCCGCGGGGCCAGGCCGCGCAGGTCGGCCAGGCCGCGTTCCGTGACGATCACATCCACGTCATGCTCGGTATGGTCGACGTGGGTGACCATGGGCACGATGCTGGAGATGCGGCCGTCCTTGGCCAGCGACTTGGTGACGAAGACCGACAGCTGGGCATTGCGGGCGAAGTCGCCCGACCCGCCGATGCCGTTCATCATGTGCGTGCCGTTGACGTGGGTGGAGTTCACGTTGCCGTAGATGTCGCACTCGATGGCGGTGTTGATGGCGATCAGGCCCAGGCGGCGCACCACCTCGGGATGGTTGCTGACCTCCTGCGGGCGCAGGACGATGCGGTCACGGTAGCTGGCGATGTTGGGCATGACGCGGGCCATGACCGGTGCCGTCAGCACGATGCTGGAGGCCGAGGCGAAGGCCAGCTTGCCCGCGTCGAACAGGTCGAAGGCGCTGTCCTGCAGCACCTCGCTGTACAGCTCCAGGTCGGTGAAGGGGCTGTCCTTCAGGCCGGCCAGCACGGCGTTGGCGATGGCGCCGATGCCGGCCTGCAGCGGGGGCAGGTGCCGGGGCAGGCGGCCGGCCAGCACCTCCTGCTCCAGGAAGGTGATCAGGTGGCGCGAGATGGCGGCGGTGTCGGCGTCGGCCGGCTGCAGGGTGGTGGCGCTGTCCGGCTGGTTGGTGACCACGATGGCGGCGATCTTGGCCGGATCCACCAGGATGGCCGGCGTGCCCACGCGGTCCGACGCCCGGGTCAGACCGATGGGCTCACGCGCCGGGCGCCGCTTGGGGATGTAGATGTCGTGCAGGCCCTCCAGATCCGCCGGCTGGGCCAGGTTGATCTCCACGATCACCTTGTCGGCCAGGATGGCGAAGCTGGCGGAATTGCCCACGCTGGTGGTGGGGACGATGGCGCCCGTCTCGGTGATGGCGGTGGCCTCGATGATGGCGCAGTCGAGATGCCCCAAAGCGCCGGACCGCAACTGCTCCACCATTTCCGACAGGTGCTGGTCGATGAACATGACCTCGCCCCGGTTGATGGCGGCGCGCAGGCGGGCGTCGGCCTGGAAGGGCAGGCGGCGCTTCAGCATGCCGGCGTCGGCCAGCATGCCGTCCAGGTCATTGCCCAGCGAGGCGCCGGTCAGCAGGTTGATGTGCAGCGGGTCGGTTCGGCCGCGATTGATCAGGGCCAGGGGGACGGCCTTGGCATCGCCGGCGCGGGTGAAGCCGCTCATGCCCACCGTCATGCCGTCCTGGATCAGGGCCGCCGCCTGTTCCGCGCTCATGACGCGGTCGTGCAAGCTGCTCAGACGAATTCGCTCTCTAACCATGTTCTTGTCCGTTGTTCGTCACCGGCCGCCTGGGTGGCCAAGGACCCTTGGTCATTGCGGTCCCTGCGGCGTGCGGGCACCGAATATTTGGGGCTCTGCGCCGCTGCCCCTCCAATAGTTTCTCAAGGGCGCAACGATCACGGATTCTGATCGTGGGCCCGGGTCTCTGCCATATCGAATAGATATCGAAGATGCCATCTCGATATATTAGACGCACCGCAGCAGCCGGGCGCATAGTTCATCTCACCAACGACCGCGCCGACTGAAGGCGATGTACCTGACAGGACGCGGCCCGGTTGATTGATGGAGATGCTTGAATGTTCGCCCCGCTGAAGAATTCGTCCCGGAAGGTTGCCGTTGCCGCCGCCGGCCTGTCCTTCCTGGCGCTGTCCGCGCCGCTGAGCGCGTGTGCCGCGGGCACCGAGGTGGTGGTGACCCCGGCGGTCAGCCAGGCTTGCCAGGCCATGGGCCTGCACCCGGCCAACTCCGACTTCGCCGCCTGCACCAACGTGCTGACCCATGTGAAGGGCGCGCATGCCCAGGTGTCGGCCCAGGTCGGCCGCGAGCAGCAGGCCTGTGCCGCCGCCGGCGCCACCCCCGGTTCCGCCGACTTCAATGCCTGTGTCGACAATCTGGACGCGGCGTTGACGGCGCAGGCCCTGTCGGCCAACTGACAGGGTCGTAACGGGGCGGGGGAGGACCAAATGGTCCAGGGGCGGCTGATCCGGTTCCGCCCCCCTCCGCCCCCTTCGTGACGGTGCCCGCCGGCCCCCCTCCCATCGGGTTGCCGGGCACCTCACGCTCAGGGAAAGGACGCGGCAAGGGGAGCACCCTCGGGCCGCGTCCTTTTCTTTTTCCACACTTCCAACGAGGTTCTTTCCGTCATGGCCGAATTGGATGTCGCCGGCATCTTCATGGCCCCCATTGTCGGCTATGTCGCCGCCACCCTGGTGCTTTTCCTGCTGCTGCGCGGCCTGCTGGCCCACCTGGGCTTCTGGCGCGCCGTCTGGCACCCCGCCCTGGTCGAGGCGGCCTTGTTTTCCATCCTGCTCGCCGGTCTGGTGCTGCTGTGAACGCCCGCCTCTTGATCCTGGCGCGCGCCCTGGGACGCGGGGCTTCCACCCTGGCCCTGGTGGCGCTGGCCATCCTGCTGATCGGCGCCCTCTGGCAGCGCTACATGCTGGCGCCCTGGACGCGCGACGGCCGCGTGCGGGCGGAGGTGGTGGACGTGGCGCCGGAGGTGGCCGGCACCATCGTCGACATCCCGGTGCACGACAACCAGCTGATCCACAAGGGCGACGTGCTGTTCGTCATCGATCCGGTGCGGTTCCGCATCGCCCAGGCCCAGGCCCGCGCCGCCGTCGCCGCCGCGCGCGATGACCGGGCCCTGAAGCTCAGCGATGCGCAGCGCCGCCAGGGCTTGGCCGGCGTGGTGTCCGAGGCCGAGCAGGATCGGTTCCGCAGCACCGCCAGCGTGGCCAATGCCCAGCTGGACGCGGCGACGGCGGCGCTGGACCTGGCCAACCTGAACCTGGAACGCTCCATCATCCGCGCGCCGGTCAACGGCTACGTCACCAACCTGCGCCTGCGCGTGGGCGACTACGCCACGGTGGGCCAGCCCCGGGTGGCGGTCATCGACACCGACAGCTTCTGGGTCTCAGGCTATTTCGAGGAAACCAAGCTGGCCCGCATCCATGAGGGCGACCCGGCCCGCATGAAGCTCATGGGCTACGCCGCGCCCCTGACCGGCCATGTCGAGACCATCGCCCGTGGCATCAACGACCGCAACAGCGCGCCCAACGCCTATGGCCTGCAGGACGTGAACCCGGTCTTCACCTGGGTGCGGCTGGGGCAGCGCATCCCCGTGCGCATCGGCATCGACACCGTGCCGCCCGGCGTGGTTCTCGCCGCCGGCATGACCTGCACCGTGTCGGTGGGGGATGAGGCGGCACGTCCGCAGGGCGTCGTGGGCCGGGTGCTGGCCCGTCTGGAATCGAGGATCTGAGCCATGATCCGCCGTAAGGCCCTGGCCGCCCTGATGCTGGGCGGCATGGTGTCCGCCTGTTCCGTGGTCGGCCCAGACTACAAGCCCGTGCCGCTGGACGATTTGCCCAAGGGTTGGACCGAACAGCTGCCGCCGGCGGCCGGCGTGGACGCCATGCGCGCCTGGTGGGACAGCTTCGGTGATCCCACGCTCAGCCGCCTGGTCCAGGTGGCCATCACGGATAACGAAGATTTGAAGATCGCGCGCCAGCGCCTGGTGCAGGCCCGGGCAGCGCGGGTCATCGCCAAGTCCGCGGATCTGCCGGACGTGCGGCTGGGTATCGATCCGGCCCTGCAACGATCCAGTGAAAGTGTGGATTGGCCGGCCGGCATCGGCAGCTATCACACCTGGCAGGCGGAACTGGACGCGACCTGGGAGATAGACGTGTTCGGGGGTACCCGCCGGGCGGTGGAGGCGGCCGACGCCGACATCGCCGCGACCGAGGAAGGCCGCCGCGCCGTCCTGGTCAGCCTGCTGGCGGAGGTGGCGACCGATTACGCCCGCCTGCGCGCCGCCCAGCTGCGCCTGACCATCGCCCGGAACAACATCGACGTTGCCACCAAGGCCCTGGACCTGGCGCAGCGCGCCTATCAGCGCGGCCTGGGCACGGTGCTGGACATCGCGCAGGCCAAGGCGCAACTGGAGACGGTGCAGGCCGCCACCCCGCCGCTGGAAGCTACAGTGGCGCGCATGAGCCACGCCATCGCCATTCTGCTGGGCCGCTACCCGGGGGAACTGGAGGCGGAATTGAGCCAGCCGGCGCCCCTGCTGTCCGTCCCCGACAGCCTGCCAGTGTCCGTGCCGTCCGAGGTGGTGGCCAACCGGCCGGATATCCGCCAGGCCGACCGGCGCTATGCGGCGGCCACCGCCCGCATCGGCGTGGCCACCGCCGCCAGCCTGCCCCACTTCGCCATTCCGCTGACCCTGCTGCCCCAGGCGGCCGACCTGGGCAAGCTGTTCAGCCTGGCCAGCCTCACCTATTCCCTGGGGGCCCAGGTGACGGGCCCCGTCTACAACGGCGGCCGTGACGACGCCCGCATCACCATGGCCAAGGCGGAGGCCGAGGCCGCGCGTATCAATTATGAGCGCACGGTGAAGGAGGCACTGCGCGATGTTGAGGACGCGCTGGTGAACTACCAGACGGAAACCCGGCGGCAGCAGACCCTGGCCGCCGCCCGCGACGACGCGGGCCAAGCCCTGGATCACGCCACCCGCCTGTACAGTGCCGGCCTCACCGACTTCCTGAAGGTGCTGGACAGCGAGCGCCAGGCCTACCAGGCGGAGGACCGGGAGGCGGAAAGCCGCCTGGCCCGGGTGGAGCACGTCATCACGCTCTACAAGGCGCTGGGTGGCGGCTGGCAGGGCGTGGACCTGGATAAGGCCGATTAGATCTCCGCCGCCTTTTCAGCCAAGGCGATGAAGGCCCGCACCGCGGGTGCGGGATCCTGGGGGCGGTGGGCCAAGGCCAGGGTGTACTGGATGTCGGCATCGGCCAGGGGGCGGTAGACCACGCCCTCCACGGCCAGCCAGGCGATGGACCCGGGCAGGAGCGACAGGCCCAGGCCGGCGGCCACCAGCCGGACGGTCAGCGATATCTGCGGCACCGACTGCACCACCTGCGGGGTGAAGCCGTGTCGGCCGCACAGGTCGTCGATCAGGCTGCGCAGCTCCGCCGCCCCGGCACGATGGTGCAGCACCATGGGCTCCGCCGCCAACGCCGCCACCGGGATGGCGTCCAGTGCCGCCAGCGGATGGCCGGCCGGCAACGCCGCCACCAGGCTATCCGGCCGCAGGGGCAGCACCGTCACCCCGGGTGGCAGGCTGAGCGGCGGCAGGCGGACGAAACCGACATCCAGGGTGCCGGCGGCGATGGCGGCCAGCTGCGGCCCTACCGCCATTTCCACCAGGTGCAACTCCACGGCCGGATGGCTGCGCCGGAAATCACGCAGCACCGCCGGCATCAGGGCGCCGACGCCGGCGGAGCCGACGAAACCCACCTCCAGCTTGCCGACTTCGCCCCGGCCGGCCAGGCGGCCGATGGCCTCCGTCCGTGCCGCCTGTTCCAGGGTCTTGCGCGCCTCCGCCAGCACCAGGGCGCCAGCGTCGGTCAGGCTGATGCGGCCGCGCGCGCGGTTCAGCAGGGGCGTGCCGATCTGCCGTTCCAGGGATTGGATCTGCTGGGTCAGGGCCGGCTGCACGATGTGCAGCCGCTCGGCCGCCCGGCCGAAGTGCAGCTCTTCGGCCAGCAGGACGAAGGAGCGCAAGAGTTTCAGTTCCAGCATGGCCGTGCCTCAGGGCGTGGGGGTGGTGCGGATGGCGGCGGCCCGCCGCGCCTGGGTGACCAGCGCCCGCACGGCGGCCGTCCCCTCGTTGGCGCGGTAGACCAGCATGATGGGGGCCGTGTCATAGCCGCCCTGCAGGTCCAGCAGCCGCACGCCTTCCAGGCGCATGTTGCGCATGCTGTCGGGCGCCAGCGCCACACCCAGGCCCGCCTCCACCAGGTTCAGCAAAGGCGGGAAGGCCGGCACCTCCTGGACGATGCGGGGGCTGAACCCCGCCTCGCGGCAGGCGGCGATCATGATGTCGTAAATGTTGGGGCCGGCCGTGCGCGGAATGATCAGGAAATCCTCGTCCGCCAGTTCCGCCAGGTCCAGGGTGGCGGCCCCGGCCAGGCGGTGGCCCATGGGCAGGGCCGCCAACAGCCTTTCCTCGACCACGGCATAGGTGGTCAGGCCCGGTATTTCCGCCGTCCGGCCCCGCACCAGGGCCACGTCCAGGGCGCCGTCGCGCACGGCGTCGGTCAGCTGGCCGAAGTCGTTCAGCTCCAGCGTCAGCTGTACCCCCGGATGCTGGGCGCGATAGTCGCGGATCAGCCGGGCGATCCAGGGATGGGCCGTGACCGACATGCTGAGGCCCATGCGCAGGCGGCCCTTGTCGCCCCGCGCGACCTGCCGGGCGTTGGCCAAAGCCTGGTCCATGTGCGCCAGGATGGCCTTCGCGTCCTGCAGGAAGGAGGCGCCGACGGCCGTCAGCTCCACGCCGCGTGACAGGCGATGGAACAGGGGGCTGCCGATCTCCCTCTCCAGCTGCTGGATCTGCTGGCTGAGCGGCGGCTGGCGGATGCCCAGCTTTTCCGCGGCGCGGGTGAAGTGCAGTTCCTCGGCGACGGCGGTGAAATAGCGCAGGTGGCGGATGTCCAAGGCGGCGCGTCCTGTCGGTTTTGGATATGGAAAAGCATCCAGTCATATATTGGACCGTAGGCGGGGGTATGGAGCATCATCTAAATCGATGAACTGGCTGGCGTTCCGCTCATGGGAACGGCCGGCGCCCTTCCTTTGGCGTTTCCACCCGTGCCGCTCGCCTTCCCAATACGGTCTATCGCCACCCTGGTTCCCAGCCGGGGGGCGTTGGGCCATGCCGTGCGCACGACGATGGCGGCCCTGCTGGCCCTCCATCTCGCCTATGCCCTGCAGCTGGAAAGCCCGCAGACGGCGGCGGTGACGGTGCTGATCGTCAGCCATCCCATGAGCGGCGCCGTCATCGCCAAGAGCGTGTGGCGCATCGCCGGCACCCTGGTGGGGGCGGCGGCGGCCTTGGCCCTGATGGCGGGCTTCGGCCAGTCGCCGGAAGCCTTCCTGCTGCTCTACAGCCTATGGCTGGCGGGCTGCGTGGCGCTGGCCACCCGTCTGCGCCGCTTCCGGTCCTACGCCGCCGTGCTGGCGGGCTACACCCTGGCCCTGGTGGCGCTGGGGGCTGTGGACGATCCCTTGCGCACCTTCGACATCGCGGCCGCCCGCGTCGCCGCCATCGTCGTGGGAGTGCTTGCCAAGATGACGGTGTCGGGCATCGTCTGGCCGGTGACGGCGGCCCAGCGGCTGGACAGCCGGGTGGGCCGGGTCACCGCCGCCGTGACCGGCGCGCTGGCCCGGGACCTGACCGGCGCCGTCGCGCCCGGCCCGTACCGCGACCTGTTGGCGGAGCTGCAGGGATTGGACGACCTGGCGACCTACGCCGCCGTCGAGTCGGTCGCTTTCCGCCGCCAGGCCGACGGCGCCCGGATCGCAGCGGCCGCCCTGTTCGGGCTGCTGGCCCGGGTGGACGCCGCCCGGCGGGCGCTGGCCGTGCTGCCGGCCGCCGGGCCGCTGCTGGCTTGCCTGACGCCGTTGGGCGCGGGCGACGGGCCGGCCTTCCGCGTGGCCGCCGCCGCGGCGCGCCGCCGCCTGCGCGCCGCGTTGCGCCTGGCCCGCCGGGCGGCCAATCCGGCGTCCATCGCGGCGGCGCACCAACTGGGGGAAATGCTGGACCTCATGGTGCAGGTGGCGGTGGCGCGCGACCCAACGCGACGCCTGTCCTTCACCCTGCCGGAGCCGGCGGACGGCCCCCTGGGCAGCGCGATCATCGCCGCCCTGCGCACCCTGATCTCCGTCGGTCTGGCGGCGGGCTTCTGGGTCGCCACCGAATGGCCGGCCGGCACCATCATGGTCAGCTGGACCAGCGCCTTCGGTGCCCTGCTGGCCAGCCGCGCCAACCCCGAACAGGTCAGTGTCCAGGTCTTCCGCGCCGCCGTCTGGGCCGGGCTGTTGGCCCTGCCCATCACCTTCCTGGCGCTGCCGGCCTTGTCGGAGTTCTGGGGCCTGTCCCTGGTGCTGGCGCCGGTCATCCTGGTGGCCGCCTTGATGTCCCAACGGCCTGGGCGCGGTGACTTCGGCGCCTTCATGCCCCTGCTGTTCCTGACCCTGGTCGCGCCCACCAACCCCATGAGCTACGACCTCCAGGGCTTCCTCAACGCCTTCGCCGCCATCGTGCTGGCCGCCGTGTGGATATTGCTGACCTACCGGCTGATCCTGCCGGTGGACGGGCGGGGGGAGGTGCGGCGCCTGCTGGGCAGCTTCACCGCCAGCGTGCGGACGCTGGCCGGCGGCGCGGCCCCCCCGGCGGACATCGCGGCGTGGGAATATCGCCATCATCACCGGCTGGCGCGGCTGGCGGCATGGGGCGGGCGGGGGGACGACCGTGCCTTGGCCACGGCGCGCGCCCGCATGGACGTGGGCCGCGCCCTGATCGCCATGCGGGCCCTGCTGCCCGCCCTGGCGCCCCAGGATCGCCGCCGGGGCGATGCCGTCATGCGGGCACTGGGGCGGTTGGTCGAGGAGCCGGCGCGCCTGGCCGCCTTCGCCCGGCGCGCCGGGCGGCGGCTGGAGGTCGCGGCCGCCGATGCGGACGGTACGCGTCGCCACGGCCTGTTGGATCTGGCCGCCTGGTGCCGGCAGCTGGCCGGCTGAGACCCAGGGTGGGCGTTCCGGTCGGCCGATTCACGGATTCACCGGCGCTGTGAATGACAGCGCTGCCGATTCTCCCTGGTTTAACCAAATTTCCGGATTACCTGTTGAAGGGGCAGGGGCGCCATGGGGGTACCCACAACGCCTAGAACAGGGGAATGGCGCCGCCATGGCGACGCGACACCGAACAGCGGGGGCGTAACCCGCGAGTGCGCCGGATGACGGTTGTACCCGCCCGGCTTGTCCCTTAGTGTAGCCGCCACATCGCCACGGACCGCCTCATGGCCACGGTTGCCGCCGCAAAAAAATGTGTCCTCATCGTCGAGGACAACGAGCTGAACATGAAGCTCTTCAACGACCTGCTGGAGGCGCACGGCTATCGCACGGTGCAGACCCGCGATGGCGGCATGGCCGTGGAACTGGCGCGGACACACCGTCCGGATCTTATACTTATGGACATACAGCTTCCGGAGCTTTCCGGTCTGGACGTGACGCGTTGGTTGAAGGAGGATCAAGAGCTTGGGTCGATCCCCGTCATCGCCGTCACGGCCTTCGCCATGAAGGGTGACGAGGAGCGTATCCGGGAAGGCGGTTGTGATGACTACATCGCCAAACCCATCTCGGTTGCCACTTTCATCCGGACAGTTCGGCGCTTTCTGGATTAGGGTGCGCAATAGTACCTTGGAATAAGCCGCGTCTTCCCCCGACGCGGCCGGAATAAGTGGTGTCATGTCGGCTCGCGTCCTGGTCGTTGATGATGTCCTGCCCAACGTCAAGCTGCTTGCGGCGAAGCTGACGCGCGAGTACTTCGACGTCATCACCGCCAGCAGCGGGCCCGAGGCGCTGGAGAAGATCAAGGCGCAGGCGCCCGACATCGTCCTGCTGGACGTCATGATGCCCGGCATGGATGGCTTCGAGGTGTGCGAGCGCATCCGCAGCGACCCCGCCATCATGCACATCCCCGTCGTCATGGTGACGGCCCTGTCCGACATCGCCGACCGCGTGCGGGGGCTGGAGGCCGGCGCCGACGACTTCCTGACCAAGCCGGTGAACGATGTGGCGCTGTTCGCCCGCGTGCGCTCGCTCGTCCGTCTCAAGATGATGATGGATGAATGGCGCCTGCGCGAGAGCACGTCCGGCCAGCTGGGCATGCTGGTCTCCACCGACAGCATGCACAACCAGTCGGCGGAGGGCGCCAACGTCCTGGTGGTGGAGGACAGCTCCATCGACCTGGACAAGATCACCGAGACGCTGGGTCGCGACCGGGGTCGCGTGGTGGCTGCCGACACCTGCGCCACCGGGCTGGAGCAGGCGCTGGCCGGCGACTTCGACTTCATCGTCATCAGCCTGACGCTGATGCGCGAGGATGGCCTGCGCCTCTGTTCCCAGCTGCGCTCGCAGGAGAAGACGCGCCAGGTGCCCGTGCTGCTGGTGGCGGACGAGACCGACATTGACCGCGTGGCCAAGGGCCTGGAGCTGGGCGCCAACGACTATCTGATCAAGCCCATCGACCGGAATGAGCTGATGGCCCGCGCCCGGACCCAGATCCGGCGCAAGCGCTACCAGGACCGGCTGCGCGCCAATTATGAGCAGAGCCTGTCGCTGGCCCTGACCGACAGCCTGACCGGCCTGTTCAACCGCCGTTACCTCAGCGCGCACCTGCCGCGCCTGCTGGACCGGGGCGGGGACAACCACAAGCCGGTGGCGGCCCTGCTGTTCGATATCGACCATTTCAAGGTGGTGAACGACACCTACGGCCACGGCGTGGGTGACGAGGTGCTGAAGGAAGTGGCGCTGCGCGCCAGCCGCAACCTGCGCAACTTCGACCTGGTGGCCCGGCTGGGCGGCGAGGAATTCGTCGTGGTCATGCCCGACACGGACCTGGCCGCCGGCGTGCTGGTGGCCGAGCGCCTGCGCCGCCGCATCGGCGAGACACCGTTCAACGTCACCACCGAGGGTGGGGAGATCACGGTCACCATCTCCGTTGGCGTGGCCGTGGCCGCCGGCGCCCAGGGGCCGGACGGCCGCATGGAGACGGGCGACAGCCTGCTGCGCCGGGCCGACATGGCCCTCTATGAGGCCAAGCGCGCCGGCCGCAACCGCGTCGTGACGGACAGTAGCCTGGACGCCGCACCGCTGAGCCACGCGGACGCGCCGGACCTCAGCCTGCCGGGTTGAGTTTTTCCCTCAAGCGCCGGGCGCCGCCATCCGGCGGCTGGGCTATCCTCGCATTCCAGTCCGCTTCGCTTCCCGGAATGCTGCGGGGGCCGGCAGTCGCCGGCCTTTTCCATTGTGGAGTATGAGAAGGGGAGTCAGCCCCGGTACAGGCGCTTGCGCACGCTGTCCGACAGGCGCTGCCAGCGGCGGGCCAGCTGGATGGCTAAGGGCTGGCCCTCGTGCCGGCCGGCGGGCCGGGCGCCGATGCGTGAGTCCATGTCGGTGCGCTGGCGCACGGGAATGGGGCGGACCAGGTAGGGGGCGATGCCATTGTCCCAATAGCGGTCCATGGTCTGGTCCACCGGCATGAAGATGCGCCGGCCGTAGTCCAGCATGCGCCGGGCCCCGTCCAGGCGGATGAGATAGGCGCCGAAGCCCAGGACGTGGGTGCCCAGGCGCACCAACTCACCATCGCGCAGGGTCTGGACCGTGCGGCCCCGGAACTTGGGCGTCTTGGGCTCACGCACGCGGGGGCGCAAGGATTCCAGCCGCACCCCCTGCCATTCCGGCGCCGGGTCGGCCAGCAGATCCTCCACGATGCGGGGCAGGGCCGGGCTCAGCTCCACGTCGTCCTCCATGATTAGGGCGGCGGGGATGTTCTCCCGCACCATGCGCTCATAGAGGCGGTAGTGGCTGAGGTAACAGCCGATCTCTGTGTCCAGCATCTCCACGCCATAGACGCGCAGCGCCCGGGCGCGGTCATAGACGGCGCGGTCGGCCTCGCTGAGCGCGCGGCCGTTCACCGCCGGCACGAACTCCACCGCGAGCCCCAGGCGCGCGCATTGCTCGGTCATATGCGCACGCCGCACCCCGTCATGCTCAAGGTTGATGACGAAGATGGGGCAAGGGGGGATCGGACAGGAGGAGGCGGCCATGGGGAGGGTCCCAGGGTTCTGGGCGCCCAAGGGAAGGCCGGACGCCAGGCATGCCAATAGGAAAGGGCCGCTCCAGGAGCGGCCCTTCGCCTGACCAGTGTCCTCATGCTCCGGTCGCTCGCCGCCAGCCTTGCGGGCGGGGCGTGGTTCCAGAGCGGCGCGCCCGATACGGGCGCGCGGGACTTACTTGATCTTGGCTTCCTTGAACAGCACGTGCTTGCGCGCCACCGGATCGTACTTCCGGAACTCCAGCTTCTCGGTCGTCTTACGCGGGTTCTTCTTCTTCACGTAGAAGAAGCCGGTTTCAGCGGAGCTGATCAGACGGATCAGCACGGTATTCTGCTTGGCCATGACCTTTAATCCCACCTACGACAACCCCGTTCGGTCGCCAACTCGGCGGGTCGGGGGCGGTCAAAAACAATTCCGTACCGCAGCCCTCAGGGGCACGGCGTCGCGGCACTTTAGTCAGCGGGCCCTGAGAGTCAAGGCCAAAGAGCCATACGCCCCGGGAAGGGCCGTTGGGACAGGGGATGCGCGCCGTGCATAAGGCCGCTCCAGCCAAAGGCTGCTGGAGCCCTGCACCTGGTGCCGCGAGGGCGCCATCCCCTGAGCGGCATTGGGGATTCCGCCAGCGCCACAAGCCATATATCGTTTATCAATAAAGTTCTTGCCGCGCGTCGATATATGTTTTATCGATAAACAACAATAACGGAGTTGACCCCCATGAACCCACGTCCCGACATCCTGTCCACCACCCGCCTCGTGCTCCGGGGCCTGACTGGACTCAATATTCTGCTCGGCGCCGGAATCGCGGTGCTGCTGAGCACCAGTTTCGCCGCCGCGCCCTGGCTGCAAAAAGCTTTGGGCGCCCAGCCCGAGCAGATGACCGGCATGCGCCTCGTCATGCTCGTCGGCTTGGCCGGCATCCCGCTGGCGCATCGGATGCTGACCCGGTTGTCCACCATGGTCGAGACGGTGCGCGACGGCGATCCCTTCATTCCCGAGAACGCGGCGCGCCTGCAGGACATCGCCTGGGCGCTGCTCTGGATCGAGGTTCTGAAATTGGCTGTCGGCGCCGTTTCGGCGGCAACGCCCTTCGCGATCGATCCGGGTTTTTCCCTGGATGGATGGCTCGCTGTCCTGCTGCTCTTCGTCCTGGCTCGCGTCTTCGCCCTCGGCACCACCCTGCGCGCGGATCTCGAAGGGACGGTCTGAGCCATGGCTATCCTGGTGAAGCTCGACGACCTGCTGCATGCAAGGCGCATGACCCTCAGCCAGTTGGCCGAACAGGTCGACATCACATTGGCCAATCTCTCGATCTTGAAGACCGGCAAGGCCAAGGCCATCCGGTTCTCGACATTGGAGGCGATCTGCCAAGCGCTTGACTGCCAGCCGGGCGACCTGTTGGCCCACGAGAAGGAGTAACGCTGATGACTAGCGAAATTTCCCTGGCCCGCCTCTATGCGCTGCGGGTGTTCTATCTGGTGATGGCCGTTGGGGTCGGCATCGTCGACTGGCCCGAGGTCATTCATCACGCCAATGGGCCGATCCTGGGACTGCAGACGGCGCGCAGCCTGCTGGCCGGAATCGGGCTGCTCTCCCTTCTCGGGCTGTACTCCCCGCTCAAGATGCTTCCCCTGCTGATCTTCGAAGTGACCTGGAAGATCATCTTCCTGGCTTTCTACGCTCTGCCGCTGTGGCTGGCGGGCGACGTCGACCCGGCCAGCCTTGCCAATATTCAGGCCGTGCTGGTGGTGGTCGTCTTCATTCCGACGATTCCCTGGCGCTATGTGTTCCGGACCTACCTCGCCTGCCCGGGTGAGCGCTGGGCTTAGCTAAAGCCGAGTCGGCTAGGGCGTGCCGCTGATAACCGCCGTGGCCGCCGGCTGGTCGGCCAGCAGGGTCTGGCCCGCCAGCTCCGCCCGGCGCAGCAGGGGCGGGCTGGCCAGCAGGGTCTCCGCCACCGTCAGGTCCACCGGCGCCGGACGGTTGCGCTCTGCCGGGCAGGCTGCGGGCGTGCTGGCGGGCCGGGGCTGGGCGCGCAAAGGTGCCAGGATGGCGGCGGCGTCGGTCAGGCCGGCGGTGCACAGGGCGGGCGCCAGGCCGTGGTGATCGAACATGCGGCCGGCCGGCGTCAGGATGCGCGACCAGGTGATGAACAGCTCCCCCCCGTTGGGCAAGGGGGCCACGGTCTGCACCACGCCCTTGCCGAAACTGGTGGTGCCCACGTCCAGGGCCCGGCCGCTGTCAACCAGGGCGCCCAGCACGATCTCGGCGGAGGATGCGGTCTGCCCGTCGGCCAGCACCACCAGGGGGGCGCCGTCCAGGATGTCGCCCGGCGTGGCGTCGTAATGCTGCACGCTGTCCGGATGGCGGCCCACGGTGTTCAGGAGGGGGCCGCTGGTGATGAACAGGTCGGCCACGGCCACCGCCTGGTCCAGCAGGCCGCCGGTGTTGCCGCGCAGGTCCAGCACCCAACCGGTGGGCCGGCCCAGACCATCGGCGTCGCGCAGATGGCGGATGGCGGCGGCCAGGGCGTCGGCGGTGCCGGCGTTGAAGCGGCTGACGTGCAGCACGCCCACGGCGCCCGCCCGCTCTGCCGTCACGGTGGGCAGGATGATGCGCTGGCGGCTGATCAGCACCGTCACCATGCCGCCGGCCCGGGCCACCCGCACCGGCACGCCGGTTCCCTCCGGCCCGCTCAGACGGGTCATGATCGCCTCCACCGTCATGGCGGGGCCGCCCCCGCCGGCGGCGTCGACGGGCATGCCGCCCACGGCGGTGATGACGTCGCCCACCAACAGGCCGGCGGCGGAGGCCGGGCTGCCCGGGGCCACGGCGATGATACGGAAGCCGCGCGGCGTTTCCTCCAGCGTCACGCCGATGCCGACATAGCCTTCGCGGCGCGACCGTTCCGTCCGCGCCGCCGCCGGCACGGAATAGCGGCTGTAGGGGTCGAGATCGGCGGTGCCGCCCTCCAGCATGGCGCGGAACAGGGTTTCCCGCGTCTGGTCGCCGGGGCCGGCATCGGCGCTTTGCGCCACCGTCCAGTCGGTGGTGAGGGCGGCCAGATGGGCCCAGGACGCCGCGTCGGGACCGGGGGGCAGGGCGAAGGTGCGCGGCGCCCGCCGGCCCACCGCCAGGGTCACGGCTGCGCCCCCCGGCTGCACCGTCACCGTCAGGTCGGGCACGACCACGCCGGCATGGACCAGGCCGTCCACCACCAGGCGGCGCATGTCCACCGGTTCCAGGTACAGCTCGTCGATCTTGCCGTAGGCGCTTTGGTAGAATTGTTCGGCGGTGACGTTGCCGCGATCTCCCGGGCCGCCGACGCAAGCCGCCAGGGCCAGGGCGCCGGCCAAGGCCGCCACCGTCCGGGCCAGGGCGGCGCCCCGGCGGATGCGGTCAGGCCTGACATGGGCGGGCCTGATATGGGTGGGCTGGGCGCTGTGTGCCCGGCATGTGGCCTGGGCCACGGCGCCTCCCGGTTTGTTGTTCCCCTAGCCGCGGATGCCCATGGCCCACTGCACGCCAATCACGGCCCCCTTGAACAAGGGCAGCAAGGCCAGCGACAGGCCTATGGTCAACGGACCCCACAGGGCCGCGTGGACCCATAGGTCGGGGTGGAAATTCTGTTCGACCGCCAAGGCGGCGCCGACCACGATATGGCCGACGACGAAGATGGTAAAGTAGGGCGGCGCATCGTCGGCGCGGAATTTACCCAATTCCAGGCCGCAGTTGGTGCAGACCGGCGCCACCTTGGTATAGCCCTCGAACAGGGTGTGGGCGCCGCAGTTGGGGCAGCAGCGGCGGATGCCGCGCATCATGGCCGTGCCGGCCATGCCCTTGGGCGGTGCGATGATTTCCTCGTGCGTGTCCGTCATGGTGTCCTCCATCTCGGCGACGCTGGCCTCGCGGACTGCCCTCGGATGCGGGTCAACAGGGGGACGGGGTCGGTCGTCATGGCCTAGATGATGGGTATGGCCCGAGCCATGGTCCAGACGCGTTTCACAGGGTACAGCCCTGCTATCTACACTTGTTGTGATTTGCGCGAATTGTGCGCCGGGGACATCAGGCTTTGAGCTGCAGCAGATCCCAGCGGGTGCCGTAGAGGTCCTGGAACACCACCACGGTGCCATAGGCTTCAACCCGGGGTTCCTCGCAGAAGGTGACGCCGGCCGCCTTCATGCGATGGTAGTCGCGCCAGAAATCGTCGGTGCGCAGGAACAGGAAGACGCGGCCGCCGGCCTGGTTGCCGATGGCGGCCTCCTGCTCCGGCCCCGCCGCCTTGGCCAGCAGCAGGCGGGCTTCACCAGAGCCGGGCGGCGCCATCACCACCCAGCGCTTGCCCCCGCCCAGGTCCGTGTCCTCCACGGCGTCGAAGCCCAGAATGTCGCGGTACCAGGCCTTGGCCTCGTCATAATCGCGCACGACCAGGGCGACGCCGCCGATGAATTGAGGCATTCACTTAATCCTTGAGCGGTGGCCGTTTGACGCGGGCCTTGGTGGCGGTCTTCCGGGTCAGGCGGGCGCGGCCACCCTTGCCGTCAGCCCCTTTGCGGGCGGATTGGCCGCCGGCCAGCCAGGGGGCGTCGTCGGTGTCCTCGCCCAGCAGGGCGAAGACCATGCTGCCGGAGATGCGGTCGGCCTCGACCAGGCGCACCTTGACGATCGTGCCCAGGCGGTAGATGCGGCCCCAGCGGCGGCCCACCAGCTGGTGGTTGGCCTCGTCATGGTCGTAGAAATCATCCGGCAGGGTGGAGATGGGCACCAGCCCATCGGCGCCCGTCTCGTCCAGGGTGACGAACAGGCCGAAGCGGGTGACGCCGCCGATGCGGCCGGTGAAGGTGCCGCCCACCCTGTCCGACAGATAGGCCGCGACATAGCGGTCCAGGGCGTCGCGCTCCGCCGTGGCGGCGCGGCGCTCGGTGACCGAGATGTGCTCCCCCACCTGCGCCAGACGGCCCGCTTCCTCCTCATCCAGCCCGCCCGGCCCCAGGCCGTAGGCCTTCACCAGGGCGCGGTGCACCACCAGGTCGGCATAGCGCCGGATGGGGGAGGTGAAGTGGGCGTAGCGCGGCAGGGCCAGGCCGAAATGGCCGATATTCTCCGGCTGGTACAGCGCCTGGCTTTGGCTGCGCAGGATGACGGTGTTCACCAGGTCCGCTTCCGGCGTCTCGGCCGCCTTGTTCAGGATGCGGGTGAACAGGATGGGCTTCATCACCTGGCCCTTGGCCAGGGTATAGCCCAGGGAGCCCAGGAACTGGCGCAGCGCCTCCAGCTTGTCGCGCGCGGGCTCGGCGTGCACGCGGTATATGCAGGGGCTGTGCTTGGCTTCCAGGGCCTCCGCCGCCGCCACGTTGGCGGCGATCATGAACTCCTCCACCAGGCGGTGGCTGTCCAGGCGGGGGCGCACGCCGATGCTCTGAATGGTCCCGGCCTCGTCCAGCTTCACCAGCCGCTCCGGCAGGTCCAGCTCCAGCGTGCCGCGTGCGTCGCGGGCTTTCTGCAGCACGGCGAAGGCGCCGTAGAGCGGGGTGATCACCCGCTCCATCAGCGGGCCGATCAGCTCATCCGGTTCGCCATCGCGGGCCTTCTGCACCTGGGTGTAGGTCAGGCGCGCGACGGAGCGCATGAGGCCGCGCACGAAGCGGTGGCGCTTCAGGCGCCCTTGCGCGTCGATCCACATATGGACCGCCAGGCAGGCCCGGTTGACCTCCGGCTTCAGGGAGCACAGCTCGTTCGACAGCGCCTCGGGCAGCATGGGCACGACGCGGTCGGGGAAATAGACGCTGTTGCCCCGGTCGAAGGCGTTGCGGTCCAGCGCCAGGCCGGGACGGACGTAGAAGCTGACGTCGGCGATGGCCACCAGCAGGTGCCAGCCACCGGGATTGTTGGGGTCGGCGTCGGGTTCCGCGAACACTGCGTCATCGAAGTCGCGCGCGTCTTCGCCATCGATGGTCACCAGGGGGAAATCGCGCAGGTCGGTGCGCCCCTCCACCGTCGGCTCGGGCGCAGCCTCCGCCTCCTCGATCGCCGCCTTGGCGAACTGGGTGGGAATGGCGTGCTGGGCGATGGCGATGAGGCTGACGGCGCGCGGCTCCTCGATGCTGCCCAGCCGCTCCACCACCCGCACCTGCTTCAGGCCCAGGCGGGACGCGGGCAGCAGCTCGGCCACCACCAGCTCGCCCGGCTGCGCCCCTTCCGCATTGGCGTCGGCCACGGCGAATTCCGCCTTGGCGCGACGGTCCACGGGTTTCAGGCGGCCGCCGTCGCGGGCGCGGTCATAGATGCCGACGATGCGGGTGGCCGTGCCGCTGTCCAGCTTGCGCATGGTGCGGCCTTCGTAGATGTCTTCTTCCCCACCAGGCTGGGGTTGCCGCGACAGGCGGGCCAGCACGCGGTCGCCCACCGCCAGTGCTGGATGGCCGCGCTTCTCGGCGGCCATGTAGATGCGCGGTGGTGGCGCCTCATGCGCCCAGCTGGTGGGCCGGGCCAGCACCTCGCCATCCGGCGTCACTTCGCTGACGATCAGCACCGCCACCTCGGGCAGGGCCGCCGGCACGGCGACGCGCCGGCCCTCGCCCTTCTCGATGCTGCCCTCGCCCTCCAGCTCCTTCAGCAGCTCCTTCAGGACGATGCGGCCGTCGCCGGTGATGTTGAAGGCGCGCGCGATCTCCCGCTTGCCCACGGGCACGGGGCTGGACTGGATATAGTCCATGATCTCTTCCCGGGTGGGGAAGGGGGCGTCGGCCGCGCGGCGGGCCGGCACCGGCCTGGGCAAAGCCCGCCGGGGGCCCTCCGGACGCTTCGGCATGATCAATCCTTGAACCGGGGGTGGCGGGCTCAGTCGCCCGCCGCCGTCTTCTTCACTGCGGGTTTCTTCGCGGCCGTGGTGGTCTTCTTCGGCGCGGCGGCCTTCTTCTCAGCCGTCGCCTTGGCGGTCGCCGCCTTCGCCGGGGCCTTCTTGGCCGCCGCCTTCTTCGGCTTCTCCTCGCCCTCGGCCGCGGCCGGCTTCTTGCCGCTGTCCTTGGCCGCCTTGGCCGCCAGCAGCTCCACCGCCTGTTCCAGGGTGATGGTGTCGGCGTTGATGGCCTTGGGGATGCTGGCGAACAGCTTCAGGTGCTTGACGTAGGGGCCGAAGCGGCCGCTGCCCAGGGTGATGGGCTTGCCGTCCTTGGGATGGTTGCCCAGCTCACGGCCCGCCACCGTCTTGCGCGCGGCCACGCCGGCCAGCAGCACCACGGCCCGGTTCAGGCCTATGGTCAGCACGTCGTCATCCGGCGTCAGGTTCTTATAGGCGTCGCCATGCTTGAGATAGGGGCCGAAGCGGCCGATGCCGGCCGTGATCTCCTGCCCCGTCTCGGGATGCGGGCCCAGGCTGCGCGGCAGGGCCAGCAGGCGCAGGGCGATGTCCAAGTCCACGTCCTGCGGGTTCATGGCGCGCGGCAGCGACACGCGCTTGGGCTTGGGCTCGTCCGGCGCGCCCGTCTGGACATAGACGCCGTAGGGGCCCCGCTTCATGGACACGGGGTAGCCCGTCTCCGGATCGTTGCCCAGCTCGCGGTCGGCGTTGCCCTCCTCGCCACCCTCGACGCTCAGGGGGCGGGTGTACTTGCAGCCCGGGTAATTGGAACAGCCGATAAAGGCGCCGTTCTTGCCCAGCTTTAGCGACAGCCGGCCCTCGCCGCAGACCGGGCAGACGCGCGGGTCGCGCCCGCCCTCGGTGGGGGTGGGGAAGAAGTGCGGGCCCAGCGCCTCGTCCAGGGCATCCAGCACCTGGGTGATGGTCAGGTCCTTGGTTCCCTCCACCGCGGCGGAGAAGGCCTGCCAGAACTCGCGCAGCACCGTCTTCCAGTCGATGCGGCCGCCGGAGATGTCGTCCAGCTTGGTTTCCAGGTCGGCGGTGAAGCCGTACTCGACATACCGGTTGAAGAAGTTCTCCAGGAAGGTCGTGACCAGGCGGCCCCGGTCCTCCGGTTCGAACCGGCGCTTTTCCAGGCGGACGTAGTTCCGGTCCTGCAGCACCTGCAGGATGCTGGCGTAGGTGGACGGCCGGCCGATGCCCAGCTCCTCCATCTTCTTCACCAGGCTGGCTTCGGTGTAGCGCGGCGGCGGCTGGGTGAAGTGCTGGTCGGACTTGACCTCGCCCTTGGCCAGGTCGTCGCCATCCTTCATGGCCGGCAGGCGGGTGTCCTTGTCCTCGTCATCGCCCGCGTCGTCGCGGTCCTCCTGATAGACCTTCAGGAAGCCGTCGAAGGTGACGATGGAGCCGGTGGCGCGGAACTGAGCCTCGGCCTTGGGCGAGGCGATGTCGACCGACACCTGGTCCAGCTCGGCGCTGGCCATCTGGCAGGCGATGGTGCGCTTCCACACCAGCTCGTACAGGCGCTGCTCATCCTTGTCCAGGAAGCGGCCCATCTGATCCGGCCGGCGGAACATGTCGGTGGGGCGGATGGCCTCGTGCGCTTCCTGCGCGTTCTTGGCACTGGACTTGTACACGCGCGGGGCGTTGGGCACATACTCGTTGCCGAAGGCGGAGGAGATCAGGCGGCGGGCGCCGTCGATGGCCTCGTTCGACAGTTGCACGCCGTCGGTACGCATATAGGTGATCAGGCCCACCGTCTCGCCGCCGATGTCCACGCCCTCATACAGCTTCTGGGCGATGCGCATGGTCTTGGTGGCGCCGAAGCCCAGCTTGCGGCTGGCCTCCTGCTGCAGGGTGGAGGTGGTGAAGGGCGGGAAGGGGTTGCGGCGCACCTGGCGCCGTTCCACCGATCGCACCATGAAGGACAGCGGGCGGATGGTGGCCAGCGCCGCGTCGGCGTCGCCCTTGTTGCCCAGGGTGAACTTGTCCAGCTTCTTGCCATTCAGGCCCACCAGGCGGGCGGTGAAGGGCGCGCCGGCCGGCGTGCGGAACTCCGCCTCGATGGTCCAGTATTCCTGCGGGCGGAAGGCCTCGATCTCCGACTCACGCTCGCAGATCAGGCGCAGGGCCACGGATTGCACGCGGCCGGCGGAGCGGGAGCCTGGCAGCTTGCGCCACAGCACCGGCGACAGGGTGAAGCCCACCAGGTAGTCCAGGGCGCGGCGCGCCAGATAGGCATCGACCAGTTCCTGATGCACCTCGCGCGGATGGGCGATGGCGTCCAGGACGGCGCTCTTGGTGATCTCGTTGAAGGTGACGCGCTTCACGTCCACCTTGCCGGTGATGCGCTTCTCGTCCAGCAGCTGCTTGACGTGCCAGGCGATGGCCTCCCCCTCGCGATCCGGGTCGGTGGCGAGGTAGATGCGCGTGGCGCCCTTGGCGGCGCGGGTGATCTCGTCGATATGGCGTTTGGAGCGGTCGCCCAGCTCCCACTCCATGGAGAAATCCTCTTCCGGCTTCACCGAACCGTCGCGGGCCGGCAGGTCGCGGACATGGCCGTAGCTGGCGAGAACGGTGAAATCATCGCCCAGGTACTTGTTGATGGTCTTCGCCTTGGCCGGCGATTCGACGATGAGGACGTTGCTGCCCGACAAGGGGACCCCGCACTGCAATAGGTGGCGATGTTTTCCGAAAACCTTGATCCCGGGACGGCGCTGTCCAGCTTCACGCCAGGCTCACGCGGCCGCCGGGGTGGCGATGCAGACGGCCCGCCAGCTCCAGTTCCAGCAGGATGGTCAGCACCACCGCCGCAGACAATTGGCAGTCCCGGACAATTTCGTCAATGTGTACCGGGGTCGGGCTTAAGCACAGGGTGACCCGGGGACGGGCCGCCTCCACCTCCTTTTCCCCGGGATCGGCCGGGGGCGGGACCGGCCCGCCGCCCGCAGGCGGGGCATTGAACGTGGCCAAACCCTGGGGCCCCAGATAGGCCAGGATGTCGTCCGCCGTCTCCACCAGGACCGCGCCGTCCTTCAGCAGGCGGTTGCAGCCCTGGGCGCGCGGGTCCAGGGGCGACCCCGGCACGGCGAACAGGTCGCGCCCCTGTTCCAGCGCCAGCCGGGCGGTGATCAATGATCCGGACTTCAGCGCCGCCTCCACCACCAGCACGCCGCGCGACAGGCCGGAGATCAGGCGGTTGCGTCGGGGAAAATGACGGGCCTGCGGCTCCGTCCCCGGTGGCGATTCGGCGACCAGGGCGCCCTGGTCGCCGATGCGCCGGTGCAGCTCCGCGTTCTCCGGCGGGTAGATGACATCCACGCCACCGGCCAGCGCCGCGACGGTGCCGCGGTGCAGGGCCGCTTCATGCGCCGCCGTGTCGATGCCGCGCGCCAGGCCGGAGACGACGGTGATGCCGGCCTCCGCCAGGTCACGGGAAATCATGGCCGCCAGCTTGCGCCCGGTGAGGGAGGCGTTGCGGGCCCCCACCACGGCGACGGCCGGGCGGCTGAGGCGGGCGGGGTCGCCCAGCACGGTGATGACGGGCGGCGCGTCCTCGATGGCGGCCAGCTGGGCGGGATAGTCGGGCTCACACCAGCACAGCAGGCGGGCGCCCATGCGGTCCAGGACCGCCAGCTCCCGTTCGGCGGCGGCGCGCGGCGCGATGCTCAGCGGCCGGTCGCGCCCGCCGCGTCGGGCCAGGTCGGGCAGGGCCTCCAGGGCCGCGGCAGGGCTGCCGAAGCGCTCCATCAGCCTGTGAAAGGTGACGGGCCCCACCGACTCCGTGCGCGTCAGGCGCAGCCAGTCCAGGCGCTCGGCGGGGGAAAGGACGCGCGTACTTCTCAATTGGGCTGTTCCGGAATCTTGAAGCCCAGATAGGTGCCGGCGCTGATGCCCAGCACGCCCAGGCTATAGGGGTCCAGGTCCGGCATCTTGTGGTGGACCACGGTCTCGATCAGGAACAGCATGCCGATCACCACCGTCCACACCGCCGTCTGGAAGCGGTGCAGGCTGATGCCGTTGGCGTCGGTCAGGATGTCATGGACGTAATCCCGCGACGCCAGCTGGCGGGCCAGGGTGTCGCGGGTGGCGGTCAGCGTGGGCAGGTCGGCCGGCGGCGTGGCCGGGTCCGCCATCTGCGCCAGCACGGCCTGGTAGGCAGCCAGGATGGGGTTGGTCTTGTTCTGCTCCACCATCGCCGCCCCCATGGCGGTGCCGGTGCCCAGGCCCATCAGGCACAGGGCCTGGCCGGTCAGGGTGTCCAGCTCCCCGGTCACCAGGAACAGGTAAAGGTAGGCCGCCAGCACGATGACGAACCACCAGGCCATCTGGCTTTGCGCCAGGCTGAAGGCACGGCGCAAGGGCTTGCCCGTGGCGCTGGTGACGCCGGCGAAGGTGGAGGGCGTGTTGTCGCGCAGCATGTCGGTGGACATGGTCAGCCACAGCAGCGTGGCCGTGACCGCCACCAGCATCAGCACGCTGCCCACCGCCAGGGTCTTCTGGCTTTGCGGAAGGGATTTCCAGGCCATCGCCAGGCTGGGTTCCCCGGTGGTCATCGGCCCAACTGCCGTCATGCCACTGGCGGTGGCTGTGGGGGTGGCGGTCGTAAGGGTGATGCCGCTGGTGGGGGGCATGCCTGGGGTCGGTGTGGTGGTGACGGGCGTCTCGGTGACCGTCGTCGTCGTCGCCGTCTGCGCGTCGGCCGTGGCCGCCATCATGTGGAAGCCGGCGCCCAGCAGCGCCAGCAACGCCGTCACCAGAAATATCCTGCGCACCATGCCCTCCCCAACCGCAAGGCCCCGCCTGAGAGCGGTAAATCTATCGCGACACACCTATTGAGGGAACGACCAAACAGCACGGCGCAGTAAAGTGGTGACGAGTATAAGCCCCCGGACAGCCATCGCCGGTGCGCCGCTGATATATGAAGGAAGACTTTGTAGTCTACCTTCGTATCTGCTAAACCCAGGGCATGAACGATCCCTTGGACAGGCCCGACGCGGGCGACCCCGATGCCTCGGCCGTCATGGCAACGGCGGTGGAACTGCGCGTGGTCATGGGCCTGCTGCGGCGCAAGTTGCGTGAGCAGGCCAACGTCGGCGACCTGACGCCCTCGCAAATCGCCGTGCTGCGCCGGCTTGACGGCGGGCCGGCCACGGTGACGGCCCTGGCCAAGGCGGAGGGGGTGCGCTCCCAGTCCATGGGCGCCACCGTCGCGGCGCTGGAGGCGGCGGGCCTGGTGATGGGCAGCCCCGATCCCGCCGATGGGCGCCAGACCTTGTGGGATCTGACCCCGGCCTGCCGCGAGCGGTTGCGGGTAGGCCGCGCCTTGCATGAGGACTGGCTGTTCCGTGCCATGCGCTCCCGCCTGACGCCGGATGAGCGGGCGGAGCTGGGCCGCGCGGTGGACCTTTTGAAGCGTCTGGTGGCGGATGCCCCGGACGGGGGCTTGTCATGACGGCTTCCGCCAACCCGGCCTCGACCGGCACCTTTCGTGCCCTGGCCAACCGCAATTTCCGCCTGTGGTCCGCCGGCGGCATCGTGTCCAATGTGGGCACCTGGATGCAGCGCACGGCGCAGGACTGGCTGGTGCTGACGGAACTGGCGCACGTCAACGGCGCCTCCGCCGTCGGCATCGTCATGGCCCTGCAGTTCGGCCCCCTGGCCCTGCTGCTGCCTTTCAGCGGCTTCGCCGCCGACTTTTTCGACCGGCGGCGCCTGCTGTTCTGCACCCAGGCCGCCTCCGCCCTGCTGGCGCTGGGCCTGGGCCTGCTGACCGTGCTGGCCCTGGTGCAGCTGTGGCACGTCTACATCTTCGCCTTCCTGCTGGGCTGTGTCGCCGCCTTCGACGCGCCCGCCCGCCAGACCTTCATCGGTGAACTGGTGGGGGAGGCGGACCTGGCCAACGCCGTGGCGCTCAACTCCACCTCCTTCAACGCGGCGCGCATGATCGGGCCGGCGGTGGCCGGCGTGCTGATCGCGGCGGTGGGCACGGGCTGGGTGTTCCTGATCAACGCCGCCTCCTTCATCGCCGTCATCGGGTCCCTCTGCCTGCTGCGGGCGGCCGATTTCCATCCCCGCACGCGGGCGGTGCGCAGCCGGGGCAGCTTCGTCGGCGGCTTCCGCTATGTCTGGGGCCGGGCGGACTTGCGGGCCTTGCTGCTGATGCTGTTCCTCATCGGCACCTTCGGCCTGAACTTCCCCATCTTCATCTCCACCATGTCGGTGCACGCTTTCCAGGCCGGCGCGGGGGAGTACGGGGTGCTCAGCTCCACCATGGCCATCGGCTCGGTCGCCGGCGCGCTGCTGGCGGCCAGACGCGCGACGCCCACCGTTTCCCTGCTGGTGGGTGCTGCGCTGCTGTTCGGCGTGGGATGCGCCCTGGCGGCGGTCATGCCCACCACCTGGGCGTTTGGCATCCTGCTGGTGGTGGTCGGCGTGGCGGCGCAGACCTTCACCACCTCCACCAACAGCTTGGTGCAATTGTCGACCGACAGCGCCATGCGCGGCCGGGTGGTGGCCCTGCTGCTGGCCATCGCGGTCGGGGGCACACCGTTGGGCGCCCCCGTCGTCGGCTGGGTGGCGGACGTGGCCGGTCCGCGCTGGTCCCTGGGCGTGGGGGCGGCCTCCGGCTTCCTGGCGGCGCTGGTGGGGGTGCGCTATCTGCTCAAGCACACCGGCTGGCGGCCTTGGCGCGAGATCAAAACCGCAGAGTGAACACCGTCCCACCGCCCTCCACCGGCGATGCCGCGATGGTGCCGCCGTGGGCCAGCATGATCTGGCGGGCGAGCGGTAGGCCGATGCCGCTGCCCTCGCGCTTGGTGGTGTAGAAGGGCACGAAGATCTTGTCGGCCACCTCGGGCGGGATGCCGGGGCCGTTGTCGCGCACCAGCAGGTTCAGTTGGCCGGTCACGTCCAGGTGAGCCGCCAGGGTGATGGCTGGGGCGCGGGTTGCCGTGCCGCCGGCCTTCCACTCGTCAAGCGCCTCCACCGCGTTCTTCACCAGATTGATCAGCACCTGGTCGATCAGGTCGGGGTCGGCGCTGATCTCCAGCGAGGGCGGCAGCACCACCACCTCCAGCGCCACGCCATGCTCCGCCATCGCCGGGCCCATCAACCGCTCCACCCGGCCGAACAGCTCGCGCACCTTCAGCCGCTCCACCTTCGGCCGGGGCATCTGGGTGAAGCGGCGGTACCGCTCGACGAAGCGCAGCAGGCCGCCGGCGCGCCGGGTGACCGTGTCCATGGCCTCGCCCGCGTCGGCTGCATCCAGCAGCACGGCGGGGGGCAGGCCGGGGATGGTCTCCAGCTGGGTGCGCAGATCGGCCAGCAGCGACTGCGCCGTGCCCGCCAGGGAGGAGACGGGCGTCAGCGAGTTCATCATCTCATGCGTCAGCACCCGTACCAGGTCCGACCAGGCCTTGACCTCCGTCGCCTCCAGCTCCCCGCCGATGTTCTGCAGGCTGATCAGCAGGCGCGGCCCCTCGGCCAGGGTCAGCTGGGTGGCGCGCACCGTCAGGTGCAGGGGCGTGATGCCCCCCGCCACCTTCAGCAGGGCGCTTTTCCCCGGTTCCAGCACGCGCAGCGCCGAATCCAGGGTGCCGCCGTCCACCAGGCGGCGGTTCAGGTCGTCATGGCCGATCAGGCGCCGGGCCACGTTGTTCAGCAGGTTGACGCGGCCATCGGGATGCACCTCCGCCAGGGCCACGGGCACATGCTCCACCAGCACGTTCAGGTAGTCGGCCTTGCGCTCGGCATCGGCGCGGGCGTCGCGGAACCTGTCGAACACCCCGGCGAAGGCCTGGCCCAGTTCCTGGAAGCTGGGACCCATGGCGCGATAGCTGAAGCTCTGGGTGAAGTCGGAATGGCTGAGCGCGTTCAGGAAGCGCGCCAGCTCGCGGTTGGTGGTGTTCACCACCCGCACCACGCCGCCGATCTGGAAGGCGATCAGGAACAGCACCAGCGCCTCGGTGGCGTGGTAGTCGGTGGCCTGCAGCAGCAGGCCCAGGGCCACGCAGCTGAGGCACAGCAGGGTCACCCGCAGGGTCAGCGCCGTGCTGAACGACGACTTAAAGACCATGCTTCTCCATCCGGCGGTAGAGGGAGGTGCGGGTGATGCCCAGCTCATTGGCGGCGTGGCTGATGTTGCCCTGGTGCTTGTCCAGCGCCCGGCGGATCACCTGCGCCTCCACCGTCTCCAGGTCCAGCGTGCCCAGGGTAAAGCCGTCATCGCCCACCGCCGCCAGAGCCGAGGGTGGCGGTGCCGCCGGCCGGGGGGCGCCGCCGGGGGCGGACGGCAGGGAGAAATCCTCCGCCTCCAGCACGTCGCCGGCGCCCAGGATCATGGCGCGCTCCACCGCGTGGCGCAGGGCGCGGACGTTGCCCGGCCAGTGATAGGCCTTCAGCCGCGCCAGCGCGTCGTTGGACAGGCGGCGCGGCGGGATGGCGTATTTCCGGGCGTACAGTCCCATGAAATGGGTGACCAGGGCCGGGATGTCGTCCGAGCGGTCGCGCAAGGGCGGCAGGCGCAGCTCCACGGTGTTGATGCGGTACAGCAGATCCTGGCGGAAGGTGTCCGGGCTTTCCAGCTGTTCCACCGGCATGTTGGTGGCGGAAATCAGGCGCACGTCGATGGGGATGGGCCGGTTGCCGCCCACGGGGATGACCACGCGTTGTTCCAGCACCGACAGCAGCTTGCTCTGCTGGTACAGGGGCAGATTGCCGATCTCATCCAGGAACAGGGTGCCGCCGTTGGCCGCCACCAGCCGGCCGACGCGGTCCTCCTTGGCGTCGGTGAAGGCGCCCTTCTTGTGGCCGAACAGCTCGCTCTCGAACAAATTCTCGGCGATGGCGCCCAGGTCCACGGCCACGAACACCTGGTCCGCGCGGCGGGACCGGCGGTGGATCTCTCTCGCGATGACCTCCTTGCCGGTGCCGTTTTCGCCCAGGATCAGGACATTGGCGTCGGTGGGGGCGGCGCGGTCCACCAGGGTCAGTACCCGGGCCATGGCCGGGCTGCTGCCAATGAGCGTTTGCCCCGGCTGGTCCAGTGCTGCCGCCAGCTCCTTGTTGCGGGCGCCCAGCTGCGCCGCTTCGCGCCGGGAGGCGGTCAGGGTCATGGCGCTCATCAGGGTCGCCACCAGCCGCTCATTGGACCAGGGCTTCAGCACGAAGTCGCAGGCACCCTGCTTCATCGCCTCCACCGCCGTGCCCACGTCGCCATAGGCGGTCATCAGGATGACGGACAGGGTGGGGTCGATCTCCAGCACGCGTTTCAGCCACTGGAAGCCTTCGCGCCCCGTGTTGGCGCCGATGGCGAA
Organism: Nitrospirillum viridazoti CBAmc; assembly: GCF_000730165.1. Taxonomy (GTDB): domain Bacteria; phylum Pseudomonadota; class Alphaproteobacteria; order Azospirillales; family Azospirillaceae; genus Nitrospirillum; species Nitrospirillum viridazoti. The sequence continues at coordinate 1,412,573 of NZ_CP022111.1, read as the reverse complement.
GTTCATGTCCAGGAGAACGGCGTCGAACACCTCATCCTTCAACAGCTGCGGGATGCGATCCGGCTGGCTCTCGGTATGGACCAGGATGCCTTCCCGCTTCAGCAGCAGGCGGGCGGCCACCAGGATGTCCTGGTCGTCGTCCACCATCAGGATACGGCCGCTTTTCTGTGTCACGATGCAAAGTCCCCCACAATACTGTCCGAAATCGTACACCGCCCAGGGTCAGAGCGCATGTCCGTTCTGCGGTGGTTCTCTCTGGCGCCCCTGCAATGGCTCCCCTCCAATGGCCGCAACGACGATGACCCAAAGGGAGCGACATCATGGCCGGCAAGCAACACACCTATCGTGTCACCGTCACCTGGACCGGGAACAAGGGGCAGGGCACCGCCAACTATCGCGCCTACACCCGCGACCATGAGATCCAGGCGGCGGGCAAGCCGGTCATCCCCGGCTCCTCCGACCCCGCCTTCCTGGGCGATGCCACCCGCTACAATCCGGAGGAGATGCTGGTCTCCTCCCTCTCCACCTGCCACAAACTGTGGTACCTGCACCTGGCGGCCGAGGCCGGGCTGGTCGTCACCGCCTACCAGGACCAGGCGGAGGGCACGATGGTGGAGACGGCGGACGGCAACGGGCACTTCACCCAGGTCACCCTGCGCCCCACGGTGACCATCGCCGCCGACGGCGACCCGGCGCTGGCCCAGGCGCTGCACGACAAGGCGCACCATTTCTGCTTCATCGCCAACTCCGTCAACTTCCCGGTGGTGACCGAGGGAACGGTGGTGATGGAATAGAGGGCCTACACGGTAATAGTTCTGTAATGGGCCATGTCACAACTTGTGACATGTGAATTGTGTACTATGGCGTGTATTTGACTTATCCTCTACGACCATGAGGGCGCTTATCCGCAAAGAAGCGTCCTCACATGGATGAGGAGGCCGCGCGCCATGCGCCTAAAGGATGATGAGTGGACCATCGCCCATCTGCACCAGCATTTGCAGGCGGCGGTGGATTTGGAATTCTGGACCATCCCCTATTACATGTCGGCGCTGTATTCGGTCGTCGATCGGACGGCACAGGCCGTTCAACTGGTGCAAAGCGTGGTGAACCAGGAGATGTTGCACGTCCAGTTGGCGTGCAACATCGCTAATGCCTACGGCCTCTCGCCGCGCTTCGCCGCCCCCGTCTACCGGGGCCACGACATTCCACACCTGGACTTCGCCCTGGACAAGCCGGATCCCCGGCCGGACTTCGCGCCCTATAGCGCGGAGATCGGCCCGCTGGATATCCCGCGCATCAACGGCATGTGCCTGATCGAATATCCGGAGTGGGACACGGGCGGTAAAGCGATCCTGCGCGACACCATCACCGAATACGGCAGCATCGGTGAGTTCTACGACGCCTTGCAGTATGGGGCGGGCCTGCTGCGCCGTCACATCCAGGGCGGCGTGCGTCAGGTCGACCACTTCTCCGCCTTCTACAATAACATGCCGTCCCTGACCGTCACCGACAGCGATGGCGACGGCTACAACCAGGTGGTGCTGCTGATCAACACCATCCGGGAGCAGGGGGAGGGGGCGAGCGGCGCCAGCGCGGCGCTGCCGGCGGCCTATCAGAACACCGCCGACGACAGCGACCCCAGCTGGCCCCATTTCCAGAAGTTCCAGACCATCCGGCAGACGGTGGCGAAGCCGCTGACCTATCCGGTGACGCTGGCGGTGGATTACAGCGACCACCAGCGGGCCTTGGCCGCCACCCTGGTGGAGACGTTCGGCCGCTTCCGCACGGCGCTGGAGCAGTTGTTCGCCGGGGGCAATCCCGGCGGTTTTGTCCCGCTGATGATCTCGGTCGGTGCCGGCATCCAGAACTGCTGGAAGAACGGCGTCACGCCGCGCTTCGGCTGACGCCCACCGCCGCATCCCCGTCACTTCCGGACAATTGAGGTTGTGCCCCATGTCGACCCGGACCGTTTTCCGCGTTCACCCGACCATCAACTTCGCCCGCTTCGGCACCAGCCAGGATTTCTACTATTCGCCGGAGACCAGCGCCGGCCTCCCCCTGGACGGTACCGACACCACCGGCGGCTTGCCCTTGCAGGCGGCCGCGGACGGGACGGAGTCCTTCGTGCGCAGCGGCGACCTGCGCGACGCCGACGGCAACCTGAAGCGCCAGGCCGCGCGCTTCCGCCTCTACGCATACGATCTGGCGGGGCCGGACGCCTATCCCAACGGTGGCGGGGTGGAAATCCTGCCCGGCACCACGCTGGCTGATGGCCGCACCGTGGCGCAGGTGGTCTGGACCGTGCACTTGGCCAACAAGAAGGCCAACAACTATTGCGTTGTCAGCTCCGAAGGCTTGAACGCCTTCGCTGACGGCCAGGTGCCGCAGCTGCGCAATCCCCAGGTCTACGGCACGCCCGACAGCGAGACGCGGCTGAAGTCTCTGGTGATCGACCCCGGCCCCCGCGCCCTGGTGGCCGGCGGCACGCCCAGCGCGGTGGTGAATTTCGATGTCACCACCCCGGCCAGCTATTCCGACCGCAAGGGCGGCATCGCCGAGAACGCGGACTATCCCAAGAGCTTCCCGTCCGGCCTGCTGTATGAGCCCATGGGCGCCATCGACACCCTGGGCGAATTGCGCACCGACGCGCAGGGGCGCCTGCTGGTGCTGTCGGCCTTCGGCCGCACCGCCGGTAAGTATGACGAATACAGCCAAGTCGTCCAGATGACCGGCGACACCAACAACCCCAGCTGGTTCGATGATGCCGCCGACGGCCCGGTGTCGGCCACGCTGGTGTTCACCGACGGCACGGTGGCGGAGGCGTTCGGCGGCTGGGTCGTCTGCTGCGATCCGTCCTACGCCCCGCAGATCCGCAACGTCGTCTCCGTCTGGGATGACGTGTTCGACGCCTGGGTGCGCACCTTGGACCTGATGCCGTCGCTTTACGCCAACGGTGTCTACAACGGTGACTACGTGCCCAATTTCGAGACGGACATCCACCCGGTGTTCCGCGCCGCCGCTTTGCAGCGCTGGACCGTGAACCTGCCGCCTATCGCCCAGCGGGCGCACGCGGCGGTGGACGCCATCGCCGCCGCCGACGACCCCGACCAGACCATCATGGCGGGCCTGACCTTCATCCGTAACCCCAACTTGGCAGGGGAGACGTCGGTGGGCGTGCCGCTGATGCCCCTGTCGCTGGGCGACGCGGGCAAGGCCTTCCTGACGGTCACGCCCACCCAGTACTTCTTCCTGGAACAGTGGAGCAAGCATCGCTTCAACACCGCCGCAGCACCCGCCCTGGGCCCTGGCGAGCTGCTGGACCAGGCCTCGCTCAGCAACTGCCTGGGCGGGCGCTATGTACCGGGGATCGAGGTCAGCTACACCATCCGCCAGAAGGATATTTACCAGCAGGACTGGGCCAGCACCGGCGCCGGACCCTTCCGCATCAAGCATAAGCCGCTGGATTACAGCCAGGCCGTCGCGGCCCATCCCTTCCTGAAGGGCGGGTGGATACCGCTGCGCCACCAGGATGATGGGTTGGAGCCGGGCGACCTCTGCAAGTTCATGGCCATTCCCTGGCAGACCGACTACAACTCCTGCTCCATCCACCAGACCAGCATCAACGGCACCAATACCGCCACCGGCAGCCCGACCACGCTCTACTGGTCGTGGCCGGCGCAGCGGCCGGACGCCGTCTATGTGGCGGATGAGGTGGTGGCCAAGGTGCTGCCGCCGCAGAAATGGTCCATCCGGGGCCAGGGTAGCTTCGCCCTCAATCCCCGGACGGCCAGCACCTTCCAGGACCCGTTGGAGGCTGTGCAGCAGTGGGACCAGATCGGCATCGTGCTGCAGGGCACGGTGATCGACGGCAACGATGTGTCGCCGAATCATTATCTGGAGGTCGCCAGCCAGTTGCAGGACGCTGGCGATCCGGATGAGCCGGTGCTGGCCTGGCCGTTCAATGCCAACCCGGCCAAGGCGGTGCTGGACGGTCCCCTGGGCGGGACTGCCGGTGGGGCCAGACGGGCGCCGGCCGGCCGGCGGCGGCGCGGCCGCTGACGGCAGGGTGCTGCCGGTGCGGACGCGGTACGACGCCATCATCCTGGGGGGCGGGCCCGCTGGCCTGGCCACGGCCCTGTCCCTCAAGAACCACTGCCCGGACATCGCCGTCCTGGTCGCGGAGGCGGGCGTGGCGGGGCGGCAGCGCATCGGCGAAAGCGCGCCGCCTGACCTGTTGCTGCCCCTGGGGCAACTGGGGCTGACGGCGCGCTTCCGGGCCGATGGTCATGCGCCGTGTCCGGGCAGCGCGTCCCTGTGGGGTGGCGACCGGGTTGGCCATAACGACTTCCTCTACAACCCCATGGGGCCCGCGTGGCGGCTGGACCGCCGCCGGTTTGACGCCATGCTGGTGGCTGCGGCGGAAACCGCCGGCGTGACGGTGGTCTTCGACACCGCGTTCCGGCGGGTGGAGGTCATGCCGGATTTGGGCCATCGGTTGATGCTGGACGTGGCGGGCACCACCCGAGCCGTGGAAACCCGCCAGGTGGTGGACGCGACGGGGCCGGAGGCGCGCTTCGCCCGCGCGCTGGGTGTGGAACGCCGGGTGGACGACACCCTGTACGCCCTGGCCGCCTTTCTGCCCCTGCCCGGAATGCTGACCTGGCAAACCCTGCTGGAGGCGACGCCCGACGGCTGGTGGTACGCGGCCCGTCTGCCCGATGAGCGGGTGGTGGTCATGATGGTGACCGACCAGGCGGGTCTCCGCCGGTTGCGCGACGACGGGACACTGCCGTCCTGGCGGCGCGGATTGGCGGCCACCGCCCTGATCGGGCCGCGGCTGGCGGCGGCCGGGGTGGATCCGGGTGCCGGTGATGCGGAACCGGCGCTGCTGCCCATCCAGTCCAGCCTGCTGGCGCAGGTGGATGGGCCGGGCTGGCTGGCCGTGGGGGATGCCGCCGCCAGCTATGACCCGGTAGCGGCGCAGGGGGTCTACAAGGCGCTGGTGGATGGCGTTGCCGCTGGCCGGGATGTGGCCCGGGGCTGGGGCGCCGCCCTGCCGCCGCCGCCCCGGCCCCGGGCGGCGCTGGTGGCGGAACGCTATGCCGACTATTGCCTGAACCGCGCCTACCTCTACGGCCTGGAAACCCGATGGCCCGACGCCTTGTTCTGGCGGGAGCGGCAGCGGCGCGCCGACCTGGCGCGGCCGGGCGGATCTTCGGATGGCGCCCAGGGCGGTGCACCTACCCGCGTCGTGACCGATCGATGATAAGGAGAGGCCTCATGTCTTTTTTGTCCGGAACCCCGCGTCACCTGTTGGCCGGCGCGCTGATCGCGATGGGATTGGCGCCGGTGGCCCAGGCGGCCGGATCCACGCCCGATTACAGCGCCTACACCACGACCGTCCTGATCCCCTTCATCCCGTCCATCACCCAAATGGTCACCAACCCCGACGGGACCAAGCAGCTGGAGAAGTTCGTCAACGCGCCGTCCTTTCACGTGAGGATCGGGACCAAGGCCGACGCCAAGGTCCACACGATGGACATGGACACGGGCTCCACCGGCGTGATGCTGCCGATTGGCGAAATCGTCGGCTATACGCGCGACCAGGTCGTGAAGATGGAGAAGGGGTGGGAATTCCTGTCCAGCGACAACCTTCTGTCGGTCGGTTACTGGGTTCCGCAGGATCTGGTGTTCGTGGACAAGGACAAGAACCCGGTGGCGATGGCGCACCTGCGCGTGCTGGCGGTGGAAAAGCAGATCAAGTGCAGCTCATATGACGAGCAGAAGGCGCTGCCCGACTGCGAGGGTGAGCCCAGGCCGCCTTATCCGCACTACATGGGCGTGGGGTTCGGCCGGCGTTATGACGGCCAGCCGCAGGGCTTCCCGGACCGCAACGCGCTGCTCAGCATCGTCAGCATCAAGGGCAAGCCGGTGCAGCCCGGCACCATGCGCGCCGGCTACATCATCACGGCGGACGGCATGCAGTTGGGCCTGACCCAGGACAACACCGCGGGCTTCACCTTCAGCCAGTTGAACCCCTATCAGGGATCGACGCTGCCGCGAGATTGGGCCCAGGTGACGGCCTGCGTTTCCGTCAAGGGACAGGAATGCGATGCCGGTAACGCCCTGATCGATACCGGCATCGCGCAGATGTACCTGAACCTGCCGCAGGCCAAGGCGGAAACGTTGGGCAAGGGGGATGCCGTCAATATCCGGATCCCGGCGACCGGCATGCCCATCGCGACATACGCTTTCACGGTCAACCCCCAGGACCCGTTGCAGCCTTCCGCCGTCTACGTGCATCAGCGGCCGGCCTTCGCCAACACCGGCCGGCATTTCCTGCGCAGCTATCAGGTGGCGTTCGATGCCGACGGCGGTTATTTCGGTGTCCGGCCGAACCAGCCGCCATCGCGGCCTCGGCCATGAGGGTATGGTCGCGAAGGTCTTCTTTGGATTTCTACAAGAGTGCCGGTATCGCGACCACATGTCCTTTGACATCAGCCGCTGGCATTGAGGGCGGGCGGGGGCCGGGCTACCATGCCGGGCCTCCGATCCATCGCGCCGGTTTCTATCCCTTGTCCCGCTCCGCCCGCCTGCTCGACCTCATCCAAGCGTTGCGCCGCCATCGCCGGCCGGTGACGGCCGCCGACCTGGCGGCGGAGCTGGGCGTGTCCATCCGCACCGTCTACCGCGACATCGCCACCTTGGCGGCCCAGGGCGTGCCGGTGGAGGGGGAGGCCGGCCTGGGCTACGTCCTGCGCCCCGGCTTCATGCTGCCGCCCCTGATGTTCGGGGATGATGAGATCGAGGCCCTGGTGCTGGGCCTGCGCTGGGTGGCGCAGCGGGGCGACGGCCCCCTGGGCCTGGCGGCGCAGAACGCCACCGCCAAGATCACGGCCGTGCTGCCCGCCGACCTGAAGGCACTGGCGGAGGACAGCGGCCTTGTGCCGGTGTCGCTGAAGCCCAGCGTGACGGAGCCGCGCGACCTGACGGAAATCCGCCGTGCCATCCGGATGGAGCGCAAGCTGCGCATCGCCTACACCGACGGGCAGGGGCGGGCCAGCGACCGCACCATCTGGCCCTTCGCCCTGGCCTTTATGGAACGCATCCGCATGGTGGCCGCGTGGTGTGAGACGCGGCAGGCCTTCCGCCATTTCCGTACCGACCGCATCGTCGAGGTGACGGTGGAGGCCGACCGCTATCCCCGCCGCCGCCACGCCCTGCTGGCCGACTGGAAGGCGGAGATGGACGCGCCGGAGGAGACGTAGGCCCTGGGTCCCTTACGGGGCGGGTTTGGCGCTGTCGTAGGTCAGCAGCACGTCGGTATGGCCATCGGCCAGGCGGTGGAACAAGGTGCCGGTCACGGCCACCCGGCGGCCCAGCGGGGGCTTGACGCCTTGGGGCAGCTTCAGCTGAAGGGCGTCAATGGACTCCACGTCCTCATCCGTTTCCGCCGTGCCGCCCGCTACGCAGATCATCTGCGGCAAGGTCAGCACGTAATAGTCCTCTTTGGTGACGCCCTTGGCGCCGCTGCGGGTGCCGTGCTGCAGGGTGATCTCCCCCGTCAGGATCACGGGCTCCGGCTGGTAGGGCTGGCAATCATGGGCCCAGGCGGGGGCCCAGGCGGGGATGGCGGTGCCGGCGGCCACGCCGGCCAGCAATAGGATCCGGAAAAGCATGCTGTTTCCTTAGGCGCGTATCGAGCGGGTGCGCGAAAGGCAGGGACCCTACCGCCTGCCGAATGGTTTGGCGAGGGTGGCGATGCTGCTGACAGGATCTGTCAGGGGGCGGTGCTAGGATGCAGATCTATCCGTCGATGGAGCGCCGCCATGACCCCCGAAACCGCCCCCGCTTCCCGCTGCCTGCCGCCTGCCATGCCCCTGGTCACCGGGCCCCTGGTCACCGGGCCCCTGGCCACCGGTATGCCGGGCTGGGTGTGGGTGGCCTCCGTCGGTGCCATCGGCCGGGGCCGGGCAGCGGGCGACATGCGCCTGCCGGTGCGCCATGACGGGGTGCTGCGCCGCGTGGCGGCGGGGCAGCGTGTGGCTTGCTTCGCCCCCGACACCCTGGGCGGCTCCTGTTTCCTGGCGGTGGGCCACGTCCTGCCCGGCGGGATGTATATCGAGCATGACGCCGCCGGCCGGGCATGGGCCTGCCTGCCGGTAGCCTATCTGCCGTCGCGGCCGGTGCCGCTGGCCGCCGTGCTGGACGGGGCGCTGGCGGCCATGGGCTGGGGGTTCAGCCTGCCCGTGGGGCTGACGCGGCTGGACGGCGCCGATCTGGACGCCATCGCGGCGGCCCTGGTTGTCGGGGCAGGCGATGATCCAGTCATGGCCTTTCCGCCGATCCGTATTGCGTCCCTGGAAGATGCTGATTGATACAGGTCAGAGATAAGCTGCCCGATCTCCAATAAAACTCCTCTCATTGAAAAACAAGTGCGGCGTCAAGGCGGTGGAACATTCGCCGGCCACACTGTTCAAGGAGGGGTAAGTGATGAAGTTTTTGTCCGTCACGGTGGCCGCCGCTGCGCTCTTGGCCGGGATTTACGGTATGGCCCCGGCGGCTCATGCCTCCGACGCTGGTGATTTTCTGATCCGCGGTCGCGCCCTTGTGGTGGCGCCGGACGTCGGCAGCTCCCTGTCGCTGGGGGGCGCCGGCATTCCCGGCCACACCGACATCAGCACGGCCATCGTGCCGGAAGTAGACTTCAGCTACTTCTTCACCGACAGCATCGCTGCGGAACTGATCGCCGGCACCACGCCGCACAATGTGAAGGCGTCGGGCACGCCGCTGGGCAAGGTGGATCTGGGCAATGTCTGGCTGCTGCCGCCGACCTTGACCTTCCAGTACCACTTCATGCCGCATGAGAAGATCAGCCCCTATATTGGCGTCGGTGTGAACTACACGCTGTTCTACGGCGTCGACAAGGGCGATGCCCTGGGTCTGAAGTACGACAACACCTTCGGCTACGCCTTCCAGGCCGGCGTCGATTACAAGCTGGACGACCACTGGTCCCTGAACCTGGACCTGAAGAAGCTGATGCTCAACACCACGGCCACGGTGAACGCCGGCCTGGGCACGCCCATCAAGGCGGACGTTGACATCAACCCCTGGCTGGTCGGCTTTGGCGTGGGCTACCGCTTCTGACGCGCGTACCATCTATCCGTTGTTGAAAGGCTGGGCCGTCCCACCAGGCGTGGGGCGGCCCAGCCGTTTTTGACGCGGATCGTTAGCGGTAAAACGAGTTGAGCGGTAAGGTGACCCAATCCTTCAGGTTAGTAATGAATGGTAAGTAAATGACATGCTAAGCGTTTGATTCTAAAATATTAACCAGAACATTTGTAGTCTGCGCCTTTAAGGAAACATTAAGGATACGGCCCCAAATTTTTGCATGTCCGGCCGAGAAACCTCGGCCACGCGCAATAATGACAAGATCGGGGTCGATCATGATGAATGGGTTGTTTTCACAGGGTGCGGGCTCTGATCTGAAGTTCATTCTGGAAGCCGTCAACCGTTCCCAGGCCATCATTGAGTTTAAACTCGATGGCACCATCCTGACGGCCAACGAGAACTTCCAGAAGACCATGGGCTACACCCTGGCGGAGATCCAGGGCCGGCATCACAGCATGTTCGTGGACGCGACCCACAGGAACAGTGACGAGTATCGGAACTTCTGGGCCAGCCTGGCCCGCGGTGAATTCCAGACCGCCGAGTACAAGCGCATAGCCAAGGGCGGTCGGGAGGTCTGGCTGCAGGCGACCTACACCCCGGTGTTCGGCGTTACCGGCAAGCCGGTGAAGGTCGTCAAACTGGCGACCGACATCACCGAGCGCCGGTCGCGGCACGACGACCTGTGCAGTCAGTTGAAGGCCATCCACAAGAGCCAGGCCGTCATCGAGTTCAAGATGGACGGCACCATCCTGACGGCCAACGAGAATTTCCTGAACGCCCTGGGCTACAGTCTGGCGGAGATCCAGGGCCATCATCACAGCATGTTCGTGGACCCGGCCTACAGGTCCAGTGACGAGTACCGGCGCTTCTGGGCGGCGCTGGAGCGCGGCGAGTTCCAATCAGCCGAATACAAGCGCCTGGGCAAGGGCGGCCGCCCGGTGTGGATCCAGGCGACCTACAATCCCATCTTCGACATCAGCGGCAAGCCCTACAAGGTGCTCAAGTTCGCCACCGACATCACCGAGCAGGTTGAGGCGCGCGACCGCCGCGCCGCCACGCAGAAGGTGATCTCCCAGGACCTGAACGGCCTGGCCGGCGCCATGACCGTGACCGATGAGCAGGTCAACCATGCCTCCAACGCCGCCTTGATCGCCTCGGGCAATGTGCAGGCCATCGCCGGCGGCGCCACCGAGCTGGTGGCCTCGATCGAGGAGATCAGCCGCCAGATGGCGGAGGCCTCCAAGATTTCCGAGGACGCGGTGCATCAGACGAACCTGACCAACGCCTCCGTCTCCGGCCTGCTGAGCGCCGCCCAGCGCATCGGCGAGGTGGTGAAGCTGATCAGCGACATCGCCAGCCAGACCAATCTGCTGGCCCTGAACGCCACCATCGAGGCGGCGCGGGCGGGCGAGGCGGGCAAAGGCTTCGCCGTCGTCGCGTCCGAGGTCAAGGCCCTGGCCAACCAGACGGCCAAGGCCACGGGTGAGATCGCCGAGCAGATCAGCACGGTGCAGCTGGCCACCACGGAATCGGCCAGCGCCATCCAGGGTATCGGCGGCATCATCAACCGCATCAGCGCCATCTCCGGCGCCATGGCGGCGGCGGTGGAGGAACAGAACGCGGTGGCCCGCGACATCTCGTGCAACATGCAGACCGCCGCCGACGGCGTCTCCAGCATCAGCGACAGCCTGACCAAGATCGCCGACGCCACCACCGGCGCCAGCACCTTGACCCGCCGGATCAACGAGGCCTCGCTGGCCATGGTCGCCTAAGGACCCTCACCTCGTTGATCCGGAACTTGAAGGGCGTCCCCACGGGGGCGCCCTTTTTTCGCGCGGCCCTTTTTTGCACGTCACCAGGGGGCGGGCGCCGCAAGGCCCCCCATCGAAATGCAGGGTTCTAATCGGGCGTCCAAGCGGTTATCTAAGCGGTCCGTTACAAGACCATTTCATGACCCGAGACGAGGAGGACCGCGATGCGGGCCGAGATCGAGGCGGTCGTCGAGGCTGTGCGACAGTCCTTGACGCTGCTAAGGAGGCATCTTTGACTGGGAGAATGCCCTCCGCCGCTATGACGAACTGAACGCCCTGTCGGAAGACCCCAAGCTGTGGGACGATTCCGACCGCGCGCAGAAGATCATGCGGGAAAAGACCCAGCTTGAGACGGCCATCGAAGGCTATCGCGCGCTGGAGCGCGACCTGAACGACGGCATCGAGCTGATCGAGATGGGTGAGCTGGAAGGCGACCAGGAGATCGTCACCGACGCCGAGCAGGGCCTGGTCGCCCTGCAGAAGCGCGCGGCGGCCCTGGAGCTGGAAAGCCTGCTGTCGGGCGAAGCCGACGCCAACGACTGCTATCTGGAAGTGAACGCCGGCGCCGGCGGCACCGAGGCCCAGGACTGGGCCCTGATGCTGCTGCGCATGTACAGCCGCTGGGCCGAACAGCATAAGTTCAAGGTCGAACTGCTGGACGAGACCAACGGGGAAGAGGCCGGCATCAAGTCGTCCACCATCCAGATCAAGGGGCACAACGCCTATGGCTGGCTGAAGACGGAATCGGGCGTGCACCGGCTGGGGCGCATCAGCCCCTTCGACAGCCAGGCCCGCCGGCACACCAGCTTCTCCAGCGTCTCCGTCACCCCCGTCATCGACGACAAGATCGTGGTGGAGATCAACGAGAAGGACGTGCGGGTGGACACCTACCGCGCCTCGGGCGCCGGCGGCCAGCACGTGAACAAGACGGACTCGGCCGTGCGCCTGACCCACATGCCCACCGGCATCGTGGTCGCCTGCCAGCAGGAACGCAGCCAGCACAAGAACCGGTCCAAGGCCTGGGACATGCTGCGCGCCCGCATCTATGAGATGGAGCTGCGCAAGCGTGAGGAGGCCGCCGCCAACCTGGAAGCGCAGAAGACGGAGATCGGCTGGGGCCACCAGATCCGCTCCTACGTCCTGCAGCCCTACCAGATGGTGAAGGACCTGCGCACCGGGGTCGAAACCAGCCAGAGCGGGGCCGTTCTGGATGGCGACATCGACGAGTTCCTGCAAGCCGCCCTGGCCCACCGCATCAAGGGGCAGGGCGATGAGGCGGAGGCGTAAGCCGCCATCTGCCAGTGTCATTTTGAGTGCGTAATGAAGGGGCCGGTGGAACGATCCGCCGGCCCTTATCATTTTCAAAGGAGTCCTTTTCAGAACCGCGCGACCAGGCGGTGGATGGTCTTGCCCGACGAGGCGCTGGTCGCCTCCTCATCCAACAGCAGGGTCGCACCCGCCAGCGTCTCCCGCACCAGGCGGCTGTCGAAGGCGGCATAGAGGCGTCCGGCGCCGTCGCGCGCATCGGCGCCCCGGGTCACCCGCCAGCTGAGATAAAGGGCGCCGCCCGGACGTACAAGGCTGGCCAACCGGCGGACGGCGGGCACGACCAGGCCGGCGTCCAGGTGCATGATCACCGTTTCGCACAGCACGTTGGCATAGCCGTGCGCGGGCAGCCCGGCCAGGTCGGGCAGGCGGGCGGCGCGGAAGTCCAGCCCGGGGTAGCGGGCCCGCGCCTGCGCCAGCAAACCTTCCGACGCGTCATAGCCCACCGCCGGAAAACCGTTCTCCGCCAGCCACGCCACCTCCCGCCCGCTGCCGCAGCCGATGTCGACCGTGGGCTGGCCGGGCGCAAAGTGCCGACGGATCAGGTTGTGTAGGTCCGACGGTGGTGGTTGGCTGTGCCAGTCCTCGGCATAAGCTCCGGCGGCGGTGTCGTAGGCGGCAAGCGTCCGCTGATCCATCCCATTCCCTCCCAGGCGTCCGATGCAGCGGCACGCCGCAGCGGACGGAGAGCGCTTACGCCGGTTGCGGCGGCGCGTCCAGGATCTTGTTGGCGCCACCCCCGCCGGCCACCCAGCCGGCGGTTCAAGGGCGGGGTTTGCGGTATAGCACGTGGCGGCGCAGGGGGAGGCCCTCGGCCAGGCGGGGATGATCGAAATCCTCCGCTGGGTCATGGGTCATGCCCAGCCGTTCCATGACGGCGCGGGACCGGCGATTGGCCGGCACGGTCAGGGCCACCACCTGCGGCAGGTCGAAGCGGGTGAAGGCCGCATCAATCACCGCCCGCGCCGCCTCGGTTGCGTAGCCCCGACCCCAATGCGCGCTGGCCAGCCGCCAGCCGATCTCCACCGCCGGGGTGAAGGCGGCCTCGAACCCCACGGTGCCCAGCCCGACGAAGCCGATGAAGGACGCCACCCCCGGCACCTCCACCGCCCAATAGCCGAAGCCATGTTGGATGAAGTGGGCCTCCACCCGGTCGACCAGGGCGTCGCTGCCGGTGCGGTCCAGGGGGGTGAGGAATTCCATCACCCGGGTATCGTCGGCCAGGGCGGCGAAGGCGTCGCGATCGGTCGGCAACCAGGGGCGCAGCAGCAGGCGTCCGGTCTTGAGTGTCGGGATCTCAGGCATGGCATCCATCTTGGGTGGGGCCTCCGGGCATACGATACAAAATGCCGCGGTGGAACCGGATGAGGTCACCATTTTACCGACATAAATCAGGCGCAGGCGAAGACGTCTTTCGTCTTTTGGTGGAGGGGGAAACCGTGCGCGCTCTGATATTGACCATACTGTTGGGTGTCGGCTTGTCGACGATCGCACAGGCGCGGGCGGCGCCGTCCGACGATTGGGGGGATGTTCCGGTTCCCGCCAGTGCCACCGTGCGCTTGGGGCGGGACGCCAGGGGAAATGAGACGCGGGAAATCACCTATGCCGGCGGTGTCGTCGCCCGCCAATGGCGGGATGGCAGCGGTAAGCCGCAGACGATGGTGGAGGATCGCAGCGGCCACGGTGCCGTGCTGTGCCTGCGGGAAATCTATATCGGCTTGCGCGAGGATCTGGACATCTGCCGCCAGGACGGGGATGACGCGCTGCGCCGCGTCATGGATGAGGGACTGGACCGGATCGACGATTTCGTGGTCGCCAACAGCTTGACGCCCATCACCAAGGACGCGTTGAGGGCGACGGAGGAGACGCGGCTGAAAAAGCAGCGGGACGCCGCCGCCTTGCGGGGACCGGAGGCCCAGGCCAAGATATGTGGTGGTGGCGACGCCCAACGCATGCTGGGCGGTCTGCGGTCCGCGTCACTCGACAAGTTGCGGGCGGAACTGGCGGCGGCGCTGTCGGTGCCCAGGCCGCCAGTCTCCAACCCCTGCTTGTAGGGGCACGAAGGCGTCGAAGGCCAAAACACGAAGGGGCGGCTCCGGATCGGGATGCCGCCCCCACGCATGCCGTGAACTGCCAAAGCTCTCGTCGGATCGGGCGCCACGTTTGGTTGGGCTGCCCTTTCCCCTATTACGCGGCACCGTGCCCTGACCCGGCGCCCGGTGCCATTAATTCATGTGATAATATAACGCATACCGGATATGGCCGGGACGGCGGGCTGTTTGGCATGGCCGTTCCAAATCCGGGGCGCCTGAAATCGGTCTCAGGCGGCCGTGCGCTTCACCCAATCCTGCACCAGCGCCTCCAGCACCGGCAGGTTGACCGAGCCCGAGGTCAGCACCGTGTCGTGGAAGGCGCGAATGTCGAACTTGGTGCCCAGCTTGGCCTTGGCGACCTCGCGCAGTTCCAGGATCTTGTTCATGCCGATCTTATAGGCCAGCGCCTGGCCCGGCCAGACGAAGTAGCGCTCGATCTCGGTGATGTTGTCGTGCTCGGGGTTGGCCGTGTTGTCGTTCATGTAGGCGATGGCCTGTTCCCGCGTCCACCGCTTCAGGTGGATGCCGGTGTCCAGCACCAGGCGGGCGGCGCGGAACAGCTCCGAGGCGATGCGGCCGGCGTCCGAGTAGGGGTCCTGGTAATAGCCGTACTCCTTGGGGAAGCGCTCGGCATACAGGGCCCAGCCCTCACCATAGGCGCTGTTCCAGATGAAGCGGCGGAAGGTGGGCAGGTTGGCCATCTCCTGCGCGATGGCGATCTGCATGTGATGGCCGGGAATGCCCTCGTGATAGGCCAGGCTCTCCAGCATGGGGATGGGGTTGACCGACATGTCGTACAGGTTGGTGTAGAACACGCCGGGCCGCGATCCGTCGGGGGAGGCAGGCTCATAGAAGGCGCTGGCCGTGGCCTTCTCGCGGAAGGGTTCCACCGCCTTGACCACGATGGGGGCCTTGGGTTTGGTCAGGAAGAACCGGTCCAGGTCCGACCGCATCCTGTCGATGATGTCGGTGGCGCGCTTCAGCAGGGTGGCGCGACCCTCCGGCGTGGCCGGATCGAAGAAGCGCTTGTCGGTGCGCAGGTAGTCGAAGAAGGCGCGCAGCTCGCCCTTGAAGCCCACCTTGGCCATGATGGCGCGCATCTCGTCCTGCAGCGCCGCCACCTCCTTCAGGCCCTGGACATGCACGGCCGCCGGGTCCAGGGGCAGGGTGGTCATCAGTTGCACTTGTGAGCGGTAGAAGCGTTCGCCATCCGGCAGGGCCCAGACGCCGTTGCTGGTGGTGGCCTTGGTCTCCAGCGCCGACACGGTGCTGATCAGCTTCTGGAAAGAGGCCTGGACCTGGCCGGTCAGGGCCTTTTCCGCGGCGGCGATCAGGCGGGCCTGCTCGGCATCCGCCAGCTTCAGGGCCGTCACCTTCTCCGTGAAGTCGGCCAGCAGGGGGCTGCTCTCCATGGCGCCGTTCGTGAACGGCTTGCCGGTGATGACGTTGCGCGCCGCCTCCAGGATGGATTTGAAGGCGAAGGCCGGCGGCAGGACACCCATGTCCGCCTGCTTGCCGATGCGGGTGATGTAGGCGTCCATCAGCGGGGCGATCCCCACCAGGCGGGCCACGTAGTCCTCTGCGTCCTGCGCACTGCCCACGGCGTGGTAGGTGATCAGGAAGCTGGCGATGTCAGTGTGGGGGCCGGTCAGCTGGCTGATGACATAGCTGTGGTTGCGCCAGGGGTACTGGCTGATGGTCTGCTGCAGCTCATTCTCGAACAGCCGGGCGCTGACCTGGGCGCCGGGCGACAGCTCCGCTACCTTAAAGCCCTTCAGGGTCTTCAGCCGCTGTTCGGCCAGGTGGAAGCTTTCCAGCAGATGGGCGTCGTCGGGGATGGTCCATTTGTCATGCGGGCCCGGCAGGCCCAGCACGGTGCGCTGTTGCGGGTCGCGGGCCAGATCCTCGTTCCAGCAATCCTCGAAGAAGGCGTTCAGCGCCTTCTCCGTCTCCGACGGCTCCGCGGCGGCAGCGGGCTGGGCGATCATCCCGGGGACGGCCGTCAGGGCCACCAGGGCGGTACCGGCCATCAGGCCGCGACGCAGCAGGGTACGGCGGGTTATGGTCTCACGGGAGGAGGAAGCGGTCATGGGGTCTTGCATACCGTGGTGGGGCTGTCGGGCAGCGGGACAAGGCGGAAACCGCCGGGGCGGTCGAATGGCGCGGATGGTAGCAAGGGCGATGGGCGGCGCCCAAGGATAGTTTGTGACTGAATGATAAGGGGGCTTACAGGCCTAGCCGTCCAGTCCCACCACCCCGCCCAGGATGGTCTCCAGGGGCGCCAGCGGCTCATACCAGTCGGGTGGGAAGTCGGCCTTGATGCGGCTGGCGTCGTTGAAGGGGCGCTTGATGTCGCCCTTGAAATAGCGGCGCACCAGCGCGCGCCAGTGTTCTGCCGGATCGTCGCCGACGGCGGCGGCGATGACGCCGAACCAGCGGCGGCCGGCGGCGACGTGGCCGATCTCCTCATCATGGATGATCTGCAGCACGGCGGCGCTGTCCTCGTCCCCTACCTTCTTCAGGTTGGCGATCATCATGGGCGTCACGTCCAGGCCGCGCGCCTCCAGCACCATGGGCACCAGGGCCAGGCGGGCGGCCAGGTCGTGGGCCGTGATCTCACTGGCCTGCCACAGCCCATCGTGCGCCGGCAGGTCGCCGTACGCCGCCCCCAGCGTGGCCAGGCGGGCGGCCAGCAGGGCGTGGTGCTTGGCCTCCTCATCCGCCACTGTCACCCAGTCGTCCTTGAAGGCGCGCGGGGCCGGCGTGCCGTCGGGGAAGGTGGTGAACCGGGCGACGATGTCCCAGGCGAGGTCGATGGCGTTCAGCTCGATATGGGCCAGGGCGTGCAGCAGGGCCACGCGGCCCGCCACGCTGCCGGCCTTGCGCCGCTTGGGCATGTCGCGGGGCAGCTTCAGTTCCGGCCGTCCGGGTCGCGCCGGCCGGTCCGGTGGGATGGGGCCGGGCAGGTCGGGCAGTGATCCGCCGCGCCAGGCCGCCGCGTAGGCCCGCGTCAGGCGCACCTTCTCCTGGGGTGCCGCCGTGGTCAGCACATGGATGGCGGCCGCTGCGAGGCTGGAGGGCAACGGTTGCTCGGCTGAACCGTCTTGGAATGGTTCTAAAGTATCGGCCGAATCAGGGTCTGGAACATGGTAGGGTGCCATGGCGTTTTTGGACGCCATCCGGTGGGGGGAAGTCAAGGGGTCCGCGCCCCCCGTCGGGATTTGACAGGGCCCCGGGCGGCATTTAAGCCGTCGAGCCCCGGACATGGGGGCAATGCGGGGAGTAAATCGTCATGAGGCGGGCGGGGATCGCGCTGGCGGCGGCATTGTTGCCGGCGGCTGCTTGGGGGGCGGGGGATGCGGACCAGCTGCCCACCATCATCGTCACCGACCGCGTGCCGCCCGACGCCGCCACCGAGCGCATCTACGGCACCTTGCAGTTGGACGGCACCTGGCTGGACGCGGCACCCGAGCGGCGGCTGGATGAGGCGCTGCGCAGCGTGCCCGGCTTCTCCCTGTTCCGCCGCACCGGTAGCACCAGCGCCCACCCCACGTCACAGGGCATTTCCCTGCGCGCCCTGGGCCCCAACGGCGCCGGGCGCACCCTGGTGCTGGTCGACGACATCCCGGTCAACGACCCCTTCGGCGGCTGGGTGTACTGGAGCCGCCTGCCCACCGCCGCCATCGCCAGCGTGGCGGTGACCGAGGGCAGCGGCGCCGGCCCCTGGGGGAACCAGGCCCTGGACGGCGTCATCCGCATCACCACCAAGCCGCTGCAAGGGGGTGAGGTTCGCGCCGGCAGCAATGGCCTGGCGGAGGGAACGGCCGGCGCCTCTGCCGGTGGCGTCTCGGTCGTGGCGCACGCCAGCCGCAGCGACGGCAGCTATCTCGTGCGATCCGATCAGCGCGGCCCCATCGACACCCAGGCCGGCTGGGATGACGCCTGGGTGGATGTGAAGGCGCAGGGCGATGCCGGGCCGCTGGCACTGGCCGGCACCCTTTCCGCCTTCCATGAGCATCGCGCCAACGGCACGCCCCTGCAGGAGAACGGCACCGACGCGCTGGAGGGCAGCCTGCGCCTGGCGGATGAGGATGGCCCCCTGGGCCTGCCCTGGCACGGCACGCTGTACCTGCGCCGCTATGTCTTCAAGAACATGTTTTCCTCCGTCAACGCCACCCGCACGGCTGAAACGCCGGCCCTGGACCAGTACCGCGTACCGGCCACGGCCGCCGGGGGATCGTTGTCCACCATTGTGGAGGAGGGGGGCGGCCGCCGCACCGTGCTGGGCGCCGACCTGCGCTGGGCCGAGGGGGCGACGCATGAGCGCTTCCAGCCCGTGGCCGGGGTGTTCCAGCGCGATCGCGACGCCGGCGGCGACCAACTGGTGGGCGGCGTCTATGCCGAGCAGACGTGGCCGTTGACGCCGGTTGTCGACCTGCACGGCGGCGTGCGCCTGGATGGCTGGAGCACGGGCGATGGCCACCGGGTGGAGCGCTCTATCCAGACCGGCGCCGTGACCCGCAACGACCAGTACGACGATCGGGGTGGGGTCCTGCCCACGGCGCGGCTGGGCGCCGATTGGCGCCCCCTGTCTGATTGGACCCTGCGCGCCGCGGCCTACACCGGTTTCCGCCTGCCCACCATCAATGAGCTGTATCGCCCCTATCGCGTGGGCAACGACATCATCGAGGCCAACGCCCAGCTGAAGCCGGAACGCATGGTGGGCGCAGAGGCGGGGGTGACCTGGGCGCCGGCGCACGGTCCCACGGTCAGCCTGACCGCCTATCACGACGGCGTGACCGACGCCGTGGACAATGTGCTGATCACTACCAAGCCAGGGACGGTGCCGGGCTTCGGCGTGGTGGTGCCGGCTGGTGGCACCTTCGCCCAGCGCCGCAACCTGGATCGGGTGCGGGCGGAAGGGGCGGAGATGCGGGCGACCTGGACCTTGGATGCCACGCTGGACGCCACCTTGGGCTATCTGTGGAGCCGGTCGACCGTGCTGCGCGCCGACGGTTTCGCGGCCCTGGTGGGCAAGCGCCTGGCGCAAAGCCCGCTGCACACCGGCACGGCGGACCTGACCTGGAGGCCGTCGTCCGCCTTCACCACGGCGCTGCGGGTCAAGGCCAGCGGCCAGCAATATGAGGATGGACTGAACAGCCGCTCGCTGGCGCCCACGGTCACGGTGGACCTGTCGGGCACCTGGCGGATATCGGATTATCTGGCGGTTTTCGCCACGGCGGAGAACCTGTTCGACCGCACGGTGGAATCAGGACGCCGCATCGATGGCCTGGTGGCGATTGCCCCGGGGCGGATCATATCCGGCGGGGTGCGTGTTGCCTGGTAGTGCGCGTCAACTGAAAGGACTGTCGGGGCGCGGCGGAATACTTAGCGCGGGGTGACGGCGCTGGAGGGCTGCTGGTTCACGTAGAACTCGGCCGGGAAGGCGGGTTTATAGTAGTGGCCGGCCTTGACCAGGGCGCGTTCGTGTTCCGAACGCATATAGCTGATCACCGGCAGGGACCAGGCGATGCTCAACAGCAGCACCCACAGGCTCAAAGTGACCAGGCGATCTTTATTGAACACGGCGGTCATGATCCCTACTCCTAAACTTCCCCAACCATCGTCCTTTATTGTGGAAGGATTAAGGCGGGAAGCAGCGCGTTGCGGCTCATGACGTTATTTTTACGCCCGGGAAGATGAACAGGTTGCTAACGACTGGGGCGGCGCGTTTGAATTTTTTGCACAGGCTGATGGTTAAGCCATCGCACCGGCGCAGGCCTCACCCGCTGATGGGATCGCCAATGGTGTAGAAATGGCCGCCGGCCACGTGGTGCAGGCTGCGCCAGGCGGGATCGGCCGCCTCGTACATCCAGTGCCCGTCTTTGAAGACGCGGGCGTCGGCCCAGGCGGCCACCACCTCGCCGATGAACAGGTCATAGGTTTGCTGGTTGTGCGGCTCGGGGATGACGCGGCAGGACAGCCAGGCGGCGCAGCCGGCGACCAGGGGCGGGACATGGCCGTCCATGCGGAACAGTTCCACCCCGTGGCGGGCCAGCTTGTCGGGTGCGTCTGCCAGGCTTTCGCCGCCGACGCCGCGGGTCAGGCTCGCTTGCGCCCGCGTCGGCACCTGCAGGGCGAAGGCGCCGCTGCCTTCCACTAACGCGCGGGTGGCGGTGGCCTTGTCCAGCACCAGGGTGACCTTGGGCGGGTCGAAGTCCAGCGGGCAGGCCCAGGCGGCGGCCATGACGTTGTCCGTCCCGCCATGGTGGGCCGACACCAGGACGGTGGGGCCGTGGTTCAGCAGGCGATAGGCTTTGGCGAGGTCGACGGGTTGGATAGGGGCGATTTCCAAGGATCTGCCTCTCTGGCGGTGGGCTGCGCACGGCAGAGGTAACCCATCCGATGGCCGACGTCATCGTTGATGGGCGCGCCGCTGCGCGCTTAACGGGAATCTGCGCAAAGGCGGGCGGAAGAATAAGGGAAGAAGGAAATAAGCGGCCCCTACCGTACGGTTGTGTGGCCGGCGACGGGGCCTCTGCCGCCGGATAGGTATGGATAACATGCCGACACAGGGTGGGGTTCACGAAGCCCTATTCCCGGCAGGATATGGAAGGAAAATAATTATGTGGAAATCGGTATTCGCCGCGGTTTGCGCCGCGGCCTCGTTCCTTGTTCCGGCCGCATGCTGGGCGGCCGACAGTGACATCGTCGTCAACACGCCGACGGCGGCGGCATCCTGCCTGCTGTCCGTCGACGGCACCGTAACCTCCACGCCCAAGCTGCCAGCCACCGCCGTGACCATCGACTACCTGCCGCCGGGCGGTGGCGCGTCGGTGCGGCTGGGGACCAACCTGCCGCTCAAGGACGGCGCTTATCATTGGGCAGGCGCCGTTCCGGGCTACATGTCCATCGCCTCGGGTGGGCAGGTGAGGGTCACCACCAACCGCCAGGTCTCGGCGACGGGTGCGGTGACGCCCAGCTGCGGCAGCTGATCCATTCGTATCGTACAGTACGGGATCGGGGTGCCGGCCGCGCCGTTTGGCGACGCCGGCATCTCCCGTTTTTAAAAATGTCACCGGCACAAGAAACGGATTGGCCGGGCGGGCCCCTCGCTCTAACGTTGCCGCCCGCGCCGGCACCTACAGGGCGAAGGCGCCGCTGCCCTCCACTAACGCGCGGGTGGCGGTGGCCTTGTCCAGCACCAGGGTGACCTTGGGCGGGTCGAAATCCAGCGGGCAGGCCCAGGCGGCGGCCATGACGTTGTCCGTCCCGCCATGGTGGGCCGAGACCAGCACGGTGGGGCCGTGGTTCAGCAGGCGGTAGGCTTTGGCGAGGTCGACGGGTTGGATGAAGGCGGCGTCCACGGGGCTGGCTTTCTAGCAACGGGGAATTGCGGCAGAGGCAGCCCATCCGGCGCCAGCCGTCACGGACAACGCTCACGAGTGGGTGAGGCTCACCCTGGGGGCGTTTCCTGGCGCCACG
This sequence comes from Nitrospirillum viridazoti CBAmc, assembly GCF_000730165.1. Lineage (GTDB taxonomy): Bacteria > Pseudomonadota > Alphaproteobacteria > Azospirillales > Azospirillaceae > Nitrospirillum > Nitrospirillum viridazoti. The sequence goes on along the minus strand of NZ_CP022111.1, from coordinate 1,390,687 downwards.
GAAAATCCCGCCGTAGGGGCTCGAACCGCGCCTGCGGCCCCAGGTCGATACCCCAATATCCAATGAGGCGCCGCAGCGCCGCCCCGTCCCCATCCGCCTCCAAGACTGTCCGGCCGTCCTGGAGGATCTGGCCCCTGTATCCGCAATCGCCGCCGAAACACTCGGTGTGTAGCAGCAGGAAACGGCCGGCGGGATGGCGCGCCGACAAGGCCTCGACCAGGGGGACCGCCCGGTCCATGGCTTCATCATCCAGATGTGGATCGAACCGCGCCGCGATCGCCACGATTGGCCGATCGATACGGATGATGTCGAGCCCGGGCCAAAGGCGGGCAAACTGCTCGGGCAAGCCTTCGGCGGGGTCGGCGAATAGGCCGGTGAAGATGAACATGCGTAACGCCTTGTGGCTGAACGGGCAGCAGTCTCAGGCAACCGTTGAAAAATGTCACCGGCACAAGAAACGGATTGGCCGGGCGGGCCCCTCGCTCTAACGTTGCCGCCCGCGCCGGCGGTGGCCGGCGCCATGCCGTTCACGGGTTGCCGCCATGTCCCCCATCCTGGGCCTGTACCTGACCGCCGTCCTCATCTGGGGATCGACCTGGTATGTGATCGAGTTCCAGCTGGGGGCCGTGGATCCGGCGGTGTCGGTGGCCTATCGCTTCGGCCTGGCGGCCGTGCTGCTCATGGGCTGGCTGGTGGCGCGGGGGCAGAAGGTGATCCCGCCCCGGCACGCCTGGCGGCAGGTTGCCCTGGTCGGCGCCTTCACTTTTTCCACCAACTACCTGCTGGTCTATCTGGCGACTGAGCGGCTGCCGTCCGGCCTGGTGGCGGTGGCGGGCTCGGCCCTCAGCCTCATGAACGTGCTGAACGCCCGCATCTTCCTGCGCCAGCCCATCCGCCCCCTGGTGCTGCTGGGCGGGCTGGTCGGCATGAGCGGGGTCGTGCTGCTGTTCCTGCCGGAACTGCGGATGGACGGCCTGACGGGCAAGGCGGCGGTGGGCCTGGCCCTGGTCATGCTCAGCAACGTCAGCTCATCGCTGGGCAGTATCTGGGTGCAGCGCGGCGCCAAGCTGGGCGTCCCCCTGCTGCCGGCCACAGCGTGGAGCATGGCCTTCGGCGCCGTCCTCATGGTGGGGGTGGCCCTGGCCCGGGGCGCCGTCTTCAGCTTTCCGGCCAGCCTCAGTTACGCCGCGTCCTTGGGCTACCTGGCCCTGTTCGGCTCGGTCATCGCTTTCCTGGCCTACTTCTCCCTGATCGGCCGCATCGGGGCGGACCGCGCCGGCTACGTCGCCGTGATGATCCCTATCCTGGCGCTGATCATCTCCACCGTTTTCGAGGGCTATCACTGGTCGGCGGCGGCCTTCATCGGCCTGGCGCTCGCGGTGGCGGGCAACCTGCTGGTGCTGGGGCCCAAGACCTGGCGCAAGCCGGAGGCGGACACCGCCCCGGCGACTGCCAGCTAACCCTCAAACTCCACCCGCACCAGGCCGGGCAGCTTGTGGCGCAGGGCGGGCGTGAGGCGGAACAGCGTGTCCATCAGGCGGGGCAGGCCGCGCGGCATGCGGTAGTCCAGCGTCTCCACCACCGCCACCTGGGGCGACCAGCTGCGCAGGGTAGGATCCACGGCGTCGGCGTCGATGCCCCAGGGCATGGGCGGGATGCGGTAATGCGGCGTGCGGTGCAGGCCGCGCAGGGTCAGACGCGACAGCCAGGCGGGCACGGTGTCGAACACCAGGTGTCCGCCGGGGAAGCGCCGGGCCAGGGCGGCCACCAGCCGGCGCACGTCGGCCTCGGGCAGGTACATGAACAGCCCCTGGGCGACGATATGCACGGGGCCATCGCCTGTCACCGCGTCCATCCAGGCGGGGTTGCGCGCGTCGGCCGCCAGGTGGCGCACGCGGGGGCCAGGCGGCAGGAAATGGTCGCGCAGGGCGATGCCCTCCGGCAAATCCACCGTCAGCCAGCTCAGGCGCCCATTGTCCACGCGGTGGCGCTGCGTCTCCAGCCCTTCGCCCAAGGATACGATGGTGCCGTCCGGATGCCGTTCCAGCCAGCGGCGCAGGATGGCATCGATGGCGGCGGCGCGCATGGCGTGGGAGCCGTCGGCCCGGCCGAAGTGGCGTTCATAATCATAGGCCAGGGCCAGGTAGATGCGCACCGCCTCCGGGTCGTGGAAACGGGCATTGGGCCGCATGGCCTCCGCCGCCCGATTGTGCAGGGTCCACAACATGGTTTCCGGCACGCCCGTCAGGCCCGGATGGGTCCGGCCTGGATGGGTCCGGCCCGGATCGGTCAGGCCGGGGGGCCGTTTGGGTGGCGGGCTGTCAGGGCTCATGAAACAGGGTTTCCGGCTATGGTGTGCAGCCAGTCGGCCAAGTCGTCGCAGGGATGGGCCCACAGGCGATACAGGCGGGCGCGAACGAGCGATCAGCGGGGCTTTTCCGCGACGAACACCAGTGACCATGGCCCGATGATGGCGTGCTGGGGGTCGTGGAGGTGATACATGGCCGGCCGGAAGCCGATTTCGGCCAATTTGACGAACATCTGCAAACCGGGAATTGTCCAAACCAGCACGCCTTCGTCGGGCCGAACTGGGTCACCGTGGAATATTTTCTCTTTCAGATACGTGACATGCCCGCCCGCCGCGAAGGCCCGTACGTCGTCGAGTGCTTCGCCCACATGATAAGGTAAAGTGAAGATGTGCCTCCCACCCGGTTTCAGCACTCGAAAAACCTCCCGGTGAGCGGCATAGGGGTCGGGAATATGCTCAAAGACATCGCTGGACATGACAATGTCGAAGGCGCTGGATGGCAGGGATAAATGCTGAAGGTCCTCATGGCGCACGGCACCGACATGAGGGCCGCTGGGAATATCCGGGCCGAAATATTCCGAACAGACGTAACCGGGCAGGCGGCTCAGGAGATCATGCACGGCGCGCCGGGACTCTGTATTATACACGGTGAAGAGTTCCGGAAAATCAAGGGGCCCGCTTTCGCTTTGCCCTGTCAGGGCGCGAAAGACCTTCATCATCTGGCGCTGGCGGCAGAATGAGCCACACGCCGTACAGAACCCCGACTCCCGCTGATCATCCTCACGGAAACCGACAATATCCCCACGCGTCCCGCATACATTGCATATGGCGTTCAGGCGCCCGTCGATTGTTTCGTGATACCCGCTGTCGCGTGGCGAAAAGGGGAAAACCTGCTGGCCCGCCAAGCTGGCGCGCGGGATCTCCATATTCGGCATCTTCACTCACAGTTCCTATTGAGGAAAAGCTGCTGGGCACGGGCGCTTCTTCCTGTAACCAGCGGCGTCTGAAGCCGGGGGGCTATGGCGCCACCTGCCTGACAAATATGCTACGGCAAGGCCGGATGAGTGGAAAGACGGATGGTTGAGATAGGCCTCATCGCCACCATTACGAGGTGGTTATTCCCGATCTTAACGCGAATGTTCGGCTACAGGCGCTGAAGCGCCCAGCAGCACCCCCACCATGGCGCAGGCGGCCGGCATAGGCAGCAGGCCCAGGCGGGTATGGCGCAGGGCGATGAAGGCCGCTACCGCCAGCACGGCGGCGGGGATGTCCAGCCCGGTCGCCTCAGGCAGGCTGGGGAGGACATGGACGGCGGGCCGAAGGGGCTGGATGGTGCGGGCCCGCTGACTAAGCCCCGCGCCGCTGGCGTCAAGGGCGGGGCTTCAGAACACGCCCTTGCCGTCGGGGTCGCTGGCCGGCACCGGCTGGCTGACGGACCAGTGCTCCACCACCTTGTCGTCCAGCACACGGAAGATGTCGACCACCGCTGTGCCCTGGGCGTCCGGGCCGGGGATGGCGTGCACATGCAGCACGACCAGATTCCCCTGGGCGATGCTGCGAACCACCTCCACCTTGGCGTCGGGATGATGCTGGAAGAAGGTGGCGTAGGCGTCCTGCAGGGCGCGGCGTCCATCGGCCAGGCCGGGAGTATGCTCCCGGCAGTCCAGGGCGACGTAGCGGTCGGCGGCGGACAGGTCGTGCCTGTTGAAGAAGGCGTCGTAGAAGGCCAGAACCGTCTGGCGGTTGGCCTCGCCTTCCGCCGCGCTGTCGGGGATGCGGGTGCTGGTGGCGCCGGCCGCCTGGTTGGCCGGGGGTGGGGCGGCCTGGGACGACGCCAGGCCGGAACCGGCCAGCGCGACGCCCAGGGCCAGGGCACGGAGTGTCAGGCGCATCTCTTCCTCATCGGGGACTGGGCGACGGGGGAAGGCGGGCGGGCAGGGCGAATACCCCATCACGCCCCCATCCCCGCGTCGCCCCTTTACCTGCACGGGCATTGTGGCGACTCTGGGGTGGTGGCGTGGAAGGGTTGGGGCCATGACGCTTATACGGATGGATACTCCGGTCCCGGGCGCGCCATGACAGCATCGTATAAAATATTTGACATACAATATCCCATCATCGACCCTGGGGGAAATGATGGGCAGCAGGGGGCGATGATGAACCGTACCGCGGTGGCGCTGGTATTCACTCTGGCGGCGGTGTCCCCCGCCACTTCTCCCGCCGGGGCCAAGCCCGGCATCCCGATCGCCAAGCCCGCCGGCGGCGTGGACGCCGTCATCGCCGACTATGAGGCGCTGGCCCGTCAGACGGACGGTACCGACGGGCCCGGCTGGCCGGACGTCAGCAAGGCCGCCGCCGACCGCCGCGCCCAAGGCTATGCCGCGTTGAAGGCCCGCCTGGACGGGCTGCCGCCCTCGGCTCCCGATGGCGAGGAGGCGTTGACCCGCCGCCTGCTGGACTGGCGTCTGGGCGTGCTGGTGGAAGCTGCCAGGTTCGATGAGGACCGCATCCCCTTCGACAATGGCGACGGCTTCTTCAACACCGCCAACTACGCTGCCGCCACCACCGTCATCCGGACGGAAGCGGACGCCCAGGCCTGGATCGCGCGCCTCAGGGCCTTGCCCGTCTATTATGACCAGCAGATCGCCAACATGCGGCGTGGGCTGGAAACCGGCTTTGTCCAGCCGCGCCCCACCGCCACCTCCGTCCTCAACATCCTCAAGATCGCGGCCGACCAGCCGGCGGAGGCCAGCCCCCTGCTGGGGCCGCTGAAGGTCCTGCCCGCCACCATCCCGGCCGATCGCCAAGCGGCCCTGCGCGCCGACGCCCTGGCGGCGGTGACCCAGGCGGTGAAGCCGGCGCAGGCGAAGCTGGTGGCCTTCTTCGAGCAGGACTACGTTCCCCATGCGCGCGACACGCTGGGCGCCAGCAGCCTGCCGGGCGGGCGGGAGTACTACGCCTACGCCGTGCGCCGCTCCACCACCACCGACCTGACGCCCGACGCCGTGTTCGCGCTGGGGGAGCGTGAGGTGGCGCGCATCCGGGGGGAGATGGAGGCCGCGATGCGGGCCACCGGCTTCACCGGCACATTGCCTGAGTTCATCGCCAAGCTGCGCACGGACAAGCAATTTTACGCCCCGGACTTGGCGACCTACGTGGAAAAGGCCAGCGAGATTGGCAAGCGCATCGATGGCCTGCTGCCCCTATGGTTCGGCAAGCTGCCGCGCCTGACCTGGACCATCCGGCAAAAGCCGCCGGAGCAGGAGGGCTCGTCCAGCGGCTATGACCTGGGCGACCCGGTGAAGGGCGTGCCCGGTCGCGTGGTGGTGGGGTCCAAATCCTTCGGCGACCCGCTGTTCGGCCTGCCGTCCTGGATCCTGCATGAGGGCGTGCCCGGCCACCACCTGCAGATCGCCCTGGGCCAGGAACGCACGGACCTGCCGGCCTTCCGCCGCAAGGACGAACCCACCGCCTTCATCGAGGGCTGGGCGCTGTATTCCGAGCAATTGGGCGAGGACATGGGCGTCTATCGCACGGACTACGAACGTTTCGGTCGGCTGTCCTTCGACATGTGGCGCGCCTGCCGCCTGATGATGGACGTGGGCATCCATTGGAAGGGGTGGAGTGCGGAGCAGGCCGCCAGCTGCCTGCGCGACAACACGGCCCTGCCGGAACGCGTGGTGCTGGGGGAGACGCAGCGCTACATCGCCTGGCCGGCCCAGGCCCTGGCCTACAAGGTGGGCGAGCTGAAGTTCCTGGCGGAGCGGCGGCGGGCGGAGCAGGCGCTGGGCGCCCGCTTCGACATCCGCGCCTTCCATGACGCCGTGCTGGACGACGGCCCCATGCCCATGGACATCCTGCACGATCAGATGGGGCGCTGGCTGGCCCGGCAGGGGGCCAAGCCCTGACCCGCCGCCTGGCGGCTTGGGGGACAGTCTAGGCTTTCCGGCCAGCCCGCAGGGCGTTATACGCGAAGCCGGCGGCCAGGGCGGCGGCCATCACCGCCTGGGCCGCCACGGTTTGCGCCGTGGGGAACAGGCCCACAATCTCCACACTGGGCACATGGGCCAGGGGGATGACGTCCAGCCAGCCGGCCTCCTGCAGGGCCTTCACGCCCTTGCCGGCCAGCACCACGGCCAGCACGGCCATCAGGCCGGAACTCCAGGCGAAGAAGGCGCCGATGGGCAGGCGGCGGCTGTAGCGCAGCAGTCCCCAGGCGATGCCGGACAGCAGCAGCACGGCCGCCCCGGCGCCGGCCAGCACCGCCATGTGCGCCCCCTCCGCCCACAGCGCCATGTAGAACAGGATGGTCTCGAACACCTCGCGATAGACCACGACGAAGGTCAGCAGGAACAGGAACCAGGCCGACTGCCGCGACAGGGCGTGGGACAGCTTCTCCTTGATGTACAGCTGCCAGGCGCCGGCCTGGGACTTGCCGTGCATCCACACGCCCACCGACAGCAGCACCACGGCGGCGAACACCGAGCCCAGGCCCTCCGTCAGTTCCCGGCTGGCGCCGCTGATGGACACCAGGTAGGTCGCTGCGGCCCACGTCGCCAGGCCGGCCGCCAGGGCGGTGGTCCAGCCCAGGTGGACATGGCGTAGCACGTCCGCGCGCCCGGCCTTGCGCAGGAAGGCGATCATCGCCACCACGATCAGCAAGGCTTCCAGCCCTTCGCGTAGCAGGATGGTGAAGGCGCCGACGAAGGTGGAAGCGTCGCTGGCGGCGGCTGGGGACAGCGCATGCTCCGCCTCGGTCAGCAGGCCGGTGATGGCTTGGGCCTGGGCGCGCACCTCGTCTGCCGGCCGGCCCTGGCCGATGACGCCGCGGAAGGCGCCCATGGCGCTTTCCACGCGGGTCATCAGGCCGCCGTCGCGCGCCTTCAGGATGGGCTCCACCGGCTCGAACCCGTCGAGGTAGGCGGCCAGGGCCAGGTCGCCCGCCGCCTTGGCGTCGCCGGCCTCATAGGCCTTCACGGCCAAGCCCAGCTTGGCGCGCGCGATGGCCAGGCTGTCGTTGGCCTTGGGCATGACCGCGTCGGGATGGGCGCGCAGGTAGGCCAGCAGCGCCTGGGCGTCGTGGGCGCCCACCTTCTCTTCCAAAGCGGCCTGCGAGGTCTGGGTGAGGGCCTCCAGATTGGGAAACAGGGCGTGCAGGTCCGGCCGCGCGCGCCACAGCGCCTCGCCCGCCTGGATGTCGCCGGGCGTGAAGGCGAAGCCGCCGGCGATGAAGGCCAGGGCCCAGCGGTCGTCGGCCGGCAGGTGGGCGAAGCTGACCATGGGCGTGCCGTCCAGCCCCTGCTCGATCACCTGTTCCAGGGCGAAGACGCTGCGCTGCCGTGCGCGCTCCGCGTCGCTGAAGGCCACGGGCCTGGGGTCCAGCGTGACGCCCACCGGGCCGTCACCATGGCCCTTGGCGCCGTGGCAGGCGGCGCAATTCTCCGCGTAAAGGGCCCGGCCCCGCGCCAGGTCCGGCGGGGTGGTCGGCGCCAGCGGCACGGGGTAGGCAGCCAGCAGATCCCGGCCCAGGGCGCGGGCCAGGCCCGCCACCTCGACCGGGGACGCCTTGGCGGCGATGGCGGCCTTCAGCGCGTCGGCCTGGGCCTGCAACTGGGGCAGGACGGGGGTGGGCGGCAGCTCGGCCATCCGCTCCCGCGCGCTGGCCGCGAACTCCGCCTGCTCGGCATATTCGCTCTCGCTGGTCACCCGGCCGTCGGCCACGGCGCCGGCATAATCCACCGCCACATAGTCCAGCAGCCGCCAGATGGTTTGTGCTGGGGCCGGTTCCGCCGCCTGGGCAGGCAGTGCGGTAGCCAGGCCCAGCAGCATGAAGGCGACGGCGAGGAGGTGATGCGCTCTGACCATGATGCGGCCCGGCTGAGAAGTGCGAGTCATTCTCAGTAACTCCGTCGCCGGCCTCTTTGCAAGCATGGGCCGGCGCGTGTCTGCTTTGCGGGCGCGGCGTGACCGGATGCATCGTAGATGCAGCAATGGCAAGGAATTTACTGCAAAGGGTCCAATTTATGAAGATAATACTCAGTTATCTTTTTCTGATTCTGCTGAATTTTTATGGATTGAAGCAATCTGATAACGCCCATCGACGGCTTTGTACCTGATAACTTCGCTTGGCGCCAAGCATCCGGCCAATCTTTCACACAGGCGTTCTAAGTTATTGTCAGATTTATCTTCAAGTATTGAAGATATTCTGTGTCCAGATGAGGTTAATATATATACATGTAACATTAGATTCTGGTCATTCATATTTATTAGGTTTTTGTAGGCTAAATTACTGGGGGGTGGGCCTGCATAAGGGGTGCCAATCGCTGAATTTCCAAAAGGAATAAACAACAATCTCCCTGTTTCGCTAGGTTGTTCGGTAAATCTTACCGAATGACCCGTAGGTCCCGGATTTGACAAGAGGCCGGCTGAGGCTAGATCTTCAATTTCAGAGAGTGGAAGATCTCCAGAAAAATCTTTAATGATAAATTTATCAATCCGATATTGGCAGATGCGCTCGAAGAGAGAAGCAGTTTTCCCATCAATTTCGTCTAAGATTCGCAATTCTTTTGCTGCGAATGTGCCGGGTTTGCGAATTTCCTGGGCTAAGATACGGCCCCATTTTTCGCGAATTTGGTCTTCTGTGGAGTCTTCTGCATATCGTTCTATGCGGTCTAAGAATGCTGAGCTGAGACTCTCGCCACCCTCAAGCGCTTCTTCAGCAGTTGGCGGCAAACGTTTGAGGTCATCCAAGGACGCTTCGACGAGAGTGGCCATTTTCTCATGGCGTCTGAAGACGGAATGAAGATGTTTCTCAACAACAGCTGCGGCGAAATCTGGATCAGATTTTATTTTCTCAATCAAAGTACTTGTTATAATTTTCGTTAATTGCACCCTATTAGCGGCCTCTGCGCGAAGCTCCGCCGTTTTGGCCTCGATAGGTGCGCTGATTCTGTCAAATGCGCTGCCAAGGAGTCGATCAACCGCTGCTAGAGTTCTGAGTTTGGCCGCAGCTTTAATTCCAGATGGAGTGATTTCGGCGGAAATAGTAAGCTCTTTGTCTAGATGGTCCTTTTCCAACTTCGCCCTCCCAACCGATTAGCTTCCCGTGGCCAAATTGCCCGTTTGGCGATTATCTGGAAAGATTTTACATCTTATAGTAGTCTTTGGCAAGGGCAGGTTATATTCAGTGCATCTAAGCAAGACTCGGATTTAAAACAAGAAACGCTCGTCAAGCAATTGAATCGCTTAACGAGCGTTCTATCAATGGCGACCCCAGCTGGATTCGAACCAGCGACCTACCGCTTAGAAGGCGGTTGCTCTATCCAACTGAGCTATGGGGCCCGGAGGCGGCCCCGGGCCCGAGGGCCGGGGCGCCCGATATCAGGAAAGGATCAGAAGCGGCCGACGCGGGGACGGTCGGTGCGGAAGTTGTCGGCGTAGTTCTTCGGCCGGACGATGCGGTCGTTGTGGGTGATGACCTCGTAGGCCCACCCCTTGCGGGTCGCGTAGGCGATGGCCTCTTCGGCGCTGTCGAACGTCAGCTTCACCTGGTTCAGGGTGTCGCCCGAGCTGGTCCAGCCCATCAGCGGCTCCGGCCGGCGGGCGGTGGCCAGTTCATATTCCAGGATCCACGCATGGGTCTTGGCCCGGCCGGACTGCATGGCCGTCTTGGCCGGCTGATAGATACGAACCTGCATCTCTGGAACGTCCCCGGTTGAACGAAACACCTGTTGCCTGCCGTCGCCATGCCAGCGCCGGTCCGGGCGATGGTCGGGGCGCCCGGATTCGAACCGGGGGCCTACGGTTCCCAAAACCGTCGCGCTACCAGACTGCGCTACGCCCCGAAACCATCGCGAGCTAGGGTTTACGCGGTTCGCGGGGCCATGGTCAATCAGGAAAGCGGCCCGGCGCGCGGCAACCCTGGCCCGCCCCGCGTCTCAGTTCATCAGCTGAAATCCTCGCCGCCCAACGCACGAAAGAGTGGTGCGGCGCCCGGCAAAAAGCGCCGCGGCGGCGGCTGGGGTCGGCCCCCAGGCCCGGGGCCATGGCCTTGTCTGGGGCCCGGCGGGGCGCAGGCGGCGCCAATTTCGGGCCGACAACCAGGAAATCCCGACCGCCCTGGGCTGCTTCACCCGGCAATTTTGACCGGGCGGCGGGAAATTCCGACCGCCCCAATTGTTCGCATTCCTGCGGCTGTTGGCCGTCCGGGACCGGAAAACCTCTTTATTTACAGATGCGTAAATATCGCTGCGGGCGGTTGGCACGGTTTCTGCGGTTAGCCGGCCGAACCTAACCGTCCATCAGAGGAGGTTGATGGCGTCCATACCAGCGTAGCGCCCCCGGGCAACCCCGGACCAATCCGTCCAGCCATCCCGGCAGGAACGGGTTGCCGCCCGGAGACGGGGACTTAGGCCCCCCCGGCAGCGGGCGGGTGGCGCTCTTCGATGGCATGGGACCAGCAGCTTGCTCTCGCCAGAAGGATCAGACCGGCCCAAACGGCCGCCCTCCGGCAGCTCAAAAGGAGATAGATGATGTCCTCTCAAGTCGCCCTCTCTTCGGCAATGCGTTCCAACCTGCTGTTGCTGCAGAACACCAACAGCTCGATCGACAAGCTCCAGTCGCAACTGTCCACGGGCAACAAGGTCAACAGCGCGCTGGACGGCCCCACGGCCTTCTTCGCGGCGCAGGGGCTGAACCAGCGTGCCAGCGACCTGTCCACCCTGAAGGACGCGATGGGCCAGGCCATCAGCACCATCAAGGCGGGCAACCAGGGCATCACCTCCATCCAAAAGCTGATCGACCAGGCCAAGGGCCTGACGACCTCGGCCTATTCCAACCTGGGCAACGACCCCAGCGCGATCGCCACCCGCAAGTCGCTGGCCGCCCAGTTCAATGACATCAAGGACCAGATCGACAAGCTGGCCGCCGACAGCGGCTACGGCGGGAAGAACCTGCTGGCCGGCAGCGGCCAGACCTTCGACGCCACCTCCTCGTCGCGATCCACGGTGAACTCCATCACCGGCCTGTCCAACAGCCGCGTGACCAACGTCACCACCTCGGACACCTATTCCATCCGCGTGGCCGGCACGGGCGACATCTCCGGCAACGCCGGCGACATCGCCTCGGCGGAAGACGCCCGCGGCCTGTTCGGCCTGAAGGTGTCCGGCAAGCTCAGCAGCACGGCCGGCAACTTCTCCGACGTGTCGATCGAAATCCGTGGCGCCGTGGGACAGACCCGCACGGCCGTGGTCACCGAAGGCGGCGAGTCCCGGTCCATCACCTTCTTCGACAACACCCAGAGCGCCACCAACAGCCTGGTGAGCGCCGGTACCTCGGGCACGCAACAGATTTCGCAGGTGAACATCACCGGCAACATTGATGAAGGTGATACCTTCAACGTCACCATCAATGGCCGGACGTTCAGCTACACCGCCTCGGCCGGTGACGTGTCCAATCCGTCGCCGACGACGCGCCAGGCCACCATCGCCACCAACCTGCAGAATCTGATCACCAACTCCATCTCCATCCCGGGCAGCTCGATCTCAGGCTTCACCGTCAGTTCCTCGACGCCCGGCACCTTCCAGATCACCGCGGCCAGCAGCTATGGCACGTCCAACAGCTTCACGTTGGGCAGCTCGACCGTCAACGCCCTGACCAAGGACATCTCCGTGTCCTTCTCCTCGGGCTCGGTCGTGTCCTTCACCGTCGACCGTTCCACGTTGGAAGGATTGGGCACGGCGGGCAACGGTACCTCCACCGTCGAGAAGGATGTGGATCTGTCCGTCACGGCCACCGACCTGAACGGCGTGTCCATCACCCGGTCGGGCGCCAATGATCGTGGCAGCGGCAAGCTGACGGATGGCGAAAACGCCATGTCCTTCACCACCGGCACGGTGCGCATCAACGTCGACTCGACGAAGATCATGCAGGCGGCCTCGGCCAACCGGTCCGCCAACATGACGACGTCGCAGCAGACGCCGGCCAACACCCAGAACGACCTGTCGGTGCAGTTCAACGAGACCAACACCAACTCGCTGAGCGTCAAATCCACCAACGTCACCACCGACGGCCAGGGCTTGCGCCTCGACTACGCCCAGAACGATTTCCTGGACCGGTCGGACATCGATGCCGCGGTGGCCCAGCTGACCTACGCCACCACCCAGCTGCGGTCTGCCGGCCAGACGCTCAGCACCAACCTGAACGTCATCCAGACCCGGTCCGACTTCACCGACGCCTTCAACAACGTCCTGTCGGACGGCGCTGACAGCCTGGTGCAGGTCGACCAGAACCAGGCCGGCGCGGAGTTGCTGACCCTGCAGACCCGCCAGTCGCTGGGTGTCACCACCCTGTCGCTGGCGAACCAGAGCCAGCAGGCCATCCTGAAGCTGTTCTAATCGGCGACGGCGGGGGCGGGCGGCGGCGTGGCAAAAGGCCACCCGATACCCCTCCCGCCGCCCCGGTCCCGGACAGCGGCGGGCACAAGGAAAAGGGCGGTCCCCAGCGGGCCGCCCTTTTTCATTTTGCGCTCAAACCTGAGGAATCGCTTGGGTCATTCCACTCCCAAAACGACCAGGCGCGCCGGCTTCTTGAAATTCATGGTGATCATCAGGGTGGCCCGTCCCTTGATGACGTACAGGGCCTTGTCGGCCACAACGGGCAGCGGAACGTTGCGGGACATGCAATAGCCCACCAGGGCCGCCTGCAGCTCTTGTTCCGGAATGGTGACGTCGTTGGCGGCACCGTTCAGGGTCACGGACAGGCGGGCGCTGACGCCGCGGTTGATCGTGTATTCCAGGCTGGTGACATCCCCGTCGGGGAAGGCATCGTTCAGCTTGCGCCGCCGTTCGGTGATGGCGCTGACCACCTCGCGGTCGGTGAAGACGATGCAGCGTAGTTCCTTCATGCGCTCGCGTTCCGGCAGGCTGGGACGCGGGAACTCTACGCCAGGTCTCCGCGCCGCGGCCAGTTGCAAATATCCCAGGCCCATCGCGTTCCGCCATTCGGAAGGATAGGCCCGGGCTGGGCTGCGGCAAATTGGCCGATCACCGCGATGGCGGGAATTTTTTTCAAGACCGCCCGCCGGGTTTGAACGGCCGCGCCGTGTAACCCGGTCCGTATGGGCCGCGATCCCCGCCCGCAACCCGGCCGCCCACACCTTGGCCCAGTTCCGTCCTTTCCCGCCGGTCCACCGGCCAAATGTCCTTTAATTCGTCTGAACAGGCAGGATTTTTCAGCAAATGAAGCGCCTTCTCGCGCCGGTGGCCGCCGCGCCCCTGTGCCTCGCCGCCCTGACCGACCTTCACGCGGCGACCACGATCTCCGATACCCGGTCCAGCGGGGTGGCGACGTCCACAACGGGTGATCTCACCATCACCGGCACGGTCAGCCCCTCCAGCGGGACGGCGGTGACGCTGGACAGCAGCAACACCGTCAGCAGTTCCGGCACCATCTCCATCACCGGCGGCGACGACACGACGGGCATCCTGGTGAAGGCGGGGAACACCGGCAGCGTCTCGGTCAGCGGCACCCTGACGCTAACCGACAGCAGCGTCAGCTCCACCATCCCGCTGACCTCGGCCGAGCGGCGCTATGGCATCTGGGTCTCGGGCGACGGTGTGTTCACCGGCGCCATCAACACCTCGGCCACCATCACGGTCCGTGGCAACGACAGCGCCGGCATCCTGGTCGCGTCCCAGATGGATGGCGATTTGACGATGAGCGGCACCGTTTCCGTGACCGGCAACAATTCCTACGGCATCCGGACCACGGCCACGACCGGCAACATCGCCATTTCCGGCACGGTCAGCGCGCTGGGCACGGGCTCGGTCGGTGTGGCGTTGGATGGTGTCACGCAAGGCGAGGTGAGCGTCTCGGGCAGCATCACGTCCACCGGCTACCTCTCGACCACGCGTCCCACGACCACGGCCGGCTTTGCGGCGCTGACCGCCAATGACGAGCTGCAGGGCGGCGCCGCCTTCCGGATCGCCTCGACCTCGACGGGTGGCCTGAACCTGGAATCGACCTCCTCCATCACCTCCTACGGGTCGGCCCCGGCGGTGGTGATCGGCAGCGCCAACAGCGAGGTCGAACTGGGGGTGGTCCCGGGCGATACCCATGGCCTGCTGCTGGCCGGCGGCATCGTCGCCAACGGCGTCTATGACGGGTTCAGCACGACCGGCGTCCAGATCGGCGGTTTGGGCGGAACGGTGCTGGTGGATGGTGGCATCAACCTGACGGGTACCGTGACCACCGTGTCCTACAAGGCGGACTCCACCGGCCTGTCGGTCGGGTCGGGCGCCACCATTCCCGACAACATCACGGTGTCGGGCACCATCAGCACCACGGTTTCCTCGCAGTCCTCGAAGGCGACCGCCATTTCCATTGCCAGCGGCGCCAACGTCAACGGCCTGATTATCAGCGGCACCGTCGCGGCCTATGCCACCGGCTTTGCCGGCGCCACCACCGCCGTGGGCAGCAACGCCGTGGCCATTTACGACGGGTCCGGCACCGTCACGCAGATCACCAACAGCGGCACCATCTCGGCCACCGTCACGCTATCCACGGACAACACCGGCATCACCGGCACGGCCACGGCGCTGGACCTGCGGGCCAACACCGTCGGCGTCACCATCACCAGCAGCGGCACCATCACCGGCGACATCCTGCTGGGCTCGGGCGATGCAACCGTCGACCTGACGGGGGGCAAGGTCACGGGCGCCTTGTCCTTCGGCAGCGGCACCAACACGCTGACCATCGACGGCGGCGCCGTCTATACCGGCGCCCTGACCAGCGACGGCACCCTGGCCGCCGCGGTGACCAACGGCAAGCTGCGCGACAGCAGCACCAGCACCATCACCATGCGGTCGCTGACCGTGGGATCCAGCGGCGAGATCGACTTCACCGCCGATCCGGTCAACAACACCAACACCCTGTTCAACGTCTCCGGCGCCGCCTCGCTGGCGTCGGGCACCAAAATCGGCCTGATCTTCAAGAGCAAGGTCACCGACAGCAACAGCTTCACCGTCATCAAGGCCAGCAGCCTGAGCGTGGGCAGCACCGACCAGTCGCTGCTGGGTGATGTGTCCTACTGGTACAAGGCCAACATCGCCGCCGACACCACCGCCGGCACCGTAACGGTGAACGTGGCGCGCCGGACGGCGGCCGAGGCGGGCATCACCGTGGGTGCCGGCGCGTTCAACGCTGTCTACGGCGCCTTCGACAAGGATACGCAGATCGGCCAGGCCTTCTTCAACGCCACCAGCGCCAGCACCTTCGGCAGTCTCTATGAGAAGATGCTGCCGGATTACAACGGCGGCCCCTTCCAGTTGCTGAACCGCGGCATGATGGCGCTGGCCCGTACCGAATCCGACCCCACCGTGGCCATGAAGGATGAGAGGCGCGGCGCCTGGGTGCAGGAGCTGGGCTTCGCCGTGTCGCAGAACCGCGGTGAGGGCCCGGGCTACAACGGCAACGGCGTGGCGCTGATGGGCGGCTACGAGAAATCCATGGAGAATGTCGGCATCGTCGGCCTGTCCTCCTCCTACATGATCACCGCCGTCAACGATCCCGACGCTTCCAACGGCAACCAGGTGAAGGGCGAGGTCTTCACCGGCGGCGCCTACTGGCGCGACCGGTATGGTGGGCTGATGGCGAGCGCCAGCCTGAACGCCGGTTATATCC
Source organism: Nitrospirillum viridazoti CBAmc (assembly GCF_000730165.1). GTDB lineage: Bacteria > Pseudomonadota > Alphaproteobacteria > Azospirillales > Azospirillaceae > Nitrospirillum > Nitrospirillum viridazoti. Next base: position 1,374,699 of record NZ_CP022111.1, on the reverse strand, counting down.
GGTTCTCCAGCAAGCGCGTCTTCACCGGCACGGACGATGAGGGCGCCGCGTTCGAGCGCGACGCCAACGCCCACTGGTCGGGCTATTTGGGCGACGCCCATTTCGGCCTAGGGTATGAGCAGTCGCTGGGCTTCATGTTCGTGCGGCCCACCGCCTCGCTGGACTATTTCGTGCTGTCCGATGGCGCCCACCAGGAAAGCGGCGGCAGCGACGGCTTCAACCTGAAGATCGACGAGCGCACCGGTCAGCAGGGCAATGCCGAGGCGGCCTTGACCTTCGGGACCCAGCTGGGCGGCGATTTCCAGTGGAAGCCCGCCCTGACCGTGGGGTGGAAGCAGGTGTTCGGCGATGGCCCGGGCGACACCACCGCCAGCTTCGCCGGCGGGTCCAGCTTCACCCTGATGCCACAGTCCGTGGTCGGCGGCGGCCCCATCGCCCGCATCACGGTGCAGGGCGGCAACCGCTACTCCGACATCGCGTTGGAGCTGGGCGGCGAAGACCGTCGCGGCTTCATTGGCTATGACGCCCGCTTCGTGAGCAAGTTCCGGTTCTGATCCGGGCGCTTCGCGGGCACCTGGCAAGGCGGTCCCCATCCAGGGGGCCGCCTTTTTCGTCATGGCGAAAGGGCAGGCCAAGGTCAGGGGGACCTGGGGGGAACCTACGCCACGCCCACACCCAGGAAACGTTGGTGCAGCGCATCCCAGGAGCGGTGGCCCAGGTCGGCCAGGGCCCGCAGTTGCCCGCCCACGTCCGCCCCGCCGTCAGCCCCGACATCCGGCTGGGCCAGGCTGTCGCCCAGCAGGCGCGCCTGGCGGGCCAGCAGCACCAGGCCGCAGCTATCGGCCATTACGGCCAGGTCGCGCGTGGCTTCGCGCAGCGCCTCGGTGGCGTTGGCGGCCCCCAGCTCGAGGACGGCATCCAGCCGGCCGCGGCCGCGGCTGACGATGCCGTCGACCAAGGCGCGGAAATCCGTCGGCGGCACCGTCCGTTCCAGTCGCGCCAGCACCCGGGGTTCCAGCAGCAGGGTGGTCGCGTCCGGTTCCGCCACCGGCTGAGGCGCGCGCTCCGCCAGCCAGCGGTCCACCGTTTCCAGGAAGCGCTCGGACTTGAACGGCTTGGACACATAGTCGTCCATGCCGGCGGCCAGGTATTCCTCACGCATGCCGGCCATGGCGTTGGCGGTCATGGCGATGATGGGCATCTGCGGCACGCGGACGTCCACGGCGCGGATGCGGCGGGTGGCTTCGATGCCGTCCATGACGGGCATCTGCACGTCCATCAGCACCAGGTCGAACCGGGTCTGCAGGCAGGCGCGCACGGCCTGCGCCCCATCCTCGGCGATCTGCACGTGGTATCCTGCCTTTTCCAGCAGGACCGAGGCGATGGTCTGGTTGGTGATGTTGTCCTCCACCACCAGGATGCGGGGCTTGTTGCCGCCTGTCGGGGTGACGGCGGCGGGGCGGGGCGGGGCGGTCTCCGCCAGTTCGACGCGCAGGCCGCAGGCCTTGGCCAGCGCCTCCAGCAGCTGGGGGCGGCGGATGGGCTTGGGCACCACGGCATCGAACAGGCTTTCGCGGGCGCCGTCGCCCGCCGCCGGCGCCTCCAGCGAGCTGGCCAGCAGCAGGCGCACGCCGGCCAGGCGCGGTTCCGCCCGGATCCAGGCGGCCAGGCCAGGCCCGTCCAGTTCGGGCATGTGGTGGTCGATCAGGATGACATCCGGCAGGGCGGCCTGGCCGCCATCCGTACACGCGCCGTCCAGGGTTCCGTCAATCACCGCCATGGTTCGCAGCAGATGGTTGCGGGCCTGAATCCCGCCCGAGGCTTCATCCACCGTCATGCCGCAGGTCATCAGGTGATGCACCAGGATCAGGCGGTTGACGGGGGTGTCGTCCACCACCAGGGCGCGGCGGCCGCGCAGGCGGTCGCCCAGGGGCTGGACGGTGCGGCTGGGCGCCACCGCCCGTTCCAGCGGGATGTCGAACCAGAAGGTGGAACCCTCGCCGGGCGTGCTCTCCACCCCGATGCTGCCCCCCATCAGTTCCACCAGCTGGCGGCTGATGGCCAGACCTAGGCCGGTGCCGCCGAAGCGGCGGGTGATGGAACTGTCGGCCTGCTCGAACATCTGGAACAGCCTGCCCGCCTTCGCCGGGTCGATGCCGATGCCGGTGTCCTGCACGGTGACGCGCAGGCGCCGCGTCTGTTCCGGCAGGGCGGGTCCATCGCCCAGCAGCTTGATGTCCACCGACACGGCCCCCTTGGCCGTGAACTTGATGGCGTTGCCCACCAGGTTCAGCAGCACCTGGCGCACGCGGGTCGGGTCGCCCCACCACATGCCCATGGCGCCCTCGTGCACCAGGGCGCCGATCTCCAGCCCCTTGTCGCGGGCCTTTGGACCCAGGATGGACAGGACACCGTCCACCAGCTCATCCAGGTTGAACTGGATGCGTTCCAGGCTGACCTTGCCCGCCTCCAGCTTCGAGATGTCCAGAATGTCGTTGATGACCCCCAGCAGGGCGTCGGCGTTGTCGCGGATGATTTCGGCATATCCGCGCTGCTGGGTGGTCAGCGGCGTATCCAGCAGTATCTGCGCCATGCCGGTGACGCCGTTCATGGGGGTGCGGATTTCGTGGCTCATGTTGGCCAGGAAGTCCGACTTGGCGGCGTTGGCCCGCTCCGCTACCTGCCGGGCCTCTTCCGCCGTGCGCCGGGCGCGGTCCAGGTCGCCGGTCAGGGCCAGCAGACGCTCGCGCTGGGCGTTCAACTGGCCGTTCATCAGGTGGACGCGGCGATACAGGCTGACCATTTCCGCCAGCAGCAACAGCAGAACGACGCTGGAGGCGATGGCGCCATCGGCGCGGGCCAGGAACCAGCCCAGGGTGAAGCGCGCCAGGCCCAGGCCGTTCAGCAGCGTGTCCATCGCCAGGGCGACGGTGGAGATCAACAGCCCCAGATGGCCCACCGTGCGGACCTTGGTCACCGTCGCCAGGATGGCCGGCGTGCAGAAGTTGATCAGCAGCATGGCCACGTAGATGACCTTGACCGCCATGTCGTTGTTGTAGGTGTTGACCAGGGTGACGCGCGGCAGCCAGCGGTCTATGGAAAACAGGACGGCGGCCAGGGTTAGGCCGGCCGCCAGTACGGCGCCCACCCCCACGCCCAGCGCGAGCATCTTGCGCACGTCGCCCGCCACCGGCGGCGGGGCCTGGCGCTGCCGCTGAGCAAAGCCCAGCACCGCCAGCGGGAAGGCCATGTGCCAGGCCGTGTACAGCCACAGCGCCGACTGCGACAGCGTGCCGTCCGGGTCCAGGGGCGCGAAGGCGCCGGGCAGGGCCGCCACCTGCAGCACGGCCATGACGCCGGAATAGGCATAGCCGCCCACCAGCCACAGCAGCGCGCGGTGGCCCGACAGCAGGAACTGGCTGGCGATCAGGAAGGACGTCAGCAGGTCGGTGACCAGGATGATGACGGCGTAGGCGGGCAGCAGGCCGGGGATGTTGCCCACGGGCGTCTTCGCCCCCATGGCGCCGATCAGGAACAGGGCCAGCATGGCCAGGCCGACCAGGAAGGCCGCCGCGTGCTGCGATGGTGTGGTGGGGGCCGCGAACAGGGTGGCGGCCTGCGCCAAGTCACGGGGGCGTGGGGATGACGATCCCAATTCGCCACCAGCCCCCTGAACAGCGCCAGTCATACCCGTCTTCCCCCATGGGGGATCCGCCGGTTCCACCCAAAAACCGGATCGGCCCCCACTGCCAAATGGTCGGCGACCAAGCAGTCGCCGTCAATTGGACAATACTGGAAACGGGAAACGATTGCTGGACTTTTAGCTAAGTTGTTGGGTGTTTGTGGCCATGCAGCGGATACAGGTCCAGGGGGTCGGTGACCACATCCGCGATTGTGGACAGCCCATCCGCCGTCGCTGCACGGTAGAAGCAGGACCGGCGGCCGGTGTGGCAGGCCACCCCCGCCTGGTCGACCAGCAGCAGCAGGGTGTCGCCGTCGCAATCCACCCGCAGTTCCCGCAGGTATTGCAGCTGGCCCGAGGTGTCGCCCTTGCGCCAGAAGGATTGGCGCGAGCGCGACCAGTAACAGACCCGCCCGGTGGCCAGGGTTTCCGCCACGGATTGGGCGTTCATCCACGCCATCATCAGCACCTCGCCCGTGTCATGCTGCTGGGCGATGGCCGGTACCAGGCCGTTGGCGTCGAAGCGGATGGCGGCCAGCGTCGCGTCAACGGTGGCCGGGGGCAGGGGATATGACACGACGGTGCTCACGCGGCGGCTCCCTTCATGCGGGCGAGGCCCCGTTCCAGGTCGCGGATCAGGTCGTCGGCGTCCTCCAGGCCCGCATGCAGGCGGATCAGGGTGCCGGTGCCGGTCCAAGGCGTGGCCGTGCGGATCTTGCGCGGGTCGGTGGGCAGGATCAGGGATTCGAACCCGCCCCAGCTGAAGCCGATGCCGAAGTGGGACATGCCGTCGACCAGGGCGGCGATGGCGGCGCGCGGCTGCTTCTTCAGTTCCACCGTGAACAGCCCGCTGGACCCGGTGAAGTCGCGCTTCCAGATGTCGTGGCCGGGGCAGTCGGCGAAGGCCGGGTGCAGGACGCGCTGCACCTCGTCCCGCCCTTTCAGCCAGCGGGCGATGGCCAGCGCCGTCTCCTGGTGGCGGGCCATGCGGGCGGCCAGGGTGCGCATGCCGCGCATGGCCAGATACAGGTCGTCGCCGCCCACGTTCTGGCCCAGCTGCAGGGCGGTATCCTTCACCCGCTGCCAGGCCTCGCGCGTGCCGACGATGACGCCCACGGTGGCGTCGGCATGGCCCACGAAATACTTGGTGGCGGCGTGAATCACCACGTCGGCGCCCAGGTCCAGCGGCTTGCTGCAAATGCCGGCCGACCACGTGCTGTCCACCAGCACGGCCACCCCCTTGTCATGGGCCGCCCGGGATATTGCGGGGATGTCCTGCACCTCGAAGGTCAGGGACCCGGGGGATTCCAGCAGGATGGCCGTGGTCTCCGGCCGCAGCTTGTGCCGGATGTCGGCGCCGATCAGCGGGTCGACATACTCCACGGTCACGCCCAGGCGCGTCAGCACCTTGTCGCAGAAATCGCGCGACGGGCCGTAGACCGTGTCGGCCACCAACAGATGACCGCCGGCCTTGGCATAGGCCAGCAGGGCGGTGGTGACGGCGGCCAGGCCGGAGCTGGCCACCACCGCGCGGTGCCCACCCTCCAGCGCCGCCACCGCGTCCTCGAACGCCAGGCTGCTGGGCGTGGAGCGACGGCCGTACCGCGGGGCGCGATGCTCGGGATCGTGCCCCTCCAGCTCATCCAGACAGGAGAACAGGATGGTGGACGCGCGATAGGGCGGCACGTTGACCACGCCGTAATTGTCCAGCGGATTGCGGCCGGCGTGGACCAGCAGGGTGGCGGGGTTTTGAGCGTCGCCTGAGTTTTTTGTGTCGTTGGACATGGGGCGCCAAGTCATAAACGGAAATAGGCGGGCATCTTGGCACTGCCCCCGGCCCCAGGGAAGCGGCCCCTCCGCCGCGTCCCGTCATGTCTCCGTTGCGTTACAGCCCGTACAGGTAATCCACCGTCAGGTGGGCCAGGGTGCGGGCGCCCACGATCAGGCCGGACTCGTCCACGAAAAACTTGGGCGAGTGGTTGGACGCCGCCTTGGACAGGTCCGTCTCCGGCGGGGTGATGCCGACGAACAGGTACACGCCCGGCACCTGCTGTTCATAGAAGGAGAAGTCCTCCGACGGGGTGACCTTGTCGATCAGCTTCACATGGTCCTTGCCCGCCACCCGCTGCAGGGTGGGGACGATCTTGGCCGTCAGTTCCGGGTTGTTGATGGTGACGGGATAGCCCTTGATGATGTCCACGTCGGCGGTGGCGCCGGCGGACTCGGCGATGCCGGCCACGGTGCGGCGCAGGCGCTTGTCGATGTCGGCGCGCATGCCCTCGTCGAAGGTGCGGATGGTGCCGTTCAGGGTCACCGTGTCGGGGATGATGTTGTTGCGGTTGCCGCCATGGATGCTGCCCACGCTGAGGATGGACGGCTCCTTGATCACCTCCATCTGCCGGCTTTCGATGGTCTGCAGGCCCAGAACGATCTGCGAGGCGGTGACGATGGGGTCGACGCCGGTCCAGGGCAGGGCGCCATGGCTTTGCCGTCCATGCACGGTGATGACGAACTCATCCGCGGCCGCCATGAAGGGGCCGGGGCGGTAGCCCACGTCGCCGGCATGCAGGGTGGAGATGACGTGCACGCCGAAGACGGCGTCGGGCTTGGGGTTCTCGAAGGCGCCTTCCTTCAGCATCTGCTCGGCACCGCCGACCTCGCCCTTGGCCAGCCCCTCCTCCGCGGGCTGGAAGATGAACTTCACCGTGCCGGGCAGTTGGTCCTTCATGCCGGCCAGCGCCTCGGCCACGCCCATCAGCATGGCGACATGGGTGTCGTGGCCACAAGCGTGCATCACGCCCACCTCATGCCCCTCATATTGCGTCTTCACCTTGGAGGCGAAGGGAAGGTCCACCTGTTCCGTCACCGGCAGGGCGTCCATGTCGGCGCGCAGGGCCACCACGGGTCCGGGCTTGCCGCCCTTCAGCACGGCCACCACGCCGGTCTTGGCGACACCGGTGCGCACCTCCAGCCCCAGGCTCTTCAGGTGCTTGGCCACCAGGGCGGCCGTGCGCGTCTCCTGGTTGCCCAACTCGGGATGCTCATGGATGTCGCGGCGCCAGGCGATGATCTTGGGCTGTTCCACCGCCGCGCGGGTATCCACCGTGGCCTGCGCCGTTTCACGATCGCCGGCCCAGGCCGCCGTTCCCGAGGCCAGCAGGGCGCTCACGCCCGCACCTAAGGCCCCCGCATGCAAGGCCAAGGTCCAGCCGAAATGCCGCTTGCCCATCTGTCACCGCCCCTTGTTGTTTGCCGCCATCGCCTTGGATTGGCTTGGCCTTCTGGGAAAGGGTACCTATCCACTCCATTCCGGCCAGCCTGTCGCACTCACACGGCGGCGCATGGCAGATATGCATTCGCGGGCGCAGGCTATCCCCTTAGATAACCCATGTGGGTGGCCCTCTGATATGTCCTCTCCCATTTGTGTGGGCCAATCTATGGCCTCGGCGTCACGCCCTTACCCTCCGCGCTGTTGAATCAGCCATAAGCGGAAGAGTAGTGTTAACTCAAAATTCACGGTCTCAAATAATGGTGGGGCAATGTCCATGAGGGGCGGAGTGACGCTCGGACGTTCGCGCCACTGTTTTCTTAGAGGATAAGACTGATGATTTTTGCAGCTCGCGCCCGGATTTACGCTTTCTTCACCATTTTTGCCCTTGCTGGGGCCGGTAGTGCCATGGCGGCGGGTGTCGGTGGCGCTTCGTCCAGCCCCTGTGGGCCGGCCCCCGTCCTATCCCTGAAGCACCTCGATGCGCCGCCGGCTGCTATCGACGGCGACGCTTTCGTCGCCCATGTCAAACGCTACGCCGCCAAGGCCAAGGCCCGTGGTGCCTGCTTGGCTCAGGTCGCCGCCAATAGCGGCACCACCAGCCCGGCCATGGCTCCCGCCCCGTCCGGCGACTGAACCCAAGACCCATCCCGCACGTTCCATCTGAAGGCGGCCGGCAAACCGGCCGCCTTTGACGTGCTTTGGGCATGGCAGGGTCGCAAAAACCGCAGGCGAGGAGATCAGAAGTATAATTCGCTTTTCTGGCAATGCTTTCTGGGCAAAATCGTCGCCTGTGATAGCGTTATCACATCGAGGCTCGATGGTTGACGGCGCAACTGGCCGGCAGTAAGTTTGCCGCAGCGCACAATGAAAATGTGCGTATGCGAAATCGCTATTTCGCCAATCAATCCGCGGGGGAGGGCGCGACCGTCAAGGGCACCACCTTTCGCCATCGGAGATGATTATGGCTACCGTTTCCCGCGTTTTCGCCGCCCTGGTCCTGGGTGGCCTGGTTACCGCCGCCCTTCCCGCCTCCGCCCAGTCCCTGGGTGTCGAGCGCGCCTGCGGCAAGGCTCCCGTGGCCCCGGTGAACCACCTGTCCGCCACCGCCTCCGCCGCCGAGGTCAGCGCCGCCACGGCCGAGGTTCGTGCCTATGGCAAGGCTACCCAGGCCCGCCTGGCTTGCCTGGACAATCTGAGCGCCCGCAGCGTCATCGCCTGGACGCCCGACGGCCGCGCCGCCATCGCCAACAGCTATGACCGCGCCATCCATGACCTGAAGGCCGTGGCCCGCGACTTCGCCACCCTGCCGGCCGAGCAGGTGGCCGACACCGCCCGCTGATCAGGTCCACCAGCGTCTCTCCGGTGCCGGGGCGGGACGGCGGGGTTTGCCCCGTCCCCGCCTCACGCCGGGGCCCCTTACCCCGGTGAGGGGGTATCCTGGGATGGCGCCGCCGGCGGCTGGGTGGCCACCGGCTCCACACCGGCCGGCACGGCGGCTTCCTCTGGTGTCTTGTCCTGATGCCGGGCCGGTGGAATCATCTCTTCCGCCCGCGCATGCAGGTCCGCCAGATCCTGGCTCAGTTGTTCCAGCGCGAAGGACAGGGTGTAGATCTGTCCCGTCACGCCGCGCGGCAACTCCCGCAGCACGCCCTCCGCCCGCAAGGTCTGCACCATGTCCAGATAGGCGTGGGTCGCGGCCTGCACCGGCTCGACGGGCGGTATCTGCCCTTGCCCGTGCAGCGCCGAAGGCGCACGCATGGCCATGGCTGCATGGCGCAGGAACAGGACGCCCTGACGGCGCACCTCCGCCTGCGGACCTTCCAGCCGCTGGGCAGCGGCCACGCCCGAGGGCGCGCGGCTGCTGGTGGCGCGGCCCACCATCACCAGGTCATGGCGCACGCGTGTCAGGGTGCGCACCAGGGGGGCTGGGTCGCGCTGATCGCCCAGCCAGGTGCGGCGTTCCCGCTGCGCCTCTTCCGCTGCCGTATCCAGGGGGCGCAGCGCCGCCCACAGCTGGGCGTGGCGCTTGGACAGTCCCTGGCGCACATCGTCGGCCAAGTCCGGGTCCAGCAGCACGTCCAGCATGTCGGCGCACAGGTCGGCCACTCGCGCGGCGGTGGTCAGCACCACGCCATGGGCGCGGGCGGGAAATACGAACAGGGCCACGGCCAGGCCGATGACGTTGCCGATGACGATCTCGAACACTCGGTCCAGCGCCAGCATGAAGGACGATTGCGTTCCCCCGCCGGAGGTCAGCAGCACGATGACGGCGGTGACCGGCGCCAGCTTGCACACGGGATAGCGGGCGGCCAGCCACGCCAGGGGCGCCAGCGCCACGGCCAGGGTCAGGCACAGGTGCAATAGCGTGTCGTGCAGGCCGAAGGTGGCGACCAGGGCACCCCACGCGGCCCCGGACAGGGTACCGGCGAACCGGTCCAGCGCCGCCTTCAATGAGCCGCCGATGCTGGCCTGCATGACCATGATGGCGGTGATGACGGCCCAGTAGCCCTGGGGCAGGTTGAACAGGCGGGCCATGGCCAGCGCCGCCGTGCCGGCGACGGTGACGCGGAAGGCCAGTCGCACCTCAGGCGCACGCAAAGCCGCCAGCAGGCTCATGGGCTGCCAGCCGTGGGACGGAAGGCCATGGGCCGGCGGGACGGGTCACCGGCTTGCGACGGCGCGCCGTCGGGTGTGGCCGGGGCATGGGGCGGGGCGGGGGGGGCCGGCCGCGCCAGCGGAATGTGGGGCGCGGCACCCAGGGGCAGGACGCCCGCGCGCCGCGGATCGTCGACGAACTTGCGTTCCTGGCGCAGACGGCGGAACCCGGCGCGCTGGTAGAGGGGCAAGGCCGCGGGGTGGTCGAAGCTGCAGGTGTTGATGGTCAAGCGTCGGACGCGCGGGCGTTCCCATACCCGGCGCACCGCCCAGTCCAACAGCCAGCTCCCCAGGCCCCGGCCGATGGCCCAGGGCATCAGGCCCAGATAGTCGATGGCGACCGTGCCATCGGCCGGCAACAGGCGCCAATCCAGTTCCACAAAGCCGGCGGGCATGCCGTCGACATGGATCACATGCACCTCCACCTGCGGGTCGGCCAGCATCCGGGCCAGTTCACCCTGGTCCATGCGCCGCCGGATTTCCCACAGCCATGGCTCGCCGATCGTGTCGTAGAGGAAGCGATAATAGGCCAGGGTGCAGTGCCGGGCCAAGACCGGACCGTGCACCCCTTCCGGCATGGGCCGGGCCGTCCCCTCTGGCCGCTTGGCCATTTCCATGAAGGTGATCAGCACCGGCAGCTTGCCGGCCGGCACCTCGCCCGTCGTCACCATGGTCGTCATCGCCCCGGTTCCCCTGCCTGGTTGCGGGGCGGCTCCTGTGCAGGAGTGCGCGCAGAACTGCACCCGTTGCGCCCCTTCAGGGATGGCACGTCGGACGATCCTGCAACCTTGCGGGCCTTGGGATGCGGCAAATGGCGCAGGCTTGGGGGCGGGGGCTTAAGGCCGGCGTGCCAGGGGGATGTGCGGGGCGGCCGACAGGGGCAGCAGGCCGGTCAGGCGCGGGTCGTCCACCAGCTTGTCCTCCGTCCGCAGGACCTTGAAGCCCACCCGCTGGTACAGGCCCAGGGCCGACGGGTGGTCGAAGGTGCAGGTGTTGACGGTCAGCCGCCGCACCGACGGCTTGGTCCAGGCCAGGCGCACGCCCCAGTCCAGCAGCCATGGGCCGATGCCCCGGCCGATGGCCCAGGGCATCAGGCCGAAATAGGCCACGTCCATGGCGCCGTCGCTGGATAACTTTTCCGCATCCAGTTCGATATAGCCGGCGGGCACGCCCTGGACGGAGACGACGTGTACCTCCACCGCCGGATCGGCCAGGATTTCGGCCAGGCGCTCCGGCGCCATGCGGCGGCGGTATTCCCACAGCCACGGCTCCCCTACCGTGTCGTAGAGGAAACGGTAATAGGCGGACGGACAGTTCCGGGCATGCACCGGCCCGTCCATTCCCTTGGGCCTCGGCCGAGCCGGGCTGGCCGGCGGCTCCGCCATTTCCAGATAGGTCACGGTGACGGGCAGCTTGCCGGCCGGCAGGTCGTCCGGCAGCGTCCAGGTCGCAAGCGTCATGGGGCGGGCCTCGGGCTGGGAGCGGGCCTCAGGCCGGGCCGGTGGCGACGGGCAGATCCGCCCGGCCGCCCCATTCCGTCCATGACCCGTCATAGATGGCGACCTCAGGCTGGCCGATCTCATAGAGCGCCAGGGCCAGGATGGCGGCGGTCAGCCCGCTGCCGCAGCTGGTGACCAAGGGGCGGTTCACGTCCACGCCGGCGTCCTGGAAGCGCGCCGCCAGCTCATCCGGCGGCCGCAGGCGTCCGCCCGCGATCAGGTCGTTGAAGGGCACGTTGCGGCTGCCGGGGATGTGGCCGCCGCGCAAGCCGGCGCGCGGCTCCGGCGCCGTCGCCTCGAACCGGCCTTGCGAGCGGGCGTCCACCACCTGCTCCACCTTGCGGTCCACGTTTTCGCGGATGGCATTGGCATCGCGTACCAGGGCCGGGTTCAGGTGGGCGGCGATCGGCTCTCCCGCCGGTTTGGGCTGGGCGGGACCGGCTTCCACCGGCCGGCCCTCCGCCAGCCATTTGGGCAGGCCGCCGTCCAGGACATAGACCTTGTCGTGACCGAACACGCGGAAGGTCCACCACACCCGGGCCGCGCTGAACAGGTCGTAGACGTCGTAGACGATGACGGTGCTGTTGCGGCCGATGCCCAGGTCGGCCACGGCCTGGGCGAACACCTCGGCCGTGGGCAGCATGTGGGGCAGGGGAATGGTCTTGTCGGCGATGCCGTCGATGTCGAAGAAGACGGCGCCGGGGATATGCTGGGCCGCGAACTCGGCCTTGGCCTCACGCGGCACGGCCGGCATGTGATAGCTGGCGTCCACCACCCGGATGTCCGGGTCATTCAGGTGCTGGGCCAGCCAGTCGGTGGTGACGAGCGCGCTCTGGGTTGCGGGGTTGAGGGCCATGGCCTGGGGCCTCCTTAAAGCCAGCCGGGAACGGGCAGGTTCCGTTCCCGCAGGAATTCCGGGTTGAACAGCTTGGACTGATAACGGGTGCCGAAGTCGCACAGCACCGTCACCACCGTGTGGCCGGGGCCGAGGTCGCGGGCCACGCGGATGGCGGCGGCGACATTGATGCCGCTGGATCCGCCCACCACCAGGCCTTGCGTCTTCACCAGGTCGAAGATGATGGGCAGGGCTTCCTCATCGGGGATCTGCACGGCGTCGTCGATGGGGGCGTCCAGCAGGTTGGCGGTGACGCGGCCCTGGCCGATGCCCTCGGTGATGGAGGTGCCCGAGGACACCAGTTCCCCCGTCTTCTTCCAGCTGTACAGCACGCTGCCCAGCGGGTCGGCCATCACGATGCGGACGTTGGGGTTGCGGTCCTTCAGGGCCAGGGCCACGCCGGCCAGCGTGCCGCCGGTGCCCACGGCGCAGGTGAAGGCGTCGACCTTGCCGCCCGTCTGTTCCCAGATTTCCACGCCGGTGGTGGCGCGGTGGCCCTCGCGGTTGGCCAGATTGTCGAACTGGTTGGCCCAGATGGCGCCGTTGGGCTCCGTCGCCGCCAATTCCTCCGCGATGCGGCGGCTGACATGGACGTAGTTGCCGGGATCCTTGTAGGGCACGGCCGGCACCAGGCGCAGGTCGGCGCCGATCAGGCGCAGCATGTCCTTCTTTTCCTGGCTCTGCGTCTCGGGCATGACGATGACGGTCTTGAAGCCCCAGGCGTTGCCCACCAGGGCCAGGCCGATGCCGGTGTTGCCGGCGGTGCCCTCGACGATGGTGCCGCCGGGCTTCAGCGCGCCGCGCTTGATGGCGTCCTGGATGATGGCCAGGGCCGCGCGGTCCTTGACCGACCCGCCGGGGTTCAGGAACTCGGCCTTGGCCAGGATGTCACAGCCCGTCGCCTTGGAGGCTGCTTCCAGCCGGACCAGAGGGGTATGGCCGATCGTTCCGATGAAACCGTCGCGTATGTCCAAGGCCGTCTTCCGTCGTGTCGAGGTGCGGGCGCCGCCAAGGCGGCCCCGATGGGATGTGCAAAGACTAGTGAGCCCGCGCGCGCCCTTCAAGCGCGGCCCCCGCATATTGGCGTTGAGCGACGGGGAAACCACACAGCCAATGCTGGCAAATCAGGCCTGTGGCCAGCGGGTCACGCCCGCGCGGATGTCCTTGTGTTCCGCCAATGGTAGCGGTAACTTTTCGGCCTTGCCGCCCCGCCGCGAGGATAGGGGCCATAAAAATATCGGGAGGACACATGCGTCGCTTGTTCGGTTTCACCCTGCCTGTCGTGGGCGCGCTCATGGCGGCCGGGGCCGCCACGGCCCAGGACAAGCCCGCCGATCAGAATCCGGTGGCGCTCAACGGCAAGCATTTCCTGTCGCAGCCGCTGGTGACCGAGATTTACACGGCCGACCCCTCGGCCCATGTGTTCGACGGCAAAATCTACGTCTATCCCAGCCACGACATCGATGCCGGCATTCCCGACGACGACCTGGGCAGCCAATACGCCATGCGCGACTATCGCGTCCTGTCCATGGACGCGATCGGCGGCAAGGTGACCATCGGCGGCGTGGCGCTGTCGGTGGAGCAGGTCCCCTGGGCCAAGGAATTCATGTGGGCCCCGGATGCCGCGTACAAGAACGGCACCTATTACCTCTATTTCCCCGCCAAGGATAAGAAGGGCGTCTTCCACATCGGTGTCGCCACCAGCGATAAGCCCGTGGGCCCCTTCAAGGCGGAGGCGAAGCCCATCCCCGGCAGCTTCTCCATTGATCCGGCCGTGTTCACCGACGCGGACGGCAGCAGCTACATGTATTTCGGCGGCATCTGGGGCGGCCAACTGCAGAAGTGGGCCAAGGGCCATTATGACGCCGGCGTCGGCGACACCGACCTGAAGCAGGACGACAAGCCCGCGCTCAGCGCCAAGGTCGCCAAGCTGTCGCCGGACATGAAGACCTTCGCGGAAAAGCCGCGCGACGTCGTCATCCTGGGCCAGGACGGCAAGCCCTTGCTGGGCGGCGACCATGAGCGGCGCTTCTTCGAGGCGTCGTGGATGTACAAGCGCGGCGGCACCTACTACTTCACCTATTCCACCGGCGACACCCACTTCCTGGCCTACGCCACCGGCGACAACCCCTATGGCCCCTTCAAGTACCAGGGCCATTTCCTGCTGCCGGTGCAGGGTTGGACCACCCATCACTCCATCGTCGATTGGGGCGGCAAGACCTGGCTGTTTTATGCCGACAACCAGCTCAGCGGCAAAAACCACCTGCGCAACGTCAAGGTGACCGAGCTGCACTTCAACGCCGACAGCTCGATCCAGACCGTCGATCCGTTTGTGCCGTGATGAGGAGTGGGGGGCGCGGATGCGTCCTCCCTTCCCAACCGCAGACAAGGGCATGGTATAAGGGGCGCACACGACATCCGCAGCTGAAAGCCTGGTCCCATGGCCGTCCGCCGTTCCGAGATTTGCTATACCTGCCGCCATTGGCTGGGCGGCGGTGTGCGGGAGCGGGGACCCAAGGGACAGTGCCGGCGCTATCCGCCGGTGGTGACCGACCGGGCGCCAGCCGGCGTCTTCCCCACCACCCTGTCCACCGACTGGTGCGGGGAATGGCTGCGCAACGCCGGCGTCAAGCCGGAGAGCGACCCCGGCCCGGACACGGATGAGGACGTGATGGTGGACGACCGCCCGCTGGCCGCCGTGCGCGCGGACGCGGCGGCGGGAAAGCAGGCCGGCGCCCGCCCGGGCAAGCAACCCGCCCCGCCGCCGGATGAGGGCAACCTCTACGACGACCTCTGAGGCGTCAGCGGTCCAGGAACCCCAGCGCCGTCCTGTTGAAATCTTCCGGCCGTTCCAGGTGGACCAGATGGCCCACGCCGTCGAACACCACCACCTGGGCGTTGGGCATGGAGGCGGCGATGGCCTTGGCGTTGTCGGCGTTGCGGCCCATGCCGGCGCCCAGTTCCTTGGTGGTGTAGGGCTTGCCCGGCGCGTTGTGGTCGGCCGACCCCATGATGAACAAGGTGGGCGTGGCGATCAGCGGGTATTCGTGCACCACCGGCTGGTCGTGGATCATCTGATAGGACTTGATGAAGGACTTCACCCAGCGCGGATACTCGCCGCTGGCCTTCAGCCGTTCGCGCAAGCTGACGAAGGGCTCGATCTCCGCCACGGGGCCGGACAGGGAATAGGTGTTCTTCAGGAAGTCGCGGTAGGCGTCCGCCGTCAGGCCGTATTCACGGTCGTAAAGGAAGGCGTCGCTGACCGGCGGCACGGTCAGGCGGTAATCCTCCAGCCCCACCGGCGCCTCCAGCACCAGGCGGCGCACCCGCTCCGGATATGTCCGGGTGAAACGGGCGGCCAGCATGCCGCCGATGGAATGGCCCACCAGATCCACCTGCTTGATGCCCAGACTGTCCAGAAGGGCGGCGCTGTTGGCGGCGAAGAAATCGAAGCTGTAGGGCACGTCGGGCTTCGACGATTTGCCGAAGCCGATCTGGTCGGTGGCGATGACGCGGTAGCCGTCAGCGGTGAAGGCGCGGATGACCTTGTCCCAGTAGCTGGCGGGGAAGTTGCGGCCGTGGAACAGCAGGGCCACGCGGCCATTCGGTTTGCCGGTGGGCGCCACGTCCATATAGGCTTGGCGCAGCGTCTGCCCCTCGGCCACGAACTCGAAATAACTGATAGGGAAAGGATAGGGCCATCCCTCCAGCGCGATGCCGATGGGCTCCGCCGCCGCCGGGGCGACGGTGGAGGCCCCCGCCGTGGTGGAGACAGCGGGGCTGGCGGCCAGGGCGGCCGCCAGGATCAGGGGAATAAAGCGCCGCATGAGGGATGGCCCTTCCGGTATCAGGCGATGAAGTCGACCACGCCGCCGTCCACGCGCAGGGCGGCACCATTGGTGGCCGACGCCTGGGGGGAGCAGGCGTAGACGACCATGTTCGCCACCTCCTCCACCGTCGCCGTGCGCTGGATCAGCGAGGTCGGGCGGAAGGCGCGGACGAAATCGGTGCCGACCTCCTCGATCGGCTTGCCGGTCTTGGCCACCTGGTCCTTCAGCATGGCTTCCACCCCTTCCGACAGGGTGGGGCCGGGCAGGACGGCGTTGACGGTGACCTTGCTGCCGCGCGTCAGCTTGGCCAGGCCGCGCGACACCGCCAGCTGGGCCGTCTTGCTGAAGCCGTAGTGAATCATCTCCACCGGGATGTTCAGCCCGGATTCGGAGGAGATGAAGATGACGCGGCCCTGGTTGCGCTCCAGCATGCCCTTGAGGTAGCTGCGGGACAGGCGCACGCCCGACAGGACGTTGACGTCGAACATGCGGGTCCAGTCCTCATCCGGCGTCTCGAAGAAGTCCTTGGGCTCGAAGATGCCGGCGTTGTTCACCAGGATGTCGGCCTGGGGCACAGCTTCCACCAGGGCGGCGGCGCCCTCGGCCGTGCTGACGTCGGCGGCCACACCGCGCGCGTCGGCGCCGGGCACCAGTTCGTTCAGCTTGGCCACGGCGGCGGTGACGGTGGC
Source organism: Nitrospirillum viridazoti CBAmc (assembly GCF_000730165.1). Lineage (GTDB taxonomy): Bacteria > Pseudomonadota > Alphaproteobacteria > Azospirillales > Azospirillaceae > Nitrospirillum > Nitrospirillum viridazoti. The sequence goes on along the minus strand of NZ_CP022111.1, from coordinate 1,358,178 downwards.
CTGGCTGCGGCCGTTCACGATGACGGATGCGCCGGCCTGGGCCAGGCCCAGCGCGATGGCGAAGCCGATGCCGGCGGTGGAACCGGTGACGATGGCCGTCTGGCCCTTCAGGTCGATCTGCATGGTTCTGCTCTCTTTGTCAGGGAAAGGGGGCGGTCGGGGAAAGGAGATTGTCGGGGAAAGGGGCGCGGGGTCAGACCAGGGCGCCGCCGCCATCCACATAGGTAACGCTGCCGGTCAGGTAGGGATTGACCATTCCTGAGATAATTTGAACGGCGAGGTGTTCGCCTCGGCCGGCGACGCCGGCGGGCAGTCCTTTGGCGATGCTGGCCAGGCGGGCGGCCTTCTCCGCCGCCGGGGCGTGACCCCACAGCGGGGTGTCGACGAAGCCGGGGGAGACGGCGTTGACCCGCACCGGCGCCAGTTCCAGGGCCAAGCCCTTGGCCAGCGCCTCCAACCCCGCATTGATGGCGGCCTGCAGGGCGGCACCTTTCTTCGGCCGTATGGCGAGATAGCCGGTGACGAAGGTCAGCGAGCCGCCGGGGTTGATGGCGTCCGCCACCGTGGCGGCGCGCGCCACGCGGTACGCGCCCCAGAACTTGGAATTCAGCGAGGCGTAGGCGTCGGCCAGCGGCATCTCCGCCACCGTGCCCCGGCTGGTGCTGGAGGCGGTGACGACCACGTGGTCGTAGGTCTTGCCCCTCTGGAAGAAGCCGGCAACGGCGGTGTCATCCAGCGTGTCCAGCGTGTGGCCCTGGGCCTGGTGGCCGATGATCTCCACCGCCGCCGCCACCTTTTCCGCATTGCGGGAGGCGATGGCGACCCGGGCACCCAGCCTGGCGACGGCGACCGCCGTGGCCAGGCCTATGCCCGAGGAACCGCCAATGACCAGCACGTCCTTATTCGTAAGGTCGAACATTTGCAGGCGTCCTTTTGCCAATGTTTGCATGACCTTTGATGTAGCACCGGCCCGGGGTGGCAAGAATGGGCGCCGTTGCCAAATCACTCTTTCCGAAACGTGAAGAGTGCTTCCGCGACTGTCCCGTTTTTCGCGGGCGCGAGAAAGGCGAGGGTGGGTACGACACGAAACAGATAGGCCGCCGACGGGATTTTTCCCCTGCTGCCTTTCATAAGGCCGGAGTGCTTTTCCATGCCGCTTCCCCTCTTCGCCCTGGCCGCCGCGGCCTTCGCCATCGGCACCACGGAATTCGTCATCATGGGTCTGCTGCCAGACGTGGCGGTGGACCTGGGCGTCTCCATCCCCATGGCGGGCCTGCTCATCTCCGGCTACGCCCTGGGCGTGGTGGTGGGCGCCCCCATCCTGACCCTGACCACGGGCCGGCTGCCGCGAAAGACGCTGCTGGTCGGCCTCATGGCCCTGTTCATCGTGGGCAACGCCCTGGCGGCCGTTTCCACCGGCTACACCATGCTGATGGTGGCGCGCATCGTCGCCAGCTTCACCCACGGGTCCTTCTTCGGCATCGGCTCCGTCGTCGCGGCCAGCCTGGTGCCGGCGGACCGGCGGGCCAGCGCCATCGCCCTGATGTTCACCGGCCTGACGCTGGCCAACATCCTGGGCGTGCCCCTGGGCACCCTGGTTGGCCAGCATTTCGGCTGGCGCGCCACCTTCTGGGCCGTGGCCGGGTTGGGCTTGGTGGCGGCGTTGGCGATGGCGGCGCTGGTGCCGCCGGTTGCCGCCTCGGAACAGGGCAGCCTTGGGCGGGAGGTCGCGGTGCTGAAGCGGCCGGCCGTGCTGGTGGCCCTGGCCACCACGGTGCTGGGTTTCGGTGGCGTGTTCGTCGTCTTCACCTACATCACCCCCATCCTGGAACACGCGGCGGGATTATCCCCCACCGGTGTCACCAGCGCCCTGCTGGTCTTCGGCCTGGGCCTGACCCTGGGCAACGTCCTGGGCGGCAAGTTGGCGGATCGGGCGCTGATGCCCGCCCTGGTGGGCGTGCTGGCGCTGCTGGGCCTGATTCTCGCCGGCTTCTCCCTCACCATGCACAACCCCGCGGCATCCATCGCCACCCTGTTCGTCTGGGGCATGGCCGCCTTCGCCACGGTGCCGCCCCTGCAGATGCGGGTGCTGGAAAAGGCCAGCGACGCCCCCAACCTGGCGGCCTCGCTCAACATCGGCGCCTTCAACCTGGGCAACGCCGGCGGCGCCTTCCTGGGCGGCCTGGTGATCGACGGCGGCCTGGGCTATGAGGCGGTGGCCTATGCCGGGGCCGCCGTGGCGGCCGGCGGCCTGCTGCTGGCCCTGCTGGGGTGGGTCCAGGACCGGCGGATAGTTCAAAGGAGAGCAGAGGCTTAAGCTAATGATTCTTTATGCTAACATGCCACGTATAGCCAGCTGGCGATCTCCAGATATTTCAATCGGAAATCTATTATAATGGAGTGGTGGGGCGAGGATTTATTTTTACTGTCTCTCCCGACTGGAGTTTTACGCTTCCCGCTCCTTGTTGATTGCTGACTTGCTTCTGAACAAATGAACCTATAAAGGCACCGAGAGTTAGCTTCGCTAATTCGAGGTATTCTGCATTATGTAAAAACATAATGGAAAAAAAGAGCGTGAGTCCAATTGTGGCTAACGGAAGACCTGTGAGGCCAAGTTTGGTAAAGTTTCCGGAAAATCCACCAAGGCTTCTAAGGCGAACATATTGTGTTATCGCTTCTTCATTTCCTTTTATGATAGCGCCTGATAGTGCGTTCCATTCCAGCTTATTAACGATTAGACCTGGTTCTGTGATTGACGCAGTTCCTGCTGCATGAAGTAAACTTACGCCGACGAATGCGCTGAAAACTCCAATGCTGCTTAGAAGTATTGGAGGGAAGTATTCTAATAATATATTTGCGCTTGTGGTGGCTGGTGATTTTACATATATCAGAATAACCCCAGTTGCTGCGAAGGATGCAATGGACATGTATATGAATATTATAGCGCCGAGGCCAACATAATTAACATTTTTCCTCGCTTGTGGTGACGGGTCGGCTTCTGCTTGGACATGTTCTTGGTTCGACATTATGTCCCTCCGCTTAGGCGATGGCGGAAATTCCAACGATCCACGGAATCGTAACTCAACTTTAAATTATCAGTAATATATTTAGATCAACTTTATATAATTGCGGTTCACATGGCTTAGGTGACCAAACGATCTCGAAGGGGCGTAGGTTGAGATCCTCGGCCACGCGGCGTGGACCGACCCTCCACATATTCTCCACAAAACTCGGATAACCCATCCCGGAATTATCGGCCACTTTGCTATCTTGCTTCGGTTCCCGGGGAGCGTGTAGCAACCGCGGGTAGTGAGCGCCCAAGGCCGCCGTAACCGTCAGGATGACGCCCGAGATGTTGAAGCGATTGAGTTTTCCGGCCCTCGCGGGCGCTGCCCTGCTGGCCCTGACGGCGTGCGAGAAGAAGCAGGAGCAGGCGGCCCCGCCGCCGCAACAGGTGGGCTACGTCGTTCTGCACACCCAGACGGTGCCGCTGCGCGCGGAGTTGGCCGGCCGCACCAGCGCCTATCGCGTCTCCGACGTGAGGCCGCAGGTGGCCGGCATCATCCAGAAGCGCCTGTTCGAGGAAGGCGCCATGGTCCAGGCGGGTCAGCTGCTGTACCAGATCGACCCGGCGCCCTATGAGGCCGCCTACGAGCAGGCCCAGGGCACCCTGGCCAATGCCGAGGCCAACCTGATCAGCCTGAAATCCAAGGCCGAGCGCTATGGCGAGCTGGTGAAGGTCGAGGGTGTCAGCAAGCAGGATTATGACGACGCCCGCGCCGCCTACCAGCAGGGCGAGGCCACCATCATCGCCGACAAGGCGGCGGTGAAGGCCGCCAAGGTCAACCTGGACTACACCCGCATCACCGCCCCCATCAGCGGCCGCATTGGCCGGTCCAGCATCACCGAGGGTGCCTTGGTGACGGCCGACCAGACGACGGCGCTGGCCACCATCACCCAGCTGGACCCCATCTACGTCGACATCACCCAGTCCAGCATCGAGATGACGTCGCTGAAGCGGCGCCTGGTCTCCGGCGGGCTGGGCAAGGCCGACGCGCAGGTAACCCTGAAGCTGGAGGACGGCACCGCCTACGCCACGCCCGGTACGCTGAAGTTCGCCGAGGTGTCGGTGGACCAGGAGTCCGGTGCCGTGACCCTGCGCGCCATGTTCCCCAACCCGCAGGAAATGCTGCTGCCCGGCATGTACGTCCGCACGATGGTGGAGCAGGGCGTGATGTCCGACGCCATCCTGGCGCCGCAGCAGGGCGTGTCGCGCAATCCCAAGAGCGAGCCCATCGCCCTGGTGGTGACGGCCGACAACAAGGTGGAGCAGCGGCCGCTGACGGTGGACCGCACGGTGGGCGACAAGTGGCTGGTGACCAACGGCCTGAAGGACGGCGACCGGCTGATCGTCGAGGGCTCGCTGAAGGTCAAGGCCGGTCAGACGGTGACGCCGGTGGAGGTGAACCTGTCGGCCAAGGCGGCGCCCGCCAGCGGCGTGCCCACTGGCGGCGCGCCCACATCGGGCAACGGGAAATAAGCCGCCATGTTCGCACGCTACTTCATCGACCGGCCCATCTTCGCCTGGGTCATCGCCATCGTCATCATGCTGTTCGGCGTGCTGGCCATCTTCACCCTGCCGATCTCGCAATATCCCGACATCGCCCCGCCGTCGGTCTCCATCAGCGCCTCCTACCCCGGCGCGTCGGCCGAGGCGGTGGAAAGCAGCGTGGTGCAGGTGCTGGAACAGCAGCTGACCGGCATCGACCACCTGCTGTACTTCAGCTCCAGCAGCAGCTCCAACGGCAGCGCCAGCATCAGCGTCACGTTCGAGCAGGGCACGAACCCCGACGTGGCCCAGGTGCAGGTGCAGAACAAGGTGTCCCAGGCCACCAGCCGCCTGCCCACCCAAGTGCAGCAGCAGGGCATCACCGTCGCCAAGGCGCAGACCGACTTCCTGATGGTGGTCGCCGTCTACGATGAGACGGACAAGGCCAGCAGCGCCGACGTGGCCGACTTCCTGGTCAGCAACCTGCAAGACCCGCTGAGCCGCGTGAACGGCGTGGGCACCACCCGCGTCTTCGGCTCGCAGTACGCCATGCGCATCTGGCTGGACCCGCACAAGCTGCACAGCTACGGCCTGATGCCGTCGGACATCGAAAGCGCCATCCAGGCGCAGAACACCCAGGTGACGGCGGGTGAGATCGGCGCGCGGCCCTCCGCGGACACCCAGCAGTTGAACGCCACCGTCACCGCCATGTCGCGGCTCCAGACGCCGGACCAGTTCCGCAAGATCATCGTCAAGACGCTGACCAACGGCGCCACCGTGCACCTCAGCGACGTGGCGCGGGTGGAACTGGGCAACGAGGATTACAGCGTCAGCACCCGGCTGAACGGCCACCCGGCCTCGGGCATGGCCCTGCAGCTGGCCTCGGGAGCCAACGCCATGACGACCGCCGCCGCCGTCAAGGCCAAGGTGGAGGCCATGGCCCACAACTTCCCCGCCGGCTACAAGATCGCCTATCCCCGCGACAGCACCGCCTTCGTGAAGCTGTCCATCCATGAGGTGATCAAGACCCTGATCGAGGCCATCATCCTGGTGGTCATCGTGATGTTCGTCTTCCTGCAGAGCTGGCGCGCCGTGCTGGTCCCGGCCATCGCCGTGCCCGTGGTGCTGCTGGGCACTTTCGGCGTGCTGTCGGCGGCGGGTTATTCCATCAATACCCTGACCCTGTTCGCCATGGTGCTGGCCATCGGCCTGCTGGTGGACGACGCCATCGTCGTGGTGGAAAACGTCGAACGCATCATGCGCGAGGAGAAGCTGTCGGCCTATGAGGCCACGGCGAAATCCATGACCGAGATCACCGGCGCCCTGGTGGGCATCGCCATGGTGCTGTCGGCCGTGTTCCTGCCCATGGCCTTCTTCGGCGGGTCCGTCGGCGTGATCTACCGCCAGTTCTCCATCACCATCGTGTCGGCCATGGCCCTGTCGGTGGTGGTGGCCCTGGTGCTGTCACCCGCCCTCTGCGCCACGCTGCTGAAGGCCAACGGCCATGCCCATACCAAAGGGCTGGCCGGCTGGTTCAACCGGAATTTCGACCGGGGGCAGGAGGGTTACGCACGCCGCCTGGGCGGTATCGTCGGCCGGCCCGTGCTGTTCATGCTGGCCTATGGCGTCATCGTCGGCGCCATGGCCCTGCTGTTCGTACGCTTGCCCACCAGCTTCCTGCCCGATGAGGACCAGGGCAGTGTCATGGTGCAGTACACCCTGCCCGTGGGCGCCACCTACGCCCGCACCGACCAGGTGTCCCGTGCCATCGAGAAGTACTTCCTGGAGAATGAGAGCGGCACGGTGCGCGCCCTGTTCACCGTGGCCGGCTTCAGCTTCGCGGGCTCGGGCCAGAACGCCGGCATGGCCTTCCTGGCGCTGAAGGACTGGAGCGATCGGCCGGGGGCCGAACACCGGGCCCAGGCCATCGCCGCCCGGGCGACGAAAAGCCTGTCCAGCATCCGTGACGCCCAGATCTTCTCCCTGATCCCGCCGTCCATCCAGGGCCTGGGCCAGTCCAACGGTTTCGACATGTGGCTGCAGGACAACGGCACCCTGGGCCATGCCGGCCTGATGGGCGCCCGCAACCAGCTGCTGGGCCTGGCGGCGCAGGAAAGGACCTTGCAGGCCGTCCGCCCCAATGGCCTGGATGATACGCCGCAGCTGAAGATCGACATCGACCACGCCAAGGCGACCGCGCTGGGCCTGTCCATCGGCGATATCACCAGCACGCTCAGCGGCGCCTGGGGCGCGAACTACGTCAACGACTTCATCGACCGCGGCCGCGTGAAGCGCGTCTATGTCCAGGGCGACGCGCCCTACCGCTCGGCGCCCGAGGATCTGGGGGCCTGGTACGTCACCGGATCCAACGGCACCATGGCGCCTTTCACCGCCTTCGCCCAGGCGCGCTGGGAAATGGGCCCGCCGCAGCTGCAGCGCTTCAACGGCCTGGCCGCCCTGGAAATCCAGGGTGCCGCCGCCGGTGAGACCAGCTCCGGCGATGCCATGAACACCATGGAAAAGCTGGCGGCCCAGCTGCCGCCGGGCACCAGCCTGTCGTGGACCGGCCTGTCCTACCAGGAACGGCTGTCCAGCGGCCAGGCGCCCATGCTGTACGCCCTGTCCATCCTGGTGGTCTTCCTCTGCCTGGCCGCGCTGTATGAAAGCTGGTCCATCCCGGTGTCGGTGCTGCTGGTCATCCCGCTGGGCGTCCTGGGCGCCGTCACCGCGGCGACCCTGCGGGGCCTCAGCAACGACATCTATTTCCAGGTGGGCCTGCTGACCACCATCGGCCTGTCCGCCAAGAACGCCATCCTGATCGTGGAGTTCGCGGAGGCGGCGGAGAAGCGCGGCGTGCCCACGGTGCAGGCCGCCATTGAGGGCGCGCGCCTACGCCTGCGGCCCATCCTGATGACCTCCCTGGCCTTCGTGGCCGGTGTGCTGCCGCTGGCCCTGGCCACGGGGGCGGGGGCGGGCAGCCAGAACGACATCGGTACCGGCGTGGTCGGCGGCGTCATTTCGGCCACCGTCCTGGCCATCTTCTTCGTGCCCCTGTTCTATGTCCTGGTGCGCAAGCTGTTCGGCGGCGACCTGGCCGGCAAGCACGGCGCCGCCCCCAGGAACGACCCGGCCGACGACCAGCATTCGGAGGGCGTGTGATGACGCAGCCGTTCTTGCGCACCACGACCGCCCTTGTGGCCACCTCCCTTCTGGCGCTCAGCCTGCTGGCCGGCTGCATTTCCCTGGACCCGGACTATCAGCGCCCGGCCGCCCCGGTGCCGTCCGCCTGGCCGCAGGGGGCGGCTTACGGCCAGCCCGCGGCGGGCATGCCGGCGGCGGAGACGGGCTGGCAGGACTTCTTCGTCGACGCCGACCTGCGCGCCGTCGTCGGCCAGGCGCTGGACAACAACCGCGACCTGCGGGTGGCGGTGCAGAACGTGCTGGCCGCCCGGGCCAAGTATCGGGTGCAGGAGGCGGCGCAGCTACCGACGGTGAACGCCTCGGCCAGCGGCAGCTACAGCCGTACCGGGGCCGGGTCCAACCGGCAGGAGACCAAGTCCCTGTCCGCCGCCGTCGGTGTCAGCGCCTTCGAGGCCGACCTGTTCGGCCGCGTCGCCAGCCTGACGCGGGCGGACCTTGAGACCTACCTGGCGGAGGAGGAGACGGCGCGGGCCACGCGCATCAGCCTGATTTCCGAGGTCGCCACCGCCTACATCACCTACGCCGCCGACAAAAGCCTGCTGCGCATCGCGCAGGAGACGATGGAAAGCGCCCAGCATTCCGCCGACGTGACGCGCAAGCGCCTCAGCAACGGCGTCGCCACCCGGCTGGACGCGGCGGAGGCCGACACCATCTATCAGACGGCGCGGGCGGACGTCGCCAATTACACCACCCTGGTGGCGCAGGACCTGAACGCGCTGGAGACGCTGACCGGCGGGCCGGTGGACCCCGCCCATCTGCCGGATGGCATTGAGGGCCGCACCTTCACCCTGGCGGCGCTGCCGGCGGGGATGAGCAGCGGCGTGCTGCTGAACCGGCCGGACGTGCTGTCGGCGGAACACAGCCTGAAGTCGGCCAACGCCAACATCGGGGCCGCCCGCGCCGCCTTCTTCCCCACCGTCAGCCTGACGACGGCGGCCGGCTTCGCCAGTTCGGCCTTCGGCAACCTGTTCCAGGCCCAGTCGCAGTCGCTGAGCTTCACGCCCTCGGTCTCGGTGCCCATCTTCGACAATGGCGCCAACCAGGCCAACCTGGACTATGCCAAGGCCACGCAGCAGGCGGCGGTGGCGACATATGAGAAGACCATCCAGACCGCGTTCAAGGAGGTGGCGAACGCCCTGGCCCGCCGCGGCACCATCGCCGAGCAGCTGGACGCCCAGCAGGCCAAGGTGCGCAGTGCCCAGACCAGCTACGACTTGTCGCAGGCCCGTTACAAGCAGGGGGCGGACAGCTATCTGAACGCCCTGGACGCCCAGCGCACCCTCTATTCCGCGCAGCAGACCCTGGTGTCGGTGCAGCTGACCGACGCCGGCAACCTGGTCACGCTGTACCAGGTGCTGGGCGGCGGGGTGAAATAGGAAGGGACGGGGATCATGAGTTCCCTGGTGCTGATTGCCGAGGACGAGCCGGAGATCGCCAGCATCCTGCAGGGCTACCTGGAGCGGGAAGGCCTGCGCACCGTCACCGCCATCAACGGCCAGGTGGCGCTGGACCTGCACCGCGCCCTGCCGCCCGACCTGGTCATCCTGGACGTGAAGATGCCCAGGGTGGATGGGTACGAGGTGCTGGCCGAGCTGCGCCGGCGCGGCGACACCCCCGTCATCATGGTGACGGCGCTGAGCGAGGATCTGGACAAGCTGCAGGCCCTGCGCATCGGCGCCGACGACTACATCGTGAAGCCCTTCAACCCGCTGGAGGTGGTGGCGCGGGTCAAGGCCGTCCTGCGCCGCACCCGTTCCACCGAGGGGCAGACCCTGCTGCGACTGGGCGGGCTGGAACTGGACCTGACCGCCCACATGGCGGTCGTGACCACGGCGGGGAAGCGCAACCGGCTGGACCTGACGCTGACGGAATTCCGCATCCTGGCCCACATGATGCGGGCCCCCACCCGCGCCTTCACCCGGGGGGAATTGATTGACGCCTGCCTGCCCGAGGGTGACACGCTGGAGCGCACCATCGACAGCCACGCCAGCAACATCCGGCGCAAGCTGCAGGCCGCCGGCGCCGGCGGCTTCATGGAAGGGGTGCGCGGCGTGGGCTATCGCCTGGGACCGGCCGTCTAAGATGTGGCGCTTCCGGCGCATCACCGGCCTGAACCGGCAGCTGGTCCTGTCCATGGCCGCGGTCACCGGCCTGGCCCTGGTCATCATGACCGTGGGCCTCACCATCTTCTTCACCGTCATGTTCCGCCTGTGGCCGGACCTGTTCCACCATCCGCCCGGGATCTGGCAGCATGTCATGGACTGGTCGGTCACGGCGCTGCTGGGCATGGTGGGCGTCGCCATGGCGGCGCGGGCCGCGGTCCGCTTCGCCCGCCGGCTGATCGCTTCGCTGGACGCGGTGGCCGGGGCCGCCAAGCGCATCGCCGGCGGCGACCTGACGGCCCGCGCCCAGGTGGACGAGAGCGGCTTCCGGGAGACCAAGCAGCTGGTGCACGACTTCAACGCCATGGCGGCGCAGCTGGAGCGCGCCGCCATCGAGATGCGCACCTGGAACGTGGCCATCGCGCATGAGCTGCGCACGCCCCTGACCATCCTGCGCGGCCGCCTGCAGGGCTACGCCGACGGCGTGTTCACCCCGGATATGGAAGCCTTCCGCGGCCTGGTGGGACAGGTCGATCTGCTGACCCGCATCGTCGATGACCTGAAGCTGCTGACCCTGGCGCAGAGCGGCCGGCTGGAACTGCGGCGGGAGCAGGTGGACGTGGCAGCGGAGGCGGCGGCCGTGGTGGCCCTGGTGAGCCCCACCTGCGCCGCTGCCGGCCTGGCGATCGAAACCGACCTGGCGCCGGTGGAGGTTTCGGCCGACGGCGCCCGCGTGCGCCAGGCCCTGCTGGCCCTGCTGGAAAACGCCCGCCGCTACGCCGCCCCCGGCCGGGTGCGGGTGGCGATCGTGCTGGAGGGCGGAAGCGTTGTGCTGCGCGTGGCGGATGAAGGACCTGGCCTGCCACCGGGCATGGAGGCCCACGCCTTCGACCCCTTCTGGCGCGCCGACGATTCCCGCGCCCGCATCAGCGGCGGCACCGGCCTGGGCCTAGCCGTCGTCCAGGCCATCGCCCGTGCCCATGGCGGCGACGTGCGCGCCGAACCGGTCACGCCCCAGGGCGTGGCGTTCGAGATCAGGCTGCCGCTCAAGCCGTGACGGTGTCGCGCGCCGGCCGGTTGGCCACCCCCCAGCACGGATCGGCCTTCAGTTCCGCCGACAGGAAATCAAGAAAGGCGCGCAGCTTGGCGGCGGCGTGGCGGCCGGCGGGGTAGACGGCCTGGATGGCGGGCGCCGGGGAGTGGTATTGCGGCAGCAGGCCCTTGAGGCGGCCGGTCGCCAGGTCGTCGCAGATGTCCCAGATGGATTTCAGCACGATGCCGGACCCCGCCAGCGCGGCGGCGTGGCCGACCTCGCCATCGTTGGTCTGGATCAGGGGGCGGATTTCCACCGCCACCGGTTCGCCCAGCGCCTCGCGGCAGTCGAAGCGCCAGGTGGACATGGGCGGGTCGCCCATGACGATGCAGTGGTGGTGCAGCAGGTCCTGCGGCGTCGCCGGCTCACCATGTTGGGCGATGTAGCCGGGGGCGGCGCAGGGGATGCGGTAGTTGGGCGCCAGCCAGCGCACCATCAGGGTGCTGTCGGGCAGGGCCGCCTGGCGGATGGCGACGTCGATGCCGGCCTCCACCAGATCCACCACCGTGTCGGTCACCAGCACCTGCACCCGCACGTCGGGATACTGGGCATGGAAGCGGGGCAGGCGGGGGGCGATGTGGCGGCGGGCGAAGGCGGCCGTGGCCGTCACCCGCAGCAGGCCGGTGGCAGCGCGGCGGCGGCTGGCCACCAGATCCTGCGCCTCTTCCAGGTCGGCGACGATGCGCACGCAGCGCTCATGGAATTCCAACCCCTCATCCGTCAGGCTGAAGCGGCGGGTGGTGCGGTTGGCCAGGCGCACGCCCAGCCGCTCTTCCAGCCGGGCCAGGCGCTTGGACACCACCGCCAGCGACAGGTCCAGCTCCCGCGCCGCCGCCGACAGGCTGCCGGTGGCGACGACGCGGATGAAGATGGTGATGTCGGTCAGGTTCTCGATCAGCATGGGGCGTCCGGGACCGGAAGGGGGACCCCGGTCGCCCGGGCCCCCTTTCATAGCGTGAGACCGCCCGACTTAGAACGGCCAGGTGGCCTGCGCACCCCGGCATGGACCCGTATGGCCGGGCTGCATTCAGGCATTTCCATAGCGATGCGAGGTGCTGCCATCGCGGCCGGCATTGGGCGATGTCGCGGCCGGCGCATCCTCCAGCCGCGTGCGCAGATACTCGATCAGCAGGCTGACTTTGGGCGACAGGTGGCGGCGGTGCGGATAGACCGCCCACACCCCCTCGTCCGGCGGACGCAGATGGTCCAGCAGGGGCACCAGCCGCCCCTCCGCCAGGTGGGCTGCGACATAGAAGTCCGGCAACTGGCAGATGCCCAGGCCCTGCAGGGCGGCGTCGACCACGGCGAAGCCGCTGTTGCAGCGCCAGTTGCCCTGGGGACGGACATCCACCTCCCTGCCGTCGACGCTGAACTGCCAGACCTCCGTCGTGCCCACCAGGCAATGGTGGCGGGCCAGATCCTCCAGGCTGTGCGGCGTGCCATGGCGGTCGATGTAACCGGGGGCCGCGCACAGGTGGCGGGTGCGCGAGGCCAGGCGGGTCGCGATCAGGCGGCTGTCGTGCAGGCTGCCGGTGCGCACCGCCAGGTCGAAGCCTTCACCCACCAGATCTACCACGCGGTTGCTGAGGTCTATGGTCACCGCCAGCTGTGGATGGCTGGCGGCGAAGCGGTTGACCAGGGGGACGATGTAGCGCTCCCCATAAGCGATGGAGCAGGTGAGCCGCAGATGGCCCTTGGGCGCGCCATCCTGCTCGCTGACGGCGGCGTACATGTCCTCGCGCTCATCCACCAGGCGGCGGCAGCGCTCCAGGAAGGTGCTGCCAGCGTCGGTCAGGCTGACGTGCCGGGTGGTGCGGTACAGCAGGCGCACCTGCAAGCGATCCTCCAGCCGTGCCACCGCCCGGCTGACGTGGGAGGTGGAGATGCCCAGCCGCTGGGCCGCGCGTGAGAAACTTTCCGTTTCGCCCACGGCGATGAACTCATCGATGCCGTCCCAGCGTGCCATCGCAAAGGCGCCCTTGGATTATTGCCTGTCAGCAACAATGATTTGCCGAGTGGCGGCGGGCATTGCCAGGAAAATCGATACTATAGTCGCGCGGACGGGAGCGCCCACCTTGGCGTAAGGTGGCGGCTCACGGGCCGGTTTCCCTTACTCTGAAGGGGAAGGCGCCGGCATCAATCCTGCACCAGATAGGAAACGCACCCATGAAGACCCGTGCCGCCGTGGCGTTCGAGGCGAAGAAGCCCCTGGAGATCGTGGAAGTGGACCTGGAGGGCCCGAAGACGGGTGAGGTCCTGGTCGAGATCATGGCGACGGGCATCTGCCACACCGACGCCTACACGCTGGACGGCCTGGACAGCGAAGGCCTGTTCCCGTCCATCCTGGGCCATGAGGGCGCCGGCATCGTGCGCGAGGTGGGACCGGGCGTCACCAGCGTGAAGCCGGGCGACCACGTCATCCCGCTGTACACGCCGGAATGCCGCCAGTGCAAATCCTGCCTGTCCGGCAAGACCAACCTGTGCACCGCCATCCGCGCGACCCAGGGCAAGGGCCTGATGCCCGATGGCACCAGCCGCTTCAGCTACAAGGGCCAGCCCATTTTCCACTACATGGGCTGCTCCACCTTCTCCAACTTCACGGTGCTGCCGGAGATCGCCCTGGCCAAGATCCGGGACGATGCGCCCTTCAACACCTCCTGCTACATCGGCTGCGGTGTCACCACCGGCGTGGGCGCCGTGGTGAAGACGGCGAAGGTGGAACCCGGCGCCAACGTTGTCGTCTTCGGCCTGGGCGGCATCGGCCTGAACGTCATTCAGGGTGCCAGGATGGTGGGCGCCGACAAGATCGTCGGCGTCGACATCAACGACAGCAAGGAGGAATGGGGCCGCCGCTTCGGCATGACCCATTTCGTGAACCCGAAGAAGGTGGAGGGCGACATCGTCCAGCACCTGGTGGCCCTGACCGACGGCGGCGCCGACTACACCTTCGACTGCACCGGCAACACGGTGGTGATGCGCCAGGCGCTGGAAGCCTGCCATCGCGGCTGGGGCGTGTCCGTCGTCATCGGCGTGGCCGAGGCCGGCAAGGAGATCTCCACCCGCCCCTTCCAGCTGGTCACCGGCCGGGTGTGGAAGGGGTCGGCCTTCGGCGGCGCCAAGGGCCGCACCGACGTGCCCAAGATCGTCGACTGGTACATGAACGGGAAGATCCAGATCGACCCCATGATCACCCATACCCTGAGCCTGGACGAGATCAACAAGGGTTTTGATCTCATGCACGCTGGCGAAAGCATCCGCTCGGTGGTGGTGTATTGATTTGATCCGCCGTCAGGACCGGGCGCGGCCGCCGCGCCCGGTCTTCCTATGTCTGGAGGCCCCCTCATGACCCTTGAGACCGTATCCACCAGCCGCAGCCATGGCGGGATCCAGGGCGTCTACCGCCATGCCTCGGCCGAGACCGGCACGCCCATGGTGTTCAGCGTCTTCCTGCCGCCTCAAGCCACGAATGGCGCCAAGCTGCCCGTGGTCTGGTACCTGTCGGGCCTGACCTGCACCCACGCCAACGTGACCGACAAGGGCGAGTTCCGCCAGGCGGCGGCCGAGCTGGGCCTGATCGTCGTCTGCCCCGACACCAGCCCGCGGGGCGAGGGCGTGGCCGATGATGCCGCCTGGGACATGGGCCAGGGCGCGGGCTTCTATGTCGACGCCACGCAAGCGCCGTGGGCGCCGCATTTCCGCATGTGGTCCTACGTCACCAAGGAATTGCCGGAGGTGGTGGCCGCCAACTTCCCCGTGGATATGGACCGCCAGGGGATCACCGGCCATTCCATGGGCGGGCACGGTGCCCTGACCGTGGCCTTGCGCCACCCGGGCCGTTTCAAGTCCGTCTCCGCCTTCGCGCCCATCGTGGCGCCCACCCAGGTACCCTGGGGGCAGAAGGCGCTGCCCGGCTACCTGGGTGACGACCCGGCCGCCTGGCGCCACCACGACACCGTGGCGTTGATCCAGGATGGGGCGCGGCTGCCCGACCTGCTGGTGGACCAGGGCACGGCCGACAGCTTCCTGGAAAACCAGCTGCGGCCAGAGCTGCTGCGCCAGGCCTGCGCCGATGCCGGCATCCCCCTGACCCTGCGGCTGCAGGACGGCTACGACCATTCCTACTTCTTCATCTCCACCTTCATGCGCGACCATCTGGAATGGCACGCGGAACGGCTGAAGGCCTGAAGGTGTTCTTCCTTCCGTCACCGTTGACGTTTCCCGGGCGTGCCCCACCTATGGCGGGGCCGCCCGTTTCCGTGTTGGGAAACGGGGGGACGGACGATGCGCGGCGCGCTATGCGACGCGCTTGCGACCTGGGCGATTGGCGAGGGGAGGAAGCGATGGCGAAGCAGGGCCGTATCCGGGTGGGCATCGGCGGCTGGACGTACGAGCCCTGGCGGGGCACCTTCTACCCCGATGGCCTGACCCAGAAGCGGGAGCTGGAATACGCCAGCCGCAAGCTCAGCTCCATCGAGATCAACGGCACCTATTACGGCTCGCAGAAGCCCGAGAGCTTCGCCAAGTGGCATGACGAGACGCCTGACGATTTCGTCTTCTCCCTCAAGGGCCCGCGCTTCACCACCAACCGCCGCGTGCTGGCGGAGGCGGCGGAGTCGGTGCAGCGCTTCATCGACAGCGGCGTGCTGGAACTTAAGGACAAGCTGGGGCCCATCAACTGGCAGTTCATGCCCACCAAGAAGTTCGATCCCGACGATTTCGGCGCCTTCCTGGCGGCCCTGCCGGCCGAGGCGGGCGGGCGGTCCCTGCGTCACGCGGTGGAGGTGCGGCATGACAGCTTCCGCGATCCGCAGTTCGCGGAGCTGGCCCGCAAGCACGGCGTCGCCGTGATCCACGCGGCCGACAGCGAGTATCCGGAGATCGAGGTCGACACCGCCCCCTTCACCTACGCCCGCATCATGGGCACGACGGAGGGGGAGGAGAAAGGCTACAGCGAGGCTGCCCTGGACGCCTGGGCCAAGAAGGCCAAGGACTGGGCATCGGGCGGCAAGGATGTCTATCTCTACGTCATCAGCGGCCACAAGGTGCGCAACCCCGTCGCCGCCATGGCCCTCATCGAGCGCTTGGGATAAGTTGTGATGGATTTGCTGGCCGGGCTGGAGCCACCCCCGCCGGCCCGGGAGGAGATCGGCCCGGGGGCCGTGCTGCTGCGCGGCTGGGCGCTGCCCCGTGTCGAGGATCTGCTGGTGACCCTGGCGCAGGTCACGGCCGCCGCCCCCTTCCGTCGCATGATGACGCCGGGCGGGTTCGAGATGTCGGTGGCCATGACCAACTGCGGGCCCGCCGGTTGGGTCACCGACCGGTCCGGCTATCGCTACGCGTCCCAAGACCCGCTGACCGGCCTGCCGTGGCCGCCCCTGCCGGAGATCGTGCGCGACTTGGCGCGCGTGGCCGCGGCGGAGGCCGGCTACGCCGGGTTCGATCCCGACGCTTGCCTGATCAACCAGTACGAACCCGGCGCGCGCCTGACCCTGCACCAGGACCGGGATGAGCGGGACAAGGGCCACCCCATCGTGTCGCTGTCCCTGGGCCTACCGGCGACCTTCCAGTTCGGCGGGCTGAAGCGCACCGACCCGGTGCGCCGCGTGGCCCTGGCCCATGGCGATGTCGTGGTGTGGGGCGGGCCATCGCGCCTGTTCCATCACGGCGTCCTGCCGCTGAAGGATGGCGTGCACCCGCTGCTGGGCGCGCGGCGCATCAACCTGACGCTGCGCCGCGCGTTCTGAGGCGTGCGGCCTACTCGGCCTGGGGCTCGGGCAATGTCGCGCAGCCGAACAGCACGGCGCGGCACATGGCGCGGTAGCGGGCCGTCAGGTGCTCGGCGGGGAAGGGCGGCAGGCTCTGGTTCACGGCGCGACCGCCGTCGGCCAAGGCCTGCGCCGCCATGGCGTGGGTGAATTCCGGCGACAGGCGCAGCAGGCCGTCCTGTTCCAATTCCCGCAGCAGCTTTTCCAGCTGCGCCTGGAAATTGATTGCGGCCTCGATCATCTGCTCGCGGCCGCGTTTGAACGCCTCCGCGTTCAGGTCGATGATGTGGGGGGACTTGGACAGGACGCGACGGGTGTAGCCGTAACGCACGTCCATGATCTCGGTGATGATGTCCAGCGCGCTGCCGCCGGCCTGGCGGACGCGGGCGCCGGCCTCCATCCCCGCCTGGATCAGGGCCGCGTTCTCATGCCGCATGGTGGCTTTGAACGCGTCCTCCTTGTTGCTGAAATAGTGGTACAGGGCCCGGCGGGTGAAGCCGCAGGCCTCCGCCAGGTCCACCATGGTCAGGTCGCTGTAGCCGTAGGTGAGGAAGGCCTGTTGCACCCGTTTCATCAGGTCGTTGCCGGGCTTCAGTGTCTTTTCGGCCATCTGGTCAGCTGCGTCCGCGATTCATTCCCGAAGGGGGCCCATTACTAGGGGCGAGCGCAGGGTAACGCACCCGGGCAGAGGCATTAACACTTTTTGTAGTGGCAATGGCAGGCGGTTGTATTTTGTCGCGTCGGCTTTTTGCGCGCGGTTAGTTTGGTTGCCGCACCATTTCCCGGTGCCGCTGCCCGGTTCGTTGGAAGGGGGCCTCCATCCGGCATTGAAATGCATCCG
Organism: Nitrospirillum viridazoti CBAmc; assembly: GCF_000730165.1. GTDB lineage: Bacteria > Pseudomonadota > Alphaproteobacteria > Azospirillales > Azospirillaceae > Nitrospirillum > Nitrospirillum viridazoti. The sequence goes on along the minus strand of NZ_CP022111.1, from coordinate 1,340,627 downwards.
AATTCATAGAGCATTGCTGTAGCGGTGTCGCCGATATGAGCCATTAACCCTGCTGATTTGACAGTGCGTTGCGCCTGGACGCATATTTATTTGCATTCGAATTCACGACCATGGGCACCTGCGGCCGGCGGTCATAAAGGAGAGGGATACCAGGATGGCGCAGTGGCTGAAGCGCGGCGCGGACGCGGCCGTGGTGGCGGAGACCGAGCGGAAGGTGCGGGATGCGGTGGAAGGCATCCTGGCGGACATCCAGGCGCGCGGCGACGCGGCGGTGCGCGAGCTGTCGGTGAAATTCGACGCGTGGGATCGCGACAGCTATCGCCTGACCGACGCGGAAATCCAGGCCTGCATCGATAGCCTGTCAGCCCAGGATCTGAAGGACATCGAATTCGCCCAGACCCAGGTGCGCACCTTCGCCCAGCACCAGCGCGACGCCTTGCGGGACCTGGAGGTGGAGACGCTGCCGGGCGTGGTGCTGGGCCACAGGAACGTGCCGGTGAACGCCGCCGGCTGCTACGTCCCCGGCGGCAAGTACCCGCTGCTGGCGTCGGCGCACATGTCGGTGGTGACGGCCAAGGTGGCGGGGGTGAAGCGGGTGGTGACCTGCGCCCCGCCTTTCCATGGCAAGCCGGCGCCCGCCATTGTCGCGGCCCAGGCCCTGGCCGGCGCCGATGAAATCTACTGCCTGGGCGGCATCCAGGCGGTGGGCGCCATGGCCTTGGGCACACAGAGCATCGCCCCGGTCGACATGCTGGTCGGCCCCGGCAACGCCTATGTCGCCGAGGCCAAGCGCCAGCTGTTCGGCCGCGTCGGCATCGACCTTTTCGCCGGCCCCACCGAGACCCTGGTCATCGCCGATGAGAGCGTGGATGGAGAGCTGTGCGCCACCGACCTGCTGGGCCAGGCCGAGCATGGGCCCGATAGTCCGGTCGTGTTGCTGACCACCTCGGAAAAGCTGGCCCGCGACACCATGGCGGAGGTGGAACGCCTGTTGGGTGTCCTGCCCACGGCCGACATCGCCCGTCAGGCCTGGGACCGCCATGGCGAGGTCATCGTGGCTGAGAGTGAGGAGGAGATGGTACGCATCGCCGACCAGATCGCCTCCGAACACGTCCAGGTCATGACCCGCGACCCGGACTACTTCCTGACCCACATGACCAACTACGGCGCCCTGTTCCTGGGCGCCCGCACCAACGTCTCCTTCGGGGACAAGGTCATCGGCACCAACCACACCCTGCCGACCAAGAAGTCCGCCCGCTACACCGGCGGCCTGTGGGTGGGCAAGTTCATCAAGACCTGCACCTATCAGCGGGTGCTGACGGACGAGGCGTCGGCTCTGGTGGGCGAGTATTGCTCCCGCCTGTGCGCGCTGGAGGGTTTCGCCGGCCATGGCGAACAGGCCAATATCCGTGTCCGCCGCTACGGCCGCCGCAACGTGCCCTATGCCAGCGCGGTGCCACCCCTCTCCGCCGCCGAGTGACCGCCATGACCAGCTTGCCGCGTACCCCGACCTTCCGCCTGGAGGGCAGGCGTGCCCTGGTGACGGGCGGGGGCCGGGGGATAGGCGCGGCCTGCGCCGCCGCCCTCGCCGACGCCGGCGCCCACGTCGTCGTCTCCGCCCGGTCCGAAGGCGAGATCGCGGCGGTGGCGGCGGCCATCCGGGAGCAGGGCGGCTCGGCGGAGGCCCTGGCGCTGGACGTCGGCGACGCCGCCGGCGTCCGCGCGACCCTGGCCGGACAACCTTCCTTCGACATCCTGGTGAACAACGCCGGCACCAACCGGCCCAAGCCCTTCATCCAGGTGACGGAGAATGACTATGACGCCGTGCTGGACCTGAACCTGAAGGCCGCCTTCTTCGTGGCCCAGGCCGTGGCGGACGGCATGGTCAATGCTGGCCGGGGCGGCTCCCTGATCCACATGTCCTCGCAAATGGGGCATGTGGGCGGGCCCACCCGCACGCTCTACTGCGCCTCCAAATGGGGGCTGGAGGGGCTGAACAAGGCCATGGCCCTGGACCTGGCGCCCCACGGCATCCGGTCCAACACCCTTTGCCCTACCTTCATTGAGACGCCGCTGACCAAGCCCTTCTTCGAGAACAAGGACTTCCTGGCCAGCGTTCTCGCCAAGATCAAGCTGGGCCGCTTGGGCCGGGTGGAGGATCTGATGGGGGCGGTGGTGTTCCTGGCCTCCGACGCCTCGGCTCTCATGACCGGCACGTCGATGATGATCGACGGCGGCTGGACCGCTGACTGAACCCTCTCCTGAAAGATCAGAGGCTATGAAGCTCGCGACGTACAAATCGGCGGATAGCCGCGACGGCCGCTTGGTGGTGGTGTCGCGCGATCTGGCCCGTGCCGTCGATGCCGGCGGCGTCGTTCCCACCCTGCAGGCGGCGCTGGACCGCTGGGACGCGGTGGCGCCCCGGCTGGCGGCGCTGTCGGACGCCCTCAACGCCGGGCAAATGGACGACACCTTTCCCTTCGACCAGGCCCAGGCGGAATCGCCCCTGCCGCGCGCCTATCAGTGGCTGGATGGTTCCTCCTACCTGGCGCATGGCCGCCTGCTGGACCGGGCCTTCAACATTCCGCCCATCCCCCAGGCCGATGTCATTCCCGTCATGTACCAGGGCGGGTCGGATGATTTCTTGCCGCCGCAGGGTGAGGCACCCTTCGTCAGTGACGAGGATGGCATCGATTTCGAGGCGGAATTCGCCATTGTCGTCGGTGACGTCCCCATGGGGGCGGACGAGGCCGCCGCCCGCGACGCTGTGCGCCTGGTCATGCTGGCCAACGACTGGAGCCTGCGCCCAAGACCGCCTTCATGAAGTTTGGCGACACGGTGAGCATCGAGGTGCTTGGCGCCGATGGACGATCCGTCTTCGGCCGTATCGACCAGCGGGTTGTGCCGGCCAGTGTTTAGGAGACGCGCGCCTGATCCTTCGGTGCCGTCGATACCATGCCTCCGCCTTATCGTTTATGCGGTGGAACGGGGACGGCCTATCGTGGCCGATTGAGATGGCCAATCAAGCAAAAGCGGGAACCCCATGAGGATCATACTGACCGGTGCCGGTGGTTTTGTCGGCCGCCACCTGGCGCGTCGCCTGCTGGCCCAGGGCCTGGACGGGCGGGTGGTAGAGCGGCTGGTGCTGGCCGATCTGGACCCGCCGGAGTTGGACGACATCCGCGTGACGCGGGTGGCAGGCGACCTGTCGGATGCCGGCGTGCGCGCCCGGCTGGTGGCGGATGGCGCCGACGTGCTGTTCCACTTGGCGGCATTGCCGGGTGGGGCGGCGGCCCGCGATCCCGCGCTGTCGCGCAAGGTCAACCTGGACGGCACGCTGGATTTGATCGAGGCGGCGGCCGCGGCGCACGCGGGAAGGGTGCCGCCGCTGCGCGTGGTCTACACCAGCACCATCGCCGTGCTGGGCCACCCCATGCCGGCGCTGGTCGATGACGCGACGCCGCTTCAGCCCGCCATGACCTATGGCACCCACAAGCGCATGGTGGAACTGGCGCTCGACGACTACCGCCGCCGGGGCCTGGTCGATCCCGTGGCCATCCGCCTGTCCGGCATCCTGGCGCGGCCCGGCGGGGCCACCGGCCTGAAGTCCGCCTTCATGAGCGACGTGTTCCACGCCCTGGCCGCCGGTCGGCCCTATACCTGCCCGGTGTCGCCCGCCGCCGCCATCTGGGCCATGTCGCTGGACCGCTGCGTCGACAACCTGCTGCACGCCGCCACCGTCGATGGCGCACTCATGCCCGTCGGCGGGGCCGTTACCCTGCCGGCTTTGCGCCTTGCCATGGGGGATCTGGTCACCGCGATCGCCCGCCGCACGGGGACGGATGCCGGCCTGGTCGATTATGCCCCGGATGCCGGGCTGGAGGCGGCGTTCGGCGCCCATCCGCCGCTGTCGACGCCAGCGGCGGACGCGGCGGGTTTCCGCCATGACGGCACAGTGGACGCCTTGGTGGAATCCGCGCTGTCGACCCTTTAAAGTCGGACCGCGAAATCCGGGGCGGGACCGGGCGGATGAGGCGTGGGGGCAGCGTGGCGAAGCGGCCGGTGCGGGGATTTGGGGGCGTGGCGCTGTTGCCCACGGCCTATGACGTGGCGACGCACGCCGGCGTGTCGCAATCCGCCGTGTCCCGTGCCTTCACCGAGGGCGCCAGCATCGCCCCCGCCACCCGCGACCGCGTCCTGAAGGCGGCGGCGGAGCTGGGCTACCGCCCCAACCTCATCGCCCGTTCCCTCATTACCCGGCAGTCCAGGACCATCGGCGTGGTGGTGGGCTATCTCGAAAACCAGTTCTATCCACAGTTGCTGCAGGCCCTGTCCCACGCCTTCCAGGCGGAAGGCTACCGCCTGCTGCTGTTCACCAGCCCACCCGGTAGCGGCGACCCGGTGGTGGCGGACATGCTGAGCTACCGCGTCGACGCGGTCATCCTGGCCTCCGTCATGCTGTCCTCACACCTCGCGGAGGAGTGCAGGGCGGCCGGCATCCCCGTGCTGTTGCTGAACCGCAAGACCGACAGCCCCACCGTGTCCAGCGTCACCGGCGATAACGAGGGCGGCGGCCGGGCCATCGCCAACTACCTGCTGGCCATGGGACACCGCCGCTTCGGTTATGTCGCCGGGCTGGAAAGCTCCTCCACCAGCCGGGATCGTGAGGCGGCGTACCGCGCCGTGCTGGAACCCCAGGGATTCGGCGTCGCCCGTGCCGTGGGGCATTACGACCACATGGGCGCCAAGATCGCCACCCGCGCCCTGCTGGCCAGCGGCCAGGCGCCGGACGCCATCTTCTACGCCAACGACCACATGGCCATGGCCGGGCTGGAGGTGGCGCGGTTCGAGTTCGGCCTGGTCCCCGGCCGTGACCTGTCCATCGTCGGCTTCGACAATGTCGGGGCCGCCGCCTGGTCCAGTTTCGACCTGACGACATATTCCCAGCCCATCGACCACATGGTGTCCATGGTGGTCGGCGCCACCCTGGATCAGATATCCCACCCCCAGGCCGAGCCGGTGCGGGCGGTGGTGGAAGGCGGGCTGATCATCCGCGCCAGCACCCGGGCTCCCGCTGGGGCTCCCGCTGGGGCTCCCGCTGGGGCTCCCGCCGGGGGTCCCGCCGCGCGGGGCTGACGGGCGACGTCGCGGCGCATCCGGTTTCGCGTCAGGCGCGCTGGTGCCCGCTGACGTTCTGGGCGGCATCGGGCGCCAGTTTCCAGGCGTCGTAGAGGCTGAGCAGCACGGCGGCCCCCATGACGAAGAAGGCGTTGCGGAAATCGGTCAGATCCGACTGCCCCTGGGGATGGCCGCGCAGGAAGGCGCCCAGGTTCAAGGCCAGCGCCCCCGCCACCACGCCCAGGCCGGAGGTCAGTTGCCCCAGCATGGCGGCCAGGGTGTTGGCGGCCGAGACCTCCTCCTTGGGCACGTCGGCGAACTGGATGGTGCCGAGGCCGGTGAACTGCATGGAGCGGAACAGGCCGCCCAGGAACAGCACCAGCCCCACCACCGCCTTGGGCGTGTCCGGCGTGAACAGGCCGCAGGCCGCCAGCGACAGGGACATCAGCACGCCGTTGACCAGCAGCACCCGGCGGAAGCCGAAGCGGCGCAGCACCTGGTTGGTCACCATCTTCATCGACAGGTTGCCGGCGAAGATGCACAGCACCAGGGTGCCGGACTGAAAGGCGTCCAGGCCCAGCACGGTCTGGAACAGCAGCGGGGTCAGGAAGGGCACGGTGCCGATGGCTACCCGCTGCACCGAACCGCCCCAGACGGTGATGGCGTAGGTCGGCAGGCGCAAGGCGTCCAGCTTGAACAGCGGCGCCGGATGGCGGCGGCAATGGCGGATGGTCAGGACCGACAGCACCAGGCCCAGGGCGATGCCGCCGACGGCCTGCACAGGCGCCCGCGCGCCCTGGCCCAGGGTGTCCAGTCCGAAGACCAGGGCCACCAGGGCCGCGCCCGACAGCAGGAAGCCTTTCACATCCAGGGGCCGAGAGTCGGTCGGGCGCTCATGGGGCACCCAGGCGATGGTCATGGCCAGCGCCGCCAGGCCCAGGGGCAGATTCAGGAAGAAGATCCAGGGCCAATCGGCATAGGTGACGATGAAGCCACCCAGCGGCGGGCCCAGCACCGGCGCCACCAAGCCGGGCCACACGGTGGTGCCGATGGCCCGCATCAGATCCTTCTTCTCCGTGATGCGCAGGATGATCAGACGCCCCACCGGTACCATGGCCGCCCCACCCAGTCCCTGCAGCACGCGCGCGGCGGTGAAGGTCCAGAGGCTGGGGCTGAGGCCGCACAGCAGGGACGACAGCGTGAACAGGCCGATGGCGCCGCCGAACACCGTGCGCGGCCCCAGCCGGTCGGCCACCCAGCCGCTGATGGGGATGAACACGGCCAGCGCCAGCAGATAGGCCGTCATGCCGATGTTCATGTCCACCGGCGCCACGCCGAAGGACCGTGCCATCTGGGGCATGGCGGTGGCGATCACCGTGCCGTCCAGCAGCTCCATGAAAAAGGCGCCCGCGACCAAGTAGGTCACGGCGCGGCTGTGACGGGCGGAAACGGCGGTGTCAGACATGGAGACCAGGCGGGAACGGGACGGAACCGTGCCGACTATGGCGTCTGGCTCCGGTCCCGTCCCGCGCGTTTAGCTCACCCCACCTTCCAGGCCATGGTGCCCTTGGGCGCCTTGTACCAACCGGGGTCGCGGTAGTCGGCGGCCAGCTCGTCGCGCACCTTGATCACCGTCACCATGCCGCCCATGTCCAGGCCGCCATAGGGCCCGGTGCCGGTCATCATGGGTGGGGTGTTGGCCGGGCCGGGCATCATGCCGGCCATATGGCCCATGTCGCCCATGCCGCCTTCACCCATGGGCATGTAGCCCGGCAGCTGCGCGCCCAGGCGCTGGGCCACCTCCCCCTGGCTGACGCCCAGGAAGTTGGGGATGTCGTGGCCCATGGTGTTCATGGCGTGGTGGGTCTTGTGGCAGTGGAAGGCCCAGTCGCCCGGGTTGTCGGCCACGAACTCCACCGTGCGGGTGCTGCCCACCGGCACCTGGATGGTGGTTTCCGGCCAGCGGGCGCCTTCCGGGATCATGCCGCCGTCCGTACCCGTCACCCACATGTGGTGGCCATGGATGTGCATGGGATGCTCGTGCATGGACACGTTGCCGATGCGCAGGCGTACCCGCTGTCCCGTCTTCACCACCAGGTGCTCCACGGCGGGGAAGACCCGGCCGTTGATAGTCCAGGTGTCGTGTTCCAGCATCACGGCCGGATCGGGGCGCGAGGTGCCGGGGTGGATGGCCCAGGCATGCAGCATCATGGTGTAGTCGCGGTCCACCTGGCCCACGGCGGCGTCCCTGGGATGGATGATGAACATGCCCATCATGCCCACCGCCATCTGCACCATCTCGTCGAAATGCGGGTGGTACATCTGGGTCCCGTGCTGGCGCAGCGTGAACTCATAGGCCCAGGTCTCCCCCGGCGGGATGGGCGGGGCGGACAGGCCGCTGACGCCGTCCATGCCCGAGGGCAACAGCACGCCGTGCCAATGGATGCTGGTGGGCTCCGGCAGCTTGTTGGTGACCAGGATGCGCACCCGGTCGCCCTCCACCGCCTCGATGGTGGGGCCGGGGCTGCTGCCGTTGTAGCCCCAGACCTTGACCTTGAAGCCGGGCGCGAACTCCTGCTCGAACTCATGCGCCGTCAGGTGGAATTCCTTGACCCCGTCCTTCAGGACGAAGGGCAGGGTGCCGCCGTTCAGCGTGATGGTGGCCGGCCGCTCCGTACCGGGTACCAGCCTGGGCGGCCGCGGCGGGGTGATCGACGCCGCCACCGTCTTGCGGTCCATGGACATGGCGCGAGGCTTAGCGGGGGGATTGGTCGCCGGCATGGCCGGGGCCGTATGGTGCGCGTGGTCCTGCGCGGCGGCCGGCGTGCCCCGCAGCAGGGCGCCGGCCCCGCCCAGCAGGGCGGCGGACTTCAGCAACTGGCGACGGCCCCAGGGTAGATAGGTGGTCATGACGGGCCTCCCGGCTGGGGCGCTTCGTTGGGGGTGGGCTGGGAAATGGTCTGGCGTCCGCCCGCCAGGCGGATCAGGTCGCTGTCGGCCAGCCAATAGTCGCGGACGGCGGTGATGTAGCGGCGATAGGCCGTCAGGCGGGCCTGTCGCGCGGCCATGACCTCGAACGGGCTGGTCAGCATATAGTTGTATTCGGCCATGCCCAGGCGGACCAGGCGGTCCTGCAGGGGCAGCACCGTGTGCAGGTAATGGTCCGCCAGATCGCGGGCGCGGACCAGGCGGTCGCGCGCTTCGCGCGCTTCCGAGCGCAGGTCCACGGCCAGTTGCAGGGTACGTCGTGCCTCCTGCCGATACTCGGCCTCCGCCTTGGCCACGGCCGGCTGGCCCTGGTCGAACAGGGGGAGGGCGAGGGTCAGGGACGGGCCGATGACCAGGGACCGGTCGGTCTCTCGCTCCCCTGCCACGCCCAGCTCACCGTCGGTCCAAAGGCGGCTGGCATCGGCCAAGCCCAGGGCCGAGGCCTTGGCCGCGGTGGTGCGACGGGCGGCGTCCAGCTTCAGGTTGCCGGCGATGACGGCGCTTTCCACGCTGGCCAGCCCCGGCTCCTCAGGGGGCAGGGGCGGCAGGTCGCCGGCCACGCTCCACTGCGCTTGCGGGCCCCACAGGCCCATCAGGCGGGTCAGCGTCTCGCGCGTGGCGGTGACCTCGGCGGCGGCCTCCATGCTGTCCACCCGGGTTTCCTCCAGGGCGGCCTGTTCGGTGGCCAGGCGACGCTCGCTGACGTTGCCGGCCTGGTTCAGGCGGACCATCAGGTCATAGGCCGCCTGCGCCGCGTCCAGCGCCTGGGCCAGGGTCTGCGCCTCCTCCAGCGCCGCGCGATGGCGCAGATAGGCGGCCCGGGTCTCGGCGGCCAGCTCCACCACCTCGGCGCTGACGGTCAGCTTCACCTGCTCGAACCGGTCCGCCGCCACCTTCCGCCGGGCGGGCAGCCACAGCAGGTCCAGGAAATTGGCGACGACGCTGAATTCCAGCTTCGGCGGCTCCGCCCCCTTGGTGGGAAACTCGGTGGCCAGCGACAAGATGGGGTTGCGCAACAGGCCGGCCTGCACCAGATCGGCCTGGGCCACGCCCAGGTCCTCATAGGTTGCCTGCAGCCCGGGGTTATTCAGCAGTGCCACCTGCACCGCGCCGTCGGCGGTCAGCGGCCGGGCCAGCAGTGCGGCCACCGCCTGGCCGGCCTGGGCGTCGTCGGCGGCATCGCGGTTCCAGGCGACGCGCTGGGGCACGCGGGCCTCCAGCTGCTTCTGCACATCGGGGAAGCCGGCCTCGGGCGGGACGGTGGCGCAGCCGGTCAGTGCGCCGGCCATCATCAGCGGCGTCAACCATTTCGATACGGTCATGGCGTGCTCCCATGGTGGGAACCATGGTCCATGCCGGGCATGGCCGGCATGGGGGCCATATCCGGTGGGACCGCATCCGGGGCGGGCGCCGCCTCGGCGGGCGGGGCGGGGCGAATCCAGGGTGTCACGGGGGCGCCGGCGTCGGCGGCGCCAGGTCCCGGCGAAAAGGCGGGTGGCGCCACGGGGGCGCAGCCCGCCACGGTCGCCAGCAGGGCGACACGCGCAAGAAATGGGGGCATGGGAAAAACTCGGGAGAAAGGGCAAACCGGTCGCGGTGGAACGCGCGGGGGCCCCGCCAAGGGCGCCCGGGCCTCAGGCGATGCGGCTGGGTCTGGGCGGCCCCAAGGCGGGCGCCAGGGCCAGGCCGGCGCCCCGGCTGTCGCCGGCGGCCAGCAGCATCAGCGGCGCGGCGGTCCGCTCCGCGCCCGGCAGGACGGACGGCACCAGCAGGCCGGCGCACCCCGTGGCACAGCCCGCCATTCCGCCGGCGCAGCAGCAGTCAGCCGCCTCATGGCAGTCGTGGGCGGCGGTCGCGACAGTATGGTCGGCGGGGGCGGCGGCAAGGGCGGAGGATGCGGCCACCGCGACGGCCTGCCCGCAATCATGCGCCCGCGCGGGCGCCGACCAGCCCGTGACCAGGATCACGAGGGTGAGCAACGCCAGCAGGGGAAGCGGGGGCAGCCGGATCATGGCGCCGACTATAGCGCCCTGGCCGGCGCCAGCAAGGGGGCAAAGCCAATATGGCGGGGACGGCGCACAGATATAAAGCCAATATGGCGGGGACGGCGCACAGATATGAGGAGGGGGGCTGGGCGTCGCCGCCCGCCCCCCTCATTCGCGGGACTACCAATTCGTGGTTGGCCAATTCTTGTCGGCGCGTCGTGACCGACGCTCAGTGATGGACGTGTTCGGCCTTGCCCTTGCGCTTGGTCGACGCCATGTCGTGCAGCTCCTTCTCACTCATGGATTTCTCCATGGAGCGGGAGGCGCCCTTCAACTCGCTTTTCTTGATGTCGCCGCGCTTGGCGGCCAGCGCCGCGCCGGCGGCCTTCTGCTGGGACTGGGATTTGGCGGGCATGGATGTCCTCCATATGCTGATTGGCATTCGCCAGGTGGGTTAAAGAGATGGGTTAAAGGCCGATGGTGGTTTCCATCTGCCGGGCACCGACCGTCAGGGGTGTCACGGCCAGGGGTGTCGCAGCCAGGGGTGTTTCGACGGGCAGGGCCTTCGCCGGGGGCGGCTCAGTGTCGCCCGCCGCCTGGTCCTCATACTCACGCAACAAGGTGCTGCCCCAATAAACGGCCATGAGAATGGCATAGAGGGTGAACATGGCGGCCACGGCGCCAAAGGTGGCGAACAGCATCGTGTGCAGGAATACCGGGGCGCTGGCGGGCACGCCCAGGCCGCCGAAGAAGAAGGCGCCCATGACGGAGCCGATGGCGCCCAGCAGGGCCTCCACCGTGAAAAATCCCGGTCGGCCGTTGACGATCCTGCCGCAGACCAGGCCCAAGACGACGCCCAGGCCGACGCAGAACAACAGCTGCATGACGATGTCCCTTCATCTCATCGACGCCCAGGGCGTTCGTGTCCCGGCGTCACCCCCGGGACCCGTCCGTCCCACGGTCGTCTGTCCTGTGACGGAACGGGCATGGGGTGGAGGGAATCGGGGCGCTGGGCCTGCCCTCTGGGCTGGGCCGTCGTTTGTGCAGTCTAAATCAGGCCCCGCCGCCTTTGTTCCCCGCCAATGGTCCGACCCTCTTTCGCAGGAACGCGCTTCGGCCAAAGCTTCGCTGCCGTGACCAAAGTCATAGATTGGTTCGGGACCGGTCCGGATGGCCTACGTCGGAACAAATGACTGCCGGCGTGGTTGGGTTCGTCAGCGATTTGACAACCGAACCCTGTTCAGGAGGCCCCTCATGATCGGAACCGTCTTGTTGGTTATTTTGATCCTGTTGTTGATCGGCGCCCTGCCCAGTTGGCCCTACAGCAGCGGCTGGGGGTACGGCCCTAGCGGACTGCTGGGCCTGGTGCTGATCGTCGTGCTGGTCCTGGTGCTGACAGGCAGAGCCTGACGCCCGACCTTCGCACCCCTGTCCCACGCCAAACGCCGGAGGACAAGATGACGAGCCAGGACCTGGGTCGCCTTTTGGGCGACGTTTCCAGCCATTTCGAGCGACCGCACGACATCGTCGTGTCCGACCAGTACACCCGCGACCAGAAGATTCAGTTGCTGCAGCATTGGGAACATGACCTGCAGTTGCTGATGGTCGCGTCGGAGGAAAGCATGACCGGCGCCACCCCCGGGCAAACCGCCGAACAGATGAAGGCGGTTTGCGACGCGCTGTCGGCCCTGGGCGGGCTTGAGCGTCCGTCCGGCCCCGGGAAGGTGGGGTAGGGCCATCCAGGTAGAGGTACCCCGCCTCGGGCGGAACGGTGGGAACAAATCACCGCTGGCGCGGGTTTAACACCATCACTTCAATCCCGGAGACGATAAGGAGATAAGTTCCATGGCTAGCATGAGCATCGACGACGTGACCGGTAAGGCCTCGGACATCGCGGCGGATACCGCCGCCGCCGCGAGCCGGGCTGGCCGCACCGCCTATGACGCCCTGCGCGAAGGCGCCTACGCTGCGGCCGACTTGGCCAAGGCCAAGGGCGATGTCGCGGTGCAGGAAGTGAGTACCCGCGTGGCGGCGCGACCCCTGACCGCCATCGCGCTGGCTGGTGCCGCGGGCTTCATCCTCGCCCGGCTGTGCAGCCGCTGACCCCAGGCGTTTCGGGAACGGCCCTGGTTTTCCGGGGCCGTTCCCCATGCTTGCCTTCCTTGCAATCCCCCGGGTGAGTCCTAACCTTAAGGGGCGTTGCGCGTTTCGACACGATTACGCGTAGTCCGTGCAATACGGGGGCATGGCCGGCATGGTTCAGTCATCCGCTACGGCGACGGCGCGGGGCTGATTGCCGACCTTTCCAATCGGGGCCTTTCTACCAGGGGGACATTGCCTGTGCCTTTCGCCGTTCCGGTACCCGCCCATCCGGTACCCCCCCATCCGGTACCGGCTGACGCCGCATCGCCGGTGCAGCCCCCTTTGTCGCTGCCGGGGCGTCACCGGCCGGCCGATGCCCAGGCGCGCTATCGCGCCGTCCGCCAGGAGACGCTGGCCCGAACCCAGGGCCTGACCGCCGAGGACCAGACGCTGCAGTCCATGCCGGACGCAAGCCCGACCAAATGGCATCTGGCCCATACCACCTGGTTTTTCGAAACCTTCCTGCTGACGGCCCTGGTGCCGGGCTATCAGCCCTTCGATCCTAGTTTCCGCTACCTCTTCAACTCCTACTACGAAGGCGTGGGCGAGCGCTGGCCGCGCCCTGCGCGTGGGCTGTTGTCCCGTCCCACGGTGGCGCAGGTGCTGGATTACCGCGCCCATGTCGACCGCGCCATGGACGCCTGGCTGGCGGGGGGCGTCGATGCCCGGGCCGCCGCCCTGCTGGAGTTGGGCCTGCAGCATGAGCAGCAGCACCAGGAATTGATCATCACCGACATCAAGCACGCGCTGCTGCTGCACCCTTTTCCGGCGGGCGTCTTCCCGCCACCGGCGACGCCGGCGCTGTCGGCGGGGGAGGTGGTCTGGCGCGGCGTGCCCGCCGGCCTCTACGCCATCGGCGCGACGGGGCAGGAGGACTTCATCTTCGACAACGAAGGCCCCCGCCATAAGGTTTGGCTGGAGGCGTTCGAGATCGCGGATCGTGTGGTCACCAATGCCGAGTATCTGGACTTCATGGCCGATGGCGGCTATCGCCGTCCGGATCTGTGGTTGTCCGATGGCTGGGCTACCGTGCAGGCCCAGGGCTGGCAGGCGCCTCTGTACTGGCAGCGGGGGGATGAGGGCGAGTGGCAGGTGAAGACCCTGTCCGGCGTTCGCGCCATCGATCCCAATGAACCCGTCTGCCATGTCAGCCAGTATGAGGCGGACGCCTACGCCAAGTGGGCCGAGGCGCGCTGGCCCGGCGCCCGCCTGCCGACGGAGGCGGAGTGGGAGATCGCGGCGGGCGAGGCGGGCCAGCGGCCCGGGGACGACGGCAGCTTCCATGCCCATACTGCGACCGGCTTCTACGGTGACGTCTGGGAATGGACGGCCAGCGCCTATACCGGCTACCCCGGTTACCGCCCGCCCGATGGTGCCATCGGCGAATACAACGGCAAGTTCATGAGCGGCCAGATGGTGCTGCGCGGCGGGTCGCGCGCCACCCCGGCCGGCCATGTGCGCAAGACCTACCGCAATTTCTTCCCGCCGGCCGCGCGCTGGCAATTCTCCGGCATTCGACTTGCGAGGACGACGCCATGACCGTGACGGACGTGATCGATCGTGTGAGCTTCATGGATTTCGAGCCGGCCACGGCCAGCTTCCGCGATGATGTGCTGGCGGGACTGTCCCACCCCATCCGCCGCATTCCCTGCAAATATCTGTACGACGCCGCGGGAGCCGCCCTGTTCGAGCGCATCTGCGAACTGCCGGAGTATTATCCCACGCGTACCGAACTGGCCATGCTGCAGCGCCTGGGGCCGGAGATCGCCGCGCTGGCGGGGCCGGAGGCGCAGGTGGTGGAGTTCGGCACCGGCGACGGCCGCAAGAGCCGCCTGCTGCTGAACGCGCTGGACCGCCCCGCCTCCTACGTGTCCATTGACATCTCCCGCGACCAGCTGATCCGCGAGGCGGCGGCCCTGGCCCTGGACATGCCGCAGATCGAGGTGATGGCCGTCTGCGGCGACTATACCCAGCAGACCCTGTCGCTGCCCACCGTGGGCCGGCGCCGCGTCGGCTTCTTCCCCGGGTCGACCATCGGCAACCTGACGCCGGTGGCGGCCACGGCCTTCCTGGCCCGGTGCGCCAACATGCTGCCGGGTGGGGCGATGCTGGTGGGCGTCGACATCCCCAAGGACATCGCGGTGCTGGAAGCCGCCTACAACGACAGCGCGGGCGTCACCGCCGCCTTCTCCCTCAATCTGCTGGCCCGCATCAACCGCGAGCTGGGCGGCACCTTCGATCTGTCCGGCTTCCGCCACTACGCCTACTTCAACGAGGACCAGTCGAAGATCGAGATCTTCCTCATCAGCCAGCGCGAGCAGCGCGCCGCCGTGGCCGGCCGCTTCTTCCACTTCCGCGCCGGCGAACGCATCCACATCGAGGACTCCTACAAGCTGGCGCCCGCCACCTTCCAGAACATGGCCCGCGCCGCGGGGTTCGAGCCCACGCAGGTGTGGGTGGACCCGGACGGCCTGTTCAGCCTGCACTGGCTGCTGGCGCCGTTGTAAGCGTAAGGGAACCGGTAGACAAAAGCGCTCCCGCCAGGGAAGCTCCGGTCCGGGAGTGAACGGCCTGGAAGGATGGGCGATGGCGTTGGGCGATACCGGTTACCAGCCAAGGGTGTGTCATGCCGGGGCGGCCGCGTGGTAGGCGGCGATCTTTGGCTGGTCCTGGCGGCGGGCGGCTGCATCGCCCTGGCCGTGGTCCTGATCATCCGGCTGAAGCTGCATCCCTTCCTGGCGCTGCTGTGCGCGGCGTTGGCCCTGGCGGTGGCGCGGGGCATGGCTGCGGATCGGGCCTTGGCCGCCCTTCAGAAGGGCTTCGGCGACATCATGGGCGGGGCGGGCCTGGTGGTGGCCCTGGGCCTGACCTTAGGCGCCATGCTCAAGGTCTCCGGCGCCGCCGCCGCCCTGGCCAATGCCACGGTGGGGGCGGTGGGGCCGCGCTGGCGGCCGTGGGGCTGCCTGCTGGCCTCCCTAGTCCTGGGCTTGCCGCTGTTCTTCGAAACCGGCGTCGTCCTGCTGCTGCCCATCATTGCGGCCCTGCCGATCACCGGCGACCGGGACGGACGGCAGCGCCTGCTGCTGATGCTGCCGGCGCTGGCCGGGCTCTCGGTGCTGCACGCCCTGGTGCCGCCGCACCCCGGGCCCATCATCGCGGTGGACCAGCTGGGCGCCGGCGTGGGGCCGACCCTGGTGCTGGGCGTGCTGCTGGGCCTGCCCATCGCCGTGCTGGCCGGGCCGGTGTTCGCCGGCTTGATCACGCCCTATGTCGCCGGCGGGGATGGCGCCCAGGCCGAGGTGCCGGACAGGCCGCTGCCTTCACCCTGGACGGCGCTGGCCGTCATCCTGCTGCCGGTGGTGCTGATCGCCGCCAAGGCGGTGCCGGCGCTGAGCCACGGGCCCGTGCTGTCCCTGCTGGGTGCCCCTCCGGTGGCCTTGCTGCTGGCCAACCTGGTGGCCCTGGCCGCCTTCTTCAGTCCCGGAACATGGGGTGGGGGTAAGCCGGTCGATTGGGACGCGCTGTGGCATGAGGCCATGGCGCCAGCAGCCAGCATCCTGCTCAGCATCGCCGGCGGCGGCGCCTTCAAGCAGGTGCTGGTGGAGGCCGGGCTGGCCGACACGCTGGCACGCTTCGCCGAGCAGGGGGCGGTGTCGCCCATCCTGCTGGCCTGGGGCATCGCCGTGATGATCCGCCTGGCCACGGGCTCCGCCACCGTCGCCACCATCACTGCTTCCGGGGCCTTGACCTCGGTCGCGGCCACATCCGGGGTGGCGCCGGAATGGCTAGTGCTGGCCGTGGGCGCCGGCTCGCTGTTCTTCTCCCATGTCAACGACCCGGGCTTCTGGCTGGTGAAGAACTATCTGGGTCTCAGCACGGCGGACACGCTCAAAACCTGGTCGGTGATGGAAACCATCGTCTCCGTCACCGGCCTGATCCTGGTGCTGGCCGCCAGCCACCTGTTCTGACCTTGGCTCCAAGAAAGCCAACGGCGCGGGATTAATCCTGCGCCGTTGGTAGCCCGCGACTGCGGGCGCCGGAGCTTTCCGGGGAGCGTAGCGGACTGGAAAGTGAGGAAGGCAAGCGGCCGGATGGCCACGCCCGCCGTCTGAGGGCACCGCTTAAGCCGCCAGCCCATACCGCTTGAGCAGCGCATCGTTTTCCGGCTCGCGCCCCCGGAAGGCGATGTAGCTGTCCAGTGCGGGGCGGCTTGAGCCCACGGCCAGCACCTGGGCGCGGAAGGCCTCGCCGGCCGCCGCCCTGTCGCCTTCCAGGAACTTGCCGAAGCCGTCCAGCGACAGCCGCTCCGCCCACAAATAGCTGTAGTAGCCGGCGGCGTACCCACCGGCGAAGATGTGGGTGAAGGCGTGGGCGAAGCGGTGCCATTCCGGCGGGGTCAGCACCGCCACCTCCGCCCGCACCCGCTCCAGCAGGGCCTGGATGCCGGCGGCGTCGGTGACGCCGGCGTCCAGGTGCATCTGCAGGTCGAACAGGGCGAACTCCACCTGGCGCAGCAGCGCCAGCGCCGCCTGGAAGCGCTGGGCGCCCAGCATGGCGTCGAACAGCGCGTCGGGCAGGGGCTCGCCAGTGTCGACATGGCCGGACATGGAGCGCAGCACCTGCCGGTCCCAGGCGAAGTTCTCCAGCAGCTGGCTGGGCAGCTCCACCGCGTCCCATTCGAATCCGGTGACGCCGCTGATGGAGGGATAGTCGACCTCGCTCAGCACATGGTGCAGGCAGTGCCCCATCTCGTGCAGCAGGGTCAGCACGTCGCCATGGCTCAGCAGGCTGGGCTTGCCCCCCGCCGGCGGGGCGAAGTTGCAGTTGAGGTAGGCGACGGGCAGTTGGGTCCCGTCTTGGCGCTTCAGGCGGGCGCGGCACACCGCCATCCAGGCGCCGCCCTTCTTGCCGGTGCGGGCGAACAGGTCCATGTACAGTCCGGCGAAGGGCACGCCGTCGCGCGACAGGGTGTAGTAGCGCACGTCCTTGTGCCAGACGCGGGTGCCTTCCTCCTGCGTCAGGGTGATGCCGAAGACGTCGCGCAGCAGAGCCAGCAGGCCGTCCAGCACGCGGGGCAGGGGGAAGTAGGCCTTGATCTTCTGGTCGTCGATGCTGTGCAGCGCCTGGCGCAGCTTCTCCGCCACATAGCCGTTGTCCCAGGGCTCCAGCGCGTCAATGCCCAGCGTGTCGCGGGCGAAAGCCTCCAGCTGCGCCTTGTCGGCCAGCGCCGGCTGGCGGGCGCGGCGGGCCAGGTCGCGCAGGAAGTCCACGACCTCGGCACCCGACCGCGCCATCTTGGTGGCCAGCGACAGGTCCACAGGGTCATTGAAGCCCAGGAGCGCCGCCGCCTCGCGCCGCAGGGCCAGGATGGCGCCCATGCGGTCGCCGTTGTCCAGGGTTTCCGGCTTCAGGCCCTGATCGGAGGCGCGGGTGCCATAGGCGCGGTAAACGCGGGCGCGCAGGTCGCGGTTGTCGGCATAGGTCAGGATGGCGCGCACCGAGGGCTGGTGCAGGGTGACGGCCCAGCCGTCGAGATTGCGCGCCGCCGCCAGGCTGGCCAGCATGGCCTTGTCGGCCTCGGGCAATCCTGCCAGCAGGGCCTCGTCGGTGATGTGCTCCACCCAGGCCTCGGTCGCATCCAGCACCGCGCTGCTGTAGGCGGTCTGCAGCCGGCCCAGCTCCACCTGCAGGGCGGCGAAGCGCTCCCGTTCGGCCGGCGGCAGGGCGACGCCGCCCAGCTTGAAGTTGCGCAGGCTGAGGTCCACCAGGCGCCGTTCCGTCGGGCCCAGGGCCGACGGGTCCACGGCCGCATAGGCGGCGTAGAGGTCCGGATTCTGCGCGACGGAGGAGGAATAGCCGATCAGCCGCTCCAGGGCTGCGGCATGGGCGGCCCGCAGCTCGGGCGTGTCGGCGACGCTGTGCAGGTGGCTGACGGTGGCCCACAGGTCGGACAGGTCAGCCTCCGCCTGTTCCATGGCGCGGCAGACGGCGTCGAAACCGCGGTCGCCTCCCTTGATGACGGCCTGGACCACGGCGTCGTGCCGGGCGATGGCGGCCTCCAGCGCCGGGGCCACATGCTCCGGCTTCACCGCGTCGAAGGCGGGCAGGCCGGTGGTGGCCAGCAGGGGATTCTCAGCGGTGCCGGCGCCAGTGGCGATGTCGGTATCGGTGGGCGTGGTGCTCATGGGTGCGCTCTAGTCCTTGGTCTGGGCATGCCGGTTTCAGGTCCACCGTCCCATATGGGATGCCCATCGCGCAATTATGAGAGGGCGGGCTGGCGCTGGGGGCCAGAGGGCAATCCACGGGGATGTGCCGCGTTCCCCGGTTGAATCTATGCGGATGAGCCCGCGCACGGACGGACGCCCCCGCTTATGATTTCCGGTGATCTCAGGGGTGCCCGCACGCCCGGCCCCCTGCTCTCCCGCACGGGGTACCCATGACGCATCAGTCGACAGGGGGGCGGCCACGCGCCACGGTTTCCCCTTCATCAGGGAATGGTGGAAAACGGTTTGAGAAACCGGCACTTTCCCCATTAACCAATATGGGATGGATGACGTCCCGGAAAAGGCAGTGCGTGGTGGGTTCCGGCCTGGAGACGGAAATGACGGATCAGCGAGGGTGCGCCGCGCGGATGGCGGCGGGCTGGGCCGGCCTATGACGAGCGGGTCCACCCACCGCGTCCTGCTGGTCGAGGATTCGCCGACGCAGGCCCTGCAATTGCAGATGATGCTGGAGCGCCGGGGATGGTCCGTCACCGTTTGTGGCGACGCCGAAAGCGCGCTTGAGCAATTGGGCCGGGAAATGCCCGACCTGGCCATCGTCGACTACCATCTGCCGCGCATGAACGGAGACGAGTTCGTGCGCCGGGTGCGCATGGACATGCGCACGCGCGGCCTGTCGGTCCTGATGCTGACCGACAGCCACGCCGCCGACCGGGAGCGCCAGGGCTACGACAGCGGCGCCGACGCCTATGTGCCCAAGTCGGTCGACACCGACATCCTGCTGAGCCGGGTGGGCGCCCTGCTGCGCAAGACCACGGCGGCGGCGGCCCAGGCGCCGGTGGACATCCGCCAGAGCCGCCTGCTGGTGGTGGACGACAGCCCCACCTACCTGTTCTTCATCACCGCCCAGTTGCAGGAGGACGGGCACGAGGTGATCGGCGTTTCCAGCGGGCGCGAGGCGCTGGCCCGCATGGCGGAGGAGAAGTTCGACTGCGTCGTGGTCGATCTGGTCATGCCGGAAATGAGCGGCACGGAGCTGTGCCAGCACCTGGACCGGATGCGCCGCCAGCATGACCGCCTGTTCCAGATCATCATCCTGACCTCCCGCGACAACAAGGAGGACATGATGCGCGGCCTGGAGGCGGGGGCCGACGACTTCGTGGGCAAGGCCGGCGAGAGCGAAATCCTGAAGGCCCGCATCCGCGCCCTGCTGCGCCGCAAGTTCCTGCATGAGGAGAACCTGCGCATCAGCGGCGAATTCCGGGACAAGGAACTGGAACTGGAGCGCACGCGCGACGAACGGCGCATCGCCCAGGAACGCGCCGCCATGACGGAAGCGCTGGAGCGGTCGCACGCCGAGCTGGCGGAGGCCTACCAGGAGCTGCAGGGCACCCAGGCGCAGCTGGTGCAGGCGGCCAAGATGGCCTCGCTGGGCGCGCTGGTGGCCGGCATCGCGCATGAGCTGAACAATCCGCTGGCCTTCGTCGGCAACCATCTGGGCACCGTGCTGCGCTGCCTGGAGACCATCACGCCGGAGGTGCAGGGCCACCTGTCCGACAAGGGCGCCCGCGATCTGGACAAGATGCGCCAGCGGCTGGACGCCATGCGCCTGGGCATCGACCGGGTGGAAAACCTGGTGGTGAAGTTGCGCACCTTCTCCCGCCTGGACGAGGCGGAGGTGAAGGAGGTGGAGATCGAGGACAGCCTGGAATCGGTGCTGACCCTGCTGCAGCACAAGCTGTCGGACCGAATCACGGTTGAGCGGCGGTATGAGGGACCCAAGCGCATCACCTGCCAGCCGGGGCCGCTGAACCAGGTGCTGATGAACGTGGTGGGCAACGCCATCGACGCCATCGAGGGGACGGGCACCATCACGCTGGCGACGGGCCGGAACGGGGCCATGTTCCGCCTGTCGGTGCGGGATACCGGCCACGGCATCCCCGCTGCCATCCGCGACCGCATCTGTGAGCCGTTCTTCACCACCAAGCCGGTGGGGTCAGGGACTGGCCTTGGCCTTTCCATTTCCTATAGCATCATCCAGCGCCACCGGGGGCGGTTGGAATTCCATAGTGATGAGGGGCGGGGTACAGAGGTGGTGATCGAGATCCCCATGGACGGGGCGTCCGCCGACGCGCCGACCCTGCCAGATCCTGCGCAAACGGCGCATGCGATGCCGGGGGAAGCATAATGATCGCCCAGGAGCTGCCCACCGTCATGGTGGTCGACGACGAGCCGGAGGTGCTGATGGCGGTCACCGACGCGCTGGAGGACGAGTTCTATGTCCTGACCAGCACGTCGCCGCTGAAGGCCCGGGCCATGCTGGAGGGCGACGACATCGCCCCCCTGGTCATCATTTCCGACCAGCGCATGCCGGGCATGGCCGGCCATGAATTCCTGCGCTGGGCGCGCGAGCTGTCGGATGCCACCCGTGTGCTGATCACCGGCTACACCGACATCGACGCCCTGGGCGCCGCCGTCAACGCCGGCCAGATTTTCGGCTATCTGCCCAAGCCATGGACGCCCGACCGGCTGGGCCGCCTGATTCGCGAGGCGGCGGAACATTGCGCCGTGCGCCGCGCCCTGGCGGAGGAGCGGCTGCTGCTGTCGCACCTGATGAACAGCGTGCCGGATCCCATCGCCTTCAAGGACAAGAACCTGCGCTACCTGCGCAGCAACGTGGCCCATGCCAAGGCCCTGGGCGTGGACAACCCCGACGACCTGATCGGCCGCACGGACCAGGAGATCGGGGCCGAGGGAGCGGCGCGGCGCGAGGCGGCGGACCAGGCGGCCCTGGAGGCCGGCATCACGGTCACCGACATCCAGCAGGACGCCCCGGCGTCGGCGGAGGCGCCATCGCGCCGTCGCTGGTACTCGGTCGTGCGTTCCACCTTCAAGGACGGCGAGGGGGCGACCGAGGGCCTCGTCACCATCGCCCGCGACATCACCGCCGCCAAGGAGGCGGAACAGGCCTTGAGCGAGGCGCACGCCACGCTGGAACGCCGCGTGGCGGAGCGGACGGAGGATCTGGCGGCCACGGCCCGCGACCTGCTGGCCGCGCGCAAGGCCGCCGACATGGCCAACGAGGCCAAGTCGCGCTATCTCGCCACTGTGGCGCATGAGCTGCGCACGCCGCTGACCGGGGTCATCGGCTTTTCCGAATTGCTGCTGCGCGGTGGCGTCAGCCCGGGCGAATGGCATCGCCTGCTGACCTTGCAGGCGGAGGCGGGGCGCACCCTGCTGGGCCTGCTGGACGACATTCTGGACCTGTCCAAGATCGAGGCCGGGCGCCTGACCCTGGAAAACCTGCCCCTGGATTTCCGCACCCTGGTGGACGACTGCATCGCCCTGGTGCGCCCCTCGGCCAGCGGCAAGGGCCTGGCGTTCAACTCCGCCGTGACCAGCGCCCTGCCCGCCAAGATCATGGGCGATCCCACCCGGCTGCGCCAGGTGGTGCTGAACCTGCTGACCAACGCCGTGAAGTTCACCCCGGCCGGGAGCGTCAGCCTGACGGCGGAGGTGCTGCCGCCGCCGGCTGGCCTGGGGGGGGCGCCGTCGCGCTTGCGGGTGTGCGTGGCCGACACCGGCATCGGCATCCCGCCGGAGCGGCTGTCCGGCCTGTTCGAGGAATTCAGCCAGGTGGATGAGACCACGGCCCGCCGTTTCGGCGGCACGGGCCTGGGCCTGGCCATCTGCCGCCGCCTGGTGGAGCACATGGACGGGCGCATCGGGGTGGAGAGCGTGCCGGGTCAGGGCAGCCGCTTCTGGTTTGAACTACCGCTGGCCGTGTCGGCGGAAGAGGCGGCGGCGCTGCCTCCGCTCACCGGAGCCGGGCCCCAAGCGCCGTCGGGCCGCGCCAGGGGTGGCCGCCGCATCCTGCTGGTGGAAGATGACCGGTCCACCCAGATCCTGGTGTCCACCATCCTGCGCGGCGTGGGGCATGAGGTGGATATCGTGGACAACGGCGCCGCCGCCGTGCAGGCGGTGGACACGGGCACCTACGACCTGGTGTTCATGGACATGCATATGCCGGTCATGGGCGGGCTGGAGGCCACGACCCGGATTCGCGCCCTGCAGCGTACGCCCGACCGGCCGCTGCCGCCCCTGGTGGTGCTGACCGCCGGGGTCACGGCGGAGGAGCGGGAACGCTGCCGCGCCGTGGGCCTGGAGATCTTCCTGAGCAAGCCCGTCGATCTGGAAAAGCTGCTGCTGACCGCCGCCACGGTGGGGTTGCCGGGTGGGGAAGGGGACGCCCATGATTGAGCGGGGCTTGACCTCGGGCTCCGCCACGGCGGAAGGCGCCAGCGCCTTCCTTCTGCGCTTCGACCTCGACGGCCAGGCCTATGGCCTGCCGCTGGCCATGGTGGAGCGGGCGGTGCGGGCCGTGGCGGTGACGCCCCTGCCGGGCGCGCCGGGCCTGGTGCGCGGGGTCATCAACCTGCAGGGCCAGGTGGTGCCGGTCATGGACGTGCGCCGCCGCTTCGGCCTGGACAGCCGCCCCCTGTCGCTGAGCGACCACATGATCGTGGCGCGCGGGCTGCGCCGCACCGTCGTCCTGCTGGTCGACAGCGTGGTGGGCACGGTGGCGGGCGCGCCCGTCGACTGGGTGTCGGCCCAGGGCGTGGTCCCCGGGGCGGATGACGCCATTGTCGGCGTGGTGCGGCTGTCGGATGGCCTGTTGCTGATCCACGATCTGGACCGTTTCCTGTCGGCGGCGGAGGAGGAGCAGCTGGACCGGGCGCTGGCGGTCAAGGGTGGGTCCGAAGGGGGCGGCGGATGAACCGTACCCTGCCGGACAACCTGCTTGCCGCCATGTCGGACCGGCTAAGCGCCAGCATCGGGCTTTACTTCCCGGCCGATCGTTGGACCGACATGGAACGCGGCCTGGAGCGGGCGGCGGTGGAATTGGGCTATCCCAGCACCCTGGCGGCCGTACAGCACTGGTTGACGGCGGGCGGCCCCGACCGGGCGCAGCTGGAGGCCCTGGCCGGCCAGCTGACCGTAGGGGAAACCTATTTCTTCCGCGAACCCAAAAGTTTCGAGGCCCTAGGCCGCAAGATCCTACCCGACCTGATCGCCGAGCGGCGGGCGAAGGGATTGCTGTCCCTGCGCATCTGGAGTGCGGCCTGCTGCACGGGGGAGGAGGCGTACAGCCTGGCCATGCTGCTGGACACGCTGCTGCCCGACCGGGCGGACTGGACCGTCACTCTGCTGGCCACCGACGTGAACCCCCGCTTCCTGCGGCGGGCGGCCGAGGGGGTCTACGGCGAATGGTCCTTCCGCGGCGTGGATCCGGCCCTGCGGGCCCGCTATTTCACGTCACTGCCGGGCGGGCGCTACCGCATCAGCCCCGACATCGCCCGCATGGTCACCTTCTCCTACCACAACCTGGTGGACGACCCCTATCCGGCGCTGGAAAGCAACACCAACGCCATGGACGTCATCCTGTGCCGAAACGTGCTGATGTACTTCAACGGCGCGCAGGCGAACCGGGTGGTGCGGCGGTTGGCGCGGTCGCTGGTGGATAACGGCTGGCTGCTGCCCAGTTCCGTCGACGGCGCCCCGCCCATGTTCGCCCCCCTTACCTTCGTGCCCTTCGAGGGCGCCACCGTCTACCGCAAGCTGCCGCTGCCGGCGCATGCCGCCCCCCCTGCGCCCGTCACCCAGCATTTCTCCATACTGCCGCTGGCCCCGGTGCCCGAACCGGCGCCCTTGCCGGTGGCGGCCCCGCCCACTGTCGCCGTCAAGCCCCCTGTGCCCAGCCTCGACCATTGCCGCTCCCTCTATGACCAGGGGCGCTATGGCGAGGCGGTGGAACAGCTGGAGGCGCGGCTGGCCTTCGCGCCGGCGGATGACGCCGCCATGCTGCTGCTGGCGCGCAGCTACGCCAACCAGGGCCGACTGGCGGAGGCGGCGCACTGGTGCCAGGGAGTGCTGGACCACAACCGGGTCAGCGCTGAGGCGCACCATCTGCTGGCCATGATCCAGCAGGAACGGGGCGATGCTGCGGCCGCTGCCGCCTCGCTGCAGCGCGCGCTGTTCCTGGCGCCGCAATCCATCGCCACGCACCTGGCCATGGCCAACCTAGCCCGCAACGAGGGCCGCATGCGGGACGCGCGCAAGCACTACCGCAACATCATGGGCCTGCTGGAGGGGCACCGGCCGGAGGAAATCCTGCCGGATCTGGAAGGCATGACGGTGGGTCGGCTGATGGACGTGGCCGCCCACGCCCATGCGGCGCTGGGCCAGGCCATGGGGGGGGAGTTCTAAGGCATGGCCATGGACCGGGCCGCCGAAGGGCGGGGCATCGACTGGGAAGACATCCACCGCCGCCTGGCCGGCTGGGCGGCGGCGCTGGAGCGCGGCTGGGTCCCGGATGAGGAGACGACGCGCCGCATCCTGCACCGGCGCGGGCTGGAACTGGCCAAGCCCCCCGTACTGGAGGATGACGGCGACATCCTGGAATACATGGAATTCACGGTGGGGCAGGAGCGTTATGGCTTCGAGACGGCGGCGGTGACGGAGGTGCTGGCCCTCAACAGGCTGACGACCGTGCCCAAGGCGCCGTCCTTCATCGCCGGCCTGACCACCGTGCGCGGCCAGGTGCTGCCGCTGGTCCACCTGGGCCGTCTGCTGGATCTGGGCGCGGTTCCATCCTCTGAGCTGCGCCGCGTGGTTGTCCTGGGCCAGGCGCAGGCGCCCGGCCAAAGCGGGGGCGCCCTGGGCCTGCTGGTGACATCCATCGTCGGCGTCTCCCGCATGCCCCGCGCCAAGGTGCAGGCGCCGCCCAGCGTCGTCACCGGGCGCCAGCGCCATTACCTCGTCGGCGTCGTGCCGCCCCATCTCGCCCTGCTGGATGCCCAGCGCCTGCTGGCCGATCCGGATCTCACCGTCGAAGGCAGGTCCGTCGCCCGGTCGGGCTAAGCCGCTGCCATCGTCCCTCCCTCCTCGAAACAGTCCACCGTTCACGCACAGCCCCTCGGGAGCGCCGGTCATGAAGTACTCTGTCGGAATGAAAATCTGGATCTGCTTGTGCAGCGTCCTGTTCATTCTTCTCGTGGTGGCTGCCACGTCGTACGGCAACATCCGCCAGCTGACGGAAACCACCACGCTGCGCTCCCATTCCTATGAGGTCCAGGCGCGGCTGCTGAGCCTGCTGACCGCGCTGCAGGATATGGAGACGGGCCAGCGCGGCTATCTCATCACGGGTGAGGACCGGTACCTGGAACCCTACCGGCAGGGCCAGAACACCATGGAGCAGGCGCTGCAGACGGTGGCGACCCTGACCTTGGACAACCCGGTGCAGCAGCAGAACCTGGAACGCCTGCGCGTCCCCATCAAGGACAAGGCGGCGGAACTGAAGGAAACCATCGACCTGCGCCGCCTGCAGGGATTTGAGCCGGCGAAGGCCGTGGTGCTGAGCGACCGGGGCAAGCAGTCGATGGACGACATCCGCCGCATCGTCGCCACCATGCAGGCGGGCGAGGGCGAGCTGCTGCGCGCGCGGGAGGCGGCGGCGGCGGCCAGCGCTGAAAGCACCGTGCTGGTCATCGGCGTCGGCACCCTGGTGGCGGCTGTCTTCGTCGTGGTGGCCGGCCTGTTCCTGGGCCGCAACATCGCGACCCCCCTGCGCACCATCACCACCACGGCGGAGCGCATCGGCGCTGGCGACCTGACGGTGGCGGGCGCCATCGAGGTCAGTGACCGGGCGGACGAGGTGGGCAGCCTGGGCCGCACCTTCCATGCGATGGCCGGCACCCTGCGCCAGCTGATGCGCGACCTGCGCGACGGCACCAATGTGCTGGGCACGGCGTCCAGCCAGATCGTCACCATCACCGCCCAGGTGGCGGCCAGCGCCGCCGAGACGGCGACCGCCTTGGCCCAGACCAGCGCCACGATGGAGGAGGTGAAGAAGACCTCCCAGGTGTCCAGCGAGAAGGCGCTGTACGTCTCGCAGACGGCGCAGAACACCGCCCAGGTCTCCCAGAACGGCAAGCAGGCGGTGGAACAGTCCATCGAGGGCATCACCAGGGTGCGCGAGCAGATCATGGCCATCGCCGAGGCGGTCATGCAGCTGAGCGAGCAGAGTCAGGCCATCGGCGAGATCGTGGCCACGGTGAACGACCTGGCCGAGCAGTCCAACCTGCTGGCCGTCAACGCCGCCATCGAGGCGGCGCGGGCTGGCGAGCAGGGCAAGGGCTTCGTCGTGGTGGCGCAGGAGGTGCGCAGCCTGGCCGAACAGTCCAAGCAGGCCACCACCCAGGTGCGCTCCATCCTGGGCGACATCCAGAAGGCGACGGCCACGGCCGTGCTGGCCGCCGAACAGGGCAGCAAGGCGGTGGACGTCGGCGTGAAGCAGTCGGTGGCGGCGGGCGAGGCCATCGATCGCCTGGCCCAGAGCATCGCCGTGGCGACCCAGGCCGCCACCCAGATCGCCGCGTCCAACCAGCAGCAGCAGGTGGGCATCGACCAGGTGGCGCTGGCCATGGAGAACATCAAGCAGGCCAGCATGCAGAACATGAACGCCACCAAACAGGCCGAGACCGCCGCCCAGAACCTGAACGAACTGGGGCACAAGCTGAAGACCGTCACCGGCCAGTACCAGGCCTGAGGACCGGCCCATGAGCCAGTCGGACGATCAGCTCCTGAAAAGGCTGCTGGCCATGTTCGAGGTGGAGGCGGAGGAGCACCTCTCCGCCATCGCCGCCGGGCTGTTGGCCTTGGAGCAGTCGCCCCCGCGTGAGCGCGCGCAGGAGCTGGTGGAGACCACCTTCCGCGAGGTGCACACCCTGAAGGGCGCCGCCCGCGCGGTGAACCTGGGCGCGGTGGTGGCCGTGTGCCATGCCATGGAAAGCGTCTTCGCCGCCTTGAAGGGGGGCAGGCTGGCGTTGACCCCCGGCGGCATGGACCTGCTGCACCAAGGCTACGCCCGGGTGCGCGGCCTGCTGGACGGCAGCGTGGTGGCCGGCCCCGACCAGGACGCCCTGGTCTCGGCCTTGGAAGCCTATGCCGAGGGGCGGGAGCCGGTGGCCAGGGCCGCCGTGCCGCCCGAGCCTGCCGCCCGGACGGAGCCGCCGGCCCCGCCCCCGGCGGAAGAGGGGTCGCCGGCCAATACCCCCTCGGCCGATACCCCCGCGGACGCGCCGCGCGTCGGCAGCCGGCCCACCCTGCGTATCGCCACCTCCAAGGTCGACACGCTGCTGCGCCATGCCGAGGAGCTGGTGTCCGCCCGCCTGGCGGCCGGCCGGCAGGTGGCCGACCTGGGCGGGCTGGCATCGGAGGTGGCGGAGCGCGTGCGCTCGCACGAGCGCGCCCGCCGCCGGCTGGAGGAGGCGGAGGACAGCCCCGCCGCCCGCCTGCTGAAGCAGCAGGGCGACACCCTGCGCTGGCTGTCCGGCCGCATCGCCCAGCTGGCCAATGCCGGCCGCCAGGATCTGCGCATCCTGGGCAAGATGCTGGACAGCCTGCTGGATGAAGCCAAGCAGGTGCTGATGGTGCCGGTGTCCGCCCTGCTGGACCCCATGGCCCCCCTGGTGCGCGACCTTGCCCGCGCCGAGGGGAAGGAGGTGGAGCTGATCATCCGGGGCGGGGACCTGGAGATCGACCGCCGCATCCAGGAAGAGATGAAGGACGCGCTGCTGCATCTGGTGCGCAACGCCATCGCCCACGGCATCGAGCCGCCGGAGGCGCGCGAGGCCAAGGGCAAGGCCCCGCGTGGGACGCTGGCCATCACCGTCGCCCAGACGGAGGCGGGCCGGGCGGAAATCGCCATCGCCGACGACGGCGGCGGCTTCGACGTGACGCGCCTGCGCCACGCGGCGGCGGAACAGGGCCTGATGTCGGCGGAGGCCGCGGCGGCCCTGGATGACGATGAGGCCCGCGCGCTGGCCTTCCGGTCCGGCCTGTCGACCAGCGGCCTGCTGACCGACGTGTCCGGCCGGGGCCTGGGCCTGCCCATCGTGCAGGAGAAGGTGGAAAGGCTCGGTGGCGGCCTGGCGGTGGAATCCACCGTGGGCCTGGGCACCGTCTTCCGTATCCGCCTGCCGGTGACGCTGGCCAGCTTCCGCGGGGTGTTGGTGGAGGTGGAGGGCGCCTGCTTCATCCTGCCCACCGGCGGGGTGGAACGGGTGGCACGCGTGGCCCTGGGCGCCATCGCCACGGTGGAGAACCGGGAGACCGTGGTGCTGGACGGCCGCACCCTGGGCCTGGTGCGGCTGGCCGACGTGCTGGGCCTGGCGCCCACCCGCGGCAACCAGGCGCCGCCCAGCCACTATACCGTGGCGGTGCTGAGCCGGGGCGGCCAGGCCACCGCCTTCATCGTCGACCGCGTGCGCGATGAGCAGGAAGTGCTGATGAAAAGCCTGGGCCCGCAGCTGGCCCGGGCGCCCTACGTCACCGGCGCCAGCGTGCTGGCCACGGGCGAGGTGGCGCTGATCCTGAACATCCCCGATCTGCTGGCGGGGGCGGCCCAGGCGCCCGCGACCGCACGACCGATGGTGGCCGTCTCGCGAAAAAAGTCCATATTGATTGCAGAAGACAGCATCACTGCACGTACGCTGTTCAAGAACCTGCTGGAGGCGGCGGGCTACCAGGTGCGCACCGCGGTGGACGGGGTGGATGCCTGGGGCGCCCTGACCGGCGGGGAGGAGTTCGATCTTCTGGTGTCGGATGTGGAAATGCCGCGCATGGGCGGCTTCGAGTTGACCACCAAGGTGCGCGGCACCCCCAAGCTGGCCGAGCTGCCCGTGGTGCTGATCACCTCGCTGGGCTCACGCGAGGACAAGGAACGGGGAATTGATGCCGGTGCCAACGCCTACCTGGTCAAGGACAGCTTCGACCAGGGCAACCTGCTGCAAATCGTCAGTCATTTGGTCTAAGGAAAGCCTCTAATGATCCGGGTCGTTGTCGCTGAAGACTCACCCACGCTGCGTGAATATCTGGTTTCCATCCTGTCGGGAGAACCCGACATCGAGGTGGTGGCCATCGCTGTCGACGGTGTGCAGGCGGTGGAGGCGGTGGCCCGCCATCGCCCCGACGTGGTGACGATGGACATCCACATGCCGCGCCTGGGCGGCCTGGCCGCCACCCGCCGCATCATGGAAGAGACGCCCTGCCCCATCGTGGTGGTCAGCAGCACCATGAGCGACCATGTGGCGGCGACCTTCCGCGCCCTGGACGCCGGCGCCGTGGCCTTCGTCCACCGCCCGGTGGGCGTGGGCCATCCCCGCCAGGCCATAGAGGCGGCGGAGCTGGCGCAGACGGTGCGCCTGATGGCCGAGGTCAAGGTGGTGCGGCGCTGGGCCAACCCGTCCAAGCTGCCCCGCGAACCCGTGGCCCGCCCCATGCCGGAAGCCACCCTGCAAGGCGGCACGCGCCCGGCTGTCGTCGCCATTGGCGCGTCCACCGGGGGCCCCGTGGCCCTGCAGGCCATCCTGGCCGGCCTGCCGGCGGATTTTCCCATCCCGCTGCTGGCGGTGCAGCACATCTCCCCCGGGTTCGTGGGCGGTTTCGCCGACTGGCTGGCCAGCGGGTCCGCCCTGCCGGTGCAGGTGGCCAAGGCGGGCGACGTGCCCCGCCCTGGGCATTTCTACCTGGCACCCGACAACGCCCATATGGGCTTGGGGGCCGACGGGACCATCAAGCTGGATCATGGCGCGCCGGAGAATAGCGCCCGGCCGGCGGTGTCGCACTTTTTCCGCTCGGTCACGCGGGTGCACGGGGCGCGCGCCGTGGGCGTGCTGCTGTCCGGCATGGGCGTGGACGGCGCCATGGAACTGCGTGAGATGCGCGACGCGGGCGCGGTCACCTTCGCGCAGGACAAGGAAAGCAGCATCGTCCATGGCATGCCCGGGGCAGCCATCGCCCTGGGCGGCGCCACCGCCGTGCTGAAGCCGGGTGACATCGCCGCCCGGCTGCTCACGCTGGCGCGGAAGGCGGAGGAAAAGTAGCCATGGCCCAGAGCAAGGACGCGAAAACCATCCTAGTGGTCGATGATGAGCCCCAGGTGCTGGCGGCCATGGAAGATCTGCTCGAGGATGACTTTCGCGTCCTGCTGCAGACCTCGCCCAAGGCGGCGCTGAAGCTGCTGGAACATGAGTCCGACCTGTCGGCCATCATTTCCGACCAGCGCATGCCGGGCCTGAGCGGCCATGAATTCCTGGGCATCGCCAGCCGCCTGTCGGACGCGCCGCGCATCCTGTTCACCGGATATTCCGACCTGGACGCCGTGGTGGCGGCGGTGAACAAGGGCCAGATCTTCGGCTACATCACCAAGCCCTGGGATCCGAGGGAACTGCGGCGGGTGGTGGACAAGGCGGTGGAGCATTGCGAGCTGCACCGCGCCCTGCTGGAGGAGCAGCGGCTGCTGCATCACCTGATGGACAGCATGCCGGACGCCATCTTCTTCAAGGACCGGCTCCACCGCTTTCAGCGCGTCAACCGGGCCGCCGCCCGTGAGCTGGGCGTGGAAAGCCCCGTGACCTGCCTGGGCAAGCGGGTGGGCGATTTCCTGGACCCGGTTCGGGCCGAGGCCGTCGAGGCGCAAGAGCGCATGGTGCTGCAGACCGGCAAGCCGGTGGTGGACTTAGTGGGCCGGCTGGGGGAGCGCTGGGTGTCGGCCACCGTGGCGCCGGTGGTGGATGAACAGGGCCAAGGTACCGGCCTGGTGGGCATCGCCCGTGACGTCACCGACCGCCTGCGGCTGGAGGAGCGTATCGCCCGCCTGACCCGCGCCCAGGCGGTGCTCAGCGGCATCAACGGCTTGATCGTGCGCGTGCACGACCAGCACCAGCTGTTCGCCGACGCCTGCCGCATCGCCACCGGCCAGGGCCAGTTTCACCAGGCGTGGATCGGCCTGGTCGAGGAGGGGCGGGTGGTTCCCGTGGCGGCCGACGGCGTGAGCTTGGCGGCGCTGCCGCCGATGCAGGTGGATTTGGCGCCGGGAAGGACGGTCCACCCTCTGGACACCATCGTTGCCTCCGCCTTGCAGGATCAGGTGCCGATGGCGGCGGTGGAGTGTATCGAGGGGATGACCACCCTGGTGCTGCCCCTGGTGGTGGATCGGGCCTCCGTGGGCGTCATGGTCCTGTCGGCCATGGAGACCGACCGCTTCGACGCGCAGGAGGTGGCCCTGCTGCGCGAGATGGCGGGCAACATCTCCTTCGCGCTGGACCACCTGCACAAGGCCCTGCGCCTGGATTACCTGGCGCTGTACGACGGGCTGACCGGCCTGGCGAACCGCAGCCTGTTCGCTGACCGCCTGGCGCAGCACGTGGCGCGGGCGCGGGCCAAGCGGCGGCTGATGGCCTTGGTCCTGGTCGATGTCGAGCGGTTCCGCAGCATCAACGACAGCCTGGGCCTGGACATCGGGGATGAGGTGCTGCGCGAGGTGGCCCGCCGCCTGTCCGTCGCGGCCCCCCTCACCGACACAGTGGGCCGCGTCGGCGCCGACTGCTTCGGCATGCTGGTGCCGGAGGTGAAGGGCGCGGGCGACGTCGCGCATCTGGTGCGGGAGAGGATCCTTCCCTGCTTCGACACCGTGATCCAGGCGGGCGGCGAGCAGCTGCGCCTGTCCGCCCGCGTGGGCGCGGCCTTGTTTCCGGACGATGCCGAGGATGGGGAAACGCTGTTTGCCCATGCGGAGATTGCGCTCAAGAAGGCCAAGGACACGCGTGAGCGCCTGCTGTTCTACGCCACGGGCATGAACAAGCGCCTGGCCCAGGCCCTGCGGCGCGAAACCCAGCTGCGCACCGCGCTGGAAAACCGGCAATATGTGCTGCACTACCAACCCAAGATCGACCTGCGCGACGGCCGCGTCACCGGCCTTGAGGCGCTGATCCGCTGGAACGAGCCTGGGAGCGGCGTCGTGGGCCCGGCCGAGTTCATCCCCCTGGTGGAGGAGCTGGGCCTGATCCACGACATGGGCGACTGGGTCATGAGCCAGGCGGTGACGGACTTCCAATGCTGGCGGGCCCAGGGGCTGAAGCCGCCGCGCATCGCCGTCAACGTTTCCGCCCTGCAGCTGGCGCGCGATGACTTCGTGGACGGGATGAGGGCCCGCCTGGACCGGGACGAGGCGGCGCGCGCCTGCCTGGATCTGGAGATCACGGAAAGCGTGCTGATGCGTGACATCCAGGCCTGCATCCCCAAGATCGCGGCCCTGCGCGAGATGGGCGTGCAGGTCTATATCGACGATTTCGGCACGGGCTATTCCTCGCTGGCCTATATCGCCCGCCTGCCGCTGACGGCGCTGAAGATCGACCGGGCCTTCGTTTCCAGCATCGACGCCACATCGGAAGACACCACCATCGTGTCCACCATCATCCAGCTGGCCCACAGCCTGGGCCTGAAGGTGGTGGCGGAGGGGGTGGAGACGGCGGACCAGGCCAAGCTGTTGCGCCTGCTGCGCTGTGACGAGATGCAGGGCTTCCTCATCAGCCGCCCGGTGCCGGCCCTGGAGATCGAGGCGCTGCTGGCGGCCCCGAAGCTTATTTGAGGCGTTCACCGCTGGCCGCGCGGAAGGCGCCCGGGGCCTGGCCCGTCCATTTGCGGAAGGCGCGGTGGAAGGCGCTGGTCTCGGCGAAGCCCAGCCGCGCCGCCAGCTCCGGGATGGGTTCCGTCCCCGCCGCCAGCGATGCCTCGGCCGCGCGGCGGCGCAAATCGTCCTTGATGGCCTGGAAGGGTCGCCCCTCCTGCCGCAGGCTGCGGCGCAGGGTGGCGGGGGAACAGCGCAAGCTGCGGGCCACGGCGTCGAAGTCGGGCCACGCGGCGGGCGGCTGGCGGCTCAGCATCTGGGCCACGCGCCGGGCGTAGCTGTCCGGGTTGCGGTAGCGTACCAGGAAATTCTCCGGTGCGCGGTTCAGGAAGGTGACGGCCGTGCGCGCGTCCTGCGCCACCGGCAGGGCCAGCAGGGCGGCGTCGAACCACAGGCGGGCGGCATCCTGGCCGAAGCGCAGGGTGGAGCTGTAGAGCACCCTGTACTCCTCCGCATGCGGCGGGGCGGGGTGGGCGACGTCGGCGGCGGCTATGGGGATGCGCCGGCGCACCAGCCAGCAGGCCAGACCGTGCAGGTAGGTCATCAACGTTTCCTGCGCGAACAGTGCCGGTGGCGGCCCGGGCGGCGTGGCGCGGATTTCCAGGCAGGCCAGGCGGCCCTGGCGGCGGACGCCCACCCGCATACCGTCGAACACGCTGTTATAGCCACGGCAGGCCAAGTCCAAGGCCCGGCCCAGGTCGCGGCCGCCCAGGGCCAGCAGGCAGATGACGGAGAAGGTGCCGATCTTCATGCGCCGCGTGTCCAGGCCGAAGAACTCGTCATCCGTCACCTGGGCCAGCAGGCGCAGCAGCGTGCCGTAGGTCGTCACCGGTACGCGGGCGCCGGCGGGCACGTCCTCCAGCCCGGCCTTGCGCCGCAGGGGGGCGGCGTCCAGGCCCCGCGCGGTGGCGCAGGCCAGCGCCGCCTCCACGAAATAGGGCGCGACGCTGTTCTTGTCCTGGAGGATCCTATCCACGCGACGACATCCCGACAGATTGACAAAAACGATCACCGGATTTGATCCGGTTGGTCATTTCAGATTGGATCGATCATGTCTACTGTGGCCGCAACTGGCAAGCCGGCCCAAAAGCACCGGCCAAAAGCGAGGAGGAAACGCACCCCATGCTGATCACCGAGGAACAGGCCATGGTGCGCGACATGGCGCGCGCCTTCGCCCGTGAACGGCTGGCGCCCGGGGCGGCGGAACGCGACCGCACCAGCGCCTTCCCGGCCGATGAGCTCAAGGCCATGGGTGAGCTGGGCCTGATGGGCATGCTGGTGCCTGAGGAATGGGGCGGGGCCGGTACTGACATCCTGTCCTACGTCCTGGCGATCGAGGAGATCGCGGCCGGCGATGGCGCCATCTCCACCATCATGAGCGTGCACAACTCCGTCGGCTGCGCGCCCATCCTGAAATTCGGCACCCCGGCGCAGAAGGAACGCTACCTGCGCGCCATGGCGTCGGGCCAGATGCTGGGCGCCTTCTGCCTGACGGAACCGCAGGCGGGCTCCGACGCGTCCGCGCTCAAGACCCGCGCCGTGCGGGATGGCGACCATTGGGTCATCAACGGCGCCAAGCAGTTCATCACCAACGGCCAAAACGCCGGCGTGGCCCTGGTCTTCGCCGTCACCGATCCGGCCGCCGGCAAGAAGGGCATCTCCGCCTTCCTGGTGCCCACCGATACCCCCGGCTATACCGTCGCGCGGCTGGAGCACAAGCTGGGCCAGCGCTGCAGCGACACCGCACAGATCGTGTTCGATAACGTCCGGGTGCCGCATGAGGCTATGCTGGGTGAGCCCGGCCAGGGCTATCGCATCGCGCTCGCCAATCTGGAGGGCGGGCGCATCGGCATCGCCGCCCAGTCCGTGGGCATGGCCCAGGCGGCGTTCAATGCTGCCCGTGACTATGCGCGCGAGCGCACCAGCATGGGTGTGGCCATCATCGAGCATCAGGCCGTGGCCTTCCGCCTGGCGGACATGGCCACCCGCATCGAGGCGGCGCGCCAGCTGATGCTGCATGCCGCCAGCCTGCGCCAGGCGGGCCAGCCCTGCCTGAAGGAGGCCTCCATGGCCAAGCTGTTCGCCTCGGAAATGGCGGAGCGTGTCTGCTCCGACGCCATCCAGACCTTCGGCGGCTATGGCTATGTCGATGATTTCCCGGTGGAACGCATCTATCGCGATGTGCGCGTCTGCCAGATTTACGAGGGCACCAGCGACATCCAGAAGCTGGTGATTTCCCGCAACCTCTGAGGGACTTGAGCGATGAAAGTGCTGGTCGCGGTCAAGCGGGTCGTTGACTACAACGTGAAGGTTCGCGTGAAGGCGGACGGCATGGGTGTGGAGACGGCCAACGTCAAGATGTCGATGAACCCGTTCGACGAGATCGCGGTTGAGGAGGCTGTGCGCCTGAAAGAGGCGGGCAAGGCCACCGAGATCGTGGTGGTGAGCGTGGGCCCGACGCAGGCGCAAGAGACGCTGCGCACGGCTTTGGCCATGGGCGCCGATCGCGCCATCCTGGTGCAGACGGATGTGGAGACGCAGTCGCTGGGCGTGGCCAAGGCGCTGAAGGCGCTGGCGGAAAAGGAACAGCCCGGCCTGGTGATCCTGGGCAAGCAGGCCATCGACGACGACGCCAACCAGACCGGCCAGATGCTGGCGGCCCTGCTGGGCTGGGCCCAGGGCACCTTCGCCAGCAAGGTGGTGCCGGCTGAAGGTACCATTGCTGTCACTCGCGAGATCGACGGCGGGCTGGAGACGGTGGAGCTGAAGCTGCCGGCGGTGGTGACCACCGACCTGCGCCTGAACGAGCCGCGCTACGCCTCGCTGCCCAACATCATGAAGGCCAAGAAGAAGCCCTTGGAGACGGTGGACGCCGCCAGCTTGGGCGTAGACCTGACGCCGCGCCTGAAGACGCTGAAGGTGGCGGAGCCGCCGAAGCGGGCCGGGGGTGTGAAGGTGGGCTCCGTCCAGGAGCTGGTGGCCAAGCTGAAGACCGAAGCGCGGGTGATCTGACCATGACGACTCTTGTTATCGCTGAGCCCTCGGTGGAGGGTGTGAAGGTCCCGACGCTGACCACCCTGGGTGCCGCATCCAAACTGGGCGGCGATGTGCATGTGCTGGTGCTTGGATACAGTGACGGGGGGCAGGGCGTGGGTGCCGTGGCCGAGGCAACGGCCAAGGTCGCCGGTGTCGCCAAGGTGCTGACGGCGGACGCCGCCGAGCTGGCGCACGGCCTGGCGGAGAACGTGGCCCCGCTGGTGGTGGGCCTGGTCAAGAGCGGCGGCTACAGCCACGTGCTGGCCCCCAGCACCACCTTCGGCAAGAACGTGGCGCCGCGCGTCGCGGCCCTGCTGGACGTGGCGCAGATCAGCGACATCACCGGCGTGGAAAGCCCCGACACCTTCACCCGGCCCATCTACGCCGGCAACGCCATCGCCACCGTGCAGTCGTCGGACCCGGTGAAGGTGGCGACGGTGCGCGGCACGGCGTTCGAGGCGGTGGCCGCCACGGGCGGCAGCGCAGCCGTCGAGGCCGCCGCTGGCGCTGCTGATGCCGGCCTGTCCAAGTTCGTGAGCCAGGAGGTATCGAAGTCCGAGCGGCCGGAGCTGACGTCGGCCCGGGTGATCGTCTCGGGCGGCCGGGGCATGCAGTCGGGCGACAACTTCCCCCTGCTGGAGGCCCTGGCCGACAAGCTGGGGGCGGCCGTGGGCGCATCCCGCGCGGCGGTGGACGCCGGCTTCGTGCCCAACGACTACCAGGTCGGGCAGACAGGCAAGATCGTGGCGCCGGAGCTGTACATCGCTGTCGGCATCTCGGGCGCCATCCAGCACCTGGCCGGCATGAAGGACAGCAAGGTCATCGTCGCCATCAACAAGGACGAAGAGGCGCCGATCTTCCAGATCGCCGACTACGGCCTGGTCGCCGACCTGTTCAAGGCCGTGCCGGAACTGACCGCCGAGGTCTGAGCCTTTTCAAGGAATAACACCGTGAACTGGCCGGGCGCTCGCAAGGGCGTCCGGCCAAATTTTTATTCCGCAGCGTGGTGCAACACCTGCACGGCCGACAGGTCTACGCTCTGATGGGCGCGGGCCAGGTTGTGCGTGGTCTGCAGGTTCAGCCAGAACTGCGCCGTGGTGCCCAGCGCCTTGGCCAGGCGCAGGGCGGTATCGGCCGTCATTTCCGTCTGTTCGCTCGCCACCCGTTCGATCCGTGTGCGGGGCACGCCGCAGGCCTTGGCGATCTTGCCCGCTGTCAGGCCCAGGGGCTCCATGAACTCCTCCCGTAGGACTTCGCCGGGATGGACGGGGCGCATGGCGATCAGGGCATCGATGGTCACAGGTGCCTCCGTTCAATGATAATCGACGATTTCAACATCATGGGCATCTTGGCCGTCCCAGCGGAAACACACGCGCCATTGATCGTTGATGCGGATGGAATGCTGGCCTTCACGGTCTCCCGACAGCTTTTCCAAGCGATTGCCGGGCGGAACGCGCAGATCGTCCACGGTGGTCGCCGCGTGAAGGATCGCCAATTTCCGCTGCGCCGCGCGCACCAAGTCCGCAGGAAAACCTTTCGTCAACGTGCCCGTGAGCACCGCCTCACTGATCTTGCCCTTGGTGCTTTTAATCATCGCAACCAGTCATTCATTGAGATTATTCACGTATCATGAAACGATACACATAACAAGTGGAACTGTGTCATGTTATGATACGCTATGCCCCGCCGCTCTCAGCAGGGACAGGGTGCGGTCCCGGTTCTCCGCCTTGATCATGAGATGGTCGGTGTTGAAGGTGGAGGTGACGAAGACGCCGATGCCATCCTCCGACAACGGGCGGATGACGGACAGCAGGATGCCCGCCTGGTCGAAGGCGAAGGGGCCGATGAACTTCAGGCACACCCAGTCGCGGTCGGCCTTCACGTCTTGCGGCACCCGCTCTTCCCGGCAGATCAGCGATAGTTCCTCATCATCCCGGGCCAGGGCGGTGAAGCCGTCGCCCTCCCACCAGCTGGGGACAGGGGTGTCGGGTGGGAACTGGACGATGGCATAGCGGCCGTCCAGGTGCCGCAGGGTGATGCCCATGGGGTGCTTTCCATAGAATGACGCCGTGGCGCCGATGACGGCGCCATCTTACCGGAAAGTTCCCCTATTGGCGCATGGTGGGGATCGCGACGGCCAAGATCCGGCCGCCGCGATCCCCTGGTGCTTATTCCGCCGTGTCAACCGGGGTGGCGGAGACCACCACCGGCGCCTCTGCCAGCAGGTCGCCCACCGCCGCGCGGAAGGCCGTGTAGTGCGGGCTGGTGCGGTGGGCCTCGACGGCCGCCTCGTCGGCATAGATCTCGAACACGTGGAAGCGGACCGTGGCGTCGGTGCCACGGAACAGGTCGTAGCGGCGGGCGCCCAGCTCGGTCCGCGAATGGCCGGTCAGTTCGCGCATCAGCGCTTCGACCTTGTCCACGGCCTCGGGCTTAGGCGTCACGGTGGCGATCAATGCAATAGTCATTAAGAATTCTCCTTAAGCTTCGACGGCGTAGCGTTGCAGCCAGTGGGCGTAGGGGGCGGGCAGCACCCAGGCCGGGCGCTCCACGCCCAGCTTCAGGGCGGCGGCATAGGGCCAATGCGGGTTGGCCAGATGGTTGCGGCCGATCAGCACCTGGTCCAGCTGCTCCTCTCGCACCACGCGGTCGGCCACCTCGGGGTTGGCGAAGCCCCAGGCGGAGGAGACGGGGATGCCGGCCTCCTTGCGCACGCGGGCGGCGACCGGTGCCAGGAAGGCGGGCCCCCACGGCACGTTGCCCTTGGGCGTGGAGAAGCCGACGCTGACGCTCAGCAGGTCCAGCCCTTCCTGGCGGAAGCGGCGGGTCAGGGCGATGGACTCGGCCAGCGTCTCCTCGTCCCGGCCGTCATACTCGATGACGCCGAAGCGGGCGGTCAGGGGCAGGGGCTCCGGCCACACCTGGCGCACGGCGGCCAGCGTCTCCACCAGGAAACGGCCCCGGTTCTCCGCACTGCCGCCATACTGGTCGGTGCGCTGATTGGCGTCGCGATTGAAGAAGCTCTGGGCCAGATAGCCGTGGGCGAAGTGCAGTTCCAGCCATTCGAAGCCGGCGTCGCGGGCACGCTTGGCGGCGGCCACGAAGTCCTCGCGCACCCGGGCGATGTCGTCCAGGGTCATGGCCTTCGGCACCTTGGGCAGGGTGCCGCCGAAGGCGACGGCCGACGGGGCGATGGTGTCCCAGGCACGCGGATCGCCCTCGGCGATGTGGTCGTCGCCCTCCCAGGGGCGGTTGGCGCTGGCCTTGCGGCCCGCATGGCCGATCTGGATGCCGGGCACGGACCCGGCCGCCTTGATGGCGCGGACGATGGGCACGAAGGCCTGGGCCTGGGCGTCGTTCCACAGGCCGGTGCAGGCCGGGGTGATGCGGCCTTCCGGCGCCACGGCGGTGGCCTCCACCACCACCAGGCCGGCGCCGCCCCGGGCCAGGCCGGCGTAATGGCTGAGGTGCCAGTCGTTGGGCAGGCCGTCGGTGGCGCTGTACTGGCACATCGGCGGCACGGCGATGCGGTTGCGCAACACGACGTCTTTGATCTTCAGCGGATCGAACAAGGTGGGCATGCGAAACTCCGGATGAAATGGAAAGGTATGGGATTGGACGTGGGGGGTCAGCGGCGGAGCGCCGCCAGCAACAACTCCGCCGTCTTTTCGGACGAGGCCGGGTTCTGGCCGGTGATCAGCAGGCCGTCCTGGACGGCATGGGGCTGCCAGTCGCCGGTGCGGGAATAGAGCCCGCCGTTGGCTTTCAGCACATCCTCCACCAGGAAGGGGACGACCTGGGTCAGGCCCACGGCCTCTTCCTCGCTGTTGGTGAAGCCGGTGACCCGCCTGCCCTTCACCAGGGGCGTGCCGTCCGTTGCCTTCACGTCGCGCAGCACGCCGGGGGCGTGGCAGACCAGGGCGACCGGCTTGCCCGCCGCTAGGGTGCTCTCGATCAGGCGGATGGAATGGGCGTCGTTGGCCAAATCCCAAAGGGGGCCATGGCCGCCGGGATAGAACACGGCATCGTAGCCCTCATGCCCGACCTCGGCCAGCACGCGGGTATGGGCAAGGGCCTGGCCGGCCTCGGCGTCCGCCTCGAAGCGGCGGGTGGTGTCGGTCTGGAAGGCCGGGTCGGCGCTCTTGGGGTCCAGCGGCGGCTGGCCGCCCTGGGGCGAGGCCAGCGTGACCGTCGCGCCAGCGTCCTTGAAGGCGTAGTAGGGCGCGGCGAGTTCTTCCAGCCAGAAGCCGGTCTTGGCACCGGTGTCGCCCAGCTGGTCGTGAGAGGTCAGCACCATCAGGATGTTCATGATCTGCGCTTCCTTTAGGTTCAATGGGCCTGAATAGACCGGTCGTCTAGTTGTTTGGTCACGAAAACGCCGTCCTGATCAGCGGCGAAAGGCGCGCCGTCAGGCCGGTGGTTACGGATGGGGGCTACAGGGAGTGTCCAGGTGCAGCATGATGCGGGTGGCGCGCATGGCGGCCTCCAGCGGGGCGGGGCTGCGGGAAATCTTGGCCATCAGGCTGGCGCCCAGCCAGGTCTGGTACAGGGTTTCCGCCGTGGGGCAGGCGTATCCTGCGACCTTCAGCGAGCCGTCGGCCATGCCGTCCTCCAGCGCCTGGCCCAGGCGCTTGATGATGGCCTTGGTGCCGCGATCCAGCACGGCGCGCATCGCTTCCGACAGGTCGGCAACCTCGGCCCCCAGCTTCACCGCCAGGCACTTGCCCTCGGCGTCGCAGTCGCCCTGGGTGTCGATCCAATTTTGCCAGTAGGCCAGCATGCGATCGACCACCGGCCGGCCCGGGGCCGACAGCTGCCGGTCCAGGTCAGCCAGATAGGTCTCGAAATAGCTCTCCAGCAGGGCCGTGCCGAAGGCGTCCTTGGACTCGAAGTAGTGGTAGAACGATCCCTTGGGCACATTGGCGGCGCCCAGGATCTCGTTCAGCCCAACCGCAGCGAACCCCTTGCCGCCGATGATGCGCTGGGCGGTGTCGAGGATGTGCTGGCGCACGTCGATGCTGTGGGGCTTGGCGATCATGGGCGCGATATAAACACGATTAGACCAGTCGTCTAGTGACATCGATCACGCCCATGCAATTTTTCTCACCCCACCTCCACCACGATCTTGCCTACAGCCTGGCGGGCGCCCAGGGCGGTCAGGCCTTCGGGGGCGCGGTCGAAGGGCAAGCGCAGGCCGATGTGGGGGCGGATGGTGCCGTCGGCCAGCCAGCCCATGATCTCCCGCAGGTAGGTCTGGTTCAGGGCCGGGTCGCGGCGGGTGAATTCGCCGTAGAACACGCCCAGCACGGCGGCGTCCTTCAGCAGGGTCAGGTTCAGGGGCAGCTTGGGGATGCCGGCGGTGAAGCCCACCACCAGGTAGCGGCCGCGCCAGCCCAGGGCGCGGAAGGCGGGCTCGGCATAGGCGCCGCCCATGGGGTCGTAGATCACGTCGGCCTCGCCCTTGGAGGACACGGCCTGGCAGGCGGCGCGGATGTCGGCGGTCAGGGCCTTCGCGGCGGCCGGGTCGTCCAGGCGGGCGGGATAGACCACCACGGCGTCGGCGCCGTTGTCCTTGGCGATGGCGGCTTTCTCCGGCGAGGATGCGGCCGCGATGACGGTGGCGCCCATCGCCTTGCCCAATTGCACCGCCGCCAGGCCCACGCCGCCGGCCGCCCCCAGCACCACCAGCGTCTCCCCCGCCGCCAGCTTGGCGCGGTCGCGCAGGGCGTAGTGGCTGGTGCCATAGGTCAGGCGCAGGGCGGCGCCGGCGGCGTCATCCACGCCCTCCGGCAGGGGCAGGCAGTCCGATGCCGGTATGGCCAGCTGTTCCGACAGGCCGCCATGCGGCACCACACCGATGACGCGGTCGCCGGCCGCCAGGCCCTGGACGCCGTCGCCCACGGCTGTCACCCGGCCGGCGATCTCCAGCCCGGGGGCGAAAGGCCGGGGCGGGCGGGCCTGGTACAGGTCCTGGATGACCAGCAGGTCCGGGTAGTTCAGCGCCGTGGCGCTCACGGCGACCACCACTTGGCCGGGGCCCGCCACCGGCGGGGCCAGGTCCATATCCAGAACCAGGGTGTCCGGTCCACCCGTCTGATGGCTGCGCCAAGCCCGCATCGCTGTCCTCCCATGATCCTGTCGTTCATTGGGCACCAGAGTGGGGGAGGCGGCAGGGCCGGTCCATCATTCATATTGACCGGTCCCCGCACCCTTTCCAGGATCGCGGCCGTGCCGGGCGGCGCGCAGTGCGCTGGCGGGCCGGGTTTTCGAAAAAGGGAGTGTCCACGCATGATCGGCCGCCTGAACCATGTCGGCATCGCCACACCGTCGATCGAGGGCGCCATCGCCGTCTATCGCGACCTTTTGGGCGCCACGGTGATTCGCGAGCCCTTCGATCTGCCGGCCCAGGGGGTGCGCGTCTGCTTCATCGACACGCCCAACAGCCAGATCGAACTGATCGAACCCCTGGGTGAGGCCTCGCCCGTCCATGCCTTCCTGAAGAAGTTCCCCCAGGGCGGTCAGCACCATGTCTGCTTCGAGGTGCCAGACATCCATGCCGCCGCCGCCGACATGGCGGCCAAGGGCGCCACGGTGCTGGGCCAGCCCCGCATCGGCGCCCACGGCACGCCCGTCATCTTCGTACATCCCAAGAGCATGGGCGGCGTGCTGGTGGAACTCATGGAGACGCCGAAAGGCGATCACCACTGAAGAAACGTCGAGGCCGGTTCCTTATCCTCCGCTCAAAATCCCCTTG
Source organism: Nitrospirillum viridazoti CBAmc (assembly GCF_000730165.1). GTDB lineage: Bacteria > Pseudomonadota > Alphaproteobacteria > Azospirillales > Azospirillaceae > Nitrospirillum > Nitrospirillum viridazoti. The sequence goes on along the minus strand of NZ_CP022111.1, from coordinate 1,297,853 downwards.
ATGCGGTTGGCCAGGGCCTCCATGGAAAAGGGCTTGGTCTGCACATGCAGGCCCGGCGGCAGGCGTTCATTGCCGATGACGGCGTTCTCGGCATAGCCGGTGATGAACAGCACCTTCAGGCCCGGGCGCAGGGCCCGGGCGGCGTCGGCCAGCTCGCGCCCGTTCATGCCCTGGGGCAGGCCGATGTCGGTCACCAGCAGGTTGATGGCCGCGTCCGATTCCAGGATGCGCACAGCCTCGGGACCGTCCATCGCCTCCAGCGTGGTGTAGCCCAGCTCATCCAGCACCTCCGTCACCAGCAGGCGCACGGTGGGCTCGTCATCCACCACCAGCACGGTCTCGCCCCGCTTCGCGCGGGGTGCTGCCGGGGCGATGGCCAGCATTTCGGCCGCCCGCTCCTCGCCATCGTGGCGGGGCAGGTAGAGCGACACCGTGGTGCCGTGCCCGACCTCCGACCGGATGCGGACCTGGCCGCCCGACTGGCGGACGAAGCCGTAGATCATGGACAGGCCCAGGCCCGTGCCCTGGCCGATGGGCTTGGTGGTGAAGAAGGGGTCGAAGGCGCGGGCGATGACGTCGGGCGGCATGCCGACGCCGGTGTCGCTGACGCTCAGCAGGACGAACTGGCCGGCGGGTATGTCCTGGACATGGGCTGTTTCCTCATCGATCTCCCGGTTGCTGGCCTCGATGGTGATGTGGCCGCCCTGGGGCATGGCGTCGCGCGCGTTGATGCACAGGTTCAGCAGGGCGCTTTCCAGCTGGTTGGGATCGATAAGGGTGGTCCACAGGTCGGCTGGCGTGTCCACCACCAGGGCGACGGCCGGCCCCGCCGTGCGCCGCACCAGGTCCTCCATGTCGCGCACCAGGCGGCCGACGTCGGTGGGCCGGGGGTCCAGGGTCTGCTGGCGGGAGAAGGCCAGCAGCCGGTGGGTGAGGGAAGCCGCCCGGTCCACGGCGCCGCGCGCCGCGCTCATGTAGCGGTCCAGGGCCCCCAGCCGGCCCTGGCGGACGCGCTGGTCCAGCAATTCCAGGCTGCCGCTGATGGCGGTTAGCAGGTTGTTGAAGTCATGGGCCAGGCCGCCGGTCAGCTGGCCGACGGCCTCCATCTTCTGGGCCTGGCGCAGCTGCGCCTCCGCCAGGCGCAGGGCGTCGGCCTGCCGCTTCTCCGCCGTGATGTCGCGGCCGTAGCCGTAGACCACGTCCCCCTCGGCGAAGGAGTTCCAGGAGATCCAGCGGAAGCCGCCGTCCTTGTGGCGCAGGCGGTTCTCAAAGCCCAGCAGCTGGCCTTCGAGCAGCAGGCTTTCATGGGCGGCGGCCGTGGCGCGGGCGTCGTCCGGCCAGATGACCTCCAGGAAGCCGTGGCCGATGATGTCGTCGGGGTCGTGCCCCAGGATGGGCTTCCAGGCGGGGTTGGCGTCGCGGAACACGCCGTCCCGCCCCACCACCAGTAGCAGGTCGCGGGAAAAGCGCCAGACGCGGTCGCGCTCCGCCGTGCGCTCGGCCACCCGCTCCTCCAGCTCGGCGTTCAGGCGGGCCAGCTTCTCGGCGGTGACGCGCAAGGTCCGTTCCGCCCGCACCTTGGCCGTCGTCTCCACCACGATGGCGATGACTCCGGCGGGCTTGCCCGCCTCATCCAGGATGGGGGAGTAGTCCAGGTTCATCCACACCTGTTCCGGCCGGCCGGACCGGTGCAGGGTCAGTTCCTGGTCCTGATAGGCCAGCGTGCCGCCGGCCAAGCCAACCTTCATGACATGGTCGTTGAAGTCGGCGACCTCGTGCCAGCCTTCACGGACCTTGGAGCCCAACAGCATGGGGTGGCGCCCGCCGGCGAAGACGGAATAGGCATCGTTGTAGATCATGATGCCGTCCGGCCCCCACAGCGTGACGATGGGGACAGGGGAGCGCAGGATAAGCGCCACGGTGGTCCGCAGGCTTTGCGGCCACCGGTCCAGGGGGCCCAGGGGCGTGGCGGCCCAGTCATAGGCGGCGATCAGGTCCGCCAGCTCGCCGCCGCCGTTCAGGAACACCGGTACCGCTTCTTGCGTCATTTGCCGCCGCGTCCCGTTCACCCGCATTCCCCGCCATCATGCCAATTTCCTAAGACTGTTGTTATGTCACGGCCACGTTGAGGCCACATCGCCAACCAAAGTCCATGTCGCGGTACGATATACCTCCCCAAAAGACAGAGACCCGGGGCGGACGGTTCAACGCTGGTGATGCAGATCCATCATCTCCAGCGGCATCATGTTGGCTCTGAGGTTGGCCATGATCCACAGCGACCCCGCCACCACCAGGAAGACGATCAGCACGCCGAAGGCCAGCGCCAGCACGTTGTTGGTGTTGTCGGGGCCGGTGGTGATGTGCAGGAAGAACACCAGGTGCACGCCCATCTGCGCCACGGCCAGAACGGCCAGCCCGATGGGCACGCCCGGTTGCCACAGTACGTGCGTGCTGGCCGCCCAGAAGGAGGTGGCGGTCAGGATGATGGCCAGCGCCAGGCCGATGACATAGGCCTTGAGGCTGGACAGCAGTTCTTCCCGGCTGTCGCCCGGGGCCGTATCACCGCCATGGGTGTGTTCTTGTGTGGTGTCCGCCATGTCAGCGCACTCCCATCAGGTAGACGATCGTGAACAGGGCCACCCAGATGATGTCCAGCGCGTGCCAGAACAGGCTGAAACACATCAACCGGTGCAGGACGGTGGCGCGCCAGCCCTTGTCCGCCACCTGAGCCACCATGACCCCCAGCCACAGCAGGCCCACCGCCACGTGGGCGCCGTGGCAGCCCACCAGGGTGAAGAAGCCGGAGAGGAAGGCGCTGCGGTCGGCGGTGGCGCCCCGGGCGACCATGTTGGCGAACTCACGCATCTCCAGGACCAGGAAGCCCAGCCCCAGGATGAAGGTGATGGCGGCGCCCAGGTAGAAGGTGCCGCGATGCCGCGCGTCCATGGCCAGGGACATCATCCCGCAGCTGAAGCTGGAGAACAGCAGCAGCGCCGTTTCCACCGCCACGTTCCGGGCATCGAACAGCTCCGCCCCCGTCGGGCCGCCCGCCGTCGCCTTCCCCAACACCGCGAAGGTTGCGAAGAAGGCGGAGAACATGACGATGTCGCTCAGCAGGAACAGCCAGAAGCCGTAGGCGATGATGATACGCTTGGGCGCCGGGCCGGCGGCGCTGGCGCTGGCGGGCATGCCGTGGTGGGTGTGCGGGGGCTCATGCCCGCCGAGGGTGGTGGCGGTGGTGGTGGCGGTCATGGCGTGTCCCCCGCCCAATAGGCCTGCTGGTGGGCACGGTCGACTTGGGCCAGTTCCTCCGCCGCGATCTCGAATTCGCTCTCATCCCGCCAGGCGAAGACCAGGGTGGTGATCAGCGCGCCTACCAGGCCTAGGATCACCAGCCACCAGATATGCCAGATAAGGGCGAAGCCGGTGACGACGGCGAAGAAGGCGGTGACGAAGCCGGTGGGGCTGTTGAGCGGCATGTGGATGGGCTCATAGGCCAGGGCCTCGGCGGCGGCGGCCCGTTCCTCGCGCGCCCGGCGCTTCATGTGCCAATAGGCGTCCTCCCGCTCCACCTGGGGCAGCACGGCGAAGTTCCAGGCGGGCGGGGGCGAGGACGTCGACCACTCCAGGGTCCTTCCCTGCCAAGGGTCGCCCGTGCGGTCGCGCCGCCGTTCCCGCGTGCGCATGGACACCACCAGTTGGATGATCAGGGCCAGGATGCCGGCCAGGATGAAGGCGACGCCCACGGCTGCCACGATCAGCCAGGGCTGCCAGCCCGGATTGTCATAATGCTGCAGCCGGCGCGTCATGCCCAGCATGCCCAGGTAGTAGAGGGGCATGAAGGCCAGGTAGAAGCCGACGAACCAGCACCAGAAGGAGACCTTGCCCCAGCCCTCATCCAGGGTGAAGCCGAAGGCCTTGGGGAACCAGTACATATAGCCGGCCAGCACCCCGAACACGACGCCGCCGATGATGACGTTGTGGAAGTGGGCGATCAGGAACAGGCTGTTGTGCAGGATGAAATCGGCCGGCGGCACGGCCAGCAGCACGCCTGTCATGCCGCCGATGACAAAGGTCACCATGAAGCCCACGGACCACAGGATGGGGGCGTTGAAGCGCACCCGGCCGCCATACATGGTGAACAGCCAGTTGTAGACCTTCACGCCCGTGGGCACGGCGATGATCATGGTCATGACGCCGAAGAAGCCGTTGACGTTGGCCCCGGCGCCCATGGTGAAGAAGTGGTGCAGCCAGACGATGAAGGACAGGATGCAGATGGCCATGGTGGCCGCGACCATGGAGCGGTAGCCGAACAGCGGCTTGCCGGAGAAGGTGGACACCACCTCCGAGAACACGCCGAAGCACGGCAGGATCAGAATGTAGACCTCCGGATGGCCCCAGACCCAGATGAGGTTCACATACATCATCGGATTGCCGTCGCCGTCGGCGGTGAAGAAGTGCATGCCGAGATAGCGATCCAGCAGCAGCATGGCGAAGGTGGCGGTCAGGACCGGGAAGGCCGCGATGATCAGCAGGTTGGACGCCAGCGCGGTCCAGCAGAACACCGGCATTCGCATGTAGCTCATTCCCGGCGCCCGCATCTTCAGGATGGTGGTCGCCAGGTTGATGCCCGACAGCAGCGTGCCGACGCCGGAGATCTGCAGCGCCCACAGATAATAATCGACGCCCACGCCGGGGGAGTATTTCAGCTCGCTCAAGGGCGGGTAGGCCAGCCAGCCGGTGCGCGCGAACTCCCCCACCACCAGCGAGAGATTGGTCAGCAGGATGCCCGAGGCGGTCAGCCACAGGCTGACGGAATTCAGCGTGGGGAAGGCGACGTCGCGGATGCCCAGTTGCAGGGGGACCGCGAAGTTCATCAGGCCGATGACGAAGGGCATGGCCATGAAGAAGATCATGATGGTGCCGTGGGCGGAGAAGATCTGGTTGTAATGCTCCGGTGGCAGATAGCCGGCGTCCGGCCCCACCGAAACGGCCTGCTGCAGCCGCATCATCACCGCGTCGGTGAAGCCGCGCAGCAGCATGACCAGGGCCAGGACCACATACATGACGCCGATGCGCTTGTGGTCGACGGACGTCAGCCATTCCCGCCAGAGATAGGGCCAATAGCCCTTCACCGTCACCCAGGCCAGCACGCCCAGCACCGCCAGGATCATGAGGCCCGAGGCGATCATGTCGATCGGCTCGTTGATGGGGATGGCGCTCCAGCTCAGCTTGCCGAACATGCTCGATCCTTCTCGGGTCTTTGTTCAGGGGTGGCCGTTGAGGCGCGGGTCGTCGTGTCCGGGGTTGGCGACGGCGTCGAACAGGCCCGGCATCACGCTGCGGAAGGTGCGGGGGCGGTCCGCCCGGCTGGATTGGGTCAGCCGGGCGTACGCCGGGGCGTCCAGCGCCTCGCCCTGGGCGCGGGCGTTGGCGACCCAGCTGTCGAAGGCGTCGCGGGGCAGGGCCTCCAGCGTGAACAGCATGTCGGGGAAGCCGGCGCCGCTGAACTGGGCGGAGATGCCGGAATAGCGGCCTGGCCGGTCGGCCTGCAGGTTCAGCCGGGTGATCATGCGGGGCATGGTGTAGATCTGGCTGCCCAGCTGGGGCACGAAGAAGCTGTTCATGACCCCGTCGGAGGTCAGCTGGAAGCTGACCGGCGTGCCGGCGGGCACCACCAAGTGGTTGATGCTGGCGATGTTCTGGTCGGGGTAGATGAACAGCCATTTCCAATCCAGCGACACCACCTGCACCGTCACCGGCGGCGTGTCGGCGGGCAAGGGCTTGGGTGGGTCCAGGTCGCGTGAACTGACCCAGCCGATGCCGCCCAGCAGCAGCACGGTCATGGCGGGGATGGCCCACACCACCATCTCGATGCGGCCGGAATATTCCCAGTCGGGACGGTAGCGGGCGCGGGTGTTGCCGGCGCGGAACCACCAGGCTACGCCCAGGGTCGCCAGGATGGTGGGGATGACGATGGCCAGCATGATGCCCATCGAGTCCCACAGGATAGTCAGTTCCTGCGTGGCCACCGGCCCTTGCGGATCGAGGATGCCGCCGGAACAGCCGGCGAGGCCGGGCAGCGCCACACCCAGGGCGGCGGCCAAGGCGATGGCTGTGGCGGGGCGGGCCATGGCTTTCCTTGGTTTGGCAGGGGGTTTTGCTTTGGCAGGAGCTTGCTTTGACAGGGGGTGCTTTGAAGTGGGGTAAGCGGTGGGTCAATGCCCCCCCGCCCCATTAGTTCCCCGGCCATGCGGGGAAAAAACGCCGCACCCTGCCCATATCGTATGGATGCCCCTTTTCCCGGACCGTCGTTCCATGCCCATCCAGGCCAGCCTTTTCCCCGATGCGCCGCCATCCGGCGACCATCCGCCGGGCTTCCGCTACACCCCCGACCTGATCGATGGGGAAGAGGAGCGCTGGCTGGCGGCCGGCATCGCCGCGCTGCCGCTGAAGCCGTTCGAGTTCCACGGCTACCTGGCCAACCGACGGGTGGTGTCCTTCGGCTATCGCTATGACTACGCCCGGCGCGCGGTCGCGGCGGCGCCGGACGTGCCGTCCTTCCTTTTGGATTTGCGCGCCCGGGTCGCCGCCTGGGCCGGGGTGGCGCCCGATGATTTCCGCCAGCTGCTGATCAACGAATACGCGCCCGGCGCCGGCATCGGCTGGCACCGGGACAAGCCGCAGTTCGGCCTGGTGGCGGGCGTTTCGCTGCTGTCCCCGGCCACCCTGCGCTTCCGCCGGCGCGAGGCGGACGATTGGCGCCGCGCCGCGGCCCCCCTGGCCCCCCGCTCGGTCTACCTGCTGGCGGGAGAAGCGCGCTCGGTGTGGGAGCACAGCATCATCGAGGGCGACGCCCTGCGCTATTCCGTGACCTTCCGCACGCTGGCATAGGCCCGTGGTGACATGAACCTTTAACTCCCGATTTCGGCAAAGGCGGCGGAAAAAGACAAAACGCGGCGCAGCCAGCCAAGCCAGGGGTCCGGCGCCCTCATAGTGTGGTGGGAAAACTGCGCCCAGGCGCGGCTTGTCTACCTTGGCCCGGATGCCGCGCCCGCGCGGGGTCCCGAGCCTGAGCCTCGTGTTGGGGGAAGGATGCTGTCCACCATGCCGTCGCCGGTCCGCCGGTTGTATCCCTTGGTCCTTGCCCTGGCGTTGGCCGCCTGCGGCGACAAGCATCCGCCGGCCGCCAACGCCGGTCCGCCGCCGGTGACGGTGGCCCAGCCGCTGCCGCACAAGATTGTGGACTGGGATGAGTTCACCGGCCGGTTCGAGGCCGTGCAGACGGTGGAGCTGCGCGCCCGCGTCTCCGGCTACCTGGACCAGATCAAGTTCCGCGACGGCCAGCTGGTGCAGAAGGGCGACCTGCTGTTCGTCATCGACCCGCGCCCCTTCCAGGCCACGCTGGACAAGGCCAACGCCGACGTCCAGCGGGAGAAGACCCGGCAGTCCCTGGCTGTTTCGGAACTGAAACGAGCGGCCCAGCTGCTGGCCGCCCGCGCCATCAGCCAGGAAGAGTACGATACTCGCGCCCAGGCGGAGCAGGAAAGCCAGGCGGCGGTGGCCTCGGCCACCGCCGCCGCGCGCTCGGCGGCGCTGGACCTGGAGTTCACCCAGATCCGCTCCCCCATCTCCGGCCGCATCGGCGACCGCAAGATCGACATCGGCAACTTGGTCAGCGGCGGGTCGGCGCAATCCACCCTGCTGGCCACCGTGGTAACCCAGGACCCCATCTACTTCGTCTTCGACGGCAGCGAGGCGGACTACCTGCGCTACAACCGGCTGGCGCTGGAAGGCAAACGCGCTTCGTCGCGCGACAAGGCCAACCCCGTCTTCGTCCGCCTGATGGATGAGACCGCCTGGACCCACAAGGGTGAGATGGATTTCGTCGACAACCGGTTGGACCCCAACTCCGGCACCATCCGGGGCCGCGCCGTCATTCCCAACACCGACAACTTCCTGCAGCCCGGCACCTTCGGCCGCATGCGGCTGCTGGGCTCCGGCGAGTACGACGCCCTGCTGCTGCCGGACGAGGCCATCGCCTCAGACCAGTCGCACAAGATCGTCCTGACCGTGGCGGAGGACGGCACGGTGGTGCCCAAGCCGGTGGTGCTGGGCAACCTGGCCTACGGCCTGCGCGTCATCAAGTCCGGCCTGGCGCCCACCGACCGCGTCATCATCAGCGGCCTCATGCGGGCGCGGCCCGGCACCAAGGTCACGCCCCAGCCCGGGACCGTCACGCCCGCGGCCGAGCAGTAAGGGGCCGCGCCATGAAGTTCTCACACTTCTTCATCGACCGGCCCATCTTCGCCTGCGTGATCTCCATCCTGATCACGCTGATCGGCGGCCTGGCCTATTTCGCCCTGCCGGTGGCCCAGTATCCCGAGGTGGCGCCGCCCACGGTGGTGGTGACGGCCACGTATCCCGGTGCCTCCGCCGAGACGGTGGCCAACACCGTGGCCGCACCGCTGGAACAGGAGATCAACGGCGTCGACGACATGCTGTACATGGTCTCCCAGAACACGGGCGACGGCGGCCTGTCGCTGACCATCACCTTCAAGCTGGGCACCGACATCGACAAGGCCCAGGTGCTGGTGCAGAACCGCGTGTCGGTGGCGCAGCCGCACCTGCCGGACGAGGTGAACCGCCTGGGCGTCACCACGCGCAAGAATTCCCCCAACCTGATGATGGTCATCCATCTCTATTCCCCGGATGACAGCCTGGACCAGCTCTACATCTCCAACTATGCCACGTTGCAGGTGCGCGACCCGCTGGCCCGCCTGGATGGCGTGGGCGACGCCCGCATCCGCGGCGCCGGCGACTATTCCATGCGCGTCTGGCTGGATCCGGAGAAGGTGCAGGCCCGCGGCCTGACCACGGCGGAGGTGGTGCAGGCGCTGCAGGGCAACAACGTGCAGGTGGCCTCGGGCCAGCTGAACCATCCGCCCGTGCCCAAGCCCAGCGCCTTCGAGGTGCAGGTGCAGACCCTGGGCCGCCTGACCGACCCCAGCCAGTTCGCCGACATCGTCATCAAGTCCGACGCCCAGGGGCGCGTCACCCGCGTGCGCGACGTGGGCTGGGTGGAGCTGGGCGCGCAGGACTACAACACCTATTCCTATGTCGACGGCCAGCGGGCGGCGGCCATCCTGATCTACCAGCGCCCGGGCTCCAACGCCCTGAAGACGGCGGCCAACGTGCTGTCGTCCATGGAGACGATGAGCCACGACATGCCCAAGGGCATGGCCTACAAGGTGGTCTACAACCCGACCAACTACATCGCGGAATCGGTGAAGGAGGTCTACCACACCATCTTCGAGGCGGTGGTGCTGGTGGTCATTGTCGTCATCGTCTTCCTGCAATCGTGGCGGGCGGCCCTGATCCCTGTCATCGCCATCCCCATCTCGCTCATCGGCACCTTCGCCGTCATGGCGGCGGTGGGCTTCTCCCTCAACAACCTGTCCCTCTTCGGGCTGGTGCTGGCCATCGGCATCGTCGTCGACGACGCCATCGTGGTGGTGGAGAATGTGGAGCGCAACCTGGCCCAGGGCCTGTCCCCGCGTGAGGCCGCGCACCGCACCATGGACGAGGTCGGCGGCGCCCTGGTCGCCATCGCCCTGGTGCTGACCGCCGTCTTCCTGCCCACGGCCTTCCTCACCGGCATCGCGGGTGAGTTCTACCGCCAGTTCGGCGTCACCATCGCCGCCGCCACCGTCATCTCCATGCTGGTGTCGCAGACGCTGAGCCCGGCCCTGGCCGCCTTGCTGCTGAAGCCGCACGTGCAGGAGCATGCGGCCCCCCGGCGGGGCTTCCATCCGGTGGCGCGGTTCTTCGGCGGCTTCAATCGCGGCTTCGATTGGCTGTCGGAGCGCTATGGCCGGGTGACAGGCCATCTCGTGCGCCTGGCCACCGTCGTGCTGGTGGTCTATGCCGGCCTGATCGTGCTGGGCGGCGGCCTTATTTCCCGCACGCCCACGGGCTTCATCCCGGCGCAGGACCAGGGCTACTTCATCACCGTCATCCAGCTGCCGCCGGGCTCCTCCCTCGCCCGGACGGACGCCATCCTGCGCCATGTTCAGGACCTGCTGAGCAAGCGGCCGGGTGTCGCCCACACCGTGGGCTTCGCCGGCTTCGACGGCGCCACTTTCACCAATGCCCCCAACGCCGGCGCCGTCTTCGTCGCCACCACGCCGTTCGCGGAGCGTGGCAGCCTCACCACCCAGGGCATCTTCTCCGACCTGCAGAAGACCATACAGCAGGTCGACGGCGCCCTGATCCTGCTGATCCCGCCGCCCACGGTGCCGGGCATCGGCTCGTCCGGCGGGTTCAAGCTCTACATCGAAGACAGGCGCTCGCGCGGCCTGCAGGCCCTGGCCGACGCCACGCAGGACATGATGCTGGCGGCCAACCAGACGCCGGGCCTGGCCAACGTCTTCAGCCTGTACAACACCCGCACGCCGCAGGTGTACGCCGACATCGACCGGGTGAAGGCCGACATGCTGGGCGTGCCGCCGTCGCGCATCTTCGACACGCTGAACGTCTATCTGGGATCGGCCTTCGTCAACGACTTCAACCTGCTGGGCCGCACCTACCGGGTGACGGCGCAGGCCGACGGTGCCGACCGCACCAGCGTGCGCGACATCGCCTACCTGCGCACGCGCTCCGACAGCGGGGGGCTGGTGCCCCTGGGCTCCGTCGCCACCTTCCGCGACGTGACCGGGCCCTACCGCGTGCCGCGCTACAATTTGTATCCGGCGGCGGAACTGCAGGGGTCGCCTGCGCCGGGATATTCCACCGGCCAGGCCATCGCCGCCGTGCAACAGCTGGCGCAGCAGCGCCTGCCGGACGGCTTCGCCATCGAATGGACGGAACTGACCTTCCAGCAGATCATCGCCGGCAACACCGCCCCCATCGCCTTCGGCCTGGCCGTGGTGTTCGTCTACCTGCTGCTGGCCGCCCTGTATGAAAGCTGGATGCTGCCGCTGTCGGTCATCCTGATCGTGCCCATGTGCCTGTTGACCGCCATCTCCGGCGTCAATCTGCGGGGCATGGACAACAACATCCTGACCCAGATCGGCCTGGTGGTGCTGGTGGGCCTGGCGGCCAAGAACGCCATCCTGATCGTGGAATTCGCCAAGCAGGACGAGGAGGAGGGGATGGACCGCTTCCAGGCGGCGGTGCGCGCGGCCCGCACGCGCCTGCGCCCCATCCTCATGACCTCCTTCGCCTTCATCCTGGGCGTGGTGCCGCTGGTCAACGCCTCGGGCGCCGGGTCGGAGATGCGGCAGGCCCTGGGCACCGCCGTCTTCTTCGGCATGCTGGGCGTCACCTTCTTCGGCCTGCTGTTCACGCCGGTGTTCTACGTCGTCTGCCGCTGGCTGGCGCTGTGGGGCCAGCGGCGTTTCGGCAAGCGGGAAGAAACGCCACCGCCGCATGCCGGTTCACCTGGCCATCATACGGCCTGATGGGGAAGGGGGATCGATCCATGTGCACCTATCGCACCCTGTTGGCCCTGTCGGTCTGCCTGCTGCCGCTGTCCGGTTGCATCACCGTGGGCCCGGATTACCAGGCGCCCGCCAGCCCGGCCGCCGCCGGCGCAGCCTTCACCCGCGCGGGCACCGCGCCCGGCAGTGCCGCGATCAAGGCGGCCGACATGCTGAAGGCGGAGGAACCGCTGGAGGAATGGTGGCGCCAGCTGGGCGACCCGGTGCTGGACCAACTGGTGGCCGACGCTGTCAAGGCCAACCTGGACCTGAAGGCGGCCGACGCCGCCGTCCGCGCCGCCCGGGCGGAAGCGGAGGCGGTGGGCGCCCGCAACCTGCCCTCCCTGGGCGCCAGCGCCAGCTACAGCCGGGCGCGCGCCGCCGCGGCCACGCAGCAGGGCCAGCCCAATGCGCAATTGCCCGACAGCAACGTCACCACCGCCGGCGGCAGCCTGTCGTGGGAGATCGACCTGTTCGGCCAGGTGCGGCGGGCCATCGAGGCGGCGGAGGCGGACAGCGCGCGGGCGGAGGCGCTGCGCCACCAGGTGCTGACCGTCATCATCGCCGACGTGGCCAGCACCTATGTCGACCTGCGGGGCGCCCAGCTGCGCCTGTCCGTCGCCCTGCGCAACGCGGAGAACCAGCGCGGCACCTTCGACCTGACCCATACCTTGAGCGACGCCGGCCGGGGGACGGACCTGGACATCGCCCGCGCTCAGGCGCAGCTGGAAACCACCTTGGCCTCCATCCCGCCCCTGCGCGCCACGGTGGCGGCGGATGAGCACATTTTGGCCACCCTGACGGGGCGGGAGCCGGGGGCGCTGCTGAGCCTGCTCGACGCACCGGCCCCCCTGCCCGACCTGCCCGACAGCGTGGCCGTGGGCACGCCCGCCACCTTGCTGGGCCGCCGGGCCGATGTGGCGGCGGCGGAGCGGGCCCTGGCGGCGGCCACGGCCCGCATCGGCGTCGCCACCGCCGACCTCTACCCCAAGATCTCCCTCACCGGGTCGGTGGGGGTGCAGGCCCTGCAGCCGGGGGACCTGGGCGCTCGGGGCGCCTTCACCTACGGCATCGGGCCCAGCATCAGCCTGCCGCTGTTCGACGCCGCCCTCTATGCCCGCATCCGCGAGGCCAACGCCAACACCGACCAGGCGGCGGCCAACTTCCAGAAGGCGGTGCTGACCGCCTGGCAGGAGGCGGAGACGGCGCTGGCCCGCTACGCCCAGGAACGGTCGCGGCGCGCCTCGCTGGATACCGCCGCCACCGCCAGCACCCGGGCCGCCAGCCTGGCGGCCACGCGCTACCGCTACGGCGCCGACAATTTTCTGACCGTGCTGGACGCCCAGCGCACCCAGCTGGAGGCGGAGGACCAGCTGGCCCAGAGCCGTATCCAGGTGGCGCAGGATCTGGTGGCCACATACCGGGCGCTGGGCGGCGGCTGGACCGTATCCCGGGACGTGGCCCCGGATATGGCGGACGCGCGGTGAGCGCGTTTATCCGGCAGTCGCGAACAGGTCGCCTGTGATTGCCGGCGGGCGGGCTGGGCGGCGTCCTTCCAGCGTCAGCAGATAGTCCTTGGCCTCCAGCCCGCCGGCGAAGCCGGTCAGGGAACCGTCCATGCCCACCACCCGGTGGCAGGGCGCGATGATGGAAATGGGGTTGCGCCCGTTGGCGGCCCCGACCGCCCGCACCGCCGCAGGCTTGCCGATCTGCCGGGCGATGTCGCTGTAGCTGCGCACCTCGCCATAGGGGATGGTCAGCAGCGCCCGCCACACCTGTTTCTGGAATTCCGTGCCGGTGAAGGACAGCGGGACGTCGAACACCGTCAGCTCCCCGCCGAAGTAGGCCCGCAGCTGTCGTTCAGCCTCATTCAACACCGGATGGTCGGGGGCCGGGACCAGCGGACCCAGCCGCACCCGGCCCGGCCGGTCATTCTCCCACAGGATGGCTGCCAGACCCTCATCGCCGGCCACCAGGGTCAGCCGTCCAACGGGGGAGGGCAGGTACCTGAACGCAAACGTGGCAGTGCCGGTCATGGCGGTAAGCTCCTCATCCGGGGGAGTGGCCAGGGTGGCAAAACGATAAGGCCAGGGGCAAGGGCGGTCATCACAGGCCTCGGGCCATTGTCCCGGCCCGGTTTCAGGGATGGTATCGTTATGTTCATCTAAATATAGCGCACTTAGAACGTCGCGTTTCAGGTAGCGGACGCGGAATACCTTTGGTTGGGTAATAAACTTTGCGCATGACGCAACCAATTTTCTGAATTTAGTTAATGAGAACGGTTATCAATAGGACCGTCTTCATTCGCTGCCCGAGAAATTCACCGCCAATAACTTGACGGGCTGCGGCCGCGTCTTATGATGCATGCATCCGTCTGCCGGCGTCTGCTTGCCCTTCCCGGGCGGCTTCGGCGTTTTGGCAGGGCCGATTTTCACGGGAGCGTGTGAGACATGGATCTCAGTCGTCGCGGCTTTATCAAGCTGACCGGCGCGGGACTGGCGGTCTCCAGCATGGGCGCGCTGGGCTTCGGCTCGGCGGGCACCGCGCTGGCGGCATCCGTCCGGCCGTTCAAGCTGACCGCCGCCACCGAAACCCGCAACACCTGCACCTATTGCTCGGTGGCCTGCGGCATCCTCATCTACAGCCAGGGCGATCGCGCGAAGAACGTGAAGTCCTCGGTCATCCATATCGAGGGTGATCCGGACCATCCCGTCAACCGCGGCACGCTGTGCCCCAAGGGCGCCGGCCTGCTGGACATCGTGCGCGCGCCGGGCCGCCTGACGGTGCCGAAATATCGCGCCGCCGGTGCCACGGAGTGGAAGGAGGTCAGCTGGGATTTCGCCCTGGACCGCATCGCCACGCTGATGAAGCAGGACCGCGACGCCAACTTCATCGCCAAGAACGGCGCCGGCGCCACGGTGAACCGGTGGAACACCACGGGCATGCTGGCGGCCTCGGCGGCCTCGAACGAGGCGGCCTATGTGACGTTCAAGTGGGCCCGCGCGTTGGGCATGGTGACGTTCGACAACCAGGCGCGTGTCTGACACGGACCGACGGTGGCCAGTCTGGCCCCAACATTCGGTCGCGGTGCGATGACCAACACCTGGCAGGACATCAAGAACGCCAACGTCGTCATCGTCATGGGCGGCAATGCCGCCGAAGCGCACCCCTGCGGATTCAAATGGGTGGTCGAGGCCAAGATCGAGAACAAGGCCAAGCTCATCGTTGTCGATCCGCGTTTCACCCGCACGGCCTCCGTGGCGGACGTCTATGCCCCCATCCGGCCGGGCACCGACATCGCTTTCCTCAGCGGCCTCATGCGCTATCTGCTGACGAACGATGCCATCCAGCACGAGTACGTGCGGGCGTATACCAACGCCAGCCTGATCGTGAAGGACGGCTTCGCCTTCGAGGATGGCCTGTTCAGCGGCTATAACGAGGAAAAGCGCAGCTATGACAAGTCCAGCTGGGATTACGAGCTGGATGAGCAAGGCTACGCCAAGTCCGATGACACCTGGCAGAACCCGCGCTGCGTCATCAACCTGCTGAAAAGCCACGTCGACCGGTATACGCCCGAGATGGTGTCCCGCATCTGCGGCACGCCCCAGGACAAGTACCTGGAGATCTGCAAGCTGATCGCCACCACCTCGGCGCCGGACAAGGCCCTGACCAGCCTGTTCGCGCTGGGCTGGACGCAGCATTCGGTGGGCGCGCAAAACATCCGCACCATGGCCATGGTGCAGCTGCTGCTGGGCAACATCGGTGTCGCCGGCGGCGGCATGAACGCCCTGCGCGGCCATTCCAACATCCAGGGCCTGACCGACATCGGCCTGCTCTCGGCCTCACTGCCGGGCTACATGAACATGCCGAAGGACAGTGAAGTCACCTTCGACAAGTACATGGAGACCAAGCTGTTCAAGCCCCTGCGCCCGGGGCAGACCAGTTACTGGCAGAACTACCGCAAGTTCTTCGTCAGCTTCCAGAAGGCCATGTTCGGCAGCGCCGCCACGGCCGAGAACAACTGGGCCTACGACTATTTGCCCAAGCTGGACGTGGATGGTTACGACATCCTGCGCGCGTTCGAGATGATGAACAACAAGCAGATGAACGGCTACATCTGCCAGGGCTTCAACCCCATGCAGGCCTTCCCCGACCGGGGCAAGATCCGCCGGGGCCTGTCGAACCTGAAGTACCTTGTCGTCATGGACCCGCTGGATACCGAGACGGCCAATTTCTGGCAGGACTACGGTCCGCAGAACCCGTCCAAGCCGACGGAGATCCAGACCGAGGTGTTCCAGCTGCCAACCACCTGCTTCGCGGAGGAGAATGGCACGCTGGTCAACTCCGCCCGCTGGCTGCAGTGGCACTGGAAGGCGGCCGACGCCCCCGGCCAGGCCAAGACCGACCTGTGGATCATCGCCGGCCTCTACAACCGCATGAAGGCGATGTACGCCAAGGACGGCGGGGCCTTCCCCGACGCGCTGCTGAACCTCACCTGGACCTATGCCGACCCGCATGAGCCGGAGCCGGAGGAAGTGGCCAAGGAGATGAACGGCCGCGCCCTGGCGGACGTCAACGACCCGGCCACGGGCGCCCCGCTGTTGAAGGCAGGGCAGCAGCTGGACGCCTTCGCCCAGCTGCGCGACGACGGCACCACCATGTCGGGCTGCTGGATCTTCGCCGGCAGCTTCACCGACAAGGGCAACATGACGGCCCGCCGTGATGCGACGGATCCGCGTGAGGCGGGCATCGCCCCCAACTGGGCCTGGGCGTGGCCGGCCAACCGGCGCATCCTGTACAACCGTGCCAGCGCCAACCCGGAGGGCAAGGCCTGGAACCCGGCCAAGCCCGTCATCGAGTGGAACGGGTCCAAGTGGGTGGGCGTGGACGTGCCCGACTATGGCCCGACGGTGAAGCCGTCGGACAGTGTCGGCCCCTTCATCATGAACCAGGAGGGGCAGGCCCGCCTGTTCGCCCGCGGCCTGATGAACGAAGGTCCGTTCCCCGAGCATTACGAGCCGTTCGAAAGCCCGTCGGAAAACGTGCTGCACCCCAAGGTGAAGAACAATCCGGCCGCCCGCCTGTTCGCCAGCGACAAGGAACACATGGGCGCCTCGGCCGACTTCCCCTACGTCGGCACCACCTACCGCCTGACCGAGCACTTCCACTATTGGACCAAGCATGCGCTGATCAACGCCATCCTCCAGCCGGAGGAATTCGTGGAGATCGGCGAGGCCCTGGCCAAGGAGAAGGGCATCGAGCAGGGCGGCTGGGTCAAGGTGTCGTCCAAGCGCGGCCAGGTGATCTGCAAGGCCTTCGTGACCAAGCGCATCAAGCCGCTGATGGTGGACGGCAAGCCGACCCATGTCATCGGCTGCCCCATCCACTGGGGCTTCACGGGCGTGGCGCGCAAGGGCTACGGCGCCAACACCCTGACGCCATTCGTGGGTGACGCCAACACCAACACGCCGGAGTTCAAGGCCTTCCTGCTCAACATCGAGAAGACCAGCGCGCCCCCCGCGGTGGATGTGGCCCAGGGGCCGCGTGACGCCCAAGGGGTGCCGAAGTCGCTCACCAAGATGGGGAGCCTGTGATGGCCGACCTGCAATCCCAAGACTACATCCGCCGGTCGGCCACCAACCTGACGCCGCCCTCGGTGCGCCACCATGAGCTTGAGGTGGCCAAGCTGATCGACGTCAGCCGCTGCATCGGCTGCAAGGCCTGCCAGTCCGCCTGCATGGAATGGAACAACCTGCGGCCAGAGATGGAGGAGTTCCAGGGCGCGTACGAGAACCCGCACGACCTCAACCCCGGCACCTGGACCCTGATGCGGTTCGCCGAGTACGAGGACGAGCAGGGGAACCTGGAGTGGCTGATCCGCAAGGACGGCTGCATGCACTGCGAGGATCCGGGCTGCCTCAAGGCCTGCCCGGCCCCCGGCGCCATCGTCCAGTACGCCAACGGCATCGTCGACTTCATCAGCGAGAACTGCATCGGCTGCGGCTATTGCGTGAAGGGGTGCCCCTTCAACATCCCGCGCATCAGCGCCCAGGACCACAAGTCGTACAAGTGCACCTTGTGTTCCGACCGCGTGGGCGTGGGGCTGGAGCCGGCCTGCGTGAAGACCTGCCCCACCGGTGCCATCATGTTCGGCTCCAAGGACGACATGAAGGACTGGGCGGGCGAGCGCATCGCCGAGCTGAAGGAACGCGGCTTCCAGAACGCCGGCCTCTATGACCCGCCGGAGGTGGGCGGCACGCACGTCATGTACGTGCTGCACCACGCCGACAAGCCCTCGCTCTACTCCGGCCTGCCGGACAAGCCGCATATCAGCGCGCTGGTGGGGGCGTGGAAGGGTTTCCTGAAGCCGGTGGCCCTGGCGGGCCTGGCCTTCGCCGCTGTGGGCGCCTTCGTCCATTCCATCGTCGCCGGCCCCAATGAGACGACGGAAGCCGATGAGGCCCATGCCCGGCTGGAAATGGAGAAGGCAAAACGGAATGGGAGCGCCGAATCATGAGCTATCCCAAGGGAACCATCGTCCGTAATTCCACCCTGACCCTGGTGAACCACTGGATCACCGGCCTCTGCTTCGTGCTGTTGACCCTGTCGGGCCTGGCCATGTTCCATCCCGTGTTCTTCTGGCTGTCGAACCTGTTCGGCAGCGGACAATGGATGCGGGCGCTGCATCCCTGGCTGGGCGTGTGCCTGATCGTCAGCTTCCTGGGCCTGTTCATCCAGTTCTGGCGGGACAACCTGTGGAACCGCGACGACGTGGAATGGGCCAAGTCGCTGGACAAGGTGCTGGACAACCGGGAGGAGGAGGTGCCGCCCGTCGGCCGCTTCAACGCCGGCCAGAAGGCGGTGTTCTGGGGCATGGCCCTGATCATCCCGGTGCTGTTCGTCACCGGCATCCTGATCTGGGAGGTTTATTTCGGGGACGCCACCTCCATCGAGACGCAGCGCGTGGCCGTGCTGATCCACAGCATGGCCGCCATCGGCGCCATCCTGATCTGGATCACGCATGTCTATGCCGCGCTGTGGGTGAAGGGCTCCATGCGGGCCATGCTGCACGGCTGGGTCACGCCCGGCTGGGCCCATCGGCATCACCGCAAGTGGTTCCGCAGCCTGGTCGCCAGCGGCTCCCCCGGGCCGACGCCGGACAGCACGGCCAAATTCCGCGATTAGCGTTTATTGAAAGTTCCCTCAGGCGCCGGGCGACCGCATCCTACAACGGCATGAGGGCAGCCTCATGCCGTTGGTATGGAGCGTATAAAGGGCCTATCTATCGGGGGCGCGGTCGGATCAGGCCTCGCCCCCGAGTGCTTTTTCAGGAGTCTGATCATGAGACAGGGTGAAGTGGCGCCCAAGGCGCCGTGGATCGGCAACCCCCAAGGCGGGGTGACGGCGCCGGCCCCCATTATCCTGCCCGATCCGTCCACGCGCTTCGCCCGTACCTCCGGGCGCCTGGGCGTGCTGGCGGTCGACCATCCCATGGCGCAGTGGCTGGAGTTTTTGTGCGAGCTGTCGCAGGCCCAGCACGACGCGGCCGACATGATCGATGTGACCGGCCCGGATGCCGACGACGTGGCCACGGCCACCGACGCCGGCATGCCGCCCCTGGCCGCCGATGGCCATGAGCGCGACATCGTCTGGCGCGAGGCGCTGACCCTGGTCCTGCGCCATTTCGACCGCCTGCCCGAAGTGCCGGATCTGGTGGCCTCCGTCATCGACAGCCTGAACGAGGTGGACGGCGACACGCTGGAATACCTGGCCAACGACTTCCTCAGCGGCAACGTCGCGCCTGAGGATGCCGGCCGCGCCGTCTTCATCGCGGCGGCCCTGCAGGTCTATTTCACCAAGCTGGCCGCCACCCTGGACGAGTCCCAGGTGCATCTGCTGCCGGAGCGCGGCCTGTGCCCCTGCTGCGGCTCCACCCCGGTGGCGGGTGTCATAACCGCTTCCGGCTCCACGCCCGGCGTGCGTTACCTCTACTGCTCCCTCTGCTCCACCGCCTGGAACCATGTGCGGGCGGTGTGCATCACCTGCGGCCAGTCCGCCCACCTGTCGCTGAAAAGCGTGGAGGGGGAGAACGGTGCGGTGCAGGTGGAAACCTGCGACGACTGCCATACCTACGCCAAGATGCTGTACGTGGCCAAGGACCCCAGGCTGGACCCCTACGCCGACGATTTGGCCAGCCTGGGCCTGGACCTGATGGTGGCCGAGGTCGGCTGGCTGCGCCATGCGCCCAATCCGCTGCTGCTGGCGTAGGGAGAGACGGCCCCGGTTGATGATATCGGGGCCGGTTCCCTTAGACCGTCACCACCAGCTTGCCGAACTGCTGGTTCGATTCCAGGTGGCGGTGGGCCGCCACGATGTCGTCGAAGGCGAAGCTGCGGTCGATGATGGGCTTCAGCGCGCCGGACTCCAGGCCCTTGAGCACGAAGGCCTTGGCCGCCGCCAGCCGCGCGGGGTCGGTGGTGATCTCGTGGATCAGGTATCCGCGCAGCGTCAGGCTCTTGCCCAGCACGTTGAACAGGGGGAAGGGCGTCGGCTCGGGGCTCAGCGCGCCGTACTCGATCAGGATGCCGCCCCGGGCCATGGCGGCGGTCAAAGGCGTGAAGATGGGGCCGCCGATGGGGTCGAACACCACGCGCACGCCCTCGGGCCCCGCGATCTCCGCCAGCCGTGCCTCCAGGTCCTCCTCCGCCGACGCGACGACATGGGCGGCCCCGGCCTCCAGCAGGGCCTGGCGCTTGGCATGCGTGCGGGTGACGGCGATGGGGGTGGCGCCCACCATGCGGGCGATCTGGATGGCGGCCAGGCCCACGCTGCTGCTGGCCGCCGTGATGACCACGAAATCGCCGGCCGCCAGCTTGGCCAGGTCGATCAGGGCGCCATAGGCGGTGACGTATTGCATCCAGGTGGCGGCGGCCTCTTCCCAGCTGAGGGAGGCCGGGTGCTTCACCACCAGATGCAGGGGAAAGTTGGCCAGTTCGGCGTAGGCGGGCCACTCGATCTGTGAGGGCGGCGGCACCACGCTGACGGCATCGCCAACCTTGAGGCCTTCCACGCCGGCGCCCAGGGCCGCCACCTCGCCGGCCGCCTCAAAGCCCAGGCCGCTGGGCCAATTCTCCACCGTTTCGATATAGGCGCCGGTGCGTAGCATGGACTCCGCCCGGTTCAGGCCCAGCGCCTTGACGCGAATTTGCACCTGCCCGACGCCGGGGGGCGGTACCTCGGCCTCCTCGATACGCAGGACCTCGGGGCCGCCATGCTCATGAAAGCGGATAACGCGTGCCATGGTCATTCACTCCAAATCAATTGACAGGAATGAACATGAGCGTGACCGCCAGGCGGGATAAATGGGCTAGGATGCAGAACACTATGAACCAATGGTTTTTAATATGGACCGCTTGGGCAGCATGGCCGTCTTCGTCAAGGCGGTGGATCTGGGGTCTTTCGCCGCCGCCGCGTCGGCGCTGGGCCTGTCGGGCCCCATGGTGGGTAAGCACATCCGCTTCCTGGAGGAACGGCTGGGCGTGCGGCTGCTGAACCGCACCACGCGGCGGCAGAGCCTGACGGATTTTGGCCGGGCCTATTACGAGCGCTGCCGCGTCGTGCTGGCGGAGGCGGACGCGGCCGACGCCCTGGCCGCCGACCAGCTGGGGGAGCCGCGCGGCCGGCTGCGCGTGACCATGCCGGAGCATTTCGGCCGCCGCTGCGTCGTACCCGTGCTGCTGCAACTGGCGCGGCGTTATCCGGCGCTGGAGCTGGATTTGTCGCTGGGCGATCGCTTGGTCGACCTGGTGGAGGAGGGGTTCGATCTGGCCATCCGCACCGGCGGCCTGGCCGACCGCGCCGGCCTGATCGCCCGGCGCGTGGCGCGCCAGCGCATGGTGGTCTGCGCCGCACCCGCCTACCTCGCGGCGCATGGCGCGCCGACGGATCTGGATGACTTGGCCCGGCATGAGGGCATCATCTACCGCCGCTCCGCCCGCATTCCGCAATGGCTGTTCCCGCGCGACGGGCGCCCGGCGGTGGAGATGTTGCCCCGCCACCGCATCCAGCTGGACGATCTGGAGACCATCGCCGACCTGGCCGTGGCCGGCATGGGTCTGGCCTGGCTGCCCTCCTGGCTTATCCGTGAACAGCTGGCGTCGGGCGCGCTGGTGACGGTGCTGCCGGACCAGCCGGAGTATCTCTATGACGTCCATACCCTGTGGGTGCAGACGCCGCACCTGCCCCTGAAGGTGCGGGCGGCGGTGGATGCCCTGACCACCGCCCTGCCGGGCTACATGGGGCCGCGTTGCGACCTGGGGGGCGACCCGGGGGGCGAGAGCTAGAACAACGCCACCGCCAGATAGCCGCTGACGATGCCCAGCAGCACCACGCCGGCGATGACCGCCGCCAGCGCCTTCTGGGGGAAGGAGCGATGCAGCATGGCGATGGACGGCAAGCTGACGGGCGGCAGGGTCATCAGCAGGGCGCCGGCCGGCCCCACGCCCATGCCCAGCGACAGCATGGCCTGGATGATGGGAACCTCGCCCGCCGTGGGGATGACGAACAGCGTGCCGGCGATGGCGAAGGCGGCGATCCAGATGAACTGGTTGCCGATCTCCGGCCCGATGGCGGGGAACAGCCAGGCGCGGGCGGCGCCTAAGGCCAGGACGATGACGACGTATTCCGGGATCAGGCGCACCGCCATGCGGCCCAGGATTTTGAGCCAGCGGACAAAGGGGTTCTGCGCCTCCGCCTCCGCCTGCAGGGCCAGCAGGGCGGTCGCCTGATCGGGCATGGGGCTGACGCGGTTGGCCAGCAGGCCCAGGCCCAGCACCATCACCAGCCCCAGGGCCAGGCGTAGGCCCGTCCACTGCCAGCCCAGGACGAAGCCTATGAAGACCAGGGTGGCGGGGTTCAGCACGGTGTTGCCCAGCCAGAAGGCCATGGCCGCCCCGGGCGCCGCCTGCTGACGGCGCAGGCCCATGACCACCGGGGCGGCGCAGCAGGTGCACATCATGCCGGGCAGGGACAGCAGGCCGCCGGCCAGCACGCTGCCGAAGCCGGTGCGGCCAAGGGCGCGCGCCACCCAGGTGACGGGCAGCAGCGCCTGGATGGCGGAGCCCAGCAGCAGGCCCAGCACCATGGCCTGCCAGATGGCCTTGCCATAGGCCAGGGCATAGCCCACGGCCGCGTCCCACGACGGGGCCGGGGCGGCGGCGTCGGTGCCCATCAGGATGGACTTGCCGATGGCGTGGTTGGCCGCCGCCGCGAAGGCGCGGGCGTAATAGGGCGACCATTTCACGTAGAACAGGCCGGCGATGGCGATCAGGGCGACGATGGCGATCCCCACCATGGGGTGGGGGCGTCCGGGGGCGGGCGATGACTTCGCGGCGGTCAGGTCCATGGGGATGCGTCCGTGGCATAGGCTAGGTCCCGCGAGGGGCGGCGCGCCCCTCACGTCTTGGACCCGACCGGGCCACGGTTCGGCATCGGGAGCCCGCTATCGCCGCCCCTCATGGCGGGCGTCACGGCGATAGGCATCCTCGATCGAACAACTCCGGTCTTAACGCCGCTTGCAAATAAGGGCAATGTCCTTATCTGCAACGAGGTTGGTTTGCCTGCAGACAATACAAAAACCGGTCTTCCATACAATTGAAGGCGATAGAAATGTCCAATGACCCGATACGTTTGACCGATCTCGCCCACGGTGGGGGGTGCGGCTGCAAGCTGGCGCCGGCGGTGCTGCAGCAGCTGCTGGCGGGCCAGCCGCAGACGGCCGCCTACGCCAACCTGCTGGTGGGGACGGAAACGGGGGATGACGCGGCCGTCTGGCAGCTGGACGACCGCCATTGCATCATCGCCACCACCGACTTTTTCATGCCGGTGGTGGACGATCCGCGCGACTTCGGCCGCATCGCCGCCACCAACGCGCTGTCCGACGTCTACGCCATGGGCGGCCGCCCCCTGTTCGCGCTGGCCATCCTGGGCATGCCCTTGGGCAAGCTGGCGCCAGAGGTGGTGCGGGAGATTCTGGCCGGCGGCGCCAGCATCTGCGCCGAGGCCGGCATTCCCGTGGCCGGCGGCCATTCCATCGATTCAGGCGAGCCCATCTACGGCCTGGCCGTCATCGGCGTCGCCCCGCCCCAGGCCATCCGCCGCAACGCCACGGCCAAGGCCGGCGATGCTCTGATCCTGACCAAGGGCCTGGGCGTGGGCGTCTATTCCGCCGCCTTCAAGAAGCAGACGCTGGATGCCGCCGGCTACGCCGAGATGGTGGCCAGCACCACCTTGCTGAACCGCGTCGGCGCCACCCTGGCGCAAGATCCCGACGTGCACGCCATCACCGACGTCACCGGCTTCGGCCTGCTGGGCCACGGCCTGGAGATGGCGCGGGGCGCCGGGCTGACGCTGGCGGTGGAGTGGGACCGTTTGCCGTTCTTGTCCCAGGCCGCCCAATTGGCCCAGGCCGGCTTCATCACCGGCGCCTCCAACCGCAACTGGGCCAGCTATGGCGAGGAGACGCGCCTGCCCACCGACATCGCCCCCTGGCGCCGCGCCCTGCTGACCGACCCGCAAACCTCCGGCGGCCTGCTGGTCGCCGTGGCGCCGCAGCGGGCGGAGGAGATCTGCCGCCAGATCGTGGACGCCGGCTATCCCATGGCCCGCATCATCGGCCGGGTGACGGAGGGGGAACCGGTGGTGCGGGTGGTGTAGGCCGCTTCACCAGCGCCAGCGGTCGATCTTCTCGATGGTGAACTCGCCCTCTCCGTTTTCGGAGTTGGTCTTCACGCAATGGATGACGTCGCCGTTGGCTCCGGTGATGCGCAGCTTCAGCCAGCCAGCCGGCCAGATGTGCTGCGGGCCCGGGATGATGACATGGCCGGGCCGGCTGCCGGCCTCATAGGGGAAGAGGGTGAACAGCGGGTCCCGCATGATCAGGGCGATGTCCGACTGGAACAGCGTGGTGATGCCCAGGCCGTTTTCTTCCCGGGCGGCGACTGTGAAGTGGGGGTTGGCGGAGAGGTCGGCGGGGGAGATGTAGAAGTGGCGGGGGTCGTAGGTCGCCTCCACCTTGCGCACACCGTTGGCCGACAGGCGCAGGTGCAGACTGGCGTCGCCGTCGATGCTGGGGCTGAAGGCGCCGCCGGCGGCGCCGGCCGGGTTCTCGATCTTGGTGCCCGGCTGGCTGTTGCCCCGGCGGGGGAAGTCGGACGTGAAGCGGGCGCTGAAGCCCTGCTCGACGGTACCGTGGATCGGAACCTGCACGGGCTCATCGGCGGGCGGTACGGGTTTCCTGGGCATGGCTGTGCTTCCCCTTTGAGGCGCGTCGTGGTGAGCATGGGTGCCAAGGGGTAAGTAATTTTATCCAAAGGCGCTATGGATAACTGCCCGGCGATCCAAAATGCCGGGCAGGGACTTGGAGAATGGGTGAAGGCGGGCGGCGCGAGCCCGATGAGCTGAAAGAATGACTGTGGGGTGGGTGATGGCTGGGCTTCTAAAGAACCGCAAGGTCCTGTTGGGAACGCTGCTGCTTGCGGGGCTTTTCGGTGTGGGTATTTTCAAATTTGCGTGGAAGCCGACATACGATGTTGGCGGTGGCGTTTCAATGAAGCTGGTGAGAAATATCGCCATTCCGGACATTGGGAGAAGATTTTTCCTGGAACAGATCAAGGTGGATCCTTCTGGAACGAGGGTCGCTTTGTTATTGGAATTGAATTATTCATTATCTGTCATTTCAATCATCGATCTCGCCAGTGGAAAAGAATTGGCCAGAATAGATGACGGCGTTGGCATGAACTACATGGCGGACCAGAGTAATATTGATTGGAGCCCCGATGGCTCATTGATCATGATCGGCACGGCTTGGGCCAAAAGGGACACTATCGGCATCTGGGATTCCGGAACGGGGAAGGAAAAATATCGTGTCACCGTGGGTGGCGTTACCAGATCGCCCGCCTATTTCAGCCCGGACGGCAAAAAGATTCTGGTCAACCGATCCGATTTCCCCAACTCCGGTCGAATTGAAGTATACCAGATCGACAATAACGCACTGGTATATCAGGCTGACATGATAGTTCCGGCCATGGCCGTCGCGTGGGCCGGGCAGGACAAGATCGCCGCCATCGGCTGGTGGAACAAGGGGTTGGCCATAGGCGGCGACGTGAAATACGAGGACTGCGACGTGGTCGCGTCCTTATTGGACATTTCCTCCCATTCGGCGCCCACGTCTTTCCGTGTCGCGGGCGGATATCACAGCATGTCGGCGTCAAGCTGCGGGCTTCGCTGGATATCGGGACGGTCAAATAGGGACGGCGACAGGATATTGTTCCAGCCGTTCTTCATTATCGACGCGTCGGCGGCGAAGTTGATCAAAGATCTCGGTGACACTGGATTGGATCCAGGTCCCTATGTCGAGGACTTCCTTGGTGATCACAAAAACATCGCGGTCATTTCCAAGGATGCCGGGTCGACCATCTTTCTTGGCCCTGGCGCTTCCATCTTCGACATCCAGAAAGGCAAATATCCTGGGGGTGAGCATCTTCCAGGATGCTGCTCCCTGAGCGTGAACGCTCCCAACGGCATTTTGGCCGAATTCAACCAAGGCAAGATCAGCATATTTCAGATTGAGCGGGAGAAGAGGCCGTAGGGTGGGCTTTACGGCCACTGACGGGCGCGCCACTTATGGCATGCGCCTGAACGGCACCGGCGCCGGGATGCAAGCTTTGAGGGATGGCGGAAGGGAATGGGAGTCGAACCCACCCGGGACAGTCTCGCTGCCCCACCCGGATTTGAAGTCCGGACGCCCCACCAGGGGCGATTCCCTTCCGTATAAACCAAACTCACAAAACCACAGGCGGGCCGAACAAGTCCAGCCGGTGCGGATTGATGCGGCGCAGGTCACCCCGGCGCAAGGTCACGCCGTGGCGGTCGAAGAAGTCCAGGATCTGGATGGCGACCTTGCGGCCGTTGTCCATGCGGTCGCGGAAGGCCGCCGCCACGAAGGTGCCGCCGGGGGCCTGGGCCGCCACGTCCACGGCGATGGCCACCATCTCGCGCACCGTGTCGCGCAGGAAGAAATGATCGTGCGCCACCTGGTCGGCCCAACCCATGCGGCCGGCCAGCTTCAGGATGCGTCGCACCTCCCCCTCATCCCGGCCGGTGTCGGCGGCGATGTCGCGTACCCGTGGCGGGCGGAAGCGCACCTCCCCGCCCAGCAGGGGGGCGAGGTCGGCCCAGGCCGTCTCATCCGCCGGCGCCAGGCGCACGACGTGGCCGGCGAGGCGGATGAAGGCGCCATCCAGCGCCACCAGGCCCTGGGCCACGGCCTTGGCGATGGCGACGGCGAAGACGGGGGCGGGCAGGCGGGGCTGCACGGCCAGGCGCAGCTTCTCCCGCCCCATCCCCTGCAGGTCCGGGTTCTCGGCGTGATAGGCCGCCAGCGTTTCCGACAGATGGGCCAGGAAGGCGGCCCATCGTTCGGCCGACAGGGCGGTGCGCGTCTCTCCCTGGTCCAGCACCACCAGGTTCAGCGCCGCGGCCAGCGCCTCCGACGTGCCGTCGGGCAGGGCGTGGTCGCGGACGAAGACGGTTAGGTCGGCATGGTGCGGCGGGATGGCCAGCAGGGCGGCCAGGGCGGCCCCGGGCTCCGGTAGGGCCAGGGCGATGCGCTGGGCCACGCGCTCCGCCGTGCGCCGCCGGCGGGGCGGGGGGCGCAGATCGATGAAGCGGCCGCCGCCCAGGGTGTGCTGGGCCGAGACGTCGCGAATGACGTAGCGGTCGCCCACCGCCGCGGCGATGGGCAGTTCCAGCACCAGTTGCACCTGCGTGGCCTCACCGCCCGCCAGCGCCTCTTCCGACAGCAGGACGACGCGGGCGCCCACCTCCGCCGCCGCGTGGTGCAGGCGCACGGGGAACCATTGCGGCAGCGGCTTGGCCCCCGCCTCGCGCGGCAGCAGGCGCAGGCTGGCGTCGATGCGGTCGGTGGGGGCGTGCAATGCTGGGGCCAGCACCATGTCGCCCCGGTGCAGGGCTTCCTTGGTGATGTCGGGGCCGGCCAGGTTCAGGGCGCAGCGGTCGCCGGCGCGGCCTTCCTCCGCCACCGTGTTCTGGGCGTGCAGGGACCGGACACGCGCCGGCAGGCCGGAGGGGCTGACCGTCACGCTGTCGCCCACGCGCACCCGGCCGGACAGCACCGTGCCCGTCACCACCACCCCCACGCCGGTCAGGGTGAAGGCGCGGTCGATGGCCAGGCGGAAGGCGCCGGGGTCAGCCGCCGTTTTCGCCGCTGCCTGGGCGCGGGCCTCCCCCTCCAGCCGCCGGCGCAACGCATCGATGCCGGCGCCGCTGAGGGCGGAGACGGGCAGGATGTCGGCGCCGTCCAGGCTGGTGCCCGCCAGCGCCGCCCTGATCTCCGCCGTCACCGCCGCCAGGCGGTCGGGCGGGCCGAGATCCGCCTTGGTCAGGGCCACCAGGCCGTGGCGGATGCCCAGCAGGTCGATGATGGCCAGGTGCTCGCGCGTCTGCGGCATGACGCCGTCGTCGGCCGCCACCACCAGCAGGGCGTAGTCGATGCCGCTGGCGCCGGCCACCATGGTGTGGACGAAGCGCTCATGCCCCGGCACGTCGACGAAGCCCAGCGTGGGGCCGGCACCTTCGGGTCCATCTGGCAGGGGCAGGTAGGCAAAGCCCAGGTCTATGGTGATCCCCCGGGCCTTCTCCTCCTTCAGACGGTCGCCATCGACGCCCGTCAGCGCCCGGACCAGGGCCGTCTTGCCGTGGTCGATATGGCCGGCGGTGCCGATGATCATGGCAGCCGCAACTCCGCCAGGGTGGCGATGAAGGCGTCCTCATCACGCAGGCAGCGCAGGTCCAGGATCAGGCGCCCATCCTCGATGCGGCCAACGATGGGCCGCGACAGGGTGCGGAAGGCGGCCGCCAGCGCGCTCAACGCTGCCCCGCCCGCGCGGATGGCCAGGCCGGCGCTGGGCAGCGTGTCCAGTGGCAATGCGCCGGAGCCGATCTGGCTGTCGCAATCGCACACCCCCACCGTAAAGCCATCGCCCAGCACCTGGGCCAGCACGGGCGCCAGACGCCGGGCCTGCTCCGCGATCTCCCCTTGGGGGCGGGACAGCAGGGCCAGGGTGGGCAGGCGCTGGGCCAGGCGATCGGGGTCGCGGTACAGCTTCAGCGTCGCCTCGATGGCGGCCAGTCGCACCTTGTCCACCCGCAGGGCCCGTTTCATGGGGTTGCGGTTGAGGGCCTGGATCAGGTCGCGGCGGCCGACGATGAAGCCGGCCTGCGGCCCGCCCAGCAGCTTGTCGCCGGAGAAGGTGACCAGATCCGCCCCCTCCGCCACCGCTTCGCGCACTGTGGGCTCGCGCTTCAGGCCGTAGGCGGACAGGTCCACCAAGGTGCCGGACCCGAGGTCGTTCACCAAGGGTACCCCGACGCCATGGGCGATGCCGGCCAGTTCGGGCGCCGGCACCTCCTTGGTGAAGCCCTGGATGCGGTAGTTGCTGGTGTGGACCTTCAGAATAACGCCGGTCTCGGGCGTCAGCGCGCCCTTGTAGTCCTTGGCGTGGGTGCGGTTGGTGGTGCCGACCTCCACCAGGCGGGCACCGGCCTGGGCCATGATGTCGGGCATGCGGAAGGCGCCGCCGATCTCGATCAGCTCCCCCCGCGACACGATGGCGTTGCGGCCGCGTGCCAGGGTGTTCAGCACCAGCAGCACGGCGGCGGCATTGTTGTTGACGACGGTGGCGTCCTCCGCCCCGGTGAGTTCGCACAACAGGGCGCGGACATGGTCGTCCCGCTCGCCGCGCTTGCCGTCGTCCAGGTCGAATTCCAGGGCCACCGGATCACCCATGGCGGCCAGGGCCGCGTCCATGGCCTCCCGCGCCAACAGGGCGCGGCCCAGGTTGGTGTGCAGCACCGTGCCCGTCAGGTTGAACAGCGGGCGCAGGTTGGACCGGCCGGTATCCTCCAGCCGGGCCCCCGCCAGGGCGGCCACGGCGTCGGCATCCGGCACAGTGTCGCCGCCGGCCAGCAGGGCGGCGCGGGCCTCGGCCAGCACGGCGCGGATGGCGTCCGTCGCCGCCGTCCGGCCGTGGCGGTCCAGCAGGGGGGATGCGGCGGGGTGGGAAAGGACGGCGCTGATGGACGGCAGATCGCGGAGGTGCACGGGGGCAGGGCACTTTCGTTGGGGTGTTCCCCCTTTTGGCACATTTAAGAATTTGGTCAATCCCACCGAAAACAAGCACGCCGCCAAGCCATACCTAGGTATGGGCGACCCAGGGCCCTAAAACGCCAAGCCCAGCCCGATGGTCCAGCCGCGCACGCCGTTGCCGATGATGGCCGATCCACGCAGCGTCACGCCCTCGATGCCATAGCCCAGATGGGGCGTCACCACCTCCAGCCCGCCGCCCACCTCTAGGAACTTGTCGAAGCCCAGGAAATCCTGCTGCGACCCGATCAGGATGTTGCCCCGGCTGAAGGCGATCCAGCGAAGGTCGTCGGCGAACAGATGACCCAGCGGGCCGTCCAACTGGGCATTGACGGTGGCGAAGCCGAAGCTGCCGGTGGATTTCAAGGACGGGTCGCTGACGCGGCTGGGGATGTCGGCGAACTCGCTGAAGCGGCCCATCAGGTGCAGGCGCAGGCCGTCGGCCAGGGCGCGCTCGTGCAGCACTTCCACCCCGCCGCCGGCCAGGAAGCTGTCGATGCGCATGCTGGTCAGGATGCCGCCCGTGCTCTCCCGCAACAGGTCGGCATTGGGGCCGGCGAATTCCCCGCTGCCGCGGATGCGGGTGTAGCCGCCCAGGGCGACCGGCCGGACGGAGGTGGAACCGCCGATCGGGATGTCCAGGCCGAAGCCCCCCAGGGCGGAATAGGATTTGTAGTTTTCCTTCACCACGTCCGGCGCGCCGGTATCGGCGCCCAAGGCCGTCTGGTGCCAGGCCGTCTCATAGCCCAGCGTTACCTCCAGGTAGGGGGCGACGCTGTCGGTATCGTCCTTGTCGCGGAAGCTGTGGGTGATGGGCAGCTTGTAGCCGTGCAGCGTGATCTCATTGCTGCTGTAGCGGGCGGCGCTGGCGTCGGGCGTGCCGCCGAAGACGCCCAGGGTCTCGAAGCCGTGGCCGATGTCCTCCGCCTTCAACTGCTCGCGCACCGCGTCGCGTATCGCCTCGGCGCTGACGCCCGAGGTCGTGGTCTGCGCCCGCGCCGTGGGGGGAAATAAAGCGGGGACCAAGGCGATCGTCAGGGCGGCCGCCAGGGTCGTGCGCCGCCAGGGTGAGAATAGTCCACGCCGATTTTCCATACGCACCGATCCCTGTCTGCCGCCATGCCTGCTAGGGAAATGCCACGCACCCGCCCGCCGGCAAGTTGCCAAGAGGAATAACTGAAAAATATTGTTGAATATATTTTATTGACGCAAACGACTGCCGATGTTTGAAATTATCCAACGGCGCGGGCTGGACGGATGAGGTTGGAAATGACGGCGATGGCGAAGGTCGAGCAACGGGCCCAGATGTGGGGCGAGGCGTGCCTGCCCTTGGCGGCGCTGCTGTATCTCATGTTGCTGGGCATGCTGTATGGCGGCGCGCCGGTGTGACGCCCGCGTGGACTTGATTGTCCGCGCCCAGCTTGTGGAATATGCCCGGATATGAAAACGGCGGCCGCGGGATGACCCGGGCCGCCGTTTCATTTAAGGCTAAAGGCGCTGCGTCAGTTGGTCGCCGGGCGCTGCGAGGTGCGGTCCACCAGGCCGGCCCAGTTGCTGACCGAGATGAAATGGGCATAGGCCAGGGCCAGCCAGCCGCGCTCGCGCCAGCGCTGGAAGTCCTCGGCCGGCAGCTGGTTGAATTTGGCTTCATCGATGACCTTGAAGCCGGCCAGGCTCAGCTTCTGGCCGTCCTTCAGGGTGACGTCGGCGCGGTTCTCCACCAGCAGGTCGGCCTTGATCAGGGCCTCCACGAACTCGGTGGTGGCGTTGTAGTGGCCCTGGTAGTCGCTGCAGAAGGCCAGGGCGTTGCGGGTGACCTCGGTGGGCTGGCCGCCCTCGAACAGCTTGTTGGGGCCGCCGTGGCTGAGGCTGGAGGCCGCCTCGTCGATGCACAGGGTGAATTCCGCCTTCTCGCGGTTCTCCAGGAAGATGAAGGGGTAGCGGCGGACATAGGCGGGGATGTAGGCGCCGGATTCCCAGGTGCCGTCGGCGTCCACGAACAGGTTCTCGCCATTGCGCAAGCCCAGCAGCGCCACGGCCTGGGGCGGGGCGCCGTCCAGGAACAGGATGGGGTAGTGCTTGCAGGCCAGCGTGAACTCCGCCGCAATCACCGGCACGGAGTTGGAGCCGGCGGCGAACTGGTAGCCGGCGGCGGGCGCCAGCGACAGGTCGCCGTCACGCTCCGCGGCCAGGGGGCGGGGGCGCTGGTAGAAGGCGGGAAGGGTCTGCGTGCTCATCTCTGTTCCAAGTCCCGGATCAATTGGGGTTATGAGTTATGCGCCGTTCCCCGCGCCGCTGGCGGCCAGGGCCTGGCAATCTTGAAGTTAGTGGTGCTGCGCCCGCCCGTGGTCAACGTCGGGGATGGGGTAATGCCCATCCCCGCACGCTACCACCGATGGCGGGGGGAAGGGCACCGCTATTCATCCCCCCAATTGGACATGACCCGCCGGGCCTTATTCCGCCACTTGCGCCAGCCGCCCGCTGTACCGGTTGGCGGGGATGGGCAGGCCCAGGTGGCCGCGCAGGGTGCGGGCCGTGTAATCGGCGCGGAACAGGCCCCGGCGCTGCAGGATGGGAACCACCTTGTCCGTGAACTGGGCGAAGGCGCCGGGCTTGGTGACATGGATGTTGAAGCCGTCGGCCGCCCGCCCGGTGAACCAGCGCTCGATCTCGTCGGCCACCGCCTCCGGCGTGCCGACGAAGCCGGAGCGCCAGCGGCCGAAACGCCACGCCGCCTCACGCAGGGTCAGGCCTTCCTCCCGCGCGGTCTTGATGATGCGCTCCGCATGGCCCTTGTAGCCGTTCAGGCTGACATGGCTGAGGTCGGGGAAAGGCGCGTCGAGGTCGTACAGGCGGAAGTCGTGGTAGTTGAAGGGACGGCCCAGCTGGACCAGCAGCTTGTCCAAATCCAGTTCCGCCTCGTGTGCTGCGGCCAGGCGGTCCGCCTCCTCCTGCGTGTCGGCGATGGTGACGGTCAGGCCGGGCAGGACGACGATGTGGTCGGGGTTGCGCCCTTGGGCGGCGGCGCGCGCCTTCAAGTCGGCGTAGTAGGCCTGGGCCGCCTCGAACCCGTCGGCGCTGGCGAAGGTGGCGTCAGCGATGGTGGCACCCAGGTCGCGGCCAGCGTCGCTGTCGCCCGCCTGAAAGATGACCGGCTGGCCCTGCGGGCTGCGGGTCAGGGCCAGGGGCCCGGCGACGGAGAAGAAGCGGCCCTTGTGGTTCAGCGCGTGCTGCTTGGTCTTGTCCAGGAACACGCCCGCCGCCTTGTCGCGGGGGAAGGCGTCATCCTCATAGCTGTCCCACAGGCCTTGGACGACGGACACGAACTCCGGGCGCG
The DNA here is from genome assembly GCF_000730165.1 of Nitrospirillum viridazoti CBAmc. Taxonomy (GTDB): domain Bacteria; phylum Pseudomonadota; class Alphaproteobacteria; order Azospirillales; family Azospirillaceae; genus Nitrospirillum; species Nitrospirillum viridazoti. Next base: position 1,264,813 of record NZ_CP022111.1, on the reverse strand, counting down.
CTGGTAACGCTCCGCATGGTCGAGGTGGTGGTCCCGGCCATAGTTGCGGGCGGCGCCTTCCAGCCCGGTGGTCACCACGTTCCAGCCGGCGCGTCCGCGGCTGATGTTGTCCAGCGAGCCGAACTGGCGGGCGACGTTGTACGGCTCCCAGTATGAAGTGGTCAGCGTGCCCACCAGCCCGATGTGGCTGGTGGAAACGGCCAGGGCCGACAGCAGGGTCAGCGGTTCCAACCGGTTCAGGAAATGGGGGGCGCTGTCGGGCGTGATGTAGGGACTGTCGACGATGAAGACCAGGTCGAACTTGGCGGCCTCCGCCTGGCGGGCGGCGTCGATGTACCAATTGATGTCGATGCTGGCGTCGCCGGGCAGGTCGGGGTCGCGCCAGTCGTCGTGGCTGGTGCCGACGCCGGCCAGGATGGCGCCCAGGTGCAGGGAACGGGTCATGGTGCGTGTCTCCAGTCGGCGGCCGAGCTGGCCGCCGGTTGATCGGTTCGGGATGGGGCTATCTCAAGGAAAGTCTAGCGCCGCCGGACCGCCGGGAAATTTTGGAAATCGTGCAGCGACTGTTTGGCGGCGCTGAAGGATGGCTCAGAACTTCACCGACACGCGGCTGTAGTAATAGCCGCCGGTGATGCCGAAGGGGGAGAACAGGCCATATTTGTTCAGGCCGGTCTTGGCGTCGACGATGCCGATGGCATCGGGATAGACGTCGAATAGGTTGTTGGCGCCCAGGCTGACGCTGATGCGGTCGGTCAGGTCCACGCCCACATCCAGGTCGGTGATCCATTTGGCGCCGAAGGTGCGGTCGTTGGCGGCCACCGTGCCGGCCTCGGTATAGCTCCCGTAGCGCGTGACGCGGGTATCGATATGCAGGCGGTCCCAGTGCCAGTTGGCGGACAGGATGGCCTTGCCACGCGGCGTGCCGTCGGTCAGGTCCGCCTGGCGCTGCCGGTCGAACAGGGCGTAGCCCAGGCTGGACAGCTGGATGGGCGTCGGCTTGATGTGGGTGATGTAGGTGCGCGTCCAGCTGTAGGCGGCCCCCAGCCGTACGTCGCCGGCGTCGCCCAGATCGACCAGGTAGTTGGCCACGGCGTCCACGCCCTCCGTCCGGGTGTCGACGGCGTTGGTGTAGTACTGCGCCGACAGCCCGGGGGCGAAACCGGCCCGCTGCAGGATGGTGGAAACGGCGTTGCCGGTCAGCAGCCCGGTTTCGACGATGCGGTCCTTGATGTCGATGCGGTAGGCGTCCAGCGTCAGCTGCAGGCCGTGCGCCGGTTCCGCTGTCACACCCACGCTGTAGTTGGTGGAGGTCTCGGGCGTCAGCGGCGTGGCGCCCAGGGCCTTGGCCTCGCCCGAGGTCGCGGGCAGCACCTTGATGGGCAAGGTGATGTAATTGCCGGCGGCATCCACCGTGCCGGTGAAGGTGGAGGAGGCGTAGATGGTCTGCGCCAGCGAGGGCGCGCGGAAGCCGTTGCTGACCGTGCCGCGCAGGGCGTAGCCGGGCGCCAGCTCATAACGGGTGGCCAGCTTGCCGCTGGCGGTGTCGCCCACGGCGCCGGTGTAGTGCTCCACCCGGCCGGCGGCGTCCACCGACCAGGCGGGCGTCAGGTTGGTGGCCAGGTCGATATAGGCCGCGGCGTTGTTGCGGGCGATGGCGCCGCTGTCGGCGGGCGAGGTGCCGGTGTAGGAGGCCAGGCCCGGCTGCGGATGCTGCCCGGCGTAGTAGCCGCTGGGAATGACGTAGCTGCCGATGATGTAGCTGGCCGGGTCGCCGGGGTCGATCTCATAGCGCTCATACCGGTGTTCCAGGCCCCAGGCCACGGTCACGGGGGCGGGCAGGCCCAGATCCAGGGCCCGGCTGACGTCCAGATCCGTGGTCACCTGGTCGAAGATCTGGTCGGCCAGGTGGAAATAGGTGGGGCTGGTCGGGCCCAAGGTGGCGTTCAGCGTGTTCTCGCCGTCCAGCTTGGCATCGTCGCGGCCGTAGGTGGTGCTGAGGTCCCAGGACCATGAGGCGATCTCACCCCGCCCGCCCACCGTGGTCTGGAAATCCGTCTCCCAGATGCGGCGCAGGGCGTTGAAGCCGTTGGGATACACCTCGGGCAGGGAGTTGATGTTGTTAGGCAGGAAGCTGCCGGTGTTCTTGCGTGAGCGGCGCTTGGACACGGTGCTGAAGGAATAGAGGGTGACATCGTCCCCTATCGGCAGTTCCGCGTTGTACGACCCGCTGTAGATCGTCTCCTGCCCCGGGCCGTAGCTGCTGCCGTAGAAGGTGCGGTCGGCCGTGGCCTCGCGCGGGTCGCGGGCACCGTTGGCCAGGGGGTTGTACAGGTTGGCCACGCTGGTGGGCGCGGCGCGGCTGGCCGACTGGTTGTCCTTATAGTCGGCGGAGAGATTGAGGAAGCCTTGCCGGGGCAACTCCAGCCCGTAATTGGCGGCGACGTGCTTGGTGAAGCCGTCACCGCCATAGTTCTGGCCCAGGCTGCTTTCCACGCTGCCGCCCTCGGGCGCGTTCTTCAGGATGACGTTGATGACGCCGGCGATGGCGTCGGAGCCATACTGGGCGGCGGCCCCGTCGCGCAGCACCTCGATATGGTCGATGGCGCCCACCGGGATGAGGTCCAGATCCACCGGCACGCCGCCGTTGGCGATGCGCGCCAGATTATTGATCAGCGCCGTGTTGTGCCGGCGCTTGCCGTTGACCAGCACCAGCGCCTGGTCGCCGTTCAGGCCGCGCATGGTGGTGGAGCGCACGGTCCAGCTGGTGCCACCGCCGTTCACGCCGGGCAGGTTGAAGGACGGCACCAGCTGGTTCAGCAGTTCCTTCAGGCCGACCTTGCCCGTTTCCGCCAAAGCCGCCGAGCCGACGACATCGATGGGGGAGGGGCTGTCGATGGCCGCCCGGCTGCCGCCGCGCAGGCCGGTCACCACCGTTTCCTGCACCGCGTCCAATTCCACACTATCGCTGGTCAGGGCCCCGGTGGTCGCGGTCGCCGGGGCGGCCAGCTCCCCCGCGTGCGCCGTGACGGCAACGGTGGGCAGGGCCAGCGCGGTGGCCAGCAGCAGGATCTTGTGACGGCTCAGAATAGCAGCGGCATGCATGTAAAACCCCCTTGGGCCCGACTTGGCACGCCTGCCGGGCTTCCCCGATGTTGAATAAAGCGTTGGGTTTTTAGACAGGCCGCCGCCCTGGCCCGTAAATCGACTTATCCTTGAGGATTTGATGAGGGCACTAAATTGGTAGTCAGGCCGCGCATCATTGCGGCGGGCCGCCCGGGATGAGGCCTTGGAAAGGCTGGATTCTTATAATGCACTAAATAAGTGTGAAATATGGAGCTATGCGATATATTGTACATCGCTATGCTGCGGACTCAGGTTGCTGTCTTGCGTATCGGCATGTGTAATTGGGGTCAATGAGAACCCATGGACAGTGAGGACCGTGCCCCATGCCCCCCAATCTGCCCACCGAGCTGCTGCGCACCTTCGTCGCCATCGTTGACGCCGGCACCCTGCAGAAGGCGACGGAGCGCATCTTCCTGACCCAGTCGGCCCTCAGCCTGCAGATCAAGCGGCTGGAGGACCTGTTGCAGACGCAGCTGTTCCTGCGTGAGGGGCGGCGCCTGACGCTGGCGCCGGCGGGGGTGACCTTGCTGGGTTTCGCCCGCAAGATCCTGGAAATGAACGAGCAGGCGGTCAGCGCCGTTACTGCCGGCGCCTTCGCCGGCCCGGTGCGGGTGGGCATGGTGCAGGACATGACCGACACGCTGCTGACCGGGGTGCTGGCCAGCTACGCCCAGATCCATCCCCAGGCGCAATTGCACGCCCGCATCGCCGGCACCGCCGAACTGCTGGAACAGATGACGGCCGACCGGCTGGATGTGGTGGCGGGCTTTGGCCCGGCGGGGGACCCCAACGGGGTGCTGACCGTGCCGGTGCGCTGGATGGGCAATCCGGAACTGTTGAGTGCCGACGTGCTGCCCCTGGTGGTGCTGGAAACGCCCTGCCGCTTCCGCGAGGCGGCGCTGGCGGCCCTGGACCGCATCGGCCGGCCCCACCGCATCGTGGTGGAAACGCCCAACCTGTCCAGCCTGCGCGCCGCCGTGCGCGCCGGCCTGGGCCTGACCTGCCGCGCCATGGCCTTCGACCCGCTGCCGCCCCTGCCGCTGGGTGTGCTGCCGCCCCTGGCCCCCGTCAGCGTCATCCTGGCCCATCGTCCCAACCCGTCGGAATCCATCACCAGCCTGATCAGTCTGGTGCACCAGGCGATCAGCGCCCAAGGCGCCGGGGACGACGATGGCGAAGAGGATGAGCCGCGGGCCAACGCGGCATGAGGATGGGTGTGCTGTTATGGGAGAAAGCCGCGCTGCAGTAGCCAGTCCTGAAACAGGCGGGGCCACGCCTCTTCTCCGGTAACGCCCATTGCCAGCCCCACCCCGTGGGGGCCATGGTCAAACAGATGGATGTCGTTGGGCACCCCCGCGTCACGCAGGGCCTGCGCCAGCAGAAGGCTGTTCTTGGAGCTGACACGCTGGTCATCCAGCCCGTCGAATAGGAAAACCGCCGGCGCGTCCGGGCCAATCTGCGTCTGGGCGGAAAGTTGTTGTTCCAGGGCGGCCCGCTCTGCGCCGTGGTAGCCGGCCAACAGGTGTCTGACGCTGCCGGACGGCGGCACCACGGCAGGATCAAGGGCGACCAAGGGATAACCCAGCCCCAGGACGGCCACCGTGTCGTCCGCCGCATCGATGACGTCCCCTGGGGTGAAGCCGAAATCGTCTTTGGGCCGGAAGGCGATCAGGGCGGCCAAGTGGCCGCCGGCGGAAAAGCCAAACACGCCGATGCGATTGGGGTCCACCCCATAGCGGGCCGACAGGGTGCGGACGAGCCGCACCGCGCGGCGGCCATCCCAGAGCGGCACGGGGTAGCGGTACGTCCCGTCCGGCTGCACCAGCCGGTAGGACAGCAAAAAGGTGGTGATCTTGAGGTGTTCGGCGAAATAGGCCGCGACCGTCGCCTGCTCGCGCTCGTTGGACAGGTGATCGTAGCCGCCGCCGGGGATGAGCACGAGGGCCGGGCCGGGATCCACACCGCCTGCCCGGAAAACCTGGACGAACGGGATGTCGCGACAGGGCTCATCCCCCACCGCCCCCGGCGCCCGCCCAGGCCACAGGCGAATATCATCAGGATTGGCCGCCTCATAGCAGGGGTAGGCAGCCCCGGCGGTCGTGGGCGCCGTCTGGCCCCACGCTCTGGTTCCCGTCGCCAGCACCCAAATCAGAAGACCGGCAGCGGGCACATAGTACGTCCACCTGGACCGTCGCATGCTTTTCCCCGTCGAGGACTGGTGCGCCTCACCATCCGCGCCGGCGCGCGAACCGATATTGGCGATGTCCCGGACGGGGCGCAATGCGGGGGCTGGATCGCCCACGCGAAAGGGTCAGCTATCATACCCCGGCGACTCCCGGGCCAGGCGGCGCAGCAGGCCGGCCCAGGGCAGTTTGGCGTGGTCGGGGCGGTGGTTGGCCACCTGCTGGCGCACCTCGGCCTGGGCGTGCTGGGGCGCCAGCAGGATGCCGTCGCGGCCGGCGCTGAGGGTGCGCACCTGCAGGGTGGCGGAACGTTCCAGGGCATGGATGCCCAGGAAGGCATGGGCGGCAGTGGGGCCCAGGGCCAGGGTGCCGTGGTTGCGCAGCAGCATCAGGCTCTTGTCGCCCAGATCAGCCACCAGCCGCTCCCGCTCATCCAGATGCAGGGCGATGCCTTCATAGTCGTGATAGGCCAGGCGCGGAATGACGGTCAGGGAATGCTGGTTCAGGGGCAGCAGCCCCTCCTTGTGCGCCGAGACGGCGATGCCGTCGGCGGTGTGCAGATGGATGACGAACTTGGCGTCATGCCGGGCGCCGTGGATGGCGGAATGGATGGTGAAACCCGCCGGGTTGATGCCATATTCCGTGTCGCCCCACACCGGCGCCTGCAGGATGTTCCCGTCCAGGTCCACCTTCACCAGGCTGCTGGCCGTGATCTCATCGAAGTACAGGCCATAGGGGTTGATCAGGAAGTGCTCTTCCGGGCCCGGCACGCGGGCGGAGATGTGGGTGTAGATCAGGTCGGTCCAGCCGAACAGCGCCACCAGGCGGTAGAGCGCCGCCAGTTCAACCCGCGTCTGCCACTCCGCCTCATCCACCTGCCCCTTCAGGGACTGGATGCCCAGGTAGGATCCGTCCGCCATCCTCATTCTCCATCGCGTTGATTGGCCTTCAGCGTCGATCCACGCGGGCGGGACGTCAAATTGGGGATTTTAAAGCTTGGCTTGAGCGTTCCTTGGACCGCCACCGCTCAAGGAACTGTTGAAACTTATCAAACAGTCGCCGGTGCGCCCGTCCGCTAGCCTGGGTTCTCGCTGCAATGGCATGGGTTTGGGTGCATCATGGCTTGGGGTCGGGATTGGTCGCGACGCGGCTTTTTGCGGGCGGGTGCGGGTTTGGGCGTGGTCGTCGCCGGCCCAGCGCTGCTGACGGCCTGTGATGATAAGAAGGCGCCCGGCGTCCTGAAGGTGGGGGACCAGCGCGGCGGGTTGCAGGCCCTGCTCAGCGCCTATCCCGATGACAAACCCGGCCTGGACTATCAGGTGGAATGGGCGCAGTTCCCCAACGCCGCCCCGGTGATCGAGGCCTTGAACGCCCGGGCCATCGACGTGGGCGCGGTGGGCGACGCGCCCTTCGGCTTCGGCTTGGCGGGCAAGGCGCAGATCAAGGCGGTCTCCGCCTATCGTTCCAGCGGTGAGGGCACGGCCGTGCTGGTGAAGCCGGATGGCCCGGTCCGGGCGGTGGCCGACCTCGCCGGCCGCACGGTCGCCACCAGCAAGGGGTCCATCGGCCATTTCCTGGTGCTGCGCGCCCTGGCGGAGGTGGGCGTGCCGGTGGACAGGGTGACCATCGCCTTCCTGGCGCCCAACGACGCCAAGGCCGCCCTGCTGGCCGGCAGCATCGACGCCTGGGCCACCTGGGACCCCTATACCGCCCTGGGGGAATTGCACGACGGGCTGAAGGTGCTGGTGAACGCGCAGGGGCGCATGCCCGGCCTGTCCTATCTGCTGTCCACGCCGGCGGCGCTGTCCGCCCGCCGCGCCCTGGTGCGGGACTTCGTGGCCCGCATCGACCGGGCGCGGGAGTATTCCGCCGCCAAGCCCGACGCCTACGCCGCGGTCTTCGCCCAGCAGACGGGCGTGCCGGCGGAGGTGGCGGCCCTGATGATCCGCCGCACCAACTTCCATCCCGTACCGCTGGACGATGGCATCATCGCCGACCAGCAGAGCATCGTGGACCAGTTCGCCAAGGTGGGGCTGGGTGGCGATGGCCTGGACGTGCGGCCGGCCTTCGAGCGGGTGCTGTAGAGGCCGCCTGTATCAGGAGGGCTGGTCGTCCGGCTGCTCATCCACCAGCAGCGTCTCCACCTCCGACGCGCGGGTCAGGGTGATGTCCACGGGGCAGCGGTTGGCGATGGACAGCAGCTTGGCGCGCTGCTCCGCATCCAAGGGGCCTTCCAGGGTGATGGTGCGGGTGAACAGGTCGGCGGGTGTCTGGTCCGCCCGCTTGGTGTGCACCACCCGCGTCTGGGCGCGCACCAGGGGCAGGCCCTTGCGCTCCGCATACATGCGCATGGTCATGGTGGTGCAGGCGGCCAAGCCCGCCGACACGAAGTCATAGGGGGCGAGGCCGCTGTTCAGGCCGCCCACGTCCACCGGCTCATCCGCCAGGAACTGGTGCGGGCCGCTGCGCATGGCCAGCTGGTAGCGGCCGCGACCCGTTTCCATCGCCAGCACGCCTTCGGCCTCGCCATGCGGATCCGGCGTCTCCCCCTGCTGCGGCAGGTAGCGGCTGGCCCAGGCGGCGATGACGGCGGCCGCGTAGTCGGCGTCCGCCGGGCGGGTCAGCAGATGGTCGGCGTCGTCCAGCGAGACGAAGCTCTTGGGATGCTTGGCCGCCACGAAGATGCGGGTGGCGTTGTCGATGCCCACCGTCATGTCGCCCGGGGCGTGCAGGATCAGCAGCGGACGGCGCAGGCGGGCGATGCGTGTCGCCAAATCCTGTTCGCGGGCATCATCGACGAAGCTCTGGCGGATCACGAAGGGCCGGCCGGCCAGGTCGACCTCGGCCTCGCCCTCCGCCTCGATGCGGTTCAGCGCCTCCGGTCCGAAGGTCTGCAGCACATGGGCCACATCGGACGGGGCGGCGATGGTCACGACGGCCTTGACCGTGGGCATGTCGCCGGCGGCGGCCAGGGCCGCGGCCCCGCCGAAGCTGTGGCCCACCAGCAGGCTGGGCGGCATGCCCGCCTGGGTCATGGCCGCATAGGCCGCCATCAGGTCATCGACATCGGCTGCGAAGCCGCCATCGGCGAAGTCACCGCCGCTTTTGCCCAGCCCGGCGAAGTCGAAGCGCAGCACGCCGATGCCGGTCATGGCCAGGGCGCGGGCCAGCCGCGTGGTGGCCAGGCTGTCCTTTCCGCAGGTGAAGCAGTGGGCGAAGATGGCCCAGCCGCGCGGCGTACCCTCCGCCGGCTCGATCCGGCCGGACAACCGGTACCCCTTGGCGCTGTCGAAATCGAACTGCTGGCTGGCCATGGCGGCCTCCCTTCCCTCTGCCTGCCGTTCTTGTAGCACCGCCAGCGGGGCAATGGCCAAGCCGTCCGCCGCCACGCAACGAAATCTCCATGCTTGAGAATTTTCAAACATTCACAGCATGAGAAGTCCATTGCCGGATTAAAATCCACGACATTTAATGGAGTTCATCGATCAGATATCACCATATCTCACATGTAGAATGAGGTGCGGCCTTGTCCCTGGCCCTCGACGCTCCGCAAGACGCGGCATTGTCCGCCGTCCCCCGGCCTACCCCCCGGCCCGCTGGCGTCCCGCTGATCCGGCGCCTTCTGGCCCGGCTGGGCAATTCCCGCTGGACCGTGCCCCTGGCCCTGATCCTGGCGTGGGAACTGGGGTCGCGGGTGGGTTTGGTGCCCTCCCGTGTGCTGGCTGCCCCCAGCGCCGTGCTGGCCACCTTCTGGACCCTGCTGGCCTCGGGCGAGCTGGTGTCCAACCTGCTGGTGTCGCTGGTCCGCGTGGCCACGGGCCTGGGCATCGGGGTTGCCGTCGGCACGGTGCTGGCCGTCCTGGCGGGCCTGTTCCGCCGGGGGGAGACGCTGGTCGACCCCCTAATGCAGATGCTGCGCACCTTGCCCTTTCTGGCGCTGGTGCCGCTGTTCATCGTGTGGTTCGGCATTGGCGAGGTGCCCAAGGTGGCGCTGATCGCCTTGGGCGCCGCCTTCCCCACCTACCTCACCCTGTTCTCCGGCATCCGCGCCATCGAGGCCAAGCTGGTGGAGGCGGGGCGCAGTTTCGGTCTGTCGCGGCTGGAGCTGATCACCAACGTGGTGCTGCCGGGGGCCACCCCATCCTTCCTGGTCGGCCTGCGCTACGCCCTGGGCCATGCCTGGCTGAGCTTGGTGGTGGCGGAGCAGATCAACGCCTCCGCCGGCCTAGGCTACCTCATCAACAACGCCCGCGACTTCATGCGCACCGACATCATCGTCGTCTGCCTGGGCGTCTATGCCGTGCTGGGCCTGGGCACCGACTTCCTCGTCCGCCTTCTGGAGCGCCGCCTGCTGGCCTGGCGCCCCACCTTCCTGGAGCGCTGAACCATGGCTTCCAACACCGCCCCTCTCACAGCTGCCCCCTTGACTGCCGACAGCTCCACCGCGTCCAGCGACGCCGCGGTTCGCGTGCGTGGCTTCAGCCGCCGCTTCGGCGACGTCACTGTGCTGCGCGACCTGGATCTGGACATCGCCCCGGGTGAGTTCGTGGCCCTGCTGGGCCGCAGCGGCTCGGGCAAGACCACCCTGCTGCGCACCCTGGCCGGCCTGGACGCCGCCCCGGCGGAGCAGGTGTCCACCCCCGGTGCCCGCGCCGTCGTGTTCCAGGAACCGCGCCTGCTGCCGTGGAAGAAGGTGTGGCGCAACATCACCCTGGGCCTGAAGGGCGGCCGCACCCGCCTGCAGGCCACCGCCGCGCTGGAGGAGGTGGGCCTGGGCCATCGCGTCGACGCCTGGCCCGCCACCCTGTCGGGCGGGGAAGCCCAACGCGCCGCCCTGGCCCGCGCCCTGGTGCGTGAGCCGCAACTGCTGCTGCTGGACGAACCCTTCGCCGCCCTGGACGCCCTGACCCGTTTGCGCATGCATCAGCTGGTGCTGTCGCTGTGGCGGGCACACCGTCCGGCCGTGCTGCTGGTCACCCATGACGTGGACGAGGCGATCGCCTTGGCCGACCGCATCCTGGTGCTGGCCGACGGCCGGCTGGCGGTGGAGGAGAAGGTGGCCCTGGCCCGCCCGCGCGAGGCGGGGCCGGAATTCCAGGCCCTGCGCCGCCGCCTGCTGGGTCACCTGGGGGTGGAACAGCCGCTGCCCCGCGATACGGCACCCCTGACCTTCATCCCGCCCGCCGCCGGCTTGCGCCCCGGCTGGAACCGGCCGGCCGCCGTTAATGGTCACGCCGTCAACGGTCACGCTGTCAACGGTCACGGCGGCCATAACGGTGTGCTCAATGGCGGCGCCCATCACAGCGCTCCGCTGGGCGGGGGCCTGTCATGACGGCGGCCCTGCGCCGCGTGGAAGCGGTGGAGGAGGAGCACGTCGACGGCCCGGCCCTGGACGCCGTGCTGGCCGAACTGACCGCCGAGTTCGCCGCCGGTGCCGCCGCGCACGACCGCGACGGCAGCTTCCCCTTCGAAAATTTCAGGAGCCTGCACGCCAGGGGTCTGCTGGGCCTGACGGTGGGGCCCGCCTGGGGCGGTGCCGGCGCCGACCTCGCCACCACGCTGAAGGTGGTGCGGGCGGTGGCCAAGGGCGACCCCGCCACCGCCCTGGTGCTGGTCATGCAGTACCTGTTTCATGCGTCCGTCGATCAGCGCGCCGTGCCCGACGCGCTCTACGACCGGGTGGCGCGGGACGCGGTGGAAAACGGCGCCCTGATCAATGCCCTGCGGGTGGAGCCTGACCTGGGCACGCCGGCGCGCGGCGGCCTGCCGGCCACGGTGGCGCGGCGCACGGCGGACGGCTGGTCCATCAGCGGGCACAAGCTCTATTCCACCGGCATCCCGGCCCTGACCTGGCTGCTGGTCTGGGCCCGCACTGACGAGCCGCAGCCGCGTGTCGGCGGCTTCCTGGTGCACCGCGACAGCCCCGGCATCCGCGTGGTCGAAACCTGGGACCATCTGGGCCTGCGCGCCAGCGGCAGCCACGACGTGATCCTGGAGGATGTGCCCACGCCGCTGGACCATGCGCTGGATCTGCGGGCGCCCGGGGTGGCCGGGCCGCGCGACGCGCTGTTCGGCGCATGGGCCGCCGTGCTGACCGCCGGCATCTATGACGCGGTGGCCGAGGCGGCGCGCGACTGGCTGATCGCCTTCGCCCGCCAGCGGGTGCCCAGCAACCTGGGGGCGGCCCTGTCCACCCTGCCGCGCTTCCAGGAGGCGGTGGGCACCATCGACGGCCTGCTGCTGTCCAACCGCGCCCTGCTGGCCGCCGCCACGCGCGGGGAGACCAGCGCGGTGGAGGCCGGTCTGGTCAAGCATCTGGTGACGGAGAACGCCATCCAGGCGGTGGAGACGGCGGTGCGCCTGACCGGCAACCCAGGCACCACCCGCCACAACCCGCTGGAGCGGCATTACCGCGATGTGCTGTGCGGCCGCATCCATACCCCCCAGGCCGATGTGGTGCTGGTCGGCGCCGGCCGCGCCGCCTTCGCCGCCGCTACCCCCTCCTGAAGCTCCCCCCTCCTGAAAGGGTTCCGCCATGTCCAACACCTTGCAGTTCATCGGCTTCATCGGGTCGCAGGATGGGTCCGAGACCCGGCCCGGCAGCGGCCCCATCATCGACCGCGACTATATCGGTACCGTGGCGCGGGCCCAGGAGTATGCCGGCTTCGACCGCGTGCTGATCGCGCACTCCAGCGCCTCGCCCGATGGCTTCCAGATCGCGGCCTACGCCGTACAGCAGACGGAGCGGCTGAAGATCCTGCTGGCCCACCGCCCAGGCTTCGTGGCGCCCACCCTGGCCGCCCGTCAGCTGGCCTCGCTGGACCATTTCAGCCAGGGCCGCTTGGCCGTGCACATCATCTCCGGCGGGTCGGATGAGGAACAGCAGCGCGACGGCGATTTCCTGAACAAGACGGAACGCTACGCCCGCACCGACGACTATCTGGACGTGGTGCGCAAGGTGTGGACCAGCACGGCGCCCTTCGACCATGACGGCCCCTATTACAAGTCGCGCGGATCGCAATCCTACGTGAAGCCCGTCAACGGCACGCTGCCCATCTATTTCGGCGGATCGTCGGATGAGGCCATCGCCGTGGCCGGGCGCCATGCCGACGTCTACGCCCTGTGGGGCGAGCCGCTGGACGACGTGCGCGAGACCATCGCCAAGGTGCGCGCCGCTGCCGCCCTGCATGGCCGGCAGGACCATGTGCAGTTCAGCCTGTCGCTGCGCCCCATCCTGGGGCGGACGGAGGAGGAGGCCTGGGCCAAGGCCGACCGCATCCTGGAGCAGGCCAAGCAGCTGCGCGCCACCCAGTCGACCTTCCGGCCCGTGCGTGCGGGAGAGCCACAGAATGTGGGTTCGCAGCGCCTGCTGGCGGCGGCAGCCGCCGGCAAGGTGCGGGACAAGCGCCTGTGGACGGAGATCGCCGTCCTGACCGGGGCCCAGGGCAATTCCACCAGCCTGGTGGGCACGCCGGAGCAGGTCACGGAATCGCTGCTGGACTACTATGACCTGGGTGTGCGCACCTTCCTCATCCGGGGTTTCGATCCGCTGGTGGATGCCATCGAGTATGGCCGCGAGCTTATTCCCCTGGTGCGCCAGGCGGTCGCGGCAAGAGAGGCCGGACACGCCACGGCGGTGGCGGCCGAATGAGCCCCATCCGTGTGGCCAGCCAACTGGCCGAGCCCATCAATGCCGAGGTGGCGCGGCGGGTCAGCGCCGCGACGGGGGAGGGGGCGGTCGAACTGACCACCCTGCCCCGGGGGGTGCCGGCCGAGTGGCCGCGCGATGCCGACGTCTTCGTGGCCGCACCCTTCCGCCGCGCCGGCGGCGACCTGCCGGCCCAACCGCCGGGCTGGCCTTTCAACCTGCGCTGGGTGCAGCTGGTTTCCGTCGGCATCGACTTCTATCCCGGTTGGCTGTTCGAGGGGCCGGTGGTGACGGCGGCCAAGCGCACCTCCGCCACGGCTCTGGCCGAGTTCTCGCTGGCCGCCATCTTCGCCGCCGCCAAGCGCTTCCCCGATATCTGGGTCAGCCGGGCGGCCGACTGGCAACCGTCGCCCCTAGGCCTGGTGGAGGGCGCCACCCTGGGCATCGTCGGCTTCGGCGGCATTGGCCAGGCCTTGGCGCCCAAGGCCCTGGCGCTGGGCATGACGGTGCTGGCCACGCGGCGCGGCGCCGGAGATTTGGGCGTGCCCGGCGTGGAGCGGGTGGATGACGTGGCGGCACTGTTCGCCCGCGCCGACCATGTGGTGCTGGCCGCACCCGCGACGGCGGAAACCCACCATCTGGTGAACGCCCGGGTGCTGGCCACCGCCAAGCCCGGCCTGCATCTGGTCAACGTGGCGCGCGGCGCGCTGATCGACGACCAGGCGCTGCTGGCCGCGCTGGCGGAGGGGCCGGTTTCGCTGGCCACCTTGGACGTGACGCATCCGGAACCATTGCCGGATGGCCACCCCTATTACAGCCACCCCCGCGTGCGCCTGTCGCCGCACACCTCCGTCTTCACGCCGGACACTCACGCCAACCTGGCGGCCCAGCTGGCCCACAATCTGATTCGTTTCCGCCGCGGGGAGCCGCTGGAGGATGTGGTCGATCTGTCGCGTGGTTATTAAGGAAAGATCGAACCCATGATGCTGATTTCGCGCCGGTCCGCCTTGCAGGGGCTGGCGGCGGGGGCGCTGGGCCTGGGCGCCCTGAACCTGGCCGCTTGCGGCCGCAAAAAGGACGCGGACCTTGCCGGCGTCACCCTGCGGGCGGCGACATACCGGGGCAATCCGGACTCCTTCTTCGAGCAGGCGGGCGTGGCCGACACGCCCTACACCCTGGAAACGGCCCAGTTCGCCGGCGGCAACCTGATCGCGGAGGCGATCAACGCCCATTCGCTGGACGTGGGCGGCATGAGCGAGATCCCGCCCATCTTCATCGCCGCCGCCAACCCCTTGGTGCGCATCATCGCGGTGTTGCAAGGCGACGTGAACAACCAGGTGGTGCTGGTGCCTAAGGACAGCCCGCTGCAGGCCACGGCGGACCTCAAGGGCAAGCGCGTGGGCTATGTCCGCGCCACCACCTCGCAATACATGCTGCTGAAGATTCTGAAGGAACAGGGGCTGACCTTCGCCGACATCACGCCGGTGGCGCTGTCGCCGCAGGATGGTCTGGCGGCCTTCAACCAGGGCAGCCTGGACGCCTGGGTCATCTATGGCGTGGTGGTGCAACTGGCGCGCGAGGCCGGGGCCCGGGTGCTGACCACTGGCCTGCACCGCCTGTCCGGCAACTATCTGGTGGCCGCATCCAAGGACGCGCTGGCCGACCCGCTTAAGAAGCGTGCCATCGGCGACTACCTGCAGCGCTACGCCAAGACCTTGGCCTGGATCGAGGCCGATTACACCCGCTGGGCCCGCATCCGGGCGCAGCTGACCAGCATTCCCGAGGCCGCCTACATCCAGGAATACCGGGAGCGCAGCGCCGGCTATCGCCTGCTGCCGGTCAGCGACGCGGCCATCGCCTCGCAACAGGACGTGGCCGACACCTTCGCCGCCGCCGGTGTCATCCCCGCCCCGGTGGATGTGCGCCCGCTGTGGGACGACAGCCTGCATGAGGTGCTGGCGAAACTGTAACGGCGTAGAAGAATGCGTTTCGCGGTACGCCGCGATACGCGATGTATCGCGAAACGCGATTTAACTTATTACGTTTCGTAAGCTGGCCAGCTGAGCTGTGGATATCTGCGTGTGCGCTATGAATATGATAAGACACTGATTTAGAAAGATTTTATAGAATGACATTAGCGCTACGTGGCGGGCATTGCGCTACGGTTAGCGATACGAGCAATTCGCGCTGTGTCGCGAGGCGCTACGTTTTGTGATTTTCCAAGATCGCAGAACGCGGTATTTTCCGAGGGCAACCGGGGAGAGCGGCTACTCCCCCCGGCGCCCTTCACCTCCCGATTTTCAGTTCCACGGCCATGCCGAAGAACCGGAAACGGAGATGAAGGAAGAAGGCCCGGATAAGCATCTGGTATCCCTCTTCCTGTGGCGGGGAGGCGGCCGATCCGCCCCCTGACCACAGGGGGAATCTTCCGTCAAAATCTGATCAAGCACCACGGCCTGATAGGAATAAAATGCGTGGGGCCGGAATTTTTTCAGGCCCCATGTCACACGGCCATGACGCCATCTCGTCTTTGGGTCATGCGATGACGCATGATCTGATGGAGATGACGATGAGCACCCATATCCCCCGCCTCAATGACGCGTTCAAGCTGGCGCCCGAGACCATCAAGGGCCTGCTGGCGGCCAGCAACGCCCTCAAGGCCAGCGGGCTGGAGCCGGCGCTGCTGGAACTGGTGAAGATCCGGGCATCGCAGATCAATGGCTGCGCCTTCTGCCTGCACATGCACGTCACCGACGCCCGCAAGATGGGGGAGACGGAGATGCGCCTGCATCTGCTGAACGCCTGGCGGGATTCCTCCCTGTACACCGATCGTGAGCGCGCGGCGCTGGCCTGGACGGAGGCGTTGACCCGCGTGGCCGACACCGGCGCGCCGGACGAGGATTACGCCCTGGTGCAGGCCAACTTCACCGAGGCGGAGCAGGTGCAGCTGTCGCTGGCCATCGGCATCATCAACCTGTGGAACCGCCTGCAGGTAGGCTTCCGCGCCGCCCATCCGCCGGTGGCCCACATCCAGGGGGCGGCCGCCTGATGAACGCAGGGGACGCCACCGCGATCTTTCAGACGCATCGGCCCCGGCTGGTGCGTCTGGCCTACCGCATGCTGGGCTCCTTGGCGGAAGCCGAGGACGTGGTGCAGGACGCCTACCTGCGCTGGCGGCAGGCAGACCACGCCATGGTGGACGTCCCCGCCGCCTTCCTGTCGCGCATCGTCACCCGCCTGTGCCTGGACACGCTGAAGTCGGCCCGGGTGCGGCGGGAGACGTATGTCGGCGCCTGGCTGCCGGAGCCTCTGGCCGGCAGTGATGAGGAAGCGGAGGAGGATGACCTGACCCTGACGCTGATGATGGCGCTGGAGCGGCTGTCGCCCCTGGAACGGGCGGCCTTCCTGCTGCATGACGTGTTCGGCGTGGCATTGGACGAGGTGGCGGGCACCCTGCACCGCGATGCCGCTGCCGTGCGCCAGCTGGCCGTGCGCGCCCGCCGCCATGTGCAGGAGGCGCGCCCCCGCTATCCCGTGGCGCCGGAGGAGGGGGAGCGCATCGCCCAGGCCTTCTATGCCGCATCCCATCTGGGTGACGTGGACACCCTGCGGGGCCTGCTGGCGCAGGACGTGGTGCTGCGGGCCGACGGCGGCGGCAAGGTGCACGCCTTCCGCAACCCCATCGTGGGGGTGGAGCGTATGGTTCGCCTGTTCGCCAGCCTGCACGCCAAGGGGGAGTTCCAGTCGACCGCCTTCATCCGGCCCATGCGCATTGACGGCCTGCCGGGCTATGTCAGTGTGGAGCGGGGCACGATGCTGCAGACCACCGCCTTCGAGATTGAGGACGGCCGCATCACCGCCATCTACATCACCCGCAATCCCGACAAGCTGGTCCGGATCGCGCAGGCGCTGGGGCTGGCCGGCGCGACCCCTTAAAGGGCGAAGCCGCGGCATGGTGGGAACTGTGAAGGTTTGCATTTGACCTGCCCTGCGCTTGCGTCGTGGTCGCTTTCATTGCATCCTCCCGTCGCAAATCTAGGGGAGTTTTGCGCCATGACTCATCGTATCCTGATCGTCGGCCAGGATCCCGACACCGTGGACTTCACGGCACCGGGGATCATCCCGGGCATGACGGCTGACAAGGTTCGCGCGGGCGTGACCGCGTCCAAGCAGTCGCTGGAGGGCCAGGGCTACAGTTGCGACAACCTGTATGTTCAGCCCGCCCCCGCCGTGGCCGAGACGGAAGTTGCCGCCGCCTTGTCCCGCGCGACCTATGACGTGGTGGTGATCGGTGCCGGCATCCGCAACCCGCCGGCCAACCTCATCCTGCTGGAAACCGTCCTGAACACCATCCACCGCGTGGCCCCACACTCCCGTATCGCCTTCAACACGCGGCCAGATGACACCGACGCGGCGGCGGTAAGGTGGCTCGGGCGATAGGGCCCATCCGGCTCCAAGGGGGCGGCCGCATAGTCGGCAAGACCCAGTCCAATGCTCAATAAGTGTGCTATTGCCAAAATTCACAGTCATTTGACGGCCAATCACTAATCACATAAGCAAATCTCGTTTTTATGGAACTGTGAAATACGCGAAACGAATGCTTCCCCATTCGTTTCGCGGAGCACTCTTCCATGGTTCGCCGGGCCTCGTTTTCCCCCGTTGCCGTTTCCTCGTTGCTGCTGGGGACTGCCCTGTGCGCGCTGACGGCATCCGCGTCAGCTCAGACGGTCCCGGCGCCGGTGGCCGAGGTGGCGCCGGACCTGGACGCCAGCGGCGGCGGCATCGCCGACATCGTGGTCACGGCGGAAAAGCGCCAGACCCGGTTGCAGGAAACGCCCATTGCGCTGTCGGCCTACACCGGCGATGCCATCGCCGACCAGCACATCAGCACGGTGCGCGACCTGGCGGGCCTGGTGCCCGGCCTGACGGTGCCGCGCGGCGGCATCACACCCACGACGCAGCTGTTCTTCCTGCGCGGGATCGGTGAGACCGACCCCATCTTCGACCCCGCCATCGCCCAGTATGTGGACGACGTCTACATCCCGCGCTCCATCGCCGCTTCGCCCCTGCTGGCAGAGCTGGAGCGGGTGGAGGTCTTGCGCGGGCCGCAGGGCACGCTCTACGGCCGCAACACCAGCGCCGGCGCCATCCGCTACATCACCCGCGACCCGAATGACGAGGTGCGGCTGTCGGTGGACGCCGGGGTCGGCACCTGGGGCGCGTTCGAGACGCACGGCTACGTCTCCGGCCCTCTGATCGCCAACAAGCTGTACGCCAGCCTGGCCTACGGGCATGAGCAGCACGACGGCTATACCCGCGACCCCACCATCAGCAAGGACGTGAACGACCTGAACGTGGACAGCGCCCGCGCCAAGCTGAAGCTGCAGGCCACGGACGACCTGGACATCCAACTGACCCTGGATGCCAAGCGCGACCGCTCCACCACCGCCTATTACACGCCCAGGAACCAGCCGGGCGGTGGCTTCGACCCGTCGCTGTCGTTCGCGGAACCGCAGCCGCAGAACAACTCCAACTCCGGCGGGGCGGCCCTACGCATCACCCAGGCGCTGGGCGACAAGCTGACCCTGAAGTCCGTGACCGCCTACCGCCTGTTCGGCCAGGCGCCCGTCGCCTACGACAACGACGGTGAGGCGGCGGTGAAGCAGGTGAACTACATCCGCTATTACGAGAATGAGCTGACGCAGGAATTCCAGGCCAACGGCAGTTGGGGTCCGCTGGACTTCACCAGCGGCCTGTTCTACCTGCACGAAAATTTCTCCAGCGACCGCAACGGTTTCAGCTATCCCAGCCTGGCCAACCCGCCGCAGGACCAGGTGGGCAACACCAAGACTGACAGCTACGCAGCCTACGGCCAGGGTGACTACCATGTCACCGACAAGCTGACCGGCACGGTAGGCCTGCGCTACACCATCGAAAGCCGCGACTTCACCTATCGGCAGTTTGACGACACGCCGGACGGCACGCGCATCACCGATGCCGCCGGCAACCCCATCGTGCCGGCCACGGCCACCAACAAGGCCGGCGCCTTCCAGGCCAAGTCGGACGCGACCTGGTACTCGCTGACGCCCAAGTTCGGCGTGTCCTACCAATGGACGCCGGACGTGCTGACCTATGCCAGTTATTCCAAGGGCTTTAAGGCCGGCGGCTTCGACAATCGCGCCAGCGCCCTGATCAACGCCCAGCTGCCCTATCAGCCGGAAAAGGTCGAGACCTATGAGGTGGGTGTGAAAAGCCAGTGGTGGGAACGGCGGGTGTTGGTGAACCTCGCGCTCTACTACAACGATTACACCAACCTGCAGGCGACGGCGACGGACCCGGCCACCTTGCGCTCCCGCCGTCTGAACGCGGCCTCCGCCCATACCGAGGGCTTTGAGCTGGAAACCACCTTCCAGCCCTTCGACGGGCTGCGCTGGGACAATTCTGCCAGCTACACCCTGGCGCTGTACGACCAGTTCCCGAACTACGCCGGCATCGGTACCAGCGCCACCGGCAACCGCTTGCCTTACGCCCCGCGCTGGACCTTCCGCACGGCCCCCACCTATACCCTGCCGCTGGCGGTGCCGGGCCAGGCGCAGGTGGGTGTGGACGCCCAGTACCAGACGCTGTCCTACGCCGACGTCGCCAATTCCTGGCAGGTGGCCATCCCCGCGCAGTGGAACGTCAACCTGTTCGCCAAATACACGACGGAGGACGAACGCTGGACCTTCTCCGCCACCGTGCGCAACCTGGCCGACCGCCGCCTGCCCCAGGGCGGCAGCTACTCCGCCTCCGCCGCCGGCACGGTCTGGTACTACGTTGAAAGCCCGCCGCGTACCGTGTTCTTCAAGGTGGGGTATAAGCTGTGAGGCAGCCTTCTTGGGAGCATCGTTGTGTGGTATGTATCATGGTATAGACTCCCGTCGGAGGCATGCCATGAGTGATGTCGCCAAGCTTTTCATCAACGGCCGCAGCCAAGCGGTGCGCCTGCCGGCGGCCTATCGTTTCGACGCCAAGGAAGTTTACATCCGCAAGGATCCGGAAACAGGAGACGTCATCCTTTCCCGTAAGCCGACGGACTGGTCGGGCTTCTTCGCTGCCCTTGAGGGAGTGGATGTTCCCGCGGATTTCCTGAGCCAGGAGGAGCGGGACCAGGGTTCCCACGAGCGTGATCCGTTCGCCGGATGGGAAGAATGACCCGTTATCTGTTGGACACCAATACGGTTAGCCATCTGGTTCGCCGCCACCCTGGCGTATCGCAGCGTGTCACGACCATGCCCATGTCGGCTTTGGCCGTCTCCGCCATCACGGAGGGTGAGCTGTTGTTCGGTCTTGCCCGCCGACCCGAGGCTGTGCGCCTTAGCGCGGCGGTCCGGGAGTTGCTGTTAAGGGTGGATGTCTTGCCCTGGGATAGCCGTGTGGCGGAAGTCTATGGTGCCTTACGGTCGCACATGGCTGGATCTGGCCGATCACTGGCCCCGTTGGACATGCTCATTGCCGCCCACGCGCGGGCGGTTGATGCAGTGCTGGTGACAAACGATCGGGCTTTCCGACAGGTTCCGAACTTGGCGATTGAAGACTGGGTAAAGTAGCCGTCTCGAGATGAAGGGGCTCTCGCCTGACCACCGGGCCTCAAGCCCACCTTCAGGAAAACTCGATTTCCCCGGCCCTGGTCCAGCCCCTAGGGTTGCTGTCCACCCACCCATTGATGTCACCAGGCGGAGGACGAGATGAGCGAGACCACCAACCCCGAGGCGCCGGCGCGGCTGCGCGCCTTCATCGGCCGGCTGGACACCCTGGTGGACCAGCGTCTGCCCGAGGGCGCGCTGCTGGACCAGGCGCGGGACGCGCTGGCGGACCTGGTGGCCCAGGACGACTGGCTGCCGGCCGCGTATGCCGAGCCTGACCCGGTGCGCTATCGTCAGTTTCTGCTCTATGCCGATCCCGATGGGCGCTATTCAATCGTCAGCTTCGTCTGGGGGCCGGGGCAGGAGACGCCGGTGCATGACCATACCGTCTGGGGCCTGGTGGGCGTCCTGCGGGGGGCTGAGTATTCCCAGCGCTTCGTCGTGGGGTCGCGCGATGAGCTGGTGGCCATCGGCCCCAAACAGCGCTTGGAGACGGGGGAGGTGGAAACGCTGTCGCCGCAGGCGGGCGACATCCACCGCGTCACCAACGCCCACCTGGACCGCACCTCCGTCAGCATCCACGTCTATGGCGCCGATATCGGCCAGGTGCGGCGCTGGGTCTACCCGGCGGAGGGACCGCGTAAGCCCTTCATCTCCGGCTACAGCAACGCCGGCGCCACCCCCGCCTTCGCCGTCAGCCGCACGCCGGCCCTGGAGCACGCCTGATGTCCTTCGCCCCCTCCGCAGCCGCCACCGTCTCCCCCGCGGACGTCCGCCTCCACCTGATCGCCCGGCGCGAACTGGCCCTGCTGGACGTGCGGGAGGAGGATCCCTACGCTCAGGCCCATCCGCTGTTCGCCGCCAACCTGCCCCTGTCGCGCCTGGAGCTGGAGGTGCTGGACCGCGTGCCCCGGCGCGACACCGCCATCGTGCTGTACGACGCGGGTGAAGGTTTGGCGGAGCGGGCGGCGGTCACGCTGGTGGCCTTGGGTTACACCAATGTCCGCTTGCTGGCCGGTGGCCTGGAAGGCTGGCGCGCCGCCGGCTATGAGATCTTCCGCGACGTCAACGTGCCGTCCAAATCCTTTGGTGAGCTGGTGGAGACGGAGGCGCACACGCCCTCTCTCAGCGCCCCCCAGGTCAAAGGCCTGCTGGATGAGCAGGCGGACGTGGTGGTGCTAGACAGCCGGCGGTTCGAGGAATACCGCACCATGAGCATCCCCACCGGCACCAGCGTGCCGGGGGCGGAGCTGGTGCTGCGTGCCCGCACCCTGGCACCCGACCCCAGCACCACCATCATCGTCAATTGCGCCGGCCGCACCCGCAGCCTGATCGGCGCCCAGTCGCTGCGCAACGCCGGGGTGCCCAACCCCGTCTACGCCCTGCGCAACGGCACCATAGGCTGGACCCTGGCCGGATTCACCCTGGAGCACGGGCAGGAACGCCGCTTCGGCGCGGTGGACAGCGCGGCTCAGGAAGCGGCCCGGACAGCCGCCCGCGCCGTGGCCTATCGCGCCGGTGTGCGCCGCCTGCCTTATGCCCAGCTGGAAGCGCTGGAGGAGCCGGGGCGTACCCTCTACCGCCTGGACGTCCGCACGCCGGACGAGTACCAGGCCGGGCATCTGCCGGGCTTCCGGGGCGCGCCGGGCGGCCAGCTGGTGCAGGAGACGGACCATTCCGCCCCGGTGCGTGGCGCCCGCATCGTGCTGTTCGACACCCTGTCGGTGCGCGCGGACATGAGCGCGTCCTGGCTGGCCCAGATGGGCTGGGAGGTGCTGGTGCTGGACGACGTTCCCACGTCCACCCTGACCGCCACGGGGCCGTGGGCGCCCACCCTGCCGCCGGTGCCGACTGTGGAGGCCATACCGCCCGCCCATCTGGCGCGGCTGCTGGCCGAAGGTGGCGTCACTCTGCTGGATGTGGGGCCCAGCCCGGCCTATCGCCGGGGCCGCGTTCCCGGCGCCCGGTTCATCATCCGCGCCCGGCTGGCGGCGGACCTGCCGGCGGTGGCGCGCGAGGGCACCGTCGTCGTCACTTCACCCGACGGCGTCGCCGCCCGCTTCGCCGCAGCGGACATCGAGGCGTTGACGGGCCGGCCGGCGCTGGTGCTGGACGGGGGCACGGCCGCATGGACGGCCGCCGGCCTGCAGCTGGAAGCCGGGGAGGGGGCCTATCTGTCCGCCCCAGACGATGTGTACCGCCGGCCCTATGAGGGCACCGATAACGCGGTGGAGGCGATGCAGGCCTATCTGGATTGGGAGTACGGCCTGGTCGGGCAATTGCGCCGCGACGGCACCCACGGCTTCTTCGTCATCCCGCCGTCGCGCGAGGCCCACGACACTCCTGAATCGCTATCGCCGCATTTGGCTGATGAAGGGCATGGGCGCTGAAGGGGGGGCTGGCGTCCCCTTTCAGCCGCCCGTCTCAGGCGATCGAGACGACGATCTTGCCCTTGGCGCTGCGGTCGGTGATGGCGGTGTGGGCCTCGGCAACGCTGTCCAGGGTGTAGGTGCGCGGGTCCAGGCGGGGCAGCAGTTTTCCGGCCTCGACCAGGGTGGTGACCTGCGCCAGGATTTCGCCATGGTGGGCGCGGTCCACGCCGGTCAGCAGCGGCGCCAGGGTGAAGACGCCGGAATAGGTCGCCCCCTTGAAGGATAGGGGTGCCAGGGCATGGCTGCCCCAGCCCAGCGCGCTGACCACATGGCCGAAGCGGGCCACCGCCTGGAAGGACGCGTCCAGCACCGCGCCGCCGTTGGTGTCGTACACCAGTTCGAAGCCTTTGCCGCCCGTCAGGCGGCCCACGTAATCCGCCACCGTTTCGGCCGCGTAATCGATGGGAGTGGCGCCCAGGCCGCGCACATACCCGGCGTCCTCGGCGCTGGCCGTGGCATAGACCTTGGCGCCCAGGGCGCGACCGATCTGCACCGCCATGTGGCCAACACCGCCGGCGCCGCCCTGGACCAGCAGGGTCTGTCGGGGCCGCACCTTGGCGCGGTCCATCAGCCCTTCCCAGGCCGTGATGGCCACCAGCGGCAGGGCGGCCGCCTCGCGCATCGTCAGGTTGGCGGGCTTCAGCGCCAGCAAGTCGGCATCGACCGCGGCGTACTGGGCGAGGGAGCCCTGGAGCCCGCCCACGCCGCCGGTCATGCCGTAAACCTCGTCACCCGGGCGGAAGGTGGTGACGCCGGGGTCCACCGCCTCGACCACGCCGGCCAGGTCCAGGCCCAGGATGGCCGGCAGGGGATGGCGGGCATGGGCGGCGGCGCCAGCACGGATCTTGGTGTCCAGCGGATTGACCCCGCTGGCCTGGATGCGGACCAGCACCTGGCCGGCGGCCGGCTGGGGGCGGGCGATATCGGTGATGCGGAAGGGGCCGTTCTGCGTCTCGACGATCGCGGCCTTCATGGTAGGGATCATGGTGTTCTGCTCCGGTTCGAGGGGCGCCCTCATCGGCGCCCACAAACCTTGCGCCCAACCACAATGCATGGAAATCTTAAGAACTGTACGAATACCATGCGATTTTGTTTGGGTGAGCTTATGCGCGTCCTGGAATGGAGTGACCTGCCCATCTTCCTGGCCATCGCGCGGGAAGGCACCTTGGGCGCCGCCGCCCGCAAGCTGGGCCAGACGCAGCCGACCATGGGCCGGCGCCTGCGCGCGCTGGAGGAGGCGGTGGGCGCTGCCCTGTTCCAGCGCACCAGCGACGGCTTCGTCCTGACCGATGAGGGACAGGCCATGCTGGGCCCGGCCCTGCGCATGGAGGAGGAGGCGCTGGCCCTGCAGCGCCATCTGGCCGGCAGTGTCGGCGGGCTGGAGGGCATGTTGCGCGTCTCCTGCTCCGACTGGTTCGGGGTGACGATGCTCTCCCCCGTGCTGGCGGAATTCGCCGGCATGCATCCGGCCGTGGTAGTGGAAGTGCTGACCGACCCGCGCCTCTACAGCCTGCCCCGGCGGGAGGCGGATTTGGTCATGCGCATCCGGCCGTTTGACGAGCCGGAGGTCATCGCCCGCCGGCTGGTGACCATCCCCTATGGCCTCTATGCCAAGCCCGGTCTGTGGACCCCGGTGGCGGGCGATGGCGCCGGTTGCCGGCTGGTGTTGATGGACACGGCCTTCGGCGGCATGCCCGACGTGGGCTGGGCCACCCGCCTGCTGCCCAAGGCCGCCGTGGTATCGCGCAGCAACAGCCGCGAGGTCCAGGCCCGCCTGTGCGCCCTCGGGGCAGGCCTGGCCGTACTGCCCCGTCCGCTGGGCGACAGCACGCCCGGCATCGCCCTAGTCGATCTGGGCGAGGCGCCGCCCAGCCGCGACACCTGGATCGGCTATCACCGCGACCTGCGGCGCCTGCCCCGCCTGCGGGCGCTGGTCGACCTGATCCTGCAGCGCCTGGCCAATTGACCCTCTGCTAATTGACCCTCTAGGGCAGGGCGCTCCAGCCCTGCCAGCCGATGGAGAGGCCGACCAGGATGATCAGCGCGCCGGAGGCGTAGGGCGCCCGGCGGGCCAGCATGGCGAAGGCGGGGCCCCAGTGCCCCGAGGGATCCCGAGGGATATGGCAAGGCCCTGGCTGGTTGCGGGGAACACCCGCCCGGCCTGGGAGTTGACGCGAGCGAGCCCAGCCTCCCCAAGCCCTATAGATGCCGATCCAGGGGGGCCAGTCCAGGGACGGGCGACGCGTCAACCCAGGCGAAGGAGTGTGCGATGCGGATCCAGGAAATCATGTCCACCAACGTGAAGCTGGCGACGCCGGACCAGAAGCTGCGCGAGGCCGCGCGGCTGATGTCCGAATGCGACATCGGCGCCATCCCCGTTGGCCAGGGTGATCGCCTGGTCGGTATGATCACCGATCGCGACATCACTATCCGCGGCGTCGCCGAGGGGCGCGGCCCCGACGCCACGGTGGGTGAGGTCATGACCCCCCAGGTGTGCTACTGCTATGAGGACGAGGATGTGGAGCAGGTGTGCCACAACATGGTGAACGTGCAGATGCGCCGCCTGCCCGTCCTGAACCGGGAAAAGCGCCTGGTCGGCATTGTCGCCCTGGGCGATCTGGCGGTGCGCGCCAGCGCCACCGCCGGCCGGGCCTTGAGCGGCATCTCCCAGCGGGACTGACGCCATGGATCGCGACCTGGCCGGGCTCGCGGCCAGTGCCGCCGACTGCCGCCGGTGCGACCTTTACCGTGACGCCACCCAGGTGGTGTTCGGCGAAGGGCCGGTGGATGCCCGCCTGGTGCTGGTGGGCGAACAACCCGGCGATCAAGAGGACAAGGCCGGCCGTCCCTTCGTCGGCCCGGCGGGGCGTATATTGGACGATGCGCTGGCGGCGGCCGGCCTGCAGCGGGACGATCTTTTTGTCACCAACGCCGTCAAGCACTTCAAGCATGAGATGCGCGGCAAGCGCCGCATGCATCAGCGCCCCAACCAAGGGGAGGTGGAGGCCTGCCGCTGGTGGCTGGACCGGGAGCTGGCGCTGGTCCAACCCGCCGTCATCGTGGCCTTGGGCGCCACCGCAGCCCGGTCGCTGATGGGCCTTACCGTCGCCCTGGTCCGTGAAGGCGGCAAGCCCCTGGCCTGGGCCGACGGCCGGCCCGGCATCGCGACATACCATCCCTCCGCCGTGCTGCGGGCCCGGGATGATGCCGCCCGTGCCCGCACCTATGACGCCCTGGTGGCCGCCCTGCGGCAGGCGCGGGACATGGCGGGAGCTGGCTACAGTAAAGATATAATGCTACAGTAAAGATATAATAAAGACGGGAATTTAAGCGGAACTCGAGCTTATCTATATTCAAAAAAATGGAAAATCAGAGAAAAGATCTGGAACCACAACGGTGGTGGCGATCTTTAACAGGCATCCAGCGCATGAGCGGCGTTGGACGCCTCGGGGCCGGTGAAGCGGCTTCGGGGCCTAATTTCCGAAGCAGAATGGAGTGATCCTATGGCTTCCAATACGTCGAACCGCGGCTTCGCGTCCATGGACGACGACAAGCAGCGCGAGATCGCCGCCAAGGGCGGCTCCAGTGTTCCGGACGAGAAGCGCAGCTTCTCCCAGGATCATGAGCTGGCCGCCGAGGCCGGCCGCAAGGGTGGCCAAGCCTCCGGCGGCAATTTCGCCCATGATCGGGAACGCGCCTCCGAGGCGGGCCGCAAGGGCGGCCAGCACTAAGGCGCTGTCATGACCCGGGCGGCGGTGGCGCCGCCGTGGCCCGGGGCAAGTTTCGGAGTGTTCGTTAGAAGGGGGCTGGGCCTGAGGGTCCGGCCCCCAGCCTTATGGAAGAGGCATTCCAGGCGCGCGTGGCGCGATTCCGTAGTGAATACAATATATAATGCAACTACAAGCGAAGCTATGGCTTAACTATACTTTGAAGGACATATATTTTTAAATAAAGACCGGAACCCGGAAGGATATCCCCTCTTATATGCGGGCGCCATGAAGAAGAAGCGTTCGGGCAATAGGCGAGACCGGGCGCAGCGCATCGCTGACATAAGATGAGGATGTCATGACCAAGGACAGCAACACCCGCGGCCGCGGCTTCGCTTCCATGGATGAGGGTAAGCAGCGGGATATCGCCAGCAAGGGTGGCTCCAGCGTGCCGAATGAAAAGCGCAGTTTCTCCCAGGACTCCGGTTTGGCCGCGGCCGCCGGCCGCAAGGGGGGGCGGAACGTTCCTGACGAAAAGCGTAGCTTTTCCCAAAACCGTGGCCTGGCGGCCGAAGCGGGCCGCAAGGGCGGCCAAGCGTCCGGCGGAAACTTCGCCAATGACCCCGCACGCGCGGCCGAGGCGGGGCGCAAGGGTGGCGCCAGCCACGCCCATCGCTGACGGAAGCTGAGCGGCGGATGGATATCGGCCACGCCGGCGGATCTGCCGTCGGCGTGGCCGACAGTCCCTCTGGAACCCCGCGCCCCGCCGCGCGGTTCACTTTCCCCGAGCCGATTGGCCGAACGGTAGGAGCATATCCATGGACGATGCCATCCCCCCACAGCAGCAGAACCACCAGCCTGGCCATGAGCGTGAGATGACGCCCGCCCCGGATTATGCCCCGCGCTTTCCCGGCGCCGGCCGGCTGGCGGACAAGGTGGCGCTCATCACCGGCGGTGACAGCGGCATTGGACGCGCCGTGGCCGTCCTCATGGCCCGTGAGGGGGCCGACGTCGCCATCGTCTACCTGGATGAGCATGAGGATGCGGCCGACACCGTGACGCTGATCGAGGCCGAGGGCAGGCGTGGCCTGGCCATCGCCGGCGACGTGGGGTCGGAATCCTTCTGCAGGGAGGCGGTGGACAAGGTGGTGGCCACCTTCGGCAAGCTGGACGTCCTGGTCAACAACGCCGCCGAGCAGCACACTACCGATGGGCTGGGCGACCTGACGGCGGAGCAGTTGGAACGGACCTTCCGCACCAATGTCTTCGGCTACTTCTTCATGTCCAAGATGGCGCTGCAACACATGCAGCGCGGCGGCGCCATCGTCAACACCACCTCCGTCACCGCCTACAAGGGCAGCCCCCATCTGCTGGACTATTCGGCCACCCGTGGCGCCGTGCTGGCCTTCACCCGATCCCTGTCGCAGTTGCTGGTCGAGGCGGGCATCCGCGTCAACGCCGTGGCGCCGGGACCCATCTGGACGCCCCTGATCCCGGCCTCCTTCGACGCGGACAAGGTGGCGGAGCATGGCAAGAACACGCCCATGGGCCGTCCCGGCCAGCCGAACGAGGTCGCCTCCTGCCACGTCTTCCTGGCCAGCGAGGAGGCTTCCTACATGACGGGGCAGGTCATGCACCCCAACGGCGGCACGGTCGTGAACTCCTGAACCAGGGGGAGGGATCATGCCGGAGAGGGGTTGATCGCCCACCGACTTATGGGGGGGTGCAGTCTTCCTGCCCACCCTCCGGTCCGATGGCCCGCTGCAGCATCACGGTGTCGGTCCATTTGTCGAAGCGGAAGGCCACCGCCGCCAGATAGCCGACCTGGCGGAAGCCGCAGGCCTCATGCAATCGCAAGGAAGCGGCGTTGGAGCTGTCGACATAACCAATCATCTGGCGGAAGCCGGCGGCGGCGCATTCCTGGATCAGGGCGGGCAGCAGCGCCCGGCCGATGCCGCGATGCAGGCGATCGGGATGAATGTAGATCGAATGCTTGACCGTGAACCGATAGGCGGGGCGCTTGCGGAACAGCACGGCGTAGGCATAGCCGAGCACGACGCCGTCGATGGTGGCGACCAGGTGGGGCAGCTTGTGCTTGCGCATGTTCTTGCGCCGCGCCTTCAGGTCCTCGATGTCGAACGGTGTCGGCACGAAGGTGCCGAGGTTGCCCACGCTATGCCCGATGTGATGCCGGTAGATGTCGAGCATGGCCGGCACGTCCTCGTCGTTGGAGTGGCGCAGCACGATGGGCGACGGCAGCGTCCCTGGCACGGGCGAGGCCAAGTCCTGGCTGGCGCCAGGATCCTGGTTCATGCCGGGAACAGGCATGGAAGAGTCGGTCATGGCGGACATTCCGGCACGCTCATTCCTGCATCACATAGGTATAGAAGCGCATCGAGCCATCGGGCTCAATCTTGCGATAGAGGCCCTGCACCTCGTTCTCGAAGCCAGGGAACAGGTTGGCGCTCTGCTCGAACATCTTGAGATAGTCCAGCATGGGCTTGGCCCGCGCGCCCAGGCGTTCACCCGGGACGATGGTGGCGATGCCCGGCGGATAGACCAGGAACAGGGTGGTGGCGATGCGGCCGTCGATCTCGCTCAGGGGCAGGTAGTCGACCTTGTTGCGCACCAGGCAGCGCGCCGCCTCATGGGGGGGCACCACCATTTCCGGCAGGTGTTCGGGCGCGAACTGCTTCTGCTGCAGCGCGCTGACGTTGATCTCGCGATAGTAGGCGTGCATCTGGGCGCACAGGTCGCGCAGGCGCACGCCCCGGTACCGCTGCGGCCAGCGGGTGACGAAGCGGGGCATGACGTCGTCCAGCAGGGCGTTGTCGTCATGCAGGCGCTTGAACGCCGCCAACGCGCTCAGCAGCGTGCCGGCCTTGCTGGACTCCACGCCGGGCGTCAGCAGGAACAGCAGGGAGTTGAGGTCGTTCTTCTCCGGCACGACGCGGTTCTCGCGCAGGTATTGGGCCACCACCGGGGCCGGGATGCCATGGTCGGTGTAGGTGCCCGTCCGCCGGTCGAACCCCGGGGTCAGGATGATCAGCTTGTTGGGGTCGGTCATGGCCAGCCCCTCGGTCACATGGCTGAAGCCGTGCCAGCTTTCGCCGGGCGAGAAGGACCAGTACCGGGCGTTGGTGGCCAGTTCGTCGGTGCTCAGGCTTTCCCAAGCCACCTCGTGAGCCGTATCCTCAGGGCCGGAGCCCGGGGGCGAGACGACGTCGGGAATGAAGGGCTCGAAGAACCAGCGGCGGGCCGGATCGGTTTCCTTCTGTTCGTACTCGCGGCGCAGGGCCCGCAGCTTCTTGCGCAGTTCGATACCCAGGCGGACCGTGTCGTCCCACAGGATGGTGCCGGACCGCCCCTTCATCATCTGCGCGCCGACATCCAGCGAGGCGAACAGGGGATAGAAGGGGGAGGTGGAGGCGTGCTGCAGGAAGCTCTCGTTGAACCGGCGATGCTCCACCCGGCGCTTCTGGCCCTTGATATGGCGGTCGCGGACATGGATCTGCGAGGCCTGGGAGAAGCTGGCCAATTGCTTGTGCGTCGACTGCGTGGCGATGATGCCGGGCGCATCCTCACCCAGATCCTTCAGGCCCATGGCGAAGCGTCCGGCATAGAGCGGGTGAAACTTCATGAAGCCGGCCCAGGCCTCGTCGAACAGGATGTATTCGCAAAGGTGGCCGATCTGCTTGAGGATCATCTCCGCGCTATAGATCGTGCCGTCGTAGGTGCACTGTTCGATGACCGCGACGCGGAAGGGGCGCGGCTTCTTCCATGCCTCCGGATCGGTCACGTGGGGGTTCAGCCGGATTTTTTCCCGGATGGCCGCTTCATCCAGCGCCTGGCTCTGGATGGGCCCGATCATGCCGTAGCAGTTGCGGTCCGTTTCCAGATAGATGGGAATGCCGCCGCTGATCAGCAGGGCGCCGTGGTGGGCGGCCTTGTGGTTGTTGCGGTCGAACAGGACCAGGTCACCCTCCGCCACCAGCGCGCCCAGCACCACCTTGTTGGAGGAGGAGGTGCCGTTCAGCACGAAATAGGTCTTCTCCGCCCCGAAGATGGCGGCCGCCTCCTTCTGGGCCTTGAGGGCCGGGCCCTCGTGCGTCAGCAGATCGCCCAGCTCGATGACCGAATTGTCCAGGTCGTCGCGGAACACCGCCTCGCCCAGATGCTCCACGAAAATCTGCCCGATGGGGCTGCGGCTATAGAAGATGCCGCCATTGTGTCCCGGGCAGGTCCACAGCTGGTTGCCTTCCTCGGCGTAATCCACCAGGGCGCCGAAGAAGGGCGTCTTCAGGGTGTCGGCATATTTCTTGAGACGGCTGATCAGGTTGCGGGCGATGAACTCCGGCGTTTCTTCCGACAGGAAGATGTAGCCGTCGATGAAGTCCAGCACCTCAACCGGGATGTCCTCCAGGCGCTTGCGACGGACCAGGATGACGATGGGCATGTCCAGGCCGCGGCGGCGCATCAGGTTGATCAGGGCCGCCGTCTTGCCCTCCAGCCCACGCTTGCCCCAATCCACCACCATGCAGCCGATGGCGGCATCGGTCTGGACGGCGATCTCCGCGTCCTCGACCCGCCGCGCCTTGACCACCTCAATGCCGTCGTCCTCGATGGCCGCGATGATTTTCTGAAGCCGCATGCCTTCCAGGTCATCGGCGTCGAAGCCGGGGGCGCAAAGAAGAACAGTGAAACGCTTAAAGAAATCCATTGCCAATCCATCCTTTGTTCAAAGCGCGCTGTCGGATCATTTAATGACAATTACGTGACGGTCCCGCCCCCTACCTTTGGACCGCGCCGCAGTATTATCTTAAGTCACAGCGTTTCGCTTAATACAAACGCTACCGCATGACGATCAGGATCAAAACCATCCGCTCTGGCGAGAGGGTGTTTGCCGCGTCCGCCAAGTCGGCCATCTCGGGCTTTGTCACCAAACTGCAAACGCTTCCAGGTAACCGTTTGGGAACCAGGAGGACGACACATGACCGAACACGACAAGACCGAGACCCGCAGTTGGCTGGACATCGAGCTCGAAGACGACATGGATGAGGAACTCGAGCAGGCCGTTGACGATGTGCGCATCCCGCCCGACCTGCGCGCCCTGATGGAAAGGCATCAGAAGAGCACCCTGGACCGCCACACCTATTTCCGCGAGTTGCTGCGCCTGCAGAGCGAACTGGTGAAGCTGCAGGACTGGGTGCGCTTCAAGGGCCTCAAGATGGTGATCCTGTTCGAAGGCCGCGATAGCGCCGGGAAGGGGGGCGCCATCAAGCGCATCACCCAGCGTGTCAATCCGCGCAGCTGCCGGGTGGTGGCGCTGCCGGCGCCATCGGACCGCGAGAAGACCCAATGGTACTTCCAACGGTACGTCCCGCACCTGCCGGCCGCCGGCGAGATCGTGCTGTTCGATCGCAGCTGGTACAACCGCGCCGGTGTGGAGCGCGTCATGGGCTTCGCCACCGATACCGAGGTCGAGGACTTCTTCCGCGACGTGCCGGAGTTCGAGCGCATGCTGGTGCGCTCCGGCATCATCCTGGTGAAGTACTGGTTCTCCATCACCGATGAGGAACAGCAGTTGCGCTTCCTCATGCGCATCCACGACCCCATCAAGCAATGGAAGCTGTCGCCCATGGACCTG
Organism: Nitrospirillum viridazoti CBAmc; assembly: GCF_000730165.1. GTDB lineage: Bacteria > Pseudomonadota > Alphaproteobacteria > Azospirillales > Azospirillaceae > Nitrospirillum > Nitrospirillum viridazoti. The sequence goes on along the minus strand of NZ_CP022111.1, from coordinate 1,232,448 downwards.
CAGTCCCGCGTGCGGTGGGAGCAGTACACCATGGCCAAGGAGGACATGTTCGCGCGTACCAGCATTCCCGAGGCGCCGTGGCACATCGTGGAAGGCAATGACAAGAAACGTGCCCGGCTCAACCTCATCTCGCATCTTCTGTCGGTCGTCCCTTATGAGGAGGTGCCGCATGAGCCCGTGACGCTGCCCGACCGCGTGTTCAACCCCAACTACGAGCGGCACACCCTGCCGGCCGAGCTATACGTGCCTGAGCGCTACTGACCCCATGGGGGGACGGATGCCCCTCGCCGGATGCCGACACCTTCGGATCGCGGCGCAAGCACTGACCGGCCTGCGGCCTGGACTCAAATGTAACGGGCGGATACCGGCGGGTGTCCGCCCGAGTTTTTTTTGGAGGGCCGTCAATCCGGCCAGCCATTCAGCAGCTCCTCGGTGGTCAGGGTGATGACCTGCTGGGCGAAGCGGGTGCGGTACAGGGTCAGCACGGCGTCATGGGACGTGTCTACGGAACTGCAGACGGCATCGGTCACCACGCAGACGGGATAGCCCAGGTCGATGGCGTCAAGCACCGTGGCCAGCACGCAAACGTCGGTCTCGCATCCCGTGACAACCAAGCCGTCGGCCCCGCGCTGCCGCAGCAGGGACGCAAGCCTGCTGCGGATGAAAGCGGAATAGACCGGCTTGTCCACCACGGCGGCCGGCGGGCATAGCCGGGCCAGGGGCGCCAGCAACTCCAGGGCGTCAGGAGGCAGATGGTCGCGGGTGGCATGGCGCCAGCGTTCGTAATAGGGACGCCAGGTCCCGGGCATGGTCTCCGGCGTTCGTGGCGGGATGAAGCGGGTGAAAACGGTACGCGTGGGAAAGTGTTCGGCGATGGTGGCCACCATCGGCAGGATGCGGGGCAGCCAGGGGGTAGGCCAGGGACCGGAGGGGCGTTCCGGCGAGAACAGCCGCTGCATGTCCAGGCAGAGGTGCACGGTGGCTGGCGTCGGCATCCAATTCATGGCGGCGCTTTTAGATCACGTTGGCGGCAGGTGGCGTAGGCGCAGGTGGCGTAGGCCTTGAACCATTTACGTTTCCCCTGAACTCGGCAGGCCGCCAATTGTTCACCGACGCGATCGGTTGAGGACGACCAGGCTGAAGCGGCCCTGGCCGGGACGCGACTCTTGGCGCCGGAAGATCTGAGTCGCCGGTGACGGCCCGACTGCAACCGGCAGAATATAAACTAAAGGTTATAACGAATGGCTTTCGCCAGGTTCCGGGAGCCGAGGCCGTTTGGTGCATTAGGATAGCTTGTCCAGTCGACCGGTATGGCTGTCGGACTGCGGCGCGCCCTTGGCTGTCAGAGGCAACGTTTAAAAAGTGGTAAAGACTTCGCGCAGATGGTCGCTGCACATCGCGCTATTTTCTCAAAATTCGCTATTGCGTACGCAAGGGTTACCGCCGAGTGGTTGGACTTCACCCACAATTTTATAAGTTGTTACTAAATGTGATGAAATTGGGTGCGGGAAAATGGTTAAGCAACATTAACCAATAGGATTCTTCACCTTCCCCGATAGTTTAAGCCTCTGAAGATGCAATTGACATGAATTGCCCAGCTATCCCAAAAGTTGGTGGCGCGCCTGTCCCGTTTGGATAGGTCTGGAACTTGGGGGCACGGGGCTCCGGATTCCGGCGCGGAAGAAGGGTTGGGGTGGCAAGAAACGGATTTGGGTGTCGGGCGATGTTCCCCGGCGGTACCCCAAAGCCGCCATTTTTGTCTCTCAGCCCGGCGATGGTGCAAACCAGTGGTTGGGAGACAGGTGGCATGGCGAAGCAGGCGGTTACGCGCGGTCAGGGCACGAAGAAGACGCAGCAGGCTTTTCTCCTGGGCGCATCGGCGCTGGCCATCGGCGTGGGCCTGGCGGCCCCGAAGTCCGCTTGGGCTAGTGCCTGCGGCAGCTTCTCGACCAGTTCGACCATCGGCTCGGCGGCGCACTGCACGGCGTTCACTTGGACGGGCACGGTGGGCACCGTCATCAACAACGGCACGCTGGTCGGCAACAACACCGGCACTTCCAGCAATTACACCGGCTTCAGCATCCAGGGCGGCAAGACCCTGACGGCCTTCTTCAACAACAACCTGATCGGCGGCACCGGGACGACCGGCGGTATCGCCGCCATCGTCCTGACGGGCACCCCCACCTACACCACGACCAGCGGCACCATCAGCTACGGCATCAGCGCCTACACCACCATCGGCACCTTCGTGAACAACGCGGCCGGTCTCATCCAGTCGGACGGCGGCTACGGCGCCATCCGGATGATGAATGGCGTGAAGGTCGGCGGCTTTACCAACGACGGCACCATCCTGGCCAACGGCAACAGTGCTTTGAACCTGACAGGCGTCAGCATCGGCACGCTGACCAACAGCGGCTACATCTATAGTTCCGTGGGCGGCGCCATCGACGTCGACGTCATCACGACAATCAGCACCGTCGGCACCATCATCAACAGCGGCATGTTGAGGGGCAACAGCGGCGGCACCGGTGCCGTGAACGTGTTCGGCGTGGTGGGCTCGGTCAACAACACCGGCACCATCCTCAACGATTCCGGCCCGGGCGTGGAGGTGCGGAACTACGGCGGCTTCGGCCCGACGGCCATCTACCACAGCCATGTCGGCCAGGACGGTACCCTCAGCACCCTGACCAATTCGGGTCTGATCAGCGGCACCACCGGTGTTTCCATCGGTGCCGGCGGTTCCATCGTCAACCTGACCAACACCAGCATCGGCACCATCCAGGGCGGCATCGTCATTTCCAAGACCAGCGGCAACGCGTCGGTCACTCATAACGGCTATTTGGGCACCCTGGCCAACAATGGCGTCATTATCGGCAGCATCGCCACCGGCGGCCTGATCGGCACCCTGATCAACACCGGCACCATCAGCGCCACGGGCAACGCCATCAGCATCGGCACCTCGGGTACTATCGCTGGGCTGAACAACGGCGGCGTGATCAGCGGCAACATCGTCAACAATTCCGCCAACACCTTCAGCATCACCGGCGGGACGGGCACGGTCCTCGGCACCTTCACCGGCGCATCGGGCAAGGGCTCGATCATCAACACGCTGAGCAACATCGTAATCACCGGCGGCAACCTGTTTCTGAACGACAATATCAACGTCGGCAGCGGAACGCTGATCAGCCAGGGCACCAACCTGACCATCGCCGCCGGTTCCACCATCACCGGCAACTATTACAACACCCTCTCGACCAACACTCTGACCACCAGCGGCCTGACGGTCACGGGCCGCGTGACGCTGATCACCGGCACCATCGTCCCGTCCTTCAGCAGTGCGGGCAATTACATCGTCGGCACGGCCGCCAGCCTGATCTATTCGCCCACCGGCATTTCCAACCTCGGCTCTGCCTTCGCCACCGTGCAGGCCCCCACCGGCGCCCATTTCTCCAACATCGGCGCCAGCGGCACGACGCTGATCTATTACAACCCGCTGATGGATTATGTCGGTGGCGCCGTTGCTTCGGTGAGCGTGGGCAGCACGGTCCTGAACGGCACTTCCACCATCTATCCCACGGCGTTGTACATCGCCAGCACCGGCTCCCTGGGGACGCTGACCAACAGCGGCACGATCCGGGGCAACATCGTCAACTTGAGCGCCAACGACCTGTCCATCCGCGGCGGCACGCTGACCACCATCGGCACGCTGACCGGCTATTCCGGCTCCATCGGCACCATCACCAACACCACCAGCAACGTCGTCCTGGTCTCGGGCAACCTGCGGATCAACGACGTCATCAACGTCGGCACCAACACCCTGGTCAACAACGGCGCCAACGTTACCTTCGGCACGCTGGGTACCATCAGCCTCACCGGCAATTTCGCCCAGACGTCAACCTTGGGCACCCTGTCGCTGGGCACCAACCTGCTGTCCATCTCTGGCGCCGCCAGCATCGCCGGCACGGTGCTGAGCAACTTCACCACCACCGTCAACCACACGGTGGGTGAGGCCATTACCCTGATCTCGGCCGACGGCGGTCTCAGCCTCAGCTACGGCACCCTGACCGGCGTGGTCAGCTCCTCCGGCACCGGCATCAACGTGACCGGCACCACGGTCGGCAACTACCTGCTGGCCATGGTGCAAAACTATTACATCGCCGGCACCTACGGCACGATCACCAACACCGGCACGCTGACGGCGGCTTCGGCCGTCTATGTCGCGTCCACCGGCACCTTGGGCGCCGTATCCAACACCGGTGTCATCCAGGGCAGCATCGTCAACAACAGCGTCCGTGACCTGACCCTGATCGGGGGTACCGGCGCCACTTACGGCACCTTCACCGGCGTCACCGGCACTGCGGTCGGTTCCATCGTCAACACCGCCAGCAACGTGACGCTGTCGGGCAACGTCGCGCTCAACGACCATGTCAATGTCACGGGCCACACTTTGGTGAACAACGGTGGCAGCCTGTACCTGGGCTCCATCATCAATGTCACCGGCAACTACAGCCAGACGGGCGGCACCTTGGCCGAGCGGTCGGCCGTCAGCGGCGGTGAACTGATCGTCAGCGGCGCGGCCGTGCTCAACGGCGTCAACTACACGGTCGTGGGCGCCACGGGCGCCTATCACTATCTGCAGGGCCCGGCGGGGGCCACGCCCATCATCGCCGGCGGCGTGGGCTCCAGCTACACCAGCATCACCTACGACAGCGGCATCACCGGCCTGACCCTGGGTGGCTACACCCAGGGCACCAGCCTGTGGGGCACCGTGCTGAACGACTATGTCGGCGACAGCCTGGCCAGCATCTCCATCGGCAGCGGCACCCTGCTGGCCACGCCGGCCGGGGTGGCGACGCTGATCTACATCGCCGGGGCAGGCACGCTGGGCACGCTGTCCAACAGCGGCACCATCCAGGGCAACATCGCCAACAACGGCTCGGCCGACCTCAACCTGCGGGGCGGCAGCTCGACCTGGGGCACCTTCGCCGGTGCCGGCGGCACGCTGGGCACCATCACCAACACCAACAGCAACGTGGTGGTCTCCGGCGGCCAGGTCTACCTGGCGGACCAGGTCAATGTCGGCAGCGGCCTGCTGTACAACACCGGTGGCACCCTGGGCGTGGCGCCGGGCGTGACCGTCACGGGCAACTACCTGCAGAACAGCGCCAACGGCACCCTGGTCCTGGGCCCGAACGCCCCCCTGGTGGTCACTGGGGCCGCCACCATCAGCGACGGCTACATCAAGGTCGGCAGCTTCGACAGCCTGACCAACCATGTGGCGGGAGAGACCGCCACCCTGGTGCAGGCGGGTGCCTCCTCCACCTACACCCTGGTCAGCAGCCAGAGCGTGCCGGTGGTGCAGTCCAACGTGGGTGGCCTGGGCGTCATCGGCACCCAGGTGGGCAACAACCTGCAGGCCGTGGTCGAGAACGACTACTTCGGCACGTCCACCGCGGCGTTCACCCAGGCCGGCACCATCGTGCTGGGCACCAACAGCCAGGCCAGCGCCGCGCTCTATGTGGCGGGGACGGCCACCATCGGCACGCTGACCAACACGGGCGTGCTGAACGGCGAGGCCAACCTCGGCAACGGCATCTTCATGGGGTCGTCGGGCACGCTGGGCGCGTCCATCGGCACGCTGGTCAACAGCGGCACCATCGCCGGCCGCGTGGGTGTCGCCAACTACAACGGCGTCATCGGCACCATCGACAACAGCGGCCAGATCCTGGACAGCCTGCCCAACTCGGGCATCTATAACGGCAACACCATCACCCTGGTGAACAACCAGGCGGCCGGCACCATCGCCGGCGCCTTTGGCATCGCCAACAGCAACCTGCTCGGCACCATCCTGAACGCCGGGCTGGTTGCCGGCTCCGTCACCAGCGGGTCGACCACCGCGGTGGGCATCGCCAACTACGGCACGCTCAACACCCTGACCAACAGCGGCCTCATCATGGCCACGGCCGCGCGTATCGCGGACGGCGTGCTGAACTACGGCACCCTGGGCACCCTGACCAACGCCACGGGCGGCACCATCGGCGCCAGCGGCACCATCGTCAGCGGCACCAGCAACATCATCGCTGGCGTGAGCAACGGCGGCACCATCGGCACCCTGAGCAACAGCGGCCTGGTCACCGTCACCGGCCGCAACACTGTCACCGGCTTCAACGTGGTGGCCGGCATCGCCAACCTGTCGAGCGGCACGATCGGCGTCCTGTCCAATGCCAGCACCATCACCGCCGCCGGCAGCATCACCGACTTCAGCGGCTCCCGCCTGGCGGGCCTGTTCAACTCCGGGGTGATCGGCACGCTGTCCAACTCCGTGGGTGGGGTCATCAACGGCCTGGACAACTACACCGGCGGCAACATCACCCAACTGACCAACGCCGGCGTCATCACGTCCGCCTCCCGTTCCGCCCTGTTCAACGAAGGCACCATCGGCAATCTCTCCAACAGCGGGACGATTCAGGGCCCGACCGCGCTGCGCCTGGGCAGCAGCGGCACCATCGGCACCTTCACCAACAGCGGCACCATTGCCGGTTCCATCCTGAACGGCGCTTCCACCGCCCTGACCATCGGCGGTGGTGCTGGCACGGTGGTGGGCGTGCTGACGGGGGTCAGCGGCAGCGTCGGCGGCGCCGACAAGGGTCGGATCACCAGCACCGGCGCCGACCTGGTGTTCAACAGCGGCAACCTGCTGCTGAACGACGACATCACCGCCACCGGCCGCACGGTGGTCAACAGTGGCGCCTCGCTGCGCCTGTCCAACAGCGTCATCGTCACGGGCAATTACGCGCAGGGCGCCACCGGTACCCTGGTGCTGGGCAGCGGCGCGCTGCTGTCGGTGACCGGTGCGGCCATCGTCACCGCGGGCACGGTCACGTCCAGCGGCTTCAACGCCACCGGCAACTACCTGGCGGGTGGCAGCAACGTCACCCTGGTGCAGGGCGGCGCCGGCTCGTCCTACAACACCACGGTGGTGGCGGGCGGCGGCATCACCGGCCTGGGCCTGACCGGCAGCGTGTCGGGCAACGACCTCCTGGCCGTGGTCGGCAACGACTATGTCGGCGCCTCGCTGGGTTCCATCGTCAACAGCGGCGCGCTGAGCTATAGCGGCGCCAGCACGGGCGCGGTCTACGTGGCTGGCACCGGCAGCCTGGGCACCCTGGTCAACAGCGGCACCATCGCCGGCTCCATCGCGGTGGAGGTGGCGTCGGGCGGCACGCTGGGCCAGGTGATCAACACCGGTACCATCAGCGGCAACCTGGTCAACCTGTCGACCAACGGGCTGGTCCTGTCGGGCGGCACGGTGGCGGGCACCTACACCGGCGGCACCATCACCAGCACCCTGGCCAATGTGACCCTGGCCTCGGGCGCCATGGTCCTGGGCGACGCGGTCAATGTCGGCGCCGGCACGCTGGTCAACGGCGGCGCCTCGGTGCAGCTGAACACCGTGGTCAGCGTCACTGGCAACTACAGCCAGTCCACGGGCACGTTGGCGCTGGGCACCAGCGGCGAGCTGGTGGTCAGCGGGGCGGCGGTCATGACCGGCGGCACCGTGGCCACAACCTTGAACTCCGGCGCCAATTACGTGGTTGGCCAGTTGGGCGCCACCTTGGTGGCTGGCGGCACTGGGTCCAGCTACACCGGCCTCAGCTACGCGACCGGTGTTACGGGGCTGGAAGCGACGGGCAGCGCATCGGGCAACAACCTGCTGGTCGCCGGCCTGAACGATTATGTCGGCACGGTGCTGGGCAGCCTGAACAACACCGGCACGATCAGCGCCAGCAACGCCGTCTACGTGGCGGCGACGGGCACCCTGGGCACCTTGTCCAACACCGGCACCCTGTTGGGCGCCAATACCGCCCTGAACAACCTGGGCAGCATCAACAGCATCCTCAACGGCACGCTGGGCACCGTCGCCAGCACGCTGGGCGTCATGGCGGGCGCGGTGGGTGTGGCCAACGCCGGCCGCATCGGCACGCTGACCAGCTATGGCACCATCCTGGGCACCACGAGTGCGGGCGTGGACAATCAGGGCACGATGTACGGCCTGGGCAACGCCGGGACCATCAGTGGCGTGACCGCCGGCCTCAACAACGCCGGCACGCTGACCATCGCGCAGAACGCCGGCCGGGTTTCCGGCTCGATCGGTGTCAACAACAGCGGGACTATCGCTCTGCTGGGCAACATCGGCTTCGGCACGCTGCTGGGCAGCATCGTCGGCTCGGCCACCGGCATCCGCAACAGCGGCATCCTGGGCACCCTGGTGAACCAGGGCGTCATCTCCGGCGGTGTCAACGCCCTGTACAACGACACCAACGCCACGCTGGGCCCCATCGCCAACGCCGGCACCATTAGCGGTACCATCACCAACCTGTCCACCCGCGACCTGACCATCGTGGGCGACACCGTGGCGGGCACGCTGACGGGCGGCGTCATCAGCAACACGGCCAGCAACGTGGTGTTCGCCGGCGGCACCCAGGTGGTCAATGACGCCCTCAACGTCGGCAGCCACACGGTAGTCAACAGCGGCGCCAGCCTGACGCTCGCCGGCAACATCAGCGTGACCGGCAACTACAGCCAGGCGTCCGGCACCCTGCTGGTCAATCCCAGCACGGCCCAGCTGGTGGTCAGCGGCGCGGCCAGCATCACCGGCGGCGCCGTGGTGTCCACCCTGTCTAGCACCAGCAACTACCTGGTAGGCGACGCCTATACCCTGGTGCAGGGCGGGGCGGGGTCCAACTACACCGGCGTCACCATCGCCACCACCGGTGTCACGGGCCTGGGCGGCACCGTTTCCACCGCCACGGTGGGCAGCGGGCTGGATCTGCTGCTGGCCGTCACCACCGACTATGTCGGCACCGTGCTGGGCACCTTGACCAACAGCGGCACGATCAACGCCGCTACCGCGGTCTATATCGCCGGCACCGGCAGCCTGGGCACGCTGGTCAACACCGGTGCCCTGCAGGGCAACATCACCAACGCCAGCACCAACGCCTTCACCATCCTGGGTGGCAACGGCGGTACGGTGGGCACGCTGACTGGTTTCTCCGGCAGCATCGGGACCCTCAGCAGCACCGGCGCCAACGTGGTCCTGGGTGGCGGCAACCTGTTGCTGAATGACCAAGTCAACGTCGGCGGCAATACCCTGGTCAACAGCGGCGCCTCTGTCCGGCTGGGCACCATCCTCACCGTGACGGGCAACTACAGCCAGTCGGCGGGTACGCTGAGTGTGGGTGGTGGCCGTCTGGTGGTCAGCGGCGGCGCCACCTTGAGCGGCGGGACGGTGCTGACCAGCGTCTCGGGCACCGCCAACTACCTGGTAGGCCAGGCCGGCACCGCCACCCTGGTTGCGGCGGGGGCCGCCTCCAATTACAGTGGCGTCAGCGTCGGCGCCCTCAACAACATCACAGGCTTGGCGCTGGGCGGCACGCAAGCCGGCAACAACCTGGTGACCAGCGGTGCCAACGACTATGTCGGCACCCTGCTGGCGAGCGCCAGCAACAGCGGTACCATCAGTGCGCCCACGGCGGCCCTGTACGTGGCTGCCACGGGCAGCCTGGGCACCTTCATCAACAGCGGGCGCCTGTCGGCCAGCAACGGCACGAACGCTTACGGCGCCTTCAACGGCGGCACCATCGGCACGTTGGTCAACAGCGGGCTGATCACCGGCAGTGCCAGCGGCAGCCCCAGCAGCGCCGGCTATGGCCTGTTCAATACCGGCCGCATCAACGCCCTGGTCAACACCATCGGCGGGACCCTGTCCAACACGGGCACCACCGGCAACGGCCTTTACAACTCGGGCTACATCAACAGCATCGGCAACGCGGGCCTGATCACCGGCAGCAGCCCGGCCCTGAACAACGACGGTACCATCGCCGTCATCGACAATAGCGGCACCATCCGTTCCACCGCCGGCACGCGCACGGGTATCACCAACCACGGCAGCATCGCCTCGCTGATCAACAGCGGCGTCATCAGCGGCTACTCCGCCATCTACCAGGCATCGGGCAGCATCGCTGCGCTGCTGAACACCGGCACCATCGCCGCCACCGGCGACGCCCTGTTCATGACCGCCAACGTCGGCACCGTAACCAACAATGCCGGTGCCACCATCAGCGCCGCGCACACGGCGTTCTACGCCGGCGGCACGCTGTCGGCCCTGCTCAACCGCGGCACCATCGTCGGCGCCAACCACGTCCTGGTCATCACCAGCAACGGCCAGATCGGCACCCTGTTCAACAGCGGCCTCATCGCGGGCGACATCGCCAACAACGGCACCATCGGCCTGACCATCGGCGGCAGCACCGGCAGCACCATCGGCACGCTGACGGGTGCTACCCTGACCAACCAGGGCACCATCACCAGCACCAACGCCAACGTGGTGTTCAGCGGCGGCAAGCAGCTGCTGAACGACGTAATCAACGTCGGCACCAACACGGTGGTCAACAGCGGCACCGCGCTGACGCTGGGCAGCACGGTCAGCATCACCGGCAACTACAGCCAGTCCTCGGGCACCCTGGTGGTCAACCCCGGTGTCAGCCAGCTGGTGGTCAGCGGCCTGGCCAGCATCACCGGTGGCAAGGTCAGCGCCAGCCTGTCCAACACCGGCAACTACCTGGTGGGCGATGCCTACACCCTGGTGCAGGGTACCATGGGGTCCAACTACACCGGCGCCACCCTGACGGTGACCGGCATCTCTGGCCTGGGCTCCACCACCTCCATCGCCACCGTCGGCGGCAATGTCGACATGCTGCTGGCCGTCACCAACGACTATATCGGCGGCACCCTGGGCAGCGTGGGCAACAGCGGCACGCTGGGCGGCAACAACGCCGTCGTCGTGGCCAGCATCAACGCCAGCACGACCGGCAGCCTGGGCACCTTCAACAACAGCGGCCTGATCAACGCCAACTTCGGCATCTCCAGCCAGGGCACCATCGGCACGCTGCTGAACAGCGGGCGGATCATCGCCAACGGCACGGCCGTCTACAGTGGTGGCACGCTGTCCAGCCTGGGCAGCCTATCCAACTCCGGCACCATCAGCGGCGTCGGGTCCAGCGGCGTGGCCCTGTCGTTCGAGGGCAAGGTCGGTACCATCACCAACAGCGGCCTGATCCACGGCGATCAGGTGGCGCTGTACAGTAGCGGTAGCATCGGCCTGCTGGCCAACAGCGGCACCATCGAGGGTTCCGTCATCAACGCCGGCGCCAGCGCCCTGGTCATCCAGGGGGGTGCCGGCACGGTGGTCGGCACCTTCACCGGCGTGTCGGGCAGCATCGGCACCATCGTCAGCACCCTGGCCAACGTCACCCTGGCCAGCGGCAACCTGTTGCTGAACGACCAGGTGAACGTCACCGGCCAGACCCTGGCCAACAACGGCGCCTCGGTCTGGCTGGGCACCCTCCTCACCGTGACGGGCAACTACAGCCAGTCGGCGGGCACGCTGGACGTGGGCGGTAACAGCCTGGTGGTCACTGGTGCGGCGGTCATGACCGGCGGCACCGTGGCCGCCAGCCTCACCAACGGCAACTACCTGGTGGGCCAGGCCGGCCCCACCCTGGTGGCCGGTGGCACCAACTCCAGCTACACCGGCCTCAGCTACGCCTCGGGCGTGACGGGGCTGGAACTGACGGGCACCCAGGTGGGCACCAACCTGCGGGCCGTCAGCCTGAACGATTATGTCGGCACCGTGCTGGGCAGCCTGAACAACACCGGCACGATCAGCGCCAACAACGCCGTCTACGTGTCGGCGCAGGGCACTCTGGCCACCCTGTCCAACACCGGCACCCTGTTGGGCGCCAATGCTGCCCTGAACAACCTGGGCAGCATCGGCACCATCACCATCGGCACCCTGACCGGCACGGGCACGACGACGAGCTATGGCACAGTGGGTCTGCTGCAGGGCGCGGTGGGTATCACCAACGCCGGCAGCATCGGCACGGTGGTCAGCTACGCCACCATCGTCGGCACCACCGGGGCGGCGGTCGATAACCAGGGCTCGATGTACAGCCTGGGCAACGCCGGAACCATCACCGGGGTGACCGCGGGCATCACCAACGCCGGCAGCATCGGCGGCCTGGTCAACGCCAACCAGGTCACCGGCAGCATCGGCATCAACAACACCGGCACCATCGCCTTCATCCAGAACTTCGTCTTCGCCACCGACAGCCTGACCACGTTCATTGGCAGCATCAGCGGCTCGGCCACGGGCCTGAGCAATGCCGGCGTGGTCGGCACCCTGGTCAACGCCGGCGCGATCATCGGCAGCATCGGCCTCAACAACTCGGGCACCGTCCTGGGCCTGGCGAACGCCCTCTTCCCCACCGGCAGCCTCACCGCCGTGGTGGGCAGCATCACGGGCTCGGCCACGGGTATGCGCAACACCGGCGTGATCGGCACGCTGCTGAACCAGGGCCTGATCTCCGGCGGCAACTACGCCCTGTACAACGGCGCCGGTGCCACGCTGGGCACCGTTCTCAACGCCGGCACGATCAGCGGCAACATCGTCAACCTGTCGGCGACCGACCTGGTCATCGCGGGCGGCGGCGGTACCCTGACGGGCGGCAGCATCAGCAACACGGCCAGCAACGTGGTGTTCGCCGGCGGCACCCAGGTGGTCAATGACGCCCTCAACGTGGGCGGCCACACGGTGGTCAACAGCGGCGCCAGCCTGGCCTTGGCCGGCGACCTCAGCATCACCGGCAACTATAGCCAGGCCACGGGCACGCTGGCCCTGTCGACCAACCACCTGTTCGTCAGCGGTGTCGCCAATGTGAGCGGCGGGGTCATCACCGCCAGCGTGGACGCGGCGCAGAACTACGTGGTGGGGGGCAGCAACGGCGCCATCCTGATCCAGGGCGGGGCGGGCTCCAGCTACACCGGGGTCAGCCTGACCTCCGGCGTCAGCGGCCTGACCATCGCCGCCGGCGTGGACACCATCGGATCCAACGTCGACCTGGTGGTCGCGGCGGCCAACGACTACATCGGCGGCACGCTTGCCAGTCTGACCAACACCGGGACCATCACCGGAGTGGTGACGGCGGCCTACATCGCCACCACGGGCAGTCTGGGCACCCTGGCTAACAGCGGCCTGCTGGACGGCGGCAGCATCGGTATCAACAATCTGGGCACCGTCGGCCTGGTGGACAACAGCGGCACCGCCACCGGCCTGATCGGCCTGTACAACCAGGGCACCATCGGCACGGTCATCAACACCGGCCTGCTGAAGGACGCGTCGTCGGCCCAGGCCGCCGCCGTGAACAACGCCGGCAGCATCGGTGTCCTGACCAACCTCGGCACCATCACCAGCCCGGTGGCGCTGTATAATAGTGGGAGCATCGGCTCCATCGCCAACAGCGGCCTGATCGCCGGCAGCATCATCAACGCCAGCGCCAACGCCCTGACCATCGGTGGCGGCAGCGGCACGGTGGTGGGCAGCCTGACAGGCACGCTGAGCGGTAGCGTCGCCAGCATGGGCACAATCACCAGCACGCTGGCCAACGTGGTCCTGACCGGTGGCAACCTGCTTCTGAACGATCAGGTCAACGTCACCGGCCAGACCCTGGTGAACAGTGGCGCCTCGGCGCGGCTGACCACCCTCATCGGCGTGACGGGTAGCTACAGCCAGTCGGCGGGCACCTTGCAGGTGGCGTACGGCAGCGGCCAACTGGCCGTCAGCGCCGCCGCGGTGCTGACCGGCGGCACCATCGCCGCCACGGGCGTGCCGGGCACCATCAACATGCTGGCGGGCGTGGGCGACACCGTGGCCCTGGTGGCCGGTGGCGTGGGCTCCAGCTACACCGGCCTCAGCTACACCAGCGACGTGACGGGGATGGAGGTCACGGGCAGCGTGGGCGGCAACAGCCTCTACCTGGCCGGCATCAACGACTATGTCGGCGGTACGCTGGGAACGCTCAGCAACAGCGGCACCATCACTGCCAACAATGCCGTCTACGTGGCGGCGACGGGCACGCTGGGCAGCTTCACCAACAGCGGTACGCTGCAGGGCGCCAACGCCGCCATCAACAACCTGGGCAGCATCGGCTCCATCCTCAACGGTACGCTGGGGACGGTGGGCAGCAGCCTTGGCGTTATGGTGGGCGCGGTGGGTGTGGCCAACGCCGGCAGCATCGGCACGCTGACCAGCTACGGCACCATCCTCGGCACCACCGGGGCGGCGGTCGACAACCAGGGCGTGGTGTTCGGCCTGGGTAATGCCGGCACCATGACCGGCGTCACCGCCGGCGTGAACAATGCCGGGACCCTGAGTATCTTCCAGAACGCCGGGCTGGTTACCGGCTCCATCGGCATCAACAATACTGGGACCATCGCGCTTCTCGGCAACATTGGCTTCGGCACCCTGATCGGCAGCATCACGGGCTCGGCCACCGGCCTGCGCAACACCGGCGTCATGGGCACGCTGCTGAACCAGGGCCTGATCTCCGGCGGCAACTACGCGCTGTACAACGGCGCCAGTGCCACGCTGGGCACCATCGTCAACGCCGGCACGATCAGCGGCAACATCGCAAACCTGTCGACCGGCGACCTGGTCATCGCGGGCGGTGGTGGCACCCTGACGGGGGGTAGCATCACCAACACCGCCAGCAACCTGGTGTTCGCCGGCGGCGCGCAGGTGCTGGGCGACAGCATCGTCAACGTGGGCAGCCACACGGTGGTGAACAGCGGGGCCAGCCTGGCCCTGGCCAGCACTGTCACCATCACCGGCAACTACAGCCAGGCCACGGGCACGCTGGCCCTGGGCAGCAACCATCTGGAGGTCAGTGGCGTGGCCGCCATCAGCGGCGGCACCATCACGGCCGATATCAGCTCCATCACCAACTACATCGTGGGGTCGTCAACCGGCGTCATCCTGGTGCAGGGCGGGACGGGGTCCAGCTATACCGGCGTGGGCATCTATTCCGGTATCACGGGCCTGACCATCGGCACCGGCGTCACCACCATCGGGTCCAACGTCGACTTGGTGCTGGCGGCGGTGAACGACTACATCGGCGGTATGCTGGCCAGCCTGAACAACACCGGCACCATCAGCGGTGTGGTCACGGCGGCCTACATTGCCGGCACAGGCAGCCTGGGCACGCTGTCCAACAGTGGTCTGCTCGAGGGTGAGCTCTACGGCATCCATAACCAGGGCACCATCGGCCTGGTGGACAACAGCGGCACGGCCAGCGGCATCGTCGGCCTGTTCAACCAGGGCACCATCGGCACGGTGCTGAACACCGGCCTGCTTAAGGATCGGCAGGAGGTCAACGCCGCCGGCCTTAACAATACCATCGGAGCCAGCATCGGTGCCGTGATCAACCAGGGCACCATCAGCAGCGTGCCCTACGGCCTGTACAACAGCGGCACCATCGCCAGCATCGCCAACAGCGGGGTGATCAGCGCCACCGACACCGTCTCTGGCCAGGGTCTGCACAACAGCATCGCCGGCGTCATCGGCACCATTACCAACAGCGGCACCATCGCCGGTGTCACCGCCCTGTACAACGAGGGCAGCATCGGCACCATCGCCAACAGCGGCACCATCGCCGGCAGCATCGTGAACACCAGCGCCAACGCCCTGGTGTTCACCGGCGGCAGCGGCGCCACCGTGGGCACGCTGACCGGTACCAGCGGCATCGGCACGATCACCAGCACGCTGGCGAATGTGGAACTGGCCAGCGGCAACCTGGTGCTGAACGACCAGGTGACCGTCGGCACGGGCACGCTGGTGAACAGCGGCGCCAACGTGCTGCTGACCAATGCCATCAGCGTGACGGGCAACTACAGCCAATCGGCCGGTACGCTGGCCATGGGCATCGGCAGTGGCACGGCGGGTGAGCTGCTGGTCAGCGGCAACGCCGCCTTCACCGGCGGCACCGTGGCGGTGACGGCGCTGTCGGGCAGCAACCTGATCGCGGGCCAGAGCTACACCATCGCCGAGGTGGGCGGGTCCTTGACCACCAGCGGGCTCAGTGCGGCCGCCACGGGCTTCAGCGCCACGCTGGGCACGGGCGCCAACGGGGCCGCCACCGACCTGCTGCTGACCCTGCTCAGCGACTATGTCAGTGGCACGCTGGGAACCCTGACCAACACCGGGACCATCAACGCCGCCACGGCGGTGCTGATCACCAGTGCCGGCAGCCTGGGCACGCTGGCCAACAGCGGTGCCATCATCGGCAACGTGGTCAACGCCAGTGCCAACGACCTGGTCATCGTGGGCGGCAGCAACGGCACGGTGGGCAGCTTCTCGGGCGGCACCATCCGCAACAGCCTGAGCAACCTGACCTTGGCGTCGGGTGCGGTCAGCCTGGGCGACGCCATTGACGTGACGGGCCATACGGTCAGCAACAGCGGGGCCAGCCTGACCCTGGCCGGCGATGTGGCGGTGACGGGCAACTACAGCCAGACGGCGGGCACGCTGGCCGTGGCGGGCCACAGCTTGAGCGTCAGCGGGGCGGCGCAGGTGACGGGCGGCGTGGTCGATGCCGGGATGACCGGGACGGCCAACTACCTGGTGGGCGACAGCGTCACCCTGATCCGGGGCGGCGACGGCTCCACCTACACCGGGGCCACGGTGGTCAGCGGCCTGACAGGCCTGGACGCCCTGGGGGCCACCAGCGGCAGCAATCTGCTGGCCGTGGCGGGCAACGACTACATCGGCGCCAGCCTGGCCACGCTCAGTGTCACGGGTACCCTGGCCAACACGGCGGGCGGGGCCACGGCGGTGTACATCGCCGGCACGGGCACGCTGGGCAGCCTGGCCAACAGCGGCGTCATCAGCGGCAACGTCACCAACGTCTCGGCACGGGATCTGACCATCACCGGCGGCAGCGGCACCGTGGTGGGTAGCTTCACCGGCGGGACCATCCGCAACACGGGGGCCAACGTCATCTTCGCCTCGGGTGCCGTCAGCCTGGGCGACGCGATCGACGTGGGCGGCACGCACACGGTCAGCAACATCGGGGCGGCCATCGGCCTCGCCAGCGACGTGGCGGTCAACGGCACCTATGCCCAGAGCGCGGGCAGCCTGACCGTGGGCGGCCATGTGCTGACGGTCAGCGGCCCGGCGCTGGTCTCGGGCGGCACGGTCAGCGCCGGCGTCTCCGGCGTGGGCAACTACTTCGTGGGCGACAGCGTGACAATGATCCAGGGTGGGGCGGGGTCGTCCTACACCGGGGCCGTGGTCACCAGCGGCCTGGCCGGCCTGGACGCCAAGGGTTCTGTCAGCGGCAACACCCTGCTGGCCGTGGCGGGCAACGACTATATCGGCGCCAGCCTGAACACGCTGAACGTCACGGGCACGCTGGCCAACACGGCCGGCGGCGCCACGGCGCTGTACATCGCCAGCACCGGCACCCTGGGCAACCTGGCCAACAGCGGAGCCATCGTCGGCAACGTGGTGAACCAGTCCGCGCGTGATCTCACCATCAACGGCGGCGGCAACGGTGCGGTGGGCCGCTTCAGCGGCGGCACCATCACCAACACGGGCGCCAATGTGGTGTTCGCGTCCGGTGCCGTCAGCCTGGGCGACGCCATCAACGTGGCGACGCACACGGTCAGCAACGCCGGCGCCAGCCTCACGCTGGCCAGTAACGTCGGTATCACGGGCAACTTCAGCCAGAGCAGCGGCACGCTGGCCGCCGGCGGCCATGTGCTGACCGTCAGCGGTGCGGCCACCGTGGCGGGCGGCGTGGTCAACGCCGGGGTCAGCGCGGTGGGCAACTACATCGCCGGCGACCGGGTCACCCTGATCCAGGGCGGCACGGGGTCCAACTACGCCGGTGCCACGGTCACCAGCGGCATCACCGGCCTCAGTGCCACGGCCGTGACCAGCGGCAGCAACCTGCTGGCGGCGGCGGGCAACGACTACATCGGCGCCAGCCTGGATACGCTGAACAACACCGGCACGGTGGCCAGCCCGACGGCGCTGTACATCGCCTCGACCGGCACGCTGGGGACCCTGGCCAACAGCGGGGCGCTGGCGGGCAACATCACCAACCTGTCGACCGGCGACCTGATCATCAACGGCGGCAGCGCCACGGCCCCGGGCACCCTGACCGGGTTCAACGGCGCCATCGGCACGATCAGCAACACCGGCAGCAACGTGCGCTTCACCGGCGGCGTGCAGCTGCTGAACGACCACATCACCGTCGGCAGCCACACGGTGTTCAACAGCGGGGCGACCCTGCTGGTGAACAGCGCCATCAACATCACCGGCGCGTACAGCCAGTCGGCGGGTACGCTGGCCATCGGGGTGACGTCGCAGACCAGCTACGGCAACCTGGCGGTCAGCGGTGCGGCGGCCTTCACCGGCGGTTCGGTGCTGCTGCAGGGCGTGGGCAGCGGGGCCGGGGCCCTGCAGGCCGGCACCTACACCATCGCCTCGGGCAATGGGCTGACCTTGAGCGGGGTGGACTTCACGGCCACGGGCTATACCGTGACCAGCGACCTGGTGACGGTGGGCAACACCACCCAGCTGGTGGTGAAGGTGGCGGGCAAGGCCACCAACTACACGGCGGTGGGCAACGCCCAGGGCGGTGCGGCGGTGGGCACGGGCTCGGCCCTGGACCAGATCGCGGCCTTGGCCAGCAACAGCATCACCACCAACCAGCAGCTGGCGGCGTTCACGCAGCAGGTGCTGGCGCCGCTGGCGACGCTGACGCCGGCGGCCAAGCAGGTGGCGGTGGCGCAGCTGTCGCCCAGCCAGCTGACGCCGCAGCTGACGGCGGCGTCGGTGACGCCGACGACGACGGCCATCAGCCAGCACCAGGAGACGGTGGCCAGCCTGATGGACGGCAGCGAGAAGGGCATGGCCGCGGGCTCCAACGGTCGCGAGGGGGTGATCTGGGGCGAGGTCGTGGGCGCCGGCGTGCTGCGCGGCACGACGACGGAGGCGGCGGGCTACCGCGCCAGCAGCAGTGGCTTGGTGCTGGGCGCCGACTGGTTCGCCAGCGACGAGGTCATGGCGGGCCTGGCGTTCAGCTGGATCAACAGCGCGTCGGTGGGCCAGGGCGTCATGGCGGGCAGCCTGACGCGGGTGGGCAGCTACCAGCTGACGGCCTACAGCGTCTGGCGTCCGGACTTCGCCGACCAGAAACTGTCGGTGGAGGGCCAGGTGGGCTGGGGCTACAACCACTTCGACCAGCGCCGCGACATCGCCTTCCTGGGCGCGCGTGCCAACGCCAACTACGGTGGCGAGCAGTACCTGGGCAAGGTGACGGTGGGCTACGACCTGCCGCAGCAGGGGGCGTTCACCTTCACGCCGCAGTACAGCCTGCGCTTCGTGCGCCTGGTGAACCATGCCTACCAGGAACACGACGCGGGTCCGGCCAACCTGAAGGTGGATGTCCTCGGCACCAATGCCGTCACCCAGGAGCTGGGGCTGAAGGTGGACACGCAGTGGAACACGGGCGTGGGCCTGCTGTCGCCGGACCTGCGGGTGGCCTGGGTGCACGACTTCAAGGACGGGCCCATCCCGACCACGGGCGTGCTGGCCGGCGTGGCCTTCGCCAGCACCACCGGCCGGGTCAACACCGACGGCCTGGCCGTCAACCTGGGCGCCACGCTGCAGCAGAGCGAAGCCTTCAGCCTGCGTCTGGAGTACAACGGCGAGTACCGCCACGACTACCAGAGCCACGGCGGCGTCCTGCGCGCCAGCTGGAGCTTCTAAGGTCGAGCGCACAACAGAAAGCCCCGCTGGAGCGATCCGGCGGGGCTTTCTTCTTGGGCTGCTGCCGGATTGGATGACACCGGGAAAAGATCGCCTGGTGTGTGAACCGGCGCCGAAAGGGAGGCCCGACCAGTGCCGGTCAAGGCTCTACTCTTTTATCACTTTCTTCAGATTTTTCAGTACGTTGCCTCGCTGCTCCCAAGAGGTCCACTTCGATGTCGGTTCACAGTGGCGGCGACGCAGGCACGTTTCACCAGCTGCCGCCAACGCGTCCCGGCCAAAAAAGAAAGCCCGGCGCCGCAGGGAGGGCGGCGCCGGGTGAGAAGAGGACCGGGAGCAACGGGAGGGATTGCTTACCAGTCGGCCGATGCGCGGACACCGAAGGTACGCGGCGGGCCGAACTGCCAGTTCCAGATATTCGCTTGGCCGGGGACGACGACGTTACCGGCGTAGGCGAGGGACCGGTAGTCCTCCAGATTGTGCACATACAGCTGAACGCTGTAGGCCTTGCTCTCAGGCTTGTAAGTCACGCTCAGGTCGGTCTCGGTATGCCCGACTTGATGGGAGTCGTTGTAATTGTAGAAATCGAGATAGTAGTCACCCTTATATCGCGTATAGGCCGACGCCGTAAGGCTGCCGGCAGTGCCGAGATGGAAGACGTGGTCGTAGCCCAATGTCAGCACCCATTCGGGCGCCTGGGGAAGGCGATTGCCGGACAAGTCGATGGTCGGCGCCTCGGTACCTGATTCATTGTAATAACTGACACTGCCGAGAAATTTGTCGTATGTTGCGTGCAGCCAGTTCACCGAGGCGGAGATGGTGTCGTCGCGGGTCGGCCGCACCTTGCCCTCCACTTCGATGCCATAGATGGTCGCCTTGCCGGCATTGAAGGTCTGTGCGCCGGCGGCGGGATTGAGCAGCACGTCGTTCTGCAGGTCCTTGTAGTCGTAATAGAAGCCGGCGACGTCCAGCGTGTACTGGCTGTTGTCGCCGCGCGTCAGCTTCACGCCGCCCTCGTACGCCGTGTTGGTCTCCGGCCGGAACGAATTTCCCGTCCCGTCGAAGCCGCCGGCCTTGAAGCCGGTCGAAACCTTGCCGTAGATCAGTGTGTCAGCGTCCAGCTTGTAGTTCAGGCCAGCCAGCCAGGTGAACTTGCTGCCTTCGTAATGCAGCGGCAGCCGGCTGGCGCCGATCGAGCTGGCGACGCCGGACAGGTCCGTTGGGCCGGTGTTGTAGGCGCCGGTGCCGCCGGAGAAGACATAGTAGAATGGATTGAAATTCGCGAAGGTGGCCGTACGCACATCCGACGTGTAGCGGCCGCCGACCACGGCGGTCAGCGCATCGAAAAGCGGCACCTCGACCTGCCCGAAGCCGGACCAACTGCGGCTGTCGGTCGGGTGCTGGAAGTAGTTCACGTAGGAGCCCTTGTCGCCGACGAAGGGTGTGTAGAGGCCGCCGTTCGTGGCTTGCAACTCACGGAAATAGAAGGCGCCGCCCTGCCACAGCACGCCGTCCCACACGCCATTGAAACGCAACTCGTGGCTCTGGGTTTCCACCGTTTCGTTGTAGTGCGTGAAGAGGAAGGCAGGTGCTAAGGTCAGCACGTTGGTGTCTGACGTGGTGCGGTAGCCGCCGGTGTAGGTCACCGTGGCCGGCCCGAAATCATAGGCGATCTGTCCGCGCGCCGCGGTGGAATGCTGTTGCAGCCAACCCACGCCCATCAGCGGTGAATCATAGGTATGGCGATTGATGCCGGACAGGGCATGGGTGTTCTGCGGGATGCAGGCCACACTGCCGCCCGCAGTGCCCGCCGATACCCAGCCGTTGCCACAGGTGGTGGTGCTGGTGCCGGGATTGTTCTGCGCGCTGGTCATGTCGGCCCAGGCCTGGGAGGCCGGGATGACGTCCTGCACGATGCGCTCCACCGCCGCCTGGACGGTCAAGCCCTCCACCGGCTTCAGGACCAACGTGACACGGCCAGCGTTGGTGTCGTCGGTGTCGCTGCGGTTGGCGTTGCTGGGGATATACGCCGAGGTCGGGCTGAATGGCGTATTGGTATGCTCGTCATAGCCGTCGTGCGAGCGGTGGACGCCAGAGATGCGCAGACCGCCCACGGTACCCAGCGGGATGTCGATGCCGCCCTCGACAATGACCTGGTCGTAGTTGCCGTAGGTCACCGCCGCGTTCCCGCCCCAAGTATCACCGGGCTTGCGCGTAATGAAGTTCACGGCGCCGCCCGTGGTGTTCCGTCCATAGAGCGTGCCCTGGGGGCCGCGCAACACCTCCACGCGGTCGACGTCGAAGATCGCGGCGTTCAGAATGGTGGGGCGGTTGATGTATTCGCCATCGATATTGACGGCGATGGACTGGTCCTGGGCTTCGTTATTACTGAGCGTACCGATGCCGCGCACGCTGACGCGGGTATTGTTGGTGTCGTTGGTGATGTTGAGCGACGGCGCCAGCTTCTGCATCGACGTAAAATCGGTCACGCCCTTCTGTGCCAGCGCCTCACCCGAAACCACGGACATGGCAATCGGAACATCCTGCACGTTCTCCGCACGGTGCTGCGCGGTGACGATCACTTCTTGAAGAATATCGCTGTCGGCCGTCGGCACGCTCTGTGCGCGGGCGGCCGTGTTCAGGGCGCAGCCACACGCGCCGATCAGAAGAATGCCTCTCAGGAACATTTTCGACATAGGTAATCCCTCCCTGTTTTTTTTGGCGCGATGGTCCGACAGCAATGCGCTTTCCGAACCATAAAATTAGAATTCTAATTTCTAAAGTCTGAAGCGTTCTGTCAATGGCTTCCGCATTCCTGTTTGACAGGAATGCGATTTAAGGCCTCTTAGCCCCTTATGACACGCAAAAATGTGTCCATTCAGCCGGTTAGGCACGGCTCGCCCATTTAAAACCAGGCTGGCGCCTGTAGTATCCTTACAATATAATAAGAACGTTAATTCTATATTGTTGAACCCATGGCGGGCGGGTAGCTTGGAATCGTCGTAGGCACCCTGACGGTGAGACAATCAACATTTCTGGGAGGAAAAATCATGAATGTAGGTAAGGTTCTGAAGATCGCGGCGCTGACGATGGTGGCGACGACCGCCAGCGCGCAAGTCATCGTGACGATCAACTATCGGCCCCCTGAAACCGTGCAGCGCGTGGCCATCCCGGTAAACCCGGCGGAAAAGCGCCTCAAGGTGCTGATTATCAGCGGTCAAAACAGCTATGAGCATGACTGGACCGGCGTGAACAACATGCTGCGCACCCTGATGCAGGACACCGGCCGCTTCGATGTCCGAGTGACGGAGGACTTCGACCATGGCACGCTGGAAATGCTCAAGGCCTACGATGTCGTGCTGCTGAACTATTCAAGCCGGTGGAATTACGCAGACGCCTCACAGCACATCTGGTCCGACCAAGCGTTCAAAGCCCTCTATGACTATGTGCGCCAGGGCGGCGGCTTGGTCGCCTATCACTCGTCGTTCACCTGGGGCCGAGACATTCCAGAATATCGGAAGCTGATCGGCGCGGTGATGACTCCGCATGACAGCCGCCGGTCGCCGCCCGGTGCCTTCCCGGTCCACATCGTCGATCGCACCAATCCCATCACCCAGGGGATGCGGGAATATATCTGGACGTACAACGACGACATGTACACCAACATGCAGATGGATCCCGAGGCGAAGATCCACGTGTTGGCCACGGCCCACGATTCCTCGGCCAGCTACGCCCCCGAACTGGCCGGACCGAAATATCCAGTCGCGGCCTATACGCCTGATAAGCTCAAGGCGATGAAGGGCATGGACGCCGACCATCCACAGGTCTGGACGGCGGACTATGGCAAGGGGCGCGTCTTCTCGATCACGCTGGGGCACGACGAGGTTTCACTGCATTTCGCAGGGTTGCAGACTTTGATGCTCCGGGGAACCGAATGGGCCGCCAGTGGTGCCGTCACGCTGCCGGTACTGGAAGAGGCCAAGGACTTTCCGACCCACTGAATGGTGCCCAACCTCTTCAGATCTAGGGGTTGGGCATACTTATGCGCGCAGGCCGGCCGTCCATGGCGTACGCAAGGTCTGACACCAGCTCAAGCGGGAGGGCCAGGTCGTCGCGATAGACCCCGCCCAGGCGTTGTTCCAGGAAGCCCCGTCGATCTCTCCGCCAGGTGTGAACCGGTGTCGAAGTGGGCCTGTTGGGAAAGGTGAGGCAACGTACAAGGCAGTTGAAGAAGTAAAAAAGAGCAACCATCTGATCTTATTGAAATCAGCAGGGTCATTTATCTTGATGATTTACAGACCGCCGCTCCCCGAAAACTTCTTGAGCTTGCCGGTGGGCCGAACCACGCGACATTTCAAGTCGTTAAAGGTCATGGTCATCACCTGTCCAGTGACAGCCAAGGATACCAACGCGGCGACGTCGGTACAGCCAGGATACCAACAATTTCGTACAGCGACCCTCGTTGGACCACCTGCGCTCGCCTACGACCCGGTGCGACGACGCGCCCAGAGTCTCTTGTAGATCAAGGGGATGGCAACCCGTTAGGCAAGGAAAAACCCCCGGAACCTTGCGGTTCCGGGGGCCCTATTGGCTCCCAGGGAGGGACTCGAACCCCCGACCCGGTGGTTAACAGCCACCTGCTCTACCGGCTGAGCTACCTGGGATCAGCGCGCCTGCTTCGTTTTCGTCTGACCGATCAGTCAGCGGCGCTGCGGTGGGCGGTGATATAGCAAAGCGTTTTTGGGATGGGAACCCCTTTGTTTGGCAAAATCGAAAAAAATATGACGGACCCCGGATGGAGAGGGTTGGAAGCGGGGTGGCTCCTCCGGGAAAAGCTTGGAAAACAGTCCGTTGTGGGTGATAGCCGAAGCAATGGATGATGCGCGTCGCCGGATAGGGCGTGAACCTCGGCGCCGTTTCCCGTATCTCTAGGGCTCACGCCCCGTCAGGAATCCGGAAGCCCATGTCCGACCCCGCCCGCACGCCGCCATCGTCCCAGAAGAATCCCTGGACCGTGCTGTCGCGCGACCTGCGGTATGAAAACCCGTGGCTGCGGGTGTTCCATCACGAGGTCCTGCGCCCAGATGGCCGCCCCGGTATCTTCGGCACGGTGGAGTTCGCCACCGTGGCGGTGGGCGTCCTGCCCGTGGCCGCCAACGGCGACACCTGGCTGGTCGGCCAGTGGCGCTTCGGCGCCGGCCGCTACAGCTGGGAAATGGTGGAGGGCGGCATACCCTTGGCGGGTCCCAAGGCGGTCGGGCCCCTGGCCGGCGCCGCCGAGGAACTGCGGGAGGAGGCGGGCTTGCGCGCCGGCCGCTGGCTGGAGATCCAGCGCATGGACATGTCCAACAGCATTGGTAACGAGCACGCCCATCTTTACCTGGCCTGGGACCTGACCGAGGTGCCGGTGGCGCCGGACGAGACGGAGCAGCTGACCATCCGCCGCCTGCCCCTGCGCGCGGCGCTGGACATGGCGCTGTCGGGCGAGATTCTGGACGCCATGACCATAGCCGCCCTGCTGCGGGTCCGCCTCATGCACCTGGAAGGCACATTGCCGCCCGACCTGGCGCCCCTGGTGGCGGCCGGGTTCGCCGGATAGCGGCCTACTGCTGCCGTCCCTGCGCCACCGCCGCCATGATGGCGCGGCTGCGGCTGGTGGACAGCAGTGTGTTCACGTCCGGGGCCAGGCGGCGGCGCCAGTTCGGCCGCTCCCGGTCGGTGCCCGGCAGGTTCACTGCGTCCACCTCGCCGGCCAGGTCGTCAACCTGTGCCAGCATCAGGGTCGATGGCGCCGCCGCGACGAAGGCGTGGATGGCCGCGGCCAGGGTGTCGTCCAGCTCTCCGTCCAGATCCCCGCCGTCGGTCAGCAGGCCCGCGCCCACCAGCTGGTCCAACAGGCCGCGCTTCTCCTCCCGCCGGGCGGCCCGGGCCTGCGCGTCGGCCGTGTCGTCCAGCAAGCCCAGAGTGTGCTTTTCGGCGATGTCGGCCGCCATCCACCAGCCGGCCAGGGTGGGCAGGTCGTGGGTGGAAACGCAGGCGGCGGCATTGGCCGGCCAGCGCGCCGGGTCGCGGAAGCGCTCCCCCTCGCGCTCGAACCACAGCACGCGGTAGGACAGGATGCCGGCGTCGCCCAGCCGTTCGCGGAAGCCCTCGGGCACGGTGCCCAGATCCTCCCCCACCACGGCCACGCCGGCCCGCTGGCTTTCCAGCAGCGTGCGCGCCAGCAGCAGGTCGAACGGGGCGGCCACATAGGCGCCGTCGCGGCCGGCGGCGCCCTTGGGCACCCAGAACAGGCGTTTCAGGCCCATGACGTGGTCGATGCGCAGCAGGCCGGCATGGCGCATGTTGGCGGCCAGCAACTCCGCGAAGGCGGCGCCGGCATTGGCCTCCTGCGCCAGGGGATTGGGCGGCGGCAGGTTCCACACCTGCCCCTCGGCCGAGAACAGGTCCGGCGGCGCGCCGATGGAGGCGTCCAGCGCGAATTCCGCCCTGTTCCCCCAGGTCTCGGCCCCGTCGAAGGCGGCCCCCACCGCCAGGTCGCGGTAGAAGCCCAGCGCCAGCCCGCCCTGACGCGCGGCCCGGTCGGCGGCGGCCAGTTGGCGGTCGGCCAGCCATTGCAGCCAGAGGGGGAAGTCCAGGCCTTCCGAGGCGACGGGGGCGTCCGTCAAACGCGCCTTCTCGGGCCAATGCGTCCAGGGGCCGGCGTGGATCTCGGCCAAGGCCTGGAACCGGGCGAAGCGCTGCAAGCTTTCGCCGCCGGCGCGGACGAAGGTGGCCAGTTCACCCACCACCGGGTGGTCTGGCTGCCGCCGTGTCAGGTCGCGGAAGCCGGCATGGGCGGCGGCCAGGGCCTGGCGCTTCAGGGCCCACACCCCCGGGTAGTCGATGGCGCGCCGGGCCGACAGCTGGTCCAACGCCGCCCCTTCGGCCGCCATCAGGACGGCGGCGGCGCCCGCCGGATCGGCATCGCCCAGGGCGGCCAGGTCGATGTAGAGGGGGTCCAGGAAACGGCGATCGGACGGCTGGTAGGGACTGGCGCGGTCGCGGTCACCGTTGAACAACGCGTGCAGGGGGTTGATGCCGACGGTGCCGGCGCCCAGCGCCCCGGCGCCGGCACCCAGCCGCGCCAGGGTGGTGAAGTCGCCCATGCCCTGGTCGCCCGCGCGCCGCAAGGCATAAAGATGGGCGCCGATGCCGAAGCGCGGCGCGCCGGCCAAGGCCTGCGGCAGGTGGGCGCGGGGTGGGGCGACCACCAAGGTGGCGGCGATCTCCGGCCGGTTGGCCAGGCAGAGCCGGTGCACGCCCGCCGGCAAGGCGTCCAACGTCACCTCCACCACCGTGCACCGGCGCCCGTCTGGGGCGGTGACGGGCAGGCGCCGGCCATCCAGCGCCACCTTCAGCACGCGGGCCGTCCCATCCTCCAGCCGCAGCGCCAGGTCCAGCGCTGGGGTGTCGGCCAGGGGAACGACCAGGCGCAGCGCTTGCCCCGCCGTGCCCACCACGGTGCGGGGCAGGGGGCGGAACGGTCCCTCTTCGGACAGCCGTTCCAGCCCGTCGCGGACGGCGCCCAGGGTTTCCGCGTCCAGGCCCATGGCGCCCAGCAGCGCGCGCTTGGTCTGGTCGGGCACGGGGTGGTGGCCACCCATCTCATCCCACCAGTCCGGCGCGATGCCGGCGGCGCGGGCGTAGCGGTCCAGCAGGTCGGCCGTGGGCGGGGACCGCCGGCGGCCTTCGTCGGCCGGCTGCTCGGCCAGGACGATGACGCTACGCAGTCCCACGGGGAAGGGCCCGTCGACGGGGGTGTCGGCCCCATCGCACTCTTCCCCGGCACCGCTGTCCAGCACTTGGCGCCAGCCATGGCCGGCGCGGTTCCAGGGCGGGGTGACGGTCCGTGCCTCCCAGGCGCGGTTGACGATGACGGCCACACGGTCGATGTCGCCCGTCTCGGCCGGTGCGGCGAAGACCGCGACCAGCGGCCCCTCGCCATCCCAGTCACCGCCGGCCAGCGCCTGTCCATCGGCGCGCAGCCATTCCACGTCGGGCACGCCGGCGGCATTGGGATCGCCGGTCAGGAAATGGTCGGTGCGCAAGGCCGGGTGCGCCTGCCGCAGGGCGATGGCGCGGCGGGTGAAATCGTACAGGCCGGCGTCGACGGCGCCATGGTCCAGCCAGTTCAGGCGGTTGTCCTGGGCGTAGGCGTTGTTGTTGCCGTCCTGCGTGCGTCCCGCCTCCGCCCCCATGCCCAGCATGGGCGTGCCCCGCGCCACCATCAGCGTGGCGATCAGGGCCCGCATGTCACGGCGGCGGGCGGCGGTCACGGCCGGATCGTCGCTGGGCCCCTCCACCCCATGGTTCCAGCTGGCGTTGTCGTCCGTGCCGTCGCGGTTGTGCTCACCATTCGCCTCATTGTGCTTGCCTTGGTAGCTCACCAAATCGGCCAGGCTGAAGCCGTCATGGGCGACGATGAAGTTGACGCTGCGCGAGGGGCGGCGCTTGGCCCCGAACAGGTCGGCGGACCCCGCCAGCCGCGTGGCCAGTGCCCCCAGCTTGTGGCCGTCGCCCCGCCAGAAGTGGCGCATGTCGTCGCGGAAGCGGTCGTTCCATTCGCCCCAGCCGGCGGGGAAGCCGCCGGGATGGTAGCCGCCGGGGCCGATGTCCCACGGCTCCGCGATCAGCTTCAGGTCGCGTAGCAGCGGATCCTGGGACAGGGCGGATAGGAAGGCGCCATCGGGGTCGAATCCGCTGTCGGTCCGCCCCAGGGTGGCGGCCAGGTCGAAGCGGAAGCCGTCCAGCCCAGCGCGGGTCGCCCAGGTGCGCAGCGCGTCCAGCGCCAGGCGCATCAGGACCGGCCGCTCGACGGGCAGGGTGTTGCCGCAGCCGGTGTCGTTCACGTAATAGCGGCGATCATCGGGGCGCAGGCGATAGTAGCTGGCGTTGTCCAGGCCGCGCAGGCTGAGGGTGGGACCCAGTTCGTCGGATTCGGCGGAGTGGTTCAGCACCACGTCCAGGATGACCTCGATGCCGGCTGCATGCAATGCTGCCACGGCGGCGCGCACCTCCGCCCAGCCGCCCGGCGCCAGGCGGGGATCGGGGGCACAAAAGGCGATGGGGTTGTAGCCCCAGGCGTTGCGGAGACCCAGGGGCGCCAGGTGGCGCTCATCCGCCCAGGCCATGGCCGGCAGGATTTCCAGCGTGGTGACGCCCAGCCGCTTCAGGTAATCGACCGCCGCCGGATGGCCCAGCCCGGCGAAGGTGCCGCGCAGTTCCTCCGGCACCTCGGGGTGCAGGGCGGTGTAGCCCTTCAGGTGGCATTCGTAGATCACGGTGCGGCCCCAGGGCACGCGGGGGCGCGTCACCGGGCCGGGATCGAACGGCCCCTCCACCACCGCCTTGGGCACGAAGGGGGCGCTGTCCACCGTGTCGGCGGCCAAGTCGGCGTCCGGCTCCCCCGGCTTGTGGCCGAACTGGGCGGGGTGGGGCAGGAAAGGCCCGTCCAGCCGGGTGGCGTGCGGGTCCAGCAGCAGCTTGGCCGGGTTGAAGCGGTGGCCGGCGCGCGGATCGAAGGGGCCATGGGCCCGCAGGCCATAGCGCTGCCCCGCGCGGACGCCGCGCACGAAGCCGTGGAAGACGTCGCCGGTCCGCTCCATCAGGGCGACGCGGACGGACTCGGTCGGCGCCTCGCCTGCGGTCCCCGCGTCGAACAGGCACAGCTCGATGGCGGTGGCGTGGGCGGAATGGACGGCGACATTGATGCCATGCGCCGTCAGGGTGACGCCCAGCGGTTCGGGGGTGCCGGGGCCATCGGCGAGGCGGCGGACGCTCACGGTGTGCGATTCCCCACCAGATCGCGATACAGGGCGGCGTAGCGGCGGGCCGGGTTGGTCCAGGACACGTCGGTGGCCATGGCGTTGCGGCGCAGGCGCTTCCACACAGTCTGGTCGGCATGCAGGGCGGCCGCGCGCTGGATGGCCCCCTCCAGCGCCAGGGTGGTGGTCGGCTGGAAGCGCAGGCCCGTGCCCACGCCGCTGGCGAGCGCCATCTCGTTGGCATCGATGACGGTGTCGGCCAGGCCGCCGACGCTGGAGACGACGGGGATGGCGCCATAACGCAGGGCGTACAACTGGGTCAGGCCGCAGGGCTCGAACCGCGAGGGCACGATCAGCGCCTCCGCCCCCGCCTGGATCAGATGGGCCAGCGGCTCGTCATAACCGATGACGCAGCCGATGCGGCCGGGGTGGGCCGCGGCGGCGTTGCGGTAGCCGCGCTCCAGCGCCGCTTCTCCGGCGCCCAGCAGCACCAGCTGGCCGCCGGCGGCGATCAGGGTGGGGATGGCCTCCAGCAGCAGATCCAGGCCCTTCTGCCAGGACAGGCGGCTGACCACGCCGAACAGCAGGGCGTTGGGGTTGGTGGCGAGGCCGAACCGTTCCTGCAGGGCCGCCTTGGCGGTGGCACGGCCCTTCATCTGCCTGGGCGAGAAGGGGGCGGGCAGGAAGGGGTCGGCGGCCGGGTCCCAGATGGCGGTATCGACGCCGTTGATGATGCCGCTCAATTGCCCCGCCCGGGCGCGCAGCAGGCCGTCCAGCCCCATGCCGGCGTCGGGGCCGCGGATCTCCTGGGCGTAGGTGGGGGACACGGTGGTGATGCGGTCGGCCAGCTGCAGCCCAGCCTTCAAATAGCCCACCGCGCCGTAATACTCGACGCCCTCCATATTGAAGGCATGCGCCGGCAGGCCCAGGCGGGGCAGCAGCGTCGCCTCGAACTGGCCCTGGAAGGCCAAGTTGTGCACCGTCATCACCGTGGCCGGCCGCTGCCAGCCGTCATAGACCAGGTAGGCTGGGGTCAGGCCGGCCTGCCAGTCATGGGCGTGGACGACGTCGGGCTGGGGCACGCCGCCCCGGCCCAGGCCGACCTCCGCCGCGGCGCGGGCCAGTGCCGCGAAGCGCAGGGGGTTGTCCTGCCAATCGCGCCCGTCCGGGCCGATGTAGGGGTTGCCCGACCGGGCATACAGGTGCGGAGCGTCCACCACGATCAGGTCCAGGCCGTGGGCCGTGCCGGCCACCAGCCGTGCCGGCCCGCCGAACAGCTCGGCGAAGGCATGCACCTCCCGCCCGTCCTGCAAGGCCTCGGTCACGGCGGGGTAGCCCGGCACCAGGGTGGTGACGGCCACGTCCTCGGCCGCCAGCGCCCCGGGCAAGGCCCCCACCACATCCGCCAGCCCCCCGGTCTTGATCAGGGGAAACACCTCCGAGGCGACCGAGAGCACGGAAATCGGCATGGGGCATCAGTCCTTCAGGCGTTCAGGGCAGGCGTTCAGGGCAGGCGATCAGGGCAGCGATAAGGGCAGGCAAATCAGGCCAGGCGGTCGATCATGGCTTGGGTGATGAGGCAGGTGCCGCTGGCGCTGCGCCGGAAGCGGCGCGCGTCTTCCTCCGGATCCTCGCCCACCACCAGGCCGGTGGGGATGTGGACGCCGCGGTCGACGACGACATTGGTCAGCCGGGCCGACCGGGCGACATCGACATAGGGCAGCAGCACGGCGTTTTCCACGGAGGAGAAGGAATTGATGCGCACCCCGGTGAACAGCAGCGCCCGCTTCAGCGACGCGCCGGAGACGATGCAGCCACCCGACACCAGGGAGGAGATGGCTTGGCCGCGCCGGCCCTCCTCGTCATGGACGAACTTGGCGGGTGGCGTGATCTCGCTGTAGGTCCAGATGGGCCAGTCCTGGTCGTAGAGATCGAGGCCCGGCACCAGGTCGGTCAGGTCCAGATTGGCCTCGGCATAGGCATCCACCGTGCCGACGTCACGCCAGTAGGGCTGGGCCTCGGAGCTGGAGCGCACGCAGGAGCGGGAGAAGTGGTGGGCCACCGCCTTCCCGTGCTTCACGATGTAGGGAATGATGTCCTTGCCGAAATCGCGGCTGGATCCCGGCGTGGCGGCGTCGCGGCGCAACTGGTCGAACAGGAACTCGGTGTTGAAGACATAGATGCCCATGGAGGCCAGGCAGCGGTCCGTGGACCCCGGCATGGTGGGCGGATCCTTGGGCTTCTCCACGAAGGAGATGATGCGGTCTTCCGCATCCACATGCATGACGCCGAAGCCCTTGGCCTCTTCCTTGCTGACCTCAAGGCAGCCCACGGTGACGTCGGCGCCGGAGTCGACGTGCTGCTGCAGCATCAACTCGTAGTCCATCTTATAGATGTGGTCGCCGGCCAGGATGACCATGTAGCGGGGCTCATAGTCCTGGATGATGTCCAGGTTTTGGTAGACGGCGTCGGCCGTGCCCTCATACCAGTGCTCTTCCGACACGCGCTGGGACGCGGGCAAAATGTCGAAGCTCTCGTTCCGTTCCGGGCGGAAGAAGTTCCAGCCGTGCTGCAGATGCCGGATCAGGCTGTGCGCCTTGTACTGCGTGGCGACGCCGATGCGGCGGATGCCGGAGTTCAGGGCGTTGGACAGGGCGAAGTCGATGATGCGCGACTTGCCGCCGAAATAGACCGCCGGCTTGGCCCGTCGGTCGGTCAATTCCATCAGGCGCGACCCGCGCCCGCCCGCCAGCACATAGGCCATGGCGTGTCGGGCGAGGGGACCGCGGCCGGCGTGACGATCGCTGGTTGCCCTATTGAAACGCTTCGCGGGTCCTGTCACGTTCTTCCTCCCTGGGGCGGCTGTTCGCGCCGCCTGAAATTATCAAGTATTGCCCGTCACTTAGCTTTGATGCTCGTCAAGGGCCAGCCATAGGGTGGTCAAGGGCGGCAAGGTCACCACCGCCGAGGCCGGCAGGCCGTGCGCAGGCTGGTCCGTGGCCGTCACCGCCCCCAGGTTGCCCATCCCGGTGCCGCCATAGCCGCCGGCATCGGTATTGAGGATCTCCAGCCATCGGCCCGCCGCGGGCAGTCCCACCCGGTAGTTCGGCCGCGGCACGGGGGTGAAGTTGCACACCACGGCCACGGGCCGCGCCCCCTCGCCCCCGAGGCGCAGGAAGGCGAACACCGACTGGTCCTTGTCGTCGGCGACGATCCAGCGGAAGCCCTCGGGCACGCAATCGGTCTCATACAGCGCACGTTCGCGGCGGTAGCCGGCGTTCAGGTCGCGCACCAGGCGGCGCAGGCCCTCATGCGCCGGATAGGCGAGCAGGTGCCAGTCCAGGCTCTGCTGGAAATTCCATTCGGCACGCTGGCCGAACTCCTGGCCCATGAACAGCAGCTTCTTGCCAGGATGCCCCCACATGAAGGCGTAGTAAGCGCGGGCGGTGGCGAACTTCTGCCAGTCGTCGCCCGGCATCTTCTCGATGATGGAGCGCTTGCCGTAGACCACCTCGTCATGGCTGAGCGGCAGGACGAAGTTTTCCGAGAAGGCGTAGAGCAGGCCGAAGGTCAGCTTGTCATGGTGCCATTTGCGGTGGACCGGCTCCTTGGACACGTACTCCAGGGTGTCGTGCATCCAGCCCATGTTCCATTTGAAGCCGAAGCCCAGGCCGCCGGCGTAGGTGGGCTGCGACACGCCGGGCCAGGAGGTGGACTCCTCGGCCACGGTCATGGCGCCCGGATGCTCGCCATAGACCAGGGTGTTGACGGCCTGCAGGAAGGCCACCGCCTCCAGATTCTGGTTGCCGCCCTCGCGGTTGGGGATCCACTCCCCGTCCTTGCGGGAATAGTCGAGGTAGAGCATGGAGGCGACGGCGTCGACGCGCAGGCCGTCGACGTGGAAGCGGTCAATCCAGTAGAGTGCGTTGGCCGCCAGGTAATTCACCACCTCATGCCGGCCGAAATTGTAGATGGCGGTTTTCCAGTCGGGATGGAAGCCCTGGCGTGGGTCGGCATGCTCGTACAGCGCGGTGCCGTCGAACCGGGCCAGGCCGTGCACGTCGGTGGGGAAGTGGGCGGGCACCCAGTCCAGCAGCACGCCCAGGCCCGCCCGATGGGCCCGATCCACCAGCCGGGCGAAGCCGTCAGGCGTGCCGAAGCGGGCGGTGGGCGCGAACAGGCCGATGGGCTGGTACCCCCAGGACGGGTCGAAAGGGAATTCCGAGATGGGCAGGAATTCCAGGTGGGTGAAGCCCATGTCGGCGGCATAGGGCACCAGCTGGTCCGCCAGCTCGTCCCAGGTGAGATAGCGGTTGCCGTCGCCCCGCCGCCAGGAACCCAGGTGCACCTCATAGATGCTGACAGGTGAGCGGCGCGCGTCCATGGTCTTCAGGTGCGCCATGTGGGCGTCGTCAGCCCAGGTGAAATTGTCGGTGCGGGTGACGACGGAGGCGGTGGAGGGGCGCAGCTCGCTGGCGAAGCCGAAGGGGTCGGCCTTCAGCGGCAGTACGATGTCATCGGGTCCCACGATCTCGTACTTGTAGACGGCACCCTGGCCCAGGCCGGGGGCGAAGATCTCCCACACCCCGCTGTCCAGCCGCCGTCGCATCTGATGGCGCCGGCCGTCCCAGCCGTTGAAGTCGCCCACCACCGATACCCGGCGGGCGTTGGGGGCCCAGACGGCGAAGTGCACGCCGTCCACGCCCTCGTGGGTCTTGAGATGGGCGCCCAGCTTTTCATACAGCCGCTTGTGCGTGCCCTCGGCGAACAGATAGTCGTCCATGGGGCCCAACAGGGGGCCGAAGCTGTAGGGGTCGTCGAACTCCCAGGCGCCCCCGGCGTTGGCGCAGCGCAGGCGGTAGCGGAAGGGGCGCTTGCGCCGGCCGGCCCGGCCTTCGAAGAGGCCGGCGTCATGCACACGGGTCAGCGGCAGGACCAGGGTGCCGTCGGGGGTCGCCGCCTCCACCGTTTCCGCCCCGGGCACGAAGGCGCGTATGGTGACACCCCGCTCCGACACGTGGGGCCCCAGCACGCCGAAGGGATCGTCGTGCCGGGCGCCCAGCAAGGCGTCCATGTCCTCCTGCCGAGCGGTCCAGGATGCCTCGCCTTTGGTCCGCGCCATCAGGCCTCCCTCAACCCATGCGGGGGGCCGGCAGGCCCCAGATGTCTGTCGCGTATTCGGCGATGGCCCGGTCGGACGAGAAGAAGCCCATGTGCGCCGTGTTGATGATGGCCGAGCGCCACCACGCCGCCGTGTCCTGCCAGCGGGCATCGACGGCCCGCTGGGCGGCGTAATAGGCGTCGAAGTCGGCGGCCACCATGAAATAGTCGTGGTGGCGGACGCTGTTCACCAAGTCGCCGAAGCGGCCCGGCTCACCGGGGGAGTAGACACCCGCGCCGACGGCGTCCAGCACCTCCTCCAGCAGGGGGGAGGCGGCGATGACGTCGCTCATGTCGATGCCTTTGCGCCGGCGTTCCTCCACCTGCTCCGTCGTCAGGCCGAAGATGAAGATGTTGTCGTCGCCGACATGCTCCTTGATCTCGACATTGGCGCCGTCCAGCGTGCCGATGGTCAGCGCGCCGTTCAGCGCCAACTTCATGTTGCCGGTGCCCGACGCCTCCATGCCGGCGGTGGAAATCTGCTCCGACAGGTCGGCGGCGGGGATGATGGCCTCCGCCAGGCTGACGTTGTAGTTGGGCAGGAACACCACCTTCAGCAGGCGGCGCACCACCGGGTCGCGGTTGACCAGCCGGGCCACGTCGTTGGCCAGCTTGATGATCAGCTTGGCCTGGTGATAGCTGGCGGCGGCCTTGCCGGCGAAGATCTTCACCCGCGGCACCCAGTTGCCGCCGGGGTTGGCGCGGATGGCGTCGTACAGCGCCACGATCTCCAGGATGTTCAGCAGCTGGCGCTTGTACTCGTGAATGCGCTTGATCTGTACATCGAACAGGGCGTCGGGGCTGACCGACACGTCCAGCCGCCGGCGGATCAGTCCGGCCAGC
Source organism: Nitrospirillum viridazoti CBAmc (assembly GCF_000730165.1). Lineage (GTDB taxonomy): Bacteria > Pseudomonadota > Alphaproteobacteria > Azospirillales > Azospirillaceae > Nitrospirillum > Nitrospirillum viridazoti. The sequence goes on along the minus strand of NZ_CP022111.1, from coordinate 1,196,967 downwards.
TCGGCCTTCTTGGCTCGCCGGATGGCACGGAAGCGGTCCACCACGCCCGCGTCGCCGGCGTATTTCTCGAAGTCGATCAGGGCGGCCGGGTCGTCCATCACCCGCGAGCCGCAGCAATCGACCAGCAGCTCGGTCAGGCCGGGGTTGGCCTCGAACAGCCAGCGGCGGAAGGTGATGCCGTTGGTCTTGTTGACGATGCGGCCCGGATAAAAGCGGTTCAGCTGGTAGAACAGGGTGCGCTGCACCAGGTCGGAATGCAGGGCTGACACGCCGTTGATCTTGTGCGACCCGATGAAGGCCAGGTTGCCCATGCGCACGCGCCGGCCGTGGCTCTCATCGATCAGCGACAGTTCCGACAGCACGCCGCCGTCATGCTCGCCCTTCGACCGCACCAGGTCCAGGTGGCGGGCGTTGATCATGTAGATGATCTGCATGTGCCGGGGCAGCAACCGTTCCATCAGCGGAACGGGCCAGCTTTCCAGCGCCTCCGGCAGCAGGGTATGGTTGGTGTAGGAGAAGACGGCCTTGGTGATCTCCCACGCCTCGTCCCAGCCGAAATCCTCCAGGTCGATCAGCACGCGCATCAGCTCGGCGATGGCGATGGCCGGGTGAGTGTCGTTCAGCTGGATCGCCACCTTCTCGGGCAGCAGTTCCAGCTCGCCATGGTGCTGCTTGTGGCGGCGGATGATGTCCTGCATCGAGGCGGAGACGAAGAAGTACTCCTGCCGCAGGCGCAGCTCCAGGCCGGCCGGGGTGGCGTCGCTGGGGTACAGCACCTTGGAGATGGCCTCCAGCCGCACGCGGGCGGCCAGGGCGCCGACGTGGTCGCCCTGGTTGAAGGCGTCCAGCCGCAGGGCATCCGGCGCGCGGGCCGACCACAGGCGCAGGGTGTTGACGTGGCGCGCGCGCCAACCGGGCACGGGGGTGTCGAAGGCGATGGCGTCCACCGTCTCCTCCGGCCGCCAGTAATGCCGGGTGATCTCCTCGCTGACCTCCACCGTCTCCACGGTGCCGCCGAAGCCCACGGAATAGTCGACCTCGGGCCGTTCGAATTCCCAGGGGTTGCCGAAGGTCAGCCAGTTTTCCGGATATTCGCGCTGCCAGCCGTCCTTGATCACCTGGCGGAACAGGCCGTGGTCGTAGCGGATGCCGTAGCCGTGGGCCGCGATCTGCAGGGTCGCCATGCTTTCCATGAAGCAGGCGGCCAGGCGGCCCAGGCCGCCATTGCCCAAGGCCGCGTCCGGCTCGATCTTGCGCAGCTGATCCAGATCCACGCCCAGGTCGTCCAGCGCCTGGCGCACCGGCTCGGTCAGGCCGGTTTCCATCAGGGCGTCGACCAGCAGGCGGCCGATCAGGAATTCCAGCGACAGGTAATAGACCCGCTTGCGCTTGGATTCGTAGGTCGCGCGGGTGGAGGCCATCCACTGGTCGACGATGCGGTCGCGCACCGCCAGGGTGGTGGCGATGAACCAGTCGCGCTGGCTGGCGACTTCGGGATTCTTGCCGACCGCGTACATCAGCTTGGCGACGATGGCCGCGCGCATCGTGTCACGGTCCACGGGCGCCGGCGGCGGCGCCTCATCAGCTATAGGGACAGGGTCTGCCTGGACGGAGTCTTCTGGGGGGACGGACGGGACAGGCTGGTCGATCACGCTGTCATTCCTTTCGAAGCAAGACATCGCCGCATCAGCTTTGCATGTCTGTTGCACCGCGGCAATATTGACCGACACCATCAGATAGGCCGCCACCCGCCCACGTCACTTCTTTGATATGACAATATTTTGCGGGGACGCGCCGCCATGCGACGCCCTGTTGGAAAATCGGAAAAGGGGCCGCGGGCGGTGGTCTCGGCGGTGGCAACTGCGATCCCCGCCCGCTGGTTCCATCGCGGACACCGGGGGCGGGGCATGAGGCCAGGGACAGCGCGGCCGAATCACGATGGACGGCGCGCCTATGGCCGGGTGGCAAGAGGCATGCCGCTTTGCCGGTCTTCGGCCACCGCCCGATGGAGACGGCGGTAGGCGCTCACCAACTGTTCGACGGTGAAGGCCCGGTTCCGCCCACTGGGATTCGGTAGAACCCACACGATCGCCCCGCCAAAAAGTTGCTCCTGAGGGCCCCACGCGGGGGCGGCCTGGCCGGACAGAGCGGCATAGGCGGCCTTTCCCAGGAAGGCGACAAAGCGTGGCGCATAACGCGTGATCTTTCGTTCGAACCGTGCGCTTGCGGCCACGAACTCTCGCACCGCCACCTGTGCCCCCTGGGCCGTTGGGCGATCAACGACGGCCGTCAGTCCACACCGGTATTGCAAGATCGACCGGTCGTTCTCGGGCCTGATTTCCCCCGGTGTGAAGCCGGCGAGGTGGATCACACGCCAGAAACGGTTTCCCCGGCCGAGGAAATGGTGGCCGGCCGCCGCCGCGGCCAGGCCAGGATTGATGCCGCAGAAGACGACGTCCAGGTCGGGCGCCAGGACGTCCGGCAATGTCGGGGTCACCGTCATCCGCAAATGGCACGGACTGCCTTGCGGGCGAATTCCGCAAGATCGGCGCGAGGGGTGCCGGACCGGGCTCGGATGGCGATGGTGTGCATCACCGCGGTCGCGAGCGTCGCCAGCGTGGCCGGGTCCGCGCCCTCCCGCAGCTCGCGATTGTCCTGCGCCATCCGGAACCGCGCCTCGAAGTCCGCGTCGAATTCCAGGAAGCCCGTCATCAGGCTTTCTCTGATTTCGGCGTCCTCCATCGCTTCCGTGACCGCGGTGCCCACCACGAAACAGCCGCGTGGGCGATCGTCTCCCGAAAAATAGATCGATAGGGCCCCCTCATAGGCCCGCATCAGCGAATCCGCCAAGGGCCTGTCCTGGGCAAGATCGGCGCGCATGGTGCCCAGGGCGACCTGCCAATAATAAGCCAACGCCTTGAGATAGAGCGAGCGCTTGTCGCCGAACGCGGCATAGAGGCTGGGCCGGTTCATGCCTGTCGCGGCGGAAAGGTCATCGAGCGAGGTGCCGGAGTAGCCGCTTTTCCAGAATGCGTCCATCGCCCGCCGAAGGGCCTCCTCCGGGTCATAGGCGCGGGGGCGGCCGCGACGCTTCGCTTCGTCGCCATCTTTTTTTTGTACCATATCGCATAAAATCCTTTGACGCGGGTCTTGGGATGGATATATATACTGAGCAGTACAAAAACAAGGGCAGCGCAGTGCCGCCTTCCTGAAAGAGGTTCCATGATGAACGCGCAACGTGAAGGGCCGCCGACGCGCCATTCGGCGCCTCGGCATTCCGGCTCCAGTCCCCCCGGCTGAGGCGACTGCCCGTCGCCGTCATGGGCGACGCTGAAGATCATCCCACTGAAAATCCGACCCACTCGACCATGGAGTAAAGGCCATGAATACCCGGACTTTGTCTAATTCGATCAAATACATCACTGCCGCCGTGCTGGCGGGGGCGGCGGTTCTGGGCGCTCCGGCTGCCATCGCCGCGGCGGCCACCGCGCCGATGGCGGTTGGGGACGCCGCCGCCGTCCGGCACACCTGCCACCAGACGCTGGGCCTGACGATCAACGACGTGGACTATGCCGCCTGTGTTAGCACGCTGGAACAGGCATTGGCTGTGGCCTTGCCCGCAGAGCGGCATAGCGCACCGGGCGGCAGCTCCGCCTGCGCCGAGGTCGGCCTGCTGCCCGGCAGCGCGGGCTATGCCCGCTGTGCCACCAACCTGGAAGGCGCGCTGATCCAGGCCCGCCTGGCCCCCAATTGACCTGGTTCCGGCCCGCGTCCCCGTGGCAGGGGGCGCGGCTGCCGGATCAACCATCCTCGAACGAGAGGTCCCGCGATGGACGCGCAAATCGAAAGGCCGCTTGATGTTCACCCGCCCACGACGGGGGCGGCGAAGTCGGGGAAGAGCCTCAGGGAACGACTGCGCCTGCCCCTGTTTGTGGCGTTCCCTCTGGTGCTGGCCGCGGCGGGCGCCCGGCTGTACATCGCCGACGAACCCTATGTTTCGACCGACGACGCCTTCGTCCGCATGGCCAAGGAATCGGTCAACGCCCGTGTTGGTGGCCAGGCTGTCGACGTGGCCGTCAGGGACAATCAGCGCGTCCGCAAAGGGCAACTGCTGTTCCAGATCGATCCCCAGCCTTACCGCCTGGTGGTCGACCAAGCGGAGGCGCGGCTCGACACGGCGCGCCTTCAGATCGGCGCGTTGAAGGCGACCTACCGTCAACAGTTGGCGGAGCTGCAGTCTGCCCGGGACTCCGCCGAATTCTATGATCGCGACTATGCCCGTAAGAAGGCGCTCGTCGCGTCGGATTTCGCCTCGCGCGCCGTTTATGAGCGGGCGGAGACGGACCTCAAGGTCGCACGCCGGCGCATCTCATCCCTGGAGCAACAAATGGCGAGCACCGTGGTCGCCCTGGACGGGGATCCGGATGTCGCAATCGACCGCCACCCGTCCGTGCGTGCGGCCAGGGCCGAACTCGACCGGGCCCGGCTCGACCTCTCCTACACGGCCGTGACCGCGCCCGACGACGGCATCGTGACACGGGTCGATGAGCTGCAGGTCGGTGACTTCGTCACCCCCGGCGCGCCCGTGTTCACCCTGTTGTCCAGCCAGCATGTCTGGGTGGAAGCCAATTTCCGGGAAACCGACCTGACCCATATGAAGCCTGGCCAGTCCGCGACCATCCGCATCGATGCCTTTCCCGACAGCCGCTTCCGCGCCCATGTCGTCAGCATGAGCCCGGGCACGGGGTCGGATTTCGCGGTCCTGCCGCCTGAGAACGCGACCGGCAATTGGGTCAAGGTGGTGCAGCGCCTGCCGGTGCGCCTGGAACTTGATGGCCCGACACCAAACGGGTCGCTGTTCTCCGGCATCAGCGTCACGGCCCGGGTCGATACCGCGCACCGGCGTAACTGGTTCGCACCTTTTGAGCCCGCGTCCGGGACGGCGGGGGGCGCCAAATGACCGCTGGCCCCCCATCTGAAGGCCGCCGTGTGCTCACCATCGCGGCCTTCGCGGCGACCTTCATGCAGGGCGTCAACATATCCGTCCCCAATGCCGCCCTGCCGCACATGCAGGGCACACTGTCGATGGCGGATGATCAGATCGGCTGGATATTCACCTCCTATGTCACGGCCGGCATCGTTGTTCTGCCCATGACACGCTGGCTCGCCGGCCGCTTCGGGCGGAAGGCACTCTTCCAGTGGTCGATCGCTGTCTTTGCCGCCGGCCTCGTGTTCGATGTCGTGGCACAGACCTCCACCCAGTTCGTCCTGGCCCGCATCATCCAGGGGGCGGCGAGTGGCCCGCTCGGTCCCCTGGCGCTGGCGATCCTGCTTGATGTGCAGCCACCGGCGCGGCACGCCCAGGTCGGCGTGGCGCACACGGCATGCACGCTGCTCGGCATCAGCAGCGGCCCGCCCCTCGGCGGATGGCTCAGCGACTATCACGGCTGGCACTCCATCTTTTATGTCAGCTTGCCGCTGGCCGGGTTCGTTTTCCTGGCGATGGCGCTCTGGCTGCCGGAGAAGAAAGCCGAGCGGAACCCACACTTTGATTTCTTCGGTTGGGCGGCCTTTTCGCTGGGCATCGTCGGCCTGCAGATGCTTCTCGACCGGGGTGAGCGGCTGGAGTGGTTCGCCGCGCCGGAGATTTGGGTGGAGGCCATCGCCGCCGCGCTCGGTTTCTATCTTTTCGTCATCCATGTCCTGACGGCGCAGGCACACTTTCTGGACAAGGCGCTGTTCAGGGACCGCAATTTCGTCCTGTCGGTCATCATGGTCTTCGCCGCTGGTTTCGTCCTGCTGCCGACCCTGGCCTTGACGTCGCCGATGCTGGAGGAACTTTTCGGATATCCGGTCGACACCACCGGCTATATGGCCATCCCACGCGGCGTCGCGCTGGTGGGGGTGCTGATGCTGGCCGGGCGGCTGCCGGCGCGTGTGGATAACCGCGTCCCCCTCCTGATTGGCATGGCATTGGTGGCGTACGCCAACTGGCGCATGCTGGGCTATTCGCCGGCGATGGATTGGCGGCCGGTTGCCATCGCCGGCCTGCTGCAGGGCCTGGGCCTTGGCATCTTGCTGCCGGCACTGGGACGGGCAGCGTTCAGCACGCTCGATCGCAAGTTTCACCCGGACGGTGCCGCGCTTTTCAACCTGTCGCGCCTGTACGGCAGCACCATCGGCATCGCGGTGGTCCAGATTTTCTTCTACGGCAACACCCAGGCCATGCACCTGGCGCTGGCCAAGGACCTGACGCCTTATCGCGCCGCGGCCCACGGTCTGGCGCAGGCCGCCGGACCGACGCTGGCCCGGTTCAATGAGATGGTCACCGGCCAGGCGGCCACGGTCGCCATCATCGGCCAATTCAAGATCCTGATGCTTGCGGTGCTGGCCGTAAGCCCGCTCGTCGCGCTGCTCCGCGCGCCGCGCTCCGCCAACCGCTAATCCAGGAGGTCCATGAAATGGCGTCCCTTGCATCCCTGCCTGACGGGCGGCTTCCCCGGGCTGCGGTGGCGGCGGCCTTGTCTCTGGTTCTCCTGCCGGCCTGTACCGTCGGTCCCGATTACACGCCGCCGGCGCCGCCGGTATCGACGCATTATGATCGCGAGGCGGAAAGCCGGCTCGCCTCTGGCGGTGATCGGCCGGGCGACCAGCGCATCAAGCTTGGCGAAGCGTTGGACGGGGACTGGTGGACGGTGTTTCACTCGCCGCGGCTCAACCTCACCATGCGCGGGGCGATCGATGGGAATTTCGATCTCAAGATCGCTGACGCGCGGATAGCACAGGCGTCGGAGGCGGTCCGGGCCGCCGGGGGCGATCTCTATCCGCAAGTGGATTGGGGGGCCCAGATCGGCCGGGGCCGGTCGAACGCGCCAACACCGGCGACCGCCAACTTCTATGCCGTCGGCCCGCGGGTGAGCTTCGACCTTGATATTTTCGGCGGGACGAAGCGGCTTGTCGAGCAACAGGGCGCCTTGGCCGACGCGCAGAAACATCGTTTCGAAGCGGCCTATCTGACCTTGACCGGCGATGTCGCGAGCCAAGCCTTTCTGCTGGCATCCGCACGGGCCCAGAGCGCGGCGGTGCGGACCTTGCTGGCCGACGACGAGCGCACGCTGGCCCTTCTGCGCGGGGCGCACATGCAGGGCGGTATCGCCCAGCCCGACGTCGCACTGGCTGAAACGCAGCTGGCGCAGGACCAGACCCTGTTGCCGCCGCTGGCCCAGCAAGGGGACGCGGCGCGCCACGCGCTGGCCGTCCTGGCGGGGCAGGGGCCGGCGGAGGGGGTGGTGCCGGACTTCGACCTGGATGATTTCACCTTGCCGCTGGATCTGCCGCTCAGCCTGCCGTCCGAAATGGCTCACGACCGCCCCGACCTGCTTGAGGCCGAGGCCGACCTGCGGGCCGCCAGCGCGGCCGTGGGCGTGGCCACGGCCGACCTTTACCCCCACCTGACCTTGTCTGGCTCGCTGACCCAGGCCGGTGCCGATCCCGCATCGGTGTTCCAGGCCGGCAATTCGCTTTGGGGTGTCGCCGCCGGCCTGGCCGGCCCCCTTTTCCACGGCGGTGCCTTGGAAGCGAACCGCCGGGCCGCGGTTGACGGCTACATCGCAGCGCGCGCGACTTATCAGCGGACCGTGGTCCGGTCATTGGGACAGGTCGCCGATGTGCTTCAGGCGCTCGGCCACGACGGGGACGAGTATTCGGCCCAGGAGCGGGCTCTGGCCGCCGCGGCGACCAGCTTGCGCTTGAACCGGGACGGCTACCGGGCGGGTGAGACAGGTGTCCTGCAGGTGCTCGATGCCGAACGTGCCTATCAACGGGCGCTGTTGGGCCAGATCCGGGCGAAGACGGCCCGGTATCTGGACACGGTGCAATTCTTCATCGCGCTCGGCGGCAATGCCTCCGGCTCTTACGGGCGTGTGGCCAGCGCAAGCAAGGAACCATGATCATGACCACCAATGAGACGTTTTTCCGTACGACCTTCCCGTCCGACCATGGGGCGGAACAGATCCCGGTCATGGGCTTCGGCACCCTGATCCCCGATGCCGCGGCCACGAAACGGGCGGTCAAGGCCGCCTTGGAGGTGGGGTTCCGGCATTTCGATTGCGCGGAACGCTACCGCAACGAGGCGGCGGTGGGCGAGGCGCTGCAGGAGGCGTTTCGGCCGGGCGGGGTTCAGCGTGAAGATGTCTTCCTGACCACCAAATTATGGAACACGAACCATCGCCCGGAGCGCGTCCGCCCCGCTTTCGAGGCGAGCTGCCGGCGGTTGGGGGTCGATTACATCGACTGCTACATCATCCACACGCCCTTCGCCTTTCGCCCAGGTGAGGAGCAGGATCCGCGGGATGCGCAGGGGCAGGTGATCTATGATCCGGATGTCACGCTGGCGGACACCTGGCGCGCGATGGAAAGCCTGGTGGAGGAGGGACGGTGCCGCTCGATCGGCCTGTCGGACATTACGCTGGAGGCGCTGCAGGACATCGTCGCCATCGCCCGGATCAAGCCCGCCATGGTGCAGGTGGAATCCCATCCCTACCTGCAGGAGTGGGAATTGCTCGATTTCTGCCGGCAGCACGGCATCCTCATGCAGGCATTCGCGCCTTTGGGGCACGCCATGGAACCCCGCGTGCTGGACGACAAGGTGCTGGTCGCCATCGCGGCCCGTCTTGGCCGGATGCCCGCGCAGGTGGCGCTGGCCTGGGCCGTGCAGCGGGGCACCGCGTTTCTGACGACATCGATCAATCCCGACCATATACGGGAAAACTTCGAGATCACGGCACTGCCGGAAGCGGCCATGCAGGAGATCCGCTACGACATCGGGACGAACATCCGGTTCAATACGGTGGTCGAAACCGGGGTGCCCGGCTTCATCCCCCGGACGAGATAGTGCGGTCTTGCCCGTGCCGCCGGCTTCGTTCTGGACGCCGCGCGCCTTGGACTGGCCGGCTGTGCGCCGAATCGCGCAGGACTATGCGCTGTTTCGCGCAACCTTTGGGTCGCTTAGCAAACACTTATATAAAGAAGGAGTTGGAGGCACGGCCGGGAATCGAACCCGGATTCACGGATTTGCAGTCCGTTGCATCACCATTCTGCCACCGCGCCATCCACGAGAACTGACCGGAGGGGCCGTCCAGCGGCGCCTGAGGTCAGGGCAGGGCGCCTCTATAGCGTCGCCCGTCGGGGCGGTCAAGCATGCTGGCGTCGCTTTCTGACGTTTCGGTGACGGCGCGGGGCCAGGGCCGCGCCGAGGGCTTGGCGGGGGCGGCGGATGGACGCCCGGTGCAGGCATCAATTGTCTTCGGGCGGCGGGGGAGATATATACCGATCCTGGTTTTTCAAGCGTGTGCGGACCGAAAGGCCCCGTGGCGCGCATCTTCCTCCGCCTCGTTTCCATCAGATCGGTATATCCCATGGCCGCCGACTACACCGCCGCCCGCGTCAACATGATCGAGGGGCAGATTCGCCCCAACAAGGTCACCGACCCCTTCGTGGTTGAGGCTTTCCTGGCCATCCCGCGTGAGCGGTTCGTGCCCGAGGCGCTGGCCGGCGTCGCCTATGTCGACGAGGACGTGCCCGTGGCCCCCGGCCGCTACCTGATGGAGCCGATGGTCCTGGCCCGCCTGGTGCAGGAACTGTCCCTGACCCGCGCCGACAAGGTGCTGGCCGTGGGCGTGGCCACCGGCTACGCCGCCGCCATCATGGCCGAGATGGCTGGTTCGGTGGTGGCGCTGGAAAGCGACCCCGCCCTGGTCGAGGCCGCGCGCAAGGCGCTGGCCGGTGTCGCCGGCGTCGCCGTGGTACAGGGTGACCTGGCCGCCGGCCACGCCGCCAAGGCGCCCTACGGCGCTATCCTGATCGACGGCTCGGTGCCCGAGGTGCCGGCCAGCCTGCTGGACCAGTTGCCCGAGGGCGGCCGCCTGGTGGCCGTGGTCATCAACGCTGCCGGCCTGGGCGAGGCGCGCTATTACCGCAAGGTGGGTGGCGTGGTGTCGCACCGCATCCTGTTCGACGCCGCCGTCCGGCCCCTGCCGGGCTTCGAGCGCCGCGCCGAATTCGTGTTCTGATCCGAAGCCCTGCGGCCGGGTACCCGCTGTCCGCCGCGGGGCTTCGTTTCACCCTTTCGCGGCCAACCTGGGCCGGGGATGGGCGGATTTGGGGGCGACGGTCCCCCGAAACATGGCCTTAAGTGGACCTTTGCGGTTCCACCGATCATGTTACAGAGTGTTTTTTAAGGGGCGCATTGGCGCCGATGGGGATTCGGGGTGCGGTTCCGCTACGGTCGCGTGCGTCAGGGCGTGCCCCACCTATGATATTTATTTAAGGTGTTTGGGGAAAATGGCGATGCAAGTGAACACCGCTGGATGTGGGGCAGAGGGCATGGGAACCGGACATTGGGTGAAGCGGGCGCGCCGGCTGGCCGCCACCCTGCCGCTGACGGCGCTGGCCCTTACCGTGGCGACCGTGGCCCACGGGCAGTCGCTGGAAGACGCCTTGAGCCAGGCCTACCAGAACAATCCAACGCTGGAAGCCAGCCGCGCCGGCCAGCGGGCCACGGATGAAGGAGTGCCCCAGGCCCGCGCCAGCATGCTGCCCACCGTCACCGCCGACGGCAACCTGGGCAAGGAGCGGCTGAGCCAGGGCAACGCCATCCAGCACATGAACCCGGCGCAGACCGGCGTCACCATCAACCAGGCGATCTACGCCGGCGGCAGCATCCAGGCCGGCATCAGCCAGGCCGAGAACCAGGTGGAGGCCGGCCGGGCCAGCCTGCTGGACACCGAGCAGCAGGTGCTGCTGGCCGCTGCCACCGCCTATCTGGATGTGGTGCGCGACCAGGCCGTCCTGGACCTGAACATCAACAACGAACAGGTGCTGACCCGGCAGCTGGAGGCGTCGCGTGATCGCTTCCGCGTGGGTGAGCTGACCCGCACCGACGTCAGCCAGTCCGAGTCGCGCCTGGCCGGCGCCACGGCCGACCGCATTTCCGCCCAGGGCGCCCTGGCCGCCAGCCGCGCCACCTATGCCAAGCTGATGGGCCAGGTGCCCGGTACGCTGAAACAGCCGAGCCGCCTGGTGCACCTGCCGGTGAATCAGGAAGAGACCATGGCCGCGGCTGAAGTGTCGGCCCCGGTGGTCGTCGCCGCGCGCTACAACCACAAGGCGTCGCAGGACGCGGTCGATGGCGCCTTCGGCCAGATGCTGCCGCAGCTGTCGGCCAGTGCCCAGTACTACCGCAACTGGGACCAGTCGCTTCCGGGCGTGCAGTACGACACGGCCGTCATTTCCGCCCGCGTCACCATTCCGCTGTATGAGGGCGGCGGCACCTCGGCCAAGGTGCGCGGCGCCAAGCAGACGGAACAGCAGCGCCGCACCCAGGTGATGGAAGCCGTGCGTTCGGCCGATGAGACGGCGGTGAAGGCCTGGCAGGCCCTGGTGACGGCCCGCGCCGCCATCGAGGCCTACAAGAGCGCCGTCGCCTCCAACGAGATCGCGCTGGAAGGCGTGCGGCAGGAACAGTCGGTGGGTTCCCGCACCATCCTGGACGTGCTGAACGCCGAGCAGGAATTGGTGAATGCCAAGGTGCAACTGGTTCGCGCCCAACATGACGAGCAGGTGGCGTCCTACGAGGTGCTGTCGGCCGTGGGCGACCTGACCGCCGCGAAGCTGGGCCTGAACGTCCCGCTGTACGACGCCAAGGCCCACTATGAAGAGGTCAAGGACAAGCTCTGGGGTCCTTCGATCGAGAAGTGAGGCCATCGAGAAGTAAGCGGCGATCCGCCTGGTCGCACGCGTCAGACGGGGGCGGTTCCATGGCTTGGGGGCCGCCCTTTTCTTTTGTGGAAAGGCGGCGGCCCACCCTATTCTTGAGGGGAAGCAATAGCGGCGGCGAATAGGGGAGGGCGGGATGACGCAGGCCAGCATTGGCGACCGGCGCGGCCGTGATTAACCCAATGGCATTTTTACTGTTCTTGCCCTAGGCTGCCCCGAATGTCGGTGCCCATACGTCGGTGCGGGGCCGGCGCTTACAGGTCCACGCCGTTACAGGTCAGGTTAGGCAACAATGGCTGACAAGTCACAACAAGAACCTTCGATGGAGGAAATCCTCGCCTCCATCCGGCGGATCATTTCTGAAGACACCGACGCGCCGCCGCCCGAGCCGGAGGCGCCGCCACCGCCCCCGCCGCCGCCTCCCCCTCCGCCCCCGCCGGAGGATGACATTTTCGAGGCGGTGCCCATGCCGCCGCCCCCGCCTCCTCCGCCACCCCCGCCCCCTCCGCCGGAGGATGACGTGCTGGAGTTGACGGACATCATCCCGGACGAGCCCGAGCCTGAGCCCGAGCCCCTGCCGGATCCCTTCGCGTATGAGCCGCCGCCCCCGCCGCCGCGCCGCCCGCCGCCGCCCATGGACGACGATCGGCTGATGTCGCAGTTCACGGAAGACGCCGCCAGCCGCGCCTTCTCCGGACTGTCGGGCTTCCGCCGCGGCGGCCCCAGCCTGACGGGGGAGGGGCCCATTGGCCGCTCGGACGTTACGCTGGAGGAGATCGTGCACGTCCTGGTCCGCCCCATCCTGCGCGAATGGCTGGATGAGAACCTGCCCTCCCTGGTCGAGCGCCTGGTCAAGCGCGAGATCGAGAAGGTGGTACGGCGCGGACTCGACTGAGGCGCGCCGCTTCGATAAACCTTGCCAAGCCCCAGGTAATTTCATAGGGGGCGGCGCTCTACCCCGCGCCGCCCTTTTCTTTTGCCGCTTTAGTGCGATTTCAGGTGCCCGCCATGCTGGACAAGACCTTCTCCCCCGCCGATGTCGAAAGCAGCCGCTATGAGCGCTGGGAGCGCTCGGGCGCTTTCGCCGCCCATGTGGACAGCAACGCCCAGCCCTATACCATCATGATGCCGCCGCCCAACGTGACGGGCAGCCTGCACATGGGCCACGCGCTGACCTTCACGCTGCAGGACCTGCTGATCCGCTATCACCGTATGAGCGGCCGTGACGCCCTGTGGCAGCCCGGCACCGATCATGCCGGCATCGCCACCCAGATGGTGGTGGAGCGCAACCTGGCCAAGGAAGGCAAGACGCGGGCCGAGATGGGGCGCGAGGCCTTCCTGCAGAAGGTCTGGGAGTGGAAGGCCGAGTCCGGCGGCACCATCACCCGCCAGCTGCGCCGCCTGGGCGCCTCCCCCGACTGGTCACGTGAACGCTTCACCATGGATGAGGGCCTGAACGCCGCCGTCCGCAAGGTGTTCGTCGAGCTGTACCGCCAGGGCCTGATCTATCGCGACAAGCGCCTGGTGAACTGGGACCCCAAGCTGCACACCGCCATCTCCGACCTGGAGGTCGAGCAGAAAGAGGTGAAGGGCAGCCTGTGGTACTTCCGCTATCCGGTGGAAGGCATGGCGGACACCTTTATCACCGTTGCCACCACGCGGCCCGAGACCATGCTGGGTGACACCGGCGTCGCCGTGCATCCGGACGATGAGCGCTACAAGGATCTGGTGGGCCGCCATGTCATCCTGCCCATCACCGGCCGCCGCATCCCCATCGTCGCCGACGAGTATGCCGATCCGGAGACCGGCACCGGTGCGGTGAAGATCACCCCCGCCCATGACTTCAATGATTTCGAGGTCGGTAAGCGGCACAACCTGCCCATGATCAACCTGTTCGACCGCGACGCGAAGCTGAACGAGCATGCGCCGGCCGAGTATCAGGGGCTGGATCGCTTCGCCGCCCGCAAGAAGGTGGTGGAGGAGATCGAGGCCCTTGGCCTGCTGGAGAAGATCGACCCGCACACCCTGATGCAGCCGCACGGTGACCGCAGCGGCGTGGTCATTGAGCCCTGGCTGACCGACCAGTGGTATTGCGACGCCGTCACCCTGGCCAAGCCCGCGCTGGAGGCGGTGGAGCAGGGCAAGACCCAGTTCGTGCCCAAGCAGTGGGAAAACACCTATTACGAGTGGATGCGCAACATCCAGCCGTGGTGCATCAGCCGCCAGCTGTGGTGGGGCCACCAGATCCCGGCCTGGTTCGGGCCGGACGGCAAATTCTTCGTCGCTGAGACGGAGGCCGAGGCCCAGGCCGAGGCGGATGCCCATTACGGCGCCGCCACGCCCCTGACCCGCGACGCCGACGTGCTGGATACCTGGTTCTCGTCCGCCCTGTGGCCCTTCTCCACCCTGGGCTGGCCGGAGAAGACGCCGGAGTTGGCGCGCTATTACCCCGGCGATGTGCTGGTCACCGGCTTCGACATCATCTTCTTCTGGGTCGCCCGCATGATGATGATGGGCATCCACTTCATGGGCGACGTGCCCTTCCGCACCATCTACATCCACGCCCTGGTGCGGGATGAGAAGGGGCAGAAGATGTCGAAGTCCAAGGGCAACGTCATCGACCCGCTGGACCTGATCGACCAGTACGGCTGCGACGCCCTGCGCTTCACCCTAACCGCCATGGCAGCCCAGGGCCGCGACATCAAGCTGGCGACCTCGCGCGTCGAGGGCTACCGCAACTTCGCGACCAAGCTGTGGAACGCCGCCCGCTACGCCCAGATGAACCAGGTGGTGCCGGTGCCGGGCTTCGCCCCCACGCGCCTGACCCAGACGGTCAACCGCTGGATCGTGGGCGCGGTGGCCGATTGCGCGGCGCAGGTGACCGAGGCGCTGGAGGGCTATCGCTTCAACGATGCCGCCAACGCCCTGTACCACTTCGCCTGGGGCAGCTTCTGCGACTGGTACCTGGAATTCACCAAGCCCATCCTGCAGGGTGAGGATGAGGCTGCGAAGGCCGAGACTCGTGCCGTCACCGCCTGGGTGCTGGACCAGATCCTGCATCTGCTGCACCCCATCATGCCCTTCCTGACGGAAGAGCTGTGGGAGAAGCTGGGCGAGGGCCAGCAGCGCGGTGACCTGATCACCGCCGCCTGGCCGCAGTACCCGGCGGCCTACAAGGACGCCGGCGCCCAGGCCGAGATGGACTGGGTGGTGCGCTTCATCTCCACCATCCGCACCATCCGGTCGGAAATGAACGTGCCGCCGTCGGCCCAGCTGCCGCTGCTGGTGAAAGGGGCGGGGGCGGAGACGGCTGCGCGCCTGGGCACCCACCGCGACCTGATCCTGAAGCTGGCCCGCCTGTCCGACATCGCCCTGACCGAGGAGGTGCCGGCCACTGGTGCCGTGCAGGCGGTGGTGGATGAGGCAACGCTGGTCCTGCCCCTGGCCGACTTCATCGACATCGCCAAGGAGAAGGCCCGCCTGGCCAAGGAAATCCAGAAGCTTGAGGGTGAAATCGCCAAGGTCGACGCCAAGCTGGGCAATCCCAACTTCGTCGACAAGGCCCCGCCCGAGGTCATCGAGGAACAGCGGGAGCGCCGGGCCGAGGCCGATGGCACCCGCGCCAAGCTGGCCGAGGCGCTGTCCCGCCTGGGCTGATGCCGGGTGGGTTGACACGGGCTCCTCCGGGTCAAGATGACGTGATGCACGGCCGCTCCGGGGAAAAGCCTTTGGGGCGGCCGTTTGTCACATGGATGTATTCATTGGAATAATGCGACCTATGCGGGAGGTGTCGCGCGGGGCGGCATCCTGACTTCCCCCTTGAGGATGCGATGACCGCTGGGCGTTGGATGGTGATGATGGCTGCCGTGGCCCTTGTGGCGGGCTGCGCGGTGCAGCATGTGCAGGTCGTACCCGTCACCATGAACGGCGGCACGGCGCCCCGGCCGGCTGGTACGATCGGCACGCCGGAAAAGGTCATGCTGACCCGCACCGTTCCCGTGGGACAGGAGCGCGAGCTGAATTTCTATCAGGGCCTGCATGAGGATTGCGCCCCGATTTCTGGCATCACGGTGGAAATCCTCACCGCGCCAGCCCACGGCACCGCCAGCTTGCGCGATGGGACGGACTATCCGACCTTCCCTGCCGGCAATCCCCGCGCCGCCTGCAACAAGAAGGCCATGCCCGCCCAACAGCTGTGGTACCAGCCCGCCCCAGGCTATACCGGTGCGGACGTGCTGGAGGTGCAGGTTTTCTACCCCATGGGAACGGCCCAGAAGCAGACCTACACCATCAACGTGCAGGGCAACGCCACCCAGGGCAACGCCACCCGTCCCGCCGCGCCCACTGGCCAGTAACATCCGCATTCCGGCGGTGCGCCCGGTCCGGCCAGGCTGAAGCGGCCCCCGGCTTTTGCCACACCGTGTCCGCCTATGGTCAAGGGGCGGGCGCCTTGATGGCCTCCTCGTCCAGCCAGCGGGTCCGGTTCAACAGCAGGGGGGCGACCGCCAGGAACGGGACCAACTGCAGCAATACCCGGGTTTCCGCCAATTCGGCGGCGATGCAGAGGGCCGCCACCTGTGCCGCGACATAGACGGCAAGCCCGGCGGCCTTCAGGCGATAACGAGCCAGCAAGACCCCGACCACGGCGACGGCGCACAGCAGCAACAGAGGTATTAGAAACGGGAAGCTGTAGTCGAAGGTGATGAACCAATCGATGACGGAGCCCAGGTTGCGAAGCAGCTTGATATGCATGCCCCCGGTGTGGTCGCCGATCTGGCTCGCATCGGCGAACAGTTCTGGTCCGATCTCGCGGTTCAACAGCAGGGTGCGCAGCAGTTCGACCACTTCCAGGCCGACCACACCGCCGACCACACCCCCGCCCAGCAGGCGCCAATCCCACTGCCGCCAGGCCAGCCGCCACCGCATCCAGTTGTCGGCCAAGCCCTGCACCGCCATCCATATGGCGATGAACAGCGCGCTTTCATGGTTCAGGAAGGCCACGGCCATCAGCGCCAGGAAGGCCCACCAGGGGGCCCGCCGAACCACCAGCAATAGGAAGGTCGCGCCGATGACCAGGATGAAGAAGTCCCAGATATAGAGCCAGGGTCGGCTCAAGACCAGTGGGAAGAGGGCGAGTAGTCCCATCATCGCCGCCCAGCCGCCGGCCGGCCCCTCCAGCCGCCGGCCGACGCGGAAGGTGACCACGGCCGCGGCCGTCAGGGCGCCGATGCCGGTAATGAAATAAGCGTTGAGCAGGGATGGCCCCAGCCAGCTGACGGCGGCCATGACCAGGGGACCCAGCACCCGCGACTGGTAGACGCGCCAGTGCGGTAAACCGTCCAAGACGCCCTGCGCCGCCGCAACGTTTTGGACGATGTAATCGAGGAAATAGAAGCTGATCAGGCGGAATTCAGCGATGGCCAGCAGGAAGGCCGTAGCCCCCACGGCGACAATGCCTGAGCGACCCGTCTGGCCGATGGCGGGTACTTCATGCATGTCACCTCCCAGGTTCGTCATTTTATGGCCTGACCGTATGGTGCTTAGGGCCCGATCGTATGGTGCGGTCCCGCCCCATGCGATCAGGCGGCGAAGGGACCGGGATTTTCCGCCGTGGGCTTTTTCAGCCACACGGCGGCCAGGGCCACGAACGGCGCGAGATGCAGCAGCGTGCGTGTTTCGTTGGTCAGGCCCAGGGCCAGCACGGCCAGCACCTGGATCAGGACGAAGGCCGCCAGGGACAGGGCGCGGATACCATGTCGCTTTACCATAACCACCGTCAGTCCCAGTACCGTGGCCAGGTAGACAGGGATCAAGAGATCCAGCGACAGGCCGGGATCGGTGATCCAGTCGTAGAACTGGCCGAAATTCTCCCCCACCTGGATATGGAAATAGGCGTCGAAGGTGGTGGAGGATGACTTCTGGATATCACGGAAGATTTTGTAGCCGACCTCTTCCTTCAGCAGCGTCCGGCGCAGGAACTCGATTACGGCGAAGGCGGCGACGCTGCCCAGCAGGCCCGAGGCCAGCCAGCGCCAGTCCGGCCGGCGCTTTTCCACCCAGGCGTCAATGACGGCCTTGGCCATCATATAACCGCCGATGAACACGGCGGATTCATGATTGAAGCAAGCCACGCCCAGCAGGGCCAGGAAGGACCACCACGGCGCCCGGGTCAGGACCAGCAGGTAGAACACCGCCGTGGTCAGCAGCAGCACAAAATCCCAGATGTACAGCCAGGGCTTGGACATCAGGGCCATGAACAGGACATGCATGGCCAGCAAGGCCGTCCAGGCCTTCTGCCGTCCATCCGTTCCTTGGCCTGCCGCCGCCTGGGCGGCGTAGAACAGGGCCAGGCCGGCGCCGGTCAGGCCGAAGATGGCGACGACGGCGTGGGCGATGGTCAGGTTCACGCCCGTCAGTTCGATCAGATGTTCCAGGAAGGGCGCCAGCACGCGCGACTGGAAGAAGCGCCAGTGCGGATAGCCCTGCAGCACCCCCACCTCAGCCTGCAGGTTCTGCAGCAGGTATTGGTCGAAGAAGTGGACGATGTGGCGCCACTGCGCCACCGCCAGGATGAAGGCCGTGCCCGTCACCAGCAGGGCGTCCAGGTATTCCTCCCGATCGGCCCGCAAATCCAAACCACGCATATGCGACTTTCCCCAATAAGCCGGTGACGTCGGCCCGGCCGTCACCCCGCCGTCAAATCCGCCAGGGCGGACGGCAGGTCGCGGAAATGATCCACCAACCGGTCCGCCCCCAGTTGTTCCACGGGCATGCGCGGATAGCCATAGGTAACGCATACAACCTGGCAGCCGGCGGCGCGCCCGGCGGTCACGTCGTTGGCGCCGTCACCCACCATGATGGTCTTGCCGGGTGCGGCGGCCAGATGGGCCATGGCGTGCAGCAGCGGGCCGGGATGGGGCTTGCGCGTCGGCAGGCTGTCGCCCCCGACCACAGCCTTGAAGTAGGGGGCGAGGCCGATGGCCTCCAGCACCGCGTGGGTCGCCCGCTCCGGCTTGTTGGTCACCAGCGCCAGGGGGATGTCGGCGCTCAAGCTGGCCAGCGTTTCGGCCACGCCGGGGAAGACGCAAGACGGATCGGCCGGCAGGGCCTCGTAGATCGCCATGTAGCGGTCGGTCATGGCGGGGACCGAGTCGGGATCCAGCGGCCGGCCGACAGCGGCGAAGGTGCGGGTCACCAGCATCGGGGCGCCGTCGCCGATAAACTGGTGCACCTGCGCCAGGTCCAGGTTGGGCAGGTTCTCCTCATCCAGCAGACGATTGATGCCGGTCAGGATGTCGGGCGCGCTGTCGATCAGCGTTCCGTCGAAGTCGAACAGGACGGCGGCGGGCATGAGGCTCATGGGGCGGCATCCGGGCGATGGCGGTTTCGCGAGACACCATCGTTGTGGCAGTAAGGGGGCCTCGCTGGCAATGGCGTCGGCCATGGGTTCATCCCATCTGACGACGTGTCGCCCCCCAAACAGTGCCGTGAATCCAAACAGTGCCGTGAATAAGGTTATCGCCATGACCGCTCAGACGTCGACCGCCCTCGCCTGCATCGTCCTGGCCGCGGGCAAGGGCACCCGGATGAAGTCCGACCTGCCCAAGGTTCTGCACCCCATCGCCAATGAGCCCATGGTGGCCCACGTGCTGCGGGCGGCGTCGGCACTGAATCCCGACCGGATCATTGTCGTGGTGGGCCCCGGGCAAGAGGGGGTGACCAAGGCCGTCGCGCCGCATGCCACCGTGCTGCAGCCGCAGCAACTGGGCACGGCCGACGCGGTGAAGGCGGCGCGTGGGAGCCTGGGCGAGTTCGACGGCGACGTGCTGGTGCTGTTCGGCGACACGCCCCTGGTGCGGCCGGAGACGCTGTCCCTGCTGGTCCAGGCGCGGCGCGGCGCCGGCAACCCGGCCGTGGCGGTGCTGGGCATGCGCCCCGCCGATCCCGCCGCCTACGGCCGGCTGGTGCAGGATGAGGCCGGCGGCCTGACCAAGATCGTGGAATTCCTGGACGCCACGCCGGAGGAACGGGCGATCGGCCTGTGCAACGCCGGGCTGATGGCCTTCGATGGCCGCCGCCTGTGGGCCATCCTGGACGCCATCGGCAGCGCCAACGCCAAGGGCGAATACTACCTGACCGACGCCGTGGCTGTGGCCCGCGACCAGGGCCATGCCTGCGCCGTGGCCGAGGGGGACCCGGCGGATGTGGAAGGCGTCAATTCCCGTGTCGAGCTGGCCAAGCTGGAAAAGCTGATGCAGGCCCGCCTGCGCCGCCAGGCCATGCTGAACGGCGCCACCCTGGCCGACCCGGATACGGTGTGGTTCTCCGCCGACACGGTGCTGGGCCGCGATGTCACCGTGGGCCAGAACGTGGTGTTCGGCCCTGGCGTGGTGGTGGAGGATGGCGTGACCATCCGGCCCTTCTGCCACCTGGAAGGCGTGGTGGTACGGCGGGAGGCTATCATCGGCCCCTATTCCCGCCTGCGCCCGGGGTCCGACATCGGCACCGGCGCCCACGTCGGCAACTTCGTGGAGGTCAAGGCCTCCACCCTGGGCAACGGCGCTAAGGCCAACCACCTGGCCTATGTCGGCGACGCTGACATCGGGGAGGGGACCAACATCGGCGCCGGCGCCATCACCTGCAACTATGACGGCACCTTCAAGTACCGCACCCAGGTGGGCCGCAACGTCTTCGTCGGCACCAACGCCACGCTGGTGGCCCCGGTGCAGGTGGGCGACGGGGCCTTCATCGCCGGCGGCAGCACCATCACCGAGCCGGTACCCGCCGACGCCCTGGCCATCGGCCGTGGCCGCCAGGTGGTGAAGGAGGGCTGGGCCGCGGCCTTTGCCGCCATGCAAAAGGCACGCAAGGCGGCGCAGAAGAAGGGCTGAGCGCGAAAGGGTTAGGCCAGGGTGGCCCGGCTGGGTGATGATATGAGGCAAGGGATGGGTGCGGCGCATTAATGATAGGGGGCGTCATGCACAGGACGATGGCGGAGCCAGGCTGGCGGGAACTTTATAAGCCCAAGCTGGTCACGGTGCTGCGCGAGGGGTATGGCCTGCGCGACCTGCGGGCCGACCTGGTGGCCGGCCTGACCGTGGCCATCGTGGCCTTGCCGCTGTCCATGGCCATCGCCATCGCCTCGGGTGTTACGCCGGATCGGGGGCTGTACACCGCCATCGTCGGCGGCTTCCTGGTTTCGCTGCTGGGCGGCAGCCGGTTCCAGATCGGCGGCCCGGCCGGGGCCTTCATCGTGCTGGTCGCCGCGTCGGTGGAGCGGCTGGGGGTGGGGGGCATGGCGCTGGCTGTGATCCTGTCCGGCCTGATCCTCATGACCATCGGTGCCCTGCGCCTGGGTACCTTCATCAAATACATCCCCTATCCCGTCACAGTGGGCTTCACCGCCGGCATTGCCGTCATCATCGCGGCCAGCCAGGCGCGCGATCTGTTGGGCCTGACGCTGCCGGGCAAGGAGCCGGGGCCGTTCGTGCCCAAGCTGCTGGCTTTGGGGCAGGCCCTGCCCACGCTGAACCCCGCCGCCCTGGGCACGGCAGTGGCGACCATCGCCCTGATCGTGCTGCTGCGGCGCTGGCGCCCTCAATGGCCCGTCCTGCTGATTGCGGTGGCGGCCGCCAGCGTGGTCGCGGCGCTTGCCCACCTTCCCGTCGAGACCATCGGCACGCGCTTCGGCGGCATCCCGCGCAGCCTGCCGGCACCCCATCTGCCGCCCGTGTCACCGGACCTGGTGTTGGCGGTCCTGCCGGACGCGGTGGCCTTCGCATTGTTGGGCGCCATCGAAAGCCTGCTGTCCGCCGTGGTGGCCGATGGCATGACCGGCCGGCGCCACCGCGCCAATGCCGAGCTGGTGGCGCAGGGTGTCGCCAACATCGCCAGCGCGCTCTGCGGCGGCATCTGTGTCACCGGCACCATTGCCCGGACGGCCACCAATGTGCGGGCCGGCGCGCGCGGGCCGGTGTCCGGCATGGCGCACGCCGTGTTCCTGGCGCTGTTCATGGCCGTGGCTGCCCCGCTGGCCAGCTATATCCCCCTGCCGGCGCTGGCGGCGGTGCTGGCGATTGTCGCCTGGAACATGGCGGAGAAGCATGCCTTCGGCCTGTTGCTGCGGGCGTCCTGGGGGGATGCCGCGGTGTTGCTGTCCACCTTCCTGCTGACTGTCCTGCGGGACCTGACGCTGGGCATCGTCGTCGGCTTCGCCACCGGGTCGCTGCTGTTCATCCACCGCATGGCCGGGACCCTGCGGATAGAGGGGGGCATCCCCCTGGTGGCCCCTGACGTTGCCGATCGCGCCGGCCCGCTGCCGGACCAACCCCAGACGCGCGACGACGACATCCTGGTCTTCCGCCTGTCCGGTGCGTTCTTTTTCGGGGCGGCGGCCGGCGTGTCCGCCCTGTTCGACCGCATCGCCGCCCGGCCGCGGGCTTACGTGCTGGACCTGACGGCGGTGCCGCTGCTGGATTCGACGGCCGTCACCGTCATCGACGGGCTGGCCGCCAAGGCGCGCAAGCAGGGGGCGGTCGTGGCCATCGCCCTGGCCGACCCAGAGGCGCGGCGCCTGCTGCTGACCCAGGGCCTGAAGCCGCCGCGGGTTCATGTCGGCCGCACCCTGGACCAGGCACTGGTTCGCGCCCGCCGTGCCTTGGGCCGGCCGGGGGACCAGCCGGACACGGATCACGAAGCGGCCTGAGCCCCAAGGTCCAAGATCCGGATTTCAGCCCAGCCTGGGAACGCAGGCTGGGGGTGGGCGGTTGTGAGCTGCCTGGGCCGGGGCACCCCCCGCATTGCAACGCCCCCAGAACCCGCCTACGTAAGAACCATGCCCCCAGCGGTTGTTACAAGAGGTTTGCCATGGATACCCCCGTTCGCGCCCCCCACGGGCTCCTCATCCGCACGGCTCAGGCCCTTGGGCTGAAGGACCCCGGCCTGCTGCGGGACCAGGCCTACATCGGCGGGTCTTGGGTCGATGCCGACGGCGGTGGCACCATAGACGTCGACAACCCGGCGACCGGTGAGGTCATCGGCACCATTCCCGCCATGGGCGCCGCCGAGACGGCGTTGGCCATCAAGGCGGCCAACGCCGCCTGGGCCGGCTGGCGCGCCCGCACCGCCAAGGACCGTGCCGCCGTCATGCGCCGCTGGTTCGAGATGATCATGGCGGCGCAGGAGGATCTGGCCCGTGTCATGACGGCGGAGCAGGGCAAATCCCTGGCCGAATCGCGGGGCGAGGTCGCCTACGGCGCCAGCTTCATCGAATGGTTCGCGGAGGAGGGCAAACGCGCCTACGGCGACACCATCCCCAGCTTTGCCGGCGACAAGCGCATCGTGGTGGTGAAGGAGCCCATCGGCGTGGCCGCCGCCATCACCCCCTGGAACTTCCCCATCGCCATGATCACCCGCAAGGTGGGGCCGGCCCTGGCCGCCGGTTGCCCCATCGTGGTGCGCCCGTCGGAGGTGACGCCCTACAGCGCCCTGGCGCTGGCCGTGCTGGCGGAGCGGGCGGGCGTGCCGCCGGGCGTGCTGAGCGTCGTCACCGGCCATCCCAAGCCCATCGGTGGGGAGATGACCACCAACCCGCTGGTACGCAAGCTGTCCTTCACCGGCTCCACGCCGGTGGGCAAGCTGCTGATGAAGCAGAGCGCGGACACGCTGAAGAAGCTGTCGCTGGAGCTGGGCGGCAACGCGCCCTTCATCGTCTTCGACGACGCCGACCTGGACGCGGCGGTGGAGGGGGCCATGGCCTCCAAATACCGCAACGCCGGCCAGACTTGCGTCTGCGCCAACCGCATCCTGGTGCAGGATGGCGTCTATGAGGCCTTCGCCGCCCGTTTGGCCGAAGCGGTGGGCCGCCTGCGCGTGGGCAACGGCGCCGACAAGGACGTGACCACCGGCCCCCTGATCAATGCCGCCGCGGTGGAAAAGGCGGAGCGCCACATCGCCGATGCGGTGGCCAAGGGCGCGCGCGTCGCCATGGGCGGCCGGCGTCATGCCCTGGGCGGCAACTTCTTCGAACCCACCCTGCTGCTGGACGCCACGCCGGACATGATCCTGGCGCGCGAGGAAACCTTTGGCCCGGTGGCGCCGCTGTTCCGCTTCAAGGACGAGGCCGAGGCCATCCGCATGGCCAACGACACCGAGTTCGGCCTGGCCGCCTACTTCTACAGCCGCGACATCGGCCGCATCTGGCGGGTGGCGGAGGCGCTGGAATACGGCATGGTCGGCATCAACGAGGGCATCATCTCCACCGAGGTGGCTCCCTTCGGCGGCGTGAAGCAGAGCGGCCTGGGCCGTGAAGGCTCCAAGTACGGGATCGAGGATTACCTGGTGGTGAAATACCTGCTGATGGGCGGCCTGAAGGCCTGAGCCCCGCGCGTAGGTAGCAGACTGGAAAGCGAGGAAGCCAAGCGGCCGGATGGCCGCGCCCGTCGCATGAGGGGGCTTTCGATCGGTCCCGACCGAAAGCCGCACGGAATAGCTGTCATGTTACGGAATTACCGGAAAATCGGCCGCCTGATTACATAGGAGGTGATTTTCCGGTGGCGCTTCCAGGGAATTGTGGTAGTGAAATAACCGCATAATCGATAACGGGCGGATGGCCCTGCCATCCCTGGGAAACCAAGCCAAGGCGCCATCATGGCTGAAGTGCTGCAAGTCAATCCCTTCGATTTCGTCGTTTTCGGCGGTACCGGCGATCTTGCCATGCGCAAGCTGCTGCCCGGCCTCTACTACCGCGAGCGCGACCGGCAGATGACGGACGAGAGCCGCATCATCGCCGTCAGCCGCACCGACCAGACGGTGGAGGATTTCCGGGCCACGGTGTGGGCGGCGCTGCAGCGCCACGTGCCCGCCGCCGACCTGGAGACGGCGGTGTGGGAGCGTTTCTCCGCCCGCCTGGGCTATGTGTCGCTGGACGCGACCAAGCCGGCCGGCTGGGAACCCCTGCAGACCCTGCTGAAGGGGCATGAGGACAAGGCCCGCGTCTGCTACCTGGCGACGGCCCCCAGCCTGTTCGGCGCCATCTGCCGCAACCTGGCCAGCGCCGGCCTGGTGACCGATACCTGCCGCGTGGTGCTGGAGAAGCCCATCGGCCATGACGGCAAGTCCGCCAACGCCGTGAACGAGGAGGTGGGCGCCGTCTTCCCCGAAGATCGCATCTACCGCATCGACCATTACCTGGGTAAGGAGTCGGTGCAGAACCTGATGGTCCTGCGCTTTGGCAACGCCCTGTTCGAGCCGCTGTGGAACAGCAGCTGGATCGACCATATCCAGATCACCGTCGCCGAAAGCGTGGGTGTGGAAGGCCGGGCCGAGTACTACGACAAGGCCGGCGCCCTGCGCG
Source organism: Nitrospirillum viridazoti CBAmc (assembly GCF_000730165.1). Classification (GTDB taxonomy): domain Bacteria; phylum Pseudomonadota; class Alphaproteobacteria; order Azospirillales; family Azospirillaceae; genus Nitrospirillum; species Nitrospirillum viridazoti. The sequence goes on along the minus strand of NZ_CP022111.1, from coordinate 1,171,838 downwards.
ACATGGTGCAGAACCACTTCCTGCAGTTGCTGTGCCTGGTGGCGATGGAGCCGCCGGCCCACCTGTCGGGTGACCAGATCCGCAATGAGAAGATCAAGGTGCTGCGGGCCCTGCGCCCCATCACCCAGGCGGATGTGAAGGTCAAGACCGTGCGCGGCCAGTATCGCGCCGGCTCCATCGACGGCCAGCCGGTCCCGGGATACGCCGATGAGCTGACGCGGTCCAGCAACACCGAGACCCTGGTCGCCATCAAGGCCGAGATCGAGAACTGGCGCTGGAGCGGCGTGCCCTTCTACCTGCGCACGGGCAAACGCCTGCCGGTCCGCTATTCCGAGATCGTCGTCCAGTTCAAGGACGTGCCGCATAGCGTCTTCCCCAAGGGCTCGGGCGAGCTGATGGCCAACCGCCTGGTCATCCGCCTGCAGCCGGACGAGGGCGTGCAGCTGAACATCATGACCAAGGTGCCTGGCCCCGGCGGCCTGCGCCTGCGCTCCGTGCCGCTGAACCTGTCCTACGCCGAGGCCTTCAAGGACCGCTATCCCGAGGCCTATGAACGGCTGCTGATGGACGTGGTGCGGGGCAATCCGTCGCTGTTCATGCGCCGTGACGAGGTGGACGCCGCCTGGTCGTGGATCGACACCATCCTGGCCGGCTGGGAACAGACGGACATGCGCCCGGATCCCTACGCCGCCGGCGGCTGGGGGCCCATCAGCGCCGCCCTGCTGCTGGACCGCGACGGCCGCCGCTGGCACGACCCCGAACTGTAACGGTTCGGCGGAGTTTATTCGACTTCTGCCCCGGGGCCGGCGCCGCATCGTCGGTCTCGACGGCGCACCCACGTTCATGGCTCATCAGCCAGGGAGGACCCCATGGCGCTACACGACACCCTGCGGCGGGTTACCGACCGCGTCATCCAGCGTAGCGCGGGCAGCCGCGCCCGGTACCTGCAGCGCCTGGATGCGCAGAAGGGCCAGAGCCCCCGGCGCGGCGCGCTGGGCTGCGGCAACCTGGCCCACGGTTTCGCCGGCTGCGCCGCCGATGATAAGGTCGCGCTGGCGGGCAACCGCAAATCCAACATCGCCATCGTGTCGGCCTACAACGACATGCTGTCGGCCCATCAGCCGTTCGAGCGCTTCCCCGCCATCATCAAGAAGGCGGCGCATGAGGCGGGCGTGGTGGCCCAGTTCGCCGGCGGCGTCCCCGCCATGTGCGACGGCGTGACCCAGGGCCGCGACGGCATGGAGCTGTCGCTGTTCTCCCGCGATGTCATCGCCCAGGCCACGGCCATCGCCCTGTCGCACGACATGTTCGACGCGGCGCTCTACCTGGGCATCTGCGACAAGATCGTTCCCGGCCTGCTGATCGGCGCCCTGTCCTTCGGCCACCTGCCGGCGATCTTCGTGCCGGGCGGCCCCATGCCGTCGGGCCTGTCGAATCCGGAGAAGGCGCGCATCCGCCAGCTGTACGCGGAGGGCAAGGCCACCCGCGACGACCTGCTGGAGGCGGAGTCCAAGTCCTACCACTCCCCCGGCACCTGCACCTTCTACGGCACGGCCAACTCCAACCAGATGCTGATGGAGATCATGGGCCTGCACCTGCCGGGCGCTTCCTTCATCAACCCGAACACGGAGCTGCGCGACGCCCTGACCGTGGCTGCCACCCAGCGCGCGGCCCAGTTGACGGAGCAGGCGGGCAACTACGCCCCCATCGGCCGCCTGGTGGATGAGCGGACCATCGTCAACGCCATCGTGGGCCTGCTGGCCACGGGCGGGTCGACGAACCACACCCTGCACCTGGTGGCCATTGCACGCGCCGCGGGCATCCATATCGACTGGCAGGATTTCAGCGATTTGTCGGGGGCCGTGCCCCTGCTGGCGCGGGTCTACCCCAACGGCGTCTCGGACGTGAACCATTTCCACGCCGCCGGCGGCCTGCAGTTCCTGATCGCCAGCCTGCTGGATGCCGGCCTGCTGCACGGCGACGTCGCCACCGTGGTGGACGGGACCGAGCAGGGCAGCGGCCTCGACGCCTATCGCCATGAAGCCTGGCTGAAGGACGGCAAGGCCGCCTGGCGCGCCGGCACGCCCACCAGCGCCGACACCAGCATCCTGCGCCCGGCCACCGACCCCTTCGACCCCTCAGGCGGCATCCGCCTGCTGACCGGCAACGCCGGCCGCGCCATCATCAAGGTGTCGGCCGTGAAGCCGCAGCACCGTATCGTCGAGGCGCCGGCCATCGTCTTCGAAAGCCAGGATGAGATGCTGGCCGCCTTCAAGCGCGGTGAGCTGGAGCGTGACTTCATCGCCGTTGTCCGCTTCCAGGGCCCCGCCGCCAACGGCATGCCGGAACTGCACAAGCTGACGCCGCCCCTGGGCGTGCTGCAGGACAAGGGCTTCAAGGTGGCGCTGGTCACCGACGGCCGCATGTCCGGCGCGTCGGGCAAGGTGCCCGCCGCCATCCATCTGACGCCGGAGGCGCTGAAGGGCGGGTCACTTGCCCGCATCCAGACCGGCGACGTCGTGCGCCTGGATGGTGAGGCGGGCACGCTGGACATCCTGGTGGACGCGACCGAGTTCGCCGCCCGCCCGGCCGCCACGCCCGACCTGACCGCCAACACCTGGGGGACCGGCCGCAACCTGTTCGGGGCCATGCGCGCCCATGTGACCGGTGCCGAGGACGGCGCCCATAGCTTCGGAGAGGATTTCGCATGAGTTCGCAGAGCAAGTACGGCGTGGGCGAAATCCTGGCGCTGGGCCCCGTCGTCCCCGTCCTGATCATCGAGAAGGTCGAGGACGCCCTGCCGCTGGCCGAGGCCCTGGTCGAGGGCGGCGTGCGGGTGCTGGAAGTCACCCTGCGGACCGAGGCCGCCCTGGCCGCCATCGAGATCATCGCCGCCAAGGTGCCGGACGCCGTGGTCGGCGCCGGCACGGTGGTGACGCCGGACCAGGTAGGCCGGGTCCAGGACGCCGGGTCGCAGTTCATCGTCAGCCCCGGCTGCTATCCCGCCCTGCTGGATGAGGTGCTGGCCAAAGGTGTGCCCTTCCTGCCCGGCACCGCCACCCCGTCCGAGGTCATGGCCCTGCAGGCCCGGGGCCTGCGCCATGTGAAGCTGTTCCCGGCCGAGGCCGTGGGCGGCCTGAAGCTGATCAAGTCGCTGGCCTCGCCCCTGCCGGGCGTCACCTTCTGCCCCACGGGCGGAATCACCGTGAAGACGGCGCCCGATTACCTGGCCCAGCCCAACGTCGCCTGCGTCGGCGGCTCCTGGCTGACCCCGGCGGACCTGGTGGCGGCCAAGGATTGGGCCGGCATCACCAAGCTGGCGCGCGAGGCCTCGGCCCTGCGCGGCTGAGTCAGGGCATCCCCGTGTTTTCCTGCGTGATCGCCCGGCCCTACGGCCGGGCGATTCAGACTGCTGACAAACCCCGTCGATTTTCGGCGGGGTTTTGTTTTGTGCGGTTTTCAGATGGCAGCAGGGTGGAAGAGGCGGAAGGCGGCCAGGAGTTCGCTGATTAAGCAGTTGAGCGCGTGGATGAAGCGCTTGCGGTTAGGTCCGAGGCCGTCTGTCCCACGCCAGCGGGCCAGGATGGTTGCAATCTTCTTGATGTTCTGGGCGGCGGCGGCAAGCAGGCACTGTTCGGTGACCTTGGCGAGGCCACGCAGGCGGGCGTAGCGGTGGCCATGAAGCTGCTTGGCGTCGGCAAAGCTGCGCTCGACCGTCTCCTTGCGCCTGGCATAGACCTTCTTGCCCCAGGATGTCTGGCGGTTCTCGTGGATGTGGTCCTTGGCGTCCTGCCAGACATGGCGGGTGACGACCTTGGTATGGTTGGCGCTGCTGGTGCAGGAGGCCAGCAAAGGGCATGTGCGGCAGAGGGCCGGGTCGCTCTTGTACTCGCGGTAGCCTTCCCGGTTGGTGGTGGCGTAGCGCAACTCCTGGCCTTCAGGGCAGCGGTAGACATCAACCTCCCGGTCGTACTTGAAGTCCCGCTTGCGTAGATACCCTTGGCGATGGGTGGGCCGGCTGTAGCCGATCACGCCCTCGATGCCCCTGTCCTCCAGGCCCTTGGCGATGCCGGCGGTGGAGTAACCCGCGTCCAGCCCGACGTACCGCACATCCAGATCGAAGCGTTGCCGCTGCCGGTCCAACCGGGCCAGGTAGGGAATGCTGTCATGCACGTTGCCAGGCGTCACGAAGCTGTCGGTGATGATGGCGTGGCGGCTGTCCACCGTCCGATGGTCCAGGTAGAAGAAGCCCTTGGGTTTGCCGTCCCGCACCATGTAGCCGGCATCCGGATCGGTACGGCTGATCTTGGTCTCCTTGACCTCCGGCTCCCGCTCCTTCGCCTTCAGCGGCCCCTTGCCGTGCGCCGCCCGATCCGCGTCGATCGCCTGGTCCAGCGCGTCCAGATAGTCTGCCCGCGACTTCGCCGCCATCGCCAGGTCGTACTTGTTCTTGTTGGCGTTGGCCTTCAGGTGCGTGCTGTCCGTGTACAGCACCATCCCGTCAACCAGCCCAGCCCGCACCGCCTGAAGCACGATCTCATCGAAGATGTCCTGATAGACCGTGCTGTCCCGGAACCGACGACGCCGGTTCTGGCTCAAGGTCGAGGCGTCCGCCACCTTGTCCGTCAGCCGAAGCCCCAGGAACCAGCGGTACGCAACGTTCACTTCAACTTCCCGCATCAGCTGACGCTCCGAGCGGATGCCGAACAGATAGCCGATGAACAGCGTCTTGAACAAAACCACCGGGTCCAGTGCTGGACGCCCGTTGTCTGGGCAATAAAGGGGCGCCACCCGATCCCGGATGAAGGTGAAGTCCAGCGCTGCGTCGATCTTCCGCAGCAGGTGGTCCGACGGAACCAGCGACGTGATCGTCACCATCTCCAGTTCCGTCTGTGAGGGCGTCGGTGGCTTCAGCATAAAGACATTGAATCAAAAGCCCCCGCCATAGGCGAGGGCTTTGTCAGCAGTCTGGATCGCCCGGCCCTACGGCCGGGCGATTGTCGTTTCAGGGCTGTGAAGCCCAATTCCTAAATTTTCATGACAGATGGCTAGGTTCACCGTCGGCGCGCATCTAATAGCGGAAGGTTAGATGGGCGGATCGATGTTGAAATCAGCAAAGCGGATAACGGATGAGCGGGCGCGCTGGCTGGCCGTCAACGTCGTCCCGCATGAGCCGGCGTTGCGATCCTGGTTGAAGCGCAAGGCGTCGCTGCAGTTCGACATCGATGACGTGGTGCAGGAGACCTATGCCATCCTGGCCACCAAGGCCACCGTCGACACCATCAACGATCCCAAGACCTACGCGTTTCAGGTGGCGTACTCCGTCATCCTGCAGCAATTGCGCCATTCCCGCGTGGTGCCCATCACCGCCGTGGCCGACATCGGCACCCTGGAAACGGTGATGGACGAACCGTCGCCCGAGGACACTGTGCTGGCCCGGTTCGAGCTGGAGCAGGTGCAGCGCGCCATCGAGGCCCTGCCGCGCAAGACCCGCGCGGCCTTCGTCATGCGCCGGGTGGAAGGCCTGTCGCAGCAGGAGATCGCGCGCCGCATGAACCTGTCGGAGCACACCATCCAAAAGCATGTGGCCCGGGGCATCAAGCTGCTGCTGGCCCAGTTCAGCCGTGACGGGTCGGATGGGGCGTCAAAGTCGTCGGCGAACAAGAAGAAGACAGGGTTGGAAGAGCGTGATCACGCACAGGCCAAGCGCAAAGTCCATTGATGAGGCGGCGGCCCGCTGGGTCGCTCGCCTGGACGCCGGCGCGCTGACACCGGCGGAAGAGACCGAACTGACCGACTGGCTGGACAGTGACATCCGCTGCGTCGGGGCGATGGCGCGCGCGCAGGCCTATTTCGTCAGCCCGCGTATGGAATTGGCCATGCGCATCCTGCGCCGTCCGCCGGCGCCGTCCGTGGCCCAATGGGGCACGCTGCCGCGCCGCGCTGTGCTGATGGGGGCGGCCGCCTCCGTCCTGGGCGCCGCCGTTCTGGTCCGCCGCCCGGCACCGGCCGCCGGCCGCCGCTATGCCTCCGAGGTGGGGGAGGTGCGGCGCATCCCGCTGCCCGACGGGTCCAGGATCACGCTGAACACCGACAGCGTGTTGGAGGTGGACTACCGCGAGGATAGCCGCACCATCCGCCTGCTGAAGGGTGAGGCCTATTTCGAGGTGGCCAAGAACCCGGACCGGCCCTTTGTCGTCGAGGGTCCCAAGGCGCAGGCGCGGGCCGTCGGCACCGCCTATGCCGTGCGGCTGGAGGATGACAAGGGCGGAATGCGCGTGCAGGTGACCAGTGGCCGGGTGGCGGTGGAACTGCCGCCGCCGGCCCCACCAGCCACGGCGTGGCAGGCGCTGGAACGGCTGTGGACGCCATCGGCCGGCGCCACCAACGGCACCCACGTCACCGCCAACCAGGAGGCGGAGGTGCGCATCGGCCTGAACGCCGCCGGCGTGGAGGAGGTGCAGGTCTCCCTGCGCGACGTGGCGCCGGGCGTCCTGGGCCGCAGCCTGATGTGGCGCGAGGGCCTGTTGTCCTTCGAGGGCGTCACCCTGGCCGAGGCGGCGGCCGAATTCGCCCGTTATTCCGTCCAGAAGATCGTGGTGAAGGGGCCGCCGGCGCACGAGCGCATCTCAGGCCTGTTCGCCGCCACCGACCCGGCCGGCTTCGCCCGCGCCATCGCCCTGGGCCTGCGCATCAAGAGCAAGCGGGAAGGGGATGTCATCACCCTTTATAAATAAGGCCGGCATACAGATGAACGGCTGTGACGCGAAGTCGAAATGTCCACGTCATCTAAACTAAACAATGAGAACTACAAAATATAAAAGTTTCATTACGGATGGCTTGGGTGGCTCCCCAAAATAATCTAAGGGGCGTGAGGGCGATGAACGCCCCGCGAATGGCAGTCAGACACTGATATTGCTGGGGGAGTCAGTGAGAATGTTCAAGTCTTTGCGCCCGATGCTGCTGTGCGGCGCGGCGTCCGCCGTCATCGCGTTCAGTGCGCCCGCCGTGGCCCAGACGCGCAGCTTCGACCTGCCGGCCCAGCCGGCGGTCAGCGCCATCCCGGCCTTCGCCAAGCAGGCCGGCATCCAGATCGTGGCGCCGGCGGGCCAGCTGGACGGCATCAGCACCCAGGCCATCCATGGCGAGCTGGACCGCAAGAAGGCCTTGGCCATGCTGTTGCAGGGCACGCCCCTGGTGGTGTCGTCCGACGACGGCGCCGTGGTGGTGCTGCAGGTGGGAACGCCCACCAAGGCCCCGGTCACCGCGCCCAAGCCGCAGGCGCGCGTCAATGACGACCCGCTGGAAGAGGTGGTGGTCACCAGCTTCCGGGAAAGCCTGGCGCAGGCCAAGGCCCTGAAGCGCGAGGCCGTGGGATCGGAGGAGGTGATTGTCGCGGAAGACATCGCCGCGTTTCCCGACCTGAACCTGGCGGAATCGCTGCAGCGCGTGCCCGGCGTCACCATCAACCGCGATTCCGGCGAAGGCCGGCAGATCACCCTGCGCGGCCTGGGCCCGGACTTCACCCGCACCCAGCTGAACGGCATGGAAGTGCTGGGCAACACGGCTTCGGGCATGGACAACCGCGGCGCCGTCAGCCGCACCCGCAGCTTCGATTACAGCCTGTTCGCCTCCGAGCTGTTCGACCGCGTGACCGTCGAGAAGTCCTACGCCGCCGAACAGGATGAGGGTGGCATCGGCGGCACGGTGGGCCTCAGCACCGCCAAGCCCTTCGACTATGACGGCTTCAAGGCCGTGTTTTCCGCCAAGGGCCAGAACAACAGTAACACCGACAGCGTGACGCCCCGCATGGTGGGCCTGCTGTCCAACCGCTGGGGCGACTTCGGCGCGCTGGTGTCGGTGGCCTACAGCACCAACGACAGCAATGAATACGGCTACCGCAACTGGGGCTGGAGCCAGATCAAGGTGAACCCGGCCAACATCGGCCCGGGCGTCAGCGCCGCCGACGCCGCCAAGATGGAATCCGGCACCATCTACGCCCCGCAGGCCGACACCTATTCCACCTGGTTCGACCACCGCACCCGCCTGGGCAGCACGCTGGCCCTGCAATATGAGCCGGAGAACGGCCTGAAGCTGGGCTTCGACGCCCTGTACAGCCGCCTGACCAACGACCGCAAGGACTACGCCATGGCGGCGGGCGGCACCAACGCCCTGACCGGCAATGTGTCGGGCACCCAGGTGCTGCAGTCGGCCGTCATCCGGGGCAACACCCTGGTGGCCGCCAACTACACGGGTGTGGACATGCGCAACGAGTACAACACCGAAAGCGACAGCACCGACTTCTACCAGACGGTGCTGCATGGGTCCGACCAGATCACGGACCGGCTGCTGGTGAAGGGGATGGTAGGCTACTCCCGCTCCGACTACGAGCTGCCGTACTTCGACAAGGTGTTCCTGGAGGCGAAGAACCAGGGCATCGGCTTCGACGACCGCACCACCATGCCGGTCAACACCTACAGCTTCAACACCACAGACCCGTCGCTGTGGAACCTCATGCGCCTGGACACCCAGGCCAACAAGATCGTCAATTCCTACAAGAACGCCAAGCTGGACTTCGAATACGCGCTGAGCGACAGCTCCACCATCAAGACCGGCTTCGAATACAAGCGCTTCGACGATGAAGGCGCGCAGTATAACAACAAGGTCTTCTACAACGTCCCGGCGGACAGGGCGATCCCGGCCAGCACCAAGTACACGGTGCCCTACGACACCCTGGTGCCCTACATCGTCGGCGACGTGGACGCCATCTACAAGCTGATCGGCCAGACGCGGGACATCGAAAACGCCAAGTTCTTGTCGCCAGGATCGGACTACCACGTCACGGAAGACACCAAGGGCGGCTATATCCAGTACGACCTGGACACGGACGTCATGGAGCGGCGGCTGAAGGCCAATGTCGGCCTGCGCTACTACTCCACCGACCTGACCTCCGCCGGCTCGGTCAATTCCGGCGGCGTGCTGACGCCGGTGACGGTGCCGCACACCTACAGCGGCGTGCTGCCGGCCGCCAACCTGGCCTATTTCGTGGAGCCCGATCTGGTGGCGCGCCTCAGCGCCAACCGCAACATCAGCCGCCCGGCCCTGTCCGACCTGCAGGCCGCCGGCACCATCACCACCGCCCCCTTCGGCGGCAGCCTGACCATCGGCAACCCCGACCTGAAGCCCTTCACGGCGGACGCGGTGGAAGGCGCGCTAGAGTACTACGACGGCAAGGTCGGCTTCGTATCCATCGGTGCCTTTTACAAGAAGCTGAACTCCTTCATCAGCGCCACCACGGTGACGGAGCCGTATTCCGCCACCGGCTATCCGCTGTCCTTCCTGCTGCCGGGGCAGACGGGCGCCACGCCCTATAATGTTTCCCAGCCGGTGAACGTCTCCGGCGCCAGCATCAAGGGCGTGGAAGTGGCGGTGCAGCGCGACTTCGACTTCCTGCCCGCCCCCTTTAACCACCTGGGCATGGTGGCCAACGGCACCTTCGCCGACGGCAGCTCCCCTGCCATCATCAACGGCAAATCTTATGATCTGCCGCTGGTCAACCTGTCGCGCTTCTCGGCCAACGCCACGCTGTACTACGAGACCGAAACCTGGGGCGTGCGCATCTCGGAGGCCTACCGCAGCCAGTACCTGGACAGCATCGGCGGCAACGGCAACGTGGGTGAGGCCTATGAGCCGACCAACAACGTCGACTTCTCCGCCCACTACAACGTCACCCCGCATATCAAGGTGACGCTGGAGGGCCTGAACCTGACCGATGAGCATATCGTGCAGTTCACCGACCTGACCGCCCATCGTATCGAGGTGAACACCTCCAGCGGCCGCACCTTCCTGTGGGGCGTGACCTGCGAGTTCTAAACTCTGGAACCAATCTGGCAGTTTGGTTCATGAGGGGCGTCGGCGGGTAACCGCCGGCGTCCTTTTCCCGTCGCGCAGGGTGGCTTTGCGGCGTCGCGGACACTTGCCGCCGCATCGGACGCCCGGCACAGTGCGGGCATGACCGACCATCCGTCCCCCTTGCACCTGACGCTCGACGACGACGGCATCGCCTATGCCACGCTGGACGCGCCCGGCCGCGCCAACCTGCTGGACGACGCCCTGATCGCGGCGCTGGACGAACTGGCCGCCATCCTGGAGGAGCGGGAGGAGGTGCGGGGCCTGGTCATCGCCTCGGCCAAGGGGCATTTCCTCCTGGGGCGGGAACCGCTGGGCCTGCTGGCCCTGGCAGATGCGGCCTCTGGCCTGTCCGACGACGCGCTGCTGGCTGCAGTTGCCCCCTATGGCGACGCGCTGCGCCGGCTGGAAGGGACGGCCAAGCCCATCGCGGCGGCGCTCAGCGGCTCCGCCCTGGGGCCGGGGCTGGAACTGGCGCTGGCCTGCGGCTACCGCGTGTCCACGGACCATCCCGCCGCACGATTCGGTTTTCCCGACCAGCGCCTGGGCCTGATGCCCATGGCCGGCGGCACCCAGCGCCTGCCCCGCCTGCTGGGCTGGGTGGGGGCGCACGACCTGCTGTCCGGCGGCCATATGGTGACGGCATCGGCGGCGTTGGAGCTGAAGCTGGTGAACGAGGTGGTTGCGGCCAGCCACGTGCGCAGTGCTGCCAAGGCGTGGGTGCGCGCCCGGCTGGGCAATGCGGTGGAGGCGCCTTTCATCGTCGGGCAGAAGCGCAAGCCCATCACAGTGGCCTCTGCCACCGCCGCCATCGAGACGGCGGTCAGCCAGGGCCTGGGCCTGTCGCTCGACGAGGGCCTGGCCCTGGAGCGGGCGCTGGCCGCCGGCCTGCTGCGCCGGGGGGAGGTGGCGGCCCTGGTCCGCACCCTGGTGGTGGCGAAGGGGGAGGCGGACAAGGCCGCTTGGCGGCCGGCCCTGCCGGCGGCGGAGTTGTCGCGCGTGGCCGTGCTGGGTCGGGGGCCGGCGGCCGACGCCGTGGCCCTCGCGGCCCGCCGCGCCGGGCTGAACGTGCATGCCGTGGCCGATGCCGAAGGCTTGGACGACCTGACGCCCGCCAGGCTGGGTGAGCGCAAGATCGAAATTCTGTTCGACGCCAGCCGTGAGGATGTGGCGGCCAAGCGCGCCCTGTTGGCCAAGGCCGAGGCGGCGCTGGGCGAGGACGCGTTGCTGGTGCTGACGGGGCCACGCCTGCGCGTCGGCGCGGTGGCGCAGGGCCTGGCCTGGCCCGACCGGCTGGTGGGCCTGTATCTGCCGGCCGATGGCGGGGTGGCGGAGGTGGTGGCGGGGCCTGCGACCTCGGCGCCTGCCCTGTCCATCGCCGTGGATGCCGCGCGGCGCCTGGGCCGCACGCCCTTCCGGGTGGAGGATGGCGAGGGCCGCTTCCTGGCCCGGCTGACCGCCGCCTATTTCCGCGCCGCGCTGGATCTGGGCCCCACCGTGGGTGCCGCCGACGTTGACGCCGCCGCCCGCGCCGCCGGCTTGGCGGAGGGCCCCTGGGCCTTGGCCCGCCGGCTGGGCTACGCCGCGGTGACGGATCTTGTGGGGGAGGAGGGGGCCGTGGCCGTGCTGGCGGCCCTGAAGCGCTTGCCGGACGACCCCGCGCCGGCCGATGCCGGCCCCCGCATGATGGCGGCCGTGCGGACCGCCATGGTGACGGCCTTGGCCGAGGGCCTGGTGAACGACGCCGTCGCCGCCGACCTGATGGCCGTGCTGGGCTTCGGCTGGCCCGCCGCCAGTGGCGGCCCGCTGGGCAGCTTCGCCCGGAGGTAGGGGCCCCAGCCGGGCGGCCATGATCCGGTCCCACGATCGCGGCTTACGGAACAAGAAGGGCCAGGCGAACGTGTCGCCCGGCCCCTTTTTTCACACTGGTCGCCGAGCCCATACCAGCGGCACGAGATGATGACTCGTGCCGCTGTAGGCCCCGACCGGGGCCGCCGGAGTGAGCACCGCCCAGTTAGTGTATAGGGGGCGCAGCGAGGACAAGCCTAGGCGGACGGATGTCCGCCGCCCGGCGCTTGAGGGAGCATTTGAACGGTACCGTTCAAATGCTGCGCGTGTCAGGCGGCGCGGCGGCGGCTGTAGCCGAAGTAGACGAAGAAGCCGATGATCATCCAGATGATCAGACGCAGCCAGGTATCGCCCGGCAAGCCCCACATCAGATAGCCGCAGACCAGCACGCCCAGGGGGCAGACGAGCCAGAACAGCGGCGTCTTGAACGGCCGTTGCATATGGGGCTGCGTGATGCGCAGCACCAGGACGCAACCGCAGACGATGGCGAAGGCCAGCAGCGTGCCGATGGAAACCAGCTCACCCAGGATGTCGATTGGGAACAGGCCGGCCAGCAGGGCGGCCAGGACGCCGGTGACCACCGTGGCCACGTGGGGGGTGCGGTAGGTGGGGTGCACCTTGCTCAGCACCGGCGGCAGCAGCTTGTCGCGCGACATGGCGTACAGCACGCGGCTCTGGCCCAGCATCATGACCAGCATGACGGTGGTCAGGCCGGCGACCGCGCCGATGTCCACCGGCAGGGCCAGCCAGTGCAGCTGCCGCACCGCCTCGATGGCGACCACCACCGGGTGGGGCACGTTCAGCTCGGTGTAGGAAACCAGGCCGGTCAGCACCAGCGACATCAGGATGTACAGCACGGTGCAGAACACCAGCGAGCCAAGGATGCCGATGGGCATGTCACGCTGGGGCTTCACCGCCTCCTGCGCGGTGGTGGAGACGGCGTCGAAACCAATGTAGGCGAAGAAGATGACGCCGGCGCCGCGCACCACGCCGCCCCAGCCGTAGTGAGAGCCCTTGTCGTCCACCACCTCGGCCGGGATCAGGGGCGACCAATGGGCCGGCACCACATAGAACAGGCCGAAGCCGATGACCAGGAACACCACCAGCAGCTTCAGCAGGACGATGATGCCGTTCACGCGGGCGGAATTGCGGATGCCGACGTAGAGCAGCAGGGTGATGAGGCCGACCATCAGCACGGCCGGCAGGTTCAGTACCGCGCCCGTGGTCTGGAAGTGGAAGCCGTCCTTCACCGTCAGCGGGGCTGAGGTCAGGGCGGCGGGAATGACGATGCCCACCTGTTTCAGCAGGTTGACGAAATAGCCCGACCAGCCCACGGCCACGGTGCCCGAGGCGAACAGGTATTCCAACGCCAGGTCCCAGCCGATGATCCAGGCCAGGAACTGGCCCACGGTGACGTAGGCATAGGTGTAGGCGCTGCCCGCCACCGGCACCATGGCCGAGAATTCAGCATAGCACAGGCCGGCGAACAGGCAGGCAGTGGCCGCCAGCACGAAGGAAAGGACGATGCCGGGGCCGGCGTACTGGGCGGCGGCCGAACCCGTCAGGACGAAGATGCCGGCACCGATGATCGCGCCGATGCCCAGCGCGGTCAGGTTCCAGGCGTTCAGGCTGCGTGCCAGGGTCGGGCGGCTGTCATCGCCGTCACCGTCGACGCTGGCCTCCTCGATAGTCTTTTTCGTCCAAAGGCTCAAAACCACCTCTCCCGTCAATTCCCGACCGGTCGGCGGGCGCTTGGGCGCCCAGGCACGACCGGCATGATGTGATGCCCCGCGTATTGCTTGGCGTTCGATGTACCTGCTGCCGGGGGCGCTGTCACCTTAAACGGCGACCAAAAATGTTGATGGGCTAAGCTTTTCCGGAACCGGCCCGGCGGCGACAGATTTATGCGCGCTCCCAGCCCCATCGGACCGGATCGGTATTGCCTGTCCAGGTGGCCTAGTCATTTCGTGCGCATCGGCGGCTCGCCAGGATGGGATCGGTTTCGAAACAATACCGGCGAATTGACACCCAGGGCCCCGCCACCGGAAGATCAACCCACGCCTGTACCGGTCCCGCGTCCTTGCCCGGTGGTTGCCCGCCCTCCCGTCGCTCGCCCTTCGAGTCCACCGCGGATGGGGCACACCCCTGACCCTATGCGGATGCGCGCCTTATAGGTTTGGGAAGGCCTGGGTACGCCTGATACCATCCCTGGTGCCGGACGGTGTTCCGGGCCCCGCCTTCTGGAGTTTCCCTGTCTTGCGTGCCGACGCGCCCAATCCTTGGAAGAAGCAGCCCGACAAGGGCCAGCTTTACACCCGTATCATCGGGGACATCCGCCAGCTGGAACAGTCGGTGGCGGCGCTGCAGCGCACCTGCCAGATGGTGGCGCAGACCAAGGAGCTGAACGCCTTCCGCAAGCTGTGGGTCGAGGTTGGCGACACCCTGTCCTTCATCACCGTGCTGGCCTCGCGCGGCGAAAGCCTGGATGAGAGCAAGCGCCCGGCCACCCTGATCCGCCTGTCCCAACTGCGCCAGACGGTGACGGAACTGCACATCCGGTCGGTCGAGCCGGTCCTGCAAGCCATGGTGGACAAGGCGGAGCCCATGGGCCTGGGTACCGGCTACGTCATGGAAAAGTGGGTCACCCACATGGACGTGACGGCGCAGGAGGTGGCGCAGTCCATAGCCGACCTGGAACGCCTGCACGTCGATGTCCGCCACGCCGCCGAACTGGCCGAGACCGTTCCGGCGGCGGAGGCGGCGGCCCCGTTGCTGAAACTGGACGCCGTCGAGGCCTCGTATGAGGCGGCCATGGCCGGCTATGGCCGCCTGACCGGCGCCGTCGCCCGGTCCCGCGCGCTGGCGCAGATCATCGTGCAGTCGGCCCCCGCCCTGCGCGACTTCACCAACGATCGGCAGGAACAGACGGTCAGGGCCTACCTGCGTGGCCCCGGTGATGTCGGCGCCTTGCCCGCGCCCGTGGGCGGGCCTGCCACCGGCACGCTGTACCTGACCCGCAAGGAAGGAAAGCTGTACGTCGATCCTGAGCTGTCGTCGGACGCGGTGAAGTCCCTGCGCGGCGGCGGCTACATGGAAGACCTGGCCAAGCGCATCGACCTGCCGCGCCACAAGCTGACCACCCTGCTGGCCGGCCGGGATGGCATCAATTTCACCTTCCTGTCCAAACTCAAGACGGGGGTGGAAGGCGTCACCGGCGCCAACGGCGTGAAGGTCGAGGTTCTGCAGACGTGAGTTCTTCCGGGTTGGGCCGCCGCGTCCCCCATTGCCATCGCCCTTAAGGTCTGCCCCTATTCCGGGATAGATTGAGGTCCCGATGGCAAAACCCGCGAACGTTCCGTCCCCCGCCCCTGATACCGAGTCCCCGGCCCAGCCCGTGGCCGTCCCCTTGGGTGTGGACAACCCGCTGGCGCTGGACCGGCAGCTGTGCTTCGCCCTCTACCAGGCGACCAACCGCATCACCCGCGCCTACCGGCCCCTGCTGGACGCGCTGGGCCTGACCTATCCGCAATACCTGGCGCTGATGGTGCTGTGGGAGGGGGCGCCCCTGACGGTGGGCGACCTGGGGAGCCGCCTGGACCTCGACTCCGGAACTCTGACGCCCCTGTTGAAGCGCATGGAGGCGGCGGGCCTGGTGGCGCGGCGGCGCGACCCGGCGGACGAGCGCCGCGTGCTGGTCGACCTGACCCCCGCCGCCTGGGCGCTGCGTGACAAGGCATTGGCCATCCCCGGCGCCATGCTGTGCCGTTTCCCCGTGCCGCTGGACGAGGTGGCGGACCTGCGTGACCGCCTGCACCAGCTGGCGGCGGCGTTGGGCGCGGGCTGAACGCCTACTTCACCGGCACCAGCTTGATCTCGAACAGCTTGGGCCAGCGCTTGCCGGTCACGAACAGCCGGTCGTCCTTGGCGTCGTAGGCGATGCCGTTCAGCACGTTGTCGATGTTCTGCGTCCGGCCCGACAGCGCCTCCAGCGGCGTCAGGTCGATCCAGCCGGTGACGGCACCGGTGGTGGGGTTGATGCGGGCGATCAGGTTGGTCTGCCAGATGTTGGCCAGGATCTCGCCCTTCACGAACTCCAGCTCATTCAGGTTGCGGATGGGATAGCCGCTGTCGGTGACGGTGATGCGTCCCGTCTCGGCCAGCGTCTCCGGGTCCAGGAAGCGCAGCTCCGGCGTGCCGTCGCTCATGATCAGGCGATGGCCGTCCTGGGTCAGGGCCCAGCCCTCGCCGCGATAGTGGAATTCCCGCCGTGCCTTGAAATCGCCCAGGCCGTAGACGAAGCCAACCTCGGTCCGGTAGGTCAGCTGCACCAGCCGGTCCTTCCAGTTGACGATGCCTTCGCCGAAATACCGGGGATCCAGCTCCCGGCTCTGCAGCACCGTGCCGGTCGTCAGATCCACCTTGCGGATGGTGGAGTGTTGCTCCAGCCCCGTGCTCTCGTACAGGAAGCCGTCCAGGTAGAAGAGGCCCTCGGTGAAGGCCTGGGGGTCGTGCGGGTAGGTGTGCACCACTTCCACGCCGTATTTCCGGGGCGCCTCCTGAGCGTGCGCGGTGAATGGCAGGATGGCCAGGGCGAGGGCCAGCAGCAGGGCGCGGACATGGGTGTGGGCAGGAGCGCGGACAGGGGGCATGGGCTCGGGCTCAGGCGGCGGGCGGGAGAGCTTTATACGCGGTCGGGCCGCGGGCAGGGGCGGTCACGGCGTCGCGGGCTCGCCGGATTGGGTCGACTCGGCCAGCGGATCCGGCGGCTCTTCCGACGCCGCCTCGCCCTCGGCCGGCATCTCGGCCTTCAGGCCTTGGCCCGTGACCTCGATGCCCCATTCCTCCACCAGCGCCTGGCGCTGTTCGTCCAGTTCCCTGATCTTGGCCTGGTCGCGGGCCACGGCCCAGCCGGCCACCAGGGGCGGGATGCCGAAGTAGAGCAGCCAGCCCACGCCGGCGGCGGAATACATGACCAGCCAAGTGACCGGCTGCACCAGCAGGCCGGCGGCATAGTCCATGGTATGGCCATGCTGCCAAAGCTGAATGCAGAAGGGCATGACGCCGCAGAGGTTCAGGCCGCCCACCGTCACGGCCGCCGGCTTGTCCGGATCGCGGTCGACTATCCAGGCCACCAGGGTCGGCACCATCCCGATGACGGTCAGCACCGAGGTGGGCATGACCAGCGCGCCCAAAGGCAGCAGCAGCACGGCGGCGGCCAGCAGGCCGCCATAGCTGCGGCGACGGGGGGATGAGGCGCTGTTCATGACACCACCCTGGCTCACTTCACGCCCGCCATCAAGGTAACGATCAAGGCCAGGCCGGCCAGGGAGATGCCGCTGGCCACCATGGCGGCCACCCGCTTGCCCCGCGTCACCGCCACATCACTGCGGTCGCCTAGCGATTCCTCGATCTTGTTGATGCGGGCCGTCAGGCTTTCATGGCGGCGCATGGCGTCCAAAAAACCATGGTGGTCCTGGGTCAGGGCCTTGGGGTCGTCGACGATGCTGAGCAAGGCGTCCAGCACGCCCTCGCGCGCCGCTTTCTGCGCCGCGGCCCGCACCTCCTCCCGCTTTTTCAGGTTGCGGAAACGCTTGAACGACGGATCCAGGATGCTGGTCATCCACAAGGCCAGGCCCGGCACCTTGGGCGGTCCCGCCCGGCGCTGGGTGTCGGCCAGGATGGCCAGTACGCCCACCGGCCGCCGTGCCGTTTCCGCCGCCAGCGTGGCCAGCAGGCGCTCGTTCAGCTTGGGATTGCGGGTGGCGATGAAGGCGGCGACATGACGGTCCATGGGGTCGCGGCCCGGCCCGGCGCCGGCACCGGCCGCATCCAGCGCCGCCATCAGGTCGCCCAGGGTCAGGGGATAATGGTCGGCCACCGCCGGGCTGAGGCAGGGCGCCACCGGGCTGAGGCCATAAAGCGCGCGTTCGATGCCGAATCCGGGGCTGGTGTTCTCCAGCACGGCGCGCACGGCGTCGAACTGCTGGATCATCAGCACCTGTTCGGCCTTGTATTCGGCCTGCACGCTGATCCAGAAGGCCGGCAACTGGCCCACGATCATCTCGGCCAGAGCCTGGCCGCCCTCACCGGTGGCCAGCGCCTCGGCCAGGGCGGTGCCGAAGCCGTCGGGCATGATGGCGCGGCCCTTGTAGCGCAGGGGGCCGGGGGGATCGAGGGCGGTGCAGACGCGGGCCACCAGCCGCTCCTCCACGTTGGAGGCGCGACCGCCAGCCGTGGCGCTGCGCACAGCGTTGGCCACCGCCTCCGCCCGGGGCTCATCATTCAAGGAGCGGCGCAGCCAGCGGTCCAGCTCCCCCCGTTCGATCACCTGGGCGGCGGCGATGGGCGACTTGGAAAAGGCCCAGGCGGCGCCGCGCACATGCCAGATCTCCCGGCCCTGGAACTCCATGGGCCGCGGCGCGCGCTTGGGCAGCTGCGCCTGCTTGGGGCTGAGGCGCCGGCCCTGCATCCACATGTCCAGGTCGTTCAGGGTCCAGCGCTGGCGGGCGTCGTCGGTGATCAGGCCGCGCAACGGTTCCACCAGCGACTGGGGGATGCGGGTACCGCTGGTCAGGGCGGAGTAGGTGCCCTTGTCCATGCGGGCCTGCAGCAAGGTCTGTTCGTCCAGCCCCCGGCCAGGCGTGCGACCCAGGTAGAGGGACAGCAGCGTGACGCCCAGGGCGTAAAGGTCGTCGGCGATGGTGCCGTTGCCCCGGCCCGAACGGTCGGCGAGAGCGCGGTCCAGCGGCTCGTACACCAGGGGCTGGGCATAGCCGGGCGGCAGGCTGACGCAATCGCCCAGCACCACGGCCGCGGCGGCTGATTCGCGGATGAACAGGTTGGTGGGGTTGAGAGCGCCACAGCTGAGGCTGCGCTGGGCGATGTCGCGCAGCACGGAGGTCAGCTGTGGCAGCACCACCCGCACCAGGGCGTCGTCGGCGACACCCTCGATGACGTCGTCCAGCCGTTCCATGATGCGGCGGCCGGCCGGGCGTTCGAAGATACAGACGAAGCGGCGGCGGTGCTCCGGCGACCAGTCGACCACCCCCCAGTCCATGAGGTGCAGCAGGTTGTTGTTCTCGATGGCGCGGAAGCTGCTCATCGCCTCGATGCGGGGCGGCACGGACTGTTCGCAGACGATGGCGAACAGCTCCGTCTTCTTCTCGCGCACACGGTGGGCCAGGTAGGCGCGGCCGCCTGGCATGTCGAAGGCGGGCAGCGGCGCGCTGGGCTGGATCTCCGCCCGGCCGCCCAGATCGATGGGGCCCAGGTCGGGAACCGGGAACTCTCTGTCTGCCGCCGCCATGATACCCCGTCCGGTCGGCGCCCCGCCGGCCCTCACGCCCCGGCCGCGTATACGGCCCCCTCATGGTGATCATGCCCGATCGGCACCGGCGGGAACAAGACGGCTGGCCGGAATAGACAATCGGATCAAGGCGATTGGCTGAACGGTTGCGTAATTCTAGGCGGAATGGCAATCCAGGGTGTCGGGGTGCAGCCGCTCCAATACACAAGGCCAGTGTATCAGGGATTGCGGTGGATCAATCCCCACCGCCCGCCGCCTGGCGCATGATGCTTGGCGCGTATCGTCCGGAGACAACATTGTTGCCCTAGCGAATCGTGACGTTGATTTCGGGCCGCGGACGCGCAGAATCGGGGCCTTACTGATCAGGATGCCTTATCCCATGTTGTTTCCAGGCGATGAGTCCACCGGCGACGTGCCGGCCCCACCGGGTTCGGGCACCTTCGCCGTGGAGCGTCGCTGGGGGCCGCTGGTGCTGGTGGTCGCCCTGGCCAGCCTGTCGTTCGCCGGCCTGTTCGCCGCCGGCCTCGGCCGGGAATCGGGCATGGGCATGCCCATAGTCATGGGGCTGGGCGCCCTGGGCATCGTCGCCGGCCTGACGCTGGCGGCTTTGGTGCATGGCCGTGTGCGCCGGCATGAGACCCTGCGCAGCCTGGTACGCCAGCGCACGTGGGAGCTGGAGCAGGCGCGCACCCTGGCGGAGGAGCAGGCGGCTGCCCTGGCGCTCAGCAACCGCGACCTGCGCGTGGCCGCCCGCGTGATCGAGCACAGCGTCGACGGCATCATGGTGACCGACGCCGACAATCGCATCGTGCTGGTGAACCGCGCCTTCACCGACATTTCCGGCTACAGCGCCGCCGAGGTGCTAGGCCAGGATCCGCGCCTGCTGAATTCTGGCCGCCAGGGCCCGGAATTCTATCGCGTGATGTGGCGGGCGCTGCGGGATGAGGGCGCCTGGGCGGGGGAGATCTGGAATCGCCGCAAGGACGGCATCGTCTATCCGGAATGGCTGCGCATCACCCTGCTGCGGGATGAGGACGGCGCCATCAGCCACCACATCGCCGTCTTCAGCGACCTGACCGCCAAGAAGGAGGCGGAGGAGCGCAACCGCCACCTGGCCTTCCACGACGCGCTGACGGGCCTGGCCAATCGCGCGCTGCTGATCGGCCGGGTGCGCCTGGCCCTGGCCAATGCCAAGCGGACGGGGGAGCCGGTGGCCCTGCTGCTGCTGGATCTCGATCATTTCAAGCTGCTGAACGATACCCGCGGCCATCCCACCGGCGATGCCGCCATCGTCGCGGCGGGGGAGCGCATCCGCCGCACGGTGCGGCCGGGCGACACCGTGGCCCGCCTGGGCGGGGACGAGTTCGCCGTGATTCTGACCGGCGCCTCCCTGGCCGGCCCGGCGCTCACCGGCGCCGATAAGCGCGAGGAGGCGCTGGCCGCCGTGGCCCAGGTGGCGGAGCGGCTGGTGACCGCCTTCCAGCACCCTCTGGCGCTGGAAGGGACGGGCGGGGGCGAGGTGCGCCTGGCCTGCTCCGTCGGCGTGGCCGTGGCCCCCGGCGATGGCGACACATGGGAGGCGCTGCTGCGTCATGCCGACGTGGCGCTCTATGCCGCCAAGCATGCCGGCCGCGACCGCTTTCATTTCTTCACGCCGGAGATCGGCGACCGGGTGCGCGACCGCACCTGGATCGAGGAGGGCTTGCGCGTCGGCCTGGGCGTGGCCACGGGTGCCGGGGGCGACGGCGTGGTGGACGGCTTCACCCTGGCCTACCAGCCGCAATACCGCCCGGCCGCCACCGGCGTGGGGGGCACCCTGATGGGGGCGGAGGCGCTGGTGCGCTGGAACCATCCGGAGGATCTCAGCCCCGTCTCGCCCGCCCGCTTCATCCCGGTGGCGGAGGAGACGGGCCTGATCGTGCCGCTGGGCGACTGGGTGTTCCGCACCGCCTGCCGCACGGCGCGCAAGGTGCGCGAACGGGGCGTGGCAGGCTTCAAGATGGCGGTCAACCTCTCGGCGGTGCAACTGCGCGACAAGGGCTGCGGCGACCGCCTGCTGCAGATCCTGACGGAGGAGGGCTGCACCCCCGGTGACATCGCGCTGGAGATCACGGAAAGCGCCCTGATGGGCGATGCCGAGGGCAACCTCCAGGCGGTGCACGACCTCCGCGCCAACGGCTTCCGCTTCGCCATCGACGACTTCGGCACGGGCTATTCCTCGCTGGCCTACTTGCGCAAGTTCGCGGCCGCCTATGTGAAGATCGACAAGTCCTTCGTCGATGGCCTGCCGGACGACGACGCCAGCCGCCAGATCGTAGCCGCCGTCATCGCCATGGCCCACCACCTGGGCCTGGAAACCATCGCCGAAGGCATCGAGACCGAGGCGCAACTGGATTGCCTGCGCGAGCTGGGCTGCGACATCATCCAGGGCTACTTGCTGGGCCGCCCCATGCCGGAGGCGCAGCTTATGGCCCTGCTGGAGCCAGCGGCCGTTCCCGCCTAATTCGCGAGATCCACGCCCGCCTTCCAGTCGGTGGCCGCCTTGTAGATCCCTAAGCGCTTCATCTCATTGGTGAAGCTGTCCCAGCGGGCGGCGGTCATGCGGCCGATGGCGTCGGGAGCCGCTGGGGTGCCCTCCACGATGCCGTCGTCCACCAGGGCCTTGCGGCCATACGCCAGGGTTTCGGTGTCCATGTCGGGGTTGGACTTGCGGATCAGGGCGTCGGCAGGCGCCGCGTCGCCGTGCAGGTAATGGCGCCAGCCTTCCGCCGTGGCGGCAATGAAGGCCTTCACCGCCGCCGGATGGGCCTGGATGTAGGCGTCGTTGAACATCACCAGGCCGCTGTAGCCGTCATAGCCCTGGTCGGCCAGCAGGAAGACCTTCACGTCCGCCCCGGCCTTCTTCGCGGTCAGCGGTTCGCTGGTGGCGTAGCCCTGGGCCGCCGCGGTGGGGGTGGTGAGGAAGGGCGCCAGGTTGCCGGTGTAGCGGCGAATCTGGCTGTCCTCGAACGGGTACTTGCTCTTCAGCCAGCGCCACACGGTGTTGATGCTGGGATCGCCCAGGAAGATCGGGCGGCCCTTCAGATCCGCCAGGCTGGTGGTGTTCCGGGCGTGGGCCATCAGGATGGTGGGATCCTTCTGGAACATGGACGCCACCGCCTTCACCTTGGCGCCCGCCTCCACCAGGTTCAGCACGTAGAAGGCGTTGGAGCCGATGGTGCCGTCGATCTTGCCGGCGGCCAGCAGCTGCTGCGCGCTCATCCCCGGGCCGCCGGGCACGATGGTCACGTCCAGCCCGGCCTTCTGGTACAGGCCCTCGGCCACCGCCTGGAAGTAGCCGCCGTGCTCCGCCTCCGCCTGCCAATCCAGCATGAACACCAGCTTTTCCGCGGCACGGGCCGGCTGGCTCAAGACCGGGGCGGACAGCAGGGCGGCCAGCGCCAGGCCGGCCTTCAGGAAAGCACGGCGGACGGGACGGGCAGGCATGGAGGTTCCCTCATCTTCTGCGGCTGGTTAACGGCTGCAGAGCATACCCACTGTGCCAGGGCGACGGAAGCGGGGCCGGCGGCGATGGATGTTGCGCGCGGGGAAGGCGGACCTATAAGACTCAAAGGAACCGTTTCAGCCCTCAGCCGGAAAGCCGTTCCCGCCCATGCCGTGCCGCCTGCCGTCGCCCTTGGTCGCCATCCTCCATGCCGGTGCCCGGCCATGAGCCGCTGGCTGCTGGTGACGGGCGGGGCCAAGCGCCTGGGGCGCCTGATCGCGCTGACGGCGGCCGGGGCGGGCTGGGATGTGGCCCTGCACTGCAACGCCTCTGTCGACGCCGCGACGGCCACGGCGGAGGAGGTGCGGGCGCTGGGTCGCCAGGCCCTGGTGGTGCGGGCCGACTTGGCCGACCCCGCCCAGGTGGAAACCCTGGTGGCGCGCACGGCCGCCGCCGCCGGCCAGCCGCTGGCGGGCCTGGTCAACTCCGCCTCCCTCTTCGAATGGGATGACGCCGCCAGCCTGACGGCGCAGGGCTTCCTGACCCACCAGACGGTCAACACCCTGGCGCCGGTGCTGCTGACCCGCGCCCTGCATCAGGGGCTGGCCCAAGGGGATGGGGCGGGGCAGCGGGGCGCGGTGGTCAACATCCTGGACTTCAAGCTGGCCAACCCCAACCCGGACCACCTGTCCTACACCCTGTCCAAGTACGCCCTGGCCGGCGCCTCGCGCCTGCTGGCCCGGTCCTTGGCGCCCACCGTGCGGGTCAACACCGTCTCCCCCGGCTATGTCCTGCCGGCCCCCGGCCAGGACGAGGCGGAGTTCCAGCGCCTGAGCCGCCGCAACCCCCTGGACCGCGCGCCCGACGCGCAGCAGGTGGCGGACGCGGTGGTCTTCCTGCTGAACCATGACACCATCACCGACCAGGACATCGCGGTCGACTGCGGCCTGCGCTTCCTGAACCTGGCGCGCGACGTGGGCATGGCCTGAGGGCCACCGACTGCTGAGCCGGTATGTCTGGGGGGCCAATATGTTTGGAGAAGGGGAACGGATGGTGGGCGCGGTAGGGATTGAACCTACGACCCCCGCCGTGTGAAGGCGATGCTCTCCCGCTGAGCTACGCGCCCATCCGTCCGGGCTGTGCCAGCCTCCGCTGGCGGCAACATGATCTAAGGCATTGATCATGTTGGTTTCGACGAATGGTGGGCGCGGTAGGGATTGAACCTACGACCCCCGCCGTGTGAAGGCGATGCTCTCCCGCTGAGCTACGCGCCCATCCGTCGTGGGGGCGGTTTGTAGAGGGACGGGGGGCCTGTGTCAATATGCTTGTTCGGGGCGGATGATAAATCCATTCTGGGGCCCGGCCGCCGCTCCGCCGGGCTGGCGGCGTTGGTTTCCGAGGGAAGGGATGGGTATGCGCGTCGCCTTGTGCCTGAGCGGCCAGCCGCGGACCTGGCGTCATTGCATCGACAGCCTGCGCCGCTTGGTGGCGGGCCATGAGGTGACCACCTTCCTGCATCTGTGGGACGAGGTGCCGGAGGCCGAACGGGCGGAGATGCTGGCCGCCTACCAGCCCGCCGCCCATCTGGTGACGGCGCGCCCCCCCTTCGCGGCGGAGAAGCGGCGCATGGCGGAGCGGTGGCACTACCGCCCGCCCTTTTCCATCTTCGACATGTTCCACGCGGTGCAGCTCTGCCTGAACCTGGCGCTGGGGCACAAGGGCCCGGACGGCAAGGCGGCGCCTTTCGACGCCATCGTGCGCGTACGCTACGACAGCCGCTTCGACGACACGCTGCCCGAGGACTGGTTCCGTACGCCGGGGCTGATCACGCCGGACAGCTGGACGCCGGGGGATGGCTACAACGACCAGTTCGCCTTTGGTCGCCCCGCCTTCATGCGCCTTTACGCCGCCTTCGCGACTTGGCTGCCCCGGGGGCTGGAGGGGCATGACCGGGCGGTGTTCCAGCCAGAGGCGGCGCTGAGGCAGTATCTGGACAAGGTGGCCATGGTGCCGGTGCGCCAGGCGGCCCTGCGCGTCACCCTGTTGCGCGAGGGCCAGGAGGACCTGCCCTTCGACAAGCTGACCGATCTGCCCATGATCCACGCCCGGAAGGCGGCGGCATGGAAGCAGTACGCGGAGGCCGGCTTGCCGGCCGACCTGGTGGGGAAGCTGGACTTCTCCCACTACGCCGAGGCGCCGCTGGTGGTGGACCAGCAGCTGTCGGATCTGCTGGAGCCTATGGACGAGGCGGCGCGCCACGCCCTGCTGCGGGCCCCCTGGGCGGAGCGCATCCTGGCGGTGGACGCCTTCCTGGCCGGCCTGGTTTCCCAGCGTTCCGGCAACGGCACCCTGACGGGGGAGGAGTATGAGCGGCTGCGCCTGCTGAGTGCCGGCCTGATCTTCCGCATGCCGCCGGAGAGCACGATGGACGCGGACAGCGCCATCCTGCACGTCCTGTCCTGCAACGTGGTGGATGCCACCCGGGTGGCCGATTGGCTGAAGGTGGTGGGCGACCCGGGGCGGGAGGCCCTTCAGCGGCGGCTGGGCCGCCTGACCATTCTGGCGGCGGCCATCGCCCATGCAGACCCCTTCGAGCAGGACTTCCGCCTGGGCTGGCGCCTGAACTGACCTTCAGGCCACCGGTTCCAGCGTGCGCAGGGCCGCCAGGGCGTCGGGCGTGTCCACGTCCAGGTGCACGCCGCCGTCGGACGGCACCTCCACCACCCGGTCGGCATGGATGGCCAGCAGGCTACGCGCACCCTGATCACCGGTGATGCTGGCCATGGCGGGGACCAGGTCGGCCGGCCACAGCACCGGGTTGCCCCGGCGTCCCTCCGCCACTGGCACGACGATGGCCCGGCCTGCCGCCGCCGTGAAACGGGCCAGCAGGCGGCGGTGCGTATCCGCCGTGACGCGCGGCATGTCGCCCAGGCAGACCAGCACGCCCGTGCCGCCGGCCACGCCCGCTAGCCCGGCCTTGAGCGAGGCGCTGAGACCCTGGGCATGGTCCACCGCCTCGATGAAGCGCACGTCCAGCCCGCGCAGGGCAGCGCGCACCTCCGTGGCCTGGTGGCCCAGCACCACGGTCACGCGGCCCGGGTTGGCGGCCAGCGCCGCCATCACCGCGTGGCGCACCAGGGGTTGGCCGGCATAGTCGGCCAGCAGCTTATTGGCGCCCATGCGCCGGGCCGATCCGGCCGCCAGCACCAGCGTGGTGACGGGAAACTCCGCCGCCGCCGGGACAGCGCGTTGACGAGGCATGGGGCGGCTGGGGATGTCGGTCAGCAGGCCGCCCACCCCCATGCCCATGATATCGGCGGGCGTGACCTCCAGCCCGGCGGCGACGCGTTGCAGGATCCAGTCGAACCCGTTGATGCGGGGCGACCGGGCGCAGCCCGGCAGGCCCAGCACCGGCACATCGCCCAACCGCGCCAGCAGCATGAGGTTGCCCGGATCCACCGGCATGCCGAAGTGCAGCACCGCGCCACCCGCCTGGCCGATGCCCGTGGGCAGCACGTCGCGCCGGTCGGTGATGGCCGAGGCGCCGATGACCAGCAGCAGATCCAGGTTCAGGGACGACAAGTCCGCCAGCGCCCCGGCCACGGCCGCGGCGTCATGGGCCAGGCGGCGCTCCGCCACCAGGGTGCCGCCCACCTGGGCCAGGCGCGCCTCGGTGACGGCCACTGTCTTGTCCAGGGTGACCGCCTTCAGGCCCGGCAGGCGGGTCTGCACCAGGCCGGCACGGATGCCGCGCCACGGGGCTAGGCGCAGGGCCGGCACCTCGCTCCTGGCCGCCTGTTCCACGCGGGTCGCCAGACCCTCGGGAATGGCGAAGGGAATGATCTTGATGGTGGCGGCCATGGCGCCTGGCGCCAGGGGGGCGAACGCCGCTGCGGTGGCGACGGTCACCGCCTCGTCCATCTGGTTCAGGCGGTTCAGGCGGGCGGCATCGACGAGCAGCAAGCCGCCGGCCTCCGCCATCACGTTCACCCGGCCGGTGGTGGCGGGCGTCAGGGCCAGGCCTGGCCCCGTGATGGCCTGAGCCACACGGCTCGCGGCGGCATCCTCCCCGACATCGTCGGGATCCAGCCGCACGGCAACCACCTCCATCACGCCAGCGGCAGCGAGATCGGCCAGGTCGGCGGCCGTGAGCCGGCGGCCCTTGGGGTAGCGCAGCGCGCCAGCCTTCAGGCTGTGGGCCAAAACGGCCCCCGCGGCATCGGCGACGGGCAGGGGGCCGAAGCGCATGGCGTCAGCGTCCCGGGGCCTGGGCCGCCTGGCATTGGCGCCGGGCGGTCTTGGCGCCGCGCAGGGCCAGGGTCATTTCGGCCAGGATGGCCACGGCGATCTCCGCCGGGGTCAGGGCGCCGATGTCCAGACCGACCGGGCCGTGGATGCGCTCCAGTGCGGTGGGGCCGAAATCGGCCATGCGTTCCAGGCGGCGCTGATGGGTCTTGCGGCTGCCCAGGGCGCCGATGAAAAAGGCGTCGCTTTCCAGGGCCGCGCGCAGGCCCGGCTCATCCAGCTTGGCGTCATGGGTCAGGGTGACGACGGCGGTGCGCCGGTCGGGCGCCAGCGCAGCCACGGCGTCGTCCGGCCATTCGCGCACCAGGGTGACGCCGTCGCCCGTGGGGAAGCGGGCGGCGCTGGCGAAGGCGGCGCGCGGATCGACCACAATCACCTCATAACCCGCCAGCCGGGCCATGGGGGTCAGCGCCTGGGCGATATGCACGGCGCCCACCAGGATCAGCCGCAGGGGCGGGTTCCACACCTGGGCGAACCATTCCCCCTCGACCTCCTCCGGCGCGATCAGGACGGACCGGTCCTGGGCCAGGGCCTCCAGCACCTGGGCACGCACGGCCTCGGGCAACGCGGTCTCGCCCTGCTGCCGCTCCGCGTCCACCAGGGTCTGCTGCCCGGTGGCGAGGTCGGTGACCAGGGCCGCCGGCCGCTTGGCGTCGGCCGCCGCCAGCAGGGCCGACAGCAGCCGCCGGCGCGAGGCGCCGTGGCCCGGGCCCATGGGGGCCACATAGATGCGCACGGTGCCGCCGCAGGCCAGCCCCACCTCCCACGCCCGTTCATCGGGCACGCCGAAGGTCAGCAGCCGCGGCTCCCCATCCTCCAGGGCGCGCAAGGCCTCTTCCACCACTGCCCCCTCGACGCAGCCGCCGGAGACGGAGCCGATCATGCCACCCCGGGCGTCCACGGCCAGCTTGCTGCCCACGGGACGGGGAGAGGATCCCCAGGTGGCGATGACCGTGGCGATGGCCGCCGCCTGGCCCTGGGCCAGCCAGCCCTCCACCGTGCGCAGGATGGAAAGCTCGTCCACCGGCGCGCTAACCCGCATGGTGTCCTGCGACGCATCCGGGGATGGAGGGGGGACGGAGGAATCGAGGGTCATGGATATACCGACGCGGTTTTGGGTGGGCGCCCAGGCCCCTTCCCAAATAGGGCGCGGGGTCGTGGATTGCCAGCCTGTGGGGCTGACAGTGGGAGTGTCGCCTGGGTGATGCCGGCTTAGCGGATCAGCACGATCAGCAACAGCAGGACCAGCACCAGAAGGGGGATCCAGATCATGGGCCGAAGGCCGGCGTGGGCGACTGGGTGGGCCATCGTCGGGGCGGGCTGCGCGGTATCCGCCGGGGGCTCGGGCGCCGCAGGCTCCGGCGGGAGGGAGATGCCGGCGGAACCCAGGGCTTCGGCCTCCGTCGGCCGCACCTGGTGCTCGATGGCGCGGGCGTGGGTCTCCGGTTCCAGCGGCAAGGTGGCGGGCTCAGGCGTTTGCGCCGCCAGCCCGTCGCGCGCGGCGCCATCCTGGGCCGCTGCGACCAGGGTCGGTGCCATGGCCTCAGTCAGGGGGGCCAACTCCACCAGGGGAATGGATTCGGCGGGCGCGGGCTGGTTGGCGGCCGGTGTTTCGGCGGGCGCCGGCTCCGCCTTGGGCTTGCGGGCGCGCCTGGGCGCCGCTTCAGGTCCGGTCGCCGGCCCGGCCGCGGGGACCTCGACCGCCTTCTTGGTGCGGGTGCGCTTGGGCTTGGCGTCCGCCGGCGTCTCCTCCGGCACCGCCTCGGCGATGGCGGCGGCGTCCACGGCGGGTTCGGCCAGGGCCACATCGGCCACCAGCGCGGGGTTGGTGGTGGCGGCCGTGGCCAGCAGGCTTGTCAGGTGGGCGAAAAAGGCGCGGGTGTCCGCTTCGGCGTCCGCATCGACGGCGGCGTTGAAGATCAACCGGGTCTGCCCGTCCCCCGTGTCAACCAGGCGGACGGCGGCCTGCTGGCCGTCGCCGTGCAGGACGCATCCATGCGGCGGGTCCAGGTCGGACAGGGTGATGGTGCTGTCGTAACCCGGCGGCACGCTCTGCCGCAGCACCTCGGCGTCGTTCAACGCCACCCACACCAGATCCTGCGGGGCCGCGACCAAATATTCGCCGGTAATGTCCATCCTGGACGTCCTTGTTCTGCCGTTTCCCGCGACCGTACTGGGCACCGGCCACCGGGGCAAGCCCCCGTCCGGTGCGGCGCAGCCCCTTGATGGAAAATGGCTATCATCATCGTTAGCGCCAATCCGCGTGGTTCCAACCTTCAGCCGATGCGACGGGTTCCCTGAGGGCCGTGACCCGGTCGCGGTGCGGCGGGGAACGCCATCTATGTTCCCCCAATGGACTTAGGCGTCGCTTGGTCCGCCTCCTGAAAAAGGATGAGGATGACTTCTGCGCCAAGGCCGATGTCTTTGGTGAAAGCCAGTAACCGTGCAGGCGGTGTTGACGGATTTTGGCCGCAATCATCGCCCTCTACTAACGATGGAATGGCCTTCTCTTGAGGGCATGCCCGATTCGCTGTACCGTGGAGGCATCATGATCGTCGCGCCCTTGCCCGTTCTGGATCTTGCACCCGCCCAGCCGCCGGCGGCGACCCTGCATGTCGACCGCGTGGGCGCGGTGCAGGAGCGGGAGGCGCGGCAGCGTGACCGGCGCCGTCGTCAGCCCCCGGAGGAGGGCGCGCGTCACGGCCGCTCCCTGTTTGACGATATCGTGGATGAGGTGGACCCCACCGGCGCGCTGGAACCGGACCATGAGGAACGCCTGCGCCAGAACCTGCGGGGGCTGGTGCGCAGCGGGGCACCGGTGGCATCGCCGGCCGCCGGCCGGGAGCTGGACCATGTGGTGGACCATCTGGCGCCCCAGCATGCCCACCTCAGCGACGCGGAACGGCTGGAGAATGCCCGCCTGGCCGATGCCCTGCGGCAATGCCTGGCGGTGCACAGCGACGGCGCCCGCAAGATTTCCACCTATCTGCAGGCCCTGATGGCCCAGAATGGTGAGATCCACCATGTGGAGCTCACCGTCTGAGCGGCGTTGTCAGCTTGCCTGCCGCCCACCCAGGCGCAGCAACGCCTCGCGCCGCTGCTCTTGATGGCGGCTGACGGTGCGGACCGCCAGCAGGTCGCGCCGTGCCACCAGCCCCACCAGCCGGTTGCTGTCGCGTGACAGCACCGGCAGGCGGCCGTGGTCGGTGGCGGCCATGCGGTCGGCCACACGGCCAACCAGCTCGTCATCATAGGCTACGGCCACCGAGCCGCCGGCACATTGGTCGCCCAGGGTCCAGCCGTCATCCGTTGCCTCCTCCGTGGCCCAGCGCAAGGCATCGGTCCGCGACGCCATGCCCAGCACCTGGCCGTTGGCGTCCACCACGGGATAGCTGCGGTGCTTGGCTTTGGGACCGTCGGCGGCCTGGTCCACGCCGCTGAAGAAGGCCAGCGCCTCCGCCAGCGGCATGCCGGCCGGCAGGGTGTCCACCGGCTGGGCCATCACCTGGGCCACGCGCATGGTCTCGAACGGGTCGACCGCGTATTCGCGCACGATGTGATGGCCGCGCCGCGCCACCTTCTCGGTCAGGATGGAACGCTTGAGCAGCAGCACGGTGGTGCCATGCGACAGGGCGCAGGCGATGGCCAACGGCAGCAGCGCCCCCACGTCGTGCGACAGCTCCAGCGCGAAGATCATCGCCGTCAGGGGCGCCCGCATGGTGCCGCCCATCATCGCCGCCATGCCGACCAGGGCCCACTCGCCGGTCGTACCCACGGGGACGGCGCCGGCGAACAGGACACCCAGCGCGCCGCCCATCATCAGCAGGGGCGCCAGCACGCCGCCCGACGTGCCGGAGCCCAGGGCCACGGCCCAGATCAGCGCCTTCACCGCCACCAGCAGCAGGGCGGAGGCGGGCGGTATCTCGCCGTGCAGCAATCCTGAGATGTTGTCGTAGCCCACGCCCAGGGCGCGGGGGTCGACCAGGCCGCCCAGCCCGATGACCGCGCCGCCGATCATGGGCCACCACATCCAATGCAGGGGCAGGCGGCCGAACAGATCCTCGAAGCCATAGACCAGGCTGGTCAGCACGCCGGATCCCAGGCCGGCCAGCACGCCCAGCAGGGCGCACAGGGCCAGGCCCGCCGCCGGCAGCGGGGCGCTGTCGGCCAGGGGGAACAGCGGGCCGGCGCCCAGCAGGGCCGGGCGGCAGGCGGCGGCCACGGCGGCGGCGATGGCCACAGGGATGAAGCTGCGCGGCTTCCATTCAAACAGCAGCAGTTCCACGGCCAGCAGCATGGCGGCCACCGGCGTGCCGAAGGTGGCGCTCATGCCCGCGGCGGCGCCGGCCACCAGCAGCGTCTTACGCTCCGCGTCCGTCAGGTGGAAGAACTGCGCGAAAAGGGAACCGATGGCCCCGCCCGTCATGATGATGGGGCCTTCCGCGCCGAAGGGGCCGCCGCTACCGATGGAAATGGCGGACGACAGGGGTTTCAGCAGCGCCACCTTGGGCTGGATGCGGCTGCGCCCCACCAGGATGGCCTCCATCGCCTCCGGAATGCCGTGGCCGCGGATCTTCTCGCTGCCATAGCGTGCCATCAGGCCGATGATCAGGCAGCCGACGACGGGCACCAGGGGCATGAAGGGCCCCCAAGGCCCCTGGGAGATGCTGTCGCCGATATGCGCTGGGGCGGCGCTGACGCGGCCGAAATAGAATAGGTTGGTGGCCAGGTCGATCAGGCGCAGCAGCACCCAGGCGGCGCCGGCGCCGGCGGCACCCACCACCACCGCCATGGCCATCAGCATCAGCAGCCGCCGGTCCGCGCTGAAATCACCCAGCACATGGTCTTGTGCCATCCGGGACGCCATCTGGGACGCCGTCATGGGCCGGCCCGCGCCGCCCGTCACCACATCATTCGCCATCGCATCAGCAACCGTTGGAAAGGAGGGGGCCGATCCCTGCCGGCCGCGGCCTTAATATATCGTAGTACGATATTTATGAAGAGGCCTTCCCTCAGCCCTGCCTTGCGTTCCGGGTCCAGGGGCGCTCTCTTGGTGTGTCACGGTTTGTAAGGAGTAACCGCCCCATGTCCACCCCGCCCCCCGCGCCCGAGCGGGTGGATCCGCTGGAGAAGGCGGATTACGAGCTGCTGGCGGAGTTCCGCCACGTGTTGCGCCGTTTCCTGTCGTTCAGCGAGGACGCAGCCGCCGTCGCCGGCCTGACGGCGCAGCAGCACCAGGCGCTGCTGGCCATCAAGGGGTATCCTGGCCGCGACCATGTCACGGTCGGGGAATTGGCGGAGCGGTTATGCGTGCGCCCGCACAGTGCCGTGGGCCTGATCGACCGGCTGGAGGGCAACGGCTGGGTGCGTCGCGCCCCGGGGCCGGAGGACCGGCGCCAGGTGGTCATCAGCTTGACCCCGGCGGCGGAGGAACTGCTGGCCGGCCTGTCGCGGGTGCACCGGGACGAGATCCGACGCCTCTCGCCCTTGCTGCGCACCCTGTTCGACCGGCTGGAGGGGTAGGGCTCCCGCCTCACGTGGCACGGGTCAGGGTAATGGCGTGTTCCGGGCAGGCGCTGACACACAGGCCGCAGGCGCGGCACTGGTCCGCCCGCACGGCGAAGGCTTGGCGGTAGCCGTGGAAGAAGCCCTTCACCCGGCCGCTCAGGCTGAGTTCCCCCCGCTCCGCTGCCGGCAGCACACCGATCTCGAACACGTCATAGGGGCAGACGCGCACGCAATCGTCCTTGCCCTCGCAGCGGTTGCGGTCGATGCGCGGGACGATGACGCCAGGGGCCTGCTTGCAGGACGCGTTGTCGGCCAAGGTATTCCTCCGTGACTACGAGTGATCGCTCGCGTCAGTGTACGGGGCCGTCCCATGCCCGGAAATTCGCGTCCCTGACGTGCCCCGCCGGGGCACCCGAGCCTAAGGAAACAGCCGCGCCAAGCCTGGTCGCACGCCTGGGTGGACGCGGCCCCGGATGGGACCGCTCGCGTTCGGGTACGGGAATGGCGACGCGGGCTTCGCCTTTGATAGCAATACATCAGGATATCTATGCCAAGGGTGGGGTGGCACCCACCATAACCCTGTAGTCCCGCAAGAAGGGCCCGGCCTGTGCCGGCGCCGGCGGGATAGGGGGAGGGGTCTGGTGTCTGGCATCCTGAAATCCGTACGCATCGCCGTTCTGCTGAACGCCGTGCTGGGTATCCTGTTGGCCGTGCTGGTGGTGGTGCTGGGAATCGCCACGGCAGGCGCTTATGCCGACCATCGCCGGGCGGCGCGCACGGCCCGCATGGGCGATGCTGTGGGCGACGTTTTCCGCGCCCTGCAGAACACCCGGCTGGAACGGGGCGCCTTCAAGCGCCTGATCCCGGATAAGACCACGGCCTCGCCCGCGGCCCTGGCCGAGGTGGCGGGCCTGCGGGCCAAGTCGAACCCGGCCATGGACAAGGTGCTGGCGGAGTGCGCGGATCTGGATTGCGGCGCCGGGGCCGGCGTGGCCGACCTGATGGCCGCGCGCCAGACCCTGAACGACGTGCGCGCCGTCGCGGACAAGGCGGTCCTGCAGCCGCAGGACCAGCGCCCCGCCGACCTGTTCAAGACCTGGAACGCGTCCAGCGATGGCCTGGTCGCCAAGCTGGAGGCGGTGGGCACCAACCTGGGCGCCCGCATCAGCCGGGAAAGCCCGGCCTTCGCCAGCCTGATCGCGTTGAAGGATGCCTCTTACGTCACCCGCGACGCGGCGGGGCTGGAGCGCAACATCCTGATGTTCGTGTTGCAGGGGCAGACCTACACCCCGGCCATGCAGGCCCAATCCGCCGGTCTGCGCGGCCAGCTGGAGGCCGGCTGGCGCCTGACCAAGGCGCTGAGCCTGCGCGAGGACGTGCCCGATGGCGTGCGCCAGGCCATGACGGCGGCCGAGGCGGCCTATTTCAAGGAGGTGATGGGGCTGCATGAGCAGATCGAGAAGGCGGTGCTGTCCGGCACGCCCTCACCGGTTTCGCTCGACCAGTGGATGGCGCGCAGCAACGCCTCGTTCGAGGTGCTGGCCGCCGTGCCCATGGCGGCACTGGATGCGGCCCGCGACCTGGCGCGGCAGGAGGGCGAGATGGCGCTGCGCCGCCTGATCGTGGATGGCGTGCTGCTGGTGCTGTGCCTGGGCCTGGGGGCTGGTGGCGTGGTCATGGTGGCGCGGCGGGTGACCCGTCCCATGACGGCCATGACCGGCGTCATGCTGCGCGTGGCGCGGGGTGATCTGGAGGCGGAAATTCCCTATGCCGACAACCAGGATGAGATCGGCGACCTGGCCGGCGCCCTGGGCACCTTCCGCGCCAACGCGCTGGAGCGCCAGCGGCTGGAGGACGCGCAGCGGGCGGAACAGGCGGGGCGTGAGCGCCGTGCCCGCGCCGTGGACGTCCTGGTGGGCGAGTTCGACGCCCAGGTGCGTGAAGTCCTGCGATCGGTGGAGGCCTCGTCCCACCAGCTGACGCAGATCGCCGGCGCCCTGGGCGGCATGGCGGACGCCACCTCCTCCCAGGTCGCGGCGGCGGCCGAGGCGGCGGAGCAGACCTCCGGCAATGTGCAGACCGTCTCGGCGGCGGCGGAACAGATGGAAAGCTCCGTCCGCGAGATCGGGCAGCAGGTGGCCCATTCCAGTTCCATGGCGTCCAAGGCGGTGGATGAGGCGGAGCAGACCAACGGCACCGTCGCCAGCCTGGCGGAGGCGGCGCAGCGCATCGGCGACGTGGTCAAGATGATCAACGACATCGCCAGCCAGACCAACCTGCTGGCCTTGAACGCCACCATCGAGGCTGCCCGGGCGGGGGAGGCCGGCAAGGGCTTCGCCGTGGTGGCGCACGAGGTGAAGCAGCTGGCCGGTCAGACGGCCAAGGCCACCGATGAGATCGGCGCCCAGATCAATGCCATCCAGAAGGCGACGGACCAGGCGGTGGGCGCCATCGGCACCATCGGCCATTCCATCCGCAACATGAGCGAGGTGTCGACCGCCATCGCCGCCGCGGTGGAGGAACAGGCGGCCGCGACGGGCGAGATCAGCCGCAACGTTCGCCAGGCGGCCGACGCTACCCGCGACGTTTCACGCAACGTGGCCGACGTCTCGGCCGCGGTGGGGGAGACGGGCCGCACCGTGGCCGACATGCACGGCGCGGCGCAGGGCCTGACCGGCGACGCCGACCGCCTGCGCGACGCGGTGGACCGCTTCCTGGCGGGTATTCGCGCAGCCTAAGGGGACAGGAGCACGCGGGGGTCCGGTCCGTCGGTGTAACGGGCCGCGCCCCCCATTTCCGACACGGCCGCCGCCCACAGGGCCCAGCGGCCACCTCCCGACCCCGTCAGCAGCAGGGACAGCGCCCGCAGGGCGGCGGGCACTCCGGCAACCGCCTGGCGCAGGCTGTCACCGGCGGTGGCGTTGTCGCGCGCCGCCATGTCGGCCCACAGCGCGAACAGCTTCCTGTCGTCACTTTCAGCGCCCCGCCGCAGTACCTTATCCACCAGCCAATGGGCGACGAAGCCGCAGGCGTAGGGCATCCGGTTGCGCGCCACCGTGGCCGGGCTGTCCAACGGGCGGTCGCCCAGGCTGGTGACGCACAAATCCAGCTGTATCTGCACTTCCGCCAGGGTGGGCAGGGCGCCGTGGCGAGTGACCAAGCCGGCGGCGTAGTCGGCCGCCCCCTCGTTCATCCAGTCGGGAAAGTCGGCGGCGTCATGGCGGCGCAGGAACAGGTGGAAGGTCTCGTGCGCCAGTAGGCGGTCCCGCTCAGGCTTCAGTTCCAGGCGGGGCACGCGCCAGACGCCGCCGATCTGCAGCAGCATCATGCCGCCGCCGGTGACGCTGCCCCGCAGGAAGGGGGCCGGCCGGTCCTGGTAGACGATAACGGGGGACACGGCGTCGCGCGGCGCCAAGCGCGCCCGGTAATAGGCCAGCGCGCGCGACAGGCCCGGCCCCACCTCCATCCGCCACGCGGCCGGCAGGTCGGGCCGGGCTATGAGGCGCCCCAGATCCGGCCGCGCGGCGTCGATGGGGGTCACATAATCGGCCGGACCGGCGAAGAAATAGCCACCCAGGGCCTGGCCGCCCTCCGGCAGGGTGGCGGCGGCGCCGTGCTTCAGGCCCGTGCCGATGCCGGTTGAGCGCGCCATCAGGAAAGGACCGTAAACCAGGAAGCCACGATCGCCCAGGCGCAGCAGCACGGGATAGGTGCGGTCGACGAAGCGCCGGTCCTCCCGGATGCGCAGGGTGAAGTCGCTGAAGGCGCGGCCGTCGGTGGCCCGTACCTCCGGACCCCGCATCTCCATCCCCGGCGTCTCGACCCGCCATACGGGATTCTGCCAGGCGACGGGGCCCCGGCCCAGGGACAGGTCGGTGACCGGACTGTCCAGGTGATAGGCGGCCTTAAGCCCGTCGCCCTCGGGGACCAGGGTGATGAAGGCGGCGTTGGGCGCGGCCCCAGCCCGGCCACTGAAAAGCAACGTCAGGGCCAGCAGGGCTAAATAGCAAAATCGAGGTCGGGGCATCGATGGCATCCCGTTCACGCCTGGAGGTGCAGAGCCTTAACCCAAGACGGGAATTTAAGAAATCGAAAGACGGCCTGCACCATTTCTAAAATTTCTCCCCGGCTGATCTGTCCTACACTCCCCTTTACGACATCCCTTCACCCCGATTTCCCATCGCCGGCGGCAGATCCATTGCCGCCGCCCAGCCGGAGGCATGACATGGGCGTGGTATCGTTGAAGCAAGCCGACAACACCCAGGCGAGCAACCTGGTCATCCGCCGCCTGCAGCCCAGCATCGGGGCGGAGATCAGCGGCGTGGACCTCTCCCGTCCCCTGGATGATGCCACCCGCGACGCCATCAAGGCGGCCGTGCTGCGCCATAAGGTGGTGTTCTTCCGCGACCAGGACATCACCCGCGACCAGCAGGTGGCCTTCGCCGCACGCTTCGGCCCCATCTACACCCACCCCACCGCCACCGGGGTGGACAAGAACCCGCAGGTGCACGGCATCACGGCGGCGGACTTCGCCAAGTATGAGCAGGCGCGGGCGGAAGCGGCGGCCAAGGCAGGCAAGCCCCTCGCCGCGCATGAGGACAAGTACCACACCGACACCAGCTGGCGCCTGGTGCCAGCCTGGGGGGCCGTCCTGCGCGGCGTCACCATTCCCGATGTGGGCGGCGACACCATCTGGGTGGATGCGGAGGCCGCCTACAACGGCCTGCCGGAAGACGTGAAGCGCCGGCTGGACGGCCTGCACGTCACCCACGACTTCCGCGAGGCGTTGAACCGCGCGGGCAAGGACTATCCCATCGTCGCGCACCCCGTGGCCCGCCGCCATCCCGAGACGGGCGCCACCATCCTGTGGGTCAACTTCTCGCAAAAGCCGCAGATCCTGGGCGTGGAGCTGGCGGAAAGCCGGGAGCTGCTGGACATCATCCTCGCCCAGTACAAGCGGCCGGAGTACCAGGTGCGCTTCTCCTGGTGGCCCAATTCCGTGGCCTTCTGGGACAACCGCGCCGCCGTGCATTACGCCGTGCGCAACTACGGCGACTTCCCCCGTGTGGTGGAGCGCGTGCTGATCGCCGATCAGGCCCGTTATGCGGACCTTTAAGGGCCTGGTCCTGGCGGCGCTGCTGGCCGCCTTCGCCTTGCCGGCGTCGGCGGCCGAACTGGCGCCCTTGCGGGTGGGCGACCAGCGCGGCGCCGTGCAGGTGCTGCTGAGGGCGGCGGGGGAGCTGGACCACGTGCCCTACCGCATCGAATGGGCGCTGTTCCCCGTAGGCGCGCCGCTGGTGGAGGCGCTGAACGCCGATGCCATCGACTTCGGCTATGTCGGCGACGCCACCACCACCTTCGCCCTGGCCGCCGGTGCCCGCCTGAAGACCATCAATGTCTGGGACTTCGGGCAAGGTGGCAGCGCCATCGTGGTGCCGGACAAGGCGCCCATCCATACGGTCGCCGACCTGCGCGGCCATCGCGTCGGCTTGGTGCGCGGTTCCCCCGGCCATCTGCTGGTGGTGGCGGCGCTGAAGCAGGCGGGCGTGCCCCTGGCCGAGGTCACCTTGGTCTATCTGTCGGCGGCGGACGCCAAGGCGGCGTTGGCCAGCGGCTCCATCGACGCCTGGGCCATCTGGGACCCCTACGTCGCCGCCGCCCAGCTGCAGGACCATATGCGCATCCTGGTCGGCAGCCAGGGCACCGTGCGCGAAGTGGAATGTGGCGTCGCCAGCGACAGCGCCATCGCCACCAAGCGCGCCCAGCTGACCGACTTCATCGCCCGCGTCCGCCGCGCCTATCAGTGGGCGCAGGCCCACCGCAAGGAACAGGCGGAGGCCTATGCCCGGGACACCGGCACGCCCATCGAGGTCGCTACCCTCACCTTTTCCCGCCAGCAGGTCACGGTGCTGCCGGCCGTGACGGACGACGCCGTTGCCGTGCACCAGGCCGTGGCCGACCTGTACTTCGAAGCCGGCGTCATTCCCCGTCCCGTGGACGTGGCACCCACCTACGACCGCAGCTTCTCGCTGAACCCCTAATTGTCACGGAGTCCGATCCCATGAGCGTTGTCACCCTTGTTCCGGCCTTCGCCCAGCGCCGGGAACGCACCCACCACCCGGTCGCCTACCTGCTGCGCCGCCGTTATCGCGATGAGGTCCCCCTGGATACGGAGGCGCTGGGCCCGGACCAGTGGAACGACCTGCTGACCGGCCTGCTGTCGCACAAGTCGGTGCGGGCCTACCGGCCCGACCCGTTGCCCCAGGGCACGCTGGAAACACTGGTGGCGGCGGCTCAGTCGGCCCCCACCTCGTCGAACCTGCAGGCGTGGAGCGTGGTGGCGGTGACCGACGCGGAGCGTAAAAGCCGCTTTGCCGCCTGGGCGGCCAACCAGGCGCATATCGAACAGGCGCCCCTGTTCCTGGTCTGGCTGGCCGACCTGTCGCGCCTGGACACCCTGGCCAAGGCCAAGGTGGGGGAGGCGGCGGGGCTGGACTATCTGGAAACCCTGATCGTGGCCATCACGGATGCCACCCTGGCGGCGCAGAACGCCGTGGTGGCGGCGGAATCGCTGGGCCTGGGCACCGTCTATATCGGGGCCTTGCGCAATGAGACGGAGGCGGTGGCGCGGGAGCTGAACCTGCCGCCCAAGGTGCTGCCTCTGTTCGGCCTGTGCGTGGGCTATGCCGACCCCGCCCGGCCCACGGGCGTCAAGCCTCGCCTGCCGCAGAGCGTGGTGCTGCATCATGAACGCTACGACGCCACCGGGGCCGAAGTTGCCATCGCCGCCTATGACGGCCAAGTGCGCGCCTATTACGCGGAGCAGGGCATCGCGGCCCCGGATTGGAGCGAGACGGTGACGAACCGCGTGCGCGGACCCGCCGCCCTGACCGGGCGTCACCGCCTGCGCCAGACCCTGCTGGACTTCGGCTTCCCCCTGCGTTGAGACCTGCCCCCATGTCGCTTCATCTGGAAACCGATGTCCTGATCATCGGCGGCGGCCTGGCCGGATGCTGGGCCGCCGTGGCCGCCGCGCGGGCCGGCGCCGAGGTCGTGTTGGCCGACAAGGGCTATTGCGGCACCAGCGGCGTCACCGCCACCGCCGGTCCCAATCACTGGTGGGTGCCGCCGGACCCGGAAAAGCGCGCCCAAGCGGTACGCGACCGGGACGCGCGCGCCTTCGGATTGGCCGACCCGCGCTGGATGGCGCGCATCATCGACACCACCTGGCGCGTCCTGCCCACGCTGGCGGACTACTACCGGCATTCCGTCACCGCCGGCGGCGTGCCGCACTACCAGTCCCTGCGCGGGCCGGAGTACCTGCGCGCCCTGCGCCGTTATGCCGAGACCTTGGGCGTGCGCATCCTGGACCACAGCCCGGCCCTGGAACTGCTGCTGCATGTCGATGGCTCCGTCGCCGGCGCGCGCGGGCTCCGCCGCCAAGGGGAGGGCGGGGACTGGACGGTGCGCGCCGCCGGCGTGGTGGTGGCCACCGGCGGCTGCGCCTTCCTGTCCAAGCTGCTGGGCAGCCGCACCAACACCGGCGACGGCCATCTGATGGCGGCGGAGGCGGGCGCCCGGCTGTCTGGCATGGAGTTCTCCACCTACCATACGGTGGCGGAGCGGCATTCCACCCAGACCCGTTCCGCCTCCTACGCCTTTGCCGACTATTTCGACGCCGACGGCCGGCAGATCGACACCGGCGGCAGCCCCGACGTGACGGTGCCGCTCGCCCGCGCCCTGCTGGCAGGCCCGGTCTATGCCACGCTGGCGCGCATGCCGGCGGATCTGCGGGCCATCCTGCCCCAGATCCAGCCCGCCATCCTGCTGCCCTTCCAGCGCCAGGGCATCGACCCCTTCACCCAGCGCTTCCCCATCACCCTGCATGGCGAGGGCACGGTACGCGGCACCGGCGGCCTGCGCCTGGTGGACGATGACTGCCAGACCGACGTGCCCGGCCTCTATGCCGCCGGCGACGCCGCTACGCGTGAGCTGATCGCGGGGGCGACCTCCGGCGGCGGGGCGCAGAATTCCGCCTGGGCGGTGTCGTCGGGCACCTGGTCCGGCCAGGCCGCCGCCCGCCTGGCCCGCGCCCAGGGGCGCCGCGCGCACCAGGGGGTGGAGGCCGCCGGCGGGGCGGGACTGCGCCCCGACGCTGGCGCGCTGAAGGATGCGGCGGCGCTGACCCGCCACCTGACGGACGGCGTGCGGGCGGAGATGCTGCCCTATGACAAGATCCTGTTCCGGCGCGGGCCCGTCCTGGCCCAGTCGCTGGCGACCTTGGACAGCCTATGGCGCGATGCCCGCGACCGCCTGGCGCCTGGTTCCGACCCTACCGCCCGGGTACGGGCGCGCGAGGCGGCGGCCCTGGTCGCCTGCGCCCGTTGGACCACGGCCACGGCCTTGGCGCGGGGGGAGACGCGCGGCCTGCACCGGCGTGAGGATGCGCCCAGCCTCAGTCCCGACCTTGCCCATCGCCTGCTGTCCGGCGGCCTGGACACCGTCTGGGTGCGTGCTGACGACCCCACCCAGCGCAGCCCGGCCCAGCGCAGCCCCACCCAGCGCAGCCCGGCCCAGCGCAGCCCGGCCCAGCGCAGCCCGGCCCAGCGCAGCCCGGCCCAGCGCAGCCCGGCCCAGCGCAGCAACGTGGCCTGAGAGGAACGACCATGATCGAACTGGTGGTCGACGACCGCTGCACCCGCTGCGACACCTGCATCCAGGTCTGTCCTACGAACGTCTTCGAGCGCGGCGCTGGTGGCCTGCCCCTCATCGCCCGGCAGGAGGATTGCCAAACCTGCTTCCTGTGTGAGCTGTATTGCCAGGCCGACGCCCTGTATGTGGCGCCCAACTGCGATGAGCCGGTGGCCGTGGATGCGGCATCCATCGTGGCGTCCGGCCTGCTGGGCCAGTTCCGCCGCCATTCCGGCTGGCATGAATGGGAAGGCGACCCCGCCCACGCCAACCTGCACTGGCGCATGGGTGAACTGTTCGCGCGGGCGCGGGCGGGCTGACGGGCGTTATGCCCGGACGCGTCACGCCCGCTTGCCGCCGAGGGTCAGGATCAGGAACAGGATCAGCGCCGCCAGGCCCGGCCAGAACAGCAGGTGGTTCAGACCCTCCCAATGCGCCATGTCACGCACGGAGGTGTAGGGGTTTACGAACAGGTCGATCTTGTCGCCGAGGCTGAGGTCACCAGCCTTGAAGCGGTCGGGCGACTGGCCGAAGATCTGGCCGATGGCGCCGGCCATATCGGCCAGGGCGCGGGAGGGGGCGCGGATGCGGTCCACCGCCTGCTGGTAGGCCAGCACGTGGTTGCCCGCCAAGCCGATGATGGCCACCCACTTGGCCGCCTGGCGCAATCCACCCGCTTCCGTTGCCATGATCCCGCATCCCCCAATAGAATTCAGCGCAGGCTAGACGGCGCCTCGCGGAAGCGCAAAAGCAAAACGGCGCGGTCCCGAAGAACCGCGCCGTCCTGTTAACTCAGACGATCCGGAGAAGGATCAGGCCTCGGTCTCTTCCGTGGCCTCGTCGGCGGCTTCCACCACCTCTTCCTCGTCCTCGTCATCACGCCGGCCGGCGACCATGCCACCGCGGGCGGCCTGCAGGCCGGCCTCTTCGGTGGTGCGGGCGACGTTCACGGTGATGCTCACCGACACTTCCGGATGCAGGACCAGGCGGACCTTGAACAGGCCCAGGGTCTTGATCGGGGTGTCGATGGCGACCTGGCTGCGCTCCACGGCGGTGCCGGCGGCGGTGACCGCCTCGGCAACGTCACGGGCGCTCACCGAACCGTACAGAATGCCGGTTTCGGCAGACTGGCGGATGATGATGACCGACAGGTCGTTGATCTTGGACGCGACCTTCTCGGCCTCGACCTTGCGCTCGGCGTTCTGCGCTTCCAGCTTGGCCTTCTGGCTCTCGAAGAAAGCCAGGTTGTCCTTGGAGGCGCGCAGCGCCTTCTTCTGGGGCAGCAGGTAGTTGCGGGCGAAGCCAGGCTTCACCGTGACCACTTCGCCCATGCGGCCGAGCTTCTCGACGCGCTCCAGCAGAATAACTTCCATCGTTCCTACTCCTTACTTCACGATGTAAGGCAGCAGGGCGAGGAAGCGGGCGCGCTTAATGGCGCGGGCCAGCTCACGCTGCTTCTTGGCCGAAACCGCGGTGATGCGGCTCGGGACGATCTTGCCGCGCTCGGAGATGAAGCGCGACAGCAGCTTCACGTCCTTGTAGTCGATCGCCGGGGCGTTCGGACCGGAGAAGGGGCAAGTCTTGCGACGACGGAAGAACGGACGACGGCCACCGCCGCCACCGGCCGGACGCGGGGCGCCGGCGTTACCCTGGGTGCCGAAGCTCATGCCCGGTCTCCTTCAGAAGAGGCTTCCATGCGGCGGGGCGGACGGGGGCCGCGATCGCCGCGGTCACCACGATCGCCGCGGTCGTCGAAGCGGCGCGGACCGCGCTCGCCACGCTCGCCGCGTTCACCACGCTCGCCGCGATCGCCCTTGTTGGACAGCATCGCGGTCTGACCTTCCTCGATCTTCTCGATGCGGGTGGTCATGAAGCGCAGGACGTCTTCGTTCAGGCCCATGTTACGCTCCATCTCGGCGACGGCGGCCGGGGCGGAATCGTGGGCGAAGTAGACGTAGTGGCCCTTGCGGTTCTTCTTGATCTTGTAGGTGAGGGTCTTCAGACCCCACTGCTCGACCTTGGCAACCTGGCCACCGTTCTCCTTCAGGATACCGGTGAAGGTTTCGGTCAGGCCTTCCACCTGGGCGGACGTGATGTCCTGCCGTGCGATCAGCACGGTCTCATACAAAGCCATTTGATACTCCTCATGGCTGTTACGTGGTCCGCCGCTGTTCCCGCCCGGGGCGCCGGATCATTCCGGGGACCAGGGGGTGGGTCAGCCGCACGGACCTAGCCGGCGCCATGGCAAAGGCACCGGCAAGGAGCGGTTGAAGCGCGGGCTTATATAGGAACGCCCCCCGAGGGGCAAGGGAAAAGGTGGTCTGCCCGCGCCCCCGTCAGCGCCAGCAGACGTTGCGCCGC
Source organism: Nitrospirillum viridazoti CBAmc (assembly GCF_000730165.1). Lineage (GTDB taxonomy): Bacteria > Pseudomonadota > Alphaproteobacteria > Azospirillales > Azospirillaceae > Nitrospirillum > Nitrospirillum viridazoti. The sequence continues at coordinate 1,128,426 of NZ_CP022111.1, read as the reverse complement.
CAGGGCGACGCGGCCGGCCGCCGCCGGCCCGTGCGGCGCCGCCGGGATGACGGCCATGGTGTTTAACCACGGCCGCGCGCCGGTGCCCAGCATGGACCAGTCATGGTCGATGCCCAGGCGCCAGCAGGGCACGCCCAGCGCCCCCGCCAGCTCTCCCACCGCCGAGGGGGGGGTGATCACCAGATCCAGCGCGGCGATCAGGGCGGCCACCCCCTCGATATCCTCGCGCAAATCCAGATCGGGCCAGCGGTGGAGGGGCCGGCCCAGGGCTTGTTCCACCGGCCGCAACTCCTCCTCCGGCGCGCTGTATTGCAAGGTGACGGGAATGACGCCGGGCAGGGTCAGCACCGGGGCGTAGTCGGCCAGGGTGGTATAGGCGCCGTCGCGGTCGCCGCGCCGGATGCCGCTGCGCCAGCTGATGCCCACGCGCAGGCCGGGGCCCAGGTGGTCCAGCCGGTCCCGCCACAGCGCGGCCAGATCCGCGCGCGGCGTCAGGAAGGGGGCGCCCCCGTACCAGTCCGCCAGGCGGGGGCGCAGCAATCCGGCCAGGCTGCCCATGGGCAGGTGCAGGTCCATGTCCGTCAGCGTGGGCGCGCCGGGGGCGGAGGTCGGGGCCCGCACCACCACGCCCGGCAGGGCGCGGCCGATCAGGCCCACAAGGCGGGGCGCGCACTCCACCACCAGCTGCCCGCCCTCCGCCGTCACCCGCCGGTGCAGGTCGGGCAGCAGGCTGGCGAACAGGATCTCATCGCCCAGGCCCTGTTCCCCCCACACCAGCAGGCGCTTGCCCGCCAGGCTCTCGCCCCGCCATTGCGGCACGGGGAAGGGGCGCCAGAAAGGCGTCAGCTGCCGGCCCCGCCAGCGCGCCTCATAATCCGGCCAGCCGCTGGCCAGATCCCCGGCGGCCAGCCGCGTGGTACCCAGGCAATAGCGGGCGTCGGCATGGTCGGGGTTGAGGGCCAGTGCCTGGCGGTACAGCGCCTCCGCTTCATCCTGGCGAGCCAGGGTCTGCACGGTGGTGGCCAGGTTGTGGACGATCTCCGCGTCACCGGGCGTCGCGGCCAGCGCTGCGCGGAAATGGCGTTCGGCCTCCGTCAGGCGGCCTAGGCGCTGCAGGATGGTGCCCAGCGCGTCCAGCGTGGCGCCATGGCCGGGACGCAGCGCCAGCGCCCGCTCGGCATGCGACAGCGCCTGACGCAGCAGGCTGGGGTCGCGCACCAGCAGGTCGCTGGCCAGCACGCGGGCCAGGTTCAGCTGGGCGTCGGCGTCGTCAGGCGCCAGGGTCACTGCCTGGCGCAGGTAGGCCGTGGCCTCATCCGTGCGGCCTTGCGCTTGCAGCACGGCGCCCAGATTGTTCAACGCGTCGGCGTGGGCCGCGTCCAGCGCCAGGGCCTGGCGCAGCGCCGCCTCCGCCCCCGCCAGGTCGCCCAACGCCATCAGCGTCTTGCCCAGATTGACTTGCGCGAGGATCTGGCGCGGGTTCAGCGCCAGGGCGCGGCGGTAATGGCCGGCGGCCTCATCCAGCCGGCCCTGCGCCTGGCGGGCGTATCCCAGGCTGTTGTGGGCGTTGGCGTAGTCCGGCTTCAGCGCGATGGCGCTCTCATAATGGGTGATGGCCTCGTCAAGGCGGCCCAGGTCCTTCAGCGCGTTGCCCAGGGTGGTGTGCGCCTCCGCCTGGTCGGGCTTCAGGGCCAGGGCGCGCTGCAGCGCCGCCACGGCATCGGCCGGCCGGTTGAGGGCCAGCAGCACGGTGCCCAGGGCGGCATGCATGTGCGGGGCGTCGCTTTTGGCGGCCACGGCTTGGCTCAGCAGGTCGGCCGCACCTGAGTGGCGGCCGGTCTGGTGATGGATCACGCCCAGCAGGTACAGGGCGTCGGCATGGCGGGGGGCCTGGGCCAGCACCTGGCGGTAGGCCGCCTCGGCCTCCCCAAGGCGGCCGGCTTGGTGCTGCTGCGTCGCCTGACCGAACAGCAGCTGCGCCGCCGCCGGCACGGCCGGCGCGCCCGGCTTCTTGTCCAGGCGGCGCTGGTTGCGGTTCATGTCTTTTCCCTACGCGGTGGCAGGCCACAGACTAGCCTGCCGACGGCCCTCGCGTCGATGGTGCCGCGGTCTCCAGATTCCAATCCCCTGGCTCCAACCAAGGAGGTACATCGACAGGTATGCACGCTACGGTCGCAACCGTCATATCCCGGGCGCACCATGACCTCTCCCGTCGTGATGGAGGTCGCCCATGTCTCAGGTCCCCGCGCGCGCCTGGTGCAACAACGAAGTGGCCTATCTGGCGTGGCGCCCCACGGCCCGCATCGACGGCCTGCTGGGCTTCATGGTCACGCGCGTGCACGAGGAGGGGGAGCGTCGGCTGCTGCCCACCTGGGTGGCGTTCACGGACCAGTCCAACCCGAAATGGCAACAGCAGGACACCAGCGTCTGGCCCATTCAGAAATTCTCCTGGCGCGACCTGACCCTGCGGCGCAGCCGCGACAGCCTGTCGGTACGCCAGCCCTTCACCTGCCACTACGAGATCATTCCCGTCGGCTTTGAGGCGCCGGGACGTGAGCCGGTGGCCGGCTGGATCAAGCGGACGGAGACGTTCAGCAGCGCGCAACCCGGCGCCTACACCGGTACGCCGCGGCCGCTGTTCATCTGCGGCGACGCGGTGATGACCAATCCCATCACCGTCACCTGGATCTATGGCGCTTTCACCGCTGTCTTCACCAACGGCATCCTGTCGACGCAGAACCTGCGCCAGCAATTGCACACCCCTGCCGGCCAGGCGCCCAGCAAGGGCTATGTGCTGGACCAGGTGAAACAGCCGGGCAACGCCATTCGCACCTTCCTGACCGGCGACGTGCTGCCCACCCTGACCGATTTCCTGGGACAGGTGGGGCCGAACGACAAGGTCTACGCTGCCCTCTATGAGCTGTCGGATCCGGAACTGGTGGCCGGCCTGACGGGGCTTGGCGACCGCCTGCACCTGATCCTGTCGACAGCGGGCGAGGCGACGAAGACCAACCCTGCCTGGGACCGCACCAACCAGGCGGCGCGCCGGACCCTGCACGGCACGGCGGGGGAGGTGATCGACCGGCTGTTCAACAACAGCGCCCATATCGGCCATAACAAGTTCCTGGTGTGCACGGACGCGAACGACACGCCGCTGGCCCTGCTGACGGGCAGCACCAACTGGACGCCCACGGGCCTATGCACCCAATCCAACAACACCATCCTCACCCAGGATACCGTCCTGGCGCAGGCCTACCTGGAGTATTGGAACCGGCTGAAGGTGGACACGGCCAGCTTCCCGGTGCAGACGGACACCGGCGCGCCCAACCACAACGTCCAGCAAAAGCCCCTGCGCCGGGCCGATGGCCACGCCTATCCGGATTCCGCCGGCAACCCCCGCGTCTGGTGCGCGCCAACCACCCTGGCCACTACCAAGACGTCGGCCACGCCGCCGGACCTGGCCGACGTGTTTCAGCTGATGGACCAGGCGCAGCACGCCATCTATTTCCTGACCTTCTACCCCTCCGTCGAAGGCAAGCAGAGCATCATCGAGGCGGCGGTGGACCTGGGCAAGCAGCGCCCCGACCTGATGGTCATGGGCGCCGTCAGCAGCCCGCAAGCGCTGCCGATCGAGGGGGATGCCAACGGCGGCGATGACACGGGCGACGACACGGATGCCCCGGGCGCCAAGATCCCCAAGCCCTCCGTCTACGCGCCCAAGGACGCGCCGCAGGTGCTGGTGGTGCGCGCCGCCGCCATCGACATGCCCACGGGCGACCTGCAGCCCGAGCTGCTGACCGCCGGTGCCGCCATCATCCACGACAAGATCGTGGTGATCGACCCCTTCTCCCCCGACTGCGTCGTCATCACCGGCAGCCACAACCTGGGCTACAAGGCCTCCTACGCCAACGACGACAACCTGCTGATCATCCAAGGCAACCAGCCGCTGGCCCAGGCCTATGCCGTCCATGTCCTGGACGTCTATGAACACTACCGCCAGCGCGCCATCCTGGAAGAGCGGGAGCGGGACGCCCTGCTGAAGGGCCAGCCGGCCCCCAGCACCCCGCAAGGTGGCTTTCTCTCCGCCAACGATCATTGGCAGGACGCCTACCTGTCCGGGGACAAGGGCAAGGAACTGGACTACTTCCTCAGCTGACAGGAGGCCGCCGGCGGCGGACCAGCAGCAGGGCGGTTCCGGCCACCAACACGGCCAGCACCGCCGCGCCGCCGATCAGCGCCTTGTGGTGGTTCCGTGCTATCCAGCGGTGCGCCTGCCGGGCCGGCGCCTGCCACCATTCCTTGGCGGCGGCGTCGAAGTCCGGCGCCGGGCAGGCGCGGCCGAAATGGGCCGCCCAGGGCTGGTAGGGGCCGGTCTTGAGATAGCGCTGATACAGGGCCGCCACCCGGCCCTGCGCCTGCTTGTCCCGCTCGATGATGCGGCGGACGACGGATTGCCAGTAGGGGTCCTCGATGGTGGCGGGATCGTTGGTCCAGGTGGCGATCCTCTGATCCTGCGCATAAGTCACCGCCCAGCACAGGGTGGCGGCATAGGCCTGGCTGGTGTGCGGCAACTGGTCGGCCGCGTGCTCGGCGGCGTCGGTCGCGATGAAACGGTAGTGGAAGCGCTGGTCCGGCTGCGGCGCGCTGTCGGCGAAACGCTTGCGTTCCCCGTCCGTCACGTATGCCACCCCGGCGGGCGGCAGCATGGCCTGGCCGATGCCGACGTCGTAGGCGCCTTGCAGGGCGGCTTCGTCCGGCGCGCCCTCCGTTCCCATGATCTCCATGCCCTTGGTCCGGGCCAGTTGCGCCGCCTGAAACCAGGCGCGGGCGCGGCTGGCAGCCCACCAGGCGCTGCCGGCATCGTCCCGCGCATCGAGGTAGGCGCGGGCGTCCTTGGCCACCGCCGGATTGTGATAATAGGCCAGCGCCTCCTTGCCCCGTCCCGCCCGCATCAGGCGGCGGGCCAGCAGGCTGCGCAACGCCAGGGGCGCGCCCTGGTAGCGCAGCCGGTCCGCCTCCTCATCGTATTTGTAGCCCACGCCCAGGGTGTCCAGCAGGGTGTTGGGCCATTGCTTGTTGTCGACCGTCTGCGTCCAGCCGGCGACGACGCTGGCCGGCACCTTGGCATCGACATAGGCCTTCAGCTCATCGACGGTCAGCACGCGCTCCGCGATGTGCACCACGTCGCCCCAATAGGTGTCGGCCATGGGCATCAGCTGGTCCAGCGCCGCCACGTACTCGCCCCGCGCCAAGGCCACGGTGCCGCCTTCACCGGCAAGACGGCTGCGCTCGGCCGCCGACAGGGCGCTCCCTTGGGGGCCGTCGCCGGTGGCGGGGAAGGCGGCGGATGCCTGGGCGTAGAACTTGGCCGCCTGCGCCAGGTCGCCCTTCTGCAGGGCCAGCTTGGCCTGGACCCAGCTGGCCAGCGGCCCCGGCTTCATCGCCGCCAGGCGGCCGGCCAGTTCATAGTCACCCTTGCGGTAGGCCAGGGCCGCTAGCTGGTCGGCGGCGGCCGGCGCCGGCCCACCGGCATCCCCGATGTGGGCCTCCGTCAAGGCGGTGGTCAGCGCCGCCAGATGCGGGGTCGATGGGGCCTGGTACGTCTCGCCGGAATCATGCCGGCTGGCGACCCACGCCTTGGTCTGACGCGGCAAATCCTCCTCGAACGCCAGCACATGGGCGGCCAGCAGGCGCTGCACCAGCGGGTCGGTGATGGCGGCCTTCAGGGGCTCGGCATGCTCAAGCAGGTGCAGGGCGATGATGTGGAGGGAGGACACGCCATTGTAGGAATCATGCGCCGCCTGCTGGGCGTAGAGGCCGATGGCCTGGGACAGGGCGGCCACGTCCAGCGGCCGGGTCGCCTCCAGCCGCAGGGTGGCCGGTAGGCTGCCCGCCACCGTGTCGTCGTCCGTCTCCGCCGTCGTTGCCAGGGACAGCCCCGCCTGCGCCAGGCGCACGCGCGCCTCCTCTCCCAGGCTGGCCACAGACAAGCCCAGCGGGTCGGGGGCGCCGCCTTGGGCCAGGGCGCGCGCCTTGGCGTAGGCGGCCACCGCCGCGTCCGCCTGGTCACGCTTCGCCGCCACCCGGCCCAGCATGTAGGCGGCCCAGACGGCGCGAGGGGCGCCGTCGGCCGCCGGCAGGTCCAGCACCGCCTGGAAGCGGGTGGCGGCCTGGTCCAATCGGCCGGCCTCATAATCCACGGCGGCGGCGGTGTAGAGCCGCACGGCGGCCGGCAGCTTTTCCCCAAGGGCATAGGCCTTGTCGCCGTCCCCGGCCGCGCGCAGGGCGCTGATCAGGGCCGCCGTATCGGCCGGCAAGCCAGCCGTTTCGGCATCGGTGCGCAGCTTGGCGCGCGTGTCGTCGGTCGCCCAGCGGTTCTCCACTGCCTTCATCGTGTCGGTGGGGGCGGGCACCAGATGCGCCGCCTCCCAGGCGAAGGGGTTGGCGGGCGTCTCCGCCAGCGTCACCTCGCGGCGGTCCAGCAACTGCCAGGGAAAGTCCGGGCCGCAGGCGATGGCGATGCCGGCAGCGCCGGTCAGCAACAGGACGGACAGGGTAAGGACGCGATGGCTAGGGGCGGACATGGATCACCAGCGGTGAGGGGGAATCGGGGCAGCGCAGCCAGCCCACCGCCCGGCGCTCCCCGGGCGGCAGCAGGCCGGGGGACAGGCGCACCAGGCGGGGTTGGGGGGCCAGGGGATCGCGGGCATAGCCGTTGGCGCCGTCGCCCAGGGGGCACGCAGCCGGCAGGTCCAGGCTGGCGGGCACCTCGGCATCGGCGGCACCGTCATTGACCAGCACCAGCGACGACAGGCCGGGCGTCGCCGTGGCCTCGGCCCGCGCGACGATATGGCCGATGGGTGTCTGTCCCCGCGCCACGGCGGCCCAAGTGGCCAGGGACCAGGCACGGCGATCCTCGGCGGTGGGCAGGCGGAACCAGGCAATGCCTTTGAGGTTGGGCGGCGCCTTGGCGCGCAGGTCGTTCAGGAAGGTCGCCACATCGGCGGGCCGGGCCATTAGCTCCGCGGCATGTGCACCGCCGCCCAGCAGGGGCGTTTCGCCCTCCACCGTCGCCAGGCTGTCATCGGCGTTCCAGCTGACCCGCGCGCCATAGTCGGGCAGCGCCACGCGGAAGGGCGTGCCGAAGCGCTGGCCGTAGGCCGCGACCCAACGGGCGGCCTGGGCCGGGTTGAACAGCCCGTCGGTGGGGGCGGCCACGGCGTGGACCTGCAGCACCACCTCATCCGGCACCGCCACCACGTCGGCCAGGGCGGGGGCCGGCAGCCAGGTGGGCAGGGCGGTGATGGACAGGCGCGTGCCGTCCAACCCGCCGCCGCCCAGCCGCGCGCGCAGGTCCGTCAGGAAGCGGGCATAGAAGGGCAGGCGCGACGTCGGGCAATCATGGTCGATCTCCAGCCCCGCCACCGCGACTCCGGCCTCACGCCAACGCTCCAGCGGTGCCAGGGCCGCCGCCACCAGGGGGGCGGGATCGGTATCGCTCAACCGGCCGTCGATGCGCACCACCAGGATGACCGGCCGCCCGGCCAGATGCGCGCGCAGGGCCTCCAACCGTGCATCGTTCAGCAGCACGGGGGCCACCCGCCCCTCCGCCGAGACCTCCGACGCCAGCACACGCCAGGCGGCGACGTCGGGCGCCGCCTGGTCCATCGCCTGGCCCAGGGCCGGCGTCCAGGCGCGCTGCCAGACATAGATGTCGTTGGGCAAGGGGGGAGACAACGGACCCAAATGGGAATTGGCGCGGGACGGCATCAGGCTCGCCGCCGCGGCGCCGGCACACATCAGGGTCAGGGCGGCCAGAAGGATCCGGGGCCTGGGCAGGGGCATGGCATGGGGGCGGGCGGCAGGGTAGGCGGGACGGACGCATTCTACCGTCGCGCCGGTCCCGCCGAAACGGAATTCCCCCTTACCTTAAGGGGATAGCCTCAACGCTTGAGGTTCACGATGGCGACACCGCCCAGGGCCATCAGGCCGCCGATGATGCCCATCACGGTCGGCACCTCGCCCAGCCAGACATAGCCCAGCAGCATGGCCAGGGGCGGCGCGCAGTAGAGGAAGTTGCTGGCCCGGGCGGCGGGCATGCGCGACAGCACGATGGTCCAGGTGGCGTAGGCGACCAGGCTGGGCATGACGCCCAGGTACAGGGCGGCCATCAGGCCGGGCAGGGGGGCGGCCTGGGCCTGGGCATAGGCGCCGGGCAGCCAGGGCGACAGGGCCAGGGCGCCGATCACCATGTTGCTGGCCGACACGGTCAGGGGCTTGTGCCGGGCGAACAGCGGCTTCTGCACCACGGTGGTGATGGAGTTGCACAGGGCGGCCCCCAGCACCAATAGGGCGCCCCAGCCCAGCTGCAGGCCGGTGCCGCTGCCCACCGCTTCATTAAGGGCGATCAGGCCGATACCGCTGAAAGACACGGCGGTGCCGATCCAGCCCCAGCGGCCGAATCGCTCCCCCAGCAGGAAGGAGGCGAAGACGGCGGTGATGATGGGGTTGATGTTGATGATGAAGGCGGCCGCACCGGAGGACACCGTGCGCTCCCCCATGTTCAGCAGCGCCGTGTACAGCGCCACGAACAGCAGGCCGCCGGTGGCGAAGCGCCACACCTCGCCCAGGCGCGGCAGGGAAGGCCGGCTGATGAGCAGGTACAGGCCCGCCGGCACCGCTGCTATGGAGAACCGCGCCGCCCCCAGTTCCAGCGGACCGAAGGCCTTGAGGCCCGCCCGGATGGCGGCGAAAGCGGACGCCCAGATGACGATGGTGACCACCACGATGGCCAGGGTGCCCCCGTCCAGCCGGGTCCCCTTGGAGGGCGCAAGGCCGACGGTTGCGGCGGAGTCACAGGTGGGGGCGAGCGGGGTGGCGGACATGGGGGCGAATCCAAGAGGGGAAGGTGACACGGCATCAGTACGCCCCGGGCGCAGCTGATTGACAATCGATGAAATCGGCAGCCAACTGTGAGTATGGATCACAGCTCCCACCCCTTGCCGCCCCTGGACGCGCTGCGCGCGTTCGAGGCTGCGGCCCGCACGGGCAGTTTCTCCGCCGCGGCGGAGTCCCTGAACGTTACCCATGGCGCCGTCAGCCGGCAGATCGCCAAGCTGGAGCAATGGCTGGGCCTGCGCCTGTTTCACCGCCAGGCGCGGGGCGTGGTGGCGACGCCGGACGGCCAGCGTCTGTTCCAACGCACCAGTGAGGCCTTCGCCCTCATCGCCGACACCTCCAACCGCTGGACGGAACCCCGGGGGACGGCGGTGGTGCGGCTGACCTCGCTGCCCTCGATCTGCGGGCTGTGGCTCATGCCCCGGCTCGCAGATCTGGAGGGTAGGGAGGCGGACCCCGGCGGCGCACTCCGAATCTTGCTGTCGGTGGACCACCGCGCGCTGGATTTGGCGGATGAGGGCATGGACTTGGCCATCCGCTGCGGCTGGGGCGCCATGCCGGCCCGTGTCTCACTGAAGCTGTTCGAGGAATGGTGCTATCCCCTGGCGGCTCCCGGTTTGGCGGCCCAGATTGGCGAAGGGGATCCGGAACGCCTGCTGGCCTTCCCCTTGATCCACGACTCCGACGCATCGGGCTGGCGCACGTGGTTCGCCGCCCATGGGCTGGATTACAAGCCGCGCCCGCAGGACAGGCGGTTCGAGGATTACAACCTGGTGCTGGACGCCTGTGTCTGCGGTCTGGGCATCGCCCTGGCCCGGCCGCCGCTGGTGCGGTCCAAGCTGCGCAGCGGCCGGGTGGTGCCGGTGGACCCGCGCACGGCGCTGAACCCCACCAGCTATTGGCTAGACCGCCCGCCGGGACGCATGCGCAATGCTGCCGTGGAACTGGCGCGGCGTATCGCGGCGGAGGCCGAGGTGTCGGCGGAGGCATTGGAGACGTTCCTCAATCCCGAGACACCGGAGGGGTATGGCAGGCCTTTCATACCCTGGACGGCGGCCTGAATGCTGTCTGGACAGGCCAAAACCCCAGGCGCAGCCCACGTAAACCCGGGGCAGCCTCCTGCAATGATGATTGACAGATTGATTGCAGGCGGTATGCATGGCGCGACTTGCGGTGCCGGCGTCAGGCTGCGGCGGGGTTTTCCGCCGTGGCCCGTGTATGGGGCACAGGGCATCGCACCGGAATTGAGCTTCCAGGGTATTCGCACATGATTCGCGCTTTCGTGTTTCCCGGCCAGGGCAGCCAGGCCGTGGGTATGGGCCGGGACTTGGCCGACGCCTTCGCCACCGCCCGCGACGTGTTCGGCGAGGTGGACGAGGCGCTGAAGCAGAAGCTGTCCGCCCTGATGTTCGAGGGGCCGCTGGATGAGCTGACCCTGACCGAGAACGCCCAGCCGGCCCTGATGGCCGTGTCCGTGGCCGTGGCCCGGGTGCTGGAGAAGGACGGCGGGCTGGACCTGGCCAAGGCCGCCCGCTTCGTCGCCGGCCACTCGCTGGGTGAATACTCCGCCCTGTGCGCCGCCGGGGCCCTGACGCTGGCCGACACCGCCCGCCTGCTGAAGCTGCGCGGGCAGAGCATGCAGCGCGCCGTGCCGGTGGGCGTGGGCGCCATGGCCGCCATCATCGGCGCCGATTTCGAGGCTGCCCGCGCCATCGCCCAGGATGCCGCCCAGGGTGAGGTTTGCACCGCCGCCAACGACAACGCCCCCGGCCAGGTGGTCATCAGCGGCCACAAGTCGGCCGTGGAGCGCGCCATCGCCATCGCGGCCGAGCGCGGGTTCAAGCGCGCCGTGCTGCTGCCGGTATCCGCCCCCTTCCATTGCCCGCTGATGCAGCCGGCGGCCGACGCCATGGCCGAGGCCCTGGCCGGCACCGCCATCCAGGCGCCGCGCGTGCCGCTGGTGGCCAACGTCATCGCCAGCACCGTCACCGATCCCGCCGAGATCCGCCGCCTGCTGGTGGAACAGGTCACCGGTTCCGTGCGCTGGCGCGAGAGCGTGCTGTTCATGAAGGAACAGGGCGTGGAGCAGCTGGTGGAGCTGGGCGCCGGCAAAGTGCTGGCCGGCATGGCCAAGCGCATCGACAAGGACATGACGGCCGTATCGCTGGGCCTGCCCGCCGACATCGACGCCTTCCTCAAGGCCTGAGCCTGAACCCCTCCTGAGAGAACGATAGGGACCATCCCATGTTCGATTTGACCGGCAAGACCGCGCTCGTCACCGGCGCCTCGGGCGGCATCGGCGCCGCCATCGCCCGCACCCTGCACCAGGCCGGCGCCACCGTCGCCCTGTCCGGCACCAAGGTCGAGGCCCTGGAGGCCCTGGCCGCCGAGCTGGGCAGCCGCGCCGTGGTCGTGCCCGCCAACCTGTCCGATCCGGAAGCCGTGGAGGCCCTGGCCAAGGACGCGGAGGCCAAGCTGGGCCAGGTGGACATCCTGGTGAACAACGCCGGCCTGACCCGCGACGGCCTGATCCTGCGCATGAAGGATGAGGACTGGGCGTCGGTCATCGACGTGAACCTGACCGCGGCCTTCCGCCTGTCGCGCGCGCTGGTGAAGGGCATGATGAAGCGCCGCTGGGGCCGCATCATCGGCATCACCTCCATCGTCGGCGTCACCGGCAACCCCGGCCAGGTCAACTATGCCGCCAGCAAGGCCGGCATGATCGGCATGACCAAGGCGCTGGCCGCCGAGGTCGCCTCGCGCAACATCACCGCCAACTGCGTGGCGCCCGGCTTCATCGCCACCGCGATGACCGATGTGTTGCCCGACGCGCAGAAGGAAAAGCTGACCGCCGGCGTGCCGGCCGGTCGCCTGGGCACGCCGGATGAAATCGCGTCCGCCGTGCTCTACCTGGCCTCCACCGAGGCCGGCTACGTCACCGGCCAGACGCTGCACGTCAACGGCGGCATGGCCATGATCTGATCGGGTTCCCGTGGGGCTTGGGGGCTTGTCCTTTCGCGGGATGCCCCTAAGTATCGGCGGGGCCCAGCCTTAACAAGGTGTCCCAGTGCCTGCGGGCGCTAGGCAAGATACGCCTAGCTGTGGTATCTGACGGCACTTTTCCAAAGGATGGGCGCTCGAATTCGTCCTGCCGGACGTGCCCACGCCGATCAGAACAAGTCAGTCAAACAACCCCAACTTTGAAATTCGGGAAGGTATAGGAAATGAGCGACATCGCCGAACGGGTGAAGAAGATCGTCGTCGAGCACCTGGGTGTGGAAGAGGGCAAGGTCACCGACACCGCCAGCTTCATCGACGATCTGGGTGCCGACAGCCTCGACACCGTTGAACTCGTCATGGCCTTCGAGGAAGAGTTCGGGATCGAGATCCCGGACGATGCGGCGGAGAAGATCCTGACCGTGAAGGACGCCATCGACTTCATTTCCAGCAAGCAGGGCTGATCCCCTACTTTCCCGGGATTCAGACGCCGCGCCGCCGATACCGCGCTGGCGTGGCGTCTGGAACCGGAAAAGCCTTTGCTGGTTTTTGCGGGGCCTAGGCGAACACCGGACGTTCGGGTTTCTCCTCGAGTCCGATTCCAGGCCCAATATTCTTCTGGAACTAGGTACAGGTCTGACCCATGCGTCGCGTCGTCATCACCGGTCTCGGGTTGGTTACCCCTCTGGGAACGGGCGTTGAGCACTCGTGGAAACAGCTGCTCGACGGCAAGTCGGGTATCCGCGCCATCGACACCTTCGACGTGTCCGACCTGCCGGCCAAGATCGGCGGCATGGTTCCCCGGGGCGACGGCACCAACGGCACCTTCAACCCCGATCTGACGGTCCCGACCAAGGACCAGAAGAAGATGGACGACTTCATCATCTACGGCGTCGCCGCGGCGGCCGAGGCGGTGAAGGACAGCGGTTGGGAGCCGCAGACCGAAGAAGATCGTGAGCGCACCGGCGTCATGATCGGCTCCGGCATCGGCGGCCTGTCTTCCATTTACGAAACATCGCTGCTGCTGGCCGAAAAGGGCCCGCGCCGCATCTCCCCCTTCTTCATCCCGTCGGCCCTGATCAACCTGGTCTCCGGCCACGTGTCGATCATCCACGGCTTCAAGGGCCCCAACCATTCGGCCGTCACCGCCTGCTCCACCGGCGCGCACGCCATCGGCGACGCCGCTCGCCTGATCATGTGGGACGACTGCGACGTGATGGTCGCCGGCGGCGCCGAGGCCGCGATCAACCGCCTTGGTGTGGCCGGCTTCGCCGCCGCCCGCGCGCTGTCCACCGGCTTCAACGAGACGCCGGAGAAGGCCTCGCGCCCCTATGACAAGGACCGTGACGGCTTCGTCATGGGCGAGGGCGCCGGCGTCGTCGTCCTGGAGGAGCTGGAGCACGCCAAGGCCCGCGGCGCCAAGATTTACGCCGAGGTCGTGGGCTACGGCCTGTCGGGCGACGCCCACCACATCACCGCCCCGGCGGATGACGGCAACGGCGGCTACCGCTCCATGGCCATGGCGCTGAAGCGCGCCGGCATGACCCCGGCCGACATCGACTACGTCAACGCCCACGGCACCTCTACCCCCCTTGGCGACCTGATCGAGCTGGGCGCCGTGAAGCGGCTGTTCGGCGAGGCGCTGAACACCGCCTCCATGTCTTCCACCAAGTCGGCCACCGGCCACCTGCTGGGGGCGGCGGGCGCCATCGAGGCCATCTTCTCGGTGCTCGCCATCCGTGACCAGCAAGTGCCGCCCACGCTGAACCTGGACAACCCGTCCGACGAGTGCGCCGGTGTCGACCTGGTGCCGCACAAGTCCAAGAAGCGCCGCGTGCGGGCCGCCCTGTCGAACTCCTTCGGGTTCGGCGGCACCAACGCCTCGCTGATCGTCAAGGAATACACCGGCTCGTGACCGACAAGGTTCCGGCCCCGGGATCCAAATCCCGGCCTGCATCTTCCCTGGGCCGCCGTCTGTTTCAGGCGGCGGCCCTGGTCGTTCTGGTGTTGGCCGCGCTGGCCTGGGTCGGCTATCACCGCTATGTCGATCCCGGCCCGCTGACGCAGGATCGCATCGTCGTCGTGTCCTCGCGCGGCGGCTTGCCGGCCATGGGGCAAACGCTGGCAGAGGCTGGTGTGGTGCGGGGCGACATCGACTTCGTCGCGGCCGTGCGTATCACCAGCGCGCTGGGCGTGGGCAGCCAGGTGTTGAAGCCCGGCGAATACGCCTTTCCGGCCCATGTCTCGCTAAAGGACACGGTTGCCCTGCTGCGCAGCGGCAAGACCGTGGTCCATCGCCTGACCATACCCGAGGGCCTGACCTCCGCCCAGATCGTGGCGCTGATCGAGGCCGAGCCCGCCCTCTCCGGCACCATCACGGAAAAGCCGGCGGAAGGCAGCCTGTTGCCCGAAACCTATTTTTTCGGGCTGAACTACGGCCGCGCACAGATGGTGGAGCGCATGCAGGCCGCGATGCGCAAGATGGTGGACGAGATCTGGGCCGGCCGCGCGCCGGGCGTCGCTCTGAAGTCACCGGAGGAGATGGTCACCATGGCCTCGCTGGTGGAGAAGGAGACGGGCGTGCCGGCCGAGCGGCCGCATATCGCCGCCGTCTTCTACAACCGCTTGCGCTTGGGCATGCGCCTTCAGTCTGACCCCACGGTCATTTACATCCTGACCAACGGCGCCGGGCCCTTGGGCCGCCCGCTGACCCACGCCGATCTGGCGGTGGCGTCACCCTACAACACCTATGCCGTGGCCGGCCTGCCGCCCGGCCCCATCGCCAACCCGGGGCGTGAGGCCCTGCGCGCCGTGGCCAACCCGCTGGCCAGCGACGACCTCTATTTCGTTGCCAATGGCAGCGGCGGCCACGCCTTCGCCGCGTCCCTGGCCGAGCACAACCGCAACGTCGACAAATGGCGCGACTTGCGGGAAAAGGTGCAGCGGTAAGGGTTATCCCGCCAGCGCGATGGCCTCGTTGCCGTAAAGCGCCGACAGCAGGTCGGCCGTGGTGACCATGCCCACCAGGCGACCGACCTCGTCCACCACCATGGCTTCATGCGCGCCGGCGGTCATGGCGGGCAGGATGTTGACCACGGGCGTGGTGGCCAGCGCCGTCACGGCCGGTTGCACCAGATGGCGGATGCCCTGACGGCCGGGGACGGTGGCCGGCAGGGGCGGGATGACGCCCAGCAGGCGCCCGTCCTCATCCGTCACCGGCACACTGCGCATATGGTAATCCGCCATCAGGCCGCGCACGGTTGCCACCGTGTCCTCCGGCCCCACGGCCGCCGGCACGCGGGACCGGATGGCGCCGCAGCGGATGTCGCCATGCCGGCGCTGGTAGGCGCGCGCCTCCACTTGGCGGAACACGGCGTCCAGATCGTCGCGGTCCACGTCCAGTTGCTCCCCGTAATGCGCCAGCACCTGGTCCAAATCCTCGATGGTGTAGCCGGCGCTGTTGCGGGCGACCTGCGGCTGGGCGGGGGCGACGTGGGGATAGCGATGGCGGGTGAGGTTGTTGAAGGCCAGGCCCATGGCGATGAGGAGGAGCGTGTTCACCGCCACGGGGGCAGCGACGAAGCCGAAGCCCGCCGCCTGGATGGCCGGGCCGCCCAGCACGGCCGTCAGGGCCACGGCGCCTCCCGGCGGGTGCAGGCAGCGCAGGCAAGACATGCCCAGGATGGCCAGGGCCACAGCGCAGGCCCCTGCCAGCACCGGATCGGGGATCAGCCTGGCGCACAGCACGCCCGCCAAGCCTGACACCACGTTGCCGCCGAACACCGCCCAGGGCTGGGCCAGCGGGGTGGCGGGTGCCGCGAACACCAGCACGCTGGAGGCGCCGATGGGGGCCACCAAATAGGGCAGCCCGGCCGCGTTACCGCCCAGCCACCAGCGGCTGACCAGCGTGGTCAGCAGGATGCCCAGCAGCGCGCCGATGAAGATGCGGGCCCGACCCAACGCCGGCAGGGCCGGCTGGGCGGGGCGGAAAGAACGCAGGTAGGGATGCATGAAGGGACCGGAACGAAAGACGCGAATAAGATGCTTTAATTATTCATCTTATGAGCCGTCTGTACCACGCCCCAGTCCTGTTGTGAATGCCACCTTTACCCGGCCGCGCCTCATTCCAGACGGTTGAGCAGGGCGATGTCGGTGGAAACCTCGTCCATGTTGCGCTGCTGGTTGGCGACCATCGTGCCCAAGGACTCCAGGGTACGCTCGATGCGCGCGGTGTTGTCGAACACCTCGTTCATTTGCCCGAAGACGCCGCGATAGCGATCATGGGCGTTGGCGAACTGATCGCGCGCCTTCTGGATGTGCTCGCCCAATGTGGCCAGATTGGTTTCCATGCCCGCGATGTTGGCTTGCGTCTTGCCCAGGGTGGTCTTGGTATCGGTGGCCAGCTTCTTGACCTCAGTCGCCACGACGGCGAAGCCGCGCCCGGCCTCCCCGGCCCGCGCCGCCTCGATGGTGGCGTTCAACGCCAGCAGGTTGGTTTGGCCAGCTATGGTGTCGATGATCTTCAGCACGTCGCGCAGGCCCGTCATGGCCTGCGCCATGCGGCTGAACTCCGCCGCCAGGGTGCTGGTGTCGGCGTTGTCCTCTGCAGCCTTCTGGCTGGACATGACGACATCGCGGATGCGGTTGATGGTCTGCCGGATTTCATGCGTCTCCTTCAACACCTGGTCGAACGCGTCACCCAGGCCGGCGCTGGCGTTGAAGTGGTCGATCAGACGATGGATGATGCCCGACCGCAGGCTGTTCATCAGTTCCGCGCGTTTCAGCGTGGTGTAGGTGAAGTAATTGGCGAAGCTGGCGTAATGGATCGGAAAATTATCCACGATGGCGTCGTGGAAGGGCTGTCCCGCTTCCTGCTCGAAAAAGACCAGGGCGCTCAGGGTCTGGTTGATGTTGACGCCCAGCAACTCACCGAAGGTGGAGAAGCCCGCCGTTGGAGCCGTCCACAGCCCCGTCAGGCCGCCCAGCTGCTTGTCATTGTTCAACCGGCGCAGGATGCAGTCATTCAGCAGCACGGCGACGGGCGCCGGCTTGCCGCGCAGGAAGGCAGCCACGTCCCGCCGGGTCTGGTCGACGAAGTCGGTCGCGCGCAACAGCAGCAACTCATCGCCCATGTTGACGTCACAGAAGAAGCTGACGACGCCGCTGTCGGCATCGATGGCGGCGACGGAGCGCACGAACAGCTCGTCACCGATTTCGATGCCGAAGGTCTGGCGCCCCAGGGTGTCGAGCACGCGGGCCGGGGCGGTTTTCAGGGTGCGCGCCAGCACGTCGGCAAAGCGGTCCACCCGGCCGGTTGCCGGATCGATCACCGCGCTGACGGTGCGCCGGTCGGGGTCCGCCTCTGCCACGACAAACCGGGTGGGGGTGCGTTCGAAGTTCTGGCTCTTCAGCACGCCGTAATGCTTGCCCGGCGCCAGCTTCAGGAAGGCGACGACGGCTTGGTTTTCAAGAACCCGTCCATCGGCGTAGAGATAGGTGTTCTTGAAATCCAGCTTGCCGCCGGCCGATCCCCCGACGAACAGGCAGGGGAAGCGGCGGCTGGCATACACCGCCTCCATGAAATAGTTCTCGCTGTTGGATAGGCCGTCGATGAAGGTGAGGGCCAGCGTATCCCGATAATCCACGGCGAAGGCGGGCCTGATCCCGGCCAGGCCCTCACCGATGCGGGCCACGCGCTCTTCCCGGGTGCGCGACGGCTTCCCTTGCCGGATGTCCTCATTGCACAGCGGCGCTGTATGTATGCTGACGCCGGCGAACAGGTCGGGGGAGTAGACCTGGATGACGATGGTGGACCACCGGTCACCGGCCGCACAATAGAGGGGGCCCGGCTCTCCTGTACCGCCGCACAATTCTCCCGCCGTGGACATGGCCAGTAGTGGTGTGGTCCCGGCGAGGCGGCGCAGCGCTTCAGCCTGGCGCGCGAAATCCAGGTGCGGCGAAATGAAGGCCAGGGCCAGCGCCGCCGGCCTGTCGCCGAACCGGAAGGTTCCGGCGTCCACGCCGCCCAGACGGTCATCCGTGTTGGTCACCCGAACCAAAGGAGCCGGCGTGGATGGCGCACCGGGGAACGGAAGGGCGGTGGCGGAAATGGTCATCGGAAGGTTCCTCCAAGTTGGTCACGCCAAAGGCGGCCCCCTCTGCGGGGAGCTTCATTGGAATCGGGGTCCGGCGGAAATGATGGCGCCGCTCCGCTCAAGAGAGCCATGAAACAGGTAAATGAAACATTAAATGATGGGGCCGCCTCGGTTTGGCGCAATGGTCGGTAATAGAACGGTTTTGCTGGATAATTTCCTGGAACGACTACTGTTCAAGTCGAAAGAATGATCATGAACCAACAAAAAAGCCCATCCCCCGGGGAAGGGGGATGGGCACGGGCGGACGCTAGGGTAGGGACCGGGTGGATGGGAGCCGCACCCGGGCAGTCAAGGACGCCGCCCGATTTCAAGATTGAGATGAAGGGATGACGAGGACGCCGCTCAGTTCAGCGGCGTCTGGGCATGGCTGACCGCCGATGCCAGGTGGGCGACGCAGTGGCGGTGTTCGGTGCCGCCGGGGGTGTGGCCCATCTCGGCGCAGGCGCGGGCCTCCGGTACCGGCTGCTGAGCGGCGGCGGCCTGGGTCTTCAGGCTATCGACACAGGCGGCGAAGTCCACGTTGGCCGGGGCCAGGCCCAGCGTGTCGCGGCAGACGCGGCGCGCGGCGTCGGTCTGGGCGGCCGTGATGGTGATGGCGGGCACTTGGATGCCTGCTGTGGCGGTCCCTGTCGTGGCGGTGCCGGACGCCTGGGCAGTGCCCAGCGGAATGGCCAGGGCGGCCAGCACGGGGATCAGGGCCAGGGTCTTGGTGAAACGCATGTTTTCCTCCTTGTGATGAACCATGTCGGCTGGGGATCAGCCGTGGCTGACTTGCAGTTTGGCGGCGAATTCCTGGTGGCGGGCGACGTCGCCGTCGTCGATGATCACCCGTTCGCCCTGGCCCCGCCGGCGGTCCATCCAGCCGCTGATCAGCTCGGCGCAGGTATGGTCCATGAACCACAGGGAACGCAGGCGGAGGGTGACGCGCTGGGCGGGGGGCAGGCTTTCCAGCGCCTTGGCCAGGCGGGGAAGCTGCACCAGGCTGGCGGAACCGGACAGCACCACCTCCCACTCGCCCGCTTCCCTCTCGCGGGTGACGACCAGCAGGCGCAGGCGGCGCACCTGGGGGAGCAACTCGAGGAGGCTGAGGCCCAGGCCCACCAGCACGCCGGTCAGCAGGTCGGTGGCGACCACGGTGACCAGGGTGGCGGCCCAGATGGCGGCCGGCAGGGCGCCATAGCGCTCGAACAGGTGGCGGGCATGGGCCACGCTGACCAGGCGATAACCGGTGACCACCAGCACGCCGGCCAGGGCCGACATGGGGATGGCCCGCAGCAGCCAGGGCAGCAGGGCGACGGCACCCAGGATCCACACGCCGTGCAGGATGGTGGAGGCGCGGGTGACGCCGCCGGCTTGCACATTGGCGGAACTGCGCACGATGACGCCGGTCATGGGCAGGGCGCCGGCCAGGCCGCAGAGCAGGTTGCCCACGCCCTGGGCCGTCAGTTCGCGGTTGTAATTGGTGCGCACGCCGTCGTGCATGCGGTCCACTGCCGCCGCCGACAGCAGGGTTTCGGCACTGGCGATGAAGGCGATGGCCACCGCCATGACGATCAGCTTGGGCTCGAACAGGCCGAAGCCGTTGGCGAAGTCGGGCGGCTGGATGGCGGCCCACAGGCTTTCCGGCACCGCCACTTTGGCCACAGGCAGGTTCAGCAGCGTGGCGGCCAGGGTGGCGGCGACGACGCCCACCAGGGCGCCCGGCACCAGGCGCAGGCGCTGGGGCCGCACCCATTCCCACACCAGCATGGTGGCGATGGTCAGCAGGCCGATGCCCAGCGCCGCCTCGGCCGCGTCGCCGCTGAAGGGGAACAGGCCGAAATAGGCGGCGGGCGCAGCCAGGATGTTGGCCAGGCCGCCAGCCTGCGGCTTGGCGTCCAGCATGACGTGCAACTGGCCCGCCACGATCAGCACGCCGATGCCGGCCAGCATGCCGTGCACCACGGCGGGGGAGATGGCGCGGAACCACTGTCCCAGCTTCAGCATGCCGGCCGCCATCTGGATCAGGCCGGCCATGATCAGCACGGGGCCCAGGGCGCCGATGCCGGCATCGCGGATCAGTTCGAAGACGATGACCGCCAAGCCGGCGGCAGGGCCGCTGACCTGCAGGGGCGACCCCGCCAGCAGGCCGACGACGATGCCGCCGATGATGCCGGTGATCAGCCCCTTTTCAGGCGGCGCGCCGGAGGCGATGGCGATGCCCATGCACAGCGGCATGGCCACCAGGAAGACCACGATGGACGCGGGGAG
This sequence comes from Nitrospirillum viridazoti CBAmc, assembly GCF_000730165.1. Taxonomy (GTDB): domain Bacteria; phylum Pseudomonadota; class Alphaproteobacteria; order Azospirillales; family Azospirillaceae; genus Nitrospirillum; species Nitrospirillum viridazoti. The sequence continues at coordinate 1,108,126 of NZ_CP022111.1, read as the reverse complement.
GTCCCGCGCCAGCGTGGCGGGAAAAAAACGCTGCATCATCACGCTCCCTTACTCGGCCGCGGTGACGTGATGGGCGTGCTGGGCGCAGCAGGGATCGGCCACCGCGCGGCGCGTGCCGCGCACGGCCACCTGAAGGGTCTGGTTCCTGTCGCCCACGGGCAGGAACGTCCCCGTCTCGCCGTCCAGGGCCAGGATGTGACCGTTCTCCAGGTCGAAGAACCAGCCGTGCAGGTTCAACTGACCGGCTGCCAGCTTGGCGGCGACGGAGGGGTGGCTGCGCAGGTGGTTCAGCTGCGCCACCACGTTCTCCATGGCCAGCACGCGCGCGGCCTCCGCCTCCGGCAGCAGGCTGTAGGCCTCGCGCAGCACATGGCGGGCGCTTTCGGCATGACGTAGCCAGGCGGCCACGTTGGGCATGTCCGTCAGCGCCTCGGGCTTCAGCAGGGCCTTCATGGCGCCGCAGTCGGAATGGCCACAGACGACGATGTCGTTCACGCCCAGGCCCACCACCGCGTATTCGATGGCGGAGGAGACGCCGCCGTTCACCTGGCTGAAGGGCGGGACGATGTTGCCGGCGTTGCGGCAGACGAACATCTCGCCCGGGCCGCTCTGGGTGATGATCTCAGGCACCACGCGGCTGTCGGCGCAGGAAATCACCAGCGCCTTGGGCTGTTGCCCGTGGTGGGCCAGCTTGCGGTACAGCGACCGCTGTTCGGGGAAGACAACAGATCGGAAGTGCGACACGCCGTCGATGATGCTGTCCATGATGGGAAATCCTCGCGTTCAAGTCGATGATCCCGGCCGGACGGTGGGGCGAAGGGCGCCTGGAACCACCGTCCCCGTTGGGGGCCATCAAGACTTAAGGCCTGAGTTTTTCCCGGATACGTTTCGATTATGACAAAGTGTGTCTGCCGGCCTTTTGCGCCGGATCATCCCGTTTCGGAATCGTAATAATGACGGAAAGCCCGCCCTCCGCCCGGTTGCTCAGGGTGATGGTGCCGCCCTCGCGCGTCACCGCCTGGCGGGCGATGGTCAGGCCCAGGCCGGTGCCGCCGGTTCCCCGGTTGCGGGATTCCTCCAGCCGGTGAAAGGGCTCGAACACCGTCTCGAACTGCGCCTCGGGGATGCCCGGGCCATCATCGCTGATGGTGATGACGGCGCTTTTTCCCGTGTCGCGCACCGCGACCCGGGCCGTGCCGCCATAGGCGATGGCGTTGTTGATGATGTTGGAAAAGGCCCGGCGCATGCCCAGGGGCCGCAGGGCCAGGGCCAGGCGCTCCGGCCCCTCATAGCTGGCGACATGGCCGGCGTCGGTGGCGTTGTCCACCAGGGTGGACAGCAAGGCCGGCAGGTCCGTGCGGCGCGGCTTTTCGGGATCCTCCTCGCCGCCCAGATAGTCCAGCACGTCGTTGACCATGCCTTCCATCTCATCGAGATCGCTGTCGAAGGCGGCGCGGTCCTCGGCATTGGGCAGGAAGCCGGCGCGCAGGCGCAGGCGGCCGATGGGCGTGCGCAGGTCGTGGGAGACGGCGGCCAAGGCCTCCGTCCGGCTGGTGATCAGGCGGTCGATCCGCCGCTGCATGGCGTTGAAGGCCTGGGCGACGTGCCGGATCTCCTGCGGGCCTCGCGTGGGGATGAACACCGGCGGGCCGTTGCCCACCGCGTCCGCCGCCTTGACCAGCATCTTCAGAGGGGACGCCAGGGTCTGCACCAGGAACAGGGCCATCAGCAGCACACCGATGGACAGCAAGGCGATGGAGCCCAACTGGGCATAGATGACCGGCACGGTGGAAGGCAGGTCGGTGACGCCGAAGCGCAGCGTGCTGCCGTCCAGAAGGCGCACGTCGCCGTCAAACGCCTTCACCGGCGTCCCGGGCCCCGTGCGCAGGCGCAGGTCCATGCCGGCCAGGGCGGCCCGGTGCTCGATCATCTCATGGCGCAGCAGCCAGCTGGCGGGGTTGTCGCCTTGCGCCTCGCGCGCCTGGGCCGCATCCACCCAGGTGAAGGTCAGGTAGGGGGAGGAGAGGGAGGACGCGACATTCCCCCGCCGCACCGGATCGATGGCGGACAGGACATGGCCCGCCGTTTCCACCTGTTCCGCGATGTGCCAGGTCTGGGTCTCGTCGCCGTAATGCTGCTCCGCCTGGCCCAGCACGATGGCGTTGCCGATGACGGCCAGCAGCACCGCGCCGAAAAGCACCAGGCCCAGGCGGCCGATCAGGCTGCGCGGCCAGAGGTGGCCCCAGCGGTGAATGCCGAGCCGGGTCACAGCGTCGCCACGTCGGCGGTAAAGATGTAGCCGACGCCGCGTATGGTGCGGATCAGGCGGTTCTCATCGCCCAGCTTGCGCCGCAGGCGGCTGACCAGCACGTCGACGCTGCGGTCGTTCACCTCACCCAGGCGGGCGCGGGACAGTTCCAGCAGGCGCTCGCGCCCGATCACGCGCTGACGATTCTCCAGGAAGCTGACCAGCAAGTCATGCTCCGCCCCCGACAGGTCCACCGCCACACCGTCGGGGTCGGTCAACTCGCGCCGGCGCCGGTCCAGGCGCCAGCCGGCAAAGACCATGACGTCCTGCGGGGTCGAACCGATGGACCCGGCGCCGGGGCTGTTGTTCGCGGCGCGGCGCAGCAGGGCGCGGATGCGGGCCAGCAGTTCCTTGGCACGGAAGGGCTTGGGCACATAGTCGTCGGCGCCCATCTCCAGCCCCAGCACCATGTCGATCTCTTCGCCATGGGCGCTGACCATGATGATGGGTACCTGGCTGGCGCGCCGCAGATCCCGGCAGATGTCCAGACCGCTCTGGCCCGGCAGCATGACGTCCAGCAACACCAGGTCGAAGCTGCCCTGGCTCAGCGCGTCCGCCATCTCCCGGCCGTCGCGCACGCCGGTGGGCTCGAACCCGTTTTCCTTGAGCACGCGCAGGATCAGGGTGCGCATGGCCGGATCGTCCTCGACCAGCAGGATGCGCGCGATGGATAGGCTGTTCATCGGCCTTTAGATAAGGGCCGTGCGCCACCTTTCCAGGGGCTCGACGTCCATCCATGCTGCATATGCACAGAAGGTGCGGGTAAAGACCGTCTCAGGCCTTCTTCTCCCAGCCCTTGTCGGTCTGCTGCCAGTAGGTGAGGTCCAGCCCCGCTTCCTTGGCGGCCTTCCAGCGCTGGCGGGCTGCGGCCACCGCGTCGGGGTCGATGCCGTCGAAGATGTCGCAGACGCGGACGTAGTCGGCCATGTGGGCGCTGGTGGCGCCATCGGTCAGGAACAGCACCTGGGCATCGTTGGGCCGCTCATCCACCGCCGTCAGCCAGATGGGCTGGTCGGCAGCGTGGCCGTCCTTGGCCGTGCCGTGGGGCAAGAAGCTGTCCGGCCGCCAAGTCCACAGGTGCTGGGCCAACTGCTCCGCCCGCTCCTCCACCGTCGACAGCACCACCGCCCGCCAGCCGCGCGCCAGCGACCGTTCCAGCAGGTCGGGCAGGGTCTGCTCCAGGCTGCTGCGCTGCAGGTGGTAGAAGTTGACCTCGGTCATGCATGTGTCCGGCGGCAAAAGAAAAGGGGCGGCCCGTAACCCGAGCCGCCCCGATCTTACCCTGACTGCGAAGGCTTTTGTCAGTCTTCGTAATAGTCGGCCACCAGCCGGTCCAGCAGGCGGACGCCGTAGCCCGAGGCGCCCTTGGGCACGGTGGCGCCGTCCTTCTTGGTCCAGGCGGTGCCGGCGATGTCCAGGTGGGCCCACGGCACGTCGTTGACGAAGCGCTGCAGGAACACGGCACCGATGATGCTGCCGGCCTTGCCCGGGCTGCCGATGTTCTTCATGTCGGCGACGTCGCAGTCGATGTCCTTGTCGTAGGCGGCCCCCAGGGGCAGGCGCCACAGAGTCTCGCCCGTCTTCAGGCCGGCATCGGTGAGGCGCTGCGACAGCTCGTCGTTATTGGAGAACAGGCCGGCGTGCTCATTACCCAGCGAGACGATGATGGCGCCGGTCAACGTCGCCAGGTCGACCATGAAGCGCGGCTTGAACGTCGCCTGGGTGTACCACAGGGCGTCGGCCAGGATCAGGCGGCCCTCGGCGTCAGTGTTCAGCACCTCGATCGTCTGCCCGGACATGCTGGTGACGACGTCGCCCGGACGCTGGGCGTTGCCGTCGGGCATGTTCTCCACCAGGGCGACCACGCCGACGACGTTGGCCTTGGCCTTGCGTCCGGCCAGGGCGGCCATCAGGCCGATGACGGCGCCGGAGCCCGCCATGTCCCACTTCATGTCCTCCATCCCGGCGGCCGGCTTGATGGAGATGCCGCCGGTGTCGAAGGTGACGCCCTTGCCCACGAAGGCCAGGGGAGCGGCACCCTTCTCACCGCCGTCCCAGCGCATGATGACCAGGCGCGGCGGCTTGGCCGAGCCCTGGCCCACGCCCAGCAGCGCGCCCATGCCCAGCTTCTTCATCTGCTTCTCGTCCAACACCTCGACCTTCACGCCCAGCTCGGTCAGGGCCAGGCAGCGCTCGGACAGGGTCTCGGGGTAGATGACGTTCGGCGGCTCCGACACCACGTCGCGGGTGAGGAAGACGCCGTCGGCGATCTTCTCCAGCTTGCCGTAGGCCTTCTTGGCGGCGGAATGCTCGGTCGTGGCCAGGGTCAGCTTCTTCAACGTCGGCTTCTGGTCCTTTGGCTCCTTGGTCCGGTACTTGTCGAAGCGGTAGGAACGCAGGCGGGCGCCGTAGCCGACGTTGGCGGCGAAGGTGGCCGGCGCCAGAACCAGGCCGTCATGGCCGTCCAGCACCAGGGTGGCGTCGGGATCGCCGGCGCGGGCAAGGCTGGCGGCGACGGTGCCGCCCAGCGACTGGGCCGTCAGGTCCGTCACCTTCTCGGCGGCGCCGATGCCCACCAGCAGGATGCGCGCGTACTCGGTGCCGCCGGGGGCCAGCAGGGTCAGCGTCTCATCCGCCTTGCCGGTGTAGCGGCCGGCTTCCATGGCGCGGGCCAGGGCGCCGCCGCTCTTCTGGTCCAACTCGGCGCCCAGGCTGCCCAGGCCGCGGCCCTGCGACACCGTGATGGCCAGGACGCCGGATTGCGGCAGGGCGTTCTGGGCGTAAGCGATCTTCATCTTGCCTCTCTTGGTCGGTCCCTTGGGATCCTTGGAACGGGGGGCGTCTTGGCGCCTGGACCCGTCCGGATGGCTTCGCCTTATGGCGTTGGAAGTCCTATACAGGATTTCTGAATGTTGTACGTCAACGCTCGAAATCCAGACCTTTTGTCCCAGGCGGTTGTTTCCGGCGACGGGAGGCGATAAGAACTGCGTGCCAAGCCTAGTCGGGCGGGGTTCCATGCCGGCTGTCGTCGGCTTGGCGGCGGGGTGTCGCGCCCTGGTTTCGCCAAATTGTGGGGTCCTATAGTGGCCGGGCCGCCGGTGCCTCATGTGGGGTGTCGCGGTGGTCGGATCGGCGGGATGCGCGGGCGCCGTTGTGGCGGGCACCGGTCCCGCCTTGTGTGTTGTGGAGCACGATGAAGCTGATCGGCCGGTATTTGTCGCGCAACCTTGTCGTGGCGATGGTTTTCATCACGGCCGGGTTGTCCTCGACCATCTGGATGACGCAGTCCCTGCGCCTGATCCAGCTGGTGGTCGAGGGCGGGGCGCCGATCAGCATGTTCCTGCGCTTGGCGTTTTCCACCCTGCCGACCTTCCTGGCGCTGGTCATGCCCTGGGGCGTGCTGATCGCCACGCTGTTCACCTACAACCGCCTGACGCTGGACAGCGAGCTGGTGGTCATGCGCGCGGCCGGCATGGGGCCGCTGACGCTGGCCCGGCCCGCGCTGCAGTTGTCGGCCATTGTCCTGTTCCTCTGCCTGCTGCTGAACTTGTTCCTGGCGCCGGCGGCGCAGCGCGAGTTCGTGCGCCTGCGCGAGGAGATCCGCACCGACTATTCCTCTGTCCTGCTCCGCGAAGGCACGTTCAACGACGTGGGCGAGGGCAAAACCGTCTATGTCCGCCAGCGCGGGGCGGAGGGCATGCTGAACGGCCTGATCATCTACGACAACAGCAAGCCGCAGCGACCGGTGATGACTATCGCCGACCATGGCATCCTGGTGACGGCCGAGGCCGGCCCCCGCGTCATCGTCTATGACGGCGTGCGCCAGGAATACGACCGGGACACGGGCCACGCCTCCAACCTGGAATTCAAGCGCTACACGGTGGACCTGAAGGTGCTGAACGCTGGGGAGGCGCAGCGCTGGCCTGACCCGCGCGAACGGACGCTGAGCGACCTGCTATTCGACACCGGCAACCCGACCGACACCCAGCTGCGCCCGCGCCTTAACCAGGAGCTGCACCAGCGTTTCGCGACACCGCTGCTGGCGCCCGCCTTCGCCATGATCGCGCTGACGGCGCTGATGTCCGGTGAATTCTCGCGCCGCGGGCAGGCCCGCCGCATCGCCTTGGCCGTGGTCTTCGGCATGCTGCTGCAGGCCATGATGCTGGGCATCTCCAACTTGGCGGTGAAGACACAGGCCTTCAATGCCGTGCTGTATGTCGTGGGCATCCTGCCAGTGGCCATGGGGTATTGGTATCTGGAGAACTGGCGGCGTCTGAGCCGCGGAGGGGCGGGCCGGTCCGGCACCCCGCCGGCGGGGCCACCCGCCACGGGACCTTTGGGCGGAAAGGCGGCCTGAAATCATGCGCATCTCGCCCACGCTGTCCGTCTACATCACCCGCCAGTTCGTGTTCTGGTTCCTGATCATCCTCGGGGGCATGCTGGCGCTCGTCCTGCTGCTGGACACGGTGGAGCTGCTGCGCCGGGCCGCCGCCAAGACGGACGCCACCTTCCAGATCGTGCTGAGCATGGCGCTGCTGAAGCTGCCGGAAATCGGCCAGCAGATCTTCCCCTTCGGCGTGCTGTTCGGTGCCATGTACACCTTCTTCCGCATGACCCGCAGCGCGGAGCTGGTGGTGGTGCGCGCCGCCGGCATTTCCGTGTGGCAGTTCATGACGCCGGTGCTGCTGACATCCCTGGTGGCCGGCATCCTGAACATCACCCTGCTCAGCCCCGTCTTCGCCACCATGCTGGCGCGGTATGAGCAGCTGGAAAGCCGCTATCTGCGCGGCCAGCAGAGTTCGCTGGACGTCGCACGCTCCGGTGTCTGGCTGCGCCAGGTGCAGGAGGGGGATAACGGGAACTACCTGATCCACGCCGAATCCGTGGGGCCGGGCAAGCCCGTGAACCTGCGCACCGTCACCATCCTGCTGTTCAATGGCAGCGACCAGATCCCGGTGGGCCGCCTCGATTCCGAAACGGCGGAGCTGCAGAAGGGCCAGTGGGTGCTGCGCAACGCCTGGCTGAACCGGCCGGGCCGCCCGACCCAGCATGTCGACGGCATGGCCCTGCCGACCGACCTGACGGAAGCCCGCATCCAGGAAAGCTTCGCCCCGCCGGACACGCTGTCGTTCTGGGAACTGCCGAGCTTCATCCAGACGCTGGAGCAGGCGGGCCTGTCGTCGGTGCGGCACCGCATGTACTACGAGTCGATGCTGGCCGTGCCGGCCTTCTTCTGCGCCATGGTCTTTCTGGCCGGCACCTTCTCCCTGCGCCATGCCCGCCGGGGCGGCACCTTGCAGATGCTGGGCACCGGCCTGGTGACGGCGCTGGTGCTGTTCGTCAGCCAGAACATCATCCAGGCGCTGGGCCGCAGCGGCGTGCTGCCGGTCTTCCTGGCCGCCTGGGCGCCGGCCGGCGTCTGCCTGATGCTGGGAACCGCCGCCCTGCTGCACCTGGAGGATGGCTGAACGCCCACTCCGCGCCGCACCCATGGTTGCGGGGGCCGTTTGCCTTCGCCCCCCCTTGGCTCTATAAGTTCCGTTCTCCGTTTTTCCCCGGTTCCCGTTTTCCCGGTCCCCGCTTTTCCGGTAAGGTCAGATGATCCAACTTTCCCGCCGTTCCGCCGCTGCCGTGCTCGCCTTCGGCCTGACCCTGGGCACGAGCTTGGCCACGCCCGCGCTGGCGCAGCTGGCCGGCCCCCGGACGGCCGCCGCCACCAACGGCATGGCCTTGGGCCCGCGCGTCGCGGCCCAGCAGGGCCAGCAGGAAGAGCGCATCGTCGCCGTGGTGAATGACGAGGCCATCTCGCAGACCGACCTGGCCGGCCGCATGCGCCTGGCCATCGTCAACACCGGCCTGCCCGACACGCCGGACGTGGAACAGAAGCTGAAGCCCCAGGTGCTGCGCCTGTTGATCGACGAGAAGCTGGAGCTGCAGGAAGCCAAGAAGCAGAACCTGGTGGTGACGGACGAGGAGGTGGACCGTGAGTTCGCCCGCCTGGCCAAGCAGAACAAGGCTCCCTCGCCGGAAAGCTTCGCCGCCAACCTGGAACGCGAAGGCGTGCCCGTCTCCTCCCTGAAGGAGCAGATGCGCGCCAACATCGCCTGGAACAAGGTGGTGCAGCGCCGCATCCGCCCCACCATCCAGGTGAGCGACGAGGAGATCGATAGCCGGACCCAGCGCATCATCGCCAACGCGGGCAAGCCCGAGTACCTGCTGACGGAAATCTTCATCTCCGTCGATAATCCCAAGCTGGACCAGGACGCCCATCAGCTGGCGGACAAGCTGGTCGGTGAGATCACCCATGGCGCCAACTTCGCGGCCGTGGCCCAGCAGTTCTCGCAGAGCGCCACGGCCGCGGCCGGCGGCGACATGGGCTGGGTGCAGCAGGGGCAGCTGGAACCGGCGCTGGATCGCGCGCTGCAGCGCCTGCCCACGGGCCAGGTTTCGGTGCCGCTGCGCGGCGCCGGTGGCTATTACATCTTCCTGGTCCGGGACGAACGCACGGTGACCGGTGGCGATCCCGCCGACATCGAGGTGTCCGTGGGCCAGGTGGTGGTGCCCGTTCCGCCCGGCGCGGACGTCCAGGCCCTGGGCCAGACCGTGAAGAAGATCGGTGACACCTCGCACAGCTGTGAGGCGTTGGCCGCCGCCGCCAAGGCCAACCTGCCGGGCTCAACCACCCGTGCCCAGCCCATGACCCGCCTGGGCGACATCCCGGGCGAGCTGTCCAAGCTGATCGGCCGCCTGGGCGTGGGCCAGGCCACCGACCCGCTGGAAACCCAGGCCGGCCTGATGCTGTTGATGGTCTGCGACCGCAAGGTGCCGGAGGGCAGTGCCCCGCCGCGCGACCAGGTGGCCAACATGATCGGCGGCGAGCGTATGGACATGCTGCAGCGGCGCAACCTGCGCGACCTGCGGCGTGCCGCCACCATCGACATCCGTAGCTGAGGGGCGGGGGGCGACAGCCCCCCCGATCCGTTTCATGACCGCGCCGCTTTCTTCGTCCCTCTTGCCCCTGGCCCTGACCATGGGCGAACCGGCCGGCATCGGCGGCGAGATCGCCTTGATGGCCTGGCGGCTGCGGCGTGACCGGGGCCTGCCGCCCTTTTTCCTGATCGACAGTCCGGACCGCCTAGCGGCCCTGGCCCACGCCACCGGCCTCGATGCCGCGGTGCGGGAGATCGCCGATCCGGCGGAAACCGTCACTGTCTTCGATGAGGCCCTGCCGGTGCTGCGCCAGGACCTGGCCGCCCCTGTGGTCCCGGGCCAGCCGGATCCGGCCAACGGCGCCGCCGTCATCGCCAGCATAGACCGGGCTGTGGCCCTGGTGCGGGCGGGCCAGGCGGCGGCCGTGGTGACCAACCCCATCCAGAAAAGCAGCCTCTACGCCGCCGGCTTCCGCCACCCGGGCCACACCGAATATCTGGCCCACCTGGCGGGGATGAGTGAGGAGCCTGTCATGCTGCTGGAGGGAGGCGGCCTGCGGGTGGCCCTGGCCACCATCCATGTGGCGCTGAAGGATGTGGCCGGTCAGCTGACGCGCGAGGTGCTGCTGCACACCGCGCGGGTTACCCACCAGGCGCTGCGCCGGGACTTCGGCCTCAGTCAGCCGCGCCTGGCCGTGGCCGCCCTGAACCCGCATGCCGGTGAGGGCGGTGCCATGGGGCGGGAGGAGATCGAGATCATCGCCCCCGCCGTGGCGACCTTGCGGGAAGAGGGGATGAACGTCGCCGGCCCGCTGCCGGCCGATACCCTGTTCCATGCCGGCGCGCGCGCGACCTATGACGCCGTCATCTGCCAGTATCATGACCAGGGGCTGATCCCGCTGAAGACCCTGGATTTCGACACGGGCGTCAACATCACCCTGGGCCTGCCCTTCATCCGCACCTCCCCCGACCACGGCACCGCCCTGTCCCTGGCCGGCACGGCCCAGGCCAGCCCGTCCAGCCTGGTCGCGGCCCTGCTGTCGGCCGACCGCCTGGCGCGGCAGCGCGCCGCCGCCTGATTCTCTCGTATCAAGATCGCTTCATGACCAGCCTCGCCCATTTGCCGCCCTTGCGCGACGTCATCGCCCGTTTCGACCTGGGCGCCCGCAAGGCGCTGGGCCAGCATTTCCTGCTGGATTTGAACCTGACGGCGCGGGTGGCCGCGGCGGCCGGCGACCTGGCCGGCGTCACCGCCATCGAGGTCGGGCCCGGCCCCGGCGGCCTGACCCGCGCCCTGGTGGAGAGCGACGCCAAGGCCGTGGTGGCGGTGGAGCGGGACAGCCGTTTCGTCGCGGCCCTGGCCGATGTGGTGGCCGCCGCCGCCGGCCGTCTGACCATCGTGGAGGGCGACGCGCTGGAGGTCGACATGACCGCCATCGCCCCGGCGCCGCGCGCCATCGTCGCCAACCTGCCCTACAATGTGGGCACGCCCATGCTGGTGGGCTGGCTGCGCCAGATCCAGGAATTCCGCAGCCTGACGCTGATGTTCCAGAAGGAAGTGGTGGACCGCATCGTCGCCAAGCCACGCACCAAGGATTACGGCCGCCTGGCGGTCATGAGCCAGTGGCTGGCCGACGCGCGGCTGGTGTTCGACATCCCGCCGCAGGCCTTTTCCCCGCCGCCCAAGGTCATGTCGGCGGTGGTGCACATCACCCCGCGCATCCTGCCGGCCGACGCCCCGTCGTTCAAGGATATGGAGCGGGTGGTGGCGGCCGCCTTCAACCAGCGGCGCAAGATGCTGCGTGCCGGGCTGAAGGGCCTGGTGGCCCAGCCCGAACCCCTGCTGGAAGCCGCCGGCATCCTCCCCACGTCCCGGGCGGAGGAGGTGGACGTGGCAGGCTTCGTGCGCCTGGCCCACGCCTGGCGGGCGCACCAGGACACGCAGGGTTAATAAACTTTCCACGGTTAGGTTGTTTTCCGGTTCTGCCTGTTATGCGGCGCACGCAGGCGGTCCATGCCTGAGTAATGACGCGTTTATGACGCCCGTCACTCCCGCTCGCGTCTCGCTTCGCTAGCTTTGCGATACGGAACGACGCTGAAATTTGGGGATGACGTCATGACCAAGCAGATCAATCACTGGGTGCGCCGCCTGCTACCCGCCCGCCTGCTGCCCACCCTGGGCGTGCTGCTGCCCATCGCCGCCTGCAGTGGCGCCCCGGACCATGACTACGTCCAGGTGGCCGACGAGAACCCCGCCTTTTCCAGTTGCTCCCAGTCGGCCTTCGACCTCTATCCGGGGGTTGAGCAGGGCGCCCTGCGTGCCGATCACCTGAACGCCTGCCTGGCCACCCGCCAGGCCTACGCCAACGATCAAGTGGCCGTGGCCCGTATTCACAGCTTCTAAGATCGGTGTCCGTCGTTCCGGTGTTGAATTAGGCGTTCCCCAATCCCCGCGCCGCCTTGGGCGACGTGGGGTGATACACCCGCCAGACGCGCCGCATCTGGCGGGTGGACGCGAAGCCCGCCCGCTCCGCCACGCTTTCCATGTCCAGCCGCGTATGGCTCAGCAACTGGGCCGCCAGCGCTACCCGCAGCCGGTTCACATAGTCCGGCAGGGTCATTCCCGTATGATCATTGAACAACCGCGACAGGTGGCGGGGGCTGGCGCCCGCCACATCGGCCAGGGACTCTTGCGTCCAGGGATGGGCCGGGTCGGCAGCGATGGCGTCCTGCACGCGGTGGACCGCCGGGTGCACGTGGTTGCGTCCCTCCAGCCACGCCGACAGTTGCGGATCGCCGCCCGCCCGCCGCAAATAGACCACCAGGGCGCGCGCCGCCGCCAGGGCCACGGCCGGCCCCACCATCTCCGCCACCAGATGCAGCATCAGATCGATGCCGGCAGTGACGCCGGCGCTGGTCGCCACCAGGCCATCCTCGACATACAGCCGATTCTCCAGGACCCGTGCCAGGGGCGCCAGGCGCGCCAGGGTCTCACAATCGCTGTAGTGGGTGGTGCAGGGCCGGCCGTCCAGCAGGCCGGCGCGGCCTGCCAGCAAGGCGCCGGCGCAGATGCTGACCAGCCGGTGGCCTGGTCCGACGCTGCGCCGCAGCCAGTCGACGATGGCCTGATTGCCGCCTTCCGTTTCCGCCGCGTCCGGCCCCCCATCGCCCAGCATCTGTTCCCCCAACATCTGTTCCACCGAGCCCACGACCATGACCATGGCCTCGTCCGGCAGTGCCTGGGGCAGGGGCTCGATGCCCGTCACTGTCAGTCCGATGGACGTGAGCAGCGATGCCGCCGGGCCGACATAGCGGACGACGAAGCGCAGCCCGTCCTGTTCCACATTGGCCCGGCGCAACACCTCCACCGGCCCCGCCACGTCCAGCAGCAGCGTCCGGGGCGGCAGCACCACATAGACAGGCAGGACGCGGGGACCGGCCTTCGTCATGCGTCGAACGCCGTGGCGACGGTGGCGATGCGGGCGAAGCGGCCGTCCAGCACCAACTCGGTGGCGGCCTTGATCTCCGCCGTGGACCAAATGCGCCCCTGCGCGTCGGTCATGGGGAAGGTCAGCGTCGCCTCTGTCACGTAGGTGACGTCGAAGCCCAGGTCGGAGGCATGGCGGGTCGTCGTCTCACAGCACTGCTCTGTCCGCACGCCGGAGATGACGACGCGGCGGATGCCATGACTGATCAGCCAGACATCCAGCCCGCTGCCCACCAGCGCGCTATGCCGCGCCTTGTGGAAGGTGGCGTCCGGCGTGATGTCCAGCCCCTCTAGCGTGCGGATGGTGCCGGACTCGTGGGTGAACGGCGCGTCGCCGTCCACATGGAAGATCTGGATGACGGGAATGCCGCGCGCCCGGGCCTGGTTCACCAGCGCCTGCTGCCCCGGGCGATAGGCATCATATTCCGCCTGCACCCAATAGGGCCGGTGGCGGAAGGACTCCTGCGCGTCGATGACGATCAGGGCGGTGGTCTGGGTGCCGGCGGTCACGGTGCTCATGGGGGCTATCTCCTGCCATCAGTGTGGAGTGATGGCGTCGATGCTAGCCCGCAGCGTAGCACGGGATAATGGGCCTGGCGGACAAAGATGGGACGTTTTACGCCATTGGTAGATTAACCGCGGCGGAGGGGAGACCCGCCGTTTACACCATGACGGTTGCGGCCCGACCTCATTCTTGATTGATTTGTGACATACGGTTCCACCGCCGCAGGAGGGGGTATGGCCCCGGTGAACAGTCAGGCCACGGACATGAACAATTCCGCCGCGTCGGCGCCCGGCCTCTGGCACCGGCTGATGTCCAGCCAGGCGGCTGGCACCATCTCCCTGGCCATCGGCCTGCTCAGCATCGGCGCGGTGCTGTGCCTGCGCTATCCCGCCTGGCTGACGACGCCGGAGTTGCGGCCGCACTACGACATGGATCTGCTGCGCCTGATCCTGGCGCTGTCCATGGGCGTGGGCGTGTTTCTGGGGTTGGCGGCGTGCGTCCTGAACCGGCGCCGGCGGGCGGGCGTCATCGGCATCAGTGGCGTGGTGCTGGCCCTGTTGCTGGGCGGGCCCTATGTGCCGTATGAGGATTTCGACCAGGCCCGGACCTGGGTGGGGCTGGACTGGCTGGTGCTGGACCTGTTCTTCACTGGCAGCGCCTTCATCCTGTTGGAACGCCTGCTGCCCCGCGTGGCTCCGGGCCAGCCCGTGCTGCGCGAGGGCTGGCGGCTGGATCTCAGCTACTTCACCGTGAACCATTTGCTGATTGGCGCCTTTCTGCTGACCTCCAACCATTTCGCCCATGATGTCTTCGGTTGGGCTGTCAATGGCTGGCTGCAGGCGCAGGTCGCGGCGCTGCCCGGATTTGTGCGCTTCCTGCTGGTCATCCTGGCGGCCGACGCCGTGGAGTATGCCAGCCACCGCGCCTATCACGAGATCCCCTGGCTGTGGCGCCTTCATGCCGTCCACCACTCGCCCCAGCATATGGATTGGCTGTCCGGCTCCCGCCTGCATGTGCTGGAGGTGCTGATCACCCGGTCGCTGATCCTGGTGCCCATCTTCCTGCTGGGCTTTCCGCAGGACACGGTGTTCGCCTATCTGATCTTCGTGTCCATCCAGGCGGTGCTGATCCATTCCAACATCGCCATGGACCTGGGCTGGCTGCGCTACGTCATCGTGACGCCGCAGTTCCACCATTGGCACCATGCCTCGGACGTGGAGGCGCTGGACCGCAACTACTGCGCCCACACCCCTTTCTGGGACTTGGTGTTCCGCACCTATCATCAGCCCAAGGACCGCTGGCCGGAGAAGTACGGCACGGTGAAGCCCATCCCCGGCGGCTTCGTCCAGCAATTCCTTTACCCTTTCAGCGGCCCCGTGGAACTATTGACCGGCAAGCGGGAAGGGTAATGCCAGGGACACTCATGCCCTTGTAGGCCGCGACTGCGGCCGCCGGAGCGTTTCGGGGAGCGTCAGCGGACTGAAACGTGAGGATGAGCCAAGGCCACGGATGTGGCCGCCCGGCGTTTGAGGATGTGCTTGAAGACTCAGGCCACCAGTTCCAGCACCACCGGCGTATGGTCAGACGCCTTTTCCTTGCCGCGCGGGCCCTTGTCGATGGCGCAGCCCACCAGGCGGTCGGCGGCCTGGGGCGACAGCAGGAAATGGTCGATGCGCAGGCCGTTGTCGCGCGGCCAGGCGCCGGCCTGGTAGTCCCAGAAGGTGAAGGCGCGATCGGCGTCGGGATGCACCGCGCGGAAGGCCTCGACCAAGCCCAGGTGGGTGATCTCGCGGAACTTGGCGCGGGTCTCGGGCCGGAACAGGGCATCGGTGATCCAGGCGGCGGGGTCGTAGACGTCGCGCGCCTCGGGGATGACGTTGTAGTCGCCGCCCAGCACGAAAGGGATTTCCTGGGCCAGCAGGCTGGCGGCATGGGCCTTCAGCCGGTCCATCCAGCGCAGTTTGTAGGGATATTTCTCCGTGCCCACCGGGTTGCCGTTGGGCAGGTACAGGCTGGCGATGCGGATACCGCCGACCGTGGCCTCGACATAACGGGCCTGCTCATCCTCCGGCTCGCCCGGCAAGCGGGTGATGATGTCCGTCGGCTCTTCCCGCGACAGCAGCGCCACGCCGTTGTAGGCCTTCTGCCCGACCACGGCGCAGTGGTAGCCCAGATCCTGGAAGGCCTGCAGGGGGAAGGCGGCCGTCTCGCACTTGATTTCCTGGAACAGCACGACGTCCGGCTTGGCGCTGTCCAGCCACTCGGTAACGTTCCCCAAGCGGGCTTTGACCGAGTTCACGTTCCAGGTGGCGATGCGCATGGGAAGGCTCTCATCAGGCGGCGGTTCCGGCGCACCTTAGAGGGAAGCCAAGCCCAAGGCGAGGGGCTTGCGCCGAGGCTTTCTCCGCATCCTTTCTTTCCTAGGACGCGACTGCGTCCGCCGGAGCGAGCACGAGGATAGCCAAGCGGCCGGATGGCCGCGCCCGGCGCCTGAGGGTTCACTCAGAGCGAAAAACTCTGCCCGCAGCCGCAGGAAGAGCTGGCGTTGGGATTGTTGACCTTGAAGTAGGATCCGGCCAATTCCTCGACGAAGTCCACCTCGGCGCCGGCCAGCAGGTCCAGCGAGGTGTCGTCCACCACCAGCCGGGCGCCGTCGCGCTCGAACACGTGGTCGTCATCATTGATGGTGGCGTCGAAGCTGAAGCCGTACTGGAAGCCGGAGCAGCCGCCGCCGGACACGGACAGGCGCATCATGATGTCAGGCCCGCCCTCCATTTCCGCCAGCTTGCGCACGCGCTTGGCGGCGCTGGCGCTCAGGCTCATGGCGCGCGGGGGAGGGGGGGCGGTATCGGCGGCGATGTCGGTGATGGTCATCGACGGATGTCTTTCCAGTTGCGGAACGCTGGGCCCGGCCCCACGTAGCGCTTGAAAAGGCGACTGGACAGGGGCGGCGTTCCTCTGTAACGCCCATAGTATGTAGGCGCTCCAAACGGTTCCGTCAAAGGACCAGGAACCATTCGGCGCCCGCACGGATCTGGCATGAGGTATGCGGCGATGATGAACTGGAACAGTCTGCTGTCGCGCAAGCGGCTGGCCAAGACGACGGCCGACGCGGAGCTGCCGCACCGCAGCGCCTATGAGATCGACATCGACCGCATCACCTTCACCACCAGCTTCCGCCGCCTGGCGGACAAGCAGCAGGTGCACGGCATCGGCGGGTCGGATTATGTCCGCTCCCGCCTGACGCACTCCATGGAGGCGGCGCGGGTGGGACGCTCGCTGGGCATGTGGGTGGGGCCGGCCATCCTGCGCAGCGTTGACTATGAGGTGAAGGCGACGCCGGCCGACTTCGGCCACGTGGTGGCCGCCGCCTCGCTGGCCCACGACGTCGGCACCCCTTGCTTCGCCCACACGGGCGAGGACGTGATCTCCGACTGGTTCGCCGACAGCGCCATCGGCCAGCGCATACGCACCGGCCTGAGCGATGTCGAGCAGGCGGAGCTGTGCAAGTTCGAGGCGAACGCCCAGGGCTTCCGCGTGCTGACCCGACTGCAGGGCTGGCGCGGCGTGGGCGGCCTGCAGCTGACGGCGGCCACGCTGGGCGCCGGGGCCAAATACCCCTGGGGGGTGGAGGTGCCGAACGGCCCCCTCAAGCGCCCGCATAAGCGCAAGTACGGCTTCTTCGGATGCGAGCAGGACGTATTCGCCGTGGTGGCGACAGAGGTGGGCCTGGTGGAAAAGGGTCCGGGCGCCTGGTGCCGCCACCCGCTGGCCTACCTGGTGGAGGCGGCGGACGACGCCTGCTACCACGTCGTGGATATCGAGGACGCGGCCAAGATGCGCATGCTGAGCTTTGAGCATGCCGAGGACCTGCTGCTGGCCTTCATCCGCGACGACAAGCCTGACACGGCCACGGGCAAGGACTGGGAGGCGGACTACAAGACGCTGGAGGATGAGGACCGCAAGCTGATCTTCCTGCGTGCCCAGGCCATCGACCGGCTGGTGCGCGACGCGGCGGAGATTTTCCTGGAGCGATTGCCGCAATTGATGGCCGGCGAGTTCTGCCACCCCCTGCTGACCCTGTCGGCGCGCGCGCCCGCCTTGCGCAGGATCGAGCAGGTGAGCCACGAGCGTATCTACCGCGGCCAGCAGCGCTGCGAGACCGACATCATCGCCGCCCGCACCATCACCACCCTGCTGGACGCTTATGGTGAGGCGCTGCTGGACCGGGAGAAGCTGGGCCCCGGTGCCAAGCTGCCCCGCCGCTGGGCCTCGCTATTGGAAACCATGCCGGAGTCGCGGCAACTGCCCTATGAGCGCGCGGGCTGGGTGCGCGGCCTGCTGGACTATGTCGCCGGCATGACCGACCGCTTCGCCATCCGCCAGGCGCAGCTGATCGCGGGGTGAGGCGCGCAGGCCGCTCCTGCCAACTCCACGGGTGACCTGCACCGCAGGAACCTTGTAAGGTGCGCCGCCGCCGGTCACCATGGACCGGCGAATGCGACTCTTTTGGATTGTGCCGGTTCTATCGCCATGAACGTTTACAAGGAATTCGAAGCCCTGGTTCGCCGCGCGCTGGAGGCCCTGGCGGCTGACGGCGGCATTCCCGCCGGGCTGGACCTCTCCCGCGTGACGGTGGAGCCGCCGCGCGAGGCGGCGCATGGCGACATCTCCACCAACGCCGCCATGGTGCTGGCCAAGCCGGCCGGCAAGCCGCCGCGCGCCATCGCCGAGGCGCTGGCCCCGCACCTGCGGGCCCTGCCGGACGTGACCGAGGTCTCCATCGCCGGTCCCGGCTTCGTCAACCTGCGCGTGGCGCCCAGCTATTGGCGTGCCCGCCTGGCCGACGTCCTGACCGCCGGCGTGGGCTTCGGCGCCAGCACCATCGGCAACGGCACCCGTGTGAACGTGGAATACGTCTCCGCCAATCCCACCGGCCCGCTGCACGCGGCGCATGCCCGTGGCGCCGTGGTGGGTGATGCGCTGGCCGCCCTGCTGGAAAAGGCCGGCTACGACGTCACGCGCGAGTACTACATCAACGACGCCGGTGCCCAGGTGGACGTCCTGGCCCGCTCCACCCACCTGCGCTATCGCGAGGCCCTGGGCGAGACGGGCATCGAGATCCCGGCCGGCATGTACCCGGGCGAATATCTCAAGGACGTGGGCCAGGCCCTGGCCGCACGGGACGGCGCCAAGTGGCGCGACCTGCCCGAAGAGGAATGGCTGGCCCCGGTGCGCGCCTTCGCCATCGACCAGATGATGGCCGGCATCAAGGAGGATTTGGCCTCCCTGAACATCCACCATGACCTGTTCAGCAGCGAGCGCGCGCTGGTGGACAACGGGGCGGTGGACCAGGCGTTCAAGGCTCTGGAAGACGCCGGCCTGATCTATGTCGGCGTGCTGGAGCCGCCCAAGGGCAAGAAGCCCGACGATTGGGAGCCGCGGCCCCAGACCCTGTTCAAGGCCACCCAGTTCGGCGACGACGTTGACCGCCCGCTGAAAAAGTCCGACGGGTCGTGGACCTACTTCGCCAACGACATCGCCTATCACTACGACAAATACCGGCGCGGCTGCCCCGTGCTGATCGACGTGTGGGGGGCCGATCACGGCGGCTATGTGAAGCGCATGGCAGCGGCGACCAAGGCCATCTCCGACGGCAAGGCCGCGCTGGACGTGAAGCTGTGCCAGCTGGTGCACCTGCTGCAGAATGGCGAGCCGGTGAAGATGTCCAAGCGCGCCGGCACCTTCGTCACCCTGCGTGACGTCATGGACGCCGTGGGCCGCGACGTCGTGCGCTTCATCATGCTGACCCGCCGCAACGACCAGACGCTGGAGTTCGACTACGCCAAGGTGACGGAGCAGTCCAAGGACAACCCTGTCTTCTACGTGCAGTACGCCCACGCCCGCTGCCGCTCCGTCCTGCGCCAGGCCGCCAGTCTGCACGCCGACTGGGATCTGTCGCGTGAAGCGCTGTCGGCCGTGTCCTTCGATGGACTGGCCTCCACGGCCGAGGTCGATCTCATCCGCCTCATGCTGAACTGGCCACGCACGGTGGAGTCGGCGGCGGAGGCGCATGAGCCGCATCGCGTCGCCTACTACCTGCAGGAGCTGGCGGCGGCGTTCCACGGCTTCTGGAATCAGGGCAAGGACGATGCCACCCTGCGCTTCATCATCGAGGGAGACGATGCCCTGACCCGGGCCCGCCTGGCCCTGGTGACGGCGGTGTCCCTGGTCATCGCGTCCGGCCTCGCCATCATGGGCGTGGTGCCGGCCGAGGAGTTGCGCTGATCCCATGAGCGACATGCACGACCATCACGGCGACCCCGACTACGACTACGATCCCGGCTATGACTGGCAGGGGCGGCGCCAGCCGGCGCCCCGCCGGCGCGGGCTGCTGAGCCTGGGCGTGGTGGTGGCCGCCGTCGGCAGCTTCGGCGGGCTGATCTACTTCGTCTACACCCAGGGCCAGCGGGCGGGGACGGAGGCGGTCGCCCCCATCATCCATGCTGATCCCGGGCCGACGAAGGTGAAGCCGGAAACGCCGGGCGGGATGGACGTGCCCAACCAGGATCGGCTGATTTACGATCGTCTGCGCGCCGACACCAAGACGGACCCCGGTGTGGAACGCCTGCTGCCGCCGCCGGAAGCGCCCATGGAACGGCCCACGGCCCCGCCGCCGGCCGCCCAGCCGGCGCCACAGGCCGCTGCCCAAGCTCCTGCCCAGGCGCCAGCGCAAGCCCCGGCCGCCCAGCCGGCGGCCCCGACCGTCCTGCCGCCAACCGTGCTGCCTCCGACGGCGGCCGGCACCACCGCCGCGAAGCCGGTGACGCCGGCGCCGGTTCCGGCCGCCAAGCCGCCCGCGCAGCAGCAGACGGCGCAGGCCAACGCACCCACGCCGCTGGTGCCGCAGCCTACGCCTCAGCCGGCCCTCCAGCCGGTGGTGCCTAAGCCTATTGCCGCCGCCCCGGTCACGCCGGCGCCCAAGCCGGTGGAAAAGCCCGTGGCACCGGCCGCTGTTGCGCCCACGGCCGTGCCCACTGCCACCGGCGGCGGGTCGGTGAAACTGCAGTTCGCCTCCATCCCGTCGGAACCGCAGGCGGAAGCCGAGATGCAGCGGATCCAGCGCAAGCATGCGGCTGTCCTGGGCGGGCTCAGCCTGCGCCTGGTCAAGGCCGATCTGGGCGCCAAGGGCATCTATTACCGCGTCCAGGCGGGCCCCATCGACGAGGCCCAGGCCAAGCGCATCTGCGAGGCGGTGAAGGCGGCCAAGGACGGCTGCATCCCCGTACATTAAGGCGGTGCCTGCGATGACCACCCCCAACGTTCCAGCGGCCGTCATCTTCGGCTGCACCGGTCCCGTCCTGACCGAGGCGGAGCGGGCGCTGTTCGCGGCGGCCAATCCCCTGGGCTTCATCCTGTTCCGGCGCAATTGCGAGACACCGGAGCAGGTGATGGCCCTGACGGCGGCCCTGCGTGACAGCGTGGGCCGGCCTGATGCGCCCATCATGATCGACCAGGAGGGCGGCCGCGTGGCCCGCCTGCGCCCGCCGCACTGGCCGTCCCTGCCGCCGGCCGGTCACATCGGCGCCATCGCCGACGATGACCTGGCCAGGGAGGCTGCCTGGCTGCACGGCCGCCTGCTGGCCGCCACCCTGGCGCCGCTGGGCATCGATATGGACTGCGCCCCGGTGGCCGATGTGCCGCAAGCGGGCGCCCACGACGTCATCGGCGACCGCGCCTTCAGCCGCGACCCGGCCCGGGTCGCCCTGCTGGCGGGCGCCCAGGCGGAGGGCCTGCTGGCCGGCGGTGTGCTGCCCATCGTGAAGCATCTGCCCGGCCACGGCCGCGCCACGGCCGACAGCCATAAGGAGCTGCCGACGGTGACGGCGGACCTGGCGACGCTGGAGGCAGTGGACTTCGCCCCCTTCAAGGCCCTGGCCGACCTGCCCGCGGGCATGGTGGCCCACATCTTGTTCACCGCGGTGGACGCCCAGCATCCCTCCAGCACCTCGGCCCTGGTCATCACCAAGATCGTGCGCGGGCTGATCGGCTTCGGCGGTCTGCTGTTCAGCGACGACCTGGACATGCAGGCCCTGTCGGGCACGGTGGCGGAGCGTGCGGCCGCCGTGGTGGCCGACGGCTGCTGCGACGTGGCCCTGCACTGCAACGGCACGGTGGAGGATAGGACCGCCGTGGCCGCCGTGGTGCCCCGCCTGTCGCAACAGGCGCAGGAACGCTGGGCCCGGGCCCAGGCCCGCCGCCCGGCCTCGACCGCCGCCGACGCGGCCACTGTCGCCGCCTGGCGCGCGCGCCTTATCGACCTTGCCGGCAACTGGGACTGACCCCTTTGGACACCTCGATTCAGGAACTGATCGTCCGCCTTTCCGTGATGGCCATCCCCATGGTGCTGGCCATCACCCTGCATGAGGCCGCCCACGCCTGGGTGGCGTGGAAACTGGGCGACGACACCGCCTATTCCCAAGGGCGGGTCAGCTTCAACCCGGGCAAGCACATCGACCCCATCGGCACCATCCTGATGCCGGCGACGCTGTTCCTGTTCACCGGCTTCGTCTTCGGCTGGGCCAAGCCCGCGCCCATCACCCAGAGCCGGCTGCGCCGCCCGCGCCGCGACATGGCACTGGTGGCGTTGTCCGGGCCCGGCATGAATTTCCTGCTGGCCATCGTCTTCGCCCTTCTGCTGCACACCCTTTTCCTGCTGCCGGCCTCGGTGGCGGACTGGGTGGGGCAGAACTTCGTGGCGGGCATCCAGATCAACCT
Source organism: Nitrospirillum viridazoti CBAmc (assembly GCF_000730165.1). Lineage (GTDB taxonomy): Bacteria > Pseudomonadota > Alphaproteobacteria > Azospirillales > Azospirillaceae > Nitrospirillum > Nitrospirillum viridazoti. The sequence continues at coordinate 1,086,119 of NZ_CP022111.1, read as the reverse complement.
GATGCTGGGCGTGCTGAACATGCTGCCCTTCCCGTCGCTGGACGCTGGCAAGGTCATCGAGCAGATGCTGCCCTATCGCCAGGCGCAGTGGTTCGCGGCGCAGGAGGTGCGGGGCAACATGATCCTGCTGACGATTTTTTTCCTGCTGCCATACCTTTTCAATAAGATGGGCCTGTCGGCCTACGACCCCTATATGTGGCTGGTGCGGTGGCCGACCAGTGGCTTGTGGAACGTGATCGCCACGGTGACGGGACTGAGCTGATGGCCGATGCGCGGGGCCCGGATGACGAATGGAGCGCCGCCCCCGCCCTTGAACCGGCGGCGGAGGGGGAGCCCGCGCTGCTGGTTGACCTCGGGGAATTCGAAGGCCCCATCGACCTGCTGCTGACCCTGGCGCGCGACCAGAAGGTCGACCTCACCCGCATCTCCATCCTGGCCCTGGCCGAACAGTACCTGGCCTTCGTCGAGGAGGCGCGGCGCCTGCGGCTGGAGGTCGCGGCCGATTATCTGGTGACCGCCGCCTGGCTGGCCTATCTCAAATCCCGCCTGCTGCTGCCCACGCCCGAGACGGAGGAGCCGACGGGCGAGGAGCTGGCGCAGGCCCTGGCCTTCCAGCTGCAGCGTCTGGAGGCCATGCAGAACGCGGCCGCACGCCTGATGGCCCGGCCGCGCCTGGGTCGCGACATCTTTCCCCGGGGCGCACCCGAAGATCTGCCGGTGTTCGAACGGCGGGTCACGGAGGTAACGCTCTACGACCTGCTGCGCGCCTATGGCGACATCAAGCGCCGGCAGCAGAAGACCGGCCCCCTGCATCTGCCGCCGGTGGATCTGTTCACCATCGAGGACGCCATCCGCCGGGTGGAGGCCATGCTGGGCCGCCTGCCGGATTGGACCCGCCTGGACCGCTTCCTGCCGCCGGACTGGCGCGGCGGCGGCACGAGCCGGGAGGACAAGCTGAAGGCCCGGTCCGCCCTGGCGGCGACCTTCGTCGCCACCCTGGAACTGGCCAAGGCCGGCCAGCTGGAGGTGCGGCAGGATGGAACCTTCGGCCCCCTTTACGTTCGCCGCACCGATACGCCCGCCGCACCGCCGATCCCGGATAAAGAGCCATGACCGCCGAAACCGTCATAGAGGCGCCTGCCGAGCTGGAAGAGGGCTTCGACCGCCGCGCCGAGCAGATGCGCCTGGTGGAGGCGGTGCTGTTCGCCTCGGCCGAGCCGGTGGAGGAGGCCGCCCTGGCCGCCCGGCTGGGCGAGGGCGCCGACCTGCGTGGCATCCTGGACGAATTGCAGGCCCATTACAGCCATCGCGGTGTGCATCTGGTGGCGGCGGCTGGCCGCTGGGCCTTCCGTACGGCGCCGGATCTGGCGCCCCTGTTGCAGCGGGAGACGGAGGTCACCTCCCGCCTGTCTCGCGCTGCCGTGGAAACGCTGTCCATCATCGCCTACCACCAGCCGGTAACCCGGGCCGAGATCGAAAGCATCCGCGGCGTGGCCACCAGCAAGGGCACCCTGGACATCCTGATGGAAGCGGGCTGGATCAAGCCCGGCCGCCGGCGCGAGACGCCGGGCCGGCCGCTCACTTGGCTGACAACGCCGGCTTTCCTGGATCATTTCGGTTTGGAATCGTTGCGCGACCTGCCGGGCGTGGACGATCTGCGCGCCGCCGGCCTGCTGGACGCCCGCCCCGCCATCACCACCCTGTTCTCGCGCGGCGACGACGCGGCGCTGCCCCGGGCGGTGGAGGACAGCGCGGAGGATTAGGACACGGGCTGTTCCACACCCTCGGGGGCGGTGGGCGATGAGGGCTCCGCGACAACGGCCAACGCCACCATCGCCCGCCTCACCAATTGAAGTTGGTCATTGCCCAGGCGCCGCGATAACTCCGCTTGGGCCTGCCGCCATACCGGAAGGGCCTCCGCCAGCAGATGATGTCCTGAGGCCGTAAGGCTGAGACGCTTTCCCGCACGGCCGCGCCCGCCGTCGGCGTAGACCCAGCCCCGCTTTTCCAGGTTCTGGATATTTCGGCTGAGGGTTGTCGTATCGACCCCCGCGCTGAGCGCGAGTTCAACCAATGTGACGCCCTCGGCGGCGCCGATTCCCACCATCAGGCTGAATTGCTCGGCCGTCAGCCCCAGCGGCCTGAAGCAGGCGTTGTGATAGCGCGTGATCGCCCGCGCGGTCGCGCGGGCCTGGAAGCCCGGACATTCCGCCGCGATGGTCCGGAAGGCATCCCGGTCGACGTCGCTCATCTCCAATGGCCCCTGTACAATGGCGCATCGCCATATAATGTATATGCATCATTAGGAGATGCGTTATGCCCGCCTACGTGCATATCAATTTACGGATCATCGACCCCGCCAAGCAGGCGGCGCTCGCCCCCCGCTTCCAGACCGCCTTGCAAGAAGCTGGCGGCCGGATCCTGTACTTCGGCCGTGTCGCGCAGGTGCTTGAAGGCGATGACATGCCGCTGCCGATGGCGGGCGTGCTGGAGTTTCCGACACTGACCCAGGCGCTGGCGTTCTATGATTCCGAGGCTTACGCCCCGATCAAGGCGGAACGCCGAGAGGCTCAGCAGGCGACGATGTTCGTCGTCGAGACCGCCTGAGCCCCTGCTCGGCGCGCCGCCCTTTACTTTGCGCTCGCCTCGCAGGCCGCCACGGCCTCCGCCACCATCTGGTCCACCTCCTTGTCGCCGGTGGCCTTCAGCCAGCCGCGCAGGGGCTTGATCAGGTCGGGATGGGCGCACAGCGCCGCCGCCTCGAACACGGTGGGGTAGACCCCCTCGGCGCTCAGCGCCTCCAGCACGTGGGGACGGGCCAGGTCGCCGTCGCGCTGGGCCAGGGCCACCAGCGCCTCGGCACGCACGCTGTCATCCTCATCGTTCAAGGCACCGATCAGGGCGTCGCGGACGGCCTTGGTGTCCACCTCGGACTGGCCCAGGAGGAAGACGGCCCAGTCGCGGTTGGCGGCATCCGGGTCCTTGAAGAAGGACAGCAGGCGCTTGATCGTGGCCGTGTCGTCTGCCTCGATCTCCACATCCTCGTCGATCAAAGCCCGCAGGAAGTCCGACGGCGGCATGTAATCCTTGGCCATTCGCGTGTCCTTTCTCAACGTGCGCCGTTGGGGATAATCGGGTGGGTGGGCCTTGTAAAGGGCGCAACAGTGGGGCGGGAAGGGCGGATGACCTTGACCTGGCACCCGGCCGGGTTCCAAATGGCCCTGCCCCTGGGTTGCCTTGAGCTTGCCATGTCCCGCCCGACCGAACCGTCCCGTCGTTTCGCAGTCCTGCGTTGGGCGGGGCCCGTCCTGGTGCTGGGGGCCGTCGCCATCGGTGCCTGGGGCATCATCGGCCGGCCGCTGACGACGCCCAAGCCGGACGGTGTGACCAGCCTGGCCGCCATCGGCGGCCCCTTCGCCCTGACCGACCAGGACGGCAGGGCGGTCACGGACAGGACCTATGCCGGCAAAATCCTGATGGTCATGTTCGGCTACACCAACTGCCCCGACGTCTGCCCCACCGGCCTGGCGTCCATGAGTGTCATCCTGGACGGCCTGGGGCCGGATGCCGACCGGGTCCAAGGCCTGTTCATCACCGTCGATCCGGCGCGCGACACCACGGCGGTGCTGAAGGACTACATGGCCAATTTCAATCCGCACATCGCCGCCCTGACCGGCACCCCCGAGCAAATCGCCCAAGCCGCCGCCAGCTACAAGGTGGAATACCGCAAGGTCTCGACCGACGGCACGCCCTTGCCCCCCGACGCCCATCCAGCGGATTACGGCATGGATCACAACGCCGCCATCTTCCTGATGGATCCGGCCGGCCATCTGAAAAGCACCATCAACCCCTTCGAGCCCCCCACCACGGCGGAGGGCAAGGTGCGCCATGCGCTGGGGTTGCCGGTGGCCGCAGACTGACATGAAAAAGCCGCCGCCCGGTGGGCAGCGGCTTTCACGGTCAGATATGGGCGGCTTACTGCTTGGCCAGCGGGGCGTAGGCGCCGTTGTGCCAGGCGTAGATGACGTAGTCGTTCTGCTTGCGGTCGCCCTTGGCGTCGTAGGAGACGGGGCCGACGGCGGTGGTGAATTCCTGGCCGCTGTGCAGGACGGCGGCAACCTTCTTGGGATCGGTGCTGCCCGCTTTGGCGGCGGCCTGGGCCCAGACCTGGACGGCGGCGTAGGAGTAGAGCGAGAAGATGTTGGGCTCCCCGCCGTTCTTGCGGAAGCTGTCCAGCGCCTCCTTGGCGGCGGGACTCTGCCGCACGTCGGCGTTGTAGGCCATCATGACCCCTTCGCCCATGGCGCCGGCGGTGGTCCAGAACTCATCGCTGGCCAGGGTGTCGCCCGCCAGGAAGGCCGCCTTCAGACCGGCGGTACGCGACTGGCGCACCAGCAACCCGGCCTCGGGATACAGGCCGCCGTAAAACACGGCGTCCACATCCGCCGACTTCAGGCGGGTGACCATGCTGCTGAAGTCTTTCTCGCCCGCCGTCAGGGTGCCGTTCAGGGCCACGGGCACGCCCTTGGCCTTCAGCGTGGCGCGCACGGCGTCGGCCAAGCCCTTGCCGTAGGTGGTCTGGTCGTCGACGACGGCGATCTTGCCGCCCTTGTAATGCTCGGCGAGATAGGCGCCGATGACCTGGCCTTGCTGGTCGTCACGGCCGCAGGTGCGGAACAGCGTGTCCCAGCCCTGGGCGGTCAGCTCCGGACTGGTGGAGCTGGGGGTGATGACGATGACGCCCTCATCGGCGTAGACCTGGGCCGCCGGCATGGTGGTGCCGGTGGTCATGTGGCCCATGACCATGGCGACGCGGTCCGTCACCAGGCGGTTGGCGGCGGCGACCGACTGCGTCGGCTCTCCACCATCGTCCACCGCATCCACCACCAGCTTCTGCCCCAGCACGCCGCCCTTGGCGTTGATGTCGGCCACGGCCTGATCCGCGCCCCGGCGCAGTTGGGTCCCCACGGCGGCCAAGCGGCCGCTCAAGGGGACGCCGACACCGATCTTGATATCCGCCAGGGCGGGAAGGCTGATCGACAGCAGGGGCAGGGCGAAGACGGCGGCACGCGCGAAGGAAGGAACACGCATTGAACTGTTATTCCTGAACCGAGGGGAGGCTAATTCACACTATTTGACCTCGGTATAGGATCCATCGCGCCATTGGTAAACTGTGTAATCGGCAGTGGTGCGATCTCCTTTTGCATTGAAGGAGAGGGGGCCGATCACAGTCTGGAAGCTGCCTTTGTGCAAGGCGTCGGCCACCTTGGCCGGATCCGTGCTCTTGGCCGTGGTCACCGCCTGGGCCCAGGCCTGCACGGCGGCGTAGGAGTAGAGGGTATAGGCCTCGGGCTCGTAATTCTGGGCACGGAAGCTTTTCACAACCTCCGCCGCCACGGGCTGCTGGCGATAGTCGGCGCCGAAGGTGTTCAGCACGCCGTTGCCCATGGCGCCGGTGATATTCCAGAACTCGTTGGAGACGATGCCGTCGCCAGCCATGAACTTGGCCTTCAGGCCCTTTTCCGCCATCTGGCGCACCAGCAGGCCGGCTTCGGTGTGCAGGCCGCCGAAATAGACGAAATCGACCTGCGCGTCCTTCATGCGGGTGATGACGGAGGACATGTCGCGGTCGCCCACCGTCACCGCCTCATACACCACCTCCTTCAGGCCCAGCTTGGCCAGGGCGGCGCGGGTGGCGTCCGCCAGGCCCCGGCCATAGGTGGTCTGGTCCTGCAGGATGCCGATGCGGGCCTTGGGGAAATTCTTGGCGATGTATTGGGCCGCCACCTCGCCCTGCTGGTCGTCGCGCCCGCAGGTGCGGAAGGTGGTGTGGCTGCCCATTTCCGTCAGCTGCGGATTGGTCGAGCCGGGGGAGATCTGGACCACGCCTTCCTCGGAATAAACCTTCGCGGCGGCGATGGAGACGGCGGAGTTGTAATGGCCGATGACGGCCACCACGCCCTGGGTGATCAGCTTGTTGGCCGCGGCCACGCCTTGGCTGGGGTTGCTGGCATCGTCGGCCTGGATCAGCACGATCTGCTCGCCCAGCACGCCGCCCTTGGCGTTCAGATCCTTGATCGCCTGCTCGCTGCCCCGGCGCAGCTGTTCGCCCACCACGGCGTTGGGACCGGTCAAGGGGGCGCCCAGGCCCAGCTTGATCTCGGCACGGGCGGCGCCGGCCCCCAGGCCCGCCGCCACCATGATCGCCACCGCCGCGACGCGGCCCTTCATGCGCACCATGCCACATCCCCATTCTTAATGCCGGCGGCCCCACCCCAACGGGTGGCCCGCCCTGTTATGAGCCGAAGGTAGCACGCACCCGGCACCACAACTCCAGTGCGTCGCCATCCCTTGCGCGGAATGGGAAAAGATACGACATCTGGGCACGCCCGTTCGTGCAACACCCCCTTTCCACCACAGGGAATCCGGCCATGGCCGCCTATGACTACGACCTTTTCACCATCGGCGCCGGCTCCGGCGGGGTGCGGGCCAGCCGAATCGCGGCCGGTCACGGCGCCCGCGTGGCGGTGGCGGAGGAACGGTACCTGGGCGGCACCTGCGTGAATGTCGGCTGCGTGCCCAAGAAGTTCCTGGTCTACGCCGCCCAGTACTCCGCCGGCTTTCAGGATGCGGCCGGCTACGGCTGGGACGTCGAAGCGCGGGACCATGACTGGCGGCGCCTGATCGCCAGCAAGGATGCGGAAATCACCCGCCTAAACGGCATCTACCGCCGCCTACTGGAGAATTCCGGCGCCACCATATTCGAGGCGCGCGCCACCATCGTGGATGAGCACACGGTGGACGTGGGCGGCAAGCGCGTCACGGCGGAGCGCATCCTGATCGCCACCGGCGGCTGGCCGGAACTGCCGGAAAAGCCCGGCGTGCGCGACTACGCCATCACCTCCAACGAGGTGTTCCACCTGGACAAGCGCCCCGAACATATCGCCATCGTCGGCGCCGGCTATATCGCCACGGAATTCGCCGGCGTGTTCAACGGCCTGGGATCCCGCACCACGCAGATCTACCGGGGCGACAAGCTGCTGCGCGGCTTCGACGAGGACGTGCGGGATTTCCTAGGCGCGGAGATGGTCAAGGCCGGCGTCGACCTGCGCCCCAGCACCACCATCGAACGTCTGGAGAAGACTGGCCGCTGCCTGGTCGCCAGCCTGTCCGACGGCACGACGTTGGAGCTGGACGCCGTGCTCTATGCCACCGGCCGCCGGCCCAACGTGCGCGGCCTGGGGCTGGAGCGCGTGGGCGTGCAGTTGAACGAGCGCGGCGCCATCAAGGTGGACGACCAGTACCGCACCACCGTGCCCAACATCTATGCCCTGGGCGACGTGACCGACCGCGTGAACCTGACGCCGGTGGCCACGGCGGAGGGCCATGTGCTGGCCGATACCCTGTACGGCAACAAACCGCGCAGCGTGAACTATCACAACATCCCGACCGCCGTTTTCTCCATCCCCCCTGTCGCCACTTGCGGCATGACGGAGGAACAGGCCCGCGCCGTCTATCCGGCGGTCGACATCTACCGCACCAACTTCAAGCCCATGAAGCACACCATCTCCGGCCGGGACCAGCGCATGCTGATGAAGCTGGTGGTGGAACGCGCCAGCGACCGGGTGGTGGGCTGCCACCTGGTGGGCGACGATACGCCGGAGATGATCCAGGGCGTGGCCGTGGCCATGAACGCCGGTGCCACCAAGGCCGTGTTCGACAGCACCATCGGCCTGCATCCGACGGCGGCGGAGGAGTTCGTCACCCTGCGGACCAAGGTGCCGGACCCGGTTTGAGGGACGGCGCAGCGTCGTGACCCGGCCTGACCTCAGGCCGGGCGGGCCTGAGCCGCCACGGGCACACGCCGGCCGTTGGCGGCCAGGCCGGTTTCCACCAGCTGAGCCAGGCCCGGCACCATTTCCTGCCGCAGCCAGTCCAGCTTCTGCCCCGGGGCGCCCCGGCCGGCGGTGGGGAAGGCGCGCTTCCAGCCGCCCAGCTTCACCGCCAGGCCGCAGCACAGGGCGCCGACGCTGGTGTGATGCGCCTCGATCTCACGGCGCATGGCCTGGAATCCTTCGGCGGACAGATCGTCCCACAGCTGTTGCGTCATGCGGTCGAAGCTGCGGAAGCATCCCTCCAGCTGGGCCATGATGATGTCCAGGCTGGTGTCCACCGTGGTGATCAGGCGCTGGGCGGCGCTGTCGCTTTGCACCAGGGGCGCGCGTTTCAGATCCACCAGCCAGCGGCCGAACTCCTCCAGCAGGGCATGGGCGCCATCGCGGCAGCTGCGGAAATAGGCGACCGACAGGAAGATATCGCCGTACTGCGCCAGGAATTCGGGAATCTCGGTCAGCTTCAGGCCCAGCCGTCCGGCGATGCGCCGCAGGTTGGCCAGCGTCTCCGCCCGGTCGGGGCTGGAGAGCAGGGCCGTCAGGTCGCCCATGCTCTCCACGCGCGCCGCCTGCTCGCCATAGACGCGGCGCAGCAGGGGGCGGGTGAAGCCCTGCATGTAATGGGTCAGCTCTTCCTGCTTTTCCGGGGACAGCACCAGGTGCTGGTGCTCATCCACCGCGATGCCCAAGGCACGCAGCTCGATGCGCAGGGAGTAGACGTCGAACGACGCCACGGCGCCCAATTTCAGCAACAGGGCCATGTCGCGTTCCAGCGACGCCTTGTCGGCGGCGAACTCCCGGCCCAGGCCCTCGATCTGGATCAGCCCGGTGCCAGCGCGGGCATCGCGGAACAGTTCCACCATCGTTTCCAGCCGCGCCGTCTTCACCAGGCGCGCGCGCTTGAGGCCGCTGACGGTCAAGGGCAGCAGGTGCAGCGGCAGCAGGTGCAGGGCGTCGGTCTCATCCGACCAGGCGGCGGTATCACGAATGGGGCGATCGGCGGCGGCGTGGGAGATGCCGTCGGCCCGGGGCGGCTCCAGCGTGACCGGGCGCAGGGGCATGGCCCGGGACAGGGCGGGGGGCGGCGGCGAAGCCTCGGCGCTTGGGCGCGCATCGTGGACTGCAAGCGGCATATGGGTCGTCCTGAAAGCCGTAATGCGGTCCGTCACCCGAATTGGACGGCCGATGGGAAGGGCGGAGCAGGGCTGCCACCCTGTTCCTGCCGATCAGCATAAATCCAATTGAGTACTAGTAAAGTACTAACTGGATGAGCGGAGCGAGCGGGGCGTGCGTTTGCTCTATTTTTAGTGTCGTCGGCAATAATTACATCAAATCCAATATAACTATTCGTCACAATTCATCATTTTCCGTAGGGGAAGGAAGGTCTCATGCGGGCGAACGGGTCGGTGATCAAGGACAATGGCTGCGACGTCGCGTGGTCACGCCCCGCGTCCGCCGCCGGGCAGCCATCCCGTTCTTGCCTGTGGGCGGCGGCGGGGCCATAGTCCGCCCCCGATACGGCGGCGCCCCCGTGCGGGGGTGTATCCGTCCCCCTCTGACCGCCCTAGGGATCCCATGCGCTTTCCGCACCGGCACCTGCTTGGCATCGAAGGCCTGAGCCAGGCCCAGATCAACACCATCCTGGATCTGGCCGACACCTACGTCGAACAGAACCGCAGCCCCAACAAGAAGTCGGACGTGCTGCGCGGCAAGACCGTGGTCAACCTGTTCTTCGAGAACTCCACCCGTACCCGCACCAGCTTCGAGCTGGCGGCCAAGCGGCTGGGGGGCGACGCCATCAACATGTCGGTCGACGGCTCCAGTGTGAAGAAGGGTGAGACCCTGCTGGACACCGCCACCACGCTGAACGCCATGCACCTGGACGTGCTGGTGGTGCGCCATCCGGAGTCGGGGGCGGTGAAGCTGCTGGCCGACAAGGTCAACTGCGCTGTCATCTCCGGCGGCGACGGCGCGCATGAGCATCCGACCCAGGCCCTGCTGGACGCGTTGACCATCCGGCGCAACAAGGGGCGGCTGGATGGCCTGACCGTCACCATCTGCGGCGACATCCTGCACAGCCGGGTCGCGCGGTCCAACATCCAGCTGCTGAACATCATGGGCGCGCGCGTGCGCGTAGTGGCGCCGCCCACCCTGCTGCCCCGCGCCATCGGCGAGCTGAGCGTCGAGGTCCATCACGACATGGCCACCGGCCTGAAGGACGCCGACATCGTCATGATGCTGCGCCTGCAGCTGGAGCGCATGCAGGGCCAGTTCGTCCCCTCGGTGCGGGAGTACTACCGCTTCTTCGGCCTGGATTATGAAAAGCTGGCGGCGGCCAAGCCGGACGCCCTGATCATGCACCCCGGCCCCATGAACCGCGGCGTGGAGATCGACAGCCTGGTGGCCGACGACATCAACCGCAGCGTCATCCTGCAGCAGGTGGAACTGGGCGTGGCCGTGCGCATGGCCTGCCTGGATCTCTTGACCCAGCATGGCCGCAACGACCCGGCCTGACGCACCGGCCCGTCTCCGCCCCCGCCTTACCGCCTCTCGCTTTTCCGGGACCATCCCCATGGCCACACACGCCCGCACCGCCATCCTGAACGCCCGCCTGCTGGATCCGGACAGCCGCCTGGACCAGCGCGGTTCCTTGCTGATCGACGGCGGCAAGATCGCCGACCGCGGGCCCGGCCTGTTCCGCGACGGCGTGCCGGAGGGCATCGAGGTCATCGACGCCGACGGGGCCTGCGTCGCCCCCGGCCTGGTCGACCTGCGCGCCCAAGTGGGTGAGCCGGGGCACGAGGATAATGAGACGCTGAAGACCGCCAGCCAGGCGGCGGCTGCCGGCGGCGTCACCGCCCTGGCCTGCCTGCCCGACACCGACCCAGTCATCGACGACGTGGCGGGCCTGGAGTTCATCGCCCGTCGCGCCCGTGAGGTGAAGCTGGTCAAGGTCTTCGCCTATGCCGGCATCACCCGCGACCTGGGCGGCAAGGAACTGACCGAGATGGGCCTGCTGGCCGAGGCCGGTGCCGTAGGCTTCACCGACGGCGGCAAGGCCGTGGCCGACGCCCTGGTCATGCAGCGGGCGCTAGCCTATGCCAGCATCTGGGGCCGCCCCATCCTGCAGCACCCGCAGGAACCGCGGCTGGCCACCGGCGCCATGAATTCGGGCGAGATCGCCACCCGGCTGGGCCTGTCCGGCATTCCCGCCGTGGCCGAGGTCATCATGCTGGAGCGTGATTTGCGCCTGGTGGAGGCCACGGGCGGCCGCTATCACGCCGCTGACATTTCCACCGCCGAGTCCGTGGCCGTCATCCGCGCCGCCAAGCGCAAGGGCCTGAAGGTCACCTGCGACACCGCCCCGCCGTACTTCACCCTGACGGAGCGGGACGTCGGCGACTACCGCACCTTCTTCAAGCTGTCGCCGCCGCTGCGCACCGAGGACGACCGCCAGGCCATCGTGGAAGGGCTGGCCGATGGCACCATCGACTGCATCACCAGCGACCATCTGCCCTGGAACCAGGACGCCAAGCGCGTGCCCTTCGCCCAAGCGGCCTTCGGCTCCGTGGGGCTGGAGACTCTGCTGCCCCTGACGCTGGACCTGGTGCATAAGGGCCACATGAGCCTGCTGGACGCCCTGGCCACCGTCACGATCAAGCCGGCCGCCGTGCTGGGCCTGAACCTGGGCCGCCTGCGCACCGGTGCCGCCGCCGACCTGGTCATCTTCGATGCCGAACGGCCGTGGCGCGTGGATGCGGAGGCGCTGCACAGCAAGTCCAAGAACAGCTGCTTCGACAAGCACCCGGTACAGGGCAGGGTGCTGCGCACCCTGGTGGACGGCCGCACCGTCTTCAACCTGGCGGCCTGATGCCCATGGACACGGCGGCGCTGCCCCTGATGCCCTTGCTGCTGGCGCTGGCTGGCGGCTACCTGCTGGGCTCCATCCCCTTCGGCCTGGTGTTGGCCTACCTGGGCGGCTATGGCGACATCCGCAAGATCGGCTCCGGCAACATCGGCGCCACCAACGTGCTGCGCACGGGCAACAAGCCCCTGGCCGCCGCCACCCTGGTGCTGGACAGCGGCAAGGGCGCCATCGCCGTGGGCGTCGCTCATTGCCTGGCCATGAGCTTCCTGCCGTCCCCGGACGCACCGCACCTGGCCGCCCTGGTGGCCGGCGGGGGCGCCATGCTGGGCCATACCTTCCCGGTGTGGCTGGGCTTCAAGGGCGGCAAAGGGGTCGCGACCGCCCTGGGCGTGCTGCTGGCCACCTGCTGGCCGGTGGGCGTCATCGCCTGCCTGACCTGGTTGCTGGTCGCCGTTCTGTTCCGCATCTCCTCCTTCTCCGCCCTGGTGGCCCTGGCCTTGGCGCCGCTGGTCGCGTGGTTCCTGCCGGCGGTGTGGCCGGACGCCGCCGACTTCGGCGCCGGTGGGGCGGAAGCCATCCTGGCGCTTGCCATCGCCGTGCTGGTGTGGATTCGCCACCACGCCAATATCCGCCGCCTGCTGGCGGGGACGGAACCCCGGATCGGGCAGGGGAAAAAGAAGGAAGGCTGACCCAGCTCAGCCCCTTTGAACCTCGGGACGCCTATCCTTATGTCAAGGGTGTCCCCTTGAGGAGGAACAGTGATGAGCAAGAAGACGGATAAGGACGCCGATACCGGCAGCATCCTGGGCAACATCATCCTGGAAGAGGTGGTGGAGGCAATCGAAGAGGCGCGCTCCCCCACGCCCGACATCTTCCCGCCCATCCCGCACGAGGCGCCGCAGCCCAAAGGCACGCCCGCTGTGAACAAGCGGGAGGATGAGCAGGAATCCCCGAGGAAGCGGCCGGACGCGCCGGGGCACCACAGCCGCTAGCCTCGCGGCGTCCACACCTCAGCCCTGGCCGGCGGCCTTCAGGATCAGGCCGGCGATTTCCTGCGCGTGCGACACCAGGGTCAGGTGGCCGCCATCGACCTCGATGGTGTCCGCGTTCATGCGCTTGGCCAGGAAACGCTCCAGGTCGGGGGAGATGGTCAGGTCCTGCTTGGACACGGCATAGTAGCTGGGCTTGTCATGCCAGGCGGCGGCGGTGGTGCGGCCGGCGAAGATGCTGGCGGCCGTCGGGCCCTGTTCGGCATACAGCGCCTTGGCCTGCGCCGGGGCGACACCGTTGGCGAAATAGTCCAGGAAGCCCTTTTCCGAGATGACGGTCATGCCGTCATGGTTCTGCACCTCTGCCCGCACAGGCATGGTGGGGAACTTGGCCGACAGGGCCACGAAGTCCTCGTTGGCGTCCGGGGCGCGGGCGGCGACATAGACCAGGGCCGTGACCTTGGGGTCGGTGCCCACGTCGCTGATCACTGTACCGCCCCAGGAATGGGCCACCAGCACGGTGGGACCGTCCTGCTGCGCCAGCACCGCGCGGGTGGCAGCATCCGACTCAGCCAATGAGGTCAGCGGGTTCTGCACGGCTGTGACATGCAGTCCCTTCGCCTGCAGGATCTTTATGACCTCGTTCCAGCTGGATCCATCGGCCCAGGCGCCATGCACCAGCACGACGTTATGAACGGGGGCCGGGCCGGCTGGGGTGGTGGCCGCGGCGGCGGGCAGGGCGACGGTGGCCGCGGCCAGGGCCAGGGCGGCAACAAAGGACAGCTTGCGAAACATGGCGGGTCTCCTAGCATGGGATCGAACAGGGAGGGGAAGCGCAGCGGCTTCTTTCCTGTCTTCGGCGGCCCGGCCCCGGGCGTAACAGTGCCCGCGACTTTTTTTTGAGAATCTTTTTCGAGCCGCCCTGTAACAACCCGGCCCCCGCCGGCGAAGGATGGATATGGACCCGTTGGAAGAGCGGTGGGCGGAGGCGATGCGCGCGGAACGGCGTGGCGACACCGCCGCCTATCAGCGCTTCCTGGCCGAGGCGGCGACGCTGTTCCGGCGGGTGGTCCATAACCGCCTGGGCCGCTTCGGCCTGGGCACGGCGGAGACGGAAGACATCGTGCAGGAAATCCTGATCGGCCTGCATACCAAGCGGCACACTTGGGACCCTGGCCGGCCCCTCATGCCCTGGCTGCACGGCATCGCGCGCTACAAGTTCCTGGACGCGGCCCGCAAGCTGCGGCGGGAGGCGTCGGGCACCGCCGACCTTACCATCGACGACCTGGCCGACGCCCTGGCGGCGCCGGAGGAGGAGCGGGAGCGCGCCCTGGTGGACGTGGATCGCCACATCGCCCAGTTGCCGGCCGGCCAGCGGGGCGTGGTGCGGGCCCTGGCTGTGGAGGGGCTCTCACCCCAGGCTACGGCCCGGCGGCTGAACCTCAGCGAAGGCTCGGTCCGCGTACTGTTCCACCGCGCCCTGAAGGCCCTGTGGAATGCTGCCGATCCGCCCGTTGGGAATGAGAGAGGGAGGAAGCCATGAACCGCTCGACCGAGACCTTGATCGCGCAGCTGTCGGGGCAGGCAGGGCGCCGTTCCGGCTTGCGCATGGAGACCTTCCCTGCCGTGTTGCTCCTGGCGCTGACCCTGTCGCTGGCCATCGCCATCGCCGTGGTTCTGGCCCTGGCGGGTGTGCGGCCGGACATCGGCACGGCGGCGACGCAGGCGCCTTTCCTGTTCAAGGTGGCCGGCACCGGCGCCTTAGCGCTGGCCGGTGCCTGGTTGGTGCTGCGCTCCGCCGCCCCCGGGCGCGGGTTGCCGCGCCTGGCACCCCTACTACCCGGCTTCCTGATCATGACCTTTCGCGCGGCCACCGATCGTTCCGGCCTGTCCTATCTGGGCCTGCATACCTATTCCGCCCTGACGTGCATGAGCATCATCATCGCGGCCTCCCTGCCGGCCCTGGCCGCCCTGATCCTGCTGCTGCGCCACGGGGCACCGACCGAACCAGTGCGCGCCGCCGCCGTGGCCGGCGGCCTGGCCGGGGCCTTGGGTGCGATGGCCTACGCCCTGGCCTGCGAGAACGACGCCGGCACCTTCGTGCTGCTGTGGTACAGCGCGGCCATCGCCATCATGGCGGCGGTGGGCGCAGTGGCAGGGCGTATGGCGTTGCGGTGGTAGGGGGCCCTTGTCAAAGTCTACAGAGAGACTAATGTAAGGTAGCTGTAGCCTTACTGATGATGGGTGCCATGGCATTGGAACTGACCATTACCGCCAAGGGCCAAGTCACGCTGAAACAGGCTGTGCTTGACCATCTCGGCCTCGGCCCCGGCCAAAAGGTCGGCGTCGTTTTTCTGCCTGACGGACGTATTGAACTTCAGCCGGCTGCGTTACGTCCCAGTATTGTCCGTGCACGCGGCATGCTCCAACGGCCAGGACAGCGCGTGATTTCGCTGGAGGAAATGCAGGAGGCGATCGAGGCGGAGGCCGGTCGCGCCGTCAAAGCATGAGCGCCAAGGCGTGAAGGTCGCTATCGATACCAATGTGATGGTCCGCTATCTGACCTGGGATGACGAGGCGCAGGCCCAAAAGGCGGCAGTCGTCATCGAAGGTGCGGAAACACTGATCATTCCCCTACAGGTATTGTGCGAGACGGTATGGGTTCTGAGACGGCTTTATCGGTATGGCGATCACGAAATCGCAGCAGCCCTACGGACGGTGACCGAGGCTAGGAATGTCCAGGTGAACCGACCTGCACTGGAAACCGGCCTCTCATTGCTGAGCCAAGGTGGTGATTTTGCCGATGGTGTCATCTTGGCGGAAGCCGATGCAGCGCGCGCCGACACGCTGATGACATTCGACCGGACATTCGCGTCGCTATCGAAAGCGACTTTATTATAGAACTCACGCTGTCTAGACTTCAGCCCCCATCCACTCCACCAGCGCCTGGTTCACCGCCGCCGGCTGTTCCAGGGTGGAGGCGTGGCCGCACTGGGGTACGACCACCAGCCGGGCGCCGGGGATGGTGGCGGCCATGTCATGAGACCGCTCCGGCGGCATCAGGGGGTCGCTATCCCCCACCAGCACCAGGGTGGGCACATGGATGGTAGGCAGGGTGGGGCGGCTGTCGGGGCGGCCGATGATGGCCGCCGTCTGGCGCGCCAACCCCTCCACCCCGACCGTCAGGCCCATGCGCAGGTTCACCGCCGCCAGGTCCGCATCATCCCGGCGGTCGGGATGATGCATGGCGGACATAGCATGGCGCAGCACGGTGGCGAACTTGGCCTTGCGCGCCAGGGCGACAAAGGTCCGGCGCTGCTCTGACTGCTCCGGTGTATCGGGCAGCGCCTGGGTGCTGATCAGCGCCAGCTTCACCACCCGTTCCGGCGCCTGGCGCATGATCTCCAGGGCGACGTAGCCGCCCATGGACAGGCCCGCCAAGGCAAAGCGGGGCGGGGCCTGGGCCAGGATGGCCGCCGCCATGTCCGCCATCGTCTCCCCCGTCAAGGTGTTGGCCACGGTGACGGGGCCGTGCGGCCATAGCGCCGCGACCTGCGGGGCGAACACCTCGGCCGTACACAGCAGGCCGGGGATCAGGACGATGGGCGTCATGCCCCCTTCACCTTGCGCTTCTTGGGCGCCACGGCTTCCACGGCCGGCGGCACCTCCGACAGGTAGGGCTTCAGGTAATGGCCGGTGTGGCTTTCCGGCACCGTGGCCACATGTTCCGGCGTGCCCTCCGCCACGATGCGGCCGCCGCCGGCGCCGCCCTCGGGGCCCATGTCGATGATCCAGTCGGCGGTCTTGATGACCTCCAGATTGTGCTCGATCACCAGCACGGTATTGCCCTGGTCCACCAGGGCGTGCAGCACCTCCAGCAGCTTGCGCACGTCCTCGAAGTGCAGGCCGGTCGTAGGTTCGTCCAGGATGTACAGGGTGCGGCCGGTGGCGCGGCGGGACAATTCCTTCGCCAGCTTCACGCGCTGGGCCTCACCGCCCGACAGGGTCGTCGCCGCCTGGCCGACATGGATATAGCCCAGCCCGACCTCGTTCAGCGTTTCCATGCGGTCACGGATCGCGGGGACGGCCTGGAAGAAGCCGGCGGCCTCCTCTACCGTCATGTCCAGCACGTCGGCGATGCTCTTGTCCTTGTACAGGACCTCCAGCGTCTCGCGGTTGTAGCGCTTGCCGTGACAGACGTCGCAGGTGACGTAGACGTCGGGCAGGAAATGCATTTCGATCTTGATGACGCCGTCGCCCTGGCAGGCCTCGCAGCGGCCGCCCTTGACGTTGAAGCTGAAGCGGCCCGCGCCATAACCCCGGGCCTTGGCCTCCGGCAACCCCGCGAACCAGTCACGGATGGGCGTGAAGGCGCCGGTGTATGTCGCGGGATTGGACCGCGGCGTGCGGCCGATGGGCGACTGGTCGATGTCGATGATCTTGTCCAGGTGCTGCAGGCCCAGGATGTCATCGTGCGCGCCCGGATGCTCGCGCGCGCCGTTCAGGCGCTTGGCCAGGGCCTTGTACAGCGTCTCGACGATCAGGGTGGACTTGCCGCCGCCGGACACGCCGGTGACGCACGTGAAGGTGCCCAGGGGGATGCGGGCATGCACGTCCTTCAGGTTGTTGGAGCGCGCGCCGATGACCTCCAGGAACTGGCCCTTGTGGCCGGCGCGGCGGCGATCCGGCAGGGCGATGCGGCGGCGGCCCGTCAGGTAGTCGCCGGTGACGCTGGCCGGGTTGGCCATGACCTCCGCCGGGGTGCCGGCCGCCACCACCGTGCCGCCATGGACGCCAGCGCCCGGCCCCATGTCGACCAGATAGTCGGCGGTGCGGATGGCGTCCTCGTCATGCTCCACCACCAGCACGGTGTTGCCGAGATCCCGCAGGCGCTTCAGCGTGGCCAGCAGGCGATCGTTGTCGCGCTGATGCAGGCCGATGGACGGCTCGTCCAGCACATACAGCACGCCGGTCAGGCCGCTGCCGATCTGGGAGGCCAGGCGGATACGCTGGCTTTCGCCGCCCGACAGGGTGCCGGAGGCGCGGTCCATGGCCAGGTATTCCAGGCCAACGTTGTTCAGGAAGCCCAGCCGCTCGTTGATCTCTTTCAGGATGCGGCCGGCGATGTCCTTCTGCTTCTGGGTCAGGTGGGCGTCCAGGCCCATGAACCAGGCGCCCGCCTCCTGGATGGACATGCGGCTGACCTGGGCCACGTTCAGGCCGTTGATCTTGACGGCCAGGGCCTCCGGCTTCAGGCGCGCGCCGCCGCAGGCCTCGCAAGGCTGGGCCGACTGGTACTTGGAAAGCTCCTCCCGCATGAAGTTGCTTTCCGTTTCCTTCCAGCGGCGCTCCAGATTGCGCACCACGCCCTCAAAGGCCTTGTTGGTCTCGTAGGAGCGCAGGCCGTCGTCATAGCGCAGGGTCACCGGCTTGCCGCCGGAGCCGAACAGGATGAGGTTCTTCAAATCTTCCGGCAGGTCGCTCCAGGGCGTGTCCATGCGGGCGTTGTGGTGCCGCGCCAGGCTTTCCAGGGTTTGGGCGTAGTATTGGGAGGTGGAGCCCGCCCAGGGGGCGATGGCGCCGTCCTTCAGCGACAGGCGCGTGTCCGGCACCACCAATTCGGGGTCGAAATACAGCTTCTGCCCCAGGCCGTCGCAGGCGGGGCAGGCGCCGAAGGGATTGTTGAAGGAGAACAGTCGCGGCTCGATCTCTTCAATCGTGAAGCCGCTGACCGGGCAGGCGAACTTGGCGGAGAAGACGGTGCGCTCGCCCCCGTCCGCGTTCTCTGCGAACACCAGGCCGTCGGCCAGTTCCAACGCCGTCTCAATCGAATCCGCCAGGCGGTTGCCTAAGCCTTCCTTCACGACGATGCGGTCGACCACCACCTCGATGTCGTGCTTCAGCTTCTTGTCCAGGGCCGGCGCCTCGTCGATCTCCATCATCTCGCCGTTGATCTTGACGCGCTGGAAGCCGCGCTTGCGCAGTTCCTGAAGCTCTTTCTTGTACTCACCCTTGCGGCCGCGCACGACGGGGGCCAGCAGGTAGAGGCGCGTGCCCTCGGGCATGGCCATGATGCGGTCCACCATCTGGCTGACCGTCTGGCTTTCGATGGGCAGGCCGGTGGCGGGGGAATAGGGGATGCCGACCCGCGCGTAGAGCAGACGCATATAGTCGTAAATCTCCGTCACCGTGCCGACGGTGGAGCGGGGATTACGGCTGGTCGTCTTCTGCTCGATGGAGATGGCGGGGGACAGCCCCTCGATGCTGTCCATATCCGGCTTCTGCATCAGCTCCAGGAACTGGCGCGCATAGGCCGACAGGCTTTCCACGTAACGCCGCTGCCCCTCGGCGTAGATGGTGTCGAAGGCCAGCGATGATTTGCCCGACCCCGACAGGCCGGTGATGACCACCAGCTTGTCACGCGGCAAATCCACGTCGACGTTCTTCAGATTGTGTTCCCGCGCGCCGCGGACGCTGATATATTTGTTCATGGTATGTTCTGAATAATCGATCGGGGCAGGCGCTGGCAAGGGGAATACGCTAGTAAGGCGCCTTCCCACCGGCCAGCCGGCGACAGCGCCTTAATATGGGGATGCCTGTGTCAAAAGGCGACAGCAGGATGCACCCCCTCAACGACGATTTCGTCACACGGGGGCAGGGTGCCCCAAAAGGACGTCCTGATCGATATTTTGGGTATACCGGGGGCCCGTACCACCATCGCTGTGGCATTGCACATGAACGGCGGTGTAGGCTCTCCCCATCAACGGCGGGGCGTTTTTCGCCCTCTTTTGGATTCAGGACGGATCGGACATGGCTGGCAGCGTCAACAAAGTCATCCTCATCGGCAACCTGGGCAAGGAGCCCGAGGTCAGGTCCATGCAGAACGGCGGCAAGGTGTGCAACCTGCGCATCGCCACCTCTGAAACGTGGAAGGACCGCAACAGTGGGGAGCGGCAGGAACGCACCCAGTGGCACCAGGTGGTGATCTTCAATGAGGCGCTGATCGGCGTGGCCGAGCGCTTCCTGAAGAAGGGCTCCAAGGTCTACATCGAGGGCCAGCTGGAAACCCGCAAGTGGACCGACCAGTCCGGCCAGGAGAAGTACACGACCGAGGTGGTGCTGCGTCCCTTCCGCGGGGAGCTGACCATGCTCGAAGGCCGTGACGGCGGTGGCGGCGGGGGTGGCTACGAGTCGGGCGGTGACTTCGGTGGCGGCGGCTCCAGCTACGGCGGCGGGTCCTCCGGTGGCGGTGGCTACGGTGGGGGTGGTTCCTCCTCCGGCGGCGGTTCGCGCGGTGGCTTTGGCGGCGGTGGCGGCAAGCCGGCCGACGACCTGGACGACGAAATCCCGTTCTGACATTCAGACGATAAGAGCCGAGGGCCGCGGTGACGCGGCCCTTTCGCCAGGGCACTACGGCATCAGGACGTGCGGCCCCGCCCCCGGCTGCTGTTGCTCGTCGTCGCCGTGCCGGCGGTGCTTTCGGAGCGATCACCCTGCGGTCCCCGCTGGCCGCTGCCGGCCGCGTCCCAGTCTCCCTTGGACCCGCTGGCGCCCCCGGTGCCGCCGGTCTTGGGCGGGGCGTCATGGCCGGCGATCGGCCCCTCCATCCCACGCGACTTCTTGGTCGCGGCGTGGCCGGTCATGGCCCACTCATCCTTCAGGCGCTGCGTGTCGCTGGCCTCGCGCACATCGTGCTTTTTGTCCGCCGCGCCGCGCTGGTCCGGTTGCGCGGCCTGTTGGTGGGCGTGGTCGTGGTGATGCTGGGGCATGCTCTCCTCCGGCGTTCGTCGTGCGGTTCATCTGCTGCGGCCGGGTTGCCCGGCACCTTCTTAAGGCTCGGGAGCGGACATTCGTTCCGCCGGTCGCTTCGGCGCCAGCTTGGGATTGGACATGGGCCATCTTCGCTTTCGGGGGATTGCCGCCGACCGGCCCGGGAATGGTAGGCTGGCCGCCAACAAGTAACGGCGGCGCTGGCCTTGTAGCGTCGGCGCCCGGCATAGCGAGATTGAGACCATGCGCACGCTGAAGGTCGCCCTGCACCAGATGAACTACACCACGGGCGATTTCCGGGGGAATTTCGAGCGGACCAAGGCTAGCATCCTGGGCCAGCCCGACGCCGACCTGCATGTCTTGCCGGAATGCGCCGTCGCCAACTATGCCGCCGGCGACTACTTGCTGGAGGCCGACTACCAGCAGGCCATCGTCCACTGGACAGAGCAGTACCGCCTGCTGTCGGAAGAGGCCGGCACCACCATCGCCGTAGGCACCCCCCTGCGCGGCAAGGTGCAGGGGCGCAAGATGGGCAACGGCCTGGTGGTGTTCGAGCGGGGCCGCGCGGTGCTGAGCCAGTTCAAGACCCACCTACCCAACTATGACGTTTTCGACGACGTGCGCTGGTTCGAGGCGCGGGGGGAACAGACGGGCGCCGATGCCGAAATGGGCGTGCTGCGGTTTCAGGCCGCCGGCGGCCCCGTCACCCTGGGCTTCTGCATCTGCGAGGACATCTGGTTCGACGACGTTACCCATGACCTGAGGCAGATGGGCGCGGAGGTCATCGTCTCCCTCAACGCCAGTCCCTACGCCATCGCCAAGGGCAATTTCCGCCGCCGCCTGTTCGCCCAGCGCATCCAGGAAACGGGCCTGCCCCTGGTCTACGTCAACCAGGTGGGTGGCAATGACGAGCTGGTGTGGGAAGGCTGTTCCGCCATCATGGATCCGGCTGGCGCCATCCATGAGATGGCGATCGGCGGGGAAGGGGGCGCCACCGTGACCCTGGCCGACGAGGGCCAGGGCTTCCGCCTGACCGAAACGCAGGCGCCCGTCCAACTGACCGACCCGCAGGAGCGCTATCTGATCGTCGGCCTGGGCCTGCGCGACTACATCGAGAAGAACGGTTTCCAGGACGTGGTCTTCGGCCTGTCCGGCGGCGCCGATTCCACCCTGGTGGCGGCCCTGGCGGCCGACGTGTTCGGCCCGGCCAAGGTCAACGCCGTCATGATGCCGTCGCCCTACACCAGTTCCGGTTCCAACACCCGGGCGGCGGAATTCGCGGCCGGCGTGGGCGCGGGCTTCAGCGCCATCAGCCTGCCCATCACCGTGGAATATGAGGCCGGGCTGGCCAAGTTCCGCAACGCCTTCGGCCGCGACATGGGCAGCCTGGCGGATGAGAACCTGCAGGCGCAGATCCGGGGCAACACCTTGTCCGCCATCTCCAACGACCATGGCCGCCGCGCCATCCTGGGCACCAGCAACAAGAGCGAAATCCTGATGGGATACGGCACGCTCTACGGCGACATGCGCGGCGCCTTCAACCCGCTGAAGGACCTGTACAAGGCCATCGATGTCTTCCCCATCCTGGAGATGCGCCTGGCCCAGGCGCAAAACCCGGACCCGCTGTTCGCCCGCATCTGGGAAGGGGCCTTCGGCAAACCGCTGGAGGCCTATGACGCCAAGGCCCAGGCCGCCCTGCGCGCCGTCATCGATGTGGAGCCCAGCGCCGAGCTGAAGCACAACCAGCGCGACACCGACAGCCTGCCCCCCTATCCCCGCCTGGATGCGGTGTTGTGGGAGATGGAGGACGCCAAAGAGCGCCAGACCGACGTGGAGATCGCGGCAAAGCTGGGGGAGCCGCTGGAATTCGTGCGGGACATCCGCCGCCGCGTCCGCCGGGCGGAGTTCAAGCGCTTCCAGTCGCCACCTGGCCCCAAGGTGCACCGCAAGTCGCCCACCACCAAGGACCGGCGGTTCCCCCTGACGGCGCGCTTCACAGGCTGATCGCAGACCCGTGACCTTTCTGTAGCGGGCCCATCGCGCCGGTGCGGCCAACCCGCTACCGCAGTAGGATGCAACCTGTTGGTGCGGAAACAGGCCTGCAGGCTGGTCTCGAATGCGTCGATCGTTTCCAGCGTGGTCCGCCGCGACGCTTGCCGTCCTTGCCCTGGTTCCTGGCCAGGCTTCGGCCCAGCAGACGCCACAGACACCGGATGCCGGCAGTATCCTGCGCGACACCGAACGCACCACCCCGCGCCTGACGGCGCCGCCCGCGCCCCTGCGCCCGGTGGTGCCGGAGGCGCCGCCCTCGGAGCGCCCGGCCCAAGGGCCCACCGTCCACGTCACCGCCTTCCACATCACGGCCACGCTGTTTCCGGAGGCGGAGTTGCAGGCGGTGTTGGCGCCTTTCCGTGATCGCGACCTGACCTTGGGGGAATTGCAGTCGGCCGCCGCCGCCGTCAGCGCTTATTACCGCCAGCACGGCTATCTGGCGCGCGCCTACCTGCCCCGGCAGGAAATCCGCGACGGTGTCGTCACCATCGCCGTGCAGGAAAGCCGACTGGGCCGGGTGGTGGTCGATCCCAGCAGCGACACGCGCCTGGACGCCGACACCGCCGCCGGCTACCTGCTGGACCGCCAAGCCATGGGCGAGGCCCTGCGCCTGGACGCGCTGGAGGGGGGTGTCGCGGTGCTGAACGCGCTGCCAGGCATCACGGCCACGGCGACGGCGGAGGCGGGGCAGGCTGCCGACCAGACCGACATCCGCCTGAAGCTGACCGAGGGGCCGCTGTTCAGTGGCGTCGCCCTGGTGGACAACCAGGCGCAGCGGGCCAGCGGCGGGTGGCGCGGCATCGCCGTGCTGTCGGCCAATGACCTGGCAGGCATCGGTGATCAGACCGTCCTCACCGGCGTGCGTAGCCTGGGCAGTACCTATGGTCGCTTGGCCGCCACCCTGCCCGTGGGCTATTCAGGCCTGCGCCTGGGCGTCAATGGCAGCGCTTTCGACTATCGCGTCGCCCATGACTTCAACGCCGGCACGCCTGACGGGTGGGGCGCCACCGGCGGGGCCGCGGCCACCCTGCCACTGTGGCGGACGGAGGATACGGCCCTGGACGGCCGTCTGGTCTATGAGCATCGCCGTTTGGTCAACCGCACGGCGGAGATCGTGACGGGCATCACCGTCATCGATGCCGCCACCCTGGGCGTGAGCGGGGTGGCGCGCGACGGCTGGGATGGCGTCGACCAGGTGGATGGGACCCTGACCGCCGGCAATGTCGACCTGGGTGGCGTGCCGGAGAACCAGGCGGTGGACGATGCCTCCGCCCGCACCCAGGGCGGTTACGCCAAGCTGGCCCTGACCCTCAGCCACGCCCAGCCCTTGGGTGAGGGGGTGGAGTTGGTGGCGCGGCTGGCCGGCCAGTGGGCCAGCAGCAACTTGGACAGCTCCGAACGGCTGGCCCTGGGCGGCCCCGACGCCATCCGCGCCTATCCCGTGAACGAGGGGCAGGGGGCGGAGGGGGCCTTGGGCACGCTGGAGCTGCGCTGGCGCCCCGTGGACAGCCTGCGCCTGGCGGCCTTCTGGGATGGCGGGTGGATCCGGCAGTTCGTCAGCCCCTGGGCAGGCTGGAACCGGGGCACCGACCTGCCCAACGACTATGGCCTGCAAGGCATCGGCGTCGCCGTCAGCTGGCGGCCGGTGGACTCCCTGACGCTCGATGCGACGCTGGCCCATGTGGTGGGCGACAACCCCGGCCGGATCGCGGGGACCGACAGCGACGGCTTGCGCCGCCACACCCGCGCCTGGGTGCGGGTGACGGGTAGCTTCTGACGGGCCGCCAGGGCATCGCAAGCCGGACGCCCGGCAGCCGTGCGCCGCTCGTGGGTTGCGGCGGCGCGCCCGGCGCGGTAGGCAAGGAGGACGCCCGGACGGCCGGCCGTTGGGCGATGATAAAGCCACCAGAGCGCGCCCGTCATGGCCCAGTCCGAGATCCCCGTGCCGCCGGAACTGTCGGCGGCGGTGACGCCCCTGCCGCCCCTGGATGAGGCGGCGGTGGAGAAGGCCTGTCCCGGCTTGCCGCCCCGGGCCCCCAATGAGCGCCTGTTGCCCCGCATCCTGGTCCATGCCCGCGACCTGGTGCTGCTGGCCACGCCCCTGATGCTGACCCGCATCGGCCAGCTGTTCATGCAGACGGTCGACACCGCCATGGTCGGGCGCTACAGCGCGGAGGAACTGGCCTACTTCAGCCTGGGCGGCACCCCGGTGGGCACAGCCTTCGCCACCGTGGTCGGCCTGATGATGGGCACCATCATCCTGGTGGCCCAGGCGGTGGGGGCGGGGCGCCCGCGTGACGCCGGCGCGGTCTGGCGCCGCTCGCTGCCCTACGCCCTGCTGATCGGCAGTGTCGTCGCCCTCGGCTGCCAGTTCGGCGAGGCCTTCTTCCTGCTGACGGGGCAGGAGCCTGGGATCGCCCATGGGGCGGCGCCTGTCATCGCCATCCTGGGCCTGGGCATGCCGGCGGCGGTGCTGCAGATCAGCACCTCCTTCTTCCTGGAGGGCATCAAGCGGCCATTCCCGGCCATGGTTTCCATGATCGTGGCCAACCTGTTGAACTTCGCCCTGGATTACACCCTGGTGTTCGGCCATTTCGGCATGCCGGCGCTGGGGGCGGTGGGGTCCGCCATCGCCACCACCACCATACGCTGGCTGACGGCACTGGGCCTGATCCTGTATGTATGGACCATGCGCGACCATGCCCATTACGGCGTGCGCGGATCCTTCCTGGAATGGCGGGAGGGGCGGCCGCACCGCCACCTGGGGTATGCCGCGGGCCTCAGCCAGGGTGCGGAATCCACCGCCTTCGGCACCATGGGCATCTTCGCCGGCTGGCTGGGCGCCTTGGGCCTGGGGGCCTATGCCGTGGGGCTGAACCTGCTGGCCCTTATCTTCATGGCGGCCTTGGGCCTGGCCTCGGCCACCGCGGTGCAGGTGGGGCAGGCGCATGGTGCCGGCAACCGGCGAGAGGCCACGCTGGCCGGGTGGACGGGCCTGGCCCTCACGGCCCTGATCATGGTCGTCGTCGGCGTGGTGCTGTCGTCGGTGCCGGAGGGCATCGCGACCCTCTACGCCAGCGATCCCGACCTCATCCGTGTGCTGGTGCCTGCCATCGCCTTCATGGCCTGGATCGTGGTGGCCGACGGCGGCCAGACGGTCATGGCCAGCGCGCTGCGCGGCCAGGGCGACAGCTGGATCCCCACCGCCCTGCATTTCTTTAGCTATTACGGCGTCATGATCCCCACGGCGGCTTATGCGGCCTTCCACCTGGGGCATGGCATCATGGGCATCTTCGAGGGCATCCTGGTGGCCAGCATCGTGGCGGTCACGGTGCTGATGGTCCGGTTCCACCTGCTGTCGCGGCGCTGAGCCGCATCTGTTATCCTCGCGGCTTAGGAAACCAAGGCCGCGGGTCATGACGGAACTGACGGTACAGGCGCTGCTGGACACGGCCACGGCGCGCATCCGCGACGTGGCCTGCGCCGGCACCTGCCGGCATCGCAGCGTGGAGGAGTGCGCCGGCGCCACCACCCTGGTCTTTCCCTATCGCGGCATCTACGTCCGCCACCTGGGCCGGGATGAGGCGGTGGCCGAGGCCAACCAGGTGCTGTTCTTCAACAAGGGCGATGAATACAGCGTCAGCCATCCGGTGACGGGCGGCGACGCCTGCCTGTCCATCGCCGTAGATGACGCGCTGTTGCAGGAACTGGCGCCGCGCGAGCATGTGCGCGACCAGGCCGACCTGGCCTTCCGTCACCAGCGTCTGCGCATCGACCCGCGCGGCCAGGTGCTGGCCGCCCTGCTGCGCCACAGCCTGGCCCAGGGTACGGCCGAGACGCTGGAGGCGGAGGCGCTGACCCTGACCCTGATCCGCCGGGCGCTGGGGGAGCGGACCTCGCACGCGCCCCAGGCCAGCGTCGGCCATCGGAAACTGGTGGACCGGGCCAAGCTGGCGCTGAGCGGCGACCTCACCCGCCGCTGGACCCTGGCGGAGATCGCGGGCGAGGTGGGCGTCTCCCCCGTCTACCTCACCCAGGTGTTCCAGCAGGTGGAAGCGGTGCCCCTCTATCGCTATCAATTGCGCCTGCGTCTGGCCCGGGCGCTGGATCTGCTGGGCGAATACGACGACATCACCACACTCAGCATGGACTTGGGCTTCTCCAGCCACAGCCATTTCAGCGCCGCCTTCCGCCAGGCCTATGGCCGCACCCCGGCGGAATTCCAACGCTCCGTCCGCGCCCGGTAAGTCGCTAAAGATTCCGACAGCGGCGGGGGCGGGCGAAATGGTCTCTTTCCCCTGGGCCGGAACGGCCGGCCTTGAGTGACCGGAGGAGAACCACCATGAGCGAGAAGACCTGCGCCGCCTGCGATTACCCGCTGGATGAAAACGCCATCAGCGTGACCATCGGCGGCCGCACCGTGGAGGCCTGCTGCCAGGAATGCGCCGACAAGCTGCGCGAGGCCCAGGCCGCGGCTGGCGGCGGCGACTGAACCGGCGGCGGCGGCAAAAAGGGCGGGGTCTCGCGGCTCCGCCCTTTTTTACGCCTCAGCGTCGTGGAAAGCCGAAGCTGAGGCTGGAAAAGACGGTTTCGAAATCCGTCTCCGCCGTGGGCGGCTGCGGCTTGGTCCAGATGACGTTCAGCAGCCAATCGCCGGCATCGGGCAGGGGGAAGCGGGCGCGGCCGTCGCCGTCGGTGCGGTGGGTTTCCAGCGGCTCCGCGTCATGGGCCAGGTCCGTCAGCTTGACCAGGGCGCCCGCCAGGGGCCGGCCCTCATAACAAATCCGCACCGGCAGGTCGGCCGGCCGGGGCAGGGCGTAGGGATCAACCTCCGGCACGATCTCCAGCGTCAAGCCCAGGGGACGAGTCACCGGCGCGCTGCTGCCGCCGGATCCCACCCGCACCAGCACCTTGGCCCGGCGGCTGTAATTCTCCGCCCCGTCGGCGTCCATGCGATGGCCGGCGCGGCGCAGTTCGAGGGCGGGCGTGAGCCCCTCCACGGTCAGGTAGTCGTTGAAGCGCAGGGCGGGCAAGTGACTCTGCGCCCTATCGTCCGTCTCCAGTACCAGGACATGGGTGCCGGGGGCGGTGAGGCGGACGGCGCCGTCCTCATCGGCCTCGCCGGGGTGCAGGGCGGCGCGCAGGTCGGATGCCGTCCCATCTGGCGCCACGTCCTGGAAGCGGACAATGCGGCGCACGGGCAAGGGGGAGCGTTGGCGGTAGGGGCCGTGCCCCACCTGCAAGGTCAGGGGCAGGAGGGCGCCGGGGGCGGGATGGAAGCTCTGCGGCTGCAGCCAGAAGTCATGGGCCGACGCGGGCAGGGCCACCAGCATCGCCAGCAAGGCTAGCGTTCTCATCATTGCGCACCTCATTCCAGATGATCCGGCAGATAGCCGGGCGTCACCGGCAGACAGGCCAGGGTGACCGCCAGCACGGCCACGGCGACCAGCCAGCTGGACATGACCCGCACGGCGGGGAAGGACAGGTGGCCCAGGGCCCAGGCGGCGGCCGGCAGCAGGGCCAGGGCGGGCAAGGCCGCCAGCAGATCCAGCGGCGCGCCCGTCACGGCGGCGAGCGCGCCGGACCACAGGCCGGCATTGACCGACAGGCCCCAGGCCAGCGGCCGATCGGTGCGGCAAACCAGGCCGCCGGCCGCGGTCACCGCCACGCTGATCCAGCAGCCGACGAACACCCCGTCATGCCAAGGGGGTGGGAGGGTGGCCGCAACACCTGCCGCCAGGGCCAACAGCCCCAGGCAAAGCCTCCAGGCGCGCCGGGGGGCGGAGGCCAGGGACAAGGCCAGCGCCGCGTAAAGCAGCAGCAGGGGCGGCAGCGCGCTTCTCATGGCAACACCGCGCGGGTGAGGAAGCCCAGGCCCAACAGGGCGATGGCCCCGCCCAGCCCCCGAGTCACGCGCATCTCGCCAGGCCGGCTGTTCAAATGGCCGATGGCGACGCCCGCCAGATGCAGCAGGCCGGTGGCCAGGACGAAGCCGGCGCTGTACCCGGCCGGATCGGCGGCCGACGGCAGCTCCCGTCCATGGGCGTAACCGTGGAACAGGGCGAAGACGGCCACCAGCGCCAGGGCCAGCCAGACCGGCGCCTTGATCCCGCCGGCGACGCAGCCGCCCAGCACGAGGACGGAGCAGGCGATGCCCAGCTCCATCGGCGGCAGGGGCACCCCCACCATGCCGGAAATGGCGCCCACCACCATCATGGCAGGGAACAGGATGGGCAGGGCCAGCAGCAGGGGATTGCCCAGAACGGCGCCCCACAGGCCCACCGCCACCATGGCCAGCAGATGGTCCAGGCCGCTGAAGGGATGCAGGAATCCCGGTCCGAATCCACCTGGCAGGCCGGTGCCGCTGTGCGCCGCCGCCGGGTGGCTGACGGCCAGCGCGGCGGCGATAAGGATCCAGCACCTCATGACGGCGGCACCTCCGGCGCCAGCAGGAAGGGGAAGATCGTGTTGGACGGCGGGTACTCATCCCGCGTCAGGCCGTCGGCCACACCGGCGGCGGTGCCGTTCACCAGGAAGGAGCGATAGATGTTCGAGGCGTCGTAGGTCAGCGTCCGGCCGCCACAATCGGACCGCAGCGCCCGTTCGTCCGACAGGGCCGCCAGCTCCACGGCGAACATCTGCGTGCAGATGCCGGTGGCGCTGTTCACCCACAGCCTGTCATCGGCGAGCGTCGCCGCCAGGCGGTGATAGCGCCGCGCCGGCGACGCCTTGGCATCGGCCAGCCACTGGTTGCCGCACCGGCCGTCGAAGCTGTCGTAATAGGCCAGGCCCCTGGCGATCTCCGCCTCGAAGCGGGCGCCGTCGGCGGGGGTGGCGGCGTTGTACGCTTCCTTCCACCGGTCGCCCTCCTCATCGGAACGCAACTGGCCCAGCAGGGCATTGCCGGTCAGCGGCCGGCCGGCACGGTCCACTTGGCCTTTGGCCCCCGTGGTGGCCGCCCAGACGGCCAGTAGCGGGCCACCCTGGTTCACCGCGTCCACGTCCACCGACGCCACGATGGCCATGGGCGTCCAGCCGGCCAGCAGGTTCTTGGCCGGGCCGCCGTCGGTGTGGCGCCACTTGTCCAGAATCTCGGCCGAGGTGGCGGCGTCGAAGGCGGGACAGCCGGCCTTGTCCTTGACCACGCCCCGGGGCCAAGGCCGCCTCCGCCACCTGATAGGCCTGGCGGGTGCCGCGCACGTTGTTGAAGAAGGGGTCGTCGCGCAGGCCGGCGTACAGGCGGAAGCGATGGTGTTCGCTCCATAGCCCCTCCGTCGAGTTGGCATCGCCCTGGACGCGGTCAATGCCGCCCAGGCGGCAATCCGCCTGCTGCGGGCCGGGGAAGCGGCAGGTCAGGTCCATGCTTCTTCCCGAGACGCTTCCGGGTTTGCTGAAGCGGCGGGCGCTGTCGATGTGGAAGGTGTAGTCCAGCCGGTCGGACAGGCTGTGCCCGACGATGGTCATCACCAGGTTCAGCTGGCGCCCGTCCGGGCTCATCCAGGCGTAGAGGTCACCGATATCGGCGCGCGGGTCGGCGATGACGGCGGGCGTGTCCAGGTGATCGGACGCGAGGGCAGGCCCGCTGAGGGGCGGCAGCCCAAGGGGCAACAGGGCCGCCAGCAGCGGGATGAGGTGCCTGAACGGGCGCATGATGGGCTTTCCAGCTTGTCTCCAGATGGGCGGAAGCAAGCCGGAAAGCCGATGGGCGCGCTGTCGGATTCTTTAGCGACTTTCAGCGGGGCAGCAGCAATTCCACCTGCGTGCCCTGCGGGTCTCGGACATAGAGCGAAAGGGTGGGACCATGGCGGTTGTCGCCCACCCGCTCTTCGATGATGTCCAGGCCATGGGCCGCCAGATGGCCGCGCACCGCCGCCTCGTCACAGGGGGCCAGCGCGATGCACAAATGGTCCAGGTTGCGGCCCGGCCCCGACGGCGGCTGGGCCCAAGCCCCCTCCGGCACCGTCACGTCCACCAGGAACAGGTCGGCGTCGCCCACCCGCAGCCGCACCAGCGCGTCCTCCGGCCATTCCGCCGTCACCGGGCATCCCAGGACATCGCGGTAGAAGGCCAGGCTGGCCGCCATGTCGGTGACGGGCAGGGCCAGATGGTCGAAGCCACGCGGGGTGAAGGGCGGAGTCATGGGTCGAGGCCCTGGGCGAGGGGAAAGCGCCCGCGCACTGTAGCGCTGGGGTGGGGGCTGCGGAACCCCGCAGCCGAGTCGCGCGCGTACGCGGGTACCCTAGAGATACGCGGCGTGCCGGTTTCATTGTTCGCATGCGCGAATGATGCTAGAAAAGCGGCCGATCCCCATCGCCTGCGGGCGGCTGTGCAGCCACCCGTGAGGCTTGGTTTTCCTTGCTTTTGGATTCTGGTTTGGTCACGACTCCGACGCCCCCCGCGGCCCCCCCCGCCAGCGACATCACCCCCATCGCCATCGAAGAGGAGATGCGCAGCAGCTATCTCGATTACGCCATGAGCGTGATCGTGAGCCGCGCGCTTCCCGACGTGCGGGACGGCCTGAAGCCGGTGCACCGCCGCATCCTCTACGCGATGAAGGAAAGCGGCTACGACAGCACCAAGCCGTACCGCAAATCGGCCAAGGCGGTCGGCGACGTCATGGGTAACTACCACCCCCATGGCGACAGCTCGATCTATGAGGCCATGGTCCGCATGGCGCAGGATTTCTCCATGCGCCTGCCGCTGATCGACGGCCAGGGCAACTTCGGCTCCATGGACGGCGACCGCGCCGCGGCCATGCGATACACCGAGGCCCGACTGGCCAAGTCGGCCGAGGCGATGCTGGACGATATCGACAAGGACACGATCGACTGGCAGAAGAACTACGACGAGTCGAAGGATGAGCCGACCGTCCTGCCGTCGCGCTTCCCCAATCTGCTGGTCAACGGCGCCGGCGGCATCGCCGTGGGCATGGCCACCAACATCCCGCCCCATAACCTGGGCGAGGTGATCGACGCCTGCTGTGCCTATGTCGACAACCCGGACATCACCATTCCGGAGCTGATGGAGATCGTCCCCGGTCCGGACTTCCCCACCGGCGCTCTGATCCTGGGCCGCGCCGGCATCCGCTCCGCGTTCGAGACGGGCCGCGGCTCCGTCGTCATGCGCGCCAAGAGCGAGATTGAGGAGATCCGCAAGGACCGCTGGGCCATCGTCTTCACCGAGATCCCCTACCAGGTGAACAAGGCCAAGCTGATCGAGCGCATCGCCGAGGTGGTGCAGGAGAAGCTGGTCGAGGGCATCTCCGACGTTCGTGACGAGTCCGACCGCGACGGCGTGCGCGTGGTGGTGGAGCTGAAGCGCGACGCCGTGGCCGACGTGGTGATGAACCAGCTGTTCCGCCACACGCCGCTGCAGACCTCCTTCGGCGTCAACACCCTGGCCCTGAACGGCGGCCGGCCGGAGCTGATGAACCTGAAGGACATCATCGCGGCCTTCGTGAAGTTCCGCGAGCAGGTCATCACCCGCCGTACCGAGTTCGAGCTGGGCAAGGCCCGCGAGCGCGCCCACACCTTGGTGGGCCTGGGCGTGGCCGTGGCCAACCTGGACGAGATGATCGCCCTGATCCGCCGCGCGCCCGACCCGCAGTCGGCGCGCGAGGAGATGGTGGCCCGCGAATGGCCGGCCCTCGACGTGGCGCCGCTGATTACCCTGATCGATGAGCCGGGCCGCGGCCTGTCGGAGGCCGGGACCTACCGCCTGTCGGAAGCCCAGGCCAAGGCCATCCTGGAACTGCGCCTGCACCGCCTGACCGGGCTGGAGCGTGACAAGATCGGCGCCGACCTGACGGCGGTGGTGGAGCAGATCCGCCACTTCCTGGAAATCCTGTCCTCCCGTCCGCTGCTGCTGGACATCCTGCGCAACGAGCTGGTGGAGGTGAAGGCGCGTTTCGACACGCCCCGCCGCACCAAGATCGAGGATCTGGAGTTCGAGGCGGACATCGAGGACCTGATCCAGCGCGAGGACATGGTCGTCATCGTCACCCAGGGCGGCTACATCAAGCGCGTGCCGGTCTCCACATACCGGGCGCAGGCACGTGGCGGCAAGGGCCGCAGCGGCATGCAGCTGAAGGCGGAGGACACGGTCAGCGACCTGTTCGTCGCCAACACCCACACGCCCATGCTGCTCTTCACCAACCGCGGCATGGTCTACAAGCTGAAGGTCTGGCGTCTGCCGCTGGGCCAGCCGCAGACCCGGGGCAAGGCCCTGGTGAACCTGCTGCCGCTGGAGGAAGGCGAGGTCATCACCACCGTGATGCCCATGCCGGAGGACGAGGCCAGCTGGGGTGACCTGAACGTGCTGTTCGTCACCAGCCACGGCAACGTGCGGCGCAACAAGCTGTCGGATTTCACCAACATCCGCGCCAATGGCCTGATCGCCATGAAGCTGGAGGAAGAGGGTGAATTGCTGATCGCCGCGCGCACCTGCGGCGAGGCGGACGACGTGCTGTTGGCCACGCGCCTGGGCCGCTGCATCCGTTTCCCGGTGGTGGACGTCCGCGTCTTCGCCGGCCGCACCTCCACCGGCGTGCGCGGCATCCGCCTGGCCGAGGGGGATGAGGTCATCGGCCTGTCCATCCTGCACCACACCGAGTACACGGCGGAGGACCGCGCCGCCTACCTGAAGCAGGCCAGTGCCGAACGCCGCCAGCAGGGTGAGGAGGTCGAAGAGGCCGCCGACGTGGACCCCGAGGTCACCGGCGATGTCGGTACCCTGTCGTCTGACGTCTATGCCGAGATGAAGGCGCGCGAGGAATTCCTGCTGACCGTGTCGGTCCAGGGCTTCGGCAAGCGCACCTCGGCCTATGAGTACCGCCTCACCGGACGTGGCGGCCAGGGCATCTGGAACATGGACATGGGGGCCCGCAACAAGGCCATCGCCGCCGTGTTCCCCATCGCCGAAACCGACCAGGTGATGATGGTCAGCAACGGCGGCCAAGTCATCCGTATGCCAGTGCACGACGTGCGCATCACCGCGCGCAAGAGCAAGGGTGTGACCCTGTTCCGCCTGTCGACGGATGAGGGCGTGGTGTCGGTGGCGCGGCTGGCCGACGATGGTACCGAGGACGGCGGGGCGGACGACGCCACGCCAGGTGAAACCGGCCCGGTCGCGGGTCCGGCCCCTGATGGTTCAAACGAGGGAACCGGCGGCTGAGGAACAGGGGTTCGAATCCCCCCAGGGGTTCGAACCCGCCTTGGGAAACGCCGGCGGAGGGAGCTGACACGATGGGTGAATGGGATCAGCGGGGGCGGGGATGAGCGAGCGTCGCATCGGGGTTTATCCCGGCACCTTCGACCCCATCACCAATGGGCATTTCGACATCATCCAGCGCGCGGCCAAGCTGGTCGACCACCTGATCATCGGCGTGGCCAGCAACGCCGGCAAGGGGCCGCTGTTCTCCACGGCGGAGCGCGTGGCCCTGGTGCAGGATGAATTGGGGCCGCTGGCCGCCAAGGGCATCTCGGTCGAGGTACGGCCCTTCGACACCCTGCTGATGAATTTCGCCGTGGGCTGCCAGGCTCAGGTGATTATCCGCGGCCTGCGCGCCGTCTCGGACTTCGAGTACGAGTTCCAGATGGCCGGCATGAATGCGCGCCTCAACCCGCAGGTTGAGACCGTGTTCCTGATGGCGTCGGATCGGCACCAGTTCATCTCCTCCCGCTTTGTGAAGGAGATTGGACGGTTGGGCGGCGACATCGCCCACTTCGTCAGCCCGCGCGTGGCCCATCGCCTGGCCGAGCGTTTCGCCCAGGACGCCCGCCAAGGGGTGGGCGGGGGTGTCGAGCCCGCCACCGGCGGCGCCGGCGAATAAGCCCCAGGACGGTTGCGGCAGGGGCCCTATGCACCGTTGATGTGCCAGGCCCCGCCGCTTTCCATTGACCTCGCCCATACCCGTCATTATGGTGCGCGCCACACCGGGACGGGGCCATGGCCCCCGTCTTCGTTCGCGGAAAACCCAGGCGTTTTCCCCGCGGTCGATCCCGTAGCTCAGCCGGTAGAGCACGTGACTTTTAATCATGGGGTCGTGGGTTCGAATCCCACCGGGATCACCACTTTTTCAATAGCTCAGCTATGTTTCCGATCGACGCTCGCAGTCGTCGTCGTGTCTGATCTATTCGTGCGGCGCGATGGCAACCACACGATGCATCGCCCAAACCGATGATACCGTATTGAATAATGCGCCTTGTCCGTCATCGTCATTTTCGATGATTTTCTCCTCATCAAAATAAAAGGTGGCCGTCTGCACACGGATCGCCAAAATGAGGAGGAAATGCTCTGTGAAGAACTGGGCAATGGGCGCGACAATTCTGTGCTCGATTTCGTTTGCAAATTCGCATATGGCGCGCGCCACTGAAAGCGGCGGCAACAGTTATCCGCCGGGCGCCAGCATCTACCTGGCCGGTGCGATGCCGCCACCGGGCGAGTACATCCTGTTCCAGCCCAACTACTATACCGCTGACCAGATGAACGACGGTGGCGGCAACAAGCTGCCCCTGGATTTCAGCGTCGAATCCGTTTCGCAGACCTTTCGCGGCTTCGTCGTCACGCCCTACCGGCTATTCGGCGCCCAGGTGGCGTCCGAGGTGATCCTTCCCATCGTCGACCTGCATGCCGAGGTGGCGGGGCAAAAGACCAGCAAGCTGGGCTTCGGGGACGTCGGCATCACGCCATTGATGCTGGGCTGGCGCCTGGGCCCCAACCTGTCCCTGGTGTGGGGCACCGACATCTTCATGCCGGTGGGCCAATACAACGCCGCCGCCCTGGCCAACATTGGCCGCAACGTCTGGTCCTTCCAGCCCACGCTGGGCTTGGCTTACATCGATCCGCAGGGTTGGCAGGCGCAGGTTTCACCGCGCCTGGCGTTCAACACCACCAACGATGCCACGCGCTATCACTCCGGGTCGGACTTCGACCTGGATTTCGCCGTGGCCCGCAATGTCGATGGCTGGCGCTTCGGCGTCTCCGGCTACTTCTACCTCCAGTATGAGGATGACACCCAGGATGGGGTGAAGGTCGGCGCCGACGGCTATCGCGGTAAGGCCTTCGCGGTGGGACCGGCCATCAGCCATGACATCGGGCCGCTGCAGGCGACCTTCACCTGGCAGCACGAGTTCGTGGCCGAACACCGTGCCCAGGGCGAGAATCTGTGGATGCAGTTAGGCCTGCGCCTCTGAGCTCAGAACAGAGTTGAGGTGACCTGTGGGGCCAGGAGGTCGGCATCGTCGTTGCGCACGTTGCCGACGCGCGGCCCCACCGCCCAGAAGCGGGTCTCATTGGCGGGGTAGGGGCGCAGCAGATCCAGCAGGGCGGAGGCATCGGCATCCGTCTCGCCCAGCCAGGCGGGCCAGTGGTCGGGCGTCAGAATGACAGGCATGCGGTGGTGGATGTGGCCGATGACGTCGTTGGCCGCCGTGGTCAGGACGGTGTAGGTCCGCATCCATTCACCACTGGCCGGATCCTTCCAGCCCTCCCACAACCCGGCGAAGGCGGCCGTATCCGGGTTCGCTGGAGCGATGGCATAGGCCTGCTTGGTGCCATTCTCCACCCGCCATTCATAAAAGGCGGTCATCGGCACCAGGCAGCGGCGACGGGCGAAGGCCTGCCGGAACGTGGGCTTCTCCGTCACGCTTTCCGAGCGGGCGTTGATCATCTTGACGCCCCCCGCCATATCCGCCGCCCACGACGGCACCAGGCCCCAGCGCAGCATGTCCAGGCGCCGTTCCCCTGTCTGTGCGTTCCAGCGCACCACCGGCGCCGATTGCGTCGGCGCGATGTTGAAGCGGCCAGGGAAATTGGGCAGGGCGCCCAGGGTCTGGAACAGCGCCTCCATGGCCTGGGGCGGGGTAATGGCGGCATAACGACCGCACATGGCGGGGACGACTCCGGAATGTGGGCGGGCGCTTGGCGCCGGGGCGGCGGCATGATACCGCTGCCAAGGCCAAATGCGCCACAGCTAGTATCCGGAGCCATAGCATGACCCAATCCCTAGCCTCCGCCGCTGCGGGCGTGCCCAAAGTCGGCATCGGGGTCCTGATCCAGCGTGAGGGCCGCATCCTGCTGGGACGCCGGCGCAACAGCCATGGCGACGGCAGCTATTCCTGGTGCGGCGGCCACCTGGAATATGGCGAGACCTTCGAGGAATGCGCCATTCGCGAAGTGAGGGAGGAGTGCGGCCTGGTGGTGCGGCGCCTGCGCTTCCTCTGCCTGCACAACATTCTAGCCTACGACAAGCATTACGTGGACATCCAGTTCACCGCCGAGGAGGTGGAACCGGGCGAGCCGCAGGTGCTGGAACCGCACAAGATCGCGGACTGGGGCTGGTACAGCCTGGACGCCCTGCCACGGCCGCTGTTCCGCCCGGTGGAACTGGCCTTGGATGCCTGGGCCGCCCGGCGCAGCTACACGCCACTGGCGCGCTAGGTCGTTCGGCGCGACCAATCTGTGACCCACGACCTATTTCCAAAGAACGTCTTTGGCGACGCCGTGCGCGCCATATAAAGTTTTTGTTACATTTTGTTGGCAGTTGCGAGTCGAGGTGGCGCGGGGTCGCCTGCCCGATATCGCCGGTATTTCCGGGGCAATAGGGGGAATAGCGCACGTCCGGCCGTCATCGCGGCCGGCGATGCTTGAGGTTTGCCCGATCGCCAGAGAGACGAGTAGGGCCAGGGAGGAAGAACGTAGAAATGAACGGCTTCGACAGTGCCATCCAGGAATTCCTGACCACCCACGCCTTCACCTCGGACGTGGTGAACCACGCCATCCGCACCATTGCCGACTTCTCGATGTTCAAGGGCCTGTTCCCGGTGGCCATCCTATGGTGGGTCTGGTTCCGGGGCGGCCGGCGCGGGCTGTGGGAAAAGGAGATGGTGATCGCCACCTTCGTCAGCGGCCTGCTGGCCCTGGGTGCCGGGCGCCTGCTGGCCCACTTCCTCCCCTTCCGGGAGCGCCCCATCTACGATCCCACCGTGCCCTTCCACTTTCCCTTGAGCGGCACCAGCGAAACCATCTTGCGGACCTGGAGCTCATTTCCCAGCGACCACGCCATGCTGTGGATGGCGGTTTCCACCGGCATCTTTCTGGTGTGGCGCTGGATCGGTGTGCTGGCCATGGCCTACACCGCCATCTTCGTCTGCACGGTGCGCGTCTATTTGGGACTGCACTTCCCCACGGACGTGCTGGGTGGCGCCATCATCGGCGTGCTGATCACCCTGGTCATGACCCGCGACGCCGTCCGGCCGCTGTACACCACCCCTATCCTGCGGGTCATGATGCGCTTTCCCGCTCCCTGTTATACCCTGGCATTCCTGTTTTGTTTCGAGTTGGTCACCCAGTTTGACGAGATCCGCATGATTGGCCAATCCGTGCACAAAGTGCTGGAGGCCCATCACGGCAACGCCGATCCGTCCCTGTATGGGGCGGGGCCCGAGGAGACCGCGGCCCGGCCCAACTGAGACGTCGGCGCCCGCGCGCGATCCCGTCCCTGTGCCACTTTGGAGATAGACCGCCCGTCACAATTCCATGGCCGTTTCGCAGCCTGTATAAATAACTTTCGTTGTAGATCAGTGCCCACAATTGTCCGGGAGACGTGGACCGTGTCCGATCTTCATGACGATCGCGGGGGTGGTCCCACAGCAACGATAGGGAGCGCCTGCCCCAAGAACCGACCGGCACATCCGTGCGTGGCGGCTGATATCGCCCTGACACGGGCGGCGGAAATGCTTCTGGGCATCCGCGGCACCCGGGCGTACGCCGATGCCACCCCTGAGGAACGGCTGGAGCTTGAATCCTACGTTCTTGAGCTGGTCGACGGACGCGCCCCGAACTGCGCCACGCGAACGCATTTCAGTGCACCCTAGCGCTTATTCCCCGATCACCAGGCTCATTACGCACCCGCAACGGCGGATGGCACCGACCATAAGACGCGCGCCGTGCAAGAACCTCGCGGCAAAGGCATTCCGCTCAGGCATTTGTATCGCGACGCCTTTGGCGGCACACTCCAACCATGGCATGGCTTACGCTATCCCGTTGTCGGGAAATCGTCGGCCCGTCTGACTTCGCAGGGGAGGGGTTAATGGCCTGGGGCGGTATCAAGCGCATGCTGTCCAACCTGGTGCGGCCCAGCAACCGCCGGACCTATGACCGCCTGTCGGTTGACAGCCAGGTGCAGTTGAGCTGCGGCGACGTCCTTGTATCTTGCCGTATCGCCGATGTTTCCGCCGGCGGTGCCTTTCTTGTTCCTGATCCTGACCTGCCCATCGGGACGGAGGGAGTGTTGCGCCTGCCGGGCGCGCCTGTGGCCGCCGCCGTCCGCATCGTGCGCCGCACCGAAAACGGCGTGGGCGTCGAGTTCCTGCGCGACGGCGTGGGCGCCATCGTCGCCGGCTGGGTTCGCGCCGTCAGCGGCACGGGGGCGGGGGCCCGGGATGATGCCGCGCACACGCCGACCTGACGGGCCTTTGTCCAGACTATGAAAATGATTGCCGGCGAAGCGGCCCCGGCGCCTACAGCCCGCAGAACAGCTCGAATTCCTTGACGGGCAGGGGGCGGGCGAACAGATAGCCCTGGCCTTCCTCCACGCCCATGCCGCGCAGCAGGCTACGCTCCCCTTCCGTCTCCACGCCCTCCGCCACCACTTTCAGGCCCATGGCCTTGGCCATGGCGACGATGGCCTGGACGATGTGGCGGGTGCCGCTGTCCTGTTCCATGTCCTGCACGAACTTGCGGTCGACCTTCAGACAATCCAGCGGCAGCTCGCGCAGGTAGGACAGCGAGGAATAACCGGTGCCGAAATCATCCAGCGCCAGGGCCACGCCGCAATCGGCGATCCAGGCCATCTGGCGCAGCGCCCCCTCCAGATCTTCCGGCAGCACCGATTCGGTGATTTCCAGCTGCAGCAGATGGGGCGGGATGCCCGTCTCCCGCAACAGGACGTCGATCAGGGCTGGCAGGTGGCCCCAGCGGAACTGACGTTCCGAGACGTTGACGGCGATCTGCAGCGGCTGGCGGCCGGCCTCGATCCAGGTCTGGATTTGCCGGCAGGCGGCGCGCAGGGCCCATTCGCCGATGGGCACCATCAGGCCCGTCTCCTCGGCGATGGGAATGAATTCCATGGGATAGATCAGGCCCCGGGTGGGATGGCGCCAGCGGATCAGCGCCTCCCCCCCAATGGGGGTGCCGTCGGCGATGGCCACCTTGGGTTGGTAGTGCAGGACGAAAGCCTCGTCCAGGATGGCCTGGCGCAGCTCCGTCTCCGTGATCAGCTGGTGGCGCAGCCGCTCCCGCATCTGTTCGGTATAGTGCAGGTAATGGGCGGAGCCGGACTTCGCCACCTCACCTTGGGCGATGGCCGCGTTGCGCAGCAGCGCCTGGCCGCTGGTGCCATCGTCGGGCGACACCGCCACCCCGATCTTGGCCACCATATACAAGAGCCGCCCCTCCACCAGGATGGGCTCCCCGATGCGGGCAGCCAGGGCGGAGGCGGTGAACAGCGCCTTGCTGGCATGGCTGAGGTTGGGCAGGAAAAGGGCGAACTGCGCCCGGGCAATCCGGCAGACGGCGTCAGCGCTGCCGCACAGGCCCAGGACCCGCTCGGCCATGACCGCCATGGACGTGTCCAGCGCCTGCTGGCCCAGCAGCTTGTACAGCTCCGCCATGCGGGAGATCTCGATGACCAGCACGGCGCAGGGGCCGCTGTGGCTGGCCAGATGATCATCGATACGGCGGGTGAAAACGGAAATATCCTGCATGGCACCGGCACCGGCAGGTGCAGCGTCGGTTCTGGCGACGACGGTCAGGCAGGCATCGGTCACGATCAGGGCTGGGCCGGCTTGTTCTCGATTGGGTTTGACCTTAGACCATTTCCTGTCCGGCCCGCATGAGGAAACTGCGCCGTCCATGCAATATTCGACAAATACGATGGAATCTGACGGTATCCGGACCGCTTTGGCCTGAAGCGCTGGCTACAGGGGTAGGCCGGTTACAGGAGTAGGCCTGCCAGGCCTAGGCTTTCCCGCTCAATGATTATGGGAGGCAAATGCCTTGAGTTTTGCCCTGTCCAAGATCTTCTGGACGCTGACGGCGCCCGGCAACCTATTGCTTTTGTTTTTGTTGGTTGGCCTTTTTGCAACCGGGGGCTTCAGGACGCGCCGATCCCTGTTCTGCGCCCGGGCCGCAGCCTTGGGGCTGGCCATCATCGCCGTGCTACCCGTCGGGGCGTGGAGCATGCGCACGCTGGAGCAGCGCTTTCCGGCGCCTGCGGGCCTGCCCGCCCATGTCGACGGCATCATCGTCCTGGGCGGGTCCGTCGACCAGGTGGCGACGGCCGAGACGGGCCAGCCGGAGGTGAACGCCGCGGCGGAGCGGCTGATGGTGATTCCCGACCTGGCTCGCCGCTATCCCGACGCCCGCATCATCTTCTCCGGCGGTTCCGGGGAGCTGCGCGACCCCGATGAAAAGGAGGCGCCGGTGGCCCGCGCCGCCCTGGAAGAGATCGGCATGGACATCGGCCGCGTGACCTTCGAGGGGGAGTCGCGCAACACTTGGGAGAACGCGCTGTTCAGCCGTGACCTGATGCATCCGCAGCCCGGGCAGACCTGGCTGCTGGTGACATCGGCCTTCCATATGCCGCGCTCGGTGGGCATCTTCCGCCATGTCGGCTGGCCGGTGGTGGCCTACCCGGTGGACATCCGGGCCCCCAGGACCCTGCTGTGCCGGCCGGACTTCGACCTGTTGCGTGGGCTGGAACTGCTGTCGCAGTCGGTGCACGAATACATCGGACTGGTGGCCTACCGCCTGCTGGGCCGTACCGACAGCCTGTTCCCCGCACCCGATACCGCCGAAGGAAGCGGGAAAGGTGACGGCGCCACCAAAACGCCCTGATTTCATTCCTAGTTTTCGACCACCTTTCCCGCTTGCCTGAGGAATTCGCCTGTGACCCGCTTTCCCGTCAGCCGCCCCCTCCTGTCCCGCAGCGCCGGCATCGGCCTGCTGTCGGCGCTGTTGCTGACGGGGTGCGCCGGCGGACCGCCGGCGGCGGCGAACGCCCAGCAGCCACCGGCACCCCCGCCCGCCCCAGCGCAACCACCGGCCCCCACGGCGCCCGCCCCCACCGTCATAACGCCGGAACAGCAGGCGGACTTCGCGCGCTGGCTGGAGGGCGTGCGACAGGAAGCCCAGGCCCAGGGCATCTCCAAGGCCACCCTGGACCTCGCGCTGGCCAATGTGCAGGAGCTGCCGCGCGTCATCGACCTGGACCGCAAGCAGCCGGAAGGCACGGTCACCTTCGCCACCTACGCCGACCGCGTCCTGACCAAGGATCGCATCCAGCGCGGCCGGGACATGATGCGCCAGAACGCCGCCCTGCTGGCCCAGGTCGGCGCCAAGTACCACGTGCAGCCGCAGTACATCGTCGCGCTGTGGGGGCTGGAGACCAATTACGGCC
Organism: Nitrospirillum viridazoti CBAmc; assembly: GCF_000730165.1. GTDB lineage: Bacteria > Pseudomonadota > Alphaproteobacteria > Azospirillales > Azospirillaceae > Nitrospirillum > Nitrospirillum viridazoti. The sequence goes on along the minus strand of NZ_CP022111.1, from coordinate 1,044,089 downwards.
GCGTCACCGGCGGCTTCCGCATCATCGACGCCCTGGCGACCCTGGCCCATGATGGCCGCCGCCCGGCTTATTTCCGCAAGGAGCTGATCCAGGCCCTGCGCATTGTGGAGGAGGACAAGGTCGACCCCGCCACCATGAAGGGGTCATGGGCCGGCGCCATGGGCCAGGTGCAGTTCATGCCCAGCGCCTTCTTCAAGTTCGCGCAGGACTTCGACGGTTGCGGCCGCCGCGACATCTGGACCCGGACGCCGGACGTGCTGGCCTCGGCCGCCAACTACCTGTCCACCGTGGGCTGGGACGCCGGCACCACCTGGGGACGGGAAGTGACGCTGCCGGCGAAAGGTCTGGACGCGGCGGCCGCCGCCGGCCTGGACAAGAAGCGCACGCTGGCGGAATGGGCCAAGGCCGGGGTGCGGTCCCTGGACGGCAAGCCGCTGCCGGCCCGCGCGCTGTCGGCCTCGCTGGTCATTCCGGACGGGCCGGACGGCCGCGCCTTCCTGGTCTATGACAACTACCGCACCATCATGAACTGGAACCGGTCCACCTATTTCGCGACCACCGTCGGTTTGCTGGCCGATCAACTTGGCGCGGCGCCGTGAGATGTTGTAGGGTGCAGCCACAATCCATAGCGGTGTGCGAGTGATGAGCCGGGCAAATCTGGTGAAGCGGACGGCGACGGCCGCCGCCACCAACGAATCGATGTGGCAGTTCCCCTGGAAAGCGCCCGCCCTGGCCGGGGCATCGCTGGCTGGCCTGCTGATGGCCGGCTGCGCCCACAAGCAGGAGGCGCCGGGCCCCGCCGCCACCGTCAAGACCCAGGCCCCATCGACCGCAGGCGCGGGCCAGCCCACCTACAAGGTGGGCAACCCCTACCAGATCGGTGGCATCTGGTACTATCCGCGCGCCGACTATGATTACGACCAGACCGGCATCGCCAGCTGGTATGGCCCGGGGTTCCACCAGGAGCGCACCGCCAACGGCGAAACCTTCGATCAGAACGAGCTGACGGCGGCCCACCAGACCCTGCCCATGCCCAGCCTGGTGCGGGTGACCAACCTGGACAACGGCCGTTCCATCGTCGTGCGCATCAACGACCGCGGCCCCTTCGCCGCCGGCCGCATCATCGACCTGTCCCGCCGCTCCGCCCAGTTGCTGGGTATGGAACAGCAGGGCACGGCCAAGGTGCGGGTGCAGATCCTGGCGGATGAAAGCCGCGCCATCGCGGCGGCGGCCATGCAGGCCGGCGGCAGCCAGGTGGCCCTGACCGCGCCGCCCAGCAGCACAGCGCCCGTGCCCACCACCATGGCGGACGGTAGTCCGGTGCCCAAGGCCGCCCCGCGACCCAGCGTGACGGTGCAGGGCCAGGCCTTGCCGCCGGCGCAGGGGCCGAATCCGGCCCCGGCGCGGCCTGTCTCGGCCCCCACCACCGTTCCCGGCACGACGGAGCCGGACGGCCGATTCCTGCCGGCGCCCGTGGTGCAGCAGGTCGCGGTCGGCCCGGGGCCGAAGCGCATCTACGTGCAGGCTGGGTCCTTCACCCTGTTCGACAACGCCAACAAGCTGCGCGCCCGGCTGGCCAGCATCGGCCCGTCCTTCTTGGCGCCCAGCATGGTCAACGGCACGCAGTTCTTCCGCGTCCGCGTCGGGCCGCTGGACACGCCCGAACAGGCCGACCAGGTGCTGGACCAGGTGGTGGCCGCAGGCAACAACGGCGCCCGCGTGATCGTCGAGTAAGGCGCGGGTTAAGCTTGAAATGGTCCCGCCGGCCGCCGCACCCTGTGCACCGGGGGCGCCGCCGGTTGGGACATTTTGGCCATAGGCCGTCTGGAGACTGGCATGGACGGCCGTTCATGGGGCATCAGTGCCCCCGCATGCTTTAAGGCTATTAGAGCTATCGGACACGCAGTCGGGATAGAAGAGACATGGAACTGAAGGTTTTGGCGACACGCGGCGCGGTTAGGGCCGCCCTGGTTATAGGGCTGCTGGGCGGTCTGTTGAGCAGCGTGGCGCACGCCGCCACCATTGATACCGAGGCGCGCCAGGCCATCCTGATGGATGCCGACACCGGCACCGTCCTGTTCGCCAAGAACGCCGACCAGCACATGCCGACGTCGTCGATGAGCAAGGTCATGACCATGTACATGGTCTTCGACCGGCTGAAGAACGGCAAGCTGTCGCTGGAGGACAGCCTGCCGGTCAGCCGCCGCGCCTGGGAACTGGGCGGGGCCAAGACCGAAGGCTCCACCATGTACCTGCCGCTGGGCGCCAACGTGAAGGTCGAGGATCTGATCCGTGGCGTGCTGGTGCAGTCCGGCAACGACGCCACCATCGTCCTGGCGGAAGGTCTGGGCGGCACGGAGGAAGCCTTCTGCCGCAACATGACCAAGCGCGCCCACGACATGGGCATGAAGGACAGCAACTTCACCAACGCCGCCGGCCTGCCGGACGCCAACCACTATTCCACGGCGCACGACCTGGCCATCCTGGCCATCCACACCATCCACGACTTTCCCGAGTACTATCATTATTTCTCGGAGCTGGAGTTCACCTACAACAAGATCAAGCAGGGCAATCGCAACCCGCTGCTGTACCGCAACATGGGCGTGGACGGCCTGAAGACCGGCCATACCGAGGCCGGCGGCTACGGCCTGATCGCCTCGGCCAAGCGCGGCGATCGCCGCCTGGTGCTGGTGATCAACGGCCTGACCAGCATGCAGAGCCGCGCGGATGAGCCCGCCCGCATCCTGGAATGGGGCTTCCACGAGTTCGACGACTATGCCCTGTTCAAGGCGGGCGAGACCGTGGACACCCTGCCGGTATCGCTGGGCACCGCCGACACGGTGCCGGTGGTCATCCCCGACGCCCTGAAGATCACCCTGACCGCCGAGCAGCGCCGCGCCATGAAGGTGGCCGTGGTGACGCAGCTGCCGCTGGCCGCCCCGGTGGCCAAGGGCGCCACCGTCGCCACCCTGAAGGTGACGGCGCCGGACCTGCAGACCCTGGAAATCCCCCTGCGGGCCGCCAACGACGTGCCGCGCCTGGGCCTGTTCGGCCGCATGGGTGCCGGCCTGCACCGCATGATCTTCGGCAGCTGAGGCGGCTAATGGCGACCGGCCGGTTCATCACCCTTGAGGGCGGAGAGGGGGCAGGCAAGTCCACCCAGATCCGCCTGCTGGCCCAGGCCCTGACGGACCGGGGCGTGGAGGTGGTGACCACCCGCGAGCCGGGCGGCGGTTCCGATGGCGCCGCCGCCATCCGGGGCCTGCTGGTGGCCGGCGACACGCCCTGGCAGCGCCTGACCGAGGCGCTGCTGCATAACGCCGCCCGGCACGAGAATGTCGAGGCACTGGTGCGCCCGGCCCTGGCCCGGAGCGCCTGGGTGCTGTGCGACCGCTATGTCGACAGCACCGTTGCCTATCAGGGCTACGCCATGGGCGTGGACCGGGGCGTCCTGGCCGACCTGCACCGCCTGTCCACCGGCGGCCTTATGCCCGATCTGACCCTGGTGCTGGACCTGCCGGTCGAGGCCGGTCTGGCGCGTGCTGGATCACGGCCCGGCGCCGAAGACCGGTACGAGCGCATGGGCATGGATTTCCATGAACGCCTGCGCCAGGGCTTCCTGGACATCGCCGCCCATGATCCCGGCCGCTGCGCCGTGATCGACGCCACCGGCGACATCGCCACCATCCAGGCCCGGCTGCTGGCGGCGGTGGAGCGGCGCCTGGGTCCCCTGGGGAGGGCCGCCTGATGCCGGCGCCAGCGTTCGACCGGGAAAGCGTGCCGGCGCCCATCGCCACGCACGACCTGATGGGCCATACGGCGGCGGAGCAGACGCTGCTCAAGGCCGCCACCGGCGGACGCCTGCACCACGCCTGGCTGATCGGCGGACCGCCCGGCATCGGCAAGGCGACGCTGGCCTACCGTTTCGCCCGCTTCCTGCTGTCCGGCGGGGCGGAGCCGCAAGACGACGGGCTGTTCGGCGCCCCACCGCCGCCCACCAGCCTGTACGTCTCACCCGAGAACCCCATCGCCAGGCGTGTGGCCGCCGGCGCGCATGGCGACCTGCTGACCATCCAGCGCACCTGGGATGAGAAGCGCAAGCGTTTCAAGCGCGACCTGCCGGTGGAGGAGGTGCGGCGCATCGCCCCCTTCCTGCGGCTGACGGCGGCGGAGGGCGGCTGGCGCATCGTGGTCGTGGACGGCGCCGACCAGATGAACCCCAGCGGCCAGAACGCCATCCTGAAGATCCTGGAGGAACCGCCGCCCCGCGCCCTGATCCTGCTGGTGGCGGACAACCCTGGCGCGCTGCTGCCCACCATCCGCTCGCGCACCCGCACCCTGATGCTGGAGCCGCTGCCCACCACCACGGTGCGCAGCCTGGTCAACCGCATGATGCCGGACCTGGAGATGGGCGACGCCGCCGCCCTGACCACCCTGTCGGACGGCAGCATCGGCCGAGGCCTGGACCTGGCCGCCGCCGGGGGCCTGGATCTCTACCGTGTGCTGCTGGGCGTGCTGGACACTCTGCCGCGCCTGGATTTGGCCGCCGCCCATGCCCTGGCCGACCAAGTGGCCCGCGCCGGCCAGGACACGGTGTGGGAGACGACGACCGACCTGCTGCTGTGGTGGTTGGCCCGCTTCAACCGCGCGCTGGCCCGTGACCAGGCAGCGGCCGAGATCGTGGAGGGCGAGGCGGCCTTGATGGAACGTCTGTCCTTCGCGGCGCGCCGGGATCGTGCGCTTGATCGCTGGATGGAGGTATGGGACAACGTCAACCGCCTGTTCGCCAAGGCGGAAGGCGCCAATCTCGATCGCAAGCAGGTGATGTTGAGCGCGCTGCGCACGATCGAGGCGGCGGCGTCCTGAACGCTGAAAAGTGGTCGCGCAGACCTAAATAATAAACCGACAGCCTGTTAGCCGGAGAGTTGCCATGTCCGGGCGCCCGCCCTTCTACATCACCACGCCGATCTACTACGTGAACGACGTGCCGCACATCGGCCACGCCTACACGACGATCGCCTGCGACGTGATGGCCCGCTTCAAGCGCCTGGACGGCTATGACGTCAAGTTCCTCACCGGGACGGACGAGCACGGGCAGAAGGTGGAGAAGTCGGCTGAGAAGGCCGGCATCGACCCGCAGGCCTTCACCGACCGTGTGTCGCAGAACTTCCGCGACCTGACCGGCCTGCTGAACATCTCCAACGACGATTTCATCCGCACGACCGAGCCACGGCACATCAAGTCCGTGCAGGCGCTGTGGCAGAAGCTGGTGGACAGCGGCGACATCTATCTCGGCTCCTACGCCGGCTGGTACTCCGTCCGTGATGAGGCCTATTACGGTGAGGATGAGCTGCGCACTGAGGCCGACGGCCGCAAGTTCGCGCCCACGGGCGCCGAGTGCGAATGGGTGGAGGAGCCCAGCTACTTCTTCCGCCTCAGCGCCTGGGCCGACCGCCTGATCGCCTTCTATGAGGCCAACCCGGATTTCATCCTGCCGGCCGGCAAGCGCAACGAAGTCATGAGCTTTGTGAAGGGCGGCCTGAAGGATCTGTCGGTCAGCCGCACCACCTTCGACTGGGGCATTCCGGTCCCGGGCGATGAGAAGCACATCATGTATGTCTGGCTGGACGCCCTGGCCAACTACACCACCGCCATCGGTTATCCCGAGACGGGGGAGGGCACGCCCTACGCCCGCTACTGGCCCGCCCTGCATGTGGTGGGCAAGGACATCCTGCGCTTCCACGCCGTCTATTGGCCGGCCTTCCTGATGTCCGCCGGCCTGCAGCCGCCACGCCGCGTGTTCGCCCACGGCTGGTGGACCGTGGAGGGCGAGAAGATGTCGAAGTCGCTGGGCAACGTGGTGGCGCCCTCAGAGCTGCTGGAAAAGTACGGCCTGGACCAGACCCGCTATTTCCTGATGCGCGAGATCCCCTTTGGCAACGACGGCGACTTCTCCCGCCGCGCCATGGTCACCCGCATCAACAGCGAACTGGCCAACGGCTACGGCAATCTGGCCCAGCGCTTCCTGTCCATCATCCAGAAGAACTGCGGCGCCGTGGTGCCCACGCCCGGTGCGTTCACCGAGGCCGACAACGCCCTGCTGGCCGCCGCGCGCGGCCTGCTGCTCACCATGCGGGCGGAGCTGGACGTGCAGGCCTTCCACAAGGCGCTGGACGCCCTGTGGGTGGTGGTGGGTGACGCCAACCGCTACATCGACGAACAGGCCCCCTGGGCCCTCAAGAAGACGGATCCGGCGCGCATGGCCACGGTGCTGTACGTGTTGGCGGAGGCCATGCGCCACGTCGCCATCCTGACCCAGCCCTTCATGCCCGGTTCCATGGCCAAGGTGCTGGACCTGCTGGCCGTGCCGGCGGATGCCCGCGACTTCGCCCACCTGGACCAGGCGCTGGTGCCCGGCACGCCGCTGCCGCCGCCGCAGGGCGTGTTCCCCCGCCACGTCGAGGAGACGGAGGGGGCCGCCTGATGCCGGACGGTCTGATCCAGAAGCCCTTCCTGATCGACAGCCACTGTCACCTGGACTTCCCCGACTTCGCCGACCAGCGCGATGCGGTGGTGGAGCGGGCGCGGGCGGCTGGGGTCGGCGCCATGCTAACCATCTGCACCCACCTCAGCCGCTTTCCCCAGGTGCACGCGGTGGCGCAGGCCTATCCCGACGTCTGGTGCACGGTGGGCGTCCACCCCCATCAGGCGCTGGAAGAGCAGGAGCTGTGCACCGTTGAGACGCTGCGTGAGTTGGCGGCGTACCCCAAGGTCGTCGGCCTGGGTGAGACCGGCCTGGACTATTACTACAACAAGAGCCCGCAGGAGGTTCAGGAGGCCAGCTTCCGCGCCCACCTGACCGTGGCGCGCGAAACCGGCCTGCCGGTCATCATCCACACCCGCGACGCGGATGAGGACATGATCCGCATCCTGCGGGAGGAGGGCGGGGCCGAGGGCAAGCTGCGCGGCCTGCTGCACTGTTTCAGCTCCAGCCCTGAACTGGGGCGCCAAGCGCTGGAGATGGGCCTGCACATCTCCTTCAGCGGCATCGTCACCTTCAAGAAGTCGGACGAACTGCGGGAATTCGCCAAGGAAGTTCCGCTGGACCGCATGCTGGTGGAAACCGACGCGCCCTTCCTGGCGCCGGTACCCATGCGCGGCAAGACCAACGAACCGTCGTTCGTGGCCCACACTGCCCGCCTGCTGGCGGAGGTGAAGGGTATGGATCCGGCGGACCTGGCCCGGGCCACCACCGCCACCATGCTGACGCTGTTCGACCGTATCCCCCCCGCCGAGTGCGGCACCCTCGTCGCGGGGTTCCCGGCGTGAGGAACGGCATGCGGGTACGGATCCTGGGCTGCGGCGGGTCCGGCGGCGTGCCCATGATCGGCAACGTCTGGGGCGACTGCGACCCCAATGAGCCGCGCAACCGCCGCCGCCGCGCGTCCATCCTGGTGGAGACGGACGGCACCAGCGTGCTGATCGACACCGGGCCGGAAATGCGGGAGCAGCTGCTGGACGCGCAGGTCACCCGCATCGACGCCGTGGTCTACACCCACGCGCACGCCGACCACGCGCACGGTATCGACGACCTGCGCCAGGTCAACTGGATGAATCACAAGCCGCTGCCCGTCTATGCGGACACGGTGACCCTGAGCCAATTGCAGGAAAAGTTCGATTATTGCTTCAAGCCGCAGGACCGGCCGGACTGGTTCCCGCGCCCCTGCCTGGTGCCGCACACCATCACCGGCCCCTTCACCATCGGTGATCTGACCTTCATTCCCTTCCACCAGGACCATGGCCGCTTTCCCAGCATGGGCTTCCGCATCGGCGACTTCGCCTATTCCACGGATGTCGTGCATCTGGATGAGAAGGCCTGGGCCGTACTGGAGGGCGTGGACACCTGGATCGTGGACGCCACCCGCATCGAACCGCACCCGGTGCATGCCCATCTGGACCTGGCGCTCAGCTGGATCGAGCGGCTGAAACCCCGCCGCGCCTACCTTACCCACATGAACCACCAGATGGACTACCGCTCCCTGATGGCAATGCTGCCACCGGGGGTGGAGCCGGCCTACGACGGCCTGGTGCTGGAGATGGCGTGAACCATCCGGCACCAGACCGTCCTGGGGCGCCGCCTCAGTAGGCGACCTGGGCGCGGAAGCCCACGGCCTGGTAGCGCAGGCCGGCCTGGTTCTGCAGGGTGGCGCCGCTGAGCTTGCTGACGTCCACGATCTGGTAGTCGGCCATGAACTTCAGATGGTCGTTGGGGTACCAGTTCAGCCCCAGTTGAATGACATCTTGCTGGCCGCCCGCCACGCCGCCGGTCACCGACTGGGCCAGGAAACGCTGGACATGGCTGTTCAGGTTGATGTCGCTGTAGCGCGCCGCCACCTCGAACGCGCCCCAGTCGCCCGTCTCGGGATTGAACGGGTGGGCGACTTTGAGCCCGCTGAAGCCGCCGCGGGCCGACTGGTACAGGCGCGGCTCGCCCGTCAGCACCCAGGACGCGTCCACATAGGCGCCATGGAAGGTGAGGTCGGGCGTCTGGCTGGCACCGCCCAGGCCGGCCCCGGCTTGATGCTGGCGGTTGATGCCAATCTCCACATACTCCGCCTGGACCAGGAAGTTCTGGTAGCGCAGGCCCACTTCCGGGTTCCAGGTGTAGACGCCCGTCGCCGGCATGGAACCGGTGTTGATCAGCTTGCTGGTGTCCACCCGCAATTCCGGTTGCACCGACAGGGCCAGGTTCTGCGCCAGCCGGTTGCTGTCGTTCTGGTTCATGCTGAACACCTTGGACCCGCTGAAGCCCAGGTGGACGTCGTAGTCCTCGCCATAGACCGGGCGGCCCGCCACGCGCATCACGGCACCCGTCTGCTGCCCGTTGGAGGGCTGGGTGGTGGAGATGGCGGTGGTGACCGATCCGGTGGCGCCGACGGATGAGGTCGCGGTGGTGGTGGACTGGCCACCATATGCCTGGCCCGTCAGGAAGCCGGAGACGAAGAAGCGGTCCTGGTAATAGCGGGCGCCCACGGCGGCGCGGGCGTCGCCGGCGGCGATATTGCGCTCCACATCCATGATGGCCGGGCGTTCCATGAACATGAAGTCGTTGGAACTGGGCGCGTCCTGCAGGCTGATGTTGGGCTGCAGATACCCCAGCGCTGCCGTGAAGCCCTTGAAGGGCATATAGGCTAGGTTGGCCTCATACAGGTACTGGGTGTTCTGGCGGCCATCCGGCGACCCGCCGAAGTCGGGCGTGACCGTCGCCGTGACATCGCCATAGCGGAAGACGAAGGGAATGCGGATGCGGCGGGCGTTGACGCCATCGCCCAGATCCACGCCCGATCGCTTCACGCTGGCGTTGTCCTCGAAATAGGCCGCCGCGTCGAACTGCGCCTGCAAGCCGATCTGCAGCGTGCCCTTGCCGCCGAAGGCGGTGAAGGTGGGGCGGCCGCCAGCCATGGTGAAGCTGCCATTGTCGCCGCTGCTGGCCTCCAGCTTGGCGATGGTCTTGGCCTGGGTGGCCGCTTGCGCCGCGACCTGTTCCGCCTGGACCTTGGTTTCCGCCTGCGCCTTGGCGTCGGCGGCCTCGCGCGCCTCTAGCGCTTCCAATCGGGCCTGGATGGCCTGGCTGACCTTCATCTGCGCCTCCAGTTGGGCGCGCAGCCGTTGCACCTCTTGCGGGACGGTCTCAGCCGCGTGGGCGGGCAGGCCGGCCATCAGGCCACAGGCGGCGGTGAACAGGAACACGCCGGTTCGCCCGGGCCGGGACGTCCGCGTTTGCTTCGACATTTTGAGGAACCCTTCATCTGTATTCGATCGCACCTGATCGGGATGCAGGGCCAATTCTAGGCGCTATATTTATATCTTTATTGCGTCACGCTGATAGTATTTCGTGATCATCTGATAACGAGATCTTAATATCGGAAATAGTTATACGCCGCGCATATCGGAATACTCTGTTTCCGATATGGATCAAGGACCCATCAGCCTGGCAGACTCCAATCGCCCGGCTTGTCCATGGCAACCGGCATGCGCGGCGCGCGGTGCTGGGAAAAAATGCCAGCATTGCGAGTGTGCGTTGTGTCACACCGCCGTCATGGTAAAATCCCTGCCATCGACAAACGGTTCGGGTGCCCAAGAATGCGGCGTTCCGGTTCCTGTCTCTCCAGCCAGCGGCACGCCTGCGCCGTGATCGGCTTCCGTGTCTAAGGCTTCATCGATATCGGCATGAGCCAGCGCCGCCCCTGACACCGGCGGCCTCCTGACACATCCCCCCAATTCCACCCCATTCCGCCTGCCGGATGCCCCTTTGCCTGGGCGTCGGCAACGGCGGTACCGCGCCCGGACTCCGTCACGGATCCGGACCGGGCGCCCACATCAAGGTCCGTTGAACGAGGCTTCCATGCTGGAGTTCCCTTCCTGGGCGCTCACCACGCTTTATCTGGTGGGCGGCGTCCTGGGCGTGCTCATCCTGGCGTTTCTTACCGGTGCCGTCGTCTACATCCGCAACGATGCCGTGGGCATCGTGGAGAAGCTCTGGGCCCTGGGCGGCTCGGTTGAAGAGGGCTTCCTGGCGCTGGCGGGCGAAGCCGGCTTCCGGCCGGAAACGCTGCGCGGCGGATTTCATTTCTTCATGCCGCTGCAATACCGCGTGCACCGCGCCAACCTGGTGACGGTACCCCAGGGCAGCCTGGCCTACATCTTCGCCCGCGGCGGCCAGGCCCTGCCCAACGCCCAGGCGCTGGCCCGCTGGCCGGTCGGCGTAGGGGTAGAGAACGCCCGCGCCTTCGTGAGCCAAGGCGGCCAGCGTGGCCCCCAGCGCCGCATCCTGCGTGAGGGTGTCTACGCCATCAACACGGCGCAGTTCATCGTCTTCACGGAATCGGCCACCCACGCCGTGGTGCTGGGCGATGCCAGCGACGCGCGCGCCGTGGAGACCATGCGCGAGATGATCGAGGAGCGTAACGGCTTCCGCCCCCTGATCATCCGCGACCATGAGGACGCGGTGGGCGTGGTCACCGTCCACGACGGCCCCGCCCTGGACCATGGCGAGATCATCGCCCCCACCGTGGGCACTCACGCCGCCGATGGCGCCACCTTCCACAATTCCTTCCAGGATCCGGAGACCTTCCTGGCCGCCGGCGGCCGTCGGGGCCGGCAGGAACAGGTGTTGGTGGAGGGCACCTACTACATCAACCGCCTGTTCGCCACCATCGAGGTGCGGCCCAAGACCCAGGTGGAGATCGGCAATGTCGGCGTGGTGGTCAGCTTCACCGGCCCGCGCGGCACCGACGTGTCGGGCACGGATCATAAGCATGGCGAGCTGGTGCAGCAGGGCCAGCGCGGCGTCTGGCAAACGGCCCTGCATCCCGGCAAGTACGCCATCAACCCCTATGCTGTGAAGGTCAGCACGGTGCCGACCACCAACTTCGTCCTGCGCTGGATCGAGGGGCGCAGCGAGGCCCATGGCTTCGACGACAATTTGGCGGAGATCAAGCTGATCACCAAGGACGCGTTCGAGCCGGTGCTGCCCCTGTCCATCGTCGTGCACATCGGTTACGACGACGCCCCCTGGGTGGTGCAGCAGTTCGCGGACATCAAGAAGCTGGTGGAGCAGACCCTGGACCCCATGGTCAGCGCCTGGTTCAAGGACGCCGCGCAAAGCCGCACCCTGATCGAGCTGGTGAACCAGCGGGCCGAGGTGCAGCGCGAGGCCCTGGCCGCCATGAGCGCCCGGTTCGCCAAGTACCGCCTGAACGTGAAGGAGGTTATGATCGGCACGCCGCGCGCGGCCAAGGGCGACACCCACATCGACACCATCTTTGAACAGCTGCGCGCCCGCCAGGTCGCCCGGGAGAAGGTGGAGACGTATGAGAGCCAGCAGGTGGCGGCCGCCAAGGAACTGGAACTGCGCGCGGCCGAAGCCCGGGCGGCGGCGCAGGGCGACCTGACCAAGTCGTCGGTGTCCATCGAGGTGGCGCAGAACCACGGCCGCGCCGAGCTGGCCCGCAAGACGCAGGAGGCGGAGGCGACCAAGGTGATGGCCGAAGCGACCGCCATGCGCACCCGCACCGAGGGCCGCGCCGAGGCCGACCGTGTGGCCGCCATCGGCGACGCCAACGCCCAGGCGGCCAAGGCCCAGGTCGATGCCTTCGGTGGCGCGGAGATGGCCCTGTCCAAGGAGGTGGCCGCCATGCTGAGCGGCGCCATCACCCAGGCCAAGGTGCCGCTGGTGCCCACCGTGGCCATGGGCGGCGGCGAGGCCGGTCACGGCACCTTGGTGGACGCCCTGATCAGCCTGCTGATGGCCCAGGGCGGACTGGATCAGCTGGTGAAACAGCGCGGCAAGCAGCCGGAGACGGCGGTGTAAGCTCGGAACCAAGCTCAACTGGCAAGCGGGTTATTCGCTGACATTGCCAGTGTCGGCGGCGAAGCGTGGCTCTTCGTCGCCGATATGGCTTTGCGCCGAGTGTGGTGCGCCGGGTCAACGATGTCCGTTTGGGTATGTTTTCGGGGGAAGCCATTATCATCGGCTCCGTTTGATGGGGTCGGGGCGGCCATGGGCCGCCCCCGGGACCTTAGTTCGTCCTAGATTTGCGATAGACCACCATCAACGACCACTTCGGTGCCGGTGACATAGGCGCTATCCGAACCAGCGAGGAACAGGACCGCCCGAGCGACTTCTTCGGCGCCGCCGAAGCGATGCAGCGGAACCTTGGTGACGATGGCATCGGCGAAGGCCTTCACCGTAGCTTCGTCGAGACCGACCTTGCTGACGAACGGCGTGGCGATAGGACCTGGGCTGACGGCATTGACGCGAATGCCGCGCGGGGCGAATTCGGCGGCGAGCGACCGGGTCAAGGAGCGTACGGCGGCCTTGGTCGCCGAAAGGATCGACAGGCCTGGGGTACCGACTGCGTTCAGCCATGAGGTCGTGAGAACGATGCTGCCGCCCTCCACCAACAGAGGAGCCGCCTTCTGGATGGTGAAGAAAAGGCCTTTGAAATTGACGCCGAACTGCTCATCGATCTGCTCTTCGGTGACCGCTTCCAGCGGTGCCGCCAGGCCGAGACCGGCATTGGCATGAACGATATCGAGCTTGCCGTACCTCCGGGACACCGCCTGGATCACGCCGTCGATATCGGCCTGCTTCCGCAGATCGGCCGCGAGGACGAGGCCATTATCGCCGACGATCTTTCGGGCCGCTGCCAGACGCTCAGGATTGGTACCGACGGCGATGACCTCGGCACCCTCTGCGCGGAGAAGAGAAACTGTGGCGAGACCGATGCCGGACGTGCCCCCGGTGACGAGAGCAATTTTGCCATTGAACTTGGACATTGGAATTCTCCAGACTTTCGAATGTGTTACGAAGTCGGAGCGCGCGTTCCGTAAGAAGATGTATCGCTTTTCGAGGGCCTGCCCGACAAATGAGATGTTCTAGGCTCGCGCAATAGAATATCTTTAGCGGCATGCGAGCCCCAGAGCATCTCAACGCGCTTCGCGCCTTCGAAGCGGCGGCCCGGCACCTGAGCTTCGCCATGGCTGCCGACGAGCTGAACGTGACGCCGGCAGCTGTCGGTCAGCTCGTGCGGCGCCTTGAGCAGGTCATCGGGTTCGAGCTGTTCCATCGCTCACAATCGGGCGCAGCCAGGCTTGTCCTGACGGAGGCCGCTCAGGCTGCGCTACCGGAGTTGCGCGCCGGATTCGAGCATCTGGCAGGCGGGATGGCTCGGCTCCGCGCGGCGGGCGGGCGCAGACGCAAAGGCCTGACCGTTACCGTATCCTTCGCCTTCGGCGACAGATGGCTCATGCCCCGGCTCGACGGTTTCCGCCGCCGCTATCCGGCGTGCGAATTGCTCATCGACATGAATACGAATCTCAGCGATTTCTCGAAGGGCGATATCGACGTCGGTCTACGCTACGGCGCCGGAAACTGGCAGGGCCTGTCGGCGACATATATTACGCGCGATTCCTTTTTCCCGGTATGCAGTCCGGCCCTGATGGACGGCGCCCATCCACTGCGATCGCCCGAAGACCTGGCACATTTCCGGCTTATCCATGACGTGTCCCTGGCGTTGTTGCCTGATTTCAGAACCTGGCGCGACTGGTTCGAGAATATTGGGCGCGAGGCACCCGATACCTCGCGAGGTCTGCGGGTCAATGATTCCACCGCAGCCTACCGCCTCGCAGTTGACGGGGGCGGTGTCGCGCTGGGCCGGACCACTCTTGTTACCCAGGATTTGGTTGAGGGGCGCCTGGTGCGCCCCTTTGGGCCGACGCTGGAATCACCGCTGGCCTACTATGCGGTCTGTCGACCACAGGACTTCGATGATCCAATGATTGCTGCATTCAGAGATTGGCTCGTCGAGGAAGGGGCCAGGAGTGAGACCGATGGGAGGCCGCCTGGGCCGCGCTGACGCCCCCTCTTCGACAAGAGTCACTTCAATCTTGAATTCGGTGTGGGGTTGCGCACCAGGCCCGGAAATTTGAAGCGCGATGTCGCGGAAATGACTCTGAACCCGGGTATGGTCCGAGCCATCCTTGATGGCTCCGCGAAAACAGGGTCTTAGATGCGCTATTCCCGCTCCTTCTACCACTGCCTGTGCCTGACGGCCGCCTTCTTCTTCGCCGCCCAGCCGGTGGCGTGGGCGTGGAGCGGCCACGCCCTGTGCACCTGGGATGCGGTGGGGACGATGCCGCAGGTGGTCGGCCACAGCGTGCCGGCCGAGGCACTGACCACCTTCCTGGCCATGGAGGCGGCGGCCTTGCCCAAGGTGCTGGAGGAGGAGGAGCAGTGGGCGCGAACCAATGTGCCCTTCTATGCCCCCCGACCGGATGCCCTGGCATTCAAGGCGGCGGACGGGGCGGAGCCGGTGGCGCTGAAGCAGGCCTTCGTCCATGCCATCCGCGTTAACGAGGACGTGCCCTTCGCGCTCTATGTGCAGCACCCACCTGGTACGGTCGCGGCGGCGGGCCGGGAGATGGCGTGGTCGGCGCTCAGCATCCTGAAGGACGCCGGCGACATCGACCAGAAGCGGATGGAGCGGGTGGAGGAGGGGGAAGCGCTGAGCGTGGCCGACGTGATCGCCACCGCCACCGACGAGCCCGATTTCGGCCTGGATATCGGCCTGTTCCAGGACAATGGCCAGAAGCAGGGGGCGCTCTACAATTTCGGTCCACAGCCCTTCGGCAATCCGCTGCTGGACTATGGCAGCCAGGCGCCCTTCCATATGGGCTTCTATCACGAGGCCGGCATCCTCTATAAGGCCGCCCCCTTCCTTCAGCACACCTACCCGGAGGCGCGGGTCCATTTGTACATGACCCTGTCGCGCTTCGCCTTCGCCCAGGGCCATCCCTACTGGGGTTGGCGCTTCGCCGGATGGGCCGCCCACTATGTCCAGGACATGGCGCAGCCCTACCACGCCCGCGTCCTGCCGGGGGTCGGAACGGTTTCCATGCTATGGACCAGCGTGCTGGATAAGGTGGGGGTGCATGGGCCCAGGATCGCGGCCCTGAACCGCGTCACCAACCGCCACACGGCGCTGGAAAACTACCAGAAGAACCGCATGACCGCCGCCCTGGCCCAGGGCGACAAGGACGACCCGCTGGTGGCCGCCCTGCGCGACACCAGCGGCGACGCGACCGTGCAGCGGCTGCAACCCACCACCCTGCGCGATGTCAGCAGCGTGCAGTCGGTGGCCGCGGCCGACGCGCTGGACGCCCAGGTGGAGCGCAGCTTCCCCGCCCGTTACGTCTCGGATGCCGCCACCATCCTGGATGGCAAGGACGCCGACCTTTACGCGCTGTCCCGCCAGGCCCCGGCGGCAGAGCAGGCCAAGCTGGCCGGCCTGGTGGCCGACCGCATGCGCCAGGCCGGCCGCGACACGCGGGCGGTCATCCGCGCGGTGGCGCCGGACGGGACCGAAGCCGCCCAGCGCTGAGAGGGTCACCTACGCTTGCGCTTGGTTCCTGCATGGCGGCCTCGGCCGTCAGACGCGGCCGTAACTGTCTTCCAGGCGGACGATGTCGTCCTCCCCCAGGTAGGGACCGGACTGGACCTCGATCAGGTTCAGCGGGATCTTGCCGGCGTTCTCCAGCCGGTGGGTACAGCCCAGCGGCAGGTAGATGGATTCGTTTTCCCGCACGATGTGGGTTTCGCCGTCGCGGGTGACGGTGGCGGTGCCGTTCACCACCACCCAATGCTCCGCCCGGTGGAAATGCTTCTGCAAGGAGAGCTTGTGCCCCGGCTTCACCGTCAGGCGCTTCACCTGGAAACGCTCTCCCTCATGCAGGGTCTGGTAATAGCCCCAGGGGCGGTAGACGCGGGGGCGGGCCAGCGCCTCGCGCCGGTTGCCTCTCTTCAGGGTGGCGACAATGCCCTTCAGGCCATCCATGCGGTCCTTGTTGGCCACCAGCACGGCGTCCGGCGTCGTGACGACGATGACGTTGTCCATGCCCAGCACGGTGGTCAGGATGCCGTCGGTGCGGACATAACTGCCCGTGGTATCCTCCAGCACCACGTCGCCGTGCAGGAAATTGCCCTTGTCGTCCACGGGCAGCACATCCAGCAGGGATTTCCAGGAGCCGACGTCGCTCCACCCGATGCTGCAGGGCACCACCGCGGCATGGGCCGTGCGGGCGAACAGGGCGTCGTCGATGGAGATGGAGGGCGCCCTGGCGAAGCTGTCGGCGTCCAGGCGCTGGAAGTCCAGATCACCGGCGCGCCGCTCCACCGCCTCGCGCACCGCCTCGATCAGCTTGGGCTCGAACCGGCCCAGTTCCTCCACCAGGCGGTCGGCGCGGAACAGGAACATACCGCTGTTCCAAAGGTGCTGGCCGCCCGCGAGGTAGTCCTCCGCCGTGGCGCGATCCGGCTTTTCCACGAACTCCGCGACCCGGAAGCCACCGGCGCACCCCGCCAATCCGTCCCCCTTGCGGATGTAGCCATAGCCCGTCTCCGCCCGCGTCGCCTCGATGCCGAAGGTGACGAAGGCGCCATCGACCGCCGCCGGGATGGCGATATCCAGCGCCGCGCGCCAGGCGACCTCATCCACGATGGAATGGTCGGCCGGCAGGACCAGCATCAGCCGGTCGGGCCGTGTGGTGGCGGCGACCACGGCGGCGGCGGCGATGGCCGGCGCCGTGTTGCGGGCCGCCGGCTCCAGGAACAGGCTGTCCAGTTGCAGGTCGATGTTGCGCGCCTGCTCCGCCACCACGAAGCGGTGCTCATGACTGGCGATGATCATGGCCGGCCCCAAGCCCGCCTGATGGCAGCGGTGCAGGGTCTGCTGCAACAGCGACATCTCGCCCGTCAGGGGCAGGAACTGCTTGGGGTAGAGCTCGCGCGACAGCGGCCACAACCGCGTTCCGGAGCCACCCGATAAAATCAGCGGAAGTATCTGCGCCTTGTCCATGACGTCCCCTGGCCAAATTCCGCCACCCGGTACCATTCGCACCCCGGGGCCGCACCCTGGGTGAGAATAATTACATTTTGGTGGCGGTGCGTGATTTACGGCGTATGGTCGCGACCCAATTGATTCTTAATCAAGCTGCAGCCTGACAATGATCTATTCCGAAGACCATATTTTCCAACGGCCAAAACGTACTTGATTATTGATCCGCGGAAACGGGGGTTGGGCATGGCCAACAACATAGGCGGTTCCAGCGGGATTCAAGCCTCGATCCAGCAGCGTCTCCAGGAAATCACGGCGGAATTCCTCAACCACCTTCCATGCGTATTGATGAGATCGCGCACGCGGCGGCGGCGTTCCGGAACCGCCCGGCACCGTTCCGGTTTCCTGAATGGTAGCCACACAATTATGGGCCTGCCGCCCGGTTCGCGTCGGCGCTATCTACCATCCGACGGACGGCACCAAAACGCCAGCCGGGATCACAGGAGACGGACCATGGGTTTGCTGGTTGAGGGTGAGTGGCGCGACGTCTGGTATGAGACTAAGTCGACGGGCGGCCGCTTCGTGCGCAAGGACAGCGCCTTCCGCAACTGGGTCACGGCCGACGGATCCACCGGGCCCAACGGGGACGGGGGCTTCAAGGCGGAAGCCGGCCGCTACCACCTGTACGTCAGCCTCGCCTGTCCCTGGGCCCACCGCACCCTGATCATGCGAACGCTGAAAGGGCTGGAAGACGCCATCAGCGTCTCCGTCGTGCATTGGCGCATGCTGGAGGAGGGGTGGACCTTTGCCGAGGGGCCGGGCACGGTGCCCGATACGGTGAACAACGCCCGCGTGCTGTACCAGGTCTACCAGGCGGCCGATCCGCGCTACAGCGGCCGGGTCACGGTGCCGGTGCTGTGGGACAAGCAGCAGCGGACCATCGTGAACAACGAGTCCTCCGAGATCATCCGCATGTTCAACGGCGCGTTCGACGGCGTGGGCGCCAAGCCGGGCGATTATTATCCCCAGGCGCTGCGGCCGGAGATCGACGCGCTGAACGCCCGCATCTACGACACCGTCAACAACGGCGTCTACAAGGCGGGCTTCGCCACCACCCAGGCCGCCTATGAGGAGGCCATCGGCCCCCTGTTCGAGACCCTGGACTGGCTGGACGACCGCCTGGCCAGCCGCCGATTCCTGACCGGCGACCATGTGACGGAGGCGGACATCCGCCTGTTCACCACCCTGGTGCGCTTCGATCTCGTCTATGTCGGCCATTTCAAGTGCAACATCCGCCGCATCGCCGACTACACCAACCTTTCCGCCTACCTGCGCGACCTGTACCAGCTGCCGGGCGTGGCCGGCACGGTCAACCTGGCGCACATCAAGGGCCACTATTACGAAAGCCACCGTTCCATCAATCCCACCGGCATCGTGCCCGTGGGGCCGGCGTTGGACTATGGCAAGCCGCATGGCCGGGAACGGGTGTCGCCTGGCGATCCACTGCCAGCCTGAGAAAACAAGCCCGCCGACATCGGCGGTGCCTTGCATCCGCGTGCGTCGACAGGATTGCCGTCCCCATCGCAGGATAGTGGCACCCCGACGACGCCGCTGGACCCATGCCTGCCATTCCCCACGCCGACCGCACCTTCGCCGCCTTCCTGTTCGACATGGACGGCACCCTGATCGACAGCATCGCATCCGCCAATCGGGCATGGTCCCGCTGGGCCCTGCGCCACGGCCTGGATCCGGCGCCCCTGCTGGCCACTATGCATGGCGTGCGCGCGGTGGAAACCATCCGCCGCTGGGCGCCGCCCGGCACGGACGTGGAAGCGGAGGTGGCCCAGCTGACACGGGATGAGATCGACGACGTGGCGGGCACGGTGGCCATCCCTGGCGCACCAGCCTTCGTGGCGGACCTGCCGGCCGCGCGCTGGGCGGTGGTGACCTCGGCCCCGCGCGCCCTGGCCCATGTGCGCCTTATGGCCGCCGGACTGACCCCGCCGCCGGTCATGATCACCGCCGATGATGTCAGCCAGGGCAAGCCGGCGCCCGACCCCTTCCTGTTGGCCGCCCGCCAGTTGGAAGTGGCGCCGCGGGATTGCCTGGTGTGGGAGGATGCGCCCGCCGGTATCACGGCGGGGGAGGCGGCCGGCGCCGCCGTGGCCGTCATCACCGCCACGCACCACCAGCCCCTGGAAACCAGACACCCGCTGGTGCCCAACTATGAGCCGCTGAAAGCGACGGTGGCGGCCGATGGACGCCTGCGGGTCACCGCACGCAATTGATTAGGCCCAAAGCCCAGGGCCCTTCTTGATGATCAGGTCGGCCAGGGCCGACGGCGCGCCCTGCAGCCGGCGGCTGCGACCCAGCACGACGAACTCCACCTCCCCCAAGGGGGGCAGGGCGGCGCGGTCGTCGACCTCCACCAGGTCGGATCCCGGTGCCCGCATCAGCAGGGGCGACTGCGCCATCACGCCCAGGCCCGCCTGCGCACCCGCGCGCAAGCCGGCCAGCGTTTCGCTGGAACAGGCGACGAACCAGGGCCGACGGGCGCCGTTCAGGGCCTCCATCGCCAGGGTGCTGGTGATGGAGGCGTTGGGGTAGAGCACCAGGGGCACGGCTTCGTCCGCGCCCAGCGCCAGGTCTCGGTGGGCCAGCCAGGCCAGACGTTCGCGGTGGATCAGCGTGCCGCGATCGTCGCCCGGCTGGCGCTTGGCGAACACCAGGTCCAGCCGGCCGGCGTCCAGCTTCTGGTACAGCAGGCTGGTCAGGCCCACCGTCAGCTCCACGCTCAAAGTCGGATTGGCGCGACCCACGTCGCGCAGCAGGTCGGCCAGGCGCGTAAGGGTCAGGTCGTCCGAGACCCCCAGGCGCACGCGGCCGCGCGGCGCGCTGTCGGTGAAATAATCGGCCGCCTGCCGGCTGAGGCCCACAATATCGCGCGCCAGTTCGGCCAGCACGGTGCCATCGGCCGTCAGCACCACGGTGTGGGTGTCGCGCTCGAACAACTGCCGGCCGCAGGCGGCCTCCAGCCGGCGGATATGCTGGCTGACGGTGGACTGGCTGATGCCCAGGGCCGCCCCCGCCGCCGTGAAATGCCGCGCGTCGGCCACGGCCAGGAAGGTCCGCAGTTGATTGAGATCGAACACCGTCATTCCGTCCAATAATAACTGTTATTTCTGCACATCGTCCGGTGCCTTAGCCATATTGGGTGTGTCGGGACCAAGTCATTGGAATTAATGACAGGCCACCCGGCGGCAAATCGTCCCAGAAGATCACAGCAGCCCCGACCCTCTTTGAAAATCATCCTCTGGTATGAGCCGGGGTGAGGGGCCAGCCGTGCCTTGCCCGAGGTATCCGTCATGACCGACTTCACCAGGCGCAACATCATCGCGGCCGGCGCCGTGGCCGCGGCGGCCGCCGCCGCGAACTCCGCCGGCGCCGCCACCTTCGGCAATCCCGATCGGCCGGCCCAGGGCCGCGTCAACCTGTCCAACCCCATCGCCGGGCAGGAGCCGGGGCCACAGAACCCGGCGCTGGCCAGCCAGTTCCCGTCCTTCCAGGACCCGCCCGCCACCGACGTCGCCGGCATGGACCTGTTCTGGGCTTCGTTCAACAACGCCCACAAACGCATCCAGGACGGTGGCTGGGCGCGCGAGGTGACCCAGGCCGACTTCGCCATTTCCGAGGCGGTGTCCGGCGTGAACATGCGCCTGGGGCCGGGGGGCGTGCGCGAGCTGCATTGGCACCAGCAGGCGGAATGGGCGGTGATGACCGACGGCAAGTGCCGCGTCACCGTCATCGACGCCGACGGCCGGCCAGCCGTGCGCGATGTGAAGGAGGGTGATCTCTGGTACTTCCCGCCCGGCCTGCCACATTCCCTGCAGGGCATCGGCACCAGCGGGGCCGAATTCACCCTGGTGTTCGACAACGGCCGCGCGTCGGAGTTCAACACCCTGCTGCTGACCGAGTGGATGGCCCACACCCCGCCCGAGGTGCTGGCCGAGAATTTCGGCCTGCCGCAGAGCGCCTTCAAGAACATCCCGGTCGACGACCTGTGGATCTACCAAGCCAAGGATCCCATCCCGCCGCTGGAGGAGGTGCAGAAGGCCGTGCGCTCGCCGGATGGTGAGCCGGAGTTCGAGTTCACCTTCTCCATGGGCACGATGAAGCCCACCCGCGTCACCAAGGGCGGTTCGGTCAAGGTGGTGGACACCCGCAACTTCCCGGTCAGCAAGACCATCGCTGCCGCCCTGGTCACCATCAAGCCCGGCGGCCTGCGGGAGTTGCACTGGCACCCCAACGCCGACGAGTGGCAGTACTATCTGAAGGGGCAGGGCCGCATGACGGTGTTCAACACCGGCCCCCGCGCCCAAACGGCCGACTTCCGCCCCGGCGACCTGGGCTACGTGAAGAAAAGCTTCGGCCATTACGTCCAGAACACCGGCACCGAAGACCTGGTGTTCCTGGAAATCTTCAAGGCCGATCGCTTCCAGGAGGTCTCGCTGGCCCAATGGCTGGCCTGTACCCCGCCGGAACTGGTGGCCCAGCACACCAACATGGATCCCAACCTGATCCGGCAGTTCAACAAGGCCCGCTGGGACATCCTTCCGGCCTGAGGCCGATAGCCCCTCTTTGCCCTCCCACGAACTTGCCGCCGACATCCAGGGGCCCTGTGTCGCCCCGAACCGTCGGCGGCCTTTTGGGATGCATGATCATGCATAGCGTGCTGCCCGCCTGGCGCCAGGTCCTGCTGTTCCAGTCCCCCCGCCAGCTGGCCTCCCATGGGGCCGGCACCCTGGCGACCATCGCGGCCGGCTTTTTCCTGTTCATCGGGCTGCCGCGGCTGATGGGCCATGGCGCCATCCCGCCCGACATCCTGGCGGGGACGCTGGCCTTCGCCATCGCCATCTCCCTGCGCATCCCCTATGAGGTGCAGCCGGTGCGGTGGTGTGTCAGCAGCGCCTATCCCGGCCTGTTCGCGGACAGGGCCGCCGTGATCCTGGCCGGCATCGACTACCTGCCGGTGGAACGCGCGGGCGGCCGGACCCTTTATCGCCTGGCCTCCGGCCCGTCGCTCCCCTGGTTGCGCTGGCGGGAATGCAGGGTAGAGGTGCGCGTGCATGGCGCCGACGTCACCATCATCGGCGCCCGTATCGCCGTGCGCCACCTGCGTCGCGCCTTGAAGAGCGCATGACGTTTCAGGCGTGCCTGGCGTCTCAGCCGTGGTTGTAGCGGGACACGGCCTCGCGCACGCCCAAGGCCTCCGCCATGCGCACCAGGTCGGCCAGCGATTCCGCCTCCATCTTGCGCATCAGGTTGCCGCGATGGATTTTCACCGTGATCTCGCTCAGCGCCAGCCGGCCGGCGATCTGCTTGTTCATCAGGCCGGCGGTGACCAGGCCCATCACATCGCGCTCACGCCCCGTCAGGCCGTCATATCGGGCGCGCAGCAAGGCGCTTTCGTTCCGCTTGGCCCGCCGCTCACGATCGCGAGCCACCGCCTCGGCTATGGCCCGCAGCATGTCGTCTTCCTCGAAGGGCTTGGGCAGGAAGGTGACGGCGCCGGCCTTCATGGCGCGCACCGTCATGGGAATGTCGCCATGGCCGCTGATCAGGATGACGGGCAGGTGGCTGTCGCTGCCCAGCAACTGGTCCTGGAAATCCAGGCCGTTGGCGTCACCCAGCTGGACATCCAGCACCAGGCAGGCGGCGGCGTCGGCGGCGTCGCAGGTCAGGAAGGCGTCGGGGCTGGCAAAGGTGCGCACGGCATAGCCGCAGGACCTCAGGAAGCTTTCCAGCGAGCCTCGCACCTCCGCATCATCATCGATGACGCAGATGAGGCTTTCCGCCGATGCCGCAACCGACCCTGTCATTTGCCCATCCCCTGTCGCTTGGCTACATGCCCCGGTGGCTTAATCACCCGAGAGGACAGCCGTTCCCGTGCCCATCATCCATGGGCCCGCACCGCGCCCTGGGCCATCATATCAAGGTATAGGATTAATTTTTAACCATCCTCGGGCGGCCTGGATGAGTGCGCGCTCGGAGAGGTATCTCTAAACGTCATAGTTGTAAAAACTGTCCAGCTCGGCTATCAATGACGCGAGCAACCGGCTGATAGGGACAGCTCGTCGACATGCAGTGCCTTCTGCCCCGCTGGCGCCAGGTCCTGATCTTCCAGTCGCCCCGCCAGCTATTGAGTCATGGCGCCGGCACCCTGGGTGCTGCCACCGCTGGCCTGCTGGCTTTTGACGGCCTGCTGCAGCTGTTCGGCTATGGGCCGCTGCACGCCGACGTCATCGTGGGCACCTTGATCGGCAGCCTCGCAGGATCCTTGCGCGCACCTTATGAGGTTCTGCCGTTCCAGTGGCGGCTGATAACGACAACCCCCGCCATCGCCGCCGCCAAGGCCGCCGGCGTCCTGGCCGGCATCAAGTATCACCCGGCGGAACGCGGCGGCGGCCGCACCCTCTACCGCCTGGCCGTGCCCTGGTACCTGGCTTGGCTGGAGTGGCGGGAAAGTGCGGTGGAGGTGCGCGTCGATGGTTCGGACATCACGATCACCGGCGCCCGCATCGCCGTCCGGCGCCTGCACCAGGCGCTACAGGATATCGACATCGCGAGGGAAGGGGAGCCTGCCATTTGATGTCATTGGGCAGAGCATTAAAAAATTAAGTAAATTTAGAATTCGATAAATATTAACAGAATATAATGCGTTTTTCTTTCTAATAAACAACAAGACCAAACAGAAAAACTCGCCATAGATGGCGCCGCCAGCCGCGGCACCTGCGATGAAAAGCATCCATCCGCCTTTAAGGCCACCGGCGCGCACTGCCGGCGGCGCTCATCATGCTTGTTTGGGGGAAGTCATATGGGAAACCTGAGCACTCACATCTTGCCCGTATTGCGGGGCATGCCCGACGGGCCGTTCCGGGGGCCGCTGCTGACCGGCTTTTCAAGCCATCCCGCGGCGTTCGCCACCATAGAACATGGGTTCACCGCCCTGACCGCGCGCCAGCAGGACGCCGAGGTCCTGCGCCGGTTCTTCGCGAGTTGGAGCCAGACAAACAACAGCGCCATGACGGTCGCCGGCATCAGCAATCGATTGACCCTGAAGCTGCATCGCGGCGAACCGGTGATCGACTCCCACGCCCTGCTGCAAAGCCTGGTTGCCCTGCACCGCATCATCGATGAAGACCTGGCGGTGACGCACAAGGTTCTCCATTCGCAGCTGTTCCATACCATGGCGACCAGCATCGTCGGTGACGACGCCTGGCTGCAGACCCGCTACATCGACCCGACCGCCGCCGATTTCAAGAAGTGGAAGGACCATATGTCCTTGCGGGAGCCTGACGTCGCGCTGGGCTTGCTGACCACGCTGACGCACGAGATCTACACCCATGGGGAGGTCGAGTTCATCCTGCCGCTGTTCAAGCGCTGGCTGATCGACCAGTACCATTACACCGAAGAGGACACCGCCCGGCCGCTGCGCTGGATCACGGTGCATTGCGGCGGCACCGAGAAGAATCACTTCTTCCACGCCGTGAACACCCTGACGCATTACGCCCGGGCGGTGGAGGTTGACTGGACGGCCTATGATCTGGAAGGGATCATAGGCCAGTATCTGCAGAGGAAGGCCGCCGTCCTCCACGCCCTGTTCCCCACGGCCGGCTGACGTCTGGCACGGACCTGATCGAAACAGGCGGCGCCGGAGAGGCGATGGCGCCACCATCCCGATACCGCTTCAGCAAGCGCCATACCTGACGCTCGCTCAAGCCCAGAACAGCCGCCGCTGACGACACCGTCAGACGGCCGCCAACCACATCCCCCAGAAACTCCACCCGCCGAACTTCCCGGTCGCTCATCACCACCCAGCCCACCGCAGCCTCCCACGTCGGACACAGCCAACCGGAAGACTGACAGTTCTACTTTGCACAGGCCTGACATTTTAACTTTGCGCCTACATACGAAAAACCGATAACATACGTTATGGAAATAATGCTCAGATTGCCTGGTCGGCCGGTACCGGGCTCAACGCCTTGGCTTGGCGCATGACGACCAAGGTCTTGAAGGTGCGGACGTTTTCGTCATTCAGCAAGATGCGCCGAGTCAGATCGTCGTAGCCTTCCATGTCGCGGGCGACGATGCGCAGCGCGAAATCATGGTCGCCGGTGACGTACCAGGCCTCCACCACCTCCGGCACGGCGGCGATCTTGCGCATGAACTGGTCGATGACGTGCCCGCTGCCGGCATCGGTGGCGCGGCCGCTGTCACGCTCCAAGGTCACCAGCACCACCATGGTTAAAGGCCAGCCCAGTGTGCGCGGCCGGACGATGGCGACCTCACGCTCGATGGCGCCGATCTCACGCAGGCGCCGGACGCGGCGGTAGCACGCCGGCCCCGACAGGCCCACCCGCTCCGCCAGCACCGGCATGGGCAAGCGGGCGTCACCTTGCAGCTGTTCCAGCAGCTTGGCGTCGATGGCATCCAGGTCGGGCGATATCAACATGGCCTCATGCACCGCTTTCGCGATAAAAATTATCATGGATCAACAATAATTGACACGTTTGGACGGACCAAACCGCTAAACTAGGGCAGCGCTTGAAGTCTCAAGCATCCAAACATCCTTCCTCGATCACAGTCCCATGTCCCACGACACAACCCTGCCGCCGTCCCTGCCGGGGGCCGCCCGCCTGTCCCCACTGCTGCCCATGGCAGCGTTGTTCGCCGCCATGGTGTCGGTCACCACGGGCGCGTCCATCGCCAAGACCCTGTTCCCGGTGACGGGCCCGCAGGGCACCACGGCCCTGCGCCTGACGACGGCGGCCCTTATGCTGACCCTGCTCCTGCGGCCTTGGCGCCTGCGGCTGACGCGGAACAGCTGGCGGCCACTGCTGGTTTACGGCGGGGCCATGGGGGCGATGAATTTCCTGTTCTACCAGGCGCTGCAGACCATACCGGTGGGCGTTGCCATTGCGGTCGAGTTCACGGGGCCGCTGTGCCTGGCGCTGCTGTCATCCCGCCGCCGGGTCGATTTCCTGTGGATAGGCTTGGCGGTGGGGGGGCTGGCGTTGCTGCTGCCGCTGGAGAGGGCGGCGGCGCAGCTGGACCCGTACGGTATCGCCTGCGCCCTGGGGGCGGGCGTGTTCTGGGCGCTGTACATCGTCGCCGGCAAGAAGGTGGGCGGCGCCCACGGCACCCAGGCGACGGCGGCGGGCACGCTGATCGCCGCCACCCTGGTGCTGCCCATCGGCATCGCGCAGACCGGGGCGGCCACCCTGTTCCAGCCGGGCATCCTGGGTAGCGCCTTCATGGTGGGAGCCCTGTCCAGCGCCCTACCCTACACGCTAGAAATGTTCGCGATGCGCCGCCTGCCGGCCCAGACCTTCAGCACGCTGACCAGCGCGGAGCCGGCGGTGGGCGCCCTGATGGCCATGATGCTGCTGGGCGAGGCGCTGTCGCCCCTCCACTGGCTCGCCATCGCCACCATCATGGTGGCCTCCATCGGCGCCACGCTCAGCGCCCGCCGGCCAACAGCCCCCGTGATGCCGGAATGAAGCCAGCGGCGGCCACCAGGGCCGACAGCCGGTCATCGGGCGCGGCCGCCAGCAGCAGAAGGGCGGCATAAGGGTCGCCCCGCAGCTTCAGCACCTGCGCGAAGGCGGGTTCGGTCTTCATTCCCCCCAGCCGGGCCGCCATGACGGCGGCGCGCAGGGCCAGGCCGCCCAGGGACAGCAGGCGGGCCTCCACCATGAAGTGCCGCCATCCCGCCTGCGTCTCCACCGGCTCGGGACTGCCGAAAACCTCGAAGGCCCAGCCGTGGGCCCGGAAACGAGCGATGACCGGCCGCGGCGCCCGCCGCCATTGATACAGGGTGAAACCTTCCCAGTCCGCGCCCACGGTCCATAGCGCCGCGGCAAGGGCGGTCGCGTCCCGGGCGTGGCACAGGATGTCGATGTCACTGGATGGCAGGTCAAGGCCCAGGGGCGGCGTGCCCGCCACACGTGGGTTGAACGCCGCCAAGGTCTTCATGAGGCCGGTCAGCGCCAGCGCCTCCTCATAGGACGGCTTTTCCATCCAGCGATTGTGCCACATGGCGCCACCCTCCGTCGGCCTCAGGCCGCTGGCTTGCGGCAATAGTCGGCCAGGGTGTAGGCAGCGCGGATGTCATAGGGGCGGCTGGGCTTCAGGATGAATTCACTGGCGCCATAGCGGACGGCGCCATCGGGCCCGCCGGCCTGGGGATGCCAGTCATAGGTATAACCCAAGCGGGTCCAGGGCGCGCCGCCCTCGACATAGTTCACGCGCATGTTGCGGGCGAACCAATCCCAATAGCCCTGCTTCTCCAGGCAAGCGGCGTCGCCGGCGGCGCAGTTGGGCCGGGCCACGGTGGATGAGGTGTCCAGGGTGCAGTGGGCGGTCGTCACGTCGGTGTCCGGACACGGGCGGGCCAGCGCCTCGGGCGCCACCCACATCTCCACCACCTCGGAATAATCGCGGGACGGGTCCAGGCCCAGATACTGTTTCACCCGTTCGGTTTTGGCCGTGGCGTCGCCAACGGCACCGGCGCAAAACTCCTGCAGCTGCGGCACGGCCGTCACCCACATGGTGCCCCAGCTGTCGGGCGAAGTGCCGCCGGCCTTGCCAGCGTAGTACTTCTCATAGGCCGACGCCGCCATGGTCGAGGCCACCAGCACCTGGCGCCCGTGCGGCCCATCACGCCACACCAGTTTGGCCCAGGATGTCTGGGGGGCGTCGGGCGCGATGCGCACCAGCTCCGGCCCGATCAAGTCCGGCCGCGCCACGGCGGCCGCGTTCAGGGAGCGGGCGAAAAGCTGGGCCGGCGTGGCGCTGGTGCCCTGCCCGGCCGTTCCCGCGCCATCCGTTCCTTGTCCGGTGGCGGCGCAGCCCGCCAGCACCGACAGGGCCACCGCGCCCATGATCAAATTCATCCGCATCCCAGCCCCCGGGGGTTAAAGCCACTGAAGCCAGATATGCCGGAAAGCGGGCCGGTCCGCAACCTATACGGAATTCATTCTTACAATATACCCGCTAAGAGGGAGCGGCCGCCAGCACCTGCCGCTCTTCCAGGATGCCGCGGATCTTGGCCGCCAGTTCGTCCATGGCGAAGGGCTTCATCACCATGTCCATGCCCGGTTCCAGGAAATCGCCGCGTACGGCGGCGTTGGCGGCGTACCCCGTGACGAACAGAACCGGCAGGTTGGGCCGCCGCCGGCGCGCGATCTCCGCCAATTGCCGGCCATTCAAACCCGGCAAGCCGACATCGGTGATCAGCAGATCGATCTGGCTGGAGGATTCGATGACGCTCAGCGCACCGCGCCCATCGGCCGCGTGCAGGGCGGTGTATCCCAGTTCCTGCAGCACATCCAGGACCAGCAGCCGCACGGAATCGTCATCCTCAACCACCAGGACGATCTCCCCAGCCCCTTCCGGGGTTTCGCCCATGCCGGCAAAGCCGCCATCCTGGGCGTTGGCGCCACCATCGCAGGGCAGGTACAGGATGATGGCCGTGCCGCGCCAGGGCTCGCTGTCGATGCGCACGTGGCCGCCCGTCTGCTTCACGAAACCATAGATCATGGACAGGCCCAGGCCCGTGCCCTGGCCGATGGGTTTGGTGGTGAAGAAGGGATCGAAGGCCTTCGCCACCACATCGGGCGGCATGCCCATGCCGGTATCGCTGACCCGGATCATGACATAGTCGCCGGGCGACAGGCCGTCATGCCGGTTGGTGTAGGACCGGTCCAGGGTGGCGCGGCTGGTCTCGATGGTCAGGATGCCGCCGTCGGGCATGGCGTCGCGCGCGTTGATCGCCAGGTTGAGGATGGCGCTTTCCAGCTGGTTCACGTCACTGCGGGCTGCCGTCAGGTTCTCCGCCACGGTGATGCGCAGCTCGATCTGCTCGCCCAAAGTTCGGCGCAGCAGATCCTCCATGGACCGCACCAGGCCGTTGACGTCGATGGGCTTGGGGTCCAGCGACTGCCGGCGCGAGAAGGCCAGCAGGCGGTGGGTCAGGGCCGCCGCGCGCTGGGCCGAGGCCATGGAGGCGTCCATGAAACGGTCCAGGTCGTTCAGCCGGCCCTGGGAAATGCGGCGACGCACGATGTCCAGGCCGCCGATGACGCCCATGAGCATGTTGTTGAAGTCGTGCGCCAGCCCACCGGTCAGTTGGCCCACGGCCTCCATCTTCTGGGCCTGGCGCAGCTGCTCTTCCGTCTGGCGCAGCATGTCGGCGCGCTGCTTGTCCTCGGTGATGTCGCGGCCATAGGCGTAGACCAGATCGCCTTCCTTGGACGTGTTCCAGGAGATCCAGCGCAGGCTGCCGTCCTTGTGCAGCTGGCGATTCTCGAAATTGGTCAGGTTCTGGTCATGTAGGGCGCCCATCAGCGCCTCCGCCGTCGCCACCACGTCGTCGGCGTGGACGAAGTCCTGCACCTGACGGCCTGCCACCTCATCCGTTTCATAGCCCAGGATGGCGGTCCAGGAGGGGCTGACCGCCCGGCAGATGCCGTCGGCGCCGATGATGACCAGCAGGTCGCGGGAGTTGTTCCAAACGCGGTCACGCTCCCGCGTGCGTTCCTCCACCCGCGCCTCCAGCGTCTCCGCGAACTGGCGCAGCTTTGCCTCCGCGTCCTTTGACGCGGTGATGTCGTAGATCACGCCGATGAAGCGGCTGCCGGATCCCTGGCGGCCTTCGCGGTCACGCTTGCCGTCGCGGCGGTGCTCTCCTCGCTGGGCCAGCCAGCGGATCTCCCCCGTGTCAGGCCTGCGGATGCGGAACTCGCGATAGGGAGGCGCCGTCTCCCCGCCTTCCAGGCTGGTGATCAGGGGGGCGTCATCGGCCAGCACCACGGCGTTGACGGTGCGCACTGGCAGGGCCGTGGTCGGGTGCAGGCCCAGCAGGCGGCAGAACTGTTCAGATACGGATACGGTGCCGAAGCCGCTGATGTACTCGAACGTGCCCACGCCGCCGGCCGTCTGGGCCACGCGCAGTTGCTCCTCCACCCGCTTCTGCTCGGTGATGTCGGCCAGCACCCCGCGGAAGCGGCGCACCGTCCCGTCGGCGGTGCGGTCGGCCCCCCCGCGGGCCGAGACCCAGTGCACCGTGCCGTCGCGGCCCACCACCCGGTAGTCCTTGGCGAAGATGTCGGCGCCATGCATCACCCCGGCCACGGCAATGCGGATGCGCATGCGGTCATCGGTATGGATGGAATCGAAGAAGGCGTCGGTGGACAGGCCATTGCCGGTAGCCACCGGATCCAGGCCGTACAGCTCGGCGAAGCGGGCGTCGGCGTAAAGCCGGCCATCGGCCACATCCCATTCCCAGGCCCCGGCGGTGCCGCCCACGGCCTGGGCCAGGCGCGCCCGTTCCTTGGCGTTGGCCAGCGCCTGGCGGCTGGCGGCCAGCTCGGCCTCCACCTCCATGCGCGCAAGGTCCACGGTCTGGTCGCAATGGGTCCACAGGAAATAGGGCGTGGCGCCCTGGCCGTCCACCACCGGGGTCAGGCGCAGCCGGTCCCAGAAGATGGTGCCATCCTTGCGCATCACCCGCAGATCGGCCGTCAGCGGCCGGTCGGCGGCCAAAGCCTCCTCGATCCCGGCCAGGATGGCCGGGTCGGCATCGGCGGCGGCCAGGAAGCCGAAGGGCCGGTTGGCCAGGCCGCTGAAGGCGTGGCCGGTCAGGCGTTCGAACGCGGGGTTGGCGAAAACCAGCGGCTCGCCCGGACGGCGATGGTCGGTGATGGTCAGGGGCATGCCGGATTGGACCAGCGCGTCCAGCAGCGGACCGCACAGCGCCCGCACCTCCGGCAAAACCCCGCCGTCCCGCTCCATCACGATCACAGCCTCCGCTCGGCCGCTCATGCCCGCCCCCTTCCCCCGGCGCCAGGGGCAAGACCATCAGTGGGCATCGCCACCATCCGTGCCCACCACCCGCGCAATGAATTCGCCAATCAGCTCCTTCAGCGACTGCAACGACGGCAGATCCATCAGCATGGCGATATAGCCCCGGATGTCCCGGCCGCTGATGGCGAAATTGATGTACAGGAACAGGACGACGCCGTCGTCATCGTGCTTTTCCGCCAGTTCGAACAGGATCTGCCCATCGCCGCGCAGCACCTGCGGCAACGACATGGTCAGGGGCCGCTGCAGGATATTGGCCATGGTGGCCAGGCAACCGTTCAGAACGACGTTGCCCGTCTCGGCCAGGGCCTCCTCCTCGATGTCCACCATCTCCGTCCGCGACAGCTCGTCCTGGGTGACGGCGCGGACCAGTTCCAGGCTATTGGACTCAGGGAAGATCAGCAGGGCGCGGCCGTTGAAGGCGCCGGAGAAGTCCTGGCGAACGGCCACCAGTTCATCGCTTTCCCGCTCCTGGATCAGGGTGGCGGCCAGCTTGCGCCCCACCACCTCCACCGACGGCACTGACAGCGTCACCTGGTTGCCCACCATCTTGCGCAGGCTGACGGCCGCGCGGCTGACACCGATGTTGACCAGTTCGGTCAGCGCGTCGTTCTCCAACTCATCCAGGATATGGGGGGTTTGGTTCATCCGTGCACCGCGCGCAGCTTCAAGGCTGCGCCGGACAGGAAATCCCGGATCCCGTCTTCGGTGATGGGCTTGCTGACGAAGGTGGCGTTGGCCGCGCGGGCGCGGGCGATCACCTCGTCCTGCACGTTGGCGGTCGCGAGCGCTATGGGCATGTCCGGGTAGCGATGTCGCATATGCTCCGCCAATTCCAATCCATTTCGGCCGGGCATGTTGAAGTCCAGAATGGCGAGATCGACCTGACCATCGCGCAGGACGGCCAGCGCCTCGTCGGCGTTGCTCGCCTCGACCTTTGTCCAACCGGGCTGCAGCGCCGCGATAGCCTTGGCCACGACGATGCGCGCTAGCTTGCTATCATCGACGATTAAGACCGTAGTACCCATTTCAACCATCCCGCCCAAGTCATCCAATCTGCCTATTGTCGTCACCAGCAAGTTATCGGTCTTTTCGCACCCGGCCAGTGACCAAATATGTATAGCGCGCGCTCAGTAATCTTGTCTGCGAAAGACTTAGCGATGCGCGGCCAAATTGGGTATGACCCAGTCGCGCAGAAATATATCTTCGGCCATACCGCGTACATTAGGCCGAAAAGCGAGCAAAACCTGGACAACGGCGCCGTGCAGGTGGCGGCAGGCGGTGACGTCGATTTCGGCCTGGGGCGCCGCCTGCAGCCGCGACAGCAAGGCTTCCGCGTCCTCGGCGGCGCAGACGCCTCGCAGGTGGATCACATTCCCCACAACCTCCACCGTCATGGCGCCCCCTGCCCCACCGGCGCCGTGTCGCTGGGCGCGGCGGCGATCAGGCCGGGCACATCCAGGATCATCAGCACGTGCCCATCCCCCAAAAGAGTTGTCCCCAACACGCCCGGCATCGCGGATAGCAGGCCGGTCAGAGGCCGCAACACCACGTCGCGCCGGCCGACGAACGCGCCAACCTCCACCGCCACCAGCTCGCCACCCATCCGCGCCACCACCGCCCGGCACGGTCCCCCGTCCGCCCGCGCCTCTTCCGGCAACCCCAGCAATGCCGCCAGGGATAGGAGCGGTACGGCAGTGTCGCGCAGCACGAAAGCCCTCCCAGCGCGGATGGGAAAGACGCGGTCCGGGTCCACACGCGCCGTTTCCACGATGCCGTCCATGGGGATGCCGTAGCGCTCCCCCGCCACCGTCACGATCATGACCTTGGTCAGCACCAGGTTCAGGGGCAGGACCAGGCGCACCGTCGTGCCCTGGCCGGAGGCACTGCTGATGCCAACGCTGCCGCCCAGGCGGCCGACCGCGGCGCGCACCGCGTCCATGCCCACCCCCCGGCCGGACAAGTCGGTCACCGCCTCGGCGGTCGAGAAGCCGGGACGGAACACCAGGTCCAGCACCTGGTCGTCGGCCAGGGCGTCCAGCATGCGGTCGGGCAACAGCCCACGCGCGGCGGCAGCCCGGCGGATGCGGACCGGGTCCATGCCGCGCCCATCGTCCGCCACGTCGATGACGACGTGGTCACCCTCGCGCCGGGCGACCAGGCTGATCAAGGCGCGGGCAGGCTTGCCCGCCGCCGCACGCTCCGCTGCCGGCTCGATGCCGTGATCGACGGCGTTACGCAGCAAATGGGTCAGGGGTTCGAACAACCCCTCGACGATGGCCTTGTCGACCTGGACATCCTGACCATCGACCGCCAAGTCAACCTCCTTGCCCAAGGCGGTCGCGGTTTCGCGCACAACCCGGGGGAAGCGGCGCAGCAAGGGCAGGATGGGCACCAGGCGTATGCCCATCACCGTGCGGTGCAGGCGCGCGACCAGCCGGTCCAGCGCCGCCTGGCGGTCACCCAGTATTTGCGCTGCCGCTTGCGGCGCCAATCCGTCCGCCATCTGCCCCGCCAGGTCGGACAGCGCGTTCTTGGCCACCACCAGTTCATCCACCAGCTGGGCCAGGGCGTCGATACGGCTGGCCTCCACCCTCAGGCTGCGCGGCCCCTCCGCCAGAGCTGGCGGCGGCACGGGCGCGGATGGCGACGGAGGCGGCGACCAGGACAGCAGCTGGATTTGGTCGGGCACGAAACGGAAGGGCCCCTTGACCACCTCCGGCGCCGCGGCCGACAGCAATTCAACCACCAGATCGCAGGCGTAGGGATCGTAGGCATCCGCCGCCACCGGCGCGGCGACATCCCGCCGGGTAATGCGCAGGGCCAGCAGATCCGGCACCGCCCGGGCGAAGGCGACGGGATCATCCCCGCGGAAGTAGCAGCCGGCATCGGGGACATAGCGCAATGCCGTCACCCTGGGGTGGCGGGCGGGGGCCAAGTCGCGGTCCCGGAACAGGGCCTCGATCCAGGCGGTGTCGATGTCCGTCGCCTGGATCGGGGCCGATGGCGGCGCATCGCCGTCGAGGGCGCGGTTTAGGCGGCTGACCAGGTCGGCCGCCACGGCGTCGGCGTCCGCCGGCAGGCCGCCGCCCGTTGCCGCCAGGACGCCCAGCCAGCGTTCCGTCTGGCCGGTGGCTGCGATCAAGGCGTCCACGGCGCCCCGTGACAGGGCCCGGCGCCCATCGCGCCACGCGCCCAGCAGATCCTCCGCGACATGCAGCACCTGCCCCATGGCCGGCAGGTCGAACAGGCCGACCGAGCCCTTGAGCGTGTGGATGGCGCGAAAGGCCTGGTCGACCAGGGCGGCGTCATCCGGCCGGCCTTCCAGGGCCAGCAAGGCTTCGCCCGCATGCTGCACCTGCTCCGGCCCCTCGATCAGGAACTGTTCCAGCAGTTCATCCATCGCGGCCCGCCTTGGCTGGGCGGGGGTCACGCGGGCGCTGATAGACCACGGCGTCGGCGAAACGCTGTACGTCGAAACTGTCGCTCAGGCGGGCCAGCGACTCCGAATGACCCAGGCACAGATAACCGCCCGGCACCAATCGGTCGTGCAGGTTGCGCACTGCCTGGCGCCGCGATCGGTCATCGAAATAGATCAACAGGTTGCGGCAGAAGATGACATCGAACTTGCCGTGAATGGCCAGCGCGTCCCCATCCATCAGGTTGGCATTGGTGAAGGTCACGGATTCCCGCAAATCCTGGATGATCTGGAAATGCTCAACCCCACCCCGTCCTTTGGACTCTAGAAAATAGTCCCGCCGCAGATCCGGCGGCAAGCGCGCCAGCGACTTGGCGGCGTACCGCCCCAGCCGCGCCTCCTCCAAGGCGTGGGTATCGATGTCCGAGCCGACGATCTCCACATGATAGGCGTCCACCATGGCCCAGTTCTCCAGCAGCCAGATGGCGATGGAATACGGTTCTTCGCCCGTCGAGCAAGGGATGGACCATAGGCGCAGCTTGTCGCCCGGCCCCCGCCGAGAAACGATGTCCGGCAGCATGTCGCGGCTGAGGCTCTTCAACTGATGGTCTTCGCGGTAGAAATACGTCTCGTTGACGGTGAAGCTGTTGATCAGCCGCTCCGCCTCCACGGGATCCAGGCGCAGGTGGTTGAAATAGTCGGCGAAGCTGCCGGCCCCCGTCAGCGCCATGCGCTGACCCACGCGCCGGTCGACGTAATACCGCTTGCTCTCCCCGAACTGCATGCCCGTGCGGTCATACAGGAACTCGCAGAAGCGGGCGAGTTCGGGCGCGCTCAGCAACGGGGCGTCGCCGCTGGGGCCCTGGGGGCGGCGGGGACTCATCGGCCGGCCACCATACGCACCAGGCGGCCGGATATTTCCTCCAGCGGGGCCACAACGTCTGCCCCGCCCGCCTTCACCAGTTCTCCCGGCATGCCCCAGACCACGGCGCTCTCCTCGGACTCCGCGATGGTGCGTCCGCCGTCGTTGCGCAGGCGGGTCATGGCGGCCGCGCCGTCATAGCCCATGCCGGTCATCAGCACGCCCACCAGGCGCCACGGCTCCACCAGCGACAATGCGCTCTCGACCAGCCGATCGACGCTGGGATGCCAGCGGTATTCCTCCTTGGCGGGGGTGGGCAACGCCACCAAGCCGGAGGGGCGCTGGCTCAGGACCAGGTCGGCATCGCCCCGGCCGATATAGACGTTCCCCGGGGCCAGCGGGGTGGGCCGCGCCACTTCCTGCACCGTCAGGGCGCAGAGGCGGTCCAGGCGGCGCGCCAGCGGGCCGGTGAAGGTGGCCGGCATGTGCTGGGCCACCAACACCGGCCAGGGAAAGTCCGCCGGCAACCCTTCCAGCACGGCGTCCAGCGCCGGCGGACCACCGGTGGAACAGCCGATGAGCACCAGGCCGGGCACCGCCTGACTTTCCGCCGGCGAGGCCGCCCCCTCCACCTCCTGCGGCAGGGCGTCGGTCAGCAACCGGGCGCGCTTGGCCCGGGCGACGGCACCCCCGGGGACGGCACCGATATCCGGCCTGCCGGCCTCGATGGCGTCCGCTTGCCGGCGCAGGCGCTCGGCCAGGCGGTGGGACCGGCGCAGGCGGGCGCCTGCCGCCTGGCGCACCTTGTCCACCAGGCCGGGCCCCAACTGGTCCATCTTGAGGGAGATGGCCCCCTCCGGCTTCTGAATGAAATCCACCGCCCCCAGCGCCATGGCTTCCAGCGTCACCTCGGCCCCCGCCTCGGTGAAGGAGGAGACCATCACCACCGGCCGGGGCTGTTCCACCATGATCTGGTCCAGGCAGGTCAGCCCGTCCATCTGCGGCATGTGGACGTCCAGGGTGATGACGTCGGGATTGAACCCCCGCAGCAGGGCCAGCGCCTCCAGCCCGTCGCGGGCGAACGCCACCTCGAAATCACCGGCCGCGGTGAACAGGTCGCCCAGCAGACGGCGGACCAGGGCGCTGTCGTCCACGATCAGCAGGCGGGTCACGGGGCGGCCGAACCGGTCATGGCATCGCTCCCCGCCGGGGCGTCGTCCCCCTTCAAGGCTGCGTCGAGGGCGGCCAACAGGTCACGCTCCGCCCGGTCCAGCAGGGCCCGCGGTTCGATCAGCAGGATCATGCGGCCGGCACCGTCCGCCGTCTCCAGGTTGGCAATGCGGCTGAACACCGAGGCACCCTCTGCGTCGCCCGGCTGGGTGAAATCCGGTGTCTCACTCACCCGGTCAGCTGGCAGGGCCAGGATCTCCGACACGCCATCCACGGCGAAGCCGGCCAGTTTGCCGTTGATGCGGGTCACGATGACCCGCCGGCGGCCGGTGCCGGATCCCGCCACGCCGAACCGGCGGCGCTGGTCGATGACCGGCAGCACCTGGCCGCGAAGGTTCATGACCCCCTCGATGAAGCCGGGCGCCTTGGGCACACGGGTCAGGGTGTCGGGCAGGCGCACCACCTCCTCCACCGCGTCCACGGGCAGGCCGTATTCCTCGTCCCCCAGCTGGAAGACCACCACGCGGTCAGCCGTCGTCGCACGGCCGTCAGGGTTCATGTCAGGTGCCTCCTGCGGGTCGGGGCCGCCATCCGCCAGAATATGTGCCACCGTGTCATCCCGGAACAGCCGCGCGCCCGACAGGATGGAGACCAGGCCGCAACCATCCGGCAGACGGCAGATGGATTGGATCTGGGCCTCGCCCCGGCCCCGGTTCAGTACCGCCGGCACCGCGCCCACGCTGTCCGCCGGCACGCGCAGGATGGAATTCAGCCGGTCAACCAGCAGCCCCACCCGCGACCCACCGATATGGGCGATGACCACGCGCGCCCCGCGCTGATCGCTGGCGGCGATGCCCAGGCCCAGCAGCGCCCGCAGAGAAACGATGGGCAGCAGGGCGCCTCGTAGCGACGCGGCGCCCACCATGGCGGCGTCGGTACGGGGCAGCTTCGCCAGATGGTCCGGCAGGGTGATGACCTCCCCCACCTCCGCCAAGGGCAAGGCGTAGGCCTGATCCGCCAGGGTGAAGGCCAGAAAGGCGCGCTCATCCTTGGCCGCCTGCCGGCGCGGCTCGGCAGGCTCCGCCCGGCCTGGCCCAGCGCCGCGCCGGATCAGGCCGGCAAACTCCCGGCGCAGCAGCTCGGCCAAGTCGATCAGGCGCAGGGCGCCGTCCTCGTGGGCGTATAGCCCGCCGGCGGCCTGGTCCGCGCCAGCGTCAAGCTGGGCCAGCGCCCCCACCTCGTCCACCGTCAGCGCCACGGGCTCCTCCGCCTGCAGCAGCAGAAGGCGGGACGCGGCGCCGGACGCGGCTTCCTCCCCGCCCAGCAGGCGCGCCAGCGACAGCACGGGCACGACGGCGCCGCGTACGCTGGCGACCCCGGCCAAGCCGGGTGGCGCGTGCGGCATCCGGGTCACGCGCACGGGGCGCAACACCTCGATCACGTCGGCGGCCGAAGCAGCCAATCGGATGGCGCCCACGCGGAAGGTCAGCACGTGCTGGTGGCGGCCCCCGGCCGCCTTGGAAGCGGCCATCACCCGGCTTTCTGCAACTCGTCGGCCAGCGACGCGATCTCCTCGATGGCGGCCGCCAGGTCTTCCGCCCCGCGTGCTTGCTGCCGGGCGGCGGTGGCGGCTTGGATGGCGGCCCCGCCGGCCAGTTCCGCCGCCACGGCGATCTGCTGCACGCCGCTCAACACCTCGCGCACCGTGCCGCTGATGGTGTCGGCCCCGGCAGCGATGTCGCTGCTGGCGGCATAAAGCTCCTGCGCGCCGGTGGCGATGGCGGCCAGCCGGACGTCGATCTCCTTGTTCTTCTGCATCTCGGCCTCGGCCACGGCGGCGATCTGTTCCAGATCGCGGCGCACGGCCGCCACCAGCAGCTGGAACTGGCGGATGACGTCCTTCGCGCGGTCGGCGTTTTCGCCCGAATCCCGCGCCAGGGCGCGGATATCGGTGGAAACCACGGCGAAGCCGGTACCCTGGTCCCCGACCCGCGCTGCCTCGACCGATCCGCTGACGGCCAGCATCGTGGTCTGCACCGCCACGATGGCTATGCCGTCCACGATCTTCTCCATGCGCCGGCCGGTTTCCTCCAGCGCGGCGACCAGGTCGATCACCGCGCGGGTTTCGGCCAGGGCCCGGCCCGCACCCTGAGTCAGCCTGGCCACGGTGGCACGACCTTGCGCCAGCATGGCTTGCGAGCCTTTGATCCGGTCCAGCGCCTGGCCAGCGCTACTGCTGGTGGCTTGGGCCGCCCGCTGGATCTGACCCATGGCGCTGCTGGACTGCTGGGTGGCGGCGGCCTGGATTTGGGCCCCCCGGCTGATCTGATTGATGGCGATCAGGATTTCGCCGGCAGCACCCGACAGCTGCTGCACCGCCGCCGACAGTTGCTCCGCCATGGCGCCCACGTCTTCGACCAGGCTGCCGCGCTGGCCTTCGACGCTGAGGCCCTCGGACAGGGCGGCCAGAGCATCGGCGGCCTGGCGGCTCTGGTCCAGCGCCTGGCTCTGCTGCGCCACGGAGCGCTGGGCCTCCGCCGCCGCCGCGGACTGTTCCTCCGCCGCGCTGGAGATGTTTTCCGCCCCCTTTTGCGCCTCCCGCGCGGCGGCATCCGCCTCCACTGCCGCCAGCAGGATGGCCTGGGCGCCATCGACCAGGCCGGCCAGGTCGGCGCGGGTGCTCTCCAGCTGGGTGGTGACGGTGCGCCCCTCGGCCGCCTCGGCGGTCGCCGTGGCCGCCGCCGCGCGAACCCGGTCGGCGACGATGCGCACCTCATTCGTGATGCTGCCGGCCAGAACCTGAACGTCGCGCGACCGCTTTTCCGAGGTCTCTGACAAGGCGCGCACCTCATCCGCCACCACGGCGAAGCCCCGGCCGTGATCGCCCGCCCGCGCCGCCTCGATGGCGGCGTTCAGGGCCAGCAGGCCGGTCTGGTCGGATATGTCCGCCACCGTGCGGGTGATGTCGCCGATATGGTCGGCGTGGCGCTCCAGCGTGACGATGATGTCGACCGATTTCAGTTGCCGGTCGGCGCTGGCGGCCACCGCCGTCACCGACGCCTCGATCAGGGCGGCGGCCTCGGTCAGCTGGGTCTGCAAGGCCAAGGTGCGTGTCTGCGCCCTGTCCGCCCGCTCCCGCGCCTGCTGGAACGAGGTGGCCATGCCCGCGACGGCCGCCAGGGATTCATGGCTGGCCGACGCCGCCTCTTCCGCCGCGCTGGCGATCTGCTCCAGCGACCGGCGCAGCTCTTCCGACGCGGCGGACGCCTCCGCCACGCCGGCGGCCAGCTCCTCGGTGGCGGCGGCGATACGTTCCGCCGCCGTCTGGCGGGTGGCGGCCAGCAGGGGCCGGCGCGTGCGCTTGGGCGGTGCCACGGCCTTGGGCGTGGCCTTCACCGGCGCCTCGACCGTGGCGGCGGCCGCCGCCTGGGTGCGGGCTCGGCCCTTCGCCCCGGCCAAGCGGGAGGTCTTTACCAATGCCATGATGTTTTCCCCAATCCGAAGCCCTCATCCGCGAACGGGCCCCGCCCCATACCGTCCGGGAGGGCATCCCGGGCATCCTCGGCGTCACGATGCGTGGAGTTCGTTTTACAGGCCAGGCGCTTGCCGCAGCAATCGACGTAAGGCCATAGGCACTATGGTTAAGAGACGCCGCGGCACGATCCCCCATCTGGGACCATCGCTGGCAAACCCACAAGCGTTTCGCGTAAAGCTGTGCGTGAGGGCTTTTGAGGACGGGAGAGGGCGATGGATGCGCGCGGAATCGTGAAAGTGGCGGTGGTGATGGCCGTGACCGTCGCGTGCATCCCGGGATGGCCACCCGCCCGTGCCGGCGCCCCCACCGAGGTGGAGGTGCTGCGCGGCGGCGATGATGACGTCACGGTCGCCCTGGCCGGCGCCGTGGTTCAGGCCTTCGGCCGCGACGGTGCCTTCGTGCTCAGCAGCGGGCACCGGGCCAATTCCCTGATCGTGGTGGTGCAGGGTCCCACGGCGGCGGCGCGCTCGGGCATCCACTACAAGCTGGCCTTCCCCATCCGCTACGCCTCCGCCCAGGGCCAGACGCTGGGCTTCACCGAAGTCACCTGCCAGGAGAACACCCTGAGCAAGTGCGCGGAGCAGGCGGTGGCCGCCGCCGGCCCCGCCGCGGGTAAGCTGGGCCGGCACTAAGCGCTTGGAACCTCAATCCGCGTCGAAGTTCATCGCGACGCCGTTGATGCAATAGCGCAGGTGCGTGGGCGGCGGGCCGTCAGGGAAGACGTGGCCCAGGTGGCTGCCGCAGCGGGCGCAGTGCACCTCGGTCCGCACCATGCCATAGCTGCGGTCCACCGTGGTGGCGACGGAACCCTCCACCGGGTCGTTGAAACTGGGCCAGCCGGTGCCGCTCTCGAACTTGCGGGTGGACTGGAACAGCGGCTGGCCGCAGCCGGCGCAGGAGAAGGTGCCCGGCCGCTTCTCATGGTTCAGGGCGCAACTGCCCGGCCGTTCGGTGCCGTGGCCGCGCATGACGGCGTACTGCTCCGGCGTCAGCAGCTGGCGCCATTCCTCGTCCGTGCGCACCACTTCGTATTCGCCATCCATGGCCTGACGCTCCTTTTTTACCAAGTCGCTACCGATATGGGCCTTCGGCGCGCGGATTGCCACAGGGTCGTGGCCGCCCGCCTGCTTGCCTTATGGTTCGGCCGGCGCCATAAACGGTGCCGATCGGCGCGGCGCCAAAGATAAGAGAATACAGGATGATAACCGGCGACCTGACCAACCCCCTGGAAGTCGTGCTGCGCCTGGCCATGGCCTTGACCCTGGGCTCGGGCATCGGCTTCGAACGCCAGCTGCACCAGAAGATGGCCGGCCTGCGCACCAACGCGCTGGTGGCCCTGGGTTCCGCCGGCTTCGTCATCTTCTCCGCCATGGTGGGCCAGGGCGATCCCACCCGCGTGGCGGCGCAGGTGGTGTCGGGCATCGGCTTCCTGGGTGCGGGCGTGATCCTGCGCGAGGGCGTGAACGTCCACGGCCTGAACACCGCCGCCACCCTGTGGTGCTCCGCCATGGTCGGCACCTTCGCCGGCGGCGGCTACTGGCTGCCCAGCCTGGCGGCGGCCGGCTTCGTCGTCGTCACCAACCTGATCCTGCGGCCCCTGGTGCGCCGCATGAACCGCCGCATCCTGATCGCCACGGATGTGGAAACGCACTACACCGTCTCCGTCACCTGCAAAGGGGCGGAGGAGGCGCACATCCGCTCCCTGCTCATGCACGCCCTGACCCACGGCGGCCTGGGCCTGCGCCGCATCGACAGCCAGGACGTGCCGGACACCACCAAGGTCGACGTGACCGCCAAGGCCGTCTCCCCCACCCGCAACGACGCGGCGATGGAGCAGATGGTGGGCCGCCTGAGCCTGGAGCCCTATGTCTATGCCGTCAGCTGGGAAGTGGAGCGGGCGGAGCCCGAGGGTTGAGGGCGCGCTCAAACGCCGGCCGCTAGGCTTCACTTAATCCCGCCAGGCGTCACGCTGAACGGTACCACGTGGCGCTCATGCCCGGCGATGGCCAGGCCCCGGCCGATGGAGGGGAAGGCGCGGTGGCGGCAGTCGTCGCGGTCGCAGACCTTGCAGCTGGAACCGATGGGCACCGCCGTTTCCTGGTTCTGCAGGTCCAGGCCGGCCGAATAGACCAGGTCGCCGGCATGGGTGATCTCGCAGCCCAGGCCCAGCGCCGCCTCGCGCGGGCGGGACAGGTAGCCGCCACCGGTCATGGTGACGGTGCGGGCGATGCAGAGATAGGTGATGCCGTCCGGCGTGCGGGCCACCTGCACCAGGATGCGGCCCGGCTGGGCGAAGGCCTCGTGCACGTTCCACAAGGGGCAGGCGCCGCCGAAGCGGGCGAACTGGAAACGGGTGGCGCTGCTGCGCTTGAAGATGTTGCCCGCCCGGTCGACCTTCAGGAAGTAGAAGGGGATGCCGGCGTTGCCCGGCCGCTGCATGGTGCTGAGCCGGTGGCACACCTGCTCAAAGCTGGTGCCGAAATGGTGCTGCAGCCGTTCGATGTCATGGCGCACGGCCCGCGCCTGGGTCAGGAAGCGGCCATAGGGCAGGAT
The DNA here is from genome assembly GCF_000730165.1 of Nitrospirillum viridazoti CBAmc. Lineage (GTDB taxonomy): Bacteria > Pseudomonadota > Alphaproteobacteria > Azospirillales > Azospirillaceae > Nitrospirillum > Nitrospirillum viridazoti. The sequence continues at coordinate 1,001,232 of NZ_CP022111.1, read as the reverse complement.
CAGGGCGCCGGCGAAGTAATTGGCGAGGCCCGTGTAGGCCAGGCCGCGCGCCTCGGGACTGCTCAACGGCGCCTTGCGCACCTCCTCCTCGATCAGGGGGGCGAACTGCATGCGGCCGATCTGCTGCGCCAGGAAGAAGGCGCGGCTTTCGCGCGGCGCGCTTTCCGCCAGATGCAGCTGGCGCAGGGCGGGATCGTAGCGCCACAGCACCCCCTCCCCGCCCAGCGCCGCCGACACGGCGCAGGTGACGCCGTGGCGATCGCGCAGGTAGTCGATCAGGTCTTCCAGCAGGCGGGTGGCGGTGAAGCCCTGGCTTTCGAACAGCGTTTCCGCCGCCACGTCCAGGCTGGCGAAATGGTTGCGCTTGCTCTGCACGAAGTCGCGCACGTCGTCATAGGGGAAGGGCGCCGTGCCGCCGGTTTCCATCTCCAGATCCTGATCCAGGCGGTGGCGCGCCCCCTCCTCCATCAAATGCTGGTAGGCGCGGTAGAGCTTGATGAACTGGCCGGCGATGCCGGGTGCTGCGCGTACCGCGTCGCTGATGGCGCTGAGGCCGGAGGCGTCGTCGGCGAACAGCGGGTCGCCCAGTACCTCGCGCAGCTCGCTGCCCAGGCGCAAATCGCTGTCGTCGGCGAAATGGCGCGGTTCCACCCCGAACACGGCGGAGATGGCCGCGAGCGCTGCCGTGCTGAGGGGGCGTTGATTGTTTTCGATCTGGCTTAGATAACTCATGGACAGCTGGCTGGCCTGGGCCAGGGCGGACAGCGCCATGCCCCGCTGCTGGCGCAGTTGCCGCACCCGTTCGCCCGCGAAAATCTTGCCCGCCATGGCCGTTGCACCCTCATTCAATTTTACAAACTTCACAAATTAACCACCCCGGCGTCGCACGATTTCGCGTGGCATCGGCTTGAACTGGGATCAAACTGTTTGCAAACATCGCAGCTGTCAATCCAGGTGGCCCCCGCTGCCATCGCCACACCCAAAAACAGCCGCCATCCGGCGCACCCATAACCGGTCAGGAGACGGGCGTTGACGCTCACGGTCATTGAAACCCTTGAAGCCAAACGCCAGGGCGCGCGCGCCGGCGGCGGTGAAAAGCGCGTGGCGGCCCAGCATGCCAAGGGCAAGCTGACGGCCCGCGAACGGCTGGAGCTGCTGCTGGACGCCGGTTCCTTCGAGGAATGGGACATGTTCGTGGAGCACCGCTGCGCCGACTTCGGCATGGCGGAGCAGAAGGTGCCGGGCGATGGCGTGGTGACCGGCCACGGCACCATCAACGGCCGCCTGGTCTTCGTCTTCAGCCAGGACTTCACGGTCTTCGGCGGCTCCCTCTCCGAGGCGCATGCCGAGAAGATCTGCAAGATCATGGACCAGGCGATGAAGGTGGGCGCCCCCGTCATCGGCCTGAACGACAGCGGCGGCGCCCGCATCCAGGAAGGTGTGGCCAGCCTGGGCGGCTATGCCGAGGTGTTTCAGCGCAACGTCCTGGCCTCCGGCGTGGTGCCGCAGCTGTCGCTGATCATGGGCCCCTGCGCCGGCGGCGCCGTCTACAGCCCGGCCATGACCGACTTCATCTTCATGGTGAAGGACAGCAGCTACATGTTCGTCACCGGCCCCGACGTGGTGAAGACGGTGACGCATGAGGTGGTGACGGCGGAGGAGCTGGGCGGGGCTGTGACCCACACCGCCAAGTCCGGCGTGGCCGACCTCGCCTTCAACAACGATGTCGAGGCGCTGCTGCACACCCGCCGCTTCTTCGACTTCCTGCCCCTGTCCAACCGGGAACAGGCGCCGGTCCGCGTCACCGCCGACCCGGTCGACCGGCCGGAACCGTCGCTGGGCACCCTGGTGCCAGCCAACCCCAACAAGCCCTACGACATGAAGGAACTGATCCTGAAGGTCGTGGACGAGGGCGACTTCTTCGAGCTGCAGCCGGATTACGCCAAGAACATCATCATCGGCTTCGGCCGGCTGAACGGGTCCACCGTGGGCTTCGTGGCCAACCAGCCGCTGGTGCTGGCCGGCTGCCTGGACATCGACAGTTCCATCAAGGCCGCCCGCTTCGTGCGCTTCTGCGACGCCTTCAACATCCCGATCTGCACCCTGGTGGACGTGCCCGGCTTCCTGCCCGGCACGGCGCAGGAATACAATGGCATCATCAAGCACGGGGCCAAGCTGCTGTTCGCCTATGCCGAGGCCACCGTGCCCAAGGTCACGCTGATCACGCGCAAGGCCTATGGCGGCGCCTATGACGTCATGGCGTCCAAGCACCTGCGCGGCGACGTCAACTATGCCTGGCCGTCGGCGGAGATCGCGGTGATGGGGCCGAAGGGCGCCGTCGAGATCATCTTCCGCGCCGACATCGGCGACGCGGCCAAGATCGACGCGCGGACGGAGGAATACCGGCAGAAGTTCGCCAACCCCTTCGTCGCGGCCTCGCGCGGCTACATCGACGACATCATCATGCCGCACAATACCCGCCGCCGCCTGATCAAGGCGTTCTCCATGCTCAAGAACAAGAAGCTGGAGAACCCTTGGAAGAAGCACGACAACCTGCCGCTTTGAGGCCCGTCCTGATGTTCTCCAAGATCCTGATCGCCAACCGGGGCGAGATCGCCTGCCGGGTCATCAAGACGGCGCGCCGCATGGGCATCAAGACCGTCGCCGTCTATTCCGAGGCGGACGCCGGCGCCTTGCACGTGCAGATGGCGGACGAGGCCGCGGCCATTGGCCCGGCGCCGTCGGCCCAAAGCTATCTGGTGGCCGACCGCATCATCCAGGCCTGCCTGGAAACGGGGGCCGAGGCCGTTCATCCCGGCTATGGCTTCCTCTCGGAAAAGGCAGCGTTCTGCGAGGCCTTGAAGGCCGCCGGCATCGCCTTCATCGGCCCGGACGTCCACGCCATCGGCGCCATGGGCGACAAGATCGAGTCCAAGAAGCTGGCCAAGGCCGCCGGCGTCAGCACCGTTCCCGGCTACCTGGGCGTCATCAAGGACGATGAGGAGGCGGTGCGCATCGCCCACGACATCGGCTATCCCGTGATGATCAAGGCGTCGGCCGGCGGTGGCGGCAAGGGCATGCGCGTGGCCTGGGACGACGCCCAGACGCGCGAAGGCTTCCGCAGCGCCAGCAATGAGGCGCGCTCCAGCTTCGCCGACGACCGGGTGTTCATCGAGAAGTACGTGACCGAGCCCCGGCACATCGAAATCCAGGTCATGGCCGATGCCCATGGCAACTGCGTCTACCTGGGCGAGCGTGAATGCAGCATCCAGCGCCGCCACCAGAAGGTGATCGAGGAGGCGCCCAGCCCCTTCCTGGACGAGGCCACGCGTAAGGCCATGGGTGAGCAGGCCGTGGCCCTGGCGCAGGCGGTACAATACCGCAGTGCTGGCACAGTGGAGTTCATCGTCGACAAGGACCGCAACTTCTACTTCCTGGAGATGAACACCCGCCTACAGGTGGAACATCCGGTGACGGAGATGATCACCGGCCTGGACCTGGTGGAACTGATGATCCGCGTGGCGGCGGGCGAGAAGCTGCCGATCATCCAGGATGACGTAAAGCTGAACGGGTGGGCGCTGGAGGCCCGCGTGTACGCGGAGGAGCCCACGCGCAACTTCCTGCCGTCCATCGGCCGCGTCACCCGCTACCGGCCCCCGGCCGAGGGCCCGGGCGCGCAGGAGGGCAGCATCGTCCGCGTGGATACCGGCATCCACGAGGGCGGCGAGATCAGCATGTTCTATGATCCCATGATCGCCAAGCTGATCACCTACGGCCCCGACCGCACCACGGCCATCACCGCCATGGGCGACGCGCTGGACCGCTTCCAGATCCGCGGCGTGGGCCACAACATCAGCTTCCTCGCGGCCCTGGTGGAATCCCGCCGCTTCGGTGAAGGGCGCCTGACCACCAACTTCATCGCCGAGGAATTCCCCGACGGCTTCCACGGCCGCGAACTGCCGGCCGAGGTGCTGACCCGCCTGCTGGCCATGGCCGCCAGCATCCACCGCAGCCGGGTGGAGCGGGACGCGACCATCTCCGGCCAGATGGCCGGCCACCACCGCGTGGTGCCCGCCACCTGGGTGGTGCGCTGCGGCCGGGACAACCATCCGGCGGAGATCGTCGCCGTGGATGACGGCCATGACGTGACGCTGGACGGCCGGACGTATGCGGTGCGCAACACCGACTGGCACCCCGGCCAATCGCTGTGGGCCGGCACGGTGGATGGTCACGCCCTGGCCGTTCAGGTGGACGGCACGGGCATCGGCTACCGCCTGTTCCACGGCGGGGCGGAGTTGGAGGTGCAGGTGTTGACCGTCCGGGCGGCGGAGTTCGCGGCCCTGATGCCCATCAAGGCCAAGCCGGACATGTCCAAGTTCCTGCTGTCGCCTATGCCGGGCCTGCTGGTCACCGTGGCGGTGGCCGTGGGCGATGAGGTCAAGGCCGGCCAGGAGCTGGCGGTGGTGGAGGCCATGAAGATGGAAAACATCCTACGCGCCGAATCCGACGGCACCGTCAAGAAGATCGCGGCCGAAAAGGGCACGTCCCTGGCCGTCGACCAGATCATCATCGAGTTCGAGTGACCATCATGAGCGACTTCTCCGAGAAGACCCTGGCCGATTGGCAGCGCCTGGCCGCCAAGGAATTCGGTGCCGACCCCGAAGGCCTGGTGCGCACCACGCCCGAGGGCATCGCGGTGAAGCCGCTCTACACCGCAGCGGATCTGGAGGGACTGGAGCTTCAGACCCTGCCGGGCTTCGCGCCCTACACGCGGGGTCCCCGGGCCACCATGTACAGCCACCGGCCCTGGACCATCCGGCAGTACGCCGGCTTCTCCACGGCGGAGGAAAGCAACCGCTTCTACAAGGCCAACCTGGCGGCGGGCCAGATGGGCCTGTCGGTGGCCTTCGACCTGGCCACCCATCGCGGCTACGACAGCGACCACCCCCGCGTGGTGGGCGACGTGGGCAAGGCCGGTGTCGCCATCGACAGCGTGGAGGACATGAAGATCCTGTTCGACGGCATCCCGTTGGACAAGATGAGCGTGTCCATGACCATGAACGGCGCCGTGCTGCCGGTGCTGGCGGGCTACATCGTGGCGGCGGAGGAGCAGGGCGTCAGCCAGGACAAACTGTCCGGGACCATCCAGAACGACATCCTGAAGGAGTTCATGGTCCGCAACACCTACATTTACCCGCCCACCCCCAGCATGCGCATCGTGGCCGACATCATCGAGTACACGGCGCTGAACATGCCCAAGTTCAACTCCATCTCCATCAGCGGCTACCACATGCAGGAAGCCGGGGCGACGGCGGTGCAGGAACTGGCCTTCACCCTGGCGGACGGGTTGGAGTATGTGCGGGCGGCGGCGTCCAAGGGCCTGAAGGTCGACCAGTTCGCCCCGCGCCTGTCCTTCTTCTTCGCCATCGGCATGAACTTCTTCATGGAGGTGGCCAAGCTGCGCGCCGCCCGCCTGCTGTGGGCCAAGCTGATGAAGAAGCATTTCGATCCGCAGGACGCGCGGTCGCTGGCCCTGCGCACCCATTGCCAGACCTCGGGCGTCAGCCTGACGGAGCAGGACCCCTACAACAACGTGGTGCGCACCACCATCGAGGCCATGGCCGCCGTGCTGGGCGGCACGCAGTCGCTGCACACCAACAGCTTTGACGAGGCGCTGGGCCTGCCCACGCCCTTCTCCGCCCGCATCGCCCGCAACACCCAGCTGATCATCGCGGAGGAGACGGGCGTGCCCCACGTGGTCGACCCGCTGGGCGGCAGCTACTACGTGGAAAGTCTGACCCACAGCCTGGCAGCCGAGGCCGAGAAGCTGATCGATCAGGTGGAGGGCATGGGCGGCATGACCAAGGCCGTGGACAGCGGCCTGCCCAAGCTGATGATCGAGGAGGCGGCGGCCCGCCGCCAGGCCCGCATCGACCGGGGTGAGGAGGTGGTGGTTGGCGTCAACAAGTACCGACCGCAGAATCCTGAGCGGGTGGAGGTGCTGGACATCGACAACACTGCCGTGCGCGAGGCCCAGATCGCCCGCCTGAACACCATCCGCACCAACCGCGACGACGCGGCGGTGAAGGCCGCGCTGGACGCCCTGTCCCAGGGTGCTGCCGACGGCACCGGCAACCTGCTGGATCTCGCCATCAAGGCGACGCGCGCCCGCGCCACGGTGGGTGAAATCTCCGACGCGCTGGAGCGGGTTTTCACCCGCCACCGCGCCGTCATCCGCTCCGTCAGCGGGGTCTATGGCTCGGCTTACGACGGCGATGAGGGCTTCAACCGCATCCGCAAGGATGTGGAGGCCTTCGCGGAGGCCGAGGGCCGCCGGCCGCGCATGCTGGTGGTGAAGATGGGCCAGGACGGCCACGACCGGGGCGCCAAGGTCATCGCCACGGCCTTCGCCGACATCGGCTTCGACGTCGATGTCGGCCCGCTGTTCCAGACGCCGGAGGAAGCGGCCCGCCAGGCGGTGGAAAACGACGTGCACGTCATTGGCGTGTCGTCGCAGGCCGCCGGGCACAAGACGCTGGTCCCGGCCCTGATCGACAGCCTGAAGGCGCAGGGCGCGGGCGACATCCTAGTGGTGTGCGGCGGCGTCATCCCGCCCCAGGACTATGACATGTTGTACCAGGCCGGCGCCGCCGCCATCTATGGCCCGGGCACCAACATCCCCACAGCCGCCGCGGAAATCCTGGAAATTTTGCAGAAGCGGCGCCCAGCCGCCGCCTGACCCTCCGTCCGCGGAGCCATGCAGCGGGGGAAACACCCTGTGCGCCCGGCGCACAGGGCTCCGCCCTGGCTTGGCGCCCACCCTGTGTTAGCATTCCCCCGGAACTTCGGCTTACGGCGTGAGGGGTAGGGCATCATGGGCATAGAGGCGGATCACCCGCTGCGCGGCGTGCTGATGCAGGAGTTGCACTCCCGCATGGCCATGCCGGTGAAGGCGCCGGTGGAGGTCTTCCAGGCCACCTACCTCTGCACCCCGGCGGAGGGATCGGCCTGCGCCGGCCGCCTGCTGACCGTGCTGGACGCCCTGCCCTCCCCGCAGGCCGAGGCGCCGCGCTATGGCGTCACCGCCACCGCCATCGCCGGCCGGCCGGCCCAGGTGAAGTGGGAGCACCACACTGAATTCCTCAGCGTCAGCGTGGCCATCACCGGCGCTCATGGTGAGGAGACCCGGCTGGCGGTGGAAACCTTGCTGGACGGCGTGTTCGGTCCCCTGGGCGCCCGGCGCCTGGCGGCGGTTAACGTGCAGGTCGAGCAGGCGGAGGGGCAGCCGGACCCCGTGGCGCTCGCCGCCCGCTTCCCCACCGGCAGCTGCGCCGGCGCCGTGGTCAATGGCGGTGAGGCCTGGGTGGCGCTGGACTTCCATATTGACGGTGACGGCTACAGCCGCGCCCTGATTCAGAACCGGGGCCTGACCGACGATCGGCTGGGCCGCCTGGTGCAGCGCATCCTGGAGATCGAGACCTACCGCGCCGCCGCCTTCCTGGCTTTCCCCCAGGCGCGCGAGACCATGGCGGTCCTGACCGACATGGAACGCCGGCTGGAGGATACCGTCGGCCGCATCCGCGACAGCAAGACCCCGGCGGAGGACCGCGCCATCCTGGACAGCCTGACCGACCTGGCGGTCGACCTGGGCCATCTGGTGACGCGCAACCGCTGGCGCTTCGGCGCCAGCCTGGCCTATGGCGAGATCGTCAGCGAGCGGCTGGACGAACTGCGGGAGGATCGCATCCCCGGCCTGCAGCGCGTGGGCCTGTTCCTGAAGCGGCGCCTGCGGCCCGGCATCCGCACGGTGGAGGCCGCCGCCCGCCTTCAGGGGGAACTGGCCGCCGGCATGGAACGCGCCCAGGCCAGCCTGCGCACCCGCGTGGATGTCGGCCTGTCCAGTCAGAGCGCCACCCTGCTGACCTCGCTGGACCGCAATTCCAGCATGCACGTGCGCATCCAGGAGGCGGTGGAGGCCCTGTCCATCGTGGGCATCACCTACTACCTGGTGTCGCTGGTGGAAAAGGTGATGCACGGCCTGCCGGAGACGGAGGGCTGGCCTTCCACCAGCCGCATCGTGGCCATCGCCGTGCCGGTCTGCGCCGGCGTGGTGGCCATTGCCGCCCGCTGGCTGCGGCGCAACATGCCGCACTGAAGGTTTTCTGACGTTCAAGGAAGTCTGGCGGCCCTGGCCCGGCGCCCCTGGTCTGGGCCTATTTCGGCGGGGCGTAACAGGCCGCGATATCAGGACAATTGACCGCCTTGGGCCCCGCCACGGTGCCGGTGTTCTGTGTCTCATCTCGGCTCATGGCGTCCCCCCGCGAGATCGGCGGCAGTTCCGGCGGGCCGAACATGGCCTTGAGGCGGGCATATTCCGCATCGTGGTAGGCCTGTTCTTCTTCCGGCGTCGGCAGCACTTGCGGGGTGACGATGATGTCACGGGGCAGGTCGTCCTTTTTCAGCGCTGGCGGTGCCGCAGGGCCGGCCGCCGGACTGGTGGCCGAACTATTGGTGCCCTGGGCCCAGGCCCCGGAAGACAGCGCGGCGATCACGCCGGCAAGGATCAGAATACCAGGGCGCATGGGGTCACCGCTTCAGAGCCATTCGAGGACCTTGAGCGTAGTCCGCGTTCGGAACAGCCACAACCGGCACGCGCCTGGCGCAACCTAAATTCCATTTCAGCAAAATGAAGCGGGCGGCGGAATGGCCCCGCCGCCCGTCCAAAGTCGGAACCGTAAGGCCTTAGAAGCCGGCTTCAGCAGTCTTCAACGATGCCATATCGATTACGAAACGATACCGCACATCGCTGGCGACGACGCGGTCATAAGCCTCGTTCACCTGGTTGATGGCGATGGTCTCGATGTCGCTGATGATGTTGTGCTTGGCGCAGAAATCCAACATCTCCTGCGTTTCCTGGATGCCGCCGATCAGGGAACCGGCCAGGCTGCGGCGGCCCATGATCAGGGAGAAGGCGCCCACCGGCACCTGTTCCTCCGGCACGCCCACCACGACCAGGGCACCATCAACCTTCAGCAGGCCCAGGTAGGCGTTCCAGTCGATGGGCGCCGACACCGTGTTGATGATCAGGTCGAAGGTGCCCGCCAGCTTCGTGAAGGTCGCTTCGTCCGACGTGGCGTAGAAATGGTCGGCCCCCAGCCGCCGGCCGTCGGCCTCCTTGCGCAGCGATTGGCTCAGTACCGTGACGTCGGCCCCCATGGCGTGGGCCAGCTTCACCCCCATGTGGCCCAGGCCGCCCAGGCCGATGATGGCCACCTTCTTGCCCGGCCCGGCCTTCCAATGGGCCAGCGGGGAATAGAGCGTGATGCCGGCGCACAGCAGTGGCGCGGCGGCATCCAGCGGCAGGGTGTCCGGAATGCGCAGGACGTAGTTCTCGTCCACCACGATGGTGGTGGAATAGCCGCCCTGGCTCAGCGTCTTGCCGTCACGCTCCATCGCGTTGTAGGTGCCGGTCATCCCCTGGGTGCAGAACTGTTCCAGGCCCTGTTTGCAGTAGTCACACTCACGGCAGCTATCGACGAAGCAGCCGACGCCCACCCGGTCGCCCACCTTGTACTTGGTGACCGCCGGGCCGACCCGGGTGACGATGCCGGCGATCTCGTGCCCCGGCACCATGGGGAACAGGCTGCCGCCCCACTCCTCCCGCGCCTGATGCACGTCCGAATGACAGATGCCGCAATACTGGATGTCGATGACCACGTCGTGGTCCCGTGGGTCCCGGCGTTCGAAGGTGAACGGCGCCAGGGCTTCCTTGGCCTTGTAGGCCGCATATCCCAAGGTCTTGATCACGTCAGCCCCTCTCTGATGGCTTGATCCCGATATGAGGCAAGGCTTCCCGGTGTCCCCCCGGTGCGGGCGAACCGCCCCCCGAAGCCCTACCCGCCGCAAATGGGAAGTCGAGTGACTTAGTTCAACCACCTTAGCGTCGATGGTTCCGGAAATTTTGGCCCCGGTCCATACGGCACCTCCCCAGATGCCCCACCTGTATTCTCCGACCGGATGCGACAAAATATCCGCCATCATGCGTATAAGTCACAGTCACTCCATCAGTAACAATGATTTTGGCAGTTTGGTTATTGCAATGATGCAAGAGAATGGCGCGACCGCTACTACTGATGACAATATTGCGATTATTTGCGTTGGCCTGCCCGGCAGTGCTTCCACCTGGTCGTTCAATGTGGTGCGGCAATTGCTGACTCAGGCTTATGGCGAGTCCGGTTTCAGGTCCGACTATGCCAATGATTTGACGGACTATGTCGGCATCGGGGAGAAGGCCAGGATGCCGGTGGTGCTGAAGACCCACCACCCCGACACCATGATGCAGCTGCGCATCGCGCATGAGGACATCGCCACCATCATCACCCTGCGGGACCCGCGCGACTGTGTCGCCTCACTGATGCGGCGCTTTGACCAGCCTTTCAACGAGGCCTTCGCCTATGTGTTGCGCAGCGTGCGCCGGGTGCAGGCCTGTGTCGCCCAGGGCCGGCGCACCCTGATTTTCCGCTATGAAGACGGTTTCCACGACCATCCGGACTCGGTGGCCCGCATCGCCGGATTTATCGGCGTGACGGCAGCCGACCCGGCGCTGCTCGCCATTCACGAGGGCCTGCGGACCCGGACGGTGGAGCGGACCCTGGCCCAGATGGAGGATACCGGCCGCTTCGTGGAAAATGCCGGAACGGACGCGCATCCCAACCTTTACGACCCCGTCACCCACTGGCACAGGAGCCACATCGGCGATGGCGCGGTGGGCAAGTACAAGGCCCTGCCGGACCGGGCGCGGTCCCTGATGGACAACGCCTTCTGGTCCTTCCTGGCAGCCTATTACCTGCCGCCGGACAGGGCGGCCACGGCCTGAGGTCAGGCGTCGGCGGCGGCTGGGACCGGCACCGCCTGGGCAGCCGGTGTCACCTCCCCCTGCTGCGGCGCGCGGGGCCCGCGCATCTTACTGACCATGGCGGTCACATGCTCCGCCGCGGCCTTGGTGGTTTCCGGCGCGATGGGGTGGAAGGTCACCTTGCCGTCCTGCACCACCAGCACGGCGGCGGGAATGACACCGCCCCCGCCCCCGCCGCCGACGGCCTCACCCCAGACGCTGCCGCCGTAGACGCCGACACCGAAGGTGGTGATGTTCACCGGTACGATCAGGCCGCCGGGGATTTCCACCGGCGCGCCCAGGACTCCCTTTCCCAGGATGGTCTCGAACTCCGTCAGCAGGTCCTGGGTCAGGGTCTTGGTGGGATCGGCAAAGGGATTGAGCAGCATGGCGAGGAACCTCCTTGTTGCGGCGCAATACTATCATGGCGCGCATCAATATGGAATAATTCCACCTAAAGAGTCCGGGGCCCTTTCTGTAACAGTTCCGTTACCGAACGCCATTTGACCAGAGCGCCTACCCCGGTATCGTTCACCCCGCCCACGGCGGATGGGCCAAATGGGATATCGGATAAAGGGGCAAGGTTCATGGCGTGGTTCAAGGTGGGACGAATGGCCGGCGGGTTGGCGCGCGCCGGCGCGGGTGTGGGTATCGGCGTGCTGCTGGCCACGACGGCCCTGGCCCAGACGGCGTCGCAGCCGTCGCCGGCCACCCCCTATCTGGCGCCCGACATCCCGGCCAAGGTCGACAGCACCATCCAGGGCGCCGACTACATCAAGCGCGACGTCATGATCCCCATGCGCGATGGCGTGAAGCTGCACACCGTCATCGTCATCCCCGTGGGTGCCAAGAGCGCCCCCATCATGCTGACGCGCACGCCTTACAACGCCACCAAGCGCGCCAAACGGTCCACCAGCCCGCACATGCAGGCGACGCTGGCCATGGGGGATGAAAGCTTCGTGGCCGAAGGCTACATCCGCGTCTTCCAGGATATCCGCGGCAAGTACGGGTCGGAGGGCGACTACGTCATGACCCGGCCCCTGCGCGGCCCCCTGAACGACAGCGAGGTCGACCACGCCACCGACGCCTACGACACCATCGACTGGCTGGTGAAGAATGTGCCGGAGAGCAACGGCAAGGTCGGCATGGTGGGTTCCTCCTATGAAGGGTTCACGGTGCTGATGGCGCTGGTGAACCCGCACCCGGCGCTGAAGGCGGCCGTGCCCATGAGCCCCATGGTCGATGGCTGGAAGGGTGACGACTGGTTCCACAACGGCGCCTTCCGCCAGACCAACTTCGACTATTTCCAGCACCAGACGACGGTGAGGGGTGAAGGCAGCGACATCCCGCGCGGCATCTACGACGACTACGACGCCTTCCTGCGCGCCGGCTCCGCCGACGGCTTCGCCCGGCAATACGGGCTGGAGCAGCTGCCCTTCTGGCACAAGCTGATCGAGCACCCCGCCTATGACGCCTATTGGCAGAACCAGGCGCTGGACGTGATCCTGGGCGCCCGCACCCCCACCGTGCCCACCATGATCGTGGCCAGCCTGTGGGACCAGGAGGACATGTACGGTGCCGTCCACACCTATGAGGCGATCGAGCCCAAGGATGCCAGCAACACCCTGAACTACCTGGTGCTGGGTCCCTGGCGGCACAGCGGCGTGAACTATGACGGCAGCACCCTGGGCCCGCTGAAGTTCGAGGGCGACACCGCCCTGGATTTCCGCCGCAACACCATGCTGCCCTTCCTGGATGAACACCTGAAGGACGGCGCGCCCAAGGCCGATACGCCGCCGGTGCTGGTGTTCGAAAGCGGCACCAACGTCTGGCGCCGCCTGCAGAAATGGCCGACGTCCTGCGCCACCGGCTGCGCCGCAACGCCCAAGCCCCTGTACCTGCAGACCAACGGCGGCCTGGGCTTCACCGCCCCGGCCAAGGGCGGCCCCGCCTATGACGAGTACGTCTCGGACCCGGCCAAGCCCGTGCCCTATGTGCCGCGCCCCGTGCGCTTCGGCGATGGCGACGCCTGGAAGCGCTGGCTGGTCACCGACCAGCGGGCCGTGGCCGACCGCACCGACGTGCTGGTCTACACCAGTGAGGTGCTGACCGCGCCGATGAAGATCAGCGGCGCGCCGGTGGTGAACCTCTACGCCTCCACCTCCGGCACCGACAGCGATTGGGTGGTGAAGCTGATCGACGTCTACCCCGACGAGGTGCCATCGCAGCCGGAGATGGGCGGCTATCAGCTGGCCGTGGGCATGGACATTTTCCGAGGCCGCTACCGGGACAGCCTGGAACACCCCACCGCCATCCCGGCGGACAAGGTTCAGCGCTATCGCTTCGAGCTGCCCAACGCCAACCACGTCTTCCTGCCCGGCCACCGCATCATGGTGCAGGTGCAGTCCAGCTGGTTCCCGCTGTACGACCGCAATCCGCAGACCTTCGTCGACAACATCTTCCTGGCCAAGCCGGGCGACTATCGCAAGGCGACGCAGCGCGTCTTCCATCAGGGCGCGCAGGCCAGCTTCATCGATCTGCCGGTGGTTTCCGCCAACTAGGCGCGGAACCATCCGCCGAACCCCTGTTTTTAAGCCGGGCGGCCCACGCCCGGCTTATTTTTTCGCCCCCCGATTGCACGGCTTCTATCACCCGGCCCATGCCGTTAGACTTGTCGGTTGTGAGGGGTGCGGGCGAAAGCGCCCACGTGAAGACAGGCGGCGTCATGCGTCCACTCCCGGGGCACACCCTGGCGACTTCGTTCAAGGTCCTGCTCCTGGCGGCGGCATATCTGGGCACGGCACGCCTGGGCCTGGCCCTGGCCAGCCTGAGCGAGAGCGCCAGCCCGGTGTGGCCCGCCTCCGGCCTGGCTGTGGCGGGCCTGCTGATCTTCGGCCGGAGCGCTTGGCCCTTCGTCCTCATCGGCGCCTTCATCGCCAACCTGCTCACCCCTGGCGTGGGGCCCTTGACGGCGGCCTTCATCGCGCTGGGCAACACGGGCGAGGCGGTGCTGGGCGCCCTGCTGTTCACGCGCGTCGATGGCATCGACAAGGAAAGGCTGCAGGTTTCCCGCGCTGCCGCCCATGGCCTGGCCGCCATCGTGGCGCCCGTCTGCAGCGCCACCATCGGCGTCAGCGCCCTGCTGGTGGCGGGCAACCTGTCCTGGGACGTGAACCTGGGCGCCATCTGGATCACCTGGTGGACGGGCGACGCGCTGGGCATCCTGATCGTCACCGCCCTGCTGGTGGCCCTGCGGGAGGCCAAGGCCGCCGACTGGCGCCCCGCCCACGTGTGGGCCACGCTGTTCAGCGGCCTGATGCCCGTGCTGGGGCTGACGGTGGCGGCCCTGACCCTGCCCTTCCTGCCCGTGGCACGGACGCTGCTGGGCTCGGCCTCCGCGCTGGGCATCTTCCTGCTGTATCCCGCCATCCTGCTGGCCGCCCGCCGTTACGGCCCGGCGGCGGCCCACCTTGTGGTGCTGGCGGCGGCTACGGTCTATGTGCTGGGCACGACCGCCGGTATCGGCCCGTTCATGGATGCCACCCTGAACGAAAGCCTGCTGAACATGCAGGCCATGCTGGCAACGTTCGCCCTGACCGCCATCGTCTTTTCCGACATTCCCCCGCAGTCGGCGCGCTTGGGATCCGGTGTCTTCCTGGTGGGCTGCCTGGTGGCCGCCGGCGTCTTCCTGGACCGGACGGACATCGCCCGTTCCCGCGATGAGGCCCACCTGGGCAAGATCGTGGACAGTGCCATGGCGCGCATCCATGAACGCCTGCTGGTCTATTCCAACGCGCTGGAATCCGGCGCCGCCCTCTACGCCACCGGCCTGCCCGTGGGCCGCGACCAGTGGCGGGCGTTCGCCAGCACCATCAACATCGACGGCCGCTATCCCGGCATCAACGGCATCGGCGTCGTCTATCCCGTGCCCACCGATGGGCTGGAGGCCTTCCTGGCGCGTGTCCGGGCCGATGGCGCGCCTGACTTCAAGCTGCACGCCGCCTCCACCGAACCGGTGCTGGACGACTTCGCCGACGCGCTGGAATACGACGTCATCACCTATGTCGAGCCGGCGGGCGCCAACGCGGCCGCCCTGGGGCTGAACGTGGCGACGGAGGCCAACCGCCGCGACGCCGCCTTCCGTGCCCGCGATACCGGCCAGCCCGCCATGACCAAGCGCATCATCCTGGTGCAGGACGCGCAGCGGCGCGCGGGCTTCCTCTATTTTATTCCCGTCTATACCCCGGGCAAGCCGCTGGACACGGTGGCGCAGCGCCGCCACGCCCTGCAGTGCTGGATCTACGCCCCCTTCATTTCCGAGGTGTTCTTCCGCGAGGCGCTGCGCGACATGGTGGAGGAAGTCGACGTCGCCGTGTACGACGGCGGCGAGACGCGGCCCGACGCCCTGCTGTACCGCAAGATCACACCCGACACCCTGGGGGGCCGGCTGGCCGCGCGCGTGGGCCTCAAGGCCTCGGGCCTAGGCGCCCCCGACCAAGTGAGCCGCGTGGATGAAGGCGGTCACGCCTTGACCTTGGCCTGGTCGCGGGCGGCCAGCTTCGCCACCGCCGGCCAGGCGGGGGCCGCGCTGGCCGCCGCCAGCCTGGCCTTCATCTCGCTCATGCTGGCGGCATTGACCGCCAATTTGCACCTGGTTCGTGCCCGTGCCACGGCAATCGCCGAGGGCATGACGCGGGAATTGAGCGCCATCAACACTAAGCTGATGGCCGCCGGCAAACGGCTGACCCTGGCGACGCAGGCCGGCGGCATCGGCGTCTGGGAATTCGATCTGGCGACGCAGGAGCTGGTCTGGGACGAGCGCATGTTCCAGATGTACGGCGTAGACCCGGACACGTCACGGCCCCTGACCTTCGCCACCTGGCAGTCCCGCTGTCATGCGGAGGATCTGGGCCGCATGCAGGCAGAGGTGCAGGCGGCCGTGCGCGGCGAGGTACCCCTGGATACGGAGTTCCGCATCCGTCTGCCCGATGGCACCGTCCGCCACATCAAGACCAACGGCTTGGTGGAGCGCGACGCCCAGGGCCAGGCCATCAAGATCGTGGGCGTGAACTGGGACGTGACGGCAGCGCGCGAGAGTGCCCGCGCCCTGGCCGCGGAAAAGCGGCGGGCGGAAGAGGCCAACCGCGCCAAGAACGACTTCCTGGCCAATATGAGCCATGAGGTGCGCACGCCCATGAACGGCGTGGTGGGCATGGTGCAGCTGCTGCTGGACACCAGCGGCCTCACCACCGAGCAGCGCGGCTACGCCGAAACCATCCGCGACAGCGCCGATGCCCTGCTGGGCGTCATCAACGACATCCTGGACATCTCCAAGCTCGAGGCAGGCAAGGTCGACCTGGAGAACCTGTCCTTCGATCTGGGTGATCTGGTGGAGGGGGTGGCCGCCATCCTGGCGCCCCGTGCCCGCGACAAGGGTATCGAGCTGGGCGTGCTGGTGGTGGAAGAGGCGCGGCGGCACTGGCGCGGCGATCCCACCCGCCTGCGGCAGCTGCTGCTGAACCTGGCCGGCAACGCCGTCAAGTTCACCGACCGCGGCTGGGTCAGCATCATCGTTACCTGCCTGGCCGGCACCGCGCCCGGCACGCGGCGCCTGCGCTTCGCCGTGCAGGACACCGGCATCGGCCTCAGCGACGAGCAGGCCCAGCGCCTGTTCCAGAAATTCACCCAGGCGGACGCCAGCGTCACCCGGCGCTTCGGTGGCACCGGCCTGGGCCTGGCCATCTGCAAGCAGCTGGTGGACCTGATGGGGGGCGACATCGGAGTGGAGAGCACGCCGGGCCAAGGGTCCCTGTTCTGGTTCGAATTGCCGCTGGCCCCGGCGGAGCCGGCCGACGCGCCCCTGCCCTCGCTGGAAAGCGTGCGCGGCCGCCACGCCCTGGTGGTCGACGACCTGGCCATGAACCGCCTGATCCTGACCCATAACCTCAGCTTCGACCTGGGCCTGCGCGTGGATGAGGCGCCGGACGGGGAAACCGCGCTGGCGCGCCTGTGGTCGGCGGCGGGTGGCGACGATCCCTATGACATCCTGCTGATCGATAACCGCATGCCGGGCCTCAACGGGCCCGAGGTGGTGGCCAGGGTGCGCGCCGACGCCCGATTCCAGGACCTGCGCGTCATCCTGGTCAGTTCCATCGAGCCGGACCAGGCAACGGTCGACGCCCGCTATGACGCCCTGCTGGCCAAGCCTGTCCGCCGCCTGTCCCTGAACGAAGCGGTGGCGCGCGCCTTCGGCTGCCTGATGCCGCCCTGCGCCCCCCAGCCGGCGGCGGCGCCGGAAACGACGCCGGACGGCCGGGGCCGCCGCGTGCTGGTGGTGGAGGACAACCCCACCAACCAAGCGGTGGCGAGCCTGATGCTGCGCAAGGCGGGTTACATGGTCACCGTGGTGGAGGACGGTGCGCAGGCGGTGGCGGCCTGCGCCCGCGACCGCTACGACATCGTGCTCATGGACGTGCAGATGCCGGTGATGGACGGTATGGAGGCTACGCGCCGCATCCGGGCAGCGGAGGCGGCGGAAGGCCGGGGCCGTACTCCCATCCTGGCCATGACCGCCAACGCCATGGCGGGGATGAGCGCCGACTACGCCGCCGCCGGCATGGACGATTGCGTCTACAAGCCCTTCCGCCAACAGCAGATCCTGCAGATGGTCGACGACTGGTCCCGCGCCCGAGGATCCGCCGCCACAGGGATGGAGGCCCCCGCCCCCGAGCCTGTTGCCGTTGCGGTGCCCGAACCGATGCCGGCGGCAGCGAACGCCATGACTGATCTGCCACTGCTGGAAGAAGGGGTCCTGGGCCGCCTGCAACCGGTGGCAGGCCCCGGCGCCTTTGACCGGCTGGTGCGCGATTTCATCGGCAACGGTGCGACCCGGGTGGACAGAGTGGCAAGCCTGGCGGCCGCGGGTGACAGGACCGACCTGCACACGTTGGGGCAACAGGCCCATGACCTTATTTCCACGGCGGGAAATTGTGGATTAAGACGGCTGGAGGAGGCCGCACGCCAGCTTCAGTCCGCCTGCGATGCCGGCGACACCGATCGCGCCCGGGCCCTGGGAGACCTGATCGGCACCATAGGGCCTCAATCTTGGCGGGCCCTGGGGCGACGCTTCCTGGAAACGGCGGACTAAGCGGGCCGGCCGTAACCCAGGTTTCCCTAGGAGTTATGCCCGTCTTCGACCGTTAACGAAAAATACACTGTTAGTGTGTTATTTATTACCCGTTCATCCAGGTATTTTTCGCCCTCACAGCAATTCCATAATCGCAATGCCCGCTGTGAAAGTTTCCTTTATACGTCTGTTGACAGGGTATTGAGGAATCAGCCGACCAGCAGCGTGTCCGTTGGCGTGCAACCGCAGGCGGATTAGACTGTTAGCCGTATAAGACGGCGGCCTAGGCGTGACGGACAGAGTGATTGACGTGAAAGACGCGGCAGTGTTGGACAGCATCATACAGCCCCCCTCCCCCCTTCCCGTATCGCTTGCCGGCCCCCTTTCGCCCCCCCGGCTGACCCATCTCCAGCGGCTTGAGGCGGAAAGCATCCACATCCTGCGGGAGGTGGTAGCCGAAACGCAGAACCCGGTGATGCTTTATTCCATCGGCAAGGACAGCGCGGTGATGCTGCACTTGGCGATGAAAGCCTTCTACCCGGCCAAGCCGCCCTTTCCCCTGCTGCACGTGGACACCACCTGGAAGTTCCGCGAGATGATCGCTTTCCGCGACCAGAGGGCGGCGGATCTGGGCCTGGACCTGCTGGTGCACACCAACCCGGAAGGCTTGGCGCGGGGCATCGGCCCCTTCACCCACGGCTCCGCCATCCATACCCAGGTGATGAAGACGGAAGCGCTGAAGCAGGCGCTGGACCGTTACGGCTTCGACGCCGCGTTCGGCGGCGCGCGCCGCGACGAGGAGAAGAGCCGCGCCAAGGAGCGCATCTTCAGCTTCCGCAACGAGCAGCACCGCTGGGACCCAAAGAATCAGCGCCCCGAGCTCTGGCAACTGTACAACGCGCGCAAGAACAAGGGCGAGAGCATCCGCGTTTTCCCCCTGTCCAACTGGACCGAGCTGGACATCTGGGAATACATCTACCTGGAAAACATCCCCATCGTACCGCTGTACTTCGCCGCCGAACGGCCGGTGGTGGAGCGTGACGGCGCCCTGATCATGGTCGATGACGACCGCCTGCCCATGAAGCCAGGGGAGGTGCCGCAGATGCGGCGCGTGCGTTTCCGCACCCTGGGGTGCTACCCGCTGACCGGCGCCATCGACAGCGACGCCGACAGCCTGCCCGCCATCATCCGCGAGATGCTGCTGGCCCGCACGTCGGAGCGCCAGGGCCGCGTGATCGACCGAGACGGCGGCGCCTCCATGGAACAGAAGAAGCAGGAAGGGTACTTCTGATGGCCCCCGATACCCCCCTGCCCGAAACGCTGGAGCCGGGCGTGTCCGAAATCGAGCGCTACCTCGCGGCTCAGCAGTCCAAAAGCCTGCTGCGCTTCATCACCTGCGGCAGCGTCGACGACGGCAAGAGCACCCTGATCGGCCGCCTGCTGTACGACAGCAAGATGTTGTTCGAAGACCAGCTGGCGACCTTGGAGGCGGACAGCCGCAAGGTGGGCACCCAGGGCGGCGACCTGGACTTCGCGCTGCTGGTCGACGGACTGTCGGCGGAGCGGGAGCAAGGTATCACCATCGACGTCGCCTACCGCTTCTTCAACACCGACCGGCGCAAGTTCATCGTGGCCGACACGCCCGGTCATGAGCAGTACACGCGCAACATGGTCACCGGCGCGTCCACCGCCGACCTTGCCATTATCCTGATCGACGCGCGCAAGGGCGTGCTGCCCCAGACGCGGCGCCACAGCTTCCTGGTGTCCCTGCTCGGCATCCGCAAGATCGTGCTGGCCGTCAACAAGATGGACCTGATGGGCTATGACCAGGCCGTCTTCGACCGCGTGGTCGCGGAATACCGCGCCTTCGCCCGCCAGCTGGACCTGACCGACATCCAGGCCATCCCGCTGTCGGCACTGAAGGGCGACAACGTCACCACCTTGACCGACGCCATGCCCTGGTACCTGGGCCCCACGCTGATCGGTCATCTGGAGACGGTCGAGGTCGCGGATCTGCGCGCCAGCCAGCCTTTCCGCCTGCCGGTGCAATGGGTGAACCGTCCCAACCTGGACTTCCGTGGCTATGCCGGCACCATCGCCGCCGGCACGGTGCGCCCGGGCGACCGCATCCGCGTCCTGCCCTCGGGGCAGGAAAGCCGGGTAGCCCGCATCGTCACCCATGACGGCGACCTGCCCCTGGCCGTGGCCGGGCAATCCGTCACCCTCACCCTGACGGACGAGATCGACATCAGCCGTGGCGACATCCTCTCCACCCTGGATGAGGTCGCCGAGGCGGCCGACCAGATGGAGGCGACGCTGGTATGGATGTCGGAGGCGCCGCTGCTGCCCGGCCGACCCTACATCTTGAAGCTGGGCACCAAGTCGGTGCCGGCCACCGTGGCGACGCTGAAGCACAAGATCAACGTCAATACCCTGGAACAGCTGGCGACCAAGACGCTGAGCCTCAACGAGGTGGGGCTGGCGACCCTGAGCCTGGACCAGGCCATCGCCTTCGACGTCTATCGCAACAATCGCGACACGGGCGGTTTCATCCTCATCGACCGCCTGACCAATGAGACGGTGGCCGCCGGCCTTATCCGGTCCGCCATCGTGCGCACTGTGCCTTGGCAGGTGCTGGACGTGGACAAGCGCGCCCGCTCGCAGATGAAGGGTCAGCGTCCGCGCGTGCTGTGGTTCACCGGCCTGTCCGGCGCCGGCAAGTCCACCATCGCCAATCTGGTGGAAAAGAAACTGCACGCCCATGGCCGCCACACTATGCTGCTGGACGGCGACAATGTCCGCCACGGCCTGAACCGCGACCTGAGCTTCACCGACGCCGACCGGGTGGAGAACATCCGCCGCGTGGCCGAGGTGTCCAAGCTGATGGTCGACGCCGGACTGATCGTCCTGGTCTCCTTCATCTCCCCCTACCGCGCGGAACGGCGCATGGCCCGTGAGCTGCTGGGCCCGGGTGAGTTCCTGGAGGTGTTCGTGGACACGCCCCTGGCGGTGGCTGAGGACCGCGACGTGAAGGGCCTGTACGCCAAGGCGCGCGCCGGCAAGATCCCGAACTTCACCGGCATCGACAGCCCCTATGAGCCGCCGGAGTCGCCCGACGTGCGCATCGACACCCAGGCCATGACCGCCGAGCAGGCGGCCAACCACATCTTCACGCTGCTGTCCCGCTTCGATGAGGATGCCGACCTGGTGGACGGCGCCGCCATCTGACGACGACCGCTTGTTCCTGAATGAAGGGCCGGCTGGAGCGATCCGCCGGCCCTTCGCCATTTCTGGCCCCCTTCGCCTTGTCGGAAGTGGCCCTCGCTTGCACCCTGCCTTTTAGATCAACCATTTGTGGTGCGACAGCGTGCCTCACGCGCTATGATGCCATTGGGGATTGTGCCAGTCGGGGGACCAAGGTGCAGCGGGACAAAGCGGAGCTTTTGCGGTCCATCGCCATTGACCGGACGGCGCCGTCACCGGCGCGGCGGGGCGGTGGTGGTGGGCGGGGCCTTATCTTGGGCCTGGGCGCCGGCGCCGCCGTCGTGGTGGTCGCCGCGGGGATCGCCTGGTCTACCGGCCTGCTCAGCCGCTTCGGCGGTGCCGATCCGGCGCCGGTCGCCGTTTCCGCCAAGCCTGCATCCACCGCCGCCGGCCCGGCCCAGCCGGCACCCGCCGCCCCGGTGTCGGAGGTGCGCAGCGGCAACCTCATCGGCTCCGGCTATGTCGTCGCCCGGCGGGTGGCCACGGTCTCCGCCGATGTCACCGGCCGCGTGCGTGAGGTCCTGGTGCAGGAAGGCATGCTGGTGCAAAAGGGCCAGGTGCTGGCCACCTTGGACGACGTGCTGGCCCGCAGCGACCTGGATCTGGCCCGGGCCCGCCAGGCCTCGGCCGAGGCCGCCGTAGTGGCCAACCAGGCAGACCTGGTGGACGCGGAAAAGACGCTGGAGCGCACGCGCGCCCTGACCGGCCGCCAGTTCTCCAGCGAGGCCGACCTGATCAAGGCGGATGCCCGCGCCGCCTCGCTGCGAGCCCAGTTGGTGAAGTCCAAGGCCGACGTGAACGCCGCCCGCGCCACCGTCGCCTATGACGCGGAAATGGTGGACCGCTACCAGGTCCGCGCCCCCTTCACCGGCGTGGTCACGGAAAAAAATGCCCAGCCGGGTGAAATCATCTCCCCCATGTCGTCCGGCGGCTTCACCCGCACGGGCGTGTGCACCCTGGTCGACATGGACAGCCTGGAATTCGAGGTGGAGGTGAACGAGGCCAACATCGCCCGCGTCCGCCCCGGCCAGAAGGTGGAGGCGACGCTGGACGCCTATCCCGACTGGAAGGTGCCCGCCTCGGTCTTGGCCATCATCCCCACCGCCAGCCGGGAGAAGGCCACCATCAAGGTGCGGGTGGCCATAGCGGCCAAGGATCCGCGCATCCTGCCCAACATGGCGGCCAAGGTGACCTTTCTGAACGAGGGCAAGGGCGGCTGATCCGGCCACCCTGCCCACCCCATCCCCATCGCCCCACGACCACAATCGGGAGCCTGATGCCATGACGGGCCAGACGCTGATTCACCTGCAGGACGTTTCCAAGCGGTTCGTGAAGGGCAAGGACACCATCACCATCTTCGACCATCTGGGCCTCAGCATTCCCGCCGGCGACTTCGTGGCGGTGATGGGGCCCAGCGGCTCGGGCAAGACCACCTTGCTGAACCTGTTGGGCGGCATTGACCAGCCGACAGAGGGCAGCATCACCTTCGACGGCGGCCGGGTGGATACGCTGACGGAAGGGCAACTGGCCCGCTGGCGCGCCCACAATGTCGGCTTCATCTTCCAGTTCTACAACCTGATGCCCACCCTGTCGGCGGCGCGGAATGTGGAACTGCCCCTGCTGCTCACCTCCTTCGGCCGGGCGGAGCGCAAGCGGCGGGTGGAAGCGGCCTTGAGCCTGGTGGGACTGGCGGAGCGGGCGGACCATTACCCGCGGGAGATGTCGGGCGGCCAGCAGCAGCGCGTGGCCATCGCCCGCGCCCTGATCTCCGACCCCAAGCTGCTGCTGTGCGACGAGCCCACGGGCGACCTGGATCGCACCACGGCGGATGAGATCCTGGCCATGCTGCGGCTGCTAAACCAGGAGATGGGCAAGACCATCGTCATGGTGACCCATGATCCGGAGGCGGCTAAGTACGCCCGCCGCACCCTGCACCTGGACAAGGGCCGCTTCACCGAGCGGGAGCTGGTGGCATGAGTGATCTCTACCTGCTCTGGCGCAACCTGTTCCGCCGCAAGCTGCGCACCTTCCTCATGATGCTGGCCATCTTCGTGGCCTTCGTCATCTATGGCGTGCTGGGCAGCATCCACTACGCCTTCGAACACGGCGTGGATTCGTCGGCCGACAACCGGCTGGTGGTGGTGAACAAGATCACCTTCATCCAGCCCCTGCCCTATGCCTATGTCGGCAAGATCGCGGCCATCAAGGGCGTGAAAAACCTCACCTTCGCCAACTGGTTCGGCGGTTATTACCAGGACGCGCGCAACCAGATCGGCACCTTCGCCGTCGATCCCGAAAGCTATCTGCGGATCTATCGCGACGACCTGCGCATCGATCCAGCCGCGCGCGACGCCTTCATCCACGACCGCACCAGCATGGTGGTGGGTGAGGCCATCGCCACGAAGTACGGCTGGAAGGTGGGGGACCGCATTCCCATCAATTCCAACATCTTCACCAACAAGACGGACGGCAGCCACACCTGGGAGCTGACCGTGGCTGGCATCGCCTACGCGGCAAAGGAATCCTTCAACACCAGCTTCATCATCTTCCAGTACGAAAACTTCAATGAAAGCAAGACGTTCGGTAAGGACACGGTTGGCTGGATCACGCTGGAGACGGACAGCGCCGCGGTGAATGACAAGGTGGCCGCTACCATCGACGACCTGTTCGCCAACTCCACGGCGGAAACCAACACCCAGTCGGAAAAGGCGTTCGGCAAGGCCTTCCTGGCCCAGTTGGGCAACATCGCCCTGATCATCACCCTGGTGGTGGGGGCGGCCTTCGCCACCATCCTGATGATCGTAGGGAACACCATGGTGATGGCGGTGCGCGAGCGCACCAAGGAGATCGCGGTGCTGAAGACCCTCGGCTTCCCGTCCTGGCGCATCTGGCGCCAGGTGTTGGGGGAATCCGTGCTGCTGTCCCTGCTGGGCGGCGTGCCCGGGCTCTTGGTCGCCGGCTTGCTGGTGACGCTGCTATCCAAGCTCGCGTCGGGCGCCATCCCGGGACTGGCGTTGACCCTGCCCGTTGCCGGCCTGGGCGTGGCCTTCATGCTGCTTCTCGGGGTGGTGACCGGCTTCCTGCCGGCCTGGAACGCGCTGCGCCTGAACATCGTCACCGCCCTCGGGCGTCTGTGACCCGCCCTCGGAAGGAAACAACGTCATGCGCGTGTTCAACGAGATCGCGGTGGTCACCACCATCTGCATCAAAAGCATTCCGCAACGCTTCTGGGCCTCCTTCTCCACGGTGGTGGCGGTGGGGCTGGTGGTGACCGTGCTCCTGGCCTTCCTGGCCATGGCGGCGGGCTTCCAGCAGACCCTGCGCGGCACGGGCACCAAGGACATGGCCATCCTGATGCGGGCGGGGTCGCAGGCGGAACTGAACAGCGGCGTCACCCGCGATCAGGCGCGCCTGATCGAGGAGGCGCCGGGCGTCATGAAGGACGCGGACGGCAAGCCCCTGGTGTCGCCCGAGCTCTACGTCATCGTCGATGGCGTCAAGAAGACGGCCGTGCCGGCCGACGGCAACCTGAAGAAGGCCCCCCGCTCCAACCTCACCCTGCGGGGCCTGGGGCCCGCCGGCATCGCCGTGCGGCCCGGCCTGAAGATCGTGGAGGGCCGCGCGTTCAAGCCCGGCACCAATGAGCTGATGGTGGGCCGGGCCCTGCAGAAGGATTTCGCGGGCGTGGACGTGGGGGATACCGTCAAGCTGGGTAACAGCAATTGGCTGGTGGTCGGCGCCTTTGAATTGGGCGGCAGCGTCTTTGAATCCGAACTGTGGGCCGACACGCCCGAGGTGCAGGACCTGTTCCACCGCCAGAACGTCTTCCAGTCCATCCGTGCCCGCCTGACGGGCCCCGACGCCCTGAAGGCCTTGTCGGACTATGCCGCCAACGACCCGCAGCTGAAGCTGGACGTGACGACGGAGGCCGACTATTACGCGCAGCAGGCCAGCCGCACCTCCGACCTGATCCAGAAGCTGGGCTGGCCGCTGGCCATTGCCATGGCGTTCGGCGCCCTGGCCGGCGCCCTGAACACCATGTACAGCTCGGTGGCGGCCCGCGCGCAGGAAATCGCCACCCTGCGCTGCATCGGCTTCAGCGGCACCTCCTCCTTCATCGGGACGCTGCTGGAAAGCTTGGTGCTGGCGCTGGTGGGTGGGTTCGTCGGCACGCTGGTCACCTGGGTGCTGTTCGACGGGCTGACAGGCTCCACCCTGTCGGGCGCCAGCTTTTCCCAGATCGTCTTCACCTTCCACCTGACACCGGCGGTGGCCCTGCAGGGCGTCATCCTGGCCCTGGTGGTGGGCCTGGTGGGCGGCGTGTTCCCCGCCTGGCGCGCGGCGCGCATTCCCATCGTGGAGGCCTACGGCACGCCTTGAGCCACCGCCCAATCCCCGGGCACGAGCTTCAAAATATCTTTACCTTTTTACCTTAAACACGTCTCTCGAGGACGGCGGCGGCTGCCCCCAATTCCTGGCCCACCCCTTGCAACACTAGCAGGTGCAGGGCCCGGGAATGGGCGCAGGCCGGCATTTGTTGCCGGGTTGCTGGTCCCAAATGAGTATGGGATACTTGCAAGTCGGCATTATTGGCATACGCCTCGTGCGTGCGACCCCGCTTAGGGTAGCCACAAAGAGGTAGCCGATGATGTGGAACCGCCCGCTGGGCGGTCGGGAATGAGAGGGCCCGGTAGGCGTTCCCTAGAGGATGGGACCCTTCCGGTAAAGGTAGAGGGCGGCATCGGCACCGTCCCGTCCGTCGTTGACCAGCCTGCGGGAAAACAATCCTGGGCCGGCGCGCCGGACGGTGTCGCGGACCCGCCACCCGGAAACGAGTTAGCCAGGGATCACGTGATCTGATGAAGCCTTCGGCCGGATATACCAACCGTCCCGCGTCGGACAATCCCCGCGACATCGAAGCCTGGGGCCTGACGGAAGCTGCGCGTCGGCTGATGCTGGCGGCGCAGACGCCCGAGAATCCCGAACCCCTGCGCCAGGCGTTGTCGCTGAACCAGCGCCTGTGGACCATCTTCCAATCCTCGATGGCGGAGCCCGACTGCCCCCTGCCCAAGGATTTGCGCGAGAAGATCCTGGTGTTGTCCCTGATCGTCGACCGCCAGACCTTTGAACGGCTGGGCGACCTGGACGTCACCAAGCTGCACTCGCTGATCGACATCAATCGCAACATCGCCGCCGGTCTGTCGCAGCGTCCCGCCGACGCGGCCGCACCTGCCCCCGCACCCGCCGGAATGGCCCCGCGGGCGCCCATGATGGCCCCGCCGGCCGCCGGCCCTGGGGCGCAGCGTCCCGGCATGGCGCCGGGCGTGGCGGCAGGTGGTGTGGGCAAGTTCAACATATCGATTTAAACGGTCGGCGGCGCCAAAGCGGGCGCGAAAAATGAGACGTCGCGAAGGTTATCGCGGTAAATATCTTGCATTTTATGCTTTCATTCCGCAGACTAATGCAAGGTAGTCAGGACCACTCTCTCCCGCGTGGATGCGGGAACCGGCAATAGGGATCGTTCCCGTGAGCAACGTCGCAACAACCGCAACCTCGGCCGGCGCCAGCTCGAACGCCTCGGTGTTCGCGCAGCTGGCGCAAATCCAGTCGCAGTTGGCGGCCCAGAACGATGCCATCGCCGCCCAGGGCTCGGCCCAAACGTCCAATGCCATCGGCACCCCGCAGGACTTCACCAAGTCCGTGTCGAAGTCGCAATACAACACCGTCGCCTCGGCCACCGACATCGGCACGGTGATCAAGGGCCAGACGCGCGTGAACGCCTTCGGCAGCCTTGCCGCCGGGGACCAGGCCGATTACCTCAGCTTCAAGCTCTCCCGCAAAGGCGCCATCAACCTCGGGCAACTGAACCTGGATCAGACACGGGTTCAGGTCATGACCAAGACCGGCGTGGTCATGGCGGATAGCGACAGCAAATCCGGCAAGGCGTATGACGCCTACAACGCCATGGTCAACGGGCAGCAGTCCCTGGACTCTGGCACCTATGTGCTGAAGATATCGCGCGCCACGGGCGTCAAGCTGACCGAGAAGGTGAACTACGGTGTCCAGGTCGCTGCGGGCGACTATTCCAAGGACTACACCACGACGATCAAGGCCGCGTCCTCCACCGCGGCGATCTCCTCCAGCGCCGCCGCGATCTCTGGCGCACTGAGCGACCAGATCACCACCATGAAGAATTGGACCATCGGCCAAACGGGCACGCAGAAGCTGATGGGCAGCATGATGGATCTGTTTGCCTGAACAGGCCTTTCCGCCTGCAGGAACGCCAAGAAGCCGGCCATCACCGATGGCCGGCTTTTTAATTTGGAATTCCTGGCAAAGGTGTGATGATAAACACACCCTAAGGGTTGCAATCGGCACACCCTGGGCAAGGATTTCATCATAGCGGCGGGAGGTTGGTATGAAGACAATGACCGGCGTGCTGGCGGTGACCTTTATCATTTTGGCGGGCGCCGCCTCCGCCGCGGCGACCACGGGTGCCGCCACTCCCTACTGGAGCCCCGGTGGGGGCCTCGCCGCCGTCAACCCGGTTTTCAGTTATGACGCCTCCACGCCTTACGGTCATCCGCCAATCGTGGAGCCCAAGGGCATGACCGCCGCGACCAAGGCGCGCCTGACCAATGTGGCTCAGCGGGTGGACAGCCTGATCGATCAGCACAAGTGCGCCGACGCTGCCACGCTGGCCAAGAATGAGGGCGGTGCCGTCATGGCGGACATGGCGACCAAGATCTGTGCCCTGCGGTACAGCGACGCCAAATAAGACCGTTCTTTTCCGACGTTCGGCCAGCGACACCCGTCGCTGGCCATTCGCGTTTCAGGCGATCAGCGCCAGGGGCTGGGCGGCGGCGGCCTGGGCGGCCTGCACAATGCTGGCATCCAGCGCCCCCTGGCTTTTCCGGTAGGCGGCGGCCCCCTGCCGAATGGTGACGCCGCCGGTTCCCACCCGACCTGCCTCCACACCGGCTGTACCGCCGGAATCCGAAGCGCCACCGCTGCCAGTCGTGTCGCCATTGGCCGTCCCGCTACTGGACGTGCCGCCATCGGCTTGCGTTTTCTGCTTAGCCTCTTCCCCTTGGGCGGCGACAATGCCGGCCTGGGCCTGGGCAGCCACGGCGCGATCCTGACCGGAGGGATCAGCCGGCGCCAAGGCGGCGCGGCGCACCGTTTCCAGCTTGGTGATGGTGGCCTGGGGGTCGCCCTGGATCGAGCCGATGTCGATGGCGACCTCACCTGCCGTGGCGTAGTGCTGCCCATCGGGGCCGGTGGTGAAGGTGAAGGATTCCGACCCCGCGTAGGGCCCGCCCGCCGCCTTGTGCGCCGCCTCATGCGCCCGCACCGCCCGGTCCACGGTCTTGAGCTTGTCAACCTGCTGCTGCTGGGCATCGCTCAGCTTGGTGCCATCGCTGGCCGTGCCGTTGCCAGCCGCCTGGGCGCCGCCGGACTGCTTGGCCTGAGCCTGGCCCCGGACACTGTAAGGGTTGGGCGCCTGCCCAGATGGGCTTGCGGCGGTCACAGCCGCCCCTTGCCCCACCGCGGCGACGGCAGGGGTTGGGCCCGTCAGGGCGCGTGCCCAGACGGGCGACGCGGAAATGCCACCAAGGGCGGACATGCCGAAGCGGTCGCATTATTCTTAATAATGCAAATACTTCAGCACCAACCGTCCGCCGGCGCAAGACAAAGCCGCCCGCATCCTGCCGAGGACGCGGGACGGCTCTACCTAACCACCTGATGCGTCTGCCCTTCGGGCCCCGGACAGCGGCAATCTGCCACGCCGGGACCGTCAGGACGCTACGCCTTACCGCTTCAGGTTGATGGTGTCCTGCAGCAGGTCGTCGGCGGTGGTGATGACCTTGGTGTTGGCGGTGTAGGACCGCTGCGCCACGATCAGCTGGGTGAATTCCGACGCGATGTCGACGTTGGAGCCTTCCAGGCTGCTGGAGGCGATGTCGCCGGCGCCGTTCACGCCCGTGTCGTTGAAGCGGGCCTTGCCGCTGTCCACGGTCTCGGTGAAGACGTTGCCGGTGGAGCGCGACAGGGCGTCCGGGTTGTTGAACAGCACGATCGGAACCTTGGCGATGGTCCGCTGGCGGCCGTTGTCGTAGTTGGCCAGCACGGTGCCGTCGGCGTTGATCTGCACGTCCTTGAAGGTGCCGGCCGGGCTGCCGTCCTGCACCTTGGAGGTGACGTTGATGTTGGTGCCGTCGAACTGGGTCAGACCGGAGGACTGGCCGAAGTTGCCCAGGTTCAACACGATGTGCTGCAGGCCGTAGCCGAAGTCGAAGTCGAAGCCCACCTGGGCTGCGGCGTTGGCGCTCTGGTCGGCGCTGACGGTGGCGTTGCCGGTACCAATGGACGAGGTGTCCATGTGGCTCAGCGTGCCCGCCTGCGCTGTGGTGCCATCGGACAAGGTGCCGCCGAAGGTCAGGTTGATGTGACCCGGCGTCTTACCGACCACCACGCCCGGCGTGGAGGCGCTGGAACCGCCCGGGATGCTGGTGTAGAAGGCGGCGGCGTCGGTGTTGCCGGTCAGGGTGATGGTGCCGCCGGACGAGGTTGCCTGCACCGGGATGCCGGAGATGGCGTTGATCTTGGCCGCGATCTTGCCGCTGATGTCGGCCAGGCTGGTCTCGGTGCCGTCGGTCGTATAGGTGATGGCCTGGGAGAAGCTGGGCGGCAGGTTCTGGGTGGTGGACAGCGTGGCGTCGTTGGCCTTGGTCTGCAGTGTCAGGACACCGCCCGCCGACGACTGCACCGTGAAGGGTGAGTTGGTGTCGGCCGTGACCCGGGACGCCAGGTCGGTGATCACCGACTGCACATCCGGATAGTTGGCGATGTTGGAATT
This sequence comes from Nitrospirillum viridazoti CBAmc, assembly GCF_000730165.1. Classification (GTDB taxonomy): domain Bacteria; phylum Pseudomonadota; class Alphaproteobacteria; order Azospirillales; family Azospirillaceae; genus Nitrospirillum; species Nitrospirillum viridazoti. The sequence goes on along the minus strand of NZ_CP022111.1, from coordinate 971,088 downwards.
GGTCATCTGGATGTTGTAGGTCGAAGACCCCAGCGAGACGCTGTACAACTGGCCCACCTGCGGCGCCGTGGTGGCGCCATAGGGCGTTGCGAAGTCGTAGGTGTAGGTGGTGGGCGCGCCGGCATTCAGCTGTTCGACCGGCAGCACCGACTTGGCCTGCGGCGACTGGACGGTGAAGCTGTAGCTGGTGCCCACGTCACCGGGCTGCCCGGTGATGCTGATCTTCTCCACCTCTTTCGACCCGGTGGTGTTGCCGACGTAAGTCGACTGCGTCGCCGTGTTGGTCAGGCCGGCGGAGTCCACGGCGGAGGAGCTCTGGGTGAAGGTGACGCCGTTGCCACCCTTCACGGTCACCGTACCGTTGGACGGCGTGGCGGTGAGGCCCGTGGTGCCGGTGTCGACATTGATCAGCGACGCCAGTTTCTGCACCACGCCGTTGATGTTCGACAGGGAGCCGAGGTTCTGCGGCGTCACCGTGACCGAGTAGGTCGTGCCGTTGACGTTCATGCTGTAAACGTCATCGATGTTGATGGTGTTGCCGACAAAGGTCGAGGTGTGGATTTCCGGCGTCGTCGCGGTGGCGGTCTGCACCAACGTATCGGTCGAAGTGTGCGTGGTGATGGCACCGGCGTTCACGCTCTGGTCCAGCGTGAATGGCGTGCCGGGCGTCTTGGCTGCCAAGCGCAAGGCGCCCGTCGACGTGACCGTGGCCAGCACGCCGGAGGAGGTATCGGCGCCGTTGATCTTGTCGGCCAGGGCCTGGGCGATGTCCTTCATGCCGCTGAATTGCGCGGCGTTGGCCGTGGTGATGTTCTGGCTGTACGTGGTGCCGTTGACCACCACGGAATAGCTGTCGCCGACGTTGAAGCCGTAGGCCGGCGCCACCGCCGCCGTGGCGAAGGTCACGTCGTCGACCTGGGCGCGGTCGTTCTTGCCGGTCAGCAGGCTGCTTTCGGTGATAGCGGCGGGGAAGCCGGTGTTCAGCAGCGATTGGATGGGTTGCGACCCCTGGCTGCCGTCGGCGGTGACGCCCAGCTGCCAAGTGCCGTCGGTATTGCCCTGACGCCAGGACAGGTTCAGGTTGTGGGCCGTGCCTGCGCTGTCGTAGACCTGGATCTGGGTGGGCGTGATGCCGCCCGACGGGTCGGTCGGCAGGTTCGCCTTCAGGTCGATTTCCTTGGTCGGCACCGGGCTGTCGATGTCCGACTGCACCTGCACCGGCGTGGCGGAGGTGGCGTATAGGCCCGTGGTGCTGTCGTAGGAGAAGCCGTTCAGCGCGAAACCGGAATTGTTGACCAGGGTGCGGCTGGAGTTCAGCGAGAAGCTGCCGTCACGGGTGTAGAAGCGCTCGGTCGACGCGGTGGTCGTGCCGTTCACCGTCGTCAGCTTGCTGACGCTGAAGAAGCCGTTGCCGCGGATGGCGATATTGGTCGGCGTGTCCGAGGTCGAGATGGTGCCCGACACGTTGTTGACGTAGTTGGGCGAGGCCTGGACACCGCCCGCCTGGTACTGCGTGTTGCTGGCCGAGATAACCAGGGATTCGAACGATGTGTCGATGCGCTTGAAGCCCGTCGTCTGGGCGTTCGCGATGTTGTCGGAGATGTTGCTGAGCGCGGTGGACTGCGCCTGCAAACCGGAAATGCCGACGGACATCGAGCCGAAAATGCTCATGGTGCTGGCTCCCAGGAAGAGCGGTTGCGTATCTGGATCTCAAGGAAAGCAAGATAGATGCCAGTTTGCGAAGATTGGCGTGGCACCCACCATTTCCCCCGGCAGGGGGCGCTTCTCCCTGGGGAGTGCTCAATAGATTATTGTTATTATTGGATATTCTTGAAAAATGGGCCCCACCACCGCCATCACGTCGCGCGTCGCACCGCCTGGCAGGATGTGCCGCGGCAGCGGAGCACCGGGCCGTTTTTTCCTACCGGCTACCCCAACCCGGCCGTTTCTTCCCGGTAGGCGTCGCTTCGGTTCCGGGCCGGTAAACCGCAGCCCAAAAGCAAGGAAGGCCGGGCTGGTCTTCCCCCTTTTGGGGAGACCGGCCCGGCCTTTTCCTGGTCCGTTCCTGCGGGTCCCTTTTGGACCCTGACGCGTCGGAGAACGTCTGTCGGATCAGGCGCCCTGCTTCACCGAAAACTCACCGGAGCGCACGCTCTCAGCCAGGATTTCCAGGTATTCGGCGGTGGTGGTCTTACCGTACTTGGCCAGGATGCCGTAGATGGAGGCCATCACGGACATGGTGCCGATGGTGTCGTAGGGCACGCCCTCGCTGGCGGCGTTCACCCAATAGGCGTTGAACTGGTCGAACAGGCGGGCGCGCTGGGCCTCGTCGTTCACCGGAGCGGCGGCGACGGTGGCGACGGCGAAGGCTTCTGCAGGCGTATAGGCGTTCATGGCAAGGTCTCCTCAGCTCAGGAAGTTGACAAGGGAAAGGGAAGCGATTTTGCCGGCAACCGTGTAGGCGCCCTGCTGTTGGTTCAAAGCCGCTTGCAATTGTGCGGCCACAGTCGTCGGATCGACGTTCTGGATGTTGGCGATCTGGTTCTGGATATCGTCCATGGCGTTCTTGTGGTTGGTCGCCGCCGTGCCCAGGACGCTCTGCGCGTTCACCGTGCTGGCGTCCAGCTGGCGGATCTGCCCCTGGGCCTGCACGATGGTGGAACGCGCGGTGCTCATCATCGCCGTGTAACTGCCCGGGTTGCTGACCGCGGACAGCATCTGCTTGATGCCGATGATCAGGTTCTGGATGGCGGGGTCGTTGGAACTGACGCCGTAGGTCGCGGTGGTGCTGTCGTCCACGTTCAGCGTGCTGCTGGCGAAGGCGGCCGTGCTCTGCGCGCCGCTGGTGTACTGCGTGTCGTAGACCGCCAGGCTGGGCGGGCTGGTGATGGTGGTGCTGAACGAGCTGGCATCCTGGAAGGGGTCCAGCGTGTTGGTGGTGAAGCTGTTCTGGTTGGTATTGTTCTGCACCGTCGCCGTGGTGGCGAAGCGCTGCGTCCCGGTGCCGGTCAGCGTCAGCTGCGCGCCCAGCGGCGGATTGGCCGTGACCACCGCATCGGCCGAGCGCTGCGGGTCGGTGTTGATCACGCCGGCCAGCTTGTTGGCCACGTAGTTCATGGGGCCGTTCGGGTCGGCCTTGGCCGCAGCGATGTCGCCCGCCGTCATGACGTAGCTGTATGTCGTCGGCCCGCTCACCTTGTCGTATGAGATGTTGTTGGCCGGATTGGCATCGTCGCTTGTGACGTTGACGGTATTGCGATTGCCCATGGTGATGGTGAACACGTCACCGACGTCCACGCTGGCGCCGCTCAGGTTCACCTGGTCGATCTGCTGCTGACCCGTGACCGGGGGTACGGCGGTGGGATCGGCCGCGATGGCCGGCTGGGTCATGAACTGGGCGTAGATGGCGTCCTGTCCGTCGTTCGTCGCCGGCGTATAGGCCGCGGCCGGTGTGGCGGCACCACTCTCGGTATTGTTGTAGCCGGGCTGGCTGTAGACGTTGGACTGGGCGGTGAAGGTGTAGCCCGCGTCCATGCCGGTCAGCGTCATCACGTTGCCGGACACCGAAGCGACCACCGGCGGGTTCGGCTTCTGGCCGTTGAGGATGGCCGTCTGGTTGGGCCCGTTGACCTGCGACGCCAGGCCGTTGAGGATGTCGGACGGGCTGGTCTCGCTGCCCGTGGTGGTATAGGTGTAGCGCTTATCGCCCACATACATCTCGTACGTGTCGCCCGCCACGCCCAACGTACCCTTGAAGGTCATCTTGGTGACCTGCTTGGTCGCCGACAAGTCACCCACGGGCTGCGTGTCGTACCGGCTGCCGGCGAAGATGTAGCGGTCACCGGCCTTGGTGTTCAGCAGGCTGGACAGTTGGGTCAGGGCGCCCTGCAACAGCGCCTTGGGCGCCGACAGGTCGGGATACCCTACGCTGAACGTGGCGCTGCCCGTGCCCTTCAGCTGGTTGATGTCCAGCGCAATGGTGGACCCGTCACCCGGCCCGCCCGTCATTTCGAAGGTCTGCTGGCCGTCATCGGGCGGGATGGTGGTGAGGTTCAGCGTCTTGGTCGACACGCCGCCCATACCGTCGCTGACGGTCACGTCATAGCTGCCGATCTTCCCGGAATTGGAGGGAACGGCGCTGACCGTATAGGTGGCGGCGGCGTTGAACACGGACTTGGTCGTGTCCACCGACAGGCCCAGGTTGCCACTGTTGGACGAGGTGACCGCCGAAATGGTGGGATTGCCGGCGCCAGCCGGGATGTTGGCCGAGCTCAACAGATTGGAGACGATTTTCTGCATCGACGACAGCGCCGTCTCCGTCGCGTTCACCTGGGTCGTGGCTGCGGTGATGGCGCTGGAATAGCCGGTGCGCTGGGCGTACTGGGCCTTCAGGGCCAGCAGCTGGTTGGCCTGGGTGCCGTAGGCGGACAGGTCCTGCGACTTGATGCCGGTGTTGAACTGCTGCTGCAGCTCGGCCAGCGACGTCGAGTTCCCATTGATGCCGTTCAGCATCGACAGGTAGCTGCCGTAGGTGCTTACACGGGAGATGGTCATGTCACGGCCTGCGTCAGGGTGTCGAACATCTGCCCGATGACCGAGATCACGCGAGCGGTGGCCGAATAGTTGCGCTGGAGTACCTGCAGGTTCGCGACCTCCTCATCCATGTTGACGCCCGTCGAGCTGGCGTAGCGCGTCTGCAGGCTGGTCATGAAGGATGAGGTGGTGGTGGCCTGGGTGTTGACGTTGGACTGGATGGTGGACCAGTTGCTGGACACCTGGTCGGCCATGCCGCCGTAGCTGACGTTGGTGAGGGTCAGGCCATCGGCCGTCATGGTGCGGCCGGTCGCGGTCATGGCGCTGACCATGGCGTTCACGGCCGACTGCTTGATGGTCTTGGTGCCGTTCAGCAGGTCCTTGTTCACCGCCAGGGTACCGGCGTCGCTGCCCGAGAACAGGCCGCTGGCCAGTTCGCCGTCGTTGGTGGGGCTGGCCTTGTTGTAGGCGTCGGTGATGCTGGTGGGCTGGCCCGCCTGCGTCGTGCCGGTCAGGGCACCGGCCACGGCGTCCAGCTGCGACTTCAGCTTGCGGAAGACTTCGGTTGTGGCGTCGCCGCTGGCCGGGGCTGGCGAGCTGTCGGCCACCATGTCCAGCAGGCCGCCCAGCTTGCCGCCGCTGATGGCGGCGGTGATGTCGGCGCCGCCGGCGCCTGAGATCACTTTGCCGTCATAGCTCAGCTGGGTGGCGGTGCCGTCCACCAGCGTGGAGCCCGTGGGCGTGAAGACGGCGATGGAGCCGTCGTCGCGCTGCGTGGTGCGGATGTTGATCATCGAGGACAGGTCGCGCAACGTGGCGTCGCGCTGGTCCTCGAAATCGGCGGTCGGCTGGTTGGCGGCCTTCAGCTGGGAGATGGTGGCGTTCAACTGGTCGATCTGGGTCAGATCGGTGTTGATCGACTTCACCGTCTGGGTGATGTCCCCCTTGGCCTGGACCACCATCTGGTCCACCCCCGCCGACAGGGTGTGGATGGTCTGCACCAGGGCCTGGGCCTTCTGCACCACCTGGTTCTGTGCCACGGCATTCTCAGGCGTAGCCGACAGATCCTGCAGGGCGGAGGTGAAATCCTGGAACGCCTGGGTCAGCTTGGGCGTAGCGCTGTCACTGGAATTGGTGGAACTGGTGGTGCCCAGCATGCCGCCGATCTGGCTCATGTACTGGGACAGCACCTGCTGCATCCCGTTCTCCGACGTCGTCCCCTGAAGCTGAGCCTGCAGGGCCACGTCCACCGATCGCGAATACTGCGAGATGGTGACGCCGCTCAACGGATCGGTCGTTTGCGAAACGGTATGTTTCGTACGATCCGGGCTGTTGGCGTTGTTCATGTTGTCTGAAACGACCTGGATGCCGGCCTGAATGACATTCAGGCTGTTGGCGGCCGAATTCAGCGCGCTGAACAAACTCATGGGACCGGGCCTCGGTGGCGGGGACTTCCGCGCAGGGGACCGACCCCCATGGCCGATCCGTCCCCCACTACGCAAACCCCGGGCCACTTGGTCCGGCAAATTAGGGCGTTGGAATTATTCGTATTTTTGCAAACTGCCGGAAAAGGCAAGGGCGGCAAAATCTGCCGCCCCACCTCTATTCCCGAGTCCCGCTAGGCAGGGATGACCGGGCTAGCGGACACCTTTGCCCGGATCCAAAACATCCATGGGATCCAAGACCTTATTGCCCTGCCGTACTTCAAAGTGCAGCTGCGGGCTGGTGACGTTGCCGGTGGCGCCCACGGTACCGATGCGCTGCCCGCGCGCCACCTTGGCGTTGGCTTCCACCATGATCTGGTCCAGTTGGGCGTAAGCCGTCACCATGCCGTCGGCGTGCTGGATCAGCACCAGGTTGCCGAAGCCGCGCAACTGGTTGCCGGCATACTTCACCACGCCGGCGTCGGCGGCCACCACCGGTGTGCCCGTGGGGGCGGCAATGTTGATGCCGTCGTTGTACTGGCCGCCGGGCTTGGCCCCGTGGGTGGAGATCACCTGCCCCGTCACCGGCCACAGGAAGCGCGCGCCGCCCTTCGGGGCGGGGGCTGGAGCTTCAGGCGCCGGCGTGGCGGGCATGGCGGACGGCGGCGGTACCGAGGGGCCGGCGGCGACCACGGCCGGCGGAGTGGCAGAGCCGGGGGTACGCGTGGTTGGCGCTGAGGAAATGGCGGGGGCGGCGGAGGACGGCGCACTGGTGGGCTCGGACGAGGAGCCTGGCGTCACGGGGGCCCAGCGCGCGGCGGGCGCGGCCGTGGCGCCCGGCGGGATGGCGGCGCCGGTGGTGCCCGTGGGCAGCGGGGCCGCCGCCGGGGCCGAGGCCGACGGGGCCGCCAGTTCCTGGCTTTCCACCGTGCGGCGCGGGGCCACCGTGACGGGCGGCGGGGCGGCCGATACCTGCGGTGCGGGGGCGACCGAGACGGGCGCGCGGCCGGCGCTGGTAACGCCCGGCCGCGGCGCGGCCGCCGGCGGGGGCGCCTCCGCGACCGTGGGTGCGCCGCCCGGCGGCGTCCAGGCCGGGGCTGGACCGGCATGCGGCAGGTTCAGGGTCTGGCCCACGCGCAGCAGGTAGGGCGGCGCCAAGCTGTTCAGGCGCGCCAGTTCGCTGCTGTCGACGTTGAAGGTCCGGGCGATGCCGTACAGGGTGTCGCCCGGCTTGATGACGTAGGTGTGCGGCGTGGGCACCACCAGGCGCTGCCCGGCCGTGACCGTGTAGGGCGGCTGCAGGCGATTCTCGTCGATCAAGTCGCGCAGCGGAATGTTGTAACGCTTGGCCACGTCATAGATCGTCTCCCCCTTCGATACGAAGATGACGTTGGCCGGCGTGGGCGGTGGCGTGACCACCGGCGCCGGCGGCTCCGACCGGGTGGCGCAGGCCGACAGGCCGAATGCCAGGACGCCCGCCAGGGCCCCCTGCATCAGCAGCCGGGACAAGCCGCTCGTGGAATCGAGGGTCATGGTCGGAAGGGCGGCGGCACCGGTCATCCGGTGGAAAGTCTTCAAGGCCATCGCGCTTTGTCGTTCGAGGGAAGGCATCACGCCCGCTGATGGATTACGTCGGAAAAGTCGGGCGGAATTAGGGCCGGCGGAGGCATATCACCCCGCTCCATCCCCCCCTGCCCCGGTGCGGCCTGTCCCCGTCCGGGTTCGGCTCGCCCTGGCTCAACAGGGACTTCGGGTAACAGGGGCACGAACCGTACCGGCCACAGCTGCTCACGCTCCACCCCCGTCTCCGTCTTACGCAGGCGCACGACATGCAGGCTGCGGCGGTCGGCGCCCAAGGGTATGACCATGATGCCCCCCACCGCAAGCTGGTCCATCAGGTCGGGCGGCGGATCCATGCCGCCTCCCGCCGTCACCAGGATGCGCTCGAAGGGCGCCGCCTGGGGCCAGCCGCGCATACCGTCGCCATGGCGTGCGGTGATGTTATGCAGGCGCAGGGCCTGGAAACGCCCCTCCGCCTCCGCCAGCAAGGGTCGGTGGCGCTCGATGGTGTAGACCCGGCGGGCGATCTTGGCCAGCACTGCCGCCTGATAGCCAGACCCGGTGCCGATCTCCAGCACCTTGAGCCGGTCGCTCAGCTGCAGGGCCTGGGTCATCAGCCCCACCACCATGGGCTGGCTGATGGTCTGCCCATGGCCGATGGGCAGCGCCGTGTCCTCATAAGCCTGGTCGTGGAAGGTGGGGGGCACGAACACCTCCCGCGGGATCAGCTCCATGGCGCGCAAAACGTCCGTGCTGTTCACGCCATTGCGGCGCAACAGCATCAACAGACGGATCTTGCGCGCAGCACTGCTCACCCGAATACCCCCTCCAGCCGCTTCAAGGTCTCGTAGTGCGTCAAGTCCAGGTGGATGGGCGTGACGGAAATGCCGCCCAGCGCCTCCACCACGTGGACATCGGTGTCTTCCGGCACCTCGTTCAATCCCCGCGCGGCGCCAATCCAGATATAGGGACGGCCTCGGGGGTCCATGCGCTCGAACAAATCGTCGCCGGCCTTGCGGTTGGCATGGCGCACCACGTGGATGCCGGCCACCTTGTCCGGATCCACCGCCGGGAAGTTCACATTCAGCAGGACATGGCGCGGCCACTCCACGGCCAGGCCCTTGCGCACCACCTCCGGCCCCCAGCGCTCGGCCGTGGCCCAGTCGGGATCGCGGCCGTCGCGCAGGCGCAAGCTGAAGGCGAAGGCCCGGACGCCCAGGAGGGTTGCCTCCATGGCGGCGGCGACGGTGCCCGAGTAGGTCACGTCCTCGCCCAGATTCTGGCCGTGGTTCACGCCAGACAGCACCACGTCCGGTCGCTGGTCGGCCATCAACTGGTTCACGGCCAGCAGCACACAGTCGGTGGGCGTGCCGTCGACGGTATAGCGCCGGTCGGCCACCCGCTTCATGCGCAACGGGCGGTGGATGGTGAGTGAATGGCTGGCGGCGGACTGCTCCGCCTCCGGCGCCACCACCCAGACATCGTCGGTCAGCTGGCGCGCGATGCGCTCCAGCGCCGCCAGGCCGGGGGCGTGGATGCCATCGTCATTGCTGATCAGGATGCGCAGGGGGCGGTCTTCCCCCGGGGCCCGCATCGGCGTGCCCTCAGCCACGGACGATGCGCTCCAGCCCGTTCATGTAGGGGACCAGAACCTCGGGCACGCGGATGGAGCCGTCGGCCTCCTGATAATTCTCCATCACGGCCAGCAAAGCGCGGCCCACTGCCACGCCCGAACCGTTCAGGGTGTGGACGAACTGTGTGTTCTTGTCGCCCTTGTTGCGCCAGCGGGCCTTCATGCGGCGGGCCTGGAAGTCCCCGCAGTTGGAGCAGCTGCTGATCTCGCGATACATGTTCTGGCCCGGCAGCCAAACTTCGATGTCGTAGGTCTTGGCGGCGCTGAAACCCATGTCGCCGGTGCACAGGGTGACGGTGCGGAAGGGCAGACCCAGGCGCTTCAGCACCGTTTCCGCCGCCTCGGTCATGCGCTCATGCTCGGCGGCCGACTGATCGGGCGTGGTCACGCTGACCATCTCCACCTTGTAGAACTGGTGTTGGCGAATCATGCCGCGGGTGTCGCGGCCGGCGGCACCCGCCTCGGCACGGAAGCAGGGTGTGCGGGCCGTCATGCGCAGGGGCAGTTCTTCCGCGTCCAGGATGCTGTCGGCCACCAGGTTGGTCAGCGGCACCTCCGCCGTGGGGATCAGCCAGTGGCCGGTGTTGGTCTGGAACAGATCCTCGGCGAACTTGGGCAACTGGCCAGTGCCGTACGCGGCCTCGTCCCGCACCATCAGGGGCGGCGACACCTCTGTATAGCCGAACTCCCGGGTGTGGGTGTCCAACATGAAGTCGCCCAGCGCGCGCTCCAGCCGGGCCAGCGGCCCCTTCAGCACGGTGAAACGGGCGCCCGACAGCTTGGCGGCGGCGCTGAAATCCATGAAGCCCAGGGCCTCGCCCAGGTCGAAATGCTCCTTGGCGTTTTCGATCACGGATGGCGTGCCGACGCGGTGGCGCTCCACATTGTCGTGCTCGTCCTTGCCCTGCGGCACGTCGGTGGCCGGCAGGTTGGGGATGGTCGACAGCAGGCGGTCCAGCTCTTCCGACAGCGCCTTCTCGGTGGCCTCGGCCTCCGCCATGCCTTCCTTGAGGCTGGCGACCTCGTCCATCAGCGGCTGTGCGTCCTTGCCGTCCTTCTTGTAGGCGCCGATCAGCTTCGACGCCTCGTTCCGGCGGGCCTGCATGTCCTGCAGCGCCGTCTGGGCCGCGCGGCGGCGGGCGTCCAGGTCCAGCACGACGGCGGACTGGGGCGGCAACCCGCGGCGGGCCAAGCCGCCGTCAAAGGCTTCGGGATTGTCGCGGAGAACGCGGAGGTCATGCATGGCAGGCTTCTTGGAAGACGGTTAGACATTGGTCACCGACTTATAAGCGGGAAGCCCCACCGGGGTCCAGCCCGCCCCGCCATTTTGGCCCCACCCCTGGAGCAAGGCCCGGCATCAGCCGGGCGTGCCCTCGCCGTTCGCGGCCTTCTCTTCGGCTTCCGCCTTCGCCAACTCCCGCGCCCGGCTGCGCTCGATACGGCGGGGGGCGAACACCGACACCTCGTACAGGACGATCATGGGTGCCGCCAGGGTGGTCTGGCTGATGGGGTCGGGCGGCGTCAGGATGGCGGCCAGCACGAAGATCAGCACAATGGCATAGCGGCGCTTAGACGCCAGCTGATCAGCGGTCAGAATGCCGACCCGCACCAGCAGGCTGAGCAGAACCGGCATCTGGAAAGCGATGCCGAAGGCGAAGATCAGCGACATGGCGAAGGACAGGTATTGTTCCACCCGCGTCTCGGCCACGATGGGAACAACCCCTGCCCCGCCCTTCTGCTCAAAGCTGAGGAAGAAGCTGAGCGCCGTGGGCATCACGAAGAAATAAACCATGCAGGTGCCGAGCAAAAACAGCACCGGCGTCGCCAATAGGAAGGGCAGGAAAGCCTTGCGCTCATGCTTGTACAGGCCGGGCGCCACGAACTTCCAGATCTGCTGGGCGATGATGGGGAAGGCGATCAGCGCTGCCGCCCACAAGGACACCTTCACATAGGTGAAGAAGGCCTCGGTGGGCGCGGTGAAGATCAACTTATGCTCCGGCGCATGTTCACCCCAGGCCTTGACCATGGGGACCAGCAGCCAGCCGTAGATGCGGGCGGCGAACTGGTAGCAGACCAGGAACGCGACCAGCAGGGCGGACAAGGAAATGATCAGGCGGTTGCGCAGCTCGATCAGGTGATCCAGCAGCGGCATGCGCGAAGCGTCGATTTCGTCTTGGGTGGGATCGGCCATGGGGGCGCTGGCCCTATCAGGATTTGGTCAGGGCCGGCGCATCGGCGCCAGCGTGTTCGGCGTGCGGCGCCGGGGCCGCCGATGCCACTGGGGCCACCGGCACAGGCTCGGCCGCCGCCTCCGGCGTCGATTCAGGCAGAATCAGGGGCATGGCGGGGGAGCCGATGGCCGGCAGCTCGGCTTCCGCCGTCTCGACCTTGGGCTGGGTTTCGATGGTTCCCTCAGGGCTCCCCTCTGAGGCTCCCTCGGGTGCGGCGGTCGGCGCGGGCGTGACTTCGGTCGCCGTCAGCGACGCGGTAGGGTTGATCTCCAGGGCCTGGCGCACGCTGTCGGTGGGGTCCACCATCTTGGTGACCTCGGCCGTCAGGTCGAATTGTGCCACCTTCTGGGCCTGCTTGCGCAGATCCTCAAGCTCGGCCTGGCGCACCATGTCATCCAGGTGGGACTGGAAATCACGGGCCAGCAGGCGCGCCTTGCGCATCCACTTCCCGGCGGTATAGAGCGCCACCGGCAGGTCCTTGGGTCCGATGACGACCAGCGCCACCACACCGATGAGCGCGAGTTCGGACCATGCGATGTCGAACATGGGCGGCGTGCCTTATTCCCGACAATTCCCCGACGTCGGCCCACAACGGCTGCGGGCGCGGTTGCACCCCGGCCGTTCCGGCGCGACGGATCCGTCCAGCGGGGCCCGGCGTCCGCCTGACCCCGAACCGGTTCAGCCCTTGGAAACGGTGTCCTTGGGCGCGGAGGTCGTCGAGGCGTCCGTGTGGCCATCGATCGAGCGGGGCGCCGAGGCGCCGCCTTCTTCCTGTTCGTTCAGGCCGGCCTTGAAGTTCTTAATGCCCTTGCCGAAGTCACCCATCATACGGGGCAGGCGGTTGCCGAACAGCAGCAGGGCGATGAAAAGAACGATCAGCCAGTGCCAGATGCTAAAAGAGCCCATGGGTGGGTCCCGTGTCCTGAATAAGGTGTAGGTCGATAACGACGCCCGTGAAGGCGCGGCACTATGGCATGGCGGTGCCGCCCGCCGCAATGCTTGGCCTCCTAGAGGTGGGGACGACCGGCGCCCGATGTAAGCCCCCCGCCCGGCGCCGGTCATCCCGTCGCATCAGCGCCACGCCCAGCGGTCACCGGACTGGGTCACATAGCGGTCAATGACATAGCGCCAGGGGATGATGAACCAGTAGATGGCACCGATACCCACCGCGAAGATGTTTTCCGCCATGCCGTCGTCGATGTGACCGGACATCCAGGCCGGCAGCGCCACCCGCGCCAGCCAGATCATCTTCCACGTCAATTCGAACATCAGCAGGGGCAGCATCTGCAGTGGATAGCGCACACCCAGCAGGCACAGCAACGTCAACGCCCCCAACATGCAACGGACCACGCCCTGGTTGAAGCTCCAGTCCGCCGCCGGGTCCAGGATCTCGGGCCAGGTCAGCCCGCCCATGGCCAGCGCGATCAACAGATAGCCCGCCCGCAACAGATAAAGCCGAAACACCGATATCGTCATTTCCCTGTCCCCTGTTTTGATTTTGATGGGCACGCCCGGCGACCGGGCCCTATTCCACTTCGCGTAGGATGCGTTCCACCGCAGCAAGGCTGGCGGCCAGCTTGGCCATGTCGCCCGTCAGCGCCGCCAGGGCGGCCCGGGTCTCCGCCTGGGCCGCGATCGCCCGCTCGGCCAGGGCGCGATAGCCGGCCTCGGTCTCCAGCTTGGCGCGAGCCGCCACGGCGGCGGAGAAGTACTTGAAGCCGAAGATCAGCACGAAGGTGCCGAAGAACAGCAGCAAGGTAAGAAGATAGATACTGGGCGACATTCTTTTGTTCCTTCAGTTCAAGGTCTTATTCGGTCTTGGCACTGAGCGTCGCCGCCGCCTGGACCAGTAGGTCCGGCGTCAGATGCACTGCGAAATCCGCCACCGCGAAGAAGTTCAGCGCCTTGCCGTCCGGCGACAACTCCAACTGGCTGGTGACCAGCCCCGCCTCTTCCAGCTTCTGCAGGTGCAGGTGCAACAGCGGCCGGCTGATACCGACCTGCCGCGCCAGCTGGCTAACATAGCTGCGACCCTCGGCCTTCAGCGTGGCCAGGATCCGCAGCCGGTGCGGATTAGCCAACGCCGACAGCATCGTCAGCAGATCGTCTCCGGAAATGGACAAGCGCAAACCCCATCGGACATGTGTCAGTAAATTCTTACAGGTGTCAGCGAATTGCAAGCGCCTTTTCCGGCGCCCGCATCGACCCCACGTCCAGGGGAATCGCTTGAAGGGGGTTATGCGGACTGTGTGATGACGGCGTGAAGGTATTGGGTATCCCATGCGGCGGATTTTCTTCGGACTTTGAGGCTGTGCTTATCCTTTGCGCCGCGCAGGAGGTTCAAGGCCATGTGTCGGATGGTTGCCATGTTGTGGGGGCCGTTGCCGGATCTGAGACGGCTCAAGTCTTCATGGAAGACGACATCGAGGACCCAGTGGAGCCGGTTTTCGATATGCCAGTGGGCTCGGACGGCATGAGCGAAGAGGCGCGTGTCGAGTTTTTGAGATGACAGGTAGTATCGGCGTTCCCGGCTGGTTTTGCCGTCACGCTCGATCTCGGCTTCGACCATGGCGATGGCCTTGAGGCCGGGGAAGCGGGGCTCGCCGGGGAAGCGGCGGTCTGTGGTAAGCCAGTCAACTTCGTGGCTGACGACATGGCGGCGCACCTCGATGCGGCCGTGCTCGCCATCGGTCGTGTCGAACGTGTCGGCGGCAGGCAGATCGTCGAAGTGGCGGATGACCTCGCTGTGCAGGTTGGGCCAGTTCTCTTTGATGGCCAGCAGGTAATCGGCGCCTTTATCGAGAATCTTCTGGGCGATCTTGGTCTGGCAGCCCATCGCATCGATGGTGACGAGCGCCCCGGTCAACGCCAAGCGGTCGAGCAGCAACGGAATGGCCGTAATCTCATTCGACTTGGCCTCGCAAGCTTGCTGGCCCAGCACCAAGCGCTGCCGGCTGGCCCAGGCTGAAACGAGATGCAGCGGATTGCGATCCTTCGCCCGGTCATGCGTCCGCCGCGAGGTCTTACCGTCGATCGCGACGATGTCGGGCTCGGCCTCGCGCAGCCCCTCGACCCAGTCGCCGAAGCATCGCGCAAAAAGATCGCCGTCGAGCGCGTTGAGGATGTCGTTCAGCGTATCGTGGCTCGGAATCCCGCCCGCATAGGGCAAAAACCGCCGCAGGAAATCCCGGTTCATCGTGCCCCAGCGCCGAATCTCGACGAAATCCTCAGCCCCCGCGATCGTTGCGCAGAGCACCACAAGCAGAATCTCCGGCAGTGGATAAATGACCTTCCAGGATTGCCGCGGATCGCTGAGCGCCGCAAAATGGTCGAGAAGCGAACCGGCCATCGAGAACTCCAGATCAATGGAGCCTCCTACGAATCACAGATCGCCACCGCTCCGAAAGCCCCGTCTTGTCAAGACCCGCTTCAAGCGATTGCCGTGACCCCACGTCCCAGGGCTTGACGGACGGCGCCGGCTGGCGTCTCTGGCCCCACACGGTTTCAGTTTTGTTGAAGGCAAGATCTGGTCATGAGCGACACCCCCACCATCCCTCCCGTGCACGTCATTGGCGGCGGCATGGCCGGCAGCGAGGCCGCTTGGCAGCTGGTGCAGGCCGGCGTGCCCGTGGTGCTGCATGAGATGCGGCCCGTGCGGGGGACGGAGGCGCACCAGACCGAGCATTTCGCCGAGCTGGTCTGCTCCAACTCCTTCCGTTCCGACGATCATGAGTATAACGCGGTGGGCCTGCTGCATGAGGAGATGCGGCGCTGTGGCTCCCTCATCCTGGCCTGCGCCGATGAGCACAAGGTGCCGGCCGGCGGCGCGCTGGCCGTGGACCGCGACGCGTTCGCCCTGGCGGTCACCGCCAAGCTGACCGCCCACCCGCTGGTGACCGTGGTGCGGGACGAGGTGGCGGGCCTGCCGCCCGAGGAATGGGACAGCGTCATCGTCGCCACCGGCCCCTTGACCTCACCCGCCCTGGCGCAGGCCGTGCTGGACCTGACGGGGGAGGCGCAGCTGTCCTTCTTCGACGCCATCGCCCCCATCGTCCATTTCGACAGCATCGACCTCAGCAAGGCCTGGTTCCAGTCGCGCTACGACAAGGTCGGCCCCGGCGGCACGGGCAAGGACTACATCAACTGCGCCATGGACAAGGCTCAATACGAGGCCTTCATCCAGGCCCTGATCGAGGCCCCCAAGACTGAGTTCAAGGAATGGGAAAAGGACACGCCCTATTTCGAGGGCTGCCTGCCCATCGAGGTCATGGCGGAGCGGGGCCTGGACACCCTGCGCTATGGCCCGATGAAGCCAGTGGGCCTGACCAACCCGCATGACGAGCGCCGGCCCTATGCCGTTGTGCAGCTGCGCCAGGACAACGCCTTGGGCACGCTGTACAATTTGGTCGGCTTCCAGACCAAGATGAAGTACGCCGACCAGACGCGGGTCTTCCGCATGATCCCGGGCCTGGAGAACGCGGAGTTCGCGCGCCTGGGCGGCCTGCACCGCAACACCTTCCTGAACAGCCCCCGCCTTCTGGATCCGACCCTGAGGCTGAAGGCCGCCTCGCGCCTGCGTTTCGCCGGGCAGATCACCGGCTGCGAAGGCTATGTGGAAAGCGCCTCGGTGGGCCTGATGGCCGGCCGTTTCGCCGCCGCCGAACGCTTGGGGACCACACTGCCCACCCCGCCCGTCACCACCGCCTTGGGCGCCCTGCTGAGCCACATCACCGGCGGGGCGGAGGCCGAGACCTTCCAACCCATGAACGTGAACTTCGGCCTGTTCCCCTCGCCCGAGGAGCGCGACGCGCGCGGCCGCGAGCTGCGCGGCAAGGAGCGCAAGCTGGCCTACACGCGCCGGGCGCTCAACGACTTGGCTGGCTGGCTGGGGGCGGACTGACTGGGGTAAGAGACCCTGTCACCACCTGCCGCTAAATGCCGCCCAGGCCAGCCGAGCGGCCCGTAGGCCATCGGGGCGCAGCAGCTCCGGGGCCAACGGATCGTGGCTGGCCTTGGCCAGGCGGGCCAGCGACAGGCTGGCCAGGCGGGCCGGTAGCAGGGCGGGTACGGCGGCGCGCGGAAGCTGACCGCGCAGGCGCCGGGCGGCTGTCAGCTCGGCCTGTGCCGCATCCGCGATCTCCTCGGCCACGACGGCCAGGCCGGGCTGGGGCTTCAGCTCGAACAGAGCGGCCTCATCCGCGCCATGCTTCAGCATGAGATCGGCCGGCATGCGCGAGCGATGGGCGCGGGCCAGGAAAGGCACGGCGCGCAGGATACCAGCCAGGGCCCAGCCCCGACCGACATGGGCCGCCACCGTCGCGGCAGCCCCCTCCGGCGCGACGCCGAGGATCTGCAACGCCAGGCGCACCAGCGGAGCGGACGTCACCTCGGCATAGCTCACCAGGCAGGCGAGATCCGCTGGCGCCGCGTCGTCCATGTCGGCCTCGCGCGCGTCCACCAGCAATTCCAACTGCGCGCGATCCAGGCCGTGGCGCTGCGCCGCCTGGGCCAGGGGCTGCACCACCTCGTGCCGGCGGGGCTCGCCCTCATAGATGCCGGCGATGCTGTCGCGCCACCATTGCAGGCGGATCTGGCCCAACATGGGCTCGGTCACCACCTCCCGCGTCTTCGCCACCTCGTGGTTGAAGGCGTACAGCGCGGCCAAATCTTCCCGCCTGTCCGCCGGGGCGAACAGCAGGGTCAGGAAGCGGTCCGGATCCTGACGGCGGACGGTGTCCAGGCAATAGGACAGGGTGGGCTGGGCTGAGGGGGCCATGGCGCTGCGCATCCGGCGGGAAAGAGGCCGCCTTTATGAACCGCCCGCCCCGCCCCTGACCAGCGCCACCTTCACCACCCCGCCTCCCTCCCAAAGGACGATAACCGGCCGGCGTCGTGCCGGGGCCGGCGTCTTGACGATCTTCGCCAGAATGCTAAGATACGTTTATAGAAAATATTTTCGTTATACGAAAAAAACGGGGAGGACAACGATGCCGCCAGCGGCCGTGCACGGGGATCGCCTGACACCTGACCACCACCTGCGCCGCCGCAAGGCGCGCTCCGCCTTCACCCGGACGACCTCGCGGCTGGCACTGACGGCCGCTCTGCTTTCCGGCGGCAGCGCCCTAGGCCAGACCAACGCCGCGAGCGACAACAGCGCCGTTGGCCAGTTGGAGGACATCCTGGTCATCGCCCGCAAGCGCGCGGAAAAGCTGACGGACGTGCCGGCGGCGGTGACGGCCTTCACCGAGGCGCAGATCGAGGCGGCGGGCATCACCGCGCCCCGCGACTTCATCGCCATGACGCCCAACGTCACGCTGGTGGAAACCCAGAACGTGGGCACGGCCTTCGTCGTCGTGCGCGGCATCGGCCAGGCGCGCAACAGCGAGCCGTCGACCGCCGTGGTGGTGGACGGGGTGCAGCAGGTGAACCCGTCCCAGTTCAACCAGGACCTGTTCGACATTTCGGGGATCGAAGTGCTGAAGGGTCCGCAGGGCGGCCTTTACGGCCGCAACGCCATCGGCGGCGCCATCCTGATCACCACCAAGGAACCCACCGACACCTATGAGTTCAAGGTCAAGGCGGGGGTGGAGAACGGCCCCGGCTATACCGAGCAGGCCACGGCCAGCGGCGCCATCGTCCCTGGCAAGCTGAAGTTCATCGGTTCCATCAGCCACACCAGCAACGACGGCACCATCAAGAACACCTACCTGGATACCGAGGCCAACCCGGTCAAGCAGACCTCAGGCCGGCTGAAGCTGCTGTTCACGCCCACCGAGGATCTGACCGTGGACACGCGCTTTTCCATGTCGGAACTGGATACGCGCGGCTTCTACTACAACATCGTCAGCGACGTGAACGACACCAGCCTGCCGGTGCGGGTCAACAACGCCGGCATCGACAACCGCCGTCTGCTGGACGCTTCGGTCAAGGTCGACTGGAACCTGGGCTTCGCCACCGCCACCTCGGTCACGGCCTATGACGTGGTGCGCGAGATCGTCACCGGCGACGCCTTCGACTTCCTGCCCATCAACGAATCCTTCTTCAAGGGGCTGCTGGGCTTCGACATGAACCAGAGCCAGTTCCTGGACGTGAAGGCGGTCAGCGAGGACTTCCGCCTGACCTCGCCCAACGAGGGCTTCCTGCGCTGGATCGTTGGCGGCTATCTCATCCATACCGACCGCTACATCTCCACCGGCAACATGGTGGACACCGGCAACGGCGTCTTCCCCGTCTACCGCAGCCCCAGTACCAACCCGCTGAACCCGCAGGCCACCTTCCTGGCCGACAGCCAGGACAACATGGCCTGGGCGCTGTACGGCGACCTGACGGCGGAACTGACCGACCAGCTGGAGCTGGCGCTGTCGCTGCGCTACGACAGCGACAACCGGCGCAACACCACCCTGACCCCCACCGCCTTCCTGCCCAACATCCCGGGCTTCCCCCAGGGGGTCAGCGGCGAGGTGCGTGAGCGCACCTTCGACCGGGCCCAGCCCAAGATCGTGCTGCGCTACAAGCCGGACACGACCACCATCCTATATGCCGACTGGGGGCGCGGCTTCCGCAGCGGCGGCTTCAACCAGACGGGCGTGGGCGCCGTGGCCGCGGCCAACGGCATCCTGGGCGTATCCGACCTGTTCCAGGCGGAATGGGCGGACACCTACGAACTGGGCTTCAAGAAGACCCTGTTCGACCACCGGCTGGAGGTGGAGGGCGCCGGCTTCTACACCCGTTCCCACAATCCCTATTTCTTTGTCTTCCTGGCCGCCAACTCCACCCAGAACCTGGGCAACCTCGGCCTGGTGGAATACAAGGGCGCCGACGCCGGCCTGACCGCCCACCTGACGGACAGCCTGCAGGCCAGCATCGGGGCGGGCTACACCGACAGCAACATCACGGAAGCCACCGATCGCACGGTCATCGGCAACCAGGCGCCCGGCGTTTCCAAGTACACCATCAACGCCGCCCTCCAGCACACCTGGGACTTCGGCAAAAGTTCATCCCTGGTCTCCCGCCTGGAATACCAGCGCATCGGCGATACCTATTGGGATCCGCAGAACTCCACCGTGCGCGACCCGGTGGATTTGGTGGACGTGCGCACCACCTACACCCGTGATGACTGGTCCGTGGCCCTGTGGGCAAAGAACGTCTTCGACAAGCGCTACAACGCCGAATATTCGCCCGGCGGCTTCGTCTTCAAGGCCCTGCCCCGCCGCTTCGGGGCGGAGGCGACCTTCTGGTTTTAAACCCCACCTCCATCCCGGCCGTCGCCACCGCCGGCCGGGATATTGGGGCCGTCCCGGATCGACCTCCGAGGCGGCCGCTTTTTATTGCGCGGCCTGCTTGGCGGCCACGCCAGCCACGAAACGGCCCTGGGCGCGGGCGATAGTCAGTTCGTTGGCGCTGGGCTGGCGCTCGCCCTTGGGGCCGGCGATGGTGCTGGCGCCATAGGGTGTGCCGCCCGTGACCTCATCCATCACCGTCAGGCCCGGCTCGGAATAGGGTACGCCACAGATCACCATGCCGTGATGCAGCAACGTGGTGTGGATGGAGGTCAGGGTGGTTTCCTGGCCGCCATGCTGGCTGGCGGTGGAGGTGAAGGCGGCGCCCACCTTGCCGACCAGCGCCCCCTGGGCCCACAGCGGCCCCGTCTGATCCAGAAAATTGCGCATCTGTGCTGCCATGTTGCCGAAGCGGGTGGGCGCACCGATGATCACGGCGTCGTAGTGCCCCAGTTCCGCCGGATCGGCCAGGGGGGCCTTCTGGTCCAGCTTGGCATGCGCCTTGGCCGCCACGTCCGGCGGCATCAGCTCCGGCACGCGCTTGACCGTGACCTCGGTGCCGGCGACATCGCGGGCCCCGTCGGCGATGGCATAGGCCAGCGTCTCCACATGGCCGTAGGTGCTGTAATAGAGGACCAGGACCTTGGTCATGGCGGTGTTCTCCATGGTGTTGAGGATGGGATCAAGGCTGGGTCGGTCAGCGCGACAGCCAATCCACCAATAGGGTGGTGGTGGCCTCGGGCGTCTCCAGCGTCACCATATGGCCGCAGCGGGGGATGATGGCCAAGCGGCCCTCGGGAATGGCCTCGGCGACGGCGGCCTGCTGCGCGGGCGGGCTCCACGGGTCATCCTCCCCACCCAAGACCAGGGTGGGACAGGCCAAGGGGGGACACGTCAATGTGGGAAGCACATCACGTGCGTCCCGGCGATTCAGCGCCGCCCGGATCTGCCCCTCATGGATGGCGGGGGTGGCCCGGCACCACATCGCCGCCAACCGCCCCACCAGCTCCGCATTGCCGCGGCGATCGGGATGCAGCACCGGCGGCAGCCAGCGGCGGGCCAGCGCTGTCATGCCCTGTTCCCAGGCGAAGCGGATCAGTTCCTCCCGCTGCGCCGCCTCATTGGGCAGCACGGGATGTACGCCCGTGCTCAGCAGGGCCAACCGCTCGACCCGTTCCGGCGCCTTGCGCATGATCTCCAGCGCCACCCGGCCGCCCATGGAATGACCGGCCAGCGCGAACCGGGGCGGGGCGTGGGCCAACACCCCGTCGGCCATGGCGTCGAAGCTGTCCTGGCCCCAGAAGTCCGCCACCTGGATCATCCGGCGGGAAGATAGGGCCGCAATCTGCGGTTCCCAGACGGTGCGGTCGCACAGCAAACCGGGCAGCAGGACCAGGGTAGGCTGGGGGACAGGATCGGATGCCATGGATATCGCTCTCCCTGCGACCTAAAATTCGTTTATCGAATTCTTTTTCTAATATCGTATGGTAGCAGCACCCATCCGGCGGCGCAATTGCCGCGGCCCTTGCCGTCGCTTGACAAGGACAAGCGGCCAAGCCGACCCTCCCGCCGCCTGGTTGGCATGATTTGAAGCAGCGAAGGATGCGCGGCATGGATGAGGACGCGGGCACGGAGGGCGAAGGCCGCCGCGAAGAGATGGCCGGGCTGGCCAAAGGCCTCAGCGTGCTGCTGGCCTTCAACCACGACCATCCCAGCCTGTCGCTCAGCGAGATCGCCACCATCACCGGCCTGGCGCCGGCAACCGCGCGCCGCTGCCTTCTGACCCTGCAATCCCTGGGCTATGTCGGCTCGGTCAAGCGCCGCTTCTTCCTGCGGCCCAAGGTGCTGGACCTGGGGGCCGCCTATCTAGAGGCCCTGGATATAGAGCGCCTGGCGTCCGTGCCGCTGACGGAACTGGCCAACGCCACGTCGGACAGCGCGTCCATCAGCGTGCTGGACGGGGAGGACATCATCTATGTCGCCCGCGCCTCCGTCCGTACCCTGGTGCGGCTGGAGGCGCATGTCGGCAGCCGCTTCCCCGCATTCGCCACGGCGATGGGCCGCGTACTGCTGGCGGCCCTGCCCGACCCCATGCTGCGCGCCTTCCTGGACAAGGCGGCCATCGCGCCCATCACCGAGAAAACCGTGGTGGACCGGGACCAACTGTTCGACCTGATCACCCAGGTGCGCAAGGACGGCTACTGCGCGGTTGAGGATGAACTGGCCTACGGCGTCGTCTCCCTGGCCGTGCCGCTGAAAGACCAGGGTGGGCGCACCATCGCCACCCTGAATTCCGCCAGCCATTCCAAGCGCTATGCCAAGGACCAGCTGGTGGCCGAGCGCCTGGACCATCTGCGCGGTGTGGCCGACCAGATTTCCCGCGAACTGCGCCGCCTGCCCTCGGGTAACGGGCTGCTGCCCGTGGCCGACACGGTGGCCCTGGGCCGCTGACGCTGATGCGTCGGCGCTGATCACCCGGGCCAGGTGCCGGGGTTCTCGACCAGGGCTGCGCGGATGCCGGCGCTGTGCTGGCCCAACAGCGGGGCCGCCACCACCGCATCGTCGCGGGCGCCACCATAGGCGAAGGGCGAGCGTACCAGGCGGCTTGCCCCCTCGATCCGCTTGGCCACGGGCACCAGCATCTTCAGGTGCTCCACCTGTGGATCCGCGGCGGTGTCGGCGATGGAATTCACCGGGGCAAAGGGCAGGTCCGTATCGCTCAGCAGCGCCACCCACTCCGCCCGCGGCCGGGTCGCGAAGATGGCGTTCAACGCCGCCACCAACTGTGGATAATGGTCGATGCGGGCTAGGCGGGTGGCGAAGCGCGGATCTTGGGTCAGGGCCTGCCCGCCGATGCCGGCCACCAGCGCGTCCCAGAACTTCTCCAGCGACGACATATGCACGGCTACGTGCTTGCCGTCGCCACAGGTCAGGATCATGGCCTGGGCCAGGCGGGGCCGATCCATGCCCGTCGGCACCTCGCCCAGGGCGAAATACCCGGCGAACGGCTCGATGGCGAAGTGCATCATCGCCTCCAGCATGGAGATTTCCAGCAGGCGGCCCACGCCCGTCCGTCCCCGTTCCACCAGCGCGCCCAGGATGCCCAGGGCGGCATATAGGCCGGTGATGGCGTCGGCCAGGGCGGGGCCCAGCAGGCGCGGGTTGGCGGGGTCGATGGCGACACTGAGGAAGCCGCTCAGTGCCTGGGTCACGCTGTCATAGCTGGGCCGGCGGCTGTAGGGCCCGTCCGGGCCGAAGCCACTGATGGAGCAATAGACCAGCTTGGGATTCACCGCCGACAAGTCGTCCCAGCCGGCACCGATGCGGCCGGCGACGCCGGGGCGGAAGTTCTGGATATAGACGTCGGCGCTGCTGACCAGCCCGTGGAACAGCGTGCGGTCCTCCGCCTTCTTCAGATCCAGGCACAGGCTGCGCTTGGCATGGTTGTAGGCCTGAAAGTGGGCACTGTAGTGCCCGTCCTTGAAGGTGCGGTAGGGGTCGCCGCCCTCGGGCGATTCGATCTTGATGACGTCCGCCCCCAGGTCCGCCAGCAGCATGGCGGCACAGGGACCCGTGATGAACGTCCCCTGCTCCACCACCCGTATGCCTTTCAGCACCTCAACCATCAGCCTGCAACCTTTCGACTATCCGTTCTCATCCACTCAATTCTCATCGGCGACAAAACCGTCCGGCGCCGGCCCGTCATACCGGATGGCGCCGCTGGCCGCGTGCGACATGCGGAAGCCGATGGGGTGCCGCTGCTCCTCCAGCAAATGGGCCACCAGGCTGGCGGTGCGCGCCAGCAGGGGCACGCCCTTGACCGCCAGCAGCGGGAATCCCGCGTCCAGCAGCACGGCTGGAATGGCGGCCGACACGTTCATCTTCAGCGGCTTGCCCACCAGGTCGGGCAGCAGGTGTTCCGCCCGGCGCGCCACCTCCATGTGCGGGCCCGCCAGCGACGCCTCCTCCGCCAGGGTGAACAGGCGCAGAGCGCGGGGATCGCCGTCCTTGTGCAAGGGATGGCCATACCCCGGAATGGCCCGCTTCTCCGCGCGATAGGCCCGCACGGTGGCGGTGATGGCAGCGTCCAGGTCACCGTCGTTGCCCCTGGCCACGTCCAGCACCTGGCTCTGGAAGCGGCCCGCCGCCTCGGCACTGCCCAGAATAACGGAGCCGCAGCCCAGCAGGCCGGCAGCGACGGCGCCTTGCAGGGCCTCCGGCGCGGCCGCCAGGGTCATGCGCGCCGCCTGCACGCTGGGCACCAAGCCATGCTCGGCGATGGCGACCAGGGCGGCGTCCAGCACCCGCCGCTGCTCCGGGCTGGGCAGCGTGCCGCAGACCAGCAGCCACACATGGTCCGTGAAGCTGACCGTGCCGATCAGATCCTGAACGAGGTCATGGCCCCGGACGATGATGGTCTCGGCGTTGGAGCCGGAAATGGCCGTGGTCGGCGTCGTGTCAGGTCCGATCTTCATCAATGACTTTCCTTTGAAGGGCGGCGACGGCCGTCCCCCTGGCGTCGGCTGGGGTGAAGCCGGTTATTGCGGGCGGTAAAGGTTGTTGGAACGGTGGTCGCCGCCCAGCCAGCGGGCAAGGTCGGCATGCGCGTTGCGCTTGCGCTCCTCATCCGTGTCCTCGATGCCGGGCGCGTCCACCGTCAGCTCCACGATCAGGCCGTTGGGGTCGCGCACGTACAGCGACTGGCAATATCCATGGTCCAGGAAATAGCAGTCGTCCGACGGCTCGGGCACGCCGGCGTCGCGGAAGCGGCCGTGGACGGCGGCTTGCGTGGCGGCATCCACCTTGAGCGCGATGTGATGGAAGGGCGAGGGCGGCATGGCCGGACCGAACAGGGCCTGGTCCTCGGGGCTGGCGAACTGGAAGAAGGCCAGGGCTCCGCCATCGTTGAGCGCGAAGAAGCAGTGGCAATAAACCCGGTCGGCGCCGAATAGATGGTCGGTCTCGCAATATGTGGCCACCAGCGGCATGCCCACCAGATCCTCATAAAAGCGGCGCGTCGCCTCCATATCCGCCGTGACATAGGCGTTGTGGTGCAGCCGCAGCGGCAACCCGGCCCCCGCCGTTCCAGCCTGGACAGTCATGCCCACCCTCCCTCTTTTATTTTCGTATATCGAATATATCTTCGATGTTCGTATATTAGGCAAGCGGACCGGATCCGTCAAGGCGGCCCCGTGCCCCTGCCCCTTCCACCCACTTCGGCCTCTGCCAAACGCAAGCTTCATCCGGCGGCCAAGCTCTGGCACTCTGTGTCCCTATTCCATCCCGCGTCCTTCGCTGCCCGGACAGAAGACCGCCCATGGCCGACTTCCGTATCAAGACCGCCCATATCGGACGCACGCGCGCGGCCCCCCGCCGCCCGCCCGTCCAGGGGGGCTACGCCTCGGCCCTGCGGCGGGTGCCCAAGGCCATGCGGCGCCACGCGGCGGCCTTCGCTTCGTTCCTGAAGCTGGCGCACGACATCACGGGCGACGCCAACCTGGAGCCGGAGGCCAAGGTCGCCCAACTGGACGCGCTGGAACGGGCATTGGTCAGCGGCGGCGGCGTGTCCTCATGGCTCAGCCCCGCCTTGGAACTGAAGGCCAGCCTGGCCATCACCGGCGGGTCCTCCCTCCACGCCCGGCAATTGCTGCAGGCCTTCCGGCGCGATGCGGAGGGGTACCGGGCACGAACCTGGGGCGATGTGCTGATGGCCTGCCGGCTGGCGGCCAACCCGGTAGGGCACCATATCCTGGAGCTCTACGGCGAAAGCGCCGACGCGCTGGCCGCCACGGACGCGCTGTGCACGGCCATCCGCCTGCTGCGGGTTGTGCAGGAATGCCGGGACGATTGGGTGAGGCTGGGCCGCTGCTACTTCCCCTTGGATTGGTTCGACGCCGTGGGCGCCAGCCCGGAGCACCTGGTGGAGCACCGGGCGACCCCGGCCGTGCGCGTCGTGCTGGACCGCATGCTGGACCGCATCGACCGCCAGCTGGACCATGCCCGCGCCCTGCCGGGCGCTTTACGCGATCCCGGCCTGCGCATGGAAACGGCCGTTCTGCTGCATGCCGCGCGACTGATGGCCGGACGCCTGCGCCGCCGCGACCCCCTGGCCCAGGGCATCAGCCTGGGCCCGCTCGCCCGCGGCTGGGTGGTGGTGCGCGCCCGGCTGGCGCTGGCCCGCAGCATGGCGGGCATGGCGCCCGCCCCACCCTCCGGCCCGCCCATCGACCCGGGCGGGGAGAGTGATCAGGACACCCCCGGCCCGGAACGGCAGCCGCAACAATAAGGTTAATCTTTCCGCCCCCAAACCGGTTCTATTCGCTTCCCGGGATGGGAATGTTCGTGTTACCCCCTTGCTCCGGGTGCGCAAACCAGGGCGCGGGCGGCTGCCCTGATGTGATCGCGCCCACATGCCCGGGCGTCCCCGCCGGGGCATGATTTCGTTGAAGAATAACGGTCCCGGTGGACCGCCGGCCCCCGCATGACGGCCGCGTCGGCCCACTCCCGAATAACCCCGTAGAAGACGAGGAAAACCATGGCTTTCGAACTTGCCCCTCTGCCCTACGCCAAGGACGCCCTGCAGCCCTACATGTCGTCCGAGACGCTGGATTTCCACCACGGTAAGCACCACAACGCCTACGTGACCAAGCTGAACGAGCTGATCGCCGGTACCGCGTTCGAGGGCCAGAGCCTGGAGGACATCGTCAAGGCGACCGCCGGCAAGGCCGAGTCCCAGGCCATCTTCAACAACGCCGGCCAGCACTGGAACCACACCTTCTTCTGGAACAGCCTGACGCCGAAGGCCTCGGCCATCCCCGGTGAGCTGGAGAAGCGCATCATTTCCGACTTCGGCAGCGTCGAGGCCTTCAAGAAGGCCTTCGTTGACGCCGGCATCGGCCAGTTCGGCAGCGGCTGGGCCTGGCTGGTGGAAGACACCAAGGAAGGCAAGCTGAAGATCACGAAGTCGGCCAACGCCGACACGCCGCTGGCCCACGGCCTGAAGCCGCTGATCACCGCCGACGTGTGGGAACACGCCTACTACATCGACTACCGCAACCGTCGCCCCGATTTCCTGAAGGCCTTCGTCGACACGCTGGCCAACTGGGAATTCGCGGCCCAGAACCTGGGCTGACGAACCTCGGCCGATGACCCTGGGCTGAAAAGTCCAGGGCGGAAGCTCAAATACGAACCCCGGCCTTCTTGCGAGGGCCGGGGTTTTTGTTCGCCTGAATTCCGGGGGCGCTCAAGCCGGCAGCAAAGCCGCGGCGACGCGGCGGCCTTCCGCCAGCAACACATTATAGGTGCGGCAGGCGGCACCCGTGTCCATGGCGTCGATGCCGCCCAGGCCGCGTTCCTTGACGGCACGGCGCAGGGTGGAGGTGAACAGCTGCATGGTGGGCCCGGTGCCCAGCAGCACGATCTCCAGCGACGGCTGTTCGGCGATCAGGGCCGCGAAATCATCCGGCTGCAGACCGGCGAACCCATCGACGGTCCAGGGGATGGTGCGGTCGGGGAAGACGATGATGGGCGTCTCATAGACCACGTTGCTGACGCGGAAGCGGCCGGGGCCGTAGGCGTCGATGACTTGGCGGTCTGCCGGGATCAGGGGGGTGATGTCCATGGGCTTCCAGCCCTCCCACAATGAAAAAGGCCTGACACTCGCCCCTTGGGGGATGCGGGTGCCGGGCCTTTTACCTGGCGTGCAGCGGCATCGGTTTCAAACCCGACCCGCCTTGGCTCACTTGGAGTCGGTCTCGGTCTTGGCTGGTTCGGTCTTGGCCAGCACGGTGGTGATGGTGCTGCGCAGGACGCGGAACTTCACGCCTTCGCCGGCGTCGATGGTGACCTCGTCGTTGTCGCCAACCTTCACCACGGTGCCGATGATGCCACCGCCGGTGACGACCTTGTCGCCACGGCGCAGCGACTCCAGCATGTTCTTGTGTTCCTTCATCTTCTTCTGCTGCGGCCGCATCAGGAAGAAGTACATGACCAGGAACACCGCCACGAAGGGCAGGATCTGCATCAGCGAGCCGGCATCGACGGGGCCGGCGCCGCCGGTGGTCTGGGCCTGGGCGGTGGACACGAACATGGGACGATTGCTCCAGCGTGCGGGAATAACAAAAGCCAACGGGGCGGGCATGCCCACGTTTGGGCGCGACTATACCGACCGCCGGCCATGTTGCAACCCAATCTCAGACCCTCCATCGGTGCGGGTTGCCGCCCGGCGGCCATCCCCGTACCGTTCCCCGGTTGAATAGGCAGGCCGCCGCCCACCCCCGCCGCCGCTGGCGGGGAAGAAAGGGATGGGCGCGATAAGAAATGGACAGAAGGAAACAAGCCCTGTGATCGCCCCCATAAGCACCGATTCCGCCTTGCTGCCGCTCCTAACCCGCATCGCCGACGCGTTGGACCGGCTGGCACCGCCCCCGCCGGCCCCCATCGATTTCCAGGCCGCCGACGCCTTCGTCTGGCATGCGGAGGGGGATCGCCTGTCGCCTGTGCCCGAGGTTTCCAAGGTGGACATCGGCCTGCTGCAGGGGGTGCAGCGCCAGCGCGACATCCTGTTGGAAAACACCCGCCGCTTCGCCCAGGGCCTGCCCGCCAACAACGCCCTGCTGTGGGGCGCACGCGGCATGGGCAAAAGCTCGCTGGTGAAATCAGTGCATGCGGCGGTGAATGAGGCCGCCGGTGCCGCTCCTGGCCACGGCCCCCTGGCGCTCGTGGAAATCCACCGCGAGGACATTCCGTCCCTGCCCCGCCTGCTGGCCGCCGTGCGCGACAGCGGTCGCCGCTTCGTCCTGTTCTGCGACGACCTGTCCTTCACCAACGATGACGCCCATTACAAATCGTTGAAGGCGGTGCTGGAAGGCGGGGTGGAGGGTCGTCCGGCCAACGTGGTGTTCTACGCCACCTCCAACCGCCGCCACCTGATGCCCCGGGATATGATCGACAATGAGCGATCGACGGCCATCAACCCGTCTGAAGCGGTGGAGGAGAAGGTCAGCCTGTCGGATCGCTTTGGCCTGTGGCTGGGCTTCCACAATTGCGACCAGGATACCTATTTTGCCATGGTTGACGGCTATGCTGCGGCATTGGGCCTAACCCTGCCCTCTGAAGAGTTGCACGCCCGCGCCGTGGAATGGGCGGTAACGCGGGGCAACCGCTCCGGCCGCGTGGCCTGGCAGTTCATTCAAGACATCGCTGGGCAAGACACCACCGGGCAGCACCTGAAGCCTGGTGCCTGAGCCGTTGAACCGTGGTTAACGCGCCATTCAACTTTTCCCAGCGAAGCGTTTGAAACGGATTGGGAGTCGCCATAAAGGCGACTTCCGCTCCTGAGCATGTAACGGGTTACAGCTTCCGATTCTCTCGGGTTTTCGCCTTAATGGGGTGGGTAACTGGACCGCCCATTACTCTAGCCCCCCAAGTTTTCCCCCATTTCTGCAATTCCAAGGGGGAAACCACTTCTTTTCAATACAAACAAGATAAATTCGGTTATAGTCCGTCCAACAAAACCTGCAACAAGTGACAAACAACGCCAGGGCTGGACATGACACAACCGATATCCGATTCCAATGACGACCTGCAGATCATCGCCCTGACCGGAAAGATCGTCACGAGCTATGTTGCCGGTAACACGCTGGCCCCGGCCGCCCTGCCCGATCTGATCAAGCAGGTGCACGACACCCTGCGTCGACTGGTCACGCCCGAGGAAGTGGTCGCCACCCCGGCGGAACCCTTGACCCCGGCCGTTCCGATCCGCAAGTCGGTCACCCCCGACTACATCGTGTGCCTGGAAGATGGCCGCAAGCTGAAGATGCTGAAGCGCCACCTGCGCACCGCCTACGGCCTGTCGCCGGAGGAATACCGCGTGAAGTGGGGCCTGCCGTCCGATTATCCCATGGTCGCCCCCAACTATGCCGAGCAGCGTTCGGGCTTGGCCAAGGCCATCGGGCTGGGCCAGCGCTCCCGCACCGAGGACAAGCCCAGCGGCAAGCGCCGCCGCAGCAGCAGCGCCGCCGCCGAATAAGGCGCCGCGGCTTAGTGCCTCAGTCATGGAGAAGGCGGGCCCTGGCGCCCGCCTTTTTCATTTGGCCGCTTTCACACTCCAACCTTAACCGTGAAGCGGCTTTTCATGATCCCCAGCCGGGTGGCGGACCGCCCACGCCGGCAGGCAACGGGCCAGGCGGCACGCTTGGCCCCAGGGGTGGCCCCAGGGGCGGGCCCAGAGGCGACAGGGGGCGCAGCTGAAACCGCGCCCCCTCCGGCACGGCGATGCGGGACAGGTCATAGCCGGCCAGCCGCGCCCGGTCCAGCCGGTCCACCGTCATGACGTTCCATACGCCGTGGGGCCGTCCCTCCAACGCGCGCACGGCCAAATCCACCGCAATGCGCGCCTGCACGATGGGGGAGTCGGATACCGCCAGCTCGATGGTGCCGTCGCGGACCAAATCGGTGATGCCGTCGGTGGCGTAGGTCGCCACCAGGTGGGTGCCGCCGTCGTGACGGGAGCGCAGGTAGTTCGCCGCCGCCTGGATGGCCACGGCGTTGCCGAAGACCACGTCGACATCCGGCACCCGGTCAAACAGGGCGCGCACCAAATCCATCTGCGTCGACATCCCGGTGGCGCCATAGCCGCCGTGGATGACCTCCACGCCCGCGCGGCGCAAGGCATCCAGCGCGGACGCCTCCATGGCGTCCGCCCATTCGGCTCCTTTAGGCCCCGGCAGCCATCCCACCTTCAGCGGCCGGCCGGCCGCCTTTTCCCAGTCCGCGCGGTGTTCCAAGATATAGTTGGCGCCAAAGCGGGCGTTCTCGCGAAAATTCCCCAGGATGTGCGCGGTGACGTAAGGGGATGCCATGCCGTTGATAAGGTCGATCAATGGCCGGCCACCGTCGGCGATGGCGGCGACTTGCGCGTCCAACCCATCGCTGGTGATGGCGGCCACGATGTAGGCGTCGGGCTTCAGCGTGCGGCAGGTGTCCAATTGCGCCTTCTGCACATCCAGCTTGTCATAGCCACCGGCCTGGTAGACGCCTATGACCACACCCTGCCGCTCAGCCTCGCGCACCAGCCCCCAGGATACGCCCCACCAGAACTTGTCCTGCGTGCCCGGCAGCAGGGCACAAATCCGCCAGGGATGCGCCGCCCGCGCCAGGGGAACATAGGGTCCCACCCGCCCGTCGCGCGACACCGACACCGGCGACCAGTTGTCCCGCGACAGGTTGTCCCGCGACACGTTGGCGGGCGACAGATGGGCCGGCGGTGGCGCCTTCTGGCCGGCCTCCGCTCCCGGCGGCACGCCCGCCCGCGCCATTCCTAATCCGAAAACTACGCCGACCGTGGCGAGAAGGCCCCCCAGCCCCCGCCGCCGACGCCGGCCCCGCCCCGAAGCCATGCCCGCCCCCGCCTTGCCTACACCCAATGCTGACACCCCCGGCGCGGCGATGGAAGGCTGACGACGCCGGTGGGCCCGCCATTCTTCGGTCATCGCGGGCATTGCAGGGTCCGGCCGGCATGGGTCGTACCAGGGGCAAGACGGGATGTTTCCCCTGGCGCCAAACGCGGCGCTGAAGCACAGGCGTGGAAACACCGGGACGCCGATCCCGAAATCGGCCTGTTCGAGGACCATCCGCATGACCCTGCAAGCGGCCATCGCCACCAACCGATTCGGCCTGGGCGCCCGCCCCGGCGACATCACGGCGGCCCAATCCGATCCCCGCGGCTGGTTGGAAGCGCAGCTGGCGCGGGACCCCGGCTTGCCGCCGGATCTGCATGGGGTGGAGGACAGCGCCACCCGCCTGGCCGCGACCTACGCCGCCCGCAAGGAAAAGGACGAGGAGGCGCGCAAACCCCTCCGCGAGGCGCTGCGCGCCGCCTATCGCGACGACGCCGCACGGCGCACCCGGGCCGCGATCGCCACCGACGCGCCCCTGCGCGAACGGCTGGTGCATTTCTGGTCCAACCACTTCACCGTCTCGACCAGCCGGCCCATCGTCGCTGCCGCTGTGGTTCCCTACGAGAACGAGGCCATCCGCCCGCACGTCACCGGCCGGTTCGCCGACATGCTGCTGGCCGTGACCCGCCACCCGGTCATGCTGGCCTATCTGGACAATGCCGTGTCCGCGGGGCCGGATAGCGTGGCGGGCATCCGGCGGCAGCGCGGCCTGAACGAGAATCTGGGCCGCGAATTGCTGGAGTTGCATACCCTGGGCGTTGACGGGGGCTACAGCCAGACCGACGTGCGCGAGCTGGCCCGCGTGCTGACGGGCTGGAGCGTCGCGGCGGAGCGGGATCGAGATACCGGCACCTTCCTGTTCCGCGCCAACCTGCATGAGCCGGGCGACAAGATCCTGTTGGGCCAGCGCTACAGCGAGGATGGCATGGGCGAAGGCCTGCTGGCCCTGCAGCGCCTGGCCCGCCATCCGGCCACGGCCCGCCATGTCGCCACCAAGCTGGCCCGGCACTTCATTGCCGACGATCCGCCGCCAGCCGTGGTGGCGGCGCTGGAGAAAAGCTACCACGACAGCGACGGCCATCTGGGAGAGGTCACCCGCACCCTGTTGCACCAGGATGCCGCCTGGGCACCCGAGGCCCGCAAGGTGAAAACGCCGACGGAACTGGTGGTCTCCACCGGCCGCGCCTTGGGGACGGACATCCACCCGGCGGTGGACGACGGCGACACCGACATGAAGGCGGCGCGCGCCGAGCCCGCCCTGCGCTCCCTGGCCTTGCTGGGTCAGATGCCCTTCGCCGCCCCCTCGCCCGCCGGCTGGCCGGACCAGGCCGCCGACTGGGTGGGGCCTGAAGCCATGGTGCAGCGGGTCGACTGGGCCTTGACCGTGGGGGAAAAGCTGGGCGACCGCATCGACCCCCGCCGGATCGCGGAGCAGGCACTGGGCCCGTTCGCGGGTGACGCCACCCGCCAGGCCGTGGCCCGCGCCCCCAGCGCCGCCGAGGGCCTGGCCCTGCTGATCTCCGCCCCCGAATTCCAGCGGCGCTGAAGGAGTGCCCATCATGACCGCCTTTCTTCCCTTTAACCGTCGCCACCTGCTGGCCGGCCTGGGCGGCGCCGCGGCGCTGTCGCTGCTGCCGCAGGTGAGCTTCGCCCGCACGGTGGGCGAGCAGCGCTTCATCCTGATCGTGCTGCGCGGCGGCATGGACGGCCTGGCCGCCGTCGCCCCTTATGCCGACCGCGACTATGCGGCCCTGCGCGGCCGCCTGGCCCTGCCGGATCCCAACGCCCAGGGCGGCGTGCTGGACTTGGATGGCTTCTTCGGCCTGAACCCGGCCTTGGCGGACATCCATCCCTGGTACAAGGAAGGCCAGTTGCTGGTGGCCCACGCCGTCGCCACCCCCTACCGAGACCGCAGCCATTTCGACGCTCAGGATCTGCTGGAGAACGGAACGGTGACACCGCACGGTGTGGCCAGCGGCTGGCTGAACCGGGCCCTGGCGCAGCTGGGTGGCGACACCGGCGGGCGGCGCCTGGGCCTGGCCGTTGGCCAAGGCGTGCCCCTGGTGCTGCGCGGGGCCGCCCCCGTCGCCTCCTGGTCGCCATCGCCACTGAAGGAGGCGGACGGGGATTTCCTGGACCGGGTGGTGGCGTTGTACGCCGACGATCCCATGCTGGCGAATGCCCTGAAGGCCGGCCTGGGCTCGGCGAGCATGGCCGACCATGCCCTCAATACCGACGCCGATGGCGCCATGGACGGGGCGATGATGGACGGCGCCCCCAGACCCAAGGCCGTGCGCCTGGACCCGGCGCAGCTGGGTACCGCGACCGGCCGCCTGCTGGCCGACACGAACGGCCCGCGCGTCGCCGTCATGGACCTGCAGGGTTGGGACACCCATGCCCAGCAGGGCACGACCGCCGGCCGGCTGGCCGGCGCCCTGGGCAACCTGTCCAAGGTGCTGGTGGCCTTGCGCGCCAGCCTGGGCCCCGCCTGGCGGCAGACGGTGGTGGCTGTGGTGACGGAGTTCGGGCGCACCGCCCGGCCCAACGGCACCGGCGGCACCGACCACGGCACGGCCACGGCCGCCCTCCTGGCGGGCGGCGCCGTGCAGGGCGGGCGCGTGCTGGCCGATTGGCCCGGCCTGGCCAACGATCGCCTCTACCAGGGCCGCGACCTGGCGCCCACGCAGGATCTGCGCGCCGTGATGAAAGGCATCCTGCGGGATCATTTCGGCCTGGACACCGGGGCCCTGGACAAGGCCGTCTTCCCCGGCGGGGACACCCCCGCCGCCACGCGCGACCTGATCCGGACCTAGCCCTGACCCCATCCGACGCGCTATCTGTTACAGGATGGCGGTGGAGGGAGGCGGCAGGCATGAGCGGTGAGGCACGGGCCTGGGTCAGGTTGCCATCGCGGCGCCATCTGAACCTGCTGGCGCCCACGCCCCTGGACTGGGATGACGAGGACCTAGCCATGGGCCTGGCCCGCACCTACCGCTGGGGCGGGCATTCCCGCTGGCCCCTGCCCCTGTCGGTCGCCCAGCATTCCCTGACCGTGCTGGCCCTGTCGCGCGCCCAGGCCGAAAAGCCGCTGAGCCCGGCGGCGGAGTTGCGGGAGCTGCTGCACGACGCCGACGAGGGCCTGCTGGGCTTCGACGCCATTTCACCGCTGAAGCCCTTCCTGGGACCGGAGTATAAGGCCCTGGCCGCACGGCTGGAGGGGGCGATCACCCTGAGGTACCAGATCCCGGCCTGGAACCTGACCACCAAGAAGAACCATAAGCGGGCCGATCGCATCGCCGCCGCCAGCGAGGCGCTGCACGTGGTTGGCTGGTCGCGGGACGAAATCCGCCGCACGCTCAAGATTCCCTATCAACCCCTGGACGACGATCCCCTGCACCAGGAATACGCCGGCATACCTTGGGAGCCCTGGCCGGCCGACGTGGCGGCGGAGCGCTTCCTGGCCGCGCTGCGGGTCCTGCTGCGGAAGCGGGACGGCCGGGGATGACCACGCCTCTGCTGGGCCGGGCGCAGGCCGCCCTGGCCGCCGGCCGCATGGCCGATGCGGCCACCCTGTACCGGGAGGTGGTGGCGCGCTGGCCGCACGATGGCGCCGGCTGGCTGGCCTTGAGCGTGGCCGCAGCCGCCCTGGGCCAGGCGGACGACGCGCTGGCCGCCGCCGAGCAGGCGGCGTTCCTGCTGCCGGCCTACGCCCCCGCCTGGGCCAACGTGGCGGAGCAGCGGCGGCAGGCGGGCCGCATGGAGGAGGCCGGCACCGCCTATGCCCATCTGGCCGCCCTGCCCAGCCTGCCGGCCGACCTCGCCGCCGATGCCGAGAACGGACTGGCCCTGGTGGCCCGCCACAATGGCCAGCCCCTGGTGGCGGAGGCCCACTGGCGCCGCGCCATCGCCCTGGATCCCACCTTCGCCGGCGCCTATGCCAACCTGGGCAAGATGCTGTTCGACCAACAGGCCATGCACGCGGCGCGCGCGGCCCTGCGCCAGGCGGTCTCCCTGGATCCCGCCAACGGCGGCACCCGCATGAACCTGGCGCTGGCGCACAAGGCGCTGGAGCAGCAGGCGGTGGCGGTGGATGAATTGCGCCGCCTGCTGGCCCAGCCTGGAACAAGCGAACAGCTAGCCCACGACGCCCGCTACAACCTGGCCCGCCTTCTGCTGCTGCGGGGACCGGGGGCGGAGGCCTGGACCCTGCATGAAAGCCGATGGAAGGTCAGCCACTTTCCCTCCGTGCGCCGGTCCTTCCCGGTGCCGGTGTGGCAAGGGGACAGCCTGTTGGGCCGCCGGCTGCTGCTGTGGGGGGAGCAAGGCCTGGGCGATGAAATCCTGTTCGCCAGCCAAGTGCCCGACCTGGCCGCCGGCCTGAGCGACGCCGTACGCGCCGCCGGCACCGACATCCTGCTGGAATGCGACGAGCGGCTGGTGTCCCTGTTCGCCCGGTCGTTCGCCCCCATTACGGTGGTAGGTCGCCCGGCGGCGGTGGCCCGTAGCGGGTCGCGGGATACCTCGGCCGACCCGCGCACCGCCACGGCCACGACGCAACTGCCCACCGGCAGCCTGGCACGCTATTGCCGTCCCACCTTGGCCAGCTTCCAGGCCGCCCGCCCCTTCCTGAAGCCCGATCCCGAGCGTTCCACCCTGTGGGCAGGGCGGGTGGCGGCCTTGGGGCCGGGACTGAAGGTGGGGCTGTGCTGGACCAGCGGCCTGCTGACGGCGGAGCGGGCCATCAGTTACACCACCCTGGCCGACTGGCTGCCCCTGGCCCAAGTGCCGGGCATCCATCTGGTCAGCCTGCAGTACAACCGCGACATCGCCGCCATCGAAATACCCCAGGCGCGCGCCCGTGGCCTGGACATCGCCGACTGGCCGGACCTGGACCAGCGCGACGACCTGGAAGGGGCGGCTGCCCTCATCTCCACCCTAGATCTGGTGCTCACCGCCCCCACGTCGGTGGGGGAGATCGCGGCCGGTCTGGGTGTGCCCACCTGGCGCATCTCCACACCCAGCCAGGATTGGAGCGGGCTGGGCACCATGGTCCGCCCCTGGTACCCCGCCATGCGCATTTTCCCCGCGCCCAGGGAGGAAGAGACCCTGGCCGATGTGATCCAACGCATGGTTCACGCCCTGGCGGCTTTGGCGGTGGGCCCGGCGGCGGCCTCCCCACCCCCGACGCTGCCCACGACGCTGAACGGGGCGCTGGCCCTGCACCAGGCCGGCCGGAGGGACGAGGCGGAGGCCGCCTATCGCCGCCTGCTGGCAGACGGGCCGGCGGACGCCCAGGCGCGGGGCGACACCCTGCACCTGCTGGGCCTGCTGCTGCACCAGACCGGCCGGTCGGAGGAGGCCGAACCGCTGCTGCGTCAAGTGCTGGCGGCGGAGCCCGGCTTCTTCGAGGCATGGAACAGCCTGGGGGCCGTGTTGCTGGCCTTGGGGCGGCGCGCGGAGGCGGCGGATGCCTGGCGCACCGCCCTGCGCCTCAATCCCGGCTACGACAAGGCTGCCGCCAACCTGGGCCGGCTGGGTCCCTACGCGTAAGCCGAAACGCCGCCGAACATCCTAAGCACGCCCGCATAGGCCATATCATCATTGGCTGAACAAGCAAACTCAACCCAACCAGGATCGGACCAGCGCGAACGTTCCCGCATCGGCGATCACCCAACCGCCGATGCCGATCAACACCCAGGGCAGCAGCCGGCCGCCCCAGCGCCGCACCGGCGGCCCGGCCGACGGGTGGGTGGCAAGCCAATGGGCCAAGGCCACCCAGGCGCCCGTCAGCACAGCGAACACTGCCACGGTCACGACGATCTGGCTGGCGTCCTGGGCGGCGAAAAGCGGCACGTAGGCACCGATATTGTCCCCGCCCCCAGCCACCGTGACAGCGGCGACGGCCCACGCGCCGCCCTGGGCGGCAGGCGCGTCGCCTTCCCCCTCACCTCCGCCCAGCCATAGCAGGCGTACGCCCAGCAGGACCGGCGCCACCCCCAGGAATCCCAGCCAGACCGGGTCCACCACCAGGGCGGCCAGGGCCCCCGTCAATCCGGCGGCCACCAGGACGGCGATACCCATGAATTGTCCCGCCGCGATGTCCCGGGCACGCCATCGCCCCCCGGCGAACAGCGCCACCAGGATGAAAAGGTCATCGATGTTGGTGGCGGCGAAGACAGCCACGGCAGCGGCGGTGCAAAGAAAAAGGGTGTCCATCGCGGGCGATGACGCCTTGATGGGCACCCTTTGTCAATACATGCCGCCAGGTGGCTCACCAGCTGAGGCTGAAACGCATCATCCTGCTGTAGCGGTCACCCGCCTTCAGCATGGTGTCCGGAAAGGACGGCTGGTTGGGCGCGTCGGGGAAGGCCTGGGGCTCCAGGCAAACACCCGTGCCCAGGTCCGGGTATTGGGATGCCAGCCCCTGGCCGCCGTAGAATTGCACCGACGGCTGGTCGGTATGCAGGCGCAGGCTGACGCCGCTGTCGGGCGAGGACAGCGTGGCGGCCCAGTCCGCCGCCTCGTCCCAGGTGTCTTCCCGGTCCAGGACAAAGCAATGGTCATAACCACCGGCCTGGAAGATTTGGGGATGGTTGTGGCGCGGCGTCGCCAGACGCGGCCGGCGGAAGTCGAAGGCCGTGCCGGCCACCGGCTCCAGCGCGCCGGTGGGAATCAAGCCGGGGCCCACGGGCAGGAAATGCTGGGACCGAAGGCGCAGCATCTGCCGATCGGCCGCCACCTGCGGGTCACCCGCCAGGTTGAAATAGGGGTGCCAGGTCAGGCTGACCGGTGTGTCCGCGTCACCGATGGCGGTGAAGCGCAGGGTCAGGTCACCGCCACTGATGGTGATTTCCGCCGTCACCTCCAGGGTGCCGGGGAAGCCGTTCTCCCCATCCGGGGAGGTCAGGCCCAGCACCAGCCGGGAGTCCGCCCCACCTTGGAAATCCTGCAGACGCCAGACCTTGCGGCCGTAAGCGCCAGGCCCGCCGTGCAGCTGGTTGACGCCCTCATTGGGCACCAGTTCCACGGTGCGGCCCTGATACGTGTAGCGGGCGTTGGCGATGCGGTTGCCGTAGCGGCCCACCAGGCATCCCAGATAGGCCGGGTCGTTCTCATAGGCCGCCACGTCCGGCAGACCCAGGACCAGGTTGCGCCGGCCCTTGGGGCCGGGTACCGACAGCTGTCGCAGGATGCCGCCGTAGGTCAGCACCTCTGCCTGAAGGCCGTCCGCCGGCCCGAGCGGCACCGCCCGGACCGGCGCGCCATCCCTGGTTGTCCCGAAGGATCGGATCATGACCGCGCCGCCCTCACCTGTTGCACGGCGTCATGCAGGGGCTTGTGGGTCCACAGTTCCTGGATGGCTTCCAGACTGCGGCCCTTGGTTTCCGGCACGAAGCGCCACACGAACAGGGCGGACAGTAGGCTGAACAGGCCATAAATCCAATAGGCGAAGCCGTGGTGGAAATGGGCATTCAGGACCGAATTGCCGTCCATGACGTTAAAGGACCAGGTGACCAGCAGGTTGGCGATCCATTGCGCCGCGACCGCGATACCCAGCGCCTTGCCCTTGATGGCGTTCGGGAACATCTCGGCCAGCAGGATCCAGACCACCGGGCCCCAGGAGAAGGCGAAACCGGCAATATAGACCAGCATGGCGGCCAGCGCCGCCAGCCCCGCCTGGCCGGTGGCGAACAGCGTGCCCAGCGCCAGCAT
The DNA here is from genome assembly GCF_000730165.1 of Nitrospirillum viridazoti CBAmc. Taxonomy (GTDB): domain Bacteria; phylum Pseudomonadota; class Alphaproteobacteria; order Azospirillales; family Azospirillaceae; genus Nitrospirillum; species Nitrospirillum viridazoti. The sequence goes on along the minus strand of NZ_CP022111.1, from coordinate 932,256 downwards.
GGAAACGGTCATCACCAGGCCGCCCGCGATCAGCAGCGGCTTGCGCCCCAGGCGATCAACCGAAACGGTGGCGACCAAGGTGAAGGCGACGTTGGCGATGCCGACGATGACCGTCTGCCACAGCGAGGCATTGGTATCCATGCCCATGTTCTGGAACATCTGCGGGGCATAGTAGAGCACGGCGTTGATGCCCACGAACTGCTGGAAGACCGACAGCAGGATGCCGACGAACACCACCAGACCGCCGAACGCGAACAGGCGTTCGTTGGTCACGACCAGGCTTTCCTCGATCTCGACCAGCGTGACCTTGGGGTCGGTGGCACCGCCCAGACGCTTCAGCACGTCCAACGCCTCATTGTCACGGCGCTGCATGACCAGGTAGCGGGGGGTGTCCGGGGCAAACAGCAACAGGACGGCGAACAGGATGGAGGGCAGCCCTTCGGAGGCGAACATCCAGCGCCAGCCGGTGCTATGCAGCCAGGTTTCGTCCCCGAGGCCGGCGATGGCCCAGTTCACGAAATAGACGCCCACCATGCCGCCGACGATGGCGATCTGGTTGAAGGAGATGAGGCGGCCGCGGGACTCGGCCGGCGCGATCTCGGCGATGTAGAGGGGGGAAACCAGCGAGGCGATGCCCACACCGACGCCGCCGATGATGCGGTAGATGTTGAAGGGCGTCAGCGCGTCCGGGCCCATCTGGCCGATGGTGCCCAGACCGAACTCCGGCCAAGCCGATCCCAGCGAGCAGATGAGGAACATCAAGGCGGCGACGATCAGCGTCGGCTTACGGCCGAAACGGTCGGCCATCTTGCCCGCGACGAGGCCACCGACGACGCAGCCGGCCAGCGCGCTGGAAATGGTCAGGCCCTTAAGGCTGTCATGCGCTGTTTCCGTCAGATTCAGCGGCTTGATGAAATTGATGTCGATGCTGGCCATCGCGCCGGAAATGACGGCGGTGTCATACCCGAACAACAGACCGCCCAGGGTGGCGATCAGTGTCAGGCCCGTCGTCAGCGACAGTGCGCCTTGCTTGTTGCCCATTCATTCCTCCCCGACGGGCTACGTCGCCCGCCATTTGTCCTAAAGCCAGGCGCCCCCGCTCCACCTGGAACGGGGACGCCTTTGCACCTCAGATCACCGCCGGCACCCGGACATGACGTCGCCAGGCACCGGGGATCCGTCAGATCAATGGTTGTGCCGTGGCGGATGGGCCACGACACCCCGATACTTCAACGCCGGCTCCATGCAGCCGCCACTATCCAGCTGGCCCACGGTCTGGCGGTACATCTCCTGCCACGGCGTGTAGCTGGGCGGGGTGGGCGGGATGCCATCGGCCTTGCGCTTCTGGATCTCGGCATCATCCACCAGCATGTCGCAGGTACCCTGGTTCAGGTCGATGCGGATGGTGTCGCCGGTGCGCAGCCATGCCAGCCCTCCGCCTACTGCACTCTCCGGCGAGGCGTTCAGGATGGACGGGCTGTCCGAGGTGCCGGACTGGCGGCCGTCGCCGATGGTCGGCAGGCTGGTGATGCCGGCCTTCAGCAGCGCGTCGGGCGGCTGCATGTTCACCACCTCGGCCGAGCCGGGGAAGCCCAGCGGACCGGCGCCGCGCACCACCAGGATGCAGCGTTCGTCGATGTTCAGCGCCGGGTCGTTGATGCGCTCGTGGTAATCGTCCGGCCCGTCGAAGACGATGGCCCGGCCCTCATACACACCCTCGCGGCCCGGCTCGCTCAGGTAACGCTGGCGGAACTCTTCCGAGATCACGCTGGTCTTCATGATGGCGAAGTCGAACAGGTTGCCCTTCAGCACCAGGAAGCCAGCACGCTCCTTCAAGGGCGCGCTGTAGGGCGTGATCATCTCCCGGTCCGGGCTCTCGCGGCCCTCCAGGTTCTCGCCGATGGGGCGGCCGGTGACCGACATCGCCTTGTCGAACAGCTTGCCCGCCTGCTGCAGCTCCCACATCACGGCGGGCACGCCGCCGGCGCGGTGGAAGCGTTCGCCCAAATATTTGCCCGCCGGCTGCATGTTGACCAACAGCGGTACGTCATAGCCGTGGATGCGCCAGTCGTCGGCCGTCAGTTCCACGCCGGCGTGGCGGGCCATGGCGTTGATGTGCGGCTGCGCGTTGCTAGAGCCGCCGAGCGCACCCACCAGCTTGATGGCGTTCAGGAAGCTTTCGCGCGACAGGATCTTGGACGGGCGTAGATCCTCATAGGCCATGTCGACGATGCGGCGGCCGGTCTCGTACGCCATCTGCCCGCGTTCGCGGTAGGGCGCGGGAATGGCGGAGCAGCCGGTGAGCGACAGGCCCAGGCCCTCGGCCACGGCGTTCATGGTGCTGGCCGTGCCCATGGTGTTGCAGTGGCCGGCCGACGGCGCCGAGGAGGCCGCCGCGTCCAGGAACTCCTCCTCATCGATCAGGCCGGCCGCCAGTTTGCGGCGGCTGCGCCAGATGACGGTACCCGACCCTACCAGGTCTCCCTCGTGCCAGCCATCCAGCATGGGGCCGCCGGACAGGACGATGGCCGGAATGTCGACCGTGCTGGCGGCCATGATGCCGGCGGGCGTGGTCTTGTCGCAGCCGGTGGTCAGCACCACGGCGTCGATGGGATAGCCGTATAGGATCTCCACCAAGCCCATGTAAGCGAGATTCCGGTCCATGGCCGCCGTCGGACGACGGCAGTTCTCAAAGATGGGGTGTACCGGGAATTCCATGGGAATGCCGCCGGCGTCGCGGATACCGTCGCGGACGCGCTTGGCCAAATCCAGGTGAATACGATTGCAGGGAGAGATGTCGCTGCCGGTCTGGGCGATGCCGATGATGGGCTTGCCGGAGCGCAGTTCCTGCGGCGTGATGCCGTAATTCATGAAGCGCTCCAGATAGAGCGCGGTCATGTCGATCCGGTCCGGCGCGTCAAACCAATCGCGGGAGCGGAATCGCACAGAAGGACGGTCAACCATACGCTATCTCCGCCGGGGGCAGGCCCGGCACCGTGGCCCTGAAATGGAACAAGCCGCCGGCCAGCGGCTGGGCGGCGCGATCGTCGTCGCTCAGGCCCTTGGCGGCGGTGGTGGCGTAGAGATCCAAGCGGTCATCGCCGCCGAAGGCAAGCTTGGTGATGTTGGCGCAGGGGAAGCGCACGACCTGCAACAACTCCCCCGCCGGGGAGTAGCGGCGGGCGGCCCAGCCGCCGAACAGGCCCACCCACAGGCAGCCCTCCGCGTCCACCACCGTTCCGTCGGGCCAGCCGGCCCCGTCCTCGATGGTGATCAGCAGGCGGCCGTTGTCCAGCGCGCCATCGACCGACAGGTCGTAGGCGGTGATGGTCTTGCCCAGGGTATCGGTGTGGTAGAAGGTGCGGCCGTCCGGGCTGGTGCAGGGCCCGTTGGTGATGACGATGCCGTCCACATGGCGCTTCAGCGTCCCGGTCCAGGAATAAAGGGCGCCGGTCGGCCCCTCCTCCGCGTCATCCATGGAGCCGAACCACAGCCGGCCCTGGGCATCGACGAAGCCGTCATTCAGGCGGTTGCCCGCCCGATCCCATTCCAGGGGCACCAAGGGCTCGAACACACCCGTTTCGCTATCGAAACGAGCCAGCTTGCCGGGAAGGCCCACGATCAACCCACCCCCGGCGCGCGGCAGGGCGAAGCCCGGCTGGTCCGGCGCGTCGAAGCTGCGGGTGTCCCCGTCCGCGGGGCGGAAGCGGTGGATTTGCCGCTTCTTGATGTCCACGAACCACAGGGCCCGGTCGCGGGGGGACCACACCGGTCCCTCCCCCAAGGTGGCGCCCAAGGCCCAGATGCAGCGCGGCTCCATCGTCACCGGCCCCAATCCTCAGCGCCAGCCGGCGTCGACGAAGTATTCGTGGCTGGTGCACATGCGGCCATCGTCGGAGGCCAGGAACAGCACCATGGCAGCGACGTGCGGCGGGTCCACGCGTTCTTTCAGGCATTGCTGCGACAGGATGCGGGCCTCTTCCTCCGGGTTGTGCCACAGGCGCATCTGGCGCTCCGTGCGCACGCCGCCCGGCACCACGCAGGTGACGCGGATGTTGTGCTCCCCCAGGTCGCGGGCCAGCGAGCGGGTCATGCCCTCGATGCCGGCCTTGGCGGTCTGGTACATCAGCAGCTCCGGCAGGGCCACATGCCAGGAGATGGAACCGAAGTTGATGATGGCCCCGCTGCGCTGCTGCTTCATGCCCGGCACGACGGCCTGGGACGCGAAGAACATGTGCCGCAGGTTCACCGCCATGCGGTTGTCCCAGTATTCCGGCGTGATCTGCTCGATCGTGTGCCGGTCGTCGTTGGCGGCGTTGTTCACCAGCACGTCGACCGGGCCGGCGTTCTGTATTTCCGCCAGCGTCGCCTTCAGTTGATCCAGGTTGGTCAGGTCACACTTATAGAACTTGGGCGCATGCGTCGCGCCCTCGGCCAGCGATTGTTCCAGGGCGCGGCTGTCGGTTTCCGCGATGTCCAGGAAGGAGACCTGGGCGCCCTGACGGACGAACGCCTCGGTGATGGCGGCGCCGATGCCGGAGCCGCCACCGGTAACAATGACCCGCTTGCCCTGCAGGCTGGGATAGATGGCGTGCGTCATGATGTATTCAGGCCCAAAAGGAAAGGGTTTGCCCAAAAGAACGGATTTGGGTGGGTGACGCCAGGGGCATCACCCGTTCAGCAGGCCGCGGCGGGCCAGGTTACGCATCAGCTCGGTCAGGCCGAAGGTCCAGGGCGCCGCCTCGTGGCAGGGCACCACCTTGTTGACCAGGGTACCCAGGCGCGGGCTGGAGACGCTGACGATGTCGCCCGTCTTGTGGGTGAAGCCACGGCCCGGCGCGTCGCGATCCTCGACCGGCGCGAACAGCGTCCCCAGGAACAGCGCGAAGCCGTCGGGATACTGGTGGTTCTTGTTCAGGGTCTGGCCGACCAGGTCCAGGGGATCGCGGCTGATCTCGGACATGGTGCTCTTGCCGTCCAGGACGAAGCCGTCCTCGCCCGTGACGTTTAGGTGCACCACGGCCTCGCGGACGTGGTCCATGGTAAAGGTGTTGTCGAACAGGCGGACGAAGGGGCCGATGGCGCAGGACGCGTTGTTGTCCTTGGCCTTGGACAGCAGCAGGGCGCTGCGGCCTTCAAAGTCGCGCAGGTTCACGTCGTTGCCCAGCGTGGCGCCGCGCGCGCGGCCCTGGCCGTCGCACAGGATCACCACCTCGGGCTCCGGGTTGTTCCAGTGGCTGTCGGCGCGCACGCCAATCTCCACGCCCCAGCCCATGGCGGACAGGGTCGGACCCTTGGTGAACACCTCGGCGTCGGGACCGATGGCCACTTCCAGGTACTGTGACCACAGGCCGTCGGCGATCAGCGCCTCTTTCAGGCGGGCGGCATTCTCGGAACCAGGCTTCACCAGGCGCAGGTCGGTGCCGACACGGGACGACAGGGCCTGGCGGATTTCCAGGGCCTTGCCGGCATCGCCGCGCGCCCGTTCCTCGATCACGCGCTCCAGGGCGGAGACGGCGAAGGTCACGCCGGCGGCCTTGATGCACTGCAGGTCAATGGGGGTCAGCAGCTTGGCGCCTTTAGTGCCACCGGCCCAGGTGGGGTTCAGGTCCCAGTCGGCCACGCGGCCGATGGACTTGCCCTCGGGGATCTGGCCGGGCTCAAGACGGTTCATCAGTTCGGACACGGTCGGGCCCACGCCCGACAGGTCAAAAATCTCGCCGTTGCGGATCAGGATGGGCGTCGGCCCCTCGCCCGCGTCGATACGGCCCAACAGAACGGCGTCCGCGCTGTCCTCGGGAAAAATGCTGTCGTGCGTAGTCTGCACCGGCGTGTCGACCGGGTACCCCATCTCTTGAACTCCTCCCAAGGTGCGTTATCGCCAGGCGGCCCTTGTTAACGCTAACATTAGAGGCCAGGGAGAAGCGCTGTCAAGGCGACGTTACCATACCAGTCCGGAATTCGACGCGGGACGCACGAAGGTTTCGCGCTAAGGTTTGCCAGGATTCTGGGCCGCGACGGCCCCGGCCAGGGCTGTGGCAAAGGCGTGCATCTCCTCCACACCCACGTCGCTCACCGCCCAGTAGGCCATGCCGCCGTCCCGCCACCTCATGAGGTTGTAGCCATCACGCGCCTCGAAGGCCGGCTCGCGGGGACCGTCGCCGGGCCAGACATAGAGGTTCAGGACATGGGCGCCGTGGCGATAGACCAAGGCTGCCACCGGCCGGCCGGCCAGGTAATCCAGCCGCCCGCCCTGCAAGGGGAAGCCGGCCGCCGCCAGTTCCGGCACGGGCGGGGAGTAATCCAGCTTGCCGGCGAACCAGGGCTTCACCGTATGGTGGTCGCTGGTCGGTACGTCCAGCAGGTGCTGCGCCTGAAGGGAGCGGACATGCCCCGCCACCAATTCCCGTTCCAGCGCCGCGTCGCCCCCGAACGGGGCCACCATCAGCAACAGCAGGCTGGCGGCGATGGCGACACCCATCCCCGCCCCGCCCCAGCGCCGCAGCTGGCGGGACCAGGGTCGGCCCCGGGGCCGGCCCTGAGACTTGCCGACAGGGCGCAAAGGATCGACGGCGCCGATGTCCGCGAGGACGCGGGCGCGCAAGGCCGCCGGCGCCTTGGGCCGCAGGGTGGGATCGGCCAGCAGCGCGCGCAGGGCCCACAGCTCCGCCAACGCCTCGGCGCAAGCCGGGCAGGTGGCGATGTGCGCCTCCAGCTCGCGGGCATGGGCCGCATCCAGTTCGTTGTCCAGCAGGCCGTGCAGCAGCTCCGCCTTGTCCGGGCATGCCGTCATCTCGTCTCTCCAGCCTCTCGCCGCCGCCAGGCGGCGGCCAGCAGGTCGCGCGCGCGGGCCAGCCGCGACATGACAGTCCCCACGGGCGCGCCGGTCACGGCGGCGATGTCGCGATAGGACATCTCTTCCATCTCCCGCAGCAGCAGGGTTTCACGAAAGGCCGGCGGCAGTCCCTCGATCAGGGCACGCAGGTCGGCCGCATCCTCCTGCGCCGCCAGCCAGGCCTCCGGGGTCGGCGCCGCCTCATCGGCGATGTCCGCGCCCTGCCCGGGCACCGACTCCAGCGCCTGCTCGGCCCGGTCACGGCGGGCAGCGGCCCAGCTGCGGACATTGTTGCGCACAATGGTCAGCAGCCAGGCCCGGGCGTCGCCGCCGCGAAAGCCGTCGAAGGCGCGGTGGGCCCGCAGGAAGGCGTCCTGGACGATATCCTCCGCCACCACCGGGTCGCGCGTCATGTAGCGCGCCAAGCCATAGGCGGCGTCGAGGTGGATCAGCACCAGGTCCTGGAAGCGACGGGTCCTGTCCGCCGTCTCGTCACCCTTCAAGGCGCCCGCCTCCTAATGCCCCCCTGCCCCACCTGAGCCGTTGCCATCCACGATGATGCGACCGGTCATATGCGGGTGCAGGGAACAAAAGTAATCGATCGTACCCGGCCCCGCCACGGTGCGGCTGTACTTCTCCTCCGTGTCCAGCACCTTGGACCTGAAGGACTTGTCGTTGGCAGCCACGGCATGGGGAATGTCGTCGGCGTTGATCCAGACGATGGTGGTGCCCGGCGCCACACGCACCTCCGCCGGGCTGAAGGTAAAGTTGTCGATGCGGATCTCGACAGTTTCGGCCTGAGCCTGTCCCGCCAGAGCGCAGAACAGCACGGCCGCGACGCGCGCGGCATGAATAAAGGAACGCATGGGCTTTCTCGCTTAACCGAGGGTGGCGTCGACGACGGCCAGGGGGCCGGCCTTGGCGCGGTAGGTAACGGTGGTGACTCCCAGGGCGCCGCGCAGCTTGTCCGCCGGCAGCTTCATGGGCCCCGGCGACGGGGCGCTGCCGGGTGACGGCTGGGGGAAGGCCGTGGAGCGGGCGGTGTGGAAGGCCACGTTGCCCTCCACCTTCTGCAGGATCTGGTGGATGTGGCCATTCAGCACGGTGACGCTGCCAAAGCGGGCCAGCAGGCTCAGCGCGCGGGCGCCGTCGTCGGTGCCCCAGCCCCATTCCGGATAGACGGTCCACAGCGGGATATGGGCGAACACCACCACCGGCGTGCTGGCGGACAGGGCGCGCAGGTCATCGGCCAGCCAGGCCAACTGGTCCTCCCCCAGGTTGCCCAGCCCGCCGCCCTTCAGGTTCACGACATTGACCAGGGCCACGAAGTGCACGCCCCCATGGTCGAAGCTGTACCAGCCCGCCCCCAGCGCCTTGCCGTTGGGCCCCTTGCCGTAACGGGCCAGATAGGCGGCGCCCATGCCGTCGTCCAGCACATCGTGCTCGCCGGGCACGAAGAAGACGGGCACGCCCAGTTCCTTCAAGGCCTGGTCGGCGGCGTCGAACTGCTCATCGCGCGACAGGTGGCTGATGTCGCCGGTGTGGATGACGAAGGCGGGCTTGGTCGGCAGGCTGCGGACACCGGACACCGCCTCCCGCAAGGTCGCCAGCGCGTCGGGGTTGGCCGGCTTGTCGAAGCCGACATGGCTGTCGCTGATCTGGGCGAAGGTCAGGCCGGGATGGACCGGCGCCGCCTGAGCGCCGCCGCCAATCAGGCCGGCCGTCAGCGGCACGCCGCCAGCCACGCTCCATACCAGGCCAGTGCCGGCCCAGGCCATGCACCTCAGGGCGTGCCGGCGCCCCGTGTCGATCTCATCCGCAGGCAATGAAGGTTGGTGGGCCATGCTGCCGCTCCCCTGGAAAAGGTGGTTCCAGGGGGCAAGACCGGCCGGTGCCCCGGCTTATTCCCGACCGACGGAAATTATTTTCCGGAGGGGGCCGCCGTCGACTCGCGTTCCACCAGCGTGTGGCGCAGCAGCTGCTGCGCCGGGGCGCTGGTGCCGCCGCCGCGGCGGCGCTTGACCTCGTCCAGCAGCATGCTGACGGCGGCGCGGCCCATGGCGGCGATGGGCTGGCGCACGGTGGTCAGGGCCGGCCAGATGGTCCCCGCGATCAGCGTGTCGTCGAAGCCGGCGATGGACAGGTCGACCGGCACGTTCAGGCCCAGGCGGTGAGCGGTTGCCAGCACGGCGGCGGCCATGTCGTCGTTGGCGGCGAAGATGGCGGTGGGCCGGTCCTTCAGGGCCAGCAGCTTATCCGCCGCCGCCAAGCCGGAACGGTAGTTGAAGTAGCCCTGCTCCACCGGGGCCGCCGCGGGATCCAGCCCCGCCTCGCTGAGGGCATCCAGGAAGCCATGCAGGCGCTGGTCGCTGACGGTCTGATTGGGGTGGCCCTTGATGAAGCCGATGGTGCGGTGGCCCAGCGACAGCAGGTGCTGGGTCATGCGGTGCGCGGCCTTGTAATTATCGATGCGCACGGTGGCGACATCAGGGCCCGGCTGACCGGCGGCCACGGCCACGGCGGCCACGCCGGACTTGGCGATCTCCGCCAGGATGCTTTTGGCCTCGCACAGCGGCGGCGGCAGGACGACGCCGTCGACGCCGCTCTGCAACAGCTTCTGCAGGGCCGCCTTTTCCGTGGCGGCGGTGGCACCGCACTTTTCCACCACCAGTTGATGACCGGTCTTGCTGCTTTCGTCGAGCGCGCCCAGCAGGAATTCGCTCAGGAAGGCGACGCTGGGGTTGCTGTACAGCAGGCCGATACGGAAGGTTTCCGAGCCCGCCAAACGGCGGGCCGCCGGGTTGGGCGTGTACTTCAGCTCCTGAATGGCGGCCATCACGGCGGCGGAGGTGGCCGGCGTGACGTTGTTCTCATTGTTGATGACACGGGACACCGTCATCGGGGAAACACCGGCGCGCGCCGCCACCTCACGAATGGTGACCCCCTGCGAACTCCGCCCACGCCGCTTTTCCATACGCTTCCTGCTCCGCTTATCGGATCCGCGCATCCACTGCCGGTTTGCATCGGTGATAGCAGTACCATTGGGATTTGCGCAATCGCCTGCTGCCAGTTTTGTGTAAAAACTGGCCGGGATGCAGGCCTGCAGGGATGTTTGATGCCGCTTTACATGGGTAGGCGGCGTTAAAGTGGCGCCAATACAGGGCTATGGGGGTCGCAACTTGGCCTCGGGGCCTGCCGGCGAGTCGGCAAAGCGCCCCGCCGCCTTGCCAAATCTGCAAAGCGGCGGGGCCGTTCCCCCTTAAGGACTTGACCGTGCTCGCGTTTTCACACCTTGGCCCGCGTTACCGTGACGGCCTGCCCGGTGTAGCGAACCGTCTGGTCTGGCTTGGCGGTGAAGTCGGCCGGGGCCGCCTGGGCACCAGGCCCGACGAAGCGGACGTTGATCACACGATCCTGCACCATGCCGGGGAAGCTGCCGGCGCGGGTGCCGATGGTCAGCGTGCCCGACGCCTGGTCGAAGGACAGCGGGATGCGGCTGAAGGCGCCGTGCTCATAGCCGTAGGTCGTGCCCTCGTCCTCATAGAGGTCGAAGTGGCCGTCGGCGCCGGTATAGACGACGATGGTCAGCGGCGCGTCCGGCATCTGTCCCGTGTACTGCGTCACCGGCGCCGTGGGCACGATGGACCCGGCACGGACGAACAAGGGCATGCGCTTCAGGGGCGCGTCGGCGGCGATGCGCTGGCCGCCGTCATACAGCTTGCCGGTCTGGAAGTCGTACCACTGGGCGCCTGAGGGCAGATACACGGCCCGGCTGCGCGCCCGGTAATCCGTCACCGGCGCCACCAGGAAGGCATGGCCGAACAGGTACTGGTCATTGATGTCCCACACCTGGCGATCGGCTGGGAAGTCCATCACCAGGCCGCGCATGATGGTGCCGTCGCGGTGATAGGTGTCGGCCGCGAGGGTGTAGATGTAGGGCATCAGGCGGTAGCGCAGCTCGTCATACCAGACCAGGCTGTCGTAAACCTCCGACCCCTTGGGCGCGAGATTATAGATTTCGCGGTACGGGAACTCCCCATGCGAGCGGAACAGGGGAGAGAAGGCGCCGAATTGGAACCAGCGCAGGTTCAGCTCCCGCCACTCCGCCACGTCGGACGCCTTGGGGTTCTTGGCCGAATAGCGCTTTTCCAGGGCGAAGCCGCCGATATCCGTCGTCCAGTTGGGCACGCCGGACAGGGAGAAGTTGACGCCAGCCGAGATCTGGTTGCGCAGGTCGGTCCAGCGCGAGGCAACGTCGCCGCTCCAGCTGGCCGCAGCGTTGCGCTGCTGGCCGGCGAAGCCCGAGCGGGTGAGGATGAAGGCGCGCTTGTCGGGGTTGGCGGCGCGGTTGCCTTCATACACCGCCTTGGTGTGCATCAGCGGGTAGGAATTGAAGAACGCCGCCGACGGTCCCATCGCCGTGGGCCCCATGCGCAGCATGCGCTCCGGAATGTCGAGGTTGGAGTGGGTATCCGGCTCCGATGCATCCAGCCACCAGGCGTCGATGCCCAGTTTGTTCAGGTTCTCATTGATCTGGCGCCAATAGATTTGCCGCGCCTCCGCCGAATAGGGATCGTAGAAGGCGTTCTCATAGCCGTCCTTGCCCACCCAGTCGTGCTCATGCACCTCGACATTGCGGCGGTAGATGTGGCCCTTGGCGTCCAGCTCCTTATAGTTGTCCGTGGTGGGGTAGAACTTGGGCCACACGGAAATCATGAAGTGGGCGTTCTGGCCGTGCAGGGTGTCGACCAGGCCCTGCGGGTCGGGGAAGCGGGTGGCGTCGAACTTGTGGCTCCCCCAGTCGTCCTCGCGCCAGTAGAACCAATCCTCGACAATGTTATCCAGCGGCAGCTTGCGCTTGCGGAACTCCGCCACCGTGCCGGTCAGCTCGTCGGCCGTCTTGTAGCGCTGGCGGCTCTGCCACAGGCCATAGGCCCAGCGCGGCATCATCACCGCCTTGCCGGTCAGCTGGCGGTATCCCGCGATGACGTCGTCCATGTCCTTGCCCGCCACGACGTAATAGTCGATGGCGCGGGCGACGTCGGAGGTCAGCGACAGCTCATGCCGCTCCCCATCCGGCAACGGGTTCTGATGCATCAGGGAGATGAAGCCCCCTTCCGGCACCCATTCCACCTTCAGCGTCTGGGCCTTGCCCGCCACCATGGGCAGATCGAAATTGTGGTACCAGGGGTTCCAGTCCTGGCGCCAGCGGTCCATGACCACCTTGCCGTCCAGCGTCACCTTGAAATAGCCGCTGGCATAGACCTGAAAGCGGTGGACGCCGTCCACCGGGGACTCGATCTTGCCTTCCCACACCACGGACTTGTCCTTGGTGGCGCGCTGCTTGGCGTTGACGCGGCTGCCGCCGACCTCCTCCGGCCAGGCGGCCAGATCCTTGATGTACTGATAGTTGATGTCGCTTTCGACGCGGGTCAGCTTCAGCTTGCCGTCCTGGTAGTAGCGGGCGGTCAGGCCGCCCTCCTTCCCGTCGGCATCAAAGAGCTTCAGTTCCTTGGACATCAGCGGGTATTCGCGGGCATCGCCGAAGCGCGTGATGCCGTTGTTGTCCCACAGCACGCCGTAATTGCGCGTCGACACCACGAAGGGAATGCCGATGTCCATGTTGTGCTGGGCGAGTTCGACGTCCTCGCCGTTATAGTTCATCTGGGCGTTCTGGTGCTGGCCCAGGCCATAGAAGCCCTCATCCGTGCCGCGGTTGAACTGCTGGCGCACCTGGAAGAAGCCGGCCTCGCCCGTGGGCAGGGTGGCGGGCGCGAAGCTGCCGCCATCCACCGCCGTCAGCAGGGGCTGCCCCTTGGCGTCGAAGACGTTGACGGCGCCGCTGGCGACACTGACCTCGGCCCGCAGCTGCGGCGTGGTCAGAATGACCTGGCCGCCGTGCTCCGCCACCTGAAAGCCGCCGGTGGCGGGCTTGGCCACGGCCATCAGGCTGGCGGGCAGATCCAGGCTGTCACCCGGCACGGCGGTGACGTGGACGATGCGGTCGTTGATGACCTGCAGCCGCACCTTCTTGACGGCGGCGCTGGTAACCGTGACCACCACGCCGTCGGCGGTTTGCTGGAAGGGCGGCGACGGCGCCGTCATGGCGGCGACATCGGACGGGGATTTGGCCGTCTCGCAGGAGGCGAGCAGCAGCACGGGCGCCAAAGCGGCAGAGGCCAAGGCCCAGGAACGAACGTTCATGGCGATTCTCCGTGGGAGAAGATCGGGAAGGCGGGATCCGGCCCGGCCCCAGAGGCCAAGCCGGATCAACCGGGATCAGTAGGTGGCGAACCGCACCTTCAGGATCTGGGGGATGGAGGTGAAGTTCAGGCCGTAGTCGGTCTGGTCACCGTTCCACAGGCGCTCGAACACCCATTTGCCGTTCTCAAAGTGCCCCTCCTCCACGCTGGCCATCATGAAGCCGTTCTTGCCGGCCTTGGTGGTCTGGGCGAAGTCGACGCGGGCGTGATATCCCGCCACCAGGTATTCGTTGGGCGCCAACTCGGCGATGACGACGCCGCCGCAGGGCTTGTCGTTGCCGGTGGGTTTGGCCTCGCCGAACTGCGGCAAGCCATAGCCGACGGTGACCTTGTACGGCCCGAGGTCTAGCGTGTTGCTATGCTCGGCCGTCGGCTCCGAGGCACCCCAGACCTTGCCCTTCAGACTGAGGGCCGCCAGTTCGCGGTTCAGGGAGCCCAGCAGCTTGAAGTTCATCGCGAAGGGTTCCAGCGCCTCCGCATCGATCTTGGCCGCCCCCAGCGGGTAATTCACATAGCGGGTGTAGTCGATGCCGAAGGGCGCAAAGCCGATGCCCTGGTGGCCCAGGGTGGCGAAGACATAGCGGGCATAGACGCTGTCGTTGCCCGTCTCGGCCACGAACAGGGCGTTGTCCGGCCGCTTATACTGTTCCAGGGTCTTGGTGTAGAAATCGTAGCCGCGCTCGTAGATGTCCGGCCCGATCAGGTCGATGTTGGGCGCCGCCGCCTTCCAGATGTCCAGCACGTTCCAGGTGGGGCCGCCACTGGAATAGCTGTAGGGGTCCTGGTCCTTGAACGGGTCGCGCAGGGCGGCGTTCACGTACATGGGAATGGGGTATTCCGCCTTGCCGGCGGCCGCGACCTGGTCGACGAAGCGGGCGACGTAGTAGGCGTGGAAGAACTCATCCGCGTCCTTGCCGAACACATCCTTCCAGGTGCCGGGCTGCTTCTTCAGGGCCTTCACCAGATCGTCGGGCACCTTGCCGTCGAACACCTTCTGCGCCATGGGGCTGAAGTCGCGGATGGCACGATAGGTGCCGGTCTCATTCTCCACCTGCACCATCAGCACCGTGTGCTGCTGGCCGTCCACCTGCTTCAGATGGCGCATGAAGGCGACGAAGGCCTTCCTGTCGGCGTCCAGCGTGGCGGGGGCCAGCGGCGAGAGGGAACCGCGCATGATACCCTTGGATTCCACGACACGGGGGAAGCGGTCGTTGTCCAGCTTCACCCAATCCGGCGCGTAGGACGGGCTATTGTTCTTCCACGTGCCGAACCACAGCAGCACCAGGTGCTTCTTGTGCTCGCGCGCCTGGGCCAACAGGGTGTCGAGGAAGCTGAAGTCGAATTTGCCTTCCGTAGGCTCGATCTGCTGCCAGGCGATGGGCATGAGCAGGGTGTTGGCCTGCACCTGGTCCACCGCCGGCCACACCTGCGGCAGCACCGAGGGCCAGTTGCTGGAATTGTTGGCCTGGGCGCCCAGCACCAGATAGGGCGCCCCATCGACCATCAGGGCATAGCGGCCGTCCTCACGCACCAGGCGCGGCATCTCAGCGCTGTGCCCATCGGCGGCTTGCGCCCCCGAGGGGTGCGCCATCGGGGCCAGGCCGGACAGCATGGTGGCCGCCATCAGCAGGGAACGCCCAGCCTTCGTTATGTTCGAAACGCGTATCATCGGCAGGCCCTCCCAAGCCCGTATCTCTTTATTCAGGGCGCCGGTCACGCCAGCCCCCATCCCATCCAGCACTAGCCACATTTATATGATCATAGTGACCCGGGCGCGATCATACGCGTTAGCGGTATCAAATCAATCCGCATGTCTGATACCGCTACCAAGGCCGTGTGGCGGCGCACGCCCTTACTTTTGGCCTAGCCGTTCGCGTCTGCCCCAGGCGATCCGCCGCTGTTGCCGATGCGGCCGGCCCCTCACATAGTGGGTTTCACCCCCTTTGCCCCAGCCGAAAAGCCTAGCCGTGCCCCGTCTTGATCCCCGCCGCAGCACCCTTGCCGTGATCGACCTGCAGGCCCGGCTGATGCCGGCCATCCAGGGTGGCAGCGGCGTGGTGGCCAACACCCGGCGCCTGCTGGCCACCGCCGCGCTGCTGGACATTCCCGCCCTGTTCACCGAGCAGAACCCGCGCGGCCTGGGCGCCACCGTGCCGGAATTGGCGCCCGACGCGTCATCGGTGATCGCCAAGATGACCTTCGACGCCACGCCGGCGCCCGGCTTCCTGGATCGCCTGCCCCCGGACCATGCCGTGGTGCTGACGGGGTGCGAAACCCATGTCTGCGTGCTGCAGACGGCGCTGGGGCTGCTGGAGCGGGGGCGCCGCGTCTGCGTGGTAGAGGACGCCGTGGGCTCGCGCACGGTGGAGAACAAGGCCGCCGGCCTGCGCCGCCTGGCGGCCGAGGGGGCGGAGATCATCACCACCGAAATGGCGGTGTTCGAATGGCTGGAAAGCGCGGAACATCCGCGCTTCCGCAAGGTCATCGCCCTTATCAAGTAGAAAGGGCATTTCCTTGCGCGTTGGGGCACGCCTATAGACTGCGTAGGTCGTCCCCACAGCCAGGGCGGGACAAACGGTCGCGGCGACCGGAACCGCGAGTATTTGGAAGCGCTGTTCAGCGGACCACGAGGGCGCCGGCCGGCACTCTTGGCCTTGACCTGGCCACCGTCAAGTTTCATACGTCCAGGCCAAACAAAATGGCCGGAACAACACGGGCTTCGCGGCTCCCGGCTTCAGCGGGGCTGCATTCCCCAGTTGGCACAAATTATCATATTTAGCAGATTCGCATGGCCGCAAGATATCTTGTGACAAGAACCGCATATTTTCTTTTACCACTCAACGTAATATCTTTCTGTTGTTTTAAATTGACATCTATGTTGGTTATATCATTTGAAGTTTGGAAGTGACTTGGCAGAGATGCACAATTTCCCAGCAATGAAGCCTGCTATTTTAACGTGTAAATTCTGACACCCTCGTCGGCAGATTCCCTTGGCGATCCCGATAATGGCCATAGCCGGCGGCAAAGGACTTAACCGCGCCCAATTCGCGAAACGTGTCCGCTCTAATCCCCCGCAAAATTAGACGGATCAATCCCTTGGCATGGAGTGGCGGACTGAGCTGCCAGGAGGACACGCATCCCGCCCGCTCTCTCCCGAAAGGGGTGGGAAAGGGGACGAAAATTCCTCCAAAAGAGGCGTCTGTGCCCTTATCGCAACACATATCTATAGTTGAGCATATTGATTTTGCTGATAAATTCGCAAAATCGCCCGCCTCGTGAAGGGACCGGTACCAACTTTCATGGGAGCGCTAACATTCTCCCGTTGCAGGTCCGCATGAATCTCCATATGCATTTATATGACTACGGCGTGACGCATTAAAACGGCACTCCGGGCCAAAACGCGCGCGGGCCTTTTTGACCCGCGAGAATAAGATATCCAGGGAAGGGAAACGCCATGAGTTGGCCCCAGAATTCCTATCGTTCCTTTGTGCTGGCCGGTGCGTCCGTGCTGGTTCTCGGCGCCCTGACCGCCGCCTCCGTCGCGCGGGCCCAGGCCGCGGCGGCCGATGACGACCTGCAGGAGATCGTCGTCACCGGTCAGCGCTTCGCCCTGTCCGATGCCAATAAGCGCAAGGCCAACGCCGACCAGATCCTGGACAGCATCTCCGCCGACGACGCCGGCAAGCTGCCGGACAACAGCGTGACCGAAGTGCTGCAGCGCGTCCCCGGCGTGTCCATCACCCACTTCGCCGCCGTGGGCGACCCCGACCACTATTCGGTGGAAGGCTCCGGCGTGACCGTGCGCGGCCTGTCCCAGGTCAGCAGCACCCTGAATGGCCGTGAGGCCTTCAGCGCCAACGGCGGCCGCGCGCTGCTGTTCGAGGACGTGCCGCCGGAACTGCTAGCCGGCATCGACGTGCTCAAGAGCGGCACGCCCGACGTCATCGAGGGCGGCATCGGCGGCTCGGTCAACCTGCGCACCAAGATGCCGTTCGACTACGACAAGCAGACCATTAGCGGGTCCGTCGGCGCGAACTACGGCGACTTCATCCAGCAGACCAAGCCCGAAGCCTCGGTCCTGTACGCCAACCGCTGGCAGACCAGCATCGGCGAGGTCGGCGCCATGTTCGACGTCGCCTACAGCGACATCAGCACCCGCCACGACACCATCCAGGTCGAGCCCTACTTCCCGCAGACCTTCAACGGCAAGAACGTCTACGTTCCCGGCGGCTTCGACTGGCGCTCCGGCGAGTTCGACCGCAAGCGCCTGGGTGCCTATGAGGCCCTGCAGTGGTCGCCCAATCCGGACCTGACCTTCTACCAGACGGGCTTCCGCTCGGATTACTGGAGCAGGTCGACCGAGGCCGGTGTCTACAACGCGGGTGGCAACGCCGTCACGGTAAGCCCCGGCAGCACCAGCACCTTTAGCGCTTCGGGCGGTCTGCTGACCTCCAACAACCTCAGCTCCACCGCCGGCGATCCCTTGCAGATCGGCTCCGAGACCGGTGGCAGCGTGGCTTCCGCCAATCCCGGCCTGACGAACCAGCACAACGTCACCACCGACCTGTCCCAGGGCATGAAGTGGACGCCGACGAAGAACTGGACCATCAACACCGACTTCCAGTACGCCATCTCGCAGTCGCAGACGCAGCGCATCGACCTGTTCTCCCAGGTCTCCGTGCCCAGCTACGCCATCGACCTGACCGGCGACCTGCCGTCCATCAAGGTTAGCAACCCGGCCCAGGTCGCCGACCCGTCGCGCACGATCTGGGGCGCGACCATGGACCATCTGGAGAACCATATCGGCCGCGAGCTGTCCTGGTCGGGCGATGCCGACTACCATATCTCCGACACCGGCTTCCTGCGCGGCATCAAGGTCGGCGCCCGCTTCGCCGACCGGACCGAGAAGGACAACGTCTCCGGCTACAACTGGGTGGGCCTGACGGCGTCATTCAACGACCCGTCCACCTTCAAGTACCTGAGCAACGCCGCCCCCGGCGCCGTGACCGTCAGCGGCTTCAGCAACTTCTTCCGCGGCGCCACGGGCCTGCCCAGCGCCGCCGCCTTCCCGTCCTGGGCCTTGGCCGAAGGCTATCCGGCTAACCTGACCGCCATCCACCAAGCCTATGGCGAGCCGGGCGACAACACCCAGCCGGTGACCTACACGGCCTCCAGCCTGTCGCACACCAAGACCCGCACCGAAGCCGCCTACATCATGACCCGGTTCGGTGACGACGATCTGTTCGGCTGGAAGATGAACGGCAACTTCGGTGTCCGTGTCGTCAACAACGAGAACACGAGCGAAGGCTTCATCCAGCAGCCGACGGGCACCGTGTTCTATAACGGCGCCTCGGGCACCCTGCCGGGCGGTTTCACCGCCAATAGCGGCGGCCACAACAGCTTGATCGCCCTGCCGTCGTTCAATATCCAATTCATGCCGACCGACGAGGTGCATCTGCGCTTCGCCGCGTACCAGAACATGACCAACCCCAGCTTCAGCAACCTGAACGCCTCGGGTTCGCTCGGCCTGACCACCGACAACAACCACCTCATCACCGGTGCGACCGCGACCTCGGGTAACCCGAATCTGAAGCCGCAGTTGGCCAATAACCTGGACGTTTCGGCCGAGTGGTACATGCCTGATGGTGGCCAGTTCCATGTCGCCGGCTTCTACAAGCAGATCAAGGACTACATCTCCTACGGCGTGACCTCGGTCGATGTCCCCTTCGCCCTGCCCGGCGGCGTGACGCAGAGCATGAGGGCGGCGGTCAGCGGCTACTTCAACGCCCAGCCCGCCTATGTGAAGGGTGCTGAAATCGGCCTGCAGAAGTTCTTCAACTTCCTGCCGGCGCCGTTCGATGGCCTGGGCATCGACACCAACTTCACCTACATCTACAGCAAGAGCCCCGGCGATCTGTCCTATGACATGCTGGGCAACCGCATCAACGGCCTGCCGGTGGATCTGCTCTCGCGCTACAACTACAACATCACCGGCATGTACGAGAAAGGCCCGATCTCGGCCCGCCTCGCCTACACCTGGCGCAGCAAGTATCTGCTGACCCCGACGGCCAACGGCACCAACGGCACCTACACCAATGCCGCCGGCCAGACGGTCACCTACAACCTGCCCGTCTTCGCGGATGACTACGGCACGCTGGACGCCTCGGTCGCCTACAGCTTCGACGATCACATCACCCTGACCATCGAAGCCCAGAACCTGACCAACAGCGAAACCAAGACGCTGATGGGCTTCGGCAACCAGCAGTACGGCCGCAGCTGGTTCGTTGCGGACCGTCGCTACTCCGCCGTGCTGCGCTTCAACTATTGATCCTCCGCTCGCGGATGATATTCCGTCGGTAACGGAACCCCCGGCCTGTCATGGGCCGGGGGTTTTCCCTTTGTTAAGGTCCAGGCTCCATAGGGGCTGATACCACCACGGGAAGGAAGGACCATGGCCGACACTGAGGCCCCCACCGATGACGCCCGCGCCAAAGGCGCACCGGTCAAGAACGTCCTCATCGTCGGGGGCGGCACCGCCGGCTGGCTGGCCGCGGCCTACCTTGCCCGCACGCTGTCCATCGGCCAACCGGGCAGCGCGCGCATCACCCTGGTGGAATCGGCCGACATCGGCATCCTGGGCGTGGGCGAAGGCACCTTCCCCAACATCCAACGCACCTTGCGCCGTATCGGCATCGATGAATCGGTGTTCATGCGCGAGAGCGAGGCGACCTTCAAGCAAGGCATCCGCTTCGATCACTGGCAGCATGCCCCGGGCCCATCCGCCACGGGCGCCGGCCAGCGTGACCATTACTTCCACCCCTTCCAGTCCGCCATCGGCCCGCAGGATCTGGACCTGATACCCTATTGGCTGCTGGGTGCCGCGGGCGATGGCGTGCCGCTGGATACCGCGCTGACGATGCAGAAGCGGGTGGCCGACGCGGCCCTGGCGCCCAAGCGCTCCGGCGATGCCGACTACGCGGCCCCCCTGAACTACGCCTATCATTTCGACGCGGTGAAGTTCGCCCGTCTGCTGCGCGTCGTCGCCACGGATCTGGGCGTCCGCCACGTGATCGACACGGTGGACGCTGTGCCCCTGGACGAAACGGGCGCCGTCGCCGGCGTGGTCACGCGCGAAAACGGAACCCTGACGGCCGACCTCTACATCGATTGCACCGGCTTCCGCGCCCAGCTGATCGGCCAGGCGCTGAAGTCCCCCTACCAGTCCTGCCGCAAGTGGCTGTTCTGCGACCGCGCCGTGGCGCTGCAGGTGCCCTATGACCAGCCGGACGCCCCCATCCCCTCCTACACCATCTCCACCGCGCACGAGGCCGGCTGGACCTGGGACATTGGGCTGGAGACCCGGCGCGGCATCGGCCACGTCTATTCCTCCGACCATACCGACGACGCGCGGGCCGAACAGGTATTGCGCGACTACATCGGCCCCGCGGCCGCCGACAAGACGGCCCGGACCTTCCGCTTCGAGGCCGGTTACCGGCCGGAACCCTGGGTGCGCAACTGTGTTGCCATCGGCCTGTCCAGCGGCTTCTTCGAGCCCCTAGAATCGACCGGTATCGTCCTGATCGAGGTGGCGTCCGTGCTGCTGACCAGCCTGTTCCCCTGGGCGGGTGACATGGCCACGGCGGCGCGGCAGTTCAACCGCATCATGCGCCAGCGCTATGAACGGGCGCTGGACTTCCTGAAGCTGCACTATTGCCTGACACGGCGGACCGATACCGCCTTCTGGCGCGACAACGCCGACGCGGCCACCGTGCCCGACACGCTGCACGACCTGCTGGACCGCTGGCGCCATCGCCCACCGGAGGGGTTGGACTTCGACCTCAACCTTGACACCTTCAGCGAGGCCAGCTGGCAGTTCGTGCTGTACGGCATGGGTTACCACACCGATCTCAGCGCCCAGGCCGGCGCCTTCCGCCATATGGATGAGGCGCGTCAGCAGTTCGCCGCCATCCGCGCCGGCACGGAGCAGGCCCTGGCCGCCCTGCCCCGGCACCGCGACCTGATCACACAGATTTACCGCCATGGCCTGCGCCCGCGCACGCCCTTCGGGGGCGCCCCCTCAGGCCGGGCCAACCTGTCCTCCGGCATGGCCGGCCTATCCCGCTAAGCGCTCTCCCGAAGCAGCCCTCGCCCAATGTCTGATAAAACCGTCGGAGGTCCTCTCCGGCGGTTTTTGACTCTTGTCTGAAAAATACGACCTGAGTCTCAGGCCTACCTAAGTAGCGATCGCGGGCGTGGCGGCGGTGGGGCGTGGGAACCGAAATCGCGCTGTCTTTGTCACGGATAGCGGCATCCGCGCAACACCTCGCCGCCGCGGCGAAGCAACTACCAGAGGTGGTTGCTATGTGCAGGATTTAAAAACACTTTTTCAATATTCGCTACGCTATGGAGCGTTTGGATATTGGTTAAAACCGCGACTTCCTAAACATTGTGTAAAGGACCGCTACCATTTTTGATGGGAGCGCTAACATTCTTTGGTTGCATGCAGGCGAGAAGTCCCATATGGATTTATATGACCACAGGCTGACGCCTTAGAGCGGCGCCTTGGCAAAAAGAGCCGCGGTTCTGCCGTGGAATAATATAAATCAGGGAAGGGAAACGCGATGCGACGCTCCAATCGCTCCTATCGTAATTTCATGTTGGCGGGCGCTTCGGCGCTGACCATTGGCGCGATCGGCGCCACGTCTTTCGCATATGCACAAACCGCCTCCCCAGCGGCGGGCGATGATTTGCAGGAAATCGTCGTCACTGGCCTTCGCAAGAGCATCGAAAGCTCGCAGGCCATCAAGCAGAACTCCGAACAGATGGTGGATTCCATCACCGCGACGGACATCGGCGCCCTGCCCGACCGCAGCGTGACCGAAGCCCTGCAGCGCATCTCCGGCATCACCATCCAGCGCACGCCCGACCCGCGCGACGCCGACCGCATTTCGGTCGAGGGCGACGGTGTACAGGTGCGCGGCTTGAGCTGGGTGCGCGGTGAATTCAACGGCCGCGACAGCTTCTCGGCCAAAAGCGGCCGCACGCTGAGCTTCGCCGACATCCCGTCGGAACTGATGGCCGGCGTCGACGTCTACAAGAACCCATCGGCCGATTTGGTCGAAGGCGGCATCGGTGGCACCATCAATCTGCGCACGCGCCTACCCTTCGACAGCGAAGAGCGCATCCTCGCCTACTCCGCCGATTACAGCTATGGCGACCTGGTGGGCAAGGGCAAGCCGTCCGGTTCCGCCCTCTACAGCGACCGCTGGAACACCGGCATCGGCGAAGTGGGCGTGCTGATCGACGTGGCGGACGGCAAGTTCGCCAGCCGTACCGACACCGTGTCGGTCGACCCCTTCCAGGCCCGCACCGACCTGGTGCCCGGCCAGACCGTCTATGTCCCCACCGGCTTCGGTTACCGCAGCCTGGAATTCACGCGGGAACGCAAGGGCATCGTCGGTGCGCTGCAGTGGCGGCCCAGCAGCGACCTGGAATTCACGGCGCAGTACATCCGGTCGGAAGCCACGGAAGAGTCGCTGGAGAACGCCATCGGCCTGGATTCCGGCACCGGCAACGGGCCGGCCGCCGGGACCAGCTTCAAGTATGACGCCCAAGGCAACTATATCTCCGGCACCATCGCCGACACCGTGGGCGGCACCACCAACAACCCCGACGTCATCGACAGCCGCTACGACATCAAGGAATCGGTCACGTCCGACTATTCCCTGCACATGAAGTGGACGCCGACCAAGAACTGGAACATCAGCGGCGACGCCCAGTACATCGACGCCACCAGCAAGCAGCTGGACTTCACGGTTTTCGAAGCACTGACCAATCCCCTGCCGGCGGCGACGCTGACGCTGAACGGCAGCGGTCTGCCCACCATCAACATTCCTGCCAACAGCAGCTTCATCTCCAACCCCGCGAACTACTACTACAACGCGGCGATGGACTATCATAACAACAACGAGGCGCATGAGTGGGCCGAGCGCCTGGACGCCGAGTACAGCTTCGACGACGCCGATTGGCTGAAGTCCTTCCGCTTCGGCGTCCGTCACACCGACCGCAAGTCCATCACGCGTGAAACCAACTACAACTGGGGCGGCGTGGTGCAGAGCTGGGGCGCCAACGGCATCCAGACGCTGAACCAGACCACGCCCGGCGCGTCGTCGGCCAGCGTGTGGCCGCTGCAGAACTTTTATCGCGGCGGCGTGACCGTCCCGACGCAGTTCGTCATCCCCAGCGCCTCGCTGAGCAAGGGCTTCTACAATGGGGTCGCGGCCCAACTGAAGGCGCTGTCGGCGGCGGACTCGTTCGGCAACTGGGTCCCATTCAACGGCGACTACAGCAGCTACAACGGCGGCGGCGCCGGTGTGAACACCCAGACGGAAGAGACCACGGCCGGTTATGCCCTGGTGCGTTTCGAACATGATGTGCCCTTCTTCGGCGGCAACAAGCCGTTTGACGGCAATGTCGGCTTCCGCGTCGTCAACACCGATGCCCAGGGCTCGGGCAACGCCAACTTCGTAACCGTGACCAACCTCAACGGCGCGCCCTCGTCGGACCTGGCCTTCGCCAACGGCGCCCGCACGGTCATCAGCGGCGGCCGCAACTACACCGACCTGCTGCCCAGCGTGAACCTGCGCCTGAAGCTGCGCGACGACCTGCAGTGGCGCTTCGCCTTCGCCCAGTCCATCGTTCGTCCGGACTTCTCGCAGTTGCAGCCGTCCTTGAACATCGGCGCGACCGCCGGCCTGCTGGATAGCAGCGGCCACTGCCAGAGCCTGGGAACGGGCGCCACGGGCAACTGCGTCTATCAGTGGACGGGCTATGCCGGTAACCCGAACCTGAAGCCGATGCGGTCCAACCAGTTCGACACCTCGATCGAGTGGTACTTTGCCCCCACGGGCAGCATCACCGCCGCGGTGTTCAACAAGGATGTGTTCGACTTCATCACCACGTCGCCCCAGAACGTCGCGTTCACCAACAACGGCGTGACCCGGAACGTCCTGGTGGTGCAGCCCTACAACGCCGGCCAGGGCAGCGTTAAGGGCTTCGAGTTCGGCTACACCCAGTTCTATGATTTCCTGCCGGGCATCCTGAGCGGCCTGGGCTTCCAGGGCAACGTCACCTTCGTGCAAAGCGAGGGTGGCCGCAACGCGGCGGCCAACCCCTACGACGCCACCCAGGTCACCAACGCCGCGCCGACCAGCACCAGCCTGCCGCTGGAAGGCATGTCGAAGTGGAGTTACAACCTGGCGGGCATTTACCAGAAGGGCCCGTTTGAGTTCCGCCTGGCCTACAACTGGCGCCAGCGCTACCTGCTGACCACGTCGGCGGCCAACATCAACATCCCGGCTTGGTCGGACGATTACGGCCAGTTGGACGCGTCCTTCTTCTACACCGTCAACAGCTACCTGAAGGTGGGCGTGGAGGCGGCCAACCTGACCGATGCGCAGACCCGCATCCTGGTGGGATATCCGGGCCATCTGACCTATCACAACTGGGTCGACGCCGACCGGCGCTACGCCTTCGTCATCCGCGGCTCCCTGTAACGCTTTCTCCCGGGGAGTCTCGTTGTCTGGCCCTGTCACTTCCCGGTCGCGCTGGTCGCGCCGGGAAGGCAGGGCCTCCTTCTTTAAGGCCGTTCCCTGCCGTAAGCTGGGCGGCCAACGATAAGATCATGTGGGGAGGATGCCGCCATGGCCGAGGCGATGCGGAGCGGGCGTAGGATCGTGATCGTGGGCGGCGGCACCGCCGGCTGGATGGCCGCGGCTGTCCTGGCCCGGGTGCTGAAGGGCAGATACGGCACCATCGAACTGGTGGAATCCGCCGAAATCGGCACCGTCGGCGTGGGTGAGGCCACCATCCCCCCCATCCAGTTCCTGAACCATCTGCTGGGCATCGACGAGGTCGACTTCGTCCGCAAGACCCAGGCCACCTTCAAGCTGGGCATCGAGTTCGTGGACTGGACGCGGCTGAACCACCGCTATTTCCATCCCTTCGGGCCGCATGGCCACACCATCGACGCCGTGTCCTTCCATCATTACTGGCTGCGCCAGCGAGCCAAGGGCGACACCAGCGACATCGGCGACTACTCCCCCTCCACCGTCGCAGCGCGCATGGGCAAGTTCCAGCCGCCGGCACCGGACGCGCGACCCGGCGGCCCCGTCATCGCCTACGCCTATCACTTTGACGCGGGCCTATACGCCCAGTACCTGCGTGGCATCGCCGAGCGCAACGGCGTGAAGCGCACCGAGGGCAAGATCGTCCAGGTGACGCGGCGCGCCCCCGATGGCTTCATCGACAGCCTGGTGCTGGAGAACGGCACCCGCGTGGCGGGCGACCTGTTCGTCGACTGCTCCGGCTTCCGCGGCCTGCTGATCGGGGAGACGCTGAAGGCCCCGTATGAGGACTGGTCCCATTGGCTGCCTTGCGACCGCGCGGTGGCCGTGCCGTGCGAGGGCGTGGCGGCGATCACGCCCTACACCCGCTCCACCGCGCGGCCGGCCGGCTGGCAGTGGCGCATCCCGCTGCAGCACCGCATCGGCAACGGCCATGTCTACAGCAGCCGCTTCATCAGCGATGACGAGGCGACGGCCACCCTGCTGGCCAACCTGGACGGCAGGCCCCTGGCCGACCCGCGCCCGCTGCGCTTCACCACCGGGCGCCGCCGGAATTCCTGGACCAAGAACTGCATCTCCCTGGGCTTGGCCTCCGGCTTCATGGAGCCGCTGGAATCCACCAGCATCCATCTGGTGCAGAGCGGCCTGTTCCGCATGGTCTCGCTGCTACCCCGCGACGGGTTCGAGCAGGCGACGGTGGATGAGTACAACCGCCTGACCAACATCGAATACGAACAGATCCGCGACTTCCTGATCCTGCATTACCATGCGGTCGAGCGGGACGATTCTCCGTTGTGGAATTACTGCCGCACCATGGAGATCCCCGACAGCCTGCGGCACAAGATCGACCTGTTCCGCGCCCGGGGCCGCATCGCCCGCTTTGATGAGCAGTTGTTCGCGGAGCCCAGCTGGGTGGCCGTGTTCCTGGGCCAGGGCATCCAGCCGCACTCCTACGACCCCGTGGCCGACGTCATGCCGGAGGCGGAGGTGACGGCGCGCCTTGCCCGCATCCGCGAGGCCATCCGGCGCATGGCCGACGCCCTGCCCACCCACGCCGACTTCATCAACCGGCATTGCCGCGCCGACCGGCCGGTGGCAGCATGACAACGCTGGCATCCCCGGGAAGATGTCCAGCCAGGGGGTAAGAAGAACAACGGGATGGCCTGATATGAGTGCATCGGGAAGCGCATCGAGATCGGGTGTGGACGGATCGGGCGACCGCATCACCGTCATCGACGCCTTGCGGGGAACGGCCCTGGTGGGCCTGTTCCTGCTGCACACCATCGAGCATTTCGATTTCCTGAGCGATGCGGCCGTGCCGCCGGCTTGGCTGAAGCCGTTCGACACCGCGGCTCACGACACGGCCTTCTTCCTGTTCGCTGGCAAGGCCTACGGCATCTTCGCCCTGATGTTCGGCATCAGTTTCTCCCTGATCCTGGGCAGCTGGTCGCGGCGGGCGGGCAGCACGTCCGCGCGCTTCCTGTGGCGGCTGGCCGTGCTGTTCGCCATCGGCTATCTGCACGGCCTGATCTACTGCGGCGACATCCTGACCATCCTGGCCGTCATGGGCGCCCCCCTGGTGCTGCTGCACCGCCTTGGCGATCGGGTTCTGCTGGCCCAGGCGGCCGTGCTGCTGATCCAGCCGCCCACCCTGTGGCAGGTGGCGGGCCTGCTGAGCGGCACCGCCCCCACGCCGGCCGTCCCCGTCCACTGGACGGTGTATGAGGGCCTGATGCCCATCTACGCAAACGGCGGCTTCTGGGACGTGGTGAGGGCCAACCTGTGGCAGGGCGTGCTGGCCCGCACCTTCTGGACCATCGAGACTGGCCGCTATATGCAGATGATGGGCCTGTTCCTGGTGGGTCTGGTGGTGGGGCGCAACCACGTCCTGGAGCGGGCATCCCAGCATCGCCGCCTGCTGCAGGGCATCCTAGCCAGCGGCGCGCTGGCCTTCGCCGTGCTCTATCCCCTGAAGCGCCTGGCGGAGGGCGCCGGCCTGCCAGCCATGACAGCCTATGAGGTGACGAACCTGGCCAGCGCCTATTGCGGCCTGGCCCAGATGGCCATGTGGGCCAGCGGCTTCGTCCTGCTGTATCCCCGCCTCCAGGCCCTGGCACCGCTGCGGGCGCTGGCCTCTTTCGGGCGCATGAGCCTGACCTGCTACGTCACCCAGGCCCTGGTCTTCGTGCCGCTATTCTACGGCTACGGCCTGGGGCTCTATCGCTACATGGGCCCGTTCTACAGTGTGGCCAGCGGCATGGCCTTCGTCATCCTGCAGTGCGCCGTCGCCCACTGGTGGCTGCGCCGCTATCGCTACGGTCCGCTGGAATGGGTCTGGCGCGCCGCCACCTTCCGCACCCTGTCCCTGCCCCTGCGCCACACCCCGAAGGCGGCGCTGGCGGACGCAGCGTAAACACACCCGAACGCCCGGAACCAGCCAGTCCCGGGCGTTCGTCTTTCCGGCAACGTTCGGCGGGTTTACTTGGCCTTGGCCAGCGCTTCCTTCACCACCTTGTCGGCCAGGGGGGCCATGGCGACGTAGCCGGCCTCGGTCGGGTGCACGCCGTCGGACGCCAGGCCGGGCTTGAAGTCGCCCTTGCCGTCACCCACCACGTCCTTGTAGTCAACGAACAGGGCGCCCACCTGGGCCGCGTAGTCCTTCAGCCAGGCATTGTGCGCGGCGATCTTGGGCGCCGGGTCCAGGCCATGGTGCCACTTGAAGTCCAGCGCCGGGGGAATGCCGGCCAGGATCACGGTGATGCCGTGCTTCTGCGCCAGCTCCACCATGCTCATGATGTTGTTCTTCAGCTGCTGCGGCGATACCGGCCCCCAGTTCTGGGCCAGGTCGTTCGTACCGGCCATGAGGTGCACGACCTTGGGGTGCAGGTCGATGACATCCTGCCGGAAGCGCAGCAGCATCTGCGCCGTGGTCTGGCCACTGATGCCCCGGCCCACGCGGCCGGGCGTGAAGAAGCCGGGCGTCTTATCCACCCACAGCTGGGTGATGCTGTCGCCCATGAACACCACCTGCACCGAACCTGGCTTCAGCTTCTCATTGTCCGCGGCATAACGGTTGAGGTAGGCGAAGTCGTTGTGCAGGCGGTCTTCCTCTTCCTGGTGCCACTTGGCCACCTGCTCAGCACTGGGCGGCTTGTTGTCCTCGGCCAGCGCCGGGGCGGCCATCAGACCGGCCAGCATCAGGGCGGCAGCGACGGTACGTTTCTTCATTCAAGGTTCCTCCCATGCGGACCCCGCAGCCGGGATCCCAATTAATAAAGCATATTAATCTATTTAACCGTCAATGGCCCGGACAAATGGAGCCCGCTGGATCGGCGGATAGCCGCACCGTGGCCAGCGACAGGCGCAGGGTGCCGCTGGTGCTGAGCGCGAAGGGGGTGGTAACCCGGGACAGGTCGGCCCCCGCCTGCTTGAAGCAGGACAGCTTGACCTTCAGGGTCTGCCATTGGCCCACGGGGGCCGCCTTCAGCACGCTGGTCAGGTCCAGGGCGCCCGGCATGGCGGGCCCGGTGCCGCTCCCCGGGCCGGAAATCAGCCAGACGGTGCCGGCCGGCGCCTCATCCACCCGATAGTCCACCTGCAAGGACAGGGCGCCGTTGGCCTGGCGTGTCAGGTCCAGGGCGTTGCCGCCGGTCACGGCGATGGCGGCTTCCCCCTTGCCGGTCCAGCTCAGTTGACGGCCAGCGCCTTGTATGCCGCCGGCGTCCACCGGCTTCAGCGCCAGGACGCCCGCCACCTCGGTCGCCGTGCCGTCGCCCAGCACGGGCATGCTGGCGGACCCGTGGCGCAGCACGAAGCTCCACGGTGCGGGGTTGCGGCCCTTCACGAAGTAGGTGTCGATGTTGGCCGCCGCCGCATCCACGCCCGATACCTCCGGCAATTGCGGCACGGTCATGGGCTCGGCGTCGGCGTAACGCAGGCCATACCCGAAGGGGAACAGCGGATCATAGGGCTGGCGCAGCCGGTTCAGTGTCGCCTGCGCCGCCGTCTTGGGCCAGGAATAGGAGAGCGTGCCGGTGAAGTCATAACGCGGCTTGCCGGCGCGGTCGCCCACCAGCACGTCGGCCACGCCGCCCCCCTCCGACCCTGGGAACCAGGCCGCCACGAAGGCGTCGGACGCGTTGATCTCCGGGTTCACCCACAGCGGACGGCCGGACAGGAAGATGGAGACGACCGGGATGCCCTGGGCCTTCAGCTTCTTCAGCAGTGCCAGATCCTGCTTGTCGCCCGCCTGGAACTCCAGGCTGGGAATGTCGCCCTGGAACTCGGCATAGGGCGTCTCACCGAACACCACCACGGCCACGTCCGGCTTGGTGGTGAAACTGCCGTCGGCGCTGAGGTCCACGCTGCCGCCACCAGCGGTCACCGCCTGGCGGATGCCCTCATAGAGGGAGGTGGCGCCGGGGAAGTCGCTGTTCTTGTTGCCGGTGCCCTGCCACGACAGGGTCCAGCCGCCCGTCTGGCGGCCGATCTCGTCCGCCGCCTCCCCCACCACCAGGATGTGGGACTTGGCCTTCAGCGGCAGCACTTGGCCGTTGTTCTTCAGCAGCACCAGAGACTTGCGCACCGCCTCGCGCGCCAGGGCGCGGTGCTCGGCATTGCCGATGACGCCATCCTTCAGTTCGAACGGGCGGGCGGGGTCGAACAGGCCCAGCTTGGCCTTGACCCGCAGAATGCGCCGCACGGCGTCGTCGATGCGCGCCATGGGAATCTCGCCCGCCTTCACCTGGGCGACGGTGTTGGTGAACAACGCCTTCCAGTCGTTGGGGGCCATGAACATGTCGAGACCGGCCAGGACGGCGGTGGGACAGGAGTCCGCCGTGCAGCCCGGCACCTGGCCATGACCGTTCCAGTCGCCGACGATGAAGCCGTCGAAGCCCATGCGGCCCTTCAGCACATCGGTCAGCAGCGACTTGTTGCCGTGCATCTTGGCACCCTGCCAGCTGGAGAAGCTGGCCATCACCGTCATGATGCCGGCGTCCACCGCCGCCGGATACCCCGCCGCATGGATGCGGATCAGATCCTGTTCGCTGACGTCGGCGTCGCCCTGGTCCACCCCGTTGGTGGTGCCGCCGTCTCCCAGGAAATGCTTGGCCGAGGCCGCGACGTGGCCGTGCTGCAGCGCCTGGCCGGCGCCCGCCTGACCCTGCAGGCCCAGCACCATCTCGCCCGCGTACTGGCGCACGATGTCCGGATCCTCGGAATAGCCCTCATAGGTCCGGCCCCAACGGTGGTCCTGCGGTACCGCCAGGGTGGGACCGAAGGCCCAGTCGATGCCCGCTGCCGCAGTCTCCTGCGCCGTGGCGACGCCGATGCGGCGGATCAGGGCGGGATCGTGGGTGGCACCCAGGGCGGAGTTGTGGGGAAACAGCGTGGCGCCCACCACGTTGTTGTTGCCGTGCACGGCGTCGATGCCGAACATGATGGGGATGGCCACGTGCCCGGGCCGTTCCGCCAGCGAGGCCGCACGGAAGGCGCGCGCCGTCTCCACCCACTTGTCGGGGCCGGCGCGATCGTCGCCGCCCGCCGGCGCACTGTCGCCACCCGCCAGGATGGAGCCCAAGGGGTAATTGGCCAGGTCCGCTGGGGTTACGGTGGAAATGTCGGCCTGGATCATCTGGCCGACTTTGTCCTCCAAGCTCATCTTGGCCATCAGGCCGGTCACGAAGGCTTCGGTCTTGGCGTCCACCAGGCCCTTGCTCTTGGCGGCCGGCCACAGCTCAGGGTGGGCGACGCCGCGGGCGCTGTCTGTCACGGTGGAAGCTGCCTTCTGCGGGGGATTTGAGGTTTGCCGGGCTGAGACCTGGAGCGGTGTCAGGGCCGCAAGCAGTAAGGCCGGCGTCACGGACGCCAGAAGGGCCATGCGGTGCTTCATGGATGTTCCTTGTTCTTCTCAGGTCTTCTTGGGTGCCGCTAGCCGATGCCGCCACCGCCCCGGACCTCCCTAGTGCCGGACAGGTGGATCCGCGGGGCCCCGTCCCACCTCTATTCCCGTCGGGATGGGCGGATTTTCAGGGGCGCGAATTAATAAGATGATAACGCTATCATCCAGCGCGGGCAAGCGAGCCACACCTTGCTCCATGATACCGGTCACATTAGGATCACCGGCAACGGCGGCGCTGATCGCCGGTGATGGAGGAAACGGGCGCCCGAGCGCGGCCGGCGGCCTGGCGGGTCCGCCGAATACCGATCCCCTGTCCTGACTGTTGCTCCACCGAGGGGAAGGTCGCCTGCCCATGTCCAGCATATCGCGCCGGGAAATCCTGATGGCCAGCGCCGCTGCCCTGCTGTCGGCCAGCGCCGCGCGGCCCGTCCTGGCGCAGGAAGCGCCGTCCGCCGCCCCGGTGGCGCCCCTGCCCACCCCGGATCCGGCGCAGACGCTCTGGTACAACCAGCCGGCGGCGCAGTGGGTGGAGGCCATGCCCGTGGGGAACGGCCGGCTGGGCGCGATGGTGTTCGGCGGCATTTCCATGGAACGGCTGCAGTTGAACGAGGACACGTTCTACGCCGGCGGGCCTTACGACGGCGTGAATCCGGAGGCCAAGGCCAACTTGCCGCAGGTGCGCGAGTTGATCTTCCAGGGCAAGTATCTGGAGGCGGAGGCGCTGGCCGGCGCCAAGCTGATGGCCAAACCCCTGAAGCAAATGCCCTATCAGACGCTGGGCAACGCCGTGCTGCTGTTCCAGAGCCTGGACACGGTGCACGACTATCACCGCCGGCTGGATCTGGACACCGCCGTGACCACCACCCGCCTTGTCAGCGGCGACGGCGCCTGGTCGTCCACCCACACGCGCGAGGTGTTCGCCAGCGCGCCGGACCAGGTGATCGTCACCCGGCTCTCGGCCAACAAGCCGGGCCTGGTCAGCGCCAACCTGTCGCTGCTGACGCCACAGAACGCCACCTTGGTGGCGGATGGCCCGGACGGCTTGCTGCTGACCGGCACCGGCCCCAGCCGCTCCGGCATAGAGGGGCGGCTGAAATTCGCCGTGCGCCTGAAGGTCATTGCCAGCGGCGGCGCGGTGCGGGCCGGCAGCGACGGCATCGTCATCGACCACGCGGATGAAGCCGTGGTGCTAATCACCGCCGCCACGGGCTACAAGCGCTACGACGACATCAGCGCCAATCCGGCGGCCCTGACGGCCGCCACCCTGGCCCAAGCCGCCGCCAAGCCCTATACCCGGCTGCTGGCCGACCATGTGGCGGAGCATCAGCGCCTATACCGCCGCGTGGCCCTGGACCTGGGGACGACGCCCGCCGCCGGCCTGCCCACGGATGAGCGGGTGCGCGCCGCCGCCCCGCAGGACGACCCTGCCCTGGCCACCCTCTACTTCAACTACGGCCGCTACCTGCTGATCAACAGTTCCCGCCCCGGCGGCCAGCCCGCCAACCTGCAGGGCATCTGGAATGAGCAGGTGGATCCGCCCTGGGAATCCAAGTGGACCATCAACATCAATACCGAGATGAACTACTGGCCGGCGGAGTTGGTGGACCTGGGTGAATGTGTGCAGCCCCTGGTGGGCATGCTGAAGGACCTGTCGGAAACCGGCGCGCGGGCGGCGCGGGATATGTACGGCGCCGGCGGCTGGATGGCCCACCACAACACCGACGTCTGGCGGGTGGTGGGGCCGCCTGACGGCCCAAAATGGGGCCTCTGGCCCATGGGTGGGGCGTGGCTCTGCCGCCACCTGTGGGACCATTACGACTATGGCCGGGACAAGACGTTCCTCGCCGACATCTACCCCATCCTGAAGGGCGCCTCGCAGTTCTTCCTGGATACGCTCATGGTCCTGCCGGGCAGCGACTGGCTGGTCACCAACCCGTCGCTGTCGCCGGAAAACGTGCACCCCCTGGGCACCTCGCTGTGCGCCGGGCCGGCTATGGACCGGCAGATCCTGCGCGACCTGTTCGCCATCACCGTCAAGGCCGGCGAAATCCTGGGCAAGGACGCCGACTTCCGCGCCAAGGTGACGGCCGCCCGCGAGCGCCTGCCCCCGGACCGCATCGGCGGTGCCGGCCAGTTGCAGGAATGGCTGGAGGACTGGGACATGCAGGCGCCGGAGATCCACCATCGCCACGTCTCCCACCTCTACGCCGTCTACCCCAGCGACCAGATCACCCGGCGCGGCACGCCGGACCTGATCAGGGCCGCGCGCAGGACGCTGGAGATCCGGGGGGACGATGCCACCGGCTGGGGCCTGGGCTGGCGCCTGAACCTGTGGGCGCGCCTGGGCGACGGCGACCACGCGCACGCGATCCTGAAGCTGCTGCTGGGGCCCGACCGCACCTACCCCAACCTGTTCGACGCCCACCCGCCCTTCCAGATCGACGGCAACTTCGGCGGCACGGCGGGCATGGTGGAGATGCTGGTGCAGAGCATCGGCGACGATATCGAGCTGCTGCCCGCCCTGCCCCGCGCCTGGGGCCACGGCAGCCTGCGCGGCGTGCGGGTGCGCGGCCAGGGCCGGCTGGACCTGGCTTGGAAGGACGGCACCCTGGCGCAGGCGGCCTTGCGCAACGCCGGCGCGCAGCCGCGACGCTGGCAGGTGCGGTTAGGCGAAGACGTGGTGGCGGTGACGGTGCCGGCTGGTGGCGAGAAACGCTTGGCCCTTAAGAACGGTAGGCTGGCCCTCGCCTGAGGACCGGCCTGCCGCCTATCATGAATGCCCCCGCGGCTACGCCGCGCGCAGCTGCGCCAGGAAGGCGTCGACCTGCGTGCGCAGCACCTGGGCCTCGCTGGTCAGCTCGGTGGAGGAGGCCTCGACCTCCGCCGACTTGCGGGCCGTTTTGCCGGCACGTTCGTTGACGCCGTAGATGTTCTCGGTGATCTCCTCCGTCGCCCGCGCCGTCTCGCCCACGTTGCTGACGATGGCCTGGGTGGCGGCACCCTGCTCCTGCACCGCCGCGGCGATGATGGAGGCGATCTCGTCGATGCGGCGGATGGTGGCGCCGATATCGCCGATGGCCGTCACCGCCTGACCGCTGGCCCCCTGGATGGCGCCGACATGGGCGGCGATCTCATCCGTGGCCTTGGCCGTCTGGGCGGCCAGCGCCTTCACCTCGGATGCCACGACGGCGAAGCCTTTGCCCGCCTCACCCGCCCGCGCCGCCTCGATGGTGGCGTTCAAGGCCAGAAGGTTGGTCTGCCCGGCGATGTCGCTGATCAGCTGGACCACGGCGCCGATGCGGTTGGCCACGTCGGCCAGGCCGTCGACCGTGCCGCGCGTCGCATCCACCTGGACCACCGCCTCGCGGGCCACGACGGCGGAATTCTCCACCTGTCGGCTGATCTCCCCGATGGAGGAGGACAACTCCTCGCTGGCCGTCGCCACGGTGCGCACGTTGCCGGCGGACTGGCTGGCGGCGGCCGACACGGTGGTGGTCTGCTGTAGGCTCTCCTCGGCGGCGGAGCCCAGTTCGCGGGCCGTCATCTGAATGTCGGCGGCGGCGGTCGCCACCTTGTCCACCACCGCGCGCACCGTCGCCTCGAAGTGATCGGCGGCGCTGGCCATGGCTGCCTTGCGCTGGGCCTCGGCCGCGGCCTTCAGCGTCGCCTGCTCGGCCGCCAACGCGTCGCCCTGGATCAGGCTTTCCTTGAACACCTCGACCGCGCGGGCCATGGCGCCGATCTCATCCCCGCGCGCCACGCCGGGCACATCCACCTGCCGGGCACCACCGGCCATGGTCTCCATGACGCCGCGCAGCAGATCCACGGGCCGAGTGATGGACCGCCCCGTGGCCCAGGACAGCACCAGGCTCAACGCGATGGCGATGCCGGCGAAGGCGAAGCCCAGGGCGCGGCCCTTGGCGGAGGCGGCGTCGAAGGCCTTCTCCGCATCCTCCGACTGTTGCAGGTTCAGCGCCGCCATCTTCTCCAGGTTCTGGGTCATCTGGTCGCGCGCCTCGTCCACCTTGCCGTCAAGCTCACGAATGGCGGGGGTCAAGGCATCGGTTTTCTCCAGCGCCGGCAGCATCTGCTGCTCGAAGATAGCCATGTAGTCGCGTAAGCCCGCCTCAGCACCATCCAGGGCGGCCTTCTCCTCCGGCAGGTCGGCCTCAGCGCGCAGGTCCTTGAACATGGCCAGGATGCCTTGCTTCTTCTCGGCCCAGTCCTTGCGCGTCTCATCCAGGTTGTGGTTGATCTCCGCGTCCGCAACGATGGCGTAGAGGTCGTTGCCCGCCGACACGGCGCGCACCGACTTGGAAGCCACGCCAGACGTGCCCGTCAGCGTCGCCTTGCTCTCGGCCAACCAGCTGAGGGTCAGGGTGAAGACCCCCGCGATCAGCAGGATCATCAGCACGGTCATGGCCGAAGACAGGGTCAGTTTGTGTGCCAGTTTCATCGCGGGCCTCCGGGTTCGGTCACGAAATCCAAGTCAAAAAATCAGAAGCGGATGGTGAAGCCGATGAAGGGGTTCACATCATCGGCCGCCTTGCTCAGGCCGATGTTCACGCCGCCATCCACGGAGAAGTTCGGCGTCATTTGATAGGTCACGCCTAAGTCCAGGGTGGCGACGGTGGCGGCGTCGGGGCCGGTCTGCCGCTCGCCATACAGCTCGACATAGCCGTCCAGCACCTCGCCCAGCGGGTGGCTGAGGCTGACGGAGAAGGTCAGGTCGGGGTCGTAGCCGTCGCCGATGGCGTTGCGGTTCACGGCCAGCGTGGTCTGCGTGCCCAGTTCCCATTCCCCACCCAGCTTGATGGCGAAGGGCACGCCGATGCCGCCCTCGAAGGCGCCGTTGCCGTAGGCGGTGGCGGCCGTGGGCAGCTTCACGAAGGGGATCAGGCCCAGGGCAGTCGTGCCCTCGCGGTCATTGCCCCACAGGTTGATCTTGGCGCGCACGGTCATGTCCGACCAGCCGTGAAGGCGGGTGTGGCCGCCCCCCCGCTCCGACAGGCCCATGACGGTGTACGCGGGGGCGATGATGTCCAATTCCGTGTCGTCCCAGACGCCGATGCGGATGTTGGGCGCCATGAAGACGGACTCGTGCTTGCGCGTGCCGTCGTCGTTATAGAAGTCGCGGTTGTGGCTGATGATGTCCGTCTCGACCTGGACGTGGCCCGGATCGATCGTGTAGGGGCCGTCGGTCTTGTCCGGCCGGTCTGGCGCGAATTCGCGCAAGCCCCCCTCTTCAGCGAAGGCGGGTGCGATGCCGGCCGTGGCCAACAGCGCCACCGCCCACAATCCGGTTCTTAAGGAAAAACTCCGCAAAGCCAGCCCCGCCATCGCCTGTGACAAATCGTCCCTGCGACACACGGTGCCAGGATTGGGTTTCCAGATGGTTAACCAAATGAACCATCGAAGGACTATCGGGTGATGAAGCCTCCATCGGGCGGGGCGGCGTGGCCGGGCTCGTCCCCCTCCTGCGCCGGCGGCACGTTCCACCAGCCACCGCCCAGGGCCTGGAACAGGGCGGCGGTGTCCATCAGGCGAGTGGCCTGGGCCTGCACCAGGGCCATCCGCGCCTGCGCCGCCGCCTGCTGCGCCGCCAGCACGGCCGAGGGCGCCGCCGCCCCCAAGGCCAGCTGCCGCCGGGCGAGGTCCAGGGCATGGGCGGCGGCGGCGTCCGCCCGCTGCGCCGCCGCCAGGGCGTCGCCGTCGCTCTTCAGCGCCGACAGGGTATCGGCCACGTTCTGGAAAGCCAGGACCACGGTGGACCGGTACTGCGCCGCCGCCTGGTCCAGGGCCGCCCGCGCCGCTTTTTCCTTATGCGCCAGGCTGAACCCTTCGAACACCGGCTGGGTCAGGCTGGCGCCGAAGTTCCAGAAGCCGTTGCCGGCGGTGAACAGGCTGTTCAGTGCCGAGGCGCTGGACCCCGCCGCCCCGCTGAGCGTCAGGTTGGGCAGGCGGTTGGCCACGGCCACACCGACGTTGGCGCTGGCGACATGCAGGTTGGCGGCGGCCAGGCGGATGTCGGGCCGCTGTTCCACCAGCCGTGCCGGCAGGCTGTAGGGCAGCTCCCCCGGCAGGGCCAGGTCGCCCAGCTGGAAGGTCTCCGGCGTCGGGTCGGCCGGCATGCGGCCCAGCAGGGCGTTCAGCTGATGGCGCTGCTGCTCCAGCTGCTTTTCCAGCGGCGGCAGCGTCTGCTCGGCTTGCGCCAGCGCCGTCTCCCCCGCCGCCACGTCGGCGGCCGAGACCTGGCCCAGGTCCCGCTGGCGTCGCAGGATGGCCAGGGCCTTGCCGGCGTCGGCGATGATGGACCGGGTGGCGTCGATCTGGCCGCGCAGGCTGGCCTCCGTCACCGCCGCCACCACCACGTTGGACGTGAGGGTCAGGTACGTCGCCTCGACCTGGAAGCGCTGGCCCTCGGTGGTGGCGTCCAGCGCCTCCTGCCCCCGCCGGGTGCCGCCCCACAGATCCGGGCTGTAGGACACCGACAGCTGCGGGGTGAACAGGTTCAGCTGTGGCGCGTTGTTGGCCGCCGTGGGCGCCACAGTGCCGGTGGGGTCCTTCTGCCGCGTGGCCTGGAAACTGGCGTCGATGGCGGGCAGGAAGGAGCCGGCGTTGGCGTAGGCGTTTTCCCGCGCCACGCGCAGGGCCGCCTGCGCCGCCGCGACGTCGGCGTTGTGGGCCATAGCCTCACGCACCAGCCCGTCCAGGGCCGGCGACCTGAACAGCGCCCACCAGTCGGCCGGAATGTCGCGGCCGGCCAACAGGCCCTGGTCCGGCAGCTTGGGCGGCGGGGCCAGCGCCGTCTTGGGCGGGGCGGCCGGCGCCTGGTAGTCCGGACCGACGGCGCAGGCCGCGAGCAGCAGGGCGGGGATGAAGGGAAGGACGCGGCGCATCATTCAGCCTCCCCCACCTGGACCGGCCCGTCCTGCATGGGCAGCGCGGTACGGCTGGAGAACAGGCTGATGAGCACCGGCAGCACCACCAGGATCAGGATGGGCGCCAGCAGGATGCCGCCCACCACCACCATGGCCAGCGGCCGCTGCACCTGCGACCCGATGCCGTGCGATAGGGCGGCCGGCAGCAGGCCGACACAGGCGGCGAT
Organism: Nitrospirillum viridazoti CBAmc; assembly: GCF_000730165.1. GTDB lineage: Bacteria > Pseudomonadota > Alphaproteobacteria > Azospirillales > Azospirillaceae > Nitrospirillum > Nitrospirillum viridazoti. The sequence continues at coordinate 894,023 of NZ_CP022111.1, read as the reverse complement.
GCAGGTCATCATGACGGGACGCAGGCGCGTCTCCGCCGCCTTCACCAGCGCCGACGCCCGTTCCATCCCCGCATGGACCAGCTGGTTGAAGTAGGAGATGACGATGATGCCCTCCATCACCGAGATGCCGAACAGGCCGATGAAGCCGATGGCGGCGGAGATGGAGAAGGGCGTGCCCGTGGCTGCCAGGATGAAGATGCCGCCGATCAGCGCCATGGGCATGACGCTGGCCGCCAGCAGCGTGTCGGTCATGGAGGCGAAGTTGAGGTACAGCAGCACGCAGATCAGCGCCAGGCTGACCGGGACGGCCACCGCCAGGCGGCGCACCGCATCCTGAAGGTTGCCGAACTCCCCCACCCATTCCAGGCGATAGCCGCCGGGCAGCTGCACCTGCTCCGCCACCTTCTGCTGCGCCTCCAATACCGCGCTGCCCAGGTCGCGTCCGCGCACGCTGAACTTGATGGGGATGTAGCGCCCCTGCCCCTCGCGATAGATGAAGGACGCGCCGGAGACCATGCGGATGTCGGCCACGTCGGCCAAGGGAATGGGGGCCGTCCCCGTGCCAAGCGCGGTCGTCCCCACGGTGATGTGGCGGATGGCGTCCAGGCTGCCGCGATCCTCGGGCGACAGGCGCACCATGATGGGGAAGTTGCGGTCGCTGCCGTCTTCATACAGGTTGCCGGCCGCCTGCCCGCCGATGGCGGCCTGGACAACGGCGTTGGCGTCGCCGGTGGACAGGCCGTAGCGGGCGGCCTTGGCCCGGTCCACCGTGATCTTGATCGTGGGCTGGCCCAGCGACTTGAAGACACCGAGGTCGGTCACGCCGGGCACAGTGGACATCACCTGCTTGATGCGGTTGGCGGTCTTCTCCAGCGTCTCAAGGTCGTTGCCGAACAGCTTGACCGAGTTCTCGCCCTTAACGCCGCTGGCCGCCTCCTCCACATTATCCTCGATATATTGGGAGAAGTTGAACTCGATGCCGGGGAAGCGCTCGCTCAGCTTCGCCTCGATGTCGCGGGTCAGGCGTTCCTTGTCCCAGCCCTTGGGCCAGTTGTCGAAGGGCTTCAGCGGCACGAAGAATTCGGCATTGAAGAAGCCGGTCGCGTCGGTACCGTCATCGGGTCGACCGTGCTGGGAGATGACGGTCTCCACTTCCGGATAATCCTTGATGATGCGGCGGATGCCGTCCACCGCCTCGGTCCCCGCCTCCAGCGAGATGGACAGGGGCAGGTTGGCACGGATCCAGAGGTTGCCCTCCTCCAGGTGCGGCAGGAATTCCATGCCCATGAAGCGGGTGCAGACGATGGCCAGCACCATCAGCGCGCCGGCCACGGCCAGCACCAGGCGCCTGTTGGCCAAGGCCAGGCGCAACAGGGGCGGATAGAGGCGGTGCAGCACACGCACCACCACCGTGTCACGCTCCCGCACCTGCTCGGGCAGCAGGATGGCGCTCAAGGCGGGGGAGATGGTGAAGGTGGCGATCAGGCCGCCGGCGATGGCATAGGCGTAGGTCTTGGCCATGGGGCCGAAGATGTGCCCCTCCACCCCCGACAGGGTGAACAGCGGCACGAAGCCGGCGATGATGATGGCGGCGGAGAAGAAGATGGCGCGGTTGACCTCGACGGCGGAGTTGGCGATGACGCCGAACCGGCCGCGCAGGATCACCTCCTGCCGCACGCTGTGCATGATGGAGGATTTGGCGAACCGTTCCTTGGGCGGTTGCGCCAGGTGGCGGAAGATGTTCTCCACCATGATGACGGTGGCGTCCACGATCAGGCCGAAGTCGATGGCGCCGACGGACAGCAGGTTGGCCGACTCCCCGCGCAGGGTCATGATCAGGATGGCGAAGAACAGGGCGAAGGGCACCGTGGCGGCCACGATGACGGCGCTGCGCAGATCACCCAGGAACAGCCACTGCACGAAGAAGATCAGGACGATGCCCATGACCATGTTGTGCAGCACGGTGTGGGTGGTCAGGTCGATCAGGTCCGACCGGTCGTAGATGGTCTTGAGGTACACGCCCGGCGGCAGGATGCCTGACGTGTTGATCTTCTCCATCTCCGCCTTGGCGGCCAGAATGGTGGGTTTGCTCTCCGCCCCCCGGCGCATGAGCACGATGCCCTGGACGATGTCGTCCTGGCCGTCGCGGCCGGCGATGCCCAGGCGCGGCTGGTTGCCCACGGTGACGGTGGCGACGTCGCCCACCAGCACCGGCGTGCCGTTGTTGGCCGCCAGCATGGTGCCCCGGATGTCGTCCAGCGAATGGATCTGGCCCACGCCGCGCACCACCATGGCCTGGTCGCCGATGTTCACCGTCTGGCCGCCGACATTGATATTGGCGTTGTTCAGGGCCTGCAGCACGCCGGGGATGGTCAGGCCGTAGGCGGTCAGCTTGCGCTGGTCCACCGTCACCTCGTACGCCTTGGTCTTGCCGCCCCAGCCCGACACATCGATGACGCCCGGCACGGCCTTGAACCGGCGCTGCAGCACCCAGTCCTGCAGGGTCTTGAGGTCGGTGACGGAATAGCCCGGCGGCCCCACCACCTGATAGCGCAGGATCTCGCCGATGGGGCTTTCAGGCGAAATGGCCGGCTGCACGCCCGACGGCAGGTTGGACAGCTGCGACAGCTGGTTGACCACCCGCTGCACCGCCTCGTCATAGGTGAAGTCGTAGGTGAACTGGATCTTGATGTCCGACAGCCCGAACAGCGAGACGGAGCGGATGGCCGTGACATGGGGAATACCGGCCATCTGCACCTCGATGGGCACGGTGATGTAGCGCTCGATCTCCTCGGCCGACTGGCCGCTGTTCTGGGTCACGATCTCCACCATGGGTGGGACCGGATCGGGATAGGCCTCGATGTTCAGGCGCAGGAAGGCGCCCACGCCCACCACCAGCAGGACGGCCAACGCCGCCAGCATCAGGACGCGCTGGCGCAGCGCGAAAATGACGACCTTGTTCATGATGTCAGTCGCCCTGCGCCGCGCGGTCGATGAACAGGGCGCCCTTGGTCACCACACTGTCGCCGGCCTTCAGGCCGTCCAACACCTCCACCAGCCCGTCCTGCTGCCGCCCCAGGGTCACGGGGCGCAGCGCCAGGGCGTGGTGGGCGGCGTCGGCCACCCAGACGCGCGACACGTCGCCCTCATGGATCACCGCCCGTTCCGGCACGGCCAGGGCCGGGGCGGCGGGGGCGCTGGCCCCAGGGTCGGTAAACAGGCGTACGGTCGCCATCATCTCCGGCTTCAGGGCGCCGTCGGCGTTGTCCAGGGTGACGCGCACCGCCAGGCGCCGGGTGGCGGGGTCGATGGCCGGGGCCACCGCCGCCACCCGGCCGCGGAACACCCGGGCCGGATAGGCGGGCACGCGCACCTCGACCTCCTGCCCCACGGCCACCGCCGGGGCATCGCCCTCGCGCACATTGGCCAACAGCCAGACGGTGGAAAGGTCGGCCAGGCTGAAGGCCATGGTGCCGCCGTTGGCCGCCCCGTTGACGTACTGGCCCGGGGAAACCTGGCGCTGCAGCACAGTGCCGGCGACGGGCGCGCGCACCGGGGTCGGTGCCAAGGCGACCCCCTCATGCGTAAGGGCCGCGATCTCCTGCGGGGTGCGGCCCAGCACCCGCAGCCGGTCGCGGACGGCGGCCAGGGCCGCCTGCGCCGTGCGCGCGGCCGTTTCCGCCGTCACCAGGTCCACCTGAGCCTGCTGCCAATCCTTCAGAGCGCCGCCGTCGGCCTGGTACAGGTCACGCTGGCGCTGTTCCGTCACCCGCGCCTGCCGCAGTTGGGCATCAGCCGCGGCGGCGGCCGATGCGGCGGCCGCCAGGTCGCTGCGCCCCTGCGCCATGTCAGTGGCGTCAACGGTCATGAGCACGGCGTCCTTGGCCACATGATCGCCCACGCGGGCGGTCACGGTTCCCACCTGACCGGAAACGGGGGAATAGACCGGCGTCGTCGCCTCGTCATTGGCCGTCACCCGGCCATCGGTGTCGATGTGGGTTTGGAAGGGGTGCGGGGCCACGATCTCCATGCCCAGCGTCGCCCACTGGCCCGGCGTCACCTGGAAGGTGCCGGGGGCGGCCTCGGGCTGAGGCGGCGGCGCCGGCGGCGCATCGCTTTCCCTGATCACGATCATTCCCACCACCGCGGCCACCAGCAAGGCGGCACCCAGCCACTGCAGCCCACGACCGGGACCGGGAAGAAGGCGGAAAGAAGGCACCCTAAACACTCCACGCGACAGTCGCGGGCAAACGGGGGAAGGCCTAAACAGCCGCGTCGCGATGACGCATCCGCACGGTGCACCGCAAAAACCAAGGAAACGCGGGATCGCATCTTTGCAGGAACAGGGCAATGGGCCATTTCAGCGCAGGCGCCGCCCGATTTATTGGAGACATTCCTAAATTTTATGGTTAGCGCCTCATCGCTGTGACGATTTGATTACGCCGCATCGCGCGCACCGTGGGCGGAACGCTTGTTTTCCTTGGAATGCCCCACACAGCCGGCCCGCCGACGGACTTCCCGGACGGCCAGTGGAGGGTTGGGAAGGCGCCCTTCGGCCGGCTGGGCCATTTGACGCAGGTCATAGGCCGAATGGCCGAAGACACAGTTTCGCCTCTCCACCGGCCGCCTTTGGTCATGCCGGCCGGCAGGCCGGATATTCCCATCCTCGACCCGCCTGATGGGTGGATAGGCATTCCGGCACGGCCCTTAGCGCTTTGGCCCGCCTGCCTGTTGCCACGGCAACCGACCCCGCTATTTCCCAATTTGTTACCAGGGAAGGCCCGGTGGGCCCTTCCGAATGGATCGTGAGATGCGCCGTTGGGGGCCGTCTAAGAAGGTCTGGAGGTCGCCCGTGCTGAATGCCCTGCGCAACCTTTTGTCGGTCACCGTCGTTCTTCTGCTGCTGGTTCCCCTGACGGATTTGGCCATGCAGGTGCTGCCCCCCGTCATCGGCGCGCTGCCGCCGTTGCTGGTGGGCCTGGTCTTCCTGGCCTTCATGGGCCAGGTGCTGGTGGCCGCCGTCCGCCATGCCCGCCTGCCGAGCATTCCCTTGCCCAAGCCTGGGACCGGCCCCCATCCCGGTTCCCTGACGAGAGAGATCGCCCCATGAACGCCCCCCTCCGCAACATCCTTTACGCCATCCTCAGCCTGCTGCTGATCATCATGCTGGTGGATTTGGCCGTGACCCTGCTGCCGCCCATCCTGGCAGAGGTGTTGCGCATCATCGTCGGCATCGGTGTCTTCCTGTTCCTGCTGCAGTTCCTGGCGGGCCTGTTCCGCAGGACGCCTTGACGCCTTAAAGGCCCGACAACGCCGAATAGGCCTGGCCACCATCGCCAGGCCTATTCCTTTTGTTCCCCTTTTGGACCTCTTTCCCCTTGACGGCGACCGCGTGTTCCCACACTCCATAAGGGCAAACCGGATGGGGAGATGCACGCGATGCGCAAGGGTCTTCGGAACACCGCCACGGCTTTGGTCATGGCCGCCTGCCTGGCCGGCGGCGGCGCCTTGGCGGCCGACGCCGCCGGAGGCGCGTCGGTTCCCGGCGACAAGCAGACACCGGGCCACCACACCTACATGTTCGTGCTGAGCTGGGAGCCGGAGTTCTGCTACCTGCACGGCGATGGCCATCCGGAGTGTGCCGCCGGCGACCGCGCCACCAGCTTCGGTGCCACCCACCTGACCCTGCATGGCCTGTGGCCGCAGTGGAGCAGCGCGTGCTCCCTGTCCGCCAAGGACAACGACCCCACCTGGAAGGACCGCGTGCTGCCGCCCCTGTCGCCCGCGGTGCAAGGCACCTTGGCGGAGGTCATGCCCGGCATCGCGTCCGGCCTCACCCTGCATGAATGGCAGAAGCACGGCTACTGCAGCGGCCTGTCCGCCGACCAGTACTACGCCCAGGCCGGCGCCATGGTGAAGACGCTGGGCGGCGGCAAGGCCGGCACCCTGCTGGCCGACGCCACGGGCAAAAGCGTGACGCGCAAGGCCCTGTGCGACGCCCTGGCCGCCGACTTCGGCGAGGCCGCGCGCCAGTCCGCCGTGCTGGGCACGGGCAAGGCCGCCTTCCTGACCCAGATCACCTTCACCCTGAAGGCGGCCGACGACGGCACCACCGCGCTGGACGCCGCCCACCTGACCGACAGCCCCGCCGACCAGCCCGGCCGCTGCGACAAGGGCAACCCGGATGAGGCGCTGAAGGTGGCGGGGTTCAAATGATCCGGCCGACACTGGCGGAGATCGGATGGTCGATGTTCTCGGGCCTGATCATGGCCGCCCTATGCGCCGGCGTCGACGCCGTTGAGGGTGTCCACGACAGCGCCCTCGTCCGGCATTCGGTCGTGCTCTTCATAGTCGCATCCGCCGTTGACCTGGGCATGACCCTGCGGCGCCGGTCCAAGCGGCGGCTCTAACGAAAAAGGCGACGCCCGCGAGGACGCCGCCTTTTTCATTCCGGGACCGGAACGGCGCTTACGACACCAGCGGCGGGAGGGGCTGCGGGCCGGCGGCCTGTTCGATGACGTGGCCGACCTTCAACACGGTGGCTTCATCGAACGGACGGCCCAGCACCTGCAAGCCCAGGGGCAGGCCCTCGCCGCTGAGGCCGGCCGGCACCGACAGACCGGGCAGGCCCGCCAGGTTGGCGGGAACGGTGAAGACGTCGTTCAGGTACATGGCGATGGGATCGTCCATCTTCTCGCCGATGCCGAAGGCGGCCGACGGGGCGGTGGGCGTCAGGATGACGTCGCACAGCTCGTACGCCTTGGTGAAGTCCTCGGCGATGCGGGCCCGCACCTTCTGCGCCTTCAGGTAATAGGCGTCGTAGTAGCCGGCCGACAGCACGTAGGTGCCGATCATGATGCGGCGCTTCACCTCGGCGCCGAAGCCCTCGGCGCGGGTATTCTCATACATCTCCTTCAGGTCCTTGCCCTCGACGCGCAGGCCGAAACGCACGCCGTCATAACGGGCCAGGTTGGAGGAGGCCTCAGCCGGGGCGACAATGTAGTAGGCCGGCAGGGCGTACTTGGTGTGCGGCAGGCTGATCTCAACCGGCGTGGCGCCGGCGGCCTTCAGCCATTCGATGCCCTGCTGCCACAGCTTCTCGATCTCCGCCGGCATGCCATCGACGCGGTATTCCTTGGGAATGCCCACGCGCAGGCCGCGGATGTCGCCGGTCAGGGCGGCGGCGTAGTCCGGCACCGGCACATCGATGGAGGTGCTGTCCTTGGGGTCGTAACCGGCCATGGAGCGCAGCATGAGCGCCGCGTCCTTCACCGTGCGGGTCATGGGGCCGGCCTGGTCCAGGGACGAGGCGAAGGCGACGATGCCCCAGCGCGAGCAGCGGCCATAGGTGGGCTTGATACCGACGATGCCGACGAAGCTGGCCGGCTGGCGGATGGAACCACCGGTGTCGGTACCGGTGGCGCCCAGCGCCAGGCGCGCGGCCACGGCGGCGGCAGAGCCACCCGAGGAACCGCCGGGCACCAGCTTGCGGGTGAAGTTACCGGCTTCGTCCTTGGGCGACCACGGGCTGATCACCGGGCCGTAGTGGCTGGTGATGTTGGCCGAGCCCATGGCGAATTCATCCAGGTTCAGCTTGCCCAGCATGACGGCGCCGTCGCGGAACAGCTGGGTGGTGACCGTGCTCTCATACGGCGGGACGAAGCCGTCCAGGATGTGGCTGGCGGCCGTGGTCTGCACGCCCTCGGTGCAGAACAGGTCCTTGATGCCCAGGGGCAGGCCGTCCAGGGCCCGCTGCTCGCCCTTGGCGTAGCGGGCGTCGGCGTCGGCCGCCTGCTTCAGCGCCACGTCCGGCGTCTCGATGATGTAGGCGTTCAGCTCCTTGGTCGCCGCCATGGCGTCCAGGTGCGCCTGGGTCAGCTCGACGGCGGTGAACTCCTTGGCGGCCAGGCCGGCCAAGGCATCGGCCATGGTCAGGTGGGTCAGCTTCGTCATCACTCGACAACCTTGGGCACGGAAAAGAAATTCTCGGTGGCATCGGTGGCGTTGGCGACCACCTTTTCCGGATAACCGCCGTCGGTCACGGCGTCGGGGCGCCGGCGCAGGTTGGCGGCGACCACGCTGGTCATCGGTTCCACGTTTTGGGTGTCCACCTCGCCCAACATCTCCACCCAATGCATGATGGTGTTGAGTTCGCCGGCCAGTTGCTCCAGATCGGAGTCCGGGACCTTGATGCGGGCGAGATGCGCGATCTTCGCCACGGTGGCCTTGTCGAGGGACATGGTGCTAAGTCTCTCCTTCGGAATAAGGAGCCACGGGGGCGATGACAGGCGGCGTGTCGTATGCCGCCGGCCCCCGGGCGGCGCGGAAGGTAACACCCGGTATGGCGATCCGCAACATCAGGGACCTCAAGGCCCAGTTGCCCCCCGGCGGGCGGCTGATGGGCCTGGATCTGGGGTCCAAGACCATCGGCATGGCGATCTCCGACCCCGGCCTGACCGTGGCCTCGCCGGTCGGCACCATCATGCGGCGCAAGTTCACGACCGATGTGCAGGATCTGGCCAAGGAGCTGCGCGGCCGCAACGTCGCCGGCTTCGTCATCGGCCTGCCCCGCAACATGGACGGCAGCGACGGCCCGGCCGCCCAATCCGCCCGCAGCTTCGCCCAGAACCTGATCGAACAGCCCCAGCTGCTGGGCGGCCAAGTGCCCGAGATCGCCTTCTGGGACGAACGCCTGTCCACCTCGGCCGTCAGCCGCATGATGATCGAATGGGACATGACCCGGAAACGCCGGGACGAGGTGGTCGACCGCATGGCCGCGGCCTACATTCTTCAGGGCGCCCTGGACTTCATGGCGGCCGAGGCTGCGCGCGCCGCCCTGGCCGCCCGTGACGAAGCGAAGGGTGACGCGGCGGGCCTGGATGGAAGACAGGATGAAGAAGACCGCGATCGGGATGACTGACCAGGCATGCTGCAGGTCCTGACGGCGCTGGCGCCCACCTTCCTGCTGATCGCGATCGGCTTCGGGTTGCGGCATTTCAAGCTGATCGACGCCGCCTTCTGGGGCGCGGCCGAGCGGCTGATCTATTACCTGCTGTTCCCCGCGCTGCTGATCGACGGCACCGCCAAGACCGATCTGTCGGGCATGGACATCTGGGCCATGGGCAGCGCCCTGGTGGGCGGCATCCTGCTGCTGAGCGCCGCCCTGCAGCTCAGCTGCCGCCGCCTGTCCGGCAGCGACCCGGCCTACACCTCGGTCTTCCAGGGGGCGGTGCGGGTCAACACCTATGTCGCCATGGCCTTGGGCGCTGCGCTGCTGGGCCCGCATGGCACGGCCCTGATGGCTATCGGCGTGCTGTTCTGCATGCCCACGGTGAACATCCTCAGCATTCTGGTGATGCAACGCCACGGCGATATGCCGGCCGGCATGAAGCGCCACCCGCTGCGCACCCTGTGGCAGATCCTGAGCAACCCGCTGGTCTGCTCCGTCATCGTGGGTGCCGCGATGAACCTGGCCGGCATCCGCCAGATCCCGGTGGTGTCGCCCGTCATGAACGTGCTGGGTCAGGCCAGCCTGCCCTTGGGACTTCTGGCCGTAGGCGCTGGCCTCGGCTTTTCCGCCATCCGTGGCGCCAAGGTGGCCGTGGCGGTCAGCAGCATCGCCCGCCTGGCCGTCCTGCCCGTCATCACGGCACTGCTGGCCAAGGCGTTGGGCGTCCAGGGCAACGCCTTCGTCGCCGTGGTGCTGTACAACGCCCTGCCCACCTCGGTCAGCGCCTACGTCCTGGCCCGGCAGATGGGCGGCGACGCCCCGCTGATGGCGGGCATCATCACCGTCCAGACCCTGGCGGCGGCTGTCACCCTGCCGGTGCTTCTGGCCTTCTTGACCGCCTGAAACGACATCGGCGGCGCAGGGTGCCCAACGCCGCCGATCATCACGTCAAAGGCCAACACGCGTCAGTGCATGGACACCGCACGGGGAGCGCCGCCGGTCTTGGCGGCGGGCTTGCCCGACAGCAGATGCAGGCCGGTCAGCAGGCCGTAGCCGGCGATCATCAGGTAGCAGGCCACCGGCACGATGAAGGCCAGCACCAGGCTGGTCAGATCGGCGACCTTGCCCGTGATCATGGGCACCACGGCGCCGCCGAAGATGGCCAGGCACAGCATGCCGGCGCCCTGGGGCGTCTCTTCCTCCAGCCCATCGATGGCGATGGTGAAGATGGTCGGGAACATGATGGAGTTGCACAGGCCCACCGACAGGATGGTGGCCATGGCGAGCGTGCCGCTGCTGGCCATGGACAGGCTGACCAGCAGGGCGGCGGCCAGCGAGCACGCCATCAGCACGATGCCGGGCCGGGCGAAGCGCAGCACGACGGACCCGATAAAGCGGCCGACCATGGCGCCACCCCAGTACAGGCTGACCAGCACGGCCGCCTTGGACTCCGGCGTGTTCAGCACGTCGTGCAAGTGGATCAGGCCGGCGTACCAGGTGCCCAGCTCGGACGCCGCGTCCCGCGTGCGATCAAGGATCAGGTAGTTGACCATGGCGCTGCCGATGGACACCTCCGCCCCGACGTAGACGAAGATGGAAACCACGCCCAGAGCCAGCTGGCTGTGGCGCAGCACCCGCAGGCTGAGGGCACTGCCCGACTGCTGGTCGGTGGCGGCCCCCTCACGGCCCCGCAGGAACCAGAACAGCAAGGACAGGACCACCAGCAGGGCTGCGATCATGAGGAAGGGCACGTGCACGCCGCGCGCGCTGGCATCCCCATCCGCCGCCTTGGACAGGATGAAGACCGAACCCAGGATGGGCCCCAGCGTCGTGCCAAGGGAGTTGAAGGCCTGCGCCAGGTTCAGGCGGCTGGACGCCGTCTCCGGCCGGCCCAGCAGCGACATCAGCGGGTTGGCCGCCACCTGCAGCACGGTGATGCCGCCCGCCATGACGAACAATGCCAGCAGGAAGGCGGCGAACAGACCCATGCTGGAGGCCGGCACGAACAGCAGGCAGCCCAGGGTCATGATGACCAAGCCGGCGACGATGCCGCGCAGATAGCCCAGGCGCGCCAGCAGGGCGCCCGCCGGAACCGACACGACGAAGTAGGCCAGGAAGAAGGCGAACTGCACCAGCATCGCCTCGGTGTAGTTCAGCGAGAACTGTTCCTTCAGCTTGGGGATCACGGCGTCCACGATGGATGTGGCGAAGCCCCAGGCGAAGAACAGCATGACGACGATCGGGGCCAGCGACGTCATGGATTTATTGTGGGCGGATGCGGTCGACATCGATCGTTCGTCCAGTCGGTATGATAAGTCCGGGCCCGAGGGGTTTGACATCCGTCGGGCCCAGGTTCAATGGCTATTACGACACATTCGTATTTTATTGCGTTGCGAAATGAAATTTTCCGCGACGCAATATGACTAGTTCGATGCTGCCTTGGTCCGCTGCTCCACCACCTTCTGCGCCAGGTCCAGCCGGTCCTTCATCGGGTCGACCTCCAGCACCGGCCCCTTGGTGCCGAAGTCCATCAGGCGCTCATCCTGGCCTGCCTTGAAGGGCGTCCAGGCCGGCAATCCCTGGGGCTCCGGCTTGCCCGTCTTGGCGAAGGCCACCCAGTAGGCGTGCGCCGCCTTGGCCGCCGCCGCGTCCGCCGCCGTCAGCGCGTCGCCATAGCGGGCCTTCACCGTATCGAAGACGAAGGGGATTTCCGTCGCGTGCGGCGTGCCCCACCATTCCTTGCGCATGCTTTCCGCCACATAGGAATAGCGGAACAGGTAGACGGGCGATTTGTGAGCCGACAGCAGGCGGGCGGTCTCGCGCGCCGGCTCGATGAACATGAAGGCGCCTGCCACACGGTGGCCGATCAGCTTCACGTCGCGTGACCCGTCGGGATCGAACAGGGCCAGCGCCTTGTCCTTGTCGGCGCCGAAGGGCGCCAGCACATCGTCCAGCGAACCACCGAAGAAGAAGCCGTCGGCCCCGGTGGCGCCCACCATCACCGGCACGTCGGCGCCCGCCCCCGCCGCATAGGCCGGCACCGGCGCCGAATAGCGGACCACGGCGCCATCCACCATGGGTCCGGAATAGGTCGGCACGTTCATGGTCGCCATGTTCAGGCCGTCCACCACCGCCTCCGCCGGTAGGGCGCGCAGGGCCGCCAGGCCGGCGGCGCCCGTGTCGGTGATGTCGTGCTGGGCGGCATAGGCCAGGCCCGATTTTTCCGCCGACGGCGCGTCACCGTCCGCATGCAAGGGCGGCGTGGGCAGGATGCGCTCGCGTCCGGCGCCCGACTGGACGATGCCCCGATTGAACAGACCCTTGGCCATGGGCGAGGTCAGCAGGGTGTGGACGGAGATGCCGCCCGCGGATTCACCGAAGATGGTGACATTGTCGGGGTCGCCGCCGAAGGCGGTGATGTTGCGCTTCACCCACTGCAGGGCCGCCAGCTGGTCGAGATAGCCATAGTTGCCCACGGGGCCCTGCCCCGCCTCCGCCACCAGGGCGGGATGGGCGAAGAAGCCGAAGCGGCCGACGCGGTAGTTGAAGCTGACCAGCACAACGCCGTCACGGGCGAAGTTCGACCCGTCATAGACGGCGGGGGAGCTGCCGCCGTTCACGAAGCCACCCCCGTAGATCCACACCATCACCGGCCGCTTGGCGCCCGGCTTGACGGTGTCGGCGGGCGCCCAGACGTTCAGGTACAGGCAATCCTCCGCCGGGGCCACGCCCAGGGGCGCCGCGTCGCCCGGCAGCGGTTTCTGCATGCAGTCGGCGCCATACTCGGCGCCGGAACGTACGCCGGCCCAGGCGGCGGCCGGCTGCGGCGGGCGCCAGCGCAAGGGGCCCACCGGCGGGGCGGCGAAGGGGATGCCCTTGAACGCCGCCACATCGCCGCTGACCACGCCGGAAACTCGGCCCTGTTCCACCTGCACCACCGGCGCTTCCGCCGCGAGCGCCGGTGGTGCAGCGGTCAGCAGCAGCGCCGCGACCGCGATCCGCTTCATCATCTTGGACATCGCATTTCCCCTTGTCAGGATCATCGCCACCGGTCGCAGCTTGGCCGGAACCGGTGGCGATCCAAGTTCCAAAAAGGCTTATGGCTGGCGGGTGGAGGCCTTGACGGCCGCCTCGCCCTTGAGATCCAGGTCGGTGGCCGAGGCCCCCACGGCAACCTGGTACTCGCCAGCCTTGACCTGCCAGGCGTGCGCGGCCTCATCGAAGCTGCCCAGCAGTCGGGTGTCGGCGGTGACGGTCACACGCTTCTTCTCTCCCGGGGCCAGGGCCACCTTGGACCAACCGATCAGGCGCTGGGTCTTGGTACCGGCGGCGTTGGTCAGATAGACCTGGGGCACGTCCTGGCCGGGGCGCTTGCCGGTGTTGGTGACCTCGAAGCTGACGGTCAGGGTGTCGCCGCCCGTCACCTTCACGTCGCCATAGCTGAAGTGGCTGTAGCCCAGGCCATAGCCGAAGGGGAACAGGGGCTTGGCCCCCGTCTTGGCGTAATGGCGATAGCCGACGTCGGCGCCCTCCGTATAGGTGATCTCCGCCGGGCTGAACTCCGGCTTGTCGGCACCGGGGATGTCCTGGTGCAGCAACTGGCTGTCGTCCGCCGGGAAGGTGATGGGCAGGCGGCCGGAGGGATTGGCGTCACCGAACAGGATATCGGCGATGGCCTCGCCCCCCCGGCTGCCGGGATACCAGGCCTCCACCACGCCGGCCACCTTGTCCAGCCAGGGCATGTGCACCGGCCCGCCCGTCTCCAGCACCACGATGGTGTTGGGGTTGGCGGCGGCCACGGCGGCGATCAGGGCGTCCTGGCCGTTGGGCAGGCTGAGGTCCGGCGCGTCGGCGCCCTCGCTCATCCACTGGGTGGCGAAGACGATGGCCACGTCCGTGGTCTTGGCCACGGCCGCCGCCTCCGCCGGATAGGAACCGTCGTTGAAGCGCACCTGCTTCTCCCCCGCCTTGGCGCGGATGGCCTTCAGGGGCGAGGACGCGTGATAGACCACGGTGCGGAAGGGGCCCATCATGCCGTCGCCGCCCAAGGGGATGCTGGCGCCCGGGCCCGCGTCCGACACCACCTGGGAAGAGCCGCCACCCGACAGCACGCCGGCGTTGGCGAAGCCGCCGATGACGGTGATGGTCTTGCCTTTGGTGGCCAGGGGCAGCACATCGCCCTTGTTCTTCAGCAGGACGATGCCCTCGGTCCCGGCCGCCTTGGTCACCTGGGCGTGGGCGTCGAAGTCGATGGGCGCCTTGGCCGCCGGCTTGTCGAACAGGCCGGCCGCGAACATGGAGCGCAGGATGCGCCGCGTCATATCGGACAGGCGTTCCGCCGGCACGGTCTTGTCCTGGATGGCGGCCTTCAGCGGCTCATTGAACCAGACCTTGCCGCCGGGACTGAGCATGACGTCGATCTGCTCACCCGATTCCTGGTCCAGGCCGTTCACAGCCGCCTCGACACCATGAACCGCGCCCCAGTCGGACATGACCCAGCCGGGATAGGCCCAGTCGGTCTTCAGCACCTTGTTCAGCAGGAAGGGGTTGTCGCAGGCATAGGCGCCGTTGACCTTGTTGTAGGCGCACATGACGGAGCCGGGCTTGCCCTTCTCGATGGCGATCTGGAAGGCCAGCAGGTCGCTTTCGCGCGCCGCCGCCTCCGCGATCTTGACATCCAGGGTCATGCGCTGGGTTTCCTGGTCGTTCACCGCGAAGTGCTTGATGGTGGAAACGACGTTCTGGTCTTGGATGCCCCGGATGGATTCACCGCCCAGGGTGCCGGCCAGCAAGGGATCCTCGCCCAGATATTCGAAGTTGCGGCCGTTGCGCGGATCGCGCGCCAGGTTGACGCCACCGGCCAGCAGGACGTTCAGGCCCTTGGCGTGCGCCTCCTTCCCGATCATGGCGCCGCCCTTGTAAGCGGTCTCAGGGTTCCAGGTGGATGCGAGCGACAGGCCGGACGGCAGGGCCGTGGACGGGTCGCCCGGTCGCACGTTCATGGGGTTGGCGACACCCAGGCTGGCGTCGCTCTCCTGCAGGGCCGGGACGCCCAGGCGCGGCACGCCAGGGATGTAACCGGCAGATCCGATGGCGCCTTCGGGCAGCTTGGCGCCCAGGAAGGGCATGGCCATGGGCCCGTGGACCAGGCCTATGCGCTCATCCAGCGTCAGTTCCTTGTTCAGCAGGTCGGCGCGCTGGTCCGGCGACAGCTTGGTGTCCATCCACGGCCGCGCCGCCTCGGCGGCCAGGGCGGTGGTCGCCAACGGAGCGGTGAGCGAGAGCGACAGGGCTGTGCCCAGCAGCAGGCGGCGCATGCGATCGGTCATGGGGTGCGTTTCCATCCAGTTGTTTCTTTTGAAAGAAGGGGTCACGGCAGACGCAGGCCGGCACCCATGGGGTACAGCGGATCCTTGCTGTCATGCGGCACGTCCGACGCCTGGGCCGCCACAGCCGTCATACTGCGCGGCAGCTCGAACGGGAGGTGCCCCTGCGCCGCCACCTTGCCGGTGACCACGTCCAGGAAGGCCCGGTCGCTGACGCCGAAATCAACGTACAGGCGGGCGGCCTTGTCGCGGATGTTGCTCAGGATGGCCGGGCGGTCGAGATAGACGCTGACCACCGCCGGCACCCTGGCGGCGGCCACGGCCTTCAAGCCCTCGTAATCCGCGTTGCCGTCATGGAAGCCCAAATCGCCCTCATGCTGCAGGCTGCCGAAGGTGTAGTTGGGATGCAGGGTCTGGAAGGGCGCGGACAGGCGCAGAAGGGCGACCTCCGCCTGCTTGGGATCGTCCACCACCGTCAGGCCGGCGGCCTTGGCGGCCTCGGCCGACACGCCGCGCAGGTAGACCTTGCGGCCTGCGAGGGCCACAGGGCCCTCACCCGCCTCCAGCAAAACCATGGAGCGGGATTGCGCCGCCAGGCCCTCGGCCAGGAACTGCGGCGTGCCCACAACCTTGGCGGCGGCGTCGGCATCCACGTAGGGGTTCTCGAACAGGCCTTGCTGGAACTTCAGGGCCAGGATGCGGCGCACCGACTGATCCAGCCGCGCCTCGGTCACCAAACCCTGCTTCACCGCCGCCAGCAGGGGCGCGGGATCGTCCACGCCGCCGAACTGGTCCAGCCCCGCCTCCAGCCCCTTGGCGAAGCGCGCCGGGGTGGAGAGGTCCTCCACGCCCCAGGCGGTGGAGAAATCCTTGAAGGTGGGCCGCTCACCCGCAGGGAAGCCGTTGCGGCACACCGCGTTGCAGTCATTGGCGATGGCCCAGTCGGACAGGATTATGCCCTGGAAGCCATAGGTGCCGCGCAGCAGGTCGGTCAGGAGCCAATGATTGAAGCCCGCCCCCACCTGCTCCACCGGCTTTCCGTCCACCACCATCTCTTTCAGGATGGAATAGGTGGGCATGACGCCGGCCACGTGGGCGGCGAAGGCGCCCTTGAAGGGCAGGACGTGCAGGTCGAAATGGGCCGGTCGCACCAAGGAATAGCGGCCATAGCTGTTGTGGCTGTCGAAGCCCTCCGCCGCCGCGCCATAGCCCACCCAGTGCTTGACCACCGCTGATACGCCGGTGACACCGGGGCCGTCATCCCCGCCCTGAAAGCCCTCGACATAGGCCTGCACCAGGCGGCCGTCCAAAACGGGATCCTCGCCAAAGGTGCCGTTGATGCGGGACCAGCGCGGCTCCGTCGCCACGTCGGCCTGGGGCGACAGGGTCTGGTGGATGCCCACCGCCCGGTATTCCTGGCGGGCGATGTCGGCGAAGCGGCGCACCAGGGCGGGGTCGCCGATGGCGCCCAGGCCCAGCGTCTCCGGCCATTGCGAGAAGCCGGCGGACAGCTGGCTGGCGCCGGCCGTCACCTGGAAATGGTTGCGCGGGTCGGTGCTGAGCGTCAGGGGGATGCCTAGGCGTCCGCCCTCCGCCACCGCCTGCAGGCGGTTGTCCTGTTCCGCCAACTGCTGGGGCGGCGTCGCCTGGCGGGTAATCAGGGTGGTGATGCCAAAGTCCCGGATCATGTGGGTGGCCAACGGGAAATCGTAGGGCCCCCGCATGGTGGCGAAGGTGAAGCCGCCTTCCGGCGGAACCGTGCCGTGCAGCAAGGTGCCCGCCTTCTCCGCCACCGTCATGCGGCCCAGCAGATCGGTCACGCGGGCGTCGACCGGCAGGCGCCAGTCCTCGTAAGGGTCCAGCTTGCCGTTGCCGTTCAGGTCGCGGAAAGACAGCCCGTCCACCGACAGCAGCGGCTTCACTCGGCCGCCCAGCACCGGCTGCGGCGGTCCGCCAGCCGTTCCGCTCCCGAGGGCGGGGGCAGCCAGCAGCAGGCTCAAGGTCACCAAGGCGGTCAGGCGGCGGCGCGGCGAAGGCATGGGCTTTTCATCCCGTAAGGCGAAATGGAAAAAGAGGCGTGCCGCCGGGGAAGGAAGTTCCTGCGGCACGCCCAGGGGAAGTGAGGCGACTGGCCTCGGAGGAAGCGGGTTAGAAGTTGGCGGACACCCTCACACCATAGGTCCGGGGCGGGGCGTAGGAGCCGCTGCCGGCCAGGCGGTTGCCCGACCCGTTGGTGTCGGGGTTGGCCACGACCAGCACGGCGTTGTTCTCCAGGTTGCGGACATAGGCCATGACCCGCCACCGGCGGTCGGCGTCGTCATAGGCCAGCGACAGGTTGGTCTTGGTGTAGGCCTTCTGCTCGGTGACGGCGAAGTTGCGGTAGTCCAGGTTCTGGTCGCCGACATAGACGCTGTCGACGCGGGCCGTGATCATGGCGCCGGACGCCAGGTCCCACATGTGCTGGTAGCCCAGGTTGATGGTCCATTCGGGCGACTTGGCCAGCGTGTTGCCGATGTAGACGGCGGCGCTGCTGGGGTGGAAGACGTCGCCCGTGGCCAGGACGAAATCGGTGTAGCGGGCATGGATGTAGGAAACGCTGCCGTCCACCCGGTCGCTCTGGGTCAGCAGGGCAGCGCCCTCCACCTCCACGCCGTAGACCTCGGCCGTGCCAGCGTTGACCGTGACGGTGGACGCCTGGCCCGCCACCTGGCCAATCGCGCTGACCTGGAAGTCCTGATAGTCGTAATAGAAGCCGGTCAGGTTCAGCTGCAGCTTCTTGTCCATGAACTGGTTCTTCACGCCGACCTCATAGGCGGTCAGCTTTTCCGGCTGGTAGGGATTGTTATTGGGCGGCTGGCCGTCGCCATAGCCGCCGGCCTTGTAGCCCGTGCCGATCGAGGCGTAGAGCATGCTGTCCGGCGCCAGATCGTACTCCGCACCCACCTTCCAATTGGTGGAATGCCAGGTCAGGTCCGCGTCGTTGAGGTACAGGGGGGAGCCGCCGACATAGGTGTTGCCGACAATGTGGCCGAAGGCCTCGGTGGCGCCGGTGCGGGCCTTGTTGTCCTCGGTATAGCGCAGGCCGCCCGTCACCCGCAGACTGTCGATGAGGCTGTAGGTCGCCTGGGCGAAGGCGGCCTTGGACTCCTCCGTCACCACCGGCTGGACGAAGGCAAGCGAGGTGATACCAGCGATGGGGTCCAGCGCGAACAGGACGTCGTTGTTTTCCTTGAAGTAATAAAGACCTGTCACCCATTTCAGCGGCCCATCGCTGTTGGCTAGGCGCAGTTCGTGCGACATCTGGTCCTCATCGGACCGGAAAATGCTGGAGGCGCAAAGCGCGCCGGAGGGGGCGGCGCAGGTGGAGCTTTGCGTGGAACCGCCATGGGTGTGGTCGGTGTCCGTGCGGTAGGCGCCGACATAGGTCAGGGTGGCGAAGCCCAGATCCCAGTCCGTGGTCAGCGATACCCCCTTGTTGGTGTGGTTCAGGCTGCCGTCCGCCGACACCGGATAGGTGTAGGGCGAACCGAACTTAGCGTACTGGCCGATGGGGGCGGAGGCATAGCCCACGCCGCCCTCATGGAAGATGTCCACCGACAGCAGGGCCTTGAACGTCTCGCTGGGCGTCAACTGGACCTGCAGGCGGCCGGCCTGCGTATCCTCGTCATTGAAATTGCTGGAGCGGCCGTTGTTGGTGTAGCCGTCGTGCCGGCTGGTCTGAAAGGCGGCGCGCACGGCCAGCGTGTCGGTCAGCGGCACGTTCAGCATGCCGGAGGTCTGAAGGTTGTTGTAGTTGCCGTAATCCAGCGACGCGTTTCCCTCGAACTTGTCGGTGGGTCGCTTGGTGATGACGTTGATGCTGCCCGCGGTGGCGTTGCGGCCGTACAGCGTGCCCTGGGGACCGCGCAGCACCTCGATCCGGTCGATGTCGTAGAGCGCGCCGATGGCGGCGCGCGACCGGGCCATGTAGACGCCGTCGACGTTGAAGGCCACGGCGGGGTCACCCACCTCGGTGTCGTTGGTGCTGCCGATGCCACGGATGGCAATCTGGACGGACCCGCTGCCGTTATTGCCCACCGCCAGGCCGGGCACCATGTTGTTCAGGTCGGTGGAGCTGGAAACGCCGCGCTGCTGCAGGGTGTCGCCGGAAAAGGCGGTGATGGCGATGGGCGTCTTCTGTGTCGTTTCCTGCCGGCGCTCGGCGGTGACGACGATGTCCTCCAGCTGCTGGGACGCGGCCCCCGGAGAGGCGTTTTGCGGGGCGGCGGTCTGGGCCAAGCCCGGGGCGGTGATCAGGCTGGCCAGCGCGGTGGCGGCCAGCAGGGTGTGGGTACGCATCTCTCCCAATTCTCCCATTCTGCTTCTTTGTTCTTGTCGTCGTGAAGACAGGCCCCGGCTTCTGTGCCGAGCCTCTTTAGGGCCTGCCTTGAGGATGAGCGGCGCCCGCCCCGGCCCTTGTCATCCAAGGGCCAAGCCGCACCCAAGCGGGTGGCTAAGCCGGCAGGCTTTCATCGCGTTGTCGGGGCGCGGGGTGGCGGCTCAGGGCAAGCCCCCGCCGTTCACCGCCGCCCCATGGGGGCGCGATGGCTCATATCCGATGATGTTTTTTAAAAGGGCGGCCGGCTTACCGGATGGCCCGGTCCTGGAACGCGCAAGCGTCACGCATGATCGTCTCTCCCGTTTGTTGGGCCCCGCCTTGTTGTTGTCCTTCGATCCCGGGGCTTAATGACAGCGCTGTCCCCAGTGTCGAAAAAATAAGGAGGCCTCGTTGGCCCTATTTTGTTATCATTCAGAACAACCCCACGCAAGAGGGTTTCTCAAAAACCGGCTGCAAGGACACCCCGTATCAGCACCGGCCCACCGCTGCCGGTTTCACGCACTATCTTTGCCGCCCGCCGATGCTATGATCCCGCCGCTTTCAGGAGGCGGGGCAAAAAACCTCCGGTATGGCAGGGGCAGCGGTCTGGTTGGAGGTTCGGGGCGTTGAGCAAGGCCACCATTTACGATGTCGCCCGCGTGGCCAACGTCTCCATCAAGACGGTATCCCGCGTGCTGAACGGTGAACCCAAAGCCAGCGCGGAGACGCGCGCCCGGGTGATGGAGGCGGCGCGCAGCCTGAACTACACGCCCAGCCTGTCGGCCCGCGCCCTGTCGGGATCGCGCAGTTTCCTGATCGCGCTGGTCTCCTCCGGCGGGGTGTCGGACAACGCCATGCTGTACGTGACCGAACTGCAGATGGGCGCCATCCAGGCCTGCCGCGCCGGCGGTTACCACCTGCTGACGGAATACATCGACCTGGGCGCGTCCGACTTTACCGCCCTGACGGAGACCCTGGTTTCCACCCTGCGCGTCGATGGCGTCATCCTGATCCCCCCGTTGTGCGACGATCCCCAGTTGTTGTCCCTGCTGGCACAGCGCGGTGTCACCTGCGTGCGCATCTCTCCCACCCTGGACGGCAGCGCCGAGGAGAAATGGGGCTGGGGTGTCGACATCGACAATTACCAGGCAGCGTTCCAGATGACGCGCCACCTGATGGACCAAGGGCACCGCGACATCGGCTTCATTCAGGGCCACCCCAAGCACGCGGCGGCGGCTCAGCGTGAAGCGGGCTATCGCGACGCCCTGTTCGACGGCGGGCCCATCCCAGACCGTCTGATCCAGCCGGGCCTGTTCACCTTCGACAGCGGCCTGTCGGCCGCCCGCGCCCTGCTGGAACAACCGCGGCGCCCCACCGCCATCTTCGCCGCCAACGACAGCATGGCCATGGCCGTCCTGTCCGTGGCCTACAAAATGGGCATCCCGGTGCCGAGCGCCCTGTCGGTGGCCGGCATCGACGACCTGCCGGCCGCCAGCGTCGTTTGCCCGCCGCTGACCACTGTGCGCCAGCCGGTGATGGAAATGGGCGCCGCCGCCGCCCGTTTCATCATCGACCGCACCGCCGGCCAGGTGGGCAGCTACCTGAAGAAGGTGTTCGACCACAGCCTAGTGGTCCGCGAGTCCACCGCCCCGCCGACGTGAAGCCGGCGGCATCGCCGCTGTAGCCTACCAGCCTGCGGAAATGAGCCCGGCGCCAAGGGAAAGACTCCATTTTTCCTGGCCGCGCCCGGCTATTTCCGTTACAAACCGCGCCCCCATTCAAAAACCGATCCTTTCGGCCGTCGTTGGAGCGCGCACCATGGGCTATTGCGGCCTGGACTTTGGAACGTCGAACAGCACCCTGGGCGTCGTCGAGGATGGCGAGGCCCGCCTGCTGCCGCTGGAGGGGGAGGAGACCACCCTGCCCAGCGCCCTGTTCTTCGACTTCGCCGCCAAGCGGGAGGAGTTCGGCCGCGCCGCTATCCAAATCTATGCCGAGGGGGCCGACGGCCGCCTGATGCGCTCGCTGAAGTCGGTGCTGGGTACCGACCTGATCGACATGGAAACCCAGCTGGACCGGCGGCGCATCCGCTTCCGCGACGTGCTGAAGACGCTGCTGACGGAAATCAAGCGCCGGGCGGAGGAGCGGGCCGGCCGTCCCCTGACCCAGGTGGTGCACGGCCGCCCCGTGCATTTCGTGGACGGTGACGACGCGGCCGACCGCCGGGCGGAAACGGCGCTGGCGGAGATCGCGCGCGACATCGGCTACACCGACGTCTCCTTCCAGTTCGAGCCTATCGCCGCCGCCCTGGATTACGAGCGCCAGGTGAATGCGGAGGAGATCGCGCTGATCGCCGACATCGGCGGCGGCACCTCCGACTTTTCCATCGTGCGCATCGGACCGGACCGGCGGGAGGCCGCCGATCGGGGCCAGGACATTCTGGCCAGCACCGGCGTGCGCATCGGCGGCACGGACTTCGACCGTCTGCTGTCGCTGCACGGCGTCATGCCGCACCTAGGCTACCAGTCGCCGATGAAGCGCGCCGGCCTGCTGGCGCCCAACAGCTATTTCAACGACCTGGCCACCTGGTCCAAGATCAACTTCCTCTACGCCCCCAAGGTAATGGCGGAGCTGCGCCAGGTGCTGCGCGAGTCCGCGAAGCCCGACCTGATCGGCCGGCTGATCCATGTGGTGGAGGAGCATCTGGGCCACCGCGTTGCCATGACGGTGGAGCGCACCAAGATTCGCCTCAGCGCCACGGCGGCCCAGTCGGCCTCCAGCGGGCCGGGTGGTTCCGACCTGGTGGTGGACATTCCGTTCGACTTCATCCAGCGTAGACTGACGATCCCCTTCACCGTGCCCGGCTTCGCCACCGCCACCACGCCGCTGACCGACGGCATCGCCGGCATGATCCGCAAGGCGCTGGGCGACAGCGGCCTCACGCGGGACAAGATCGACGCCGTGTTCCTGACCGGCGGATCCACCCTACTGCCCAATGTGCGTGCCAGCATCCTGGCGGAATTGCCGGAGGCCCGGGTGGTCGAGGGCGACAAGTTCGGCTCGGTCGGCCTGGGCCTGACGCTGGAGGCCCACCAGCGCTATCGCTGAGGCGGGCAGAAAAACACCCGCCGGCGGTGTCGCGGGCGGGTGTTTTTCTGCGGCTGCACGGGAACGCCGTATTACGGCGTGTCCTTGCGGGCCTCCTTGCTGATGGTATGGCCAGTGGCGGAGATATCCTCGCCGGCGCCCTCGGTGGTATGGCAGGCGCTGACCAGCGCCCCCATGCCCAGCATGGACAAAAGAACAAGCGCGCGGAGTTTCGTAGTCATCGTGGCCCTCCTTGATGGGCTAGGGGTTGCATTCACTTGCGGTCGGCGCGACTGCCGGGGCTTCCGACAATCAATCCGGCCACCACGGCGGCCAGCAAGGCTGGCACCTTGTGTTTGACCACCAGGCGCTGGGCTTCGGTCAGCAGCACCTCGGGGTCCAAATCCAGGGCGGGATGCACCGCCGGCGGGGCCGGCGGCTCTCGCCGGCTGACCAGCAGCCGCATCACCAGCAGCAGCACCAGGCACAGCACGATCAGGGCCAACGCCACCAGCGCAGGCGTCCAGACCGGCCCCATCTGCGGTTCCAGCCCGGCCCACAGCGCGGCGCAGAGCAGGCCCACCGCGGCGATAACCGCCAGCATGGCCATCACGGCGGTAATGACGACGGTGACGACACCGTCGACCAGCGGCGCCGGAGAGGACCGGTGCACCGGACCAAAGGGGATGACCCCGAGTTGCGACAAGGCCATAACGGCCAGCTTGGTCCAGCCTTCCATCACCGGTCCCCCTTATGCGGCGCTTATGATCCAACCACGCCCGCCCCGCCTCAGCGGGACAGCAGGCGGCTGGCGATGAAACCGGCGGAGAAGGCCAGCAACAGGCTGGTGATGGGCTGCGCCTCCACCTGGGTGCCCACGGCCTTGGCGGCTGCCTCGCCCTTGGCCGCCAGCGTCTTGTAGAGGTCGCTGGCCTCCGCCTTGATGGCGTTGGACAAGTGGTCGGCGTCCTCCCGCGCGGCATCGCGCACGGTACGGGCGGCGGTGGCGGCGGCGTCGATGGTTTCGCTCTTCATCGTCCTTCTCCTTCGTCGGTTGGGGGCGCCGACCCGTTGGGTATCGGCATTGGCCCCCGCAGATTGGCGGGCCCGCTCAAGCAAAGAGGCCCGCCGGATCTGGTGTCACGCGCCGCCGGTCAGCGGCGTTCCAGCGCGTGTTTAAGGGTGCTCATCTGGTCGTGGTCGGCCTTGATGCTGTCGTAGCAGGTGGCGACCACTTCGCGGGCCGGCATGGGCAGATCGCCCTGCAGCGCCTTCTCGAAGCTCGTCTTGATGTCATCTTCGCCCGCCTCGACGGCGGCGACGACGCTTTGGTCGCTGCCGGTGACGGCATTCTTCAGGTTGACGAACATGCGGCGGGCGGCGCCCAGCACCGTGCCGTCCGTTTCCGGCTGGCCGCCCAGGCTGATGACCTCGGCCTGCAGGGCGGTGGTCAGCTGCCGGCGCTGGCGGGCACGGGTGGCGAACAGCGTCTTGAAGCTGTCGTTGGTCGCCTCTTCCGCGGCGTCCTTATAGCCAAGGGCGCTGTCCAGGGTCTTCTCGATCAGGTCATTCAACACCTTGACGGAGTGCTCCGTGGCGGCGGGGGGGACGCTGGGGGGAACCGTGGGCGGGATCATGGTCTGCTCCTCTCCTTGAATGATTACCGTGTCGGGGTCGTATTATTTGTCCCGACCGTAAATAAACAAACTCCGCACAAGGACTGTTTCATAGAAATTGTTTGCTATATCTTTATCAGTAAATTTAGCCAGCTATTCATAGTATATAATGTTTGTCTAAGCTTTGAGGCGGATCAATTATTGGAAGACCTTCCTCCTAGATCGGACGCGTCAGCGTTCCGTCCATGGGCATACCCCGACGCGACCCGAACATTGTCCGGATGAGGTGGGACGGCACGCCGCCCCACCCCTTTCGGCCAACAACCGTCAGCGTATGGTCGCCAGGTTCTTGCGCAGGCCGTCGGCGTCGGCATTCTTGACGCTGCGGGCCGAGACGATGGCCGACACCGATTCCGGCTTGCCGTAATAGGCCTCGTTCCAGCTGTCGCGCGGCTTCAGGACCGAGCCGTTGAGCGTCAGGCCGGCATAGGCGCCACTGGCCGAGGACCAGACGATGATGTCGCCACTCATCGAGGTGCCGGTGGCGGCCTCGGCGGTGGAGCCCAAGGTCACGACGGCCAGGCCCGCCTGGGCCCCGATCTTGAATTCATCCTGCAGCACGGACGACAGGGCCTTGTCGCTCATGATGAACAGGACCAGCTCCGCCTGCTCCACGCCAATCTGCAGGCCGAAGGAGGCCGAGCCCAGGGTGTAGAAGGCGGGATAGCTGAATTCGCCGTTGGGGCCCCGGGTCAGCAGCACGGCGTCGCCGCCCTCGCCGCCCACGAAGAAGCCGCCCTTGATCAGCTGGGGCACGATCAGCACGCCCTTGGCGCGCTTCATCAACTCACGGGCGTTGCCGAATTCCTTGTCCTTGCGCAGGTCGTCAACGGTGACGCGGGCACGCTCCACCAGGTTGCTCTGGTCGGTGCCATGCGAGGCGACGGCGGCCAGCGCGTGCGGCGCGGTCGCGGTCATGGCGCCGAAAACCATCAGGGCCGACAGGGCGGCGGGAATGACTCGGGACTGCAGGGACGGCTTGGCCGCCGTCGAGATGTGCGACACAGGCATCATGGTCACTCCGTTATTGGGCCGGCCGGGGGCACCGGCCAAGCCATCGCCGCTGAGGGTCCAGCCGGCGGGGATGGTGGACGGGAACGGCCGCACGGGCGGCTCCCTTTGCTGTTTCAAAGCACTCGTCAATAAGGTCAGGGACCCCGCCGCAGCGCGGGGGGTGACGGCGTTCACGCCGTCACCGGTCCAGCGGCGGGCGCAACGGCAGACCACCGCTGCCCTATCAGTCCAGTGCCTTCTTGGCGGTGTCCTTCAGGGCCTTGCCGGCCTCCTGGATCTTGCCGGCAGCGTTCTGGGCGTGGCCTTCGACCTTCTTGGCCTTGCCTTCCGCCGCCATCTGGTCGTCACCGATGACCTTGCCGGCCGCTTCCTTCACGGCGCCACCGGCGATCTTGGCATTACCCTCGATACGGTTCTTGTTCATGGTCGTCTTCCTCACTTGGGGTTGAAGTGTCAGTCGGACTGAAGAGCAGGGCCGCCATCCGGGCCCCGTGGATCCACCCTGGGAACGCCTGTTCCAGTATGGGCAGGCCATTTCCCAAGAGTTGACCCGTCAATAGCCAGTCAATGTTCGACACGCCTTATGGCGGGAATGTGGCGTGTTTAGGTGGATCATGCGGCAATTATCATCGGGAAATAAAGTAGGAGATTGGAAAAGAAGGACATTATTTATTTCGTCATCGCCACGATGGCCACATCCCACCCCCGTACGACCAACTACCTATGCCATCTCTTTTACTTACGCGCCAACCTGACAGTACGGGATACATCTGGGCGCTTAGGCATTATGGTTCAGGTTATGTAGGCCCCTTTTCTTTGGCGATTAGACGGTTTTTCATGCCGGCGGGACTTCAAAAACATGTTTTGGTCACAATGAATTTCCATCATCCGTACGCCTTCGAATTCTGGAGAGAGGCCGCTATGAACCTTGGAACCATCATCCTGATCATTCTAATACTGTTCCTGATCGGCGCCTTGCCCACCTGGCCGCACAGCGTCAACTGGGGCTACTACCCGGCCGGCGGCCTGGGCACGCTGATCGTCATCGTGCTTGTCCTCATCCTGATCGGCCGGTTGTAGGACGGCCTGTCCAGACGGGCTTTAACGGCCCCGGCGCTTTCCCGCGCCGGGGCCGTTCGTGTATCCCCGGCCCGGATCGGGCGCCCACAACTGACGGACGAGTAGCCTTATTGATTTCACCCAGCGGCCCCGATTGGAGATAGAATTGGCCCGGGGTCGGAACTACCCCCTATTTCCCGTCGATTTCGCGGGATTTGGTTGCTTGATTGATGGGAATGGCGCCGCCGATCATGGCGCGGCCGTCCCATGGCCCCGCCCCCTTCCCACAGGGGGGGGCGACGGCGGCGCTTCCGAGCGGGGGAGATGCATGCGGTTCGGCTTGCGGCACCGTCTGCTGTTGTTTCTGCTGTTGTCGGTCCTGCCTTTCATCCTTTTGCTCGCTTGGGACATTCAGCAGCGCCGGGATGAAGCGGTGGCGGGCGTGCAGGCCACCGCCCTGTCCTTCGCCCGGTTGGCGGCCAACAGCCAGCAGCGCCTGTTGGAACAGGTCCGCGACCTGATGGCCAGCTTCGCCACGCATTCCGCCCGGCTGACGCCCGATGCCTGCAACGACGACGCCGCCATTATGAAGGATGCCCAGCCCTGGCTGGCCAACATCCACGTCGCCACCCGCGACGGCCAACTCGTCTGCTCCTCCCTGCCCAAGCCCTGGCCCAGCTACGCCGACCGCGCCTTCCTGCAGGAAGCAGTGCGCAGCGGCAGGCCCACCGTCAGCGGCTTCTTGATGGGGCGGGCCGCCGCCAAACCCATTGTCGGTATGGCCTACCCCATCCTGCGGCCCGGCGGCGACGTGGACGGGCTGGTGGTGGCCGGCATCAACCTCGATTGGGTGGAGCACAACAGCAAGGTCATCCTTGAGGACGACATGACCTTCCTGATGGTGGACAAGGAAGGCACCGTGATGGCCCGCCTGCCCGCCATGCCGGAGGCCATCGGCAAAAAGATGGCCGATACACCCACCATCCGGTTCGCCCTGCAGCGGGATCAGGGCAGCGGCAGCGCCATTGGCCTGGACGGCCGAGAGAAGTTGTTCGGTAGCGCCGTCCTGCCCGCCACCGGCATGCGGGTGATCATTGCTTTCGACCGGGCCGCCGTGTTGTCCAAGGTGGACCGGGATTCAAAGCGCATCACCCTGCTGGCCCTCGCCGTGACCCTGGCAACCATGAGCCTGGCCTGGGCGACGCTGAGCGGCACGGTGCTGCGCTGGCTGGCGTCCCTGCAGCAGGCCGTGGACCGCCTGGGCGCCGGCGACAAGACCACCCGCGCCCACTTGCCCGCCGGCGCCGGGGAACTGGAACAACTGGCGAACGCCTTCAACGTCATGGCCGAGGCCATCACCTGGCAGGACCGGGAACTGAAGGCGCGGGAAGCCCGCTTCCGCGACCTGACCGAGATTTCCAGCGACTGGTTCTGGGAAACAGACGGAACCGGGCGCATCTCCGCCATGTCGCAGGGCATCACCACCATAGGCCTGGATCCCGCGGACATGCTGGGGCGCACCCGGCGGGAACTGACGGCCAACCCCACCGATCCCTCCATCACCCGGTATGAGGCCTTCCTGGCCGCGCGCCAGCCTTTCCGAGAGCTGACCTACGCCGCACTGGACCACCAGGGCAACACGCACTTCATCGCCATCAGCGGCATCCCCCGCTTTGGTGAAGACGGCACGTTCCTGGGCTTCCGTGGCTCCGGCCGCGATCGCACCGCCGAGGTCAAGGCGACCCATGCCCTGGCCGCCAAGGTGGCGGAACTGGAAAGCGCGCGCATCGACCTGCAGGCGCAGCGCACCCTCCTGGACAGCGTCATGAACAGCTCGCTGGACAGCATCCTTGCCCTGGCGGTGGTGCGCGATCCGAAGACCGGCGCCGTCATCGACTTCCGCTTCGCGCTGGTGAACCGGGCAGCGGAACACTTGATCGGCCAGCCGGCCGCCTACCTGGTGGGCAAGCGCCTGCGGGAGGAATTGCCCGGCCCCCTGGGGGGTGGCCTGTTCGAGCGCTACGCCCGCATCGTCAGCCAGAACGTCACCGAGACGTTCGAGCATCTGAACCGCCAGGAGGGCGGACCGGATGGCGAAGGCACCTGGCTGCGGGTCTCCGCCGTTCCCTGGGAAAGGGGTCTTGCCGTCACCCTGTCCGACATCACGGCGGAGAAGACGCGCGCCGCCGCGCTGGCTGAAAGCGAGCAGCGCTTCCGCCTCCTGGCCGACAACGCCACCGACATCGTGGCCATGCACGCCCTCGACGGCCGCTGCCTGTACATGTCGCCTTCGGTGGAACGGGTCCTGGGCTGGCAGCTGAACCAGGTGATGGGTCGGCGCACGGTGGAGTTCACGGAGCCGGCGGACATCCCCATCCTGGCCGACGCGCAACGCCGCCTGATCGCCGCCCCGAATGGCGAGCCCGTCACCTACCAGTTCCGGGTCATCAGGGCCGATGGCTCCACCGTGTGGCTGGAGACGGTGGCCCGCCTGATCGTCGACCCGGTGGAGGGACCGCGCTTCGTCGCCTCCTCCCGTGACGTGACGGAACGGCGGCGCCACCTGGAGACGATGACCGAGGTCAACAGCCGGCTGGAGGCGCAGGCCAGCGAACTGGTGGCCCTGGCCGACGACCTGGAACGGTCCCGCCACGTGGCAGAGGCGGCCAACCAAGCCAAGTCGGAATTCCTGGCCAACATGAGCCACGAAATCCGCACGCCCATGAACGGCGTCATGGGCATGACCCAGATCCTGCTGGAAACCGACCTAACCTATGACCAGCGCACCTACGCCGAGACCATCTATGACAGCGCCGAGGCGTTGCTGAACATCATCAACAACATCCTGGACATCTCGAAGCTGGAGGCCGGCAAGGTCGAGCTGGAGATGCTGGAATTCGACGTAGGCGACGTCGTGGACGGCGTGGTCGCCATTCTGGCCACACGGGCGCAAGAGAAGAAACTGGACCTGACCGGCCTGGTCGACGCCAAGGCCGCCGGCATCTATCGCGGCGATCCCACCCGCCTGCGCCAAATCCTGCTGAACCTGGCGGGGAACGCCGTGAAGTTCACGGCCGCAGGCCAGGTGGGCATCAAGGTCACGTCGGTGGCGTCCAAGGGCGCCGATAAGAAAAGCCGCCTGCTGGAATTCTCCGTCACCGACACCGGCCCGGGCATGACGGAAGACCAGCAGGCCCGCCTGTTCCAGAAGTTCACCCAGGCCGACACCTCCATCAACCGCAAGTTCGGCGGTACCGGCCTGGGCCTGGCCATTTCCCACCAGCTGGTGCGCCTGATGGGCGGCGACATCGTCGTGACCAGCAGCCCGGGCCAGGGTGCCACTTTCAGCTTCGCCATCCCGCTGGAGGTCGTGTCGGCCAAAGGCCGCAGCGGTCGCGCGCCTGTGCTGAAAGGCCGGACCGCCCTGGTGGTCGATGACCTGCCCCTGAACCTGGCGGTGATGGAAAGTCACCTGAACCGGCTGGGCATCGACTGCGTCACGACCTCGGGCGGCAACGCGGCCCTGCGCCAGCTGGAGCTGGCCGCCCAGGCGGGCCGCGCCTTCGACGTCATCTTCGTCGACCAGGCCATGCCCATCATGGACGGCCTGGCCTTCGCCGCCCAGATCCGTCAGGACCCGGCCTACGCCGGGGTGAAGATGGTGCTGGTCACCTCCGTCGGTGGCGAGTTGGGGGAGATGAAGGGCCTGTTCGACGGCGTGCTGACCAAACCCGTGCGGCTGGCCACGCTGAAGGATTTGCTGACCCGCCTGATGCAGCAGAAGGCCCCCGCCAGCCGCAGCCGCGCCGGCCGCCCGGGCGCGGTCGCCCGTGGCAGGACACGGGCGACTGCCACGGCGGGGCGCAAGGCACAGCCTGCCGCCCCCCATCCCGGTGAAGGGCACACCATCCTGCTGGTCGACGACAATGAGACCAACCGCGCCATCGCGCGCATCATGCTGGAACGGGAAGGCTATGCGGTCGACGACGCCATGGACGGAGAGCAGGCCGTGGGCCGCTGCGCCGACCGGGCCTACGACCTGATCCTGATGGATGTGCAGATGCCGGTGATGGACGGCGTGGCCGCCACCCGCGCCATTCGCGCCGGCGGGCCCTGCGCCCAGACGCCCATCATCGCCATGACGGCCAACGCCATGGTGGGCATGCGTGAGGAATACCTGGCGGCGGGCATGAACGATTATGTGTCCAAGCCCTTCGATCAAGAGCAGTTCCTGCGCAAGGTGGAACATTGGGCGGGACAGCCGGCCGCGCCCCCGCCTGAAGCCGCCGGCCTCGCCACGGCAGGCCCGCCGGAACCGGCGGAGCGGTTGGAGCCCGCCTTCGATCCCGGCGTGCTGTCCGGCTTGGGCGCTGCGGTGCCCGCCGCCGCCTTTCAGAGCCTGGTGCGCGGCTTCGCCGATAATGGAATGGCCCGCATCGACCGCCTGCGGGCCCTGGATCCCCGCACCGACCTTGGCGCCATCCAGGGCGAGGCGCACGACCTGGTTTCCACCGCCGGCAACGTCGGCCTGCGCCGGCTGCAGCGCCTGGGCCGCGACCTGCACCAGGCCTGCATGGATGGCGACCCGACCGGCGCTCGGACGGTCCTGGACTGCATCGTACGCGAGGGGCCGCCGGCCTGGGCCGCCCTGCGCCGACGTTTCGTCGGCGACGATCGCCCCGCCCTGGAATCCAGCGCCAACGGTACGGACGATTGAACCATCGCCCAAGTCTGCGACCGAGCTGACCTATGGCGAAGGCAGAAGCGGGCGATGACACCGGTTCCCTGTTCGGCCGCAAATAATATGACCCATTGTTGCCAACCAGCATCTTGTTTGTTGCGGTCCGGTGCGATAAGAGGGGCTGGACAAGACGCCGCGCAGCCAAGCCAGGGAGTGGTTGCCGTCACCCGAAACGCCGTCATTCCAAGCGCTTCCGCACCCTTTTCGGGGCGTTTGGAAACCGTCGCCCGGGTTGGACCGTCTTCCGAATTCCCATGCCGTGAGAGCGCAGACGCCCAATGACCGCCACCGCCCTCGCCACCACTCCTGACCCCGGCCAGCCCCCCCGGCAGCGTTCCGTCCGTGGCCGTCCGCGCTGTGACAAGTCGCGCCAGGCCATCCTCAGCAGCGCCTATGATTTGCTGGTGCAAGCGGGCTTGGCTGGCTTCACCATCGAGGCGGTGGCCGCCCGGTCCGGCTGCGCCAAAACCACCATTTATCGCTGGTGGCCCACCAAAGGCGCGCTGGCCGTCGCCTCGCTGCTGGAGATGGTGGAGGTGGCGGCCCCCATTCGCGCCACCGGCTCCGCCCGCCGCGATCTGGAAAGCCTGCTGGAGGTCATGGCCGGAACCATGGCGGGCCCCATGGGCCGGGTCATCGCCAGCATCATCGTGGAAGGGCAAAGCAATCCGGAAGTGCTGGAGACCTACTGCACCCAGGTGCTGCAGCCCCGCCGGGAACGCATCCGCGAGATTGTGCGCACGGGCATGCGCTCCGGTGAGTTGCCAACCGACCTGGACGAGGCGGTAGTGGTGGAACTGCTGTACAACACCCTTTATAGCCGCCTGCTGATCCGCCACCAACCGCTGGACGAACCCGGCTGGACCCAGCGCCTGGTGGCCGCCGTGCTGGGCCCGGCGAACGCCGCCTCCCAGCCAGTGGCCAAGCCCCTGCGCATCCATAGCGACGCGCTGTACCCAGCTTAGAGTGCGATCACGTCAGATGGCCTCATGCGGGGCGATATCTGAGGCGATCGTACGATTGAACAGAAACTCAAAAACCTACGCCGCCACCGACACGCGGTTGCGGCCGGCGTTCTTGGCGGCGTAGAGGGCCTTGTCGGCACGGCCCAGCAGGGTGTCCACGCTGTGGTCGTTGGCGGACAGGGTGGTGACGCCCAGGCTGCAGGTCAGGGTCACGGACACGTCCGGCGCCAGGGGGATGGGCGCGGCGGCCACGGCGCAGCGCAGGCGTTCGGCCACCCGCTCCGCCTCCGGCCGGTCGGTCTGCGGCAGCAGGATCACGAATTCCTCCCCGCCGAAGCGGCCGATGACGTCGGTGTCGCGGATGGCCCCCTGGCAGAGGTCGACCACGGCGCGGATGGCCTGGTCGCCGGCCTGGTGGCCCCAGGTGTCGTTGATGCGCTTGAAATGGTCGATATCCAGCATCAGCACCGACAGCGGCCCGCCATAGCGCCGGGCCCGCGCCATCTCGCGCGCCGCCGTGTCGGTGATGAATCGCCGCGTGCCGGCCCCCGTCAGGCTATCGGTGATGGCAACCAGCCGCAGCAGCCGCTGGCTCTCATAGCTGGTGTAGTTGATCTGCTCGAACGCAAAGAGCACGCAGATGAACATGGCGCCCACCGGCCCCAGCAGCAGCGGGTACTTCACATATTCGAAGTCATGGGCGAAGCCCACGGCCCCCGCCGCCGGTGGTAGGGAAATAATCAGCACCATGAAGGCGGCGCCGGTGGTGAAGGGCACGTACTGCATCACCAGCAGCGGCAGGAAGGTGAAGAACAGGAAACCGGAGAATTGGGCCTGCATGCCGTGATCCAGGCGGTTCAGCACCTCGATGAACAGCATCTGGCACGTGAAGGCGCCGATGAAGGCATAGGCCGTGGTCAGGCGGCGCGGCACCCGGAAATGCAGCAGCAGGGCGTGCAGCACAATGATGACGGACATCACCAGCCGCAGGCCGATGGTGCGCCGCGCCCCTTCGGCGTCGATCACGTAGTCCCATCCCCACAGGCCACTGACGGTGATGGAGGTCGCCACCGTCATGATGGTGCTGAACAGCCGGTGGTGATCGAACTTGTAGTCGACATAGGCCCGGTCCGGCCAGACGACCTGTTTGATATGGTGGCCCACCGGGTCCGTTCCCTGTCTTCCCATCCCGGCGCGACACATGCCAGATGGACTTATCTTGGTCAGCTTATACCGAGCCGGCCAATCCCGACTACGCCAGTATTTTGATGGTCACGCTGCCACGATGCCGCAGGATAAGGCCAGTCCAGGCAGGATAAACAACCCCATTCTGACCTTGTGGCCGAATTTAAACTGGCACTGCCTTTGGCCCCACCCCTCAGGTAATTTAATACCGTCTTTGGGAAATACTATTTCCCGCCCTAGACCTTACGCGCGGGTTTGGTCGTCTTGGTTGCCGCCTGCCCGTAAGCCTTGGCCGCCGCCTCAGGCTTCTTCATTTCTTCCATCAGTTTCATGGCGAAGCGGCCGCCATCATGGCGGGACTGCAGGAAGGTCATCACCACGTCGCGCGCGGCCTGGCGGTCGAAGGGGACGTCGGGGGACTCCTCGGCCGGAGGGGGGCCGGTGGGGGCCGACCGCGCCGTCTGCATGCGCTCCGCCGCCGCCGCCGCCTTTTCCAGGACGTCCGGGTCTATCCGCCGCCGGATGGCGCGGATCTGGCGCAGCAGTTCGTCACGGGGATCGGCCATGAAACCAGCTCTGACTTCAGCAAAAGGGGACGACGGTAGAGTGCGCGCGCCATGCCCCTGATGTCGAGGGAACTTTGGTCCGGGTCCCCGGTTCCCGCCCGCTTATTCCTCCACGACCGGCAGGGGGCGGGGGCGGCGATTCTCGTCGATGGCGACGAAGGTGAAGACCGCCTCGGTCACCTTGTTGGTATCGTCGGCATCACGGCTGCGGCGCCAGGCCTCCACCTCGATGCGCATGGAGGTGCGGCCGCGCGACACCAGCCGGCCGAACAGGCTGACCTCATCCCCCACGAACACCGGGCCCAGGAAGGCGATGGCGTCCACCGCCACCGTGGCGGCGCGCCCCCGCGCCATGCGGGCCGCCACATTGCCCGCCGCCAAATCCATCTGCGACATCAACCAGCCGCCGAAGATGTCGCCGGCGGGGTTGGTATCGGCCGGCATGGCGATGGTGCGGATGACGGGGACCTCGTCGGGCATCTTGGCGTTCTTATCGAGCATCGGGGGCCTCGGGTTCGGCAGGTAAACAATTGGGATATCAGAGCGTGAAACGGCCCGCAGGGGAAGCCTGGGCTTAACAACACCGATGCCACCTAGGCGCTGGTCGCGTCCGCCGTGTAAGATCGCCGCCGTGCAGACCAGGCATCCCCGACAGCCAGGCATCCCCGACAGAAGGTAGATCTGCGCCCATGACCCAGCCGCCCATCCCCGCCACCGGCCCGCTGACCGGCCTGAAGGTCCTGGACATGAGCCGGGTGCTGGCGGGCCCCAGCGCCACGCAAATCCTGGGTGACCTGGGCGCCGACGTGGTGAAGGTTGAACGACCGGGCCAGGGGGACGACACCCGCGCCTGGGGCCCGCCTTTCCTTAAGGACGATGCCGGGCAGGACACCCGGGAAAGCGCCTACTACCTGTCGGCCAACCGCAACAAGCGCTCGCTGACCCTGGACTTCACCAATCCGGCCGGCAAGGCGCTGGCCCTGCAGCTGATCGGCCACGCCGACGTGGTGGTGGAGAACTACAAGACCGGCACCCTGGACCGCTATGGCCTGGGGTATGAGGATCTGCGCGACGCCTTCCCCCGGCTGATCTACTGTTCCATCACCGGCTTCGGCCATACCGGGCCTTATGCCGCCCGCGCCGGCTACGACTACCTGGTGCAGGGCATGGGCGGTTTCATGTCCCTGACGGGGGAACCGGAGGGTCAGCCGCTGAAGGCCGGCGTCGCCATCGCCGATTTGATGACCGGCACCTACGCCGTCATCGCCATCCTGGCGGCCCTGCGCCACCGCGACCACACCGGCCGGGGCCAGGCCATCGACCTGTCGCTGTTCGACACCCAGGTCGCCTGGCTGTCCCACCCGGGCCAGTATTACCTGACCAGCGGCCACTTGGCACCGCGCGTGGGCAACGCCCATCCTACCATCGTGCCCTACCAGACCTTCGCCACCAGTGACGGCTGGATCATCCTCGCCGTGGGCAATGACGAGCAGTTCGCCCGTTTCTGCCACCTGACCGGCAACGCCGCCTGGGCCAGCGACCCGCGCTATACCACCAACCAGGCGCGGGTGGGCAACCGCGACAGCCTGGTACCCGCCATCTCCGCCGTCATCCAAGGCCAGAGCAGCCAATTCTGGATCGACGCGCTGGAACCGCTGGGTGTGCCCTGCGGCCCCATCAACAGCATCGACAAGGTTTTCGCTGACCCGCAGGTGGCCGCCCGTGGGATGCGCGTCACCCTGCCCCACCCCCAGGCGGGCGGGACCGGGGCGCCGGGTGCCGGCCTGCCGGGCACGGTGGAGCTGATCGGCAGCCCCATGAAGTTCAGCGACACGCCGGTCAACTACCGCCAAGCCCCACCCACCCTGGGCCAGCACACCGACGCCGTGCTGCAGGACTGGCTGCGGCTGGATGAGGAGGAAATCCGGCAGCTGCGGCATACCGGCGCCTTGTGAGCCGCAAGGATGCGACGCGGAGGGGCTTGCGGTAAGAGTTCAGCCATAACAACGACGAAGGGGCGACTTCCATGGAAGACAACGTGATCAACCGTCGCGGCTTCACCACGGCCGGCCTGGCCGCGGGCTTCGCGCTGGCGGTGCAGCCGGTATCGGCCGAAACCATCATCACCGACGCCGACAACCTGGAGGCCGGCATGGTTCAGGTGCCCGTGGCCGGCGGCGCCACCATGGGCGCCTACCGCGCCGTGCCCAGGTGGGCGGGCCAGGGCGGGCACCATCCGGTGGTACTGGTGGTGCAGGAAATCTTCGGCCTGCATGAGCACATCCGCGACCTCTGCCGGCGCCTGGCCAAATCGGGCTATTACGCCATCGCCCCCGACCTGTATTTCCGCCAAGGCGACGCCACCAAGGTGCCGGACATCCCCACCCTGGTACGCGACATCGTGTCCAAGGTGTCCGATGAACAGGTGATGGCCGACCTGGATGCCACCGTCGCCTTCGTGAAGACCGATGGGAGAGCCGACACCCGCCGCATGGCCATCACCGGCTTCTGCTGGGGCGGGCGCATCGTCTGGCTCTATTCCGCACACAATCCCGATCTGAAGGCCGGCGCGGCCTGGTACGGCCGCTTGGTCGGCAACACCGACGCCGCCCATCCCAAGAACCCCATAGACCTGGTGGATCAGCTGAACGCCCCCGTCCTGGGCCTGTACGGCGCCAAGGACGAAGGCATCCCGGTCGCCAGCGTGGATCAGATGCGGGCCGCTCTGGCCAAGGGCGACAAGGCCGCCAGCGACTGCAAGCTGATGGTGTTCGAGGACTCCGGCCACGGCTTCAACGCCGACTACCGTCCCAGCTACAACCCTGTCGACGCCAAGGCGGCGTGGAAGCAAATGCTGGAATGGTTCAAGAAGCATGGCGTGCCCTACGTGCCGCACGCCTGAGACACCCGAAATTTTTCTTGAATAGGACGCGACCGCGTCCGCCGGAGATTTCCGGGGAGCCGTAGGCGGACTGGAAATCGAGGACGAGCCAAAGCCACGGATGTGGCTGCCCGGCGTCTGAGGTATCAAAAAAAAGAAAAAAGGCCCGCCTGCGGGGGAGCGGCGGGCCTTTTAAGAGGCCGGGTTGGGCGCGGGGAGCAACCCACCCGGACGGGGAAGCAGAAACGGGACCGAGGTCGCCGTCTCGGGTGCCGGAGAGGTTGGGGCCATCCCCGGCACAAGAAGAAGACTATGCCCGCCGAACCGCTGCGGCTGTGACCAATATCACTACGGTGCGGAGCGTAAGCATGCCCTGCCATGCGTGAACCGCCCTTGAATGGGGGCCCCCACATCCCACGCGCCTCAGTACAGGGCGATGCACTCACCATGGCGGGTGTTGTCGGGCGCCACCAGGTCCAGGATGGTGGGTACGACCCGGGTCACGGGCGGCTGGGTATCGGGCTTTTCCCCAGGAAACGCCTGGGCCCGCAGCTTGGTGGGCATAGGGCCGGGATCCACCAGGTTCACCTTCAGGGGGCTCTGCAGCACCTCCTGCGCGTAGGTCAGCGCCATCATCTCCAGCCCCGCCTTGGCCACGGCGTAGGCGTTCCAGTAGGCCACCGGCTCATGGCCATAGCGGTCGGTAATGAAGACGGCGCGACCCGCGTCAGAACCGCGCAGCAGAGGATCCAGCGTGCGGATCAGGCGCATGTTGGCGGTCAGCGTCAGGGCCAGCACCTTGTCCCACTGCTTCACGTCGGCATGGGCCATCGGGCCGATGGCGCCCAGCATGCCCGCATTGGCCACCAGGATGTCCACCCGCTTGAACCGGTCCAGCAGGGCCGGGCCGAGCACATCCAGTTGAGCAGGATCGGCCGCCATGTCCTGGGG
This sequence comes from Nitrospirillum viridazoti CBAmc, assembly GCF_000730165.1. Lineage (GTDB taxonomy): Bacteria > Pseudomonadota > Alphaproteobacteria > Azospirillales > Azospirillaceae > Nitrospirillum > Nitrospirillum viridazoti. Next base: position 856,265 of record NZ_CP022111.1, on the reverse strand, counting down.
GATGAGGGTGGCGGTGCCCCCGGCGGCGCGGATGGCGTCGTCCACCTCTTCCAGCCCACCCACGGTGCGGGCGATGAGCACGACGTGCGCGCCCTCCGCCGCCAGGCCCTTGGCCACGGCGGCGCCCAGCCCGCGCGACGCGCCGGTGACAACGGCGACACGGCCTTTAAGACGGCCTGGGACGGCGGGGGAGGCAGGCTCGGTCATGCGGGACGCTTTCCTCGGATAAAGGTTTTTCGGCGACACGGGTGGGCGCGAGGTGCCCACGCGTCACCGCAACGGCTGGCTTTGCGGTTTACGGCCTGGCACCGCGTCCGTCAATCGCCGCCCACGGTCACCACGTCGGCCAGCGGCAGAGCCGTGCGCTTCATGACCGTCCGCAGGGTGAAGCTGGAATGGACGCGGGCCACCCCCGGCAGGCGGGTCAGGATGCGGTTGTGCAGGGCCTCATAATCGGCGGCCCCCGCCACCACCACGCGCAGCAGATAATCGCTGTCGCCCGACATCAGATAGCACTCCATCACCTGCGGGCAGGTGGCCAGCGCTTCCTCGAAGGCGCGCAGGTAGGGCTCCGTCTGCTTTTCCAGCGTCACCTGCACGAACACGCTTTCCGGCCGCCCGCAGGAGGCCGGGTCCAGGATGGCGGTGTAGCCGCTGATGATCCCCGCCTCCTCCATCGCCTTGACGCGGCGCAGGCAGGCGCTTTCCGACAGGTGGACATGGGCGGCGAGTTCCGAATTGGGAACGCGGCCATGCTCCTGCAGGCGGGCCAGGATGGCACGATCAATCCTATCCAGCACCGTTGTTCGCAGACTCTGCCGCATGACACGCCTTTAACGATGGTTCCTTGCGCATTGTGCGCCAAGCCTAACCCTCAACGCAAGGACATGCACCGGCCTTCGGCCTTATCTTGGGCTCCGAAATCGAGGCAACGGTTGCGCGACCGGACAGGCGGCGCCAACCCAGATGATCCGGGAGATAACCATGCTGGTCGGCGTTCCTAAGGAAATCAAAAACCACGAGTATCGCGTCGGTCTGATCCCCGGCAACGTGCGCCAGCTGGTGGCCCACGGCCACTCGGTCATCGTGCAGAAGAACGCCGGCACCGCCATCGGCCTGACGGACGAGCAGTACGCCGCCGCCGGCGCCACCCTGGTGGACACCGCCGAAGAAATCTTCGCCAAGGCCGACATGATCGTGAAGGTGAAGGAGCCGCAGCCGCACGAGTGCCGCATGCTGCGCCCCGGCCAGGTCCTGTTCACCTACCTGCACCTGGCCCCCGATCCGGAGCAGACCGAGCTGCTGCTGGCCTCCGGCGCCATCTGCATCGCCTATGAGACCGTGACCGACGCCCGCGGCGGCCTGCCCCTGCTGGCCCCCATGAGCGAGGTCGCCGGCCGCATGTCCATCCAGGCCGGTGCCAAGTGCCTGGAGAAGAGCTACGGCGGCAACGGCATCCTGCTGGGCGGCGTGCCCGGCACCCCGGCCGCCAAGGTCGTCGTCATTGGCGGCGGCGTGGTCGGCCTGAACGCGGCCCGCATGGCCGTGGGTCTGGAAGCGGAAGTGACCGTGCTGGACAAGTCGCTGGATCGGCTGCGCCAGATCGACCAGCAGTACGGCCGCCGCGTGAACACGCTCTACGCCAACATCGACACCATCGAGCAGGCGGTGCTGGACGCCGACCTGGTGATCGGCGCCGTGCTGGTGCCGGGCGCCAACGCCCCCCGCGTCGTCACCAAGGAGATGGTGGCCAAGATGCGCCCCGGCAGCGTGCTGGTGGACGTGTCCATCGACCAGGGCGGCTGCTTCGAGACCTCGCACGCCACCACCCACGCCGACCCGACCTATGTGGTCGACGGCGTCATCCACTACTGCGTGGCCAACATGCCGGGCGCGGTCGCCCGCACCTCCACCTTCGCCCTGAACAACGCCACCTCCCCCTTCGTGCTGGCCCTGGCCGACAAGGGCTGGCAGCAGGCCCTGGCCGACGACGTGCACCTGCGCAACGGCCTGAACGTGTTCCGCGGCAAGCTGACCCACCCCGCCCTGGTGGAAGAGGGCGACGCCCGCTACCTGGCCGCCGACAAGGCCATCGCCTGATCTCCTCCGGATCAGCGATTAAGTTGTATGCGAAGGCCCGGCGGCGACGCCGGGCCTTTTCGCTGCCCGCCCCCACGGCCGCCCCACGGCCAGCCGACGTGCGACACCGTAACCCGGGCTTTTTCCCTGGCCTGGGCCCTGACGTGTCGCTTAAGTTGTATTGATTGATACGCGGGGATGCCTATGACGTTCACTGACGGGCTTTTGTTGCTCCTCCTGTTCGGCGGAGGCTTCGCATTGTGGAACTTGTCGGACCTGATCGAAGCCAAGGAGCAGGAGATCCGCGAACGCACGCGAAAACAAAAACTGGAAAACGATCGCGAAGAACAGCGGATGAAACAGGAACAGGACGGCGCAGCGTCCTCGACTGGCGCCTGATCGTAATGCAAACCCCGCCTTGGCTTCTTTCGGCCGTCCCCGCCCTGGCCACCCTGCCCGATGTCCCGGCAGGAGAACGGTTCCAGTACCTGCTGGAGCACGGCAGCATGAAGGTGGGCATCTACGCCCCGCGGGGCCATGACCCTCAAGGCCCCCACGTCCGCGATGAAATCTATGTGATCATCAGCGGCACTGGCACCTTCGTGAAGAACGGTGAGCGCCATCCCTTCCAGCCGCACGACCTGCTGTTCGTGGAGGCTGGCGCCGAGCATCGCTTCGAGGATTTCAGCGACGACTTCGCCACCTGGGTGCTGTTCTGGGGACCAAAGGGCGGGGAGGCGGCTTAGCGCTTGTCGGGCATCCTCGGGGCTGAAGACCCCATGCTCCATTCAACCCCTGAAGCACACTCAAGTGATACCAAGGAGCGCTGATGGCGACTCTCACTGGGGGGATTGAACGAACCCGCTGTCGCGGGAATGGCGCCGCTGTTGGCGTATGAGGCCTCCGGTCTGAGGATTGCGGTTGTCGAAGCCCAATCCACAGACAGGAGGTTCCGCGATGGCCGAGTTGAGCCCTCTACGTCGCCGCATGATCGAGGACATGACGGTCCGTAATCTGTCGCCGGCGACGCAACGATCCTACGTGCATGCCGTGGCGAAGTTCAGCCGGTATTTTGGGCGGTCGCCGGACCGCCTTGGTCTTGAGGACGTCCGTGCTTTCCAGGTCCATCTGGTCGCCACGGGGATATCGTGGCCGGCGTTGAACCAGACGGTGTGCGCCCTGCGGTTCTTCTATGGCGTGACGCTGGGGTATGGCGATCTGCCCGAACGCATCCCGTACGCGCGCGAGCCACGCAAGCTGCCGGTGGTGCTGAGCGCGGACGAAGTGGTGCGTTTCCTGGAAGCGGTGCCGAGCCTGAAGAGCCGGACGGCGTTGACGACGGCGTACGCGGCGGGCTTGCGGGCGTCGGAGGCCGTCAGCCTTAAGGTCGGCGATATTGACGGTGGGCGGATGGTCATCCGGGTCGAGCACGGCAAGGGTGGCAAGGACCGCCACGTCATGCTGTCGGCGCAGTTGCTGGGCATCCTGCGCACCTATTGGCGCCTGGCCCGGCCCGGTCATTGGCTGTTTCCCGGCCGGGACGGGAGCCGGTCGATGGACGTGCAGGTGCTCCATTCGGCCTGCCGTTCGGCTTGTGCCGCCGCCGGGCTGGCCAAGCGCGTGACGGTCCACACGCTCCGGCACAGCTTCGCCACCCATTTGCTGGAGGACGGCACGGACATCCGCATCATCCAGGTCCTGCTGGGCCACAGCAACCTGTCGAGCACGGCGCGGTACACCCAGGTCTCCAACAGCGTCATCCGGCGCACCGAGAGCCCGCTCGACCGCCTGAAGCTGGAGGTGGTGCCTCCCGCCTGAGCCGGCATCGCCATGCCGGCCGGGCTGGAGGTGGCGGACGTCTTCCGCCGCCACGGCGACGCCTATCGCCAGGCGCACGATGGCCACCTCGGCTGCGTCGAGCGCCGGGTGATGGGTGCGATCGAGGCATGCCGCACGGCGGCACTGGGCGGCCACGCCGAAGCTTGCCCGGAGTGCGGCCTGGTGCGGTGCGCCTACAACTCCTGCCGCAACCGGCATTGTCCCAAGTGCCAGGGCGCCGCGCGGGCGGAATGGCTTGCCGCACGACAGGCCGATCTGCTGCCGGTACCCTACTTCCACGTCGTGTTCACGCTGCCGGCACCCGTGGCGGAGATCGCGTTCCAGAACAAGGCGGTGGTCTATGCCATCCTGTTCAAGGCCGCCGCCGAGACCCTGCGCATCATCGCCGCTGATCCCAAGCACCTGGGCGCCGAGATCGGGCTTGTCGCCGTGCTCCACACCTGGGGCCAGACCCTTCACCACCATCCGCATGTCCATTGTGTCGTGCCCGGCGGTGGACCGTCGATCGATGGCACGCGCTGGGTCGGATGCCGGCCCGGCTTCTTCCTGCCGGTCCGCGTGCTCTCCCGCCTGTTCCGCCGCTTGTTCCTCGACGCGCTGGCCGCCGCGTTCGAGGCCGGCACCCTCGGCTTCTTCGGCGACCTCGCCCCCCTGGCGGAGCCCGCCGCCTTCCACCACCGCTTGCGCGACCTGCGGCGGGTCGAATGGGTCGTCTACGCCAAGCCGCCCTTCGGCGGCCCCGCCCAGGTGCTGGCCTATCTGGGCCGCTACACCCATCGGGTCGCCATCTCCAATACCCGCTTGGTCGCCATGACCGGCAGAGACGTCACATTCCGATGGAAGGATTATCGCCATCATGACAAGGCCAAGGTCATGACCCTGGCATCCTTCGAGTTCATCCGGCGCTTCCTGCTCCACACCGTGCCGGATGGCTTCCACCGCATCCGCCATTATGGCTTCCTCGCCAACAGTCACCGGGCCGGAAAGCTGGCACTTTGCCGCAAGCTCCTCGATGTCCCACCGCCGGCGCCAACGGTGGCCGAAGAACCCACCGACCGCTCCCCATTGGCCAGCCCCCCGCTGGATCGCTGCCCGTGCTGCGGTGGCGCGATGATCCTCCTGGCCGTCTTGCCGCCGCTTCGGCCCCATCGCCCGCCCCTCCGGTACGACACCTCATGAACCGACAACATTCCAACATCGCCCGGCCGTCCACCCCGGCAGCCCCGCGCGCCGGCCGGAGGTGTTTTACCCGCCGCACCACCGCGGACAGCTCCCGGCTTCAAAATAGCGGCAAAGCTGACGCCAGTCCTCGCCCGTGGGCCGCCAACGAGCGCCCTACGGTCAATCCAGCCCCATCAGAACCCTTCCAACGGGCCCGGATCGGCATCACGAACCAGGCCCCAAAGCCACTTTCCCCATAGCCCGCGCCCGTCATCCCGCGGCTTCGCTCAATCCGGCTTCAATGAGGTCGCGGTCGCCCCCGGTAGCACCCTCGGCGCAACGCGACCTCACAGAAGCCTCCAGATTCCCATCGGGCTGATTTTCTGATTCACCAGAGCAAGCACAGAGGAGGCTTGCGATGGGTTCGGCAGTCGAGGTTCGTTCGGATTATTCAGCGGCGGCCTTGCGCCAATTCGCCCGCCGATGCGGCGATGCTGATCAGGTTCGGCGGTTGTTGGCCCTGGCGCAGATCCTCGACGGTCGGAGCCGGGGTGAAGCGGCCAGGACGGCTGGTGTGACGCTGCAGATCGTGCGGGACTGGGTCCTTCGTTTCAATGCGGGTGGCCCGGATGGCTTGGCAACGCGCAAGGCGCCCGGCAAGGCATCGCTGCTGAACGATACGCACCGCGCGCGCTTGGCCGCAGCCGTCGAGGCCGGGCCCATTCCGGCCGTGCACGGCGTCGTGCGCTGGCGGCTTGTCGATCTGGCCCAGTTGCTGTGGGACGAGTTCGGCGTGTCGGTAACGCGCTTCACCCTTGGTCGCGAGTTGCGCGCGCTGGGCTATCGCAAGCTCTCGGCCCGCCCGCGCCATCGCGGCCAGAAGCCCGAAGACCTCGCCGATTTTAAAAAACCTTCGCAACCCGCCTGGCGGCCAGCAGACCGAGCTCACCCGGCGCTGGGCCAGGATTGGCACCAGGCCGTCAGCACCAAAGGATCAGCGCCGGGCCTCAGCCTGGATCTTCGGTGCGATCTGCCCGGCGGAGGGTAAAGGTGCCGGCATCGTCATGCCCCGCTGCAACAGCGCCGCGATGAACCGCCATCTCCAGGAAATCGCCGTCCACGTCGCGCCCGGCGCGCACGCCGTCCTCATCCTTGATCAGGCAGGGTGGCATCACTCGGCCGAACTCATCGTGCCGGTCAACATCACGCTCATGTCCTTGCCGCCTCGCTGTCCGGAACTCAACCCGGTCGAAAACCTTTGGCAGTTCATGCGCGGCAACTGGCTCTCAAACCGCATCTTCCAGAACTATGACGACATCGTCGACCATTGCTGCCGCGCCTGGAATAAGCTCGTCGAACAGCCATACCGCATCATGTCCATCGGACTTCGAGGCTGGGCCCATGGGTCATAGTCAGCGCTCTTTGGTATAAACCCCACTGACATGTCCGGCACGTCGATGGTGCGATGCCCGTCGTCGGGGCACACTTGGACGGCAGGCACAGTCTCATTGTTATAATAGTCAAGCGCCCCCAGCATGAGCTGCCGCACCCATGATTGATGGACAGGTCGCAGGTCGAATTGCCCGATCTGATCAACGGAGAATGAGGTGTCGTTGATCCCCTCCCCCCGTAAATACCGGCGCGCCAATGTGGCGATTATCTCAAAAACCGCATCAGCGGAATAATACGCACCACCAGCAAGAATTATTTCCTTACCAACCACATTTCGCAATCCAATTGTATAGGAGAACGTTGGAATATCTCCGCCAGATACGAGGTATGCATGGTATCCAAATTTTTGGATGTTATTTCTGATTTTTTTTATTGATCTTTTCATTTATTTTCTATTTTTTCGTTTTGTGATTATGAGGAGTAATTTTTAATTACATATTGATTGAGATGTAATCGTATTTTATCCTGTTCGCCGTGGTCCACCATCGGCGCGGTTCAAAACAAGTCCATTGGGCAATCAGAAACGCCTCACCTTCCTTGATCTCAAGCGTGAGTATTTCACCATCCTCTTCCTTCATGTTGAACGATGAAGGGCTGATCTCAGTATATGTTCCATCAGCGTTACTGGAATGAATTTCTGAGATATTGCCGAACGTCAGTGACAGATTGATCGGATGGCCACCCATTCTGGCATCCGATATCTTCAAGGTGATTGACGATCCCTCTACGGCAATATCGTCAATGCCCGCGTCATGAAAGTTGAAGTCCCTTACTTCCACCATGCCTCCATAGACCACGCGGGCCGGTTCCTACCTCGCCGGTTCCTACCTCACAACACTTCCGCCTGTCCTGGTGCCGGCAGGGCCGGAGGCATCCTGGACGATCAGGCGCTGCGCCCCTCGCGGCTCTCTTCCTGCGCCATGACCAGCGGGTGCAGGAAACGCGCTTCCAGCTGGCGGGCGGGCATGGGCTCGGCGATGAAGAAGCCCTGGACGACGGGGCAGCCCTCGGCCACCAGCCAGGCCAGCTGCTCCTCCCGCTCCACACCCTCGGCTACCACTTCCAACCCTAAGCGCGCGCCCAGGGTCAGGATCATGGCGGCAATGGCGCTGTCGCGCGGCAGGTCCTGCACGAAGGCCCGGTCGATCTTAAGCGTGTCGATGGGCATCTGGCGCAGGTAGGACAGCGAGGAGAAGCCGGTGCCGAAATCGTCCACAGCGATGCGCACGCCCAGACGCTTCAGGCGCCACAGCACCTCCAGCGAGCGGGCGCTGTCCACCATCACGCTCTCCGTCACCTCGATCTCGATGCGGTCGGCGGGCACGCCGCTGCGCGCCAGGCAATCGCGCACCCGCTCGACGAAGCCGGGGGCGATGATCTGGCGGGCGGAGACGTTCACGGCGATGTGGAAGTCGGGCAGCAGCTTGGTCCAGTGCGTGGCCTCGCGCACCGCCTGTTCCAGCACCCAGCTGCCCAGTTCCATGATCAGGCCCGAATCCTCGGCCACGGTCATGAAGGCGCCGGGCTGCACCAGCTGGCCGTCATGCTTCCAGCGCACCAGCGCCTCCGCCCCCACCAGGGCCTGGTCAGCCGCCCGCACCTTGGGCTGGAAGTATAGTTCGAACGAGCCGATGCTGAGCGCCTGGCGCAGGTTGGCCTCGGTGCTCAGCCGGTTCTCCGCCCGCTCGCTCATCTCGCGGGAGAAGAAGCGGTATTGGCCGCGACCGGCGGCCTTGGCGGCATAGAGGGCCGTGTCCGCCTGGCGCAGCAGGGTGCTGGCGGTATCGGCGTCGCCATTGGGGGCCCCCTCGCTGGCCAAGGCCACGCCGATGGAGGCGCCGGCGTGCAACAGATGCCCGCCCTCCACCATCAACGGCGATTCCAGGGCCTTCAGCAGGCGCTCCGCCAGCACGGCGGCATCCACCGGCTCCAGCGCGTTTTCCGTCACCACCAGGAACTCGTCGCCACCCAGGCGGCCCAGCATGTCGTCCTCGCCGATGCAGTCGCGCAGGCGCCCCGCCACGGCCTTGAGCAATCGGTCGCCCACGTCGTGGCCCAGGCTGTCGTTCACATGCTTGAACCGGTCCAGGTCCAGGAAGAACAGGGCGATGCCGCGCCCGCCGGCCCGGTCCATGCGGCCGTGGGGGTCTTCCTGGCGGGCCAGTTCCGGGTTGTACAGCCGCCGCTCCCGCCGTCTCAGCGCCTCTTCCAGGCGGCGTTGCAGCAGCAGCCGGTTGGGCAGGCCGGTCAGAACGTCATGGGTCGCCAGTTGTTCCATGTCCGAGCGGCTGCGGTCTAGCAGGCGCAGCACCTCGTTGAAGCGGCGGACCAGATAGCCCAGCTCGTTATCCGCCTGGCGGGGGAAGTCGGGCAGGCGGGCCGCCCCCGGGCGCGACGGATCGATGCGGGCCACGGCAAGGCCCACCGCGCGCAGCGGCCGGGTCAGGAAGGTGTGCAGCAGCAAAGCCAGCACCACGCCCAGCGCCAGGTCGCGCACCAGGCCGCCCAGCACCGTGGTGCGGATGAAGGCGGCGTAGTCGGCCGCCGCCCGGCTGGTGTCCATCTCCAGCTCCAGCCGGCCGATGATGGGACTGTTGCGGGGGCTGCCGGCCGGGCGGTACAGCAGGCGCTGGGTCCGCGCCAGGTCCTGGAAGACGGAAGTGAAGCGGGCGCCGGACAGCCAGCCGCGCCAGAAGGCCCCGCCCTCCTCCGCCGGCGGCAGGTCACGCGCGCCGTCGGCCAGCACCCGGTCCGGCATTTCGATGAGGCGCACGGCGCGCACGCCGTCGATGGCCAAGACGGATCGAACCAGTCCGGACGCCAGGTCGGGATCCAGGTTCCACACGGCGGCACTGGCCGTGTTCTCCACCAGGTCCAGCACCATGCGGCCGGCGTTGGCGAACTTGGCCCGCTCCCGCTCCGCCTGGCCGATACCCTGGATCAGCGACAGGATGGCGCCGATGACCAGGGCAGACAGCAGGGCCAGGGCCGCCTGGCGCACCGCCAGGGACCGCCAGAAGGCCACGGTCATTTGATGGCGGCGCATCGCCTCCTGCCGGCGGGCGCGGCGCACACGCCAAGCGCACACCCAGCGCGGCAGGCGGACGCCGAACAGCCGGGGGGCCGGCACACCGGAACGGATGGCGTTGGTCTTGGTCACGGCACGCCCTTCGCCGGTGAAACCGCCGGCGTCCGCCCAATTCCGTTTTCCTCGCCCCGCGCCATCGCCATTCCTATTCCCCGCCGCCGTCCTCGCCTATCGCCGCGGCGCCATCACCACCTGCAGCTTCTCCCGCAGGTTCACCAGGGTGACGGGCTTGGCGATGAACGCATCGACACCCAAATCCCTGGCCTTCAAAACCGTTACCTTGTCAGCGCGATTGGTCAGAAAAACCACAGGAATGTGATGTCCTTGAGTTTCCCGCGCCCGGAGGTGCTGCAGGAAGGTCAACCCATCGACCGGCGCCATGTCGATGTCGGCGATGATGACGTCAGGCCGGCGTTCCATGGCCACGTTCAGGCCGGACGACCCGTCCTCCGCCTCCATCACCGTGCCGAAGTCCAGCTGCCGCAGGATACGGACGACGACACCACGGATGAAACTTTGATCCTCAATCACCAGGGAGCTGCGGAAATTGAATGAAATCGCACCCATCTGCCATCCCCAAACGGCCGCCGCCTTCAAATCCAAACAATTTTATTTTAACGAGGAATGAATACACACCCCATCCCGGCTTCCGGAACATGAAGCTCCGGAATACAGGATTAGTATAGGCAGAAATGATGGTGGTCGTCTTCTTATAAAGAAGCGATGGCCGCCGCGACCTGTTCCAGCGCGCCCGGAACAGCCTTTGCCGCCTGCCGCGCCTCATCAACCTTCCCTTGGACCAGGGCTTCTTCCACTCGGTCGGCCACGCGGGCCAGGACGTCGGCCCCGGCGCTTTTGGCCACCCCGGCCAGGGCATGCGCCTCGCGCCGGGCGGCGCCCGCGTCATCCAGGGTGAAGGCGTGGACCAGGCCGTCCGCCAGCGGGCGCGCCGCCCCCAGGAAGTCGCTCAGGAAAGCCCGCGCCTCATCATCCAGCACGCTGAACAATTCCAGCGTGCGGGCCAGGTTCAGCACCGCTGTCGTATCCCCCCGCGTCGCGTCGCCGGGCGTCGTATCAAGCAGCGGCGGCACGGCCTTTGCACCTCCGTCCGACAGGGGCGGCAACCATTGCGCCAGGCAGCGGTCCAGCCGGTCCAGTTCCAGGGGCTTGGCCAGAAAGCCGTCCATGCCCGCCGCCAGGCAGCGCTGGGACTCGCCCGCCATGGCGTTGGCTGTCAGGGCGATGATGGGGGTGCGCAGACCGGTGCCCGTTTCCGCCTCGCGGATGGCGGCGGTCAGCTCGAACCCATCCATCTCCGGCATGTTGCAGTCGGTCAGCACCAGGCCGAAGCGGCCCGTGCGCCAAGCGGCCAAGGCCTGGCGCCCATCCTCGGTGACCTCGGCGGCAATGCCCAGCAGGCTGAGCTGCCGGCGGATGACCATCTGGTTGACGGGCTGGTCTTCCGCCACCAGCACCAGGCGGCCTTGCGCCATGGCCACCTCGATCGGCGGCGGCTCGCCGCGCCCCTGGCGCAAGGGCGACGCCGCGGCGCGGGCCGCCGTCTCCTGCCCGGCCGCCGAAGCCACGGCCCGGATCAGGGGCACGCGGCGCACTGGGCGACCGATCTGCACCGTGCCCGACGGCAGGCCCGCCGGCCGCACGGAATCCGCTGCGGCCACCAGCACCGCCGGCTTGCCCAACGGCAGGGCGGGCCACACGTCGCCCGGTCGGGGAACGACCACGGCCACGTTCCAGGGTTGGCCATCGCCCGCCACCCGGCCGCCGGCGGCCTCGATATAACAGTTGACGGTGTCGCGCAGGGCCTGGGTCTCGGCCGCCACCAGCACGGTGAGGCCGGCCAGTGACGGCAGGGCCGGCTGGGGCGCCGCCACCGGCTGTTCCTGGGCGACGGCCAGGTCTATCTCGAACCAGAAGGTGGACCCCTGGCCCAGCGCGCTGTCCAGGCCGATGCGGCCCTGCATCAAATCGATCAGGCGGCGGCTGATGGACAGGCCCAGGCCCGTGCCGCCGAAGCGGCGGCTCGTGGAGCTTTCGGCCTGGGTGAAGGGCTGAAACAGCTGCTTCTGCACGTCGTCGTCGATGCCGATGCCGGTGTCCTGCACCGCCACCCGTACCAGAGCCCGGCCCGGCGCCGCGCCGGGCAGGCAACGCACCGATAAGGTGACGCCGCCCTTCTCGGTGAATTTGATGGCGTTGCCCGTCAGGTTGTACAGCACTTGGCGCAGGCGCAACGGGTCGCCCATCAGCAACTCGGGGATGGCGGGGTCGATGTGCACGTGCAGGTCCAGCGCGCGCTTGCGCGCCTGGGCCGCCAGCATGTCGGCCACGCCCTCCACCAGCGGACCCAGGGCCACCGGATGGCATTCGATATCCATGCGTCCCGCCTCGATCTTCGAGAAATCGAGGATGTCGTCGATGATACGCAGCAGGGTGCCGGCCGCGTCCCGCGCGGTGAACAGCATCTCCATCTGGTCATCGTCCAGGCCCGTGTGAGACATCAGTTCCAGCATGCCCAGCACGGCGTTCATGGGCGTGCGGATCTCATGGCTCATCGTGGCCAGGAAGCTGGACTTCAGCCTGCTGGCGCTCTGCGCCTCGCGCGCGGTGCGGATGTTGTCGTAGGACCGCAGCGCCGTGATGATGGTGATGAACAGCTTCTCCGAGGTGAGCTCGGTCTTCGCCTTGTAGTCGTTGATGTCGTAATTGACGATGACGTCGCGCACCGGCGCCTGGCCGGGCTGGCCGGTACGCAGCACGATGCGCACGTCGTTGTTGTCGAATTCCTCGCGGATGCGCCGCGCCAGCACCAGGCCAGCGTCGTCCGTTTCCATGACGATGTCCAGCAAGGCCACGGCGATATCGCCGCGCCTGGTCAGGATGCCCGCCGCCTCCGCCGCCGACCGCGCGGTCAGCAATTCCAACGGCCGGCCCTTGTACGTCAGCCGGCTGAGCACCAGCCGGGTCATGATGTGCACTTCCTCGTCGTCGTCGACGACCAGGATGGGCCAGGGCGGAAGCTCCGGCGCGCGCATCGCCGGTGCATCCTCCGCCAGGAACAGGGAATCGAGGTCAGACGTCATCGCCGCCCGTCTTCAGGGCGGTGGGCAGTGACGGCCTGCTGTCGTTTGGAACCGCTGGTCACAGCCATGGATCGACGTGTCGGCACCTTTATGCCGCTGGATGATTGGACCCCATCGGGACAGGGCGCCAAGCGCGCCCCACCCCTGTGCTCAGCGCACTGTACATGACAGGGCCCGGCCAATCCAGCCGCGCACAATCCAGCGATCGATCCGGGAGTGTAACGTCACCGGACCGCAACAGTGGACCAAAGGAGTCGAGGGTAAAGCGCAGCCTTAGCGGCTGGCGGCCTTGCGCCCGCGGCCGGTGGCCTTGGGGGCCGCCTTGGCACCACGGCGGCCGCGCTTCACCGGCTCGGGCGGCGGCGGGGGCGGCGGCGCGATGCAGGCTTCAAGCCCCTGGTACGCCATCACAATAATCGACGGCAGCGCCTCGACACTGACGGGATTGGACCGGGCATATGACGTTGCGATCTTGACCGCCAGTTCCCGCAATTCCGGCTTTAGTCGATCGTTCATCTAACGCTCCCACCCGCTTCCCATGGACGACTTGATAGAGGGGACCGTAATCAAAGACGCTTCGTTTAGCGCCCATTAATTCGGTCTATGCGGTTTGGGTGAGTAATACCGGCCAAGAGTACTGGCCAGGCGCCGGTTCACTATGACCCGGGACGGAGGTGGGCAAGGGTTCGGGAAGCGTGCCGAGACCGGTTTCAGCCCACCCGGGCCGACGGCGACAGCTCGGGCCGATCCAGACCCACCACCCCGTCAAGGCGAGCGTCGGCAAAGCGCACGCCGGTGGTGTCCGCCTGCGCCAAATCGGCGCCGCGCAAGTCGGCGCCGGTGACGTTGGCGTATTGCAGCTGGGCGCGCCACAGGCTGGCCCGGGCCATGTTGGCGCCGGTCAGGTCAGCGGGCCATGACCGGCCGCTGGGATGGCCGTCCGATTGCAGGATATCCGCGGGGTCCAGGCGGGCATCGGCCATGTCGGCGCCCGCCAGCCGGGCGTGACCCAGCGTGGCGCCGCGCAGCACGGCGCCACGCAGGCTGGCCTCCGTCAGGTCGGCACCGGACAGATCGGCCAGCGTCAGGTCGGCGCCGCCCAGCAGGGCGCCCCGCAGATGGGCGCCGCGCAGGGTGGCGCCGGATAGCCGTGCGCCGCGCAGATCGGCGCCGTCGAGATTGGCGCCCTCCAACTCGGCACGGGCGCCGCGTGCACCACCGCTGTCTATCCAGCGTTCGTGGTCGTGCACGCGATGGCGCATGTCCAGGGCCAGCGAATCGAGGGGGCGGGAGAAGCGCGCTTCATCCAGCAGGGCCTCGCTAAGGTCGCAATGGTCCAACTCCACCCCGACGAGATCGGCACCGGCGAAGCGCGCGCCCTGCAGCCGCGCACCCACCAGCAGGGCGCCGCTGAGGCGGGCGGCCGTGAGGTTGGCCTCGCTCAGGTCGGCGCCAGTCAAATCCACCTCCCGCAGGACGGAACCGGTGAGGTCGGCACCCCGCAGGTCGGCGCCCCGCAACACCGCGCCGGTGATGTCGCATTCCAGCATGACCACGCCGGACAGGCGCGCCCCCACCAGAAGGGCACGACCCAGGTGGGCCTGGCGGAAGACGATGCCCTGGCCGGACCGCGGCACCTCTGCCGCCCCCTCGCCTTCCCCCCCGGAATCCGGTACCGCGATCAACATGTCGCTGGAGCGTAAATCGGCACCGCGCAAATCCGTACGGTCCAGCAGGGCGCCCCTCAAGGCGCAGCCGCGCAGGTCCGCCCCCGCCAGACAGGCCTGGGTCAGGTCGGCATCCGTAAGATCGGCGCCATAAAGGTCGGCCCCCTCCAACCGGCAATTCGTCAGGATGGCGCCGGACAGGTCGACCCCCGCCAACTGAGCGCGGGACAGGTTGCGGTTCGACAGGTCGACACCGCGGAGGATGAGCATCGCCAGATTGGCGCGCCGCCCGCCCGGCTTGGCCGCCAGCCAACGCTCATGCTCGTCAATAATCTGGGTCAGCTGGGCGCCGAACATGGAACCATCCGCTCGCGACCAAGTAACAGGCATGCGGGACAGCCCGCCGGGCCAATCCCAAATGGGCGGGGTCGCTCCGCCGGGATCGAGTATAGGCGGCGGCGGGTTAATGGAAGCTGAAAGCCAGATGGGGAATCCGCATAGGACGGCGGAATTTCAGTCCAATGCGTCCAGGGCGTCCAGCAACTGATCCATGCGGTAGGGCTTGGGCAGCAGGCGCATGCCTTCCAGCGGCGGCAGGTTTTCCGCATAGCCCGTTGTCAGCAGCACGGCGAGATCGGGACGCAGCAGCCGGGCCACCTTGGCCAGTTCCACGCCATTCATGCCGCCGGGCATGACGATGTCCGAGAACAGGACATCGATGGTGTCGCCGTCCTGCAGCAGGGCCAGGGCCTGGTCGGCGCGCGAGGCCTGCATCACGGTGAAGCCGCGTTCCTTCAGGCTGGCCGACACGGTGGCGGACACGGTGGCGTCATCCTCCACCACCAGCACGGTGCGCGTCTCCACCCGGTCGGCCGGGCGGGCCTCGGCCGGCGCGGAAGGCCGGCGGGGGGCAGTGGCGGCGCGGGGCAGGAACAGGGTGACCGTGGTGCCCACGCCCGGCACACTGTCCAGATGGACGGTGCCGCCCGACTGGCGGGCGAAGCCATAGACCTGCGACAGACCCAGGCCGGAGCCCTTGCCCACCTCCTTGGTGGTAAAGAAGGGCTCGAACACATGGGGCAGCACAGCGGAGTCGATGCCGGAGCCGGTGTCGGTGACGGCCAGGCGCACGAACTGGCCTTTCAGCGCGTCTTCCGTCTGGTCCGGCGCCAAGTGCACATTTTCGGCCACGAAGCGCAGCACGCCGCCGTTGGGCATGGCGTCGCGGGCGTTCACCGCCACGTTCAGCAGCGCCAGTTCCAACTGGGCGCTGTCGGCCATGGCTGGCCAAAGCCCTTGAGGCAGCACCATTTCCAACACGATGTCGGCGCGCAGCGCGTGCATCAGCAACTGGCGCATGGTGCGCATCAGGTCGGCCACGTCCAACGGCTCGGGACGCAGGGCCTGACGGCGGGCGAAGGCCATCAGCTGGCGGGTCAAGCCGGCCCCCCGGTCGACGGCCTGCATGCCGGCACGAATCAGGTCGCGGCTGCGGTCATCCGGGGCCCGGCGCAACAGCATGTCCAGACAGCCGGACACCGCCTGCAACAGATTGTTGAAATCATGGGCGATGCCGCCGGTCAGGCGCCCCACCGCCTCCATGCGGTGGGCTTGGAACAAGGCGGTGTTGGCGCTCTCCGCCTCCGCCACCGCCGCCCGCACCTTCTCCTCCTGCTCGGCACTGGAACGGGCCAGGCGCTGGCTGGCGTCGGCCAGTACCTGGGCCACGGCATCCGCCTCGGCCAGGCCCAGTGTCTCCGTCGGCACGAGCGCCCCGCGGCCCAGCGCGGCCGCCCGGGCGGCCAGCTGTTCCACCGGATAGGTGATGCCCCGGGCCAAGCGCAGGGCCAAGCCCATGGCCAGCGCGAACAAGGCCACCGCCCCCGCCAGCGCCAACAACAGGCCACGCCAAGCCTCCCGTCCCAATTCGTCCCGGGGGGCCGCGATCGCCACGACCAGATCCTGGCTGGGCGTGCGGCGGAAGGAGACTATGGTCGGCATGCCCTCCAGCGACACGCCGGGCATGCGGCCCGATGTCTGCTTGGCATACGCCTCGGCGAATTCCGGCCGGGCCTTTTGCCCGACGTAGCGCTCAGGGTCGCGGGTACGGGCGATGATGACGCCGGAGCGGTCGACGACAGCGCCGATCCAGCCGGCCCGCAGCTGCTGGTCCGTCAACAGCTGGGTGAATTCCGTCGACGGCATGACCAGCGACAGGATGTAGGCCGGGGCGCCGTTCCGGAACACCGGCTCGTGCAGGGCTATGGCCTGCTGGTTGGTGACGGTACTGTTGAACAGATTGCCGACACGGCTGCGCCTCGTCTCCAGCGCGGCACGCAGGTTCGGGCCCAGCTGGCCGCCGGAGAGCGGTGTCCCCGGCGGCAGCGCGGTGTTCATCAGCACCCGGCCGTCGCTGGCCGCCGCCAGGCGGAACCAGTAGCCCTTGGGCAGGTCGATGGCCCTGGCCTGGGCTTCCAGCGCCGCAATATCACCCTGGGCCAGGGCGGGAGATGCGATCAGCGCGCGTAAATAGGCCTGGCTTTGCCCCAGCTCCTGGTCCACCGCCAGAGCGAGCATGTGGGCCGTCTCATCAAGGTGGCGTTCCGCCACCCGGCGTTCCCGCGTGTAGGCCCCACCCAGCAGCAGGGCGCCGCCCAGCAGGGGCGGCAGCAGCAGGGCGACGGCTGCCAGCAACAGCCGCCCACGCACCCCCAAGGCTGAGGAGGAGGTCCGCGCCGGGCGGTTGGACACAGCCACGCGCAGGCTCGCCGGTGCCGGCATCGTGGCCGCGATGCCCCGTCCTCCCGCCGCTACATCCTCACCATCCGCCACGTCTCGATCCCCTTCGCCGGGGTCCAGCCGCACGCCTACCCCGCATGAAGCCAATGCCCGGTCCGCCGCCCATCGCCATCGCCGGGGCGCCAAGCTAACCCGGCCATGCGCCCCTGGCTAGAGGAGGTATTCCATGGTGGGTGGCACCGCCCGGCCAGGATACGCCCGAAGGCAGGGGCTTCAGTTCGTCGCTTTGGCGAAGTCCCCGGCGCGGAAATAGGACAGCTTGTCCGGATCGATGCGGGCGCGCAGAGCCGACGCCACCTGTGCCGGCGTCACCGCCGCCACCTTGGCTTCCATTTCCGCCGACCAGGCCATGGTGCGACCCAGATAAAGGTTGGTGGCCAGCAGGCTGGCCAGGCGCGCATCCTCTGTCCGACCCATGCGGAACTGATCCAGGAAACCGCTTTTGGCCTCCGCCAGTTCCTGGTCGCTGACACCGTCGTGCACCAGGCGCGCCAATTCCTCGCCAAACGCCGTCTTCACCTTGGCCACGTTCTGGGGGGCGGCGATGGCCTGCAGGGTCAGCCGTCCCACGTGGTCGATGGCCCCGACCGACAGGGCGGAGCCGGCGCCATAGGACAGGCCTTCCTTCTGGCGGACGCGGTCGCCCAGGCGGGAATGCAGGGTGCTGCCACCCAGGATGCGATTGGCCATCAACAGGGCGGGATAGTCAGGGTCATCCTCGGTCATGGCCAGGGGCAGGCCGGCCAGCAGGATGGCGTTGGCCTTGTCCGGCGTCTGGATCACCTGGTCCAGGCCGGCCACCTGGGCGGGGGTCTCGGGGATGCGGGTGTAAGGCTGTGGCGCCACGAATCCGCCCAGGGCCGCCTGCACCAGCTGCGGCATGGCCGCGGCGTCGAAGTCGCCGACCACGGACACCTGGGCCCCGCGAGCGCCGTAAAAGGCGTGGTAGAAGGCCTTCACCTCCTCCAGCTTCAGCGCCTTGATCTTGGCGATCCACTCGTCAACCGTGTCGATATGGCCGGGATGGTCGGGCTGCGTCGTGTCGAAGGCGCGGTCGAAGGCGTTGCTGGCCAGGGACTGGGGATCGGTGCGGGACGATTCCAGGTCGGAAATGGTAGCGGCGCGCCACTGCTCCAGTTCATCGGCCGGGAAGGCAGGCTCCCGCAGGATCTCGGCCACCAGCGCCAGCACCTCGGCCACGTGCGCGCGGTCGGTACGCACGGCGATGCTGGTCTGCTGCGTGCCGGACGAGATGGCCAAATTGGCCTTCATCTTGTCCAGCAGGTCGGCAATCTGCTGGCGGCTGTGCTTCGCGGTGCCCTTCAGCAGCATGCTGGCCACCGCCTCGGACGCCGCGTCCTTCCCCGTCAGGCTGGCATCATCGCCATAGCGCAGCCGGATCAGCAGGTTCACCGCCTGGCCCCGGGCCGGCTTGGCCAGCAAGGCCAGCTTGCCACCGTCCGGCAAATCCAGGCGCTGGGTGTGGGCGTCGATGTTGGTCGGGCTGCTGTCGAACACGGTGTCGGCCACCGCCGCGTCCCGCCCCTTGTAGCCATCCACCAGGGACGCGGCGGTGGGCGCGGCCGGGATATCCACACGTTCTGGCGCCGTGGTCGGAATGAAGTGGCCCTCGGTGCGGTTGGCCTGGCGGAAATAGGTCTCCGCCACGCGCTGCACGTCCGCCGTGGTCACGGCGGCGATGCGGTCGCGCCCGACGAACAGCAGGCGCCAGTCCCCCTGCGCGATGACGTCGGTCAGGCTGAGCGCCACGCCGCCGGGGTTGTCCATCAACTGGTCGTAATTCTTCAGCATGCGGGTCTTAGCGCGGTCGACCTCCTCATCCGTGATGGGATGGTCGTGCACGCCCTCCACCACGCCCGTCATGACCGACAGCACCTTGGCGGCGTCGCCGCCCTTGGGCACCTCCGCCAGGGCCATGGCCAGGCCGGGATCCACGCGCTTTTCGGCCGAGGCCGACACGCCGGTGGCCAGCTTCTGCTCCACCAGCGCCTTGTGCAGACGCCCCGAGGGCGTGCTGCCCAGGATGAAGGACAGGATGGACAGCGCGGCGCTGTCGGGATGGGTGGCGGCCGGGATGTGATAGGCCAGCCCCTCGTACCCCGTGTCGCCCACGCGGCGCAGGGTGACGGACCGCTCGCCGTCCTGTGCCGGTTCCACCGTGTATTCCGGCGGCAGCGCCTCGGCCGGGTTTTTCAGCCCGCCGAAGGCCGCCTGCACGCTGGCCAGGGCTTTGGCCGGGTCGAACTTGCCGGCGATGACCAGGGTGGCGTTATCCGGCCGATAATAGCGGTGATAGAAGGCCTGCAGGTGGCCGATGTCCACGTTCTCCACGTCCGAGCGCGCGCCGATGGTGGAATGGCCGTAGTGATGCCAGAGGTAGGCGGTAGAGTGCATGCGCTCCATCAGGATGCCGACGGGGTTGTTCTCCCGCATCTCCATCTCGTTGCGCACCACCGTCATCTCGCTGTCGAGGTCCTTGCGGGCAACGAAGGAATGGACCATGCGGTCCGCCTCCAGGCCCAAGGCCCAGTCCAGATAGTCCTGCCGCGCGTCGAAGGTCTCGTAGTAGTTGGTGCGGTCCTCGGCCGTGGTGGCGTTGTTCTGGAAACCGCGCTTCTGCGTTTCCTGGGGGATGTCGTGGTGATCGGGCGTGCCCTTGAACATCATGTGTTCCAATAAATGGGCCATGCCCGTCTCGCCATACCCTTCCATGCGCGAGCCGACGCGGTACACGACGTTGACGGTGATGGTGGACTTGGCCTCGCTGGGGAACAGCAGCACGCGCAGGCCGTTGGCCAAGCGGTATTCCGTGATACCCTCGACGCTGGTCACCGCCTTGGGGGCGGCGAGGTCAGCCTTGCCCGCCTTGGCGAAAGCGGCGGCCTTGGGTTGGTCCGCGGCATGCGCCACAGCGGGAACGAGAACAGGCGCCATCAGCGCGGACAGGGCGCAACTGGTGGCGAGGGCCGCCGCCAGGAAAGTCTTACCAGAGGCCAAAGTCGTCCCTTTCTTTCACACCCGGCACAGGGCCTACCCGGGGGGCGCACCACATTGCCCACCGAATGGGCAGGCCGGCCAGTGTGCACGAGGCCGCATCATCTGGGCAGGGAATTATCAGCGCACCCGGCCGCCCCGTGCGGCAGCGGCGCGGGGCCTATCCGTTGCAGGACTGCTACGTCGACCGGCCTCCCCCGATCAGCATCGGGTTCACATCCGCCCACCCGATGGTGCTATTCAGGAAGCTGGGCTATCGTGGCGGCGGCAAGCCGCTCACCATGAAGGCTAAAGTGGCAACGGCCATGCACCGGGGCCGAACCATGACGACGAACTGGCATCCTCTGTGACCGACTCCCTGGTCGCCTGTCCTGAATGCGACGCCCTGCACGAACGGCGTGAGCTGGCGCCCGGCACCAAAGCCCGATGCGTGCGCTGCGGGGCCGTGCTCTACCGCCGCTCCTACCTGGAACTGGACCACCAGCTGGCGCTGGTGACCACCGCCATCCTGATCTACCTGATCGCCAACAGCTTCCCCATCGTCGATCTTGAGATCCAGGGGCGCAGCAACAGCACCACCCTGGTCGGCAGCGTGCTGGCCCTGTGGCGGGAGGGGCGGGAGATCGTGGCCGTCCTGGTCTTCGCCACCACGCAGCTGTTCCCCCTGGTGGATCTGGGCGCCCTGTTCGCCCTGCTGCTCATGATCCGGCGGGGCCGGCCGGCCCTGGCCTTCGCCCCCATCCTGCGCTTCCTGCAGGCTCTGCGGCCCTGGGGCATGATCGAGGTGTTCATGCTGGGCATCGTCGTGGCCCTGGTGAAGCTGTCCAACATGGCCGAGGTGGTGCCGGGCATCGCGCTGTGGGCCTTCGGCCTGCTGACCATCCTGCTGGCCGTCATCCTGTCGCTGGACCTGCGCAGCCTGTGGCGCGCGGGCGAACGCGTCATCGTGCGGCCGAGGCGGCGCTTCCCGCCCAAACAATCGGCGCATCCATGAGCGCGACCCCGACCACATCCTCTTCGGAACCCCGCGTGACCACAGCGGCACAAGCGGGTTTGGTCGCCTGTCCGCACTGCCATCTGGTATGCCGCGACACGGCCGCCAGGGATGGGCACGGGAAGGGCCGCGTCCGCTGCCCCCGGTGCGCCGGGCGGCTGCACCCGCGCAAGGTGGACAGCCTGTCTCGCACCTGGGCGCTGCTGATCGCGGCGGCCATCCTGTACATCCCGGCCAACGCCTTTCCGGTGATGCAAACCTCCACCCTGCTCAGCACCCAGAGCGACACGATCCTGTCCGGCATCCTTTATTTCTGGAACACCGGCTCGCCCGAACTGGCGGTGCTGATCTTCACCGTCAGCATCCTGGTGCCGCTGCTGAAGCTGGCGACGCTCAGCACCCTGGCCGTGTCCATCCAGCGCGGCGCGCGGGGCCGTGCCGACCAGCGCGCCCGCCTTTACCGCATCATCGAGTTCGTCGGCCGCTGGTCCATGCTGGACGTGTTCGTCGTGGCCCTGATGGTAGGGCTGGTGCACTTCCAGGGGCTGGCCGTCATCCAGGCCGGCCCGGGCGCGGCCGCTTTCGGTGCCGTGGTGGTGCTGACCATGCTGGCCGCCCACAGTTTCGACCCCCGCATGATCTGGGATCGCGCCCGCCGCCCGCGCGGGAAGCGCCCGCCCAAGAAACGACTAGCCTTCGGAACCCGCCATGGCTGAAACCACGCCCCCCGCCCCTCACCAGGACGACCTGCCGGAACCGGTGGTGGACTCGGGCCGCCGCTGGATCCCGTCCTTGGTTTGGCTGATCCCGGCCATTGCCGCCATCGTGGGCCTGACCCTGGTGGTGAAGACGGTTTGGATGAAAGGCCCCAGCATCACCATCAGCTTCCTGACCGCGGACGGCATCGAGCCGGGCAAGACCAAGGTGAAGTTCAAGGACGTGGACATCGGCGAGGTGAAGGGCGTCACGCTGACCGACGACCACGCCCGCGTGCTGGTGACGGTAGAGCTGACCAAGGACGCCAAGGGCTTCGCCGTGGACGACAGCCGTTTCTGGGTGGTGCGCCCGCGGTTCGCCGAGACCGGCGTCTCGGGCCTGAACACCCTGCTGTCCGGGTCCTACATCGGCGTCGATGCCGGCAAGTCGGACAACCAGCGCAAGGACTTCACCGGGCTGGAGGATCCGCCGGTGGTGGCCTCCGACGTGCCGGGGCAGCGCTATGTCCTGCACACCGACGACATCGGCTCGCTGGCGGCGGGATCGCCCGTCTACTACAAGCGCATCCCCGTGGGCCATGTCGAGCGCTACACCCTGGATGAGGACGGGCGTCACATCACCCTGCATGTCTTCATCAAGTCGCCCTACGATCATTTCATCACCAAGGACAGCAAGTTCTGGCACGCCAGCGGCGTGGACGTGCGTATCGACGGCTCGGGCCTGAAGGTGGATACCGAGGCGCTGGCCACCATCCTGATGGGCGGCATCGCCTTCGAGGATCCGCCGGACACACCCATGACCCCGGCGGCGGCCGGCAGCCAGTTCTGGCTGGCCGCCAACCACGTCGACGCGATGAAGGCGCCGGAGGGCTACCACGTCGCCATGGTGATGCGCTTCCATCAATCCATACGCGGCCTGACTGTGGGTGCGCCGGTGGACTTCCGCGGGGTGGAGATCGGCAACGTCACCGGGGTGGGTATCGACTACGACCCGGCCACCCAGGATTTCACGTCCCGCGTCATGGTCAACATCTTCCCGGACCGCCTGGCCTCGTTCGAGCAGACGCTGCCGCCGGAAAGCGAGCGCGCCGCCCGGATGCAGCGCCTGGCGGAACTGGTGGGCCGCGGCCTGCGCGCCCAGCTGCGCACCGGCAGCTTCCTGACCGGGCAGCTGTATGTGGCGGTGGACTTCATGCCCAAGGCGCCGCCGGTGCAGTTCAACCCAAACACCGATCCCGTGGAATTGCCCACCGTGCCGGGCGACCTGGAGGAGCTGTACCAGAAGGTGCAGGAGATCGTGGCCAAGCTGGACAAGATCCCCTTCGACGCCATCGGCGAGAACGCGCGCAAGGCCCTGGCCAGCGTGGACGGCGCCACCCGCCATATCGACGAACTGGTGCAGCATGCCGACCACGACGTGCTGCCGGAAATCCGCGACAGCCTGAAGCAGATGGAACAGACCCTGGCCGCCACCCAGGCCAGCGTCGCCCCGGACGCCCCCCTGCAGCAGGACACCCGCCAGGCCCTGAAGGGCGTCATGGACGCCACCCGATCCCTGAAAGCGTTGAGCGACAGCCTGGAACGCCACCCGGAATCCCTGGTGCGCGGCCGGAAGGACAAGGACGAATGAGCACGAGCCCCACCCCGTTCCCCCGTTCCCTTTCCGCCCTCGCCGGCCTGACGGGCCTGGTCCTGCTGGCCGGTTGCGGCGGTTCCACCCCCATCCGCTACCACGCGCTGGCCCCGCAGCCGGCCGGTGAGCCGGCGACCGGCGCCGCGCGGGTGCTGGTGGAGGTATTGCCGGTGACGGTGCCGGAGCGGCTGAACCGCACCCAGCTGGTGCTGACCGATGCCGGCGGCCGGCTGGACGTGCGCGACGACGACCGCTGGGCGGCCCCGGTGGCGGATGAAATGCGACTGGCGCTGGCCAACGTCCTGTGGCAACGGCTGCGCGCCACCGATATCTACCAGGCGCCCGTGGCCCCGGCACCCAACGGCCCGCCGCAGTACCGCCTGGCACTGCGCATCGAACGCTTCGACGCCACCCCCGGCGGCACCGCCGTGGTGGACGGCAGCTGGACCATGCGGCGCCTGCCGCAAGGCGCGGCGTCCACCTGCCGCGCCGGCTTCAGCCTGCCCGTGGCCGCCGCCACGCCCGACGCGGCCGCCGCCGCCCTGTCCAATGGCGCGGCGCAGCTGGCCGCCGCCGTGGCCGACAGCCTGGGCCGCCTGGACGCCGCGGCGCCGGGCCCCGCCGCGTCCCCCTGCGCCGACGGCGGGAGCTGAGGGGATTGGCGCCCTAACCCACAGCATAGGTCCGCGCTTTACCGATCCTTAATATGCTTAACTGAGTATTCGGCTTCATGGCGCCGTCCCTCCGTAAGTCCTCAATGCTGTCTGGCCGAGGGCCATTTGATGGCGATGGCGCCCTGATTTTTGGGGGGCACCCGCGTTGGGGGCACCCGCTAGGGTGAGGAGCGTCGAAGGCCATGAAAAACCTGTCCATCCGCCACAAGGTGATCCTGGCGTTCAGCGCCGTCTTGGGCATCACCCTGATCCTGGGCGTGGTCGCCATGATGCAGGCCGCGCGCATGAACGCCTCCGCGATGGATATCCGTGACGACTGGCTGCCCTCCACCCGCGCGGTGGGACAGATCGTCCAGGCGACGGAACGCTTCCGCTCGCTGGAAGGGTCCTATCTGCTGGTGAAGGAGCCGGCCATGCGGGCAGAGGTGGAGAGGCGCTTCGCCGCCACCCTGGCGGACTTTGACAAGTCCTGGACGGCTTACCAGCCGATGATCAGCCCCGGCGAGGAACGCGGGGCGGCGGACGACATCCAGCGCATCTGGACGACCTATCTGGGCATGCATGAGAAGCTGCTGGCCACCGCCCACGACGGCAAGTTGGACGACGCCGTCGCCTCCTTCCGGGGGGAGATGATCGACACCTTCACCAAGTTGCGCCAAGCGTTGAAGGCCGATGCCGACATCAACATGAAGGGCGCGGACGAGGCCGCCAAGGCCAACCGTGACAACTACCAGACCGCCAGGACGGTGGTCATCGGCGCGCTGATCCTGTCGCTGGCCCTGGGTGGCCTGGCCGGCTTCGCGCTGATCCACCTGGTGTCCAAGCCGCTGGACGACATGACAGGCGCCATGGGCCGCCTGGCCGACCATGACCTGTCAGTCCAGATCCCCGGCGCCGACCGCCTGGACGAGATCGGCCGCATGGCCGCCGCCGTGGCCGTCTTCCGCGACAGCATGATCCGCGCCGATGAGTTGGCGGAGCAGGCCCGGCAGGAGCAGCTGCGCCGTGAGGCCCGCGTGCGCCTGCGCGAGCAGCATATCGAGGAGTTCGATAAGGTCTCGACCGAGCTGGTGAACTTCGTCGCCCACGCGTCGGAGGAACTGGGCCAGACGGCCGCCCGCCTGACCCAGATCGTGGACGGCAACCGCCGCCAGGTGCAGGCCGTGGCCACGGGCGCGGAGGAAGCGTCCACCAACGTGCAGACCGTGGCCGCCGCGACCGAGGAGCTGACCGCCTCCATCGGGGAGATCAGCCGCCAGGCCCTGCAATCCGCCACTGTGGCCGATGAGGCTGTGCGCCAGGCCGAAGAGACCGACGCCACCGTCAACGGGCTGGCCGAGGGCGCCCAGCGCATCGAGGCGGTGATCAGCCTGATCCGCGAAATCGCCAGCCAGACCAACCTGCTGGCGCTGAACGCCACCATCGAGGCGGCCCGGGCGGGTGAGGCCGGCAAGGGCTTCGCCGTCGTCGCCACCGAGGTGAAGGCCCTGGCCAACCAGACCGCCAAGGCGACCGAGGACATCGGCGCCCAGGTCGCCGCCATCCAGCAGGAGACGACGGACGCCGTCAGCGCCATCCGCCAGATCCAGTCCACCATCCGCGACATCGGGGCCGGCACCTCCGTCATCGCCGCCGCGGTGGAGGAGCAAGGTGCGGCCACGCGGGAAATCACCCGCAACGTGAGCGAAGCCTCCAAGGGCACGGTGCTGGTCTCCAACAACATCGGCGCCGTGGCCGAGGCCTCGGAAGAGACCGCCGCCGCCTCGGTCCAGGTGCTGGGCGCCTCGCAGAGCCTGGCCAAGGAATCAGCCCGCCTGCAGGAGGCCGTGGCCGACTTCTTCGCCAAGCTGCGCGCCGCCTGAAGCCAAGGCCGGGCCGGGGCCGGGGCCGGCGGACCGCCGCGCCCGGCCTGGCCCCGGTCCTTCGCCTTTATTCCTTTTGGAAGAAGATGCTGACCGACCCGATTTCGATGCCCCATTTGGTGACGTGGGCCCGGTTCAGCAGGACGCCGCCGGGCTGCAGGAACATCTAGTCATCGAAGGCGACGCGCATGGTGCCGTCGCCGACCTTGAGGTCAAGGCGGTAGGCCCAGTTGAAGGCGTTGCCCGACGCCACGCCACGCGCCACGCCCACGACGTCGCCGGCCGTCCCCTCATAGCGATCTGGCGCTACCCGACGCACCGTCCAGGTCCGCTCCTCCCGTTCGCCGTCGTTGTACAGGAAACGTTCGTGAAGGATCAGGGCGCCATCCTGCCGGGTGCCGTCGATGTCGACGGTGAATTGGCGGCGCACCTTGCCGAAACGATCCTCGAACAATCCCCAGGCCTTGGTATGGCCGGTGAAATAATCCTCCAAGACCAACGGGGGCGTGCCGCCCGCGAAATCCTTGGGCGCCATCCCGGCGCAGCTGGTGAGCAGCGGAACGCACAGCAGCGCGGCGCAAATCCGTCTCCACATCTCAAGCCCTTTCCAGCCGTGCCCCAGGGCCCGTTGTCCCCGGCACCGAACGATACGGTGTTGGACGTGCGGCGGATCATAGGCGGACCGGGCGACGGGCGGCGAAGCGGCCCTTTCGCGGGACCGTGGAGATCAGGATGATCACCGCGTTGACGCACAGTCTTTTGGGGGGTCCATGAAACGCGTCCGTTACCGGTCAACCCGCCTGGGGTCAGCCCGCCTGGGCTTGGCCCTGTTTCTCAGCGCCCTGACATATGCCGGGGCCGTCCCGGCGAACGCCGGGACCGCTGCAACGGATTACCACCCGTCGTTCAAGCCCGACCGATTGAAGGGGCCGCCACCAGGCAAGGCCAACGAGGTGCTGGTCTTGGGTAGCCCGCATTTGTCAGGGTTCAAGGCCGATCCGCGACCGGACATGCTGGAACCGTTGCTGACCCGCCTCGCGGCTTGGCATCCCACCGCCATTGCCACCGAAAGCCTCTCGGGCCTTCAATGTGACAGCCTGCGCCGCTATCCGGCCCGTTACGCATCGACCGTCCAGGATTATTGCCCCGACCTGACGGCCGCCGGGCAGGCCACGGGACTGGACGTGCCTGCGGCGACCGCCGAGGCCGAACGCCTGCTTGCGGCTTGGCCGGCCGCGCCCACCCCCGCCGATCGCCGTCACCTGGCGGCCATCTTCCTGGCGGCGGGGGAACCGGCCTCCGCCCTGGTGCAATGGCTGCGCCTTGAGCCGGGTGAGCGGCGGGAGGGGGACGGCGTGACCAGCGAGCTGGCCGCCAAGCTGGACACGCTGAAGAGCCGGCGCAACGAGACCTATCTGGTCGCCGCCCCGCTGGCGGCACGGCTGGGGCTGGAACGGGTGTGGAGCGTCGACGATCACACCGCCGACACGCCCGACCCGGCCGACCGCGACGCCTACGCGGCCGCGATCACCAAGGCCTGGGACAATCCCGCCACCAAGGCCCGCGAGGCCGCGGACAAGCGGCTGGAAGCCGACCTGTCCCTACCCGACGGGCTGCTGAAGATGTACCGGGCGTACAATGCGCCGACGGTCCCGCTGCTGACCTACCAGTCCGACTTCGGCGCCGCTCTCATGGAGCCGTCACCACAAGCCTTCGGCAGAGGCTATGTCGGTTATTGGGAGACGCGCAATCTGCGCATGGTCGCGAACATCCGCGACGTGCTGGGCCAGCATCCGGGCACGCGCCTGCTGGCCATCGTCGGCGCTTCCCACAAAGGCTACTACGAGGCCTATCTGGACCAGATGCACGACGTGCGCCTGGCGGATTCAAACGGCGTGCTGCGGTAAGCGATGACAAAAAGCGAAACACGCCAGCCAAGCCAAACAAACTGCTGATTCTATTGGAAGAAAATGGTGCCCAGGGGCGGAATCGAACCACCGACACGGGGATTTTCAGTCCCCTGCTCTACCAACTGAGCTACCTGGGCATCCAGAGGAACGTAGCAGGCGCTAAGTCCCTGATCTCGCGTGGGTTTTTGTGACCCGTTGCCGTGGCGTTGGCGTCCGCGGCGCGTCGAGGTGGCTGTATGTAGACAAGTCCGGCGGGCTTGTCCAGCCTGTTGTTTCGATCTTTTTCAGATTTTTTTTAGATGGCTGATTTTACTCGCAAATTTAGGGATATGACGGGGTGCCGGGACTCAGTCCCGCTCCACTCCTGGGGCGGTCTCGCCATCCTCGTCCGTCTCCTCGGTCACGGGCACGCGGTAGCTTTCGTTCAGCCAGCGTCCCAGGTCGACGTCGGCGCAACGGGGGGAACAGAAGGGCTTCGCCTCGGGTGCCGGCGGCCGGCCGCAGATGGGGCAGGCCGCGCGGGACTTGCGGGGCTTCAGGGGAATCGGTTGGTCGGTCATGGCAACATCACTCACATCACGGCGTCATCATCGTCGGACAAAACGCCCGGGGCCGGCGCGTCAGCCGCCACAAGGTCCAGCAGGGATGGTCCCCGGCGCTGGCGCGTCATCTCGACCAGGCCCAGGCGGGACATGCCATAGACCTGGGTATTGCCGGGATCGTCCGCCACCGCCCCGGTCAGGGCGAGGATCAGCCGTTCGCGGTCCGGCGGCCGCGACAGGTTGATGAAGTCCACCACCACGATGCCGCCCACATTGCGCAGACGCAGCTGGCGGGCGATTTCCGGCACCGCCGCCAGGTTGACGGCCAGGGGGTCGCCCTTCTCACCGCCGTTCACGTCGATGACGGTCAGCGCCTCGGTCCGCTCGATGACCAGGCTGCCGGCGGCGGCTCCCCGCAAGGGGACGCGCGGACGCAGCAAGGTGGCGATGGCGCCGTCCAGGTCCCCGCCATCGAACAGCGGCAGGCCGGTGGGGACGCGTTTCAGCGTTGGCAGCAGGTCGGTGGCGCGGTCGTCGCACCAGCGGCGCAGCTCCGCATACAGGTCCTGGCCGTTGGCGGCGCGGTCATCCACCAGGATGGCCGATACAGGCTGTCCCGTCTGTTCCATCAGGGCGCGGACGCCGGCATGGGGTGCAGCCAATAGCGTGGCCGGCGGTCCGTTGCCGGCCCGCGCCACGCCGCGCCAGTCCATCGCCAAGGCCTCCGCCTCCTGCGCCAGCCAATCGGCGGGCACGGCGGCGGCAGCGGCGCGCACGATCCAGCCACCTGCCCAGCCACCGGCCCGACCCTGGCTGCTGATGGGCACGGCGTCGCGCACCACGGTGGTGAGGCGCGCACGCTCCGCCGCGGCGCTGGCCCCCTGCCCCAGGCGCTTGGACACGTGGATGCCGGCCGCCAGCGGCGTGTGCACCAGGAAACGGCCGGGCAGCGCCACGTCCATGGACAGCAACGCGCCCTTGGCGCCCACGGGGTCGGCCTTGACCTGGACGATGATGGTCTGCCCGGCCCGCAAGGCCGTGCCGATGGGGCCCTGGGGCCGCGCGGCCGGACGATCCTTGGGGGCGCCCTTATCACGCCCCTGGGGCACGCGCACGTCGGCGGCGGGCAACAGACCGTCGCGGCCGGTGCCGATGTCGACGAAGGCGGCGTTCATGCCGGCAACGATACGGGTGACACGGCCGCGAATCACGGCGCCGGCCAGGGTGGGCCGCTCCACCCGGTCGATGTAGAGATCCGACAACACGCCGTCGGTCAGCACGGCGGCGCGGCGCAGGGCGGGCCCCTGCGCCGGCGATGTCACGTCGATATGGAGTTCGCGGGCCATCAGGGCCGGCCCGTCACGCGGCCAAGAGCGGATCGATGCCGGCGGCACGCAACAGGGCCGCCGTCTCGAACAGGGATAGGCCCACGACATTGCTGTGGGAACCGACCAGCCCGCGCGCGAAGAGTGCGGCGCGTCCCTGGATGGCATAGCCCCCGGCCTTGCCCACGCCCTCGCCACAGGCGAGATAGGCGTCGATCTCGGCGCGGCTCAGTTTCTTGAACAGCACGGCGGTCTGCACCAGCCGGGTGCGGACCTTACCCGCCGCGTCGATGACGCACAGGCCACCATAGACGCGATGGCGGCGGCCGGACAGCAGATCCAGGCAGCGGCGCACGTCGTCGGCGCTTTCCGCCTTGGGCAGGATACGGCGGCCGCAACCCACCACCGTGTCGGCGGCGAGGACGACCGACCCCGCGCTACGGGCGGCCACCACCTCCGCCTTGGCCTTGGCCAGGCGCAGGGCGTGATGGGCCGGCAGCTCATCCACCAGCGGGCTTTCGTCGATGTCGGCCGGGTCGATGCCGGCCGGCGTCACCCCGATCTGGGCCAGCAGTTCCCGACGGCGCGGGGAACTGGACGCCAGCACCAGCGGCGGGAGCTGTCGTGGCATCCGCCCCGTCCCGTCCGCTTGCACGCGCACCATGGGCGACCGTCCGCTTACTTGAAGCGGAAGGTGATGCGGCCCTTGGTCAGGTCGTAGGGCGTCATTTCGACGTTGACCCGGTCACCCGCCAGCACGCGGATGCGATTCTTGCGCATCTTGCCGGAGGTGTGGGCCAGCACTTCGTGTTCGTTATCGAGCTTGACGCGGAACATCGCGTTCGGCAGCAGTTCGGTCACCGTGCCGGAAAACTCGATCAAATCCTCCTTCGACATAACTTCCTTTCAGGAAAAAACGGGTGGACTGCGGGATACGCGCAATTTCGGCGACATAGGTGATGGCCCCGGCGGTCGCGGTCAAGTGTTTTCCAGGCGTCAGCAGGGGTGCGCCCGTGTCTTTGCGCGGCACTGTGGCTCTGGCCCCCTACCGCCCCCCCCTCAATCACGTAGGTGGCATCCCGGCGGATTGCAGGCCGCCGGTATCTTCAGGCCGGCCTCACGGCTGGCCCGAGGGCTTTTTCCTGGGCTTGCCGGTGGCATCGGCCTCCAGCGTCGCCTGCCGGTCGCGCCACAGCCAGGGCGGCTCCACCCGCCCGCCCCACATGCCGGCGCGGTGGCTCATGGCCAGGACCTGGGTGTTGTAATAGTCCGGCGTCAGGGCGGTGTAGGCCAGCGCCCAGCCGGCCCGCACCATGATGCCGGCGACGTCCCGCCCCTCCACCGTGCACACGGCCAAGCGCCGCTGCTTGGGCGGGCTTTCCTTGGTGGTGCAGCGGACGATCTTGTCCTGGACAACGGCCTGCAATTCCTTGGTCGCCTGGGCGAAACAGTCGTAAGTGGCGCCGCGTCGGTTCTGGCAGGTTTGGCCGGGGTCGGGCGCGTCGATACCGTACAGCCTGATCTCCCCCCCATCGACCAACAGGGTGTCCCCCTCGGTCGCCTGGGCATGCCCCTCGATGACATCGCCGCCCCCCCCGACAGGGGGCGGTGGGGCGGCCAGGGCGTCGGCGGACACGGTGAGGACGGCGATGAGGAGGGGAAGCGTCAGTCTCATGGGCGCCAGTCTAGCACCCGCCGCCGCCCACCCGCCATCGCCGCCCGCTGCCACCCAATCGCGCGGATTCGCGGCGCGGTTGACGCCGCCCAATAGCCCTACCCTTAGAATGCGGTTTAAAATTGGACAGCCGCGCGCATGAGAGCCGCGCGTGGGCGTTCGGGTTTGGACTGTTGCTGAGCAGGGCGCCGATGCACTATTCCCCTCCCCGATCATCCCCCGCGACACTACAGAGATAGGCTTGGCCCCATGACCACCGCCCCCGTCCTCGCCCGAATGGACCTTGTCGCCCTTCTGGATGACATCGCGGCGCTGGCGGTCGAGGCGGGGCACGCCACCCTTCCCTTCTATGAGGGCGACCACGGCGCCACCGCCAAGTCGGACGGCAGCCCCGTCACCCTGGCCGACCACGCCGCCGAGGCGGTCATCCTGCCCGGCCTGGCGCGCCTGACGCCCGCCATCCCAGCGGTGTCGGAAGAAGCGGCGGAGCGGGGCGAGATTCCAGCCGTGGCGGCCCGCCAGCCCTTCTGGCTGGTGGACCCGCTGGACGGCACCAAGGAATTCATCAAGCGCAATGGCGAGTTCACGGTGAACATCGCCCTGGTCGACAAGGGCCAGCCCGTGCTGGGTGTGGTCTACGCCCCGGCCAGCGGCGAGCTGTTCGCGGGTTCGCTGGCACCCAAGCCCCTGGCATGGCGCCAGCGCGCGGGCGGGGAGCGGGAAACCATCACCTGCCGCCCGCAGCCGCGCGCCGGCGTCACCGTCGTCTCCTCCCGCTCCCACGCCAATGACGAGGCGCTGGCGGCCTATCTCAAGGCCTATTCGGTGGCCGAGACCCTGGCCTGCGGCAGTTCCGTCAAGTTCTGCCGCATCGCCGAGGGCGTGGCCGACCTCTATCCCCGCTTCGGACCGACCTGCGAATGGGACACGGCCGCCGGCCACGCCGTGCTGCTGGCCGCCGGCGGCGGCATGACCACGCCGGAAGGCGATCCATTCCGCTACGGCAAGGCCGGCTTCCGTAACGGCCCCTTCATCGCCCACGGGAAATAAGGCCGAGGCACAGGCGAACCCTGCCCTTTTGAGTAAACCTTAGAGCTAATAGACCCCCTGGCCACCCGCTCGCAAACTACCTACATGTCTTTGATATGCAGGTGATTTGAGACGAGGGAGCCTTCGGCATGCTCTTGGCCAGCCTGTTCCGGTCCCTGATCAAGACCGGCCATCTGACACTGATCGACGCCCACGGCCGCCGCTACGAATTCGGCCGGCGCGACCCCGACGCCCTGCCGGGCGGAATCAGCCCCGGCGGCATCGCCGACGGCGGCCCCGCCAGCTACGGCCCCGTCACCGTGCGCGTGACCGATCCCAGCCTGCATTGGAAGCTGGCGCTGGCGCCACGCCTGTACGCCGGCGAGGCCTATATGGACGGCACGCTGGTGATGGAGGAAGGCAACATCTATGACCTGCTGGCGCTGGTCACCCGCAACAGCGGCTGGCAGCATATCGGCTGGTCCGATCACCTGATGGGCCCCATCGAGACACTGACGCGGTACGCCCAGCAGTTCAACCCGGCGCAACGGTCCAAGGCCAACGTGGCCCACCATTACGACCTGTCCGGCAAGCTCTACTCACTATTCCTGGACAGCGACCGCCAATATTCCTGCGCCTACTTCCCCACGCCGGAGACGACGCTGGAGGAGGCGCAGAGCCTGAAGAAGCGGCACATCATCGCCAAGCTGCGGCTGGAGCCCAGCATGAAGGTGCTGGACATCGGCTGCGGCTGGGGCGGGATGGCGCTGGAGATCGCCCGCCAGGCGCCGGGCGCACGCATAATGGGCATCACCCTGTCGGAGGAGCAACTGGCCGTCGCCCGCCAGCGCGCCATCGACGAAGGCGTTAACGACCGGGTGAGGTTCGAGCTGGTGGACTATCGCCACCTGAAAGGCCAAGGCTACGCCGGCCATTTCGACCGCATCGTCTCGGTGGGCATGTTCGAGCATGTGGGCCTGCCCCACTATCCCGAATATTTCGCCGCGGTGCGCGACCTGATGACGCCGGAGGGGGTGGCCCTTATCCATTCCATCGGCCGCCTGGACGGGCCGGGCGCCACCAACCCCTGGATCCGCAAGTACATCTTCCCTGGCGGCTATGTCCCGGCCCTGTCGGAGGTCATGCCGGCGGTGGAAAAGGCGCGCATCGTCACCACCGACATCGAAATCCTGCGCCTGCATTACGCCGAGACCCTGCGTGCCTGGCGCCACCGCTTCCTGGCCAAGGCGGATGAAGCGGCCGCGCTGTATGACGAGCGTTTCGTGCGCATGTGGGAATTCTACCTGGCGGGATCGGAATGCGCCTTCCGCTACCAGGGGCATATGGTCTTCCAGATCCAGCTGTCCAACGCCCTGGCCGCCGTGCCCCTCACCCGGGATTATATCCACAAGGCCGAGGAAGCCATGGCACCGCGCGCCCATACTCCGGCGATGGTGGCGGAATAAGGAAAATCAGGGTTTAAGGGCGGGATTGGCACCCCTTTTCCGCTCTTATCCCCATGATTATCCCCCTGTGGACAAAATCCATCCGCATGTTGCACTTGCCGTGCGCACGGCGGCCGGCTATGCCATGCCTCCCCCGCTGCTACACTGATGCCCATGGACACCAAGTTGACCGACCCCACCGCCCCCACCGGCGCGTTGCCCTATCGCACGCCGCCCCATAACCTGGAGGCGGAACAGGCGCTGCTGGGCGCCGCCCTGGTCAACAACAAGGCGCTGGAGAAGGTGGCCGAGTTCCTGCGGCCGGAGCACTTCTTCGACCCCGCCAACGGCCGCGTCTTCGCCGCCATCGCCAAGCTGGTGGAACGGGGGCAGATCGCCAGCCCGCTGACGCTGAAGGCCTATTTCGAGCAGGACGCGGACCTGAAGGAGATCGGCGGCACCGAGTACCTGGCCCGCCTGGCCGCCGGCGTCGTCACCGTCAGCAACGCCGAGGATTACGGCCGCATCATCCATGACGCCTACCTGCGCCGGCAGCTGATCGACGTGGGCGAGGACATGGTCAACGCCGCCTACAAGCACGACCTGGACGTGGTTGCCACGGACCAGATCGAGGAGGCGGAGAAGAAGCTGTTCGACCTCGCCTCCACCGGCGACGCGCAGGGGGGATTCATCCCCTTCGAACGGTCGCTGAAGGCAGCGATCGAGATGGCGGAGGCGGCCTACAAGCGGTCCAGCCACGTCACCGGCGTCACCACGGGGCTGCGCGACCTGGACGGCAAGCTGGGCGGCCTGCACCCCTCGGATCTCATCATCCTGGCCGGCCGCCCCTCGATGGGTAAGACGGCGCTGGCCACCAACATCGCCTTCAACGCCGCCCGCGCCCATATGAAGAGCAGCGGCAAGGAGGGGGCGCCGGTCGGCTTCTTCTCGCTGGAAATGTCGGCGGAACAGCTGGCCACCCGTATCCTGGCCGATGAGGCCGAGGTCAGCGGCGACAAGATCCGCCGCGGCGAAATCCACGGCAGCGACTTTCCCCGCTTCATCGAGGCCAGCAACTACATCTCCAAGGTGCCGTTCTTCGTGGACGACACGCCGGCCCTGTCCATCACCGCCGTGCGCACGCGCGCCCGCCGCCTGAAGCGCACCCATGGCCTGGGCATGATCGTGGTGGACTACCTGCAGCTGCTGCGCGGCGGCGGGATCAACAAGACCGACAACCGCGTGCAGGAAATCTCCGAGATCACGCGTGGCCTGAAGGCCATCGCCAAGGAGCTGGACCTGCCGGTGATCGCGCTGTCGCAGCTGTCGCGCCAGGTGGAAAACCGCGAGGACAAGCGCCCGCAGCTGTCAGACCTGCGCGAGTCGGGCTCCATCGAGCAGGACGCCGACGTGGTCATGTTCGTCTACCGCGAGCAGTACTATCTGGAGCGTGCTGAGCCATCGCGCCGTCCGGAGGAGGCGGAGGACAAGTTCAACGACCGCTACCAGCGCTGGCAGCAGCGCCTGGAAGAGGTGCACGATACGGCCGAGGCCATCATCGCCAAGCAGCGTCACGGCCCGGTGGGCACCGTGCGCCTGCACTTCCATGGCGAGTTCACCCGCTTCTCCGACCTCGACACCCACCACGCCCTGGCCGGTGCCGGCGACGATTACTGAGGAGCCGGGGGTGTCGTCCGTGGATTTCCCGAGCCAGGTGCCGGTCGGCGCCGGTGCCGTCCTGGCCATCGACCTGGATGCCATTGCGGGCAACTGGCGCGTCCTGCGCGACCATGCCCAGCGGACCGGCCGCGCGGTCGAATGCGCCGGCGTGGTCAAGGCCGACGGCTATGGCCTGGGTGCCGTGCCGGTGGCCACGGCCCTGGCCGAGGCCGGCTGCCGCAGCTTTTTCGTCGCCGATCTGGAGGAGGCCGCCGCCCTGCGCGCGGTGTTGTCCCCTGGCACCTTCTCCGGCGCGCGCGTCCTGGTCCTGCACGGCCCCACGGCGGGCACGGAGCGGGAGATGGCAGCCCTGGGCCTGACGCCCGTCCTGAACAGCCTGGACGACATCGCCCGCTGGCGGGCCACGGCGGTGGAGCTTGGCCGCGCCCTGCCCGCCTTCATCCATATCGACACGGGCATGAACCGCCTGGGCCTGGACGACCGCGACGCGCGGCATCTGGCCGCGGAGCCCGCCCTGCTGACCGGCCTCACGCTGGCGGGGTGGATGAGCCACCTGGCCAGCGCCGACGTGGCCGGCGACGGCCTCGCCGCCGAGCAGGACGCCCGCCTCCGGGCGCACCTGGCCCGACTGCCCCGGGCGCCGGCCAGCCTGGCCGCCTCCTCCGGCATCTTCCGGGAGCCGGCGCTGCTGCACGACCTAGTCCGGCCGGGGGCAGCGCTGTACGGCGTGAACCCGACGCCGGAGGCACCCAACCCCATGGCGCCGGCGCTGCGCCTGCTGGGCCGCATCCTGCAGGTGCGGGAGGTGCCGGCCGGGGCCACGGTGGGTTATGGCGCGACATATCGCACCACGGCGCCGGCGCGCCTGGCCACCATCGCGGTGGGTTACGCCGACGGCTACTGCCGGGCCCTGGGCTCCTCCGGGCATGTCACCATCGCCGGCGTACGCGCCCCCGTGGTGGGGCGCATATCCATGGATCTGCTGAGCGTGGATGCGACGCGGGTCCCCCCGGAAGCCCTGGTTCCCGGCGCCTTCGCCGAGCTGATCGGTCCCGATCGGCCGTTGGACGACGTGGCCGCGGATGCCGGCACCATCGGCTATGAGATCCTAACAGGGCTTGGCCGGAGGTTTTGCCGCGTGTATCAGGGGGCATGGCCTGTTGCGGCGCACCCGTGACGGGACAATGGCAGTTCGGCATTGTAAGTCCCTTATATGACTGAGGAGCGGAGCGGATGGGGTTCTTGAGCGGGATCGGCCGGGCCACCCTGGTGTTCCTGGCCGCCACCGGGCGGCTGGCCCTGTTCACGGCGCGCAGCCTGTCGCACTGCGTCCGTCCCCCCTTCTATCCCCGCCTGCTGGTCCAGCAGATGCGGGAGATCGGCTACAACAGCCTGCCCGTGGTGGGGCTCACGGCCCTGTTCACCGGCATGGTGCTGGCGCTGCAAAGCTATACCGGCTTCGCCCGCTTCAACGCCTCCAGCGCCATCGCCACCGTGGTGGTGCTGTCCATCACCCGTGAGTTGGGGCCCGTCATGGCGGGCCTGATGGTGGCCGGCCGTGTGGGCGCCGCCATGGCGGCCGAGATCGGCACCATGCGGGTGACGGAACAGGTCGATGCCCTGACCACCCTGTCCACCAACCCGTTCAAGTACCTGGTGGCGCCCCGCCTCCTCGCGGGCACGCTGATGCTGCCCTGCCTGGTGCTGGTGGCCGACATCATCGGCGTCTTCGGCGGCTATGTCGTCAGCATCTACCGCCTGGGCTTCAACCCGTCGGCCTACCTGACCAGCACGGCACAATACCTTGAGACCATCGATGTGGTCTCGGGCTTGGCGAAAGCGGCCGCCTTCGGTTTCATCATCGCGCTGATGGGCTGCTACAACGGCTACCATTCCAAGGGCGGCGCCCAGGGCGTGGGTGCGGCCACCACGCACGCCGTGGTTTCCGCGTCCATCATGATCCTGATGATCAACTATCTGCTGACGGGGCTGTTCTTCTCATGAGCACGGTATCCCCCCACTCTGGCACCCCCAAGATTGAACTCATCGGCGTCAAGAAGGCCTTCGGCCCGAAGAAGGTACTGGACGGCGTGGACCTCAGCGTCGCCAAGGGTGAGTCCTTCGTCATCATCGGCGGTTCGGGCACCGGCAAGTCGGTGATGCTGAAATCCATCCTGGGCCTGCTGCGTCCCGATGCCGGCACCATCAAGGTGGATGGGGAGGAGACGACCCACATCGGCGGCCGCGCCCGGGACCGGGTGATGACCAAGTTCGGCATGCTGTTCCAAGGCGGCGCGCTGTTCGACAGCCTGCCCGTCTGGCAGAACGTGGCCTTCGGCCTGATCCAGGGCCAGGGCATGAAGCGGTCCCAGGCGCGCGACATCGCCATCGAAAAGCTGGCCGCCGTGGGCCTGGGCCCCGATGTTGCCAACCTGTCGCCGGCGGAGCTGTCAGGCGGCATGCAGAAGCGCGTGGGCCTGGCCCGCGCCATCGCCACCACGCCGGAAATCATCTTCTTCGACGAACCGACGACGGGCCTGGATCCCATCATGGCCGACGTCATCAACGACTTGATCGTGAAGTGCGTGCGCGACCTGGGCGCCACCGCCCTGACCATCACCCACGACATGGCCAGCGCCCGCAAGATTTCCGACCGCATCGGCATGCTGTACCAGGGCAAGCTGATCTGGCAGGGCCCCACCAGCGCCATCGACGACAGCGGCAACGCTTACGTCGAGCAGTTCATCCACGGCCGGGCCGAGGGCCCGATCCAGATGCAGGTGAAGCTGGGATAAGGACCGGCGCGGATACGCCCGCCCCGCGCTTGAGGGAACCGGCGTTAAGCCGCCACCCTTCCCCAGCCGGCAACGGCCATTTCCAGGGGCAGGTCGACCTGCCGCCCCGCCGCCCAGGCATAGGCCGTTGCCATGTCGCTGAAGGCGCGCAGCTCGTGCCCGGGGATGAACAGACGGGCCAGGTTCAGGAGGAAGCGCAGGCCGGCGTTATGGCTGACCACGGCCGCCCGGCCGCCGGCACGGCCGCGCATGGCCTCCCCCATTATGGCGCCCATGCGGCGGATGGCGTCCGGCGAGACATTGCCGACATGCAACCGCAGGTCGGTCACGCTGTTCCACGTGGCGACGTCCATATTCCAGGCCAGGATTTCCTCGATGTAATCGGCGATGGTTTCACCGCCGACATCGTCCATGATCAGAACACAGATGATCCTGGATGAAGGATTCAATTTATGCTGTATTTTATACATTTCCGCACTGCCACCGGAAACGAGGACGGCGGAAGGGGTAACACAGCCGAAACTTTACCGGCATGATCATTTTACCGGTCACAATTTCAAAAACGTAACCAGCTTAGCTACATAGGTAGCAGACAGGTGCCCCCAATACTGGACGCCCGCCGGCACCGGCCTTTCCTGGAGTCACTTGTTCAGTCGACGTCACCCGCTTCATCCGGGGCGATGGGCCGGAAGTCGGCACGGTTGTACCGGCGGCCGCGTTTCACCGTGTAGACGACGCTGCGCAGGTTGGCGATATCCTGGGTCGGGTCCTTGGCGACGAACACCAGGTTGGCCAGCTTGCCCACCGCCACCGTGCCCATCCGCGACTCCAGGTTCAGGGCGCGGGCACCCATCTGCGTACCGGCCTGGATGGCGGCCAGGGGCGTGAAGCCGGCCTGGTGGACCAGCAGCTCCAGTTCCTCATGCAGGGCGGGATAGGCATCGGCGGCGGGCGTCTCGCCATCCGTGCCGGCGGAAATGGCCACGCCGGCGGCATGCGCCTGGGCGGTGATGCGGGCCGCCAGCTCACCGGGGCAATAGGAGCCGGGCGGGTTGGGCTGGCCGGCCCAGCGCTTGTCGCCCTCGGCATAGACGCGCACGGTGGCGTCCAGCACCTGGCCGTGGCGCTTCATGCCGTCAAACAGCCCGGCGAGAATGGGGTCGGGATTGCCGATACGGGCCGAGTCCACCGGCGCGCGGTCATGGTACTGCGTCGGCTTCACCGGCAAGGCCTGGTAGGCGAGCATGCAGGCGTGGGACAGCACATCCACGCCGGCCTCGATCTCCTCCGCCGGGGTGGCGGGGAAGACCATGGCATGGGCCCAGACGCGGAAGCCCTGGGCGTGCGCCTCGCGCGTGATGCCGGCCACCAGGTCGGCCGGCAGGTTGGCGTAAATCTTGATGGCACTGGCACCGGTGCCGCGCGCCAAGGCCACCGCCACCTTCAGGTCCGTGGCCGGGGTGATGGCCTGCATCCACGGCACCTCCCCCGGCGTATCGCCCTTGGCCGACGCCGCCGTGCGCGGGTCCTTGAAGAAGCTGGGGCCGGCCATCAGGGCCGCGTAGTAGATGTCCGGCGCCGGGATTTCGCCCAGCAGCGCCGATCGCGACAGGTCGGCCAGCGCGCGGGTATCGCCCGCCATGTCGCGCTCCGCCGTGACGCCGCCGTAGACCGCGCGACGCAGCAGCGCCTCCTCAGCCTTGCGGTTGGGCACGGTGGCGAGATGCACATGGGTGTCGATCAGGCCGGGCAGGACGTAGAGGCTGCTGGCATCCACCACCGTGGCGCCCCGGGCCAGCTCGGCCGGCACTTGGCCCACGGGCGCCACCAGGGCGATGCCCTGGCCCTTGGTCACGACCGCCATGCCGGCACGCGGCGCCGTCCCCGTGCCGTCGATCAGGGTGGCGCCGCGATAGATCACCACCGACTCCAGCGCCGGCCGCGCCTCCTGCGCCGCCGCCATGGGCGGCACCAGTACGGACGAGACCAGCAGGGCGGAGCGGAGAAGCGTGGCGAGGGGCTTCAAGGCGGTACATCCAGACAGGAAACGGGTGGTGGCAACTGTGGGCGCCAGGCCACGCGCTGTCAATTCGCGGCGGCATCACGGCATGGCCGCCCACACCATCCTGTCGTGCGTCCCGCACGCCCCTACCCCCTAAATCTAGTGGCTGTATACCCGGCGCCGGGGTGGCGGTTCCGTCACCCAAGCTGTTATGATGGCGACCGTCAGAACATCCCGTCAGGAACCCTTTCCCGTGGCCCGAAACACCAACCGCTACGTCTGCCAGAGCTGCGGCACTGCCCACCCCAAGTGGAGCGGCCGGTGCGAGGGCTGCGGCGCCTGGAACACCCTGGTGGAGGAGGCTGCCCCCGAGGCGGCGCCCAAGGGCCTGGGCAACAAGGTGCAGGGCCGCCGGCTGGAATTCGTGGAACTGTCCGGCGTGTCGGAGCAGGCACCGCGCCGCATGACCCACATCCAGGAATTCGACCGGGTGTGCGGCGGCGGCCTGGTGCACGGCTCGGCCCTGCTGGTGGGCGGCGACCCCGGCATCGGCAAGTCCACGCTGCTGCTGCAGGTCATCTGCCGCCTGGCCCAGGGCACATCCTGCGCCTATATCTCCGGCGAAGAGGCCGTGGACCAGGTGCGCATGCGGGCCTTGCGCCTGGGCCTGGCGGCGGCGCCGGTGAACCTCGCAGCCGCCACCAACGTGCGCGACATCGTGGCGTCGCTGGATGCGGCCGACGGCCCGCGCGTGGCGGTCATCGATAGTATCCAGACCATGTATGTGGACACGCTGGACAGCGCGCCGGGCACGGTGGCCCAGGTGCGGGCCTCCGCTTCCGAGTTGATCCGGGTGGCCAAGCGTCGGGGCATCACCCTGCTGATCGTGGGCCATGTCACCAAGGACGGCCAGATCGCCGGCCCCCGCGTGCTGGAGCACATGGTGGACACGGTGCTGTATTTCGAGGGGGAGCGCGGGCACCAGTTCCGCATCCTGCGCGCGGTGAAGAACCGCTTCGGCGCCACCGACGAGATCGGCGTGTTCGAAATGGCGGAGGATGGCCTGCGCGAGGTCGCCAACCCGTCGGAGATCTTCCTGGCGGAACGGCGCGGCGACGTGACCGGCACCGCCGTCTTCGCCGGGATGGAGGGCACCCGCCCCGTGCTGATGGAGGTGCAGGCCCTGGTGGCGCCGTCGCCCCTGGGCACGCCCCGCCGGGCGGTGGTGGGCTGGGACACGGCGCGCCTGGCCATGGTGATGGCGGTGCTGGAGGCGCGCTGCGGCCTCGCCATCGGCGCCAATGATGTGTATCTGAACGTCGCTGGCGGCCTGAAGGTCACGGAGCCGGCGGCGGATTTGGCGGTGGCCGCGGCCCTGGTCTCCTCCCTGACAGGGGAGCCTGTGCCGGCCGACGCGGTGGTTTATGGAGAGATCGGGTTGTCGGGGGAAATCAGGGCGGTGAGCCAGAGCGAGACGCGGCTGAAGGAGGCGGCGAAGCTGGGCTTCGGCACGGCGCTGGTGCCCACCCGGCGTAAGGGGTCGGGCGGCGACGCCGGCATGCGCCGCATCGAGTTGCACCACCTGTCGGATCTGCTGCCCCTGTTCCAGGCCGCCCCTGCGCAGAAAAGCGCACCGCCCAAGAACACACCCAAGGCCGTATCCGGCGGCGGGCGGGGCTGAGGCATCATGGATATCAACGGTTTGAACCCCCTGGACATCGCCGTCGTCGTCATCGTCGTGCTGTCGGCGCTGCTGGCCTTCGCCCGCGGCTTCGTGCGCGAGGTGTTGTCGATCGGCGCCTGGGTCGGGGCTGCCCTGGTCACGCTGTATGCCTTTCCCCTGGTCAAACCCTTCGTACGCGCCCATATCGAGCGTCAGATGATTGCCGACGGCGTCGCCATCATCACCCTGTTCGTGGCGGCCTTGCTGGTGTTGCAGATGATCTGCCATACCCTGGCAGGCCGGGTCAGCGACAGCGCCCTGTCGGCCATCGACCGGTCGCTGGGCTTCGGCTTCGGGGTGGTGCGCGGCGCGGTGCTGGTCAGCCTGGGCTATATGCTCATGGGCTACATCTGGCCGGACAATAAGCCCGACTGGCTGCGTGATGCGCGCACCCGGCCGGCGCTGGAGGCCGGGGCGGACATGCTGCGCACCCTTGCGCCGTCCGACCTGCGGCATGAGGGTGAAGGACGAATTGACGCCGCCCGGATGGAAGCCGAGCGGGCCCTGGCCGCCAAGCAGGACTTGGAACGGCTTCAAACCCCGGCGATCACCCCTGCGGTGAACGCGGGTGCCAAGCCGGGTGAACAGGGCTATAACGACCGCGAACGCACGGGCCTTGATCAGTTGATCGAGAATTCCGTCGATAAGAGGAAGCCGGAGTAAGGTTTCCTCACAACGGACCGCAACGTACCAACCTCGCGCGAAAGGCGCCCGGTGACCGCTCATGCTGACCACGAACCCCTTCGACGACGACAAGTTGCGCGAGGAATGCGGCGTCTTTGGTATCCTGGGCGCCACGGACGCAGCCGCCCTGGTGGCCCTGGGCCTGCACGCCCTGCAGCATCGCGGCCAGGAATCGGCGGGCATCGTCGCCTTTGACGGGGAGCATTTCGCCGTCCACCGCGCGTTGGGCCAAGTCGGCGACAACTTCAGTTCCGAGGCGGTCATGCGCCCCCTGAAGGGCAATGCCGCCATCGGCCATGTGCGTTACGCCACCACCGGCGACACCGCACTGCGCAACGTGCAGCCGCTGTTCGCGGATTTCGAGTTCGGCGGCTTCGGCCTGGCGCACAACGGTAACCTGACCAATGCCATGACCCTGCGCCGCCAGCTGGTGCGCCGTGGCTGCCTATTCCAGTCCACGACCGACACCGAGGTCATCGTCCACCTGATGGCGACCGCCCGGGGTGGCAGCGTCATCGACCGCATGGTCGAGGCCCTGCGCCAGGTCGAGGGCGCCTATTCCCTGGTCGCCATGGCCAAGGACCAGATCATCGGCGTGCGCGACCCGCGCGGCGTGCGCCCGCTGGTGCTGGGCATGCTGGGCGACGCGCCGGTCCTGGCATCGGAAACCTGCGCCCTGGACATCATCGGCGCCGACTTCGTCCGCGACATCGAGCCGGGTGAGATGGTGGTGCTGACCGCCGCCGGGGTGCAGAGCCTGCGCCCCTTCCAGCCGGAAAAGAGCCGCTTCTGCATTTTCGAGTACATCTACTTCGCCCGGCCCGACAGCCTGGTCGAGGGGTCCAGCGTCTACAAGGTACGCAAGGCCATTGGCGCCCACCTGGCGCAGGAAAGCCATGTGGACGCCGACGTGATTATTCCGGTGCCCGACAGCGGCGTGCCGGCGGCCATCGGCTATGCCGAGGAAAGTGGCATTCCGTTCGAGCTGGGCATCATCCGCAACCACTATGTCGGCCGCACCTTCATCCAGCCGACCGACAAGATCCGCCATCTGGGTGTGAAGCTGAAGCACAACGCCAACCGCCACTATATCCAAGGCAAGCGCGTCATCCTGGTGGATGACAGCATCGTGCGCGGCACCACCTCGGTGAAGATCGTGGAGATGATGCGGGCGGCCGGCGCCAAGGAGGTGCACATGCGCATCTCCAGCCCGCCCACCCGGCATTCCTGCTTCTACGGCATCGACACGCCGGAGAAGGAGAAGCTGCTGGCCCACAAGCTGTCGGTCGAGGAGATGAACCGCTATATCGGCTCCGACAGCCTTGCCTTCATCTCCAACGACGGCCTGTACAAGGCGCTGGGCCACGCCGGCCGCGACGCCAGCGGCCCGCAGTATTGCGATGCCTGCTTCACGGGGGACTACCCCATCCCGCTGACCGATTACGAGGGCACGCCGGGTGGCGAAGTCGCCTTCCTGGCGGAGCGCCGGGCCTAAGCACCACGCCAAATAGTTCTGTGCACAAACGAGCGCCCCCGGAAGAAGACTTCCGGGGGCGTTTCGATTCCCCATCCCCGGCCGCGCCAGGACCGTGCGCGGGATGGGGGCGCGGGATGGGGGCGCGGGCCAGGGCGGTGCGGGATGGCCCCGCTTATGTTCGGAGTTTGGGCGGGGTACCGCCCTCCGCCCTCTCCAGATGCCAATCCAGAGACCTCATCTCCGGCGGCAGGGCGTCTTGCCCGGACGCCCAAGCAAAGCCTTGCCGCATGTCGGAGAAGTGCCGGAGATCATAGTCCCGCATATAAACACGGGCCAGATTGACTAAGAATTTCTGGCCGGCGTTGTAGCTTACAACAGCGACCCGACTGCCATCATTATCCGGGGA
This sequence comes from Nitrospirillum viridazoti CBAmc, assembly GCF_000730165.1. GTDB lineage: Bacteria > Pseudomonadota > Alphaproteobacteria > Azospirillales > Azospirillaceae > Nitrospirillum > Nitrospirillum viridazoti. The sequence continues at coordinate 811,492 of NZ_CP022111.1, read as the reverse complement.
TCGCTTCAGCGTCCCCGACTCTTGCTTTTCATTAAGTAGCTTGGATATCCGCTCCAAAGACGAATGATGGATGTTGCCGATGAATGACCTCAGATCAACCAGGCAATTCCAAGTCCGGCCAACAGCGCCGCCCTGTATGATCTTCCCGATGTGATCCGCTATTTCATCGCCGTCCATGTCCCCACTATAGATAATGCATATTAACCGCAGTTGCGGAAAAAGCCGGTAATCAGCCCTGTGCATTAACCCTGTCCTACCGCGATAGGCAAAGGCTCCGGCCCGCTGTGTTGGCGCAGATTGGGCGTTGCGATCAGGTCCGGGAGCTTTATTCTATCAGGTCTTAATCAAACTTTTACCTGAACGGATGTACCGCTCGGGGGAGAAGCTACGCGTACTTGGATGGTGGCTTGGCCCGAGGAGGATCGTCGGCCTGTTTTGGGATCTTTTTTCAACACCCCCGGTGCGCCCGTCACGACCGCCTGCGTCTTCCGCGGGTGGGGCGCGGCCTGCACACCCCTACCCCATCAACCGTCTTAATTCCCAAACGACGGTGCCTTGGAACGCCATTCCTATGGTCGCTCCGGACACCGGCGCCCTTATGCGACCCCGTGACATCAGGAGTGGTCAAGGAGTGTTCCGACTGAACGCGAGATTGAACATGGCACGTTTTTTCGTGCCAATGAAGCACAAAATTTCGTGCCTCCGTCTTTCTCTTGCCGCCACTCCTCCCGCCCTCCGTCCGCGCGTCGAAGGGTTGCGCGCGACGCCATGACGGGACTGAAGGGCAGGTTACGCCAAGTTCGCGAGCACCTCGGCGAAACCCAGAAAAGCATGTCCGCCCGGTTCGCCCTGGGTGTGAACACCTGGCAGGGATACGAACGCCTGGGCAAGCTGCCCAAGGGCGAAACCCTGGCCCGTTTGCTGGAGTTGGACATCTCGGTGGATTGGCTGCTGACCGGCCACGGCAACATGCACCTGACGGGCAACCGGCCAGGGCTGGACACCCAGTTGCTGAGCCAGATCATCGATGGTGTGCTGGCGCTCTACGCCCATGACGGGCTGCGCAGCATGCCGGCGGAGCGAGGCCAGCTGATCAGCCGCATCTATGACCGGCTGATCGCGATCCCCGACGACAGGGAAAGGCGCGGCGCCCTGCGGTACGCGTTGGAACAGGCGCGGGAGGATCTGTTCAGGGCGGGGACCAACGGACCGCCGTGAGGAAAAGCCGGCGCCTCAGGTGGGCGTCGGCTTCACCGCCACGATGGGAGGAAGCTGAGTGACGCCCAGGCCTAGGGCGCGCAGGGCGGCCTCGTCCCGCGGCTGCCGGGGGCCGCCGGTCTGTCGCAGGGCGTTCAAGTCTATGCCCGTGGCCTGGCGCACCCGCTCGACCACCGCCGGCGGCGCGTCCGGGCCTGCGCTGAAGTCGAAGATCGCTTCCGGCGTCACCAGGCGCTTGGGCGCGGCCGCCAGCCACCACACGCAGGGGCCGGCGCAAGGGCCGTCGATGATGACGGTGATGCCCCGGTCGACGATGGTCTGCGCCAGGTCGGCCGCCGCCTGCGCGTCACCGCCCCCTTGCGACCAGATCACCAGCGTCCGGGCATCGATCGAGGTGATGCGGGCGATGGTGTCCCGCATGACGGTGGTCTTGGCCTCGCCATGGGCGCATACCAGGTTCTGCCCACCCACCCCGACGCCCGCGCCCTTCGCGTTGGGCCTGTGGCCATAGCTCCAGCAATTCAGGACCTGCTGGATGATGGGATCGGTCTCGCCCGGGCGCGCGGGCGGAAGGAAGTCGGCCCGGGCCGGCATATCGCCGGCCGCCAGCGCCACCAGAACACCAAGCGCGAGGACAAGTCGAGGGAAGAGAGCCATGGCTGCTGTCCGGGCGGAAATGAACGGGACTGATCTTATATGGCGGTGGGGCCCGGTATTCCAACCGAAAGCCCCGTCACCGGCTAGAGCGGATTTACACGATCAAGGGACTCAACCTGATCACGGTCCGCCCTAGGCACCCGCTTCCGCCAAGGCCGGTCCCTGGACCACCACCGTGCCCTTGCGGCCCAGCACCTTGGCCAGGCCGTCCAGGCGGCGCTGCACGGCATCGCCGTCCAGCATGGCGGCGTCGCGGGGCAGCAGCAGGGTCAGGGTGTCCGGCGTCAGCCGCAAGGCTGTGCGCTGCAACAGCGTGGCAGCTCCCCCGGTCAGCGTATGGGCCAGGCGCAGCGCCAGGCCCACGATCATGGCCCGGCTCAGCTGCGCCTCCGACAGCAGGGTGCGGGTCAGGCCCAGGGGCTGGCCGTCCATGGTGCCGGCATAGCGCACGAAGGAGGCCAGCGCCAGAAAGGCACGTTCGGCATGGTCGGCACCGGCGAACGGCATGCGCAACACCCGCAAATAGGCGTGCTCGGCGCGATAGTCGGGATGTTCCGACCACCCCAGGTCGGACAGCAGGCAGGCGGCGGTGCGCAGGCGCGCGGCCGCCTCATCCTCTCCGGCGAACAGGGGGGCCGTCCATTGCGTCAGGGTGGCGGCCTCGCCGAACCGGCCCAGCCGTTCCGCCACCTGGGTGCAGCTGTCGATCAGGGGGTCGCGCCGCCGCTCTTCGGCCGACAGCTGGTCGAACAGGAACCCTTCACGCAGCCCGTAGGCGGAGAAGACGACGTTGGACGGCTGCACGGTGCGCAGCACCCGCTCCATCACCAGGGCCGCCATGGGCAGCGTTTCCAGCCGGCGGCGGGAAACGCCCGGCATCTTCTCCAGGGAGGCGCGGCTTTGCCGCCCCACCAGCCCGGCGAAGTCAGCCATAACCCGGGCATCGACCATGTAGTGATGGATGATGTGCAGCGGGTGTCCCGTCTGCTCCATGTGCATCTTGGCCAGCGCGCGCCAGCCGCCGCCCACGGGGTGGAATTCCCGCCCCCGGCCATCCAGGGCCCACGGCAGCTTGGCCAATTGGGTGTCGATCAGCTTGGCCGCCGATCCCGGCTTGCCCTCCACCGCCTCGATCAGGCGCAGGGGCCCCAGCGGCAGGGTTGCTTGGCGGCCGATGAGGCCCTTGTCCAGCGTCACCAGTTCCAAACTGCCGCCGCCCAGGTCGCCCATCAGGCCATCGGCGCCGGGGGTCCCCGACAGCACGCCCATGGCGGACAGCCGCGCCTCCTCCTCCCCCGCCAGGACTGTGACGGGGACACCGGTCAGCGCCTCTACCTCCGCCACGAACTTCGGGCCATCCTTGGCGTCGCGCACGGCGGCGGTCGCCAGGATGTCCACCCGCCCCACCTGCATGCCCTCGATCAGGCGGCGGAAACGGGCCAGATTGGCCAAGGCCAGTTTCACTCCCTCGGGGTGCAGCTTGCCGGTCTTCTCCACCGACCGGCCCAATCCGCACATGATCTTCTCGTTGAAGATGGCGATGGGCGAGCGTTCCAGGCGGTCATAGACCACCACCCGCATGGAGTTGGAACCGATGTCGATGACGGCCAACCGGTCGGCGCCAACGTGGCGTTCAGGGGCGGGTCGGTCAAGCTTTACGGGCATGGCATCCGGTACGGGCTAAGGCAGGCAATTCAGTCGGCACGCTTCGCGGCCTTGGCGGCCGCCTTCAGCAACAGCTTGGCCGGCCCCTTGGGATCGGTGACCGCGCTGCTGCCCCGCCCCGACAGGCTGGGGTTGGTCATGAAGAACGTGTGGGCGTTGAAGGCGCCCAGCGGTGCTTCGATACGATGATACTCGCCATCAGGGCTAAGCTGCCAGCTTTGCGCCTCATCCTTCAGGTTGGCGACCATGATCTGGTCCATCACCTGACGGTGGCAGGACGGCGTCTCGATGGGCACCAGCGTCTCGATGCGGCGATCCAGGTTGCGCGGCATCCAGTCGGCGGAGGAGATGAAGACCTTGGCGCCGGGGTGCGGCAAGCCCACGCCGTTGCCGAAGCAGACCACGCGGCCATGCTCCAGGAAACGGCCGACGATGCTCTTCACCCGGATATTTTCCGACAGGCCCTTCACCCCCGGCCGCAGGCAGCAGATGCCGCGGATGACCATGTCAATGCTGACGCCCTGCTGCGACGCCTCGTACAGCTTGTCGATGATGCGGGCGTCCACCAGGGAGTTCAGCTTCACCCAGATCTGCGCCGGGCGGCCGGCGCGGGCGTGGGCGATTTCCGCGTCGATCAGGCTGACCAGCCGGTCGCGCAGGCCGATGGGGGCGATGGCGATCTTCTCCAGCGCCTTGGGCGTGGCGTAGCCGGTCATGTAGTTGAACATGTGGGCCGCGTCGTGCACCAGCGCCGGGTCGCAGGTGAAGAAGCTGAGATCGGTGTAAATCTTGGCGGTGATGGGGTGGTAGTTGCCGGTGCCGAAATGAACGTAAGAGCGCAGGCCCTTCTGTTCCCGGCGCACCACCAGCGACACCTTGGCGTGGGTCTTCAGGTCGACGAAGCCGTAGACCACCTGCACGCCCGCCCGTTCCAGGTCGCGCGCCCAACGGATGTTGGCCTCTTCATCGAAGCGGGCCTTCAGCTCCACCATCGCCGTGACGCTCTTGCCCGCCTCCGCCGCCTCGATCAGGGCGGCGACGATGGGGGAGTTCTTGGAGGTGCGGTACAGCGTCTGCTTGATGGCCAGCACCGACGGATCCTGCGCCGCCTGGCGCAGGAACTGCACCACCACGTCGAAGCTCTCGAACGGGTGGTGGACGATGATGTCCTTGTGGCGGATGGCGGCGAAGCAGTCGCCGCCGAAATCGCGGATACGCTCCGGGAAGCGGGCGTTGTACGGCTGGAACAGCAGGTCCGGCCGCTCATCGATGATCAGTTGCTTGGTCTCCGCCGGACCGATCAGGCCGTCCAGCACGAACACGTCGTCGGTCGGCACATGCAGTTGGCCCGCCAGGAAGTCGCGCAGGTCGCGCGACATGCCGGCGTTGACGCACAGCTGGATGACGCTGCCGCGGCGGCGGCGCTTCAGCGCCGTCTCGAAGGTGCGGACCAGGTCTTCGGACTCTTCCTCGATTTCGATGTCGCTGTCGCGCAGCACGCGGAAGAAGCCATGTCCCTTCAGGGTGAAGGGCGGGAACAGCCGGTCGATGAACAGCAGCACCAGCTCTTCCAGCAGGATGAAGCGCACATCGCTGCCCGGCAGGCGCACGAAACGGTCCAGCTGCGCCGGCAGCAGGACCAGGGCGTCCAGATGGGTGTTGCGCGCCGGGTCGTACAGCTGGACGGCCAGCGAGAAGCCGGAATTGGCGATGAAGGGGAAAGGATGGGCCGGGTCGACGGCGATGGGCGTCAGCACCGGGAAGATATCGTCCAGGAACTTCGCTTCCAGCCAGTCGGTCTCCGACGGGGTCAGCTCGCCGGGGTCGATGGCGGCGATGCCGGCCTTGGCCAAGTCGGCGCGCATCATTAGCCAACACGCCTGCTGTTCGCGCATCAACTCGGCGGCGCGCTCGTTGATGGCGGCCAGTTGCTGCGCCGGGGTCAGGTTGTCGTCCGAGGGGGTGGCGACGCCAGCCGTCACCTGCGCCTTCAGCGCCGCGACGCGGACGGTGTAGAACTCATCCAGGTTGCTGGCCGAAATGGACAGGAAACGCAGCCGCTCCAGCAGCGGATGCTGGGCGTTGTACGCTTCCTCCAGAACGCGCTGATTGAAGGCCAGCCACGACAGTTCGCGGTTGATGAACCGGTCCGCCGACGTCATATCGATGGGGGTGGACTCAGCTTCGCGGATCGGGGTTTCCACCGCCGTGGACATGGTCGCCTCATTAACAGCACGGGTATCGGGTCGATCACCATAGGCCGCCAACGTTACCGTTTCTGGTTCTCGCGTTGTCGATCCCGTTGTTTTCGTACCCATTCCTTTTTTCTTTTCCGGGGCCGCCGGTTCCACAGCGGGCTCGGGCAGCCGGTCCATCCTGGGGGATGTCGCGTGAAGACCCTGTTCCTGCTCCGGCATATGAAATCCTCCTGGGACGATGACAGCGTCCCTGATCATGAGCGTCCCCTGTCGTCCCGGGGGGAGCGCGCGTTAACGACCATGGCCGACTATTTCAGGCGCCGCAAGGGTGGAACACCCCAGCCCGATCTCATCCTCTGTTCCACGGCCGCCCGTACCAGGGCCACGCTGGCGGGCCTGCTGCCCCTGTGGCGCGAGACGCCACCCATGAGCGTGGACCGAGTCTTTTATATGGCGTCGGCCCGCGCCCTGGCCGATCGGCTGCGCGCCTTGGCCGACCCCACCGCCACCGTCCTGCTGATCGGGCACAACCCCGGGCTGGAGGAGCTGGCGCTGGACCTGGCCCAGGCGGAAGAGACCCCTCTTCGCACCCGCATCATGGAAAAATACCCGACCGGCGCCCTGGCGCGGCTGGAATTGCCCCTGGACCGATGGGCTGATCTTGCCCCGGGGACTGGTCGTCTGGCCGAATTCGTCACGCCGAGGGAGGTGGCGTCGGCGTAACGGCCGGCACCCGGGCATCAACCGTCAGGGTTGTATAATCCATGCAATCAAGCGATGCGCCCCAGACAAAAACTATCCCATCCCAAATCTGCAAACTCCATCAAAAAAGTAGATGGCAGTGGGCTGCATCAATGGCATAAGGCGCGGCATTCCACGATCATGCGGCGGCGGAAGACGAAACCGATTTCACTTTCGGACACCGCCTATAGGTTGCACATCGACTGTGCAGCCCTTTGCCCGCAATTTGGCCAATCCTCCACTTTCGGTTAGGGACAGGGCAGCGTTCCTGCCACGAATGAGCAGGCCATCCCCCTTGATTCTTAACGACTTATTAATGGCGCGGTACACCATTCGGCTCCCGGCACGTCTTTTGCGTTAGCGTAGTAACGTGACGTTCTTTGCTGCGACGCACAAAAGCTAATCAAGAGAGTGGGGGAGCCGATGGACAACAGCCTGATCGACCTGACGAAGAACGTTCTGGATGTCGCCAGCCAGAAGGTTTCGGTGATCGAGGATATCAACCGGACCACCAAGATGCTGGCTTTCAACGCCCTGATCGAGGCCGGCCGCGCCGGCGACGCCGGACGGGGCTTCGCCGTGGTGGCCAACGAGGTCAACTCCATCTCCCAGCGCGTCAGCGTGGTGGCGGGTGAACTGCGCAGCGAAATCGGCCAACTGGTCGATCGCATGACCACGGTGGGCGAGGATCTGATGACCCGCTTCCGGGGCCAGCGCCTGGCCGACCTTGCGCTGAACAGCATCGACATCATTGACCGCAACCTCTATGAGCGGTCGTGCGACGTGCGGTGGTGGGCGACGGACAGCGCCGTGGTCGCCGGCCTGCAGAGCCCCTCGCACGAAGCGTTCCGCCACGCCAGCGAGCGGCTGAACGTCATCCTGCAAAGCTATACCGTCTATCTCGACCTGTGGGTGGCCGACCGCAGCGGCCGCGTCATCGCCACCGGCCGCCCGGACCGCTTCCCCCACGCCATCGGCACCAACGTTTCCAACGAGGCCTGGTTCATCGACGCCCTGCGCACCCGCGACGGCGGCGACTTCGCGGTGGAGGACGTCCGTCCGAACCCGGTGCTGGAGAATCGTACCGTCGCGACCTATTCCACCGCCGTGCGCCGCGACGGCGCCCAGGACGGCGAGGTTCTGGGCGCGCTGGGCATCTTCTTCGATTGGGAGCCACAGGCCCGCGCCGTGGTAACCGGTGTCCGCCTGGAAACGTCGGAACGGACCAACACCCGCTGCCTGCTGCTGGATGCCGCCGGCCGCATCATCGCCGCCAGCGACGGCCGGGGTGAACTGACGGAAAGCTTCCACCTGGTGACCCAGGGCCAGCCGATGGGCCATTACCTGGACCGCCACGGCCGCCTGATCGGCTTCGCCCGCACACCGGGCTATGAAACCTATCGCGGCCTGGGCTGGTACGGCGTCCTGGTCCACAATCCACCCGGCCAAAGCTGAGGCCTCTCCTCCGCACCTCGCCCGGCATCCGCCGCCGGGCGAGGCGCCGGCCGGCTCAAGGAAAGCGCACCACGTCGCCATCCAGGGGCATGGCGTGGCGGATGGCCCGGGGGCTTCCCTCCAGCGCGACCGGTGTATCGACATCGAAGGTCGCCTCGACATTGGTCTTGCCCTGCCGGGTGTAGCCCTTGATCACGAAGGGCAACCCTTCCGATTGCTCAAAGGTCGGCCGGTCGCTCAGGTGGAAATGCAGATGCGGCGCGCCGGCGGCACCGGTCTGCCCCAGCCGGCCGATCACCGCCCCCGCCTGGACGCGGTCGCCGACCTTTACCGTGACACTGCCTGTACGCAGATGCGCGTAGTGCGCGAAGACGCCAGGCGCGATTTCCAGGATGACGAAGTTGCCATAGAGGGTCCGGGCGGTCAGATCGTCCGGAACGGATTGTGGCGCCAGCGGCGTGCCATCGGGCACATCGTTGCGCACATTCCGCACCACGCCGTTCGCAACCGCCAGCACCTCGGCACCATAGCCGATCCAGTCCTCATCCCGGGTCGCCGACAAGCTGTCATGGCGGTCGCGCAAGGAATGGCCGGTGCCGGCCAGGCCGAACCAGTCGATGGCGAAGCGCTGGGGGATGGTGAGTTCCCCATCGACGGCGACCATGCTGCCCCAGTGGTGGGAATGCGGGTTGCCCGGCCCCTCCACCGCCAGCCAATCGCCGCCGCGCAACGGCGGCCCGATCTCCAGCGCCGTCGTGCGGGCGACCGCGCAGGCCACGGCGCCCGCACGCTGCACCTGCCCCGCCGCCGTCCGGAAGTCCAGCTGATGGCGCAGGCTCGCCGGCGGCGCGCCGGGCGGCAGGGTCAGCCAGAGGAACAGCACCTGGCGCCGGCCGGGCCCAATGGCGACACCATCGTCCGCTTTATCCTCCGGCGGCTGGGCCAACAGGCCGGCCAGGTCCGCGCCGGCCACGGTCAACAGGGGGGCCACCGTATCACCAGCGAACACCGACAGCCGCTCCAGCGTCAGCGGCCCGTCGCCGGAATCAAAACTGGTGATGTGGAGTTCATAGGCCAGGTGGTTCCGCCCATCGCTGGCGGCAACCGCCCGGGGCAGCCAGGGGACGCGGGCCTCGACCTGGGCCTGATGGATCTCTGCCGCCCGCGCCGGTGCCAAGACGCACAGCAGGACGCCCACCATAAAGCCAAGAAATCGCATCACAAGCCGCCCCCCGGGTTGTGCCCCTAAGGCAGCATGATCCCGGAAAGCCGGCAAGGGTCTTACCTCGAGCCCGCTGCGACCAATCATCAATAAACCGGATCGGTTCATTCAATACGTTCTGTTGGAACGATCTCAGGATGGCGCGCAGCTTCATGGGGCAAGCGCAAACCAATCCTGAGGTGCCTGTCATGACAACCGCCCCCCTTCGTGTCGCCGTCTCCGGTGCCGCCGGGCAGATCGCCTATTCCCTGCTGTTCCGCCTGGCCAAGGGCGACGTGTTCGGCTCCGGCCAGCCCATCCACCTGTCGCTGTTGGAGATCACGCCGGCCCTGCCCGCCTTGCGCGGGGTGGTGATGGAGCTGGAGGATTGCGCGTTCCCGCTGCTGAACGGCATCAGCGTCAGCGACGATCCGGCCGTGGCCTTCCGCGACATCGACGCAGCCTTCCTGGTGGGGTCCCGCCCCCGCGGCAAGGGCATGGAACGGCGCGACCTGCTGTCGGCCAACGCCGCCATTTTCAAGGCGCAGGGCCGCGCGCTGAATGAGCAGGCCAAGCGCACGGCCAAGGTGCTGGTGGTGGGCAACCCCGCCAACACCAACGCCTGGATCGCCATCCGGCATGCCCCGGACCTGCCGCACGACGCCATCACTTCGATGATTCGGCTGGACCACAACCGCGCCCAGGCGCAGCTGGCGGCCAAGGCTGGGGTGGACGTGACGGCCGTCGAACGGCTGGCGGTCTGGGGCAATCACTCCCCCACCATGTTCGCCGACTGGCAGCACGCGGTGGTGCAGGGCCGGCCCCTGCCCGACCTGATCGGCGACCACGCCTGGTACCGCGACACCCTGATCCCCACGGTGGCCCAGCGCGGCACCGCCATCATCGAGGCGCGCGGCCTGTCCTCCGCCGCCTCGGCCGCCAATGCCGCCATCGACCACATGCGCGACTGGGTGCAGGGCAGCGGCGACCGCTGGGTTTCCATGGGCCTGGCGTCGGAGGGGGATTACGGCCTGCCCCAGGGCCTGGTCTGCGGCGTGCCCGCCCTATGCCGTGACGGCCGCATCGAGCGGGTGCGCGGGCTGGAACTCGACGCGTTCGCCCGCCGCATGCTGGACCGCACGGTGGCCGAACTGATGGAGGAGCGGGCCGCCGTCGCCGACCTCTGACCCCTCCCGCAAAAACGAAGGGCGCCCTCCTCATTCCCGGGGAAGGCGCCCTTTTCCATGGCGCCCGTCAGCCGAAGAAGCCGATGCGCTGAGTGATGCCGTTGCCCACCCGGCGTACCAGGTCGTACAGGCTGGCAATGGGTTTGAAGATGCGCTCGTTCTCCTGCCCATAGTTCTGGCTGTCATCGCTGACGTAGGTGGCGCTTTCGCCGAAATCGCCCTCCCCCGCGGTCTCTGCCACGGGGAAGATGCGGGACAGCAGGTCCAGGGCCCAGGGCACGTCCAGCTGCATCAGCCGGGCCAGCAGGCGGCGATGGGTGATGTTGTGCTGGCTGGAGAACTGCGGGATGTGCGTCGCCCGCAGGAACACCTCCTGGATCAGGGCGATGCGCAGGGCGTGCAGCACCAACAGCCCGTTGCTCAGCGCCTCATCCGGCGGCGGAACCTGGCCCGGCACCGGATGACGCTCCACCCGGGCCAGCCCTTCCTCCAGCACGTCGAAATCGCGGTAGAGCTTGCGGAAAATGCGGATCAGCCGGCTGTGGAGGGGGTTGTCCTCCAGGATGGCCGCCAGGCGCCGCATCTCCTCCACCCGGGCGGGGTCGGCGGTGTGCGCGGCGCGCAGCAGCCAGAAGGCCGGGTCCAGGGTGTCGATATAGGCCTTCAGCGCGTCGGGGCTGGCGATGGCCACGCCGTACTCCACCATGCCCAGCAACTGCCGGAAGCGGGGCGAGGTGCGGTAGAGGTCGGCGAAGTGCTCCGGATCCTTGTCGATGGCCTCGCCCACGCCGCTGACGGTGTTCGCCGGCAGGCCCATCTGCTGCAGGATGGCGTTGTGGGGGATGGCGCGGAATTGCGAGGCGCGGCTCTGGTCCACGTCGTCGGCGTTGCCGTCGTGCTGGCGCTTGATGGCCCGGCTGCCCGAAGGATAGAGCAGGTTGGTGCCCAGGGCCGACAGCAGGGCGCCGTAGTTCGGATCCTCCACCAGCGACACCTGGAATTGCTTCACCGTGGTGAAGAATTCGCGAATGTAGTCGGCGTCGCCATAGAACGGGTCGTCGTCCAGGGTGGCGTGCTTGCCGCCCAGCATGTGTTCCAGGATGCGCGTGACCACGGCCAGGGCGCCCGGCTGGGTCACGAAGTAGAGATAGCCGTCGCCACCCTGGAAGCTGACCTCCTGCTTGAAGGCGATCTTGTGGTGGGTCATGAACGACAGCGTGGCCGGGGCCGCGACATAGCCCAGGCGTTCCGGGAAGCCCGCCGGATGGGCGCCGCGGCCGATGGATTCACCGTGGGTGTCGAAGATCACCAGCTGCACACCATCCAGGCGGTGGCGGGTGAACAGCCGGGCGATGCGCAGGCGCAAGCGCTCGATGCTGGCGGAGGCGGGCGTCTGGCCCAGGTAGCGGCCGGCGTCGGAGAAGCCGGTCTGGATGCACAGCCGACCGCGCCGCTTCACGTAGTCGCGGTAATGCGGGTTGTCCAGCAGCTGCTCGATGACGCGGCTGCCCACCTCCAGCGCCCGTTCCGTCTCGAATAGGGGGCTGATGTCCACCTTGTCGGCCACGCCGAACAGTCGGGCGTAATAGAGCGCCGTCAGTACGGTGAAAGCCGATTCTGATTCCGCGATCAGGAAGCGGACAGGCACGGAGGCGTCGGCGTACTTCAGCATCTGGGCCACGACCATGAACAGCCGCTTGGCCGAGGTGCGTTCGGCGATGATGCTGCCGAAATTGATGCGCACCGGCCGCACCTCATCCAGCAGGCCGGTGATGGCGTTCAGGTAGGATTGGCGGTAGCGCGGGTCGTCCGGCGCCGTTTCCATGCCCACGGTCTTACGCACGGCGTTGTGCAGCTGGGTGGCGTTGATGCGCACATGGGTGTGCGCCTGCCCCAGGCCGTAGTTCGACAGCTCCGCCTTCAGGATGGCGAGCCGGCGCACCACCTCATCGCCCTTCATCTCCTTGCCGGCGGCGCCCTTCCCGGCGACAGAGGCCAGGCGGATGGCGCGGTCTACCTGCTCGATGGCGTGTGCGGCCTCCACCAGGCGCAGGGACAGGCCGTCGTGCATGCGCTGGGCGATGGCTTCGATGTCCTTCTGGGTGGTCGTCTCCCTGCCGAAGGCGGCGACCTCGTCCGACACCTGGGCGATGGCAAGCGCCAGGCGGGATTCCAGCAGGTCCAGCGTGTTGCGCAGGTCTTCCTGCACCGGCGCCACCTTGCGGATGGCCTGCACCTCGGCCAGGTAATGGCGCAGCTGGCCCAGCTGCACCACCAGGCGCTTGTGCAGGGTGTCGGACCAGCGGATATCCGAGCGGCCGTCCAGGTCGTACCCCACCCAACTGGCCACGGTCAGCAGGCGCGGCGTCAACTCCGACCATTGCTCGGGATAGCGTTCCCGTGCCACCGCCAGCACGATGTCGTAGACGGTGCGCAACGCCGCCTGGATGTTGGTGATGGCGGCCAGCGACAGGCGGTGTTCATCGACCAGCGACAGCTCACCCGGGCGCAGTTCCGTCGCGGCGACGGATGCGATCAGTGCCTTGCGCGCGGCGGCCGTCAAGGGCACCCCGGCCTCGTCCCGGCCGGTGGCCAGCTTGGCCATGGCGTCCATCAACTCACCCGTCAGGTTGAAGGTCGGGTGCGCGGTGATGACGATGCCGAAAATCTCCTTTTCCACCTGGGCGCGAAAGGCCTCGAACGCCACGGGCTGGCCGTCGGCGCCCACCGCCAGTCCCTCGATCAGGGCGCGGATGCGGGCGGCGTTGGCGGCGGGATCGGCCTCGCCCAGATAGGCGCCCAGGCGGCGGGCGCGGGCCAGGAAGCCCTCGGCCCCCAGGTACTGGATGGCCTGCTCCACCGCCGCCAAATCCAGCTCACCGGAATGCAGGCGGCGGGAGACGTCCAGCGCCAGCAGGGAAACGGGGTTGGCGAAGGGGTCGGCGTCCGCCAGCTTGGTATAGCGGGTGAGGCGCGCCACCAGGTCGGCCGTCAGGCCCACGGCGTCGGCCTTGGGGGCGCCCGGCTGGTCCAGGCTGGCGAACTTGGCGACGGGGCGGTCCAGCAGCGGGCCGGCTTTGGCCAGGGCCGCCAGCGTGGCGGCGTCGGCCGCCTTCACGTCCACGCCGGGCGTGGCGGTGGCGGTGCCAGCGGAAGCGGTTTCAGGGGTCTTCGCCGGCGTCACGGTCTTGGCCGGGGCCTGCCCGGAGTCGGTGGACTTTTCCGCGGACTTCTCAGCATCCCGCGACGCTGCCAGCGATGACTTCATGATGGTTCGATGCCCAGTTTGGTTGCTCATCCCTGATGCGCCGGACCGCCTGTGCCCATACGTTCCGCGTCCAACCGGCGTTAAGCATGACTTTGAGTCATTATCCTACCTCGCAACGGCGAAATGGGCCGGTGGGGCGGGGGCCGGTAAGGACGGACGAGGGTGGCGATTTATTGTGACGCAACGGAACTGTGAGACTATCGCAACTGTGCGCTGCAAGGCAACATAACGGAAAAAAATTTCCCGATTGCATGGAATCGATGTAATTCCGCAACACGATCTTAACGTAAGCCCCGTCTTCGGTTATCCATTCAGGATGACAAACGGCCCCGCCCGCCCCACACCGACCACCACCGGTCCCGACACCTCCGCCCAGGAGGCGGGGCGCGCCGCCGTTTCCTCCCCCGTCGCTTACGAAACACCCCCTCCAACACCGTCGTCGCCAGACGGTTCCCCGGCCGTCGCCACACCCCCGCCGCCCAAGCGCGCTCTGGCCGTGCGGGAGGTGGAGGTGAAGCTGGCGGCCACGCCGGCGGCACTGGCCCGCCTGCAAGCGCTGCCCCTGCTGGCGCGCATGGCCGACGCCCCCCCCGCCCACCGCCACCAGGTAACGACGTATTACGACACCCCGGACCTGGCCCTGGCCGCCCACGGCCTGGCCCTGCGGGTGCGGCGTCAGGGCGACCGGCGGGTGCAGACGGTGAAGACCTGGGCGTCGGACGCCGGCACCGCCGCCGCCGCCGGCCGGCGCGAATGGGAATGGCCGCTGCCGGTTGAGGGCGACGGGCCCGATATCGGCCTGCTGCCCGCCGGCATCTTCAACCTGCTGACATCGGCACAGTGGGCGCAGGTCGCCCCCCGCTTCGCCACCGACATCGAACGGACCGCGCTGCTGCTGCATCCCGACCCGCGCACCAGCGTGGAACTAGCCCTGGACCAGGGCGAGGTGCGCCTGTCCGTGCCCAATAACGATGAAACGGGGGCCGCGGAGGAGACCACCTGGCCGGTGGCGGAGGTGGAGCTGGAGCTGAAGGGCGGCCGGGTCGCCGCCCTGTTCGAGGTGGCGGCCGCCCTGCACCACCACGCGCCCCTGCGCATCACCACGGGCAGCAAGGCCGATGCAGGCCTGCGCCTGTTGACCGGCAAGCCGGCGGCGGCCGTTCCCGCCCAGCCGGCGGCCCTGACGCCTGTGACCACGGTGGCGGAGGGCTTCCGCCACGCCACCCGCCATGCCCTGGGCCACCTGCTGGAAAACGCCACGGTGCTGCTGGAAAGCGGCGACACGCAGGCCCTGCGCGAGATGGCGGCGGCCAGCCGCCGGCTGGACACGGCGATGCGCCTGCTGCGCCTGGCGATGACCTTGCCGTCCACGGCCGGTCCCGCGCCGCTGCCCAGGGTGGGGGCCAAGGTGGGAGCCAACCCGCATGCGGAAGCGGCGGACGCCCTGCGCCGGCGCCTGGCCCCCCTGCGCACCCTGCTGGAAACCGCGCGCGGCTGGGATCGCCTGGCCGAACGCGCCGCCCTGCTGCCCGACCGCAAGGGGGCCGCCGGCCTGAGCAAGCGCCAGCGCCTGGCCCTGGACCACGCCGCCACGCAGGCGCGCCGGCGGGTGATGAAGCATCTGCGCGGCGCCGGACATACCGCCCTGGTGCTGGACCTGGCCGCCTGGGTCGAGGGCGGCGGCTGGGCCTCCCCCGCGCTGGATCAGCCGTTGAAGACCGTGGCGCCCCGCCTGCTGGCCGAACTGCAGGACAAGGTGGCCCGGGCCATCGACCGGCTGGAGCTGCCGTCCCCGCCCCCGCCTGGCGCCAGGAACGCCGTGCTGGTGGCCAAGGCGCCCCCCGCCGCCGACGCGCTGGAGCGCCTGCGCCGCCGGGCACAGCGGCTGTATGAGACGGCGGAGGTCTGCCGCGGCCTATATCCCCTGGCGACGGCCAAGGCCAAGACTGTAAAGGGCGCCAAGATCACCCCACCCAAGCGCCCCGCTACCGATCCCCTGGCCCCCCTCACCCGCCTGCACGGCGCCGTCACCGCCCCGGTCCTCGCCCGCCAGGCCGCCCAACTGGTGGCGCAGCTGGCCAAGGGTACCGGCCCCAAGGCCCGCAGCACCCGCCTGCTGTCCCGCCTGGCGCAGGAAGAGGCCGTGGCGCTGGCCAAGCTGCCCGCCACGTGGCGCGGCTACAGCCGGCGGCGCATGTTCTGGATGATGGGGCGGTAGCCGCCCCAGGACGGCGTCAGGCGTCCGCCGGCTTGTCCTTGGGCTCCAGCACCTGGCGGCAGAAGGCCACGGTGATGGGCTTCTTGGCGGCCAGGGCGGCGCGGTCCAGCAGGGCCACGGTGCGCCGTGCGCTGTCGAAGGAGCGTTCGGTGTGGGTCATCAGCCAGGCGATGACCTCTTCCCCCACCCGCACCTGGCGATCGTCGAACAGCTTGACCAGCACGGCCATTAGCAGGGCGTCGTCCGGGGCGGCCATGCCCACGGCGGGGGCGGCCACCAGGCGGGAGCGCAGGTCGGGCAGGCGCAGGGTCCAGTTGACCGGGGCGTAGTGCGCCAGCAGCAGCAGCTGGCCACCCGCCTCCTTGGTCACGTTGTAGAGATGCAGCAGGGCGCGCTCGCGCACCGTGTCGCCCGAGATCTCATGCGTACGGTCGATGACGGCGGTACGGGTGGGGCCCAGCAGGTGCGGCACCTCCGCCGGGTCCAGATCCTCCGGCCCCAGCAGGGGGGCGCGCGACCGGGCACGCCACACCTGGGCCAGGTGGCTCTTGCCGCAGCCGGGGGGGCCGTACAGCACCAGGGCCGGGGCCGGCCAGTCCGGCCAGGCGTCCAACCAGGCCACCGCGTCGGCGTTGCCCGGCGCCACCAGGAAGTCGGCCTCCCCCATGGCGGAACGGTGCCCCAGATCCAGGGGCAATTGTCTCAAGTCGGCCATGATTCCAGGGTCTTACCGGCAACGGGCACGAAAGGCGGACGGACGGGGCGCTGGCGGAACGCCGGGTCAGGGCACCGGCGGCGGCGCCCCGGCGTCCGTCCCCGGCGTGACCAGGCCTTCCTGGACCAGATCCTCGCGCAGCACCTCTTCCGGAGGCACGCCGGTGTAATAGCTGCTGGCGAGGTACTGACGCAATCCGAAGCGCACCAGCACACCGATGACGGCCGCCACCGGCACCGCCAGCAGCACGCCGGTGAAGCCGAACAGGCTGCCGCCGGCCAGCAGGGCGAACATGACCCAAACGGGATGCAGGCCCACCTTGTCGCCCACCAGCTTGGGCGTCAGGACATAGCCTTCCAGCAGGTGGCCCAGGATGTACAGCGCCACCACCAGCCCCTCGCGCCACAGGTCGTGGAACTGGAACAGGGCCACCCCCACGCTGGCGCCGAAGCCCACCACCGTGCCGACATAAGGGATGAAGGACAGGATGCCCGCGATCAGGCCGATGACCAGGCCGAAGTTCAGCCCCACCGCCGTCATGGCCAGGGCGTAGAAGGCGCCCAGCGCCAGGCAGACAGTGGCCTGGCCGCGCACGAATCCGGCCAGCGTGCGGTCCACGGCGCGCAACTGCTCGCGCACCACCTCGGCGTGCTCACGCGGCAGCCAACCGTCCAGCGTCGCGACCATGCGGTCCCAGTCGCGCAACAGGTAGAAGGCCACCACCGGCGTGATGAACAGCAGGGACACGAGGCCGAACAGGGCAGCACCGCCGCTGAACAGGTTCTTGATGAAGTCCGCCCCCCAGCCCACCAGGGTGCCGACATATTCGCTGGCAGCACCGCGCAGCCGCTCGATGTCATCCGGGGGCAAGGCGGCCATCAGGCTGCGGACGCGCTGCATGGTCTCATCCCTGGCCCAGGTGATGATGGCCGGCAGGCTTTCGATCAGTTGGGTGACCTGCTGCTGGATCAAGGGCACCAGCAGCAGGATGCAAAGCACCACGACGACGACGAAGATCAGCAACACCACGCAGGTAGCGGCCAGGCGCGGCAGCCCGAACCCCTCCAGCCGGTCGGCCACGGGGTCCAGCAGATAGGCGATGGCCATGCCGGCGACGAAAGGCAGCAGCATGCCGCGCAGCAGCCAGATCAGGACGACGCCCACGACAAGACCGACCAGCCAGAACCGTATCTGCCGCCCCGCATGCGTTTCCGCCATCGTCCCCCCACCAACACCGAATCAGGCACAAGCCCAGACAGTAACAGATAAGACCCTGGAATCAGGCACTCTTATGATGGGGCGACGGCCAGGCTGATCTGGTAATGCACCTCAGCCGGCGTCGCCGACGCGGGGGCGGGGGCGGCCCCGGGGGTGGGTGCCGGGGCGGCATCCATGTCGGACAACACCAGGTCGCGTTGGGCCAGGGCCGTCTTCAGGTGGCCCACGTCGCCCAACACGGTCAGGGTGAGCAGGGCCTCGGTGGTCTTGAGCGCACTGGTGTCCACCTGGGTGACCATGGGCACACCGGCCAGGCGGCGCCGCACCTCCACGAGGGTGGTGAGGTCGGTCAGGGGCACGCGCACGGCCACCTGGCCGGACTGGTGGGCGTCCACCACCACGCGACGCTTCCACCCCTCCTCCACCCGGTCCACCACCGTGGCCACGGCCAGGCCCAGGGCGGCGGGCAGCGGGGGCGGGGCGGCGGCAGCGGGCGGCTGGGTGTCGGTGGCGACGGGCAACGGGCGGGGGACGAAGGCCGATTGCGGCACGGTCTCGGCCGGCGACAGGCCTTCGCCCGGCACAAAGGTGCTGAGGGTCAGCTGATAGCCCTTGGCGGCGTCGCCCTCCAACCGGGCGACGACAACCTGGCCGGCGCCGTGGCGGGCGGCGATGTGGGCCAAAGCGGTCGCGTCCGGTGTCAGCGCCGCCTTGGCCGGCAGCTCGTTCTGGTCGGCGGGGTCCGGCGGCACCAGGGCCACGGGCACCAGCCCGTCCACCGGGCCGATCTGCGACCAAGCCTGGCGCCAGGGGCCATCGGTCCACAGCGCGGGCTCGGCGCCCGTGGCGTCCACGGGCAGCACCAGGGCGGGCTTGCCCACCATCTCGGCATAGCGCACGCCGTTCTGCTGCAGCAGCTGGCGTACGGCGGCGGGGCGGAACCGGACGGTGAAGCGGCCGACGTACCGGACGGACGACGCGCGCTCCTGCTCCAGCTCGAAGCCGGCCACCAGGGCCTCCAGCTCGCCCTGGCTGACGGCCGGTGGCTGGCGACCGTCGGCGGCCGGGGTCAGCTTGCGGAACAGGCGGGCCAAGGCCTCGCGCTGGGCTTGCAGGATGGCCTGGTCGCGGGCCTGGTTGGCGTTGCCGGCGGTGACGTCCACATCCACGCCCTGCTCAACAAAGGCCTGTTCCGCGGCGACGCTCCGTCCCGCCTCGGCACGGGCGGTGCCGGCAAGGGCGCCGGCGGCCAGGGCCAGGAAAAGGGCGCCCCGAAACCCGGTCTGGCGCAAGAGGGGGATGCAGCGGTGCGGCATTGCAAAGCCTTCCGATATTGCTATGTTCGGCCCCGAAACCCGGGCGGGTCATGGAACCGTCTTAAACGGACGGTCGCGGGCGGCGGCCTTGAGCGCAGCCGACCCCTGACGGACGCCCCTTCTTAGCCCAGGCCCTGCGAGGACGCCATAAGCACCTATTCGTACAAGGACGCCGGTGTCGACATCGACGCGGGCAACGCCCTGGTCGAGGCCATCAAGCCCCTGGCCAAGTCCACCGCGCGCACCGGTTCCGACGCCGGCCTGGGCGGCTTCGGCGCCCTGTTCGACCTGCGCGCCGCCGGCTTCACCGATCCGCTGCTGGTCTCCACCACCGACGGCGTCGGCACCAAGCTGAAGGTCGCCATCGACGCCAAGCGCCATGACACGGTCGGCATCGACCTGGTCGCCATGTGCGTGAACGATCTGGTGGTGCAGGGTGCCGAGCCCCTGCTGTTCTTGGATTATTTCGCGACCGGAAAGTTAGACGTGGCCGCCGGCCGCGCTATCGTCGCCGGCATCGCCGAGGGCTGCCGCCAGGCGGGCTGCGCCCTGGTGGGCGGTGAGACGGCCGAGATGCCGGGCATGTACGCCGATGGCGACTATGACCTGGCCGGCTTCTCTGTCGGTGCTGTGGAACGCAGCCAGGTGCTGACCGGCGCCGGTGTCGCCGCCGGCGACGTGGTGCTGGGCCTGGCGTCCAGCGGCGTGCATTCCAATGGCTATTCCCTGGTGCGCAAGCTGGTCTCCGTCTCCGGCCTGAGCTATGAGGACGAAGCCCCCTTCGCCCCGGGCAAGACCCTGGGTGAGGCGCTGCTGACCCCCACCCGGATTTATGTGAAGAGCACGCTGGCCGCGGTGCGCGCCGGCCTGGTGAAGGCCATGGCCCACATCACCGGCGGCGGCCTGATCGAGAACATTCCGCGCGTGCTGCCCGACGGCTTGGGCGTCACCCTGGACGCCACGTCCTGGACCCTGCCGCCGGTGTTCCGCTGGATGGCCGGTGTCGGCACCATCGCCGACCTGGAACTGGCCCGCACCTTCAACTGCGGCATCGGCATGGCCGTGGTGGTCCCCGCCGACAAGGCGGATGAGGCGATCTCCGTCCTGACCCAGGGCGGCGAGACGGTCGCCCGCATCGGCCAGGTTGTGCCGGTCGCGGCCGACGCCGCCCATCGCGTCACGGTGACCGGCACGGACAAGGCATGGCACGCCTGAACAGCGGAACGCCCGGCAAGCTCAAGCTGGGCGTTCTCATCTCCGGGCGGGGCAGCAACCTGCAGTCCCTGATGAACGCCGCCGCCGCGCCGGATTTCCCGGCCACGGTGGCGCTGGTCCTGTCCAACAAGGCAGACGCCGCGGGGCTCGAGCGGGCGCGGAGCGCGGGCATCCCGGCCCTGGCCCTGCCGCACAAGGACTATGCCGACAAGCCGGCGTTCGAGCAGGCCATGACCCGCGCGCTGGAGGATGCCGGCGTGCAGCTGGTCTGCCTGGCCGGCTTCATGCGCCTGCTGTCGCCCTGGTTCGTGGACCACTGGCGCGACCGGCTGATCAACATCCACCCGTCGCTGCTGCCGGCCTTCCCCGGCATCGACACCCACCAGCGGGCGCTGGACGCCGGCGTGCGCTTCCACGGCTGCACAGTGCACTATGTGCGCAGCGAGGTGGACAGCGGCCCCATCGTGGCCCAGGCCGCCGTGCCGGTGCAGTCAGACGACACCGCCGACACCCTGTCGGCCCGCGTCCTGGCGGCGGAGCATGAACTCTATCCCCTGGCCGTGCGCCTCATCGCCGAGGGCCGGGTGACGGTGGAGGGCGATCGCGCCGTGCTGGCATGCCCCCTGCCCATCCCCGCGACGGCCTTGAACCCGCGCCCCGCCTGACGTTCAGCCGGGCACCGCCGGCACCACCTGCCGCAGGTCGGGCTCGTCGTGCAGGAAGGTCAGGTTCAGAGCCGCCGGAACCTCCGCCTCGGGCGCCCCGGCCCCGGCGGCGTGTGCCGCCAGCCGCGCCCGGCTGTCTTCATCCAGCCGCACCCCCGCCGCCGCAAGGGCTGCCGCCCATCCGGCCAAACCGTCCGCCGGCAGAACGAAGCGCAAGGCCATCGCCAGATTGGAAAACTGGGTGCTGTCCACCAGCCAGCCCCCGGCGTCCATGATGGCGTCGATGACCGCCCCCACGGCCTGATGCCGCTCGCGTCGCGTGATGGCGGCGAGCGTGAACGGGCGGGGCCTCATGATCGCTCCTCCCCCGTCCCGGTTGGCGGCGTGGCCGTCCATTCCTTGGCCCGGTCGGCCAGACGACGCAGCAATCGAATCAGGGTGGCCTTATCCTCTTCCGTCCAGTCCGCCAGCACCGCCGCATACATGCGGTTGCGCGCCCCGCCTATGGCGTCGACCATGGCCTGGCCGGCGGGTGTCACCACGGCCTCGCGCACCCGCGCGTCGGTGGCCCCGGCCCGCCGTTCGACCAAGCCCAGACTTTCCAGCTTCGCCACCTGCCGGCTGACCGTGGAATGGTCGCGGCCCGCCAGTTCGGCCAACTCCACCACGCCCAGGGGCCCGCGCAGGCCGATGCGCACCAGCAAGGGGAACAGCGCCCGGTCCAGCGACACGCCGGCCAGGTTCAACAGGTATTGGTCCGGCTGGGGGCGGTTCACCACCCCCACCAGATCCATCAGCGCTTCATGCAGCTCGTTTCTCATATGTGCATTATGCACATTTTTCTTGGCAAGCGTCCAGGGTGCCGATATATGTGCGTTATACACGGACATCGCGGCTGATCGCGCCCATATCCGTGCATCACGCACATAATTGGAGAGTCCCGTGGCTCGTTTCGATACCGATATCCTGATCGTCGGCGCTGGCGCTGCCGGCCTGACTCTGGCGCTGGATCTGGCCCGCCGGGGCGTGGGTTTCCGCCTGGTGGAGAAGAACGCCGGGCCCTTCCCCGGCTCGCGGGGTAAGGGCCTGCAGCCCCGCAGTTTGGAGGTGTTCGAGGATCTGGGCGTGCTGGCCGACCTGCAGGCCGTGGGCGGCCCCTACCCCACCGTCCTGACCTATGAAGGCGGTCAGGTTGTGCGGACCCAGTTGCACGACGTGCAGCCGCCCACCCCGGCGGAGCCCTACGGCAACCCGCTGATGGTACCGCAATTCCAGACGGAGGCGGTCTTGCGCCGACGCCTGGCGGGCTTCGGTCACGCCCCCGCCTTCGCCAAGGAGCTGACGAGCTTCGACCAGGATGCCGAGGGCGTCACCGCCCGACTGCGCACCACTGAGGGGGAGGTCAGCTTGCGCGCCCGCTACCTGGTGGGCACCGATGGTGGCCGCAGCTTCGTCCGCCATGCGCTGGCTATCGGCTTCCCGGGTGAGACGCTGCCCTTCCGCGCCATCATCGGCGACATGCCCATCGCCGGGTTGGCGTTCGACGCCTGGCACCGCTGGTACGCCCCCGACGCCCAGCTGGCGCTGTGCCCGCTGGCCGGCACCGACCTGTTCCAGGTGGTGGCCCAGGTGCCGGATGAGGTAACACCCACCCGGGACCTGATCAGCGCCATCGTGCGGGAACGCACCGGCCGCGACGACCTGACGGTAGGGGAACCCACCTGGCTGTCCACCCTGCGCGTCAACCTGCGCCTGGCCGACCGCTACCGCATGGGCCGCGTGTTCATCGCCGGCGACGCCGCCCATGTGCACCCGCCGACGGGCGGCCAGGGCCTCAACACCAGCGTGCAGGACGCCTATAATCTGGGTTGGAAGCTGGCCGCCGTACTACGGGGGGCGTCTGACGGCCTGTTGGACAGCTATGAAGCGGAGCGCCGGCCCATCGCCGCCCACGTGCTGGGCCTCAGCGGCCGGCTACTGGGCCAGATGGGCACGGCGGAGGGGATGCGCCGGGGCCGCGAGACGCGCGAACTGGACCTGAGCTATCGCGACGGCCCGCTGGCCACCGAAAGCGGGGCTGTCCACGGGCGGGTGGTGGCCGGCGACCGGGCCCCGGATGCCCCCTGCCGGACGGCTGCGGGCACCCCCACCCGGCTGTTCGAGGTCTACCAGGGGCCGCACTTCACACTGCTGGGCTATGGCGTGGACGAGGATGGGGCGGGCGGCGGCTGGCCGGAGGAGGTCAGGGCGCTTACCGTGGCGCCGCAAGGCAGCGGACAACCGGCCGACCTGGCGGACGACGCCGGGCACGTCGCCCAGGCCTATGATCTCACCCCCGGCACCTGGGTGCTGGTGCGGCCCGACGGCTACATCGCCGCCACCGCCCGGGACGCTGGCGCCATCCGCGACTGGCTGTGGGCCACAACCAAGGCGTGACCTGAACCGTTCGGCGAACAACGCGGCCCCTTGCCAGGGGCCCGCGTTTGCGCATAAACCTTGGGAAACGGGTTTCGTCTCGGGATAAGGGAGGGAAAGATATGGCCGGTGCTCACAGCGGTGCGGTCGCGGTCAGCGACGCGGTGGTCAAGGAACATGCCGACGGCTGGCATTCGTTCACCCGCTTCGTGAAGGCGGGCATCATCTCCGTCGTCCTGCTGCTGCTGATGTTCCTGGCGCACTTCGCCCTGGGCTGGGGCTTCTCCATGTTCCTGATGATCGTCGGCGACATCATCCTGGTCCTGGCCCTGCTGCTGGGCAAGGTCTAGCCTTTCTCCTTGGGCCATCAGGCCGCCTTACCCGTCGGCGTCTTCCGCAGTTCGTGCATCACGAAGTCGCGGGAGGCGCCGATGCGTTTTGAGCCGCACAGCGCCCGCGAAATCCGAATCAGGCCCTGTTCCTGAGCCTGGGCGCCCTCTGCGAGAAAAGCAGCGTGCCGATGCCAAGGCCGGCTGACGTGGTGCCACCATCATATCTGGGTATAGGGGGACAATCCCCCCGGGTGTAAGCACCCGGGCCGGGACACGCAGGCCCATTGTGTCCACGCGCGCCTTCGACATATGTGTAAACAAATGACTTAAGGCCCCAAGATGTCGAAGCACCTGGACGCGGCGATTCAGTTCCATCAGGCCGGACGCCTTGCCGAAGCCGAACAGCAGTACCGCCGCGCGATCGATACCGGCGACAAGGGGCTGGCCCGCAACCTGCTGGGGGTGCTGTGCGCCCAGACGGGCCGCGTGACGGAAGGCATCACCCTGATCCGCCAGGCCATCGCCCTTAACAAGCGGGTGCCGGAGTTTCATTCCAATTTGGCCGTGGTGCTGCTGGAGGCCGGGGATGCACAGGGCGCGGCGGCGGCCTGCCGACAGGCCCTGCAATTGAATCCCAACCTGGCCGACGCCCAGATCAACCTGGGGGCCGCCCTGCTGCGGCTGGGCCAACACCAGGACGCGGTGCCGCCCCTACGACGGGGCGCCAAGGCCAGCCCCGGCAATGTCGAGGCGCACCGGAATCTGGGCCTGGCCCTGCTCGGCACCGGCCAGCCGGTCGAGGCGGCGGACAGCTTCCGCGCCGGCATCGCCCTGGCCCCCACCCATGCCGGATGCTGGTCCGGCCTGATCGCGGCCCTGGAGCAGTCCCAATCCCCCCACCTGGGGCAAGGGTTGGAGGAGGCGGTGGCCCGCTGCCCGGGCGATGTCCGTCTCAGGGTGAAGCTGACGGCACACCGGCTGGCGGCTGGCGACATGGACTCGGCCGAAGCCATGGCCCGGCAGACGGCCGCCGCCGCCCCGGCGGCCCTGGACGCGACCCTCATGCTGGCCAATGTCCTGGCCGCCCAGGGTCGCAAGCCCGAGGCCCATCGGGTGCTGAGCGATTGGCTGGATCGGGGCGACGCCCCACCGCAAGCCTTGACCACCCTGGCCGATGCCTTCATGGGCCTGGGCGACGATGCCCTGGCGGAACAGCTTTTCCAGCGGGCCATGGCGCTGGAGCCGGGCGCCGGCCAGGCCATGCTGGGGCTGGGCCTGCTGATGCGCCGCCTTGACCGTGGCCAGGAGGCGCTCGCCCTGCTGGAATGGTGCGCCCGCGATCTGCCGGACTCCGCCCTGGCGCAGGCCGCCTTTGGCGACCTGCTGCTGGCCATGGGCCGGCCCGCCGCCGCCCTGACCCATGTCCGGCGCGCGCACGAGATGGCGCCCGATGACCCCGACATCCTATTGACGCTGGGCAATGCCCTGCGCGACGTGGGGGAGATCGATGCGGCGCTGGCGGCGTTGGCGCATGCGGTGGACATGGCGCCGGGGCGGGCCGACATCCATTCCAACTTGGTCTATACCCGCCTTTTCCACCCGGCAGTGACCCTGGCCCAGGTGCGGGCGGAGCATATCGCCTGGGCGCAACGGCATGCCCAACCCGTTCCACCCGCCCCGCCGGCCGGGGACCGCGGGGCCCTGCGCATCGGCCTGGTTTCAGGCGACTTCCGCAACCACCCCGTGGGCTATTTCATCGTCCGGGCGCTGGAGGCGCTTGCCAGGCGAGGGGTGACGCTGATCGCCTACGCCAACCAGCGGGTGGAGGACGACATCACCCGCCGGGTGCAAGCCGTATGCGCCTGGCGGCCCATCCAGGGGCTGGACGCCCCGACGGTGGCGCGGCACGTGCGCGAGGACAGCATCAATGTCCTGATCGATCTCGCCGGCCACATCGCCGGCAACCGGCTGGACGTGTTCGCCTTGCGGCCCGCCCCGCGCCAAGCCACCTGGGCCGGCTATATGGCGACCACCGGGCTGGCGCAGATGGACCTGATCATCGCCGACCCCCATCACATCCCGCCCGAAGCCGAAGAATTCTATACCGAGCGGGTCGCGCGCATGCCGCACAGCTTCCTGTGCTACGACCCGCCGGCCGCGGCCCCCGCCATGACGCCGCCACCGGCGGAGCACAACGGCCACGTCACCTTCGGATGCTTCAACATCGCGGCCAAGCTGAATGCCGAGGTCATCGCCTGCTGGGCGCAAATCCTGAACCGCGTGCCGGGCTCCCACCTGCTGCTGAAGTCGCGCGGCCTGGATGAGGCGCCGGTTCAGGCCCGCATCCTGGAGCAATTCCGGGCCGGCGGCATAGATGCCGCGCGCCTCGACTTTCTGGGTGCCACACCACAGGCGGAGCACGTCGCCTGCATGCAGCGGGTCGACATCGCGCTGGACCCGTTCCCCTTCGCCGGCAGCACCACCACCTTGGAATCCCTATGGATGGGCCTGCCCGTGGTGACATTGACGGGGCAGACATTCTCGGCCCGCCACTCCACCTGCTTTCTCAGCGTGTTGGGCCTGACCTCGCTGATGGCGACCACCGTTGAGCAGTATGTGAACATCGCCGCCCGGCTGGCCACCAACCTGGAAGAGGTCGCGGACCTGCGCCAGCGGCTGCGCCCCGCCATGGCCGCCTCCCCCCTGTGTGACGCCGAGGCCTTCGCCGACGACTTCATCCGGCTGCTGCGGTCAGCCTGAGTCTTCAGTAGACCGTTTCCCCCGGCGGCACGGCCGACCAGGGCGTCAGCACGATGACGTTGCCCTCGGCGTTGCGGGCGCCCAGGATCAGAACCTCAGACAGGAAGCCGGCGATGTTGCGCGGCGGGAAGTTGCAGACGCAGACCACCTGCGCGCCCACCAGGTCGTCGGGCGCATAGTGCGTGATCTGGGCGCTGGACCATTTGACGCCCAGTTCGCCCAGATCCACCGCCACCTTGTAGGACGGGTTGCGCGCCTTGGGGAAAGGCTGGACCTCCGCCACCCGACCCACCCGGATGTCCAGGTTCAGGAAATTCGCCACCTCCGCCTGCGGCTTCAGGGGTGCCACCGCCATCGTCATCCTCCCATGCCTCGATGCCTGGGACTATGGCAGGCGGCGGAGGCGCCGTCTTGGCCCAGGCTGCGGTTTCCTGGGCCTGGCCTCCACTTCGTCACAAGTCATCATGCCGCCGGCCGGCGCATGAGCGCGGCGTACAGGATGGTGGAAATGAACAGGCCAGTGAACCAGGCGTAGCTGTAGATGGCCTGGAAGAAGGCCGGCACGCCGGCGAAGGCCGCCGGGAAGGCGGCGTGCAGGAAGCCCGGGATATTGGGCAGCACGGCAAGGACGAAGGCCGCCAGGGCCGTCAGGTTCCAGCCGCCGCTGTAGGCGTAGGGTCCGTCAAGGTCGAACAGGCCCTCAAGGCTCAGGCGCGCCCGGCGCACCAGCCAATAGTCGGCCAGCATGATGCCCAGCAGCGGCCCCAGCAGGGCGCCATAGCCCAGCAGCCAGGTGAAGATGTAACCCTCGGTGCTCTCGATCAGCTTCCACGGCATCATGATGACGCCGATGGCGGCGGTGATGTAGCCGCCGCGGCTGAAGTTCACCGCCCGGGGGAAGATGGCGGCGAAGTCGTAGGCCGGCCCCACGGTGTTGGCCGCCAGGTTCACGCACAGCGTGTCGATGACGATGATGGCGAGGCCGATGGCGACAGCGATACCCTCCATCCGACCGGCCAGGTCCACCGGATCCCAGATGGCCTTGCCATAGACGGTGATGGTCGCCGACGTCACGGCCACGCTGATGAAGGCCAGGCCCGCCATGGGCAGCGGCAGCCCCAGCGCCTGGCCCTGGTACTGGTCCTTCTGGCTGCGGGCGAAGCGGGTGAAGTCGGGAATATTGATGGCCAGGGTGGACCAGTACCCCACCATGGCCGTCAAACCGGGCAGGAAGGCCGCCCAGAACCCGCCCTCCTTGGCGCCGCCGGGGCCGAACTGCGACGGGGCCGACAGCAGGCTGCCGAAGCCGCCGGCCTTGTCATAGGCCCACCACAGCAGCGCCAGGATGATGAGGATCTTCAAGGGCGCCGTCACCGTCTCCACCCAGCGGATGGATTCGGGCCCCTTGGCGATGAAATAGAGGTGCAGGGCCCAGAACAGGAAGAAGCACACCAGCTGGCCGGCGTTGATACCGACCCAGCCCAGCTTGGCCCCGTCCAGCGCGCCCGCCGTCAGGATGTTGCCAATGGCATAGATGGCGCTGCCGCCCACCCAGCACTGGATGCCGAACCAGCCGCAGGCGATCAGCGCGCGCAGCAGGGCCGGCAGCTTGTTGCCCCGCACCCCGAAGGCGGAGCGGGCGATGACGGCGAAGGGCACGCCGTACTTGGCGCCGGAATGGCCCACCAGCAGCATGGGCACCAGCACGATCAGGTTGCCCAGCAGCACCGTGCCGACGGCCTGCCACGCCGACATGCCCTGTTCGATCAGGCCCGACGCCAGCATGTAGGAGGGGATGCACATGACCATGCCCACCCACAGCGCCGCGAAGTGTATCCATCGCCAGGTGCGGTGCCCCGCATCCACCGGCGCCAGATCCGCGTTCCAGATTTCGGAGGTCGTATCGACCCCGTGCCCCGTGCCCATATGTGCCCCCAGTCCAACCTTATGGTTGCTTATACCTGCGGCAATCCCAATCCCGTTCTCATTTTCTTATTTTTTGAGAAAATTAAAGGCGCTCAGCCTCGGTCGACACCCCTGGGCTTCAGCGCCTCCTTGCGCTTGGCGGCGGCGTCGAAGCCGGGCGCGAAGGCCGGGCGGTTGACATAGCGCCCGGCGCCGCGCACGGCGCGCAGGTCGCCGTCCTGCCAGGCGACACGGCCGGCGGTCAGGGTCACGCGCGGCAGGCCCGTCACCTCCATGCCCTCGAAGATGTTGTAGTCCACATTCTGGTGGTGGGTCTTGGCGGAGATGGTCTTGGTCGCGGCCGGGTCCCACACCACCAGATCGGCGTCGGCGCCGACGGCGATCGAGCCCTTGCGCGGGTAGATGTTGAAGATCTGGGCGGCGTTGGCCGAGGTGACCTTGACGAATTCGTTCATGGTCAGCCGGCCGCTGTTCACCCCATGGTGCCACAGCACGGCCATGCGGTCCTCCACCCCGCCCGTCCCGTTGGGGATGCGGGTGAAGTCATGGCGGCCGGCGGCCTTCTGCGGCGCGCAGAAGCAGCAATGGTCGGTGGCGGTGGTGTGCAGGGTGCCTGATTGCAGGCCGTGCCACAGGGCGGCCTGATGCTCCTTGGGGCGGAAGGGCGGGCTCATGACATGGGCGGCGGCCACCTCGAAATCGGGATGACGATAGACGCTGTCGTCCACCAGCAGGTGGCCGGCCAGCACCTCGCCATAGACGCGGTGGCCATCCATGCGGCCGCGCGCGATGGCCTCCAGCGCCTCGCGGCAGCTGACATGCACGATGTAGAGCGGCACGCCCAGCACCTTGGCGATCTGGATGGCGCGGTTCGCCGCCTCCCCCTCCACCGCCGTGGGGCGGGACAGGGGGTGGGCCTCGGGGCCGGTCAGACCTCGGGCCAGCAACTGCTTCTGCAGCTGGAACACCAGCTCGCCGTTCTCGGCATGGACGGTGGGCATGGCCCCCAGTTCCAGGGCACGGGTGAAGCTGTTCACCAGCACCTCGTCATCGCACATGATGGCGTTCTTGTAGGCCATGAAGTGCTTGAAGCTGTTCACGCCGTGCTCGCGCACCAGGGCGCCCATGTCGGCGTGCACGCTGTCGTCCCACCAGGTGATGGCGACATGGAAGGAATAGTCGGCCGCCGCCTTCTCCGCCCAGCCGCGCCAGGTGCGGTAGGCCTCCATCACGTTCTGCTTGGGGTTGGGGATGACGAAGTCGATGATCATGGTGGTGCCGCCGGCCAGGCCCGCCGCCGTGCCGGTATAGAAATCATCACTGGCGACCGTGCCCATGAAGGGCAGTTGCATATGGGTGTGCGGATCGATGCCGCCCGGCATGACATAGCAGCCGCCGGCATCCACCACCGTCACGTCCGACGGCGCGTCCAGGTCCGGGCCCACCGCCTTGATCACCCCATCCTCGGCGTAGACATCGGCGCGGAAGGTCTGGTCGGCGGTGACCACGGTGCCGCCCCGGATCAGGGTGCGCGCGGAAGTGGAGGTGGTCATGGTAGATGGCTCCTGTTTAAGCGGAACTCGGGGTTGGCCTCCGTCACGCGGTGGGCAGCGACAGCCCAGCACCCCGCAGAATGAAGCGCACGACCTCCACCGTGATGGCGTCGAAGTCGCGACGGGTCAGCTTCTTGCGGCCCAGCACGGCGCGCACCTGGGCGTCGAAGTCGGCGTAGTGCTGGGTCACCGCCCAGATGAAGAAAAAGAAGTGCCGGGTATCCACCGGCGCCATGCGGCCCTCGGCGATCCAGCCGTCCAGCACGGCCGACTTCTCATCCACCAGTTTCTTCAGGTCGGACGTCAGGAAACCTTCGATCTCGGCGGCACCATGGATGATTTCGCTGGCGAAGACCTTGGACACCACCGGGCGGTCGCGCGTGGCCCGCATCTTGGCACGAATGTAACCCGCCAGCGCCTGGGCCGGGTCACTGTCCGGCGTGACATGGGCCAGGGGGTCCAGCCATTGCTTCAGGATATCGGCCAGCACGGCGCGGTACAGCTCGTGCTTGGTGCTGAAATAATAGTGCACGTTGGCCTTGGGCAGGCCGGCGCGCAGCGCGATGGCCGCCGTGGTGGCGCCGCCGTACCCCTGCTCGGCGAACACCTGTTCCGCCGCCGTCAGGATGCGCCGCAGATTCTCACGCCGGATCCCACCCTCGGGCGCCGCGGCCGACGCGTCCGCCCGTACCGTCTTCTGGTCCTTCTTGGACGCTCCCCCAACACCTTGCGCCATCTGTACTCCCAACCCCTCGACCCATTGCCTGGAACGCGGGTCAGGTGGCGTCGGCCTTTGCCACCACGGCCCGCAACAGAACATTGCATCCAGCCTCACACCATTCCGGATGCGCGTGTTCAATCTCGTTATGGCTGATGCCGTCCACACAAGGAATGAAGATCATCGATGTCGGGGTCACACGGGCCAGGTAGCAGGCGTCGTGCCCCGCCCCGGACACCATGTCACGGTTGCTGTAGCCCAATTCCGCCACGGCGCCGCGCACGGCATCGACGCAACCCGCATCGAACTTCACCGGGGCATAGTACCAAATCTGCTCGAATTCAGTTTCCAGGCCGATTTCCTGGGCGACTCGTGTAACGGCGTTACGCAGCTTGGCGTCCATCTCCGCCAGCACGGCATCGTCCGGGTGGCGGAAGTCGACGGTGAAGAACACCCGGCCGGGGATGACGTTGCGGGAATTGGGGTGAATCTGCATCAGGCCCACGGTGGCGCAGGCCAAGGGGGCGTGTTCCAGGCCAATGCGGTTGACCGCGTCCACCACGCGCGCGGCGCCCAGCAGGGCATCGCGCCGGCGGCTCATGGGCGTAGGGCCGGCGTGGGCCTCCTGCCCGGTGAAGGTGACCTCATACCAGCGCTGGCCCTGGCAGTCGGTGACCACGCCAATGATCTTGTCCTCCGCCTCCAGGATGGGCCCCTGCTCGATATGCGCCTCGAAGTAGGCGCCCAGGTCGCGGCCGCGAATGGGAGCGTCGCCGGCGTAGCCGATGCGCGCCAGCTCCTCCCCCATGGTCTTGCCGTCCAGGTCCTTGCGCGACAGGCCGTACTCCAGGTCGAAGGTGCCGGCGAAAACGCCCGATGCCACCATGGCCGGCGCGAAACGGGACCCTTCCTCATTGGTCCAGGCCACGACCTCGATGGGCGCCTCGGTCTGGTAGTTCAGGTCGTTCAAGGTGCGCACCACCTCCAGCCCGGCCAGGACGCCATAGACGCCGTCGAACTTGCCGCCCGTGGGCTGGCTGTCCAGGTGGCTGCCCATCAGGATGGGCGGCAGCGCGTTGTTGCGGCCGGGGCGGCGGGCAAAGATGTTGCCGATGGCATCCACCGTGATGGTGCAGCCGGCGTCCCGGCACCACGTCACGAACAGGTCGCGGCTCTGCTTGTCCAGGTCCGTCAGGGCAAGGCGGCAGACGCCGCCCTTGGGCGTGGCGCCGATCTTGGCCATTTCCATCAGGCTGTCCCACAGCCGGCTGCCGTTGATGGCGACGTTCGTGCCGAACTTGGCCTCAGTGCTCATGACTCATGCGCTCCCTTATTCGGCGGCTTTCGGCGGCTGGACGCGGGCAGGGTTCTGCGGATGCTCCGGCCAGGTCAGGTAGGGACGGCCCGTCTCCTGCTCATGCATGGTGATGCAATCCGGCACCGGGCAGACATGGGCGCACAGGTTGCAGCCCACGCATTCCTCATCCACCACCTCGAACAGGCGTTTCCCGTCGCCGGGCAGGATGCGGATGGCCTGGTGCGAGGTATCCTCGCAGGCGATATGGCAGCGGCCGCAGTCGATACACAGGTCCTTGTCGATCCTCGCCTTGGTGACGAAGTTCATGTTCAGGTCGTTCCAGTTGACGACGTTGGGCACGGCGCGGCCCTGGAAATCGGCCAGGGTGCGATAGCCCTTCTCATCCATCCAGGCCGACAGGCCGTCGATCATGTCCTCGACAATACGGAAGCCATAGGTCATGGCGGCGGTGCAGACCTGGACGGAACCGCAGCCCAAGGCCAGGAACTCCGCCGCGTCGCGCCAGGTGCCGATGCCGCCGATGCCGGAGATGGGCAGGCCCCGCGTGTCCGGATTGCGCGCGATCTCCGCCACCATGTTCAGCGCGATGGGCTTCACCGCCGGGCCGCAATAGCCGCCGTGCGTGCCCTTGCCGCCCACGGTGGGGGTGGGCGCCATGGCGTCCAGGTCGACGGAGGCGATGGAGTTGATGGTGTTGATCAGCGACACGGCGTCGGCCCCGCCGCGCTTGGCCGCTTCCGCCGACCACAGCACGTTGGTGATATTGGGCGTCAGCTTCACGATCACCGGCAGGCGGGTGGCGTTCTTCACCCAGCGGGTCACCTGCTCCACCATTTCCGGCACCTGGCCGATGGCGGAGCCCATGCCGCGCTCACACATGCCGTGGGGACAGCCGAAGTTCAGCTCCAGCCCGTCCGCCCCGGTGGGCTCGACCCGCCGAGCCAAGCCGGCCCATGCCTCCTCCGTCATCACCGCCATGAGGGAGACGACGACGGCGCGGTCGGGCCAGGCCTTCTTGACCGCCGCGATCTCCCGCAGGTTGACCTCCAGCGGGCGGTCGGTGATCAGCTCGATGTTGTTGAAGCCGATCATGGTGCGGTTGCTGTCCAGCAGGGCGCCGTAGCGGCTGCTGACGTTGACCACGGGCGGGTCCTCGCCCAGGGTCTTCCACACCACACCGCCCCAACCGGCCTTGAAGGCCCGGACGATGTTGTATTCCTTGTCCGTGGGCGGGGCGGAGGCCAGCCAGAACGGGTTGGGCGATTTGATGCCGGCGATGGTGCCGCGAAGATCGGCCATGGGTCGTCCCTCCCCTGTTCAAGCCTTGAGGTAAACGTCGATGGCGAAGGCCGCCGCCTTGCCGTCCGCCACGGACTGCACGGTCAGATCCTCGCCGCTTTTGATGCAATCGCCGCCGGCATAGACGCCGGCCAAGCTGGTGGCCAGGGTCTCGTCCACCTGGATGCGGCCCCCCGCCAGGGCCAGGCCGTCCAGCCCGCCGGGCGCCAGCTTCTGCCCCACGGCCTTCAACACGACGTCGCAGGGGATGGTCACCGTCTCGCCGGTGCCAACCAGGCGGCCGGCGTCCATCGCCATGCGTTCCAGCACGATGCCGCTGACGGCGCCGCCGGTTCCCAGGATCTCGCGCGGCGCCAGCCAGGTGCGCAGGACCACCCCCTGGGTGCGGGCCAGATCCTGCTCATGCCCGGTGGCGCCCATCTCGGCCGTGCCCCGGCGGTAAGCCATGGTGACCTCCGCCGCCCCGGCGCACAGCGACTGGATGGCGGCGTCCACCGCCGTGTTGCCGCCACCGATGACCACCACACGGCGCCCAGCCAGGGGGCCGGCCAAGGCCACCGGCGGGGCGGCCCGCTGACGCAGCGCGGCGATGACGTCCACCGCGTCGGCCACACCGGCCAAATCCTCGCCGGCCACGCCCAAGGTGTTGATGCCTGCCAAACCAAGGCCCAGGAACACGGCGTCATGGTCCTGGCGCAGTTGGGCCAGCGTGACGTCGCGGCCCAGGGCCACGCCCGTCTTCACCGTGATGCCGCCCAGAGACAGGATGAAGTCCACCTCGCGCTGGGCGAAGTCGTCGACCATCTTGTAGGCAGCCAGGCCATATTCGTTCAGGCCGCCGGCCTTGGTGCGGGCCTCGAACACCGTGACCTCGTGCCCCAGCAGGGCCAGCCGGTGGGCGCAGGCGAGGCCGGCCGGGCCGCCGCCCACCACCGCGACATGCTTGCCGGTCGGCGCCTGTCGCGTGAAGGGCTGCACGCCCGCCTTGAACAGCACGTCGGTGGCGTAGCGTTGCAGCCTGCCGATCAGCACCGGTTCCGCCTCTGCCTTGTTGCGCACGCAGGCCTGCTCGCACAGCACCTCCGTCGGGCAGGCGCGGGCGCAGGTGCCGCCCATGATGTTGGCGTCCAGGATGGTGCGGGCGGCCCCCTTCACATTGCCGGTGCCGATCTTGCGGATGAAGCCCGGAATGTCGATGGCGGTGGGGCAGGCCGTGACACAGGCCGCCTCATAACAATAGAGACACCGGCTGCTCTCCGCCATGGCCTGCAAGGCGGTGAAGGGGGAGACCAAGTCCCGGTCCAGGCTAAGCTGGTTGCTGCGGGCGGCCCCGTTTACGCCACTCATCTACTGCTCCCGTCCTTTCCCGCCCTTTGCTGGGCCCCCGCCGGAACGGTCGTGCGTTCGCGGCGGTCCTGTTCAGAGGTACGCGTGTCGCAGGCGTATGCCTTTGTTCGTTTTATTTTTCGATCTTTATTTTCTGCCGAGCCACCCTGCCCCTTTTGGATCGCCAATCCTCACGGCAGGTCGCGCAGCACCTCGGCCAGCGTGCCGAAGATTTGGTCGATATGGCTCTTCTCGATGATCAGCGGCGGCGACAGGGCAATGATGTCGCCGGTGGTGCGGATCAGCAGGCCCTTCTCGAAGGCCCGCAGGAAAGCGTCGAAGGCGCGCGCCGTGGGCTTGCCGGCGATGGGCTCCAGCTCGATGCCGGCGATCAGGCCCAGGTTGCGCACGTCGATGACGTGGGGCAGGCCGCGCAGGCTGTGCGCCGCCTCCTGCCAATAGGACGCCAGCTCCGCCCCCCGGGTCAGCAGCCCCTCTTCCTTGTAGATCTTCAGGGTCGCCAGGCCGGCGGCGGTGGCCAGCGGGTGGCCGGAATAGGTGTAGCCGTGGAACAGCTCGATGGCGTTCTCCGGCCCGGTCATGAAGGCGTCATAGATGTGGTTCTTGAAGAACACCGCGCCCATGGGGACGGTGGCGTTGGTCAGGCCCTTGGCCGCCGTGATGATGTCCGGCACCACGCCGAAATAGTCGGTGGCGAAGGGCGCGCCCAGACGGCCGAAGCCGGTGATGACCTCATCGAAGATCAGCAGGATGCCGTGGCGGTCACAGATGGCCCGCAGCTTTTCCAGATAGCCCTTGGGCGGCAGCAGCACGCCGGTGGACCCCGCCACCGGCTCCACGATCACGGCGGCGATGGTGGAGGCGTCGTGCAGGGTGACGATGCGCTCCAGCTCATCCGCCAGGTGCGCGCCCCATTCCGGCTGACCCTTGGTGAAAGCCTGGTGCGCCTTGTCATGGGTGTGCGGCAGATGGTCGACACCGGCCAGCATGGGCCCAAAGAACTTGCGGTTGGTGACGATGCCGCCGACGGAGATGCCGCCGAAGCCCACGCCGTGGTAGCCGCGTTCGCGCCCGATGAAGCGGGTGCGCGTCCCCTCCCCCCGGGCGCGATGGTAGGCGAGCGCCACCTTCAGCGCCGTGTCCACGGATTCGGAACCGGAATTGGTGAAGAACACCTTG
Source organism: Nitrospirillum viridazoti CBAmc (assembly GCF_000730165.1). Classification (GTDB taxonomy): domain Bacteria; phylum Pseudomonadota; class Alphaproteobacteria; order Azospirillales; family Azospirillaceae; genus Nitrospirillum; species Nitrospirillum viridazoti. The sequence continues at coordinate 775,708 of NZ_CP022111.1, read as the reverse complement.
TCCATGCCGGTGGGCAGCAGGGCCGCCAGCTGCGCCGCCAGCTCGAAGGCGCCCGGATGGCCCATCTGGAAGGCGGGGGCGTAGTCCATGGCCGCCACCTGGGCCTGTACCGCCTGAACGATCTCAGGCCGGCAATGGCCGGCGTTCACGCACCACAGGCCGGCGGTGCCGTCCAGCACCTGGCGCCCGTCGTCGGTGGTGTAGTGCATGTCCTTGGCACCCACGAACAGCCGCGGCGCCTTCTTGAACTGGCGGTTGGCCGTGAACGGCATCCAGAAGGCGTCCATGTTGTTCGGAACGCTGCCGCTCAAGCCCGGGCCGGCCCCACGGCCGTCGGGGGCCGCGTAGGGGATGGAGGGATGGATGCCGAAGCCGTCGTGACGCTGTGCCAAAGCCACTCTCCCAGCAGGCGCCCGGCCCCTGTCGGCCAGGCGGACCCGTATTCTATAGCCCGTAATTTATGGAATGGAGAGTGACATGAATTTGACCATTTGGTCAGGTTTTTTTTGACCGCACGGCCAGAAAAATGCGCAAAACCGCGCCAGCGCCCACCGCCGCCTAATTTAATGGCAAAATCCCACCGTTTCCAATCCCCTAAACCCATGGTTGCCGCCGCCCTGACACCCAGGAGGAACCGGCGCAGCCAAAAGAAAAGCGGCCCCGAGGCATCCCCCGGGGCCGCTTCCCTTAGATCGTCATCCGTGACGCCGGCGTTCAGCCGACGATCTCGGTGCCGGCGAAGAAGTAGGCGATCTCGATCTTCGCGTTCTCCAGGCTGTCGGAGCCGTGGACGGAGTTGGCTTCGATCGATTCCGCGAATTCCTTGCGGATGGTGCCGGCGTCGGCGTTGGCCGGGTTGGTGGCGCCCATGATCTCGCGGTTGCGGGCCACGGCGTTCTCACCTTCCAGGACCTGCACGACCACCGGGCCGGAGGTCATGAAGGACACCAGGTCGCCGTAGAACGGGCGGGCGGCGTGCACTTCGTAGAACTTCTCGGCCTGCTGCTTGGTCATCTGGATGCGCTTCTGCGCGACGATGCGCAGGCCGGCTTCCTCGAACTTGGCGTTGATCTTGCCGGTCAGGTTGCGACGGGTGGCGTCGGGCTTAATGATCGAGAAGGTCTGTTCGACGGCCATGGCCGGATCTCCTGGGATTTGATACGAGGAATCTCGAAAGTGGCGGCGTTATATACGGGCGCACGCGGGGCCGCAACAGGCGTCGCTCTGCCCGCGATGCGCAGCCGTCAGGCCTTTTCGGCACCACCCGGCCCCTTTGCCAGGTCGCGCGCCGCCTGGAAAATGGGCTTTGCCCAGTTTGGAATGGACGCCAGCGCAGCCCAGTCCCCGGCCGGTGGCACAAAAATTTCACGGTCCCGCATCTCCAGGACCAATCGCGCCGGCGGGATGTCGTCACCCGCCCCGACAGTAAAACTATTGTCGAAAAGCTGAAGGTGACTGATCACCGGCAGGATACGGACCAGATTGGCGCGAGACGTAACCCAGCGTTCCCGTATCTTAGCTTCCGGGATGGCATGCCCACCGAAGGCCACGCGCTGAGCGACCCGCCGCAGATGCAGCTCCACCGTTTCCAATCCACAATACAGCATGATGATCCGATGCGTGGCCGCCGCCTTCAGCAATAGGGAAGGAATGGCGTTTCCGCTCAGCGTGGTCTCGAACGCGTAGCTGGTTTCATCAGCGATAGCCTGACGGAGATTGCTCAAGCCCTGGCGCCCGGCTCGCACATCCGCAGCCTCGGCCCCCATCCCGGTTTGCGCGACTATTCGACGGGCCATCGTGTCCGGGTTAAAGAACGATAGGCCGTGGGTCGCCAAGATCGTACCACCGACAGAGCTTTTGCCGGCACCGTTCACCCCCGCCAGCACCACAATGAAGGGCCTGGGGTCGCTCAATATGAATAGCCCGCCTTCGGTCGAGGCCCGCCCTGGCCTTGGGATGCCAGCATGTCCTCAAGCCGATCCTTGGCCCCGGGCTCCCGCAGCGTGGCCAATTCCGCATCGAACTGTGCAACCAACCGATCCAAGGTAGCCTGCTGTTGCACCAGCCCGCCAGCGGCCTTGGTCGCCAGCCGTTCGTATTCCTCAGCCGAAACCAACACCATTTCCACCCGGTCATGGTTGGTGATGGCCACGCTGCCGCTGGCCTGCACTTCCCGCGCCACCTCGGCCCAGCGGCTGCGCACTTGGGTGGCGTTGCGCCGGGGCAAGGCTTCAATGCTCGATCGCCTAGCGACCATAAACACAGCTCCTCAATACCTCATGACGTATATTAGGTACATTATATACGTACTGTACAGTTCGCCTTTCTGAGACCTGACCGCTTAAGCTGAGCAGTGCCTTCTGGCGCGCCTCATGCTAAGAGGGCCGCCATGCTGACCATCACCGACCTGACCTACCGCATCGCCGGCCGCACCCTTCTGGACCAGGCCTCCGTCGTCGTGCCCAGGGGCCACAAGGTGGCGCTGGTAGGCCGCAACGGCACGGGCAAGTCCACCCTGTTCAAGCTGATCGCTGGCGAGTTGCACCCCGACGGCGGGGAGATCAGCCTGCCCAGCGGCATGCGCATGGGCATGGTGCGGCAGGAGGTGCCGGCGGGGGCCACCAGCCTGCTGGACACGGTCATGGCGGCGGACACTGAACGCACGGCCCTGCTGGCGGAGGCGGAGACGGCGACGGACCCCGCCCGCATCGCCGAGGTGCACACCCGCCTGGCGGACATCGGTGCCCATTCGGCGGAGGCGCGGGCGGCGCAGATCCTGTCCGGCCTGGGCTTCGACGCGGCGGCACAGGAGCGCGCTTGCGCCGACTTCTCCGGCGGCTGGCGCATGCGCGTCGCCCTGGCCGGCGTGCTGTTCACCCAGCCTGACTTGCTGCTGCTGGACGAGCCGACCAACCATCTGGACCTGGAAGCCACGGTGTGGCTGGAGAGCTATCTCAAGAACTATCCGCACACCATCCTGCTGATCAGCCATGATCGGGAACTGCTGAACAAGGTCCCGACCACGACCATCCACCTGGATCAGCAGAAGCTGACCTCCTACAGTGGCGGCTATGACCAGTTCGTCACCGTGCGCGCCGCCAAGCTGGAGAACCTGAAGGCCCAGTCGGCCAAGCAGGAAGCCCAGCGCAAGCACATGCAGGACTTCGTGGACCGCTTCCGCGCCAAGGCCAGCAAGGCCAAGCAGGCGCAAAGCCGCCTTAAGGCGCTGGAGAAGCTGGGCCCGGCCATCACCGTGCTGGAGGAACACCGCACGCGGTTCGACTTCCCCTCGCCCGAGGAGTTGTCGCCGCCGCTGATCAACATGGACGGCGCCGTCGTCGGCTATGGCGACAAGGCCATCCTGCGCAACCTGAACCTGCGCATCGACCCCGAGGATCGCATCGCCCTGCTGGGCGCCAACGGCAACGGCAAGTCCACGCTGGTGAAGATGCTGGCCGGGCGGCTGGCCCCCATGGGGGGCGAGGTCCGCCGATCCTCCAAGCTGAAGGTCGGCTACTTCGCCCAGCACCAGGCGGAGGAGCTGAACCTGGCCTGGACGCCGGTGCAGCAGACCCAGGCCGCCATGAAGGGCACCACCGAGCAGCAGGTGCGCAACCACCTGGGCCGCTTCGGCTTCCCCCAGGTGAAGGCCGACACCCTGATCCGCGACCTGTCGGGCGGGGAGAAGGCGCGCCTGCTGTTCGCGCTGATGAGCCGCGAGGCGCCGGGCATCCTGCTGCTGGACGAGCCGACCAACCACCTGGACATCGACAGCCGCGAGGCCCTGGTGGAGGCCATCAACGGCTATCAGGGGGCCGTCATCCTCATCAGCCACGACCCGCACCTGGTGGAGCTGACGGCCGACCGGCTGTGGCTGGTGGCCGACGGCACGTGCAAGCCCTATGACGGCGACCTGGACGAATACCGCGCCTGGCTGCTGGACCAGCGGCGCAGCGACAGCGCCTCCCGCGACGTCACCCCCGCCGCGGGCCGCGACCGCAGGGAAGAGCGGCGGGCCGCCGCCGAGCTGCGCCAGCAGCTGGCCCCCCTGCGCCGCAAGGTGGAGGACGCGGAAAAGCGCATGGGCCAGCTGGGCACCAAGAAGGCCAAGCTGGACGAGAAGCTGGCCGACCCCGCCCTGTACCAAGGCCCGAAGGAGGCCGTGACCAAGCTGCAGATCGAGCTGGGCCAGGTGCAGAAAGACCTGGACGCCGCCGAAGAAGCTTGGCTGACCCTGTCGGAACAGCTGGAGGAAGCGATGGCGGCGGGGTCATGAGCTACGGCCGATTCCGCCCGGCGCCCATGCCCTGCGCCCCACTGCCGCACCCCGCTCCTAAAGTCTAATCCGAAATTGCGTAACGGAAACGGGGGTGTAACACACCCGTCATTGCAAATCGGGGCGGTGCGTGCCATCTCTGCCCCTATGTTCCGTGCACGCGACCGTTTCGGGGGCCTGGGGCCCCTGAGTACCGACCTGAACAGAGCCTTGACGCCCCGGTTTGGGCGCACCGCCGCTGGAATGCCGATGCTGAGGAACGCCTGAACCATGCCGACCGACCGCGCCGAGACGACCTTGAACGGCAAGAAGTTCGCCGCCCGGGGTTCCGCCAAGAGCTGCCAACCGCGCGGCCATTCCCCCCGGACGCAGAGCCCGGCCAATGAGAATCCCGCCTGGCTGTTCTTCCGCCGCTGGGCCGCCAACCCCGTCTCCATCGCCTCCATCACCCCCTCGGCACCGTCGCTGGGCCGCCTGATGGCCCGCCATGTGCGGCGCGAGGCGGATGAGATCGTGGTGGAATATGGTGGCGGCACGGGCGCCATCACCAAGGCCCTGCTGGACTCCGGCATCCCCGCCTCGCGCCTGTTCGTCATCGAGCGGGACAAGGAGCTGCACGCCTACATGACGGCCAAGTTCCCCGGCGTCTCCGTGCTGCTGGGCGATGTGAAGGACGTGCGCAGCCTGCTGCCGCCGCAATGGGTGGGCAAGGTCGGCACCATCGTCTGCGGCATCCCCATGATCCTGATCCCGGCGGAAGCGCAGCGCCTGATCATGGACGAGGCCTATGCCGTCATGCCCAAGGGCCGGCAATTCCTGTCCTTCACCTATTCCCTGCGCTCCCCCCTGCGCCGCCAGGCCCTGCACCTGTCGGGCAAGCGCCTGGGCTGGGCCGTCTCCAACATTCCGCCGGCGGCGGTGTGGGGCTACACGCGGGACTGAGGCGCGACGCGTCAAAAGCTGGGGGGCTGCGGCGCCACCGCCTCCCCGGAAAGGGAATCGGCCGTTGGCCGCGTCCTCAATCCCCCCAGATGCCGCCCAAGGGCACGCAACGCGCGCTGCATCGGCTGGTCGAACGTGACGCTGACCAGCAGGGAAGCGGCGGAGAGCAGCAAGAGGCCGGCAAGGAACAGCCCGTGCAGGGCCCACCCACCCGCACTGAACGCCGGCAGGTTCAATTCCAGCGCCAGCAGCAGCGGCATGTGAAGAATATAGAGGGGATAGGACAAGGCACCCGCCCGATCGGCGAAACGGCCCAGTCGCAGCATGCCATGATCTTCCAGCGCCGCCAGCCCCAGCAGCGTGACGGCGAACAGGACGGACATCCGCATCATCATGGCCGGCGTCCCATAGTCCCTGCCCCAATCGATCTCCGGCAATGTCGCCAGGATGGTCACGACGCCCAGCGCCACCAGGGCCAGGCTGGCCCGGGGACCCGGGCGGCGTTTGAGGAAGATCCAGCCGGCGGCCAGTCCTGCGATGAAATAAAAATTAAAGTAACTGAAAAGCCGCTCGCCCAAATAGGTTTCCACCACGTGATTGAGCCAGGTGGGATGTGGCAGGCGCAGCATGTCCAGCACCGGCCACGGCACCCACCGCCAAAGGGTGGCGCCGATCCAGAGGGCCAGGATGGGACGGCCGACGCGCGGCATCAGCGCCAAGCCAAAGAAGAAATAGAACACCAGCTCATGGCGCAACGACCAGGCGGCGGGAATGAAGTCCTTATCGTGCCAGGGCGAGAGCAGATACATCTGCGCCAGCGACGCCGGCGCCACGGTGCTGTGCAGGTAGTAAACCGGGATCAGCAAGGCCAGCCAATAAGTGGGATAGATGCGGCACAGCCGCCGCCACCAGAATCGCGGCACGGCAGCGGCGTCGCCCCAATCCCGGTGATGGGCCGTCATCATGACAAAGCCGGACAGAACGAAGAAATAAGTCACGCCGAACGCCCCAGGGGGCCGCCATCCGCCCAGGAGCGGACCCGTGCCAGGGGCCGCCAACTTGTTCACCCACAGGAGGAGGTGAGTCAGGACGATGATGGTCGCGGCAAGGAAACGGCCAAGTTCCAGCGTACGTAGCTTGGCCGCGCCGACACCCACGCCCGCGTCACGATCCGGTCGAACACCTGCATGTGATGCCAAGGAGCCTGTTCCCCAACCCAACCCCAAGACGCCTAGGCAGTGAACAGAGCACCCCGAGATCGTCGCTGGACCACCACGACTTATGTTCGCAGTCTAGGGACCGTTTCACCCGACATCAAGCATGCCGCCAGAGGCGGCCAGGGCGACATCAAGCATGCCGCCAGAGGCGGCCGGGGCGGCATCGGTCACCGCCGCCACGATCCAGTCGATGAACGCCGTCATGGCCGGGGTCGGCGCCCGCGCCGCCGCCCAGACCAGCCAGTGGGCCACCTGGGGCGTCTCCACCACCACCTCCGGGAACAGCGACACCAGCGTGCCGGACCGCAAGCGATCTTGCACCAGCAGCGCCCGGCCCATGGCCACACCCTGTCCCTCCACCGCTGCCTGCAGCACGATGTTGTAGTCGGTCAGCTGCACCGTGCGGGCCGCCTTCAAACCCACACCCGCCGCCGCCGCCCACACCCGCCATTCCAGCGGGCGGATGGTGAACAGCAGCGGATGGGCAAGGAGGTCACCCGGCGCCTGGAGCGGCGGCCCGCGCCGCAGAAGGGCGGGTGCGGCCACGGGTGCCAGGCGGTCCATGTGCAGCAACCGGCCCGCCAAGCCGTCACCGGGCTCCGGCCCTGCGCCATAGCGGATGCCAATGTCGGCCTCGCCATTCGGCACGTCCACCTTGCGCAGCGTGGGGTCCAGGATCAGGTCGATGTCCAGGTGGGCGGCGGCAAAGCGGTCCAGGCGCGGCACCAGCCAATTGGCGGCGAAGGACGGCACCATGCTGACCCGCAGCGTCTGGCGCGTGGCGTGGGCCCGCACGTCGCGCGTGGCCTCCGCGATCAGGCCGAAGGCTTGGCGCACCGACGCCAGATACCGGGCGCCCGCCTCCGTCAAGGTCACGCCCCGGGCGTGGCGGAGGAACAGGGGCACGCCCAGGCTTTCCTCCAGTTGGCGGATGTGGTGGCTGACGGCGCTCTGGGTGATCAGCAGTTCCTGCCCTGCCTGGCGAAAGCTGAGCAGCCGGCCGGCCACCTCGAAGGCGCGCAGGGCCGGCAGGGGCGGCAGGATGGGGGACAGGCGCATGGACCGGACTGTAACCTGTGGCCGACCCATGAGCCAGATCGATCGCTCCCCCGTGCCCCTTTGAATTGGCGGGGAGCATTGGCGGCGGGCATCCTGGCGCCACATTATTGAATTCCGCAGTCAAGGAAATGCCGCCGCCATGCCCATCTCGATCGCCGGAAAGGTCCAGTCCCTGGGCCTGACCCTGCCGCAGCCCTCCAGTCCCGCCGCCAACTATGTCTCCACCACCCGGGTGGGCCCCTTGCTGTTCGTGGCCGGGCAGATCGCCCCGGCGGGCGCCCAGGGACGGCTGGGGGACCAGGTCGCGGTGGAGGATGGCGTGCGGGCGGCCCAGGCTGCGGCCCTGAACGTCATCGCCCACGTCGCCAAGGCGGCGGGCGACGATCTGGCCAAGGTGCGGCAGGTGGCCAAGCTGACCGTGTTCGTCGCCAGCGCGCCGGACTTCACCCAGCAGCCGCTGGTGGCCAACGGCGCATCGGACCTGATGGTGGCGGTGTTCGGCGAGGCAGGACGCCACGCCCGATCCGCCGTCGGCGCCGCCGCCCTGCCGCGGGGCGCGGCGGTGGAGGTCGAGGCCATCATCGAATTGGCGGAGTGATCCCCATGCCCCTCCTGACCGATGCCCTGATCGAAGCGCTGCGCGCCGATACGCCCGGCTGCGCTGGCCCCCGCGTGCACTTCAACCACGCCGGCGCCAGCCTGTCCTCCCGCCGCACCCTGGCGGCCATCACCGATCATCTGGCCCTGGAGGCCGAGGTCGGCCCCATGGAGGCGGCGGTGATGGCGGCGGACGGCGTGGCGCGGACGCGCGCGGCGGCGGCCACCCTGCTGAACGCCACCCCGGAAGAGATCGCCTTCGCCACCGGTGGCTCCGCCGCCTGGGGCACCGCCATCGCCAGCCTGCCGCCCTTGCGCCCCGGTGACCGCGTTCTGGTGGGTCGCCAGGAATGGGGCGGCAACCTGACCACTCTGCGCGACAAGGCTGCCCGCGCCGGCGCCGGGGTGGAGGTGATTCCCAGCCTGGAGGACGGCCGGGTGGACGCCGACGCCCTGGCCGGCCTGATCGACGACCGCGTGCGCCTGGTCAGCCTGACCTGGGGGGCTGCCAACGGCGGCCTGGTCAATGACGCGGCGGCGGTGGGCCGGGTGGCCCGCGCCGCCGGCATTCCCTATGTTATCGACGCCGCCCAGGTGGTGGGGCAAATCCCCGTCGACGTACGGGCGCTGGGCTGCGACATGCTGAAGGCGCCGGGACGCAAGCACCTGCGCGGGCCCCGTGGCACCGCCCTGCTGTATGTCCGCCGCGACTTCCTGGACAAGGTCACGCCCGCCTGGCTGGACGTGCAGTCCTCGCCCTGGGCCACGCACTTGGGGGCTGACCATGCCCCGGTGTCGCCCCGCGACGATGCCCGCCGCCTGGAAGCGTCGGAGGCCTCGGTGGCCCTGCAGCTGGGCCTGGGCAACGCCCTGGAACAAGCCCTGGCACTAGGCATCGACCACATCCGCGCCCGCATCCACCATTTGGCGCAGGGGCTGCGGGGACGCCTGGAGGGCATCCCCGGCGTCACCGTGCGCGACATCGGCGATCCGGAAACCCGCAGCGGCCTGGTGTCCTTCACGGTGGAGGGCCTGGCGGGCTCGGCGGTGCGCGCCCGGTTGATGGACCAGGGCCTGACCCTGGGCGCCAACGGCATGCCCTACACACCGCTGGACATGACGACGCGCGGCCTGACGGAAATCGCCCGCGCGTCCCTGAGCTATCTGACGACGGAGGCGGAGTTGGACCGGTTGGCCGACGCCCTCGCCAGGCTGGCGCCCTAAACCTTGCGCGGCGCCTGGGCCAGCAGGGCGTCGGTCAGGCCGGGGGGCAGGACGCCCAGCAGCCAGGACACGGCATAGGTGGGCCAGGGGAAGGCGATGCGCGCCCGGTTGGCGGCCAGCCCCGCCACCACGATGCGCGCGGCCTTGTCCGCGTCCATCAGGAAGGGCATGGGGAAGCTGTTTACCGCCGTCATGCGGCTGCGCACGAAGCCGGGGCAGATGACGTTGACCTGCACCCCCTTGCCCATCAGCTCCCCCCGCAATCCCTCGCCATACGACCGCACCGCCGCCTTGGAAGCGCAGTAGGCGGGCGCCCCCGGCATGCCGCGAAAGGCGGCCAGCGAGGACATCAGCGCCAATTGCCCCCGTTTGCGCGCCACCATGCGCGGGATCAGGGGGTGGAGGGTGTTCAGCACGCCCTCGATGTTCACGGCCAGGATGCGGCGCGCCTGCTCCTCCGTCTCGCCCGAGGTGGCGGCATCCCCGCCGCCTGTGCCGCCCGAGATGCCGGCGTTGGCGATGGCGAGGTCGATGGGCACGCCGTTGTCGGCGGCGATGATCCAGTCGGCCAGGGCTTGGCGGTCGAGCACGTCCAGCGTGGCCGCCGTCACCCGGGCGCCCTTGGCGCGCGCGGCGTCGGCCACCGCGTCCAGCCGCGCCGAATCACGGCCGGTCAGCCACAGCTGACGCCCACGCACCGCATAGGCCAAGGCCAGGGCCTCGCCAATGCCGCTGGACGCGCCGGTGATCAGAATGCTGTTCGGCGACTGCACCGCCCGTCCCCCCTGTTGTCCCCGTGGTGAAGCCCGCATCATCAATGGGGCCACGCACTTACCGCAACCGGCCCACCCCCGGGCCTTGCTTGTTTGTCGCCGCCGCCACGGGCTATAACCCTAGCCTCAAGACGATGCAGCATGTCTCGCCGCCGGTCCAGCCGGCAGCGCGGCGGAGGTTGCGTCCCTGTCGCCTTCCTCCTTCCCTTGGGGACCCGCCCTTTGAGCAAGACTTCCCCCCTCGCCAGCATGACCGGCTTCGCCCGCGCGGAAGGTGCCGCCAGCGGCACCTCGTGGATCGTCGAGGTGAAGAGCGTCAATGGCCGCGCGCTGGATCTGCGCACCCGCCAGCCCTCCGGCTTCGACGCCATCGAGGCCCTGACCCGCGCGGAGGTGAACCGCCTGATCCGCCGCGGCAACGTCACCCTGAACCTGACCGTCAACCGTACCGCCACCACGGCCCCGCTGCGCCTGAACCGTGAGTTGCTGGCCCAGGTGCTGGAATTGGTGCGGGAGATCGAGGGCGCCGGCGCGGCGCCGCCCCGCATCGACGCCCTGCTGTCCGTGCGCGGCGTCATCGACACGGGCGAGGAGACGGAACAGCCGGAGGAGCGGGCGGAACTGGAGGCTGCCATCGGTAAGACCGTGACCCAGGCCATCCTGGCCCTGGCCAGCGCCCGCGCCGCCGAGGGCGCGCGCCTGCACGCGGTGCTGACCGGCCACCTGGATGAGATCGCGTCGCTGACCGAGGCCGCCGCCAGCACCGCCGCGCTGCAGCCCGCGACACTCCGGGACAAGCTGAAGACCCAGGTGCAGGCCCTGCTGGAGGCCGTGCCGGCCCTGCCGGAGGAGCGCCTGGCCCAGGAGGCGGCGCTGCTGATCGCCAAGGCCGATGTGCGGGAAGAGCTGGACCGCCTGCGCGCCCACATCGCCCAGGCCCGCGACATGCTGGCCGAGGGGGCCGCCGTGGGCCGGCGCCTGGACTTCCTGTGCCAGGAATTCAACCGCGAGGCCAACACCCTCTGTTCCAAGTCCGCCGACGTGGAACTGACCCGCATCGGCCTGTCGCTGAAGGCCACGATCGAGCAGTTCCGCGAACAGGTTCAGAATATCGAATGAGCACGCCCCCCCTAGTGAGTACGCCCATGACCGCCGACACCCCGTCCCCCGCCCTGCCCCCCTACATGCACCGCCGCGGCCTGATGCTGGTGCTGTCCTCGCCGTCCGGCGCGGGCAAGACCACCATCGCCCGCCGCCTGCTGGAGCAGGATGATGAACTGACCATGTCGGTTTCCGCCACCACTCGCGCCAAGCGGCCGGGCGAGGTTGCCGGCGTGGACTATCACTTCACCAGCCTCACCGAATTCGACCTGATGGTGAACCAGGGCAAGCTGCTGGAATACGCCAAGGTCTTCGACAACTACTACGGCACCCCGCGCGAGCCGGTGGAACAGGCGCTGGCGGGCGGCCGCGACGTGCTGTTCGACATCGACTGGCAGGGCACGCAACAGCTGAAGGAAAAGGCCCGCGACGACCTGGTCAGCATCTTCATCCTGCCCCCGTCGGCCCGCGAACTGGAACGCCGCCTGACCAGCCGCGCCCAGGACAGCCAGGCCGAAATCGCCAAGCGCATGAGCAAGGCGTCCAACGAGATGAGCCACTGGGCCGAATACGACTATGTCATCATCAACAATGACGTGGACAGCTCCGTCGCCAAGGCCCACGCCATCCTGACCGCCGAACGCCTGGTGCGCCGCCGCCAGGTGGGCCTGTCGGAGTTCGTGAAGGGCCTGCAGGCGGGGGTGTGAGGCCATGCGCCGCCGGGACCCGGCCCCGGTGGCAGCTTCCTTACCACCATCACCTTTTCGGCGCAGGGCCATGCGGCCGACAGGCAGTCGGCCGCGTTGTCTGCTTTCCTGGAAACTGCCGCCGACGGCGGAGCGGGACCCGCAATGGCCGCCCCGTGTCGCCGCCCCCGTTGGATCTGAGCGCGGCGCGGGGCGGCCAGGTGTGGTCTATTTGCACGATCAGCGCTGGTGCATCCGTGCTGGCTGCACCCTCTTGATCCTGACACCGGAAGGCGGCAGTGATCGGGGCGTGTTCAAAACCATCATCAGCTAACAGCCGATTCGAGTTATGGACGATGCCACTAACGGCTGGCACGATATCGCATTTACGTTGGAGAGTTGACCCCTTTTTGAAGGGGGATTTCGACCTGCATCCATTACATCAGATAAACTTATTTCATCTGGGACCAAAATATGAACAATGTATTTACATACATCTTCATTACCATCATCCCCCTGTTAAAGTGGTGTGGAGGTGGCTATCTTCTGGCTATTGATAAAATATTGAAAAGATTTTTTCCAGCAATGCACGAAAAATTTGGCGTAATACCCCAGAAAACACGCACAACTATTGAAGTTATTCTTATTATCTTAGGGGTTTTTTACGTTGGATATAGCGCGTGGAATGATGAATATGAGAATAATCAAAAAATATATTCATCGATCGAAAAACAAATTCCATCGGACAAGGAAAATACCGACCCAGATGGCATATACCAGGGATCTGAGAAAGTTGGCCAGGTAGTTGGAGCGGAGCAAAATCTCAGTGAGTCCAAAATAACATTTAAAGAAATACAGGCTAATGGCGATTTCTCTAAGGAAACTCTATTCAAATATAGAGGATATTATCTCCTGATGACCAATAGTGATTCCGCGACCCGAAATAAGATCGGGAATAAAATTCAGAGCCAGACATTCTATAATGTTGAATGCCAAGTACTTACAAGGCCATAATTATTCAGGATTTATCTGTTAATAAATAAACTGCCGCGCCCAATCCCAAGACGAGAACTCACTCCATCCCCGCCGTCTGCAGGCCTGCCAGGAAGCGCTTGGCCTGCTCTATCAGGGCACGGCGGCGGGCGGTGTCCTCCGCGTGGCGGGCGGCTTCGGCGGCCACGTCTGAGCCACAATGGGGGCAGGTCTCCTCGTGCGGCCAGATGTATTGGTCGCAGCCCCGGCAGACCTCCAGCCTGGGCGGCGTGGTGCCGCCGCCCGCCGCGCGCTCGCGGGGGTGGATGTGGACATGTTCCGGGTCGCGTGCCGGCAGGGGTGGCGCATCCTCCATGCCCGGGATGGCCTCGGTGATCAGGGCGAATTCGCTAATGGCGAAGCTCTCTGGTGGCGCCTCCTTGACCTTCACCACCCGCTCGCGCAGGCCGTGCTTGGCCAGATCCAGCACCCGGTGGTGGCAGTAGGGGTTGTTGCCCCGGCGGCCCAGCAGCGATTCGGACGTCCAGGTGCAGCCGGCGCGGCAGGCGTCGGCGTAGTAGCAGGTGCGGCAATAGCCCCACATCTCCTCCACCGAGCGCAGACGGCCGAAGCTGATGCGCTCCGTATGGCGCCAGATATCCTCCACCGTCATGTCGCGCACATGACCGGCGGAATAGAGCGAGGTGGCCAGCGAGGGGCAGCCCTTGATGGTGCCGTCGGCCTCGATGCCGATGGTGGTCTGGCCGGCGGCGCAGCCGGTCCAGTGCATGGACTCATCGCCATAGCCGCGCCACATGCGCTCATAGGGCCCGAAATAGCCGATGTTGTTGCCCACGATCATCAGCAGCCCGCGCTCCACCCCCTCCTGATACAGGCGGGCCAGCAGGGGCATGACGTCGATCAGCTGATAGGGCTGCAGCAGCAGGTCGGGGTTGTCGACGGCGTTGCCCATGGCCACGGTCAGTTGGATCTGCCAGTGGGTGGCGCCCGCTTCGATGATGCGGTCCATCAGGTCCGGCAGATGGGCCGGCGTCTCCGGCCCGATCTGGGTGTTGACCGACACGTCCAGGCCCAGCACCTTGGCCCGGCGCAGCGCGCTGATGGCCTGGTCGTAGGAGCCGGGGACGCCGCGCACCCGGTCGTGCAGATCGGGCAAGCCATCGATGGAGACGCCCAGCCCCTGCAGGCCGGCCGCTACCGCCTGGTCCAGGCGGGCGTCGGTCAGGTTGCGGGCGCCGGTCTGGATGGCGGTGCGCATGCCATGGTCGCGGCAGCGGCGCACGATGTCGATCCAGTCGCGGCGCAGATAGGCCTCCCCCCCGATCAGGGTCATCTCGCGCGTGCCGAGGGCCGCCAGTTGGTCAACCAGGTCCAGCGCCTCCGCCGTGGTCAGCTCATCGGCGCGGGGCCGGCCGGCGCGGGAACCGCAATGCTGGCACTTCAGATTGCAGGCCAGCGTGATCTCCCACACCACATGCACCGGCACCAGGTTGTGGTGGTCCTCCATCCGGCGGAAGCGGACGGGCACCTCTTGCGGGGCAGGCGACAGGGCGGACGCGCTGGTGTCCATGGGGCGGGTTCCTTGAGAGATGGGCGGGAAAGCGGCCGGCACCCGTAAGCGCCGGCCGGCCTCAAGACGGCACCGGGCTCAGGGCTTGCGCGCCTCGGCCTTGGCGATCTCCAGCTTCAGGTGCGTCAGCAGGGTGGGGACGTCGCCGTATTGCTGCACATGCGCCTCGGCCTCGGCGGCCAGCTTCTTCAGTTCCGCCAGGTCGCCCTTGGCGATGGCATCGGTGATAGCGACGCCGTACAGAGTGTGAACGGATGACATGGTTTACCTCCCGGGTTTGGCGCTTGGGATCAGGGCTTGGCGGCCTCGGCCTTGGCGATTTCAACCTTCAGCAGCTGCAGCACGGTGGCGACGTCGCCGTATTCCTGCAGGTGCTTCTCAGCCTCGGCATGCAGGCTCTTCAGGTGCGCCAGGTCGCCCTTGGCGATGGCCTGGGTGGCGGCGACGGCATAAAGGGGGATGTGACTCATGATATATCCCTTATAAGTTGTAGTTGTGGACGTGAAAAGGCCCTGTCCGGGCTTCGGAATCAGGGCGTCTTGCCGGCCTCAAGCTTGGCGATGGCCGCCTTCAGGTGCGTCAGCAGCGTCGGGATGTCGCCGTAACGCTGGACGTGGTCCTCGGCCAGGGCCTTGGCCCGCTTCATTTCCTCCAGGTCGCCGCTCGCGATGGCCTGGGTGATGGCAACGCCATAAGGCTGAATGATCGTCATCGTTTTCCCCACTGTTTTGAAAGGGCCACTGTTTTCGAAGGGTCGCGGATGGCGCGCGGGTGCGGCCGCCCCGCCCGGGGGCGGGGACCTGACATCATGGAATGGTCAAAAACAGCACGGTCCCTGCGGACCGGGGAGCGGGTCCAGCGTCTGGGCGCCGCCTCCCGAGCGGCAGGGTGGTCAGGCCACGGCTTCGTTGTCTTGGCCGAACTTTTCTGGCCCGAGGCCGCCCCGGAGTCAACTTAAATGATTGCAATATGCAGTTAATACAACTTATGGAGTCACTCCCGCCCCGGCCGCCAGATGGCGCCGCTGAGGGTGGCGGCAACACACAGCGCGGCGGAGGCCAGGGAGGCCGCAGCCACCAGGCTGAACAAAATGTCGAGGCCGGCGCCCAGCCCCACTGCCAGCCAGCCCAGCCCTGCCGCGACAATCAGGCGCAAGGTGCCGGCCAGGAAGGCCCACAGAGGCCGACCGCCGCCCTGGGAGGCAAAGCCCAGGATGAAGGTCAGGCCCACGGCGCCATAGACCGGCCCTACCGTGCGCAGGTAATGGGCGCCATGGGCCAACACAGCGGGGTCATGGCTGAACAGATCGACCCAGGCGGACGGCCACAGCGCCACAGCCAGGCCGATCGCCTCCGTCACCGCGGCCCCCATCAGGGCGCCGATCCAGGCGGCGCGGCGCGCACGGGCCTGGTTGCCCGCCCCCATGGCTGTGCCCACCAAGGTCAGAACCGCCGTGCCCAGGCCAAACAGCAGGGGGATCAGCAGATAGTCAAGGCGGGAGCCCATGCCGAAGCCGGCCAGCGCCTCCGTCCCGAAACGGCCGACGGCACCCGTCACCAGAAGAGTGATCAGGTTCAGCTGCAGGGCGCTGAGGGCCGAGACGATGCCCACGCCCAGGATGTCGCGGAACAAGCGCCCCTCCAGCGGGACGCGGCGCAGGACCAGGCCCGACCGGCCGCGCACCATATAGGCCAGCAGCACGCCCGCCGCCACGGTGTAATAGCCGCTGACCGCCATACCGGCGCCGGCGACACCGAAACCGTGGATGGGGCCGATGCCAAAGATCAGGAAGGGCGACAGCGGGATCATGACCGCCGCCCCCACCAGGGTGACCAGCGCCGGCACCCGCACATTGCCGATGCCGCGCAGCACGGCCGACATGAGGTTGATGATCCACACCGGCACGGCGCCGGCGAACAGCCAGCCGGAATAGGACAACGCCGCGTCCAGCGCCCCGCCAGTGCCGCCCAGCAACCGGTACAGCGCCGGCCCGCCCAGCCGCAGCGCCAGGGTAAAGACTAGGCCGAAGGCGGCGGCCAGGACCAAGGCGTGGAATACCAGGGCGTTGGCGTCGCGCACCCGCCCCGCCCCCATGGCGCGCGATACGGCCGCCGCCACGCCGCCGCCGATGCCGCCGGCCGCCACCATGGTCATCAGCATGGATACCGGCAGCACCAGGGCCGCCCCCACCAGGGCGTCCGTGCCCAGCGCGCTGACGTAATACGTCTCCGCCACGCCGACGGCCGTCTGGATAACCAGCACCACGATAGTGGGCAGGGCCAGGCGCAGCATGGTGGGCACGATGGCCCCGTGCAGCAGGGCGTGGCGGGCGGGCGGCACCGGCTTGGCCTCCACCCGGGCGCCTTCCCCGGCCTCGGATAAGGTTTCCGCCGGCGTCGTGCCGATGTCGGTGGTCATGATTCTCGTCCCCATCTGGATGGAATAGGAGGATATGCTCTTATATGCAGGCATATACTCCTATCTGGCGCGATGCGCCAGCGCCTGATAGAACAGCGGCGTAAGGAGAGCGGAATGAGTTTCGACCAGCAGCGCGACGGCGTCGCCCATTGCAACTGCGGTGCCCTACGACGGGCGGCCCGGCGGATGACCAATTTCTATGACGCCAAGCTGGCGCCCACCGGTCTGCGCATAACGCAGTTCTCGATGCTGGCCATGGTGTACGAGGCCGGCACGCTGTCGGTGAACGAGATGGCGGCGCGCCTGGATCTGGACCGCACCACCACCGGCAAGAATTTGCGCCCGCTGGAGCGGGAGGGTCTGATCCAGACCACCCCCTGCCCCACCGACCGGCGCAGCCATGAGATTACCCTGACCGACAAAGGCCGCGAGGCCCTGCGCGCCGGCACCCCCCTGTGGCGGGAAGCCCAGCGGGAATTCGAGGCGGCCAATGGCGGGGACGAGGCGGCCGCCCTGCGCCAAACACTGGGCAGCCTGAGCATCCCAACCTGACCGGCCTTCCTAGAACGAGATGCGGCCGGTGAAGACCCAGGCGTGGTCCAGGGTCGGGGTCAGCGCCGGCTCCCGCTGCAGGCTGGGCGAAACGGCGAACTGGTAACCGAAGCCGAAGTTGGCTTTGGAATGGCCGCCCAGCGGGAAGCGGCCGAAGATGATACCGGGGGTCAGCAGCACCTGGTTCTTGCCGTCGCGCAAACCGCCGGACCAATAGGTGTCGTTCACCTCCAGCTCCGGCCAGAAATAGTCGTCCAGGTGGTACTGAAAGGTGACGTTGGTGGCCACCGCCGTGCCGATGGTGTTCTCATGCGCCATGGGGATGGCCACGCCCACGGTGCCCTGCACGTCGAAGCGGCCGAAGCCCTTGCCGGCGGCCAGCGTCGGCGTCACCAGCCAGGCGTCGTTGGTGAAGGCCTTGATGCCGGTGGGCGCCTGGAAGCCCAGAAAGGCCGTGACGATGTAGTCGCCTTGCTCCGCATTGGCGGACAGCAGGCGCTGCTTCACCAGCAGCACGGGGTCATCCCCGAAGCCCTGTACTGGCTTGACGTTGCTGCGCACCTGATATGGGGGGATGTTCAGCACCACCTCGGTAGTGGCGGTAGGGATCAGTTCCAGGCCTTTGCCGCCGCCATAGTTGCGAACCATGGCGCCGGTGCCCTGGTACTGGTTGGTCTGGTCGAAGCGGAATTCCTGCTCCAGCCGCGGGGTCACCGTAACCAGGGGTGTCACCCAGCTGGGCTGAGTCGACTGGGCCTGATCCACGCGGGCGTACCAATTGTTGAAGTAATCGCTGATGGCATCGGTGCTTGCTGCATGCGCCGAGCCAGCCGGCGCGCTTAAGACAAGCAAACTTGACACCACAGCACCAACGGCAGTGGGACGGATCATGACGAGAACTTCCTTCGGGATTTTCGTTATATTTTCCCGTATACATCGCCCCCAGCCGATGGCCGATTAAAATACTTTTTAATCAGGCGCTGAGCCGCGCGGCCCGCTGGAAGGCCTGGGGCGGCTGGCCGAAGGCGCGCAGGAAGGCCCGGCGCATGCGCTCACGATCGCCGAAGCCGGTCTCGCGCACGATGATCTCGATGGGATGGCGCCCCTCCTCCATCAGCACGCGCGCGGCCTCCAAGCGCAAATTCTCCACCGCCTTGGCCGGCGACTGGCCGGTTTCGGCATGGAAGGCGCGGCTGAACTGCCGGGGGCTGAGGTTCGCCACCTCCGCCAGTTTTTCCACCGACAGATCCGCCGTCAGGTTTTCGCGGGCGTAGCGCAGCGCCTTCTGGATGCGGTCCGACCGGGGCTCCAGTTCCAGCAGGGCGGAGAACTGGGACTGTCCGCCCGGACGGCGGTGATAGACCACCATCTTGCGCGCCACGGCCCGCGATATATCTACACCCAGGTCAGCCTCTACCAGGGCCAGCGACAGATCGATGGCGGCGGTCATGCCGGCGGAGGTCCAGATGGGTCCGTCCTGGATGAAGATGCAGTCCTCATCCATACGCACAGCCGGAAAATCCCGCTGCAGCGTGCGAGCATAGACCCAGTGGGTGGTGGCCCGCCGGCCCTCCAACAAGCCGGCCTCGGCCAGGATAAAGGCGCCGGTGCAAACACTGGCCGTGCGGCGGGAAACACGAGCAGCGTCCCGGACCAGGTCCACCAGCCCAGGCGACGTCGGCGTGATCTCCATCTGCCCGGCCACCATCAGCGTATCATAGGCCAGCTCGTCCGGGGCACGGCTGTCCACGGCCACCCCAGCGGAGCTGACAACCAGGCCGCCCGTCTCCGACACCAGGTGCACGTCATAGATGGCGCGCCCGGCGATGACGTTCGCCACCTCGAACACCGTGACCACTACCAGGTCCAGAATCTGGAAACCGGGGAAGACGACGAGACCAACGCGCCGCATGGCGACCTCCAACACCCCTGACAGACATGATGTCCTAAAAGGTGGCATCAATGACATTCAGGTCATGACCGTGCGCTCGTATTCTTCCCTTGTCAACGCCGGCATCCCGCCGGCCTCAAGGGAAACCGGATCATGAGCACCACTTCTTCCTCCAAGGGCACCGCTGTCGTCACCGGTGCCTCCTCCGGCATCGGCGCCATCTACGCCGACCGCTTGGCCCGCCGCGGCTATGACCTCATCCTGGTGGCGCGCAACGCCGCCCGGCTGGAGAGCCACGCCCAGCGCCTGGCGGCCGAGACCGGGCGCAAAGTGGAGGTGCTGGCGGCCGACCTAACCAAACCGGCCGACCTGCGCGCCGTCGAAGCCCGCCTGCGGGAAGACCGCAGCATCACTGCCCTGGTCAATAATGCCGGCGTGGGGGCGACCGCCCCGCTGCTGGAGGGCAACGTGGACGCCATGGAGGCGATGATCCAGCTGAACGTCACCGCCCTGACCCGCCTGACCTACGCGGCGGTGCCCGGCCTGGTGGCGAGGGGCGGCGGCCTGGTCATCAACATCGCCTCCGTCGTTGGCATCGTGCCGGAGCTGATGAACGGCACCTACGGCGGCACCAAGGCCTTCGTCGTGGCATTCACTCAATCTCTGCATCATGAGCTGGCAGGCAAGGGGCTCCGTGTCCAGGCCGTGCTGCCCGGGGCCACGCGGACGGAGTTCTGGGATGTGGCCGGCGTGCCGGCCGACAACCTCCCGCAGGAATGGGTGATGTCGGCGGAAGAGATGGTCGACGCCTCCCTGGTCGGCCTGGACCAGGGCGAGTTGATCACCATCCCCGCCCTGCCCAACCAGGCCGACTGGCAGGCCTATGAGGACGCCCGGCAGAAGCTGAAGCCCAACCTGTCCCACTCCAGCGCCGCCGCCCGCCTGAAGCCGGCCGCATAAGCCAGCGCACGAAACGGAACGGGCCGCCCCATCGCTGAGGCGGCCCGTTTGCTTACACCTGAGGTATACTCAATAAACAGTCCCCGTTCCCGTCCCCATCTGCGTGCTCTGCTGCTGCGCCGCCGGGGTGGCCTGCACCCAGACGCTGCCACCATCGCCACCGTCCAGCACGCCTTCGCCGCCCTTGGGCTCGGTGCCGGGAATGAAGGCTTCCCAGATGGCCTTGCGGTCCCCGGGCTCGGCCAGGCGGCCGGTTTCGGGGTTCACGCGCACCAGGCGCACGCCGGGCGGCACGCGGAAGGGCAGCGAGGGCTTGTCGGCCAGCGCCGTCTCCATGAACTCCTTGAAGATGGGCACGGCCACCGAGGCGCCCGTCTCGTGATCGCCCAGGGAGCGCGGCTGGTCGTAGCCGGTGAAGACACCGAACACCAGGTCGGGGGAGAAGCCGACGAACCAGGCGTCCTGGCTGTCGTTGGTGGTACCGGTCTTGCCCGCCAAAGTCTTGCCCAGCACCCGCAGCGCCGCCGCCGTGCCGCGGTCGACCACGCCCTGCAGGATGTTGACGATCTGGTAGACGGTGCGGGGATCCTCGATCTGCTCGCGCGTGTCGGGCACGTCCGGCACCGCGCCCACGTCAGCGACAGGCGCCACGGAGCCCGGCGTCAGCTGGCAGCCTTCGCAGGCGCGCTGGTCGTGGCGGTAGATGGTCTTGCCGCTGGCGTCCTGCACCCGGTCGACGAAGGTGGGGGTGATGCGCTTGCCGCCGTTGTCCAGCATGGCGTAGGCGGTGGTCAGCTTCAGCACCGTGGTTTCCCCGGCGCCCAGGGCCATGGACAGTTCCGGCGCCAGGTGGTCGCTGATGCCGAACAGCTTGGCCTCATTCACCACCGCCGGCATGCCGATGTTCTGCGCCAGGCGCACGGTCATGACGTTGCGCGACTTCTCGATGCCCACGCGCAGCGGCGTGGGGCCGTAGAACTGGTCGGTGTAATTGCTGGGCCGCCACTTCTCCTGCCCCGCCCCCTGCTCCAGCGAGAAGGGCGCATCCAGCACCAGGCTGGAGGGGGTGAAACCCCGGTCCAGCGCCGCCAGGTAGACGAAGGGCTTGAAGGCGGAACCGGGCTGGCGGTTGGCCTGTGTGGCGCGGTTGAAGGCGCTGATGCGGGCGCTGAAGCCGCCGCTCATGGCCAGGACGCGGCCGGTGCGCGGGTCCATGGCCACGACCGCCCCTTGCAGCTCGGGAACCTGGCGCAGGGCGTAGACACCAGGAATGGGCTTCGCGTCTTCCGCCTTCTGGCCCTTCGAGGCCGGCTTGGCCTCCGACATCGCGGCATCGACCATGATCAGGTCGCCGGGCGTCAGCGCGTTGGCGCGCTTGGCCCAGCGCACGTCGGCCGGCAGCAGCTTGCCCTGGCTGCCGTCCTTCAGGCCGATGGCGGCCTCTTCGCCATCGGCCTTCAGCACCACGGCCAACTGCCAGCGTTCACCGCCGGCCGGCAGGGTCGCCTTGGCCAGCTGGTCCTGCCAGTTGGCCGGGCCATCCAGGTGGGCCACCGGGCCGCGCCACCCCTTGCGGCGGTCGAACGCCTCCAGCCCATGGCGCAGGGCCTCCACCGCCGCCTGCTGCAGCTTGGGATCCAGGGTGGTGCGGATGGACAGGCCGCCCTCATACAGCTTGGACTCGCCGTAAACGGACAGCAGCTCGCGCCGCACCTCCTCCACGAAGTAATCGGCGTCGACCTGGCCCTCGGAATGGCGGTCGCGGAAGGTCAGCGGCCGGGCCTGGGCCTCCTTGGCCTCGGCGGCGGTGATGTAGCCATCCTCCGCCATGCGGCCCAGCACGTAGTTGCGGCGGGCGATGGCGGCGTCATGGAAGCGGTCGCGGTAATAGCGGTCCGGCGCCTTGGGCAGGCTGGCCAGGAACGCCGCCTCATCCACCGTCAGCTCATCCAGCGACTTATTGAAGTAGTTCAGCGCCGCGGCGGCCACGCCGAAGGAGCGGTTGCCCAGGAAAATTTCGTTCAGGTACAGCTCAAGGATGCGGTCCTTGGAGAGCGCGTCCTCGATCCGGTAGGAGAGGATAGCCTCCTTGATCTTGCGGACGTAACTGACCTCGTTGTTCAGCAGGAACAGGCGCGTCACTTGCTGGGTGATGGTGCTGGCGCCGATGGGCCGCCGGTCCTGCCCCACCCGTTCCACGTTGGTGGCCATGGCGCGGGCGATGGCCAGCCAATCCACGCCGCCATGCTGGTAGAAGTTCTGGTCCTCGGCCGAGACGAAGGCCTGGCGCACGCGCTTCGGGATCAGGCTGATGGGCACGAACACCCGCCGCTCCGCCGCGAACTCGGCGATCAGCCGGCCGTCGCCGGCCTGAACCCGTGTGGCGGTGGGCGGCTGGTAGTCCACCAGCTGGTGATAATCCGGTAGGTCGGCCGCGTAATGGCGATAGCCCAGGTAGAGGCCGACGCAGCCAGCGCCCGCCAGAATCAACAACACGACCAACAACTTGACGAGAATGCGCATGGAACCGACCGACACCCGCAGGCGATAAGACCGAAAGACGGCCGCACCCTAGCAGGAAGCGCCCGCCCTGTCGCCGTCCGGGCGGCGGCGGCGCGCATGCCCCAGGCGCACGACTGCCGGCGACAGGTTATTGCGTCGAGTGTGGCTTATTTGCGTGAGCGGGAGCGGCGCGGCCCAAAATAGCCGTCGATTGCGCGCACCAGGTCGGCGGCGAAACGGCGGCGATGGCTGTCCGAAGCCAGCAGGCGGGCGTCGGTGGGATGGGAGAGGTACCCCATCTCCACCAGGATGGCGGGCACGTCGGGCGCGGTCAGCACGGCGAAACCGGCGGAGCGCAGGGGCGAGTTCAACAGCGTGATGTCGCGCCCCACCGACTCCACCACCAGGTTGGCCAGGCGACGGGACTGGTTGCGGGTATCGCGCTGCGCCAAGTCGATCAGGATGCTGGCCACCTGCGCGCTTTGGTCCGCCAAATCCATGCCGACGATGGCGTCGGACCGGTTTTCGCGCTGGGCCAGCATGTCGGCCTCACGGTCGGTGGCCTTGTCCGACAGGGTGTAGACCGACAGGCCGCGCACCGGCCGCCCCACCACGATGTCGGCATGCAGCGAGATGAACAGGTCGGCCCCCAGCGCCCGCGCCTTGCCGGGCCGCTCGCGCAGGGGGATGAAGACGTCGCTGTCCCGGGTCAGCGCCACGCGGTAGCGGCCGGTGGCCTCCAGCGCGCGGGCCACCGCCCGGGCCATGGCCAGCGTGATGTCCTTCTCATAAGCGCCGGTGACGGATGTCGCGCCCGGATCGTCGCCGCCGTGGCCGGGGTCCAGCACGATCAGGGGCGTGCGGTCGCGCAGGGTGGGCTTGGCGCCCGGCGCTGGCGGCACCATCACCACCGGCGCCGCCTTGGGCGGGGGCGGCGGATCGGACGGCAGTGTGGGCAGGGCGCCCACGCGGTTGGCGGCGGGCACCACGGCGGCCCCCACGGACGGAACGCCCGGCGGCGGCGCCTCCGGCAAGACGGCGACGGCCTTCTCTTCCGCGCGGGGTGGCGGCGGTGCGGATGGGCCGGCGACGGCCGCCATCAGGCTGCCCAGATCGCCGTGGGCCAGGTCCAGCACCAGGCGCGGCGGATGGCCGTCACGCGCCGGCAGGAAATCGGCGTTGGCCACGCGCACCGGGCCATCGGTTTCCAGCACCACCTGGGCCGACCCGGTCAGGCTGCTGGTCATGCGGACGGCCTTAACCAGGCCCCGGCCGGCCCCGGGCAGGGCCGCCTGCCAATTGACCGCTGGCAGATCGATGACCACCCGCGTCGGGCTGACCGAGGTGGCCACGCGGTAATCGGTGCGCTCGCTCATCTCCAGGACGAAGCGGGTCTCGTCGCCCTGCAACCCCAAGCGCACGGCCAGCACCGCGCTGCGCTTGGGCGCGGATGGCACGCGCAGTACTTGCGCCTGCGCCACCTGGGTCTGGGCCATGTCTAGAGTGCCCAGGCTGCCGGCGGAAACCGTCATGGGAATGATCGCGGATATCAGGCTGAGGGTGCCCGCCAGGGTCCCGGCCAGGGCCGCGCGCCGCGTCCCCCGGTGCCCCCAGAACAAACAGTGTCGGCGCCCAAAGGCGGACAAGACACATCCCCCCGAAACAGAACGAGACGGGCTCAGCACCCGGCCTTATACCGCCCTTGAATCAACCGCTTCAAGCATGATCATGAGATCTTGTCTAAGAAACGACGGATAGGTGGCGCCGGAGCGGCACCGATACCGGCCCGGCGCCTGCTGCAATCGACGCCCGCGTCATGACCTGTCCCGTTCCCCCCCCAAGGGGCGCACTGCGGGGACTGTGATTCTTTCATTGTAGTATGGGCCACCCCGTGTTTATCTTGAATTCGCGACAACCAGTATCCTGGCCCGCCCCTCCCCGGGGCGGGGCGTCGCCCCCGGGTTTCGTGCCGCAGCCAGCCAAGTCCGCTGTGATGCGATCCGTGGGCGTGACGCCTGGAAGGATGCTCGGTCCTGTGAAACCACGAAGCCGGCGCTGGCCCCTTTGAAAGTCTGGGCCGGCGCCAGGTTCCGGTCGCCCGCCCCCCCGCTGGCCGCTTCCTGGAAGCGCCGTTTCGGGGTGTTCTTTCCTCGGCGGCGATGGGGACCCGATGCTTCGGCACTAAACGGTGGCACACCGGTCAACCCGTTCGTCGCGCGGGCCGGCCGTCTCTGTGCCATGAGGATAAAAAATGGCCAAGCGTATGCTTGTCGACGCCACGCATCCGGAGCAGACCCGGGTTGTCGTGGTCAATGGTAACAAGCTGGACGAGCTTGATTTCGAAATCGCCAGCCGGAAGCAGCTGAAGGGCAATATCTATCTTGCCAAGGTGATCCGGGTGGAGCCGTCGCTGCAGGCGGCTTTCGTGGAATACGGCGGCAACCGCCACGGCTTCCTCGCCTTCTCCGAAATCCATCCCGACTACTACCGCATCCCGGTCGCCGACCGCGAAGCCCTGCTGCGGGAGCAGGAGGAGCTGGAGCGCGAGCGCGAGGCGATGGAGCACGAGGAGGAGGAGGCCCTGCACGCGGCGGAGCACCCGCCTCTGCTGGAAGCCGGCGCCTCCGCCGTGAGCTATGAGGAAGGCGAAGCCGCCCCGGCCGCCGCTTATGAGGCGGTGGCCGACGAGGTTGGCGCGCATGAAACCGTGGCCACCGACCTGGTGGTGCCGGAGGGTCATCCGGAAGAGGCCTACGTGCCCCCGGCCCAGCCCCTGACCATTGAGCAGCCCTACATCACCGAGGATCTGCCGGCGGAACACGCCACCACCGGCGACGCCGATGGCGAAACTGCCGAGTTCGCCGAGGGTGCGGACTTCACCGAAGGCGACGACGACGTCGAAGACGGTGACGAGGGTGAAGACGGCGAGGCCGCCGAGGGTGAGACCACCGAGGGCGAGAATGCCCGCCAGGGTGGCGACCGCCGCCGTCACCGCGGCCGCCGGGGCCGTCGCGGCCGTAACGATCGCGGCGGGGATCGCGCCCCGCAGGAGAACGGCCACCATGGCGAGGCCGCGCACGCCGACGAGGAGGGCGAGGAACGCCGCCGTCCGCGCTCGCTGCGCTCTTACAAAATCCAGGAAGTCATCCGCCGCCGGCAGATCCTGCTGGTGCAGGTGACGAAGGAAGAGCGCGGCACCAAGGGTGCGGCCCTGACCACCTACCTGTCCCTGCCCGGCCGCTACTGCGTCCTGATGCCCAACACCCCCCGGGGCGGCGGCATCAGCCGGAAGATCACCAACCCGCAGGATCGCAAGCGCCTGAAGGAGTTGTTGGAGGAGCTGGACATCCCGAAGGGCATGGCCGTCATCCTGCGCACCGCGGGCATGGAACGGTCCAAGCAGGAGATCAAGCGCGACCTCGAGTACCTGATGCGCCTGTGGGACAACATCCGCGAGCAGACCATGCAAGCGGTGGCGCCGGCACTGATCTATGAGGAAGCGAACCTCATCAAGCGGTCCATCCGCGACCTGTACGCCAGCGACATCGACGAGGTGCATGTGGAGGGCGCGGCGGGCTACCGCACCGCCAAGGACTTCATGCGCATGCTGATGCCCAGCCACGCCAAGAAGATCCAGCTCTATACGGACGACATTCCGCTGTTCCACCGTTTCCAGGTGGACAACCAGATCGACGCCATGTTCAACCCGGTGGTGCAGCTGCGCTCCGGCGGGTACATCGTCATCAACCAGACGGAAGCCCTGGTCGCCATCGACGTCAACTCCGGCCGCGCCACCAAGGAGCGGAACATCGAAGAGACGGCGCTGCGCACCAACCTGGAGGCCGCCGAGGAGGTGGCCCGCCAGCTGCGCCTGCGCGATCTGGCCGGCCTGATCGTCATCGACTTCATCGACATGGAGGACGGCCGCAATAACGCCGCCGTCGAGAAGCGCCTGAAGGAGGCCATGAAGGCCGACCGGGCGCGCATCCAGCTGGGCCGTATCTCGCCCTTCGGCCTGATGGAGCTGTCGCGTCAGCGCCTGCGCCCGTCGCTGCAGGAAATCAACTTCGAGCGCTGCCCGCATTGTGAGGGCACCGGCATGGTGCGCTCGCTGGAAAGCGCCGCGCTGGCCGTTCTGCGCGCCATCGAGGATGAAGGCATCCGCCGGCGCTCCACCGAGATCACGGTGACAGCCGCCAGCTCGGTCACCCTGTACATCCTGAACCAGAAGCGCGACGCCCTGACGGCCATCGAACGCCGCTACGGCTTCCGCGTCTTCCTGTCGGCCGACGACAGCCTGGTGCCGCCGGACCACCGTCTGGAACGCATCCGCGCCCGCACTGCGGCCGACGACCAGCCCGCCGCCGCCGTGAGCGCCGAGCGCATCTATGCCGAGACCGATCGTGCGCTGGAGCACGTGGACGAGGTGGAGGACGAGGTCGCCGAAGAGGAGATCGAGGAGACCACGGCCGAGGCTGCCAACGGCGAAGGCAATGGCCAGGATCGCCGCCGTCGCCGCCGCCGCCGTCGTGGCGGTGCTCAGGACCGGTATGAGGGCGCGCCGCAGGCCGTGGAAGCGGCCGAGGGTGAGCAGCCCGTCGAAGAGGCCGACCTGGCCGTTGCCGAGGATGCTGATGGCGAAGGCGCCGAATCCGCGGAAGCGGCCGATGGTGATGACGCCAATGGCGAGCGCAAGAAGCGCCGGCGCGGCAAGCGCGGCGGTCGCCGTCGCGGCCGCCATGGCGTCGAGGGCGCGGCCGAGGGTGAGGATCATGAGGGTGGTGCCGAGGGCGAGGACGCTGTCGACGCCGAGGGCGTGACCATCCCGGCCGAAGGCGAGGCCGTGCCTGTGCCGGCCACCGAGCCGGTGGAGACCACCACCACCGAGGCCGCCCCGGTGGACACGCCGGTCGCCGAGGTTCTGGTGGCCGAGGCCGCACCGGTCGAAGCGGCCCCCGCCGCCGAGCCGGTCGCGGAAGAAGCCCCCGCCAAGCCCAAGCGCGCCACGCGCAGCCGCAAGAAGGCCGCACCGGTGGCGGAGGAGGCCCCTGCCGCCGAAGCCCCGGTGGCCGAGGCCGCACCGGTCGAAGCGGCCCCTGCCGCCGAGCCGGTCGCGGAGGAGGCTCCGGCCAAGCCCAAGCGCGCCACCCGCAGCCGCAAGAAGGCAGCCCCCGTGGACGCCCCGGCTGATGCTCCGGTCGCCGAGCAAGCGCCGGCGGTGGCCGAGCCCGTCGCCCCCATCGCGGCGCCCGAGCCGGTGGCGGTGGCGGTGGAGCCTGCGCCCGAGGCCACGTCTTCCGAGACGGCCACCCCGGAGGTCCACCCTTCGGTGGAGCTGAACCCGGTGGTGGAGCAGCCCAGGAAGGGCTGGTGGAACCGTATCCTGAAGTAAGCCCCTGCTGGACAGAGGGCCTAGTGCCATAATCCTAAAAGAATCAGCCCTCCCGAACTGCGGTTCGGGAGGGTTTTTTCATGTACGATGTGTTTCAGTGAATGGGTTCCCCGTGTGAAGGCGACGGTGCCTTTGGGCACGATGTTCACTGAACGCCATCCCGCGACTCGCCCTTCTCGCGGAAATTGCCCTTTTTTAACGCTAGGTCGTCCTCATGCACACTGACACCGATGCCTTGATCCTGATCGATATTCAGAATGACTTCTGTCCCGGGGGCGCCCTGGCGGTTAAGGACGGCGACGCGGTGGTGGAGCCGGCCAACGACTTGGCGGCCCATTTCAACACCGTCATCCTGACCCAGGACTGGCATCCGGCCGGCCATCTCTCCTTCGCCAGCGCCCACCCCGGGCACCGGCCCTATGACATGGTGCAAATGCCCTACGGCCCGCAGATGCTGTGGCCCGACCATTGCGTCCAGGGCTCCGCCGGCGCGGCGTTCCACCCCGGGCTGGCGCCGGCGGTGGAGAAGGCGCAGCTGGTGGTGCGCAAGGGCTTCCGCCCCCACATCGACAGCTACTCCGCTTTTTTCGAGAACGACAAGGTGACGCCGACGGGCCTGGCCGGCGCCCTGCGGGAGCGCGGCATCCACCGCATCTACCTGGCCGGGCTGGCCACGGATTATTGCGTGGCCTACTCCGCCACCGACGCCGCCCGCCTGGGCTTCGAGGCGTTGATCGTGGAAGACGCCTGCCGCGCCATCGACCTGCATGGCTCGCTCACCGCCGCCCGCCGTGATTGGATGGCGGCCGGCGTGCGCAGCGTCAGCGTCGCCGACGTCCTGGCCCTGGCCGCCCCTCTGGCCTCGGTGGCCTGACCGCCCCAGCCCTCACCCCCACGAGTTTCCGGGGCGGCACCGTTCAAGGCGTCCCGCCGCAGGGCACCCCTGCCCTATGCGGCCGGCGGGACAAGGCCGCCCTTGTTGACGCTGGCGGCAATCTGTAGCTTTCTGGCCCAAATGATCCGGACCGCCTTCGCCGGGCGGCGGCCCGGTCTATTTTTATGCCCTTCGTGCCCCGAGGTGATGGGTTTGCGCTACACCATCCTGATTTCCGTCCTGAACGAGCAGGGGAACATCCTGCCGCTGCTGGAAGAACTGCAAGCCGTCGCTCCCTACCCCGGGGACTATGAGGTCCTGTTCGTTGACGACGGCAGCACGGACGGCACGCCGGATGAGCTGCAGCAGGCCAAGGCCAAGTATCCCTTCGTGCGCGTCATGCGCCACGGCAAGCGGGCGGGCAAGAGCCGCGCCATCCGCACAGGCTGCCATGCCGCCAAGACCGACTGGATCATGATGGTCGACGGCGACATGCAGAACGATCCCCGCGACATCGCGCCCATGCTGGCGGCGGTGGAACGGGACGCGGAGGTGAAGGTGGTATGCGGCATCCGCCGCCGCCGCGACGACACCCTGGCCAAGAAGATCACCTCGCGCCTGGGCAACGGCATCCGCCGCGCCCTGCTGCGCGACGGATGCCCCGATACGGGCTGCGGCTTCAAGCTGGTCCATCGCGCGGCCATGCTGGAACTGCCGCAGTTCGACGCGGTGCACCGCTTCATCCCCACGGTCGCCACCTACAGCGGTTGGAAGATGGCCAACGTGCCCATCAACGACCGCAAGCGTCACGCCGGCCGGTCCAAGTACACCAACATCGGCCGCGCCTTCGTCGGCTTCTTCGACCTCTTGGGCATGCTGTGGATGCTGCGGCGGAACACCATGCCCGGCACGGTGCGGGAGGTCTGAGCCATGGTGTGGGACCATATCGCGCAGTTCCTGATGCACTGGTGGCAGGCAGCGCTGGGCAAGAACGGCTGGATCGCCGCCTTCGGCCTGTTCGGCCAGGCCATGTTCATGTCGCGCTTCATCGTGCAGTGGATTTCCAGCGAGCGCGCCGGCCGCAGCGTCGTGCCCGTGACCTTCTGGTATTTCAGCCTGGCGGGCGGCGCCCTGGTGCTGCTGTACGGCCTGCTGAAGCCCGACCTGGTCATCATCGCCGGCCAACTGCCCGGCCTGGTGGTCTATGCCCGCAACCTGCACCTGATCCATAAGCACAAGCGCGCCGAAGCCGCCGCCGCGACCTGACGGGACGCCCGATCGATGAACGACACCTTCCGCCCCGCCGTCCTGCGGCCCGTGCACTATGTCATCCTGGCGCTGCTGGCGCTGGCGACCTTCCTGCCGGGCTTCACCACCATCCCACCCTTCGACCGGGATGAGAGCCGTTTCGCCCAGGCGACGCGGCAGATGCTGGAAACCCGCGACTTCGTGTCCATCCGCTTCCAGGATGAGGCGCGCAACAAGAAGCCGGTGGGCATCCACTGGCTGCAGAGCGCCACGGTCACGGCCGTGCAGGCCATCACCGGCGAGCATGACCCCGAGACCACGCCCATCTGGGCCTATCGCCTGCCCTCGCTGATCGGCGCCGTCGCCGCCGTGCTGCTGACCGCCTGGGCGGGACAGCTGCTGTTCGGCGCCACCGCCGGCTTCGGCGCCGCCCTGCTGATGTCCGTCTGCGTCCTGCTGAGCGTCGAGGCGCGCATGGCCAAGACCGACGCCGTGCTGCTGGCCTCCGTGGTGGCCGCCATGGGCGCGCTGGGCCGCATCTACCTGGACCGGCGCAAGCCCATGCCCCCCACCTGGGGCCTGACGCTGACCTTCTGGATCGCCCTGGGCGTGGGCATCCTGATCAAGGGGCCGGTCATCCTACTGCCCGTGCTGGGCAGCATCGTCACCCTGGGCTTCGCCGACCGCGACTGGTCCTGGCTGAAGAGCCTGCGCCCCCTGCCCGGCCTGGCCATCGTGCTGGCCATGGTGCTGCCCTGGGCCATCCTGATCGCTATCGCCACCAAGGGGCAGTTCTTCGCCGACGCCATCGGGCACGAGTTCCTGGGAAAGGTGAATTCGGGCCAGGAGAAGCACGCCGGTCCGCCGGGTTATTACCTTATCACCTTCTGGCTCAGCTTCTGGCCGGGCAGCTTGCTGGTGGGCCTGGGTGCCGCCTGGGCCTGGCGCCGCCGCCATGACGACGCCGTGCGCTTTTGCCTGGCCTGGATCGTGCCCACATGGCTGATCTTCGAGGCGGTGGCGACCAAGCTGCCCCACTACGTCCTGCCCACCTTCCCCGCCCTGGCCCTTCTGGGCATGGCGGCGCTGCTGTCGCGCATCGACGCCAAGGCGGCGGCGGAAAAGGCGGCCAACCGCAACGTTCCGCGGGAAGAGCGTGTCCGGCCCCCGCTGGCCGGCCGCATCGGCCGCTGGGCTGTCATTGTCCTCTACCTCGTCATCACCGGCGCGCTGGCTGTGCTGGGTGCCGGCGCGCCGCTGCGGCTGGAGGGCACCAACCTGCCGGCGGGCTTCGTCGCCGGCGGCCTGGCGCTGGCCACCGGCATCGCCTTCGTGGTGCTGGAGCGCATCGGCTGCCTGAAGCGGCTGACCCTGGGCGTCGCCGCGGGCGGGGCCCTCAGCATGATCTCCATCCTGGGGCTGGTCATGCCCAGCCTGAAGGCCATGTGGCTGAGCCCCGCCATCGCCCAGGCTGTGGCCGACCACCGCCTGTGCCCCACCACCGTGCTGGCGGCCACCGGCTATACCGAGCCGAGCATGGTGTTCCTGGTGGGTACCAAGACCAGGCTGGGTGAGCCCGACATGGTGGCCAACCACCTGGCCGACGACCCTGGCTGCGCCCTGGCCCTGGTGCGCGACAAGGAAGAGCCGGCCTTCGCCGCCCAGCTGGCCGCGCGCGGCCTGTCGCCGGAGCTGATCAAGCACTTCCGGGGCTTCAACTATTCCCGCGGCAACTGGGCCAACCTGGCCCTGTACCGCGCCGGCGCCCCCCAGAACGCGCCGGCGGCGACCGAACCCGCGCCCCAACCGCCGGCAGCGGAACAGCCCGCAGCGGCGACGCCGCAGCCGTGAACCGCAGGACGTTGATGGCCTGGGCCGGCTTCCTGGTGCTGGAGGCCGGCCTGGTACTATGGGTCGACCAGCCCTTCACCCGGTGGGCGGCCGATCTGCCACCCTGGGTCAGGGCCCTCAGCCATCACCTGACACGGGCGGGCGACAGTCTCTACAGCCTGGTACCCTTGGGCCTGGCGGCCATCGCCCTGGTGACCGCCCGCGCCCAGGCGGAGGGGGCGCAACGCGAGCGGCTGGGCCGCTGGCTGGGGGCCGTGGCCTTCGTCTTCCTGGCGGTCGCCCTCTCCGGTCTGGCAGTGGACGCCGTCAAGGCCGTGGTGGGCCGCCCCCGACCGGTGGTGTTCCTGAGCGAGGGCGCCATCTGGCCCCAGCCCTTCCACATGGGCTTCCGCTACTATTCCTTCCCCTCGGGCCACGCCGACACGCTGGTGGCACTGGCCCTGTCGGTCGGCATCCTCTGGCCGCGCGGGCGGCTGGGGCTGCTGGCGCTGGCCTTGGCGCTGGCCACCACCCGGCTGTGGGTGGGCGCGCACTATCCCTCCGACGTGCTGGGGGGTGCGGCCATGGCGGTGCTGACCACCCGGCTTTTACGCGATAGCTTCACACGCCGCGGCTGGCTGCCGGCGCCGGATGGCGCTATGGTCCGGCCCCGAGAACCGTTTCAATCGTAACGACCCACTGGAGGACACACCATGGCTGGCCGTATTGACGCCCGTCTTAAAGAACTCGCCATCGAACTGCCGACCCCGGCCATCCCGGTGGCGGCCTATGTGCCGGCCGTGCGCACCGGCAACACCCTGTTCCTGTCCGGCCAGGTGACCTTCTGGAATGGGGAACTGCGCTGCGTCGGCAAGCTGGGCGACAATTTCACCGTCGAGCAGGGGCAGGAAGCCGCCCGCCTGTGCGCGCTGAATCTGATCGCCCAGGCCAAGGCCGCCCTGGACGGCGACCTGGACCGCGTGGTGCGCGTGGTGAAGCTGGTGGGCTTCGTCAACTCCACCGCCGACTTCACCGACCAGC
This sequence comes from Nitrospirillum viridazoti CBAmc, assembly GCF_000730165.1. Taxonomy (GTDB): domain Bacteria; phylum Pseudomonadota; class Alphaproteobacteria; order Azospirillales; family Azospirillaceae; genus Nitrospirillum; species Nitrospirillum viridazoti. The sequence goes on along the minus strand of NZ_CP022111.1, from coordinate 742,562 downwards.
CCAAGGTCATCAACGGCGCCTCGGAAACCTTCGTGCAGGTTTTCGGCGATGCCGGCCGCCATGCCCGCTCCGCCGTCAGCGCCGCCTCGCTGCCCCTGGGCGTGGCCGTGGAAGTGGAAGCGATCCTGGAAGTGGCCTGAAGCCGCATACCTGTTCGCCCGCCCTTGTTAAATGCCCGTCGGCACCCGACTATTTACGTCGGGTGCCGGTGGAGCGGGATAGCGTGATGGCGGATGGAAGCAGCGACTGGACGACGGGTCTCAAGGTGGCCGTGGCGCCGCGCATCGGTGCGCTGGACGCGACGGACTGGGACCGGCTCGCGGCCAGTGACGCCTATCCCGGCCATCCCTTCACCCGCCACACCTTCCTGCGCATGCTGGAGGACAGCGGCTCCGTTGGGCGCAAGACGGGCTGGCTGCCCCAGCATCTGACGGTGCGCGACGCCCAGGGCCGTCTGGTGGGCGCCGCCCCGATGTACCTGAAGTCCCATTCCTATGGCGAATACGTGTTCGACCAGGGCTGGGCCAACGCCTATGAGCGCGCGGGCGGGGAGTATTACCCCAAGCTCCAGGTCTCCGTCCCCTTCACCCCCGTGACCGGACCCCGCCTGATGGCGGATCCCGCCTGCCCCGATCCCGACGGCGTGCGCCGCCTGATGGTGGCGGCGTTGCGCGCGGCGGCGGTGGACAACAAGCTGTCGTCCGTCCACGTCACCTTCCCCACCCCGGAAGACAGGGCCGCGCTGACGGGCGCCGGCTGGCTGGACCGCCACGGCATCCAGTACCATTGGGAGAACCGGGGATACCGCGACTTCGCCGACTTCCTGGGCGCCTTCAGCAGCCGCAAGCGCAAGGCGGTGCGCAAGGAGCGCCAGGCCGTGGCCGACAGCGGTGTGGAACTGCTGACGCTGACCGGCGCCGAGCTGCGGGAGGAGCATTGGGACGCCTTCTTCCGCCTGTACAACGCCACCAGCGATCGCAAGTGGGGCTGGGCCTACCTGACGGAGGATTTCTTCCACCGGCTGGGGGCGGAGATGGCGGACAGCGTCGTTCTGGTCATGGCCCGCGACCCCGCCCGACCGGATGCGAAAGGCCGCCCCACCTGGGTGGGGGGTGCCCTGAACCTGATGGGCGATGACACCCTGTACGGCCGCAACTGGGGCTCGGCCGGGGACTATCCCTTCCTGCATTTCGAGGCCTGCTATTACCGCGCCATCGAGTTCGCCATCGAGCGCAGGTTGAAGCGGGTGGAGGCCGGCGCGCAGGGGGAACACAAGGTGCAGCGCGGCTATCTGCCCGTCACCACCTACAGCGCCCACTACATCGTCGATCCCGCCCTGCGCCGCGCCGTGGCCGATTTCGTGGAGCGGGAACGGGAAGGCGTGGCTGCCGACATCGAGACGCTGATGGCCGAAAGCCCCTACCGCCAGGGCGACGGCGGATCCGAATGAATCAGGTCCACCGGCTGTCCGTGGGCGCCCACGGCCTGAGCGTCCTGGCCGCCGGGCCCGATCCGGTGGAACAGGCCGCCCGGCCCATCATCATGGTGCACGGCACGCCGGGCAGCGCCGGCGGCTGGCGCTGGTTCCTGGGGCATGGCCCCAAGGGGGTGTCGCTGCTGGCGCCCGACCGGCCCGGCTTCGGCCGCAGCGAACCGAAACAGGCGCTGATCGGGCTGAAGGCGCAGGCCGGCCGCCTGGCGCCGCTGCTGTCGCTAAACCCGGCCAATCCGCCGGCCATCCTGGTGGGCCATTCCATGGGTGGCCCGGTGGTGGCCCGGCTGGCCCTGGAGCAGCCCCACCGCGTGGCGGCACTGGTGCTGGTCGCGACTTCCTTCGATCCGGACCTGGAGCACCAGCACCCGCTACAGCCCTGGGCGGACCGGGAGCCGTGGCGCCGCCTGCTGCCCCGCCCCCTGCGCAATGCCAACCGGGAACTGTTGACCATCGTGCCGGAGCTGCGCGCCCTGGCGCGCGACCTGGGCCAGTTGCGTTGCCCCGTCGTCATCCTGCATGGCACCGCCGACCGGGAATCGCCCTACGGCAACGTCGCCTATCTGCAGCGCCACCTGACCCATGCCATGGTGGAGGTGCGCACGCTGGAGGGCGCCGGCCACTTCCTGCCCTGGACCCGGCGCCGGGACGTGCTGGCCGCCATCGAGCGGGCGCGGGCGCTGTGCGCCGCGTGATCAGAAGGGCGCCCGGTCCAGCACGCCGAAAGCCAGGCTGAACAGCAGGGCGGCGTTCAGCAGCATGAGGGGCGGTGTGATCCAGGCGGCCAAGCCGGCGAACTGCCGCCCCACGGCGCGCCCCGCCACCGCCACGGTCATCAGGCTGGGCACCGTGCCGACGGCAAAGGCCGCCAGCACCAAGGCGCCACCCGCGGCGGAGCCGCTGCTGACCGCCGCCGCCAGGGCGGCATAGACCATGCCGCACGGAATGAAGCCCAGCAGCACGCCCAGGAAATAGCCGTTGAGGCCGCGCGGGTCGGCGAAAAGGCCCCGCAGGGGCCGCGCCAGCAAGGCCGTCAGGCGGGCGGCCCCCGCCGTCCCCAGGCTGAACCGTCCCGCCGGAACCAGGCGCAGCAGGCGCGGCGCCACCCGGCCCAGGCCCACCAAGCCCTGGCGCAGGAACAGCAGCGCGGCGATGCCCAGGAACAGGGCCAGCAGCCAGCGATATTCCGTCGCCCGCACCACCAGGCCGGACAGGCCGCCCGCCACCGCGCCCAGGCCGGCGTAGGTGGTCAAGCGCCCAAGGTGATACGGCAGCAGCAGGGCGCCACCGGCCCGCGCCAGCGCCGGGCCGGGCGCCTCCCCCGCCGCGCCCACCTGGGCCAGCACGAAGGGACCGCACATGCCCACGCAATGGCCGAAGCCACCGGTCAGGCCCGCCATGAATACAGCGGCCATCAGCGCGGGCAGGCTTAGAGGGGCGGATTGCAGCATGGACAGATGGTCGTGCATCGGGCGATGTCCGGATCAAGATCTGCCTCCAGCCATAAACCATGCGCCGGCCGCATCACTTGATCCGGATCAGTTGAAACGCGTTTTTGCGGGCGCCCGGCCTTACGGCGCGATCAGCCGCAGTTGCACCGCCACCGCGATGGCGTGGTACTTGCTGTGCACCCCCAGCTTGCGCATGGTGTTGGTCAGGTGGAACTCCACCGTGCGGTCGGAAACCCCCATGATATCGGCCGTCTCCGCCCGCGTCTTGCCCCGGCAGGCCCACACCAGGCATTCCCTCTCGCGGTCCGTCAGCGAGGGTGGGACCAAGGGTGGCAAGGCCACCTCGCGGCGCAGGTTCAGCGCCCGCTCATGATAGAAGGACCCGGCCAGCCGCAGCCAGGCGGGGCGGTGTTCCGGCCGGTCCAGCAGATCCGGTTCCTGGCGCCAGAACAGGCTGATCAAGGCGGAAGCGGGGAAGCCGTGGCCATCCACCGCATGCAACGGCAGCACGAAGCCCTGGCGGTAGCCGAAGTCCCGGGCGATCTCCATGACCTGCCGCGCGCGGTTGCGCGCGCCCCGGCCGCCGCCCCTGGCCGGCCGGAATTCCGGAACATCGGCCCAGGTGAAGGGCGCGTTGGTGGTGGCGGCCCGGTTCACCACCGGGTCGTACCCCAGAAGATCCTCTGCCAGATAGGTCTCTAGAAAATCCTTCCGTAACGACGTTTGGTAGAACGGTACAGGCTCCTCGGCAATCGGCAGACGCCGCACATCAACGTAGCTGGCGGCGTCGAAGCCCAAATTAGCGACCTGCCTGTCCAGGGCGTTCTTCAAATCGTCCAGGGTTCCGGCGGACGTGAAGGCCGACAACATATCCTCGATCTTTCGCATGGCCATCTCTTCATCGCGGGTGGATGCCTCGACACGGCCGGCGCGAGGGAATACCTCGGCATATGCCCAGCTTTTTCGAGGCCCCTAACGATGTCGTACTGACCCCGGAAAAACGGGCGGAGTTGGACCATGTCATCGTTGCGCGTCGTGAATTTCTCAGGCCCGGACTCGCCGGAGCTGCTGGCCCAAGCCTGGCGGTTGCGGCACCGGGTTTTTCGTGAAGGCTTAGGCTGGGACGTGGCCTCGGTCGATCTGCTGGAATTCGACGGATTCGACCGGAAGGCCTGGCACTGCGCGGCCCTCCAGGGGGGCCGCATGGTGGGTTATTGGCGGGCGCTGCCCACCACCGAACCCTATCTGCTGGAACGCGACTTTCCCATGTTGCTGGGGGATAGACCGGCCCCCCACGCCCCGGACGTATGGGAAATCAGCCGCTTCGTCATTTGCCCCGACGTGGCCAACCGGCGTGACGTGGGCAAGGTGCTGGTGCAGGCCATCGGGGCCTTCGGCGTGGCGCGCGCCGCCAACCGTCTGATCGCGGTGGTGGAACCAGCCTTCGGCCGCTTTGTGCGCCTGTGCGGCCTGCCGGTGACGGAGGAGACCACCCCCATCCATGTCGGCCAAGGCCACAAGGGCGACATCCACGCCGTGATCATCGCCCTGGACGTGCCGGCCTACGCCACCAGCCCCTCATCCCGGACCACCGCCGGCGCCGACCCGCGCGCCGCCTGACGGAGACCAATCCATGAGCTTCATCACCAACCTGCGGCGCGCCGTGCTGGGCGACCTGCCCGATTTCGCCGCCGATCCCATCGGCTTCGTCGAGCGCCACGGCATCGGTGCCGATGTCCCCGTGGCCCTGCGCCTGGGCCCCAAGCCTGCCTTCCTGATCAGCCATCCGGCGGGTTTCCAGCGCGTGCTCGTGGAAAACCGCGACGCCTATGGCAAGGGGGCCGAACAGGCGCGCCTGCGCCCCCTGTTCGGCGAGGGCATGGTGACCGCCAGCGGTCCGCGCTGGGATGCGGCCCGCCAGGCCGCCAAGGCCGCCTTTTCACAAAGCCGCCTGAACCATGGGCTGGAGCTGGCCCTGTGCGTGCTGGCTCAGGAAGCGGCGGGCCTGGCCCAGACCAGCGGGTCCGAGATCGACTTGCACGGCCTGATGGGCCGGCTGACCATGCGCATGGTGATCGCGGCCCTGTTCCATGAACGGCTGGAGGACGCGGCGGCCGCCGACGCCATCTACCGGGCGGGCTGCGTCGCCCACCGTCATCTCAGCCTGTCCATGTGGCGACTGGTGGATCTGGATATGTACCTGCCCACGCGGGAAGGCCGTGCCTTCCGCGGCGCCATCGCGGAAATGGAGCGCCAGATCGCTGGCTTCGCCCAGGCCCCCAAGGGCTTCCTGGCGGCCTTGCACCCCCTGGTCGCGGAGTATGGGCCGGCGGTCATGCGGGACGAGGCCATCACCGCCCTGGTGGCGGGATTCGAAACCACGGCCACCGCCGGCTGCTGGCTGGCCTACGCCCTGGCCCGGCGACCGGATCTGGCTGCCTGGCTGCGTCAGGAGGTGGAGGAGAATCTGCCCGCCGACGGGGAGCTGCGCCCCGGCCTGCTGCGCGATCTGCCTCGCACCCGTGCCATGGTGCAGGAGGTGCTGCGCCTTTACCCCAGTGCCTGGTGGTTCGCCCGCACGGCCTTGGCCGACGACGTGGTATCGGGTGTGGCCATCCCCAAGGGCGCCTCGATCCTGCTGTGCCCCTGGGCCCTGCACCGCCGGCCGGACCAATGGGCGGACCCGCTGGAGCTGAAACCCGCCCGCTTCCTGGAGGGCCCGCAGCCGGACAAGTTCGCCTACGTGCCCTTCGGCGCCGGCCCGCGCGCCTGCATCGGGGCACAGCTGGCGACGGCGGAGCTGACGGCCCTGGCGGCCATGCTGGTCACCACCTTCGACATCGAGGCGCTGTCCGGGCCGCTGGCGGCCCAGGTGCCGGAGGGTGGCATCACCCTGGGCGCCCCCCGCGCCGGCATGAAGGTGCGCCTGTCGGTGCGTGAGCCCCTGCGCAAGGTGGCTTGACCGCCCCTTGAGCAGGTTACGGGCAAGATGCCGGAACCAGGCGATAGAGCCCGACATCGATCAGGCCGGCGCGGAACCCCGCCTCGCAATACGCCAGATAGTAATCCCATAGCCGGCGGAAGCGGGGCGGGAACCCTTGGGCCTGGATGTCGGCCCAGGCGGCATGGAAGCGGCGGCGCCATTCCGCCAAGGTGCGGGCATAGCTGTCGCCGAAGGTTTCCGCCCCGTCCAGTCGCAGGCCGGCCGCCGCCGCCTCCCGCGCCAGGCGGCCGGGCGGCGGCAGCATGCCACCCGGGAAGACGTGGCGCTGGATGAAGTCGACATTGCTGCGGTAATGCCCAAAGCGGGCGTCGTCGATGGTGATGACCTGCAGCACCGCCACCCCGTCATCGGACAGGCGCTGGCGCAGCGTCCGGAAGTACAGCGGCCAGTAGCGTTCCCCCACCGCCTCCAGCATTTCGATGGAAACGATGCGGTCGTAGGTGCCGGTGACGTCGCGATAGTCCTGCAGGCGCAGATCCGCGCGGCAGCCCAGATCGGCCTCGATCAACCGGTCCTGCGCCGCCGCCAGCTGGGCGGGCGACAAGGTCAAGCCGGTGACATGGCAGCCTTCGCGCGCGATCCGTTCCGCCAAGCCACCCCAGCCGCAGCCGATCTCCAGCACCCGTTCCCCGCCGCTGATGCCCAGCAGCTGGACGATACGGTCCAGCTTGACCGCCTGCGCCGCCTCCAGCGATTGGTCGGGAGACGTATAGAGAGCGGAGGAATAGGCCATGCCCTGGTCCAACCAGCGGGCATAGAAGTCGTTCCCCAGATCATAATGGGCAATGATGTTGCGGCGGCTGCCGGCCCGGGTGTTGGCGCGGCCACGATGCAACAGCCGGTTCACCATGCGGGCCAGCGGTGTGCCGGCCATGGCGCCATCCAACCGGGAAATATTACGCGCCGCCAGTTCCAGCAAGGCCGGCAGGTCGGGGCTGGACCAATCGCCATCGGCATAGGCTTCGGCGAAGGCGATGTCACCGCCCAGCGCCAGCCGCCGCACGGCGCGCCAGCGATGTAGTTCCAGCACGCCTTCGGGCCCAGGCTGCGCCGCCCGCCGCGTCAGCCGGGTGCCGTCCGGCAACCGCACCGTGATCTGCCCCACCGCTAGCCGCGCCATCATGCGCGACAGCAGGGCGGCAGGCAGCCGTTGCAGAGACAGCCGTTGCAGGGATGGGGATGAGGCCACGGGGGAGGGAGAGATGTCCAATGACATGGGTGGTGAAGTCCTAGATGCCAGGATCGGCGGAGGTGACGATGGTGACGGACCGGGGCGGCGGCGGCGGGCTGGGCCGGAAGCCGACGCCCTTCAGCCACAGCTTCAGGGCCTGCCAGTGGATCGCCGCCACGACCTTCCAGGTCAGCAGCGGCTGCGCCGCCCAGGCGATCAGGACGCCGGCATCATCCAGCGCCAGGCGCCGTCCGCTGAAGCAGGCGGACAGGATGGGCGCGGATCGCTCGTCCCGGTCATCGCCAGGGCGCACCTGGATGGCCACGGTCAAGCCCTCTGCGGGCGGGGACACGCGGAACTCATAACGCGCGTCCATGTCCAGGAAGGGGGAGACGTGGAGATGTTTGGTGCAGTGCTGGCGCACCACGCCGCCAGCGGCCGCCCGGGCATCCACCGGAATGACGTAGCTGTGCCGCAGCCCGAAGGTGTTGTTCACCTCATGCACCAAGGCGCAGAGCGTGCCGTCGCGGCGATGGCAGAAATAAATGCTGATGGGGTTGAAGGCGTAGCCCAGGACGCGGGGCATGCACCACAGCCGGATCGCACCGCCGTCGTAGCCGGCTTCGGCCTCGGCCAGCAGCCCCGCCACCTGGTCCGCCAGGGGCCTGCCGGAACCGTCCCCATGATCGGCGTCATGAAAGGACAGCAGGTTGAAACTGTTGTGGGAGAAAAGCCGAAGCCGCAGGTGCAGGGCCGGCAGCTCATCCAGGTCCAGCAGCATGGACCAGACGCGATAACGCAGATGGTGGCGGCGCGGCCAGGTGCGGCGGTGGGCCACCCAGCCTCGGTAGAGGGCGCTGTGGCCGGACATTGGGGCGCCGGGTTTCCCCATATCCGCCAAGTCCGCATCCATGTCTGACATCGGCCCCATGCCTCCCACGCCTGGCAGTAAAAGCTTGCGACCCCTATACGCGCCAGGGTGAATGCTGGATCAGTCAATACAGCGGCTGATCCAAATCCGCCGTGGTTCGTATAGAGTGACATGCATGACGCCCGCACCCTTCGAACCGCATTACCCCGTCGCCGGCCATCGACCGGCCGGCCTGGCATGTCCTGGGCCCGGCCGGGGGACGGCCGCGTGAGCAGCGGCGGGGATGGTATCCTTCCGGAAGGCCGTACCGCAGCCGGCGCCACGGCTGACACGGTCGTGTTGGAGGACGTGCACGCCCGCCACCTGCGGGCCATCGCCACACAGGGCGACCGCGCCGCGTTCTCGGCCCTGTTCCGGCACTACGCCCCCCGCATCAAGAGCTATCTCTTGACCACCGGCCTGCCCTCCATGGAGGCGGAGGAGCTGGCGCAGGAGGTCATGTTGGCCGTCTGGCGCAAGGCCGCCATCTTCGACCCATCCCGCGCGCGGGCCGCCACCTGGATCTTCACCATCGCCCGCAACCTGCGCATCGACGCGGCCCGCCGCAGCCGCTCGGCGGAGGCCGCCGTGGCGCAGGAAAGCCTGACGCCGGCCGAGCCGGAACCGGCGGACGACCTGTTGTTCGCGGCAGAGGCGGCGGACCGCCTGCGCGCCACCCTTGACACCCTGCCCCCGGATCAACTGGCGGTCGTGCGGCTTTCTTTCTTTGAAGACGCGCCTCACCCGGACATCGCCCGCCGCCTGGGCATTCCGCTGGGGACGGTCAAGTCGCGCCTGCGCCTGGCCATGGCCCGCCTGCGCGGCGTGATCGATCCCGGGGGGGCCGAACGATGATCGCCGCCATGCGCCCGCCACCTTCCCTGCCCTGCCCCACCCACCATCCCGACGCCGACCTGCTGTCGCGCCACGCCGCCGGCACCCTGGCCGACGGCCCCGCGCTGGTGGTGGCCACCCATCTCGACTTCTGCCCCATCTGCCGCCACCAGGTGCGGGCATGGGAGGCGCTGGGCGGCGCCCTGCTGAACAGCCAGCGTCCTGTGGCGCTGGCCGATGACGCGCTGGAGCGCACGCTTGCCCGGCTTGATGGCGCCCGCCTGGAGGAGAAACGACCGCTGGCGGACGTGCCCACCCTCGACCCCGATCCGGCGCTGCCCGCCGCCTTGCGTCGCCAGCGGCTGGGCCCCTGGCGGTTCGTCGCGCCCGGCATCCGGGGACGCGCGGTGCGGGTCGACCCTGCCCAAGGCTACAAGGTCATGCTGTTCCGGGTGGCGGCAGGCATGGCCATACCCATGCATGGCCATCGGGGCCAGGAATACACCTGTGTCATCGACGGCGCCTTCAACGACGTCTTCGGCCGCTTCGGCTCCGGCGACATGGCGGCGGTGGATGCCAGCGTGGATCACCAGCCGCTGGCGGAGCCGGATGGCGACTGCCTGTGCCTGATCGCCGTGCACGGCCGGCTGCGCATCCACAGCCTGCTGGGCCGCCTGGTCCAGCCGCTGGTCGGGCTCTGACCCTTGGCGCCCGCCCTTCTGCTGGCGGTCGTGGCACTTGGCCAATGCGCCCTCATGGCCCTGGCCTGGGCCATCCAGCGGCGCACCCGCCAATCGGGTTGGGTGGACACGTGCTGGTCGCTGGCCGTCGGCGCGGGTGGCCTGGCCGCTGCCCTGGTTCCCGTGAACGGGGCGCCCCCCACCGCCCGGCAAATCCTGGTCGCTACGCTGGTGGGGCTGTGGTCGGCGCGCCTGGCCGCCCATATCGGGGTGCGTACCCGGGGCGGCGGTGACGATCCACGATATGCCGAGCTGATGCGCGTTTGGGGGCCGCGGGCCCCCGCCCGCCTGTTCTGGTTCCTGCAAAGCCAGGCCGTGGCCGCGGCCCTGCTGGGGGTGACCGTTTATGCCGCGGCCCGCAACCCCGCACCCGGCCTTGGCGGCGGGGACGTGCTGGGCACGCTGGTGCTGCTGGGGGGCATCGCCGGCGAAGGGGTGGCCGACGCCCAGCTGGCCCGTTTCCGCCGACGGCCCGATGCCCATGGCCGGGTCTGCGATGCCGGCTTGTGGCGCTGGTCGCGGCACCCCAACTATTTTTTCGAATGGCTGAGCTGGCTGGCCTATCCCTGCTTCGCCCTGGCACCGGGGCCGGAGGGGCTTTGGCCTTGGGGTTGGCTCGCTTTCGTCGGCCCCCTCATGATGTATGTCCTGCTGGTCCATGTCTCCGGCCTGCCGCCGCTGGAGGCCCATATGACCCGGTCCCGAGGGGCCGCGTTTGCCGACTACTGCCGGCGTACCAGCGCCTTCGTCCCCTGGCCGCCACGGCGGGCCCCATGGCGGGACACGGAATAGATCCTTGACCGTCCGCCCCACCGGACGATTAGCTGGCGGGAGCGATCGGCCGCCCCGGGGAGACTCCGAAGGGGCCCGGGGTATAGCATATTGGGGGATGGGCATGCGGCATGGGATGAAGATGGGGGCCGTCCTGGCCTTGGCCACCGGCTTGGCGCTGGGCGGGTGCTCCGGCGACGACCCCATGGGGCCCGGGCCGGACCAGAAGATGTTGCAGGCCGCCTGCGCCCTGGACCTGCACACGACCCGCCCCACGGGCACGGACGTGCTGACCATGTATCGGATCGAGTTGCCGCTGACACCGGTGGACGTGCGGCGTGTTGAATCCACCGTTCTGGCGGATGGGCGCGACACTTACTACGTGCGCGCCAAGTTCAACGGCCAGGTCTGCATCGGCGGCGATGTCACCCTGGTGTCATTGGCCGGTGGCAAGGTGCATGTGCACTATGAGATAGCGGATTTGGCGCACGTGGACATGATGGGAAAGCCCATCTTCGTGCGTCTGACCCTGGACGATACCTTCGACTATACCCCAGGCCAGATCGTGAACCGCACGGCCGGCGGCAATCATTATGGATTCTTGCTGAAATAGAGGGCGGCGGCACAGCCGGCCGCCGCCGCCACGGCGGTCAGAATCGTCCCCCACGCCATATCCAGCGCGCTCAGCCGGGCGGACCACAGGCGCAAGGTGGCGTGGTTGGTAAGGTCGTACGTGCCGTAGGTGAGGAGACCGAACACCGCGCCGCGCATCAGCGCCTGCATCAGCGGCGCCTCCGACCGCGTGGCCGGTTCCACGCAAAAGAAGACGATGCCGCCCGCCATGAGCAGGTAGAACAGGGCCGCCGGCCCCAGGCGCGGCTGGGGCGCCACCATGTCACCCATCACCTGGCGGTAAAACCCAACCATGCGGGTCAGCCAGACGGCATCCAGGGCCAGGAAGGCGATAAGGGTCGCCGCGTAGATCGCGGCCTGGCGCAGCAGTGGTCCCAAGGCCTTTTCCTCCCCGCAAAGCCAAAAAAAGAAAAACGCCCCGGGCCTGGACACGGGACGTTTCTCAATACGCGTCAGCGATGCGAACGGATCAGCCCGGCGCTCACCGGATCGGCGAGCGGGTCAGCGACTTGATGCGGCCACGCGGGTTGCCGGACATGGCGGCGATTTCGCGGTCCTGCGCCTCGATGATGGCGCGGGCGGGCTCGTCACCGTCCAGGCCGCCCAGTTCGGACGAGGGGACGCGGCGGTTGGACGACCGCGAACCATCGTCATACAGGACGTCGAACAGGACGAATTCGCTGACGGACTTGGATTTCGGCTTACTGCTGCGGCCCATGGGGACCTCCTCTTCCTAAAGAACCATCAAGACTGGAACTGGCAAGACTGGAACGGGATCAGCGGCGGCGGCGCGGACGGTTGCGATCCTCGCGGGCCGACGGCTGCTGATCTTCGTTGGCGTTCAAGGCCGCCACGAAACTGGAGAACTGGGTGCCACGGCCGTCCTGGGCGGGGCGCGGCGCGGCCGGACGGGGGGCGTTGGGACGCTGCCCCTGCGGCTGGGCCGGACGCTGGCCCTGCGGGCGCGCTTGCTGCTGCGGACGGCCGCCCTCGGGGCGCACCCCTTCAAGACGCGGGCCCTGCGGGCGGTTACCCTCCGTCCGGGTTGGCCGCTGGCCGTCGTTACGGGCAGGCCGCTGGCCATCATTCCGGGCGGGCCGTTGGCCATCATTCCGGGCGGGCCGTTGGCCCTGGGGCCGAGCCTCTGCCTGACCCTCGGCGCCACGCTGGCCGCGGGGCTGCCCGCGACCGCCGTTGCCGCCGCCGTTGCGCGGCTGGCGGGCCGGCAGGGGCGGACGGCTCATCGGGGCGGCGGCGGCCTGGGGCGTGGCCTCGGGCCGCTCACCCACCGGGATGGACTTGCGGATCAGCTTTTCGATGTCGCGCAGGTAGACGCGCTCATCCCCATCGGCCGTGCACAGCGACACGGCGACGCCGGAGGCGCCGGCGCGGGCGGTGCGGCCGATGCGGTGGACATAGGTCTCCGGCTCGTTGGGCAACTCGAAGTTCACCACGTGGGTGACGCCGTCCACATCGATGCCGCGCGCCGCGATGTCGGTCGCCACCAGCACGCGCACGGTGCCGGCGCGGAAGCCGTCCAGCGCCTTCTGCCGCGCGTTCTGCGACTTGTTGCCGTGGATGGCGGCGGCCTCGATGCCCGCCTGCTCCAACTGGGCCGACACGCGGTTGGCGCCGTGCTTGGTGCGGGTGAAGACGATGCTGCGCTGCATGCCGGCGTCACCCCGGATCAGGTCGACCAGCACATGGCGCTTTTCCGCCGCCGGCACGAAGATGACCTGCTGCGTGATGCGCTCCGCCGTCGTGGAGACGGGCGTGACCTCGACCCGCAGCGGGTCGCGCAACATCTTGTTCGCCAGCTCCGACACGTCGGCCGGCATGGTGGCGGAGAAGAACAGCGTCTGCCGGTTGGCCGGCAGCTTGGCCATGATCTTCCGCAGGCTGTGGATGAAACCCATGTCCAGCATGCGGTCGGCTTCGTCCAGCACCAGCACCTCGACCTTGTCCAGGCGCACGTGGCCCTGGGTCATCAGATCCAGCAGGCGGCCGGGCGTGGCCACCAGGATGTCGATGCCGTTGGCCAACGCCTTCACCTGGCTGCCCTGGCCGACGCCGCCCAGAATGACGGTGTGGCTGAGCTTCAGGCCCACGCCGTAGTTGGTGATGCTCTCGCCGATCTGCACCGCCAGCTCACGCGTGGGGGTCAGGATCAGCGCGCGGGGCATGCGCAGCGGCAGGGCCGAGGGGGCGGCCCCCAAGCGCTGCAGGATGGGCAGGGTGAAGGCGGCGGTCTTGCCGGTGCCCGTCTGGGCGATGCCCAGGATGTCGCGGCCCTCCAGCGCATGGGGAATGGCCCGCGCCTGGATGGGGGTGGCGGTGTGATGGCCCAGTTGGGCCAAGGCGGCCTGAATCTCAGGCCGCAGGGAGAGGGTGTCGAAAGCGGTCAATGTCTTGGAATCCCAGGGCGACGCGCCGGCCGCATTCGTTTCTCGCGGCCGCGGATCGCGGTCAAGCCCTTGCCCGGGCGCGTGCCGGCAGGCATGTGTCAGAAGGTCGAGTATGCCCTGGGTGCTACAGGGGCGATTTGGCCGCCACCGCTACGCGCCACCCGGGGGATACCGCCGGGCCCAGCGGCCCGGCATGGGAACGGATGATGCCATCCATTCCTTAAGACCGCATAAGTGGCTGTGACCGGTCTCAGGTACAAGGGAAATCGCTCGAAGCCCCCCGAATTGCTGCCATGCCCAGGCGTGGGTGGCCGTTGTCACACAACCGCCAAGCTTGTGCGCCAGGGTACTCACCCCCACGCCGCGACATCGCGTTTGCATGCGCCTGCAATTCACCGTAGAAAAGCCCTGACGGTTCCCGCCCTGACCGGGCGGGATGAAAAGGGAACGCGGTGGGGATCCCCTCCCCGATGCCGCGGCTGCCCCCGCAACTGTGAACGGCGAGCCCGACACCATATCCCGCACACGATATCGCGGCGGGGATCGAAGCCACTGGGAAACCGGGAAGGCGGTGCCAGGGTAATGACCCGTGAGCCAGGAGACCTGCCGTCACGCCGTGGTCACGCACGGGCACATTGGGCGGGGTGCACCAGTGGGGAAAGGCGCCCGCCGTCCCGGCCGTTTGGGGGATATCCAGGCTGGTGGTTGGGTGACCCGATCTTTGGCCCGTGGTGACGTGTCACGTTGCCAGAGGCTTACCAACCATGGTTCGTTTCGTTACCGGAATAACAACATCGCTGCTATTTCTGAGCTGCCCGGCCGCCCTTGCCGCCGGCATGGACGACGACCTGTCGTCCCCCACCACCCTCGATGACGTGGTGGTCACCGCCGCCCGCCGCGACCTGATCGGCACCGCCGCCACCTCCAGCCAGGGCGTGGTGGTCAAGGAGGAACTGGATCTGCTGCCCGCCTATCGCGTGGGCCAGATGCTGGAGACGGTGCCCGGCCTGGTGGTCACCAGCCACAGCGGCGAGGGCAAGGCCAACCAGTATCTGCTGCGTGGCTTCAACCTGGACCATGGCACCGACATGGCCACCAGCGTGGACGGCATGCCCGTCAACATGCGCACCCACGCGCACGGGCAGGGCTATACCGACCTGAACTTCGTGATTCCCGAACTGGCCAGCGGCATCGGCTACACCAAGGGGCCCTATTTCGCGGCGCAGGGTGACTTCTCCGCCGTCGGTTCCATCCAGATGGGTTACCTGGACCAGGTTCCGGCCCAGGTGGCGCTGACGGCGGGCACGCTGGGCTATCAGCGCGCCTTCGCCGCCGGCACCGCGGGGTTGGGCGCCGGCCAGCTGATGGCGGGGGGTGAGCTGGTGCATTATGACGGGCCCTGGGACCATCCGGACAATTTGCGCAAGGGCAACGCCGTGCTGCGCTACAGCCAGGGCGCACGGGACGACGGCTTCAGCGTCACCGCCATGTACTACCGCGCCCTATGGAACGCCACCACCGACCAGCCGGAACGCGCCATCGCGCAAGGCTTGATCGGCCGCTACGGCACCCTGGACCCGACGGACGGCGGCCAGGCCCGGCGCATGAGCCTGTCGGGCACCTTTGCCATGCCGGTCGAGGCCGGCTGGCTAGCTGGCGGCGAGGTGACGGCCAACGCCTATGTCATCAACAACCAGCTGACGCTATGGAACAACTTCACCCATTTCCTGGACAATCCCGTCCAGGGCGACCAGCACGCCCAGGATGAGAACCGCATGGTGGCCGGCGGCGCCGTCAGCTACAGCCGGCCGCTGAACTTGCTGGGCCTGGATCATGAGATCGTGAGCGGCCTGGACACGCGCTTCGACGACGTGCATGTCGACCTGCGGGCGACCAGGGCCCGCGTGGCCTATGGCCTGGCCGAGAACGACAACGTTCAGGAGGCCGGCGGCGGCGCCTATGTCCAGGCGACCAGTCATTGGACGCCCTGGCTGCGGACCGTGGTGGGCGTGCGCGAGGATTACCTGGCCGCGACCGACCACGGCAGCAACGCCGGCGTGGTGGCCGCCCGCCTGTTCCAGCCCAAGGGCAGCGCCATCGCCACCCTGTGGCAGGGAACGGAGGTCTACCTCAGCGCCGGGCGCGGCTTCCACAGCGACGACGTGCGGGGAGCATCGCAGGGGAACGCCCCCTTGCTGGCCAAGGCCGATGGCGAGGAGGTGGGCATCCGCAGCACCATTCTGCCCAACCTGACCGCCACGCTGACGGCCTTCCAGATGGATTTCGTGTCGGAGCTGACTTATGACGCCGATGTCGGCCAGACGGAGGCCGGGCGCCCCAGCCGCCGGCGCGGGGTGGAGCTGAACACCACCTACAACCCGTTCAGCTGGCTGGAATTCTACGGCAGCATGGCCTTCAGCCACGCCCGCTACACCGACAGCGATCCAGCCGGCAGCTTCATCCCCGACGCGCCCAAGCTGATCGGCTCGCTGGGCATCTATCTGCGTGACCTCGGCCCCTGGTCAGGTGGTGTGGAATACCGCTATTTCGGCGCCCACCCGCTGATCGAGGACAACAGCGTGCGCTCGTCGGGCAGCCAGGAATGGAACCTGACGGCCAACTACACGCTGCAAAGTGGCCTGCGCTTCGGCATCGGCCTCTACAACGTCTTCGACAGCAAGGACGACGCCGCCGACTATTATTACACCGACCGACTGAAGGGCGAGCCGGCGGAGGGTGTCGGCGATCTGCACGCCCACCCGCTGGAGCCCCGCTCCGTCCGATTCACCGTGGCCCAGAGTTTCTGATCACCATAGGTCGGCCAGCCCCTCCTCCGTCACCAGATCGGCGGGGAGCTGGCCTTCCCCTTCCAACCAGGCTGGGCCCAGCCAGGCCACGGCGGCCGTGTGGCCGCTGGGCAGGTCGCGCACCCACAGCCGGCAGGCCAAGTCAGACGGCAACGACCCGTCGTGACGGACCAGCGCGGGGCCTTCGGGTGCCATGGCGAAGCTGTCGGTGGGCAGCGACAGGCCCACGCCCAGGGCCTTGATGTAGGCTTCCTTCAGGGTCCAGAAGGTCACCAGATCCGGCCCACCGCGCCCGGCGGGGCGGGCATCCAGCCAGGCCAGTTCCTCCGCCGCGAACATGGCCGTCGCCAACTCCGCCCCGATACGGCGGTCGCGGCGTTCCACATCCACGCCTATCCGTGCGCCGGCATCCAGGGTCACGGCACAGGCCACCAGGCCATCGGTGTGCGATAGGTTGAAATCCAGCCCCGCCGGCGCGTCCACCAGCCCCGGCTTGCCCTGGGGCGTGAGGGGGGTGAAGGCCAGCGCCGCCGGCGGCCGGCCCAGCAGCCGGCCCAGCCACAGCCGGGCCAGGCCATGGGCCGCCACATATTCCCGCCGGTTGGCCTCGAACACGAAGCGACGGGCCCGCGCCTGCTCCCCCTCATCCAGTAGGGGCCACAGGCGGGCATAGGCCGCGTCATCCAGCGGGCTCAAGGGCAGGGTCCGCAGCAGCGGCATGGTCATCCGTTCAGGCGACAGGGAGCAGAAAGTCTGGCCAGAACAGGCGCCCGGCCGTGCCCTGTCAAGGGCCCGCTCCCCCGGCCCCTCAACCGACGCGGTAATCCATATATTGCCCCGCTACGGCTGGGGATATCCCCATCGCCAAAGGTATTGCCGCCCTATCCGGAAAATGATCCCCCGAATCCCCAAGGAACACGGCGTGCGGCCGGCCGATTGAAGCGCAGCATGACCGTGACCGGAGCCCCGACGACTATGCCCAACCGCCGCAACGCCCGCCGCATTCTGGCCGCCACCGTGGCGCTGGCGACCGTGTCCGCCGCCCTCGCCGCCCAGGCGCAGACGGCCGATCCGGCGGGCTCGGGTCCCTTGCTGAGCGTCGGGCCGGTGGTCAGCACCCTGGGCCTGGGGGCGGAGGTCGGCGCCCGCTTCAACGACCATTTCGGCCTGCGCCTCAACGCCAACGGCTTCAGCTTTTCCGCCAACCACACGGTGCGCGACGTGCGCTACGACGGCGACGCCACGCTGGAGTCCTTCGGCCTGCTGGCCGACCTGCATCCCTTCGGCGGCGGCTGGCGCGTGACCGCTGGCGCGCGGTTGAACCTGAACGAGGTCGATCTGAAGGGCACGCCGCAGAACGCCACCTACACCATCCACGGCATGACCTACACCGCCAGCGAGGTCGGCAGCCTGAACGGCAAGGTCGCCTTCAACCGCTTCGCTCCTTACGTCGGTGTGGGCTATGAGGGCGCGGTGGCCGACCGTTGGCGCTTCGGCGTCGACCTGGGCGCCATGTACCACGGCACGCCCAGGGTCTCCCTCGACGCCAGCGGTCCCGTCACGACCACTCCCGACTTCCAAAACCGCCTGGACGCCGAACGCCAGGAACTGCGCGACGATGTGAAGGACTACAGCTGGTACCCGGTGCTGAGCCTGACGGTGAAGTACGTGTTCTAACGCTCCTCTTTCTTCTTGGCGCTGCGGATGATTTCCGCAATGCCATGGACAACCGGCACCCTGGTCTCTTGCTTATACATGAGGATCCGTCCGTCCTGCTTCGCAATGGTGACGCGATAGATCGACGGCGCCCCGTCCTCATCCTCATCAGCGGCGACACCACTGGTCACCTCCCAAGTCTTTCCCTTGTCTTCCGCGGTCCAGGGACGATACCGCGCGGCCTGTTCCTCGCCATGCCGATGCTTAATCAGCAAATCGGCATAGTCCTGAGCGAAATCGCGGGAGACGATCATATCCCCCAACATAGACATAAGGATTTCGTCGCGCGTCCAGAGGCGCTTCTGGTTCCCATCATCATCAGATGAATTCATTTCATTCTCCATCTTAATTCAGTGGAATAAATCGTCCCAAGGCTTCGATCCCGGGGTAAATTCGTTGTAATGAGGCCAACTGTTGGCGTTTTTCTGGTACAGGCACATGACCGTTAATGCCGGAAAGGGCATTCCTGGCTTAAGGCCCAGATCACGCACTCGCTGGTCGTATGATGTGACATGCCCACCAATCTGGGCCAGCGGGTACACCCTCTTTTGACGGTAGGTATAGGGCGGATGACGTCCCGTCTTCACTTCGATCAGCGTCGGAAATTCCTCCCCTGGGAATAGAGCCAGGATGTCAGCCCGAGTAACCAGGCCATTCACACCGAGGATCCTAACCTCCGTGATGACGATTGCTCCCCTACTCCGCAAGAGCGCCGCGTGCTCCTTCACCACCTTGTCGTGGAAGGTGCCGGGATAGTCGATATCCCAAAGTGCTTCGTCGGGATCGTTGTCATAATCTTCGTTGCCGGCGAGCCAGGCCGCGAAAGATAGGCCGACCTCTTCGCTACTCTGCGTTTCACTTCCATCACTCGTCCAACGCCCATGCCAATCTCTGGGCTGGGCAGGATCGTATTTGGCCAAGTCCGCCCGAATGCCGAACAAGCGGTCCATGCCAGCGTCATCGACGTCCGGCAACGCCAAGTGTACGGCGGCGATCCTGGTCCGAACGCCATCCTGGTCGTTCAGCGCCCGCGCGACGACCCTCAGCCGACCAATCAGCGGCTCCACATCGGGATCGGAGACGCCATAGGCGGCGGCGATCAAAGGCTGCAGAATAGCGGCCGGCTGGGGTTCAAAGCCCGCCACCGTCTGCCGGAGCAATGGAATACCCGCCAGGCTCACGCCATTGTCGTTACACGCCAAGCCACGGGCCGTCGGTAGACCCGACACCCTGAACCATCGCTGCGCCAACGCCGTCATACCGCCTTCTCCTTCCAGTTGTCATGATCCGGCGGCTATGATGTTCTTGATTCGTTCTTTAACGCAAGCGCAACCTTCCCGCGCACCGCAAACGGGAACGGGCGCCGTCACCAGCGCCCGCTCCGCTTAAATCCGAACCCCTCGGCCACCTACTTCTGGGCGAGATCCAGCGCGCCCGTCAGGTCGCCCAGAGCCGGGCTGCCGTTGGCGGCCAGGGCGGCGTCGCGCTGCTTGATGCCTTCCAGCTTGGGCAGGTCGAAGCGGCGGGTGATGAAGCGCAGGATGGAGGTGGTGTCGTAGAAGGTGTGGTCGACGTAAGCCTTCTTGGCGTAGGGCGAGATGATGATGGCCGGGATGCGGGTGCCTGGGCCCCAGCGGTCGGCCTTGGGCGGGGCCACGTGGTCCCAGTAGCCGCCGTTCTCATCGTAAGTCACCACCACCAGCATGTTCTTCCACTGCGGCGAGGCCTGCAGGTGCTTCACGATGTCGGCGATGTGGGCGTCGCCCGAGGCCACGTCGGCATAGCCGGAGTGCTGGGTCAGGTTGCCCTGCGGCTTGTAGAAGGTGACGGCGGGTAGTTTGCCGGCATCGATGTCCTTGATGAAGGCCTTGCCCTCCAGCCCGCCGTCGCGCAGATGCTCCTTGCGCGCCTTGGTGCCCGGGGCGGTGCTGGCGAAATAGTTGAAGGGCTGGTGGTGGTACTGGAAGTTGGGCACCGGCTCGGCGTTGCCGTGGTCCAGCGTCGCCTGCCAGGCACCGCTGTACCAGGCCCAGCTCACCTTCTTCTGGCTCAGCAGGTCCCCGATGTTGGTCATGGTCTGCGGCGGCAGCGTCGTGGGGTTGGCCGGATCGGCCAACGCGGGATCGCCGCCCTGTGCCGGCTTGTTGGCGCTGGGCTGGTAGGGCGGCTGCATGGTGTTCACGGCATAGAAGTCGGGCGTCAGGTTGCCGCTGTTCACGAACTTCGGCACCCCCTCGATCGCCGACTTGGGCGAGTTGGGCGCCAGCGTCAGGCTGACGCGGTCGGGCTCCACCACCGAGATCGAGCCCTTGGCCGAGCCCTGGTCGGCATTGGGATAATAGGGCGCGCACGAGCAGATCAGGACGAAGTGGTTGAAGAAGGAACCGCCGAAGCCGCCCATGAAGAAGTTGTCGGCCAAGGTGTATTCGTGCGCCAGCGTCCACATCGCCTGCTTGGCGCCGTCGTAGTGGCCCATGACCAAGGCACCGCTGTCGGCATAGGCCACGAACTTGTCGTTCTTGCCGCCGTCGATCTGCATCTGGTTCTCATAGAACCGGTGCACCAGATCGCGGGTGATGACGCCCTGGCCCTGGTTGAAACCCTTGGGATCATCGATGGCGAAAGGCTGGTTGGGCAGGTGCTCCGTCTGGGCCTGGGTCACCTCCGGCGTCACGCCACGGGCGGTCAGGCCCTTCCAGATGGGGGGCAGTTCCTTGAGGACGGACCCGTCGCGGTCGCGCTGCGCCAGGCTGTCCTGGGGCGCGTCGGCGATGCCGTTGGCGCCGGGGAAGGTGCCGTACAGGTTGTCGAAGCCGCGGTTTTCCGCGTAAATCACCACCACGGTCTTGATCTTGTCCAGGTCATCGGCCGGCTTGGCCGCCATCGCCCGGTCACCAAACCCTGCCATGATGCCGGCGGCCAGCGCCACCGCGGCCACACCCTGACGCAAGCTTCCGCTCCGCCCCATGCCCACTGCCATGATGTTCCCCTTCTTCCTCGTTTCGCTTTTGCTGAAGGTCTTATACGCAGACACGAAAAAACACATCCCCCGGCGCGGCCGCGTCGCGCTGGGTGCGGCGATTTTCCTGGGCCTGGGGGCCGTCTGGCTGATGGGGACGCCCCCCGCCACGGCCCAGGGCCTGAGCCGGGCGGAGGTGCGCCGCCAGGCGGCGGCCCTGGCGGAGGTGGGGCGGCGGCTGTTCCTCGACCCCGGCCTGTCGGCCAGCGGCACCCTCGCCTGCGCCAGCTGCCACGACCCGGCGCACGCCTTCGGCCCACCCGACGGGGCCGCCGTGCGCCTGGGTGGCGCCGACGGCAGGACCCCGGGCCTGCGCGCCGTGCCGTCCCTCATGTACTTGCAGGATGTGCCCCCCTTCGCCGAGCATTACCGCACGCCGGAGGATGAAGGGGATGAGAGCATCGACAACGGCCCCACCGGCGGCCTGACCTGGGACGGCCGGGTGGACGGCCAGCGGGAACAGGCCCGCGTGCCCTTGTTCAGCCCGTTTGAGATGGGCAACACCGATCCCGCCGACCTGGCGGGCCGGCTGGAGCGGGCGGGCTATGGCGCCCAGTTGCGCGGCGCGGTGGGCGTAACGGCGGGGGAACAGGCGGATGTGGTGGACCTGGCGCTGCGGGCGCTGGACGTCTTCCAACAGGACGGGGCCCTGTTCCATCCTTACACCAGCAAGTACGACGCCTTTCTGGCAGGCAAGGCGACGCTGACGGACGACGAACGGCGCGGGCTGGAGGCGTTCGAGGATCCGGCGCGGGGCAACTGCGCCAGCTGCCATGTCAGCCGGCGGGGCAACGACGGCACGCCACCGCACTTCACCGACTATGGCTTGATCGCCATCGGGGTGCCGCGCAACCGCGACATTCCGGCCAACGCCGACCCTCGCTATTTCGACCAGGGCCTGTGCGGGCCGCTGCGCACGGATTTCACCGGCGTCGCCGATTACTGCGGCCGCTTCCGCACCCCCACCTTGCGCAACGTGGCGCTGCGCCAGGTGTTCATGCACAACGGCATCTTCCACACCCTGCGGCAGGTGATGGAATTCTATGCGGAGCGCGACAGCGCCCCGGGCAAGTGGTACCCGCGCCGAACCGACGGCAGCGTCATGAAGTTCGACGACCTGCCGGTGGCCGCGCAGGGCACAGTACCGGCGGCCATCAACATGGAGGCGCCCTTCGGCCGGCGCCCGGGCGACCCGCCGGCGCTGAACGAACGGGACATTCACGACATCATCGCCTTTCTGGGCACCCTGACGGATGGCTGGTCGGCCCCGAAAACGGCCGGACCATAGTCCAGACGCATCTCAAGATGATGACAGTTGGCCGCACTTGGGCGGTGGGCGGCTAACACCTAGGTAGGGATTACTGCATTGGGGTGGCGCCACCATGATCAGGCCCGTCGATGACGGGATGACGGGGCAACCGGCGATGGCCATCACAGTGAAATTGCACCATATGGGGCAGCCTGCGGGGCATGCCCGCACGATCCACGAGCATGCCATGTTCCTGCCCCTGCTTTCCCCCACCCGGCATGACAGCGGGTTGTTGAACCTGCTGGCCGGTGGCGCCCTGCTGGTCGTCCTGCTGGCCGTCCTGACCTGGGACGGCCTGCGCGACGTGGTGGCGGAGGCCACGGGCCTCAGCATGGCGCGGGGGGAAATGCTGAGCCTGCTGGCCCTGGTGGCCATCGCCGGCTTGGTCGTCTACCTGGCCCGCCGCATCTGGGACCTGATCCCCCACACCCGCTTCTCGACAGAGGAGCGGCGCATCCTGCGCAGCCTGCCCCAGGCGCTGGCGCGCGGCGAGATTCAGCCGCACTTCCAGCCCGTGGTGGACGCCGACACCGGCAAGGTGGTGGCGGTCGAGGCGCTGGCCCGCTGGGTCAAGGCCGACGGCACCATGCTTTCGCCCGGCCAGTTCATCGGCCTGGCGGAGCGTGGCGGCCTGATCCGCCTGCTGACCAAGGCCATCGTGGAACACGCGGTACGCACCGCCGCCACCTGGCGCGAGCAGCATGACCTGGACATCCCCATCTCCATCAACCTGTCGGTGGAGGATCTGGAGGCCAGCGACCTGGTGGACCACCTGATTGCCCTGTGCGACCAGTACGGCGTGCCCCATGGCGCCATTCGGGTGGAACTGACGGAAACCCAATCGATCGTGCATTTCGACGTGGTCGACAAGGCGGTGACCACCCTGCGCCAGGCCGGCATGGCCGTGTACCTGGACGATTTCGGCACCGGCTACGCCTCGCTCAGCGTGCTGCACCGCATTCCCTTCACCGGCATCAAGCTGGACCAGAGTTTCATCCGCACCTTGCGCGACGACCCCCGCGCCGACGCCATCGTGCGGGCCAGCGTGGCCATCGCCTGCGATCTGGGGCTGTCGCTGGTGGCGGAAGGGGTGGAGGATTGGGAGACGCGCGACCGCCTGGGCCAGATGGGCGTGCGCCACATCCAGGGCTATGTCTACGCCCGGCCCATGCCGGCATCCGACCTGATCGCCTTTGCCCAACAGGCTCAGCCAACGGCCCAGCCGGCCCTGACCTTGTCGCTGTAAGCGGATCTTTCCAGGCCGGCCCGGCGCGGCCCAATGTCGCCACACAGACGAACAAAAGGCCGCTGCCCCGTACAATCCAAGGGCGCCGGCGACGATCATGCTGGGCACCGTTGGATCAACCGGCCGCCTAGCCCCCGTGTCCGCGCGTGCCCAGCCCGTAGGAGATGACGTGAATGGCCCGCTATCCCGCCCTGTTCTGCATGACCTGCGGCCGCGTCGAATCCGTCCCCGGTCTGGCCGACGTCAGCCATCAACCCGCCGCCAATGACCGGGCGATGATGGCCTCAACGCCCAGCAGCCCAACGCTCAATGAAGGAGCACGCATCATGGCCAGCATGAACGCCCTGTTCCGGCTGTTGAGCCCCGCGCAGCGCGCCATCCTGATGGACGATGTCGCCGCCAGCATGCGGGGCATGCCCGCCGCCCTGCAACAGCGCCAGCTGGCCCATTTCGGCCGCACCGACCCGGCCTACGGAGCTGGTGTTGCCGCCCGCCTGGGCGTATCGCTGCCCACCCTGGTGGATGCCGGCAACCAAGCCGGGTGACCGAAAGGTCCCCAGCCTGGAATTTTCCGGCCGGGCCCCTCAATGCGCGTCGGCGGATGGCCCCTTGGGCGGCCCCACCTTGCGCATGGCGGGCACCAGCAGCGTGGCGATGACGAAGCACACCAGGATGACCAGGAAGGCGTCCGCATAGGCCATGGTCTGGGCCTCGCGGTAGGCCAGGGTCCACAGCTGCTTCAGGGCCGCTTCCTGCCCCCGCAGCGCGTCCCCGCCCAAGGTGGCGACGTCGGCGGCCCCCACCTTGGCCACCAGCGCGCGCATGGGGCCGCTGGCGGGCGTCAGATGTTCGGCCAGGCGTTCGAAGTGCAGGTTGGTGCGATCATTCAGGATGGTGCCGCACACGGCGATGCCAATGGCGCCGCCCAGGTTGCGCATCAGGTTGAACAGGCCCGACGCCTGCTTCAGCCGCGCCGGCGGCAGGCCGCCCAGGGTCAGGGTGACGATGGGCGCCACCGCGAATTGCTGGGAGAAGCCGCGGAAGGCCTGGGGCAGCAGCAGTTCCCGCCAGCCCCAGTCATGGGTGATGGGGGTGAAGTTCCACATGCTGAGCGCGAAGCCGGTCAACCCCACCATCATCAGCCAGCGCAGATCCACCCGCTTGGCCAGGATGGTGTAGAGGGGGATGGCGCTGACCTGGAACAGGCCGGTGGAGAACACGGTGAGGCCGATGTCCAGCGCGCTGAACCCCCGCACCCGGCCCAGGAACAGCGGCGTCAGGTAGATGGTGGCGAAGATGCCGATGCCGGTGATGAAGGAGAATAGGCAGCCCAGGGCGAAGTTGCGGCTTTTCAGCGCCCGCAGATCCACCACCGGGTTGGCGTAGGTCAGGCTGCGGACGATGAAGGCGACACCGGCGAGGGCCGAGATCCAGGCCGTCAGGCGGATGGTGTCGTCGTCCAGCCAGTCCCAGCGCGGCCCTTCCTCCAGCGTGTATTCCAGGCAGCCAAGGAAGATGGCCATCAGCAGCATGCCGGGATAGTCGGCACCCTTCAGCAGCGACCAGTCGGGTTCGTCGATGCGCACCATCAGGGGCACGGCGATGGTGACGAACAGGCCCGGCACCAGATTGATGAAGAACAGCCAGTGCCAGGAATAATGGTCGGTGATCCAACCGCCCACCGTCGGGCCCAAGGTGGGCGCCAGCGAGGACAAGGCCCCCACCGTGGCGGCGGCCACCACCACGCGGGGACCGGCGAAGAAGGCGAAGGCGGAGGTGAAGACCATGGGGATCATGGACCCGCCCAGGAAGCCCTGAAGCGCCCGGAAGGCGATCATGCTCTGGATATCCCATGCCCAGCCGCACAGCAGGCTGGTCAGGGTGAAGCCGGCGGCGGAGACGGCGAACAGCCAGCGGGTGGACATGATCCGCGCCAGCCAGCCGGACAGGGGGATGACGATGATCTCGGCGATCAGATAGCTGGTCTGGACCCAGGCCGTCTCATCCGTGCCGGCCGAAAGGCCGCCACCGATGTCGCGCAGCGAGGCGGAAACGATCTGGATGTCCAGCAGTGCTATGAACATGCCCACGCACATGATGGCGAAGGCGACGATCTTGCCCCGGGGGGAGAGTTCCTTCTTCCGCGGGGCGGCTATCGCCACCCCTGCCCCCCCGGCGGTGGCGGCAGTCATGGCGCCGTCTTTCCGGCGACGGCGACCGCCTTGGTGCCGTCCTCTTTCGTGTTGATGGCGGCGGTGACTGACAGGCCGGGCCGCAGGCTGCCCAGGAGGCTGCCCTCGCCATCCAGCAGGATGCGCACGGGCACGCGCTGCACGATCTTGGTGAAGTTGCCGGTGGCGTTCTCCGGCGGCAGCACGCTGAACTGCGCCCCGGTGGCCGGTGCCATGCTGACCACCCGGCCGTGGAACTGGCGGCCCGGCAGCACGTCGGCCTCGACCGACACCGGCTGGCCGGCCTTCAGGTCCGCGATCTGGCTTTCCTTGAAGTTCGCATCCACCCACAGCCCCTGCGCCGGCACGATGGCGATCAGCTGCGCGCCGATGGTAGCATAGGCGCCCGGCCGGGCGCTGCGGTTACCGACGGTGCCGTCGATGGGCGCCCGCAGCTCGGTATAGCTGAGGTTCAGTTGCGCGGTGTCGCGGTCGGCGATGGCGCCGGCAAGTGCTGCCTCCGCCTGACGTTTCTGGGTGTCGATGACATCGATCTGGCGCTGGGCCGCCTGCAGGGTGGCCGTGGCCTTCTCGCCGTTCGCCACCGCCTGCTTATAGGCGGCGTCTGCCTTCTCGAAAGCCTGGATCGAGGCGGCGGCCGTGGCCGACAGGGCGCGGTAGCGGTCCTGGTCGTACTTGGCCCGGTCGGTCTCGGCCTTGGCGGCGCCGACGCCGGCGGCTGCCTGGTTGATGACGGCCTGCTGCAGGCGGCGCTGCGCCTCCAGGTTGGCCAGCGTGGCTTCCTGCGCCTCCACCGCCGCGACGGCGCGGGCCAAGGCGGCGCGATAGTCGCGGTCGTCCAGCTTCAGCAACAGGTCGCCGGCGTGCACCGCCTGGTTGTCGGTCACCGCCACCTGCGCGATGAAGCCGGACACCTTGGGCGCGATCACCGTGACGTCGCCGCCGACATAGGCATCGTCGGTGCTTTCGATGAAGCGGCCGCTGGTCCACCAATCATAGCCGTAGGCTGCGGCGGCCACGCCTAGGCCGAGGCCCAGGACGGAAAGGAGGAGCGTGCGGCCCAGGCGCCGCGACTTCACCGGGCTGCCGGCAAGCCGGCCGTCCTGCTGCTGTTCATAGGTTTGGCTGGACATGGGATCGCATCCTTCAAGCGGCGGCGCCGGTCGGGGCGGCGGCGGATTCGGTGGGGCTGGGTGTGGGCGCGGTGGCGGGCCAGGTGGGATAGCGCGACTTGGTGCGGGCGTCGGCGGCGGGGCCGGCCACGACACGGAAGGCGGGGTAGGTCAGCGGCCGGCCGGTATGGCGATCGACCAACATCGGTTCGGCCAGCGCACCGGTGACACTGTCCACCAGCTGAATGGCCGGGCCTTCGGGTGCGAAATGCTGGTTGCCCCAGGCCATGATGGTCCAGAGCACGGGGCGGAAGTCCTGACCGGCGGCCGTCAGCACATATTCATGGCGCAGCGGCCGCGTGCTGTAGGGGCGTTTTTCCAGCAGGCCGTCGGCCACCAGCGTCTGCAACCGGCGGGTCAGCATGTTGGGCGCGATGCCCAGATTCTTCTGGAACTGGTCGAAACGGCTGGCGCCCAGGAACGCCTCGCGCAAAATCAACATGCTCCACCACTCACCCACCCGGTCCAGGCTGCGGGCGATGGGGCACTGCGGATTGATCGGGCTGCTATCGTGCATGATGACCGTCCTTGTGTTACTTTCATAATGAAAGCCACAGGACGCCATATAAAC
This sequence comes from Nitrospirillum viridazoti CBAmc, assembly GCF_000730165.1. Classification (GTDB taxonomy): domain Bacteria; phylum Pseudomonadota; class Alphaproteobacteria; order Azospirillales; family Azospirillaceae; genus Nitrospirillum; species Nitrospirillum viridazoti. Next base: position 715,119 of record NZ_CP022111.1, on the reverse strand, counting down.
CTTGTTACTTTCATTATGCAAGTCACAAAGCCGGTCCATCCGGCTTGACACCCCTGCGAGCGGAGCAAACCACCCATGTCGGAAACGGCGACCACCTCCCCCACCGGCCCCAAGCTGTACCTGGACGACCTTTACCCCGGTCAGCGCCACGTGACCGGCACGCACATGCTGGACGCCCCCGGGATCAAGGCATTCGCGGCGCAGTTCGACCCCCAGCCCTTCCATCTGGATGAGGAGGCGGCAGGCCACAGCTTCTTCGGCGGGCTGGCGGCCAGCGGCTGGCACACGGCCGCCGTCACCATGCGGCTGATGGTCGATGGCCTGCCCATCGCCGGCGGCGTCATCGGCGCGGGTGCTGACATCACTTGGCCCGCGCCCACCCGGCCCGGCGACATCCTGCAGGCGCACTGCGAGATCCTGGAGGTAAAGCCCTCCCGCTCCCGGCCCGATCGAGGAATGATCACCATGCGGACCGAAACGCGGAACCAGCGGGGCGAGGTGGTGCAGCTGATGACCACCCGGGTGGTGGTGTTCCGCCGGCCTTCGGAAGGCTGAGATGGGGCGGCGACATCTTTCCGCCGCCCGTTCTTTTCGCCATAGTGGCCCGCCTTCCCATTGGGCGTCCGCCTGACAGCGTCCGCGCCCCCTTCAGGAGTAGCATCCCGTGCCCAAGAAAAGCGGAGTCGCCATCGTCGTCGGCTCCTTCCACAAGAACGAATGCGAGACGATGCTGGCCGCCGCCGCCGGGGCCATCAAGGAGCGCGGCATGACGCTGCGCGCCGTGGTGCGGGTGCCGGGCTCCTACGAAAAGCCGCTGGCCACCAAGCGCCTGCTGCAGCGCGACGACGTCGACGCCGTGGTGGTGCTGGGCATCATCGAGCATGGCGAGACGGCGCACGGCCGCGTCATGGGCCAGTCGGTCAGCGATGCCCTGGTCAACATGCAGCTGGAATTCATGAAGCCCATCGGCGTCGGCATCATCGGCCCCGAAGTCTTCCCCACCCAGATCCAGCCCCGCCTGGTGGGTCATGCCGTGGCCGCCGTGGCTGCCGTGGAGGTCATGCTGATCGGCGCCGAATCCCCCTACGAGGTCTGATCATTCAAGCCCGCCGCCCTGGCCTGGCTGGGGCGGCGGCATGGCACGCCAGCGCTTTCGGCGCGCCTGGACAGGGCCGACTTCGACTATCCCGGAAGCGGATCGATGACCGGAAGCCTGGGATAGGCCGATGACCGCAGACGTGATGGATACCCCCAAGCCGACGCAGACCGACGGCCTGCCCGACCGTCCCCGGTTCTGGGCCATGGCCGCCATCCTGACGGCGGTGGGCATGGCCACGCTGGACACGGCCATCGCCAACACCGCCCTGCCTACCATCGCCGGCGATTTCCACGCCACGGCCGCCGATTCCGTCTGGGTGGTGAACGCCTATCAGCTGGCGGTGGCCGCCGCCGTGCTGCCGCTGGCCTCGCTGGGCGACCTGCTCGGGCAGAAGCGCGTCTACCTGGCGGGCCTTGCCCTGTTCGCCCTGTCGTCGCTGGCCTGCGGGCTGTCCCCGACCCTGCCCCTGCTGGAAGTGGCGCGTGTGGTGCAGGGCCTGGGTGCCGCCGCCATCATGAGCGTCAACATCGCGCTGATCCGTCACATCTATCCGGCCCGCATCATGGGCCGGGGGTTCGGCCGCAACGCCCTGGCCGTCGCCATCTCCTTCGCCATTGGGCCCACCGTCACCTCAACCATCCTGTCGGTGGCGACCTGGCATTGGCTGTTCCTGGTGAACGTGCCGTTCTGCCTGCTGGCCTTGGGCTTGGCCACCGTCACCCTGCCCGCCATCCCACCCCTGGGCCACCGCTTCGACGGCGTGGCGGCGCTGCTGACCGCTGGCCTGTTCGCCCTGCTGGTGCTGGGGATGGGCGAGGCGGCACACGCGGCGTCCTGGCCGCAGGTGGCAGCGGAGCTGTCGGGGGCCGCCCTGTGCGGCTTCCTGCTGCTGCGCCGGCAGCGGGGTCACCCCGCTCCCATGCTGGCCATCGACCTGTTCCGCAACCGGGTTTTCGCCCTGTCGGCCTTGACATCCGTCTGCACCTTCATCGCGCAAGGGCTGGCCTTCGTCGCCCTGCCGTTCCTGTTCCAGTCGGTCATGGGCCGGACGGCGGTGGAGACGGGCCTGCTGATCACGCCCTGGTCGGTGGTGGTGGCGGTGATGGCCCCCATCGCCGGCAAGCTGTCCGATCGCTATCCCGCCGGCATCCTGGGCGGCGTGGGCTTGGGCGTCCTGTGCCTGGGCATGGCGCTGGTGGCGCTGATGCCGACCCATCCGTCCAGCCTGGACATCGCCTGGCGCCTGGGCGTCTGCGGCGCCGGCTTCGGCTTTTTCCAGTCGCCCAACCTGAAGGCCATCATGAGCAGCGCCCCCCTGCACCGCAGCGGCGGGGCCAGCGGCATCGTCGCCACCGCCCGCCTGTTGGGCCAATCGACCGGGGCCGCCTTGACGGCCGCCTGCTTCGGCCTGCTGGCCAACCATGACCTGACCTATGGCGCCACGCTGGCCCTGTGGCTGGGCGCCTTCGCCGCCGGGGCCGCCAGCGTGGCCAGCTTCCTGCGCCTGACGGTGAAGCCTCAGCCGGCGGCTTGAACCTGCTGGACCACCGTCTCGCACAGGCGGTGGGTTTCCAGCGCGTCGCGGGCGCTCAAGACGCGGCCGGCGCGCAGGGCGCCCAGGAAATGGTCGACCGCCTGGCGGATGCCGCGCTGGTCCGACACGGGCGTCCAGTCGCCCCGCCGGGTGCTGGTATGGGTGCCGGCCTCGGCGATGTGGATGTCGGCCATATCGACGACACGGTGGCGTACCGCCTGGCCATCGCGGCCCTGGCCAGAGACCTCCAGCACCTCTTCATTCACGCCGGCCACCCGGTTCATGGTCCCGATGGCGGTGCAGGCGGTGGCGCCATCGCCCCCCGCCAGGGTCAGCACCACATGGTGCAGCAGGCCGTCCCGCACGCGGGCGTCCACCCGCAGGTCACGCACCGGCGCCGGCATGAGGAAGCGCAGCGTGTCCACGACATGGATGAAATCGTCGAACACCACCGTGCGCGGAACGTCGGCCAAATCCACGCGATGCTTCTGCATCAACACCAAGTCCCGGGGGGCCGCCGCCAGGGCGGCATAGGCTGGGGCGTGCCGGCGGTTGAACCCGACCATGAGGCTGACGCCGCGCGCCTCCGCCAAATCCACCAGCCGCTCAGCGGCAGCGGCGGTATCGGCCAGCGGCTTGTCGACATAGGTGGGGATGCCGGCTGTCAACAGCTGGGTCACCAGTTCCTCATGCGCCGCCGTCGCGGCATGGACGAAGGCGGCATCCAGTCCATCGCGCAGCAAGGCGTCCAGGTCGCTGTGGGCGTGGGCCACGCGCCAGTCGGCGGCGATGGCCCGCACCTTGTCCGCATCGCGGGACATCAGCGACAGGGTGACGTCACTGCGCGCCGCCAGGACCGGCAAGTAGGCCTTGCGCGCGATATCCCCCAGACCGATCATCGCGACACGCATGCATCCCCCAGTAGTCCCTGAATATCCGGCGGGAACCTTAGCGCCGGGCGGGCCAAAAAAACCAGCCGCTGTCGGACATGATGCCGCACACAATTTCAAATTAGAGGGTGAATCATACAATCGGCGGCGGCGGAACAGCGGCACCCTGCGCCGTAAAACGGCCCCCGGGCGGGGACCTGACTGACGGGAGCCGCAGCGTTCATGGATAGCGATTTCCATCAGGGGAATATATCTCCGTCGTCCCGCCCGCAGGGCCCAATCCTGAAAACAGGAACACTCCGGAAGGCCCGGCTCGCGCCCCTTCCGCGACAACCCCTCAATCCCGGAAATGGCAGGCATGACGAAGAAATTGGCGGGCAAGGTGGCCCTGGTCACCGGCGGCTCGCGCGGCATTGGGGCCGCGACCGCGAAGGCCCTGGCCGGCGCGGGAGCGGACGTGGCGATCAGCTACCTGGCCTCATCCACCCTGGCCGACACTGTGGTGCGGGACATACGGGCGGGAGGTGCCCGCGCGGCGGCGTTCAAGGTCGACCAGGCCAACCCACGCGAGGTCGAGAGGCTGGTCGGCAGTGTCGTGGCCCAGTTCGGCCGTCTGGACATCCTGGTGAACAACGCCGGCATGTTCGCCACCGGTGACGTGGACGATCCCGACTGCGACATCGAGGCGCTGACCCGGCAGTACGCCGTGAACTTGACCGGGGTGGTCACCGCCATCCGCGCGGCGTCACGGGTATTGGCGGATGACGGCCGGATCATCGCGGTGGGCGCCTGCGTGGCGGCCCGCGTCGGCTTCCCCAGCCTGGCCGACTACACCGCCGCCAAGGCGGCCGTGGCCGGCTATTGCAAGGGGGCTGCCCGCGATCTGGCCCCCCGCGGCATCACCGTGAACGTGGTGCAGCCCGGGTCCATCGACACCGACCTCAACCCCGCCAGCGGACCCTTCGCGTCGGTGCAAGCCGCGATGAACGCCTTCGGGCGCTATGGCCGACCGGAAGAGGTGGCGGCCGGTATCCTTTTCCTGGCGAGCCCCGATGCCTCCTTCGTCACAGGCTCGGTCCTGACCATAGATGGCGGTTACGGGGCCTGATGCCCCCCAGCGAGCCGTGTCCTGCAGCAGATCCGCCCGCCTAGCAGGCCACGCCCGGGAAGGGAATGACCTCTCCATCCCGCCCCTCGCGCGCCGGCCAGGGCCGCGCGGGACCAACGGCGCCATCCAGCAGGCCGGACGCCAGCGGGCAGGCCATGTCCTGCACCAGGGTCACCATGAGGTCGCGGGCGGCCACCAGATCGGCTGTCAGCAATCCCTCGGTGAAGCGGCCATGGATGCCATACACCAGCGCGTGGGCATCGGCGGACCGGCCTTGGCTGCGCCAAAGCCGCGCCAGGCTGACGGCCGCGCGCAGCTCCCACGACAGGGCCTCCTGCTGCCGCGCCCAGGCCATCGCGTCGTGGAAATGGGCCTCCGCCGCTTGCGCGGCGCCCATGCGTACGGCGCTGGAACCATCCTCCCGCATCAGCAGCTCACCCTTGACGCGCAGCAGTTCCGGCATGGCCCAGCGGATACCGCGCGTCTCCGACCGGCTCAGCGCCTGATCGATGACCTGCAGCCCTTCACTCACCTGACCGGCCTGACCCAGGGCCTCCGCCCATTCGCCCAGATAGCCGATATAGCGTAGGGCGAAGTTGATCGCCTCCAGGTCCGCCATCGCGGCGCGCATTCCGGTCAGGCCGGCCGCGCGCTCACCGCGCAGGGTCTGCAGCCGATGCTTGAAATAGCGGCCCATCACCGCCCACGGCCCCAGGCCATGGCGGGTGGCCTGGTCCTGCAGCAACCCGACATAACGGTCGGCCGCGGCCAAATCCCCCACCAGCAGGGACACCTGGCAGGCCGCGGTGGACAGGGCATACCCCAGCGTCAGGGCATGGTCCATGGCTTGCGCCTCCTCCACCGCCATGGCCACCATGGCCGCCGCCTGGTCGGGAAAACCCTGGATCCATAGGATGACGGACAGGGGCACGCACGCCGCAACCCGCTGGTCGTACTGGTAACGCACCAGGTGACCGCGATGATTGGGTCGGACATAGCGGCGCAGCCCATCCTCGATATGCCGCCGGCCGGCGGCATGATCACCAATCAGATGCAGGGCGAAGCCCCGAATACGGTCGGCCGCCATCAGATCCACCGGGTCGGCCGACCGTACCGCCACGGCGCGAAACTGCTCGGAAATCTCCAGCGCCTGGCTGTAGCGGCCCTCATTGAAGATCTCGACGTACAGGCCCCACAGGGCACGCAACTGATAGTCGATGTTGTCCAAATGGCGCGCCAGGGTCAGCGCCTGGCCCAGCACCGCGCGGATTTCCGGCCCCGGCCCTTTGGTGTAGATCAGCGACAGGCCCAGGGCCGCCAGCAGGCGCAGCATCCGTTCCGCATCCGGGCCCGGCACCAGCTCCGCCGCCGCCGACGGCGGCACAATGTCCAGTGCACGGCGCACCGCTTCGCGGCACTCGTTCATCAGCGACAGCTGCATCCATAGCGGCACGGCCGCGGCGGTCAGGGAAAGGCCCAGGCTGGCGTCCCCCTCGGGCCCGAAAGCCCAGATGAGGGCGGCGCGCAAATTGTCGATCTGCCGGCCGTAGACCTCCAGCCATTCCGCCGTGGGCCGGTGATCCCATTCCTGTTCCGCCCGCACCAGCAGGTCGCGGTGGCATTCGGCATGCCGGCGCAGCAGGCGAGGCAGCTCCCCGCTTTCCATCAGCTTTTCCAGGGCGTAGGCCCGGGTCATCTCCAGCAACTTGTAGTGGACACAGTTACCGCTAACATCGGCGATCAAAAGCGACTTGGCCACGAGGTTCGACAACGCCACCAGAATGTCGGTCTGGCTGAGCAGCGTGTCGCCAGCCACGGTCGCGGCGGATTCCATGGTGAATCCGCCAGCGAAAACCGCCAGGCGATGCAGCACCGTCCGCTCCGCCATGGGCAGCAGTTCATAGCTCCAGTCCAGCATGGCGCGCAGCGTCTGGTGCCGGGGCAAGGCGGTGCGCCGGCCCCGTACCAAGAGGGCGAAGCGGTCGTTCAAACGGGTGGCCAAGCCGCGCAGCCCGAACAGGTCCAGGCGGGCGGCCGCCAGCTCGATGGCCAGCGGGATGCCGTCCAGGCCACGGCAGATCTCGGACACTAGCGACACGTCCGCATCAGTGAAGGTGAAGGTGTCGACACAGGCCGCGGCCCGCTCCACGAACAGGGCCACGGCGGAATAGCTCAGGGCCTGTGCGGCGTCGATGGAGGCTGTCACCGGCGGGGTTTCCAGCGAGGCCAGGCGCTGCACCCATTCCCCCTCAGCCCGCAGCGGCTCACGGCTGGTGGCCAGGATGTGGACGCCCGGCGCGCCCCGCAGCACGGTCTCGGCAAGCACCGCCGCCGTTCCCACCACATGCTCGCAATTATCCAGGATCAGCAGCAGGTTCTTGTCCTGCAGGATGGCGCCCAGATCGGCGATGCGGTCGACCGAGACGCCGAGGGCCCCGGCCAGCACACTGGCCGCCAGCGTGGCATCGCCCAGGGCGGCATCCGTCACCGGCGCGAAATCCACAAAGCGCGCGCCATCGGCATAACCGGCCGCGGCCGCCTCGGCCAGGGCCAGCGCCACCGTCGTCTTGCCAATGCCGCCCGGCCCGACAAGGGTGATGAAGCGACGGGCGGGCAGTTGTTCGGACAGGGTGCGGACAAGCGCTTCCCGCCCCACGACGCGGGTCAGCCGAACGGGCAGGTTATGGCCCGCCAAGTCCCCGCCCGCGCCGCCGGGCGCGGGGGGCGGCGCCAAGGTGACCGGTTCCGGCACCCCGTCCGAGCGCGTCACCGGCGCCACGAAGCAATAGCCCCGTCCGGGAACATTGGCGATGTAGCGGGCGCCGTCGCGGCCTTCGCCCAGGGCCTTGCGCAGGGCGGCGATGTTGACCCGCAGGTTGGCGTCGTCGACATAGGTGTCGGGCCAGACATTGGCCACCAGGTCGTCCTTGGCCACCACCTGGCCAGCGCGTTCCGCCAGCACGATCAGGATATCCAAGGCCCTGCTGCCGAGGCGCAGCGGGGCGTCACCGTCCAACAGGATCTTGCGACCCGGCGAAAGGCGGAAAGGGCCGAACGTGAGCAGCCGTTCGGAGCCTGAACCAACCGTCGTATCGGTCATGCCACGCCCCCCACGGTCCCACCCCCTTCGCGGCCAGGACCCGCCGCCAGGTCCCCGACAAAATGGCGATATCGGCCGCAACCCGGCCTACAACGCATCAATCCCAATGAAACCCGCCAAGCAATACCTTCATGGATAGAGATGTTCATGGAAACCGGAACAACAGGCGGAACCGTTTGAACATACGGCCGTATTCCATAAGACACGACCAGAGGAATGCCGGCCGGCCTGCCGCCAGCGGACGAAATGATGCTGGCGCATGAGATCGCGGCGGGCAATCCTCCAGGAGGCAATACCCCATCGAGACAGCCAGATTTTAAAAAATTCCGCAGTTTTCGCCTATTCGCCTCGTCCCCATGTCCATTTCGTTATTAGTGGGGCGCCGGTTGACGGCAACTTACAACAAATTACAGCACTTAATTCGCCATCAGGGCGGGCTAACGGCAGACTTCCCCCATCGTAAGGACGGCCTTCCGCGGTGTGCGGGGGCACCCATGACGGGGGCAGCCATGATGGACGCAAGCCAAGGGAATATCGAAACGCCGGCCGCCGCCGACACCGGGTGGATCGCCGCGATGGTGGTGAAGCTGCTGGACGACGCCGGCGACATCCTGGACAGCGACCGCGATGCGGCGCGCGCCTGCATCGCCCGCGCCGCCGCCTTCCTGCGAGGGGAGGCTACCCCCCTGGGCGTTCGGGCGGACGGGGCCGGCAAAATTGCCCAGACGACCCGAGAGGCGGCCAAAGGCACGTCACCCACCGCGTTGCCATCGCCAGCGACCACCGAGGCCATCCGCGGCGGCCTGGCCCCCTGGCAGATCCGCCGGGTGATCAGCCATATCGACGCCAATCTGGCCGGTACCATCCGCATGGACGACTGCGCCACCGTCACCCGGCTCAGCACCCGCTATTTCTCGCGCGCGTTCAAGAGCAGCTTCGGCGTGCCGCCGCACACCTATGTGGTGCAGCGTCGCATCCAGCAGGCGCAGCACCTGATGTTGACTACCCAGGAACCGCTGTGCCAGATCGCGCTGGCCTGCGGCCTGTGCGATCAGGCCCATTTCTCCAAGCTGTTCCGCCGCGTCGTCGGCCTCAGCCCCAGCACCTGGCGGCGGCAGTGGCGCGACGCCCCGCTGGAACCGGTTGACCAGACCGAGGCGGCCTAACCCCGCCCCTACAGGGGGACGGACTGGAAGCTGGCGCGGTACTGGCTGGGCGTCATGCCCATGTTCTTGACGAACACCAGGCGCATGCGGTTGGCGCTGCCGAAACCGCTACGGAAGGCGACCGTCTTCAAGGGAAGGTCGCCGCCCTCCAGCAGGTTGCGGGCGGTGTCCACCCGCGCCCGCTCCACGAATTCGGCGGGCGTCACCTTGGCCTGCTGCACAAAAACACGGGCGAAGTTGCGGGCGCTCATGCCGGCCACCCTGGCCATGCTGGCCACCGTATGCGCCTCTGCCACATGCTGCATGACATGGGTCTGCACACGGGCGACGGGGGACCCATCATCCGCCGGCAGCGTGAGATAGGGGCTGAACTGCGACTGGCCGCCCTGGCGCTGCGCCACGACCACCAGACGCTTGGCCGTCGCCAGCGAAATGGCGGCCCCGTGATCCTCCGCCACCAGGGCCAGGCACAAGTCGATGCCGGCGGTGACGCCGGCCGATGTCACCAGCGGCCCGTCGCGCAGGTAGATGCGGTCCAATTCCACCCGTGCGGCGGGGAAGCGGACCGCCAGCGCCGGCGCATCCTGCCAGTGGGTGGTGGCGGCGCGGCCGTCCAGCAGGCCGGCGGCCCCCACCACGAAGGCGCCGGTGCAGATGGAGCCGTAGCGCCGGCAGCGTGGCGCCGCCGCGCGCAGCCAGTCCGCCAGCGCAGGGTCCACCGGCCCCCTGGACAGATCCGGGCCACCCGCCACCAGAAGGGTGTCGAAGCGATCGGCGACCGGGTCGATGATCCGATCGGCCGCCAGGTACAAGCCGTTGGAAGCGCGCATCGGCCCAGCCGTCGTGCCCAGCACGGTCAGGGCGTAACGATCCTGCGGCGGCAGGAAGCCGTTGGCCTCCGCGAAGACATCCAGCGGCCCCGCCACGTCCAGGGCCTGGACGCCGGGAAAGATGGCGATGGCGACGGTACGCACGGCGGGACACCCGACTTCTGGTTCGATGGCTGGAACCTTGGCGGAAGAGATGCTTATCTTGGCAGGAAACGACGTATGGGTGCAATTGCTGCCAGAGCCGGACTGGCGTGAAATCGGCGGCGTCTCCACATCCTCTATAGGAACGCCGCAATGACTACCCTGCCCAACAACTCCCCCTCCTCCGGGCTGCTGCCCGTGGCCCCCGCCTCCTTCTTCGCCATGACCCTGGGCCTGGCCGAAACCGGCAACGCCTGGCGCAACGCCACCGATCTCTGGCGTCTGCCACCAGTCGTGGGCGAGGCCTTGCAGGGCCTGGCGCTGCTATCCTTCCTGTGGTGGGGACTGCTGTACGCCAACAAGTGGATCAGCCACCAGCCGGCGGCGCTGGCGGAATTCCGCGACCCGGTGCAATCGGCCTTCGTGGCCCTGATCCCGGAATCCATCATCCTGTCGGCGCTGGCCCTGCGCCCCTATGTGCCGGTGCTGGCCGTCGCCATCTTCGCCCTGGGCTCCGCCACCAACCTGGCTTACGGCGCCTACCGCCTGGCGCAGAACTGGAGCCGGGAGCGCGAGCCTGGGCACACCACGCCGTCGCTGTACCTGACCTATATCGCCAGCGTGCTGGTGAACGCGTTGGCCGCCGGCCTGTTCGGCTACACCGAACTGGGCTGGGCGCTGCTGGGCGTGGGCAGCCTGTCCTGGCTGGTGACCGACAGCGTCATCACCCAGCAATTGTTCGTGGGCGGCCTGGCGGCCAAGACACGCAATTTCATGGGCATCTACATGGCCCCGCCGGTGGTGGCCCTGGTGGCCTACCAGGTGCTGGCCGGGCGGGAGGCCAGCCTGCCCCTGACCTACATCCTGCTGGGCTACGCCCTGTTCGTTACCGCCGGCCTGACCCTGGCCTATCGCTGGCTGCGGGAGCAGGCCTTCGCCCCGGGATATTGGGCCTACACCTTCGGCGTCGCCACGCTGGCGCAGGGCCTGATGATTTTCTCTCCCCGGGCCGGCAGCCCGGTGGTCGACGGCTTGGCGGCGGCGGCACTGGTCGCCACCACCCTGCTGACCCTGGCGGTGGCCGTTGGCAGCATCGGACTGCTGGTCCGGCGCGCCTATTATCCGGCAGCGCCCGCACCCTCCCCCGCGCGTTGACCCCCGCCCCTTGATTCGCACGCCGTTTACAACATTTCACTGCACAACCGCGTCCGACGGCGCCACCATCGTCGCGCGACGGGCTTCCCCCACGGGACCGGGTGGCGCCGCGGCGCTTGCGATACACGGGTATGCAGCGGTGGCGACAACCTTCCGGCACCCCACCCAATTGACCAATAGATTGAAAATCTCTTGAGTTTTGCACGTCAAATCAGGGCATATTGCCGGGGCAAGAAAGGACCCCATGCAGATCACCAGCAACAGCTTCCGTGATGGCGGCCGCCTGCCCGATGCCTGCGCCTACGCCGTCGCTTCCAGCATCGGCCGCGTCCGGCCGGGACCCAACCGCAATCCCCATGTGGCGTGGAGCGACCCGCCGGCGGGGACGCGGTCCTTCGTGCTGACGGTGCACAGTCCCGACGCGCCGCACCGCTGGACCGACGCCAACCGGGAAGGCAGGACCCTGTCACCCGACCTGCCCCGCGTACCCTTCTATCACTGGATCCTGATCGACCTGCCCACCCGGACGCGGGAAGTGAAGGAGGGCCGGCACAGCGCCGGTATCACCAACCGCGGCAAGCAAGGCCCCTCGGCGCCGGAACCGCCGGGCGCCCGCCACGGCATGAACGACTTCACCATCCTGTTCCTGGAGGACAGGGCGCGGACGGGCGACTATTACGGCTATGACGGCCCCTGCCCGCCGTGGAACGACAGCATCTTCCACCGGTACATCTTCACCATCCATGCCCTGGACATTCCCCGTCTGCCGGTGGTGGGGCCCATCAACGGCACCTCCACCCTGCTGGCCATGGCGGGGCATGTGTTGGACCGGGCCAGCATCGTGGGCGGCTATTCCCTGAACCCGGCCCTGCTGGGCGCCAATTGACACCGGTCACCTTGGGACGCCCCCCTCAAGGGCCCGGCGTCTCCACCGCCACGCCGGCCGTCCGGCCCCGCAGCGGATACAATGCCGCCAGGCTGATGAGGGCGGCGCCAGCCAAATAGGCGCCGACATAGGGCAGCCCGCCCGACTGGGCCAGGGACTGCGCCAGCACGGGCGCGATGCCGCCGCCCAGGATGCCGCCCAGGTTGAAGGTCATGGACGTGCCGGTGTACCGCACCCGCGCCGGGAACAGGCTGGGCAGCCAAGCCCCCAGGGGACCGTAGACGAAGCCCATGACCAGCAGCGCCAGGCACAGGAACAAACCCACCACCGTCAGCGAGCCGCTGGCCATCATCGGGGCCAGGGCCAGGCCCACCAGCGCCGTCATGACGCAGCCGACCATCAACACCCGCCGGGGCGAGGCCAGGTCCGCCCACCAGCCGGCCGCGATGATGCCCACGGCCAGGAACAGGATGGCGCCCAACTGCACCCCCAGGAAGGCCGTGCGGCTGTAGCCCAGGGTGGTGGTGCCGTAGCCCAGGGCGAAGGCCGTGGCGAGGTAGAACAGGGCGAAGCAGGCGATGGCGGCGAAGGTGCCGCCCAAGGTCTGGCGGGGGAAATCGCGCGCCACCTCGGCCAACGGCACGGCGGGCGGCGGCCCTTCCTCCAGCGCCTTGGCAAAGGCCGGCGTCTCCGTCAGCTTCAGGCGCACCCACAGGCCCAGCAGCACCAGCACGGCGCTGCCCAGGAAGGGCAGGCGCCAGCCCCAGTCATGGAACTGCGCCGGCGTCAGAAATTCCCCCAGCAGCAGGAACAGCCCGTTGGCAGCGATGAACCCCACCGGCGCGCCGATCTGCGGGAACATGCCGTACCGGGCGCGGTGGCTGGGCGGCGCGTTCTCCACCGCCAGCAAGACGGCGCCGCCCCACTCCCCACCCAGGCCGAAGCCCTGACCGAAGCGCAGGACGCACAACAGGAAGGGGGCGAGCCAGCCGATGCTGTCATAGGTGGGCAGCAGGCCGATCAGCACCGTCGATCCGCCCATCAACAGCAGCGAGGCCACCAGCGTGGACTTGCGCCCGATGCGGTCGCCGAAGTGGCCAAAGACGATGGAGCCCAGCGGCCGTGCCAGGAAGGCGATGCCGAAACTGCCGTAGGCGGCCATCAACTGAGCGGAGGGCGACGCAACAGGGAAGAACAGCGGCCCGAAGACCAGCGAAGCGGCGGTGGCATAAATGTAGAAGTCATAGAACTCCACCGCCGTGCCCACCAGGCTGGCGACGAGGATACGCGCCGAAGACGGGGTACCGCCCGCTGCGTTTGACATTTTATTTCAACCCCGATTTTCAACCATTCTTATCCGTTCCTTGGGGTATGGCGGGCGGACGCCATGAGGTCAAGGCCAAGTCCTGAGACACTCCCGCACACGGGGCCATTGACAGAAGTTATGAAATATAACAGTGTTGGCCAAGCACGGTTCGCAGAAGGCCGGCGGGGAGGATACCAAGCATGGCTCCAGCACCAGACCGCGTTTGCATCTCCGACGGGCCCGCCACACGCTATGGCGGTCGACACCGCATCCGCACCGCGCAGTTTTAAGCACCGCCTGCACCCAAGTATCAAAACGTCGGCGCCCCGGGGCATCCGGAGGCCGCCCAATAAAATCCCAGGGAGGCATCATAAAATGGTAAAGGTTGCTTTACAGGTCCCTTCCGCGACGATGGCAACGGCCATGGCTTTGTGCCTGTCGGCATCGGCCCTGGCACAGTCGGCCCCTCAGCCCGCAAGCGACACGCTGCAGGACATCGTGGTGACGGCCGAACGGCGCACCGAGAACCTGCAGGACGTTGCCATCGCCGCCATGGCCATCAGTGGCGACAAGCTGGCCGACAAGGCCGTGACACGCCTGTCGGACCTGCAGTTCGCCTCGCCCGCCTTGACGGTGACGGATGCCGGCCTGACCCAGTCGGTCAATATCCGCGGTATCGGCCTGGCCAGCGGATCGCCCCAGGTGGCCAACGGTGTGGCCACATACATCGACGGCCTGTTCCAGCCGCCCATCGTCACCACCAACAGCTTCTACGACATCGCCAATGTCGAGGTGCTGCGCGGTCCCCAGGGCACGCTGGTGGGGTCGAACTCCACCGGCGGCGCCATGTTCATCACCAGCAAAAGCCCGGAGCTGGATCGGGTGGGGGGCTATGGCGAGGTGGCCTACGGCAACTACGCCACCGTGGCGACGCAGGGTGCCATCAACATCCCCCTGACCGATACGCTGGCGATCCGCCTGGCGGCCAACCATCGCGAGCACAACAGCTACTATGACGACGTCGGCCCCTATCACAACCAGCCCGGCGGCCTGAACGAGACGGATGGCCGCCTCGGGGTGCTGTGGCGGCCCGGCGCCTTCCAGGCCCTGCTGAAGGTGGAGGCGGCGAACAAGAACACCGGCGGTTACGCCTACCGCCCCATCCCGGGCACGCAATACGCCGACGACGCCGTGCCCGGCATCCGCAACCTGGACTACAACGCGCCGACGCAGAATTCCGAGCGCGCCATCATCAACAGCCTGGAACTGCGCTATGAGTTCGAGGACGGCATCACCCTGCGATCGTTGAGCGGTTTCCAGAACAAGCGCATCAACAACCTGTACGACAGCGACGCCACCGAGCCCGCGACCCAAACCGAGCAGCAGTACGTGCGCGAGCGGGAATGGTCGGAGGAGGTCAACATCCTCTCCCCCACCAATGGCCCCTTCAACTGGATCGTCGGCGGCTATTACCAGCGCAATAAGATCGATGTCGACATCCTGAACGAGAACGCGGGCTTCCCCACCAACATCGGCACCAAGAACAACAAGCTGACCACCGGCGTCTTCGCCCAGGGCGGCTACCAGATCACACCGGAACTGGAGTTGCAGGTGGGCGCCCGCGAAAGCTGGTTCCATGTCACCGGCGACGGCGGCGTTTACATCGGCCGCGGCATCCCCGTCTTCCCCGCCAACGGCCTGCAGGTGGCCGACACCGCCGGCCGCCACGACGACAGCATGCCCACCGGCAAGGTGGCGCTGAACTGGAAACCGGACGCCGACACCCTGTTCTATGCCTTCGCCGCACGCGGCTACAAGCCGGGCGGCTTCAACTCCTCCACCTCGGAATTCAGCCCCGAGACGGTGTGGGATTACGAGGTGGGCTGGAAATCCACGCTGCTGGACGGCCACCTGCGCACCCAGCTGGGCGCCTTTTACAACGACTACAAGGGCTTCCAGTTCGGCCGCATCGACCTGACCAACGGTCAGAACGGCGTCGTCAACTTGGCCGACGCCACCATCAAGGGCGTCGAGGGCCAGGTGCAGGCCAAGTTCGGCGCCTTCGGTGCCGACGCCGGCTTCGCCTATGTCGACAGCCAGTTGGGGTCCATCACCGTGGTCGACCAGCGCCTGCTGCCGCCCGGCACCCTGGGGCCGCAGTGCCCGGCGGGCACGGCCAGCAACCCGCCCGTCTGTTTCGACTACACCGGCTATCTGCGCACTGGCGGCGGCGGGCCCAACCTGTTCTCCCCCAAATGGACCGGCAACGCCGGTGTCGACTACACCATCGACCTGCCCAGCGGCATGACCCTCACCCCCCGCCTGAACCTCGCCTATGTCGGGCCCAGCTATACCGACATCCTATATTCCCGCGTGACCGACTACCTGGCCGCCCGCACCCTGTTGTCAGCCCTGGTCACGCTGCGGTCCGGGGACTGGACGGTGGAGGCCTACGCCACCAACCTGACCGACCGGAAGTATGTCACCGGCCAGTCCGGCAACAATGAGTTCTACGGCGCGCCGCGCGAATACGGCCTGCGCCTGCACCGCGAGTTCTGACGGAGAACACCTATGCCCCTGTATTCCCGCGCAGCCCTGGGCCTGGCCGCCGCCACCAGCCTGCTGGCCCTTTCCGCTGGCGCCCGTGGTGCGGCGGAACCCGACCTGAAGGGCCGTTGCCTGGCGCTTGAAAAGACCATGGCCGGCCATTGGCCGGACGCCAGCACCCACATCGTGTCCGCCACGCCCCAAGCGGCTGGCCCCTACACCCTGTCACCGACGATGCCAGGCGCGTTGGGCGGTCCCGTGCAGTTGCCGGAACACTGCGAAGTCTACGGCGTGATGCATGAACGCACCGGCGCCAACGGCCAGGCCTACGCCATCCGCTTCCATGTCCGCCTGCCCGCCGCCTGGAACCAGGGCTTCTTCTTCCAGGGCGGCGGCGGCACCAACGGCGATGTCGGCAACGCCATCGGCCCAACGGGCTCGGACACGATGCCGGCCATTCTGCAAGGCTATGCCGTCGTCAGCCAGGATTCTGGCCATGACAATCAGCGCAACATGGATCCGAGCCATGGCGGGATCGCCGCCTTCGGCTTCGATGCCCAGGCGCGGGCGGACTACGGCAACGCTTCACTGAAGCCCGTGGCCGACGCCGCAAAGGCCCTGGTGGCGGCCTTCTATGGCGCCGCCCCGCACCGCTCCTACTTCGTCGGCTGTTCCAAGGGCGGTGAGGAAGGCATGGTTTTCGCCCAACAGCATCCGGAGGAATTCGACGGCATCCTGGCCAGCGCCCCCGGCTTCGCCCTGCCCCGCGCCGCCCTGGCCCAGGCCTGGGACGTCCAGGCCTTTGCCCCCCTGGCCAAGGGACCGGACGGTCAACCAGCCCTTTCGCGATTGCCTGTGACCTATAGCGAGGCCGATTTGGCCCTGGTGAACGACGCGGTGCTGGAGGCGTGCGACGCCGATGACGGTGCCAAGGACGGCATCGTCGGCGCCTTCGCCCAATGCACAACGGCCAAGGTGATGCCAGGCCTGAAGGCCCGCACCTGCGCCGGCGCCAAGGCTGATGGCTGCCTAAGTCAGGCGCAGGTAAGTGCTCTGGTCCAGTCCCTGAACGGCCCCCGCACCAAGGCGGGCCGGCCGATCTATAGCGACTGGCCGTGGGACAGCGGCATCGCAGCCCGCGGCTGGCGCGCGTGGAAGCTGGGCTTGCCGGAGCAAGGCATGGGCCCAACCCTGAACGTGGCCCTGGGCGGCGTCTCTCTCGCCTCCATCTTCACGACACCGCCCACGCCCCTGCCGCCGGATCCGCAGGCGCTGCTGCGCTGGCAGATGGGGCTGGACATCGACCAGACCGCGGTGCGGCTGACGGCCACCAGCGCCGCCTTCCCCCGCTCCGCCTGGCAGGACGTGTCGGCACGCTCGCCCGACCTGTCCGGCCTCAAGGCGCGGGGCGCCAAGCTGATGGTGCCGCACGGCGCCTCCGACCCCGTGTTCTCCATCAACGACACCCTGGCCTGGTGGCGGGAGGTGGATGGCCGCGAGGGGGGCAAGGCCGCCGCCTTCGTCCGTGTCTTCCCCGTGCCGGGCATGAACCATTGCGCCGGCGGCCCGGCGACCGCCCATTATGACGCCTTCAGCGCCCTGGTGCGCTGGGTGGAGCAGGGCCAGGCGCCGGACCGCATCCTGGCCAGCGCCGGGCCGGACACCCCCTGGCCCGGCCGCACCCGGCCCCTGTGCCCCTACCCCAAGGTGGCGCGCTACAAGGGCGCGGGTGACCTCAACAGCGCCGACAGCTTCGACTGCGCGTTGTGAGGGCCTTACGCCGCCTCCGGGGCCACGGCCTCGGGGGCGGCGTCTTCCGGCCGGCGATGATGCCGGCCGACGCACAGGCCAACGCTGGCGATCAGGGCCAGGATGGCCAGGCCCTCCAGCACGGTGGGCCACCGCGCGTCCCAAAGAAATCCGTACAGCAGGGCGAACAGCGTCTCGAACAGGATCATCTGCCCCGTCAGGGTCAGGGGCAGCAGGCGGCTGGCCCGGTTCCAGAGGGCGTTGCCGACCACGCTGGCGCCGATGGCCACACCCGCGCTGACGCCCCAGAACAGGGCCCAATCGCCAACGGCATGGGGTGTGGTGTGCCAAAGGAAGGCGGGCACGGCCAGCAGCAGGGCCAGGGCCCCGGTGGCGACACCGGTCAGCAGCGACCAGTCATGCGCCGACACGGCGGGCAGACGGGCCAGCCAGCGGCTGTTCAGCACGGCGTAGATGGTCCAGCAGGCCAGCGCCCCGCCGGCACACGCCAAGCCCAGCAGTCGTTCCGCTATCGAAATGTCGCTGACACCCGGCCGCCCCATCAGGTCGACGCCGATGAGCGATACGCCGGCCACCCCCAGGAGCAAGGGCAGGATCAATGCCCGCAGGGGAACCGCCCCTTGCTCCCGGCTGCCCACCAGGGTGACGGCCATGGGCAGTAGGCCGATGACCAGCGAGGTGGCGGCGACGCCGGCCAGGTGCACGGCGCTGGCCAGGAAAATGTAATAGACGATGTTGCCCAGCAGGCTGAGGCGCAGCAGCGCCAGCCATTCCCCACGCCCCACCTGGGCCTTGAGCACCCGCCAGCGCGGCAGGATCAGCGCCCCCGAAACCAGGCCGTACAGCAGATAGCGCGATGCCGCCAGTTGCAGCGGGGAAAAGGCTTGGAGCACCCGGGGGCCCAGGAACACCACGCCCCAGAACGCCCCCGCCATCACGCCACAGCCGATCCCGGCCAGTATGGTCCTATCCGTCTTCATGACCCTTCCCCTTTCATCGTCCTGAAAATGGCGACGGGGCGGCCAAACCTATAGACGGTTCCTCCAATTGTTTGGGCTCGGACTATTGCCGCTCAAGGATAATCCTGCCGCGTGTGCAGAACGGCCAGCACCTCAATGTGCGTGTCCAGCACCTGATAAATCACGATGTAGTTCGGATGAGCGACGATCTCACGTGTGCCAGGAACCCGGCCGGGACGGAAAAGATACGGATGCTCGGCTGCCGGAAGGACGGCATCCTCAATGATCTGCCGCATCCGACGGGCAGCAAAAGGGTTACGGTCGGCAATGAATTGAATGATATGCGCCAAATCATTCCGGGCTGAGTCACGCCAGGAGATGATCAGCATCAGAAGGGCCTACGTTGCAGACGTGGCATTGCGCTTGGCGACACGCTCTTCAGCGCGGCGGATAATCTCATCCATCTCCGCCATAACAGCGTCATGCGGAATAAGTGGGCGGCCGTCTTCCTGGCTAGCGCGCACCTTCTCCCGGAACCAACGGTCGTAGCGGGCCGCTGCTTCTTCGGATTCATGTTCCGACACAATGGGAGATAGAGCGCTCATGAGCATAGAATAACAAAATTTCGGCCGGGGGCACAGGCCGTCTTTGGAACCAGGCGCGTCCCTTACTGTCCCCGCCCATGCTGGCGGCGGTAGGCGGCAGGGGTCAGGCCGACGGCGCGGCGCAACGCGCGGGTCAGCGCGCTCTGGTCGGCATAGCCGGACTGATAGGCGATCTGGGCGATGGGCAGGGTGGTGCTGGCCAGCTGGTCCATGACGCGGGCCAGGCGCAACGACGCGACGTAGGCCTGGGGCGTCTGGTCCAGTTCCTCCCGGAACAGGGCATGCAGCCGGCTGGCGCTGAGGCCCGCCGTACGCGCCATGACCTCCACCGTCCAGGGCCGCTCCGGCGCCGCCTCCAACCGGGCCAGCAGGGCATGCAGGCG
This sequence comes from Nitrospirillum viridazoti CBAmc, assembly GCF_000730165.1. Classification (GTDB taxonomy): domain Bacteria; phylum Pseudomonadota; class Alphaproteobacteria; order Azospirillales; family Azospirillaceae; genus Nitrospirillum; species Nitrospirillum viridazoti. Next base: position 695,640 of record NZ_CP022111.1, on the reverse strand, counting down.
GGAGGCCGGGCGGGCCGGTTCCGCCATCAGCGTATCCAACAGCAGGGGCGTCCAGTGCCGGGCGAGGCCGTCCAGGTTCCGGCCGCCCCCATCGGCATTGCCAGCGGTCAGGGTAATGAAGTCCAGCAGGCGGCGCACGGCCGGCGTCATGGGCAGGAAAGTACGGCGGCCCAACCGTTCCAGCATGCGCTCATCCGGCGCACCTGCCCCCTCACCGCCGGCGCAGTCCACGATCAGGAAGCGGTTGTCGCCCTCGGCCCGCTGGCAATGCACCTCCCCCGGCAGGACGAAGGCGGCGACGGCGGCATCCACCCGTCCCCCACGTCCGCCCACCTCCATCTCCAGGGTTCCCTGACAAGGCAGCACGATCTGCGCATGGTCATGGGCATGGCAAAACCCGGCCGACCGATACCGGCGGAAGCTGAGATGGCTATCGGCGGAGGAGGCGGTCATGGCATGCGGGCGCAAGTGGGCCAACGGGGGTTGAGAGGTCAACCCATCGTGTCACGGTTGGCGGCCCCGGGAAAGCGCCACCAAGAGCAAAGCCGTCCATACCAGTCACGCCGATCAGGGCCCCTCGGCGCAGAGATCCGGGGCGGGAAGAAAAAGATGACTGATGCGGCGACGATCGCGAGCATCAGTCTGGCAACTATCTGTTAACCAATAATTTTCCGATGGATCCCCGGATATTGGCGCAGTACCGGAGATTAAAAATAATTTTAGACTCTTGAAAGCGTATTTAATTTCTTAAAATGCCATCACGCCCTCTAATCAAATGATCAGCGATACTGATGGGGATCGGCATTGGAAAAGGCCGACCTGGATGACGCTAGAGAAACGAAGCCAAGTTCTCAAGCTTTAGTCTTTGAGAAATGTATCCCGTCAGCCCGAAATCAGCTGCCGGGCGTGGCATTTCCATGCCGCGGACAAGAAAAACCGTCAAATGTGGGAGGGTCTCTCGTGACCTTGACGATGAACTATGCCTTGGCACCGGCATACCGGGCGCCCTGCGGACGCATGACGCCCGCGACCGGGGGCCTGTGGGCCATGACCGCCGTTTGTGCCCTGCTGGCCTTGGCACCGGCCACAGCCCGCGCCAGCGACGCCGACGAACTGCGCAAGCTGCGCCAGCAGATGCAGGAGGCCCAGGCCCAGATGGCGGCCCAGGCCAAGGCCATGCAGGCGATGCAGGACCGGCTGAACACGCTGGAGGCGCAGCAGACCCAGACGGCGGGCCAGACAGCCGCCAGCACCCAGACGGCGGCACAGGCCGCGCAACAGGCCCAGGCCGCCCAGTCAGCGGCGCAAGCGGCGCAGAAGGTGGCGGACGCGGCCGCCCATCCTCAGTTGCCCAAGGACGGCAGCCTGACCTTCTACGGCATCACCCTCTACGGCGCCGTCGACATGGGCTTTTCCTATCAGTCGCACGGCGCGCCACTCAGCCCCTATTATCCGCCGGGGCTGGACTATCTGGTCAGCAAGAACGGGAACAAGGGCATCGCCTCACTGGCCCCCAACGGGCTCAGCCAATCCAAGGTCGGCCTGCGCGGGTCGGAGGAATTCGCCGACGGATGGTCGGCCCTGTTCAAGGTGGAGACGGGTTTCAACCCCCAGTCGGGCCAGTTGGCCGATGGACCGCATTCTATGGCCGCCAACAACGGCCTGGCGCTGACCAAGCAGACGGCGAACGGCGATTCCAGCCACGCCGGCCAGGCGTTCAACCGCGCCGCCTATGTAGGGGTCAGTTCCCGGGAGTGGGGCACCGTCACCGTCGGCCGCCAGAACACCCTCCTGGCCGACAACATCTTCGCCTATGATCCCCAGCAAGCCTCCTACGCCTTTTCCGTCATCGGCTTCTCCGGCCTGACCGGCGGTGGCGGCAGCACGGAGGATTTCCGCCTCGACAACACCGTCAAGTACACGAACCAGTTCGGCCCTCTGCGGGTCGGCGCGCTGTACCAGTTTGGCGAGGACAATGGCGGCATGCATGGCAACGCCCTGCAACTGGACGCGGGCGCCGATATCGGTGGCCTGTCCTTCGATGCGACCTACGCGCAAAAACAGGACATGGTGTCAGCCGGCAGCCTGAGCGCAGCGCAGGTGACGCAGGCGACGGCGCTGGGCTACAACCCCGGCAACTCCCTGGCGGCCACCATTTCCGACAACACCTCGTACGCGCTGATGGGCTCGTACACGCTGGGCCCGCAGTGGAAGCTGTTCGCGGGGTATGAGTACATCGATTTCGCCAATCCCTCCGTTCCCTTGCGGGCCGGGGCGACCGACATCGGCGGGTATACCCTGGCCTTCGTGAACAACAGCGCCTTCGTCCACGACAAGATCATCCAGGTGACCTGGGCCGGCGCCCGCTATGCCGTCACGCCCAAGGTGGATTTGTCGGCGGGCTACTACCACTATGGCCAGAACAGTTTCGGCACCAAGAGCTGCGCCGACGCCAGCGCGGCCACCTGCTCCGGCACGCTCAATGCCTATTCCCTGGTGGCAGATTATCGCTTCGCCCGCCGCTTCGACGCCTATCTGGGCGTCATGTATTCCGAGGTTGCGGGCGGCATGGCAGCGGGTTACCTGCACACCGACAACATCTCTCCCACAACGGGTGTCCGGTTCAACTTCTAGGACCTGCCCCAGAGCGAAGCGGGCGGCGAAAGCCGCCGCCCGCTGTCCGGCGCCTCAGTAGCGGTCCTCATCGATCCGCTTGTCCATGATGGCGTGCTCCACCGCGTGCCGCGCCTCTTCCAGGTGATGGAAGGCGGCATTGCGCCAACCCGCGGCGTGGGGATTGTCTTCCTCGGACCGCAAGTCGCGCTCGGCGGTGGCGATCAGGTCCAGTGCCTTGGTGAGACGGCCCCGGTGGTTGATGTTGGTGTCGATGGGCGGGTTCCAGTTGGGGTCCTTGCCATCGTCATAACTGGCGTGGCGGATTTCGCCGATGGCGCCGTTCACATGGTCGATGGCGGCGAACTGGTCACGCACCACGTTGTATTCCGCCGGGCGATCCAGCAGGGCGCGGGCCATGCGCAGATCCGACAGGGCGTGCAGATAGGCGGGGTGGGCCGGCTGTGCGTGCGCCGGACCGGGTGCGGTGGCGCAGGCCGACGCGGCCATCAGAACCAGGGCGGCGCCCAAAACTTTGACATGCTTCATGATGGTTTGCTCCTTCCTTCCAGGCGGCGGTTACCCCCAACCGGGCCCGTCCGTCCTTTCGTCCGCCCACGGTCGCGGCGGATTGGAGCCGAAATGGGGCGCGGCGGCGGCGTGTCCACGGCACGTCCCGCGCCAAAACCGCGCACCCGAAAGATGCATGACCTATAGACCAGCACGCCACCAGCAACGTTAACTTGCTGAAATCTATAGATTATTGACAAAAGCCCAGGCCGTGCCTGCCGCAGCGGCCAAGCCTTCCGGCGGCGACGGGTCGCCCTATTCCCGCCGTATCACCCAGCGAGAACCGGTCCACGACCTGATCAACGCGAGGTGCCCGGCACCATGGAAAGCACTGTAATATTGGGCAGCCTGTCCGGGATAATGAGCGCCTACAACCTGTCCCAGGGCCAACTGGGCTGGTCCATGCTGCTGGCCCTGAAGCAGACCCTGGACCGGCATCTGGCCCAGGATGAAGCCGAGGACGGAACGCCCGCCGACGGCGGGCTGCCCGGCACGTCCTCTTAACCCCCGCTCAGGCGGTCAGGCGACCGCCGGCGCTGGCCTTTTCCCACAACAGGGGCGCCGGCTTCCAGAACTGGCTCTGATAGCCCTCCAGGAAGCCCTCCATCAGGCGCAGCACATTTTCCAGCCCCAGGCTGTCGGCGTGGAACATGGGCCCGCCCTTGTGAGCGGGGAAGCCGTAGCCGTTGAGATAGACGACATCGATGTCCGACGCGCGCTGGGCGATGCCTTCGCCCAGCAGGGCCGCCCCTTCGTTGGCCAGCGCCAGCAGGCAGCGGGCCACAATCTCCTCATCTCCGATGACACGGGGGCTGAGGCCGAATTCCTGGGCAACCTCCTTGGCGTGGGCTTGGGCCAGGGCATCGACCTCCGGATCCGTTTCCCGCGCCCGGCTGGCCGGGTCGTACTGGTAGTAGCCCTTGCCCGTCTTCTGCCCGAACCGGCCCAGCGCGCAAAACTTGTCGGGGAAGGTGGAATAGGGGCGTTCATCGCCCAGCGCCTTGCGCCCGGCGCGGATGGCGCGGCCGATGTCGTTGCCCGCCAGGTCCATCATGGCGAAGGGCCCCATGGCCATGCCCCAGCGTTCCAGGGCGCCGTCCACCTGCCAGGGCAGCACGCCTTCATCCACCAGGAAGTAGGCCTGGCGCAGGTACTCCTCGACCATGCGGTTGCCGATGAAGCCGTTGCAGACGCCGGCAACGACGCCGACCTTGCCCAGCTTGCGCGACAGCGCCATGGCCGTGGCCAGCACCTCGGGCGCGGTCTCGGCCCCCCGCACCACCTCCAGCAGGCGCATCACCGGCGCCGGGCTGAAGAAGTGCAGGCCCACCACGCTTTGCGGCCGGCTGGTGATGGCGGCGATGGCGTCCAGGTCCAGGGTGGAGGTGTTGCTGGCCAGGATGGTGTCCGGCCCGCAGACCTTGTCGAGCGTGCGGAAGATGTCCTGCTTGACGCCCATGTCCTCGAACGCGGCCTCGATCACCAGGTTGACGGCGGCGCAGGCGGCGAGGTCGGTGGCGGTGTGAAGGCGGCCCAGGCGGCGGTCCCGTTCGGCCCCATCCATGCGGCCCTTGGCCACCGCGGCGTCATAGCCCTTGGTGATGCCGGCGACACCCTTCTGCACCCCGGCTTCATCCCGATCCAGCAGGATGACTTCCAGCCCGGCATTGACGGCCACGGTGGCGATGCCAGCCCCCATGGTGCCGGCGCCAATGACCGCCACGCGCTCGATGGCCCGGGGTTGCACGTCGGGGCTCAGCCCATCGATGCGGGCGGCGCGGCGTTCGGCGAAGAAGGCATACTGCAACGCCTTGGACTCCGGCGTCACCACCAGTTCGCGGAACAGGTTGAATTCCCGCTGCAGGCCCTGGCTGAAGGGCAGCTCCACCGCCGCCCGCACCGCCTCGATGCAGGCCAGCGGCGCCGGCAGCGGTCGCTTCAGCCCATCGATTTGACGCTGGAACCAGTCCGCCCCGGCGTCAGCGGGCAGTTCCGCCCGCAGCAAGGACAGGCGCGGCTTGCCACCGTCGCGGGCCGCTTGCCTGGCCACGGCCACCGCGTCCTCGACCAGGTCACCGGTCGACAGGGTGGCTAGGCCCAGCTTGGCCGCCTTGGCGCCGTTCACCGGCGTGCCGGACAAGATCATGTCCAGGGCGGCCTTGACCCCGATGGCGCGCGGCAGGCGCTGGGTGCCCCCGGCGCCCGGCAGGATGCCCAGCTTCACCTCCGGCAGGCCCAGGGTGGCATTGGCGGCGACCACGCGGTGGTGGCAGCCCAGCGCCACCTCCAACCCGCCGCCCAGGCAGGTGCCGGCGATGGCGGCCACCACCGGCTTGGCCGCCTGGTCCAGATCGATGATCACATCGGGCAGCGTGGGCGCGGCCGTGGCCCCGCCCCGGGTGCCCGAGGCGAATTCCTCGATGTCCGCCCCGGCCGAGAAGTGGCGCGTGCCGCCGGTCAGCACTACAGCCTCGACCTCCGGCTTGGTCATGACCATCGCCAGGGCGGCGCGCAGGTCGCGGCGCAGCGTCAGGTCGAAGCTGTTGACCGGCGGGCGGTTCAGGGTCAGGACGGCGACGCCGTCGCGGATATCGATGTGCACCGGCATGGGACGCGCTCCTTCTTGGCGGGGATTGGGCTTGGCGGGGATTGGGCTCAGACGGACTCGATGAGGGCGGCGATACCCTGTCCGCCGCCGATGCACATGGTGACCAGCGCCCGCCCGCCCCTACCCTTTTCATGGCCAACCCGGCGCAGCTCATAGACCGCCTTCACCAGGTTGATGGCGCCGGTGGCGCCCACCGGGTGGCCCAGGGAAATGCCGCTGCCGTTGGGGTTCACCCGATCAGGGTCGAAGTCCAGTTCCCGCGCCACGGCGCAGGCTTGCGCTGCGAAGGCCTCATTGGATTCGATGACGGTCAGGTCCTGGACCGACAGGCCGGTGCGGGCCAGCAGCTTGCGCGTGGCCGGGATGGGGCCGATGCCCATGTAGGCCGGGTCCACCCCGGCGTGGGCATAGCCCACCAGGCGGGCCAGCGGGGTCAGGCCCAGGCGCTTCACCGCCTCGCCCGAGGCCAGCACCACGGCGGCAGCGCCATCGTTGATGCCCGAGGCGTTGCCGGCGGTGACGGTGCCGTCTTTCTGAAACACGGTGCGCAGCTTGGCCAAATCCCCCGGCGCCAGATCCGGGCGCACATGCTCGTCCGTGGCGAACTGCACGGCCTGGCGCTTCACCGTGATTTCGACCGGCAGGATCTGCTCGGTGAACCGGCCCTCGGCCTGGGCGCGGGCGGCACGGCGGTGGCTTTCCAGGGCCAGCGCGTCCTGGTCATCGCGGCTGATGCCATAGCGCTGTGCCACCCTCTCCGCCGTCACGCCCATCAGATTGCGGTCGAAGGGGTCGGACAGAGCGCCGTTGAGGTAATCGACCACCCGGGCATCGCCCATCTTGCTGCCCCAGCGGGCGTCGGGCAGCAGATAGGGCGCGCGGCTCATGTTCTCCGCCCCGCCGGCCACCGCCACGTCGCAGTCGCCCAGCAGGATGCTTTGGGCCGCCGAGACCACCGCCTGCAGACCGGAACCGCAGAGGCGATTCACGGTCAGGGCCGGCACCTCCACCGGCAGCCCGGCGCCGATGCCGGCCACGCGGGCCAGGTAGGCATCGCGCGGTTCGGTGGGGATGACCTGGCCGAAGACGACATGGCCCACGGCGTCGTTGGCCACGCCGGCGCGGTCCAGCGCGGCACGGGCCACCTTAGTCGCCAGTTCGCCGGGGGCGATGTCCTTCAGCGCGCCACCGAAATCGCCGATAGCCGTGCGGACGCCGGAAACGATGAACACCTCGGTCATGGTGCTTTTTCCTATCTGGGGCCGGCGTCAGAAGCCGGCGGGGTCGAAGGTCTGGGTCAGGTCGCTGCGCCGGCCGACGATGCCCAGCCAGACATCGACGCGCGGCACCTCGGTCTCAAAGAAGAAGCGGCAGGCGGCCAGCTTGCCGGCACGGAAGGCCGTCTCGTCCGGGTCATCGGTGACGGCCAGGCTGCCCGCCACCACTGCCTGGTCCAGCCACTGCCAGGCCACCACGGCATGGCCGAAGGCCGAAAGGAAGGATGTCGCCTGCGCCAGGCTGGCGACATCGTCGCCGGCGGCCTTCAGATGGCCCACCAGGGCGCCGATGCGGGCCCAGGTGACGTCCAGCACATGGGCGAAGTCGGCCAGGGCCGGCAGGCGCCGTGCCCGTTCCACCGTCGCCGTCACGCGGTGGCGCAGGATGGTCAGGGAGGCACCGTCATCCTTCAGGGTCTTGCGCCCCATCAGGTCCAGGCCCTGCACGCCGGTGGTGCCCTCATGGATGGGGTTCAGGCGGTTGTCGCGGTACAGCTGCTCTACATCGAAATCGCGGGTGTAGCCGTAGCCGCCATGCACCTGGATGGCTAGGTCGTTGGCCGCCAGCCCCCATTCCGAGGGCCAGGTCTTGGCGACGGGGGTCAGCAGGCCCAGCAGGCTCGCCGCCTCATCCCGTCCCTCGGCGGGCCCGTGCAGTTCCTCATCCACCAGCCTGGCGCAGTACAGCACCAGGGCCAGCGCGCCCTCGGCGTAGGCCTTCTGTGCCAGCAGCAGGCGGCGCACGTCGGGGTGGTCGATGATGGCGATGGGCGGCCCCCCTCTGCCGCCAATCGGCCGGCCTTGGCGGCGGTCGCGGGCGTAGTCAACCGCCAGGCGGTAGCCGCGATAGCCCAGCATGGCGGCGCCGAGGCCGACAGAGATGCGGGCGCTGTTCATCATCTGGAACATGATGGGCAGGCCCTGCCCCACCCCGCCAACGCGATAGCCCACAGCGCCGGCGAGGCCGCCCGGCCGGTGGTGCGCGCCCTCACCAAAGTTCAGCAGGCAGTTGGCGGTGCCGCGATAGCCCATCTTGTGGTTCAGGCCCGCCACCACCACGTCGTTGCGCTGGCCGGCGTAGTCCGAGCCCGGGACCAGAACCTTGGGCACGACGAACAGGCTGATGCCCTGGGTGCCGGGGATCAGCTTGCCGTCCGGCCCTGGCATCTTGGCCAGCACCAGATGGATGATGTTCTCGCTGGCGTCCTGGTCACCGCCGGAGATCCACATCTTGTTGCCGAACAGGCGGTAGCGGGCGCCCAGCCCGTCATCGCCGTCGGGCACCGCGCGGGTGGCGATATCGGCCAGCGACGACCCGGCCTGGGGCTCGGACAGGCACATGGTGCCGAAGTAGCGGCCCTCGATCTCCGGCAGGGCGCAGGCCTTGACCAGCGCCTCATTGGCGTAGCGCACCAGCAGCTTGGCGTTGCCGGTGGTCAGCATGGGATAGGCCGACGTCGCCACGTTCGCGGCCATGAATTGCGCCATGGCGGCGCTGTAGGCCAGTTGCGGCAGTTGCAGGCCGCCGACCTCGGCATCGAAGGGGGCGGCGAACATGCCGACCTCCGCGAAGGCAGCCAGCGCCTGGTGGATGGCGGGCAGGATGCGCACCTGCCCCTCCACCAGGTGTGGTTCCTGGCTGTCGGCCGCCTTGTAGTGGGTCAGGAAGGTGTCCGCCGCCACCCGGCCCGCGATATCCAGCATGGCATCCACGGTTTCCACGCTGTGATCCCGGAAGTGCGGGTAGGCCAGCAGGGCCTCCAGGTCCAGCCAGTCATGCAATAGGAAGCCGAGGTCGCGGGCGCGCACCGGGGGCGTGGTCATGGGTGGCTCCTTCCTGCTGGCATCAGATGACGCTGACGCCGCCATCCACGGCCAGGATCTGGCCGGTGATGTGGCCGCCGGCGGCCGTGGCCAGCAGCAGGGCGGCACCCTTCAGATCCTGGTCGTTGCCCAGCTTACCGAGAGGGGTGCCGGCCACCAGGTCGGCCTCATGCTTGGCCAGGGTGCCGCGCGTCATCTTGGATGGGAAGAAGCCCGGCGCCAGGGCGTTGACGGTGATGCCATAGGGCCCCCACTCCGCCGCCAGCACGCGGGTCATGTTGACCAGGGCGCCCTTGGTGGTGCCATAGGCGACGGTGCCCATCATACGCGGGTGGTGACCTTGCAGTCCGGCGATGGAGGCGACGTTGACGATGCGCCCCCGCTTCAAGGGCAGCATGGCGGCCCGCGCCACGGCCTGGGTCAGAAAGAACACAGCGTTGAGGTTCAGGTCCACCACCTTGGCCCACTGTTCCGGCGTGTGGTCCTGCGCCGGGGCACCCCAGGTGGTGCCGGCGTTGTTCACCAGCACGTCGATGCGGCCCAGATCCGCCATCACCTTCTCCACCAGCGGGGCCATGGCCTCCTGCCGGCTGAGGTCGGCGGGAATGGCGGTGGCGGTGATGCCCTGGCCGGCTAGGTGGGCCACGGCGGCCTCCAGCTCTTCCGTCTTGCGGGCAACCAGCACGGGATGGGCGCCGAATTCGCCCAACGCCTCCGCGATCTGCAGGCCCAGCCCGCGCGATCCGCCGGTGATCAGGGCCACCTGGCCGGACAGGTCGAACAGGCGATGCAAGGCATCCGTCTTGGGGGCGGCAAGCGAAGACATGATGGGCGTTTCCTCCTGTCGTTCGGCATCCCGGATGCGTTGCCGGGGCCGGTATTTACCCGTGACCCGGCCCCTACGGGGTGGTTGCTGGGCGGGGGCACTGTATGCCATTGTTCGTTTGTTGGACAATTGAAATATCGCCCTGAAAACACAAGATCAATTCCGGCACGCGGCGGCTTGTGCTAGAGGAGCGTTCACAAGGACGGGCCGCAGTGAACTGCCGCCTGGGGTTTCATCACCCGTACGGGACCAGTGTCGGGCCTATCCGGCACGGCGGGCAAAGGGGCATTCGGCGCATGGCGTTCGCACGGCTGGCCATCCTGCCCACCTATAAGGTGGTCAGCGACACCATAGAGCGGGAGATCCTGGCCGGCAGGTTGAACGCCGGGGACATCCTGCCGACGGAAACGGAACTGGCCGATCAGTTCGGCGTCACCCGCCACACCGTGCGCGAGGGCATCCGCATCCTGGAGCAGAGCGGCCTGGTGCGGCGGGAGGCCGGGCGGCGCCTCTATGTCGCCGAGCCCCACTACGGCGATCTGGCGCCCCGCCTGTCCCGCGCCATGGTGATGCAGCGCGTCACCTTCCGCGAGTTGTGGGAGGTGTCGATGGATCTGGAGCCCAGCGCCGCCGCCCACGCCGCCGGCCGCATCGACGCCAGCCGCCTGGCGCAGCTGCGCGCCAACGTGGAGGCGACGGAGGAAGCCATCGCCGCCGGCACCTCCATCATCCCGCTGGACGTCGCCTTCCATATCCTGGTGGCGGAGGCGGCGGGCAACCGCGCCCTGCTGCTGGCACGCGAGCCGGTGACCCAGCTGTTCTATCCCGCCCTGGAACGGCTGTTCCGCCATCCCAAGACGTCGGCGGTGGGACCTCGCCGCTTGGTGGAAGCCCACCGCCACATCGTCGAGGCCCTGGCCGACGGCGACGCGGCGGTGGCGCGGGAGTGGATGCGCAAGCACATGGTGGATTTCCGCCGCGGGTACGATACCGCCGGCCTGGATCTGGACGAGGCCCTGGACCCAACCGCGGCGCCGCCCGCCGCCCCCCCGCCGCGGCGGTGATACCACCACCGCGAGGCGAGACATTTTCCCGCTTCGCGCACGCAGCAATTGCGATCACAACCGCGGTTCGGGCCCTTACCAGGTCGATAACCATAAACCGTTGGTGGTGCTGATAGATTCCGAATCGGACGACCGTTTCGGATGGAACGGATGCGCGCCCACCCCTTTAACCATGAATGGCGGTTGAACCCGGGGCACGGCTGGCCTACGCCATACGCATGTCACAGGATGGCAACCATGAGCCCGCCCGGACAATTCGTCGGACACACCGGAAATCATTAAGTAATTTCAGTGCACTAAAGCCATCTATGGCTCGACGCGCCCGCGCGTACGCGGACCGGTGGTGGCCCGCCCTTGGACCAATTGTCCAATCCCCCCTGCACAATGAACTCGATAAATGACGCGGCGGAGGTCTAGTTCTTTTGCAGTGCGAAACCTCACGCGATGCGGCGAGGTGGCGTCCCTTCTCATGCAGGCCGGCGAGGGCCGGCATTGAGGAGTCAACGCCACAACCCAAGTACGCCAATGGCTAAGCGCCCAAAAATTAGAATCATGAGTTGACGATCAATCACGGCTTTACGTGGACAGAATGACTGCGACCCTTAGAATTTTGCGGAGCCTTCGCGGCCGCACAAAATCCCTGGCGGCACTCATGGCCGCTGCGCCCTTCCTCAGCGGCTGCGACATGGCCCTGCTGGATCCGGCGGGCCCCATCGGTGCCGAGGAAAAGTCGATCATCATCCTGGCCACGTGCCTGATGCTCATCGTCGTGATCCCCGTCATCGCCATGATCTTCCTGTTCGCCTGGCGCTACCGCGCCTCGAACAAGGCGGCGACCTTCAAGCCGGACTGGGACCATTCCTCCAAGATCGAGCTGGCGGTGTGGGGCATCCCCTGCGTCATCATCGCCGTGCTGGCCTATGTCACCTGGGTGTCTTCGCACACCCTGGAGCCCAGCCGTGAGCTGGTCGCCGACAAGAAGGCCGTCGAGGTCGAAGTCGTCTCGATGGACTGGAAGTGGCTGTTCATCTACCCCGAGCTGAACATCGCCTCGGTGAATGAGCTGGCCTTCCCCGCCGGCACCCCGGTCCACTTCAAGCTGACCTCGGCCACGGTGATGAACTCCTTCTTCATCCCGCGCCTGGGCAGCCAGATCTACACCATGCCCGGCATGGAGACGAAGCTGAGCCTGCTGGCCGACGCCGCCGGCGACTTCGACGGCCTGTCCGCCAACTACAGCGGCGGCGGCTTCTCCGACATGCATTTCGTGGCGCACGCCATGACCGACGACGCCTTCGCCCAGTGGGTGGAGAAGGCGCGCGCCGGCGAGGGCAAGCTGACGATGGCCAAGTACCGTGATCTCGCCAAGCCCAGCGAGAAGGACCCGGTCTCCTACTACGCCGAGGTCGAGCCCACGCTCTACCACGACATTCTCAACAAGTGCTCGGACGGTTCCACCTGCATGGACGCGACGGTCAGCCTGGCGATGGCCAAGGAAGTGGCCGGCGGCGACCTCCAGCTGTGCAATCCCGCCAAGCCGAGGGGTTAATCCATGTTCGGTAAACTGACTCTCGAGGCCATTCCCTACCACGAGCCCATCATCATGGGCGCCGTGGCGATGATGGTCCTGGGTGGTGCGGCCCTGTTCGCGGGCATCACCTACTTCCGCCTGTGGGGGCCCCTGTGGTCCAAGTGGCTGACCTCGGTCGACCACAAGAACATCGGCATCATGTACATCATCCTGGCGCTGGTCATGCTGCTGCGTGGCTTCGCCGACGCCGTGATGATGCGCACCCAGCAGGCGATGGCCTCCACCGGCGCCGCCGGCCCGCTGCCGCCCGAGCACTTCGACCAGATCTTCACCGCCCACGGCGTCATCATGATCTTCTTCATGGCGATGCCCTTCATGGTCGGCCTGATGAACATCGTCGTGCCGCTGCAGATCGGCGCGCGCGACGTGGCGTTCCCCTACCTGAACAACCTCAGCTTCTGGCTGACGGCTGCGGGCGCGCTGCTGATCAACATCTCGCTGGCGGTGGGTGAATTCGCCCGCACCGGCTGGCTAGCCTACCCGCCCCTATCGGAGCTGCAGTACAGCCCGGGCGTCGGCGTCGACTATTACCTGTGGGCCCTGCAGATCTCGGGCGTCGGCACCCTGCTGGCGGGCGTGAACATGATCACGACCATCCTGAAGATGCGGGCCCCGGGCATGACGCTGATGCGCATGCCGATTTTCACCTGGACCACGCTCTGCTCCAACATGCTGATCGTGGCGGCCTTCCCCATCCTGACGGCCACGCTGGCGATGCTGTCGCTGGACCGTTACTTGGGCATGCACTTCTTCACCAACGACGGTGGTGGCAACGCCATGATGTACGTGAACCTCATCTGGGCCTGGGGCCATCCTGAGGTGTACATCCTGGTCCTGCCCGCCTTCGGCATCTTCTCCGAAGTCATCTCCACCTTCTCGTCCAAGAAACTGTTCGGCTACACCTCGATGGTCTACGCCACGGTCTGCATCACCGTGCTGTCGTTCATCGTGTGGCTGCACCACTTCTTCACCATGGGTGCCGGCGCCAACGTGAATGCCTTCTTCGGCATTTCCACGATGATCATCTCCATCCCCACCGGCGCCAAGATCTTCAACTGGCTGTTCACCATGTACCGCGGCCGGGTGCAGTTCACCGTTCCGGTGCTGTGGACCCTGGGCTTCATGGTCACCTTCGTCATCGGCGGCATGACCGGCGTGCTGATGGCGGTGCCCGCCGCCGACTTCGTCCTGCACAACAGCCTGTTCCTGATCGCCCATTTCCACAACGTCATCATCGGCGGCGTGCTGTTCGGTTACCTGGCCGGCTTCACCTACTGGTTCCCCAAGGCCTTCGGCTTCAAGCTGAACGAGACCCTGGGCAAGGTGTCGTTCTGGTGCTGGCTGGTCGGCTTCTATCTGGCCTTCATGCCCTTGTACGCCCTGGGCCTGATGGGTATGACCCGCCGCATGAACCATGTCGACAACGTCATCTGGCACAACTACCTGCTGGTCGCGGCCCTGGGTGCGGCGGTCATCGCCTGCGGCATCGGCGCCTTCGTCCTGCAGATCCTGGTCAGCGTGCTGAACCGCAAGGCCCTGCGCGACCTGACCGGCGACCCGTGGAACGGCCGCACGCTGGAGTGGGCCACCTCGTCCCCGCCGGCGTTCTACAACTTCGCCGTCGACCCGGTCGTCACCAGCCGCGACGCCTTCTGGGAGCAGAAGCAGACCACCGGTGCCGGCCTGCAGCCCCTGCCGGCCTACGGCAAGATCCACATGCCCCACAACACGGGCACGGGCGTCATCCTCGGCGGCTTCATCGCCGTCCTGGGCTTCGCGCTGATCTGGCACATCTGGTGGCTGGCGGTTGCCGCGTTCGCCGCCGCCGTGGCGGTGGGCATCGGCCACACCTTCAACGAGAACCGGGACTACTACGTCCCCTCCGAGACGGTGGCCGAGACCGAGGGCAAGTACTTCAAGCAACTGACGTCGCAGGTCTAAGACGATGAGCAACGCACATTCCGTCGCGGCCGCCGACGCGGCCCTGCTTCATGCGGTGGAGGCTCACGACGAGCACCACCACGACGATGGTTCCAAGACCACGCTGGGGTTTTGGATCTACCTGATGAGCGACTGCATCCTGTTCGCCGCCGTGTTCGCGGCGTTCGCGGTGCTGCGCGGACAGACGGCCGGCGGGCCGGACGCCAAGGAGCTGTTCAGCCTGCCCTACGTGGCCGGTGAAACCGCCTTCCTGCTGGTGTCCAGCTTCACCTACGGCATGGCCATGATCGCCGCCGAGAAGCAGAAGCAGTCGGCCACCCTGCGGTGGCTGGGTGTCACCCTGCTGCTGGGCCTGGGCTTCATGTTCATGGAACTGCATGAGTTCGCCGAGCTGATCGGCGAGGATGCGGGCCCCGACCGGTCGGCCTTCCTGTCGTCGTTCTTCACCCTGGTCGGCACCCACGGCCTGCACGTCCTGTCCGGCATGGTCTGGATGGTGACGCTGATCGCCCATGTGCTGCGCCGCGGCCTGACGCACGCCAACATTGTCCGCCTGACCTGCCTCAGCCTGTTCTGGCACTTCCTGGACATCGTCTGGATCGGCGTGTTCACCATCGTCTACCTGTCGGGAGTGGCCGCGTGATGGCTACCGCACACACCACTGCTCACGGCCATGATCATGGCCACCATGGCGAGGGCGCTCACGGCAGCGTGAAGTCCTACATCGTCGGCTTCGTCCTGTCGGTCATCCTGACCGCCATCCCCTTCGGCCTGGTCATGTCCGGCGCCCTGCCGGCCGGGACCGCCATCCCGGTGTGCTTCGGCCTGGGCATCGTCCAGATCATCGTGCACCTGGTCTACTTCCTGCACATGAACAGCTCGTCGGCCCGGTCCTGGAACATGGCCGCGTTCCTGTTCACGCTGCTGATCGTCGCCATCCTGGTGGTCGGTTCCTGGTGGGTCATGCTGCACCTGAACGCCAACATGATGCCAGGCGCCATGCCCATGGAGTAAGGCGTCTTTCCCGGGGGCCAGGGGTGGATCAGACTCCCCCCTCCCCCGGGGCGCTTCCCCACCATACCCGCGCTGTTGACCACCGTCAGGGCGACCACGAGACCACCCCGGCCCCTGCGGCGGGATGGCCCCGTGGTCGCCTTCGTCATTGCCGGCCCCCCGTTGAACCGTTAGTCCTACCGGAAAAGACATCCGTCGCCGGGAGGGACTAGGGACAGGATGGAAGAGATTTCGATCCAGGACACCACCAACAAGAAGAACCTGCTTCTTCTGGTCACCCTGCGATGGCTGGCGGTCGGCGGTCAGGTGGCGACCATCGCCATGGCCCAGGCCTGGTTCGATATCGAACTGCCCCTCATCCCCATGGCCGGTGTGGTCCTGTTCCTGGTGCTTTTGAACCTGGTCAGCCTGTACCGCAGCCGCACCAGCCCGCACATCGCCAACGGCGAACTGTTTCTGGGCCTGCTGCTGGACGTGGCCGCACTTACAGTTCAGCTGTACCTCAGCGGCGGCGCCACCAACCCCTTCGTCTCCCTGTTCCTGCTGCAGGTCATCTTAGGCGCCGTACTGCTGAGGCCGATCCTGACCTGGACCCTGGTGGGGCTGACCAGCGCCTGCTTCGTCGGCTTGACGGCCTATCACCGCGACATCGCCCTGTTCTCCCAGGGGCTGGCCTCGGCCGGGGGCGCCTGGCCCCGGGTGTTCGACCTGTACCTGGCCGGCACCTTCATCTGCTTCCTGCTGGCGTCCGTGCTGGCGGTCAGCTTCGTCACCCGCATCAACGGCAATCTGCGCCAGCGCGACGCCCGCCTGTCCGACCTGCGGCAAAAATCGGTGGAGGAGGACCACATCGTGCGCATGGGGCTGCTGGCCTCGGGTGCCGCGCATGAGCTGGGAACGCCGCTGGCCACCCTGTCCGTCATCCTGAACGACTGGCAGCACATGCCGGCCAATGAGCGGGACGCCGAACTGCTGGACGACGTGGCGGAGATGCAGGCGGCATTGGCCCGCTGCAAGGAGATCGTGTCGCGCATCCTGCTGACGGCGGGCGAGGCGCGGGGCGAAGGGGCGGAGCGCACGACCCTGGTGCGGTTCCTGGACGCCGTGGTGGCGGACTGGCGCCGGGCCCACGCCGACCGCGCCATCGACTACACCAACCACATCACCGACGATGTGGCCATCGTGTCCGACACCGCCATCAAGCAGAGCCTGTTCAACGTCTTCGACAACGCGTTGGAGGCCAGCCCCACCTGGGTCGGTATCGACGTCGCCTGCCATGACGGCCTGCTGACCGTCACGGTGCAGGACCGGGGGCCGGGCTTCGCGCCCGACATCCTGGCCCGCTTCGGCAAGCCTTACCAGTCCACCAAGAACAAACCAGGCCGTGGCCTTGGCCTCTTCCTTACGGTCA
Source organism: Nitrospirillum viridazoti CBAmc (assembly GCF_000730165.1). Lineage (GTDB taxonomy): Bacteria > Pseudomonadota > Alphaproteobacteria > Azospirillales > Azospirillaceae > Nitrospirillum > Nitrospirillum viridazoti. The sequence continues at coordinate 678,901 of NZ_CP022111.1, read as the reverse complement.
ATGTGGCGCGCAAACTGGGTGGGCGGGTAACCGCCGACAACAACCCAGCCGGTGGCGCCACCGTGGAACTGCGCCTGCCCATCGAATCGCTGGTGATCGAGGATGCCGATGATGGACGATAATCCCATTGCCGACGAGGACGCCCCCGTCCTGCTGATCGTGGAAGACGACCCGTCCTTCGGCCGGGCGCTGAAACGGTCGTTCGAGCGGCGGGGATATCATGTGCTGAGCTGCGACCGGGCGGAAGCCGTGCCCGACCTGCTGACCAAAGAGGCGCCCGACTTCGCCGTGGTGGACCTGAAGCTGGCCGGGGCCTCCGGCCTGGAATGCGTGAAGATGCTGCACGCCCATGATCCGGAGATGAAGATCGTGGTGCTGACCGGCTTCGCCAGCATCGCCACGGCGGTGGAAGCGATCAAGCTGGGGGCCTGTCACTACCTGGCCAAGCCGTCCAACACCGACGACATCGAGGCCGCCTTCGGCCGCACCGAGGGCGACAGCGGCGTCGGCCTGACCACCCGCGCCACCTCCATCAAGACGCTGGAGTGGGAACGCATCCACGAGACCCTGGCCGATACCGGCTTCAACGTCTCGGAAGCCGCCCGCCGCCTGGGCATGCACCGCCGCACCCTGGCCCGCAAGCTGGCCAAGCAGCGCGTGAGTTGATAACGATTGACGGCACAACTTTGCTCGGTTGGAAATAGGCCCCGCTAAAAACGGGGAGGTGTCATGGATCTGTTCAGTCTGGCGGGCAAGCGGGCACTCATCACCGGATCGACACGGGGCTTGGGCCATGCCATCGCCCTGGAAATGGCCCGCGCCGGCGCGACGGTGGTCATCTCCAGCGAAGTGCCGGACGATTGCGCCCAGGTGGCGGCGGCGTTCGGAGCCCAGGGGTTGAGCGCCCTGGCCATTCCCTGCGACGTCAGTGACGACGACGCCTTGGACGACCTGGGGGCGGCCGTGGAAAACCGCCTGGGCGGTGTGGACATCCTGGTCTGCAACGCCGGCCTAAACCTGCACAACGGCCCCAGCGCCACAACGCCGGACATCGCCTACGACCGCGTCATGGCCATCAACCTGCGCAGCGTTTTCCGGCTGTGCAACCGCGTCGTCCCGGCCATGGCGGCGCGCGGCGACGGCGCCGTCATCCTGATGTCCAGCCTGTCCGGCCTGCGCGGCAACCGCAGCCTGGGCGTCTATTCCATGACCAAGGCGGCCCTGGCGCAGATGGCGCGCAACATGGCGGTGGAGTACGGCCCCGGCAATGTGCGGGTCAACGCCATCTCCCCCGGCCTGATCGACACCGACCTATCGGCGGTGTTCAAGGCCGACCCGGCCCGTTTCGAGAAGCGTATGGCCCAGACGCCCCTGCGGCGCATGGGCACGCCGCGCGAAGTCGCCGGTACCGCCGTCTATTTGGCTTCAGCCGCCGGCGCCTTCGTCACCGGCCACAACCTGGTAGTGGATGGCGGTACGCTGATTACGGATTGACCGGCACCGGAGGAATGTTCAGGCCGCCAGCGCACCGCCGGCGGGCCCCGCCGGCCCATCCAGCACAGCGTCCGGCGCCGCGCGTCCCCGCAAATGACCCAGCACGGCATTGGCGATGTCCAGCTCCGGCGTCGGAGGGCCGGCGTCGAACCGCCTGAAGAATCCTGACAGCAAGTCCGCCGCATCGGTGGCCCCTCCCTGACGGATCTGCCGCCGGGCCAAGCTGATCCCCAGCCGCAGCTGCCAGGACAGGGTCCCTTGACCATCCGCCATGGCCAGGGCCTGACGATAAAGGGCTTCTGCGGCCTCCCCCTCGCCGAGGCGCACCAGCATCTCGCCGCGCAGGCGCATCAGTTCCGGCTGGGCCCAACCTTCCTGGTTGGCCTGGGCGCGGGACAGCGCGGCTTCGACCATTGCCAGCCCGCCGGCCAGATCGCCCGCCCGGGCCAACGCCAAGGCCGCTTCCCGCACCAGGACGCCGTAGCGGGGGTGGGACACGTCCCCCAGGGCGGCCATCCGGCCACGCAAATCATCCAGCATGGGGGGCGTTATCCCTTCCCCGGCGAATTTCAGGCGCAGGATCAAGTCCAGGCACCGCGCCCAGGGCTGCCAAATCATCAGGCCATGCCGGTCCGCCAGCGTCAGCAGCTGGTCGTTGTGTCGCCGCGCCGCTTCCCAGTCGCCCGTCAGCATGGCCAAAGGGCAAGCCGACTGCCCCAGCACCAGACAAGAAGTATAGGCATGGTCCATCGCCGCCGCCTGCTCCATGCAACGGCGCAACTGCTCCATCCCCTGGCGCACGTTCCCCTGCAACCAGAGCATTCCGGCCAAGGTGCTGCGCGCCGCGATTTGCTGGTCCAACTGGAAACGGATGCGCTGCCCCGTGGCGGGCCCGCCTTCCGCCAGGCCCAGCGCCGCCTCCGTATGGTGCCGGGCGGCCGTCTGGTCCCCCAGCACGTGAAACGCCGCACCTACCATGCGCTCCGCCGCCGCCAGCGCGAACCGGTCGCCACCGTTCATCGCCTCGATCCGCATGGCCGCGGCCAAGTCCAGCGCCTGGCGCACATTCCCCTGATCAAAATAGATGGAATAAAGTCCCACCTGGGCCTGCTGCCGGGCATTCTGGTCGCCCAGCGCGGCGGCGGCGGCCAAGACCGCCGCCCACATTCGTATCACTTGCGGCGGCGGCTCGGCGCCCGTCACGGTCATCGCCGCGGCCTGCAACACATGCAAGTCCAGGCTTTGCCGGTCATCGGCGAAGGGCTGCGGAGCAGTCAGCGCCCGAGCCGTCCAGCGCTGGCATTCCGCCCACAGGGATTGGCACTTCCATAACGGTGCCACCGCCAGAACCAGGGCGCGGCCCTTGCCGATCCCTCCGTCACCGGCTTCCCCGAAGAACCAATCCAGGCCCTCGCGGATATTATCCAGATCTGCCCCGTGGCGAAGCAGCATCTCGTCAGCCGGACGGGCCGCCCATGCCGGCAGGATCGCCTGGAACAGGCGCAGGTAATGGGCAGCATGGGCCGCGCGTGTCTCCGCCCCCAGGCCGCTGGCCTCCAGCCATTCCCGCGCGTAGGCGCGCACGGTGTCCAGCAGGCGATAGCGCACCTCCGCCCCCCGCCGGTCGGCCAACACCAGGGACTTGGCCACCAAGTCGTCGACGACGTGCCCGCTGGTGCCCTCGCCGCCCATATCGGCTGGAGGCACGACCGCCATCGCGGCGGCCGCGTCAAAGCCACCGACGAACACCGACAGCCGGTTCAGCGCCGCCCGCTGCGCCCCGGACAGCAAGGCATAGCTCCAATCGAAGGCCGCCCGCAGGGTTTGATGGCGCGGCGGGGCCGTGCGGCGCCCACGCACCAACAAGCCCAGGCGGTCGTCCAGCCGGCGTGCCACACCGGCGATGCCATAGGCGGCCACCTGACCCGCCGCGAGTTCCAGGCCCAGGGGAATGCCGTCCAGGCGCTGGCATATCTCCGCTGCCGCCGGCGCCTCGGCGTCTGTCAGCGCGCCGCCGGACACCGCCGCCATCCGCGCTGCGAACAGCTGCACGGCGGAATGCGCGAGCGCCTGGCGGGCGCCCAAACCTTCGGCCCGAATGGGCACCACCAGTGGCGCCAGGCGGTGGACCTGCTCCCGCGCCAGCCCCAACGGCTCCCGGCTGGTGGCCAGGATGTCGAGACCGGGCGCGCCGGCCAACAGGGTGTCGGCCAGCGCCGCTGCCGCTGCGATCACCGGCTCGCAACTGTCCAGCACCAGCAGCATGCGCCGGGGCTTCAGGAAGGCCAGCAAGGCCGGAACCGGGTTGGCGGCTTGGATATGGGGCGCCAGGCGGGCGGCCACGGTGGCCGGCACCAGATCGCCCTCCCCCATGGTGGAAAGGTCGACCAGGGCCACACCGTCAGGGTATCGCCCGGCCACGGCGGCGGCCACGGCCAAGGCCACCGTCGTCTTGCCCATGCCGCCGGCCCCGGCGACGGTCAGCAGGCGCTGCCGGCCGAGACGCGCCGCCAGCGTGGTTATGGTGTCATCCCGGCCCAGTGGCCGAGCCAGTTGCCGCGACAGGGCGAAGGCGGCGAAGGCCGGGGACGACGGCGGAGCCTTGCCCGCGCCCTCTTTCAACACGTGGGCGACAAAGCGGTAGCCCTGACCCGGCACCGTGCCGACATAGGGGCCGTCGTCGCCATCCTGGCCCAGGGCGCGGCGCAGATTCGCCATCTGGACACGCAGATTGTTTTCCCCCACATGCAGGCCCGGCCAGACGCGGCTTTCCAGTTCCGCCCGGCCCAGCACCGCCCCCGCCCGTTCCACCAGCGCCAACAGCAGATCCAGGGCACGGCCGCGCAAGTCAATGGGCTGTCCCGCCGTCAGCAGTCGGCGGGCGGGATAAAGGCTGTAGGGGCCGAACCGGTAGATGGTTTCGGCCGATGGCGTTGTCGTTGCTTGTTCAGGCATGGACCAAGCCGGGAGTGGGCTGCGGCGCCAATCCGAACAAAGTTGGTTAATAAAGGCAACAATTCCCCGGTCACCCTATACGCCTGCCTTAGATGGAACCGCGTTCAGCCAGTTCCAATGTCCAGGGGGCGGAGCCGGCGGTAAAGCGGTGCGCCAGGAAATCCAGTAGTACCGCCACCCTGGCGGCGCGCGGGCCGCCCGCCGGCGTCACCAGGTTGATGGCCAGGGGCGGCGGCGCCCAGTCGGGGCAGGCGACCACCAGGCGGCCGTCGCGCACCGCCTCCCACGCCAGGAAATCCGGCTGCATGGCCACGCCCAGCCCGGCCAGCAGCGCGTCCTGCAGCGCATCGGCGTTGGTCGCGCTCAACGGGCCCTTGACCCGTACCGATTCCTCGGTGCCGTCCAAATGGATGAAGCGCCACGTCTCCCCGGTCGCCAGATAGCTGTAGACCAGGCAGGCGTGGTCCTTCAGGTCGCGCGGCCGGGCGGGCATGCCGCGGCGGGCGAAATAGCTCGGCGCCCCGACCACCCAGCGCCGCACGGGGCAAAGACGCCGGGTCATAAGGCTGGAGTCCGCCAGTTCGGCAATGCGCAGCGCCACATCCACGCCCCCCGCCACCAGATCCACCAGCCGGTCATCCAGCTGCAAGTCCACCGTGACCTCGGGGTAGGCCGTCAGGAAGTCCGGCAAGGCCGGCGCCACGTGGCTCACGCCGAAGGACATGGGGGCGGCCAGGCGCACCCGCCCGCGCGGCTGGCTGGACTTGGCCTGGGCCTCCGCCTCCACGGCTTCCCCCTCGGCCAGGATCTGCGCCGCGCGCACCGCCAGCACCCGCCCAGTCTCGGTCAGGGAGAAACGGCGGGACGTGCGGTGGATCAGCCGCTCGCCCAGCCGTTCCTCCAGCCGCTTCATGGCCTTGGAGACCGTCGCGTTGGAGACGCCGAAATCACTGGCGGCGGCGGCGAAGGAGCCAGTTTCCGCCACCTTGGCGAAAATGGCCCAGGCCTCAAGGTCGGGGATGGGCATGAGGTTCTCCAGCGCCATGATATCAAAAATGGAAATGATGAAGTTCCATAGTTTCTATTTTCACCAGCGTCAACCGGGACCATCTTAGGTCCTGTCAGCGGCGCCCCCCGACGCCGCGCCGAAGATGAAAGCAAGGAGCTTTGTCATGATCGAACGTCGTCCGTTCGCCAAGCTGGGTGGCGCCAACCATGGTTGGCTGAAGGCCAAGCACCACTTCTCGTTCGCCAGCTACTACGACCCGTCCAACATGGGCTGGGGCAGCCTGCGGGTCTGGAACGATGATGAGATCGCGCCCAAGTCCGGCTTCCCGCCGCACCCGCATGCGGACATGGAGATCATCACCTATGTCCGCGACGGCGCCATCACCCACCAGGACAGCCAGGGCAACGAAGGCCGGACCGAGGCCGGTGACGTGCAGGTGATGTCGGCCGGTTCCGGCATCCGCCACTCGGAATACAACCTCGAGAATGAGACCACCCGCATCTTCCAGATCTGGATCCAGCCGGAGACGCGGGGCGGCACGCCCTCCTGGGGGGCCAAGCCCTTCCCCAAGGCCGACCGGTCCGGCAAGTTCGTGACCCTGGCCAGCGGCTTCACCGGCGATGAGGGTGCCCTGCCCATCCGTGCCAAGGCCCGGGTCATGGGCGCCACGGTGAAGGCGGGTGAGCGGGTGACCCTGACCGTCGACCCCAGCCGCCATGTCTACCTGGTCCCGGCCAAGGGCGTGGTGGAAATCGACGGCGTCCGCATCGAGGCGCGTGACGGCGCCGCCATCACCGACCAGACCACGGTCGAGGTGGTGGGTGTCGAAGACGCCGAGGTGGTGCTGGTCGACGCCGCCTGACGAGTACCGGGGCGCCGTCGCGACGGCGCCCCGCCCGTCGGCCTTATCACCGGCCGAACCGACGCACGGGCTTGGAACGGCGCGACGAGGCCCTAAATGCTTGATGCTGGCCGCCAATACCGGCGGTTCCTGGCGATAGTCGCGCAACCGTTCAAGACGGGGGCAACCCTACAAGACAGGAGCGAAACGGGCTGTTACGCCCACGCATCCTTACGATCCATGACGGGAGTTCCGACCCATGAGCACCAAGCCGAATTTCCAGGGCGTCCCGGGCGCGCTGACGCCGCTGCTGGCCGACATGTTCGCCCTGTACCTGAAGACCAAGAATTTCCACTGGCACATCTCCGGCCCGCACTTCCGCGAATACCATCTGCTGCTGGACGCACAGGCGGCGGAGATTTTCGCCACCACCGACGCCATCGCCGAGCGCGTGCGCAAGGTGGGTGGCACCACCCTGAAGTCCATCGGGCAGATCGCCAAGCTGCAGCGCATCAAGGACAACGACGCCGAGAAGGTAGGCGCTCTGGACATGCTGCGCGAGCTGCACGAGGACAACGTCACCCTGGCCGGCATCCTGCGCGAGGCGCATGAGGTCTGCGACGAGGCGGGCGACGTCGCCTCCGCCAGCCTGCTGGAAAACTGGATCGATGAGGCGGAAGAACGCGCCTGGTTCCTGAACCAGACCATCGCCAAGGACTGATGCCCTTGTTCCGGCCGGCTTTTCTTTCGGCCGGTTCATCATTTCAGCGCACAAACCGCCAAATCGCGTTCAACCCTGCAAGTCACCGGCCCCCGTCGCCCCTACCTTGGGCGCCGTCGGGGGCCGGGTTCCCGGTTCCGGACATACCAAGGAACAGCAGGGTCATGACTCTGAACCACGACATCCACCCATCCCCAGCCAGCGACGGCCGGCCGACCGTCGCTGGCGGGCCGGACGCCGCCCGCCGCGCCGTGCTGATGGGCGGCGGCGCCATCGCCGCCCTCGCCATGCTGCCCGCAGGCGCCGCGACGGCCCTCGCCGCCCCCACCGAAACCGCTTCCCCCGCCACCGGCCCGCACGCGGCCGACAAAGGAACCCATGCCATGAGCTTCATCACCACCAAGGACGGCGTCCAGATTTTCTACAAGGACTGGGGCCCCAAGACGGCGCAGCCGATCGTCTTCCATCACGGCTGGCCGTTGAGCGCCGATGATTGGGACAACCAGATGATGTTCTTCCTGGCCCATGGCTATCGCGTCATCGCCCATGATCGCCGCGGCCACGGCCGGTCCACCCAGACCGACACCGGCAACGAGATGGACACCTACGCGGCCGACGTCATCGCTCTGGCTGCGGCGCTGGACCTGAAGAATGCCGTCCATATCGGTCATTCCACCGGCGGCGGCGAAGTGGCGCGCTATGTCGCCCGGGCCGAAAAGGGCCGCGTGGCCAAGGCCGTGCTGATCGGCGCCGTCCCGCCCATCATGGTGAAGTCCGACAAGAACCCGGGTGGCCTGCCCATGGAGGTGTTCGATGGCTTCCGCACCCAGCTGGTCGCCAACCGCGCCCAGTTCTACCGCGACATTCCGGCGGGCCCCTTCTATGGCTTCAACCGCCCCGGCGCCAAGGTGTCGGAGGGGGTGATCAACAACTGGTGGCGCCAGGGCATGATCGGCGGCATCAAGGCCCATTACGATTGCATCAAGGCGTTTTCGGAAACCGACTTCACCGAGGACCTGAAGAAGATCGACGTGCCGGTGCTGATCATGCATGGCGATGACGACCAGATCGTGCCTATCGCGGACTCCGCGCATCTCGCCATCAAGCTGGTGAAGAACGGCACCCTGAAGGTCTACAAGGGCCTGCCGCACGGCATGGCCACCACCCACGCCGACACCATCAACCCCGACCTGCTGGCGTTCGTTAAGGGCTGACCGGCCTTGTGACGGGCTCGGGAAGGGGGGCGCGGCCCATACCGTGTCCCCCTTCACCTGTGCCGCCGTCCGCCGCCGGGCGCAGCAGATAGACCATCAGCGACGCCCCGGGCATGGACGGCAGCAACAGGGGCACGAAGTCGTATTCCTGCCGGCCCCGCACCGGATGGTTCACCCATTTGCGCCCCGCGCACAGGGCCCGCACCTCCTGCCCCGGCCACACCCGGCGGAAGGTGTCGCTGGCCACCAGCAGATCGTCGATCAAGGTCCGGAATCGCGGGTCGTTGGCATGGGCAGCACTCTGTCCCCGAAAGATGGAGGCCAGCGCGCGGGCGGTGGCGTTCCAGTCCGCCCTTTCCTCCGGCGCGGGGGAGCGGGTGAAGTAGCGCCACAGCATGTTGCGCCCATAGGCCGGTGCATCGGCGTCGAAGCGGAACAGGTCCGCCGCCCCCTGGTTCCAGGCCAACACGTCCCAGCGCGCATCCACGATGTAGGCCGGATCCGGTTCCAGGCGGCGCAACAGCGCCAGCGACTGCGCGTCCACCCCTTCGCCCGTGCCCTCCAGCCGGGCCGGGGGACGGCGGCCGGCCAGGGTAAACAGATGGTCCCGCTCCACCGCCGTCAGGCGCAGGGCGCGTGCCAGGTTGGCCAGTACCTGATCGGATGGGCGCACGTCCCGTCCCTGCTCCAGCGCCGTATACCAGGCGGTGCCGATGTCGGCCAATTGCGCCACCTCCTCCCGCCGCAGGCCGGGGGTGCGCCGCCGCCGACCTGCGGGCAGGCCCACCGAGCCCGGATCCAGATGCCGGCGCCGGTCACGCAGGAAAGCGGCGAACGCCAGGTTGCCGCCGTTGGCGGAGACGCCGGCCGGTAAGGGGCTGTCCATAGCCTGATAGTCCCAATAGTAGGATAACTGGATTCTTCTTATAGGATATCGCACCCATCATTCTCTGGTCCAGACCGGGTGGCACACGGCCGCCCCGCCCGATTTCCTGACCGGAGACTGATCATGACACATCCCCTCCCCACCGACTCACGCGTGGCCCTCATCACCGGCGCCAACAAGGGCATCGGGCTGGAGATCGCCCGGGGCCTGGGGCGCCATGGCATCACCGTGCTGCTGGGTTGCCGCAATGAGGCGCTGGGCCGCGACGCGGCCGGCCACCTGACGCAGGAGGGCTTGCACGCCCACGCCCTGACCCTGGACGTGACCGACGCGGCCTCCGCCCAGGACGCGGCGGCGCGGATCGCTCAGCGCTTCGGCCGGTTGGACATCCTGGTGAACAACGCCGGCATCGCGGCGCGGGAAGAGGCCGACGCCGCGCGCGAGGGCAAGCCCCTGGTGGACGTGGAGGTGATGCGGCGCGTCTATGAAACCAACGTCTTCGGCCCCGTCGCCGTGACCCAGGCCATGTTGCCGCTGCTGCGTCAGGCGCCCGCCGGCCGCATCGTCAACGTTTCCAGCGGTCTGGGCTCGCTGACCAATATGAGCGATCCCAGCCATCCGTATGCCGGGCTGGCCGTCCCGGCCTATGCCTCGTCCAAGGCGGCGTTGAACGGTGTCACGGCGCAGTTGGCCAAGGTGCTGAAGGACACGCCCATCAAGGTGAACAGCGCCTGCCCCGGTCACTGCGCCACCGACCTCAACCGCCACAGCGGGCCGCGGACGCCGGCGCAAGGGGCGGTGACGCCCATTCGATTGGCGCTGCTGCCGGCCGATGGGCCTACCGGCGGCTTTTTCAACGACGAAGGCGCCTTGCCCTGGTGACGGCGCGCCGGTGAGATGCGGCACCGGATCGGCGGGGTGGTGATCCCGCCGGTCCGTCCAGCTTAACTGGAATCCGGTTATACGCCGTCAACCGGACGTCACCGTGGTTTTCAGGTTCAGCGTGCCGACAGGTGACGTGCCGTAGCAATTCTCGGCCGCCCAGGTGCAGCCGGTGCCGCTGACCATGTCGAAGCCACCGCCCGACTGGCGCATCAGCACATGGCCGGCGGCGTTGCCGTTCACTTGCGCCAGCCGCGATTTGCCGGTGGTCGCCATGGCCCCGCCCGACGACTGGTCACAATTGTCCAGCACCGTCAGGTTGCTGAACCAGCCGCGCACCATGTAGGTGGCCCCGCCGCCCTCATTATAACCGGTGCAATTGCGCAACCGCATCTGCACCAGGCCGTAGACATGGGCGCCGTTGGGGTCGCCCGGCGACAGCGACCGGCAGTTGTTCTCAAAGCCCACCTGCTCGATGGCCGCACCGCTGGAGGTGCCGTTGTTGTAGTAGAAGCCGTAACTGCCGTTGTCGCGGCAATAACCGCCGAAGATACGGACGTCGGTGGTGCCGCCGTATGTCGAATCAAAGTTGGTGGCCATCATCCCGCACTTGGTGTTCTGGGCGAAGAAGCAGCCCACCACGGTGATGGCGGAGCAAACGCCGCCCTTGGACTGGGCGAAGACGGCGCCGTTCTGCTTGCAGTCCTGGAAGAAGCAGCCGACCAGCAGGGATTCGAAGACGTTGCCCTCGAACAGCAGGCCATTCAGGCCGGCGCCCTCGATGCACAACCCGTCCAGCGTGACGTTGTAGAAGAAATAGGAACTGCCGTAGGCGATGATGCGCAATCCGTTGCCGTCCTTGCCGCTGCCCAGGATCTTCATGGCGCCCAGGATGCGGAAGTAGCGGACGGTGTTGACCGCCTGCAGGCTCATGATGTCGGTGCCGTTGGTGATGGTGGACACCAGCGTGGCGCCCTGCGCCTGCAGTCCCCAAGGCTTGCCCGCGTCCTGGGTGGACACGAAGGAGATGGTCTTGGCGATGGCGTAGGTGCCGGCCGGCACGATGACCATCAGGCCTTTGGTGGCCGCCGCCGCCAGGGCCTTGGAAAAGGCGGCGCTGTCGTCGGTGACACCGTCGCCAACGGCGCCGTAGTCATAGATGGTGGGGGTGGCCCTGGCCGAGGTGGTCTGCGCCACCTGGACGGTCCCCTCGGCCTCGTCAGGGGCCGGGGCCGCGCCCGCGCGCGCGGCGGCCACCGCAGACAAGCCGAAGGGCAGCGCGGCACCGGCCGCGATCAAATGTCGGCGATCCATGATTTACCTCGCTGAAGACCAAAGTGTCCCGCCACTGTCCCTGTTAAAGCCTGAATTTCCTGGCCGTTTAGGAAGTTCCAGCTTAAGGAGCGCTAGACCTATGGGGGAAGAGGGTGGCAGCTCTCTTTCGGCGGTGCCGTATCAGAATTCACCGACATGTACAGTCTCGCAAGACGAAAACCGCGCAAAGAGAAGTAGCATTCGATATACCTCGGACAGCAAATTCCCCGCCATTTTATACCGAGTCCATGCACCACTGGAGACATAGGCAGGTTTTAGTCATATACCGCACTGCAATAGACATATGCCACCCGCGCCATGTGACGAAACTGTGTTCGCCGAATGCCCAATGGCGGCCACACGCCACTGCAAGGCATTGTTCCCCTGCTTGCAAACAGCACCAATCCGTTTGATAGATTGCCTTTATGTTAAATTGTATGTAATCACCACTTGCTCAATCGGTATCGACCTGACCCAGCAGTTCCGTCCAACCAGTAGCCTTTCGGCAAGGAAACAAGCGACCGGCCCCACGCCACGGTGATGCCATGATCCCGTGCGACTAACGGGGACGGACGACTTCTTAACCATAAAAAAAGGCGGCGGCCCCAGCCCACCGGGGACCACGCGCCTTCGAAGGCAGGCTCCCCGGGAGGGACCACCCCATAGATGCGCGTGACCGGCCCCTTGGCTTCACAGCCGGCGGGCGGGCTGACGGAGGTCGTCCCTTATGGAGGTTTTTTGTGGTGTGCGCAAAACTTTGGCATCGGGCAGGCCTGGTAGGGCTGATGCTGCTGTCGGGCTGCACCGCTTGGTTGCCGCCGTGGGAGCAGGCCAAGCCCGCCCCCCAGAAGATCGCGGTCACCCGACCGGCCCCAACCCGCGCCAAGGCCCCGGCGGCCCCCGCCACCGGGACAGGTGACACCGCCCGCGTGGCGGCCGCCCGCCGCACCGCACCCTCCCCCACCCCGTCCCAGATGACACCGGCCCAGACGACACCGGCGGCGGCCAGCGCCGCCGCCATGGCGTCGTCCGATATCGACTTGGTGGGTATGGACGAATCCCAGTTACAGGCCCTGATGGGTCCCCCTTCCTCGCAGCAGGACTTGTCCCCGGGGAAGGAATGGCTTTACCGCCACGGGACTTGCACCGTCGACCTGACACTGTACCCCGACATCAAGACGCAGGCTTACCGCGTCCTAAGCTATGAGGTGACAAGTGACAATGACACCGGCGACCGCAAACGCTACTGCCTGGCCGACCTCCGGTCCGTGGCTCAAGCCAAATGACGTCCTGCCGGCCGTGCCGGCCCGCGTGGTCCTTGTCGACGATGACGAGGCGTTTCGCGAGGCGGCCACGGGCGAACTGGAGGATCTGGGCTTCACCGTCACCGGCTTCGCCGACGCGAAGTCGCTGATCAACTACCTGACCAGCCCCGACGGCTCGGGCCTGGACGACGGCGCCGCCGACATCCTGGTCGTCGACTGGTGCCTGGAGCGGACGCTGGGCATCGACCTGCTGCCCGACCTGCGGCGGCGCGGCTGCCGCATCCCGGTCATCTTCCTGACCGGCATGTCCATGCCCGCCAACGAGACGCTGGCCCTGGATCGCGGCGCCGTCGACTTCATCGATAAGACCCGGGGCATGTCCGTCCTGGCCCGCCGCATCCGCCTGATCCTGCAACCGCCCGCGGCGGCGGTCCCTACCCCTACGGCTAAGCCGGGGGATGAGATCGTATGCGGCAAGCTTACCCTTAAGCCTAAGGTCAACCGAGCCTTTTGGCAGGGTCGCGACGTGATGCTTACGGTTACCGAATTTAGTATCGTCGAGTTCATGGTGGCCAATTTGGGCGAGCACGTCACCTACCGGGCCATTTACGACCGCGTGCATTGGAGCGGGTTCGTCGCCGGCAGCGGCGAGGATGGCTTCCGGACCAACGTGCGCTCGTCGATCAAGCGGATCCGGAGCAAGTTCAATGCTATCGATCGTGGCTTTGCGGAAATTGAGAATTTCGCGGCCTTCGGCTACCGATGGCGTGACTCGGCAACCGTCGATGCCGCAGCGTCTGAGATGGGCCGCCCGCAGGATATCCGGATCACTCACGGTTAGACTGGGCTTCCTGCTCGTCATCTTCGCCGCCCTTCCCTTCATCCTCTACGGCCAATTCGAAACGGCGGACCGCAAGGAAAGGGAAATTGTCACCAAGAACCTGCGGTACAGCAGCTGGCTCATCGCCCAGGCGTTGAAGCCGCTGCTGAACCGCGAAAGCGGCCCGCCCACCGCGTCCTTGAACGAGGAGCTGGCCAAATACGACGGTGACGGCACCAACCTGAAACTGATGTTCCAGCCCAAGGGTGGAGCCGCCGGCCAGGACGGCGGCTTCTACTTTTTGGCCTCGGCACCCAAGGTCGGCGCGGCCGACCTGGGCGCCATCCTGGATAACCTTCAACGCCATGGCATCGTCTCGCAGGTGGCGGAAAGCTGCACCTGGGACAAGCCGGTCGACATCCGCTACACCCAGCCCACGGGACATGAGGAGATACTGACCTCCGTCGTGCCCATCCAGAGCCGCTGGGGCTGTTGGGTCCTGGTTTCTTCCCACGTCACGTCGGAACTGCTGGCCACCGCTATCGGCCGCCCCTACTGGCAGACGCCACAGGTGCGGCTGTCGTTGATGCTGTACCTGGCCGTGGCCGTCATCGCCCTGCTGACCGCCCTGTCCGTGCGCCGCCACATCCGCCATTTCCGCCACGTCGCCCGCGAAATCCGGCAGGGCCGGGTGGCGGGCAACACCTTCGCCAGCCGCAACGCCATCCCCGAGTTGGACAGCGTGGCCCGCGACTTCGACGGCCTGGTGCACGACCTGCACCATGTGGCCGGTGTCATCCGCCAGACGGCGGAGGACAACGCCCATTCCTTCAAGGGGCCGGTCGCCACCATCCAGGCCTGCCTGGAGCCGCTGAAGCGCCTGATCCCGGCGGAGCACGCCCGGGGCAAGCGCGCCGCCGAATTGATCGAACTGTCGCTGGACCGGCTGAAGGCGCTGATCTCCGCCTCGCAATGCCTGGATAACACCATGGCGGACATGATCGAATCCCCGCGCGAGGCGGTGGACCTGACCCAGATCGTGGCCGACATCCTGAAAAGCTACCGCGAGGTGCTGGTGGCGCGGCAGATCCGCCTCAGCCGCCAGTTGCCCCCCGACGTGCTGGTCCGCGCCGGCAAGGTCGCCCTGGCCGTGGTGGTGGAGAACATCCTGGATAACGCCGTCAGCTTCACCCCCGACGCGGGCGCCATCGCCGTGCGCCTGCAGGAGGAGGACGGCGTCATCAACCTCACCATCGAGGACAGCGGCCCCGGCATCGACCCGGACAAGATCGACAACATCTTCGATCGCTATTTCTCCCTGCGCCCGCCCGACCACGCCCGCCGCGACGCCAAGGCGGGATCGCCCGGCCATGCCGGCCTGGGCCTGTGGATCGTGAAGCGCAATGTCGAGGCGCTGGGCGGCACGGTCACCGCCACCAACCGCATCGGTGGCGGCCTGAAGGTCCACATCGTCCTGCCGTCTGTGACGTGAACCCCCACTAATGCAACTTCCGAGGGAAAATTCTTGGAGCGGTGGCCGCGCGCCATTATAGTGCCACGCGCCGCCTTAGCTCTCTTTAGTTGCAGACGCGTGACAACCACGCTTCAGGCGGCGTCCGACACGGGAGGGACGTATCGCCATGAGCACGAGCCCCAACATCCTGCTGGTCACCACCGACCAGTATCGCTTTCCCCGCTTCTCTTATGGTCCCGAAGGCGGCTTTGCCGAAGCGCTGAAGCAGATCCTGGGATTCCAGGGCACCGTGGACGCCCACAATCCCTACGCCACCTTCTTTCCCGGCCTGTTGCGCCTGCGCCATAACGCGGTCGTGCTGCGCAACCACACCATCGCCGCCAGCGCCTGCACCCCCAGCCGCACCACGATCTATACCGGCCAATACGGCACCCGCACCGGCGTGACGCAAACCGACGGCCTGTTCAAGAACGGTGATGCCGCCAACTTCCCCTGGCTGGCGCCGGATGGCATTCCGACCCTGGGCAGCTGGATGCGCGCCGCCGGCTACAGCACCCATTATTTCGGCAAGTGGCACGTCAGCAACCCGCCGGACCACAGCCTGCAGGCCTACGGCTTCGATGACTGGGAAGAATCCTACCCCGAGCCGCACGGCGCCTCGCCCAACAACCTGGGCCTGTACCGCGACATCGGCTTCGCCGACAGCGTCTGCACCTTCCTGCGGCGCAAGGCCCTGGGGCTGGACTATGACCGCGCCGCCGCCGTCAAGAGCGACAAGGCGCCCGCACAGCCGGCGCCGGACGCGTCCAGGGCGCGCCCCTGGTTCGCCGTCGCATCCTTCGCCAACCCCCATGACATCGCGACATACCCGGCGGTGATCGCCCAGGCCCTGCCGTCCGACACCGGGACGCCCGTCACCCTGCCCAACGGCGTGACAGTAGGCGCCACCCAGTCGGTTTTCGGCCCCCTGACGGTGCCCCTGCAAGGCGACCGGACGCCACCACCCACCGGCGGCACCCTGCAGGTCGCCCTGAATCCCCAGGGTTTCCCGCAAGCCTGCGCCCATAATCCGCCCACCCTGAATGAAGATTTGTCGGCCAAGCCGTCCTGCCAATACGACTATGCTTACAAGATGGGTCTGGCGCTCTCGGCCAAGGTGGGCACCGGCGCGGGCGGCGCCGTACCGGCCGACAAGATGGATGCGGCCGTGGCGGTCACGCTGAAAAGCTGCATTCCCTTCCAACTGGCCGACGCCCCCACGACCTCGGCCCGGGATTTCATCCAACTGTACGCCTATCTGCACGCCGTGGTAGACGCGCAGATCGACCGCGTGCTGCGCACGCTGGAGGAATCGGGCCTGGCGGAAAACACCGTCGTCGTCTTTCTGGCCGACCACGGCGAATATGCCGCCGCCCACGGCATGATGATCGAGAAGTGGCACACCGCCTATCAGGAAGCGCTGCACGTTCCCGTCGTCGTGCAATTTCCCAAGTCCGCACACCACGTGCCCGGCGGCCTGCGGCACTTGGACCAGGTGACCAGCCACATCGACATCCTGCCCACCATCCTGGGCCTGGCCGGGGCGGACCAGGATGAGGCCGCCCGGCGGCTGGCGGCGGTCCGCGGGCCCTTCCCGCCCCTGCCCGGCGCCGACCTCGCCCCCTTGATCCGGGGGGAAACCGACCTGGTGACGGAACCCGACGGCCTGCCGCGCCGGGGCGTGCTGTTCATCACCGACGATGAGATCACCAAGCCGTTGCCGCCCATCGGTGACCCGCATGAGACGGCATCCTACGCGCAGTTCGCCGTGTTTGACGCCACGGTGGCCGCCGTGCGCGAAGGGTCGCATGGCAAAGGCCCCGTGCCCGGCCTGGCACCGGGGCCGGTGCGGCAGCCCAACCATGTCCGCTGCGTGCGCACCCCGGACTTCAAGCTCTCCCGCTATCTCGACCCGGAGGGACGCGTGCCCCAGGAATGGGAGATGTACGACCTGCGGCACGACCCGAACGAGACCGTCAACCTGGTGCAGGTGCGGGCGTCGCCCCCCACCGCGCGCCATGACCTGCCCGGCTGGACCACCCGTGCCGCCGTGCAGGCGGAGGCTGACAGCCTGGCCGAGCTGCTCGCCCGGCTGGAGGCGCGGGACCTGCCGCCTCTGACGCCCTGATCCCCCGCAACTTCGCCCATAACGTGCAACGCCGCCCCGAAACGGGCGGCGTTGCCGCATCTGCGCCAGCGTGACGCACCCGCCCTTGAAAGCGGACCCCACCGTCCTACCCTTCATAGGCGTAAAGGCGGAGTTCCGATGCGCCTGGTGGTCCTGGCTCCCCCCGCGAATCCCCCCGGCCACGGCTTGGTCACTGGCCCCGGTCCGGCCTGCCCCGTAGCGTCATCTGCAAAGGTTCCCACCCTGAAGCGGAGCGGTCATAAAATGCATGACGTGACGGAGCGCGTGTCCACCCGAGCCCTGCGGACCACGCAAATCCATCCGGTTCTTCTGTCCGGCGGCGCCGGCACCCGGCTGTGGCCCCTCTCCCGGGCAATCCATCCCAAGCAATTCCTGGCCCTGACCTCGGACCGGACCCTGTTGCAGGAGACGGCTGCGCGCAGCCTGGGCGACGCCGGCTTCGCCGACCCCGTCGTCATCTGCAACGAGGAACACCGGTTCATGATCCACGAGCAGTTGCACGGGATGGGGATCGAACCGCAGACCATCATTCTAGAGAGCGCGGCCCGCAACACGGCGCCCGCCATCGCCGCCGTCGCCCTGTGGCTGATGGACCGCGATCCCGACGCTCTGATGCTGGCCCAGCCCTGTGACCATCTGATCGGCTCGCTACCCGACTTCTACCTGGCCGTGGCCAAGGGCGTGCCGGCGGCGCAGGCTGGCCATCTGGTCACCTTCGGCGTCGTGCCCGACAAGCCGGAGACCGGCTACGGCTACATCCGCACCGGCGCCCCGCTGGCGGGTGTGGACGGCGTGCGCGCGGTCGAGCATTTCGCCGAGAAGCCCAACTCGGAGACGGCGGAGCGTTATCTCGCCAGCGGTAACTACCTGTGGAACAGCGGCATCTTCCTGATGTCGGCCCGCCAGTACATCGCCGAGCTGGAGCGCCTGCAACCGGACATGGTGACCGCCGTGCGCGAAGCCATGTCCGCCGGCAAGGAGGACAACGGCTTCTTCCGCCTGGATGAGGCCTGCTTTACCGCCGCCGCATCCCTGTCCATCGACCACGCGGTCATGGAGCATACCGACAAGGCCGCCGTCATCCCGGTGGAAATGGCCTGGTGCGACGTCGGATCCTGGCGGTCCCTGTGGGACGTCAGCCACAAGGATGATGCCGGCAATGTCGAGCAGGGCGACGTCATCCTGCAGGACGTGAAGAACAGCTACGTCCACTCCGACGGCCGCCTGGTGGCCGCCATCGGCGTGGAGGATCTGGTGATCGTCGCCACGGATGACGCCGTGCTGGTCGCCGATGCCGCCCACGCCAAGAACGTGGGCAAGGTGGTGGAGCAGCTGCGCCGCCGCAACCGTTCGGAGGAAACCCACCACACCACGGTCTACCGGCCGTGGGGCTATTACCGCGCCGTGGACATCGGCTATCGCTTCCAGGTCAAGCGCATCATGGTGAAACCGGGTGCGCGCCTCAGCCTGCAGAAGCACCACCACCGCGCGGAACATTGGATCGTCGTCCAGGGCACCGCGCTGGTGCAGCGCGACGGCGAAAACCGCCTGGTGCGGGAGAACGAATCCGTTCACATCCCCATCGGCATGGAACACCGCCTGGAGAACCCCGGCAAACTGCCCCTGCACCTGATTGAAGTGCAATCTGGCGCCTATCTGGGCGAAGACGACATCGTGCGTCTGTCCGATACCTACGGCCGCGCGTGAGCGCGGCCCCATTTTCCGGGACCCAACCCGGGAGAGGGAGCCAATTGACGCGGAAACGGGCGGGGAACGGGGGGCAACCCGTTTTTAAACCAAGACGCGGTCCCGCAAGGGCAACGCGCCAAGCCCGAGGTCAAATCCGATGCCTGAATACCATCGACGCCATTCCATCCCGTCGTTCGGGAGGGTGATGTATGATCGCCCTCTCGCCCGGCTTCACCCGGCCGCGGAGACGACGGAGGCCGGCGGCCTGAAACGGCGCCTGCTGCTGGCCGCGGCCGGGCTGGCGCTGACCGGCGGCCTGGCCGCCGTCCCGGCCAACGCCCAGACGGAAACGTCGCCGGACGACACGGTGGCCACCCGGCAGCACCCCGAATTCGATCCACCGGGCATCCGGATGGGTGGCTTCATCCTCTATCCCAGCGTCACGCTGGACGAGGTCTTCGACAGCAACATTTATGCGACGCAGGGGCACGACACCAGCGACCTGATCACGGTGCTGCAGCCCAAGCTGGAGCTGAAGTCCAACTGGAACGTGCACCAGCTGAACCTGCACGCCAGTGGCGACATCGACTGGTACGCCCAGCACAGCCGCGAGAATTACGCCAACTACGACATCGGGGCGGACGGCCGGCTGGAGGTCTACCACGATGCGTGGATATCCGGCGGCGCCGACTACAGCCTGTGGCACCTGCCCCGCACCTCGCCCAACAACATCGTCGGCCAGGCCGACCCGACCGAATACAACCAGGCCTCGGCCAATGTGGTCGGGCACAAGGAATTCGGCAACCTGTTCGTCGAGCTGGGTGACAGCTACAACCGCTACGACTTCACCAACGCCCAGACCTTCGATGGCCGGGCCATCATGTGGGAACGCCAGAACCATGATGAGAACGAGGTCAGCGTCCGCACCGGCTACACCATCCAGGGCCTGTATGAGCTGTATGTAAAGGGCGCCTACAACACGCGCAATTATGACAGCACGTCGGACATGAGCGGGTTCAACCGCAATTCCAACGGCTACACCGTCCTGGTCGGCGGCAAGTACAACCTGACGGGCATCACCTCCATCGACCTGTTCGCCGGATACCGGTCACAGGACTATGACGACGTTCGCCTGGGCACCTTCTCCGCGCCCACGGGCGGCGCCAAGATCACCTGGAACGTGACGCCGCTGACGACCGTGACCGGCGAGATCACCCGCGACATCGATGAGACCATCGTCGTGGGGGCGGCCGGCTATTTCGCCACCAAGGAAACCGTAGCGGCCGATCACGAATTGCTGCGTAACCTCATCCTTCACCTGCAGCTAAGCCATGAGGCCGATGATTTTCAAAATATAGGCCGAACAGATGATGTCTACGGCGTAGGTCTTGGCGCGAAATACATGATGAACCAAATGACCGCCATCAACGTCCGCTACAACTACCAAATCCGGTCGTCTAATGGCACCGGAATCGGGTACGCCGACCACAACATTTTGGTTGGCTTAACCCTTCATCTGTAAGGGAATACTGGCTGTATCCATCGTGATCACAGCGCAGGCGGGGGCGGCCCCCGTTTGATCACAACCGCCGCCCCCCACTTTTGATAAAACTATCGTGTGAGCCCCACGAAAAACGGGCCGTCACCACCAGACCCACAAACGAGACCCCGGCGCCTAGGCGGCCGGGCTGCCTCCGATCAAGTAGAAGGTGCCGGAATGCTGCCTTCCCGCCTCCCCCGCAAATCCCCGTCCCGGCTGGCCGTCCTGGCCGTCGTGGCCGGGGCCCTAGCGCTTCCCTACACGGCTTACGCCCAGAACGCCGGCCAGCCGCCGGCGCCCAACGCCACCGCCGGGGGTGCCGTCGCCAGCAACGACCCGGCACCCATGCCCGGCGCGCCCGCCGGCCCCGGTGCGGGTGGTGGCATCGCCGCCGCCGACTATCAGCTGGGCCCGGGCGACCGGGTGCGCATCACCGTGTTCGGCCAGCAGGATCTGTCCGGCGAATACGCCGTCGATGGCACCGGCACCCTGTCCTTCCCCCTGGTGGGCCAGGTGCACGCCGGCTCGCTGACGGCGGGCCAGCTGGGCAAGACGCTGGAAGGCAGCCTGTCGCCCAACTACATCAAGAACCCCCATGTGAGCGTGGAAGTGCTGAGCTACCGGCCCTTCTACATCCTGGGCGAGGTCAAAACCCCCGGCAGCTACGCCTACGTCTCCGGCATGACGGTCCTGAACGCCGTCGCGCTGGCCGGCGGGTTCACCTACCGCGCCCGTGACGACGACTTCCGTCTGCAGCGCACCGCCAAGGACGGCAGCAAAACCCAGGTCGACGCCGAACCGACGACGCCGGTCCAACCCGGCGACGTCATCACAGTCCGGGAGCGCTATTTCTGATGACTTTGCCCGAGCAGCCCCGCGCCCTGGGTGGTGGTCCCATCCTCCCCCGGCGCCTCACCGCCGCCCCGCCGGCCCCCCGCCCCGTCTACATGCCCCCGCCGCAGCAACAGCAGCGGGACGTGCTGGACACCTACCGCAAGATTTGGGCGCACCGGCGCCTGGTGCTGGCCTGCACCATCGGCACGGCCCTTCTGGCCGGCATCGTCGGCTGGAGCATGCCGTCGCGCTACACCTCGGAATCCCGGGTGCTGGTGGGCGTGCCCCAGCCTTCGCTGGAAGGCATCGGCCCCACCATGGCCTCCATGACCTTCAACGCCGAGCGGGTGCAGAGCGAGGGGCTGGTGGCCCAGTCGCGCGAGCTGGCCCAGAGGGTGGTCGACCGGCTGCACCTGAACGACGATCCGGAATTCAATCCGGACGCCAAGACGGCGGCGCCGCAGATCTCGGCCTGGGCCCGGCTGCTGCCCACCAGCGTGGCGGAATGGCTGACCAAGCCCAAGGCCAAGCCGCCGGAAACGCCGGAACAGCAGGCCCGCACGGCCGCCATGATCAACAACCGCACGGTCGACATCCTGCTGTCCAAGCTGGACATCGCCACGGTCGGCCGGTCGGACGTCCTGAAGATATCCGCCACCACCCGCGATCCGGAAACCGCCTCGCTGGTCGCCAACGCCGTCGCCGACGCCTACCTGGCGGAACAGCGCGACGTGAAGGTCGGCACCGCCAGCCGCGTCGAGGAGTACATGGAGGGCCGCATCGCCGACCTGCGCAAGCAGGTCGATGATAGCGAGCGCGCCATCGAGGACTACCGCAAGCAGTACGGCCTGTACGATCAGCAGAACGGCACCGGCATCATGGGCCAGCGCCTGACGGAGCTGAACACCCAGCTGATCACCGCCCAGACCGCCAAGGCCGACGCCGAAGCGCACCTGAACGACGCCCAGAACCTGATGCGCCAGGGCATCACCGGCGACAGCGTGCCGGAGGTGCTGAACAACCCGCTGATCCAGTCGCTGAAGCAGCAGCAGGCCGCCGCCGAGCAGCGGCTGGCCCAGCTGTCCGCCACCTACGGCGACAAGCATCCGCAGGTCACCGACGCCAAGGCGCAGATCGCCGACGCCCAGCGCAAGATCAAGGCGGAGATGCAGGGCATCATCAATGGCCTGCAGAACGTGGCCCGCACGGCCAACGCCCGCTACGCTGCCGTGCTGCGCGACTTCAACGAGGCCAAGGGCTCCCTGGGCTCCGACAACCAGAACGCCATCCACCTGGAGGCGATGGAGCGCGACGCCGCCGTCAACCGGCACCTGCTGGAAACCATGCTGACGGAAGAGAAGCGCTTGATCGGCCGCCAGCAGCTGGAGGCGCCCGACGCCCGCGTCATCTCCCGCGCCACCCCGCCGGTGTCCGCCAGCTATCCGCCCAAGGCCCTGATCCTGCTGCTGGGCACCCTGGTGGGCGCTGTCGCCGGCATGCTGATCGCGCTGCTGATGGAAGAGGCCGACCAGACCTTCCGCCAGAGCAGCCAGATCGAAAGCGCCACGGGCATCCCGGTCGTGGCCCTGGTGCCGGAGGTGAAGGGCAAGTCGCCCACCGCCCAGGTGCTGCGCGAGCCTGTGTCCCCCTTCGCCGAGACGCTGCGCAAAATCCACATCGCGCTGGAGTTGTCGGAGATGGAGTACAGCCCCCGCACGGTGCTGCTGTCCTCCGCCGCCCCCGGCGAAGGCAAGAGCGTCATCATCGCCGCCCTGGGCCGCCTGCTGGCCAGCCACGGCCGGCGCATCCTGATCGTGGATTGCGACTGGCGCTCTCCCTCGCAGCACAAGCTGTTCAACGTATCGAACAAGCACGGCCTGGCCTCGCTGCTGACCGATGACAGCGTGGTGCTGGACGACTGCATCCACCACGACACCCTGTCGGGGCTGGAACTGATCACCGCCGGCCACTGGACGTCCAAGGACACCCGCATGCTGACGTCCGACCGGATGCGGGTCCTGCTACAGACCTTCGCCAAGAACTACGACCTGGTGCTGATCGACACGGCGCCGGTGCTGGTGGGGGCCGAGGTGCTGGCCATGTCGCGGATGGTCGACAAGGTGCTGTTCACCGTGCGCTGGGACCATACCCGCCGCAACGCCGCCCTGCAGGCCCTGCGCCAGTTGGTGGAGGTGCAGTGCGACCTGACCGGCGTGATCATGTCCAGGGTCGATCCGCGCCGCTACCGCCAGTACGGCTACGGCCCGCTGAACTACGACTATGCCCGCCCCCTGGCCGATCACTTCGGCTGAGCCACTCCGGTCAAGGCCACTTCGGTTAAGGGCCACTTCGGTTAAGGATAGCCCCATGGAGCGAGAGGCCCTGCGTGACTTGCCGCCAGAGGGGGTGAAGGGGATGGATCTTCCTCCTTCCTCCGTCCCCTCCCCCCAGGCGGCCCTTTTGACCCGCGCCTATCCGCCGGAACTCATCGGCTCTGCCCCGCAGTGCGCCGATCTGGCGGAGTGGCTGACCCGGCTGGGCTGCGAGACCACGGTGTTCACCGGCCTGCCCTATTATCCGGGCAACGAGATCTTCACCCAGTACAAGGACTTCAAGGGCGGTCACGAGGTGCTGAACGGGGTGCGGGTGGAACGCCTGCGGGCCATGATCCCCCGCAAGGGGTCGGCCAAGGCCCGCATCCTGGCCGAGGCCAGCTTCCTGCTGGCGGGGCTTTGGGCCCGGGCCTCGGGCCGGCTCAGGCCCAAGCCCCTGGTCATCAGCCTCTGTCCTTCCATCCTTACCGTCGCGCTGGGCTGCCTGGTCCGCCAGCGCGACGGCCGGCATGTCGCCATCATCCATGACATCCAATCCGGCATGGCCCAGGGGCTGAACATGGTGTCCAGCGGCGGCCTGGTGAAGGCGATGCGCTGGTGCGAGCGCACCGTGCTGAACCGGGTGGACCTGATCGTCGTGCTGACGGACCACATGGCGGAGCAACTGCGGAACTTGGGCGTAACGCAGGACATCGAGGTGGTGCCCATCTGGGTCGACACCGACCGCCTGTACCCCGACGCGCCCAAGGTGCCGGCCAACGATGGACCGGCCATCATCCCGGCGCCCAAGATCGCCGCCCGGCTGCTGTACAGCGGCAACTTCGGCCTGAAGCAGGGCCTGGGCCAGGTCCTGTCCATGGCGGAGGAATTGCAGCGCCAGACCGACGACGTGGAGATCATCCTGCGAGGCAGCGGTGCCATGCGCGCCACCCTGGAGGAGGAGATCGCCGCCCGTGCGCTGCGCCGGGTCCGCGTCACCGGCCTGCTTCCCCCGGACCAGCTGCGCCAGGGCCTGACCGAGGGCGACATCCACCTGGTGCCGCAGGAGCCGGAGGCCGCCGCCTTCGCCATTCCGTCCAAGATCTTCAACATCATGGCGGTGGGACGCCCCTTCGTGACCACGGCGAACCCGCACAGCCCCCTGTGGCACCTGCGGGAACGCAGCGGCGCCTTCATCTGCGTGCCGCCCCATGACACCGCGGCCTTCACCGAGGCCGTGCTGCGCCTGGTGCGGGATGCGGGCCTGCGCCGGGAACTGGGGGCCCGGGGCCGGCGTTTCGTGGAACAGCACTATTCCCGGTCCCACGTCCTGGGGGGATTGGTCCGGCGATTGGATGCGCTCTATGCCAAGTAAGTCCCCAGCAGGGGCCCAGGCCAAACCCCTGGCCGACGGCCCCCGCTCCTTCGTCATCTTCGAGCCGGACGCGGAGGGCCACCCCTGCGAATGGCTGAAGCACTTGATGCACTTCGCCGCCGCGGACAAGCGGGACTACAGCGTCACCTTCGTCGTGGCGCGCGAACTGTATGACGAGCTGGCGGCCGACGGCGCCGCCAGCCGCCAGGACCGCGTGCAGGTCCTGGCGCTGGAGCCGTCGGAGCAGGCGCTGTGCCGCCACCCTCTGCTGCCGGTGCGCGGCTTCGCCCGCTGGTGGGTCATGCGCCGCTATCTGGAGCGCACGGGGTCCGAGGCCGGACACTTCCTGTCGCTGGACCATTTGACCCTGCCCCTGGCGTTGTCGCTGGGCGCGCGAGGCCGCCGCCTGTGCGGCATCCTGTTCCGGCCGTCCGTCCACTACCGCGCCCTGGGCAGCTATGAGCCCAGCCTGAAGGAGTGGCTGCGCGATGCGCGCAAGGCCCTGCTCTACCCCCTCATGCTGCGCAATTCCGCGGTCCACCGCGTCCTGACGCTGGACCCGTATTTCCCGACCTATGCCCAGGACCACTACGGCCAGGGGGGGAAGGTGCGCACGGTGGTCGACCCCGTCCATCCCTTCGTGAACGAGACGGCGGAGGAACGGACGCTGGCCGACAGCATGCCCACCGATCGCGTCACCTTGCTGCTATTCGGATTCTTGAGCGAGCGCAAGGGCGTGCTGTCCTTGCTGGACGCATTGTGCCAGCTGCCGGCGGAGGCGGCGGCCAAGGTGGGCGTCATGATCGCCGGCAAGGTGGATCCCGCCTTGCGCGACCGGGTGTATGCCGCCTTGAAAAAGGTGATCCAGGAACAGCCCGAGCTGTGGATCCACCTGGAGGACCGCCGCCTGACCAGCGGTGAGATCAACGCCCTGATCAAGGAGGCGTCGGTCGTGCTGGCCCCCTATCAGCGCTTCGTCGGGTCCAGCGGCGTGCTGCTGTGGGCGGCGCAGGCGGGCAAGCCGGTGCTCACCCAGGATTTAGGCCTGCTGGGTTGCCTGGCGCGTACCCATAGGCTAGGTCTCGCGCTGGATACGACCGACAGCGAAGTCCTCTCCAAAGGCATAGAATATATATCGGAAAGCGACACTCGTAGCTATTTCGACCAAGAAGCGGCGGCCAATTATATCCGCCATCAGAGTCCTCAGAACTTCGCTTCCGAAATATTCTCCAGCCTGATGGGCGCTCCCTAATCGGAGTATTCCCGGGGTCAATTGCCGCAGGTGCGAGCAGGTCCCAGCTTGGTCACAGGACTTCTTGAGTCAAGCGTGGCCTGATTTAGGCGAACTCGGCTGTTGATCAGCCACCCTTGGCCAGACCGTCGCACCTGCGTGGGCGGCCGTGGCCACCGGTCGCCGCATTCAGGAACCCAACCCATGCCCCCAGCCCTGTCCGAAGCCCTTTCCACCCCCCTTGTCACGCTGCGGGAGACCCAGGCGGTCGCCGTTTCCGCGGCGGACACCCATCGTCTGCGCAACGGCCGCCCCCTGGCGCCGCAGGTGATCACCGGCACCGTCGCCGCCATCGACGCCCTGGCCATCCTGGCCACCGGCTTGGCAGCCTCCGCCCTGGCGGACGGCACCGTGGCCCGTCCCCTGTTCGGCCTGGTCTTGATCATCGGCCTGGCGCTGGGCATGTACGCCCTGCGCTGGACCGGCGCGCGGCAGCTGAACCGCCTGTACAAGCCCACCGATGGACTGCTGCCCCTGGCCCTGGCCTGGGCCGCCACCGCCGGTAGCCTCGTTGCGCTGCTGTACCTGCTAGGCGCCTTAGACCCACCCATGACCAGCTGGCTGGCCATCTGGTCGCTGCTGGCGCTGGGCGCCCTGGTGGCGGGCCGCCTGGCGACCTGCCTGGCCGTGGGCACCTGCCAGCGCGCCGGGCGCCTGACCCAGGCCGTGGCCATCGTCGGCACGGGGCCGGAGGGCCAGCGCCTGCTGCGCCGGTACCGCGCCAACCCGCGCGACGACCGCCATGTGGTGGGCGTCTATGACGACAACCGCGCCAGCCACGCCCGCTTCTGCGTCGGCTACCCCATTCGGGGCGGTTTGGACGACCTGCTGACCGAAATCCGCGAGGGCCGGGTGGACCGGGTGATCCTGGCCATGCCGCTGTCGGACGACAATCACGCCCTGGCCGCGGCCCTGGCCAAGCTGAGCCTGGCGCCGGTGGACGTGGGCATTAGCCTGGACCAGGTGGATATCCACCGCCAAGGGGGCGGGTGGCGCGAAGGTGCCGGCGATGAGCCACCGGTGCTGGACCTGCTGAGCCACCCGCTGACCGGCTGGCGGGCCATCGCCAAGACGGTCGAGGACCGGGTGCTGGCCGCCATCATCCTGGTTATGATCTCGCCCATCATGCTGGCCATCGCCGTGGCCATCAAACTGGAGAGCAAGGGCCCCGTCCTCTTCAAGCAGAAGCGCCACGGCTATAACAACCAGTTGATCGAGGTGTACAAGTTCCGCTCCATGTACCACCACATGGCGGACGCGAACGCCGAGAAGCTGGCGCAGCGCAACGATCCCCGCATCACCCGCCTGGGCCGCATCCTGCGCCGCACCAGCCTGGATGAGCTGCCGCAGTTCATCAACGTGCTGCGGGGCGAGATGTCCATCGTCGGACCCCGCCCCCACGCCCAGTCGGCCAAGGCCGGCGGCCTGCTGTACCGCGACGCCGTCGCCCATTACGACAGCCGCCACCGCATGAAGCCCGGCATCACCGGCCTGGCCCAGGTCAGCGGCTGGCGCGGCGAGACCAGCACGGTGGAGCACATCGTGAAGCGGGTGGAGCATGACCTCCGCTACATCGAGACCTGGACCGTGCTGGGCGACCTGAAAATCATCGCCCGCACCATCACCAGCAGCATCTTCACCAAGAACGCCTACTGACGCCAACGGCAAGAGGCTGTGCCTCTTGCCGTTGTAGGACGCGACTGCGGCCGCCGGAAGTTTCCGGGGAACGCAGTGGACTGGAAACTGAGGACAAGCCAAGCCGCCGGATGGCGGCGCCCGGCGCCTGAGGGTGCCGGCGGCAGACCATCACAGAAGGGACCGTAGCCCATGCGCTGCCTCTGGATCACGCTGGCCGACCCCGATCCGCCCCACAACGGACAGTTCATCTATTCCGGGGGGCTGATCGGCAGCCTGGCACAAGCGGGCGCCGACATGGCGGTGCTGGGGCTGAGCCGCCCGGACGGCAAGCGTGCCGATGGCGCGCGCGAGACGCCCGGCGCCGGCGCCATCGCCTGGCACTTGGCGGAGCATAAGCCCCGTTCACGCTGGAGCAGCCTGCGGTCCCCCCTGCCCAACATCGCCCACCGCTGCGGTACACCGGACATGCATGCCCGGGTGCGCCGCCTGCTGGCGACGGAATCCTGGGACAGCGTGGTGCTGGACGGCATCGGATCGGGGTGGGCGCTGGCGGACTTCCTGCGCCGCTACCCCGACCGCCACAACCGGCCCAAGCTGGTGTACGTCTCGCACAACCACGAGGAATCGTTGCGCGCCCAATTGGCGCACAACCAATCCAACCTGCTGAAGCACCAGGCGATGCGCTTCGATGCCGCCAAGGTGACGCATCTGGAACGCGCCATCGTGAAAGAGGCGGACCTGATTACCGCCATCACCCCCGACGACGCCGACCTCTATCGCGAACACTGGCCCGACAAGGCCATGGCCGTGCTGACCCCAGGCTACCGCGCGACGGAGCGCGAGAAGAAGCCCATCAGCCGCGACCTGCCCCGCCGCGCCGTCATCGTCGGCAGCTTCGACTGGATCGCCAAGCGCATGAACCTGGAAGAGTTCATCAGTGTGGCCGATGCCATCTTCGCCGCCAACGGCGTGGAGCTGGAGGTGGTGGGTAGCGGCGACGCCACCTTCCTGGCCAGCATGCGCAAGCGCGTCCTGGCCACCCGCTTCACCGGCACGGTGGACGACGTGCGCCGCCACATGGACGCGGCCCGCATCGCCCTGGTGCCGGAACGCAACGGCGGCGGCTTCAAGCTGAAGGTCCTGGACTACGTCTTCAACCGCCTGCCCATCCTGGCCCTGAAGGGCTCCGTGGCCGGCGTGCCGCTGGAGCAGGAGGAGAGCATCCTGCTGTACCCGGGGCATGAGGATCTGGCCATGGGCGTGGTCCAGTCCATCGACGACCTGGACCGCCTGAACAATCTGCAGGATGCGGCCTATCGCGCCTGCCGCGACAGTTTCCACTGGACCAGCAGGGGGCCGCAGTTGCTGACGGCCATCAGCGCGGCATGACGACCTGGACAGAATGGGCGGGATACGGCGCCGTTCCCCAAGACACCGCCGCGCAACGCCAGCCGCTGGGGGTGGTGGACTGGGTGTTGCTGGTGGGATTCCTGCTGGGCATCTATACCGGCTTCGCCATCCAGATCACGCCCAACGTCCCCTTCCCCGCCGCCATTTCCGGCATCACCGGGGTCATCCTGCTGTGGCGCCGGCGGCACCGCATCTCACCCGCCGGCCTGGCCGCCTTTCTGGGCGTGACCCTGCTGCTGCTGGCCTCCATCCTGTACGCGCCGGGACTGGACCTCCTGTCCAAGCGCACCACCGGCCTGCTGCAGATGATCTATTCGCTGGCCATCTCCTACGCCCTGTTCCTGACGGTGGTGGAGGCGGGGCCGGCTGCCTTCTGCCGGCTTATGCTGGTCTTCATCCTGACCATCATTGTCGGTACCCTGCTGGAGACCTATGCCGGCCTGGCCGCCATCAGCGACGCCGTGCGGCAGAAGATCTACACCTCCGGCGTCTATGATGCCGACATCCGGGACGAGCTGCTGTACGGCAAGGTAAGGCCCAAGCTGTTCACCTCGGAACCATCGGCCGTCACCTTCTCCTACACCCTGTTCTCGTTCTGCTGGCTGTTGACCAGCACCTGGAAATACAGGCGCTTCGGCTATCTCGCCATGATGGCGGCGGCCATGGTGGCCATGCCCGGACCCACACTGCTGCTGATGCTGCTGCTGCTGGGCCTGCACGAGATGGTGCCGAAGGGGGAGGAGCACGCCCGCACCCTGCTGAGCGTGCGCCTCATCAAGATCGGCGCCGTTGCCGCCCTGGCCCTGATCGCCTTCGCCATCATCGCCAGCTCGGTCTACGCCGCCCGCCTGGACAACATCGCCAACGGCGATGACGAGAGCTTCTTCTACCGCGTCATCGGCCCCTTCCTGGTGACGGTGGAGGTGTTGAAGAACCACCCCATCCTGGGCATCGGCCTGACGGGCGAGCAGATGATCGCCGACAGCATCGCCACCGTCTTCTTGCGGTCCGGTGCCTTCTCCCCGCTGTGGGCCATCCCGGACCCGCAGGAGGTGATGACCAATTACTTCTGGCTGCACTGGGTCTACCTGGGCATTTGCGGCGGCGTGGTGCTGATCCTGGCCATCACCGGTTGGCTGCGCAGCCTGGGCGTCCACGCCCTGGCCCTGTGCTGGCTGGGCTGGGCTATCCTGGGCCAGGCATCCGGCGCCTATGTCAGCCCCAAGACCTGGACCGTGCTGATGCTGATCGCGGCCTGCAGCATCCTACACGCCGAGGCCCACAAGCGTAAGACGGCGCCATCCGCACCCATCCCGGCCCCACCCCCGCCGCCCCGGCCCTATCCGCCGGGCACGCTGGTCGCCATTGGCGGCGACGGCCGCCCCCGTTACCGACCCTAGCCGGCGCATCTGGAAAAGACCGGCCCTGACACCGTAGCCACCAAGCCCTGAGGCAGAGTGATGACCCTTGCGACCCAGTGGACGGCCCCTGATATCGGCGCATGGGCGCCGCAGCGATCCTGGAGCCTGGACGCGCCCGGACCGGGCATGGCCCGCACCGACTGGGTCCTGCTGGTGGTGTTCCTGTTGGGCATCTATACCGGCTTTTCCATCCAGATCACGCCCAACGTGCCCTTCCCCGCTGCCATCGCCGGCATGGCGGGCGTCGTCCTGCTGTGGCGCCGGCGGCATCGCATCTCTCCCACCGGACTGGCGGCCTTCCTGGGCGTGACCTTACTGCTGCTGGCCTCCATCCTCTACGCGCCGGGCCTGGATTTGCTGTCCAAGCGCACCACGGGCCTGCTGCAGATGATGTATTCGCTGGTCATCTCCTACGCCCTGTTCCTGACGGTGGTGGAGGCAGGGGCGGCGGCGTTCTCGCGCCTGATGCTGGTGTTCATCATCACCATCGTCATCGGCACCCTGCTGGAAAGCTATGCCGGCCTGAACCGCATCAGCGATGCCGTCCGCCTGGCGATCTATCACCAGGGCATCTACGAATCCGACATCCGGGACGAAATGCTGTACGGCCGCGTGCGGCCCAAGCTGTTCACGACAGAGCCATCGGCCGTCACCTTCGCCTACACCCTGTTCGCCTTCTCCTGGCTGCTGACCAGCGACTGGAAGTACAAGCGCCTGGGCTATCTGGCCATGACGGCCGCCGCCATGGTGGCCATGCCCGGACCCACGCTGCTGCTGCTGGTGCTGCTGCTGGCGCTGCACGAGTTGGGCCCCAGCGATGACGCCAGCCAGTCCACCACCACCCGCATCCTCAAGCTGGCGGCGGTGGGCATCCTGGCCATAACCGCCTTCGCCATCGTGGGCAGCACGGTCTACGCCAACCGCCTGCACGAGATCGCCTCTGGCAACGACGAGAGCTTCTTCTACCGCGTCATCGGCCCCTTCCTGGTGGCGGTGGACGTGGTGAAGCACCACCCCATCCTGGGCGTTGGCCTGACGGGCGAGCAGCTGGTCAGCGACAACATCGCCGACGTCTTCCTGCGTTCCGGCGCCTTCAGCCCGCTGTGGAACATCCCCGAACCCAACGAGGTGCTGATCAACTACTTCTTCCTGCACTGGGTCTATCTGGGCCTGTGCGGCGGCATCGTCATGATCCTGGCCATCAGCGGCTGGCTGCGCGCCCTGGGCGTGCGCGCCGTGCTGATGTGCTGGCTTTCCTGGGCGGTGCTGGGCCAGGCGTCCGGCGCCTATGTCAGCCCCAAGACCTGGACCGTGCTGTTCCTGATCGGTGCCTGCAGCGTGCTGCACGCCCGGGCCAAGCGCGCGGCGGAGGCTCCCGTCCCCGCCCCGCTGGAGCCGCCCGTGATCCTGCCGGCTGCGGCCCTGCCGCCCGCCCCGCCCACCATCCCGCCCCTGGCGGCCCTGCACTAATCCAACCCGAAAGAGGGAGCCCCCCCATGGACCTCTGGCCCGACGCCCCCTCCCCCGCCACCGATCCAGACTTTCCGGGGGTCGCGACCACCGCCGTGGCGCCAACCGCCGTGGCGGAAGCATCCCTATCACCGTTCGAAATCGCCAGCGGCATCATCGACCTGCCGCCCAGCCCATCGGACCTGCTGGCCGCGGCCGCCATGATGCGGGCGGCCTACGCCCTGTCCGCCACGATAGCTGATAAGGTCCCCCGGGCGCCGAAGGTGTCCGCTTAGGCCGGCTGGCAAAGGGCCGGACAGGAGGTTCTTCACACAGGGGCAAATGTCATGGGATAACTATCTCTGTACAGTGTGTGCATACAATTAATCTTCAATTATTTTAGTTTCTAATGAACAATAATTCATATGGCTTTTCAACAGAAGCCATCTACCCGCAATTTTCACGACGATACCTCCACCGCCACTTAAATTCTTCGTAAAATCTACCAGCGCGACATCTTCTATCGGCTCATCTTTAAATTCCGCACGGAGGATTTTCTTTTCTTCGCATGATGGATCCTGCTTCCGATCATCAGATACGTTACATTCCGGAAGTTCGCTCAAATTGCGCAGTATGAGATTGTTATTCGCAATGGAATTTCTAGTCTTTTCGTCAATATCGTGCCCATTGATTGAGACATAAAAGTCTCCCGTCTCTTCTTTTAAGTATTCACGCACCAACACAGCAGCGGCCGCATCTGCATCATCCACAAAAACCCCGATTGATGGAGTGTATATCTTATATATTATTAATATAACCGCCAGAAACGACGCCGCGCCAATCAAATTGGCCGCCATCTTAATCGAAATTATTGTCAAGTTTTTCACAATCACTTCTCCGGCATGTTAGCAATTGCGAAAGCGTCGGCGCAGCATTCTTCATCACCCGCACAGGTTCCACCGTGCTGCTGATGAAATAACTCGTGCCGAAGCACATACTGCATAGTCCGTCTAGCATCAGTCTTTCCCAGCCCTGGTATTACGGCGCCAGCGGCTGCAGACATATAAATCTTCGACGTATTGGTTCGCGGGTCGGTTAGCCCACCGGCGACGAATCCACCCGTCAATCCGTTGGCTTGCGAAAGGGCCGCCCGCATTGATCCTGATAGCAACGGATCATTCATTTTCCTCGTAGTCGCCGCGAACCACGGAACAAAGGAAAACCTATCAAAATCTTGTTTTGAAATAAGGCCAGCCCTCAACATATTCCCCAATTCTTCATCGAACATCTTCTTGGCGTCAGCCTGACTAAGTATCCTATTTTCATATATAGGATATTGCCCGCATACTTTTCGCGTATTTTGCGAGTTCTTGTCTTCGGGTAGGATGGAAGACTTATTCGGCGCACCCCCGGCCCCCATCTGCTTAACCTTGACGGGTTCCGGCGATGCCCCGCCCTCATCCGTCCAGCGCCCATGATCGTCCCGCGCCTGGTCAGGGCTGTACTTCGCCAGGTTGTCGTTGGCCCGCGCCAGGCGGACGGCGGCGTCCCAGTCCAGCTCGGGCAGGCGCAAATGCACGGCGCGGATCATGGCCTGGGCCAGGTCGCCCCGGTTCAGCGCGTCGGCGATCTTGGTAAGACCGGGCAGAATGGCTGCGTTCGGCTCAGCGCCGGCGTAGGCGCGCGTCAGCAGCACCGCCACCTCCGCCGCCGGGCGGGCCTGGAAGCCGCCGGCGCCCTTGGCCAGCAGGGGGACGCCGGCCAGGGCCAAGCCCTCGGCCGTGCAACTGACACCCAGGCCACCGGGGCCGTTGTTCAGGCGGTATCGACGCTGCCAGCCGTCCATAATCGCTCTCCCTGTTGTTGGAAGAGCAACATATGTTCTTTCTTTGTTCTAGTCAAGCTGTGCGGGAAGCCCTACTCCTGCGCCAGCTCGGCCGCGATGTTGGCCAGGGTGCCGGGGGATTCCTGGCGGGGCAGGAACAGGAAGTTGTTCACATAGTCGGCGAACTGGCTGCGGGCCAGGCCGGGGCGGTAGTCCTGAATGTCTTCCGGCCGCTGCATGGTGGCCACGTCGAAGTCGTCCAGGGTACGCAGCTTGTTGTGATAGAGGAAATAGCCCTGGTAATCGATGGCATCGAAGAAGCGGGCAATGCGGTCGATGGAACCGCGGGCGTGCCGCTCCTCGATCTCCACCAGAATGCGGGGACGGGAACGGGCGATGGTTTCCCGGCTGCCTTCCAGCACCGCCTCCTCATGCCCCTCTACGTCGATCTTGATGAAGGCGACGTCGCCGGAATAGACGGCGTCGAGGGGGGAGGAGGTCACCTTCAGCTCGCGTTGCGCCGGCTGGTCGGCCAGCGCTGTGGGCGACAGGGTGGACAAGCCGGTTTCCGGCTGTCCCGCCACCACGGGGATATGCAGCTGCGCCATGCCCGAGGTTTGCGACAGGGCCGTGGGGTAAACCACCACGTCGTCACCGAACTTGGCCGCCAGACGCTCCGCCAGCCAGGGCACCGGCTCGAAGGCGTACACGCGCCGGGCATGGGGCCGCATGAAGTGGATGTAGCAGCCTTCGTTGGCGCCCACGTCGATGGCGTCGCGCCCGGGCTCGCAAAGATGGCGTACCAGGCGGATTTCGGCTTCACCGAAATGCTCGAAATACTTGTGTTCAAGCCACAGCATCATCGGCGTGGGACAGACGGTGCGAACCAGTTGCTTCGCGCCGCGCCTCAGCGCACCGGGGATCATTCAGCCACCTCCTCGGCGAAGGTCGTCGTTACCGGCTGCGGCGGGTGCCGGGTGAACAGGGACCGGACCACGCTGGTCATGGCCTCCCGGCTTGGCCGCATCAGCAGGAAGGCGACCCCGGCGGTGAGCATGCCCACCACCGCGGCCACCGCCAGGGCCACCAAGGGCGCCGCCAGCAGGCTCTCAGGCATCACGCCGTTCCTCAAGATCCAGACGACGCCGGCCACGGCCAGCGATGCCACCACCGAGGGCGTGATACGCAGGTATAGATCGCGCTGGGTCACCGGCCCCTGCCCCGCCGCCAGGTAGAAGCAAACCGGCAAACGTATGACCAGGCCGATGGCGGCATAGGCCCCCGCCACACCCACGGCGCCATAGGGGATGCCGGCGACGAAGGAGGCGATGGCCAGGGCCACGTCGATGGCGGTGGAGCGCAGCAGGTCGCGCGACCGTCCCTGGGGCAGGTAGATCAGGCCGGCCGTCATCAGCGTCGGCTGCACCGCGGCCACCAGGGCGAAACAGGTGATGAGGGGGGACATCGCCTCCCACTTCGGGCCGAACAGCAGGTTGGTCACCCAGTCGGAGGCCACGGCGGCACCGGCGGCGGCCGGCATGGTGACCATGGCCACCCGCTCTATCAGGACACCGAACGCCCGGCGGAAGCGCTGCGGCTCATCCACCAGGCGGCTGAGGGCCGGCATGGCCACGGAATAGAGCGGCGCGTTGATGCTGTTGATGGGCACCAGCACCAGACGCGCGGCGCGTTCGTATAGCCCCAGGGTCGCGGCGCCGAACAATCGCCCCACCAGGATCTGATCGATGCTGCGGGCCAGGGTGGCCAGGATACCGCATCCCGAGACCGACAGGCCGAAGCCCAGCAGCTCCGGTATGCCCGGCGTCCGCCGGGGCAGCGATGGTCGCCATCGGCACAACAACCAGCAGCCGGTCATGACCAGCAGCGGGGCGGCCAGGCGTTGCGCCACCAGGGCCCAGTGGCCCCAGCCCTGAAAGGCCAGGACCACGGCGACGACGAAGGCCATCAGCTCACTGCCCGTTTCGGCGATGGCGATGGCGGAGAAACGCATCTGCCGGCGCAGCAGGGCCCAATGCTGGACTGTGGCGCCGCTCATGACGAAGCCCAGGGCCAGCCAGCGGGTGACCGCTTCCAGGTCGGGTTGCCCGTAGAAGCGGGCGATGGCGGGCGCGCCCAGGGCCAGGCAGGCGGCGATGAGGCAGCCGGCGCCGGTGTTGATCCAGAACAGGGCGCTGACCTGTTCGTGGGTGATGTCCGTCTTCTGCATGGTGGCAGCGGACAGGCCCAGTTCCTTCACGATCTCGAACAGGGCGGTCATGGCGCCGACCATGGCGATGAGGCCGAATTCCTCCGGCGCCAGCACGCGCGCCAGCACGATGACGGATCCGAACTGGGCCACCAGCTTCACCACCTGGGCCCCCAGCATGACCGTGCCCCCGCGGGTCGCCCGGCGGCCGATGTCACCGATCAGGTGGGCGGTATTCAGATCGCCGTTCCGATCACGCATTAACACCTCTCACCGGCGGCCCTGAAGTACAGACCGCCGTTGTTGGGGTGGAACCAATGCCCGGCCCGGCGAGGGCAATCGCCGAACCGGGCATTGGCGGCGACGCCCCGGGCAGCGGGGAGAGCCGGCACCCGGGGAGCATCGCTGTCAGGCATGGACCACCGGCGCGCCCCGAACCGAGCCGATATTTTCCACATACCAGCGGTAGGTCTGGGCAAGGCCGTCGTCGATCGACGTCGGCGCCCGCCAGCCCAGGGCCTCCAGACGGCCATTGTCCATGATCTTGCGCGGCGTGCCGTCGGGCTTGCTGCGGTCGTGGACGATCTGGCCCTGGAAACCCACCACCCGGCAGATCCGTTCCGCCAGCTCGGCGATGGACACCTCCTGGCTGCTGCCCAGGTTCAGCGGCTCCTCCTCGGAATAGTGCTTCATGACGAAGACCATGCCGTCGGCGGCGTCATCGACGAACAGCAGTTCGCGCAAGGGCGTGCCGCTGCCCCAGATTTCCAAGGTCTTGGCGCCTTCCTGCTTGGCCTTGTGCGCCTTGACCATCAAGGCCGGCACCACATGGCTGCCCATCAGGTCGAAGTTGTCGCCGGGACCGTACAGGTTGGTCGGCATGACCGAGGTGAAGTCGCAGCCGTACTGGCGGCGGTAGGCCTGGCACAGCTTGATGCCCGCGATCTTGGCGATGGCGTACCACTGGTTGGTCGGCTCCAGCGGGCCGGTCAGCAGCGCCTCTTCCGGGATGGGCTGGGGCGCCATCCGCGGATAGATGCAGGAGGAACCGAGGAACAACAGCTTCTCCACACCCGAGCGGTGGGCGCTGTCGATGATGTTCGCCTCGATCATCAGGTTGTCGTAGATGAACTCCGCTGGCCGGGTGTCGTTGGCATGGATGCCACCGACATGGGCCGCCGCCAGGAAAACGGCGTCCGGACGCAGGTCCTTCATCCACTTGTCCACCTGGCCGCTGTTGCGCAGGTCACAGTGGTGGCGGCCGACAGTCAGGACATCACATCCCTCCCGCTCCAGCCGCCGCACCAGGGCGGAGCCCACCAGGCCGCGGTGACCCGCGACCCAGACGCGTTTACTGCGCAGCTCGTAAGGGGGCTTGTGCATCGTGTTGTCCTTCCCACTGCTTGACGGGGGTGCGATCCAGAAGGGCGCGGTCGGCGTTCACCATCTCGAACACCAGTTCCTCGAAGGCGATCTTGTGCTCCCAGCCCAGGACCGTCTTGGCCTTGGTCGGGTCGCCCAGCAGGAAGTCCACCTCGGCCGGGCGGTAGTAGGCCGGGTCGACCGCGACCAGCACCTTGCCGGTACGGCGGCAGTAGCCCCGCTCGTTGACGCCTTCGCCGCGCCACACCAGCGGACGGCCGATGCAGTGGAAGGCCAATTCCACGAACTCGCGCACCGAATGGGCCTCACCGGTGGCCAGCACGTAGTCGTCGGGCTTGTCCTGCTGCGTCATCAGCCACATGCCCTCGACATAGTCGCGGGCGTGACCCCAGTCGCGGCGGGCTTCCAGGTTGCCCAGGTACAGGCAGCTCTGCAGGCCGCGCTCGATGGCGGCCACGGCGCGGCTGATCTTGCGGGTGACGAAGGTCTCGCCACGCTCCGGCGATTCATGGTTGAACAGGATCCCGTTGGAGGCGTGCATGTTGTACGCCTCACGGTAGTTCACCGTGATCCAGTAGCCGTACATCTTGGCCACCGCGTAGGGGCTGCGCGGATGGAAGGGCGTCGTCTCCGACAACGGCTCGCTGCTGATGCCGCCGTAGAGTTCGGAGGTGGACGCCTGGTAGAAGCGGACATCGTCCTGCATCTTCAGCGACCGCACCGCCTCCAGCAGACGCAGGGTGCCGGTGGCGTCCACATTGGCGGTGTATTCCGGCATCTCGAAGCTGACGGCCACGTGGCTCATGGCGGCCAGGTTGTAGATCTCGGTCGGCCGCGTCTCGGCGATCAGGCGGGTCAGCACCATGCTGTCCGTCATGTCGCCGTAGTGCAGAGAGAACTCGAAGCCGCCCTCATGGCGATCGCGGTAGATGTGATCCAGCCGGTCGGTGTTGATGGACGACGAACGGCGCTTGAGGCCGTGGACCACATAACCACGGGCCAGTAGGAACGAGGCCAGGTAAGACCCGTCCTGGCCGGTGATACCGGTGATCAACGCGGTTCTATTCGACATACGCTGCTCCGTTCATCAAAGGGTTGATCGCTGTTTTCAGCAAAATCTTGGGAGTTCTGTTCTTCAGGGTTGTTGTTCGCGGGGGCGCTTCTTTCCCTTGTTCTAGACGCCCCTTGTCCTGGCGGCCGGCCGGCGCGCCCGTGCCCTCATGGGAACAGCACGGCGCGGGCGACACGGTCCCAGGTGTAGGTTTCCAGCACGTGGTTCTGGCCGCGGGCGCCCATAACGGCCAGGCGCTGCGGATCGGACACGGCGTGGATGATGAGATCGGCCAACACCTGGGGGTCGGCGCGCGACGCCAGGAAGCCGTAGCGGCCGTCACCGGTGATCTCGGGCAGGCCGTTGCGGCGCAAGCCCAGCACGGGGGTGCGGGAGATCAGCGCTTCCAGATACACCTGGCCCCAGGGGTCGTTCAGCATGGGCTGCACCAGCAGGGAAGAGCGGCGGTACAGCTCCTGTAGCTCAGCCCATGGCAAGGCGGAGCGGAAGTCGATGGCCGGATGCTCCGGCACCCGGTCACGCACCGAGGGGTCGGCCACAATGGTCAGGGTCAGGTCCGGCCGGCGCAGCACCGCCTGCTGGAAGGCCTCGATGACCAGCTCGCCGCCCTTTTCCCGGAACAGGTGCTTGCAGACGAACAGCAGCTTGGGCTTGGCGTAATCCTTGGGCCCGATGTAGGGCTTGATGTCGCCCATGCCCGAGCCGACCGCCGTCACCCGCGCCGCCGGCACACCGTAATGGCTGATGATGTGGTCGCGCACATAGCGGCCGAAGGTGAAGATGTGGTCGACGCAGTGCAGCGACCGCCGCTCCAGCTCCTCATAGGCTTCCAGCGCGCGGGCGCTGTAGCCGGCGATGTCGGGGCGATGCTCCGCCGCCAGCGCCCAGGTGTGATCGCAATAAAGGTAGTGGTGGATACGGTGCGCCCGGTCGGCCATGGGATCGGCCGTGGCCTGTGCCTCCACCGCCGGCAGGTCGAGGGCGCCGGTGTGGATGATGTGGCGGGTGCCGCGCTCCGCCGCCTTGGCCGCCAGCTGGCGGGCCAGATGGCGCCGGGCCGGGGCAGCGCGGTACAGCTGCTCCGACGTCATGAGCCTGCCGTAGCCGCCCATCACGTGGCGCGCGGCCAAGCCCATCTTGAAGGTCTTGGACAGGTGGGGGTGAAAGCCCTCCACCGTCACGCCCAGCTTTTCCAGGGCCACACCCAGATTGCGGGGGGCACCCGACCATGTACGGGGATGGGCGGGATCGCCGAAGACCGAGGTGATGGCCACGTGGTCAAAACGGCGCTCGCCCGCCTCACCCTCCGTGATGACCGGACGAGCGGGCGCCTCCTCCCCGGAAAACCCACCGAAAACCGGCGGCGGCTGCACGGGGCGTCCGGACGGATGCGATTGGGATTGGGGGGTGTGCACGGCCACGGCCTTGGTCACTCCGGTCGGTTGATCGGCGGCGGAATCGGGGGTGCCTGGAGACCCGTCCGGCGCCGCGGCGTTATGAACAGGTGGTTCAGGCACATGAACCCGCTGATGTCGTGGTTGAAATCAAACAAGCCCGGCGTCAAACCCGCCAGTGACCAACCTGTGACCGGGGGTGCTTTATCTGCCCCATTTCAGTCACAGGGGCTACCCCAACGGAAAAAAGGCATATGCCCTTTAATGATAAGGCGGCCCTGTTTTGTCACAGCACGGAAAATCCGCCCAGGTCCATGATGAATTACTTCGCATTGGCCGCTAATGGGGACGCTCCGTGCCGTCAAGAATTCCCAGTGCAGCATTGATGGACAATAGTCAGGCTGCCACCGCCGCCGTTTCACCCACCGACGCCGCCGCTGCGCCGCAGGGCAGCATGCCCGGCGGCGACGTCCTGGGCGATTGGATGGCCCAGCGCGTCGGCCCCGGCGCCCCTTCGGCAGACAAGGCCGGCGTGGTGTTCTTGACCCAGGACGTCACCGATGTCAGCACCATCAAACGAGTGCGGGAATTCCTGGACAACGGCCTGCCCGTCCTGGTCCTGGGGTTTGAGCGCGAGCGGTACAACAGCGGCTATCGGCCGCCCTGGCCCCATGTGCTGCTGGGGCGGACCGTGGATGGCAAGTACGCCCATCGCCTACAGGCGCTGGCGGGCGCCCTGCGCGTCATCTTCCGCCACCGCCCGCGCCTGACCGACGCCACCATCCTGTACGCCCGCAACATCGACCAGTTGCTGCTGGCCCTGGTCATGAAGCTGTTCATCAGCCGGCGGGCGGAGGTGGCCTACGAGGTGCTGGATATCCAGCCCATGTTCGTGGCCCACGGCCTGCGCTCTTTCCTGCTGCGCCTGGTGGAACGCCTGTGCCTGACCCAGGTGAAGCTGCTGGTGCTGTCCTCCCCCGGCTTCCATCGGCATTATTACGCGCCCACGCAGAAGTTCCGGGGCCCCTGGCTGCTGGTGGAGAACAAGCTGCCTCGTGTCGGCCTGCCGGAACGGCCGAAACCCGCCGCCACGGTGGCGGCCGAAGCCCAGCCCAAAGCCCAGCCCGCTGGGACCAAGCCCCTGATGCCGCCGCACCGTCCCTGGGTCATCGGCTATTTCGGCCTGATCCGGGGGGAGCAGACGGTGGACCTGATGCAACGCCTGGCCCAGCGCCTGCCCGACCGGCTGCAGATCCGTTTTCGCGGTGTGCTGACCACGGTGGATGAGAAGCGCTTTTTCAAGACGCTGGAGTCCTGCCCCAACATCGTTTACGGCGGCCGCTACGACCACCCGGGCGAATTGGCCGACATGTATGCCGGCGTGGATTTCGCCTGGGCGCTGGACCTGGAAAACACCGAGCACAATTCACGCTGGCTGCTGCCCAACCGCTTCTACGAGGCGGGATATTTCGGCGTGCCCTGTCTCAGCGTCCAAGGGTTCGAGGTTGACCGCCTGGTGCGCCGACACGATGTGGGCTGGGGCTTCGAGCAACCGCTGGAAGAGACCATGGTCCGCTTCTTCCAGGACCTGACGGTCGAGGAGTACGAACGCAAGCGGCAGCGCCTGCTGGCCCTGCCCGACGAGACCTTCGTCGCCGGTGAGGAGATCCGGGCCTTGTGCCGTTTTTTCGCCCGGCGGGCCGCGACCCCGATGGAAAAGCCGCCGGTTGAGAAGGGGATGCGACCGCACCCCGCCTCCTGACCCACCGCCCCCCGATTTATCGCGGACCCATCAAAAGCCCCCCGAGTTGTCGGGGAGAAGACTGTGAAGGGAATAGGCTATGAGCGACACCGTTGTGGTGACCGGCGGCGCCGGTTTCATCGGCAGCCACGCCTGCAAGGCGCTGGCCGAGGCGGGGTTCAGCCCCGTCACTTATGACAATCTCAGCCGCGGTCCCCGGGAGGCCGTGCTGTACGGTCCGCTGGAGGTGGGCGACATCGGCGATGTGGACCGGCTGACCGCCGTGCTGCGCGACTATGATCCCTGCGCCGTCATGCATTTCGCGGCCTATGCCCATGTGGGCGAGTCTGTCAGCGACCCGTTGCTGTATTACCGCAACAACGTCTCCGGTTCCGTCGGCCTGCTGGAGGCCATGCGCGATGCCGGCGTCACCAACCTGGTGTTCTCCAGCACCTGCGCCGTCTATGGCGTGCCGCAACGGGTGCCGATCACGGAGGGCCATCCCCAAGCGCCGATCAACCCCTATGGCGCCAGCAAGCAGATGATGGAGCGCATCATCGCCGACTGCGAACCGGCCTGGGGCCTGCGCGCGGTCGTCCTGCGCTATTTCAACGCGGCCGGCGCCGACCCGGACGGCGATTTGGGGGAGAACCACGACCCCGAGCCGCACCTGATCCCCAACGTGCTGGACGCGGCGCTGGGCCGGAAGGACGGGCTGACGGTCAATGGCACCGACTATCCCACGCCGGACGGCACCTGCATCCGCGATTACATCCACGTCAGCGACTTGGCCCAGGCCCACATCCTGGCGCTGAAGCACCTGCTGGATGACGGCCCGTCCATGGCCCTGAACCTGGGCAACGGCAACGGCTATTCCGTGCGCGAGGTCATGGAGGCGGCGGAGCGGGTCACCGGGCTGCCCATCCCCTGGCACGTCGGCCCCCGCCGGCCGGGCGACCCGCCATCCCTGGTCGGCGACGCCACCCAAGCCCGCCGCATCCTGGGCTGGACGCCGGGGCGCAGCGGCTTGGATGTGCAGATCGCCGACGCCTGGCGCCGACGCCTGCACGAACTGCAGGCCCCGCAGGAGGCCGCTGTGGCCGCGGCGCGTAAAACCGCCTGACTCCAGCGGGGGGCAGGCGGAGCCGCTATCGAAGGACGCTCACAAAGTTTCGATGAAGCCGTCGCGCACCGTCACCGGCCAG
Organism: Nitrospirillum viridazoti CBAmc; assembly: GCF_000730165.1. Taxonomy (GTDB): domain Bacteria; phylum Pseudomonadota; class Alphaproteobacteria; order Azospirillales; family Azospirillaceae; genus Nitrospirillum; species Nitrospirillum viridazoti. Next base: position 636,053 of record NZ_CP022111.1, on the reverse strand, counting down.
GGCAGCAACCCCTGACCGGGGCACGGGCCCGCGACGCAGCGCCCAGTATCGATGTCGAACAGGGCGCTGTGCCAGCTGCAGCGGATGACGTCACGACCGGTCAGGTCCTGGGCGAGGTAGTCGTCCAGGGTGAAGGCCAGGGGCACGCCGGCATGAGGGCAGCGGTCGACATAACCGGTGACCGCCTCCCCCCGCCGCACCACGAAGCCGTGGAAGCGGTCGCCCTGGATCTCCAGCACGAAGTTGCGGGCGCTGAGCGGCGCCAGTTCCGCCATCGCGCACAAGCGCACCCCGGCAGGCGTCCGGGTCAGCCACGGGCGGATGCCGCCCGGCGCGGGCGCGACGCTCAACGGACGGCCCGCAGGGCGTCGATGAACTGCGGCACGGTGGCCAGCGTCAGGCCGGCCAGGTTGGCGCGGCCGTTGCCCACCATGTAGACGGCATGATCGCGCCGCAGCAGGCCCACCTGCTCCGGCGACAGGGGCAGCAGCGAGAACATGCCGCGCTGGCGCCCCAACGGGGCCAACCAGGCGTCACCGGCGGCCAAGGCCTGGCGCACCTGGTTGATGCGGGTGCGCATGGCGTCCAGTTCCGTCCGCCACTCGGCGGTCAGGCCGGCGTCATCCAGGATGACGCGCACCAGGGCGCCACCGTGGTCGGGCGGCATGGACCAATTGACGCGGGCCAGCAGCAGGATGTTGGAACGCATCAGCGCGGTGCGCGCGGGCGTGCCGCCCTTGGCGTAGAGGGCGCCCACGCGTTCCCGGTAAAGCCCGAAGTTCTTGTCGCAGGAATAGGCCACCAGGGCGTCCGGCGCGGCGTCCAATACCAGGCGGGCGCCGGCGGCATCCTCTTCCAGCCCGTCGCCCAGGCCCTGGTAGGCGAGATCGATGAGGGGGATCAGGCCGCGCTCGGCCACCACCTCGGCCACCGCCCGCCACTGGGCCTGGTCCAGGTCGGCACCGACGGGGTTGTGGCAGCAGCCATGCAGCAGCACCACGTCGCCGGCGTCAGCACCCTTCAGGGCCGACATCATCTCATCGAACAGGATGGTCTGCGTCGCCTGGTCGTAATAGCGATACGTGGCCACGGTCAGGCCGGCGGAGGTCATGATGGGCGCATGATTAGGCCAGGTGGGGGTGCCCAGCCAGACCTTGGCCCCAGGCCGCTTGGCATTCTTCTGGGCGGCGTTCACCAGTTCCGCCGCCAGGCGCAGGGCGCCGGTACCGCCGGGCGTCTGCACCCCCACCATCGTGTCGGCTGGCATGGTCTTGCCGAAGACGATGGGCTGCAGCAGCTCGGTATAGCGGATATCACCCTCGGGCCCCAGGTAGCTCTTGCTGCCCTGCGTCTCCAGCAACCGGCCCTCGGCCGCCTTGACGGCGCGCATCACCGGCGTGGCGCCCGTGTCGTCGCGATAGACGCCCACGCCTAGGTCCAGCTTCTTGGGCCGCGGATCGTCGCGGTACAGGGCAATCAGGGACAACAGGACATCGGCGGGCTGCGGCGTCAGCGCGTCGAAAGGCGTCGGGGCAGACATCGTGGAGACTCCCTTATGGGCGGGGCTGGATCCGCCCCCAGCGGCGGCACCCCTATCGTTGCTGAATGATTTTATGCGAAACCTGTGACAATGTCTTTTCATTGACGCGCCATGACAAGCCAATATGGGAAGCGCATTTCGCCGGATTGGAAAAAATGAAAGAGATTGATCAGTTCGATGAAATCGACCACCGCATCCTGCGCGCGCTGCAACGCGATGCCAGCCTGAGCCATGCCGCCCTGGCGGAGGAGGTGGGCGCCTCTCCGGCCTCGTGCTGGCGGCGCATCAAGGCGCTGGAGGGGGCCGGCATCCTGGGCGCCGCCGTGCGTCTGGTGGACGCCGCCAAGGTGGGCCGGGGCGTCAGCGTCATGTGCCAGCTGCGCATGAAAAGCCACGCCACCAAGGACAGGCAGGAATTCGAGGCCTTCATCCAGACGCGCGGCGAGATCATGGACTGCCACAGCATGTCGGGCGAATGGGACTATCTGATGCGGGTGGTGGTGGCCGACGTCGCCAGCTACGAACGCTTCCTGATGCGCGAGCTGCTAGCCCACCCGGCCGTGGCCGCCGCCGCCTCGCACTTCGCGCTCAGCCAGGTGAAATACACCACCGCCCTGCCGATCTGATCTTTTCCATTTCCGGTGACTCCTTTCACCGATGGTATTTGGGCCGCGAAACCTTTTCAGGCCTGCCGGGTTCCGCCAGCGCGATTGAAAGGTTTTCACGGAAGCCGGCGGATAACCTGGATCGGATCCTGGAACCGGCGGCGTTTATCCATTTGACAAGCGGCGGACATCGCCCCTTATATCGTTTCAAATGAAACGATCTGGTGGAGGCAGCGGCCATGACCCAGGACAGCATCCGAGACAACGCGCCCTTTGACATGATGAGCGGCTTCGGTAACAGCTTTGCGACCGAGGCGGTGCCTGGCGCCCTGCCCGTGGGCCGCAACTCGCCGCAGAAGGTGCCCTTCGGCCTGTATGCCGAGCAGTTGTCGGGCAGCGCCTTCACCGCCCCCCGCAATGAGAACCGCCGGTCCTGGCTGTACCGCCTGCGCCCCACCGCCAGCCATGCGCCCTTCACGGCATATGGGCGGGCCAGCCTGCTGCGGTCCGGCCCGTTCGATGAGGTGCCACCCACGCCCAACCGCCTGCGCTGGGATCCCCTGCCCCTGCCCGACGCGCCGACCGACTTCGTCGACGGGCTGGTGAGCTATGGCGGCAACGGCGACGTGGGTACCAACAACGGCATCGCCATCCACCTCTACGCCGCCAACCAGCCCATGGCGGCAAGGGTGTTTTACAACGCGGATGGCGAACTGCTGCTGGTGCCGCAGCTGGGCCGCCTGCGCCTGGAAACGGAGCTGGGCCGGCTGGAGGTGGCGCCGGGCGAAATCGCCGTGGTGCCGCGCGGCGTGCGTTTCCGCGTCCTGCTGCCGGATGGCACCGCCCGGGGCTATGTCTGCGAGAATTACGGCGCGCCGTTCAAGCTGCCCGACCTGGGCCCCATCGGGGCCAACGGCCTGGCCAACCCGCGCGATTTCCTGACCCCCGTCGCCCGGTTCGAGGACGTGGATGAGGCGACCGAAGTGGTGCAGAAGTTCCAGGGCCGCCTGTGGGCCACCACCCTGGACCACAGCCCGCTGGACGTGGTGGCCTGGCACGGCAACCTGGCGCCCTACAAGTACGACCTGGCGCGGTTCAACACCATCAACACCGTGTCCTACGACCATCCGGATCCGTCGATCTTCACGGTGCTGACGGCGCCATCGGAAATCGCCGGCACGGCCAATTGCGACTTCGTCATCTTCCCGCCGCGCTGGATGGTGGCGGAGGACACCTTCCGGCCGCCGTGGTTCCATCGCAACGTCATGAATGAGTTCATGGGCCTGATCCATGGCCAGTATGACGCCAAGGCCGGCGGCTTCGCCCCCGGCGGCGCCTCGCTGCACAATTGCATGAGCGGCCACGGCCCCGACCGCACCAGTTACGAGCGCGCGGTGGCGGCGGACCTGAAGCCGCATAAGATCGAGAACACCATGGCCTTCATGTTCGAAAGCCGCTGGGTCATTCGACCCACCCGTTTCGCCACCGAGACCCCGCTGATGCAGTTGGACTATGATGACTGCTGGGCGGGCTTCACCAAGGCCGAGCTGCCGCGATGAACATTCCCTTGATCGATGAAACGCACAACCCGGCCCTGACCAGCTGGGTCAGCAGCGCCAACGGCCACGCCGACTTCCCCATCCAGAACCTGCCCCTGGGCGTGTTCAGCACCCGGAACGAGGCGCCGCGTGGCGGTGTCGCCATCGGTGACTGGGTGCTGGATTTGGCCAAGGCCGGCCGGTCCGGCCTGCTGACGGGCGACGCGCTGGACGCGGCCATCGCCGCCAGCGGGCGCACGCTGAACCCGCTGCTGGCCCTGGGGGCAGGCCCGCGCCGGGCCCTGCGCCGCCGACTGTCGCAACTGCTGGCCAACGGCAGCGATGATCAGGGCATCGTGGAAGGTTTGCTTTACCACGCGGCGGACTGCACCCTGCACCTGCCCACAACCATCGGCGGCTATACCGACTTCTACGCCGGCATCCACCATGCCCTGAACGTCGGCCGGCAGTTCCGCCCGGACAACCCGCTGCTGCCCAACTACAAGCATGTGCCCATCGGCTACCACGGCCGCGCCTCGTCCGTGCGCGTGACCGGGGCGGAGGTGCGCCGGCCCAATGGGCAGCGCAAGGCCCCGGATGCGGAGGTGCCGACCTTCGGCCCCAGCCAGCGCCTGGACCTGGAACTGGAGCTGGGCATCTGGATCGGCCCGGGCAATGAGCTGGGCACGCCCATCGCCATCGGCGAGGCCGACAGCCACATCGCCGGCCTGTGCCTGCTGAACGACTGGTCAGCCCGCGACCTGCAGGCCTGGGAATACCAGCCGCTGGGCCCCTTCCTGGCCAAGAACTTCCTGACCACCGTGTCGCCCTGGATCATCACGGCGGAGGCGCTGGCCCCCTTCCGCACCCGGCAGCCGGCCCGGGCCGCCGATGATCCCAAGCCGCTGCCCTATCTGTGGGATGAAACGGACCAGGAGCGCGGCGCCTATGGCATCGAGCTGTCGGTGCTGATCCGCACGCCCAGGATGCGTGAGGACAAGCAGGCCCCGCACCGCCTGGGCACCGGCCCCGCCACCAACCTTTATTGGACGGCGGCACAGCTGGTGGCGCACCACACCTGCAATGGCTGCGACCTGAACCCCGGCGACCTGCTGGGCACCGGCACCATCTCCACCCCCGACGACAGCGGCGTGGGCAGCCTGCTGGAGTTGACGCGGGGCGGCAAGGCGCCCATCACCCTGCCCAACGGCGAGACGCGCACCTTCCTGGCCGACGGCGATGAGCTGATCCTGGCCGGCCGCGCCGTGGCTGACGGCTATGTCTCCATCGGCTTCGGCAACTGCCGGGGCCAGGTAACGCCCGCGCTGAACGTCTGAGAAATGAAGAGGGGATTATCTTGACCCAGCAGAAGGTCGTCATCACCGGCGGCGCCGGGGTCCTGGGTGCCGCCGTGGCCCATGCCTTCCGGGCGGCCGGCCATCACGTCACCGTGGTCGACCATGCGCCCGCACCCGCCGCCGTGACGGAGGGCGTGCTGCACCTGGGCGGCGTGGACCTGACGGATGAGGCCGCCGCCCGCACCGCCTTCGGCCAAACCAAGGTCGCCATGGGCGGAGCCGACGTGCTGGTCAACGTCGCCGGCGGCTTCCGCTGGCAGACGGTGGCGGACGGCGATCCCGCCGCGTGGGAGAAGCTGTTCGCCATCAACGCCCGCACCTGCCTGAACATGTGCCGCGCCGCCATCGTGCCTGGGGGCGGCCTGTCGGACGGCGGCGCCATCGTCAATGTGGGTGCCGCGGCGGCAGAGAAGGCCGGTGCCGGCATGGGCGCCTATGCCGCCTCCAAGGCCGCCGTGGCCCGCCTGACCGAAAGCCTGGCGGCGGAACTGGGCGGGCGCATCCGCGTCAACGCCGTGCTGCCGCTGGTCATGGACACACCGCAGAACCGGGCGGACATGCCGAACATCGACCCCAAGACCTGGACCGCCACGGCGGCAGTGGCCGACGCCATCGTCTTCCTGGCCAGCCGGGCCGCCCGCGCCATCAACGGCGCCCTGATCCCCGTCACCGCCCCCACCGCCGACTGAAGAGGCCCATCATGGTCAAGCGCCTGAACGCCGCCGATCTTCCCCCCCTGCCCGGCTGGACCGTGACGCCGGAGGGCGACGCCATCACCCGCCGCTGCGTCTTCACCGACTTCCGCGCCGCCTTCGGTTTCATGACCCAGGTGGCCCTGCTGGCGGAGAAGGCGGACCACCATCCGGAATGGTTCAACGTCTACAACCGCGTGGACATCCGACTGACTACCCACGACGCGGGCGGCCTGTCGCAGCGCGACGTGGACATGGCCCAGGCCATCGACCGTTTGTTGCCGGTCCTCTAACCTGACGGACACAATCGGCATCACCGCGCTTGCATGAAAGCCCGGTTGGCGATTAAGGGTGTTTCCCCGCCAACCAGCTTCATGGGCCGCCGGTGAAGGTTCTGATCGCCGACACAGTCCATTTGAACGACCCCGCGCGCATCGTGGAGGCCGACCTGGCCGCCGCCGGCGCCACGGAGATCGTGCGCCTGGCCGCTGGCGAGCTGCTGGCGGACGCCGTGCTGCGCACCGCCCCCGACCTGGTGATCGTGGATATGGCCCGCCCCGACCGCGACGGGCTGGAGGACATTCGCGCCATCTCGCGCCACGACCCGCGCCCCATCGTCATGTTCGTCGACCAGGACGACCCGGCCTTCATGGAGGCGGCCATTGAGGCCGGCGTCAGCTCCTACAACGTGGTCGGTGCCTCGCTGCCCGCCATAAAGCCGGTGGTGCAGGCGGCCGTGGCCATGTTCCGCCGCTACCGCCAGGTGGAAACCAGCCTGCACAAGGCCGAGACGTCCTTGCGCGAGCGTGAGGTGGTGGACCAGGCCAAGGCCCTGCTGATGCGCCAGCGCGGCATGGCGGAGCCGGACGCCTATCGCTGGCTGCGCCGCCAGGCCATGGAGCAGAGCCGCAAACTGGCCGCCGTGGCCGCCGACATCGTGGCCGCCGCTGAACAGAAGAAGGGAGGCGGGTCATGACCGTTTCGCGCCCCGTCCGCATCGGCCTGCTGCGCCTGACCGACAGTGCCCCGGTCATCCACGCCCAGGCCACCGGCCTGTTCGCGGCCGAGGGGCTGGACGTCACCCTGTCGGTGGAACCCAGCTGGGCCAACCTGGCGGACAAGCTGTCCTACGGCCTGCTGGATGCCGCCGTGATGCTGCCGCCCCTGGTGCTGGCCATGGCGCTGGGCCTGCGACCGGCAGCGGCCCGCCTGATCATCCCCATGAGCCTCAGCCAGCACGGCGACGCCGTGACCCTGTCCAACGAGCTGGCTGGGCCCATCCTGGCAGGGGGGCGCCCCAACGCCGCCGAGGCCGGCCAGCGCTTGGCCGAGTTGTTGCGTGGCCGGCCCCGCGTCACCCTGGCGGTGGTCCATGCATGGTCCACCCACGCCCTGCTGTTCAAAAGCTGGCTTCACGCCGCCGGCATCGACCCGCAGGCGGATGTCGACTGGGCCATCGTGCCCCCGGCCGACAGCGTGGCCGCCATCGAGTCCGGCCGCATCGACGGCTTCTGCGCCGGCGCCCCCTGGGGCGCCGTGGCCGCGGCCGCCGGGGTGGGCCGCACCGTGGCCCTGTCGTCCGACATCATGCCCGGCCATCCAGAGAAGTGCCTGGCGGTGCGCGAGGCCTGGGCCGAGGAACACCCGCACGCCTTGCAAGACCTGCTGCGCGCCCTGCTGCGTGCCGCCGCAGATTGCGCCGACCCGGCCAACACCCCCACCATCGCCGCCACCCTGGCGCAACCCGCCTTCCTGAACCTGGCACCCGAGATCATCGCCGCCTCCCTACCCGGCGGCACCCGCGATGGCGTGTGCCAGGACACCGACGTCTGCCGCTTCGGCACGCCCGAGGTCACCCGCCCCACCCTGGCCCAGGCCCGCTGGTTCCTGGACCAGATGGCCCGCTGGCGCGACCTGCCAGTCAGCGGCGCCGATGCGGAAGCGCTGGCCGCGCGCATCTACCGGCCGGATTTGCACGACACCACCACTTAAGCGTTTATTTTTCAGGACATATGTTTACCATATCTCCGGATGCGAACCTCGGCCTCGGGAGACAAATAATGACTTTAGTTGTCGCGCAAGTTAATGGTAAAAATATAAGCGCTGTATCAGATACAGGAATATCACACAATAACGGTGACATATTCCCAGCTCACAAATGCAAGCCAAAGATTTGTATATTGTCTGAAAATATTGCGGTTGGCTTTTCCGGCAGCCCAGAACTAGCCGATACAGCAATTTCAAAATGCCCAACCGTCGAAAATTATCATGATGTTGTTAATTATTTCCTAGAGTTTCACATACAGAAAGAAAATGGTGTCGACTTCCTCATAATGTCCCAGTTAGGAAATCCATCAATTACGAAGATATCCGGAGGAAGGAAAACAAAAGGCCCATCAAATATTTCATGGATTGGCGAGAAGATCGCATTTGATCGATTCCAGCTATATCGTAATAGCGAAAATGTTCCAACGTCAGTCTCGCATTTTGAGAGGCCACTCATGGCCACCGCCAACAGACTCGAAATTGCAGGGAACAATCAGACGTTCAAATTGGCATCTACTCTTCGGTATGTAATTTTAGATCGAGATGTCCATTCCGTTTTTGGCCATCCAGTAGTTATAAGTAATGTAGATGGCGGTTTTACTTATAGGCCATATGCCATCAGCTTAGACACCAAACCAATAACTGCCGAGCAACAAGCTTCCTTCCCCGATAATATTGTCGCAGAATTGGATGAACTTAGAGAGTTTTCCTTCAGTTGCTATGTAACAAAACCCAATTCTCATAAACAAGGTATAGCATATCATTATATGCGCGGAAATTTTACGTACGTATACTATGGAGATCGCGGGAAGCCACTTAATGTTTTCAAGCTAGTCAAAGATCAAAATGCAGATGGTTTCATTAGAATAATGGAAAATGAGGGATGTACCGACTGGACTGGTTACCTTTTATCTATGCGCCCACCCAGCACTGAAGATGGCTATCCAATGGATCGCTGGATAGAAGCTGATAAAGAGACTCTAATACGGTCAGGAATGAATCTTAAAAATAATAAAAAATCTAAATAACAACCAAGAGCCTTAAGTTCTCTGCCGTAATCATCAAACTAGCCTGCACGTACCAGCGACAGGATCAGCAGGACCAGCAGCACCAGGGCCGTCAGCTTCCAGAAGCGCACCGGGTCGCGGTCGTAGAAGGAGCGGCGGCGGGTGGGGCGGGGCGCGGGGTGGGCGGCGCCCGCCTCCAGTTCCAGGGCGAATTCCAGCACGTCGCCGTGGCGGTCGGCCGGGTGGGCAGCCACAGCCTTCATGACCGACAGGTCCAGCCAGGTGGGCAGGTCGGGGCGGCGCTGCTGCAAGGGCACCAGAGCGCCGAAGCGGGGACGCTGGAAGGGTTCGACCTCGCCGTAGGGGTAGGCGCCGGTAAACAGGTGATAAACGGTGACGCCCAGGGCGTAGAGGTCGGTGCGCTCATCCCCCGGCGCGCCGGCCAGCAGTTCCGGCGCCATGTAGCTGGGCGTGCCGGGGATTTGCTCGGCCGGGAAATCCTCCATCCCGGGCAGGCGCACCACGCCCAGGTCGATCAGACGCAGGCCACCGGCGCCGTCGATGATGACGTTGTCCGGCTTGAGGTCGCGGTGGATGATGCCGGCGCGGTGCAGCGCCGCCACCGCCTTGGCCAGTCTCACCGCCAGGGGCACGCCCTCCGCCACGCCCACGCGCGGCGGCGCCGCCAGGCGCTGCGCCAGGGTTTGCCCTGGGTAATAGGGCATGACGGTATATAGCCGCGTCTGCCGGCCGGGCGGCACCTCCACCACCTCCCCCAGCCAGGGGCTGCGCACCCGCGCCGCCACCCAGCCCTCTCGCACGAAGGCCAGGCGGTAGACGGCATCCTCCGCTACCGTGGGCTTGGGGAACTTCAGCACCAGCGGTGCCTCCTTCCCCGCCGGCTCAGTCAGGAACAGGGCGCTGTAGCGGCCATCGGACAATTGGCGGCCTACGCGATAGCCGTCGACCACATCGCCCGGCTTGGGCACGGGCAGGATGGGCAGTTCCGCCGTCAGGTCGGCCAGTTCGCCCTGGTCGGCCGGCGGCAGCGCCACCACGTCGATGATCAGGGCGGTGGCGTTGTCGTGGCTGCCGGCGGACAACGCTGCGGCCACCATCTCCTGGCTGGCAGCCTCCGGCGTCGGTTCACTGGAGGTGAGGCGTGTCAGGTCGCGGGATGACAAGACCCCGTGCACGCCATCGGTCAGCAACACCAGGCGGTCGCCTTCGCGCAAGGGTTCGGCCGTGTAGTCGGCGCGCAGCGCGTCCTCCAGCCCGATGGCGCGGCGCAGGATGTGGCGCTGGTCCGGGCCGCTGTGCACATGGTCCTCGGTCAGCTGGGTCAGCCGGCCGTCGCGTAGGCGGTACAGGCGGGTATCGCCCACGTGCAGGATGTGGGCGCGGCGGTCGCGCAGGATGACGGCGGTCAGGGTGGTGGCCATGCCCGTGCGCTCCGGGTCCGTGCGGCCCTGGGCGTGGATCCAGCGGTTGATGGCCTCCGCCGCGTGCGCCGCCGCCCGCCGGATGCCCAGGGTCTGGCGTTCGCCCAGATAGAAATCGATGAAGCCGCGCACCGCCAGCTCCGCCGCCACCCGGCCGCCGGGCGCCCCCGAGACGCCGTCGGCGATGGCGGCCACCGCCCCCTGGCGGGCCCGCTGGGTGGCGGTACCCAGGCACACGCCCACGTAATCCTCATTGCGCGGGCGGCGGCCGGTTTCACTGCACCAGCCGACGCGCAATTCGATCTGCCGTGCCCCCATCCCTACCCATCCCAATTATTGCCTATAGTTTAATCATTTGCGCTGTCAGCTTGGCGATTGCGCAAAAATTAGGCACATAGACCGCCGGCCGTTCTTCCAAAACCCCAGGTTTTCCGCGATTGCGAAATTGGCACGGCGGTTGCGAAGAACATTACACGAGCAGGGAGCCGAAAGGTTCTTTTCTGCATCGGGACGGCCCCAACGGCGGGGCGGTCCCGCCTCCGGGATAGCGCAACGGCGCACGTCCCCTGTGGTCTGATCGGCGGGTCAACGGCGGCCTGTCAGTGTCCGGTTCCACCGGGCCCTACCCCACCCCCAGGCCCCTCGCGGCCTGACCCCGATCCACCACCCCTTCTGGTGATAGGCGGCGCCTGATACCGGCCGCCCCGTTCCCCATAAGGCCCACGGCCCTGCTCCGGAGGCAACCGATGAACAAGAGTTTCCTGAAGGCTGGACATCTGCCGACCCTGTTCGCGGCGTTTCTCTACTTCGACATGAGCTTCATGGCCTGGGTGATCCTGGGCCCGCTGGGCGTGCTGATCGCCAAGGATCTGGGCCTGTCGCCGGCGCAGAAGGGCCTGATGGTGGCGGTTCCCGTCCTGGCCGGCGCCTTCTTCCGCGTTATCAACGGCATCCTGGTGGATCACCTGGGCCCCAAGCGCACCGGCCTCCTGGCGCAAGCGGTGGTGATCGCCGGGCTGATCGCCGTCTGGTACTTCGGGGTGCACAGCTTCAACGCCACGCTGCTGACCGGCGCCATCCTGGGCGTGGCCGGCGCCAGCTTCGCCGTGGCCCTGCCGCTGGCCTCGCGGTGGTATCCGCCGGAACACCAGGGCACGGCCCTGGGCCTGGCGGGTGCCGGCAACTCCGGCACCGTGTTCGCCTCCCTCTTCGCGCCGGCCCTGGCCGTCGCCTATGGCTGGAACAACGTGCTGGGCCTGCTGGCCATCCCGCTCGCCCTGACGCTGTGCGTCTACACCGTGCTGGCCAAGGACAGCCCGGAATGCCCGCCGGCCAAGTCGCTGGCCGAATACCTGGCGGTGCTGAAGATCGGCGACGCCTGGTGGTTCATGTTCTTCTACAGCGTCACCTTCGGCGGCTTCGTCGGCCTCGCCTCCTCCCTCACCATCTACTTCAACGACCAGTATGGGCTGAGCCCCATCACCGCCGGCTATTTCACCGCAGCCTGCGTCTTCGCCGGGTCCCTGGTGCGGCCCATCGGCGGTGCCGTGGCCGACCGCATCGGCGGCGTCCGCTCACTAACCGTCATGTACACCATCGCCGCCAGCGCCCTGGTGGTGGTCAGCTTCGCCCTGCCGCAGGCCTGGATGGCCCTGGCCGTCTTCGTCGTCGCCATGCTGGCGCTGGGCATGGGCAACGGGGCCGTCTTCCAGCTGGTGCCGCAGCGCTTCCGCCGCGAGATCGGCGTCATGACCGGCCTGGTCGGCATGATGGGCGGCGTGGGCGGCTTCTACCTGGCCTCCAGCCTCGGCTACTCCAAGCAGCTGACCGGCGGTTACCAGGCGGGCTTCCTGCTGTTCGCCCTGCTGGCCCTGGCGGCCCTGGTCGGCCTGACCGGCGTGAAGCGCCGGTGGCGCACCACCTGGGGCGCCGCCGCCCTGGGCGCGGCTCGCGTCTGATCCGGCCGCGCCCTACTGACAGCACTCCAGACTTAGCGATTTAAGGGAAGGGTTCCCCCATGGACACGCATATGCCCCCGCGCCAGAAGCTGGTGGTTGTCGGCAACGGTATGGCCGGCATGCGGACGGTGGACGAACTGCTGAAGCGCAACCCGCTGAAGTACGACATCACGGTCTTCGGCGCCGAACCGCACGTGAACTACGACCGCATCATGCTGTCGTCCGTGCTGGCCGGCGAAAAGGACCTGGAGCAGATCGTCATCAACCCCCGCTCCTGGTATGAGGAGAATGGGATCGAGCTGATCACCGGTGACGCGGTGACCGCCATCGACACCCAGGCCCGCACCGTGACCTCCGCCAGCGGCCGGGTGGTGGCCTATGACAAGGTTCTGCTGGCCACCGGGTCCCGACCCATCGCCCCGCCGGTGCCGGGCTTGGATCTGCCCGGGGTCTGCGCCTTCCGCGACATCGCCGACGTCAACACCATGATCGCGGCGTCGCAGACGCATAAGCGCGCCATCGTCATCGGCGGCGGCCTGCTGGGACTGGAGGCCGCCAACGGCCTGCTGCGCCGGGGCATGCAGGTGGCCGTCGTCCACCTGATGGGCACGCTGATGGAACGCCAGCTGGACAAGGCGGCGGCCGAGCTGCTGCAGCGCGAGCTGGACGAGCGCGGCATGAACTTCTTCACCAACGGCCAGACCGAAGAGATCTTCGGTGAGGGCCGGGTGCAGGGCGTGCGCCTGGCCGACGGGCGGGAGATACCGGGCGACCTGGTGGTGCTGGCCATCGGCATCCGTCCCAATATCGACCTGGCGCGCGCCGCCGGCCTGGCCATCAACCGCGGCATCGAGGTGGGCGACGACATGCGCACCTCCGTCCCCGACATCTTCGCCGTGGGCGAGTGCGTGGAGCATCGCGGCAAGACCTATGGCCTGGTGGCCCCGCTGTGGGACATGGCCAAGGTCTGCGCCGACCATCTGGCGCGCGAGGACGCCACCAGCGACTACGTCCCCGCCGCCATGGCCACCCGCCTGAAGGTCACGGGCATCGACGTCTTCTCCGCCGGCGACTTCATCGGTGACGAGACGACGGAGGAGGTGGTCTTCCGTGACGCCGCCCGCAACACCTATAAGCGCCTGGTGCTGCGCGACGACGTGCTGGTGGGCGCCGTGCTGTATGGCGATGCCCAGGACGGCGGCTGGTACTTCCAGCTGTTGCGCGAGGGCAAGCCCCTGGGCGCCTTGCGCGACACTGTCATCTTCGGCCAAGCCTTCGCCAGCCTGGCGGCCGGCGCGCCCGCCGCCGACCCCACCGCCGCCGTGGCCGCCCTGCCCGATGAGGCCGAGATCTGCGGCTGCAACGGCGTGTGCAAAGGCAAGATCATGGGCGCCATCGCGGAGCATGGCCTGACCACGCTGGAGGGGGTGCGGGCCCGCACCAAGGCGTCCGCCTCCTGCGGCAGCTGCACGCCCCAGGTGGAACAGCTGCTGGCCCTGTCGCTGGGCGATAGCTACGCCAAGCCCACGGGCGAGAAGCCGCTGTGCAAATGCACGACCCACAGCCACGACCAGGTGCGCCGCGCCATCGTGGATCAGGAACTGCGCACCATGCCGGCGGTCATGTCCACCCTGGGCTGGTCCACGCCCGACGGCTGCCATGTCTGCCGCCCGGCGCTGAACTTCTACCTGTTGGTGGCCTGGCCCGGTGAATACCAGGACGACCAGCAGTCCCGCTTCGTGAACGAGCGCAACCACGCCAACATCCAGAAGGACGGCACCTATTCCGTGGTGCCGCGCATGTGGGGCGGCCTGACCACGGCCGATGAGCTGCGCGCCATCGCCGACGTGGTGGACAAGTATGCCATCCCCACCGTGAAGGTGACGGGCGGCCAGCGCATCGACCTGCTGGGCGTGACACGCGAGCAGCTGCCCCATGTGTGGAAAGATCTGAACGACGCCGGCATGGTCTCCGGCCACGCCTACGGCAAGGCGCTGCGCACGGTGAAGACCTGCGTGGGTTCCGAATGGTGCCGCTTCGGCACGCAGGACAGCACCGGCATGGGCGTGAAGCTGGAGCGCATGACCTGGGGGTCCTGGCACGCGCACAAGGTGAAGCTGGCCGTGTCCGGCTGCCCGCGCAACTGCGCCGAGGCCACCATCAAGGACTTCGGCGTCGTGGCGGTGGACAGCGGCTGGGAACTGCATGTCGGCGGCAACGGCGGCATCCACGTCCGCGTCACCGACTTGTTGTGCAAGGTGACGACGGAGGAGGAGGTGCTGGAATACTGCGGCGCCTACCTGCAGCTCTACCGCGAGGAGTCCCGCTATCTGGAACGCACGGCGCCCTGGATCGAGCGGGTGGGGCTGGCCCATGTGAAGCAGCGCATCGTGGACGATGAGGCGGGGCGCAAGGCGCTCTACGCCAAGTTCCTGTACGCTCAGAAATTCAGCCAGGACGACCCCTGGGCCGAACGCGCGCCGGGCAAGGCGGCCGCCGCCCCCTTCCGCACCCTGGCGACGGTGGAGTGAAGCGCCATGGACAACGTTGGTATCGAAAGCCGCTGGGTCGAGGTGGGCGCGGTGGAGGACATCCCCCGCCAGGGTGCGCGCGTGGTCGCCACCCCCCGGGGGGACGTCGCCGTCTTCCGCACCCTGGACGACGCCGTCTTCGCCGTGGACGACCGTTGCCCGCACAAGGGCGGCCCCCTGTCGCAGGGCACGGTGCACGGCCATGCCGTCACCTGCCCCCTGCACAACTGGGTGATCGACCTGGAGACGGGCGAGGCCTGCGCCCCGGACGAGGGCTGCGTCACCCGCATCCCCGTGCGGGTGCAGGACGGCCGCATCCTGCTGGCCATGGTGGCGTGATGCCGGAGGGGATGGCACGGGACGCTGAAGCCGGTGCCCTCGCCGGCACCGTCCGCTCCACCTGCCCCTATTGCGGCGTGGGCTGCGGCGTCGTGGCCCAGGCCGACGGCCGGGTGGTGGGCGACACCGACCACCCGGCCAACCGGGGCCGGCTCTGCTCCAAGGGGTCCGCCCTGGCGGAGACGCTGAAGGATGGCGAGCGCCTGACCCGCCCCCTGATCGACGGGCGGGCGGCGGACTGGACCCAGGCCCTGGATCTGGTGGCCCAGCGGTTCAAGGCCACGATCGCGGAGTATGGACCCGACAGCATTGCCTTCTACGTCAGCGGCCAATGCCTGACGGAGGATTATTACGTCGCCAACAAGCTGATGAAGGGCTTCATCGGCAGCGGCAACATCGATACCAATTCGCGGCTATGCATGGCCTCCTCCGTCGCCGGCCACAATCGCGCCTTCGGTGCCGACGTGGTGCCGGGGACGTATGAGGATTTGGAACTGGCGGACCTGGTGGTGCTGGTGGGCAGCAATTCCGCATGGTGCCACCCGGTGCTGCACCAGCGCCTGCTGGCGGCCAAGGCCAAGCGCCCCCTTCGCATCGTCGCCATCGACCCGCGCCGCACCGCCACGTGTGAGGATGCCGACCTGCATCTCGCCGTGCGCCCCAGCGCCGACGTCGCCCTGTTCAACGGCCTGCTGGCCCACCTGGCCGACCAGGACCAACTGGACCATGCCTGGATGGCGGCGCATGTGGAGGGGTTTGAGGCCGCCCTCGCCGCCGCCCGGCAAACGGCCGACCAGACCGCCGCCCTTACCGGCCTGGACCCGGCGGACCTGGCCCGCTTCTACCAGTGGTTCGCGTCCACCCCGCGCGTCGTCACCGTCTATTCCCAGGGGGTGAATCAGTCTTCCGTGGGCACCGACAAGGTCAACGCCATCATCAATTGCCATCTGGCCACGGGGCGCATCGGCAAGCCCGGCTGCGGCCCCTTCTCCATCACCGGGCAGCCCAATGCCATGGGCGGGCGCGAGGTCGGCGGGCTGGCCAACCAGCTGGCGGCCCACATGCGCTTCGACCAGCCCGAGGCCATCGACCGCGTCCGCCGCTTCTGGCGGGCGCCCAACCTGGCGACCAAGCCGGGGCTGAAGGCCGTGGAGATGTTCGACGCCGTGCTGGACGGCCGCATCAAGGCCCTGTGGATCATCGCCACCAACCCCGCCGACAGCCTCCCCCGCGCCGATAGGGTGCGGGAGGCGTTGGCACGCTGCCCCTTCGTCGTCGTGTCCGACTGCTGGCCCAACGACACCACGGCCCTGGCCGACGTGGTGCTGCCGGCGGCGGGTTGGGGGGAGCGGGACGGCACCGTCACCAACTCCGAACGGGTCATCAGCCGCCAGCGCCCCTTCCGCCCCGCCCCGGGCGAGGCGCGGGCCGACTGGCGGGTGCTGGCCGCCGTGGGGCAGCGCATGGGCTGGAAGGACGCCTTTTCCTGGACCAGCCCGGCGGCGGTGTTCCGCGAGCATGCCGCCCTGTCCGGCTTCGAGAACGCCGGCAGCCGCCCCTTCGACATCAGCGGCCTGGCCATGCTGACCGATGGGCAGTACGACGCCCTGGCGCCGGTGCGTTGGCCCGTGCGCTGGGCGGGGGATGAGGGCGGGCGGCTGTTTGGCCAGGGCGGCTTCGCCACGCCCAGCGGCCGGGGCCGCCTGGTGCCCACCTCCTGGCGCCCACCCGCCAACCGCACCGATGACGCATACCCCCTGGTGCTGAACACCGGCCGCATCCGCGACCAGTGGCACACCATGACCCGCACCGGCCGTGTCCCCCGCCTGCTGGCCCACACGGGTGAGCCACGCGCCGCCCTGTCCCCCGCCGACGCCGCGCGCCTGGGCGTCAAGGACGGCGACCTGGTGCGCATCGAAAGTGTCCACGCCGGCACGGTGGTGCGCGCCACCGTAGATGCCGGCCAGCGGGTGGGGGAGCTGTTCCTGCCCATGCACTGGACGGATGAGTTCTGCTCCGCCGGGCCCGCCGGCCGCCTGGTCAACGCGGCGCTGGACCCTGTTTCCGGCCAGCCGGAACTGAAGCTCACGCCGGTGCGGGCGGAGGCGGTGCCCGTGGCCTGGCGCGGCCTGCTGCTGCACCGCGCCGCCGTGCGACCCCAGGGTGTGGCCTATTGGTCGCGCGTGCCGCTCAGCAACGGCCACGCCTTTGAGCTCGTGGGGTCAGACGCCCTGCCAGCGGGGGCGGCCCTGACGCGCTTCGTCGAGGGCCTGCTGCACCCGCCGGCGGGTGCGGAGTGGCTGCAACTGACCGATGCCGGGCGCGGCCTGCTGCGCGTCGCCATCCTGGTGGATGGCCGGCTGGAGGCCTGCCTGTTCCTGGCCGCCGGCGACGGCGCCCAACTGCCGCCCCGTGACGTGCTGGCGGCCCTGCTGGGTGACCGGGTGACGGACGAGGCGCGGCCCAGCCTGCTGTCCGGCCGCGCCCCGGGCGGTTCCGGGGCCATGGGCGTGAAGCCCGCCGGCCGTACCGTCTGCGCCTGCTTCTCCGTCGGCCTGATCACCATCCGGGACGCCATCGTCGCCAACCGCCTGACCTCGGCGGAGGAGATCGGCGCCTGCCTGAAAGCGGGCACCAATTGCGGGTCCTGTATTCCCGAACTGAAGGAGATCCTGCGCGATGTCCATGCCTCAGCCTAACGTCACCGGCCGCGCCAGTCTGGTAGGCGCCGGCCCCGGCGATCCCGAGCTGCTGACGGTGAAGGCCCTGCGCCGCATCGAAAGCGCCGACGTGCTGCTGTACGACAAGCTCGTCGACCCGCGCATCCTGGACCTGGCCCCCGCCCATGCCCGGCGCATCGACGTGGGCAAGCGCTGCGGCCGGCATGAGATGAGCCAGGCCGCCATCAACCGCCTGATCGTCGCCCATGCCCAGGCGGGCGCCCACGTCGTGCGCCTGAAGGGCGGTGACCCCATGGTCTTCGGCCGCGCGGGCGAGGAGCTGGAGGCCCTGGCCGCCGCCGGCGTGGTGGCGGAGGTGGTGCCCGGCATCACCGTGGCCTGCGCCGCCGCCGCCGGCATGGGCATGCCCCTGACCCAGCGCGGCTATAGCCGCAGCCTGCACCTGATCACCGGCCATGCTTGTCAGGAAGGGGACGCTGATGACGTCCTGCCCGCCCACGACTGGAACGCCCTGGCCGCCTGCGACGGTACCATCGCCATCTATATGGGCAGCCGCACGCTGGGCCAGGTGACCCAGCGCCTGCTGGCCGCCGGCCTGGACCCCGGCACCCCGGCCATCGCCATCGAGAACGCGACCCTGGCCAGTGAACGCCGCCTGCCCGGCACGGTGGCCGACATCGCCGCCTTGGTGGCGGCAGCGGCGGTGAGCGGCCCCACCCTGGTGCTGGTGGGACGGGTGGTGGCATTGCGGCGGCAGGACGCGGTAGAGTCCGCGATGGACGAGGTGCGCTCCCGCGCCGCCTGACCGTCATCCAAATATTGGCTTGAGCCCACCTGCCCCATGACCGATGAACATGTCTTCGCCCAATATGTCCGCACCCTGGGGCGCGGCCCCGGCCGCTCCCGCTCCCTGACACGGGAAGAGGCGCGCACGGCCCTGGGCATGGTGCTGAGGGGTGAAGCCGACCCGCACCAGGTGGGCGCCTTCCTCATGCTGCTGCGCTATCGGGGGGAGGACCCGGATGAGGTGGCGGGCCTGGTGGAGGCCGCCCGCGACGCCGCCGGCATCAGCGACGGCGCCTGCACCGGCGCCGCCGACCTGGACTGGCCGTCCTACGGCGCCGGCCGCACCCGCGATGAGCCCTGGTTCCTGCTGTCCGCCCTGGCGCTGGCCCAGGCCGGGCACCGCGTCATCATGCACGGCAGCAACGCCTTCACCCAGGGCCGCGACGTGCCCGACGCCTTGGGGGAGCTGGGCCTGCGCCCGGCCACCAGCCGCGCGGACGCCAAGGCCCTGGTGGCCGAAACCGGCTTCGCCTACCTGCCGCTGTCGGCCTTCAGCCCCGCGTTGGACCGCCTGCTGAACCTGCGCCACCTGCTGGGCCTGCGCAGCCCCATCAACACCGTCTGCCGCCTGCTGGACCCGTTCGACACGCGCGCCGCCGTCGATGGCGTCTTCCACCCGCCCTACATCGACCTGCACTTAGGCGTGGCCCAGCGCCTGAACCGCCCCCGCCTGGTGGTGGTTAAGGGCGGCGGCGGCGAGGTGGAACGCAACCCCGCCAAACCCACCACGGCTTATGTCCAAGTGGGCACGGACCGCCAGGAACTCCCCCTGCCCGCGCTGACCGCCAGCAAGGCGGAGGTGCCGGGCCTGCTGCCCGTCTGGCGCGGCGAACCGGGGCGGGAGGCCGAAACGGCGACGGTCATCGCCACCATTGCCCTGGGGGTGCTGGCCCTGGGGTTGGCGGATGAGCCGGCCGAGGCCGACAGGGTGGCGGCGGAGATTTGGGCGGGGCGCCGAGCCGTCACCGGCTGATCCTCAAAAAAAACCAAATCGCCCCTGTATCCTTCACCCCTTGTCGTTCGTCTTCCAGGCTCAACGCTCACAGGAGAAGCGATATGGAAGAAGAGGTGAAAGCGGTTCTGGAGGCCTACCGCCAGGCGGTGTGGAACCGGGACGCGGCGGCGCTGCTGGCGCTTTATGCCGAGGACGTGGTGGTGTTCGACACCTGGGATACCTGGTCCTATCCCGACCGGGCGGCCTGGCGGCAGTCGGTGGAGGCCTGGCTGGGCGGGCTCAATGACGAGCGCGTGCAGGTCACGGCAGAGGCGGTGCGGGTGGTGGGCGGTAGTGAGGCCGCGGGCCTCAGCGCCTTCCTGACCTACACCGCCCTGACGCCGGAGGGGGCCAAGCTGCGGTCCATGCAGAACCGCTTGAGCTGGCAGTTGGTGAAGCGCGAGGGGCCCCAGGGAAAGACGGCGTGGCTCATCGCGCAGGAGCACACCTCCGTCCCCATCGCGCCCGAAAGCCTGACGGGGCACCTCAGCCGGGAATCAGATATGGATGGCCCCACCCTCCCGGAGTGAAGCCATCTCCAGGGGACGGGCGTCGGCCATGCCGCGCGCCACCGGGCAGTGGAAGAAATCCCGGATGCGGGTGATGCGCCCGTCCCGCCAGCTGATGAAGATGAAGTTGGCGATGGCACCGTCGCGGTAGGACAGCAGGCCGGGCTGGCCGTCGATGGTGCCCGGCACCAGGTGCCAACCCAGCAGGCGGCTGTAGTTGCCGAAGTACGGCTCCACGCCCGCACGGCCGTGGCGGGTGAATTCGCCCATCAGATCCAGGCGCACGTCGTCGGCCAGCAGGGCGCGCACGGCGTCGAAATCGCGGGCGTTGAACAGGGTGACATAGCGGGCCAGGTGCGCCCGCTCCTCCGCCGACAGCGCCAGGGGCACCGGTTCCTCCAGCGTGGCGGCCAGGGCGCGCAGCTTGGCCCGGCCCCGGTGCAGAGCGGCCTTCACCGCCGGCACGCTCATGTCCAGCATGGCCGCGATCTCCGCCAGGGTGTAGCCCAGCACGTCCATGAGGATGAGGCAGGCGCGCTGGGCGGCCGACAGCTTCATGAAGGGGCGCAGGCCGAATTCTGCCAGCTCGCGCTGGCTGAGCGCGTCCGTCGTCTCCACCGCCAGATGCTCGTGATCCTCCAGCGGCTCCGTCCGGCCGCCGCGCTTCAGCGCATCAAGCGCGGCGTTGCGGGCGATGCGGAACATCCAGGCCTCCGGACTATCCAGCCGGTCCGCCCCCGGCCACGCCTGCAGCGCCTTCAGCAGGGTATCCTGCAGCACATCCTCCCCCTCCGCCACAGAGCCCACCATGCGGGCGCAGAAGGTGTAGAGCCGAGGGCGCAGGTCGCGCACCAGGCGGTCGAAATCCGTCTGGGGCCGGGAATGGATCTGGAGCATGGGAAAGACGCCTTCCGCTGGGGTGCATCCCCCAAGGACGATCCAGGTCGGTGGAAGGTTACAGGGGGTGCGAAAAATATTTGCCGGTCCGGGTCCGTATCTTTTGCAGCGCCGCCGGCGTCTTAGCGGTGTTCCCCAAACCCAAGGAGCATACGCATCATGGAACTTTATACCCTTCCCGGTTCCCCCAGCGCCCGCAAGGTCCTGGCCGTCATCCACCATCTGGGCCTGGCGGTCGATGTCCACACCCTGGACTTCATGAAGCAGGAAACGCGTCAGCCCGGCTTCCTGGCCCTCAATCCCAACGGCATGGTGCCGGTGCTGGTGGACGGCGGCCTGACGCTGTGGGAGAGCTGCGCCATCAACCAGTACCTGGTGGCCAAGGCCGGCGGCTCATCCCTGTTTCCGGACGATCCCGCCGTGCGCGCCGACGTCACCCGCTGGCAGTTCTGGGAGCAGGCGCATTTCAACAAGGCCTGGGGCACCCTGATCTTCGAAAGCATCATCAAGCCCCGCAACGGCCTGGGCGAGCCGGCGGCCGAGGTCATGGCGTTTTTCCAGCAGGATCTGGCTCGCTTCGCCCCCGTGCTGGAAAGCCACCTGGCCGGCCGCACCTACCTGGTGGGCGACGGCGTCACCCTGGCCGACTACGGCCTGGTCTGCCTGGAGGGCTATCGCAGCGTGACGCCCTTTGACTGGACGCCCTTCCCCAACATCAACCGCTATCTGGACCACATGCGGGAACAGCCCGCCTGGGTGAAGGCGGCACCGAAAGCGACAGCCGTGGCAGCGTGAGACGTCAAGCGCGGCGGGGTCACACCCGCCGCGTTCCGGTCAGCCGGCGAGCTCACGCTGCAAATCCTCCAGCGTGCCCTGGATGTGCCGGGCGGTCAGCGTCTCCACCACCGCGGCGTCGCCGGCCATCCAGGCATCGAACAGGGCACGGTGCTCGTCCCGCGCCCTGTCGTCACGGCCCTGGGGTTCCAGGTGCACCCGGACATAGCGTTCCGACAGGATGTGCAGGCGTTCCATCAGCTGGCTGGTGATGCCGCCCGCCGGGCGGATCAGCGCCATGTGGAACGCGCGGTTGTGGGTGACGTGGCCGGTGCCGGCGGTCCCCTGCTCCCGCTCCAGCGCCAGCAGCTCGGCCCGGGCGTGCTCGTGGTCGGCCGGGGTGGCGCGCCGGGCGCCATCCGCCGTCGCCCCGGGTTCCAGCTTCAGGCGCAGGGCGAACACCTCCGTCGCCTCTTCCGCCGTCAGGGTGTTCACCACATAGCCCCGGTTGGGAAAGGAGGTGACCAGGCCATCCTGCTCCAGCCGGCCCAAGGCCTCGCGCAGGGGGATCTTGCTGATGCCCAGCTGGCTGGCCACCGCCGCCTGCTGCACCGCCGTGCCCGGCGCCATGGTGCCCAGCAGGATGTGCTCCCGCACGATTTCATAGGCCTGGTCGGGCAGGCTGCGAACGATGATGCTCATGCGGCGGATTCAGTCGGGAGAGGGTCGCGGCGAACTGCCGTGCCCCATCATAGCATTTCCCGAATAAAAATCCGCTGGCACTGTTAACGCTAACACCTACCGGGTGGCGCGCAGCAGCACCACGCCGTGCGCCGGCACGGTATGGACCGCACCCGATACAACGCCGCGGTGGGCCCACAGGTCGCGCACGCTGGGATGGTCCCCCAGGCCCAGGGCGGGCCAATCGGCGGTCATGGCCATCGGCTTGTCCGTGCGGTTGAACAGGCCTACGGCGACCGAGCCGTCGGCCAGGGGCCGGGTCCAGACCTCCGTCCCATCCTGCTTGCGCACCGGCAAGCCTTGGCGGCCCAGCGGATCCTGATCAATGGCGATGACCTCGGCATTGCCCAGCAGGGCCAGCGTGTCCCGGGGCATGGACCGGGCGTCATTGCCCATCAGCAAGGGGGCCGCCATCATGGCCCACAGGCTGATGTGGGTGCGATACTCCTCGGTCGTCATGCCGCCGTTGCCGACCTCCAGCATGTCCGGGTCGTTCCAGCCGCCGGGGCCGGTATGATGGGGCACGCCGTTCTTGTCGAAGCCGATGGCCGCCATGCTGGCGTAGCTGTCCTCGATATCGCCGGTAGTGCGCCACAGGTTGCCGCCCACGTCACGGCCCCAGGCGCCCACGTCGAAGCGGCCATATTCGCACAGGCTGTAGACGATGGGACGGCCGGTGGCGGCCCCCGCGGCGACCAGGGCCGCCCCCATCTGCTGATAGACGGCCTGCACCGTCTCCGCAGTGTGGTAGAAGCCCTCACCCGAGCAGAGGTCGTACTTCAGGTAATCGATACCCCATTCCGCCCAGGTGCGGGCGTCCTGCTCCACATGGCCGTAGCTGCCGGCATAGCCGGCGCAGCTCTTAGGCCCGGGGGAGCTGTAGATGCCCAGCTTCAGCCCCCGCGCATGGACATAGTCGGCCAGGGCCTTCATGTCCGGGAACTTGGCGTTGGGATGCAGCACGCCGTCGGGCCCCCGTTCCCCCTGCCAGCCGTCATCGATGTTGACATAGACATAGCCGGCGTCGCGCAGGCCGCTGCGCACCAGGGCGTCGGCGATCTCCCGCACCGTCTTGTCGTCGATGGCCTCGGCGAACTTGTTCCAGCTGCTCCACCCCATGGGCGGGGTGCGGGCCAGGCCGTTGCTGGGTACATGGGCCGGGGCGGGCAGCGGATACGTGGGGAAGTCCAGGGCCGCCATCTCCGCCGCCGTGGCGCGATGGGCGGTGGCCTCCTGCTTCTCGTACCAGACCTGGCCGGTCAGCGTCACGCCCTGCCCGTTCGGCGCCAGGGTCAGGTCCAGGGGCTTCAGCTTGGGATTGCCGTTGTCGATATGGAAGACCAGCCTTTCCCCTGCCGGGCCCTCCCCCACCACCTTCAAGTCCAGCATGGGCAAATCGCCATACCACTCAGACGTGATGGTGCCGTGCAGGCCAGCCGCGTCCTGGCGGATGGCCATCTTGGTGAAACAGGGGAAGGACGGGGCGGCCTGGAAGACCCAGTCGCCCGTCAGATCGGCGCCCCACGCCTGGCCGGTGAGAAGAACACCGGCCAGGACGCCAAGGACACACTTGGTCATTTCAGTTCCAAAACGACCACAGACTTGGCCGGCAGGGTCACACTGACGGTGTCGCCCGACAGCTTGGCGTCACCGAAGTCCGCCGGCACCACTGTTTGCGGATGGTCGAAGGTGTTGTCGCTGTTCATGGCTGGGCCCGTCAGGATGCGGCCCGTCACCTTGCCCGCCTTCAGCCCGGCCAGGCGCACCTGCACGGGGGCCGCCTTGTTCGGATCGACGTTGGTCAGGGCCAGACGGGTGACGCCGTCCGTGCCACGGCCGGCCGAGGCGCTGACGGCGGGGACGGTGCGGCCGCCCTGGCTGTAATCCGGCCCCGTCACCGCAACGGGCAGGCTGGTGGCGCCCTGGAAGCCCTTGTACATGTCGAAGACATGGTAGGTGGGCGTCAGCACCATGCGCGGCCCGTCGGTCAGGATCATGGCCTGCAGCACGTTCACCATCTGGGCGATGTTGGCCATGCGCACGCGGTCGGCATGGGCATGGAAGATGTTCAGGCTGATCGCCGCCACCACCGCGTCGCGCACGGTGTTCTGCTGCTGCAGGAAGCCGGGGTTGCTGCCCGGCGTCGGGTCGTGCCAGGTGCCCCATTCATCCACCACCAGGGCGACCCGCTTCTCCGGGTCGTACTTGTCCATGATGGCGCTGTGGTGGCTGATGTAGGTGCCGATCTGGTAGGCGCCGAAGATGCTGGCGAACCATTCGGTCTCATTGAAGTCGGTGGCGGAGCCCTTCACCTTCCAGGTGCCCTTGGGCACGCTGTTCAGTGAGGCCACGTCGTAATAGTGCATGGACAGCGCGTCGATTTCCTTGGCCGCCCGCGCCATGATGGTCTCGGTCCAGGCGGTGTCGTCATCGCTGGGACCCACGGCGATAAACTTCGTCGGCTGGCCGGCGCCCGGCTTCAGGAAGGTGCGGGTCTGGCGCAGCAGGTCAGCATAGTAATCCGCCGTCATGTTGCCGCCGCAACCCCAGACCTCGTTGCCCACGGCGAACCAGTTCAGCGTCCAGGGCTTGTCCCGGCCGTTGGCCCGCCGCTCCTGCACCAGGCTGCCGTGATTGTCCGCCGTCATGTAGGCGACCCAGTCGGCCATCTCGCGCACGCTGCCGCTGCCCAGGTTGCCGTTGACGTAGGTTCCGGCGCCGATCAGTTCCGAGAAGTCCATGAATTCATGGGTGCCGAAGGCGTTGTTTTCTTCCACCCCGCCCCAGTTGGTGTTCACGATGACGGGACGGCGCTCCCTAGGGCCGATGCCGTCGCGCCAATGGTATTCGTCGGCGAAGCAGCCGCCGGGCCAGCGCACCACCGGCACATGCAGGGCCTTCAGCGCCTCCACCACGTCCTTGCGGTAACCGTGGATGTTGGGGATGGGGCTGTCGGGCCCCACCCAGATGCCGCCGTAGATCTGCGTGCCCAGATGCTCCGCGAACTGGCCATAGATCTCCTTGGCGATGACCGGGCCGGGATGGTCGGCCTGAACGGTCACCGTGGCCGAGGGGGCGGCGGCGAAGGCCATCGTACCGCCCAGGGCGGTGCCCGCCAGCAGGACGGCGGCGGCGAGGCGCCCGGCGGGGCGAAGAGCACGGATCATTCCTGGAGGCACTCCCTGTGGTATTTTTAAGTCGTATAATAGTACTATCCGGCGGCAGCGAGGTTGTAAACCATTCGCGGGCCGGCCACCGCCGGAAAAGAACAAGCAGGAACAGGAGACGTCACCCGTGCCCCATCCAGTGACCCGCCGCGCCTTCCTGGCCAGCGGCGCCGGCACCGCCGCGGCGCTGGCCGCCACCGCCCCGGCGGCAGCGGCGTCCGGCACGCCCAGCCCGGACTTGCAGCTGCTGACCTCGCGCAGCGGCGTCTACACCCCGGCCAGGGGCGAGGCGGTGCTGCAGTTCAGCTTCGATTTCCCCGAAGCGTCGGTGCAGGTGGGCCCTTTGCTGATGGGCTTCCGGGTACAGACGTATGAGAACGCCTACGCCATCGACCCCACGGTGACGCGCGTGGTGCGCGACGGTAACCGCACCATCCTGACCTGCGACGGCCTGCTGTGGGCCGGCGGGCAAGAGAAGGCGCCGGGCACGCTGGTGGCCGAATTCACGGTGGAGGCGGACGGCACGGTGCAATGGATGGCCAAGGCCGAGGCCCAACACCCGGTGAAGTCCATCACCACCGTGGTGCGCGGCCTGCCGCGCGGTGAAATCTCCGTCTCCGGCCAGGATTTCACCGCTTTGAAGGATGATGAGAAGGTCTTCGAATATCCCAACTTCTTCCATGGGGTGGCGACGCCCCTGGCTGTGCTGAAGGCCGCCGATGGCCGTCACTTCGCCCTGTCGGCGCGGCAGACGGCGGTGCGCACCTGCCGCTTCTTCTTCCAGCCGGGGCCGGACGGCTATCGCGTCGAGCTGATCCATGAGGGCGAGGGTTGGGCCAGGGCCACCAGCCTGGCGACCCCGCCGTGGCGGGTGGGCCCTGCGGCGGATTACGCGGCCGCCGTCGCCCCCCACTTCGCCCATGTGGAAAAGACCTACGGCATCCCGCCGCTGGCCACCCGGCCGGACATGCCGGCGTGGATGCGGGAGGTCGACCTGGTGCTGAGCATCCACGGCGCGCACTGGACCGGCTACATCTTCAACGACTATGCCCGCATCCTGAAGATCCTGCGCTGGGCCGCCACGCAGATCGACCCGAAGCGCGTCATGGTCTTCCTGCCGGCCTGGGACGGGCGCTATTACTGGAATTACCCCCTGTACCAGCCCGACCCGCGCATGGGCGGGGCGGAGGGCTTCAAGCGCCTGGTCACCCAGGCGCAGAAGCTGGGCTTCCGCATCGTCCCCATGTTCGGCACCAACAGCGCCAACAAGGTGTGGGAGGAGTTCAAGCTGTTCGCCGACGCCACGACGGAGCGGGTGGACGGCGATTCCTTCGACCTGAACTGGGTGGACTGGGACAACGACCGGTCCGGCGAGGGCTGGATGCCCTTCATGAACCTGGGCGTGGACTCCTGGCGCCGCTGGTTGGGGGAGCGCATCTCCGCCACCATCAGGCAGTTCGGCGTCGACGGCTATTTCCTGGACATCGCCGGGGCGGCCATCAACAACACCAAGGCCGACATGCATGAGGGCACGCGCCTGCTGGTGCAGGATCTGGCCCAGCGCCACCCCGGCATCCCGCCGGTGGGGGAGATGCTGTACGACGCCCAGATGGCCTTCATCCCCATGAGCCATGTGACACGCTACGCCCTGGCCCCGGCCGCCTACGACGGTCACGTGCGCAGCTACCAGCATCTGAGCCGCCCGGCCCCCGGCCGGGGCAGCACCGGCGTGCACGAGGCGGGCTTCGGCACCTACAAGCCCGAGATCCCGCCCCACCAGCGCGCCATCCCCACCATCACCGTCATCGACGACACCTTCACCAAGGAACGCGCCGCCATGGCCGACTACATCAAACAGGCCAAGGCCTGGGGTGAAGCGCGGCGGAAGTAGGCCGCGACTGCGGCCGCCGGGATTTTCCGGGGAGCGCGGCGGGCGGATGCCCGCCGGCACTTGAGGAAAACAAAGAAAAAGGCCGCCGACCCATCCGGGCAGGCGGCCTTTCATTTCAAGCGTGGTCGCCTTTACACAGCCTTGTTCAGCAGGCTGGTCCGGCGGCTGTAGCCCAGGTAGATCACCAGGCCGATCACGTGCCAGATGGCGAAGTTGCGCAGCGTGGTGCCGGGCAGGGAGTACAGGAAGTAGAGGCAGCCGATGACCGCCAGCGGGGCCACCACCCAAACGGCGGGACAGCGGAACAGGCGCGGCATGTCCGGCTTGGTCACGCGCAGGACCATGACGCAGACGGAGACAGAGATGAAGGCCGCCAGCGTGCCGGCGTTCGACAGCTCCGCGATGGTGGCCAGCGGCAGGAAGCCGCCGAACAGGGCCACGAACAGACCGACCAGCAGGGTCACCTTCACCGGCGAGCGGCGGTCGGGGCCCAGATCGCTGAGGCCACGGGGCAGCAGGCCGTCACGCGACATGACGAAGAACACGCGGGTCTGGCCGAACATCATCACCAGGATGACGCTGGGCAGGGCCACGATGGCGGCAGCCCCGATGGCCCAGGCAGCGCCGGGATGGTTCAGGCTGCGCAGGATGAAGGCCAGCGGCTCGCCACTGGCGGCGAACTCGGCGAAGGGCCAGGCGCCCACGGCGCAGGCGGCCACGATCATATAGATGATGGTGGAGATGACCATGGAGCCCAGGATGCCGATGGTCAGGTCACGGCCGGGGTTCTTCACCTCTTCCGCCGAGGTCGACACGGCGTCGAAGCCAAAGAAGGCGAAGAAGACGATGGCTGCCGCCGCCATCACGCCGCGCACATGGCCGGCGTCGTCCATGTGGGAGACGAAGCCGTAGGGCATGAACGGCGTGAAGTTTTCCGGCACTAGGCTGAACACCGTCAGGCCCACGAACACCGCCAGGGCGATGATCTTGATGGCGACCAGGGCGATGTTGACCGTGGCGCTTTCCTTCGCACCCTTGGCCAGCAGGGCCGTGACCAGCGCGGTGATGACGATGGCCGGCAGGTTGACGACGCCGCCGGCATAAGGCCCCGCGATGAGTTCCTTGGGCAAATGGATGCCCATGCTTTCCAGCAGACCGACCATATAGCCCGACCAGCCCACCGCCACGGCACTGCAGGTGACGGCATACTCCAGCACCAGGGACCAGCCGATGATCCAGGCCAACCCTTCGCCCAGTACCGAGTAGGTGTAGGTGTAGGCGCTGCCGGCCGCCGGCATCATGGTGGCCATTTCGGCGTAGGTCAGGGCCGCGAAGGCGCAGAGGATGCCGCAGGCGGCGAAGGCCAGGATGACGGCGGGGCCGGCGCGCTCGGCACCGATGCCGGTCAGGGTGTAGATGCCCGTGCCGATGATGCCGCCGATGCCCAGGGCCACCAGGTGCGGCCAACTCAAGGTCTTGCGCAACTGCCGGCTTTGGTCCACGTGCGCCAAAGCGTCCAACGCCTTACGGCGCGTCCAGAACGTCATAAAGCAGTCCCCATCTAGAACGTGTTTTAGCCCCCGCCGCCGACCTTTTCCCCTGAGGGGCACCGCCCCCTTGCCCTGGGGCGACGCCTGTCGGCTGGAAGCTGTTTGGACACCGATCAGCGCGGGCGTCAACACCTTAACTGCCCTAGCCGTTTCAAACGACATTTTGTGGCGCGGAAGGCCCGCTTTCCAACAAAAAACCCCGCCCGGGACCACCCGGGCGGGGATATCTCCGTTCCAGGCCCAGGCCTTAGAACTCCACCGTCGCACCGACGAAGATGGTGCGGCCCAGCGGGTCGTAGACACCCGGGTAGGTGTTGCCGTTGCCGAAGCTGCTGAGCAGGCTGGAGGCGATGGCCGGCGGGTCGCGATCGAGGATGTTGTTCACACCCGCGCGCAGCGACAGGTAGTCGGTCATCTTGTAGGTCATCGCCAGGTCGAAGTAGCTGTACGACGGCAGCTTGGCGTTGATGCCGACAAAGTCGGAGGCCAGGAAGTCGTTGGCCGTGTTGCTGGACAGCGACGTCGGGCCGATGAAGCGCCAGTTCAGGGACACCGTGGCCGGGACCCAGGGGCTGGACCAGGTGGTGCGCAACTGGTGGCGCCACCGCGGGTTGGGCTGGCCGCAGGTCGGCCCGAACAGGCCGGTGCAGTCATAGGTGCCCAGGCTGGGCAGCGGCTGGGTCTCACGGGTCAGCAACACGCTGCCCGTCAGGTTGAAGTCCAGGTCGCCCCAGTTGCGGTTGACGACGTCTTCCAAGGCCAGCTTGTAGGACACGTCAATGTCCACGCCCGAGGTCTGCAGGTGACCGGTGTTCTGGTTGCCGGCGATGATGTAGCCGTCGGTGCCGAACAGCACGCCCGAGCCCTTGGCGCGGTGGAACAGGCCGCAGAAGTACGGGTTGGCGGTCTGGACGCACTGGTTGATGACCGTCTGGGCGTCCAGCGCCGAGATGTAGCCGTCAACCTTGATGTTGTAGTAGTCCAGCGTGGCGGAGAAGTTGGGAATGAAGGTCGGGGTCAGCACCACGCCGGCGGTGAAGGTGTCCGCCGTTTCCGGCTTCAGCGCGCTGTTGCCGCCACCCTGGGTGACGCAGACGGCCGAGGGGCAGTCGGCGATGTGGCCGTACTGGGCCGAGGTGACGCCGGTCAGGGCGCACTGGGCCGCCGAGGCCGTCGGGCTGGAGCCCGAGCAGGGATCCACCGCCGCGACGTTGCCCAGCGTGGTCGGCGCGAACAGTTCGGAGATGCTGGCGGCGCGGACGGCGCGGTTGTAGCTGCCGCGGAAGCGGACGTCGCTGACCGGGGCGTACTGCAGTTCGAACTTGTAGGTGCTGACACCGCCGTCCAGGTAGTCGTACTTGGAGTAGCGGTAGCCGGTGTTGAACAGCAGTTCCTCGACCAGGGGCTTGTCCTGGATGATGGGGAATTGCAGTTCGCCGTAGCCTTCGTCCACGCTCAGGCTGCCATGCGACGGCAGGGTGCCGTTGGCCTGGGCCACCTGGTCCGCCTCGAACAGCAGCGTTTCCTCGCGGTGTTCATAGCCCAGCGCGATGGCCGCACCCTTCTTGGCCCACGGGCTCTTGATCCCGTACTGCTCCAGATCGCCGTTGATGGACAGGCTGCCCACCTTTTCCGTCTGGGCGCCATGGGTGTGGCTGGGCGAGTAGAGGTAGGTATACCCGGCCTGGCTGATGCCGTTGTACTGGAAGACATTGATGGGCACGCAGGTCGGATCGGTGCCGTCGATCACCGATTTGCAGGTGGGCACGCCGTTCACGTTGACAACCTCCAGGGCGCGCTGCGCCTTGGTGTTGTCGACGTTGTTCATGTAGGTCTCGTTCAGGATGGCCTTGGACCACAGGAAGTTGGCGTCGTAGCTCCAGCCGTCCCACACCTCGCCGCGGAAGCCGCCGGTGAAGCGGTAGTCGATGTGGCGCAGGTCGTCGCGGCGCGGCTGGCTGCCGGGGCCGGTCAGGCGGTAACCGATGAAGGTCTGCGCGTCGGTGTTGGTGCCGGCGTCGGCGCCGCACAGCGTGGACGCCTGGGCCGACGACATCAGCGGGTTGTTGCAGTTGATGTTGAACGTCGTGCCCTGGAACAGGGCGGACGGTGCCGCCTGCGAGAAGCTGTGGTCGTTCATGTACATGAAGTTGCCGTAGGCTTCGATTTCCTTGGCAAATTCATAGTGGGCGGCCAAGCCGCCGGTCTCGCGCTTGTCGGTGCGCTGGATGTAGTTGGTGGGCGTGTAATTGTAGGCGAAGCTGCTGTTGTACGGCACCCAGGTCTTGCTGCCGTCCTTGGCGTTCACCAGGGTAGTGTTCGCGTTGGGGCCGCTCAGCGGATAGAACAGGCCGTAGGCGTTGTTGCTGGAACCGCCGCAAATGAAGGTGTTGGCGTCCTTCAGGTTCAGGTCGCAATTGGAATAGTCGCGCTTATCCTGGGTGACCGGCATGGAATAGTGATAGCCGGCGAACAGCGTGACGTTGCCCTTCTTGCCGTCGAAGTTGGTGCCGGCGGCGACGCTGATGTCCTTCTTGATGCCATCCCACACCTCGCTGGGGGCGGTGGCGAAGTTCTTGGCCTGGCTGAGGGACCGCAGGGCGGTGTTGCCGTTGTCATGCTGCGCGATGCTGTACTGCACGTCGGCGCGCACGCCATCCAGGTTCTTGCGCAGGATGAAGTTCACGACACCCGACACGGCGTCGGAACCGTACACCGCCGAGGCGCCGCCCGAGACCACATCCACCCGGTCCACCATCGCGGTAGGGATGAAGTTGATGTCGGAGGTTTCCGGCGGCAGCATGCGCTGGCCGTCGATCAGCACCAGGTTACGGTTGGAACCCAGGTTGCGCAGGTTGACGCGCGAGGTGCCGTCGGCACCGTTGGACACATTGTCATTGGCGTCCGCCGTCACCTGCGGCAGACGGTTCAGGGCGTCCACCATATTGGTCGTGCCCTGATACTGCAGGTCCTGCGACCCCACCGTGGTCAGGGGGCTGGCCGTCGTCAGGTTCGCCTGCTTGATGCGCGAACCGGTGATGACGATTTCCTGCAGGTCATCGACGGACTGGGCCAGCGCCTGGCCACCCGCCATCAATGCCACCATGGCGGCCCCCGCCGCCAGGACCGACGCGCGGCCCGAGCGGAGCACCGACCCGGGGGCGGACTTCGCATGAATCTTTTGCATTCTTATCTCCCAGACCGCGCACCCCCGTTAGTGCGCGC
The DNA here is from genome assembly GCF_000730165.1 of Nitrospirillum viridazoti CBAmc. Classification (GTDB taxonomy): domain Bacteria; phylum Pseudomonadota; class Alphaproteobacteria; order Azospirillales; family Azospirillaceae; genus Nitrospirillum; species Nitrospirillum viridazoti. The sequence goes on along the minus strand of NZ_CP022111.1, from coordinate 603,722 downwards.
TGAACAACCGTCCCGCAAATGCCACGGACCTGTCAAATATCTTATATCGTATATCGTATGATTTATTCGAAAGTGTGTCGCCGACGCATCAGCGGCGACCAAACTTTGCGCTACTTCAAATAGTTAACTCGCGTCGCGACAGACAAACGCCAAAAGCCGCCCTCCCCGGTGGGGAGGGCGGTTGCAAAGGTGTCGCCGTAAAAATCACCCATCCGGCTTAGGATGGGCACCGGTGCGCGGGCGTGGCGCTTATACGTGCGGCATTTGATCGTGATCGCTCAAATGCCCCCTCAGGCGCCGGGCGGCCACATCCGTGGCCTTGGCTTGTCCTCGATTTCCAGTCCGCCTTCGGCTCCCCAGAAATCTCCGGCGGACGCTGTCGCGGGCTACAGCGCCGTCACGGTCACCGCTTCCGCGTCCTTCACCGTCAGCGGGTTGCGCAGCGGCAGGCCGAAGGGTGCGGCCTCCACCTCGAACCGGTCGCCCGGCCGGGTGGTGAAGCCGTCGCTGAACGACAGGGTGGCGGTGCCGAAATAATGCGCGTGGGCATCGCCGGGGCGGCGGAAACCGGCGTACTTGAAGTGATGGTGTTCCAGGTTGTCCAGGCTGTGGCACATGTTGGCCTCACCCGACAGGAAGGGCTTCTCCCACGCCACTTGGCCATCGCGGACGATACGCGTCGTCCCCCGGATGTCGGCCGGCAGCGGCCCCACCAGCAGTTCCGGCCCGAAGGAACAGGGGCGCAGCTTGGAATGCGCCAGGTAGAGATAGTTCTGCCGCTCGGTCACGTGGTCGGAGAATTCGTTGCCCAGGGCGTAGCCCAGGCGGAAGGGCGTGCCGTCGGGACCGATGATGTAGAGGCCCACGATCTCCGGTTCCTCCCCCCCGTCCAGGGCGAAGGCGGGGGAGGCCAGCGGTGCCTCCGGCGCCGTGACGATGCTGCCGTCCCCCTTGAAGAACCATTCCGGCTGCGCGCCCACCTGTCCGGCGGCCGGCTTGCCGCCCTCCAGCCCCAGGCGGAACATGCGCATCGAGTCGGTCTGCTTGGCGGGATCGGCCAGATCCTTGTGCATCTTGTCCCGGCCTTCCGCCGACCCGAGGTGGGTCAGGCCCGTGCCGGTGACCAGCAGGTGAGCGGTATCGGGATGGTCCAGCGGCGCCAGCAGGCGGCCCTCGGCCACCAAGGCGGCCAGGTCCACGGGACCGCCCACGCCCGCCGCCTCGACCGCCGCCGCCAGGCCCAAGCCCGCGGCGATGGCCCGCTGCGCCAGCTCATAGACGCTGGCGGCACCCGGCACCGTGTGCGCCGGACCATCATCGTGGCGGGCGGCGACGGCACGGGCGCCCGTGGCATCGACATATTGGAGGAGACGCAGGACCATGGGTGTTTCCCTGACGATTGTTTTGCGTGACTGTGGTCCGCCCGGCCGGGACGACGGCACCAGGGGGCTGGACGTGCTCATTTAATAATACTATTTCTGTCTAGTCCAAGCCCTTTTCGGGGGCAAGCGACTTCGTCACCAGGGGGACGATGTCCAGGATGCAAAGGGGGCTTGAGTAGCCCCCATAAATAATATCATATGACCCATAACAAACGGCCGCCATCTCCTGGAAAGGATAGTCGGCGGACGGCCCCGACGGGGTGAACATGAGACAGGGATGGATATGAAAACGCTGCTGGGAAGCCGGAAAATCTCTCGCCAGGGTTTGGCGCGTCGGATGCTGGGTATCGGAACGGCGGTGCTGCTGGGCAGCCTGGCGGCCGGATGCGACAGCGGCGACAAGAAGGGCCTGACCGTGGGCTTTTCCCAGATCGGGTCGGAATCCGGCTGGCGCGCCGCGGAGACCAAGCTGGCCCGCCAGGGCGCGGAACAGCGGGGCATCACCCTGAAATTCTCCGACGCGCAGCAGCGCCAGGAAAACCAGATCAAGGCCGTGCGTTCCTTCATCGCGCAGGGCGTGGACGCCATCCTGCTGGCCCCCGTGGTCTCCAGCGGCTGGGATGAGGTGCTGGGCGAGGCCAAGGCCGCCAACATCCCCGTCATCCTGCTGGACCGGCAGATCGACACGCCCAACGTCGATCTGTACCTGACGGCTGTCACCTCGGACACCATCGAGGAGGGGCGTGTGGCCGGCCGCTGGCTGGCGGGCAAGGTGCAGGGCCGCGACTGCCGCATCGTGGAAATCCAGGGCACGGTGGGCGCCAGCCTGGTGGCCAACCGCAAGAAGGGCTTCGAGGAAGCCATCGCGACCGCCCCCAACCTGCACCTGGTGCGCACCCAGTCGGGCGAGTTCACCCGCGCCAAGGGCAAGGAGGTCATGGAGGGCTTCCTGAAGGCCGAGGCGCCGGGCAGCATCTGCGCCGTCTATTCCCACAACGACGACATGATGATCGGCGCCATCCAGGCCATCAAGGAAGCGGGCCTGAAGCCGGGCACCGACATCCTGACCGTGTCCATCGACGGCGTGCCCGACATCTTCAAGGCCATGGCCGATGGCGATGCCAACGCCACCGTGGAACTGGCCCCGGACATGGCGCCGCGCGCCTACGACATCCTGCTGGCGTACCGCAAGGACCACGCCCCGCCGCCCAAGTGGGTGCAGACGCCGTCCAAGCTGTATGAGCCCGACACCGCCGCCGCCGAATACGCCCGTCGCAAGGATCTGTACTGATGGCGGTCACCCCACCCCCGGTGGTGCTGGCGGCCCGGGGCCTGACCCGGCAATACCCCGGCGTGCGCGCCCTGGACGGCGTGGACCTGACCCTGCGCGCGGGGGAAATCCATGCCCTGCTGGGGGAGAACGGCGCCGGTAAGTCCACCCTGATCAACCTGCTGACGGGGGCCCAGCCGCGTGACGGCGGCACCATCACCATGGACGGCGTGGAGATCGACCCGGACGGGCCCGGCGGTGCGGTGAAGGCCGGCATCGCCGCCGTCTATCAGGAGATCACGCTGCTGCCCAACCTGACGGTGGCGCAGAACCTGTACCTGGGACGGGAGCCCACGCGCTGGGGCCTGGTGCACCGGTCGCGCATGAACCAGGAGGGTGCGGCCCTGCTGCGCCGCTTCGGCCTCACCATCGACGCCAGCCGGCCGTTGTCCGACTTTTCCACCGCCGTGCAGCAGCTGATCGCCATCGCCCGCGCGGTGGACCTGTCGGCCAAGGTGCTGATCCTGGACGAACCCACCGCCAGCCTGGACACGGCGGAGGTGCAGACCCTGTTCACCCTGCTGCGCAGCTTGCGCGACCAGGGCCTAGCCATCGTCTTCGTCACCCATTTCCTGGACCAGGTCTATGCCCTGACCGACCGCATCACCGTGCTGCGCAACGGCCGGTTGGTGGGGGAGCGGCGGACCGCCGACCTGCCCCGCCTGGACCTGGTGGCCATGATGCTGGGCAAGACGCCCACGGCGGAAAGCCACCTGAGCCGCCGCCCGGCCGCGGGCATCCCCGCCGGCGCCCCGCTGGTACGGGCGGAAGGCCTGGGCCGGCGCCGCCTGGTCGGGGCCTTCGACGCGGAGCTGCACGCCGGCGCCGTGCTGGGGGCCGCCGGCCTGCTGGGCTCCGGCCGCACGGAAACGGCCATGCTGCTGTTCGGCGTGGAAACGGCGGACCAAGGCCAGCTGGTGGTGGACGGCAAGGCCGTCACCCTGCGCAGCCCGCGCGACGCCATCCGCCTGGGCTTCGGCTTCTGTCCGGAGGACCGCAAGCTGGACGGCATCGTCGCCGGCCTCAGCATCCGCGAGAATATCGTGCTGGCCCTGCAGGCCAAGCGCGGCTGGTGGCGGCGCCTGTCGACGGCGCAGCAGCACGAATTGGCCGACCGCTACATCAAACTGCTGGACATCCGCACGCCGGATGCGGAAAAGCCCATCCAGCTGCTGTCGGGCGGCAACCAGCAGAAGGCTTTGCTGGCCCGCTGGCTGGCCACCGAACCCCGCCTGCTGATCCTGGATGAACCTACGCGCGGCATCGACGTGGGTGCCCATGCCGAGATTGTGCGCCTGCTGGAGAACCTGCGGGACAGGGGCATGGCGCTCTACGTCATTTCGTCCGAGATCGAGGAGGTTGCGGCCTATTCCGACCGGGTGCTGGTCATGCGTGATCGCGCCCCCGCCGGCCTGCTGGAGGGGGACTCCATCACCCCCGCGGCCATCGTCAACGCCATCGCGGCGGATCATCACACCCGAGGTGCGGCATGAGCGCCGTTACGCAACGCCTGAAGGCGGCGCGGCCACAGCTCGCGCTGCTGGCGGTGGCGCTGCTGGTCAATGTCTTCGTGGCACCTGGCTTCCTGGATTTGCGCCTGCAGGACGGGCGGCTGTTCGGCGGCCTGATCGACATCCTGAACCGGGGGGCGCCCGTCATGCTGCTGGCCGTGGGCATGGCCCCGGTCATCGCCACACGCGGCATCGATCTGTCGGTGGGTGTCATCATGGCGATATCCGGCGCCGTCGCCGCGGCGGGCGTGAACGCCGGCCTGGCCTGGCCGGTCGCCATCCTGGCGGCGCTGGCCACCGGCCTGGTCTGCGGCCTGTGGAACGGCCTGCTGGTCGCGGTGTTCCGCCTGCAGCCCATCGTCGCCACCCTGATCCTGATGGTGGCCGGACGCGGCATCGCCCAGCTGATCACCGAGGGCCGCATCCTGACCTTCACCGAACCACATCTGATCGCCGTGGCCGGCTCGACACTGGCGGCCCTGCCCCTGCCCGTGGTACTGGCCCTGGCCGCCGCGGGCCTTACCGGCCTGCTGGTGCGGGCGACGGCGCTGGGCCTGTTCGTCGAGGCCGTGGGCACCAACCCGCGCTCAAGCCGCCTGGCCGGCGTCCATACCGGCCTGGTGCTGGGCGCCGTCTATGTCTGGTCCGGTCTGATGGCGGCGCTGGCCGGCCTGATCGCCACGGCCGACATCAAGGGGGCCGACGCCAACAACGCCGGCCTGTGGCTGGAGCTGGACGCCATCCTGGCTGTGGTCATCGGCGGCACCAGCCTGTATGGCGGGCGGTTCAGCATCGGCCGCTCCGTCCTGGGCGCCCTGGTCCTGCAGGCCATGCGCACCGCCATCCTGCGGGCGGGCCTGCCGCCGGAGCTGAACCTGGTGCTGATGGCGCTGGTGGTCGCCGCCGTGCTGACCCAGCAATCGCCCGCCTTCCGACCGGTGGCCACACGCCTGATGGCCCGACTCAAGAATAAGGAGGCCCAGGCGTGATGGGCCGTTTCGTGACTACGCGCACCCTGCCGCTGCTGGCGACGGTGGTGGTCTTCGTCCTGATCTATGCCGTCTGCGCCGCCCAATATCCGGCCATGCTGGGCCTGCGCGTCATGGGCAACCTGCTGACAGACAACGCCTTTCTGGGCATCCTGGCGGTCGGCATGACCGTGGTGGTGGTGGCCGGCGGCATCGACCTGTCGGTGGGCGCCGTCATGGGCCTGACCACGGTGGCGCTGGCCCGCCTGATCGAAGGCGCCGGCCTGCCCCCGGCGCTGGCCTTCGCCCTGGTGCTGGCGCTGGGCGGCCTGTTCGGCGCCGGCGTGGGTGCCGCCATCCATTACCTGAAGGCGCCGGCCTTCATCGTCACCCTGACGGCCATGTTCCTGGCCCGGGGCTGCGCCCTGCTGATCAGCACCGATTCCATCCCCATCCACAACGCCGCCTACGACACCCTGGCAGCCACCGCCCTGGCCCTGCCCGGGGGCGGACGGCTGACGCTGGTGGCCGGCATCATGCTGCTGACCTTCCTGGCCGGAGGCATCCTGCTGCACGGCACGCGCTTCGGCGCCCGGGTGTTCGCCCTGGGCGGCAACGCGCACTTCGCCCAACTGATGGGCATCAACACCGGCCGGACCACCATCCTGGTGCATGCCTTCTGCAGCCTGATGGCGGCGCTGGCCGGCATCGTCTTCTCCCTCTACACCCGGTCCGGCTACGCCCTGACCGGTACGGGGGTGGAGCTGGACGCCATCGCCGCCGTGGTCATCGGCGGCACGCTGCTGACCGGCGGCGTGGGCGGCGTGGCCGGCTCTTTCATCGGCGTGCTGATCCAGGGGCTGATCCTGACCTGGATCACCTTCGACGGCACGCTGTCCAGCTGGTGGACCAAAATCGCCATCGGGGCCCTGCTCTTCCTGTTCATCGCCGTACAACGCTTGATTTTGGTGGCCTCCGCCCGGTATGGCCGGTCGGGGGCGGGCCCCGCCGCGCCCAACACGCCCAATCAGGCCACGTCGGCCCCCGCCTCCCGTCCCTCCTCCGGCGCCGCCGCGCCGTCCGCCAGCTGAGCCGCGCCCATGACCCTCTCGACCTGGTCATCGCCTGAACGTCCCCTGTCGCACCATGAACAGATCGTGCGCACCCTGGGCATGGAGATCCTGAGCGGCGCCCTGCCCGTGGGCGTGAACCTGCCGCCGGAGCCGGACCTGCTGGTCCGCTTCCAGATCTCGCGCACGGTGTTGCGGGAGGTGATGAAAACCCTGGCGGCCAAGGGACTGGTCGTCTCCAAAACGCGGGTGGGCACCAAGGTGCAGGATCCGACGCATTGGAACTTCTTCGATGCCGACCTCTTGTCCTGGCGCGTGAGCTTAGGCCTGGACGACGCCATGCGCCGCCACCTTTATGAGATGCGCAGCGCGGTGGAGCCGCGCGCCGCTGCCCTGGCGGCCAAGCGCCGCACACCCGAACAGCTGGCCGACATGCGCCGCGCCGTCGCCCGCATGGCGGAGCCGGGGCACAACCGCCGCAGCTTCGCCGAAGCGGACCTGGCCTTCCACGTCGCAGTCAGCGCCGCCTCCGGCAACCCCATGATGCGGTCCCTGGCGGCGGTGATCGAGGCGGCGCTGCTGGCCTCGTTCTCGCTCTCGTCCCCCGTGGACGAAACCGTCCTGCAGCAAGAGGTGGTCAACAGCCACGCCGCCATCGCCGACGCCATCGAGGCGGGCGACAGCGCGGCCGCCGCGCACGCCATGCTGGCCGTCATCGATTCCGGGTTCGGCCGGCTGGACCTGCCCGACCCCGATGCCGCCTGAAGTCCCCCCGCCTTCCCATTCAACGCCTTGACCGCATTCCTGAAGAAAGCCCTGCAATGACGTCGTCCGACCCTTCCAACGGCAAGCCCAAACTGCGGTCCCGCGCCTGGTTCGACAACCCCGACAACCCGGACATGACGGCGCTGTATCTGGAGCGCTACCTGAACTACGGCCTGACCCTGGATGAGCTGCAGTCGGGCATGCCCATCATCGGCATCGCCCAGACGGGGTCGGACCTCAGCCCCTGCAACCGTCACCATCTGGTGCTGGCCCAGCGCCTGCGCGAGGGCATCCGCCAGGCCGGCGGCATCGCCATCGAATTCCCCGTCCACCCCATCCAGGAAACCGGCAAGCGCCCCACGGCCGGCCTCGACCGCAACCTGGCCTATCTGGGCCTGGTGGAACTGCTGCACGGCTACCCCCTGGACGGCGTCGTGCTGACCATCGGCTGTGACAAGACCACGCCCGCCTGCCTGATGGCCGCCGCCACGGTCAACATCCCGGCCATCGCCCTGTCCGTCGGCCCGATGCTGAACGGCTGGCACAATGGCGAGCGCACCGGTTCCGGCACCATCGTGTGGAAGGCCCGCCAGATGCTGGCGGCCGGCGAGATCGACCAGCGCAAGTTCATCGAGCTGGTGGCCAGCTCCGCCCCCTCGACCGGCTATTGCAACACCATGGGCACGGCCACGACCATGAACAGCCTGGCCGAGGTGCTGGGCATGCAGCTGCCCGGCTCTGCCGCCATCCCCGCCCCCTACCGCGAGCGCCAGCAGATCGCCTATGAGACGGGCAAGCGCATCGTCGAAATGGTGAACGAGGACCTGAAGCCGTCGGATATCATGACGCGCGAGGCCTTCCTGAACGCCATCGTGGTGAACTCCGCCATCGGCGGTTCCACCAACGCCCCCATCCACCTGGCGGCCATCGCCCGGCACATCGGCGTGGATCTGGAACTGCAGGATTGGCAGACCCATGGCCACAAGGTGCCGCTGCTGGTGAACCTGCAGCCGGCGGGCGAATACCTGGGTGAGGATTATCACCACGCCGGTGGCGTGCCGGCCGTGGTGGCGGAACTGATGAAGCAGGGCCTGATCCACGAAGGCGCGCTGACCGCCAACGGCAAGACCATCGGCGACAATTGCCGCGATGCCGAGATCAAGCTGCCCGACGTCATCCGTCCCTTCGATCAGCCCTTGAAGAAGGATGCCGGCTTCCTGGTGCTGCGCGGCAATCTGTTCGACAACGCCATCATGAAGACCAGCGTGATCTCGGATGAGTTCCGCGACCGCTACCTATCCAATCCCGATGACCCCGAAGCCTTCGAGGGCCGGGCCGTGGTGTTCGACGGGCCGGAGGATTACCACCACCGCATTGACGACCCGGCCCTGGGCATCGACGCCCATACCCTGCTGTTCATGCGCGGCGCCGGCCCGGTGGGTTACCCGGGTGCCGCCGAGGTGGTGAACATGCGGCCGCCCGCCTACCTGATCAAGCAGGGCATCACCGCCCTGCCCTGCATCGGCGACGGCCGGCAGTCCGGCACCTCCGGCTCCCCCTCCATCCTGAACGCCTCGCCGGAAGCGGCGGCCGGCGGCACCATCGCCCTGCTGCGGACGGGCGACCGGGTGCGCATCGACCTCAAGGCCGGCACCGCCAACATCCTGATCAGCGACGCCGAACTGGCCGCCCGCCGCCAGGCCCTGGAGGCCGCCGGCGGCTACCAATACCCGGCCAGCCAGACGCCGTGGCAGGAAATCCAGCGCGGCATGGTCGGCCAGCTGGGCGACGGCGCCGTGCTAGAGCCGGCGGTGAAGTACCAGCGCGTGGCCCAGACCAACGGCATCCCGCGCGACAACCACTGAGGCGCGGGTAGGAGGAAGGCGGCGGCGCTGACGTGGCGCCGCCGCCTTTTTTATGGGCTGCTGATGACTTCAGCCGCGCCGACAAACCCGCACGCGCGGGCAGGCGCAAGGCATTATGAAAAAAGCCGGCGGGGCGCCGCCAGCTTTCTCGGACCCTGGAACCGCAGCAGTCGGGCTTAGTCGTGGAACTCTTCCACCAGCACGCGGTGACCGCACAGGAAAGCATCGGCCACATGGCTGAGCGGGGCCAGGTCCACATCCACCTGGCGGTTGCGCACCAGGCGGCTGAACAGGGCGTAGAGGTTAGCGTACTCCGCCTCCGGTTCTTCCAGATGGGCGACGCCGTCGATGCTCATGGCGGCCCCGCCACGGTTCAGCGCCAGGGTACCGTCCGTGGTCTCCACCACGATGTCCCAGCTCTGCGGGCCCGTCTGGCGCCAGTCGAACTCCGCCCGCACCGGCACGCCGGACAGGTCCTGGAAGTCCAGCTGGGCGGCGATGGGGGCCTGGCGGTTGGCCGGGAATTCCAGCGTGGCGGCCTTCAGCACCAGGGCGCGCGGCAGGATGTGGGTGATGATGGACAGGGCGTTGATGCCAGGATCGAACACGCCCAGGCCACCCGGCTGCCAGATCCATTCCTGGCCCGGGTGCCAGTGGCGCACATCTTCCTTCCACGACACCGATACCGATTTCAGCGTGCGGCCCGCCAGCCAGGCGCGGGCGGGTTCCACCGCCGGGGCGTAACGGGAATGCCAGGTGGCCAGCAGGGCCAGACCCTTTTCTTTGGCCAGGCCAACCAGGTCGTGCACCTCGGCCAGGGTGGCCCCGGGCGGCTTTTCCAGCAGCACGTGGCGGCCACGCTCCAGCGCGTGGCGGGCCAGGGCATGGCGGCCCTGCGGCGGGGTGCAGAGGGCGACGGCCTCGATCTCCGGCCGGGCGTCCAGCAGGGCGTCCAGGCTGCCATAGCTGTCCACACCGTCCAGCGTGGCGTTGCGGCTGGCCACCGCCACCAGGTCATAATCCGGATTGGCGGCGATGACGGGCAGGTGCTGGTCGCGGGCGATCTTGCCCACACCCACCAGGCCGATCTTGATCGGTGACATGCGCTCTTGAGCTCCCCTGATTTTTATAAAAAAGGGCGGGCCGCGTTTCCGACCCGCCCCCGTGACGACTTACTTGCCGGGCTGCACCACGCCATCGACACGGCGGTTCAGGCCCAGCGGATTGCCATGCTTCACCGCCGCCGGCAGCAGCGCGTCCGGCAGATCCTGGTAGCAGACCGGGCGCAGGAAGCGGTCGATGGCCAGCGTACCCACCGAGGTGGTGCGGGCGTCGGACGTGGCCGGGTACGGGCCACCATGCACCATGGAATGGCAGACCTCGACACCCGTCGGCCAGGCGTTGGCCAGGATGCGGCCGACGCGGCGTTCCAGCGTGGGCAGCAGGGCGGCGGCAGCGTCATAGTCCGCCTCGTCCAGGTGCATGGTGGCGGTCAGCTGGCCCTCCAGGCCTTCCAGCACCGCCTTCACCGCGTCGACGTCCGGGCAGCGGACGATGACGGAGGACGAACCGAAGACCTCGTGCGCCAGGGCCGGGTCGGCCAGGAAGTCGGCCGCCGTCACGCTGAACAGCACGCCGGAGCAGGTGTTGCCCTCACCCTCGGCCGCCTGGGCCAGGATGGTGGTGCTGGGGCTGTCGGCCAGGGCCTTCACGCCCTGCTTGTAGGCCTTGGCGATGCCGGGGGTCAGCATGACCAGGGGCGTGGTCTTACCGATCGCCTCGGTGGCGGCAGCGATGAAGCGCTCCAGATCCGGGCTCTCGACGGCGATGATGAGGCCGGGGTTGGTGCAGAACTGGCCGGCCCCCATGGTCAGGGAACCGACGAAAGCCTGGCCCAGGGCCTCGGCGCGCGCCTTCAGGGCGGCGGGCATCAGCAGCACGGGGTTGATGCTGCTCATCTCCGCATAGACGGGGATGGGCTCCGGACGGCTCTGGGCAATGCGCACCAGGGCCAGGCCGCCGGCGCGGGAGCCGGTGAAGCCCACGGCCTTGATGCGCGGGTCGGCGACCAGGGCGCCACCCAGCTCATTCGTGGTGCCGCTCAGCAGGCTGAACACGCCCTCGGGCAGGCCCAGTTCCTTGACGGCGGCGGCGATGGCCTCACCCACCATCTCGCTGGCGCCGGGATGGGCGGGATGGCCCTTCACCACCACCGGGCAGCCGGCGGCCAGCGCGGAAGCGGTATCGCCACCGGCGACGGAGAAGGCCAGGGGGAAGTTGCTGGCGCCGAACACAGCCACCGGACCCACCGGGATGTGGCGCAGGCGCAGGTCGGCACGGGGCAGCGGCTTGCGCTCCGGCATTGCCGGGTCCACGCGCACGCCCAGCCAGTCACCCTGGCGCACGACACTGGCGAACAGGCGCAGCTGGCCCATGGTACGGCCCCGCTCGCCTTCCAGGCGCGCGCGCGGCAAGCCGCTTTCCTGGCCGACACGTTCCAGCAGGGCGTCGCCCAGGGCCAGGATGTTGTCGGCGATCTTTTCCAGCAGGCTGGCGCGCAGTTCCAGGCTGGTTTCGCGGAAGGTGTCGAAGGCCTCCCAGGCCAGCGCGCAGGCCTGGGCCACATGGTCCGGGCCACCCTGGGCGAAGGCGGTGTCCAGAGCCCCGTTGGTGGCGGGATCGATGGCGGTGAAGGTGGCGTCGGTGGCGACGCGGGCACTGCCGATCAGCAGCTTACCGTGCAAAGACATCTGGTGTTCCTATCCCTCTGGTGGCCCCCCGACGGGTGGCCTGTTGCCGGGGCGCCGCCCCTTGTTAGCCAAATTTGTACGATAAATCCACACTTCCCCGGTGGACGTGCCTTACAGCTGGGCCATTCGAGGGCGTGCGGCATCGACGGTCGCGATCGGGAATGTAGGCTTGATACCGGTAACATGCAATGGCGGGGCAGCCATGGCGGAGGGCCCTTGCCATACCTTGCGGCACAAGGCATTATACCTCGCGTTACAAGGTATTGGCCGGCGCCTGGGCGCGCCGTCGCTCCTCGGCTCGGGAGACGCGCATGTCCGACCTGTTTCACGCCCTGCGTGAACGCCTGCTGACGGCCGGTGTCGCCCCTCGCCACGCGCGCCGCTACGTCATGGAGCTGCGGGAACATGCGGCCGACCTGACGGCGGAGGAAATGGCCGCGGGCCTGCCCTTGCGGGAGGCGCAGGCGCTGGCGCTCACGCGCCTGGGCGGGCAGGAGGTCTTGGCCCAGGCGCTGCTTCAGCGCGGTGAATTCCGGTCCTGGGGCGCCCGGGCACCGTGGGCGGTCTATGGCGTCGCCCCGCTGCTAGGCGTCCTGGCCATCTACGGCCTGGCCTTGGGCGCCATCGTCGGCATCCTGGTGGCGCATCGCCCCGCCCCCGGCGCCCATCCCATATTGCCCCCTTGGTTCGGTGCCGCGACGATGACCCTGGGCTATCTGCACAACCTGGTCCTGCCGCTGCTGGTCGGCGGCGGCCTCGCCTGCATGGCCACGCGCCAGCGCATGCCCGCGTTATGGCCCAGCGTCGCGCTGCTGATCGTCGGTATCGTCGGCGGCGCCGGCGTGGCGGAGGTGCAGTTGCCCAAGGTGCCGGATGGCTATGTCGAGCTGGTGGTCGGCTGGTCCTTCATCTGCCCCTACGTGAACCTGGACATAGCACTCAGGCATATCGCCGCGATCCTGCTGCTGACCCTGGTGCCCTACCTGGCCTGGCACATCTGGCGCAAGGCCGTCCCCCAAAGTCCCGGCGGCCCGGAGCACGGCCACCTGATCGAGACCTGAGACAAGAGACGTCCCATGGCAGAGAACAATTCCAACTTCATGAGCGGCGTGCCCGAGTTGCTGATCCTGCGCCTGGTGCGGGAGAAGGAGATGTACGGCTATGAACTGGTCCAGGCCATCCGGGAGCGCAGCCGCGACGCCATCGCCCTGGGTGAGGGCGTGATCTATCCGGTGTTGCACGCGCTGGAACGCGACGGCGCCCTGTCCTCCAGCCGCAAGACCGTCAACGGCCGCAGCCGCGTCTATTACGCCCTGACCGCCGCCGGGGCCCAGCGCCTGGACGACCTGGCCGGCAACTGGTCGCGCCTGACCGACGCCATCCAGTCCATCTTGATCGGGGTGCAGCATGCCTGAGATGTTCGGCCCCCTGCGCCACCGGCTGCTGACCGCCGGCATCGCCCCCCGCCACGCCCGCCGCTATGTCGCGGAACTGCGCGACCACGCCGCCGACCTGGCGGACGAGGAACTGGCCGCCGGCTTAGCCCCAGCCGAGGCGCACAGCCGCGCCCTGGCCCGCCTGGGCACGGCCGACGACCTTGTCCGCGCGATGGTCGCGCGCGGCGATTTCCGGTCCTGGGGCGCCCGCGCCCCCTGGGCGGTCTACGGCCTGGGGTCGATGCTGGGCTTGGCGATGACATACGGGCTGGCCATCGCCGCCGTCGCCGCCATCGTGGAAACGCATCGCCCCACACCGGACGCCCGGCCCGTGCTGCCCGACTGGTTCGACAGCGCCTTCGCCACCATCACCTATGTTCACGGCCTGGTCCTGCCCCTGGCCCTGGCAGCCGTCTTCGCCTGGATGGCCACCCGCCAGCGCATGGCGGCGCTGTGGCCCAGCGTCGCCATGCTGATCGTGGGCATCATCGGCGGCAGCGGCACCCTGGACTTCATCCGCCCCACCGATCCGCACGGCATCATGGAACTGGAAATCCGCTTCGCGTTGGCCACGCCCTGGCCCGGCCTGAACGACTGTCTGCGCCACATCGCCATCAATCTGCTGCTGACCCTGGCGCCCTACATCGCCTGGCACTTCTGGCAGAAGGCGGTGGCGGAGTGCGGCGGTGACGACGACGCCTTGATCCGAAGCTGACATACGAAGCTGACCCAAAGGGGGCTGATCATGACCTTGCGATCGATCAAAAGCGCGGGCTGGCTCGCGCTGGTCCTGGCGGCTGCCCTATCGCCGGGCGCGGCCTGGGCACAGAGCGGCGCCCCGGTGGCCGCCGGGCCGGCCACGAACCCGAGCCAAGACGCGACCATGGGCGAGGACATCATCGTCACCCCCAGCTTCCTGCCCTCGCCGGAAGAGGTGAAGGCCTTCCATGATGAGGAATACGGCCGGCTGAAAGGCATCTACGCCCCTGAGCCGCCGCCGGTCAGCCGGGGCGACCGCCTGACCCGGAACAACACCGTGAACACCGGCACCGTGGCGGGCGCCCAGTCCCTGAACTGCGCCAACGTGGGCGAGTGCCGCGCCGCGTATACTGGCGACAAGTGAGGATCAGAGGCTGAAACAGGCCAGCGCATAGAAGGCCAGCGCGATGGCCGGGCCGAAGGGCATTTCCGCCCCCTCTTCCCCCCGGTAGCGCCGCGCCAGCCACCACATCGGATAGAACGCCAGGCCCAGGCCGGCGGAAAGAAGCACCAGCCAGGGCATACCGGACGGGCCGACCCACCAGGCGGCGGCCGCGAACAGTTTCACGTCCCCCAGGCCCAACGCCACCCGCCGCAAGCGCCGGCTGAGGGCCCAGCGCACCGCCAGCAATGGCAGGGCGACGAGGACGGCCGCCGCCAAGCCCGGTAATGGCGGCACGGTCCAGCCCGCCAGGCTGCACCCCAGGCCCAACAGAGCTGCCGCCAGAGTCAGGCCATCGGGCAGATAGCGGTGGCGCAGGTCAATGACGGCGCTGGCCAACAGCAGGGTGGCCAGCAGGCCCAGGGCCGCCGTCTCCGGCCCCCAATCCAGGCGCGCCACCGCGACCATGAAGGCCAGCGCGGCCAGCGCCTCCCCCACCGGATAGGCCGCCGGGATGGGGGCGCCGCAGCAGCGTGCCCGCCCCCCCAGCGCCAGCCAGGAGAAGACCGGCACCAGGGCCGAGGGCGCCAGCGGTGTGCCGCAGGCGGGACAGCGCGACCGGCCCATCACCCAAGGCTCATCGCGTGGCAGGCGCCAGGCCAGCGCCATGGCGAAGCTGCCGGCCACCAGGCCCAGCAGGGCGGCGGCCATAAGGGGGAGCGCCGTCCATAGGCTGTCGTCCGGTGCGCCCATCAGGGAACCCCGCCCCGGTCGGCCCCCATACGATCCGTCACGACGCAAGCGTCGCGGCCGGCCAGGACGGGGCGCTGCCATTCCAGGGTAAGCCAGGGGGACTCGGCATCCGTGCCGGACCCCGCCGCCTGCCGGCCCACGCCGCGATACAGCAGCACGCTGCGCCGCACCTGGGGCCGCCCTTCCTCCGCCACCGTCACCCGCACCATGCCGCCGGCGACCAGGCCCAGCGGCCCCTCGCCCCGTTCCTCACCCCCCACTGGCCCCCCCACTGGCCCCGCCGCCGGCTTCGCGCCCGGGCGGCGCACCAGCGGCGCCAGGCCATGGAAGGGTCCCCGGGCATAAACCGTGCCCCAGCGGCGCAGGCAGGCGGCCACGTCCGGGTCCAGGCCCGGGACAGCGTCCAGATCCTCGAGCGACCACAGGGCGCGCACGGGATCGATGGTCAGGTCCAGGCCGCTGGCGCCCGGGGGATCCATGCCGCGCCAGGCGGCAATGGCATCGGCCGCCTTCAGCGCCTGGCCTTCCGAAAAACCCAGGGTGTGGATGGCCTGGGCCAACGCCTTGCGCGACAGGCCGTTGAGGTCGATGCGACCGGTTTCCGGCGCCACGGTGACGGTCAGCGCCTGGCCATCCAGCACCAGCCGCCGGGGCGCCGGGATGTCGGCATCCCCTTGCGTCAGCAGGGCGTCCAGCGCCATCCAGGTCGCCGCCGCCGCCCGCTGGTCCTGCCCCGCCGCGATGGAGGCGACGCGCGCCAGCTTGCGCGCCGACAGGCCATTGCCCATGACGACAAGGCCCACCGCCGTGGCCATGGCCAGCAGGAACAGGACCAGCAGCAGGGCATAGCCGTCCCTACTGGAGCCTACTCCCCTGGGCACGCCCCCGGCCATCATCGACCCGTGGGCGCGGCCGGCTCATAGGACGGCGGCGTGGCCGGCAAAGGCATGGTCTGTACCGGGGGCGGCACCACGGCCGGCGACGGTACCGGCGTGCCGCCAGTGGCGCCGGCGAAGATTTCCAGGCGGCTCATGCTGGCGCGCAGGGCGTCCGTCACCTCGCGCGCCCGGGTGGCGTCGCGCACGATGACCGGGCGCAGGAAGACCAGCAGCTCGGTCCGGCCCTTGGTATGGCCGTCGGTGCCGAACAGCTTGCCCAGCACCGGGATGTCGCGCAGGTAGGGGATGCCGGCGCCGTTGCGGCTGGAGGTGTCGCTGATCAGGCCGCCCAGGGCCACCGTCTCCCCATCCTGCACGTTCACCACGCTGGTGATCTTGCGCTGCTGGATGGTGGGGCTGTCGATGCCGGACGTGGTGGTGTTGGTCACGGTGCTGACCTCCTGGTTCACGTCCAGCACCACGGCGCCACTGCGGTTGATGCGGGGCGTCACTTCCAGGATCACGCCGGTGTCGTGATATTCGACGGAGTTCACCACGGCGCTGTCACTGGTCAGCGTGCTGGTGGCCGACTGCACCACCACCGGCACCTGGTCACCCACCTGCAGGCGCGCCGTCTCGTTGTTCAGCACCATCAGGCGGGGCGCCGACAACACCTGCACGTCGGTGACGCTGGACAGGGCGTTCAGTACCACCCGGGTATTGGGGGTCAGGAAGGTGTAGTTGAAGTTGGGGTAGCTGGCCCCCACGGTGGCGCCGTTGGTGTTGGAAAAGCCCGCCGTGCTGCTGCCCCGGTCCAGGAACCACTGGACACCGAAGTTCAGCTGGTCGTTCAGCGTCACCTCGGCGATCGTCGCCTCGATCAGCACCTGCTCGCGCGGTGCGTCCAGGCGGGTCAGCACCTGTTCCAGCAGGGCGTACTGCGCGCCTGAGCCGAAGATCAGCAGGGCGTTGCGCCGCTCATCCGCCACGACGCGCACGCCCTTCAGTTCCGATAGCCCATCCTCCTCCTCTCCGCCCCCGCCCGCGGCGCTGGGCAGGGTGGCCCCGCTGGCCACGGGGCTGGGCGGCGCGCTGGCGGCGGAACCGGAGGCGCCGGTGGCGGCGCTGCCGCTGGGCGGGCTGCTGCCGGCGCCGGTGGACAGCCCCCCTCGGCTGGCGGTCATCGCCGTGGTCGTCGTTGTGGACCGGCCGCCGGCGCGGCCCCGGCCCTGCTGCTCCGTCCCCTGCTGCTGCTCAGCACCGGCACGGCCCACCAGCCGGTTCAGGGCGTTGGCAAGCTCCACGGCGGACCCGTTCTGCACCTCATAGAAGTGCACCACCTTGCCACCGTCGGGGCCGGGTCGGTCCAGCCGGTCGATCCAGGTGCCCACGGTGGGCAGCAACTCCGGCCGCTTGGCCACCACCAGCAGGGCGTTCAGCCGGTTGATGGGCACGAAGTCGATCATGCCCTGCAAGGGTCCCCCGTCCAGTTGCAGCACACGGCGCAACTCCGCCTCCAGCCGAGCCGGCTCCACCGACTGCAGGGTGTGGAGGGAGAAGGACAGGCCGGCCAGCCAGTCGACATCGAAGCTGGCGACCAGTTGGGTGAAGGACTCGATCTCATGCGCCGTGCCGTTGACGATGAAGATGTTGCGGCCGGCGTCCGCCAGCTGGATGAAGCCCTGGCGGGTCAGGGGATGGACGATCTTGTCCAGTTCCGCCACCGAGACATGCCGGATGGGCACGATGGCGGTGCTGAAGCCCGCCGTGCGCTCCGCCGCCGAGGTGGTCTGCACCGGCGCCTGGCCGGCGGCGTCGGCCGCCGGCACCACCTGATAGAAGCCATCGCCGCCGATGATGGCGAAGCCCTGGGTGCGCAGGGCCGCGTCCACCGCCGCCAGCGCCTGCCCCCTTGCCAGCGGCCGGGTGGTACGGATGGTCACCTGGCCCTGCACCTTGGGATCGATGGTGTAATTCAGGCCCAGCATGCCGCCCAGGACGGCGTCGAGCACGGAACGGACATCGGCGTTGACGAAGTTCATCTCCACCGGCTCACCCGCGTCCGCACCGGCCGGGGTCACGCCCGAAACCGGCCGGGTCTGCCGCACCAGCTGCCCGGTACCGGTCACGGTCTGCGCCGGCACGCGCGGCGGCGGGGCATTGGGGCCGATGACGCTGCTGACCGGCGCGGTGGCGGCGGGTGGCGAGGACGGCAAGGGCGTGCCCGGCCCGCGGGTCACGGCGCTTTCCGTACAGCCGAACAAGGCCAGGCACGCGGCGAGCAGCAGGCGGGGCGGAGCACTGGGGTGGGCTGGGTTCATGGCTGCTGCCTGGGTGTACTGTCAGGAGGGGGCCGGGAGGGCGGATGGCTGGGCTGAGCATCCAACTGCTGGGGATCCGGCGGCGGCGGATTGGCGGCGGCGGGGCCGGTCGCCGGCGGCGCCCCGGAAGGCTTGGCCGAGGGCGCCGTCGGCCCCGGTACCACCCCGGATGGCGGCGGCGTGCCGGTGGCAGAAGGGGCGCCATTGGTGGGGGTCGCGCTTGGCGGCGGCGCTCGCCCGCCGGCAGCGCTGGCGGCGGGGGACGGTGTGGGCGCTGGCGTCGCCGCGGGCACAATGGGAACGCCCGCCGCGGGCGGCGGCGGCAAGACAAGGGGATAGTCGCGCACGGCCGCTCCCCGGCGCAGGCGCAGGGTAGCGCGGCCGATGGCCTCCACCGTCCAGCCCTGAAGGTCATCGCCCAGGCGCACGCTGAATGGCTTCTGCGTCTTGCGGTCCAGGCCGGTGGCAGCCCCGCCCGCAGCGCCGGTGACCACGCCCGTCACCTGCAGGTCCGGCCCATCCGGCGCCACCGCCCCCCCTCCCTTCAGGGGGGGCCGCCGGTCGGGCGTGAACAGAGGGCGCCGCGCCGCCTCCCCCGGCTCGGCGGACAGACCCATGGCGGTGGGGCCGGCCAGTGCCGGAACCGCCGGCAACGGCGCGCGGGCCCGCACCGGCTGGTCCGACGCATCGACGGCCACCGCCAGCGCCAGGCCGGCGCCAACCGCCAGCCCGGCCGCTGCCAGGATCAGCGCGGGCCGGTCAAGAGGCGGCCAGGTCGGCATAGACGTCGATCTCCAGCTCCAGGGTGACGGGACGGTCTTCGCCCGGCACGGGACCCGGCGCGGGGCCACGCGCGGCCCGGCCAAAACTAGGCCCGGCCGCCGCCGGTTCCGTCGCGTCGGCATGCACATGCACGGATCGCAGCAGCAAGCGGGGGCGCACGCCGTCCAGCGCCGCCACGGCGTTGGTCACGGCCACGGCGTCCCCCTCCGCCGCCACGGACAGGTGGATGCGGCGATAGGCACCGCGGCCCGCGTCCGATCGCGCCGTCAGGGTGCGGACGGTGACGCCGGCCTGCCGCAGGGCGCCGCGAATGTCGCCTTCGGCATCGGCCTGCACCGCCGCCACGTCCGCGCCCCTGCGCAGCAGGGTGTGTGTCCCCAGCGCCTGGTCGAACAGGGCCGCCCGGCGGCTGAGATCGTCGCGCTGGGTCAGCAGGGCGCGGGCACTTCCCAGCTGATCCAGGCGGGCGACGCGGCGGCTGGCCGCCTCCTGCACCCCGTCCACCAAGGGCGCCAGGTAGAGGTAGGGCGGCAGCGCCAGCAGGCACAGGGCGATGGCCAGCACGAACACGGGGCGCGGCGCGGCAGCGGCCATCTCACGGTCTCCCCACGGCAAGGCTGGTCGCCAGTGTGAAGTCGCGCACCGGGCCGCCGGACTGGCCGGCCACGGGCGCGGCCGGCGAGGCGGCCGCGGCGTCGGCGGGGTCGGTGAAATGCGGATCGGTGAAGGGGCCGGCCGCCCGGACGCGGGCCAGCACGTCGGCCAGGTCGGATGCCCGGCCCTGCAGGGTCACGGCCTGGGGCGTCAGCGTCACGTCCTTCAGCCAGACGCTGTCGGGCAGGGCCAGCGCCAGTTCATCCAGCACCTGGCCCCGGCCCGGCTGGGCCAGCAGCACGGCGGTCGCGGGGGCGTCGGGGCTAAGGAACAGAATGCGGTCGCGCAGGTCCTGCACGGCCCGCGCCTCCTTGGCCACCGCCGCCAGCTTCTGCTCCACGTTGGCGGTCTGCTGGTCCAGGATCCAGATGGCAACCGCGAAGGGAATGGGCAGGGCCAGCCAGAACAGGCCGGCGACCATGGCCATCCCCAAGGCCCGCCGGCGCACCCGCAGGGTGTTGAAGCGGAGGAATTCCGGCGCCCGTCCACCCGCCACCGACGCGGTGACGCCGGCCAAGGTCAGGCCCGCCGCCACCGCCGAGGCCAGTGCCGCCGACAGCACCGCCCGCCGCACCATGTAGACGCGGGCGATATAGGCGGATGCGGTCCCACCCCCGTCGCCCGGCGGCACCATCACCACGTCCCAGGCCAGCAGATCGGGACGCAGGGGCATGAAGCGATGGGCCTGCATCTCGACGAAGCCGCGCGCGTCGACGATGGCACCGCCCAGCCCGCCTTTAGGCAAGGGCACGTCCACCGTGTGCACGTCCGACGGATCCAGAACCAGGCGCACGGGCGCGCGCCCCGCCGGTGCGGTCACGCCGGCACCGCCGGGCGGCACGAACACGACCGGCACCTCCAGCCCCAGGGGCTGGCGCCAGCGGCGCGGCAAGGCCGCGACGACACCGTCGGCCAATCCGTCCATGGCCAGCACGGCCACGCGTTTCAGGCGGCTGGCCAGGGTGGGCATCTAGGCCCCTCCCGGGCGGCAGCCGCCCTGCACGGGATCGTAGGCGCACAGCACCCCGCCCCGCACCAGGGGGGCGGCGATCATGGGCGGCCACGGCGCCTCCCCCCCAGCCAGCGCCACGTCCAGCCGCACCAGGGCCGGGGCCCGGGAGGCGTCCGTCCAGCGGTCGGTCCAGGCGTGGGCCTGCGCATCGAAATAGGACCAGGCGATGCGCGTCGCGCCGCCGACCAGCACGCCGTCGCCCGGCGGCGGGCCGTCCGGGCGCAGGGGCGCCACCCGCAGGCGCAGGGCCAGATGGCCGGCCTGCCCCTCCACCGTCAGGGCGATGCGGTAGAGACCGCCCCGGCCCAGGCCGGTGGGCAGGGGCGCCAGCACGTCGAAATGCCGGGCGTCGCGTTCCAGCGGCGGCATGTCCCCCCCGGCCGCGCCCAGGTCGCCGGGCGTCAGGGCGTTGGTCACCAGGAAGCGGGTGAAGTCATGCACCCGGCCCAGGTCGGCGGCGGCGCGTTGCAGGGCGCCGCTGCGGTCGGCCATGCGGTTCATCAGGGGCAGGAGGCCCACGGCCGCCACAGCCAGCATGCCCAGCAGGGCCAGGGCCACCAGTGCCTCCACCAGGGTCATGCCCTGGCGGCTGTTGGGGGCATTTCGGATCGCGCGGGCCATCGCCGTCATCGCGTGTCGTCCACCACGGCCCGGCTGGTGACGACCGCCAATACGGACCCCTCCGTTCCCCGCGCCGTCCCAGGCGCGTCTGTAACTGTGCCTGTCATTGTCCGGGGCGGCGGGGCCATGTCGCGGACTTCTACCCGATAGTCCCGGTCGCCGGTCGGGGAAACGGCCACCGGCACAATTTTGACACGGTAGGGCAGGCCCCCTTCCGTCCCCTCCAGCGGCACGTCCGTGGCCCGGTCGGCCAAGGGGATGGCAACACCCGCCTCCGCCGCCACCGACTGGGCCAGGCGCAAGGCCGCCGTCTCCCCCCACGCCTGCCGCGCCGCCCAGGCGCCGGACCAGGCGGACTGCATCAGCAGCGCCGTGCCCAGGCCGAAGATGGCCAGGGCGATGAGCATTTCCAGCAGGGTGAAGCCGGCCGCGCGGCGCATGGGCATTTCCGTCAATCTGGCCCCTTCCTATTCGCGGTGGACGGTGCCCAGCGGCCAGTCCACCCGCACGGTGGCGGCGCGGTCGCCCTCGCTGAGACGGATTTCGGCGCCGGGGGACCAGCCGCCGGGCAGGAACACCACGGCGCCGGGTCGGCCGGCATCGGCGCTGTCGATGGTCAGGGTCACGGCGGCGATGCGGCGCAGCCGCCGGCCGGCGGCACCGCCGGTGGGATGCTTCAGGTCATCCAGGGAAAAGGCCACCGGCTGGCCGGTCACCATGGCCTCCACCTGCCGGTTGCGCAGCTCATCCTCAAGCGCGGAGACGGCGGCGCTGAAGCGCAGGCCGGGCAGGCGGTCCTGGATGCCCAGGGCCAGGGCCGCCCCCAGGATGCCCAGGATCACCAGCACCACCAGCACCTCGACCAGCGTGAAGCCGGCCGCATGCCGCGGTGGGACCTCGACCGGCATGATGACCTACCAGCTGGTGACATCGCGGGCGTCGCCCTCGCCGCCCGGGGCGTTGTCGCTGCCATAGGTGAAGATGTCGTAGGCGCCGTGGTCGCCCGGCACCTTGTAGCGGTAGGCGTTGCCCCAGGGATCGATCAGGGCCTGGCGCTTGCGCAGGTAGGGCCCGCGCCAGCTGGCGTCGCCGGCGGGCGCGGTCACCAGCGCGTCCAGCCCCTCTTGCGTCGTGGGATAGCGGCCGACATCGACGTAGAACAGGTCGACGGCCGCCACCAGGGTGTTGATCTGGGCCTGCGCCGCCTCCCCCTTCGCTTTTCCTAAGCGGGCGACCAGGTTGGGGGCGACCAGCAGGCCCAACAGGCCGATGATCACCAGCACCACCAGCACCTCGACCAGGGTGAACCCCCGCTGCCTCCCGCGGTTACGACGGAAGATGGGGTTCAGGTCCAGGGTGTCAGAGGGCGATGTCATTCAGGCTGAGGATCCCCGCGATGAGGGCGGCGAAGATGCCGCCGACCATGCCGCCGAGAACAAGGGTTAGGACGGGCGTCACCAAAGACAAGGCCCTATCCAGCGCTACGCCCCTTTCGCGCTCCAACACTTTCGACAGATCCAGCAGGCCCTGGGGCAGGCTGGCGGTCTGTTCCGCCATGGCCAGCATGCGCGACAGGCGACGGGGGAACAGCGGTTCGGCCTGCACCGCCCGGCTGAGGTCGGACCCGCCGCGCACGGCGACGCGCACCCGGTCGGCGGCGCCGGCCAGCGCGCGGTTGGCGACGCAGCCGCCGGCGGTGGCCAGGGCGGAGGCCAGCGGCACCCCGCCGCTGAGCAGGCTGGCCAGCGTACGGGTGTAGAGCGCCAGCTGGGCGTCCCCGATCAGCCGGCCCAGGGGGCCCGTGGCCACCAGCAGCATGCGGTCCATGCGCAGGCGCAACTCGGGCTGGCGGTAGGCGCGCAAGGTCGCCAGCATGGCCAGGGCGCCGCCCGCCAGCAGGCCGGGGCCGAAGCGGCCCAGCAGGTCACCGATGGCCAGGACGGCGGCGGTGGCGGCGGGCAGTTTGGCCTTGCTGCCGGCGAACAGATCCTGGAACTGCGGCAGGACATAACCGGCCATCAGGGCCAGGGCCGCCAGGGTCAGAAGGCCGATCAGGGCGGGATAGGTCATGGCGCTGATCAGGCACTGGCGGAACTGAGCGCGGTCCTCCTCCAAGCTCGCCAGGTGGCCCAGGGCAGCGGCCAGGGATCCGCCCTGCTCCCCCGCCGCGACCATGCCCACGAACTCCGGCGGGAAGACCCCGCGCTGGGCGGTCAAGGCGGCCGCCAGGCTGTCGCCGGCGCGCACCCGGGCGCGAATCTCACCCACCAGGGCAGCGGCGGCCGGACGCGGCATCTGGTCGGCGACCAGGCCCAGGGCCGGTTCCAGGGCGAAGCCGGCGGAGACCAGGTTGGCCAGGTCCCGCACCAGGGACAGCCGTTCCGCCCGCTTGAGGCCCTTGGCGCCACCCCCGCCGAAGGCGCGACCGGCCCCTTCCGCCTTGATCGACAGCGGCGTCAGGCCGCGCTGCATCAGCTGATCGACGGCTGCGCGGCGGTCGGCGGCTTCGATGGTGCCCCGGCTGGCGCGGCCATTGGCGTCGACGGATCGGTAGGTGAAGTTGGTCATGGCCATCGTCGTCATTTTTCTTAATCCGCTTTGGTCACGCGCAAAATTTCTTCAGGCGTTGTTACACCGTCCAACACCCGCTGCAGGCCGTCCTGGTACAGGGGCACCATGCCGCCGGTCGACACCGCCGCCGCCTCGATCTCAGCCGACGACGCCCCCTGGCGGATCAGCGCCCGCACCTGGTCGTTGACGGGCAGCCACTCGGCGATGGCGCAGCGGCCGCGATAGCCCGTGCCGTTGCAGGCGGGGCAGCCCACGGCGCGATAGACCGTGGTCGGGCGCGCCGGCAGGCCCAGTGACGCCGCCGCCTCGGCCGACAGGGCCTGGGGCTGGCGGCAGTGGGGGCACAGGGTGCGCACCAGGCGCTGGGCCAGCACGCCGTTGAGGGTGGAGGCCAGCAAATAGGGGTCCACCCCCATATCCATCAGGCGCGGCACCGCGCCGGCGGCGTCGTTGGTGTGCAGGGTGGACAGCACCAGGTGGCCGGTCAGGGCCGCCTGCACCGCCACCTTGGTGGTCTCACCATCGCGCATCTCACCAACCAGGATGACGTCGGGATCCTGGCGCAGGAAGCTGCGCAGGGCATGGGCGAAGGTCAGGCCGATGCCCGGCTTCACCTGGGTCTGGTTGATGCCGTCCAGCAAATATTCCACCGGATCCTCGACGGTCAGGATCTTGCGGCGGGCGGCGTCCATGCCGCGCAGGCCGGCATAGAGGGTGGTGGTCTTGCCGCTGCCGGTGGGCCCCGTCACCAGCACGATGCCGTGGGGGCGGTCCAGCTCGGCCGCCAGCGGGTCCGCCACCCAGGCCGGCAGGCCCAGGTTGTCCAGCCGGCCGCCGGCGGTCTGCTGGTCCAGGATGCGCATCACCACATCCTCGCCATGCACGGTGGGGGTGGTGGAGACGCGGAAGTCGATCTCGCGGCCCTGCAGGGTCTGGCGGATGCGGCCGTCCTGGGGCAGGCGCCGCTCACCGATGTCCAGGCCGGCCATGACCTTGACGCGGGTGATGAAGCCGGCGGCCACGCGCCGGGGCAGCACCTCGGCCTCGCGCAGGATGCCGTCGACGCGGTGGCGGACGACCAGGCGGTCGGCCATGGGCTCGACATGGATGTCGGTGGCGCCCGCGGCCAGCGCCGCCTGGATGGCGTTGCCCACCAGGCGCACCACCGGTCCCTCGC
This sequence comes from Nitrospirillum viridazoti CBAmc, assembly GCF_000730165.1. GTDB lineage: Bacteria > Pseudomonadota > Alphaproteobacteria > Azospirillales > Azospirillaceae > Nitrospirillum > Nitrospirillum viridazoti. Next base: position 578,734 of record NZ_CP022111.1, on the reverse strand, counting down.
TGGCCAGGTCCCGCAGGCGCTCGGCGTCGCCCTCCAGCAGGTCGGGTATCTCGGCCTGGTTGGCGGCGGCCGGTGCGGCCTCATACAGGCGGTCCAGCGCTGCGGCGATGGCGGTGCCGGTCATGACCACGGGACGCACCGGGCGACCAGCAAGGAAGGCGGCTGCCTTCAGCGCCTGGGTATCCAGCGGGTCGGCCACGGCGAACACGGCCTGGGTGCCGTCGCCAGAGGCGCCGCCCGCGGTCAGGGGCAGCATCAGCTTGGTCTTCAGGAAGGACAGGTTGGCCGTTTCCATCATCACCGGCGCCTCGGGCAAATGGTCGGCCGGCCACAGCGCCAGGCCCAGGGCCTGGGCGTACGCCCCCGCCATATGCTCTTCCGACACCAGACCCAAATCCACCAGCCGGCGGTCCACCCGGCCACCCGCCGCCTGCGCACGCGCCACCGCGCCGTTGGCCAGCTGGCCCTGTGCCGCCAGCGCGGACAGGACGTGGGTCAAGGGGTCGTCCTGGTGGTCGTGCCGCTGCATGGTATCGGTAACAGCACGGACAGCTGAATGTTGATGGGCGGTCACGTAGTATACCTTTTAAAACTGGATGCCGAATATGCCGGGTGCTTTGCTAGGGAATAGTTCTAGGTCGTAAAGGTTAATATATCGCGAAGGGCCTAGGTCTCTGCGCCTAGCCCTTAGGGGGTAGTTTTGACCCATGAATCGGGGACGCCCCCTCATCCTCTTGAAAATTCTATATGAATCAGGCGATAACAGTCTGTGAACAGGTGGGATAAGCTGGTGTTTTGGCCCCCGCCTACGCCTTTCATCTAGGCATGACCCAGGCCTCGGCAAGGCATCTTGCTTAACAACAAAGACAATATTCATAAAATTTTAGATTTAATGCCGGCGGCACATTTACCAAAATCTGCCGATAGGTACTTGAATCGTTTCGGATTTTCTTGAGCGCCTAATTTATAGACACGTCCATTTAGATGCGCCGCCGGTCAAAACCCACAATAAAACGTTGCTGATCCTTCCTGTGGGAAGACCACCCTTGAACTGGACGCATTGCTGAACGGATTTCGTAAGATCGTATCCTAAATACAATCTAAGGCTTCCAGCAACTTGCGCGACCGGGCCAACAGATCGATGAACGCCGCATCCTGGATCTTGGCCAGCCGCACGGCGAAGGCCACGGCCTCAGGGTCGCGTTGGCCGGACAGCTCGTGCAGGGCCCGCGCCCGCTCCAGCCCCGCCGCCAAGCTGGTGTACCAGGAGACCAGGTCGCGCGGCAGCGGCGTGGGCAGGTAACCCACCGTGCTGCCCAGGGCACGGAACACGGGCATATAGTCACGGTCACCGCGGAAGGCGTGATGCACGACCGATGGCGCGTCGCCGCAAGCCTGCAGGTCGGCGCGCAGCATCGACAGGTAATTCTCCTCGATATGCTGCGACAGGGCGCCGATCTCGCCAATCAGGGCGCAGGCGATGTTGCGCTTGGCCCGCAGGCGCACGCGCCGCTCATGGAAGGTATTGGCGACGAAGCCCGAGAAGCCGCCGACCACCCCACCGGCGACGGCACCCGATATCTGCAACCATGGCAATTCCACCATCCCATCCCCCTTGCGCCTGCCCTGCCGGACAATATCGGTTCACAAGGCCCAAGCGCCGTTAGCCAGGGCCAGCTAACCGTTATATCAACCTGTGAGACCGGGTGCCTGCCTTGACCGGCGCCGGCGGCGCCGGTCATAAATTGCGTGATATCCAAATTTTCAGCTCAATTTTCAGCCCAATTTTCAGAAGGACAGGGCCCCCGTGGATCCCACCAAGACGCCGTCGCCCTGGGCCGTGCGCGAACAGGTCGACCGGCTGCGGGCCAGCCCCCAGTTCGCCGGGTCGGAACGGCTGCTGGCCTTCCTGCACTTCATCGTCGAGGAGACGCTGAAGGACGGTGGCGCCACCTTGAGGGAAGCGGTGATCGGCAACGCCGTCTATGGCCGCGAACCGCCCTACGACCCCCGTATCGACAGCACCGTGCGGGTGGAGGCGCGGCGCCTGCGCCGCAAGCTGGAGGATCACTACGCCGGCCCCGGCCGGGCCGATCCGGTGGTCGTCAGCCTACCGACCGGCGGCTACGTCCCGCACTTCACCCTGAACACCACGCCGCCGGCTGTGGAGACGGACGCGCCGGCACCCCTGGCGGAAGGCCCGACCTACACCCCCGGTTTCGGCGCCGCCGTGGCTGTCATGCCGCTGCGGGCGCTGAGCCGCGCGCCGGGGGATGAAAGCTTCGCCGACGGCCTGACGGATGAATTGATCTACGCCCTGGGCCGGGCACAGGGCCTGCGCGTCGCCTCGCGCGCGGTCGCCTTCCAGGCACACGACCAGGGCTGGACCGTGCCGGCCCTGGCGCGCGAGCTGGGGGTGGACGCCGTGCTGCAGGGCACGGTGCGCCGCCAGGACGGTATGCTGCGCGTGACGGTGGAGGTGTCGAACCCCAAGGGTTTCGTCATCTGGTCCGACCGCTTCGACGCCCCCGACCACGAGCACCTGCGCCTGCAGGAACGCATCGCCGCCACGGTGCTGAGCCGGGTGCGCCTGGACACCAGCGCCATGCGCGCCTCGCGCATCGCCCCCGGCCCGGTGGCGCTGGAGGCGCACGCCCGCGTCTACCGCGCCCGCCAGCTGCTGGACCAGCAGACGCCGGCCGCCTTGTATGAGGCGCTGGAGATCTTCCAGCGGGTGGCGGAGGGGGCGGCCGACTACGCCCGGGGCCATTCGGGCGTGGCCGACTGCCAGTGCGACCTGTTCCGCCTGGGCCTTGTCGGCCATGCCGAGGCCAAGGCGACGGCCGATGCCGCCGTGCGGCGCGCCCTGGAAATCGATCCCCAGTCGGTGGAGGCGCTGACGGCGCGGGCCACCGTGGCCGCCTGGCTGGACCGCGACGCCCCGGCGGCGGAGGCGGACTTCGCCCGCGCCCTGCGCTTGGGCGATCACGCCCGCGCCGCCCGCCTCTACGGCGTCCTTCTCACCATCCTCGACCGGCAGGAGGAGGCGGAGCACTTATTCCGCGAAGCCCGCGCCATCGAGCCCTTTTCCGTGCAGCAGGACATCGCGGAGGCCATCAGCCACTATCAGGGCCGCCGCCATGCCCATCTGATCGCCACCGGGCCCCAAGCGGACGGACAGGCGGCGGGCATGTCGGCGGAGGTGCTGGTCTGCCGCGCCCTGGCCCATGTCTTCGGCGGCGACCCCGACGGCGCCCGGGCCCTGGTCGGCCCCATTGAACGCGCCACCGCCAAGCACCCCGACCTGGTTTACGCCCGTGCGGAGATCGAGGCCTGGCTGGGCGAGCCGGAGCGGGGCTGGCGCCTGCTGGCCACATCCGACACCGTTCCCGCCACCGCCTTCACCCGCGCCACCTTGGCCGCCGCCCTGAACGAGGAGGCGCGCGGCCTGGCGGCCCTCAATCACGCCATCGACCGGCGGGAGCTGTCGACCGTCTGGCTGCGCACCGACAGCCGCTTCGACGCCTGGCGCGACCGCCCGGGATTCCAGGCGGTGATGGACCGGCTGCTGCCGCCCAAGGCGGCGGTCCAGGCAGGCTAACCGTAAGCGCCGGATGGCTCACTCCATCCCCGCCGGCCCCCGCCCCTAGCATTGGTCCCCGAGAGGCAACCGGAGGATGGCTTCCGGGGAAATGGGGAGTGGTGCTGATGGGGTTGACACTTGGAATGTCACAGCGCCCGCCGCGGGCCTGACATGGCGGTACGCCGCACGCTCGACCGGATGCGCGCCCTGGACCGCGCTTGGAACGACCGGCGCTGGCACGACTATGCCGAGTTCCTGGGGGAGGATTTGGTGGCGCACGGCGATGGTGCGGCACCACCCCTGCACAAGCGCGCGCACATTGATCAGGCCATCCGCTTCTGCGCCGCCTTCCCCGATGCCCGCATCCATGTGGAGTCTTACCTGGAATTGTTCAGCAGCCACGACGGCCACCACAGCTGCGCCGTGGCGCGGCTGACCGGCACCGCCAGCGGCGGCCTGACCCTGCCCGCCGACCTGCTGGATGGACCCGACGCCGCCCCGCTCAAGCGGGCCTTCGACGTGCCGCGCCTGGCCATCTGCCGGTGGGAGCAGGGCTGGATCGTCGACTACCGCGTCCATCTGGACACCTCGCTGATGCTGCATCAGCTGCGCGATCCGGCGGCGGCCCCATGACGGTCACCGGCGACGACTATGCGTTCCGGCCGGAGGAGCGGCCGACCTTCGTCGGCTCGCCCGCCGCGCCGGCGCACCCGCTGGGCCGCCGGCTGGGTTATGCCGCCGTCGCCGTGCTGGTGGGGGTGGCGGCCACCCTGGGCAACGCGCTGGTGAACGTGAACCTGGCCAGCCTGTCCGGCGCGCTGGGCGTCTACATCGACCAGGCCAGCTGGCTTCCCGCCCTCTATGTCGCCTTCAACGCCGGCGCCAACCTGATGCTGGTGAAGGCGCGGGTGCAATTCGGCATTCCGGCGGTGACCGGCACACTGTTGATCGCCTACGCCCTGGCCGGCCTATTGCAATTCGTCGTTCCCGGCTTCGCCGCCGCCGCCATCATCCGCGCGGTCAGCGGCATGACGGCGGCCGGCCTGACCACCATGACCATTTACAATCTGCTGCAGGTGTTTCCCGGCCGCCTGCGGCCCCTGTCCCTGGTCATCGGCATCGGCCTGACCCAGCTGGGCACGCCGCTGGCCCGCCTGGTGCCGGTGGAGATGTTGGCGCTGCACCAGTGGCAGGGCCTGCATCTGATGGAGATCGGCATCGCGCTGGCGGTGCTGGCCGCCATCACCGCCCTGCCCCTGCCGCCCAGCGACCGCGCGCCCGCCTTCCAGCCGCTGGACTTCGCCATCATCGGCCTGATGCTGCCCTGCCTGGTGCTGGTCTGCGGCGTGCTGGGCCAGGGCCGCCTGCTGTGGTGGGTGGACACGCCCTGGCTGGGCTGGGCGCTGGCGGCGGCCGTGCCCCTGTTCACCCTGGCTTGGCTGATCGAGCGGCGGCGCAACCGGCCGCTGATCCGCGTCCACTGGCTGACCACGCTGGACATGGCGCGCTTCGCCGCCGCCGCGTTGCTGGTGCGGGTATCATTGGCGGAGCAGACCTATGGCGCGGTCGGCCTGCTGACGGCGGGCGGCCTGATCAACGATCAGCTGCACCCCCTGTTCGCCATCGTGGCCGTGGCCATGCTGGGCGGCACGCTGACGGCCGCCTTGACCCTGTCGGAACAGCGCCTGCCCTATCAGGTCATCGCGGCGTCGCTGCTGATCGCTGCCGGCGCTTGGCTGGACAGCGACGCCACCAGCCTGGTGCGCCCGCCGCAGCTGTACCTCAGCCAGGCGCTGATCGCCTTCGGCACCACGCTGTTCATCGGGCCGGCCCTGGTGCTGGGCTTCCTGCGCATGGTGGCGAAGGGGCCGGACCACCTGGTCACCTTCATGGTGCTGTTCAGCATCACCCAAAACGTGGGCGGGCTGGCGGGCTCCGCCCTGCTGGGCAGCCTGCAGGTGGCCTCATCCCATTGGCATGCCCAAACCCTGTCGGAACATCTGGTGGCGTCCGACCCGCAGGTGGTGGCCCGCCTGGCGATGGGGGGCGGCGGCCCGCTGGGCCAAGCCCTGGGGCGCGAGGCCGCCGTGCTGGCCTTCAACGATGTCTTCCTATTCGTGGCCGGCCTGGCGCTGCTGAACGCGCTTTATGTCGGCTACCTCGTCCTGTTCAACACCCTGCGCCGGAGACGCGGATCATGAGCGCCCCCGATACCCACCATTACTGGCATCCGCCCCGGCGCGGCCGGCTGACCGCCCTGGCCATCCTGGCCGTAGCCGTCGGCGCCATCCTGGCCCTGCTGGCCGCCTGGCGGCTGCCACCCTTCGCCGGCGCGGTGGAAGCGACGGAGAACGCCTACATCCGGGGCCGCACCACAGTGATCGCCCCGCAGGTCAGCGGCTATGTCGTGGCGGTGCTGGTCGGCGACTACGCCCACGTCAAGGCCGGCCAGGTGCTGGCCCGCATCGACGACCGCATCTACCGCGCCCGGGTGGACCAGGCCCAGGCCACCCTGGCGGCGCAGCGCGCGGCCCTGGCCAACAGCGCGCAGGCCCACGCCGCCCGCACCGCCAGCCTGGCGGGCCAGACGGCCAACCTGGCCAACGCCCGCGCCCAGCTGGCCCGCGCCCAGGCCGATATGGCCCGCGTGACCGACCTGGTGCGCGACGGCTCCGTCTCCATCCGGGAGCGCGACCAGACCCAGGCCGCCCTGGCCCAGGCCGAAGCGCAGGTGCGCCAGGCCGAGGCGGGGGGCGAGATCGCCCGCCAGGACGTGCGCACGGTGGACGTGGGCCGCGACGGGCTGCAGGCCCAGGTGGAGGCGGCGCAGGCCCAGCTGACCCTGGCGGAGATCGATTTGGACCATACGGTGATCTACGCCCCCGAGGACGGCCAGGTGGGCGAGGTCGGCGTGCGCCTGGGCCAGTACGTCACCAACGGCACCCAGTTCCTGTCCCTGGTGCCGGACGACCGTTGGATCATCGCCAACTACAAGGAGGCGCAGACCGCGCACATGGCCGTGGGCCAGCCGGCGCGCTTCACCGTCGACGCGCTGGACGGGGCCGAACTGACCGGCACGGTGGAGATGCTGTCGCCGGCCGCCGGTTCCGAATTCGCAGTGCTGAAGCCCGACAACGCCACCGGCAACTTCATCAAGGTGCCGCAGCGCATTGGCGTGCGCATCGCCATCACCCCCGGCCAACCCTTGGCCGACCACCTGCGCCCCGGCATGTCGGTGGAGACGCGGGTGGATACCGCCGGCGGAGCCAAGCCCGGTGGGACCGCGCCGGGGGCCGCACGATGAGACGGCTGGCCCATCCCCTGGCGCTTCTTCTGCTGTGCGCCTGCACCGGTCCCAGGCCGGAGGCGCCACTGACCGCCGCCGTGGAGCCGCCATCTGCCTGGCGCGGTCGCGACACCGCCGATGGCGCCGTGGAGGCCGCCTGGTGGCGGGCCTTCGGCGACCCGGTGCTGACCCGCATCGTCGACCAAGCCCTGGCCAACAACACCGACGTGATGGCGGGGGCCGCCCACGTGGCGGAAGCGCGGGCGCAATACCGCCTGGCGGAGGCCCAGCGCCTGCCCAACGTGGTCTTCGCCGCCGCCGGCGGCCGGCAGCGCGATGTCAGCCCCTTTGGTCAGCCGCGCCAGCAGACGGCCGGACAGTGGCAAGCCACTGCCGCCTATGACCTGGACCTGTTCGGTCGCCTCGAAGATGCCAGCGAAGCCGCCCGCGCCGCCCTGCTGGCAACGGAGGCGGCGCATGACAGCGTGCGCCTGGCGGTCGCCGCCTCGGCGGCCGCCGGCTATGTCGGGCTGCGGGCATTGGACGCCCGGCTGGATGTGCTGAAACGCACCCTGGCTGCGCGCGAAGCCTCCTTGCACCTGGCCCGGCGGCGGGCGGAGACGGGTTACGCCGCCCAGCTGGACCTGGCGCAGGCGCAAGCCGAATATGAGGCCACGGCCCAGCTCATCCCCGCCACCGAACTGGCCATCACCCGGCAGGAGGATGGCCTGAGCCTGCTGCTGGGCGAGAACCCGCGCGCCATAGAGCGTGGGTTGGACTTGACCGGCCTGACGCCGCCGCCGGTGCCGGCGGGCCTGCCCGCCGACCTGCTGCGCCGCCGGCCGGACATCGCCCAGGCGGAACAGCAACTGGTGGCGGCCGACCACGGCCTGGACGCGGCACGCGCCGCCTTCCTGCCCGACGTGCAGCTGAGCGCCGCCGGCGGCACCGTGGTCAGCAGCCTGATCGACCCGGTCAACGTCTTCACCCTGGGCGGCAGCATCCTGGCACCCCTGTTCGACAGCGGCCGCCTGCAGGCCCAGGCCGACGGCGCGGCAGCCCGGCGGGATGCCGCCGCCTTCGGCTATCGCAAGGCCGCCCTGACCGCCTTCCGCGAGGTGGAGGACGGGCTGGCCGGCGTGCAGCGCAGCGGGGAGCAGGAGGCGGTGCTGTTACGCCAGCGCGATGCCCTGGCCCGCACCCTGACCATCGCCACCAGCCGCTACCGCGCCGGCTATTCCCCCTATCTGGAACAGCTGGATGCCGAGCGCGGCCTACTGTCGGTTGAGCTGGCCCTGGTGCAGTCGCGCGCCGACCGGCTGGCCGCCGCCATCACCCTGGCCCAGGCGCTGGGCGGTGGCTGGCGGCCACCAACGGCCCCGCCCTGAAGAAACCGGCGTGGTGCAAGGTGTGGCCCATGCCGTCCGGGACGTCCATTTTCCGATAGATGGTTGACATAGATCATAAATATACACCAACCGAAAGCTTTATCCTGGAACGCGATGATGCTCGAGACGGGTTTAAGTATTAATGGTTAATAATCCGGCCGATATTCATTATTAAATGAAACAGAATCGATCAAATCATCGAAAATCCTCATTGGATTAGTTCTGGCGCCAAACTAACACAAACCTCCGGGATAGATTCTCCTATCCTTCATATTTCTCGCTTACAATTGCCGCGATGCAGCATTCTCTCCGAACGATGAACTTCATGGACACGGCACGAATGGCGAGCATGACGACCCCCACGCGAACGGAACCGGCCCTTTATCCCGCGCCTTGGGCCCACTTGGCCCAGCAGGCCATGGACTATTGGGTGGACGCGGGCCAACGCTCCCTGCTGTTCCTGGATGTACTGCGCCAGCGCGGCAACGACCATTTCCAGCATATGGACGAGGCCTGGCCCAACGTCCTGAGCTTCCCCTACGAACTGGTCATGGACGGGCGGACGCTGGACCGGCCGGTAAATTACTGCCTGGTGCGCATCCTGCCCCCGGCCGACCGGCCCGCCAACCCGCGCCTGCGGCCCTTCGTCGTCTTCGACCCCCGGGCCGGCCACGGCCCCGGCATCGGCGGCATGAAGCATGACAGCGAGATCGGCGTGGCCATAGCCGAGCGGCACCCCTGTTACTTCGTCGGCTTCCTGCCCAAGCCGGTGCCGGGCCAGACGGTGGAGGATGTCTGCCGGGCGGAAGCCGCCTTCGTGGAAAAGGTGGCCGCGCTCCATCCGGAGGCGGACGGCAAGCCCACCCTGATCGGCAACTGCCAGGCCGGCTGGCAGGTCATGATGATGGCCGCGACCCGGCCGGATCTGACGGGCCCCATCGTGCTGGCGGGCTCCCCCCTCTCCTACTGGGCGGGGGTGCATGAGAAGAATCCCCTGCGCTATCTGGGCGGCCTGCTGGGTGGCACCTGGCTGACGACGCTGAGCGGCGATTTGGGCAACGGCATCTTCGACGGCGCCGCGCTGATCGCCAACTTCGAGAGCATGAACCCCGCCAACACCCTGTGGAAAAAGAACTACACCGTCTATTCCAAGGTGGACACCGAAGGCCCGCGCTTTCTGGAGTTCGAGCGCTGGTGGGGCAGCCCCATCCTGCTGAATGCCGGGGAGATGCAGTACATCGCCGATGAGCTGTTCCTGGGCAACCGCCTGACCCGCGGCGGCATCGCCCTGTCGGACGGTAGCACGGTGGACCTGCGAGCCATCAAGTCGCCCATCATCGTCTTCTGCTCCTGGGGGGACGACATCACCCCGCCGCAGCAGGCGCTGGACTGGATTTTGGACCTCTATGACAGCGACGCGGACCTGGAGGCCGGCGGCCAGACCATCGTCTACTCTCTGCATCCCAGCATCGGCCACCTGGGCATCTTCGTCTCCGCCGCCGTGGCGACCAAGGAACATGACGAGTTCGCCCGCACCATGGACCTGATCGACATGCTGCCACCGGGCCTTTACCAGGCCGTGTTCACGGAAAAGACCGGCGTAGCCCATGCCGAACTGGTGTCGGGACGTTATCTGACACGGTTCGAGCGGCGGGGTCTGGACGACATCCGGGCGCTGGGCGGCAACGACGCGCGCGATGACCGCCGGTTCGCCACCGTGGCCCGAATCTCCGCCCTCAACGGCGACCTGTATGCCCATACCTTGCGCCCGGTGGTGCGGCAATTGGCGACGGATGAGAGCGCGGAGTTGCTGCGCCGCCTGCACCCCAACCGCCTGCGGTTCGAGGTGTTCTCCGACAAGAACCCGCTGATGCTTCCCGTCGCAGCCCTGGCGGAAACGGCCCGCGCCTACCGCCGGCCCGTGGCCCCCGACAACCCCTTCCTGAAGGTGCAGGAGGCCGTGTCGGACAGCGTCGTCCATGCGCTGGACACCTGGCGCGAGCTGCGCGACAGGGCCACGGAAACCTTTTTCCTGACGGTCTATGGTTCCGCCTTGCTGCAAGCGGCTATCGGTGTGGAGACGCCCACGCGGCAGCCGGAGGACACCCCGCCGCCGGCTACTGAGGCCGGGGCGTCGGATACCGGCCACGACGGGCTGGCGACCGCCGTCACCCGCGCCCTGCTGTATGTCATCCAAGAGGACACGCACCCCGGCGCCGACGAACGGCGCTTCACCGTGCTGCGGGCCCTGCGACATCAGACCCCGGCAGACCAGCGGCTGAGCCTGGCCCAGTTCAAGGCCCTGGTGCGGAAGCAATCGGCCCTGCTGCACCGGCACGAGGCGGCGGCCCTGGCCGCCCTGCCCACCCTGCTGCCGCCGGACGCGGAGGTCCGGGCCACGGCCGCCACGGCCCTGCGCCGCCTGGTGGAGGCGGGCGACCCGCCCAGCCCCGCCGTGGCGGCGCGGTTGGACCAGGTGATCGCCCTGTTCCAATCCGCCGACACGCCAGCTGCTACCACGGAACCCGCCCCCGCCAAACCGAGGCGGGGACGCGCCAGCACCGCCGCCTGACCGCTTTCGACCCGCCCGTTATGGAGACCGCCATGGACAGCCCGACCGCCGCGACCACCCCCACGGTGCAGGCCGACATCGCCCGGCACAAAAAGTACCAGCGCCTGATCGCGGCCGCCCACCAGGCCGGCCCGCCGCCCACGGCGGTGGCGCACCCCTGCGACCTGAGCGCGCTGGAGGGGGCGGTGGACGCCGCCCGCCTGGGCCTGATCGCCCCCATCCTGGTGGGACCGGAGGCGCGCATCCGCGCCGTGGCGGACCAGGCGGGCCTGGACATCGGCACCCTGCCCATCATTGATACGCCGCACAGCGTCGCCTCCGCCCAGCGGGCGGTGGAACTGGTGCGCGAGGGCAAGGCGGAGGCCCTGATGAAGGGCAGCCTGCACACGGACGAGCTGATGGGCGCCGTGGTCAAGGCGGATACCGGCCTGCGCACCGCCCGGCGGCTCAGCCACTGCTTCGTCATGGACATCCCCGGCCATGACGATCCGCTGATCATCACCGACGCCGCCGTCAACATCGCGCCCACGCTGGCGGAGAAGGTGGACATCGTTCAGAACGCCATCGACCTGGCCCTGATCCTGGGCTTCGGCGAGGTGCGCGTCGCCATCCTGTCGGCGGTGGAGACGGTGAACCCCAAGATCCCCTCCACCATCGAGGCGGCCGCCCTGTGCAAGATGGCGGAGCGCGGGCAGATCACCGGCGCCATCCTGGACGGTCCCCTGGCGCTGGACAACGCCATCAGCCCCCAGGCCGCCACCATCAAGCATTTGACCTCCCCGGTCGCCGGCCATGCCAACGTCATCCTGGTGCCGGACCTGGAGGCGGGGAACATGCTGGCCAAGAGCCTGACCTTCCTGGCCGGGGCGGACGCCGCCGGCATCGTGCTGGGCGCCCGCGTTCCCATCATCCTGACCAGCCGGGCCGACAGCGTGCCGGCGCGCCTGGCCTCCTGCGCCGTGGCGGCCCTGATCGCCCGCCACCGCCGCACCCTCTCGGCCAAGGCGGTGGGGTAAGCCCATGCGCCGGAGAAAGATCAGCAACGCCATCATCGTCATCAACGCCGGCTCCTCCAGCATCAAGTTCTCGCTGTTCGCGGATGAGACCCGGCAGCTGGAACTGTTCCTGAAGGGCCAGATCGAGGGGCTGCGCACCGACAACGCCCACTTCATCGCCCGCCACCCCGCCGGCGACGTGGTGGGGGAACGGCGCTGGACCGGTACCGAGGCCGGCGCCTTCGACCATGACGCCGCCACACGCTTCCTGATGGGGTTCATCAACACCCATCTGGAAGGCCATAAGGTGGAGGCGGTGGGCCATCGCATCGTCCACGGCGGCGGCGACTTCACCGCCCCGGCGGCACTGGACGCCGCCGTGCTGGACCGGCTGGCCACCTTCGTGCCCCTGGCGCCCCTGCACCAACGGCACAACCTGGCACCGGCGCGCAGCATCCTGGCCAGCACGCCCGGCCTGTTCCAGGTGGGCTGCTTCGACACCGCCTTCCACGCCACCCAGCCGCCCCTGGCCCAAGCCTTCGCCCTGCCGGCGGAGATCACCGACCGGGGCGTGCGCCGCTATGGCTTCCACGGCCTGTCCTACGAGTACATCGCCTCCCACCTGGGTGAGCTGGGCCTGGACGGCGCCAAGGTCATCGTCGCCCACCTGGGCAACGGCGCCAGCCTGTGCGCCATGGACGGCGGCCGCAGCGTGGCCAGCACCATGGGCTTCACGGCGGTGGAAGGGCTGCCCATGGGGACACGGTGCGGCACCCTGGACCCCGGCGTGCTGCTGTACCTCATGGATGAGATGCATATGGGGCCGCGCGACCTGGAGAAATTGCTCTACCAGCGGTCCGGCCTGCTGGGCGTTTCCGGCATTTCCAGCGACATGCGCACCCTGGAAACCTCGCCCGAGCCCCGGGCCAAGCTGGCGGTGGACCTGTTCACCTATCGCATCGGGCGGGAGATCGGCTCGCTGGCGGCGGCGCTGGGCGGGCTGGACGCCCTGGTCTTCACCGCCGGCATCGGGGAACACAGCGCCGGCGTGCGCGAGGCGGTCTGCCACCACGCCGCCTGGCTGGGGGTGGAGCTGGACGGGGCGGCCAACGCCCGGCCCGAGGATGCCCGGCCCGAGGACGGCGCCACCCGGATCAGCGCGCCCAGCAGCCGCGTGGCCGCCTGGATCGTGCCCACGGATGAGGAACAGATGATCGCCCGCCACACGCGGCGCCTGCTGACGGGAGCGACCTGATGAGCACCGAGACATCCAATCTGCCCACCCCCCACCGCATCCTGGCCGGCAAGCGCGCCCTGGTGGTAGGCATCGCCAACGACCAGTCCATCGCCTATGGCTGCGCCAAGGCCTTCCACGAGGTGGGCGCGGACCTGGCCCTGACCTACCTGAACGACAAGGCCAAGCCGCATGTGGAGCCCCTGGCGCGGGAACTGGGTGCCCGCCTGTTCCTGCCGCTGGACGTGACGGCGCCGGGACAGCTGGAGGCGGTGTTCGACGCGGTGCGCGAGACCTGGGGCGGGCTGGACATCCTGGTCCACTCCATCGCCTACGCGCCCAAGGAGGATCTGAAGGGCGGCCTGCTGGACTGCTCGGCCGAGGGCTTCGCCCGCGCCATGGACATCTCCTGCCATTCCTTCATCCGCATGGCCAAGCTGGCGGCCCCCCTGATGGCCGACGGCGGCGCCATGTTCGCCATGAGCTATCTGGGTGCCGACCGCGTGGTGCCCAATTACAACGTCATGGGACCCGTCAAGGCGGCGCTGGAGGCGTCGTGCCGCTATCTGGCGCATGAGCTGGGACCACAGCACATCCGCGTGCACGCCCTGTCGCCCGGCCCCCTGATGACCCGCGCGGCATCCGGTCTGAAGGATTTCGACCGTCTGCTGAATGACGCCATAAGCCGCGCGCCGGTTGGGGAATTGGTCGATATCATGGATGTCGGCTACACCTGCGCCTACCTGGCCAGCCCCTTCGCCCGACGCCTGACCGGCAGCACCCTTTATATCGATGGGGGTGCCAACATCGTGGCATGACCGGCCCGGGGCACCCACCTGTCATGTAGTAAAATTACCGCCCTTAACCGGAATTTCGCATATCCCCATGTTGTTGTCGGCGGGCGAAGCGGTTACCATCGCCGCCAACCGGACCGGGCAACCGTTGGCCATGCCGACAATGCGCCCGGGCACCGTTTCCAACCGGCCTTCACTTCTGGGGCGGCCCGCCAGGGCCGAAAACAACAATGCGTCGCCACCGCCGTGCCAAGATCGTCGCCACCGTCGGACCCGCCAGCAACTCGCCCGAGATGCTGAAGGCGCTGTTCCTGGCGGGCGTCGACACCTTCCGCCTGAACTTCAGCCATGGCACCCATGAGGACCATGCCAAGGTCCACGCCCACATCCGGGCGCTGGAAAAGGAAGTGGGCCGGCCCATCGGCATCCTGCAGGACCTGCAAGGCCCCAAGATCCGCGTCGGCACCATCAAGGACGGCAAGATCACGGTGGCCAAGGGCGACACCATCCGCTTCGTGCTGAAGGGACAGGACGGCGACCGCGACGCCATCCCCCTGCCGCACCCTGAGATTTTCGCCGCCGTCCTGCCGGGCCACCACCTGCTGATCGATGACGGCCGCGTGCGCGTCAAAGTGACCAGCCTGGGTGACGACGCCATGACGGCCGAGGTCATCTTCGGCGGCATCATTTCCAACCGCAAGGGCGTCAACCTGCCCGGCACCCTGCTGAACCTGTCGCCGCTGACCGCCAAGGACCGCGCCGACCTGGAATTCGGTCTTAACCTGGGCGTGGACTGGGTGGCCCTGTCCTTCGTGCAGAAGCCCAGCGACATGATTGAGGCGCGCGGCCTGATCGGCGACCGCGCCGGCCTGATGGCCAAGATCGAGAAGCCGCAGGCCCTGGACCAGATCGACGACATCATCCGCCTGTCGGACGCCATCATGGTGGCCCGTGGCGACCTGGGTGTGGAAATCCCGCAGGAGGAGGTGCCCGGCCGCCAGAAGGAACTGGTGCGCGCCTGCCGCCTGGCGGTGAAGCCGGTCATCGTCGCCACCCAGATGCTGGACAGCATGGTGGCCGCCCCCACCCCCACCCGCGCCGAGGCGTCGGACGTCGCCACCGCCATCTATGACGGCGCCGACGCCGTCATGCTGTCGGCGGAGTCGGCCAGCGGCTCCTATCCGCTGGAAGCGGTGTCCATGATGGACCGTATCATCGCCACGACCGAGCGGCACAAGCTCTACCACTCCCTCATCCGTGCGTCGGAACCGGCGGAAGAGCAGACGCCGCCGCATGCCGTGGCCGCCGCCGCCGCCGACCTGGCGGAGGCCGTGCGCGCGCCGGTCATCGTCGCCTTCACCTCCAGCGGCACCACCGCCGCCCGTATCGCCCGCAAGCGTCCGGAAGTGGCCATCCTGGCGATCACCGCCGACCAGGACGTGTCGCGCCGCCTGTGCCTGCTGTGGGGCACGCACAGCGCCCTGTCGGAGGACATCCACTCCTACGAGCAGATGGTGGAGGTGGCCTCCGCCATGTCGCAGAGTGCGGAGTTCGCCAAGCTGCACGACCAGATCATCGTCGTGGCCGGCATCCCCTTCGCCCAGGCCGGCACCACCAACAACCTGCGCATGCTGCAGATCGGGGGGTAAGGGCTCCCTGGGGCCCGGGCGCGCTCGGGTCTGCGCGCATGGTCCGAAGACAAACGGCGCCGCATCGCTGCGGCGCCGTTTTCATGTGCGCGGGAAGACGGTTACTCGGGCTTGAAGCAATAGGCGGCCAGCTTGTTGCCGTCCAGGTCGCGGGCATAGGACGCGTAGGCGTTGGGGGCCCAGCCGCGCGGGCCCGGCTTGCCCTCGCACACGCCGCCCTGAGCCAGGGCTTCGGCATGGAAGGCGTCGACGGCGGCACGATTCGGCGCCTCGAAACTCACCGTGACGCCGTTGCCGACGGTGGCGGGCTGGCCGTTGGCCGGCTTCAGCACGAAGAAGGACGGCTTGTCCTCACCCCAGATGGAACCGTTGTCGCCCAGGTCGGCCACCCGTTTCAGGCCCAGCTTGCCCAGCACGCTGTCATAGAAGACCCTGGCCTTGGCCAGGTCGTTGGTGCCGACAGAAACGTGGGTGTAGATCGCCATAGTCTTCCTCCCCTCAATTCTTCATGGAATGGGTGGGATGACTATAGACAGGCGGGAAGACTCAACAATGCTGCCATATGAGGATTGACTTTTTCCCTTGAAAATCAATTCAAGGGTTTATTGTCCCTTGTCCTTAAGAACGAGCCGCGCGCAGGGCCCGCCGGAAGGTCAGCACCCCCACCAGGCTGGCCACCACCCCCTCCAGCGCCAGGGCCAGGGGCAGGTGTTCCTCGCCCCCAAACGCCTGCGCCAGCAGGCTGACGATGCTGGGCGCCAGGCCCAGGCTGATGAAGACCCCCAGCGCGCTCATGAGGCCCAGGCACAGGCCGCGCAGATGGTTGGGCACCAGCAGGGTGATGGCCGAGGCCACGCCCACGGCCACGATGGCCCCCGCCACCATCAGCAGCGCCAGCAGCACGGCGAACAGCGGCACGCCGGGCGCCAGGGCGAACAAGGCGGCCGGCACCGACAGCGCGGCACCGCCCAAAGCGCCCCACAGGATGCCGCCCTTGGCATTCCGCTTGTGCCCCCAATCGGCGACCAGGCCGCCCAGGACGGTGCCGCCCGCCCCCGACAACCCCAGCAGCACGCCCATCCAGCCGCCGAAGTCCGCCGGTTGCAGGCCGAAGGATCGCGTCAGCACCGGCACCGCCCAGACGGTGGCGGCGGCGTCACCCATGTTGACGGTGATCATGCCGGCCATCAGGGGCGCCACCAGGCGGCGCAGGCGCCATAGCTCGGCCAGGGCGGGCCCCAGCCGGGGCGATACCTCCGGCCGCGCGTCGGCCGTCCCTTCCTGCCGCGCCGGCTCCGCCTGCCAGACCAGCAAGGCCGTGGGTGCCAGCATCATCAGCGCCACCAGCAGCATCGTGGCCCGCCAGGCGGTCAATCCCAAGGGCAGCCCCGCCGCCGGCGCCAGCGACCCCACCAGGGCCCCGCCCCCGGCGAAGGCCGCGGCCATGCCTGCCGCCTGGCCGATCACCATGACCATGACGGCCCGGCCCCGCCGTTCCGGCGTGGACAGGTCAGCGGTCAGCGACAGGATGGCCGGGACGGCGCCGGCGGCCCCCAGCCCCACCAGCATGCGGCCCACGAACAGGCTGGCGAAATCCCAGGCCAGGCCCGACAGGACCGTGCCCGAAATCCATAGCGCGGACAGGGCCAGCAGCAGGGTCACCCGCCGGGTGCGGTCCACCAGGCGGCCGATGGGCACCGCCAGCACCGCCACAGGCAGCGCCAGCGCCATGCCCTGGATCAGGCCCATCTGGTTGTCGGACAGGCCCATGTCGGCCTTGGCCAGTTCCTGCACCGGCGACAGCAGCGTGCGGGCCACCATCCCCGCCAGCATGGCCAGCGCCAGGACCGTCAGGGCGCGGAGGCGCCCCCCGGAGACCGCCGGCATAGGCACCGCCGCGTCGGTCACGACACCGGGTCCAAGGGCCAGATGGGCCGGCGCAGATGGCGGTAGGGCAGCGCGCCCAGGTTCATGTTCAAGGACCCCGGCGCGTCGCAATAGACGGTGGCGGACGAGATGGCGTCGAAGGTGGCGCGGAAATGCTGGGTGGACTTCACCACCACCAGGGCCTTGGCCGAGAGATCGATGCCCAATTCGGTGAAACAGCCGGGGGAGAAGGTCTGTTGCCGCGTGCTGTTCAGCACGATGTCCCAAGTGCCGGCGCGCAGGGCCACGGCCAGGCCGATGGGGTCGTCGCCGTCCGTGGCCAGGCCGCGCTGGCGGATGTCGTCGCGCACCGCCGTCACCGTGACCTCCAGATCCACCGGGTCACCGGACAAGGGCCCGACCTTGCCACCGATGCGCAAGGGCAGTTTAGCGCCCACGCCGGCATCGGCCGCGATCAAGGCCGCCTGCGGGTCCCAGATCATGCCCAGCGCCACGTTCTGGACGCCCCGGTCCAGTAGCGCGCGCAGGACGAAGGTGCTGTCGCAGGCCGCCCCGCCGCCGGGATTGTCGGAACTGTCGGCCAGGACCACCGGCTTGCCGGACCCCATGAGGCTCACGGCCTTGTCCACCGCCTGGTCCAAGGGCAGGCGCTCCTGCAGGGGGGCCGCCGTGACGATGGCCTGGAAGTCGGCGGCGATGGCGGCCAGCACGCGATCGACGGCGGCGAGGTCGCTGCCGTCCGATACCGCCAGGACGGCGGCGCCGGTATGTTCGGTGTCGGACCAGATGAAGCCGTGCATCATCGAGACGGACAGCACGCCGTCCCGCCCCTCATAGCCCGCCAACCGGTCGACGAAGCCCCGCATGGGTTGCTCCGTCGTGCCGAACAGGCCCATGACCGGCACCTTGCGGATATGGGTCCGGGCCTTCGGGCCACCGCGCGCCATGGCTGCGAGGATGGTGTACAGCTCCTCCATGCGGGCCAGGAAATCGATGTGGGGATATTCCTTGCAGGCGATGATGACGGCGCCGCTGTCCACCATGGCCCGGGTGGCGTTGCCGTGCAGATCAAGGGTCACGCCCACCGGCATGTCCGGGCCGACCAGGGCCCGCACATGAGTCAGCAGGTCGCCTTCGCAGTCGGGATAGTCCTGCGCCACCATGGCGCCGTGCAAGGTCAGCACCACCATGTCCACCCGCCCCGCCGCCATGGCCGTCTTCAGGTCGGCCAGCAGGGCGTCGCGCAGGCCCTCATAGACGCCCCGCGGCGCAGGACCGGAGGGCTGGGCCCCCGCGGTCGGGCCGTCGATCACCCGGTCGCCGTGCCTTTCCGCCACCGTGAACAAGTCGCCATAGGCCGGCAGCACCCGCGCCCGCGCCAGGGTGGCGGGATCGCCCCCCAGGTGCCGCAGGTCGTTGGTGAAGGACCGCATGGACGTGGGTAGGGGGGAGAAGCTGTTGGTCTCATGCACCAGGCCGGCGACGAAAACCGTGAGAGGATCGGTACGCATCAGGACACCTTGCGGAAGCGCAGTCGGCGGGTGCGGCCGCTGTTGAAGGTAAAGCCCTGGCTGTCGAAGGCGATCAGGCCGCCGACGATGGGCACGGGCAGATCCAGGGGCTTGGCGTCCCACAGGCCGGGCGCCAGGTTCGCCAGGCGGTGGCGCAGGGTGCCATGGCGGCCGGTGAGGACCAGGCGTCCCGTCCGGCCATCGCCATCAGGCTCCACCACCGCCGTCGTGCCGGAGGCGGCGGCGACGTAGCGGCCGGCCAGGGAGCGCAGATCGGCCGCGGGGTCCGGTTCCAGCAGCACCAGTTCCCGCTCCACCCCGAACTCCACACCGCGCAAGGTTTTGGGCGGCGCTGCCGTTTCCGGCACATCCAGGCCCATGTGGAAGACGACGACGTTGGGGCGCAGCAGGCCATCCGGCGTCCGCACCAAGGAAAGGCCCATGCCGCCCATGCTGATGATGGCCTTGCCCTCGTGCCGCGCCAGGCCGAAGGTGCCGCCGTTGTGCGGGCAGTAATAGGTGCCGGTGGGGATGACCCCCTCATGGGGCTCCAGCTTCGGGCCCAGGGTCGGCACGCAGGCGTCGATAACGCGGGCGGCCAGATCGATGGGGTCCAGACCGGCGCGGTTGGCCATGACGATGATGTCCAGCCCATGGTCGGGCAGGGTGATCATCTGACTGGACCCGCCCATGACCCCGCCGGCGTGATGCACCGTGCGCACCCCGCGATAGGGCGTGTCCATCAGGCCCAGCCCATAGCCGGTGACATAGCCGTTGGCCAGCACCGCCGGCTCCACCATGCGGCGCCAGGTCTCGGCGCTGCCCACCGTCGGCCGGCCAGCCAGGGCGGCGCGCAGGTGAGCCAGCCAGCGCAGCATGTCATCGACGGTGGAGACGATGCCGCCCTCGGCCGCGATCTCCGCCCCGATGGGCTGGCGGTAATAGCCGCCCTTGCCGTCCACCATGTGCAGGGACGCGCTGTTGGGCACATAGTCGGTGTCGACCAGGCGCAGCAGGGTGTCGTTCATGCCCAGGGGGCGGAACAGGCGGTCGCGGAAGAAGTCGCCCAGCCTCATCCCCGACAGCCGCTCGATCGCCAGGGACAGCAGGACGTAGCCGCCGTTGTTGTAGCACCACTCCTCCCCCGCCGGGAAATTCACGTCGTCATCATCGGCCATCAGCCGCATGCAGTCGGCAGTGGACAGAGGGTGGCCGGGGCCGCTGAGTTGCAGTGCCAGTTCCAGGCTGCAGCGCAGGCCGCTGACGTGGGTCATAAGCTGGCGCATGGTGACACCGGCCGCCGCCCGCGCCATCTCTGGCACATGCCTGGCCACGGGGTCGTCCAGCCCGGCCAACCCCGCCTCGACCAGCAGCATGTAGGCCAGGGCGCCGAAATGCTTGGTGGTGGAGCCGATGCGCATGCGGATGGTGGGCGACAGGGTGACCGGCAGCTCCAGGCTGGCCAGGCCGAAGCCCTTGCGATAAAGCGGCACGCCATCCAGCGCCACCCCCACCGCCACACCCGGCAGATGGGTCGTGTCCAGGGCCGCGAAGACCGCGTCCAGGGCGGCCCCATCCACCGCCGCCTTCGACCCTTTCGTCACGGCCGGGGCCCAGCCCGCGCCGTCGCCCGTTTCCTTGCCCATCACCACCCTCCCGCCGTTGACGGGATAGTTCGCGACGGTCGTGTTTCCTGTCAAGAGATTGTTTCTCCATATTGAGAACCTCTTGTGAGCAGGGAGTGGATGTTATTATATAACACATTGTTATATAATGTATTTATGGTGTTTCATTTATGGGCCTGGCTTGAAACATCGCCGTCCGGTCGCGAGATTGCGGCTGGACAGCCGAATGCCCACGTGCCAAATCTTTTCTCTAATCAGAGAATATCGCCGGCTGGGAGATGGAATTGGAGAGGTATGACGTCATCGTCATCGGTGCCGGCATGGGCGGGGCCGCCCTGGCGGCGGAGCTGAGCCCCCATGCGCGGGTGCTGGTGCTGGAGGCGGAGGCGCGGCCGGGCGTGCATGCCACCGGGCGGTCGGCCGCCCTCTACGCCGCCGCTTATGGCGGGCCGGACGTGCGGGCCCTGACCCGGGCCAGCCGGGCCTTTTTCGATACGCCGCCCGAGGGCTTCGCCGACCATCCGTTGCTGTCGCCGCGCGGCCTGGTGTACGTCGCCACGGCGGCGCAGGCGCCCCGCCTGGCCGACTTCCTGGCGGAGATTGGCGACAGCGTGCGGACGATACCCGTGGCCGATGCCATCGCCCAGGTGCCGCTGCTGCGGCCGGAGTACGTGGCCATGGCCGCCCTGGCGCAAACGGGCAGCGCCATGGACATCGATGTCGACGCCCTGCACCAGGGCTATCTGCGCCTGGCCAAACGCCGGGGCGCCACCCTGCTGACCGACGCACCGGCCGACCATCCCCGCCGGGAGGACGACCTGTGGGTGCTGCGCGTGGGTGGGCGCGAGGTGGCGGCCCCCAAGGTGGTGAACGCCGCCGGTGCCTGGGCGGAACGGGTGGGCCGGGCCTTCGGCGCCGCCCCCCTGGGCCTGACGCCGCTGAAGCGCACCGCCCTGTTGGTCGACCCGCCGCCGGGCCACGACACCGACCGCTGGCCCGGCGTGTTCGACACCGATGAGCAGTTCTACGTGAAGCCCGACGCCGGCAAGCTGCTGCTGTCCCCGGCGGACGAAAGCCCCAGCGAGCCCTGCGACGCCCAGCCGGATGAGATGGACGTGGCCATCGCCGTCGACCGGGTGCAGCAGGCGCTGGACCTGCCGGTGCGCCGCGTCACCCACAGCTGGGCGGGCTTGCGCACCTTCGCGCCCGACCGCCAACCGGTGGTAGGCCCGGATGCCGCCGTGCCCGGCCTCTATTGGTGCGCCGGCCAGGGCGGTTACGGCATCCAGATGGCGCCCGCCCTGGCGCGCCTGGCCGCCAGCCTGGTGCTGGATCGGGCGGTGCCGGACGACATCCTGGCCGAAGGGCTGGTGCTGGCCAACGTGTTGCCCCACCGCCTGACCGGCGCCGCTTGCGCGCCGGACAAACCGCTGGAATAAAGGGCGGATCACGTCCCCCATGGGCAACAGGATGAAGAAGAACGCCACCTTGGGCCAGTTGATCGGCGCGCTGCGCCAACGCAACGGCTGGACCCTGAAGCAGATGAGCGACAAGGTGGGCATCCCCTTGTCCACCTTGGCCAAGGTGGAAGGCGACAAGCTGTCGCTGAGCTACGACAAGCTGGAGCAATTCACCGGCCGGCTGGGCCTGAGCATGGCCGAATTCCTGGCCCAGGACCGAGGCCCCGGCGCCACCGCCAAGGATAGCCCGCCCGTCGTCACCGGCCGGCGCAGCCTGACCGGCGACAGCAACTCCGTGCGCATCCACACCGGCGCCTACGACTATGAATACCTCTGCACCGACCTGCGGCGGAAACGCATGGTGCCCATCCTGACCCAGGTGCTGGCCCACACCCTGGCGGAGTTTGGCGACCTCGTCCGCCACCAGGGGGAGGAGTTCATCTATGTGGTCGAGGGCACCATCGAGGTGCACCTGGAATTCTACGCCCCCGTCACCCTGCGCCAGGGCCAGGGCATCTATATCGACAGCATGATGGGCCATGCCTACCTGGCCAAGGATTGCGAGCGCGCCCTGGTGCTGGGCGTCTGTTCCAGCGACGACGGCAATCTGCAGGGTGACCTGATCACCCTGGCGGAAGAATCCGCCGAACGCCCCGCCTGACGGCTGCCCTTACGCCGGCGAAATGCTAGGTTGCCCCGGCTTGGGGAAGGCAGGGACCAACGTGGCGCTGTTTGAAAGCATGTTGACGCTGGTGGTGGTCGCCATTCTGCTGTTGCAGGTGTCGCGTCGCCTGGCCGTGCCCTACCCCGCCCTGCTGGCCCTGGCCGGCGGGCTGGTGGCGGCCCTGCCCTGGTCGCCCCAGATCAGCATGGACCCGCGCCTGGCGTTGACCCTGTTCATCGCCCCCACCCTGCTGGACGCCGCCTATGATCTGCCGCCGCGATCCCTGCGGCCCTTGTGGATTCCACTGGTGGCGCTGGCCGGCCTGGCCGTGGTGATGACCACAGCCGCCGTCGCCTGGGCCGGCGTGGCCCTGGCGGGCATGCCCCTGGTGGCGGCCGTGGCCCTGGGCGCCATCGTCGCCCCGCCGGACGCGGCGGCGGCCAGCACCATGCTGGGCCGCTTCAGCCTGCCCCGTCGCACCGTCACGGTGCTGAAGGGCGAAAGCCTGCTGAACGACGCCGTGGCCCTGCTGATCTTCGCCACGGCGGTGGGTTGGGCGCAGGACGGCAGCCTGGAGAAGCTGGCGCCGGAGGTGGCGCTGGCCGTGCCCGGCGGCCTGCTGCTGGGGTACCTGACGGCGCGCGCCTACATCGTGCTGTCGCGGCCGCTGGAAGGCACGCTGGGCGGGACCATCGCCAGCTTCGCCGGCACCTTCACCGTCTGGGTCATCGCCGACCGGCTGCACCTGTCCGCCATCCTGGCCGTGGTGGCCAACGCCATGACCCTGGCCCACCACGTGCCCTATCGCCAGCGGGCCCGCGACCGCGTCAACACCTACGCCGTGTGGGGCACGGTGGTTTTCCTGCTGAACGTCCTGGCCTTCCTACTGACCGGCCTGCAGGCGCGCAGCATCCTGAGCCACCTGGGCGACGGGCAGTTGGACCGCGCCCTGGAATTCGCAGGCACGGTGCTGGCGGTGGTGGTGGGCGTGCGGCTGGCCTGGGTCATGCTGTACAACCGCCTGGTCAACCTGATCGCCCGCTGGGGCTGGTACGACCAACCGCCCAGCCTGGCCCAGGGGCTGGTCGTGTCCTGGTGCGGCATGCGCGGGCTGGTGACGCTGGCGACGGCGCTGGCCCTGCCGGAGGGATTCCCCGAGCGCGACCTGATCGTGCTGTGCGCCCTGGCCGTGGTGCTGGGCACCCTGGTGGCGCAGGGCCTGACCCTGGGGCCGCTGATCCGCCTGCTGCGCTTTCCGACGGACGACAGCCTGAGCCAGGATCTGACGTTCGCCCGCGGCGCCCTGCTGGACGCCGCCCTGGCCAGCCTGGAGGACAAGGACGGCGACGGCGCGCGCCTGATGCGCGAAATCTATGAGCGCGACCGCGCCGCCATATCCAGCGGCCGGCACCCGCGCGAAGCCAGCGAAACCGCCCAGCTGCGCCGCGAGACCATCGCCGCCAAGCGCCGCGCCCTGGCCGACCTGCGCCGCGGCGGGCGGATCGACGACGATGTATTCCACACCCTGGAGCAGGAACTGGACTGGGCCGAGCTGGCGGCGGCCTTGCCTGATGAGCTGGAGCTGGCCGAGAGCTGAGCATTGGCTTATGCAAAGCTTGCATCACCGCCGGCAACCGGCTGGGGGCATGCTGGCGGCATGAACGCGACCCTCCTTGAGCGGGGCCCCAGCCCCTTCCTGGCCGGCTTCCGCCTGGCCGATGTCACCGTCGGCACCGGCGTCACCCTGCGGGCGGCTATCGGCGGTGACGGCCCGCCCCTGCTGCTGCTGCACGGCCATCCGCAAACCCATGTCACCTGGCGCAAGATCGCCCCGGCCCTGGCCCGGCGTTTCACCGTGGTGGCGGCCGACCTGCGCGGCTATGGCGACAGCGCAAAGCCGGAAAGCGACGCAGACCACAGCTCCTATTCAAAGCGCGCCATGGCCTTGGACCTGGTGCTGCTGATGCAGGCGCTGGGGCATGGCCGCTTCGCCGTGGCCGGCCATGACCGGGGCGGACGGGTGGCGCACCGCATGGCGCTGGACCATGCGGACGCCGTCAGCCGCCTGGCCCTTCTGGACGTGGCGCCCACCGCCACCATGTACGCCCTGACCAACCAGGAATTCGCCACCCGGTATTTCTGGTGGTTCTTCCTGATCCAGCCGGCGCCCTTGCCGGAACGGCTGATCGCCGCAGACCCGGAATTCTTCCTGCGCAGCCACATCGACCGGCAGAACAAGATCGCCGGCGCCACCGAGCCGGCGGCCTTCGCCGAGTATCTGCGCTGCTATCAGGACCCCGCCACCCGCCACGCCATCTGCGAGGACTATCGCGCCGCCGCCACCATCGACCTGGCGCACGACGCGGCCGATGCCCACCGGCGGGTGACGGCGCCGCTGCTGGCCCTGTGGGGGGCGCATGGCACGGTGGGCCAGCTGTACGACGTGCTGGGCACCTGGCGGGAGAAAGCCGACGATGTGCGCGGCCGGGCGCTGGACTGCGGCCACACCCTGCAGGAGGAACGGCCGGACGAGGTGCTGGCCGCCTTCCTGGACTTCTTCGCCTGACCGTTTCGACCGGATGCGCGTGGCTATTCAGCGCACTCTATGAGTGACGATATTGTCAATGTGTCATTTATCACATACATAAGGGGCGACGGACCGATCCGCCCGGATCTCATCATTTGAAGGTCGCACGCCCATGACCACCGCAGCGCGTCCCACCCCTGCGAGCCCGGCCTCCGCCGGACAGCGCGGCCCTCTCGACCACGAACGCCGCGCCCAGATCGTCGAGGCCGCCGACCAGCATTTCCGCCATTACGGTTATCACAAGACCACGGTGGCGGATCTGGCCAAGGCCATCGGCCTGTCCACCGCCTACATCTACAAGTTCTTCAGCAGCAAGCAGGCCATCGGTGAGGCCATCTGCGCCCGCTGCCTGGGCGAGATCACCACCCAGCTGCGCGCCATCATGGCGGAGCCGCTCTCGGCGGGGGAACGCCTGCGCCGCGTCTATCCCACCCTGGCACGGGCCGGTGCCGACCTGTTTTTCGAGGAACGCCGGCTCCACGACATCGTCGTCACCGCCGTCACCGAGAACTGGCACGCCGGCACGACGTACGAGGAAGAGCTGCGGGACATGGTGCGCGCGCTGGTCGTCGCCGGGCGCGAGGCGGGGGAGTTCGAGCGCGAGACCCCGCTGGACGAGGTGTGCCTGGCGATCGAGGAGACGCTATGGCCCTTCGCCCATCCCCTGATGCTGGAAGAGAAGCTGGACATGCTGGATGCCGCCACGGCGGCGGTCGGTGGACTGGTGCTGCGCAGCTTACGTCCCTGACATGTGATAAGTAACGTATAAAGCATTATGAGTGACGGATTGACGAGATCGTCACCTGTCTGTATGGTCGGGGCTCCTTCAGGGATGGAGCTTCGCCATGCGGCACCCCGTATCTTCCCGCCTGCTGACCCTGGCCGTTCTGGCCCTGGCCGGCACCTCGCTTTCCGCCTGTGACAAGCCTGCCCCCGACCCGCGCACGGCCGAACGCCTGGTGCGCGTGGCCACGGCCCAGCCGGCGGCGCGCGACGAGCGCGCCTATGTCGGCGTCGTCACCGCCAAGGTGCAGAGCGGCCTGGGCTTCCGCGTGGCCGGCAAGGTCACCCAGCGCCTGGTGGACCCCGGCCAGACCGTGAAGGCCGGCCAGCCGCTGATGCGCATGGACAACACCGACTACGCCCACGCCATCACAACCCAGCAGGGCCAGGTGGCCATGATCAAGGCCACGCTGACCCAGGCCCGGGCGGATGAGGCGCGCTATCGCGCCCTGGTGGGCAACGGCGCCGTCTCCCCCTCCGCCTACGACCAGAAGAAGGCCGCGGCCGACGGCGCACAGGCTCAGCTGGACGCGGCGCTGGCCCAGCTGCGGGTGGCGCAGGACGACAGCGCCTACACCACCCTGGTGGCGGACGCCGACGGCACCGTCATGGACACGTTGGCCGAACCGGGCCAGGTGGTCGCCGCCGGCCAGATCGTGGTGCGCCTGGCCCATGCCGGGCCGCGCGAGGCGGCGGTGAACCTGCCGGAAACGGTGCGGCCGGCCGTGGGGTCCCACGCCACCGCCACCCTGTACGGCAGCGCCGTACGCGCCCCCGCCACCTTGCGCCAGCTGTCGGATGCCGCCGACACCCAGACCCGCACCTATGAGGCGCGCTACGTCCTGGATGGCGCCGCCGCCCAGGCCCCCCTGGGCGCCACGGTGACGGTGCGCCTGTCCCAGACCGGCGACGACACCCCACCCGTCTCCGTTCCCCTGGGCGCCCTGAACGACGAGGGCAAGGGCCCCGGCGTCTGGGTGCTGACGCCCGAAGCGAGTGGCGATAAGGCGACCATCGCCTTCCGCCCGGTGACGGTGGGCCAGCTGGGCGCCGAGGAGGCCACCCTGCTGGGCGGCGTGAAGGCGGGTGAGCGGGTGGTGGCCTTGGGCGGCCACTTCCTGCACGAAGGCGAAAAGGTGCGTGTGGCGCAGAACGCGGCCCCCGCCCAGGCGGTGCTGAAATGAGCGGCTTCAACCTGTCGGCCCTGGCGGTCCGCGAACGCGCCATCACCCTGTTCCTGCTGATCGCCATCACTCTGTCCGGCGTCCTCGCCTTCCTCAAGCTGGGCCGCGCCGAGGACCCCGCCTTCACCATCAAGGTGCTGACCGTCAGCGCCGTCTGGCCCGGCGCCACGGCGCAGGAGATGCAGGACCTGGTGGCGGAGCCCCTGGAGAAGCGCCTGCAGGAACTGCGCTGGTACGACAAGGTGGAGACCTTCACCCGGCCGGGCATGGTGCTGATGACCCTGTCCTTGCAGGACAAGACACCACCATCGGCCGTGCCGGAACAATTCTACCAGGCGCGCAAGAAACTGGGGGACGAGGCCCGCATTCTACCGGCCGGCGCCCTGGGCCCCTTCGTGAACGACGAGTACTCCGACACCGACTTCGCCGTCTATGCGGTCAAGGCGCCGGGCATGCCCGCCCGCCAGCTGACGCGCGAGGCGGAAACCCTGCGCCAGCGCCTGCTGCACGTGCCCGGCGTGAAGAAGATCGACATCCTGGGCGAACGGCCCGAGCGCATCTTCGTCGATTTCACCTACGCCCGCCTGGCCACCCTGGGCATCGGCGCCCGTGACATCTTCGACGCCCTGGCCCGTCAGAACACGGTGACGCCGGCCGGGTCCATCGACACCGACGGCCCCCAGGTCTTCATCCGCCTGGATGGCGCCTACGATGACCTGGAGAAGATCCGCAACACCCCCATCGTCGCCGGCGGCCGCACCTTCAAGCTGTCGGACGTGGCCGAGGTCAAGCGCGGCTATGAAGACCCGCCCACCTACCTGATCCGCCACGACGGCGACCCGGCCCTGGCCCTGGGCGTGGTCATGCAGGACGGCTGGAACGGTCTGGAACTGGGCAAGGCCCTGGATGCTGAAGAAAAGAAGATCGCCGCCGAACTGCCGGTGGGCCTGACGCTGAGTAAGGTCAGCGACCAGGCGGTGAACATCCACGAGGCGGTGGGTGAGTTCATGCTGAAGTTCTTCGTGGCCCTGGCCGTGGTGATGTTCGTCAGCCTGGCCAGCCTGGGCTGGCGCGTCGGCATCGTCGTGGCCGCCGCCGTGCCGCTGACCCTGGCCGCCGTCTTCGTCATCATGCAGATCACCGGCCGCGCCTTCGACCGCATCACGCTAGGCGCCCTGATCATCTCGCTGGGCCTGCTGGTGGACGACGCCATCATCGCCATCGAGATCATGGTGGTGAAGCTGGAGGAAGGCTACGACCGTATCAAGGCCGCCGCCTACGCCTGGAGCCACACGGCCGCCCCCATGCTGTCCGGCACCCTGGTCACCATCATCGGCTTCACGCCCGTGGGCTTCGCCAAGTCCACAGCGGGCGAGTATGCCGGCAACATCTTCTGGATCGTGGGCTTCGCCCTGATCACCTCATGGGTGGTGGCGGTGGTGTTCACGCCCTACCTGGGCGTACAGCTGCTGCCCAACATCCGGCCCATCCCCGGCGGGCACGCCGCGATTTACGCCACCCCGCGCTATCAGCGCCTGCGCCGTCTGATCACCTGGGCGGTGGACCACCGTGGCCGGGTGGCCCTGGCCGTGGTCGGCACCTTCCTGCTGGCCGGCTTCGGCATGGGCTTCGTCAAGCAGCAGTTCTTCCCCACCTCCGACCGGCCGGAGATCATGGCGGAGGTGCAGATGCCCGAGGGCACCAGCATCGAGGCCACCAGCGCCGCCGCCAAGAAGGTGGAGGACTGGCTGCGCCGGCAGCCGGAGGCGAAGATCGTCTCCACCTATGTCGGCCAGGGGGCGCCCCGCTTCTTCCTGTCCTACAACCCCGAACTGCCCGATCCGTCCTTCGCCAAGATGATCGTCCTGACCCCGGACGACAAGGCGCGCGACCGGCTGAAGGACAA
The DNA here is from genome assembly GCF_000730165.1 of Nitrospirillum viridazoti CBAmc. GTDB lineage: Bacteria > Pseudomonadota > Alphaproteobacteria > Azospirillales > Azospirillaceae > Nitrospirillum > Nitrospirillum viridazoti. Next base: position 549,626 of record NZ_CP022111.1, on the reverse strand, counting down.
CCTGCGCCAGGCCATCGCCGACGGATTGGCACCGGAGGCCCGGGTGCGCGTCTCACAGCTGGTGTTCGGCCCGCCCTCGCGCTTCCCCGTCATGTTCCGCGTCAGCGGGCCCGATGTGGCGGTACTGCGCGGCATCGCGGACGAGGTGCAGGCCATCATGCGGGCCAATCCCGACACCCGCCTGGTGAACCAGGATTGGGGCGAGCGGGCGCCCACCCTGCACTTCGTGCTGGACCAGGACCGCCTGCGCCTGATCGGCCTGAACCCCAACGACGCCGCCCAGCAGCTGCAGTTCCTGCTGACCGGCGCCCCGGTAACCCAGGTGCGCGAGGATATCCGCGTGGTGCAGGTGACGGCGCGCAGCGCCGGCCCCGACCGCCTGGACCCCGCCCGCCTGGGCGACATGACCCTGACCAGCGCCGACGGGCGCCTGGTGCCCTTGAGCCAGATCGGCCATGTGGAAGTGCGGGCGGAGGAGCCCATCCTGCGCCGCCGCGATCGCGTGCCGACCATCACCGTGCAGGCCGACATCGACGAAGCCCTGCAGCCGCCCCAGGTGTCCATGGCCATCGAGAAGGCTCTGGCCCCCGTCATCGCCAAGCTGCCGGCCGGCTATCACATCGAGATGGGCGGCAATGTGGAAGAAGCGGGCAAGGCCAATGCCGCGCTGGCGCCCATGTTCCCCATCATGGCGGCCCTGATCCTGCTGGTGCTGGTGCTGCAGACCCGGTCGCTGTCGGCCATGGCCATGGTGTTCCTGACGGGCCCCCTGGGCCTGGTGGGGGCGGTGCCCGTCCTGCTGATCTTCCACCAGCCCTTCGGCTTCAACGCCATCTTAGGCTTGATCGGCCTGTCGGGCATCCTGATGCGCAACACCCTGATCCTGATCGGCCAGATCCACACCAACCAGGAGGAAGGGCTGTCGCCCTACCACGCGGTGATCGAGGCCACGGTGCAGCGGGCGCGGCCCGTCATCCTGACGGCCCTGGCCGCCGTGCTGGCCTTCATCCCGCTCACCCAGTCGGTGTTCTGGGGGTCCATGGCCTATGTGCTGATCGGCGGCACGGCCGTGGGGACGGTGCTGATCCTGATCTTCCTGCCCGCCCTCTACGCCCTGTGGTTCCGTGTGAAGGCGGACGGGGCGGCGGCGGCCCAGGAAGTGCCGCACTATCCCAGGGCGGTGCCGGCGGAGTGATTTCAACGGCATGAGACAAGGACTCGGGCCGTTGTAGGACGCGACCGTGTCCGCCGCAGGTTTCCAGGAAGCCCAAGCCAGCGGATGCTGGCGACCGGCGATTGGGAACGGCATTTGGGTGGCCCCGATCAAATGCCACTGGTGTGAATTGACTTCCCGCCGGCATGTGATAGGACTTGCCCTAGTTTCGAACGCCCTTCCGGTCCGCCGGGAGGGCGTTTCCTTTTTGGCTTTCCCGCAGCCTTGAAAAGGAATTCGAAATGACCACAGACATCCTGGGCGTCACGCTGCACGGCACGGGGCCGGAACCCGTGCTGGTCCTGCATGACTGGCTGGGCGACGCCAGCAGCTACGCGCCCATGCGGCCCTATCTGGACGAAAAGCGTTACACCTACGCCTTCGCCGATTTGCGCGGCTACGGCCGGTCCCTGCACCTGAGAGGCGCCTGCACCATTGATGAAGTCGCCGCCGACTGCCTGGCCCTGGCCGACCATCTCGGCTGGCAACACTTTCACATCATGGGTCATTCCATGACCGGGATGGCGACCCAGCGGCTGGCGGCCGACGCCCCATCCCGCGTCAAAAGCGCCATCGCGGTCTGCCCGCTCTCCGCTGCCGGCAGCCCCTTACCGGACGAGGCCGCAGCCTTCTTCGCCCGCACCTGCGAGGACGACGACGCCTTCCGCCGCCTGGTCAAATACGTGACGGGCCTGTCGGACCAGTGGGCGGAGGTGAAGCTGCGCCAGAACCGGGACCGCGTGGCGCCTCAGTGCCGTCCGCACTATCTGCGCATGATGCGGACGACCCATTTCGTGGATGAAGTGCGCGGGCTGTCCACACCCTTTCTAGTCGTCGTCGGGGACAGGGACCCCGGCCTTGACGCCGCGATGATGGAACGCACCTTCCTCGCCTGGCATCCCAACGCGACCCTGATGGTGATGCCCAACTGCGGCCATTACCCCATGCAGGAGTGCCCACCCCGGTTCGCCCAGATGATCGAAAACTTCCTCGACAGCCAGGCTGGCTGACAAAAAACCCCGGCCAGGGCAACCCGGCCGGGGCTTTTCCTTGGCACAGAGACCGCTTACTTGGCCTCGGTATCCGTGCGGTACTTCTTGAACCAGGCCAGGATGGCATTGGTCTCGCCCACCAGCTGCGACGGGCGTTCGGCCAGGCCGCCGTGGCTGGCACCGGGCACGCGGATGAGGACCGTGGGGATGCTGCACAGCTGCAGGGCGGCGTAGTACTGCTCCGCCTCGCTGGGGGGCGTGCGGTGGTCTTCCTCGCCCACCATGACGGCGGTGGGGGTCTTGACGTTGCCCACCAGGCTCAGCGGCGAGCGGCGCCAGTACTGCTCCTGATCCTCCCACGGCATCTTGCCGAACCAGTACTTGGCCATGAAGGTGTAGCCGTCGACGGTCAACACCTCGCTGGTCCAGTTGATGACCGGCTTCTGCGTCACCGCCGCCTTGAAGCGGTCGGTCTTGCCCACGATCCAGGCCGTCAGCACGCCGCCGCCGGACCCGCCGGTGACGAACAGGTTGTTGGGGTCGACCGAGCCCTTGGCGATGGCGGCTTCCACCACGCTCATCAAGTCGTCGAAATCCTGGCTGGGGTAGTTGTGGTGGATCTGGTTGGCGAAGCTTTCGCCGTAGGACGTCGACCCGCGCGGGTTGGCGTACACCACGATGTAGCCGGCGGCGGCGTACAGCTGGTCCTGCGTCGACCACACGGGGCCGTAGCTGGCGAAGGGCCCGCCATGGATTTCCAGCACCAGCGGGTACTTCTTGGCCGGGTTGAAGTCCGGCGGCGTCACCATCCAGGCGTCGATGGGCAGACCGCCGGCGCTGGAGGTGGTGGGAAGCGGCTGCACCTTAGCCAGCGTCTTGCCCGCGAAGAGGCTGGCGTTGAGGGTGGTCAGGCGCTTCTGCTCTCCCGGGCCGGTGCTGAGACCGACGTCGGCCGGGTGGGTGGGATCGCCCCAGGGAAAGGCCACCGCGCCATCCTTGGACACGCTGAAGCCGCCGCCGGAATAGGGGCGGTCCAGCTCACTGCCGGCCAGGCCCTCGGCCACCGTGGTGATCTTGCCGTCCAGGGTGACGCGGGCGACCTTGGTGACGCCGTGATCGGTGTAGGTGGCGTAGATGGACCGGCTATCCGCCGCCCAGCGCGGGCTGCCCAGGTCGCGGTCGAAGCCGGCGGTCAGGGCCCGCACCTCGCTGCCGTCGGCGTTCATGATCGACAGCACGCTGTTTTGGTAGCCCAGTTCCTTGTCGTCGAAACCGACGAAGGCGATGTGCTTGCCATCCGGCGACGCCACCGGTTCCTGGTCGGGACCGTGGCGGGTGGTCAGCTGGGTCAGGCCGCCGGTGGTGGTGTCGACGGAGAAGACGTCGGAGTTCAGGGGATCGCGTTCCCAGTCCTTGCCGTGGTTGGTGCTGAACACGATGTGGCGGCCATCTGGCATCCACGACAGGGCGCCGCCATCGTCATACTGACCGTTGGTCAGCTGACGCGGCGCGCCACCATCGGCGGGCACCACGAAGATGTGGTTGAAACCGGGACGGACATAGCCCTCGCCATCCTCGCGATAGTTGATCGAGGTGATGACCTTGATGGGATCGGCCCACTTCGCCCCCTCCGGCGCCGCCAGGGGGGAACCCAGGCTGCTGCCCTCCTCCGGCACGAACATGGTGAAGCCGATCTGCTTGCCGTCCGGCGACCAGGCGATGTCGGACGGGCCTTCCGGCAGGGCAGTGATGGCGGCGCTGTTCCCGCTGCCGGGGCCACTCAGCCAGCGCACCCAGATCTGCGGCTTGTCGCCGGGGCCCTTGGCCACATAGGCCAGCCGGGTGCCGTCCGGCGACCAGCGCGCCCGGCTGCTGCCCGGGACGCCCAGCGGGGTCTGCTGGCCGCTGGCGACGTCCACCAGCCAGACCTCGCTGCGGGCGTTGTCGGTCATGATGTCTTCGGACGAGCGGGTATAGGCGATGCGCTTGCCGTCCGGGCTAATCTGCACGTCTTTGGCCTGCGCCAGCGCGAAGGCGTCGCGCGGCGTCAGGGTGTGGGCGGGGGTGACCGCCTCTGGCGTGGTTACGGGCGCCGCCAGCGCGCAGGGTGCGACGCCCAGCGTAAGGGCCAGCGCGAACGCCGCCCGGTGCAAACGTATGGTCATGTGGGTCCCATCTGCATTGTTCTTCTGTCGGCCCGGGCCCCGCTCCCGGAACAGGCGCACAGCCTGTCACGTTTGCGGGGCCGCCGCCAGATGGACCTGCCATACGGGACCTGCCATACGGGACTGATGGCCGGGTATTAACCGCCGCCCACCGGCGTCACCACCTTGCCCGTGCCGCCACACTCCGGACAGGGCGCGCCCTCCACCGTGCCGGTGCCGCCACAGCGCCGGCAGGTGTTCTCGCCGGCGCCGGGCGTGCCGGGGCGCACGGCTTCGGGGTTGGGCGTGGGGTTGGCGTCGGGGCGCCCGTGCGTGGGCTGGTCCTTGGGTTCTGCTGCCATGGCATCCTCTGTCCGGTGGGGGTTGGGTCGTGTCCGGACCACAACCCCCGACCGGCGGATTGGATGCGTTTCGTCACGCCGCGCGCACCGCCGTGACGAAGCGGCTGACTTGTTCGTCCAGGGTTCTCAGCTGCTGCGCCAGCTCCCCGGCCGTGCCCAGTACGTGGCTGGCGCGGTCGGCGCTGTCCACCACCACGTCGCTGACGGCGTGGATGTTGGTGGTGACGGCGCGGGTGCCGCGGGCGACGATGCTGGCGTTCTGCGAGATTTCCCGCGTCGCCGCCCCCTGCTGTTCCACGGCCGAGGCGATGCCGGCCGCCACCTCCTGCGCCTTGGCAGAGACCTGGGCGATGGTGCGCACCTCGGCCACCGCCCGGCCGCTGGCCTGCTGCGTCGCCTCGATTTGTGCCGTGATCTCGTCCGTCGCCTTGGCCGTCTGGTTGGCCAAGTTCTTCACCTCCGACGCCACGACGGCGAAGCCCTTGCCCGCCTCCCCCGCGCGCGCCGCCTCGATGGTGGCGTTAAGGGCCAGCAGGTTGGTCTGGCTGGCGATCTGGGTGATCAGGTTCACGATCTCCGTGATCTTTTCCATCTGGCCGGCCAGGTGCTCGATGGTCTGGCGCGCCGTCTCCGCGCGCGACGCGGTGTCGGTGGCGATCTCGGCGCTCTCGGTCACCCGGGTCGCGATCTCGCCGATGGAGGCGGACAGCTGTTCCGCCGCCACCGCCACCGTCTCCACGCTGCTGGACGTCTCATCCGTCGCCGCGCGCACGGCGTCGCTGCTGCGCCGCGCGTCGGCCAGGCCGGCCGCCAGATGGTTGCTCTGCGCGTCCACCTGGCCGCTGGCCTGGGCCACCAGCCTCAGGACGGAGGAGACGTTGGCCTCGAAGTCGTTGGCCAACCGTTCCGCCGTGGCGCGGCGTTCCCGCTCCGCCGCCTCCTGCAGCTGGGTGCGTTCCTGGTGCAGCTTGCCCACCTCGGCCGCGTTGCGCTTGAACACCTCCAGCGCACGGGCCATGGCGCCGATCTCGTCCCGCCGGCCCAGCGCCGGCGTGGGCACGTCAACGGCGCCCTCGCTGAGCGCGATCATGGTGCCGGTGATCTCATCGATGGGCCGCGCCACCAGGCGATAAGTCACCGCCCCCAGCAGCAGCACCAGCACCGCCACCGTGACGCCCGTGGCCACCATGATCAGCATGCCCAGGGAGCGCAGGGGCCCGAAGGCCTTGGTCGCGTCCATGGTCACGCCCACGTACCAGCGGGCCGAGGGCAGGTCCTTGATGGGGTAGAAGGAGGTCAGGGTGTCGCCCTGCTGCTCCGGCGTGCGGCCCAGATGCTGCTGGATGTCGAAGCCCTCGGCCAGCTTCTTCATCACCCGGTCCTTGTCGGCATGGACCAGCACCGTGCCGTCGCCGTCGATCAGGAACACCTGGCCGTTGCCGCCCAGGTCGAAGGACTTGAGGAAGGTCTTGACCATCTCCAGGTCCAGGTCGCCGGCCGCCACGCCCGCCAGCGCGCCATTCTTCATGACGGGGCTGGCGATGGTCAGCACCAGGTTGCCGCCCGACGCGCTGACATACGGCTGCGTCATGATGGTTTGCCGCGCGCCATCGGCCGCCTTGTACCATCCGCGCTGGCGCGGGTCGTAGCCCGGTGGCAAATCCAAGGCCGGGACCATGGTGAAGACGCCGGCGGTGTCGCCGTAATAGACGGGGCTGAAGGTGCCGCTCAGCGTCGGTCCCTGCAGCAGGCCCATGACATGGGCGCCGTCGCCGGCCGCCACGTCATCGGCCAGGTTCCGCACCAGCGAAACCCGGCCCATCAGCCACTTCTGGATGCCATCGGCGGCCGACTCGCCGGTCGATTTGATCTGAGTATTGATCTGGGTGGTCAGAGTATCACTTGAGACAGAATAAATCACATATCCTAGGACGCTGAAAGCGAGCGCCACGAATACCGCGGTGAAAGCGACAATCCTGTAGACGAATTTCGTTCGTTTGCCCGTCTGCTCAATCGAGCGCATGCCAGCATACGGTCTGGAGTTCATTGCCCCCTCGCACTGTCATGTCTGTTTATAGGGACGGTCAAGGCCAGCCCCGTTAAGGAACAGACTAGATCAGATTTCAAAGAGGTCAAACGCCAAATTTTTGCATGTGCGAGAAGTTTTCCGCATCTGCACCTTTAAAGGGCAACCGCCTTCGACCAAGGCAGCGGACGCCCATAAAATTCGCCATTGCCGCGAACCTTGCTGCCGGGCACGTCCCCGGAACTCCGTGCTTGTCCGTCTCCCAGGCGGCACTAGGCCGATCGGCGGATGGACTGTGGCGGCGCGCCAAAGGTGCGGATGAAGGCCCGCCGCATACGCTCGGTATCACCGAATCCCGTTTCGATAGCGATGCGATCCAGCGAAGCTGGACTTTCCTCCACCAAGTCCCGCGCCGCCTCCAGCCGCAACTGCTCCACAGCCTTGGCCGGGGTCAGGCCTTGCTCGGCGGCGAAGGCGCGGGCGAAGTTGCGCGGGCTCATGGCCGCCTGCGCCGCCAGTTCCTCCACCGTCAGGGGCCGCGCCAGATTGTCGCGCACCCAAGCCAGCAGATCGCCGAAGCGGCTGCTGGTCCCCTGCATCTCCAGCAGGGTGGAGAATTGCGACTGTCCGCCCTGGCGGCGGTAGGGCACGACCAGCTGGCGGGCGGTGCGCCGGGCGATGGCCTCGCCCTGGTCCTCCGCCACCAAGGCCAACGCCAGGTCGATGCCGGCGGTGATGCCGGCCGACGTCCAATAAGCGCCATCACGGACGAAGATGCGATCGGCCTCCAGCCGCACCTGGGGGAAGCGCCGGGCGAAAGAGCTGGTGCGGTACCAGTGGGTGGTGACCCGCCGCCCGTCCAACAGGCCGGCGGCCGCCAGCAGGAAGGTGCCGGAACAGACGCTGGTGACCCGCCGGGCGTGCCCCGCCACGGCACGGGCGTAGTCCAGCAAGGCGGGCACGGCGCTGGCGGCGTTCACCCCCTCGCCCCCCGCCACCACCAGCGTGTCCACCTGCGCCGGGTCCGCCAGCGGCCCCGCCATGAGCAAGGCGCCGGAGGAGCTGGCGACCGGCCCCGCCGCCAGCGCCATGACGCGGATGTCATAGGGTTGGCGGGCGTAGCGGCCCGCGATCTCGAACGCCGCCAAGGGTCCGGTGACGTCCAGGATCTGGAACCCGGGATAAGCCAGGAAGGCGATGGTGCGGGCCATGGGCGTTGTACCGTCATTGGCAGAAAAGGTGGGATTTATGGCATTGCTGCCAGGGCTTGTCGAGAGCACCGTTGGGCCATCCCGTGCCGTCAGCTTGGAGCTTTCCCATGAGCCAGCCCGCCTTCACCGTCGTGGAAGTCGTCTTCCCCCTCATGACCCAATTGGACTTCACCGCCCCGCACCAGGTGTTCAGCCGCCTGCCCGGCATCACCACCCGCGTGGCGTCCGCCACCGGCGGCACCATCGCCTCGCACGAGGGCCTGCGGTTCGAAGGGACGGAGCGGCTGGCCGACATTGCGGCCTGCGACCTGCTGTTCATCCCCGGCGGCATGGGCATCGCCGCCGTGCTGAACGACATCGAAACCATGGCCCAGGTGCGCCGCCTGGCCGAGGGCGCCCGCTACCTGACCTCGGTCTGCACGGGGTCGCTGGTCCTGGCCGGGGCCGGCTTGCTGAAGGGCAAGCGGGCGGCCTGCCATTGGGCCTGGCGCGGCCAGCTGGCCCGGTTCGGCGCCATTCCCGATTCCGGCCGTGTGGTGCGCGACGGCGACATCATCACCGGCGGCGGCGTCACCGCCGGCCTGGACTTCGCCTTCACCGTGGCCGCCGAGATCGTGGGGCCCGACGCGGCGGAGGCCCTGCTGCTGATGCTGGAATACGCGCCCGAGCCGCCCTTCGCCGGCGGCCGCCCGGAACTGGCGCGGCCGGAGGTGAGGCAGCGGGTGGATGAGTTATACGGCGCCATCCTGCCCAAGCGCATGGCGGAGGTGGAGGAGTACGCCCGCCGCATGTCGCCCTAAGCCAACCGCATCCGCGCCTTAAGCCCCGGGTGATTGTCCGCCAGGTCGAAGGCGCCGCCGTGCAGCTTCGCGACGGCGCTGACCAGGCTGAGGCCCAGGCCCACGCCGGGGGTGCCGCGGCCCATGTCGCCACGATAGAAGCGCTCCGTCACCCTTGGCTTTTCCTCGTCCGGGATGCCGGGGCCGTTGTCGCTCACCGACATCTCGACCTTGCCATCGGCACCGCTGGTCACTTCCACCATGATGGCGCCGCCCTCGGGCGTGAACTTCAGGGCGTTATCGATCAGGTTGCCCACGGCCTGGGCCAGCAGGACCGGGTCCCCCAGGATGGTCATCATGCCCTGGTCGCCCCGGAAGGTCAGGGAAACGCCCCTCAGTTCCGCCGCCGGCAGGTAGAATTCCACGGCCCCGGCCGCGACCTCCGCCACATTGACCTCGGCAAAGCCGGAGCGGCGGGCGCCGGTGTCGATCTCCGCCAGGCGCAGCAGGGCGTTGAAGATGCCGATGACACGGTCGACGTCGGCCACCGCCCCGTCCACCTCGGCATAGGTCTCGGCCAGGGGCGGACGGGTGACGCTCACCTCCTCCAGCCGCGACCGCAGCTCCGCCAGGGGCGTGCGCAGATCGTGGGCGATGGCGTTGGAGACGTTGCGCACGCCGTGCACCAGCTGCTCGATCTGGTCCAGCATACCGTTGATGGTGCGCGACAGGGTGTTGAACTCGTCCTGCCCCCGGGTGGTGGGCAGGCGGCGCGACAGGTCGCCCAGGACGATGCCGGTGGCGGTGCGGCTGAGATCGTCGATGCGGCGCAGCACCGCCCGGCGGATGAGGAAGCCGCCCAGCATGCCCAGCAGCAGCAGGACGCCCATGGCCGCCAGCAGGCTGTACCAGAAGCGCTGCTCCAGGGGGCGGAAGTGGGCCATGTCGCGCGCCACCACCAGGTGATAGCCGCCGGGCAGCACCACATGCACCAGACGCGCCTGCACCGTCCGGCCGCTCAGCTTGATGGGGGCGTTGTAGACGCCCTGCCGTTCGGGGAAGTCGCCGGGCCAGGCCGGGAGGTTGCCCGCCAGCACGGTGTGCGCCGCGTCCGTCAGCAGCAGCAGGCGCTCCGCCGCGATCTGCATGCTCATGCGCTCATTGAGGAAGGCCACCAACCCATCGGGCCCACGCTGGCGGAACACCTCGGTGAAGCGCTGCGCGTCCTCCTGCAGGATCTCGGTGCGGCCGTCGTCGATGGTGACCCGCCAGGCATAGCCCAGGGGGGCGGCGAACAGCACCAGGGTCACCAGCCCCAGCAGCACATAGCTGAACGCCAGGGTGTAGGCGGAGGAGCGCAGGGGTGACGCGGGGGCCGGCGCCATGTCAGCCGCCCGCCGTCATCATGTAGCCGGCGTTGCGCACCGTGCGCAGCAGCGGCGGCTCCCCCTCCCCCTCGATCTTCTGGCGCAGCTTGCTGATGTGCACATCGACCACGTTGGTCTGGGGGTCGAAGTGATACCCCCAGACGCCTTCGAGCAGCATGGTGCGGGTCACCACCTGGTCGACGTGGCGCATCAGGTACTCCAGCAGCTTGAACTCCTGGTTCTGCAGGGTGATGACCCGCTCGCCCCGGGTCACCTTGCGCGACAGCAGGTTCATGCGCAGGTCCCCCACCGCCAGGCTGGTTTCCGGCACGGCGCCGGTGGGTGACCGGCGCATCAGCGCATCCAGGCGCGCCAGCAGCTCGCCGAAGGCGAAGGGCTTGGTCAGGTAATCGTCGCCGCCGCTGCGCAGGCCCTTGATGCGCTCATCCACGCTGCTGAGCGCGCTGAGGATCAGGACCGGCGTCTGCGTGCCCATCTTGCGCAGGGTCTCGATGATGGTCAGGCCATCGATGTCGCCCGGCAGCATGCGGTCCATGACGATGACGTCGAAGGGTTCGCCCGTCGCCAGGAACATGCCGTCCCGCCCGTTGTCGACGTGCTCCACGGTGTGTCCCGCCTCGCGCAATCCCTTCACGACGAAGCGCGACACCCGTTCGTTATCCTCGACCAGCAGCACCTTCATGACAGCGTCCCCCTCAATCGCCGGTGCCCAGGGCCGCGTGCGGCCGGACGTGACCTTCATGCGCCGTCTTGGCCTTGCCCCGGCGGCTCAGCCAGTCGTTCACCCGGTCCAGGTAGAGGTAGACCACCGGCGTGGTGAACAGGGTCAGGATCTGGCTCAGGATCAGGCCGCCCACCATGGTGATGCCCAGCGGCTTGCGCAGTTCGGAGCCCGTGCCGTTCTCCAGCATCAGCGGCAGGGCGCCCAGCAGGGCCGCCATGGTGGTCATCATGATGGGGCGGAAGCGCAGCAGGCAGGCCTGGCGGATGGACTCGATGGGGGCCATGTGCTGTTCCCGTTCCGCCTGGATGGCGAAGTCCACCATCATGATGCCGTTCTTCTTCACGATGCCGATAAGCAGGATGATGCCGATGAGCGCGATGACCGACAGGTCGTAGTGGAAGATCATGAGCATCAGCAGGGCCCCCACGCCCGCCGACGGCAGGGTGGACAAGATGGTCAGCGGGTGGATGTAGCTTTCATACAGCATGCCCAGGATGATGTAGACGGCCACCAGCGCCGCGGCGATCAGGTAGGGTTGGGTCGCCAGCGAGGCCTGGAAGGCCTGGGCCGTACCCTGGAAGGTGCCGTTGACCGAAGAGGGCATGCCCATCTCCGCCTGGGCCTGCTGGATGACCTGCACCGCCTCGCCTAGGGATACGCCGGGCGCCAGGTTGAACGACAGGGTCACCGCCGGGAACTGGCCCAGATGGTTGATGGACAGGAAGTTCACATGGTTGGTGTCGTACTTCACGAAGGTGGACAGCGGCACCTGCTGACCGGTCACGGGTGACTTGATGTACAGCTTGTTCAGGGTGTCCGGGTTGGACTGCAGCTCCGGCGTGATCTCCAGCACCACGTGATAGCTGTTCAGCTGGGTGAAATACTGGGTCACCTGGCGCTGGCCGAAGGCGTCATAGAGGGTGCTGTCGATCAACGAAGGTTGGATGCCGAAGCGGGCGGCCTGGTCGCGGTCGATCACCAGGTTCAGGGTGGTGCCGTTGGTCTGCTGGTCGGTGGCGACGTCGCGCAGCTGGGGCAGGCCCTTGAGCTTGTCCAGCAGCTTGGGCGCCCAGTCGTTCAGCTCACCCAGGTCGGCGTCCTGCAGGGTGTACTGGTACTGGGTGCGGGCCAGACGGCCGCCCACGTTCAGATCCTGGCTGGCCTGCAGGAACAGGGTCGCCCCCTTGACCTTGGCCAGCTTGGGCCGCAGCCGGGCGATGATCTGGTCGGCGGTGGCGGTGCGCTGGTTGCGTGGCTTCAGGCTGATGACGATGAAGCCGTTGTTGATGGGCCGCCCACCGCCACCGACGGATGTCGCCCAGGCGGCCACGTCCGGATCCTGCGCCACGACATCGGTCAGCTGGTGCTGCAGCCGCACCATCTCGTTGAAGGACACGTCCTGCGAGGCGTCGGCCAGGCCAGCGATGATGCCGGTGTCCTGCTGGGGGAAGAAGCCCTTGGGGATGGCGACGTACAGCACGCCGGTGGCCGCCACCGTGGCGAAGAACACCATCAGGGTCAGGCGCTGGTGCCGCAGCACGAAGTCCAGGCCCCGGCCGTACTTGGCCACCAGCCAGTCGAAGCAGCCCTCGATGAACAGGTAGGCCCTGCCGTGGCGGGCGTGCTTTTCATCCTTCAGGAACAGGGCGCTCATCATCGGCGACAGGGTCAGCGAGACGAAGGCGGAGACGGCGATGGTCATGGTGACGGTGATGGCGAATTCGCGCATCAGCCGGCCGACGATGCCGCCCATCAGCAGCAGCGGGATGAACACGGCCACCAGCGACACGCTAATGGACATGATGGTGAAGCCGATCTCCCCGGCGCCCTTCAGCGCCGCCTCCTTGGGCGACATGCCCTCCTCGATGTGACGGTAGATGTTCTCCACCATCACGATGGCGTCGTCGACGACGAAGCCCACGGCGATGGTCAGGCCCATCAGCGACAGGTTGTCCAGGCTGAAGCCCAGCAGGTACATCAGCGCCGCGGTGCCGAACAGGGCCAGCGGCACGGTCACGCCGGGGATCAGCGTGGCCCACAGGTTGCGCAGGAACAGGAAGATGACCATGACCACCAGGAAGATGGTCAGCAGCAGGGTGAACTGGACATCCTCCACCGAAGCCTTGATGGTGGTGGTGCGGTCGATGACCTTGTCCATCTTCACGCCCGGGGGCACCGCCGCCATGACCTGGGGCAGCATGTCCTCCACCTTCGACACGATGTCGATGATGTTGGCGCCGGGCTGCTTGAACACCTGCAGGATGATGCCGGGGCCGTTGTTCTGCCAGGCCAGCAGCTGGTTGTTCTCCGGCCCGTCCACCGCCACGCCGATGTCGCGGATGCGCACGGGCGCCCCGTTCTTGTAGGCGACGATGACGTCGTTCCACGGCTCCGCCTTCAACAGCTGGTCGTTGTTGTAGATGACGAAGTTGTGGGCGATGCCGTTGATGGAACCCTTGGGCGCGTTGACCGTGGCCGTGGGGATGACGGCGGCTATGTCCTCAAGCTGGATGCCCAGGGCCGCGATCTTGGCCGGATCCACCTGCACGCGCACGGCGGGCTTCTGCTGGCCGCCGATGGAGACCTGGCCCACGCCCGGAATCTGGGACAGGCGCTGGGCGATGACGTTCTCGGCGAAATCGTCCACCGTGGTCAGGGGCAGGTTGTCGGAGTGGACCGAGTACACCAGGATGGAGCTGTCGGCCGGGTTGATCTTGCGGTAGGTCGGCGGCGACGGCAGGTTCTTGGGCAACTGGCCGCCGGCAGCGTCGATGGCGGTCTGCACATCCTGCGCCGCCGCGTCGATGTTGCGGTTCAGGTCGAACTGAAGGGTCACCTGGGTACTGCCCAGCGTGCTGGTCGACGTCATCTGGCTGACGCCGGGGATGGCGGCGAACTGGGTTTCCAGCGGCTGCGCCACGCTGGACGCCATGGTTTCCGGACTGGCGCCCGGCAGGTTGGCCGAGACCTGGATGGTGGGGAAGTCCACCTGCGGCAGCGGCGCCACCGGCAGCAGCGGATAGGCCACCATGCCCACCAGCAGCACGCCCAGCATCAGCAGCGAGGTGGCGATGGGCCGGGTGATGAAGGGGCTGGAGAGGCTCATGGCTGCTTGCCTTCCATATTGGTGGGGGTGGCGTCGGCCGTCTTGGCCTCGCCGGCCACCGTCACCTTGACGCCCGGTTGCAGGCGATAGGCGTTGCTGGTGGTGACGCGCTCACCGGCCTGCAGGCCCTTGGCCACGACGACCGTGTCGCCGGTGGTCTCCGCCGTCTCGATGGGCCGCATCTCCACCGTGGAGTCCGGCTTCACGACATAGGCGTACAGGCCGTTGGGCCCGCGCTGCAAAGCGGCGCTGGGGATGGTCAGGGCCCCGCGGCGCGTCTGCTTCAGCAGCTTCACGTTCACGAACTGGCCCGGCCATAGATGCTCGTCCGTGTTGGGGAACTGGGCCTTCAGCCGCACGGTGCCGGTGGTGGGGTCGATCTGGTTGTCCACCAGCATGACGGTGCCGGTGGCGAGATCCGTCTTGCCGTCGCGCGACACGGCGGTGACGGTCAGGGGCCCCTGGGCCATGGCCTGGCTGACGGCCAGGCGGTCCTCTTCCGGCAGGGTGAAGATGACGGAGATGGGCTGCATCTGCGTCACCACCACAATGCCGGTGCCGCTGGCCGCGTGCAGGTTGTTGCCGGGGTCGACCTGACGGATGCCCGTCCGCCCCTGGATGGGGGAGGTGATGCGGGTGTAGTCCAGCTGGGTCCTGGCGTTGTCGATGGCGGCCTGGTCGCTTTTGATCTGGGCCTGCAACTGGTCGACCTGGGCCTTGGCCGTGTCCACCGTCTGCTTGCTGGCCAGGTTCTGCGGCGCCAGGCGGGTGTAGCGCTCCAAATCGGCGCGGGCGTTGGCCAGCTGCGCCTCATCCTTGGCCTTGGTGGCCAACGCCTGGTCGTACGCCGCCTGGTACAGGCGCGGGTCGATCTGCGCCAGCAGGTCGCCCGGTTTCACCGTCTGCCCCTCGGTGAAGGCGACCTTGTCCAAGGCGCCATCCACGCGGGTGGTGACCGTCACCGTGTTCAGCGACTGGACGGAGCCCAGGCCCGCCAGATAGACGGGCGCGTCGGCCGGGGTGGCCACGGCCGTGTCCACGGCGACGGCGCCGCCGCCCTTGGCTGTCGGTGGGGCGGCCTTGCCGGCGGTGCTGGGCAGCAGCTCGGCACCGGCGGCGGCGAGGATGAAGACGCCGCCCAGGCCGGCCATGACGGCGCGGGTGCGGCTGATGCGGATAGGCTTCAAGATGGGGTTCTCGCTCATGATGTCAGCTCTGCTTCCAGCCGCCGCCCAGGGCGTTGTACAAACTGACCAAGGCCTGCAGGCGGGCGAAGCGGGCCTGGACCAAGGCATCGTTGGCGGTGAACAAGGCGGTTTCGGTGTTGAGCACCGTCAGGACGGTGATGGTTCCGGCCGCCATCTGGGCCTGCGCCAGTTCATAGGCGTGGCGCGCCGTGGCGGTCGCCTGCTCCTGCCGCGCCAGTTGCTCCGTCGTCTCGCGCACGGCGGTCAGCGCGTCCTCCACATTCCCGAACGCGGCGCGGACGGACTTGCGGTATGTCGCCAGCAGCTCGTCGTAGCGGGCCTGGGCGTTGGCGTACTGCCCTTCCAGCGCGCCACCCTCGAAGATGGGCTGGGTCAGCCCGGCGGCCAGCGAGAACAGGGCGCTGCCCGGATCGAACAGGTGTGACAGGGCGTTGCTGGCATAGCCGCCGGAGGCCGTCAGGTCGATGCTGGGGAAGAAGGCGGCGCGGGCCACGGTGATGTTGGCGTTGGCCGCCTTCAGCAGCGCCTCCGCCTGGGCCACGTCGGGCCGGCGGGCCAGCAGTTCGGAGGGCAGGCCCGGCGTCACCTGGGGCAACGACAGCCGGGCCAGGGTATCGTCTTCCGACAGCTCCACCGCCTCCGGCATCCGGCCCAGCAGGATGGCCAGGGCGTGCACCGACTGGCGGTATTGCTGACGCAGGGGTGGCAGCTTGGCGCTCAGGGTGGAGACGGTGGTTTCCTGCTGCGCCACGTCCAGCGCCGTGGCGATGCCCGCGTCGGCCTGGCGGCGCAGACCGTCCAGCGTGGCCTGGCCGTTGGCCAGGTTGTCCTCCGCCACCCGCACCTGCTCTCGCAGTTCCAGGGATTGGAAATAGCTGGTGGCCACGCTGCTCAGCACCGACAGGCGCACCGTTTCCAGGTCGTAACGGCTGGCGTCCGCCGTGGCCAGGGCGGCGTTGGCCGTCGCCCGGTTCTTGCCCCAGAAGTCCAGCTCGTAACTGGCGTTCAGGCCCACGCTGTGGGCGGTGGCGGTCTGGGCCGCGCCCGCGCTTTTGGCCCGCTGGTGATCGACATCGGCGCTGGCGCCCACCGACGGCAGCAGGGCGGCGCCCGCCACCTGGGCCTGGGCGTCGGCCTCACGCACCCGCGCCATGGCGGCGGCCAGGTCGTCGTTGGCCGTCTGCGCCTGGGCGATATAGGCGTCCAGCTGGGCGGAGCCGAAGCCCTTCCACCAGTCAGCCGCCGGCCAGGCGGGGGCGCCTACCTTGGGCGCATCCTCCTTCCAGGCCGCCGGCGGCGGGGTGTCGGGGCGCTGGTAATCCGGCCCCACGGAACAGCCGGCCAACGCCAGCGCGGCCGCGCCCGCCAGCCAGCACCGCTTGAGGGCGCGGAACCGGGGGGCGCGATGAGAGAGGGGGGAAGACATCGGCAGCATCGTCCAGGTCGGGGGCATGTCGCGGAAGGCCACGGGGCGCAAGGCCAAGGGTTGGTGCACCTTGGGCGGGACGCTAACGCCAGCGGGGTTTAGCCAGCGTGGGCGATTTATTAACTCCGCTTAATCTGGCCCCGACTCATCCCCTACTTAGGTTTGCCCGTCCCCCAACCGAGGGGTGCACCCACCGCCATGACAAGAGGCGGGAGCCGGCGGATGAGGCGTCAGGGGCTGGGCAGCGCCACCTTATCCGGCAGGGCCATGCCCGGCGTCCAGCCGCTGTCGGCCAGGAAGGCCTTAGCCATGTCGGCGTCGATGGTCAGGATGCGGGCGATGGCCGCCCGCTTGTCCTTGGCGTGGACGTAGTAGGCCTTGGTGATGCGGTAGCCGACCCAGTAGGCGAGATCACCCGGCCGTTCCTCTGTGCCGACGCCGTTGTACAGCCACGGCTTCATGTTGGCCGTGTCCATGTCGGCGGCGAACTGCGTCTCCACCTCCTTCTCCCGGCCCTTGGTCCAGGCCTTGAGGCGGACATAGCCGACGTCGCCGGAGATCAGTTCCGCCAGGAATTCCGCCCCGCCCTCGATCAGGGCGGGAAACAAGAGCACGGGATTCTCCGGTTCCGTCTGGGCCGCCGGCTGCTGCACATGGATGTATTCATGCGCCACCAGATGGACGAAGCGATCCTCGGCATTCGGGTCCATCCAGCTGGCGCCGCACAGCGCCTCCAGCCCCACCAGTACGCCGGACGCGCTGGTGGTACCGCCGGTGTTGCCCTGGCCCACCAGGATGGTGATGGGCGGGAACTTGGCCTGGGGATAGATCTGGCCCAGGCGGGGCAAGGCCTGCGCCAGGCGCCGCTTCACCGCCGGCAGCACGTCCAGGCAGGTCTTGGCGTCGGCGAACATCTTGGGGTGCTTTTCCATGGCCGCCGCCATGGATTCGCCGGTCAGGTGACGCAGGCCGGTAAACTGCCGCAGCCCGTCGCTGCCATGGTCGAGATAGCCCTGCAAGGCCGCCGCCGTGGGCGCGCCCTGGCCGGCGTCATATACGCGGTAGAAGTCGATGACGTCCTGAATGCGGATTTCAGGTGCGGCCGCCGACGCCGTGCCACCCAGGGCGAACAGCCCCACCAACGCCAATCGCCAGGACCGCATTCCCACCCCCTGCCTTCATTGCGGAGAATGATGGGTGGCAGCGGCGTGGCGCGCAAGCCTCACGGCACGCCAGGCCCCACGTGGACGGTGAAGCCCGGCCGCGCCGCCAGCCTGTCCAGCCAGGCATCCACCGCCGGGCAATCCGCATGCTCCATGGGGGTCAGGCGCCAGCGGTTGGCGGACAGCGCCAGCACGATGTCCGCCAGGGTGAAGGTGGGGCCGGTGACATGGGTGCCGGTGCGTTGCAGCTGCCGGTCCAGCAAGCCCATGGCCTGGTTCCAGGCAGCCACGCCGGCTGCGATCTCATCGGCATTGGTGTAGCCCGGCGCCCGCCTCACCCGGGCCATGAAGACATAGCGCCAGGCGGGGTTGAGGTCCCCCAGCTGCCAGTCCATCCACTGCTCCACCAGTGCCCGGGGACGCGGCGCCGTGGGCAGCAGATCGTCGCGGCCCGCCATCACGGCCAGGTAGCGGCAGATGGCGTTGGACTGCCAGAGCGGTCCGGCCTGGTCCACCAGCACCGGGAATTGGCCGTTGGGGTTGAGGGCCAGCAGCTCATCCCGCCGGCGCACGGCGGCCTCCCCCACCCAATCGCCGTCGAAGGTGTGGTCCAGGCCGATCTCGGCGCAGGTCCACAGCACCTTGCGCACGTTGATGGACGTGGCGCGGCCGATGATCGTGGGCTTGCCGGACATGGGCTTATCGGACATGGGGCGGTCTCCGGGGGAAGCGGGCAGGCCGCCCAGTCTTCCGCGGAAACCCGCGTCCTGCACGGCCTATGTTGTCCCCCGGACAATAAAAGCCCTCATCCCGCAATGGTCAACGCCAGCCGGCCGTCAGGGCGCCGGTCGAGACTTCAGGAAGCATAGGGCCATCCGGCTGAGGTCACCCTTCAGCACCGTCCAGTCACCCTCCGCTGCCCCACGAACCGCTGTTGAAAGACGCAATTGCGGGCAGGTATTGTCCAATCCGGCCAACCCTGCGGATCACCATCCCCGTGCCCTTCTACACCGAAGACGACCCCGATCTCCAAAAGTCCGGAGACTTGGAACCGGAAGCCCTGCCGCGCGCTGTCGCTGCCTTTGGCGGCACCATGGTCACCAGCGGTTTGGAGATGCCCGTGCACGTGCACCGCAAGGGCCAACTGGTCCTGACCTTGCGCGGCATCGTGCGGTGCGAAGCCGAACAGAGCGTCTGGATCGTTCCGCCGCGCTGCGCCGTGTGGATCCCGGGCGACATTCCGCACAGCGTGACCATGGCCGGCAATGTCGAGGTCTATTGCCTGTTCGTGGAACCGGACGCAGCGCCAGGGCTGCCCCAGCATTGCTGCGCCCTGTCGGTATCGCCCTTGCTGGAACGGCTGATCCTCCACGCCAGCCAGATGCCGGCCCTCTACGACGCCGACGGGCCGGACGGCCGAATCGCCACGGTACTGCTGGACCAGCTATCCCTGGCGCCCATGGAGAAGCTGCATTTCCCCATGCCGGCCGACGCCAAGCTGCGCGGGATCGCCACCGCGATGATGGCCGATCCGTCCGATCGCGCGACGATAGAGGACTGGGGCCGGCGCATGGCCGTGGCCCCCCGCACCCTGACCCGCACCCTGAAGCGGGAAACGGGCATGAGCTTCGGCCGTTGGCGCCAGCAGTTGCACATCCTGATCGCGCTGCAGCGCCTGGACCAGGGGGTGTCGGTGCAGAACGTGGCCCTGGACCTTGGCTATGAGGGCGCCAGCGCCTTCGTCACCATGTTCCGCAAGGCCCTGGGCAAGCCCCCGGCCCGCTATCTGGCGGAACGCCGCACCAGCGCATGATCCCGGTTGGCCAAATATAGCAATATATTGTCTAATTTGCGGAATGCGGCCAAGCCACCCCTTCCCTATCCTGAGTCCCGACGCCGGCCCCTGCGCCGGCGGACTTTCAAAGGAACCAGATCGTGGACTCACTCAGCAACGGCGTGGTCGCCGATGTTCTCGCACGCCTGCACCAGGAAGCCGAAGCGGCCGACGGTCCAATGGCGCCAACTCTGGAGGAAGCCGGTGGTGCTGAAAACCTGATCAACCAATTCATCGACGCCGAGAACCAGGATCTGCACGGCGTCTATCGCGGGCTGGCGGACAATTTCCTCAGCGTCTCGCCCCAGTTCGGCCGCCTGCTCTACATGTGCGCCCGCGCCTGCAAGGCCCGGCGCATCGTCGAGTTCGGCTCTTCCATGGGCATCTCCGCCATCTATCTGGCGGCGGCGCTGCGCGATAACGGCGGCGGCCACCTGATCGGCACCGACCTGGAAGCCGGCAAGGTCGCGCGGGCCCGCGCCAACGTCGCCGCCGCCGGCCTGGCCGACCTGGTCGAGTTCCGGGTGGGCGACGCCCGCGACACCCTGAAGGACGATATCGGCGGCGACATCGACCTCGTGATGCTGGACGGGGCCTTCACTCTCTACCTGCCCATCCTGAAGCTGCTGGAGCCGCACCTGAGGCCCGGCGCGTTCATCATCGGGGAGAACGCATTCCGCCAGGCCTCCGGCTACATCGATCACGTGCGGGATCCCCGAAACGGCTATCTTTCCCTGCCTTTGCCCCTGGACTCCTGGCGCGGCAACGAACTGACCGTCAGGACGGTTTGATGCCCAGGGATCACACCGCCAGCTTGCCCAGGTAGTCGGCGCTGAGCCGCGCCGCCTCCAGCCGGGGGCGGGCGAAGGGCGGTTCCTGCTCGACATAGAAATGGTTGATTCCGGCGGCGTGGGCGACGGGCAGGATGCGGCGCCAGTCCAGGGTCCCGCCGCCGACCTCCGTTGGATCCATCTTCAGCCGGGTGTTGGGGGCCGTGCCGGCCTTCAAGTCCTTCACATGCATCAGGCGGAAGCGGCCGGGATGGGCCTGCAACAGCGCCACGGGATCCAACCCGGCGGCGGCCACCCAGCCGGCATCCATCTCCATCTTCACCAGGTCCGGATCGGTCTCGGCCAGCAGGATGTCGTAGCCGGTGACCGTGCCGCCGGCCCCCTGGCCGCCCGCAACCGCGAATTCCGGATTGTGGTTGTGGTAGGCCAGCTGCAGCCCGGCTTTCTTCAGGGCCGCCCCCTTCTCGTTGAGGAAGGCGGCCTGGGCCTTCCAATCGTCGGCGGTGAACTGCGACGCGACCCGGGCCAGGAAATCACCGAAGCCCTCGCCCGCCTGCAGCCCGCCCAGGCGTGCCGGAACGGTGAACATGGGCATGACGATGAACTTCAGCCCGATGGTGTGGGCATCGCGCACCAGCGCGTCCAGGTCGCCGGATAGGCTGGGCGCCGGGCCCCTGCCCTGCGCATTGATATGGGCGCTTTCACATACCAGGCCGGCGGCCTTCAGCGCCGCCGCCAAGTCGCCCGCGGTATGGCCGTAGAAGCCCGGCAGTTCCACCGCGCGGTAGCCCATGTCCGCCACCGCCGTCAGCGTGCCGGCCAAGTCCTTCTGCGCCAGGTCGCCCAGGGTATAGAGCTGCAGGCCGATGGGCAGGCCGTTGCCCTTGAAGAAGGGTGTGGGGGCGGCGGTGGACAGCCGCGCCAGGCCCAGGCCGGCCAAGGCGGCGGCACCGCCGATGAAGGCGCGGCGGCTGGTTCGCATCGTGATCATGGGTGTTTCCTCAGCTTGTTTATTATAGGCCCAGCAGGGCGCGGTTGCGGGCCGTGTCCACGCCGCTGGCGGCGAAGTCGTCGAAGGCGCGTTCCGTCACCCGGATGATGTGGTCGCGGATGAAGGGCGCCCCTTCCCGGGCCCCATCCTCGGGATGCTTTAGCGCGCATTCCCATTCCAGCACGGCCCAGCCGGGGTAGTCGTACTGCGCCAGCTTGGCGAAGATGGCGCTGAAATCCACCTGCCCGTCACCCAGGGAGCGGAAGCGGCCCGGCCGTTCCACCCAGGGCAGGTAGCCGCCATAGACGCCGGCGCGGCCATCGGGCCGGAATTCCGCGTCCTTCACATGGAAGGCGCGGATGCGGGAATGGTAGCGATCGATGAAAGCCAGGTAGTCCAGCTGCTGCAGGACGAAATGGCTAGGATCGTAAAGGATGGTGGCGCGGGGATGGTGGTCCACCTCCTCCAGGAAGCGTTCAAAGGTAGCGCCGTCGAACAGATCCTCGCCCGGATGCAGTTCGAAACAGAGGTCGACGCCGGCGGCGTCGAAGGCGTCCAGGATGGGGCGCCAGCGGCGGCCCAACTCGGCGAACGCCTCTTCCACCAATCCGGCGGGACGCTGCGGCCAGGGGTACATGTAGGGCCAGGCCAAGGCGCCGGAGAAGGTGGCGTGGGCGCTCAGGCCCAGGTTGCGGCTGACGCGGGCCGCCAGCATCAGCTGGTTCACCGCCCACTCTTGCCTGGCCTTCGGATTCCCCCGCGCATGCGGCGGGGCGAAGCCGTCGAACAGGGCGTCATAGGCCGGGTGCACCGCCACCAGCTGCCCCTGCAGGTGGGTCGAGAGTTCCGTCACCGCCACGCCGTTTTCCGCCAGCGTGCCGGCGAATTCCTGGGCGTAGTCGACGCTGTCCGCCGCCTTCTCCAAATCCAGCAGGCTGGCCGGCCCGGTGGGCACCTGCACGCCCTGATATCCCAGGGCGGCTGCCCAGCCGGCTAGGCCGGCCAAGGTGTCGAAGGGCGGGGTGTCGCCCGCGAACTGCGCCAGGAATATGCCCGGGCCTTTGATCGTTCTCATGGTGGGTATCCCCCGCTTGGACCCGAGTTACAGCTGAACCCAGCCGGCGCCGTTGGCGGCCACGGCGCGGGCGACGAAGGCCATGCCGCGCAGGCCGTCCTGGATGGTGGGCACCGGCGTGCCGCCAAGGCCGCCGCCCGAGGCGATGGCGGTGGCGAAGTCGCGATAGATGTTGGCGAAGGCCTCGATGAAACCTTCGGGATGGCCGGTGGGCAGACGGGCCGGTCCCCGCCCCGCCGGACCCAGATAGGGCGCTGCCGCGTGCAACGTCTGGGTGGGCCGGTCCAGCCAGTTGAGGGTCAGCACGTCCGGCCGTTCATGGCACCAGTCCAGCCCGCCCTGGGCGCCATAGACGCGCAGGCGCAAGCCGTTGCGGTCCCCCGCCGCCACCTGGCTGGCCACCAGCACACCCGGCACGTCTTCGCCGAACCGCAGAAGGATGTTGCAGTCGTCGTCCAGCCGGCGGCCGGGCACCACGCTGTTGAGGTCGGCGTTGATGCGCGTCACGGCCAATCCGCTGACGAATTCCGCCGCGTTGAAGGCGTGCACGCCAATGTCGCCGATGCAGCCGCCCAGGCCAGACTGCGCCGGGTCCGCCCGCCAGGCGGCCTGGGCGTTTTCCGTCTTCTCCACCGCCTGCGCCAGCCAGCCTTGGGAATATTCCACCACCACCTTGCGGACGGCGCCCAGGTCGCCCCGTCGTACGATGGCCCGCGCCTCGCGCATCAGGGGATAACCGGTGTAGGTGTAGGTCAGGCCATAGAGGTGGCCGGTATCAGCCACCACCCGGGCCAACTCCTCCGCCTCTTCCAAGGTCGCGGTCGCCGGCTTGTCGCTCAGCACGGAAAAGCCCGCCTCCAGCGCCGCCTTGGCCACCGGGAAATGCACATGGTTGGGGGTGACGATGGCCACGAATTGCGCGCCGTCGGATCGTGCCGCCTCCGCCGCCAGCATCTGGCGATAGTCGCCATGGGCGCGGGCCGGGTCTATGCCATAGCCCCTGGCGGCAGCCTTGGACTTGGCCTCATCCCGGCTGAAGGCGCCGGCCACCAGGCGGACGCGGCCGTCCAGTTCGGCCGCCATGCGGTGCACCGGCCCGATGAAGGAACCGGGGCCGCCGCCCACCATCGCCATGCGGATCACCGCGTCAGACATCACCCATTCCCCTGACCGTCCCCCTCAAGCGTGGCGCAAATGATGAAATCGATTACATGATCCTAGCAGTGAAGCCATGCCCTCGCAACTCTTGCAGGCAAGGCGGATCGAAAGCACCCTCCCCTCATGCCGACCATCCAAGACGTGGCCCGCCGGGCCCGGGTTTCCACCGCCACCGTTTCCCGTGTCCTGAGCACCCCCGGGGTGGTCAGCGAGGCGACGCGCGAACGGGTCATGGCCGCCGTCGACGCCCTGGGCTATGAGCCCAACCACGCCGCCAAAAGCCTGCGCACCCTGCGCACGGCCAAGATCGTCGTGACGGTGCCCGACATCTCCAACCCCTTCTTCTCCAGCGTCATCCGCGGCGCGGAAGAGGCGGCGCAGGCCGCCGGCTATTCCGTGCTGCTGGGCGACACCCGCCACAGCACGGAGCGGGAGGAGCAGTACGCCGGCATGCTGCGCCGGAAAGAGGCGGACGGCGTGATCTTCCTGGGCCACCGCCTGCCCGACACCTTGGCCGAACTGATCGGCCGCCAGGGCGCCAGGGCACCGGTGGTCAACGGCTGCGAGTTCAGCCCCGACCTGGGCGTGTCCAGCGCCCATATCGACAACGCGGCCGCCGCGGCGGAGGCTATGGATCTGCTGTACGGCCTGGGCCATCGCGCCATCGGCGTCATCACCGGCCCCCTGGCCAGCCCCATCAGCCGCGACCGCCTGGACGGCGTGCGGGCATCCGCCGCCCGCCATGGCGCCGAGACGGCCCTGCGTATCGCCACCGGCGACTTCTCCGTGGAATCGGGGGAGCGGGAGGCGCAGGGTCTGCTGGCGGGCGCCGACACGCCGACCGCCCTGTTCTGCTTCAGCGACGAGATGGCCATGGGCGCCCTGGCCGCCGCGCGCCGGGCGGGACGTCGCTGCCCCGACGACCTGTCGCTGGTCGGCTTCGACGACATCCGCTTCGCCCGCTACCTGGACCCGCCGCTGACCACCGTCAGCCAGCCCATGGAGGATTTGGGCCGGACGGCGGTGGCCCTGCTGCTGGACATCCTGGCCGGCCGGCAGACCACCCCCCGCTCCGTCACCCTGCCCCATCACCTGGCCGTGCGCGGCAGCACCGGGCCGGCGCGGCGTTAGAGGGCGCGGCTTTTCCGACCGGAGCGCAAATGGATCACGCAGGCGGCCACGGCCGCCACGACGGCAGCGCCATTTAGCTCCGTCAGTTCACGGTTCGGGTGGGCGACATATTGTTGCCGCAGCGAATTGTGGACGGGCCCTCGATACCCCACTGAGAGACAAAAGGGCGACGAAAGCGCCAAGACGGGACGGCGCGCCTCCCGTCATCTTCGGCCGACCCCTCCAGTCCGATGAGTTCAGATCATGGCCGGCCATCCCGCGCACCCGCTGGCGCTCCTGCTTTCCCTGGCGTTCACCGTCGTCCTGGCGCTGACGGTTCCAACCCCAGCCCGGGCGGCAGCGCCCCAGGCCCGCACCCAGGCACCGGGCTTCTACCGCATGATGCTGGGCGATATCGAGGTGACGGCCCTGTTGGACGGCACCCACCCCTTCCCGGTGCATGAAGTCATGACCGGCATCACCACGGCCGAGACCGACAAATTGCTGGCGGCCGCCGACCTGGCGGCGCCGGTGGAAGGGTCGATCAACGCCTTCCTGATCAACACCGGAGTCAGGCTGATCCTGATCGACGCCGGCGCCGGCGTGCTGTACGGCGCCGACGGCGGCCACCTGATGGCCAACCTGCGCGCCTCGGGCTACACGCCCGACGAGGTGGACGAGATCTATCTGACCCACCTGCACCGCGATCATGTCGGCGGGATGGACCAGGGCGGGCGCATGGCCTTCCCCAACGCCATCGTGCGGGTCAACCGGCGCGACGCCGACTTTTGGCTGAACCCGGCCAACAAGGCCAAGGCGCCCCCTTTCCTGGGCCCCATGTTCGAC
The DNA here is from genome assembly GCF_000730165.1 of Nitrospirillum viridazoti CBAmc. GTDB lineage: Bacteria > Pseudomonadota > Alphaproteobacteria > Azospirillales > Azospirillaceae > Nitrospirillum > Nitrospirillum viridazoti. Next base: position 524,079 of record NZ_CP022111.1, on the reverse strand, counting down.
GGCGCCATCGACAGCCTGCGGGCTTATGTCGATGCCGGCCGGGTGCGGCCCTTCGACGGCGAGGCCCAGCTGGACCCCGCCGTCCAGGCCCTGCCCAGTCCCGGCCATACACCAGGCCATACCGCCTATCGCGTGCGCAGCCGGGACGGCCAGACGCTATTAGCGTGGGGCGACATCGTCCATGTCGCCGCCGTGCAGGTCGCCGACCCCGCCGCCACCGTGAAATATGACAGCGACCAGGCGGCCGCAGCACAAGCCCGCGACCGGCTGATGGCGCAGGCGGCGCGGGACGGCAGCTGGGTCGCCGCCGCCCATATCGCCTTCCCCGGCCTGGGCCACATCACCCGGCAGGACGGCGCCTATCGCTGGCTGCCGGCCAATTATACGGCCGTAGGATTGACGCAGGCGCGCTGACCGGCGACGGCGGCGGCCGCGCCGACGCACCTTCATCGCCATCCGAGGCATGTTCAAATCCGGCGTGGGACGTCCAAGCCGCCTGAGCGTGGTTCAGGCATCGTTCGGCCATCCGTCCCTTCCGTTCAAGAGCACCCCATGACCCAAGCCCCCACCCCGGACCTGTCGACGGCGTCCCCGCCGCCGGTCGCCGCGGCAACCGCCTTGGGCGGCGCGCCGGCCTTCACCATCCAGGCCATGCTGACCCTGCGCCGCCACGGCGGCCGCAAGGGGGCCTAGGCCATGGCTTCCTTGCGCATCCGCATCGTCGGCGGCTCCATCGGCGGGCTGTCGGCAGCCGCCCTGTTGCGGCAGGACGGGCACGACGTCCGCATTTACGAGCGGTCGGCCGCCGGCCTGGCCGGGCGGGGCGCCGGCCTGGTCAGCCAGCGAGAGCTGTTCGCCCTGCTGCGCGCCGTGGGATGCGAGCATGTGGCCCGCATCGGCGTGGTCGCGTTCGAACGCATCTACTTCGACCGCGACGGCGGCATCGCCGAGCGCCACGCCACCCCGCAAACCCAGATCTCCTGGGACCATCTGTACCGTACCCTGCGGGCCAAGGTGCCCGACGACGGCTACGTCCTGGACCGGGCCGTGCGCGCCGTGACGCAAGGCCCTCAGGGCGCCCGCCTGCTGTTCGGCGATGGCGGGGAGGAAGAGGCCGACCTGGTCATCGGTGCCGACGGCCTGGGGTCGGTCGTGCGCCCGGTCGTGACCGGCGGCCCCGCGCCCAACAGCTACGCCGGCTATGTCGCCTGGCGCGGCCTGTACCCGGAGGACCGGCTGCCGGCGGAGGCCGCCCTGCTGCGCGACCGGTTCGCCTTCTACACGATGCCCCGGTCCCACGCCCTGGGGTACCTGGTGCCGGGACCGGGCGGCGAGACGACGCCGGGCCAGCGGCGGTACAACTGGGTCTGGTACCGGCCGGTGCCGGCGGCGGCCCTGGAGGCGACGCTGACCGATGCGGAGGGCCGGCCCCATCCCCATTCCCTGGCCCCCGGCCAGGTGCGGGCGCAGGCGGCGGCGGCTTTGCGGGCGGACGCCGCGCGGCTGTTGCCGCCCCCCTTCGCCGCCGTGGTGGTGGCGGAGCCGCAACCCTTCATCCAGGCCATCTTCGATTACGAGGCGCCGGTGATGGCCGCGGGCCATGTCGCCCTATTGGGGGACGCCGCCTTCGTGGCGCGTCCGCACACCGCCATGGGCGTGGCCAAGGCCGCCGGCGACGCCATGGCGCTGCGCCGCCATCTGGCCGAGGCGCCCAGCGTCACCGACGCTTTGGCGCTGTACAGTCATGAGCGCTGCGCCGCCGGCTCCGCCATCACCGCCTATGGTCGCCGCCTGGGCGCGGCATTGGAGTGACCGCTATGGATACCACCGCGACGACCCCTGGAGACGCCCCGGCCGGCCGCCGCTGGCTGCCTTCCGTGTTGCGCACCCTGGTCCTGGCCGGCGCTGCCGTGCTGGTGTGGGTGGTGGCCGGGCACTGGGATCGCTGGCTGGGCGCCGCCCGCCACCAGTCCTCATCCGACGCCTACGTCACCGGCGACCTGACGCCCCTGTCGGCCAAGGTCGCCGGCTATGTCCAGACGGTCGCGGTGGACGACTTCCAGGCGGTGCGCAAGGGGGACCTGATCGCCCAGATCGAGCCGTCGGACTACCAGGCCCAGCTGGATCTGGCGCAGGCCAGCCTGGCCGCGGCCCAAGCGGCGCTGGCCAACCTGGCCAACCAGAAGGACGTGCAACGCGCCCTGGTCCATCAGGCGGAAGCCGGCATCGCCAGCGCCGCCGCCGACATGACCCGCACCCGGTTGGAAGCGGAACGCCAGCGTGACCTGCTGCGCACCAAGATCGCCGGGACGGAGCAGAAGGTGGAACAGGCCGATGCCGACGCGGCCAAGGCCGTGGCCCAGTCGCAACTGGCCACCGCCCAGCTGGCCCAGCAGAAGGCCCAGCTGGCCAGCCTGGACGTGCAGGAACAGCAGCTGACGGCACAGGTGCGGGAGGGCGAGGCGCAGCTGGCCCTGGCGCGCAACAACCTGGCCTACACCCGCATCATCGCCCCCGCCGACGGCATGGTGGGCCAGCGCCAGGTGCGCCCGGGGCAGTTCGTCAACGTCGGCACGCAGATCATCGGGGTCATGGCCCTGCCCAAGGTGTGGGTGGTGGCCAACTACAAGGAAACCCAGATGACCCACGTGCGGGTGGGCGACCCGGCCACGGTGACGGTGGACGCCTTCCCCGACCTGAAGCTGCACGGCCACGTCGACAGCTGGTCCCCCGGCACCGGCAGCGTCTTCACCCTGCTGCCACCGGACAACGCCACCGGCAACTTCACCAAGGTGGTGCAGCGCGTGCCGGTGAAGATTGTCCTCGACCCGGTGCCGGCCCTGGGCACCCTGGTGCGGCCCGGCATGTCCGTCGTCTCCACCATCGATGTGGACGACCGTAAATGACCGCCGCCACCGCGCCCGCCACACCGCACCCCTGGCCGACGCTGGACGGCGCGCGGGCCTATATCGGCATCTTGGGGGTGCTGCTGGGCGCGCTGCTCTCCACCCTGGGTTCCCGCGTCACCACCTTCGGCCTGACCGACCTGCGGGGCGGCCTGCACGCCGGTTTCGACGAGGGTGCCTGGATCACCACCGCCTATGGCGTGGGGCAAATGGTGGTGGGGGTGGCCTGCCCTTACCTGGGCATCGTCTTCGGCGCCCGTCGGGTGCTGTTCGCCGGCATCGGCCTGTTCTTCATGGCCAGCCTGCTGGCGCCGCTGTCGCCCAACCTGACGGCCTACCTGGCCATGCAGTTCCTGTCGGGCCTGGGGGCCGGCACCTTCATCCCCCTGACCATCCGCTTCATCGTCCTGAACCTGCCGGCCCGGCTGACGCTGTACGGCCTGGCCGCCTATGCCATGAATTCGGAATTCTCCCAGAACATCGGCGCGGCGCTGGAGGGCTGGTACGCCGAGAACTGGTCCATCGCCTGGCTGAACTGGCAGTACTGCCTGGTCCTGCCCCTCATGTTCCTGTGCGTGTGGATCGGCGTCCCGCGGGAACCGCTGAATACCGACCTGCTGAAGCAGCACGACTGGCCCGGTGTCGCCTACGCCGCCGTGGGCTTCGGCCTGCTGTACGCAGGACTGGACCAAGGCAACCGGCTGGACTGGACGGGCAACGGCCTGGTGGTCGGACTGCTGGTGGCGGGCGGCCTGGTCACCGCCCTGTTCGCGATACGCGAGCTGATCATCAGCCGCCGCCCCTTCCTGGACCTGCGCCTGATGCTGCGGGGCAACCTGTTCCTGCTGATGCTGCTGCTGGCCGGTTTCCGCTTCATCATCCTGTCCACCGCCTACATCATCCCCGTCTACCTGCAGGTGGTGCAGAACTTCCGCGAGCTGCAGGTGGGCCCGGTGCTGCTGTTCATAGCATTGCCCCAGTTCGCCCTGATCCTGCCGCTCGGCTGGCTGCTGGCGCGGGTGGATGGTCGCTGGGTGCTGGCCATCGGCGCCCTGCTGATCGCCATCGCCTGCCTGCAGGCCACCAACCTGACCAGCCAGTGGGCCACCCTGGACTTCCTGCCGTCCCAGGCCTTGCAGGCGGTGGGGCAGTGCCTGGCACTGACGGCCCTGGTGGTGCTGGTGGTGCGGAACATCACGCCGGCCGACGCCATCTCCATCGGCGCTCTGCTGCAGGCCGCCCGCCTGTTCGGCGGTGAGATCGGCGTCGCCTTCATGCAGACCTTCGTGCGCATGCGCGAACAGCTGCATTCCAACCTGCTGGGCCTGCACATCGATCCCTTGGCCGGCGCCACCGCCGACCGCCTGGTCCGGTCCCAGGCCGTGCTGTCCGCCCATGGCGTCGACCCCGTTTCCGGGGCCACCCGGCTGCTGGCCAACGCGGTGGCGCAGCAGGCCTCGGTCCTGGCCTATATCGACGGCTTCGCGGCGGCAGCGGCCGGCGCCTTTGCCTGCATCGCGCTGGCCGCCTGGCTGCGCCCACCGCCGGCCAAGGCTTGAAGGCAAGGCGGGCTCGCGCGTAAAACGCGGAAATAAAAGGATGATTGCGGCATGCGGTTTGGGGTTTGGCGGTTCGGATGATGAACGAGCAGGGCGTACGCTACACCTTCGGCAGCTTCACCTTCGATGTGCCGCAGATGACGCTGGCCAAGGCCGGGCAGCCGGTGAAGCTGGGCGGCCGTGCCGCCAACCTGCTGGCCATGCTGGCCGCCGCCGGGGGCGGGCTGGTGACCCGCGACCGCCTGCTGGCCGAGGTCTGGCCCGGCCAGGCCATCGACGAGAGCGCCGTGCGCGTGCACCTGTCCGGCCTGCGCAAGGCCCTGGGCGACGACGGCCTGGTGGTGAACGAGGCGGGGCGCGGCTATCGCCTCACCCTGCCGGTCACCCGCAACGCCCAGACCCAGACACCAGCGGCGGAGGTCCCCACCCGCCAGACCCCCGCCCGATCAACCGTTGAACCGCCGGCGCCCCGCCCCCTGGTGCGCCTGCTGGGACGGTCGGAGGTGGTGGCCACGCTGGCGGCGGAGCTGCCGGAGCGGCGCTTCCTGACTTTGGCCGGCCCGGGCGGCATCGGCAAGACCTCCGTCGCCCTGGCCACGGCAGCGGCGCTGGCCCCGACGGCCACCGCGCGCTTCGTCGACTTGGCGCCCGTGTCCGACGCGGCATGGGTGGAGGGCACGCTGGCCACCGCGCTGGGCCTGCCCGCCTCCGGCACGGATTGTTTCGCCGCCATCGTGGCCGTCCTGTCCGCCAGCCCCAGCCTGCTGCTGCTGGATAATTGCGAGCATCTGGTGGACGCCGTGGCCGACCTGGCCGAACGGCTGCTGCTCGCCGTGCCCGGCCTGCTGATTCTGGCCACCAGCCGGGAGCCGCTACGCGCCGCCGGCGAATGGGTGCACCGCCTGCCGGCCCTGCCCATCCCCGACGGCCAGGCCCAGGACGCGGCCACCGTGCTGTCTTATCCCGCCGCCGCTCTGTTCTTCGAGCGGGCGCGGGCCGTGCGATCCGACTTCACCGTGGACAACGCGACCGCGCCCGCGCTGGCCGAGATCTGCCGCCGCCTGGACGGCATCCCCCTGGCCATCGAGCTGGCCGCCGCCCGCGTCGACCTGATGGAACTGCCGGAACTGGCCAGCCGCCTGCACGACCGGCTGAACCTGCTGACGCGCGGCCGGCGCACCGCCCTGCCCCGCCACCGCACCCTGCGCGCTGCCCTGGACTGGAGTTACGAGCTGCTGGCGCCGGAGGAAAAGGTACTGCTGATCAGCCTGTCGGTCTTCCGCGCCGGCTTCGACGCGGCGGACGCCCGGGGGCTGACCGGCGGCGGGGAAATGGAGGTGCTGGACGGCCTGGCCGACCTGGTTGCCAAGTCCCTGGTGGTCAGCAGCCGTGAGGGCGGTGCCGCCCGCTACCGCCTGCTGGACACCACGCGCTATTACGGACATGAGCGCCTGGCCGACACCGGCCTGGACGGCCGCGTCCGCGCCGCCCACGCCCGCCACATGATCTCGCTGTTCAGCGACGCCCAGGCCTCGTGGGAAGGCAAGGCGCCGCGTGACTGGCTGGCCACCCACAGCCGCCGTATCGATGACGTGCGCGGCGCCCTGGACTGGGCGGTGGGCGAGGGCGGCGACATCGGCCTGGGCCTGACGCTGATCGTCGCCAGCGCCTCGCTGTGGTTCCACCTGTCGCTGCCGCACGAGTTCCTGGGCTGGGCGGAGCGTATCCTGGCCATCCTGGATGAACAGGGTGCCGCCGATCCCGCGCGGCGGGTGGAATTGCTCGCCGCCTACGGCCATGCCCTGTGGCACACCCGCGGCCCCGTGCCGGAAATGGGCCAGGCCTTCCGCCAGGCCCTGGAGATTGCCGAGGGCATCGGCGACGAAGGCCTGGCCCGCCGTGCCCAATGGGGCGTCTGGGCCTACCACACCCTGGCCGGCGCCTATGCGGACAGTCTGGCGGCGGCGGAAGCCTTCGCCACCCGCGTGGGGCCCGAGGGTGGCCTGACGGAGCGGCTGACAGGCATGCGCATGCGCGCCATGTCCCACCATTTCCGGGGAGAACACGCGGCAGGCCTGGCATTGCTGGAAACGGTCATGGCGGCCGATGCCGATCCGGTGCGCGTCAACCTGGCCAACCATGCCCAGGTGGATGCCAAGCTGGCCGCCTTGACCCTGCTGATGCGCCTGCGCTGGGCCATGGGGGATGTGCGCGGCGCCCTGGACTTGGCGCAGGCGGCGGCGGAGGACGCCACATCCATCGATCACGCCCTGTCATTGTGCTACTGCCTGGCCATCGGCGCCATCCCGGTGGCCATTGCCGCAGGCGAAGGGACACTGGCCGGCGCGTGGATCGATCTGCTGGCCCAGCGCACCACCCGCCACGCCCTGGACCACTGGAACATCTTCGTCCATGGCTATGGCGCCGCCCTGGGCCGATTGGGGGGCCACACGATCGCCGCCGCCAGCGCCATGCAGGTTGAGATGTTCGCCGTGGCCGGCAACGCCGAGGCGCGGGCCATGATCCTGGCCCGACCGGAGCCCCGCGCCGGGTGGCACGGCCCCCTGCTTTAACACCCCTGGCTTAACGGTGTGGGGACGGTACACAACGCTTCACATCGCTTAACTCCCAGCCTGACGGTCGCCTGACCGACACTGCCTTCATCACGGTCCCCCGCCCGACACGCCGCGGAAGGGGACGCCCACCGGATGGAGGAAGACATGACCGCCCCTGCCGCCGCCCTGGACGCCTTTCACACCCTAGCCGGCCTGCCCCCCGCCGGCTTCCCGGCCGCCGGCCACCTGGCCACCGTCACCCGCCTGCTGGAAGAGGCCATGCACGCCGTGGAGCATGACGTGGCCCAGGCGCGCGACCGCATCGTCAAGGTGCGCGACCTGCTGCTGCACCGCCCGCAGGAAGAGGCGGCGCGCGGCGGCCTGGCGCCCTGGCAGGCCCGCCGCGTGGCGGCCCTGGTGGAGCGGCGGCTGGACGGCACCCTGTGCAACGAGGACCTGGCCGCCGAGGCCAAGCTCAGCACCAGCCATTTCTGCGCCGCCTTCCGCCAGACCTTCGGCATGTCGCCGCACGCCTTCGTCATCAGCCGGCGGGTGGAACGGGCCAAGGCCCTGATGCTGGACACCGATGACGCCCTGGCGGAGATCGCCGACGCCTGCGGCTTCGCCGACCAGGCGCACCTGAGCCGCCTGTTCCGCCAGGCCACGGGCAGCAGCCCCGCCAGCTGGCGCCGCGCCAACGCCGTCGACGTCTCCCTGATCGCCTGACCCTTGCCGGACCGCAGCCCCATGATCCACGACCTGACCGCCAAGGGGCCCCGGCTGGACCCCGCCGCGCACTGCCTGACCCTGGATGCGGGCGTGCAAAGCTTCCTTGACCGCGTGCTGGAGGCGGAATTGCTGCCCTACGCGCCCGGCCTGGACCCGGCCGCGCGGCGAGCCATCGCCACGCGCTTGCAGGCGGACGCGCCACCGGTAGAGGAACCCATCGTCCACCTCACCGTGCCGGGCGCGGAGGCGATATCGCTGCGCCTTTGCCGTCCCATGCGTGGGATGGCGCGCCCCGTACCGGTGGTGTTCTACCTGCACGGCGGCCTGTGGGCGCTAGGCGGCTGGGATACCCATGGCGGCGCGGCCGCCGCGCTGGCCCGGTCCTGCGGCGCCGCCCTGGTCTTCGTCGACCATGGCGGGTTGCCGGCCGCCCAGGCCCTGAGGCAGGCGCGCGCCGCCCTGGACTGGACGCGCGCTCAAGGACGGGACCACGGGCTGGACACCGCGCGGATGGCCGTGGCCGGCGACGGCAGCGGCGGGGCCATGGCGGCCTTGCTGGCCGCAACCCTGCCGCCCAGCGAGGGCTTTCGCCTGTTGCTGCTGTTCCATCCCCTGGTGGGGCCGGCGGCGCCGGACACCCCATCCTCCCCCTGGCTGGACCATTGCGACCTGCCGTCGCTGATGGCCCAGGCCTTTCCCGGCCAGCCGTCCTGGACGGGCCTGTCGCCCTTGGACCTGTCTTCCGATCGCCTGCGTCGCCTTCCGTCCACGCTGATCCTGACGGCGGAGGCGGACCTGGCCCGGGAAGGCGGCGAGGCGCTGGCCCGCCGCCTGATGCGGGCGGAGGTGGATGCCAGCGCCCTGCGCCTGATGGGCACCATCCACGACTTCTTCTGGCTGGATGGGCTGGCGGACACCACCCCCACCCTGTCGGCCCTGGCCGTGGCGCAACGCGCGCTGACCGACGCCTTTGGCCGCTGACTCCCCTTCTTCCGACTCTCTTTCAGGGAGCGCCCCATGGCACCCAACGCCCCCGCCCTGCGTGTTCTGCTGGCCCTGGCCGGCACCTGCTGCACCGGTCCCGGCGGCGGTGCCCTGCTACTGGCCCAGGTCGATTGGCTGATGCCCCGTTTGCGGACTTGGGCGTCGGGCCATGGACACCGGGGCCGGAAGAAAGACGGGACGCCGCTGATGACGAGCGGAGAATACGGACAGACGCCCGCCTTTCCTTCAAGCCCTCCCCGCTGATGGTCGGTACCGTCCGCCCTCTCCCCACCAACTCGAGGAAGTCCCATGAGCACCCTGACCCTGCGCGACGGCACCGAGCTCTATTACAAGGACTGGGGCCACGGCCAGCCCGTCCTGTTCAGCCACGGCTGGCCGCTGAGCGCCGACATGTGGGAATATCAGATGCTGCACCTGGCGCGAAACGGCTACCGCGCCGTGGCCTTCGACCGCCGGGGTTTCGGCCGGTCCAGCCAGCCGTGGGACGGCTATGACTACGACACCCTGGCCGACGACGTCGCGCAGTTGATCGAGCATCTGGACCTGAGGGACGTGGTGCTGGTGGGCTTTTCCATGGGCGGGGGCGACATGGTGCGCTATCTCACCCGCCACGGCGCCGGCCGCGTCGCCAAGCTGGCGCTGGTCAGCGCGGTCACGCCCTTCTTCCTGAAGACCGACGACAACCCCGAGGGCATGCCGGCCGAAGGCTTCGCGGGCATCCGCGCCGCCATCACCCAGGACCGGCCCCAGTTCGTCGCGGATTTCAGCGCCCTCTATTTCGGCACCAACCGGCCGGGGGCCGCGGTGTCCAAGGGGATCCTGGACCAGACGCTGCAAATGGCGGCACAGGCGTCCATCAAGGCCACCATCGACTGCGTCACCGCCTTCTCCGAAACCGACTTCCGGCGGGAGATGGCGGACATCCGCCTGCCCACCCTGATCATCCATGGCGATGACGACCAGACGGCGCCGATGGGGCCGACCGCGCTGGCCACCGCGCGCCTGGTCCCCGGGGCCCAGCTAAAGATCTATCCCGGCGCGCCCCATGCCACCTGCACCACCCACAAGGACCAGGTGAACGCCGACCTGCTGGCCTTCCTGAGAAACTGAGGCCCAAACGGACGCTGGGGGGGGGAGCAAACCTAGGTATGGGATGTTCCGGGACGGGCGAAGGGGCACCGTAGCCACATCAAAACGCCCTGCCCAGGAGCCTGTCCCATGCAAGCGCCCCTCCAGACCCCGACGCGGCCCGTTTCCTTCCTCCCGCCCCCGCCGGCTCCCCTGCCTCACGTGGCCCCGTGGGACGACCGCCGGATCGTCACGCTGGTCAGCGCCGCCCAGGCGGCGCTGGACCACGACCTGGAACGGGCGCGCGGCTGCCTGGACCAACTGGCCGCGCTGCTGGACGGCACGGAAAAGCCCCCGGTGGATGAGGCCATCCTGCTGCCGACGGCGCGCGCGACCGAGACCGGGGCCAACAAGGGCGGCCTGGCCCCTTGGCAGTTGCGCTGCGTCATGGGCCATATCCAGGCCAACCTGGCCCAGCCCCTGCCGGTGGATCAGCTGGCCGCCCTGGCCAACCTCAGCACCAACCACTTCACCCGCGCCTTCCGCGCCAGCGTCGGGGAAACGCCCCACACCTACGTGGTGAAGCGCCGCGTGCGCCAGGCCCAGATCCTGATGCTGACCACCGACCAGCCGTTGAGCGAGATCGCCTATGGCTGCGGCATGGCCGACCAGGCGCACCTGACCCGGCTGTTCCGCCAGTTCGTGGGGGAAACCCCGTTGCGCTGGCGGCGCACCTGGCGGCGGCCCACGCACAGCCGGGACAATTGAAGGCGTCCGTTCCGGTTTCCGGCGTCGGTCGCAGCGTTCCGGGCAACGGCCCGCCCTTGCCAGCCTAACCTTCAAAGTACCGCCACCTCCAACAAGACCGGCACCCGTCCGCGAGGGAAAGATCGGGGTCATCCACACCACTGACGGCGATGGAGCGCACCCCGACCCATGATCCCGAAACGCTATACCCTGCAGGCCAACGGCATCCGCCAGTTCGTGGTGGAGGCGGGTGACGGCCCGCCTGTCATCCTGCTGCACGGCTTCCCCGAAACCAATTACGCCTGGCGGTTCCAGATTCCCGTCCTGGCGGAACGCTACCGCGTCATCGCCCCTGACCTGCGGGGATACGGTGAGACGGACAAGCCGGCCGCCGGCTACGACAAGCGCACCATGGCCCGCGACATCGTCGAGCTGATGCGGGCACTGGACATTCCCAAGGTCGCCCTGGTGGGCCACGACCGCGGGGCCCGCGTCGCCACCCGTTTCGCCAAGGACCACCCGCATCTGGTGGACCGGCTGGTGGTGATGGATAACGTGCCCACCCGCATCGTGGCGCGGGACCTGAACGCCGCCATCGCCAAATCCTACTGGTTCTTCCTGTTCCACCTGGTACCGGACCTGCCGGAGGCGCTGATTGCGGGGCGGGAGCATATCTGGCTGCGCCACTTTTTCTCGGACTGGACTTTCGACCCCAGCGCCATCTCGGGCGAGGCGTTCGACACCTATGTCCGGGCCTACCAGGCGCCCGGCGCCGTGCGCGGCGCCATGGCCGACTACCGCGCCAACGCGGAGGATTTGGCCCAGGACCGGACCGACGCCGACGTCAAGATCGCCTGCCCCGTCCTGTCCCTGTGGGGCAACGATTTCCATGCCGTGGGCAAGCTGTTCGACATGGCCAAGGTCTGGGCCGAGATGGCCGACGACCTGGTGACCGTCCCCATCCCCGACTGTGGCCACCTGCCCCAGGAGGAACGGCCGGCGGTGGTGAACACCTTGCTGCTGGACTTCCTGGCCCCCTGGAAGGGCTGACGCCCGTCCAATCCCCAACGCGATAAGGAACCACATCCCATGAAACTGGCACGTATCGGCGCGCCGGGCCGGGAGCGGCCGGCCCTGGTGGATCCCGCCGGCCGCCTGCGCGACCTCGGCGCCCACGTCAGCGACATCACCCCCGCCCTCCTGGCGCCGGCAGAACTGGCGCGGCTGAAGGCGCTGGATCCCGACAGCCTGCCCCTGGCTGCCGACCAGGACGCGCGCCTTGGTCCCCCCGTGGCCGGCGTCGGCAAGATCATCTGCATCGGCCTGAACTACACTGACCACGCCGCGGAGGTGGGCCTGCCCCTGCCGGTGGAACCCACCATCTTCATGAAGGGCTGCCACCCCACCGGCGCCAACGATCCCGTGACCCTGCCCCAGGGCGCCGAGAAGGGCGACTGGGAGGTTGAGCTGGGCATCGTCATCAGCCAAGGCGGCCTGTACATCAACGAGGCTCGGGCCCTGGATCACGTCGCCGGATTCTGCCTGGTCAACGACCTGTCGGAACGGTCCTACCAGATGGAACGCGGTGGGCAGTGGACCAAGGGCAAAAGCTTTCCCGGCTTCGCCCCCATGGGGCCCTGGCTGGTGACCCCGGATGACCTGCCCGGGTATGCCGAGGCGCCGCTCTGGCTGGAGGTCAACGGCCACCGTTACCAACACGGCAACACCCGCAACCTTGTGTTCGGCGTGCCGGCCATCGTCAGCTACGTCTCGCGCTTCTTCCGGCTGGAGCCGGGCGATCTCATCGCCACCGGCACGCCCGCCGGGGTGGGCCTGGGGCAGAAGCCGCCCGTGTTCCTGAAACCCGGCGACGTGGTGACCCTGGGCCTGCAGGGCCTGGGCACCCAGCGCCAGGAAATCCGCGCCTGGCCGGCCGACCGACCCACCTGATCCAAGAGGACGACATCATGAGCCGATTGAACGTCGTGATATCCGATTATGTCTGGGACAGCGTGGACGTGGAGCGTCGCATCCTGGGGCCCGACGTCGATGTGGTGGCCCTGCGCACCAAGACGGAGGATGAATTCCTGGAGGCGGCAGCCGACTGCGACGCCCTGCTGAACACCTATGCCGGGCCCATCACCGCCAAGGCCATGGCCCGTATGGACCGCTGCAAGATCATCGCCCGCTACGGCATCGGCGTGGACACCATAGACCTGGACGCCGCCACCGACGCCGGCATCATCGTCACCAACAACCCGACTTATTGCGTGGAGGAGGTGGCGGACCACACCGTGGCCCTGCTGCTAAGCGCCGCGCGCAAAACGGCGCTGCTGGACCGCAGCGTGCGCGGCGGCCGCTGGGACGTGATGGCGGCCGCGCCGATGCGCCGGCTGTCCACCCAGACGCTGGGCCTGGTGGGCTTCGGCAACATTGCCCGCCGGGTGGCCGCCCGCCTGGCCGCCTTTGGCATGGCCGTGCTGTGGTATGACCCCTTCGTCCAGGCCGGGCAGTTCGACGCGCCGGGCGAAAAGGTGGATTTCGACACGCTGCTGGCGCGCGCCGACTTCGTCTCCATCCATAGCCCGCTGCTGCCGGAAACGCGCGGCCTGTTCAACGACGCCGCGTTCGCCAAGATGCGCCCCGGCGCCATCCTGGTGAATTGCGCCCGGGGCGCGGTGGTGGACCAGGACGCCTTGGTCCGCGCGCTGGACGCCGGACGCCTGGCGGGCGCGGCGCTGGACACCACGGTGCCGGAACCGCTGCCGGCGGAGCACCCCTTGCGCGGCCGCGACACCGTCATCCTCAACCCGCACGCCGCCTGGTACTCGGTCGAGGCCTTCGCCGAGCTGCAGAGCGGCGCGCCGGGCGAGGTCGCCCGGGTGCTGCGGGGCGAGATGCCCTTGCACGTCGTGAACCGCAAGGTCCTGGGCCGGTCGCGCGCCGACCTGTGACGAACCGACGCCCCCGGGGGAACCCCTGCCCCCGGGGTCCGTTTGCCCCTGACCCGCCCTCATGAGGAGACCGCCGCCCATGTCCATGACCGTTGCCGACCAATTCGCCGCCACGCTGGCCGCCGCCGGTGTCAAACGCATCTATGGGGTCGTGGGCGACAGCCTGAACGGCCTGACCGACGCCCTGCGCCGGCGGGGCGACATCACATGGATCCCCGTGCGGCATGAGGAGGTGGCGGCCTTCGCCGCCAGCGCCGACGCCCACCTGACGGGCACCATCGCCGTCTGCGCCGGCAGCTGCGGGCCGGGCAACCTGCACCTGATCAATGGGCTGTTCGACTGCCACCGGTCCCGCGTGCCCGTACTGGCCATCGCCGCCCACATCCCCTCGCCCGAGATCGGATCCGGCTATTTCCAGGAAACCCATCCCCAGGACCTGTTTCGGGAATGCAGCCATTATTGCGAACTGGTGTCCGACCCGGCGCAGATGCCGCGCAGCCTGGAGATTGCTATCCGCACAGCCATCGGCGAGCGGGGCGTTTCCGTCGTCGTCATCCCCGGCGACGTCGCCTTGAAGGAAGCGGTGACGGAGGTGCGACCCAAGCCCGCCGGCCTGGTGCCCAAGCCGCCCGTGGTGGTGCCCGAGGACGCGGAGCTGGACGCCCTGGCCGACCTGCTGAACCGCAGCGGCCGCGTCACCCTGTTGTGCGGCTCGGGCTGCGCCGGCGCCCATGACGCGGTGGTGGCGCTGGCGGAGGCGCTGAAGGCCCCGATCGTCCACGCCCTGAAAGGCAAGGAGCATGTGGAGTACGACAATCCCTATGACGTGGGCATGACCGGCCTGATCGGCTTTTCCTCCGGCTATTATGCCATGCTGGATACCGACATGCTGCTGATGCTGGGCACGGACTTCCCCTATCGCCAGTTTTATCCCAAGGGCGCGGGTGTCGCGGTGGCACAGGTCGACATCCGCCCCGGCCAACTGGGCCGCAGGGCATCGCTGGACCTGGGCTTGGTGGGCGATGTCGGCGCCACCGTGCGCGCCCTGCTGCCCCGCCTGGCACCGAAGACGGACGCGGCCCATCTGGAAAAGGCGGTAAAGCACTACCGGCGCGCACGGGCGGACCTGGACGCCCTGGCCACCCCTGGCGCCGGCCACGGCGTCATCCATCCGCAGCAGGTGGCCAAGGCCGTCAGCGACCTGGCGGCCGAGGACGCCGTCTTCACCTTCGACGTCGGCCTGCCCACGGTGTGGGCCGCGCGCTACCTGGCCATGAACGGCCGGCGGCGCCTGATCGGTTCCCTCTGGCATGGGTCCATGGCCAACGCCATGCCCATGGCGCTGGGCGCCCAGGCGGCTTTCCCTGGCCGGCAGGTGGTGTCCCTGTCCGGCGACGGCGGCTTCACCATGCTGATGGGGGATTTGCTGACCTTCAAGCAGCGGGGGCTGCCGGCCAAGATCATCGTCTTCAATAACGGCGCCCTGGGCTTCATCGAGGTGGAGCAGAAGTCCACCGGCTTCCTGCCCTTCGGCACCGACCTGGACAACCCCAACTTCGCCGCGCTGGCGGAGGCGGTGGGCATCAAGGGCATCCGCCTGGAACGCCCCTATGAGGTGGAACCGGGCCTGCGCGAGGCCTTCGCCCATGATGGTCCCGTCCTGGTGGACGCGGTGGTGGCGCGCACCGAGCTGCCCATTCCGCCGGCCATCAACGCCGAAATGGCCAAGGGCTTCACCCTGTACATGCTGAAGGCGGTGATGAGCGGCCGGGGCGACGAGTTGGTGGACCTGGCCAAGACCAACCTCTGGCGGTAAGGCCTTTGCCCGCTTTCCCCCGGGCGTCTACAGTGCGCCCAGGGGGATCGGGGAATGGATCGGAACGAGAGGCGCCCGCCGGTCGTCGTCGGCGGCGCGGGACCGGTGGGCTTGGCGGCCGCCATCGACCTGGCGCTGCGCGGCGTGGCGACCGTGGTGCTGGACGACAATGACCGGTTGCCCGTGGGCTCCCGCGCCATCTGCTGGGCCAAGCGCACGTTGGAGATTTTCGATCGGCTCGGCGTCGCCAGGCCCATGGTGGATCGGGGCGTCACCTGGAAGGTGGGGCGCCTGTTCCATGGTCCCCGCCAGGTCTACGCCTTCGACCTGCTGCCGGAGGACGGGCACCGCATGCCGGCCTTCATCAACCTGCCCCAGCATGAGGTGGAGCGCCTGCTGGTGGCGCGCTGCGCCGACTTTCCCGACCTGATCGACCTGCGCTGGCGCCACCGGGTGGTGGGCGTCACGCCGGAGGACGCGGGTGTGGCCGTGCGGGTGGAGGCGCCCGACGGCGCCTATGACCTGGCGGCGGACTATTTGGTTGCCTGCGACGGCGGCAGGTCGCCGGTGCGCGGCCTGCTGGGGCTGGATTTCGCCGGCCAGGCCTTTGAAGAGCGCTTCCTCATCGCCGATGTGGAGATGAAAGCCGATTTCCCGGCGGAGCGCTGGTTCTGGTTCGAACCGCCCTTCCACAACGGCCCGTCCGCCCTGCTGCACAAGCAGCCCGACGACATCTACCGCATCGACCTGCAACTGGGCCCCGATGCCGATCCGGCGGAGGAAATGCGGCCGGAGCGCATCATCCCCCGCATTCGCGCCATGGTGGGTGATCGGCCCTTCCGCCTGGCCTGGACCTCCGTCTACACCTTCCAGTGCCGGCGGCTGGCGCGCTTCAGGCACGGGCGGGTGATCTTCGCCGGCGATAGCGCCCATGTCGTCTCCCCCTTTGGTGCCCGGGGCGGCAATGGCGGCATCCAGGACGCGGACAACCTGGCCTGGAAGCTGGCCCTGGTGGTCCAGGGCCGGGCGCCGGCCGCCCTGCTGGACAGTTACGATGAGGAGCGCGGCCGGGGCGCGGACGAGAACATCCTGAACTCCGCCCGTGCCACCACCTTCATGACACCCAAGAGCGCCATGGAACGCCTGTTCCGCCAGGCGGTGCTGGACCTGGCGGCCGACCATACCTTCGCCCGCCGCCTGGTCAATTCCGGCCGCCTGTCCCTGCCCTGTTCCCTGGCCGGCCTGTCGCTGCAGACCCCAGCCGAGCCCGGCGCCCCCGGTCTGCTGGCCCCCGGCACGCCCTGCCCCGACGCGCCGCTGGATGACGGTTTCGTGCTGGACCGTCTGGGGCGGGGGTTCATCCTGCTGGCGGTGGGCGACACGGTGGTCCCGGCGGAAACGGGCCTGCCCTTGCTGCGGCTGCCGGCCGGCGGCCTGGCTGCCCGGCGCTACGGCGCCGGCGCCCTTTACCTCATCAGGCCCGACCAGCATGTCGCCGCCCGTTTCCCCGCCGGGGTCGACGCCACCGCCATCCGCCGCGCCCACCGGCGCGCCCTGGGAGAACCCGCCCATGACTGACATCAATCCCCTGGCCGCGGACCGCCCGGCCCGAGATCGTTTAGGCGAAGACCGTTTAGGGGGCCGGGGCGACGACATCTACGCCGCCCTGCTGGCCGCGCATGAGGGGCTGGCGTTCGAGGCCAGCGCCGCCCTGAACGCCAGCCTGGTTCTGCTGCTGGCCAACGCCGTGGGTGACGTGCCCCTGGTGCTGGCCGCCATCGAGCGGGCACGAACGGCGGCGCCCGGCCAAGGGCGGCCCCAACAGGGTGGGCCCGACCAAGGTTGAATGCCACGGGCCGGCCGGTTGTGGCACCTTGGCGCCTGCCCGGGGCCTTGCCCGGCGCGAGGAGGCATGGATGCACGACCGTCATGATCCCGAAGACGCCGCCGACACGGACACGGCCAAAGCCGGCTTCGTCCGGGTGCGGGGCGCGCGGGAGCATAATCTGAAGAATGTCGACGTGGACATTCCGCGCGATGCCTTGGTGGTGTTCACCGGCGTCTCCGGTTCCGGTAAATCCTCCCTGGCCTTCAGCACCCTCTATGCCGAGGCGCAGCGCCGTTACCTGGAATCGGTATCGCCTTACGCCCGCCGACTGTTCCACCAGATGAGCGTGCCGGACGTGGACGCCATCGAGGGGTTGCCGCCGGCCGTGGCCCTGCAGCAGCAGCGCGGGTCGCCCACCGCGCGCTCCTCCGTCGGCAGCGTCACCACCCTGTCGAACCTCTTGCGCATGCTGTACTCCCGCGCCGGCGACTATCCGCCGGGCCAGCCCCTGCTGGAGGCGGAGGCCTTTTCCGCCAACACGCCGGAGGGGGCCTGCCCCACCTGCCATGGCCTGGGCCGGGTGCATGAGGTGACGGAGGCCAGCATGGTGCCCGACCCGTCGCTGACCATACGCGAGCGGGCGGTGGCGGCCTGGCCCACCGCCTGGGGCGGGCAGAACCTGCGCGACATCCTGATCACCCTAGGCATCGACGTCGACACACCCTGGCGCGACCTGCCGCGCGAGACGCGCGACTGGATCCTGTTCACCGAGGAACAGCCCGAGGTGCCGGTCTATCCCGGCTTCAGCGTGGCGGAAGTGCGGGAGGCCGTTCGCCGCAAGCTGCCGCCCAACTACATGGGCACCTTCTCCAGCGCGCGCCGCCATGTCATGCACAGCTTCGCCACCACCCACAGCGCCATGATGAAAAAGCGCGCGGCAAGTTTCATGGTCAGCAGCGCCTGCCCCACCTGCGCCGGCCGCCGCCTGCGGCCGGAATCGCTGTCGGTGACCTTCGAAGGCCTCGATATCGCGGCCATGGGCCAGCTGCCGCTGAAGCGCATAGCGTCCCTGTTCGCCGCCTATGCCGACGATGGCTCGGAGCGGCTGGAGGAATTGCGCCGGACGCGGCCGGAAACGGCCATCGTCATCGCCCGCATCGCCGCCGACCTGTGCCGGCGCCTGGCCGTGCTGTTGGACCTGGGCCTGGGCTATCTGACGCTGGAGCGCAGCACGCCTACCCTGTCACCCGGGGAATTGCAGCGCCTGCGTCTGGCGACCCAGGTCGTCTCGAACCTGTTCGGCGTGGTCTATGTGATGGACGAGCCGTCGGCGGGCCTGCACCCGGCCGACACCCAGGCGCTGCTGCGCGCGCTGGATGGGCTGAAGGCCGTGGGCAATTCCCTGTTCGTGGTCGAGCACGACCTGGACGTGGTGCGCCATGCCGACTGGATCGTCGATGTCGGCCCCGCGGCCGGCGAGGGCGGCGGGCGCATCCTGTACAGCGGGCCGCCCCAGGGGCTGCGCCGCGTGGCGGCCTCAGAGACCGCCCGCCACCTGTTCGCTGCGGAGGAGGGACAGCGGCGGACGCCACGCGCCCCCCAGGGCTGGCTGCGCCTGGCCGGCGTCACCCGCAACAACCTGACCAACCTGGACTGCGCCTTCCCGCTGGGCGTCATGACCGCCGTCACCGGCATCTCCGGCTCCGGCAAGTCCAGTCTGGTCAGCCAGGCGCTGGTCGACCTGGTGGGCAAGGCCCTGGGCGCGCCGGTGGCGGTGGAGGAGCCGCCGGCCGGCGCCGAGGCCATGCTGGAACAGGAACCGGTGGCCGAGACCGAGGGCCGCATCGAAGGCGGGCCCAAGGACGCGCTGGGCGGCATCAAGCGCCTGATCCGGGTGGACCAGAAACCCATCGGCCGCACGCCCCGGTCCAACCTGGCGACATACACCGGCCTGCTGGACCATGTTCGCACCCTGTTCGCGGAGACGCCCGAGGCCAAGCGGCGGCGTTACGATGCCGGCCGCTTCTCCTTCAACGTGGCCAAGGGGCGCTGCCCCCGCTGCGAGGGCGAGGGCTTCGTCATGGTGGAACTGCTGTTCCTGCCCAGCGTCTACGCCCCCTGCCCCGTCTGCCATGGCACCCGCTATAACGCCCAGACGCTGGAGATCACCTATCGCGGCAAGACCATCGCCGACGTCCTGGGCCTGACGGTGGCGGCGGCATCCGACTTCTTCCATGACGTGCCGGCCGTGCGCCGGTCGCTGGACGTGCTGCGCCAGGTGGGCCTCGACTATCTGCGCCTGGGGCAGCCGGCCACCGAGTTCTCCGGGGGGGAGGCGCAGCGCATCAAGCTGGCGACGGAACTGCAGCGGGCCCAGCGGGGCGGCGCCCTTTACGTGCTGGATGAGCCCACCACGGGCCTGCACCCCACGGATGTGGAGCGGCTGGTGGCCCAACTGGACGCCCTGGTCGCGGCCGGCAACACGGTGGTGGTGGTGGACCACGACATGGGCGTGGCGGCGGCCAGCGACTGGGTGATCGACATCGGCCCCGGCGCCGGCGACGAGGGCGGGCGTGTGGTGGCGGCCGGGGTGCCGGCGGTGGTGGCGGCATCGCCCGACAGCCGCACGGCCCCCCACTTGCGGCCCTTCCTGCGCTTGGGTTAGGCATGGGCGAACCGCCCGGCCACCCGAGATCCGATGCTGACGTCCTCCCTTCCCTGGATCGCCCTGGCGCTGGCCACGGCCACCGCCTGGACGGATCGTTTCCGTCTCTGGGCCTTGGGCTTCCTGGCCGTGGGCTACGCGGTGGCGACCGTGAATGGACAGCTGGGCTGGCCGGCGGGCGGGGCCTTGGCCTTGTTGGGGGTCGCGGCCTGGGCGGTGGGGGCGCGCCACCCACCCCTGGTCCGGTCCCTGGGCCATGGCCTGTTCCTGGCGCTGGCCGTCGCCTTGTCCGCCCATCTGTGGCCGGGCTTCCACAACCCCCGCGCCATGGGGCCGGCGCGCATCACGCCGGATGCCGTGCCCTTCAGCCTTTACCTGAACCTGGACAAGCCGCTAGCGGGCCTGTGGCTGCTGATGGTGATGCCGGCGATCCGCGATCTGCGGCCGCCGCGTGCCACGCTGACCGCGGCGGCCGCAGGCTGGCTGGGCGCCTCGGTCGCCTGCCTGATGGCGGCCCTGGCGCTGGGCGCCGTCGCCTGGGCACCGAAATACCCGGCCGGCGCCGGCCTCTGGCTGGCCGACAACCTGGCCTTCGTGACCGTGGCGGAGGAGGCGCTGTTCCGCGGCTACATCCAGGGCGGACTGACGCGCCTGCTGGAGCGCCGGCGCTGGGGACGGGCGGCCGCCCTGCTGGCGGCCTCGGCCCTGTTCGGGCTGGCCCACCTGGGCGGCGGCCCGCGCTGGATGATCCTGGGCACCATCGCCGGCGTCGGCTATGGCCTGGCCTACCGCCGGGGCGGGTTGCCGGCGGCCATCCTGGCCCACGTGGGCCTGAACGCCACCCACTTCTTCCTGTTCACCTACCCCATGCTGCAAGCGGCGGGATGACCGCCGCCCGCCATGCGCTTGCTGGAGGCGGCAGTCGCATTGGCTAACCGATCGCCGGCTCCCATTATCCTGAGCACCGCCTCTTGGAAATCATGGACTTAACGAAAGCGGCCGGCTTTCGTTCGGGCCACGGCGTGGTGACGCCTTCTTCGATCCTGGCGTCACCACGCCATCAGGCGTTCCGTCAAACCTGATCCGTGACGCCTTGGCGCGTGAACAGCATCGCCAGATAGTTGACCGCCTCGATCCACCGCGCGGTGGCGCCCGCGTTCGCCCGGAACAGATGGGCCTCAAACCGGCCGGCCAGGTCAGGCTCACGCGCGCTGAACAGGGCCGGGTAGTTCGGCCGTTCCCCTGCGGTGCGCGCCGGGGCCTGTTCCTGCCAAATCTCGTTGAGAACCTGGTCCTTGCGGGCCTCGTCGGCGTCGGACCATTCCGGATCCGGCACCAGCTCGCTCAGGATCCCCCAGCTTCTGAACATCTGAACCAATATGCTGGGGGAACTGCTCAGCGGCCACGCGGCCGCTTCCCAAACGGAATATTGCAGTTTACGCCGATCGCCCGGCGCAAACTTCTCTTCCGACAGGGCGACCAGCTCGTTCCGGAGGCTGGCCCATTCGGCACGCGCCACCACCTCGCCGGCCGAAAGCCTCTGGTGAAGTTTCGACAAACGTCCCGTGATGTCCGACGGATCGATGTCATCCCGTGGCGGGACCAGCATCATCAGCAGGAAGCCATACAATGGGAGGGTTAGGTCCGCCCCCGGCTCTATGGCCACCACCAAATCCCGCCAGGCCGCGATCGCGGCTGCACTACCCGCATAGGCCGGCATGACGTCCAGCAACAGCACCAGGGACGGGGGCAGGCCATAGACATCTGAGAACTCTTCAGAGTCGATCGACAACAGGCCCGTCAGGGACTTGGCATTCCGTTTGCCCGTGATATGCCCCTGGTTGATCAGCGCGTCGATGCTATCGAGCAGCCTCTGCTTCAATTCCGGACGGCCGTGAAACGCGGACATGCTGACCGTCATAATTTCTGCTCGATGATGGCCGTGAGCTGCGTGCGCGAGAGGGTGCCGACCCGGCGATGGATCTCCTCACCGCCCTTGAACAGGATCAGCACGGGCACGGTCTGCACACCGAAGCGGGCGGCCACGTCCGGCTCTGCCTCGATATCGACTTTATAGACATCCATGGCGCCGTCAAAATCGGCGGCCACCTCGTCAAGTATCGGGGCCAGTGCGCGGCAAGGCCCACACCACGGCGCCCAGAAATCCACCAGGACAGGGCTTCCAGCATCAAGAACTTTCGAATTGAATTCCACAGAATTCACATTGGTCGCTTTTTTCATTTTGATTCCTCCAGGTCACACACTGCCACTTACAACCATTTCATCGATCCGCAGGGTCGGCTGTCCCACGCTGACGCTAACCGTCTGGCCCGCTTTGCCGCAGGTCGCGATTCCCTCATCCAGCGCCCAGTCATGGCCGACAGCACGGATGTGGCGCAGCGCCTCATGCCCCACCCCCACCAGCGTCACCCCGTTCACCGGGGCGGTGATCTTGCCGTCCTCGATGAGATAGGCCTCGACGGCCGTGAAATTGAAACGGCCGCTGGTGATATCCACCTGACCGCCCCCCATGCGGGGGGCGTAGATGCCGCGCGCCACCGACGCGACGATGTCGTTCGGATCCTCCTGGCCGGCCAGGAGGAAGGTGTTCGTCATCCGCGGCATGGGAAGATGCGCATAGGACTGGCGCCGCGCATTTCCCGTCGGCCTCATGTTCATGAGGCGGGCGTTCAGGCGGTCCTGCATCAGCCCGGTCAGCACGCCGTTCTCGATAAGGGCGTTCCTTTGCCCAGGCGTTCCTTCGTCATCGACGCCGAGGCTGCCCAGCCGGCCTGGCAGGGACCCGTCATCCAGAACGGTCACCGTCTCGGGCGCGATACGCTCCCCCATGCGGCCGGCGAAGGCGGAAAGGCCCTTGCGGTGATGATCCCCCTCCAGCCCGTGGCCGACCGCCTCGTGGAACAGGACGCCGGCATAGCCCGGCCCCAGCACCACCGGCATCACCCCGCCCGGGGCCGGCCGCGCATCCAGGTTGACGGTGGCGACACGCACGGCCTGGGATATGGTGGAGGCCACCGCCTCATCCTCCAGGCCCTCCAGGCCGTACCGCCCACCAACGCCCGCGCTTCCTTGCGCGCGGGTCCCGGCACGCTCCAGCACGATATGGATGAACAGCCGCGTCACGGGACGCACGTCGGCAACCAACTGCCCATCGGTATTGGCGATCAACACCACCCGATGCGACGATGACAAGGACGCGTTGACCTGGCGAACGCCGGGATGCGCCGCCCGGGCCAGCATGTCCACCTTCTCCAGCAGCTGGACCCAGGGCAGCAGGTCGGCGGACGCCAAGGGGTCCTTCCGGGGGTACAGCCCGTGGTCCGTCAACTGTGGGACGAGCGACACCGAGGGAGCGGCCGCCACCCCGCCGCCCAACCGGGTCAGAGCCTGCACCGTCCGATGCGCGGATCTTATGGCCTCCGGGCGGAAGTCACCGGTATGCGCGAAGGAAACCTGATCGCCACGCACCGCGCGGGAGCCGAGCCCCTGGCCGATGGAAAATCTGCCCGCCGAAACCTTGCCGTTGTCCAGCCGCCACTCGCGCGACTTGGTGCTTTCGAAGAACATGTCGGCGAAGTCGGCACCGGCCGCCAATTGCTCCAGCGCGCGCGACAGCTCGACCTCATCCAACTGATTGGGATGGAGGATCAGACGCCGGGCCCAATCCATGCTTGGCGGATTGTTCATGCCCGTCCTCCGATATGCATCGCGTCCACCAGAACGGATCCCGTGCGAAAGGCACCGAATCGCTCGACGTCGTCGCCGACATGGATGATTTCCCGCAGCATCGTGCGCATATCCCCGCTCAAGGTGATGCCGGCGACCGGGAATTGCTGGACGCCATCCTCGATCCAATATCCCTCGACCGCCCGGCTCCAATGCCCCGTCGCCGGGTCGGTCCGTCCGCCGGTGATCGCAGTGACCAGCAGACCAGTGCCGAGATGCCGCCGCATCGCCAAGCCGTCGCCGCCGGGACGGCGGCTGGAAAGCGTCAGGTTGTACGGGCCGCTGGCGTTGCCCGTCGTCCGCATCCCCAGACGCCGGGCGTTCAGGCTGTTCAGGAAGTAGCCCTTGACCACACCGGCATCCAGGATCGGACGGCGGCTGCCGGCGACGCCCTCACCGTCGTAGGCGCCGCTGGCCAGCCCCCAGGGCTCGAACGGATCCTCGATCAGGTCGATGTGGTCCGCCGCGACCAAGTCCCCCAGCGCACCGGCCAGGAAGCTGGCACGCCGGTACTGGGCGGCGCCCATCAGCGCACCGACCACATCCTCGATCAGCGCTTGCGCGGTCCGTGGACTGAACAGGACCAGCCCGGTGACGGATGGCACGGTGCGGGCCCCCAACTGCCCGGCAGCCCCCTGCACCGCGCGGTCCACCAGCCAATCCGTCCCGCGAAGGTCGCTTCGCCTGCGGGCCATGGACTGCGCATAGTCCCGTGCCATGGCACCGTCCCGCATCGCCGTCACCGAACACCAGCGCGCCTGGCTGGAGCCGAGGCTGGCACGGCAGAAGCCGGACGAGGTGAGCATCACCGACAAGGTCTCGGAGCAACTGAGCCCCACTTCCGACGTTCGCAGCTCCGTCCCGGCCGGCTTTTCGACGGCGTGCAGCGCGCGCTGCATGTTCTGCGCCTCCTCGGCCATGGCCGCGGCATCGTCGCTGACCGGCTCATACTGCGGGGGGTGGGGAACGTCATGGGCCAGATCCATGGCATCCGCCAAGCCGTTGTCGGCGTCCGGCTGCGCCCAACGCATGATGCTGACTGCCTCCTGCACCAGGCGCTGGATGGCCTCGGGATCGAGGGTGGTCGTGGACGCGGCACCCACCCTGCCTTCCTGGAAGACCGTCAGGTTGAGGGAGCGATGGCCGCTGCGCATGGCCGTCTCCAGCCGCCCATCCCGCAAGCCGATCTGAAGCCCGCCACCGGAAAAGGCGCTGGCACTGGCATCCTTGGCGCCCGCGCGCAGGGCCAATTCCACGGCCTGCTGGCTGGCCGCGCGCAGGTCCGCCTCGCTGTCGCTGATATAGGCGCTTAACATACGGTTTCCTCTTCGGGGTCCAGCGCGGACTGCGTCACCCCCTCCGCCGCCAACCGCAGGCAGTGGGTATGGAACGGCGTCAGGCGCTCATCATGAACCACGCTGATCAGGGTGACGGACGGCAGGCGCTCAAGCAGGGTGGCGTAAAAATGCAGCGCGTTCGCCATGTCCAGCGCGCTGGTGGCTTCGTCAAGGACCAGGCGGTCCGGCCGGTACAGCAGAATGCGGACCAGGGCCAACCTTTGCTGCTCTCCCGGGGAGAGCTGGTCGGCCCAGGAGCGGGATTCATGCAACCGCTGGGCATGCTTCTGCAGCCCGACGACACTGAGCAGGGAGATGACCTGGTCGTCGTCGTACGCATCCGGCGAACCGGGAAAGCAGATGGCGTTCTTCAGGGTTCCGATGGGCAGATAGAGGCGCTGTGGCACGAACATGGTCAGGCCCTGGGACGGCACCTGAACCACCCCGGCGCCATCCGGCCACAAGCCGGCGATGGCCCTCATGGTGGAACTCTTGCCAATTCCCGACGGCCCCACCACCACCCAGCGCTGGCCCGGCAGGATTGTCCAATCGCCGATGGTCAGGGACGCGTTGTGGTAGAAATCGAGCCGGAGATCGCGTGCAGCGATTTCTCTGCTATCTTCCTTTATTACTTGGATACCTGAGGCCCCTCCCCGCTCCAGCACTTGATCGAAAGCCCAGATACGGTTGACGTTGGCGATTTGCTGGGCGAATGACTGGAAGGCTTGATAGAAAAATGAAAGAGAAGAGGTCATTTGACGGAACGCGTCCTGGGCCGCCATGACACCGCCAAAGGTCAAGGTACCGGCAAAGTATTTTGGGATGGTCAGAAACACGGGAAGTAATTTCCCAACGCTATCGAATATGTGTCCCGTCGCGTTGATGCCCATCTGGGCCAGAATCAGTCGGTGATAATTCTTTTTGATACGGTCGAATGCCTCCCGTAGGGACTGTACCTCTGTCGGCGCGGCATCCAGGAAGGCGATTTGTTCGGCATTGCGGCGAATGTAGATCAAGCCGAAGCGGAAATCGGCCTCCACCTGTTGCTGGCGCATGGTGCGGGAAATCAGGGGCCGGCCGACCCAGATGATGGCCCCGGTGGTCAGCACCGTATACAGTAGGGAATACCACAGCATGTCGCCGGGTATGGAGATGTGATACCCAGCGATCAGGAACCGTATCGGCGCCGCTGCGCTCCAAAGCACAGAACCAAAACTGATGCCGGCTGTTATGGAACCAAAGAGTCCTACTACTATGGCCATTACACTATTTGTGAAATCTTTGATATCTTCGGCTATTCTCTGATCCGGGTTATCAATCAACGCGGCCCTTTCCATGGAATAGAACCCATTGTTCTTCATCCAGCGCGCCACATATTCCGTGGTCAGGAAGGTCCGCCATCTCATGGAGAACATGCCGTAGAAGTATACATCAAGTACGAGGACCACGGCCGAGCAGCCGTTGATCAGAAAAAACTTGATGATCTCGGGTATGAAAAGATCAACCTGTTTATTTTGGACGACATCATAGAAAGAGTGTTGCCAACTGTTTGCCTGTACTGACATATAAATGACAATGTACTTGCTCCCCAAAAGGAAAGCGGTGCCAAACCAGGCAAACATCCAGTCCGAGGATAACCAGTATGATGTCAGCAGCTTGAGAAAGTGACGTATCCGTACCTCGGTGCTGACGCTGGGAAGCCCGGCCTGTGGCCGGGCTTCCTTCACTGTATGGTTCGACGTGCTCATTCAGGCGACACTCGATCTCAGCACATTAGAAGAATTTGTAGGACAAGGTGGCGTGCCAGGTGCGCGGTTCCAGAACAGGAATGTAGCTGTCGGCAACCGACACACCGTAGTTGCGGCGGTCGAACAGATTTTTGACACCCACATTGAGCTGCCAAGATTTATAGGCGCCAATGACGTTGACATCGAATTGCTTGGCGTCCGGGACTTTTTCCGTCCCGCTGGTATTGACATAGGAACTGGAGTTTCCGTACAGCCCGCCCGACACGGTCAGATTCAAGTCCTCGTCTACCGGGTGAGTATAGGACGTATAGAGGCTGTACTTGACGCGCGGCTGGCCCGCCACATAAGCGCCCAGCTTGCGGGTCAATTGGTCAAACTTGCTGTAGGTGAAGGTGGAAACGACCGTCCAGCCGGGCAGGATCGTGCCGCGCAAATCGAGATCGACGCCTTTGCTTTCCTGGCCTTGGGTGGAGATGTAATAGCCGGGGTGAGCCGGGTCGGAAACCACCACGTTGCTTTGCTGCAGGCGGAAGACCGATGCCACCAACTCCAGCTTCTGATCCATCATGGACAGCTTCACGCCGCCCTCAAGGTTCTTGGAGGAGATGTCGGGCAGCCTGTTCTTGGTATAATCCAGGGAAAAATTCGGGATGAAGCCAAGCGCATAGTTACCGAACAACGACAAATTATCGGTTATGTCGTACACCGCGCCAAAGCTTGGTACCGACGCTGAGGCGGAGTACTCGGCGGCTGGGCGCCCTGGAATATGACTGGTGCTGTCAAACCAATTCTGACGCACCCCGCCAATGAAGTGTGCCGGCCCCCATGTCATGATATCCTGGAAGTAAAATGCCTGTTCATTATAGTCCAGGCCGTAGGACATCTCATCGATTGGCGGAATGGCTTTGACGACACCCGTCGTCAGACTGAAGGGAAAGAAACTCGACTTCGATGAGTCAAGCGCGTCATCGTGCGTCTGAACGAAGCTATAACCAATGTTGATGTTGTGATTGATGGCAAACGTGTCGAATTTCAGCCTGGCATAATCGTCCAGAGACCAGGTGCTGTTGCGCTGTTCATTCTGCGAATTGTTTATCAGCAGGGTCGTGGGCGCCAGCACGACATAAGGCGCATAGAATCCGAAGCTGAGATCCTGGTTCTGGTATTGCCCGCGGCTGACGACCGTAAGCCAGTCGGTGGCCTTGTGCTCAACCGAATAAGTGACTTCCTTGTCATTCGCGTTGAAGCCGGTGTCGGCGGGGCCGATGGGCTGTGTCCTCACCGGGGCGATCTGCCCCTTATACATGTAGGTATAGGGGTTTACGCCGGTATCTTGCTCGTAGAACTGGGCGCTCAGGATCGCGTCCGTCTTCTCATCCTTATAGCGCAGGCTGGGAGCGACCAGATAATTCTGATCCCCGCGGTAATTCTGCATGTTGCGGTCGGCGTCGGAGCCGGACAGGATGAGGCGGCCGCTTATTCTCCCGTCGTCGCTCAACGCGTCGGAGGCATCGATCGTGCCCTTGCGCGTCTGATAGCTGCCATATTCCAAGGAGGCGTTCAGCAAGGGGTCGGCGGTCGGCTTCTTGGTCACGAGGTTGATGGTGCCGCCCAGGCTGTAGGAGCCGTTCAGCAGGGCGTCCGGCCCCTTCAGAATCTCGACACGCTCCAGCCCCGCCACCGGTTGCGACGCCCCCGCGATGGAACTGTTGCCAACGGAGGAAGAGAGGCCGTTGGTCAAGCCGGTGCTGCCAAAGCCGCGGACGCTGTAACTGGTACCACCCTGGACGGTGGCGAAGTTCGGGATGACGCCGCCGGCATCGCGAAGCGCGTCCGTCACGCTCTGCGCCTGCTGATCTTCCATCAGCTTGCTGGAAATGACCGTCGTGTTGCGGGCCTGCTCACGCAAGGATGCGCCGCTGCGGCTGGAGGTGGAGGCGTCGCGAACCAGCAGGCTGGTTTCGGCCTCATCGCGGTGCGCCATGACGACGACGAAGCTGATGATGGTGGGGACGCCGTCGTTGCCATTGATCAGGACCAGGCGCGTGCCCGCGATGGCCTTTTCAATGGCATCGTTTTCGTCCTTGGCACCGGTGACCGCCACGGACTTCAGGTCCTTGACGGCATCGGGATCATAGTCAATGCGATGACCGGACTGCCGTTCAATCTCCTTCAGCGCTTGTTCCATCGGCATCGACGGCACACTGATGCTCACATTCTGCGCCACCGCGGGCAGCGCCACCGCAAAGGCCGCCACGGCCGAAACACCGGCCAACAGATCCCAGCTCTTCATTCCCCTGCTCCTGTTCTGTCAGCCGCCATCGCCACCGGAATCTCTAAATGATTCCAGACTACAATGTTATGCTGGCTGAATATTATTATTCCCCTGTCACCAAACCGTTAAGGAATGGCGCACAGTTGCCCGAATTTTATTTTTTAGTAGTTAGCCATTCACCCCCATCACGGAGGCGATTGGCAGCTTCTTCGCGAGAAGCTGAAAGTTAGATTGGGAGAATAGCGCCGGCCTGGCAAATCAGTTCTGCCAATGCCCACATCACCCCAATTTATGAAGGGCGAAGCGCGACGCCTCATCATGCAGGATAGACACCAGCCAACGCATGAGCGGTTCCTGGTCGCGATGGGGATGCCATTGCGCCATGATGGACGTGTATTCGCTTGGGAATGGCGTTTGGATACACTTGACCGGCAATATACTGGCAAAGAACTGCGCGAATCGCGAAACGGTTGTGACGATCAAATCCGTACCAATCACAATATTTGGCAGCATGGCATAACGTGCAGTCCTGACTGCAACGTGACGGCGGTCAAGAAAATCCAATGTCTCGGCACTTATATTCCCCAATACTTCCATTTGTTGGAACATCGCCGCATGGCGACCCGACAGATATGTCTCCTGATCTATCGTATAATCGACGGCGGGATGATCCTTCCAAACCATGCAGGAGAGCTGTTCATAGAACAGATGAACCTTCGACAGGCTGTTTGATTGGAAATTTTCCGAGACGATCACCAAATCGATATCTTTTTCCAGCACTACTTCCGCATTCGCATACTGGAAGGGGGCGATGTGAATATCCACACCCGGCGCCTCCTTCTGAAGGCGCCGAATGACGAGGGGCAGGAAGGTGATCTCCACCATGTCCGGCGCCGCTATGCGGATGGTCCTCCGGTCCGTCGCCGGATCAAAGCTCAGGGTCGTGCCGAAAACGTCCGCCGCCTCCCGCAACAAATGGCGCACGCGGGGACGAAGGGCCTCCGCCAATGCCGTCATTTGCCTTTGGCCGTTACTGTATACGACAAGCTCATCACTAAAATGCTCCCGCAATTTCTTGAGAGCGAGACTCATCGCAGGCTGACTAATATGCATACGGGTCGCGGCCTCGGTTATGGAGGCCGTGTTCAGAATGGCGTCGAGGGCGTAAAATTGGTTTAAATTACTTCTCTTAAGAAAATCCAGCCCACCGTTAACCATAGTACCCTCACAAAAATTCCAACCGCCAGCTTCACTCCTCGCCACAAACGCTGGCAAGGGGAAAAAATGTCGCCGTGATCACTCCGGTCATGCGTTGAATATCTGGCGGCATGAACACCGTCATTGGCGTATCTGCACCCTAATACGCCTAATTGACCCGTTGGCCCCGACATTGATTGACGGAACCCTCGCGGTGGACCGCCTTTACACCTACACGATGGAAGCCGAACCGGCGGGAACGCGGAAGTCGATATAGTCTTTGTGTTCCAGTTCGGGGGGCAGCGACCGTCAACGCCAATAGAAGAGCTGGAAGGCGCCAATGTTTCCCGCCTCCTTATGTCTTTGCATGGGCATCTTCTGCCGCCGCGGCACGCTCCAACTAGCCGCCACTACCACCTCGACCGAGCCGCGATTTATAGTTACGGCCAGCGACCTCTCAAGAAATGTCGCTCGACTGCGACACAGTTCGCGGATTTTTTTCTGATGAAGGGCGATTTCTTTATAATTGAAACTTATAATTTCATAACTTCGTCATTTCAAATAATCGACATTTATATCCTTCAGCATACAAACAGGCCTGCAGGCCTGGCATTAGTACTTTCTTAATCCGCAAGGCGTAATCCGAAAGGATAAACCCACCAACTCCAATGGTACGAAATGAACCTTTTCTCTTCCATGAAGGTCGGTCGGAAACTGGCCGCCGCCTTCGCGGTCATCGTCGCCGTGACTCTGATCGCCTCTGGCATCAATTACCGGGCGCTGTCCACCATCGACGAAACGACCGGGTGGGCGGACCACACCCATAAGGTGCTGGAGCGCCTCAGCAACGCGATGGCCGGCATGGTGGATGGGGAAACAGGATTACGCGGCTATCTTATCGGTGCCGACAGCAAATTCCTGGAGCCCTACCAGAAGGGCCAGGCGGCGTTCGAGGCGGCGTTCCTGGAAGTGAAATCCCTGACGGCGGACAATCCTGCGCAACAGGCGCGCCTTGATGATTTACGCCGCTTTGAACAGACGTGGCGCCGGGACGTGGCGGAAAAGGAAATCGGCCTGATGGGCAAGCCAGAAACGGTGGAGCAAGCCCGCAAGCTGGAGGCCAGCGGCGCCGGCAAGGCGTCCATGGACGGGATACGGGCCAAGGTGGCCGAAATTGACAAGGTGGAACGCGACCTGCTGGCGCAGCGCGCCGTGCTTCAGGCGGGCGCGCTCAGCACAGCCACGTCGGTAGCGCTGGTCAGCAGCGGCCTGTCCATCCTTCTCGCCGTCATCATGGCGTGGAGCCTCACCCGGGCTGTGGCCAAGCCCATCGTGGATATGACGGCGGCGATGCAGACCCTGGCCGCTGGCAACACCAGCGTGGAAATTCCCGCCCGTGATCGTCAGGACGAGATCGGCGGCATGGCCCAAGCCGTGGGCGTGTTCAAGGACAACATGATCGAGGCGGAGCGCCTGCGGTCGGAGCAGGAGGCGCTGAAGCGGCGCGCGGAGATGGAACGCCGCCAGGCGATGCTGGATTTGGCCAGCGCCTTCGAGAACCGCGTGGGCGGCGTCGTCAACGGCGTGACGTCGCAGGCCACGGAATTGCTGGCCACGGCCCAGACCCTGAGTGCCTCCTCCGACAATGTCGCCCGCCAGGCGGGAACGGTGGCGGCCGCCTCCATGCAGGCGACGCAGAATGTGCAGACGGTGGCGGCGGCCACGGAAGAGCTTTCCGCCTCCATCCAGGAGATCACGGCGCAGGTGTCACGCTCCACCCAGATGATTTCCAATGCCGTCACTCAGGCCGACCGCACCAACGGCGAGGTGCAGGGCCTGATGCAGTCGGCCCAGCGCATCGGTGAGGTGGTGACGCTGATCAACGACATCGCCAGCCGCACCAACCTGCTGGCCCTGAACGCGACCATCGAGGCGGCGCGCGCCGGGGATGCCGGCAAGGGCTTCGCCATCGTTGCGTCCGAGGTGAAGTCGCTGGCCACCCAGACGGCGCAGGCGACAGATGAGATCCGGGCGCAGATCACCGGCATGCAGACAGCGACGGAAGCGTCGGCGAGGTCCATCCAGGGCATCGCCGAGATCATCAGCCAGGTCAACCAGGCCTCCACCACCATCGCTGCGGCGGTGGAGGAGCAGGCCGCGACGACGAACGAGATCACGCGCAACGTCCAGCAGGCCGCCCAAGGCACCAACGACGTCTCCCAGACCATTGCAGAAGTCAGCGGTGCCGCCCAGGAAACCGGGGCCGCCGCGGGCGAGGTGCACTCGGCCGCCAACGACCTCAGCAAAAACGGCGAATTGCTGAAGCAGCAGGTCGACACCTTCCTGCGGGAGATCCGCGCCGCCTGAGGCGACGGCCCCTTTCGCCTCTCTCTTTTTCTCCTAGCGAAGGCGCGCCCATGGCGGCGCGTCCAAGCCCCGGCTCCGTCCCCAGGACGGTGGAGTTCCATGCGCCCGTATTTTTTGCCCCGTATCACCGGCTTGCTTGTGACCGCCGGCCTGTTCATGCACGCCACGGCGGGCGCCGCCGAAACCCCGGGCGCGCCGGCCCTGGGCGACCGTCTCGCCAATGCGGGCCTGTCCCTGACGTTGGACTATACCGGCGAGGCCGCGGCCAATCCCAGCGGTGGCCTGCGGCAGGGTAGCGCCTATGCCGGCCAGCTTCATGCCGGCGCCGACGCCGATCTGGAGCGGATCCTCGGCCTGGACGGCACCGTCCTTCATGCGGCGCTGACGCAAAGGCATGGCCGCAACCTTGCCGCCGACGCCATTGGCAACAACACGTCGGTGCAGGAGGTCTATGGTCTGCAGAATTTGCACCTGCTGACCTTGACCTTGGAAAAGAAGCTGCTCGACGGGCGCGTCGACATGGAGGTGGGCCGGATGGTGGCCAACGCGGCCTTCCTGAACAACCCGCTGTATTGCCACTTCCAGACCAACGCCATTTGCGGCAACCCGGTTTTCGTCAACCACGTCAGCAACTATACGTCGGCGCCGGGCAGCAGTTGGGCGGGGCGGGTCAAGGCCGACCTGACCGATACCCTCTACGCCCATGTCGGCGCCTACGAAGCCAACCCCCGGGATCAATCACCCACCGGCCATGGGCTGCATTTCGGCACCGACGGCGCCACCGGCGTGGTGGTGCCGTTCGAATTGGGCTACGCCCCCGGGGACCGGGCGTCGAGCCTGCCTGGGCATTATCAGGTGGGCGGATGGTACGACAGCTCGACCTACAGCGACCCCTTGAACGATGCGATGGGCCGCCCGTCCGTACTGACAGGGCGGCCCGGCATGACTGAAGCAGGGCGCTGGGGCGCTTCCGGCCGCTTCGACCAGGTCGTCTGGCGCTCCGCGTCCAACCCGGCGCGAACACTGTCCGTCTTCGGTGTGGCGATGGCCAGCGTGTCGGGGCGCGCGGTCGAGGACCGGTACTTCGCGCTGGGCGTGGTGCAGACCGGCCTGGTGGAAGGGCGCGACCAAGACACCCTGGGCCTCGTGATCACCGACCAGCGATTCAGCGATTTGACATTGGCCCGGATCGCCGCGGCGCGCGCCAGCGTCAGCAGCACCGTGTCCGCCGCCCGGCATGAGGTGATGATGGAATTGGCCTACGGGATGCAGGTCACGTCCGGCGTCCGCGTTTCACCCAATCTGCAATATATTGTGAATCCTGATGTCACCGCGCGGCCGTTCACGCGCGATAATCCGGCGGATGCCTTCGTCGTGGGGCTGAAATTCACGGTGGACATCGCCCATATCCTGCGCGGAGTCTCCTTATGATGGTCGTTGCGTAGGCGACCGGGCAGTCGAGTGAACAGGCCGGCGCCCTTGGGGGCTGGCTTTTTCGGCCGCGCACCCTATCTCCACATTCACGCATCGCGAGGGCGTTCCATCCTATCCTTCGGTCAGGACCTGCGAGCGCAACCACGTGTTCCAATCCCTACGTGCCCGCCTGGTGGCGCTACTCCTCATCGTTGCCTTCGCCGCCGTCGCCATCGGCGCCTTGATGACCGGCCTGTTCCAACGGTCGGCCGCGGCTCAAGTCGGGCAGATGGAAGCGGAGACCGCGCGCGCCTGTGAGGCCCAGTCCGGCGCCTTTCGGTTTTACGTGAGCGGCTGGCGCAGCCACGACCCATCCTCCAGCCTGTCAACAATCCGCCAGGGACTTGAGCCGGTGGTCCAGAGCGCGTTGCATGACCGTCCTGGCATTGAGGGCGGGATATGGCAGGACGGTGAAGGATCGTTGGCCTATGCCTATCCCAGCTATGAGGGCGCGGGCCCCAAGACCGACCTGCCGCAGGCGGAATTGACCCGCATCAAGGCGATCAACCAAGCGGCCCTGGGCGAGGGTCATACCGTCAGCGCACGCTATCGGGCGTCGACCGAGGTCCTGATCCTCGCCGCCTGTCCGTTGCCGGGCCCGCTGCCGGGACTGACGGCCTGGACCATGACGCGGGTGCGGACCCTGGAGGGCCACGGTTACCAGCAACTCATGACCGGCCTTGGGCTGCTTCTCCTCATCGTCCTGGCCGCCGCCGTGCTGCTGACGCAGCTGACCATGACCTGGTCGCGGCACATAACGCGCATTGAGACGACACTCGCCACGCACGACATCAACGACCTTCCCGTCCTGCCCTCGACGGGGGAACGGGAACTGGACCGCATCGTGCGGGCGCTCAATGAGGCGGGGGAAAGGCTGGCAGTGGCCCGGCGACGGGCGGAAACCATGGCGCGGGAGGTGGCGGCCAGCCAGCGTCTCGCCGCCATCGGGCGGGTCACGGCCGGGGTGGCGCATGAGATCCGCAACCCCATCGCCGCGATGAAACTGAAGGCGGAAAACGCCCTGGCCGGTGATACCACCCGCAAGGAACAGGCCCTGGGTGCCATCCTTGAGCAGATCGACCGGCTGGACGCCCTGCTTCACCGTCTTTTGAGCGTCACCGAACAGGACACGCCGGCCTATCAGCGGGTCAGCCTGGGGGATTTTCTGGACCGCATCGTCCGGCGGCACGCCGACGTCGCCGCCACCCGGGGCGTCGCGGTGAAGAGCGAGGCCGCCGTGCGGCACGCCCGGTTCGATCCCGGCCAATTGGAGCGCGCGTTGGACAACCTGATCCTGAACGCCCTGGAGGTGGCGCCGCGGCACAGCACCGTCCATGTCCGGGCGCGCCTTGCCGGCGATCACCTGATCCTGGCGGTGGAGGACAGGGGGGCCGGGCCACCGCCCCATCTGCGCGATGAGCTTTTCGAACCCTTCGTCACCGGCCGCGCCGACGGCACGGGCTTGGGCCTGTCCATCGTCCGCGAAATCGCGGCCGCCCATGATGGCGTCGCGCGCTTCCATCACACCAACGGCGCAACCACCTTCGAGATCGTTCTGCCATGGCAACCGTGCTGATCGTCGATGATGACGCGGCCTTGCGCGACGCGCTTGGCGAAGTGGTCGCCGATTGCGGCCATACCCCCCGTTTCGCCCCTTCGGGGGAGGTCGCGCTGACGATGCTGGCGAACGACGCCGTCGACGCCATGATCCTGGACCTGCGCATGCCCGGCCTGGACGGGCTGGAGGTCCTGCGGCGCGTCCGCACCCGTTCCCCATCATTGCCGGTCACCGTGCTGACGGCCCACGCCTCGGCGGCCAACACCATCGAGGCCATGCGCCTGGGCGCCTTCGACCACCTGACGAAGCCAGTGGGCCGCGCGGAACTGGCCCGGGTGGTGCGGGGCATGCTGGCCCTCAACGAAGGCTGGGCCGGCTCGGGCGGAAAGCCGCCTGTCCAGCCGGAAGGCCTCATCGGCGTCTGCGAGGCGATGCGCGCAGTCCAAAAGACCATCGGCCTGCTGGCCGACAGCGATACCACGGTGCTGATCACGGGGGAGACGGGCACCGGCAAGGAAGTCGTGGCCCGCGCCATCCACGACCATGGAAACCGGGCCGCCGCGCCCTTCGTGGCGGTCAACTGCGCCGCCATTCCGTCGGAACTGATGGAGAGCGAGCTTTTCGGCCACGTGAAGGGCGCCTTCACCGGCGCCACCGCCGACAGGATGGGCGCGTTCCGCCAGGCCGCCGGCGGGACGCTGTTCCTGGATGAGATCGGGGACATGGATATGGCCCTGCAGGCGAAGATCCTGCGGGCCTTGCAAGAGCGCACTGTCACGCCGATTGGGGGCAAGCCCCTGTCGGTGGACGTGCGGGTCGTGGCCGCCACGCACCGGGATCTGCGCCAACGGGTCAGGGAGGGCGGTTTCAGGGAGGATCTGTTCTACCGGCTGCATGTCATCCCCATCCATCTGCCGCCCTTGCGGGAACGGCGGGCGGACATTTTGCCTTTGGCCGAGGCATTCCTGGCGCAAGCCGGAAACAAGGCCCTGGACGCAGACGCCGCGGCCCGGCTGGTGGCCCACAATTGGCCCGGCAATGTCCGGGAGTTGCGTAACGTGGTGGAGCGGGTGGCGGTCCTGGTACGCGGCCCCATCGTCACCGCAGCCGACATCGACTTCCTGGGCCGGTCGGACCACCCGCCGCGTGCTGGCGGGCCAGCAGACCCGCCGGATGAGGACCTGACCTCGGCCGTGGCCAAGCTCGAGACGGCGATGATTCGCCGCGCGCTGGACCGGTGTGCCGGAAATCGCACGGAGGCGGCCCGCCTGCTGGGCATCCATCGCCCCCTGCTGTACGCCAAAATGAAGCGCTACGGCATTGAAGCGTTCGAAGAGCAAACGGCCAGTGTCTCGAATCCGGACGCCGCCAAAGGCGCGTAATGGCTGCAGGCCACTGAAATCTTTTGATTCTTTCCATGGCACGGCCTTTGCCAAACACCTCCTGGTCCCGATACCCAGGAGTAAAGGCTCATGCCAACCCTTCGGAACGTCGGCCTGCTGGCCGGTGCAGCGCTGTTGGTCATCCAGGCCACCAGCCACGCCCAAGTGGCGTCCCCCCCTGTCCCACCGCCGCCCGCACAGGGGCCCGCCCCGGCGCCGCTCTATGATGTGACGCAGCTGCCCGCGGTGCGGGGCGTGGTCCGCCAGTTCACGCAAACGCCCCGCGGCGACATCGACGGCCTAATCCTTGCGGACGGCACCGAGGTGAAGACGCCTCCACACCTGTCCAGCGAGATCGCCTACGCCATCCGTCCGGGCAACACCGTGATCGTGCACGGCCTGCGGGCGGCGGCGCTGCCCCTGGTGCGCGCGATCTCGATAACCGACGAGGCGACGAAGATCACCATCAGCGATGACGGCCCTGGGCCCGGCCGCCGGCTGGACGCCGCCGGCGGTGCCCCCACCGTGTCGAGCGGACGGGTGCGCATGCCGCTGCATGGACCGGAGGGGCAGGTCGACGGTGCCTTGCTGGAGGACGGCACCGTCCTGCGGCTGCCGCCCGATGCCTATCGCGCCGTTACAGAGCTTAAACCCGGCCAGACCGTGTTTGCCGAAGGACCCGTCCTCACTACCGCCTTCGGCCGGGTTGTCGAGGTGAGCGCCATGGGAACCACGCCTGATCGCCTGGAACCCATCGTCCCGCTGCCGCCGGCGCCTCCCGGTCCGCCGCCGCCCAGGCCCTGACGCCGTCACCCTCTTCTTCTTTCACGTCCGGCCCTGGCGCCTGCCTGAAGCCTGGCGGTTCATGCGCCTGGATACCGTGACGGTGACCACCGCCCTCCCGCCGGCCCTGCGCACGCTTCTCGTGGGAGGCCCTTCGTGACGCTGAACCTTTCGCCGCTCAAAAATCTGAATGCCCTGGATGCGCTGAATTTCCTGCTTGCCGACGTGCGGGGCGCACTGGGGCCGTTCCTCAACGTCTTCCTGGTGACGCAGCAGGGGTGGAGCCAGTCGGCGGTCGGCGTCGTGACGATGGTGGGCGGATTGCTGGGCCTGCTCGCCCAGGGGCCGGCCGGCGCGCTCATCGACGCCGTGCGCGCCAAGCGCGAGCTGGTGGCCGCCGGCCTGGGCATGCTCGCCATCGGCAGCCTTGTCATCTTCGTGGTTCCCACTTTCTGGCCCGTCATGGTGGCCAACGCCACGCTGGCGGTGGTGGGCGACATTTTCGGCCCTGCGGTGGCGGCCCTCACCCTGGGTCTGTACGCCCGGGCCCAGTTGGCCGGCCGCATGGGGCGCAACGGCGCTTTCGACCATGCCGGCAATGTGTTCATCGCCATCGCCGCCGGGATCATGGGCCGCCTTTTCGGCCAGCGCGCCGTTTTCCTGCTGGGGCCCGTCTTTGCCCTGCTTGCGATCTGGGCCGTCCTGTCCATCCCGGCGGCGGCGATCAACCATGATCAGGGGCATGATCAGCCGGGCCGAGAGCCGCGCCAGGCGTATCTGCCCGCCTTCATCAGGTGCCGGCCGCTCATGATCTTCGCCGGGTGCGGGCTGCTCTTCCACTTCGCCAACGCCCCGCTGCTTCCCCTGGTGGGCCAGAAGCTGGCCAACGCGAACCCGGAGTGGGCGACCGCGATGATGTCGTCCTGCATCGTCGCCGCCCAGCTGGTCATGCTGCCCATGGCGCTGTTCGCCGGTCATTATGCGCAAAAATGGGGCCGCAAGCCGGTCCTGCTCATCGCGTTCGCCATCCTGCCGGTCCGGGCCTGCCTCTACGTCGTTTCCGACAACCCGGCCTGGCTTATCGGCGTCCAGCTTCTGGATGGCGTCGGCGCCGGTCTGGTCGGTGTCCTGACGCCGCTGATCGTCTCTGACCTGACGCGCGCCACCGGTCATTACAACCTGGCCTTGGGCCTTATCATGTCCGCCCAGGGTGTGGGCGGGGCGATCAGCGGACTGGCGGCAGGCGCGGTTGCCGACAGGCTGGGATACCCGCCGGCATTCATGAGCTTGGGACTTGCCGCTGGTGTGGCGACCGTGGCGCTGGCGATGTTCTTTCCCGAAACCGGCACTCCAGCCACGCCGTCCGAACGCCTGGAGGCCGAGAGGAAAGCCATCTCCTGATGCCGCGCAAAACGCCGACGCCACGGCCGGACGGCCACCTCGCCGGGGCCGGATGTCGCCGGATCAGTGAAATCGATCGCGTTTCGCTTCAAATGCCCGGCGGCTTCGCCCGATCATGTCCGTCAGCGATGAGGGCGGCCAGCACGGCCTGGCCCAGCGCCAAGCCGCCATCGTTGGCCGGCACCTGGCCGTGTATCACGGGCCGCCAGCCCGCGGCCCGCAGGCGGGCTTGGAGTTCGTGCAGGATGATGCGGTTCTGCAGGACACCGCCCGACAGCGCGACCAGGGCACCGGGACCGGCGCCCACCCGCCCCGTCGCCTGCACCAGCGCCTCCACCAGGCCAAGGTGGAAGCGGGCGGCGATCAGCCCCGGCGCCTCTCCGGCGGCCAAGTCGTCCAACAGCGCCCGCCACATCGGGGCCCAGCCGACCACCACGGGAACGTCGCCCCCAAACGCCGCCGGATAAGGACGCGCGGTGGCGACATGGGGACGCGCCAGCGCTTCCAGCGCCATCGCGGCCTGCGCTTCATGCCCGATGCGTGCGGGGTGGATACCCAGCGCCGCCGCGACCGCGTCGAACAGCCGGCCCGCCGAGGAACAGGGTGGCGCGTTGGTGCCGGTTTCCAGCATGCGCTCCAGCACGGCCACATGCGCGGCAGGCGGCAGGTGGTTCAGCACGGGCGCGGCTTGGTCCCGCCACGTTTCACCGAAGGCTTGGCGTAGCTGGGCCACCAGGTTGCGCCACGGCTGGCGCATCGCGGCCGCCCCGCCGGCGAGGGCCACGGGGGCGATATGAGCCACACGGGTCACGCCGCGGTATCCCCCGCGCAGGATCTCGCCGCCCCATAGCGTTCCATCCGCGCCCAGGCCCAGGCCGTCCAGGATCAGGCCGAAGGTGCCGTCCCCCCCCTCCGCCAACCCGATACCGGCATCCGCCAGGCAGGCGGCCATGTGGGCATGATGGTGCCCCACGGACACCAGCCGGGCGCCACACTCCCGCGCTAGTGCTGCGCCCAGCGTGGTCGAGAGATAATCCGGATGGGCGTCAACGGCGATCACCTCCGGCGTGAAATCGAACAGGTCGCGGTAGAGGCGCAGCAGGACCCGGTAGTCATCAAGGGCGGCCGCATTCTCCAGGTCGCCGATGTGCTGGGACAGGATGGCCTGCCCCTCCCGCAGCAGGCAGAAGGTCGCCTTCAGCTCGCCGCCCATGGCCAGGGTGGGCGGCAAGCCGTCGAGGCCTGGCGGCAGAGGCAATGGTGCCGGAGCGTAACCCCGGGCCCGGCGCAGGATGGCGGGCGCACCGCCGGTGGCGGCGACCACGCTGTCGTCCAGGCGGTTGAGGATGGCGCGGTCATGCATCAGCCAGGCGTCGGCCAATCCGACCAGGCGAGCCCGCGCGTCCTCATTGGTGATGACTTGCGGTTCATCCGACCGGTTGCCCGACGTCATCACCAGGGGGCCGTCCACCCGGGCCATCAGCAGGTGGTGCAGCGGCGTGTAGGGCAGCATGAAGCCCAGATGGTCCTGGTCCGGCGCCAGCCCGCCCGGCAGCGGCGCGCCATCGGGCCGCCTGGGCAGCAGCACGATGGGCGCCGCAGGCGATTGCAACAGGGCGCGGGCCGCGTCGTCCAGCTGGCAATACCGGCCGACCTCATCCACCGATCGGGCCATCACCGCGAAGGGCTTGGCATCGCGCGCCTTGCGCCGCCGCAATTCCGCGACCGCCTTGGCGTCGGCGGCATCACAGGCCAAGTGGAAGCCACCGATACCCTTCACGGCGACGATGCCGCCGGCGCGCAGCAGCGCCGCCGCCGCGTCCAGCGGGTCCGCCCCCGCCTCCGGGGCGGGCTCTAGCCACAGCCGGGGCCCGCAGGCGGGACAGGCCGTCGGCTGGGCGTGGAAGCGGCGGTCGGCGGGGTCGGCGTATTCGGCGGCGCAGTCCGGGCACATGGTGAAGGCCGCCATGGCCGTGTTGGCGCGGTCATAGGGGATGGCGCTGACGATGGACAGCCGGGGACCGCAATGGGTGCAGTTGCCGAAGGCATAGCCCTGGCGCCGGTCGGCGGGGTCGAACAGTTCCGCCCGGCAGGCGGGGCAGGTGGCCGCGTCGGGCACAATGCCCGTCCGCGCCAATCCAGCGGCACTGGCGGCGATGGTGAAGCCATGGGGCGCCGGACCGCGGTGGGGGAAGACCTCGACGGCGTCGATGCGCGCCAGGGGCGGCGCCTCGCGGCGTAGCCGGTCCTGAAAACCGTCCAGCGCCGCAGGATCACCCCAGGCGTGGATGATCACGCCTTCCCCGTCATTGGCGACATCACCGGCAATATCCAGCACGCGGGCCAGGCGCCATACATGGGGCCGGAAGCCCACCCCCTGGACCAGGCCCCGCACCCGGATGCGACGGCCCGCCATGGCGCCGGCGGCCTCCATCAGTGCACCGTGCAGACCATGCAGGGGTCGAAGGAACGGACGATGTGCTGCACGGCCACCGGCTCGCCCTCCCCCTCGCGGACGGGGGCGCCGCGCAACGCCTGCTCCAGCGGGCCGGGCGTGCCGGCGGCGTCGCGGGGGGAGAAGTTCCAGGTGGTGGGGGCGATGATCTGGTAATTGGCGATGCGCCCACCCTGAACGGTCACCCAATGCCCCAGGGAGCCGCGGGCGGCCTCCGTCAGGCCGGCCCCCTCGCCCACCATCGGCAGGGGTGTATGGTCGATGAAGGGAGCCGCCGGATCGATGGCGCGTATCCAGCGCTCCATGGCCATGGTGACCAGGGCGACCTCCAGCAGCCGCGCCACCACCCGCGCCTCGACCGTCGCGCCGTCCCGTGCCACCAGGTCGCGCGGCAGCGGGTGTCCCGCGACCAGCTGCCGCGACAGGGCGCCCACCTCCGCCACCTCCCCGTCCAGGCGCGGCGCCTTGCACCAGGAGTAGGCGTCGTCCCGCGCGGCATCCGGCGGCATCCCCGGCTCACGCGGGGGGCGCGGTGCCGCGTCCGGGTCGGACCGGTACCAGGCGTGGCTGACATCCTCCGTGATGCGGTCGACCGGCAGGATGCTGCCGACGCCCTGCCTGAACATGCCGCGCGGAAACAGTGGCCCCTCCGCGGACGGATAGGCGCCGAAGCTCATATGCCGCAGGTCGGTACGGCCCAGGCGATTCAGGCCAACCGCCTGGGACACGGTGACGAAGCGGGCGAAGTCACCCCGATCGGCCTTCGCCTCCGCC
This sequence comes from Nitrospirillum viridazoti CBAmc, assembly GCF_000730165.1. Classification (GTDB taxonomy): domain Bacteria; phylum Pseudomonadota; class Alphaproteobacteria; order Azospirillales; family Azospirillaceae; genus Nitrospirillum; species Nitrospirillum viridazoti. Next base: position 481,750 of record NZ_CP022111.1, on the reverse strand, counting down.
CAGGCCCGCAAAGCGTCGCGGGTCGACAGGGCCGCCACCGCCTCCAGCGCATCGCCGAACAGGGTGCGCTCCAGGAAGCGGCGGAAGGCGGCCAGCAGGGCGCCCAGCCGCGCCAGTTCGGCCCGCGATACGGCGCGCGTCGATCCGCCGGGCTGAACCGCCAGGGTATGGGGCCACTTACCCGCCAGGATGCCCAGCAGGTTCATCAGTTCCGCCCGGGCGGGCAGAAACTCCTGCGCAGCATCGCCTTTCACCGCCGTGAACCGCGCGGCCGTGCCCGCATACCAAGATTCCCCCGCGTAAACAGCGCGGGCGAAGTCGGGCATGAAGAACAGGTAGAAGTGCGTCAGATGGTCGGCCACGTTCTCCACCGCGTGGATCAGATTCATGGCCAGGCCGCCATTTGCCGGCAAGGGCCCGGAACCGGTCGCCGCCAGCGCGCGCGCCGCGGCCACGGATTGCGACACGGAACAGATGCCGCAGATGCGCGGCGCGTAGACCAGCGCGTCCAGCGCCGGCTTGCCCACCAGCATGGCCTCGAACCCGCGATAGAGCGGGGAGACGACGCGGGCGTCGGCCACCAAGCCGGCGCTGATGTCGAGGCGCACCTCAAGATCGCCCTCGACACGGTTGAAGGGACCGACGATCAGGCGGCTCATGCGCTGTCCTTGCGCTTGTCATGGGGAAGAAGGACCGGTGCTGGCCGCGCGGCGTTGTCGCGCAGCCGCTTGGGCGTCGCCGCCTTGGACAGGGATGCCAGCGCCACGAACCACGCCTTGGGCATGTCCGTCGGCAGGCCGATGGGTATGCCGGCCACCTTGGGTGTGACAGCGAAGGCGTGGCCCGGCTCCTCAAACCCCGGGGCCGTGCAATTGATGCATGCGTAGTTGCCGTCCAGGCAGGAGCCGCCGCCGTTCCACGGCCGGATGTTGCAATCGGCCCGTGCCTGCGTGCCCTTGCAGCCCAAATTCTCCATCATGCAGCCCAGATCACCCGGCTGTTCCGCGCTGGCCTTGAACTCATAGAATTCATTGCGGGCGCAGCCGTGGTGGACCAGGTGGGCGGTATAGGCCAGGGGGCGCTCCCACTCATCCAGGTCAGCCGCGCTCAAGGTGCCGGCGCCGATCTGCAGCAACGTGTCGGTGAACCAGCCGGGGTGGATGGGGCAGCCGGCGATATTGATGACGGGCAGACCCTTGGCGGAGCGGAATCCCGCCCCCAGCAGGCCGCCCGCCCGGGTGCCGTCATAGGCCAGGCCGCACGCCTCGACCTCATTGCCGCCGGCCGCGGTGATGCCCCCGAAGGCGGCGCAGCTGCCCACGGCCACGACATAGCCGGCCCGGCGGGCGATGGCGGCGATCCAGTCGCGCATGGGCTTGCCCGTCCCGGCCATCAGGTGGAAGCGGCCGGTGCCGCCGGGCCCATTGATGACCGACCCCTCCAGGCACAGGATGTCCACCGGCTGGTCGCCCGCGGCCACGGCCTCCAGGATGGCCCGCGCTTCCCCGCCCGTCGCCTCGCTGAGGGACGGGTGCCACAGCAGTTCGACGTTGGCCGCCGCCAGGGCCGTCAGCAGATCCGGCTTCTCCGCCCCCAGCAGGGACAGGGTGCAGCCGCCGCAGCCGCCGGATTGCAGCCATAAGAGCCGCAGCGGGCGGGGCGGTTCAGATACTGCGGTCATCGACCGGCACCTTCAGGGTAAAGGCGGCGCCACCGCCTTCCGCTTCGGCGTGGCTCAGGCTGCCGCCCAGTTTTTCCGCCATGTTGTAGCTGACGTACAGCCCCAGGCCGGTACCGCTGCCGATGGGCTTGGTGGTGAAGAAGGGCTCGAAAATCTTGCCCTGGTTTTCCGGCGGGATGCCAGGGCCGTTGTCGGTGACCGTCAGGACGATCCATCCGTCCTGTTCCCCCGCTGTGATGCGGATAAGGGCGCCGTCGCGGCCGTTCACGGCGTCCACCGCGTTCTGCACCAGATTGACCAGGATCTGGTGCAACTGGCCCTTGAGGCCCACCACCTCCAACGCGGCCGGCAATTCCAGCCGCACCTCCGGCTTGGTGCGCTGCGTCTTGATCACCCAGTCGGTGGCCGTGTGGATCAGGCGGACCAGGTTGAACGCCTCGGGCTCCTCACGCTGGTTGGAGGAGAAGCGCCGCAGATCCTGCACGATGTCGCGCACCCGCTCCGCCCCCTCCAGCGTGCCGTCGACCAGGGGGCCTATGTCGGCCAGCACCTTGTCGATGCGCAGGCTGTCGCGCAGGGCCGCCAGCTCCGCCCGCGGCTTGCCGGCATCGATGGCCGCGAGATAGCCGGTGATGGCGGCGCCATACCGCTTCAGCGCGTACATGTTGCCGAACACGAAGCTGATGGGGTTGTTGAGTTCGTGCGCCACCCCCGCCACCAGCCGGCCCAGCGCCGCCATCTTTTCCGAGGTCAGCAGCTGCTGCTGGGTCTGCCGCAGGCGCTGGTGCGCCTTGTCCAGATCCCGGTAAGCGCGCAGCAGTTCGCCCACGGGCCGGCCGGCCAGGACCATGCCCGCGAACCGGCCGCGCGCATCGCGACGGGGCGCCCCGTTCACGGATACGGCCGCCCGCTGGCCATCCGCCGCCAGCAGGTGCCAGCTCTTGTCCTCGATGGCGCGCCCCTCGGCCAGGCAGGCCCGGATGTCGGCATGGTCGGCGGGATCGAACAGATCCAGCAAGGGGACCGCCAGCAAATCACCCTCCTCACGTCCCAGGGCCGCCGTCAGCGCCGCGTTGACCCGCAGCACGGCGCCGGCTGCGTCGCAGACGATCAGCACGTCATTCATGGCCCCGAGGACGGAGTGCATGAAGTCGCGCGCCTGTTGCAGGCGCTGGTTCTGTTCCTCCAGCGCCACCTGCGAGGCCACGAGGTCGCTGTAGACCACGTCCATGCGGCGGATGACATCGATCCACAGCTGCTCACCTTCGCCTTCCGCGTCGGACGGCGGGTTCCCGAAGGGCAGCGCCGGCTCATGGCTGCCCATGGCTCAGCCCCCCGCCATGCGCTTGGGCGCAAGAGGATGGACGTTCTCCAGCCCGTAGCGTTCCAGCTTGGCCCGCAACCCCACGCGGGACAGCCCCAGTTCCCGCGCAGCCTGGCTTTTGTTCCAGCGGTGGCGAATCAAGGTTTCCCGGATGATGCGTGCCTCCATGGCACTGACCCGCTCGCGCAGGTCGCCGGCCAGGCCGGCGATGTCGGCGAAATCGTCCTCGCGCGCGCCGGCCCCCTGGGGCTCCGCCCGCAGGATGTGGGGCGACAGCAGGTCCGCCTCCAGCCGCCGGCCTTCCGTGGCCCGCACCATCAGGCGCTGCACCTCATTCTGCAGCTCGCGGACATTGCCCGGCCAGTCGTAGCGGGCCAGGCACTCCAGCGCCTCCGGCGAAATCCCGGGCACGCGCTTGCCCATCTGCGCCATGGCACGGTCCAGCAGCACCTCCACCAGCAGGGGCAGGTCGCCCTTGCGGTCCTTCAGGTCGGGCAGGCGGATGATCATGCCGGCCAGGCGGTAGAACAGGTCGGCGCGGAAGCGCTTGGCCCGAACCTCCTCCTCCAGATCCTTGTTGGTGGCGGCGATCACCCGCACCTCCACCTTGCGCGTGCGGGTTCCCCCCAGGGGCCGTATCTCCCCCTCCTGCAGCACACGCAGCAGCTTGACCTGGAAGGCGGGGGAAACCTCGCCGATCTCATCCAGGAAGACGGTGCCGCCGTCCGCCCGCTCGAACAGGCCGACATGGTCCTCGATGGCGCCGGTGAAGGCGCCCTTCTTATGCCCGAACAGCTCGCTTTCCAGCAGTTCGTCGGGCAGGGCGCCGCAATTCTCCACCACGAAGGGCTGGTTCCAGCGCAGCGAGCCATAGTGCAGCGCGCGCGCCGCCAACTCCTTGCCCGTGCCGGAGGAACCGAACAGCAGGACCGGCACGTCGAAGGGCGCCACCTGGGCCAGGCTGCCGCACACGGCCTCCATGGGGCTGCCCTTGGCGCGGACGATGCCGTCGTCGAAATTATAGGCGCGGCGCAGCTTCTCCTTCCGCTCCCCCACCACGCGGGAGGCGGCGGCCGGCAGCATCTTCATCTCCACCGCCAGCAGTTCGTTCTGCCGCTGCAAGGCATAGAGGCGGCAGGCGCCCTTCAACGTCAGCAGCAGGTTTTCCGGGTGCCAGGGCTTGGTGACGTACTGGAAGATGCCGGCCTGATTGATGCCGTCGATGATGTCATGGGCATCGGTATAGCCGGAGATGATCATGCGCACGACCTCCGGCCAGCGCTCCTTGACCTCCGTCAGGAACTCCACGCCGCTGCGTTCCGGCATGCGCTGGTCGCACAGCACCACCTGCACCGGATTGTCGGCCAGCCGCCGCTCGGCCTCGACGGTGCTGGCGGCGGTCAGCACCTCGAAGTCCTCCTCCAGGATACGCCGCAGCGATTCCAGGGAGCGCAGCTCGTCATCGACGATCAGGATGGTGGGCAGATCGGTGGAAGACTCGGCCATCGCTCCTCTCCGCTAGCAGATGCGCGGAAGCTGTTCGCCCGACAGCCAATCAACCACGCGCTGGCCGCCGATGGCCGTCGTCATGCGGACGAAGCCGGGCTGGCCCACGGTAACATGTCCGATCAGTGCCGCGTCACGGCCTTCCGCATGGTTCCGCATCACCGCCAGCAGCGTCTCCGCGTCCTCCGGCTCGCAAACGCAGACCAGCTTGCCCTCATTGGCGACGTTCAGGGGGTCCAGGCCCAGCAGCTCGCAGGCCGCCGCCACCTCCGGCCGGACCGGGATGGCCCGCTCATCCAGCAGCATGCCCACGCCGGCGGCGTTGGTCAGTTCGTTCAGCGTGGCGGACAGGCCGCCCCGGGTAGGGTCGCGCAAGACGGCGATGCCCGGGACGACCGCAACCATGTCGGCCACCATGCGGTGCAGGGCGGCGCTATCGGACCGGATTTCGGTACCGAATTCCAGGCCCTGGCGCTTGGACAGGATGGCGATGCCATGGTCCCCGATGGGGCCGGACAGCAGGACGGCTTGCCCTGGACGCAGCCGGCGCGGGCCGATGTCCACGCCCGCCGGCACCACGCCGATGCCGCTGGTGGTGATGAAGACGCCGTCGCCCTTGCCGCGCTCCACCACCTTGGTGTCACCCGTCGCCACAGGCACGCCGGCCGCCCGGCAAGCCTGCCCCATGCTGGCGGCGATGCGGTCCAGGTCCGCCAGGGGAAAGCCTTCCTCGATGATGAAGGCAGCGGTCAGCGCCACCGGGCGGGCACCGGCCATGGCCAGGTCGTTGAGCGTGCCATGCACGGCCAGGGAACCGATGTCGCCCCCGGGAAAGAACAAGGGCGAGATGACATGGGCGTCCGTCGTCACGGCGATGTGGCCCGACCCGGCGTCGATGCGCGTCGCGTCGTGCCCCTGATCCAGCAACGGGTTCGCCAGGTGGCGCAGGAAGATGTCGCGGATCAGCCGGGCCATGGCCCGGCCGCCACCACCGTGGCTCATGTCCACGGCACCGGAAAGATCGGGGGGCGGGGTGGTCATTCGGCCGCCATCTCCGCCAAGGTCTCCACCCGCCGGTAGGTCCAATAGGCGGCGCACGCCCCCTCGGAGGAAACCATGCAGGCGCCCATGGGCGTTTCCGGCGTGCAGGCCTTGCCGAACAGCTTGCAGTCCTTCGGCTTCTTCACGCCGCGCAGGATGGCCGGGCATTCGCAGGACTTGGTTTCCCGGCTCTGCTTCTCGCTGAGGGCGAAGCGCTTCTCGGCGTCAAAGGCGGCATACTCTGCCCGGATGGCCAGCGCGCTTTCAGGTACGCTGCCCAGCCCGCGCCATTCGAAGCTGGGCCGCAGCTCGAAGATACGGTCCACCAGTTCCTGCGCCTTGGCGTTGCCGTCCCGCGTCACCACCCGGGTGTACTGGTTCTCGACCGCCACCCGCCCTTCGTTCACCTGGTGTATCAGCATCAGGACCGACTGCATCACGTCCAGCGGCTCGAACCCGGCGATGACCACCGGCTTGGCATAGCGGGCGGCCAGGAACTCATAAGGCCGGGACCCGATGACCGCGCTGACGTGCGAGGGGCCGAGGAAGCCGTCCAGGCGGGCGGCCTGGCTGGGATCGATCTCCGGCGCCTCCAGGATGTGACGGATGGCCGGTGGGGTCAGCACATGGTTGCAGAAGACGGAGAAATTGGTGATGCCCTCCGCCTGGGCCTGGGCGATGGCGACCGCGCTCGGCGGGGTGGTCGTCTCGAACCCGATGCCCAGGAAAACCACCTCGCGCCCCGGATTGGCGCGGGCGATGTCCAGCGCGTCCAGCGTCGAATAGACCATGCGGATGTCGGCGCCGTCGGCCTTGGCCTTCAGCAGCGACCGCCGTCCCGTGCCCGGCACGCGCAGCATGTCGCCATAGCTGCACAGGATGACACCGTGCCGTTCCGCCAATTCGATGGCGTCGTCCAGGCGGCGGGCGGGCAGGATGCAGACGGGACAGCCGGGGCCGTGCACGAAGCGCACATTGGCCGGCACCAAATCCTGCACGCCATAGCGGAAGATGGCGTGGGTGTGCCCGCCGCAGAACTCCATGAAATTATAGTCGCGCGCCGGGTCCGCCGCCGCGGCGATGGCGGCGGCCAGGGTGCGCGCCAAATCCCGGTCGCGGAATTCATCAACGTATTTCATGGCGCCTCTCCCGCGCTTTCCGCCGCCCCGCCCATATCCGCCACCTCGGCCTGCAGCAGCCCCGCCTCCGCCATCATGGCCAAGGTGCGCCGCGCCTCCTCCTCACTGACACGGTGCAGGGCGTAGCCGACGTGCAGCAGCACATAGTCGCCCACCGCGACCTGCTCCAGCAGGGCCACGGAAACTCGCTTGGCGATGCCGCCGACCGAGACGCTCGCCATCGCGCCGTCATGCAGCGCCGTCACCAGCGCGGGTATGGCCAGGCACATGGTTCCCCCCTATTCCGCCGCCTGGGACGGCCGGCCGGACAGCGCCATGAGGCGGGCGCCGCGAACCCAATCCAGCCAGGCCTGCATGCCTTCGCCGGTGCGGGCCGAAACCTTCAGCAGGCGCACCCGGTGATTGACCCTGCGCGCATTGGCCATGGCCAACTCGACGTCGAAGTCGAGATGGGGCAGCAGGTCGGTCTTGTTGATCAGCACCAGGTCGGCGGCGGCGAACATGTCCGGGTATTTCAGGGGCTTGTCCTCCCCCTCCGTCACCGACAGGATCGCCACCTTGTGCGCCTCCCCCAAATCGAAGGCCGCCGGGCAAACCAGGTTGCCGACATTCTCGATGAACAGGACGGAACCGTCGGCAGGATGCAGATGGTCGACGGCGTGGCCCACCATGTGGCCGTCCAGGTGGCAGCCCTTGCCGGTGTTGATCTGAATGGCCGGGGCGCCCGTGGCGCGGATGCGGTCGGCGTCGGCGCTGGTCTGCTGGTCGCCCTCGACGACCGCGCAGGGGAACTCACCCGCCAGCATGTCCAGCGTGCGGCACAGCAGCGCGGTCTTGCCGGACCCGGGGCTGGACACCAGGTTCAGCGCCAGGATGCCGGCCTCGGCGAACCGCGCGCGGTTGGCGGCGGCATAGCCGTTATTCTTGCCCAGGATGTCGGCTTCGAGCTGGATCAGGCGCGCCTGACTCATGCCCGGGACGGCCGTGCCCGCGGGCCCGGCGCCGTAATCCAGCGTCCCACCCGCGCCATGATGATGATCATGGTCATGATGGTGATGGCCGTGGTCGTGGTGATGATCACGCCCATGATCGTGCCCGTGGTCATGATGGTGGTGATCATGTCCATGGGTGTCGGCCTCGATCTTGACCTGGCCCTCGCCGCATCCGCAGACCGTGCACATCACGTCACCTCCAGTTCGCGTATCTTCATCTCTTCCCCGCCCGTCACCTGGATCTGGTGCGAGCCGCAGCGGGGGCATGGGTCGTAGCGCCGGCCGATCGTCACGGTCACGGCGCAGGGCAGGCACCAGGCGGTGCCGGCCGTCTCCACGATATCCAGCCGGGCGTCGGCGGCCACGCTGCCGCGCATGACGACGTCGAAGCCGAAGCGCAGCGCCTCCACCTCCACGCCCGACAGGGCACCGATTTCCAGGCACACCCGTTCCACCCGGCTGAAGTGCTGGGTCCGGGCCTGTTCCTCGATCAGGACGCGGATGTTCTCGCAGATAGCCATCTCATGCATCAGGCCACCTCCACCGCGTAGTCCACACACGGGTCCAGCGCCAACATCATCACCTCGGCCCATCGTGCGCGCTCGGCGGACGGCCAGGCGCATAGCCCCTGGACCTGCCGTTCGGCCCACCCACCCGGCGCGAAGGCGCGATCCGTGGGCGACAGGATACGATAGCGCTCCACCTGTCCAGCCACCACGCCAACCTCATGGACCAGGGTGCCCCGGGCGCAGGGCACCGACGCCATCCCCCGGCCAGGCCCCGTGGATAGGCCGCGCAAAAGGGCGGCATCGCCGGTCCGCAAAGCGTTCAGGCGGGCCGGTACACGGCAAAGATCGATCAGCCGGGCGACATGGCAGGCGATGAGCGAGCCGGCAGGCAGGGCGCGGGACAGGAGGGGGTGGCCGGCATGGCGCGCCGCCAGCGATCCTGGATCCACCTCGCCCGTCGGCATCAGCATCGACGCATCGAACAGGGTGGCAATGAAGCGCGCGGCCACCGTACGGCCAGCCCCAGCCCAGCGGGCCAGTTCGACCGTCGAGGTCATCGCCAGCCACCGTTCGGGCGGCAGGCCGGTCACCGCCTCCCCGATCAGGACCGCGGGGTCATCGGCGGCGGATAGCGCCATGAAGGCGCGCGCGGCGGCCAGATCCGGTGCCTCCCCCAGCAGGCGGGCCCAGTCCAGGCTGATGCGCAGAGCGTGCTCCCGCACCACCTCCGTCCATGTCCGGATTTCACGCGCCACCAGTTCACCGGTGGTGGCTTCCAGGCCCAGCGCCGCTTCCATCGCCAGCTCCGCCGCATGCCCCTGCGCGTTGGCGCAGATGGCGAACAGCGTCCGGACCAGGGATGGCACCCGTTCCGCCGGCACGGCCGCGAGCAGGCTCGCGACATCACCGCGTGGCGCGTAGCTCAGCGCGGCCGTGCCCTCGGCATCGGCCGGAAGCCGCAGAATGATGGCCGGGCGAGTCATGATCCCGCCTGCCATGGTCCCGTCTGGCCCAGGCCGAACAGCGCACGCCGGCTGGGCGACGGCGCCGGTTCCGTCTTGGCGGGCGGGGGAACGGCAGGATTTCCCGCCCAGATCGTGGCCATACCATCGTCATCGGCGTCCGGCTTAGGCGCCGCCATGATTTCCGCAAGGGCGGCGTCCGCCGTCGCCACCGCCGTCTCCTGATCCGCGAAGTCGAACATGGGGGAAAACAAGGAACAGCTCCAATACCCGCCCAGCTCGTCCTCATGCCCCCAGATGCCTTCGTAACTGCCGGACGGCAACGCCAGGGCCGCCTTCTCCCCCACCCGCCGCGGGCCTTCATCCGTCATGGGCAGCAGCAGCAGGTTCATGAACCACGGGGTCACCAGCACGCCCACCCAATGCCCGCCATGGCGGTGCACCCCCCGCATCGCCACCGACAGCGCCGGGTTCATCACCGGAACACCGGCCATGCGCGTCGCCGCGATGCGGGCGAAGGCGGTCTCGATGCGGGCGGAAAGGGCGGGCGCGTCGGTCATTCGTCAGCAATCACCATAAAGCCGGCCTTGGCGCTGTCGCACTCGGGGCAGGTCCAATGTTCCGGCAGGTCCGCGAAGGCCGTGCCGGGCGGCACCTGCCAGTAGGTGTCACCCACCGCCGGGTCGTAGACATGCCAGCAGATCTTGCACTCCAGCTTCGTCCCGGGGCTGATCTTGCTGACATCGCCCCCGAACGATCCGGCGAAGAAATGATCCGTCATCGGTAAATCTCCATGATCTCGCGCAGTCGTTCGGCGGAATCCGCCAAGTCCTCCGCCGCCGCCAGGGCGACCCGCGGGATGGCGCAAATCTCGATGCTGTTGAGAATCAACGTGTCCTGGGAATTGAAGTATTGCGTCCACCAGCAGCCTCGCGTCCCCGTCGACCGGATGCGGCAGTTGCCGTAGCCGCGCGACAGGATGACAAGGCCGCCGCGCCCCAGCGCCTCATCCAGGAATGCCAGGTCCTCCTCGGTATGGGGCAGCAGGGACAGGTTGATGACATGACCGGCCCCGCCGGCCTCCCCGACGCGGGGAATATGCTCATTGATCTCGGCGATCAGCGGCGGCGCGTTGAAGATGTTGGGGCGTGCCGTTTCCGGCAGGACGGCCGCGCCCCTCGCGCCGTTGAAGGCGCGTTCCGCCAGCCCGGCCGGGAAAGGGGCGCAATCGACATAGTCGCGCAGGCGCCGGCCGGCGGCGTTGCTTTCGCGCACCCGCCATACCCCGGCAAGGACGGATTCCTGGGCCTGGACATCGGTTCCGAACATCACCGATACCTCGCCCTCGCCCAGCAACTGGTCCACGAACGCCAGGTTGGCGGCATCCAGGTGGGTCAGGTCCACCTGCTGCGGTCTGGCGCCAGCCACCACGCGGATCAGGGCGGCCAGGATGGCGTCACCCGCCGCCACACCCTGTGGCACGGCCTGGGCCTCGTCCGCCTCCGGCACGTTGGCGGCGGAGAAGATGGCCATGCCGTCGGGCATCACCATGTAGTCCAGCCGGCCGCCGTCGAAATCCCCGGGCTGGCTGCCGGGCCCGACCAGGGCACCGCCATGGGCGTCGTTCATCAGTCTCTCCTCAATGCACAGCGTCGGTGCCGCAGCCGGCGGGCAGGCGGAAGGCAGGGGGAACGCTGGGTTCACGCTCCAGGATTTCCGGGATCTCACGCATATAGTCCGCCCAGTCGCGGATGCCTTCGATGGCGCCCAGATAGTCGCCCAGGCGCAGGAAGACCAGGGCGGGATAGCGGGCGAAGCGGAAGCGCCGCTGCAGCGCGCGCTCGTCCGCCCGTGCGGCGATCAGGGGCACGACGTGGCCGCCCATGGCACCGTCCAGCTCCGGCAGGATGGCGGCGACGTCGTCGCTCTCCGCCACCCGCCAATGGTCGCCGGACAGAAACAGCATCGCCAGCGGCTGCCCGGCGCAGATATCCGCCAGTTCCGCCTCCCCCACCACCCGGTAGTTGCACCGGGCCATGACGGACCGCAGCAGGGGGGAAAAATCGTCGCGCGCATCGCTCATGCTTCAGGCTCCGGAGTGGGATGCAAATGGGCGGGCAGCAAATGGCCGGGCAGTTGAGGTTCACGGCCGATCAGGTCGGCGAAGGCGGCGTCCAGGTCGGCTGGCCGTCCCTGCATGACCGCTTCCAGGGCGCTCAACGCCGCCAGGGACCGCCGGGCGGCCTCAGGGCTCATCACCTCCCGCGCGGCACCCAGAAAGGTCATCAGCCAGGTGCCCGGGGCGACGTCGCCCACCAGGCTGGTGTCGATGGATAGTATCTCCGCGCCGGACCGGCAGCGGGCATGGCCGGCGCCGACCTCCACCACCTGCATGGGAATGCCGATGCACATCAGGCGTCCGTCCCGGGCGCGCCCGTCAGGGGGCGGGCCACCAGGGCCTGCATCTCCACCTCGAAATCCGCAGGTCCCGTCCAGCCGCCGGCGCCCAGCACCCGCGCGTCGCCGCCGCGGAAGGCCGCCGCCTCGTCCGGGCGCTCCGTCTCATAACGTTCCAGCATCATTTCCAGCGATCCGATGCCCTGCTCGGCCGGCAGCGTCACCGGGCGCGGGTTGGCCGTTATGCCGAAGCCCGCCAGATACTCCAGCGCCAGCGCGATGGCCGGCTCAACCTGGGCTTTCACCTCCGGCCGCAGGCTGCCGCCGAAATCCTCCAGCTCAACCGGTTGCACGCCGATCAGCAGCTGGTGGGCGGGGCTGTCGCCCATCATCTCCGCCATGGCCAGCACCTCCTGGAAGCCGGTCTGGTGCAGGGAGATCTTCTTGGCGCCCAGGAACTTCGGCACCTCGGCCCCCTCCACCCGCTTCAGGGTGCCGGGCGGCAGGGCGTAGTCGACAGCGTCGAAGACGACAAGGATGTCGGCCTCACGGATTTCCTGAACCAGGTAGATGCCCTGCGTACCGCCGTCGATCAGGCGGACGTTGGTGGGAAAGGCATAATGGCGGTGCATGTGCTCCACAGCCCGCACGCCGAACCCTTCGTCGGCCCACAGCAGGTTGCCGATGCCCAGCACCAGCACGCGGGGTCCGCTTGCCGTCGTCACTTCCACGCCTCTCACTCCCCTGTCATCCGACGGGCCGGATGTTGGGGGTGGTTCAGCAAGGGGCATGCCAGCGCACCGTTCAGCGCCGAAACGGCTGAAGCTTTGAGGGACGGCGGGCCATCCTTATCCCCTTGCTGGATGGAATCCTTCCAATTGGAAGGAGAACTGGAAGACAATTTTCCAAATGGAAAAGGGGGCCGCGAAGCCCCCTTTCCTGACTGGAAACTTGCCCGGACCTCAGTGTTCGTCGGTGGGGCCGCCATCGCGGAAGGTGCGCCAGCCCGAGAACATCGAGGAGATGATGGACTGCCGGGACATGATGTCCTCCCGCACGGCGGCATAGATGTGGACGATGGCGAAGATCACGATCACCCACATGGCCATGTGGTGCCAGGTGTGAACCGTCTGGCTCTGCCCGAACAGGGGAATGACCCAGCTGGTGAACAGCCGGTGGATCCAGCCCGGCCCCTGGCCCTCGCCATACAGGGCCAGGCCGGTGACGATCATGAACAGCGTGCCCCACACGAACAGGACGTGCATGGACAGGATGGCCAGCGGGTTGTGCCCGCTGTACTTCTTGGGCTCGCGCTCCAGCATGGCATACCAGCGGATCTCATGGATCACGCCCAGCCAGAAGCTTTTGCGCCACACCGGCGGCCGGAAGATTTCGCGGGCGTGGTCATTGCCCACGAAGGACCAGTAGAAGCGGAAGACGAAGCCGACGACCAGGATTTGCCCCGCCGAGAAATGCAGGAAGCGGATCCAGCCGAACAGGAAATGGGCGCTGGGCTCACCATGGATGGACGGCGGGGGTGAGCCGATCAGATAGCCGGTGACGCACAGCACCAGAATGGCGGCGGCATTGGCCCAGTGCCACAAGCGCACCGGCGCCTCATAGACGTAAACCGCCTCTTCCTTGTGTGTCCCCGCCTTATGTGTTCCCAGGGAGGCCTCGCTCATGGCGCGTCCTCCCTTACAGCGCGGCGAGCGCGAGGCCCGCTGCGCCCAGGGTCAGGCCGGAAGCCCAACGCCCCCAGCGGGTGGCCAGCAGGCCGGCGCCCAGGCGCCATCCGGCGGCATGCAGCAGCGCCGACGCCACCATGAAGCCGGCGAAGTAGCCCGGCAGGTGGCCTCCCGCCTCCATGCCATGGGCATAGCCATGCACCGTGGCGAACAGGGCGATAAGGCCCAGGCCCGCGGCGTCGGGCAGCAGGGGGGCCACGATCAGCATCAGGCCCAGCAGGGTCACCGACAGCGCCGCCAGCGTGTCCACCGGGGCGAAGGCGCCCCCGGCCAGGCCGGCCAGCGCACCGACCGCCAGCATGGCCACGAACAGCGCCGGCGCCTGCCAGGCGCGCGCCGCCGGCCGGGTGGCCGCCCACAGGCCGACGGCCACCATGGCGGCCAGGTGATCCAAGCCCGTCAGCGGGTGGACGATGCCGGCGGCGAAGCCCCCGTCATGCCCCGGATGGGCCACGGCCGGGGTGGTGATGAAACCCGCCGCCAGGACAGCCGCCGAGACGCGGGGGACCGATTTCGTGATGAAGGTCTTCATGGGATCAGTCTCCTTTGGTTCAGCGGACTTTGACTTCGGCCAATTCCTGCCCGTCCGGGCCCATGACATGGGTGGAGCAGGCCAGGCAGGGATCAAAGCTGTGCAGGGTGCGCAGGATTTCCACCGGCTCTTCCGCACGGGCCACCTTGGTGTTCATGAGCGACGCCTCGAAGGCGCCGATGTTGCCCTTGTTGTCGCGCGGGCTGCCGTTCCAGGTGGTGGGCACCACGCACTGGTAATTGTCGATCTTGCCGTCCTTGATGCGGATCCAGTGGGCCAGCGCGCCGCGCGGCGCCTCGGTGAAACCCACGCCCTTGACCTCGGACGGCCAGGTCTTGGGATCGAACTTCGCCGTATTGGCAGTGGAGGTGTCGCCCGCCTTGATGGTGGCGATCAGCTTGTCCAGGAAATAGCGCTGCTTGCGCGCCGCCCACTGGGCCTCCAGCGCGCGCGCGGCCGTCCGCCCCAGGGTGGAGAACAGCGCGTCCAGCGGCACGTTCAGCGCCGCCAGGGTCCGGTCGACCTGGTCCTTGATCTCGGCATTGCCCTGCATGTAGCCGACCAGGTAGCGGGCCAGCGGCCCCACCTCCATGGCATGGCCGCGCCAGCGCGGCGCCTTGATCCAGCTGTACTTGGCGCCCTCGTCCAACTGGACGATGTTGGTGCTGGTGCCCTTGGCATTGGGGCCCAACTGGTAATGGGGTTCGGTCACACCGTCCCAGGGATGCAGGCCCTTGCTCTCGTCCGGGTACTTGTACCAGCTGTGGGGCACGAACTCCTGCACCTGCTCGGGATCGGTCAGGTCGACGGGGTGCACCTCCGACAGCTTGCCGTCGATGATGGCGCCGTGGGGCATCAGCAGGTTGCGGGGGCTGTAGTCGTTGGCCCGGTCGGGGATGTCGCCATAGGCCAGCACCGACTTGTTCGACAGGCCGCCGCCGTAGAGCCAGTCCTTGTAGAACCCGCCGATGGCGATGATGTCGGGAATGTAGACGTTCTCCACGAACTCGATGCAGCGATCGGTGATGGAAGAGACGTAGTTCAGCGACGCCATGTTCACCGGCGCGCCGGCCGCCATGTCGCCATCTAGGTTGATGGCGCAGGGAACGCCGCCCACCAGCCAGTTGGGGTGAATATCCTTGCCGCCGAAGATGGTGCGGACGCGCATGATCTCCTTCTGGAAGTCCAGCGCCTCCAGATAATGGGTCACCGCCATCAGGTCGGCCTCGGGCGGCAGCTTGTAGGCCGGGTTGGTCCAATAGCCGTTCTTGAACGGCCCCAGCTGCCCGGACTCCACGAACTTGCGCAGGCGGGTCTGGATATCGCGGAAATAGCCTGGGGAACTGTTGGGGTGGTGGGGCGAGACCGCCTGCTGCAGCTCCGACGTGGCCTTGGGGTCCGCCTTCAGGGCGTTGACCGGGTTCACCCAGTCCAGGGCGTGGAGGTGGTAGAAATGGACCAGATGGTCATGCACCTGCAGCGACAGCTGCATGATGTTGCGGATGCTGTTGGCGTTTTCCGGAATCTGGATGTTCAGGGCGTTTTCCACCGCCCGCACTGAGGTCAGCGCGTGGGTGCCGGTGCAGACGCCGCAGATGCGCTGGGTGAAGGCCCAGGCGTCGCGCGGGTCGCGCCCCTTCAGGATCACCTCCAGCCCGCGCCACATGGTGCCGGTGGACACGGCGTTGCGGATGACGTTGTCGCCGTCGAGGTTGACCTCGCAGCGCATATGGCCCTCGATGCGGGTGACCGGATCGACGACGACGCGCTTGCCGCTGGTGTCGAGCTGGTAGCCGTTGGGTGTCGCAAGCGTGGGCATCAGTCCCGTCCCTCTCTCTTATCGTTGGCACCGCTGTTGGAGCGGGCGCGCTTGACCGCGCTGGCCGCGGCATGCACCGCGGCGGCGGCGCCGACGATGCCGGCGGCCGTGCCGCCGATCTTGTCGGCGTTGGCCTCGATGCCGAAGCCATGGACATCGCTCAGGCGCTCATAGAAGCCGCCCTTGTCCCAGAAGCCGTCTTCGGAACAGCCGATGCAGGGATGGCCGGCCTGGATGGGGAAGCTGAGGCCCCCGTTCCAGCGCACGGTGGAGCAGGCGTTGTAGGTGGTCGGGCCCTTGCAGCCGACCTTGTAAAGGCAGTAGCCGCGGCGCGCGCCCTCATCATCGAAGCTTTCCACGAACTGGCCGGCATCGAAGTGCGGGCGGCGGTAGCATTTGTCGTGGATGCGCTGGGAATAGAACATCTTCGGCCGGCCCTGCATGTCCAGTTCCGGGAAGCGGTCGAAGGTCAGAATATAGGCGATGACCGCCGTCATGACTTCGGCGATGGGCGGACAGCCGGGCACCTTGATGATGGGCTTGGCCGGCAGGCCGGGCACCTTGTGGATGGGCGTCGCCTGGGTGGGATTGGGCCGGGCGGCCTGGACGCAGCCCCAGCTGGCGCAGCTGCCCCAGCTGATGATGGCCTTGCAGTGGTCGGCGGCCTTCTTCAACTGCTCCAGGTACGGCTTTCCGCCGATGATGCAGCTCATCCCCTCCTGGTTCAGCGGCGGGTTGCCCTCGCAGGCCAGGATGAAGTTGCCATCGTACTTCTGGATGGTCTCGTCAATGATGGATTCGGCCTGGAACCCTGCCGCCGCCATGATGGTGTCGTCATAGTCGAGGCTGATCATCGACAGGATGACATCCTTGGCCAGGGGATGGGCCGACCGGATGAAGCTTTCCGAACAGCAGGTGCATTCCAGGCCATGCAGCCACAGCACCGGGATGCGCGGCTTGGTCTCCATGGCGGTTTCGATGGCCTGGGCGTAGGAGGGGCCCAGGCCCAGCGCCGCGGCCGTCAGGCTGCAAAATTTGGTGAAGCTTCGCCGGGTGATGCCCTGCCGGCGCATCACCTCGTAAAACGTCTCGCTCGCCATTCCGGCATTTCCTCCAACGTCCCCGGCGGGGCTGTCTCGCTCCGCATCGGTGACGTTTGGGCAAAAAGCGTGCCAGGCGAAAAATTGAGGGCGCGAAAGGCTTAATGGTATCGGCGCTCCCCTCAGGAGTGGAAAGCACCTTTCCAATTGTAAGGTAACCGCGCATGCGGAAGCGATGGTGTGAACCGGCACCGAAAGGGAGCCCCGAGCTTGCCCGCGCTCCACAGCCTGACAAATCAGCAGAAATTGTATTGAGGACAGGGCCCCGGCCGGCGCCGGTCAGGGCCCTGCTCTTTCCTCTCCCGCCGAACCGGTCGATCTCCATCCCCATTAGGAATTCATAGGGCGCCAGGTCCAGGCCCCGGGCGAGATCTACCATCATCGCAAGGCTGGGATCCCCCCCGCCCTCTTCCGAGGTCGGACAGATAGGGCACGGCCATGCCCACACGGCCCGCAAGCTCCTCGTGCGTCAAGGATTTCGCCTTCCGCTGCTGGCGTAAAAGCCTGCCGAACTGGACCCGGATGTCATCAACCACCGGGGCAAAACACGCGGTTGCAAAGCCCACGCTATGAGGCTCGCGGATGGACGAAGGCGGCGCCCCCCTTTGGGTGCCACCGTTTCGCGTTGCGCGCACTTGACGTCAGCGGATGTTTTATCCCTGGCGGTGGCTTTGATAGGCTGATCGTGCGGCGACCATCGTTGGAACGAGGGGCGGATGGGGAACGGGCGGAACGATCTCGACCAGTCGGTGCCGAACCGGGAAGACTCCCTCCCCACATTGGGAATCTACACGGTCGCCGTTTTATGCCTGACCCTGATATTGTCGTTCATCGATCGCTTCGTGATCAACTTGGTCGTGGACCCCATACGCTCTGACCTGGGGCTGAGCGATGTAGAGGTCAGCTTGCTCCAGGGCGCTGGTTTCGCCCTGATATTCTCCGTGGCCGCCCTGCCCGCCGGACGGCTGGCGGACAGGCTGAACCGACCGAGGCTGATCGCCGCCGGCGTCATTGTCTGGTCCCTCGGCACCATGGCGTGCGGAATTTCGGCAGATTTCTGGAGCTTTTTCGTCGCGCGGATATTCCTGGGCTTCGGCGAGGCGGCGCTGATACCGGCGGCGTCCTCACTCCTCATCGACGGCTTCTCAGCGGCGCGCCGTGGCACTGCTCTCGGAATATTCTCGCTCGGTTCGACAAGCGGAAGCGGCATCGCGTTGATCGTGGGTGGTGCGGTGCTTGGCTATCTCCAGACGAGCACAGTCGCGGCCTTGCCGATCATCGCTTCACTGGCGCCCTGGCGCCAATTGATGATCCTCATGGGACTCCCCGGCTTCTTCTTTGTGCCGTTGTTGTTGCTCATCCGGGAACCGGCTCACGGCGACCGGCCCACCCCACCTGCCCTGCCCCTGTTCCTGCGCAATCTGCGGGCCGAGCGCGGCCTGGTGCCGCGCCTCTGCCTTGCGAAAGGGGTAATGAGCCTGGGCGACTACGGCATGGCGGCATGGTTGCCGACCCTGCTCATGCGGCACTACGCCGAGACACCTGTCACGGCGGGTGCCACCATCGGTATCGCGACCGCACTGCCCGGCATGATCGGTTCGATTGCCGGCGGGATGCTGGTCGATTGGAGCGCACGGCGGCACGGCGTCTCGACACGCGCCAATCTCATCCTGGGAAGTTACGGGGCCGCGCTGTGTGGTGCCGTCCTGATCGGCCTTGGTTCTTCAAGCCTCCAGATAGGCCTCGCGTTTGCGATATGGGTTGCCGGTTCAGTGAGCGGTTCCGTCGTTGGCCGCGTCACGATGCAAGAACATGTTCCAGGCAACATGCGGGCGACGACGGTGGCGTTGTCGATCACGACCACGGCGCTCATCGGCATAGCAGTGGGGCCGACCCTGGTGCCGGGCATCGCGGGGCTGATGCCTGGCGTGGGCAACGCCCTTCAATATGCCATGGTGGCGGTCGGGATTGTTTCCGTGGTGCCGGCCTTGCTTTTGATCGCGCGGCCGGCTTCGACCAATTCGGCGGCATCCGCGACAGAAAATTAAAAATGTTGCGGTGATGGGTCGTTCATGCCGTCTGAGCACGGGCTGACATGAGCGCCGCATG
This sequence comes from Nitrospirillum viridazoti CBAmc, assembly GCF_000730165.1. GTDB lineage: Bacteria > Pseudomonadota > Alphaproteobacteria > Azospirillales > Azospirillaceae > Nitrospirillum > Nitrospirillum viridazoti. Next base: position 462,891 of record NZ_CP022111.1, on the reverse strand, counting down.
CGCGGCGGCGATATCCGTGCTGCCGCCGCTGTCGCAGCGGTCGCAGATGTCCTTCAACTCCGCCAGGGGCTGCGCGGGGTCGCCGATCTCCGTCGCAAGTCTGACGCGGCTTGTCGCCGCGCGTAGCGCGAAGCCGAGAGCGCCCATCTTACGACCCAGGTCCGTCGCCTTCTGAAGGTGCCGCATCGCGCCGTCCGCATCCCCGTCCCGCCAGCACATCAGGCCTAGAAGATGCAGAAACTCGGCGTCGCACCATCGGTCCCCGCGCTGCCGGCAATAGGTCAGGCCGTCATCGATGCTCTCTCTGGCAACCGCGACCTGATCGTGCGAAAGCGCCGCATGGGCGAGCATTATATACCGCAAGGGCAAATGGATAAGGTGGTTGCACGCGCGAATGTTGGCGATTGCGTTCCTCAGCCGCTGGACCGCCTCCTGATCCCCGCGTGCGGCATCGATCGCCGCCTGATGAAAGTGGGCAAATGGCTGCCACGTTTCAATCTGGCGCGTCTTCAGGCGCTCGAACAGCATGGTCGCCCGCGTCTGCGCCAACTCAATCCGGCCGCATAACAAGGCTATAGGTGTGGCGGCGAGGGCGAGCGAATGCGCGCAGGATAGGTCGTGGTCCAAAGCCAGCGCGGCGTTGAGCGCTTCCTCCGCAACGTCAAGTGAACGCCGATGCTGGCCGACGACCCACATGGACAATGAAAGGTGATTCCTGAAATTGACGAACCTGTCGATCTGGAAACGCGAGGTCTGGCCTCGGTTGCCGAAAGTCGCATGCTCGCGCGCCAAGCGCTCAAGACCCGCATGCCCGGACTTGATATTCCCCTGGTAGAATTCGCACATGAGCAACTGCCGGTCGGCATTGGGGGCCGCGGAATAATCGTCCACGATTGCCATGAAGCGGCGAAGGTCGACTATCGTCTCCACCGCCCGTTGATAAAAGCCCATGGCGCACTGGACATTCGCCAGGCCGACCTTGGTGCGAAGGCAGTGCTCCACGCTTCCCGCTTCCAGAGCGAGCTCGTAACCCCTAATCCAGGTTGCTTCGAGTTCCTCACCGAACGGATAGCGGTAGCAGAGATTCCAGCCGTGCGCCGCCACCAGCTTCATACGCAGCAGCAGATGGTCACCGGACAGCCCGTCCAGCACGGACAGCGCCTTTTCGACGCGCGACCCGCTTTCCATCATCGTGGAGAATTCCACCCAGAACGGCAGGGCAGCGACGGTCAGCCTCACCCCAAGTTCGGCTTGCCCTTCCGTGCCATAGGCCCAATCGATCATGCGGCGAAGGTCGGCGCTCCATCCGCCATAAAGCGCGGTCCAGTCTTCACGCGGCCGCCATGTCCAGTCCGCCTCCGCCCTTTCGAACAGCGCCAGGATGAAGCGGCCATAAGCGGTCATCGCGGCCTGTTGCTCCCCCCGCTCGATCAGCCGTTCGCTGGCGAAGGTTCGGGTGCTGTCGAGCAAGCGGTAACGGCGACGCCTGCCGGCATAGCTGACCGACACCATGGATTTGACCGCCAAGGCCTCCAGCCAGGCGATGATGTCTTCGTCGTTCGCCAGATGACCGAAAGCGTCGATGACATCGTCAAGCGCGAACGTGCCGCCGAAAACGGAAAGGTGGCGCAGCAGCCGGGCCTCATTCCCGGACAGCAGGCCGTAGCTCCAGTTGAGCGTTGCCGCCAGCGTCCTGTGCCGGGACGCGCCATCGCCGGGCCAGGCCAGCGGTTCGAAGTCATGTTCCAGCATTCGCAGCAGAACCGTAGGACCATGGGCCGGCAATTGCGGTGCCGCCAGTTCGATCGCCAGTGCGATGCCATCGAGACGGCGGCTGAGTGCGGCGAGCGCGGGGACATCCGCGTTCTTCAGCCGGTAGCCGTGCGCCCCGGCGCGTCGAACCAGCAATTCGATCGCCGAATAGGCCATCGCCGACCCCGCATCCAGAACCGCCTCCTCGGGCGGGCACCGAAGGGGGGGAAGCCGATGGACCGTCTCGAGCCTGCACCTGAGCGGCTCGCGACTGGTTGCGATGACATTCAGCCGGTGCAACGCGTGGTTCAGATGGTCCGTTATGCCGGCCACGGTTGCCAGGACGTGCTCGCAATTGTCGAGGACCAGAAGCCGATCCTGGTCGCGTAACGCGTCAACCAGGCCATCCAGCGCATCGATCGGCCTGCTGTCGATCCCCAGCGCACGGGCGATGGCCAGGGTGACAAGCTGTCCGTTCCCGATCGCGGCCAAGTCGACGAAGCACACGGCTTGCCCCCCGGCATCGCCGATGTGCCTTGCGGCCGCGATGGCGATGCTCGTCTTGCCGACGCCGGCGGGGCCGACGATCGTGAGCAGCCGCGTCTGGCACATCGCCTCGACGATCTCCGTCAGCGCGCCGGCGCGCCCGACCAAGGGCTTTGCCGGCGGCAGCGCCCCGTCGATCTCCTTGATCGACGGGGGCAGCGCCGGCTCCCGCGGCCCGAGCACCGACAGCGGGGCGACGAAGCGATACCCCCGGCCCGGAACGGTCGCTATGCAGGGGACATCGATGCCGTTGGCCCGCAATGCACGGCGCAGGGCGGCGATGTTGACCTTGAGATTGCTCTCCACGACGAACAGGTTGGGCCATGCCGCATGGAGGAGTTCATCCTTGTCGACGACCTCTCCTGGCCGGCGCACCAGCGCGTGAAGCAAATCCATGGCGCGCGATCCGACGCGGACCGGGACATCGCCGCACAGCAGGGACTGCCGGGCTGGCGTGAAGCGGCAGTTGGCGAAGCAATAGGTCGTGGCATCGATCGCTTCGGCCCCCTCCACCGCTCCTCCCTTTCCACGGCCGTAGGTGTGAAGGCGCCGCGATGCGCCGCAGGCGCGCCCTGAAGATGGCGGTGCACCGATCCTATAACGCGGTTTGACTTTTTTTAACCAACCATGTGGCCACCGCAATGATATCAAAAAGACGGGCTGACAAGGCGAAGATGATCCCGCCGAGGGCACACCCAAGACCACCCACATTGAGCAGACTCACGCCTCCGGTGGCAGTTGCGGGCATGGCTGGTGGCGCCCGGACTCGGATTGATCGGGGACTATCGGATTGAGGGATACAGGGCATGCCCCGCGCGCTCAGCACACTGACCCTGTCAGACGCCAGGCGGATGCTTGAGGCGGGTGAAGCAAAGGCGGCTGGCCTTGGCATTCCCTACAATATCGCCGTGGTCGATGCGGGTGGCGCGCTGATCGCGTTCGCACGCCAGGATGGCGCGCTGGAAGGAAGCATCGATCTCGCCATCGGCAAGGCGAAAACGGCGCGGATTTTCGACAAGACGACCGAATATCTCGCTGAACTTGCGCAGCCTGGCGCGCCCTTGTTCGGGATAGGGCAGAGCAACGGCGGCCATGTCGTGATCTTCGGCGGCGGCGTGCCGGTCATGATCGACGACCAGATCGTCGGTGCCGTCGGCGCCAGCGCCGGCTCGGTGGAGCAGGACATTGCGGTCGCCGAGGCGGCGGCCGCCGCGATTTCATCAATCCAGCATCGTGAAGGAGGCCAGAGATGAAAGCTGCGCGCATTCTTGAATACAAGAAGCCCCTCGTCCTCGAGGATATCGCGGTTCCGGACATCCAACCTGATGAGGTGCTGGTGAAGGTCGCGGCCTGCGGCATGTGCCGGTCGGACGTGCTGCTGATCGACGGCTTCTTCCAAGGCTATGGCGACATTCCGCCACCGGTCATTCCCGGGCATGAAATCACCGGCACGATCGAGAAGATCGGCGGCGTGGTGCCCAAGGCCGCAGGCATTGAGGAAGGAGACCATGTCGTCGTCTCGCCAGGCTGGGGCGATGGTGTCTGCAAGCATTGCCAGGTTGGCGACACCCACATCTGTCCCAATGTCCGGTGGCCCGGCTTTGGGCCGTATGGCGGCTTCGCCGAATATATTCCGGTGCCCGCCCGCTATGTGATCAAGGTCGCCAAGCACCTGAAGTTCGAGCAGCTGGCACCGCTGACCGACGCCGGGTTGACGCCGTATCGCGGCCTCAAGAAGATCCGGGACGCCGGGGGGCTGGGGCCCGATCGGGTGATCGGTGTGTTCGGCATCGGTGGCCTCGGCGCCTATGCCGTCCAATATGCCAAGCTGCTGGGCGCGGGCGGTCCCGTCGTCGCCGTCGCCCGCAATGAGGAGAAACTGCAGGTCGCGAGGAAATATGGCGCCGACCATATCATCGCGATCGAGGGCAAATCCTCCGAGGACGTGGGCAAAGAGCTCAAGAAGGCGACCGGGCAGGACAAGTTCGATGCGATCATCGACTGCGCCGGCGCGACCGAGATGATGCGGCTCGCCTTCTCCCGGCTGGGGATCAGCGGCCATTATGCCGACGTCGGCTTCATCGGCGACCGGATCGACATCCCGCTGTTCCCGCGCGTGTCCGGCGAGCAGACCTTTCACGGATCCTTCTGGGGGAACAACGCCGACCTGACCGAGGTCATGGCGCTCGCCGCGGAGGGCAAGATCCAGCACACGATCAAGACGATCTCGTTCGGCGATATCAACGAATACGTCGATCTCATGCGGGACAATAAGATTGTCGGGCGGGCGGTCGTCACATTCTGAAGTCATGAATCGCAAGAATGAAATTAAACCCAGGTTTGGGAGAAAACCCGTGACCCAGCATGTCCTGTTCATCGTCACCAACGCGGCTGTAATCGGCCCCCACAGCCGCAAGACCGGCTTTTTTTTCGCGGAGATCGCCCATCCGTTCGACGTGCTCGACACCGCCGGCATCGCGGTGGAGTTCGCCTCGCCCGCCGGCGGATGGACGCCTTATGACGCGTATGACGACAACGACCCCGCCCAGAAGGCGTTCTTCGAGAGCAAAGCCTTCCGGCGGCTGAATCGCAGCCGTAGGCTTTCCGAGGTGGATGCCGCCGACTACGACGCCATTCTCGTGCCCGGCGGCCTCGGGCCCATGGTCGACATTCAGCGCAATGCGGACGTCCAGCGGGCGATCGTGCGCGCCTGGACGACCGGCAAGCTCGTGACCGCCGTTTGCCACGGGCCCTGCGCGCTGCTCGGTGTCGACCTCGGGGACGGCACGCCGTTCGTGCACGGCAAGAAGCTCACCTCCTTCTCGAAGAAGGAAGAATATGACTATGCGCGCGAGGACGTGCCCTACGAACTCGAGGATGCGCTGAGGGCCGAGGGTGCCGAATATTCCTCCGCCGCGAATTGGCAACCGCATGTCGTCGTCGATGGACGCCTCATCACCGGCCAGAATCCCGCCTCGGCGGGCGAACTTGGAAAGAAGCTGCTCGCCGCTCTCCGAGACGTCGCCGCTCCGGCGTGAGGCGAGGCGACGTCAAACGGGAGAGCCGCCATGTCGCGATCACCGGTGAAAATCACGGCCAGCCTGACGGCCCGTCCCGGCAAGGCGGAGGAGCTGCGGGCACTTCTGCTCGGCATGGCGCCGCATTGCCGGGCTGAGCCAGGCAATCTGCGCTGGGATGTCTGGCGAGACACCGCCCTGCCTGAACGCTACGTCCTCGACGAGCTTTACCGCGATGCCGACGCAGCCGAAGCGCATCGCCGGACGCCCCACTACCAAGACTATCTCACAAGGGTTCCGGCACTGGCGGATCGCTCGGCTCTCGTCCTGGAGGCGGTGGCACTTGCTTGAGGGACAGCCAATTCGGAGGGTCTCATGCTTCAGGTCGTTCAAGCCTTTGATCGCGACCATATCGCCGAGTTGCCGACGGACGATGCGGCGGCGCTGGAACGCAAGCTGACCATCGCCCGCAAGCGGTTCGAAGATCGGGGCGGTTGGCTGAAGGCGCATCAGCGCGTGGCCGTACTGCATCGGCTCGCGGATCTGGTCGCCGGACAGCGGGAGATGTTCGCCATGCTCATCGCACGGGAAGGGGGCAAGCCGTACACCGACGCGCTGGTCGAGACCGATCGGGCCATTGATGGAATCCGTGCCGCCGCCGACCTGCTCCGCACCCGCGGTGGCACGGAGATACCGATGGGGCTGACCCGGGCCAGCGAGGGGCGGCGCGCCTGGACGATCCTGGAACCGATCGGCGTGGTCGCCGCGATCTCGGCCTTCAACCATCCCCTCAATCTCATCGTGCACCAGATCGCCCCGGCAATCGCCACGGGCTGTCCGATCATCGTCAAGCCCGCGACGGCGACACCGCTTTGCTGTGTCGAACTGGTCAGGCTGGTCCTGGAGGCCGGCATGCCGGAAGGTTGGGTACAGACGCTGCTCCCCGAAAGCCGTGACCTGTCGGGCGCCTTTGCCAGCGATCCACGGGTCGCCTTCCTGAGCTTCATCGGTTCGGGCGCGGTGGGCTGGCGGCTCCGCGCCAATCTGGCCCCTGGAACGCGTTGCGCGCTCGAGCATGGCGGCGTGGCGCCGGTGATCGTCGACCGCACCGCCGATATCGACGCGATCATCGAGCCGCTCGCCAAGGGCGGCTATTACCATGCGGGCCAAGTCTGCGTTTCGGTCCAGCGGATCTACGTGCAGGAAACGCTCAAGGACGTCTTTGTCGAACGATTCGCCGGGCATGTCGGGCGACTGCGCGTCGGTGACCCGCGGCTGGCCGAAACCGAGGTCGGCCCGCTGATTCAACCGGCCGAGGCCGCGCGGGTGGCCCGCTGGGTCGAGGAAGCCGTGTCATGGGGCGCCCGCCTGATCGGCGGCGGGCGGCTGAGCGACACGACGCTGGCACCGGCGATTCTCGTCGATCCGCCGGCACAGGCGAAGGTGTCGCGGGAGGAGGTGTTCGGCCCTGTCACCTGCGTGTTTGGCTTCAATGACCTTGATGATGCCATCCGTGAGGCCAATGCGCTGCCGGTCGCGTTCCAGAGCAGCATCTTCACGCGCGACCTTGCCGTTGCACTCGACGCGGCCGAGCGTCTCGATGCCTCGGCGGTCATGGTCAATGACCACACCGCCTTCCGCACCGATTGGATGCCATTCGCCGGCCGACGGACATCCGGCTATGGCGTCGGTGGCATTCCCTATACCGTCCGGGAGATGACGGCGGAGAAAATGATCGTCTTCAGGTCGTGATGGGCCCGCCCGTGGCCCCCGCCGGTGCCGCGTTCGCGAGGGTCTGGCTTCGCTGACGTTTCGCTTTGGGCTGCTGCCGGATTGGATGACACCGGGATAAGCTCGATGCGTGTCGGATTATAGAAGCGTTCGATATAGTCGAAGGCGTCGGCCCTGGCCTGGTTCCCCGACTGATAGACCACCCTGGCCACCCGCTCGGTTTTTGGGCGATGAGAAGAAGCTTTCCATCGCGGCGTTGCACCGATTCACACTTCGGTAAAGTTTAGTCACGACAACACAACCCCAACTGAGGGTGACCACGACGCCGACCCGACGATGGCGCTGCGCGTAATGCTTGAAAATGGCGTAAGCGCCGCTGTGCCGAGAATAATCGGCTTTGCCGGCCCAGCGTCAACGGGCCCGTCCTGTGAACCACAAGACACGCCCTTTCCAGATGATGACGCCCAGGGGGGCGGCCAGGCTTGTCCAGGATAAAAGCCACCATATACCCCCCTGGCCCAACAGCGCGGACAACAGGCCGATAAGGGTCAAAATCGCCAGTAGCGCGGGCCACCGCCAAGTCCTTTGGATCCTTTCCATACCTGTCACTCCGCGGGGTTGACCCTGGCGCCAGCCGGCTGGGCACCGCTTCGCCGCGCCGGCGTTCCCTTGGCCAGCCACAGATAAAGGCCGCTGCCCAGCACAGCGATGGTGGCCAAATCCAGCAAGGCCCAGATGATCTTCAAGGGCATTCCACCGTAATCCCCGAAATGCAGGGGGCGCGAAATTTCCAGCGCCCGCAGGTACCAGGGCAAGGAACGGACCTCCGTCACGTCGCCGCTGACCGCATCCACCAGTACCGGGGTTTCCAACCGGGAGGTCAGCGGCGCGTCGCCCCGCATCCACACGATGTAATGGTGTGGGCTGCCGAAGCGGGAATAGGGATAGGCCACGCTTTCCGGGCGAGCCGCCGGCAACGCCTTCTGCGCAGCGGCCACAGCCGCATCGACGCTGACCACTCGGTCCGGTATGGGCTTTCCGGCCCAAGGACGGATCATGGCGCCCAGCTGGTCTACCTGCCATAGGCGGAACAGAGGCTGGGCCAGGGTATTGGCCACGCCCGTCGCACCGACCACTACCGTCCACACCAGGATGACAATGCCCACCAGGTTGTGGATATCCAGCCATTGCGTTCGACGGGCGGCCTCCCGCCGGATGGTGCCGAAGGCCATGCGGCGCATGAAGGGGGCGTACAGCACCAGACCGGACACGACGGCCGCCAGGAAAAGCAGGCCCATGGCGCACAGAAGCAGCGACCCGGGCAGGCCGGCGAAAAGCTCGGCATGCAGGGTGCGGATGACGTCGGTAGGTCGATGCCTGATCGGCGGCTCAGCCAGTACGGCGCCGTTGCGCAGATCTATAACGGTCAGGCGAAAGCCATCTGGGGTAGCCTGAGGGCGCGGTGCCGTCCAAAGATAGAGCAGATGCTCCGTCCCTGCCGGCCAAGTCAGCGACATGGGCACCATCTCGGCATGCTTTTCCAATCCCTGGGCCAGGGCTGCGTCCAGGTTCAGGTCCTGATCAGCCGCCGTCACCGCCGCACGAGGCAGTGGCGACAACAGGTCTTCCAATTCATCCTCGAAGATGAGTGGTAGACCGCTGAGACACAGCACCAGCAGGAAGAGGGTGCACACTAGGCTGGACCATTTGTGGACCCAGCGCCAGTGCCGCAAGGTTGCCGCCGTCATGTCCCGTGCGCTACCGCCGCCGATCGCTTCCGCCGTCATGGCCGCCTCACCAGGCATATCGCAGGTTGGAAATGAAGGTGCGTCGGATACCGTAATAGCAGCCCAGGTTGCCGCAGCTGGCGACATAGATGCGGTCGAACAGGTTGCTGGCGTTCAATTGCACGGACCAGCCGGCCAAGCCGGACGACAGGTGGGCAAAGTCATATCCCAGCACCGCGTCCACCAGCGTGACGCCATCGACCTGATAGGCGTTGGCGTAGTTGCCGAAGGATGGCCCGACATAACGAACGCCGCCGCCCATGGTCAGGCCAGCCAGCGCGCCGTCCGCCGGCGCATAGTCCGCCCAAACGGTGGCCGTATGCTTGGCGATGCCGGGCGGGGTTTTGCCCCGCAGGGCGCCCGTGTACTGGGTGATCTCGTCATCGATGTAGGCGTAGGAAGCCTGCAGGTTCAGCCCATCGATGGGCGTCAGGTGGCCGTCCAGCTCCACGCCCTTGGCCCGGATCTCGCCGGCCTGGCTGCTGAAGCCGACGTGCACCGGATCGGCTGTGGTCACGTTGGTCTGGGTCAGTTGATAGACGGCCGCGGTGACGAAGCCGGGGAAGTTCAGCGGCTGGTACTTCACGCCCGCCTCGAACTGCTCTCCCTCCGTGGGTTGGAATTGCCTGCCGTCGAAGGTGACCCCGGTCGAGGGCTGGAAGGAGGTGGCATAGTTGACGTAGGGGGCGACGCCATTGTCGAACAGGTAGACCAATCCGGCCCGTCCGGTGAAGGTGCGATCGGACAGGGTGCTGGTGCTGTTGTTGGCCAGGCGGTTCCGCGCGTCGCTGTCGAACCAGTCCTCACGCCCGCCCAGGACGATGTTGAGGCCGCCCAGCGCGATCTGGTCCTGGGCGTAGACGCCCGTCTGGCTTTGGCTCTGCAGTCCGTTCTGGATGACGGTGGGCGTGGGCACCGGCTTGCCGTAGATAGGGTTCATCCAATCCAGCGTGGGCGCGGCGCCATAGCTGTACGCCGCGACATGGTCCCAGCGGGAATTCTGATAATCGACGCCGACCAGCAGGGTGTGCTTCAAGGCGCCGGTGGTTATTTCCCCTTGCACCTGGGTGTCGACGGCGAAGGTGTCCAGCGCCTCGTTGGTAACGTAAGGTGACCTGACCAGGGTGCGGTCGTCGGCGTTCAACGCTTCGAACGTCACAGCCCGGTAATCGGTATCGATGTGCATGTAACGCAGGTTCTGACGCACGGTCCAGGTGCCCCCCAGGTGGTGGGAAAGCGCGTAACCAGCGGACTTCTGCGTGCGGTCCATATGGTCAAAGTCCGGCTCCCCGCCATAGAAGGAGGTGGGGATGCTGCCGTAGCGGTTGGGTTGGGCGGTGCCCCGGCTGGGAATCTGGTTATAGAAGCCAGCGGCGGGCTCTTCCTGATAATTGGTCAGCAGGGTCAGGGTGGTGTCGGCGTCCGGCTGCCAGGTGAGCGCCGGCGCGATAAACCACTTCCGATACTTGGTGTGGTCCACCTGGGTTTCGGTGTCGCGCACCAGGCCGGTCAGGCGATAGGAAAGGGCACCATCGTCCGTCAGCGCCCCCGTCACATCGCCCGCCCCCTGCACACGGCCATAGCTGCCGGTCTGGAAGAGGACCTCGCCTCCGGCGGTCGCGGACGGCCGGCGGCTGGTCAGCGCCACCAAGCCGCCCGGCGAGGCCTGCCCGTACAGGACGGAGGCGGGACCCTTCAGGGCATCGATGCGGTCCAGGGCGTAGGGATCGAATTGCGGCGTGGCCCAGGTGCCCGCCTGCAGCCTCAAGCCATCCAGATACTCGTTGGCGGCGAAACCGCGGATCAGGAACTGGTTGGTCTCGATGCGATTGTCGGACCCGCCCAGTTCACTCAGGACGCCGGGGATGTAGCGCAATGCCTGCGTCACCGTTTGGACGTTTTGGACATCGATCTGCTGGCGTTCGATGACGGAAATGGCCTGCGGCGTGATGAGCAGCGGCGTATCGGTCTTGGCTGCCGTCATATCCACAATGCGCTGCCCGGTGATGACGATGGTGTTGTCGTCGCCGGCCCTCTCCGCGCCGGCCCTCTCCGCCTCAGCGGCCCAGGCCCCGGTTCCTGCCCCCATCCCACAGGTCAATGCGACCAGGCCGATACCGCCCAGCAGCGTCCGGTTTCCCATCTGCCCCATTGTTTTCGCCAATTTTCAAGTCAGAGAACTTTAATATCGATAACGAGAGTCATTCTCATAACAAGGGTGGATGGCCCAGACAAGACCAAGCCGCGCCCCCGGTTACGCGCGGGCGTGGCTTGAGCATTTGAAACCGGTCCGAGCCTGAAGCTGGTCCGAAAGCCGCCTTAGCGGTGGCGCACGGCCTCATCGCCCTCGCGGCCGACGGAACCAGCGACGTGATCAGAACACGGGCCCGACCCCGGCGGCATCGAGCGTTACGATTGCGTAGATGACGGCAAGTGACCGAGCGCTGGCGGCTTTAGTCGATACAAACCACCAGCTTGCCGGTGACCTGGCCCGACTGGCTGACCTCCTGCGCCTGCTTCGCCTGCTCCAGCGGGAAGGTTCGATCGATGTGCAGTTTGAAAGAACCGGCCGAACACAGCGCGGCCATCGCGGCCAACAGGCGTGCCGGATCGACCGGCGGCCCGCGCGAGAATTTGGCGCCGTATTCCTCGGCCGAGAAGTCGGCGACCGAGAGGACGTGCGCAGGATCGCCGACGATCCGGATCAGGTCAGGTATGATCCCGGAGCCGGCAATGTCGATCGCCGCATCGACGCCGCCCGGCACCAGTTCGCGCACGCGCTGCTCCAGCCCTTCGCCATAGGTGGTCGGAACGACACCTAGCCCGCGCAGATAATCGTGCTTGGTTGCACTCGCGGTGCCGATCACCGTGACGCCACGCAGACGGGCGAGTTGGACGATCGCCGTTCCCACACCTCCAGAGGCCCCGCTGACCAGCAGTGTCTGCCCCTCTTCCACGCCAACCTGATCCAACGCGCGCGTGGCGGTGTCTGACACGACAGGCAGACCGGCGGCGACTTCGAAGGACAGATCATCGGGCTTCTTGGCCCAATGAGTCAGCACGGCCTGCTCGGCCATCACGCGTTCGCCGAACCCGAACACCGGGTCACCGATCGCGACGCCGGTCACGGCGAATCCGACCGCGTCGACAATGCCGGCGCCTTCTACGCCCAGACCGGCCGGAAACTGCACGTCCTCGAACGCGCGATACTGGCCTTCGCGGCGCTTCCAGTCCGATGGATTTATCCCGGCGGCGCGAACCCTGATCCGCACTTCGCGAGGGCCAGGACGTGGCGCCTCGACATCGACGATATGAAGCACGTCGGGGCCGCCATACTCGTTGAACTCGATTGCCTTCATCACCGCGCTCTCGCTATCTCCTGGCATCGGTCGATGCCGACAAGACATCGCCAGCCCGAGGGCTATTGGCGACTGTTTGTGAGACGCTGGCCGAGCCTTGCCAAAAGCAAGCCCGACGTGTGCGCAACCGATCGGAGGGGAGGATGCCCTCGGGCGGTCGTTTTTCGCGACGTGGTCAGCCTAGATCAGGTGGCTGGACTAAGCAATGTTGTCGCCGGCGGTAGCTATTTCCCCCTGGCAGTCCGAAACGCACCGGACTGCGCTGCGGCCGGGCTATCCAATGTGCCGACCTTCTGAATGCACGCAGCTTGGACGCCGATCAGCACGGCAACCGCCTGATTTTATTGAAATCAGCGGAGCACTTGACCGCGCCGATTTACACCGAGGGACTGGACGACGTGCTGCCGCCGCAGAATCGGCACCAAATCCGAGGGCACGCGGACCTTCAGAAGGTAGGCTTGGCGCCGCTGTGTCGTGTAGGGGATTCGGGGCAAAGCAGGCCTCGATCGAGTGTGCCACAACCGTGTGCCACATCGATTTCGAGGTCTGGCTGCTTTTCCAGCAAATACAATGGCTTATGCGCCAGATGGCGTCCCCTACGGGATTCGAACCCGTGTCGCCGCCGTGAAAGGGCGGTGTCCTAGGCCTCTAGACGAAGGGGACATGAGGCGGATGGAGGGTAATCCATCCTATGTGCGGCCACCCGGGGGATGGCCTTCCTACGGCAGACTTCACCGCAGGGGGATACAAGATACTGTATTCGCTTGCGGAAAATACGCCACCCCTTGAAAAAATCAGGGCGCCGCAAGCGGGGTGAACATATGGCACATGGGATCGGCTTGGTGCAACTGGGTTTCGCAGATGTCCGACATCTTTCTGACGCCGCCCTGCAAGGCTTGGACTCTCCACGCCTTCCGCGCCCAGGGGGTCCTTGAAGACGGGACCTATGGCTTTGCCGGCCGTCAACCTCTGGCGGCTAGGTGGCCTTTGAAAATCCACTCCGCCATCCCGCACTAAAGCGATAGCAACTTACCAGCGTATTGATGCCACGCTCTTTACCGTGTATCCGGGATCCGGACACTGGTGGGGGATGATGTCATGTCGCAGTCGGAACTGGAAAAACTGAAGGCCCTGATCGCCTCGGACACGGAAATACTGAAGGGCATAGCCGGCGGGGGTGATGTGAAAGCGGCGGCCAAGGCGCTGGCGGACTTCGCGGCCACGCGCGGCATCCAGCTGACCGCCGACGAAATCGAGGGCGTCTTCGCCGCCCGGGCCGGCAGCGCGCCCACGCAGATGGAACCGCTGGACGACGATGCGCTGGATCATGTTTCCGGCGGCGGGTCCCCCTACTGCGTATACACCAAAGGCTGCTACTGCATTTTCACCAAGTAAGGCCGGGCAAGTCGCCCGCGGTGACGGCGTCGCCCGTGGACACCCCGTTCCTGGACATCCCGTTCCTGGACATCCTGGCGCCGCTGGTCGACCGGGCGGCGGAGTGTCTTGACCGGTCCCTGGCCGGCGGCGGCGTGTTGCCGCTGCCGGCCAGGCGGGGCGCGACACGGGCGCTGGCTGCCCGCCTGGGCGAGATCGCCGGCCCGGCCCTGACGGCGGCGTTCCAGGCGGCGGAAGCAGTGCCTGCCATCGCCCGCCTTTATGATGAGCCGCCGGCCTGGGTGCCCCGCGACCGTTATCGCGCCTTCGCCGAGGCCGCCCAAGGACCGCAAGCCGCTGCGCGGCTGGCCGACTGGCCCGTGCTGCGCCACCGCCTGGACCGGATGTGCACCGATTGGGTGGACGCCATCACGGCCTTCGCCCGCCATTTCCACCAGGACGCCCCCGCCCTGGCCGTCCGATATCCCGCGTGGCGGGGCGCCGTACCGGCGGTGGCCGACCTCACCCCTGGCCTGTCCGACCCCCATGGCGGCGGCTGCACGGTCATTCGCGTCACCTTGGCCGACGGCACGCGCATCGCCTACAAGCCCCGCGCCCTGGCGGCGGAGGCGGCGTTCGGGCACCTGCTGGACTGGCTGAACGCCGCCGGCACCGCCCCGGCCCACCGCGTCCCGTGGGTGATGGACGGCGGCGACCATGGGTGGATGGAATGGGTGGACCCTGTCCCCCTGCCCGATGCGGCCGGGGCGCACGCCTATATGGAACGGTGCGGCGGCCTTCTGGCCCTGATGTTCCTGCTGCGCGGCAGCGACATCCATCCCGACAACTTGATCCCGGCGGGCCTCTTTCCCGTCGTCGTCGACCTGGAATGCCTGTTCCAGCCCAGCCCGGCGGATCTGGGTGTGGCCGATCCCCTGGACGACCCGCACCTGTTCGCCAACGGCATCCTGCCGGTCTACACCTCCTTCGACGGAGGGGTGACGCTGGCGCCCCTGGCCGCCGCTGGCTCCGGCCCCCTGGCGCCCCGGCCGCAAACCGTGGTGCGTCACGCCGGCACGGATTGGCTGCACCTGGGCGAACAGCCGGTGCCCAGCTTCGCCCCCGGCCCCAGTCTGGGCAGCGTCCCCCTGGACGTACGGAATTTCAGCACGGCCGTCCTGGACGGCTTCCAGGCCACCCTGCGCACCCTGGTGGCGCACAAGACGGCGCTGATGGCGCCGGAGGGTTCGCTGGCCCGGTTCCGTAATGTCCGCTGCCGCCTGCTGCTGGCCGCCACCAACCTCTATGGGCTGGTCCTGGCACCCGCGCTGATCGGCGAGGGGGCCAAGGATGAGGCCGCCTTCACGCGCCAGGTGGCGCGGGCCGCCGGCCGCGCGCCACTGCTGGGCGATCCGGCCGCCTGGCGGCGGGCGCTGGCGGCGGAAGCGCGGGCCCTGGACCGTCTGGACATCCCGGCCTTCACCTTCCGTCCCGATGGCCGCGAGGCCTGGAGCGTTGAAGCCGCCGGCACGGCCACCAGCCCCCTGGGCCCGGTATTCGCCATCCCCCCGTACGACCAGGTGACGGCGGCGCTCGCCGCACTGGATGATGTAACGATCAACCGAACAACGACCCTGCTGCGCGCCGCCTTGCGTCCTCCCGCCCGGCGTCCCCCCACCCTGCTTCCTCAGAACGTGGGCGTCGTAGCGGAAGCCGTCCCAGGCCTCGACTTCCGCACCACCCTGCGCGCGCTGGCCGACCGGGTGGCCGACCTGGCCGTGGCTCAGGAGCCGGGAACGCTGCGCTGGGTGCGGCTGTGGGAGCAGATGCCGGCCCTGATTGCCCCGGCGGGGCCGGGCCTGTGCTACGGCGCCGGTGGCATCGCTGTCTTCCTGGCGGAGGCCGGGCGCGCCTTGGACGACGAGCGCCTGCTGGACCTGGCGCGGCAGGCGCAGCAGCCCTTGCGGGCCGCCATCCATCGGGGGGAGGCACCGCGCCTGGCCCGCCGCTTCGGGCCCGGCTATGGGCGCGGCCTGGGGGGGATGATCGCCGGCTTGGCCTGGTGCGCCCGTCTGCTGGCCGACCCGGCCCTGGCCCATGACGCCCTGGCGCTGGCGGTCGAGACGCCCCTGGCGCTGGCGATCGAGAATGGCCCGGTGGGCGATGCGTCCGATGTGATGGACGGCGCCGCCGGCCTGGCCTGGGGTTTGGCCGTCCTGGATACCGGGCCGGTCGTTGCCCAGGCCATGGCCGCCTGCGGAACGGCACTGCTGGCCGCCTCCCAAACCGATCGCGTGGGTGGCCGGCACTGGCCCGGCCGGCGGCGGGCGGGATTGGCCGGCCTGTCCCACGGCGCCGCCGGCATCGCCACCGCCTTGGCCCACATCCATGCGGCCACCGGCGATGCCCGGTGCCACGCCGCGGCATGGGAGGCCGTGGCCTACGAGAACGCGCTGTTCAATCCGGCCGCCGGCGATTGGCAGACAGGCCGCCAGCAGGGCTCGTCCACATGGTGCCATGGCGCGCCCGGCATCGCCCTGGCCCGCACGCTCTTGATGGATATGCTGGGGGACAAGGACGGCCGGCTGGCCGCCGACCTGCACACCGCACTGGCAACCTTGCGAGCGTCCCCCCTGGACCAGGTGGACGACCTGTGCTGTGGCGAGGCCGGACGGCTGGAGATCCTGGCCACGCTGACCACCCGGTTGCCGGGCGTGGAGGATGAAATCGACACCGCCCTGAACACCCGGCTGGCCGACTGGGCGGCCGGACGGGGCCGACTGATGGTGGCGGACGTGGCGGGCGCACCCGACGATGCCGCCCTGTTCCGGGGCCATGCCGGCCTGGGACACCTGCTGGTCCGACGCCTGGCGCCGGACTTCGCCTGCGACGTGCTGCTGCCCCGTCAGGTGTCTCGCGTCAGTTGACGCCGGGCGAAGGCGGCGAAGAAGCCGTCGCGGGCCATGAGGGTATCGAAGGCGCCCTCTTCCTCCACCCGGCCCTGGTTCAGCACGATGATGCGGTCGGCCCGCCGCACTGTGCTGAGGCGGTGGGCGATGACCAGGCGGGTGCCGGCGATCTTGTCCAGGCTGGCGGTCACTGCCGCCTGGGTATGGTTGTCCAGCGCGCTGGTCGCCTCATCCAGCATCATGATCCGTGGCCGGGCCACCAGGGCACGGGCCAGCAGCAGGCGCTGGACCTGCCCGCCCGACAGGCCGGCGCCGCCGTCGGTGATCAGGGTGTGAAGGCCCATCGGCATGCGCCGCACGTCGTCGGCCAGTGCCACCTGGGCCAGCGCGTCCCAGGCGGCCTCCTGCCCCAGATGGGTGGCGGCACCCAGCACATTGTCCATCAAGGTGCCGGGCATCAGGCGGCCGTGCTGCAGGACCACGCCGCACTGTCGGCGCACGGCCCGCAAATCCAGACCCGCCAGGTCGACGCCATCATAGAGCACCAGGCCGGCGTCCGGCCGCTCGAAACCCAGCAGCAGGCGGAACAGCGTCGACTTGCCCGTACCGGACGGGCCGACGAAGGCCACGAACTCCCCAGGCCGGACGCTGACCGACAGGGCGTCCAGGATGCGGGGAGTGTCCGGCTGATACTGGAAGGTGACGCGCGACAGCTCGATGGCGCCGGTCAGCGTGCCCGGGTCGGCCTTATCCGCCGCCTCCGGCAGGGCCTGGAGGATGGGGCGGGCGTGCTGCACGATGGGCGCCAGGCCCACCATTTCCACGGCAGCCGCCGCCAGGCCGCGCAGGCCTTCCAGGGCGGCGGTGAAGGCGGTGACGAAGGCGGCCAGCAGGCCCAGGGCGACGGTGTCGGTCCAGCCGCCCATGACGCAGACCGCCAGCAGCGCCGCCGTGGCGAAGGCCTGGTAGCCCACGCCCACCGTGTCCAGCAGGCCGGCCGCCCGGTCGGCGCCGAACTGGGCGCGGCTGGCCTCGGCGTACAGGCGCGCCCAGCGCAGGAAGGCCCGGTCCTCCGCCGCCGCCAGGCGCAATTTGGCGATGCCGCTGGCCAGTTCCAGCGTCAGGCCGGACATGCGGGCGTCCCCCCGGATGGCCGCCGCCTCGTGCCGGACGCGCAGCAGCCCCAGCACCACGGTCACGACGGCCAACATCAGGGTCAGCGCGATAGCCACCAGGCCCAGGCGCCAGGAATAGCCCAGCATGACGGCGTAGGAGACCAAGGCCACCATCCCCGTCATCACAGCATTGATGGTGGAGGCGGTCAGCGCCTTTTCCAGGCGGGCCACGGCCATGACCCGGGTTGCCATGTCACCGGTGGAGTAGCCCCGGAAGAAGCCGGTGGGCAGGCGCAGCAGGCGGTCCATCACCGCCGCCTGCACCCGGCTGCCCTCCAGCCCCTCAATGCGCAGCATGGTCAGCTGCGTGGCCAGGCGCAGCAGCAGGGTCATGACCGCCAGCAAGGCCAGGGCGACGGCCACCTGCACCACCCGGCCCAGATTGCTGTCGGGGATGGCGCCTTCCAGCAGGTAGCCCATGGCCAGCGGCACACCCATGGTGAACACGCCGGCCAGCAGGGTGCCGCCGGCCAGGGTGGCGAGATCGCCCATCCGGGCGCGCAGCAACCCCTTGGCCAGGCTACCCGGCGTCAGGGCCTGGTCCGGCAGCGGCGGGTACAGGGCGTAGGCCTGGCCGGCCAGCGCCGCCGCCTCGGCCGCCGGCAGCGGCCGCGCCACGCGTGTGTCGGGATCATAAACAGTATAGCGACCCTGCCTGCCGGGGCTGAGCGCCAGGGGCGACAGCGGCGCCGGCCGCAGGAGCAAGAAGGCGCCGCTGTCCTGCCGCCACCAGCCGGGATCCAGGTGGACGCCCCTAAGGCGCACGCGGCTGGCCCGGGCCACCGCCTCCAGCGCCGGCATCGGCGCCCCCTCCTGCTGGCGGGGCGGCAGGCGCACGTCGAAGCCCAGCAGCGCGCCCAGATGCGCGAAGGCCAACACCAGGGGCTGTTCCGACAGGGGGGCCAAGAGGGACGCGTGAGTGGCGCCGCGGTCCGGTCCCAATACCCTGCCCCCCAATACCCCGCTCAGCGCCTGCAGGGCCAGCAGGCCGGCATGGCGGTCACGGGCCGCCCGCTCCTCCCCCTCCAGCCGGTCGGTGTCGTCCATGCTCACGACTCCACCAACTGGCGATAGGCGCCGCCCGCCGCCATCAGCGCCTCATGGCCGCCGCGTTCCAGCACCCGGCCATCCTTCAGGACGATGATCTCGTCACAGTCGCGAATGGCGCTGAGGCGGTGGGCGATGATCAGGCAGGCGCAGCCGCGACGGCGGACATTGTCCATCAACGCTTGTTCAATGGTCGGGTCCAGGGCGCTGGTGGCCTCGTCCAGGATCAGCAAGCTGGGCTCCATCACCAGGGCGCGGGCGATCTCCAGCCGCTGGCGCTGGCCGCCGCTCCAGTTGCGGCCAGCCTCCTCCACCCGGCCACCGTAGCCGCCGACACGGGCGACGATGTCGTCGTGGATCATGGCGTCCTTGGCCGCGCGGATGATCCGGGCTTCGGGCACGGCCTCGTCCCACAGGGTCAGGTTGTCGCGCACCGTGCCCTCGAACAGCAGGATATCCTGGTCCACCATGGCCAGCGACGCGCGCAGCCGGTCGCGCGGCACGGCGCGCAGGGGATGGCCGTCCAACAGGATGTCGCCGCCCAGGGGGTCGAACAGGCCGGCCACCAGGCGGCCGACGGTGGACTTGCCGCTGCCCGACGCACCCACCAGGGCCACGCGGGCGCCGGGGGCGATGTCCAGGTCCACGCCCTTCACCACCGCTTCGCCCTGAGGGGTGTAGCCGAAGGTGAGGTCGCGGACGGCCAGGGCGCCGCTCAGCTTGGCACCATCGCGGACGGTGGGTGCCGCCGGCGCGTCCGGCCGGTCGCCCGCGAATTCCCAGGCCAGGGGCGTGGTGGCGACGTCGGCCAACTGGTCCAGCGGGCTGCGCACCTGCTTCAGGCTGGTGACCTGACGCATCAGGGTGGACAAGGCGGCGGCGAAGGCGGTGATCAGGGTCTGGAAGGCGGCCAGTTCGCCCACCGTCATGCTGCCCGCGATGACGAAGCCGGCGGACAGGGCCAGCACCAGGCCCCGGTTCAGCAGCATGACACCGTCGGGCACGGCGCCCAGCAGCGCCTCGATACGGCCGGCCGCCTGACGGTCGCGCACCAGGGCGGCCAGCAGGCCGGCCCACTGGCCGAAGAACACGTCGTCGGTACCGCTGGCCTTCAGGGTTTCCACCATGCCGATGCCCTGGACGGCCCGGCCATGCACCTTGATGGCCGCCATACCGGCCTTGCGGACCCGCTCCTCCAGCCGGCGTTGCGTCAGCGCCAAGGCAGCGATGGGAATGGCCGCGGCCAGCAGGGTGACCAGGGTCAGGATGGGGCTGTAGAGCAGCATGGCCAGGGTGAAGAAGACGCTGGACGCCAGGGCCAGCGCCGCCTTCACCGGCTGTTCCGCCGCCTGCAGGCCCAGGGGACGGGCCAGGTCCACCCGGCCGGCCAGGGCGCCGGCGTGGCGCTGGCCGAAGAAGCGCACGGGCAGGCGCAGCATACGCCAGACCATGCGGCCGGCCGCCAGGATGGCGATGCGGGTGTGCAGGCGCACCAGCAGGCTGTTCTGCAGGCCCGTCAGTCCCCACTGCACCACCGCCGTGGCCAGCAACACCCCCAACAGGGGCACGCCCCAGTCCGCCTGGCCCTGCACCAGGTAATAGTCGACGAAGACCTGCGTCGCCGCCGGCACCACCAGCCCAGGCAGGATCAGGGCGACGCCCGCCAGCATCGCCAGCGCCAGGGGCCCATGTGTTCCCGCCACCAGGGCCGCGATGTCGCGCCAGGCGCTGGGCACGTCGCCGGACCGGCGGAAATCCGCCCCCGTCTGGAAGGTCAGCACGATGCCGGAAAACAGCGCGTCGAACTCCGCCGCTGTCAGGACGCGGCGGCCGGCAGCGGGGTCGTTCAGCTGCACCCTGCCGCCCGTCATGCCCTCCAGCACCACATAATGGCTGAGGTCGACGAAGACGATGCAGGGCATGGCGATGTCGGCCAAATGGTGCGGCTCACAGCGGAAGCCCTTGGCCTCCAGCCCATAGGCCCGAGCCGCCCGCACGATGTTGGAGGCGCGGCTGCCGTCGCGGGAAACGCCGCAGGCCTCACGCAACTCCGGCAGGGGCACCCATTTGCCGTGGTGGGCCAGCACCATGGCAAGACAGGCGGCGCCGCACTCCGCCGCCTCCATCTGGAAAACCGTTGGAACGGGGCGTGGACGTGCCGCCATCGCCTTCCGGACCGCGCCGGACACCGCCGCCGCTGCCGTCACGGCTCAAGCCCCAGGGCGTCCAGCACCGGTTCGATGGCGGGGAAGGCCAGGGCGATGATGCGCGTGCGCTCCACCACCACCCCGCCCTTGATGACGGTACCGCTTTCCACCGGCCGCGCGGCGCCCCGGGATGATGACCAGGCGAAACCGCTGACGGTCGCCGGATCGCGCCGCAGGGCCACCCGCACCTCGAACGGCGGACCGTTGGCCATCAGACTGGTGACGAAGGCGTCGTTCTTCAGCGTCTGCTGCACCGCCTCCCGCGTCGCCGCCGTCTCGGACACGCGGATGACCTCGCCATGGATGAAGCCGTCACGCTCCACCTTCACGGTGGAAGGAATGATCTGCACCGCCATGCCGGGGCGTATCTTCTTACCATCGGCCGGGGCGACGTAGAGGATACCCACCAGCCCGTCGCCCGCCACCACCCGACCTTCCGGTACCAGGCGCATCAGGGCCGAACCCGCGGCCACCCGGTCGCCGGCGGCGGCCGACAGCTCAATCACCCGGCCGGTGACGGGGGCGCGAACTTCGGTCCGCGCCGCGCGTTCGGCCATAGCCTCGGCCAGATCCTGCCGACCCTGGCCGATCTTGCTCTCCAGTTCCAGCATCTCGCGCTCATCCTCGATGGCGCGCTCGTCCGCCTCCACGCCCAGGGTGTTCAGCGCGTTCAGGGCGGCGGTGATGTCGCGCTGGGCCTGGGCGCGGTCGTTCTCCGTCATCAGGATGCGCTCACGCGTGGCATAACCGCGACCCATCAGCTCATGCTGGCTGGCCAACACCTGGCCCAGCGCCGCCTCCCGCTGGCGGGCCTGCTGCAAGGCCTGCTCCCACCCCTGGCGCCGCTGCTCGTCATCGCGGGTGCGGGCCGCCCGGGCGCGGGCCTGGAAGTCCTTCAGCCGCCCCTCCTCCGCCTCCAGCCGGGCCAAGCGGGCCTGGACCGTCTCCAGCCGGGCGTTCAGCACGGGGTCCGCCAGCACGGCGACGATCTCCCCCTCATGAACGGCGCCGCCGACACCGACCTTCAGCGCCGTGATGGCGGCACTGCTGGGCGCCGTCACCAGGGCCACGCCGCCGCTGCCCTGCAGCACACCGTTGCCCGCCACCTTGACCGGCGCGGTGGCGACCAGGGACCAGGCCAGTCCGCCCAGCACGGCCGCCAGGAAGATGCCGAACACCAGCCAGCCCAGCGGGAACGACACCCGCACCATGCGGTCGAGCTGGTCCGGGTTCGCAGGCCGGAAGGCGGGGGCGGAGGAACTCATAAAGGCGACCGCTATGACGAGAAACAAACGTCATTGGTGCGGAAGTTCATCCGAAAAGGCAAGGTGCGCGAGGATGACCGGAAGTAATGCCAACGGCATGAGACCAACGACCGCCTTCGCAAAATGCGATTGCAACCCCCGGCGCGGTCGCGACTCTTCCGTCCAGACCGGCACCACGCCGCGTCATCGATCTGACAGGCGGCCTGGATTAAACAGGCTCCACCCCGTGGCCTCGGCCAGGCGCTCCAGGGCGAGGCTGCCCAGCTGGGAGTTGCCGTTGGCGTTCAGGCCGGGGGACCAGACGGCGATGGAGGCCCGGCCGGGAACGATGGCCAATATGCCGCCGCCGACGCCGGACTTGGCCGGGATCCCGACGCGGAACGCGATGTCGCCGCTGGCGTCGTAATGGCCACAGGTCAGCATCAGGGACAGGATGCGGCGGGCCCGTATGGATGAAATGGTGCGGCCGCCCCCCGGATGGCGGCCATCCAGCATCAGATAGCGCCCGGCGGCGGCAAGCTGGCGGCAGGTCATCTCGATGGCGCAGGCGTGAAAATAGGTGCCCAACACCAGGTCGGGCGCATGCCGCAGCACGCCATAGGATTTCATGAAATGGGCCAGGGCCCGGTTGCGTTCGCCCGTACGCTCTTCCGACCGGGCGACCTCCTCATTGATGGCGATGGATTCATCCTCCGCCAGATAGCGGACGAGCTGGACCAGTTCGCCGATGGCCTCACGGGGCGGATGCCCCGCCAGATTCACGTCCGTCACGACGATGGCGCCGGCATTGATGAAGGGGTTCCGCGGAATGCCTCGCTCCGCCTCAAGCTGGACGATGGAATTGAACGCCGTGCCGGAGGGCTCGCGCCCCACCCGCTCCCACAGCTGGTCCCCCGCCTTGCCCAGGGCCAGCGTCAGGGAAAAGACCTTGGATATCGACTGGATGGAAAAGCCGACCTCATCATCCCCGCCGGCATGGCATTCCCCATCGACGGTATAGACCGCCATGCCGAACCTGGCGGGGTCGACCTTGGCCAAGCTGGGGATGTAGGTCGCGACCTTGCCACGATCGGGTGCGGCCCGCATCTCGTCGACGATGTCCTGGATGATGCCTTGGAGAGTCACGGGCGCAGCCATATCAGACGGGCGGGAAAGGGGCCGATGCCCCGGCGGTTGGGCAGGGTAGCAGCCGCGCCCCGCAGCGTCACGCCGCCACCGGGCCGGTCCCATGGGGTCAACCGGGCCATTTGGGCATTAGCGGGCCGCCTGTGGCAGATGGAGCGAGACGCTGAGCCCACCGGTCGGCGAGGTGTCCAGGCTGAGGCTTCCGCCATGAAGGCGCGCCAACTCCTCCGTTATCGTCAGGCCCAGGCCGGTACCCGGCACCGCCTCGTCCAGGCGGGCGCCCCGGGCCAGAACGTCCGACCGCCTGTCCGCCGGAATGCCGGGCCCATCATCCTGGACGGTGATGACAACCCCGCCGCTGGCCGCCGTGGCCGTCACCCGGACCACCGCTGTGCACCATTTGGCGGCGTTGTCGATGAGATTGCCGGCCATTTCCTGCAGGTCCACCGGGTCGGCCCGAACCCGCGCCTGCGCATCGCCGTCGGTCCGGATATCGACCCCGCGCTCGGCATGCAGGTGAGCCACGGTGCGGGCGATCTGCCGCAGCACCGGCAGGACAACCGTTCCGCCTGAGGAATGAAGCAGTGCCGGCGCGGCCCGCGCCCGGGCCAGGTGCCGTTCGATCTGACCCTGCATGCGATCCGCCTCGGCCGCCACCACCGCCGGGTCCATGCCGCCCGGCGCGGCGGCGGCATTGGCGATGACGGCCAGCGGGGTTTTCAGCGCATGCGCCAGATCAGCCGCCTGCGCCCGCGCCCGCTCCACCATCGTCCGGTTCTCCTCCATCAGCAGATTGAGGTCGTCCACCACGGGCTGGACCTCGCCAGGGAAGGCGCCCTCCAGGCGGTTCGACCGTCCGGCGCGCAGATCGGCCAGGGCCGCCCGCATCCGCCGCAGCGGTCCCAGCCCCAGGCGCACCTGGATGGCCGCCGCCGCCAGCAGACCGGCGGCCAGCACCGCCAGCGACAGGCCCAACACCCGGGAAAAGCCGGCCGTCGCGGCCTGCACGTCGCTGGCGTCGACGACCACGGCCGCGCGCACGGGTGTTGCCGTTCCCGGCAGGCGCAGGCTGCGCTCCCATGCCACCAGCGGGGCCCCGTTCGGTCCCGTCAGGCTGTGGCGATGAACCTCACCATCCTTGGGGGTGTCCGCCGGTAGGTCCAGGGCCTGGTCCCAGAGCGACCGCGACCGCAGCACCCGGTTCCCAGGGCCATCGACCCGCCAATACAACCCTGACAGCGGGCGGCGGAACCGGGGGTCGCTCAGGTCCCGGGCCAACGCCACCGCGCCGTCCGGCGTCACTTCCAGCACTGCCGCCAACTCATCCAGGTGCTGGGCCATGCGCCGGCTCAACTCCGCCTCGGCATGGGTGCGGAACAGGTCGGTCAGGATGATGCCGGTGATGACCAGCGCCGGAGCGATCCAGAGGACCGACAGCAGCAAAAGGCGCCGGGTCAGTGAGGAGGTCGTCAGCGAAGAAGGTATCACCGCACCGCCTCCAGGCGGTACCCCAGGCCCCGTTCCGTCCGGATGAGGTCGCCGCCCAGCTTGCGGCGCAGTCGGCCGACGAACACCTCGATGGTGTTGCTGTCGCGATCGAAATCCTGCGCGTAGACATGCTCGGTCAATTCGGTGCGGGACACGACCTTGCCGGGGTGGTGCATGAGATAGGACAACACCTTGAACTCATGCGCCGTCAGTGCGACGGGCCGGCCGTCCACCGTCACCCGGCCGGTGCGTGTGTCCAGCGTCACGGGGCCGCAGCGCAGTTCCGCCGCCGCCAGCCCGCCGGCCCGGCGGATCAGGGCGCGCACACGGGCCAGCAGTTCCTCCATCCGGAACGGCTTGGCCAGGTAGTCGTCGGCGCCGGCGTCGATGCCCGCCACCTTCTCCTGCCAGGTTCCACGGGCCGTGAGGATCAGCACTGGCACCGTGATGCCCGCCGCCCGCCACGCGCGCAGGACGGACAGGCCGTCGCGCACCGGCAATCCCAGATCCAGCACCACGGCGTCATAGGGCTCACTCTCCCCGAGGAAGGCGGCCTCCTCGCCGTCAGGGGCCATGTCGACGGCGTAGCCGGCATCCGCCAGCGCCTCTGCAAGCTGACGGCGCAGCGCCGGATCATCCTCGGCGAGCAGTATCCTCATGGCCTGCGGTCCTTCTCCGTCCCCCGTTCCTTGACCGCGAGGAGGTCGCCCGTTCGGGCGTCGTAATGCAGCTTCACGACACGCCCGCCGTCCATCAGCAGTTTGATCTCATAGACCAATCGGCCGTGCTCCTCCTCCAATTCCGCTTCCAGAAGCTGGCCGGGGAAGCGGGCCGCCGCGCGGTCCAGGATGGTGCGCAGGGGCAACGCGCGCCCCTGTTCCACGGCGGCGCGCGCGCGGTCCTGGTCCTGGTCCTGGTCCGCGTCCGCCAGGGCGGCGGGCATGGCCAGCAGGGGCAGCAGAAGGGCAACGGTCCATCTCATCGGCATAGTTGACCGTTCCTTTCCTGAACGCAGCCTGAACGCGCCGTTCAGGTCCCGTTCAACGGAACCCCGCCAGGATGATGCCACCATCCAATCCCAATACGGAGGACACCATGATGTATGGCAAAATCGCCGCGGCGGCGCTGCTGGCGGGTTCCCTGGCCATCGGCGGCTACGCGCTGGCTGTCGAGACCGCGCCCGCCAGCCAGGCTCAGCCGGGGAAAGCGGGGGACGCAGGCGCCCTGACCGTCCCGCAGTTGGTCGAGCGCTTGGCCGTCCAGGGCTACTCCGACATTACCGAAATCAAGCGGCACCGCGACAAGAATTACAAGGTCGAGGCCCGCGACCCGCAGGGCAAGCGCGTCGAACTGGCCGTCGACGCCCGCACGGGCGATATCCTGAAAACGGAAAAGGATGAGGACTGATGACCACGCCCATCCCCTCCGACGGCGCCCCCACGGGCGCCGCTACTCCCAAAGCGTCCACCGGCACGGTGACGGTGTGGGATCCGGTCATCCGCCTCTTGCACTGGACCATCGCCGCCTCCTTCGTCGTCGCCTGGCTGTCGGCCGAAGAGGTCATGCCCGTGCATGAGGCTGCCGGCTTCGTGATCCTGGTGGCGGTCGGGGTGCGGTCCCTGTGGGGCCTCATCGGCACCCCGCACGCCCGGTTCGCCGAGTTCGTGCCCAGCCCAGGCGGCTTCCTCTCCTACATGGGAGCCTTGTTGAAGGGGCGGGCGGGCCGGTATGTGGGCCACAACCCGGCGGGCGGCGCCATGATCGTGGCGCTTCTGGCCAGCCTGCTCCTGACCGTGGCCACCGGCATCGTATTGGATACGGGGGGCGGCGTTCTGGGAGAGGATGCGATGGAGGACATCCACGGTGCGGCGGCCACGGTAACCCTTATCCTGGTGGTCCTACATGTCGGCGGCGTGATCCTGTCCAGCATGTTGCACCGGGAAAACCTGGTCCGCGCCATGGTCACGGGGCGCAAGCGGGCCTGAGGCCCCACGGCCTGCGTGAAACCCCTGCCTTAGGTGAACCAGATGGGGTTTTGGCGCCGATCAGCACGGTAACCATTTGATGCCATTGGGATCAGCAGCGTCATTCCCTAGCTGCCCAGACCGCCCAGGCACACATACTTGGTATCGATATAGTCATCGATACCCTGGCGCCCCCCTTCCTTGCCAATTCCGGATTCCTTGAAACCGCCAAAAGGGCCCTCAACAGTGGTGATCAAACCTTCATTGATGCCAACCATGCCGTACTTGAGACTACCCATGACGCGGAAGGCGCGGGCGAGGTCGGCCGTATAGAAGTATGCCGCCAACCCGAACTCGGTTTCGTTGGCTCGGGCGATTGCCTCCTCTTCGGTTTCGAAGCGGGACACCGGCGCGATGGGACCAAAGATCTCCTCCTTCATGCACAGCATTTCGGAGCCGGCGCCAGAGATGACGGTGGGCTCGAAGAAGTTTCCACCAAGCGCATGACGCTTGCCGCCGATGGCGATGCCCGCCCCCTTGTCGATGGCGTCCCGGATCAATTCCTCAACCCGCTCCACCGCCCTTAAATCGATAAGCGGACCTTGTTGCGTGCGCGGTTCCAAGCCGGGGCCAACTCTCAGCTTCCCGGTCTCCGCCGCCAGCTTCTCGACGAACCGATCATAGATGCGCGACTGCACCAGGAACCGGTTGGTGCAAACGCAGGTCTGGCCGGAGTTGCGATATTTCGAGGTGATGGCCCCTTCCACGGCGCGATCGATATCGGCATCGTCAAAGACGATGAAGGGGGCGTTGCCGCCCAGCTCCATGGACACCTTCTTCACAGTGGCGGCGCATTTCGCGAGGAGGACCTTCCCGATTTCGGTCGACCCGGTGAAGGTCAGCTTCCGGACAATGGGACTAAAGCAAAGCTCGTCGCCGATCTCGCCGGCGCTGCCGGTCACAATGTTGACGACGCCCTGGGGGAAGCCGGCCTCTTCACACAGCACCCCCCAGGCCAAACCCGAGAAGGGCGTCTGGGTCGCCGGCTTGGCGACAACCGTGCAACCGGCGGCGAGAGCGGGGGCAAGCTTGCGGGCCAGCATCGATGACGGAAAGTTCCAGGGCGTGATCGCAGCTACCACCCCGACGGGTTCCTTGGTGACCAGAATGCGGCGGTCGGCCCAGGGGGACGGCACCACCTCACCATAAACCCGCCGCGCCTCCTCGGCGAACCAAAGGACGTAAGCGGCGGACGCGCGAATTTCACCCGTGGCCTCGGCCAACGGCTTCCCCTGTTCCAGCGTCAGCAGTTCAGCCAAGGCCTGCTGATTTTGCAGGATCAGGTCATGCAGCTTGCGCAGGAGTTGCGACCGCTCCAGCGCGGTCGTCCGGCGCCAGGTTTGAAACGCGGCATCCGCCGCCGCTATGGCGCGCCGAGTTTCCATCTGGCCAGATCTCGGAACGGTGCCGATGCGCACCGAAGTCGCGGGGTCGATAACGTCTATCGTGGCCCTCGAATCCGCGTCCACCCACTTGCCGTCGATATAATTTTGTTCGCGCAGATAGCGATTTGCCACGATACGTCTCCAACCCAAGCGTCTAAATCAGGACCCAGTGCCGTCAAATCATCCGCGAAAGCGGATCATTGTTTTTATTCTTGTCGAAGATGCGATGCTTCAACGCCCCCAATACATGGATGACGATGACGGCCAGCAGTGTGTATGCCAGCACCGCGTGAATGGAACTCAACGTCTCGGAGAGTGCGTCGTTCTTCCCCAGAAGTTCCGGGACCTTGAGACCGAACAAGGTAACGCCGTCGCTTTCCGAGAAAGTGCTCGAGCGTGAATATCCGATCACAGGAACGACGATCATCAGCACATAAAGCGCCACATGGGCGATTTTAGCCGCAATGGCCTCGAACTTCGAAAGGCCAGTGGCCAGCGCCGGCGTCGGCACGAGTACCCGCAATACCAGCTGGACGGCCACCAGGATGATCACCACGAGGCCGAATGACTTATGAAGGGGGTAAAAATCCTCGAACTTCGCCGGGATGTTGTCGCCCAGCGACACCATCTTCCAACCAAGCCAGATCATCCCCAAGACAATCGCGGCGCGGAACCAATGAATGAGCCGCATGGCCAAAGGGTATTTCTTTGCTGAGTTCAAGACTCCCTCCGGAAACTTGTGGATCTCGGGCCAAGGCCCGGGTCGGCGTTCCAAGCCGGCCCGGGCCCTACACCAAGAGCGCTTAGAACTCCGTCTCCGCCGTGACGCCGATCGTCCGGGGCCGGTTGATGAACACGCGGGCATAATAAGGATTGTTCTGGGCCACGTTCCGATTGATGCCGGTGACCGCGCGGCGGTCAAACAGGTTGTCGATGTAAAGCGACGTCGTCCAGCTGCCACCCGCCAACCCGATGCGCATGTCGACCAGGTCGTAGGCTGGCTTTTGGAAATAACTGGCCGGCACGGCGCTGTAATCGTACTGCGCATCGACAAACCGGTTCGTCACCAGGGCGCTGAAGGTCAGATCGCCGGCTATGTCACGCGAATATTCCAGGGAGGTCGTCGCCGTCCAACGCGGCACATCGGGAAGCTGCTGACCGATCGGGGAGTTTCCGGGCAAGGCCGCATCCGTCAGCGCCGACCGCGTCGTCCCCAGCGACTGGTTGAGCCGGAAGCCATCCCCCAGTTTCACGCTGGCCTCAACCTCAGCGCCTTCCGAATAGGCTTTGCCCGAGTTGGCGGTAAAGAAATACCCGCATGCGAGCGTGGTCTGGAGTTGGATGCGCTGCCAGTCGATATAATAGAAGGACGAATTCAGCGTCATCCGGCCATCGAGAAGCTTCGCCTTCTCGCCGATCTCATAGTTCCAAACCGCATCTGGGCCGAAGGTCGACGGCTCCGTCTTGATGCCCAGCTGCTGGTATGAGGAGGAACAATCGACGACGCCGCTGGTCGGGATGGGCAGGTTGGGACCGCCAGGACGATAGCCTTTTGAGGCCGTGGCATAAAAAAGAAGGTTCTTGTCCGGCGTATAGGTCAGGGTGAATTTGGGCGTCAGGCCATAGGCGCCGGCGGCGCCGCTGAACGTCCCCGTCTGGGCGGCCAGACCATCGGCGTTCTGCTGATATTCGAACCGGTAGTGGAAGTAACGCAAGCCAACCGTCGCCTTCCAGTCCGGCAGGAACTGATAGTTGACCTCGCCGAAA
The DNA here is from genome assembly GCF_000730165.1 of Nitrospirillum viridazoti CBAmc. Classification (GTDB taxonomy): domain Bacteria; phylum Pseudomonadota; class Alphaproteobacteria; order Azospirillales; family Azospirillaceae; genus Nitrospirillum; species Nitrospirillum viridazoti. The sequence goes on along the minus strand of NZ_CP022111.1, from coordinate 432,933 downwards.
AGCGCCTGTTGCGTCAGGCTGTCGGGCTCGACGTCGGTGAACGCATTGGCGGTGCCATAGATCGGAACCAGGTCGTTCACCGTGTTGCGCACCAGGAGATGGTCGGAGAAGCGGCTGTAAAAGCCGCCCGCCACCCATTGCAGGATGGAGTCATCGTTCGAGGATACGCGCAGCTCCTGATTAAACTGGTGTGAGGAATGCCGTTCGGTCGTGCTGTTGTCCGTGGGCAATCCCGTTGGCCCCATGGGACCGAACGCGAAATACTGGCTTTCGGCATCATCCTCTTTGACGTAGGAACTTCCCCGGAGCAAAGACGTGATCGACTGCAACGATATATTGCTCAAATCATACTTGATCCGCAGGCTGTAGTCGTCGAACGCCTGCAAGGAGGACTCCGGCACGTCATAAGGCTGGTAATGCGCCATGGTGCCGGGCGGCATGTCGATGGCCGACAATGCGCCGGTGGTGAGCCGCTGATGGAATATCGCCGGCTCGATGCTCAGATCCTCGGTGGGCTTGAAAAGCAAGGTCGCGCGGAAGCCGGTTGTCCTATCGTCATTATCATTGGAATGGACCTTCGCCACCGGCGCGCCGACGACGTCGCCGCGCATCGTGCCGTTCGGCAGCGGGAAATCGTTGGCCACAATACGGTCGATGAAGCCTGAATTGTACTTTTCCGTTCCAACCAGGCGTAGCGCCAGCTTGTCACTGACAATCGGGACGTTCAGCATGAAATTCCCGCTATAATTGACTCCACCGCCGTCGGTGCCGGATACACCCGCCTGGACACGCCCGGAGAAATGTTCGAGATCGGGATCGTTGGTGATCAGACGGATGGTGCCGCCCATCGAACTGGCGCCGTACAAGGTGCCTTGGGGGCCTCGGAGGATTTCCACGCGTGCCAGATCATACAAATCTGGATCGATCATGACCTTCCCGGCCGATGCCAGCTGCGATGTCGGCGGCGTAACCGGCACGTCATCCAAGTAAAAGCCCACCGTCGGCGATGACCCACCGGAACTGGACAGTCCGCGAATGTTGAACTGCGTCCGCCCTGGGCCCTCGGACGCCATGGCGATACCCGGAACCTGGGACGCCAGGCGCCCCACGTCAGTGATCCCTTCCTTCGATAACTGGTCGCCACTGACGGCGGTGATGCTGATCGGCGTCTGTTGAACCGTGGACACACGCTTTTCAGCTGTGATCACGATTTCCGTCAGTTGGTCCCCGTCGGTCGATGGTCCTTGCTGTTGCGCCCACGCCCCGCCAGGCAACCCAGCCAAGATGACCGGCAGCATGATGGGAAGGAGTCGTGACGGCTTGCCCGAGCCGCCCCTGCTGGATAATTCCATAAGACAACCCTCTCTGTTCACGGCCATCGAGTTTTTTCGACGGCATGTTATTTTCGTCTGGATTGCATTGTTTTTTCTTATGGGGGCCTTTGATTGGACCCATCACTTGGTGGCGGGCAAAAGGACATACCCGGACGTTTTTTTTTCTTAAAACTGAGACTCCGCCGCTTTCCATCTCCCAGCATCAGGCGGAGCCAATAACGTGATCGGCATTTGGCCGCGAAGGTCAGGGCAGATCGACCTGGATCAGGAAAGGACCCACCTCATCGAAGCCCTGCTTCAGCGCCAGCTGCAGATCCCGGCGGCTGGCCACACGGGTGGCGGGAACGCCGTATCCCTGCGCCAACGCTGTCCAGTCCACCCGGGGATTGTCGAGCCGGGTCAAGCGGCCCGTCACATCGCCATCGATGGAAGCGTCCGCCCGCTTCAACTCGGTCTGCAATATTCCATACCGGTGATTGGCCGCGATGATAACGGTGACCGGCAGCTTCTCGCGGGCGATCGTCCAGAGGGACTGCACGGTGTATTGGGCGCTGCCATCGGATTGCAGCGACACGACGCGCACACCCGGCGCCGCCAGGGCAGCCCCGGTGGCGCAGGGCAAGCCCTGGCCGATCGCGCCACCCGTATTCGTCATCACGCGGTGCTTGCGGGCACGGTAGGCGCGTTGCAGAAAGGGGCCACCGAGGGTGGAGCCCTCCAGGGAAATGATCGCCCCCTCCGGTAGGCGGTCGATTAGATCATCGACGACATCCACCGGGGAGAGAGGCCCGGCGCCGCCCGCGTCGGATGGCACCGCTGGCGTGGCAGCGGTTTCCGCAGCCAGCGCCGGCGCCTCCATCCGGGCCGCCAGGGCTTCCAGCGCCGCGACGCTATCCTCATCCGGCCGCGACAGTTCGATGATGCGGTCCGATTGAACCAGCGCGCTGGGTTGCCCTTCGTATCCGAAGTAGCTCACCGGCGCTTTCGCCCCCACCAGAACCACCGTGGCCTCCCCCACCTGCTTCAGGACATCCTGCGGGAAGTAGGCCAGGCGTTCGAGACGCGGGAGATCGCCGCCCAGACTTACGATCGCCGGATAGGATTCCATGAGCAGCCGTGCGGACACGGCACCGGCGACGCGCGCCGCCGCGCGCTGTCCCCGCTCCGTAAGGGCGTCGGCGCCGAGCAACAGGATAAGCGGACCACCGCGTGACAGCGCCGCCGCAGCGGCATCGACAGCGACATCCGAAACGGCGCCTTTGCCCGATGGCCGCGTCGGCGAAGGGGAAGTCGCCTCCGCCACCTCGGCATCCATCACGTCCGTCGGGGCGATCACGGTGACCACCGCGCCATTCGGCCCCGACGCGATGTCGAACGCCTCCTGCAACTGGGCCGGCAAGCTGGCCGCGTCCCGCAAATAGATGACGGCCTTTGACACCGGCTTGGCGAAGGAGTCGATATCGGACGTCAGCGGCGCATCGAACGGCAGATGCCAGGTGGCATGATCGCCCACGATGTTCACCACCGGCGACCGGGCGCGGCGGGCGTTATGCAGGTTGGCGAGGCCATTCGCCAAACCCGGGCCAAGGTGCAGCAGGGTGAGCGCCGGCTTGCCTGAGACACGGGCATAGCCATCGGCCGCGCCCGTGCACACCCCTTCGAACAATCCCAGGACGGGCCTGATGCTAGGCACGTCGTCAAGGGCGGCGACCAGCGTCAACTCCGTCGTTCCCGGATTGGCGAAGCAGATGTCTATTCCTCTCGCCCGGGCGGCCCGCAGCAGACGATGGGCCCCGTTCCAGCGGGTGGTCGTCATGATACCTCCTGGGCGACGGCGTCCAGCCCCGCCTTGAAGAGGGAGATGATTTCATCGAGGTCGGCCTTGGTGGCGACCAGCGGTGGCGCGAACACCATCGTGTCGCCCAGGGCTCTGGAAATCAGGCCGCGACCAACGAGGTCCTTCAGCAGTTTGCGCCCAACGCGCAGCTCCGGCGCGAACGGCGTCTTCGCCGCGCGGTCGCGCACCAGCTCGATGCCCATCATGAACCCCAGACCGCGGATTTCGCCCACCAGCGGGTGGTCCCCCACGGCTTCGCGCATGGCCGCGTGGAAATAGGGGCCCAGCTGTGCCACATTCTCCACCACCCCCTCCTGGTCAATGGCCTTGAGGGTGGCCAACGCCGCCGCCGCCGCGACCGGGTGAGCCGAATAGGTGTAGCCATGGCCGAACAGCCCGGCCTTTTCCGATCCCGCCTCGATCACGTCCCATACCTTCGGCGACACGAAGCAGACGGACATGGGGAAGTAGCCGCTGGTCACACCCTTGGCGGCCGTGATCAGGTCAGGTTCCAGGCCAAACCGCTGGCTGCCCCAGTAAGTGCCCAGGCGGCCGAAGCCCGACACCACCTCGTCCAGGACCAGCAGGATGTCGTGCTTGCGCAGGATGGGAACGATCTCCTCGAAATACCCTTCGGGAGGAGGAATGAGGCCACCGGCGCCCATGACGGGTTCGGCGAAGAAAGCCGCAATCGTCTCCGCCCCCTCGCGGGCGATCAGCGCCTCGAGTTCGGCGGCGAGCTGACGGGAGAACTGCCGCTCGGACACCCCCTCAGGCGCCTTGCGATAGTGATGGGGATTCGAAATATGGAGGATCGGTCCCTGCGGCAGATCGAACAGCGCGTGCATGCCCGGCAGCCCGGTCAGGCTGGCAGTGGCCACACCTGATCCGTGATAGCTGTTCCACCGCGCGATGACCTTCTTCTTCTTCGGCAGGCCCCGCAGATTGTTGTAGTACCAAATCAGCTTCAGCTGGGTCTCGTTGGCGTCACTGCCCGACGCCCCGAAGAACACGCGGGCCATCGGAACCGGCGCCCGCTTCAACAGGGCGTGGGCGCATTCGATCGCCACGTCCGTCGACAGGCCGTTGAAGGTGTGGAAGAAGGACAGCTTGGTGCTCTGCGCGGCGATGGCGCCGCTGATGTCTTCGCGCCCATACCCTAGGTTGACGCACCAAAGACCGGCCATGCCGTCGAGGTAGCTTCGCCCCTCGATATCCTTCAGGCGCACGCCCTTCCCTTCGGCCATGATCAGGGGCCCGTCGCGCATCAGGTCGGCCACGGAGGTGAAGGGATGGAAAAGGGAAGCGCGATCGATTTGCCCGGCGCGTTGGATGTCGAACGTCATCATTGTTTCCTGTCAGCTTGAACCGAGCGGATGTGCGGCCAGGAACCGGCCGACATGCTGGGCGTAAGGGATCGGGGCGTCGTCGTGCACGTAGTGGCTGGCGCCGGCGACCGTGACCGAAGAAATGTTGGAATTGCGCCGGGTCATCTCGCGAACGGTATCGGCGGCGCAAAAGTCGGAACGCTCCCCCCGGATGACGAGGGTTGGAACACGCAGCGCCTCCACGGCCGGCCACAGGTCGACAATCCGCTGCGGGTTGGGGGCGATCCGTGTGTGGCTGATCCCCTCGGCGTCGTAACGCCAGGCGATGCGGCCTTTGGCGTCCTCTCTCAGGCTCTCGGCCATGCGCTGCTCGATGGCCTCGGCACTCAGCATCGGCCGGCTTTTACGCCAGTACGCCCGCGCCTCGCCCCAGGTGGCAAACTCCCGGGGCAGCGCTGCCATCTCCGCAACGATGCGCTCAGCACCCGCCCCCCGCGCCGAAGAGCCCGGCGCGATGTCCTCGATGATCAGCGCCGCCAGGCGCGTGGGGTGCTTGGCGGCATAGACATAAGAGGTCGTGCCGCCCATGGAGTGGCCTATCAGGTGGAAGCGCGTCAAACCGAGGCTGTCGACGACGCCCTCAAGGTCGGCCAGGTAGCTGTCCGTATAATAATTGCGGCCGGGATCCCAATCGCTGTCGCCACGGCCACGCTGATCGACGGCGATGAGTCGATGGGACGGAGCAAGCGTCCGCGCCAGGGTCCGCCATGTGCTGGAATATCCGCGAAGCCCATGAAGAAGCACGACCGGCGGCGCGTCCGGCGGACCCCACTCGCGAACCGCGAGCCGCAGGCCATTGATCATCCGGATGCTTAAACGTTCACCGGGAAGCAGGCCTTCGGCGACGGGGCGGTCATTGCCCGGGGCCGGTGAGGTGGGGTCCGTCATCGCCATCCGCCCTTAGCGCAGCCCGTCTTCGCCGATGATCTCATCCACCGAGATGCCGCCCAGGCGGGCGTGCAGGCGCCCACGCGTCGCAACCGCCATGGCGATGACGACCTCGTCCGGGCCGGGGGAGTCGGTGAAGGTCACGGAAAAGGTGTCGTAATGGGAACGGACGTAAAGGGCGTCCTTGTGTGCCAGCGGAATATCGATCTCCGTTCCCGGCCCGCCACGCTTGCCGGTGGACGGGACCCAGGCCTTGCCCCCGCCGACGGCTTCGCGAATGGGTTCGGCGAAGGCCGTGGTCAGGAAGGCGTTGCCGTGCTCGTACTCGCCGTTGGCGCCGACCAGGGCCGCCTTGCCGTAGCTCTGCACCGCGCGGCCGGCGAGCCGGGTGATCAAGCGCCGCGCGAATTCGATACCCAGATGTTCGGACGCGGCGATGACCTCGTCAAACGAGGCGACGAAGCGCCCGGCATTGGGATTGGCGATGGCGGCCGCCACCACCAGTTTCACGACCGGTTCACCATCGGCCAGCGGCCCGGTCTCAATGGCGAGGGTCTCCTCCTGGAACTCATACCACTTGCGGATATGCAGGCCGTGGAAGTTGGCGGGGCGGCTGGACATGGGAACTCCCGTTCGCTGAGTTGTCAGTTTCTTGAAGGAACTTTTTCACAACAATATGGCTATATCAAGTTAATAGTTCCTTTTTCGGAACAATCACACCTGGTGCATTCCGATCAGAGGAACACCGCCCGGGACAGTCCCCCGTCCACCGCGATGGACTCGCCCGTAAGGCCGCTGGCAAGCGAAGACGCCAGGAACACGATGGCGTTCGCCACCTCATCGGCTTCCAGCATCCGCCGGATCGCCGCTGGGTCCGCCGCTTCACGCTTGATGATGGCGTCGACGCTGGTGCCTTCCGCCCGTGCCATGTCGGCGAACCAGGCCTCGATGTGCTCGGTCCGCGTCACACCGGGATGGACGATGTTGACCGTGATGCCATCGACACCCAGTTGATCGGACAAAGTCTTGGTCAGGTGGACCAAGGCCGCGTTGCGCATACCGCTGAGGGCTTCGGTGGAACGCGCGGTAAGGCCGCCCACGTTGACGATGCGTCCCCAGCGCGCCTGACGCATGTGGGGAACGCACGCCTTGCACATTCTGAAATAGCCGACCAGCTTGGTGTTCAGGTCCGCAATCAGGCCGTCTTCGTCCGCCTTTTCGATCTCGTTGCGGACCAGCCCCCCGGGAGCCGCCGCGCAATTGACCAGGATATGCACACCGCCAAACCGCCGGACGGTCTCGGAAACGAGGTTTTCGACCGACGCGCGAAGGGTCGTGTCCACCGGGACGGCAACGATCTCGCCACCGGTTTCAGCCCGCAACGCCTCGGCCGCAGCCTCAAGGGCATCGCGCGTCCGGGCGGCAATGACCACCTTCGCGCCCTGTCTGGCCAACTGTCGCGCCGTCTCCTTGCCGATGCCGACGCTTCCCCCGGTCACGATCGCCACCCTGCCGGCAAGGCCGTAATCCACACTCATACCCTGTCCTCCTTCAGCCCGAATGCCTGAACAAACCTCATCGACACGCTACCGAGCGAGCCGAAGGTCGCCGTCACCTCTTCATCAGGTCCGAGTACCGTCATGCCGGTGCAGCTGCCACTGGCGACGAGCTGGCCTGAGCGTATCCCTTCCCCCCTCGCTGCCAGCCAGTTGGCCAGCCAGGTCACCGCCTCCAGCGGATGACCGAGGACTTTCGCGGTGGAGCCGCGCACGTCGGGCCGCGTCCTGCGGATCAGCGTGACCGTGAGGCCCCGCAACGCCTCTTCCGACCAGTCGCGCAAGGGCTCCCCCACGACCAGCAGATCGGCATTGCCATTATCGGCCACGATACGCGCGAGGGTGTCATCATCGCCCATGAACCGCGTGTCGCACACCTCGATGCCCGCGAAGGCGCAGCCGATACCGCGCATCACGTCGGCTTTTGAAAACGGTGCCGCTTCGGGCGGAAGATCCTGATCGAAACGGAAAATCACCTCCGCCTCGACAATCCTGAGATGGCTGCCCGCCTCTATCCGTGCCGGGGAAAACCTGATGTCGGGCGGCGCCAGCCGGCCCGCTATCGGTTCAACCGCCCCCAAACCTTCCTGCGCCGCAGCGCTGGTGAGGCCGATCTTGAATGCTGCCACTGCGGCGCCCCTGAGCCTCACGGTCGCCGCCTGTACTTCATAAGCCTCGGCCAGATTGGCCGGAAGGTACGCTGCCGTCGCAGGGTCAACCGGACGCCCTGTACAGCGCGCCGCCACCAGGGCCGTGGCGAGTTCAATGGCAGGGGACGGAACCATGGGATCACCTTGTCTAGGGTGGGCGTCCCGTTCTATGCCCGAATTGTCCCGATTACGCAACAGTTCATCGATATCACGCTCATTGTTTATTTTTGTTGACCATGCTATCTAAGCCGCCATAAGCCATTCAGGACATCCTTCAACGTCGGGACCGGGAGCAAGCGCGTGACGACAACGACCGCCATCGAGAGAGCCGAGCACCTCAAGGCAGCCTTGAAGGCCCGACCCCAGCGCCTTTTGATCGGCGGGGAATGGGTCGACGCCCTGTCGGGCCGTACGTTTGAAACCGTCAACCCCGCCACGGGGGAAGTCCTGGCCCATGTCGCCCACGGCGCGGCGGCGGATGTTGACTTGGCCGTGCGCGCCGCCCGGAAGGCCCTGAGCGATCCCGCCTGGAGCCGCATGACCGCGGTGGACCGGTCCCGCGTCCTGCTCCGCCTGGCGGACCTGGTCGAGCGCGACGCCGAGAACCTCGCGGTTCTCGAGTGTCTCGACAACGGAAAGCCGGCGACCTTGACGCGTGCCGTCGAGGTCGAGGGAACCATCAGGACATTCCGCTACTTCGCCGGATGGCCCACCAAGTTCGGTGGCGAAACGCTGCCGGTGTCGCCGCGCAGTGGCGCGCAGATCCTGAACTATACGACCCGTGAACCCGTTGGGGTCGCGGGCCTCATCGTTCCCTGGAACTATCCGCTGTCGATGGCGGCGTGGAAGGTGGCGCCCGCGCTGGCGGCGGGATGCGCGGTGGTTCTGAAGCCCGCCGAACAGACCCCGCTGACCGCGTTGCGCCTGGGTGAATTGGCGCTGGAGGCGGGTGTTCCGCCCGGTGTCTTCAACATCATCACCGGCTTCGGCGATGCCGGTGCCGCCCTGGTGGAACATGACGGCGTCGACAAGGTGGCGTTCACCGGTTCCACGGCGGTCGGCAAGGCCATCGTCAGGGCCTCGGCGGGCAACTTGAAGAAGGTGTCACTGGAACTGGGCGGCAAGTCGCCGCAAATCGTGTTCCCGGATGCGGACCTAAAAGCGGCGGCGGCCTCAATCGCCCAGGGCATCTTCTTCAACCAGGGACAGACGTGCACCGCCGGATCGCGCCTTTACGTCCATAAGAGCCGTGCCGATGAGCTGCTGGACGCCATCGCCGGTGCCGCGGCCCGGCTCAAGATCGGCGACGGGCTGCGGCCTGACGTGGACTTCGGCCCGCTGATTTCCCAAGAGCAATGGGACCGGGTCAATCATTACGTCGAGGTGGGTTCCACGGAGGGTGCCAAGCTGGCCGCCGGCGGGCGGCGCCCTCCCGCCCTAGACAAGGGATTCTTTTTCGAGCCCACCATTTTCGTCGATGCGGCGCCCACCATGCGCATCGTCCGCGAGGAAATTTTCGGGCCCGTCCTGGCCGCGCTGACCTGGTCCGACCTGGACGACCTGGTGGCTCAGGCCAACGATTCCGAATACGGCCTGTCCGCCGGAATCTGGACCAACGACATCAAGGCGGCCCACCGCACCGCCGCCGCCATCAAGGCCGGCACGGTTTGGGTGAACTGCTTCAACATGATCGACCCCGCCAGCCCCTTCGGTGGCTTCAGGCAATCGGGATGGGGGCGGGAGCATGGCCGGCAGGCCATGGAACTCTACAGCGAAACCAAGAGCGTCTGGGTGAACCTCTCCTGACGCCACGCCGGCGATTTGCAGTCCGCGATAACGAGGCAACCGACATGAACAAGACATTGATCGTTTCGACCGACGGCCAGGCGGTCCTGCGCAGCCATGACAATGGCGCCACGTGGCGACGGCTGACCATTAACCAGGAACTGGAATACGACGACTGCGTCCGCTGCCTTTTGGCCGATCCGCGCGATTCCCAGGCCCTGTTCGCCGGGACGGAGAAAGGCCTATTCCACAGCAGCGACTGCGGCGCCAACTGGACCCGCATCGACAGCGCCCTGAACGACTACACCATCTGGAAGCTGGCTGTGCATCCGGATCATCCCGACATCATGTATGCCGGGACCGGTTCCCCGTCGCTCGCCATCCTGTTCCGTTCCCGCGACGGCGGTAAGACCTGGAGCCGGACCGGGCTGGAAATGCCGCCGAAATGCGCCGGGGTGAGCCGCCCCCGCATGCTGGCCCTGGCCGTCGACCCTGACGACCCCTTGGGCGTGTGGGCCGGAGTGGAGGAAGGCGGGCTTTTCCGGTCGCGCGACGGCGGCGACTCCTGGCAGCGCGTGGATACCGATTGGGCGCCCAGTCGCGGCAACTCGGACCTGCACGACATCGTCGTGTTCCCCGGCGAGCCGAAAACCATCCTGGCCCTGGTCGTCAACGGCATCTACAAATCGGTTGACGATGGCGTGACCTGGACCAGAATGGACGCCAAGGAAACCTGGGGGCTCTATTACACGCGTGTCCTGCGACGGCGCCCCCAAAGCGGTGAGCTGATCCTGGGCATCGGCGATGGCACGCCTGGCTCGACGGGCGTCATCCTGCGATCCGAAGACCGGGGGCGTACCTGGAGGGAAACTCCCTTGCCCACCCAGCCGAACTCCTGCTTCTGGGCCATCGGCACCAACGTGGCCGACCCGGACTTCATCCTCGCCGGCACGAAGTTCGGCCACCTCTACCGGAGCGAGGACGGTGGCCTCAGCTGGCGCAAGGAGTGGCGCGAATTCAGCGAGATCACCGACATTGTCTGGCTGCCGGCGGTACCCGGCGCGGAGGCTGACGACCATGCCCATCACCCCTAAGGTCAAGCGTATCGGCCATGTGGTCCTTTATGTCCGCGACCCGGAAAAGTCCGCCCGGTGGTACGGCGAAATCCTGGGCATGAAGATCAGCGCACGCGTTGCCGAGGGCCCCTACGCGGGCGGCATTTTCTTGAGCTTCGGTTATTACGATCACGACATCGCCTTGTTCCCGGGCGGAACCGATGCCCCCAAGGGCAAGGAGTTCGAGCATATCGGCCTCGAAATCGATGTCGGCGGCGATATCGGCAAGCTCAAGGACATATACGCCACCTTCCTTGAGAAGGGCGTCGTCATCCACGAGGTCCTGGACCACGGCGTTTCCAACGGGATTTATTTCTATGATCCGGATGGACATCAGTTGGAAGTGTTCGCCCAGATCATTCCGCCCGACAATGGGGCCGCCATCGCCGAGTTGGGCGCGAACCAGGGGCAGGCTGACCTTATCACGTTCGATCGCTGATGCCGTCCATCCTCCGGTGGCCCAAGCATGCCCAGTCACGTCCGCCCCGCAGGGACGGGCGTGATTGCCGTTTGGCCTTCATCACCCATGCCCGCTGTGCCCAGTTTCAGGCCCCGGCAAGGCGCCTTTTGCGAGAAAAACATTGGCGGAGACCGATCGAATCGTTGACCTTCAGGCCAACCTTGGCGCTATTGTTCACTTAATGCAAAAATAACGACGCATGCGTGCCATGGATGACAAGATTGAAGTTGGGAATGCCGTCGCCTTGATGTCATTCGCGGCGGTGGTCAGCACAGGTAGCTTTTCGGCGGCCGCAAAATGGCTGAATTGTTCGAAGGCGGCAGTCAGCCGCCAGATCGCCCAGTTGGAAAGCGACGCCGGCACCAAGCTTCTGGACCGGACGACCCGCAGCATCTCGGTCACGCCCGCCGGGCAGCAGATCTACGACCGGTGCGCCCGCATCATCGACGAGGTCAACGAGGCCAACCAGGTCATGGCCGGAATGCTGACGACACCCCGCGGCGACCTGAAGGTCAACGCCCCCGTCGTGGCGTCCCTATTCCGCGTGACCGAGTTCATTCCCCAATTCCTGACCCAGCATCCCGATGTCCGGGTCCACCTGAACCTTTCCGACAGCCAGGTGGATCTGCTGCGCGGGCATTTCGATGCGGCCTTCTGGGTCGGGGAGCCTTACGATTCCGCTCTCGATGCCGTCAAGCTTTGCGAATACGACATGGTGCTGGCGGGATCGCCGGATTATTTCGCCAAGCACGGCACCCCCTCCTCCCCGGCGGAGTTGAAGGAACACGACTGCGTCGTTGAAACCCATCTCTCCCGGCCGGGGGAATGGCAACTTTCCAAGGACCTGGTTGTCCCCGTCGTCCGCGGCCAGTTGACCTCAAACAGCGTCCGGATGACCCGCCAGGCCATCCTCGCCGGCATGGGGATCGCGTTCCTTCCCCGTTTCCTGCTGGAGCAGGACATCGCCGGCAACAGGCTGGAGGTGGTGCTTTCAAACCACGTCTCGGCCAAGGTGCCGCTGTACCTCATCTTCCCCAGGGGCAACTACCTTCTGGCCAAGGTCAAGGCGTTCGTCGATTTCCTGTCCGCCAACCTTCCCTCCGCCAAGGCCCGAAGCGATGATGAGGCCTTCGGATATGCGGACGCCTCGTAGGACGCCGCCGGAACGGGGCGTCGCGCGGACGCCCCGCCATCCCACTTAGATATCCCCGCTTAGATATCTAGGGAATCGTTATCAAATCCGAAACGCACGGCGCCCAGGTTGCGGGCATACGGGTAGGGATTGTTGGCCACGTGGGCCCGCGCCGTGTGAATGTCCAGGAATGCCTGCTGGACGGGGTTGCCCCGGAACACAGCCTTGGCGCCACTGAACGCCATCAAGGTGTCGATGGCACCGACACAGCGATCCACCATGCCGGTGGTCGATGCCCCCAGCGCCGCTCGTCTCTCGACTGGCCAGTCGCCGCCGATGGCCCTTTCCATCAATTCGCGGCAATCCCGGTCCAGCACGAGGGAAAGCTCGTCCAGCGCCCTTTCCACCTGGGCCACGGCGTGTTGGATGGTGGTGTCCCGGGCGAGACGATCACCGGTGTAGGTGGCCCTCTTCTCCTTCGTTGTTTCGACGAAGACATCCAAGGCGCGTTTCAGCGCGCCCAGGGAGGTGGTGGACACCGTCCTGTTGAAGATCTGCGCGAACGGCATCTTGTAGAGGGCCGCCGTGTTGTGGGCATGCCCCGGACAGTTCATGTTGAACATGTCCAGTTCCCTGATGGTCCGATGCTCCGGCACGAAGGCATCGTCGACGACGATGTCGTTGCTGCCCGTCGCGCGCAGTCCCATGACATCCCAGTTCTCGACGATCCGGTAATCGGACCGGGGGATCAGGAAGTTGCGCGGGTCGGGCCTGCCGCCCGGTTCCGCCGAGGGCACCATCGCGCCAAGGATGACCCAGTCGCAATGCGCCGAGCCGCTTGAGAACGCCCATCGCCCCGACAGCCGATAGCCACCGGGGACCACCGTGACCTTGCCCACCGGCATGTAGGAAGAGCTGATGCGTACGGCCTGGTCCCCGCCCCATACCTCCTGCGCCGCGCGATCGTCGAACAGCGCCAGTTGCCAATTGTGGACGGCGATGACCGCGTAGACCCAGGCACTGCTCATGCATCCCTCGGCCAAGGTCCGGGCGATGGCGCAATACACCTGCGGCGGCAGTTGGTACCCGCCATGGCGCGCGGGCTGCAGCACCTTGAAAAAGCCGGCGTCCGCGAAGTCCTGAATTGTTTCCGCGGGAATTTGCCCCGCTTCGATGGCCCCCCGCGACCGCGACCTCAGCGTCGGGACCAAGTCTTCGGCCCGCCGCAGCAAACCGGCGACCAGGTCCGACGCGTCGTTGGCCACCTGGCCCGACCTGGGGGCCTGGGTATATGCGGACGACGCCCGCGCCTCCTCTGTCTGCACGATTCTTCTCCTTACAAGTAGATGCCCCGCGTGATGCCGCCATCGACCGCGAGGGACTCCCCCGTTATGGCGGCGGCCAAGGGCGACGCGAGAAAGGCAACGGCGTACCCCACCTCCTCCGCCCGAATGACACGCCGAATGGGCGTGGCGGCGGAGAATTCGGCCTCGATTTCGGCGGGCGTCACGCCGCGCTTGGCTGCCTCGGCCTCAAAAAGCTCCACGATGTGCTCGGTCTGGGTGACGCCGGGATGCAGGGCGTTCACCGTCACGCCGTCGGGGCCCAATTGATCCGACAAGGTCTTGGTCAGGTGGCAGACGGCCGCGTTGCGCATGCCGCTGAGCAGGCTGGATGACCGGCCGGTCAGTCCACCGATATTGATGATCCTGCCCCAGCGGCGCCGCGCCATGTGGGGGGCCACGGCCTTCGCGCAGCGGGCATAGCCCACCACCTTCGTGTCCAGATCGCCCAGCAAGGCGCCGTCATCCAGATGCTGAATCTCGCCATGCGCCGGGCTGGACGGGTTGGCGGCACAGTTGACGAGGATGTCGATGCGGCCGAAGGCGTCGATGGCGGCCGTCACCATGCTGTCGACCCGGGCTTGGTCGGTCGTGTCCGAAGGAATGGGCAGGACTGTCCCCGCCGTCTCCGCCTCCAGTTCCGCCGCCGCCCTGCTCAACTTGTCGCCGCGCCGGGCGGTGATGACCACCCGGGCGCCCTCTTGCGCCAGCACCTTGGCCACGGCCCGGCCAATGCCGGAACTGCCGCCCGTGACGATGGCGACGCGCTCATTCAATTCCAGCTTCATTTTCTTCCCAACATGTGCGGCTGCGTTCACGGCACAGCGGAATTGTGGGGTAGGGCTTGCAGGCCACGGGCCCGCAAGCCGCCGAGGACGATGGCAAGGCTGCAGATCAGGACCGCCGTGCTCATCCACGCCGCCGGCACGAAGTTGTGGCCCGTCAGCAAGGCCGCCGCCAAGGCGGGGCCGACGCCGAAGCCCACGGTCTGGATGCATCCCATGGCAACGACGACACGCCCCCTCGCATCCGCTTCGGCGCAGACGCCGGAAAGGAGGGGTTGGGCGAGGTTCCATCCGAAATTGAAGAGGATGCCGGCGACGAACAGCTGCGCAGCCGACACGGTCCCCATCAACAGCCAAAAACTCAGCAAGGAGATGGCGCCGCTGCCGGCCAGCAACCAGGCGCGGCTGACCCGGTTCGTCAGAAGAACGGCGACCAGCGCCCCGCCCGTGCCTGAAAAGGAGGAGACCCCCATGGCCTGGCCGATGATGTCCGGGTCAATGCCGTTGCTCGTGCCAATCCGCTCAAAGTAGCTCCACATGGCACCTTGGGCGATGAAATACAGGAACACGCCCGCAAGCCCGGCGACCGTCAGGACCTTCTGGACGGAAACACCGTCCAGGGCGTTGGCGGCGGACATGGAACTGTGGGTTGGCAGCCATTTCACGACAGCGGCGGCGGACACGGCAATCAGCGCCAGCCCGATGAATATCGCCGACGGCCCGATCGACACCTGCAGGGCGGGCAGGACCACAAGGATCCCGGCGCTCACCGCCAGACCGACCACCAGGTAAATGCCGAAAGCGCGATCGGGATTGGGGGCGCTTCCCAAGGCGGCGAACGACACCGCGATCGCCAGCCCCTCGCCGCACCCGGCCAGCACACGCGCGGCGACAACCGCGGGATAGGTCCCGCACGTGGCCGTCCAGAGATTGCCGATACCGATGATCGCCAGGGCGAGAAGCGCCAAATGGCGCCAGTTGAACCGGGAGATGAGAAACGTCCCGGCGCCGATTGCGACAGCCATGGCGTTGATGTCCCATGACGCCACATACCCAAGTGACTGATCGTCCAGTCCGGTGAGACTGCCGACCAGGCCAACAAAGCCGGGCACGATCATGATCGTCAAACCGCCCAGGGTGCCAAGCACCACGGCGGCGAGCAGTCCCGGTGTACCAAGCCGGGTGGGATGCGCCATCACCATATCCGCACGGCGAAGGCCGGCCCCTGAGGCCAGGACACGGGCATGCTCTCTGCAATCATTCTGGATAGCCCCCCAACAAATTATATGGCCCGGTAAGCATGCCTCAATTGTCTCTCTTTAGCAACGTTTGTCTTGTTAACCGATGATTGTTCCAATTATGATCCAAAAACCGGCCAGCGCGGCGTTGGAACGCGGTCCGGACCAATGCATCGGAGAGAGACCATGCCGGTGGAAAAAGATCAGTTCCGGGCTGCCATGGCGCGGCTGGGGGCGGCCGTCAGCATCATCACGTCCAACGGCCCCGCCGGCCGCCATGGCATGACAGTCTCAGCCGTCTGTAGTGTCACCGACCAGCCGGCGACCTTGCTCGCCTGTATCAACCGGTCGTCGCGGGGCTACCAAACCTTGAAGACAAACGGCGTCGTCTGCGTCAATGTCCTGGCCGCGCGGCATGAATCCCTATGCAGGCTGTTCGCGACACCGGGTTCCCCGGCCGCTGAGCGATTTGCGAACGAATTGGAGTGGGACACCCTCCAGACCGGCGCGCCGGTCCTGCGCGACGCCGCGGTGGCCTTGGACTGCACGGTGGACGCCATAAACGACGTGGGCACCCATGGCGTGCTTTTCGCCCGGGTGCAGGCCATCCGCATCAATGATCGCGCCGATGGCCTGATCTATTTTGACCGGGCCTTCCATTGCGTCCGCCAGTCCGTGGCGTCAGGCGCCGACACCACGGACTGAACCACCCCGGTCAGCGGGGGGCCGCTGACTCCGGATACCAGAAGGTAACGTGGCACCCCTCGCAAGCCTGGTCGATCTTGCCGCCCGCCACGACCAGCGCCTTGACGTCCCGCTTGTCGATGGCTGCGAGGGCCTCGAGCGTGGTGGCCCTGACATCGTCGGCGAAAGCGGCGAATGAGGGCTTGTTCGCCCGGATGAGGACGTCAATCTGCTTGGGGTCGAGTTCGCCGAGCTTCGGCTGAGCCCCCGGCGGCGCGGCGTGGCGCCCCTCCATCACCACAAGGTTCATCGCCTCGAGAAGAGTGAGCGCATGGCGCCGGACTTCCTGCCATTCCTCCGGCGTCCGCGGCTCCCGCTTTTCGACGCCCGCCTCGGTGCTGATGACCGCGACGGAATCCCAAACGCCGTCCGCCGCGGGGTCGACCGTACTGTCCATAAGCTCCTGGATGGTCGCGAACACCTTGAAGGGCGATCCGGACTTCGCCTCACGCGCTGAGGCGACCTGGGCCGATTCCGCACGCGAAACGTACCAGCGCCCGCCCCCAGCCACAGCACCGCATACCAAAAGGATGGCCACCGTGGTGCGGGACAGGCGCAGGCGGGGCCGCGGGGCGGCCGCCATAGTTGCACGGGCTTGGTTTTCCCTTCCAACGTCGGGCCTGGTCATACGCGGTCACCGGAGCAAGGGGTTGCGCCAGGATCGGCACCGCCGGCGGCAGGCCCGCACCCGTCCCGCAGCACGATACATCTTCCACTCTTCATGACTGAAACCTCCACATCTCGGCTCGCCCGTTGTCCCTAGGGATGGACGGCACGCCTCGCAACGTGCCGGCCGCTTCCGGCGGGGCGCTTTCGAACGATCGCCCGCGCGCGGGTTCCTCATGACAGGGTAACGGTTCTGAAACCGTTCGAACCTGGGGTGACGCGCCCGGCGTCGACTACCGCCGGGCGCCGCGATTGGCGTTTTCCAGTAAACGCCTGCCGCCACGGATTTCAGAAATCGACCTTGTACTGGATACCGATCTGGCGAGGCCGGCTTACAGCAGCCATCGGCAAGCTTTGGGAGGTTCCGTTCGGCAGGAATTGCTGGCGGACGAAGCCGGACGGATAGAGGTTGCCGTAATTCAAATGTTCATTGAGCAGGTTCTTGCCATAGACTGACAGCGTGGACCCGCCGAAGCGCACACCAATATTGCCGTTGACGATATTGAAAGGCTGACGCCTCAAAAAGCCGTCGGCGCCGATATTCGGGACCAGGACCGACCCCGTATAGCTGTAGTCCGCCGCGACGAACAGATCGGTGGAGGCGTTGATCGGGGTTTCATAATATCCCGACACCGTCCCGGTCCATCTCGGGACCTGGGTCAGGCGGGTGTCCGGCGCCTGGGGAATAAGGCCAGGGTCCTGCAGCACGGCGTCGGTATATCCCAAACCGAGTTGAAGTGTCAGCGGGATGTCGGCGAACGGGCGCCCCGACAGCTCCAGCTCCCCGCCGCGAATTTGCGCCCGGCCGGCGTTGGTCAGGAAACTGTAGGAGCATTGAGGAAGCTGGACCTGCTGCTGAACTTGTGACCAGTCGATTTGGAACCCGGCCACCGAGATGTTCAAGCGCCCATCGGCCAGCCGGTCTTTGGCGCCGACCTCGTAGCTCCATAGGGAGTCGGGCTGGTAACGTTGCGCCTTCTCCGCGCTGACACCGATCGCCGCGAGATCTGCCGCGCAGAAGGCGGGCAAGGGCGCCTGCGCCCCGCCGACGCGGAAGCCTTTGGCCGCCGAGGCATACACCATCGCATCGTCGTCGATCTTGTAGGACACCACCCCTTTGGGCACCAGGCCCGACTGGTAATTGTTCAGCTCCGGAGCGTAGGCCCCATCGGGGGGGTTGACCACGCCCGTGGCCACATGCGCGTCGCCATGCTGCGTGATCCAGTATTGCCGCAAGCCGAGCGTGACGGTCAGCTTTGGCACGACCTCATAATACAGCTCACCAAATGCAGCGATGTTTTCTTCCTGCGTCGGGATCGTATCCGAATTCTGGTAGTCCTGCGGAAGGCCGGCGGTAATGAAATCCGGCACCTGAACCGGCGGCTGACGGAAGGTCACGTCTTTTTCTTGATAGAAGACACCGGCTACCCCGGACAGATGAGGCAGGAGGGTACCCTCGTCGAAGGAAATTCGACTTTCTTGCGTGACTCTTTTATCTTGCACAATATCAATGACATAGAGCGCGGGGTCATTCGGGAGATTGATGCCCAAACCGGACTGGAAGTATTGATTCGTGCCCTCGGTATCGTCCTCCAGTTCCCGTACCTTGCGGTCAAAATAGCTGGTGGAAGATACGACGGAATAGCCGTTGCCGTTGTAGGTCAGGACCAGGGAACCGAGACCCCAATGATCCTTGGAGTATTCCTGAACATCCCGGTCACGATGAACGGTATAGGAAACCGGCTTGAAGTCCGGCAGGGGAACATAGGCGGCTGGAAAGCCATGCAGTTCGGACACCTCCCCCATCGCGGTGAGTGAGGCCTCCAGATCCTCGGTCAATTGGACACGCAAGGTGGTCATTCCCGAGAAGTCGTCCTGGCGTCCCTGCCCGTCCCTGGTAACAGGATTGCCCCCGGCGTCCGGGAAAACACGTTTGATATAACCGGAGTCCCGCTGCGCGCCGGCGGCGAAATTCATCGCCACCTTGCCCGGCGTTATGACCACGTTCGTCAGCGCATTGCCGCCTACGTCCATGCTGCCGCCGTCCGTCCCCCCCGCCTGGACCTGGACCGAGGATTCGCTGTTCGTAAGGGACGGCTTCTTGGTGATGAAGCGCACGTTGCCGCCCATCGAACTGGCACCGAACAGCGTCCCTTGCGGCCCCTTGAGAACCTCGATGCGCTCAAGGCCCAATGTCTGCGGGCTCACCGTTTCAGGTATCGGTGTGTCATTGAGATAGTATGCGGTGGTGTTCGTCCCGGTAACCCCGCGTATCGTCGTCTGACGCCCGCCGCTGAATCCTACCGACGTTCCATCCGATCCCTGGCCGTATTGGAACGTCAAGTTGGGTATTTTGGTCGCGTAGTCGGCAAAGCTTTGTATGTTCTGCTTTTCCAGGAAGTCCGAAGACATCGCCGTTACGGAAACAGGAACGTCCGTCAGCCGCTCGTCCTTCCGGCGTGCGGAGATGACGATTTCCTGCAAGGGCGGCTGCTCGTCGCCGGCGGAGGTGGATGCGGAATTATTCTGCTGGGCCGCGGCCGTACCAGCCTGGAGCACCGTCAAGGCGTAGCCCGCCAGCAGTGCGCAGGAGGCAGCCCGCCTCATGAACCGGCGTTTGCTCACCATAACCCGCCCGCCAGCCGAAATCTTGGCCGCCACCGCCAGCGGCCGCGGCTCACTATTGAACATCATGTCTCGTAACTCCCTGCTTTGTCATTTTTCTCTATTCCGCGGTTGAGCCTGCGGCCCATACCGGGGAGAGCGTGAACGCTCTGGATCTTGTCGCCACCCCATCACCGGAGCGGGTGCGTGACTGGCGCGACGAACACCCTTGGCGGAATGACCAAAACGGCCAGCCTTGCCCAAGCCAACGATTGATCGACCGAAGTGGACGTCCTGGGGCACCGGGGACCTGAACGGTCACGTCCATCTCCGCGCCAGACACCTTTTCCTCCAACCTCGCGTGCCAGCCGGCCCCGCGACGGCTGCCACACCCGGCCAATAAAGACAGGCGTACGCCCTGTTACGGTTAAGTTAACGGTTGCGAAACCGTTTGATGGGTGAACGGCCCCGCCGCTTTCCATAGCTTTCCGGATCGAGTGAACGGCCGCACTGGTCGTGAGGCGGCTGAACGTCCTTGAGCGTCGAACCGGATGGAGGACGCGATTATTTTCCCTGACGCCGACCGCGGTTATGTCCTATTCCCGCCCCTCGCGCCTCACCGCGCGTTGGGCCGCCACGTTGACGGTCAGGGTGAAGATGTCGGGCCGCGCATAGTGGCCCGCGACGTCAAAGTCATATTTGCCGCGTACCACGTCAGCCGGATCAATATCGGCATACAGGATGGATTCGCCACCGAAGTGCGGCCCGGCGAGCACCGTCCCGAGGGGGGCCACGATCATCGAACCACCGCGCAACAGGACCGTGCCGGGATCGTCCCCCAATGCGCAATCAAAGTCGGCGGGATATGCGCCCCGCGTGATGTGCTGGCAGGCCGACAGGACGAAGCAGCGCCCCTCCAAAGCGATATGCCGCATGGTGGCGGCCCAACTGTCGCGGTCGTCCGCCGTGGGGGCGCAATAGAGCGTGATACCCTGGTCATACATCGCCATGCGCATCATGGGCATGTAATTCTCCCAACAGATGACGGCGCCGATCCGCCCCAACGGCGTCTCGATGACGGGCATCGTCGATCCGTCGCCGAAACCCCAGATCAGCCGCTCCGCCCCCGTGGGCATCAGCTTGCGATGCTTGGCAACCAGGCCTTTTTCCCCATCGAGGAACAACGCGGTGCAATAGACCGTCCCGCCGTCACGTTCGATCACCCCGATAACGACGAACGTCCCTGTCGCCGCCGTCGCTTCGGCCAGCAGTTCGACCTCGGGCCCGTCCAGCGCGATCGCCGCCTCATGATACCGGCGGTAATCCTCACGCCCTTCGGGCATGCGCATGCCCACGGGCGTGCCAAACGAGGCCCCTTTGGGATACCCCCCCAGAAAGGCCTCCGGGAAAACCACCAGGCGCGCACCGGTCACCGCCGCCTCACGAATGAGGTCCGCCGCTTTGCGCGCCGACGCCAACGCGTCGTGCGGCAGGGACGCCGCCTGCACGACGGCGACACGAAACTGCGACGAGGGCATGTCGATCCTTTCCACGCTGGATGCGCCTTCAAGGCGCCGGTATGCCCGCCAAGATACTTGCATTTGGCCAGTAGGCAAGATATTTTAAGCCTAAAGCATTTACCTTCAGGGGAACATGCGCTGCGCCGGCACAAAGAAAGCCTGAAGGGCACATCAATTGCGGCACATGCGTATATCATATTGTTTTTTCAGTATATTTTAAATGGCGAAGCCGCTATCCACACTGGCAGGAGGCTTCCATGAGCCATGCCTCGCCCGTTATGGACCGGCTGCGTTGGGCACACATATTTTAATTTAAGCATAAACTAAAATTTGGCAGACGCCTATCGGCTGACACATCGACATGCAGGGGCCGCTGCTCACGATAACGTCGCAGCCCCCGCTGACCAGTTCGCGACACATCCCCACCGCCTTCCCTCCCACCCCTGGACTGCAATCCGTCATGACCCGTCCCGCATCCTATCCTGCCCCCCGAACCGGTCTCTTTCCCGGCATGCTGGGGACGGGCGACATCATTTTCATGATCCTAGCCTGCGCGGCCCCTATGGGCGTGCTGGCGGGGATCATCCCGCTGGCCTTCGCTTTCGGGAACGGTGCCGGAATGCCGGGAACCCAGCTCGGCATTTGCGGCGTCATGCTGCTGTTTGCGGTCGGATATGTCCGCATGATACCACATGTGAGGAACGCGGGCGCCTTCTACGCCTATATCGCCGCCAGCCTGAACAAGGAGGCGGGGATCGCCGCCGCCTATACCGCCGTGCTGGCCTATATCTGCGCTGGCACCTCCACGCTCGGCGCTATGGCTTTCTTCGCCGCGGACTTCCTGCGCAGCACCTTCGGCATCGAAAGCCGGTGGGAATTGTGGGCCGCGGCCGGCATCGCGATCATCGCCTGGCTGGGTTATCGCAAGATTACGATGGCGGCCAAGGTCCTGACGGTGGCGTTGTTGCTGGAAGTGGGCCTCATCCTCCTGATCGACGGTCTGGTCCTTTATGAGAAGGGCTTCTCGGGACTGGATTTCAGCAGCTTCACGCCATCGACCGTGTTCGCGCCGGGCCTGGGCATATCCGTGATTTACGCCATCAACGGCTGCATCGGCTTCGAGGCCACCGCGATTTACCAGGAAGAGGCGAAGGAACGGCAGGTCACCATTCCGCGCGCCACCTATGGGGCGGTGCTGATACTCGGCACCTTCTAC
The DNA here is from genome assembly GCF_000730165.1 of Nitrospirillum viridazoti CBAmc. Taxonomy (GTDB): domain Bacteria; phylum Pseudomonadota; class Alphaproteobacteria; order Azospirillales; family Azospirillaceae; genus Nitrospirillum; species Nitrospirillum viridazoti. The sequence continues at coordinate 410,672 of NZ_CP022111.1, read as the reverse complement.
GTGCTTTCCGCCTGGTGCCTGGTGCTCGCCGTTTCACCCGACGCCATCAAAACGGTCGCTCTCGCCGATCCAGGTCGGCTTGTCACAGGTATTGCCGGACGCTATCTGGGCGGGCTTGGCCGGGATGCGCTCAACCTTCTCACCGTGACCAGCCTGTTCGCCGCGGCGCTTGGCTTCTTCAACAACATCACGCGCTATCTGTTCGCGTTGTCGCGCGATGGGCTTCTGCCCGCCCCGCTGGGAAAGGCGCATCCCGTCCACGGGTCGCCCTACGTGGCATGCGCGTTATTGACCGCGATCTTTTCAGGCGTCGTCGCCCTTTTTGCCCTGGCTGGCCTTGACCCGCTGCTGAATCTGGCCACCAGCCTTTCCTCGATGGGGGCGGTCGGCCTTGAAATACTCCTGACGGCGACCTCGCTTTCGATCCCCTTGTACTTCGCCCGCCGGCGCGAATTCTCAGCGGGCAAGACCGCCGCGCCCTTGATCGGCGGGTTCCTGATCGCGGTCGCCACCTACTTGTCCCTGCGGAACTACTCCGCCCTGACCGGTACGGACCTTCTCGCCATCAACTGCCTGCCTTTTCTTTTCCTGGCGGTCGCGGCGATTGGCCTCACCCACGGCACCTGCCTCCGGAAGTTCCACCCGGACATGTATGCGCGTGTTGGCGCGACGCAAATCGAAGAAATCCTCCCGGGGGAGGACATCCACGAGATCAAGGTCAAGGCGACCGCGTGACGACCGCGCCGCCCGCATCGGAATGGCCATGCGGCCATCGGCGCGGCGGCCAACCTTCCTGGAGTGAACAATGACGTCGAACGAGTCCGAACGGGCGCCTTCCGGCAAGGCGGCCATCCCACCCTCGCCGCCCCTGCCCAGCGGCCTGCTGCTGATCGACGGCCAGTTGGCCCCCCCTCTCCGGCCAGGCCGGATGATCGATGCGCTCGATCCATCGACCGGCCGTAGGATTACTCAGTTCCCCGCCTGCTCCCGTGCGGATGTGGATCGCGCGGTGATGGCGGCGCAACGCTGCTTCGAGAGCCGCGCGTGGCGCATGATGCGCCCCTTGGACCGCGGCAGGCTGCTGGAACGCCTGGCCTTGCTGGTGGAAAAGCATAGGGAGGAACTGGCGGCCCTGGAGTCGCTGGACAGCGGCAAGCTGTTGGCCGTCACGCGGGCGATTGATCTCCAGTTCACCATCGACGGCCTGCGGCACTACGCGGGGTGGGCTTCGAAAATCGCGGGTGACTATGTCTCCCATTCGCCGCTGGTGCCTGAAGACGCCGTCTATCGCGCCTACACCCAACGGCGGCCCCTGGGCGTCGTCGGCGGCATCACCCCATGGAACTTCCCCCTGGGCCAAGCGATCCAGAAGATTGCGCCGGCCATCGCCTTTGGCTGCACCGTTGTCCTCAAGCCTTCGCCGGAAACCTCCCTGACCACACTTCGGCTTGGTGAACTGATCGTGGAGGCCGGCTTTCCGGCAGGGTCGGTCAATATCGTGACCGGCGACGGCATGGAGATTGGCGCTGCCCTTGTTGGTCACCCGGCCGTGCGCAAGATCGCCTTCACCGGCTCCACGGCCACCGGCCAAAGCATCCTGGCCGCCTCGGTCGCGACGATGAAACGGGTCACCCTCGAATTGGGTGGCAAGTCGCCGACAATCATTCTTGCCGATGCCGATCTGGACCGTGCGATTCCGGGCGCGGCGGCGGCCATCTTCGCCAATTCGGGTCAGATTTGCACCGCCGGTTCGCGGCTGCTGGTCGAGGCGCCCATCTATGACAGGGTGGTCGAGGGTGTGTGTGAAATCGCGCGCGGCCTGAAGATTGGCTCGGCCTTCGATCCGGCCACCCAGATGGGGCCGCTCATCTCGGCCCAACACCGCGATCGGGTTGATGGCATCGTGGAAAATGGCCTGGCTGAAGGCGCCGTGGCCTTGGCCGGCGGCGGCGCCGTCGACGGTGGCGGCTGGTTCTACAAGCCCACCGTGCTCGGCGGCGTATCGGCGCAAATGTCCGTGATGCGGGAAGAGATCTTCGGACCCGTGGTCTGCGCCGTACGTGTCGAGGACCCGGGTGACATCGTGCGCATGGCCAACGACACGCCTTTCGGCTTGGCCGCCAGCATCTGGACGCGCGACCTCGACCGCGCGCACCTGCTGGCGGAACGGATCGACGCCGGCACGGTGTGGCTGAACACCCACAACGTCCTGGATCTCACCATGCCATTCGGGGGGCACAAATTGTCGGGCCTGGGGCATGAGTTCGGCGGCGACGCGATGCAGGCGTTTACCGAGCCCAAGGCCGTGTGCATGCGGCTCGACCCCGGTTCGATGCGGTACTGAGGCGTCGCCGGCGGCTTAAGCCCTCTCAGGCCGGCGGCGGCACAGTCAAGGCCCGCCGCGTTTTTGCCCATCACGCGGCGGGCCATTTTTTGCTCAAGGACCGATCAGATCTGGAAACGATCAAGTCGGTAGGGAGCCGGGTCGATGAGCGGGACCCTGCCCATGACCAGATCGGCGGCAAGCTGTCCGGCGGCCGGTGCGGTTCCGAAGCCGTGGCCGGAAAAGCCGGAGGCCAGGATCAGGCCGGGGATTCCAGCCACCGGACCGATCACCGGCAGCGAGTCCGGCGTGACATCGATCATCCCACCCCATGCCTGCGCCACCCACGCCTTGCGGAAAGCCGGCCAGGCCGCCGTGAGGTTAACCATGGCTTCCTCGTTGAGGCCCACATTGACCGGCGGGTCCATCGTGCGGACCAGCTCGAACGGGGAAACCGAGTCCGGCCCCCAGCGCCGCGGCAACGCCAGATCATCCAGGAAGTCCCGGCCCAGCGTGACGCGCAGATTCTTCCATTGCGCCATCAGCGTTGAAAGATAGCGGGGGCCGATCAGCAAGTGATCGAGCAGCAGCGGCGCGAACAGCGCGCCCCGCTGTGTGATGGTGTAGCCGCCGTCGTGCCGCTTCCGGAAAGAGAAATCCGGTCCGCCGACGGCGATATCGGTGGGCCCCTGCATCGGATCGGTGCGCAGTACGGACGCGACCAACGGCAAGGTCAACAACCGGATCCCGAGATTCCCCAGGAAGCGCCGCGACCAGACGCCGCCAGCCAGAATGACCTGCTCACACCGTATTTCCCCGCGTTCGGTCACAACGCCGCCAACGGCACCCGCCGCCGTCGACAGTGTACGGACGGCACAGTTCTCGATGATGACCGCCCCCTTCGCCATGGCCGCCCGGGCGATGGCACTGGACGCGAACGTGGGTTCGGCTCGGCCGTCGGACGGAGTGTATATGCCACCGACAAACGGTTCCGCCGCCCCTGGCGCCAGTTCCGTGATTTCCCGGGGACTGAGCAGGCGGCTGTCGAGCGACGCCCCCTTGACCGAGTCCAACCAACGCTCGTGCGCGGCCATTTCCGCCGGCGTTCGGGCGACGTACATGATGCCGGCCGGACGATAGCCGCAATCGCCGCCAACCCGCCGCGGCATCTCCGCCCAAAGGCCCTCGGCTGCCTGAGCCATCGGCAAATCCGGTGTCGGCCGCAGCATCTTGCGCACCCAGCCGAGGTTGCGGGACGACTGTTCCCCGGCAATGCGGCCCTTTTCCAGCACCACCACCGGAACGCCACGCTCCGCCAGCGTCAGCGCCGCCACCAGGCCGACGATGCCGCCACCAATGACGACGACCGTGGTTGCGGCCGGAAAATCCGAGGACGTTTCTACAGGTATTATGTCAGGAGCCATGGTCCGTTTCTTCAAACTGGATGCAGGCGCCCATCCCCCATGCCGCCAACGGGCCGCCACGCGGGGTGGACGCCACGCTCACAGGGTGATCCGCATTTCCTTCACAGTCGCCTTGGACGCGCCGCGCCAGGCCGTAACCTCGATTTCCACCTTGTATTGAAGGGAGCCGAGCGGCGGACAGGTCATGGTCAGCGTGGGGTTGATCCCCCGCATCCGGCTTCCGTAGGCGGCCATGACGGTTTCCACATCGTCCGGGAACTGCACGAAAACCCGCGCGGCAACCACATCCTCCAGCGTCGCGTCGACAGCCGCCAGCGCGCCTTCGATATTGCTCAGCGCCTGCAGGGCCTGTTCTGCCGGATCATTGGACAGCACCTTGGTGCGCGGGTTCCGGCCGGCTGTGTTGGACACGAAGATCAGATCGTCGACGGCGACCAAACGCGAGTAGCTGCCGTGTTCCTCGAACTTATTCCCGGTCTTGATCTTGATGACATCGGGCATCTCAAGCTCTCCATGCGATATGAGGTGTATGGGTAGGGGGGATTTGCGGCGGGTGGCACGGGGGGGGAGTCATCGCAGGGCGGGCTCGTCCCACAGGCGCAGGCTCACGCCGATTCCGTTGGCCAGGGCGTTGCGGTAGACCCGCGTGCCCCAGGCGACGTCTTCCACGGCCATGCCGCCGACCGACAGGATGATGATCTCATCATCGTTGCGGCGGCCGGGGGCATCGCCCGCGGCAATCCTGCCGAGATCCTCAAGCTGCCCGCGCGCGATGCGGCCTTCGTCCACCAAATCGAAGAAACGCACGCCCACCGCCGGGATAAGGTTATGGACCGGCTTGGGATTCTCTTGCTGATAGGTTTCGTAAAGGCCGGCGAAATCCAGCACCTTCCGAATTTCCGGAGCCTCCATCCCTTCGTCGATATTGCAGGGCGCGGGCATCGACAGAAAGGTCCCCGGGCTGACCCAGTCGCGCTTGACCGTCGGGTACTTGGATGGGTCACCCGTCGCGACCGACGCGCAGAAGGTGGCGATGTCGGAACCGCGCACCACCTCCTCATCGGTGTCTACCACCGTCACGGTGGTGACTTGCGGATAGGTCTGCTTCAGCCAGGCGAGGAAGGTGTCGATGTTCTGCTGCCCCCGCCCCTTCACCTTGACCGTATCGATGTGGGGGCAGGTCGCCATGAAAGCCGAAAGCGAGGTCTTCGCCATAACCCCCGGGCCCAGGATGCCGACCACCCGCGACTCTTTCCGTGCCAGATGCCGGGCGCCCACCCCCGGCACCGCGCCGGTCCGATAAGCCGACAGCAGGTTGGCCGACATCACGGCCAGGGGGGCGCCCGTGTCGGCATCATTGAGGATGAACATCAGGATGGAACGGGGCAGGCCCTTGCCGCGGTTCTCGATGTTCGAGCCGTACCACTTCATTCCCGCGGTCCGGAAGCTTCCCCCCAAATAGGCGGGCATGGCCATGAACCGTCGATCCGCCGTCGGTTTCGGCATGTCCGGAAAGGGCGAGTCCTCCGGAAAGACCACGATGGCGCCGTGCGAATTGCTGTCCGGCCCCGCCATGCGATAGTCGCCGACATGGAGCAGGCGGAACATTTCCTCCATGGTGTCGACACAGGCGGCCATATCGGTCACGCCCGCCCGGATCATGTCCGGTTCGGAAAGATAGATAAAATCGATCTTGGGCAAGGTGTTCATGATTCCAGCTCAGGAGAGGGGCGGGTTGCTGACGACCTGGACAGGCTCCGTAGCGGCGCGGCACCGCGGCGGCCTGAACTGGCGTCGATTGATGGAACCGCTCAGGACGGAAACGACCGCCGTCAGCATTTCCCCGAACCTTGCGATCACCGGCCGCCGTGGCTGGGAAGCGGTCCTGGTCTTGTGCGGACAAGGGCAATTTCAACGAAGGGGAAGAATGTGTAAATTGCAGGGGGGGACCGCTGCTTTGCAGAATCGGTCAGGGAAGGTTCCAAGAAATGCCTAAAACCGCTGCCGCATCGCCGAATGATGCCGACGCCGCAATGATCGATCAGCCGACGATCCGGGTGCTATTTCTCACCGCACTGTTGAACGTCCTCTCTGAGGTGGACGACCGCATCGATCCTTTGCTGCGGGACTATGGGTTTTTCCGGTCACAACTTGATAAGCCCTACGAACGCGTGCCTCTGCATCGCTACGTCGCGCTGCTGGAACATGCTGCCGCCAAGTTCCAGCGACCAGACCTTGGTCTTGAGATGGGGCAATCGTTCGGCCTCGCGGATCTGGGACCATTCCACGCCTTGCTACGCGCGTCCGGGACGTTGCGCGGCGCATTGGACTGTCTCACGCTGTTCCAGTCGCGCTTGCAGAGCAAAACCTCGTTCGACAGCCAAATCGGCCCCGACCGCACCACCTACAGCTATCGCATCGAGGACCCGCGGATCTGGCCCCGGCAACAGGACGCGGAATTCGCGCTTTCGGGATACGCCAACCTGGTCAGGCAACTGACGTCCGCAAAATGGTCTCCGGCCGAGGTTCATCTCGAACATCCGATCACCGGACGGGACGCGTTCCTCACGCGGTTTTTCCGAGCGCCGGTTCTGGGCAACCAAGTGGCCAACGCGCTGATCATCCGCAACGAAGACCTCGACAAGCCACTTGTGAGCGTGCTGTCTCCCGAGGATGAAAAACTCAAGTCCGTCCTGGAACGGCATCTGCTGGACCTGATGGGGCCGGCGGCCGCGCCGGGCGGAGGGCTGGTCGCCCTGACTAAGGATATTATCGCCCGCAGGCTGGGACGCGCCCGGGTCGATTGCGCCTTGGCCGCGGCGGAACTGAAGCTTTCCGAACGTTCCCTGCGCCGGCGCTTGATGGAGGAAGGAACCTCGTTCCGGGCGCTGCTTCAGGAGGCCAGGCAGGAGCGGGCAAGGCTGATTCTGGCGGCAGCCGATCTTCCGCTTTCCGTAGCGGCCGAACAGCTGGGATATTCGGACACGGCGACTTTCTCACGCGCTTTCAAGGACTGGACCGGCATTTCACCTGGTCGCTACTCGAAAAATACGCGATAGCCCCATCATGTGGCGGGGGCATGCCAATACGCCAATTCCCGGCGCAGGACCAACATGGCCAGCGACCGGAAAGCCCCAGGCCCAGCCTAGCCAGAATGACGCATTGCGGGGTTTTTGGCGCGTCATTAACAAAACATTTTTGAAAGGCTGTGATCCTTGCTGCTACCCTAGCAATTCCTCGCGATCGGCCGGCGACCGGCGCCGTGCCGGGGAGAGATTTCCGCAACACAAGGGGCAGGTGCGCGGCTGGGTGGCCGACGACGGGCCGTGATCGGATAAAAACTTGACCGATACAGAATGGAGCGAGGCGTGAAGGTTCCCCGGTCAGGTGATACCCCCGTTTCTGCGTCAGCGTTCGATGAGGAGGTGGCGAAATTCAGGGTCGCGCTGACAGCCGCCCGATCGGCCGCCCTGCTGCAGCTGTTCGATTTTCTGGTCGAGCGGTCCAATGACGAGCGCGCGCCGAAGGAGATCGAAATCGCCTTCGCCGTGTTTGGCCGAAACGACGCCCCGGGTGCGACATCGCAGTCGCTGGATTCCGGGGTCCGCGTCTATGTCCATCGGCTGCGAAAGCGGCTTCATGACTTCTACGCCGGCCAGCCGGGTCCCAGGTTGGAAATTCCCAAAGGCGAATACCGCATCGTCCTGGCCGTACCGCCCGGCAAACCCGACGGCCGCGCCCCGAGGCTGACGCCGGGGAATTGGGCCTGGCCGAAGCTGGGCACGCGGCCGCGGCTTGTCGTGCTCGGCGCGTTGTTGATCATGACCTTCAGCGGGCTTGCGTTCTGGTTCCCGGGGCCAGTGCATTGGGCAGAGCGAGGGGACCAGGAGCAATTGCGGTCGACGGCGTTCTGGCGACCGCTGGCGACGGACGAAACGGCGCAGCTGGTGGTGGGTGACGCTTTCATGGTCGCCGAAACGGAAGACCAGCGGGAAGTGCAGCGCATGATCCTGGAGCCCGGCATCCGCTCGCGCGACGATCTCGGGGCTTATCTGAAGACGCATCCCGATGCGTTCTACCGGCTTTACGACCTGGATCTGAATCTCGCACCGGCCGGCACGGTGGTCGCCGCCTGGACCGTGCAGAACGCCATCGCGCGATCCCGTCCGGACAATGCCAGCCAGATGCAGCTCGTCCCGGGGTCGAAACTCAGAGTCGACCTTCTGGGAACGGAAAACCTCGTCTACGTGGGGCGGTTTTCCGACCTGGGGCGCGTGGCTGCCTCAATATTCCAAACCTCCCACCTGCGACTTGGCGATTCCTATAACGAACTGGTTGATGCGACCTCCGGCAATCGATTTGCTGCCGATCTGGATGCCCTCCAGGAAAACAAGCCCGTGGTGGATTACGGCTATATCGCCAGCCTGCCCGGCCCCATGGGCAAACATATTTTCGTAGTTGCCGGGATCGGGGATGCGGCCGTGCAGAATATGGCCGGTCTTGTTTCCAATTCAAAGCAACTGCGGACCATCGAATCCCGGGCTGACATTCACGGGGACTATGAAGCCCTTTTCGAGATCCGCGTCGTCAATGGCGTGGCCCTCAGCCAACGTCCGGTTTTCGTGCGGGCGATCCGCTGAAGCGTCGGCGGCCGACCGCCCCCAACCTGGTATTGCGGATTTCCGGCGCCGAACCCGGGATATCCGGGTCCGGGTAATCCACTTGGACAAACCGCCTTTTTGCTTTAAACCTAAACTAAAGCGGAGACGGCTGGGCCAGCCGCGGCCAAGGGCCAGCGGATTCCTGTCATCCAGACGCACACATCCAGACGCACAAGAGTACACATGACTGCCGATAGCGAGACGAGTGACGAGCGCTCCCCCATCGGGGCGGGTTCCACGGAACTGCGCATGTGGGTTCGATTACTCGGCTGCGCCAAGATTGGCGAGAAGCGCCTGAGGCGCAATTTCGAAGAACAGTTCGACACCACGCTGCCGCGGTTCGATGTCATGGCCGCGCTTTACCGTGTCCCGGGCGGCCTCAGCATGGGGGCCCTGTCGCGGGCGCTCCTGGTCTCGAACGGCAACGTGACTTCCATCGTGCGCCAGCTGCAGGTGCAGGGGTTGGTGCAGTCGGCGGTTGACCCGCAGGACGCCCGCTCCGCGATCGTGTCCTTGACCAAGGCTGGACGGGCGCGGTTCCTCACCCTCGCCGAGGCCCACCACCAATGGATCGCGGATGTGTTCCGCGACTTCCCCCCTGAGCGGATGGCGACATTGCTGGAGCTTCTGACGGACCTCCGGTCGCTTCTTTCCAAAGAGAACTGACATGCCTTTCGAAACCACCACCCAGGTCCGCTTCGCCCACATCGACGCGGCCGGCATCGTCTTTTATCCACGCTATTTCGAGATGCTGAATGCGGCGGTAGAGGACTGGTGCGCGCAAGCACTCGGACAGGACTTCAGGACCCTGCATCTTCACCACCGCATTGGGGTACCGACCGTCAAGCTCGACGTCGAATTCGTCTCCCCCAGTGAACTTGGCGATGTGTTGACGATCTCCATATCCCCGCGTGAAGTCGGCCGCAGCAGTTGCCATCTGCACGTCGTGTTCAGCGGAGACGACCGGGTGAGATTGCAGGCCAATGTGGTTTTGGTCTGCATGGATCTGCAAACCCGTCGCGCGACCCCATGGCCCCAGGACATGCGGTCAAGCATTTTGGAGGGAATCGTTCACGCGGTCTAGCGCGCCCGGTTCCCGACCTCCAAAGGGTAACCGCCGCCCTGCTGCGGCGAGGGCGGCGGCGTCGGGGTCAAAAGGACGTACGATCAGAAAAGTATGTCCAACGTGAACCCGATCCAGCGGCCGACATAAATCACCGCCACCCATAATATGAGGGATGTCACCCCGGCCAACCGCGCGGCGGTCGGCGGTGGCGACACGCTGTCCCACACGGCGATGCGCCGATGGGCGGTCATATGGAAGATCACCATGTTGACGCCCGCCGCCAGCATCACCAGCATTTTGAGCTGGAACTGGGTGTTATTCGCATAAGCCGGGGCGTTCGCCGTGAAAAGCAGGCTTCCCGTCACCACAGCGAGGATAAAGGCCCCCCAGGTGAAGGGCAGCAGTTCGGCGATGAGCTTGTTGGCGCTTCGCCGGTGCGAGGCAAAGCCGAGCAGACGCAGATCGACTATCATGATCGTGCCGAAAACCAACGTGATGGCGACCACGTGCAGCGATTCAATGATGGGGAAGATGGCGGGGTTCTGGCGGATCCACAGGGAGAGGCCGGAATTCTGGATACTCTGCAGGACGGTTTGCAAGGACATGGTGCCCCCCTGGCTTAAGTCGGATAACGATCGCGTGCCATGTGGCTGGATCAGGTGTAGGCGATGAAACGGCCGCAAAAGATCACGGCCAGCCAAAGGCCCAGCGAAAGCCAGGCTGCGGACTTCGTCATGGTTGACCTGTCAGGGCCATTGTCAGCCGACTGGCGGTTGAGCAGCGGCTTTTGGAAAACCAGCGTCAGCACGAAGGCGAACAAGACCAGCGCCATCTTGGTCCAGAAAACCGCATTGTTCAGCGTGCGGCCCGGCTCGGCCACGATCAGCAGAAGGCCCGTCAGCAGCAGAACCGCCAAGGCGCACCACATCCAGGGCAGATAACGGCGTATGATCGTCGTGGGCGCCTCATCAGCCGCGAAGACGCCGGCCAGCCGCAAATTGGAAACCAGGGCCGAGCCGACCAGAACCGCGATGGAAAGGATATGAATGGCCTGGACCGTGGGAATGACCCAGACGGTCTCACGGATGGCGGCTGCGGCAGGCGTCGTGTAGAGCCACTGGCCGAATGCTTGTACAGACATCCCTCGATTTCCCCCTGATGGGTGATGGGCGACGCGGCGGCCAATGGGACGGGCCCCCGATGTTTCTCTGTCGATGACAGTCGCGCGGCGCCGCGTGGGGCGCGTAAGGACTATCCCGCTGCCAGGAATACCGCCATGCCCCACCATCCCGGCATGGTGAAACGGTTTGATACGGGAACAACACGCCATGAAACGGTAATGCAAACGGACCATACAGCGCGGGCTTTGGGGTGATGTCCGTACGATCAGCCTGCCGCACGCGAATGGATGAAAGCCTGCCCCTCCCTTACGCGACCAAGGCGATCACGCGCAGTGGACTCCCCGAACCGCCCTTGATCTTGAGCGGCATCGCCATCACCACCGCGCCGAAGGTGGGCAGCCGGTCGAGGTTGGTCAGGCATTGCAGGCCGAAGCGCCCGTTGCCATGCAGGATGGAGTGCGCCGGCAGGGGCTCATCGAAATGCGCGGCCTGCCCGGCGTCGGTGCCGACGGTTTCAACACCCAGGCCGACACAGTCGCGGTCATGCACCAGGAAGCGCATGGCGGTCACATCCGGCCCGGGTGAATGGGCGCCATCCTCCCTGAGGTTGAGATAGGACACGGTACCCACCCGCTTCGACCAGTCACTGCGCAGCAAAATCCAGTGCCGGGGCGGAATCGCGCCGTTACGGGCCTCCCAATCTTCAAGGAAAGCGCGGGTCAGGACGAAGTCCTCGTCGGCGGCGGCCTCCCGGCTGATATCAATGACCACTGCGGGGTGGATGAAGTCGTCGGGGTTGACCTCGTCCACCGTGCCGTTCGGCACATCGCGGCCCGTGATCCAATGCGCCGGCGCGTCGAAGTGCGTGCCGGTATGCTCGTTCATCGAGATATTGTTCCAGTACCAGGCGGGGCCGTTCCCGTCATAGCGGGAAACGGTTTCCATCCTGAACGGCTCGCATTGGCCGAACTCCGACGGCAGGACGATGACCGGAAAATCCGGTGACAGCGTATTGGTGAGATCGACGGTGCGGATCCGCCGTGAAGCGATGCCGGCGAGCAGGCCGGCAAGCGTTGGGTCCATCGCGATCATAGGTTCTTCTCCCTCATGTAAAGCGCGGGATCGGCCAGCCAACGGTCCATGGCGTCGACGGCGACATCACCAACGCATGAAACCTCCCGCCCCGCCTCCAGCGCCTCGATGATCGCCCGGGCGAGCCGCAGGGGCGCGACCTTGGGGGGCGGAGCCGATTGATGATCCTCGTCATCGCTGGGTCCGGTGAAGACCGACAGCACCCGAACCCCCACGGCGCGCATTTCGTGACGGAAGCTCTGCAAGAGGGAGTGCCGGGCCGCTTCACCGGCTGCATAGCCGGCGCAATCGGAATCGCCGGCCAGCGCCTGTGCGGACAGGAGGTCGACGAAGGCGCCGGATGGACGGCCCTGCAACAGGGGGGCGCTGGCCTGTGCCAGGCGCATGAACCCCAGAACGGCGATGTCCAGCATTCGCCGCTGCTCCACCAGGTTGCCGTCCGCGCTGACGCCACCGCCCCGCACCAGGCGTGCGGTGTTGATGACGATGTCCAAGGGCCCGGCTATCTTGCTCATGCATTCCGCGACCATGACCGGATCGGTCAGGTCAAGGGGGACCGGCTGAACCCGCGTCAGTCCCGACACGCCGTCTGACTGGTCCGCCACCCGGGCGGGTGGGGCCAGTCCGGCAACGATGTGGCCGGCGCCGGCCGCGTGCAGCGCGTGGACGACAGCGCGGCCGATCGCGCTGCGGGCGTCACTGACCAGGATCGTGCGGTCCTTCACCGGAACGACAAATTCGCGCCATTGCCGATCGCCCATGTCGGGTTCCCTTCCGGCGGGCAGGGCGAAAAGCGCCGCATTTCCGCCCCTGTCCAGCATCAACCGCATCTCAGCCCGTTCTCCCACCTTCAGACCGGCGTGCAGATGGGCAAGCGCCACCGGACCGGCATCCAATTCGACCTTGCCCATGCGCCAGGGCAGCTGGCCGCGGAAGTAAAGATCGGTCGAGACACGGATGATGGTTTCCGACAGCACGCGCGCCCCCCGGTCGCGGTCAGTCCATTGCAGCTCACCCCAGCAACGGGGACAGGCATCGCGCGGGGGATAGGTGACCTCGCCGCAGTCCACGCACCCCTGCAACACGAAGCGCCCCATGGCCGCCCTGGCGGACATTGCATGCATCGCGCGGCTGCGCGCACCTGGGGGGACGTGCCGTTCCTTGCGTCGGGCGAGCGGGTCGCGCTTCTCACGGTTCATCGGCATGCCTCGACAATGGCGGCGGCGGTGCACACGCCGCGGTCGTAGTTCACCAGGCCGAACCCGGATATCGCCGCGATATCGGCATCCGGCACTTGGGTCCCCAATGGCTGGCGCAGCACCTGGCGCAGCGCTTCCGTCACGTTCTGGAAACCACCCGCCGCCCCCGCCTGACCGAACGACAGCTGGCCGCCATTGGTGTTCAGCGGCAGGTCGCCGCCAATCTCGAAGGTGGTCGCCCGAATGAATTCCGCGGCCCCGCCTTTGGCGCAGAAGCCCAGATCCTCAAGCTGCATCGCCACGATCACCGGATAATCGTCATAAGCCTGAAGCGTATCGACCTCGGCCGGGGCGATCCCTGCCGACGCCCACAGGGAATCGGCATCCATCGCCCATCCCCCGCGCAGTTGCACCGGATCGTCCGGATAGGCGTTGTGCCGCTCGATCGTCGCCAGGATGCGCGCCATCTGCAGACCACGCCGCGCGGCGATCTCCGGGGTCGTCACAATGAAGGCTTCCGCCCCGGCGCAGGGCATCACGCAATCGAAGAGATGGACGGGATCGGAAATCGACCGCGCCCGCAGGTAGTCGTCCAACGTCAGTTCCCCGCGCTGAAGGGCGAGCGGGTTGGAGCGCGCATTGCGGCGCTGGGCGACACACAGCTTGCCAAAATCGTCGCGTGTGACGCCATAGGCGCGCATGTAGGCATCGGTGATAAGGGCGAAGGTCGCGTTCGGCCCGCCGAAGCCATAGGGATAAACGGCATCCTGGGAGAAACGCGAGAACGTCGCCAGGGTGTGCCGGAAACTGTCCAAGCGGTTGGTGTCGGCGGCCACGCAGGCGACGACATCCGCGTCACCGCACTGCACCGCGCGGGCGGCGCGGCGCAGGGCCATGACGCCACTCGCGCCGCCGGTCGGAATATGGTCCAGCCAGCGGGGGGAGAGGCCCAGATGCTGGATCAGGCCGACCGCCGTGTCCGGCATCGCCGAAAAGCTGGCGAAGCAGAAGCCGTCGATATCGGCCGGGCCGAACCCTGTCGCTTCGGCAAGAGACCGCATCGCCCGCCCAGCCCACCAGTGGGCAGGCTGGCTGGAATAGCGCTGGTAAGCCACCGTCACCGGCGCGCAGAGGACGACACCATCGTAGGAAGCTTGGGCGCGGGTCATGTTTGCCGCCGCTTCAGCGCGCGCGTATCGAAGAAGGCGCCCCCGTCCATTTTCTCGGCAACCAGCGCCTTGAGCGCCGCCCGCAGGATCTTCTCCGTCGGGGTCCGCGGCAATTCCGTCACGAAAGCGACCCAGCCCGGCACCTTGTAGTAGGCCAGCTGACCCAGGCTCCACCGCACTATTTCCTCAGCCACCCCCCTGCCCGCTTCGGTAGCGGGCGTTACGATCAGCGCCGCCACCTCATCGCCGCGCAGGTCGTCGGGTGTGGCGGCGACGGCCGCCTGCTTCACCAGCGGATGCTTCATCAGGACCGCCTCCACCTCGACCGCGGCGATGTTCTCGCCAGAGCGGCGAATGACGTTCTTTTTGCGATCCACGAAATGGAGATCGCCATCGTCATCGCGGGAAACGATATCGCCAGTGTGGAACCAGCCGCCCTGCCAGGCTTCCTGTGTCGCCCCGGGATTTTTGAGATATTCCTTGAAGAAACCGTAACCTGGATTGTCCCCCGCCCGCCGGACGAGCAACTCGCCCGGCGCGTTGGGGGCGGCCTCCCCACCCGCGTCGTCGATAATGCGCACCTCGACATCCCCCGTCGGCCGGCCGAAACAGTTGGTGCCGATCTTGCGCGGCGCATGGCTGGCGCAAATGACGCCGCCGCTGCCCGTCTCGGTCATCGCCCAAGCCTCGATCAAGGGAAAGCCAAAGCGTTCCTCAAAAGGCGCGTGAAGTTCGCGGGGCGTGCCGGCACCGAAGCCGAAGCGTACCGAATGATTCCGGTCCTGATCGCTTGCCGGCGCCTTCATCAGCATGGATGGCATGACCCCAAGGTAATGCAGGCAGGTCGCACCGCTGCGTCGCACGGAATCCCACCAAGTGGTGGGATGGAAGCGGTCCAGGATGGTCAGGCACCCGCCAACGGTGATCATGGCCAGCACCGATACAGCCATCGCGTTCATATGGAACACCGGCAGGGGGGTAAGCATGCGCTCCAGCCCAGGGCTCAGCGAAATCAGCCCCCCAACATCGCGATACCAGTCACCGGAATGGAGGAAATATTCATTGGCCAGCACGCAGCCCTTGGGATCGCCGGTGGTGCCGGATGTGTAAAGCAGGGCCGCCTCCGTGGATCGATCCGGAGCCGTCAGGTCAGGTGCCGCCCCCGGGAATTGCGGGAGCGGTTCTTGCGGTAGCAGCGTGACCATGCCGCTGCCAATGGCCTGTGCCGCCGCGGCCACCTCCGCCCGCCGATCCTGCAGAACGAAAGCGGCATTCATTTCCGAATGGCCGATCAGATATTCGAGTTCGCTGCGCCGCAGGTCGGGATTGATCGGCACCACCGAAGCGCCAAGCCCATTGGCCGCGAACCAGATCTCGATGAAGTCCGGCCTGTTTTGCAGCAGAAGACCGATCCGGCTGCCCTTGCCGAACCCAGCGGCGCGCAACGCCTTCTGCCGCGCCCGCACCCGCTCCAGCATGACGGCATAGGTGATCTCCCCGGCGTCGATGCCATATATCTCCGCCGTTTCGGGAAGCACGTTCAGGAAAGGGTTGCCCGGATATTTGCCGGCCGCCGACACGAACCTCGAAAAGACAGTTTCGCTGCTCACAACACCCTCACTCAAACAGGCGCGCAGCCTGATGTCGATGCACCGGGGCTTATGGGCCCATGTGTACGAATTACTATTTTAGGCCTAAACTTTTTAGATTCAGGCCTGCGGGCCTGGTCCGGGAATCGCACCGGCGAAGACTCTCTCCCTGCCTGCGGGCGCCTCTTCAGGATCCAGTTGGGCCAGCGGCGCGGAACCCGTCGAGCGGTACTCGCCGTCGCGATTCCAGCCTGCTGGCCATGGTGCTTTTCACCACCGGCCATTCGTCATTCGAGACGCTGAAGACGACCACGTCGCCGAATGTGCCATCGCCCATGGGGATCACGCGGCGCAGCATCCCGTCCTGGCGCGCCCCCAAACCGGCGATAGCGCGCCGTGACGGCAGGTTGCCTTCATATACGAGGAATTCGACCAGTATGCAGTTCAGCACGTCGAACGCGAAGGACATGAGCAGGAGCTTGGTCTGAAGGTTGGCGATGCCCTTGCGATGGGGCGCAGCGTACCAGGTGAAGCCAATCTCCAACTTCCTGCGCCATGGATCGAACACCCGGAACCAGCTGGTACCGATCGGTTCCCCCGTCTCCAGGCACACGGCGAATGGAAAGCTCCGCCCCGCCCGCAGATCGTAAATCGCCCGGCTGACATAGACCTTCATGTCGTCTGGCCTGGGAACGAAGCCCATGTCCCATTCATGGTCGGTCGCGGTCGCCGCCGCCTCGGTCAAGCCCGCGACATGATCCAGGGACAGCGGCTCAAGCCTGATGCCACCGCCCTGCAGGTTCCTGATGCCCTCCGGCCATGCCCACGACATTCAACGAGCCTCCTGAAGCGTCACAGGGTGTGTTCAATATAATAAACAATATATGTAAATTTACGTCATTGTCTCATAAATGATCCACTGCGTGCCACCTTTCAGAAATCATCCGGCCTTGCGATCGGGACCAGACGCGCAGCATCCGCTGGCAGCAGATAGCCTTGCTTTTCGGAAAGCACCTTCGCCGCCTCGAACTTGCGGGCATATGCGGCGAAGTTGCCGTAGAGCGATCTCAACATGTCCCGCGCATAGGGCACCTTGGTGTCGTAGACCATGCCGCAGCCGGTCTCCTGGTCGGTGAGATAGGCCGCCGCAGGGACCTCGACCCAGGCGGGCCGCACGCCCCCCACCATGTTCCCGGTTCGCGCGTCCCGCGCGATGCCCCGCCCCTCCCGCTTGAAACGGGGGGCCCTGGGCATCGGGCGGCCCTCGCGAACCCAGCGGTCCATGTCGTCAAAAAGGGCGGACACGATCATCTGCGCGGGTTCGTCATAGAGATGGCGACAGCGCGGGTCCGACTCCTTGCCCACATCCGCCGGCAAATCCTCAATTTCCTCGGTTCCCAAATCGGCAAGGCGCAGGTGGGAAACACCGGCAACCTCGTAATAGCGCAGGCGCGGCCGGTCGCTGTCGACCGGCACGTCGATCTGTTCAATCGCGTCGTGCATGGCTTCCGATTGACTGTAGACAACCACGAACGGGGCATCGTCCGGCATGTGACGGGGCACGCGGATGGCATCACCCCCAACCTCACCGAAGGACATCTTGCCCGTCATATAAGCGTCGATCAGGGGCCGACCGTCCGGCATGCGCCACTGCTGGTGCCGGCCTTGATCCAGATAGTCCATCCAGACCTGCGCCGTGACCGCCCAGCTGTCGACATAGACCCGCCTTACCTCCAGCCCCCGCATCGGACCATCCGCAAGATTTGACTTCAGCGCCAAAGCAAGCTGAGCGCCTATACCCTGGGACTGCGGAACGAAGGGATCGGCGTGACCGCCCCGTTGGAACCGCGCGGGATCGTAATACGTCCCGAGAGAGGCGTAGCGCGCGTAGTCGAACCGGCGCATGAAGTCGAGGTTGAGGTCCTGCGGTTCCGGATCGGGCCGCCAATCGGGATCGGTGGTGGTCTTGGGATCCTGCGCGGGCTTGTTGATGTTGAGGGTGTATCCCACCCATGCGTAGCCCTGCCGGATCAGATAGTCCTTGGTCAAAATCCAGCCCGCCCCGCGCTCGCCGATCCAGGTGAAAGGCTCCATCACCACGGTGCCGTTGAACTTCCTTGGATCCTTGGGCTTACGCACCAGAATGCGGGTGATATAGGGGACCTGGAAAAGGGTCGCTCCCTGCGCTGTGATCGCGGGGGCGACGCCCGACATATAATACTCCTCCTCGGCATAGCCGCTCCCGTCGAGATCGATATATTCGGTCCCGGGGTTGGTGACCCGCAGCGCCGAGGAAAGGGGCGGCTGGTCGCTCGGCGGCACCGGAATGATCGTCGGCATTGCAGGCACCTCTCCCGACGCGCCGCAGGCCCAGCCGGCAAGCATGAGGAAAGCCAGGAACCCCATCCTCCAGGGGACATCCTCCAGGAAAGAAAGCCGGCGGCGCATCGTCCACGCGCTCACGTCCGGACAGCCTCGGCCCATCATCAGCAGAAGGAGCGGATCGTGCGGATCAAGCCGTCCAGATCGCCCCCCTCCCCGTCCTTGATGGCGGTTTCACGCAGGCGCCTCGCCCAGTTCGCCGCATCATCGCGGTGGGCGAGACGGCGGATTTCCGCGATCACCTTGTCGAACCTCGAAAGTCCCCGCGCGTGCGTGTCCGAATAGCCCTTGACCAGCCGGCGGCATTTCAGCACCTCCCCGCCCAGGACATAATCCTTGCGGACAAGGTCGCACGCGCAGGCCAGCCAGACCTCGCGGTGCGCCACCTCCTCGGCATGCCGCAACGAGCGCCGGCGCAACCACCGCATCCCGCCCAGCGTGTAGAGCGTCAGGAACCAGGCGGGCGAATAGGTCCGCACGCGGCGCCCCTTGTTCACCCGGCGGTCCAGCCACGCATAGATCGCACCCTGCCGTTTCAGCCAGCGCGCAAAACCGGCCGGCAACAGGCCGGCGATCTCCTCCATGCGAGGATGCATGAATTCGGTGGTGGTCAGCACATGGTGCGGCCCGGCCCCCACCTCGCTTGCGATCCGGCTGCGCCGGCCAGCGCGCGTCTTCAGGTCGGCGACCCGGATGACATCATCGTAGGTCATCGCGTTCGCCACATACTTGGCCGCCGTCACGGTGAAGTCATGGCCCCGGTCCTGGCCCCCCGCCTGCCGGTCGACGGCATGCAGGCGCGCCAGAATTTCCAGATACTCGGTCCCGTAGCGCTCATCCTGATAATCGACGACTTTACGCAGGCCCGCCCACGCCATCGGCCAGGCGGCCTCGGGCAGGGAGGTGCGCAGCAGGTCAAGCAGACGGGCCACGCGCGGATCGGCGGAGGATGAGGGCACACCGGCCGTCCGCGACGCGGCCGGGATTTCCGCCCCAACATGCGGCGGGGACGGATTTGCCGCCCGTTCAAAGGCGGCGTCGAAGGTCTTCAGGCTTGCGGCCACCCCCTTGCCGTCCTGCCTGATCACGGCGTGATACGCGTCGCGGTCGAAGGGAAGCCCCCCCGATCCGGCCAGCGCGCCGAACATCGCCGAGGAGATGACGCTGCCGTTGCGCGCCGCCAGCTCATCCATGTTGAAGATGATCTGCCGCCGCGCCGTCACGCCGATGGCATCGGCCACCGCATCGCTGTCGGCGATGCCATCGCCGGGCGCGCTCTTCTCGGAAATCGCGAAGGAGCGGTGGTCGGAAGCGATCAGGATCGTCCGTTCGGGGGTGACGATCCCCCTCAGGATCGAGCGGCCGGCCTCCATGAATTCCGACGCCAGGACGACGTCGACATCGCCCGGCGTCGGCATCTGCGCCAGTATGGGCTTCCGGCCCGCCGCGAGCGGCATCATCTCGATATAGTAGATGGTGGCGCCCGTACGTTGCGCCACGCCGGGCACCGATGTCGATTGCGCCACCCAGCCGGCATTTTCGGCCAGCTGGACGATCCACCCGGACAGGACGCCACCGCCCTGTCCCCCCATGGCCACGATGGCGATGGAAATCGGCCGTTCGGTCGCGGCACCCGCGGCGGCCAGCGGCAGCCGGACAATATTGTCCCCCATCACGCCACCTCGAAGGCGACGCGGCGGCGCGCTCGCCGCCGCTGCAGGAAACCGATCAAGGCCATGGAAAGCCGAGCCGTCACCCTGTCCCACCGCGTCGGATTGTGGATCACCTCGGCACGATAGAAGGACGGGCAGAGGGCGGCCGCCTCCGATACCTCGCCGCAGTTGCCACAGCCGACACAGGAATTGTCAATCGCGGCGACCGGGTCGTCACGCAGTGGATCGTCGAGTTGCTTGACGGAAAGAGACGGGCAGCCGGACAAGCGGATGCAGGCATGATCGCCGGTGCAGACATCCTCGTCGACGCCGAAGCGCTCCTTGACTACGCGCTTGCCGTCCTTGATCGACTTCGCCGTGAGGGGCCTCTCCCGCCGCTGCCGGTTGAGCATGCATTCGGAGGAGGCGATGATGATCTTGGGCCCCTCCTCCTTGGTCGTCAGCGCCTCTTTCAGCACCGCGCGCATCCTGCCCACATCGTAGGTGCGATCGACCTCACGGACCCAGGTGGCGCCCACCCCCTTGACCGCCTTGGATATGGGGTTGTTCGTCTGGCGGCTTTTGTTGTGCGCGCGGGAGGAAAGGATGTCCTGCCCGCCGGTCGCCGACGAATAGAAGTTGTCGACGATGACGAAGACGCCGTCATGCTTGTTGAAAACGGCGTTGCCGATCCCGCTGGTCAGGCCGTTATGCCAGAAACCGCCATCGCCCATGACCGCGATCGAGCGCTTGCCGGTTCCTTTGCTGAAGGCGGCGGCCGAGGCGGCACCCAGGCCGAAGCCCATGGTGGTCGTCCCGATATTGAAGGGCGGCAGGATGGAGAACAGGTGGCAACCGATGTCGGCCGACACGTGATGGTCGCCCAGCTCCTGCTGCGTCAGCTTCATGGCGGCGAAGATCGGGCGTTCCGGGCAGCCGGTGCATAGGCCCGGCGGACGGGGCGGGACAACGGACTTCAGCCTTTCGACCTTGGGAGCCGCCAGCACAGGGCTGGCATCCGGAACCGGGGGGCGGTTGCCCAGCAGATTGGGGGAATGATCGTCCAGGAACGCCTGAATGCCCTTCGCGAGCGCCTGTATCGTGTAGTCGCCGGCCATCGGAAGGACGTCCTTGCCGCGGACGCGCGTATTGATGTCGCGCCGGCGCAGCACCGTATTGACGGCCTGCTCCAGATATTCGGGCTGTCCTTCCTCCACCATGAGGATGGCGTCCTTGCCCATGGAAAAATCGGCGATCTCGCTGTCGATCACCGGATAGGTGACGTTCATGACATAAAGCGGGACCTGCGTGTCGCCGTACGCGTCCGAAAGGCCGAGATACTGCAAGGCGCGGATCACGTTGTTGTACATTCCGCCCTGCAGGGCGATACCGACCTTGCCCGTGGCCGGACCAAACAGTTCGTTCAGCCGGCGCGCGCGAATGAAATCGACCGCCGCCGGCAGGCGCCGGGCGATCTTTTCCCGCTCATGGTCGTAGGCCGCCGGGGGCAGCACGATGCGGCTGAGATCCCGCTTCGGCGCGTTAAGCGCGTCATCGATGGTGAAGGATGGGCGGACATTGTCCTTGCACACGAAACTGCCGTGCATGTGGCAGGTGCGGACCCGGACCTCCAGCATGACCGGCGTGTTCGAGGTTTCCGACAACTCGAAGCCACGGGCGATCAAATTGACGATGCACGCATGGTCAGGGCGCGGGTCGAGCAGCCACATCTGCGATTTCATCGCGAAGGCGTGTGTGCGCTCCTGCATGATGGAGGAGCCCTCACCATAATCCTCGCCGATGATGACCAAGGCGCCGCCGGTGACGCCGCCGGACGCGAGATTGGCCAGCGCATCGGAAGCCACATTCGTTCCGACCGTGGATTTCCATGCCACCGCTCCCCGCAGGGGATACATGACGGAGGCCGAAAGCATGGCCGCCGCCGTGGCCTCGTTCGCCGAGCTTTGAAAGTTAACGCCCAGCTCGTCGAGGATGTCCTTCGCATCAGCCAGGACATCCATAAGGTGGGAAATGGGGGAGCCCTGGTATCCGCCCACATAAGAGACGCCGGCCTGAAGCAGACCCTTGGTAATCGCCAGAATGGCCTCGCCCCGGAAGACGTCGCCGTCTCCCAGTCGCAGATGCTCAACTTCCCTGGCAAAAGAACGCTCAGCCATGTCCGTCATCCATTGATATGCATGCGCATATGTTTAGGCCTAAAGTATTCCGCCGGTTTTCATCCCAACCGCTTGGCCCGGGGCGGTACGGCTCTTGCCCTCAGCCGAGAACCAGGTCGATCCGCTGCGCGTTGAAGGAAAAGCCCGGCATGTACTGGTGAAGGAAGTTCGCCTCGATCCCGGCCCGCGCCTGGGCGCCATCCGCCTTTTCAAGCGCGGCTGCCAGCCGGTCTTCATCCTTCGCGAAGGCCCGGATGCCGTTCAGGTCGGCCCAGGCCAGCCAAAACGACTTGCCGTCAGGCGCGATCCACTTCGGCGCGATCTGGGGCCCGTAGGCGCGCGCCGCAATGTCACCCCCGGGCATCCAGGCGGTTTCTTCATGCACCTGCCGCCAGGGCCCCCACGGCGCCGAGGCAACCCACAGGCCGAGATAGCTGGGCTTGCCGAACTCCGTTCCATCGGGCGCGCAACCGATGCCGGCGCTGGCCATCATGTAAAGGTCGAGCGGCTCATTGTAGACGACGCTGGGCAGCCAGGATTCCAGGACGAGGTCACCTGGGAACAGGTTGGCATGATTGACCCATCCGCGCGGAAAGGTGTGCACCGGCTTGCGATCCGCGATGTTCCCGACCCAGCGCGCATCGCCCCCCGCGAGGTGGCCGCCGAAGAACTCATAGGCGCGCCGCTCAAGGATATGCTCGACACGCACCCGGAACATCACGAGCTCATTCATCCGGCCATCACGGCTTCCATTCGGGCTGTAGACATAGACATGGCCATCGCGATTGGCGCGATAGTCCTGCCCCATCTGCAGGATCGAAAGCAGCGAGAAGCACCCGTCCTGCTCATCGAAAAACGCGAACCGGTCACGGTTCTGGTCCCCCCAGTCCTCCCATACCACCGGTGCGGAGCCGTCCTGGTTACGCCAGCTAAGGCCGCCGTCATCGGAATGGATAAGCTTCGCCCCCGTCCAGTGCCGTGGCCGGTCCTTGGCATCGTCCAGCGTGCTCAGGAACTGGTACAGCCGGCCACGCACCGACAGCAGGCCAAAACCATAATAGGACGGCGCACCTTCCGGCCGCGTGGCGCGGTCGAGTTCGGGATAGCCGGTGATGTCGCCGAATGTCGCGCCTTGAGCGGGCCCGTCCATCGCCCACAGTCGCGTGTTGTAGAAGGCGGTGGGGGGATCGGCCCAGCCGGTGCCGTCATTGACGATCACGACCTGGCGATCGGCGGCGGTCCAGGTCATGTGATAGCCGTCGCCCAGGTTCCGCGACCGTCGGGTCGTGTCGTCGCGCCGGATGGCCGAGACGATGTCGTGGGCACGGCTGGCACCCGGCCGGGCACTGGCAAGGATCGCCGGGGCGTACAGGGTGTGCGCCGCCCCGACCCCTGTTGCCAGGGCCCGCTTAAGAAAATTCCGTCGATGCGACATGCTGTCCTGCTCCCGGGAAAGGCGAGCGGCTTGCCTGGGGGAAACGCGCGGCCGCCCGAAAGCGGCCGACGGCGCGGAAGGGCTGACGACAGGGCCGCCGTACCGGCGGGGCGATCCGCAACCCGTTTACTTGATTTCGCTGATTGATTTCATTTCGATAGTCCCATCCTGCTTGACCTTGAACAGCGGATCTTCCCGGTCACAGTAGTATTCCATGATCTGGTATTTATCGTTCCGCTTGTAGCCATAGGTGAAGCGGTAGGGTTCGAGGAGCATCTTGGGGTCATCGATCGTGATCTGGTCTTCCATCATGTCCGGCGCGGTCAGACGGATGCGCTCCGTGATCGTCATGTCGCCGCTGTGAGGAATTTCGAAGAAGCGAACGTCCTCCTTCACGCCACGCGTCGTGACGACCAGGGTATCACCCTCCCAATGGCCGATGGACATGCCGTAGTAGGATGGCACCAGCTTGTTCGGGGGGGGCATCGGCCGGTCGAGATAAATCCGCCGCGTCTGGCTGAGGAACTCGGCCAGCACGGTCAAGCGCCCCTTGGTCTGGAGGAATTCCAGCGGGAAAATGGCCCCCATGATCGTCGGCATGCCTTCGGGCAGGCACAGCGTGCTGGCATCGACGAGCGGGGTGCCGGCCTTGAGCTTGGCGTCACGCTCAGCCCGAAGCGCTTTCCACTGGGTCGCGTATGGCTCTTTCAGGTGCGGCCCGTCGCCGGGCACCGGAAGCTCCTTGAAGGTGTTTTCGTCGCCGGCGAAAGGGTCGGGATATATTTCCCAAATACCGGTCATGTAAGGCTCCGCCGCATGACGCGCGGGCGCCGCGGTGGCATGCCCCGCCGGCCCGGCGCAGATCGCCGCCACGGCCACGGCGAGCAGCAGGGGCTTCCCCATTCTCATCACAAACCTCCCAGTCCCTTTGACTCTTTATGAATTGGTCGCCATCCGGCACGCGGCGCCAAGGCGCCAGCAAGGGGATGCTGGTCAGGGCGCCGCGCCCTCCGCCATCGGCATCACCAGCCGCTCAAGGTCCTGCCATCCGGAACCGTGATCGTCTTCAGCATCCCGCCGGGCCGCCCATCGCGGAGCGGATAGAACGCGATGTTGACGGTGTCGCCCGCCTTGATCGTCGTCGGATCCCACCCCGCGGCACTCATCATGTTCACGCTGCTGCATTCCAAGGCGTAACTGGTCTTTCCATTCGCCCCCTCGGCGCTGACGACGACAAACGAATGCGGGTTGGCGAAGCGGAATTCGGTGACGGTCGCCTTGTTCAGCTGATCGATCTTCGTCTGATCGAACATCGCGAACGAGTGATGAGCCAAGGCCGGCATGGCGACCACGGCCGCGACGAGACCGACGCCGACAGCCGCCGATACCGCTTTCTTGACCAGTTTCATCAATCAACTCCTGTTTATTTAAGACCGCGTGTCGCGCGCCGCGCGGCCACGCCGTCGCCTTCATCCGGACGATGCGAAAAACCAAGGCGGGAACGTTCAGGCGCGTGTCTGAAGCAATCCCTGGCGCCCGATCCCTTGCTCCCTTTATCCGGCCGCCACAGGCGCTTCCCCGTTGCCACGTGCTGTTCCCACGTGCGGCTCGGACCCCGGCGCATGTCTCGCGCCGGTAAGGGATGCCCTGGAAAAGTCTTAGCACTTGCTCCGAACTCGTGGCGGCGATTACAGTTGTGAAACCGTTACAGGGCGGGAACGCGGGGACGTTTCAATAGGGTTTCCGGCATCTTCCCCATTAAAATTGCTCCGTAATGGCCCCCGAATCCCTAAGCCAACCAGCCAGCGGCGGCAGCGCCGTGACAGTGGGGGGAAGCGTTACAGGATTTGGACATTCCTGAAATGGACGCGCGTTGCTGAAGGTTTGAACGGCATGAAGCTTTGGTCTCATCGGCAACCTTCCCCACCCCAGCACGGTGCCGAGGAACCGGCTCCCGCTGGAGACGGCGCTCCACTCCGCGGAGACCGGTTGCGCGAAGCCGCGCAGGTCCTGCGCGACGAACTGGGCTCCAAGCGGTCGGACAAGCTTCTGCGCCTGTTCGATTTCCTGTTGGAACGAACCATCGACCTGCGGCCGCCGACAGAGCTGGAGATAACAAACGAAATATTTTCCACCGGCAGGACGCTGGACGCGCCCCAGGATGCGACGGTCAGGGTGTACATCCACCGCCTGCGCAAACTGATGGATGAGGTTTACAAGGACCGCCCCGACCCAGGCCTCATGATTCCCCTGGGGCAGTACAGCGTCCAACTGACCGGCGTTGCCGAAACGGTCGTGCCGAAGGTGGCCCCCGCCGAGCAGGTCCCTCTGGGCCGGGCGCGATCGGTGCCGCGCTCACGCCTGGCGCTGGGCGCTGCCTGCCTGGTGGCGCTTCTTGCCATTCTTTTCCTTTTTCCGGCCGTCCAGGACCGGCCGACATGGCCCGCCATCTGGCGGCCCCTTGCCAAGAGCGACCGGCCGATAACCATCGTGATGGGCGACTATTTCCTGTTCGGCCAGATGGGAAGCCAGGGCCCCACGTCCACCGCAGTGCCCCGTCTTGTCTGGGATCATTCCATTCTCACCCGGGACGACCTGGACATCTACCTGATGCGCCATCCGGAGGAGGGTGAACGCATTACCCCTCCCAGGGAGCAATATGTCTCATCCAGCACCATTATGGCGCTGGAGAAGGTCCAGGCCATCCTACGCGACCTCACGCGAGGGCAAGCACGCCCCATCAAGCTGATTTCGGCCTCGCAACTGGTTCCTGACGCATTCAAGTCGTCCGACGTTGTCTACGTCGGCCTGTTGAGCGGCCTCAGCGTCCTGCTGTGCGATCCCCTGTTCCAGGCTTCGGGCTTCACGCTTGGTGACACGTTCAATGATTTGACCGACGCCGCGACTGGCACGAAATATCAGTCCGACGGTGTCGTCCTGACCGAGGAGCGCATACCGCGCGTGGATTACGGCTATATGGCCAGCCTGCCCGGGCCCGCCGGAAACACCATCATGATCATCGCGGGAACCCGCGATCCCGGCCTGTTGGAAATGGCTGAATTGGCGGGTGAACCCGCCCGCATCGCCGCGGCCGGGTTCAACGGGAACGTATCCTTTCGTGGCCTTGAAATGCTTTACCGGGTTCGTGCCATGGCGAACCTCAATATTGGCGCCACCCTAGTCCTGCATCGCGAACTGCGGTCCCAGGGTATCTGGGATAAATCCGCGACAGCGGATGGCACTCCATCACCATCGGACACGCCAGCGGCAGCACCGATCCCACACTAAGCTGTCAGGCGCACCGGGCTGACGGACGACCGCTTTCGCCAAGGAAATGACCGCTTCGGCAATTGTTCCATTTTTCCCCGTCTGCAAGGGTATTCGCCATGAACAGGATCGAATACCTTCTGGCCGCTGCCATTCTGCTCGGAATGCCGGCGCGCGCGACCGCGGAACCGGTCAATGACTACATCGCCGCCGAGATGACCCGCGAGGGCATTCCCGGCCTGGCGGTCGCGATTGTGCGCGACGGCAGGCTGCTGCGCGCCCAAGGATACGGTTCAGCCAACCTGGAGCATCAGGTGCCCGTCCATGCGGACACGCTGTTCAAGACCGGGGCGATCGGCATGCAGCTCACGGCCGCCGCAGTGATGCTGCTGGTCCAGGATGGGAAAATTCGGTTGGACGATTCCATACGTCTCCACCTTCCCGAAGTGCCACCCAGTTGGCGGCCCATCACGATCCGCCAACTGCTCAACCACACGTCGGGCCTGCCGGCGACGCCGAATGGCGATTTCCGCACCGACTACACCGATGCGCAATTGCTGGACATCATCGCGAACCAGAAGCTGAATTTCCCCGCCGGCGCCCGCTGGCGCTTCAGCTATTCCGATTACATCGTCCTCGGCTTCCTTGTGAAGCGGGTGAGCGGTCAATATTACGCCGACCTCTTGCGACAGCGCGTGTTCACGCCACTGGGAATGCGCACCGCGCGCGCCATCGATGAGACGGCCGTGATCCCCAACCGGGCGGCAGGCTACGAGGCGCGGGACGGCACGCTGCGCAATGCCGAATGGATCTCGCCAACCGCCAACTCGACCGCCGACGGGTCCCTGTACCTGTCCGTGCTCGACTATGCGGCCTGGGCGGTGGGCATGGCAGACCGCCTGGTGCTGACCGACGATTCCTGGGCCCAGGTCGCGAAGCCGGCCCGCCTGAACGATGGCTGCGTTTACCCTTATGGATTCGGCTGGTTCCAGCAAACCGACACCCAAAACAGCGTGTGGTGGCATTCCGGCACTTGGCAGGGATTCCAGACCTATGCCGTCCGCTATCTCGAAGGCCGCCTCACGGTCGCCGTCTTTGCCAACAGCGACAATGCCGACGCCGGGAGCATCGCCCGCCATGTCGCGGAAATCGTGGAACCTGGCCTCGCCCGCGCACCCGCCACCCCGGCGAACGACGGGGAACCGCCCATGACCGAGCGGGTGAAGCGCCTGCTGGGCGATATAGCGGCGGGTCGGATGGCCTATGGCGACTTCACGGATTACGCCAAGCTGGACTTCACGGAATTGATGGCCGGCTACACCAAGACCATATCCGCGCTCGGCCAGTTGCGGGAGCTGGCACCGTTCGGCCGGCAGGACATGTGCGGCGACACGCTGTATCGCTACCGCGCGCGCTTTGAAGATGGCGTCATCGAAGCCAGTGTCACCATCGCGGCCAACGGCAGGATCGGCAACCTGGTGATTGTGCCGCTTCGCGCCTGGGACGCGCCCCTTTAGTCAGCCCCCCGCCCCCAGCCATTCCGCGTAGGAGGGCCGTGAAAGCTGGAACAGGTCGGTCGAGCGGGTGTACCAGCCGGCGCCGTGCATCCGCGCGACCAGCGCCATGGCCAACGTGTCCACATGCAGGCGCCGTGGATCAACCAGATCGTCGCGGATGTGAAAGTGCAGCACCTCACCCAGGACGACCGTGGACTGCCCGGCATCGACATGGTGGAAAAGCCGGCATTCCATCGCGACCGGAACAGAGGCGATCCGTGGAGGAGCGACCGCGACCGAGGGCGCGACGGCGACCCCCGCATGCTCCAGTTCGTCAAATTCCGGGGGCGCGTCAATGCAGGTGAAGTTCATCGCCGGCGCGTCCGTCTCGCTTACCAGATTCACCACGAATTCGCCCGTCTCCAAGATGTTCCTGGCGCTGTCCTTCAAGGTGCCGTCGGGGCGGCGCATCAATCCGATGGCAATCAGAGGGGGCTCCGAGCCCATCATGTTGAAGAAGCTGTAGGGCGCGGCGTTGCGATACCCCTCGGCCGAGAGGGTGGTCAGCCAGGCAATGGGCCGGGGGGTTATCGCGGCACTCATCAGCTTGTAGCGGTCCGCCGCCACCAGTTGCCTGAAATCGAAGTCCATATGCACGGCCACCCTCCCGCTTCCATCCGTGGACGCCTTGGCGGCGTTGTTGTTCCCGCCAAGATACTTGCATCTGCCGACCTGGCAAGATATTTTAAGCCTATAATAAATCCTTGGAGGGCGTCATGCCCGAGCTCAGCTACGACGCGTATCGGGAGGATGTCGTTGGCCGCGCCAATGTGTCCGATACACCTGAATTGATTGACTATTATCGGCGGCTCGGCCGCTTGGGAACGGGTGCGCTATGGACCGTCGCGAACAAGATCGAACCGTGGCAGCCCAGATCCTCATCGGTTCCGATGATCTGGCGGTTCCAAGACCTGCGCCAGGACGTGCTAAGGGCGCTTGACCTCGTGACGCCTGAGCAGGCTGGGCGCCGCGTGGTTTACCTGGAGAACAAGGGACGGTCGGATGTCGTCGCCGCGGTGGGATGGCTCTATGCCGGACTGCAGGTGATGAAACCAGGCGAGTGCGCGTCCAGCCACCGCCACAGCGCGTCGGCGTTGCGCTTCATCATGGAAGGCAGTGGCGCCTTCACCAATGTCGATGGTCACAAGATGACCTTGGGCGCCAACGACTTCGTGCTGACGCCGAACGGCACGTGGCACGAACACGGCGTGGCGGAGGACGGGACGGTCTGCATCTGGCAGGACGGGCTCGACATTCCCTTGATGAACGCGCTAGACGCCAATTTCTACGAGGTCCACCCGGAGCTTCAGCAGGCCGTCGCCCACCCCGTGGACGACAGTCTCGCCATGTGGGCCGGATCCGGCTTGCGGCCGGCGGGCCAGCACTGGGCCAAACGCTATTCGCCGCTGCTCAAGTATGAGTGGGCGCCGACCTATGAGGCGCTGTCGCGCTATGCGCGGGTCTCGGACGGCTCACCCTTCGACGGCCTCATCATGGATTACGTGAACCCGGCCACGGGCGGGCCGGTGATGCCGACCATCGGCGCGACGATGCAAATGCTGAGACCCGGGGAGAGAACCAAGGCCCACCGCCAGACCGGCAGTTTCGTCTATCAGTGCGCCAAAGGCCGGGGCTGGTCGGTGATCAACG
The DNA here is from genome assembly GCF_000730165.1 of Nitrospirillum viridazoti CBAmc. GTDB lineage: Bacteria > Pseudomonadota > Alphaproteobacteria > Azospirillales > Azospirillaceae > Nitrospirillum > Nitrospirillum viridazoti. Next base: position 380,909 of record NZ_CP022111.1, on the reverse strand, counting down.
GGCAGCGTTTCGACTGGCGGGAGCGGGATATCTTCGTCGTCCCATCCTGGATGTATCACGAACACGCCAACGCCTCCGCCACCGAGGACGCCTGCCTGTTCAGCTTCCACGACCTGCCCGTCATGCACGCGCTCGGTCTCTATCGCGAAGAAGCCCTGGGCGAGAACGGCGGACATCAGCCGGTCCTCTCCTGACCAAGCCTGAAGGAATTTCAATGCGTCTCGTCACCTACCGCGCCGATGTGGAGTCGGCGGCGCGCCTCGGCGCCATCGCCGGCGATCTCGTGATCGACCTGGCCCGCTTCGGCGGCGCGAAAAACGTTCCCTTCCCCTCTTCGATGCTGGAATTCATCGATCTGGGTCCGCGAGCGGTGGCGATCGCCACCCGGTTGATCGCGGAGTGCGAAGGAGGGTTCCCACTCGGCACCGCCGTCCCGTTGGCGAACGTGACGCTGCTGGCGCCCATCCCCCGCCCCCGCAAGAACATCTTCGGCATCGGCCTCAACTACACCCAGCACGTCGCCGAAAGCGCCAAGTCGCTCGACACCTCGCCGGACCTGCCACGCCAACCCGTGATCTTCTCCAAGCCGCCGACCAGCGTCATCGGACCGGGCGAGCCTATCCTGCATGACGGCAAGATCACGCAGCAGCTTGATTGGGAGGTGGAACTGGCGGTGATTGTCGGCACCAAAGCCAGATGCGTGCCCCGTACCGACGCCCTGCGCCATGTCTTCGGCTATACGGTGTGCATCGATATGAGCGCACGTGATTGTCGCCGCGCCGGCCAATGGATTTATTCCAAGGGGCAGGATAGCTATTGCCCCTTGGGACCGGTCGTCGTCACCGCCGATGAAATCCCCGATCCGCAGTCACTCGACTTGTGGCTGACCGTCAACGGCGTGGAAAAGCAGCGCAGCAACACCGCGTACATGCTGTTCAAGGTCGACGAACTGGTCGCCGACATCAGCCGGGGCATCACGCTGGAGCCAGGCGACATCATCGCGACTGGCACACCCGCTGGCGTCGGCGCCGGCCGGGACCCGCAGGAATGGGTCTGGCCGGGCGACGTCATTGTCGCGACGGTCGATGGCATCGGCACGCTGCGCCATCCCGTGGTCGCGCGCTAGCCGGTACTCCCCGGGGGGCGTGCCTTTTCATCTCCAGGAAGAAGCCATGAAACAGATGCTTCGGCGCGCCGGGCGCGCCCTCACGATCGCGGCCGCCGGTATGGCGTTACTGACTCAGCAGGCCGTCGCCGCCGACCGCGACGACGTGATGAAGACCGTCAACCAATGGGTGGACAGCCTGAACCGGGGCGACGTCGCGACCGCGATCGCCGCCTGTGCCGAGGAAACGTCGATCGTTGACGAATTCGCGCCCTTTCAGTGGCACGGCAAGGACACGTGCGCCCATTGGGCGGCGGGACTGGCGGCATTCAACCAGTCGATCGGCCTGACGGACGGGGTCAACAAGCTGCGCAAGCCCTGGCGGGTGGATGTCGAGGCGGATAGCGCCTACGTCGTCGTCCCCGCCGATTTCCGGTACAAGCTCAACGGCAAGCCGGGCGCGGAATTGGGGGCGATCTTCACCGTCGCCTTGCGCCGGGAAGGCGCCGGCTGGCGCATCGCCGGCTGGGCCTGGTCGCGGCCCAAAGGATCATAGGGGGCCGTCGCGTCTCGTCGCGCCGCAACCGCCTTCCCTGTCGTCCCGATGAGCGGATCGCGCCAACCCTGTTACCGGTGTCGCGCGATCCGCCCTGGGATGAACATCCACGGGAGTCAGAATTGGCGGGCGACGGTGAAGCGGACGGAGCGAGGCTCCAGCGGATGGATATGCATGTCGGGAACGCCTGACGCCGGTTCGCCCCGCAGGCGATCGGTGTAATAATAGTCGGCGGCATCGTCCTTGCTGTTGAACATGTTGTAGACGCCGATACCCAGGCGCAGGCCGCTCTCCAGCTTATAGTCCAGGCTCAGATTCCATTCGCTATACCCGTTGGACTGGATGCTGTTGTCCTCGATCAGGGGATGGGAGCCGAGATAGCGAAATTCCAGCCCGCCCGAGAGCCGCCCCTCCGCCCAGGTGCCGGCGGCCCACGGCCCCACCCCGCCCCATGATCCCAGGTCCTTCAGGTACAGGGCCAGGGAACCGATGTATTTAGGGGCATCGGGGATGAAATCGCCCGCGGGATCGCGGTCGGTATAGCGGGCGTGGCTGAAGGCGACGCTGCCATAGAGTTCCAGCCAGGACCAGGGCGCGTAGGTGGTGTTCAGTTCCAGCCCCCGGCGCCGGCTGGGACGTCCCGCCGTCGTCTGGCCCGCGTCGGCGTTGTACGTCAGTTCCGACACGAAATCCATCTGGAAGGCCGTCAGCGTGGCCGTGAGGTTGGGAAGGAGGGTGCTGCGCAGGCCTACCTCCGCCCCGTCCACCTTGGGCAGCAGCGGCGCGTTGCCCTGCGTTGTGCCGCGCACGTCATTGCTATGGAAGCCGCGACCCGCGCTGACATAGACCTCCGTGCTCTCCCAGGGGGTGACGATGACGCTGCCCTTGGGCTGCGCCAGGCGGGCAGCCACCACGCCGGCGTTGGTGCCATGGTCAGTGCCGGTCAGGTAATCCTCGCGCGCGCCGACAACGGTGCGCAGCCAGGGTGTCCAATGGCTGATCGCTTGAAGGTAGGCGCCGCCGCCGGCCTCCCGGACGTTGTCGTCGCCCAGTGCCTCATAAGGCACGCGCTGGTGGGTGGCCAGCAGATCAACATTCACGTCGTCGAAACGAACATCCAGGCCGGTTAGCAGTTCATGGTCGACACCGAACAAGGACAATGTCTTGGCGTAGCTGACCGCCCCACCCGCCACCATGCGGTTCTCGTTTTGCTCGTGCTGGTCTCCCAGAACCGGATTATCCAGGAAATGGGTGAAGTTGTTCCACAGGGTCAGCTGATTGTTGACGACATAAGCGTTGGCCTTCACGGCGCCGCCGGCCAGCCAGCCCTTGTCCACCGGCAGGGCGAGGGTGCCGGACAGGCTCATGCGCTGAGCCTTGCCGCCATCCGACGGGTCCAAGGTGCCGTAGCGGCCGATCAAGCCGTCATCGATGGCGCGCGCCGGCTGATCGGTCGTGGCGTTCCATAAGGCATGGTAATACATCGCGGTGACGGTGAAGCCATCGTAATGGTCGCCTTGGCCGTAACGCAGCACGGCGTTCCCCTTGCGCAGGTTGTCCGGATGGTCCCAGGGGCCGTCGTAATGCACCAGTTCCCCACCCGCGGTGAGGTGACCGGACCCTAGATCGGTCGTGCCGGCGGCAAAGGCACGCTGATAGCCCAGCGTGCCGGCCGTCAACGCCATCTGGCTCGCAATCTGGTCGCCGTAGCCCATCTGGACCGATCCAACCGCCGAGAAGTCGCCCTGGGCCGCGAAATAGGGACCCTTGGTATAACCCAAGCCGTTGGCCAGTTCCGGGATGACGAAGTTCAGGTCGGTATAGCCCTGGCCATGGGCATGGGTGCGCATGTTGACAGGCATGCCGTCGATACTGACGGCCAAGTCGGTGCCGTGGTCCAGATTGAACCCCCGCAGCAGGTATTGGTTGGCCTTGCCCTCACCGCTATGACTGGTCACCACCAGACCCGGCACCGTTTCCAGCATCTGGCCCACGCGATAGGCCGGCAGCAGGTCCAACTCGTCCTTGACCACCACTCCCTGACTGGAGGTCAGTGCGCTGCCGATCAAATCACGGCGCTCGGCGGTCACGATCACGTCTTCGGCGATATTGTTGTCCGTCTCCGCCAACGCGATGTGGCTGACAGTTGAAATCAGACAACCTGTCAGCATGGTCACCTTGAGGGCGCGTGTTCCTTTCCAACAGCTTCCAGCCTCACACGCGCGGCGTCCGCCCTTCTGGACCGCCCCTAAATCCTGCACGGTTCACCTCCCTTTTGTGCTTTCCGCCCATATCCGGCAGGAGAAGGCTCAGCGCGCAAGTTACGTACGGTTACGACGCCAATGAAGCGGCGCGACAACAGACGCGCTCTTCCAGTCACGATGCCAAGACCCGGTAGCTGATGGAGATGGAAATCCAGGAATTGACTGGGACCGGCCTGTCAATCTGCAGCGAACATTGACCCGGTACTGGAGTGCGCCCCTTGGGGTGAACAGTTCCAAGCCGCAGAATTGACCGGTGGCCAGGAAGCCGTTGGTATTCGTGATGACTTGGTGCGGCGAACCACGCGCAGCAGCGTGCCGATGCCCACGCATCATCAACCGTAGCGCCAGGGCCGATGCCGGTCGCGCCTTGCCGTCCTAGTCACGCCTTCGGGGTCACGCCTTCGGGCCCCCTGGTCGCCTTGACATGCTGTCCCTCCAACCGCGACCGGGGAACGTACACACGTACGGGCGCTCTCGGACGACGTTACGGGACACTCCGAAACGTTTCCGGACAGTTTCAAGCAGCCTTGCTGCGTTTATCTCGAGCATCGTTTACATTAAGCAACAAATATGCGTATTCAGCTTCATTGTTGTGATTCAAAAACGACCGCCAAGGCCGGCGAAGCACCAGCCAAATGACGGTGTCGAGGCTTGAACCGCGACAAGCGCTGACTGGGAGCGAAGCGCAAGCTGGCCAACAAACATATTTTCAAAATCGGGGAGAGCAAACCGTCATGACGGGTTTGAAGAATCGGCTGGTCTTGGAATGCGGCACCGCAATTCCAAATGAACGAAAAACGTTCATGTCTTTACGCGTGCTACTGCTCGCCTGTTCCGTCCTGTCCACACCAATAGGCGTGGTCTATGCACAGGAGCAAGCCACGAAGCAGAATGATGGCAGCGATGGACTCAATATTGCCGAGATCGTCGTATCGGCCAGGCGGAAGGATGAGAAGGCATTGGACGTCCCAGCCTCCATCACCGCCTATTCGTCCGATTATCTGAAGACGCAGAACATTCAGAATTTTACCGATTATGCGACCCGCATTCCCAACCTGACCTTCCAATATGGTCAAGGAGCGGATCTGTTGTGGAGCGGTAGCCGCCAGACCACCATTCGTGGCGTGGCCGGCAGTGGGACGACATCCTACTATATCAATGACACGCCGGTGCCCTCATCCGTCAGTCCGTTGACGCTGGACCTCGATCGCATCGAAGTGCTCAAGGGCCCCCAGGGAACCCTGTTCGGTGCCAGTTCCATGGGGGGCAACGTGCGCTTCATCACCCGCAAGCCTTCATTGACTGAGAATTCGGGCGAGGTGCAGGTGCAGGGCGGCGGTACCGAAGGCGGGGGGCTTGATTATGATGGCAACGTCGTCGCAAACGTCGTGCTTGCTCCCGGTCGGCTCGGCCTCGATGTCGCCATTGCCGATACCCGGGATTCCGGATTCATCACGCGCCGGTTTCCCGATGCTTCCGGCAATCTTGTCTCCAGGGATGGACAGGGTCGCAATGACACCTACGCGGCGTCGGTCACGCTTCGGGCCAAACTGACGGACGAAGTGGAGGCGACCATCAGCGCCATGGGCCAGTCAAGCGACCTGCACGGCTTTCCGGCCGCCTACGTACCCTACCCCGATTATAAACCCTTGTCCTACACGGTGGACCGTGCCCAAGACGTGCAGGAATATTCCCGGGATCGCTGGGGTATTGGGTCGTTCGTCCTGAACTATACCGGAGACGATTTCTCCGTGGCTTCTTCCACCAGCTATTTCGCGCGCCGGATCAACGAGCGGGAAGACGACACCGAGGGGAGCAACCTGTACCTTACCCAGGCTACGGGGATCGACTTCGGCAATACACCCATTTACCAGGATACCCACCATACCGAAACGCGGCTCACGCACGAAAGTCGCGTTTCCTTCGATGATGGCACGCTATTACCGCACCTTTCCGGCATTGCCGGGGTATTCTACCAGCATCAGAACCGCCGTGACACCGTGCCGGTCACTCCGATTCCGGCGCTGGCCGACGCGGGCTTCAATCCGTCCTATCTCGCCGCCAATGGCACGTTCATTCACAGCAACGATGCGGCGCTTTTCGGCGAACTATATTATGAGATCATCCCGAAGCTGACCGTCACGGCAGGCCTGCGGCAATATTGGACAAATCAGAAGACCGACGCAAACGAGGACCAGGGATTCGTCTTCCTACCCGCGGGGTCATCCTATGTGCCAGCCATCGGGAACAGCGAGTCGGGGCTCATTCCCAAAGCCGTGGTCTCCTATAAGCTGGACGAGCAGGGCAATATCTATGCCTCTGTGTCCAAGGGCTTCAGGGCCGGGGGCGCGCAGCAATCCCTCCCAGCGGATCTTTGTTCGGCCGACCTTGCGCATTTGGGCCTGAATGGGGATGCGTTGCGGCAGTATCGATCCGACACGCTGTGGAGCTATGAGGCCGGAATCAAGAGCCGGCTGGCAGAGGGCCGGCTCAGTGCGTCCGCGGCGGTCTTTCAAATTGACTGGTCCGACATCCAGCAGTCGGTTTATTTGCCCACCTGCACCCTGTCCGTCACGACGAATGCGGGTAAGGCGCGTATCCGGGGCGGCGAAATGGAGGTTTCCGGCCGTCCCTTCGCCGGGGTGCCGTTCACGATCGAGTTGGGGCTCGGCTATACCGATGGCGTCCTTCTGGATCCCGGCGTGCTGCCGCAACCCGCGAACAGTCCCCTTTCTCAGGTTCCGCAATGGAGTGGGACCATATCTGGATTCTACCAGGTGGACCTCAGTCAAGACTATCAGCTCTTTATTGCTGCCGACTACAGCTATACCGGCTCCGTCGATGTCCCGACCGGGCGCGGAGGCTTTGTGGTGCGCCAGGCGTTCAACATGGTCAACGGCAATATCGGCGTGAGTTTCGGGCAATCCCAGGTCTTATTTTACGTCAAGAATCTGCTGGATGAACGCCTGAACTTTGGTGACCAGCCTGCCGCGGGCTTCGAACGCCAGATGCTTCTTGCTGACGGAACCTATGAACGCTACCCCCGTGGCGTGGTCAGCCGCCCACGCCAGTTCGGCGTGCAGTTCCAGCAGAGTTTCTGAGGCGGACTTCGCGGCGACCTGAATTCGAAGGTCGCCTGCTTGACCGGCCAGGGGCAGCCAGCCAGCCGAGGCGGCCCGCCCCGGCTGGAAAAAACCTCAAGTTCCTGCAGGGTGACCAACGCCTCGATCACGGAGTGATCTCGCATGCCGCAAAGACGCGATTTCCTGATACAGGCCCTGGCAATGGGTATGGCGGCCCAGACGCTGCCTACCGCCAGCACCGGTGTGCTGGCGGCACTCCGCCCTTCGGGGGGCGCCGCTTCCGTCCGGTCCCTGCGGCGGCAAGACGAAACGATACTGAGGCTGCCCAGCCTGGGGGACGGTTATAAGATGAGTTGGGGCGCGGACGATCGTCAATTGGTCGTCGTCAATGACGGGCCAGGTTGGCTCAATCCTCCCACGAAATCCTTCAAGAGGTCCTTGTGGAGCATCGGTGGCGGCCCGACCGACGCCACCGTGACCCAACTCGATGGTTACCCGCATGTCGATGAAGCCGGCGAACCGGAAGACGCCCCTCATTATCACGGACATGGCCTGCTGGCTGTGGGCGGCCGGATATATCAATTTCTGAGCGCGCTGGACCAGGCGGCAGAGCGGCCCCGCCGCTGGACAGCCGCCAAGCTCATTCAATCCGATGACGGTGGGCGGTCATGGCGCAATCAGGACGGTACCTCTCCGGTCAGATGGGAGGGATGGAGGGAGCAGTCGCGCAAGCGGCTCGCTTTCTTCAACGAACCAAACGGCTGTTTCTCACTGCTTTCCATTCTCCAGATGGGCCAGGATTATCGCGCGAACCGCGACGGGTATATTTATGTATATGGCCCGAATGGCAATATCGATGGCCTGATGAACGAGCTGATGATGTTCCGGGTGCCCATCGACCGGATACCCAACCGCGACGCCTATGAGTTCTTCGGAGGATGGGCGGGCCACGGCGTGGCACGATGGGTGGCCGACATCGGCGGACGAAAGCCGGTCCATGTATTTCCGCGTGGCTGGGTCAACCGCTCCAACCTTTTCCCCGGCGACATCGTCGTCGAAACATGGTTGCCGAGCGTGGTCTATAACGAACCCCTGGATTTGTACATGATGGTCAGCGCCGGGACGGGCTGCGCCCCTGACGGCACTGAATTCGCCAAGCCCGGCTATTTGGGCTTCTGGGTCTCCGCGACACCTTGGGGGCCCTGGCGTCAGGTACATGAGGAGGCCGCCTGGACGCCCGGTGGCGACCCCGCCGCGCGGGCGTATTCACCCCAGATCGCGCCTAAATGGATCGCACCCGATGGCAAGTCCTTCTGGCTTGTCTGGGCCGATCTCAAAGGAATCCGCGAGTTCAGCGGAAATACGGACCGTACCGGCACCGCGGGCCCGGTAACCCCGGAGGAAACGGCCATTGCCGAATCCGCCCTGATGCGGAGAGCCATGCCCGGCTACTCCTTCAACGCCCAGCGCGTCGACCTGGATATAGGTTGACGCGACGATCCAGGCCGTAACCGGCCGTGCTTGACGATAGGCCCCGGTTTCGCCAGCCTCGTCGCTGCAATGCCGAACTGTTTGAACAAAGGGGGGCGCATTGACACTCCGGATGGGGCAGGACGAGATACCTCCTGCTGGTAACCACTATGCGGTCGAACCTCACCGTGCCAACTGATCAGCCCGGCGATGAGAAAGAAGCGCTGATCGCCGCTGAGGCCTCGCAGTTCCGGGCGGTGCTGCTGGGTGAAAACCGCTCCGTGATCCTGACGCAGCTATTCGACTATCTTTTGGAGCGTTCGGCGGATCGCCGGGCTCCCAAGGAAATCGAAATAGCCATGGCCGTATTCGGCAAGAGCGCGGCGTTCGACACCTCGCAGGATTCGATGGTGCGAGGGCATATGTCCCGGCTCCGCCAGCGGCTGGATCATTTCAATACGGGAAAAAGCGGACCTCGCTTGCAGATCCCCAAAGGGGAATATCGCCTGATCTTGGCCCCCGGGCCTGAGGATACGGAGGAGGAGGAAGCCGTACCCCCTCCTGAACCGCCGCCCGCCCGAAGTGCGGCTTGGCGGCGGCTCGCGGTCATGTTCGCCGCGAGCGTGCTCGGATGGGCTGCCTTCTTCCTTTTCGAGCAGCTGGACCGTGGCCCGTCGCCCCTCTGGCAGACGGCCTTTTGGCGGCCGGTCGCGGTGCATAAACGGTTGCCTGTGATCGCCGTAGGCGACTTCTATGTGGTTGTAGAAAGTGGCCCCGATGGCAAGCCACGGCGCCTTATCATGAATCCTCTAATCCAGTCAGGACGGGATCTCGATAATTACCTGACTCTGCATCCCGACGACTTCAGCAAGCTGCACGATCGCGACATTCACCGGGTGCCGGCGCGCGTGGCCACCGGAGCGGCGGCGATCTTGCCGTTGATATCGGCCATGCGCGCCGACCACGGCATTCCGGACATCACCCCGGTGTCGCAGTTGTCCCAGGACGCGATTGACTCGGGGAATGTCATATTTATTGACTATTTCGCACAGCTGGGGACGCCGCGTTCCCCCATCCTCCAAATGTCCGGTTTCGTCCCCAGCCAAAATTTCGATGAGATGAGAGACATAGCCTCAGGCAAAGTATTCACGGCGCGGTCCGAATCCGCACAGAATTCGGACGCCACGCATCCAGCCGCGCCGGCCTACGGTTATGACTATGGCTATGTCGCCAGCTATCCCGGGCCGTCGGGCAACCAGATCCTTGTCATCTCCGGCATCGAAGATGCCGGGCTTTCCCGTATGGTCAAGCTTGTGTCCGACAAACGTGAACTCGACCTGCTGGCCCGTCAGACGCATGGCGCGGCGGCGTTCGAGGCGCTCTATCAGGTCCGCACCGTTGGAGGGCTGATATTCGACACGAGCCTTCTGATCGCGCGACCACTGAAAACGGAGGGCCAGGGACCGCCAGTCGTTAGGGCACGGAACCATTATTTACCGATGTTTCCCAAATCCGGTCGGAATTGATCGGCCGGGCAATCAAAAGCAAATTTCCATAGCTCTGACTGAACATCGTGCGCACCTGGTACAGGGCCTCAAATGATCTGAGGTTCCCTCCGACCCGTTGGCGAAGCTCCTCTAGCTTGTTCGCGTCGGTGACGATGCCGGCCATCTGCGTAACTCCGGCGTCCCCCGTGCCGGAAACGATCAGGACCTGATTACCCGAAGGTCCCGGAAAGCCCGCTATATAGCCATAGTCGCGCCGGGGGATGATCCCGTCATCCAACAGGTAGGGGCTGTCGGAGAGGAACCGTCGGCCGGACGGCCTATCGACCAACTCGTAGCACGTGGTCGCGCAGTTGAATTGCGAAGCGCGGAAAAGCGGGTTCTTCAGCAATGGGTTAAGAGCATCGAGCGCGCCGACATAGACGATATTCGACGTTTTCATGATATTGGGATCAAGCGCCGACGATGCCACAGCGGTGAGCCGGTAATCCTTGAGGTAGGACCACAGCCTGCTGATCGAACCCACAATGTCCGAACTCACCGCATAGAGATCCTCGTTTCTGAGGCTGCCCCTTTCGCTTGCCGTCTTGGTGACATATTCATAGAACGTATCGGCAGAGTCGATGGACGGATCCTGGATGATTTCCTCGACCCCTTTTTCACTCGGCTTGCTGATGAACATGAAATAGTCGCCCATAGCGAAGACGGTGGTTTTTTCCCCGAACGACCGCCAGAACGCCGGTTGGTCAGCCGGGCCGCCAACGCCGATGGTGCCTCTGAAAAGCAACCAGACCAGGGCGACATTCGCTAAAAGCAGGATAGAGGCAGCCACTCGAACGGAGTGGCCATGGCGCGGCCGCACACGTTCGTCTTCGGCAGGCGCTTTTTCATTGTGGTTGGAGGCATCCGGCGATTTGAGGACGAACCCGTACTCGCCCTGCGGAATGATGAGGCGCTTCCCGGGCTTGTCCGCATAATAGAGATCAAGTTTTTTGCGGAGGCGATAAATGCCGACCCGTACCTGTGAGCCCTGGACGCCCGAAGCGGCAGGGCCCCCTGGAAACACCTCCACGGCGATCTCCGTTTCCTTGGGCCGCCGCCCCTCGATCGACTGCCGAAGAAGAAAATCGAAAAGACGCAGGAGGGTTTCGGATCGATTGGAGGCGATGAAATCCCGCACTTCGCGCGCCTCTTCGGCCAGGGCGTGCGAAGTCGCATCGGGTGCCGAGGTACTGATGGTCTTCATTTGCCTTCTTGGGCTGGCTCCGGCGGCGCGCTAGCGGTCAATGGCGCGGCGCTCCAGGGCAAGAGCAGGAACGCCGCGAGACTATAAAGCGCCCTGAAGCCGTTGCGATTCATTTTACCCCGAGGGACACGGTCCCATCGGAATTGATCACGTCAAGGCGATGATCGCAAACATATTCGGATATCCGGTATTTGTCATTCCGCTTGTATTCATATGTAAAACGGTATGGCGTATTGAGATATACCGGATCCTCGATGGAGATATCCACCCTCAGCCTGTTGGGCTTGATCAGTCGGTAATGTTCCGCGATGGTCATCGCATCGCTATGAGGAATTTCGAAGAACTGGACGTCCTTCCGAATACCGCGTGTTTTTACAACAAGGGTATCTCCATGCCAATGCGCGGATGAAAAACCATAATATGATGGCGCAAGGTCATCAGGCGCCGGAAACGGCTGGTCAATGTAGACGCGGCGGGTCTGCATGAAGAGCTCCGCCAGGACCGTGATTTGCCCCGGAGTCTGGAGGATCTGGATGGGATAGATGGCTTGCATGATCGTCGGCATGCCTTCAGGCAGACAACGCGTACTAGCGTCAACAAGTGGTGTGCCGGCGTCCAGCGCCGCTTGGCGTTTGGCCTCTTGAGCTTTCCACTGGCTGGCATAGGGCTCCTTCAAGTCGGGTCCATTACCGGGTGGCGGAATATCGTCGAAGGCGGTGACCCCCTCCGGGAAGGCGCTAGGATAACGTTCCCAGACGCCGGTGATGTTCGGCTCACCCTTGGTGCGGGCGGTGGCCGTATCCGCCAACGCGGTGTCGGCGACCCACTCCGTACAAATAGTCAGCGCAAGAGCGAATCTCGCTATATCTTTAAAGTCCATTTTAGGACCTTCCCTTGTCCTTTTTTATTCTGATACGGGCTTGCAAGCGTCGATCATCACGCTTCCAACTTCTTGCCGTCGGACAGAGTCGCGACTTTGAGCGCTCCTCCCGGCTTGCCGTTGTGTAGCGGGTAAAACACGACGTCGATCTTGTCACCACCCTTGAGCGTATTGAATTTCCAGCCCGTCTCGCTCATGTTTGAAATACTTCCGCATTCCAGCGTGTAGGTCGTCTCGTCACTTTTGACAATAATATAGACGTGTGGATTGCCCCATGTGTATTGAACCACCGTCACGCTCTTGAGTTCGGACAGTTTGTTCTTGTCGAACATGGCGAAGGAATGATGCGCCATGGCGGGCTCCGCGAGCACGGCAGCGCAGATGCCCAAAGCCAGGGCATACTTTCCTATTCTGTACATCCGAAAATCACTCCTCTTCTGCGGCGCAAGGCGCCGCGCCTCACGGCACGGCATCCAAGCCGGGGCCTTGCGACAGCGTCGGCCGAGCCGGCCCGGTACCGTTTTAAAATAGCGGTCGCGATGGACCGGGAAATCGAGAAGCGGTCGTGAAACGGTTGTGCACATGTTGCGTAACATCGCGCACGCCGCATTTTTCCTATACATGTGCCCTGAAAAAGGTGGTCCTTCGTGCTGTCGATCCAAATTGGAACATCCTGCTCCATCAAGCTCGAGACCATCTGTCCGAGGACTGGAGTCTGCTTGACAACTCTATGGGTGCGCGAGGCGTCTGAAGAGCACACCGGACATTGCGGTCAGGATCATTCCCTTGGAGGCGTCGATGCGGCGTTCGTAATCGCGAACAGGGCGGCACCATCTGGTCATCCACACACGCGCCGGATCGTCGAAGACTTTCACTCCTGAGTGACTGAAGCCACGATGAGCCGACGACGAACAAGTTCTCCGCCGAGGTGCGTGTCCGCACGGTGCGGCTAGGGTTGGATCACAAGAAGGACCATCCGTCCCGGTGGATGGCGTTGAAGTCGATCGCAGCGAAGATCGGCTGTTCTGACCAGACGCTGAATGAATGGGCGCGGCGGTCTCCATGGCCAGTCCGGCCAGCCGCACCGTCAGAGCCGCAGGCAGCCCGGGCGTGGTTGATGACGGTCGCGATGAGGCTCAGCTGGCGGACGATGATCACCGGAGCGTAAGCGGCAGCGGCAGCGGCCATCCGGTCTTGGAAAGACCATCATCCGCAAAGCTTGGACTTTGCACGCCTTCAGCACCTCGTAGCTCCCCTAAGAATGGAGCCCTGGCTTTATCTGCCGTTGACCTCAGGCGGCTAGGTGGACTGAACGCCCATAAGGACAAGCCAGCCCTTTCAAGGTCGGCATCCGTGCTCCTATGGTTTGGGCATCGCGCTGGAACGAATTCGGAAAAGTTCTGAACAAGTTGGAACATGTCCGAGTAAATGCGAAAAGGTCGGAATTTGGAGAGCCTGCCTGCCGGGTGGACATCATTGTCGAACCCATATTCATGCCCGAGGGGAAGCGCCTGCTCACGTCGCGCTGCATGTCCGCGGCAACCGGCAGGCCGCTCATCTTCGCCGGCGTGATCCGGTGGCCCGGGACGGCGGACACTGCCATCGCCCAGGGCGGCACCGCAGGGGAATCGCTTGAAGGGGGTTATGCGGACTGTGTGATGACGGCGTGAAGGTATTGGGTATCCCATGCGGCGGATTTTCTTCGGACTTTGAGGCTGTGCTTATCCTTTGCGCCTCGCAGGAGGTTCATGGCCATGTGTCGGATGGTTGCCATGTTCTGGGGTCCGTTGCCGGATCTGAGACGGCTCAAGTCTTCATGGAAGACGACATCGAGCACCCAGTGGAGGCGGTTTTCGATATGCCAGTGGGCTCGGACGGCATGAGCGAAGAGGCGCGTGTCGAGTTTTTGAGATGAAAGGTAGTATCGGCGTTCCAGGCTGGTTTTGCCGTTACGCTCGACCTCGGCTTCGACCATGGCGATGGCCTTGAGGCCGGGGAAGCGGGGCTCGCCGGGGAAGCGGCGGTCTGTGGTAAGCCAGTCAACTTCGTGGCTGACGATATGACGGCGGACCTCGATGCGGCCGTGCTCGCCATCGGTTGTCTCGAACGTGTCGGGGGCCGGCAGATCGTCGAAGTGGCGGATGACCTCGCTGTGCAGGTTGGGCCAGTTCTCTTTGATGGCCAGCAGGTAGTCGGCGCCTTTATCGAGGATCTTCTGGGCGATCTTGGTCTGGCAGCCCATCGCATCGATGGTGACGAGCGCCCCGGTCAACGCCAAGCGGTCGAGCAGCAACGGAATGGCCGTGATCTCATTGGACTTGGCCTGGCACGCTTGCTGGCCCAGCACTAGGCGCTGCCGGCTGGCCCAGGCTGAAACGAGATGCAGCGGATTGCGATCCTTCGCCCGGTCATGCGTCCGCCGCGAGGTCTTACCGTCGATCGCGACGATGTCCGGTTCGGCCTCGCGCAGCCCCTCGACCCAGTCGCCGAAGCATCGCGCGAAAAGATCGCCATCGAGCGCGTTGAGGATGTCATTCAGCGTATCGTGGCTCGGTATCCCGTCCGCATAGGGCAAAAACCGCCGCAGGAAATCCCGGTTCATCGTGCCCCAGCGCCGAATCTCGACGAAATCCTCAGCCCCCGCGATCGTCGCGCAGAGCACCACAAGCAGGATCTCCGGCAGTGGATAAACGACCTTCCAGGATTGCCGCGGATCGCTGAGCGCCGCAAAATGGTCGAGAAGCGAACCGGCCATCGAGAACTCCAGATCAATGGAGCCTCCTACGAATCACAGATCGCCACCGCTCCGAAAGCCCCGTCTTGTCAAGACCCGCTTCAAGCGATTGCCGTGGGCGGCACCGATATCATTTTCCTGGGCCGCGGGCTGGCGGCGGACCCGCTCTGGCCGAAGAAGGTCCAGGCAGGCAAGGTCATACCAGGGCGTGAAGGTAGGCGGCCTCCCTTCCCCCGGTGAGCATGGACGCCACCTTGACCTGGGCGTGGAAACTGAAATGCCAGCAGCCGCCGGTCGCCAGATTCATCACTCCTCCGGGCTGATGCCGGGGATGAGCGACTCCGCCAGGATCAGGCGGCGCACCTCGTCCGGATGGCGGGAGGCCCCCAATGGGGAACATTCCCTTGTTATGCGGGATTCCGCCCGACAAAGAACTCTCGGAACGGATCCATGCTGGGCTTCAGGCCCGCATCAATTAGCCCCTTACGCAGGGCGGTCATCTGCGGGTCATGAATGCGCTGTGTCGGCATGCGTAGCGGACCGCCGTTGTACCCCTGCAGCCAGCCCTGGAACTTCCAGGCCTGGCGGTTGATGAAGTTGCCGCCGTGCATCTGGGCCGCCAGCGCGCCCTTGATCTTGCGGGCGGGATGCAGCTGCCAATAGATGGCTGTCGCCTGATCAAACTTGCCTTCACGCAACAGGGTGAAAACCTGCGGGATCAGGGGGCCGTAGTACTCATGATCGCTGGTGGCCGACAGCTGGATGGGCATGATCTGGCTGAGCGGAATCAGTTCGCCCTCGATGGGCATGGAGATCACCACCTCCTTGCCGAACAGGCGGTCGCACTCGATCACGCTCTGGATGGAGGGGAAGCCGCCCTCCGCCTTGATCGCGGCGATGTTGGGGCAGTCGTCCAGCAGGCGGCGGATCAGGCTGGCCGGAATGTCGGACGGGTGGATGCGGCTGGAGAAGCCCCAGAGGAACATGGGGAACAGCATGACGGCCAGGTTGGTCGCGTCGCACACCGCCTTGGTGTAGTCGTAGATGTCCTGCTCGCTCTCCGGATAGAAGTTGGGCGGATAGGACAGCAGCACGAATTCCGCCCCCGCCGCCTCCGCTCCGCGCACCGCCTCAATGTTCTGGTCCAGGTTGTTCCAGCTGGCGTGATGGGTAACCACCAGGCGCTCGCCGGCCTCATCCTTGATGATGCGCAGGAAATTCAGATACTCCGGCAGGGTGATCGACACCTCCGACACACCCAGCGTGCCCATGAAGCCATGCTCGATGGCCAGCCGGGTGTCGTGGCGGATGGCCGCCTCGTTGATGCAGGTCAGGTCCGAGGTGAAGGATGGGATGGTGCAATTGACCACGCCCACCAGCTTTTCGCGCGCCCACTCGCGCGCCTCATTACGGCGATAGCCGGCCATAGCTCTCTTCCTTTTTCTTACGTGTTGTCGCGGGCGCCTTCCCAGGCGAGGTATTTCAGTTCCAGGTATTCATCGATGCCGTAGAGGGAGCCTTCGCGCCCCAGGCCGGACTGCTTGACCCCGCCGAAAGGCGCCACCTCGTTGGAGATCAGGCCGGTGTTGATGCCGACCATGCCGCTCTCCAGCGCCGCCGCCACCCGCCAGATGCGCTGGGCGTCCGACGCGAACAGATAGGCGGCCAGGCCGTATTCGGTGTCATTGGCCAGGCGGATGGCTTCCGCCTCATCGCTGAAGCGAATCAGCGGCGCCACCGGCCCAAAGGTTTCCTCCTTGCAAATGCGCATGCCGGCGGTCACGCCCGTCAGCACGGTGGGCTGGAAGAAGCGGCCACCCCGGGCATGGCGCCCGCCGCCCTGCGTCACCCTCGCGCCCTGGGCCACGGCGTCGGCGATGTGCGCCTCCACCTTCGCCACCGCGGCGTCATCGATCAGGGGGCCCTGCTGCACGTCCTCCTCGAAGCCGTCGCCCACCCGCAGGGCGCCGACGGCCTGGGCCAGCCTGGCGGCGAAGGTGTCGTACATGCCGTCCTGAACGAAGACGCGGTTGGCGCTGATGCACGCCTGGCCGGTGTTGCGGTACTTGGTGGCGATCAGGCCGGCCACGGCCTTGTCGACATCGGCGTCGTCGAACACCAGGAAGGGGGCGTTGCCGCCCAGTTCCATGGACATCTTCTTGATGGTCGCCGCCGACTGGGCGATCAGCACGCGGCCCACCTCGGTCGACCCGGTGAAGGTGATCTTGCGCACCAGGGGATTGCCGGTCAGCTCCGCCCCCACCACGCGCGCCGGGCCGGTGACGATGTTCAGCACCCCCGTCGGCACCCCTGCCCGGGCAGCCAGTTCGGCCAGAGCGAAGGCGGTCAGCGGCGTCTGCTCCGCCGGCTTCACCACCATGGTACAGCCGGCCGCCAGCGCCGGCGCCGCCTTGCGCGTGATCATGGCGGCCGGGAAATTCCAGGGCGTGATGGCCGCGCACACGCCGACGGGCTCCTTCAGCGTGACGATGCGGCGCGTGCCCTCCGGCGCCGCCATGACGTCCCCCTTCACCCGCTTCCCCTCCTCCGCGAACCATTCAACGAACGACGCGGCGTAGGCGACCTCCCCTTTGGCTTCGGCAAAGGGCTTGCCTTCCTCCAGCACGATCAGGCGGGCCAGGTCGTCGGCATGAGTGACCATCAGGTCGAACCAGCGGCGCAGGATGACGGCGCGCGCCTTGGCCGGCAGCGCCCGCCAGCCGAGGAAAGCGCGATGCGCGGCATCGATGGCCGCCGCCACCTCCTGGCGGCTGAACTGCGGGATCAGGGCCAGCCGCTCGCCCGTGGACGGATTCAGGAGGGGACGTCCCTCACCCGGCCGGGCCTCAATCCAGACGCCGTCGACATGGGCGGCGGACTTGAACAGAGCGGGATCATCGAACGTGGGGTAGGTCATTTCTTGCCTTTCCGCACCGGCGCGATGCTGACAGGCAGCACGGTGCCAATGCCTGACTGCCGTGCCCGGCCGGCGCACAAGGCGGCGACGGTCAGGTCCTGGATGGCGGCGCCAACCGATTTGTAGAGCAAGATCTGATCCGGGCTGGTGCGGGCGGGATGGCGCCCGCCGACCACGTCGGCCAGCGCCACCAGCTTATCCCCCCAGCCCACGCCCGCCTGGACGGCCGCGATCATGTCGCCGGTGTCGTGGGCCACCTCGTCCACCATGTCGGCGACGATCAGGTCGGCGCGACGGATGGCCTCCGGGTCCAACTCGCGCTGTTCCGGAAGGGTCGAGCCAATGGAGATCACCGTCATGCCGGGCAGCAGCCAGTCGCCCAGCAAGGTTGGGCTTTCGTCGCGGGATCGCGCCGCGCAGATCACCACGTTGGCGCCGTCCAGCGTGGCCCGCGCGCTGTCGACGTCACGCAGGGGGACACCCAGGTCCGCCAGTTCCGCGGTGAAGCGGGCGCGGCTGTCCGGGCTGGGGCTGAAAACGGTCACCTGGCTCAAGGGCCGCAGGGCCGCCAGGGCGCGGACATGGTTCTTGGCCTCGAAGCCCGATCCGATCACCGCGACCCGAAGGGGGCCCGCCGGCGCCAGCGCGTCCGCCGCCATGGCGGAGGTGGCGGCGGTGCGGAATCCGGTGATGGAATTGCCGTCCAGCAGCGCCACCAGTTCCGCCGTCCCCTGATCCAGCAGGGGAATGAGGTAGGAGGCGATGCCCTGATGGATGTTCGCCGTGATCAGCTTCGCCCCCAGCAGACCGCCGTCCGGAGCGATACCACTCAGCGTGCGCAGCCACAGGCCCGGCCCCCGCGCCATGATGCGCGGCGGAAACATCTCCGGCTGGGCGGGCATGGCATAAGCGGCTCGCAAGGCGTCGGCTGCCGCCCGCCAGTCGAACACCGACTGGACGTCCGCGTCGGTCAGGAAAAGCGGCAATGACTGCCGTTGGTCATCTTGAGACATGAAGGCCCCCTTTTAATCCGCCGCCAGTGCCAGAGCGACGCCCAAATCAGCTACGTCAGATCAATCAATATGTCAATCGACTTGCATCAATATAATTATTGATCACATTGAGCCGGCCAGAAAAGTCGTTAAGATGCGCGCATGAGATGGGGGAATGCCGGTGGTGGCTGTGGATGACCTGAGCCGTTTGCGGGATTTGATCGAGGCGACCGGCCGATCCGGTGAACAGCGACTGCCGCCCGAGCCCAAGCTGAGCGATCTGCTGGGCGTTTCGCGCGGCAAGCTGCGCACCCTGCTGAAGCGGGTGGAAGAGGAAGGGCTGATCTGGCGCCACGTGGGCAAGGGCACCTTCGTCGGTCCGCGCGACCTGACGGCCGAGGCGCAATCGCCGCTGCCGATCAGCCTGGGCGACATCATGGATGCCCGCCTGGTGCTGGAACCCCAGTTGGCCGCCCAGGCAGCCATCCATTCAACGGCGGCCGACCTTCAGGCCATGGACGCCTGCCTGGCGGAAATGTCCGCCGTCCAATCCCTGGCGCTGTGGCGGCGCCTGGATGAGCGGCTGCACCGCACCGTCGCGGAAGCCAGCCATAACATGTTGTTATTGTTGCTGTACGACACCTTGCGCACCCAGGGCCGACCCAGCCTGGACAGCCGCATCGACGCGGTGTTCGGCGCGGCCATGGCCACCGCCACCGCGGTTTCCGATGGGGAGCATCGCGTGCTGGTGGACTCCATCCGGGCCCATGATCCCGAGCGCGCCGAACAATGCATGCGCGACCACCTTCGCTCCGTCCGGACGAAGCTGTTCGGCCTGCGCTGACGCGCGCCCTCTCCTTTTCCAGATCATTCCCCGGCCGCCGCATGGCGCGGGGGGGGGGGCCGCGGCCGTGCGCCACAAACCTGATGCCATCACCAAATCAATTACCGAATCAAATGACATATTGACACGCATCAATTTCCCCCTATAGAACCAGCAAAAATCATAACCGGGAGGGAAGAATGAAGGCGTTGTCTCTGGTGGTCGCATCCACACTGCCCCTGCTTGCGTACACGGCGATGGCTCAGGAAAGCGCGCCTGAGGCGCTGGACGAGATCATCGTGACCGCGACCAAGCGATCGGAATCCCTGCAGCGCGTCCCCATGGCCATCAGCGCCATCGGCGGCGACACCCTGGCCTCGTCCGGCATCACCGAGGCACGGGCCCTGCCCCAGATCGCCCCATCGCTGTTCATCTCCACCTCTACCTCCGAAAGCTCAGGCACGCAGGTGCGCCTGCGCGGCGTCGGCACGTCCAGCCAGAATGTGGGCTTCGAGCCATCGGTCGGCATTTTCGAGGACGGCGTCTACCTCAACCGCCCCGGCGAGGCGCTGTCCGACCTGATGGATGTAAAACGGGTGGAGGTGTTGCGCGGGCCGCAGGGCACCCTGTATGGCAAGAACACCACCACCGGCGTCATCAACGTGATCACCAAGGAACCGACTTTCGACTGGTCGGGTGACGGGTCCATCACCTACGGCAACTATAACACCCTGCGCCTGGGCAGCGACGTGTCCGGCCCCATCGTGGCCGACAAGCTGGCCTTCCGCCTGTCGGGCCTGTACAGCCGCCGTGATGGCTACATCCACGACGTCACCGACGGCCGCGACCTGAACGACCGCGACCGCTATCAGTTCCGCGCCCAGCTGCTGCTGAAGGCCAGCGAGACCTTCAGCCTGCGCCTGATCGGCGAGGTGCAGCACAAGGATGAGGCCTGCTGCGCCGCCCCCTATCTGTCGCTGGGGTCCGGTGCGGCCACCATGGCGGCGGCCGGCGGCACCATCCTCAACCCCGCCAATGAGGACAACCGCTACAAGGTCGCCCTGAACGGGCCCATGGACTCCAAGGTGAACGCCCACGCGGTGACGGCCATCGCCAATTGGGATTTGGAGGACTTCCAGACCAAGGTGACCTACGGCCACCGCTATTTCGGATCGTCCGACAGCTACGACAGCGACAACTCCTCGGCCAACGTCCTGAACGTTTATGGCCAGCAGCTGCGCGACCGCATGGACACGCTGGAGGCGCAACTGACCACCACCCAGGGGCCGGCCGACCTGCTGTTCGGCGTCTTCGGCTATGACAACACCATCGGCGCCAGCCAGAGCAGCGTCTTCGGCACCGACGCCGGCCGCTTCTACAACCTGCTGTCCGGCGGCATCGCCCCGGCCTCATATTACCCGGCCGGCGGCGGCGACACGCAGCAGACCTTCTCCCAATCAGGGCGCGGGCTGTCGCTGTTCACCCATGACGTCATCGAGATCGCGCCCAAGCTGAAGGCGACCGTGGGCCTGCGCTGGCTGACGGAGGAGAAGACCGGCAGCGGCCAAGTCTACACCGACGGCGTGGCCGACTATTACGGCATGCCGCTGCCGGCACGCTGCAAGGCGCCAGTGCCCAGCGCCGCCCGCGCCTTCTGTCCCGACAACCCCATCGGCGGCAAATACTCCGCCAGCCACTGGACCTACGCCCTGGGCCTATCCTATGAGCTGACCCCGGACGACATGATCTTCGCCAACTACAGCACCGGCTACAAGGGCGGCGGCATCAACGCGGCCAAGGATGCGCGCGGCCCCACCACGGTCAACCCGGCGACCGTCAGCGGCACCTTCGCGGCGGAGACGGTGAAGTCTTACGAGGTCGGCCTGAAAAGCCATGCCTTCAATCGCATGCTGACCGTCAACGCCACCGCCTTCCTGATGGATTTCGACAATTTCCAGTTCCAGACCCGCGACCAGACCACGCTGTCGACCCAGGTACAGACGGCGGCCAGCGTGCGGTCCAAGGGCGTGGAGCTGGAACTGTCGCTAAACCCCGTCAAGGGGCTGACCCTGGGCGGCAACGCAGCGTTCATCATCGCCCAGTACGGCAAGGAAACGGCCGACGCCACCCTGGCCGGCAACCGCCTGGGCAACTCGCCCAAATGGACGCTGCAACCCTTCGCCACCTATTCGGTACCGCTGACGCCTGACTGGACGCTGAACAGCACCGTCAACGCGCGCTATGTGACGGACTACATCGCCAACACCACGCTGCTGGCCGGCAACCGGCAACCCGGCTACGCCATCGTCAACGCCTCCTTCACGGTTGAAAGCCGGGACGACCTGTCGATCTCGCTCTACGCCAACAATCTGTTCGACCGGTACTACGCGACATTGCGCACCCAGGCGCCGTTGCAGGCCAACACCTTCATCATCTTCCCGGGTGAGCCGCGCACCTTCGGCGTCACGGTGCGGAGGTTATTCTGATGGGCGCTGATCCGCGTTCGGAAAGCGCGGCCGCCCTGCCCCCGGGGGCTGCCGAGTACCCAGTCCCCGCCTACGCCTGGTACGTGGTGCTGGTGCTGCTGATCGTTGGCATCACCTCCTACCTTGATCGCTACCTGATCGCCTTGCTGGTCGAGCCCATCAAGGCCGATCTAGCGATCACCGACACACAGATCAGCTTCCTTCAGGGCAGCGCCTTCGCCCTGTTCTACGTGGCCTTCGGCCTTCCCTTCGGCGCCATCGTGGACCGTGCCAGCCGCCGCACCATCCTGGTGGTCGGCATCGCGCTGTGGAGCATCATGACCTTCGCCTGTGGGCTGGCCACCAGCTACTGGCAGCTGTTCATCGCCCGCGCCGGCGTGGGCATCGGAGAGGCGTGCCTGGCCCCGGCCGCCTATTCCCTGATCGCGGACTATTTCCCGCCGCGCCAGCGTGGCCGGGCGATGAGCACCTACAACATGTCGAACTACCTGGGCGTCGGCGCCTCCCTGCTGCTGGGCGGGATCGTGCTGCGTCTGCTGGGTGACGCGCCTCAGGTGTCGCTACCCGGCCTGGGGCCCACCACCACCTGGAAGGCGGTGTTCTTCGTCGTCGGCCTGCCGGGCCTGGTGCTGGCCGGCCTGATGGCCACGGTGCGGGAAGAGACACGCAAGGACGCGCAGGTGACGACCAAGCCCACGTTCGGACAATTCTTCGCCCACCTGGGCGCGGCCAGGGGCGCGTACACCGCCGTCTATGTCGTCTCCGCCCTGACAGCCTTCGTCGGACTGACCTTCGCCACCTGGGGCGCCAGCTTCTTCATCCGCACCTATGGCATGAAACCGGCCCAGGTGGGTTTGATGCTGGGTCCGGTGAACGCCCTGGCCGGCGTGCTGGGCTGCCTGGCCAGCGGCGCCATCAGCGACCGTCTGGTTGCGTCGAACCGCGCTGGCGGCCGCTTCCTCGTGCCGCTGATCTGGTGGCCCATCGCACTGGTGGGCCTGCTGGCCCTGGCCGTGGCCCCCACCAAGGAAACGGCGCTGATGGCCATGGCCTTCCTGACCTTCGGCAGCGGCCTTGGGCTGGCCAGCGTGCCGCCGACCATTCAGGACATCACCCCCAACCGCCTGCGCGGCCGGGCCATCTCCCTGCACTTCATCTTCTCCGGCCTCTTGGGCATGGGGCTGGCACCGACCTTGATCGCACTGGTCACCGACCATGTGCTGCACGATCCGCGCGCCCTGCGCGCGTCGCTGATGATCGTCCTGGTGCCGGTAATTATCGCCGGGTTCATCGCATGCCTGGCGGGCCAACGGGCCTACGAGAACGTGCGCCGTCCATAACAATAGCCGGGGAGCCACCAGCCCTCCCTCGCCGATACGGGTGGAAATCAATGCGCTTCCGCCATCTGGACCTGAATCTGCTGGTTGCTCTGGATGTGCTGCTGGAAGAACGCAGCGTTTCCCGGGCCGCCAATCGCCTGCACCTCAGTCAATCGGCCACAAGCGGGGCGTTAGCCCGTCTACGCGTCTATTTCGACGATGAGATCATGGTGATGGTCGGCCGTACCATGGCACCGACGCCCTTGGCGCAAACCCTGATGGAGCCGGTGCGCGACATTCTTGTCCGGGTGCAAAGCGCCATCGAAGCGCGACCTGTTTTCAATCCCACCACCGCCCGGCGCCAGTTCCGTATCGCAGCATCCGATTATGTAACGGAAGTGGCGCTGTCCCATGCCATTCGCCGCCTGCGCCAAGACGCCCCGGACATCCAGTTCGACATCAGCGCCACCAGCGACAACATGGCTGGCCGGCTGAGTTGCGGCGACGTTGATTTGATCATATCGCCGGACTCCTACCTAATCCCTGAACAACCAAGGGAAATTCTGTTCAAGGATACCTATAGCTGTGTGGCCTGGACGGGAAATGATTCTGTTCCCGGGGCGCTAACTTTCGAGAACTATTTGGAAATGACACATGTCACGGTGATGATGGGGGACAAACGGTCAGGCACGTTTGAGCAGGGGTTCCTGAACCGATATGGAGCGATCAGGAAAGTCGCAGCCGTCGCACCTGACTTCTCCTCCGTTGCCTCCATCATCGTCGGCACAGATCTCATCACGACCATGCACACCCGGCTGGCCCAACTTTATGCCCGATACATGCCGCTACGCGTTCTGCCGGTTCCCATAGAACTGCCCCCGCTCGTAGAAATGATGCAATGGCATCCGCAATTTGAGCATGATCCTGGGATCGCATGGCTCAGGGCCTATTTAAGGGAATGCGCATCGTCTCAGAACGCAACGGGAGAAGATTGCTGCCCTGCAGCAAATCCATGACTGAACTGCGCTGCGAATTTGGAAAGATACCCACCTTGGTATGGCGCTTGATCTCGCCATTGAGGCGTTCGATGGGGTTCGTGGAGTGGATCTTGGCCCGATGTTCCTCATCGGCGCCCAAGCCGCCCACCGATTGACACCGATGCAAGCGTTACTGACAACAGCAGAGCAACTGCTCCACCTCACTAATACCAGAGAGCGCTGATGGCGACTCTCACTAAGGGGATTGAACGAACCCGCTGTCGCGGGAATGGCGCCGCTGTTGGCGTATGAGGCCTCCGGTCTGAGGATTGCGGTTGTCGAAGCCCAATCCACAGACAGGAGGTTCGTAAGCGTCAGCGCAGCCCCGCCTTCCCATGGCGTTATTGATGGGCATGCTTGCCGCTCGGCTTGAGTGGTGGACGCATGGATGACGTGACGGTGATCGGCAAGGAGGCGCTTCGAAGTGCTCATACGAGCGCTTCGGAGTTGCACGGCGAAGTTTTGAGCGGGCCGGAGCGTCGGCGGCGCTGGAGTACCGAAGAGAAGCTGCGGGTTCTGGCGCAGAGCGTGGCGCCGGGGTCGTCGCCGAGCCTGACGTGCCGCATGCACGGTATCAGCACCGGTCAGCTATCGACGTGGCGCAAGCAGTTCCGGTCGGGTGAGCTGACGGGGTTCGTGCCGGTCTCGGTTGTTGCCGATGCGGCGTTGCCCGCACCGGCTGTCGTACCTGAAGTGGCGGAGCAGACGCCCGTTGCCGTCGGCGTGGTCGAGGTCGAGCTGCCGACCGGCGTGCGCCTGCGGATCACCGGCGATGTCGGTGAGGCGGCCTTGCGCCGGGTTTTGGCGGCATTGTCGTGATCGGCCTTCCGGGCAATGTCCGCCTCTACCTGGCGTGCGGCGCGACCGACATGCGCCGTGGGTTCGACAGCCTGGCCGCTCAGGTGCAGACGATGCTGAGGCTTGATCCCCACGACGGCGCGCTTTACGCCTTCCGGGGGCGGCGGGGTGACCTGATCAAGATTTTATGGTGGGACGGCCAGGGCCTCTGCCTGTTCTCCAAGCGGCTGGAGCGTGGCCGGTTCGTCTGGCCACAGGCCCGGGAGGGCTCGGTCGCGCTTACCGCCGCCCAGGTTTCCATGCTGCTGGAAGGGATCGATTGGCGGACGCCGGTGCGAACCTGGCAGCCGGACGCGGCCTGCTGAGCGCGCTCGGTCCCGTGCGGCCCCCGGCGCGTCATAGTGACTCGGATGCTGTCCACCACGCTGCCGACGGCGGCGTTTTCGGGTAGAATCCGCCCCATGACCGCCGCCGCCGCAGAGATCGCCGAGCTCCGTGCCCGGCTCGCCGAACGCGAGGCCGAACTGGCCACGGCGCGGGCGGAACTGACTGGCGCGCGCCTCCTGATCGAGCAGTACAAGGCCCAACTGGCCAAGCTCCGCCGGATGCAGTTCGGCCGCTCATCGGAGAAGCTCGACCGGCAGATCGCGCAACTGGAACTGATGCTGGAAGACCTGGAGGAAGGCGAAGCCGCCCGGACGGCGCCGTCGCTGGATGCCGGGAACGCGGCCCCGGAACGGCGCCAGCGGGACCAGCGCCATCCGGTGCGCCATCCCTTGCCGGAGCATCTGCCGCGGGAGGAGGTCGTCCATTCCCCCGGTGACGTCTGCCCCGGCTGCGGCGGCACGCATTTCTCCAAGCTGGGCGAGGACGTGACCGAGGTGCTGGAGAAGATCCCGGCCCGCCTCAAGGTGATCCGCCACATCCGGCCGAAGCTCTCCTGCCGGGCGTGCGAGGTCATCCTCCAGGCGCCTGCCCCAGACCTGCCGGTGGAGAAGGGCCGCCCCGGGCCCGGCCTGCTGGCCAATGTCGTGGTGTCGAAGTACCTGGACGGGCTGCCGCTCTACCGGCAGTCGGCGATCCTGGCGCGCGAGGGCATCGCGATCGAGCGCGCGACCTTGGCCGATTGGGTCGGCCATGCCGCCTGGTGGGTGGCCCCCCTGGCCGGTCTGATCGGTGCCCATGTAATGGCGGCGCCAGTCATCCACACCGACGACACGCCGATCAAGGTGCTGGCCCCCGGCAACGGCCAGACCCGGCTCGGTCGGCTTTGGACCTACCTGGTCGATGAGCGGCCCTGGTGCGGGGAGCGTGCGCCAGCGGCGTTCTATCGTTTCAGCCCGGATCGCAAGGGCGAACGGCCCCGTGAGCATCTCTCCGGGTTCAGCGGGGTGATCCAGGCGGACGCCTATACGGGTTATGAGGCACTGACCCGGCCATCGAGCCTGGTCCAGCCCGGCATCATCCCATCGGGCATCGTTCATGCTGCCTGCTGGGCGCATGCGCGGCGGCATCTCTACGACCAGTACGAGAAGACCAGGTCACCCATCGCCGAGGAGGCCTTGCGCCGGATCGGGCGGCTCTACGAGGTCGAGGCCGCGATCACCGGCCTGTCGGCTGAACAGCGCCGGGACGCCCGGCGGCAACTCGCCGTTCCCATCCTCGACGACCTCAAGCCATGGCTGGAGGCGCAGCAACGGCGCCTGTCGGCCAAGAACACGCTGGGCAAGGCGATCGGGTATGCGCTGAACCGCTGGGAGGCGCTCACCCTCTATGTCGCCGATGGCCGTATCGCCATCGACAACAACCCCGCCGAACGCTCCCTGCGCGGCATCGCAATCACCAGGAAGAACTTCCTGTTCCTGGGCTCCGAGGCGGGCGGCGACCGGGCGGCACTCCTCTACTCCGTCCTGGAGACGGCGAAGCTGAACGGGCTCGACCCCGAGGCCTATCTGGCGGATGTCCTGGACCGCATGGCCAAGGGGCATCCGATCAACCGGCTGGCCGAACTTCTGCCCTGGAACTGGATGCGCCGGGCTGACAAACTCGCGGCATGACCGCCGACACCCTTGCCATCCTGCGCATCGAACTGCTCCATACCGAACCCCTGGTCTGGCGCCGCGTTGCCGTGCGCGGCACCACCAGCCTCGCGGCGCTCCACAAGATCATCCAGGCCGCCATGGGCTGGCTCGACTACCATCTGTGGGAGTTCGAGGTCGAGGGGGCCACCTACGGCCTTCCCGATCCCGATGGCATGGACTGGGGGCGCACTATCAAGCGCGCCAGCACGATCAAGCTACAAAAGTTGCTCGATGCCGGTGTCGAGACGTTCGGCTACGTCTACGACATGGGCGACAACTGGGAACACCAGATCATCATCGAGCGCGTCGAGGCCGCTCAGCCGGACCAGCCCTATCCCCAGTTCCTTGGTGGCGAGCGGCGCTGCCCGCCCGAGGATTGCGGCGGAGTTCCCGGCTACTACGACTTCCTCGATGACATCGCCGGGCCCGACAAGGGCAGAGGCAGCAAAAAGAAGAAGGAAGCCCTCGACTGGTACGGCGGCCCCTACGACCCCGACGATATCGATGAAGAGCAGATCCGCATTACTCTTAAGCGGATCGCCAGCGCTTCAAGAATGAAGAAGGCCGTCAACCCTTGAACTGCTCGCCGATCCGCTGACGCTTACGGAGGTTCCGCGATGGCCGAGTTGAGCCCTCTACGTCGCCGCATGATCGAGGACATGACGGTCCGTAATCTGTCGCCGGCGACGCAACGATCCTACGTGCATGCCGTGGCGAAGTTCAGCCGGTATTTTGGGCGGTCGCCGGACCGCCTTGGTCTTGAGGACGTCCGTGCTTTCCAGGTCCATCTGGTCGCCACGGGGATATCGTGGCCGGCGTTGAACCAGACGGTGTGCGCCCTGCGGTTCTTCTATGGCGTGACGCTGGGGTATGGCGATCTGCCCGAACGCATCCCGTACGCGCGCGAGCCACGCAAGCTGCCGGTGGTGCTGAGCGCGGACGAAGTGGTGCGTTTCCTGGAAGCGGTGCCGAGCCTGAAGAGCCGGACGGCGTTGACGACGGCGTACGCGGCGGGCTTGCGGGCGTCGGAGGCCGTCAGCCTTAAGGTCGGCGATATTGACGGTGGGCGGATGGTCATCCGGGTCGAGCACGGCAAGGGTGGCAAGGACCGCCACGTCATGCTGTCGGCGCAGTTGCTGGGCATCCTGCGCACCTATTGGCGCCTGGCCCGGCCCGGTCATTGGCTGTTTCCCGGCCGGGACGGGAGCCGGTCGATGGACGTGCAGGTGCTCCATTCGGCCTGCCGTTCGGCTTGTGCCGCCGCCGGGCTGGCCAAGCGCGTGACGGTCCACACGCTCCGGCACAGCTTCGCCACCCATTTGCTGGAGGACGGCACGGACATCCGCATCATCCAGGTCCTGCTGGGCCACAGCAACCTGTCGAGCACGGCGCGGTACACCCAGGTCTCCAACAGCGTCATCCGGCGCACCGAGAGCCCGCTCGACCGCCTGAAGCTGGAGGTGGTGCCTCCCGCCTGAGCCGGCATCGCCATGCCGGCCGGGCTGGAGGTGGCGGACGTCTTCCGCCGCCACGGCGACGCCTATCGCCAGGCGCACGATGGCCACCTCGGCTGCGTCGAGCGCCGGGTGATGGGTGCGATCGAGGCATGCCGCACGGCGGCACTGGGCGGCCACGCCGAAGCTTGCCCGGAGTGCGGCCTGGTGCGGTGCGCCTACAACTCCTGCCGCAACCGGCATTGTCCCAAGTGCCAGGGCGCCGCGCGGGCGGAATGGCTTGCCGCACGACAGGCCGATCTGCTGCCGGTACCCTACTTCCACGTCGTGTTCACGCTGCCGGCACCCGTGGCGGAGATCGCGTTCCAGAACAAGGCGGTGGTCTATGCCATCCTGTTCAAGGCCGCCGCCGAGACCCTGCGCATCATCGCCGCTGATCCCAAGCACCTGGGCGCCGAGATCGGGCTTGTCGCCGTGCTCCACACCTGGGGCCAGACCCTTCACCACCATCCGCATGTCCATTGTGTCGTGCCCGGCGGTGGACCGTCGATCGATGGCACGCGCTGGGTCGGATGCCGGCCCGGCTTCTTCCTGCCGGTCCGCGTGCTCTCCCGCCTGTTCCGCCGCTTGTTCCTCGACGCGCTGGCCGCCGCGTTCGAGGCCGGCACCCTCGGCTTCTTCGGCGACCTCGCCCCCCTGGCGGAGCCCGCCGCCTTCCACCACCGCTTGCGCGACCTGCGGCGGGTCGAATGGGTCGTCTACGCCAAGCCGCCCTTCGGCGGCCCCGCCCAGGTGCTGGCCTATCTGGGCCGCTACACCCATCGGGTCGCCATCTCCAATACCCGCTTGGTCGCCATGACCGGCAGAGACGTCACATTCCGATGGAAGGATTATCGCCATCATGACAAGGCCAAGGTCATGACCCTGGCATCCTTCGAGTTCATCCGGCGCTTCCTGCTCCACACCGTGCCGGATGGCTTCCACCGCATCCGCCATTATGGCTTCCTCGCCAACAGTCACCGGGCCGGAAAGCTGGCACTTTGCCGCAAGCTCCTCGATGTCCCACCGCCGGCGCCAACGGTGGCCGAAGAACCCACCGACCGCTCCCCATTGGCCAGCCCCCCGCTGGATCGCTGCCCGTGCTGCGGTGGCGCGATGATCCTCCTGGCCGTCTTGCCGCCGCTTCGGCCCCATCGCCCGCCCCTCCGGTACGACACCTCATGAACCGACAACATTCCAACATCGCCCGGCCGTCCACCCCGGCAGCCCCGCGCGCCGGCCGGAGGTGTTTTACCCGCCGCACCACCGCGGACAGCTCCCGGCTTCAAAATAGCGGCAAAGCTGACGCCAGTCCTCGCCCGTGGGCCGCCAACGAGCGCCCTACGGTCAATCCAGCCCCATCAGAACCCTTCCAACGGGCCCGGATCGGCATCACGAACCAGGCCCCAAAGCCACTTTCCCCATAGCCCGCGCCCGTCATCCCGCGGCTTCGCTCAATCCGGCTTCAATGAGGTCGCGGTCGCCCCCGGTAGCACCCTCGGCGCAACGCGACCTCACAGAAGCCTCCAGATTCCCTTGAGACGCTGGATGTGATTCATCTTTATCGGAGGTGGATCCTGGGCAAGCCGTATTCAGAGGACCTTCGGGAACGGGTTGAGGCCCGGATAGCGGCGGGTCATTCCCGCCGTGAAGCATCGCAGCTGTTAGTCAGCGTGTAGCTTGTACGCCAATCGGCACGGTATCCATTTGATTCTATTGAAGTCGGTAGGGTCACTGTGTCGCGCCGATTTACAGTCGGGCGCCTGTTACGCCACGCCCAGGGACACGATCACGCCACCGCCGGACGGCCACCTCATCCGGGGCCGAACACCGGCGGATCTTGCGGGTTTATACCAAGCTGCCGCGCCATCAACCTGCGACAACACCTTTCACCTCGATGAATTCCGTCAGCCCGAATTCGGCATACTCGCGGCCATTACCGGACTGCTTGTAGCCGCCGAACGGCACGGCCGGACTCCACGCCGGATCGTTGACATAGACCGTGCCGGCGCGCAGACGGCGCGCCACCGCCTGAGCGCGGCCAGCATCGCGGGACTGGACATAGGCTGCCAATCCGTAAACGGTGTCATTGGCCAGAGCGATGGCCTCCTCCTCCGAGCGGTAGGTCAGGATGGACAGGACGGGACCGAAGATCTCTTCCCGCGCCACAGTCATCGACGGGGTCACGCGGCCGAAGATTGTGGGCCGGACGTAGTAGCCGCGATCCAGCCCCGCGGGCCGGCCGGGTCCGCCCGCCACCAGTTCCGCCCCCTCATTTACACCAACCTCGATCAGCCGCTGAACCTTGGCGAACTGGGTGGCATTGGCCAGCGGCCCCAGGGTCGTCGCGGCATCCAGCGGGTCGCCCACGACGATGGTTTCCGTCACGGCGCGGGCCAAGGCGGCCGCCTCCTCATACCGGTCCTCCGGCACCAGCAGGCGGGTGGGCGCGTTGCAGGATTGGCCGCTGTTGCTGAAGCAGCGGCGCACCCCCTGCTCCACCGCCGTGGGCAGGTCGGCGTCGGGCAGGATGATGTTGGCGGATTTTCCGCCCAATTCCTGGGTGACGCGCTTCACGGTGTCGGCGGCCAGCTTCGCCACCTGCACGCCGGCGCGGGTTGAACCGGTGAAGGACACCAGGTCGATGTCCGGATGGCGGGCGATGGCCTGGCCGACACCGGGACCATCGCCATGCACCAGGTTGAACACGCCGGCCGGCACGCCGGCGGCGTGCATTACCTCCGCGAACAGGTTGGCGCTGAGCGGGGCCAATTCGCTGGGCTTCAGCACCACCGTACAGCCCGCCGCCAGCGCGGGCGCCACCTTGCACACGATCTGGTTCAGGGGCCAGTTCCACGGGGTGATCAACCCGGCGACGCCCACCGGTTCCCGCAACAGCCGCAGGGAACCTCGCTCCTCCTCGAAAACGAACGTCTTCAGCGTCTCAATCATCTGCGCCAGATGGGCGGCG
This sequence comes from Nitrospirillum viridazoti CBAmc, assembly GCF_000730165.1. GTDB lineage: Bacteria > Pseudomonadota > Alphaproteobacteria > Azospirillales > Azospirillaceae > Nitrospirillum > Nitrospirillum viridazoti. The sequence goes on along the minus strand of NZ_CP022111.1, from coordinate 349,149 downwards.
CCGATGCCGGCCTGAACCTGCCGGGCGAAGCCCTGCGGCGCCCCCATCTCCCGACTGACCGCGTCACCAATGTCGGCCATGCGGGCACCGTAGGCCGCCAGGATGGACGACAGCAGATCCAGGCGCTGCCCGCGACTGGTTTGGCAGAAGGTGTCGAACGCCCGCCGGGCCGCCGCCACGGCCAGGTCCACCTCGGCCGGGCCCGCCAAGGCCACCTGGGCGCAAGGAGTCTCGGTCGCCGGATTGATCACATCCAGCAGGCCGCCGCCGGGCAGGCGCCACTGGCCGTCGATGTAACAGGAAAGAAGCGGAAGTGAGGACATGGGTCCGATCCAAGCAGTGAAACCGAAGGAATGGGGAAAGGGGGCCGGCGCCTCAGGCGCACCGACGCGCCCACCCGAAGGCGGCGGCCGACAGCACCAGCAAAAGCGCGCCCAGGGCGGCGACGGCGACATAGGTCCCGGTGTAATCCAAGGCGTAGCCGGCAAGCAGCGGGCCCAGTGCGGCGCCACCGCCGATGATCATGTTGGACAGGATCACCAGCCCCCCGCCGGCGTCGGTGTCGGCCAGCGCGGCCAGCAGCATGGGCACCAGGAAGGACCAGCACACCTGCAGCAGCACGACCGCGGCCACGAAGACGCCTCGTCCCGGTGGGAAGGCCAGCGCCAGCAGGCAAGCCAGCAACAGCCCGAAGAAACCCAGGCTGAGGACGCCGCGGTGACGGGAGCGGCCCGCGAGCGTCGCCAGGATGGAACCGAGGATGGCGGTGAACATGGCCACCGCCGTCAGCGTGCCGACCTCTTCCTCGCTCAGGCCGAGGCCAAGCCCCGGAACGCCGACGAAGGCCCAGGCGCCGCCGATGGCCAAGTAGTAGCAGAAGATGGCGAAAAGGTTCAGGCGCGCCGCCACCGAGCGGCCACCACGCGCGGCGTCAGGCTGGCGCGGCCAGCCGGCCGGCAAGCCCGCCACCACCGCCAGCGCCAGGAACGCCGCCGCCCCCAGCAGGGCATAGAGGCCGGCGAGGCCCGCGTGGCCGAACAGGCGCGGCAGGTAGAGCAAGCCCAACGCCGCCGACACGGTCTGGCCGCCCGTCCAGCAGGCGAAGGCTCGGTGTGGATCGGCGGAGCGGCCCGCCGCCAGCAGGCACACCACCGAGAGCATGCCCCCGGCGGCACCCCCGATGAACCGCAGGGGGACCAACGCGGCGGGGTCGCCGCCGGCCCGCGCGACCATCGCGGAGCCAACGGCCGCCACGGCGAACACCACGGACGCCGCCGCCGCCAGCGGCCGCCACGGCAGGCGGCGCAAGAGGAAGACCGCCGGGAAGGAAACCAGGGCGGCCCCACCCAGCTCCACCGACATGAGCTGGCCGATATCCCCGGCCGACCAGTGCCATTCCAGGGCCAGTTGCCCGGCGATGACGGGTGACACCAGGAATATGAAGGGTCCGATCAGGCCAAAGACGGTGATGGCCGCCAAGGACAGGATGGGTGTGACCGGCTGGTCGGCGGCGGGGGTGACGGATGCCATGGTGCCTCCTGTGGGCGTGGCGTACTGGCGGGCGACGGCGTGGGCGTCTTCACCAGGTCTTCGTGAGGTTCAGGCCATAGCTCACGGGGCGCCCGTACACCGAGTAATAGCTGCCCAGGCCGTCATTGCTGCGATCGGTGAAGTAATGCCGGTTCAGCAGGTTCTTGCCCCACAGCGACACGCTCCAGCCTTCGTGGTCCGATGCCAGCGTCAGCCGCCCGTTCAGCAGACCATAGCCGCCGATATTGCGCATGGCGCCATCGACCAGAGTGCTGCCGATCACCTGGGCGCTGCGCACGTCGAAGTCGAGCTGCGCCGTGCCCACCAGATCCGCCGTGACCGCATGGTCGTAGCGCACGCTGAAGGAACCGGTCCACCGCGGCGAGTAGTCGATGCGCCGCCCCTGCCAGGGCAGTGCCTGGTTGTCGAAGGAGTAGAGCACGTCGTTGCTCTGCGTCACCTCGGCATCGACATAGGCGCCGGACGCCTGCAGCGTCAGGCCCGGCAAGGGCTTCAGCGTCGTTTCCAGTTCGATGCCGTCGTGGGTGGCCTTGCCCACGTTGGTCAGGCGGAAGATGAACTGGCCGGGCGTCAGCACGCTGGGCAGGGTGGTCAGCGCCTGCAAATTGTTATGGTCGTAATGGAAGCCGGCCAGGTTGACCTGCAGCCTGTGGTCCAGCCAGGTGCTCTTCACCCCCGTCTCGTAGGCCCAGACGATTTCCTCCTTATACGGGGTCACGTCGCCCGGTTCCTGGGGGAAGCCGCCGAAGACGCCGCCTGACTTGTACCCACGGGCCGCCGAGGCGTAGAGCAGGACAGTATCGGTCAGGTGGTAATCGGCCGACACCTTGCCCGACACATGGTCGTGCAGGCGGTAGGTGGAGTTCAGGTTGTCCAGCAGGGTGATGCCGGCCAGGGGAAAGAAGTCCTTGCCGTTGCGGAAATCCGTCTCCTCCGTCGCGTAGCGCAGCGAGGCCGATAGGTTCAGGCGGTCGGTCAAGGCGTAGTCGGCCTGGCCATAGACCGAGGCGTGGCGCGTCTGCTGCCGGTACTGCACCGCCAGCACGCCGTCCTGCTGCGGCACACCCAGCGGCGTGAAGGAGGCGGAGACGACCGCCACGTTGTCGCGCATATCGAAGGTCCGGTACTCCTGGAAACCGGTCTGGGCATAGACCGCACCGGCCAGCCACTTGAACCGGCTGTCGCCGGTGGAGGTCAGGCGCAGTTCCTGGGACAGGTTGCGGATGGTGGCCCGTTCCGCCTGGTCACCCAGCCGCAGGTTGGTGGCGTCGTAGTCGTAAACCTGGCCGTAGTGGAAATAGTCCGCCGCGCTGATCGACGTGAGCCGGGCGGCGTCGAAGTCATAGTCCAGGGTCAGCGTGGCGCCCCATTCGTGATTATCCAGCCGGTTGATGGGGCTGGAAATGACGACGCGACCGTCGTTGGACTGGCTGGCCGAGGACAAGGCGCCGGTGGTGCCGGTGATGAGGTTGTTGAACTGGGCGAAGTTCAGGCAGGAGGCGTTGCCGTTGCCCCCACCGGCCACGGCGCCGCAGAAGCCGCCGGTGGCATCATAGGCGGCGTTGCTGGTGGCCAGCGTCGTCTGTGACTGGTCCCGGCTGCCGAACAGCTTCAGCTGGGCGGTGAAGCGCTCCGACGGCTGCAACAGGGCTTGAAGGCGGGCCGAGGTCCGGTCGGGCGCCCCCCAGCGGGTATTGCCGGCCAGGGTCTTCTGCCAGCCATCGCCCCCTTCCTGCACCGCGGCGACGCGCAACGCCAGGGTATCGGTGACGGGGATGGATTGCGCTCCCTCCACCCGGTATTCGTTCCATTTGCCGTAATCGACGGAGGCATAGCCATCCGTGGCGCCCAGCTTGGCCGGCTTGGACAGCACCTGGACGGCGCCGCCGGTGGTGTTGCGGCCGTACAGCCCGCCCTGCGGGCCCTTCAGCACCTCCACCCGCTCCAGGTCATAAAGCGCGCCGCCACCCATGACGGCGGAGCTTTGGTAGACGTCGTCGATGTAGATGGCGGTGGCGGGGTTGTTGTTGGCGTTGAAGTCGAACAGCGCAACGCCACGGATGACCCAGGTGGGGGCGCCGCCGCCCTTGTCGTTGTGGATCTGGACGTTGGGGATCATGCCGCCGATCTGGTCGATGGAGGTCACCCCCCGGCTTTTCAGGTCGTCGCCGGCGAAGGCGCTGACCGACACGGGCACATCCTGCAAACTTTGGGCGCGCCGTTGCGCCGTCACCACGATGTCCTGCAACACGTCGTCGGAGGCGCCGGCCGCAGGCGCGGCGGATGGTTCAGCGGCGCGCGATGGCGCGGACGCCCCCAACACCAGGGAGCAAGACAGGCCAAGGGCCGCATAGGCATACCGTTTCCGCTTCATTTCCGTCTCCCGAATCTTCCCGTTCATCTGTTCGCGGCACGCCTTGACGGCGGCCATTATCCGGCAAGCCGTCCCCGTTCGGGGACGCTTTCGCACCCCGCCAAAAGGACCCGCGCCCCAAGGGGCCAGCCTGCATCGGAAATCACCGGACGGTCGTCCCGTACCGGAGCATCAAAGCCATTCCCGGCCAGAGCTGGCCGGATACCCTGTTCACGTCAATGTTTGATCATTTGACCAATTTATGCCCCAAGTGCGACGCATTTCGGAAAGGTTGTCAAGGATAAAGATTCAAGGTTCGACGAATTATCTGCGAAAGCCACACAGAGGTCGTTTCAAAAATATTCATTCATAAACAATATGATATATGGCTTTTCCCTAGTCGTCATACTCTGCGCACACTGAGAGGCGCGACAAAAAATCCGCCGATTGGCGCCCTGCCCTCAGCCCAGACAGGGCCGAAGATAAATTGATCAAATGACTAAATATGATTGACAGACTCATCGGCGGCCTGTAACCAGGAAGCATGACGAACGTCGATCCGGCCCCCAGGCGCCCCGTAAGGTGCCCTTAAGCCGGTCCGCGGCCTGGCAACGACCCGCCGCACGACGCTGACGCCTTCTTAAAAAATGTCTTTCAGGAACAGGGACAGGACATGGGCGGCACCGCGCTTTGGCAATGGGATGCCACGGATCTGGCATCCGCGATCCGGGAACGACGGGTTTCGGCACGGGAGGCGACGGCCGCCTGCCTGGACCGTATCGCCACCGTCAATCCGGCGGTGAACGCCCTCACCGAGATAAGCCGTGACCCCGCCCTGGCCGCCGCCGCCGAGGCCGATGCCCGGATGGCGGCAGGCGCCCCTTTGCCGCCGCTGCATGGTGTGCCTGTCACGACCAAGATCAATGTCGACCAAGCCGGCAGCGCCACCACCAACGGCGTCACCGCCTTCACCAGCCTGGTGGCGGCAGAGGACAGCCCGCCGGTGGCCAACTGGCGCAAGGCCGGGGCCATCCTGCTGGGCCGCAGCAACGCCCCCGCCTTCTCCTGCCGCTGGTTCACCGACAACGCGCCGCACGGCCTGACCCTGAATCCGTGGAACGCCGCCCTGAACGTGGGCGGGTCCAGTGGCGGGGCGGCCGCGGCGGTGGCCACCGGCATGGTGCCGCTGGCCCACGGCAACGATCTGGCGGGATCGGCCCGCCTGCCGGCCAGCGCCTGCGGCGTCTACGGCCTGCGCCCCACCACGGGCCGCGTTCCCGCCTACAACCCCACGGGCAAGGCGGAGCGGTCACTATGCCTGCAGCTGGGATCGACCCAGGGCGTACTGGCCCGCTCGGTCCGCGATATCCGCCTGGGACTGGAGACCATGGCAGCCCGCGATCCGCGTGACCCGGCCTGGGTCCCGGCACCGCTGGATTTTCCTGACCACACGCGCCCGGTCAGGGTCGCCCTGTTCACCGGCACGGCGGACCATGCCGCCGACGCCCCCGTCCTGGCCGCCCTGCGCCGCGCCGCCGATGCGTTGGCCAGCGCCGGCTATGAAGTGGTGGAGACGGCACCGCCCCGCTTCGAGGAGGCGGCGGCGCTGTGGATGACCCTGCTGTCCAACGACTGCCGCAGCCCCGGCGCGCGCGCCGCCTTCGCCCTGGGCGACGAGACGTTCCTGCGCTCCCTGGACCTGACGGCGGCCTGCGTCCCCGCCCTGTCGGCGGAGGAGATGCTGGCGAGCCTGGCCAGCCGCACGACCTTCCAGCGCGCCTGGCAGATGTTCTTCGAGGACCTCCCGCTGCTGCTGATGCCCACCGCCTGGTCGGTGCCCTTCCCCGTCGGCTACGATGTGCGCGGCGTGGAGGAGGCCCGCCGGCTGCTGACCGCGCACAGCCCTTGCACGGCGACGGCCTTCCTGGGCGTGCCCGCCCTGTCGGTGCCGGTGCACCGGGGAACGGACGGCCCCCTGGGCGTCCAGCTGGTGGCCGGCCGCTTCCGCGACGGCCTGGTGCTGGCCGCTGCAGCGGCGCTGGAGGAACGGCTTGGGCCGATCATCCCGATTGATCCCCAGCCGTCATCAACCGCCGCCGTTGACCCCCGCTAACACCCCGATCAGCATGCCGTCCCGCCCAACCGCCCGCACAAAGGGCAAGCCGCCCGCGAGACCAGAGGAAACGCCCGTGTCCAAGCCCCCCAAAACCAAAGGCGAGGAGAAGCGCGAGGAAAAGCGGGAAGCCATCATGGCCGCCGCCGTCACCGTCATCGCCCGCGAAGGCGTGCACGGGACCACCACGCGCAAGATCGCGGGCGAGGCCAACGTGAACCTGGGCACCCTGCACTATTATTTCGACGGCAAGGACGCCGTGCTGATGAACGTGCTGACCCACCTGGTGGCGAAGTCACGTGAGAGCCTGGCCGCCTATTTCTCCGCGCCCGAACGGCTGCACGACCGCATCGACCACCTGCTGACCTTCATCCGGGGAGAGGTGGAGCGCAGCCCCAACGAGCAGTTGGCCCTGTTCAACCTGACGCTTTACGCCGTGAGCACGCCGGGGTCCGAATGGCTGGCCAAGCGCAAGTATGAGGAATATCTGGACCTGTACCGGTCCGTCCTGGCCGACGCCAGCGATGTCCGCGACGGCAGCATCAAGTCGGACATCGACGGCCTGGCCAATTTCATCTTCACCGGCTTCGTCGGCATCCTTCTGCAATGGCTGGCGACCGCCAACAGCTTCCGCTCGCGCCAAGCGGTGCAGTCCCTGATCATCGCCGCGCAGCGCGCCTACCTCTAAGAACCGGAGAGCGTCATGGGCCAGCCCATCGAGTCCGCCTGCCGCCCCGAGTCCGCCTGCGCGGAACCGGTCGATGTCGCCATCATCGGGGCCGGTTTCGCCGGCCTGACCGCCGCCCGCGCCCTGGTCAGCGCCGGCCTGCGCGTCACGGTGCTGGAGGCGCGCGACCGCGTCGGCGGCCGCATCCATACCCGCCATGCCCAAGACGGCACCCCCATTGACGTTGGCGGACAATGGGTGGGGCCCGGCCAGGACAAGGTGCTGGCCCTGGCCGAGGAGCTGGGGGTGGAAACCTTCCCCTCCTTCGAGGAGGGGGAGAACCTCTGTCTGCACAACGGGCGCCTGATGCGCTTCACCGGTCTGCTGCCGCCCCATGAGCCGGCGGCCCTGGCGGAAGTGGAGGCGACGTTCCAGGCGCTGGACGCCCTGGCGCAAACGGTGGACGCCGAAACCCCGTGGACCAGCCCCAACGCCGCCGCCCTGGATAGCGAGAGCTTCGACGCCTGGATCATCCGCACGGCCACCAGCGACGAGGCCCGGTTCTGGATGCGCTTCCTGGCCCGGTCCGTCCTGGCGTCGGAGGCGCGGGAGCTGTCGCTGCTGCACGTCCTCTTCTATATCAAGGCCGCCGGCGGGCTGGCCGCCCTGATCAGCATGGGCGGCGGCGCGCAGGAACGGCGCTTCAGCCTGGGGGCGCAGCATCTGGCGGAACGGCTGGCGGACACGGTACGGCCGCACCTGCGTCTCGATACCCCGGTGGCCGCCCTGGCCCAGGACGGTGACGGCGTGACCATCACCACCGCCACGGGCGACACGGTCCGCGCCCGCCACGCCATCGTGACCCTGCCGCCGGCGCTGGCCGCCCGCCTGCGCTACAGCCCGCCGCTGCCCGGGACGCGGGACCATCTGGCCCAGCGCATGCCCATGGGCGCCTGCATCAAGGTGCAATGCCTCTATCCCACCCCCTTCTGGCGAGAGGAGGGTCTGTCGGGGATGGCGATCAGCGAGGACGGCCCGGTGAGCCTGATCTACGACAATTCCCCCGCCGCCGGCACGCCCGGCATTCTGGTCGCCTTCATCGAGGGGGATGAGGCCAAGGAATGGACCGCCCGCACGCCGGCCGAGCGCCAGTCCGCCATCACCCAGTCGCTGGTGCGCCTGTTCGGGCCCCGGGCGGCCGACATGCGGGAATATATCGAACTGTCCTGGCTGGAGGAGGAATACGCCCGGGGCGGCTATGCCGGCGTCATGGTGCCGGGGGCCTGGACCAGCCTGGGCGCGACCTTGCGCCAGCCCACCGGACGCATCCATTGGGCCGGTACGGAAACGGCCAGCCGCTGGCTCGGCTATATGGATGGCGCCATCCGGTCCGGCGAGCGGGCCGCCGCCGAAATCCTGGCGGCTCGCTGAGACGGGAGGACGACGGTGGATCAGACCAAGCTGGACCGCCTGCGGCAGCGCTACGGCGCCGCCTCGCCAGCCGACTTCTTCGACCCGCATTTCCGTGACGTGGCGGAGGCTGTGTTCCGGGGCGCTGAGGCGCCGCGTCAGCCCTTCGCCGACGCCGGCACCCTGCTGGACGCGCCCCTGCGTCCCGATCTGGCGGCACTGGACGATTTCGGCGGCCTGGACATCGCCTTGGTCGGCGTGCCCATGGATCTGGGCGTCACCAACCGGGCGGGGTCGCGCTTCGGCCCCCGCGCCGTCCGGGGCATGGACCGCATCGGGCCGTATGAGCATGTGCTGCGCCTGGTTCCCTCCGCCCAGGCCAGTATCGCCGACATCGGCGACGTGCCCTTCAGCAACTATCTGAGCCTGGTGGCCTGCCACCACGACATCCAGACCTTTTACGGCCGGCTGGCGGCGGCGGGGGTGGTGCCGCTGAGCGTGGGCGGCGACCATTCCGTCAGCTATTCCATCCTGAAGGCGCTGGGCCGGGATCGCCCCGTGGGCATGATCCATTTCGACGCCCATTGCGACACCAGCGGCAGCGATGACAGCGCCCGCTTCCACCACAGCGGCCCCTTCCGTTTGGCCGTCCTGGACGGGGTGCTGGACCCGGATCGCACCATCCAGATCGGCATCCGCGGCAGCGCGGAATTCTTCTGGGAATTCTCCTACGACGCCGGCATGACCGTGCTGCATGCCGAGGATGTGGCCGAGATGGGCGTCAAGGCGGTGATCGCCAAGGCGCGGGAGGTGGTCGGCGATGGGCCGGTCTACATCTCCTTCGACGTCGATTGCCTGGACCCGGTCTACGCCCCTGGCACCGGCACGCCCGAGGTGGGCGGCCTGACTTCGCGCGAGGCGCTGGCCATCCTGCGCGGCCTGGCCGGCCTGGACGTGGTCGGCGCCGACGTGGTGGAAATCGCCCCGCAATACGACCCCACCAGCAACACCGCCCAGATCGGCGCCCAAATCCTGTTCGAGCAGCTGTGCCTGGCCACCCTGGCCCTGGACCGGCGACGACAACGCGGCTGACGCCGCGACACCGTATTCGGCCTGACCTTTCCCATCGACCCGCCGGTCCACCCCGCCCATTCGCCGGCGGGATCGCCGCCCCCTACCCTCGCCGCGGAGGACACCCCATCATGTCCCGTAACGCCGACCTTCTCGCCCGCCGCACCAAAGCCGTGCCGCGCGGCGTGGCCCATGCCACCGCCATTTATGCAGACCGCGCCGACAATTCCCTGCTGTGGGATGTCGACGGCCGGCGCTATATCGACTTCGCGGGCGGCATCGCCGTGCTGAACACCGGCCACCGGCATCCCCGGGTCATGGCCGCCGCCGCCGCGCAGATGGAGCGGTTCACCCACAGCGCCTTCCAGGTGGCGGCCTACGAGCCTTACGTCGCCTTGGCGGAGCGCCTGAACGCGCTGGCCCCGTTCAGCGGCCCGGCCAAGACCGTGTTCTTCACCACGGGCGCCGAGGCGGTGGAGAACGCCGTCAAGATCGCCCGCGTCGCCACCGGGCGCAGCGGCGTCATCGCCTTCACCGGCGCCTTCCACGGCCGCACGCTCATGACCTCCGCCCTGACCGGCAAGGTCAATCCCTACAAGAAGGACGCAGGGCCGATGCCGCCGGAGGTGTGGCACCTGCCTTTCCCGATACCGCACCACGGCATCACCGTCGCCGACACCCTGAAGGCGCTGGATTTCCTGTTCCGGGCCGATGTGGAGCCGGAGCGCGTGGCCGCCTTCATCCTGGAACCGGTGCAAGGCGAAGGCGGCTTCAATCCGGCACCGCCGGAACTGCTGCGCGACCTGCGCCGCCTGTGCGACGCCCATGGCATCCTGCTGATCGCCGATGAGGTGCAGGCGGGCTTCGGTCGCACCGGGCGCATGTTCGGCATCGAGCATGCCGGCGTGGAGCCGGACCTAGTCACCATCGCCAAGTCGCTGGCCGGCGGCTTCCCCTTGTCCGGCGTCATCGGCCGGGCCGCCATTATGGACAAGGTGGCGCCCGGCGGCCTGGGCGGCACCTATGGCGGCAATCCCGTGGCCTGCTCCGCCGCCCTGGCCGTGCTGGACGTCATTGAGGAGGAAGGGCTGCTGGCGCGCGCCGATGCCATCGGTGGGCGTATCAAGGCCCGGCTGGAATCGGTGCGGGAGCGCAACGACATCCTGCCTATCGGCGCCATTCGGGGCCCCGGCGCCATGGTGGCCTTCGAGATTTTCAAGGAGCGCGGCGGCGTGGACCCGGACGCCGACGCCACCCGCCAGGTCACGGCGCGGGCGCTGGACCTGGGCCTGATCCTGCTGTCCTGCGGGGTTCACGGCAACGTGATCCGCATTCTGGCGCCCCTGACCATTCCCGATGCCGAGCTGGACGCCGGCCTGGACATCCTGGCCCGGGCCCTGGCGGTGACGCCATGAACGCCGACGCCGAAAAGCGGCGCCTGGCGCTGAAACGCCCCGACCTGTTGCGCGACGGGGCCTATATCGGCGGCCGTTGGCTGGCGCCGGAGGGCGACTTGGTGGCGGTCTCCAACCCCGCCACCGGCCGAACCCTGGGCCACGTGCGCCGATCGGGCCGGGAGGACGCCCGGGCGGCTGTCGACGCCGCGGCCGGGGCGTTTCCCGCCTGGCGCAAGCGCACGGCCAAGGAGCGGGCCGCCATCCTGCGCCGGTGGTTCGACCTGATGACGGCGCATGCCAATGACCTGGCCCGCCTGCTGACGGCAGAGCAAGGCAAGCCCCTGGCTGAGGCGAAGGGGGAAATCGCCTATGCCGCCAGCTTCCTGGAATGGTTCGGGGAAGAGGCCAAGCGCATCTATGGCGAGACCATTCCCGCCCACCGTGCCGACGCCCGCATCCTGGTGACCCGCCAGCCGGTGGGGGTGGTGGCTGCCATCACCCCGTGGAACTTCCCCACCGCCATGATCACCCGCAAGGTGGGCGCGGCGCTGGCGGCCGGCTGCACCGTGGTGCTGAAGCCATCTGAGCTGACGCCGCTGAGCGCGCTGGCCCTGGCCGTCCTGGCGGAGGAGGCCGGCGTGCCGGCGGGTGTCCTGAACATCCTGTGCGGCGACGCGCCGGCCATCGGCGACACCTGGCTGGCGGACGGCCGGGTACGCAAGCTGACCTTCACCGGCTCCACCGCCGTGGGCAAGCGGCTGACGGCGGCAGCGGCTGGCACCATGAAGCGCGTCTCCATGGAACTCGGGGGCAACGCGCCCTTCATCGTCTTCGATGATGCCGACCTGGACGCGGCCGTGGAAGGCGCCCTGTTGGCAAAATTCCGCAACACCGGCCAGACCTGCGTCTGCGCCAACCGCCTGCTGGTGCAGGACGGCATCCATGACGCCTTCGCGGAGCGGCTGGCGACCCGGACAGCGGCCTTGGTCGTGGGTGATGGCCTGGCCGGCCCCAGCGATCAAGGCCCCCTGATCAACGGTGGCGCCCTGGCCAAAGTCGAAAGCCATGTGGAAGACGCCTTGGCCCAGGGCGCCATTCTGATGACCGGCGGCCGGCGGGTGGACAGGACCGGCAACTTCTTTGCCCCCACGGTGCTGACGGGCCTAACCCCGGCCATGAAGATCGCGACGGAGGAAACCTTCGGCCCCGTCGCGGCCTTGCAGCGCTTCACCCATGAGGACGAGGCCATGGTCCTGGCCAACCAAACCGCCGCCGGCTTGGCCGCCTACGCCTATACCCGCGACCTCGCCCGCTTCTGGCGGGTATCCGAAGCGCTCGAATACGGTATGGTCGGCATCAACACGGGCAGCATCTCCACGGAGGTGGCCCCTTTCGGCGGCTTCAAGGAGTCCGGCCTGGGCCGTGAAGGGTCGCACCACGGCATCGAGGAGTATCTGGATCTCAAATACGTCTGTGTCGGCGCCATTTAGAATGTGCATCAGCACCGAAGTGGGCCCCCCGGTGTAAATCGGCGAGGCCCAGCGATCCTACGGACTTCAATAGAATCAAATGGATACCATGCCGATCGGCATCCAAGCTACACGCCGTTCAACAGGTATGTGGGCCACAACCCGGCGGGCGGCGCCATGATCGTGGCGCTTCTGGCCAGCCTGCTCCTGACCGTGGCCACCGGCATCGTTCTGGATACGGGTGGCGGCGTTCTGGGAGAGGACGCGATGGAGGACATCCACGGCGCGGCGGCCACGGTGACCCTCATCCTGGTGGCCCTGCACATCGGCGGCGTGGTCCTGTCCAGCAGACTGCACCGGGAAAACCTGGTCCGCGCCATGGTCACCGGGCGCAAGCGGGCCTGAGGCGCCACGGCCTGCGTGAAGCCCCTGCCTTAGGTGAACCAGATGGGGTTTGGGGGCCGATCAGCACATCAACTGCCTGATTATTCTAAAATCCGCAGGGCCATGTGATCACGCCGATTTTATACTTCAAGAGGCAGGCTCGGCGCCGCTGCGTCGTATAGGGAATGGTTTATATGTGATTGGGCGCAAGCGCGCGATCCGGCGCGGGCCGGCGGCCTCCATCACGTGCGCGGCAGGGCGGCCGTCGACCCCCGGGCGACGCAACGGCCGGACAGCACCACTTTGCGCGTCGGAGCGTCCGGGGTCCTCAGGCGCTGGAACAACAGGGTCATGGCCTCACGGCCTATGGTTTCGACCGGCTGCTCGATGACGGTCAGGCCCGGTTCAACCAACTCCGTCCAGGGTTCATTGTCAAATCCCGCGACGGCGATGTCCTGGGGGATGCGCAACCCCAAGGTGCGGGCCGCCTTCACCACGCCGGTGAGGAACAGCCCATTGCTGACCAGCAGGGCCTGAGGCCGGTCGGGTTGGCGCAGCCAGGCGGCGGCGGCGTTTTCGGCGGCCTCCGCCGACGGCGGTACGAAGCGCGCCTCCCCCGCCAAGCCCCGGGCCGCCATGGCTGCCAGATAGCCGTCGCGCCGTTCGACGCCGGTGGTGCTGGTGGCACCGAACAGGCCGCCGATGCGGGTGTACCCCCGGGACACCAGATGATCGACCAGGGTGGCGCTGGCCTCGCGATTGTCCAGCAACACGGTGTCAAATTGCCCGCCCGGACCGGCGCGGTCGATCAGCACCATGGGAAAATCCAGGGCATCGGCCTGTAACCGATCAAGGGTGGCGCGGGTCGGGGCGAAAATCAGCCCCGTCACCCGTTCTTCCTGCATCAGGGTCAGGTAAAGCGCCTCGCGCGCGGGGTCCTCATCGGTGTTGCACAGGATAACCCGCATGCCGGCGCGGTAGGCCGCGTCCTCCACCGCCCGGCCGACGGCGGTGAAGAAGGGGTTGCGGATGTCGGCGACGATCAAGCCGATGGTCTGGGTGCGTTGCGAGCGCAGCCGCCGCGCCGACAGGTTGGGCTTGTAACCGGTCGCGCGTACCGCCGCCTGCACCTGTTCCCGCACCTCAGCGCTGACCGGTCCCTCCCCCAAGGCGCGGGACACGGTGGAAACCGATACACCGGCAACCCGGGCGACGTCCTTGATGTTGACCGTCATGTTCGCAATCGTTTCCAGTTATTTTGCGCCAGTCTAAAGCCTTCCAGCGCGCGTTCAAAGGGAATACGGCGCATACGCCCAGACGCTCCCTGGGGATTCCCTTTGACAATTTTTGTGGAAACGTTACCACTAAGCGCAAGAATGAATTCGGGAGGTTCCGAGAATGCCCTTCGCCGTTGAGAGCGACCTGCTGCCCCGCGAGTTGATCCGCCTCGGCGCGCGTCCGGCTGGAAAGCGTGACGCCATTGGCGAGGCGGCACAGCTGCTGGTCGCCGCCGGGTGCGTCGATCCCGCCTATGAACAAAGCATGGTCCGGCGGGAAGAGGTGGCCAACACCTTCCTGGGCCAGGGCGTCGCCATTCCCCACGGCCTGGGGGAGGATCGCCACCTGGTCCGCCGCAACGGCCTGGCCATCCTGCAGGTCCCTGACGGCGTGGAGTGGAACGCCGGGCAACGCGCGCGCCTCGTGGTCGCCATTGCCGCCCAGTCCGACGCGCACATCACCATCCTGCGCCGCCTGACCCGCCTGATCCAGGACAGCGACCGGTTGGAGCGTCTGTTGGTGACGACCGATGCCGGCGAGATCGCGGCCGCCCTGGGCCGCGACACGGCCCTGGTCGGGCGCACGGACGAAAACGCGGCCGATGCGCCGGTGGGTGATCTCGCGCCCGGTTTCGACTGGACGGTGGATTATCCCAGCGGCCTGCACGCCCGGCCAGCCGCCCACTGGGTGGACACCGCCCGCCGCTTCGCTGCCCAGATCCGGGTCCGCCATGGCGACCAAGCGGCGGATGCCAAGAACCTGATCGCCCTCCTGCAACTGGGCCTGCGCGCCGATGACACGGTGGTGGTGTCCGCCGCCGGCGGTGATGCCGCAGGGGCGCTGGCGGCCATGCGGCAAGCCATCACCGGCCTGAGCGCCCAGGAAAAGATGGATGCGGCCCTGGCGGCCAGCCGCGCCCGCCAGACGCCCCGCACCGGCTGGACGCCCCCGGCGCCGCTGACCGCCATTGGCGGCGTGCCGGCGGCGCCAGGACTGGCCATCGGCCCGCTGCATGTGCTGAAGGCGGCGGACCCGGTGGTGCCGGACAATCCCGCCGCCCTGGCGGAGGGGGGCAGCCTATTGCAAGAGGCGTTGAGCCGCACGCGCCAACAACTCAAAGCGCTGGCCGATGACACCGCCCGCCGGCTGGGTGCGGCCGACGCCGGCATTTTCAAAGCCCAGGCGGAGTTGTTGAACGACACCGACCTGATCACCCTGGCCTGCCAGTTGATGGTGGACGGTCATGGCGTGGCCTGGGCCTGGAATCAGACGGTGGATCGCATGGCCAGCCGGTTGGCCGCGCTGGGCAATCCGGTCCTGGCCGCCCGCGCCGCCGATCTGCGCGACGTGGGGCGCCGTGTCCTGGGGCATATCGACCCCTCCTTGCGCGCCAACTCGCTGCTCGACCTGCCCGACACACCCTGCATCCTGGTGGCGCCGGACCTGTCCCCCTCGGACACCGCTGGCCTGGACCCGGCCCGTGTGGTGGGCTTGGCCACGGCTTCGGGCGGCCCCACCTCACACACCGCCATCCTGGCCCGCACACTGGGCCTACCGGCCCTGGTTGGGGGTGGTGCTGCCCTGCTGGAACTGGCGGATGGCACCAGCGCCATCCTGGATGGCCAGTCGGGACGACTGTACTTGGAGCCGAGCGACGCCGACCTGGCATCCGCCCGGCAATGGCTGGCGGTCAAGGCGGAGGCCCGTGCCCGTGAAGCGGAGGCCCGCGCCCTGCCCGCGCGCACCCGCGACGGCCACACCGTGTCCATCGGGGCGAACATCAACCTGCCCGACCAGGCGGCCTTCGCCCTGTCGCAGGGTGCGGAGGGCGTCGGCTTGATGCGCACTGAGTTCCTGTTTCTGGAAAGGGGCGAAAGCCCCAGCGAGGACGAACAGTTCGACATCTATCGCGCCATGGCGGTGGCCCTGGGCAACCGGCCGCTGATCGTCCGCGCCCTGGATATCGGCGGCGACAAGCAGGTGGCCCATCTGAACCTGCCGCATGAGGAAAACCCCTTCCTGGGGGTGCGCGGGGCCCGGCTGCTGCTGCGCCGCCCCGATCTGCTGGAGCCGCAGTTGCGCGCCCTGTACCGCGCGGCGCGCGCGGGCGCCAGCCTGTCCATCATGTTCCCCATGATCACCACGGCGGCCGAGATCGTCGCCCTGCGCACAGTCAGCGAGCGCATCCGGGCCGAGGTCGAGGCGCCGGCGGTGCCGCTGGGCATCATGATCGAGGTCCCCGCCGCGGCCCTTCAGGCCGAAAGCCTGGCCCGCCACGCCGACTTCTTCTCCATCGGCACCAACGATCTGACCCAGTACACCCTGGCCATCGATCGCCAGAACCCACAGTTGGCCGCGCAGGCGGATAGCCTGCATCCCGCCGTGCTGCGGCTGATTCAGGCCACCGTGGCGGGGGCGGCCAAGCATGACCGCTGGGTTGGCGTCTGCGGCGGCATCGCCGGAGACCCCTTCGGCGCCGCCCTGCTGACCGGCCTGGGCGTGCAGGAACTGTCGATGACCCCGCGGGAGGTGCCGGCCGTGAAGGCGCGCCTGCGCGACAGCGAGTTGACGGCGTTGCACGCGCTGGCGGCCCAGGCCTTGGCTTGCGAGGCCGCCGAGGACGTGCGGGCGCTGGAAGGAGGCATGGCATGAGCATTGATCTGCACACCGTCACCCTGAACCCGGCGATCGACGAGACCGTCACCCTCGACGACTTGCGGCCAGGCCATGTGCATCGAGCCGTGGCCGTACGCCACAATGCCGGTGGCAAGGGCGTGAACGTGGCCTCCTGCCTGGCCGACTGGGGCCTGCATGTGGCCGCCACCGGGCTGCTGGGCATCGACAACACCGCCCCGTTCGAGGCGCTGTTCGCCGCCAAGGGCATCCTCGACCGCTTCTTGCGCGTGCCCGGCGAGACCCGCACCAACATCAAGCTGCTGGATCGCCACGACGGTCGCACCACGGATATCAACCTGCCAGGCTTGGTGGCAACCCCGGAAACGGTGGAGCGGATCCAGGCCTATCTCGAGGAATCCGTCGGCCCCGGCACTTTGGTGGTGCTGGCCGGCAGCCTGCCCGATGGATTGCCCCCCGACACCTATGCCCGCATGGTGGCCGGCCTCGCCCATGCCGGCGCCCGCGTTGTCCTGGACAGCAGCGGGGAGCCGCTGGCACGGGCCCTGGCCGCCGACGTCCTGCCCCACTGCGTGAAGCCCAACCGACATGAGTTGGAAGGCTGGGCCGGCCGGCCCTTGGCTCCGCCCGACTTGCTGGCGGCGGCGCGGCACCTGCAAGGGCATGGCATCCCCCTGGTGGTCGTGTCCTTGGGCGCCGGCGGCGCCCTGCTCGTGGACGCCGGCACCGCCCTGCACGCCCAAGCCCCTGAGGTGCGGGGCAGCAGCACCGTGGGCGCCGGTGACGCCATGGTGGCCGGGCTGGCGGCCGGGCTGCATGCCGGCTTGGGATTGGAGGCAGTCGCCCGCCTGGCGACGGGGTTCGCCGTGGCCAAGTTGGGCCGCGCCGGCCCCAACCTACCAGGGGTGGAAATCGTCCGGGCCCTGGCCGACCACGTCACGATGACACCCGCCGATGATTGGGCATCAACCACCGCGACGCATGCGCCGCACTGAAGGATGAAGGGCGGGCGGGCCGAAGACCCGCCCCCGGGGAGGAACCATGTCCGCACTGTTGGCTGTAATCGGCGCCGGCGAAATGACCATCCACGCCCTGCTGGCGGCGGAGGCCCTGCGCAGGGCCGCCACCAACGGGGGCCATGCCATCGCCGTGGAGGTGCGCACCGGGCAGGGCGTCCTGAGCGCGTTGGAACCGGCGCAGATTCAGGACGCGCACGCCGTTCTCCTGGTGGGATCGGGCATCCTGGACGCAGACCGCTTCGGAGCGCTGCCCTACCACAGCACCAGCATCGAGGCCGTCCTGGCCGACCCCGCCGCTGCCTTGGGCCTGCTGGTCCTGGCTGAACCGGAATCGGCCAAGCCGCATCGGGTCAAGCGGGACCAGGCCGCCGCACCGTCGAAAGCCGAGGGTCCACGACACATCGTGGCCATCACCTCCTGCCCGACGGGCATCGCCCACACCTTCATGGCGGCCGAGGGCCTGCAGCAGGGTGCCAAGACACTGGGGCATATCATCCGCGTGGAGACGCAAGGATCGGTCGGGGCCCGCGACGGCCTGACGGATGACGAGATCGCCGCCGCCGACATCGTCATCATCGCTGCGGACCGCCAAGTGGATCTGGGCCGCTTCGCCGGCAAGCGGGTGTTCCAGTCAGCCACCAAACCCGCGATCTCCGATGGCGCCGGCCTTATCCAGCGGGCCCTGGCGGAAGCGACACCCCTGGCCGAGGCGGAGGACGGCGCGCCGGACGAGGGGCGCGCCGGAGGCCCTTCGCCGCAAGCCGTCGCCGGGGCGAAGGCCGGACGCGGCGGGCGCACGGGCCCCTATAAGCATCTCATGACCGGTGTTTCCTTCATGCTGCCGTTCGTGGTGGCGGGGGGCCTGTTGATCGCGCTGGCCTTCGCGTTGGGCGGCATCTACGCCTATGACGACGCCCACAAGGGCACGCTGGCCTACGCCCTGTTCCAGGTTGGGGCCAAAGGGGCGTTCGTGCTGATCGTGCCCGTGCTGGCGGGCTACATCGCCCATTCCATCGCCGACCGGCCGGGCATCGCGCCCGGCATGATCGGCGGCATGGTGGCGGCCAATCTTCAGGCGGGCTTTCTGGGGGGCATCCTGGCCGGGTTCATCGCCGGCTACGGCACCGCCTTCCTGAACCGCCATATCCGCTTGCCCCGGACCCTGGAGGGCCTGAAACCGGTGCTGATCCTGCCCTTGCTGGGCACCTTGCTGACGGGCCTGCTGATGATCTATGTCGTGGGCGGGCCGACGGCCGGCGCGCTGGCCGCCCTGACCACCTGGCTGAAGGGCATGCAGGGCAGCAGCGCCATCCTGCTGGGCGTCCTGATCGGCGGCATGATGGCCTTCGACATGGGCGGCCCCATCAATAAGGCGGCCTACGCCTTTTCCACGGGCCTGATCGCCAGCCAGGTCTACACCCCGATGGCGGCGGCCATGGTCGCCGGCATGACCCCGCCCTTGGGCCTGGCCTTGGCCGCCCAAGTGTTCGCCAACCGCTTCACGGCGGAGGAGCGGGAGACACGCGGCGCCGCGGCGGTGCTGGGTCTGGCCTTTGTGACCGAGGGGGCCATCCCCTTCGCCGCCCGCGATCCGCTGCGGGTCATCCCCGCCCTGGTGGCGGGATCCGCCGTGGCGGGCGCCATTTCCATGGCCATCGGCGCGGAACTGCGGGTGCCCCACGGTGGCGTGTTCGTGCTGCCCATCCCCAACGCCGTCAGTCATGTCGGCGGCTATATCGCGGCGCTGGCCATCGGTGCCGGGGTCACGGCCGTCGCCCTGCGCATCCTGAAGCATCCGGTCTGAAGACCCGAGCCACCAAACAACATGGCCGCCACAAGGCCGTACCCAGAAGAACCCAGGGAGGGATGATCATGCGTCACATCGCACCTTCGGTGCCCAATCCATTTTTGCGCCCCGTTGTGGAAACGTTTCCAGTAGCCGTCCTGGCCATGATGCTGTCCGGTGCCGCCCTGGCCGCCGAACCAGGCACGGGCGAGACCATCGACTGGCTGGCCAGCTACACGGGCGAGGCAGCGGCCAATCCCAGTGGCGGCATGCGCCAGGGAGCGGCCTACGCTGGCCAAATTCTGCTGGGCGCGGACGTGAACCTGACCAATGCCCTGGACTGGAGTGGGAGCACCTTGCATGTCGCCGCGGTGAACCGCCACGGCAGCAACCTGGCGGCCCAGTATCTGGGCAGCACCACCTCGCTGCAGGAGATTTATGGCGCGCAGAACACGCGCCTGGCCCGCTTCACGGTGGAACAGTCCCTGCTGGACGGCCGCCTGGTGGTGGAGGGTGGGCGCACGGTGGCTAACATCAGTTTCCTCGGGTCAGCGCTCTGCGCCAATTTCCAGATCAACTCCGCCTGCGGCAACCCCACCTTCGTCTTCAAAACCAGCAGCTTCACCTGGTGGCCGGTATCCAGCTGGGGTGCCCACGCCACCGCCTGGCTGACACCGACGGTCTATCTGCATGTCGGTGCCTACGAAGTGAACCCCAGCCACCAGTCCAGCACCGAGCATGGCTTTGATTGGGGCACGGCCACCGCCACAGGCGCCATCGCGCCGATGGCGCTGGGGTATCAGACGACGTTTGACAACGACCGCCTGCCCCGCAAATACGAAGTCGGCGGCTGGTACGATGGCGCCGATTATACCGACCCGCTCCGCGACGCGAGCGGACGTGCCGCCGTGGTCAGCGGCCAGCCCAACGCCACCCTGAACGGCCGATCGGGCGTGTTCTTCCGTTTCGAACAGATGGTGCTGCGCCCCGACGACACGTCGCAGCGGGGCTTGACCTTGTTCGGCGTGGCGATGACGGGCACGAGTGGCCGGCTGATCGAAGACCATTTCCTGGAATTGGGCTTGGTCCAACGCGGCACCTTCGCGGGGCGCGACGACGATACCATCGGCTTCGTCGTGAACCAGCAGAAGTACAGCCACGACGCCCTGGAGGCCCTGCGCCTGGCCCGCGCGGCGGCTGGCGGCAGCGGCACACCGGCGGACGACCAGATCATGATGGAGCTGAGCTACGGCGTGCAACTGGCCCGCGCCGTTCGCATCCAGCCCAACCTGCAATATGTCATCCATCCAGACCAGTTCAGCGACCCCGCCCGCCTGCGCGACGCCCCGGACGCTTTCGTCATCGGCTTGCGGTTCGACTTGGACCTCGCGGCGCTCCTGCGGGGACGCTAGCGCCCCGATAGAGCCCCTTGTCTGCGACAGCAGCGACTGGCCTGTGAACCGGCATCGAAGTGGGCCTCTTGGAAAAAGCGAGGCAACGCGCTGAAATAGCTTAAGAAAGTGATAAAGAGCAAGGTCCTGTCCGGCGCTGGTTGGGGCCCCGCCTTAAACACAATTTCTGCTGATTTGTGAGGCTGTTCAGTGCGAACAAGCTCGGGGGCTCCCTTTCGGCGCCGGTTCACACTATGGGGCCACTGCACCATCAGCCCCTGGGCCCGAACACCGAGGTCGCGCCGGATATACACCTGGGGCGACTTGGCGCTTTTCCGCCGGCAGTAAACGTGTGCGACCAAACTCGTGCCCCTGGGGCTCCATTCCCTTAAAGATAAGCACATCCAGCGTCCAGGACCGCTCGGCACGAAGACGATCATCCGACAATGGAGTGATCACGCATATTTTCGAAATAACGAACAGCTCCCAGCATCTTTAAACAATATTTTTAACGAAACGAAATTGTGTATTTTATCCACCGGGTATTATCCATGCTGATATATCCGCCTACCCTCTCAGCGAGACGCCCAGAGAGCGCCACTGGAGGAATTTCCCATGAACTATCCAAACCTGTTCTCGTCCTTCTCCATTCGGAACCTCCAGCTGAAAAACCGGCTGATGATGGCGCCGATGGAAAGCCATCTCGGTAACGCCGACGGTTCCGTGTCGCCGGAGCTGATTGCTTACTACCGGGAACGGGCACTGGGCGGGGTGGGCATGGTGGTGGTGGAATTCACCTGCGTAGATGGCCACGACGGCTTCAGCTCTCTGGCCCCTCAGTTGAGGCTGGATACGCCCTTCTTTCGCACGGGGCATGGCAAGCTGGCCGCTGCCATCCAGTCGGCGGGTGCGCGTGCCTGCGTTCAGCTCAGCCACGCCGGCCGGCAGTCGAGAGAGTCGGTAATCGGCCGCCAGCCCGTCGCGCCGTCGGCCGTGCCGCTCAAGTCCCCGTATCTCAACGCCACGCCCCGGGCCCTCGAGGCTCATGAGATGGAGCGCCTGATCCAGCGTTATGCCGCTGCGGCCGCCATGGCGGTTCAGGCCGGATACGACGCGGTCATGCTGCACGGCGCCCACGGTTATCTGCTGCAGCAGTTTCTGTCCCCGCTGGTGAACCAGCGGAACGACGAATGGGGCGGTGACTTCGAGCGCCGGCTGCGCTTCCCCCTTGAGGTCATCCGCGCCGTGCGGGCCGCCATCGGCGACAGGCCGTTGCTCTATCGCCTGTCGGTATCGGACTTCATCGAGGGCGGGCTCACCATCGAGGATGGCGAGCGCATCGCGCCCAGGCTCTGCGAGGCCGGCGTCGATGCCATCGACATCTCATGCGGGTCCCTGGACCGGGTTGATGTCATCGTCGAGCCCATGTCCGTGCCCGAGGGCTGGCGCTTGCCCATGGCGCGCCGCATCCGGGAGGCGACGGGCAAGCCGGTCATCTGCGCCGGCGTGATCCGCCGTCCGGAAGCGGCGGAGGCCGCCATCGCCCAAGGCGACACAGACGTCATCTCTCTAGGCCGCGCCCTGCTGGCCGATCCGCTCTGGCCGAAGAAGGCCCAGGCGGGGAAGGCGGACGACATCCGGCCCTGCACCTCCTGCAACTGGTGCATCAAGGAAACCGGCGGCAATCGGGGTGTGGGCTGCGCCGAGAACCCGCGGTGCGGCCATGAGACGGACCCGCTCATCGACCGTTTCGGGCAGGGACACCGGGCCGCCGTCGTGGGCGCCGGGCCCGGCGGGATCACGGCGGCCCTGTTGCTGGACCAGGCAGGATTCCAGGTGACGCTCTATGAAAAACGGGCGGCGCTGGGCGGCAACCTGGTCTCTTCGGCGACGCCGCCGGGCAAGGAAAAGCTGTTCTGGTATCGGGACTTCTTGCTGCGCCGCCTGGCGGCCAGCAGCGTCACCGTCCGCACCAGCGCTGTCGTCACGGCAGAGCAGCTACGGAATGACCAGCCGGCCGTGATCGTCCTCGCCAACGGATCCCGGCAGGCGCCCCTGCCCCTGGAAGGCAGCAAAGGGCTTTCCACGGGCCCCGCGTTCGAGGTGCTGCTGGGTGAAGGACATCTGCCGCAATCCTCCGCCGATCGCCCCATCGTGATCTATGGCGGCGGTGAAACCGGCACCGAGACAGCCGAGCATCTGGCCAAGCTGGGCCAGCATGTCCTGCTGGTCTCACGATCCGGCGCCCAGTTCCTGGCCCGCAATGCCGAGCCCTTGTACCGCATGCATCTGCTGAAGCGGCTGCATGCCAATACCGCCATCCGCATTCTCGACCACACGCGACTGACGGCCGTCGAGGACGACCATGTCATGCTGAAGACCGGGGACGCGGAGCCCCGGCCGCAGCCCGCCAGCGCGGTGCTGCTGGCTCATGGCCTGGTGCCTGACACGGCCTTGGCGGACGCGTTGGCGGATGTTCCCGTGCCGGTCATCCGCATCGGCGACGCCAGGACGGTGGCCCGGATTGGCGAGGCCGTGCGCGACGCCTACCGCGGTGTCCAGGATTTGCGGCTGAGCTTCCTGCAAACCGAGGCTATTCGGTGCTGATCCGCGCGGCTTTCAGATCCACACCCGGATCCGCCAGCCGTTCCGGGTCCATGAGGGCTTGCCCGGCGATCAGGGTCTTGCCAGCCATGAAGTCCTTGGGCGCAGAAAGGCAATCAACGGCGATCAGGCGACCATCACGCAAATAGGCCACGGAAAAGGGCGGGCGGGACGCGTCCCCCCGCACCACCGCCTGGTCGTATCCCAGGCAGAGCCCAGCCGTCTGCATCTTCACGGCGTACTGATCCGACCAGAACCAGGGCAGCGCCGTATAAGGCTGCGGCACACCAAGGATGGTCGCCGCCGCCGTCTTCGCCTGGTCGATCGCGTTCTGCACGGATTCCAGGCGCAGGGGAACCGCGGCGTGCGCGCTGGGATGCAAGGCGCAGTCACCAATGGCCAGAATACGGGGGTCGTTGGTACGGCAATGGGCGTCAACCTCCACGCCGTTGGGACAAGACAGGCCGGCCGTGGCCAAGACCTCGACATTAGGGATGATGCCCACGCCCATCACCACCAGGTCGGCGGGGAGGATTTCGCCGGACGCCAGTTCCACGCCCACGACCCGTTCCGTCCCCGTCAGCCGCCTGACGGCCGCGCCCAGGCGCACGTCCACCCCCTCCCGGCGGTGCAGGTCCAGGAAGAATTGGGACACCACGGGCGAGGTCACGCGGGCCAACAGGCGTTCCTGGGCCTCCAGCACCGTCACCGGCAGGCCCATGCTGCGCAGCACCGCAGCGGCTTCCAGGCCGATATAGCCGCCGCCGATCACCACCACCCGGCGCGGCTGGGCGAGGTCCCGTTTCAGGGCATCGATATCGGCGATGGTGCGGATGGTATGGACCCCGGCGAGATCAGCCCCCGGACACGGCAAACGGCGAGGCCGCCCACCGGTGGCCCAGACCAGCCATTCATAAGAAAGGATCGCGCCATCGGCCAAGGTGACGTTGGAAGCCTCACGATTGACAGCCACGATGGCCTGCCCCAGACGCAAGGTCACCTGGCGCTCCGCCCAGAATTCCGGCCTGCGGAGCAGTAGCTGGGCCGCATCGCGCTTGTTGCCGAGATAGTCCTTGGACAGGGGCGGCCGTTCATAGGGAAGAAAGCCTTCATCCCCCACCAGCGTGACGGGCCCGCCATAGCCCCCCTGCCTCAGGGATTGGGCCAGTTGCGCCGCCGCCTGGCCCGCCCCGGCGACCACCACGCCAGCGGTTTCCTTCACAAAACTCTCGCTCATGTCCTCCCCCTGACCCTCGGGTCCCTTTGGACGGCATCATAGAAAGGGCGTGCGCGGGTGGCAGCCCAGGGGGGCAAGCCACCATGGGTGTGATGTCTGCATACCGTCGCCAACGGGACCACCGCACATGGGCTAATAAGAGGGTCGCGCCCGGCCAGGACCGGGACAACATCCAGACGGGAAAGCCCGGATGCGGCAATCAGGAGAGGCGACGGAATGACCGACGGTGCAGATACCCCCTTCCGTATTGATGGCAAGGTGGCGGTGGTGACGGGGGCGGCGCGCGGCATCGGCCGATCCGTCGCGCAGATTTTCGCCAAGGCCGGCGCCGCCGTTGTGGCGGCGGACATCCTGGCCGACGCCGCGCGCGAGACCGCCGACCTGGTGACGGCCGCCGGCGGGCGCGCCATCGCCGCGGCCGTCGACATTTCCGACGAGGCCTCGGTCCAGGCCCTCTATGACCAGGCGACCGAGGCATTCGGCGGCGTCGACATCCTGATCCACTCCGCCGCCATCTTCCCCAAGTACCCGCTGCTGGACATGACGGTGGAACAGTGGGACCGCATCCACGCCGTGAACATGCGCGGCTCCTTCCTCACCGTGCGGGAGGGCCTGCGACGCATGATCGCCGCCAAACGCGGCGGCGCCATCGTCAACGTCTCCTCCGTCAGCGGGGAACGGGCGGTTGTCTTCCACAACGCCGCCTATAACGCCAGCAAGGCCGGCCTGACCAACCTGACGCGGACCAGCGCGCTGGAGGCCGGGCCCCACGGCATCCGGGTCAACGCCGTGCTGCCGGGCGGCACCGCCACGGAGGGCGCGCGCGAGGCGACAGCCGACATGCGCGCCCGCGGCCTGGAGGTCGGTGGCCCCATTACGCAGCCCGGCCGCGTGCCCCTGGGCATGATGGGTCAGCCCGAGGATATCGCCCACGCTTGCCTGTTCCTGGCCAGTCCTGCCGCCCGGGCCATCACCGGCCAGGCGCTGGCGGTCGATGGCGGATTCCTGGTCAGCTGAAGGCGCACGAAAAGGCCCCGGGCGCACAGGCTCGGGGCCTTCGTGGATGCTGAGGGTCAGTGCTGGCTGAGCGGAATGCGGACCAGCAGGCCATCCAATGCCGGCCCCATCTTGATCTGGCAAGACAGCCGCGAGGTCGGCTGCGGCTCCACCGCAAACTCCAACATGGCGGCCTCGTCCCCTTGGGGGGAACCGGCCGCCGCCGCCCAATCCGGATCGACATAGACATGGCAGGTAGCGCAGGCGCAGGCCCCGCCACAGTCCGCCTCGATGCCCGGCACGCCGTGGGCGACGGCCACCTTCATCACCGACTGCCCTTCTTCAGCCTCCAGATCGTGGCGGTGGCCGTCAGGGTCGATAAAGGTGATCTTGGGCATGGGGGCCGTCCTTCAAAGCATGATGTCGTGGAATTGCCGGCCGGCGGCGACACCGGCGCCGGCCAACGCTCCATCCATGCCACATCCGCCCAGCGGCACCAGCCCCGCCCCCCTGACATCAAGAATACGATCCCCTGCCCCGCTGCCTTGATCGCGCCCGCAGGTTCCGCCCTTACTGCGTTCCGACGGCCGCGTGGTCTATCGCGGGCACGATACCGAGGAAAGAGCCCACAATGATGCGGCGCATGGATTTCAACGTCCCGGTTGATGATGAGAGATGGATCGCCATGACCGTCTTCGCGCCGGTCGACCTCCCGCCCAGTGGACGGGTTTTCTTCCTGTCTCCTGGCGGCGGCTATGCCCGTGGCTATTACGACATGGCCTTCCCCGGTCACCACGGATACAGCCAGGCGGAACACCACACGTCTCAAGGTCATGTGGTGATCGCCTATGATCACCTGGGGGTAGGCGAAAGCTGCACCGACGGCTTGGCCGAGATGACGATCGAGGATATCGCCGACGCCAATGCGAAGGCCGTGCTGTCGGTTATGGAGCAGGTACGCCGGGGAACGCTGTCGGACTTCCTGCCCGCTCTGCCCGACGCCCTTTTCATTGGGGCCGGGCAATCCATGGGCGGCGGTGTCAGCATTCTGATGCAGGGCCGGCACGCCTGTTTCGATGCCATTGCCGTCCTGGGGTACAGCGCCATCCATACCGTACTGCCCCAAAGGACCACGGCAGAGGTCCAGCAGGGCATCGACACTTATCAATATGACCGCCAGACCAAGGGCGCCGACCTTTCCGTTGCGGAGTCAGCCGCGGGCGTGGCCGATTTCCGCTATCCATTCCATTGGGAGGACGTGCCACCCGATATCCTGGCGGCGGACATGGCTGGCGGTTATCCCATTCGACGGACGGCCCCACCCTTCGGCAGCCTGACCATTCCCAACTGCGTCGTCGCCATGATGTCCCCTGGCTTCGTCGCTGACGAAGCGGAGGCCACGCGCGTCCCGGTCTTCCTTGGCTTTGGGGAGCGTGACACCAGCGTGCGCCCCCACCAGGAACCTGCCGCCTTCCCCAACAGCCAAGACATCACCCTCAGCATCACGCCAACGATGGCGCACATGCACAACTTCGCCTCCACCCGTCATTTGCTTTGGAACAGGCTGAGCGCGTGGGCCATGGGCTTGGTGGCCGGCTCTCAATCTCAGGAGTGAACCCACATGCCCGTGTATCCCATGAACATGGACGTTCCGGCGCACGTGCCGCCCGAACTGGTATTCGATTACGACGTCTACGCCCCGGGCCCGCCGGAATCGGATTTCTTCGAGGAGCTGTACAAGCTGAAGGGCAAGGCGCCGCCCATCTTCTGGACGCGCAACAACGGCGGCCACTGGTATGTGGCCGACGCCAAGCTGGTGAACCAGGTCCTGCGCGACAGCGACAGCTTCTCCAGCCGCATGCTGGTGGTGCCCCGCGCCAACAACCCGGCCGGTGAAGGCTTCACCCCCATCCATCAGGACCCGCCCGACCATACGAAATACCGGCACCACCTGTCGGTGGCCCTGTCGCGCAAGGGCGTGGCGGAACTGGCACCGGGCGTGCGGCAGCTGGCGATCGAGCTGATCGAGGGGCTGAAGCCCAAGGGCGGCTGCGACTTCATGACGGATTTCGCCTTCCAGCTGCCCATCATCGTCTTCCTGCGTCTGGTCGACCTGCCGGAGGAGCACCGCCTGGGCCTGCTGGAGGAAGTGGCGAAGATCATCCGCCCCGGCAGCAACAAGGCGGAGGTCATCCGCGGCCTGGCCGCCTATTTGGCGCCCATCGTCCATGCGCGCCGCGAGAATCCCGCCGATGACCTTATCAGCTGGCTGTCGCTGCAAGAGATCGACGGCGCCCGCATGGCGGAGGACAAGCTGCTCAGCATGTGCACCCTGCTGCTGATCGGCGGCCTGGATTCCGTGGCCAACACCCTGGGTTTCTTCGCCCGCTTCCTGGCGGAAAATCCGGATCATCGCCGCCAGATCATCGACAACCCCACGGCGATCAGCAGCGTGGTGGAGGAGTTGCTGCGGCGCTTCCCCACCGTCACCGCCGGGACCGGCCGCCTATGCGTGGCGGACCAGCAGGTGGGGCCGGCCCTGGTGAAGGCCGGGGACCAGGTGATCGCGCCACCGGCCATGATGAATTTCGACGATACGACATATCCTGACCCGCTGAAGGTCGATTTTTCCCGCCGCATCAACAGCGTCGGCACCTTCGGCCAGGGGCCGCACCGCTGCGTCGGCGCCAACTTGGCACGGTCGGAACTGACCATTTTCCTGGAGGAGTGGCTGACCCGCATCCCCGACTTCCGCCTGGCAGCCGGTGCCCCGACCTTCCAGCCGGGCATCAACATTTCCTACACGCGCCTGATGCTGGACTGGTCAGGAGCATAAGTACCAATCGTTTGACTTCCAAGGATGTAAGGGAATGAAAGTGCTGGTCGCGGTCAAGCGGGTCGTTGACTACAACGTGAAGGTTCGCGTGAAGGCGGACGGCACGGGTGTGGAGACGGCCAACGTCAAGATGTCGATGAACCCGTTCGACGAGATCGCGGTTGAGGAGGCGGTCCGCCTGAAAGAGGCGGGCAAGGCCACCGAGATCGTGGTGGTGAGCGTGGGGCCGACGCAGGCGCAGGAGACGCTGCGCACGGCTTTGGCCATGGGGGCGGATCGCGCCATCCTGGTGCAGAATGACGCGGAGACGCAGTCGCTGGGCGTGGCCAAGGCGCTGAAGGCGCTGGCGGAAAAGGAACAGCCGGGCCTGGTCATCCTGGGCAAGCAGGCCATCGACGACGACGCCAACCAGACCGGCCAGATGCTGGCGGCCCTGCTGGGCTGGGCCCAGGGCACCTTCGCCAGCAAGGTCGTGCCGGCTGAAGGTACCATTGCTGTCACTCGCGAGATCGACGGCGGGCTGGAGACGGTGGAGCTGAAGCTGCCGGCGGTGGTGACCACCGACCTGCGCCTGAACGAGCCGCGCTACGCCTCGCTGCCCAACATCATGAAGGCCAAGAAGAAGCCCTTGGAGACGGTGGACGCCGCCAGCTTGGGCGTAGACCTGACGCCGCGCCTGAAGACGCTGAAGGTGGCGGAACCGCCGAAGCGCGCCGGCGGTGTGAAGGTGGGCTCCGTCCAGGAGCTGGTGGCCAAGCTGAAGACCGAAGCGCGGGTGATCTGACCATGACGACTCTTGTTATCGCTGAGCCTTCTGCGGAAGGCGTGAAGGTCCCGACGCTGACCACCCTGGGGGCGGCCGCCAAGCTGGGCGGCGATGTGCATGTGCTGGTGCTGGGGCAGGGTGTGGGCGCCGTGGCCGAGGCGACCGCCCAGGTCGCCGGTGTGGCCAAGGTGCTGACGGCGGACGCTGCCGAGCTGGCGCACGGCCTGGCGGAGAACGTGGCCCCGCTGGTGGTGGGGTTGGTGAAGGCCGGCGGCTACAGCCACGTGCTGGCGCCCAGCACCACCTTCGGCAAGAACGTGGCGCCGCGCGTCGCGGTCCTGCTGGATGTGGCGCAGATCAGCGACATCACCGGTGTGGAAAGCCCCGACACCTTCACCCGGCCCATCTACGCCGGCAACGCCATCGCCACCGTGCAGTCCAGCGACCCGGTGAAGGTGGCGACGGTGCGCGGCACGGCGTTCGAGGCGGTGGCCGCCACCGGCGGCAGCGCCAGTATCGAGGCGACCGCTGGCGCCGCCGACGCCGGTCTGTCCAAGTTCGTGAGCCAGGAAGTGTCCAAGTCCGAACGGCCGGAGCTGACGTCGGCCCGCGTGATCGTCTCGGGCGGCCGGGGCATGCAGTCGGGCGACAACTTCCCCCTGCTGGAGGCCCTGGCCGACAAGCTGGGGGCGGCCGTGGGCGCATCCCGCGCTGCGGTGGACGCCGGCTTCGTGCCCAACGACTACCAGGTCGGGCAGACGGGCAAGATCGTGGCGCCGGAGCTCTATATCGCCGTGGGCATCTCGGGCGCCATCCAGCACCTGGCCGGCATGAAGGACAGCAAGGTCATCGTCGCCATCAACAAGGACGAGGAGGCGCCGATCTTCCAGATCGCCGACTACGGCCTGGTCGCCGACCTGTTCAAGGCCGTGCCGGAATTGACCGCCGAGGTCTGATACATATCATCAACCGGAACGGCCGGATCCCGTTGGGGGCCGGCCGTTTTTCTTGGGCTCGCTACAGCATCACCTGCCCGCCATCGGCATTGAGGGTCTGCCCCGTGACGTAGCGGCTGTCGTCGCTGGCCAGGAACACCGCCACCGGCCCGATGTCGGCCTGGGGATCGCCGAAACGGCCCAGGGCGATCTCCCTGCGGTACATCTCCGCCTGCTCGGGATGGTCGGCCAGGTATTGGATGGCGACGGGGCTCAACGCCGCCGGGCAGATGACGTTCACGCGGATGCCGTACCGTCCCCATTCCCGCGCGGCGACGCGGCTGACGCCCCGCACCCCTTCCTTGGTGGCGGCATAGATGCCGAAGCCGGCGCCACCGTAAATGCCCTCCCGCGACCCCAGATTGATGATGGAGCCACCCCGTTCCTTGAGGTGAGGGAAGGCCGCCTGCATGTGCCGGATGGTTCCCAGCAGGCCGGACTCCAGCGTCAGGGCGATGGTTTCGTCGTCGATATCCTCAAGCAACGTCCCAGGCTTGGAGCTTTGGGCGTTGTTGACCAGGACATCCAGGCGGCCGAAGCGGTCCAAAGCCACCTTCACCGCCGCTTCAGCATCGGCACGCCGCCGCACGTCGCCGGCGCAGATGGCGACACCGGCCGTTCCCAGCGGGGACAGGTCACGCGCCGCCGCCTCCAGCTTCGCCACATCCCTACCGGTGATGACCAGGGCGGCACCAGCGGCGGCCAAGGCCTGGGCGATACCAAGGCCGACCCCCTGCCCGCCCCCCGTTACCAAAGCGACTTTCCCTGCCAGTTTCTGCGGCGCCATGGCGCTTTCTCCCTCTGGTGAAACGCTTGTCATCGTGATGGCTGCCGTCCGCGCAGAAAGCTCAGGCCCAGGGCCAGCAGGGCCAGGGCGGACAGGGCGGCCCAAGCCGGGCGGTAGCTACCGGTCCAGTCGAACAGGGCACCGACCAGCAGCGGATAGGCGAAGTTGATGGGTGTCATGGCGGCTCGGGTGGCGCCCAGCGCCCTGCCGTAATGGCCAAGCCCGAAGCACTGAGCCGTCAGCGCCCCCCAGACCGGCAGCAAGGCGCCCAGGGACAGGCCGTAAACCAGCGCAGCGACGTACAGGGGACGCCCGTCCCTGGCCAGAGCGAACAGCACCATGGCCACCGCCCCCGCCAGCAATCCCAGGCGCAGGGCCCAGCGCAAATCCACCCGGTCGGCCAGGACACCGAACACCAGCTTGCCCGCCATCGCGGTCATGCCCACGGTGGACACAAGGCTGGCCGCCGTCAGGGCGTCCAGTCCCAACGCCCGCCCATAGGACACCAGGGACGCCATGATCGCCCCGTTGAGCGCCATCAGGGTGCCAACGCCCAGCGTGATGACCCAGAAATCGGCGGAGCGCAGGAACATCCCCCAGCTTGGCGGGGGGCCGGCCGGGGCCGACACCTGCCCCGCCACCGCCGCCCGCCGCTCCCACGCGGGGATGCCGCCAGCAGGTCGCCGGGCCAGCCACCAGACGGCCGGCGCCAGCAGCAAGGTGATGCCGGCGAACACGAGAAAGCCGCCCCGCCACCCCAGCCAGCCCTGCAGGTAGGCCGCCCACGGCGGGAAAAAGATGGCGGCGGCGGAGCCGCCCAGCGCCACAATGCCCATGACCAGCCCCCGCCGCCGCTCAAACCAATGGGCGATCAGCAGGTTGATGACCAGCATGCCCAGCAGGACATCCGCCGCCGAGATGAGGGTGGCGTAGAGGGCTACCACCTGCCACATGGCCGTGGCGCCGGCCACCAGGGCCAGCCCCGCCGCCGTCCCCAGCACGCCGCCCATGGCCAGCCAATGGAGGGGTATCCGTGCCGCCAGCCATCCCACCGGCGCGGAGGCCAGGCCACTGACCACCAGCACGGCGGTCAGGGCCAGGTTCACCGCGGCGCGGCTGGCCCCGAAGGTCGCCACCAAGTCCGGAGCGAAGACCCCATAGGCGTAGAACACCGGCCCGGCGCTGATCAGCAGCATCAGGAAGCCCAGCACGACGACGACGGGTCCGCGCCATCGCGCGGGCACGACCTCTCCGCCCCGCATCAGAAGTGCACCGTCAGCGTGCCGCCCATGGTCCTCGGCGTTCCGGGGATATAGGAGAGGAAGCCGGTGGTCTGGTACCCTGACGCCCCCATGGCCTTGTACTGAACGTCGAACAGGTTGCGGACATAGAACCCCAGGTCCAGCGGGTGCCCGGCCACCTCTTTCCAGTCCAGCCGTAGGTCCGTCAGGCCGTAGGGCTTGGTGACCGCGTAATTCTCCCCGGAATCGGACCAGGCCATGCGGCTCTGCCGATAATACGACAGCTGCGCCGCAGCCGTTCCCAGCCGATCGCTCAGCGGCAGCTCATAACGGACCGTGGCGCCATATTGGAACCGGGGCGTGCCGGCGAACGCGTAGCTGGAAGCGTCAATGGTGCGGCTGCCCGATCCGTCCGGTTTGGCGGCCACCGTGTAGGCGAAGCTGGAATAGGCGGCGTCGATGTAGCTGAGGAACGCCGACAGATCCAACCCGCGCGCCGGCTTGGCCGACAGCTCCAGCTCCCCGCCGTCGATGGTGGCGGAGGCGGCGTTCTTCACATAAGCCTGCGGCACCGTCTCCCCGGGGAACTGGGCGTAGATGGTGCGCTGGATGTTGGAATAGTCCTGGTGGTAGCCCGCGGCGTTGGCCCGCATGGCCACACCACCCAAGGTGAAGTCCTGCTTCACGCCGACTTCGTAGTTCACCACGATTTCCGGGGCGAAGGGCCCGAAGCTGCCCAGGCTGCCGTTGGCGCCCAGCTTGCCGCGCAGATTGTAGCCGCCGGAGCGGTAGCCGCGCGACACGGTGGCATAAAGCAAGGTCTCTTCCGCCGGCTTGTAATTCAGGCCGGCGGTCCAGGTCGGCACGTTCTTCTCGTAAGTGGGCAGCGGCACCTTGCAGGTGTTGGCGAGCGTGCCGCCATCGTTGCAGGCCACCGGCGGCGGGTTGCCGCGGAAATCGATGGCCGCCGTGCCAGCCGACAGGCCGGAATAATAGGTTTGGCCCGTAAAGTCGCGCCGGTCCCAGCTGTAGCGGCCGCCGGCGGTCAGCGTCAGTTCATCGGTGAGCTTGAGGTCGCCCTGGGCGAACAGCGATGTGCTGCTGTTGACGGCATAGCCGCCACCGACCTGGGACAGGCCATAGGCACCGATAACCGTCTGCTGGAAGTCGCTGCCTTCCTCACGGAAATAGTAGCCGCCGACGACATAGGTCAGCCGGTCGCCGAAGCCCTTGCCCTGCATCTGCAGCTCTTCGGACACCTGATGTTCCCGGGCGATGTTCAGCGCGTTAAAAAAAGGCAGGCCGTTGCGCGCCTTCAGGTCGGAACCGTCGAACTCCACCCCGATGTCGGCGCTGATCTGCCGGTAGCCGAGCACGTTCTTGAAGGTCAGGTCGCCGACATCGACGGTGGTGATGTTGGTGGCGGCGAAGGTGTCGAGCCTGGTGTCGTCGGGCTGCAGGTCGCCGGAGGTCTCATAGAATCCGCGTGCCGCCTGCACCGCGTTGGCGCGCGCCACGGCCGCCGGGTCCATCCCGGCCAGGGCCGACGCGTTGGGCCCGAAGCCCTGGCTGATCAGGGGCACACCGGTGCCGGTGGTGTGGACGCCGGACAGGGTCGTATAGCTTTCCACCGCACCGGCGCGCAGCAGGCCACCCAGACGATAGGACGTGTTGGTTTCCGTGCCCAGCTGCTGACCGGTATCGACGTTGGTGGTGTAGCCGTCATGGTGATCCACCTTGACCGCCGCCCGCAGCGCGAAGGCGTCCGTTACGGGGACGTTGACGATGGCCGTCGTCTCGCGGCTGCCGTAGTCGCCCAGGCCGATGCTGGCCATCCCCTCGAACTGGTCGGTCGGGCGCTTCGACATGACCAGCAAGGCGCCGCCGCTGGTGTTGCGGCCGAACAGCGTGCCCTGGGGGCCTTTGAGAACTTGCACATTGTCCAGATCCAGCATGGCCTGGTTCAGGCCGTACACCCGGGCCTGATAGACCTCATCGACATAGGCGCCAACCGACGGGTCCTGAGTGATGAGCGCCTCCTGCTGCCGCTGGCCACGCACCTGGAAGGCGGGCACAGCGCCACCGTAGGGGCCGGGCTGCACCTGGAAGGCCGGCGCCTGGAAGCGCAAATCCTCCAGCTTCGCCACGCCGCGCTCGGCCAACTGCTCACCGGACAGGGCGGTCACCGCCACCGGCACGTCCTGCAGCTTTTCCTCACGGCGCCGGGCGGTGACGATCACCTCGGTGATGGTGTCCTGGCCGGTGGGCGGAACCGGCGTTTCCGCCTGTCCGAATGTCGCCCAGACGATGGCGGCCGTCGACACGCAGACGACCGCGCTCACGCGCGTCTTTCGCAAACCTTCCTCCCTTGATGTCTTTTGTTTATGTCCGGCCGGGTTGCGCCCGGCTCAGCCGAAGCGCCAGCGCCGCGCCGGTTCGAATCCGGGCTTGGCGGCGATATGTTGGATGTCGAACCAGATCGGCAACCGGTACCGCACGTAGAAGGCGTGCGTCAGGGTCTGCTCGAGGTCGAGATCGTCCAGGACGCGGATCTCGACCCCGCCCTCCTGTTCCTGCCAATGCCGGCAAGCCGCGAGGCAGGCGTCAATGTCCGCCGCCGTATCCAGATGGAAACCCAGATGATCGTCACCGGGGGCCGAACTGGGGGTGTCGGACTCGCAGATGAACAGGAACTGGCTCGCTTCCTCATCCGTCGTCAGGATGAGGTGGGGTGTCTCCAGGCCGGGAAAAGCCCCCTGGCGGAAGCCGAAGATGGTGGTGAAGAAACGCACCACGTCGGCCCCATGGGCCGCCACGAAGCCACGCTGGACGGTCAATTCCATGTGATTGAACCGAAGCACGGCGCAGCCCTCCCTCCCCAAGCGGCGACGCCTCATTGGACGTCGCGTCATTGACGCTAGGGGATTGGAGATGCTGGCACAATCACCCCTACATCAGTATCGCATGAACGATACTGACGGCTTCGGCCCGCTCATCGCATAGCCGATTTAAGGGGGTGGATCACGCCGACAGTCGGTGGGCCGGGGGCTCCTGGTGCTGGTGCTGGCGGGAGGCGAAGACCAGATGTCCTTCCTCCACCACCTGGGCCGCCAGGGAATGCGGCACCTGCAACGCGCTGCGGAAGTCGTCAACGCCCGCCACCGTGACCTGGCTCCTGATCCCCAGCCCGGACAGGACGTTCTCGGCGAAGGTGCCATCCCACAGCCGGCGGGAGGCGTCATTGTCCAGGACGATGAAAAAGTCCCAGTCGAAGGAACCGGGTTCGTCGGAACTGGAGGCCGTCATGTAAATCCGACGGGGGGCCAATTTATCCACCAGCGCCCAGATCGCCTGGGTGACGCTGGCCAGCCGTGTGTTGTCGTGTTCAACCCTGTTCATGTGCCCATCCCCTGGCTCTCGAAAGGCCAAATATCCTCGACGACCGTCGGCATGCGGTAGCGACGATCACAAAAAGTGGAATCCGGCAGAAATCATCCATCCCCTCCCAAGAGAGAGGCGGCATACAGTTCCAAGCAGAGGACCCGTTATAGTGAGAAAGGGGCCCTATTTTCCTCCCTACGCTTCCCGTCCCGTCGATTTCATCGCACAAGGGTCGTCTCAGCGTCGTGGGGCACATTCTTCGGCACCCCAACCGTATACCCAATATTGCAATGGGCATTGTCGATCCAATAGGTGCATAATCAACATCCAAGGGGGGGATTTTTAACAGGGGCTGGGTATGGCCGATTTCGTGACCGTGGGTATCGACGGGACCAACCTGTCCAGCATCGGGGCCTTCCAGGATTTGTTCGCGCTGGTGCGGGTGCGGGTGGAAGAACTGTTTCGCACCCGTGACCAATCGCCCCTGATGCCCAAGGTGCGGCTGCTCAAGCCTGGCGGCGGCACCCTCCTATTGGCCGATGGCCGCCGCCTCGCCACCGATGGCGCGCTGGAATTCGGCCAAGGCCATGATCTGGTGCACATGTCGAGCTTCGCCTTCGAGGGCCTGGAAGCGCTGGAAAACCGTCTGAGCGAAGCGGCGTCGGTCTGCGCCTGGCTGCGCTGGCAATATAACAGCGGCGCCTTGATTTCCGCGGGCGGCACGGCCCTGACCCTGCTGGCCGCCGCCGGCCTGCTGGGATCGGTGGCGGTGCCGGTGCCCCGCCCCCTTGTCTCGTTCTTCCGGCAGCGCTATCCGCGCGTGCAGATCGATGAGCGCAACCCCATCGTCGAACAGGGACGCTTCATCCTGGGCCGGGGCCTGGGCATGGAGGTGGCCATGGTCGGCCGCGCCGTGGAACGGGTGACGTCGCGGCCGACGGGCCGGTGGCTGGGCCCGATCATCGGGCTGGATGAGATGGCGGCGGACTTCGACAGCACCGACCCCCTGGTGGTGCAGGCGCAGATCTGGCTGGAGCAGCGCTTCGCCGAAGACGTCAAGATCACCGACCTGGCCAAGGCCCTGTCGGTCAGCCACCAGACCCTGATCCGCCATTTCGAGCGGCAGTTGAACACCACGCCCCGCCACTATGTCCAACAACAGCGGGTGGCCGCCGCCAAGCACCTGCTGCGCCGGACCAATCGCACCATCGCGGAAATCGCCAACATGGTGGGCTATAACGATCTGCGCTCATTCCGCGCCGTTTTCGAACAGCATACAGGCATGAGTGCCAGCCGTTACCGCGCCGCGGGCGGGAAGGAACAGCCCCGGAACATGATTGCCCAGGGCTGACCGTCACCCGCCGGGCCGTCCGGCCGCGTGGTGGGCCGCCAGCCAGGCGAAGACGAACGAGGCGGCGATGCTGGCGCCGGCGCCGGGATAAACCCGTCCCATGACCGATGCCGTCGAATTGCCGGTGGCATAGAGCCCCTCGACGACGGACCCGTCCGGGCGCAGCACCCGCGCATGCTCGTCCGTCACGATGCCGCCGGCGGTTCCCACATCGCCCGGAACCATCTTGAAGGCCAGGAAGGGCGCCTTCTCGATCGCGCCCAGGTTGGGGTTGGGCTTGGTGCGGGGATCGCCGAACCAATTGTCGTAGGCCCGCTCGCCGCGATGGAAGTCCAGGTCCTTGCCCGTTCGGGCAAAGCCGTTGAAGCGGTCCACCGTCTGCCGCAGGGCGGCAGGATTCAGCCCGATGGCCGTGGCCAGGCTTTCGATGGTGGAGGCCGACTTCATATAGCCGCTGGATTTCCAGTCGTCCGGCGTCTGTCCTGGCGGCTGCACGCCCCAGGCGTAGCGCTGGCGGTGGCGGCTGTCCATGATCACCCAGGCGGGTACACCGGCTTTGTACAGGGCTTGGCCGTTGGCCATGTAGGACTGGCTTTCGTTCATGATGCGCCGGCCGTTCTGGTCCACCACGATGACGTGGGGCTTGGATAGGTCGGTCACATGCATGAAGACGGCGCCGTTGGGTGGCAGGGTGCCGGGCACCCACCAGGCCTGGTCCATCAGGTCCAGGGCGGCGCCATGGGCCTGGGCGATCTCGATCATCTCGCCCGTGTCGCCGGGGTTGGCGTTGGTCCAGTCGGTGGAGGCCGGCGACGGCCCGTACTTCTCACGCATGGCCCTGTTGCGGGAAAAGCCGCCAGCATTGATCAGCACGCCGTCCCGGGCGCGGATGCGGCGGCGCTGTCCATCCTGCGCCACCACCACGCCGGTGATACGGCCTTCCTCTTCCACCAGATCGACGATGCCGCAGTTGGTGCGGATGGGCACGCCCTTGGCTTCCGACAGCATCAGCATGCGCCCCTGCAACGCGCCACCATAGCTCAGGATGGGCTTACCCGTCTTGGCCATGCGCCGCAGCCGCATCAGCAGCTTCACCCCTTCCCACATGCCTTTGAGCGTGCGCGTGGCCAGGGTGATGTTGCGCGTCTGGTCCACCGGCAGTGGCACAACCATGGGACCCATGCGCAGATTGTCGAACAGTGGGCCCATGTCGCGAGCGTCCAGCATGGGCGCGGCCAGGGACCGGCTGCGGGCGCAGCCGCCGTCCAGCTCGTCATAATAATCGGACCAGCCCTCGGCGCGGATGAATTGCATCCCCTGGCTTTCCAGGAAGGTGACCATCGGCGGCCCGGCCTTCAGGAACGCCTCCTTCCGGGCAGGCGTCGAGCCGGGGCCGGCGTCGTGGCCCACCGCCGCGTTGAGGTAGCGACGCCCGGCCTCCTCACTGTCCTGGACGCCGAAACGGGCCTGCAGCGGGTGGTTGGGAATCCACAGCACGCCGCCGGACATGGCGGTGGACCCGCCGATCTTGTCGGTTTTCTCCAGGATCAGCGGCTGCTTGCCGATGGACTTCAGGTACAGGCCGGCGGCCATGGATCCGCCCCCGGAGCCGACGATCACGAAGTCGGCCGTTTCGTCCCACTGGCTCATCAGTTCTTGTCCCACAGATAGTGATGCAGGGTTTCATGGAAGTTGCTGATGGCGCGTTCCTGCACCGGGCTGGGCCGCGCGCCCTTGAAGCCGCGGGATTTCATGCCCTTCTGCACCTCGCCCATGTTCTGGAAGTCCTGCTCCAGAATGAGGCCCCAATCGACCTTGGCCCAGTCGGCCCCGTGCTCCACCGCCACGTCGGGATTGGCGCCCTCGGCGAAGCGCTCGATGACGTTGATCTCGAAGATGCAGCTGTCGGGGTCGTCGCCGTTGGGCCGCGCCCGGTAGAACAGCACGTTGGTCGGCTGCTGCAGGAAGACCAGGTTGGGGAAGATGTGCCAGTCGGTGCCGGCGGCGATCAGCGTTTCCACCGGCACGTCGGGGAAGGGCCGGTTGTTCTTCGCCGCCTCCTCCCGATGGAATTGGGCAAAGGCGCCATAGATGGTGTAGGGGTCGGCGTCTTCCGGCAGTTCCACCAGGCGGGCGGCGGCGGCCAGCATCTCTTTCGTCGTGGTGGCCTGCAGGGTGTCCCAGATTTCCTTGTTGAACAGGTAGAGGCCCCGGCGCATGTCGCCCTTCGCCTCGCCCAGGCGCGGACTGGGCAGGCCGTACAGCCGGTTGGGGGCATAGCCGAACATGCCGTGCTTGCCCTTGGCGGCGCTGTAGGTCATGTCGTCCAGATAGGCCAGCAGCTGGCGGTGCGTCGTCTGGACGTGATAGCCCTCGTTGAAGGCCTCCAACGCCACCTTCCAATTGCAGGGCATGACGATGCTCTTGCGCCAGACGTAGCGCATCTTGTCGAACTGGTAGGGATCCAGAATGGCCTTGGCAGGCTCCAGGAATTCCTCCAGGGGCTCGCACTCCGGGTCCATGTTAATGAAGACCCAGCCCCCCCAGGTACCGACCTTCACCGCCTCCAGCGTGACGTCGGCATCCTGCAGGCAGTCACCCCAATCCTGACGGTCGACGATGTCCGCCGGCTTGCCGTCCAGCGTCCATTTCCAGCCGTGGTACTTGCAGTGCAGGCGGGCGGTATGGCCGCAGCCGGCCGTCAGGCGCCGCCCCCGGTGGGGACAGACGTTGAAGTAGGCGGCGATGGCGCCGGACTTCTGCCGGACGACGGTGATGGACTCATCCGCGATGTCGTAGGTGTAGTAGTCGCCCGGTTGGGCGATCTCCTCCTCGCGGCAGGCCATCTGCCACACCCGGGGCCACAGCCGTTCCTTTTCCAGCCGGACGTATTCCGGCGCGATGTAGCTGGCAGCCGGAACGAAATCCGGCCGCACCTCAGGCCGGTCCGTTTCCAGTTTCGGCGCGTCGATCCTGTCGGTCATCGCCCTCTCCCTCCCTGATGTTCTGTCTTGTGCCGAATGCTGGCCCATCACGCCGGCGCTTGCGCGAAGCGCCGGTCGAAGACCGTTTCGGCGATGCGGTTCAGCAGGATTTCGATGGTG
Source organism: Nitrospirillum viridazoti CBAmc (assembly GCF_000730165.1). GTDB lineage: Bacteria > Pseudomonadota > Alphaproteobacteria > Azospirillales > Azospirillaceae > Nitrospirillum > Nitrospirillum viridazoti. The sequence goes on along the minus strand of NZ_CP022111.1, from coordinate 309,328 downwards.
CCGCCGGCGATCATCCAACCGCGGGTGCGGCGCAGGCAGTATTCGACCAGTCCGTCCTCGCTGAAGCCGGCACCGCCCATGATCTGCATGGCCTCATTCGCGCACTCGAAACCGGCGCGGTTGCAGGCGACCTTGGCGATGGCCGTTTCCTCGGCCGAGGGCAGGCCGGCGTCGGCATTGGCGGCGGCGCGGTAGAGCAGCAGCTGGGCCGCGTCCAGCTTCACCTTCATCTCCGCGAACTTCCATTGAAGTCCCTGGAAGTCGCACAGCAGGCGGCCGAATTGCTTGCGGGTCTTGGCGTGCTCCAGCGCGACCGTGTAGGCGTAGCGTCCCAGGGCCAAGCTGCGCGCCGTGTTGCCGATGCGCTCCACATTGAAGCCGGCGATCTGCTTCTTGAAGCCGCCAGGCCCCAGCAGGACCTTTTCCTTGGGCACATAGACATTGTCGAAGAACAGCGGGTTCCATTCCTCGCCCGACAGGAAGCGGACCGGCTTGCCGAAGGTGAAGCCCTCCTGCCCGCGCTCGATCAGGACGGAACCGATGTTGCCCGTGCCCGGACCGTAGCGGACATAGACCAGGAACACCGTGGCGTGCAGGCCATGGGTGGTGAAGATCTTCTGGCCGGTCACGCGGAAACCGTCGCCGTCCGGCACGGCCATGGTGGTCAGCTCGGTGACGGCGGAACCCGCGTCCGGTTCGGTCATGGCCACGGCGATCAGCCCATCGCCGGTCAGCAGCGGCTGCAGATAGTCCTTCTGCTGCTGCTCATTGGCGAATTGGGCGAAGGTGCGGATGGCGCCGAAATTGCCGGCCTGGATCACGTCGGCCGACCGGGGACAGACGGCGGCGATCTGCTCTATGGCAATCACCGCGTCCATGAGGGAGCCGCCGACGCCGCCCTTTTCCTCCGGCACGGTGATGCCCAGCAGGCCCTGCTCCGCCATTAGGCGGGCTACATCCCAGGGATAGTCATCGGCATGGGCGCGGGCCAGGGCGCCGGCGGCCAGATGGCGCCGGGCGAACGCGGCCACGGAATCGCGGAACATCGACTGTTCATCGGTCAGATTGAAATGCATTGCTCTTTCCATCACCTGGCAATCGGCCCAGCCGCGGAGCGGCGGGTGTCATGGGCCCTCGCGGCCCGAAGCGTCGGGGAAGCACGGGCCCGTCATCGTCATGGACAGGGGTAGTCGACTTTCCCAAGGGCGGCGAACAACGCCGACACGAACGCGCAAGTGTACGTATCCGCGATGACTCCACCCCGGCCGGGCCCCTTTCTTGACAGGCGGGGCCCCGCAACCGCTGGTGAAGACAGCCGGCCCTGCGCCCGACACCGCCCAGCCCGTGTCGCCGGGGCCGGCCCTTCTTCCTCACAAGCGGTGACACGGGGCCTAGGCCATGACACGCATCAACGAAGCGATCTCAATCCGCGTCGACGGGGACATTGGCGTCATCCTGGCGAACCATCCCCCGGTGAACGCCCTCAGCCACGTCGTGCGCGAAGGTCTGGTCCACGCGGTGGAGGCCCTGTGTGCTGACGCCGCCGTCAAGGCCATCGTGCTGGCCTGCGAGGGCCGTACCTTCTTCGCCGGCGCCGACATCACGGAGTTCGGCAAGCCGAAGCGGGAGCCCTCCCTCCAGCAGGCCATCAAGGCGCTGGAAACGGCCCCCAAGCCCGTCGTAGCGGCCATTCATGGAACGGCGCTGGGCGGCGGGTTCGAGGTGGCGCTGGGCTGTCACTTCCGCGTTATGGTGCCCACCGCCAAGGTCGGCCTGCCGGAAATCACGCTGGGCCTGTTCGCCGGTGCCGGCGGCACCCAACGCCTGCCGCGCCTGATCGGGCCGGAGAAGGCGCTGGACTATGTGCTGTCCGGCAAGCCCGTCAATGCCGCCGAGGCGGTGGCGGCCGGCATCGTCGACGCTGTCATCGACGATACGCCGCTCGACGCCGGCCTGCGCCACGCCCGCACCATCATCGACCAGAACCAACCCGCCATCCCCGTCCGGAACCGGACGGCGAAGCTGGCGGCCGCCCAAGCGGATCCTGGCGCCTTCGACGCCCGAGCCCAAGCGCTCGCGCCCAAGACCTTCGGCCCGCTGGCCGCCGCGGCCAACATCGCCTCGGTCCGCCGCTCCTTCACCCTGCCCCTGGATGAAGCGCTGGCGGAGGATGCGAAGGCCAATGCGGAGCTGATGGCCGGCCCGCAATCCCGCGCCCTCCGCCACCTGTTCTTCGCCGAGCGGGAGGCAGCCAAGCTTCCCAACCTGCCCGCCGACACCCGGCCGCGTGAGATAGCGCGGGTCGCCGTGGTCGGCGCCGGCACCATGGGCGGCGGCATCGCCATGAGCTTCGCCGCCGCCGGCCTGCCCGTGGTGCTGATCGACGCCACGCGGGAGGCCCTAGACCGGGGGATGGACCGAATCCGCGCAAATTACGCCAGCTCGGTCAAGCGCGGCTCGCTCAGTGACGCGCGCCGGAATGAGCAGTTGGCCCTGATCCAGGGCACGACCGACCGGAAGGCCGCGGCCGACGTCGACCTGGTGGTCGAAGCGGTATTCGAGAACATGGATGTGAAGGTGGAGATCTTCCGCGACCTGGGCGCCATCACCCGGCCGGGCACCATCCTGTCCTCCAACACCTCCGCCCTGGATGTGGACGCCATCGCCGCATCCTGCGGCCGGCCGCAGGACTTCATTGGTTTGCATTTCTTCGCCCCGGCCAACGTCATGAAGCTGCTGGAGGTCGTCAAGGCCGCCGCCAGCAGCCCGGAAACCATCGCCACGGCCATGGCGGTGGGCCGGCGCATCGGCAAGGTCCCGGTGCTGTCCGGCAACTGCGACGGCTTCATCGGCAACCGCATCCTGGCCAAGCGGTCGGCAGCGGTGGAGCGCTTGCTGCAGCAGGGCGCCCTGCCGCAGGACATCGACCGGGCCATGCGCGGCTTCGGCTTCCCCATGGGACCGCTGGAGATCAACGACATGTCCGGCCTGGACGTGGGCTGGTCCATCCGCAAGCGGCGCGGCACGCCCTTCCCCATCGCCGATGCGATCTGTGAACGGGGCTGGTTCGGTCAGAAGACCGGCCGGGGCTATTACCTCTATGAGGCGGGCGGCCGCACCCCCCTGCCCAACCCGGAGGTGGAGGCGCTGATCCTCGACACCTCGGCGCGCCTGGGCATCCAGCGCCGCCCGCTGAGCGACGAGGAGATTGTGGAGCGCGCGCTTTATCCGCTGATCAACGAAGCCGCCCGGGTCGTGGTGGAAGGCATCGCGCTGCGGCCGTCGGACGTGGACGTCACCTTCGCCAATGGGTTCGGCTGGCCCCGCTGGCGCGGCGGCCCGCTGTTCCACGCCGACCTGGTGGGCCTGCCCAAAGTGGTGGAGCGGCTGACGGCCTTCCGCGCCGACACGGACGACCCGTCGCTGGAACCCGCCCCCCTGCTGCGCGAGCTGGCGGCGGCGGGAACGACCTTCGCCGAGTGGCAAAAAGCCCGCACCTGAGGAACCGAGAGACTGGTGCCGTCCAACCGAGGCGGTGCCCCTAGGAGAACGAGAGAGATGGTTGACTACAGCAAGTACGAGTTCCTGAAGGTCGAGATCGATGGCAACGGCGTCGCCACCGTCACCATGAATGACCCTGAAAAGCTGAATGCCGTCGGGCCGGAGAACCACAAGGAACTGGAATATATCTGGGTGGACCTGGCCCAGGATGAAAGCATCAAGGCCATCGTCCTGACCGGGGCCGGCCGCGCCTTCTCCGCCGGCGGGGATGTCAAGAAGATGGCCGCCCGCGCCGGCACTGAATTTGGGCTGAAGTACGCCCTGCGGGTGCCGCAGAATACGCTGCGCATCTTCGAACACATGCTGTTGACGCCCCAGCCGGTGATCGCTGCGGTCAATGGCGATGCCATTGGCCTGGGCCTGACCTTGGCGCTGTTCTGCGACATGAGCCTGGTGGCCGACGACGCCCGCCTGGGCGATACCCACGTCAAGGTCGGCCTGGTGGCCGGCGATGGCGGCGCCGTCGTGTGGCCCCTGCTGGTCGGCCCGCAACGCGCCAAGGAATTCCTGATGCGCGGCAAGGTGCTGAAGGGTGCGGAGGCCGCCGCCCTGGGCCTGATCAACTACGCCCACCCCCGGGAAACAGTCCTGGAGGAGGCGTTGAAGGTGGCGACGGAAATCGCCGCCAACCCCGTCTGGGCGGTGCGCTGGTCCAAGGCCGCGGTGAACAAGCAGCTGAAGGCCCAGTTGAACCAGGTCCTGGAGCTGTCGATCGCGTACGAATCCCTGACCATGCTGACGCATGACTACAAGGAGGCGGCGACGGCCTTCGCGGAGAAGCGCAAGCCCACCTTCGAAGGGTATTGAGCCATGGCCGCCTCCTACCGCGGTGCCGACACCATCACCAAGGTTGCCGTGGTCGGCGCCGGCCTGATCGGAGCGGGATGGGTGGCGGCGTTCCTGGCCCGAGGGTATGCGGTTGCGGTTGCCGATCCCACCCCCGACGCCCCGGCCAAGGTACGGGCCCATATCGCTGCCGCCTGGCCGGCCCTACGCGAACGGGGTTTGGCCGCCGGTGCCGACCCCACGGCCGTGACCTTCCATACGGACCTGGCAGCGGCGCTGGACGGGGCCGATTTCGTCCAGGAGAGTGCGCCGGAACGGCCAGAGGTGAAGGCAGCGCTGTATGCCGATTTAGGCCGCCTGGCCCCGCCGGACGTCATCATCGCCAGCAGCACCTCCGGCATGCCGGTCAGCCAGTTGCAGGAAGGGTGCCTCCACCCGCAGCGCTGCGTCCTGGGCCACCCCTTCAACCCCGTCCACCTGATGCCCTTGGTGGAGGTGGGCGGCGGCGGCCGGACCGACCCCGTGGCGGTGGAAACCGTGACGGCGCTCTACGCCTCCATGCGCAAGCAGCCCGTGCATGTCCGGCGGGAGATCGTGGGCCACATCGCCAATCGCCTGACCAGCGCCATGTTCCGCGAGGCGGTGGCCCTGGTGGCGGGGGGCTATGCCACGGTGGAGGACGTGGATCGGGCCATCCGCTTCGGCCCCGCCCTGAAATGGGCCGTCCAGGGGCAGTTCACCACCTTCCACACCAGCGGCGGCGAGGCGGGGCTTGCCGGCTTCCTCAGCCATTTCTCGCCCGGCATCCTGGCGCGTTGGAAGACCATGAAGGACCCCGACCTGGCAAATCCGAAACTGCAGGCCCTGCTGGTGAGGCAAGTGACCGAGGCCAACGGCGGACAGCCGGTGGCCGACATCGCGCGGCACCAGGATCAAATGGTCCTGCGGCTGCTGCAAACCCTATCGGATGGTCTCGCCAATCAGGAAGAGCCGCCGTCCAACCTGGATTGATGCCCCATGATCTTCATTCTCGTCTCCGGAGCCTGGCACGGAGCCTGGTGTTGGGAATTGGTGGCGCCACAGCTGGCCGCAGCAGGCCATACGGTCTTTACGCCGGATCTCCCCGGCATGGGTGCGGACCGCAGATCGCTGGCGAGCCTGTCGTTCGCGGACTGGACCCACGACCTTGCCGCCCTGGTGCGCCAGCAGCCGGAGCCTTGTGTTCTGGCAGGGCACAGCCGGGCGGGGATCGTCATCAGCCAGGTCGCCGAAATGGCCCCGGAAGCCCTGCGAACCACGATTTACATCGCCGCGATCCTGGCACCCGACGGCCACAAGATGGCGGATGTGCTCGGCCCCCCTGACCCGCAGCTCCGGGCGGGCATCACCCTATGTCCCAGCGGCGTGTCGACCACCTTCGACACCAGACTGTTGCGCCCCTTCTTCTACAATACGACGCCTCCGCATCTCGCGGCCCGGGCGGCGTCGCTGCTTACCCCTGAGCCACTGTTCGCCGGTGCGGCCGAAATGCGGCTGAGCGAAGGGAGGTTCGGGTGCGTCCCCCGCGCGTATGTCGAGTGCCGGCAGGATCAGGTCGTGCCGGTTGTCAAGCAACGGGCCATGTATGACGCCTTGCCCTGCTGGCGGGTGGAAAGCCTTGATACGGACCACTCGCCCTTTTATTCGGCGCCAAGCGCGCTTTCAGCGACCCTGCTGAACCTGGCCGCCGACGCGCCCGTGTGAAGACGGGCCTACCGCCCTCACAAATGGCACCTGGCGGTGCTCAGCCGATGGCCGGCAGTCCGCCAGCCTCGGCGATCACATCCAGATGGTGGTCCGCGTCCCCCAGCAGGGCGTCGATGGCGGTCAGCCGCTTGAAGGCGTGGCCGATCTTGTATTCCAGGGTCAGGCCGATGGCACCGTGCAGCTGCACCGCCTGCTGGCCCACGAAACGGGCCGCCTGGCCGACCTTGGCCTTGGCCGCGGCGATATTCAATCGCCGTTCCTCCGCCGGCATGTCCATGGACAGGGCCGCCAGGATGGCCATGCTGCGGGCCAGTTCCACCTGCATCATCATGTCCACGGCCCGGTGCTGCAGCGCCTGGAAGCTGCCGATGGCCACGCCGAACTGGCTGCGGGTCTTCAGGTAATCCACCGTGGTGTTCAGGGCGTCGGTCATGATGCCCACCGCTTCGGCCACCAGCGCCGCGGTCACCTCCTCGAACAGCCGGGTCAGCGTGGCGCTGCCGGAGCCGACGCCGCCCAACACCGCGTTGGCCGGCGCCCATACCCCGTCCAGACGCAGGTCCGCCACGCGGCAGCCGTCATAGCCGGACCGGCCTTGAACAACGACCCCATCCGCCTGGGGATCGACCAGGAACAGCGTGACCCCGCCCGGCGTAGCCGCGCTCACGATCAGTTCGTCGGCGCTGTCGCCAGCGATGACAGCCGTCTTGGCCCCCGTCAGCCGCCAGCCCTTGTCGTCAGCGATAGCCCGGGTCCGCAGCTGGTCCACCGTATGGCGGGGACCGTCCGGTTCGCTGTGTGCCAGGGCCATCAGGTACTGGCCGGCGATGATGCCCTCCATGCGGGCGGCCTTCTGCGCCGGGCTGCCGGCCAGGCGCAAGGCCCCGCCGGCCAGCAGGATCGCGCCGGCATAGGGTTCGACCACCAGCCCCCGTCCCAGCGCCTCCATCACCAGCAGGGTTTCCACGCCACCGCCGCCGAAGCCGCCGTCGTCCTCGGCGAAGGGTAGGCCCAACAGGCCCAGGTCGGCCATCTGGCCCCATATGGCCCTGCTGTAGCCACGCTCCTCGGCCATCGCCTTCAGCCGGCTGTGGAAGTCGTACCGGTCGGCCACGAAGCGGCTGACGGTTTCGGACAGCAGGCGCTGTTCTTCGGTAAGATCGAAATCCATGGCAGTCCTCACAGGCCCAGCATCGTCTTGGCAATGATGTTTTTTTGAATCTCGTTCGAGCCGCCGAAGATCGAGACCTTGCGCATGGTGAAGTAGAACAGGGGCGCGGCGGCCCGCCAGCCGTCCGTCCCGTCGCCGTCGCCATGGTGATCGGGCACGCCCAGGCCGGCGGGCCCGGCCAGTTCCAGGGTCAGCTCCGTCATGCGCTGCTGCAGCTCCGTGCCCTTGATCTTCAGGATCGATGCGGCCCCGGCGGCGCCCCCACCGGCGGTGTCGGCCGCCACGACCCGCAGCTGGGTCAGCTCCAGCGCCCGCAATTCCACCGCCACCTCGGCCAACTTGCGGTCAAGACGCGCCTGTTCCGCCGCCGTCAGCATGCCCCGTGCCGCCAGGTCCGCCCGCAGGTGGCGCAACTGGGCCAGGCGCTCCTTGGACAGACCAATGCGCGCGATGCCGCTGCGCTCATGGCCCAGCAAGTGCTTGGCATAATCCCAGCCGCGCCCCTCTTCACCGATGCGGTTCGCCACCGGCACGCGGACATTGTCGAAGAACACCTCGTTGAGGTCGCTGATGCCGTCGATGGACGGAATGGGGCGGACGATGATGCCCGGGCTTCTCATCTCCAGCAGCAGGAAGGTGATGCCCTGCTGCTTCTTGCCGGTGTTGTCGGTGCGGACCAGGGCGAACATCCAGTCGGCGTGCTGGGCCTGCGTCGTCCAGATCTTCTGGCCGTTGAGCACGTAGTCGTCGCCATCACGCACAGCGCTGGTCTTCAAGGCGGCCAGGTCGGATCCGGCGCCGGGCTCGGAAAAGCCCTGGCACCACCAATCATCGATATTGGCGATGCGCGGCAGGAAGCGGCGCTTCTGTTCCTCCGTCCCGAACTTGGCGATAACCGGCCCTATCATGTTGACGTTGAAGGGCGACCCCTCAGGCGCGTGGGCCAGGGCCATTTCTTCCTGGAAAATATAGCGCTGGGTGGGCGTCCATGGCTGTCCGCCCCATTCCACCGGCCAAGCGGGCACCGCCCAGCCCCTAGCGTTCAGGATGCGTTGCCAGCGCACGATGTCCTCTTTGGCGAGATGGCGGCGCTCCACCATCTTGCGGCGCAGGTCATCGGGCAGCGCCTTGGCCAGGAAGATGCGCACGTCGGCCCGGAAGGCCCGGTCCTCATCGGTGAAATCGAGATTCATGGCGTCCCTCAAAGGGTGGTCCCCTTCCCCATTCCCAGAGCGGGCGGCCAGGGTCAACCACGGCCCCTGGCGGGCGCTCCAAGCAGCGCATGGCCGATATCGTCAGCGGTCCAACGCCAATAGAACGCGGCCCACGCCGCATCCGGCCGTGGACAAAGCGGTGGAAAGCGCATCCAAGGGGTATGTGGCCGCGACGGGCGTGTGCGCCTCCGGCCGGCAGGCGAGCCTCGCCAGCCGGGAATACAGTGCCGCCACGGTGGCGGGCGCCTCGGTAGCCTCGGCGGGACGCAAGCTGAAGCCGCGCACGATCAAGCCCCGCCCGGTCAGCAAGCCGGACGGAAGAACACAGTCCTCGCCCGACAGATGGCCGAAAATGACGACTTGACCGTCCGGCGACACGCAGCTGGCAAGGCGTGCGGTGGCGGGGCCGGCAACACAGTCGAACGCAAGGGGAACGGGACGATCCCGCAGGGCGCGTGCCACCTCGGTGGGAAGATCCGGCCCGTCGGCCAGCCATATCTCCGCATCCGGGCGATGCGCCGGCGGCGACCGCGCCACGTTCACCACGCCGACGCCACGCTGGCTCGCCAGCAGCCGGACCCAGCGGGCCACCGCCGAATTGGCGCCGTTCTGAATGACCCAATCACCGGCACCCAACCGGGCCTGGTCCAGCAGACGCCATGCTGTGGCGGGATTGATGCGCAACATGGCGGCCTGGTCGTCAGGCACATCGGAAGGGATCACGATCAGTCGGTCGGCAGACATGAGGCGATGGCTGCACCAATTGCCGCGATCCAGCGGCAGCACGCGGTCCCCTTCGGCAATGCCTTGGACGCCAGGCCCCAAGGCCATAACGCGCCCTACACCCTCCGCCCCCAGTATCAGCGGATAGGACATCGGGAAGGCATAGGATCGCGTGATCACCTGCCGGTCGGCGGGGTTGATGGGGGCCAAGAGCATGGCCACCAGCACCTGGCCCAGCCCCGGCGGCCCGGGGTCGGGCAGGTGTCTCACCTCAGGGAGCTGGCCGGCCGCCGCGATGATGGCGGCCTTCATGCGCGACGCCCGGCCGGCCGTTCGTCAGGCATGGGCCAATTGACGGGGAGTCGCGGCCTCCTGCCAGACGGGCGGCTGTTCCACCCGTATGTTGACGGCGACCGGCGCCTGCTTGGCGCGGGGCGGGAACGCGGCCCGCCGCTCGTCCCGGATCAGGCGGATGATTTCGATCTTGCGCGCCTCGATCACCTCGTTGGGCGCCAGGACGCTGAGAACCAGCCGGTCCATGCCCCGGCGCGGCAGCAGCATGGCCGCCAGCACGCCGATGCCCGGCGCGTGCGCATCGGGTTCCGCCAGCCAGCCGATGGTGCGCAGGCGCGCCAGTTCCTGGGCGCGTTCCGCGATGCGGACCCGCCGTTCGACATCAGACTCTTCCGCGTTCAGCCGATGCAGGGCGGAGCGCACCTGCCCTTCCTGGTAGGTCGCCAGCAGCAGTTTGCCTTGCGGGCTGTGCAGCAGGGAGGTGACGTTGCCGGCATGCTCCTGCACGGCCTCCGCCTGGGGACCCTCGACCACATGGAGGTGCTGGACCACATAGTTGTTGGCGGTGGACAGGACCACCGTCTCCCCCACCGCCTCGGCCACGCGGTCGACGATGTTCAGGATCGTTCCACCCCGGAACAGCTTGGGGTCCACCCAGCTGCCCAGGAACGCCACGCGGGCGGTAGGCGTATAGGTGCGCCGGTACCGGTTGTAATGCAGATAGCCCAGCTGGGTCAGGCAACGCAGTAGCTCCGACGTGCTGGATTGCGGATAGGCCAGCGAGCGGGACAGGTCCATGACCGTCGCCGTGCGGTGCTTGCTGTCGAAGTATTCCAGGATTTCCAGTGCCCGGTGCGCCGATTTGACGGTGCGCATGTCCTTGCTGCTCATGGCGTCCTCTGTCCTCCGCGATGACCCCTTTTTGGATGGGCCTGACAGCAAAGCTAGGGCATCACCCATCCGATGTGCAAGCGGTTTTTCGTATTGTGTTCGGTTTTCCGAACAGCTACATCGGTGACGCAACTTGTTGGCCCGGTCGCGGTTGTTGCACCACTGGAACTCGCAGCGCAAAATTGCGGCTGGTTCGAGGTCGGCTCGCCCACTCACAAGGAGTTGGCCATGGCAACCGTGGCACGGCAGATCCAGTCCCCGCCCCCGGGGATCGCAACGCAGGGAATAAAGGCGGGACCGCTGTGACCGATCAGTTCGTCGCCAAACGCGTGGGCGCCAAGGCCCGCCTGGTTGAAAGCAGTTCCACCGTTGAGATTGGCAAGGGGAACGGCGGGCCGCGCGCCATGTCGCGCGTGCTCGACCTGTTCGACCTTCTCGCCCGGCGGCGGCAGGGGATGACGCTGTCTGAACTGAGTCAGGCGCTGGACGTGCCCAAGAGCACCTTCGTCAGTTCGCTGCGGGCGCTGGTGGCCGACGGTTTCCTCATCATGGAAGGCGGGCTGTATCAGCTAGGCCCCGGGGCCTACCGCCTGGCAGGCACCATCCTCTCGTCCTGGTCGCTGCCGGACCTGGTCCGGCACTATGTGCGGGAATTGGCATCGACGACCGGCGAGTCCGTGGGCTTCGCCATCGCCGACTGGGATATCGGCCAAGCCATTTACACCGACGCCGTGAACAGCCCGCAGCCAGTGCATTACGCCATGCGGGTGGGCCTGCGGGCGCCCCTCTATGCCAGCGCCGCCGGCCGGGTCCTGCTGGCCCATGCCCCCGCCAACCAGCGTCAGGCTTATTTCGCGCGGGCGCACCTGAGACCGTTGACCCCCGCGACCCGCACCTCGCCCGAGCAGGTCGAGGAAAGCCTGGATGAAATCCGCCGCCTGGGCTACTGCGCCAGCTTCGGGGAGATGCTGCCCGACACGGCCGCCATCGCCGTCCCGGTCCATGACGCCAACGATGCCGTCCTGGGCGCCCTGATAGTGGCGGCCCCTATCGAACGACTGCGCAATTCCTTCCCCGCCCTGCTGGCGCACACCGTGCGTGTCGGCCGCCAGGCGTCCGGCCTGGCGACGGATGATGACTTGAAAGGCCCATGAAAGAAGCGGGCCGCCCCTTCTCAGGGACGGCCCAGGTGGCAGGCCTCCCAGCCCGCAGAGAGGTCAAGCGACAGGGGCGGCGATCAGGGGGTTAGCCCCATAAAACGCATGCCGTTCTCGTACATGATCTTGGCGGTATCGGCGTCGGACACGCCCTTGCAGGCTTCCTCCGCGAAGATGCGCGGCTCTTCCACGCCCTCGGCGTGGGGGTAGTCCGATCCCATCAGGATCCAATCGGCGTTGCCCACCTGGTCGATGATCGCCTTGATGTTGTCCTCGGGATAGGCCACCACGGACACGTTCCGCGCGAAGATGCGGCTGGGCCGCTCCTTCAACTGGCCACCGGGCCAGTAGCCGTTCTTAGCCATGCCGCGGCACTTGTCCATTTTCTGCAGCATCGCCGGCACCCATTCGGCGCCGTTCTCGGCCGATAGCAGCTTCACGTTGGGGAAGCGCTCGAAAAAGTTCCAGAAGATGAAGCTGGACAGCGTTTCCACCACCGGCCGCTCGGAATAGCCGTGCATCCACACGAAAGCCGTCTGCCGGATGCGCGACTGCTGCACCGGCTCGCCCCAGACGGCCATGTGGTCCTTCATGTAGATGGCTTCGGAAACGTGGAAGACCACCCGCAGGCCCGCCTCATTCACGATGGCCCAGAACGGGTCGTGGTCCGGATGTGCCGGCGCCTTGCCGTTGTAAGGCCCCATGGGCATCAGGATCAGGCGGGCGCCGTGCTTGATGCACCAGCGGACCTGGTCGCAAGCCTTCTCCAGGTCCATCAGCGTCACGATGGGGGCGGCGAACAGCCGGTCCTTGTAATTGAACTTCCACTGGTCGTAGAGCCAATGGTTATAAGCGTTCAGCACCTCGTAGGCCGCGGCCGGCTGATCCAGGTAGCTGATGGCCGTGATCATGTTGCCCACGAACAGGATGCTGCCGCGCACGTCCCACCGGTCCATCAGGGCCAGCCGGGCCTCGGGCTCCATCATGTCGGGCGTCTTGGGGACGTGCAGGTCGATCTCCGCCTTGCCTTCCTTCATCGCCCGCAGCCACTCATGCAGCTTGCCCGGCGCCGGAACGCGGCCGTCCTCGAACAGGTGGTCGGCGCTGATCTCCACCTTGCGCGGGCCGACATACATGGCGAAGTCGCCGGACGGCCCCTTGCGGAAGGTGATGCCCCAGTCCGCCTTCACCTTTTCCGGAAGGTAAGCGCTCCACGCTTCGTCCGTTTCCCAGAAATGGGCGTCGGCGTCGAAGATCGGTCCGGTGTAGAGCGGCTTGGAAGCCGCCGGTTTCACTTGCGCTTGCGTGGCCATGATTGTCCTCTCCCCACTGATCGGCCGCCCCGGTTGGAAAGCGACGCTACGTTGTCCCGTGGAATTCGACCCTGGCTTAACAGAGGAAATGGGACGCGGCAGTGGCGATGCGGACCGGCCGCCGATTGATCGCCCATCCGATGTTGGGGGGCGCCCCCCAACATCGCGGGCAGGAGGTCAGTCGACCAGGCGGTTGACCTTGCGGTCGCGGTCCAGCGCCGGATCCAGGTAGCGCCCCACCTTGTAGTCGCCCATGATGGTCGTGCGCATGGCCTGGCGCCGGCAGTGCAAAGGCACGCCCCGGGCGGAATGGATGACCCGCCAATTGTCCCAGACCACCATGTCGTCCTGCCCCCAGGGGTGGAAGTAGGCGTAGCGCTCATCACACAGATGGTTGGCCAGTTCCTCCAGCAGGGCGTCGCTCTCGGCCTTGTCCATCCCCAGGACGTAGCGGGAATGCATGGGCGACAGTTTCAACACTTTCCGCCCCGTTTCCTGCTGGGTGATGACCAAGGGATGGACGCAGGGTGGGAAATCGTACCGCACGGCGGTGCCGCCACCGCTGGCCGCGCGCGGAAGCGCCGAGATGTCCTTGGGAAAGCCGAACTGGCCGGAGGTGAAGTCCGGGTTGAACTCGTACACCACCTCCAGCCCCTCGATGCGCCGCTTCAGCTCCGGCGACAGGCGGTCATAGGCGGCGATGGCGTCGATGAATCCAGTTTCCCCCATTTCCGCCGCCGGGCGGGTCATGCGCAGGACGGCGCCCCGCACGATGGTCGGCATGAAGCTCTGGTCCCAGTGCCAGCCCAGCCAGCCGGCGCGCGGAACGCCGTCCACGACGTAGTGGCGGTTGAAGCGCGCCTTGGTGTCCTCCGGGTCGTAGGCCAAGGTCATGAGATAGGGGTTGTCGGGGTTGTTCATGTCGGCGGTGGCCGCCGGCTCCATCTGGCCGAACACGCGGCTCAGCCGCATGTGGATCTCGTCGCTGGCCCCCGCCCCCCGGAACAGCAGCACGCCGGCCCGGATCCAGGCGTCGAGGATGGCGGCCTCCTCCGCCAGCGTCAGCGGACGCGTCAAGTCCACGCCGCGCACCTCAAGGCCCAGATTGGGAGAAAGGGGGATTTCTTCGATGGCCATGGCCCATATCCTCCACATAGCTTTTTATTGTCGATACCCAAGAGGTATCAGCCCGGCGATGCCTGAATAATCCCCTATTACTCAAAGGGAAGATTTCGCATGATCAAATAATCATGACGCAAATCGTTGAATTGATGGTCTTCACGACAATCGTGGACGTCGGCTCGATGAGCCGGGCGGCGACCCGGTTGCGTCTTTCCCCGGCCATGGTCACCATGCATCTGGCCCGGCTGGAAGCGAACCTGAACGCCAAGCTGCTGAACCGCAGCACCCGGCGCCTGGAGTTGACCGACCAAGGGCGCCTGTTCCTGAGCCATGCCCGCGGCATCCTGGAAGCGGTGACCGCCGCCGAGGCCGCCATGCGCGAGGCGGACGGACGCCCGACCGGCAGGGTGCGCATCGATGCGCCAGCGTCCTTGGGGCGTCGCCTGATCCTGCCGCTGATCCCGGCATGCCGCCAGGCCTATCCCGGCATCGTGATCGACCTCAGCCTGGGCGACCGGGGGACCCTGTACCGCCCTGACGGCTTCGACATCATATTGCGGGTGGGCACCGTCCCCGACATGGCGCGCACGACGATCAAGCTGGGAACCGGGCAGCTGCAGCTGGTGGCATCCCCCGGCTACCTGGCCCGCCGGGGGTGCCCACGGACGCCGGAGGAGCTGAACGACCATGACTGCATCCTCTATTCCAGCGTGGAATCACCCGGCGGCAACCGCTGGCGCCTGACGCGCGGCGGCGCGTCGACCTGGCTGCGGCCCAAGCCCGCCCTGACGTTCAATGACGGCGCCGCCATGACCGAGGCCGCCATCGCAGGCGCAGGCATCGCCCAGATCCTGAACATCCTGGTGGCGGAGCCGGTGGCGGACGGCCACCTGGTGGTTCTGCTGCCGGATTGGCCGCCCGCCCCCAGCCCTGTGACCCTGACCCTGGGTCGGGACGGAGAGGTGCCGGCAGCCGTGAAGGCGGTTTTCGACTTCCTGACCGACCATCTTCGATGGGATTCCCTGACAATGCCCCCGGCATCGACATCGGCAGATATCGCATCCTCGTAGAGATGCCCCGGCCGGCCGGCATTCGTCTCCTGACCGTAAGGCCCGCGTCTAGGATCAGGCCGGCCCCTCGCCGAGCCGGCCGCATGGGCGGCAGCGCGTGCAGGACCCCATGAATTCGCCGCCCGCCGGTAACCCGGCATTCCGGTCCCGGGGCGGCAGCGGGAGAGAAACATGACCCAGGATTATGATCTGGTGATCCGCGGCGGCACGATCGTCGACGGCACCGGTGCCGCCCCCTACACCGGAGACATCGCCATCACCGGCGCGCGTATCGCCGCCGTCGGCAGCGTCCCGGGCACGGGGCGCGAGGAAATCAACGCCGCGGGCCTGATCGTGACCCCCGGTTTCGTCGACGTGCACACCCACTACGATGGCCAGATTACTTGGGAGAACCGGCTGGCCCCCTCGTCCGACCATGGCATCACCACCGTGATCATGGGCAACTGCGGCGTGGGCTTCGCCCCAGCTCGGGCCAGCGATCGCCAGCTGACCATCAAGCTGATGGAAGGGGTGGAAGATATTCCTGAAGTGGTCATGGCCGATGGCGTTCCCTGGAACTGGGAAAGCTTCCCGGACTATCTCGACGCCTTGGACCAGCGCCAATCGGACATCGACTTCGCCGCCCAGATCCCCCATAGCCCGCTGCGGGTCTATGTGATGGGCGAACGGGGCGCCAACCTGGAACCGCCGACCGACACCGACCTGGCGGAGATGCGGCGCCTGACGGCGGAAGCGATCGCCGCCGGTGCCATCGGCGTCAGCACCTCGCGCCAGCTGGCCCACCGCTTCCGCGACGGCCGGCCGGCGCCGTCCACCCAGACCGAGGTGGATGAGTTGCGGGCCTTGGCGGGTGGTCTGGCCGACACCGGCACGGGCGTGTTCCAGCTGATCCCCAACACCAGCCGCGACGCGACGGAGGAATTCACCGTCATCCGCACCCTGGCGGAAGTGTCGGGCCGGCCGGTGAACTTCAGCCTGCTGACCGGGGAAACGATCAAGGGCGGCTGGCGTGGTTACATGGACGGCCTGGTGCAGGCCCGCAAGGATGGCCTGCCCATCAGCGGCCAGTACTATCCCCGTCCCATCGGCATGCTGTTCGGCCTGGACCTGAGCTACCACCCCTTCTCCCTGAACCCCAGCTACAAAGCCATCGAGCACCTGCCGCTGGATGAGAAGGTGGCGGCCATGCGCGACCCCGAAATGCGCGCCCGGCTATTGGCGGAGGAGCCGCAGGACCCCAACCCCTTCTTCCTCTGGGTGGTGCAACAGACCCACCTGCTGTTCCCCCTGGGCGATCCGCCGAACTACAACCCGGCGGCCGAGGACAGCATCAAGGCCCGCGCCGCCACCCTCGGTGTGGATGAGCGGGAACTGATGTATGATGAGCTGCTGCGCAACAACGGCCGCACCATCATCTACTGCCCCATGGGCAATACCGAGGGCGGGCGCTTCGACGCCGCCGCCAACCTGTTCGGCCAGCCCGGCACCGTCCTGGGCCTAGGCGATGGCGGGGCCCACTACGGCATGATCTGCGACGCCGCCTACCCCACCTTCCTGCTAACGCAGTACGTGCGCGACCAGAAGCGCCTGCCCCTGGAACAGGCCATCAGCATGCTGTCGCGCGAGACGGCGGCCTCGGTCTGCCTGAACGACCGGGGAATCCTGAAGCCCGGCTTCAAGGCGGACATCAACGTCATCGACCTGGATCGCCTGCACCTCTACGCGCCCCGGGTGAAGCGCGACCTGCCGGCGGCCGGACGGCGGCTGAGCCAGAAGGCCGACGGCTACGAGGCGACCATCGTCTCCGGCACCGTGACCTATCGCAACGGCCGCGCCACGGGCGCGTTGCCCGGCCGTCTGGTGCGCGGCGCCAGAAGCGCGCCCGCCGCCTGAGGCGGAGCGCCTTGAGAGACTCAACAAGGCAAAAGGGAAACGGACATGCCGTTGGACGAAAAGAGTGAACGCGGGCTGGCGGTGATCGGTGACATGATGGGGCCAACCTTCAGCGACGCGCTGCGGACGGCCGCCACGTCGGGCAAGTTCGGCTCGGCCATTTCGCAGATGGCCCTGCACCATGCCTTCGCCGATGCCTGGGGACGCGAGGGACTGGAGCGGAAGCAGAAGAGCCTGGTGGTCATCGGTGTGTTGATCGCCCAGCGCCAAACAGCGGAACTGAAGAACCATGTGAAGATCGGGGTGGCCAACGGCCTGACAGTGGCGGAACTGGAAGGCGTGCTGATCCAGGCCCTGCCCTACGTCGGCTTCCCCGCCGTCGCCTCGGCCACCACCGCGGTCATCGAGGCCCTGCGCGAGGTGGGGCTGGACCCCAACGTCAAGACCTCGGAGGAGCGCGGGTTGCTCTGACCTGCCACAGGCCCGTACCAAAAAAATGGCGCCGCGCTGAACCATCAGCGCGGCGCTTCAGTTTTACCTGTTCTCAGTCGAACAGGGCGGGATCAGCCAAGCGGTCGGCGATGAACCGGCAGAACCGGGCAGCGTCGGCGCCGTTGATGACGCGGTGGTCGTAGCTCAGCGACAGGGGCAGGACCTGGCGCCAGACCACGCCGCCATCGGGTGCCGGGGTGGCCACCGGACGGACGCGGGTCACGCCCAGGATGGCCACCTCGGGCACGTTGACGATGGGGGTGAAGCCGGTCCCCCCAATATGCCCCAGTGAGGTCAGGCTCATGCAGCCGCCCGACATCTCGGCCATGGGCAAGCCCTTGGTGCGGGCCTTTTCCGACAGGGCGGCGATCTCGGTGGCGATGGTGTCCAGGCTCTTGGTGTCGCAATCCCGCACCACCGGCACCAACAGGCCCCCGGGTGTGTCCACGGCTACGCCGATATGCACGTACTGTTTCAGGACCAGCGTCTTGTTGGCCAGGTCCAGCGAGGCGTTGAACTGGGGAAAGGCCTTCAGGCCGGCGGCCATGGCCTTCACCAGCAGGGGCACGATGGTGATCTTCGGGCCACCGGCGGCGTTGCGGTCTCGCCGGCGCTGCTCCAACTCGGTGATGTCCGCCTCATCCTGGTGGGTGACATGGGGGATGGCCACCCAGTTGCGGCCCAGGAAGGCCCCAACCAAGGCCTGGATCCGGGACAGTTTGCGGGTTTCCACAGGGCCGAAGGCGGCGAAGTCCGTTTCCGGCCAAGGGGCCAGCCCCTCCAGCAATGCGCTCATGATCGCGGGCCCCTATTCGATGACGGCCAGCAGGGTTCCGACCTCGTAAGTCTCCCCCACCTGGGCCTTGATGCGCAACGTGCCGGTGGCGGGGCTTTCCACCTCCTGCGTCGACTTCTCGCTTTCCATCGCGTAGAGCGGCTGCCCTTCCACGGCCTGTCCGCCGTCGGGCACCAGCCACTCGCTCAGCAGCCCTTCGTTCATGGAAAAGCCGATCTTGGGCAGCAACACTTCCGTAGCCATCAATATCCTCTTATGTCGCGGGCGTTGTGTTTGCAGGAGTTGGGTTGCGGGGCGGCGGCGTCAGGCGGTCGCGAGCAGCGACCGGACGGCGGCCTCGATGTCGGTGGCGCGGGGCGCGAACGCCGTCTCCAACGGTTTGGAGAAGGGCACCGGACAGAAGGCGCCACCCAACCGCTTCACCGGCGCCTTCAGCCGGCTGAACAGTTCCTCATGGATGACGGCGCTGATCTCCGCCCCCACGCCGAACGGCGTCACCGCCTCATGCACCACCAGGGCCCTGCCGGTGCGGGCCACGGACTCCAACACGGTGCGCCGGTCCCAGGGCGCCACGGAGCGCAGGTCGATCAACTCGGCCGAGATACCGCCGGCCTTGAGGACGGCCACGGCGGCCTGCGCCTCCTGCACCATGCGGGCATAGGCGATAACGGTCACGTCCTGGCCTGGAGACAGCACGCTGGCCTTACCCAGCGGCACACGGGCGCCCGGCTGCGGGGCGGCGCTGGGTGTCCAGTAGGTCGGCAGGTTCTCGATGAACAGGACCGGATCGGGATCCTCAATGGCGCTGCGCATCAGGCCGTAGGCGTCCGCGGCATTGGACGGGGCCACCACCTTGATGCCGGCGGTATGGGCGAACCAGGCCTCCAGGTAATCGCAATGCTGGCCGCCGGTACCGAAGCCCGCCCCGGTCATGGTGCGGATGACGATGGGCACATGGGTTTGGCCGCCCGACATGAACCGCAGCTTGGCCGCGTGGTTGACGATCATGTCCATGGCCACCGTGGTGAAGTTCATCAGCATGATCTCCGCCACCGGCTTGAAGCCAGCCAGGCTGGCGCCAATGGCGGCGCCGATGATGGCCTGCTCGGAGATGGGCGTGGACCGCACGCGATGCGGACCGAAGCGGGTGGACAGGCCCTTGGTCACGCCGACGATGCCGCCCTCTTCCGGGTCGGCAACTTCCTCGCCCAGAACCAGGACGCTGTCATCCTCCGCCATGGCGTCGGTCAGGGCCTTGTTGATGGCCTGCAGGATGGTGATCTGGCTGGTATCGGACATCAGGCGGCCTCCCCGACAACGGCTTCTGGGGCGAAAACGTCACGGGCCAGCTCTTCCACCGTGGGATAGTCGCTGGCCAGGGCATGGGCCACGGCCTCATCCAGCTCGGCCTCGATGGCCGCCTCGACCTCGGCCAACTCGGCCTCGGTCGCGATGCCCTCGGCGATCAGGTGGGCGCGGAACCGGGGAACGGGGTCGGCGGCCACGGCAGCCTCCTTCCGCGCCTTGTCCATGTAGGCATCGGCATCGCCTAGGACGTGGCCGTGGAAGCGGTAGGTCATCGCCTCGATCAGCGTGGGACCACCACCCGCCCGAGCCCGGTCGACGGCGTCCTTGGCGGCGGCATACATGGCGAAGGGGTCGTTGCCGTCGACACGGGCGCCCGGCATGGCATAGCCCACCGCGCGATCGGCGATCTGCCGGGCGGACGTCGCCTTTTCGTAGGCCGTGTGCTCACCCCACTCATTGTTCTGGCAGACGAACACCACCGGCAGTTTCCACACCGCCGCCAGGTTCAGCGATTCATGGAAGGCGCCGATGTTGGAGGCGCCGTCGCCGAAATAGGCCACGGTGACGCGGCCGTCGCCCTTGATCTGCGAGGCCCAGGCCAGGCCGTTGGCGATGGGCATGGAACTGCCGACGATGCCGGTGGTGACCATCACTCCGGACTTGGGATGGGTGATGTGCATGGGGCCGCCCTTGCCCTTGCAGGTACCCGTCACCCGGCCCGCCAATTCCGCCCACAGGTCCTTCAGGGGCACACCCTTGGCCAGCATGTCATGGATGCCGCGATAGATCGTGCAGATGTAGTCGTCGTTGGTCAGTAGCACCGAGAGGGCGCTGGGGATGACTTCCTGCCCGCGCGGCGAGTAGTAGGGCAGCACCAGCTTGCCGGCGCGGATGACCTTGCGGGCCCGCTCGTCGTTGGCCTTGATCAACGCCATGCGCCGATAGATGTCGCGCTGGGTGGCCGCATCGGGCGTCACGCCCGTGATGGTAGGGGCCGTCATGGGATAGGGCCTCCCCTCCTGGTTTCAGGGTCTCTCGTCAGGGCGGCGGACGCGCCTGCCCCTGCGTTTCTGGCTGTCTCATGTTTCCCGGCGCCGGGCACTCACGGCCTGCGGCGAGCCCCTGGGATATCGCCCATGTGTAGGCTTGGCCGTCGCGGCCGGAAACGGTGGACCCGCCGAAGCCGCTTCCCCCAATAGCGAGGCGAGGTCTCGAGACCCCAAAAGAGATCAGCGAAAGCCGACCCAACGATGATCCAGTCCCTGGGCGATCTCGTTCGCCGCAATGCCCGCTTCTTCCCGGAGGACGCCGCGACCGTGTTCCAGGGGCGGCGCACCACCAACATCGATCTGCTTCACCAGGCCGAGGCACTGGGCGCGTCCCTGCTGGCCGCCGGATGCCAACGGCAGGACCGGGTGGCGCTGCTGGGCATGAACAGCGACCGCTATTGGGAAGCCATGGCCGGCTGCTGGCTGTCCGGGCTGATCGTGGCTACGGTTAACTTTCGCCTGGCGACACCGGAAATCCAGCACATCCTGAACGACACGCAGCCGCATGTGCTGCTGTTCGAGGCCGCCTACGCCCCCGCCATCGCCAGCATCCGCCAACAGCTGTCGGTCCGACACTATGTCTGCCTGGATGGCGACGTGGGTGACTGGGCCATTCCCTATGGGGCCTTCATCGCAGGCTGCCGCGCCCCGCTGGCCAACCAGCAGGTTCATACCGATGAAATCGCCACCTTGCTCTACACCAGCGGCACGACGGGGCGGCCCAAGGGGGTCATGCGGTCCCACCTGGCCGAGCTGACGCTGGGCGAGCAGATGGCCATGATGTTCGACTTCCGCACCGGCGGGCGCAGCCTGGTGGTGATGCCCCTGTTCCACGCGGGCGCCCAGTCGTCCAGCTACGCCCAGATGTGGCGCTGCGGCACGCTGTTCATCCAGCGCGGGTTTGAACCGGAGGCGGTGCTGGACATCGTCGCGGCCGACCACATCACCAACCTGCACTTCGTGCCCCAGATGCTGCAGGCCATGCTGGACGCGGCGGAGGCCCGCGACGCCGCCGGCCGCACGGTCGACACCAGCAGCGTGGAAACCATCGCCTACGCCGCGGCCCCGATGTCCCCGGCCCTGCTGCGGCGAGCCCTGGCCCGCTTCGGCCCGGTGTTCGTGAACGGCTGGGGCATGAGTGAGGGCAACGGCACGTCGCTGCCCAAGCATAAACATGCGCTGGAGGGGACCGACGCGGCCCTGCTGTCGTCCATCGGCCAGCCCAATGCCAAGGCGGAGATGCGCATCGTCGCCACTGATGACACCGGCCTGGACCGCGATTGCGCCCCAGGGGAAACAGGGGAGCTGTGGCTAAGGTCCGCCTCGGTCATGACCGGTTACTGGAACAACAGCGCCGCCACCATCGAGGCGCTGCGCGACGGCTGGCTGCGTACCGGTGACCTGGGCTACGCCGACGCCGCCGGCAACATCTTCCTGGTCGACCGCAAGAAGGACATGATCATTTCCGGCGGGGAGAACATCTACAGCCAGGAAGTCGAGCGCGCGGTGGCCGAGCATCCGGACGTCGCGTCGGTGGCCGTCATTGGCGTGCCCGATCCCAAGTGGGGGGAGACGGTCATGGCCATCATCGTGCCCAAGGCGGGCACCGCCCCCACGGCCGACGCCATCATCACCCACAGCCAGACCCTGATCGCCAGCTACAAGAAACCCCGACACGTCGTCTTCGTGCCGGCGCTGCCGCTGCTGCCCAGCGGCAAGGTCGACAAGATCAGCCTGCGCCGGCAGTACGCGACGGCCCCTCTCTAAGGAGTTTTCCCCATGACCAAGCGCACCGTCATCGTCACCGGCGGCTTCGGCGCCCTGGGCCGCGTCGTGGCCGCCGCCTTCGCGGCCCAGGGCGACCGGGTGGCCCGGGTGGACCACGCCCCCGCCGCCACTGATGCCACGCCCGACGGCGGCCTGGATCTGGGGGGCGTGGACCTGACCGACACCGATGCCGCCGGCCACGTCGTCACCCGCGTGGTCGAGGCCTGGAGCGGCGTGGACGTCCTGGTCAACGTCGCCGGCGGTTTCAAATGGGAAAGGCTGGGAACCGGGCAGGTCGACACCTGGACGCGGCTCTACGCCATGAACGCCGTGACCGCGACCACCATGACCAAGGCGGCCCTGCCCAGCCTGCTGCGACGTGCCGGCGCGCGCATCATCAACATCGGCGCCAAGGGCGCGGTGCACGCCGATGGCGGCATGGGCGCCTATGCCGCCGCCAAATCCGCCGTCCACCGCCTGACGGAAAGTCTGGCGGCCGAGCTGGCGGGCCAGGACATCACCGTGAACGCCGTCCTGCCCAGCATCATCGATACCCCCGCTAACCGCGCGGACATGCCCAATGCCGACCATGGCACCTGGGTCAGCCCCCAGGCGCTGGCCGACGTCATCCTGTTCTTGGCCTCTCCCGCGTCCCGCGCCATCACCGGCGCCCTCATCCCGGTTATGAGGGGTGCCTGAACCGGCGCCCCGGCCGCTGGGGATCAGGGAATTTCAAACAGGGCGGCGGCCCCCATGCCGCCGCCGATGCACATGGTGACCACCACTCGCCGGGCCCGCCGACGGCAGCCTTCGATCAGGGCGTGGCCAGTGAGGCGGGAGCCGGACATCCCGAAGGGGTGGCCGATGGAAATGGCGCCACCGTCGACATTCAGGCGGTCGTTGTCTATGCCCAGCTTGTCCCGGCAATAGATGACCTGGACCGCGAAGGCTTCGTTCATCTCCCACAGATCGATGTCATCCACCGTCAGGCCATGCTTGGCCAGTAGCTTGGGCACGGCCACCGCCGGCCCGATACCCATCTCATCCGGCGCGCAGCCGACGACATCCATCCCCTTGAACAGACCCAGGATGGGTAGGCCGCGGCGGGCGGCTTCATCCGCCTCCATCACCACGCAGACGCTGGCCCCGTCAGACAACTGGCTGGCGTTGCCAGCCGTGATGGTACCGCCCTCATACACAGGCTTCAGATTGGACAGCGCGGCCAGCGTGGTGCCCGGGCGGTTGCCCTCGTCCTGCGTCAAGGTCACCGTTTCCTGGCCCGTCACAGCGCCGCCCTTGTCCACCACATTCTTGACCGTGGTGATGGGCGCGATCTCCGCCTCGAACCGGCCCTCGGCCTGGCCGGCCGCGGTGCGGCGCTGGCTCTCCACCGAAAAGACGTCCTGCGCCTCACGGCCGATGCCATAGCGGTGGGCCACGGTGTCCCCCGTGCGGATCATAGGCCAATAGACCTCGGGCAGATGCTCCGCCAGCCATTCGTCCTGGTTCCGGAACTTGTTGCGGTGGGGATCGACCAGCGACACGGTCTCGACCCCGCCGGCAATGTAGATGCCCCCTTCGCCCGAGCGGATGCGCTGCCCCGCCATGGCGATGGTCTGCAGGCCGGAGGAACACTTGCGATCCAAGGTGACGCCGGCGACGGTGACCGGCAGGCCCGCCCGCAGCGCCGCCTGGCGCGCGATGTTGGAGCCCACCGCCCCCTCCGCCCGCGCCGTTCCCAGCAGGACATCCTCCACCTCGCCAGGCTCCAGCCCCGCTCGCGCTACCGCCGCAGTGATGACATGGGCGGCCATGCTGGCGCCGTGGATGTTGTTGAGGGCGCCGCGATGCGCCTTGCCGATGGGCGTGCGGGCGGTGGCGACGATGGCGGCTTCCTTCATGGGGGCGACCCTTTCAGTCACAAGAACTATCGGACCCTAGGTAAGAGGTGCGTCGCCGAGACACCAAGACGGTGCCGGAATCCATCGCGCTTCCGATTATAAGCCCCCCCTGCCTTGACCTCAGGCGGACAGGGGCGGAAACGGGAACGACACGCCCTACCCAGAGGCCATTCCAGGAAGGAAAGCCCGATGACCATTACCGTCGACCAGCGCGACAGCGTCGCCGTCGTCACGTTGAACCGGCCGGAGACGAAGAACGCCATCACCCAGGAAATGCGCCGCCAGCTGTGGGAGGCGTTCGAGGCCATCGCCCTGGACCCGGCCATCCGGGCCGTCGTGCTGACCGGCGCGGGCGGGGAGTTCTGCTCCGGCATGGATGTGGGCAACATGGGCCAGGGCGGCATCAACGGCTCACTGGAGCGCATGCACACCCTGCACCGCATCGCCCGCGCGATCTACCACCTGAAAAAGCCGACCATCGCCGCCGTTCCGGGCATCTGCGTGGGCGTGGGCTGGGCCTATGCCCTATGCTGCGATATTGTTCTGGTGTCGGAACGGGCCAAGTTCGCCCAAATTTTCCGCAACATCGGCCTAACGCCCGATGGCGGATCGGCCTGGCTGCTGCGCCAGCAGGTGGGCGCCATGCGGGCCAAGGAAATCGCCTATTCCGGCCGCATGATCCGGGCCGACGAAGCCGTGAGCCTGGGCCTGGCCCTGGAGAAGGTGGATGGCGAGCACCTGATGGACCGGGCGCTGGAGCTGGCGAACTCCTTCGCCGCCGGTCCCACGGTGGCGCTGGGCCTGGCCAAGCGCCAGTTCGACTTGGCGGCATCCAGCTCCTTCGACCAGTTCCTGGACATGGAATTCACCATGCAGCCCATCGCCAGTCGCACGGACGACCATCACGAGGGCTTGGCCGCCTTCCGCGAGAAGCGGCCGCCCCAGTTCACGGGGGCCTGAGGTCATGCTGCACCCTGAGGAGGAGTGGCGGGCGCATCTGGCCCAGGGTCGCTTCATGATCCAGCGCAGCCGGTCCACCGGCCGCCATGTCTTTCATCCCCGCGTGGCTGAGCCCGGCACCGGCGCCCAGGATCTGGACTGGGTGGAAGCGTCGGGCCAGGGCTGGGTCCATGCTGTGACAGTGGTTCGCAAGAAGGACCCTGCCGAGTCCTACAATGTAGTGCTGGTCGACTTGGCGGAGGGGCCGCGCCTGATGAGCCGGGTGGTGGACATCGCCGCCGACACCGTTCGTATCGGCATGGCCGTCCGTGCCCGCATCGATATTCTGGGAGACCAGCCGACGCTGGTTTTTGTGCCTGCATGACTCATAAGCACGGCTTCCCCCGCGGTAAGACCGCCATCGTTGGCGCCGCCACCTTCGGCATCGGCCGCTGCCCCGGGGTGGCGGCCGTGGATATGGCCGCCCAAGCATCCTTGATAGCCTTGGCCGACGCTGGCCTGACCTTGGCCGACGTCGACGCCGTCTACACCTCAGCCCCCTATGAGGCGCTGGGCGGCATGGAGCTGGTCGAGTATCTGGGCCTGCAGCCCAAGGTGACGGACTGCAACCGCACCGGCGGTTCCGCCTTCGAGGTCTATGTGCAGCAAGCGGCGCTGGCACTGGACGCCGGGCTGATCGATTGCGCCCTCATCGCCTATGGGTCCAACCCGGCCAGTGTTCCACCCAAGGCCGTGGGCATGACCCGCCCCTCGCCCTGGGAGGCGCCTTACCAGCCGCTGGCCCCCATCTCCTCCTACGCGCTGGCGGCAAGCCGGCACATGCATCTGTACGGCACCACACGGGAACACCTGGCGGAGGTGGCGGTGGCGGCCCGGCGCTGGGCCCAGCTGAACCCGGAGGCCGCGGTCCGCGACCCCCTGTCCATCGACGACGTGCTGGGCGCCCGCATGGTGTCCGACCCCTTGAGCGTACGCGATTGCTGCCTGTTCAACGACGGTGCCGCCGCCATCGTCATGGTGCGCGCCGACCGGGCACGGCATTGTCGGAAGGCGCCGATCGCCGTGCTGGGGGCCGCCCATGCGGTGACCCACCGCGAAATCTCGGGCATGCCGGACCTGACCGTCACCGGCGCCGCGCGGTCGGGCGCGCAGGCTTATGCCCAGGCGAAGGTACGGCCGCGCGACATCGACCTGGTCATGCTCTACGACGCCTTCACCATCACCCCCATCCTGTTCCTGGAAGATCTGGGATTCTGCCCCAAGGGTGAAGGGGGGCGGTTCGTCGCAGATGGTGCCATAGCCCCCGGCGGCCGATTGGCCGTGAACACCAACGGCGGCGGCCTATCCTGTGTCCATCCCGGCATGTACGGCCTGTTCCTGCTGGTGGAAGCCGTCCGCCAGCTGCGGGGCGAAGCGGGGGAACGCCAGATACCAGATGCCCATCTGGCGCTGGCCCACGGCAACGGTGGCGTGCTGTCCAGCCAAGCCACCGTGGTGCTGGGCACCGCAGCCACAGTTTAGTCTACGGTTTCAGCGCGGATAGCGGCCCAGCAGCAGATAGGTGAACGACGCGATCAGAAAGCAGCCGGCCGCCAGCCCCAAAGCGGGGTTGTAGCTGCCGAACCGGTCGTACAGCTGTCCGATCACCATGGCGCCGGCAGCGGAACAGACGCCGGTGGCCAGCACGGTGAGGCCGTAGATGGCCGAGAACGCCTGCATACCGAAATAGCGGGCGATCATGTAGCCGATCAGGTCGATCTCCGCCCCCTGGGCCAGGCCGATCAGGACCACGGCGACGGCCGCCACGCCGGTGCCGGGGGTGGACAGGGCCATCAGCGCCGCGCACCCCGCCACCGGCCCCATGGTGAACAGGAAACCCAGGATGGGGGCCCAGATCCGGTCAACGATGGCCCCAGTGATCAGCGTGCCGAGGAAGGTGGAGACGGCCAGCAGGCTCAACAGGCCGGCGGCCGTGGCCGGAGCGACGCCCTTAGAGACCAGCAGCGGCTGCATCTGCGTCAACAGACCGATGGCCGGCCCATAGGTGAGGCCGGCGGCCAGGCACATCAGCAGGACACGGCGGTTGCGCAGCAGGCTAGGCCACAGGCGCCAGCCTGCTGCGGCGACCTGCTGCCGCTCCTCCGCCGTGCCGCGCCGGTCGGATACCAAGGCCCAGCTTACGGGCCACCCGAGCAACAGAATAACCCCGGCCAGCGTGTAGAAGCCGCCCGCGTAGCCCCAGCGGTGTATGGCGCCGTAGATGGCCATGGGCAGGAGGGCGCCGGCGACAGCCAATCCCAGGCGCGACACCGCGAGCGCCAGGCCACGCGACTGCCGGAACCAGCTGGTGACGGCCCGGGTGTAGGAGAGACCCGTCGTCGCCATACCGGTCAGCACCAGGCAGGACATGGCCGCGTAGTAATGGATGAGCGACGGTGTGAGGTTGGCAAGGGCGGCGTAGAACAGGCCGACGATGCCGATGGCCGGCAGCAACACCCGCCGCACCCCGCGTGCGTCCACAAGCGCCCCGATGAAGGGCGCCAGCAGGGCCGCCACCAGATTGGCGTTGTGCGACAGGGCCTGCTGGCCCCGCGTCCAGCCGAAGGCCTGTTCCAAGGGCTGGACGAACAGGCTGGCGACGAAGGGGAAGGCCGAATAGCCGCAGGCCATGCCGATACCGGAGCCCACCACCACGCGCCAATGATTGCGCCACTCCAGCCTGGCCGTGGCCGACAGATATTCCATGCGTCCCCCTGCTTGTTTTTGTGCCCTCAAACGCCGGACGCGGTCGCGTCCTACGCCGATGCCGCCGACATCAGTCCGGCTGCCCGCGCGCGCGCAGGCGCACCCGGCCGTCGCCGAAGGGCGCGTCACGCTGCTTCAGCGCCTCCTTGAGGCCGCTCTCCGCCATATCCTGGCGGAACCGCCGGCGGCGTGGTCCCTGGGAAAGGTGGGCGCGCGCATCCAGCTCGGCGGCGAAGCGCTGCGCCGTCCGTGCGCCGGCCAGTTCCAGCTGCAGGTTCACCACCCGCTTGTGGGTAGCCAGGATCTCCGCGTCGACGTGGGCGATGCGCCGGGCCAGGGCCAGCGCCTCATCGGCCAGCCGGTCCGGCGGATAGGACTCCAGCGCCAGACCGATGCGGGCGGCGTCCAAGCCCGAGATGGTGTCGCCGGTGAACAGCATCCGTTTGGCCCACTGCGGCCCGCAATGGTAGAGCCACAGGTTGGTGGGCGGCGTGCCGTTGGCCCGCGCCGCCGGAAAGCCGATTTTGGCATCGTCCGCCACGATGACCAGGTCGCAGGAAAAGGCGAGATCCGTGCCGCCGGCCAAGCAGTTGCCCTGGACCTCAGCCACCACCGGCTTGTGCAGGTCCAGCAGGATCAGGGTCAGGTCCTGCTGGCGGGCCAGGTTCCAGATGTCGTCGTCCAGGGTGCCGGCACGGGTCCGGTATTGAGCCGGGTCATAGGCCGGTGCCGCATCCCCGGCCCCGCCGTAGCTGCCCATCAGGTCGTAACCGGCACAAAAGTCACGACCGGCACCGCGCATGAGGATGACGTTGACGTCCGTGCGGTCGTCCGCCTCCAGCAACGCCTGCCGGAATTCCTCCAGCATCTGGGCGCCGAGGGCGTTGCGCTTCTCCGGCCGGTTCAGGGTGATGGTCGCAACCCCGTCCGCCACCTCGAACAACAGGGTATCGGCCGACTTCAGCCATTTGCGCTGGTCGCTCATTGTCTTCCTCCCGCCCGGGACCGCGTCAGCGCGGCAAACCCAGGACCCGTTCCGCCACAATGTTTTTCAGCACTTCGTTAGCGCCGCCGGCGATGGTCCAGGCGTAACTCCACAGGTAAGCCTCATAGGGACCCACAGCCTGGTTGCCGTCGCCGGTCAGCCGTGGTCGCGCCACCTGCACCGCCGGTCCGCCACGGTCCAGCAGGAAAGCGGTGTGCTCGTGCAGCAGTTCCGAGTAGAGAAGCTTCACGTAGGTCGGCAGGGGAGAAGCGCCCATATGGGGATCAGCCGCCACCTCCGCCATCATGTCGCGGATGGTGCGCCGCACCGCCAGCATGCGACCGTAATGGCCCATGAAGGCGCGCCGGTGCGCGGAGTCGGACCACCAGCCGACAGCGCCGGTACCGGCTGCGGACAGCAGTCCTTCCATGGCGAAGCGCAAACGTTCCACCAAGTCCACGATGATCAGCCCCCGCTCCGCCGACAACGTGGCCTGGGCGATGCGCCAACCCTCGCCCTCGGCGCCGATCAGGTTCTCCGCCGGGATTTCCACGTCATCCAGGAACAGCTCGCAGAATTCCGCCCCGCCGTTCATCTGGCGAATGGGACGGCAAGTCACGCCCGGGGCGTCCATATCCATGATGAAGTAGGAGATGCCGGCCTGTTTCTTCGGTGCCTGCGGATCGGTGCGGGCTAGCAACAGGCAATAGCGGGCGTTCGCGGCGTAGGAGGACCAGACCTTCTGTCCGTTTACCACGTAGACGACCCGACCATCCTCCCTGGTCCGCTTCTCCGCCCGTGTGCGCAGGCTGGCCAGGTCGGAGCCGGCACCGGGCTCGGAAAAGCCCTGGCACCAGACCTCGCCCCGATCGCGCACACCGGTGAGATAGCGCTCCTGCTGCACCGGCGTGCCGTAGGCGAACAAGGTGGCCGGCAAATGGAAAAGGGACACGGTGAACATGTCCGGCCGCGGCGCGTCCGCGCGGGCCAACTCCTCATTCAGGATGACGGCGTGCGTCAGCGGCAGGTCCTCGCCGCCCCAGGACTTCGGCCAGTGCGGCGTCGCCAGCCCAACCTTCTTCAATTCATCGAACCAGCGGCGCTGGAAGGCGACGTAGTCCTCCTCCGGCGCGCCCAAGAGGCGGCCCTTCCAATCGGCGGGAACAACGGCTGACAGCCAAGCCCGGACGGCCGCCCGGAACGCCTCTTCGTTCGACACGTGGTCAAGGGGGCGAGGCGCGCCGGCAACCGGTGCCACGGCCGGTGCCGGCGGAACGGTGACCAAGGCGGCCGCCGCCAAATCCATCGCGGAATCGTCCCCGCCGAACAGGGCTCGGTTGAGGCGGGCCCGTTTCAGATAGAGGTGGATGTCCAGTTCCCAGGTGAAGCCGATGCCACCGTGAAGCTGCACGGCATCATCCGCGATGGCGACATAGGCGGCATTGGCGCCGGCGCGGGCCAGCTGGGCCAGGCCCAGGGCCCAGTCACCCTCCTCCGCCGCCAACGCCTCGGCCACCAGGGACCGGGCGACCTCCAGCCGCAGCTTGTGGTCGGCCACCCGGTGCTTCAGCGCCTGGAACCGCCCCAGGGGCTGGTCGAACTGCGTGCGGACCTTCAGATACTCGATCGTCTTCTCCAGCACCGCCTGGGCGCCGCCCAGGCTGTCACAGGCCAGCGCCAGGGCGGCGTGGCGGTCGGCGACGGCCGCCGGCACGGGAAGCAGATCCACCGCCACATCCTGCAAGGCCAGATGCGCCATTCCGCGCGTATGATCCACGGCCGGTACCGGCGTAACCGTAAGCCCCGGCGCATCCCGGGCAACCAGGGCCAGACGTCCGCCCTTCAGGCCAAGCAGGAAGACACCCGCCGACGCGCCGTCCAGGACGTGCGTGACCTGGCCGGTCAGGCGGTCACCGGCCAGCCGCGTGGCCGGGGCGTAGGCGGCGAAAATCTCACCCGAGAGCAAAGCCGGCAGCCAGCGGTCGCGCACCACATGTGGCGCCTGGCCCAGAACGTCGGCGACCAGATAGGTGGACAGCAGCGGAATAGGCGCCACGCATCGCCCCAGTTCCTCATGAAGGACGGCCAGGGCTTCCATGCCCAGGCCCAAGCCGCCGTCGGCCTCGGTGACGCCCAGCCCCGCCCAGCCTAGGGACGCGACCGTGGCCGCCAACGCCCTGTCATGAAAACAATCCGCCGTCACCCGGCCTCCAGCCATCGCGCCAGCCAGCCGGTCGACATGGGCGTGGACGCGGACGCTGTCGGCCTCCTGGACCAAGACGTCGCGGATGCTGGCGCGCAACTCCGCCAAGTCGATGCTGTCGCTCATGCCAAAGCCCACCCCATGTCGATGAAGCGCCGACGCTGCTCGCCGGCATTGCCCAGCCAGGCGGACAAGGTCAGAGCCCGTTTGACGTACAGGCCCAGGTCATGTTCGTCCGTGAAGCCGATGGCGCCGTGCAGTTGAATGGAGTCTCGCGCCACCCGGCAGGCGGTGTCGCTGCATCGGCCCTTGGCCCGCACCGCCGCCAGCGGCAGGGTGGCCGGGTCGCCGCCGGTGGCCAGACCGAACTGCAGCGCCGCCGCCGCGCGTTCCTTGTCGATGTAGAGATCGACGGCCTTGTGCTGCAGCGCCTGGAAGGAACCAATCAACTGGCCGTACTGCTTGCGCACGCCCATGTAAACCAGGGTCATGGCCAGCATATGCTCCGACAGTCCCAGCAAGCCGGCGGCCACGACGATGCGGGTTTCATCCAGGGCGCGTGCCACGGCCGTCTCCGCCGCCGCGGGCGTGGCCAACACCTCACCATTCCCAACGACCACCTCGGCCAGCGCGACCTGCCCCAAGGGCGTGTCGTCCGCGCGCCAGAGATGAGCCTTCGTCACACCGGGGCTGTTCGCCGGCACGGCGAACAGGCGCACCCCATCCGGTGCCTGGGCGGGCACCAGCAGATGGGTGGCGGAAACCCCACCCACGACGGAGCCGGCCTGACCGGAAAGGCGCCAGCCCCCGTCGGCGGGAACGGCGGTCACGGCCGGCAAGGCGCCATTGAAATCCAGGGCCAGGGCCGCCAGGCATTCCCCGGCCGGTACCTGGGCCAGCAGTGCCGCCCGGGCCGGGCCGTCGCCATGAACCAGCACCCGGGCGCCAAGGACCGCGTAGGGCAGCAGCGGCTCCCCCATAAGGCCCTTTTCCAATTCCCGCACCACGGCCGCCATCTCAGGCAAGCCCAGCCCGATGCCGCCATCCTCCTCCGGCACCAGGATGCCCAGCCAGCCGAGATCCGTCAGCAGTCCGAGAGAGGACGGGTCGTAGCCGGGCAGCTGGCTACGCCGGGATCGCGCGCCGGTGGGCCCCGGCCCGTCGGCGACCACCCGCTGCGCGCTGGCCGCCAGTTCCGCAACAATGTCGTTTTCCGTCGCCATGGTTGGTCTCACGCCGGCAGGCCAAGCACGCGCTTGGCCAGGATGTTGCGGTGGATCTGCACGGTGCCGCCATAAATCATGGGCGCCCGCGCCGTCAGGTAGTCGCGCAGCAGGTCGGCCTTCCCAAGCACAAGGGGCCCATCGGCGAAGGGCGCCTCCCCCGCCAGGCCACCCTGTTCACCCGCGATCTCCAGAGTCAGCTCGGTGATGCGGGCATAGGTCTCGGTGGCCACGATCTTCAGGGTCGACACCTCGAAGCCGAAGCTGTGTCCCGCGCGGATTTCCTGGGCCAGGCGCTCGTACATCTCGCTATTGTCCGCCAGGTCGAGCTGCAGCTGGGCGATGCGATCAACAATGGCCGGGTCACGGTCCCGTCCCGCCAGCCGCGCCACGCGAACCATCCGATCCATGGCCTGACGGCCCATATGCGGGGAGCCGGCCCAGACCCGCTCGAACCCCAGCAGAGATTGCGCGACCCGCCAGCCGTTGTTGAGGCCACCCACCAGATTGGCCACCGGCGCGCGCACGTTGTCGAGGAAAACCTCGGCGAATTCGGCATCGCCATTGACGGTGACAATGGGCTTCACCGTCACGCCCGGCTGGTTCATGTCCACCAGGATGAAGCTGATGCCGGCCTGCTTCTTCACCGTCTTGTCGGTACGGGCCAGGACGAAGATGTGGTTGGCGTCGACGGCACCGGAGGTCCAGATCTTATGGCCGTTGATGACGAAGGTGTCGCCTTCGATACGCGCTTCGGTGCGCAGGCCGGCCAGGTCTGATCCGGCGCCGGGTTCGGAGAAGCCCTGGCACCACAAATCCTCGCCCGACAGGATGCGCGGCAGGTAGTGGGCGATCTGGTCCGGCGTCCCGTGCGCCAGCAACACCGGCCCCACGTTCAGCACACCTTGCTCCATCACCCGCGAGATGCCGGCACGCGCCCACTCCTCCAGATAGATCAGGTGCTTGGCCGGCTTCAGCGCCATGCCGCCGTGCTCCACGGGCCATCCCGGCGCCAGCCAGCCGTGTGCCGCCATGGCGTGGTACCAGTCCTTGGACTGCGCCCAGCGCACATGCTCCTCCCCCCGCCGCAAATGGGCCGGGCAGTGCGCTTCGATGAAGTCCCGGGCGGCAAGGCGGAACGCCTCGTCGGACAGCGCATTCCAATCACGCATCGTCTTCCTCATGAAACAGGGCTGGGCAAAGCGGGCCAGGGCGCCTAGACGCCCATCAGATCCAGCACTTCCTTCCGGCTTCTTTCGTCGTCGCGGAAAACGCCCATCATGCGGCTGGTCTTCATGGCGACGTTGGGGGTGTTCACACCGCGCGAGGTCATGCAGCCGTGCGTCGCCTCGATCACCACCGCCACCCCCTGGGGCTTCAGGTGTCTCCAGATGCAGTCCGCCACCTCGGCCGTCAGGCGCTCCTGAACCTGTAGGCGGCGGGCGTAGGCGTGCAGCACACGCGCCAGTTTGGAGATACCGACCACGTGGTTGCGCGGCAGATAGGCGATGTGCGCCTTACCCACGATGGGCGCCATGTGGTGCTCGCAGTGCGACTGGAAGGGGATGTCCTTCAGCAGCACGATCTCGTCATAGCCGCCGACCTCATAGAACACGCGCTCCAGATGGCGGGCGGGGTCCTCGGCGTAGCCCCGGCAATATTCCCGCCATGCCCGCGCCACGCGCCTTGGCGTGTCCTCAAGGCCTTCACGGCTGGGATCATCGCCGGCCCATTCGATGATGGTGCGTATCGCCTGCTGGACGGGTTCCGGCACGTCGGCCGGGTTGGTGTGGAGCGGCATCATGGGTGTCGTTATCCTGTCCGGCACGGAAAGTGCCGGCTCTCATGTCCCTATGATCCTAGAAAGCGCCACCTGGTCCGGACCAGCGGCGGTGCGGAAAGCAGGCGCCTTATCGCCTATCCGATCATGCCCCCGTCACGCGCGCCGGCCGCCGCAGACCTCCGTATCGGTGCCGGTGATCATGGCGGCATCGTCGCTGCATAGGAAAAGCACCGTGGCCGCGATCTCCACCGGCTGGACGGCCCGGGCGATGGACTGGCCGCCGCCCGCGATCTCCGCCTGCTGTTCCGCGTCGAACATCCGGGCGATGACCGGCGTCGCCACCAGGCCGGGCGACACGCTGTTGATCCGGACGCCGCGCGCCGCGTACAGGGCCGACGCGTAGGCGGTCAGATGGATCACGCCCGCCTTGGCGGCGCCGTAGGCCGGCGGGGCTGCTGGCGTGACCATCTTGCCCGACATGGACGCGGTGTTGACGATGGCGCCCCCGCCATGGGCCAGCATCACGGGCAGTTCATGCTTCAGACCCAGCCAAGTGGCGGTCAATGTCGTGGCCAAGGTCCAGTCCCAGTCCTCGCGCGTGGTGGTCTCGACCGTGCCAGGTCGCGAGAGACCCACGTTGTTGACCGCATGCGCCAGGGGGCCGAACGCTCCGACCGCCCCGGCGACCAGCGCCGCCACGTCGCCTTCGATGGTGCAATCGGCGGCGATGAATTGCGCCGTACCGCCGGCGGCCTGGATCTCATCCACCACCGCGGCCCCGCCCGGGGCATCCAGGTCGCCGATGGTCACGCGGGCCCCTTCGGACGCGAAGGCCAGGGCCGCGGCCCGGCCGATTCCGGACGCGCCACCGGTGACCAGCACCGAGCGCCCGGCGAAGCGTTGCTTCACCATATGGGTTCCTCCGTCAACGCCGCGACGGCGGCGGGGTCGCTGCCTGCCCAGAAGTCACGCCAGCGCGGGAAGTCGCCCGGCAGCCGGGGCGGATGATCGTGGGTCGGCCAATCGCGGAAGGGTGCCGCCGGGCGGGTGACCCAATCGGCGCTGTACCAGTGCCTTTCCCGCCGCCGGCTGAAGAACCAGCGTCCGTCCCGGCGGACATAGTCGTCGAAGTAGACGATGGCCATGACGACCCAGCGACCGGCGTCCTCATGCTCCGCCCGGCAGTAGACGGCGCCGCTTGCCTGGTCGGCGTCCGTCAGATCCACTTGGTGGCCGCAGATCTGGTGGATGGATCGGTAGAAGGTGCGCAATTGCGGCTCGATGATGCTCCGCAGCGCGGCACGTCCCTTGCCATGGCGGCCGCAGTCCACATCGTCCACGAACAATTCCACCCAGGCGTCCAGATCCCGACCATCCACCGCCAAGGCGTAGCGCACGGGCAGTTGCTGGATGGCGGCCAGGGATTCCAATCGATCAAGTCGCCGCAGGAGATCGTCCATGGCCATTCTCAGGTCAGCCGATGCAGATTGGCGGGATCGAAGGGCTTGAAAGGCACACCAGCCTGGGCCTTGAGCAGCCACTCGGGATCGTTGAGCAGCGCGCGTCCCACCCCCACCAGATCGAATTCCCCGCGCCCGAAGCGCTCGACCAGAAGGGGCAGGTTGTTGTCCACCGCCTGGCTGTCGTCGATATGCCGGGCCAGGCCACGGCTCTTGCCGAAGCCCACGCCTCCCACCGTCATGGCCAGGCGCCCCGTCAATTTGCGGCACCAGCCGGCCAGGTTCAGGGTGGAACCCGCGAACAGCGGGCTGTCGAAGAAGCGCTGGCTGCCGTCAAAGACATCCACACCGGCCTCCGCCAGGGGCGCCAGCAGGGCACCCAATTCATCGGCCGTATCGGCGATGCGGGCCGTGTAGTCCTGCATCTTGAACTGTGAGAGACGCAGCGCGATGGGCACTTCCTCCCCAACCGCCTTGCGGACGGCGCTGATGACGGCGGCGCCGAACGCCGCCCGCCCCCGTGCGTCCCCGCCCCAGCGATCTTCCCGCCGGTTGGTATGGCGCCAGAGGAAGCTGTCGATCAGGTAACCGTGGGCACCATGGATGGCGATGCCGTCGAAGCCCAGCGCCCGCGCCCGCCCCGCGGACCGGGCATAGGCGTCGATGACGTCCTGGATGTCGTCCTCGGTCATGGGCGATGTGGCGGGCAGCGCCCGGAACCGCGCCTCATGGGGAAGGGAGATGATGCCGTCGGCCGGCCCCCAGATGCCGGATGGCCGCAGGCCGGCGCTCGTGTCACCGGCATATTCCACGTTCCACATCGGCCCCTGATGCCAGAGCTGGGCCCAGATGACCCCGTCGGCGGCGTGCACCTCGTCCACCACCATCCGCCAGCCGGCCAGGGCCGCGTCGCCGTGGAGACGGGGAACGCCCGGATGATCCACCGCCCGCGGATGGTCGATGCCCACCCCCTCGGTGATGATCAGGCCGACGCCCGCTTCCGCCCGGCGACGATAGTAGGCGGCAACATCCGCGCCCGGCACCCCGCCGGGGCAGTGATAACGCGACATGGGCGCCATCACCACGCGGTTGGCCAGGCGGTTCCCCCGGATGGTGAGGGGCTGGAACAGCGCGTCCATGGCGTCAGCGCCCGACGAAGACAGGCGCGCGCTTCTCGAAGAAGGCCTTGCGTTTTTCCGCCGTGTCCTCGGTCGACTGGCTGATGAAGATGGCGCGGTTCTCCAGCTCTATCGCCGCCTGCAGGCTGCCAGCGTCGGCGTTCAGCCACAGGGTCTGCTTGGTCAGCGCGATGCCGATGGGGCTGTTGGCCTGGATGGCGGCGGCCAGCGCCAGCGCCTCGTCCGCCAGCCGGTCATCCTCGACCATCCGCAGCACCAGGCCGATGGCGGCCGCCTCCTCCGCCGGGACCGGCCGGCCGGTCAGCAGCAGTTCCGCCGCCCGCTGCGCCCCGATGGCCCGGGGCAACAGGTAGCTCAGCCCCAGCTCATGCCCCGTCCCAGCATTGTGGAAGGCGTTGACGAAG
The DNA here is from genome assembly GCF_000730165.1 of Nitrospirillum viridazoti CBAmc. GTDB lineage: Bacteria > Pseudomonadota > Alphaproteobacteria > Azospirillales > Azospirillaceae > Nitrospirillum > Nitrospirillum viridazoti. The sequence goes on along the minus strand of NZ_CP022111.1, from coordinate 272,172 downwards.
CGGGCGGAGCGGGCGGCAATGGCGATGTCCGCCGCCAGCGCCAGCGAATAGCCGGCACCGGCCGTGACGCCGTTCACCGCCGCGATGACGGGCTGCGGCAAGGATCGCATCAACAGGGGAATGTTGCCTAGCTTGGCCAGGATGGCGCGGCTGGCCTGCGCCTTGCCTTGCCCCTCGGCCACCCAGCTCGGACTGCCGCCGCTGCGCAAATCGTGGCCGGCGCAGAACGCGCGGCCGGCGCCAGTCAGGATGACGACCTGAATCGTGGGGTCGAAACGCACCGCCTCGAGCTGGCTGATCAGCGCCTCATAGGTGCTGTAGGCCAGGGCGTTCAGCGCATCGGGACGGTTGAGCGTGAGGCGGCAGACGCCCGGCGCCGGCATGTCCCGAAGTATGTCATCCATGCTCCGCAGTCCTCCCCTTGCCGCCCTTCGACCGGGCGGTGCAGCGGATCTACTGCGCCGATGGCCCGCCGGCGAGCCTGGGCGGCTTGAAAGCCCCTCACATCATGGGGGTGATGGGTGCCGCCGGAAACGGCCGCCGCCTTGCCAATCATGGCGGGACGGTATGGAACGGCAGGAAGGCAGGCGCACCCGCGCCGGTTTCGGAAAGAGGGAAATAACGCATGGCCATTCTGCCGTTGAGCAATGTCCGGGTCCTGGACCTTTCGCGGGTGTTGGCGGGGCCCCTGGCCGGGCAGATGCTGGCCGACCTGGGCGCCGACGTGATCAAGGTGGAACGGCCGGGCACGGGCGACGACTCGCGCGTCTTCGGTGCCCCCTACCTCACCGGGCCGGATGGCCACCCGACGCGGGAGAACGCCTTTTACCTGTCGGCAAACCGCAACAAGAAATCAGTCACGGTCAACATCGCCTGCGCCCAGGGCCAGGACATCATCCGGCGATTGGCGGCCAAGGCCGACGTGGTGCTGGAGAACTACAAGGTCGGCGACCTGAAGCGCTATGGACTGGATTACGACGCCATCCGGGCCCTGAACCCGGGTGTCATCTATTGCTCGGTCACCGGGTACGGCCAGTCGGGCCCCTATGCCAAGAAGCCGGGCTACGACGCGGTCTTCCAGGGACAGAGCGGCCTGATGAGCGTGACCGGCCTGCCGGACCACAAGCCGGGCGGCGGCCCCATGAAGGTCGGGCCCAGCATCGCCGACGTCATCACCGGCCTGAACGTGTCGAACGCCATTTTGGCGGCGCTGTATAGCCGCGACGCCAACGGCGGAACGGGTCAGTTCATCGATGTCGCCCTGCTGGATTGTATGGTGGCGGCACTATCGCATTACGCCCAGATCTATCTGACATCAGGCGAGGTTCCCGTGCGTCGGGGTACCCAGGGCAACGGCGGCATGCCATCCACCCTGTTCCCCTGCAGCGACGGCGCCATCATGCTGACCGCTGGCAATGATGTTCAATATGGCCGCCTGTGCGATGCGGTGGAGCGGCCGGACCTGGCCGCCCATCCTCTGTTCCACACCAACATCCTGCGGGTGGAGAACCGCGACGCCCTGACGGCGGAGTTCGACGCCATCTTCCGCCGGAACACCGTGGCCCACTGGCTGGAGCGGCTGGAGGCCTTCGGCATCCCCAGCGGCCCCATCAACACCCTGGACCAGGTCTTCGCCGACCCGCAGATGCGCCACCGCGGCATGGCCGTGGCAGCCCCCCACCCCCTGGCGCCGGACCTGCAGGTCCTGCGCAATCCCCTGCATTTCTCCGCCACCCCTATCACCCGCTACGACGCCCCGCCCATGCTGGGGCAGCACACTGACGCCGTGCTGGCGGACGAACTGGGCTTCGACGCCGACACGCTGGCGCGGCTGCGGGCCGAAGGGGTCATCTGACCCCTTCTCGCCGGAACCTCAGGCTGAATCCTCACGGATCATGTCGGCTGCCTTTTCCGCGATGACCACGGTCGGCGCGTGGGTATTCGCCGAGACCAGGCTGGGCATGACGGAAGCATCCACCACCCTGAGACCTGAGACACCGCGCACACGCAGCCGCGGATCGACCACACCGCGGTCATCGCCCCCCATAGCGCACGTACCGACCGGATGATAGGCGGTCGTCCCTGTCTTACGGGCAAAGGCCAGCAGTGCTTCGTCTTCCTGCCGCTCGGCTCCCGGAACCAGTTCATGGTCCAGATAGGGTGCCAGTGCCTGCTGGTTCAGTACCCGGCGGCACCACTTAAGGCCCGCAACCATGACACGCCGGTCCATTTCGTCCGACAAATAATTGGGCACGATGGCAGGCGCGTCATTGGGATCGGAACTGCGAGCATGCACACTGCCGCGGGATCGGGGCCGCATGACATAGCTGGCAATCGTCAAGCCCGGCTCGTGCTCCATGGTGATCCGGCCCGTCTTCAGCGTGGCCGCCGAATCCACGGTGCCGGGACTGGCAAAGAACTGCAAATCAGGCAGATCCAGTACCGGGTCGGACTTCAGAAACGCCGTGAGGTTGGAGCCCCCAAGTGCAAGCAGCCCCGAACGGCTGACAACATAGCGCAACATCTGCCCCAGCAGGCCGGTTCCACGCGACAAGGCGTTGAAACTGGGCGCGCCCGTCCGCAGGCGCGCCTTGACGGAGCAAGAGTAGTGGTCGGCCAGGTTCTCACCCACGCCCGGGCTGTCGACGACCGGCGCGATGCCCAGCTCCCGCAGCCGCTGGGCCTGGCCGATCCCCGACAGTTCCAACAGCTGCGGCGACGCGATGGCGCCGCCGGACAGCAGCACCTCCCGCCCGGCCGTGGCCGTCACCAACCGGTCGCCCTGGCGATATTCGACGCCCACCACGCGCCGGCCGTCGAACAGCAGCCGGGTCGCCTGGGCACGTGTCTCGACCCAAAGATTGGACCGGCGCAGCGCCGGGTGCAGGTAGCAGACGGCGGTGGACCGCCGGCGGCCCCCGCTGATGTTCAGGCGCGCCCGCATGACCCCTTCGCGCGAGGCGCCGTTCAGATCGGGGCTGAGCGGCGCCCCCGCTTCCTGGAAAGCCCGCAGCATCGCCTCCAGCATAGGATGATCGATGGGCGGGTCGCCCACATCAAGGGGCCCACCCTTGCCCGCGCCAATGTCGTCCTCCCGCCCCGCCTGGTTTTCCACCCGGCGGAACAGTGGCTCCAGGTCGGACCAGGCCCAGCCGACGCAGCCCAGCTGCCGCCAGCCGTCGTAATCCTCCGGCAGGCCCCGCATGTACAGCATGCCGTTGATGGAGGACGAGCCGCCCAGGACCTTGCCCCGGGGGACGGCATATTGGCGACCACCCGTGCTGGGATCCGGCTCGCTTCTGTAATTCCAGTTGACCCTGGAATCCGACAGCAGCCGGGTGAACCCCGCCGGCAGGTGAATGTTGACGGTGCTCAGGAAATGCGCCGGATTGCGCCAGGGACGGTCGTCGCCGCCCGCCTCCAGCAGCAGCACCCGGGTGCGGCCATCCGCGGACAGCCGGTTGGCCAGGACACAGCCCGCTGAGCCCGCGCCAATGACGATGTAGTCCGCCTCCACCGGCGCCATGATTCCTCCCATCGCGAATTTTTATGATTGAGGCTCAAGCCCTGCATAAGGCGGGCATGCCTTTGGTGCTGATGCGGTACAGCAGGCGTCGCTCGCCCTCGGCATCCGAGTAGGCGACGGGTGTCGCGCTGTGGACCGTGCTGTAGTTGTCCCAAAGCACAATGTCGCCCGGCAGCACCTTGTAGCTGATGCGGAACTGCCGCTGGGTGATGTGGGCGCGCAGGAAGTGGATCAAGGCCATAGCCGCCTCCTGGTCCATGCCCTCGATACCGCAGGCTGTGCCCGAGGTGAACAGGGCGCGCCGCCCGGTCACGGGGTGTCGTATGACCAAGGGATGCCGCTGCCGGGGCATGTCCCGCTTGGGCCGGTTGGGATCGGGCGGGGTCTCCCCTTCGATCCAGGGGGCCGCCCCCAACTCGTGGATGGCGACCAGCCCTTCCAGCGTCATCCGGCGGCCGGCGGGCAGCGCCTCGAACGCGGCGGCGGTGCTGGCGAACAGCGTCTCACCACCCTCGCGCGGAGCTTCCTTGCCGTACAGCATGGTGACCGCCGCCGGTTCCGCCTCATAACTTCCGTCGGAATGCCAATGGACAGCGCCGTCGCGCAGGGCGGGTGGGGTCGCCGGATCGTTGTTGATCCGGATCATTTCCGGATGGTCCTGGCGGCGGTGTTCCTTGATGAAGAACTCCAGCGGCCGGCCCCACTGGCGGCCGAAACGGACATAGTCGGCGTCCGACAGGTTCTGGCCCTTGATGACCAGGACGCCGCGCTGGTGCAACAGGTCGATCAGGGCCCGCATGGTCCGCGCATCGTCGGTGCAACGGCCCAGATCCAGGCCGGTGATGACGCTGCCCAAGGCGGGGCTGAGGGGCGTCGCGGCAAGCGCGGGCGCGGCGGCGGAGACCAGGGACACGGGCTGACAAAGCTCCCAGGCGGGTGGATGTGGCCGTCCTTGTCTACGCCCGCCTCATCATCGCCGGGGAGTCCCCCGCCCCCAATCATCGCCGCTGTGATGACTGGCGCCGGCCTGTTTCCAGAAAAGCGAGGCGCGCTTATCAACCGTCCGACATGGATGGAGAGATGAAGATGAGCGCGCTGTTTTCATTGGCCGGTCGTACCGCCCTGGTCACCGGTGCCTCTCGCGGTCTGGGCCGGGCCATCGCGCTGGGTTTCGCCCAGGCGGGCGCGAACCTGGTCGTGGCGGCGCGGGACACCGCCAAGCTGGAAACCGTGGCCGATGAAATCCGCGCCCTGGGCGTGAACGCCCGGATCCAGTCCTTCGACCTGGGCGACCTGCCCGCCGTCGAGACGGCCGCCCGGGCCCTGGAAACCGATGGCCCGGCCATCGACATCCTGGTCAACAACGGCGCCATCGCCGGTTGGGGTCCGCTGGCCACATCAACGCTCGCGGACTGGCAGCGGATGTTCGACGTCAATGTCGCGTCCATGTACCTGCTTTGCCGGGCCTTGGGGCCCGCCATGGCGGCGCGCGGCTGGGGCCGCATCATCAACTTCGCCTCGTACGTCGCGGAGACGGGGCGCCCCAACCTGTCCGCCTATACAGCCAGCAAGCATGCCGTGCTGGGACTGACCCGCGCGGTCGCGGCGGAGTTCGCCCCCCAGGGGGTCACCTGCAACGCCATCTCGCCCGGCTTCTTCGACACGGACATGGCGGCTCCCACCGTCGGCCACCCGCAACGGGCCCAGGTCTTCCGCGACGCCATCGCCATGGGGCGGTTCGGCGACGCCGGTGAGATCATCGGCCCGGCCCTGTTCCTGGCCTCCGACGCCTCGTCCTACGTGACGGGACACGCGCTGCATGTGGATGGCGGCGTGGACGGCATCATGTCGCTGCCCGTCGTGGTGGAGACCTGAGGCAACGATTTTCCACCCTATCGAAATCGCCTATCCGATCCCTCACCATTCGGGGTAACCGGCCGCTTCCGGGTGCCACCGTTCCCAGTTAGAAAAGTCCGAGACCTTCATCGCCCAAATGCTCACAGCCTCACCGCAAGAGGTTTGCTGAGGAAGCTTTAATGACATGGCAGGCAAGCTGTCCCCATGGCCTGGGCTCGGTGTTCGGCCAAGTCGATGAAGCCTGATAAATGAAAAAATAGACGGGAGGATTTGATGAAACTGCGACACGCTCTACTTGCAGCCTCGGCGATCACGGCACTCCAGATGGAGGTGCCCGCCAAGGCGCAGCAAACCTCCCCATCCTCCCCCGCACCAGCCGCCGCGCAGGACGCGCCGGCCAATGACGATCTGCTGGCCGAGGTCGTCGTGACGGCCCGCCGCCGCGCAGAAAACCTGCAGGACGTGCCCATCGCCGTCTCCGCTGTTTCGGGTGACGCGCTGACGCGTGATGGCGTCACCAACGTGCAGGACCTGCAGTACCGCGTTCCCGCCCTGTCCATCACCAGCGGCTTCACCCAGCGCAGCAACGCCGCGTTTTCCATGCGCGGCCAGCGGACCCAGGAAACGCAGCTCTTCACCGATCCCGCGGTGGGCACCTACTTCGCCGAAGTGGTGCAGCCCCGCCCCTACGGCTTCAACGCCGGCTTCTACGACCTGGAATCGGTCCAGGTCCTGCGCGGCGTCCAGGGTACCCTGTTCGGCCGCAATATGACCGGCGGCGCCGTGCTGGTGGAACCCGCCCACCCGAAGATGGACACGGTCGAGGGTGAGGTGCGCGGGACCTTCGGCAACTACAACGCTCGCGAAGGCTACGCCATGCTGAACGTCCCCCTGGGGGACAAGTTCGCCCTGCGCATCGCGGGCGATGCCAGCCGCCGCGACGGCTGGGCCACGGACGTGGGTTCGGGCCGCCACTACAACGACACGGACTATAACAGCTTCCGCGCCTCCCTCATGGCCAAGCCGTGGGAAGGGGTGGAAAGCCTGACCATCTATGACTGGTACCGCAGCAACGAGAACGGCACGGCCGCGTTTCTAACCAGCATTGCCCAGCCGTCGGTCATCTCCAATTATGAACAGCTGCGCCAGGCGGGGCTCATCACCACCAACATCCCGGCCGAATTCGCGGCGGCCCAGGCGCTGTTCAAGGCGCATCCCTACACCCTGGACATGGGCGCCGGTGACGGCGGCAACCTGGATGCCTGGGGCAAGCCCTATGAGAAGAACAGCAACCAGGGCATCACCAACAAGACCACCATTGAACTGTCCGATGACCTGACGCTGAAGAACATCTTCGGCTGGCGCCGCCTGACCCGCGACGTCGTACAGGACTACGACGGCATCCCGGCTTTCCTGATCACGCCGTACCAGTTCGCCCGCATCAGCAACTACAGCGAGGAACTGCAGTTGCAGGGCAGCGCCTTCAACAAGGACCTGACCTACATCCTGGGGGGCTATTTCTTCAAGGAAACGGGCATCGACGGCTCCTACGCCAATACCCTGCCTCAACTGGTGTTCGCCGGGGCCCGCGTGCCCCAGACCACACCCGCGTCGCTGTTCATCCAGCAGCAGACCGGCCAGGGCTATTCCCAGTCCTACGCGGCCTTCGCCGCCGGCACCTACAAGATCACGCCCGAAATCAGCCTGTCGTCGGGTGTGCGCTACAATCTGGACCAAAAGAAGATCACCGTCGTTTCCGCCCTGCCCAACCTGAACAGTTGCCAGTTCGACACGGACCTTGCCACGCCGGGCATCCAGTCCGTGCCCATGTCGCAGTGCGCCTTCGGCAATCATGCCGACTTCGCCCAGATCACCTACGACGCCACGCTGCAGTATGAGCCCAGCGACCACCTGACCACCTACGCCTCGTTCCGGCACGGCTATCGGTCCGGTGGCTTTTCCACCCGCGCCACAAACTGGCTGCAGTTGCAGCCCTTCCGGCCGGAAAAGGTGGATGAGTACGAAATCGGCCTGAAGAGCAACGGCCGCCTGTGGGACGGGCGCTGGACCACCAGCGCCGCCCTATTCCTGCAAAATGGCTCGGACGTGCAGAAGCAGCGCGCCGCCAGCGTCGACACCAATGGCGACGGCATCCCCGACACCATCGTCACCGTCATCGACAACACGGCGGAGCAGCGCAACACCGGCGGGGAGCTGGAGTTCACCTACAACACCGATGTGTTCAGTCTGACCGGCTTCTATTCCTATGTGAATGTGGAGATCGAAAAAGGCGCTGCCGTCCTCAACGGCCTGCATGAAATCGCCCAGCGCGGCATGCCCCGCCACCAGCTGGGCCTGACCGGCACCGTGTACGCCCCCATCGACCCCAGTTGGGGCCAGGCGCAGTTCACCGCCAACTTCACCTGGCGCAGCCAGATTTACCTCGATGATTTCGAAATCCAGGGTCGGCAGTCACCCTATGGGCTGGTGAACATGCGGGTGGAATGGAACGACATCAAGCACACCGGCCTGAACGCCGCCCTGTTCTGCAACAACGTCCTGGACAAGCAGTACCGCGTCGGCGTGCTGGGCCTGATCGCCGAAGGACTGGGCTTCCAGTCCAGCGTCTACGGCGACCCCCGCATGTATGGTGTCCAGATCGGTTACAGGTTCTGATTGCATCGGGCCTGGTCAGGGATGAACCCCGCCCAGGCCTTTTCCTTTTCCGGAAATTGGAGCCTGCCGTGACTCATCCCACGCTGGTGAACCTGCGCCACCCCGATTGCCTTTTCATCGGCGGCGACTGGGTCAGCCCCCTGTCCGGCGCCAAGCTGGACATCGTGTCGCCATCGACGGAACGACTGGTGGGATGCGTGGCCGAGGCGGGGCCGGCTGACATGGACCGCGCCGTGGCCGCCGCCCGCCAAGCCTTCGATACTGGCCCCTGGCCCCGCACGACCGGGCTGGAACGCGCCGCGTTTCTGAGGGCCATGGCCGACCGGCTGGAGGCTCGGGCCGATGACTTCGCCCATGCCTGGGCCCTGCAGGTCGGCATCCCCTTGCCCCAGGCCCAGATGTCCGCGCGCCTGGCCCGAGGCTACTTCGACTATTACGCCGGCCTGGCGGCGGAAGGCTTCGAGGAAGTGCGCACGCCGGCCCGTGGCGGCACCTGCGTGGTGGTGCGGGAGCCCGTGGGCGTGGCCGCCGCCGTCGTCCCCTGGAACGCCCCGCTGGCGACCCTGCTGCTGAAGGTCGCGCCAGCGCTGGCGGCTGGCTGCGCCATCATCGCCAAGCCGGCCCCGGAAACGCCGCTGGAAGCGTTGCTGTTGGCCGAGTGCGCGGAGGCGGCCGGCCTGCCGCCCGGCATCCTGTCGGTCGTGCCTTCCCAACGCGAGGCCGCCGACCATCTGATCCGGCATGAGGGTGTCGACAAGGTCAGCTTCACCGGCTCGACAGCCGCCGGCCGCCACATCGCCGCCGTCTGCGCCGGCCGCATGACCCGCGTCGCCCTGGAATTGGGCGGCAAGTCCGCCGCCATCGTGCTGGACGACGCCCCTATCGAGACGATCCTCGGCGGTGTCCTGCCCACGCTGATCGGCCTGTGTGGCCAGCAATGCGCCGCCTTCAGCCGCATCCTGGTGCCGCGCCACCGCCTGACCAACATCACCGAGGCCATGGCCGCCGCCTTTCAGGCCGTCCAAGTGGGCGATCCCTTCGTCTCGGGCACACAGATGGGCCCCCTGGTCGCCAAGCGGCAGTTGGAGCGCGTGCAGAGCTTCATCGACCAGGGACGACGCGATGGCGCCACGCTGGTGACCGGCGGCACCCGTCCCGCCCACCTGGAGCGCGGCTGGTTTATCGCGCCCACCCTGTTCACCCGTGTGGACAATTCCATGCCCCTGGCCCGGGAGGAGATCTTCGGCCCGGTGGGCAGCATCATCGCCTACGACAGCGAGGACGAGGCCGTCGCCATCGCCAACGACAGCCCCTACGGCCTGTCCGGCGGCGTGTTCACCCAGGACACGGACCGGGCCTATGCCATCGCCCGCCGCGTGCGTACCGGCAACTTCAGCCAAAACGGGCGGGTCATCGACTACACCCTGCCCTATGGCGGCTTCAAGCAATCAGGCATGGGCCGCGAAGGCGGCATCGAGGGTTTGCACGGCTTCACCGAGGTCAAGGCCGTCTTCCTGCCCCATGCCCCCTCCCACCTGATCACCCGCTGATTCAGCCCTTCCCAAGGATCGTTGCCTGATGACCACCATTCCCGCTCTGCTCAGGACAGCCGCCCGGAAGTACGGGACCAAGCCGGCGCTCGTCAGCCGGACGGACGGGTCAACCAGCTTCGCCGCCCTCGACGTCCTGGCGGACCGTGTCGCCAAGGCGTTCCTGAGCGGCGGGCTGGCGAAAGGCGACCGGGTCGGGATCTGGGCGCCCAACATGGCCGAGTGGGTGGCCGTGGCCGCCGGCGCCCAGCGCATCGGCGGCGTGGTCGTGCCGTTGAATACCCGGCTGCGGGGCGGTGAGGTGGCGGATATCGTCCGCCGCGCGCGCATAACCCGGCTGATCAGCGTCGGTGACTTCCTGGGGCGCCATTACCCCGACATGCTGCGGACGGAAGAGATGCCCGGGCTGCGGGACATCCTCGTCCTGAAGGCCGACCCCGCCAAGCTGAGGGGACGGGAGCGGGCATGGGACGCCTTCCTGGCCGACGCGGCCGGCGTGACGGACGACCAATTGGCGGCCAGGGCAGCCACGGTCACGCCCGACGACATCGCCGACATCATGTTCACCTCCGGCACCACCGGTCAGGCCAAGGGGGCCTTGTTCGACCACAAGCGCTCCCTGGGTGGGGGACGGGCCTGGCACGGCATCACCGACATGACGGCCGACGACCACTACTGTGTGTTCGGCCCCTTCTCCCACAATGCTTCCTACAAGGCGGGCTGGGTGTCGGGACTGATGACCGGCGCCACCGTCTATTGGCCGGAGGCCTATGACGGTGCTGCGGTCCTGGACCTGATCGCCACCAACCGCATCAGCGTCATGGCGGCACCGCCAACCGTGTGGCAAGAGGTGCTGGCCCATCCCAACCGCGCCGATTGGGACATCAGCAGCCTGCGTTTCCTCAGCACCGGCGGCACCACCATCCCCATGGAGCTGATGCGGAATCTGCGACGGGAGCTTCCCAACGCCACCGTGTCCACCGGCTATGGCATGACGGAGTGCTGCGGCTCCGCCACCCAGACCCTGCCCGGTGATCCCATCGAACGCGTGGCCCGCACCGTGGGCAAGGCCATCCCCGGAACGGAGGTTCGCGTCGCGGATGCCGACGGCCGCCCCCTTCCGGCTGGCCAGGCGGGGGAGGTGCTGATCCGCGACGACAAGCTGCTGATCGAATATCTGGACAGCCCCGAAGCGACCCGCGCCACGCTGGACGCGGACGGCTGGCTGCACAGCGGCGATATCGGCGTGTTCGACGCCGATGGCTACCTGAAGATCACGGACCGCCTGAAGGACATGTACATCGTCGGCGGCTTCAACGTCTATCCGGCGGAAATCGAGCGCCAGATGGCCGGGTTGGCGGGCTTGCGCGCCTGCGCCATCGTCGGCGTGCCGGATGCCCGCCTGGGTGAGGTGGGCCATGCCTTCATCGTGCGCAGTCCCGGCTCCACCCTGACGGAAGCCGAGGTCATCGCGTGGAGCAAATCCAACCTTGCCAACTACAAGGTGCCGCGCGCCGTCACCTTCGTCGATGCCCTGCCCATGAACACCTCGGGCAAGGTCCTGAAATTCGCCCTCAAGCAAATGGTGTGACAGCCACGGCCGCCGGCGGCGGGGAAAGGAGGAGCATGAACATGTCCGCGAAACCCGATCACGTCCCCGGGGATAGGGTCCTCGACGTCAATATCTTCGACCTGCCCGGTGCGGCGGAGAATGCGCACCTTGCCTGGAAGGCGCTGAGCGGCACCCACCCGCTACTGTGGACCCCTCACCACGGTGGGCATTGGATCGCGACGAGTGGCGAGCTGATCGAGAAAATTTACGGCTCGCCCGCGCTGTTCTCGAACCGGGAGGTCGGCATCCCGGCGAAAAAATTCCTGGTCGAGATGCTGCCGATCCAACGGGACGGTGACCAGCACAAGGCCTTCCGCGCCCTCATCGAGCCAGCGCTCCGCCCCGCCGCGGTCCAGCGGTACGGCGTCCAGGCACGGCAGTTGGCGATCCGGATCATCGAGGATCTGCTGCCACGCGGAAAATGCGAGTTTGTCGCGGACTTCTCGCTGGTCATGCCCTTATCCATCTTCCTGTCCATCGTTGACCTGCCGGTTGACGACCGCGAGGAACTGCACGCCCTGGCCCGTGCCTCCTCGCGGTCCCCCACGGCGGAGCAGCGGCACGCGGCGTTCCAGCAGATCATCGTTTATCTGGAGCGGTGGATCGCCAAGCGCCGCGCGGAACCTGGCGACGATCTGCTGTCCACCATCATCCATAGCCACGTCGATGGCCGCCCCCTGACGCACACCGAGGTGCTGGGCATGAGCGTCCTGTTGCTGTTCGCCGGCCTCGACACGGTCGCATCGATGATGGCGTTCGTCATGCGCTACTTGGCAGACCACCCGGAACACCGGCGTTGGATCATCGAGAACCCGCAGCAGGTCTCGTTCGCGGTCGAGGAACTGATGCGCCGGCATGGCGTCGCTAACAACGTCCGCACAGTGGTCCAGGACGTGGAGTTGGACGGTGTTCTGCTGCGGGCCGGCGATCTGATTGTCGCGCCCAACTGCCTGCATGGCCTTGACGAACAGCAGTTCGCACACGCCGACGAGGTGGATTTCAGCCGCCGTCCCACCGCCACCGGCACCTTCGGCTGGGGCCCCCACCGCTGCGCCGGCGCCAATCTCGCACGGATGGAGATGCGCATCCTGCTGGAGGAGTGGCTGAAACGCATACCGGATTTCGAAGTCGATCCAGCAAAGGCGGTGGTGCAGCAGACGGGCACGGTCAACGGCGTGCTGCAACTACCCCTACGTTGGGCAGCCTAAGGCAAAGCGAAGGCCCGGCACCCGACCGTGGTGGGCCCGACAAAAAGCACCAGGGAGGAAAAGACGATGAAAATGCGTGTGGACGCCAAGCCAGCCGACGGCAAAACCTATCAGCCCGGCATGGTCCTGGGCATCGCGGTGGCATCATTGACCTTCATGGCGTGCGCTGTGGTGTTCAACACCGACCTCGATGTCATCACCCCCATCCGCAACCGCATCCGCAGCCAGAGCACCGACTATCTCATGCAACACTTGGTGGACCGGGGTGCGGCCTGCCGCAGCATGTCCATATGCTGAGAGGGGGCGCCGAGCCCCCTCCCGTTTCCCTTATCGAGCGCTCCCCTTATCGCCCCAGCCGCGCCCGGCCATCCTCCAGGATAAGTGCCGCCGCACGCCAGGCCGCCGCCATGATCGGGCCGTTGGTGTTGGCCGACACCATGGCGGGCATGATGGAACCGTCCATCACCCTCAGGCCCGACACCCCCTTCACCCGCAGCCGCGCGTCCAACGCCGCGTCGTTGAAATCACCCATGCGGCAGGTGCCGCAGGCGTGGTAGCCGGCCTGGCCCTGCGCGCGGAAGGCCCGCAAGATCTGCTCATCCGTCAGCAGCGACCGGCCTGGTTCCCGCTCGCCCGCCACCAGGGGAGCGATGGCCGGCTGCTGCATCCAGCGGCGGATAAAGCGGTGCATGGCCACCGTGACCGCGCAGTCATAGGGGTCCGTCAGATAGCCGGCCTGGATGCGCGCCGGTTGATTGGGATCGACGGAGGCGATGCGCACAAAACCTTCACTGCGCGAGCGCAGGGGATAACCGAAAAGCTGAATGCTGTGCCCCGCGTCCGGCATCAGGCGGCCAGCCGCATCGGGTGTGGCGAGGGCGGGGCTCAGCAGGATCTCCACGTCCGGCGTGGCGGATTCCGGCAGCACGCGGGCGAAGGCACCCACGTTGGCGTACCCCGCCGCCATGGGGCCGGTCCGCGTCAGGTAGTAGCGCAGCACATTGACCGCCAGCCGCATGCCTCGCAGCTGCGGATTGTGGCTGTAGGGACCGGCCAGGTCATAGGACATCATGTACAGCCGGTGCTCCAGCATATGCTCGCCCACGCCCGGACTGTCGACCACGACTGGCACGCCCAGCGAGCTGAGCAAGACGGCGGACCCCACGCCCGACCGTTGCAGGATCTGCGGGCTCATGAGGGCGCCGGCCGACAGGATGACCTCACCCTCCGCTTTGAAATCCTGCGCGACGCCGGCGACCTGGGCGCGCACACCGGCTGCTCGCCGCCCATCGAACAGGACACGGTCGACGGTGGCGCCGGTCACGACCCGCAAATTCCGCCGCCCGCGCGCACGCTTCAGGAAGGCCTGCGCCGCGCTCTGCCGCCGCCCCTTCCAGATGGTACGGGTGGTGTAGCCCACGCCTTCCTGCCGGGGCAGGTTGAGATCCCCCACCCTGGGCACGCCCATTTGCTGGCCGGCGGCGATGAAAGCCTCCGTCAGCGGGGTCCGTTCCGTCTCCTGACTGATGCCCAGAGGGCCATCGCCCCGAACCTCGTCGCCGGCGAAGCCGTTGCGTTCAATGGCGCGGAACGCCCGCCCCATCTCGTTCCAGCCCCATCCCGTAGCGCCCAGGGCCTCCCACCCGTCGTAGTCCTGCGGCTGCCCCCGGAAGTACATCATCCCGTTGATGGAGGACGACCCGCCCAGCATCTTGCCGCGCAGCCACGCCTCGGACGGCACATCCTCATGCGCCTCGGTCTGGAAGTACCAGACGTGGCGCGGGTCGCCGTACAGCTTGGCGGCGCCGCGCGGCATGTGGATGAAGGGGCTCTTGTCCTCCGGCCCCGCCTCCAGCAGCAGCACGCGATTGGCCGGATTCTCGGACAGGCGGTCCGCCAGCACGCAGCCGGCGGAACCCGCACCCACGATCACATAGTCCCAGCCGGTCATAGCGCCGCCCGGATAACGTCGCCCACCATGGTGCGGCTGTCCTGGGTGATGTCCACCGTGTCGAACATGCGGTTATGGCAGAACGCCACCGCCAGCTTGAGGTCCGGGTCGGACCAGCCGATGGTGCCGCCCATGCCCGGGTGGCAAAGCGCGCGCATGTTGCGCGGGGCGGACACGGGCGGCGCCTCCGCCCCGCCCAGCCAGAACCCCGCCCAGCCGATGGGCACCTTCATGCCGAAGAACACGGGATCGGCGTCGTCGAAATGGGGCCGGGGACCGGCGAAGCCGGCCACCCGTTCCGCCGACAGCAGGCGCACGCCACCCAGCGTGCCGCCATTGGCCAGCATGGCCCAGAAGCGCGCCATGCTGCGGGCGTTGAAGATGCCGCCCACGGCCGGGATACAGGCCCTGCGCACGTAAGGCCGTTCGAACGGGTCGGGCATCAGATCGACGGCCAGCGGCTGCGCCTCACGCATGGCGTTGCCGTCGGGCATCACATAGACGGCGACATCGTTCAGGCGGGCGATGCGGGATTCCACCGCGGCCGGAATGCCCAGCCACAGATCCGTGGCGCCCAAGGGATCAGCGATCTCATCCTTCACGAACTGGCCGAAAGGGCGCCGCTTTGGATCGGTGCGGCGCACAATCTCCCCCAGCAGCCAGCCGAAGGTCATGGACTGGTAGGAGGAGCGGCTACCCGCCGGATAGGCGGCCGGCATCTCGGCGATGCGCTGGCACATCCAGTCCCAGTTGGTCATCAGCTCCGGCGTGACGTCCGGCGGCATGCGCAGCACGCCGGACACATGGCTCAGCACATGGCGCACGGTGACATCGCCCTTGCCGGCCTGGGCGAATTCCGGCCAATAGGCCGCCACGGGCGCGTCGTAATCGATCAGCCCCCGTTCCACCTGCATGTGCACGGCCACGGCCGTGACGGCTTTGGACACCGAGAAGACGTTGAACAGGGTGTCACCGTCAACCTTGACGCCCGTTTCCGGATCGGCGACGCCGGCCCAGGCGTCGACGATCTGTTCCTCACCCTGCCAGGCGCAAACCTGCACGCCAATCTCGCGACCGCCGGCCACCAGCTCTTCCAGCAGCGCCTGCACCTTGTCGTTCACTGAGGTCATGTCTTCCTCCCCTCAGTCTTCAGGTGCGATGGTCACGCGCAGGCCGTCCAGTTCCGCCGAGACGGTGATCTGGCACGACAGGCGGGATGTGCCGTCGCGGTGGCTGGAGCTATCCAGCAGGTCGTTCTCGTACTCGCTGGCCGGCGACAGAAGGTGGGCGTGCATGGCATCCACCTTCACATGGCAGGTGGCACAGGAACATGAGCCGCCGCACAGGGCCATCAGGTCGTCGATGCCGGCGCCCCGGATGGCTTCCATAAGGGATCGGCCGACCTCGGCAATCACGGGAACCGCTCGACCATCACGGGTGGTCACACTGATAGTGGGCATGATTAATCAATATCCTTGGAGATCAGTCGCCAAAGCGGACGTACAGGTGGTGGGGAACCCGCATCATGGATCCGCGGATTTCGGCCCGGGGCTTGTCAGGGTCGGGACGCAAGCCCGGCAAGTGGTCCAGCACGGCATGCAGCGCGCGGGTCATCTCCACCCGCGCCAGATGCTGGCCGACGCAGATGTGCGGCCCGCGTGAGAAGGAGAAATGCGGCTTCCTGTCCCGGAAAATATTGAAGCGGTCGGGATCGGGATAAAGCGCCGGGTCGCGGTTGGCCGCCCCGGCCACGACATCCAGCAAGGACCCGGCGGGAATGTCGACGCCAGCCAGTTGCGTATCACAGGTGGCCATGCGCAGCTGCACCGCCACCGGGCCATCCCAGCGCAAGGCCTCCTCGATGGCCTGGGGGATCAGCGACCGGTTGGCGCGTAGGGCCTCTAGCTGATCGGGGTTTTCCAGCAGGGCCGTCAGAAGAACACTGGTGCCTCGGTAGGTCGTGTCGCCGGCGGCGTTCATCAGCTGCCGCAGGAAGGAGATCAGGATTTCCTCGGGCAAATAGTCGCCATCGACGCTGGTCAGCGCCAGCAGACTGACCAGGTCGTCCCCCGGCCGGGCCCGCCGTTCCGCCACCAGATCCTTGAAGTACGCGCCCAGTTTGACGCCCGCCTCGATCGCCTTTTCATAGTTGACGTAGTCCGTCTGGCCGATGGCCAGGCGCTGGAAGGTTCGGACATCGCTCTGCGGCAGATCCAGCTGGCGGTAGATGACCTCGAAGGGATAGCGGAGCGTGAATTCCTCGATGAGGTCGGCGTGACCGCGTTCGAGGAATTTCCCCATGAGGTCCCGCACCACGGGGTCGACGATGGTCTCACCCCAGGTGCTGACGTACTGGGGCAGGAAGATCTTCTGGAAAATCTTGCGCCAGCGGCCATGGTCCGGGTTGTCCATGGTGCTGATGCTGCCCTGGCCGAACGTGACGCCCAGGTTGAACTTATAGGCGGCGTTGGAGAAGCGGCTGGTATCGGTCAGGACGGTGTTGATCTCGCTGGTGCCGACGATGATGAAATTCTCCCGGTCGGGCATCAGCGCCGCCGCCAGCCCCATTTCAGGCCGATAAGCGCCCTTGATCACGGGGGCCTGGTCCCGCCACCGCGCGATCTGGGGATAGGGATCGAGATGATCCCCAAAGTTGACCTCGTCGGCCGCGAAAGGGTCGTAGGTGGGGTCGTCGAAATCGCGGATGGCGATCCGGGCTTGCGCAACCATGGCCGTTCCGCTTTCAGCTGATGAGGAAACCACCGTCGACGGCGATCAACTGGCCGGTGACGAAGCTGGAGGCGCCGCTGGCGAGGTAGAGGCAGGCGCTGGCGATCTCCTGGGGATCGGCGTTTCGGCTGCCCAGGGGCACTCGACCCGGCTGCAGGAAGGGGCCGCGCAAGGGATCGCCCACCTGGACGGACGCCACGGCGGCCTCGGTGGCGACCCCACCGGGCAGGATGGCGTTCACGCGGATATTGTGTTCGGCATATTCCAGGGCGACGGACTGCGTCAGCGCGTTCAGCGCCGCTTTCGTCATGGCGTACTGGACGTTGTCGTAGATGCCGGCCTTCAGCGATGTGACGGAGGAGATGTTGATGATGGACCCGCCGCCGGTAGCCTTCATCCGCTTCACCGCCTCTTGCGTGCACTGGAAGACGCCGCGGAAGTTGATGGCGTACATGCGGTCCAGGAACTCGGGCGTCACCGTCTCGAAATTGCAGCGCGGATATATCGCGGCGCAGTTCAGCAGGACATCGACACGAGGAAGCTCTTCATCCAACCGCGCGAAGGCGGCAGCGACGGCCGTCGGGTCACCCTGGTCCATGCGGATCGCGACCGCCTTCCCCCCTTTCGACCGAACCCCGGCGGCGAATTCCTCCGCCTTGTCGATGTTGATATCCAGGGCGGCCACCTGGGCGCCGGCGTCGGCGAACAGTTGGGCGGTCGCCCGCCCGATGCCCGTCGCGGCGCCGGTGATCACCGCGGTGCGGCCCTGCAGGCCGAACAGCCGGTCCAGCTGTGGAACTGCCGATGTCATGTTTTTCCTCCCGTTTTGTTTTTAAGAATCCTGGGTGTTCAGGCGCGGTCACCAGACCAGGGGCAGGCTCAGCACCCCGTTGACCATGCCCGTCGCCAGCACCGGTTTGGCGCCCGGCTTCACCTGGAAGTCTGGGATGCGCCGCAGCCACTCCCGCAGAAATGCCTTGATCTCCCGCCGCGCCAGCACGGCGCCCGGACAGGTGTGGGCACCATTGCCGAAGACGGCGTGCGGAACCGGGAACGGTCGGGTGAAATCCACCCGCAACGGGTCGTCCACCCGCCGCTCATCCAGGCCGTACAGCAGATTGGGTGGCAGGATCATGTCTCCCGCCTTCAGGAACACGCCCTTGAACTCCAGATCGCGGGTCACGACCCGAGCGGTATTGGCGGCACCATGCCGACGCAGCAGTTCCTCGATGGCGCCGTTCAGGAAGGCGTCATCGTCCAGCCGGTCGCACAGCTGGCGGCGATGATCGGGATTGCGCGCCAGGAAATGGGCGATGAACCCCAGGACGGATGCCACGGTGTCCAGGCCGCCGAACAGCACCAGGCTGGCGAAGGCCATGGCCTCGCCGAACCCGATGCGCTCCCCGTCGATGTCGGCGTTGACGATGACCGACAGCAGGTCGTCGCCCGGCCGTTCCCGGCGGGCCGTGACCCAGGGGTGCAGATAGGCGGCCACACCGGCATGGGCGCGCTGCTTCACCTCCATGGTCGTGCCGCGCACCGCGTCCTCGGTCAGTTCCAGCAGGCCCGGGCTGTCCGCGCGCGGCAGGTCGACCAGGTCGAGGAAGACGACGATGGGCAGGATCTTGGCGAAGTCAGCGACGAAATCGCATTCGCCGCGTGGCTTCAACCCCTCGATCAGGCTGACGGCGGTGTCATTGACCTTGGCCTCCAGCGCGTTGACCACCTTGGGCAGCAGCGCCCGGGTTAGCGGTCGGCGGTAGGCGGCATGGACGGGCGGGTCCAATTCCAGCGGAATCTGCGGGGGCATCTCCGGCGGCATCGGCGGCAAGGTCACCCGCCGGTGGGAGAAGCGTTCCGGATCCCGCTGTATGGCCTCGATATCCTCGGCCCGGGTCGCCACCCAGTGGCCGCCATTGGCCGGCGTCCAGAAGATGTCGGGGCAGGACTGCTGGAACGCGCGGTAGGCAAGTTGCACATCCTCGTCGGCCCCCGGCACATCGTAGATGTCGAAGTGCACCACGCGCTCCGCCGGCACATGCTCCGGTCGCACGGGGGCCGGCCGCTCGGCAGCCAAGCTTGCTGTCATCGTTGATCTCCAGACACTAGCTGTGCAGTGACGCTACATAAGCTAGCCCGGGGATCCGTCCGTCGCTGCCTTCGCCGGTGCCAAGGCGCGGATCATCATGAGTCTGATATTGGCGGCCAACCGATCCTGGTCGGGGGCGCCGTCAGGGAACAGCCACTCGCCCATCAGGCTGGCTGAAATCACCATGCCCAAGGCCAGGCGCACCGCGATGTCGGGGTCCAGCGGGCAGGGCTGGCCGGTTTCCTGGTACAGCGCCTCCAGTTGTTTCGCGGCCTCGCGGTAATGGCGCCGCATGCCGTCGAGCCTGGCCTCGCTGCGTTCGTCCGCCGTCTCGGCGATACCTTTCACCAGCAAGTCGCGCAACAGGCGATGATTGCCGTCCAGGAAAGTCAGGAATTGGTCCAGGAAGACCTTCGCCCCCGCGAGATCCAGCGTCGGACCGGGCCCCGTACCGGCGGGATTCAGGAACCGCTGGGCGATATGATCGAAGGGATCGAAGATCACCTGGTCGAACAGGCCGGCCTTGCTGCCGAAATGGCGATAGAGCAGGGTCTCGCTGACATCGGCGGTCGCGGCGATGTCCTTGGTCGTGGTGGCGGTGTAGCCGCGCTCATTGAAATGCTGGTGCGCCGCGTCCACCAGGCGCTGGATCACCTCCGACTGCGTCCGCCGGCGCCGGCGCGGCCGCCGCAAAGGCGGCGATGGCTCAACCTTGGATAAAACCCCTCGCATCACCAGCGGCCTCTCCCCGCCCATTAAAGCCGATGCCTCACCGTTCGGCAAAGAAGCAGGCCACGTTCTCAGCGAAGGCCGCCGGTTCCTCCATCGCGGCGAAATGGCCTACGGACATTGCATGTCCCTTGCATTCCTTCTAATCCACGATCAAGGCGGCGAAGCCGATGGGGGCATGCGCCATATCACATTCATGAATTCTCCAATACCGATGCCACGGCGCGCTTGCCCGGTGCGCCCCCCGGACCGACTCTCCCGTCCGTCCCGTCCGATGTGAGAGTCAAATGAGCGAAACATCCCTGGATCGCGATCTACTGGCCTTCGTCCGCGCGGCCAAGGACCGTCAGGAAATCCAAGATTGCCTGCTCCGCTACACCCGCGGTGTCGACCGTTTCGACCGCGACCTGATGCTGTCCGCCTATCATCCCGACGCCGTCGACCAGCACGGCGTGGCCGAGGGGGACGCCGCCACCTTCGTGGACTGGGCGATCGGCTATCATCGCCAGCATCAGCTGCGCCACCAGCACATCGTCACCAATCACACGGTGGAACTGGACGGCGATGTCGCCCATGGCGAGACCTACTACATCTTCTGGGGGGAGAACCGGGAAGGACCGCCCAGCCTGTGCTTCGGGCGCTATGTCGACCGGTTCGAGAGGCGCGAGGGCCGCTGGGGCATCGCCCACCGGGTCTGCGTCAACGAGAAGGTCGGCACCTTCAACGACGTGGCCCTACCGGCGGATTGGGCCCACGCGCTCAGTTCTACCGGTCCGTGTCGGCGCGACCGGGACGACATCTCCTATGCGCGGCCGCTCGTGGACGGCCACGCGGCGGCCGGTTGACCGGCGCATGGACGGTGCCATCGACACGAACCGGGCCGCCCCCATCACGGCGGGCGGCGTCCTGAGCCTGGACAGGTTGGCGGAGGGCCGCTTCAGGGCGTGGCACACCCAGGCCAACCCCGCAGGCGCGCTTTTCGGTGGCGTCGTGCTGGGGCAAAGCTTGGCCGCCGCCTCTGCCACGGGGCCGGGCTGGCCCGCCCATTCGCTGCATGGCTACTTCCTGCGCCCAGGCCGCGCTGGCCAGCCGGTGGACTACATCGTCGAGACGTTGCGGGATGGCCGGCGGTTCGCCGCGCGCCGGGTGACCGCCCAGCAGGGGGGCCGGACCCTCTTCCATATGCACTGTTCCTTTCATGAGCCGGAGTCAGGCTTCGACCATCAGGCCCCACCCTCGCCCGACATGCCGGCCCCTGAGGATCTGATCCCCATGGATCGCTATGTCGCCAACCAGGTCGACCGGCTGCCGCCTTCCAGTGCCGCCTACATGGCCCCTTTCCCCTTGGAATTGCGTCTGGTGGAACCGGATGACCATTTCCTCCGCCCCACCGACAAGCCACAGCGCGCCTTCTGGCTGCGCATGCCCAGCGCGGCCGGAGTGGAAGATGACAACCAGCAGCGCGCCCTCCTGGCCTTCGCCGCTGACTACTGGTTGGCCGGCGTGGCGGTGGGGCCGGGCCGCCTGTCCACAAATCGCGACGCCCTGACGATCAACAGCCTGGACCATGCCATGTGGTTCCATAGACCGGTCCGCGTCGACCAGTGGCTGCTTTACGTCTGCGACACGCCCTCGGGCAGCGACGGCCGCGGGCTGGCACGGGGCCTGCTTTACGACCGGGCCGGGCGGCTGGTGGCCACGACCAGCCAGGAAGCCCTCTTCCGCGCCACGACCTGATCGAGGAGGCATGAAGCCGATGCAGGCGGTTCGGTATCACGCGTATGGCGACACGAGGCGGCTGCGGCTGGAAGAGATTCCGGTGCCGTCGCCTGGCCCCAATGAAGTGCTGATCCGCCAGGAAGGCAGCTCGGTCAACCCCGCCGACTGGAAATTCCGCGCCGGCTGGTTCCGCGCCTGGGTGCCCTTGTCGCTGCCTTTCGTTCCCGGGGCCGACATCGCCGGAACCGTGGTCGATGGCGGTACCGGGGCCGCCGTCACGCCTGGCCAAGCCGTCTTTGGCATGAACCCCGTGCCGCGGGGCGGCGCCTGGGCGGATTACGTCGTCGCCAAGGTGGACAGCGTGGCGCCGGCGCCGAGGCACATGCCCCTCCATGAAGCGGCGGGCCTGCCCTTGGCCGGCCTGACGGCGCGGATGGCCCTGTTCGACCACGGGGACCTCAGGCCCGGCCAGCGCGTGCTGATCCACGCCGCAGCCGGCGGCGTGGGGTGTCTGGCCGTGCAGCTGGCCAAGCGGGCCGGCGCGGAGGTAATCGCCACCTGCTCCGCCGCCAATCGCGCGTTCGTCACCGGCCTGGGCGCGGATCACGTCATCGACTACCGGACCGAGGATTTCGCCGCCCAACTGCGCGATGTCGACCTGGTGGTGGACAGCGTGGGCGGCGACGTCCAGCGCCAGTCCTTCGCCGTGCTTCGGTCGGGCGGTACCCTGGTCACCCTGGATCCTGCCCCCCTGCCCGCCGACTTGGCGGCCGCCCGGGGCATCCGCGCCCTGACCGTGGCGGTGGCGCCGAACCAGGAGGGTCTGCGCGAGATTGCGGCGCTGGTCGATACCGGGCACCTGCGCTTGCCGGTGAACAGGGTCTATCCCCTGAAGGATGCCGCCCAGGCGATGGCCCACAGCGAAACCGGCCAGGCCCGGGGGAAGATCCTCATCAGGATGCGGGACGACCCGCATTCCGGCCCCGATCATGGCTAGGAGAACTAAGGATGGTTACAGGCAATGACGTCGTTATCGTCGGGGCGGTGCGAACCGCCGTGGGCGGGTTCCTCGGCTCGCTGAAGGACATCACGCCGGCCGACCTCGGCGCCCTCGTCATCGGCGAGGCTCTGCGCCGGGCCGGCACCGCCCCGGAGGGGGTGGGCCACGTCGTCATGGGGCAGGTCATCCCCAGCCACCCCCATGACGCCTATCTGGCCCGGGTGGCCGCACTGCGCGCCGGCATCCCGGCGGCGGCCCCCGCCATGACCCTGAACCGGCTCTGCGGTTCCGGCTTGCAGGCCATCATTTCGGCGGCACAGGCTATCCGGCTGGGGGAATGCGATGTCGCGGTCGCCGGCGGGGCGGAAAGCATGAGCAACGCCCCCCACGTGCTGACCTCCTCGCGCGGCGGCACCAAGATGGGCGACGCCGCTTTGACGGACGCCCTGCTGACCGTCCTGACGGATCCCTTCGGCCACGGCCACATGGGGGTCACGGCCGAGAACGTGGCAAAGCGGTGCGGCATTACACGGGAACAGCAGGACACCTTCGCCGCCGAGAGCCACCAGCGGGCGGCGCGAGCCATCGCCGAGGGCCGCTTCAAGTCCCAGATCGTCCCGGTCGAGATCAAGAGCCGCAAGGGCACCACCCTGTTCGACACCGATGAGCATGTGCGGCCCGACGTGTCGCCGGCGCAGCTCGCGACCCTGCGCCCCGCCTTCCAGCGCGACGGCACCGTCACGGCCGGCAACGCCTCCGGCATCAATGACGGGGCGGCCGCCGTGGTGCTCATGTCCGCCGCGGAGGCCAAGCGGCGGAACCTGCCGATCCTGTCCCGCCTCATATCCTGGGGTCACGCCGGTGTTGCCCCGGAGGTGATGGGCCTGGGTCCGGTAGGCGCCGTGGAAATCGCCTTGAGACGAGCCGACCTGACGGTCGGGGACATGGACGTCATCGAGAGCAACGAGGCCTTCGCCGCCCAGGCCTGTGCCGTCTCTCAGCACCTGGGTCTGCCGCCCGAAAAAACCAATCCGAACGGCGGCGCCATCGCATTGGGCCACCCTCTGGGCGCCACCGGCGCCATCATCACCGTCAAGGCACTGTATGAGCTGGAGCGTATCGGTGGCCGCTATGGCCTGGCCACCATGTGCATCGGCGGAGGACAGGGTATCGCGATGGTGCTGGAGCGCCGGGCATAGAGGGACGCGCTTCACCTGCGGGCGTCCGCTTGCAACAAGCTGAGCTGTGAACCGGCATCGAAGTGGGCCTCCTGGGAAAAGCGAGGCAACGTACTTAAACAGCTGAAGAAAGTGATAATCGGGATAGGGGGCGATCCTTTTGGACCGCGCCCCTCCCACACCACCCGGCATGCGGGTCTGCACCGGGCGGTTCGAAGAGTTGAGGTCAGGAGAGCCGAGGTAGGCCCAGGTGAACCGCCCCGAGTTTACCGGAGGCTGACTGTTGTGAGTCATGCCGCCAAGGTTTGGTTGTCGGCGGCAGCATAGTAGGGCGCCTCGGCCTCGGCTGGCGGGATATTCCCGATGGGGGCCAGCAAACGGCGGTGCTTGAACCAGTCGACCCATTCCAGGGTGGCGAATTCGACGGCTTCCAAGGTTCGCCAAGGCCCCCGGCGATGGACCACTTCGGTCTTGTAGAGGCCATTGATGGTTTCGGCCATGAACGGTTG
Source organism: Nitrospirillum viridazoti CBAmc (assembly GCF_000730165.1). GTDB lineage: Bacteria > Pseudomonadota > Alphaproteobacteria > Azospirillales > Azospirillaceae > Nitrospirillum > Nitrospirillum viridazoti. The sequence continues at coordinate 247,838 of NZ_CP022111.1, read as the reverse complement.
TTCGAGGGCTGTGAACCACCGTTCATCATCAGGTTTGTGCGGCACGTTCCGGCACAGGGTGTAGGGGTGCACCCGCCGGGTCGGGCCTTGCAAGGCGCGAAAGAATCTTTGTTTTCCTCTCACCTTCCCTGACGATGCGCCGCCACAAGCTGAGCCGTCATCCAAGCAGTCATGGCCGACAAGGTCCAACCGAGATGCCCGTGGCCTGTGTTGTAGTAAACGCCCGCGCGTCCGCCGGGTTGAACGCGCGGCATCATGTCCGGCATCATGGGCCGCAGCCCGGCCCATGGAACCACGCTTTCCACGCTGACCCCGGGGAATAAAGTGCGGCACCAGCGTATCAGCGGGGCGATGCGATCAGCCCGGATATCGCGGTTCTCCCCATTGTATTCCGCGGTGCCGGCGATACGGAACCGTCCGACACCCAATCGGCTTGTTACAATTTTCGTGGCATCGTCCAGCAAGCTGACCCAAGGGGCCGCCTGTTGGCTCTCGGCATCCGACAGGTTGACGGTGATGGAATAACCCTTCACCGGATAGACGTTGACACGGTCTCCCAACTGCGACGCCAGCCATCGGGATCCCACGCCACCACACACGACAATCCGGTCGAAGTGCCCTTCCCCCTCGCCGGTCGCCCCTCGCCACCGGAGTTCGACACCATCGCGCCGCGGCTTCAGCCCGGTAATGAGGGTTTCAAAACACAACTGGCCACCGCGTCGGGCAACAGCCTGGGCCAAGCCGGTGGTATAAAGGTGTATGTCCCCGGTAAAGTCGCTGGGCGTGTAGAATCCGCCCAGGAAACGCTGCTGAAGAGCGGGTTCCAACGCCTGGATTTCGTCGGCGTCGACGGGCCGCCGGTCAAGGCCACCCTCTCGCAAAAGGACGTTGACACGGGTTGCATGCGCCAGCGCCGGCGCATCCCGGTAGACGTGCAGAATACCGCGCTGCTCTAAGGCGAAATCGATGCCTTCCCGATCAGCCATATCAAGCAGGTGCCGGCGTGCCGCGATGGCCAAGCGGGTGGTGGCGATGGTGTTGTCGCGGTAGGACGGCAGGGCCGCCAGAAATTCCGCGAACCAGCTATATTTGTGCCAAGAGGGTCTGGGATTCACCAGCAAAGGCGCATCCCGGCGCAGCATCCACTTAAGGCCTTTCACGACCGTGCCCGCCTGGTTCCAAACCTCGGCGTTCGAGGCGGATAATTGCCCCCCGTTCGCGTAGGAGGTTTCCATGGCGGCATAAGGATGCCGGTCGAATACGACGACGTTCTCCCCGATTTCCTGCAACTGATACGCCGTGGTGATGCCGGTGATGCCGGCCCCGATCACGGCGGTGCGCGATGATGATGTTTCAGCTGTCTGGGACATGGTACGGCTCCATCCGCCGGGCATCCGGCGGAATACGCCCCATCCGTGTTTGGGCCTGAGAGCTTCACGGGCTTTCCCCGGGATGGGGGGGCCGCTTTCTCCTACGGCGGGCCGGTTCCAAAAGGATGGCCACTCTTCGGATGTTGGGCCTGGCGCGGTCCGGGTGCCTGAGAGATTCCGGGGCGGTTGCTCCTTCGGCGATGGCCCTTGGCCATGCTCTCCCGCGCGAGGCACAATGAAAATTACTCTACAGGAAGCAGTGGCCCTGTCCACGATACGTTTTGGCCCGCTCCACCACCTGCCCGTTCTCGATCAGCAGCAGTTCATTGAAGCGCTCGCACAGCTCGCCCGCCTTGGCGTGCCTGAATAATACCGGGTCGCCGATCCGGAGTTCTTCAGGCCCATCATAGACAACGGGTGTCTGAACCTCACCGGCCCCCTCGTCGGGGATGAGCCGGCTTCCCTCCGGCAACCAGGGGATCGGAGCCCTGTTCAAGCCACTGGGACCGGAGGCCGGGTACCCGCCCCCGCTACAGGTGAAGACATCCCTTTTGGGCTGGCGGGCGATGCGGACGGCGAACCCTGCGGCGGGCTCAAGCTTGAAATTACGGTAGTGATCAAAGAGAGCGGGTGCGTAGAGCGCCGATCCGGCCGCCAGTTCCGTCACGCTGGGATCGGTCCGCGTGCTCTCAAAGCTGCCCGACCCCCCACCATTGACAAATCGCAGGTGGATCCCCGCCTTCTTCAACATATGCACGCTGTCGTCCCGGCGGGCGTTCACCTGGGGGCCCGACCAGGCTTTCAGCCTGCGCAGGATAAGATTTCGCAAGCCCTGTCCTGGAACGTCGTCCATAAGTCCAGCGATTTGGCCTTCGTAGCCCATCAACCCCATGAGCCGCACCCCGGTACATCCATCAATGCGGCGGGCCAGGGCCAGAACATCCGATGGTGTCGTCAGGGGAGAACGACGGACGCCGAAATGAAGCCCCGGCAAGTCCGATGACATGTCCAAATCGATGGCAACCCGGAAGACAGCGGCGCTTTCCCGGGCCATACGGTCCAGATGGTCCACCTGCACCGGACTGTCGACCATCAAGACGATGTTCCGACCCAGCCGCAATTGCCGGATGACCCCCGCCAGGTCGGCGGTCTCCGCCGACGGATAGGCGACCAGGAGATCGTCGAAGCCCTCCTCCGCCAACCAGGCCGCTTCAGCGGGTGAATAGCACATGAGGCCGGAGAGAAAAGGGCCCTTGCCATAATATCGGCGCAGGATGGAAAGGCATCTCACCGACTTTGTCACCAACCGGATGGGTAAGCCCGCCGCCCGCTTGGCCAGCGCGTCAACATTGCGCTGCATCACCTCAAGGTCGACGAAGGCCACGGGCAGCCGTTCCTGCGCCAATATCGCCTTGTATCGCTGGTATTGATTGCCGGCCGTATTGGCCGCCACATGAAAACCATCCATGAGCATCCCCCGTTAAGCGCCAGCACAGGACTGGCGTCTCCGGGAATGTTACTCTGGACAGAAAAATAGTAAATGCTATATTTTTGTCTCTTCGGTGCGGACCAACCCGTCCATCAGACCGCTGATCAGATACGCAGCTTCCCGGAAAAGAACGTCCGAAGGCAGGCGATCCTCCTCCAATGCCAATTCGTCGATGACATAGCCGAATTCGGCGCCGATACGCAGGCGATACCAGAGAAGGTCGGGAGGAACCTGTGGCCATAACCGGCGCGCGAGCTCGCACATTTGATCCGTGAATTGCCTTTGAGATTTCAAACGAATATGCGCCAGATTTGGCAACGCGCGCAGGGCGCGGATGGTCCAGATTCCTCCGGGCTCTTTGGCGACAATATCGGCAGCGGTCCTGAACCAGGCTTCGAGGGCAGCCACGCGATGCGCGGGCTCTCCCCAAGCCCCACCACGGAAAAGCCAGACGGCAAAGGCGTCATTCTGCTTCTTCAGCAGACGCTCCGCCAGTTCCTCCAACACCTCGTATTTATCGTTGAAATATCGGTAGAAAGCCGGCGGCGTCACCTGTACCCGCGCGCAGACGGCGTTGGATGTCAAGCGCTCGAAGCCGACTTCGGCCAGCAGCTCTCCCGCTGCCGTCACCAGCTTCTCATATGTTTCCAACGCCCGCCCGGCCGTCGGGCGGGGCGGGCGGGGCCTTGCCTCCGGATTGTCGCGCTTTTCGGCAGACTTGGCGCGGCGGGAAATAGGGCCAGCGGATTCAGTATTGCTCACGTCGATCATCATAAAGCTATGGACAGCGCAAGATAGTAGACATTACCGGCGCCGATCCCAAGCGCTATCCTCAGGCGGCACGCCGCTGGGACCAGGCGAAAAGAAAAAATGTCACACCCAGGCCTGCCATACCGAGAAACACGGCGGGCCGCGCATCCACGTCGCCGACCAGGAATGAGGCCAGCAACGGCCCGCCGGCGCTGCCCAAAAGCTGGGCAGCAGGGAGTTGCAACGCCGCCCGGCGGCTATCATCGACCTTTACCAGAAGAAGCAGTTGGTAGGGCAATGCGAACAACCAGACGAAGCCGAAGATGGCCGCCCCCGCCAGGAAGGCCCCTGGTGATGGCGCGTATGCGAGGATGAAAAATCCAAGAATGCCAAGCAGGCTCGCTCCCCCGAGGACTGGCAGTAGTGGCGGACGCGACCCCAGCCATGTCGCACTGGCCCCACCCGCCACCTGGAAAGCGAGGAATACGGACATCGCCGTTCCCACGACCGTTGCCGGCAAATTCAGCTGGGCCCCCAGCTGATCCAGGTAGACCCAGGTGGCGCTCATCGCAGCCAGAAAAACAAACACACCCAATAAGGCAATCAACGGTTCCATCGGCAGACGACTACCGGGGATCGCATGCTGTGGCACAAGCAGAGGGTAGTTATCAAGGTTCAGTGAACTGAACAGCGCGGCCATGGCCGAGAGTACAGCCATACCAGCCAGGGCGCCGTTCGCACCGAAGCGCGGGACGACCAATGTGGACAAGGTGGTCACGACGATAAGCTGGAAAAGCGTTTCGCCTGTCAGGAACGAGCCGGACCATCGTTCGGGCTGGCTGGTTCGGGCGATCATGCCCATGGCTATCCACAACAGGATGCCCGCGGCAAGCCCAGCGATCGCCCGGCTGATGACGATCTCAAGGCCAGACGCAGCCATGGCGGCCACGCTGGCGAGCGCGTGGACCATGCCCGCCGCGCCGCCAATCATGCGCAAATATCGGGGCTTGAATATCCAGCCCGCGACGGCCGCCCCAATACCGACCATCAGCAGTTCCGCCATGGCCGTCAGCCCGATCTCGGAGGCCGTCAGGCGCCCCTCTTGCTCAAGTTGCCCCAATACCAAAGGCTGCAAGCCGGTGATCAGCAACGCGATGGCGCCACCGTAGAGCGCGGCAAACGCTTGTAACGGCTTGGGACGTACAAGGGCCATATCCTCCCGCCCCTCCATCTCCGAAACTTCGATTGCCGCAGAGTCCCGCAAAGGTAAATCCGCCATGTTGGTAACCCCGCCCATGAAGCTAGAAATGGAGGGTGGCTTGAATGCCAACCGTCCGGGGGGCGCCCGCGACCTGCTGAATAAAGCCGAAGGGATTGGACAGGTCAGCACCATAGGTTATGTATTTGGTCCCCGTCAGGTTCTTGGTGAAAACGCCCAAACTCCAGCGACCGCCGGGGCTGGAATAACGGACTTGAGCGTCCAACAGCCAATAGGCCCCCTGCACCAGCAATGGATTGTTACGAATATCGAAGAACTGCCGCGTGCGATACGAGGCTGAAGTCCCGATGGTCACCGTCGCTTGGTTTGCCAAGGGAATGGCGTAGTCAGCCATCGCAATCGCGGTAACACGGGGTGACGAAGGCAGGCGATTACCGGTCAGGTTCTCCAAACTGGTGGTGACGCCGCCGAGGTTAAAATTCCCCATACGGGCGTCCAGATACCCTAAATTCAAGCTGGTGGTCAGCCCGGACAAAGGCTTCGCGCTCAGTTCAAGCTCCACCCCCTTGATGGTTGCCGTGGGGGCATTCACCAGGACGGAAACCGGCAGGTCGCCGGGATTGCTGGCCGGGGTCAAGTTATAGACCTGCATATTGGTGTAGTCATAATAGAAGGCCGCACCATTGAACCGCAGGCGACGGTCCAGCAAATCGGTCTTGAAACCCACCTCATACGCCGTGACCTTCTCCGGTTGGATAGGCCGCAACTGGGTTGCCGCGTCCACCGGATTTGATGCCAGGAACCCGCCATTGTAGCCGCCGCTTTTGAAGCCGGTCGCAACGCTGGTATAGACGTGGATGTCAGGCTCCACCTCATAATCGAGAGCCGCGCGCCATGAGGCTGCGTTATTCTCCAGCTTCTCGTTCGCCGCATAAATCGGCGTGGCGGCGGGAAACGCTCCATTCGTCTCCAGACTGAGCGCCCCGATTGTGGCGAAGGTCTTTTCCTCGTGGGTAAAGCGTCCACCCAACGTAAGACGGAGCCCGTCGGCGACATCGAAGTCCGTTTGCCCGAACGCGGCGTAGGCCGATGTCCGCTGCCGGCTTGTATCACCGCCCACCAGCGCCACCCCCTCGCCAGCGCCGGGGCCAAAAACCAGATCAAGGTCCTGGAAAGCACGGCTGGTCTGGTTCTGCCAAAGTATCTCATTCATGTAATACAGGCCACCGACCCAATGCAGCGCGGCATCCCCGCCAGCAGCACGGAATTCCTGGGAGTAGCTCTTGGATGTGACACCCCAATCGATCTCCAGCAGGCGCAGCGGCTCGCTGTCGGAGTCCTCCGGATCGGTCCGACGGCTGCTTTCATAGGCCGTGATCGAGGTCAGGGTTACATCTTCCAGGGAGTAATCGGCCCGCAATGATGCGCCGTTGGCAGCGACCGTCGTTTCCTCGGTGCGGTTGTAGTTACCCTTATAGAGGTTGGATGGACCATGGTAGCCGTAGGCGTCGACACAACTGCTCGCCTGCACTTGGGCCGTGGAGCAAAAGCCTCCCGTCGAAGGATCAAGCGTCCCCACTTCGTGATAGGGGGTGGGCAGTGTCTGCTGTCGCCCCCAATGAAGGTTCAGCAGCAGCGTCAGGTCATCAGACGGTTTGATTTCAAACAAAGTCCGTACCGCATAGTCATCAGTGCCCCCCTGGCGCTGGCCGGTTTGGAGATTCTTCATGAATCCATCCGAACCGTTGTGATTAAAGGCGATCCGGGCGTTTACACGATCGTCCAATGGGCCATTCACAAATCCATCGACTTGGTAGGTATTGTAGGATCCGTAGCTGGCATGAACACTGGCGCTTGGCTCATCCGTCGGCCGGGCCGAGATATAGCTGATGGCGCCACCGGTGGTGTTCCGGCCATACAACGTTCCCTGGGGGCCCTTCAGCACCTCCACCCGCTCCAAGTCAAAGGTCTGGAAGCTCTGAGAAGCGGGAGAGCTCATATAGACATCATCAATATAAACGCCGTTGGGTCCCGCGTTATTGGTACTCACATCATTCAACCCGACACCTCGGATTGTTATAATGGGCTGGCTGCCGACACCATAAGGTAAGCTAATCTGAAGATTAGGGACGAATTCGGCAATATCTTCGCTGGATGTCACACCACGATTCTTTAAGGTCTGGCCATCAAGCGCGTTAACGGCAATTGGAATATTTTGAATGTTCTCGCTGCGATGCTGGGCTGTCACCACAATATCCTGCAGAACGTCTTCCGAGCCCGACCGAGCATCGCCTGAGGCTGCATTCTGAGCTTCCGCCGAGTTCGCGGCAAGCAACACCCCCAGCGCGACCGTGCGCATCAGCACATCATTGTACCGCATCATCTCTCTCCCAGGCCCCCTGTCGTGGCCTATTGTGGTTACATTGTTATTCTACTTGCATGCGATCGAGCACATTCTTGACGTTGCTTCCAATCGCGAAATAAAATATGAGAATCGGGCTTGTGTGCCCTTAGCAGGCCTTCACTATTTCTAAACGGTGGACAAGCCGCGGATAGGACAAAGGGCAGACGGGGCCGTTCCGCCAAGGCGTAAACGCACCCTGCGAGCCGAGCGCGAGTTGCCCTTGCTGTAATCAGGTCGCCCCCCTAACCTTCAAAAGGACTGAGAGTCGACGTCCCTGGGCTGCCCAGTGTAATAGTTGGCGTACTGCAGCCTGCACCGCTCCAGCAATTCGAGCGTCGGTATTCCTTGGGTAAAGCGGGCTGGAGACATTACCGACATATCCAGGTCCGGTGATTTACCTTCAGCAATCCAGCCCGCCAGCACTTCTCCCAACGCTGGAGAGACTGATAAACCGCCGACATTGCAACCGCCGATGATATACAGACCAGAAACTCCGGGGGCCGGGCCCACAAGATGGAAGCCGTCCGGGGTCATCGTCGGTAGGCCACCGCGATGCTCGCGTACTGGCGCGTCCTTCAGTAACGGGAACTGACCTTCGACTGATTTTATAAGCCGTCGCAGAACAGCTATATCCAACGCTAGGTCATCAATCCGGAATTCCGGTCCTCGTTCGGCCAAATCCACAGTTACCGGATCTTGCTCGTATCCCCCGAACATCAAGCCGCCCCTGCAGGGACGCACATAGGCATTGGCGTCAATGACCCGCGCGGTAGGCATGTCCGGGCGTGCGGCCCGCATGGGTTCGGTGATTAGAAGCTGATGGCGAGTGGGCACCACCGGAAGCGATACACCGGCCATATTTCCCACCAGGCGCAGCCAGCCGCCGGCCGCGTCCACCACGGCAAGGGCGTGCAGCTCACCACGTTCAGTGAGCACCCGATTGACGCGGCCGCCTTCCACCACGATGCCCGTCACCCTTGTATCGGGCATGAGGGAGCACCCCAGCGACGCAGCTGCGTTGGCGTAGCCCAAGGCGATCTGCTCCGGCTCCAGATGGAGGTCCGTGGGTGTGAATGAAACGGCATGAATGCCGTCCATCTCCAGAATGGGCATACGGTCCCTGGCCGCCTCCGGGCTTATCATTGCCACGTCCAGACCAAAGCGCCGACCATTCTCGACAGCCAAGTTCAGTCCGGCCGCATGTTCAGGGGTCCGCGCGATGATCAAACTGCCGGCCTGGACATACTCGATGGGCAGCCCCGTTTCCGTTGTGAAGTGCACCATCTTGTCGACGGAACGACGGGCGAGTTCCATCATGATGTCGGTACGGCGCAACTGACCAGTCAAGCCTGCAGCCCGCGGCGACGTCTGTGACCCCAAGGCCGCTTGGTCCACCAACGCCACGCGGCGCCCCGCCTTGGCGAGATGGAACGCGGTACTGGCACCAAAGGCCCCCGATCCAACGACGACGACATCGAACGTGTCCATTTCAACCCCTTTTTATGCTACGTCAGCGGCAATAATGATCCTTGGGGCTTACGGCCAACCCGCGCCGGGGACATCGACGTTTATCGCCAGCAGGCGCGCTGTATGGTGCTCCCGGCAAAATGCGGGTTCGGTACTCTCGGCGGTAAAGACATACAGCGTCTTGCGGTCGACACCGCCCAAGACACAGGCAATCGCTTGCTGATCGGTGGCGATGCGCTCCAGCACCTCGCCGCCCTGTCTTATACGCAGCACCTCATTGGTAGGTGGCGAGGCCACCCAGATTGCCCCTTCGGCGTCCAGACAAATTCCATCAGGAAGCGCGCCATCACCAAGAGCCGCCCATTCCGTGCGGTTGCTCAAGCCACCATTGTCGGCGATGTCGAAAGCGGTCAGGCATTGCCCCCCACTCTCCCCCACAATTAAAGTCCGGCCATCGGGAGTGATGACCATGCCGTTGGGGAAGAACAAGTCTTCCGCCGCGACGGTGACGTGACCGTCGGGTGCCACCGCCGCCAGCACCGCCAACTTGGGCGGTTCCGGGGGAAAGAGGGAAAAGCCGAAGTTTCCGACATAGGCCACCCCTGTCGGCCCTACGATCATGTCGTTGGCCGGGCCGGTCGCCAGTTCGGAGAGATCGGCATGAACCGCCGTCGCACCGTCCGGCTCCAGGCGCAACACACGCTTGTCCAGCATTGAAACCACAAGCATCCGCCCGTCAGGCAACCAGCCCAGCCCCGAGACCGGCCCCGAGGCGCTCATGACGGCTTCAAGGCCCCCGTCACCTCGCAACACCATGACCCTGTCGGCATGAACGTCGGAGAAGTAAAGCCCGTCGGCACGCCAGCGCGGCGCTTCACCGAACGATAAGTTATTAATAACTATATTTATTTCTCTCGCCATGTCATGGCCTCCCGTACGTCATGCTTGGAATCGGAGGTTTTTGGTATTTTTCAGTCGGATTCCCCGCCAAGGACACCCGCCCGCCTTCGATGCTACAGGATAGTTATTGCTATGCAAAGGGCATTGTTGGATAGTCCATCCCGCAATCGCCGCCGCAATGCCAAGGCCGCGATTCCGACAATCTTTGAGGACGAGGACTCCGGCCATGGACGAGACCAAGAGTGAAATGACCGATCATGAGCAAAGCGCCGACAACGCACTGGTGCGCCCTTTGGCCTTATCCCACGTAGGGATTCACGTAAGCGACCTGTCGCGTTCCATTGATTTCTATAGCAGGGTGTTTGGATTCAGAGCCTTCTATGACAATCAGGAGGGGCCTGAGAAAGACCGCGTCGTCATAGGATTAATTGCCAATATCGCGGTGGAACTCATTAAAAAGGCCAAACCGACGGCAACGGAGCCGGATGGGGCGTCGGTCGGCCAAACTCCGCCGTCCACCTACGTCGCCCTTACCTTCAGCGTGCCCGATGTCGATATCGCCTATGGCGAATTATTGGCCGCAGGCCTGGCGAACATGGGTCCGCCCACGGCCATGCCGCCGGACATCCGCATGGTCTTTTTGCGTGATCCGGATGGAACCCTGCTGGAATTGATCGACCTCGGGGGCCCAAAGTCACTGGCGGAGATGGTTGGCTTGGCCTAATCGCCGGGGCGCGAGGATTTGGCCCCATTCCAGCAGTCGGCCGGGAATGGGGCCGGAACCAAATATTAAGAGACCTTCCCCTGAATAAACGGCAGCCACTGAAGGGCGGCGGCGGGATCGCCCTCAATCTTGATCTTGCCCTGTAGATAGGCCATCTGGGGATTCAGCTTTCCCGACGCCAAATTTTCGAAGTCTGAACGGGACACGGTGATGACGGTATCCGCCGCCCCCTCTTGGGCCTCGACGGTCGCGGCATTCGCCAGCACGACACCGACATCCTTGATCTTTATCTTGAGACTTTTGGCAGGGGCAGGTTTTGCTGCTATCGCCGTTTTCAGTTTTCCGACGACGCTTTCGATGAAATCTTCGACAGATACCATGTTTTATTCCTTCTATTGTACAGATTAGTGAGAGTTAGGATTGTGGGACTGGCGACGCTCATGCTGAGCACTGCGCCCAATTTCTTCCATCTGGGCATAAAGTTTACGCATCCGCGGGGCATCTGTTCCCAGCGAACGAATAACCTTCGCCTGCTCCGGCGGCATGAAGACTTCAATTGATTTCCGCCGGATTGCCGTCACCACCGTTTCGGCAACAAACTCCGGTGACACCGGGTCGGCGAGGAAAGCGAAGCCACAGGCGTCGTCCCTTTCCTCCTGCTCCAACATCGGTGTTTCGGTGGCGGTCGGGTGAACAATGGTGAAGTCGACGCCCGTATTCCGCTCCTCGAATGCCAGGGCGTGATGGAAGGCTCTCAAAGCCTGTTTTGAGGCGCCATAACTGGCGATGCCTGGAAAAGGCATAAAGGAGACCATGCTGCAAACGGTCACGACGTGCCCGTGGCCCTGCGCCCGAAACCGCTCCAACGTCGCCAGGGAACCGGTCAGGGGGCCCATGAAATTGATATTTATGGTGCGCTGGTGGTGCGCGACCGGGACATCGCGCGCGTTCCCGGTCACCACAATTGCCGCGTTGTTGACCAGCACATCCAAGGTGCCGAAACGGCTATAGGTCAGGTCCAGCGCCGCCTCCCAGGCGGCCGGCGATGTAATATCCAAAGCCACCGCATCGGCATTGGAGCCGAGGCTGGCGGCTACGTCCCGCACACCTTTCGCGTTGATGTCCGCCAGCATGACGGCATGGCCTTGACTGGCCAGCAGCCGGGCGGTGGCGGCCCCAATGCCGCTGGCTGCTCCGGTGATGAAAAATACCTGTGGCTTTTTCTTTTTCATGATCGCCCCGAGATGCAAGCCGGCCCTCAGCCGGATAAAATAGTAATGACTATATTATCATTGCCGTCAAGTCCCGACTGAGGCCAAGGCGATGGGGCCGAGAAGTTGCGCATTCCAGGCAATCTGGCGCAGGAAAGGCGCATGATCCAGCGCTGGACAGTTCGCCATATATAGCTAATAGTATATTCTGAATAGAAACAAAGCCGCCGGCAAGAATGGGAGAATCTCAATGTGCAGCGACACCTTAGCGCCGACCAGGGTCCCCGAACCCGACAGCGCCGACACGTTGCGGGCATTGCTCGAAAGGCAGCGAAGCGCGCAAATTCAAGCGGGGGCGCCCTCCGCCGCGACGCGGATTGACCGCCTGAGCCGGTGCATCGACCTTCTGCTGAGCAACACCAAGGAAATCACCCAGGCCCTGGCACAGGATTTCGGAACGCGATCGACGGAGGTCAGCCTGTTGATGGACCTTGCGGGGCCGCTGGCGGCACTTAAATTCGCGCGCCGCAACGTCACGCGCTGGATGAAGCCGGAAAGGCGGTGGACCAGCCCTTGGATACTATCGCTGCTGGGGGCGAAGGCGACCCTTCATTATCAGCCGAAGGGCGTTGTGGGCATTGTCAGCCCATGGAACGTCCCATTCCATTTGGTGTTCGCCCCTCTTGCCGGAGTCCTGGCCGCCGGCAACCGGGCGATGATTAAGCCTTCTGAACTGACTCCTGCAACCTCCTCGTTGATGGAGCGGTTGGTCGCCAATGCCTTCTCACCGGACGAGGTAGCGGTTTGCACTGGCGGCCCCGACGTTGCCAAAGCGTTTTCTCATCTCCGATTTGACCATCTGGTTTTCACGGGCGGTGGCACCGTCGCGCGTGATGTTATGCGGGCGGCGGCGGAGAACTTGGTGCCACTAACTCTGGAGTTGGGTGGCAAGTGTCCAGCGATCGTCTCCTCCACCGCCGATATTTCTTTGGCGGCGCGACGCATCATGAACGGCAAGCTGCTGAACGCTGGCCAGACTTGCTTAGCCCCGGACTATGTATTGGTGCAGAAGGACAAGTTGTCAGTCTTCGTCCAGGAAGCCGCAGCGGCGGTCCGGCAATTCTTCCCCACCCTCCGGGACAACCCAGACTATGGCTCAATCATTTCCGACCGGCACGCCAGTCGTCTACGCGGCTATATTGCTGATGCGCGGGCGGGCGGCGCCACGGTGCTGGAACTGATCCCGCCGGGCGAAGCCCCACTACCGCTGCCTGGCCGGAAAATCGCCCCCACCTTGGTCATCAACCCAAGCCAGGATATGGCGGTCCTCCAAGAGGAGATATTCGGCCCGATCCTTCCAATCCTCCCCTACAAGGATCTGGATGACGCCCTCCGATATATCAATCAACGGGAACGACCGCTTGGCCTCTACTGGTTCGGAACAGACGCAAGCGAGCAGGAAACGGTTTTGGCGAACACCACCAGCGGCGGTGTGACCATCAATGACGTCCTCTATCATGTCGCCCAGGACGAGCTTCCCTTCGGCGGCATTGGGGGATCGGGCTTCGGCGTCTATGGCGGACGGGAGGGGTTCGTGGAATTCAGCCACCGCAAGGCCGTCTACCAGCAACTTGGCCGGGACATTGCCCCGCTGCGCGCGTTGCGCCCACCATATGGCCATGGGATCCGCGCCTATTTGGCAAGCCAAATCAAATAGGCGTCCATGAAGAAATGTCGGGGTGGTAGGTGTTGAACTGATGGTGTGGATGCCCCCTTTCCTCGGCATCGGCGGATGCCAGGCTATGATGTCTGCTGGACATCGTTATGGAGGGCACCATGACCACGACGTACTTGGTGGCGATAGACCTGGCCAAGCGGCATTTCCAGGTCTGCACGACGGACTTTTCCGGCAAGGTGTTGTTCAATCGTGCTTTTTCACGGCAGAAGCTGATGGTGTTTCTGAGTGGGCAGTCTCGCTGCATCGTTGCGATGGAGGCCTGCTCGACCAGCCACTACTGGGGTCGGCTCGCCGAAGGTGCGGGGCATGAGGTTCGGCTGATCCCGCCGATTTACGTGAAGCCGTTCGTGAAGCGGCAGAAGAACGACGCGGCGGACGCCGAGGCGATCTCGGAAGCGGCCCGCCGTCCGAACCTTCATTTCGTTGCGGTGAAGAGTGCGGAGCATCAGGCCCGGGCGGTCACCTTTCGGACCCACCAGTGTTTTTGTGAGGCAGCGGACGCAGCTGATCAACGCGTTGCGCGGCCATCTGGCGGAATTCGGCATCGTCGCGCCGGTTGGGGCGACCAATGTCACGCGGCTGGAGGAGGCGATTGGCGCCGAGGGTGACGATCTGCCGCCCGTTGTCCGCGAGATGGCTGGCTTCTACATTGAACAGATCAAAGCTCTGACGGTGAGGATCGACGGCCTGGTTCAGCGCCTGCAATCGGCATCCCGGACGGATGCGTTTCTGCGGCGTCTCTGCACCCTTCCGGGCGTCGGCCCCGTCACGGCCGGTGCGCTTGCCGCCTTCGCGCCGGACCTGCGCACCTTTTCCGATGGCAGGAACTTCGCGGCCTGGCTGGGCCTGGTGCCGAAGCAGTTGTCATCCGGAGGTAAGCCCCGGTTGGGCGGCATGAGCCGAATGGGCCAGGACGATATCCGAAGGCTGTTGATCATTGGCGCCATGAGCCGCATCCGGTGGATTTGCCGGCGCGGCGCGACACCGGATAATTGGCTTGGGCGTCTCCTGTTGCGCAAGCCGCGCATGGTCGCCGCCGTCGCCCTGGCCAACAAGATGGCGCGGACCCTTTGGGCGATGGTGGTCAAGCAACAGGATTATCGGACAGCGTGATCCGGCAGTCGGTAACGGCGCCTGACGGAGCACGTTGCGGGCCTCACGGCCCGGGCAGGAAGATCGACTGACGGTGTAGGCCGCAAGGACTTCAATGTTCAGGTGGGGATAACCAGTCCCGGCGCGCGGGCGACAAAGCTCTCTGAACCGATGTGGACCCCATCTCTCGAACAGCATACCGGCCCGTGGCCCGTTCAGGCCACATCATGAGGCCTGACACACGACCGATAGAACTCCTCGCAACCGATACGACGTCAGAAAATTCCTCTTGCTTAACCGGGGGCATCCACACACGCGCCGGGATTGTACCTGGCGCTGGACAATTTAAGATGCATGGCGGAGGTCCTAGCGGTCTATGATGCGGCCCTTAAGGGCCGGCAGTTGATGGAGTTCGTCCGCGCCCCCTTACCTCAGGATACCGTACCCTTGGAGGCGGCCGAAGCTCTGGACCTTATTCGCAGGCAGCCGGTCGATAAGCTTGTTGATTTCGAACAGCTGGAAGCCCTAGGTCGCGCATATCCTGCCCTTGTCACCACCGATGCGGAATGGTTCTGAACAGCCATTTCTCAATTAGCGCCTCAAGCAGGGACCACGCTGTTGAGCTTTACCCTCACGCCAGCCGCTGAGCCAGCTCCTCCGCATCAACGTGGTAATACCGACTCAGCATCGACAGCGTCTTGTGGCCCGTGACCCGCATCAGTTCGAGCGGATTGGTATAGACCTTTGCGAGCCGGCTGGTGGCCTCGTGCCGAAGGTCGTGGAACGTCAGATCCGGAATTCTCTTCCCCACAGTCCGGGCGAAGGTGATCTTCAAAGTGTTCTGGTCGACCGGGAAAAGCCGGCCAGCCTTGGCCCCGAACCCCGGCAGGGAACGAATGGCCTCCACTGCGGCGCTGGAAAGGGGCACCCTACGCACATCGCCGTTCTTGGAACCTTGGCCGCTCAGGCCACGGATGGTCATGACCCGCTTCTCCAGGTCCACGTCCTTCCAGTCGAGCGAGCACAGCTCGCCCTGCCGCGCGGCGGTCTCGATGGCCAAGCCGGGCCAGCGGCACCGTCAGGGCCGCATGGCGGCCCGCCGCAAGCGCCTTGAACAGGGTTTCCTCCTCCGCGGGACACTCCTCCTGTCCCGCGACGACGCGGGCGGGCTGCAACCGGCGTTCCCGCTTCCGGTCAGCTCCCTTCGGGCGCGCCGTGAGCTTGGCCGACGCCATATTGTCGACTACATGGACACCCCATTCGGACCGGGCGTGGTTGATGACGGTCGCGATAAGGTTCAACCGGCGGACGATGGTGGCCGGAGCGTAAGCGGCGGCGGCCATCCGGTCGCGGAACGCACCCACGTCCTTCGACGCCAGCATGGTCATCCGCATCAGGCTGATCTGGTCGTCCAGGATCACGGCCAGGTGGCCCTTCTCCTTGTCGCCCCCCAGCTTGGTGGTAAGCGTCAGCGGATCGGCGAGCAGTTCAAGGGTTGACGGCCTTCTTCATTCTTGAAGCGCTGGCGATCCGCTTAAGAGTAATGCGGATCTGCTCTTCATCGATATCGTCGGGGTCGTAGGGGCCGCCGTACCAGTCGAGGGCTTCCTTCTTCTTTTTGCTGCCTCTGCCCTTGTCGGGCCCGGCGATGTCATCGAGGAAGTCGTAGTAGCCGGGAACTCCGCCGCAATCCTCGGGCGGGCAGCGCCGCTCGCCACCAAGGAACTGGGGATAGGGCTGGTCCGGCTGAGCGGCCTCGACGCGCTCGATGATGATCTGGTGTTCCCAGTTGTCGCCCATGTCGTAGACGTAGCCGAACGTCTCGACACCGGCATCGAGCAACTTTTGTAGCTTGATCGTGCTGGCGCGCTTGATAGTGCGCCCCCAGTCCATGCCATCGGGATCGGGAAGGCCGTAGGTGGCCCCCTCGACCTCGAACTCCCACAGATGGTAGTCGAGCCAGCCCATGGCGGCCTGGATGATCTTGTGGAGCGCCGCGAGGCTGGTGGTGCCGCGCACGGCAACGCGGCGCCAGACCAGGGGTTCGGTATGGAGCAGTTCGATGCGCAGGATGGCAAGGGTGTCGGCGGTCATGCCGCGAGTTTGTCAGCCCGGCGCATCCAGTTCCAGGGCAGAAGTTCGGCCAGCCGGTTGATCGGATGCCCCTTGGCCATGCGGTCCAGGACATCCGCCAGATAGGCCTCGGGGTCGAGCCCGTTCAGCTTCGCCGTCTCCAGGACGGAGTAGAGGAGTGCCGCCCGGTCGCCGCCCGCCTCGGAGCCCAGGAACAGGAAGTTCTTCCTGGTGATTGCGATGCCGCGCAGGGAGCGTTCGGCGGGGTTGTTGTCGATGGCGATACGGCCATCGGCGACATAGAGGGTGAGCGCCTCCCAGCGGTTCAGCGCATACCCGATCGCCTTGCCCAGCGTGTTCTTGGCCGACAGGCGCCGTTGCTGCGCCTCCAGCCATGGCTTGAGGTCGTCGAGGATGGGAACGGCGAGTTGCCGCCGGGCGTCCCGGCGCTGTTCAGCCGACAGGCCGGTGATCGCGGCCTCGACCTCGTAGAGCCGCCCGATCCGGCGCAAGGCCTCCTCGGCGATGGGTGACCTGGTCTTCTCGTACTGGTCGTAGAGATGCCGCCGCGCATGCGCCCAGCAGGCAGCATGAACGATGCCCGATGGGATGATGCCGGGCTGGACCAGGCTCGATGGCCGGGTCAGTGCCTCATAACCCGTATAGGCGTCCGCCTGGATCACCCCGCTGAACCCGGAGAGATGCTCACGGGGCCGTTCGCCCTTGCGATCCGGGCTGAAACGATAGAACGCCGCTGGCGCACGCTCCCCGCACCAGGGCCGCTCATCGACCAGGTAGGTCCAAAGCCGACCGAGCCGGGTCTGGCCGTTGCCGGGGGCCAGCACCTTGATCGGCGTGTCGTCGGTGTGGATGACTGGCGCCGCCATTACATGGGCACCGATCAGACCGGCCAGGGGGGCCACCCACCAGGCGGCATGGCCGACCCAATCGGCCAAGGTCGCGCGCTCGATCGCGATGCCCTCGCGCGCCAGGATCGCCGACTGCCGGTAGAGCGGCAGCCCGTCCAGGTACTTCGACACCACGACATTGGCCAGCAGGCCGGGCCCGGGGCGGCCCTTCTCCACCGGCAGGTCTGGGGCAGGCGCCTGGAGGATGACCTCGCACGCCCGGCAGGAGAGCTTCGGCCGGATGTGGCGGATCACCTTGAGGCGGGCCGGGATCTTCTCCAGCACCTCGGTCACGTCCTCGCCCAGCTTGGAGAAATGCGTGCCGCCGCAGCCGGGGCAGACGTCACCGGGGGAATGGACGACCTCCTCCCGCGGCAGATGCTCCGGCAAGGGATGGCGCACCGGATGGCGCTGGTCCCGCTGGCGCCGTTCCGGGGCCGCGTTCCCGGCATCCAGCGACGGCGCCGTCCGGGCGGCTTCGCCTTCCTCCAGGTCTTCCAGCATCAGTTCCAGTTGCGCGATCTGCCGGTCGAGCTTCTCCGATGAGCGGCCGAACTGCATCCGGCGGAGCTTGGCCAGTTGGGCCTTGTACTGCTCGATCAGGAGGCGCGCGCCAGTCAGTTCCGCCCGCGCCGTGGCCAGTTCGGCCTCGCGTTCGGCGAGCCGGGCACGGAGCTCGGCGATCTCTGCGGCGGCGGCGGTCATGGGGCGGATTCTACCCGAAAACGCCGCCGTCGGCAGCGTGGTGGACAGCATCCGAGTCACTATGACGCGCCGGGGGCCGCACGGGACCGAGCGCGCTCAGCAGGCCGCGTCCGGCTGCCAGGTTCGCACCGGCGTCCGCCAATCGATCCCTTCCAGCAGCATGGAAACCTGGGCGGCGGTAAGCGCGACCGAGCCCTCCCGGGCCTGTGGCCAGACGAACCGGCCACGCTCCAGCCGCTTGGAGAACAGGCAGAGGCCCTGGCCGTCCCACCATAAAATCTTGATCAGGTCACCCCGCCGCCCCCGGAAGGCGTAAAGCGCGCCGTCGTGGGGATCAAGCCTCAGCATCGTCTGCACCTGAGCGGCCAGGCTGTCGAACCCACGGCGCATGTCGGTCGCGCCGCACGCCAGGTAGAGGCGGACATTGCCCGGAAGGCCGATCACGACAATGCCGCCAAAACCCGGCGCAAGGCCGCCTCACCGACATCGCCGGTGATCCGCAGGCGCACGCCGGTCGGCAGCTCGACCTCGACCACGCCGACGGCAACGGGCGTCTGCTCCGCCACTTCAGGTACGACAGCCGGTGCGGGCAACGCCGCATCGGCAACAACCGAGACCGGCACGAACCCCGTCAGCTCACCCGACCGGAACTGCTTGCGCCACGTCGATAGCTGACCGGTGCTGATACCGTGCATGCGGCACGTCAGGCTCGGCGACGACCCCGGCGCCACGCTCTGCGCCAGAACCCGCAGCTTCTCTTCGGTACTCCAGCGCCGCCGACGCTCCGGCCCGCTCAAAACTTCGCCGTGCAACTCCGAAGCGCTCGTATGAGCACTTCGAAGCGCCTCCTTGCCGATCACCGTCACGTCATCCATGCGTCCACCACTCAAGCCGAGCGGCAAGCATGCCCATCAATAACGCCATGGGAAGGCGGGGCTGCGCTGACGCTTACGCTTGGTGGGTGTGATCTCCGCCTGATAGCGGCGTATCAGGTCGCCTAGGGTGTTGCGCTCCGCCTCGCTGCGATCGACGAAGACGCCACGGGAGATTTCCGATTCCATCTCGGCGGCCCAACGCTTCGCGTCGGTCCTGGTCTCGAAGGTTTTGGATTGGGTGGGGAAGCCGGTGCGCCGGATCTTCACCTGGTAGCCAATGACCTGGCCTTCCCGGTTCTTCCGGGGAGCGATGGTAGCCATGGGAAAGCTGTCTCCGCTGGATGTCCCGCGGATCCCATTTGTCCCCAGATTGTCCCGCAAAATCCAGCCCAAACGCTGGAAGCGTGGCGTCCCCTACGGGATTCGAACCCGTGTCGCCGCCGTGAAAGGGCGGTGTCCTAGGCCTCTAGACGAAGGGGACAGCGGGGTGGATACATAATGATCCGGCCCCGATAAGGCAAGCGGATAAAAAGTCCCGCCCACCGGTTTTCGCGCATAGGGGGTCTGCCTGTTAGCGCGGCCGGATCGGGCGGGAAAACGGTGATGGTTCCTGGTCAGCGAAAGCGTTCGATGGCGCGTTCCGCCTTCAGGATCAGGTCCAGCATGGGTTCGGTCTTGGGCATGGAGCGCAAGACCTTCTCCAGCGCCTGCAGTTGGGCGGACACGGCCTTGTTCTTGCCGCGCGCCCGCAGATATTCGAAGCGGAAGGTGATGGCCGTCTGGAAGGTGGCCTCCAAATCCGCCTCCTTGGCACGGATGGACCGGTCGAAGCCCTCCTTTTCCGCCACCTTGCGGCAGGCGGTGAATAGGGTGGCGGCCGCCTGGGCCACCGACACCTCGTCATCCGTGGGGCTGTGGGCCATGTCAGGCACCAGCCGCACCTCCAGCTTCTCGCGCACTTCCCTCTGGGGCAGCACCAGGGCCGCGTCGCGAACCGCCACGCTGGCGAACTGGTCGGCCGCCTGCGTCACCTTCTGCCGGGCCTCGACCATCATGGTCTCCCATCCGGCGTTGCCGAACTCCCTCACCTCTTCCGCCATGCCCTGCACCATGGCGCCGGCGTCGGAGATGAGGCGGGCGCAGGTCATCAGCCAGACCCGCCGGGTCATGCCCCGGTCGCCCGCCGCCGTGCGCCCGATCTCCGCCAAGGTGCGGGTAAGGTCGCCGAACAGCTTGGCCGGAATCATCTGCAGGCCGGCGTTGTCGCCGCCGGCACGCAGCAGATCGGCCGACAGGAGGCGCACCAGACGCAGCGACTGCCACGGCTGGGTCAGCAGGCGCAACAGGCCGTGGAAGTAATAGTCGACCACCTCGCGGTCGGCGGCGTGCAGGTGCATGTAGCCGTTCTTGGCGATGACCGTGCCCTGGGGATTGAAGTCGTGCACCCGGCCGTCCGCCGTGCGCGGGCACACCGCGCGGATCTGGTCGAACCAGGGGGTCAGCAGCGGATCCAGGCCCAGGATGCGCGCGATCTCGGCCGCGTCCTCGAACGCGCGCGCGCTGCCCAGCAACACTTCCAGCTCGCGCTTGCGCACGGCGGACTGCGCCGCCTCCGCCAACAGGGTGGTGGTGGCCTCCGCCGCGATGCTGCGGCCGAACTGGACGACAGCGTCGATCTCGTCCTGCCGCTCCGACGCCACGGCGTTGCGATATTCCGCCGTGGCCGCCGCCAGGCGCGGCCGGTAGGGGGACCCCATGAGCAGGCGCCACCAGGGCGCCAGACTGGACCGGGCCACCACCGCCCGACGCGCACCGCCCACGGAGTCGGCATCGATCAGGTAGGGTTCCAGGCAAACGCACAATGCCCGCTGGAAGGTGGGCACGCGCACGGGCCGCAGGCTGCGCAGCATGGGCCGCAAGCAGGTCAGGATCTGTTCATCGGAGGCGGCCCCCGTCTCCGTCGCGCGGGCCTTCTCCACCGCCGCGGCCACACGGACCAGCGACCCCTCATCCAGGGTGCGGAAGTGGGTTTCCAGGCGGCTGAGGGTCGATTCCGGTGCCGCGTCAGCCGAGGCTTCCGGTGCGGCCACAACCACCCGTTTCGTTCCAGGCTGTCCCGACATCAATACCCCCTCATCCCCCCCGGATGTCCTCGTCGGCTGCCCGGGCGGAGCCTTGGAACCTTCCCGCGTTGTAATGATCGGCCCTTTGATTTTTATGGTCGCCGGCCATTCAACAGCCCACCGAGAGTAACGGTAGAACGGAATGACCTTTCACGCGTAAGGATCGTTTAATGCAGCGCCGCTGTCAATCCAGTCCCGCCCACAATCGGAAAATGATGGACCCGTGACAGCCCGGTTACCGCCAAGCATAAACTGACGCCGTCGGACATCGCTACTTCCGATGCGACAGAATAATACGCTCAATAATTTGAACCGACTCGGCAATGGAGATGGGGGAATAGGCCCGCGATTCAGAGCGGATGGAAAGATAGTTTTGGTTAAACTACCCCACGCAATGGCATTTAGCCGACGGTACGCGGGCATAGTTGCGGCTGACACCTAATGCCAACAACGTAACGCTGGCCGACATACATCCGGCTGGAAGCGGAAAATATGGAAATCATCGCCACCGTAGCCCCGGTGGGGCTCCGTGACGGCTTTCTTACTTTCGTATAGTGACCCAACGGCGCAAATCCGCCGCATCGCCCTACCCGACCGGGATAAATGTCGCCGGCTTCACGATGCGCCCGGCAAAGCGGCGTCATCAATGGTGAGCTGCACGCCCTCCGCCCCGTTCCAACGGTCGGCGCGCAGGGTGCCGGCCAGGTGCATGGGCCGGCCGCCATGGTTCAGCAGGGCCGGCCCCAGATCCTCATCCATGGCGCGGAAGGCGATGGCTTTGAGGCGGGCGCCATCGGCCGAGGACAGGATGCAGCGCACATGGTTGCCACCCACCACGTCGGCCCGCACGATGCGGGCGTCGGCCACGGCCAGGCGCGGTTCGGAATTGCCGGTGCCGAAGGGGCCCAGGCGGGTGATGTGGCCCAGCAGGTCGGCGGAGGCGCCGCGCACCGACACCACGCCATCCAGGTGCAGGGTGGGCACCAACGGGCCCTGCCCCGCTGTCTGCTGCGCGATACGGTCGGCCAGGAAGGCGCGCAGGTCGGCCAGCCTGTCCTCCGCCACGGTGAACCCCGCCGCCATGGCGTGGCCGCCGCCGGCCATCAGCAGGCCGGCCTGGCGGGCGGCGATGACGGCCGAGCCCAAATCGATGCCCCGGACCGAGCGGCCCGAGGCCTTGCCGATGCCGCCCTCCAGCGCCACCACGCAGGCCGGCACGCCATAGCGCTCCTTGAGGCGGGAGGCGACGATGCCGATGACGCCGGGATGCCAGCCCGCCCCCGCGATCACCAGCGCCCCGGCGCCGGCCCCAGGGCTGAGCAGGGCGTCGGTGGCGGCCTGCGCCTCCACCATGGCGATGGCCTCTTCCAGCACCAGGGCCTCGATCGCCCGGCGCTCGGCATTCAGGGTGTGCAACTGGGCCGCCAGGTCGCGCGCCTCCACCGGGTCCTCGGTGGACAGCAGGCGGGTGCCGAGGTCGGCGCGGCCCACCCGGCCGCCGGCATTGACGCGCGGCCCCAGGATATAGCCGGCGTGGTAGGCGTCCATGCGTTCATTGATGCCGGCGACGTCGGCCAGGGCGGCCAGACCCACGTTGTTGCGGCGACTCATCACCTTCAGGCCCTGCGCCACCAGGGCGCGGTTCAGGCCCACCAGGGGCACCACGTCGCAAACGGTGCCCAACGCCACCAGGTCCAGCCAGCCCATCAGGTCCGGCTCCGCCCGGTTGGCGTACCAGCCGGTGGCGCGCAGGATCCGGTTGACCGCCACCACCAGCAGGAAGCTGACGCCCACCGCCGCCAGGGTGCCCAGGCGGTCAGTCACGGTCTCGTCGAGGCGGTTGGGGTTCACCACGGCATGGGCCTTGGGCAGGGCCGGTTCCGCCTTGTGATGATCGACGACGATGACCTCCAGCCCGGCCTGCGCGGCGGCGGCCAGGGGCTCGAACGAGGTCACGCCGCAATCGACCGTGATGACCAGGTCCACCCCGGCCTCGCGCAGGCGCAGCAGCGCCGGGGCGTTGGGGCCGTAGCCTTCATTGATGCGGTCGGGGATGTAGGCCTGGATGTCGGCGCCAACGGCGCGGAAGAAGCGCACCAGCAGCGCGGAAGAGGTGGCGCCGTCGACGTCGTAGTCGCCGAAGACAGCCAAGCGCCGGCCGCGCCGGACGGCATCGGCCAGATGCTCCGCCGCGGCCTGCATGTCCAGTAGGGCGTGCGGGTCGGGCAGGAAGCGTTTCAGCGTGGGGCCCAGGAAATCCTCGGCCTGGTCCAGGTCGACACCACGGGCCGCCAGGACCCGGCCCACCAGTTCCGGCAGGCCGCCGCGCTGGGCATGGGCCAGGGCCAGCCGCTCGTCATGCGGACGGGCCAGCCAGCGCCGGCCGGTGGCGGACCGCGAGACCCCCAACAGGGGGCGAGGCTCCCCGGCGGGATTGTCCCCCGCCGGCGAGCTCAAGAACGTCATGTTATTCTGCATCCGGAATGAATTTGGTCTTGGTGCGGAGATTGTGGTGCGCCTCAACATAGCGCACCGTGCCGCTCTTCGACCGCATAATCACTGAATGGGTGTAGGCCCCGCCGGGGAAGCGGCGCACACCGCGCAGCATGGTGCCGGTGGTCACGCCGGTGGCGGCGAACATGACGTTGCCGCTGGCGAGGTCCGTCAGGCCATACTTGCGGTCCAGGTCGGTGACGCCCCAGCGCTTGGCGCGGGCGCGTTCGTCGTCGTTGCGGAACAGCAGGCGGCCCTGCATCTGGCCGCCGATGCAGCGCAGGGCGGCGGCGGCCAGCACGCCTTCCGGCGCGCCGCCGGAACCGACATACAGGTCGATGCCGCTGTCGGGCTGCGCAGTGGAGATGACACCGGACACGTCGCCATCGCCGATCAGCATGATGCGGGCGCCGGCGGCGCGCACGCGGGCGATCAGCTCGCGGTGTCGGGGGCGGTCCAGGATGCAGACCACCAGTTCCTCCACCGTGGCATGCTTGGCCAGGGCCAGGTTCTTCAGGTTGGTCTCGATCTTCTCATCGATGTCGACCACGCCCTCGGGCAGGCCGGCGCCCACGGCGATCTTGTCCATGTAAACATCGGGGGCGTTCAGGAAGCCGCCCGATTCCGCCATGGCGATGACCGCCAGGGCGTTGGGGCCGCCGGTGGCGGTGATGGTGGTGCCTTCCAGTGGGTCGAGCGCGATGTCGATCTTGGGACCATGGCCGCTGCCCACCTTCTCCCCGATGTACAGCATCGGCGCCTCGTCGCGCTCACCCTCGCCGATCACCACGGTGCCGTCGATGGCCAGGCTGTTCAGGGCCTTGCGCATGGCATCCACGGCGGCCTGGTCGGCGGCCTTTTCATCACCGCGGCCCATCAGCAGCGAGGCGGACAAGGCGGCCGCCTCGGTCACGCGCACCGCTTCCAGGGCCAGGTTACGGTCCATAACCAGGCTGATGTCGCCCTTCGGATCGACGGGCGCCTCGATAGCCTTGCTCATAGTCATCTTCCCCTGAGTCTGTTTGCCGTCGGACCCCTTATTATAAGGACGGGGTCCGTGACGGTGGTGTGTCAATAATCCTCGATACGGATCATGCGCGGGGTTTCCTGAACCGCGTCCAGCCCGCCTATGACGGCCAGGGCGCGCAGCATCGCCACTTCTTCCGTATCGTGGGTGGTCAGCACCACCGGAACGGCCTCACCTGGCGCCCGCCCCCGCTGCAGGAACGACTCCATGGAGACGTTCTGGTCGCGCAGGGCCGCGGCGACGTCGGCGATGACGCCCGGACGGTCGACCACCATGAGGCGCACATAATACCGTCCGCGCCGCGCCGACAAGGGGGCAGGAGTCAGGGGTGCCAGTTGGCCGGCGGGTACGGCGAAGGTGGGGGTGCGGCGGCCGATGGCGATATCCACCAGGTCCGCGACCACGGCCGAAGCGGTGGGCCCCGCTCCGGCCCCCCGGCCCACCAGCGCCACCTTGTCGGCGAAATCGCTGTCGGCGACCACGGCGTTGAACACCCCGTCGGTGGCGGCGATGAGGGAACCGACCGGCACCATGCAGGGGTTCACCCGCTGCTCGATGCCGTTTTCCGTCCGGCGCGCGATGCCCAGCAACTTGATGCGGTAGCCCAGCTGCCCGGCGTAGTCGATGTCCAGGGCGGAGATGTGGCGGATGCCCTCGACATGCACATTGGCGAAGTCCACCCGCGTGCCGAAGGCGACGGAGGTCAGGATGGCCAGCTTGTGCGCCGCGTCCACGCCATCGATGTCGAAGCTGGGATCGGCCTCGGCATAGCCCTTGGCCTGGGCCTCGGCCAGGACGTCGCCGAAGTCACGGCCCGTGGTCCGCATCTCGGTCAGGATGTAGTTGCAGGTGCCGTTCAGGATGCCGTGCACCTCGCGCACCTGATTGGCGGCCAGGCCTTCGCGCAGGCCCTTGATGACGGGGATGCCGCCAGCCACCGCCGCCTCGAACGCCAGGGTCAGGCCCTGGGCTTCGGCCTGGGTGGCCAGCGCCGTGCCGTGGTGGGCCAGCAGCGCCTTGTTGGCGGTGACCACATGCTTGCCATGGGCCAGGGCCGTCTCGACGGTGCGGGCGGCGATGCCGTCCGACCCGCCGATCAACTCCACCACCACGTCGACCTGGTCGTCCGACGCCAGGTCGACGGCGTTGTCGTACCAGCGCACGGACGACAGATCGACGCCCCGGTCACGGTTGCGGTCGCGGGCGCTGACGGACGTGACCACCATCGGCCGGCCAACACGCCGGGCCAGCAGGTCGCCTTGGGTGGCGAGCAGCTTCAGGACCCCGGCGCCGACGGTGCCAAGACCCGCAATGCCCACGCGCAGCGGTGCCGTACCCATGCTTTCCCCCTTATCGACCGCAACCATCAGACTTAGATCACTTTCTTGGAGGCAGCGTCGCCACCGTTGCCAGTCCGGTGCAGGAAGCCCCGGATGTTGCGGCAGGCCTGGCGGATGCGCTGGACGTTTTCCACCAGGCCGAAGCGCACATGCTCGTCGCCATACTCGCCAAAGCCGATGCCGGGGGAGACGGCGACCTGCGCCTCCTGCAACAGCAGCTTGGAGAATTCCAGCGAGCCCATGGCGCGGAAGGGCTCGGGAATGCGGGCCCAGACGAACATGGTGGCGGCCGGCGGCGGCACGTCCCAGCCGGCGGACGCCAGGCCATCGATCAGGGCGTCGCGGCGCGCCTTGTACATTTGGCGGATTTCCTCCACGCAGTCCTGCGGCCCGTTCAACGCGGCGGTGGCCGCCACCTGGATGGGGGTGAAGGCGCCATAGTCGACATAGGATTTGAACTTGGCCAGCGCGCCGATGAGCTTCTTGGAGCCCACGCCGAAGCCCACGCGCCAGCCCGGCATGTTGTAGGTCTTGCTGAGGCTGTTGAATTCCACCGTGATGTCGCGCGCCTCGGGGATCTGCAGGATGGACGGCGGCGGGTTGCCGTCGAAATAGATCTCCGCGTACGCGATGTCCGACAGGATGTAGATGCCGTGCTTCAGGCACAGCTCCACGATCGGGCGGTAGAAGTCCAGCGTGACCGTCTGCGTCGTCGGGTTGGCCGGGAAGCTGACGATGACGGCGATGGGCTTGGGCACCGAGTGGCGGATGGCGCGTTCCAGCGTCTCCACGAAATTGTCCACGCCCTCCACCACCGGGATATGCCGCAGGGCCGCCCCCGCCAGCATGAAGCCGAAAGGGTGGATGGGGTATGAGGGATTGGGCACCAGGATGACGTCGCCCGGGCTGGTGATGGCCTGGGCCAGGTTGGCCAGCCCTTCCTTGGAGCCGATGGTGACGCAGGCCTCCGTCTCCGGGTCGATGTCGACGTCGAATCGGCGCTTGTAATAGGCGGAGATCGCCTTGCGCAGGCCGGGGATGCCGCGGGACATGGAATAGCGGTGCGTCTTGGGATTGCGCACGGCCTCCACCAGCTTTTCCACGATGTGGGGCGGGGTGGGCTGGTCGGGGTTGCCCATGCCGAGATCGATGATGTCCTCACCGGCCGCGCGAGCTCGCGCCTTCATCGCGTTCACTTCGGCGAACACATAGGGCGGCAGGCGCTTAATGCGGTGGAACTCTTCGTTCATGGGACGGTCTGTACCGATTTCAGGGTGGATGGG
This sequence comes from Nitrospirillum viridazoti CBAmc, assembly GCF_000730165.1. Classification (GTDB taxonomy): domain Bacteria; phylum Pseudomonadota; class Alphaproteobacteria; order Azospirillales; family Azospirillaceae; genus Nitrospirillum; species Nitrospirillum viridazoti. The sequence continues at coordinate 220,647 of NZ_CP022111.1, read as the reverse complement.
AGGCATGGTGACCGATGGGTTTGTATCGTCCCGGCCGAAGCCGGGCGACAGCAATTTCCACAGGGCGGGCATCCCGTTTCAAGACATTTGCTTACAAGAACACCCGCGCCCAGCTAATTTTCCGCCGCAATCCTGCCCCCACGGGCCATGCGGGCCCGGGATGTGCCGGATCAGTTCTGGGGGGTCTGGCTGGTGCCGTTGGCGGCGGGGGCACCAGCCTGGCTAGCCGCGGCGCCGGTGGCGGCAGGGGCGGCGGCGGTACCGGCAGGCTTGGCTTGCGGGGCGGCGACAGGGACGGCCGGCACGGCGTCGGGCACGCGGCCCGGCACGGCGGGCGGCGCGCTGGGCACCACCGGCATCTTGCTCTGGCTGGGCGCGGCCTGGCCGCCGGCGGACGGGCCGCCGAACAGGGCGTTGGACGAGGTGGCGCGCTGCACGGACTGCTGGTCGGGGGAGGCCTGGTACTTGTTCAGGTCCGTGGCGATGGAGCCCGCCGCCGTCCGGTCCGCCAGCAGGGCGTCCATGTCCTTCTGCCGGGTGGCGGGATCGGGCACGTCCTTCGGTCGTTCCGGCACGGAGGCCAGGTTGGGCCACACATCGGGCGGCGGCCCCACGCGGCGCACGGGGCGCTCACCCAACAACAGGGCCTTGCTGCTGGCGTCATTGGCCATGGGCTCCGGATCCTCGGGGCCATCATGGAACAAGGCCTGGGGCACCAGCTGGCCAGCGCATCCCCCGAGGTTCAACCCGGCGCCCGCCAGGACCAACGCCAGCAGGCCGCGACCGGCAAGGACGCGCGCGCCCGCGACGGCACCGGCGGCGCCCAGGGGCGCCCCCCGGTGGGGCCGGAAACGGTTGGGGTGACCTTCCTGGGTGCTTGCACCCGTGGGCCGTGCGTCAGCGTCGGTGAAAATCATGGCCGGATCGTGTATGAAATCCCCACGGGCCGCAAGCGCCGTGACCAGCCGTAACCCAGCCTTCTTACGGCGGCGGAACGGCCGGGCAGCGGGCGGGCGCCCCCGCCGGACTCGCGCGGAACACCTCGCACGGGCGCCGCTTCATCAGAATAGCCCCCTGGTAATACCCCCTGGTAATCGAGGCGAAGGAACAAGAAAGCATGGCCGATACCCCGCCCAAGCGTACCCGGTCCCCGCGTGTTTCCAAGACTGCCCCCGACACCGTCGCCCCCGCCCCGACTCAGCCGCCCAAGGCCCTTGCCGCCAAAGCCGCCGCTGCGAAGGCACCCGCCGCGAAGACCGCGGCGCCTAAGGCCCAGGTCCGCGGGACCACGCCCCAGCCTGCCACCAAGGCCGCGCCCGTGAAGGCTGCCCCGGCGAAGGCTGCGGCGGCAAAATCCGCCACAGCCAAAGCCACCCCGGCGCCCAAGGCGAAAGCCGCCCCGGCGCCCAAGGCGCCTGCGAAGACCAGCGCCGCGCCCAGGCCGAAGGTGGTGCGCGCCACCCCCATCGCTCCGCCCGTGCCGGGCGCACCGCACCTGAAGGCGCACAAGAACCTGACGCAAGAGCCGCTGGCGCCCATGCCCGTGGCTGGCGTAACGGCGGAAAAGGCCAAGGCCGCCCCAGGAGCGGCCCGGGGGGCCGGGAAGCCGGCCAAGGCCGCCGCCGCCCCCGCCGTGGCCGCCAAGGCGCCGCGCCGCAAGGCCACCCCCCTGCCGCCCAGCGTGGTGATGCCGGCCGCCGCCGTGCCGGACGCGCCGAAGCCGCCCCCCTTCATGCCGGCCCCGGCACCCAAGGCCGAGGCACCCAAGACCGAAGCATCTGGTGCCGAAGCCCCCAAGGCGGCAGCCGCCAAGCCCGTGGCCAAAGATACCGCCAAGGATGGGTCCAATGGCGAGGTCCGCCTGCCCGATCCGGTGGAAATGACGCTGGCCATGAACCGCATCGCGGAGCAGGCGCAGCGGCTGGTGGCCGATTTCGTGGCCCGCCAGGCGCAGACGCCGGCCGACGGCACCGCCGCCGCCGACCCCATGTCCATCGCCGCGCCCTTCAGCAGCCTGCCGGCCAACCTGTCCAACCTGGACCCGTTCAATCTGGGCGGCGCCTTCATGGAGATGACGGCCCGGCTGATGGCCGACCCCAACCGTCTGATCGAGGCGCAACTGGGCCTGTGGCAGGATTATCTGGCCCTTTGGCAGCGCACGGCCCAGCGCCTGATGGGGGAGGAGGCTGAGCCGGTCATCAGCCCCGCCAAGGAGGACAAGCGCTTCAAGGACAAGTCCTGGGAGGAAAGCGCCGTCTTCGACTTCATCAAGCAGTCTTATCTGCTGACCGCCAAGTATGTGCAGACCGCCGTGCGTGGGGTGGAGGGGCTGGAGGGCAAGACCGCCAAGAAGGTGGATTTCTTCACCCGCCAGTTCGTGGACGCGCTGTCGCCCAGCAACTTCCCCCTGACCAATCCCGAGGTGCTGCGCGTCACGCTGGAGACGGGCGGCGACAACCTTCTGAAAGGCTTGGAGAACCTGCTGAGCGACCTGGAACGCGGCCGGGGCCAGTTGGCCATCTCCATGACCGACTATGCGGCGTTCGAGGTGGGACGCAACATCGCCGTCACCCCGGGCAAGGTGGTCTTCCAGAACGAGCTGATGCAGCTGATCCAGTACGCGCCGCTGACGGAGACGGTGCACAAGACGCCGTTGCTGATCATCCCGCCCTGGATCAACAAGTTCTACATCCTGGATCTGAAGCCGGCCAATTCCCTGATCCGCTGGCTGACGGAGCAGGGCTACACCGTCTTCGTCATCTCCTGGGTCAATCCCAATGAGAAGCTGGCCGCCAAGGATTTCGAGGACTACATGGTCGAGGGGCCGCTGGCCGCCCTGGACGCCATCAAGGACGCCACCGGTGAGGAGGGCGTGAACGCCATCGGCTATTGCATCGGCGGCACCCTGCTGTCGGGCACGCTGGCCTACATGGCCGCCAAGAAAGACGCGCGCATCAAGAGCGCCATGTACCTGGTGACCCTGACCGACTTCACCGACGTGGGCGAGCTGTCGGTGTTCATCGACGAGGAACAGCTGGGCGCGCTGGAGTCCCGCATGAAAAGCCGGGGCTACCTGGATGGTCAGTCCATGGCCACCACCTTCAACATGCTGCGCTCGAACGACCTGATCTGGTCCTTCGTGGTCAACAACTACCTGCTGGGGAAGGACCCCTTCCCCTTCGATCTGCTGTACTGGAATTCCGACAGCACCCGCATGCCGCCGGCCATGCACAGCTTCTACCTGCGCAACATGTACCAGAAGAACCTGCTGGTCCGGCCGGGCGGCATCACCCTGAAGGGCGTGCCCATCGATCTGCGGACCATCAAGACGCCCACCTTCATGCTGTCCACCCGCGAGGACCATATCGCGCCGTGGAAAAGCACCTACGCCGCCACCCAGCTCTATGGCGGGCCGGTGAAGTTCGTGCTGGCGGCCTCCGGCCATATCGCCGGCGTGGTCAACCCGCCGGCCGCCAACAAGTACAGCCACTTCCTGAACGACGCGCTGCCGGCCTCGGCCGACGACTGGCTGGCGGGGACCACCCAGGTGCCGGGCAGCTGGTGGCCCGTCTACGCCGACTGGCTGAAGCAATACGCCGGCCCGCAGGTGCCGGCCCGCACGCCCGGTGACGGCAAGCTGAAGCCCATCGAGGACGCCCCCGGCAGCTATGTGAAGGTACGGGTGGTGGAGTGAACTCGGCGATGCCGACACGGGGGCTGAAAATCCCCGTGTCGGTGGCCACTGGACAGCATCAGCTATCCGGGATGATACTGACTGGGTTCTTTACGACCTTAGATCACTAGGATCATGCCGAAACCCGCCGCAGTATCCGCCTCGCAGGCCCCTCTTAGACTGGGGGACGAAGGCTTTTTGCAGGCGCTAGCCCGAGCGGCACCTTCCTATTCCAAGAACCCTGAAGCCGCTCGTCGACAAGCTCTCGATTTCCTGCAACGCGCTGGGATTGTGGATAAGGACGGAAAGCTTTCAGAGCCCTACAAATCGTAAGTGCATAAGCTCAGCTACGGATTTGTGCTGGGCTATCATGGCTGTTCCCAGGCAGTGGCCAAGGCCCTGTTGGCGGGCGCGCCTTTCAAACAATCCGAGAATGACTACGATTGGCTGGGTCACGGCATCTATTTTTGGGAAGCCAATCCCAAGCGCGGCCTCGCCTTCGCCAAAGAAGCGCTGAAACGGAAGAAGTCCAAGAAGCATCCCGCGGTTGTCGGAGCGTCATCGACCTTGGGCACTGCCTGGACTTGACCACTGAAGCCGGCGTGGACGTCCTGAAGACTGCCTATAGAACGTTGAGCATGAGCCTGGATGTGCTGGGCTCACCACTCCCAGCCAATAGCGTCCATCTTAGGCGACTGGATTGCGCCGTCATTGAAGCCGCCCACATCCTCGCAGGCCAAGGCTCCCTTCGACACCGTGAAAGGCGTGTTCGTTGAAGGCGAACAGGCCTATCCAGGCTCAGGCTTCAGCGACAAAACCCATATCCAAATCGCCGTCCGGAATCCGAAAATGATCAAGGGCGTATTCCGGGTCGATCAAGAACTCTTGGCCTAACGCTCATGCCCCCTCGCGCTTGCGCCGTCGGAACTCCGCTACCTTGGCCTTCGTGCCACAGCCTTTCATGGAGCACCAGCGGCGGTCGCCGGCGCGGGACGTGTCGACGAAGAACAGGGTGCAGGCGGGCGACTGGCATTGCCGGATGGGCGCCCCGCTGCCGAACAGATGCACCGCGTCGCGCGCCACCGTGGCGATGAAGGCCGTCATGGGGCCTGAGAGGCGCACGCCCCCCGCCTGGGAGAGGGCGGGTGTCGCCGCCGGCAGGGCGGCCACCTGGTTCAGGACATCCAGCGCCGACTCAACGCTGCCGCCCGGCGGGCCGCTGCCGCCATGCCGATGGACGGCCAGATCGTAAATGGCCTCGCGCAGGCGTCGCGCCAGCGCCAAGTCCCCCTCATCCGCCGGCGGTGCCGTGTCGGTCAGGCCGGCCGCCCCCATCCACCGCCGTACATCCTCCGGCGTCGCCAGCAGTTCGCGCGGCGAGGGCTTCAGCCGCGCCTGCAAGGTGGCCGGCAGATCAATGGCAGGGCAGCCGCCCCGGAAGCGGAAGCCGTCGCGTTCCTCCGCCAAGGGAGGGGCCCCCACTGGAGGAATTGAGTGATGGTCGCCCTGTCGCATGTAACCGTATTGACAGGTTTCACGGATAAGGGCAACCATCGCCCCACTGAAACCTGATTAACCGGTTACATAAGAGAGGAAGCGACCATGCGTTTCGACAAGAGTCTGTCCGCCCTGGCCGTGCTGGCGGCCCTGGGCACCTCCACCGCCGCCCGGGCCGCCGACCTGGCCTCGCTGGAGGGCACCTGGGTGATGGACGCGGCGTATGAGATCCATGCCGACGGCAGCCGCACGACCAACTACGGCGAACACCCGCTGGGCCTGCTGACCGTCGATTCGGCCGGGCGCTACAACATGCAGATCTTCCGGGTGGGCCGGCCCGCCTTCGCCAGCGGCGTGAAGACCCAGGGCACGGCGGAGGAGTACCGGCAGGCCGTTTTGGGCTCCAGCACCCACTTCGGCACCGTCCAGATCGACCGCGAGCATCACCAGCTGGTGTTCGACGTGCAGGCGGCGTCATTCCCCAACTGGGAAGGAAAGCGGCAGGTGCGCGACTACACCTACGACGGCGGGCTGCTGAGCTATGGCGTGCCGGCCAGCGCCTCGGGCGACGGCACCGTGGCCTATTCGGTGTGGCGCAGGGCGCCGTGACCCCCGGCCGCACGACGGCGCGTCAACCGCGGCCGGCCTTGTGAAGCCACTCCGAGTCGCTTAAAAGAGGGGCCCATGTCCATCCTGACCCCCTTCCTCTGCCTGTTCCTGCCCTTCCTGCTGGCCCTTGGCCTGGTGGGGGCGGCCACCTGGTGGCTGAAACGCCGCCAAGTCATGGATCAGCCCAACGAGCGCTCCAGCCACACCCTGCCCACGCCGCGCGGCGGCGGGCTGGGTGTGGTGCCGGCCCTGCTGGGCGCCTGGGCCGTGACCGGCCTGGTGGCGGGGGACATGGACACGCTGTGGCCCACCATCGCCGCCGCGCTGGCCCTGGCTGTCATTTCCTGGGCCGATGATTTGGGTGGCGTGCCGCCCGGCTGGCGCCTGCTGGCCCAGGTGCTGGCCGTGGCCGTGGGCCTATCGGCCCTGCCGTCAGAGGCCCTGGTGTTCCAGGGCTGGCTGCCGCACTGGCTGGACCGCTTCGTGGCCGGCCTGGCCTGGGTGTGGTTCGTCAACCTGTTCAATTTCATGGACGGCATCGACGGCATCAGCGCGGTGGAAACCCTGTGCCTGGGCTTAGGCCTGGCCGCCGCCTACTTCGCCGCCGGCCTGATGGGGTTCATGAGCTCCTACGCCCTGGCCCTGGCCGGCGTGGCGCTGGGCTTCATCGCCTGGAACTGGCACCCGGCCCGCGTCTTCCTGGGCGACGTCGGCAGTGTGCCCTTGGGCTTCCTGTCCGGCTGGCTGCTGCTGCGCGCGGCCGGCGACGGCCTGTGGCTGCCGGCCCTGATCCTGCCGCTGTACTACCTCAGCGACGCCACCCTGACCCTGGCCAAGCGCCTGTGGCGGCGGGAACCGGTGTGGCAGGCCCACCGCCAGCACTTTTACCAGCAGGCCGTGCGCCGCCTGGGCCGGCACGACCTGGTGGCCCTGGCCATCCTGGCCGCCAATGCCGCCCTGGCCGCCAGCGCCATCCTGTCGTTCACCGACCCCAGCTGGGTGGTGGTGGCGCCCATTACCGTCGCGGCCCTGCTGGCCTGGATGGCCCATGCCAAGACGGCGTCCAAAGGCCAGGCGAACGGCGGCGCCGCCTGAGTCCGGTCCTGCTTAACAGGTTCCTTACCCAGCCTTGAGATGAGCGGGAAGCGGACCTTCAAAAATTTAAGTTTGCTTGGGGCGACAAATCGCCTAAATACAGAGTTCGCGACGCACCCGCACGTGCCACTGGCCCCTGGGTTCCGGTCATCGAACATGGCCCGGACCCTTGGATGGTTAAGCAACGACGTTAGGCGTCCTTTTTAAGCAGATCCGGCCGAAGTGACTGGGCCGGGCCTTGAGAGGGAACCAACATCATGCTTTCCACCATAAAACGGGCGGTGAAGCGGTAAGCCCCTTCTGGTCCTGACGCGTCTGTTGACGCTTTGAGGTCTTAAGGTCGACGGATCGACCCGATGGCCCGGCAATCACGGCGCTAGACCAGATCATTCCCCTTCCCACCGATCGCTGACGTTGAACGGCCCCTGGCGCCACCGCCATGCCCGTTTCCCCGCGCGGTCCCTGGTTCAGCCGAATGAAGCCGGCTCCCTGTACGCCCGAGGGCGACGACGGGGCCGGACAGGGGTATTGTTATGGCCTACCGTTTCCGTTCCGCCGTTTCCCCCCTGCGCCGCGTGCGCGCGCAGGCCCGTGCCTCCGCCATTCCCGCGCCCGCCCCCACCGTGGACAGCCTGGTCGCCAGCCTGGCCCCGGCGGAGCCGATGCACTGCCTGCGCCCCCGCCAGGTTGCCGCCAACGCGCGTGACTTCATCGCCGCCTTCCACGACGCCGTGGAGCAAGCCCTGGGCGATGGCACGCGCGGCGCCGTCATGTACGCGGTGAAGTGCAACCCCGACCCCACCATGCTGCGCGCCCTGACCGAGGGCGGCCTGCGCCACTTCGACTGCGCGTCCCCCGCCGAGATCCGCCTGGCACGCCAGATGTATCCGTCGGCCGCCGTGCACTACATGCACCCGGTGAAAAACCGCGCCGCCATCCGGTCCGCCTATTTCGAGCAGTCGGTGCGCGACTTCTCGCTCGATTCGGCCGATGAGTTGGCCAAGATCGTCGAGGTGGTGGCCGAGGGCGTGCCCGGCGCCGACGGCGTGGACGCCCGCCTGGACCCGGTGGCGGCGGATTTGGGCTTGATGATTCGGCTGGGCATGCCCAAGGGCCAGGCCGCCTATGACCTGTCGGCCAAGTTCGGCGCCGCCTTCGACGAGGCGGTGGCCCTGCTGCGCGCCGCCCGGCCGCTGGCCGTGCGCGTGGGCGTCTGCTTCCACGTCGGTTCCCAGTGCATGGACCCTCAGGCCTATACCCGCGCGTTGGCTATCGCCGACGCCGTGGTGAAGGCCGCCGGCGTCGCCATCGACGTGGTGGACGTGGGTGGCGGCTTCCCCGCCCGCTACCCCGACATGGACCCGCCCCCGCTGGCCGACTATATGGCCGCCATCCGCGACGGCCTGGTGGCCATGGATCTGGCGCCGAACGTGCAGGTGTGGTGCGAGCCGGGCCGCGCCCTGGTCGCCACCGGCGCCTCGGTCGTCGTCCAGGTGGAACGCCGCCGTGGTTCGGAGCTTTTCATCAATGACGGCGCGTACGGCAGCCTGGCCGACGCCGGCGCCTTGGGCATGCGGTTCCCCGTGCGCCTGATTCGCCCGACGCGGGCCGAGGCGCTGCAGGAGTTCAGCTTCTGGGGTCCCACCTGCGACAGCGCCGATTACATGCGCGGTCCCTTCCTGCTGCCCGCCGACATCCGCGAGGGCGACTGGATCGAGATCGGTCAGTTGGGTGCCTACGGCGCCGCCTTGCGCACGGCCTTCAACGGCTTCGACCAGGCCCGCCTGGTGGAGGTCCGCGACGCCCCGCTGGTGGCAACCGCAGGACTGGTCTCCGCCCCGGTTCGGCGGAATTCGCGATACGGCATATTGCGTCGCCGCATCGCTTGAGGCAAACACGGCGCTCTTAATTCAACAGAGGGGCCGGCGCCCGTGAAGGAACGCCGGCGAATTCGCGACAGCAACAGACGGTCGGTCAACCGTTGGTAAAGCCCGGAGAGTTTATGATGTCCCATTCCGTGAAACATGCCGCCATCCCCGGGCGACTTTATATCATCGGTTTCGGCAGTATCGGCCAAGGCGTGCTTCCCCTGGTGCTGCGGCACCTGGACATCACCGCCGACCGCATCACCATCATCACGGCCGACGCGCGCGGCCGGGATGAGGCGGCCCATTATCAGGTGGATTTCCAGATCCGCCCCCTGACCCGCGACAATCACCGCGACATTCTGGTGCCGCTGCTGCGCAAGGGCGACTTCGTCCTGAACCTGTCGGTCGATGTCTCCTCCCTGGCGCTGGTGGAGCTGTGCCAGGAGGCCGGCGCCTTCTACCTCGACACCTGCATCGAACCCTGGGTGGGCGGCTACACCGACCCCAGCCTGTCGCCGTCGCTGCGCAGCAACTACGCCCTGCGCGAAGCGGCGCTGGAGCTGAAGACCCGCTATCCCGGTGGCCCTACCGCCGTGCTGACCCACGGCGCCAACCCGGGGCTGGTGTCGCACTTCATGAAGCAGGCGCTGCTGAACATCGCCCAGGACAATGGCCTGGACGTGGCCGTGCCCACCACGCGCGACGGCTGGGCCCGCCTGGCGCAGCGCCTGAACATCAAGACCGTGCATGTGGCCGAGCGCGACACCCAGGTGGCCGACCGCCCGCGCGAGCGGGGCGAGTTCGTCAACACCTGGTCCATCGACGGTTTCGTCAGCGAAGGCTGCCAGCCGGCGGAGCTGGGCTGGGGCACGCATGAGCGCCACTTCCCCGCCGACGGCCAGCGCCACGCGTTCGGCAGCCAGGCGGCCATTTTCCTGAACCGCCCGGGCATCAGCACCAAGGTGCGCACCTGGACGCCGATGGAAGGCCCCTTCCACGGCTTCCTGGTCACGCATAACGAGGCCATCTCCATCGCCGACTATTTCACGGCGCGTAACGAGGACGGCAGCGTGGCCTACCGCCCGACCTGCCACTACGCCTATCACCCCTGCGACGACGCCATCACCTCGATCCACGAATTTGTGGGCAAGGGCTATGTGCAGCAGGAGCGGCAGCGCCTGCTGATGACCGAGATCGTCGACGGCATCGACGAGCTGGGCGTGCTGTTGTGCGGCCACGAGAAGGGCGCCTATTGGTACGGCTCGCAGCTGACCGTGGCCGAGGCGCGCGAGTTGGTGCCCTACAACAACGCCACCAGCCTGCAGGTCTGCGCTACCGTCCTGGGCGGCATGGTCTGGGCCCTGGAGAACCCGACGCAAGGCCCCGTCGAGGCCGACGAGGTCTCGTTCGAGCGGGTCATGGAAATCGCCACGCCCTACCTGGGGCCCGTGGTTGGCGTCTACACCGACTGGACCCCGCTGGACGGCCGCGAAACCCTGTTCCCCGAGGACCTGGACCGCGACGACGCCTGGCAGTTCAAGAACGTGCGGGTTGTGTGAGGGGGCAAAAGCCCCCTCCCTTCTTGGCCTTAAGTTGGCGGCATCAATCCGAATAAGGTCAGAAAGTCACGAACAGTCAGAATTTTAGTGCCCTCGAACCGCCGTAGGCTCAGCAAATCCTGTTTATCGCCGGTAATCAGGAAATCCGCGTCACCTGCCAATGCGGTGGCCAGCAGGTAATTGTCAAAGGGATCGGGTGAGGCGGAGACTGTCGGCAAAGGCTCCACAATCTCCGCAATCTCACGCATGTCATTGATCAACTGACCCGCTATGACCGGCGGCAGACGCGCCCGTATCTTCGGGTAGCGGGTGACACGCATCAACTCGTCCAACTGGGGCGTCGAGACAAGCAGGTTGAAGCGCCCCTCTCGCCAAAGGGTCACCAAGCGAGCCGGCAGTGAGGCTTTTGCCAGCAGCGCGCTAATCAGGACGTTGGTATCAACGACGACGCGCACCGGTCAGTCAGGCTTTGGGCGTGCGATCTTGCCGCGTCGCGGCGACGGCTTCGTTCAGGAGATCATCCAGATCGTCTGGCGACATGTCATCGAACCCGCCACGTGCCTCCGCCATGGTCTGCTCGAACACCCGCCACTTGACCGCCTCCTCAATGAACTTGGAGAGATCGCCTTTCTTCATGCCACGTTGAGCCAGGAAAGTGCGAACGGCGATATCGGTCTTTTTAGAAACCGAAACGCTCCAGCGCGTTGTTTCAGAAGAGGTGTCGGACATGGGCGCGGCCTATAGGCGGATAACCATATAAGAGTATAAGCGCTTACTCGCAGAATACGAGAGCCTTCGCCTTAGTTCCTTCTGCCCTCGGAGGGCAGGCGCACGGCAAGGTTTGGCCCCGCATGCCCCCTCCCCGGCGGGCGCGGGGCTTAAACAATTGCGTGCCGGGCGGCCAGCGATTAAAGACCCGTAACGGGCACTGTCGCCCTTACGACGCCCGGGACCCTTCTGCATTATGACTGACAGCGCCGACGAGGCCATTGCGGCCAAGGCCCTGCTGCCGGCCGGCTTGCGCGACCTTCTGCCGCCCGCCGCCCAGCACGAGGCCCGCATCGTGGAACAGCTGATGGCGGACTTCGGCCGCCATGGGTACGACCGGGTCAAGCCGCCGCTGATCGAGTTCGAGGAGGGTCTGCTGGCCGGGCCCGGCGCCAAGCTGGCGCACCAGACCTTCCGCCTGATGGATCCGGTGTCCCAGCGCATGATGGGCCTGCGGGCCGACATGACGCTGCAGGTCGCCCGCATCGCCCAGACCCGCCTGGGCAAAGCCCCCCGCCCCCTGCGCCTGTCCTATGCCGGCCAGGTGCTGCGCGTGAAGGGCTCGCAACTGCGCCATGAGCGCCAGTTCGGCCAGGTGGGCGTGGAACTGATCGGCAGCCTGCGCGCCGAGGCTGATGCCGAGATCGTGCTGCTGGCGACCGAAGCCCTGACCAACCTGGGTGCCGAGGGCCTGACCGTGGACCTGACGGTGCCCACCCTGGTGCCGGCGTTGTTCCGTTCCCTGGGCCTGGATGAGGCCACTCAGCGCGCCGCGCGCGAGGCCCTGGACCACCGCGACGCCGCCGGCCTGGCCGCCATCGGCGGAGCCGCCGCCGAGCTGCTGGGCCGCGTGATGGCGTGCTGCGGCAACGCCCCCGCCGCAGTGGAGGCCCTGGCCGCCGTCGAACTGCCGGCGGAGGCGGAGCCGGAGCGCCAGCGCCTGGCCACCGTGGTGAACCTGATCGTCAGCGCCGCCCCGCACGTCCAGATCACGATCGACCCCGTGGAACAGCGCGGGTTCGAGTACCAGACCGGCGTCAGCTTCACCATTTTCGCCCGTGGCGTGCGCGGCGAGATCGGGCGCGGCGGCCGCTATCGCACCCTGGCGGGGGAACCGGCCACCGGCTTCACCCTGTTCACCGACACGGTCATTGAGTCCGTGCCCGGCCCGGCGCCGGCCCGCCGCCTGCTGCTGCCCCACGGTACCCCGGCGGCCCAGGCCCAGCGCCTGCGCGAGAAGGGCTGGGACACGGTGGCGGCGCTGGAGCCGCTGGACGATGACGCGGCCGAGGCCAAGCGCCTGGGCTGCAGCCACCTGCTGCGGGACGGCTGGACCGTCGAGGTCTGAGCGTCCACCTGTTTGAAAATCCTGCGGGTGCCGCATCGCCGCCCCGTGCCTGCTATTGAGCGCCGTTTTAGAGGGAGAAGCATCATGGCCAATGTCGCGGTCGTCGGCTCGCAGTGGGGTGACGAAGGCAAGGGCAAGATCGTCGACTGGCTGTCCAGCCGCGCCGACGTCATCGTCCGTTTCCAGGGCGGCCACAACGCCGGCCACACGCTGGTCATCAACGGCGTCACCTACAAGCTGTCGCTGCTGCCCTCCGGCGTCGTCCGCCCCGGCAAGCTGTCGGTCATCGGCAACGGCGTGGTGGTCGATCCCTGGGCCCTGCTGCGTGAGATCGAGAACATCGCCGCCCAGGGCGTGCAGATCACCCCGGAAAGCCTGATCGTGGCCGAGAACGCCACCCTGATCCTGCCGCTGCACAGCGCAGTGGACAAGGCCCGTGAGGAGGCGCGCGGCGCCGGCAAGATCGGCACCACCGGCCGCGGCATCGGCCCGGCGTACGAGGACAAGGTGGCCCGCCGCGCCATCCGCCTGTGCGACCTGGCCGACGAGGCCGTGCTGGAGCACAAGGTCGACCAGCTGCTGTTCCACCATAATGCCCTGCTGCGCGGCCTGAACGCGCCCGAGATCGACCGCGCCGAGCTGCTGGCCCAGCTGCGCGAGATCGCCCCGCGCATCCTGCCCTACAGCGCCGTCGTCTGGCAGCGCCTGGAAGAGGCCCGCGCCCAGGGCAAGCGCATCCTGTTCGAGGGCGCCCAGGGCGCCATGCTGGACGTGGACCACGGCACCTATCCCTTCGTGACCTCCTCCAACACCGTGTCGGGCAACGCCGCCGCCGGCAGCGGCATGGGCCCCGGCGCCGTCGGGCATGTGCTGGGCATCACCAAGGCCTACACCACCCGCGTCGGTTCCGGCCCCTTCCCCACCGAGCTGTTCGACGACATCGGTGAGCTGATCGGCGCCAAGGGCAAGGAGTTCGGCGTGGTCACCGGGCGTAAGCGCCGCTGCGGCTGGTTCGACGCCGTGCTGGTGCGCCAGGCGGTGAAGGTGGGCGGCATCGACGGCATCGCCCTGACCAAGCTGGACGTGCTGGATGGCATCGAGGAGCTGAAGGTCTGCACCGGTTATCGTTACAAGGGTGAGGTCATTCACCACCTGCCGGCCGGCCAGACCGCCCAGGCCGAGGTGGAGCCCATTTACGAGACCTTCCAGGGCTGGACCGAAAGCACCTACGGCGCCCGCTCCTGGGCCGACCTGCCGGCCACGGCCATCAAGTACATCCGCCGCATCGAGGAACTGATCGAAGCGCCGGTGACCCTGCTGTCCACCAGCCCCGAACGCGACGACACCATCCTGATGCGGGATCCGTTCCAGGGTTAAGTTGGCTCCCAGACGAGGAGAGAGCCCGCGACTGCAGGCGCCGGAGCGAGCACCGAAGGGCGCAGAGAGGATAGCCAAGCGGCCGGATGGCCGCGCCGGCGCTTGAGGAACAAGGAAAAAATGGGTACGGGCGCGACAACCATCATTCCGCCGCAGGGTCCGCTGAAGGGCCGGGTGGCGCCGCCGGGGTCCAAGTCCATCACCAACCGCGCCCTGCTGCTGGCGGGTCTGGCGGCCGGCACCAGCCGGCTGACCGGCGCCCTGAAAAGCGACGACACCCGCTATATGGCCCAGGCCCTGCGCGACATGGGTGTCGCGGTGGATGAGCCGGACGACACCACCTTCGTCGTCCATGGCACCGGCCGGCTGAACGCGCCGGCCCAGCCCCTGTTCCTGGGCAACGCCGGCACGGCCACCCGCTTCCTGACGGCGGCGGTGGCCGCCGCTGTGGACGGCACCATGGTGGTGGATGGCGACGCGCATATGCGCAAGCGCCCCATCGCCCCCCTGGTCGCGGCATTGAAGACCCTGGGTATCGCCATCAACGCCCCCACCGGCTGCCCGCCCGTCACCGTGCGCGGCCATGCCGGCGGATACGCCGGCGGCCGGGTGGAGATCGACGGCGGCCTGTCCAGCCAATATGTTTCCGCCCTGCTGATGATGGGCGCGCTGGGGCGCGAGCCCACCGACGTGGTGCTGACCGGCGCCGACATCGGCGCCAAGGGCTATGTGGATCTGACCACCGCCGCCATGGCCGCCTTCGGCGCCCGGGTGACCCACCCCAGCGACACCGTCTGGACCGTCGCCGCCACCGGCTATCAGGCCGCCGATTTCGCGGTGGAGCCCGACGCCTCGGCCGCGACCTACCTGTGGGCGGCCGAAGCCCTGACCGGCGGCGCCATCGACCTGGGCACCCCGGCCGACGCCTTCACCCAGCCGGACGCCCGCGCCTACGACTTCATCCGCCTGTTCCCCCACCTGCCAGCCGTCATCGACGGGTCGCAGATGCAGGACGCCATCCCTACCCTGGCCGTGTTGGCAGCCTTCAACACCACGCCCGTGCGCTTCACCGGCATCACCAACCTGCGGGTGAAGGAATGCGACCGCGTGGCGGCATTGGCGACGGAACTGTCGCGCATCCGCCCCGGCCTGGCGGTCGAGGAGGGCGACGACTTGGCTGTGGCCAGCGACCCCGGCCTGGCGGGCCAGAGCCTGCCCACCCGCATCGAAACCTACGCCGACCACCGCATCGCCATGAGCTTCGCCCTGGCCGGTCTGAAGATCCGCGACATCACCATCCTGGACCCAGGCTGCGTCGCCAAGACCTACCCCGGCTACTGGAAGGCGCTGGCCGGCCTGGGCGTGGAGTTGAAAGACGAGGTCTAACCCGTCGCATAGTGTCTCTTCTTATGGTTGCAACGACACCGTAGTCATCTGACACTGCGACCGGCGCGCGACCGACGATCAACGGTGGCGGCGTTTCCGGGCTATTCAGCATGCACGATGCCGCGTTGTCATCCGGCGCCATGGCGCGCGTGAGGAAAGGGCGGGCTTTCATCGTCCTGCTGATGCCCGTCGTCGGCATCCTGCTGGTCCTGAATCTGGCGGATTTCTGGGGAGTGGCCCCCGTGGTGGCGGAGCGAGGCGTCCTGGCCTGGCTGGGCCTGCCGCCGGCGTCCTGGGAAAGCATCCGCCTCCTGCTGCTGATTGCCTTTTTCGGGGGCGTGTTGCACCGCTATTTCCGCTTCATCGAAAAGTCATTCGCCGTTTCCTCCAGCGGCGGAGACATATAATCAGTCCTGGGGACGCAGGTGGGCGTCCCGGGGAGGAATGGCCTTGAAGAAGCGCGGCGGTGCGGTCACGGACGAGATGGGTGATGAGGCCGGTGGTGACCGGCAGTTCGTCACGGCACTGTCGCGCGGCCTGGACATCCTGCGCTGCTTCGAGCCCACCGACGGCCCCCTGGGCAATGCCGACCTGGCCCAGCGCTGCGGCCTGCCCAAGGCCACGGTTTCGCGCCTGACCTACACCCTGGCCAAGCTGGGCTATCTCGATTACCTGCCCGACAGCGGCAAGTACCGCATGGGCGTCGCCGTGCTGGGCCTGGGCTATGCCTGCCTGGGCGGGCTGAAGATCCGCGAAACGGCGCAGCCCTATCTGCAGGCTCTGGCCGACCATGCCGGCGACGGCGTGCTGACCGCCCTGGCCGGCCGCGACGACCTCAGCATGGTCTACATCGCCTGCGCCCGGGCGCCCGGCATGGTCAGCCTGCAGCAGGATGTCGGATCACGGCTGTCCCTGGGCCGGTCCAGCATCGGCCGCGCCTATCTGGCGGCCCTGGACCAGCCCACCCGCGCCCCGCTGATGGAACGCCTGCGCCAACGGGCGGGCGACGAGTTCTGGCCCATGGTGGAGCGGGGCATCCTGCGCTCCGCCGAGGAAATCCGGGCACGCGGCTTTTGCCTGAACGTGGGCGAATGGGTGCAGGGCGTGAATTCCGTCGCCGTGCCCCTGCGTCCCACCCAACCGGGCCAGCCGCCCCTGGCGTTCAACTGCGGCGGCCCATCCTACCTGCTGACGCCCGAGCGGCTGGAAAGGGAACTGGGCCCCCGCCTGGTGGAACTGGCCAACCGCGTGGCCCTGGTCGGCCGGGCGGTTTGAATCCCCTTCTTCCCCGGCCAACCCCATTGACGCCCTGCGCCGATCGAATATACATTGTAGAAGAAATACGAAGCAGGGCGGGGCGTGATGGGCAGGAACACGTTGGGCACGCTGGAACAGGCAGTGATGATGGTGATCCTGGCCCTGGGCGATGGTGCCTATGGCGTGGCCATCCGCGATGAGCTGAGCCGCCGCACCCGGCGGGAGCATACGCTGGGCGCCGTCTACACCACCCTGGACCGGTTGACGGCCAAGGAGCTGCTGGAGTCCCACCTGGGCGAGCCGACACCGACGCGCGGCGGCCGGGCAAAACGCTATTTCAAGCTGACCGGCGAGGGGCGTCAGGCGCTGGACCATGCCGTCAACAGCCGTCACGAGTTGGAAGTCGGCCTGGACCTGGCGGGCAAGGGGGCCTGAGCCATGACGACGCCGTCCGAAAACAGCATCGCCGTCGTCACCCCAACCGTCCTGCCCCTGTTCCCCCGCCTTTGCCTGATGATGGTGGCCACCCCCGAGGAGGTGGAGGATCGCATGGGCGATCTGGAGGAATCCTACGTCAACGCCTTGGCGTTCCTGGGGCCGGACGCCGCCCTGAGCCGCTATCGCCGCGACATCGCCTCAAGCATCCTGGCCATCGCCAGCCGGCGGCTGGAGAACCTAGTGCTGCTGCGCTTCCTGGACCGGGGCCGGCTGCTGCAATCGCTGGCCACGATCGCCGTGGCCTTCGCCGTCTGCTACGCCATGATGTCGGTGCTGGTGCCCACCCCCTGGTGGATGCGGGCCGGCCTGCACAGCTATCCTGGCCAGTTCAGGGGTTTCAACCTGCCCGATTACCCCGTCTGCCAGGCCTGGACCGACTATCAGGGCCGCAGCCGCCTGGCGCGTGACCTGCGCGGGCCCGGCGTCCACGTGACCGAGGTCACCACCCGGGGCGCGGTGCGCCAAGGCGCGGAGCAGGATCTGGCCATCCTGCTGCCCCAGGCGGCCAAGGTGACCGCCATCTACTGCGGCATCAGCCGGCCGGGCGCAGGGAAAGCGGCCGTCGAAGAGTGTTCCCGTGGCGGCTGCGGCACCGGTGTGTCGGCTTTCGTCGAGGATAGCGCCTACGTCAAAGGCCGTGTCCTGACCTTGGCCATGTCGACCCGCTCCGCCGCCCCCGAAGACGGCGTCACCGGTCATTTCTGGATCGCCTGGCGCGGCGACGACACCAGCGTCCCTTGAATTCCCGCCCTCCTCCTTCGCCCTTCCTGATGGGGCACACCATTTCTTCTACATTGTGTAATAAACTAAAGGAAGCAGCAGCCATGCACGCGAATTTGTCGCTGGAGGCCCAGATGCCGCTGCCCGTCGCGCTCATGAGCCGGCTGCTGGTGTCCCTGATTTCGGCCGCGCTGTCCGTCAGCCTGGTCTATGGCCTGATGACGGCCTCGATACCGGACCCCTGGTGGCGGCAGGCGGGGTTGCCCACCAACCCCGGTTATTTCCGGGGCGCCAACGTCGTGGACTATCCCTTCTGCCAGGCCTGGAACGATTACCAGGGCCGGAACCGCATGGCGCGGGACCTGGGCGCCCCCGGCGTGCGGGTGACGGAGGCGCAGACACGAACGGCCATCCGCCCGGGAGGTGAAGAGAACCTGTTCGTGGAACTGCCCGGGACCGCCCAGGTCGTCGCCATCTATTGCGGCATCTCGCAGGATGGGGCGCCCATGGGCGAATGCGCCCGCTATGTCTGCGGCGACGGGGTCGCCACCTTCGTCGGCGACAGCATGTACACAGGCAGCGAGTACAGCGGCACCCTGCAGGATGGCAACCGGATCCTGACCCTGACCCTCATGAACAAGCGGGCCGAAACGCGGCGGCGGACCACCGTCCGCTTCTGGGTGGCCTGGCAGGACGACACTCCACCACCCGAGGCCACCGCCCCGCAAACGGTCCCTCCGGCCCTCCCCCCAAAAGCCGCGGCGAAGCCGTTTTCCAATCCGACCTGATCCGACCGACAGGGAACGGCGCCCGGAACGGATCGAGAGGGCCAAGGCATTGTAATCCCGCCCGGCGCACCATAAATTCCGTTATACGGAATTATATTCCGCAGATATTGCAATGCATCGGCGCTTTGATACTGTCCTGCCGGATGGCGCCGACCCAACCAGGCGCCTTGAGGGAGGGAGAACCCTATGGACGCCAGCGGCATCGCCACCGACTGCACCCCCGTGCGCTATGAGCGCCAGGGCCGCACCGGCATCATCACCGTCAACCAGCCGCCCGTGAACGCGCTGGGCCAGGCTGTGCGGGCCGGGCTGCTGCGCGCCCTGGCCTTGGGCCAAGCGGATGGTGAGGCCGACCTGCTGGTCCTGCTGGCGGCCGGCCGCACCTTCATGGCCGGCGCCGACATCCGCGAATTCGGCCAGGCGCCGTTAGTGCCCTTCCTGTCCGATGTGGTGGCGGCGCTGGAGGCCAGCCCCAAGCCCGTCATCGCCGTGCTGCACGGCACGGCCTTGGGCGGCGGGCTGGAGGTGGCGCTGGGCTGCCATTTCCGGGTGGCGCTACCGGGAACCAGGCTGGGCCTGCCGGAGGTGAAGCTGGGCCTGCTGCCGGGGGCCGGCGGCACCCAGCGCCTGCCCCGCCTGGTGGGCCCGGCCAAGGCGCTGGAGATGATCGTCAGCGGCGATCCCGTCACGGCCGCCGCCGCCCTGGACATCGGCCTGGTCGATTGGCTGGCGGCGGAGCCTGACCCCCTGGCCGCCGGCCTGGCCTTCGCCAAGCGGGTGCGGGCCAAGGGCCTGATGCCCCGGCGCACCGGCGCGCGCGGCGACCGCATCGCCGCCGTCAGCCCCTTGCTGTTTTCCGCCGCCCGCGACGACCTGGCCCGAAAATCCCCCCACCTCTTCGCCCCCCACCGCTGCGTCGACGCGGTGGAAGCGGCCTGCACCCTGCCCCTGGCGGAGGGGCTGAAACGGGAGCGGGAACTGTTCCTGGCCTGCATGAACAGTCCCCAGCGCGCGGGCCTGATCCATTCCTTCTTCGCCGAGCGCGCGGTGGCCAAGGTGCCGGGGCTGGCGGCTGACGCGACACCCCGCCCGGTGCACCGCGTGGGCGTCATCGGTGCCGGCACCATGGGTGGCGGCATCGCCATGTGCTTCGCCAACGCGCACATCCCCACCGTGCTGCTGGACACGACCCAGGAGGCGCTGGATCGGGGCCTGGCCACCATCCGCCGCAACTATCAGGCCAGCGTGGCCAAGGGCAGGCTGCGCCAGGAGGAGGCGGACGCGCGCCTGACCCTGATTCGTCCCAGCCTGGCATACGACGACCTGGCCGACGCCGACCTGGTGGTCGAGGCCGTGTTCGAGTCCATGGATCTGAAGAAACAGATCTTCACCCGGCTGGACCAGGTGTGCCGGCCGGGCGCCATCCTGGCCACCAACACCAGCACCCTGGACGTCGACGCCATCGCCGCCGTGACCAGCCGGCCGCAGGACGTGGCCGGCCTGCATTTCTTCAGCCCGGCCAACGTCATGCGCCTGCTGGAGGTGGTGCGGGGCCGGGAAACGGCGCCCGACGTGCTGGCGACAGCCATGGACGTGGCGCGGCGCATCGGCAAGGTGGGCGTGGCCGTGGGCGTCTGCTACGGCTTCGTCGGCAACCGCATGCTGCACCAGCGGGCGCGCGAGGCCACGGCCCTGGTGGACGAGGGGGCGGCACCGGACCAGGTGGACCGGGTGCTGACGGACTTCGGCTTCCCCATGGGCCCCTTCGCCATGGGCGATCTGGCCGGGCTGGACGTGGGCTGGCGCATCCGGGAGGAGCGGCGCAAGGCCGGCGACCCCGACACCCCGCCGCCCGGCTGGCTGGACCGCCTGGCCGAACAGGGCCGCTACGGCCAGAAGACGGGGGCCGGCATCTACCGCTATGAGGCCGGCAGCCGCACGCCCCTGCCTGACCCGGTTACCGCCGACCTGATCGCCCGGGACCGTGCCGCCAAAGGCATCACCCCGCGCGCCGTCACCAACCAGGAGATCCTGGAGCGCTGCCTCTACGTCATGGTGAACGAGGCAGCGAAGATCCTGGAGGAAGGGGTGGCCGCCCGCGCCCTGGACGTCGACATGATCTGGGTCCACGGCTACGGCTTTCCCCCCTGGCGCGGCGGTCCCCTGTTCTGGGCCGACCAGGTGGGCCTCGGCACCATCCTGGGCACCATCACCAAATTCCACCAGGCCAGCGGCGCCAAGCAATGGCAACCCTCGCCGTTGCTGGAGCGCCTGGTGCGCGACGGCCACGGCTTCGCCAGCCTGAACTGAGGGGCGATTGCCATGGCCTTGGATCAAGAGACGCTGAGCCAGCTGCTGGACACCGTGGGCCGCTTCGTGCGCGACCGGCTGGTGCCCCTGGAACACCAGGTGGCGGAGGATGACGCCATTCCGCCGCACATCGTGGCCGAAATGCGGGATCTCGGCCTGTTCGGCCTGTCCATCCCCGAAGAGTATGGCGGCCTGGGCCTGACCATGGCGGAAGAGGTGCAGGTGGCCTTCGAACTGGGCCAGACCTCGCCGGCCTTCCGCTCCCTCATCGGCACCAATAACGGCATCGGCTCGCAAGGGCTGGTCATCGACGGGACGGAGGAACAGAAGCGGCACTACCTGCCGAAGCTGGCCGCCGGCGAGATGATCAGCGCCTTCGCCCTGACGGAACCGGAGGCGGGATCCGATGCCGGTTCCCTGCGCACCAGCGCCCGGCGCGACGGCGACCATTACGTGCTGAACGGCACCAAGCGCTTCATCACCAACGCGCCGCATGCCGGCCTGTTCACCGTCTTCGCCCGCACCGACCCCGCCAGCCGCGATGCCAAGGGCGTCACCGCCTTCCTGGTCGAGGCCGGCACCCCGGGCGTCACAGTCGGCCCGGCGGACCGCAAGATGGGGCAGAAGGGCAGTCACACCGCCGACGTGGTGTTCCAGGATGCGCGGGTGTCGGCGGCCAACATCATCGGCGGGCGCGAGGGCCAGGGCTTCCGTACCGCCATGAAGGTGCTGGACCGGGGGCGCCTGCACATCGGCGCTGTCTGCGTGGGCGTAGCCGAGCGCCTGATCCGCGACAGCCTGGCCTACGCCCTGGACCGGCAGCAGTTCGGCCAGCCCATTGCCGAGTTCCAGCTGGTGCAGGCCATGCTGGCCGACAGCCGGACGGAAGCCTACGCCGCCCGCTGCATGGTGTTGGAGACCGCCCGCCAGCGCGACGCGGGCCGCGACGTGGGCACGGAGGCCGCCTGCACCAAGCTGTTCTGTTCCGAGATGGTGGGCCGCGTGGCCGACCGCGCCGTACAGATCCACGGCGGTGCTGGCTACATGGCCGAATACGGGGTGGAACGCTTCTACCGCGACGTCCGCCTGTTCCGCATCTATGAGGGCACCAGCCAGATCCAGCAGCTGGTCATCGCCCGCAGCATGATCCGGGACGCCAAAGGCGGCCGCTGAGGCTCAGTCGTCGAACAGCCAGACCTGGCCGGCGCGGGCCAAGCCGGCGACCGCATCGGCCACCACCGCACCCTCCATATCCGCCAGGACCCGCTTCAGCTCGCCCAGGCGGGCGCCGTCCGTGGCCAGCAGCTGCGTCAGCACCCGCCGCTGATCCGGCGGCAGTCTGGATGGAACCGGCCCCGGGCCGCGCGCGGCGGGATGGATCTCCGTGGTGTCCGATAGGGTGCGATCCAGGCCCAGGTTCATGGGCTGGAACGCTTCCCGCTCCGCATCCAGCTGGGTGAACAGCGCCGCCACGTCCGGCTGTTCCAACGCGCCATGCAGCAGGTCGGCCTGGACCGCCAGTTGTCGGCGCGTGGCCGCCTCATCGGCCAGGGCCATGACCTCTTCCCGGAAGGCGTCTTCGCCGCCCTCCAGCCGGCCGGCCAGGGCCCGCAGCATGTCGCGGGCGCGCAGACCGCCCAGGTTGATGGTCAGGTGGACGGAGTGCCCGCCCTCCGCCACCGTGGCCCAGTGGATGTCGCCGCGCGGGATGTACAGGACGTCACCGGGTCGCAAGGTGTCCTCCCACTCCACGGGCCCCGCCTCCGCCACGGTGGGATAGCTGCGGCTGACCAGGGGATGGACGGCGCGGACGCCATGGCAGTGCCAGCGCTTCTCCCCCCATATCTGCAGGATGATGACGTCGTGGTTGTCCCAGTGGGGCCCCAAGGCGCCCTCACGCTGGAAACTGACATAGGCGTTGGCGCCGCCGCGCACGCGATAGCGCCGCTCCACCGCCGCGACCAGGGAGGCGATGCGGGGGGAAACATGGTGCAGGTGGTTCAGCGCCAGACTGAGACCCCGGCCGATCTGGTCGTGTAGGGCGGCGGTCTTGAGGAACATCTGGCCCGCCTTGTTCCGGCCCACCACCGTCTCATAGGGCAGATCCTGGCCGGAGCGGACCAGGCGCAGGCGGCCGTTGTGCAGGCCGGCCAGCGTCACCTGGGCGTTGATCAGCGACCAGGGCAGCAGCCGGGCGAAAACATCCGCCTGGCCAGTGCGCAGGTGCAGGCGCCGCTTTTCCAGGAAGGCCCGGTCCAGGTCTGCCGGATCATGAGGACGAACCAGCGCCGACACGCCACCAAGCATAAGCCCACCCCAACGCCATGATCCCGCGCCAGGATAGCACCCGGCCGGAAAGTCCTGCTACTTCGGCGTGTCGGGTGTTGCCGAGCCGGGCGATGCCGGGTCGGATGCCGGCTTGGCCGGCTTCTTCCGGGGGGCGGGCTTCGCCTCCGGCTTGCCGTCCTCATCCGTGGGCGACAGGAAGAACAGGTTGCGCAGGAAGCCAGGGGCCAGCACGGCCAGCGGATTGACCGACACGTCCAGGTCGTCCAGCGGGCCCTTCACCCGGTACGTGGCCGACAGCAGGCCCTGCCCCTCCCCCCCCGTCAGCAGGTCGCCGACGATGGGAATGGCGCCCAGCAGCTTGTTGAAGGTGCTGAAGGGCACGATGGTGCCCTGAAGGTCGGCCATGCCGCGGTTGAGGTTGATCTCCCCCTCCATGGTCAGGCCGATGGCGGCGCCGGAGGTACGCACGTCGTGGAAGCTGACGCCGGTGTCGGTCCAGTGGAAGCCGCCTTCCAGCTTGGCAAAGGTGATGGGGGCGCCGCTCATGAAATCGGAGAAGCCCTGGAAGCTGGCCGCCGACAGCAGGCGCGCCATCACCGGCGCCTCCACTACCTGGTAGTCGGTGACATCCAGGGTGCCGTCCACCACCTCATGCGGGTCGCCGGGGGTGCTGTGGCCCTTCACCACCAGCTTGCCGCCGCGCAGATGGTCCAGCACGTCCAGCTGCTGCAGGGCCGCACCCGCGTCGTCGGAGGTGATGGTCAGCGCCATGGCGTTGCCGTCCGGCACATAGCGCAGGGCCAGGTGGCCGGCATTGTCCTTCCCGATGCGGCTGTCCAGCACGACGGAGCGCCAGCTGCGGCCCCGCCTGGCGAACTGGCCCTTGCTGGCGCCGATCTCGCGCCCGCCGTTGGCCGTCACCACCTTGTCGAAGTTGAAATCGATGTCCAGCGGCGGCCGCGCGTCCAGGGCCTTCAGTTCCGCCTCGGTCAGGGGCCGGCCGTTGCTGCCGCCGCTGGCGGAGCGGCGGAAGGGCCGCGCATCCATGGAGGGGCCGGCCGCCTTGATCCGCATGCCGCCCGCATCGTCCACGTCCACGGTCATGGCCACGTCGGTGCGCCCCTGGCGGTAGCGGTCGACCGCGATATGGCCGATGGAGAAGTCGTGCTTCAGGTCCATGCTGCCGGACGCCTCCATCCCATCCGCCTTCAGCTGGAAGCGGGTGACGTGCAGCGGCCGGCCCTGGTCGAAACCCACCTCGACATGGCCGGAGGCCGGCACGCCCGTCACCTTGCGCCAGTCCATCAGGGATACGGCCAGGGCCGACTTGGTCAGGTCCAGGTCGGCCAGGATGGTCTCCTGATGCTGGGCGTCCCTGGTGTAGACCATGTTGACGCCCACGGGGCCGCGCACCCAGTCGGGGAAATCCAGGTGGAACAGCTGGCGGTCGCGGTCGTTGGCCGTGGCCTGCAGGGCGACACGGGTGCCGATGGGCGCCTCCGCCGGGAAGTTCTCGCGCCACAGGATGCGGGCCGGCATGCCGTTCAGGCGGGCGGTGCCGTTGGTGTCCATGCCCTTGTTGTCCAGCACCAGGTTCAGGTCGCCGTCCGACGCCTTGATGTCGGCGACGATGCCGTCGGCCGCCACGTTCTTCAGGTGCGCCTGCACGCCCAGCTTCACCTGGTCCATTTTCAGGGTGGCGACCAACGGGAAGTCGAAGCGCAGGGTCATGTCGGCCGTGCCGGCCACGGTCGCCGGCACCAGCCCCACCTTCTTGGCATAGCCCAGGGGCGGGGTGTCGATGACGGTGAGCGCGGAGGAGATGGGGCCGCTGACGGGCAGCGTCATTTCCATCTTCTGCGCCGTCTTGTCCAAGCCGGTGATATCCAGGCGCGAGGTGCCCAGCGCCAAGTCGAGCAGGCGGCCCCGCGTCAGCTCGATGCCCAGGTGCCCACCGTCGAAGGTGGCGGTGCCGCCCACATCCTTCACCTTGGGCAGGCCGTCCATGTAGTTCACGGTGGCGCCGGAGAAGGTGAAGTTGGCCATCATGCGGCTGGGCACCATGTCCGACAGGTCGGCCGGGGCGTTACCTTCAAAATTGAAGGTGACCTTGTCGAAGGCGCCGTCCGATAGGTTCTGCATGATCCAGGCGCGCGGCTTGGGCAGGGCGTCCAGGGGCCACAGCGCGTCCAGTGCGTTCAGCGGCACGGACTTGACCTCGGTGGCCAGGGTCACGCGATAGCTGCCGTCGTCCCGCTTCACCCCCTTGCCCGTCAGCATGACGGTGGACGCCGGCGCGGGCCCGCCGGACCCGGGCAGGGTCAGGTTCAGGTGGTTCAGGATCAGGCCCCCTGGCTCCAGCCGCGCCTGCAAATCCAGGTTGGCCACCGCCAGCGGCGCCTTCAGCCGGCCCGGCAGGGTGACGGTGCCGGCCGTGCCGCTGAGCGCCACGTCGAAGATGCGGGGGGAGAAGTCGGAGGCGAGGTCCAGCGTCACCGTGCCGGCCAGGGGCATGTCGATGCCGCCCACCGCCGCCAGCACGCCGTCGGACGCGCGGGTGATGCGCGCCAGGTCTGCCGGGCTGACGCCGGAGAAATGGGCCACGGCGCTGACGGTGCCGTCGGCCAGGCGATAGCCCAGGTCGGCCGCCACCTGCGTCATGTGCCCGCCCAGGTCCACCACCAGCTGGGCGTTGCCGCTGATGCCCCGTCGGTCGCGGGTCAGGGAGATGTCGGCCCGGGGGGCGGACCACACCAGGCCCAGCTGGCGGTTATCCACCGACAGCCGCGCCTCGGACACCACCAGCTTGGTGAGCGCGCCCAGGGGTTCCAATGGATCCGGCGGCCGCTTCAGCGCCGTGATCAGGTCCGCCATGAAGTCGTTGCCGTCGTCGGTGTCGTCATCCGACATCAGCGCCAGGCGGAAACGCCCGTCGACCTCGCGGATGGCATTCAGCCGGGGGCGCACCAGCACGATACGGGTGGGCGCCAGGCGGCCGTGCAGCAGCGCCGGCACCGACAGGGCCACGCGGAATTCCGGCAGCGTCGCCACGGTGGCGCCGCCAGTGCCGGTCAGCACCACGTCGTCGGCCAGGATTTCCACCGTGGCGCCCTTGGGCGCCCTGGCCAGCAGCACCTTGTGGACGGAAATGTGGACGGTGCCGCCGGAATTCACCGCCTGCTCAAGATAGGGCGCGAACCAGGAGATGGGCATGGGCCCCCGGCTGAGGCGCCAGGTCAGAAGGCCTGCCGTGACCAGGATCACCAGCAGCAGGCCGGCCGCCAGTTCCAGGATGACCAGGGCGGTGTGGCCGATCATGCCCCGGCGCTTGCGCGGCGGCTTGGGCGGGGGCGGCGCGATGGGGTCGGGCGGGCGCCGCCCCGGCACGCGCAGGCCTACGTCCCCTCGTTCGCCGCCACCCTCGGGGCCGTACGCCTGCGTCCCGGTCGGCGCCTCGGAAGGCACCTCGGCGGGGGGAATGGGCGGGGTCGGACGGGGCAAAGGCTCAAACTTCCGGCATGGCTTGACCGCGTTGCAGCCCCTTGGGCACTCTGCCCCGGGAATCCACAACCGCGAAACGGCGAACAGCGAACGGGGCCCCGCCCCACCCCTTGTCCAGTCCCAGCAACATAGGGTCACGATGGACAGGTTTACACGGGGGCAAGGCCCGTTTCCTGGCATAGCCCGGTCAGACATCCATGTTCAATGCGAAATCCCTACCCCAAGCGGCAGATACCGAACTTCTGGCCCGCGGGCTGGAGTCCTGGCAGCGCCGGGCGGAGGACTCCGGCGACATGGAACTGGCGGAATTCGCCCGAACCTACGCGGCGGATGAGACGGGCGGGGCCTTGCTGCGGGCCATCCTGGGCAACAGCCCCTTCCTGGGCCAGGCCCTGCTGAAGGAACAGGCTTTTTTCCGCCAGGTGGCCACCCTGGGCTTCGACGCCGCCTTCATGGACCTGTTGGAGGGGCTGTGGGCTGAGGTGGGCGGGGCGACCACCACCGACCGGCTGATGAAGGCGTTGCGCGTGGCCAAGCGCCGCGCCGCCCTGCTGATCGCCGCCGCCGACATCGCGGAAGCCTGGACGCTGGAGCAGGTGACTGGCGCGCTGAGCCAGCTGGCGGAGGCGGCCCTGCGCCTGACCGCCCGCCACCTGCTGCGCCAACTGGCCGCCAAGGGCGACATCCGATTGCCCGACGCCGAGAACGATCCGGAGGCCGGCAGCGGCCTGATCGTGCTGGCCATGGGCAAGTTCGGGGCGCTGGAGCTGAACTACTCCAGCGACATCGACCTGATCGTCCTTTACGACGACGGCGTGGTGCAGGCCCGCGACCCGGATGAGATGACCCGCACCTTCGTGCGCCTGGCCCGCGACCTGGTGCGCATCATGGAGGAGCGGACGGTGGACGGTTACGTCTTCCGCACCGACCTGCGCCTGCGCCCCGACCCCGGCGCCACGCCCCTGGCCGTCTCCGTCTCCGCCGCGGAGGCCTATTACGGCAGCCTGGGCCAGAACTGGGAGCGGGCGGCCATGATCAAGGCACGGCCGGTGGCGGGCGACCGCAAGGCCGGCCAGGACTTCATGGGCCTGATCCGCCATTTCATCTGGCGCCGCAGCCTGGATTTCGCCGCCATCCAGGACATCCATTCCATCAAGCGCCAGATCGGCGCGCATAAGGGCCACCGCGACAAGGCGGTGAACGGCCACGACATCAAGCTGGGCCGGGGCGGCATCCGCGAGATCGAGTTCTTCGCCCAGACCCAGCAGCTGATCTATGGCGGGCGCGACCCCCACCTGCGCACGCCCGCCACCATGATGGCGCTGGACGCCCTGGTGGCCGCCGGCCGCGTGGGCGAGGACGCGGCCGAGGATCTGAAGGCTGCCTACCGCTTCCTGCGCCGGGTGGAACACCGGGTGCAGATGGTGGACGACCAGCAGACCCACAAGCTGCCGGTGGACGACAAGGGCGTGGCCAGCATCGCCACCTTCCTCGGCTATGCCGACGCCGATACCTTCCGCACCGAACTGCTGGCCACCCTGGGGCGGGTGGAGGACCGCTACGCCGCCCTGTTCGAGGAGGCGCCACCGCTGTCCGGGCCCGGCAATCTGGTCTTCACCGGGACGGAGGACGATCCCGACACCATCACCACCCTGCGGGGGCTGGGCTTCCAGAACCCCTCGGCCGTCGCCGCCCAAATCCGCGCCTGGCACCACGGCCGCTACCGCGCCACCCGCAGCACCCGGGCGCGGGAGCTGCTGACGGAGCTGGTGCCCACCCTGCTGGCGGCCCTGGGCGGCACGGCCCAGCCCGACCAGGCCTTCCTGAAGTTCGATGAGTTCCTGAGCCGCCTGCCCGCCGGGGTTCAGCTGTTCAGCCTGTTCTACGCCAACCCCAAGCTGCTGGAGCTGGTGGCCCTGATCATGGGCACAGCCCCGCGCCTGGCCGACAGCTTGTCGCGGCGCCCGTCGCAGTTGGATGCCGTGCTGACCCCCGGCTTCTTCGACCATCTGCCGAACGCCCAGGAATTGCGCGAGGGGCTGTTCCGCCAGCTGGCCGATGCCCACCACTTCGAAGAGGTGCTGGACCTGACGCGGCGCTGGACCAGCGACCAGCGCCTGCGCGCCGGCATCCAGATCCTGCGGCACCTGACCGACGGCGACCAGTGCGGCCCCTTCCTGACCGAGGTGGCGGACACGGCGCTGACCGTCCTGCATGAGCGGGTGGAAGCGGAGTTCGCCCTCCGCCATGGTCGTTTCGAAACCGGATCGGATGACGGAACCGGCATGGCCATCCTGGCCATGGGGCGGCTGGGGGCGGGGTCGCTGTCCCTGGGATCGGACCTGGATCTGATCACGGTCTATCAGGTGCCGGATGGGTCGGACCAATCCAATGGCCCCAAGCCGCTGTCGCCCAGCGAATACTTCATCCGCCTGACCCAGCGCCTGATCAACGCCATCACCGTGCCCACGGCAGAGGGCGCGCTGTACGAGGTGGACATGCGCCTGCGCCCCTCCGGCAACAAGGGGCCCCTGGCCGTCAGCCTGGACGCCTTCACCCGCTACCAGCACGAAAGCGCCTGGACGTGGGAGCATATGGCCCTGACGCGCGCCCGGGTACTGACCGGGCCGCCGGCCCTGCGCACGCGACTGGCCGAGGCCATCCACGCCGTGCTGGTGCAGCCGCGCGACCCGGACAAGCTTCTGGCCGACGTGGCCGACATGCGCGTCCGCATGGACAAGGAGCACCACACCAAGGACCCCTGGTCGGTGAAGCATGTGCGCGGCGGCATGGTCGACATCCAGTTCCTGGTGCAATACCTGACCCTACGCCATGCCGCCGACCATCCCGGCATCCTGGACCCCAACACCACCGGCGCCCTGGCCCGCCTGCGGGACACCGGGCTGCTGGATGCAGCGGACGCCGACGCCCTAATCGACATCCACCGGCTGTGGCGCCGGGTGCAGGCCTTCCTGCGCCTGACGGTGGAGGGCGAGGTCAAGGTGGCGGAGGCGCCGCCGGCCCTGCGCCTGGCCCTGGCCGAAGCGGTGGGCCATGGCCTTGACTTCGACGCGGCGGAGGCAAAGATCCGCGCCGCGGCGGCCCAGGCCCACGCCCTGTTCCGGAAGGTGGTGGAGGAACCCGCCGCCCGCCCGCCGGCGCCGGCCCCTTGATCCAACCGGCGGGCTGGACCGTATCCGCCCCGTCATCAGTCCACCGTCGCAAACCTCGGCACGAACCCAGGCCCGAACCAGGAAGGAAAAGCACCATGGCCGTTGAGGTCGGAACCCCCGCCCCGGATTTTACCATGCCCACCGATGGTGGCGGCAGCGTCACCCTGTCTTCGCTGAAAGGCCGTCCGGTGGTGCTGTACTTCTACCCCAAGGACGACACCAGCGGCTGCACGGCCGAGGCCTGCGGCTTCGGCGAGTCCCTGCCACACTTCGAGAAGGTGGACGCCACCATCATCGGCGTGTCCAAGGACAGCGTGGCCAGCCACGACAAGTTCAAGAAGAAGTACAACCTGCCCTTCACCCTGGCGTCCGACGCCGACAACGACGTGTGCGAGCGCTATGGCGTGTGGGTGGAAAAGAACATGTACGGCCGCAAATACATGGGTATCGAGCGCGCCACCTTCCTGATCGGCAAGGACGGCCAGGTGGCCCAGGTCTGGCGCAAGGTCAAGGTGCCCGGCCACGTCGACGCCGTGCTGGCGGCGGTACAGGCGCTGTAAGCAGGGCTAAGGCGGCGGGCCGGATACGCCCGCCGCTGGTCATCGAAGCGTCGACCTCAAAGCGGCGCCCAGGGATCATAGGTGCCGAAGCTCCAGCTGTTTCCTTCCGGGTCGCGGGCGTGGTAGCCCCGGCCGGGGTAGCCTTCATTGTCGTGCGGTGGGGTCACGACCTCCGCCCCGGCGGCGCGGGCGCGGTCGTGGTGGGCGTCCAGGTCGTCGACGACGATGTAGATGCACGCCGTGACGCCCCCCGCCTCCGCCGCCGTTTTCCAGCGATAGGCGTCGGTTGACGGCCCGGGCTGGGCGGATCCCAGCATGACCATGCCGTCGCCCAGCGTCAGCTGGGCGTGGTGGATGAGGTTGGGGTCCTGGTCGTCGGCGTAGACGGCGTGGCGTTGGAAGCCGAAGGCGGCGCACAGGAAGTCGATGGCGGCCGGCGCATCCTGATAACGCAGGCAGGGAATCAGGGAACGGGTGGGCATGGGGCTCAGTCTCCTGTCAGGCGGCGACGATGCCGCTGGCCCGACCATAGGGCCGAACGGCGCGGCCTGGATTGGATCTAAATAACCTCCCCTATCCCGGCCTCCACCAGGCCGCCGCCGTCCGGAAGGGACTGGGCCAGGTATTGCCCCGGCGTCAGCCCGGCGAACTCCCGAAATTCCCGGATCATGTGCGACTGGTCGCAATAGCCGGCATCGATGGCGATGCCGGCCCAGCCGCCGCTGCCCTCATCCGGCGGCCCGGCCCCCAGCCGCTTGGTCAGCGCCTCGAACCGCATCAGGCGGCGGTAGGTGCGCGGCCCCACGCCCAGCGCGTCCTTCACACGATTGGCAAGATGCTTGGCGCTCCACCCGATGTCCCGCGCGATGTCGGCGATGTCCAGGTCGGGCCGGCCACGAAGCAGGGCCAGCGCGTGCGCCTGGGCCCCCGGCAGGGCGGGCGTGGCGGCGAAGCGACGGGTCAGCGCATCGTCCAACGCGGCCATGCGGCCGGTTCCGTCCGGCGCCTCCGCCAGCGCCTGGCCCAGCCGCGTCCCCGCCGGGCCCAGGACAGCGTCCAGGGGCACCGCGCGGTCGACCAGATCCGTCAGCGGACAGCCCAGCAGGCGTCGCAGGCCGGAGAGCGGCAGGAAGACATGCATCCCCGCCTGGGTGCCGCCCGACCGGGACAGCGCCGGGGCCAGGTGGGCACCGGCCACGAAGCCCTCACCGGCCCGCAGGGTGATCGGCCGCCCGTCGCCGCCCACGATGCCGATCGGCTCCGCCAGGTTGACGATCAGGACGGCCTGGGCGTGGGGCAATTCCCGGCGGGTGGTGAAACTGGTCCGCTCGCGATAGTCGGCATACCCATCCACCAGGCCCGACAGCACCGGCGGGGGCGCCAGGCTGGCCACATGCCAGGTGTCCTGCGGGCCGTCATGGCGGCGGATCGACAGTAGGCGAGAGGACGGAACGGTCATGGGCGGGCCCCGACAGCGCGGCTGCCGGCCAGCTTGACACAGATCATCCCGACTGGGGAGGCCCCGGCGCCCGCGCCTACTTTAACGGATAGTCGAACACGGCATAGTACCCGCCATGGTCGAAGCGCCGGTTGGGCATGTCCGGACGATGATTCACGCCCGTGTAGTGGCCGATCAGCGACCGCCGCTCCACCCCCGGGCGGTTCGGCGCCGAGCCGCGGTGCATCAACCGGCCGTGCCAGATCAGCACGTCGCCCTTCTCCCCCAGGAAGCGGCGCGTCTCCACCCCCTGGGCCGCGATCTCCGCCTCGATGGCGGGGGTGACGTAGCGTTGCGTCAGGTGCGGCCAGGAGGCGCTGCCGGTGGTGCCGGTGACGCGGTCGCGCTCCGCCGCCGACATGAACTGCCGCACCCTCTCGCCCTGCAGCAAGGGCCAGCGGTGGGAGCCCGGAACGTATTCGAACGGCCCGGAATCCGGGTCGATGCGGTCCAGGGCGATCCACACAGCGGCGTACCAACCGTTGACGAAGGGCGGGCTGAGATATTCGTCCTGATGCCAGTTGCGCTCGGTCGAGGCCCAGCCGGTGAGGTTCAGATGCAGCATCATCTCCTCCCCGATCAGGCTGTTCATGATGGCCATGAGCGGTGGGTGCAGGCAGATGCGCCGCAACTCCTCCACCTGCATGTAGGGGGTGGGGGTGATCCAGCCCAGCGCCCGGTCCACCTGCTCCCGCCGCTTGATATAGGGGTCCAGCAGGTCATCGCCGAGGAAGCCCTTGAGCAGCACGACACCCTCGCGCCGCCATTGCCGCTGTTCGGGGGTCAGCGCGGCCTCGTCCACCACCGGCTGGTCCAGCGGCGGCAGGCCCTGGGGGTCGGGATGGTCGCTCAACATGGAAAAGCGAATGCCGCCGCTGGTGTCCTGCGGCGTGCCGTAGCAGAGGGCGCCCAGGGGCGGCCGGTCCCCAAGCGTGCCCGCCAGGGCCAACAGCGCGGGCGCCAGCGCCTGGGCGTCCGGCGCCTCCTCCGCCTCGGCCACGAACAGCCAATAGACAGGACCGCACCCCGTGGGGAACGCTGGCACGGTGACGCGGTCACAGCGCAGGTCGCCCTCGAACAGGCCATCCGGCGTGCGTGACACCAGCGGGCCCTGGCGCGCCAGGCCGGTGGCCTCGTCGACCAGCAGGGCGTGCAGCTTCCGCTCCGCCCGGCCGGCCCGGATGTCCCCCGGCACCTCCACGACCTCCAGGTGGGCCACGCGCGTCACCACCCGCTCCACGATCAGCAGTGGCGGAAGCGTCGCCGGCGGCGCGTCGAGGGGTGCGGAAGCCGGCCGGCGGCCGAACAGGCGGGACAGGAAGGTCATCGGGAGGGCCGGCTCATCACGGGGAAAGGGGTCATATCAGGGGGGTGTGGAACACGGCGTATTGTCCGCCAGCCTCGACCCGGCGGTCCGGCATATCGGGGCGGTGGTTCACACCGGTGTAGTGGGCGATCAGTGACCGCCGCTCCAATCCCGGCTGCCGCGCGGGGGAACCGCGATGCATAAGGCGGCCGTGCCAGACCAGCACGTCGCCCTTCTCCGCCAAGAAGGCCCGCTTTTCGACACCGCGCCGGGCGATCTCCGCCTCCACGATGGGCGCGACGTAGGACTGGGTGACGCTGGGCCAGGCGTCATAGCCGCTGTCGGTCACGGCGGCGAGGCGCCGTTCCTCATCCGTCATGAACTGGCGCACGCGCGCGCCGCGCAGCAGGGGCCAGCGGTGGGAACCGGGGATGTATTCGAAGGGGCCGGCGTCGGGATGGATGCGGTCCAGCGCGATCCACACGGCGGCGTACCAGCTGTTCACGAAGGGTGGGCTCAGATACTCATCCTGATGCCAGTCGCGCTCGGTGGACACCCAGCCGGTGAGATTGAGGTGCAGCAGCATCTCCTCCCCCACCAGGCTGTTCAGCACCCCCATCAGGGGCGGGTGCAGGCAGATGCGCCGCAACTCCTCCACGTGCATATAGGGCGTGGGGGAGCGCCAGCCCCCCGGCCGGCTCACCTGCTCGCGCCGGGCGATGTAGGGATCCAGCAGATCGTCGGGCAGGAAGCCCTTGAGGATGGCCACCCCCTCTTCCCGCCATTGCCGCTGTTCCGGCGACAGCGCGCTTCCGTCCACCACCGGCTGGTCCAGGGGCGGCAGGGTGGCGGCCGGCGGCTCGTCGCTGATCATGGCGAAGCTCAGCTGGGCGCGGTCCAGGCGGGGACCTTCGCAGCCCACCGCCAGCAGCGGCCGCTGGCCCAGGCTGACCGCCAAGGCGCGCAGCGCCGGCACCAGGGGGGCTGGATCGGCCTCGCCCAACGGTTCGACCACGAACAGCCAGAAGGCGGGGCCCGTCCCGTCCGGGAACTCCTGGAAGGCGATGCGATCGACGCCGGGAGCGGACTGGGTGATCTGCCCCACCCGGACCTGGGCCCCCGCCTCATCCATGACGATGGCCTGCAGCGCCCGCCCGCCGCGGATGGCACGCAGGTCACCGGGCACGGTGATGGCGTTCAGCCGATGGATGAAGGCATGGAACGGTTCCGCGATGACCACGTCCGGCAGAACCGGCGCCGCCACCTCCACGGTTGCGGGCGAACGGCGCGAAAGCAGGCGCGACAAGATTTGCATGGCAACCCCAACCCAGCGCCGCCCAAGCCCCCCAGGCGGCTGGTCGGGTATACACCGCCGCGCGCACCCCGTGCAATGAAGGCACCCGCGCGGATGCAGCCCAGCCTCAGGCGCTTGCGCTGCGGGTGCCGGACGCCAGGGTGCCGCCCAGTCGGGCCAGGATTTCGCCGGCCAGGGCGGCAATTTCCTCCGACCCCTTGGCGCGGCGATCGGTCTCCTGCAGCGATAGGCCATCCATCATGGCGCCGGCGAAACCGACGCGGTTGCCGATGGCAGCCTCGGCCATGGGCACGCCCAATCCCGCCACCGCCTCTGTCAGGCGATCGGCCAGCTTGGCGCGGGGCGGCACGCGATTCAGCGCCACCAGCACCGCCCGCTTTTCCGCCTTGGCCATCTCCAGCGTGGGGCGGGTGGCCCACAGGTCCATGGGGCTGGGCTGCACCGGCACCACCACCAGATCGGCCACGCGCACGGCGATGCGCGCCTCCGTCTCGGCATGCGGGGGGCTGTCGACCACCACCACGTCATGTTCCCGCGCCAGGCGTTCCACCTCTTTCTGGGTGCGCCAGCCGTTGATCTGCATATGGGTCAGACCGGGATCGTCCAGGGCCTGGACGCGCAGGCCGAACCAGGCGGTCAGGCTGCCCTGGGGGTCGATATCCACCACCGCCACGCGCAGCCCGGCCAGCGACCAGGCGACGGCCAGCTGGATGGCCAGCGTGGTCTTGCCCGCCCCGCCCTTCTGCTGCGCGATGGTGACGACGTGCCCCGCCATGATGGCTCCCCCTTTCAGGAATGACCGTGGCCGGCAGTGTGGACCCGGCGACGGTGGCGGGCAAGTGTGCAGTGCACAATGGGTGATGCCCCAAAAGGCGAGGCCGGCCCTGCGGCCACTACCCTTGGACCGGGCGCACGGGTGGGCTAGATAGGGTGATCCCTTTTGCCAGGTGCCGCCCCGTGACCGAGTCCCATACAGCCCCCGACATGTCCCCGCCCACCCAAGAGGCGCTGGAGCGCGCGTCGCAGGCGCTGGCCGGCGGCAAGCTGGTGGCCTTCCCGACGGAGACGGTCTACGGCCTGGGCGGCGACGCCGGCAACGACCAGGCGGTGGCCGACATCTTCGCCGCCAAGGGCCGCCCCAGCTTCAACCCCCTGATCGTCCATCTGCCGGATGTGGAGGCGGTGGAGCGCTACGCCGTGATGGATGAGCGGGCGCACCAGATGGCCGACCTGTACTGGCCCGGCCCGCTCACCCTGGTCCTGCCCCGGCGGGCGGATGCCGCCCTCTCGCTGCTGGTCAGCGCCGGGCTGGACACGGTGGCGGTGCGGGTGCCGCGCCATCCCACCGCCCGCGCCCTGCTGCAGGCCAGCGGCCGGCCCATCGCCGCCCCCAGCGCCAACCGGTCCGGCCACGTCAGCCCCACCGCACCCATCCATGTGCGCGAGGAATTTCCTGATGGCGGCGGCCGCCGCCTGGCCCTGATCCTGGCGGATGGCCGCTGCCCGGTGGGGGTGGAGTCCACCGTGCTGGACCTGTCGGGCGAGCACCCGGTGCTGCTGCGCCCCGGTTCCATCACGCCGGAGGAAATCGAGGCCGTGCTGGGCCCCATCCAGCGCGCCGCGACCCCGGGCACTGGCATAAAGGCGCCCGGCATGCTGGAAAGCCACTACGCCCCCGGCCTGCCGGTGCGGTTGAACGCGCTGAACGCCGCCAAGGATGAAGCGTTGCTGGGCTTCGGCCCCGACCGCTTCGTCCTGGGCGGGGCGGAGCGGCTGAACCTGTCGCCCACCGGCGATTTGAACGAGGCCGCCGCCAACCTGTTCGCCATGCTGCGCAAGCTGGACAAGCCCGGCCTCAGCGGCATCGCCGTCATGGCCATCCCCGAGGTAGGCCTGGGCCTGGCCATCA
Organism: Nitrospirillum viridazoti CBAmc; assembly: GCF_000730165.1. Taxonomy (GTDB): domain Bacteria; phylum Pseudomonadota; class Alphaproteobacteria; order Azospirillales; family Azospirillaceae; genus Nitrospirillum; species Nitrospirillum viridazoti. Next base: position 184,343 of record NZ_CP022111.1, on the reverse strand, counting down.
ATGACCGCCTGCGCCGGGCGGCGGCACCCCGGCCCTAAGACGGAACCGGTTGACGGACCACACCGTTAGGACTTGATCACAGCGGGCGGGAGCGGACACTCTGGCGCCAAACGCCCCTGGCTTCCCGAGGTCCCGCCCATGGCCGATCCCCGGCACATCGTCCTGCTGGCCCAGTACAACGCCTGGATGAACGCCAAGGTGCTGGAGGCGGCGGCGCGCCTGCCGGCCGAGGCCCTGACCGCCGACTGGGGAGCCTTCTTCCGCTCCATCCTGGGCACGCTGAACCATCTGATGGTGGCTGACCTGCTGTGGCTGCGCCGTTTCCGCACCCACCCCGCCGGCTATACCACCCTGGACCCGGTGATGGCTCTGCCGCCCCCCACCCGCCTGGATGAGGCGCTGTATGCCGACCTGGCCAGCCTGGCGGCAGATCGCCAGGTGATGGACACGGCCATCAGCCAGTGGGCCGCCTGCATCCGCCCCTGCGATTTGAACCACGTGCTGGCCTACACCAGCAGCACCGGCACAGCCTGCGCCCGCCGCTTCGGCGACCTGATCGTGCATTTCTTCAACCACCAGACCCATCACCGCGGCCAGGTCACCACCCTGCTGACCCAGGCCGGCCAGGACGTGGGCATCACCGACCTGGTGGCCCTGATTCCGGATGAAGCCCCATGAGCACCCGCCTTTCAGAATCCGCCCAGGCCTGCCTGAAATCCCTGTCCGACTTGCTCGGGCCCGGCGGCTACATCACCGATGCGGACGCGCAAGCCCCCTACCTGACGGAAGCGCGCGGCAACGCCGTCAGCACGCCGCTGGCCCTGCTGCGCCCCTCCAGCACGCAAGAAGTGGCGGCCGTGGTGCGCCTGACGGCGGAGGCAGGCATCGCCCTGGTGCCCCAGGGTGGCAACACCGGCCTGGTGGGCGGCGCCCTGGCGGCCGAGGGCAGCCTGCTGCTGAACCTGGGCCGCCTGAACCGCATCCGCGAGATCGATCCCCTGGACCACACCATGACGGTGGAGGCGGGCGTGATCCTGGCCACGGTGCAGCAGGCCGCCAACGACGTGGACCTGATGTTCCCCCTGAGCCTGGGCGCCGAGGGCAGTTGCACCATCGGCGGCAACCTGTCGACCAATGCCGGCGGCATCCTGACCCTGCGCTACGGCAACGCCCGCGCCCAGGTTCTGGGGCTGGAGGTGGTGTTGCCCGACGGGCAGGTGTGGAACGGCCTGCGCCGCCTGCGCAAGGACAACACCGGCTATGACCTGAAGCACCTGTTCCTGGGTGCAGAGGGCACGCTGGGCATCATCACCGCCGCCACCCTGTCGCTGGTGCCCCGACCGCGCCAGATGGAAACGGCGCTGGTGGCGGTACCCGACGTGACCGCCGCCCTGCGCCTGCTGAAGCGCCTGCGCCAAGCCAGCGGCGACGCCGTCTCGGCCTTCGAGATCATGCCGCGCTTCGCCATCGACGGCGCCGCCCGCTACCTGGGCGAACAGAACGACCCGCTGTCCGAACCATCCCCCTGGTACATCCTGACGGAACTGACGGCCGGCACCCCCGGCGATGCCCTGCGCGACACGGTGGAGGCGGCCCTGGCCGAGGCCATCGACGCGGGGGAGGCGACGGACGCCACCCTGGCCGCCAGCGGCGACCAGCGGCAGAAGCTGTGGCGCCTGCGCGAGGGCCTGCCGGAGATCGGGCGCAAGGTGGGTGGCGCCCTGCACCATGACGTGGCCGTTCCGGTCAGCCGCGTCCCCCAGTTCATCGAGCGGGCCAACCAGGCGGTGGCGGCCTTGTGCCCCGGCGCCCGGCCCTACCCCTTCGGCCACCTGGGGGACGGCAACATCCACTACAACATCGCCCGGCCGGACAGCGACGACCCGGCCGACCGCGACGCCTTCCTAGCCCTGGGCGAGCGGATCATGCGGGCGGTGCACGACGTGGTGCTGGAGCTGGATGGGTCGATCAGCGCCGAGCACGGCATCGGCAACAAGAAACGCAACGAACTGGCACGCGCGCGGTCACCCCTGGAAATCGATCTTATGGCAAGCTTGAAACGCCTGCTGGATCCGCGCGACCTCATGAACCCAGGGAAAATCTTACCCCAATAGGCAGGATTTTTCGGGAAAGCCGGGCCCAGGCATAGGCCAGTACTGACCTTTGGCGTCAATTGACGGCGACTCGGGGGCCATGAGACCCTGGGTTGTAGAGATAAAGGAGCCCGTGGTGCCGCCGCGTAGGAGTCGCCGGCCCACCCCAAGAGAGGGAGAGAGCCTATGCCTGGCAAGACCTCGACCCCCATTGGCCCTCACCCCTCACCCCTGCCCCTTTACCTTAGGCTGCTGCGGGGTGGTACCCTGGTGGGGCAGACCCCGTTGGCCGATGACAGCGATGCCGCCGTATCCGTCCCGCGCCAGATGACGGGTGGCGCGTGCGGCGGCCAGATGATGGCCGGCCGGGCGGAAGATCCGGCCCTGGTCCATTTTTAGCGGCCGTACTCCCAACGATTCTAGCCATCCGCAGTAGTGCGTTCGGCCGAGGCGACTGTATGATCAGCCGCCATGAAGCCGTTCATCACGACCTTCCTGTCCCTGCGACGGCGACCAGCGCCCGTACGCTATGCCGGGGCCGCCCTGCTGGTGTGCCTGGCGTTCGGTGTGCGTATCGCGCTGGACGACGTGCTGGACGGCTATCCCGTCGTGCATTTCTTCCCGGCCCTGGTATTGGGCACGCTGTGGTTCGGGGTCGGGCCCGGCCTGGTGGCCGTGGTCCTGAGCACGACGCTGGCCCTGCCCTTCTTCGCACCGGCCGACGACGGCATACCCTGGACGCAACAGCTGGCCACCCTGCCCGACCGGCTGTCGGCCCTGCCGCCCAAGGGCTGGGCGGGCCCCGCCCTCTTCGTCGTGACCAGCCTGGTGGTGGTTTCCATCATCGCGGCCTTGCATGACGCCCTGGACACCCTGGCGGCGGGGGAACAGCAGCAGGCCATGCTGCTGCGTGAAATCTATCACCGCATCCGCAATGACCTGCAGTCCGTGTCCAGCCTGTTGATGGTGGCGGAAAGCCGGGCGGGCGCCAAGGAGGCGGGGGAACTGGCCAAGGCGGGGGAACGGGTGCGGGTGCTGGGCCTGGTCTATTCCAGCCTGCAGCGGCTGCAGCGCGAGCCCTTCGTGCCGGCCCGCGCCTTCCTGGGCCAGCTGGTGGAAAACCTGGCCGCCGCCCATGTCGCCGGCCGCCCCATCACCTTCACTGTCGAGGTCGAGGATCTGAAGCTGCCGCAGCGGGCCGCCGTGACCCTGGGCCTGGCGGCCAATGAGCTGCTGACCAACGCGCTGAAATACGCCTTCCCCGCCGGGCGGCCCGGCACCGTCGCCGTGCGCCTGGGCACGGAGGGGCAGCGATGGGTGCTGCGGGTGGAGGATGACGGCGTCGGCCTGCCGCCGCCCGCCGCCAACGGCGAAAGCCCGGCAACAACGGCCGGGCCGGCAGAAGATTCCGGCACTAATGGCAACCATCATCCCCGCCCGGCCCGCACCGGCCTGGGCCACCTGCTGCTGGAACAGCTGGCGCGACAGTGCGGCGGCCAGCTGGGGCAGGTCAGCGACGGCGGCGTGAAAGCGTGGATGGCCGTGCCGGCGACGCCGGAGGCCACCGCCCTTTAGGCGCTGGCCATGTAGGCGGCGGCCATGTTGGGCGCGCGGTTGGTGGTCATGCGCTGTTCCTGCTGGCTGTAGCCGTCCTTGTTGTCCTGGTCCTCATCCTCGGTGGGCGCGGCCAGGGCGTTCAGCATCATGATGGTATAGGTGGACAGCGGCATCTTGGACGAACTGGCGCCCCGCACCATGTCCCACGGCTGGGAGGTGCTGTCGGCCGTCTGCACGGTGCCCAGCGTGGTGGACCCGGCATATTTGTCCGCGCTGGCACCGCCCATACCGTCGAACTTCTTGGCGAAGCGGTCGTAGACCTGGCCCAGGGACAGGGCCTTGCCGTTGCCGTCATAGAAGACGGCGTCGTTGGCGTCGGCGGCGTCCGGCACCACGGCGTCGGCCGCCTGGTTGGGGTTTTTCTTCAGCGCGTTCAGGAACTTGGAGGCGCCGCCGGCGCCCAGGAAATGGGCCAGGTACAGCTCGGTCCCGCCGATGGTGCCGCCCACCTGCTGCTGCAGGGTGGTCTTGTTGTCCTGGGCCAATTGGGCCGCCATCATGGCCGAGGTATCGGCATCCTTGCGCAGGTCGAGAATCTTTTGCCGGGTGGCGGGATCGGAAACGTAGGCGCTGCCGTCGCTGCGGGTCTTGATGGCGCTGGCGTACTGCCCCAGGCCGACCTCCGCGCCATGCTGCTGCACCATGTTCAACCACGTGGAGTCGGTGAACTGGTAGAGGCCGGTGGCGCTGCTGGTGCTGGCCTTGGCATTGGTGTTGTAGCCGCTTTCCACCGACGCCTGCTTCAGCAGATAGGAAAAATCTACCCCGGCCCTGGTGCTGGCCTGCTGCACCGCCGCCACGATCCTGGCGGGGGCGGAAGACGCCAAACCCTGTGCTGCAGTCAACTGCGTGGTGGACAGTGCGCTGTTCACGACCGGACCTCACTTACCTGGAAAACGACCGGCCGATGGGGGCCGATCCGATGCTGGCCTGTAGGGAAAGCAAGGGGCGTGCCAGTCCGTCGCGGCGGCGGGATCCGGGCTGGACTTTCGGCGACGCTTGCCCGCCCGCCGCCGTCCCGGCAGGATGGGCCCCGCGTCGACGGGACGTGGCCCTTCCGCTCAATGATCGGGCCCGCCCGCCCAATAACATTGAGCACCCCCGCCGGCCGTGCCGGGCCCCGCCCCCATCCTGAAGCGACGGGCGCCGGCCCCCACCGGCGGGTCCCCCGGGAGGACCCGAGAGACCATGACCTATCAAGCGCCCCTGAAGGAAATCCGTTTCGTCCTGAATTCCGTCGTCGGCCTGGACAAAGTTGCCGCCTACCCCGCATTCGAGGCCGCCACCCCCGACCTGGTGGACGCCGTGCTGGAGGAAGGCGCCAAGCTGGCCGACAACGTGCTGGCGCCCCTGAACGTGGCGGGCGACCGCCAGGGCGCGAAGCTGACGGACACGGGCGTGCGCACCCCCGACGGCTTCAAGGACGCCTACCGCCAGTTCGTCGAGGGCGGCTGGAACAGCGTGCCCTTCGACCCCGACCACGGCGGCCAGGGCCTGCCCTGGACCCTGTTCATCGCGCTGCTGGAAACCTGGACCAGCGCCAACATGTCCTTCGCGCTAGGGCCGCTGCTGACCCAGGGGGCGGTGGAACTGCTGACCGCCCACGGGTCGGATGAGCAGAAGACGCGGTACCTGGAAAAGCTGATCTCCGGCGAATGGGCCGGCACCATGAACCTGACGGAGCCGCAGGCGGGTTCCGATGTGGGCGCCGTGCGCACCCGCGCCGTGCGCCAGGACGACGGCACCTATCGCATCAGCGGGCAGAAGATCTTCATCACCTATGGCGACCATGACTGGACGGACAACATCGTCCACCTGGTGCTGGCCCGCACGCCGGACGCGCCGGCGGGCACCAAGGGCATCTCGCTGTTCATCGTGCCGAAGTTCCTGCTGAACGCCGACGGCACCCCGGGTGAGCGCAACGACGCCTATTGCGTGGGCCTGGAGCACAAGCTGGGCATCCACGCCAGCCCCACCGCCGTCATGAGCTATGGCGACAAGGGGGCCTGCGTGGGCTACCTGGTGGGCGAGGAGAATCGCGGCATCGAGTATATGTTCACCATGATGAACAATGCCCGCTTAGGAGTCGGCCTGCAGGGCGTCTCCATCGGCGACCGCGCCTACCAGCAGGCGCTGGCCTACGCCAAGACCCGGGTGCAGAGCCGCGACGTGGCCGGCGGGCCGCAGCCGGTGACCATCATCCACCACCCCGATGTGCGCCGCATGCTGCTGACCATGCGGTCCAAGGTGGAGGCCGCGCGGGCCATCGTCTATTTCACAGCCGCCTCCCTGGACGGCCGCCACCATCATCCGGACGCGGAGGCCGCCAAACAGGCCGGCCTGCTGAACGACCTGATGACCCCGGTGGCCAAGGCCTGGAGCACCGACATCGGCGTCGAGGTGGCCAGCCTGGGCGTGCAGGTGCACGGCGGCATGGGCTTCATCGAGGAGACGGGGGCCGCCCAGTATTACCGGGACGCCCGCATCGCCCCGATTTACGAGGGCACCAACGGCATCCAGGCCAACGACCTGGTGTTCCGCAAGCTGGGCCGCGACGGCGGCGCCACCGCCCGCGCCCTGTTCGCCCTGATGGCGGAAACGGCCGACGCGGCCGCCGCCCAGCCGGGCGACGACCTGGCCGTCATCGCCCAGGGCCTGAAGCGGGGCATCGCGGCGCTGGAGGACGCGACGTCCTTCCTGGTGGACCATGTGAAGGCGGACGCGCGCGCGGCCGCCGCCGGGGCCGTGCCCTACCTGACCCTGTTCGGCAACGTCGCCGGCGCCTTCCTGCTGGCCCGCGGCGCCATCGCCGCCAACCAGGCGCTGGCCCAGGGCCAGGACGCCGCCTTCCATGAGGGCAAGCTGATCACCGCCCGCTTCTTCGTGGAACAGGTGGTGGGCCCATCGCTGGGCCTGGCCGAGCTGATCCGCACCGGTCACCGCACCCTGATGGCCCTGTCGGAGGAGCAGTTCTGAGCTGAACCGAACTGTTGGGATGGGAAGGCCGGGGTCATCGCCCCGGCCTCTCTGCGCTCAACGGGTCCGGACCGTGAAGATGGTCATGGGGATCCGCACCTGGCTCTTGCCGTGGTGGAACAGGGCCACGCGGTCCATCTGCGCCGCCGGCAGCCACAGGGTACCATCCGCTGCCAGGTAGGGCGCGTCCACCCAGTGCAGGCGCGCGTCATGGGCCACGCTGGTCACACGGCCATCGGGCGCGCGGCGACGCACGGCGTTGGCCGCCAGGTCGGTGTAGTACAGGCTGCCGTCCGGCCCCATGGCGGTGCCGCCCACCGGCGGCAGGTCGATCCAAGGTCGCACCGCGTCGGCCAGGGTGGCGGCGGGCACGGTGGGATCATCCAGCAAGCGGGTGGGCACCCGCGACCAGGGCCCTTCCAGGGGCGCGTAGTACAGCCATTCGCCGTCCGGGCTAACCTCCAGCGGATCGGAATGCACGGCCAGGGGCCTGCCGTCCGGCGCCAGCACCGTTTCCCCATCCACGACTATGGGCCGGTCGGCGGGCGCCACGGTGGACGGGTGACGGTCCAGCACCCGACGGGCGACACCGGTGGCCAGGTCCAGGACGATCAGGCCCGGCTGCCCGGCATCGGTCAGATAGGCGTGCGACCCGTGGAAACGGATGTCATCGACATAGCTGCCGGGGCGGGCGACGTCGGCGCCCAAGGGGATGACGCGATCGACGCGCCCCGTGTTCAGGTCGATGCGCACCAGTTTGGCGCCACGCGGCAGTGGATCGCCGCCGAAGTCGGGGGCGCCGGTATCCACCACCCACAGGCCGCCGGAATCATCACGGTGGATGGCGTTGATGTTCACGAAGGCGCGGGCCGGATCGGCCCCGGGCACCCAGGCATTCCAACCGGCGTCGGGAAAGGGCTTGGGCGCGCCGCCGCCCGCCACCACGACCAGGGGCGGCAACTTCGTCCCCGTCCAGCGCGGTCCGGCCAGGAAGACACGGGCACCCTCCACCGCCACCGCGTTCCACACGGCATCAGGGTTTTGCACGGCGACGGTCAGCGGGGGCGCAGGCGGGGCGGCGACGGCGGGCTGCCCCAGGATCAGCTGCGCCGCAACGACGGCGATGATGCGCAGTGGGGGGCGCAGGCGGGGAAAGGCGGCAACGGGCATGGCGTCAGATCCGTGGCAAGGGATGAGCGGATGCCCAACCCTTACCTATTCAGCCATGCGGGAAAATTCCCCAAGTTCGTAGGCAAACTATTCATCCATGAATGACAACGTCCCGCCCATATCAAATCCCGCCGCCGTCCATCAGGTCCGACAGGCGGTCACGGATGCGGGTCGCCAGGGCGCGGGCGGCGTTGTCGTCGCGGGCGCGGGGGCGGGCGGTGCCTATCCTGTCTTCCGACCGCACGGTGGCGGGCGATCCGGCCAGCAGGATGACGCGGTCGGCCAGATAGACGGCTTCATCGATGTCGTGGGTGACGAACAGGATGGTCTTGGACGTGCGCCGCCATAGGTCCAGCAGTTCGTCCTGCAGAGTCTGCCGGGTGATGGCGTCCAGGGCGCCAAAGGGTTCGTCCATCATCAGCAGGTCGGGATCGACCGCCAGCGCGCGTGCAATGGCCACGCGCTGGCGCTGCCCGCCCGACAGCTGGTGCGGCCAGCGGCCGGCCTTGTCGGCCAGGCCCACCAGGGCCAGCGCCTCCTCCGCCCGCCGGCGGCGTTCGGCACCGGGCAGGCCCAGCCCTTCCAGGCCGAAGGCGACGTTAGCACGCACGGTGCGCCAGGGCAGCAGACGCGCATCCTGGAACACCAGGCCATAGGGCCGGCGGCCTTTCGACGCGCCATTGCGGGCATGGGCCACGGTGCCGCTGTTGGGCGGGACCAGGCCGGCCACGACGCGCAGCAGGGTGGACTTGCCCACTCCCGAGGCGCCGACGATGGCGATGAATTCCCCGGCCGCCACCGACAGGTTGAAGTCGCGCAGCACCAAGGTGCGGCCGTCAGGCGATGCGGGATTGGGAAAGGCCAGGCTGAGATCGCGGATCTCGATCATGGGGGCAGTCTGCGCCATCTTAAGCCTTCCACCGCATCATACGGTCGCGCAGGGCGACGAAGCCCATGTCGACCAGGCCGTAGAACAGGGCCATGGTGGCCATGTAGACGATGACGATGTCGGTCGCCAGCAGGGAACTGGCCTGCATCATGCGCTGGCCCAGGCCCGGCACGCCGAACAGCTCCGCCGCCACCACCGACATCCAGGCCTGGCCCAGGCCGGTGCGCAGGCCCGCCAGGATGGCGCCGGACGCTGCTGGCAGCACGATCTTGACCAGTTTGGCCGGGGTGGAGCGGTGGCCGAAGGCATCGGCCAGCTCCAGAAGGTCACGGTCTACGGCCTGCACCGCGCCCAATGCTGCGAAGTAATTGATCCAGAAAACGCCCAGCACGATGATGAAGATGGCGGCCGTGGGCGTGACACCGAACCAGATGATGGCGAAGGGCACCCAGGCCAGGCCCGGAATGGGGCGCAGCAGGCGCACCACCCAGCTGGTGAAATCCTCAAGCCGCCGGGACATGCCGGTCAGCACGCCGGCGGCGATGCCGCCGACCGAGCCGATGACCAGGCCCCAGAGATAATGCCCCAGGCTTTGCAGGATGGCGGCCGTCCAGGCCCCGCTGCGCACCTCGGCCGCGAAGGCCTGGGGGATGGCGCTGGGCGGCGGCAGCAGGACGGGGCGCACCAAGCCCAGGCGCGGCACCGCCTCCCACACCACCAGAAAGGCGATGACGCCCAGCAATGCCCACAGGCCGCGATACCGCCGGGACGGCTTGGCCAGGAAAGCGGACGGCGGTATGCGTTTACCCGGGGCTGGCAGGGCGGCCCCGGGCTGATCCGGCGGTGTTGGGGAGGTCAAACGACGACGCTCACTTATGGAGTTTTTCGTAATAGCTGGCGTCGAACAGGGTATCCAGCGGCTCCGCCTTCTTCAAGACGCCGGTCTTCACCTGGAAGTCCTGCAGGGTCTTGGTCTTTTCCACGATACGGCGCGGGTCGACCACGAATTGCGAGGCGGGGGAGGTCAGGGCGCGCTGCATGGTCTTCACATCCACGATGCCGCGGCCCAGCACCTTTTCCACGTCCGCCGCCGCGCGCGCCGGATCCTGGGCGATCAAGGTGACGGCCTTGTCCACCAGTTCCACCAGCTTCTGCACCAGTTCCGGATGGTCCTTGGCGAGGGCGCCGGTGACGCCCAGCACGGTGCCCGGCTGGTCCTTGATCATGTCCTTGCCGTAGGCCAGCACCTTCACCGTGGGCAGGCGGTCCTGGATGATGGTCAGCGCCGGCTCGCGCACGGTGGCGGCGTCCACCGCCCCGGCAAGCAGCGCCTGCTGGGTGGCGTCGATGCCCATGGGCACGATCTGCACCTTGGCCGCGTCGACGTGCTCATCCTCCTGCAGCCAGTACTTCAGCACCGTGTCGGGGATGGAGCCCACGGGCTGCGTCGCGATCTTAACCGGCCGGCCCAGCTTGGCGGCCAGGCGGGAAATCGCCTCCGCCTTGGTGCCGCCCTTGGCCGCCTCGGCCGACAGTTCCGGCCCACCGGCCACCACCAGCTCCTCCACCGCGGTGGAGGCCACGACCTTGACCGTGATGCCCTGCGAACCCGCGACCATCAGGGGGCCGATGCCGCCCATGTAGGCCTCCAGCGTGCCCGAGGCCAGGCCCAGGATCATGTTGGGGCCGCTGTCGAATTGCGTCAGCTTCAGCTCGAAGCCCGCCTGCTTGTCCCAGCCTTCCTGGCTGATGATGTAGGCCGGCGCGGCACCCAGCACCGGAATGTAGCCGATGTGGACCACCGGGTCGGCGGCCTGGGAGGCGGGGGCCGCCAGCAGCGCGCCGATCAGCGGCAGGGCCGTCAGCAGGGACGAGTGGGCACGACGCATGGGGGCAATTCCCTTCGAGGGTGGGCAGGCGAATGACGGGGATTAAGCCGGCCGGCATAGGATCAACGAGCGGGGGCAACTGTCAATGCCCGTGCCCGCGTGCGTGATCTACCGTAAATTCAACACGGCAATATGTTGAATTGCCGCATGCCCGAACGGAATAGGGGCGGCGTGACAACCGTCACCGACATCGGCTGGCCCTATCGGCATTCTCCGCCCCGCCATCGCGAGGGGAAGGCCCCAAGGAAAACGGCCGATAGTGACGCCATCCTCAATTCAACATTAAAGATTCGTCATTATTATCATTATTGACAGTGCGGACGACGGATGACAGCCTTGGCATCAAGGAAGGGGCGCTCCCAGCCCTCCTTCCCGGCCAGCGCCGGGCCCTTCGCCGTCCAGGAACAACCGCCCGTTCGTTCCCTTTTTCGGTGGGGGGCCCGGCCAACCGGCCCGCGGCCATTTGACGGAGCAGCTTGCGCCGCGTCACCAACCGCTAAAGCGCCACGAAGCCCCTTCGTGGTTCCTCCGGAACGTGAAGGACCAGCCATGACCCGCACTTTCCCGACCCGACCCCGCTTCCCTGCCAAGGCTGCCGCCCTATCCGGCCGCTCCTTGCTCGTCCAATCCTGGTCCGGCCGTTCCTTGTCCGACCGCTGCCCCCACATGCGCATGGGCTGCCGCTGTTGACGAACCGTCGGGCGCGCGCGTGCACGCCCCGCCCTTGTCCAGCCGCAGCGCTCCTCCCCCTCGGGGTTTGAGCCACAAAACCATCGTGTTGTTTTCACACCCCCGTAATGGCGGAGGTGTAGAGGGAGCTCACCATGAGCCAGCGAATTCAAAATCAGGACATCGCCCGGGCGCCCGCGCCCGCCGCGGTCATCATCGAGACCGCCCGCCACACGGCGGGGCTGGCCGTCCAGGACGGCCGGGACGTCCAGTTCTTCGCCTCGCACAGCCTGTTCCAGGCCCTGGACGGGCAGCGTTTCCGCAGCGTGCGGGCGCTGGAGCGGGCCGTGAGCAGCCTGGAGGCGGCCATCGCCGATCAGCGCCGCACCCGCGACAGCCGCGGCCAGATCTGGCGCAGTTGGGAAGGCCCCCAGCTGGATGGCAACGGCACCGATCAGCCGGAAGCGGCCTGATCCTTAGCGGCCCTGTCCTCGAAATACGTATCTCCGAACTCGGCGATCATCGCCTGGACCTCGTCCACCAGGGCGCGGACCAGGCGGCGGTCGGGATGGGTGCACAGCGTCTCGTTCATCGCCTTGCCCAGCAGGGCTTGCGCTTGGGCCAGCAGCTTCACCGCCAACCGGTCTTCGAGTTCCATGCCGCTCGTCCCTTTCCTGTGGCCCCGGCGCCGGGGTCATTTCCCTTACCGTAAGCGCCTCAGGCCGCCTCGGCCAAGACCTCGGCATAGAAGGCCGGGTCGACATTGCCGCCGGACAGCACCACGGCGATGGTGCGGCCGGCCGTTTCCACCTTGCCGGCCAGCAGCGCCGCCAGGGCGGCGGCCCCGCCGGGCTCCACCACCAGCTTCAGATTCGCGGCCGCGAATCGCATGGCGGCGCGCACCTCCGCTTCCGTCACCACCAGGCCGGGGCCCAGCAGCGCCTGGGCCAAGGGGAATGTGATGGTGCCGGGAATAGGTGCCAGCAGGGCGTCACAGGAGGATTTGCCGCCCGACGCGTTGGCCACCCGTTCACCGGCGGCCAGCGACCGCGCCATATCGTCAAAGCCTTCAGGCTCCGCCGTGTGCACGCTGACCTGGGGGAAGGTCTGCTTCAGGCCGAGGGCGGTGCCGGTGGCCAGGCCCCCGCCGCTGCAGTTCACCAGGCAGGCGTCGACCGTCAGGCCCAGGGCCGCCGCCTGGCGCCCGATCTCCAGCCCCACGGTTCCTTGGCCGGCGATGATGTGCACGTCGTCGTAAGAAGGCACCAGCACGGCGCCGGTGCGGGCGCACAGGTCGCGCCCGATGACCTCACGATCCTCCGTCAGGCGGTCATAGAACACGATCTCCGCGCCCAGGGCGCGCGTGCCCGCCACCTTGATGGCGGGGGCGTCGGCCGGCATGACGATGGTGGCCCTGGTGCCCACCAGGCGGGCAGCCTCCGCCACACCCTGGGCATGGTTGCCGGACGACCAGGCGACCACGCCCCGCGCCCGTTCCTCGGCCGTCAGGCGGCCCAGGCGGTTGTAGGCGCCGCGGAACTTGAAGGAACCGGTGCGCTGCAGCACCTCGGGCTTCAACAGCACGCGGGCCCCCACCGCCGCGTCCAGGGCCGCGTTGGTGATCAGGGGCGTGGCCACCGCCTTGCCCGCCAACAGCTCCGCCGCCGCCTCGACATCGGCACCCGTCACCGCCATGATCCGTTTCCCCTCGTTGAAGCAAGGGGATCAGGCTGGACCGCCGATCCACCGAAGGCAAGCCGCCGCCGGGCATGGCCCCTATTCGCCGCCTATTCGTAGCGCAGGGCCTTGACCGGCTTGGCCACCGCCACCCGGGCGGCGTGGCCCGCGACGGTGATCCAGGCGATCGCCAATGCGACCGCGCCGGCCGTGACGAAGACCAGGGGGTCGAGCGGCGTGCGCAGCGTGAACCCCGCCAACCAATGCCGCAGCCCCAGCCAGGCAAGGGGCCAGGCGATCATCTCCGCCAGCAGGACGGGTTTGGAAAATTGCCAGACCATAAGGTGGACGATGTCGAGAATGCCGGCCCCCATGACCTTGCGCAGCCCCATCTCCTTGGTACGGCGCTCGGCGGTGAACGCCGCCAGACCGAACAGCCCCAGGCAAGCAATAACCAAGGCCAGTCCGGTGAAAACGCCCAACAGCAGGGCCTGGCGGCGTTCCTGCTGGGACTGGTCCGCCAGGCTATCGGTCAGGAAGCGGCGGATCATCGGCGCATCCGGATACATTCCCCGCCATAGCGCGTCGATGGCCGCCAGCGTGTCCGCCCCAGCGTCATCCGTCAATCGGATGGCCAGACTGCGAATCGACGCTGGATCAAGAACGTAGACCACGGGCTGTGTCGCCATGCGAGCGTCGGTGTAGCGCACCGGGTCTACCACGCCGACGATGGTCATGGGATAGTTCTTGCCGAAGATCACCGTCTGGCCCACCGCCTCTTCCGCGGCGGCAAAGCCCAGGCGCCGGGCTGCGTCCAGGGAAAGCACGATGGTCCTTCCCGCCGGGTCCTGATCCTCGGGGGCGTCCACGCGCAGGGCATCGGCGGGGGCGGTGCCGTCGAATAGGCGTCCAGCCAGCAGGTGTACGCCCAACGCCTTCAGGAATTCGTAATCCACCGGCTCCGTCCGCAGGATGGCTGCGCCGTCATCGGGTGCGTCGGGCCGGCGAAAACTCTCCGTGTCCTCATTGCCATCGCCAGGGAGGGCGGATGCGCCGCCGGCTACCGCCACGCCCTTGAGGCGCACCACCTGTTCCTGGAAGGCCTTCAGCCGGGGCAACTGCCCGTCGGCGCGAGGAAAGCGGTCCCGTACCACCACCACCCCATCGGGTTGGAAGCCCAGCGCCTGAGTGCTGGCATACCGTGCCTGCTGGAAAATAACGACGGCGGCGATGGCCAGCATGATACCGGCGGCGAACTGGAAAACCACCAAGCCCATGCGGAAACCGGCGCCGGTCGCCGCGCCCTCGCCTTTCAGCAAGGTGGCGGGGGCGGGTCGGGAAAGGACCAGGGCCGGGTAAAGGCCCCCCAGCAGTCCGACACCGACGGCACCAGCGACGTTGGCCCCAAACAGCCAGGGGCTGACCAGGAAGCGCGTGTCGATGTGGACGGCCAAGGCTTGCAGCAGGCGGGGCATGGCCAATTCCAACAGCACCTGCCCTGCCACCATGGCCACCAATGCCATCAACACTGATTCCAGCAGAAACTGGGCCACCAGGGCCCGCCGCGGAGCGCCCAGAACCTTACGCAGCGCCACCTCCTTGGCCCGCAGGGTGGAGCGCGCCGTCGACAGGTTGACGAAATTGGCGACAGCGATCAGCAACACCAGAAGCGCGACACCCAGGAAGCCCTGAACCCCGGCACCATCGGCGCCCTGTTCCAGGTTGATGTCGCCCAGGGCCGTCAGCGACAGGGCAATGGTCTCCTTCCCTGTCGCAGGGTCCCGGTAGCCGGGGAAATGCGCGGCTAGGAAACCGGGAAAGCGGGCCGCCAGCGCCGTCGCATCGGCGCCGTGCCGCAGCAACAGGTAGGTGTCGACGAAATAACTGTCCCAGATCGTGGCCCGGCGGGCCAACTTGTCATCAACGCCGGTATTCAGCCGGGTATCAAGCCGCGTAACCAGCTCTCCCAGCAAATGGCTGTTGCTGGGCCGGTCATGCATCACGCCGGTCACCGTCAGGCTGGCGCCGGACGCCAGGGTCAGGACACGGCCCACGACATCGACGGTACCTAAATACTTGCGCGCCAGCCTTTCGGTCAGGACGGCGGTGCCGGGCCGGTCAAGGGCCGTAGCCCCCTGCCCGGCCAGGAAGGGGAAATCGAACAGGCGGAAATAATCCGCGTCCGCCATGGCGGCAATCTCGGCAAAGGACGTGCCGTCGCGCATCACCGCCAGGCGTTCATAATCCACCCGCACGATCCGTTCGATCTCGGGAAAATCGCGCAGCAGCGGCGCCGCCATGGGCAACGACGTGACCGGATAGCTTAGGGGTGCCCGGCCCGGCAGATATTCCGTATGTCCCAAGCGATAGATACGGCCGGCGTCGTGGAAAAAGCCGTCGTAGTGCGTTTCGTGCCAGACAAAGAGGCCGATCATGGACGCAGCTGCCAAGCCCAGTGCCAGCCCGGTGACATTCAGCGCGGTATAGACACGATGGCGCAACAGGATGCGCACGGCGACGGACAGCAGGTTCGGCAGCAGGGCCATATTATTCATATCGCCTCCTTATTCATACCGCAGCGCCGTGACCGGCTTGGCCGAGGCCACCCGGGCGGCGTGGCCCGCCACGGTGGCCCAGGCGACGAGCAGGGCGGCCAGGCTGGCCAAGGCGAAGACCAGCGGATTGAGGTCGATGCGATAGACATAGCCGCCCAGCCACCACCCCATCAGCATCCACGCCACGGGCCAGGCGATCAGGTTGGCCACCAGCACCGGCTTGCTGAATTGCCAGACCAGCAGGCGCACAACGTCGGCCACGGTGGCACCCAGCACCTTGCGGATGCCGATCTCCTTGGTCCGCCGCTCCGCCGTGAAGGCCGTCAGGCCGAACAGGCCCAGACAGGCGATCAAGATGGCGAGGCCGGAGAACAGGGCCAAAAGATCTCCCTGCCGCGCCTCGTCCGCGTAGACCTGGCGAATATGGTCGTCCAGGAATTCACGTGCCAGCGGCAGGTCGGGCAACAGCCGGCGCCAAGTGTCGTCGATGGCGGCCAGGGTGGCGGCGTCGGCGTTGGGTGCAAGACGCACCAGCATGACGGACCGGTCGTCATGCATGGCCAGGTAAATCGTGGGCTCGAAGCCGGAACGGGCGCTGTCGAACTGCACGTCGTCCACCACGCCGATGATGGTCAGCGCGGTGCCGCCGCCATACATCACCGTGCGTCCCACGGCCTGTTCCGCCGTGGCCAGGCCCAGGCGCCGCACCGCCGTGGTCGACAGTATGACGGGAATGGTGACGCCGCCACCACCCGCCCGCAGGGCGGCATGGCTGGTGATGTCGCCGGGCCGCGCCGGATCGAACAGGCGTCCCGCCCGCAAGGGCACGCCCAGGGCCTGCAGATAGTCCGTGTCCACCTGCTCGGTCCGGATCAGCAGGTCGGGCAATCCCTCCGGCGCCTCCGGCAGGCGGTAGTTGTTGGTCCATTCGCTGCGGTCGCTGGGCACATTGGCGGCGGCACCGACGGCGGCGATGCCGGGGATGCGCAGCAGCGCGTCGCGCAGGGCGTCGATGCCGGCCAATCCCGCCGGCCGGTCCAATCCGCGCAGCACCACCGCCCCCTCCGCCCGGAAGCCAAGGTTCTGCGTGCTGGCGTAGCGGGTCTGCTGGCCTATGACGACGGTGGCGATGCCCAGCACGATGGCCACCGTGAACTGCAGCATCACCAGGGCAGCGCGCAGCCGGCCGCCGCCGGTGGCTCGGCTTCCCCGCAGCAGATCGGTGGGCCGGGGCCGCGACAGGGCATAAGCGGGATAGAGGCCGCCCACGAGACCCACGATCAGCACCAGCGGCGAGATGGCCGCCAGCAGCCAGGCGCCGGACAGGAAGCCCGCGTCCAACCGCACGTTCAGAAGGTTGAGGAATCGGGGCATGGCCAGTTCCACCAGCACCAGCCCCAACAGGCCAGCCACCAGGGCCAACAGCAGCGATTCCAGCAGGAACTGCGCCACCAGCTGACCGCGCCGCCCGCCCAGGGTCTTGCGGATGGCGACCTCGCGCGCCCGCAGCGAGGACCGCGCGGTCGACAGGTTCACGAAATTGACGACGGCGATGGCCAGCACCAGGCCGGCGACGCCAACGAACCCCGCAAGCGTGACGGGAGATATGCCCCTGCCCTCGATCGGCTCGATGTGCATGGCTGTCAGCGGCTGCAGCTCCAGGGTTTCCACCAGGCCCGGCGCCACGGCCTCCATGCCTTCGCGGTGAGCGGCCAGCAGGGCCGGGAAGCGCGGCGCCAGGGCCGCCGGATCCACGCCCGGCCGCAGCATCACGAAAGTTTGAAGGAACTCGTCCCGCCACCGGGTGTCCTTGTCGGCGAACAAGGGGTCCCAGCCGTCCTGGAACTTGGTGGCGATGTTGGTCCAAATCTGGGTGGGCATCTCGCGGCTGAACAGGGTGTTGGACGGCAGATCCCGCACCACGCCCGTCACCATCAGCCCGGCGCCCGACGTCAGGGTCAGGGTGCGGCCCAAGACCTCCGTCGTCCCGAAATAGCGGCGTGCCTGCCCCTCCGTCAGGACCACGGTGCCAGGTCCGGCCAGCGCCGTAGCCGGATCGCCCGCCAGGAAGGGAAAGTCGAACAGGCGGAAGAAGGGCGCATCCACCAGCGCGACGCGGTCCTCCACCGGCGCACCCTTGTCGCGTAGCACCACGGTGTGACGCACCACCCGCACCATGGCCTCCACCTCCGGCAGGTCCGCCGCCAGGACGGGCCCCAGGGGCTTCGCCGTTACCGTCATGCGACTGGGCTCATGGCCGGGCAGGTATTGTGCCGGAAGCACGCGGAAAATGCGGCCGGCATCGCGATAAAAGCCGTCGAAGTGGGTCTCATGCCAGACGAACAGCGCCATCATGGCCGCCGTGGCGATGCCCAGCGCCAGGCCCGCCACGTTCAGGGCGGCGTAAAGCCGCTGGCGCACGAGCACACGAAACGCGACACGCAGATAGTTCAGCAGCATGGGGCGGGCATCCTATTCGTAGCGCAGGGCGCGCACCGGCTTGGCGGCGGCCACCCGGGCGGCGTGGCCCGCCACCGTCACCCAGGCGATCAGCAGCGCCACCAGGCCGGCGATGACGAAGACCAGGGGATCGCGGTCGACGCGGTAGACGAATTCGCCCAACCAGCGGCCGGCCAGCACCCAGGCCACCGGCCAGGCGACCAGCGTCGCCACGACCACCGGCTTGCTGAATTGCCAGACGAGCAGGCGCACGATGTCGGGCACGGTGGCGCCCAGCACCTTGCGCAGCCCGATCTCCTTCGTCCGCCGCTCCGCCGTGAAGGCGGCCAGGCCGAATAGTCCTAGGCAGGCGATGAGGATGGCGAGGCCGGAGAACAGGCCCAGCAGCTGGCCCTGGTGCGCCGTGGTGGCGTAGGTGTCACGGATGTGGTCGTCCAGGAATTCCCGCTTCAGCGGCAGGTCGGGGTAGAGGCGGCGCCAGGTGTCGTCGATGGCGGCCAAGGTACCGGCTCCGCTGCCGGCGGCCACCCGGACCGCCATGACGTCCATGAACCGGGGTTCGATCAGGTAAAGGGTGGGTTCCAGCACCGACTTGGCGCTGTCGAACTGCACGTCGTCCACCACGCCGATGACGGTCAAGGCCGTGTGGTCGCCATAGATCACCGTGTGGCCCAGGGCCTGTTGCGGGGTGCCCAGACCCAGGCGCGTCACGGCCAGGGCGGATAGCACGATGCTGTCCCCCTGGGGCGCCTCCTCATCCTCCGGCGCGTCCGGCCGGGTGATCTGGCCGTCCTGGGGATGGGCCTGATCGAACAGCCGGCCGGCCAGGATCTTCATGCCCACGGCTTCCATGTAGCCGAAGTCCACCCCCTCGGTGCGCAGCTGCAGTTCCTTCTCCTTGGGCGTATCGGGCAGGCGGTAGGAGGAGAAGCGATCGGAGCCGTCGCCCGGCATCCACAGGCTGCCGCCCGCCGCGATCACGCCCGGAATGCGCAGCAGCGCCTCGCGCAGGGCCTGCTGGTGGGCATGGCCCGCCGGCGTGTCCAGCCCGCGCAGCAGCACGACGTTTTCCGGCATGAAACCCAGGCGCTGGGTACTGGCGTAGCGCGTCTGCTGCAGCATGACGACGGTGGAGATGCCCAGCACGATGGCGGCGGCGAACTGGGCCACCACCAGGATGGCGCGCAATCGCCCGCCGCCGGCCGCCATGGGCCCGCCCTTCAGCAGGTCGCCCGGCCGAGGCCGTGACAGGACCAGCGCCGGGTAGAAGCCGCCGGCCAAGCCCACCACCGCCACCAGGGGCAGCGACACGGCCGCGATCCACAGGCCGGACATGAAATGCGCATCCATGCGCAGGTCCAGCAGCGCCAGGAAGCGGGGCATGGCCAGTTCCACCAGCACCAGGGCCAAGGCGCCGGAGATGAGGGACAGCAGCACCGATTCCGTCAGGAATTGCATCACCAGCATGCCGCGCCGCCCGCCCAGGGTCTTGCGGATGGCCACCTCCCGCGCGCGCAGCGAGGAGCGGGCGGTCGACAGGTTGATGAAGTTGATGACGGCGATCCCCAGCACCAGCGCCCCCACGCCCAGGAAAGTGACCAACAGGCTGAGGGGCACGCCGTCGTCGCTGATGCCCTCGACATGCACCCGGGTCAGCGGCTGCAGGTCCAGGGTCGCGCTGGGCTTGCCCGTGGCCGTGTCCAGGTATTCCGTCATGCGGGCCGCCAGGAAGCCGGGGAAGCGCGCCACCAGGGACGCCGGCTCCACCCCCAGCTTCAGCAGCAGATAGGTGCGTAGGAAGCTGTGGTGCCATTGGGTGTCAGCCGCGGCGAAAGGCTCATCCCAGCCGTCGTTGAGACGGGTGGAGATGTTGGCCAACATCTCCATATGGAAAACGGTGTTGGACGGCAGGTCGCGGATGACGCCCGCCACCGTCAGCGTCACGCCCGAGGTCAGGGTGACGGCGCGGCCCAGGATGTCGACGCTGGAAAACAGCTTGCGCGCCGTCGTCTCCGTCAGGACCACGGTGCCGGGCTGGCTGATGGCGGTGGTGGGATCGCCCGCCAGGAAGGGCCAGTCGAACAGGCGGAAATAGTCTGCGTCGGCCAGGGTAAGGTGTACCTCGAACACGGCGCTGTCGCGGCGCACGGCCACGGCATGGTTCACCACCCGCACCACGGCCTCCGCCTCCGGGAAGTCATGCGCCAAGGCCGGGCCCGTGGGCTTGGCCTGCGCGGCCACGGTCACAGCGGCGCCGCTGGGTGTGTGGAAGGTGCGGATCAGGCGCTGGATGCGGTCAGCGTGGGAAAAGAAGCCGTCATAGTGCATCTCATGCCAGACGAAGAGGCCGATCATGGCCGCCGTGGCCATGCCCAGCGCCAGGCCGGCGATGTTCAGGGCGGTGTAGAGGCGCTGGCGCACCAGGACCCGCACGGCGACCTTCAGGAAATTGCCGAACATGATGCCCCCTTCCTCTTCGTTCAGGTGCCAGCGGGCCATCCGGCCCTTGACTATCCTCGCTCCGCCTTGCGCCTACTCGTAGCGCAGGGCATCCACGGGCTTGGCCGCCGCCACCCGGGCGGCATGGCCGGCGACCGTCACCCAGGCGATGACCAGCGCCGCCAGCCCGGCCACGGCGAAGACCAGCGGGTTCAACTCGATACGGTAGGCGTAACCCTGCAGCCAGCGCCTGAGCCCCAGCCAGGCCAACGGCCAGGCGATGAGGTTGGCCACCATGACCGGCTTGCTGAACTGCCAGACCAGCAGGCGCACGATGTCGGTGACGCCGGCGCCCAGCACCTTGCGCAGCCCAATCTCCTTCGTCCGGCGCTGCGCGGTGAAGGCGGCGAGGCCGAACAGGCCCAGGCAGGCGATCAGGATGGCCAAGCCGGTGAAGCCCGCCAGCAGGGTCCCCTGGCGCATCTCGCCGGTGTAGGCGTCGCGGATATGGTCGTCCAGAAACTCCCGGTTCTCGGGGATGGTGGGGAAGGTATCCTTCCACAGCTGGTCGATGGCGGCCAGCGTGGCGGCCCCGGCGACAGGTGTCAGGTGGACGGCCATGACATCCAGGCCCCGTTCGTCCAGCAGGAAGGCGGTGGGCTGCAGTTCCGTCCGGGCACTGTTGAACTGCCAGTCGTCCACCACGCCAATGATGGTCAGCGGATAGTCGACGTCATAGATCACCTGGCGACCCACCGCCTCTTCCGCCGTGTGAAAGCCCAGGCGCTGAACGGCCCGCCAGGACAGCACCACCGTGCGGCCCAGCGGATCGGTGGGGCGCACATTGTGGATGCCCTCGGTCGGGGCCGCCGCCGCCGGATCGCGCAGCGCATCCGCCGTGGCGGCGCGGTCGAACAGGCGGCCGGCCAGCAGCCGCACGCCCATGGCCTGCAGATAATCGTGCCCGATGAATTCGCTGCGGAAGACGATGGTACCGTCGTCCACCGTGCCCGGCACATGGTAGTTGTCGGTGCTGTCCGACCCGTCGGCGGGGGCATGGAAGCTGGCGCCCGCCTGGGCCACGCCCGGGATGCGCAGCAGCGCCTGGCGGAAGCTTTCGATGTGGGCGCGCGCCTCCGGCTGGTGCAGCTCCCGCACCAGCAGCACGCCGTCGGCGTTGAAGCCCAGCTGCTGGCTGCTGACGTAGCGCGTCTGCTGGAAGATGACGATGGTGGAGATGGCCAGCAGGATGGCGGCGCTGAACTGCGCCACCACCAGCAGGGTGCGCACCGCCGATCCGCCCGACGACACCGTCCCGCCTTTCAGCAGGACCGAGGCGGTGGGCCGCGACAGGACCAGCGCCGGATAGAGGCCGGCCAGGCCGCCCACCGCCAGCACACCCGCCAGTTCCGCCACCAGCAGCCAGGGGCTGTAGAGATAACCCCGGTCGAACCGGATGCCCAGCGCGGACACGAAGGTGGGCATGAGCATTTCCAGCAGGACGTACCCCAGCACGGCGGCCACCAGGGTCAGCAACACCGATTCCACCAGGAACTGGCCGATCAGCAGCCCGCGCGGCGCGCCCAGCGCCTTGCGTACCGCCACCTCGCGCACCCGCAGGGAAGATCGGGCGGTCGACAAATTGACGAAGTTGACGATGGCGATGCCCAGCACCACGGCAGCCACGGCCAGCAGGCCGTGCAGTACGCCCAACAGGTTGGCGGGAACGCCGGTGGGATCGGTGTGGATGTGGGTCAGGCCGGTCAGGACCAGGGCCTTGGCCGGCTTGTTGGTGCCGGTCGACAGATAGTTGGGGTCGCGCGCTGCCAGGAAGGCGGGGAAGCGCGCCGTCAGCGCCGCCGGGTCGGTGCCGGGCTTCACCAGGATGTAGGTCCGGATGAAGTTGGTGTTCCAGGTCGTGTCCATGCGGGCGAACCAGCCGTCGAAATTCTCGCCCAGCCGGGTCCCGATGTTGGTCAGCATAGCCTCGCGCCGCAGGTGGGTATTGGTCGGCAGGTCGCGGATGACGCCGCTGACCGTCAGGCTGATGCCGTTGGTCAGCGTCAGCGTGCGGCCCAGGATATCCACGCCGTTGAAATACTTGCGCGCCAGGCTTTCCGGCAGCACGACGGTGCCGGGGGCGGCCAGCGCCGTGCCGGGGTCGCCGGCGATGAAGGGCAGGTCGAACAGCCGGAAGAAGTCACCATCCACCACCTGCATCCGCTCGCGGAAGGCATTGCCGTCGCGCGACACCACCACCGGCTCGCTGTGGACGCGCACCATAGCCTCGACTTCGGGGAAATCCTGCTTCAGCATCGGACCCAGGGGCTTGGCCGTGGAATCGTAGGTGATGGGCATGCGGCCGGGCACGAATTCCGTCTTGTCGACGCGGTAGATCTGGCCAGCCTTGCTGAAGAAGCCGTCGTAGTGCGTCTCATGCCAGACATAGAGGCCCAACATGCTGGCGGCGGCGATGCCGATGGCGAGACCGGCCACGTTCAGCAGGGTATACATACGGTCGCGCACCAGGATGCGCACCGCCACCCGCAGGAAATTGCCCAGCATCTTCATGGCGAGGACTCCTTATTCATAGCGCAAGGCGACGACGGGTTTGGTGGCCGCCACCCGGGCGGCATGCAGCCCCACCGTGGCCCAGGCGACCATCAGGGCCGACAGGCCGGACGCCACGAACAGCAGGGGATTAAGGGAAACGCGGTCGGCGAAGCCGTCCAGCCAGTGGCGCATGGCGACCCACGCGACGGGCCAGGCGATGAGGTTGGCCACCAGCACAGGCTTGGAGAACTGCCAGACCAGCAGGCGCACGATGTCGGTGACGCCGGCGCCCAGCACCTTGCGCAGGCCGATCTCCTTGGTCCGCCGCTCGGCGGTGAAGGAGGCGAGGCCGAACAGGCCCAGGGCGGCGATGACGATGGCCAGGCCCGAGAAGGCGGCGAACAGCTGGCCGGTCTTGGTCTCACGCTCATAAACGCTTTGCAGCTGGGCATCCAGGAAGACGCGCGGCACCGGCCGGTCCGGTATCATCTGGCGCCAGCTGCGGTCGATCAGATCCAGCGCGCCGGGCATCTCGCCCGCCTTCACCCGGATCAGCAGCTGGCTATAGCTCTTGGGCGTTTCCAGGAACATCTGCGGCGCCACGGCGGTGTGGACGCTGCCCTGGTGGAAGTCCTCCACCACGCCCACCACCGTGACCTCCACCCCCGCCTCGCCCTCCTTGCCGGGCAGCATCAGCGGCTGGCCCAGCGCCGCCTCGGGCGAGGCGTAGCCCAGGCGCCGCACGGCCGACCGGTTCAGGACCACGCCACCATGGCGCAGTTTTTGCGGATTGGCCGGGTCGGCCGGGGGGATGGCGTCGGCGGGATGCTCACGATCGAAGACGCGGCCGGCCACCTGAAGCACCTTGAGGGTACTGAAATAGTCGGCATCCACGGCGTCGCGGCGCAATACCACCGCCCCGTCGTCAGCCGGCGCACCTGGATGGTTCACGCCCGTGTTGTTCTCCGTGCCGCTGCCGGGATAGGACTCGGCCAGGGCCGCCGCGGCGATGCGCGGGTCCTGGCGCAGGGCGTCGCGCAGGGTTTCCGCCTTCTGCTGCAGCTCGGGCCCGTACAGATCGGTGAGGACAACGATGTTTTCCTTGTTGAAGCCCAGCGCCCGGCCCTGGGCGTAAGCCAGCTGGCCGTAGACCACACCCGTCGCCACCATCAGGCTGATGGAAATGGCGAACTGCAGAACCACCAGAACCACGCGCAGGCGCCCGCCCGCCCCGCTGCCGCCGCTGTTGCCCTTCAGCACCGGTCCCGGCTGAAAGGCGGACAGGAAGATTGCGGGATAAAGGCCGCCAACGCCGCCCACCACCAGCACCAGGGCCGCCAGGCAGCCCAGCACCCGCACGTCGCGCAGATAGTTGAAGGCGAGCGACGGCTTGCCCAGGAAGGCGGTGAAGGAGGGCAGCAGCACCTCCACCAGCGCCACCGCCAGGATCAGCGCCAGGCCCGTCAGCAGGATGGATTCGCCCAGGAACTGCACCATGATCTGGCCACGGCTGGCACCCACCACCTTGCGCAGCGCCACCTCGCGCGCCCTCAAGGACGCTCGCGCCGTCGCCAGGTTCATGAAGTTGATGCAGGCGATGGCCAGCACCAGCACGGCGACGGCGGTGAAGATGCCGATCTCCAGGGGGCTAGTGCCCTCCACCATGGCGTTGCGCACGGAACGCAGGTGGGCATCGGCCAACGGCACCAGGTAGAACTTGAACATGTCGCCCAGATGAACCTCACCCGTGTTGGTGCGGATGGGCGGTATGGCGGCGCCGAAGGCGGGAAGGCCGGCCCGGATGGCGTCGGCGCCGGCCTGCGGGTCGACCTCCGGCTTCAGCTTCAGGAAGGTCAGGGTCATCAGCCCTCCCCAGTGGTCCCTCAGGTAGTCCGGGGTCTGGTTGGCCTGGCTGTCCATGGGCAGCAGCAGGGCGAAGGCGAACTGGGTGTTGGCCGGCAGGTCGCGCATGACGCCCGTCACCCGCAGCGGATGCCCGTCCACCAGCAGCGTCCGGCCCAGCGCGTCGGCGTCGCCGAAATACTTGGCGGCGGTCTTGCGCGTCAGCACCACCGAATTGGGGTCGTCCAGCGCCGTGGCGCGGTCGCCGGCCAGGAAGGGCCAGTCGAACAGTCGGAAGAAGCTGGTGTCGGCCACGGCCACCTGTTCGCTGAACAGCGTTTCATCCCGCTTGAGGCTGGATGTCTGGGGCAGGATGCGGGCCATCTCGGCCACCTGCCGGGGGAAAGCCTGCTTCAGCGCAGGCCCCACGGGCATGGGCAGCGACGCCCCATCCTCCGGCGCCCGGCCGGGCAGGGTGGCGGTGACCAGCACTTGCTGGATGCGGTCGGCGTCGGTGACGTCGCGGTCATAGGTCAGTTCGTTATGGACGAACAGGCCGATCAGGATGGCCGCCGCCAGACCCAGCGCCAACCCCGCCACCGTGATGGCGGAATAGAGCCTGTGCTTGATCAGCGTGCGCAGCGCCACGGTCAGGTAGTTGGCGAACATGGGGCAGCATTCCCCCTTTGCGGCGAAGGGCGGCGGCAGGAACGGGCGGGACGGAAGCGGAGCGTCAGGCGGCGCGCAGGTTTTCCGCCACCACCTGGCCGTCGAACAGGTTGATGATGCGCCGGGCGTACTGGGCGTGGGGCATGGAGTGGGTGACCATGACGATGGTCGTGCCCTCGCCGTTCAGCTCGGTCAGCATGTTCATGACCTCTTCGCCGTTGGCGCTGTCCAGGTTGCCGGTCGGCTCGTCCGCCAGCAGCATGCGGGGGCGCGAGACGACGGCGCGGGCGATGGCCACGCGCTGCTGCTGGCCGCCCGACAGCTGCTGCGGCAGGTGGGTTTCACGGTGGGCGATGTTGACCTTGGCCAAGGCCTCCTTCACCCGCTCCTTGCGCTCGCGCGCCGGGATATCGTGGTAGAGCAGCGCCAGTTCCACGTTCTCGAACACCGTCAGCTCGTCGATCAGGTTGAAGCTCTGAAAGATGAAGCCGATGTTCTTCTTGCGGATGTCGGCCAGCTTCCGCTCGCCATAGCCCGCCACATCCTCATCCCCGAACCAGTATTGGCCGCTGCTGGGGTTGTCCAGCATGCCCACTATGTTCAGCAGCGAGGACTTGCCGCAGCCGGACGGGCCCATGATGGCCACGAACTCGCCCTGCTTGATGTGGATGTTCACCTGGTTCAGCGCCGTGGTCTCCACCTCTTCCGTGCGGTAGACCTTGGTCAGGTCGACTAGCTTCAACATCCTTGCCATCCCCGTCTTATGACAACAAATTCAATGATCGTTTCGCAACCGGATCAATTCAGTTCGATGCGGTCCATGCGAGCCAGGTCGCCGTAGGAGGAGACGATGACCCGGTCGCCCGCCGCCAGCCCGTCGCGCACCTCGATCATCTGGGCATTGCGCCGGCCCAGATGCACGCGCCGCTTCTCGGCATAGGCCCCACCCGGCTGTACCACGAAGATCCAGTCGCCGCCCGTATCCTGGTAGAAGCCGCCGTTAGGGATCAACAGCGCGGTGGTGGCCGCGCCCAGCTTCAGGCGCATCTGCAGGGTCTGGCCGCTGCGGATATCCTGCGGTGCTGCTCCCAGGAATTCCAGGTCCACCTGGAACTGGCCGTCGCGAACCTGCGGATAAATCTTGGCGACCTTCAGCTTGTACTCCCCGGCGCCGATGGCGGCCTCCGCCGTCTGGCCCAGTTCCAGGCGCGACAGGTAGAACTCGTCCATCTGGGCCTGGACCTTGAAGCCGTCGTCGCGATCGATGCGGCCCAGGCGCTCACCCTTCTGCTTGGTCTGCCCGATCTCCACGTCCAGCACGGTGATCTGGCCATCCACTGGCGCCCGTACCACCAGGCTGTCCAGGTTCTTGCGTGCCATGGCTAGGTTCTCCTCAAGCCGGCGGGTGCTGTCCTGCATCTCGGTGTACTGGCTGGCGCGCATCTTGTCGGTGGTGCGCATCGTCTCCAGCGTCAGGTCGCGCCGGCGCTCATACCATTTGATCTGGTCGCGGATGATGTCGATGTCGCGTTGCGAGGACGCGCCCGTCTTGATCAGCGCCGTCTTGCGCTCCAGGTCCTTGGACAGCCAGGAAACATTGTAGTCGCACTCCGCCAACTCACGCTGGTTGCTGATGCGGTTGGTTTCCAGCTGCAGCTCGGTGTCGTGCAGGCGGTTGATCTGTTCCATCACCTGCGCCTCGCGCGAGATGATGTCCAGCTGCAGCTGGGTGTTGGACAGCTCCACCAGCGGCTGGCCGGCCTTCACCTTCTGGCCCACCTCCACCAGCTTCTTCTCCACCCGGCCGCCCTCGATGCTGTCGAGGTAGACGCTGTTCAGCGGCTCCACCGCGCCGCGCACGGGGATGAAATCCTCGAACGTGCCCTGGGACACGGTGGCCACGGTCAGGCGGGACTCCGCCACACGAACAGTCTGACCTCCCTGGGTCTGGGTCAGGACGACCGCCCCGCCGGTCAGCGCCAGCAGTGCCACGCCCGCCGCCCAGGCGCGCCTGTCGGTGCGGGCGCGGTGCACCCAGCCCTTCCAGCCCTTGGGCTTCTCCACCCGGCGGTCCATGCCGATGCCCATGCCGCCGGTGCCGCCCACACCCGTCGCCTTGACGATGTGGACACCGCCAACGGAACCCTCCACGCTGGGCGAGCCCGGCGCGCCCATCACAGCGCCCCCAGGCAACGGATGGCCACGACCAGCAGGGCGCTGACTAGCCACAGGTCCGGATTGACCGACAGCAGCGCATCCTCCACCCGCTCGATCAGCGACCGGGTGTCAGCGACCTCTTGCATATCCATCAGGATGTCGTTCCGGACCATCATAACCCCACTTCCTTTTCAGTCGGACAGGGCGGGCCGGGAAGGGCCACCCCGCCAGCATCCCATCACAAGGCGGACGCTGCGGGCTTCCAATGGCAAAGGGTATGCCAGATCCAGATTCGTTTATTTATCAATGGATTGAACGTGAATTCCCCGCGTCCGTTTGCGAACAGTGTCCGGATGCGGACACCCCTTGCCGCTTGAATCCGGACTCTCCACCGAAACGGACAGGCCAAATGGGCGGGCCAGACGGGCGGGATGGAACCACCCATCGACAGTCCTGCCCCGCTTCAGGCCCGATTGAACGTCACGCCGCGCGGATGCCGGTGAGGAAGGCCTCGATCTCGCGCTTCAGGGTGGCGGCTTGGCCGGAGAGGGAGCCGGCGGCGGACAGCACCTCGCCGGCCGCAGCGCCCGCCTGTCCGGCGGCACGGGTGACATGCACCACGCTGCTGGTCACCTCCTGCGTGCCCACCGCCGCCTGAGCGACGCTGCGGCTGATCTCGGTGGTGGTGGCGTTCTGCTGTTCCACGGCCGAGGCGATGGTGGTGGTGATTTCCGAGATGTCGCCGATGGTGGCGGCGATGGCCTGGATGGCGTTCACCGCCCCGCCCGTGGCCGTCTGGATGGCGGCGATCTGGCCGGAGATCTCCTCGGTGGCCTTGGCCGTCTGGTTGGCCAGGCTTTTCACCTCGCCCGCCACCACGGCGAAGCCCTTGCCGGCCTCACCCGCCCGCGCCGCCTCGATGGTGGCGTTCAGCGCCAGCAGATTGGTCTGTCCGGCGATGTCCTGGATCATCTGCACCACGGTGCCGATGCGGGTCGCCGCCTCTGCCAGGCCCTGCATGGTCTGGTTGGTGGTGCGGGCGTCATCCACAGCGCGCGACGCCACCTGGGACGAGCGCACCACCTGCCGCCCGATCTCGGCGATGGAGCTGGTCATCTCCTCCGTGGCCGCCGCCACGGTCTGCACATTGGCCGAGGTCTGCTCCGCCGCGGCGGACGACACGGTCGCCTGCTCTCGCGTCTCGTTGGCCATGCTGTTCATGGTGCCGGCGGCGCCGTGCAGACGGTCGGCGGAGGTCGAGACATTGTCCAGCACGACGGCGACAGCGTGGTCGAAGTCCATGATCAGCCGCTCCACCATCTGGGTGCGGCGCATGCGCTGTTCCTGCGCCGCTACCTGTTCCAGGGCCAGAATCTCCGCCCGCTGGGCGTTCTGCTTGAACACCTCCAGCGAACGGGCCAGCGAGCCCACCTCGTCCTTGCGGTCCGTGCCCTCCACGGTAATGTCCTGGTCGCCGCCGGCCAGGCGTTCCATGGAGCGCGCCATGCGCACCAGCGGACGCGCCACCAGGCGCTGCACGATCAGCCACAGCACGGTGACGGCAGCACCCAGGCCAATGGCGCTGGCCACCACCAGCAGCATGATGGCGCGGCGGCCCTGTTCCGCCGCCGCCGCCTTGCCGGACGCCAGTTCGCCATCCGTCATCTTGACCTGCAGGGCGATGGCGGCGGCAGCGGCCTTGCGGGCGGTACGGCCTTCCTTGGCCGAGAAATCGTAGGCCTGGTCCAGTTCCTGGCGCAGGCCCATGGGCGCCACGATGTCCGACACCTCGGCCCGGCGCTTCACCGCCTTGACCATGTCCTCCGTCAACTGGCGGTCGGCGGTGGTATCCACCTGGGCCAGGCGCAGGTTGGCGAGGTCCACGGCCTGGGCGAAGTAGTCGTGCCGCTGCTTGTCGAAGCCGGCGCGGGCCTCGGCGTTGCGCTCCAGCAGCAGGTTCTTCTCGGCGATCGTGCCCTCGTTCATGGCGTTGCCCAGCTGCATCACCGTCTGCCGGCGCAGGGCCAGCACGTCGACCAGCTGGTCCGCCTGGCGGTTCAGCGTGGTCATCGCCGCCCCGGCATAGAGGATGAGGCCGCAGACCACGATCAACAGCATGCCCAGCGGTATGGCCATCTTGCGGGTCAAGGCCAGATCGGAAATCCAACGCATCGCCATCACTCCCGAAATCCTAAAGGGCGAACCCCGTACAGGCGCCCCCTTGCTGCCGGCATTCTCCATGATGAGTCTGGTGGATTCAGTTAACGCGGGCGACGTATGCGGAGGGATATGGCCTTGACCTGGATCAACGCCCTGCCGGCGGGACAGGTGGAAAAAAGGGCATCGCCAGGGGGTCCGTCCCGGCTGGCTCCTCTCAAGGTCTCCGCCCCATGCCCGCCCTTTCCTCCCCCGCCCCGTCCGTGGCCCCGGTGCCGCCGGCCAATCGGACGGATGGTGTCCTGAACCTGGATGGCCTGCGCGCCCAGCGCCCAGCCACGGAGCCGTTTCCCCACCTGGTGATGACCGGCTTCATCGCCCCCGTCGTGGCCGTCACCGCCCGCCACGACTTTCCCGACAGCCCCCATGGCGGCCTGGTGCCGGCCCCGTCGCGCGCGGAGCTGGAGCGGGGCGACCTGGACGGCTTCACCCGCCTGCTGGCCGCCTTGACAGCGCCGGAGACGACGCAGGCCTTCGCCGAGACCTTCGGCCTGGACCTGGACCCCGACGCCCTGATGGTGACGGTGCGCAGCCGCTGCGTGCCCAAGGACGGGCGCATCCACACCGACAGCGTGACCAAGCGCCTGACGGCGCTGCTGTACCTGAACGACACATGGACGGCGCCCGGCGGCCGCCTGCGCCTGCTGCGCAGCGCCGACAATATGGAGGACATGCTGGCCGAGGTGCTGCCCCTGGACGGCACTTTGGTGGCGTTCCGCCGCACCGACAATTCCTTCCATGGCCACAAGCCGCACGACGGCGTGAGGCGCTACATCATGTTGAATTGGATGGTCGATGCCGGCACCGCCCGGCGCGAAACCCTGCGCCACGGCGTCACCGCCGGCCTGAAGCGCCTGGGCAACGCCTTCTCCGGCAAGGGGGAGATGTGATGAGCTTTCCCGCCCCCAACCTTCGCGACTCCCAGGCCGACACGCTGGCCTTTGACCCGCAGGCCTTCGACACCGCCACCGGCCAGCATGTGCGCGCCTGCCTGGACGCGGCGGACCGGGACGATCATCCCTACCGCCACTGGTATCTCAACAGCGTCTTCCCAGCCGCCGTGGCGGAGGCGCTGACCACCCTGCCCTTCGCAGCGCCGGAGATCGACGACACCCAGGGCCGGCGGGAGACGCACAATTCCACCCGCACCTTCCTGTCGACCGACAACCAGCTGCTGTACCCCGTGTGCGGCGCCGTGGCGGCCGCCTTCCAGGCGCCTGAGACGGTATCCACCCTGGCGCGCCAGTTCGGCGTGGACCTCGGCGGATCATCGCTGCGCATCGAATATTGCCTGGACCGAGAAGGGTTCTGGCTGGAGCCGCACACCGACATCGGCGCCAAGCTGTTCACCATGCTGGTCTACCTCAGCACCGGGCCGGACGCGGAAAACCTCGGCACCGACATCATGGACGGGCCCGAGGGCGGCCATGCCGGGCGGGCGTCGGGCCGCTTCAACACCGGGCTGGTGTTCATTCCCGGCGGCGACACCTGGCACGGCTTCGCCCGACGCCCCTTCCAGGGCATCCGCCGCACCATCATCATCAACTATGTGAAGCCTGAGTGGCGGGCGCGGCATGAGCTGGCCTTCCCCACCGAGCCTGTCGGCCTACCCTGAGGTCAACTAAAAGGATAGGCCGCAACGCCATTGGAGATTGCGTAAACTGGACCATATGATCGGGCCTGGCGTGGACTGAGGGACGCAAGGGCGGTCGTGACGGTCAATTCCGACATCGGGGCGCCGCGGGCGGCGGAGGCGGAGCCGCCGCCCGCGCCCTCCACCATCGCGGCCCTGCGCCTGCAGATACTGGCCGCCGTGCTGATCCCCCTGGCCCTGCTGGCCGCGGCGGGGTTGGAAAGCCGCAGGGACATCGTCGCCCAAGCCGGCGACCGGGTGGAGCGCATCGCCGCCGCGGTGGACGAACACGCCCAAAAGCTGATCGAGAGCGACCGGCTGATCCTGGACCGGGTGCGCGACCTCGACCCCGCCCATCTCGACCTCGCCCGCCCCCGGGGCGCGGATCAGGTGGGCGCCGCCCTGGCCGGCATGGTAGCCGGCATTCCCCAAATCCAGGCGCTGTGGCTATGGGATGCGCAGGGCCGGCCCCTGGCCGCCAGCCGCCACACCCCCGCCGCCGGCAGGCCCGACATCACCGACAGCCCCGCCTACGGCCAGTTGCGCGCTGGCCAGACGGAGATGCTGATCCCCCCGTCCGACAGCCTGGCGGCCGGCAGCGGGACGTCGGACGATCAGCGCGTCTTCAGCTTGGCCCGCCGCCTGAGCCACCCCGACGGCAGCCTGGCCGGTATTGCCGCCGTTTCCATGTCGCTGGCCTATTTCAACGATTTCTACCGGCGGGTGACGCAGGACGACCCGGCCACGACCGTCATGCTGCTCAACCGCGAGGGCATGATCATGGCGGGCCGCCCGGTCGCGGCGGACGGGGCACGGGTCGATCCCACCTGTCCCGGCCTTCACGCCGCCTGGTCCGCCGCTGGCCTCGCCGGCACCCCGGATGACGGTTCCCGGGAAGCCGATCCGCCGGATGCGGGCGCCGCGAATGAAGGGCGGCAGCGGCTGACGGCCTGCCGGCTGATCGCCAACGCGCCGCTGACGGTGATGGTGAGCGTGGACCGGGCCCAGTTGGACCGCCAATGGCACCGGCGCCTGGGATGGCTGGCGCTGCTGGCCCTGCCGGTCATGGGTGCGCTGTGCGCCACCACGCTGCTGGCCATGCGCCGCGCCCGGCGGGAAAGGCTGGCGGCCCAGGCCCTGCGCGCGGCGGAGACCCGGCGGGAGCAGGCGGAGGGCGCGCTGCTGCGCACCCAGCGGCTGCAGGCGCTGGACCAGATCACGGGGGGCATCATCCACGACTTCGCCAACCTGCTGATGACCGTGCGCAGCGGGGCGGAGGTGCTGTGCCGCCGCCCGCATACCGAGCCCCAGCGCGAGGTGTTGGACGCTATGCTGCAGGCGATCGCCTGGGGGGAACGGCTGACCCACAATCTGCGCACCTTCAGCCGCCGGCCCCGCCTGCACCTGGACCTGGTGCAACTGTCGGACATGGGCAATGACATCGCCGATCTGCTGCGCCCGGCGCTGCGCGGCGACATCCGCCTGGAAGCAGCGCTGCCGCCCAGCCTGTGGCCCTTGCGCATGGACAGGACGGAGTTCGACCTGGCACTGCTGAACCTGGCGGTCAACGCCCGCGACGCCATGCCCCGGGGCGGCGTGCTGCGCCTGGCGGCCGCCAATGTCCACATCGATCCCGCCAGCCATGAAAGCGAACGTACCGGCGGCCTGATGGGCGACTTCGTGCGCCTGACGGTCTGCGACACGGGGTCGGGCATCCCGCCGGACATCCTGGACCGGGTCTTCGACCCCTTCTTCACCACCAAGCGGGACGGCAAGTCCACCGGCCTGGGCCTGGCCCAGGTGCACGGCTTGGCCCGCCAGTCCGGCGGCGCGGCCCTGGCCGACAGCTTGAACGCGGCCGTCCCGAACAGTGCCGCGGCCGGCACCACCATCACCCTCTACCTGCCCCGGGCCGAAGAGGACGCCGCCGCCGCGGGGACCGGCACCGTCCCGGCCAATGGCGTTGCGGCCAACGGCGTTCCGGTGGTCGCCGGCAACGGACGCCAGATCCTGCTGGTGGAGGACAATCCGACGGTGGCCAAGGTCATGCGGGACATGGTGGAGGCATTGGGCTTCCGCGTCCTGGCCGCCACGACGGCCGACGCCGCCCAGTCGCTGCTGGCAGACCGGCCGGACATCTCGCTGATGGTGAGCGACATCGTGCTGCCCGGGGGGCGCAACGGCCTGGAGCTCGCCCAGGCCGTGCGCCACCTGCACCCCGGCCTGCCCGTCCTGCTGGTCAGCGGCTACGGCGACCGCGTGGCGGAAGCGGAGAGCCTGGGCTTCGCCATCGTGCCCAAGCCCCTGGACAGCACCCAGCTGCGGCAGGCGATGTCCCGCTGTCTGGGCACCCCGTAGCGATCACTGTCCCAGGAGCGGGACTACCCCGATAAGAACGGCGTCACCCCTCCCCCATCGCGCCGGGTTTCATGAAACGCCCGTCGCTGCTATATCTGGGGGGCAGACCAGCCGCCGACAGTTGACGCCGGCGCGAATGGAGGACGGGTGTGACCAGACACGAGGAACGGGTTTTCCGCTCCGCCAAGCCGAAAACGGACCTGGCGACCTTGCGCAATCAGTTACAGCGCCTGAAGGGCGACCTGGAACAATATCTGGCCCGCAATCGCAGCAGCCCGATGATCGCCCCCCTGAAGGAGCGTATCCGCGAATTGGAAGGCACCATCGCCGCCGCCGAGGAGCGCAGTGCGCGTCCGCGGTCGTCCGGCTGGACCGGTTCCATCGACGGCGCCGCCGCGCAGCGGGCCGAGGCGCCGCCGCGCAGCCATGGCGGCCCGGCCGGGGGCGACCGCTTCCCCCCGCGCCGCCGCGCCGCGCCGGGTTCGGCCGCCGACGGCGACAGCGAAGAGTAAACGTCAAGGACCCGCGGGGCCGGGCGTCATGCCCGTGGCCCCGCTGTCTTCGGCCTCAGGCGCCGGTCGTTCCCGGCTTCGGGGCATCCTGGGGTGCCGCGTCCTTGGCCGCACCATCCCCATCCCTGTCATGGTCCCCGCCCTTGCCCTTCGGGTCCGGCGGCACGGCGATGATCTCCCGCACCGGCACGCGCAGGTGCAGGGGCTCGCCGATGATCTCGATATCCATGGGGGAACAGACCCAATCCGACCCGCCCGGTTTGGTCACGATGGCCAACTGCAGGCGGGTGGACAGGTCGGGCTGCGGCATGAACAGCTTCAGGTCATAGCGCTTGTTGACGCCCACACGGATGCGCACCGTGTAGGGGTCGATGCTGTTCCAGCCATCGATGTCACGGGTGAAGAAGCAGGCCGGCTGCGCCGCCATAGGCTTGGCGCCGGGCGCCTCGTTCGCCTGGGCCACGGCACCCCCGGCGGGGCCGTTCTTGGAGGCCGCGTCCGGCGGGGCGGACTGGCAGCCCGCCAGGGCCAAAGCCATCACCGCCCATATCTGCACGTACCGCTTGGTCATCGTCCTACTCCCGAATTGCCGAGGAAACGGCCCTGGAAGGCCCCGGTTCCACACCCCTTATACGGGGGAGTCCCGGCCGGACCCGCTTGCGACAAAAATTCTATCCTGCCGCCGGGGCCGGGTGTACTTTCCCTAGTGGTTCAGGGACCGTGGCATGACTAAAGCCCGGCCCTTTCGGAACAATCCGGCGGCACCATCCCGCCGGACAGGAGACGACGATACATGGCGATCCGGGTACGTGAAGATTACCGGGGTCTGACGGGGCCGGAAAAGGCCGCCGTGCTGATGCTGGCGCTGGGCGAGGAGCATGCCAGCCGCCTGTTCGCCCTGATGGCGGAAGACGAGATCAAGGAACTGTCCCAGACCATGGCCAACCTGGGCTCGGTCAGTTCCAACATCGTGGAGCGCCTGTTCGTCGAGTTCGCGGAGCAGATCAGTTCCACCGGCTCCCTGGTCGGTACCTTCGACAGCACCGAACGCCTGCTGATGAAGGTTCTGCCCAAGGAGAAGGTCGATACCATCATGGAAGAGATCCGCGGTCCCGCGGGTCGCACCATGTGGGACAAGCTGGCCAACGTGAACGAGCAGGTGCTGGCCAACTACCTGAAGAACGAATACCCGCAGACCGTCGCCGTCATCCTGACCAAGATCAAGGCCGACCACGCCGGCCGCGTGCTGCAGCTGCTGCCCGAAAGCTTCGCCATGGAAGTCATCATGCGCATGCTGCGCATGGAATCGGTGCAGAAGGAAGTGGTGGACGACATCGAGCGCACGCTGCGCACCGAGTTCATGTCCAACCTGGCGCGCACCAACCGCCGCGACGCGCACGAGATGATGGCGGAAATTTTCAATAGCCTGGACCGCAGCACGGAAAGCCGCTTCATCGCAGCACTGGAGGAACGCAACCGCGACAGTGCGGAGCGCATCCGGGCCCTGATGTTCACCTTCGAGGATCTGGGCAAGCTGGACCCGTCGGGCGTGCAGTCGCTGCTGCGCTCCGTCGACAAGGCCAAGCTGGCAACCGCGCTGAAGGGCGCCTCGGAAACGCTGAAGGACCTGTTCTTCACCAACATGTCCGAGCGCGCCGCCAAGATCATGCGCGAGGACATGGCCGCCATGGGCCCGGTGCGCCTGCGCGACGTGGACGAGGCACAGATGTACATGGTGCAGCTGGCCAAGGACATGGCCGCCCGCGGCGAAATCGTCATCGCCTCCGGCAAGGGTGACGACGAGCTGGTGTATTAGGGTTGTCTTTTGTTCCCTCAAGCGCCGGGCGCGGGCCTCCGCCCGCTTGGCTTGTCCTCGCTTTCCAGTCCGCTCACGCTCCCCAGAAAGCTCCGGCGGACGCGGTCGCGTCCTATAGCGGCACACGTCAAAGCCTCGTGCCGCCGACATGTCCCGCTGTGATGGGGGCCACGGCATGGCGCCTTTGACTGATGCACGGTGCCTGCCTCAGCCCCTGTCTGCCGGAAAGCCCGTGCCCCATGTCCAAGCGTCTCAGCATCGACTTCGTCTCCGACGTTTCCTGCCCCTGGTGCGTCATCGGGCTGAAGGGCCTGCAAACGGCGCTGGCGCGGCTGGAGGGGGAGGTTGAGGCCGACATCCACTTCCAGCCGTTCGAGCTGAACCCCCAGATGGGGGCGGTGGGCCAAGACCTGGACGAGCACATCAGCCAGAAGTACGGCTCCACCCTCGACCAGATGGCCCAGACGCGGGAGATGATCCGCGCCCGCGCGGCGGCCGTCGGCTTCACCATGTCGGCCACCGGCGCCAATGGCGGCAAGCGCCGCATCTATAACACCTTCGACGCCCACCGCCTGCTGCACTGGGCCGAAACCCAGGAGTCCGAGCGCCAACTGGCGCTGAAGCTGGCCCTGTTCGAGGCCTACTTCACCCGGGGGGAGGATCCGTCAGACACCGGGGTGCTGCTGACAGCCGCAGCCCAGGCCGGCCTGGATGTGGAGGAGGCCCGCGTTCTCCTGGCCGGAGACCGCTATGCCGCCGAGGTGCGCGAGGCGGAACAGCTGTGGCTGTCACGCGGCATCCAGTCGGTGCCCGCCGTGATCGTCAACGGCCGCTACCTCATCTCCGGCGGCCAGCCGCCCGACGCCTATGAGAATGCCCTGAAGAAGATCGCCGCGTCCTGACCGGCCGGGTCAGCGGGCGGACTGCATTCCCCGCTTCTCGAACCAATGCTGGGCGTAGGGATTGTCGTTGTACGGCGGAATCTCGCCATAGCCATTGCGGGCGTAGAGCTTGCGCGCCTCGGTAAGGGTACCATTGGTGTCCAGTTGCAGGACGTCCACGCCGGCGGCGACCGCGCGACCCTCCAGCGCCCGCAGCAGCCGCTGGGCGACGCCCAGGCCGCGAACGGACGGCGCCACCCACATGCGCTTGATTTCCCCGTAGCCATCCCCTTTGATTTTAAGCGCCCCGCAGCCCACGGCCGCGCCGTCCAGCCGCGCGAGCAGGAACCAGCCCGAGGGCGGCACGAGTTCGCCAGGCTCCGCCGGGGCGCTGCGCGCCGGATCGAAGCCGGTGTCGAACCGCGTCGCCAACTCCTGGAAATATGCCTGGAGGCAGGCCTGGACCTCGTCGCTGAAAGGGTCGGCGGGCTCGATCACCACCGCCGACGCCCGCAGGAACCGTTCCACCTCCGCCATCGCGTCCAGCAAGCGTTGGCGCTGCGACGGGCCCAGCGGCTCCAGCAGTGCTGCCGCCCGGTTCCATGAGCGCTGGTCCAGCAGCTCCCATTCCCGCCGGCCCTTGGGCGTCAAGGTCACGCGCCGCACCCGCGCGTCCCGCGCGTCGGGCGTGGATGTCGTCAGCTCCTCCGCCTCGAAGGCCCGCAGCATCCGGCTGATATAACCCGAGTCCAGGCCCAGGCGGGCCCGCAGCTCGCGCACCGTCGTACCGTCACGGCCGATCTCGAACAGCAGGCGGGCCTCTCCCAGCGGGCGGCCGCTGCCCAGGTAGTTGCCGTCCAGCACACCGATGCGGTGGGTGACCGCCCGGTTGAAGCGGCGCACGCGAGAGAGTTGGTCGTCGTCCATATCCCTGACTTTAGTCAGGTAATATTCGAGCGTCAATCGCCCCCACCGGATAACAAACGGCCCGGCAGGTTTCCCCACCGGGCCGGTGCCCTATGAAGGCCTGAACCCACTTGGCCTGGGCCGACGTGCCAAGCGCTGGTCACTCACCCGCCGCCTTCGGCGGTTGGGCAAACTGGATCAGGTAATTGGCGTAGTCGGCGACCTTCAGCTTGAAGTCCAGGCTTTCGTTGCCGGCCATGGCGCGGGCCACGATCAGGTGGTTGCCCACGGTGGTGGGCGTCAGCTTGTAGACGCCGGCAGCCCCCTTCAGGCGGGGGTAGTAGTTGGGGTCGACGGGCTTCTCCTTGGCGGACAGGCGTTCCAGTGCCTCTTCCTCCGTCCAGTCGCCGACCTCGACCTTCTTCACCAGGGTCCAGTCCTTTTCCGCCGCCCAGCCGGCGGCCAGCGCCGCGGCCACGGCATCGGCGCCGCCCTCGACCACGCCCACCTTGAAGATGTTCTTGGGCAGGCCGACATCGGACGCCCATTTCGACAGGTTGGCGCTGCGCGCGACGAACAGGGTGGCCATGATGAAACCGGTCTGTTGTTGAAAGGCGATGTCCTGGTCTACCCCAGGGCGCCGGCGGAGACCAGATTTAGACGACCCCCAATCGCGACACTTTCGGAATTCGCGCAAACGTGTCACGGAAGCGGATGCAACGCCGTCCGCATCTGGGTATGGTGGGGCCGCAAACGCCGGGGGGCGGCGTTCAAGTAGACCCATATACCGTTATTTAACACCTGCGGCCGCATTCACACGCGCTGTACTAAAACGCTACAAGAGTCGGGCGATCATCCATGTCGGCACTTCACCGGTTCCGTTTCTCCCGCTTCACGCGGATCCTGGCCACGACCTTGGCGGGCGCCCTGATGCTGTTCACAGGGCTGCTGTCCACCGGCGCGCTGGCCTCGTTCCGCCTGATCCCCATAGAAATGGACATGGAGCCCAGCGGGCGCGGCGCCACCCAGATCTTCCGGGTGGAGAATGACGGCAAGGACCCCGTGGCCATCGACGTCAAGGTCATGGCGCGCGGCATGGACCAGGACGGCCAGGATGTCCTGACCGACGCGGAGGACAGCTTCGCCATCGTGCCTGAGCAGATCATCCTGCAGCCCGGCGAGAATCAGTCCATCCGCGTGCAATGGTCGGGCGATCCCAAGCCGGCCAAGGAACTGCCCTTTCGCCTGGTGGCCGAACAGCTGCCCATCGACCTGGGCGGCACGCCCGTGCAGGGCGGGCAGGTGAAGCTGCTGGTGAAGTACGTCGCCTCGCTCTATGTCGTGCCGGAAGGGGCCAAGCCCAAGCTGACCGTGGTGTCGGCCGGGCCCAAGCCGGCCACGGCACCGGCCACCGGCACCGTCATGGAAGTGGTGGTGCGCAACGACGGCACCTCGCGCCAGGTCATGCGCGACCTGGAGGTGACCGCCCAGGTGAATGGCAAGACCGTCACCCTGCGCAAGGAGCAGCTGACGGGTATGGTCGGTGAAAACGTCCTTGCCGGGGTCACCCGCCATTTCCATATCCCCTGGCCGGCGGATCTGCCCCAGGGCCCCGCCACGGTGACCCTGTCGGTGCCCTGACCTTCTCCCCCCGAGTACCCTGAGACGAGGACGGCGTTGCGCCTGTCGCGCCTGAATACCGGTGACCGCCTGTTCGGCGGCGCCTTTTCCCTTGACCGCCCCGGCCGTCCGCGCCGGGGCGCGCTTGTTTGCGCGCTGATGGCGGCCCTGGTCGGGTCGGCGCTGGTCGTGTCTGGGGTGGCGCATGCACAGACCGCCCCGGCCGGTGCGTCCCCCGCCGCCCAGAACACCGAAGCCCTGTTCGAAAAGACCTTCGGCAAGAAGAAGAAGGCGGAGAAGCCCACCACCCTGGACCTGCCGGTGAAGGTGGAGGGGCGCGAGGTCGGCCAGGTGCCGGCCAAGGTGGCACCCGACCCCGCGGAAACCCAGGTGGACCTGAACCGCCTGGCCCTGCTGCTGCGCGACTTCGTCCAGCCCAAGGCGCTCAGCGACCTGGTGGCCCAGGCCGGCCCCGACGGCTATGCCAAGCTGAGCGCCCTGAGCCTGGGCGGGCCGGCCGGCGGCCCCAGGAGCGGCCCGGGTGCGGCCGCCATTTCCATCACGGTGGACCCCAAGGAGCTGACCCTGTCCGTCAAGGTGCCGCCGCAGCTGCGCGCCGTGCGCAACCTGACGGTGGTGAACCGTGCCAACGCCGCCAGCGGCTACCAGGTGCTGGAGCCGGCGGATGCTGCCGCCTACATCAACCTGCGCACCGCCCAGGTCTTCCTGGCCCAACCCGCCACCGACAGCGGCAACTACCGCCAGCCCCTGAACATCGGGCTGGATGGCGGCGGCAACATCGACGGCTGGTCCTTCGAATGGGAGGGGCAGTACCAGGAACAGTACAGCCACCACTTCATGCGCGGCACCACCCGGCTGATCCGCGACTTTCCCGAGGACGCGGTGCGCCTGCAGGCCGGCGACCTGGACTATTCCATCACCGGCATCCAGACCAACCGGCCCCTGACCGGCCTGTCCATCGCCCGCAACTACACCCTGCAGCCCTATCGCGCCATCCAGCCCACGGGCAGCCGCGACTTCATCCTGGATTCGCCGTCGACGGTGGAGGTGCTGGTGAACGGCCGCCCCACCCGCGTCTTCCGTGAAGATGCGGGCCCCGTGAACCTGTCCGACTTCCCCGGCACGTCCGGCACCAACGACGTGCAGGTGCGCATCACCGACGCCTATGGCCAGACGCGCACCATCGACTTCCCCTTCTTCTTCGATTCCGAGCTGCTGGCCGAGGGGGTGTCGGAGTTCAACTACACGGTGGGCATCCCCTACACCACCGGCACCGACCGGCTGATCTATGACCGCAGCCGCCCCACCTTCTCCGCCTATCACCGCCAGGGCATCACCGACGACCTGACCCTGGGCGCCAGCCTGCAGGCGGATAAAAGCCAGCAGGTCATAGGCACGGAGGTGCTGTTCGTCACCGGCCTGGGCACCATCGGCATCAACCCCGGCGCCAGCCTGGGCGCGTCGCGCGGCGCGTCGGTGGACCTGACCTACCGCAACTATACGAATGACGAGCAATTCTACCAGCAGCGTACCCTGACGGCGCAAGGCAGCTGGCGGTCCGGCGGTTATGCCAGCCTGGGCACCCTGGACCCGCGCAACACCGTGTCCTACGACCTGTCCGCCCGCTATGGCCAGCCGCTGGACGAGGATCTGACCGCGACGCTCAGCGGCCGCTACCAGCTGGTGCGCGACGACAGCCAGATCGACGGCTATTCGGTCGACCTGGGCTTCCGCCGCCGCTTCGGGCGCCACGCCACGCTGGAGCTGACCTTCAGCCGGGCGCGCAACACCGTGACGCGCGAGGCGGACAACAGCGCCTACCTCGCCTTCCGCTACACCTTCGGTGACGGCGTCCAGTCCGCCGGCTTCACCATGGACACGCTCAGCCGCCAGCGGGAGCTGGACTGGCGCTACCAGGATCCCTGGCCCACCAATTCCTGGAACCTGGGCGTGGACGCGACCAACACCACCGGCACCTACCAGGCCAGCGGCTCCGTCGGGTACACCATGGACCGGTTCGAAGCCTCCGTCCGCCATGACTACAGCCAGCGCCTGTCCACCCTGGACGGACCGCTGCAGAATGATGAGCGCACCACCCTGAACTTCGCCACCGGCCTGGTCTTCGCCGACGGCCATGTCGGTGTCACCCGGCCGGTGACCAACAGCTTCGCCCTGGTCGTGCCCCATCCCCGCATCGCGGATGAGGAGATCGGCGTCGATCCCGTCACCGGCCACTACCTGTCGTCCAGCGACTGGCTGGGCCCGCCGGTGGTGCCCAACATCTCCGCCTACCTGGTGCGGCCGCTGCTGCTGGACGTGCCGGACGCGCCCATGGGCTATGACATCGGCAACGACCGCCCGGCCATCGTTCCCGGCAACCACACCGGCACCCTGGTGCCCATCGGCACCGACGCCACCGTGTCGCTGGACGGCGTGCTGCTGGATCCGGAGGGCAAGCCCGTGCCGCTGGCGGCCGGCGTCCTGCACCGCACCGACGGCAAGGGCGCTAAGGCCGCCAACGCCAAGGACCCCAAGGCCGGGCAGGAGGTGCAGTTCTTCACCAACCGCAAGGGCCGCTTCCGCGTGGAGAGCGTACGCCCCGGCGAGTGGCAGATGCAGCTGACCGGCGTCCCGCACAAGCCCATCCCCGTGACGGTGCCGGCCGAGGCTGAGGGCATGTTCCCGCTGGGCACGCTGAAGCTGGAGGCGCTGCCCGGCCAGACCATCAACCTGTCGCCCAACAAGCCGGCGACGACGAGCAACGGACCATGAGGATCATGGGGATAGGGTTGGGCCGCCAGGGCGCGAAGCATGCCCGGCCGGAACGCTTCTTGCTTGCAGCCCCTCCATTGCCCGCCGGCCCCCGCCGCCGGGCCCATCCCCTTGACCGGGTGCGCCCGGGCGGGGACGCCGCTATTTTGGATACCATGGACCAGCCGACCCGCCTTCGCCCCCCCTTTGCCGCCCGGTTCCAGGGCGTCCATTTTTGGGCCCTGCTGGCGCTGACCCTGCTGATGGCCCTGCCCGCCACCCCGGCCCGCGCGCTGCAGACGTGCTTCGCCCAGCTGAGCGGCCTGTCGCAGGTGACGCCGGTCACCAGCTACGACCCGTTCGCGGCCCTGCAGCCCCCGACCTACAACACGGTGACGGTGCAGTATATCGCCGGCAGCAACTGCACCTTCGGCATCGGCATCGACAGCGGCCTGTGGGGCAGCACGCGGCGCATGCTGGGCCTCAGCGGCAATTGGCTGAGCTATGACCTGTACAAAGACGCGGCGTTGACCCAGCGGGTGGGCGACTATGGCACCGGCAACGTCAGCAACCTGATCACCGGCTCGGTCAACAACGGCCGGGGCACCCAGACGGTCACCACCGGCTTCTACGCCTCCGTCCCCGCCGGCCAGCTGGTGGGATCCAACTACTACTTCGATCAGGTGACGGTGACGCTGTATCAGCTGAACAGCTCGGGCAACATCGTCGCCGTCATGGACAGCGCCATCGTCCAGGTGCGGGCGACCGTGCGCACCTCCGTCTCCGCCACCGTCAATGTCGGCGGCGTGCGCACCAACCTGGGTGCGTCGGCCGC
This sequence comes from Nitrospirillum viridazoti CBAmc, assembly GCF_000730165.1. GTDB lineage: Bacteria > Pseudomonadota > Alphaproteobacteria > Azospirillales > Azospirillaceae > Nitrospirillum > Nitrospirillum viridazoti. The sequence continues at coordinate 141,138 of NZ_CP022111.1, read as the reverse complement.
CAACGTGGATTTCGGGGAGCTGACCACCGGCGCCAGCCGCAGCTTCGACCTGGAGGTGTCGGGCAACACCGGCTACAGCGTCTCCATCCAGTCGCAGAACGGCGGCCGATTGGTGAACGGCAGCGCCAGCACCTCGATTCCCTACAGCATGACCGTGGATGGCCGGGGCGTGCCGTCCAGCGGCACCACCCTGACCTATTACAGCTATTCCAGCCTGGACCGGCACACCTTCATCGTCGTCATCGGTGACGTCACCAAGGTCATCGCTGGCACCTACACCGACTATCTGTTGATGACGGTGACGGCCAACTGACGTAAGATCTGGATCAGCGTCCGGGATCACCCAATTGATCCAGGACAGGGTGCCGCAGAAGGCGGTGGCCCATCATGAACGACAGATGGCGCCGGCCCCGTCGGCGTCCTTGGAGACTAAAATGTCCCAGCATCTGCCCGATACGCCCCATGCCCCCGCGCATGGTGTTTGTTTGGCCCTGACCGTCGCCGCCACCTTGGCCCTGGCCTCCGGCGCCTGGGCGGCCGGCACCAGCGGCACCATCCACATAGGCGCGACCGTGCCCACCGTGTGCACCGTCGCGGTCACCGACAGCAACGCCACGCTGGATCTGGTCAACGGCCAGAACGCCGTGACCGTGGGATCGGTGACGGAGCAGTGCAACGCCGGCAGCGGCTATACCGTCTCGGTCGCATCGGCCAACAGCGGCACGCTGAAGAGCAGTGCCACCGGATCCGGCGCCGTCGCCTACAACCTGACCTACGACAACACGGCCGCCGCCAAGAACGGGTCGCTGACCACGGACCGCTCCGGTTCCGGACAGGCCCGCCAGGGCACCCTGGCCGTCAGCCTGCCGGGCAACAACCAGGCCGTTGCCGGGCAGTACCAGGACACGGTCACCATCTCGATCGCCGCGAAATAACCGTTCAAATCACTTGCCCTTGGTCGGGCCCAGGACCGATCCTGCGGCCTGGAAGGCGGCCCCCTTTTCCGGGTGAGATGGCTGCCACGAGGAATGAAGGGGAAGCGATGCGTCGTTCGATGGTAGCCGCCCGCCTGGCGGCAGCCCTGGTTTGCCTGTCCGCCACCGCCTACGCCGCCGATGCGGCCCAACCCGCCTCCCCCGGGCCAGCAGCGCCCAAGGCGGCAATCAAGACCGGCCCCGTCGCGGCCGACGTGCTGGCCGCTTCCAGCCCTGCGGATTGGCGCTCCCCCGACCCGGAAAACCTGCTGTACATGGATCTGGCCCAGGGCCGGGTCATCATCGAGCTGGCGCCCGCTTTCGCCCCCGCTCACGTCGACAACATCCGCAAGCTGGTGCGCGAGGGCTGGTTTGACGGTCTGGCCGTTGACCGGGTGCAGGACAACTACGTCACCCAGTGGGGCGACGCCGACAACACCCGCACGCCCAAGACGGCGCAGACCAAGCTGGCGCCGGAATTCGTGGTGCGTGGTGCCGCCGTGGCCAAGCTGCCCTTCACCCCCCTGCCCGACCGCGACACCTACGCCCCCGAGGCGGGCTATAGCGACAGCTTCCCCGCAGCGCGCGACGCCAAGGGCCAGCAGGCTTGGCTGATCCATTGCTACGGCATGGTGGGCGTGGGCCGCGACATGGCGCTGGACAGTGGCAGCGGGGCGGAACTCTATGCCGTCATCGGCCAGGCACCGCGCCACCTGGACCGCAACATCACCGTCGTGGGCCGGGTTCTGCGCGGCATGGACATTCTGAGCAGCCTGCCGCGCGGCACCGCCGCCCTGGGCTTCTACGACAAACCGGAACAGCGCATTCCCATCGCCAAGGTGCGGTTGGCGGCCGACCTGCCGGCCGACCAGCGCGAGAAGCTGATGGTGCTGCGCACCGACACCCCCACCTGGGCCGCCTATGTCGAGGCGCGGCGCAACCGCCGGGAAGATTTCTTCCCCGCGCCGGCGGGGCACGTGGACGTTTGTAATATCCCCCTGCCCATCCGTATGGCGGATGCGTCCAAATAAGGTCCATAGGGTAGAAGCGGGGGCAGCCAACCCCCGCCCGACCCTAACCTAAAGAACACGTCGGCGCCGTTGCATCCTGCAATGTCTGACGTTGACAGCGCAGGACGATTGCTTGAGAAACTGCAAGCTGCAATGCCTCACGCATTTCCGATGAGGATAGGCGCTGGCAATTAAGTTCCGGTGAAAGCGTCCGCCCTATGGAAACCCGTCCGCGCCGCGTCCTGATCGTCGAACCCACGCCGTCCCTGGCCGCCGCCTACAGCCAGGCGCTGCGTAAGGATGGGCATGCCCTGCAGGTGGTGGACACGGCGCCGGCCGCCCGCCGCGCCCTGGCGGAGGCGCCGGCCGACGTGGTGCTGCTGAACCTGCAGCTGCCGGGCGGCAACGGCCTGGATCTGCTGAAGGAACTGAAGGCCGACGCCAAGGCGCCGCAGGTGGTGGCGCTGACGGCCCAGGGCTCGGTGCAGATGGCGGTGGACGTCATGCGCGCCGGCGCGGTGGACGTGCTGCTGCTGCCGGCGGGCACGGAGCGCCTGCGCCAAGCCATGGCCGCTGCCCTCGCCGAACGGGCGAAGGTGCTGGAGGCGGCCCCGCCCACCGCCCCGGTGGAGGATCCGCTGGGCTATCTGGGCTTCGTCGGCACCTCGCCCGCCATGCGCGGCGTCTACCGCATGATCGAGGCGGCGGCGCCATCCAAGGCCACGGTGTTCATCACCGGTGAGAGCGGCACGGGCAAGGAGGTCTGCGCGGAGGCCATTCACCGCCGCAGCCCGCGCGCCGGGCGTCCCTTCATCCCGATCAACTGCGCCGCCATTCCCAAAGACCTGATGGAAAGCGAGATCTTCGGCCACGTGAAGGGCGCCTTCACCGGAGCGACGACGGATCACGCCGGCGCGGCGTTGCAGGCCGACGGCGGTACGCTGTTCCTGGACGAAATCGGCGAGATGGACCTGTCGCTGCAGGCCAAGCTGCTGCGTTTCCTGCAGACCGGCATGGTCAAGAAGGTAGGCAGCGAGAAGGCGGAGGCCGTGGACGTGCGCATCGTCTGCGCCACCAACCGCGACCCCTTCGCCGAGGTGCAGGCCGGCCGCTTCCGCGAGGACCTGTTCTACCGCCTGCAGGTCATTTCCATCGAGCTGCCGCCCTTGCGCGACCGGGGCGACGATATCCTGCTGATCGCGCGGGAATTCCTGGCCAAGTACACGCAGGAGGAACGCAAGTCCTTCACCGGCTTCAGCGATGAGGCGGAGGAGATTATGCGCACCTATGCCTGGCCGGGTAACGTCCGCCAGTTGCTGAACGTGGTGCGCAACGTGGTGGTGCTGAACGACGGCGCCGTCATCCAGCCCTTCATGCTGCCGCCGCCGCTGAACAAGCCCACCATGATCGTTCCGCCCATGCTGAACGACCCGCGCTGGGCGGCCATGGCGGGGCCCATGCCCTTCCCCTTCACACCGCCGCCGGCCGCCAATCTGGCCGGCCCCGCCCCCGGGGGAACGCTGGGCGGCGTGGCGCCCAGCGGATTCGGCATGCCGCCGATGGCACCGGCGGCACCGGCGCCGGGGGGCGTGTCAGTGGGCGGTGCCCGTATCCCCGGGGTTCCCGCCGGCGCAACCAGCTGGGCCGCCCCCATTCCGCTGGACGACGCGCCCGCCGCCCTCGAGTCCGATCCCAATCCCGAGCGCCGCATCCGGCCGCTGTGGATGGTGGAGGAGGAGACGATCGAGGAAGCCATCCGCCTCTGCCAGGGCAACATCACCCGCGCCGCCGCGCTGCTGGAGATCAACCCCTGCACCATCTACCGCCGCCGCCAGAAGAAGCGCGCCACGGCCTGAAGTCCAAGGAAACGGTCATGATCACGGAAATCCGGCACATCATTTTTTCCAATGACGAGCTGAAGCTGGTCTTCCAGACGGTGCCGCTGGAGGGCTTCGACGCCGGCCGCCGCATCCTGAGCATCCAGGTGGTGGAGGGTCCGCCGCCCACGGTGAAGCTGTCCAGCGACCTGCCCACTGGCGGCGGGCGGGAGGAGATCCAGGTGGAGTCCTACCAACTGGCCCGCCTGATCGTGGCCTACTGCCGGGAAAAGCGCATCCCCCTGCCCAAGGACGCGCTGAAGACCCTGCACGCCCAGGGCGACCAGCTGTGCTTCAGCATCATGAGCTCGCTCAGCTAGCCAAGTCTTCACGGGGGCCAAATCTTCGCGGCCCTCGATCTTCACGGAATGGGCCCGACTCTATGCCTTGAGTGGCGGGCCGATCGGCGCGATACTGCAAGCGATCAGCCGCCCCAACCGGGCACGGCTCCCGGAGTAGTTTAGATGCAGATCGACAGCCAGGCCGCCGCGGCCACCGCCGCCAACGTGCTGCAGGCCAGCCAGCAGTTCCAGGTGCGGGCCCTGAAGCAGACCACGGACGCCGAGTCCGCCGTCGCCACCGAACTGCTGACCGGGCAGAGCGCCGGCCCCGCCCCCACCGACGGTCGCGGCCAACTGGTCGATATCAGCGCCTGATTCCCCTTGGCGTCCCTGTCCGAAGCACTGTCCACCGCCGTCGCCCATCATGGCGCCGGTCGACTGGATGAGGCGGAGGCCATTTACGCGGCCATCCTCGAGCAGGTACCGGACCAGATCGACGCCCTGCACTTGATGGGTGTCCTGACCCTGCAGCGGGCGGTGGCCGCGGTGCCCATCGATCCCGCCCGGGTCGCGGCCGGCGTGAAGCTGATCCGACGCGCCCACGCCCAGCCGGATGCCGCCGCCATCCCCGACATCGCTGCCAACCTGGGCCGTGGATTGAGCGCGCTGGCGCGCGCGCATGCCATGGCGGGTGCCCGGACCCGGGCGCTGGAAGCCTTGCTGGAGGCGCATGAGCTGGGCCTGCCATTGACGCCGGCCGACCGCCTGGCCCTGGCCGACAACCTGTCGCTGGTGCAGGCGGTAACGGAGGCGGAAGGGCACTACCGCGCCCTGCTGGCGGCTGGCCCGGCTGCCCGCACCGAAGAACTGCCGGCCCGGGTGGGCCTTGCCAAGCTGTTGATCGCGCGCGAACGCCGGACTGAGGCCTTATACGTGCTGGACGGCCTTGCGCCAGCCGGCTCCCCACAGGCCGAGCCCAATGCCGATGCCCAAGCCATGGCCCAGGGCCTGCGCGCGCAACTGCTGATGACCTCGAGGCTACAGGACGCGGCGGCCGCCCTGGTCCAGATGGAAAGCGCCGGGGGTATCAGCGCCGACCTGCGCCATCTCTCAGGCATGCTTCTTCAGGTCCAGGGGGACATCGCCGGCGCCCGGGCCCTGTATGCCCAAGCCCTGGCGCTGGAGCCGGGCCACGCCGCGGCCCGGCTGGCCCATGCCGAAGCCTGCCTGCGCCTGGGTGCGTGGCGGGACGGCTTCGCCGACCTTTCCTGGCGCTGGATGCGTCCCACCGCCCCCCGGCTTCATGGGACCATCCCCCTGTGGGAGCAGGCCGACCAGGACGTTTCCGGACGGCGTCTGCTGGTCTGGGACGAGGTGGAGTTGGACGTCCTGCCCCACCTTGCCCGCCTTCTGCCCCGCCTGCGGGACCGGGGGGCGGAGGTGATCGTGGAGGTGTCGCCCGGCTGGGCCGCCCTGCTGCCCACGGCGCCGGGCGAGCCGTTGGCCGGCATCACCGTCGCCACGCGGGGAACGGATGCAGTGCGCGCCGATTTGCAGGTGCCCCTGCAGGAACTGCCCGACCGGCTGTCACTGTGGGATGCCGGTGATTTCTGGACCGGCCCTTATCTGGCGGCGCCGGCCGGCATACCGCCGCAGCCCTTCAGCGGGCGGGGGGTGGGGGTTGCCGCCAACGCGCCGCCGCCCCTGGCGCCGCCCTTGCCGCCGGGCGTGACGGCCATACCCTTGGCCGTGCCCGACACGAACCAGCCCGAAGCCTGGGGCCGATTGGCGGCAACCCTGGCCGCGCTGGACGCCGTGGCGCTGCCGGCCGGCCCGCTGGCCCACCTGGCCGGCGCCATGGGCCGCCCAGGCGTGGTACTGGTGCCGGTGGATGCCGACTGGCGCTGGCCGGCGGGGACCGAGCGCACCCCGTGGTACCCGTCCCTGCGTTTGGTCCATGGCGCCAGCTGGCCCGCCAGCCTGGGCCTGACCCTGGAGTCGCCGTCATGAGCGGCATCCTCTATGTCACCGGCGCCGATGAGCGCTATTTCGCCACCACCCTGCTGCTGCTGGAAAGTTTCGCCCGGCAGTTGCCGCAGGCGCGGCTGATGGTCTGCGACTATGGCCTGGGGCTGGGGCAGCGGGCCTATCTGGCGGAACGCGGACAGCTTCTGCCCCGGCCCCCCGGTTTGCCGGAAACCCTGCATCCCTATGCCAAGAAGGCCGCCATCCTGGATTATGTCGGCGACCTGCCCTGGCAGGCGCTCTGCTGGATCGATGCCGACATGCTGGCGGTCGGTCTGGATGACACCGTCATGGCCCAGTTGCTCCAGCGCCTGGAGGCGAGCGGCGTCGACATCGCGCTGACCACCGACATCAACAGCCTGACCCTGTCCGACGTGGCGGCCATGGACAAGGGCGGCACCGGCATGGCGCCCTTCCGCGCCTTGCTGGCCGACAGCGGCGCCGGCCCCGCCGCGCCCTATATCAGCGTCGGCTTTTGGTTGTGCCGGTCACGGGATCTGCTGGTCGAGTGGGACCGGCGCAGCCGGGGAATGCGGCCGCATTCCCTGTTTGAGCAGAACGTCATGGCCCTGCTGATCCACGGGCCACGCTGGGGCCATGCCGGCCGGGCGCTGCTGCTGGATCCGGTGGAATGGCAACCGCAAAACCATCTGCTGCCGCTGATCCGCCCGTCCGGCGGGGGCTATGGGGTGCGGGGCCGCACCGTGCGGCTGGTGCACTGCACCTCCTGCGGCTACTGGTTCATGGATGTCTATAAAAGCCATGTCGAGGTCAACGGACGGGCCCTGGCCGGGTATTTCCGCATCCTGCACAATCCGGCGCTGCGCGCCCTGCAGACGGACCTTTTGCATGATCATGTGACGCGCCATGGTGACGCACTGGCCCGCCACGGCCTGCTGGGGGATGCGCCGGCCGGGCGAAATCCCTGAAATAACCAGTGAATCGGCGCTCAATGGGCATATCTTGCCTCTGTTCACCAGCGGCGGCGCCCCCTATCCTCTCGCGATGAGAGAAGCGAGGCGGGCCCCAGGGGTAATCCCGGGACGGGGCCGGCCGGCGGAGGAAGCATGACCGACACGACCGACAGCACGCCCGCCACCCCGGAAGACGCGGCCGCCCTAACCCTGCAGGCGGAAGGCCTGGCGGCATTGGAAAGCGGCGACAACGCCCAGGCGGTATCGCTGCTGACCCAGGCCGTGGGCCTGCGCCCCGACGACGCCGTCCTGCGCGCCGATCTGGGCATGGCCCTGGAACACCAGCAGGATAACGAGGGCGCCAAGGGCGCCTACGCCATGGCCGTGGCACTGGATCCGGACAACCCCATTTATCGCTTCAACCTGGGCGCCGCCTGCCAGCGCCTGGGCCAGGGCCATGAGGCCGCCACCCATTACCTGGACGCGCTGGAGCGCGAACCCATGCTGGCGGAGGCCTATTTCAACCTGGCCACCCTGTTCCAGGACGCCGGCCATCTGGACATCGCCGAGCAGCACTATCGCAACGCCCTGGAGGCGCGACCGGCCTATGTCGAGGCCGCCGCCAACCTGGGCCTGGTCCTGCGCCGCCTGGGCCGCCTGGGCGAGGCGCTGGATTACCTGCGCGCCACGGCCCAAGCCCAGCCCGACGTGGCGCAGACCTTCTCCAATCTGGGCCTGGTCCTGAACGAGGCCGGCCAGTACCAGGAGGCGCTGACCGCCTTCGACCGGCTGGCGGCGCTGCGCCCCTTCGAGGCTGCCCCGCATGTGGGGCGCGCCCACGCCCTGCGCGGCCTGGGACACCTGAGCGAGGCGGCCACCGCCATCCGCCAGGCGCTGAGCCGGCCGGAACCGACCATCTCAGCGGAACTGGAAGCGGCGCAGATCGCGGCCGCCCTGCAGGCCGGTGGCAACGGGGCCGCCGCCCAGGCACTGGTGAGCGCGTGGCGGGCCTGCGGCGTCACCCCCATCCTGCGCCATACCGAGGCCGCCCTGGGCGTGGCCCCCACGCCCCCCAGGGCCGACCCCGCCTATCTGCGGCAGATGTACGACGCCCAGGCCGCGATGTTGACGGAGCAGACGGTGGCCAGCGCCGCCGCCACGCTGTCGTCGACCTTGGCCAGCACCTTGGCACGTCACCTGGGGCCGGCGGCCGGCACCCTGCAGGTGCTGGAGATCGACTGCGGTGTGGGCGCCCTGGCGCCGCTGCTGAAGCCGTACGCCACCCATCTGGTGGGCGTGCACCCGTCCGACCCCGCCCTGCAAATGGCGGCCCGCAGCGGCCTCTATGACCAGCTGGTGCATGGCGACCACGCCCAGGTGCTGGAACAGTCGGCCGACAGCGCCAACCTGATCGTATCGACGGACATCGCCAACCACCTGGGCGATCTGGCTCCCCTGGCCGCCGCGGCCGCCGACGCGTTGCTGCCCGGCGGCATCGTGGCCCTGGTGATGGACGCGGCGGAGCCCTGGGCGCCCGCCGTGACGCTGAAGGAAAACGGCCGTTATCTGCATCGCCGCGACGCCGTGGAGACGGCCCTGCGCCAGGCGGGCCTGGCGGTTGTGGAAGCGGTACCCCTGCCGCCCGCCACCGCCGCCGGTGTTGAGCGCCTGCTGGTCGTCGCCCGCAAGGGCTGAACGCGGCCCCTTGCGTCCGCCCGCCATGCCGCCACTTCCGCCCCCCGCCCCCCGCCCTTTGGGGCGGGTCTTGGCCTTGCCCCGCTATGACCGGCTGGGGGCCAGCAGCCGGCTGCGCTTCTTCGACCCGCAGCCCCACCTGGCGGCGGCGGGCCTGGACGTGAGCACGGCGCCTTTTTTCGACGACGGCTACCTGCGACGGCTGTACGCCGGCCAACCGGTGAGGGGCTGGACCCTGGCCGACCGCTACCGCCGGCGCATGGCCGCTCTGAAGGCGGCTGGGCGAACGGATCTGCTGTGGATCGAGAAGGAGGCGCTGCCCTGGTTGCCTGCGGGGGTGGAGCGTCGCCTGTTCGGGGGCCGGCCTTATGTGCTGGATTTCGACGACGCCTGGCACCTGCGTTATGCCGGCCATCGCCTGGCGCCGCTGCGGAGGCTGCTGGGCGACAAGCTGGAACGGCTGGTGGCGGGCGCCACCCTGACGGTGGTGGCCAACGATGCCCTGGCCTCATGGGCGGAAGCCGCCGGCGCCCGCCGCCTGCTGCGCCTGCCCACGCCTGTGGACCTGGCCCGCTACCAGGCCGCGCTGGCCCCGAACCGTCCACCTGGAGACCGCCCGCCCGGGGAATTTCGCGTGGGCTGGATCGGCACGCCCTCGTCCGCCCGTTATCTGGCCGCCTTGGCTGAGCCGCTGGCGGCCCTGGCGGCCAGTGGTCCGCTGACCCTGGTGACCATCGCCCGCCACCCCGTCGCCCTGCCCGGCGTGCCGGAGGAATTCATACCCTGGAGCGAGGCGGGCGAGACCGCCGCCCTGGCCGGCATCGACGCCGGCATCATGCCCCTGCCCCATACGCCGTTCGCGCAGGGCAAGTCGGGCTTCAAGCTGCTGCAGTACATGGCCGCCGGCAAGGCCGTGGTGGCCAGCCCGGTGGGGGAGAACCGCCGCATCGTGGCCGATGGCGTCACCGGCCTGTGGGCCGACAGCCCGGAGGGCTGGGTACAGGCGCTGGAAGCGTTACGCGGCGACCTGGATTTGCGCCACCGCCTCGCCGCGGCCGGCCGCGACCTGGTGGCGCGGGAGTATGACCTGGCGGTCCTGGGCCCCCGCCTGGCGGCGGCGCTGGCCCAGGTGGCCAGGGGCTGAAACATTCAGGCCGGGAACGGCGTGCCGATGTCCGCCAGGGTGGGCTGCTTGCCGTCCTTGTCCGACAGCACGGCGCCGGCGAACTCCGGCCACGGGATGCCCAGCGCCGGATCATTCCACAGCAGGCCGCGGTCATGGGCGGGGCTGTAAAGCGCCGTCACCTTGTAGGCGATCTCGGTATCGGGGACGAGGGTGCAGAAGCCGTGGGCGAAGCCCACCGGTACCCACAACTGCCAGCCTTCCTCGGCGTCCAGTTCCACGGCGACGTGGTGGCCATAGGTGGGGGACCCTTGGCGCAGATCCACCGCCACGTCCAGGATGCGACCGCGGATGACGCGGATCAGCTTGCCCTGGGCCGCCGGCGCCAACTGGAAGTGCAGCCCGCGCACCGTGCCCTGAATCCGCGACAGCGACTGGTTGTCCTGGACGAAGGGGCCCGTGATGCCGGCGGCGGTGTGCTTTTCGTCGTTCCAGGTCTCCACGAACCATCCCCGCTCGTCGCCGAAGCGGCGGGGCTTCACCATGACCAGGCCATCGATGTCCAGACGCTTCACGTCCATGCTGGGTTCCCACTTTATCTGCCGGTTATGCCGTGCCGCCCGGGATACGCCGGAGACCATCAGAAGTCCAGGGCCGCGCCGTCCCGCAGCACGGCATCGGCCGCCGGCGTGTAGCGCCCGCCCTCATCATGCAACACCAGGCCCGACAGCAGGCGGGCCGGGGTGCGGGCGCCCAGCCGGGCGCGGACGATGATGCGCTTGGCCTCCGCCCCGGCGCGGGGCCACAAAGGATAGAGCACCACGGCACCGAAGCGGCCGGCCAGGCGGGCCAGGATCTCATCCACACGGTCGGCGCGATGGATCATGGTCAGTGTGCCGCGCGGCGCCAGCAGGCGGGCCGCCGCCGCGACCCAGGCGGCGAGATCGGCCGTGCCCTCGCCATGCGATACGGCCTTGCCCACCCGTGAGGAACGGGTATGGCGGCCGCCGGGATAAAAGGGCGGGTTGGTCATGACATGGTCGAAACGGCCGGCCACCAGGTCGGGATCCGATCCCGGCGGCAAGTGAGCCGGGGCCAGGGCGGCGTCGCCCAGGGTGATGCGCACCCGGGCGGCGACGCCGTTGAGCTCGGCATTGCGCCGGGCGAGGTCAGCCGCCTCGGGCTGCAGTTCCAGTCCGGCGACGCGGACGCCGGGCAGCCGGGCGGCAAGACAGAAGGATGCCGCCCCGGCGCCGCAGCCCAGGTCCAACACCCGCTCGCCCCCCTCGGCCGGCGTGGCGGCGGCCAGCAGCACGGGGTCGATGGCTGCCCTATATCCCTGCGTCGGCTGCAACAGACGCACGCGCCCGTTCAGCAGACGGTCCTCGGTGATGCCGCCGTCCGCGGAATCCTCCTTCCGGGGTTCCGCGGCGGCGGAGGTGAGAATCACGGGGCGGCCTCCAACTGCGCCCGGGCCACGGCCAGCGCGGCGGTGGCGGCCGTGACGGCGCCATCCGCCACCATCAGGCGGCGCGGAATGGCGCTGATGCTGCCTTCCACAGCAGCGGTGTAGTCGTCCAGCAGCACGGCCTCGATGCCGGCGTCGGCCAGCACGGCCCGCGCCCAGGATATCTCCACCGCGTTGTTGCTGGTCAGGATGGGTTGCATGAAGGCCTCATGGGAAGGGCGCCGGTTGGTGACGCATCGGGCGCTGATTGACGCACGCGGCATAGATGGGGGGCGGCGATGTGGTCTGCCAGCTTGACCACGGGGGTTGCGCCGGTATGCTCGCTGTCCTATCCAGGGCCGTCAACAGGTCTGCGTTCCGCCACCGTTGGCCCCTACTGGCAGGAGTTCGTTTCGTGGCCGTCGTCACCCCCCTCGATCCCAAGCGCCGGAAGGCCGGCACCGATGCCCTGGAGGCGCTGGTGGAATTGGTGGCGACCGACCTGGCGGCGGTCAACGACCTCATCATCCGACGCATGCATTCCGACGTGGAGATGATCCCCCAGCTGGCGGGCTACATCGTGGCCAGCGGCGGCAAGCGCCTGCGCCCGGTGCTGACCCTGGCCGCCGCCCGCCTGTGCGGCTATCAGGGAGAACGCCATCAGCCGTTGGCGGCCTGCGTCGAATTCATCCACACCGCCACCCTGCTGCACGACGACGTGGTCGACGAAAGCGACCTGCGCCGCGGCCAGCCCTCGGCCAACGCCGTCTTCGGCAACAAGGCCAGCGTGCTGGTGGGCGACTTTCTGTTCTCCCGCGCCTTCCAGGTGATGACGGAGGACGGGTCGCTGGACGTGCTGCGCATCCTGTCCAGCGCCTCCGCCGTCATTTCCGAGGGCGAGGTGCTGCAGCTGATCACCGCCAACGACACCACCACCAGCGAGGAGGCCTATCTGGAGGTCATCCGCGCCAAGACGGCGGAGCTGTTCGCCGCCGCCTGCCGCATCGGTGCCGTGGTGGCCGGCCGCCCTGCGGCGGAGGAGGAGGCGCTGCGCAGCTACGGCCTGAACCTGGGCATCGCCTTCCAGGTGGTGGATGACGTGCTGGACTATTCCGCCGTGCAGGCCCGCTTAGGAAAATCCATCGGCGACGACTTCCGTGAGGGTAAGATCACCCTGCCCGTCGTCCTGGCCTTCCGCCGGGGCGATGACGAGGAACGCGCCTTCTGGCGCCGGACGCTGGAGGACATCGACCAGCGGGACGGCGACCTGGAGCACGCGCTGGCCCTCATGCAGCGTCACAACACCCTGCGCGACAGCGTGGAACGCGCCCGCCATTACGGCGCCATGGCCCGCGACGCCCTGGGCCTGTTCCCCGCCAGCCCCATCAAGCGCGCCCTGCTGGACGTGATCGACTTCGTCGTCGACCGGGATTTCTGATCCCATTCGAATCCGGATTTCGGAAAGGCGCGCCCTCACCGGCGCGCCTTTTTGCTTGGCTGTGGATGCCATCGCCCCAAAAGCGAAACGGCCGGCTTCGGGAGAAGCCGGCCGCTTATGCGTCCCTGAGATGGTCGGAGAGAGAGGATTCGAACCTCCGGCCCCTGCCTCCCGAAAGCAGTGCTCTACCAGGCTGAGCTACTCTCCGTCTCGGGGTGGGCGGGTATATATCGACATCCGCCGGCCGCCGCAAGCCCTCTCTTTCATCCAATCGCACATCGCCGCCGCATGGGTGTCCCGCAGGGGGTACGGGGGCGACCTGTTGCCCATCGGCCACAGGGCCCCAGGAGTCTGCGCCTGCCCCCGGAAGTTCCGGTTCTCGCCATGGTTCCGCCACGGTTGGCCGCGAGTTTCAATTCCACGCCCATCAGTCGTTCGGCCTAGCAACAGACGCCGCTCAGGGCCGATCGTTTTATGGAGGTGGTATTATGACGACCGTTCGCAGCCTGCTCACCGGCCTGTTCCTGGGCCTGCCCTTCCTGGTCGCCCCCGCCATCCTGGTCGCCGCACCGCGCCCCGACATCGCCGCCGTGGCGCAGGGGACGCCCGCGCCGGCCGCGACGCTGGCGGCCACACCCTCCGGCAAGCTGAAGGTCATCCCCGCCCGCATGGACGGCGCCAAGTCGGGCGGCGTTGCCCTGCCCTGCAAGGCCACGACCGCCACCATCATCAAGGCCCATGCCGGACGCAGCGTCCCGCATCAACTGATCGCCCTGAACTGATCAGCGACTATCGGGATAGGTGCCGGCACCCGAACGACCGGCCCGCCCACCCGAGCATCCCTCATGAAGGTTGAAGTGCCGAAGGGCCGGTCAGCGCCTCTGCTGACCGGCCCTTTGTATTATGCCCGCCAGGCCTTGAGGCGGCGGGCTGCCTCCACCATCTCGGCCTCGGCGCCGGCGAAGCTGATGCGCACGGTGTGATGGCCGCGCAAGGGATCGAAATCCACGCCCGGGGTCAGGGCCACCCCCGTCTCGTTCAGCAGCCGGGTGCAGAAGGCCTGGGAATCATCCGTGCGGTCGGAAATGTCGGCATAGATGAAAAAGGCGCCGTCGGCCGGGGCCAACTTGCCGAATCCGGCGCTGGGCAGCAAGTCCAGCAGGATGTCACGGTTGCGGCGATAGCGCGCGACATGGCCTTCCAGCTCTTCCACGCAATCGAAGGCCACCGCCGCCGCATGCTGCGACAGGGTGGGCGGGGAGATGTAGAGGTTCTGCGCCAGGCATTCCACCGACCGCACCAGTCGCTCCGGCACCACCGCCCAGCCCAGACGCCAACCGGTCATGGAAAAGTATTTGGAGAAGCTGTTGACGGTGATGGCGCCCTCGCCCCCATCGATCGCCAGCGCCGTGGCCGCCGGCACCGTGCCGTATTCGATGCCGTGATAGATTTCATCGGAAATGAGCCAGACGCCATCGCGGCGGCACCAGTCGCCCAGGGCGGCCATGGCGGCGGGGTCCAGCATGGTGCCGGTGGGGTTGGAGGGGCTGGCCACGATCAGCCCCCGGATGGGTCCCCCGCCCCGCGCCAGCAGACCGTCCAGCAAGGCAGGCGTTGGCTGGAAGCGCGTCTCGGGCCCGGTGGGCAACTCGATCGGCACCAAGCCGGCCGTCTTCAGGATGTTGCGGTAGGCGGGATATCCCGGGGCTGCCAGGGCCACGCGATCGCCCGGGTCGAAGGCCGCCAGGAAGGCCAGGAGGAAGGCGCCGGACGATCCCGTGGTCACCACCACCCGGTGCGGGGAGATCACCACCCCATGGCGATCTTGGTACCAACGTGCTATGCCCTCTCTCAAGGCTGGCAGGCCCAGGGCATCGGTGTAGGCTAGGCGATCGGCGGCCAGGGCGTGGGCGGCCGCGGCGATCACCCCCTTCGGGGCCGGGGTGGACGGCTGGCCTATTTCCAGATGCAGGACGTCGCCGCCGGCGGCCTGCCGTGCGTTGGCGGCGCGCAGCACCTCCATCACCATGAAGGGAGAGATGGTGCTGGCGCGTATAGCGACAGCCGGGTGCCTCGCCGCGCGTGGAAATTCATCCTTGGAGTATGTAGGGATCATACCTTACCGCTCGCCTGTTCGGGTATCGACGGCACCGCCGATGGAATTGACAATGTTCTTGCGACCGCGCCGCCTTGCCCGCCTGATCCTGGTCAGCCTGCTATCCTCGGTTTTGGCCGTGGAGCCGGTGCTGGCCCAGGACCGCGGCATCAACCTGGTGCGTGACGCGGAAATCGAGCACACGCTGCGCGTCTTCGCCACCCCCATCTTCCGCGCGGCCGGTATCGTTCCCGACGCGGTCACCCTGGTCCTGGTCAATGATGACGAGCTGAACGCCTTCGTGGCGGGCGGCCAGAACATGTTCGTCAACACCGGCCTGATCATGGCGGCCGACACGCCGGAACAGCTGATCGGCGTCATGGCCCACGAAACCGGCCACATGGCCGGCGGGCACCAGGTGCGCTCACGCGACGCCATCGAGAACGCCGTCATCCTGTCCACCCTGGCCACGCTGCTGAGCGTGGCGGCGGCCATCGGCGGCACGCGGCGGGGCGATGGTGGTGGTGCCGCCATGGGCGGCATCGCCGGCGCGCAGGAACTGGGCGCCCGTTCCTTCTTCGCCTTCAGCCGCGCGCAGGAGGCATCGGCGGACGAGGCCGGCCTGTCCTACATGGAAGCCAACGGCTATTCGTCCAAGGGCATGCTGGAATTCATGGAGAAGCTGCGCCGCCAGGACGCCGGCCTGCCGCAGACCAAGCAGGTGGAGTTCCTGATGACCCACCCGCTAACCAAGAACCGCGTGGAATACATCGAGAACTTCGTCGACCATATCTCGAAGTTCACCAACGCCAAGATGCCGTCGGCCTATTACGACATGCACCAGCGCATGCGGGCCAAGCTGTACGGCTTCATCCATCCCGATCTGGCCCTGCGCAAGTATCCGGAGAGTGATACCAGCGTCCCGGCACGTTACGCCCAGTCCATCGCCTATTACCAGGTGGGCGACATCAACAAGGGCCTGAAGATCGTCGACGGCCTGATCGAGCAGGAACCGAAGAATCCCTACTTCTATGAGCTGAAGGGCCAGATCCTGTTCGAGAACGGCCGCGCCAGGGAAGCGGTCGACCCCTACCGCAACGCCGTCAAGTATGCCCCCGACAGCGCCCAGCTGCGCATGGCCCTGGGCCATGCCCTGCTGGAGGCCGGTGACGACAAGCTGGTGCGCGAGGCCATCGACGTCCTGCGCTCCTCCGCCCGGGACGAGCCGCTGGTGGAGCTGACGTGGCTGTTGCTGGCCAGCGCCTACGCCCGCGCCGACATGGCGCCGCAGCTGGCCTATGCCCGCGCGGAAGAGGCCTTGGCCCGGGGCGACATCCGCGCCGCCCGCTATCACGCCGACCGGGCTGAGCAGATGCTGCCGGCCGGCTCGCCCGACTGGGTGCGGGCCCAGGACATCCGCGTGCTGGTGGAAAGCCGCCTGCCGCACAACATGCGTCCGCAACTGGCGCCCAGCAGCGGCCTGGCCTCGCCCGACACGCCCATCATCTCCACCGGGCGCATGCCGGAAGACGCGCTGTCCACCGGCGGAATCTCCGCCATCGGGGCCGGCTTCCCCAGCGTCGCCGACCTGCCCAACGCCACCACCATCGGCAGCGGCCCCACGGGCCTGGGCACGTTGGGGACGGGCGGCCCGATGGGAGGCACGCCTTTGGGCGGCGCGGGCCGTGGCGGTCCACAACCCGGCGGGCGCTGATCCCTATCGGCTGCTTTCTTATTGAGGCACCGCAGCGGGTTAGCCGCCCTTAGCCCGACCCGTCAGGCCGGGTCACGCGCCTGTTCCAGGGCCCAGGCAGTGACCAGGGCGTCGGCAATGCGCATCATCATCAGCAAGGCCAGCCGGCGCGCGATCTCATCCAGGGGGCGCACCAGATGCAGGTGCAGCATGGCGACCGCCCCGGCATGGGCACCACCGCCGCTGGAGGCCTGGGGCGTCAGCGGCCAGGCCAGTGTCATGGCATCGTCGGTGAACTCGTGCCGCAGATCGCCGGGGCTGCGCAGGGCGGTGGCCAAGGCGCCGGTGTCGGCCACGGTGGCCAAGGGATGGCCGGCCGCGTCCTGATAGCGCCCGCGTCCCGCCAGGATGCGCGCCGACAGGCGGTCGGCACCATAGATGACGCAGAACAAGCCGTCGGCCGGCTGCTCCAGCACCTCGGCCATCTGGTCCAGCGCGGCGCCCGCCGCCGAGGACGGGCCGGCCTGGGCCATCTGGCACAGGCCCAGGCCCGCCACACGCTCCATGCCCTGGCAGGAGCGTTCCAGCGTACGGATGTGGTGATAGGCGCGCAGCGCCGTGATGGTGGCGGTGACCAGCTTGCGCGCGGTCAGTTCCGTCTTGGCCTTGTAGTCGTTCACGTCATAGCCGGCGATCACCGCATCCTCCGGCGCCTGGCCCGGCTGGCCCGTGCGCAGGATGATGCGTACCGCCCGGTTGCCCAGCTCGTCACGGATGCGGGGCACCAGCTTCAGCCCGGCGTCGTCGCTTTCCATCACCACGTCCAGCAGGATCATGGCGATGTCGTGCTCCCCCTTCATGACCTCCAGCGCCTCGGCGGCGGAATAGGCGGAGATGAAGGCCAGGCCGCGGCCCTGGAATGCGAACTTGCGCATGACCAGGCGGGTCATGGCATGGACTTCGGGATCATCGTCGACGATCAGCACCTGCCAGGGCGGCATGCCTGGAACCAGTTCCGAGACCTCGTCGGCCTCGTCCTCTTCCTCGTCCTGGAACAGAAAATCGTCGTCATCATCCGCCATGGTCATGGCCAACCCCACCGTCGTGCCCGGGCGTGGAAACGCATCCCCGCCGGCGTGATCCCTCGTGACCCGGGCCCGTCCATGACCGCACAGCGCCGCGGCCCTGGCAAGCGCGACGATAGGTAGCCTACAAACGCAGGCAGTCGCGGTTCGCGCACGACGCCGCACCCAGGTCCCGCCAAGGCTTGCGGCATTGCGCCCCGCCGCCGGCTGGTCCATGCTGCCGGCCTTCGCCGTTCCCCGAAGGTTCGGGCCGCAAACCGGAGTTCGTCTCGATGTCGCGTACCATCGCCGCCACCCTCTACGCCACCGTGGCGCTCGCCGGCCTGGCGGTCGTCAGCCCCGTCTTCGCCGCCGACAAAGCAATGAGCGACAAGCCGGTGGCCGACAAGGGCCCCTACGACAAGGCGCAGGTGGAACAGATCGTCCACGACTATCTTCTGGCCCATCCCGAGGTGATCGCCGAGGCGGTGCAGGCCCTGCAGGACAAGAGCGAGGCGGAGGAGGCCAAGGCCGCCGCCGACGCGCTGGTGAAGCACAAGGATGAGCTGTTCGCCTCCAAGACCTCCCCCGCGGGCGGCAACCTGAAGGGCGACGTGACGATGGTGGAGTTCTTCGACTACCAGTGCGGCTACTGCAAGCACACCCAGCCGGAGATGGACGCCGCCATCAAGAAGGATGGCAAGGTCCGCATCGTCTACAAGGAATTCCCCATCCTGGGCCCGGCGTCGGTCATCGCCGCCAAGGCCGCCCTGGCCGCCAACATGCAGGGCAAATACGACACCGTGCACGCGGCGCTGATGGCCGCCACCGGCAAGCTGGACAAGGACCGCATCCTGTCCATCGCCAAAGACGCCGGCGCCGACACCGACCGGCTGGCCAAGGACATGGAGTCCCCGGCGGTGCAGAAGGAGATCGACGCCAACCTGGCGCTGGCCGACGCGCTGAACATCCACGGCACGCCGGGCTTCGTCATCGGCAACACCCTGGTGCCGGGCGCCATCGGCGCCGACGCCTTCAAGGATCTGTTCGCCAAGGCCCGCAGCGCCAAGAGCTGATCCCGGTGTGGCCACGCCAGCAGGCGTCAGGCGGGTTTCCGATGCCGGAACGCATGGGCGCCCCCTGGCGGCCATGCGTGTGGATTCTTGCCCCCGCTGCTGCCCGTGTTATAAAGCGGCCTTCGACGAACGCCGCGCGGGGCACGCATACCCTCCGCACGTTCGGTTTTTGAGACGTACGTACGCAAAGGCGATATATCCTTGGCCATCGCGCCCTCCGTCCTGATCCTGAACGGTCCGAACCTCAACATGCTGGGGATTCGCGAGCCGCACATCTATGGCGCGGAGACGCTGGAGGATATCGAGAACGCTTGCCAGGAGATGGCCGCGCGCCTGGGCCTGGAGGTTGATTTCCGCCAATCCAACCATGAGGGCGAACTGGTCAGCTGGATTCAGGAGTCCCGTGGCGAACACGACGCCATCATTCTGAACGCCGGCGCGTACACACATACATCCATCGCCATCCACGACGCGCTAAGCGCCGTGGGCCTGCCGGTGGTCGAGGTGCATTTGAGCAACATCTTCCGGCGCGAGCCGTTCCGGCACCATTCCTACGTGTCGCCGGTCGCGAAGGGCGTCATCTGCGGCTTCGGCTCGCAGGGTTACCTGCTGGCGCTGCAGGCGGCGGCCCGCCTGATCGACAGCCCACCCCCCGCGTGACCCGTGACAGGGTAACCGTAACGCCGTCACCGGCGCAGCACCTACGGGCAACCGGCCTACCCCAACAAATCGATCGACCCATCGGCGGCTTAACCGCAGCCCAGTACCCAGGATCATGACAATGGCGACCTTCGAACTCGACAGCGAATTCGTCCGCAAGTTGGCCGAGCTTCTCGGCGAGACCGGTCTCACCGAGATCGAATACGCGGAAGGCGAAAAGCGCATCCGCTTGTCCCGCGCCGCGCCGGCCGCCATGGCCCCGGTCGCCGTGGCCGCCGCCCCGGTGGCCGCCGCCCCCGCCACCGCTCCGGTGGCCGCCGTGCCGCCGGCCCAGCACCCGGGTGCTGTGAAGTCCCCCATGGTCGGCACCGCCTACCTGGCGCCCGAGCCGGGCGCCGGCACCTTCGTGAAGGTCGGTGACGCGGTGAAGGTGGGCCAGACCCTGCTGATCATTGAGGCCATGAAGGTCATGAACCCGATCAAGGCGACCAAGGCCGGCACCGTGACCCAGATCCAGGTTGGCGACGCCCAGCCGGTCGAATACGGCGAAGTCCTGCTGATCATCGAGTGAGGGTTTGACCATGGGCGGCCTGTTCGAAAAGGTCCTGATCGCCAATCGCGGCGAGATCGCGCTTCGCATCCACCGCGCCTGCCGCGAGATGGGCATCAAAACCGTGGCGGTGCATTCCACCGCCGACGCCGACGCCATGCACGTCCGCCTGGCGGACGAGAGCGTGTGCATCGGCCCGCCCTCGGCCAAGGAAAGCTACCTGAACATTCCGGCCATCCTGTCGGCGGCGGCCATCACCGGGGCGGACGCCATCCACCCGGGTATCGGCTTCATGTCCGAGAACGCGCAGTTCGCGCAGATGGTGGAGGAACACGGCTTCGCCTGGATCGGCCCGTCGCCGGAACACATCCGCATCATGGGCGACAAGGTCACGGCCAAGCGCACGGTGCTGGAGCTGGGCCTGCCGGTCGTCCCCGGTTCGGACGGCCCAGTGGAGACGGTGGAGGCCGCCCTGGTCAACGCCGCCCGCATCGGCTACCCCGTCCTGATCAAGGCGGCGGCCGGCGGCGGCGGCAAGGGCATGAAGGTGGCCTGGGCCGAGTCCGAGCTGCGGGAGGCTTATCAGTTGGCCCGGGGCGAGGCGCGCGCCGCCTTCGGCAACGACCAAGTCTACATGGAAAAGTACCTGGCCAAGCCGCGCCACATCGAAATCCAGCTGTTGGGCGACCACCACGGCACCGTGGTGCATTTCGGCGAGCGTGACTGCTCCATCCAGCGCCGCCACCAGAAGGTGGTGGAAGAGGCGCCGTCGCCGGCGCTGAACGCGGAAGAGCGTGCCTTCATCGGCAACTTGGCGGCCAAGACGGCGGCGGCCTTCGGTTACCGCGGCGTCGGCACGATGGAGTTCCTGTACGAGAACGGGCAGTTCTACTTCATCGAGATGAACACCCGCCTGCAGATCGAACACACCATCAGCGAGATGGTCACCGGCGTCGACCTGGTGCGCGAGCAGATCCGTGTGGCCACTGGCGCGCCGCTGGGCTATGGCCAGGACGACATCAAGTTCAACGGCCATTCCATCGAATGCCGCGTGAACGCCGAGAACCCGGTGACCTTCGCCCCCAGCCCGGGCAGGATCGACGGCTACCACGCCCCGGGCGGCCTGGGCGTGCGCGTCGACAGCGCCCTGTACGACGGCTATCGCGTGCCGCCGCACTACGACAGCATGATCGCCAAGCTGATCGTCCACGGAAACAGCCGTAACGAGTGCCTGATGCGCCTGCGCCGCGCCATCGAGGAATTCGTCATCGGCGGCATCGACACTACCCTGCCCCTGCACCAGCGCATCATCGCTCAGCCGGACTTCATCAACGGCGACTATGACATCCGCTGGCTGGAGGAATGGATGAAGAACCAGCCCGCCGGCTGATTTCCATCCTTCGGCATCGCTTGAGCGCGGGCCCGGGAGCGACCGTGACGGTCGGTCCCGGGCCCGTCGCTTTTTCCGGGCCTGCACGGACCGGGGAAATGCACTACCCTTCCTGTCACTGAGCGCGACACCGGGACCGGCATGGCCTTTCTTGTCTTCATCGCCCTGATGGTGGCCCTGTGGGCCCTGATCCGCAGTGAAAAGTCGGAACGCCGTCTGGCAGAGCTGAACGCCCGGCTGGAGGCGTTGGCCCACCGTTTGAGCCACCTGGAGGGGGGTGCCCCACCCGCCCGGCCCGCGGTGGCGCCGCCGCCCGCCCTCCCAGCCTCCGGCCCGCCGCCCGGCCCAGTCGCCCCACCGTCGCCGGCGCCCATTCCCAAAGCCGCTTCCCAGCCTGCTTACCGGCCCGCCGCCCCGTCGCTGGAACAGGCGCTGGGCACGCGCTGGCTGGTGTGGCTGGGTGCGCTGGCCGTGGCGCTGGCCGGCGTGTTCCTGGCCAAATATGCCGTGGACCAGGGCCTGCTGGGCCCCGCCGTGCGTCTGACCCTGGGCGGCCTGTTCGGCGCGGCCCTCGTTACCGCCGGTGACGTGATGCGCGGCCGCGCCGGGGACACGACCACGACCAAGGCGCCCCTGCCCGCCGCCTCCATCCCCGCGGCCCTGACGGCGGCGGGCCTTGCCATCGCCTTCGCCTGCGTCTATGCCGCGCACGCCCTGCACGGGCTGATCGGCCCCGGCGCCACCTTCGCCGGCCTGGGCGCCCTGTCGGCCGTGGCTTTTCTGCTGGCTCTGCGCCACGGCGGGGGGGACGGGCTGTCCCCCGGCGCCTTCATCGCCCTGCTGGGCCTGGGCGGCGGCCTGGCCGTGCCCGCCCTGGTGCCCAGCGACCACCCCTCCGCCTGGGCCCTGTTCGGCTATCTGGCCCTGCTGAATACCGCCACCCTGGCCGTAAGCTGGCGCCTGCCGGCCGCCTGGCTGGGCCTGCCCGTGCTGGCCGGGGCGGCGTTATGGGTGGTCACCGCCGCCGCGCATACCGTGGAAGCCACGCCCATCGTCCTGTTCCTGGTGGCCTTGTCCGCCGCCGGGCTGGGCTTCGGCCTGCTGGACCTGCGGCGGGAGCGGCCGATTGTCACCGACGCCTGGATCGTCGCCGCCCTAGGCGGCCTGCCCATGGTGCTGGATTGGTTGTTGCTGGTGGCCACGGACTATGACGCCGCTGGCGTGGCCGGGCTGGCGGCCCTGGCCCTGCTGGCCGTCGCCGCTGCGCGCGCGCCGTCCCACAGGCCGGAGGTGACGGAGGCGCTGGCGCCCATCGCCGCCCTGCTGGCCACGCTGGCATTGGCCCAGGGCTATACCGTGCGCACCGCCGGCCTGTCCTATCCCGTTCAGCTGGGCGTGGCCGCCGCCTTCGGCCTGGGCTTCGCGGCGGCAGGGCTGCGGGCCCTGACCGGCACGCACCGCCTGCCCCGGGCCTGGGCTTGGGGTGCCGCCCTGCCCCTGGTGGGGCTGGCCTGGGCCGGCTGGACCTTCGACCATACCGGCGCCCTGCCCGACCTCGCCTGGGCGGGCGGGGCCGTGGCGCTGGCCGGCGGCATGGCCTGGGCCGCCGCTTGGGCGGGGCGGCCAGACCGCCCACAGCCTGTGCCGGGCGCCTTCGTCCTGGCGGCCTTGGCCCTGGCCGGGCTGGCGCTGGCCGCCCTGCTGCGCACCTCCTGGCTGACGGCGGCGTTGTCGCTGCTGGTACCGGCGGCGGCACTGATCGAAAACCGCACGACTGCCTCCCCACTGGCCAATGCCTTGCGGCGCGGGGCGGTGGCCGTGGCGGTCGTGGTGGTGGCGCGCCTGACCCTGAACCCCTGGCTGCTGGACTATCCGCTGAACGGCACCTCCCCCCTCAACTGGCTGCTGTGGGGCTATGGCGTGCCGGCGGTGGCCTGTACGGCCGGCACCTGGCTGTTGCGACAGCGGCGGGACGACCGGCCGGCACAGGGGCTGGCGGCGGCGGCCCTGGTGCTGGGCCTGCTGTTCGCCTGTCTGGAAATCCAGGTCATGCAGACCGGTAGCCTGGCCAGCGATCCCTTCGCCCTGTTGCCCACCAGCCTCCGCAGCGTGCTGTTCCTGGCGGTGGCCCTGGTGCTGACCGGGCGCGTCGGCAACACCGCCGGGCCCGTCACCCACCCCGTCGCCCATTGGGGCGCCCGCATCCTGGTACGGGTGGCGGCGGCCCAGGTGGTGCTGGTGCAGCTGGGCGTGCTGAACCCCCTGTGGGCGGTGGAGCCGGTGGGGCCCTGGCCGGTGTTCAACCTGCTGCTGCTGGTCTACGCCCTGCCCGCTCTGATGTTCGGTCTGGCGGCTTGGCGGCGGGAGGCGGGACTGGTGCGCCGCGCTCTGGTCATCCTGGTGCTGGTCCTGGCGTTCACCTGGGTGTCGCTGGAGGTGCGCCAGGCCTTCCACGGCAGCACCTTGACCCTGTGGGCCCATGGCGGCGAGCGCACGGACGCGGAGTGGTACAGCTATTCCGCCGCCTGGCTGGCCTTCGCCCTGGTCCTGCTGGCGCTGGGGGTGCGCACGCGCCGGGCGGATCTGCGCTACGCCTCGCTGGCCGTGCTGCTGGTGACGGTGCTGAAGGTCTTCCTGTCCGACATGGCGGACCTGACCGGCCTCTTGCGCATCCTGTCCTTCCTGGGGTTGGGCCTGTGCCTCATGGGCATCGGCTACGTCTACCAGCGGGTGGTGTTCGCGCCAGCACGGGTGCCGGCCAATCCAATGCCAGGTGAGACCCCGTGATGCGCCTGACACCGGAACTGCTGCTGCGCGCCTACGCCATGGGTGTCTTTCCCATGGCGGAGTCCGCCGATGACGACGAAATCTTCTGGTTCGACCCGCCGGAGCGGGGGATCCTGCCCCTGGACGGCTTCCACGCGCCGCGCCGCCTACTGCGCACCGTGCGCCAGGGGCGCTTCCAGGTCAGCGTCGACACCGACTTCGAAGGGGTGATGCGGGCCTGCGGCGAATCCACCACCGACCGGCCGGATACCTGGATCAACGCCCAGATCCTGGAGGCCTACGTCGCCCTGCACCGCCAAGGCCATGCCCATTCCGTGGAATGCCGGCGGGAAGGCCAACTGGTGGGCGGCCTCTACGGCGTGTCGATCGGCGGGGCTTTCTTCGGGGAGAGCATGTTCTCGCGCGAGACGGACGCCAGCAAGGTGGCCCTGGTCCACCTGGTGGCCCGCCTGCGCGCCGGCGGCTACAGCCTGCTGGACACGCAGTTCGTCACCACCCACCTGTCGCAGTTCGGCGCGGTGGAAATCCCCCGCGCGGAGTATCAGGCCCGGCTGGCCCGGGCCCTGCCCCGGCCGGCGCGGTTTCACTGCGGCTTGCCAGACGGAAGTTTGGACGAGGGCGCCTTGGTCGCCGGGTTCTTGCAGTCCACCACCCAGACGTCATAGACGGGGTCTTCCATCGCCGACAGGGCCGGGCTGGAGGCGAACATCCAGCCGGTGAAGACCTTGGCCGCCGGATCGTCCGGCTTGGCTTCCACGATATCCAGGAAGGCGGCCGATTCCGGTTCCTCGATGGGCGTGGTCTTGCGGCAGGCCCGGGCGGCCACCGTCAGCTGCCCGAAGCGGCCGGTCTGGCCCACCGCGATCTCCACAGTGGAGACGCGGCCCGTCACCTTGTCCAGGCCGCCCAGCACGGCGATCTTCATATCCTCGAAGGTGCGCGCCACGGCCGGCTGCGGCGGCAGGGGGGGCAGCGGCGTCACAGGCGAGGCCGCGCCCTCGGCCGGGGCTGCGGCGGCGCCCTCCGCCGGGGCCTGCTGCGGCGGCTGGCCGGCGGCACCGGGCCCGGTCACGGGCTGGCTGGGGGGCGGCTGCTCCTCCGGGGCCTGGTCGCCGGACTTTTTCTGATCCGGAGTCGCGGCGGGCGGGGCCGGCGGCGTGCCGGGAATGGTGGGGGCGTTACCAGTAGGCGCGTTCTGGGGCACGTTCTGGGCCCAGGCGCCGGCCGCGGCGGCCAGCACCAGGCACGAGGCCGCCGCCATCAGCAGGCGGCGCTGGCTCATTTGCCGCCGCCGTTCAGCAGCCCCTTGGACGGGTCGGCCTTGGGTTGCTGGGTCTGGGCGGGCTGCTGCCCCTGCGGGGCCGGCTGTGCGGGCTGGCCCTGGTTCTGCTGACCCTGGCCGTCGCCGCCCTTGTTGGCGTTGCTGCCGCCAGCGCTGAAGATGAAGCGGCCAAGCAGATCCTCCAGGTTCACCGCCGACTGGGTGTACTGGATGCGGCCGCCGGGCTTCAGCATCTCTTCCTCGCCACCGGGCTGCAGGTTCAGGAACTTGCCGCCCAGCAGGCTTTCCGACGCGATGCCGGCGCTGGTGTCCTCGGGCAGCTTCACCTGGCTGTCGATCTGCATCTCGATGACGGCCTGGTAGGTCTTGGGATCCAGGTAGGCCTTGGTGACCGATCCCACCTTCACGCCGCTGATGCGCACGTCGCTGCCGGCCGTCAAGCCGCCGGTGCTGGCGAAGCGGGCCTGCAGGGCATAGCCCGACACGGCCCGCACGTTCGCCGTGGTGTAGGCGAAATAGAGGAAGAACGCCGCCACCACCAGGACGACGGCCCCCAGCACGGTCTCGATCACATTGCTGCGCATTCGCTTCCTCTGGAAAACCCTAGAAATAGGACAGGTCCGGAAAGACGCAAGGCCCCGGGAGGGGCCTTGGCCGACGCCTGTCGGGGGGACACCGGTGCCACTGCCCGGTCCCCAGCCCTGTCATCCAACCTGTCACGATGTCGGGGCGGCGTCACCGTCGGCGATGCGCCGCGCATCCTGCAGGCCGGCGCCCCCTTACGCGGGGGTCCAGGGCTCGTAATCGCCGGTGGCGGCGGCGCGGTGGCCACCTTCGTAGGTGTGACCGGGCGGACGGTACGCGTCCACAGTGCCGGTCTGGTTGGCCTCGTGCGGCTTCACCCACGGCTTGTGATAGGCACTGTTCTCCGGCAGGGGCTGTTCCATGGAGTAGTGCAGCCAGCCGTGCCACTCGGCCGGGACGGCCGACGCCTCGGGCTCACCCGCGAACAGCACCCAGCGGCGCACCTTCATGCCCGGACGCGCCTTCTTTTCCCGGAAGTAACGGTTGCCGAACCGGTCGGTGCCCACCAGCTCACCCCGCCGGGAAATCAGCAGGCGGATCGACAGTTGGGACAGCCAGGTCAGGATGGAGATGCGTTGGGTCATGGGCCAAAACCAGAAAAGTGTGAACAGGGCCAAGCGCCTGGCAGCGGGCCCCCCGAAACGGACCGGCCGGACTATGGCAGTTTCGGCCCCCCGCGTCCATACGCTGAGGGGCCGCAGCCAGCGGGTAGCTCCCCCGCGTGACGTCTATTGGGATCGGCCGGCCTTGCGCGCCCGCCAGCGGCGCCAGGCGGCGACGGGGCCGTGGTCGGCGCGGATTTCCCAGGTCAGCAGCAGGATGCCAGCCAGGACCAGGGGCAGCACATAATACAGGAATCGATAGGCCAGCAGGGCGCCGATGGCGCCGCCGGCGGGACCGTGGTCGCGCAGGCCCAGCAGCAGGATGGTCTCGAACACGCCCAGTCCGCCCGGCACGTGGCTGACGATGGCGATGGCCAGGCCGGCGCAGAACAGGGCGGTGAACTCCATGAAGCCCACGCCCGTCTCCGGCGGCAGCAGGGTCCACAGGGCCGCCGCCGACAGCAGGATCTCCAGCGAGGCGATGACGATCTGCGACAGCATCACGCCCGACGACGGCAGGGCGAAGGACCAGCGCCACAGGCGCACGGGCTTGTGCGTCACCGCCGCCGCCACCGTCATGGCGCCCAGGCCCACCAGCACCAGGCCGGCGATGCCCTGCAGCAGCCAGGCCGGCAGGTTCAGCAAGCCCGCCCCCACCTCCGGCCCGATGGCCACGCCCAGGGCACCGGTGAAGGTGATGCCCAGGGTGAAGGTGGTGGTGGAGAAGACGACGATCTTGGCAATGTCCGCCGCCGACAGGCCGGCCACCGAATAGACGCGATAGCGCACGGACCCGCCGCTGATGACGGCGAAACCCACGTTGTTGGAGATGGCGTAGCCGGCGAAGCTGCCGAAGCCCACGGTGCGGTAGGGCAGCTTGATGCCCAGGTATTTCAGGGCGGAGACGTCGTAGAGCGTCATCACCAGGTAGGCGGAGGCGACCAAGCCCGCCGCCTGCGCCACCCGCGCCCAGGGCAGCAGCCGGACATAGGCCCAGACCTCCGCCGGGTGGAAATCGCGCGCGACATGGCGGATGGCCAGCACCACCAGGCCCACCAGCACCAGGGCGGTGACCAGGGTGGTCAGGCGCTTTATCCAGTTGGGCTTGGCCGCATCGCCGCCCACCGCCTTGTCATCCACCGCGCTTCCTTCCGCTTTTTCCCCCGCCGGGGGGCGCGCCGCCGGATCGATGACCACCGGGTGATGATAAGTCGGTCGGTCGGGGCGCTGGTCTGGGCTGCGCTCAGGGGGCATTCGGGACGGGGATTCTCAAAGACAAGGGGCCAAGACGCCGCACCACCTGCGGTGCCGGAGAGGCACCCTGCCATCTTCCAGGGGGGGTTGGAAACCCAAAAGCGCGGGGGCGCCCCGGGTGTTCCCGCCCCGCCGGGCGCACCA
Organism: Nitrospirillum viridazoti CBAmc; assembly: GCF_000730165.1. Classification (GTDB taxonomy): domain Bacteria; phylum Pseudomonadota; class Alphaproteobacteria; order Azospirillales; family Azospirillaceae; genus Nitrospirillum; species Nitrospirillum viridazoti. Next base: position 113,172 of record NZ_CP022111.1, on the reverse strand, counting down.
CCCGGGAAGCGGGCGGCCGGACGCATTCTTCAGCTTGCGAACCAGGGTGAGCCAAAACCATGAAAGGCTCGGTTTCGTTGAAGAATCGCCCCCTGTACGAAGAGTCAACCACAACCGGTATGCACCTCCCCTTTAGAGACCACAAAATGTCGTTGATGGTCGAAACATGGTGGCATACGCTTCCCCGACATACAGCATCTAGGGGTGCTGTCGCGGCGTAGAGCACCGGGGACCAGCCCAGGTTTTGGGGTGGTTTTGCCTGTTTCCAGGACCCCAGGTCCGGACAACGATCTCCGGAATCGGCGCCCCCGCGACACCCACCCCACCATCGCGGCATTTCATTCGGGGGTCGGGGCACCATGCGCATCGAGAGACGGTTCACGGTCGACGGTCGGGACGCTTACGAGGGGATCGCCTTCCGCACGGCGACCAGCGAGATCCGCAACCCCGACGGCTCGGTGGTTTTCCAGGCCAAGGACATCCAGGTGCCGGCGGATTGGAGCCAGGTGGCCTGTGACATCCTGGCCCAGAAGTATTTCCGCCGCGCGGGCGTGCCCGCGCGCCTGAAGAAGGTGGAGGAGAACGACGTCCCCTCCTTCCTGTGGCGCCAGGTGGCCGACGAGGACGCGCTGGCCGATGTGCCCGCCAAGGAGCGGGTGGGTGGCGAGACCTCCGCCCGCCAGGTCTTCGACCGCCTGGCCGGCACCTGGGCCTATTGGGGCTGGAAGGGCGGCTATTTCGACAGCGAGGCCGACGCCAGCGCCTATTTCGACGAGATGCGCCACATGCTGGCCCGCCAGATGGCGGCCCCCAACAGCCCGCAGTGGTTCAACACCGGCCTGCACTGGGCCTATGGCATCGACGGCCCCGCCCAGGGCCATCACTACGTCGACTTCAAGACCGGCGAGCTGGTGGCCAGCAAGTCGGCCTATGAGCACCCGCAGCCCCACGCCTGCTTCATCCAGTCTGTCGCAGACGACCTGGTGAACGAGGGCGGCATCATGGACCTGTGGGTGCGTGAGGCCCGCCTGTTCAAGTACGGCTCCGGCACCGGTTCCAACTTCTCCCGCCTGCGCGGCGACGGCGAGCGGCTGGCCGGCGGCGGCAAGTCCTCCGGCCTGATGAGCTTCCTGAAGATCGGCGACCGCGCCGCCGGGGCCATCAAGTCGGGCGGCACCACCCGCCGCGCCGCCAAGATGGTGACGGTGGACCTGGACCACCCGGACATCGAGGCCTACATCGACTGGAAGGTGGTGGAGGAGCAGAAGGTCTGCGCCCTGGTGGCGGGATCCAAGCTGGCCAACAAGCATCTGAACGCCATCATGGCGGCGGCGACGGAAGGCATGGGCCCCGACGCCGATCGCCTGGACCCGACGAAGAACAAGGCGCTGAAGCGGGCCATCATCGACGCCCGCAAGGTCATGATCCCGGAAAACTACATCCAGCGGGTCATCCAGTTCGCCGGCCAGGGCTATACGGAGATGGAGTTCCAGACCTATGACACGGACTGGGATTCCAGCGCCTACCTGACCGTTTCCGGCCAGAACTCCAACAACTCCGTCCGCGTGCCCGACGCCTTCATCCGCGCGGTGAAGGAAGATGCCGACTGGAACCTGATCCGCCGCACCGACGGCAAGGTGGCCAAGACGCTGAAGGCCCGCGACCTGTGGGACAAGATCGGCCACGCCGCCTGGCAATCGGCCGACCCGGGCGTGCAGTACGACACCACCATCAACGACTGGCACACCTGCCCCGAGTCCGGTCGCATCAACGCGTCCAACCCCTGCTCGGAATACATGTTCCTGGACGACACGGCCTGCAACCTGGCGTCCCTGAACCTGATGGAGTTCCGCCGGGCCGACGGCTCGTTCGACACCGATGCCTTCCGCCACGCCTGCCGGCTGTGGACGGTGGCGCTGGAAATCTCGGTCCTCATGGCGCAGTTCCCCTCCAAGGAGATCGCGCGCCTGTCGTATGAGTATCGCACCCTGGGCCTGGGCTTCGCCAACGTCGGCGGCCTGCTGATGGCCGAGGGCGTTCCCTATGACAGCGCCGAGGGCCGGGCCATCTGCGGCGCCATCAGCGCCATCATGACCGGTGTGGCCTACGCCACCTCCGCCGAGATGGCGGGTGAGCTGGGCACCTTCCCCGGCTATGCCCCCAACGCCACGGCCATGCTGCGCGTCATCCGCAACCATCGCCGCGCCGCCTATGGCGCCGGGGAAGGGTACGAGGGCCTGTCGGTCACCCCGGTGCCGCTGGATGCCGAGGATTGCCCCGACCAGCGGCTGATCGTGGCCGCCCGCCGCGCCTGGGATGAGGCGTTGGAGCTGGGCCAGAAGCACGGCTACCGCAACGCCCAGGCCACCGTGGTCGCCCCCACCGGCACCATCGGCCTGGTCATGGACTGCGACACCACCGGCATCGAGCCGGACTTCGCCCTGGTGAAGTTCAAGAAGCTGGCCGGTGGCGGCTACTTCAAGATCATCAACCGCGTGGTGCCGGAGGCGCTGTCGCGCCTGGGCTATTCCGCGACGGACGTGGCCCGCATCGAGCGCTATGCCGTGGGCCACGGCACGCTGAAGGGCGCGCCGGGCGTGAACCACGAGACGCTGGCGGCCAAGGGCTTCGGCGCGGAACAGCTGGAGAAGCTGGAAGCGGGCCTGGCCAACGCCTTCGACATCAAGTTCGCCTTCAACAAGTGGACGCTGGGCGCCGACTTCCTGACCGGGGCGCTGGACGTGCCGGCGCACAAGCTGGAGGAATTCGGCTTCGACCTCTTGTCCCACCTGGGCTTCAGCAAAGCCGAGATTGAGGCCGCCAACGTCTACTGCTGCGGCGCCATGACCCTGGAGGGCGCGCCGGGCCTGAAGGCCGAGCATCTGCCGGTGTTCGACTGCGCCAGCCCGTGCGGGAAGATCGGCACGCGCTATCTGTCGGCGGAAAGCCACATCCGCATGATGGCGGCCTCACAACCCTTCATCTCCGGCGCGATATCCAAGACCATCAACATGCCCAACCACGCCACGGTGGAGGCGTGCAAGGACGCCTACATGCTGTCGTGGAGCCTGGGCCTGAAGGCCAACGCGCTCTACCGCGACGGCAGCAAGCTGTCCCAGCCGCTGAACGCCCAGGTGCTGGAGGAGGATGACGAGGATGAGGCCATCGCCGAGACCACGCTGGAAAAGGTGCTGGAGGCCCCGGCCGCCGTCCGCGTCGAGGTGGTGACCGAGCGCATCGTGGAAAAGGTGATCGAGAAGGTGGTGCGCGCCCAGCGCGAGCGCCTGCCCCACCGCCGCAAGGGCTACACCCAGAAGGCCACAGTGGGCGGCCACAAGGTCTACCTGCGCACTGGCGAGTATGAGGACGGCAAGCTGGGCGAAATCTTCATCGACATGCACAAGGAGGGTGCCGCCTTCCGCTCGCTGATGAACAACTTCGCCATCGCCATCAGCCTGGGCCTGCAGTACGGTGTGCCGCTGGAGGAGTATGTGGAGGCCTTCACCTTCACCCGCTTCGAGCCCGCCGGCATGGTGCAGGGCAACGACGCCATCAAGATGGCGACGTCCATCCTGGACTATGTGTTCCGGGAGCTGGCCATCAGCTATCTGTCGCGCACGGATCTCGCCCACGCCACGCCGGACGACATCCTGCCCGACACCATGGGCGGCGGCGTGAAGCAGAGCGACCTGCCCCCGCACGCGGCCGAGGTGGCGGAGGAGACGCTGAACGCGGTGGCCCGCATCACCTCCACCGGCTATGTGCGCAACAACCTGCCCAACCTGCGGGTTCTGCCCGGCGGCCAGGCCGGCCGCGCCGTCGCCGCCTTCCAGACGGCCACCGCGACCGCCACTGCCAGCGTCGAGACCCACGTGGCCACCGGCACCCACGGCGCGGCCCAGGCCTTCTCGGCCCTGAGCCGTGCGGAAAAGGTGGTGACCGGCACCAGCTACGGCGGCGCCGTCTCCGGCGGCGGCGACGCCCGCTGGGAACGCGTCAAGGAAGCCCGCGCCAAGGGCTACGAAGGCGACCCCTGCCCCGAATGCCAGAACATGACCCTGGTGCGCAACGGCACCTGCCTGAAGTGCGACACCTGCGGCAGCACGACGGGGTGCAGCTGAGGCGATGATGGGTCTCCCGCATCACCCGCGGAGGTGATGCGGGAAGTATAGTATGATTAGTGTGTTTCGGCTTGAATAGAATCGCCGGAGACACACTAATCTTTTGGTTTTGGTGCGATTCACGGCCCAGGAATATCATCTAAGCCGATTACATTCGGGAAATATGCGCGGGAAAAGCAATAATTAAACTCACCTCACGGCACCTAACTTAAAGCTGATGCCGTTTCTTACTTAAGACAATTCCAATTTGCTAAATATTTATTTGGAAACTTATTCACGAGGTTAAGCATGCCCGAGAAACCTCGGCGGAAGGACGTTAGGCCACCGCAAAAATGTATCTTTTGCCAAGGAGGCGGAACGTCGGGCAATAAAATGAGCGACGAACATCTCTGGTCAACTTGGTTAGCTCGCACTGGGCTTATTCCTTTGCTAAGTGAGCATGTCGAATTACGTGGAACAAAACCTAGGAACTCAAATCCGGTCATCAGTAAATTTGACAAGCAAGGTGGCGCACAAACCAAGAGAGTTAAAGTTGTTTGCACTAATTGCAATAATACGTGGATGAGCAGGAGAGAAAAAGACGTTAAGCCGTATTTAATTCCTCTCATTAAAGGAGAGAAAGCGGACTTAACCGAAATTGCACAGACAACGATTGCCCAATGGATTTTTATGAAAGTACTTGTTGCCGAGAATGACGTATACAGACATTACGCTCCCGATCCAATATTTAACCAAATTACCAGGGACTCTTTTCGAATTTCAGGCAAAATTCCTAAAGGAGTAAAAATTGGAATTGGCATCCACACCGGCGAAGAAAAATGGTCCTTAGGTTTTCAAAGACATGCAGCTGGCTTAATTTCTTCACCTACTCCACCAGAACCATCTTTTAATAATTTACGTCCTAAAAATATACAAACAGTTACCTGGGGGATCGGGAAGCTTATCATCTACTTTTCTGCCGTCCTTGACCCAGGAATGGAGCGCATCCTTACCTGGAATCCAGACTGGCCACTCATTCAAATCTGGCCGCGAAGTGTCTTGATCCGCCCCTGGCCGCCCACAAGAACCTTCCACCCGACCGCCATTGATAGGCTGGCGGCTGCTCTTGAGGAATTCATCTTCCACAACGATCCCATATGGATGGCCTGAACCACCGTAGCTATGGGAAAACAAATACGTTAATCTCTTTAAAGAAGTAATTGGCCATATTGTAGCTTTTTAGAGTTGGCCTTCACGCATCGAGGATCGATCAAATATTGATCATCCTTAAGGTGACGATACTTGCGTTATCATAATCAGCCGCGACCGAAATTTTGAGGCCCTCCTCGGATCTCCGAGGCCTCGTCATTTGAAACCGTCCAGGCCCCGCGCCCCCTCACGTCCATTCCGGGAACTGCGAGCGGCTCAAATCCAGCTTCGCGATCTGGCCCATCTCGTCGGCGTCCAGCTGGAAGTCAAAGATGGCCAGGTTCTCGCGCCGATGGGCCGGGTTGGAGGACCGGGGGATGGCGATCACCCCGCGCTGGTGGTGCCAGCGCAGCACCACCTGGGCGGCGGTCTTCCCGTGCGCGCGGCCGATGGCCTGCAGGGTGGGGTTGGTGAACAGGCCGTTGCGGCCCTCGGCGAAGGGGGCCCAGGCCTCCATGACGATGCCGGCGGCGGCCAGGGAGCCCAACGCAGTCGTCTCCTGAAAGAAGGGGTGGGTTTCCACCTGGTTGACGGCGGGCTTGACCGTGGCATGGGCCATCAGGCCGGCCAGTTGCGCGTCGTCGAAGTTGCTGACGCCGATCGCCCTGATCCGGCCCGCCTTGTGCAGTTCTTCCATGGCCCGCCAGGCGCCGGCGAGGTCGCCGCGCGGCCGGTGGATGAGGTAGAGGTCGAGATAGTCCAGGCCCAGCTTGTCCAGGGTGGTCTGGAAGGCGCGCTTGCCTGATTCATAGCCGGCGTCGTCCACCCAGATCTTGGAGGTGACGAACAGGGACTTGCGGTCGATGCCGCTGTCCCGGATGCCGGCACCGACCTCTTCCTCGTTGACATAGACCTTGGCGGTGTCGATCAGGCGGTAGCCGGCGGCGATGGCGTCCGCGACGCTGTGGCGGCACACATCGCCGCGCAAGCCATAGGTGCCGAAGCCCAGGGCCGGCATGGCCACCCCGCCGCCCAGCGGCACCGTGGGGATGGCGGGCGCCTCTGCGGCCAGGGCCCGGCGGGCGCCACCGAAAGCGAGCACGGTCGCGGCGGCGGCACCGCCGGCGAGCACGGTACGACGTCCCAGCATGATCAGATCCCTTTTTCCTTTTCTGTGGTGGCGGTCGTCTACAGGCCGCCGCCGACCACCGAACCGTCCTTGCGGCGGGACAGCTGCACCTGGCCGTCCACGCACTTCACATAGGTGGTCTTGCCGAGCACCAGCCCGTCGCAAATGATCACCAGGGCCCGGGGCAGGCCGCCGAACTCCTTGGAGCCGCGCGCGCCGGCGTTGTAGGTCTCAAGATAGGTCTTGAGCGCCGCTTTGCGGACGGGCTGGCCGTTCTGGTCGATCATCGGCGGTTCGGGCTCCCTCATGGAATTTGAGGAGATCATCGCCGAAAGAGGAGGCACGCCGCCAGCGTCATTTGCCCGTTACGGCAGCGGCAGGCAATCCGGGTTCAGCTTGTTGGCGGTCTTGCCGGTGTAAAGCTGGCCGTCCTTCAGGTAGACGGCACCGGTGAAGCTGTTGCTTTTCCACAGGGGCTGGCAGCTGGTGGTGCTGAGCACGAAGACCTTGCGGCCGCCGCCGGCGGAGGTGGTCACCAGCAGATGCTGGCCGTCGCTGTACAGCGTGCCCTCGATGGGGGCCACGGCGGCGTCGGCGGTGCAGGTGGTGCCGTCCTGGCCGGTGATGGTCAGCGGCCCCTTCCACGACTTGGCGCCCCCACCGGTGGCGGGGCCCAGGTCCAGGGTCAGGACATCGGCGCGGACTTTGCCCGACGCGGGTTCCACCGGCTGGTAGGGGCAGACCACGGGCAGGTGGCGCTGAGGGGCGGCCTGGGCCGTGGCGGCAACGACCAGCAAAGCGGCCAATGGGAGCAATGTTTGGGCGGGCTTGTTCATGGGGGGTGCGGTCCTTGGAATAGCCTGTCTGCCTAACAAGATCCGCTGCCTGGGCGCCGCCGCCACCTCCTCAGCCGGATTACCCCCTTGGGGAGCTCAAGGAAGATCAGTCTCCGGCAGGCAGCGCGGCCCCAGTTTCCAGGCCTTGCGGCCGGTGTGCAGGACCGTGGCCGTCAAGGCCACGTTGCCGGAGAAGGCGGGGCTTTTCCACAGCACGCGGCAGGTGGCGGCTTCGATGAAGAAGACCGTCTGCTGTTCATCCGCATAGGTCGTCATCACGAAGTTCTGGCCATCGGTGAAGAAGGGCCGCTGCAGCACGCCGGTGTGAAGGTCGGTGATGCAATAGCTGCGGTCCGGCCGCGTCATGATGATGGGACCGCGCCAGGTCTCCGGCGTCCTGGGATTGTCGCCCGGCCCCAAATCCAGGGTGACCCAGCCCATGCGCATACGGCTGGGGCCGGGTTCGAAGGGCTGGTAATTGCAGGCCGGCACGCCCTCGGCCGGAGCGCGCGCGGCCGCCGGCCGGGTGGCCGGAAGACACAGGGTCGACAGGCACAGGGCAAGGATGGAAAGACGGCTGATCCGCATGGCTGGGCGGCTCCTGCCCGCCCCATCAAGATCTGAACGCGTTGCCCGTCCCTGCGCAAGGGACCCTAAAGAGTATGCGTCACGCGATGGGCTTCACGCTGGGCAGGAATTCCCGGCCCCGTTCCACCAGGAATGCTTTAACGGCCGCCGCTGCCGGCGCCAGGCGCTTGTCCGACCGCTTGGCCAAGAACCATTGGCGCACAATGGGCAGGCCTTCCACATCCAGGGGCGCCAGGCGGCCGCTTTCCAGTTCCGCGGCGATGGTGTGGGCGGAGATGAAGGACAGGCCCAGGCCGGCCATCACCGCCTGCTTTACCGTCTCATTGCTGCCCACCTCCATGCTGATGGGGGGGTGCAGGTCGGCCTGGGCGAAGAACCATTCCATCAGCATGCGGGTACCGGACCCCACCTCGCGCACCAGGAAGGTCTCATGCGCGAATTCCGCCAGCTTCAGGTGGCGGCGCCCCACCAGCGGGTGGTGCGGTGGGGCGATCATGATGTGCGGATGGTCGCCGATGGCATGCATGTCCACCTGCAAATCCCGGGGCGGGCGGCCCATGATGGCGATATCGATGCTGTCAGCCTTCAGCGCCGCGATGATGTCCTCGCGGTTGCCCACCATCAGCGACAGTTCGATCTGAGGGTATTCGGCGCGGAAGGCGCCCAGGGCGTAGGGCGCGAAGTACTTGGCGGTGCTGACCACCCCCACCGCCACCCGGCCGCCGGACAGGTTGCGCAGCGCCTCCATGGCGGCGGCGCAGTTGTGCAGTTCCGCCTCGATGCGGGTCGCCGTCTCGATGACCTCGCGCCCCGCGTCGGTGGGTTTGAAGCGCTCGCCCAGCCGGTCCAGCAGCGGCACGCCCAGCAGATCCTCCAGCGCCTGCACCTGCATGGTGACGGCCGGCGGCGTCACGTGCAGGCGCTTGGCCGCCGCCGTCACCGAACCCGTCTCCGCCACCGCCGCCAGGGCGCGCAGCTGCTTCAGCGTCACGTTACGCATAGGCCCTCCCGGCACGCTTTCAGAAAAACTGAACGTGAAGCTAAGTTTATTCGAATTTTCTAACAAGGCAATCGTCCGCACACTCCTTTCAAGAACGATACGGGGACTGGGAACCCGGCTCACAACGGGAGGACATCATGGCGGACGCCACGACTTTGGCACGGCATCTGGTAGCCTGGAGCAATGCTGCGCATAACGGCGCGGCCCATCGGCGGGCGGACGTGGTCCGCACCATCCTGGCCCTGGCCGACGCCGGCCTGGCCATCGCCGATCTGGTGGCTATGGGCCCCTTGGCGGGCGAGATGGCGGCGGTGCGCGGCGAAAGCAACGGCGACACCCAGAAGGAACTGGATCTCAGGGCCCACGACATCGTCATCGACCGCCTGGCCGGCGCCCCGGTGGCGGTGGTGGGGTCGGAGGAGGCGGACGCCCCCGTCCTGCTGGATCCCGCGGGCACGCTGGCGGTCGCCATCGATCCCCTGGACGGGTCCAGCAACATCGAAACCAACGTCTCGGTCGGCACCATCTTCTCTATTCTGGGTGTGGAGGATGCCGACGATCCGGCGGCGGCGCTGCTGCAACCCGGGCACCGCCAACTGGCGGCGGGCTTCCTGGTCTACGGGCCGCAAACCGCCCTGGTCCTGACCCTGGGATCGGGCACCGAGATTTTCTTCCTGGATAAGCGGCCGGTGGCGCCCGTGGTGTCGGTGCAGGCGGGCAATGGCTGGGCCGCCCCGCCGCCGCCCACGCCGAAGGCGGAATTCGTCCGCATGACCGGGCCTGTCGCGGTGGCGGCGGAAACGAAGGAATTCGCCATCAACGCGTCGAACCAGCGGCACTGGGCGCCCAGCATCCGCACCTATGTCGACGATTGCCTGGCGGGGTCGGACGGGCCGCGGGCCAAGAACTACAACATGCGCTGGATCGCGTCCCTGGTGGCCGACGCCTTCCGCATCCTGCGCCGGGGCGGGGTCTACCTCTACCCCACCGACGAGCGTCCGGGATATCGCAGCGGCCGCCTGCGCCTGGTCTATGAGGCCAACCCCATCGCCCTGATCATCGAGCAGGCCGGCGGGGCCGCCACAGACGGGCAGACCCGCATCCTGGATCTGACGCCCGGCCACCTGCATGAGCGTACCGCCCTGGTCTTCGGGTCCCGCGCCGAGGTGGAGCGGGTGGCCAACCACCATGCCGCCCCGCCCCTCCTGGCCGATCGCGCACCCCTGTTCGGGCAGCGCGGCCTGCTGCGCGCCTGACGGAAGGGGTCCAGACCATGTCCATCCGCCATCCCATCATTTCCGTCACCGGTTCGTCCGGGGCCGGCACCACCTCGGTCCGGCAGATTTTCGAGCACGTCTTCCGGCGCGAGGGGGTGAACGCCGTCTGCATCGATGGCGACGCCTATCACCGCTATGACCGCGCCCAGATGAAGCAGGCCATCGCGCAGGCCGACAAGGACGGCGACCACCATTTCAGCCATTTCGGCCCCCACGCCAATCTGCTGGGCGAGTTGCAGGAGCTGTTCCGGCGCTATGGCGACGACGGCACGGGCCGCACCCGCCACTATGTCCACGACGCGGGCGAAGCGGAACACTATGGCTGCCCCCCCGGCACCTTTACCCCCTGGGAGGATCTGCCAGGCCCCAGCGACCTGCTGTTCTATGAGGGCCTTCACGGCGCGGTGGTGGCCGACGGCTATGACATCGCCGGCCATGCGGACCTCAAGATCGGCGTCGTGCCGGTGATCAACCTGGAATGGATCCAGAAGATCCACCGCGACCGCACCGCGCGGGGTTACAGCACCGAAGACGTCATGACCACCATCCTGCGGCGCATGCCGGATTACGTCCGCTATATCTGCCCGCAGTTCACCCAGACGGACATCAATTTCCAGCGGGTGCCCACGGTCGACACCTCCAACCCCTTCATCGCGCGGTGGATACCGACCCCGGACGAATCCATCGTCGTCATCCGCTTCCGCAACCCGCGCGGCATCGACTTCCCCTACCTGCTGTCCATGATCGCCGGCAGCTTCATGTCGCGCGCCAATTCCATCGTCATCCCGGGCGGCAAGCTCGACCTGGCCATGCAGCTGATCCTGACGCCGCTGATCCTGCAGCTGGTCGAACGCAAGCGCCGCGCCGGTTGAAGGAGGGACACCGCCATGACCCCCACCCTATCCCTGCGCCAAGTCGAAAGCGCCGAGCCTGACACCACCCCTGATCTGGCCGAGATGGCCAACGCCGTGCGCATGCTGGCGGTGGCGGGGGTGGAGGCGGCGAAGTCCGGCCACCCCGGCATGCCCATGGGCATGGCCGACGTCGCCACCGTGCTGTTCAGCCGGGTGATGCGCATCGATCCCGCCCGCCCCGACTGGCCCGACCGCGACCGCTTCGTCCTGTCGGCCGGCCACGGCAGCATGCTGCAATACGCCCTGCATCATCTGCTGGGCTATGCCGACATGCCCATCGAGGAGCTGAAGCGCTTCCGCCAGCTGGGCTCCAAGGCGGCGGGCCATCCGGAATACGGCCATGCGGCCGGCATCGAGACCACCACCGGCCCCCTGGGCCAGGGCATCACCACCGCCGTGGGCATGGCGCTGGCGGAGCGGCACCTGAACGCCCGCTTCGGCGACGCCCTGGTCGACCACCGCACCTATGTCATCGCCGGCGACGGCTGCCTGATGGAGGGCATCAGCCAGGAGGCCATCGACCTGGCCGGCCATCTGAAGCTGTCCCGCCTGGTGGTGCTGTGGGACGACAACGGCATTTCCATCGACGGGTCTACCACCCTGTCCACCGGCACGGACCAGCTGGCGCGCGTCAAAGCCTCCGGCTGGGCGGTGGAACGGGTGGACGCCTACGACCATGAAGCCATCGAGGCGGCCCTGAACCGGGCCCGGGCCAGCGACCGCCCCACCCTGATCGCCTGCCGCAGCGTCATCGGCTATGGCGCCCCCACCAAGGCCGGCACCTGCGGCGTCCACGGCGCCCCCCTGGGCATGGAGGAGGCGCAGGCCACGGCACAGGCCCTGGGCTGGGACAGCCCGCCCTTCACCGTGCCGGACGACATCCGGGACTCCTGGCGTGCCGTGGGCCGGGCGGGACGGCAAGCCCGCGAGGCCTGGGAACGGCGTCTGGCCGCCCATCCCGCCCGCGCCGACTTCTGGCGCGTCATGGCGACGGAACCGGGGGCGGACGTGGTCGACGCCTTGGCCGCCTACCGGCAGGAACTGGCGGAGTCCCGGCCCAAGATGGCCACGCGCAAGGCTTCGCAGCTGGTGCTGGGCGTGGTGAACGCCGCCACCGACCTGACCGTGGGCGGATCCGCCGACCTGACCCATTCCAACCTGACCCAGACCAAGGGAATGGATGTGATGAACGCCGGCCACTATGCCGGGCGCTACATCCATTACGGCATCCGCGAGCATGCCATGACCGCGGTGATGAACGGCCTGGCCCTGCATGGCGGCGTCATCCCCTACGGGGGCACCTTCCTGGTGTTTTCCGACTATGCCCGGGGCGCCATCCGCCTGTCGGCACTGATGGGCGTGCGCGTCATCCATGTGCTGACCCACGACAGCATCGGCCTGGGGGAGGACGGACCCACCCACCAGCCGGTGGAGCACCTGGCCATGCTGCGGGCGACACCCAACCTGCACGTCTTCCGCCCCGCCGACGCGGTGGAGACGGCGGAGTGCTGGGAACTGGCACTGACCAGTCCCGGCACGCCGTCGGCCCTGTGCCTGTCGCGCCAGGACCTGCCCACCCTGCGCCGGGACGCCTCCTGGAACCGCAGCGCCACCGGCGCCTACATCCTGCGCGAAACCCCCGGCCCGCGCGACGCCACCCTGCTGGCGACGGGATCAGAGGTGGCGCTGGCGGTGGAGGCGGCGGAGCGCTTGGCCGAAGAGGGCATCGCCACCGCCGTGGTGTCCATGCCCTGCTGGGAACTGTTCGAGCGGCAGGCGCCCGCCAACCGCGCCATCGTCCTGGGTAATGCCCCGCGCGTCGGGGTGGAGGCGGCGGTGCGCTTCGGCTGGGACCGCTGGCTGGGCGACCAGGGCGCCTTCATCGGGATGGGGGGCTTCGGCGCCTCCGCCCCCGCGCCGGACCTCTACCGCCATTTCGGCATCACCGTCGACGCCATCATGGCCGCCGTCCGCGCCCGCGTCGCCCACGCTTAAGGAGCGCTACACAATGGCTCGTATAACCCTTCGTCAGCTACTGGACCACGCGGCGGAACGCGATTACGGCGTGCCCGCCTTCAACATCAACAACATGGAACAGGGCCTGGCGGTCATGGAGGCCGCCGCCCAGGTGGACGCCCCCGTCATCCTGCAGGCCAGCCGGGGCGCCCGGTCCTATGCCGGCGACCTCATGCTGGCCCATATGATCGACGCGCTGGAGGCGCTCTACCCCACCATCCCGCTGTGCCTGCACCAGGACCACGGCAACAGCGAGGCCACCTGCCTGACGGCCCTGCAGCACGGCTTCACCTCCGTCATGATGGACGGGTCGCTGATGGCCGACGCCAAGACGCCGGCGCCCTACGCGTACAACGTCGACATCACCCGCCGCGTGGCGGAAGCCGCCCATTGGGTGGGCGCCTCGGTCGAGGGGGAGCTGGGCGTGCTGGGCAGCCTGGAGACCGGCCAGGGCGAGGCGGAAGATGGCCACGGCGCCGAGGGCGTGCTGTCGCTGGACCAGCTGTGCACCGATCCCGACCAGGCGCTGGACTTCGTCGCCGCCACCCGCGTGGACGCCCTGGCCATCGCCATGGGCACCTCGCACGGCGCCTATAAATTCTCGCGCCAGCCGGACGGCGACATCCTGGCCATGGACGTGGTGGAGGCCATCCATGAGCGGCTGTCCAACACCCATCTGGTGATGCACGGCAGCTCCTCCGTGCCGCAGGAATTGCAGGATCTGTTCAACGCTTATGGCGGCCGCATGCCCCGCACCTGGGGCGTGCCGGTGGACGAGATCGTGCGCGGCATCCGCTTCGGCGTGCGCAAGATCAACATCGACACCGACTGCCGCCTGGCCATGGCGGTGCAGTTCCGCAAGACGGCGACCGAGAACCCGGCGGAGTTCGACCCGCGCAAGTTCCTGAAGCCGGCCATGGACGCCATGAAGGCGCTGTGCCGCGACCGCTTCGAACAATTCGGCGCCGCCGGCAACGCCAGCCGCATCACGCCCCTGCCCATGGCCGCCATGGCCAAGCGCTACGCCACCGGCGCGCTGGACCCGCACCTGGGCAGCACACCGGTCGCGGCCGAATAACACCACCACCGCCCCGCCACGCACCTCAACCCTAGGCCCCGACCGGGGCCGCCGGAGATTTCCGGGGAGCGTCAGCGGACTGGAAATCGAGGATAGCCAAGGGGCGGATGCCCCGCCGGCGCTTGAGGAGGACAGGAACATGAACGCGATCGACAAGCGGGACCGCCGCGACCGTTACGCCGCCGGGGTCATGAAGTACCAAGACATGGGCTACTGGCAACCGGACTACGTGCCCAAGGACACGGACGTCATCGCCGTCTTCCGCATCACGCCACAGGATGGGGTGGATCCCATCGAGGCGGCGGCGGCCGTGGCCGGCGAGTCCTCCACCGCCACCTGGACGGTGGTGTGGACCGACCGGCTGACGGCCTGCGACAAGTATCGCGCCAAGGCGCACAGGGTGGAACCGGTGCCCGGATCGCCCGAGAGCTGGTTCGCCTACATCGCCTATGACATCGATCTTTTCGAACCCGGATCGATCGCCAATCTGACGGCATCCATCATCGGCAACGTCTTCGGCTTCAAGCCGCTGAAGGCCCTGCGGCTGGAGGACATGCGCCTGCCGGTGGCCTATGTGAAGACCTTCGACGGGCCGCCCACCGGCATCGTTGTGGAGCGGGAACGGCTGGACAAGTTCGGCCGCCCCCTGCTGGGCGCCACAGTGAAGCCCAAGCTGGGCCTGTCGGGGCGCAACTACGGCCGCGTGGTCTATGAGGCGCTGAAGGGCGGCCTGGACTTCACCAAGGATGACGAGAACATCAATTCCCAGCCCTTCATGCACTGGCGCGACCGCTTCCTCTATTGCATGGAGGCGGTGAACCGCGCCCAGGCGGTGACGGGCGAGATCAAGGGCACCTACCTGAACGTGACCGCCGCCACCATGGAGGACATGTACGAGCGGGCGGAGTTCGCCAAATCCATCGGCTCGTGCATCGTCATGATCGACCTGGTCATCGGCTACACCGCCATCCAGTCCATGTCCAAATGGGCGCGGCGCAACGACATGGTGCTGCACCTGCACCGCGCGGGGCATTCCACCTACACCCGGCAGAAGAGCCACGGCGTGTCCTTCCGCGTCATCGCCAAGTGGATGCGGCTGGCGGGGGTGGACCACATCCACGCCGGCACGGTGGTGGGCAAGCTGGAGGGCGACCCCGCCACCACCAAGGGCTATTACGACATTTGCCGCGAGGACTTCCTGCCCCAGCGGCTGGAGAACGGCATCTTCTTCGACCAGTCCTTCGCCTCGCTGCGCAAGACCATGCCGGTGGCCTCGGGCGGCATCCATGCCGGGCAGATGCACCAGCTGCTGGACCTCTTTGGCGATGACGTGGTGCTGCAGTTCGGCGGCGGCACCATCGGCCACCCCATGGGCATCCAGGCTGGCGCCACCGCCAACCGGGTGGCGCTGGAGGCCATGGTGCTGGCCCGCAACGAGGGCCGCGACATCGTCAACGAAGGCCCGGACATCCTGGCCGCCGCCAGCCGCCACTGCACGCCCCTGCGCCAGGCCTTGGACGTCTGGAAGGACGTGACCTTCAACTACACCTCGACCGACGCGCCGGACTTTGTGCCGACCGCCAGCGTTGCTGGCTAAGGATAAGGAGACTTAAGATGCGCCTCACCCAAGGAACCTTCTCCTTCCTGCCCGACCTGACGGACGAGCAGATCACGGCCCAGGTGCAGTACTGCATCGACCAGGGCTGGGCGGTGAATATCGAGTTCACCGACGACCCGCACCCCCGCAACACCTATTGGGACATGTGGGGCCTGCCCATGTTCGACATCCGCGACGCCGCCGGCGTCATGGGCGAGCTGGCGTCCTGCCGCAAGGTCTACGGCGACCGCTACATCCGCATCTCCGGCTTCGACGCCAGCCACGGGTGGGAGAGCGTGCGCCTGTCCTTCATCGTCAACCGGCCCGCCAACGAGCCCGGCTTCGCCCTGGAACGCCAGGAAAGCGACGGCCGGCGCGTCCGCTACACCACTCGGTCCTACGCCACCCAGCTGCCGGAAGGGGAGCGGTATTCGTGATGGCCGCGACCCTCATGGCAATCTCGCCGGACGCCGCCGACGTGGCGCCGGCGGCCCCTGGGGCGGCCCCGGGGGCGGCCCCAGGAGCGGTGGATCTGCGCGCGGATTTCGAGGCCTCCGGCCTGCCGGAAATCTTCGACCAGTTGGACCAGGAGATGGTGGGCTTGGCCCCCATCAAGCGGCGGCTGCGCGAAATCGCGGCCCTGCTGCTGGTGGACAGGGCGCGCCAGCGCTTCGGCCTGGCGGTGGGCGCCCCCACCCTGCACATGAGCTTCACCGGCAACCCCGGCACGGGCAAGACCACCCTGGCACTGAAGATGGCGGCCATCCTGCACCGGCTGGGCTATGTCCGGCGCGGGCACCTGGTGACCGTCACCCGCGATGATCTGGTGGGCCAATACATCGGCCACACAGCGCCCAAGACCAAGGAGGTGCTGAAGCGCGCCGCCGGCGGCGTGCTGTTCATCGATGAGGCCTACTACCTCTACCGCCCGGAGAACGAGCGCGACTATGGCCAGGAATCCATCGAGATCCTGCTGCAGGTCATGGAGAACCAGCGCGACGACCTGGTGGTCATCCTGGCCGGCTATGCCGACCGCATGGACCGCTTCTTCCAGGCCAACCCCGGCTTCCGCTCCCGCGTCGCCCACCACATCGACTTCCCCGACTATGGCGAAGAAGAACTGCTGGAAATCGGGGAGCGGCAGCTGGAGGCCATGAACTACCGCCTTAGCCCCCAGGCCAAGGCGGTGTTCGCCCAGTATATCGCTCTGCGCCGGGGCCAGCCGCATTTCGCCAACGGCCGGTCCATCCGCAACGCCCTGGACCGCGCCCGCCTGCGCCAGGCCAGCCGCCTGTTCCAGCGGGACGACGGCCCCCTGTCGGTGGACGACCTGACGGTGATCGAGGCGGAGGACATCCTGGCCAGCCGGGTGTTCGCTGGCACGCCGGATAGCCAGGTGGGGGAAGCCCCGTCATGACCCAACCCCTGATCGCCCCCAGCATCCTGTCCGCCGACTTCGCCAGCCTGGGCGCCGAGGTGCGCGCCATCACGGCGGCGGGGGCCGACTACATCCATGTCGACGTCATGGACGGCCATTTCGTGCCCAACCTGACCATCGGTCCCGCCGTGGTGAAAGCCCTGCGTCCCCACACCGACCGCCCCTTCGACGTGCATCTGATGATCAGCCCGGTCGATCCCTACCTGGAGGCCTTCGCCGAGGCCGGGGCCGACATCATCACCGTGCAGGCAGAGGCCACCACCCACCTGGACCGCACGCTGGAACGCATCCGCGCCTTGGGCAAAAAGGCCGGCGTGGCGCTGAACCCGTCCACGCCGGAAAGCGCCGTGGCCTATGTGCTGGACCGGCTGGACCTGGTGCTGGTCATGACGGTGAACCCCGGCTTCGGCGGCCAATCCTTCATCCCCGCCATGATCCCCAAGATTCAGGCCCTGCGCGCCATGATCGGCCGGCGGCCCATCCAGATCGAAGTCGACGGCGGCGTGAATCCGGAGACGGCCCGCCTGTGCGTGCAGGCGGGGGCGGAGGTGCTGGTGGCGGGTTCGGCCGTTTTCCAGGGCGGGGTGGGGCGCTATCAGGCCAACATCGCGGCGCTGCGCGGCTAAGTGGCACTAGCCCATTCCCCTCAAAACCGCGTAGAGGTGCGCGGGGTTGAGGGAGGGAACCATGTCCTATCGCATCCTGACGCTGGACGGCGGCGGCCCCTGGGCCCTGCTGGAGGCCATGGTTCTGGCCGATCTGTACGGCAGCGATACGCCGGGCCACGACATCCTGGCGGAATTCGACCTGGCGGCCGGCACCTCGGCCGGGGCCATCGTGCTGGGCGGGCTGATCAAGAACCTGACACCGGCCCAAATCCTGGACATGTTCGTCGATGATACGCGGCGGGGCACCCTGTTCGTGAAGGTCGATGGGCTGGACAGGCTGGTGGCCGACCTGGACCTGGGCCCGCAGTACAGCACCCAGGGCAAGCTGGCCGGCCTGACCGCCATGCTGGACGACCCCGGCCTGGCGCCGCCCACTCCCGCCACGGTCGATGGCCAGGCGCGCCCCCTGGCCCTGTCGGCCTGCCCCATGGCCCGCCTGCCGCTGCCCCTGGCGCGGCGGGGCGTCGTGCCGGTGAAGGTGTTCATCCCCGCCTTCGACTACGCCCAGCGCCGGGCCATGACCTTCCGCAGCTATGCCGGCCTGGCCACGGCGGTGACGGAGCCGCAGGCCTCCACCGCGCCCCTGGCGGAGGTCATCAACGCCAGCAGCACCGCGCCCGTGGCCTTCTTCGACGAACCCGCCCGGTGCGACGGGCGCCTGTACTGGGACGGCGGCGTGACAGGCTGCAACAACCCGGTGATGCTGGCGGTGATGGAGGCGCTGGCGCAACCCGGCGGCGACACCGACCTTAAAATCCTGAGTCTCGGCAGCGGCACCACCCGCCACGCGCCGGTGACCAGCACCAGCCAGCCGCCGGACGAGCTGGCCGAACCGGTGGGGATGCGCGGCACCCTGGGCGACCTGTCGCTGCTGGCCCAGACCACCCTGGACGATCCGCCGGACACCGCCAGCCTGGAGGCCCATATCCTGACCCAGCGGCTGGCGGGCCGGGACCCCGCCGCCCCGGGTGGGCTGGTGCGCCTGAACGTCTCCGTCCAGCCGGTACTGGACAGCGGGGTGTGGAAGGCGCCGCCGGGCCTAGCCGACGGGCGCTTTGTCCAGGTGGCGGCCCTGCCGGCCGATGCGGTGGCTCCGGCGCAGATCGCCCTGATCCAGCAGCTGGGACGCGACTGGATGGCGGGCGACGTCCCGAACCAACCCCTGATCACCCGCCTGCCGCAGCTGGATTGCGTGCTGGGCGACGGCACCTATGCCGAGGCCAAGGCGCGGTGGGTCGCCCTTACCCAGGAGTAAACGCCACAACCAGAAAGATAAAAGATCGGGTGGCGGCACCCGCGCTGTGGCATGATGGCGGGGCAGAGCGGGGCGGCCGTTCCGGCGGCGGCACCCGCGCCCACAAGCGGGAGAGACGCCTTGTCGCCCTTCGGCGTGTTCATCCTGGCCGTTCTGGCCTTCGCCATCGTCCTGGTCTACAGCAGCATCAAGACCGTGCCCCAGGGCATGGAATACACGGTGGAACGGTTCGGGCGGTATACCCGCACCCTGAAGCCGGGCCTGGCCATCATCGTGCCCTTCGTCGACCGCATCGGCGCCCGCCAGACCATGCAGGAGGTGGTGCTGGACGTGCCGTCGCAGGAGATCATCACCAAGGACAACGCGATGGTGACGGTGGACGGCGTGCTGTTCTTCCAGGTGCTGGACGCCGCCAAGGCCAGCTATGAGGTGCGCAACCTGGACCGCGCCGTCCTGAACCTGACCATGACCAACCTGCGCACGGTCATGGGCTCCATGGATTTGGATGAGCTGCTGTCGCAGCGCGACGCCATCAACGCCCGCCTACTGACCGTGGTCGACGCCGCCACCCACCCCTGGGGCGTGAAAATCACCCGCGTGGAAATCCGCGACATCCAGCCGCCGCGCGACCTGGTGGACAGCATGGCCCGCCAGATGAAGGCGGAGCGGGAACGCCGCGCCCTGATCCTGGAGGCCGAGGGCCAACGCCAGTCCGCCATCCTGCGGGCGGAGGGTGAGAAGCAATCCGCCATCCTGCAGGCCGAGGGCAAGAAAGAGGCCGCCTTCCGCGAGGCCGAGGCCCGCGTGCGCCTGGCCGAGGCGGAGGCCACCGCCACCCGCGTGGTGTCCGAGGCCATTGCCGGCGGCAGCGTCCAGGCCGTGAACTACTTCATCGCCCAGCGCTATGTCGACGCGCTGAAGGGCTTCGCCGCCAGCCCCAATCAGAAGATCCTGTTCATGCCCATGGAATCGACCGGCATCCTGGGCGCCCTGGGCGGTATCGCCGAACTGGCCAAGGACAGCTTCGCCGGCGTGCCGGCCAACCGCCCGGCCCCGCCGCCCCGCCGTGGGGATCCACCGGCCGCCGGCGGGCAGCTGCAGCCCGGCGACAGTCCCTGGTCCACCCCCGGCCGCTGACCCCCGGCCGCTGACGCGGAGAAAGGACATCATGCCCGACTTCACCGCCTGGACGCCCCACGCCTGGCATTGGTGGGCGGCTGGCGTCGCCCTGGCGCTGGTGGAAATGGTGACCCCCGGCTTTGGCCTGCTGTGGCTGGGCGTGGCGGCGGTGCTGGTGGGCACGGCGCTGTTCCTGTTCCCCGCCTTGGCCCTGGCCGGGCAGGCGGTGCTGTTCGCCGTGCTGGCCGCCGGCCTGCTGCTGGCCACCCGCCGCTGGCTGGGTGGCGGCCGGATCGAGGAAGCACCCGCCGGCCCGCCCCTGAACGCCCGCGCCAGCCAGTATGTCGGCCGCGTCCTGACGCTGGAAACGCCCATCACCAACGGCCAGGGCCGCGCCCGCCTGGACGACGGCGCCTGGATCGTCTACGGCCCCGACGGCCTGGCCGCCGGGGCGACCGTGCGCGTGGTGGGCGTGGACGGCACGGCGCTGAGGGTGGAGGCGGCGTAGGCGCGCTTACGCCTGCTTGGCGCCCGGCTTGCCCGGTTCCACCACGAAGCTGGCGCGGGTGCTGATGGTGCCGCCGGGGGTGGTGACGCGGTCCATGACGCGGAAGTTGGCCGTCAGCTTGTCATGGCCGATGTCGCACATCAGGTAGCCGCGCTGGTCGTTCATGAAGCGGATGTGCGGGTTGCCGCGCATGACCTCGTCATAACGCGGGCGCTTGTCGGCGCCATCGCCGCCGGAACTGATGGAGGTGCCGACGAACTCGGTGGCGACCACGCCGGCCTTGTCGCTGTGATAGTCGGTCTTGAGGTCGCCCACGAAGTTCTGGTGCTCGTCCCCCGTCAGCACCACCACATTATTCAGGCGCCGGTCAGCGATATGACGCAGCAGGCGCTGGCGCGGCTGGTGATAGCCTTCCCAGCTGTCCATGTTGTAGATGGGGCCGTGCCAGGGCTCGCGGTTCATGGTCATCATCATGACCTGCTGGCCGATGAGGTTCCAGCGGGCGCGGCCGCGGTCCAGCCCCTCGAACAGCCAGCGTTCCTGGTCCTCGCCCATCATCTCGGCGTCGTCGCTGTCCTGCCCCTCGCAGGCGGGCTTGAAGCCGTCGCCGCAGGGCTGGTCGGTGCGGAACTGGCGGGTGTCCAGCAGGTGCAGGTCGATAAGGTTGCCGAAGGCCAGCCGGCGGTAGATCTGCATGTCCGGTCCCTTGGGCCAGGAGGCGCGGCGCAGGGGCATGTGCTCGAAATAGGCCTGGGCGGCCGCCGCGCGGCGCAGCAGGAAATATTCCGGCGGAGCGATGCCGGCGCCGTCGACGGCGCCGGTCCAGTTGTTGTCGACTTCATGGTCGTCCCAGGTCACCATCCACGGGCAGGCGGCACGGGCCAGCTGCAGGTCCAGGTCCAGGGTGTACTGGGCATAGCGGCGGCGGTACTCATCCAGGGAATAGGGCTCGTCGCCTAAGTGCCGGCGGGCGGTGGGCTGGGCCAGGCCGCCGTAATAGCGGCTGGTATCATGCGTCCGCACCCGATTCTCGTAGATGTAGTCGCCGTAGTGGAAGACGAAGTCCGGCCGTTCCTCCGCCAAGTGGCGGAAGGCGGTGTAGTAGCCGTCCTCGTAATTCTGGCAGCCGACCATGCCCAGGCGCACGCGCTCCACCTTGGCGCCCAGGGCCGGGGCGGTACGGGCGCGGCCCACCATGCTGCGCTCCGCCCCCACGGTGAAGCGGTAATAGTAGTCGCGCCCCGGCTCCAGCCCGCCCACCTCGGCATGGATGGCGTGGCCCAGTTCCGGCCGCGCCACCTCGGTGCCGCTCTGGACGATGTTGCGCAGGCGCTCGTCCGTCGCCACTTCCCAATCCACCTCCACCGGGCGCTTGGGCATGCCATAGCCGAAGGCCAGCGGTTCGGGCGCCAGGCGGGTCCACAGCACGAAGCCGTCCGGCAGCGGATCGCCCGAGGCCACGCCCAGCGAGAAGGGGTCGTTGCTGAACGCCGCCTGCGCCAGGGCCGAGCCCACGGACGACGGCAGCAGGAAGGCCGTGACAGCGGTGGCGCCGAAGGTCTTCAGCAGGGCGCGGCGGGTGGCCTCGGGAACGGGGCTGAACCGGGTCATGGGTGGCGTCTCGATGCGGGCGGGCCAAAAGGGCAAGGGCGGGAATGCGCGGCAGAGTGCCCGCCGGTGGAACCGCGTTCAACCATGAAAACCTTTGGCGGACGCCCTGTCATGAAAGTGTCGCCAAGACCTTGCAACCTCGACGTATCGTGGGCCGCAACCCTACATGGCGAACCCGCCGGGCTTGCGCCCCATCTTGACCATTTGGTCAGGATCGGCCAGGGTTGGTTCCCGTGCCGTGCCCCCTAAGCCCCCGACTTGCCGGGACCTTGGGAAATGGACTAGGTTTCAGCAGAGCAGGCGGTGCGGCGCATCCCGTTCGCCACCGTCAAAAGTATGCCCACGGAGGCAGGGACCCTTCATGAGTAGAGCGATCCGTGCGGCGTTGGCGGCGGCCGCCCTGTTGAGCTGCGCGTTGACCGTCCCCACCCGTGGGGCGCAGGCCGCCTTCTTTCCCGGCGTGGTCTTCGATTATGGCGGCAAGTACGACAAGTCCTTCAACGAAGGCGTCCTGACGGGCATCGAGCGGTTCCACAGCGAAACCGGCATCAATTACAAGGCGCTGGAGATCAGCAACGACGTCCAGCGCGAGCAGTATCTGCGCCGCCTGGCGGAGCATGGCGCCGATATCATCCTGGCCGTGGGCTTCAGCCAGGCGCCGGCGGTGGCCAAGGTCGCCAAGGAATTCCCCGAGATCAAGTTCACCCTGATCGACGGCGTGGTGAAACTGCCCAACGTGCAGTCCATCCTGTTTTCCGAGCAGGAGGGGTCCTACCTGGTGGGCATGCTGGCCGCCCTCACCAGCAAGACCCACACCGTGGGCTTCGTCGGCGGCATGGACATCCCCCTCATCCGCCGATTCGAGTGCGGGTATGAGCAGGGCGTGAAGGCCGTGGCGCCGGACGACCACATCATCGCCAACATGGTAGGCACCACGCCGGCCGCCTGGTCCGACCCCACGCGCGGCGGCGAGCTGGCCAAGAGCCAGTTCGACCGGGGCGTGGACGTGGTGTTCGCCGCCGCCGGGCAGAGCGGCATCGGCGTGCTGCAGGCGGCCAAGGACGCGGGCAAGTATTCCATCGGCGTCGACAGCAACCAGAACCACCTGTTCCCCGGCTCGGTCCTGACCTCCATGGTCAAGCGGGTGGACGTGGCCGCCTACAACGCCATCAAGGCGGCGCAGGACGGCACCTGGCAGGCGGGCGTGCGCACCCTGGGCCTGAAAGAGGAAGGCGTGGGCTGGGCACTCGACGAGAACAACGCCAAGCTGGTGACGCCGGACATGAAGGCGGCGCTGGACGCGGCGTCCGCCGAGATCCAGAACGGTACCCGCAAGGTCGCCAATTACGACGAAACCAACGGCTGCAAGTACTGACAGGCCATCCCATCCACGCCTCGGGGCCCGTTCCGGTCCCCCAGAACTAGAGACCAGCCGCCCCGTGTCGCAAACCGTTCCCCTCTCCGTGCCGCCGCAGCCGGGCCCCTGGGCCGTGGAACTGGTGGGCATCGACAAGCGCTTCGGCCCCGTCCACGCCAACAAGGCGGTCTCGCTGCGCATTCGCGCCGGGTCCATCCACGGCCTGGTGGGGGAAAACGGCGCCGGCAAATCCACGTTGATGAGCATCCTCTACGGCTTCTACCAGGCCGATGAGGGGCAGATCCTGGTGAACGGGGCCGAGGTGCGCATCCGCGAGCCCAAGGACGCCATCGCCCTCGGCATCGGCATGGTGCACCAGCACTTCATGCTGGTGGAGGAATTCACGGTGCTGGAGAACCTGATGCTGGGGGCCGAGGGCGGTGCCCTGCTGAAGGACGGCATCAAGAAGGCCCGGGCCGAGGTGGAGCGGCTGGAAAAGGCCTATCGCCTGGACGTGCCGCTGGATGCCAAGGTCGCCGACCTGAACGTGGGCATCCAGCAGCGGGTGGAGATCCTGAAGGCGCTGTACCGTGGCGCCCAGGTGCTGATCCTGGATGAGCCCACCGCCGTGCTGTCGCCGCCGGAGGTGCAGGACCTGTTCCGCATCCTGGACGCGCTGCGCGCCCAGGGCCGCACCATCCTGATGATCACCCACAAGCTGAAGGAGATCATGGCCATCACCGACGCCGTGTCGGTGCTGCGCCAGGGGGCGGTGGTCGCCAACTTCCACACCCAGGACACCAACGAGGCGGCCCTGGCCGAGGCCATGGTCGGACGGCGCGCCAACCCCGCCGTGCGGCGGCCGGGCGCGCCGGCGGGCGCGCCGCTGCTGACGGTGGAAGACCTCAGCGTGTTCGACGAGCGCGGGGTGGAGCGGCTGAAGCACGCCACCTTCCGCGTGCGGGCGGGCGAGATCGTCGGCGTTGCCGGCGTCGCCGGCAACGGCCAGTCGGAACTGCTGGAGGCGCTGTCGGGCATGACGCCGTTCCAGCGCGGGCGCGTCCACGTCAACGGGCGCGATGTGACACCGGAATCGCCCATGGATCCGGCCCAGGCCCGGCGCCAGGGCATCGCCCACGTGCCGGAGGACCGCCTGCGCCGCGCGGTGGTGAAGCCCTTCCCCGCTTTTCAGAACGCCCTGCTGGGCTATCAGGACGACCCGGCCATGGCCGATGGCCCGCGCCTGAACTGGAAACGCGTCGCCGCCGCCACCGCCCGGCTGATGGAGGACTGGGACGTCCGCCCCCGCCAGCCTTCTTTGCGCACCTCGCTCTTCTCCGGCGGCAACCAGCAGAAGCTGGTGCTGGGCCGGGAGATGGAGCGCGACCCCAACGTGCTGCTGGTGGGCCAGCCCACCCGCGGCGTGGACATCGGCGCCATCGAGTTCATCCACCGCCGCCTGCTGACCATGCGCGACGCTGGCAAGGCCATCCTGCTGGTCTCCGCCGAGTTGGAGGAGATCATGGCCCTGTCCGACCGCATCCTGGTGATGTGCGACGGCGCCATCACCGGCGAACTCGCGGCCGAGGACGCGACCGAGGGCCTGATCGGCCGCCTGATGGCCGGCATCACCGACGACATCGAACCCAACACCTTGGAACGGGGCCAGCGCACCGACGCGGCCGGAGGGGCGGCATGAGCGCGTCTACCAACACCGACGGCCTGCCGCGCTGGGCCACGCTGGCCCTGCTGCCGGCCATCAACCTGTTCGCCGCCCTGGTGGTCTCGTCCCTGGTCATCCTGGCTATCGGCCAGGACCCCGTTTCCGCCCTGGCCTTCATGGTCAAGGGGGCGGTGGGCAGCGGCACGGGCCTCAGCTACACCCTCTATTACGCCACCAGCCTGATCTTCACCGGCCTGGCCGTGGCCATCGCCAACCATGCCGGCCTGTTCAACATCGGCGGCGAGGGCCAGGCCTATGTCGGCGGCCTGGGCACCGGCCTGGTGTGCCTGGCGCTCAGCGGCTGGCCCTGGTACGCGGTGCTGCCGGTGGCGGTGCTGGCGGGCGCCCTGTTCGGCGCGGTGTGGGGCCTGATCCCGGGATATCTGCAGGCCTACCGTGGCAGCCACATCGTCATCACCACCATCATGTTCAACTTCCTGGCCAGCGCCCTCATGGTCTATCTGCTGGGCGGGCCGCTGATCGAACATGGCCAGATGGCGCCGGAAAGCCGGGAATTTGCCGAGAGCACCTTCCTGCCGGCGGTGAAGGAGATCGCCGCCGCCCTGGGGTACCGCACCCCCACCCTGCCGCTGAACCTGTCGCTGCTCCTGGCGCTCTTATGCGCGGCCGGCGTCTGGTTCCTGATCTGGCACACGCGCTGGGGTTTCCAGATGCGCACGGTGGGCGCCAACGAGGCCGCCGCGCGCTATGCCGGCATCAGCGCCCGCACCACCATCGTCATCGCCATGGCCATTTCCGGCGCATTGGCCGGCCTAGTGGGCATCAACGAGCTGCAAGGCGTGCAGCACCGCATCACCCTGAACTTCCAGGCCGGCATGGGTTTCACCGGCATCGCGGTCGCCCTGATGGGCCGGGGGCACCCGGTGGGCATCGTCCTGTCGTCGCTGCTGTTCGGCGCCCTGTACCAGGGCGGGGCCGAGCTGTCGTTCGAGTACAACGAGATCAGCCCCCGCCTGGTGGTTGTCATCCAGGGCGTGGTCATCCTGTTCTCCGGCGCCTTGGAGCACATGTTCCGCCCGGCGCTGGCGCGCCTGTTGAAGCCCAAGGCCCCGGCGACCGCCGGTCAGCGCGCTTAAGATCCCGGGGAAAGAGACCATGGACGATACCGCCCTGTGGATCGTGTCGCTGCTGGCCAGCACCGTGCGCCTGGCCACGCCGCTGGTGCTGGCCTCGCTGGCCGGCTTTTATTCCGAACGCGCCGGCGTGGTCGACATCGGCCTGGAAGGCAAGATGCTGACCGGCGCCTTCGCCGCCGCGGCCACGGCCGCCGTCACCGGTTCGCCCTGGGCGGGCCTGGCGGCCGCCATCGCGGCCTCGTTGGTGCTGGCCCTGGTGCACGGCTTCGCCTGCATCACCCACCGGGGTGACCAAGTGGTCGCCGGTGTCGCCATCAACACCATCGCCGCCGGCCTGACCGCCGTGCTGGCCAACGCCTGGTTCGACCTGGGCGGCCGCACGCCCTCGCTGGACAGCGGGCAGCGCTTCCTGGGCCTGCACTTCCCGTTGGCCGAGGCCGTGCGCGGCGTGCCCTTGCTGGGCCGCTTCTATGGCGAGGTCATCGGCGGGCAGAACCTGCTGGTCTACCTGGCGGTGCTGGCCGTGCCCGCCACCTCGTGGGTGGCCTACCGCACCCGCTTCGGCCTGCGCCTGCGCGCGGTGGGGGAGAACCCGGCCGCCGTGGACACCGCCGGTATTTCCGTGCCCTGGCTGCGCTATCGCGCCGTGCTGATCACTGGCTTGCTGTGCGGCGTGGCGGGCGCCTACCTCTCCATCGCGCAAGGTGCGGGGTTCCAGGAGAACATGACCGCCGGCAAGGGCTATCTGGCCCTGGCCGCCCTGATCCTGGGCAAGTGGCGGCCCTACCCCACCCTGGCCGGCTGCCTGCTGTTCGCCGCCACCGACGCGCTGCAGGCGCGGCTGCAGGGTGTCGCCCTGCCGGTCGTCGGCGCGGTGCCGGTGCAGATCATCGAGGTGCTGCCCTACATCCTGACCGTGCTGCTGTTGGCAGGCTTCGTCGGCAAGTCCATCCCGCCCAAGGCGGCGGGCCAGGCCTATGTGAAAGACCGGTAAGCGACCTACATCAAAGCCTGCGGCGATAGCGTAGGTGTAACACCGCGCCTGTAGAGCCAGGGGGCCGGAACGCATCCGGCCCCTTTTTCCCGATACAGATCAAGGATGCCCCCGCCATGCCCGCCTGCCGCCGCCTGGCCGCCCTGCTGTTGACCGGTACCATGGTGTTCGGGGGCCTGGACGCGGAGGCGCAAGAGGCCAAGTCCGACCAGATCGACGTGCAGATCCTGTCGACCACCGACCTGCACATGAACGTCATGGACTACGACTACTACGCCGACAAGCCGGACCCCGGCGTCGGCCTGGTGCGGGTGGCCAGCCTGATCCGCAAGGCCAGGGCCGAGAAGCCCAACACCCTGCTGGTGGACGCCGGCGACCTGATCCAGGGCACGCCCATGGGCGACTATGTCGCCCGGGTGCAGGGCCTGGGGCCGGGCAAGTTCCAGCCGATCATCGCCGCCCTGAACGCCCTGGGCTACGACGCCGCCGTCATGGGCAACCATGAGTTCAACTTCGGCCTGGACTATGCCGTGGCGGCGGAGAAGGAGGCCAAGTACCCGGTGCTGGCCGGCAACGTGAACCGGGTGGAGGATGGCCAGCCCCTGTTTCCCGCCGGCGTCATCCTGGACCGCGACTTCACCGACGGCGCCGGCGCCAAGCACACGGTCCGGGTGGGCGTGGTCGGTGTGCTGACGCCCCAGATCGTGCTGTGGGACAAGGACAAGCTGGAGGGCAAGGTCACCACCTCCGACATCGTGGAGGTGGCGGCCAAGACCGCCCGGGATCTGAAAGCCCAGGGCGCGGACGTGGTGGTGGCGGTCATCCATAGCGGCCTGTCGGCGGCCCCCCACCAGAAGATGGCGGAGAACGCCGGCGTGGACGTGGCCGCCATTCCCGAGGTGGACGCCGTCGTCACCGGCCATGCCCACCGCGTCTTCCCCGCCGCCGACTATGCCAACCTGCCGGATGCCGACATCCCGCACGGCCTGATCCACGGCAAGCCGGTGGTCATGGCCGGCTTCTTCGGCGACCATCTGGGCGTGATCGACCTGATCCTGTCCGCCGACCCCAAGGCCCATGGCGGCAAGGGCGGCTGGACCGTGGCCGCCGGCCATGCCGAGACCCGGCCCGTGCTCACCCGCGTGAATGGCAAGGCCACGCCGCTGGTGGAACCGGACGCGGCGGTGGCGGCCATCGCCAAGGACGCGCACCAGGCGACGCTGGACTATGTGCGCCAGCCCGTGGGCAAGAGCACCGGCCGCATCGAAACCTATTTCAGCTTCATCGCCGACCAGCCGGCCCTGGACATCGTGTCGGACGCCCAGCGCCAATACGTGGCCAAGGCGCTGGCGGGCGGTCCTTACGCCAATTTGCCCATCCTGTCGGCGGCCGCCCCCTTCAAGGCGGGCGGCCAGCCCGGCGCCGATTATTTCACCGACGTGGCCGCCGGCCAGATCAGCCTGCGCAACGTCGCCGACCTCTATCTCTATCCCAACATCGTCGCGGCGGTGAAGGTGACGGGCGCCCAGGTGCGCGACTGGCTGGAGATGGGTGCCCGCGTCTTCAACCGCATCGATCCGGCCAAGAAGGAACCGCAGATGCTGGTGAACCGGGCCGTTCCCAGCTTCAACTTCGATGTCATCGACGGCGTCACCTGGCGGGTCGATGTGACCCAGCCGCCGCGCTTCGGCGGCGATGGCAAGCTGGCGCCGGGCGACAACCACCGCATCGTCGACCTGCGCTACAATGGCCAGCCGGTGAAGGACGAGGATGAGTTCATCGTCGTCACCAACAATTACCGCGCCAACGGCGGCGGCAACTTCCCAGGCCTGGACGGCAAGAACGTCGTCTACTCAGGCACGGAAACGATCCAGGAGATCATCGCCGACTATCTGCGCGCCGCCGGCACCCTGATGCCCGCCACCAACCACAGCTGGGGCTTCGTGCCCGTCACCGCACCGGTGACCGTGTTGTACGATACCAACGCCAAGGCGGCGGCGCTGTTGACCCAATACCCCAACCTGAGCGACGTGGGGCCTGGCGACCCGGGCCTGGAACTGTTCCGCGTGGATTTGTCACCCACCGCCCTGGCCGGCCAGGTGCTGGGGAAATGACTGCGGAAAAGAAGGTCTGGCGGGCATATCTGGCGGGGCCGGAGGTGTTCCTGCCCGATCCGGCCGCAGCCGCCGAAAGCCTGCGCGCGGCCTGCGCCCGCTTCGACATCGTTGGCGTCTTCCCCATGGATGGTGCGGTGGCCTCGATTCCAGGCGAGACGGCGGCGGACCACGCCGCCCGCATCCGCGCCACCAACCTGGACCTGATCCGGGGAACAGATCTGGTGTTGGCCAACGTCAGTCCCTTTCGCGGCCCCTCGGCCGACGACGGCACGGCCTATGAGATGGGATTCGCGGCGGCGCTGGGCCGACCGGTCTTCGCCTATACGAACACACCCGCCAGTTTGCTGGATCGGACCCGCGCCCATTTTCCCCTGACCCAGGACGCCACGGGCGACTGGCGAGATCCGGAAGGACGTATGGTGGAGGATTTCGGCCTGGGCGCCAACCTGATGCTGGTACACCCCGTGCCATTCCCGACGGCCCAGCCTGGCCCCCTGGGCATTTATCATGGGGTGGATGCCGCGCTCGGCGCGGCATGGCATTGGATTTCCTCTCAGGCGCGCTGACCAGAAAATGAAACAGCCGGACCGTTGCCGGCCCGGCTATCTCAGGTCCGTCCGTTCCCCTGCGCGTCAGGCGGCGTTCTGCGATACGCCCATGCGCCGGAACCGGTCACTGTCCAGCACAACCTCAAGCGCCAGGCTGAGGCGGTCGCTGGAGCGGCCGTCGACCAGGAATTCGACATGGGGCGGATGACCCGCCCGCTGATGGATGGCATGAACCAGCAGGCGACGCTTGGGCAGCTTCACCTCTTCCATCCATTCACCCGGTTTGGGCGGTTCGACCCCGCGCCTAGACAACGCCATAGCTTCCCTACTCCTTAACAGCCCCCAGGGGCACCTGCCTGCGCGGCGCGCCTTTGGGGGTCGGCTCTAGAACCCAGGCCGTTCGCCGGACCGGTCCGCCCCGGGGAATGGAACCCGTGGGCTGTTGCGATCAGCATAATCCAATTCAAATGCCAAGGGATATAGCTTAGGGGTACGTCATCACCTTGTCACCCGACATCTTCCCCGGATTTTTTGGCCGTTGACGCCAGCGCGGGAATCCGGGTGGCGCGCCGGTCACCCCGCCAGCCGTTCCGGGTTCGCAACAAGCCGCGTGTTACGGGCGCTTTACCCGCTTTCAGCCGCCGTTCAGCCAACCATCGCGCCAGGCCCCCGCCGGTTCGATATGACCCAAAGAGCCAAGGGGATCGGCCTCATCAAAGGGATTAGACAAAAGGGCATGTCCATCCCGCCGCGCGGCAGACCCCATGGCATAGGCGATTAAGGAAAGCCCCGCCAGTTCCCCTAAAACCGAGGCCGGGGATGGCATCGCCACGGCCGTGGCATGAGGGAAGAGAAGGTTCATGGGGCGGTGCTTCCCTGGCTATGCGTTCTGGATAAGGCCAAGACTATCCCTCGCCGGCCGCACCGTCCTTGAGCTGGATCAATCGGCGGGTGATTTGTTTGGTTGCCGATCATTCCCAGGGCTCAGCCGAAGGCCTGCAGGCCCGTCTGCGCCCGGCCAAGAACCAGGGCGTGGACGTCGTGGGTTCCCTCGTAGGTGTTCACCGCCTCCAGATTCAGGACATGGCGGATGACGGGATACTCATCGGATACCCCGTTGCCGCCGTGCATGTCGCGGGCGGCGCGGGCGATGTCCAGCGCCTTGCCGCAGTTGTTGCGCTTCATCAGGCTGATCATCTCCGGCGCCGCGCGGCCCTGGTCCATCAGCCGGCCCAGGCGCAGGGCGCCTTGCAAGCCCAGGGTGATTTCCGTCTGCATGTCGGCCAGCTTCTTCTGAATCAGCTGGGTCGCGGCCAGCGGCCGGCCGAAGGCGGTGCGATTCAGGGTATAGTCGCGCGCCGCGAACCAGCAGGCCTCCGCCGCGCCCATGGCACCCCAGGAAATGCCGTAGCGCGCCTTGTTCAGGCAGCCGAAGGGCCCCTTCAGCCCCATCACGCCGGGCAGCAGGGCCGTCTCCGGCACCGCCACCCCGTCCATCACGATCTCGCCAGTGATGGAGGCGCGCAGGGAGAACTTGCCCTCGATCTTGGGCGCCGACAGGCCCGTCATACCCTTTTCCAGGATGAAACCCCGTATCTGCCCCTCGTCATCCTTGGCCCAGACGACGAAAACGTCGGCCACCGGCGCGTTGGTGATCCACATCTTGGATCCGGTCAGGACATAGCCATCAGCCACGCGGCGGGCCCGCGTCTTCATGGCGGCCGGATCGGACCCGGCGTCCGGTTCCGTCAGACCGAAGCAGCCGATCAACGTGCCGGCCGACAGGCCGGGCAGGTAGCGCTGGCGCTGTTCCTCGCTGCCATAGGCGTGAATGGGATGCATGACCAGGGAGGACTGGACGCTCATGGCGGAGCGGTAGCCGCTGTCCACCCGTTCCACCTCACGCGCCACCAGGCCGTAGCAGACATGGTTCACCCCGGCGCAGCCATAACCGTCGATGGTCATGCCCAGCAGGCCCAGCTCCCCCATCTCGGCCATGATGGCGGGGTCGAACACCTCATGCCGGAAGGCGTCGCGCACACGGGGGGCCAGCCGGTCCTGGCAGAAGGCGCGGGCGCTATCGCGCACCTGCCGCTCCTCCGCCTCCAGCTGATCATCCAGCAGCAGGGCGTCATCCCATTGGAAACCGCCCTTGCCCGCACTGTCGCTCGCCATGGGTCTTTCCCCTGATTGATGGTCGTTGGTGGGCCGCATTGCAGGCGGGAAGCCACGGGGGGTCAAGAGACTCCGTGAATAACGCATTATGCAATGCACATTACAACGAACCTATCCCAAGGGCGCGATGCGTGTTGCAGCGCAAAACACCTAGGAAATGGTCTAAGCCATAGGGGTAGATTAAGTCCTGTTAAGGGATTTTTCCCCAAGCCATTGAAATAATTAACTCCAAGCCCCCAACCCTGGCGTTGGCATGCTGCCTGCTTATAACCGGGCATGAACGAAACGGGCAAAAGCCCACCCGAACCGATAGGACCTTCCGTCATGATCCGCCGCATCGCCGCCGCCGTCGCCGCCTCCGCCCTGGCCGCCACCCTGGTCTCCGCTCCAGCCCTGGCCGATACCTCGGGCAGCATCAAGCTGAGCGGCACCGTCATCCAGAGCTGCACCGTGGCGGTCACCGATGCCGGCGCCACCCTGAACATCCTGTCCGGCTCCAGCAATGTCGCCGTCGGCAGCGTGGTCGAGAACTGCAACGACGGCGCCGGCTACACCATCACCGTCGCCTCCGCCAACAACGGCACCCTGAAGTCCTCCGCCACCGGCGCCCAGGCCGTCAGCTACACCACCACCTACGACGGCACCAACGGTTCGGGCAGCAGCTTCGCCGTCACCCGCTCCGGCGCCCAGTTCAACAAGACCTCCAACGTCTCCGTGACCGTCCCGGCCAACGCCCAGGCCATCGCCGGCAGCTACGCCGACACCCTGACCATCACCATCGCCGGCAAGTAAGCCGCCAGCGACGGCCACCCTCAGGTTCGGGAGAGGGCGCCCCACGCCGGGGCGCCCTTTCGCGTGTCCGCCGTCTGGCGGACTGCAAATCCTAATGCATTGATTCGCTTGAATTCCTAACCTTTCGCATGGTGCGCGACGCAACAGCGCCGCCGGCATGCCTGGGCACGCTGCGCGGCGTTAAATCAGATAAATTAATGATATCAATGTGTTAATGGATTAATGCCGACTTGGTCCCGGTTCTGGCATCGCGATTGCTTTTACATCTCACATCAAAGCAATCGGGCAACAAGCCCAGCCGAACCGATAGGAACCCTTGTCATGATCCGCTTCGCCGCCGCCGCCCTGATCGCCGCCGTCTCCCTGGCCGCCACCCCCGCCTTCGCCGCCACGGCCGCCGCCTCCGGCACCATCCAGCTGAACAGCACCGTCGCCCAGACCTGCACCGTCAGCGTCACCGATGCCGGTGCCCAGCTGAACATCCTGACCGGTTCCAACGCCGTCACCGTCGGCAGCGTCGTCGAGACCTGCAACGACGGCGCCGGCTACCAGATCAGCGTCCAGTCCGCCAACGGCGGCACCCTGAAGTCCAACGCCACCGGCGCCCAGCCCGTCAGCTACACCCCCATCTACGACGGCCAGTCCAGCGGCAGCAGCGTCAACGTCGTCCGCTCTTCCGCCCAGTTCAACAAGACCGCCACCGTCGCCGTCACCGTCCCCGCCAACGCCCAGGCCATCGCCGGCAGCTACACCGACACCCTCACCATCACCATCCAGGGCCGCTGATCCCGCCCCGCAACCGCACCGGTTCGGCTGACATTACGGCCCCGCCTGGACGGCCCCGCCTGGATCACCCGGGCGGGGTCGTCGCCGTTTTGCGGTCGCAGCAAAAAGACGCTGCGGTGCGGGCAATAAAAAGCCCCGGCTGCCAGAAGGCGCCGGGGCTGAGTTTTCAGAAGGGAGGAAAACGCAACCAAGTTGCACCCCTGTTATCGCGCAAAACTATGAATAATTCCTTTACCGCACCGCACACCGAACCCTTGGCATCGCCCCTGGCGGAGGCGGGCGCCGCCCCTGTCCAAGCGGTAAACGATCCTGTAATATCAACGCGATCAGCCCTGGCGCGGCAATGACAACGCCAGCCCCGGACCATCGCCGTAGACCCGGCGGACAGCCCGAGGGTGAAGAGAATTCGAGGTACCCCCTGCGGCCGGGGCTGGGGCGCGGGATTTCTTGGGAGGAAACGGAATGAACGGAATCGCCGGACGGCTCGTCTGGCTGATTGTGGCGCTCGTCGGCGCCGCATCGCTGGGTGTCGTCGCGCTGTCGCGCGGCGAAACCGTCAACGCGCTTTGGGTGGTTGTGGCGGCCCTGTGCACCTACACCATCGCCTATCGCTTCTACAGCCTGTACATCGCCAACACCGCCCTGAAGCTGGACGGCAGGCGCCCGACCCCGGCCGTGCGCCACAATGACGGCCTGGATTACGTGCCCACGGACAAGTGGGTGCTGTTCGGCCACCACTTCGCCGCCATCGCCGGCGCCGGCCCCCTGGTGGGTCCCGTGCTGGCGGCGCAGATGGGCTATCTGCCCGGCACGTTGTGGATCCTGATCGGCGTGGTGTTCGCCGGCGCCGTTCAGGACTTCATCATCCTGTTCGCCTCCACCCGCCGCGACGGCCGGTCGCTGGGCGACATGATCAAGTCCGAGATGGGCACGGTGCCGGGCGTCATCGCCCTGTTTGGCGTGCTGCTCATCATGATCATCCTGCTGGCCGTGCTGGCGCTGATCGTGGTCAAGGCCCTGGCCGGCAGCCCCTGGGGCACCTTCACCGTTTTCGCCACCATGCCCATTGCCGTGCTGATGGGCATCTACGGCCGCTTCATCCGCCCCGGCCGCGTGGGCGAGATGTCGGCCATCGGCCTGGTCCTGCTGCTGCTGGGCATCATGGGTGGTCAATGGGTGGCGGAGGATCCCGCCTGGGCCGCCGCCTTCACCTTCAAGGGTGAGACGCTGGCCCTGATGCTGATCGCCTACGGCTTCATCGCCTCGGTTCTGCCGGTGTGGCTGCTGCTGGCGCCGCGCGACTACCTGTCGACCTTCCTGAAGATCGGCACCATCATCGCGCTGGCGGTCGGCATCCTGATCGTCATGCCCGAGCTGCACATGCCAGCGGTCAGCCGCTTCGTCGATGGCAGCGGCCCGGTCTTCTCCGGCCAGCTGTTCCCCTTCCTGTTCATCACCATCGCCTGCGGCTCGGTCTCGGGCTTCCACGCCCTGATCTCCTCGGGCACCACGCCTAAGATGCTGGAGACGGAGGCCCAGGCCCGCATGATCGGCTATGGCGCCATGCTGGCCGAAAGCTTCGTCGCCATCATGGCCCTGATCTCGGCCTGCGTGCTGCACCCCGGCGTCTATTTCGCCATGAACACGCCGGCCGGCGTCATCGGCACCACGGTGGACCAGGCGGCCCAGGTGGTGGGCAACTGGGGCTTCGCCATCACGCCCGACGAGCTGGCCCAGGTGGCCAAGAACGTGGGCGAGGCGACCATCCTCAGCCGCGCGGGCGGCGCCCCCACCCTGGCCGTGGGCATGTCGACCATCCTGTCCAACCTGGTGGGCGGCCAGTCCATGACCGCCTTCTGGTACCATTTCGCCATCCTGTTCGAGGCCCTGTTCATCCTGACCACGGTCGACGCCGGCACCCGCGTCGCCCGCTTCATGATCCAGGACCTACTGGGCACGGCGGTGCCGGCCCTGCGCGTGACCCAGAGCTGGGGCGCCAACCTGCTGGCCACGGCCATCGCCGTCGCCGGCTGGGGCTATTTCCTGTACCAGGGCGTGGTCGACCCGCTGGGCGGCATCAACACGCTGTGGCCGTTGTTCGGCATCTCCAACCAGATGCTGGCAGCCATCGCCCTGATGCTGGGTACCGTCATCCTATTCAAGATGAAGCGGGAGAAGTTCGCCTGGGTCACCATCCTACCCACCGTATGGCTGGCCATCTGCACGCTGACCGCCGGCTGGCAGAAACTGTTCGATGACAACCCGGCCGTGGGCTTCCTGGCGCACGCTCGGAAGTTCTCCACCGCGCTGGCCGACGGCAAGGTGCTGGCCCCGGCCAAGACGACGGAGGCCATGGCCCGGGTCATCACCAACGACTATGTCGACGCCACCCTGTGCGGCCTGTTCATGGCCGTGGTCGTGTCCATGCTGGTGTTCGGCATCCTGAACATCCGCAAGGCCCTGGCCAACCCGCGCGCCACGGCGCACGAGGTCGGTGCCGTCTCCCTCGGGGGCGGGGCCGCCGTCGCCGCCGGGGACGATTGATGTCGGCGCAGGCGCAAGCCCTTCCCTTCGCCAAGCTGGTGGCCCGCATGGCCAACCTGATGGTGGGGCTGCCGGACTATGACAGCTATGTCGAACACCGGCGCCTCAACCATCCTGACCAGCCCATCATGTCGCGGGAGGAGTTCTTCCGCGAACGGCAGGAGGCGCGCTACAGCGGCAAGGTCGGCCGCTGTTGCTGAACCTGCCGGATTTGTTTACCGAGAGGGGGCCCTGACCGGCCCCCTCTTTCTTTGCCTGACGAAAGCCCCAGCATGCGCATCATCTCCGCCAACCTGAACGGCATCCGCTCCGCCACCACCAAGGGCTTCTTCGAATGGATGGCGGCCCAGGACGCCGACGTCGTGTGCGTGCAGGAGCTGAAGGCCCAGGCCGAGGATATGACGCCCCTGATGCTGGCACCCAGCGACGCCGCCGGCGCCGCCTATCACGGCTATTTCCAATACGCGGAGAAGAAGGGCTATAGCGGTGTCGGCGTCTACAGCCGCAAGGCGCCCGACCAGGTGATCATGGGCCTGGGGCATGAGGACATCGACGCCGAGGGCCGCTATGTCGAGGCGGTGTTCGGCGACCTGTCGGTCGTCTCGGTCTACTTGCCCTCCGGCTCCAGCGGGGAGCATCGCCAGGCCGCCAAGTTCGCCTTCATGGACCGCTTCCTGCCCCATATGGCGGCCCTGGCCCAGGCCGGCCGCCAGGTCATCCTCTGCGGCGACTGGAACATCGCCCACAAGGAGATCGACCTGAAGAACTGGAAGGGCAACCTGAAGAACTCCGGCTTCCTGCCGGAGGAGCGCGCCTGGCTGTCCCGCCTGTTCGACGAACAGGGTTGGGTCGACGTCTATCGCCGCCTGTACCCCGAGGTGGGCGAGGAAGGCTACACGTGGTGGTCCAACCGGGGCCAGGCCTGGGCCAAGAACGTGGGCTGGCGCATCGACTACCAGATCGCCACGCCGGGCGTGGCCGCCACCGCGCAACGGGCCGCCATCTACAAAGACCAGCGCTTCAGCGACCACGCGCCGTTGACCGTGGATTATCTTTAAGTTTTTCCTCGAACGCCGGCGGGCGCATCCGCGCCTTTGATGGGACAAAAAACCTCTTGAGCCGGACCCTGGGTCATACCCGCACCGTCCCTTATCGACGATGATCGGGGACAAGATGGTGCGGACAAGGGTGGACGGCATGGCCAGGAAGCGGATGGCGGAACCGGTGCTGACGGCGGCGGAAGCCGCCGCGCGCACCGGGCTGACCGTCCGGGCGCTGCGGGTCTATGAAGCGCGGGGACTGCTGGACCCGCCACGCACCGACAAGGGCTGGCGGCTGTATGGCCCGCGGGAGTTCCAGCGCCTGGGCATTATCCAGGCGCTGAAGTCCGTGGGCCTGTCGCTGACCGAAATCGCCCGGGTCCTGGCCGGCGACACCCCGTCGCTACGGCGCGTGCTGGAGGTGCAGGCCGCCCTCTGGCGCGGGCGGCTGGCGGCGGCCCAGGCCGGTTTGGATCTGGTGGAACAGACCCTGGCCCGCACGGACATGTCCCGCCCCGGCACCACCCCGATCTCCGTCGATGACCTGTGCACCTTGATCCGGAGATTGGACATGAACACCCTGCCTGAAACCCTGCGCACCGTCCTGGCCGAGGACTATACGGCCGAGGAGCGCGCTACCCTGATGACGCCCCGGGGCGGTGAGGGGGCGGCGGCCGAGGGCGCCCGCGCCTGGACGCAATTGATCGCCGACATCCAGGGCCTGCGCCAAGCCGGCGTGCCGGCCAGCGACCCCCGCGCCCGGGAGGCCGCCCGGCGCTGGCAAGGCCTGGTCACCGCCTTCACCCAGGGCGACGGGGCGGTGGCGCAGCGCACCGCCGGCCTGTGGCAGAAGGCGCTGGACCGCGACCCGCAAGGCCAGGGCCTGCCCTTCGACCAAGGCCTGTGGGACTACGTCGGCGCCGCCATGAAAGGAAGCCAGGCGTAGGTAATAGAAAACCCGCCCTGGCCGGCGCCGGGGCGGGTTTTCCTTCATATCAAGCGAGCTGGGATCAGCGCGCGGCCTTGGCCTGCGACAGGAAGCTGCTGCCGTCGTCCTGCCAGCCGCCGCCCAGCGCCTTGAACAGGCTGACGCTGGCCTGCACCCGCGACAGCTTCACCTGGGCCAGGGTGTCCTGGGTGGACAGCAGGGTGCGCTGGGTGTCCAGCAGGGTCTGCAGGTCGGTCAGGCCACCGCGGTAGCGATCCTCGGCCAGTTCAAAGGCCCGCTGGCTCTGGGCCACGGCGTCCTTCTGCAGGCCGTACTGGTCCTGATAACGGTCGATGGAGTAGACAGCGCTTTCCACGTCGGACAGCGCGGACAGCGCGGCCTTGCGGTAATCCTCCGCCAGCTCCCGGTGCCGGCCCTCGGCCTGGTGCACCTGGCCCTCCAGACGGCCGCCGGAGAACAGGCTCTGCGCGATCTCGCCGCCCAGGCTGAACAGCAGGGTGGGGGCGTTCACCAGGTGGGCCAGGGTCGCCGCCTCGACGCCCGTGCTGGCGTTCAGGGTGACGGACGGCAGCATCTGGGTGCGCGCCACCTTGATGTCGGCACCGGCGGCGGCCAGCTGCGCCTCGGCAAAACGGATGTCGGGGCGGCGGGTCAGCAGCTCGGCCGGTACGCCGGTGCCCAGCGCCGGCGGCTGCACGTCGGCCAAGCCCTTGGCCTGCACGGTGAAGCCCTCAGGCGCGCGGCCCAGCAGGATGGCCAGGGCGTTCAGCTGGGTGCGTTCCTGCTGCTCCAGAGCCGGGACGGCGGCGCGCTGGGTGGCGACGATGGAGCGCTGCTGCACCAGATCCAGCTGGCTGTCGGCGCCGGCCTGCACGCGGGCGTCGATCAGGGACAGCACATGCTCGGCGTTTTCCAGGTTGCCGCGCGCCACCGCCAGGCGGTCGCGGATCGCCAGGATCTGGAAGTAGGTCGCGGCCACGTTGCTGCTGAGCGACAGGGCCACCGTCTCGCTGTCGAAGCGGCTGGCATCCAGGCTGAACTGGGCGCTGTCGCGGGTGGCGCGGTTCTTGCCCCAGAAGTCGATCTCATAGCTGGCGGACAGCGAGGCCTGGTGCACATTGCCGGCATAGTCGTTCAGCGGCACGGCGCCGTTCAGGCCGGCGGCGGCCGAGCCCTTGATGTTGCGGCTGCCGGAGCGGGTGCTGCTCAGCCCCAGCTGCACGCTGGGCCACAGCGAGGCGCCGGAGATTTCGGCCTGGGCCTCGGCCTGGGCGATGCGGGCCGCAGCGGCGCCCAGGTCGGGATTGTCGGCGCGGGCCTGGGCCAGCAGCTGGGTCAGTTCCGGCGAGTTGAAGCCCGACCACCAATCGGTCGTCGGCCAGGCGGCGGCATCGGTGGTGACGGCAACCGTCTGGGTGGTGCCGTCCTTCGCACCGCCCTGGGTGGAGGTGGCATCCCAGTGGGACGGCATCACCAGGGACTTGGCCGGGTCGGCCG
This sequence comes from Nitrospirillum viridazoti CBAmc, assembly GCF_000730165.1. GTDB lineage: Bacteria > Pseudomonadota > Alphaproteobacteria > Azospirillales > Azospirillaceae > Nitrospirillum > Nitrospirillum viridazoti. The sequence continues at coordinate 73,270 of NZ_CP022111.1, read as the reverse complement.
GCGTCTCCCCGTCCAGCGCGCAGGCCGCCAGCATCAGCGGCAGGAAGGCGACGGCCAGGCGGCGGGTGGCGAGGCGGCGGAACCAGGAGGTGGAAGCAAGGGTACGCGACGTGGACATCGTGGAAACCTTCGATCCGGCAAAACGGTTTCGTGCCCCTCGCGCGCGGGAACGGCGCAGGGGCTGGGCAGACAGGACGCGTGTCAGAGGGAAGCGGCGTGCGCCAGGCCGATCGGGTTGGCCCCCCGCCCCTGCCCGGCGCACCCGATCCGGTGCAATCGTGCCGTTGTTTAAGGCAAACCCCGGCCGCGTCTCAGTGACGCGGCGCACATGGATTAACGCGGGCGCACAATAGTGGCGCATGCCACTGTTGCATTCAGCGGATCAGCAGGCGGTTGAAGATGAAACCCAGCACACCCACGCCGCCGATGATGGCGGCCATGGGCCAGGGCGTGCCGTCAGCCAGCCAGCCCACCAGGGTGCCGACCACGGCGCCGGTGACGAACTGGGTTGAGCCCATGAGGGCCGAGGCTGTGCCCGCCATGTGGGGGTAGGAGGCCAAGGCGCCCGCCGTGGCATTGGCGCCGATCAGGCCGGTGAAGGCCATGAACAGGAACAGCCCGGCGACGATGCCCCACAGGCCGGCCGCGCCGCTCCAGCTGGCCTCGAACCACCCAACGGCAGCCAGCCCAATGCCGAACAGGGCGATGCAGGCGGCCCCCCAGGCCAGCAGGCGATCCGTGCCCAGGCGCAGCACCAGCCGGCTGTTGATCATATTGACGATGATCATGCCGACGATGTTGAGGCCGAACAGCAGACCATACAGGCGAGCGGGCACATGGAAATAGTCGATGTACACGAAGGGTGTGCCGGCGATATAGGCGAACATGCCGCCATAGATCATCGCGGACGTCAGGGCGTAGCCCAGGAAACGGCCGCTGATCATCAACTGGCCATAGCTACGCAGCTGGGCCAGCCCGTTGGACCGCGCCCGCAAGGCCGGGTTCAGGGTTTCCGGCTGGCTGATCAGGCCGACCATGGCCACCAGGCCGAAGCCCGCCTGCACCCAGAAGATGGCGCGCCAGTCCAGATAGGCCAGCACCTGGCCGCCCAGCAGCGGGGCGGCCATGGGGGCGATGCCCATGACCAGCATCATCATGGAGAAGACGCTGGCGGCGCGGTCGCGGTCGAACACGTCGCGCACCATGGCGCGGGCCAGAACCGGCGCGGCGCCGGCGCCCGCCGCCTGGATGGCGCGGCACAGGCTGAGGGTGGCGATGTTCTGCGCGGCGGCGCAGCCGGCGCTGCCCGCCAGATACAGCAGGATCCCCACCAGGATGGGCCCGCGGCGGCCGAAGCGGTCGCCCATAGGCCCCCAGAACAGCTGACACAGGCCGAAGGCCAGGAAGAAGGCGGTCAGCGACGATTCAACCCCGGCCTGGGTGACCCCCAGGTCCCGGGCGATCTGCGGCATGGCCGGCAGGTACATGTCGACCGACATGGAGCCGAAGGACATCAGCATGGCCAGCATGGCGACAAAACCCACGCCACGCTGGGTCAGCAACCCGGCGCCCCGGCGCTTGCCCGCATCCACAGCCCCCGCGACCGCGGAGACCCCCATCGACGCGCCGCCGGCGATCGCCGATCCCGAGGCCACCTGTTCCACCGCCACCTTCAACTCCTTGAGCGGTGCGCCCGCCCCCAACCACGCCATTGAGCATGTGCAACAATGATGGCCACAGCCGGGGCGCTAACCAATCCGGCCTTTGTGCGGATCAGCCCCGCGCCGGGCGATGGGCGGCGGCGTCACCGCCATTTCCCAAGATAGCCATTTCCCAAAATATAAGGCCGGAGGCTCCGGTCTCCCGGCGCCTCCGGCCTTTCGCGATCGTCTCCGGCGCCCGACGTCGGCGCCCGATTGGCTTAATAGTGGTCGTAATAATCGTGATGCCAATAGTGGTGGTGATAAGGACGTTCCTCAATCACGCAGCCGGACAGTCCGGCCAGCACCATCCCGGCCAGGACCAGCCGGGTCAGAATGGAACGGGATCGATCAGACATGATGTATCTCCGGACTATCGGGCCGCGCCCTGGGCGTGTCCCGTTGGGCTATCGGCATGGGAAAAATCTGGCAGCCAAATGCGACAACAAGACGGCGGCTGCTGGGCATGATCGGGTTCATGCCGTGGCACGCTGACGCAGGAAAACCGCCGCGGAGGGCGCAGCAAAACGCCCGGCCCATCGCTGGACCGGGCGCCTGGCAAGCCCCGCAAATGCCTCATGCCGATGCTTCCCGCCTGGGGAGGGCTTCAGTGATGGACGAACCCGCCACCGTGTCCGCCCCAATGACCACCGCCCCAGTGGCCGCCCCCCCAATGGCCACCCCAGTGACCGCCGGACCAACCCCCATAGTGGCCATGCCAATAACCATGGCCCCAGCCGTAATATGGGTAATAGCCGCCGATGCCGACGTAGTAAGGATAGGCGCCGTAATAACCGTAGCCGTCGTAGTAAGGGTAGGCGGAATAGGCGTAGGGGCCCGAATAGGCCGGCGTGGCGTAGTAGCCGTCGGCCACGCAGCCCGACAGGGCCAGAAGCGCCGCGCCAGCCGCCAGGCCTTTCAACGCCAAGAAGGGCCAGCGGCGTTTCGGGGCCGTGGACGGCCCCGTCGTCAGCGCGGTGTTGCCAGGCAAGGACATGGTTCGTGCACTCCCTGAAGGGATCGTGCGGCGGGCGAGGATGGGGTCGGCCTTGGGATCGGCGGTGGTCGGCCCCGGCATGCGACCCGGGCACACATCCTGTTACATCAAGCAAATGAGCGCTCGGCCCCGCCGCCGCAAGGCCCCGGCGCCGCAAGGCTGGCGTGCCGCCCATGCGCGCAGGGTTCCGGCTGATGGTCGCCCATCAACGGCGACGAGAAAGCGGTGGCGGGAAAGCGGCGGTGCGGCCTGCGCACTGGTGTCCGGCGGCGGTTTGCGGTATCTGGCAGCACAGCTACCCCTTCTTTCAGCCCTTGAGACATCACGACGATGAGCCAGTGCCATTGCGGCAGCGCCCGCGCCTATGAAGATTGCTGCGGCCCCTATCACGCGGGCACCGCCCTGCCGCCCACGGCCGAGGCGCTGATGCGCTCGCGCTATTCCGCCTTCATCGTGCACAACATCGACTACCTGCAGAGCACCCTGCTGCCGGAGACGGCGGAGGACTTCAACCGCGAAGAGACCGAGCAATGGGCCCGCGACAGCAAGTGGCAGGGCCTGGAAGTGCGCTGGACCGAGGCCGGCGGCCCCGAGGACGATACCGGCAAGGTGGAGTTCGTCGCCCGCTTCAACTTCGAGGGCAAGGACTACCTGCACCACGAGACCAGCCGTTTCGAGAAGCGCGACGGCCGCTGGTACTATGTCGACGGCGCCATGGGCCCGCGCCCGCGCACGGCGGACAAGGTCGGCCGCAACGACCCCTGCCCCTGCGGCAGCGGCAAGAAGTATAAGAAGTGCCACGGGGCGTAAGCCCACCCGCCGTCCGTTTCCCCATCCACCTGGCACACGGCTTCCCTGCCCAGGTGGATGGGACCCCCACGCGCTTGCCGCCCATCCACTGTCCGTGCGAGGCTCGCCCGAGGTGAAATCAGGCGGGGAGGTGGGCCTATGCTTATCCCTGTGCTTATCGTGCGGGACATGGCGGAAGCGCTGACGTTCCTCACCCGGGTGCTGGACTTCAACCTGGTTCGGAGCTTCCCGGCAGAAGCGCCATTCTACGCCCTTCTGAACAGGGACACGGACGAATTGCACCTCAACCTCACCCCGGATGGGCGATACGGGCGCGCGTCGACCATCGTCCTGTGCGACGATGTCGACGGGCTGTTCGCATCCTTCACGGCGCGGGGCCTAGTGGCACCGACGAGAGCGAATTCACCGGTGCATGAGGGGCCACTGGATCAGCCCTGGGGCACGCGCGAGGTCTATATCGACGATCCCAGCGGCAACACCTTCATCTTCCAGCAGCGCTAGCGCCGCTTCATCACCCGCCGGTTCACGTCCGGGTCGAAATGGCTGTCGCGGGGCAGCCAGGGCTGGCGCGGCGTATGGGGGGAGGAGTGGACGTTGTACTGGGCCGTCAGGATCAGGCGGCGGCCGCCGCGGGGCAGCTGCCCCTTGTGAAAGCCGAAGGTATCGGCCAGGAAGCGGGTGCCGGCCGGCCCGGTCACCGTCGCCACCTTGTCGGCGCCGAAGACACGGTGCACCACCTCGTCCGACAAGGCCTTGCCCACTGCCAGGCGGGGGTCCCGGTGGCTGCCGCGCACGAAGACATGGGGGCCGTCCTCCTCCCCCACGTCGGTCAGGTAGAAGAACAGCTTGAAGCCCTTCAGCGAGTCCCAGTCGCGGTGATAGCGCTGGGTGCCCTTGGCCGCCGGACGGTCGCCGTAGGACCACCAGCAGCCGATGTTGTCCAGCACCGGCTTGCAGCCCAGGTACAGTTCCGCCACGTCCAGGATGGTGGGATCGTTCAGCAGCGCCAGCACATGGGGGGCGGCCAGGATGTCCTGCACCGCGTAATAGCCCATGTTGGTCTCATCGCTGGCCGGCTGATCCCAGGGGAAGGCCCCCAGGTGGGGCCGGAAGGGGTCGCTGCACCGCACACCCTGGAAATAGGCGCGGATCTCGGCCGCCACCTCGCCATCCAGGGCCGGCAGGGGCACCAGGCCCTGCCAGGCCAAGTCGCGCGCCCAGGACCGGGCCTGGTTCGTGGGCCGAGGCCAGGGCGACTTGGGCTGGAAGAAGGCGACGACGGCGGCGGCGACATCACGCGCCCGAGGCGTCCAGATCATGGGCAGCAGGTCATAAATGGCCAGCCGCCGGTCGATTTGCGCCCGTTCCAGGAAGACGCGCCAGGAGGGGATGCGGGTGCGCCAGCGCTCCACCAAACTGATGTCGCCCTCCCGAGGTCCCGTCACCGCTTGTTCCTCCATCGCCGTCTGGTTCCGCCTGCGCTCAGGGCAGCAGGACGGGGTGGCCGTCGGCCTTGTAGACCACGCCCCCCTTCATGACAAACCGCACCTGTTCCATCAACTCCAGATGGCTCAGCGGGTCGCCGGCCACGGCGATCAGGTCGGCGTAGCGGCCCGGCTGCACCGTGCCGATGCGGTCGGTGGCACCGATCAGGTCGGCGGCGTTGCGGGTGGCGAAGGCCAGGGCGTCGGCCGGGGTCACGCCCGCCTCGGCCAGCAGGGCGAACTCGCGGGCGTGGTCGCCCTCGCCGATGTCGGTGCCGTAGGCGATCTTCACCCCCGCCTTGTAGGCCAGGGGCAGGTTGCGTTTCGGTATGGCGTCGTTGGCCAGTTCCTTTTCCGCCGTGCCGGGCGGCAGCAGCTCAGGATGTTCCTGCGCCGCCTTCATGAACACGTCGTAGACGGTCAGCGTCGGCACCAGGTAGGTGCCGTGGGCCTTCATGGCTTTCACCGCGTCGGCATCCGCGAAGGAACCGTGCTCGATGGAATCGACACCGGCGTTCACCGTGTTGATGATGGCCTGGGCCGGGTAGGTGTGGGCCGCCACCTTCATGCCCAACGCGTGGGCCGTGTCGATGGCGGCCTTGATCTCCTCATTCGTCATCAGCTGGGCGCGGGGATCGTCGCCGGTGCTGGCGATGCCGCCCGACGGCATGATCTTGATGACGTCAGCGCCGCGCTTGTGATGCTCCCGCACCCGCAGGCGGGCCATATCCGGCGTGTCGACGATGCCGTTCTGCCAGTCGGGATGGTGCAGGCGGGAATCAAAGCCGTTGGATGGGTCGCCATGGCCGCCGGTAGGGCCCAGCGGTTCCAGCGACACCCACAGGCGCGGACCCGGCACCTTGCCCTCGTTGATAGCGTTGCGCAGCGACACCGTGTCGTCCCCGCCGCCCACGTCGCGCGCGCTGGTGAAGCCCTGCAGCAGCATGGCACGGGCGAAGATGGCGCCGTCCAGCACCGCGTCCACGGCGGTGTGGGTCATCATGTCCTCCACCGCGTTGGCCTGGCTGGGCAGCTTGGACGAGATGTGGACGTGGCAGTCGATCAGGCCCGGCAGCACCGTCTGGTCCTTCAGGTCGACGACCGTGGCGCCGGGATGGGCGACGTAGCCGGATTCCACCGCCGCGACCTTGCCGTCATGCACCACGATGGTGACCTGGCGGCGGGGGGTGAAGGTGACGCCGTCGATGAGCGCCCCGGCATAGACCACGGTGTCGTGCGGCGCTTCGGCCGCCCGCGCCCCCACCATCATCGCCGTGGACGCCAGCAGCGCCGCCACCGCGGCGCACGTCCCCATCAAGCCCCTCATTCCCATGCCCTTTCTGCCTGTCGCCCATCTTTGTGGGGCCGCCCGTTCCCGGCGGCGGCCCTTGGGCGCAACCGTATCCGGCCCGGCCCCGGTCCGGCAACGGCCATTGCCAAAGAGGCCATGTTCATGTGTTTTACCGGTGCCACCAAAGCGAGAACCCGAGGCCCCCCGACGCCCATGTCCGCCGCGCAGTCCCCCTTCGTGCACATCCGCGACGCCAACGCCGCCGACCTGCCGCGAATCGTGGCCATCCTGAACGAGGCCATCGTCCATACCACCGCGATATGGAGCCTGCAGCCCACCACGGTGGCGGAGCGTGCCGCCTGGCTGGCCGACCGCCAAGCCAAGGGACAGCCCGTGCTGGTGGCCACACCCGGCCCCGACGCGCCGCCGGGCGAGGTGCTGGGTTTCGCCACATATGGCGAATTCCGCGCCCGCAGCGGCTATCAGCACACGGTGGAGAATTCGCTGTACGTGGATGAGGCGGCGCGGGGCCGGGGCATCGGTACCGCCCTGCTGTCCGCCCTGCTGGCGCGGGCGACGTCCGCGGGCCTGCATGTCATGATCGCGGGGATAGAGGCCAGCAACCTGACCAGCATCCGCCTGCACCAGCGCTATGGCTTCAGCGAGACCGGGCGCCTGCCCCAAGTGGGGCGCAAATTCGATCGCTGGCTGGATTTGGTGTTCCTGCAGAAAATCCTAAACTGACCATTTTCCATTCCCATCCTGACCAGACGCGAAACACGCCCATGGAAATCCACGCCCCGGAAAGCCCCATCCAATCCCTGAAGGACTTCGCCATCCATATCGGCGTGGTCACCGTCGGCATCCTGATCGCGCTGGGCCTGGAACAGGCGGTGGAGGCCTATCACCGCCATGAGCTGGCGCGGCAGGCGGTGGAAAGCTTCCATGCCGAGCTGGCTGAGAATCGCAAGGCGGTGCAGGAGGTCATGGCCGAGATCGCCGGGCACAACAGCCGGGCGGAGGAGGACATCGCCCTGCTGACCGCCTGGCAGCAGGGCAAGGGAACCGCGGGCACCGAGCTTAAGTACCCCGGCATCCGCCTGGACCTGATGTCCAGTGCCAGCTGGGACGCCGCCATCGCCACCCAGGCCCTGGGCGAACTGCCCTATGATGAGGTGCGCCGCTACGCCGAGGCCTATGCCGGCTTCCGCCTGTTCACGGAGCAGGAGAAGGCGCAGCTGGCGGAATGGCAGGACATGCGCCTGTTCGGCACCGATCCCGCCCAGATGAGCCCCTCGCAGCGCCAGAGCCTGATCGAACGGCTGCGCCACTATCAAAACTACGTCATCGTCCTGACCATGGCCGGCAAGGGCGCCCTGGCGGCGGCAGACCGCGCGCTGGAGGCCCCCAAGAGCCACTGATCCGGCGGTGGCAAAGTCAGGGCTGCCGCTTCAGTGCCAGCTTGAACATGGTGGACCAGCCGTCCTTGGTCTGGGCCTCGCTCCACGCCTCGTACGAGTCCGGCTGGCCGTCGGGGCCGGCTTCTGGAGTCCGCTGGGGGGTCCAACGCACGCGGTAGGTCATGGCTTGGCCCTCCGCCACATATTGGGTGGCAGGAAAGACCAGGGCGCCGCCCTCGGCCGTCACCGTGCCGTGGCTGATGCCGCCCTGGTTCTCGATGTAGAGGTATTCCACCCGCTTGGCCGCCGAGTCCCAATAGTAAGTCGTCTCGCCCACATAGTCCGGCTGGCCGGGCGTGCGCACCGTGTGGGTGTCGCGTAGGGCCTTGCCTTCGTACAGCCAGGCGAAGCAGTGGGTATCGGTGCGCTGGCCGCCGGGGAATTCCCCCTTCCAGCAGTGGCCGGCCAGGAAAGCCATGGGCTTCAGGCCCGGCGCCGGATCGGCGAACGCGGCCATCGACACGCCCGCGATGGCGCCCAAGGCCATACCCACCGCCAACCTGCGCATGATGCATTCCCCCACGACGATCCGGCGACACCCTGGCGCCTACGGCGTTAGGCGGCAAGGACGCAAGGGGATGGGATGGATGCCCGCCGTTAATATGACCATCAGCCGGTGGGCGGCCCGATGTAGCTGGACAGGCCCCGAATGTTCTCGTCCACCACCAGGCGGTGGTTCAAGGGCGGGAAGGCCCGCTGCGTGCAGTCCAGGCGCGGGCACAGGCGGCAGTTGGTGCCGACCGGCGTGGCCTGCGCGCCGGCCAGGTCGATGCCGTCGGCGTAGATCAGCTGGTGCGCCTGCGTCGCCTCGCACCCCAGGCTGAGGGCGAACTGGCGCGGCACGCTTTTCCACCCGCCGGCCTTGCTGAGGGTGCGGGCGATGGCGAAATAGCTGGTGCCGTCCGGCATGCGCATCAGCTGGGTCAGGATCTGGCCCGGGTTGCGGAAGGCCTGGTGCACGGTCCAGCGCGGGCAGCCGCCGCCGAAGCGCGCCATGTGGAAGCCGGGCACGGCGCTGAACCGCTTGGAGATGTTGCCCGCCGGATCCACCCGCACCAGGAAGAAGGGGACGCCCTTGGCCCCCGGCCGCTGCAGGGTGGTCAGCCGGTGGCAGACCTGCTCGAAGCTGGCGACGAAGCGGTGCATCAGCACCTCGATGTCATAGCGGGCGGACTTGGCCGCCTCCAGGAAGCGGCCATAGGGCATCATGACGGCGGCGGCGAAGTAGCCGGCCAGGACGATGCGGGCCAGCTGGCGCGAATCCTCGCTGGCCATGGTGGCCTTTTCCACCGTGGCCGACAGCAGGTCGCGGTGGCGCATCAGGGCCACCTGCACCGCCAACTGGAAGGTGCGCCCCGCCGGCGGCAGCATTTCCGAGATCAGCACGCGGCGGGAATGGCGGTCGTAGCGGCGCACCGTCTCGCCCATCACCTCCACCGGCATCAGCTTGACCGTCAGGCCGTGGGCCTTCTGCACGAAGCGGGCGAGGGAACCGTAAAGGTCGGCCGAGTCCAGGTCCCCGTCGAACCACAGCGTTTCCGCCGCCAGCTCCAGCTCGGGAAAATGGTTGTTCTGGTCCTGGAAGAACTCCCCCACCTCATCCTGGGCGAACTGCTGGGCGCCCGCCTGGGGGTGCTGGCGGTCGCGGTCATCCACCTTTTCCGCCAGCGCCTGGATGTCCTCGCGCGCCTCAAGATAGGCGCGGTAAAGGGTGACCACCGCCTGGCCCAGGCCGGGGGCGACCGCCGCCAATTCCTTCATGTCCTGGTTCTTGATGTCGGTATGATCAAACAGCGGGTCGGCGAACACCTCGCGCAGGCCCGCCACCAGCCGCACCTCGTCATCCTCGGCGAAGGTGGCGAGGTCCACGTCGAAGGTCTGGCCGATCTTCAGCAGCAGCGCCACGGTCAGCGGCCGCTGATTCCCCTCGATCAGGTTCAGATAGGAGGGGGAGATGGCCAGCATCTCCGCCATCTGGGCCTGGGTCAGGTGCAGGTCGCGACGCAGGCGGCGCACCTTGTGGCCCAGCATCGCCTTCTTTTCCGCCGCCATCGCGCGCCACTCCCTCCCATCCGGTCCCCCGGCAGCCTGTTTTCACGGGGCCTTAGCCCCGCTGCCGCTTGGTTCCCACCCCTTCCGCACTGCGCCGGAAGGGGAAGTGAATTTACAAACTTTACAAGTTTTCACTTACCGACATTACAAGAGATTACATCGTTACCACTTTTCAATCAAAGACTTATTGATCCGGTTTACCAAATCGCCAAGTCTAATGCAGTGCAGTGAACGCGCCGGACGCAGTGCGAAACAGGCGAACGCCGGCGGTCACGGGAACATCATCAGGTCGGCCGGAACCATCATGGTTCCAACCCCGCTCAAAAGGCCGTCCGACGTCTTGAATGAAAGGAATTAGGCGATCATGGCTCCGCTGGATCAAGGCCCCACCCCCACCGACCTGAAGGCGCTGCATGCCCGCCGCTTCGACGGTGTGAAGCGCGACTACACCATGGAGGACGTGAAGCGCCTGTCCGGCACGGTGAAGATCGAATACACCCTGGCCGAGCTGGGCGCCCGCCGCCTGTGGGAACTGCTGCATACCCGCCCCTACGTCCACAGCCTGGGCGCCTTCACCGGCAATCAGGCGGTGCAGATGGCCAAGGCCGGCCTGGAGGCGATCTACCTGTCCGGCTGGCAGGTCGCGGCCGATGCCAACCTGGCGGGCCAGATGTACCCGGACCAGAGCCTGTACCCGGCCAACTCGGTCCCCAGCGTCGTGAAGCGCATCAACAACGCCCTGCTGCGCGCCGACCAGATTTCCCATTCCGAGGGCAAGGACGACATCAACTGGATGGTGCCCATCGTCGCCGACGCCGAGGCCGGCTTCGGCGGTCCGCTGAACGCCCATGAGCTGATGAAGTCCATGATCGAGGCCGGTGCCGCCGCCGTCCATTTCGAGGACCAGCTGGCGTCGGAAAAGAAGTGCGGCCATCTGGGCGGCAAGGTGCTGATCCCCATCCAGCAGTTCATCCGCATCCTGAACGCCGCCCGCCTGGGCGCCGACGTCTCCGGCACCAGCACCCTGGTGGTGGCCCGCACGGACGCGGAAAGCGCGCAGCTGATCACGTCCGACGTGGATGAGCGCGACCATCCCTTCATTGACCGCAACGACCGCACGCCGGAAGGCTTCTTCCGCATCCGCAAGGGCATGGGCGTCGATTACTGCATCGCCCGCGGCCTGGCCTACGCCCCCTATGCCGACCTGCTGTGGTGGGAAACGTCCAAGCCCAACCTGGACGACGCCCGCCGCTTCGCCGAGGCCGTGCACAAGCAGTTCCCGGGCAAGCTGCTGGCCTACAACTGCTCGCCCAGCTTCAACTGGCGCGCCAACCTGGACGAGGCGACCATCGCCCGCTTCCAGCAGGAGCTGGGCGCCATGGGCTACAAGTTCCAGTTCATCACCCTGGCGGGCTTCCACTCGCTGAACTACGCCACCTTCGAGCTGGCGCGCGGCTACAAGGAGCGCGGCATGGCCGCCTTCTCCGAGCTGCAGCAGAAGGAATTCGCCGCTGTCGAGCAGGGCTTCACCGCGGTGAAGCACCAGCGCGAGGTGGGCACCGGCTACTTCGACGCCGTGTCCATGGCCATCACCGGCGGCACCAGCAGCACCACCGCCATGAAGGACTCGACCGAGACCGACCAGTTCCACTGATCGTCTTCGTCCCCGGAACGGGGTGACTCCAGGGAAGGCCGACGCACCGTTCGCCTGGAAGCACCCTTCGGGCGGCGGCGGGAATAAACGACGCTGGAGCGTCCCGCCGCCGCCCGGTTTCCCCTCCGGATTTCACCAAATTCCAACGCGTCCACGAGATCGGCAGGGATGGCCCATTCCATCCCCTGCCCTGGCAAGGGTGCGGCGACGGGGTTTAAACGACGCTGGAGCGTCCCGCCGCCGCACCCCTGCCCCCTACACCGCCTCCGAGGGCCTGAGCCTATCCGCGACGGGCCCCCTGATCTGAAGGGAGAGGTATCATGCCTGACGCTCTGCTCGCCCCCTCGGCCCCCCGCCTGTCCCCGGACGCCCCGGTAGGCCGTATCGAGATCCGCGCCGCGTCCAAGCCCGGCTATGATGTCCTCCTGACCCCCGCCGCCCTGGCCTTCGTGGCCGACCTGGAACGCCGCTTCGGTTGGCGCCGGCGCTATCTGCTGGAAAAGCGGGTGGAGCGCCAAGCCCGTCTGGACGCCGGCGAGAAGCCGGCCTTCAACCCCGCCTGCGGCTATGCCCGGCACGAGGAATGGACGGTCGAGCCGCAGCCGGCCGACCTGCGCGACCGCCGGGTGGAGATCACCGGCCCCGTCGAGCGCAAGATGATCATCAACGCGCTGAATTCAGGCGCGCAGGTGTTCATGGCCGATTTCGAGGACAGCAACGCCCCGACCTGGTCCAACGTCATGGACGGCCAAGTCAACCTGCGCGACGCCATCCGCCGCACCATCACCCATACCGACGCGGTGTCGGGCAAGAGCTATGCCCTGAACGACAAGGTCGCCGTGCTGATGGTCCGCCCCCGCGGCTGGCACCTGGAGGAAAAGCACGTGCTGATCGACGGCCGGCCCGTGTCGGCCGCCCTGTTCGACTTCGGCCTCTATTTCTTCCACAACGCCCGCGAACTGCTGGCCCGGGGCAGCGGCCCCTATTTCTACCTGCCCAAGATCGAGGGCCGGGCCGAGGCGCGGCTGTGGAACGATGTCTTTCTGCATGCCCAGGAATGCCTGGACCTGCCCCCCGGCACCATCAAGGCCACGGTGCTGATCGAAAGCATCCTGGCGGCCTTCGAGATGGACGAGATCCTGTATGAGCTGCGCTGCCATTCCGCCGGCCTGAACTGCGGCCGCTGGGACTACATCTTCAGCTTCATCAAGAAGTTCCGGAACGACCCCGACGCCCTGCTGCCCGACCGCGCGGCCGTCACCATGGACAAGGCCTTTCTGAACGCCTACTCCCGCCTTGCAGTGAAGACTTGCCACCGCCGCGGCGCCCCGGCCATCGGCGGCATGGCGGCCTACATCCCGGTGAAAGATGACCCGGTCGCCAACGACCGCGCCTTCGCCCAAGTGCGAGCGGACAAGGAGCGGGAGGCCCGCAATGGCCATGACGGCACCTGGGTGGCCCACCCGGCGCTGGTGCCGGTGGCGCGCGAGGTGTTCGACGACCTGATGCGCACCCCCAACCAAATCCACGCCACCTGCCACGACGTGCGAGTGACGGCGGAGGATCTGCTGGCCGTCCCCCAAGGCCCCCGCACCGAGGCGGGTCTGCGCCAGAACGTGGCGGTGGGCATCGGCTATATCGAGGCCTGGTTGCGCGGCCAGGGTTGCGTGCCCCTGTTCAACCTGATGGAGGACGCCGCAACGGCGGAGATCAGCCGCGCCCAGGTCTGGCAGTGGCTGCGCCACGGCGCCCAACTGGACGACGGCCGCACCGTCGACCATGCCCTGGTGGAGCGGGTCATCAAGGAGGAACTGGCCGCCTGGATCGGCCGCGTGGGGGAGGTGGCCCTGGCCCACAGCCGCCATGAGGAGGCGGCCCGCCTGTTCTCCGACCTGGTGTTTCAGCACCGCTTCGCCGAATTCCTGACCCTGCCAGCCTATGACCGGCTGATGGAGGCTGGTTCCTGAGTTCCCGGGGAGAGGGAGGAACGCCCAAGCAAAAGGGCGAAGACCGCAGGGAATGGCCGGCGCCCGGATGGACGCCGGCCTTCCTTATTGAAGCGCCTTCAATCCTAAGATGCCGACTTCACCGGCTGGGGCGGGTTCTGCAGAATCAACTGGCCATAGGCCGTGGTGTGCTGGAACAGCACCTGCTCGGTCCAGGATACCTGCGTCTTGTCCGTGGGCGGGGGCGATACCGCCGCGGCCTGGGCCGGGGTCAAGTACTCGATCACCTCGCCGCCACCCTCGGACACCTTGTAGCTGGAGACGAATTCGTCGAAGGCGGCGGACTGCCCCTCGGGATTCAGCGCCTGGTTGTTGATGGGGGTGTAGGGGCCGGCCACGGCCTCACCCTTCTTGGCATAGGCGCGGGCGTGCGAGATGAGGTGGGTGATGAGGTCGGTGGTCAGCGGGCCATAATAGGTGCCGTAATAGCCGGGAATGGCGTCCAGCATGGCGGACCCCCAGGCGTGGGGCACCACATCCACGTTGTTGTACATGTCGTGGTTCCAGATCTGCCAGGGCTGGCTGCCCGTCTGGTCGCTACCCGCCCAGGCGGTGCCGTTGACCAGCGCCGCGAAGGGGGCGTTGCCCGGGGTGGCGCCGGCGGTGGCGTAGATCATGGCGTCGCCGGCCGTCCACGAACTGCCCTGCAACAGGCCGGCGGTGGGGTCGAAGCAGGCCATGGCCAGCGTCGGCGACAGGGCGCCCGCCAGCGAATGGCCGGTGAAAGTCAGCGTGGTGCCGGACGGCGGGGTCAACCCCTTGAGGAAGGTCACCAAGGTCTGCTGGGTGATCTGGGTGTCGACGATGCCGAGCAGGTTTGTGATGCCGGTGTAGGTCGCCATGGAGATGCAGGGGATCTGGTCACTGGGCTGGGTGTCGTTGGTGCCGCCGTTCCACATCTGCAAAGCCCCCTCCCACGCCACCACGGTGGCCACGGCGAAATCCTCCTTCAGCCAGTCGTAGAAGGATTTGAAGTTGGTGGCGGCGATGGCCACGACGTAGCGGGCCAGCGTGGGGCTATAGACCACGAACAGGGCGTTGGCGGCGTTGAAGCGGGCGGTGGGCGGCGACGCCTCCCAACGGACGCTTAATGCGACCGGATCGATGCAGAGGACCTGGGGGCCCCACACCACGGTCCAGTCGTCGGCGCCCAGCTGCGATCCGGCGGCCTTGATCGCCTTGTCGACGCCGGCCGTCAGGATGGCCGTCAGCTGTGCCGCCGCCGCCGTGGCACCCGCCTGCAGGGCGGCGCTTTTCGGCAGGGACTTGTCCAAGTCCACCGTCACGTCCTGCCCACTGGCGTCATTGGCGATGTTGTTGAAGAAGAAGGTGGTCTGCCACGCATCATAGGTCGTTGCCATCCCGTTTACTCCCGCTGATTGCAGGACGCCCTGGGGAGCGTCCAAATTGAAGGCGACACCACAATTAATACGTATGTATTTTCCGTTCAACACGCGCATGAGATGCATATCGCCGGGATAGCGCGCCTGCGACAAAGACGACAGTACCGGCCCCGTCCATACCCGCCACCGGGGGCGACTGATATCATGGCTGCGCTCTGGGCAATGGGTGTGGTCGGCGGACGTGCGTGTGCAACGGCGGGTGTTGGAAATGACGGTGACATGGCGGGCAGCCGCCCTGGCGGCAGGCCTGTCGGGTGCCGCCTTGATGGCCGCCGCCGGCGCCCACGCCCAATCGCCGGCCTCGCCGGAGGTCGCCCATGCCATTCCGATGGATGCCCTGCAGATCCAGGCGTACCAGAAGGCCGATCCCCATCATGGCCTGGCCCGCCGCCGCGCGGCCGTTGCGGCGGCGGCCAGCACCGACGCCGCGTGCCGGGAAATGGGCGATTTTTACTGGGAGATCGGCGACGGCAGCGGGACCCTGGCCAGCGGCAGCCGGGGCAACCGCTACAGCGCCAACAAGCCTTTGCAGGTGGCCAGCGCCAGCAAGCTGGTCTTCGCCGCCTATGTGGTGGAGCGGGTGGGCGGCCAGTTGACGCCGGATCAGCTGGACGCGCTGGAGATGCGGTCCGGCTATGACAACTTCAACCCGCTGGCCTGTTTCGCCGCCCACACCGTAGCCGCCTGCCTGGACCGGCGCGGCAACGGCTTGCTGAATGCCGAGCACCAGGGCCGGTTCAGCTATAACGGCGGCCACGACCAGCATCTGGCCACCACCCTGGGCCTGGGCGATTTGGATCGCTACGGGTTGGCGGCGGAGGTGCGGCGGGTATTGGGCCCGGACCTGCACCTGGACTATGCCGCCCCCCGTGTGTCCGGCGGGCTGAAGGCCAGCCCGGCCGCCTATGGCGCCTTCCTGCGCAAGGTGGTGTCCGGCCATCTGCGCATCCACGACCTGCTTGGCAGCCACCCCGTCTGTACCCAGGGGCCGGACTGCGCGGCCGTGCAGGCGCCGGATTTGCCCCAGCCCTGGCATTACAGCCTGAACCATTGGGTGGAGGATGGCCCCGGCGGCGACGGCGCCTTCAGCAGCCCGGGCATGATGGGCTTCTATCCCTGGATCAGCGCCGACCGCCGCACCTATGGCCTGATCGCGCGCGAGGTCATGGCGCCGAAGGCCTATCTGGCCAGCATGGCCTGCGGCCAGGCCCTGCGCCGCGCCTGGAATCAATAGTCGGGCTTCGTGTCAGCCGGGTTTCCTGCGAAAAGGGCGGCCGGGTGGGCCGCCCTTCAGAAATGACCGGTTGTGGCGGTGCTGATGGACGGTCAACTGACGCGGGTGGCCTTCGCCGGCCGGCTGCGGCCCACCACCATGGAGTAGCTGCCGAACAGGCCGTGCATGACGCGCACCTCGTCGCCCGGCTTGGGATCGAAGGTCAGTGCCTCCTTGCTGACCCAGGTTTGTCCGTTGGCCAGGGTCACCGCGAACAGGCGATAGGGCAGGGCCACCGCCGAGGCGACGGTGGAGTGCATCTCCTCATCCTGCTCGGCGTCGTCTTTGGCCTGCTGCTCTTCCGTCCGCGGCAGTTTTTCCTTGCCGAACCGGGCCGTGGGGTCCTCCGGCACGGCGGGGGTGGCCGGTGCGGCGTTGGCAGTGGCGGCGGGGGGGGCGGCCGGGGCGTTGGCCGCGGCGGCGGCCAGGGCATCATAGCAGGCCAGGCGGCGGGTGGCGTCACCAATGGCCCGGCAGGAGGCCAGGCTCTCGGCGGCGCGGGCCGGCTGAGGGGCGGCGGGTGCCACGGCCAAGGCCAGCAGTAGGGTGGCGGCCGTCAACGACGGCATCTTCTTGAACGACATGGTCCGGAATTCCTAAGGCGTGATGCGTGGTGGCAGTGTGCCACGGCTTTACATCGGGCGGAATAGCGACGGCTGTCGCCCAGGGCCAAGCAATCATCGCCAAGACATTGAATGGCAAAAGAAAACGGCGGGCCCCGGGGGACCCGCCGTCTCTGGACTGTAGGCTATGCCTGGTTCGATTAGAACTTGGCGGAAGCCTGGAAGAAGAAGTAACGGCCCAGGCTGTCGTACACCTGAGAATAGGTGTTGCCGTTGATGAACGAGGAATTGCCGTTCACCTGGGTCGTGACCAGCGGCGGATCCTTGTCGAAGACGTTGTTCACGCCGCCGCTCAGGGTCAGCCAATCGCTGACCTGGTACGAGGCCGCGAAGTCGAAGTAGTCGTAGCTGTCGATCTGGTTCAGACCGGGGATGCCAGTGCCGTGCAGCGTGGCGTTGCTGCTCTGCACTTCCCATTGGGTGCCGCTGATGTGGCGCCAAGCCACGGACAGCGTGGCGTCCCACGGCGTTTCCCAGGTCGCACGGACCTTGTGACGCCACGTCGGCAGCGGCGTGGAGCAGGTGGCGCCGTAATAGCCGGCGCAATCGTAACCATCTTCGCCGGGCAGGGCCACGACGACGAAGTCCAGCATGTAGGTGCCGGTGAAGTTGAAGTTCAGGGCGCCCAGCTTGTCCAGACCGATATCAGCCAGATCCAGACGGTAGTTGGCGTTGAAGTCGAGGCCCGACGTCTCTTCGCTACCGGTGTTCTGGTTGGTGTTGGTCACGTAGCCGGAGGTGCCCAGCCACAGGGAACCGGTGGCCGACCGCTTCACCAGCGGGCAGTAGTAGCTGGTGTTGATGCCGTTCACGCAGTTGTTCAGGATCAGGTCGGCGCCGATACCACCGATCAGGCCGTCGATCTTGATGTTGTAGTAGTCAGCCGAGAAGGTCAGGTCCGGCAGGAAGGTCGGGGTGATCACGGCACCCACGGTCAGCGTGTCGGCCGACTCAGGCTGCAGGTTCGGGTTGCCGCCTTCCAGGTCGTTGTACTGACCGGCGCCGTTGGCGACGATGTGACCATACTGCGCAGCGGTCACACCGCTGTTGGCGCACTGGGCGGCCGTGGCGGTCGGGGCCGCACCGGCGCAGGGGTCGTTCGACAGGCCCAGGGCCACGCCCGACGGGGTGAACAGCTCGACCACGTTCGGCGCGCGGACGGCGTGGTTGAAGCCGGCGCGGAAGCGGATGTCCGAGGTCGGAGCCCACTCACCACCCACCTTGTAGGTGTCGGTGGCGCCGGAGGTGCTGTAGTCGGAATAGCGGTAACCGCCTTCCAGGTTCAGGTCCTTAATGAAGGGCTTGTCCTGGACCAGCGGGATCTTGACTTCCATGAAGGCTTCACGGACGTCGTAGGCACCGGCCACACCGTGGGTCGGGCCGCCCTGGCCCGCCAGGTCGCCGCTGTCGAATTCCTGGTCGACCTTCAGGGTCAGCTCTTCACGACGGTATTCGGTACCGAACGCGATGCCGACACCATGGCTGGCCAGCGGGCTCTGGATGCCATAACGGCCCAGGTCACCGCTGATGGAGGCGTCGACGACGTCCTGGACGGTCGAACCTTCCTTGAAGCCCGGGGTCTGCAGGTAGCTCAGCGCGGCCGGATCGATGGCCGTGCTGCTGTTGAACACGTTGTAGGGCACGCAGCCGGCGGCCACGGCGGCGGAATTGGCGCAGACCAGCTTGCCGTTGGCGTCGGTCGTGGCGTTGAACGCCTCGGCCGTACGGGCCAGCGAGAAGTCGTTCTTGTAGGTTTCCGACAGGATGACGGTGCTGCGCTGGGCGTAGACGTCATAGCTCCAGCCGTCCCACAGATCGCCCTTCAGGCCGACCAGTTCGCGGTATGAGGTGTGGCGCAGGTCGTCGATACGGCCGCCGCCTTCGACGTTACGGCGCAGGACGCTCACATCGGCCTTGTCAGAGGCGGTCAGGCCGTTGTTGGTGCAGAGCGTGGTGACTTCGCTGGCGGACAGCAGCGGGCTGTCGCAGCCGATGAGGAATTCCTGACCGAACACGCCCGAGGGGGCGATCTGAGCGACCGTGTGGTCGTCGTGGAACATGAACTCGGTGTAGACCTGGACGTGCGGGTTGAATTCGTAGTGACCGAAGAAGCCCGCGGAATAACGCTGGTCAGGACGCTGATAGTAGTTGTACGGCGCGTAGTTGAACGCCGACGCAGCGGTGTAGTCATTCAGCGACGTGCCGTTGACGACGTAGTCGCCGCCACCGATGTTGTCGACGATCTGGGCCGGGGCCGTGGTGCCCGAGCCGCCGCAGGAGTAGGCGCCGGTCTTGGAGACGCTGATGGCGCAGGCGCTGTAGTCGCGCTTGTCCTGCGTCACGGCCATCGTCTTGCGATAGTCGGCGTAGACGGTGATGTTGCCCTTGCCGTCGGGGGTGTTCACACCCAGCACGCCGGAGTAGGTGCGGGTGAAGCCGTCGGTGACGTCGTCTTCCGGCAGGCCGAAGTTGCGCGCCTTGACGGCGTTCTGGATCTTCGTGCTGTCGTTGTTGTGCTGGTAGAAGCTGTAGCTGATGTCAGCCTTGGCGCCTTCGAAATTGTCGTCCATCACGAAGTTGACGACGCCGGCGACGGCGTCGGCGCCGTACACGGCCGAGGCGCCACCGGTCAGCACGTCGATGCGCTTCACCAGGGCGTCAGGAATTTCGTTCAAGTCGGCGGCCGGGTTCAGCGGCGAACCGGCAGGCATGCGGTGGCCGTTGACCAGCACCAGGGTACGGGACGGGCCCAGGTCGCGCAGGTCGACCGTGGCGGTACCGGTGGAGCCGTTGGAAATCGCACTGCCCTGGCCGGCGAAGGCCTGGGGCAGGTTGTTGATCACGTCTTCGATGCGGGTGGCGCCCTGCAGCTTGATTTCCTCGCTGCCGACGCTGGTGATCGGGCTGATGCCGGCGGACGAATCCGTCTTAATACGCGAACCCGTGATGACGATTTCCTGCAGATCGTCGGCCGCCGCCGCGGCGTAGGCCGTCGTCGACATCGTGAGGGCGCACACGCCAAGGGCGGCGCCCGTCAGCAGCGACTGACGGATCCTGCTCTCAAATCCCTTCATGTAGTCCATCTCCATTTCGGATTGGTTGTTCCCCGTTCGGCGCCGCCTGGGCGTGTTTCCCGGCCTCCGGCGGCAGCTCCCCAGTCCGCTTCTGCCCAGCGTTCTGTTTGGCTTGGGGGAAGTTTTCCGATCACGTTAGCAATGCGTCAACGACCCAAGGGGTGGGGCGGCCGATTCCGTGCATGTCTGTAGCTTTTTGGTTACACTTAAGCGATAAACTTGCGCCAAAAATGTTGAAATTGGACAAAAATAACCCCACGACAGAATGAGCTGTCCGACACACATCTGTTGCAAATTAAAAACCAAACCGTAATAGCGACAAATCGCATCATTTCGCGGGCGCGACGGGGGATGCGCCGGCGCGGCTGCCGAATCAGTAGGCGCCGCCGACGATTGCCCAAAGAGTGGGCGCCGTCCGCTCGGATGGCGGGAATATCATGGCAAAGCCACAATCCTCGCGGGTAGGTCACCCGCACGGGGACGGCACGCGCAAAGAAAAAGGGACGACCCGAAGGCCGCCCCTTTCGCTGTACGGAGCCGACGTCGCCGAGACGCCGGCCTTTCCATTTTCCGCTCAGAACTTCGCGGCGATGGTGCCCATGAAGGTACGCGGGGCGCCGGTCAGATACTTGGCGAGGCTGCCGCCAGTGCCGTACGAGGTGTTATTCGTCGTCGGCATGGTGTTCAGATAGCGGCGATCGAAGAGATTTTCGACGTTGAACTGCAGATAAGACTCATGCATGCCGAAGAAGTCCGGCAGGTCCAGGCGGACGTTGGCGTTGGCGAGGAAGAACGGCGTCGTCTTCTCGTCGTTGGTGTCGGAGGCCGCGCGCTCGCCGGTGTACTTGCCTTCCACGCCGATGGTCAGGCTCTGGATGGGCTTATATTCGACGCGGCTGGCGACCATCCATTCCGGCGTGTCCACCAGCATCTTGCCGGCGGTGTGGAAAGTGATGCCGCCATTGACGACGTCGTTCAGCACTTCGGAATGGGTGTAGCTGGCGGAACCGTAGAACGTCAGGTTCTCCAGGATGTTGAAGCCGGCTTCGGCCGACACGCCGTACAGCTCGACCTGGCCCAGGCTGCGGTCGATGAAGGTGCTGCCGCTGGGGTCGCTGGGGTCCTGCGACGACACGATGCGGTTGTCATACTTCGTGTACCAGGCCGACAGCGAGGAGATCAGGTCCTGCGTCTGGTAGCGGTAGCCCAGTTCCAGGTTGTAGGTCTTTTCCGGCTCGACCGCCTTGGGATCGCGGATCACGTTGTACAGGTTGTCCGTACGCGGCGCGGAGAAGCCTTCCGAGAACTGGAAGTAGACCTGATGTTCCTGGGTCAGCTGGTACGTCATGCCCAGGCTGGGCAGGGCGTCGCTGAAGTCCTTCGTGCCCGTGAACGGCGTCTTATAGACGGTGCCGGTCGTGGGCAGCGTGCCGCTGGTGCAATACTGGTTGGACGACAGCGAGACGCCGCTCGGCGCTGTGGAATAGGTGTAGCAGTACTGGTTCAGTTCACGATGGAAGAAGGGCAGGCGCAGGGCCGGAACGACCGTCAAGCGCTGATCGAATGCCTTGTAGACATATTCCATCGACGCCTGGTTCAGCTCGGCGATGGAGTAGCGGTTGCGGCGTTCCAGCTGGGCGCCGTCGTTGGCGAAGATGCCGCCCGGGAACGCGGTGGCATACTTGCCGCCGAACACGTCCAGCGGAGTGCCATCGGACCCCAGCAGCGTGGGCTCGTTGGTCTGGCGATGACGGCCGTAGTCGATGGTGTAGCCGACACGCAGGCGGTTGTCCTCGTTGATGTCCCAGATGACGGACGAGGTGACGCCGGTGCGGAAGGTGTTGGTGTTGTTGGGCGAATACAGCATGACGGTGTCCAGGAAGTCGCCGTCGCCGTTCAGATCCACGCCCTTGCCGCCCTTGGTGGCGCCGATCAGGCGGGGGTCGTTCTCCTTCACACTGACCTGGCCGCCGCCGTTGGCCAGCGTATATTGGAAGTAGGGATCGACGGTCAGCATGACGTCGTCGTCGAGATGGAAGCGCGACTGCCCGCGCACGTTCCCGGTGTTGGACGGGTTCTGGTACAGCTTGTAGTAGTTGCTGTCACCCGACGGCACCGTGTCCGCCTTGCCCGGGGTCGCCGGCTGCGGGATCCAGGTCGTGCCTTCGTCGTAGAAGTAGTTGCTGGCGTAGTTGTTGCGGGTGCCGGTGTTGTAGCTGAAGTTGCGGTTTTCGTTGTAGTGCGCGGCCACGCTGATGAAGTCACCGCCGCCCAGATCTTCGTAGATGCGGCCGTTCACCTGCTTCTTTTGCAGGTCGCCCGGGCCCTTGAACTTGTCGTAGTCCTGGTACGAGGCGGCGACGAAGGCCGAGGTGCGGTTGCCGGGGCCGAAGTCGCCGGTGTCGATGGCGCTGAAGACGCGCTTGAAGTTGTTGCTGCCGAACGACAGCTTGGTTTCCATGCCCAGTTCATCGCGCGGCTTGCGCGTCTGGACATTGATGGTGCCGCCGGTGGCCGACGCGGTGGGGCTGTCGACGTCCGTGGTGCCGATGTTGACGGTGGCCTGGTTGACCAGTTCGGCGTCAATCACCTGGTTGGAATAGATGGCGTAGTTGCCGGTGTCGTTCAGCGGGATGCCGTCGAAGGTGAACGACACACGGTTGCCGTCGAAGCCGCGGATGCGGATGTTGCCGCCGGACGAACCATAGGCGTCGCTGTTGGTGAAGTTCACGCCAGGCAGCATGTTGATGGCTTGCAGGACGGACTGGCCGGCAGTTTCGGTGGACAGGTATTTCTGGTCGACGGTGGAACGAGCCTTAGGCGCCGTCTCGGCCTGGATCAGGCCGCCGATCTGCGGCTGCTGGCGCGCGCCGGTGATGATGATCTCATCCATCTGCGAGGCCGTGGACTGCGCCAGCGCCGGAGCGACCCAGGCGGTCGCGGTCGCCAGGGCGACCATGCCCGTGCCGAGCTTCAGGAAAGTGGCGTAGCGGCGCCCCGGCGCCTGCGCGCGATTAAGCTTCTTCATCGATTGCCCCCAGAATTTGGATCGTTCGTCGTTCGGTCAGCCACACACCCGTCCGCACCCGTTCGTTCAGCCAGGTGAGGCCGTGTCGGGCGCTTTATTCCCTTCTTCGTATTACAACACCATTACAGAGGCGCGGCCTTCTTGCCCAACCCCCACCAAAACGCGCCGATTTGCCCCCGACTGTGGCCGTCAAAGCACATGTCGTGCGGGCAGCGCGACAAAGTGCAGCGCAGCTTTTTTGCACATCAATGGGGAAAAATCTAATATATATCAAATAGATATACATTGACGCACATGCGTGCGCCATCTGTGTCGGGGTAAGTGTTGCAGAATGATGAAATCTTGACCTGTTGATCAGGAATTCGGGCGAATCAGCGCCGTGGGCGGCGGCGCGGCCAGCGGTCCGGCCGACAGGCCCGGCATGTCCGGAACGGCATGGTGGAATGACGGGTCCTTCCTACCACCCAATCGCCAGCCCTGCGGGGGGCACCCGCTCTTGGCGGGGGCGACGGCCGGCCCTAATATAGATATTGGTATGCCCTCCAGAGGCTTGCCGGCCAGAGGCTTGCCGGCCAGGGCTTGCCGGCTGTAATCGGGGGCGGTGCATGCGGCGCGCGGACGGTGAGGGGTGATGCGGCTACCGGGACTGCGCAGCAGGCTGCTGTTGCTGCTGGTGGCCGTCATCGGCGCCATGGCGGCCCTGATGGTGGTGGAGGGGCAGTCCAGGCGCCAGGCAGCGGTCATGGCCGCCCGCGCCCACGTGCGCATCCTGACCCAGGTGGCGGAGGAGGAACACCGGGTGCTGGTGGAGCAGCTTGGCCACCTGGTGGAAACCGTCGCCCTGCAGGAGGTGGAACTGTCGGCCGGCGACTGCGCCGGCGACCTGGTTCGGCTGAAGGCGGCGGAGCCATGGATCGCCAACGTCTTCCTCTCGCGGCCCGACGGCACCACGATCTGCGCCTCTACCGGCACCCCCCCGGCCGCCCTCAACGTCAGTGACCGCCCCTATTTCCAGGAGGCGGTACGCACCGGCCGCGCCACGCTCAGCGATTACATGATAGGCCGCACCACGCGGGCCCCTATCCTGGCCATGGCCCGTCCCATCCTGGGAGCGGACGGTCAGGTCAAGGCCGTGGCCCGGGCCAGCATGCGGCTGAACTGGGCCGGGCGCCTGGCGGCCATGGCCGCCGACATGCCCAATGGCCTGTTCGCCATCGTCGATGCCAAGGGCGAGGTGCTGGTGCGCTTCCCCGCCCCGGCGCAGGCACCCACTGCGGCGGCACCCCTCCCGGCGGCGCCCCAGGCGGACGGCCCGGCCGCCCCGCTGGGGGACAACCCGTCCGGCGCAGTCCTTACCGGCCAGCGGCTGGATGGCGCCCTGGTGTCGCAGCTGTTCGCGCAGCCCACGGGCACGCTGCTGTCGGCGGGGCTGGATGGTGTGCCGCGCATCATCGGTTTCGGCACCCTGCAGGGCATCAATGCCCGCGTTGTGGTCAGCCTGCCCCGGGCCGAGGCGGTGGGCGAAGCGGACGATGATTTCTGGCGCAGCATGATGGGCCTGGCGGCCGTGGCCGCCGCCGCCCTCCTGCTAGGGATCTTCGCGCTGGAAACCTCGGTCATGAGCCGCCTCGTCACCCTGACCCGGGTGGTGGAGCGGATCGGCCGGGGCGAGCGGGGCGTGCGTGCGCCGGAACGGGCGTCGGACGCCGAATTCGCCGTGCTGGCCCGGGCCATCAACACCATGGCCCATAACCTGGAACA
Source organism: Nitrospirillum viridazoti CBAmc (assembly GCF_000730165.1). GTDB lineage: Bacteria > Pseudomonadota > Alphaproteobacteria > Azospirillales > Azospirillaceae > Nitrospirillum > Nitrospirillum viridazoti. The sequence goes on along the minus strand of NZ_CP022111.1, from coordinate 48,654 downwards.
GGGCGCCACCGACCTGGCGGAGCGCGAGGTGCGCTTCCGGGACCTGATCGACGTGTCCACCGACTGGTACTGGGAGGCGGATCCCGACCGCCGGCTGACCTATGTATCCCCCGGTGTGCGGTCCATCGGCCTCGATCCCCTGCGCATGGTGGGGCAGAAGCAGATGGGCGGCCTGACCCCCACGCCCGAGACGGCCGCAGCCCTGGCCGGCGGCGCCGACAAGCAGGAATTCCGCGACCTGCGCTATGTCGTCAGCCACCCCAGCGGCAGGCGCTATCACATCGTGCTGTCGGGCCGCCCCCTTTATGACGCCGACGGCGCCATCCGGGGCTGGCGCGGCGTCGGCCGCGACATCACCGCCCTGGTGGAGGCGCGCGGCGCGCTTGAGGAGAGCGAGGCCCGCTTCCGCCTGCTGGCCGACCGCGCCAGCGACATCATCCTGTTGACACGGCCCGATGGCACCCGCCTCTACGTCTCCCCCTCGGTGGAACGCATCCTGGGTTACGGTGTGGCGGAATTCACGCGGCTGCCCCTGTCGGAGCTGCGCCATCCGGACGACCAGGCCATCGACGCCACCCTGGACGCGCTGTCGGCGGCAGCCTCCCGGGCCGGGGCAGCGGGGGCCGTGGCCGAGGGCGACCTTGCCCGGGGCGTTTCCGCCCGCTTCCGCCTGCGCCACAAAGGCGGCCGCTGGATCTGGCTTGAGACCATCATCTCCCTCACCCGGGGCGACGACGGGATGCCCCTGCTGATCTCCGCCGCCCGCGATGTCACCGAGCGGGTGCGGCAGGAGGAGGAATTGCGCGCCGCCCGCGACACCCTGACCGCCGCCGCCGCCGAGCTGGAGCAGGCGCGCCGCGTGGCGGAAGATGCCAATGCTGCCAAGTCCGTCTTCCTGACCGCCACCAGCCATGAAATCCGCACCCCGCTGAACGGCATCATCGGGGCCGTGCAGCTGCTGGCGGCGGAGCCGCTGGCGCCCCTGCAGCGCGACTTGGCCGTGATCATCCGCGACAGCGCGCAGACCCTGTTGCTGCTGGTGGACGATCTGCTGGACCTCTCGAAGCTGGAGGCCGGGCGGGTGGACCTGGTGGCGACGGACTTCCAGCTGGCCGCGGTGGTGACGGAGGCCGCGCGCCTGATGGAAGGCCAGGCCCGCGCCAAGGGCCTGGCGCTCAGCACGCGCATCGCGCCCGAGGCGGCTGCCACCTTCCGCGGCGACGCCCGCCGTCTGCGCCAGCTGCTGCTGAACCTGCTGGGCAACGCCGTGAAGTTCACCGACAAGGGGCAGGTCCAGCTGACGGCCGAGGTGGTCGAGGGCGCGCCGGCTGGGGACGCCGGCGGCCCGCGCGATGTGCGCGTGGTGCTGACGGTGCGCGACACCGGCATCGGCATGACGGCGGACCAGCAGGCGCGGCTGTTCAACCGCTTCGTTCAGGGTGACGACGGCATCGCCCAGCGCTATGGCGGCAGTGGCCTGGGCCTGTCCATCTGCCGCGAACTGGTGACCCTGATGGGCGGCACCATCGCCCTGGACAGCTCACCCGGCCAGGGCAGCACCTTCACCATCGATCTGACCCTGCCGCGCCTGCCTGGGCCGCGCCTGCCTGGCCAGGCCGCAGCCGCGGGCGAAGCGGCACCCTTCCCTGCCACCCCGCCCCCTGCCGCCCCGCCCCCTGCCGCCCCGCCCCCTGCCGCCCCGCCCAAGCGTGGCGCCGGCCGCCGCGTGCTGGTGGTGGAGGACAACAGCATCAACGCCCGCCTGACGGAAATGATGCTGCGCACCGAAGGCTATGCCGTTGAATTGGCCGGCGACGGGGCCGCGGGCGCCGCCATCGCCCTGGGCCAGCCGCCGGTGGATCTGGTGCTGATGGATATCCAGATGGCCGGCCTGGACGGGCTGGAGGCGACGCGCCGCATCCGCGCGGGCGAACCGCCGGGCCGCCGCGTGCCGGTCATCGCCATGACCGCCAACGCCATGGTGGGCATGCGTGAGGAATACCTGGCCGCCGGCATGGACGACTACGTGTCCAAGCCCTTCGACCAGGGCCGCTTCCTCGATTTGGTGGCCCGCTGGACCGGCGGGGTGGCTGCGCCGGCGGACCCTGGCGCGACGGAGGGGCCACGGCCCATGACCGGCCCCAGCGACGGCTTTCCCATGGCCGACCAGCCCCTGTTCGATGGCGAGCCGCTGGCCAAATTGGTGGACTTGGCAGGGCGCGACGGCACGGTGGACATGGTGCGGGAGTTCGTCAGCTTCGGACAGGCGCGCATCGCCCGTACCGCCGGCCTGGTTACCGCCGGCAACCTGCCCGAGGCGCGGCGCGAGGCGCACAGCCTGATCTCCACCGTGGGCAATTTGGGCCTGCGCCGCCTGCAGTTCCTGGCGCAGTCGCTGGAGCAGGCGTGCATCCAGGGCGACGCCGAAGAGGCCCGCCAGCTGGTCGCCGCCATCGTCGGCGTGGCGCCGGCGTCCTGGGCCGCCCTGGCCCGCGACTATCCGGTGCCCATCGCCGCGGCTTAGTTGTTGGTCCCCTCGGATGCCGGCCTCCCCATCCGGGAACGCCGGTGTTCGGGAAGCGCTTCTCACGCGCTTCCGATCAGAATCCCCGTCGCGAACACCAGCAGGCCACCGATGATGACCTGGAAGGCGGCGGCCAGGAAGGTCGTGTCCATGTAGCGGTTGCGGATCCAGGAGATGACGCCCAGTTCCACCACCACAACGGCGGCGGCGGCGGCCGTGGCCGTCCAGAACTGGGGGATGAGATAGGGCAGGGTGTGCCCCAGGCCGCCCACGGCGGTCATGACGCCGCAGACCAGGCCGCGCAGCCAAGGGCTGCCCCGGCCGGTCAGGCTGCCATCGTCGGACAGCGCCTCGGCGAAGCCCATGCTGATGCCGGCGCCTACGGCGGAGGCGATTCCCACCAGGAAGGTTTGCCAGGTTTCGTGGGTGGCAAAGGCGGCGGCGAACAGCGGCGCCAGGGTGGAGACGGAACCGTCCATCAGCCCGGCCAGGCCCGGCTGCACCACCTGCAACACGAACAGGCGGCGTTCCGACGCGTGCTCCTGCTCCCGCACCTGGGGCGTCACCAGGCGGGACTCCAGTTGCTCCGCCCGCGCCTCATGGCGGCGCTCCTCATCCGCCAGGTCGCCCAGCAACTGGCGGATGGCGGCGTCGGTGGAGCGGCGGGCCGCCCGGGTGTAGAAGCGCTTGGTCTCCGCCTCCATCAATTCGGCCTGCTGGCGCACCGTCTCCAGCGACAGCGGGCGGATCAGCCAAACCGGCTTGCGCTGCACGAAGCCGCGCACATCCTGGCGGCGGATCAGGGGGATATGCTCCCCGAAGCGCTGGCGGTACAGCTCGATCAGGCGGTGGCGATGGCCGTTCTCTTCCGCTGCCAGGGCATTGAAGACCTTGGCGCTTTCGGGGAAATTCTCGCGCAGGCCGGTGGCGAACTCGTCGTAGATGCGCGCGTCCTCCTCCTCCAGCGACACGGCCAGCGCCAGCAGCTCCTGTTCGGTGAGGTCGGAGAAGTCCTTCATGGGGATGGCCTTGCGCAGGAACGGGGAATGCCGGGAAGACTAGCCAAGTCACGGCGCCCGTCAACCCGCCGCGTGCGCGAGAGATGCGGAATTCCCGAGTAATAATAATGAGTTGCGCTTGCTGTCCCGAGATGGACGCCATGGCGTGGCGGCATGGGCTCCCTGCGCGCGATCCCCCTCATCAGCCGGGGTCTTCCGCGTTAAACTCCTGCCCCATCCCATCCTTCGAGGACGCCTGGGCATGTTGAACTGGCAGACCCTATCGGCCTTCGCCGTCACCTGCTTCTTCCTGTCGGCCACCCCCGGCCCCAACATGCTGTTCGCCATGGGCATCGGCTTGCGCCATGGCGTGCGCGCGGCGGCCTGGGCGGGGGCGGGCATGTGCCTGGCGCTGGGCGCCATGGCCGGCCTGTCGGCGGTGGGCATGGCGGCGCTGCTGCAGGCCTCTTCCACGGCGTTCATGGTGGTGAAGGTGCTGGGCGTGGCTTATCTGCTGTACCTGGGCGTCCAGGCCTGGCGGGCAGATCCGAAGGAGACACTGCGCGCCGAGGCCGACGCGGAACAGCGGGGAGAGGCCGTGCGCCCCGCCGACGCCCGCGCTCACCGGCTGCTGCTGCGCGGCCTGCTCGTCTGCGGTTCCAATCCCAAGGCGCTGATCTTCATGGCCGCCTTCTTCCCCCAGTTCATCGACGCCGGCCAGCCGCTGACGGCGCAGCTGGTCCTGCTGACCGTGCTGATGGTGGTGATCGAGTTCGGCTGGATCCTGACCTACGCCGTCGGCGGGCAAACCCTGGCCAGCCGCCTGCAGACGCCCAAGGCCGCCCGCCAGCTGAACCGCCTCACCGGCGGCCTGCTGATCGGGGCCGGCGGCGTCCTGGCGCTGATGCGCTGACTGGGCGCGCGCCGGCCGGGTGTGCCAACGGGGTTTGCGCCGACTGGCGGGTATCGCGCCCGTGTAAAGCCGGTCGCTTGCGGATCCGCGTCCATGGCCTACAGTGGGCGCGGGACCGGCTTGCGGTTCGTCCTGGGTACCATCCATATCGGGGTGTCATGCGTTCGCGTCGTCTTTCCGCTTCCGTTGTCGCCGCCGGCTTGGCCGCGTCCCTGTTGTCCGGCTGCGCCTTTTTCGAGGGTGACGACGATACCGCCCCCGCCAAGCCCAGCGACGGCCTGCTGTCCCGATTGGCCCAGGACCCTGAGGCCCCACCCGCGCAGGCGCCCGCCCAGCCTGCGGGTTCCGCCCAATCGGTGACGCAGGCGCCCACCGCCTCGCCGGCCGCCCCGATCAATGTTCCTGTCCTGCCGGCGCCGGCGGTGCAGGCGCCCCCCGCGCAGGCCGAGCCCGTCCAGACGCCCGACACCATCATGCCCGGCGCCCAGGGCCGGGCGGGTCAGATGGCCGTGTCCACCCTGCCGCTGGACGGCCACATCAATCCCCCCGTCGATCCGCCGGACGCGCAGCGGCTGGTGGCCCAGGCCGACGCGCAGATGGAAGACAAGAACGGCAAGGGCCCGTCGTCGCAGGACATGGCTTCCGCCCTGGCGCTGTTCGACCAAGCCATGGCCCGGGGCAGCCTTAAGGCGCGCGAGGCGCTGGCGGTCTACTACTACTATGGCCGGGGCACGGCCCGGGATCCGCAGAAGGCGGCGCAGGTGGTGAAGCCCGCCGCCCAGGCCGGCCTGGGCATGGCGGCGCTGATCTATGGCCAGCTGTACAACAACGGCAGCATCCCGGGCGGCGGTGCCGGCGAGGCGCAATACTGGTACAACATCGCCCGCCGCGCCGGCTGCGCCCCCTGCATATCCAGCCACCAGGAATTCCTGAACAGCATCGAGGCCAAGCTGAACCTGCCGGCCAGCAAGGGGCAGGGCGACCTGGCCAGCGACCCCATCGTGCTGGCCGGCATCACCGACAGCGCCGCCGGCGCCAAGCGCGAATACACCACGCTGGGCATCCTCTACCCCGGCTGGAAGCAGGTGGAACAGCGCCAGCTGACGGAAAACGGCCGAATGCTGGACCAGTTCACCCTGGAAAACGCCCAGCAGCGCCGGGTGCGCGTCTATTTCGACGCCAGCGGCTGGGGCAAGCCGGCACCCAAGGCGAAATAGGAAGCAAGGCCAGCGGATGCCGGCGCCCCGAACCATGCCGACTCGGGGGCACTGTCATCCAGCGGCCTGCCCCGGCTAAATCCGCCAAAATCAATCGCCTACACCATCCGGCATACCTCTGGCGCGGAAGACAGGGGCCGTGGTACGCGCGAATGGAATGCGCCCAGCCTCCGGCCACGCCAAACCTGACCATTCGGTCAGAAAACGGTTGCCGCAACCCCAGGCTGCGCCGATGCTGACGAGGTCCCAGGAGCGACAGGCGCGGCAAACCGCCCGCGGGCCTCGGGGCGGTAGGTTCGGGGCTCGTCAACGATCACCCGGCCCAACCACGGCAAAACGAGCCTCACACTAAAACGGGCGGAATCCATCGAGCCTGCTTTCGTCAAATCCAATCACGAAAGACGGGGACAACAATGTCGAACAGGGCAGTTCCTATAACGGGCAACGATCAGAAGAAGACGCGCGCCGTCTTGACGTCGTTTCTGGCAGGTGGCGCGGCCACCCTGCTGGCTGGCGGCGCCCCGGCGCAAACGGCGGCCACGGCCACCGACGACTCGGTCTTCCAGGAAATCGTGGTGACAGCGCGCAAGCGGGCGGAAAGCCTGACCGAGACGCCCACCGCCATCTCCGCCTTCACGGCGGAGGATCTGCAGCAGCGCAACATGGAAAACCTAGCGGACGTGGGCAAGTACGTCCCCAACCTGGAGATCAACCGCTTCGGCGTGGGCAACCCGGCCCATGCCGCCATCTTCATCCGCGGCATCGGTTTGCAGGACCACATCATCACCACCGACCCCGGCGTGGGGGTTTATGTCGATGGCGTCTACCTGGGCCGGCAGATGGGGTCCAACCTGACCCTGGCCAATATCGAGCGGGTAGAGGTGCTGCGCGGACCGCAGGGCACACTTTATGGCAAGAACACCATCGGCGGCGCCGTCAACATCATCACCGCCCAGCCGGGCGATGAGCAGGTGACCAAGGCGGAACTGAAGGTGGGCAGCCGCGCCCGGGTGGAGGCCAACGTCTACACCAACACCAAGGTCACCGACAAACTGGCCGTGTCCTTCACCGCCGCCGTCAACCGCCGCGACGGCATCGGCCAGGCCCTGAAGGTGAACGCGCCCGAGGATGTGGGCGAGATCAATGAGGTGTCGGGCCGTGCCGCCGCCAAGCTGCAGGCCTCGGAAACCTTCTCGCTGCTGCTGACCCTGGACGCCATGAACGGCATCTATGGCAAGACCCCCACCACCATGGAGGTCAACAACCCCAACGGCTTCTTCACCGGCACGCTGGGCCTGAGCGAAAGCCTGCTGCCGGCCAACCCGGACGACAGCAATTCCAACCACGCGGAACTGTTCAAGCAGACCATCCAGAACCGCGGCGCCTCGCTGACCGCCAATTGGGAGCTGAACGACAACCTGACGGCCAAGGTGCTGGGCGGCTTTCGCTACACCCGCTACACCGGCGGCCTGGACGATGACCAGACCTACCTGGACCTGGAATCCTATCCGGAACGCGGCTTCGCCCGGCAATATTCGGTGGAACCGCAGCTGAACGGCGAATACGGCAAGCTGGACTTCGTCATCGGCGCCTATGCCAGTGACGAACAGGGCAACACCAATTCCGGCCCCACCGTCTACATCAGCCCCAGCGGCTATTTCGACCTGAAGCAGACGACCAGCAGCTACGCCGTCTACGCCCACGCCGGCTATAAAATCCTGGACGATCTGAAGCTGTCGGCCGGCGCCCGCTATTCCGATGACCACAAGGACGCCAGCGCCCAGTTCGACAGCTGGACCGACCCGTCGCGCGTCTACCGCAGCCAGTCGTGGAGCGCCACCACCTGGGACGTGTCGGCCACCTACGACATCGCGAAGTCCGTGGCCGCCTACGCCACCATCTCCCGCGGGTACCAGAGCGGCGGCTTCCCGCCCCGGCCTTTCAACGGGCCCAGCTACTTCACCGCCTTCAACCCCACCTTCGCCACCAATTACGAGACGGGCATCAAGGGCGTCTTCTTCGACCTGCTGCAGATGAACGTGTCGGGCTTCTACACCGAGTACACCGACCTGCCGCTGGAGGTGTCGCAGCCATCGGCCACCGGCTTCAACACCCGCATCGAGAGCGCCGGCCAGTCGGAGGCCAAGGGCTTCGAGGTCGAGGGCACGCTGAAGCTGAGCAAGGCCTTCGACATCCAGACCTCCGTCGGCTTCATCGACGCCCAGATCACGGCGGTGCCGGGCGATGCCACCGCTATCAAGGTCGGTTTCACCCCGGCGCTGACTCCGCAGTGGACCCTGTCGGTGGCGCCCCAGTACCACCTGTTCCTGGACAGCGGCACCGTCGACGCCCGCATCGACTATTCCTATCGCGGCAAGGAGTACGGGCAGTCGGCCAATGACGGCTACAACCTGATCAAGTCGCGCAGTCTGTTCGGTTTCAACATCGCCTACACGCCGGCCCAGGGCCATTGGACGGCGGCCGTGTATGGCGAGAACATCTTCAACAAACGCTACGACGTGGGCCGGCTGGACGACGCCTTCGCCGGCTTCACCGAAATCATCCGCAACAACGACCGCAGCGAATTCGGGCTGAAGGCCACCTACACGTTTTAAGGCCCCAGGCACGTTTTAAGACCCCAGGCTGACTTTCCCCGGGGGCGATGACTGACGGCCCCGAACCTGGACCCCGCCCGGACGGCACGCCGGGCGGGGCCTTTTTCTTTGGCCAGGCCGCGGGTCCCGGCGCTTGGGAGCCCGCCTCAATGCACCCCGGTGGTGTCAGCCACGCGCGTGGGCTTGGGCGCCAGCCAGATGACCAGGGCCGACAGGACGAAGGCGATGGCCACGCCCAGGAAGATCTGGTTGGTGGCCAGCATGACACCCTGGCCCTGGACGATGCGATCCAACTGCTGGATGGACAGGTTGGGGCCCACCAGGCCGGGACGCAGCAAATCCACCAGTTCGGCCCGGTTGCGGGTGGCGCCATCCTCCCACAGCGTGTTGACGAGTGAGGTGGCGAAGGCGCCCGACAGCGTGCGCAGGAAGTTCATCAGGCCCGCCGCCGACGCCGTTTCCTCCACCGTCACGCTGGCCAGCGCCAGGCCGGTGAGAGGCACGAAGAAGAAGGGCATGCCCAGACCCTGCAACAGCAAGGGAAAGGCGATCTGGCCATACGTCATGTCGGTGGAAGAGCCGCTGCGGTACAAAGTGACACCCGCCAGCCACATCAGCCCGAAAAACACCAGCGGCCGGGGATCGACCTTGGCCGACATCTTGGCGACCATGGGCGCCGCCATGACCGCCAGGATGCCGGTGGCCGCCGTGGCGTAGCCGGCCCAGGTGGCGGTGTAGCCCATGTTGCTCTGCAGCCAGAGCGGCGTCAGCACGGTGGCCCCGAAGAAGGCGCCGAAACCCAGGCTGATGGTCAGCACCGCCATGGCGAAGCCGCGATGGCGGAAGACTTTCAGATCCACGACCGGATACGCCTCCGTCAGTTCCCAGATGAGGAAGGCGGCCAGACCGATGGTGGCGACGATGGCCAGCGCCACGATCTCGGTGGAGGAGAACCAGTCCATGTCCTTGCCCTCGTCCAGCATGATCTGCAGGGCGCCCACCCAGACGATCAGCAGGATCAGACCCACCAAGTCGAAGCGGGGGCGGACGGTCGGCGTCTCGAACACCTTCAGCAGGCCCCAGCAGGCGGCGGCGCACAGGATGGCGATGGGCACGTTGATGTAGAAGATGAAGGGCCAGCCCCAGCTGTCACACAGCGTGCCGCCCAGGATGGGCCCCAGGATGGGCGCCACCAGGGTGGTCATGGCCCAGATGCCCATGGCGGCGGGCGCCTTTTCCTTGGGGAACACCCGCAGCAGCAGGGTCTGCGACAGGGGCATCAGCGGCCCGCCGGCCAGGCCCTGCAACACCCGGAACAGCACCAGCATGCCCAGGGACTGGGCGAAGCCGCAGAGGGCGGAGCAGATGCCGAAGCCCAGCATGGCGGTGACGAAGGTGCGCACAGTGCCGAAGCGGCCGGCCAGCCAGCCCGTCAGCGGCACGGTCACCGCCTCCGCCACCGAGTAGGAGGTGATGACGAAGGTGCCCTGGCTGGAGGAAACGGCCAGGCCGCCGGCGATGTTGGGCACCGAGACGTTGGCGATGGTGGTGTCCAGCACCACCAGGAAGTTGGCGGCGGCCAGCAGCAGCGCCGCCACGGCCAATTGCCCGCCGGCCAGGGTCTTGGGCGTCCCGGCGTCAGAAACGGCGCTGCTCATCGGTGGTCCCCTCAGCGCTTGCCGGCAGCGTCAGCCGGCGCCGTGTCGATGGTGACGTTCATGGACAGGCCGACGCGCAGGGGATGCACCGCCAGCTCGCTGGGGTCCAGCACCACGCGCACGGGCACGCGCTGCACCACCTTGATCCAGTTGCCGGTGGCGTTCTGGGCCGGAATGACGGCGAAGGCGGAGCCGGTGCCACCGGCCAGGCCGGCGACCTGGCCATGGAAGACGACGCCCCCACCATAAAGATCGGCCGTCAGCTCCACCGGCTGGCCGGGACGCACATGGGCCAGTTGCACCTCCTTGAAGTTGGCGTCGACATAGGCCTCGCCCACCGGCACCACGCTCATCAGCATGGTGTCGGCCTTGACCCGCTGGCCCACCTGCACCTGGCGGCGGGCGACGACACCGTCGAAGGGGGCCCGCACCGTGGTGCGGCCCAAATCCACCTGGGCCTGCTCCACCCGGGCGCGGGCGGCCATGACCTCGGGATTGGTGGCCACGTCGCTGTCGGCGATCAACACGGTGTTCACCTTTTGCGAGCCCTGGGCGGCGGCGCGATTCGCCGCGGCCTGGGCCCGGGCCGCCTTGGCCACAGCCAGGTTGGCGGTGGCGGTGGCGAAGGCGTTCTGGGCGCTGGTCAGTTCCTCGCCCGACACGGCGCCGGAGGCGGCCAGCGCCCGGCGCCGGTCCAAATCCACCCGGGCGCGATCATAATCGGCCTGGGCGGAGGTCAGTTGCGCCTCGGCCCGGGCGGCGTCGGCGTCCCGCGCCGCCACCTGGGCGGCCAGGGCGCCATCATTGGCGAAGTAGCCGCGCACCCGGCGCTCCGCCTGGCCCAGCTGCGCCTGCGCCTGGGCCAGGGCGATACGCGCGTCGGTGTCGTCGATGAGCACCAGCACGTCGCCCTTCTTCACGCTTTGCGTGTCCACCACCGGCACGGCCCGGACGGTGCCGTCGACGGAGGAGGTCACCTGTGCTGCGTCTGCGTTGACGTAGGCGTTGTCGGTGGAGACGTAGCGACCGCCCGTCACCAGGCGATAACCGCCATAACCCAAGCCCGCCAGCAGAACGACGGCGCCCAGGCCGGCGAATAGGCGGCGACGGGGCGACGGCTTTTTAGCAACCGGCGCCAGGACATGAACGGAAGGGGGTTCGGCCGCCTCGGCGGCGGGGGTGCGGGACGGGGTGGACATGGGGGTGATCCTTGGGAGCGCGGCGGGTCAGCGGGCGGCGACGGTTTGGGGGGCGGCGGGCACGGCCTGATAGCCGCCGCCCAGCGCGCGGATGAGGGCGATGTCCAGCGTGAAGGCGCGGGCCTGCAGATCGGCCAGGGCGCGACGGTCGGTGATGAGGGTGTCCTCCGCCGTCAACACGTCCAGGTATGTGGACAGCTTGCCCTCATACCGGGCGGTGGCGATGCGATGGGCATCGGTAGCGGCGGCCAGGGCGTCGCGGGCGTGGGTCAGCCGCGTTTCCAGCGCGCGGGCGCTGGTGGCGGCATCGGCCACGTCCTGCAGGGCCTTGGCCACCGTGCCGTCGTAATCGGCGACGGCGGCGTCATAGTCGGCCCGGGCGCCCCGATACTGGGCGGCAAGTGCCCCGCCTTCGAACAGGGGCAGGCTGACGGCCGGGCCAACGCTGCCGATGGTGGCGCCGGACTTGGTCAGGGCGTTCAGGCCCAGGGTCTGCACCCCGAAATAGGCCGCCAGGTTCACGTTGGGATAGAAGGCGGCCTTGGCCACGGTAATGCGCTTGGCCGCGGCCTCCACCGTCAGGCGAGCGGCCACGACGTCGGGACGGCGGCCCAGCAGATCGGCCGCCAGGTTGGCCGGCAGGCCGAAGGCCTTCAGGCCGGCGCCGGCCGGCGGCTGAATGGACAGGCCCCGGTCAGGCCCGGCGCCCATCAAGGCGGCCAAGCGGTTGCGGGTCAGGGCGATGGCCTCATCCTGGGCGGCCAGATCGCCCCGGGCCGCCGCCTCGCGCGCCTCCGCCTGACGGACGGCGCCCAGGGTTTCCAGCCCATTCTCCCGCCGCTGGCGCACCAGATTGGTGCTGCGCACCCGCACATCCACCGCCTCGGCCGCGGCATCGCGGTCGGCCGCCTGCTGCGCCAGGTCGGCATAGGCGGCGGCGATGCCAGCCGACAGGGTCAGGCGGGCCTGCGCCACCTCCGCCCGCGCCGCCTCGGCGTCCGAGGTGGCGGCGGCCAGGCTGGCCCGGTTCTTCCCCCAGAAATCGAAATCGTAGCTGAGGTCCAGGGTGGCGCGCGGCACCTCGTGATAGCCCTTGGGCACGAAGGCCGGTGGGAACAGGTAGCGGTAGCTCTGCTTGTCCTCCGTCACCTGGGCGTTGGCGGTCACGCGCGGCAGCAGGGCGGCATCCGCCTGGTCGGCCAGGGCCTCGGCCTTGCGCAGCCGCGCCGCCGCCGCCGCCAGGTCCGGCGCACCGGCCAGCCCTTCCTCGATCAACGCATCCAGTTGGGCGTCGCCATAGGCGGTCCACCACCGGTCCTGCGGCCAAGCGACGGCGGCGGTGGCGGGAGATGACGGGGCGAAACTGGCCTGTGTGGCGAAGCCGGCAGCGCCGCGCGGCGCAGGCGCCGGGCCCACCTCCGGTACCCAGGCGCAGGCGGACAGGCACAGCAGCACGGTGGACAGGCACAGGGACGTGCCCAGCCGCCGCAACGGGCGGCTGGAAAGGGAAGCGGGGGCGGACATGGGGGCCTATTGGCATAAATGAACCGTACGGTTTGGTTTTGTATGCTTGCACAGCACTCCGGTCAAGTCATAAACGTACCGTGCGGTTCAGTTATGAAATGTTACGCCTTGCCGTCGCGGGAGCGTACGGGCATGGTCGCCGCCATCGACCACAGCCCACCAAATCCAGCCGGCTGGCCAGCCTTTAGGAAACGCGCGCCATCATGAAGGTGAAGACCGAAGCCCGCCGCCAAGCCATCCTGGACGCCGCCGGCGCCCTGTTCCAGGAGGTTGGGTTCGCCGCCGCCTCCATGTCCGAGCTGGCGACACGGGTCGGCGGGTCGAAGGCCACGCTGTACAGCTATTTCCGGTCCAAGGAGGAACTGTTCGTGGCCGTCATGGCGCATGCGGCGGCGGAGATGAAGCAGGCCTCGTTCGAGGCGCTGAACCCCGACGACGACGTGCGGGAAACCTTGACCCGCCTGGGCCGCATCTATCTGCGCTTCGTCCTGTCGCCCTGGGCCATGTCCATCCGCCGCATCGCGGTGTCGGAAGCGGCGCGGTCCGAGGTTGGGCGGCTGCTGTATGAGAACGGCCCCAAGGTAGGCTGGTCGAAGTTCGCCGCCTATCTGACCATTCTGATGGCCCGGGGCCGCCTGCGCCGGACGGACGCCGATCGCGCCGCCGCCCACTTTCGTGGCCTGGTGGAGGCCGAGCATGTGGACCTGGTCATGCTGGACGCCAAGGAGAAGCCCGGTCCCGCCGCCATCGACGCGACGGCGGACGCGGCGGTGGATGTGTTCCTGCGCGCCTACGCCGCCGACTGAGCTGGCCGCGTCACAGGCTGGAGAAGCCGCCGCCCGCCGCCTTGGGCGTCAGCGGCGTGGCGCCGAAGCCGCCCGCGGCCTCCGTCTGCTGCGCCTGGAAATCGTCCATGGCCGCCATGATGTGGGCGATGAAGTCACGCTCGGCAACCGACAGGCGCGGGCTCCAGATGTCGAAGATCATGACCACCCGCACCTGGTCGCTGTCGTTCCAGGCCTCATGCTCGATGGTATCGTCGAAGGCCCAGCCCACCCCCACCTTCCATTCCCGCGTCTGATTGCCCACGCGGAAGCCGCAGCCCGGCGGCACCACCAGGGGCAGATGCACCACCAGGCGGGTGTTGGCGACGCCGGTATGCGGCGGGATGCGGGTGCGTGGCTTCAGGATGGAGAACATGGCGGCGGGCGACCGGCGGATCATGCGCGGCTGCGGCATCTGCTCCAGCACGGCCATGGTCTTGGGCGCGCGGTCGGCGTTGCCGGGCACCGGCAGGCCGTGTTGCAGCAGGTGGAAGGCGCTCCACCGTGGGGAGCGGTTCAGTTCCGCCCACTGATCCAGGGGCAGGCCGTCGCGATAGTCGATGTAGGGCACAAAGGCGTCGGCCAGCGCCTCCTCCGCCAGAATGGCCGCCAATTCCGCCTGGATGTCGGCGGTGGCGGCCTCCAGCGTGGGCAGCCACGGGCATTCCTCGCGATCATAAAACTCGATCGCCGGCATGTCGGGATAGTGATAGTGCGTCGGCTGCTGGGTGTAGACCTTGCGCCGGCCCAGCACCTGGTCGGTGAAGAAGGCCATGCGCCGGGCGTCGGCGCTGGTGCCCCGCGCGGCGCCCTGGTCCACCACCGGGCGCAGGAAATCAGCCATCTCCTGGACATGGGCGGCGTGGGCCTTGCGTGCCTGGTCCAGCGCCCGCTGAGTCGGCGGGTCCAAATTCTGCTGTGTCTCGCCCAAGGCCACGGCCACGCCGTAGGCCTCGCCCGCCTCGCGCTTGCGGCCCAGGGCCTGCAGCAGCGACGCCCGCATCAGCAAAGCCATGAACAGCCGGGGCTCCACCGTCAGCACATGGTCCACCGCCGCCAACGCGTCGGCATGGCGGCCCATGGCGCGGCGGGCCGCCGCCAGGTTCAGCCACAGCGACAGTTCCCCAGGCGACTGGCGCAAGGCCTCCTCCAGGATGGCGTGCGCGTCCGCGTAATTGCCTGATTTCATGGCCGCCATGGCGGCCGCATTGGACCGCTGGGCTGAGACATCAGGCTGCATCGTTGCTCCCCGTTGTAGGCGCCTTAACACCGCCATGGCAGCACAACTTTGGCCGCAATGCTAGGGATGTGAGCCCTAACCTTTTGGAAAGGCGCCTAATTGCACCGTTGTTGTGCAATCTTCCGGGATAGATTGTACGACAATGCATCTAATACTGATCACACCAGCAAAATAAATATGATGCCAGTTACGAAGCAGTTACCAAAATCAGAATGCGTTATTAAGATTAAGTGTCACTGAAACGTGACATTGACTCGCTATATGCACCGTTATTATCGCGTTTAGTTGACGCTCGTTTTTCACTCCTCAAAAACTCTGCTCCAAGCGATCCAGCAGCCTCCGCCGCTTTTCAGCGCGGGGATTGCCGGCGTGACCGTCAAGACGCCGTTACAGGCGGTTGGGTGGAGAACAGACAAGTGAAGAAAATGACAAACCGGGGACGTTTGCTCACGTCGACGACGTTGATGGGGACCATGCTGGCCGGTTCCATGGCCGCATGCGTGATGGCGATGGCGGGCACCGCCGCCGCCGCGGATGACGAGCTGCAGGAAATCGTCGTCACCGGGTCGCGCATCAAGCAGGCCGCGAACCTGAGCAGCGACAGCCCGCTGACCACGGTCACCGACAAGGAAATGAAGCTGCAGGGCACGACCAACGTCGAGACCATGCTGAACCGCCTGCCGGGCGTCACCGCCGACCAGACGCAGGGCGTGTCCAACGGCGCCAGCGGCACGGCCACCATCAACCTGCGCAACCTGGGACCGTCGCGCACCCTGGTACTGATCGACGGGCGCCGCATGGCCGGCGGCGACCCCGCCTACCCCTACACCGACGTGAATTTCATCCCGGCGGCGCTGGTGGACAGCGTGGACGTGGTGACGGGCGGCGCCTCGGCCGTCTATGGCTCAGACGCTGTGGCCGGCGTCGTGAACTTCAAGATGAAGCGCGATTTCGAGGGCGTGAGGGTCGACTACCAGCTGTCGGCCGCCCAGCATGACAACAACAACAAGGAAGCGCAGACGGCGCTGAAGAACTTCGGCGTGACCGTTCCGGGCAGCCAGTTCGACGGCTTCGTCCGCGACAGCAGCTTTATCATCGGCGCCAACGCCCCCAACAACCGCGGCAACGTCACCGCCTATGCGACATACCGCTGGACGGAACCGGTGAAGCAGTCCAGCCGCGACTGGTCCGCCTGCTCCCTTTCCGTCTCGGGCGCCGACAACGACAGCCATGTCTGCCAGGGGTCCAGCAACAACACCTATGGGCGTTTCCGTACCAACGGCTCGGGCAGCGGCCTGTCACTGAACCCCGACGGGTCGTCCACCTTCGTGCCCTACAGCAACGCCCTGTCCTACAATTACGGGCCCTACAACTACCTGCAGCGCCAGGACGAGCGCTACACCGGCGGCGCCTTCGCGCACTATGAGATCAGCCCGGCGTTCGACGTCTACACCGACTTCATGTTCATGACCGACCACACCCGGGCCCAGATCGCCCCGTCGGCCATCTTCAATTCCGCCCTGTACAACATCAACTGCGACAACCCGCTGATGTCGGCGTCGGAAGCCACGGCGCTGTGCGGCAGCAACGCCGGCACCAGCGCCAATTGGTCGGGCACCATCGGCCTGCGCTTCAGCGGGTCGGGCATGGAGCGGTACGACGACATCCGCCACACCGATTACCGCTATGTCATCGGCACCAAGGGCGACCTGGGCGGCGGCTGGAGCTATGACGTCTCGGCCCAGCATTCGGAAGTGATCTACACCGAGCACTATGAGAACGACGTCTCCATCTCCAAGGTCCAGAAGGCCCTGCAGGTGGTGAACGTGAACGGGGTGGCCACCTGCCAGTCCGTCGTCGACGGCACCGACCTGAACTGCGTGCCGCTGAACATCTTCTCGCTGAACGGCATCAGCAGCGACGCCTGGAACTACATCAAGACCACCTCCTTCAAGGAGGGCAACGTCACCCAGGACGTGGTCCAGGGGTCCATCACCGGCGACTTCGGCCGGTTCGGGATGCAGAGTCCGCTGGCCAACAACCCGGTCGCCATCGCCTTCGGCACCGAGTACCGCAAGGAAGGCCTGAACCTGAAGGTGGATGAGGAGAATTCCTCGGGCGACCTGGCAGGCTCCGGCGGCGCCACCCAGAACTCCAGCGGTTCCTACGATGTGAAGGAAATCTACGGCGAACTGCGCGTGCCGCTGATTGAGGGCCGGGAGTGGGCCAAGGCCCTGGTGTTGGACACCGGCTATCGCTGGTCGGACTACAGCTCGTCCGGCGTGGTGGACAGCTGGAAGGCCAGCCTGACCTACGCGCCCGTGTCCGACCTCAGCTTCCGCGGCGGCTACAACCGCGCCGTCCGCGCCCCCAGCATCCTGGAACTGTACTCCACCCAGACCGTCGGCCTGACCTCCGCCTCCGACCCGTGCGCGGGTTCCAGCCCGTCGGCCACGCTGGCCCAGTGCGCCCGAACCGGCGTCACCGCCGCCCAGTACGGCACCATCGCGGAATGCACGTCCTCGCAGTGCAACGTCCTGACCGGCGGCAACACCGCGCTGAAGCCGGAAACGGCCGACACCTGGACGATCGGTACCGTCATCACCCCGACCTTCCTGCGCAATTTCTCGGCCACCGTCGATTATTTCGACATCCGGGTGACCGACCTGATCAGCACCCTGTCGGCCTCGTCCGTGCTGAACCAGTGCCTGAACAGCGGCGACAGCTATTACTGCGGCCTGGTGCACCGCGCCAGCAACGGCAGCCTGGCGCTGACCGGCGGCTACATCATCGATACCGAACTGAACACCGGCTACCTGAACGAGCAGGGCGTGGACATCGGCCTGAACTACCTGGTCGACCTGGAAGACCTGAACGTCAAGGACCGCGGTTCGGTGCTGTTCAGCTTCAACGGCACCTGGATGGCCAACTACCTGGTGCAGCAGCAGCCGGGCGAGAGCGCCTACAACTGCCGCGGCCTGTTCGGCGTGACCTGCGGCCAGCCCATGCCCATGTGGCGCCACACCATGCGCGTTACCTGGCAGACGCCGTGGAACGTCGACCTGTCGGGCAACTGGCGGTATATCGGCGGCGTGAAGCTGGACCAGAACACCAGCAACGCCCTGCTGTCGGGCGACTACGACAAGGCCGACGGCCGCATCAACAGCTACAGCTACTTCGACATCGCCCTGTCGGCCACGCTGTACGACCACTACACGGTCCGCTTCGGCGTCAACAACCTGTTCGACAAGGACCCGCCCATCCTGGACAGCAACGTCTATGGCGTGTCGGGCACCTCGAACTACGGCAACGGCAACACCTTCCCGGGCATATACGACACCCTGGGCCGGACGTTCTTCCTGGGCGTGACCGCCGATTTCTAATTGGGTTTATCCACGACAAGGTGTCGGAAACGGCGGGCCGTCAGGTCCGCCGTTTTCTTTGCCACCAATATGTTGTGCCAAATAAAATCGCATCGATGATTTTCGATATACCGCTTCGCCGTAGTTGGGGTTAGGCTCCATTCCGCGTCAGCCAAGGCCGGGGCACACCGGCCCTCCGACACGGGAGAGATCGCCCCATGAGCACCCCCACCAACCACCAGATCCGCCTGGCGGCGCGGCCCGTCGGGCTGCCGAAGGACAGCGACTGGCAGCGCACGGAAGAGCCGGCGCGGCCGCCGGCCGAGGGCGAGGTGCTGGTGCAGACCCTGTACCTGTCGCTGGATCCGGCCATGCGCGGCTGGATGAACGAGGGCAAGTCCTATATCCCGCCCGTAGGCCTGGGTGAGGTCATGCGCGCCGGCGGCATCGGCCGCGTGGTGGCCAGCGCCGCCCCCGCCTTCGCGGTCGGCGACCATGTCAGCGGCGCGCTGGGCGTCCAGGAGTACGCCACCCTGTCGGCCAAGGCGCTGACCAAGGTCGATCCCACCCTGTCGCCCCTGCCCGTGCACCTGAGCGCGCTGGGCATGCCGGGCATGACCGCCTATTTCGGCCTGCTGGACGTGGGCCAGCCCAAGCCGGGCGACACGGTGGTGGTCTCGGCCGGCACCGGCGCCGTGGGCGCGGTGGTGGGCCAGATCGCCAAGATCAAGGGATGCCGCACCGTGGCCATCGCCGGCGGGCCGGAGAAGTGCCGCTACGCGGTGGAAACCCTGGGCTATGACGCGGCCATCGACTACAAGGCCGGCGACATCCGCAAGGACTTACGCACCCACTGCCCCAACGGCGTGGACGTCTATTTCGACAATGTCGGCGGCGACATCCTGGAGGCGGTGCTGGCGCAACTCGCGCGCAAGGCCCGCATCGTCGTGTGCGGCGCCATCTCGCAATACAACAACACCACGGCGGTGAAGGGTCCGGCCAATTACCTGTCGCTGCTGGTCAACCGCGCCCGCATGGAGGGCATGGTGGTGTTCGACTATGCCGAGCGCTATCCGCAGGCGGTGGCGGAGATCGCCGGCTGGATCAAGGAAGGCCGGCTGGTATCGCGCGAGGACATCGTGGAGGGCGGCGTGGCCGCCTTCCCCGACACGCTGTTGAAGCTGTTCACGGGTGAGAATTTCGGCAAGCTGGCCCTGAAGGTCGCCGACTGAGCAACATGCCACAAGACGCGCCCCGGCGGCCCAACCGCCGCTGGGGATCGCGACTTCATATCAGGCCGAGGCGGATGCCCAGGTGGCGCCGGCGGCGGGCCGGGTGGCGGCCGGGGCGCCTTCCCCATCATCCAGGATGGGAACGGCCTGCATGATGATGCTGTTCAGGGTGCGGCACAAGGTGCGGCCCCGTTCCGTCAAGTGCAGGGTGCGGACGCGGTTGTCGTGGTGCAGCGTGCGCGCCTCCACCAGGTCCGAGGCGCGATTGCCGAAACCGGTGGAAAGGCGGGCGACGATGCGCGACACGGTGTGCGGCTGCGCCCGCAGCAGCATGCCCAGCTCCCGCAGGCTGATGCCTTCGTTCTCGCAGATGTACAGGAAACCGCAGGCCTCCTGCAGCGAGAACTGCTCATCCACCGCCCGCATGGCTTCCAGGGCCGCCAGGGGAGCGCTGCGCTGCCGATGGCGGTGGTCGTTCTGATTAGCTGTCATAATGGTGCATGTTCCCCGTGTTGGAGGCCAGGCGCAGGGACGGCCGCACCTGGGAAGCCGCGCGCTGCTTCACTTGCGAGAATGTGAGGTTGGCCTGAGGGTAGGTGGCCATGATGGGTTCGAACAGGCGGCGGATTGCCGCTTGGTGGTCACCCGCCGCCACGAAATCATCTGCCTCTACCTCGATCACGATGACGCTTTTGATCTTCATTTCTGCAAATCCATTTCTTTGGCCTGCCCCACGCCTCCTGGTCGTGCCCCTTCCAGGAACGCGGGACGAAACCGCCCGAAACCGCCAGATCCGCTGTCTCCCGGCCGATCCGTGCCGCCATCAGCCGGACGCGGGATCCGCCTGGTGGTTGCGAAATCAACCTGAGCCATTGCAAAAATGGCACTCATGATCGCTCGGGCCCAACACACCGATGCAATGGTGCAACCAATCCTGGTTCCCGGGCCAAACCGCCCGGACACCGGGGCCACCCCTTGGCACTTCAGCCATCTCTTCCGCAGGGCGACATGAATTAGGTGCGCTTTTGTCGTTATACGGACGATCCGTCAAAAGCTGTCGCTTGCAGGAACGATTAAGGCGCTGATTTTGCCGCCGCCCCTCATGAGGGCACGGGTATGCCCCGGATAAAGCCTGGAACGCCATTCGGCGCCACCCTAAGCGGCGGGGCCGCAACCATCTGAAAAGAGATGGGCGTTCGCCTTTTACCGGTTCGGGTGTCCCTGACGGGATCCTTTTTGATCGGTCCCACGGTAACGGCCGTACCCGTCACGCGCCATCCGCCAATCCGCCTATGCGGTCAGCGCCCGTGGCCGACATGAGCCGGGCATGAAAAAAGCGGGCGCCGCGACGGCCCCGCCCCCCGGCGTTTTAATAAGGTGTTTTAATAAATGGATTGAAGAAGTCAGCGCATCGGCAGGGGGATCACCTGGGCGGACGCCATCTCCTCCCAATCCAGGGCTTGGTCGGCGCCCAACATCGCCTCATCGTCGCGATCCCGCTCCCGGATGGCGACGAAATCCTGGATCTGATCCATGAATAGGCGCACCAGGTTCGGGTCGAAATGGGCGCCGGCCTCGCCGGTGATGTGGGCCAGGGCCCGCGACAGGGGCCACGGCTCCTTGTAGGGCCGGGCGGACATGAGCGCGTCGAACACATCCACCAGGGCCACGATGCGGCCGGACAAGGGAATGGCGGGGCCCTTCAGCGCCCGGGGATAGCCCTGGCCGTTCCACCGTTCGTGATGGCACAGGGCCACCTCCGCCGCCAGGTCCAGCAGCGGCAGGCCGCTGCCCATGAGAATGCCGGCGCCGATGGTGGTGTGGGTCTTCATCACATCCCACTCGGCGGGAGTCAGGGGGCCGGGCTTCAGCAGGATGGCGTCGGGGATGCCGATCTTGCCCACATCATGCAGGGGGGCCGCCAATGCCAGCTGGTCGGCGAATTCAGCGTCGCATCCCGCCAGCAGCGCCAAATGACGGGCCATCTGCCCCACCCTGTCGGTGTGGGAGGCGGTTTCGTTATCCCGCAAGGCGCTGGCGGACCGCAGGCGGTTGATCATTTGCGATTGCGCTTCACCCAGCTGGGCCCGGGCGCTGACCAGCATGACTTCCGACCGGCGGCGCTGGGCCACCTCCGTCGCCAGGATGCGGCTCATTTCCGTCAAGCGGTCGGGCGGCGGCGGGGCCACGGGCGTCCGGCGGGCGCGGGCCGCCGCCCGGCGGCGCAACACCTCGCGCACGGCCACGGCGGCCGCCAGGGTGACGGTCAGCAGGGCGGGCCAGTATCCGGCCAGGTGGGCGGTATCGGCCACCAGCACGGCCCCGGCACGCATCACGACGATATCCATAACCCCGCTCCTTCCACCCGCGAAGGCAGTCTTGGTGGGAAGTGCTTAAGGATTTGCTACCAGCCCCGAAGTCATAGACCAGTTGACCGATGTCATAGGGAGTACCACCTCGGACTCGGGCCTCTTTTGGGTCGAAAATGACGGGTTGCCCGCAAGGAATTTGCCTTTCCCACGCCCATAATGGACGGCCCGCTTGAGCTGGCGCTTCGCCAACACCCCCCATTTCATCCGCATCTTTCCTCGTGCGCCGGCCAAGGCAGCGGCCGCCGGGTTACCGTCCGTGGCGGCCCGCCGGCCCGGCTAAACCTGGACCTGCCGGGGCCCGGCGGGGTATGACGGGGAAGCGCCTTTCCGTCCCCTACCGCCCGAGGACAGCCATGCCGGACCAGACCGTCCCCCCCGCGTCGGACGCCGCCGCAAAGCCCGCGTCGGGCACGCCGCCCCTGAAGGTGGCCATCCTGCCGGTGACGCCGTTCCAGCAGAATTGCTCCATCCTGTGGTGCACGGCGACCAAGCGGGCGGCGGTGGTCGACCCTGGCGATGGGGTCACCGAGATCAAGGAATTCCTGGCGCGCCAGGGCCTGACGCTGGAACGCATCCTGGTAACCCATGGCCATGTCGACCATGCGGCCGCCGTGGCGGACCTTGCGGCCGCGACCGGCGTTCCGGTGGAGGGGCCGCAGCTGGAGGACAAATTCTGGATCGACCGCCTGCCGGAGGACGGGGCCAAGTATGGCATGCTGTACGCCAAGCCCTTCACTCCCACCCGTTGGCTGGACGACGGCGACACCGTCATGGTGGGTGAGCTGACGCTGGATGTGTTGCATTGCCCCGGCCATACCCCCGGCCATGTGGTTTTCATCCACCAGGCCTCTCGCCTGGCCGTTGTGGGCGACGTCATTTTCCAGGGTTCCATCGGCCGTACCGATTTCCCCCGCGGCGATCACGCCGCCCTGATCCGGTCCATTCGTGAGAAGTTGTTCCCCCTGGGTGACGACATCACCTTCCTGCCCGGCCATGGCGAGCCATCGACCTTCGGTCAGGAGCGGCGCAGCAACCCCTTCGTGTCCGACCGCGCCGTGGCGCGGGGCTGAACTCCCCTTCTGGAAAATCCCATGGCCAGCATCAGCGACGCCCTGAACGAGGCCTTGCGCCATCACCGCGAGGGCGCGTTGGGCCATGCCGAGGTGATCTACCGTCGCATCCTGGATGTGGCCCCGGCGGAAGGCGACACGCTGAATCTTTTGGCCGTGCTGTGCCTGCAGACGGGTCGGGCGGAGGAAGCCCTGGACCTGGCCGGCCACGCCACGCGCGCCAACCCGGCCGCCGCCGCCTTCCACGTCACCCGCGCCGACGCGGCCGCCGCACTGGGCCGCCCCGCGCTGGAGGCGGACTGCCTGGAACAGGCCCTGGCCCTGAATCCGCCAGCACCCCAGGCCGCGGGCTGGCAGCGGCGGCGGGGCCGCGCCCTGGCGGCCGCGGGGGACGCGCCGGCTGCCGTGCGGCCCCTGAAGGCCGCCGCCGCCCTGGCGCCGGACGACATCGACATCCTGGATGATCTGGCGGTGACCCTGACGCGGGCCGGCCTGACAGACGAGGCGGAAACCGCGTTCGCCGAGATCCTGCGGCGGCAGCCCGGCCACGCCGGCGCGACGCGCAACCTGGCGAGCCTCTGGCTGAACCAGGCCGGCGACCACCTCTCCGCTGGCCACCTCTCCGCTGGCCAGGGGTCCGCCGCCCAGGCGTCCAGCGGCCACCGGGCCACGATCGCCGCCACCCTGGCCCGCCGTGCGGTGGAGCTGGATCCCAACCGGCGTGAGGGCTGGGCCCGACTGGGGTTGGCGCTGATGGCCCTGAACCAGCCGGAGCCGGCGGCCGACGCCCTGCGCCGGGCCCTGGCCCTGCCCGGCATGGCGGACGAGACGGCCGAAATCCTGATCAACCTGGGCTTCCTGGAAACCCGGTTGGGCCGCTTCGATGCCGCCGCCGCCGCGTTGGACCAGGCCGAGGCGCAAGAACCCGGCCGGGCGGAGGTGCTGAACCACCAGGGTGTATTGCTGCACGCCCAGGGCCGGCTGCCGGAGGCGGCGGACGTCCTGGCCCGCGCAACGGCCACGGCACCGGACGACCACCGGCCGCTGACCAATCTGGCCACGGTCTTGAAGGACCTGGGCGACGACGACGGGGCCGAAGCGCTTTATCTCAAGGCGCTGGCCCTGGCGCCCGGGGAGCCGGCGGTGCACTGGCAGCGGTCGCTGGCGCGTCTGTTGGCGGGTGACCTGGCCACGGGCTGGCAGGAATATGAATGGCGCCACCAGACCGGCCAGATGCCGCCGCCGGACCCCAGCTTGACCGTTCTGCCGGAATGGCGGGGACCGGATCCGACGGCGACGGCCGGCACGCGCCTGCTGGTGCATGCCGAGCAGGGGCACGGCGATACGCTGCAATTCGCGCGCTACGCCGCCCTGCTGGCGGGGGCGGCCGACCGGTTGGGCCTGGCCCGCGTCGGTCTCATGGTGCAGCCGGCGTTGGCGCGGCTGATGGCCTTGAGCCTCCCCGGCGTGACGGTGATGCCACCCGGCGCCCCGGTCGGCGCCGCCAATTGGGATGCCCGCGTCCCGCTCATGAGCCTACCGCACCGCCTGGGCACGACGCTGGAGACCATTCCAGCCCGGTGCCCCTATCTGACGCCACCGCCGGTGGAGGGTTGGCGGACGCGGCTGGCCCAGGCCGTGCCCCTGGGCATGCGGGCCGTGGGCCTGGTGTGGGGGGGCGATCCCCGCCCGGACGACCCCGTATCGGCCTTGATCGACCGACGGCGCAGCGTGCCCCTGGCGGTGCTGGCCCCCCTGGCCGCCGCGGATGACGTTCGTTTCGTCAGTCTGCAAAAAGGCGCCCCCGCCGCACAGGCGGCCACGGCGCCCTTTCCGCTGCTGGACTGGACGGATGAGTTGCGGGACTTCGCCGACACCGCCGCGCTGGTGGCCTGCCTGGAGCTGGTCATTACTGTGGACACGGCGGTCGCCCATCTGGCGGGGGCCTTGGGCCGGCCGGTGTGGGTGCTGTCCCGCACCGACGGCTGTTGGCGCTGGTTGCGCGATCGCGCCGACAGCCCCTGGTACCCCACCCTGCGCCTGTATCGTCAAGAGAGTTGGGGCGATTGGTCAGCCACTGCACGCCAGGTGGCAATCGATCTGATTGCGAAACCAAGGCCCTGAAAATGTTATCCTTTTGATTGGCCGCACATCCAGATCCAGCTACCGCCGCAATCTCTGATCGCAAGCTGAGTGAAGCTGCGTCCTATCCTAACGGTAGAGTTGCGGAAAAAATTTGTGCGGCCGCGTCAATTTTGTTAAAGTTATTGTTGAAAAATTTACTGTGGCGTGAATCCGCCACCCCCGACCGCCTTTTCCCGGTCTTCCCCAAAGGACTCGTCCCTGGGAGGCCCATCGGAACCAAAGGTGGAATAAGGGGGTCGAACCGATGTCTTCCTGGCCTGCGCACGTCCCTTACGGGGGACGTGTTTAATATTTCCGGTTGTCTCCTAACCAAGGACCGAAGTCCATGGCCCTGGATGGCGTGTTAAGCACTGGCTCCGCCTATGCCCAGATCCCCAGCGGGACCCTGGCGACCTTGGGCTATGCCACCAACGACACCTCGGCCGAGGCGACCTCGGCCGGTTCGTCCGCGTCTGGTTCGTCCACGCCTGGCGCCGCCCCCGGGGGAACCTCTCCGGCGGGGGAGGAGACGACGTCACGTCTGTCCGCGCCCGCGTACATCAGCCCGGTCGTGACATATGACAGTCAGGCGGCCATCGCCATCACCCAGTTCCGCGACAGCACCACCGGTGCCGTCGACTACCAAATTCCCTCCCGCCATGTGGTCGAGCAATACCGTCTGCGCGCGACGGGCGCCCCGCATTACAAGGGCGGCAACCCGCTGTTGCCGGCCGAAGTGGCGGCCCCCTCCAACGACCAGCCGGTGGCGGGCGCCGCCGGGCCGTCCAGTACCAGCCCCACTGCCGGCACCGCCGGCCCGTCGTCCACCAGCACGGGCGGCGGCGGGTCGGGCAGCGCCCTGATCAGCCCCACGGTGGCGGCGGTCACCCTGGGCGCCGCGGCCGTCAACGTGGTCGCCTGACGCCCTCTCCTCCTCTACAGCCAATGGCCATCATCCGGCTGCAAGGGGCGGGGTCAGCCCGCTTTTCCGATCCCACCCGCGATTTGTTTTGAACCGGCATGCCGCTCGCGGCCATGCTGCGGGCCTATCGCGTGGAGCACCGGCCGGGACGGCACGATCACTATGGTTACCGTTGAAGACAGGCTGAAGCTGGCGCTGGACCACCATGAGGCCGGCCGCCTGGCGGAGGCGGAATTGCTATACGGCCGCGTGGTGGCCGTGGCGCCAGACCATGCCCAGGCGCTTTATCTCTGGGGCATGGCGGCCCACCAGCGCGGGGACGACCAAGTGGCGCTGGCCCGGCTGGAGCGGGCGCTTTACCTGGCGCCGAACATTCCCGCCGTAGCCCTGCTGCTGGCCACGGTGCGCCAGGGCCTGGGTCAGCCGGATGCGGCCGAAGCGCTGTATCGGCGCGTGCTGGAGATGGAATCGGGCCATGCGCAGGCCGCCGATGCCCTGGCGACATTGCAGGAACGCCGCGCCGCCGCCCTGCTGGGGCAGGGGCACGCCACCGACGCGTTGCCTCTCTATGAGCAGGCCGTGGCCGCCCGGCGCGGAAGCGGCTTGGCGCCCGATCCCGAAACATGGAATGGCCTGGGCGTCTGTCTGCTGGCGGCGGGGCGGAACGCGGAAGCCATCTCCGCCTTCCAGGCGGCGGTGGCGGCGGATCCGCGCTACGGCGAAGCCCTGTCCAACCTGGGCGGCGCGCTGAAGGCGGCCAAGCGGCTGGACGAGGCGGCGGCCAGCTACCGCCAGGCTCTGGCCCTGTTCCCCCGGATACCCGAGTTGCACACCAACCTGGGCACTGTGCTGGCCGACCTGCACCGGCCGGCCGAAGCCCTGGCCGCCTACGAGGAGGCCGTGCGGCTGAATCCCGCTTTCGTCGGCGGCTGGCTGAATGTGGGCATGGGCCGGCGGGCCATGGGCGATTTGCACGGCGCGGTCGATGCCTACCACCGGTCCCTGGCCCTTGATCCCGCCTTCCACCGCGCCTGGACGGCCCTGGGTGCCGCCCTGTACGACCTGGGCCGACTCGAGGACGCGGCCCAGGCGGCGGAAAAGGCGCTGGCCCTCACGCCCGACGCGGTGGAGGCCAACTGGAACCTGGCGCTGGTATCCCTGCTGCTGGGCCGCTACGCCAAGGGCTGGCCGCTGTATGAATGGCGGCGCCACAGCCGCACCAATCCCCTGCGTACCTTCGACCGCCCAGGCTGGGACGGCGCGCCCTTTCCAGGCCGCACCCTGCTGGTCCATATCGAGCAAGGCCTGGGTGACATGTTGATGGCGGCGCGCTATCTGCCGCTCGTGGCCGCCCGGGGCGGCCGTTTGCTGGTGGAGACACCGCCGGAGCTTGCGGCCCTGTTCCAGGGGTTGGTGCAACCCGGCCGGCTGGAGCTGGCGCCCACGGACCAGCCGTTGCCCCCCTTCGACCTGCAGTGTCCCGTCATGAGCCTGCCGGGCCTTTTCCAGGCCGGACTAGTCCCGATTCCCAACAAGGTTCCTTATCTTTCCCTGGACGGGCTGCCGGGAGAAGACCATCGCCGCGCGCGCTGGCGTGACCGGTTGCGGGGGGCCATGGCGGACCCCGCCGCCCTGAAGGTCGCGCTGGTCTGGGCCGGCAACCCCAACTTCACCGGCGACCGCTGGCGATCCCCCCGCCTTCCGGCCTTCGCGCCGGTGTTGCGCGTGCCGGGCGCGCACTTCTTCAGCATCCAGATGGGCGATGGGCGGCGTGATCTGGCGGATGCGGACCTGCCCGCCGCCTTCACCGACCTGGCCCTGGACATCAAGGATTTCGCCGATACCGCCGCCATCCTCGCGGAAGCGGACCTGCTGATCAGTTCCTGCACCGCTCCGGTCCACTTGGCTGGGGCCCTGGGACGGCCGGTGTGGGTCATTCTGCCGCAGATACCTGACTGGCGCTGGGGCCTGGGCCGCACGGACAGCGACTGGTACCCCAGCGCCCGCCTCTATCGGCAGGAAGCGCGCGGGGACTGGCGTCCGGTCATGGCCCGGGTGGCCGCCGACCTGGCGCGGCGGGCCGCTGATATCGTTGTCGGGTCGCCTTGATCCATGTTAAGGATCTGTCAACACATGGTGATGTATTGAACCATCGTGGTGAAGGCCGGCACGACGGGTAGATCCTGAGATATAGACAAAACGTCTAAAATTTTATCAATCGTGCCTTGACTCCGTCACTGAAACCAGTCATCACTTAACGTGTCCGAAAAACTCGGGCGACACATACCCTCTCCAAAGGAGACTTTTTATGTCTGACGCCGTTCAGCTTTCGTCCAGCATGCGGACCAACCTGCTGCTGCTGCAGCAGACCAATACCTCGACCAGCAAGCTGGAAAACCAGCTGGCGACCGGTAACAAGGTCAATTCCGCCCTTGACGGTCCGACCGCTTTCTTCGCCGCGCAGAGCCTGAATCAGCGCGCGAGCGACCTGTCGACCCTGAAGGACGGCATGTCGCAAGCCGTCAGCACCATCAAGGCTGGCAGCCAGGGCATCACCTCCATCCAGTCGCTCGTTACCCAGGCTCAGGGCCTGCTGACGACCGCCTATGCCAACTTGGGCACGGACGCCGGGTCCATCTCGACCCGCAAGTCGCTGGCCGACCAGTTCAACGGCATCAAGGACCAGATCGATAAGCTGGCGGGTGACAGCGGCTACTCGGGCAAGAACTTGGTTGCCGGCAATGGCCAGTCCTTCGCCGCCACCTCGACCACGATCGAGACCGCGAACTCGATCACCTCGGTTTCGAACGCCCGCGTCACCAACATCACCGGCGCCGACACCTATTCGGTGAAGATCTCCGGCACCGGCGCCGTCTCCGGCGCCGCCGGCGACATCGCCAATGCCGAAACTGCCCGCGGTGTCTTCGGCCTGAAGGTTTCCGGCAAGCTGAGCTCCACCTCCGGCAACTTCTCCGACATCTCCATTCAGACCCGCGGCTCGGTCGGCCAGCAGCGCAGCGTCGTGGTGACGGAAGGCGACGAGTCGCGGACCATCAACTTCTTCGACAATACCCAGTCGGCCACGAACACGCTGAAGCAGCCCGGTGTGTCGGGCACCGGGCAGATTTCGCAGGTGTCCATCACCGGCAACATCGAGCAGGGCGATACCTTCACGGCGACGATTAACGGCACGTCCTTCACCTACACCGCCTCGGCGGGTGACGTGGCGGCCGCTGACAGCGCGACCCGTCAGAAGAACATCGCCACCAACCTGAGCAACGTGATCAGCACCGCCGCGTCTGTCGCGGGTAGCGCCGTATCGGGCTTCACGTTGACCGCCGGCACCGGCTCGAATACCAACACCTTCACCATCGCCACCACCGCCACTTCCGGCACCGCCGCCTCGTTCTCGCTGGGCACTTCGGCCTCCAACGCCCTGACCAAGGACATCTCGCTGTCCTTCTCGTCGGGTACGGTGGTGTCCTTCACCGTCGACCGCGCCTCGCTGGAAGCGCTGGGCACCACCGGCAACGGCACGTCCACCATCGAAAAGAACGTGGATGTTTCCGTGACCGCCACGGACCTGAACGGCGTCTCCGTGACCCGTTCCGGCACCAACGAGCGCGGCGACTCCAAGCTGTCCGATGGTGAGAACGCCTTCTCGTTCAGCACCGGCACCGTTCGTCTGAACGTCGATGCCAGGAACGTCCGGCAGGCGGCCAGCGCCAACAGCGCCGCCAACATCTCCACCGCGCAGACCACCGCGGCGGGCACGTCGAACGACCTGAGCGTCCAGTTCAACGAGAACAACAGCAGCGGCATCACCGTGGCGGCGACCAACGTCACCACCTCGGGCCAGGGTCTGGCCGTCGACTACGCCCAGAACAACTTCCTGGATCGCGCGGACATCGACAAGGCCCAGGCCCAGCTGACCAACGCGACCAACGTTCTGCGTTCCGCCTCTCAGACGCTCGCCACCAACCTCAACATCATTCAGACCCGTTCGGATTTCACCAACGCGTTCAACAATGTGTTGCAGGACGGTGCCGACAACCTGACGCAGGTCGACCAGAACGAAGCCGGCGCCCAGTTGCTGGCCCTGCAGACCAAGCAGTCCCTGGGTGTTACCACCCTGTCCTTGGCCAACCAGGCTCAGCAGTCCATCCTCAAGCTGTTCTAATAGATCAGCTCAAGCGTGGAAGTACGGAAGGTGGCGGACGGCAACGTCCGCCACCTTTTTTTGGCTGGGCAATTCCGGCGGGCAGCGGTTTTTTGGTGACCGGACGGGGTCGGCTGCCGTAATTCCTAGGGGTGCGCGCATACGCACGCCCATCCGGGCGGCTTCGTCCGTTTAAGGTTCTGCCGTTTAAGATTCTGCCCGGTTCGGCCCACGCGGCCGGACCCTCGCCCCGGGCCCTGGCCCCGAGGCCGCGTTCTGAAGGAAGGATTGCCCCCTTGCCGCTGAAACTGGTGTTACGTCCGGGAGAAAAGCTGATCGTCAACGGCGCCGTCATCGGCATCGGCGATCATCCCGTCTCGCTATTCTTCTACAACAAGGTGAATTTCCTGCGTGGCCGGGAAATCCTGAAGGAAGAGAACTGCGACACCATCGAGAAGCGGCTCTATTTCATCATCCAGCTGATCTACATCTTCCCCGAGGACGCCAGCACCAACATGGTGCACTTCGCCGCCATCCTGGAAGAGGCCCGGGTCCAGCATCCCGACAAGGCCGACCTGTTCGACGAAGTGCAGACGCTGGTGCGCGAGGGCAACAACTACCGCGCGCTGAAGCTGTGCCGTAAGCTTTTCGACATCAAGGAAACGGCCGAGGCCGCGCCGGCGCCCAAGCCGCCGGTGGAGGTTGTGCGCCGCCGCCGCAAGGTGGCCGCCCCCGCCGTCGAGGAATAATGCCACCGGCACGAGATGTTGACTCGTGCCGGTGTAGCCCGCGACTCCTCGTTTCCGTAAAAAGGGGCCGCCGGAGCGAGCATCGCAGGGCACAGCGAGGAAGCCGAGCCAGCGCATGCTGGCGCCCGGCGATTGAGGGGGCATTTGAGCGGTCACGATCAAATGCCACAGGTATCAGCTCCGGCCTTTCAGGCCGGCAACACAATGGTCTCGCACACGGCCAGCGGCCCCAGGGTGGCCGCCACCGTGGCCCAGGACCATCCCACCCCGAATCCGGACAACAGGACCCGCAAGGCCCCAGCCTTGAGACTGGCCGCCACCGCGTCGGTCAAGGCCAGCGGCACACTGGCCGAACTGGTGTTGCCATGGCGGGCCAGGGCCAGCACCAGCTGTTCGTCCGTGGCGCCGATCTTATGACCCAGGCGGCGGAGCATCATTTCATTGGCCTGATGCAGGACAAAGCGGTCCACATCCGCGGCGGTCCAGCCGGCGGCGGCCAAGGTGGCAGCGATGGCGCCCGGCACCTCACGCAAAGTGAAGGCGAAGACCTGGGTGCCGTCCATGAACAGGCGCGGCGGCTGGTCCGGCGCCCGCATGGCCCCACCCGCCGCCATGAGATAGGGGGCGCCGGCGCCGTCCGTGCCCACATCCACGATCATGGGCGGCGCGGCGGCGTCGATCTCCAGCGCCGTGGCGGCGGCGGCGTCGCCAAACAGGGGCGCCACCGCCCGGTCGTCCGGGTCCAGGATGTGACTGGTGGTATCGCCCGCCAGCAGCAGGGCCCGCGCCGGCCGGCCATCGGCCCGGGGCAGCAATGAGGCGAGCGCCGAGCCCGCTGCCCACAGGCCATAGACATAGCCGGAGCAGCCCAGCGACAGGTCGAAGGCGGCAGCGCTCTTGGACAGGCCCAACCGCCGTTGCACCAGGCAAGCCGTGGCCGGCAGCACCTGGTCGTGGGTCTGGCTGACGAAGACCAGCAGATCGACGCTGTCCGCCGGCCAGCCCAGCCCGTCCAACAGCGCCTGGGCCGCCGGCACCGCCAGGTCGGATGTGCATTGGCCGGGCGCCGCCAGATGGCGGGCATGGATGCCGGTGGCAGTTGCCAGGCGGCGCGCCGCCTCTTCCCCGAAGCGGGCGGCCAGGTCCGCCGTATCCTCCACCCGGGCCGGCAGTGCCGAGACGATGCCCCGCACCGCCACGCCGTTCAACCGGGCCAACGCCATCAACGATCTCCCATCAGCAACTGATGCCGCCGTCGACCACCAGGGTCTGCCCGGTAATATAGGCGGCGGACGGGCCCAGCAGGAAGCGCACCACCGGCACCACGTCCTCCGCCGTGCCCAGGCGGCCCAGCGGTGTGCGCCGGATGATCTGGTCGCGCTGGCCGGCGCTGAGGGTCGAGGACATCTCCGTCTCCAGATAGCCCGGCGCCACCGAGTTGACGGTGATGCCCCGCCGCCCCACTTCGCGCGCCAGCGCCCGGGTCATGCCGTCCATTCCCGCCTTGGTGGCGGCGTAGGCGGCCAGGCCGGTATAGCCGCGCTGCCCGATGATGGAGGAGATGTTGATGATGCGCCCGCCGGCGGGGATCGCCGTGGCCGGACGGCGCAGCAGGTGCCGCAGGGCGGCCCGGGCCGCCTGGATGGCGCCGTTCAGGTTGGTTTGGATCAGGGTGTCGATTTCCACCTGGGGCAAGGTGGCCAGGATGCCCTCGCGCGCGATGCCGGCGTTGTTGACCAAGCCATAGAGCCCGCCGGCCCAGGCCGCAGCGGCGTCGACGAAGGCGGTCACCTGGCCCGCGTCGCCCACCTGCGCCACCTGGAACAGAAAGCGGTCGCCGTGCCGGGCCACCAGATCCTCCACCTCCGCCGTCGGGCTGCGGGCGCAGGTGGAGACGCGCCAGCCGTCCGCCAGCAAAGCACGCACCAGCGCCAAGCCCAGGCCCCGGCTGCCGCCGGTGACGATGATGTGGTCACTCATTCCTGCACCCGTTTCTTTTTGCCGGACGGGGATAATTCCAGTTCCGTAACGAATTCCAGCCGCCGGGGGCGGGCCGCCGCCGGCAGGCCGGCCAAGACCGCTGCCACCCTGGGGCGCAGGGCCTCGGGATCCTGGTCCGGGACCGCCACCAGTTGCGCCGTCAACAGATGCCCGGTGATGGGGCTAGCCCGCACCCGCACGGCGGCGTCGGCGATGCCCGGCACCGCCTGGATCAGCGCCTCCACCTCGTCGGGCATGACCTTTACGCCGCCGACGTTGACCACACCATCCTCACGCCCCCGGAACAGCACCCGGTCGCCGACGACTTCCACCCGGTCGCCAGTGCCATACCAGCCGTCGGCATCGGTCGGCAGGCGGCCGCCGGCCAGCGCGGTGGCCAGCCGGGGCCCCCGGACCCACAGCACACCGTCACGGACGGCCAGGTCGGTACCCTCGACCCCTGTCTCCAGCCAGGCGGCGGGGAAGCCGGCGCGGCCGTCCGCCACGGCGAACAGCGCCCCCGCCTCTGTGCTGGCATAGATGTGGCGCACGGCGGCATTGGGAAAGGCGGCCGCCAGCCGGTCCAGCAGCGACTGGTCCGTCGCCTCGCCACCCAAGGTCACGGCCTTCAGCGGCGGCATCTTCCCCGTCAGCAGGAAGGCCCGCCAGAAGCTGGGCGTGGCGCTGATGTGGGTGACGGCGTGGCGCTGGGCTAGGTCCGCCAGCGCCGGCACGTCGGGGACGTCGTCCGCCACCAGCGTCCCGCCACCGCGCAGCACGGTCAGCAGCACCTGCAGGCCGGCATAGCCGCCGGGATCGAAAGTGGCCAACCACACGCTGCCCCGCCCCCGCCCCCCCTGGATACGGGCCGCCAGCCGATCGAAAGTGTGGCGCAGACGCTTGGGCGTACCGGTGGTGCCGGAGCTTTCCAGCATCAGGGCGAAGCCGGGCGTGGCCCCGGACACCGCACCGCCCGGGCGCGTTACCCCGCCGTCGGCATCCACTACCGCGTCCACCCCGGCGGGCACAGCAGTGCCCCGCATCAGGAAGAGTTCGGCGTCCAGCAGGCGGGCCGCCAGCAGGGCTACCGCCACAGCCAGCGGCGTGGCCGCCACCGCCGCGATGCGCGCGGCGGGCCGCAACCGGCCGGCCAAGTCCCGCGCCCGCTCAAGCAAGGCCGGCCAGTCATGGGACTGGCCGCCCTGGACCAACCGGCAGGCAGGGTCCAGCCAGTCCATCCCATCCGCCGGAGCGGGGGATGGCGGCGGGGCGGCAGGCGGGGACATCATGGCACCAGGCGGTTCCTTGCGGGGGAACAGGATCAGGAAAAACAGGCCCCTACTATGGGCCAGCCGCCCCGCCCGCGACAGCCTTAATGCGCCACCCGGCTTAATGCATCACTTGGCCGACGGCAGCGGCAGGGTCATGGCCAGCTGGTCGAACAGGAAGCCGTAGATATCGGTCGACAAGGCCACGCGCTCGGCCAGGGAACTACCGTGGCCGTGACCGGCATTGGCGGTGGTGCGCAGCAGGATGGGCAGGCCGGCAGGGTCCGCCGCCTGCAGCCGGGCCACCATCTTGCGCGAATGCATGGGGTTCACCCGGCCGTCATTCTCCCCCGTCGCCAGCAGGACGGCGGGATAGCGCACACCGTCCTTCACATGGTGATAGGGAGAATAGGCGTACAGCGCCTGGAACTGCGCCGGCTCCTTCACGGTGCCGTATTCGGTGATGTTGAAGGCGCCGTTAGGGTCCAGTTCCGTCCGCACCATGTCGTAGATGCCGACATTGCCCACCACGGCGCGGGCCAGTTCCGGATGCTGGGTCAGGGTGACGCCCATCAGCAGGCCGCCGTTGCTGCCGCCGATCAGGGCCAGATGGTCGGCATCGGTATAGCCCCGCTGCACCAGCAGGCGGGCCACGGCGGCGAAATCATCGAAGACATGCTGCTTGTTGGTCAGGCGGCCGGCGTCGTGCCAGGCCTCGCCGAATTCCGCCCCGCCGCGCAAGTTGGCGATGGCGTAGATGCCGCCGGCATCCAGCCACAGGCGCTGTTCCGCCGTCAGCTGGCCCGGCGTCAGGCTGACGCCGAAGCCGCCGTAGCCGGTCAGCAGCGCGGGCGCCTTGCCCCCTTTGCGCACGCCCTTCGGAATAACGATGGTGACCGGCACCGCGGTGCCATCGGCGGAGGTGGCGGCGTCGCGTACCACCTCGGCGTCGCTGAAATCCAGCCCGCCGGCGGCGGACAGCTTGGTCTCGTCCATACTCTGCCGGCGCTCGTCATAGATGGAATAGGCGGGCGCCTTGAGATAGGTGGTCATGTCATAGAGCACGCGGTTGCCGGCCAGCGGCACCAGCTCATGGTTGGCGGAAACCGGCGGCAGGGGCAACGGGCCCAGAGGCTGGCCCGTGGCGGCCGCCACCATGGCCACGGTGATGGGGCCGCCTTCGATGCGGCGCAGATAGACGCGGCTGTCCGTCACGGCCAGGGAGTGGGAGCCCCGGTCGGACAGCAGCGCCGCCTTGCCCTCGGGCACCAGCACCTTGGCATGGGCCAGGTTGGTATCCCCCGGCGCCAGGCGCAACAGGCGCCCCGCCGGCGCATTCAGGCGGGAAATCAGATAAAGCGCGCCGTCCGGCCCAGGCGCCACCGCCACCACCTTGTCGGGGAACCGGGTGATCGGCGTCGGGGTGCCGGTGGGGCCGACGGCCTGGGGCAGCAGGAAGTGCTCGAACTCCCCGCCATCGCCGTTGGCGACGGAAATGACCAGAGGCGCCGTGCCTTCGCGGTTGTCCAGCTCCACCTCCGCGATGCGGGGGAAGTCGCGGCCCAGCACGTAGCTGTCGTTGCGCGGATCGCCACCCAGCGGGTGCCAGTAGACCTGCATGTAGAAATGACGGTCGGCCTCCGGCCGGTCCTCCCCCGGGTAGCGGGTATACCAAAAGCCCTTGCCATCCGCGGACCAGGCCAAGTCGCCACCGCCGGTGGGATATTGCACGCGGGGAATGACCTCCCCCACCTCCGCCCCGGTGGCGGTGTCGAAGACATGGACACTGCCGTTCTCGCTGCCGCCCGTGGACAGACTGGCGGCCACCAGCCGGCCGTCGGGGGAAGGCACGAACCAGTCCACCGCCGTCAGGCCATGCGGATCGATCTTGTTGGGGTCGATCACCACCTTCACCGCCAGGTCGCGCGACGGCGCCGTGGTCATCCCGTCATCGATCATGACCACCTGCGGCTGTTGCAGGCGCGGGTCGGTGTAGCGGGCGAACAGATGGCCGCCAGCGGCGCGTACCCCGGAATAGCGGCTGGGCGTGGCGGCGATCAGCGACTCCAGGCGGGCCTTGATGGCGGCGCGCTGGGGTACGGCGTCCAGGTAGACGCGGCTGTAGGCGTTTTCATCGGCCGACCAGCGCTTCACCACCGGATCCGACCAATCCTCCAGCCAGCGATAGGGATCCGCGACCGCCTGGCCGAAAAAGCTGTCCGTTACCGGCTTGGCCGGCGTGGAGGGCAGGCCTACGGCCCCGGCGCCACCGCCAAACCAAGCCGCTCCAGCCAAGGATAGGGCGATGATTCGGGAGGTAGCCAAGCGGGCCATGGGCGGTATCCAGAAAAGGGAACGGGCCGCGCAGTGCACCACCGGCGGCCCGTTCTGCCAAGTCTCTTCTCGTAAAACCAGAGTGCCCCCTTGCCCTCTTCCCTAGGATGCGACCGCATGCGCCGGAGCTTTCCGGGGAGCGGTGCGGACTGGAAAGCGAGGAAAGCCAAAGCCGCGGACGCGGGCGCCGGCGCCTGAGGAAACGCGTTAAGCCTCCTCCTCCGCGTCCAGGTGGAACTGCGCCGTGTCGCCGTCATAGGCGAAGACCTCGGCGTAGCGCGCCCAGCTGATCATGGCCTTCAGCGTCTCATCCGCCGCGGTCTCGGACATATGGTCCTCCAGCTCCGTCTCGAAGCGGGGCCGGGGGGCGCGGTGGTTGGGGCGTTCCTGCAGGACGCGGCGGATGTGGCTGGCCAGCGGGATGCGTTGCAGCAGGTGGTCGGCGAACAGGCGCTTGCGCACGTCCAGCTCGGCCTGTGCGAACTGCCGCGCCGGGGGCAACAGGCGGATGTCGCCTTCCACCACCTCGGCGAAGCCGAGCATCTGCAAGGTTTCCGCCACCTTCAGCAGGTCGTCGGTGGACATTTGCAGGGCGGAGGAAATGACGGGCAGGTCGGCCACGCCGTTGTGCGGCTCGGCATCCACCATTTCCATCAGGCCGGCCAGCACGTTGGTCGACACATGCGGCAGCTGCAGGCTGAGGCCGGCGGCCAGCGTCTCGGCGATGCCCGGCGCCGCCTTGCGCCGGCGGGTCATCAGGCCATAGATGTGGTCCACCAGCTGGCGGAAGGCCGGGTCGGTGCGGACGCGCGGATGGGGCAGCGTCACCTCGATCTCCGCCGCCACGCGGCCGGGGTTGGACGACATCACCAGGATACGGTCGCACATCTGCACCGCCTCCTCGATGTTATGGGTGACCAGCAACACGGCGCCGATGGCCAGGTGACCATCGCCCCACAGGTCCAGGAAGTCGGTACGGACGGTTTCAGCCGTCAGCACGTCCAGGGCCGAGAACGGCTCGTCCAGCAGCAGGATGCCGGGGTCCAGCACCAGGGCGCGGGCGAAGCCCACGCGCTGGCGCATGCCGCCCGACAGTTCGCGGGGATAGGCGTTCTCGAAGCCGTCCAGGCCGATGAGGTCGATGGCGGCCAGCGCGCGCTTGCGCATCTCCGCCGGGGGCACGCCGCGCGCCTCCAGCCCCACCTGCACGTTCTCCAGCACCGTCAGCCAGGGAAACAGGGCGAATGACTGGAAGACCATGGCCACGTCGTTCGCCGGGCCGGACACCGGCTTGCCCGCCACGGACACCTGGCCCGAGGTGGAGGACAGCAATCCGGCGATAATGCGCAGCAGGGTGGACTTGCCGGAGCCGGAGCGCCCCAGCAGGGCCACGATCTCGCGCCGGTCCACCGTCATGTTGACGTTGTCCAACACCAGGGGACTGTCGGGGTCTGCGTCGTAGCGCTTGCAGACGTCCTTCACGGTCAGGATGGGCACGCCGCTGGGCAGCGGGCGCGGGCCGGAGGATGCGCCATGGGGGGCGACTCCGGCGGTGGCCAGATCGGCCGGGGCATGCGCGCCCGGGGCCGCGCGCAGGGACTTCGGGGTCAGGTTCATGATGGGGACCTCCGTTCCTTCAGGACACGCGCAGACGGCGTTCGGCGTACGCGTACAGCGGGCGCCAGACCAGGCGGTTGAACAGCACGACGAAGCAGACCATGACGACGTTGCCCAGCACCAGGCGGGGGAAGTCGGCGTCCGTCGTCATCTGGGCGATGTAGGCGCCAAGTCCACGCGCCTGGACGTGGGTGTCGCCCCAGGACACGGCCTCGGCCACGATGCTGGCGTTCCAGGCGCCGCCGCTGGCGGTGATGGCCCCCGTCACCAGGTGGGGGAAGACACCGGGCAGCAGGGCGTCCCGCCACTTCTTCCAGCCGCGCAGGCGCAGGTTGGCGATGACGTCGCGCAGATCCACGGGGTAGGCCTGGGAACCGGCCACCACGTTGAACAGGATGTACCACTGCGTGCCCAGGATCATCAGCGGCGACAGCCAGATGTCCGGGTTCAGGGTCCAGTGCACGATGGCCGCCACCGCCACGGGGAAGAACAGGTTGGACGGGAAGGCGGCCAGGAACTGGGCCAGCGGCTGGACGATGGCGGCCAGGCGCGGGCGCATGCCCACCATCACCCCGATCGGTACCCAGATGACCGCCGCCAGGACGATCAGCACCACCACCCGGACCATGGTGGCCAGGCCCAGCAGCACAACATGACCGACATCACCCCAGGTGATACCGGTGGCCATGAATTGGATGCCGTGCACCGCCACATACAGCGCCATGACGGCCAGGGCGCCCTGCCACACATAATCCCCCATGCGGACGGCCCGGGGGCTGAGCCTGGGTGCCGGCAGCTTGGGCAGGGACGGCAGGCGCCAGCGCAGGGTGGCGCGGGCGGCGCCGCCGGCCGGCCGGCCCAGGGTGCGGAACAGGGTGGAGCGTTCCACCATGGTCAGCACCCAGGAGGTGGGGCGTTCCTCTGCCTGCACGGTGTCGGCGCGGAAGCGGTCGGCCCAGGCGACCAGCGGCCGGAACAGCAGCTGGTCATAGAGGATGATGACGCCCAGCATGGTCAGGATGACCCAGCCGATGGCGCCAAGGTCGCGCTGCTCGATGGCCAGCGCCAGATAGGCGCCCACGCCCGGCAGGGTGATGGTGGTGCTGCCCACCGTCACCGCCTCGGCGGCCACGACGAAGAACCAGCCGCCGGACATGCTCATCATCATGTTCCAGACCAGGCCGGGGATGGCGAAGGGCACCTCCAGCCGCCAGTAGCGCTGCCAGGTGGAGAAGTGATAGCCCGTGCACACCTCTTCCAGGTCGGACGGCACCGTCCGCAGCGACTGGTAGAAGCTGAAGGTCATGTTCCAGGCCTGGCTGGTGAAGATGGCGAAGATGGAGGCCAGCTCCGCCCCCACCACCTGGCCGGGGAACAAGCCCAGGAAGAAGGTCACAGTGAAGGACAGGTAGGTCAGCACCGGCACGGACTGCAGGATGTCCAGCGCCGGGATGAGGATCTGTCCCGCGCGCTGGCTTTTCACCGCCAGCGGCGCGTAGACCAGGGTGAACAGCAGGGACGCGCCCAGGGCCGCCAGCATGCGCAGCGTCGTGCGCAGGGCGTAGTAGGGCAGTGTCCACGGGTCCAGGGTGATGGGCGTGCGTTCCAGCTGCGACAGCGGCTGCGCCACCTCGTGCCCGCCGAAGACCAGCAGGGCCAGCAGGCCCAGGACCAGCGGCAAGGCCACCACGTCCCAGCGGGACGGCGCCAGGCGGGCCAGCGGGCTGGGTGATCCCAGCCCGTCACGACCGCCGTGAAGGACATGCATGGTCATTGGCCGTTCCCCCCGTCACCCTTGGTTTCGGAAGTGGTGTCGGGCCCGAACAGCGTCAGGGGAATCAGGTACCGGTCAGCGGGCGTACCGCGTTCGGCCCTCCGACGGTGCGTCGTTGGCGGCGATGTCGTTGGCGGCCACCGGCCGGCGCATCAGCATCCAGCCCATAACGGGGCGGCCGGCGGCATCCTGCCGCCACACCAGGGTGAGGCCATGGCCAGAGAGGGCCGCGCGCTGCGCCTGCGCGGCACGGGCCGCCGCCGCCATGACGGCGGACACGGGATCGGTCCCGGCGGAAAAACGGGTCTTGTTGAGGGCCATTGCTGCCTCCGTCACGCGGCCGGTGCCCGGCGGGGACGAAGGCGGGGATGGGGGCGTCAATGCCCCCGTCTCAGCGAGGGGCCCGACGCTCCCACCCACACCCCTGTCCCGGCTGGCGGTCTGTAGCGACCAGTCGCGCCGGATGGGTCCGGCCAAACGGGTCCGCGCCGCTCTCACTAGGTCGAGGGTTCATTCTCAGGGTGACTGTTCTCTTGGGGTTGACGGCATGCCGCCCATCGTGCGGAACCGGGGTTCCAGACGGCGAAGGGCAACCGACGGCCCGCCAATAAACCGGGTGGGGGACCCGCGTCAACCCCTAACCAGAGCGCGATTTGCCGCAATGCAAAATCATCCGGTTCCGATCATGCCGCCAGGCGCGGTTTTACCCCGCCATGCGCCAATTGGCGCAGGCGGTATCTGGTGTGGGATGACATAAAACCGTCACCCGGCACCGCTATAGCCCACCGGCCGGCAAGGGGCGGGATGGCCCCAAGGATGGGCGGCGAAGCGGACCCAGACGGCCGGGTGCAAGCGGTGCTGACGCCTGGCGGTTTTCGGGGTAAGAGAAGGCGCGAAATACTAGGCAGGGCAGTCGGGTACGGGCCTTTTCAAATCTTACCGGCCACGCCCATCCGTGGGAATAAGCGAGACAACAGGATCTTCGGACGGCCGGCGTATAAACCCGGGTTCCAGAGATCATCGGGAAGGTTGGGATTTCGATGCGACGCAGTGTTTGGGTGTCTGCCCTGGTCGTGGTGCTGCTGGGTGGTGGCGCGTGGTGGGTCATGCACAAGAAGCCGAGCAGCCAGGACGCGGGCGGCCCCCCAATGGGCGGACCAGGTGCACCGGGTGGGCGGCCTGGCGCCGGCGGCCCGCCCCCGGGCGGTCCCGGGGGGCCCGGGGGGGGCGGCGGGCGGCGCGGCGGCGGCTTCTCCATCCCCACCGTGGCGGTGACGCCGGTGGTGCTGGCCGACATGCCGGTCTACCTGGACGGCCTGGGCACGGTGCAGGCGCTGAACACCGTCACGGTCAAGACCCGCATCGGCGGCCAGCTGACCAAGGTCGCCTTCACCGAAGGCCAGACCGTGAAGGCCGGCGACACGCTGGCCGTGGTCGACCCGCGCCTGTACCAGGCGGCGTATGACCAGGCGGTGGCCAAGGTGGCGCAGGACCAGGCGCAGCTGGCCAACGCCCGGCTGGACCTGGAGCGATACCGCGCCCTGGCGGCCGAGAAGTACGGCACGCAGCAGACCTATGACACGCAGAAGGCCACCGTCGCCCAGTATGAGGCGACGCTGAAGTACGACCAGGCGGCCGTGGAGACCGCCCGGACCAATCTGGACTGGACGGTGACCAAGGCGCCCATCGACGGGCGCACCGGCCTGCGCCTGGTGGACGTGGGCAACATCGTCAGTTCCAGCGACAGCACCGGCCTGGTGGTCATCACCCAAATGCAGCCCATCTCGGGCGTCTTCACCCTGCCGCAGCAGCAGCTGGACGTCATCAACGCCCACCTGGCCAAGGGCGAGACGCTGAGCGTGCTGGCCGTCAGTTCCGACGGCCGCCAGCTGGACAAGGGCACCCTGACCACCCTGGACAACCAGGTGGACACCACCACCGGCACCATCAAGCTGAAGGCGTCCTTCCCCAACAAGGACAATCGCCTGTGGCCGGGCGGCTTCGTCAACATGCGCCTGCTGCTGGAGGTAAAGCCCAAACTGGCCGTGGTGCCGGCCTCAAGCATCCAGCACGGCCCCAACGGCACCTTCGTCTACATCGTCAACGAGGACAACACCGTCACCCCCCGCCCCGTCACCGTCATCCTGAACGAAGGCGACAAGTCCGCCCTGTCGGACGGCGTGCAGGTGGGCGAGCGCGTGGTGGTCAACGGCCAGGATCGCCTGCAGGACGGCGCCAAGATCAACATCGCCGCCCCGGCGGGCGCGACGCCGGACGCCGGGGTGCCCGCGGGCGCCACCGGCCAACACCACCGCGGCCAGGGTCAGGGCGGCAACGGCCAGGCCGGGCCCGAGGGCGAACACCATCGCCGCCGCAACCAGGGCGGCCAGCCGGGCAGCGACCCGGCCCAGGGCCCGACGCCACAGGGCACGCCCAATCCCAATCAGCCCGCCAATGGCCAGCCCGCCAACGGCCAGCCCGCGCCCGCGAATAGCCAGAGCGGTCAGGGCGGCCAGCCGCAATGAACGTTTCCGCCCCCTTCATCGCCCGGCCGATCGCCACCACGCTGCTGGCGATCGGCATCGTGCTGGTGGGCTTCCTGGGGTATCGGGCGCTGCCGGTGTCGTCGCTGCCGGAAGTGGACTTCCCCGTCATCCAGGTCACCACCCAGCTGCCCGGCGCCAGCGCCGACACCACCGCCACGCTGATCACCGCCTCGCTGGAACGCCAGCTGGGGCAGATTCCCGGCCTGGACGTCATGACGTCCATCTCCAGCTTCGGCGTGTCCAACATCACGCTGCAGTTCGGCCTGG
The DNA here is from genome assembly GCF_000730165.1 of Nitrospirillum viridazoti CBAmc. Lineage (GTDB taxonomy): Bacteria > Pseudomonadota > Alphaproteobacteria > Azospirillales > Azospirillaceae > Nitrospirillum > Nitrospirillum viridazoti. Next base: position 6,166 of record NZ_CP022111.1, on the reverse strand, counting down.
GCCACAACATCGACGACGCAGCACAAGATGTGCAGGCGGCCATCAACGCCGCCGGCAGCACCCTGCCCAAAACGCTGCCCTATCCGCCCACGTACGCCAAGGTCAACCCGGCGGACCCGCCCATCCTGTCGCTGGCGCTGACCTCGGAGACCCTGCCCATCTCCACCCTGTCCGACACGGCCGACAGCCTGCTGGCGCAGAAGCTGAGCCAGGTGTCGGGCGTGGGCCGCGTCACCGTGCAGGGCAACCAGCGCCCCGCCGTGCGCATCCAGATCCAGCCGGAGCGCCTGGCTGCCTATAGCCTGAGCATGGAGGACATCCGCACCGCCCTGGGCAAGGCCAACGTGAACCAAGCCAAGGGCAGCTTCGACGGCGTCGCCCAGGCCTACACCATCACCGCCAACGACCAGATCGAAAAGGCCGAGGCCTATTCCGACGTCATCGTCACCTACAAGAACGGCGCCCCCGTCCATCTGAAGGACGTGGGCGTGGTGACCCGTGGGCTGGAAAATTCCCGCGTAGGCGCCTGGTTCAACGGCAAGCAGGGCGTGCTGCTCGACATCCAGCGCCAGCCCGGCGCCAACATCGTGGAAACGGCCGACCGCCTGAAGTCCAAGCTGCACGAGCTGCAGGCGGCCCTGCCCGCCGGGATCAAGCTGACCATCGTCGCCGACCGTACCGAAACCATCCGCGCCAGCGTGCGCGACGTGCAGCAGACCCTGGTGCTGACCACCGTGCTGGTGGTGCTGGTCATCCTGGCCTTCCTGCGGTCCGGCCGCGCCACCGTCATCCCGGCCGTGGCCCTGCCCCTGTCGCTGATCGTCACCTTCGGCGTCATGGCCCTGTGCGGTTTCAGCCTGGATAACCTGTCGCTGATGGCGCTGACCATCGGCACCGGCTTCGTCGTCGACGATGCCATCGTCATGATCGAGAACGTCATCCGCTACATCGAGGCGGGCGAGGCCCCCCTGCCCGCCGCCTACAAGGGCGCCAAGCAGATCGGCTTCACCGTCATCTCGCTGACGGTGTCGCTGGTGGCGGTGTTCATCCCCCTGCTGTTCATGAGCGGCATCATCGGCCGCCTGTTCCGCGAATTCTCGCTGACCCTGACCATCGCCGTCGTCGCCTCGGCCGTCGTGTCGCTGACCGTCACGCCCATGATGTGCGGCCGCCTGCTGCGCAGCCATGCCGACGAGCAGGCCGCCCACCGGCGCCGCGCGCGCTGGGCCAAATATTCCCCCCTGGAGTGGACGGAAGCCGGCTTCAACTGGATGCTGAAGGGCTACGAGCGGACCCTGTCCGTGGTCATGCGCTTCCAGTTCCTGACCCTGCTGGTGGCCATCGGCACGCTGGTGCTGACCGTCGTCCTCTACATGTGGATGCCCAAGGGCTTCCTGCCCAGCCAGGACACCGGCATCCTGGCCATCACCGTGGACGGCGACCAGGACAGCTCCTTCTCGTCCATGCGCCGCCTGCAGCAGCAGGTGGCCGACATCGTGGCGCAAGACCCAGACGTGGTGTCGGTGACCAGCTTCGCCGGCGCCAGTACCGTCAACCCCACCCCCAACACCGCCCACCTGTCCGTGGGCCTGAAGCCCCGGGACAAACGATCGGCCAACGCCGACGCGATCGCCGTGCGCCTCAGCCACAAGCTGTCGGGCGTGCAGGGTGAAGTCTACGTCCAGTCGGTGCAGGACATTCAGATCGGCGCCCGCGCCAGCCGCACGCAGTACCAGTACACCCTGGCCGACGCCGACGGCGTGGAACTGGCGGAATGGGCGCCCAAGCTGGTGGCCAAGCTGCGCAGCCTGCCCCAGTTCCGCGACGTGGCCAGTGACCAGCAGACCAACGGCCGCCAAGTGGTGCTGAACGTCGACCGCGACCTGGCCGCCCGGCTGGGGGTCAGCATCCAGAGCATCGACGACGTGCTGTACGACGCCTTCGGCCAGCGCCAGATCTCCACCATCTACGCCCAGATGAACCAGTACCGCGTGGTGCTGGAGGTGCCGGAGAAGCTGCAGTCCAGCCCCGAGGCGCTGGGCCGCCTGTACGTGCCCAGCACGGGCGGGCCGGTGGCGGTCAACACGGTGGCGCAGAGCACCCAGGTCACCACCAACACCCAGGTGCCGCTGAGCTCGCTGGTACAGATCGAGACCACCAGCGCGCCCCTGACCGTGAACCACCAGGCCCAGTTCCCGGCCCTGACCGTCACCTTCAACCTGGCCGAGGGCCAGTCGCTGGGCGACGCGGTGGATGCCGTGACCAAAGCGGAACGCGATATCGGCATGCCGGACACGGTGACCGGGTCCTTCGCCGGCGAGGCGGCGGAATTCCAGACCTCCATCGCCAGCGAGCCCTGGCTGATCGCCGCCGCCGTGGTGACGATCTACATCGTGCTGGGCGTGCTGTATGAGAGCATCATCCACCCGGTGACCATCCTGTCGACCCTGCCGTCGGCCGGCATCGGCGCCCTGCTGGCGCTGTGGCTGACCGGCAACGACCTGTCGCTGGTGGCCCTGATCGGCATCGTGCTGCTGATGGGCATTGTGAAAAAGAACGCTATCATGATGATCGACTTCGCCATCGAGGCGGAGCGGGTGGAGGGCAAATCACCCCACGACTCGATCGTGGAGGCCTGCCTGCTGCGCTTCCGCCCCATCATGATGACCACCATGGCGGCGCTGCTGGGCGCCCTGCCCCTGGCGCTGGAGCATGGCACGGGGTCGGAGCTGCGCCGGCCACTGGGCATCACCATCGTCGGCGGCCTGATCCTGTCGCAGCTGCTGACCCTGTACACCACGCCGGTGATCTATCTGTACATGGAGCGGCTGCGCGCCTGGGTCGCCCGGCGTACCGGCGGCGACCGGACGGAAGACGTGCCCCCGGGCGCGCCCCCACCCCTGACGGGCCTGGCAGACTGAAGCGCGGAGCGGCCATCCCATGAGCATCTCCGAACCCTTCATCCGCCGGCCCATCGGCACGGCCCTGCTGGCCATCGGCCTGGCGCTGGTGGGGGCGGTGGCGTACGCCTTCCTGCCGGTGGCGTCGCTGCCCAACACCGACCTGCCCATCATTTTCATCCAGGCCAGGGAATCGGGGGCCGACCCCGTGACCATGGCCGCGACGGTGACCGCCCCCCTGGAGCGTCACCTGGGTGAGATCGCCGGCGTGAACGAGATGACCTCGTCCACGTCGCTGGGCGTCAGCACCATCATCCTGCAGTTCGACGTCAGCCGGCCGGTGACGGACGCGGCGCGCGACGTGCAGGCGGCCATCAGCGCCGCCGCCACCGACCTGCCCTCGGGCCTGACCAGCCAACCCACCTTCCGCAAGGCCAACCCCAACGGCCGGCCCATCATGACGCTGGCCCTGACGTCCAAGACCCTGACCAACCAGGCCATCTTCGACGCCGCCGACGGCATCCTGGCCCAGCGCCTGTCGCAGATCGAGGGCGTGGCCCAGGCCTCCGCCGCCGGTGGCGAGAAGTCCGCCATCCGCGTGCAGGTGGACGTGAACGCCCTGGCCGCGCGCAAGATCAGCCTGGCCGACATCAGCACCGCCATCACCAACGCCAACGTCAGCCAGCCCGTGGGCACCATGGACGGCGAAGACACGCTGATGACGGTGACCACCAACGACACCATGCTGAAGGCGCAGGACTACCGCGACCTGGTGGTGCGCACCGCCAGCGGCACCGTCTTCCGCCTGGGCGACGTGGCCACGGTGCTCAACAGCTCGGAAAACATCCGGCAGGCGGGCTGGTTCGGCACGCAGCCGGCCGTGCTGGTCTCGGTCCTGAAGCAGCCCGGCGCCAACGTCATCAAGACGGTGGACCTGATCAAGGCCAACCTGGGCCAGATCCAGAAGTGGCTGCCGCCCGGCATCGACATCAACGTGGTCAACGACCAGACCGGCACCATTCGTGCCAGCGTGGACGACGTGCAGATCACCATGCTGATCTCCATCGGCCTGGTCATCCTGGTGGTGGGCCTGTTCCTGCGCCGCCTGGCGCCCACGCTGGCCGCCGCCACCGCCGTGCCCCTGTCGCTGGCCGGCACCTTCGCCGTTATGTGGATGCTGGACTATAGCATGGACAACCTGTCGCTGATGGCCCTGACCATCAGCGTGGGCTTCGTGGTCGACGACGCCATCGTCATGATCGAAAACGCCGTCCGCCACCGTGAGATGGGCAAGCCCCCCTTGCAGGCGGCCCTGGACGGCGCGCGGGAGATCGGCTTCACCATCGTGTCCATGACCCTGTCGCTGGTGGCCGTGTTCATGCCCATCATCTTCATGGGCGGGCTGGCGGGCCGGCTGTTCCACGAATTCGCCATGACGCTGACAGCGGCCATCCTGGTGTCGGGCATCGTGTCGGTGACCCTGACGCCCATGATGTGCGCCCGCTTCGTCGACCATGCCCGTGAGCGCAAGGCCAACTGGGCCGACCGTTGGGTGGGCCGGCCGCTGGACGGCGCCACCAACCTGTACATGAAGGGCCTGGGCTGGGTGATGCGGCACCGCATCCTCATGCTGTTCGTGGCCATCGGCACCATTTTCGGCACCGTCTACCTGTATGGCGTGGTGCCCAAGGGCGGCTTCCCCCAGCAGGACACGGGCCTGCTGCGCGGCAGCGTCCGCGCCTCAGCCGACACCTCGTTCCAGACCATGCAGCGCCGCATGCAGGAGGTGGTGAAGATCATCGCCGACGATCCGGCGGTGGCGGCCATCGGCGGCACCACCGGCGGCGGCGGTGGCGGCCCCGGCAGCAGCAGCGCCAACACCGGCAGCATGACCATCTCGCTGAAGCCGCGGAACCAGCGCGATGCCACGGCCGACCAAGTCATCGCCCGCCTGCGGCCCAAGTTCGCCAAGATGGAGGCCCTGCAGGTCTTTCTGCAGGCGGAGCAGGACCTGCGCTTCGGCGGGCGCAGCAGCGACTCGCAGTTCCAGGTTTCACTGCTGAGCGACAACCTGGACGACCTCTATGAATGGGGGCCCAAGCTGGTGGCCAAGCTGAAGGAGCTGCCGGACTATTTCCAGGACGTCAGTTCCGACCAGGACAAGGCCGGCCTGGACGCCAAGGTGGTCATCGACCGCAACCTGGCCTCGCGCATGAACCTGACGCCGTCGGACGTGGACGCGGCCCTGGGCAACGCCTTCAGCCAGAGGCAGGTCAGCACCCTCTACGGCGCCCGCAACCAGTACCATGTGGTGCTGGAGGCGACGCCCAATGAGCAGAAGGGCCCGGACGACCTGGTGCGCATCTATGTGAAGTCGGTGGCGGGCATGGTGCCGCTGTCCGCCTTCGCCAAGGTGCAGGTGCAGGAATCGCCCCTGTCGGTGAACCATGAGGGGCAGTACCCCTCCTCCACCCTCAGCTTCAACCTGGCCGACGGCGTCGCCCAGGTGGACGCCCTGGCCCGGGCGCAGCAGGCGGTGACAGAGCTGGCCATGCCGGCCTCGATGCGGGTGGAGGTGGGCGGCATCGCCCGCATCTTCCAGCAGCAGAACCAGGGCCAGCCCCTGCTGATCTTGGCGGCGCTGGTGACCATCTACATCGTGCTGGGCATGCTGTACGAAAGCTGGGCCCAGCCTATCACCATCCTGTCCACACTGCCGTCGGCCGGTATCGGCGCCATCCTGGCGCTGATGGCCACGGGCTTCGAGCTGTCGATGATCTCCTTCATCGGCATCATCCTGCTGATGGGCATCGTGAAGAAGAACGCCATCATGCTGGTGGACTTCGCCCTGGCGGCGGAGCGCATCCAGGGCATGTCCCCGGTGGACGCCATCACGGAGGCGTGCCGCGAACGGTTCCGCCCCATCACCATGACGACGCTGACCGCCCTGCTGGGCGCTGTGCCGCTGGCCATCGGCGGCGGCACGGGGGCGGAGCTGCGCCAGCCGCTGGGCATCGCCCTGGTGGGTGGCCTGCTGGTGTCGCAGTTCATCACCCTCTACACCACGCCGGTGATCTACCTGGCCCTGCGGCCCCGGAAGGTGAAGCTGTCGCGCCTCCACGCCGCCATGGCGGGGGTGAAGCGAAGCTGAGGCATCCTACAGGACCAGTGGAAAGGGCTCGCCGGATCACCCCCGGTGGGCCCTTTTCATTTTCGCGCGGATCAGACGGGCGGGATCAGGAGGCGACCAGCGACCAGTCAGCCGG